>CAVYKV010000005.1:0-18467 GCA_963769255.1 uncultured Actinomycetota bacterium | reverse complement strand
GACGTGGCAGCCTGGCTCGCTCCTCTTCGCGCCCCTCATCGACTCCGAGGGCAAGGCCATCGGCTTCATCAACCCCGACGATCCCCTCTCCGGTGAGCTCCCGACTCCCGAGCAGGCACTCATGCTGGAGACGCTCGCCGAGCTGACGGTCGTCGGGCTCGAGATCCGCGGCGCGCGCCACGGAGCTGGCCGCCCGCGCCATCGCCGAGGCGCAGCGCGGCCAGCTGGAGGCCCTCATGGTGGCGAGCGCCCGCGTGCGGGGCGACGTCGGCCTCGACGAGGTCTTGCAGGGCATCGCCAGCGCCATGACGAATGCCGGCGGGTTTCGGCGGGCAGCCATCTACCTCCTCGACGAGCCGGACGGCCGCCTCCAGGTGCAGGCAACCGTCGGGCTCACCCCGGAGGAGGACGACACCCTGCGGGAGAACGCTGTCACCCTCGCCGAGCTCGCCCCCGCCATGCGGCCGGGCATGCGCCTCTCGCGCTCGTTCCTCTTCGACCACCGGCGCTTCAGCATTCCGGCGGAGCTGGACGCCAAGCTGAACACGCCGCAGGCGGACCCCGCCTGGCAGGAAGGGCAGTGGCACGCCGAGGACATGCTGACCGTTCCCCTCGTCTCCCCCTCGGGCGAGATGTTGGGGCTCATCTCGCTGGACGAGCCCAACAACGGCCTCCTGCCCGACCGTGCGCACGTTCAGGCGCTCGAGTTCTTCGCCGACCAGTGCGCCACGGCCGTCGCCCACGCCCGGCAATTCGAGGTGGTGCGGGCGGAGGCTCAGACCGACCCGCTCACGGGGCTCGCCAACCGCCGGGCGCTCCTGCTGGCGGTGGCGCAGGCGACCGAGCGGCTCCGCCAGCGGGGCGAGCCGAGCACGGTGCTGTTCATCGACATCGACCACTTCAAGCCGGTCAACGACACCTACGGCCACTCGCAGGGCGACCTCGTGCTGCAATGGATCGGCCGGGCGCTCTCCGAGCGGCTGCGCAAGTACGACGTGCTCGCCCGCTACGGAGGCGAGGAGTTCGTCGCCCTCCTCGGCGACACCGACGTCGAAGAGGGCATGGTCATCGCCGAGGCGTTGCGGGAGCGGATCGCCTCTCTCGACTCCACCGAGCTGACCGGCCACCTGCCCATCCGCATCTCGATCGGCGTGGCGGCCCTCTCGCGGGAGGTCTCCTCCCCCGAAGAGGTCCTCGCCAAGTCCGACGCCGCCATGTACGAGGCGAAGCGCCACGGCCGCAACCAGGTCTGGATGGCCGGGGAGGCCGGCTGAGGCCCTGCGCTCCGGCCGAGCGCTCGGGTGCCCCGGGATCCGCCTCGTAGACTCGTGCCCGTGACTGACGAATCGGCGGGCGCCGGGACGGGTGGGAGCAGGACGGCCGGCGATCACTGGGAAGCCTGGCGCCACGCCTACGACGAGCCGCCTCTTCGCGACGTCGACTTCGAGACCCTCTCCGGCGTGCCCCTCGAGCCCGTCTACGGGCCTGGCGGCGAGCTCCCGGGCATCTACCCCTACACGAGGGGGCCGTACGCCTCCATGTACCGCTCGAAGCTCTGGACGATGCGGCTGTTTGCCGGCTTCGGGACGGCCGAGGACACGAATGTCCGCTTCAAGGAGATCCTCCGTTCCGGCGGGGACGGCCTCTCCACCGCCTTCGACCTGCCGACGCTCATGGGGCGCGACTCCGACGACGTCGAGAGCCTCGGCGAGGTCGGTCGCTGCGGTGTCGCCGTCGACACCCTCGCCGACGTGGAGGATCTCTTCGCCGGTATCGACCTCGGCGACGTCACGACGTCCATGACCATCAACTCGCCCGCCGCCGTGCTGCTCTCGATGTACGTGGCCGCCGCCGAGCAGAGCGGCACCGAGCGCCGTGCGCTCGGGGGGACGATCCAGAACGACATCTTGAAGGAGTACCAGGCGCAGAAGGAGTACGTCTTCCCGCCCCGCCCCTCCATGCGCATCGTCACCGACATGATCCGCTTCTGCTCGGCCGAGATGCCCCGCTGGCACACCGTGTCCGTCTCGGGGTACCACATCCGGGAGGCCGGCTCGACGGCCGCCCAGGAGCTGGCCTTCACCGTGGCGAACGGATTCGCCTACGTGGAGGCTGCCGTGGCGGCGGGCATGCCGGTCGACGAGTTCGCCCCCCGGCTCAGCTTCTTCTTCAACGCCCATCTCGATTTCTTCGAGGAGATCGCCAAGTACCGGGCGGCGCGCCGCATCTGGGCCCGCTGGCTCAGGACCCGCTACGGCGCCGAGAGCGAGCGCAGCTTGCAGCTGCGCTTCCACACCCAGACGGCCGGCTGCTCGCTCACGGCCCAGCAGCCCGAGGTGAACATCGTCCGCACGGCCATCGAGGCGCTCGCCGGCGTCCTCGGCGGTACGCAGAGCCTGCACACGAATTCCATGGACGAGGTCCTTGCCCTCCCGACGGAGAAGGCGGCTCGCATCGCCCTCCGTACCCAGCAGGTCCTCGCCCACGAGGTGGGGGTCACCAACGTGGCCGACCCGCTCGGCGGCTCGTACTACCTCGAGGCGCTCACCGACGAGCTCGAGCGCCAGGCGGAGGAGATCTTCGCCCACCTCGAAGAGATCGGCGGCGGCTCCATCCTGGAGGGCGTCTACGCCGGGATCGATCAGTCCTGGTTCCAGTCCGAGATCGCCGACGCCGCCTATGCCTACGAGCAGAAGGTCGCCTCCGGACGCCGCCTCGTCGTCGGGGTGAACGCCTACTTCGAAGGCAACGAGGAGGAACCGCCACCCATTCTGCAGATCGGCCCGGAGGTGGAGGAGCTGCAGTGCAAGCGGCTCGCCGACGTTCGCTCCCGCCGCTCGGACGACGCCGTGCAGGCGGCCCTCGCCGAGGTGCGCGAGACGGCCCGGCAGAGCGACGTCAACCTCGTCCCGGCCATCCACCGGGCCGTCCTCACCTACGCCACGGTGGGCGAGATCATGAACGCCCTCGCCGACGTCTTCGGCCGCTGGCGCGAGACCGTCACCATTTAGGCGGCCGTGGCGAGGCCGAGAGTCAGCGCCGGCCTGCTCCTCTACCGGCTGGTCCCGGGCGGCGGGGCGTTCGAGGTCCTCCTCGCCTTTCCGGGTGGACCGTTCTTCGCCCGCAAGGGCGAGGGCGACTGGTCGGTCCCGAAGGGGGAGTACGGCGAGGACGAAGAGCCGTTTGCCGCCGCCTGCCGGGAGTTCGCCGAGGAGCTCGGCAGCCCCCCGCCCACGGGGCCGGCCGTCGATCTCGGCTCGATCACGCAGAAGGGCGGCAAGGTCGTTCGGGCCTTCGCCCTGCAGGGCGACCTCGACACGGCGGGCGTCGTGAGCAACGAGTTCGAGATGGAATGGCCGCCAAGCTCGGGCAGGACGGCCAGCTTCCCCGAGATCGACCGCGCCGAGTGGTTCCCGCCCGCCGAGGCGCGCCGCAAGCTGAAGGCGTCCCAGATCCCCTTCGTCGAGCGCCTCGAGTCGGCGCTACGGGAGGCGGGCCGGCTCTGAGGGGTAGGTGTCGGCCTCCGGATCGTGGGGGAGGCCGAGGACGCGCTCGGCGATGATGTTGCGCTGCACCTCGGCCGTGCCTCCGCCGATCGTCAGTGCCGGGGCGAAAAGGAACCCGAAGGCCCAGACGGGGTCGGGCTCCCCGCCAGGAGCGGCACTCTGCAGGAGGCCGGCCGTCCCGCAGAGATCTTTCGCCAAAGCCATGACGGCTTGGCCGTGGGCGTCCGAGAGCGCCTTGCGAAGGGACGCCTCCGGTCCGGCCGCCCGGCCCGCCACGGCGTCGGCCACCGTCCTGAGCCGGAACATGCGCAGGATTCTCACCGACCGAGTAGACCCGTGCCAACCGCTGGCGCAACACGGCGTCCGAGCAGCCGCCGGCCTCGCGGACGAGATCGACGAGGTCACGGGCCGAAGGGCCACGGCCCCAGAGGGTGCCTTCTGCGGAGAGGGCGATCCGCTCGTTGCCGAGCGTGACCTTGGCGAGGGACCAGCCGGCGTTCTCGTCGCCCACACGGTTGGCGACGGGATGCGCACCTCGTCGAGGAAGACCTCGTTGAAGTTGTGGGCTCCCGTCATCTCGACGATGGGGCGGATCGTGACGCCGGGGGCGTGCATGTCGCAGATGAGGTACGTGATGCCGGCCCGCTTGGGCGCCTCTGGGCCGGTCCGGCACAGCAGGATGCCGAGGGCGGCCTGATGGGCGTACGACGTCCAGATCTTCTGGCCGCTCACAACGTAGTCGTTGCCGTCGCGGACCGCCTTCGTGCGGAGGCCGGCGAGATCGGAGCCGGCGTCGGGCTCCGAGAACAGCTGGCACCAGATCTCCTCGCCCGCCAGCATCGGCGGCAGGTAGCGCCCCCGCTGGGCCGTCGTGCCGGCCTGCAGGATGGTCGGGCCTGCCCAGCCGATGCCGATCGGGTTCTCCGGGCGGCGGACGCCGGCGCGCCGGAGCTCCTCGTCGACGAGCAGCTGCCCGATGGCGTCAGCCCCGAGCCCCCAGGGCTCGGGCCAGTGCGGGGCGACGTACCCGGCCTCGGCGAGCTGGCGGCCGCTCGGGCGCGGGTGCTCCTGCAGCCAGGCCCGCACCGCCGCGCGCCGGGGGTCGTCCTCCCCCGGGAGCGACAGATCCACGGTCGCACCGTAGCCGCCTGGCGGCCGCAGGCTCCCGCCTACCATGACGAGGGAACGACCGAGGAGGCCCCGAAATGCGTGTCATCGTCGACTACGACCTGTGCGAGTCCAACGCCATCTGCATGGGGATCCTGCCTGAGGTGTTCGAGGTGCGCGACGACGATTTCCTCTACGTCCTCAACGAGGAGCCGCCCGAAGAGATGCGGGGCAAGGTCATGGAGTGCGTCCGGTCGTGCCCGAAGCAGGCCATCTCGGTCGAGGGGTGACGAGCGACCCGCCCCCCGCCGGCGCCGCCGTGCGGGTCCGCATGGCGCCGTCGCCGACGGGCTACTTCCATGTCGGCTCGGCCCGGACGGCCCTCTACAACTGGTGTGTCGCCCGCCGCGCCGGCGGAACCTTCGTGCTGCGCATCGAGGACACGGACCGGGAGCGGCACCAGGAGGAGCAGTACGCGGGCATCCTCGACGCCCTCACCTGGCTCGAGATCGACTGGGACGAGGGCCCCTACCGCCAGTCCGAGCGGCGGCCGCTCTACGACGCCGTCCTCGACGAGCTCTGGCAGGCCGGCTGCCTGTATGCGTGCGACTGCACCCGCCAGCAGGTGGAGGAGCGGGCGGCCGGCCACGCCACGCCCGGCTATGACGGCTTCTGCCGCCATCGCGGGCTCGAGCGGGGGCCTGGTCGAGCCCTCCGCTTCGCCGTCCCCGACGAGGGCGTCACCGTCGTCCACGACATCATCCGGGGCGACGTCGAGTTCGCCAACGCGACGATCGAGGACTTCGTCGTCGCCAAGTCCAACGGCGACGCCCTCTTCGTCCTCGCCGTCGTCGCCGACGACCGCGACATGGCCATCTCACACGTCATCCGGGCGGAGGAGCACCTCCCGACGACGCCGAAGGCCATCCTCATCTGGGAGGCGCTGAACGCCCGGGCGGCGGTGACGGGGCGGGGCGAGGTGCGCCTGCTGCCCGCCTTCGCCCACCTGCCGGTGCTCGTCAACGAGCGGAGGCAGAAGATCTCGAAGCGCCGCGACCGGGTCGCCATCGAGGACTACCGGGCGGAGGGCTACCTGCCCGAGGCCCTCGGGAACTACCTGGCGCTCCTCGGCTGGAGCTTCGCCGACGGGCGGGAGTTCTTCACCCGTGCCGAGCTCGTGGAGGCCTTCTCACTCGAGGACGTCAATCACTCGCCCGCCTTCTTCGACGTCCAGAAGCTCCTGCACTTCAACGGTGTCTACATCCGCCAGCTCTCCGACGGCGAGTTCACGCAGCGGTGCCGCCAGTGGGCCGCGGAGACGGGCGATGCCCTCGGCACGGAGCTGTACGACACGGAGGCGTGGGCACGGCTGGCGCCACTCGTGCGCGAGCGGGTCGGCCTCCTCTCCGAGGTGCCGGCCTACGTCGAGTTCTTCTTCGCGCCGAGCTTTCGGGTCGATGAGGCCTCCTTCGAGAAGGCCGTCGGCGACGACACCGCCCGCTCCATCTTGCAGAGGGTGGGCGGGGCCTTCGAGGCGCTGGAGGAGGGCGACTGGCGTGCCGACGAGCTGAAGGGCATTCTCATCGAGGTGGGGGAGACGCACGACCGCAAGCTGGCGAAGGCACAGGCACCCGTGCGGGTGGCCACGCTCGGGCGTACCGTCGGGCTCCCCCTCTTCGAGTCCCTCGAGGTGCTCGGACGCGCCGAGACGCTGCGGCGCCTGCGCGGCGCCCTCGAGGGGGTTCCCGTCGGTCGGCGGCCGGCCTCGTGACAGGGCCGGCGTCATGAGCGGCGCCTACGTCGTGACAGCGCGGGCGTCGTGACGCCCCTGCGGTGGCTGCGCTGGATCCGCCGTCTCCTTTCCCTCGTCGTCCTGGCCGCCTTCGTCTATCTCGTCATCTCTTCGGTCCAGGTGGTGGGTGCCTCCCGCACCACCCTGGCGGCCGAGAAAGCCCAGAAGGCGGACGCCGTCGTCGTGATCGGGACCTCACCGGGCGACGACCTCACGCTGCGGTGTGAAGACGCCGTCACGCTCGTGCGGGCAGGGCGCGCCCCGATGGTGATCACGACGGGGCCGGCGCCCTCACACGGGGGTACGAGCGAGGCGGCCGTTGTGGCGAAGTGCCTGAAGAGCCATGGCATCACCCACGTCGTCACGGTGCCGCTCTCGCCCATCCCTACTCAGCTCGCCTACGTCGCCCGGCACCTCGTGGCCTCCGGGCACCGCGTCATCCTCGTCGCCGACCCGCTGCAGACGAAGTGGCTGAGCGAGTTGGCCGCCGCCGAGGGCTTGAAGGCGCAGGTCGTCGCCGTGCCGGCACCGAAGGGCGGCTTCTGGGACGACGTCGGCACGATCTGGGGGCAGTCGGTCGCCCTTGCCATCGGGCGCATCGTCGGCTTCCCGCACACCGGCTGGATCGGCGGCTGACGCCGGCGGCACCACCGGACCCGGGGGATCGAAACCACCCCGGCGGCGCGACTGTTAGCATCTTCACACCCATTCGGGGGTGGTGTAATCGGCAACACGACAGGTTCTGGCCCTGTTATTAGGGGTTCGAGTCCTCTCCCCCGAGCTCTCGGACTGCTGGGGATCCACCGCGCGGCGGTGGCCCCCGGCACTTCGGGCGGCGGATGAGCGGGAAAGGGGCGAACATGGCGGGTTTCCTGGGGCATCGTCGCCGGCGCCTGCTCGTCACCGTGCTCGTCGCCGTCGGCAGCAGCCTCCTCACGAGCTCCTGCGGGCTGGCGAGCGACGCCGGATCGGCCGTCACCGCCCCCCTCGTCGGCTTGAAGGACAGCGACACCGTGGTCGAGACCAACATCAAGACGCTGCTCACCGCCCTTCAGGTCGGCTCTCCGGCGGACATTGCCACCACAGCCGGTCCGTCCACCGGCTACGGCGTCATCAGCGAGAGTGGCTCGAGCGGTCAGACGGTCGTACTCGCCGGCTTCAACCAGCTCTCCGACGACTGCTTGGGAGCCGTCGACATCACGACGGCCGGCTCGCCCGTGCTCGGGCAGTCCCAGCCGGGCACGTACTACTTCTGGGTGGTGGACACGACGTCGTCCGGCTGCGACGCCTCCAGCTTCGCTGCCACGCCGAGCGTCCCCTCCGGGTGGCCGTCCGGCGACCCCTCCGGCAGCGGCTGGCCGCTTCCCTGAGGGCGCCCGCCTCCTAAGGTCGTACCGCCCGACGGCTCAGGAGGAACGGAGATGGACAACGGCCCACCCCGCGGCACGCGGGATCTGCTGCCGGCCGTGGTGGCGCGCCGTGAGTCGGTCATCGCGGCCCTGGCGGACGCCTACGGGCGCTTCGGGTTCCGTCGCATCGAGACGCCGTGCATCGAGGACATCCACCGACTGTCGTGGGGTGAGGGCGGCGACAACGAGAAGCTCATCTACAAGATCCTGCGGCGGGGCATCGACCCGGTGCTGCCGGCCGCCACGCCGCTCGCCGATCTCGTCGACCTCGGCCTCCGCTACGACCTGACCGTGCCGCTCACGCGGTTCTACGCCAACAACCTCGGGCGCCTTCCGACCCCGTTCCGGGTGACCCAGATCGGGCCCGTCTGGCGGGCCGAGCGGCCCCAGAAGGGCCGTTACCGCCAGTTCACGCAGTGCGACATCGACACCCTCGGCGAGCCCGGCGTGCTGGCGGAGTGCGAGCTGCTCGAAGGCACGCTGGCGGCCCTCGGTGCCATCGGCATCGATGGCGTCACGGTTCGCGTCAACGACCGTCGGCTGCTCGCGGCCGTCGCCGCCGAGGCAGGCGTCGAGCCGGAGGCGCTCGCCTCCTTCCTCGTCACGCTCGACAAGCTCGACAAGATCGGCTGGGAAGGCGTGCGAACCGAGCTCGCCGAGCGTGGCTACCCCGAGATGGTGGCGGCCCGCTGCGAGGAGATCGTCGGCCTCCTGCAGAGTGCCGAGTCGCCCTCCGAGGCGATCGATCGCGCCGGCGACCTCCTGCCGAAGCTGCCAGAGGGCGTCTTGGCCGACCTCGTGGCGACCTTCGAGGCGCTCACCCGTATTGGTTCGGCGGAAGCCGCCGGGTCGGTCTTCTGGCGGCTCGATGCCACGATCGTGCGCGGCATGGGCTACTACACCGGCCAGATCTTCGAATTCGCCCACCCCGACTCGGCGAGCTCCATCGCCGGCGGTGGGCGCTACGACGACCTCGTCGAACGCTCGCTCGGCAAGCCGGTGCCCGCCTGTGGCATCTCGATCGGCTTCGACCGCATCGTCGAGATGGCGCGCTTCACGCCGCCCGACCTCGGTGTCGCCGTCCTCTACGAGGACACGACCCCCCTCGCCGACGTGCTCGGGACGGCCCGCCGCCTGCGCGCCTCCGGCGGTTCTGCCGCCCTCGCGCTGCGCCGGGGGCAGATGAAGCTGCAGCTCGACGCCCTCGCCAAGGAGGGCTACACGTCCTTCGTCGTCGTCGATGGAGGCGGCGAGGCGGTGGTGCGCCCCCTCAGCGGCTAGGGATCGCCGCCGGCGGGCGACAGCCGCAGTGTCACGAGCTCGAAGGGCCGGAGCTCCAGCTCGACGACACCGTCCCGCCCGAGGACGACCTCGGCCATGTCCCGCTCCAGCGAGTCGGCCCGCGCAGCCGCTGTCAGGCGGCCCCCGGCCCCGGCGCCGAGACGCACGGAGGCGCCTGCGTGGGCCCCGGCGGGCTCGTACAGCCTGACGACGAGCCCGTCGCCGTCGTCCGCCGCCTTGACGGCGGAGATCATGGCGCCAGCCACCTCGACGACCGAACCGCGGGGCGGGAGGCGCGCCGACGGTGGCTCCCCGCCGGCGACGGCAACCGCCCGCAGGGCGAGGTTGAAGCCTTCGGCCTCATCGGTGACGGAACGAGCCGACCGCAGCGACGACGACAGCCCCTCATGGGGGAAGAGGGCGTAGGAGAAACGGTGCCTCCAGATCCGCCAGCGGGCCAGGTCGGCCCGCGAGGAGGGAGAGGCGCATGACCGAGCCGCGGACGTCGTAGCCGTACTTGCAGTCGTTGAGGAGGGCGAGCCCGCACCCCGGCTCGCTCAGGTCGGCCCAGCGCTGCGCCGCTACTTCGAAGCGGGCGGCATCCCAGCTCGTGCTGGCGTGCGTCGGCCGCTGCAGGTAGCCCGAACGGGCGCTCGCACGGCGACTGGGAAGGCGACCTTCAGGAAGCGGTGCCGTTCCGCCCACTCGACCTCCGTGGAGAACTCCAGGCGGCGGGAGCCGGCGACGAGCCGGATGTCCTGGGTGAGGCGGGAGTCACCGAAGCGGTGGACGAGGCGCACGGCCGCCCGTACCGGGCCCCGCTCAACGATCTCGCAGGACTCGGGGGCGCCGAGCTGCACGGCCCGTGCGAAGGCGCCGGCGTCGACGTCCCAGGCATCCCAGTCGTTCGGCTGGTCGACGTGCAGTTGGAACACGTTGCCGGCGCCCCCTGCGGCGATCAGCTGGCGCCCGCTGAGGTGGTCCTCGAGCGACGAGAGCGTCCCGTTCTCTTCCACTCGGGCCGTCAAGATGCCGTTCGACAGCACGAAGGCCGTCTCCTCGGCCTGCACGCCGGCGATCCCGACGAGGTCGTCTCCCGTGAAGTCGCCGGAGCGCAGCTCATAGCGCGCCCAGCCGCAGCCGGGGACAACCGCCACCCAGCCGAGTCGTCCCCCCTCGAGCCGCTGCACGGCCACGGCGTCGCCGTCCTCGCCGACGGCGACGAGGCCGGCTGGCACGCCGTCCTCGGCATCGGGGACGGTGAGGCCGGCGTCGGCCAAGGCGGTCGGCTCGAGCTCGGCGAGGCCCCGTTGCTCGTGCGAGGCGGCGTTGAAGACCACGACGGCGGGACCGTCGGGTCCGGCGACGGCGCTGGCGATGGCGCCGCAGGCCCGGTCGATGATGCGCGAGGCGGTGGCGGCAACGGAGGCGTAGTCGGCCCGCGAGTCCTCGTGCACCCAGTGGATGCCCGACCCGGGCAGCATGTCGTGGAACTGGTGGAGCAGCACGGTGCGCCAGGCGCTCTCGATCTCGGCCGGCGCCTCGGGCACCTCGGCGCTCGCCGCCGTCACCCACAGCTCGGCCTCCCGCAGGAGATCCTCCGAGCGACGGTTGCCGAGCTTCACGTGCGCCTGCGTCGTCTGCACGGCCCGGTGGCGTTCCAGGTAGAGCTCGCCCGTCCAGACCGGCAGGCCGCCCGGCCCCGGGGCGTGCATGGTGGCCACGGTGTCGGGCGTCACCTCCTCTGCCTCCCGATCGGCCGCCATCGCCTCGGCTTCGACGGACCGGAAGAAGCCCAACGCCGTCCCCAGCTCCACCCTCGGCAACGGGTCGAGATCACGAAGCCGCCGGTAGGCGTCGAGCATGAAGCGATGGGGCCCACCCCCACCGTCGCCGTAGCCGTAGGCATAGAGCGACCGTTCTGAGATGCCGTGCTGGGCGAAGGCGGCCGCACCCTCCATGAGACGCGAGACGGCGAAGTCGCCGTTGTAGGTGTCCGTCGGCGGGCAGTGGGCAAGGACACGGGAGCCGTCGATGCCCTCCCACCAGAACGTGTGGTGGGGGAAGCGGTTCACCTCGTTCCAGGAGAGCTTCTGCGTGAGGAAGTAGCGGACGCCGGCCGAGGCGAGGATCTGGGGCAGGTTGCCCGAGTACCCGAAGGCGTCGGGCAGCCAGCAGTCCTCTGTCTCCACGCCGTAGTGCTCGAGGAAGAAGCGCTTGCCGGCGACGAGCTGTCGCACGAGCGACTCCCCCGAAGGCAGGTTCGTGTCGGGCTCGACCCACATGGAGCCGACCGGCTCCAGCTGGCCGGCCGCCACCTTCTCTTTCATGGCGGCGAAGAGCCGCGGGTAGTCCTCCAGCATCCAGGCGTGCTGCTGGGCTTGCGAGCATACGAAGACGAAGTCCGGGTTCTCCTCCATGAGGCGGAGGGCGGTGGAGAAGGTGCGGGCGCACTTGCGGCGGGTTTCGCGTACCGGCCAGAGCCACGCCGAGTCGATGTGGGCGTGCCCGACGGCCGTGACGAGATGCCGGGATCCGGTACGGGCCGCCAGGAGGGGCTCCCAGCGGGGACGCTGCGAGAGGAAGGACCCCCGCGGGTCGTGCGGGTCGACGGCAAGGGCGATGGCGTCGAGGCGGCGCACGATCTCGACGGCGCGGGGGTCGGACGATCCGAGGGCGTCCGCCAGCTCGGCGAGGATGCGGACGTCCGTCCAGGCGGACTCGAGCTCCCGGTCGGGCAGCGCCAGCTCGGCGAAGTCGAGGCGGTAGAGGGGAGCCCCCTCGTAGTCCGGCATGAGCAGGGGCCACACGGGGGTGCGCCAGGGCGGGGCCGGGTTCGCCGCCGCCTCCAGGTGGAGCTCGACGTGCTCCCCGCCCCTGGCGGCGCCGAGCACGGTCGCCTCGTTGTGCCGCGAGTTGATCCCCTGCAGGGGGCGGTCACCCTCGAAGAGGAGCCCTTCGCCACCGAAGCCCTCGTTGCCGTAGTAGCCGAGCATGATGCGGGCGACGACCTCCCGCCCCGCCCAGCCCTCCGGCACCGTGCCGGACAGCCGGAACCACGCCGTCGACCAGGCGCCGCCCCAGCTCCGCCCGAAGACGAAGGGCTCGAAGGGGCCGCCGAGCGCCTCGGAGGGAGGGATCGGCTCGCCCGGCACGAAGCGGACGGCGACGTCGAGTGGTGCCGTGTCCGGGTAGAGGAGCGGGAAGACGACATCGCCCACGAGGCGGCGGATGCGGCGGCGCTCGGTGTCCCACTCGTCGGGCATCTGCCTCCTTTCGGGGCCGGCGTCTCGATGATCGCATGGGCGATCCGCCGCAGCGGTTGCATTCGCCCGGCTCGTGGCTGTCCCGTGCCGCCCGGGGCGCCGTTGTCGTCCGACGCCCCGGGCGCCCCGTCAGGACGAGATGCCGGTGGCGGCGCTCTCGAGCGCCCCGGTCGGCGAGCCTTCCAACAGTGCCTTGCCGATCGCCCCCACACCGCCGTCAGCTTCGAGGAGCCAGGCACCAAGACCGTCGGGCGCCGCCGTGGCAGCCACGACGGGCGACACCGGAGCCCGCTTCAGCCCGTCGAGGACGGGGGCGCCGCCGAAGGCGTAGACGCCACCGCTTCGTGTGACGATCCAGTACCCGCTGCCGGCGGGGTTGGACATGATGGCCACGGCGACGCCCGTGACGTGGCGGCTCGAGAGGCCGCCGGACTTCTTGGCGGAGCCGAACGCGAACACCTGCCCCGTGCTCGACACGAGCCAGTAGCCGCCGAGCGTGGCGGCGGCCGAGACGATGGGCGACTTCGGCGGGTGAGCGAGATGGCCGTAGCGCCCGGCGTCGCCGAAGGCGAAGACGCCGCCCGCCGCCGTCACGACCCAGTAGCCGCGCCCGGTGCCGTCGGCGACGATGGCGACGGCGGGGCTCTTGCGGTCGGCGGCGTTCAACGAGCCACGGAACCTGGCTGCGCCGAAGGCGCCGACGACCCCGTGGGCCGAGACGGTCCAGTACCCGTTGTCGAACGGGGTGACGGCGATTCCCACGACCGGGCTCGACTTGCGTGTTCCCCCGTTTCCGGGCGGGAGGCCGCCGAGGTCGCCGTAGCCGAGGACGGTCCCATCGGCAGCCGCCACGGCGTAGCCGTCATCGCCCGGCCTCACGACGAACGGCCCGTTGGCCCGGACGGTGCGACTGCCGAGGGCGGTCGTCGCCTTGACCTCCACGGACCAGGGGACGGAGGGCGAGACCGCCAGGATCACCGAGTGGGTGCCGGCCGGCTCGCTCGCGAAGGGGACGAACGTGACAGGCGGGACGAACGGGTTGTTGACGGCGTGGGCGGAGACGACGTAGCCCGTCATCGTGGAGCCGCCGTCGTTGGCCGGGGGCTTCCAGCTGACGACGAGCGCACCTGCCGTCGTCTCCACGCGGAGGGCCGTGACCGGGCCCGGTGCCCCCTTTAGGTAGGTGAAGAAGACCGGAGCCCCTTTGCTCGTGCCGGCCAGCGTGACGACGGTGATAGCGACTCGCTTGCCGATGACGCCGGGGGGCACCTGCGCCCGCACCGCTGTCGTGCTCGAGCCGAGTGAGATGAGCGGGTTGCTCACCTTCGTCGTGACGAAGGCGCCGAAGTGGACGGCCGTGACGCCGCCGAGGCCGGTGCCCGTGATCGTGGCGACCTCGCCACCCCCGGCGGAACCCGACGAGGGCGAGATGGCCGCCACGACGGGCTGCACCGGCTCGTAGTAGCTGAACGACGTGCCTGGCGGGGAGCCCGAGCACACGGAGGCGTCGCACACCGCGAAGTAACCCGGTCCGGGCACCATGGCCGGCGTCACGAAGGTGAGCTTCGTCGAGGACACGACCGTCAGCTGGGTCGTGGTGCCTTCGGCTCCGAGCGGTCCCGTGCCTACGTAGAGGATGCCGGTGGCGCCGGTGAGCCCGTGCCCCGTCATCGTCACCGTCGTGCCGCCCGAGGTCGAGCCCGAGTGGCGGGAGATGGTGGTGGCAGAGAGGTCGGCCGACCCCACGGGCACCGTGAGGGCGTTGCTCGTGCGGCCTCCGGAGACGACCGTCAGCTGGAAGCTGCTCGGCGGCTCGGGGTCGCGCGGCCGAGAGGCGGGCGGCAACCCGCCCTCGTTCTCGAAGACGGGTACGTCGAACTCGACCGATGTCGGCGTGATGACCCCGACGAAGAGCGACTGGTCAAGGGCGGCGTCTCCCGGGACACTCGCCAACACTGCCGAGAGGGTGAAGTAGTTGAAGCCGGTCCCCGTGAGGGTGAGGATTCTGCGGCGAGAACGGGTCGAGGAAGGACGGGGCGAGTCCGACGGAGGAAGGAGTCACGGAGGTGAGGACGGGCACCGGGGCGTAGTCGAACTCCGTCACTGCGGGCACGTTCTCCGTCCCGGGCGCCGGGATGAAGAGGTCGAGGATGAGGCCCGTGGGCGGCGGGAGGATCGTCTGCGTGGCGCTCGTCCCGAAGCCGTTCGTGACGGTCACCTCGACCTGGCACAGGCTCGACGTCGGCACGCCGTCGTCGGCCGTCACGCAGCTCGCGGAGGGTGGTTCCGCCGGCACCACGACCGTGAGCACCGTGTCCGACACGACGGTCACCCCGGACGCCGCCGCGCTGCCGAAGTGGACGGTGGGCGTCCCGCCCTCGAGGAAACCGCTCCCGTGGATCGTCACCACCGTTCCCGACTTGGCCGAGCTGGGCGAGATGTAGAACACGGACGGAACGGGGCTCGCCGAGCTGCCGGCGATGTAGTGGAACGCCGCGGCCGACGACGTGGCACTCGTGCCGTTGGCGCCCGAGACGGCAACGGCGACCCCGCCGACCGGCGTGCCGCCGTTGAAGGGCTGCGTGGGCGAGGCAGGTGCGTGCAGCGTGATCGCCGTGCCGGCGCCGTTGATGTCACCAGGGGTCACGGTCACGGAGGCCGGACCGAATTGCGCCTTCGTGACACCCGTCAGGTGGGTGCCCGAGAGCGTGACGGTCGTGCCGCCCGTGTAGCTGCCGAAGTTTGGCGAGACGCCGGTGACGACCGGGTGGCTCGTCGCCGACACGCCGTCCGCGCACAAGAGGGCGGTGAGGCCGGTCGTGCCGTGCTCGTTCGTCGCCCGAGGGCTCCCGAGGCCGCTCGCCATGTCGTAGCCACGTGTCGCCGGGTAGGCGCCGTCGTGCTCGCCGATCACGTCGTTGTTGCCCGAGGTGATGTCGTTGAGGGCCTCCGCATACTCCACCGGGTTGGAGGCGATCTGGTAGAGGGCCGGAGCGGCGAAGCCGACTGGGGGCAGATGCTGGCTGGCGCAGTAGGCGTCGGTGAGGGCGAAGAGCGCCGTCCACTTCGGGGCGGCGCCCGAGGTGCCGCCGATGGTCGTCCAGAATCCCCCGTAGACGACCGTGTCGCCGTGCAGTTCGTCGGCAGAGGCGGTCACGTCGGGGACTTCGTGGCAGTCCGTCCCGACGGGGGCGCCGCAGAGGGAGCCGGTCGAGTACGAGTTCTTGATCCCGGGGGTACTGGCGGCCGCCTGCCAGGCCGGCATGGGCCAGACCTGCGAGATGCCGCCGCCACCACTGCCGTTCTCCCCGAAGCCGCCCACGGCGCCCGAGCCGCCGTCGTTCCAAACGGTCTCGACGGGCGGGAAGGTGGCCGTCTTGAGGCTTGTCCCGCCGACCGAGACGGCGAAGGGCTGCGAGGCGGGGTCGCTCACCGACAGCGACGTGTTCGTGGCGTCGTTACGGAAGCAGGTCTCCGACCCGGAGTCGCCCGAGGCGACGACAAAGGTCTGGCCCTGCAGGGCGGCCTCCTCGAACAGGATGTTCTCGCTCTGGATGAGGCCGGGCGCCGCCTCTTGCATCTGTGTCTCGCAGAGGCCGTAGCTGACGTTGATGACGCTGGCGACATCCTGGTTCACGATGGCGGCCATTTCGTCCACCCAGCCGGTGAAGGTTCCGGGGGCGTCGTAGACGTCGATGTCGGCGGCCGGCGCATAGGCCGAGACGTCCTCGACGTCGAGGGCCGCCTCACCGCCGCCGGGGCCGGCAGGCTCGCCGCCGTCGATGTTGATCAGCTTCACCTGGTTCGTGTGGCTCGCCCCGAAATAGCACCTGTCGAAGGCCCGCAGGTCGCTCGTGGCGTAGGTGTCCTCCTCGAAGAGGCCGATCGTCTCGTGGGCGCTGAGGATGCCCTTGGCGTAGAGCCCGTCGAGGCCGTAGGCGTGTGCCACCTGGTCGTCGGTGAAGGCGCTGTTTTGACTGGCGTCGAGTGAGGCGGCGGCACACGCCTTCGGTCCGCCCGAGGCCGACGTGGCGGTGGACGTATGAGTGGAGGCCCTCAGACGCTGCGACACTGGGTTCGCCGACATGAGCGGCTCGGGTGTCACGACGTCGTCGAGCCCGAGCACGGCGAGAACGGAAGGTGCGACCGATGCCGGCATCTCAGGGGCCGAGAATGCCCAGGTGCCGGCTCGGCCGCTCGGCAGGCGCACCGAGTCGAGCGTCGTGCGGAAGGCGGCGCCCATCTCGGCGGCTGTCCCTTCGACCGGGATGACGAGACCGTCGGCCGCGGCGGGGAGGAGACGGAGGCCGTCGGCTCGCAGCGCCGCCATGACGGCGCCGCGCACGGACCCGCCCGGGGCGAAGTCGGCCCGGAAGGCGGCCGGTGAGTCGAAGTGCCGGTAGAGGGGCGAGCGCGGCGTGGAGACGGCCGTGGCGTAGTCGGTGAGGAGCGACGCGCTGCGCGGTTGCAGCACGACGTCGACGCGGAGCAAGCGATCGCCGGGCAGCCGACCCGTGACACGGTCGCCGCTCGGCAGCCGCGTGGTGGCGCCGATCGCTCGGTAGGCGACTGCCGGACCGTGCGTGACGGCGGCTGCTGAGCCGGGTGGGATCAGGCTCGTTCCGGTGGCAAGAACGAACGTGGTGACCGCGACTGCGCTCGCGAGCCGCCGGAGACCGTGGATCTGCGACATCAAAGCCTCGTTTCGTGCCACTCCGCCGGCGCCCCTGGCCCCGGATGCCCGATGTCTAGCACCTCGATCTTCGGGCTCAAGGGCACGATCGCCAAGCCTGTGAGTGCCGGTGACTACGGCACGGTGGCTGCCCGCCAGGCCTCCGCCGCCGCCAGGTCGCCGAAGACGTCGATGCCCGCAATGTCCGCCGGCGTGCGGCCCCAGGCCCAGCGTGCGAGCGACCAGGCGGGGCCGCGGAGGGCGACATCGCCCTTCGCGTGCCGCCTCGCCACGGTGCGCGCCCCGGTGTCGCAGGTCCACTCCGCTCCCTCGCCGTCGGTGGCATGGAGGTGGATCAGGAGGCGCCCTGTGTCGTCACTCGACGGCTGCGCCATTGATTCGTCGTCGGTCACGTCAGAGAAGCGGAGCAGCATGAAGAGCTCCAAGATCGTGTCGGCGGCGATCGCCGGCTCGAGCTCGGCGACCTCGAGACCGGCGGCGAGCTCGGCATCGACCCGATGGATGACTGTCTCGTGCACCATGCGGCGGAACCAGAAGCTCGGCGGCGCCGGCGACTGCGGGCCGAGGTTCCAGACGAGTGCGTCCTCTGGAACGGCCTGTTCGGCGGCGATGAGTCGATCGAGACGGCTCGAGAGCCAGTCGACGGCGCCGACGTCGTCCGGACGCGACGGCACGTCGGCCGGCGCCGGCCGGTCGAGGAGTCTGCCCTTGAGGACGGTCGCCAGGCGGTTGTAGATGCCGGCGAGGTGCCCGACGAGATCGTTCACCGCCCAGTCGGGGCATGTCGGGACGGGGGCGTCGAGCCCACCGGGGCACGAGCTGACGGCCTCGATCATCCGCTCTGCCTCGCGACGGGTGACGGCGATGTCGTGGCTACGGTCCATGGCCGCAGTCTGGCCGTCGTCCGGGGGCGACGCCAGCCCTGCTCGGGTGGACGAGACCCGCTCGCCGGCGTGCGGCCGCCTGGAGCATGCTGGCCTTCGTGTCCGATTCCCTCGCTGGTTCCCTGTCCGGGCGTACGGCCTCGATCGTGCTCGCCGCGCTGGATCGCTACCGACCGGCCGACGAGGCGGAACGGGCTGACTCCGAGCGGGTCCGTCGCCTCGTGGCGTCGGTGTCCGATCCCTGGTCCCGCTCCGAACCGCTCCACCTCACGGCGTCGGCCCTCGTCGTCGACCCTGCCTCGAACCGGCCGCTCCTGCGGTGGCACGAGCGGCTGCAACGTTTCCAGCAGGTCGGGGGTCACGGGGACCCCGGCGAGGAGGATCCCCTCTCCGTGGCGCTTCGCGAGGCGGCGGAGGAGACGGGCTGCCGCGACCTGCGGCCATGTGTCAGGTCGAGCGGGCTGCAGGAGGGCGACTTCGTTCACGTCGCCGTCGTCCAGGTCCCGGCAGGCGCCGGAGAAGACGCCCA
>CAVYKV010000004.1:0-40193 GCA_963769255.1 uncultured Actinomycetota bacterium | reverse complement strand
GCGGAGCGTCACTAGATCAGCTAGCGGCGTCAGGCGCCTGAGCTCGATGTCCAGCGGACCGCGGGGCGGGCTCACAAGGGCCCGTCGGGCGTACGCAATGCGGGCGAAAGTATTCGGCCCAGCCTCTGGGAGGCGGAGCTGCGGTGGCGGAGGCTGGCCGGGAGGAGACACTTGTGGAGGAAGAGATCCTGACGAACCCCAGCACGACAGAGGAACGATGCAAGGCGGCCAGAGTTCGCCCGCGGGGCTCCCCCTCGTGTCACCGGACGGGATTCGAGCGGTGTCCGGTCCGGGGACGGCACATTCGAGTTCTTGGGAAGGACCTCGCCGTGACGATCGAGATTTCAAGGCGTTTCCGCCCGGACGCGAGACGGCCGTCGCCGAACTCAATGTCCGCCACGACGGGGTGGTCGACATCCCGGCGGAGGTGTACCGCGAGAACGGAGAGCTGAAGATCACGATCTTCCGGCGTGAAGGCGGAGTTGCTTGGGAGTACCCGCTTGAGGAGTGGCTAGATGCGATCCACAGGGCAGCCGAAGCACTCAAAGACGGGTGACCGACGATTCCTCCTACCTGACTACGACGCGAAGAACGACATCACGGTCGTGCAAAGCGACACGACGGGCAAGATCATGAGTGTGAGGCGGGGGGCACCGTGAGCGTGTTCGTGCCAGTCGCAGAACGGCAAGACGATCGCCTGCGGGTCACCCTTCGTCCGAGTTCAGGCGTCCTCAGCTCGACTTCGCTCTCTTGCGTGGTCGATCTCACGTATCTCGGGGACGTCGTCGGTGCGGAGGGTCCCGGACGTCGGCCGTCAGTCATCCGGTGGCGTGGCACCGATCTCTCCGAAGGGCGGTGAGGTTCGCTGGTCGTACGACCCGGAGATGGACGCGTTTTACATCCATGCTGCCGAGGGATCCGGTCAAGTGCAGCGGAAGGCGATCGCCGTGGCGTTTCTCGATTCCGATGGTCAGCTGACAGCGATCGAATTCGCAACCTTGAGCTGACTTCCTCACCGGGACCTGCAAACTGCACGACATGAGCACGACGATCACACCGGCGAGTCATCACCAGTACCCGCAAGTCCCATACCGCCAGGTAACGTGCTGGCGTTCTTCAAGCTCGTCGACCTGGATGTGCCGCGCCACCTCGAGGTGCACGTCATCTTGGACAACCTGTCGGCTCGCAAAGCCCCCGAGATCAAGGCCTGGCTGGCAGAGGAGGGCCAGGCTCGCCGGCACTTCATCCCGACCTCGAGCTCATCGCTCAACTTGGCGGAGCGCTGGTTCAAGGAGCTCACCGACCGTCGGCTGCGACGCGGTGCATTCTCCAGCGTCAAGGCGCTCGTGGCAGCGATCGAGTTGTGGGCGGCACACTGGAACGACGACCCCAAGCCGTTCATCTGGCACAAGAGCGCCAACGAGATCATCGACAAGGTGGCCGTGGGCGCTCAGCGGTCCACCAGATCAAAAGCGCGCCGCATCACTCGCTAGGCACGTCGACGCGGCTTCTTCTCCTGGAAGGAAGGTGCGGAGCTACTTACTGGCGGCGTCGTGCGGGTCAAGCGCACCCGTCCTTGGCGGGCCACCCGCGTCCGAGGAAAGGCCGGAGGTACTTGGATAGCGAGGCGCGACGTCCCGTAGTTCAGTGAATGTGGATCCGAACAGCCGGCGATTCAGATGAAAAGCGAAGGAACCTCTGCCGGCGTGGGTGCACGAGCGAGTCGGCTCAAGAAGTCGATGGCGTCGACTCCCTGCTGAGACGCCGTCCGCAGCACGCTCATCATGCGGCCCTGCGTCACAGCTCCACGCCAGGTGCGGTTGCCGCCCCAGACCTTTCGGTTGACGACCGCTGGCCTGACGGCTTGCTCTGCCCGCCAGTTGGTGGCGTCGGTGCCAGGGTGGGTGAGGAAGCTGAACAAAGCTTCTCGCTCGGCGTACAGGTGCGCCACGAGCTTGCGGTTCTCGTTGTGGGGATGAGCGTCGTCGGCGAGCATCTCGACCCGCTCGGCGAGGTCGGCGATCACCGTCGCCCGCTCGCCATCTTCGAGCTCGCGGGCGATGAGCGCCTCGGTCAGGATCTCCCGCACCTTGCGGGGCGTGTCCCGCCCCGAGACGGGCAGGTCGGCGATGAGCTCGTCGCTTCGACGACAGAGGTGGGCCAAACACGTTTGGTGCGTGGCGTTGCCGAAGCGGCGGTAAGGAGCCCAGCCGTCTCGCACCATGACGCCGGAGAACTCCGGCGAGATCACCTCGCAGGCTTGATCGAAGCCGCGGCCGTCGGCGACCCAGTAGGCAGTGGCGTTATGGGTCGCTGCCACCCAGAGCCAGGCACCCTCGCCGCCGACGCGCCAGCCCGTCTCGTCGGGAACGATCATGGCCGAGTCATTCACGGCTTTGACGATCGAGGCCTGCACCGCGAAGAGGTCGGTCGAGGACGACTGGGCCGCTTGGCAGAGTGCCCCGGCTGAGACCTTGACCCCGAGGCGGGCGAGCAGGCTGGCCGACTTCACAAAGCTCAGCCCGAGGCCGTAGTGCAGCCAGGCCGCCCATGCCTTCGCCGTCGGACCCACCTGGGAGCAGGCAGCGCCGAGGGCGTCCGAGGTCTGCTCGCCATGGCGGCCCTGCACTCTCCTGCCGCAGTTGCGGCAGCGGCCGACGCCGACGGCGAACTTCGTGGTGACCGGGCGCATCTCGGGAAGCTCGACCTGGAACTGCTCGGCAGTCCGCTCGTGCTCGACCTCCCCTCCGCAGTCAGGGCAGCATGCCGGCAGCGGCACGTCGATCGTCCGGTCGGGGGGGCCGGCGGGAGCCATGCGATGACCGTGGCGACCATGAGCGTCACCGCTCCGTCGTCCGGGACGTGCCGGCTCCTCCTTCGGGTCGCCCTTGGAGAACGGAGCCGCCTGGCGCTTGCCCGAACGGCGGGAGTCGGACAGAAGCCGCTCCAGCTCGGCGATGCGGGCATCGCGCTGGCTGAGGCGCTCGCTCAGCTTTGCGACCTCGGCGGTGTTGCGCTCGAGCATCTTCCGCAGACTGGCGATCTTGCTCACCAACTCCTTGTAGGAGTTGGGCTCTGAGCCGGCGGGAGGGGTACGAGGTGAGATCCACAACGATACGCGCGAGCTCTGCTCAGGTGGTGGACCCCGCTATGCAAGTACGGCCGGAGTACGGTGATGGTAGCCGACGTCGAAATCACACTGCAGGCATTCAGCCGTAGTAAGAGCGCACCGCCGGTTTGATTGAGCGATTCACGCTGCCGTGATCGTGTAGTTCCAGTCGCCGTGGAACTCGTGGCGCTTGAGCGGCACGGCCGCCAGTTGGGCATCGCTGATCTTGACGCCGGTGCGGTAGCCGGTGTGGTCGTGCTCGGCTTCGATGCGAAGGCCCGTTCTCGTTGTCGTGGCAGCGATGAGCTCGATGATCGTCCGGTAGGACGTGAGCGGCCTTCCTCGCCAGTTGACCGAGATGAAGCTGAACATGCGGTGCTCGATCTTGTTCCACTTCGAGGTTCCCGGCGGGTAGTGGCAGACGGTGATCTCGAGCCCGGTGTCTGTGGCGAGGCGGGCCAGCTCCACCTTCCAGGCCCGCAGGCGGTAGCCGTTGGAGCCGCCGGCATCGGCGGTGACGAGGAGACGCCTGGCTTCTGGGAACCTGGCCCTGCCCATCTGCTCCCACCAGCGTCCGATGGCGTTGACGGCGAAGGCGGCGGTGTCGGCGTTGTCGCCGACCGACACCCAGCCCTCGTTGTTGGCGAGGTCGTAGACCCCATGGGGGACGGCTTTGCCCGCCTCGGGGTCGATGAAGTCGTGCACGAGGACCTCGGCGGGCTCGCCGCCCGGCTGCCACTCGCGGCCCTTGTTGGCGTACTCGCCGACGAGCTCCTTCTTCTTCGTGTCAACGCTGATGACGGGCTCGCCGTCGCTGACGAACTTCGTGGCGGTGTCGTTCAGGTACTGGAACTGGGCGTCCCGGTCAGGGTGGTCCGTCCCCTCCTTCTCCTGGGCGGGAGCCTGCAGCGAGTAGCCGAGCGAGCGCAGAATGCGCCCGACGGTGTCGTCGGAGACCTTGAAGCCTCTGGCCACGAGGGCATCGGCCAGGTGACGGGTCGACTTCGAGCACCAACGCAGCAGTGACATCGGGTTGCCACCGGTGTCGGGATGGACGAGCTCGTCGAGGGCGTCGAGGAGACCGGGCTGCTTGTCGATCAGCTTGCGGTCGCCGCCCCCCAGGGCGCGTTGACGCTCGGAGGGCTCGATGCCGTCGACGACCTCACGCTCACCTTTGATGACGGTGTTGCGGCTCATGCCAGAAGCAGCCGCCACGACGCTCTTGCCTCCGCGGCCGAGCATCTCGGAGAAAGCCCCGGCCACGACGCGGCGCTGGAGCTCGTTCAGGTGCGGCAGGACGACCTCGAAGAATCGCGCGACTCCGTCCTCCCCGACCTCCACGCCGTCATCCTACTACGCGCGTATTAACTTGCGGTGGCTCTTAGGCTGGGCAAGAACGGGATCGCCCAAATCGGGACGCCCGTGACGGGATGTTTCTCAACCTCGCTCACAACAGCCCGCTTTCCCCGCGGGCGACTACCTCGCGGACCCGGTGATCGCTGCCGTCGTTTATGTAGAGGTTTCCAGACGGATCGGCCGCAACACTGACGGGAGAAGCAAGCAGGGCTCTGCGGGCCGGCTCACCGTCTCCCGAGTACCCGCTTGCTCCGCTAGCGCTCCCGGCGACCGTGTAGATGTCACCGGCCCGCATGGCCAGCCCCCACTGGTCGTGCCGGCTGGCCGAGATCTCCTGGATTCGGTTGTTGAACGCGTCCGCGATGTAGAGGTCGCCCGCCGAGTCCAGTGCCAAGCCAGTCGGGTCATCGAGCAGGGATGACGAAGCGGCTCGAAAGTCACCGGAGATGCCCGAGTTCCCGAGGGCACTGCCCGCCACTGTGTAGATGGCGTTCCTTTCCATGATCTGGTTCCACTGGAGTCCACTGCGGGCGGCGATCTCCTGGATGCGGTTGTTGCCGGCGTCGGCCACGTAGAGGTCACCAGCGCGGTCGATCACGACCGAGGTCGGAAACGCGAGCAAGCTCAAGGGCGCTCGCCAGCCGTCCCCGAGGTCGCCAGCTGTTCCAAAGGTGCTGCCGGCGACCGTGTAGATGGCTCGGGCTTTCATGGGCATCCCCCACTCGTCTCCAGAGCGCCTCGGGACCTCCCGCAACTCATTATTGTTCGAATCTGCGATGTAGATGTCGCCGCTGGCGTCCACGGTGATTCCCCAAGGATCGCCGAGGCGGGCTTTTCTCGCGGGGCCTCCGTCACCCGAATCGCCCGGCGTTCCGCTGGCGCTTCCGGCGACCGTGTAGATGTGCCCCGCTCTCATCGGTATTCCCCATTGTCGACCATCCTGGCCGGCGACTTCTTCGACGCGGTTATTGCCGGTGTCGGCGATATAGAGGTCACCTGAAGTGTCGACGGAGAGACCGATAGGGATGTCGAGGAGCGCTCGGGTCGCCAAGAGGCCATCGCCGGCGTAGCCGCCTACTCCTCGTTCCGAGCCTGCGACCGTATAGATGCGCCCCGCGAGCATAACGATGCCCCATTGACGGTGGTTCGAGGAAGCGATCTCCTGAATGCGGTTGTCTCCGCTATCGGCGATGTAGATATTGCCCGCCGCATCGGTTGCGACGGCGTCCGGGTTGACGAGTCCAGATGGGTAAGCCGGCCCGGAGTCTCCGTTGTCCAACAGGGTCTCGCCATTGCCCGCGTATAACATGGTGGTGTCCGTGAGCGCAGAGAGCGCCAGCACCCGATTGTTGTTGCTGTCGGTCAAGTACAGGTTGCCATCGTCAAAGGCCAGCGTCGCGGGGCCGTTCAACAGGGCGCGCGCCGCCTTCGCACGACTCCCCGAATCGCCGGCACGTCCGGTCATGGCGCCGACGACGGTGTAGATGCGTCGAGGTTCCATGGAAATGCCCCACGTCGTGCCTGTCGACTGCGCGACCTCTTGGACGCGGTTGTTGTCGAGGTCGGCAATGAAGAGGTCGCCGTGAGTGTCGAAGCTCACCGACGACGGGCCTCTCAAGAAGGCGGCCGTGGCGAGGCGGCCGTCTCCGCCGGAGCCCGCCCTCCCGACGGCGCTGCCGGCAGCGGTGTAGATGTGGTCCGCGAGGCCGCACTCTCGGATGGAGGCACAGACTTCCTGGATTCGGTTGTTTCCGGAGTCGGCGATGTAGAGGTCACCGTCAGGGCTCAGGGCGATGCCGCTTGGTGATCGCAAGAGAGCCGCCGTGGCGAGACGGCCGTCGCCGATGTGGCCGGCCTCTCCCGAAGGGCTGCCTGCGACCGTGTAGATGTCGCCGGGTCGCATCGGGATGCCCCATTGCTGACTCTGTGCGCTCGCAACCTCGGAGACTTCGTTGTTGCCGGAGTCGGCGATGTAGAGATCGCCGTAATGATCGAGCGCCACTCCCGTGGGATCGTTCAAGAGGCTCAATGTCGCCGCCAGGCCGCCGCCGGAGTTCCCCGCCGAGCCGGAAGGGCTGCCTGCGACCGTGTAGATGTCCCCCGGGACCGTCCTTGCGACGAGCAGCGTGCTCCTGCCGGCGGCGACCATCTGGATGCGATTGTTGCCGGCGTCGGCTATGTAGAGATCCCCCCACCGGTCCGTGGCGAGCCCTTCGGGGTCGTCAAGAAACGAACGCCTGGCACCTTCCCGGTCCCCGATGTGCCCGGGGACGCCGAACGCGTTGCCGACGATCGTGTAGATGTCTCCGGCCTTCATGAAGAGACCGAAGTGGCGTCCGGTACGGGCCGGTATCTCCTCGACGCGGTTCTCACCGGAGTCGGCGATGAACACGTTGCCGGCGAAGACGGCGATGCCGTAAGGCTGCTCGAGCGGCGATGCGGCTGGCCGACCGCCTTGGCCGTCTGCTCGACGCGCGCCGGCGATCGTGTAAATGTCGCCAGGCTTGATCGCTTCATGCCTGGCCGTGTTTGCAGCCGGAGCCAGGTTGATCTGGAGGGGGAGACCGGCGAGAGCGCAGAAGCCGGAGAGGAGGACTCCCCTCGAGAGGCGGCGACGGAGGAGGCGCATGCGCGCCGGCACCTGGTCTCCGGCGGCATCAGCACCGCTCCAGGACACTGGAACGAACCCGCCGCGTGAGGCCCTGCAAACCCTGAGGCGAGAAGGGAAGAACATGGGTGCGACTAATGTACGCCGGGGAGGGCGCGGGCACCGATGGCAAGGCTACGGACGAGCTGGGCAATGACGATGAAGCGCCCTCCCGGAGCATGGCGGCTGCTTGCCGTCACCCTCCTCGCTGTCGGCGTGCTGCTCGGGGCTGGCAAGCCCCGCCCGCTGACCGCATCAGATACTCTGTCTTCGCCGTTGCGAGGCGCCGTCGTGCTCGGCCCGGTGCCGGAGGCTCGAACGCTCGAGTTGGATGTGATGCTCCGGCCACGCAACACAGCCGAGCTCTCCTGGTTGGCCACGGCCGTCTCCACCCCGGGGTCACCCCTTCGCGGTCACTACCTGTCGTCGGAGGGGGTCGACCAGCTCGTCTCGCCAACAGTCGCAAGTGTCCGGTCAGTTGCCGGGTCGCTCGATCGGCTCGGGCTGGATGTCACCTCGGTCTCCGCTGACCGGCTGATCCTCCACGTTCGGGCCGATGCAGGAACGGTCGAGAAGGCCCTCGGCGTGACGCTCGAGCGCGTGAAGGCAGAAGGTGGCCAGATCGGCTTCGCCAACCTCGGCACACCACGGCTGCCGGCGTCTCTCGGTGTTGCAGTGGAGGCTGTCGTCGGACTGGACAGCTTCCAGCGTCTCTCGCCTGCCGGGCTCGCGATGGACCGTCGCCCTGCCGCCCGATCGCCCCGAGCCGTCACCGTCGCGAAGTCGGTTGGACCTCAGCCTTGCGCCGCAGCGGCGAGTGCCCTCCAGCCCGGTTCCTACGCGGCACCCGAGCTCGCTCAGGCCTACGGGCTGTCCGAGCTATACGAGCACGACGACTTCGGCACAGGCACCACGGTGGGACTCGTCGAGCTCGAACCTGATCAGGCGAGTGACATCAGAGCTTTCGCCGAGTGCTACGGAATCAAGGACCACGTGCATTACTACTCGATCGACGGCGGCGTCCCAGCCTCCGCCTACCAGAGTGGTGAGGCTGCGCTCGACATCGAGACGCTCATGAGCCTGGCGCCCGGCGTCACCGAGGACGTCTACCAGACACAACAGTCCCTGCCGGACTATTTCGACCTGCTCGACGCCATCAGTCGAAACACCACCATCAAAGTCGTGTCGATGTCATGGGGAAGCTGCGAGTTGGCGTTCAATCCGGAGGAGCTGCAAGCCGAGTCGCTCTTCCTGGAAGCGGCCGCTGCCGAAGGACAGAGCTGGCTGGTCGCCGCCGGCGACAGCGGATCCACGGGTTGTCTCAACAGTGCGGGCACCCCCATCGCCGACCTTGATGTCGATGACCCTGCCGCCCAGCCCTTTGTGACAGGCGTCGGCGGCACGAGGTTGCCCGACGATGAGCCGGCAGCGCCCGAATCGGTGTGGAACGACGACGGAGGGGCCGGCGGCGGCGGCATCTCGGACCTGTGGCCGATGCCTGCCTTCCAGGCCTCGGCTGCAAGCAAGTTGAGCGTGATCAATGTGGAGTCCTCGGGCAAGCCGTGCGGGCTCGCCGTCGGAGTCTGCCGAGAGGTGCCCGACGTGTCGGCGGACGCCGACCCACAGACCGGATACCTCTTCTACTTCGCAGGCGACTGGTACTCGCAAGTCGGCGGCACAAGCGCAGCTGCCCCGCTCTGGGCTTCATTGTTGGCGTTGACCGATGCATATCCGGTATGTCGTGGCCGCGCCGTCGGATTCGCGAACCCATCCTTGTACTCCATCGCCGCTGCGCCAGGCCGCGGGCCGGCAATCGAGCAGGTGGCGCACGGCACCAACGATGACGCCGCCAGTGGGTATCTCGGTGGTTTGTATGCCGCCAAGCCCGGCTACAACATGGCGGCAGGATTGGGCGTGCCCTTCGGTCTTGGCGCCGACAACGGCGGACTTGCCCCGCGCCTCTGCGCCGACACGATCTCGTCGCCGGTGGGGCTGATGTTTATTTCGCCCACCTCCGGGCGAGCAAGAGGGACTCAGGTTTCCCTCTACGGTTACGGCCTCTCACATCGCACGGTGCGGGCGGTGCGATTCGGTCGCCTGGACGTCGCGTTCAAGATCGTCAACGCCAGCCTGATCCACGTGACCTCTCCCGCCGGTCGAGGCTCGGCGAAGGTCTCGTTGGAGACGCCAACCGGCTGGACCCCTCCCACGGCGGAAGAAGTATTCACGTACGCCGGGACGTAGGTCCGCATCGAAGACACCGTGACTCGGACTTCCGACGGTGAAGCACGAGTGCAAGGAGACGACGCCTGGCACCAGCTCTGCTCGGTCGGTCGGTGCAACGGGGGAACCAGATTGGGAGCCAACTGTGGCGTACTCAAGCCGACCGAAGCCGAAGCGAGAGACTCGGCGCGACAATCTGGCCAGCTCAGGCCACGTGTGCCAGCTGCGGCGACAAGGATCGACGCCGTTGCAAGTCCGGGGATCAGGACGGCAATGCGAGCATCCCGCTCATCACTTCGCCCATCCGCCGAGCAGCCTCGCGGTCTGCCCACTGGACCCCGCAGAGCTCGCCTCGAGGCGCCCCGGTCAGAGCGGCAACTGCGAGCGCGGCGGCCAGCACCGGGTTGCGGCGCTCCGCCTCTTCGAGGGGCCGGCGGAGGTTGGCAGCGTCGGGCGTGACGACTTCCTGCGGGCGCGAAGAAGGCGGAGTTGCCAGCCGCGCCGGATTGGCGTCGATCCAGCCCGAGCGCAGGGCCTGCTCGAGTGCCGCCGAGATGTACCTGTGGTACTTCCGAACCGTGGTCGGCGCCTTCCCCAGTCGAGCCTCCCGCGTGTAGAAGCGGTCGATGTCCTCGGCCCGCAGCTTGCGGAGCTCGATCCGCCCGAGCGCCGGCCACAGGATCGCATCGACGCACGAGCGGAGGTTGCGGAGCGTGACGGGAGACCGGCCGAGCCGCTCCTGTTGTTCCAACCAACTGTCGAGCAATGTCGAGAACGTGGTCTTGGTGTCGGTGTGGGACCCCGTCAGGACCTCCGCGTGCAGCTCGGCGAGGCGCTTCTGGGCGTCCCGCTTGGTTCCGCGGACGACCCTGCTGACCTGACGGGGGCGCTGGGTGACGGGGCCGCGACCGACGGACACCCGTACCTCCCAGACGCCCTTCGACTTCTCCCGCATCGTCCCGCGCACGAGCGGAGACGGTAGAAGAAAGTAGGGATATCAGGGATTTTTGCAGGAATGGCCCATAAACATCCAGCTCAACCTAGATGTCGTAGTAGAGCATGAACTCCCACGGGTGCGGCCGCAGCCGGACGGCGTCGATCTCGTGGATGCGCTTGTAGCTGATCCACGTCTCGATGAGGTCGTCGGTGAACACGCCTCCGGCCTTCAGGTAGTCCTGGTCGGCCTCCAACGCCAAGAGCGCCTCGTCGAGTGACGCCGGCACCTGGGGCACCGTTGCCAGCTCCTCGGGCGGGAGGTCGTAGAGGTCCTTGTCGACCGGGTCCGGCGGCTCGATGCGGTTCTGCACACCGTCGAGGCCAGCCATAAGCATGGCGGAGAAGGCGATGTAGGGGTTGCAGGACGGGTCCGGGCAGCGGAACTCCACCCGCTTCGCCTTCGGGCTCTTCGAGTAGATCGGGATCCGGCAGGCGGCCGAGCGGTTGCGCTGTGAGTACACGAGGTTCACAGGCGCCTCGTAGCCCGGCACGAGCCGCTTGTACGAGTTCGTCGTGGGCGCCGCGAAGGCAAGGATCGACTTGGCGTGCTTCAACAGCCCGCCGATGTACCAGCGACCCATGTCCGACAGCCCGGCGTAGCCGGTCTCGGCGTAGAAGAGCGGGTCGCCGTCCCGCCACAGCGACTGGTGGCAGTGCATGCCGGAGCCGTTGTCCTGGAAGAGCGGCTTCGGCATGAAGGTGGCCGTGTAGCCGGCGTTGCGGGCGACGTTCTTCACGACGTACTTGTAGAGCATGAGCTTGTCGGCCATGCGCAAGAGCGTGTCGAAACGCATGTCGATCTCGGCCTGGCCCCCCGTGCCGACCTCGTGGTGCTGCACCTCGATGTGGATGCCGAGGCGCTCCATGACGAGGATCATCTCGGAGCGGAGGTCCTGGAAGTGGTCCATCGGCGGGACGGGAAAGTAGCCCTCCTTGTAGCGGGGCTTGAAGCCGAGGTTCGGCTTCTCGTCGCGGTCCGAGTTCCAGATGCCCTCGATGGAGTCGACGTGGTAGGAGGCCGAGTGGGAGTCCTGGCCGAAACGGACGTCGTCGAAGATGAAGAACTCCGCCTCCGGACCGAAGTAGGCCGTGTCGGCGATGCCCGTCGTGGCGAGGTAGCGCTCGGCCTTGACGGCGACATAGCGGGGGTCGCGGGAGTAGCTCTCGCCCGTCACCGGGTCGTGCACGAAGCAGTTGAGGTTGAGCGTCTTGTGCTGCCGGAAGGGATCCACGACGGCGGTGGAGGGATCCGGGAGGAGGAGCATGTCCGACTCCTGGATCTCCTGGAAACCTCGGATGGACGACCCGTCGAACCCGAACCCGTCCACGAAACCCGCCTCGGTCAGCTCATGCGCCGGCACCGAGAAGTGTTGCATCAGGCCGGGAAGGTCGCAGAAACGGAAGTCGACGATCTCGATCCCCTCGTCCTGCATGAGCCTGACGACCTCGGTGGCGGTTCGGTCCTCCACGTATTCTCCTCTCAGCGAGCGATGGGGCGCCGGCACGGCGCGCCAGATCGCATGACGTGTCACGACAAGGTTGCCAGCGATCTGTTTCCAGGCTGTCACCCGAACGTGAACGCCGTGTGAACTCGTGCCGCCGCGGCCGGCCGGCCGGTCACGAGCCGGTTCGAAGCAGGCAAGACTCTGGGCATCCCGGGCTGTGGGGTCCCCCGAAAGGCCCGGACCCGGACGGCCGGGATCCCGAAGGAGGAGAAGGACCACCATGCAGAGCCAGCGTGAGTACGTGCTCCGGACCGTCGAGGAGCGCGGCGTCCGCTTCATCCAGCTGTGGTTCACGGACGTGCTCGGCACGCCGAAGTCCTTCGCCATCACGCCCGCCGAGCTCGAGAACGCCCTGGAAGGCGGCATGACCTTCGACGGCTCCGCCATCGACGGCTTCAGCCGCGTGCAGGAGTCCGACGTGCTCGCCAAGCCCGACCCGAAGACCTTCCAGATCCTCCCGCTGCCGGCCGGCCGCCCCTCCAGCGAGCACTCGGAGGTGGCCCGGGTCTTCTGCGACATCATCAACCTGGACGGCTCCCCCTTCGAGGGATGCCCCCGCCACGTGCTGCGGAGGGCGCTCGAGCGGGCGAGAGGGAGGGGTTTCTCGTTTTTCGCCGCCCCGGAGATCGAGTACTTCTACTTCGCCGGCTCGACCCAGCCCGAGCCGCTCGACGGCGGCTCCTACTTCGAGCTCACCGTCACCGATCTCGCCTCCGACCTGCGACAGCGCACCGTCCTCACGCTCGAGGACATGGGCATCCCGGTCGAGTACGCCCTGCACGAGGACGCCCCCAGCCAGCACGAGATCGACCTCCGCTACACGGACGCCCTCACGATGGCGGACAATGTCATGACGGTGCGTCTCGTCGTGAAGGAGCTGGCCCTCGAGCGGGGACTTCACGCCTCCTTCATGCCGAAACCCCTCTCCGGCGTCCAAGGCTCCGGCATGCACACCCACTTCTCCCTCTTCGAAGGCGAGCACAACGCCTTCGCCGACCCCGGCGACGCCCACGGCCTCTCCGAGGTCGCCCGCCAGTTCATCGCCGGCCTGCTCCGTCACGCCCACGAGATCACGGCCGTCACGAACCAATGGGTCAACTCCTACAAGCGCCTCGTGGCGGGCTACGAGGCCCCCATCCACGTGTCCTGGGCGTACAACAACCGGTCGGCCCTCGTGCGCGTCCCGATCGTGAAGCGGGGCCGGGCCGAGTCCACCCGCATCGAGTTCCGTTCGCCCGACCCTGCCTGCAACCCCTACCTCGCCTTCGCCGTCGTGCTCGCCGCCGGCCTGCGAGGCGTCGAGGAGGGCTACGACCTCGGCCCGGAGACGTCCTCCAACCTCTTCGCCCTCACCCCGGAAGAGCTCGCCTCCGAGGGCATCCGGCCCCTCCCCTCCAGCCTGCACGACGCCCTCGTCGAGATGGAGCGCTCCGAGCTCGTGGCCGACGTGCTGGGCGAGCACGTCTTCGAGTGGTTCCTCCGCAACAAGCACGCAGAGTGGGACGCCTACACCCGAGAGGTGACGCCCTTCGAGATCAACCGCTACCTGGGGCAGCTCTGAGGCCGTTCACGTGGAACCCCTGCTCGTCTTCCCCGACCCGCCCCCACCGTGGCTCGCCGACGCCCTCGAGGGCGCCGGCTACCCCTGGCGTTCCGTGGCGAGCGCCTCGGAGTCCGAGCGGGACGAGCCGGAGGACGGCTGGGCCGGGGCCGTCGTGGCGGCCGGCGGGGAGCCCGGCGATCTCGCCGCCGGGCTCGGCTTCTGCCGTTCAATGCGCAAGCGGGAGGACCCGCTGCAGCCCCTGCTCCTCGTCCTGCCGCCCGAGCGGCTGGCCGAGCTCGACTTCACGGAGGACCTCTTCGACGACTTCGTGGTCGCCGGTGCCGACGTGGCCGAGGTGGAGGCTCGCCTCTCCCACCTCTTCCGGCGGACGGGCCGCGGCAAGCAGCACGACCTCATCCTCTACGGCCCGCTCGCCCTCAACCTCGAGACCTACCAGGCGGTCCTGGCGGGGCGTCCCCTCGACCTCACCTTCATGGAGTACGAGCTCCTGCGCTTCCTGGCGGCCCACCCCGGCAAGGTCTTCACCCGCGAGGTGCTGCTCTCACGCGTCTGGGGCTACGAGTACTACGGCGGCGCCCGCACGGTGGACGTCCACGTCCGGCGGCTGAGGGCCAAGTTCGGGGAGGAGCACGCCCACCTCATCGACACCGTGCGCAGCGTCGGCTACCGCTTCGGGTCCGTGCGGTGGGCGCCGGGCGCCGGAGGCGGTTTCGGGCAGGCCGGCTAGAGGCCGGGAGCGACCCGCCCTCGTCAGGACTTCGACTTTTTCTTCTTCTTCTTCTTCGACGTGGCCGTCGTGGTCGTGGTGGTCGCCGGCGCCGGGCCACGTGGCTGTGTCGCCACGGCGACGGCGAAAGGCCCGCCCCGCACACCGATGGCCCTTCCGGCCCGGCGGGTGGCGAGGTCGACCGGCACGAGCTTGTCGCTGTTCAGGCACACGACCCAGGCCGTGCCGCCGCCTGGGGCGATGGCGAGGTTGGCCGCCCCCTTCGGGAGCGGGATCGGCTTGCCGGCGACGTCGCCGGCGAGGGAGATCGGCTGCAGGTTGTTGACCTGCCCCCCGGCTGGGGCGTTCACGACCCAGGCGGCGTTGCGTGCGATGGCGACGGCTTGGGGCGCTCCCGCCGTGGCGATGGGGGCCCCGGCGGTGCCGGCGGCGACGGAGATGGGCGTCACGCTCTCGGAGTTGAGGTTCGTGACGAAGACTGTGGACCCGTCCGGCGTGACGGCGATGCCGAGAGGAGCGTTGCCCACGCGGATGGGCGCCCCGGCTCTCCCCGTCGTGAGGTCGATGGGCGTGACGTCGTGGCCGATCGGACCGGACTGGCCCGACACGATGGCGCCTGCGTCGGCCACGTACGCCCGGGACCCGTCCGGTGTGATGGCGATGCCCTGAGGGCCGTTACCCACATGGATGGCTCGCCCGGGCTTGAGGGTGGCGAGGTCGATCGGGGTCACCGTGTCGGCGTTGGCGTCGGTGACGTAGGCGGTCCTGCCGTCCGGCGTGATGGCGATGCCGGCGGGGCCGGCGCCGGCGTCGATGGCCGGCAGCACCCGGTTGGACGGGAGCGAGATGGGCGTCACCGTGTTCGACGTGTAGTTGGCGACGAGGGCGAGGCGACCGTCCGGTGTGATGGCGATGGCATCGGGGAAGACGCCGATGTGCAGCGGAGCGCTCACGCTCCGGGGCGGTGGTGAGAGCGTGACCTCGACGAGGGTGGAACCGTTGCCGACGCTCGATCCCGATCCGACGAGCGCCACGTAGGCGATCACGCTCGGGGGAAGCGGTGGCAGCGTGCTCGTGGTAGTCGGCCTGCTCGTCGGGCTCGACCCGCTGCTCGTGCAGGCGGCGAGGGCGAGACCGCCGACGACGGCGAGGGCGAGGGCGCTCGGGCGCGCCGCACGAGGACCGGTGTTACACGTGCCTTTCATTGCCGACCGTTCGTAGCACACCCGGCTCTGCCGGGCGTTGCAACCGCAGCGGCGAGGGCGGCACGAGCCGTCCCCGAGGGCTTAGAGGCGGCCGCCCTCCGGCGAATACGCCCAGGCCTCGATCTCCACGAGCGCCCCGAGGGGAAGGGCGGCCACGGCGAAGGCCGAGCGGGCGGGAGGCTGGCCGTCGAAGTGGGCCATGTAGGCCTCGTTCATCGTGGCGAAGTCGGCGATGTCGGCGAGGAAGACCGTCGTCTTCACAACATGGTGCAGGCCGGAGTCCTTCGCACCGAGGAGGGCCGACACGTTGCTGAGCGCCTGGTGCACCTGCGCCGTGATGCCCTCGACGAGGGCGCCGTCGCTGAGTCCGAGCTGTCCCGAGCAGATGAGGAAGTCACCGGCCCGGACGATGGGCGAGTAGGGCCCGATGGGTTGTGCCATCGGAGTTGCTCAGCTGAAGGACGAACCGCAGCCGCACGTGCGCGTGGCGTTCGGGTTCGTGATGTGGAAGCCGGAGTCCTGCAGTCCGTCCCGGTAGTCGAGGGTGGCGCCCGTCATGAGGTCGGCGCTCTCCGGGTCGATGACCACTCTCACCGGGCCGAAGGTTCGGACGATGTCGTCGTCGCCCACCTCGGAGTCGAAGAACATCTCGTAGCTGTAGCCCGAGCAGCCACCAGGGCGCACGGCCACGCGCAGGGCCAGGTCCTCGTTCCCCTCCTCCTTGAGGAGATCCTCCACCTTCCTGGCGGCGGCGTCGGTCAGGGTCACCGGGCTTGGCCGGCGGCCGATCGACACTGACGTAGTAGCGATGCTCACGGATCGAGCCTCCTCATCCCTCGGACCCCGTGCACGCCGGTCTCCCGGAGCGCAGTTGCTTCTGGAGAGATAGTAGTCCTGGGGTGCCTGTTTCCCGGTCGGCGCCCGTTTCCCGGCCGACGGTAGCCTCGAAGGCACCGTGAGCACCCCGCCCGACCATCCTGCCACGCCCGGCACTCGCCCCGGGGGCTCGGCAGACGATCTCGTCACCGAGGTGCGGGCCGCCCTCCAGGGCGTCGTCGACCCGGAGCTCGGCGACAGCATCGTCGACCTCGGGATGGTGAGGGAGGTCGCCGTCGAGGGTGGCACGGTCACCGTCGAGGTCGCCCTCACCGTCGCCGGCTGCCCGCTGCGGGGCCAGATCCGTGCCGACGTGGAGCGGCGCCTCACCGGCCTGCCCGGCATCTCCCGTGTCGTCGTCACGACCGGCACGATGTCGAGCGAGGAGCGAGCGGCCGTCATGTCGCGAGCCCGGCTGAAGGCGCAGGAACGCTCTGCCGTGGCCACCGACTTCCCGCCGACGGCTCGCGTGCTCGCCATCGCCTCCGGCAAGGGCGGCGTCGGCAAGTCGTCGGTGACGGTGAACCTCGCCGTCGCCCTTGCCGAGGGCGGGTGCACCGTGGGCGTGCTCGACGCCGACGTCTGGGGCCACTCCGTCCCCCGCATGCTCGGGATGGAGGGAGAGATCGAGGCACGGGACGGGAAGATGGTCCCCCTCACGATGCAGGTGGGGGAGGGGGTGGTGCGGGTCGTCTCGATGGGTTTCTTGTCGGGTGAGGACGAGGCCATCATGTGGCGCGGGCTCGTGCTCAACCGAGCCGTGCAGCACTTCCTCGAGGACGTGCTCTGGGGCGACCTCGACTACCTCCTCGTCGATCTCCCGCCCGGCACGGGCGATGTCCAGATGGGGCTCGCCCGCATGTTGCCGCGCACCGAGGTGCTGCTCGTCACGACGCCGCCCCTCGGCGCTCAGAAGGTGGCCGGGCGGGCTGCCGACATGGCCCGCAAGGGGCACCTGCGCATCGCCGGGGTCATCGAGAACATGTCCGCCTTCGTCTGCGCTCACGGCGAGAGCTACCCGCTCTTCGGCTCAGGCGGCGGTCGCCGCCTCGCCGAGGACATCGGCGTGCCGCTCGTCGGCGAGATCCCGCTCGACCCGGCCGTCTCCGTCGGCGGCGACGGCGGCCACCCCGTCGCTCTCGGTGCCGGGGAGGCGGGGGCCGCCTTTCGGGTCATCGCCGAGCGCATCCTCACCGACATCGCCCCCCGCGTGGAGATGTCGGGGTGCTCGGCCCGCATGCTGGAGCGCGTCGAGCAGGCGCTCGGGCCGGCCGGGCTCTCGTGACGGCGTCCAACGCCCTCGAGGAGGTCGTCGGACGGGACCACGTCCTCACCGACCCGGACCTCGTCGCCTCCTACGTCGTCGACTGGACGGGCCGCTTCCGCGGCCGCTCGACCTGCGTCGTGCGACCCGGCTCCGTCGACGAGGTGGCGGCTGTCGTGTCCATCTGCGCCCAGCGCGGCCTGGCGCTCACGCCGCAAGGGGGGAACACGGGCCTCGTGGGCGGCTCGGTGCCCCTGGAGGGCGAGATCGTGTTGAGCCTCGGGCGCCTCCACTCGATCGGGGAGGTCGACGAGGTGGACGGCCAGGTCACGGTGGGCTGCGGGGTCACCATCGCCGAGCTGCAGCGGGCGGGGGCGCCGCACTGGACCTACGGCGTCGACCTCGGCAGCCGGGACTCGGCCACGATCGGGGGGACGATCGCCACGAACGCCGGCGGACTGCGCATGATCCGCTACGGCGACACGAAGGCGCAGCTCCTCGGCATCGAGGCCGTCCTCGGCGCCGGCAGCGTCGTCTCGCACCTGAACGGCCTCTGGAAGGACAACACCGGCTACGACCTCACCCGGCTGCTCTGCGGCAGCGAGGGCACCCTCGGCGTCGTCACGGCGGCACGCCTCCGCCTCGTCGCCCCCCAGCCGGCGCGCGCCGTCGTCCTCCTCGCCTTCGACGATATCGAGATCGCCGTGATGGCAGCGGCTTCCCTACGGCGCCACGCCGGCCTCCTCGAGGCGGTCGAGTTCATCCTGCAGGCCGGGCTCGAGCTCGTCTGCGCGCAGTTCTCCCTGCAGATGCCCTTCTCGCAGCCGCATGCCGCCTACGTGCTCGTGGAGGCGTCCGGGCCGACCGATCCGACGGAGGAGCTCGGCGACGTCGTCTCCGAGCTCGAGGGGGTGGCCGACGTCGCCATCGCCTCGAGCTCACAGCGGCGGGCCATCCTCTGGCGCTACCGGGAGGGGCACACGGAGGCCATCTCCACACTCGGCGTCGCCCACAAGCTCGACGTCTCGGTGCCGCTCGCCCGCCTCGCTGAGCTCGTACGCCGGGCGCCCGAGGTCGTCGCCCGTCTCGCCCCGGGCGGACGTACCTGGCTCTTCGGCCACGCCGCCGACGGCAACGTGCACGTGAACGTCACCGACGTCGACCCCGACGACGAGACCGTCGACGGGGCCATCTTCGACCTCGTGGCCGAGCTCGGGGGGTCCATCAGTGCCGAGCACGGCATCGGGTCGGCGAAGCGACGCTGGCTCGCCCTCAACCGCACCCCGAGCGAGATGGCCGCCATGCGGGCCATCAAGGCTGCGCTCGACCCCGCCGGCGTCCTGAACCCGAACGTCCTCTTCCTGCCGCAGTAGGCGGCCGCTGCGGCCGGCCGCAACGCTCCATGGCGGCGGCGAAGGCGGCCGAGCGGTCCGCGTAGTTGCGGAACTGCCCGAAGCTGGAGGCCGCCGGCGACAAGAGGACGACGCCGCCCCCGTCGCCGAGCCGGCCGTAGGCGGATCGCACGGCCTCCTCGAGTGTGGCGCAGTCGCTCACCTCGGCGTCCTCGCCGGCCTCGTCCCGGATGGCCGCCCCGATGCGTCCGCCGTTCTCGGGGAGCGTGAAGACGGCGACGAGCCCGGCCCCGGGCCGCCGGCTGCGCTCCGCCAGCGCCCGGGCGAGCGGCTCGTAGTCGATGCCGCGGTCGTGGCCGCCCACGATGAGGGCGACCCGGTCGCTCTCGTAGGCGTCGAGGGCCGCCAGCGTAGGGAGGACGTTGGTGGAGAGGCTGTCGTCCACGAAGGTCACGGCGCCGAGGCGGCCGATGGCTCGCAGGCGGCTCTCGAGCGCCTCGAAACCCGCCGCCGCCCCCTCCAGCTTCCCCTCCACCGCCGCCTCGGCGACGCCGAGAGCGAGGAGGCAGGCGCGGGCGATGAGGGCGTTGCGGCGGCTGTGGGCGCCCGGGAGGCCGAGGACGTCCACGTAGGCGCCGTCGAGGTCGGCCTCCGTTCCCGTCACCCAGCGAACCCGCGGCCCGAGCGAAGCGGCGTGCGCCCGGAGCTCCGGGCTCGCCCCGTCGGCGATCGTCAGCTCCGCCCCCGGCTGCGTGCAGGCGGACAGCTTGTCCCGGTAGTAGGCCTCGACGCCCCCGTGCCAGTCGAGGTGGTCCGGGTGGAGCGACGTGACGGCGACGACCGGGGGGGAGACGGCGAGGTCGGTCGCCTGGTAGCTCGAGACCTCGATGACGGCGAAGTCGTAGCCGGCCGGTTGCGCCGGATCGTAGGGTGCCCGCCCGATGTTGCCGCCGACGAGGGTGGCATAGCCGAGTCGTTCGAGGAGGTGACCGGCGATGGCCGTCGTCGTCGACTTGCCTTTCGTCCCGGTGATGGCGAGCACGCGGTCGAGCGGGGCCTCCTGCATCCAGAGCCCGAGGCCGCCGACGACGGGGATGGCCTCGGCCTCCAGGCGGCCGACCTCGGGGCGGTTGCGGGCGATGCCCGGTGTCTTCACGACGACCTCGCGAGCGGCGAGGGCCTCCAGGCCTCCCTGATCGAGAGTGAGCACCTCGTGGCCGAGGGCCGTCGCCTGCGAGGGGGAATCCTCCACGACGACGACGTCGGCGCCGAGGTCGGCGAGGCACTGCAGATTGGCCGTGCCTTCGATGCCGAGCCCCCAGACGCCGACGGAGGCGCCCGCCAGGTCAGACCAGGAGAGTGCCGGGCGCGTAGGCATCGGGGATGAAGTGGGGGCCGCCCGGTCGGAGCAGCTCGTCGGAGGGGTCAGGCTCCACCGGCAGCTCGGTGAGGAGGCTTTGGAGGAGGCCGCTGTCGGCGCGGTCGCTGCGGCGGGCGGCGAGCCGCAGGGCCGAACGGCACTCGGGGACGTCGCCGACGCAATCGAAGGGCTTCGGCGAGGAGGAGATCCCGAGGAGCGTGCGAAACCGGCCGACGAGGTCCTCGTCGGCGAGCGGCTCGTGCCCGCCGAAGATGGACTCGAGCTCCGCCCGGTCGAGGAAGGGGGCGAGCACGAGGTCGATGAAGCAGCACTTGTCGCACTCGCCGCACCAGTGGTCGAGGCGCAGCGTCGGGTCGACGTAGAAGGCTCGATTGCAGCTGCGGAAGACGCCGTGGTACGGGGCGAGCCCGGCGAAGCGCTGCGCCACCCAGAGCTCGGAGACGGAGCGGAGGAGCGAGAAGCAGTCGACGGGGACGCCGTGGCGGGCGAGGGCCGCTCGGAAGGCCGCCTCGAAGGCGAGGCCCTTCGACCACTGGTGGTTGACGACTCGCTCTCCCACGACGAGGTTGCCGGAGGAGGCGGAGGACTCGTTCGAGAGGATGACGGCGTCACGGCCGTGCAGCAGCGCCGCCAGCACGGCGATGGCGGTGATCATGCCGGTAACGGGCACGTGGCCGTTCAGGTAGCCGAGCTCCCGGGAGGCGAGGATGCGGTCGTCGAGCCGGCGTGCCGCCCGCAGCACCGTGAGGCCGGTGAGGGCGGCGGGCGCCTCGACGGCGGCGTACCGCTGGCCCGACTTGCTCACGACGAAGAGGGCCGTGCTCTCGTCGCCCGCCCGCTGCCGCACGATCTCCGTCGTCACGATGGAGTCGATGCCGCCGCCGAAGGGCACGAGCGGCCGGGCGAGGCTCGAGGTCCCGCCCGGGGTGCCCGGCGCCAGGGTCGCCGGTGCGTGCCCGGTGATCTCGCGACCGGTGATCTCGAGGCCCGTGATGTCGGGGCCAGCGAGGTCGAGCCCGTTGCAGTAGGCGAACTCGGCGAGGCCGTCGACGTAGTACTGCCGCAGGAGCTCGACGTCGCCGGGCAGGAGCGGCAGCCCGCCGAGGTCGACGGTGGGCGGGGCGCCGGCCTTGTAGTAGGAGACGCCGAGGAAGAGCACGACGAAACGAATCGCCGCCTCCACTCCCGGCCCCTCCCAGGCGGCCGCCTCCACACCCTCGAGGGCGACCGTCTCGGTGAATTCCACGTCGTCGAGCCGGTAGCGGCAGGTGAGGACGCCGGCGCTCGCGTCGACGTCGTAGCCGGCGTAGGTGAAGCGCTCGGCCCGGGGGCGGGAGGCGGCCCCGCTCGGCGGCGGCGTCATGGCCGGGGCCGGAGGCGCACGAGCATGGCGTTGCGGCCGCACGGCTGCGCCGCCCGGTGGCTGAAGAAGGGGCCGTCGCCACCCGTCGGGACGCCGGCGAGGAGGATGCACTCGGGCCGGACGCCCGCCTCGACGAGGATGCGCCGGTTCGCCTCCCACAGGTCGAAGAGGTACGTGTCGGCAACGGGGTCCGCCGGCGACAGCACGCCGTCGGTCTCACCGGCGAAGCACTTGGCGGCGGCCTCCATCACCTCGGGACCCACCTCGTAGTGGCGGGGGTCGACGGCCGGACCGATGGCGGCCACGATCTCGTCCGGTTCGGCCCCGAGCCGGGACATCTCCTCCACGGCGGCGGCCGCCACCCGCCGCACCGTGCCTCGCCAGCCTGAGTGGACGGCAGCCGCGACCTGGGCACGGGGTGAGTACAGAGCGATGGGCACACAGTCGGCCACCATCATGACGAGGACCGGGCCGGGGTCGGTCGTGACGAGGGCGTCCACCCCCTCGACGGCCGTCGCCGACGTGCTAGCGCCCCGACCCCGGTCGGCCGCCGAGACGCGGGCGACGGCGCGGCCGTGCGTCTGGCAGCAGAAGACGAGGTCCTCCAGGTCGGCGCCCACGGTACGGGCGGCCCGCCGGCGGTTCTCCACGACGAGGTGCTCGTCGTCGCCGACGTGCAGGCCGACGTTGAGGCTGCCGTAGGCCCCGCCGGAGACGCCCCCCTGCCGGGTCGTGACGGCGACGGCGACGCCGAGGTCGTCGAAGGCCGGCCAGGTCAGGTAGCCGATGCCGTCGACGGCGCGCCAGGCCACGGTGTCGACGGACAGCGGAGGCACCTTGGAAGGTTACCGGCCGGGCGCGGCGCTCCCCGTGCCGGCCGGAAGGGGCCACCAGGCGGCGGCGATGTCGTCGGGATCGTCGGAGGCGACCCGTCCGTCCACGGCGAGCTTGCGGAGGTGGGCCCAGACGGAGTAGCCGGCGATGGGGTGGAGGGCCTCCGGCACGTCGGTGTAGACGGCCGTCACGATGCCCTCGATGCTCGTCGCCCCCGCTGCGAGGGCGGCGACGATGGCCTCCTCCCGCCCGAGGCGGTGGGCGAGGTAGCCCTCGATGACCTCCCGGGGCGCCGGCAGGAGGGGTCCGTGCCCGGGGGCGATGACACTGAGGGGCGGTTCGAGCTCGAGCAGCCTGCGGAGGGAGGCGAGGTAGGCGTCCATGTCACCGTCCGGCGGGGCGATCACGACGGTGGATCCGCCCATGATGTGGTCGCCGGAGAAGAGGACCTGACCCTCCGTGCCTGCTCCGGAGGGGAAGGAGGCGAGATAGCAGAGGTGGTTGGAGGCATGCCCGGGCGTGTGGACGGCCCGCAGGGCGATGTCGCCCTCGCCGACCCGGTCCCCCTCCTGCAGCGTGGCGTCCGGCTCGAAGCCGTCCCTCGGCCCGTAGCCGAGGATGTGGGCACCCGTCAGGCGGGCGAGCCAGGAGGCACCGGGAGCGTGGTCGGAGTGCGTGTGCGTCACCACGATGGCGGCGAGACGGCCCGCCACCCAGGCGGCGATCGCCTCGATGTGCTCGCCGTCGGCGGGACCGGGGTCGATGGCGACGAGGCGTTCGTGGCCGACGAGGTAGGTGTTCGTGCCCGGTCCCGTCATGAGGGAGGGGTTGGCCGCCGTGAGGCGCACGACGCCCGGCAGGACGGGGGCCGGCACGCCGGGCACGGGCTGATCGAGCACGGGCTGGGCCGGGGTCGGTGTCTCAGGCATGGGTCGGCCGGTCCGGGAAGGCAACGCCCGGCGAGAGGCCTCCGGCCTCTTCGTAGCCGTCGTCGCCGGGGAGGAGGAGACGTGCCACCTCGCCTTCCATGGAGAACCTGGGGAGGATGACGGGGACCATGGTGGCGGCTGCCACGGACGACATCAGCTCGGCCGACGTGGCGAAGCGGCCGAGCCCCTCGAGGTTCTTCATCGTCGGGAGCCACAGGTCGATCTCACCGGCGAGGTGCCGCTCGATGGCGGCGGCGGGCTCGATCCAGGTGCTGGCGACGACCTCGGTGTCGTCGTGCAGGGCCTCCTGGCCCTCCGGCAGGACGCCGACGAAAAAGCGCGTGTCGTAGCGGCGGGGCGACCCCTCCGGCGTGATCCAGTGGCTGAAGTAGACGAGGGAGCCGAGCTCGAGGCGGAGGCCCTCGGCGGCGCAGATGTCGGCGATCCCGGTCTCGCCGGCGTTCAGGCGGCGGCGGTGCTCCGTGAAGCGATGGGCGACCTCGTCGTCGGCGAAGGAGAGGGGGAGGCCGCCGGCGGAGGCGAGGAGGATGCCTGCCTCCTCGAAGGACTCCCGCACGGCAGCGACGAAGAAACGACGTCCCCCACTCCCCACACCGAGCGCCCGACCTGCTTCGGCGTCCTCCGGCCCGTTGCAGTAGCGGGCGATCTGCGGGCTCCCGTCCTCGGCGTCGACGGCACCGCCCGGGAAGAGGTGGACGCCGGCCACCCAGCCGGAGCGGGAGTTGCGCCGGAGCATGAGGACCTCGAGCCTGCTGCCGCCGGCGACGGGGAGGTCCCGAACGATCATGACGGTGGCGGCGTCACGCGGCACGATCGTCTCGGTCATCCCCGTCACGGTACCGGCCCGCCGCCGGGGCGGGCCGCTCCGCCCCTGGCGGCGGCGCGTCGCTCAGGAAGCCTGCACCGACCGCAGCTCGTGGGAGACGACCTGGCCGAAGAGCGCAGGGTCGGCCATCGGCCATCCGTGGTTCCCGGCGACGATCGTGCCCTCCCGCCCGACAGCGGCGCACTGGTCGTCGAAGCACGCCCTCGTGACGACGCGGTCGCCGTCCCCCCAGACGACGGAGACGGGCACCCCGAGCTCGGCGATGCGGACGAGCTCCTGGCGGATGTCGAAGGAACGGCTGAGGTGGGCGACGATGCCGACGCTCGGCAGGTGCCACACGAGGTTGTGCCCCACGTCTCGCAGCACGGACGTGGCCGCCATGGGGAAGTCGCTGAGGGGGAACTCGTGCACGAGGTGGAGCGCCCAGTCCCACAGGGGACGATCGGCCAGGAGCCGCTCGCCGTCGCCCTGCCGTCGCCAGGTGGCACCCGTGGCGGCGTCCACGAGGACGAGGGAAGACACGAGCTCAGGCGTGTCGTGGGTGAGGCGGGCGGCGACGGTGCCCCCGAAGGAGTGGCCGACGAGGTGGGTGCGGGCGGTACGGGGACCGGTGTCCTCCCTCACCTCGGCGAGGAACCCCCTCACGGCCTCGGCGAAGGCGTCGAGGTTCACTTTCCGCACCGGGAGGTCGGTACTCCGGCCGAAACCCGGCAGATCCGGCAGCAAGACCCGGTACCCGTACCCGGCGAGGGCCTGGGCCGCCCGCCGGTAGGAGGCGTGCGTGAGGCCCCAGCCGTGCACGACCACGACGGTCTCGTCGTGCTCTCCACCGTCCGGGACGACCTCGCCGTAGCCGATGCGCCGGCCGTCGACGCGGCACGTGCGCTCCCGCACGGACGCCTTGGCAGGCACCGCCAGAGCGAGCGGGAGCACCCGCGACAAGGTGTCGAAGGGAGGGATCCACCTGATCATGCCGGTGCTCTCACCGCCGCCTGCCGGGTGCTTCGATCTCGTCGGGCTGCATGTGCCTCGTGTCAGGGCTCGCCGTGCCGGTCCAGCCCGAGGACGCCGATGTTACCGATCAGTCAGGCGAGGTTGGAAACCGTCGCCATGCGGTCGAACATCTGCTTGCGCTCCGCCTCGTTGAGGCCACCCCAGATGCCGTGGGGCTCACGGATACGCAGGGCGTATTCCAGGCAGTCGGGCCGGACCGCACACGACCGGCAGATCGACTTGGCCGAGCGCTCCCGCACGAGGCGCTCTTCTTTTCGTTCGATGTGGGACGGCGGAAAGAAGACGACGGCATGTGGGCCTCGGCACGCGGCGCGTGCTTGCCACAATTCATCTCCTCGACTGGCGACCAAGTTGCCCCTCCCTACGCACCGGAACCGCGATATCTCCGGCCGGAACACCCCGTCACGTGTGCGGTGCGTTCCCCTCGCCCTTGCCTGTTCGGACTGCCGGACCCCCGCTCGGGCGTGTCCTTACGCCCGCTCACGGGCACCCTACCCGGCGACTTCTCGGGAAACAAGAGGTGAACTTCAGGAGATGCCCGGTAGTGTGCCCGCCGATGGAGCGGGCACGGTTCTGCCGTCAGAGCAGGATTCTCGTTGTGGGCGGCAAGGGCGGCGTCGGCAAGACGACGGTCACGGCGGCCCTCGCCCGCATGGCGGCCGACGCAGGCCTTGACGTGCTCATTCTCGGTCTCGACGCCGCCGGCGCCCTCCCGGTCCTCTTCGGGACCGAGGCCACCTTCGGTTACGAAGAGGTGGAGCTCTACTCGGGCCCCGCCGGTCACGTGCGGGGCCGGGTCATCACCCCGGACGACGCACTGCTCGAGTACCTCATGGACCACGGGCTGCGGCGGGTGGCCAAGCGGCTCGTGTCGACGGGGGTCCTCGACGTCGTCTCCACGGCCATCCCGGGCATCCGTGGAGATCCTCGTGCTCGGGAAGGTGAAGCAGCTCGAGAAGGCGGAGGGTTGCGACCTGATCGTGCTCGACGCCCCGGCGACGGGCCACGCCGTCCGTTTCCTCACGAGCGCCAACGGCCTCATGGACGCCGCCCGCGGCGGTCCGCTTCGCGCCCAGGCCGTGGACGTCGTCGAGATGCTGCACGACCCGGCGCGACTGCAGGTTCTCCTCGTCACGTTGCCCGAGGAGACGCCTGTGAACGAGCTCGTCGAGACGGCCTTCCGGCTCGAGGACGAGGTCGGCGTGATGCTCGGGCCCGTCCTCGTGAACGCCTGCTACCTGCCCGTGGCGGGAGTGGGGGCGAAGTGGCTGGACGAGCCGGAGGTGCTGGCATCGGTCGCCGGCGGTGCCCCCCCGGCGCCGTCGGAGGCCGGGGCGCTAAGGAGGGCGGCCGCCTTCAGGGCCGGCCGCGAGGCGGTGCAGTCGGAGCAACTGGCCCGCTTGGCCGCCGACCTGCCGCTGCCGCAGCTGCGGCTGCCTTTCGTGTTCAGCGACGACATCGGTCCCTCCGAGGTGGCCGAGCTGGCCGAGGCGCTCGGGCGCGCCGTCGAGGCCCTCGACGAGCGGGCCTTGCAGGCGTGGCTGGCGTCCGCTGCCGCTGACCAGGCGGCCGCGGGTGCCGGTCCTTCGGTACTCGACCCGCCGGCCGAGGGGGCCTCCTCCTCGTGAAGGCCGACTCCCTCCAGAGCCTCCTCAGCGAGCGCTCCATCGTCATCTGCTGCGGCTCGGGCGGTGCCGGCAAGACGACGGCCTCGGCGGCTGTGGCCCTCGCCGGGGCCGAAGCCGGCCGGCGGGCCTGCGTCGTCACGATCGACCCCGCTCGGCGCTTGGCGGACGCCCTCGGCATCGGGGCGCTCACGAACGAGCCGAAGCGGATCGAAGGGCCCTGGCCAGGCGAGCTCTGGGCCGTGATGCTCGACGCCAAACGGACCTTCGACGACCTCGTGACGCGCTACTCGGGCGATGCCGAGCAGGCGGAGCGCATCCTCGGCAACCGGCTGTACCGCAACCTCACCTCGGCGCTGGCCGGCACGCAGGAGTACATGGCGGCCGAGAAGCTCTACGAGCTGAACGCCTCCGGCGAGTTCGACCTCGTCGTCGTGGACACCCCGCCGACGCGCAACGCCCTCGACTTCCTCGATGCTCCCGGGAGGTTGACGAGATTCTTGGAGAACCGGGTGTTTCGCCTCCTGCTCATGCCCACGCGGGCGTCACTGAAGGCCCTCACCATGGCCACGCAGGCGCTGCTGCGCACGATCGCCAAGGTCGCCGGCTCCGAGATCGTGGAGGACGCCATCGCCTTCTTCCGGGCCTTCGACGGGATGGAGGAGGGCTTCCGGGAGCGGGCGGCCGGGGTGGAGGCACTCCTCGGCGATCCGGGCACGGCCTTCGTCCTCGTGGCGGCGCCTCGCCGCGACTCGGTGGCGGAGGCGAGCTTCTTCGCCGACCGCCTGGCCTCGGCCCACCAACCGGTTGCCGCCCTCGTCGTGAACCGGGTGCACCCGGACTTCCGCGCCGGCGAGTCCGGGCTCGACCTCTCCGGAGCGGCCGCCGAGGACGCCCTCGCCACCGACGGCGGGGTCGTGACCGCCCGCGCCGCGCGCTCCGCCCTGGCGGGTTTGCGGCAGAACCTCGACGACCTCCAGCGTCTCGCCAACCAGGAGCGGGGGTACATCACCACCCTCGAGTCCCGCATCGAGGGCCCTGTCGTGAGGGTTCCCTACCTCTCGAAGGACGTGCACGACCTCGAGGGCCTCTCCCTCGTGGCCGGGTGTCTCACGGGCAAGGTACTCTCCGACCGTGCCTGACATCCTCATCGTGGCGGACGCCTCCACCGTGTTGGCCGAGGTGCGCTCCGCCCTCGAGGACGACGGCACCGACATCCGGGAGCTCCGTTCCGGTCTGGCGGTCCGCGACGAGGTGGAGGCCGACCCGCCCGACCTCCTCGTGACGGATCTGCAGGTGGGCACCATGGGCGGGGCCGCCATCTGCTTCGACCTCCGCCTGGAGGAGTCGGGCGGCCGGCAGGAGCACGTGCCCGTGCTCCTCCTCCTCGACCGCCGGGCCGACGTGTTCGTGGCCCGGCACTCCGGCGCCGAGGGCTGGCTGCTCAAGCCGCTCGACCCGCTTCGCCTGCGACGGGCGGCGGCCGCCCTCCTTGAGGGCGGCACCTACCACGACGAGTCCTACAAGCCGGCGCCGCTGGCCGTGCGGCCGTAGGTGCGCTGGGCCGGGCCGGGTTCCTCGCCTGGGCGCGTGCTGAGTCGTGAGGGTCACCGAAGTGCGCCTTGTACGGACGCTTGTGGGTGCTCAATCGCGCCGGTCGGGTGGCCGTCGGGGCGGGTTTCTTCGTGTGGGCGTACCGAGTTGCGAACCTCACCGAAGTAGGCCCTGTACGGACGCTTTGGGCGCTCAGTAGCGCCGGCGGGATGGCTCACCGGCGAGGGGTCCCGGTCCGGAGCGGGCCAGCGGGCCGACACGGGTAGTGAGTTGCGAGAGCGTTCGAAACCCTGGCGCTACAGTTGCTTTGCCCTCGCGGTAGCGCCCGATGGCGGTCCTAGCCGGTCGGCGCGGGGCCCCTTGATGCCGAGGGAACGCCCGATGGCTACGATGGATCCTGGTGGGGACACCCGCCGCCGGGAAGTAGCGCAGCTTGGTTAGCGCGCAGCGTTCGGGACGCTGAGGTCGCGGGTTCGAATCCCGCCTTCCCGACTTCCGTTTCCCCTGGTCAGCGGGATGATTTCTGCCAGTTCGACTGCCTCATCCTCGTTCCATCGCACATTCATCGCACATTCCGCTGCCACGATGCGATCAGTTGGCTCGTCACTTGTGCCTGCCAGGAGGTGCCTGGCGACGCGTTCGGCGGCGTCTTGGTCGGCCGCCGTGGTGGCCTGGGCGTAGATGGCGAGCGTCAGCCGAGGGTCGGAATGTCCGAGTCGCGTCTGGGCGGTCTTCAGGTCCACACCCTCCGCGACGAGCACTGTCGCATTGACGCGCCGCAGGTCGTGAAACACAAGACCGGCGAGTCCACTCGCCTTGCAAGCCGGCACCCACACGCGCTGGCGCCAGTTGGAGTAGTCGAGCAGATCGCCGTCCCGATCGGTGAACAGCAGCGCGTCGCCATCGTTCGGCTCCAGTCCGAGCCTGTTCATGTGACGCGAGATCAGAGTCAGGAGCACATCGGGTGCGCTGAGGCTTCGCGACCCGGCACGCGACTTTGGAGGACCGGCCACCATGTATCCGTGGCTGGCCCGGGTGACCTGCTCGACGACGTGGATGCGCTTCGTCGTGAAGTCGACCCTGCCCACACGAAGTCCTGCACATTCTCCCCAGCGAAGCCCGAGGAGGGCGCCGAGCCAGACCATGGTCTCCCACTCGGGCCCGATGGCGGTAGCGAGCCCTGCCAACTCTGCTCCCGATGGGATACGTCGGTCAGTCGGTTGCACGTTGGGCAGCCTGACGCCACGACATGGCGACCTGTTGATCACGTCAAGTTCGACGGCGGATGCGAAGATGGCCCGGAGGACGTCGTACTGGCGCCGAACGCTGCGAGGGGCGTTCTCCGTCGCCCAGACGTTGACGAGGTTCTGCACGTCGCGAGGCGTGATCGAGCCGAGGTCCCTCTCGCCAAGCACCGGGAGTAGGTGATTGCGGAGGACCGAGTCGTCACGAGCCAGTGACGACGGCCGCTTCGACGGGTCCCGTCGCAGCCATTCGGCCGCCCAGTCCTTGAAGGCGACCGACTGGCCCCGCGGGTCGATCCACGTCCCGCGGCTCAAGTCGGTCAGCTGCTGAGCGTGGAAGAGTTCAGCTTCTCGGCGCGTCCGAAACGTCCTGCAGCGCTGCCGGCCATCTGGGGTGCGGAGGCGCACGTCATAGACGGCTCCTCGTTTTGTCGGTCGCCGTTCGATGCTCACGTTTACTTCTCTCCCTCATCCCGAGCACGGGCAGCCGGCTGATCTGTGCAGGCGGGCAGGATGCTCGCGATGGCGCCGACTGGCGGGCCGATCGAGACCGAGCGGTCGGGGGTCGCTTCAGCGATGCTCGGATCGTACCCGTCGCCTGTTATGGGCTTCCGATCACGCTCGCCGCAGTCGTGCTCCCCTCCGAGCTCCTCGACGAATGCCTCGAGAGCCGCAACCCGGATACGTCGGCTGCGGCCGACGCGAACAGATTCGAGGCAGCCAGTCGCGAGCAGACCATAGAGCGCTGTCCGTCCGATCGAGAGACGGCGTGCCGCCTCCTCGGGCGTGATGAGCAGTCGTCCATCGCGTGGGCTTGGGGTCCGCAGGGTCGGCTTGTCGCCTGGACTCTCAACCGACCAGAACGTCGCGTTACCCACCCCTACCACCCCTGCATTTGGCAACTAGTCGAATACGCATAGATTGTCTATCATGATCTGTCGTTGGGATTCAAGGAGGAGTTAGGGTTGGCGACCATGGAGTTCGGAGACCGGCTGGCAGAGGTTCGCAAGGAGCGCGGCCTCACCCAGGCCCTCCTCGCCGAGCGGGCGAACATCTCGAGCTCCATGCTGCACCGCTACGAATCCGGGGCTGCCCAGCCGACGCTCGACGTCCTCCGCCGGCTGTCGGTCGCCCTCTCGGTGAGCGCCGACGCCCTCGTCTTTGCCGACTCGCCGAGGACCCTCGTCGAGGACCGCTTGCGGAGTGCCATGGAGATGACGGTGCATCTCTCCGAGCACGAGCAGGCCGTCATCGCCGAGGTGATCGAGAACTTCGTGGCTGCCCGCGTTGCCCGTGAGCGCCCGAACCGCACGCGGGGCCCACTCCCGAAGCGACGGCGGCGGCCCGGCTGATCTCCTCCGCAGAGCTGCGACCTCCGCCTGTCTCCGCCACCAGACTCCCGGACCAAGAGTTGAGGTTCCGAGCTGACCGGTCACCTGCTGGACCTCGATCGAGCACGTCTGCACAGACAGCTTGTCGAGTCTCGGTGGGTTCGAGGGAGTCTCCCAGACGGAGGTGTCTCATCGCGGTTGTCTGTGGAACCCGCTGAGCGACCCGTTGGCCGCTTCGCGCCCCCCGGGCCGCAAGGTTTGTGAAGGGTTCTCCGCCGTTGCCAGGGGATCGGCAGCTACCGCCCTCGGCCTGCGGTCGAGGTTGGTGTCGACGAACGCACCGATGTCGTGACTCTCGTTCATGGTCTCGATCGCCGGATCGCTCGTCATCAAACAGCTCACGGCTCGCCGGCACCGTCGTTGCCTGCAGCCGTTGTGGCCATCTCCGCGAATCGCAGGGAGGTCACCTCTTCCCACCCGATCCGGCGCATCTCGGCCTGCGACTCGTAGAACGAGCTTGCGAGCACGATGTCGCCGGGAAGGACGAAGCCGCGGCCGGCGTAGCGGAAGCTGGACCTCGCGATGACGCCGTCACCGGCGTTGCCCACCTGCTGCTTGCGGTAGGTATGGCGCGCTGTCAGCGTTCAAGTAATTCCCTAGCTGGACGCCACGGCGTTCAAGTAATTCCCTACCCCGGCGTTCAGGTAATTCCCCACCTGCCGGGGTGAGCATCCACCCTCCGGGCTCCTTGTCGAACTAGGCGCTCTCTCGTCCCCCGACGAGAGAGGTGACATGGCAAGGAGAAGCTTCGAGGTGTTCGACGTCGTCGAGATCTACCAACACTGGAACGCCGGTCGCCCGAAGGCGATCATCGCCGAGAGTCTCGGGGTCGACCCGAAGACGGTCCGCAAGTACGTCAAGCTCGCCGAGGATGCCGGGCTCTCGCCGGGCGCCCAGGGGCTCACGAGGGAGCAGTGGTCCGAGCTGGTGCGCACTTGGAGCCCCGAGCTCGTGGACGCCCGCGAGCGCAGTCTCTCCCGCAAGGTGATCGAGCCGTACCGCCCGAGGATCGAAGAGATGCTCAGGACGAACACGATCACGACGACCCACCAACGCCTGCGGGACGAGGAGGGCCTGTCGGTCGGGATCACGAGCTTTCGCCGGTACTGCTGGGTGGAGTTCCCCGACGAGCGCAACCGCGACAAGGTGACCGTGGCGCGGCCCGACGTCGACCCGGGCGACGAGGCTCAGATCGACTACGGGTTCCTCGGCACGTTCCCCGACCCAGTGACCCAGAAGCTGCGCAGGGTGTGGGCCTTCGTCATGGTGCTGGCCTTCTCGCGCCACATGTTCGTACGGCCCGTCCTCAAGATGGACCAGGCCTCCTGGACGGCGACCCATGTGGCGGCGTTCTCCTACTTCGGCGGTGCGCCGCGCCGTCTCGTCAGTGACAACTTGAAGACCGGGGTGCTGAAGGCCGACACGGGCCGTCGCCACTCGCGGTCGATGTGCGGGCTGTGGTGCGGAACGGCTCCTCCCTGGTCTCGATGAAGAGAAGCGGCCAACGTGTGCAGACTGCGCCCGCATACCGACGTCCTCGTTCACCTGCACGACCTGTGGGTGTGAGGGCGCTCACCACTACGCCAAGACCTGTTACGGCTGCTCGCTGAAACGGCGGCTGCACACTGTCCTGGACGACGGCAGCGGTCGCATCGCCCCGGCGCTGCAGCCGCTCTACGAGAGGCTTTCAGGAATGGCCAATCCTGTGGCCCGCATGAACTGGCTCGTCAACGCCGCCGGGCGGCTCAGCTCGCTCGCCACCGGTGAGACACCCCTGAGCCACGAGGGAATCGACTCGCTGGGCGGTCCGCAGGCACGAGAACACCTGCGTGAGTTGCTGATGGACACGGGCATGCTGCCTGTGAGGGACAAGTACCTGGCGGCTTTTGACGCCTGGCGCCAGAAGAGGTTGGCTTCGATCGACGACCCTGCTGTACGGAAGGAGATCCAGCTCTACCTCGCCTGGCGGCAGATGCGTGACCTGAGCGTGCGGGCCGAAGCGGGCAAGTTGAAGGCGACGGCGGCCAACCTGGCACGGGACAACACCGATGCCGGCGTCCGCTTCCTCGCCTTCCTGTCCGCACGAGAGCGCCCGTTGTCGCAGACTCGCCAGGAGGACGTCGACGACTGGTTCGCCCATGCGTCGAACCCCTTCGGAGCGAGCGACTTTCTGAAGTGGGCGATCTGTACCCGGCGCTGCCCACGCCTCGAGCTTCCTCGCCGCCGCCCTCCTCAGTCGAAGGGATGCCCGCCGGAGGAAGTAGCCGGACTCGTGCGCCGTTTGCTGAGCGACGAAGCCATCGCACTCGGTGACCGAACCGCCGGCCTCCTCGTCTTGTTGTTCGCCCAGCCGGTGACTCGCATCATCGACCTCAAGCTCGGAGACCTGGGCGAGCACGGTGGCGAGCTCACAATCAGGCTGGGAGACCAGCCCGTCGTCGTCCCGTCACCGGCGGCCGCCATCTTCACCAGCTACGCCGCCAAGAGATGGAACATGACGAGCGTGAACCCAGGGACCGACTGGCTCTTCCCCGGCAGGCGCCCCGGCGAGCACGTGACGGCCCTCGCTCTTCGCTTGCGGCTCAACCAGCTCGGCATCGGCAAGTCGGCGCGCGTCGGAGCACTCGACTATCTGCTGGCCGAAATACCCTCGGCCGTCGTCGCCAGCGTCACCGGCTACAACGCCAACACCACTGCGACAAGAGTTGCCGTGACGGGGAACGACTGGGCCGGCTACGTGGCGCTGAAACGGCAGGTTCGGTGAAAGAGCGGGATGAAGCCGTGGAAGCACGCGAGGTCACTCCGTCGATGGGCCGGGCGCCTGGGCTTGGGCTTATCTTCAAAGGACTAGTCGGCAGGATCGGTCGTCGTGCCGAGCGGGTCGAGGCCCTCAGCTACCTGCTGGACGCATCGGAGTTGCCCGGCGACGGCTGGAGCAATTCGAGGGAGGGCTCGATCCGCAGCGTCTCGACGCCCTTCCGACGCGGCCCGAAGCTTCGCTGCGTCGGCGCCAGTCGCAACTACCGAAAGGGAGTCAACCCGGTGAGGTACCTGTTCATCGAGGTCGACTTGACCGACAGCCCCGAGCACGCCATTCGGCTCGCCGAACGCGCACGCACCCGCTACTACCGGAAACCCGGCGTGACCGTCGTGGCCGAGCGGGACATCACTCTCCCCGGTCGCGATCTCTCACCGCTAGCGAACACGCAGATGTACGAGCGGGATACCGAGCGGGACGCGAAGCGCTACACAAACCGTGTGCTGAGCGGAACCCTCGGCGACGTAGTCGTCCGCATACACGCCGGGGGTTCGGGCGGCGGTTGGGACTGGGATGACGTGGCCGACTTCGCTATCGCTCAGGCGAACAAGTGTCAAGGGACAGCAGGAATTCCTCGTGGACGGACAGCAGAACTCCCCGTTGGCGGACAGCAGAATTCCACATGGGCGGACAGCACTTCTCCATTCGAGGCGTCAGGTGATGCCGGCGGCGACGTCGTCTGAGAACAGCTCGGCGAGGGTGACTGGCTCGTCGCAGTGAGGACACGAACCACCGAGGCCGACGCGGGCCATGAAGGTGGCGCACTCGGAGCAGTACTGCTCGCCGACGGCCCTCGTCCCACAGGTGTCGCACTCATAGACGGTGATCGGCCGCTTCGGCTGTGACTTCGGGATGATGAGTGGTGGCCGGCCGGCGGCACGCCGTCGCCGGCAGGCGGCGGCCCTGCAGGCGTCCGAGCAGTAGCTCTGCCGGCCGACCGGGCTGAAGCAGGCCTGATAGACCGGGCAGCTCATCGTGACGCCGTCGTGACGCCACGGCCCTGGCGTTCTCATGGCGCCTCGCCGGGTGTGAGGGCGACGACACCAGCGCCGGCGAGTGCCTCTTCGAGGCGCACGGAGGGACCTTCGGTGGCCACGAGATGGGCGTGGTGCAGTAGGCGGTCGACCGCAGCGGTGGCGATCGACTTCGGCATGATCGTGTCGAAGCCTGACGGGTGCAGGTTCGAGGTGACGGCCACGCTGCGTCGCTCGTAGGCGGCATCGACGACCCGGTAGAACGCCTCGGCGGCGTCGGCCCCTGCGGGCAGCATCCCGATGTCGTCGACGACGATGAGCTCGGCCCGACAGATGCGGGCGATGACACGGTTGATGGAGGCATCCACCTTGGCGCGGGCCAAGGTGGCGGTGAGCGACTCGAGGCTGAACCAGCTCACCCGCATGCCGGCGTCGATGACGCCATGGGCGATCGCCTCGCAGAAATGCGACTTGCCTGTGCCGGAGGGACCGCAGATCGCCAGGTTCTCCGCCCGCCCCACCCATTCGAGGCTCTGCAGGGCGCTCTGGGTAGGCACGGGGATGGAGGACTTCTGCTCGATCCAGCTGTCGAAGGTCTTCCCGGCTGGAAGGCCCGCTGCTCGCCTTCGCTGGGTGCGGGTGGCCTTGTCGCGGCCGGCGACCTCTTCTACGAGCAGGACCCGCAGCACCTCGGCCGGGTCCCAGCGCTGGGACTTGGCAGTGGCGATCACCTCGGGAGCGGCCGAGCGCATGTAGGGAAGGCGCATGCGTCTCAGCAGCTGGGTGAGCTCGTCTCCGAGCGGGGGCGGCTCTGGGGCCTTCATCGCCGAGCTCGGGTGTTCTCGAGGCGGAGCACCCACCACCGGGTGCGGATGCGGAGGTGCTCGGGCAGGTGATCGAGGGTGGACACGAAGGCCTCGATGTCGTCCATGAGCTCGGCCAGCTCCGCCACCTCGTGTGGCTGCAGCGGCCCTTCGAAATAGGTCGCAGGGTCCATCATCGCCCGAAGCCCTCCCACGAGGAGGTGCCGGGCTGAGCCGAGTAGGCCTCGTCGGCGTACACGAGGTCCTCCACGGCATCACGCCGTCCCAGGTGATCGAGCACCGAAGCGAGGTCGCCGTCGTCGAAGCGCCCGGCGAGGGCCGCCATGCCGAGCGCCCGGTCGACGGGTGTCATGCCCACGAGGGCCGCCAGCTCGACGGCCTTTGCCATCTTCGATCTGATGCGTGACACCCCGGTCCCGCAGGCCTCCCGCAGCCAGCGCTCGGCTCCGTCGCCTATGGCGAGGAAGGCCCGCTCGGCGTCGTCCTTCGGACGAAGGGGGCGGATTTCGGCCCGTTCCCTGGTGGGTACTCGGGGTAGTGCTCGTCGAGGATGCGGGGGTTCCCGGGCGTGGAGAGCTCGTGGCGGTGGATCTCCTCGAGACCGGAGCGCCCCCGGCCGACCACCACAAGTTGCTCACCGTGGGTCCGGCACCAGACCTCGTGGCCGATCCAGGCCTTCGGCAGCGAGTAGGGCACGCCACCGAATCTGATGGTGCGGTCGTCCCTCACGACCCGGGTCTCGCCGAGGGCGGCCGTGAAGGCCTCGCGGGGAAGCGGGTGCATGCGGGCCAGCTCGTCGGCCAGCATCTCTTTGGGTGGGCGCCGGGTTTCTGAATGCGGCCTGGCGTTCACGACATCGCAGAAGCCGTCGCAGGCACTCGCGAGAGCGCCGAAGCCGGCATAGTCCTCGAGCAGGTTGGCCTCGGTGGGGACGAGGTCCGCCTTGGCGATCTTGACACTCGACTCCGACCCACCTTTGCTCTCTGGGTCATAGGGCACACAGGTCTCGAGCACGAGCCCGTAGTGGCGGCCCGCCGCCACCATGACGGGATGGCGCACGGCGATGCCGGCCACCCGGTCGGTCGTGGCGACCCGCTCGTTGTCGGTGAGCAGGTAGGTCGGTGCCCCCCCGAATCGGCGCAGCATGGCGTCGATGCAGGCCAGTGTCGTGGGAAGGGTGCGGTCCCAGGTGGGGATCACCACCCGGAAGCGGCTCCAGGCCACCCAGGCACAGAACAGGCAGGTCGCCCGCCCGCAGACCTCCGGGCCCTTTGCCCAGTCGTACTGTGCCCACATCCCCGGTTCGGGCACCCAGGGCCGGTAGGTGCGGCGGTGGCCGAGGTCGTAGGCCGCCTTGGCGGCGGCGACCGCACGGCGGGTGGTGCGCTCGTCGCCGACAAAGCCCATGGGCACGAGGTGGTTCTCGTGCACGACGTCGGCCCGCACCTTGCCGTGCGAGCGCTCCACCAGCTCCTCGATCTTCTCGAGGTACGGGTCGATGATCTTGCTGCGAGGCGCCGGCTCGAACGGGTTCCCGCCGGCGTCCCGGATGGCCACATAGCGGGCGACAGTCTTCGGGTCCACCCCGGTCAGCTCTGCTGCGGCGTGGGCGCAGTGGGTGAGGTCGAAGGCTTCCAATATCTCCATGACGTGCCTGCCAGACTTGGTCATCGGCCCTCCAGTTGGTGTGATCGACGGCACTACGGACGCCATCGAGGACACCCCACTGGAGGGCCGTGCTGGTGGATGTGCGGACTTCTGCTGTCCGCCGACGTGGAGTTCTGCTGTCCGTCAGCGTGGAGTTTCTTGTCCGCCTACATGGAGTATGAGCTGTCCGTGGTCAACAAGGTCGTCCGCCTAGCACCGTCGTCTTGAACCGGCGGGACGGTCATGGGCTACTCGGAGCCGATCACGACAGCGACACCGGCTTGGCCTCAGAGGGAACGTCCGAGATGCGTACGTAGCGCGGGGAACGGCGACGCCTGGTGAGAGAGCTGAAAAGCCGCGTATCCGCGATTACGCCGGAGGAGGATTATGCGTCTCTACCGGTAGGGCGGGGTGATGAGTTCGAGATTCCCCTTGCTCCGTGAATGCCGTGTACACGCGTAACAGCCGGTCGATGTAGTCACGATAAGAATGCATCAACTCCCTGGTCTCGTTCGTGCCGTTCTGTGTGAGTTCGGCAGTTCGGACGCGAAGCTCATGCAGCCTCTTATTGACGTCAACCTGAGGTGATCGGTGTACCCCGCGCTCCATGAAGGGAACCACCGCCTCTGCCACCCAGGTATCCGCGAGCGCCAAGTCCGCGTGCAACTCGTCGATGGCGTCTGTGCTGCTGCCCGGGGGAAACGGCTGATTCCGCCAAGCACTTACGGCTTCTTCAAACTCGGCCATCTCAGCGATACCAGAAAGTGATGATGTTCCCACTGGAGTCCAATATCCCGCCTGGCCCACCTCCCGGTGTGCGGTACCGCATACCCCAGGTCCCGTCAGCCAGTTCGACTGGAGTGCCTGTGCCTGTTGGATGGGATGCCCAGGCTCTCGCATCCTGGGCGTACTGCTCGGGAGTAACGCCATCGCCATGCACCTGATAGTGGTATTCGAAGCTCTCATCGTCCGTCATGTTGGTGCCGCGCCATCCGGCCGCTAGATCACCGGCTCCTCCTTCTGCGGCAACAGACGAACCGGTCGCGGATTTGTCGTAGTTCGGGGCTCTCGACCGACTCCCACCAGGCAGGACGATCTCGTGAGGCCCGACGAGCTGCGTGGTGGCGTGTTCGATGGCCGCGACGCGTGACTGTGGGTGCTGGACCGGCGAGGCTGAAGCCACGGGCTCGAGGAATCCGATGAGCGCGACGACCAGTCCGGTGAGGAAGGTGAGGACGGCGAGGCGTTTCACGGCGCCGTCAGGGATCCAGTCCCGACGACCGATCACAGCACCAGGACCCGCAGGCGACCAGGGTCAAGCTTCATCACTGGCGCGGAATCTTCCCGGTAAACCTCCAACTCCTTCAGCTGACCGTCGACAACGTGCAGGAGCACGTGGATCATTACGCCGTCCTGATCCTCCGCTTCAGCCTCAACCGGAATACGACGAACAACCGGGGCAAGTGGGCCATCTGACTGCGCAAACTCCAAGCTTCCGTCAGCATCGAGAGGACGTGCGGAAATTCGAGCTGCCTGCTGGGCAAGCTGGACTTGGCCTGGAAACTCGGCCTTGAGGAGAGGTGCGAGAATGCCACTTTCGTTCGCCGTAAGAGGGCGAAACCCGCCGAGCCTATTGGGCGATTGGCTACGGGACATAGTACGTCCCGACATTGATCGTCCCGTTCGGCAAGGTGTAAGCGCGGTACTCCACCGTCTGCCCGTCAACCACCACGCGTCCCCAGAATGAGCCGGTTGAGCTTGCGGCAGACGCGGACGTCCTCACCTGAGATTCGATGGCACCTTCCACGTCGGCCTGATCGAGTCCGGTCCCTGCAAGATGACGCGCTCCGTGGCCGAAGGTGACGTCCGCTTCTGACTCCCCAGCTGTTTCAGCGCCACTTGCACCCCCCTCTGCGGCAAAGGTGGAAGCGTGTGGAGACGAGATCTCATAGTCGTCCGATGCCGACCTCACGGCCCGCGTTGCAGTACCGCCTAGAGAAGACGCCACCGCGACCAGGCGCGCCTGAGCGTCACTCGCAGGTGGGTCGTAGTCGTGGATGCCGTGTGCAACGTTCCGTGTAGCGCCGATCAGGGCCGCTGAGACAGGGGCGACGCTCGGCCGACTTCCACTGGGGAGGACCGTCTCGTGAGGCCCGACGATCTTGCCGGCTGGCCGCCCGATAGCCGCCACGTGTGTCTCGGGGTAGAACGCGGTCGCAGCCGATGTCAGCGGCGAGAAGAAGATGAGCAGTGCGACAAGCCAGACGACCCTGGGGACAGGCGCGAAGGCTGCTGCAGTGAGATGGCGCTTCACCGTGCTAGCTCGTCCAAGCGGTGGAAGGCGCTCTGAGCCCGACGACGCAACTCTTCCGCATCGATGGCATCGACTTTGGCGCGTAACTCACTGTCGCCGCAGTAGTCATCGACATCTGCGAACAGCCGATCTAGGACGTCGAAGAGTGTCGGTGGCCACTCCGTAGGGTCGAGCTTGTAGAGGCGAAAGAAGACGACCTGGAACTCGTCTGCCGTGATGCGACCATCCAAGAACTGCCGAAGCAACACGGCATATGGGACAACAGGTCCGATCCACGAAGCCCACCAGGGATCATCCACCGCCGAGGCTTCCTCGTGAGATCACGTTTTGCAGCTGTGCGGGACTCATCCGCCACCCACTGACGAAGCCGCCGCCGGGCGACTGGATGACTACCTGTGACGTCGAAGGGTTGTAGTTGAGAATCGCGGGATCACCGCGATACGTGCCCAGCACGCGGACTGTATCTGAGTCGTTGACGAACGCGTCGAGTGCTTTCCCGTAAGCCTGAAAGCCGGCGGCGCCGCGGCTCTCGGCAACACCAAAGTCGCTGGCGTGAAGGAACTTGGCCTCGAGCTGCGACTGGCTGGCCTCAAAGTCGGGTAGTGCCCCC
>CAVYKV010000003.1:0-701373 GCA_963769255.1 uncultured Actinomycetota bacterium | reverse complement strand
TCCATCCGGGTCATCTGCATTGAGCGGATTATCAGTCGAGTACTCATAGACCTGATCGCTAAGTGCATCGAGAGGATCAACACTGATGAACTGGCCGGTTGCGGAGTCATAATACCGGTACACGAGATATAGAAGTTCTGTTGGGTCCGTGTAGCCATCACCATATCCCCATGGTGACGTGGCCGCGTAATTAGAATTTAGAACGGAATGAGAAACCGACAGACCGCCCGATTCCGTCGATCCACCGGACTCTGTGATCGGGCTGCCGAAGGCGTCATAGTCGGTGTAGTTGACCAGTTGGTTCTGATGTGCCCCTGATGATAGTTGTACCAGGCCGCGAACGTCGTTACTGGGGTCTGATAGCAGCAGAATCGCCGTCGGAGTTGAGCCCGTCGTGGCAATCTGTTCAATTGGCGCACTTCCACCGTTCACATAAATGAAATCCCAGGAGCCATCCGAGGCGAGTTGAGGACTGTCATCGATTGTTGCCCAAGTAAACTCCGTCGTCGAGGAGCCATTTGTCGCAGAGGTTCGGAGGCCGTCTCCGTCATAGGTGTAGACCGTGTAAACGCTGATCGAAAACGGGAGCACTTGCTGACCCAGTCGCGCTGATCGAAAACGGGAGCACCTGACCATCCCTGGTCTTCCTCGCCCCGCATCGCAGGCTTCACACCTGCAGCCGGACGAGAAGACGGGAGAAAGGTGCGTTCCGACATGAACGAATGGACTGAGATCCGCCGCAAGGTGCTGGTGGAGGGTGCTTCGAAGCGCTCCATCAGGCGCGACTACAACATCGGATCGGAGGCGCTCAAGAAGATCCTCGCCAACTCCGAGCCGCCCGGCTACCGACAGACTGCCGCCCGACCGAAGCCGAGGCTCGGCCAGTTCCTCGGCGTCATCGACGAGATCCTCGAAGCCGACAAGACAGCGCCGCCAAAGCAGCGCCACACGGCCCGGCGCATCTACGAGCGGCTCCGGGACGAGTACGGCTACACCGGCTGCTCCTCGCAGGTGCGGGCGGCGGTGGCCAGAGAACGACTGCGACGAAAGGAGGTCTTCGTCCCGCTCAGCCACCCGCCCGGGCACGCCCAGTTCGACTTCGGCGAGGCGACGGTCATCGTCGCCGGCGTCGAGCAGAAGGTGGCCCTGGCGGTGATGACGCTGCCGTACTCCGACGCCTACTTCGTTTCTGCCTACCCGCGCGAGTGCACCGAGACCTTCCAGGCCGGGCACGAGTCGGCGTTCTCCTTCTATGGCGCCGTGCCGGTGCGCATCAGCTACGACAACACCTGGATCGCGGTCAAGAAGATCGTCGGGCGAGAACGTGACCTCACACGGGAGTTCTTACGCCTGCAGAGCCACTTCTTGTTCGACGCTCACTTCTGCCGGGTGCGGAGGGGCAACGAGAAGGGCCACGTCGAGACCCATGTCGGCTACTCGCGGCGCAACCTGTTGGTCCCCGTCCCGTCGTTCGCCTCCTTCACGGCGCTGAACGAGTACCTGGCGGCGGCCTGCTACGCCGACCTGTTCCGCCGGGTGCGCGGCAAGACGGCGACCAAGGCGGTGCTCCTCGAGGCCGACCGGGCCGCCATGGTGGCGCTCCCGCCGTCGCGCTTCGAGGTGCGCCGGGTCGAGCAGTGCTCGGCGAACTCGCTCAGCCTCGTCCGCTTCGACCGCAACGACTACTCGGTGCCGACCGCCTTCGCCCACCACGGCGTCACCTGCCTGGGTGGGATCGACGAGGTCCGCATCCTCTGTGGCACAGACGTCGTGGCCACCCATGTGCGCAGCTGGGACAAAGAGGGCGTCTTCTTCGACTTCCGCCACTACCTGGCACTGTTGGAACACAAGCCCGGTGCGCTCGACTTCGCCCGTCCGCTCGAGGGCGTGCAGCTGCCCGGATGCCTCCTCGTGCTCCGCCGGCGCCTCGAGGCCGACCTCGGGCACAGCGGCACTCGGGAGTTCATCAAGGTGCTCCGACTGCTGGAGCGGGCCTCCATGGGCGAGCTCGCCGGTGCGGTCATCGAAGCACTCAGCATCGGGGCGACGGGCGCCGACGCCGTCACCTGCATCCTCGGGCACCGCACCGAGGTGCCGATCGGGCTGTTCAGCCTCGACGGCCGGCCACACCTGAAAGAGGTGGCAGTCGAGGCACCCGACTTGACGGCCTACCGGTCCCTCACCGCCTGAGCGCCCGAGGCCACCGTCACCGCAGCGTCCTCGGCGCAGGTCGCGCCGTGAGGAGAAAGGAAGACATGAAGTCCCTCGAATCGAAGTCCATGGTGCTCATCCACCACCACCTGAAGGCCTTACGCCTGCCGACGGTGGCCGCCGAGTGCGAGAAGGTGGCCGCCCGGTGCGCTGCCGACAACGTCGACCACCTCACCTATCTCCTACAGCTGACCGAGCTCGAGCTGCTCGACAGGGAGAAGCGGGCAGCCGACCGGCGGCTCAAGGCGGCGAAGTTCCCGACCTTGAAGACGCTCGAGAACTTCGACTTCGCCGCGCGGCCCGTCGGTCAACAAGATGCTGATCGCCGAGCTCGCGCGCTGTGAGTACGTCGACAAGAAGGAGAACTTGCTGATGATCGGGAACCCCGGCACGGGCAAGAGCCATCTGGCGACGGCCCTGGCGGCAGAGGCGTGCGCCAAGGGCTACCGGGTTCGGTTCTTCCGCACGACCGAGCTCGTCACCGCTCTCATCGAGGCCCGCAACGAGCTGAGCTTCCTCCGCCTGAAGGCGCAGCTCGCGAGGTTGGACCTCCTCGTGCTTGATGAGCTGGGCTACGTCCCGGCCTCCAAGGTCGGTGCCGAGCTGTTGTTCGACGTCATCTCGACCGCCTACGAGCGCACGAGCCTCATCGTGACGAGCAACTTGCCGTTCGAGTCCTGGACAGAAGTGCTCGGCTCCGAGCGGCTCACCGGGGCGACGCTCGACCGGCTCACCCACCGCTGCAGGATCATCGAGACCAAGGGCGAGAGCTACCGGCTGGCCGACGCCAAGTCACGTGGTCGCCGGCGCCAGCCCAAGCACGACGATCCCGTAGCCGAACAAGTCGCCGCCGCAGTCACCGACCCGGCCGTCGAGGTAATGCCAGAGCCTGTGGACAACCCGCGGGCTGCCGTCTAGCTTCTGACCGAAGTGCTCCCGTTTTCGACCGGCGCGCGCTCCTGGTTTCGATCAGCATTTACAAGTGGACGCCGTCGACCATGAGCGCCACGAGATCGAGATCGCTCAGGTCGGAGGCCAAGAGCTCGCCGAGGGCAGCCTCGGTCCGCTCGACGAAGCGGCGGGAGACGGCGGATCGGACTTGCCCGAGCTGGCCGCCTCGACGGCCGCCCCGACCGGCTCGAGGCCGACGCCGTAGCGGCGGGTGGACAGCTTGGCGAGCATCCTTTCCATCGCCATCTCGCCGAGCACCTCCGTGGAGCTGAAGTGCTCATAGGCCGGCACCTGAACCTCGCCCGAGCCGTCGCTGGCGCGCACGCGTGGGGCCTTCCCCCGCTCAGCCGGACAGTTCGTTATGCGGCTTGAAGCTCCCGGTGACGGTAGCTGATCTCCCACTCGACGGGCGGGACGTTGCCGATCGAGGAGTGAAGGCGGACGGCGTTGTAGCGGTTGATCCAGGCGGTGATGGCCCGCTTCGCCTCCTCGCGGCTGGCGAAGCGATAGCGATGGACGAGCTCCCGCTTGAGGCTCGACCAGAAGGACTCGGCAGCGGCGTTGTCGGCAGCCGTCCCGACGCGTCCAGCCGACTGGGTCACCCCGAGACGCTCGCAGAGGGCCCTGTAGCTCCCTGAGAGGTATTGCGACCCGAGGTCGGAGTGGAACACCGCACCGGCGAGCGAGCCGCGTAGGCAGGCGGCCCGCTCGAGGGCCATCTCGACGAGCTCCGAACGCATGTGCTCGGCCATCTCCCATCCGGCGAGGCGGCGTGAGCCGAGATCGAGCACGGAGGCGAGGTAGAGCCAGCCCTCCTCGGTCGGGATGTAGGTGATGTCGCCCACGTAGCGGCGGTTCGGCTCGCCGACAGAGAAGTCGCGGCCGATGAGGTCGGAAAAGGGCTCGGCCAGCTTGGCCGGCAGCGTCGTGCGCACGAAGCGGCGGGGGGTGACGGCGGCGATCCCGTTGTCGGCCATGAGCCGCTCGACCCGCTTGTGGTTGGCGCAGTAGCCGCGCCGGCGCAGCTCGCTCGTCATGCGCGGGCTGCCGTAGCTGTCGTCGTGGCGGTGGTGGATGTCGTGCATCTCGTTCACGAGGTGGGCTTCTTCGAGCTGGCGGGGCGTCGGTCCCGACGCCGTGCGAGCCGCCCACTCGTAGTAGACCGAGGTGGAGACCTCGGCCACCTCGCAGGCCGCTTGCACGGCGAAGCCTTCGGCCTTCATGGTGGAGACGAACCGGTAGCGGCTCACCGGTCCTGCTCCTTGACCCAGAAGGCCACACTTCGTTTGAGCAGGTCGCGCTCCTGGGTGAGGCGCTTCACCTCCCGGCGCAGCCGGGCGTTCTCCTCGCGCACCTCCGTCGTCGTGCCGTCGCGCTCGCCCCGGTCGATGCGCTCCTGGCGCACCCAGTTGCCGACCGTCTGCTCGACGAGGTCGAGCTCCCGGGCGACGTCGGCGACGGTGCGCCGCTGGTCGATGACGAGGGCCGCCACGTCACGGCGGAACTCGCGCGGATAGCGCCCACGCCGACGACTGATCGGATGGTCCTCCTCTGTCACTGCTGCCATGACTACCTCCTAGTTGAGGTGTCCGGCTAGAGGGGGGATGGTCCGTGGGCGTCGGACTGCGACCTTGCGGCCGCCGAGGGCGACGGCGCCCTTCTCGTGGCCGTGACGCACAGCGCTACGGGAGGGATCATGATGGCCCTTCGGGCCGCAGAGGGCGGTGACGCTCTCTTCCAAGATGGCGTCCATGACCTGCAGCTCGGCGCCGACGGCGAGGGCGAGCAGGCCCTCGCGAAGCTCCTCGGCGAGAGCGGTCATGGCCACAGCGACGACGTCGGGCACGGCAATCGCCGCGGCGGGAGCGGCGGTCTGGTAGTCCTTCTTCATGGTGGTGGTCCCCTGTCTCTCGGATGTTCTTTAGCGGAACGCCCGATACCTACCAGCTGGCAGGTCTCAGGCGGGGGACCGCCACCTCAAATTCCACGACGACCGGGACAACCTCTGCGAGGAGCGAGTCGCACGGCGGTAGTCGAAGCTTGCGTCCGTGCGACGGAACCGCTGGGCGACCGCGTACAAGTTGTGACGATGGATGGCGACGACAGTCGCGACTGGGTTGACGGTCGTCCGCGCTGGCTCGCCGAGTCGGAAGCAAAACAGGGGCAGAGCCGTTCGGACGGCACTATTCCCTATTACTCAACGCTTGGGTTTGAATAAGGATCTGGCGGAGGGCCTGGGACACTATTCATACCCTCCGACAAATCTGGTCCGTGTCCTAGAACTCGCTGAAGCAGTATGACTGCTTCAAGCCGCTGCTCTGCTAGTCATTATCTCAGCTTGTCCCGCCGTTCACCAAGGCTGTACGGCGCCCATACGCCGCGGAGCCGTAAGCTACGGGGACGCCCGCGACGTGCCTTCACTCGGGCGAAACTGAACTAACTCAGCGCACCTTGCAGCGATGAGACATTCCCTCCGGGCACATCGGGAACCCGATAGAGGAACTCCCGACCGCCCGATGAGGGGTCGTGGCGAGCGCGGACAAGCGCGCCGGCATCGACGAGACGCTTGAGCCGATTGTTCACGTTCTGAGGGGTGGTGCCCAACTCCTCGGCCAACTGACTGGCGCGGAACTCGTTGAGGCGAACGCCTGCAGCGAACGTCTGCTTCAGAGCGTCGTCACCACCAAGGAGACTGGCCGTGCCCTCATGCACCCAAACAGCGGGCATCTTGCGCCGACCTAGGCACAGGTCGACCTCCTCGGCTGTGTCCTCGTTGAGGTCGGTCAGCAGCAAAGGGGACTTGCCGGTAAGCCCAGCTGCCCTCGCGGTGACGACCTTGCCGAGAAACTCGTCGGTGAAGGATCCCGACATCACATCGAGGTTAACGAAGGAAACGACGACGACCTCGTCCTCGGGCGCGTCAGCCAACACAGCCTCGAGCTTTTCACGGCAACGCTGTCCCACTGGTCTGGTCTGGGCTACGGGTCTGCCAACCACCTCAGACACTTGGACGCGGTACATCAGACTCCTCGTGTTCATTGAACCACTGAGATCATGACATCTTGCCCCGCGGGGTGGCGGGGATACTAATCCTCACAGCAGCGCAGGTTCCGGGGATGGCCGTGCCTGTCTGGAAAGACCGCCGATTGTTGACCGTCGCCACCAGGGCGTGGGCAGCTTCGGAGCGAAGAACCACCTGTCCCCCATACCCGCTGGTTAGGTCCAAGAGGTCGGACTGTCGCTTGCCAGTCCCATGGGACCACCCTCGTTGCCAGAAGCATGGGACCACCTCGCGTCCACCGACCGGCTGGCGAGATGATCTCGGTGCGCCGGTCGGATTGTCAAGCGCGCCGACGACGGCGCGTGACAGAGGGAGACGGTGTGGCCTCGCCGATCGTCGGTTTCTCGTGCTGGCGGTACGACTCACCCTCGATGACGAGCTCCCAGGCGGCGCTCTTCAACCGGTCGACTGCGGACTGTGCGAGGAGCGGATCGGCCATGAATGCCAGCCACTCACTCGGGTCCCTGTTGGAGGTGAGCACGGTGGCTGCGCAGTGGTGCCGCTCGACGCAAATCTCATAGATGTCGGCGGTCTCGACGGCGTCGAGATGCTGCAGTGCGAAATCATCGATCAAGAGCAGCTCGACGCCGATGAGCTTTCGCATCTCGGCGTCGTAGCTGGCGTCGAGACGAGCCGCTTTCAGCCGCTTGTGGAGCCGGTCGGCCCGTTCGAAGTGCACGCCGACGCGCCGGCGACAGGCGATGTGGCCAAGGGCGGTGGCAAGGAAGGTCTTTCCGACCCCGACAGGCCCGAGGATGAAGGCGTTGCGTGCCTGCTCGACAAAGCGCAGCGACACGAGCTCTGACCACACCGCCCGGTCGTAGCTGATCTTGGCACCTTGGTCCCAGGCTTCGAGAGTCATCGTGGGATCGAGCTTGGCAGCCCGCGCCCGTCTGCCAGCCGAGTCGCCCTCACGGCGCTGCACCTCGTCGGAGAACAGCTGCTCCAAGAACTCAATGTGGCTGAGCTCGTGATTGCGGGCGAGCGCCAGGCGCTCGGGCAGGGTGTCGAGGAGACGCCCGAGCTTGAGTGTGCGCATGAGCGAGCGGACCTCGTGCGAGACGCTCGGTGCCGGGGCGGTCATCGTCCCGCCACCTTGGTCGTGGCGAACTCCGAGGCATCACGGGAGAAGCGGCCCTGGATGACGACCGGTGGCGGCGCCGGGCCATCTCCGAGATCCTCACGGGCGCGTTCCAACATGCGAGAGACGAGGTTGACGTCGACCGCCTCGGCCTCGAGGGCCCGGCTGCAGGCCTGCTCGACGCGGCCAGCCCCCCACTTCTTCACGAGGCCGAGGAGCCGGTAGACCTGTCGCATCTTGGTCCACGGAAGCGGTGTGTCGAGCATGGCCGCGGCGTACCGGCCGATCGCCTCGCCGTGGCTCTCGGCCACCCACTTGAGCTTGTCGACGTCCCTCGTGGCATAGATCTCCTTTCCCGTGGGGTAGTCCGCCGGGTCGGTGGAACGCTGGCCGGGCGCCATGCGTGGATGGACTTTGACGAGCTCGCCGCGGAAGTACAGCTTCACCGTCGTCGAGTCCCGTCTCGCCCTCAGGTATTGGCCGACGTAGCGGTGGGGGGCCGAGTAGAGCGCCCGGTTCACTTCGGCGTGGAAGTCCCGGTGCAGCTTCGGTTCTGACCAGAAGGGGATATCGAAGGCGCTGCCTGGAAGCGGCAGCAGCTCGGACAGCTCCTCGAGCCTGAAGGCCTCGGCCGGCCGGCACTGGGTGGTGCCGTGAGTGCGCATGCCGGCTGTCTCTGTGCACCAAATCTCAGCGCGCTGGCGGCAGTCGGCGAGATCGGCGAAGGTCTCACCGGCGAAGAAGTTGTTCCGCACGTACGGCACGACTCGTTCCACTCTGGGCTTGTCCGTCGGCGTTCGCACCCTGGCGGCGTCCACGAGAAAGCCCCTCGACTGGGCGTACTCGAGGAACACGTCGTTGAAGCGAGGAGCGGTGTTCTCGGCCTCGATGACGATGGACTTCATGTTGTCGGGAATTACGACGGGAAAGACACCCCCGAAGAACCACCAGGCGGACTCGAAGCCCTTGATCACATCCTCGGTGCCCTGGCGGAACGTCGGCCACACGAACTGGTGCCGGCTGTAGCACGCCGTGAAGATGAGACCCCAGCAGACCCTGCGGCGCTCGCCATCAGGAACAAGCCCGAGGCGGCCGAAGTCGACCTGGAGTTCGGTAGCAGGAGGCGGGTCGTCGACCCGCACCGTCGTCGTTCGCCGGCCGGCACCGCAGCGCTCGACGGCGAAGCGGGCGAGGGTGCGATGCGGGACCTCGACGCCGTGGCGGCGAAGAAGTATCCCGATCTTGACGACGGTGAGGCCGTCCTGCACCCAGTCCTTGATGCGCTTCTCTTCGCCGAGCAGCACTCTCCACGCCTCGCCGTGGCCGTCGGGCCGGTGCGGGCGGACTCGCTCTACCAACTGGCCGATCAGCTCGTCGGTGAGCTGCTCCTCGCCACGGTCGCGTTCGAGGCCGAGCTCGACTGCAGCGGCGATGTAGCGCCGCGCCGTCTTTCGGTCGACGCCGATGCCGTCTGCGACCCGCCGCTCGCCCTCACCTTTCAGCCAGCGCCGCAGCGCCTCTTTGATCTGGACCACTGATACCTCCCTGAATGCCATCGGGCCTCCTCGAAAACCGCTGCGGAGACCCCAGCCGAATGTCTTCTCGGCCGGAGGTGGTGGATGCTCAGGGTGGTCCCATCACTGGCAACGCGGGTGGTCCCATGCCGCTGGCAAAACTGGCGGCTAGGTGGTCCCATGTCGCTGGCAAACGACACTTTGGCGCCCTGTTCTGTCGTGTCACGGGCTTTGACCTCGCTCCGACCATTGCCCTCCTGGAGCTGCCGGACGGTGCGGACGCCTTCCCCGGGCACCTGCTGCGACTCTGGCCGAGTGTGAGCATTCCGGCGTTTTCGTACACCCAGTCCGGGAGTTTTCGTACACCTCCGGTCGGAGGCCGCCTGGCGGCCGACGTTGGGTCGAGCTGAGCCCTCGAAGTCACCTCCTTCTGTGGCGTTGGGCGACGGCTGGCAGACGATGCGAACTTACTGAACGACCGAGCCCTTGTGTGACTGCTGGGCGGGCGTCTTCTCTCCGGCGTTCTTGAGACGACGACTCCGGCCGCCTTTGAACTGGCCCGGGGTGGACTCGGCGACGCCGGCCTTCTGGCGACGATAGGCCGCCTGGCGGCAAGACGCCGAGCAGAACCGCTGAGGCGACCCGACCTTCGGGCAGGCGAACACGCCGGCGATGGCGGTCACGATGTCCCGGTCGCAGCTCGGGCAGTGGAAGCTCCCGCCGACCCCTCCTCGAAAGCGTAACGCAATGGTTCTGGCGCCGGCAGCTCGGTTTGGCCTTGTGGGAGCTGGCTTTGGCGGCCGGCCACTACGACGACGCTTCCTTGGCCGGTTGCCGCCGCCGGCTCTCGCTCTCGGGCCGGCGCATGGAGCCGCCTTCGAGCTCGATACGGTGCAGCTTCTCGAGGATTCTGTCGAGAATCGCGTCGGCGACGGTCGGATCCCCGAGGGCGGCGTGCCATATCGGGACGGGCAGTTGACTCGTGAATATCGTCGAGCGGAGCCCGTGGCGGTCCTCGATCACCTCCAGCATGTCGGCTGCCTGGTCCGAGGTGAGCGGCCTCAGCAGGAAGTCGTCGATCACGAGGACGTCGATGCGCGCCCAGCTGGCCATGAGCCGGCCCAGGCGGCCGTCGACCCTGGCGATGGCGAGGTCCTCCAACATCCGCGGTGCCCGCACGTAGAGGGCGTTGTGGCCACGGCGGATGGCCGCGTTGGCCAGTGCACAGGCGAGGTACGTCTTTCCGAGCCCGGTCGGCCCGACGACGAGAACGTCATGATGGTTGACGACGAAGCCGGCGTCCGCCAGCCCGAGGAACTGGGCGCGGTCGAGCCCGCGTCGTCGCCGGAAGTCGACGTCCTCGACCACGGCGTTGGTGCGCAGCTTGGCCGCCTTGAGGTACCTGTCGAGGCGGCGTCTGTCCCTGTCGTTGAGCTCCCGGTCGACGAGCAGCCCGAGGCGTTCCTCGAAGGCTAAATCCTGGTAGTCGGGGATCTCCCTCTGCTCGATCAGCCCGGCGGCCATCGCCGGGAGCTTCAGGGCATGAAGGCCCTCAATCGTCTGGTTGTTGAGCATCTTCTCCTTCTTCCTTTCCGTCGTAGTAGCCCGGCCCGCGGACGTTGGCGTGCTCGGGATGGGCCCGACCCGCAGATGGCTGCGGGAGCGGTTTCTGGTCGAGGCCGGTCTTCAGGATCGACTCGACCGACTTGTAGCTGTGCGCTCTCACGCTGAGCGCCCGGGCGCAGGCCTTCTCGACCCGTTCGGCGCCGTAGCGGTCGCCGAGGCGGATGATGCCGAGACAGGAGCGGAAGCCCTGCTCGGGATGAGCCCTGGCCGCCATGATCGCTCCGGCGAGCTCCGCGGTTGACGGGCCTGTCTTGGCACACCACACGACGATCCGCGAGGGCGTCCACTCGGCGTGGCGCTTGTGCGACTCGGGCATGTGCTCCGGATCGGTGCTGTAGCCCGGCTTGCGGCTGCGGATGTGCGAGGCCACGCGTCTTCCGCGCCGGAAGACCTCGACCGTGCTGGCCGTCATCCTGGTGTCGAGCACCTCGCCGGCATAGATGTACGGGACGCTGTAGTAATGGCGGTCGAGCTCGATGTGGTAGTCGATGTTGGCTTTGGCCGGCTTGAAGTGGGCGGTCTCGTAGCGCTCCGGCGGCAGCGGGCGCAGCGCCGGCTGGTCGATCTCCTCGAACAGGGACTGGCGTGAGCCGTCGATCTTCTTGAACGGCCGGGCGTTGACCCAGGCGACCAGGCGGGCAATCTCGATGTTGGCCTCGGCCAGGCTCGTGAACTTCTGTTTCCGCAGCCGGGCCAGGATCCAGCGCTCGACCAGGAGCACGCCGGCCTCGACTTTTGCCTTGTCACGGGGCCGGTACGGCCTGGCCGGGATGACGGCCACCCCATAATGGGCGGCCATGTCCTCGTAGGTGGCGTTGACGTCCGGCTCGTAGCGGTGCGGCCGGGTCACCCCCGAGCGGAGGTTGTCGCACACCACGATCGCCGGGCAGCCGCCGATCGCCTCGAAGGTGCGGACGTGGGCGATCACCCAGTCGTCGAGCTGCTGGGAGGCAATCGCCCCGGCGTGCACGAAGCTCGAAGCGCCGAGGACCGCCACGAAGACCTCGGCCTCGAAGTCGACTTCGCCGGTGTCCGGGTCGTAGATCGGCAGCCTGTCACCCGGGAAGTCGACGAAGAGCTTCTCGCCCGCCTTGTGCTCCTGGCGCATGACGACGTCGACGTGCTTGCGCCAGGTCCTGTAGTGCTCGCAGAACTGGCTGTAGGAGTAGCCCTCGGGATAGGTCTCGCGGTACTCGAGCCACAACAGCATGAGGGTCACCCCAGGCTTGTGAAGCTCTCTCTTCACCTCCTTGAACTCCGGCAGCGGCCGGCCTGCCGGCGGCTCGTTCTTCTTGTAGAGCAGGGCTTCGAGGTCATCGTCGTCGAGGCCTACCGGCAGCGGCCACTTGAGCCCGGCTGCCTCGGCACGGCGGAGGAGATCGCCGACGGTGGTGAACGGGATGTTGAGCGAGGCGCTGACGAGGCGGAGGCTGAGCTCCTCCCCGAAGCGCAGTCGAAGCACTTCTCTGATCTTTCGCATGGCAGTGTGGGGCCGGGGCACCGGCATCTCCTCGATCGTCTGGCAGGACAGATCAAGAGGATTGCCGGTGCCCCACTCTCACCTCACGTCATTGCGCCAGGGTCGCTGCCTCCGGGTGTACGAAAACTCCGGAATCGGTGTACGGATTCGACCGGAACGGGTGTACGGAAACCTCCGGATTACTCACTCGCCGGGAGCGGCCCCGCAGGTTCGAACGATCCACTCGGTCAAGGGTGAGTCGCACGCTGCGACTCTCCTCGTAGCCGTCGACAGCCAGCAGCTGGGCGCAAACTGGGAAGGCTGGCTAGGCGGCGGCGATCCGGAGGAGGTCCGCGTTGCCTACGTCGCACTCACCCGCGCGGAGCGCTACAGCGCCCTGGCGCTGCCCGACGCGTGCCCCAGCGAGGTCGTCGACGAGTTCGTTACCCGCGGCTTCGTCGTTCCGGAAGCGGACTAAGACTCGATACGAGCCTGCGCCTAGTTGCTGGTCGAGCGGCTCAGCCCGCCCTCGGTGGTCGAGCATCCACCACACACGGACCGTGATCGGTCATCCTGGTGAAGATGGGTGGTTTGTCTACATCGAACTTCGACGTCAGAGTAGGTGACGTCGTCTGGTATCTGTCGGCGTCGCTGGGTCCAGTGGAGTCTCGCCTGTATGCCGAGGCCAGCGACGGAATCGTGGTTCGCGGTGACCACGGTGTGCAAACCGCCTTCCGATTGCGGGAGCTGGGATGGCAGGGGCGGCTTTGGCTCGACCCCGCGGTGTACGAACGGCAAAGTGTCGAGTCGGACCAGACCCTGTTCGGCGATCGCTGGACTCACATCCAGAATGAGTTGGCAGTGGCCGAGCGCATCAGCCCCGGCAGCTTCGTTCCCGCGGGCGATCGTCGTGTCCTCCGCCAAGCGATCTGCTCCGAGCGCCGATGGTTGGACGACGCTGGTGGCGGGCGCTTGTCTCTCGCGCTGCACTCGGCCTGGCTAGTTTCGGACACCCCGTTCGTGGTAGATGAGCTGATCCGCGAACACAGACCCGTCGCTCTTGCGCTCGCCGATCCTAATGATCCGCTTGGTGGCGCCGGGGCGGTCGAGGGTCTTGTGACCCTGTCCAGGGAGCTACCCGACCTCGTCCTGCTGCGAAGCGACCTCGGCGCGCTCGGCGCCGTGGCGAACGGAGCGCGCCAGGGTGCAATCGGGACTTCGACCGCGGTTCGTCACGTCGTTCCGCCTGGAAAGTCGGGAGGCGGCGTGTCAGGTGATCGCACGCCGTCCGTTTTCGTGCCGGCATTGCTGAGCTTCAAGCTTGGGTCATTCCTTGACCAACTTCCGCGGGACGCTGCTCCAACGTGCGATTTGGCCTGTTGCCTGGGCTCCCGTCTCAGCCGCTTCAATGACGTCAGCACAACCGCGGACGCTCGGGTGCACAACCGCCTGGCCATCCAGACCGCGATCGATGCCGTGCTCGAGCGGTCACCGGCCGAGAGGCCGGCTTCGTTCCGTTCTCTGTGCAAACAAGCTGTTTATGAAGCGGATGCTCTGAGTGTTCGCGCTCGCCGACAGATCGCTCCTTCGAGGCAACTCCTCGCGTGGTCAGCGCTTGACAACTGACGTCTCAGCTATCTCTGCGTAAACCAGCTCTGCTAGATGCCACTGGTATGCGCCGACGTCGGGTCTAAAGGCGGCCTCAGGCTGGCTCACGACCCGAATGCTGTCGCGCGACCCGACGCCAACAGCGACGCCGAAGAGACGGGCGTTCAGGAGCGCTGGGTCATCCGCTGGCGGCTCGATGCCGGTGATGACGGCAGCTGTAGGGCAAACGGAAGACAGTGGTCCGAGAGCCTCCAAAAGACGCGCCAGGTTTCGCCCAACTGCCGCAGCACCATGGATTGCGAGTGGTGGGCACACGCGCCTACGGACCACGTCGCCGATCTCGACCGCACGCAATCCGCCTAGTCGCTTGAGCACCCAATCGGGTACCGATTCTCGCGGGAACTCCAATTCCTCTGGCAGTTCCCAGAGCGCATTGATCACGCCGCGGTCGACGATCGCACCTATGCCGCCATGAAGCCGGCGGGCAACTTCCTCCTCTCGTAAGTCGGCAAAGAACAGAAGCCGCGCAGTGCCGACTCTCCGCTCGGCAGACACGGAGCCCGCGAACTTGAAAGCTCGTTGTATTGACGTGGCAGCCGGCCTCATGGTTTCGTCCTGGCGTCGAGTTGATCGAGTGGCAGTTCGAGCGCTCGTGCCAAATCGGCCACGATGAAGAAGCTCGGGCCAGCGCTCTTCGCTGCAAGGAGCGAGCGGACGGTCTCGTAGTGCACTCCTGATGCCGTCGAGAGGTCTTGAACGCTCAGCTGCCGTTGGTCTCTCACGCCAGAGAGCAGGGCAGCGAGCAACTCCGCACGAACGCGGGAAGAGTCGTCGATCGACCGCCGGCCCATCCAATAACTATACCGTATACTTATTGGATCGGCGAGTGGAGCGGGGCCAGTCGGACAGACCTTTGTGTTTCGAGGGTGAAGCACTCACGCGAGTTCCGAGTGGCTCGTACACGCTATGAAGACTCGTCGGCTCGACGTGGTCGCACTCGGCAAATCGTCCCGGGCTGACCGTCATGACCCAGCCGCTAGGGTTGCGATCATCGCAACTGTGCCGTACACTAGTTGGCATGACGGGAGAGGTGATTGTCGATGAGGTCGGTCGTAGGGTCGCCGAGGCCCGACGCCGCGCGGGTATCACCCAGGAACAGCTCGGCGCCGCACTCGGAGGCCTGGACAAGACGCAGGTGTCCAAGATCGAATCCGGCCGTCGCCGGCTGGACATCAGCGAGGTCGCGCTTGCCGCGTCCGCTCTCGGCTTGAGCACTCGCGCGCTCTTGGGCATGCCCGAGCGCACCAAGCTTGCCTGTGCAGCCCGTCTGGCAGCCAACGCCCCCGAGGGTGCTCTCCGCAACGCATACCGGCGGGCGCGTCAGCTTGTGGAGATCGATGACACGCTCACCGAAGTCGCCGGCCTAGTTGCTGCGACTCCGACAACAGCTGCCGAGGCTCTCTTGGCCAAGGGGCGAGCGTTGGGCAGGCGGAGCGTGAGCTCGAAGACAACAGCGAAGCGACAGGGTCGCGAGCTAGCAGCGGCTTCTCGCGCCGACCTTGAGCTTGGCGTCGACGCTCTCGGAAACCTTCCCGATCTCATCGAGTCGCATTTCGGCGTCGACGTCGCGTTGTCGCCGCTGGGCACCGAGGCCGACGGATTGTGCGTCCACGGTGGCGGCGTGAACCTGATCCTGGCCAGTTCCGACTTCCCTGCGGGGCACGTCAGGTTCACCCTCGCTCACGAGCTTGCCCACCACCTGCTCGACGACACCCGCGAAGTCATCGGCGAGGACCACGCGGCGATGTTCGAGGACAACGTGGTGGAGCAGCGAGCGAACGCCTTTGCGGCGCATTTCCTCATGCCCGAACCGGGGATCAAGGCAATGCTTCGCTTCCGTCAGGAAACGCCCCCCGTGTCGGCCGCCAGTGTCGTTGCTTTGATGATCCACTTCCAGGTGAGCCTCGCCGCGCTCGTCTACCAGCTCAACGAGCTCGGCCTACTTAGCTTCGAGGAGGGCCAAGCATTGCGCGCTCAGGGCGTCAACAACCTCGTGCGGACCTACGCCGAGACTGACGCAGCGCGAGCTGTGCTCAACCCGCCCGAACGCGTGAGGCCACCAGCACGTCTCCAACGGGTCGCAATCAATGCATTCGGCGAGCGCCGCGTCGGCCTTGCCCCGATAGCAGGCCTGCTGGAGCGCTCCGACGACGACGACCTCTATCGTGAACTGACGAGCCTCGACGAGGCGCCGGTCACGAGCGACGATGAGTTCGTCGTGTGAGCCTGGACTTTCCGGCACGGCGGCGCACGCCGCCGCGTACCCGTCAAACGCCCCCGACCCTCTTTGACACCGGCGGCCTGCTGACGCTCGCTGTCGATGCCGGACTCTGGAATCTGGCGGTCTCCAGATTCGGAGGAACGGCGAAGACATTGCTCGCGGTCGTGAATGAACTAGAGCATCTTCGGGGAGACGCCAAGGTCGGTCGCCTGGCCAAGGCGACGCTTGCTGACCTCGCATGGTTGGGAGATCCGATCGTGCTTGACGACGATGCCGGGCGTCAGGAGGCCACGCGTCTCCAGGGCATAATCGCGGCCGGTCGACCGGTCACGCACCCGCTTCAGCACTACGCCGAAGCTGCACTGATCGTCGTGGGCGGCCCAATTGGTGCTCAGGCGATCATTGAGGACTATGACGCTCGCGTAGCGGCATACAACAACGGCGTCCGCCCACGGAGCGTGCATAAGGTCCTCCATCTTTGGATCGCGAGCGGGGTGATCACCTCGGGACAGGCGTTCGAATACTCCGAGGCGATCCGTTCCGCCGGGCGCGGTCTCGACTACACCGAGGCGGAACTGATCGAAGGCAAGCTCGGCCGGGTCGGGCAGCCGTAGCGTGTCTGTCAAGGCGCGGCAATGGCCATCCCGTACATACGTTCGTGCGGCGATAAACTCGAAGCACAAAGGGAAGGCGACGCCGCTCCGATCGAAGGAGAAGCTATGCAGTGGCAGTTCATCCACTCGGACCTTGGGCACCGCAACCGCGGCGACATTCTTGAGGTCACGCTCACCAGCGGCGCAAATGTCCGTCTCCTAGATTCGAGCAACTTCGACCGGTACAAGCGAGGTCAGGACCACCGTTACCACGGCGGCCTAGCCAAGGAGTCGCCGGTCCGCATTGCCATCCCAAGCAGCGGTCGCTGGTATGCCGTCGTGGACACCATCGGGCTGCGGAATTCAACGAGAGCCGGATTTCGGGTGATCAATGGTGATGCGCTGCGAGCGCTGCCGCCGCTGCGGCCCATCAGTCAACGTCGCCCGGACCTGGAGGGCATCGCGGACAACCTCCTGGGTTCCAGTGACGCAGCGGATGTGGAGCGCGAGTTCGACGTCTTCATTTCCCACGCCACCGAGGACAAAGATGAGGTAGTGCGGCCCCTCGCGATAGCGCTTCAGAACCATGGTCTCTCGGTGTGGTACGACGAATTTGAGCTTCGAATCGGCGACAGCCTGCGTCGCAAGATCGACGCGGGGATCGCCCGGTCGAGGTTCGGCGTCGTCGTACTGTCGAGACCGTTCTTCGCTAAGAGCTGGCCGCAGTACGAGCTGGATGGCCTGGTGACCATGGCGGTCTCGGGGAAGCAGGTCCTTTTGCCCTTGTGGCACAACATTTCCAAGGATGAGGTGATCTGCGCAAGTCCTTCTCTTGCAGACAAGGTGGCGTTGAGAACGGCGGATTACGCCATCGATGAGATCGCCCAGGAGATTGCGAGCGTGGTCAGCGGCGAGGTGGTCGCAGCGGAGACGAACAACTCAGTTGCGTGACTGCTGAAGATCACGGCGTCTCACTCGGCGACGACGAGGCCGTGTTGGAAGCGTCGACGCAGTTGGGCGTGATTCCACTCATCCCCGGTCGCTCATCACCGCCCGAGGTCCGTGCTCAGCAGTGGCGCTTGGAGCGGCCGGCGTCACCCGTCCTCATCCCGCGGTTATCCCGCGGACGCCGCCGTTCGCACCCGTCCGCCAGCGTGTGGATAACTCGCTGACCTGCCGTGATAGTTCACCAGAGTCCGCCGAAGCCCGCCGTAAACACGTTCGCAACGTGGAAGTCGGCGGTTCGAGTCCGCTCACCTCCACCAGGACCAGGTTCGGCGACTTCTCTGTTGCGAACGTGACGAACTGGCTGGTCCCCGCATTGAGCGAATCAGCTTGCTCTGATCATCGGTGATCAATCTCGGTGGAGAGTGATCACCCTCTGCCGTATGCAGCATAGGCCGCGGCGGTTGGGGAGCGCGTCGAAGGTGGGGGGAGGAGCTGTTCAGCGGTATGGCGCGTGCACGCTTTCGCGATGGCGCCGCCATGGCGCGCTAGCCGGTGGTCACCGATAATCAGGCTCGCAGAATTCGGTAAGAGACGGTTATGCATCATCCAGCCGTCGCGAAGGGAGCGCATCACCGTCGCTCTGCGCTCCTCGGCGGTCTCGGTCGCGTCGGCCGTAGCGTGTACCAGATCAGTTGTTCTGAGCGCGTTAAGACTCACATCTTGGCGGCCGACCGCCCGGGTCGAACCGGCCTCATGCGTGCACGTGGGTTTTCGAGAGCAACTTGAGCGCGACCTGGTAGCGCTCCCTTCGAGGCCCACCGGCGTCGAGCATGATCCGGCGGAGCTTCCGGAGGTTCTCGATGGAAAGACCGCCGACCAGCACAATCAGAGTCGCGGATGTTCACCCCGGTTTCTGCCTTGCGAATGCTGACTTGTCAGCGACGGAGGAGGTCGGCGACTGCGGTGAGCGGGTTGAGTTGGGAAGCGTCCGCGACGCCCGCGCGGTACTCGCCCTCCTCGCTCAGCGCAGGGGTGAGGGTCCGCTCGTATCGGACACGTTCGGCGTGCAGCATCCTGAAGCCGATCTGCTGCTCGATCCGCTCGGCGAGTGCCCACAGCCGGCCCGCTGTGGTCGCGTCGTCGTTCTGTGCCGCCACGCAGGCGAGGCCGGCGAGGCAGTATGCCTGCAGCCGCACGTCGTCCTCTTCTGATGCGAGTGCGAGCGCCTCGTTGTAGGAGCGCTCCGCGGATGCGAGGTCCCCCTTGTCGAGGTAGAGGTCACCGAGACTGTGGAGCAGGGCGGAGACACTGCCGAGACCGTGCTCGCGCCGGCTCTCGATGGAACGTTGATACAGCTCGGCCGATCGCTCGAACTCGCCGGTGTCTCGGAGTCCCTCGGCGAGGTAGAAGACCGCACGGGCGATCCCGGCTACGTCGTCGAGTCGCTCGTAGATCTCCAGTGCCTGCTCTGACCATTTGAGGCTCTCCGCGGGCGAGCCGGCGACAAACTCAACGCCGCCGAGGCGCAAGAGCACGTCTGCCTCCTTGCGCTCGTCCCCGACTTCTCGACAGAGCGTCAGCGCCTCGGTCAGTGCAGTCCGCGCCGGGGCGGGTGTGTCGGTGTAAACGAGGGTGATGCCGAGGCCGGCGAGCACGTCGGCTCGCTGGCTGGGTGAGAACACGCTCGGATCCGCCAGCGCGCGCTCGAACCAGAGCCTGAGCTCGCGGTCACGGCCGGCTCCCAACCAGGTGTAGAACACTGAGTCCGCGAGCGGCAAGCCCGCCGCGACGTCGTGCTCGAGCGCCCAAGCGAGAGCGAGGCTGACATTGCCAGCGTCCTGCCGCAGGCGGGTCAGAGCTTCCGCCCGCCCCACGCCTCGGTGGCCGGCGGCGATGCCAAGCGCGAAGTACCAGCGGGCGTGCCGACCCCGGACGTCGTCCTGGTCTTCGCTCGCATCGAGCTGCTCGAGCGCGTATTCGCGGGTTGTCTCCAAGAGGAAGAAGCGGCCGCTATCACCCTCGCGGAGCAGGCTCTTATCGACGAGCGACTGCAAGTCGTCAAGCTTCGCGTCACAGATCCGTTCGGCGGCCTCGAGCTCAAAACTGCCGACGAAGACCCCCAGCCTGGCAAACAAACGCTGCTCGGGCTCGCTCAACAGGTCATAGCTCCAGGCGATCGTGGCGCGCATCGTCGCCTGACGCGCGGGAAGGTCGCGCCCGCCGCCCGCCAGCAGCGGCAGCCGCTGCTCCAGCCTCGTCAGGAGCTGGCCCTCGGAGAGAATTTTGACGCGCGTCGCGGCGAGCTCGAGCGCCAGCGGCAGACGATCGAGGCGAGCACAGATCGCATCAACGGCCACGCTCGGCTCAAAGCTCGGTTTCACCTGTCGCGCGCGGGCGGTGAACAACTCGACGGCGCCCGCATGTGACAGAGGCGGAACGGGGTACTCTTGTTCACCCGAGATCGCAAGCCTCTCGCGGCTGGTGGCGATCGCCGCACACCCGGGCGCAGACGCGAGCAACTCGCCGACCAGGGGAGCGGCATCGATCACCTGCTCCAGGTTGTCAAGGACCAGCAGCAGCGACCGATGGCCCAGATAACTCGCGAGATCCTCACCTGCACCCACCGCGTCTGCGATCGTCGGCACCACGACCGCTGGGTCGGTTGCCATCGCCAGAGGTACCCACCACACCCCGTCGGCATAACGGTCCGCGAGCTCCGCCGCGAGCGCGAGCGCCAGCCGCGTCTTCCCTGTACCCCCCGTCCCGGTCAACGTCACGAGGCGGTGACTGTCGGCCAGCTCGAGCAGCTCCGCGAGTTCTTGCTCACGACCGAGCAGTGGAGTTGCCTGCACCGGCAGATGAACATGGCGCAGCGTCCTCAGCGGCGGGAACGTCGCGTCACCCAGCTGAAACAGGCGCTCCGGCGCGGCCAGGTCCTTGAGCCGGTGCTCCCCGAGGTCCTGCAGCGCGACGTCCGCAAGCGCCCGGGTCTGCGCCGAGACGACGACCTGCCCGCCGTGCGCAGCCGAGGAGATCCGCGCCGCCTTGTGGACGGCCATCCCGAAATAGTCGCCTCCGGCGAGAAGGACCTCACCCGAATGGACCCCCATGCGAACGCGCAACGGCCCATCCGCGAGCGCCGACTGCATCTCCCCTGCAGCCGCCAGACCTTCGCGTGCGCTCTGGAACACGAAGAAGAACGCATCGCCCTCCGTCCCCATCTCCACCCCGCCGTGGGCATCCGCGACAAAACGAAGCCGTTCACGATGCGCCATCAATACGCTGGCGTATCGCACGGGACCGAGCTCGTTTAACAAGCGCGTCGACCCCTCCACGTCGGTGAACAGCATCGTGACCGTGCCACTCGGAAGATGTCGCACCCCGGACTCCACGACCCAGACGCTATCCCGCCCTCGCCCGCAGGCTCAGCGCCGATCCTCTCACACCACTCAACCCAGGGGACGAGCACTCCCCGCCGTGTGAGCCCCGGCCACCGCGGCTGGGTAGTGCTTGTTCACGTCGGGCTCGGTCATTGGTGCCACTACTCGCCCGGTTGGGCCGACGGCGGCGGCGGCCAGACGGGCGACGGGGCCTAGGCCACTCGCAACGTCCAGAACAGACTGGCCTGGGTGCAAGCCGATCTTGGACACCAGTTCCACGGCGCACGGCTCGAACAGCTGCGGCAACATGTACCGGACGTAGCCATCGGGAACCGACACCGAGGTGAACCCGGTGCTGCGTGTATCGCTCATCGTCTCTCGCTCCACCCCCGTCACATGCCACGGAGTGATCATGGCAGCTCATCGATCGACGACGCCGGGCTCTCGCAGTTCTTGGTCATGGGGAAGCCCCTGGGGGCCGCGTGCCGTGAGCTCCCTCTGCCTCGGTGCCGGCGGTCGTAAGAGACAGATCGCCGGCGGGGCCTCCGGGGCCCACCGAGTGCAGTGCGTCCTACTCGGCGGTCTGTGCTCTCGTGCCTTAGGTGTGCCGAGGGCTGTCCGGTAGGCGATCCGCCTGCGGGCATACCAAGGTGCTTGCTGTCGCGAGCGACTCCGAAGGTCGGTGGGGCCCCAGAACAGGATGACCTGACTGGCCCCCGGCGTAGAGCCGGGCGGCCTGGTCCACCTCACCGCCCTGCAGCGCTCGGCGATCCCGCTTGGGGACGCCGTGGCGCCGGACGTGCACGAGGAACGTCGTCCGGTTCACCCGGAACGACGCCGCCAAGTCCTCCACCGGGACACCCCGACGGTAAGCGCGACCAGCTCGGCCACCTCGCTGGGAGCAAGACGTCGCTGGACTGGAAGAGAGGCGACGATCGGGTCGGTCGGATGAACAGGCGGCTCGCCTGGCCGCTGCCGTAGCACCGTCCCCAGGGCGGCCACGCAGAGCAAAGGGCCATCTACCTGCGTAAACGTGCGGCTCCTGGCCTTCGAGGACTGTCATCGTCGCGCGCCCCGGATCTACCACGATGCCTCGGAGCCTGTCAGCTTCGATCGTTGCGGCGTACGGATCGGCATCCTTACGGCGCTTGAACGTCCGGGTGACGTCACGGCCGGCGAGCGAGTGCGCGTCGTAACGAGTGCACGCGTTCTCGAGCTAAGAGGCCAGCGCAGAGGCGGCGCCTCGACATTCGTCGGTGCTGCGGAACGTCTAAAACGCGTTCCTCGCCAAGGCGGCCTGTCGCGCTACCGGGCCTGTATGTACTGGAGCAAAGCGTCTCTGTCTTCCTCCAGCTCTTCGATGCGGCTCTTCACGACATCGCCGACACTGATGATTCCGACCAGAACTCCGTCCTGGAGTACGGGGACGTGACGGATGCGGTACTCGGTCATCATGACCGCGAGGGACTCGATGTTCTCATCAGGAGAGGCAGTTCGTACCTCGCTCGTCATGATCATCCGGATCGGTTTGTCAAGCAGCGCGCCTCCGAAGCTGTCAAGCGCGCGTGTGACGTCTCGTTCGGAGACGATTCCCTCAACTGTCCGACCGTCGCTCGACACGACTAAGGCACCGACGTTTCGCCGCGCCAGCTCCGCCACCGCCGCCGCCACGGTCGCGTCTGGGCCGATCGTTGTCACTGACGAGCCCTTGCTCTTTAGTACTGCGGAGATCTGCTTCATCGTCCACCCCCCGGTCCGACGACAAGACTTCAACCCACGAAGCCTACTTGCGGAGCGACAGGTCTCGGTGTGTCAACACCGGCCGAAAACTGACCCCTTTCCACCGGTCGAATATTGACCCTTTCCCCGGGACCACCGACCGCACTGCGTGGTCATTTGGCGAGCGGCGTCACCTCCTCGGTGGCTGGCCGGCGATTGGTCTGCGCCGGTCCGCAGGCTCAGCTGTCATCCTCACCGGGCACCCTTCCGAGGTCGCGCCCCTTCAGTCTGTAGCTGTCGCCTTTCAGGTTGATGACCTCGGCGTGATGGACGAGCCGGTCGATCATGGCGGCCGCCACGGTGTCGTCTCCGAAGACCTCGCCCCAGCGACTGAAGGCTTTGTTCGAGCTGACGATCACACTCGCCCGCTCGTATCTCGACGACACCAGCTGGAAGAACAGGTTGGCCGCCTCGCCCTGGAAGGGGATGTAGCCAACTTCGTCAATCACGACGAGCGGGTAACGCCCGAGGCGGCGGAGCTCGTCCTGCAGCCTGCCGGCGTCATGAGCTGCCCCGAGGCGGTCCACCCACTGCGAAGCCGTAGCGAAGGCCACGCGGTGGCCGGCAAGACACGCACGGATGCCGAGGGCGATGGAGAGATGACTCTTTCCGGTGCCAGGTGGTCCGAGGAACACCGCGTTGGAGCGTGCCTCGATGAAGTCGAGAGCACCGAGGTGGGCCACGACGTCAGAGCGCACGCTGCGCTGGTGCTCGAAGTCGAAGTCCTCCAGTGTCTTTCGGGCCGGGAAGCGGGCGGCGGCGATGCGGGCCTCACCACCGTGGGACTGGCGGGAGGACACCTCCCGCTCGAGGCAGGCGGCGAGGAAGTCCTCGTGGCTCCAGACATCTGCCCGGGCGCGCTCTGCCAGTCGCTCGACGCCTGCCAGCATCGATGGCGCCTTCAGCTCCCTACACAGGTAGGCGAGATCACGGGCACTCGTCATGCCGCACCCGTGACCCGGTCGTAGACGGCGAGGTCGCGGATCTCGACCTCGTCGCCAGACGGCTTCGGTGCAGACCGCAGCGCCCGGGCGGCTTCTCGGGCCCGGTCATGGGCCGGGTCGGTGATGGTGACGTGGCTCGCCAGAACCCGCTCGTGGTTGGCGACGACCTCCTTGCCGAGGGTGACGGTGATGCGGTCGTCGTCGGCTCTGACATGGATGCGGCGACCGACTGCTTTCGGATGCACGGAGTAGTCGTTGGTCTGATGGCGTACCCAGTGGTCCGACGGCAGCCGCAGGTCGTGGTGCCAGTCCATGTCGGGCAGCACCGGCGGGAGGCTCATCATGGCGGCGAGGTCCTCGTCGATGCGCTCAGACGGCCGGCACCTGAGACCCGAGTGCACCCTCAAGTTGGCGGTGTTGTCGAGCCAGTCGCCGAGCTGGGTGTTGAAGTCGTCACGGTCGCCAAAGGTCCGTCCCGGCATGAAGCTCGTCTCGAGGTAGCCGTTTGCCCGCTCCACCACCCCCTTTCGTTCTGGGTGTCCCTTGGCGAGCACGATCGAGCCCATGCCCAAGGTGCCTTTCAGTCGCAGATAGTCCTCGGTGTAGATGAGGCGCTTGCCCCGCCGGATGGAGATGGCCGGCTCGCCGTCGTAGACGCCCATCTTCGGCACCTTGCCGAGCTCGATGAGAAGGCCGAGATGGCCGCCGAGGACGTCGGCCGACTCCTTCGAGCCGATCATGCGAGCGAGGATCCAGCGCGAGTAGCAGGGCACCCCGACGAGCACGGGCAGCACGGCCGTCTGACCGAAGCCGACGGGGATGTCGTAGGGCGGGAACCACAGGTCCCACTGACACAGCTCGCCCGCCTTGTATTCGGTGCGCCCGAAGGCCTCCGGCACCGCATAGGCCGGTCGCAGGTCGGCCACCCGCTCGCGAAGCACTGTGATGCCACGCGTCCAGCCGATGCGCTCGGCCACGACCGTCGCCGGCATGTCCGGTGTCAGCGCCAGCAACCGGCGGATGGCCGGCTCGAAGGCATCCACGGCCGAGCCCCGACCCTCCCGCACGTAGCTCGGCGCCTCGTCTGAGCGAAGTGCCGTCCGAACGGTGTTGCGCGCCAAACCGAGCCTGCGGGCGATCGCCTTGATCCCCATCTTCTCAGCCCGGTGCAGCCTTCTGATCTCTGCCCATTCCTCCACGTCGATCACATTCCTTCTCCCGCTCGAGCCGATGTCGGCCGAGCCAGGATCGAGTCCAAACCACGGAAAGTGGTGGATCCCGGAGAGGGGGGTCAGTTTTCGACCGGTGATGGGGGGTCAGTATTCAGGCGGCGGCGACATCGGTGTTGCTGGCTCCTTTTTCCGGGCTGCAGTAGGCGCCTCGTTCGCGCTGTCCTGGAGTTCATCGCCCTCCCAGGACCTGGAGAATCACCTCGTCGTGGCGACCGTCCAGGGCTACGAGGGGTGAAGCTGTCAGAGAGATCTCAGGCGACATCGAGGCAACCCGTGTCGTGGGCAGACTGACGTTTCCGCGGTATGTAGGGCGACACGGCGGCCGCAGCGCGACGTTGGCCAAAATCGCAGAGGCTCTCGGTGCTGACCTTCGTCTCGTCGAGTGGTCTCAGTCGAGTGCTCGGGCTGGCGCTGCCAGCTGACGGACGAAGCACTGAGCCAGCTCGCATTCGGACCCGCTTACCCCGCGGCCATCTCGCGGACGCCGCCGTTCACTGCCGTTTGTCGGTGTGTGAAGGATTCGATGACCTGCCCTGATGGTTCACCGCAGTCCGCCATAAACACGTTCGCAACGTGGAAGTCGGCGGTTCGAGTCCGCTCACCTCCACCCGTACAAGTCCATTTCACAGGCCCGTACTGCCAATATATTGGCAGTACGGGTGACTTCATCCCGCGGTTTATCCCGCGGATGTGACGGAGCGTGGTAGTCGCGAGAGTACTCATCACCGCTTGATGGGTGTACGGTCTTCATCGAGTAAAGGTCCGAATCCGACTTTATCTTGTTATTATTTGTACATGGCCGTAGAAGACCGAGTGCTTGTTGAACTGCATCGGGCTGCCACACTTGCCGGCCGCCCCGGCGTCGCTGTGCCTTCGGTAGACCTGGACACCTTCGCCTCGCAGTCCGGCAACCGCGGTTACGCCCTGAAGGCAGTTGCTCGACTCGTCCGGTCCGGTCGAGTCATCGCCGTTCGCAAAGATCTTCTCGTCCTGCCAGACGCCACTGGCCGCGTCATCGTCGGCCTTTCCGAGCTCATCGACGTAGTTGCTCCCCTGCCGTACCTCATCACCGGCGGGTGGGCACTTCAGCACCACGACCTCACAGACCAGCATTTCTTTACAGCCGTCGTCCTGGTGCCCAGCAGTGTCACCAACTTCACCTATCGGGCAGAGACTACGGAGTTCCTGCTAACCGACCATCAGCGCATCTGGGGTTGGACAGACGACGAGCGGCCTCGGTACGCGACCCCTGAACGCGCGATCGTCGATGCGCTGAGCCACGCGCGCTATCGCGTTTCGTTCCAGCAGGCGCTCACCGCGATGCTTCGTGCCGCTCGGAAGGACTCGAGATTCATGGAGCGGCTGGTGGTGACCGTCTCCCGGTACTCTTCGGCCGCCACGGCTCGGCGCGTCGGTCTCCTGGTCGATCGACACTTCGGAACGGACGCCGCTGCGCCGTTTCGCGAGCTGATTGGGACGAGCCGGACACCGGTGCGATTGCGCTCGACAGGAACAGCCGATGGCCCTGTCGATCGCGCCTGGCGGGTCCGGGTGAACGTCAGCACCGAGGTGGAGGCGGCGACATGACCGAAGTAACCGGACCACGACGGCTCTGGGGCAGCGCCTATCAGCTCAACGACCTGCTTGAGGCAAGTCCCGGCGGCATGGGTTTCGCCGTTCGCGAGTTCGCGCTCTTGACACTTACGGGCCAGCTGGCCGCTAGGTTTCCCCGCCAACTCGTATTCAAGGGCGGATTCGTTCTGCACCAGGTCCACGGCATCCTCCGTTTTAGCAGTGACGTCGACGCCACTCGACATGAGCCGCCACGGCACAAGCTGGAGGCCAGCGACTTCGCCGATGCGATTCGGGAAGCCAGCATCGGAGACATCGTCCGCTTCCGTCCGGCCGAACCGGCAACCGATAGCGCTCGCAGCCTCGATTTCGACCGCGTTCAGGTAACAGGCGCGATGATCCCGGACGTCGATGTGCAAGTCGAGGTCAGCTACCGAGAAGCGGTCGTCGATGAACCCGTCGCGGCACTCATCGGCTCGCCGTTCTACGCGGACTTCCAGATTCTCGCCATGGCGGTGCCGGAAATGGTGGCGGAGAAGATACGAGCTCTCGCCCAGCGTGTTCGCGCCACCGACCTGGCCGACCTCGCCGAGATGCTCGCCCAGGACGACACGGGTGACGAGGACATCGCTCGTCTCGCAAAGGTGAAGTTCGAACTCGTGAAGCAGGGCGCGGCAAATCGCGTCGAGCGCATTGAACAGCACTTGAAGGAGATTGGTGCGGACTATGACGACGTCGTCCCCGCGCTTTTTCCGCAAGGCCGCAGCTACCGCGAGGCCATGGACGTCGTGTGGCCGCGCATACGTTCGCTGATCCCGTAACGCGTAGCTTCGACGCACACCAGCCCGCCGCCCTTTACCCATTACGTAGTCTGTTGACCATGTCGGAGCGCTGGACACTCAAGCGTGCCGGCATTCTCAACGTCTACCAATACGGCGACGAGACGATCCACTTCGCTGGCGGCCGCCTCTTGCTCCGCGGCGTCAACGGCTCGGGCAAGTCCACTGCGATGAACATGCTGCTGCCGTACTTGTTGGACGGCGACGCCAGGAAGATCGACGCCGCCGGCGAGCAGGCTGGAGTCCTCAAGTCCTGGATGCTCGCAGGTAGGGAGGATCCCCAGCCGATCGGCTATCTCTGGATCGAGTTCGAGAGCGGCGAAGGCCACTTGACGTGCGGGTCCGGGATCAAGGCGAATCGCGCCAGCGACTCCGTGACGACTTGGTGGTGGCTCACCAGCAAGCGCGTCGGCATCGACTTCTCGCTAGTCGAGGACAACCGCCCACTCAGCTACGACGTACTCAAAGCGGTTCTTGGCAGCGATCCTGTATACAAGCAGGACCAACGGGTGGCCTACAGGGACGAGGTCCGGCGCCGCTTGTTCGGCGGTGCTGACATAGACCAGCACATCCGCCTGCTCCACATCGTGCGCAATCCCCGCGTCGGCGACCGGATCGACCTCGACCTGCCCGCACACCTGCACGACGCCCTACCCCCGTTGTCGGAGACGGCACTGAATGACGCCTCCCAACCGCTCGACGACCTCGAAGAGCACAGGAAGACCGTCGCCGAGCTCAAGCAAACTGCCGCAACGCTTGAAGCCCTGGGCGTCGTCTACTCGAACTACGCCCGTGCGGAGCTGCACCGCAAGGCTGGAGATGCCCGCGATCGGGTCTCAGCCGCAGAAAGGACGAGGCGGGAGGCAATTGACGCGGAGCGGCTTGCAGCGGAGGCCGAGACAGCGATGGCCGCCGCCGTCGTTCTTGTAAAGGATTCTGAGCCACCGCGAACGCAGCCTCGACACCGAGCTCGCGGCCCTCCGCGAATCGCCTGCCTACACGGACGGCAAGGAGCTGGTGACGTTGCGTGACCAGGTACGCGACCGTGCGCGCGACCTGAAGCGTGCCACCGACGACGCCGAGAGCCGCCGGCTAGAGCTCGTCGGCTGCACGCGCACGGTCGAGACGGAGGCCAAGCGAGCGGCTCAAGATCGGGACTCGCTGGCAGGACAGTTCAGGGACTTGACCGCGCTCGCGGTCGACGCTGGCCTTCCTCTGACGGCGCCCGATATTCCTGTGTTCGAGCTCATCTCAATAGACCCGGACAGCGCTCTCGAAGCGCCGCGGGTTGCCACGCTGGCCGAGTCGAACGCCATCACCGTACGCCTCGTCGACATCCGCGCCGCCCTCACCCATCGGAAGGGTGACGTACTAGAAGTCCGCAAGTCTCTCGAAGGCGTCGACCGGGTGGGCCGGGATCTCGATCGAGCCAGCCAGGCCTGCGCCGACGCTGAGACTGACGTCACTACAGCCAAGACCTCCCTACTGGACAGGCGTAATGTGTTGGGCGATGCCGTCATCGACTGGCGGTCGGAACTGACCTCGTGGCGCGGGCGTTTCGACGAGCACAGGATTGCGGTCGGGCTCGACGGCACAGAGCTACCGGACCTCAACGTTGATCTCGCCGGTAGGCGGGAGGACGTGCAAGCGGTACTGACAGAAGCCGCAGACGCCCTCGTTGGTAAATCCCAAGAAACCACTTCCCACCTCAAAGTCACATCCCACACACAGCTTGCGCGGGTTGCGGAGTTCCGGACCGCCCTCGATCGCCTCAACGAGCTGAAGCTTCCCGACCCTCCTGCTCAGGCGTGGCAACGGTCGTCACGCCGGGCTGTGTTCGCCGAGCTGATCGACTTCCGTGACGACGTCTCACAGGAGGCAAGGCGTGGGCTCGAGGCTGCGATGGAGGCGGCTGGCTTGCTTGGAGCGGAAGTCGACGTGGCGGGAGATCTTGTCCTCGATGACGGGACCTTGTTGCTCTCGGCCGGCGCTGCGACAGATCAGCCCTTGAGCACCATGGTCGTGCCCTCTACGCAGGACGATGACGATTCCGGAATCGTGAAGTCCGTGGCCAGACTCCTCGACTCCATCTCCGTCAACCCGACAGACACAGACGGTGAGCCGGGGAGTTGGTGCGCCGTGGGAGTGGACGGTGGGTTTCGGATTGGCGGCCTCAGCGGCCGGCACCGCAAGCAAGAAGCGGAGTTCGTCGGTGTTGCGGCCCGCCGGGCGGCACTCGCGCGCCAGCAGCTGGAGGCCCGTGGTCGACTGGACGAGGCCTCGGAGCTCCTCGCGTGGACGGAGCAGCAATTGGCGCTCGCTAGCCAACAACTGGAGCTTGCGCGGGCCTTGCGGCGGGACCTCCCCTCGCCGTTCCGAGTCGGGGAGGCTATCGCCGCCGCTCGGCTGGCCGAGGATCATCTCGCCGCGACCCAAGAGTTGCTGGCGAGCCGCCGGGCGGCGCTTCAGCTTGCCGAGGAAATCCACGCCGAGGCCGTTGACAAGGCGACGAGAACGGCCGCGAACCTGGGTCTCGTCCCGATAGCGGACGAGCTTCGGCGAGTCGAGGACCGGCTGGAAGCCGTCGACAGGCTTACGCAAAAGGCCGACGGGTCGCTGAAGGCACTGGTGCGCAGCATCGAGTCATGGCGCCTTGCTGCCAGTAACTGGGAGCAAGTGTCGCGCTCCGTTGCTGCCACCAAGCGCCGGCTTGCAGAAGCGACCCAAGAGCACCAGGAGCTTGCGACCCGCCTCCAGACGATCGAGGCGACGATCGGGCGCGAGTTCGACCTCGTAGTCGCGTCCATCGACCGTTGCGAGGCCGAACTGAAGGGGACGCGTCACGACCTCGAAGCAGCTCACGAGAACGAGCTTGCGTGTAACGCAGCTCAAGTCCGGGCGGCTGGCAATGCCGAAGCTGCACGGACCAGATCGTCGAACGCCGAGCGGCACTGCATCGAGGTGCTGCCAGATGTGCGCCGCCTTTTCGACGTCGCCGGGTTGCTCGCCGCCGCGACCGAAGATCCGGCAGCACTCCGACAACCTCGAGAAGCGTCGGTCGCCGGCGTGAAAGCCCTCGCCTCGGAGATCGAGCGGACGGTGCCTGCTCCGACGCGCGCCGACACGACAGCAGACGGAGTGCGACAGTCTCTTCGCCAGCGCAGGGACTCTCTCGCCGCCGGCTGGGACGCGGAAGATCGACAGCGGGACGAAGGCCTCCCGCTGTCAATCGAGATCACCGGACCCCACGGCAAACTTCCGTTGGCGGAGGCGATCAAGGCTGTCAACAGCCGTCTCAAAGAGCTGTCAGCTCTGCTGACGAGCGAGCAGGACGAAGCGCTGCGCAACCTGCTACAGGGTCTCGTCGCCCGGGAAATCGCCGAGAAACTCCACACCGCCTCCGACCTCGTCTCCCGCATGAACAAGCGTCTCGAATCGATCACCACCTCACACGGGATCGGCGTGTCGCTTCGTTGGGTTAGGAGAGAAGCTCTCGAAGGGGGCTTGCCGCGGATGATCGAGCTCTTGTCTCGCCCGCCCGACCTACGCACCTCCGACCAAGACTCGGAGCTGCGGTCACTGTTGAGCGGGCGTCTCGACCAGGCCCGGCTGGAGGATCCGGAAGCCCCCTATCGTGACCTGATCGGCAAGGTACTCGACTACCGGACTTGGTACGACATGCGGATCTTCCTTCACCGGCCTGGCCAATCCGATACTCGCCTTACCCGGCGGACTCCCTTGTCCGAAGGGGAGAAGAAGATCGTCAGTTACCTACCGCTCTTCTCGGCGGTCGCTGCCTCCTGTGACTCGCTCGCCGAGGCGGGAGCGCCCGATGCTCCACGCTTCTTGTTGCTTGACGACGCCTTTGCGAAAGTGTCAGAGGACAATCACGCCAAGCTCTTCGGCCTACTCGTGCAACTCGATCTCGATTTCATCGCGACGAGCGAACGACTGTGGGGGACGCACAGCACGGTGCCGCAGCTTGCGATCACCGAGGTGATCCGCGACGCTGGCCTGGGCGTGATCGTCCTCGAGCACAGCCGCTGGGACGGCGCAGTTAGAACGGAGTTGCCTTGACTGGCGACAGCGAGGACCGAGGCACGGCGGCGGCCGGTAGCGCACCGCCGAACGCCGCCCGGTCCAGCAACCCTGAGACCTCGCGTAACCTGTTCAGGTACATCACGGCCGAAGACTGGCAGACGTACCGCCAGATCATGGGGATATTCGCGGGGACATTTTTCTCTGAGTTCACGGCTGAGGACGTCGAGTTGCGTCTCCAGGACCAAGGTCTCGACTTCCCCGACGGGGTCGTGCACGAGCGCCTCGAGTCTCTCCGGCGCTGGGGGAATCTCACGGTCTCCTCGACGACCGGTAACCCTTCGAGCCTGAGCGACTATTACCGGCGGCGCAGTCGCTACCTCATTACCCGCGCCGGTCAAGAGGTGCAAGACACAGTAGAGGGCATCCTCGCGCGGGTGGACGAGGTCCGCGACGTGTCGACAGGGCGTCTTAGGTCGCTGCTGGACGCTTTACGGGCGCTGGCCGACGCCGACCTGGCAACTGTCGACCCAGAGGGGTTCGCTGACATGGTTCGCGCCGTCTTCGATCCCCATATCGCCTTTACCTCGGAGATAACGCAGTTCTTCGCGTCTATCAACCAGTGGGCGAATAGGTATGACTTGACGGCGGAGGAGTTCAGTTTCTTTGCGCAGGTCCTCGTGGGGTACGTCGACGACCGGCTCGGAGAGATAGAAGCGGCTTCTCGTCCCATCGCATCTACTCTTCGCAGCCTTGCCGATCACATCCCTTTGATCGTCGAGCGAGCGCGGGGCGGCCTTGCCGCCCGTGTGGAGGAGGCGGGGCTTTCCGAGGCCGTTGTAGTCACACGGAGCCCGGGCACCGTGGTGGAGGATTGGGAGCACTTGCGAGGGTGGTTTCTGGGGAAGGATCTCAAGCCGGCTCGCCTGGAGCAGCTAGGGCGCGACGCCGTGGCGGCCATCCGCACCCTCACGCTCAACCTGACGCGGCTCGACCGGATCGGGACCGGCGCCTCCTCCAAGCGGGGTGATCTGCTCGCGCTAGCGCTGCCTGGTGGCAGGCGCATCTCAACCGGACGCGATCAAGATCGTCAACGTTGCCTTCGGCCTGTACGAGTCGAACCACTGGGGGGCGGTGCCCGACGACGCTGACGACCCCGTACCGACGAGCACTTCGTGGTTCGACGCTCCGCGTGCTCGTGTCCCGCTCTCTCTCAGGGAAAGAGGAGACACCCTGGCGCGGGGCTCGGCGAGCCCTCTTGCTGACAGAACGGCGGCCGAAGTCTCCGTGCGGCTACAGCGTGACCAACAACTGGCAGCCGTCCGCCGCGTCGACGCGGAGTTGCTTTCCGGCGGACCGCTCGACGGCCGGGAGGTGTCGACCGCGGCTCTGGTTCGAGTCGAGGCGTTGGTCGGGCGAGCGTTGGCACAGATGCCCGTTCCGGCAGCAGGAAACTCCGCCCGCGTGGCCGACGGAGCTGTCATCTGCACTGTCAGGCGCGCTCCGGAAACGTGCACCCGGTTGGCAACAGTAGAGGGAACCCTCGTGTTCGTGGGCCTGTCCGTTGATTTGGCGCCGGTGTGACTGAATATCCGCAAGCTGCGGCAGAGCGGCAGGCGGCAGCGCGCCACTTGCTTGCCAATCCCCTGACGTGCCGCGAGCACGACGAGGACATATTCCGCCTCATCCGCCGGCACGAGGCGGAGCTCGACCGCTGGTTCACACAGCGGCTTGGCTACCGTCTCCACCTCAGCTCCGACACGGCCAGGCTTTTCAAGAGCGGGGTCGTGCCGACCGGACGTCCGCTGCGGACAAAGGACGGCCGTCCCTTGAGCCACCTCGAATACCTGCTGCTCATCTTGGCAACTGCCGCCACTGTCGCCGGGCCGGCCGTGATCAGCCTTCGCGATCTCCTCGACTTGATACGTTCGGCCGCAGCGGAGGTAGATGTGCCGCTCGAGTTCGGCGGTACGGAGAGGCGAGCTCTCGTTGCTTGCCTGCGCTGGATGATCCATCACGGGCTGGCGAGCGAGATGCATTCGCACGTCGACGCCTACGCGGCCGACGAGACGGCGGACGCTGTGTTGAAGATGCGGCCTGATCGGATCGCGCTCCTCGCACAGTCGATCTCCTCCGTTGACGACGGGTTCGTCTCGCGGGCGGAACGCCGCGAGAACACCCGGCAGTGGATGCGGGCTCGCCTAGCCGAAGACCCCGTCCTCTACAAGGAGGACGTCACCGACGCGGAGTGGATCGAGCTCCGGCGCCGGCTAGGCGAGGAGGTGCGGTACTTCGACGAGATGTTCGGGCTGGTGATCGAAGCACGAGCGGAAGGCGTGGCGGCGATCGACCCGGCCGGCGATCTCGGCTACAGGCCGTTCCCCTCCTCGGGCACTGAGGGCCACGCGGCGCTTCTCCTCGTCGAGGTACTCCGCTTTTCCAACCGCACTTCGTTCTCGGAGGCCGATATCGTGGAGGAGACCGCCCGCCTGGCGGAGAAGTTCTCTCGCTACTGGTCGCGGGAACTCGTCGGCTCGCCGGAGCGGTTAGCACGTCGGGCCGTGGACATCCTCTTCGAGGCGCGGCTCGCCGAGCGGGACGATGGGGGAGTTGTGCGGCTTCTTGCCGGGGCTGGGCGCTTCGCCCCGGTCGTTTCGCAAGGTGCGCTGTGGTGAGGTCTTCGGGGTTGTGACCGAGCGGAAGTCGCTTCGCGACCCGGCGCTTGCGGTCTTTTGGGAGGCGGTGCGGAATCGGTTGGAGCGGTCCGGCGTCGACAACCGGGGTAGGTTGCACTTGCCTCCGCTGACGACACAGGGACGTTTTCTTGTGGCCGGTGTGATGGATGGCCATGTGGCCCGGACTATAGATTTGGGTCAGCTAGAGGAGCGGTTGGTTGCTCTAGGTGTTGGCCATGGCCTGCCATCTGCTCTCGCGGCGCTTGGATTTCCGGTGTCCGATGAACCAGCTCGCCGACGGGAGTTGCAACAGGCCGGCCGGGAGACTCGGGCAGCGATCCGCGAGATCGTGTCGTCGTGGCCGGAGCCCTGGGCGAGGGGGTGGATCGACTCGCTCATCCGTTCCGGGGTGTTCGCTCGGATGGAGCTTTCGCGAGCTGTACGGCTTGTTACGGACGGGCGATCCGTCCTGGACGCAATCGCCGCCAACGCGGGCGTCGCCGACAGTTTGAGCCGGGTCGATCTCGCCGCGAACGTGCTCGGCTCGGCTCATGCGCTCGACTGGGGAACCGAGGTCGAGGTCGCAGTTACGCGGGCGCTCGAGTACCGGTCGGGCGAGTCGACGGGTGCAAGGGCCGCCTGGGAGGCGGCCGGCGTTCAGCTGGATTTGGTGTCGGCGCCGGTGTTGACGTGGGCGCTGCCAGTAACGTCCCGCTCACGGTTGTCTGGTCTCGTCTCCGAGGCGACCAGTCTCGGATCTCCGCTTCACCTCTCACAACTGTTGCTGCGCAAGGCTCCAGTTGTGGTCGAGCGTGGCGTGCGCGTGCTCGTGACGGAGAATCCGCGTGTCGTCGAAGCGGCGTCTGCCGCCGGGCACCGCGGCGGCGTTGTGAGCCTCAATGGCAATCCTGCCGGTGCCGCGCGTTTGTTGGTGGATCAGTTGCTCGGTTGTGGCGCGGAGTTGCTCTACCACGGCGACTTCGACGCGGCCGGGATAAGGATTAGCGCACGCATGCACAGGCTGGGGCTCACGCCTTGGAAGATGGACAGTGAGTGTTATTTGCGAGCTGTGCGCGACGCCGACGAGGCTGGGGCGACGTTGCCGGTCGACCCATACCGCTCGCCTCCGACGCCCTGGGATCCCACGCTGCAAGAGACATTCGATGCCGAGCGTCGCATCGTTCACGAGGAGCGGCTGCTCAGCATTCTGCTGAAGGAGAGAGCCGTCTCTTGACGGCCCTCTCTGGCTTGAAGTACGCACTGGCCGGTCGAGACTCTCGGGGCGAACAGGCTCGGCAACATCGGATGCCGTCAGCAGACGAAGCTTATGTGCACGTTCATACGTAACTCGATTGTGGACGAAACGAACGACAACGTCGAACGCCCTGAGTCGAGCGCGCGCAGGATCGCCTCCGGGCGATTGGCACGACATGCGCGGCCAGCGGGATCGACCCCTCTCATCCCGCCGCCATCCCGCGGACGCCGCCGTTCGCTGCCGTTCGCCGGCGTGTGGATAGCTCGCTGACCTGCCGTGATAGTTCGCCATAGTCCGCTGAAGTCCGCCATAAACACGTTCGCAACGTGGAAGTCGGCGGTTCGAGTCCGCTCACCTCCACTCGTTTTCCCTGGTCAGAGGCTGCATTCCGTTGGCGATTGCCAACCAAGTCGTGGTGCGGCGCTTCTTTCCTTTCGGCAGGCCCTCGATACCAGCCAGGCTCATGAGGCGGGTCACCGACACCTCGACCCCGAGCTCGTCCTTGTTCGGACCCGGCGGGTCGTAGGCGTCGGTGTTCACGGGAGTCTTGCCGATGCTTCTCAGCATTGGGACCTTCGGCTCTATGAAAGCGAGGTAAATCTGTCGACATTGGATAGATGCTGTTTGCCGGATCGAAGTATCCATGACTCCGCTCACGACAGCGGGCGCTCTGGACGTCGACGATCTGTCGCTCATCGCCGAATCGATCCCTCACATCGTATGGATGGCCTCAGCCGACGGCGCAACGACGTACTTCAATCGCCAGGGGACCGACTACACCGGGTTCCCGCGAGAGGCCAACTACGACTGGGACTGGGTCAATCTCGTGCACCCGGACGATTCGGAGCGCGCCCGTGTCGGATGGGAGCACGCCACGACAACCGAGACTCCGTACGCGTTGGAGTATCGCATTCGGCGGCACGATGGTGCGTACCGTTGGCACGCCTTCCGGGCACTGCCCGTCCGGGGACATGATGGCAGGATCTCGACTTGGATCGGCACGGCGACCGACATCGACGAGCAGAAGCAGCTAGAGCTTTCGCTGCGCGAGTCAGAACGCAAGGCGCTCGAGTCCCTCAAACTGTTGGAGAGCATCACCGCGGCCGCGCCGCTCGGGTTCAAACTCGTCGATCGCGACTTTGGAGTCATCAGCATCAACGACAACCTCGCCCGCATCTCTGGCCGCTCAATCGATGACCACCTCGGGCGCACCGTTGGTGAATTGTGGCCCGAGCTGTGGACACAGGTCCGCGACGCGTACGAGGGGGCACTCAGAGGCGAGACCGTCCTCAACGTCGAGGTGAGCGGTCCTAGCGCCGAGCAACCGGGACGAACGCTGTACTGGGTGGCCAGCTACTACCCCGTCCGCATCGGCGGCGAGATCATCGGCGTCGGCAACGTCGTGGTCGACATCACCGAACGCAAAGAGGCTGAAGCCGCACAAACTGCGCTCACACACGCGGCGGTCGACGCCATCGCGGCGACCGTCGAAGCTCGAGACCCCTACACGGCCGGGCACCAACATCGGGTGGCCGACCTCTCGGCGGCGATCGCCGCGGAGATCGGCCTGAGCGCAGCCAACGTCGAGGGCATTCGGCTCGGAGCCAACATCCACGATCTCGGCAAGATCGGAGTCCCCGCGGAGATCCTATCGAGACCGTCGCGGCTCAACGCACTCGAGTTCGAGCTCGTCAAGACCCATACCCGCGTGGGTTCCGACATCGTGAAGAACATCGTCTTCCCTTGGCCTATCGGTGACATGATCCTTCATCACCACGAGCGACTCGATGGCAGCGGCTATCCCGACGGTCTGCACGGCGACGAGATCGGCATCGAGGCCCGCATCATCGCTGTTGCAGACGTCGTCGAGGCCATGGCGTCGCACCGGCCGTACCGGCCATCGATGGGAATCGATGCTGCGCTCAGCGAGATCGCCAGGGGTCGCGGCACGCTCTTCGATCCCACGGTCGTTGATGCCTGTCTGACTTTGTTCCGGGACGGTCGCGTCGACTTCGGTACTGCGTAACCGCTCGTCCGCTGGTGCGGCGGGCCGGCCGGCCCTGGCGGCACCACCGCCTCGACGAGGCCCAGCCGATGCTCGGTCCGCGAGCCGTCGTCGATGATGCGTATTTGGATCGGGCCGCCGCCTGACGGTTCGCCGTCATCGGGTCCCACGACGATGAGGGACATCGGTTTCTCCTTGGATAGACGGATGTTCGTGACTGCCTCTATACGCCGGGTCGTTGATTGAGGGCGAACTCGTAGGACGCGCGGACCAGTCCCACGACCACGGCCTGCTCGGCGGGGTCGCGCGGGGCATAGAGCATGACCATGGTCGCCGGCGCTCGTCCCGTGAGCACGAAGAAGTGGGGTTCGACCCATCCTTGACTCTCTGCGGCTGCGGCGAGTGGGAGCGGCAGAGCGGCGTGGAGGCTGAAATCACCCTGGGCGTGCACATGGCAGAGCTCTCGGTCGACCATGAAGGCCTCTTTCGGCCCGGGGGCGGTGTTTTGTACGACCTCCTCTGCACGAGGCGAAGGGCGCCCCATCTGTTGCGCGGGCCTCAACCCGCCTTGCAGGCGTCTCCGTAGGGCGCCGCCGAGCACTGCTCGGGGAGCCAGGTCGGGGCGGCGTAACCGGTGGTGACGAGGAACTGCTTGGTGATCCCGTCGACCGTGAGCCACACGTTGAGGTAATACGCCGATCCGGGGCTGTAGCTGCCGAGTGCGCCGCTGAGGCAGTTGACATCGGCCCAGCACTCCGAGCGCTCGTCGATCTGGATTTGGATGGACCCGTAATGCCCTGCGCTCACTGCGTCACCGAGCTCCTGCAGATGCGTCGCCAGCTGTTCGCCGTAGTTGCCAGAGGGACCGAGCACCTCGTCCTTGATCCAGTTGAGCGCCTTCTTCACCGACGAGCTCTTCACGTAGTCGAGGAGGTAGTCGGTGATCTGGCTGACGATCTTGTGGAGGTCTTCGAAGACGAGGCCGTCCTCGAGCACGTTGAGGATGTTGTCGCCCCACTCCATCATGATGAAGGAGGCCACGGACCCGGCGTAGCCGGAGGCGTCGCTCAGGAAGGTCTCCAAATCGTCCCCGGGGAGGAACCGTGTGAGCACCTTCCTCTTCTTCAGGTCGTCGACGAAGCTCTTCAGGCTCTTGAGGTTGGACGCGATATCGCCGCTCTTTCCCCAGGCTGCGAGCACGCCCGTCTCGGAGGGAGTGAGGGTAATGGTGCCGCTGTCGTACACGAGCGAGGGAAGGAGCTTCACGCTGACCGTCTTCGAGACGGAGCCGTAGTCGAAACAGTTGCCGTAGGCATCGCATCGGTGGAGCGACTGGGCCGTGATGCGGATGTAGGCCGCCGGCCCTCCCGTCGCTGAGGCCACCGAGGGCCCCCAGTACCGCAGCGGTATCTGCCCAGCACCGGTGGAGGCAGACTCGCTCGTCGTCGTGACCGTGTCGCCGCACGGGAAGGCCTTCGGCTGCTCCGATTCGAAGGTGGTGGCGATGCAGACATGGCCCTCCCGGTCCTTCGGCAGGGGATGCGGGTCGCGAGCGCCGATGACTGCCGCCGTCACGTCGTCGCCTCCCAGTGGCTCCCCGGAACCCCATGGTCCGACGTAGACGGTTGCCACGAGGTTGACGCATGCGGAGAGGCATTTCTGGCGAAAGTAGATGTCACCCCATGGGTGGGTGGGCAGCGACGAGGCGACATCCTCGGTGAAAGCAATCCCCTTGTGGGGCCCGAGCCAGGAGACCCCGGAGTGCATGCTCAGGCTCGTGCTGCCGGATTCTGTCGTCACCTTGATCGACAGGCAGACATCGTTCGTTCCTCGCCCGCTCGAGCTGATCGAGTGGACGCCGAGCGAGTCGGAGTCCCCGTTCGAGCACAGCGGCACGAGTTCGACCCACTCCTCTGAGCCGGAGCTCGTCTCGGCGATCGCCACGATGTCGTCTTCGTCGTTGACGAGCACGGCGGCGATCAGGGTGAGGCCCGGGGTCTGGGGTATGAGCGTGTTCAGGTCGACCGGCTCCGGCTCCGCCTCCCCCTTGCCGAGGGACGGCGGCGCCGCCCCCGGCCACGCCGTGGCCACGGCCACTGCGCCGCCCTTTTTCGTGCCCGCCGCCGACACCCCGACGACGTCGCCGGCGTTGTTGACGCCGACGGCAGCGGATTCGAGATACCCCGACAGCGTCGGCAGGGTGACGAGGCTGCCTGCCGACTTCTCATCGGGCTTGTTGACCGAATAGACGGCTTGAGCGCCGATCTCGCCGACGACGACGCCCGAGTCGGAGAGGTCTCCTGCGTCGAATTGCTGGTTCTCGGGAAAGTGCATTCCGAGGGGGACGACGCTTGCCGACCCGGGTGACCAGATGCCGAGCTCGAGGTCCTTCGTGGTGGCGTCGTCGTAGCCGAGCACGACCTGGTCGGCGTCGTTGATGGCGGTGGGCCACTCGATCAGCCCTGCGCCGGGCGCCATGGGAATCGCTGTCGAGCTGCCGCCGACCGGGGTGTAATAGGGGTAGGGGCTCGTCGAATCCTGCAATGGGATGCTTTGGCACGAACTCGAGTACAGGGAGTCTCCGACGAGGTCACCTGCGGCGTTGCTGGCGAAGACGGCTCCGGTGGCCTCCGTCTGCTGCCCGCAGAGGTTGGGAAGCACGGTCGGTGTGGCGCCGGTGCTGGCCCAGGCGGCCGGTGAGTTCGAGCTCGGCTCGTAGCTCGGGGGAGCCCAGTGGGGCGTGCCGCCGAGGACCTCGCCACCCGGGCCGAAGGCTGCGGCAGAAGGCAGTTGCGTCAATTCGTAGTTCAGGTTCGAGCATTCCTCTCCTTCGGCAGCTGACCCGCTCGCGTTGTCGGGTGTGTCACTGGAGAAGGGCAGCCGCTTGACTCCCCCTGCCAGCGACCATTCGAACGCGTCCGGTTCCCAGACGGTGTTGCCGCTGATGTCGACAGGGAAGTTCGCCGTCCCGACGACGTCCCCGTCGGCGTTGATCGCCGTGACACGCCGGATGCAGGCGGAGGGCCCAGTGATGGGGATGACACTGAAGGTCGGCGTCGTGGAGGCCGCCTCCGCACGCGGCATCGCCGACCGGGCGGGCCTCGGTGCGTCGACCCGTCCCGTCGTGGAAGCGGTTGCGGCCGACTGCACAAGACCGGTGATCGTCATTGCGATAACGACGAACACTGACAGACAGGCACGACCCGTCGCGCGTCGCATCTCTCTCGTCCCCCTTCGTGACACGCGGCGCCTCCACCGCTCTCTCCTGGGGAGTGTGTGCCCGAAGCGTCACTCGAACGTCACTCGGACGCTCGGCGTCTGGCGAGACTGCCGCCCGCGACGCGAGTCGCGGTCGTGGAAGGCTGAGTCGGTGACGGGGCAAGCAGGTCGAGACCGGGTCGACCTGCCGGTGACTTCCGAAGCCACCGACCGTCGAAGTTCCGAAGACCAAGTGATCGGAGGAACCGGATGAGGCAAGTTGTCCTGCAAATGGCCGCGGTCTCGTTAGACGGGTATATCTGCGAGGAGGGAAGCGAGTTCTGGCGGTCGTTCGGACCGGCCGCTTTGCCGCCAGCACCTGACGATGACGAGTACGAGGACTACTTCCTCAGCCTGATGCGCCGCGCCGGGACCCACATCATGGGCCGGGTCACCTACGAGTCAATGGCGGAAACGTGGCCCACCTCCACCGATCCCGTGGCGGCCATCATGAACGACATCCCCAAGGTCGTCTTCTCCCGGACCCTGCAGTCCGCCGAGTGGCCGGAGTCGCGCATCGCCCGCGGCGATACGGCGGATGAGATTGCCCGCCTCAAGGCCGAGTCGGGGGGCGAGATCGTCGCCCACGGCGGAGCCCGGTTTGTCCAGTCCCTAGCCGGGCTCGGTCTGGTGGATGAGTACCGCCTGTACGTGTATCCCGTGGCGGCCGGAGGCGGCACGCCGCTGTTTCCGGACGTCGGTCGCCCTCAGGGACTCCGGCTACTGTCCAGCCGGGCGTTTCAATGCGGCGTGCTCGCGCTGGTATACCGGCCAATCACCCTCCAGGAACTCGAGGCCATCGTCCCGGCTCCCGACACCGGAAGAGAAGTGCAGGCGAGGCTTGACGCGTCACGCGAGCGCGAGGCCTGACGATCGCAGACCTGGCGGGAGCGCCGCGGACGATAGAGCGCGGCCAACCGGAACGCCCGTGGGTTGTTCGGCCACCACCTGATGTTCACGAGGGCCACGACCTCGTCGATCCGGGAGACGACGGGGTTTCCTGAGGTGCGGCGATGGCGACCGACGGGCACTCGTAGCCGTCGGGCTCGTGCAGCCTCACTGCCGGGATCGCAGCACGGCGACCTCGGGCATCTCCTCGGGCGGGCCGAAGCCGTGCTCGACCAGCCAGCGGACGTTCAGCAGGCACCGCAGCGACCACCACGCGCAGATGAGGTCGCGCTCGACTTCAGTGCCATAACCGGCGACGACGTCGCCAAGGTGCTCCTCGTGTCCGAGCGTGAGGGTCGCGAGGTCGAAGAGCGCGTCACCCTGCGACGCCTCGGACCAGTCGATGACGCCGGTGACCTCGTCACCGGCGACGAAGACGTGGTCGACCTGCAGGTCACCGTGGATGAACACCGGTGTCCACGGCCGGAGTGCAGTCTCGGCCAACCGGCGGTTGCGTGTAAGCACGTCGGCGGGAAGGACGGCGTTGGCGGCCAGCCACTCGCACTCGGCCGCGAGGTGTGATGCGAGCTCGTCGACGCTCCGACCGGGCCATGGCGGCAGCGGCGCCTCGTGCAGCGCCCGGACGGCGGCACCCGCCGCCGCCCACGCTCCCGACGACGCGGCAGACGGCTCGCCGAGGTGGCCGAGTGCCGTCCCAGGGAGAGCGGCGAGCGCGAGCACGGGCGGCTTTCGCCACAGGATCTCCGGGGTCGGGACCGGCGCCATCGCCATCGCTTCGACCTCGACGTTGGTGCGGGTCTGATCAGCGTCGATCTTCAGGAAGACGTCGCCGACGCGCAGGGTCGCGCGCTCGTTATGGGCGACGACAACCTCGACCTCCTCCACGTCGGCCATCATCGCGGAGATGACCGCCGACGTCGCCAGCGCGTGAGCGACGGAGCATGAGACGGCATTCCTCGATAGACGAACACCGCCACAAGCTCACGGGGCCGCTGCAGCGCCGGCCGCCATCACACATGCCGGAGCTGTTTCCATGCTCTGTTGTGAGTACCCGTCCCCGGAGCACCGTTTGACGGCCTCGCTGCTGAGCCTCAGCGGCGGTACGGATTCCCAGTCGGCGCCGGGCGAATACCAGGCGAGGGCGCCGTGCTGCTTGAGCGGCAGCCTCCCGATCGCCTCGGTGAAGACGGCAGCGGCCCATGCCGGCGCCCGGCCTCGAGCGACGATGACGACGACATTGACGTGCCAGTCCACGAACGACTCCCTCAGTTGCGTGATCTGAGCAACCGATGGAGCCGCCGGGATCGTGAACCCGAACGACGCTGCCGCAAGGAAGGCGTCAGAGCCGCCGAGCGGATCGAGGTGCTCCGAGTGCCGTCCGTCGGCACCGGGTATCTCGGCTCTCCCACTGACGAGCCGGAACGCCATATCGTCGGTCGCCTGCCAATACAAGGCGTCGGAAGCGAGCGAGGGCGGATAGGGGTAGACGACTACGACCGAAGACGATGGGAGGTCCCGGGCGGTCGTCTTGAACCACGCCGGGATCGGTTGTGCATGCATCACAAGCGGCCACGTGTTGGCACGCACGATCGGGACCGCCGCAACCACCACGGCTGCGGCGAGGGCGAGCTCCACCAGCATGGCAAGCAGAGCGGACGTTGGCACCGCCCGGCGGCGGCCACCGTGGCCGTCGCCGGGCCCGGCGACTCCACGCTCCGGTCCGGGTTGGCCCTGAGCGCCGGCACGCCGTCGGTAGAGCCCTCGAGCGAGCTCGAGCCAGCCGTCGATGGAGAGTGCGAGCAGCAGCGCCAGCACGCCGGTGACAATGGCAGCAAAACGAGTCGGTCCGATGCTCCCGACGAGGGGCAAGTGCTGGACGTACTGCCACGGCAACCACCACTGTCGCGAGTCGCTGCCGAACGGGAGCAGCAGGACCCCGAGCGAACACAGCCAGGCGGCGACGCCGATCGCGACGAGTGTCCAAGCCGGGCGCCTCCGCCACCATGTGAAGGCGGAGACGATGACGAAGATCAGCAGCGGCCAGCCGAGATAGGCGACATCAGGCCCCGTGGGACCGTAGTAGCCGCCGGCAAGGTTGAAGTTCGACGAGAGGTGCGCCGGCCCGGGATTGACGATCGATCCCGGCTCACTCCCGAGAGCGGCGATGCCCGGCCAGGGCGCCCCGACGATATGGCGTGGACCAGCCAGGAGCATCCAGACCGGGTAGGCGAGCACGAGGGCTGCGACGCCGGCGGCGACGCCGAAGCCGGTGGCGATCCGCTTCAGGCGCTCGCGGGCCCGACGAGGGTTCAGCGCCGCTGTCACCACGAGACCAACCACGGCCATGAGGATCGTGACGGCCAGGAGCTCGGTACCGGCGAAGAACTGGGCGACGACGAGAAGCCCGAGCCATATCCCGATGACGCGAGGCGACCGCCGATCGGTGGCGCACAGATCGAACAGGCAGACGAACAGCAGCGGGGGGAAGAAGAGCACGGCCAAGTCGAGGTGGCCGAACGACTCGGAGCTGATCACGAATGGCGAGAACCCCCACAGCACAGCAGCCGCAACCTGCGCCAGCCACGAGCTCGTCAGTCGGCGACTCGCGAGGAACATGCACCAGCCGGACACGACAGGGGCGAGCGTGAGGGACACGTTGAAGGCGGCGGTCGGCCCGAACGCCGCCGTGACCGGCGAGAGAACGAATGATTGCAGCAGGTATGACGTGCTCTCCAGCAGGTTCGCCCCGCCTTGCCCGGCGAACATCGTCTCGGTCAGCAAGGGGTTGTGACCGTGGCCGAGCGCCCAGGGGACCCACTCGAGGAACCAAACGGTCTGCCCGGGGTCGCCACAACCGCAGAGCACCGAAGAGGTCGGGTGCCCGGTCCCCCAAGCGCCCCACATCAACGCGATCCCGAGCGCAAGCAGGATCGCCAGCACACCGGCATGCGGGGCCGCTGCCACTGCAGCATCCCGAAGTCGTGACCCTGCTGTCGGCGGTCCGATCACGGGAGGTGCGTCAGTTCCGGCGGGAGCGACCTGCTCTCCGCCGAGTGGGTGCGGCGGTGTCGCGCTGGCAGCAGTCGCGGAGGGCTCGCTCACATCGGTGGAACTCCGGCGGCCTCAATGAGCGGCATCGGACCGGCCGTCGGAGCGCGACCACGAGAAACCCCGTCGAACTTGGTTGATCCACCGCAGACACGTTCGCGACGTGGAAGTCGGCGGTTCGAGTCCGCTCACCTCCACCACCTATCCGATGACGAACCAGGCAACATCGAGGGCATTCGTGACCGTCCCCGACAGGTTGATGGTGAACGATCCGGCGCCCGGTACGGCAGAGCCGACGTAGATGCCGGCGGCCTCGGCCTGGGGCGTGGCCAAGATCAGGCTGGCCGCCGTCACCCCCGCCAAGGTGACCTCGACCTTGCTCGCTCCCTTCGGCACGGTTGCAACCCCGCTTGTGGAGAAGCGGACCGGGCCCTTCACGTCGAGGGCCGTTCCGCTGGTCGAGCTGGCGTAGAGACCGGTGCCGGCAGTCGACTCCGCGTAGACGCCCGTGCCCCCCTTGGTACTCGCATCGAGGCCGTACACCCCCGTCGAGCCATCGCCGAAGGTTCTCCCCTCGACCCCGGTTGCTCCATTCGAGATGCCGAGCACGCCGTATCCCCGAGTCGAGCCGCCGTAGACGGCGGTGCCCCCATCGACGCTGGCGTCGTGACCTTCGACGGCATGCTGCGCACTTCCCGAGGTCTCGCCGTATATGCCGACGCCTGCGGAAGACGTTCCGTACACACCGTGCCCGCCGCCGCGGCTCGTGTCGGCGCCGGTCACCCCACTCTGCCCGTCGGCGGCGGTGGTGCCATGCACACCCGTGCCGCCGGTCGAGCTCCCGTACACACCCCATGCGTCGGTCGAGGTTCCGGAGACACCGGTACCAGCAACTGAGCTTCCCGACACCCCGTACCCGCCTTTGGCGCTGGTGTCCTTGCCGGCTACTCCGCTCTGCCCGTGGCCAGCGGTCGTGCCATGCACCCCAACGCCGTTGGGCGATTCGCCGTACACGCCCGAGCCGCCGCCGGTACTGACGTCGACGCCCTTGACACCAATCGCTTGGTCACTATATGTCCAGCCCAGGACACCTGCGTGGCCGCCACTCCCAGACGTTTGCCCATAGACACCGGTGCCGTTCAGCGATATCCCATAGACGCCGAATCCGGTGTCACCGGCAATGTTGTCCTGCCCCTGGATACCACAAGATCGGTTCTTGTCTGCCAGCAGGGCGACCCAGTCACCATTGGTGACCGACGTCGTGGCAGTGGCCACATTCGATTCGCCCAACTCGACTGGCTTGGCGTTGGCGGCCCCGGCAGGCTCTGCCCCGACAACGAGGCTCGCCGTCATACCGGCCAGCCCGGCAGCCCCGCCGAGCAGCAGGGCCCTTCGCGTCGTCAAGGATGCTTCGGATGCCGCCGTCGTCTCAGGCCTCTCGCGTTCCAAGGGTGCCTCCTCGCCCGGGCCGGCGACCCATCCCTTGAGCGCCGAGCAGCCCGCTGCCCGAAGCCACGTTAGTCCCGGTCGTCGGCCCCGACCCGATGACAGCGAGTGACGGCGCGAGGCGAGCGAGTCGGACTCTCTCGAGCGCTGAGCAGCTCCGTCAGGAAGAGTTGAAGAGCTTCCAGGTCCCTTCGGAGACGACCTCGACGTTGCCGTCAGTCACCTGGATGGCGGTCTGGTCGTCAATCGCGTACGTCGGCGCGTTTATCCTCTCGGCCCACTGTTCCGCGATGGCCACGTCTTGGTGGTCCGCGTTGTCCACGTGCGGAATGATCGCAAAATCCACCAAGCCGACTCCGTGAGCCTTGACCAGGATCATGCGCAGTTCGCCGTCGGGTGTATCGAAAACGATGTCTTCTGTCGAGAGCTCTTCGCCCCTGCCGCGACGCGGTTCACGGTACGTCTCTGCAAAGGTGGAGGTTGCTGCGATGCTCCCGGCGCTCACCCCCAGGTAGACCGTGTCGTGAGGCACCGAGGGCAAGATGTCTGCAAGCCCGGATCGCCGCATCCAGTACGACAAGAACACTGGATCGCCGCCCCAAACCAGCAAGGCGTCGGTCTCCTGCACCGCAGGGACCCAACATTCTTCGTCGATGCTGGGCAGCACGGAGAGCTCCAGCACTCCCAAGGACTTCCAGCCCAATCCGGCGAAGAGACTCTTGCTCCTTCCAGAGATCGCCTCCCATGCATGGCCACCTCCGCCCGGGAAGGGGTAGATCGCGGTCGGGATGACGAGAGCGCTCGACTCCTCAATCGGCTTGCCCAGTAGAACGACGAGCGCCTCGTGGATGCTCGCGTTCGCGATGCCGGAAGACGTCAGCAGCAGTTTCAACGCGCCCCTTCTCTCTCGAGCAGTGACAAGAGGTAATCCTCCAGCTCACGACCCTCAGGTCAGCGCAGCGTTCACGCCGGAGGTGTTCGCGCCCGCCGTCACCTTCACCGGCGTGGCCGCGCTTTCTGAGGACTGACGCCGGAACCACTGAGTGGCGTACCCGCCGGTGTTGCCGCAACCGGTGGTGAACTCGACCTTGTAGGTGCCAGGTTGCAAGCCCACGAACTCGAAGTTGCCGTTCGCCGTCGTGATGGCGACGTCGAAGGGTCCGCCTGCCGCCGGGAACGCCTTCGCACAGATCTCCGAGAGCGCTTCGTCACCTGTGGCGGCCGTCACCGTGCCCGTCATGGTGCCGGCGCGTGACACGGCGAAGTCGATGCCGCTCACGCCGTGCCCCGCCTTCACCTGTACGAGCGTGGCCGAAGCTCGCGAGGAGGAACCTTTGTAGTACTCGGTCAACCAGTCCCCGTAGGGCATCTCTGCGCACGTCGTCGAGACCTCGACGGCGTACTTGCCGCTCGGAAGACCCGAGAGGACATAGGTTCCAGTGATCGAAGTCTCCGCCGTCCCGACGGCAGGACCGACCGCCTCCACGCACATCCCGAGCAGCGGCCCTTTCGAGCCCGTGACCGTTCCGCTCACCGTCCCGCCCGCCACGAGGGTGGCGTCGATGCCCTTCGTCAGCTTGCCGGCCGTCACGCGAACGGCGCTGGCAGTCCCGAGGCTCGGCTTGTCCTTGTAGTACTGGAACAGGAAGTTGCCGTCGTTGCCGCAGCCCGTCGAGAACGAGACGGTGTAGGCGCCACTCGACAAGCCGTCGATCGTGTAGGTGCCGTTTGGCTCCGTCGCCGTGTCCACCGTGATGAGGCTTCCGTCTGCCTTCACGCAAATGCCACCGAGGGCCACGTGTGCGGCGTTCTTCACAGTTCCGGAGATGATCCCTCCGGTCAGGAGGTGGGCGTCGATGCCCGTCGTGGATCTGCCCAGCCTCACCGACACCGCCGCGCCGCCAGCGAAGGACGAAGAGGCCTTGTAGACCTGCGGAGCGAGGTTGCCTGCATTGCCGCAGCCTGCGATTGAGAAGGAGACGACGTAGCTTGCGGTGTCCAGGCCGCTGATGGCGTACGTCCCGTTGGGGGCGCTGAAGGCCGACCCACCGAGGAAACCCGCCTTCTTGGCGACCGCCAGGATGCACACCCCACTCTCGGGCTTGCTGCTCGCATTCATCACCCTGCCGGAGAGGATGCCACCTGTCTCGAGGGTTGCATCGATGTTCGGCGTCGTTGCTCCCTCTGTCACGGTCACCGTCTTGGCCGAGGTCGACGACGGTTGGCCGTCGAACCACTGCGGCGCGTAGTTGCCGGCGCTCTCGCACGTGCTGAACTCGATCGTGTAGGAAGTGGGCAGGAGCCCGGGCAGGACATAGCTCCCGTCGCTGATCGTCACGGCCGTCTCGAATACGGCCGTCGATGTCGCCGTCACACAAATCGTGCTCAGGGGGGTGTTTGCCGAGCTGACGACTCGGCCGGTGATGGAGCCGCCGGTGACGAGCGTCTCATTGACTTCTGCCGTCACGGTACCGGCGACGACCGACACGGGATTCGCCTTGCTCGCTAGCGGCTCGCCTTCAAAGTATCGGTCCTCCGGGCCGGACCCGCAGCCCGGGAAATAGAAGACGTTGTAGGCGTCGGTCGGAAGATTCGCGATGGTGTAGGTGCCGTCGCTGTCGGTGGGGTTGCCGCTGTAGTCGTAATTCGCCCCGTCGTCGCTTGCCACATAGACGCAGACGCCGGTGTCACCGGCGCCGGAGCTGTTCGTCACCTTGCCGCTCATTTCCCCACCGGGTTGCATGGTTGCGGTCGTGATCACGGTGTTGTGAGCACTGGTGACCCGGACGGCGGTCGAGGTCGTGTACTGCGGCTGGCCGTGGTACCACTGCGGGGCCCAGTTGCCTGACGGCCCGCAGTTTTCGAACTCCACGGCAAAGCTGCCAGGAGCGAGGCCAGTGATCGTGTAGCCGCCGTTCGACCCGGTCACTGCAGAACCGGTACTGCCGGACGAGGTCCCGAGCCCTTCAGCTACCACGCAGAGACTGGAGAGGCCCGCTCCTCCGCCGGTCACCGTGCCACTGATCGACCCGGCCTGGATCATCTTGGCGTTGATGTCCGGTGTGTTGCCGGTACCGACCGCGACGGGATTGGCCCTCGTCGATGAGGTCTCGTCCTTGTACCACTGCGACACGTAGGACGTCGTCCCGCCGCACGTGAGGAATTCGACGATGTAGGTGCCGGCCGACAGACTCGTCATGGTGTAGGTCCCGTTGGACTTCGTGGTGCCCGAGCCGAAGCCCACCCCTGATCGTTCCGTCGCCACCACACAGATGCCCGCGAGACCGTGGCCGGAGGAATTGCTCACGGTTCCCGAGATCGACCCACCGGAGCGGGCTCGATCTTCGGGCCGCGTCCGGATCGCCGTCTTGAGCTCGGAGCGCAGCGACCGGTCTCCGCCGGTCGGATACACCACGACGTGCAGACCGTCGGTGAGCTGACCGGCCCGGACGGCGACGAGGTCGCTCGTCGCCGTGTCCGTGATCGCAGGGTAGAAGGTGGGAAAGTACGACGGGATCGTCGTGCAAGGGGCGACCTGCAGACGGTAACGGCCGGCCGGAAGGTCGCTGAGGACGAAGGTGCCGCCCGTTCCGCTCCTGGCCGCTGCTGAGACGCGACCGCCGGCGAGAGCGGTGACGCAGACCCCCGCCACACCAACGCCCAAGGGGTCCGCGATCGTCCCAGAGATGCCGCCGTTATGAAGGACCCCCAGCACGGCCCCATGGGCCGGCGACAACACCTGGTCGTTCGGAACTGTTGCGGCCGCCGGGCCGACTCCGATCGCCACGACCCCGGCGAGCAGAGCCAGATTCACCGCCACCACCCGGCGTCCCGACCTCGCGACACGATCGTCGAGAACGCGCATCAAGGCCCCCTTCGCTCCGGCGGGTGCCTGGAACGCCCGCCGCTGCCCTCGCTGTCCGAGCAAGAGTAGCCGCCCACCAGTTCTGACCGCCGACCGTCCTGCTCTGTCTGCGTGCCTGCCCGCCGCCGGCCGGGGGTGGTTCCGTTCGGATCCACGACTGATCTCAAGTAGTCCTCCAGCTTGTCGAAGCTGTCTTCCATGCCATCGGTCTTGCTCATGTGGTCACGGCCAGCCTTGTCGCGGAACGCCAGGCTGTTCGTCATCGTCGTCACCCCGTCAGCTTCGTGCAGGACGACGGTCTCGACGGCCTCGGCGTCGGGCCAACCTTCGAACAGCCATGTGTCGACCAACCGGGTCGGCCGCTCGACCTCCAGGTAGGTACCACGAAAGGAGCACTCGGTTCCGTCCGACGTCACGAAGACCATGTGGTAGCTCCCCCCGACGCGCAGGTCGATCGAGCACACCGTCATCTTGTCCTCGAAGGGAGCGAACCAATTGTTCACGTGCTCCGGCTTCGTCAAGACGTCGAAGACCAATTCGATCGGTGCATCGAAGTCCCGCGTGAGGAGGACTTCGAGGTCATTCGGAAACTCGACGATCGCCGATCCATGCCGTTGACGGGTCACTGAGGCTCTCCTTGTTGTTGTAGCTGTTTGAGGTAGTCGTCCATCCGGTTCATCCGGTCGTTCCACGCCTGCTCGTACTTGACCAGCCACTCTCGCAACGGCCGGAGGTGGACGGGTTCCAGTCGGTAGAGCCGACGTCGCCCCTCCGCCCGGCACTTGACGAGTCCCACCTCACTGAGTACCCGGAGGTGCTTCGACACCTGCGGCTGGGACATCGAGAGGTCGTTCACGATCGTTCCGACCGCCTTCTCGCCTCCGACCAGCAGGTCCAGGATGTCGCGACGGTGTACCTCGGCCACTGCGTTGAAGACATCCGATGTCGTGGAAGCACGAGCCACGTGACCAATATATTCCATTATCGGCATGTGTCAAGCCAGGACGGCGCAGCCACCCGTCCCGTGGCAACCAACCCTCGCTCGTGCTGAGAGAGCTCCGGCGCGTGCGCCACATTGTTGTCGTGGCCGACGTGCTCTGCCCGATCGTCGTGGGGCGGGCGGCCGAGCTCGCCGAGCTGGACTCGGCGTTGCAGGCGGCACTCCGTGGGCAGGGCCGCGTGGTCTGCCTGACGGGCGAGGCGGGGATCGGCAAGTCGCGACTGGCGCGAGAGCTGGCGGCGACGGCCCGCTCAGGAGGTGCGGTGGTCGGCATTGGCCGCGGCGTGCCGAACGGCGCCACGACGCCGTACCGGGCGCTCACCGAAGCCTTGCTGCAGTGCATCCGGGGGAGAGAGCCGCTCGCGGACGCGGAGCTCGCTCCGTGGTTGCCGGCCCTCGGGGCGATCGTGCCGACGCTTGCCGGCGAGAGCGCAGCGAAGGCGTCATCACCGGTGCGGGCGGAGGCGATCATCCGGCTCCTGAGTCGGCTGGCCGACCCGGATGGCCTCGTGTTCGTGCTGGAGGATCTGCATTGGTCCGATCCCCACACCCTGGCCATTGCCGAGTACTTGGCCGACAACCTCACCGCAGCTCCCGTGCTCTTCCTGATGACCGCCAGGGACGACGTGCCGTGCTTGGCGGGCGAAGTGACCGGTCGGCTGCTTGGAGCTCGCAGCGCGCGGCATCTCGCGATGGAACGACTCGATCCCGCCCTCGTGGTTCAGATGGTGCGGGCCTGCGTCCCCGGCGCCGACGACGAGACGGTGGCCCGAGTGCAGCGAGCCGCCGACGGGATCCCGTTTCTCAGCTTCGATCGGGGCGACGTCCAGTCGGTAACGGTAGGCGGAGTGACGTTCGCGCGCGCCGTCCTCCGGCCCGGCTGGCGCTGGTCGGTGGACATGAAGCCGATCGCCGGTACCGACTCGTGCCAGGTTGCGCACGTCGCGCTGGTCACCTCCGGCGCCTTTCACGTGCAAATGGACGACGGGGACGAGCTCGAGCTGGGTCCGGGGGACGCTCACGTGGTGGGCCGGGCCACGATGCCTGGGTGATCGGCGACGAGCCGTGCGTCATCGTGGACTTCACCGGGTCGCCCTTCGGAGCCGGCCGGCAGGCTGCGTGTCCTTGCGGAGTCTCGTTTCACGTCACCGGCGACGACGCCATCGATCATCTCGTTGCCGCCGTGCAGGAGCACGTCCGTGGCTCGCACGACCACGAGTTGACGAGCGAGCAGGTACGGGCGGAACCTGACCTCGGTCTGAGTCCGAGCCGGGGTCCAGCCCCCGCAAGCACTCCTGGCGTCCCGAAGGCTCTCGAGCTTGTGTTGGGGCATACTCGGGCACGCGATCAAGGGAGGCCACATGCCGAAGTACCTGCTTCAGGTCACCTACACCCTCGATGGGATGCGGGGCGTCCTCGCCAAGGGAGGCTCGGCGCGCAAGGCGGCCGCCGCTGCTGCGGCCAAGAGCGCCGGCGGCAAGGTGGAGTCGTTCCACTTTGCTTTTGGCTCCACCGACGCCTTCGTCATCGCCGACCTGCCCGACAACACGGCGGCGGCCGCACTTGCGATGACCGTTTCGGCTGGTGGGGGTGCGACGGTCGCGACCACGACTCTCCTCACCCCCGACGAGATCGACAAGGCCGCTGGAGCCAACGTGGCATACCGGCCGCCTTCGGCCTGATCTCCACCGCCCGGCCCTTCGGGCTGCGGCGCCTCCGGACCGCCAAGCGATGCCTGGCACTCGCATCGCGAGGTCCGAGGCCGAGTGCCGCTGCTCGACGCAAAGACTCCCAGCCCGGCACAGCCGCCGGTGCCGGTCGCCTGATCCCCCAGACAGCCCACCTTGATACCGGCCCTACAACCGCCGGAGCACTCGATGGTTGCCTCAGCGGCTCGGAATAAGATGCACCTTCGATGGCGATCGAGTGGGCCGGTCTGGGGCCGGACATCTTGCTTCGGCTGGACCGGTCCGCGGCGGAGCCTCTCCGCCTTCAGCTCGAGCGGGAGTTGCGGGATGCGATCCGCTCCGGTCGCCTGACGGCCGGTGAACGGCTTCCGTCCTCCCGAGCACTCGCTGCAGAGCTCGGGATCTCCGCGCGGACTCGTGCTCGAGTGCTACAGCCAGTTACAGGCCGAAGGGTTTCTCACGTCGCGATCCGGCTCCGCCACCCGTGTGGCCGTCAGCTCGACGGCCCCGCTCGAGCTCCCGATCCAGCGCCCACCTGCCCACCGGCCGGCCGTCGACTTCCGACCAGGGGTTCCGGATCTGACCAGCTTTCCCTGGCGCGACTGGACCTGGGCACTGCGCGAGGCATGCCGAGATGCCACGCCCTCCGATCTCGGGTATGGCGACCCGGGAGGCACCGACACCCTGCGGGCCGTTCTCGCTGCCTATCTTCGCCGAGTGCGGGGAACCGTCGGCCCGGCCGAGCGGATCGTGATCTGTGGGGGCTTCGGCCAGGGGATCAACCTCGCCCTCGCCGCACTTGCCCAACGCGGCATCTGGCGGGTGGCGATCGAGGATCCCGGCGACAACGACTACCACGCCATTTGCCGCCAGCTGGGCATGGAGGCCATCCCGGTCGAGATCGACGAGCGCGGGATCGACGTGGAGGCGCTCGCAAACAGCGGCGTGCGGGCCGTCGTCCTCACGCCTACGCACCAGTTCCCGACCGGGAGCGCCCTCGCGCCGGAGCGCCGAAACGCGCTGATCTCGTGGGCGAATGACCACGGAGCCATCGTCATCGAAGATGACTACGACGCCGAGCTCCGTTACGACCGAGCCCCCGTCGGTGCCCTGCAGGGACTGGCGCCCGACCGGGTCCTGCTGATCGGCTCGGTGAGCAAGTCGCTGGCGCCGGCGCTCCGGCTCGGCTGGATTGTGGCTCCGGCTTGGCTGCTGGACGTCGTGACCGAGAACAAGCGACTGAGCGACCGTGCTTCGCCCGCCCTCGACCAGCTCGCCCTCGCCGCCCTCATCGAGTCCGGGCGATACGACAAGCATCTGCGACACATGCGCCGGATCTACGCAGCCCGCCGCCAGGCACTCGTCGCCTCCCTCTCCAAGGCGGCGCCGGGGGTGAGCTTGCGTGGACTCGCCGCCGGCTTTCACGCCGTGGCGGACCTCCGGGAGGGGGCCGACGAGCAGGCGATCATCGAGGAGGCCCGGGAGCGTTCGATCGGGCTCTACGGCATGGGGGCGTATCGGCCGAGCGGGCGGACCGGCCCGCCTCAACTGGTGCTCGGGTTCGGCAATCTGAGCGAGTCGGCGATCGAGCGCGGCATCGGCGCCATCGGCGACCTGTTGTAAGGGACGACGGGTCGACTTCGGCGCCCCGTCGGCAAAGCGGTACACGATTTATGTACCGAAGTGGCTCTTACAACTGAGCCGCTTTTGGCTTACGGTGGCGAGCCATGGAGCTCAGCCGGAACCGCCCCTCCATCGTCACAGCCGACGGGACCAAGACGCTCCTGGCGAGCTCGATCCTCGCCCGGCTCCCGCTCGCCATGTTCAGCATCGCCCTGCTGGTACACGTGCAGCGGCTGACCGGATCGTTCGCCGTGGCCGGGGCGGTCTGTGGTACCTACGCGATCTGCAGCGCGGCGGCGGCACCCCAGCTCGGACGAGTCGTCGACCGATGCGGCCAGACGCGAGTTCTTCTCGTCGGTTCGACGATCACGTCGATGGCGCTCGTCGCGGCTGGGCTGCTCCCGTCCGGCATCCCGCCGGCCTTCTTGGTCGCCCTGGGCGGCACCGCCGGACTGGCGACACCTCCGCTGGCCGCCTGCGTCCGCACGCTCCTTCCGTCCGTCGTCATTGATCGCGATCAGCTGCCGAGGCTGTTCGTCTTCGAATCCACCGTCCTCGAGCTGACGTTCGTGGCAGGCCCCCCGCTGGCGCTCGGACTGGACTCACTGTGGTCCTCCGGAGCGGCCCTCGTTGTCAGCGGGCTGCTCCTACTGGCGGGCACGCTCGTGTTCGCCGCCCAGCCGGCCTCACGACGGTGGCGCCCCCAGTCCTCCCAAAGCCGAACAGGCGGCGGTGCCTTTGGGGCGCCGGCAATGAGGACGCTCGTGCTGATCGTGCTGGCAACGGGATGCGTGTTCGGTGCCACCGAGGTCGGCGTGACCTCTGCCACGCACGCCCTCGGCCGCACTGCGGCCGCAGGACCTCTCCTCGGGATCTGGGGCGTCGGGTCGTTGCTGGGCGGGATCGTGGCGACGCGCCTCGGTGGAGGCGGGCGAGGCGCCGGCGGCCTGATCCTGCTGGTCGGGACGCTCGCCGCTTCCCATGGCGCACTGATCGTGGCGACGGGCAGCGTGCTGTCGCTGGGCATCGTCATCCTGCTGGCGGGAGCGACCATCGCGCCCACGGTCTCGAGCGTCTACGCCATGGTCGACCGGCTGGCTCCGCCCGGCACCCACACCGCGGCGTTCTCCTGGCTCGTGACGGCCTCGCTGTCCGGCGCAGCGCTCGGCTCCGCAGCGGGCGGAGCGCTCGCCCAATGGGGGGGAGCTCGGGCCGTCTTCGCACTCGTCGGCGCCGGAGGAGCCCTCGCCACGCTTGTCACAGCGCTCCGCGCACGCACCCTCGAGGAGCTCACGCCGACGGCTCACCAGATGCCCATCGCCCACGAGACAGCTTCGACCAGCCACCGCCCCTGACAAGCCCCACTCAACGAGAGGACATGCCATGACCTGCATCGAATCCCTCACCCTCGAGGTGCCCGACCCCGGGGCCGCCGGCACCTTCTACTCGGCCGCCTTCGGTCTCGGCGACGTGTTGCGTTGCCGCGCTTCGACGGCGCCGACGAGCGGGTTTCGCGGCTTCACCGTGTCGCTCGTGGTCTCGCAACCGTCCACGGTCGACAACCTCATCGCCAGCGCACTCGACGCCGGCGCCGCCACGCTGAAGCCGATCGCGAAGTCGCTGTGGGGTTACGGCGGAGTCGTGGGAGCCCCCGATGGCACGATCTGGAAGGTCGCCACGTCGTCGAGGAAGAACACCGGCCCAGCCACGAGGGAGATCGACGAGATCGTGCTCCTCTTGGGAGCGGCCGACGTTGCCGCCAGCAAGCGGTTCTACGTCGACCACGGTTTCGCGGTGGCGAAGAGCTTCATGGGTACATACGTCCAGTTCGACGCGCCGTCTGCGCCGGTCAAGCTGGCGCTCTACGGTCGCCGTGCGCTTGCGAAGGACGCCGGCGTGGCACCGGAGGGCACCGGCTCGCACGGGCTCGTGATCGGCGGCGCCGGCTCCTTCGCCGACCCGGACGGGTTCGCCTGGGAGGCCGCTGCGTCTCAGTCCCAGCGTGGTAACGATATGGAAAGGAGCCATCATGGCTGAGCGAAGCACCGCAACGAAGGACACGTCGAGGTCCGCCAGGAGCACCACCGGCAAGGCGTCCAACGGGTTCACGGACGAGGAACGAGCTGCCATGAAGGAGCGCGTTCGAGAGCTGAAGGCGTCCGCGGGCCGTGGCAAGGCGGACAAGGCGGACGGAGAAGGCGAGCTGATGGCCAAGATCTCCGAGATGCAGGCGTCGGACCGCGCCCTTGCTGAGCGGCTCCATGCCGTCATCACGGCCAGCGCGCCGGACCTGGCGCCGAGGACCTGGTACGGCATGCCGGCCTACGCCAAGGACGGCAACGTCGTCTGCTTCTTCCAGAGCGCCCAGAAGTTCAAGACGAGGTACGCCACGCTCGGCTTCAGCGACAAGGCACACCTCGACGACGGCACCATGTGGCCGACCACCTATGCGCTGCAGGAGTTGACGGCGGCGAACGAGGCCCGCATCGTCGGGCTGTTGAAGCGGGCGCTGGCGTAACGAGATCCAGGGCTCAGCGCGAACGAGGCATGGTCCGGCTCGGGTTCGGGGATCACCCGGGAGCTGGGCCAGCCTCGGTCGCTGACCGCACCCTGCTGCTCTGGTGACGGAATCCACGTAATCCGGAAGTAGATCGTCCGGCTTGTTCCCTAACGTACGCCCCATGCAGTCCGACGACACCGAAACGACCCCCAGCGAACCACCCCCCAGCGAACCACTCCCCAGCGAACCGCCCGTCGCCGGCACCGACGTGGAGACGCTCCTCGGCGCCCTCGAACGGCAGCGCCGTTACATCGCCTGGAAGTGCGGCGACCTGGACTCGGCCGCCTTGCGCCAGACGCTGCCGCCCTCCACCATGACCTTGGGGGGTCTCCTCAAGCATCTCGCCCTCGTGGAAGAGGAGTACTTCTCCCGCCGTTTGCTCGGCCGGGAGTTCGGGACCCCCTGGGACATGGTCGACTGGGACGCCGATCCGGACTGGGAATGGCGAACTGCTGCCGACGACACGCCGGAGCAGCTCTTCCTCCTGTGGCAGGGCACGGCCGCCAAATCCCGGGAAGCCGTGGCGGGCGTCCTCTCCGCGGGCGGGACCCTGGATGAACCGTCGAAGCGGGCGTGGCCCGACGGGCGCGTCCCGAGCCTGCGGCGCCTCGTCATGGACATGATCGAGGAGTACGCCCGTCACGTCGGGCATGCCGACCTCATCCGCGAGTCGATCGATGGACTGGTCGGAGAGGATCCCGCGTGAGCACGGCTGCCTCGAAGCGACCGGCGACGCGGGATCGGGAACCGGTCACGGCCGGGCAACTGACGATCGTGGCCGCCAACAAGGCCTCGTGGGGGGATCTGCAGGCGATCTTCGGGCTGGCCGACTACACGGGCCGGTGCTACTGCCAGCGCTACAAGACCTACGAGTGGCTGTGGACGTCCACCACGGAGGAACAGCGACGCGACGGCCTGAGGGCACAGACGCGCTGCGGCAACCCGAGAGCCCGTAGGACGAGCGGTCTCGTCGCCTACCTCGCCGAGGAGCCGGTGGGGTGGGTGGCCGTCGAACCCCGCACCGCCTACCCACATCTCCTGAAGAGCCGGACCGTCTGGAGCGGCCGCACGGAGGACCGGGACGATGATGGCGTGTGGTCGGTCACCTGTTTCGTGGTCCGCAAGGGGTACCGCGGGCGCGGGATCACCTACGCCTTGGCGGCGGCCACGATCGACTTCGCCCGCCGCGGAGGAGCCAGGGCGCTGGAGGCCTACCCCATGACGACTCCCCCCGGCTACGAGATCACGTGGGGCGAGAACCATGTGGGAAGCCGGCAGGTGTTCGATGAGGCGGGTTTCGTCCAGGTGCACCAGCCAAGCCCTCGTCGCGTCGTGATGCGGGTCGAGCTGGCCGGCTGAACGCGAAGCCTCAGCCGCCTTCCAGCCAGGAGATGAGGCGGTTGGGCGTGATCCGCACGATCGTCCGCAGGGCGGGCCAGTCGCTGACGTACGGCTCGACCTCCTCGCTCGAGACATAGCGCCGGCTGATGGCCCTGATCTCATCGAGGATGGCGGGCCCGTTTCCGCTCGTCACGCTCGCCAGCCCGCGAATCACCACGGCCGGGTAGGGGGCCTCGAACGTCTGGACCGAGAAGGCGACCCGCGGGTCGCGCAGCACATTGCGGACCCAGGCTCGCGTGTCGGTCGTCCAGATGGTTACGGCTTCGCCGTCCCAGCGGAACCAGACGGGCGTCACGTTCGGCGAGCCGTCGCGGCGCGACGTGCCGACGACACCGAGGGGGGTCGGGAACGTCTGGCCGAGAAAGGCCTCGAGCTCGTTGGGCTGCATGCTCATGTCCCGACCTCCCGGTGTGTGACGAGCGATGGTCCGGTCGTGGCGAGCAGCACCCGGGACCGCCGGTCAGTCTGATTGAGGATGTGGTACTCGACGCCGGCAGGCACGAAGAAGGCATCCAGATCGGTGAGCTCCGCCCAGACGTCTTGAGCGGGAACGTACAGGTGGGTCTTGCCGCCTTCCACGAGCAGGAGCGTGTCGGCGTCCTGACACAGCGGCTCGCTCCGGTGGGCCGCAGGGATCTCGAGCACGGCCACCGTGAGAAGGGGCGTCGTCGTGAGGACCGACGCCAAGAGCTGGCGTTCCGCCCCGAGGATGGCCCGCAAGGAGGTGGCCTCGTCGACCACGTCGATGCGGCGTGCCCCCTTGTCGCGGTGTCCGGGGAAGCAGCCGACGAGCTCGGCGTCCATCTCGAGCTGGCGCTCCGGCCGAGTCCCCGGCGAGCTGTAGGCCTCCCGGTCGGGTGAGAAGCTCAACCACTCGATCACCCGGAGCTCGCTGTCGGCGAAGTTGTAGCCGTAGTGCCAGCTCATGCGCCCGAAGGTGACCGCCTGTCCTGCCTTGGCGACCCGGATCTCGCCCGTCGTCGGGTTGTGGACGGTGTACTCGCCGCTCAGCACGTACTGGCATTCCTGCGCGTCGTAGCGCGGCATCCAGTCGTCGGACACTTTGAAGCTCCCACCGGGCGGCATCGAGAAGACGATGGCCACCAAGCGCTGCGTCCTCCAGTACACCCAGTCGCTGACGACACCCGATTCGGCATCGCCCCACCGCACACGGGGGACAGCGGCGTGCAGGAGGGCGCGGGCTCCCTGCTCACCACCGGGCTCGGTCGCCTCGTTCGTCATTTCGTCCTCCTCAGTCGAACCAGCGCTACGGGAACGGGGAGCTGCCGGGCGGCCTCTCCTTGTTGCGGACCAGATGCTCGGTGCACCGCAGGGCGTTGGCGCAGATGGTCGCCGTCGGCGCCATCGGCCCGGAGGTCACGAAGACGCTGCCGTCCAGCACGAAAAGGTTCGGCACGTCGTGGCAGCGCCCGAACCGGTCGACGACGGCGCTCGAGGGGTCGTCTCCCATACGCGTCGTACCGAGCAGGTGCCAGCCCCAGGCGGACCAGTCGACGTCGAGTGTCTCGATGGCGCCCGCGGCCAGATGCGCCTCTCTCGCCCGCCTCATCTGCCAGGCGAGGTTGGCCCTCCCGTCGGCGTCGATGCGGAAGCGGATCTTGGGAGCGGGGATGCCGTCGGAGTCGGCGAGCTCGTCCGAGAGGCTCACGTCGTTGCCTTCGTGCGGCAGGTCCTCGATGCCGATTCCCCAGTGGAAGGCGTGCCCGAAGGTGCGCTCCCGAAGGGCGTGGTGCCCGGCGCCCCAGCGTTCGTCGAAACCCAGCCCGTCGAAGTTCTTGAGAAGCCTCACGGGCCCTCCCTGCGTGAGCGTGTCCCACTGCGCACCACGAGGAAACCCCCTCGATTCGTCGGAGTCGGCGAACTCGAGGGAGAGCAGCGGCGTCCCGCTCGGGCCGACCCAGCTGCGCAGCTCGTCGGTGTAGGTGCCGAGGACACTCATGTAGGGGTGGAGCATGAGGCGCCGTCCGACGAGGCCGGAGGAGTTGGCGAGCCCGTCCGGAAACGACGCCGACGTCGACAACAAGAGGAGCCGTGGGGTCCCGATTCCGTTGGCAGCAAGGATGACGACATCAGCGCGCTGGCGGCGCTCGACGCCTTCGCGGTCGACGAAGACGACCCCGCTGGCGCGGCCTCGAGCGTCGAGGAGAATCTGGCGGGCCCGGGCGCGGGTCACGAGGCGGGCTCCGTCGCGCAGCGCCGCCGGCCAGTGCGTGCGATCAGTCGACGCCTTGGCGCCCTCCGGGCAGCCTGTGCCGCAGGTCCCGCGGCGCTGACATGCACTCAGGTTGCCGTACGGTCTGGAGGCGATGGCATGGCTGGCCGGCCACCAGTGCCAGCCGAGCTCGTTCATGCCCGTTGCCGCCGTTCGCCCGACGGCGCCGATCGGTATGGGCGGAAGTGGGGGCGGAGTGCCGGGCGGGTACATCGGGTCGCCGCCGAGCCCGGAGATGCCCATCTCGAGGTCGATCCGCTCGTAGAAGGGGAGGAGCTCCTCGTAGGTGATCGGCCAGTCGTCGGCCAGGCCGTCGACCGATCGTACGCGGAAGTCCTGGGGACGCATCCTCGCCCACTGGGCGCCGAAGTGGATCGTGCTCCCGCCGACGCCGTTGTGCATGACAGGGCTCACGTCGGTCTCCGACACGTCGCACGGGTAGTCCTCGCGCAGGTGCCGGGTGTTCGGATCGGCGCTCCAGCGTTCCTCGGGAGACGAGCTCCCACTCCCGCTTGTCGCCGGGGTAGTCGGAGGCGTTCAGCCAGTCCCCCTGCTCCAGGCAGACGACCCGCCATCCTGCTGCCGCCAGGTGACGGGCGGCGATGGCGCCGGAGGCGCCGGCTCCCACGATGACGACATCGGCGACGTCGTCCGGCGAGGTCACAGCCGTCGCCGCCCGACGCCCCCCCGACGGCCCGGTGGACACCTCGAGCGAGGCGGGCTCGGGTGGCCCCGTTGCCGAAGCGCTCGGCCAGACGACCTCGGCCGAGAAGCGCCGAAGAACGGGGTCGAGGAGGCCGTCGCGCAGGTCGTAGTCCGCTTCGTCGGGGTAGATGGGGTTCTGGGCCTGCCCCGGGTAGCCGATCAGCTTCCTCACCCTGGGGTTCATGTAATACGCACCACTGACGACGGTCTCGAGCAACCCGAACTCGGACCCTGCCTGCCCCTGCAGCGCCCGCACGTGCTCGTCGGGCTGGCGACCGGCGGCCCCCAGCAGGAGCTCGTTGAGGGGTCCCGCCAGGTCGGGACGCGCCTCCAGCACCCGGTCGAGCCACTTCTCCGCCACGCCCGCCTGACTGGCGGACGGCATCGGATCGGCAGCAGGGATGAGGACGTCGGCGAGCGACGCCAGAATCCGCCGCTGCTCGTCGGAGATCGGTCGCCCGGCGGGCGTCACGACGTCCCTCGGCTCCTGCCTCGATCGTCGCAGCGGCGCGGCCGCTGCCCCTCCATCTCAGGTCTCCGGCGCTCGGTCGGTCGCTCGGATGGAGACGCCGGCTGCATGTTCGACGAGACGCGAGACGGCGAGCTCCCCGGCTCCTGGGCCGTAGGTGTCCCGTGCGCGGTCGAACCAACCGCGAGCGACGCCGGCGAGCGACGCCTCGTACCCGGCCTCCGAGGCGAGCTCGGCGATGAGGCGAAGATCCTTGCAGCACAAGGCCAAGGTGAACGAGGCGTCGTCGTCGCCGGCGAGGAGGTTGCCGAGGTCGTGCTCGGCCACCCAGCTCCCGCCGGCACTCTGACGAACGACCTCGCCCAGCACCTCGGGTACCACCCCGCTGGCCCGGCCGAGGGCGAGCGCCTCGGAGAGCGCCACGACGTGGACGAACCAGAGCATGTTGGTGAGGAGCTTGGTGGCAGTTCCCGCCGGCGGCTCCCCCATGAGGAAACAACGCCGGCCGATGACGTCGAGGGTCGGCCTCACGAGCTCGAAGGCCTCCGGACTGGCCCCCACCATCAGGACGAGGGAGGCGTCACGGGCGCCGTCTGCCGCCCCCGTCACCGGAGCGTCCACGAAGGCGACGCCGCTTGCGCGGGCTGCCTCGTCGAGGCGCCGGCAGGAGGCGAGCGAGATCGTGCTCAAGCACACGAGGGCCGAACCCGCTCGCATGTGCGCCAGCAGGCCGTCGTCTCCGAGGCAGACGCCCTCGACCTCGGGCGGTCCGGGGAGCGAGACGAAGACGATGCTGGCCTGGGCGACGTCGGTGAGACTGCCCGCCGCCTCGGCGCCGTCTCCCACGAGGGGCGCCATCCGCTCGGGCTCACGGTCGAGCACGACGAGGGGCCTCCCCGACCGCAGCAGATTCCTCGCCATCGAAGCCCCCATCGAACCGAGGCCCACAAAGCCGACGGTCGAACTGCCGGTGGGCGTCATCCGGCCGGCTTCTCGGCCATCCGGGACAGCTGTCCGAGCTCGCCGGAGAGCCGGCGAGCGGCCTCGCAGAGAAGCTCCCCGTGGGACTTGAGCAGCTCACGCCCGAGTCGCATCGACGGTCCGGAGATGCTGAGGGCCGCCATGACCGAGCCCGACGGATCGCGCAAGGGGGCGGCGACGGCGCTCAGCCCCAGCTCGAGCTCGTCGACGGTGATGGCGAATCCGCGACCCCTTGTCGCCGCGAGGTCCTTCGCAAGCACTTGGCGGTCGGTGATGGTGTGTCGCGTGAGGCGGTCGAGCCCCCCCTTCGGGAGCTCCGCCGATCCGAAGGCGAGGAAGACCTTGCCGGTCGAGGAACAGTGCAACGGCACGGCTCTCCCTACCCAGGTCGTCGTCCCGACCAAGTACTCGCTGTCGATCTGGGCGAGGTGGTTGACGCCACCTCGCATCGGTGTCGAGAGGTTGACCGTCTCGTGTGTCGTCCGGCCGACCTCTTCCAGGATGGGAACGGCCAGCTCGACGAGGCGGCGATGGGAGAAATCGCTGACGGCGAGCCGCAGCAGCACCGGTCCCGGCCGCACCCGACCCCGCCTGCCGTCACGGGCGAGAATCCCGTGCCGCTCCAGCGCTCCCACGAGTCTGGAGGTCGTGGCCTGGTGAAGCCCGGAGGCCGAGGCGAGCTCGCCGACGGTCAGCGCCCGATCACTCTCGACAAGGCAGACGAGCAGGCGGGCCGCCCGTTCGACGGCTTGGCTGCCGGCCGGAACATTCATATTATGAGTTTCTATACTCACTATATGAATGCTAGAACGGCCGGCCCCCGGCCGCAAGGGGTCGGTCAGCCGTCGTCCCGGCAGAGACAGAAGGGGTGTCCGGCCGGGTCGAGGAGCACCCGCACGTTCTCCTGCGGCTGCGACGTGGCGAGGGAGGCTCCCAGAGCGAGCGCCTCCGCCACGGCAGAGTCGAGGTCGCCGACCTGGAAGTCGAAGTGCATCATGGGCCGCTGCGCGCCGCCCACGGGCGGCCACACGGGGGCCTCGTAGTCCGTCGCCTGCTGGAACACGATGAAGATGGATCCCTCGGGCGCCGCCAGGATCGCTGTCCCCGGCTCCTCGTGGCCGATGGGCCAACCCAAGAGGTTCGAGTAGAACCTCGCCAGGGCGCCGGGATCCGGGGCCTCGATGGCGGTTCCCCACCACATTCCGTCCGTTCGGGCACGCATGTCCGGATCCTTTCGAGAGAACACCTGAGCCAGTCAGCTTCGTGTAGGGGGTTGGACACCGAAACGAGGTCTAAGCCCTTACACCAATCCCGTGCTCACCGTGCCGAGCCTCGCCGTCCTCGAGCACGCTACCGCTCGTCCGGCCGCTCCCCCTGCGGGGCGGGATCGCCCTGGCGCCGATGAGTTCCGCCGGCCCCATCCGTCAGAATTCGTGAGCAGGCTCGTCGTCCGCCCCGGCGGCCGGCGCGGCTCCCCACCGTGAAGGAGGCCCTGTGGCCAGTTTGCCGACGATCGTGTCAACGGAGCAGTGGCAGCAGGAGCGCGACGTGTTGCTGGCCGCCGAGAAGGAGGCCACGCGTCGCATCGACGCCATCGCCGCCCAGCGACGCCGCCTCCCCATGGTCCGTTTCGACAACGACAAGTACGTCTTCGAGACGACCGACGGCCCGCTCCGACTCCTGGACTTCTTCGCCGGGCAGCCGCAGCTGGCCGTGTATCAGTTCATGGACGTCGGCCCGGATGCCTTCTGCCCGGGGTGCACCCACTTCACGAACAACGTCGCCGGCGTGGCGACGCTGGCGGAGGACGGGGTCAGCTGGCGGACGGTGTCCAACATGCCACTGGCACAGATGGAGTCCTACTGGGCAGAGAAGGGCTGGACCGTGCCGTTCGCCTCGTCCCGGGGGACCACCTTCGCCGAGGATTGCGGATCCGGGGGCGGCTTCATGCTCAGCCTGTTTCTCACCGACGGTGAGGAGGTGTACCGCACCTACAACACGACGGCGCGGGGGGTGGACCGCGTGCTCTTCGTCAACAACATCCTCGATCTGGCGCCTTACGGCCGGCAGGAGGACTGGGAGGACTCACCGGAGGGGTGGCCTCAGTTCCCGACGTATGGGTGAGCTTTGCCGGCCCGTGTAGGGTCGTGATCGACCCATCGACCGCGCGTGTCGGCTGCCCCTCGGTCGGCTTCGCCGCAGGCGGTGCAGAAGAGCTGAGGCTCGCTCCGGCCGGACGGCGCCGGTCGAACCGAGCGACGAGAGCGACCGTTTTCGTGCGTCTGCGGTGACGTTGCGCACTCAGTACGCCCAAAGACCGGTAGGGGAAGGAGCCATGTTCGCCACGGGATTCGTCAACCTGTACACCGCCGACATCGAGGCAGAATTGGGCTTCTACCGGGACCTGCTGGGCTTCGCGGAGACGTTCCGCACCCCGCCCGACGGAACGCCCGAGCACGTGGAGCTCAAGCTCGACGACTTCGCCATCGGCTTGGGAACCGTGGAGGCTGCGAAACGGGTCCACGGAGTCGACGCCACCCCGGGCACCCCCGCCATGGTGATCGTCGTCTGGACCGACGACGCCGACGACGCCTTCTCGCAGCTCGTCGCCGCCGGCGTCCGCTCGGTGCAAGCACCGCACGACACCGGCAACAACAACCGCAATGCGCTGCTGCGCGATCCGGACGGCAACCTCGTCGAGATCGTCTCGAAGGTGCGATGACGACCGACCCGGCCGGCCATAACCTGCCGGGAATGAGCGGAGTCCTGCAACTGCAAGGGCTGCGCCGGACGTACGGGAAGCTCACCGCCCTCGACGACCTCACCTTCGATGTGCCGGCCGGCGAGGTCGTCGGATTCCTCGGGCCGAACGGCGCCGGCAAGACGACGACGATGCGGGCGATCTTCGGTCTCACCGATCTCGACGCCGGCACGGTCCTCTGGAAGGGAGCCCCGGTGAGCCAACCGGAGCGCCGTCGCTTCGGCTACATGCCCGAGGAGCGGGGCCTCTACCCCGGCATGCTCGTCGGCGACCAGGTCGAGTACCTCGGACGTCTGCACGGCCTCAGCCACAACGAGGCGGCAGCGGCGACCACGACGTGGCTCGAGCGACTCGACATCGCCGACCGCCGAGGTTCCAAGGTCGAGACGCTCTCGCACGGCAACCAACAGCGGGTGCAGCTGGCGGCCGCCCTCCTCCACGAGCCGGAGCTGCTCGTGCTCGACGAGCCCCTCTCCGGGCTCGACCCAACCGGCATCGATGCCATCGGCCAGGTCCTCGTGGACAGGGCCCGGGCGGGATGCTGCGTGCTCTTCAGCAGTCACCAGCTCGACCAGGTGGAGCATCTCTGCGAGCGTGTCACGATCATCGACCATGGCCACCTCGTCGTGTCGGGCACCGTGGACGAGCTGGCGACGAGCGGCAGCCGCCGCCTCGTGGTGCGCCTCGAGGGCGACCGGACCGGTGAGTGGGCCCGCCACCTGAAGGGCGTGACCGTCTCTGAGGTGAGCGCGGGATCGGTGCGTCTCGCCCTCGACGACGACGTCGACAGCGACACCGTCCTGCGAGCGGCCATGCAGGCTGGGCATATCACCCAGTTCTCCTTCGAGCGGCGGCGCCTGTCGGAGGTCTTCAGGGAGGCCGTGGCGTGAAATTCCTCTACTTCGCCCTCGTCGCGGGCGGCGTGCTCGGCTTCCGGATTCTGGCTCTTCAACGCGAGACGTCGGCGCCGGGCCCCCGACCACGCCGGAGCCAACCAGGCCGAAGCCACCCGGGCCGGATCGGGAGCCGGCCCGGCCGGGCCGGTCGAGGGCGTCAGCCCGCCAACCCCCCCCAGCCCGCCCAGCCCGCCGAGCCCACCGCCGACCAGGAGTGTGATCGGGAACCTCTTCAGCGCCGCAGCGGACAAGCCGTCGGGCAGCGTGCGCATGGTGGCGTGGCGCGAGATCCGGGAACGGTTGCGCGGCCGCATCTTCCGTGTCGGGACGATCGTGATCCTCCTCGTCGTGGCGGCCGCCATCATCATCCCGTCCCTGCACAAGGGGAGCGGCCCGACGCCGCAAGCGGTAGGCGTGGTGGGTCACCTCGCGCCCGAGACGGCAGCGATCGTGAAGGCCTACGCGGCGAGCAACCAGGACACCGTGACCTTCGTCGCGGAGGCGTCGGCGGCGGCCGCCACCACCGACCTGCGCTCCGGCAAGATCGACTTCGCCATCGTCCACTCGAGCGAGATCGTGCTGAACGAGCCCGCCACCTCGAGCAGCTCCCCTGCGGACCCCACCCTCGTGAACGAGGTGGCCGAGTACCTCGGCGTGCTGCAGGCCTATGAGGCGGCTGGGTTGACGCCGACCCAGGCGACGTTGGTGGACAACTCGAAGCCGGTCCCCGTCCGTGCCCTCCGATCGAGCTCGAAGAGCCCCGCCAAGGCCGGGTCGGTGATCGGCATCGTCCTGCTGTTCCTCATGCTCACCCAGTACGACACGTGGATCCTCATCGGCGTCATGCAGGAGAAGTCGAGTCGCGTGGTCGAGGTGCTGCTGTCCACCCTGCGACCCCTCCAGCTCCTCGGTGGCAAGGTCCTCGGGATCGGGCTCGTGGCGCTCGGCCAGGCCGCCCTCATCGTGGGCTTCGCCATTGCGGTGGGCGCCGCCGTGGGCTCCGACTTCCTGCACGGCACCGGGACGCTGACCCTGCTGTCCGAGCTGCTCTGGCTCGTGCTCGGCTACTCCTTCTACTGCTGGGTGTACGCCGCCGCCGGCTCCATGGCCGAGCGCCAGGACCAGGTGCAGACGCTCGCCCTTCCCCTCAGCATCCCGATCCTCGTCGGCTATGTCTTCTCCATCACGGTGGCGAGCTCGGGCAACCCGGACCTCTTCTTCAAGATTCTCGCCTATCTCCCGCCCACGGCCCCCTTCTGCATGTCCGTCCTCGTGGGGCTCGGACAAGTGACGTGGTGGCAGTTCCTCACGGCCGCCGTCATCTCGCTCGTCGGCACGGCCGGCATGGCGCTCGTCGCCGCCCGCATCTACCGTCGCGCCGTGCTGCAGACGGGAGGAAGGGTGCGCTTGCGCAGCCTCGTCGCCGGCACAGCCCAATAGCTCGAGGTGTCCGTGGACCGCCCCCGCCACCGCGTCCGCACCGTCGAGCACCGCTGGATCCCGATGGCAGACGGCTGCCGTTTGGCGGCGAAGCTGTGGATCCCGGAGGACGCCGAGGTCTCCCCCGTGCCGGCCATACTCGAGTACATCCCGTACCGGAGGAGCGACTACACGGCCGTCCACGACGAGACGATGCATGGTTACTTCGCCGCCCACGGTTATGCGTGCGCCCGCGTCGACCTGCGGGGGTCGGGCGATTCCGACGGAATCCTCCAGGACGAGTACCTGCCCCTCGAACAACGAGACGGCATCGAGGTCATCGCCTGGCTGGCGAAGCAGGCGTGGTGCAGCGGCACCGTCGGCATGATCGGCATCTCGTGGGGGGGCTTCAACGGGCTGCAGATCGCCTCGCACGCGCCGGCTGAGCTCGGAGCAGTCATCAGCATCTGCTCGACGGACGACCGCTACGTCGACGACGTCCACTACATGGGAGGATGCCTGCTCTCGGCGACGGCGCTGCAATGGGCCTCCGTGATGCTCGCCTACAACGCCCGGCCGCCGGATCCGCTGCACGTGGGGGACTCCTGGCGGGCGCAGTGGCTCGACCGCATGGAGAACACGCCGCCCTTCGCCGAGGCGTGGCTCTCCCACCAGACGCGGGACGACTACTGGAAGCAGGGATCGGTCTGCGAGGGATTCGACGACATCCGCTGCCCGGTCTACATGGTGGGCGGCTGGACGGACGCCTATCGCAACGCCGTCCTGCGATTCCTCCACGCCTCTGGCGGGCCGAGCAAGGGCCTCATCGGCCCTTGGGCTCACACGTACCCGGAGCAGGGGATCCCGGGCCCGGCGATCGGGTTTCTGCAGGAAGCTGTGCGCTGGTGGGACTGCCACCTCAAGGGCATCGAGAACGGCATCATGAGCGAGCCACGCCTTCGCGTCTACCTGCCGGACGCCGTGAGGCCCGACCCGGGGCGGCGCTTCTGGCCCGGGCGGTGGATCGCCCTCAGCGGCTGGCCGCCCGGTCGACCGTCAGGGCCCGGCGGGGATGACGAGGGCGGCGCAGCAGACGGCACCGGCCTCCGGATGGTGAGCCTCGTCCTCGGAGCGGACCACGTCCTCGGCGCCGACGCCGCCGGCGAGGGAACGCTCTCGCTGCGAAGCGGCGAGGGCGTGAGCGTCGACCCGGGCACCTGGGGCGGGCTGGGCGGCCCGGTCGACAACGCCGGAGACCAGCGGCCGGAGGACGGGCGGTCTCTCTGCTTCGACACCGAGCCGCTGTCGGCGGATTTCGAGATCCTCGGCTTTCCGGTCGCGCGACTGCAGATCGAGTCCGACCAGCCCTGGGCGATCGTCGTCGTCAGGCTGTGCGACGTCTGGCCGGACGGCACGTCCCACCTCATCACGCGAGGTCTCCTGAACCTCACACATCGCGAGGGCCACGAGACCCCAGTCGACCTCGTACCCGGGGAACGGTACGGCATCGAGGTCGCGCTCAACTCGATGGCGTACTCGCTCCCGGCCGGACACCGGCTCCGCCTCGCCGTCGGGACGAGCTACTGGCCGTGGGCCTGGCCGTCTCCCGAGACGGTCACCCTCACCGTCGAGGCAGGTCGGCGCTGCGTCCTCGAGCTGCCCACCTGGCGGGGCCGGGGCGGCGGGGACGATCCCCTGCCCGTCCACTTCCTCCAGCCGGAGGAAGCGCCGGCGCCGGCGCACGAGGCGACGGGGTATGAGGACGGCGGCCGGGTCATCGTGCGTGATTCGGCGACCGGTCGAGTCGAGATCCGCAGCGAGGGCGAGCACCGCCTGGCGCTGCCTGCCACGGGGCTCGAGTACCACTCGATCGCCAACAACCGACACCGCATCACCGAGGGCGACCCCCTCTCCGCCTTCCAGAGCTACGAGCGCACGATCACCCTCAGGCGTGGTTCGTGGCGACCGCGTGTCCACACGCTGAGCACGCTGTCCTGCACCGCCGACGAATTCGAGCTCACGAACCTCGTCGAGGGCTTCGAGGGCGAGGCGCGCGTCTTCGTGAAGACCTGGCGCCGGAGCATCCCCCGTCGCGGCGTCTGACCCTCAGAGCGCCCCCGTAGCCGGGCCCGCGGGACGAGGGGGACGACAGTGTGATCGTCTGACCTCTGCCAGGCGACGATGGAGCCGCCTCGCTACAATGCGCCGTCGACGAAGAAGGGGAACAGGGCATGTCGCCGGAGAAAGACGCCAGAGCACAAGCCTTCGCCGCAGGGGGGCAACAAGCTGCGGGGCTCGTGGACGAACTACTCGCCAACCGCATCGACCGACGCCAGTTCATGGCCCGTGCCGCCGTCCTCGGCGTCTCGGCCACGGCGGCCGGCTCCATCCTGGCCGCCTGCGGCTCATCGACCTCGTCGCCACCGGCGGGTGGCTCGACGACGAGCCCGAAGCCACCGACGACGACGCTGACCTGGCGCCCGGTGGCCGACGTCGAGAACGTCGACCCCGCCATCCTGCCCGGGCTCGAGGACCCGACCTACGTGCAGTGCTTCTTCGAGACGCTGCTGGCCTACAAGCCGGGCACGACCGAGGTCATGCACTGCCTGGCGGACTCCTTCGAGACCTCGACCGATGGCCTCCGTTTCCATTTCACCCTGAAGGAGGGCATCGAATTCCACCGGGGGTTCGGCGAAGTGCAGGCGAGCGACGTGAAGTTCTCCTTCGAGCGGATCGCCGGCTTGACGAAGCCCAAGCTCAACTCCCCCTACTCAGGCGACTGGAGCTCCCTCGAGTCCGTCCAGGTGGAGAGCAAGTACTCGGGGACCATCGTGATGAAGGAGGTCTTCGCCCCCACGCTGGCCGTCGTGATCGGCGGTGGCATCGCGAGCGGCATGGTCGTCTCCGAGAAGGCCATCAACCAGCTGGGCAAGAAGTTCGGCACGAACCCCGTTGGGACCGGGCCGTACGAGTGGACGTCGTGGACGCCGGGCCAGAAGCTCGTCATGACGAAGTTCCCCGGCTATAGCGGCGCCAACAAGGCGTATGCCAACAAGTTCCTCTTCGACGAGATCGTGGCGACGCCCATCTCGAGCGACGCCACGGCCTACACCGCCCTCGAGAGCGGCGAGGTGAACTACTGCGAGCTCGGCACCTCGGTCGTCAAGCAAGCCCAGCAGAACTCGTCGCTCAAGGTGTACTCGACGCCGTCGGGCCTCTACTACTGGCTCGCCATGAACGTCACGGAGCCGCCGCTCACGAACATCAACCTGCGCAAGGCCATCCGGCAGGCCATCGACGTGCCGGGCATCATCAAGGACGCCTACAACGGCCTCTACACGCGCACGAACGCCATCATCCCGCAGGCGCTCGGTGTCGGCTACTGGCAGCAGGCGCCGGAGTACAACGTGAACATCCCGCTCGCCAAGCACTACCTGCAGCAAAGTGGGCTCACGAACGTCACGCTGACGCTCAACGTCGACAACGTGCAGGACGACGTCGCCGCCGCCCAGATCATCGCCGCCAATCTCGGCCAGATCGGCATCAAGGTCAACGTGGCGCCGGTCGACCCCGCCGTCATCTCCGACCTGCCCGGTCCGGGCGGAGGTGGCCCCCACCCTCAGCTGCTCTACTACTACTACGGGGGCGAGTCCGACCCGAACGAGTGGTTCGAGTGGTGGACGTGTGCCCAGATGGGGCTCTGGAACTGGGACCACTGGTGCGACTCGGAGTTCACGAAGCTGACGAACGAGGCCCTGGCCACCTACGACGTCTCGAAGCGGACGCAGCTCTACATCCAGGCACAAGAGCTCTGGGACGCCGAGGCCAGCATGGCGTGGATCTGCAACTCCGACAGCTACATCGGGTGCCAGCCGTACGTCAAGCCGTCGTTCCTCGCCCAGGGCGGGATTCTCGTCTGGAACACGACCGCCACCTGAGCACGCCATGAGCACTCCGGTCAGGACGGAGTTCGACCGCCGTGTCGAGCTCATTGAACACGTCTGGATCCCCATATCGGACGGCTGCCGCCTCTCGGCCCGCATCTGGCTGCCGGAGGACGCCGCCGAGAGCCCGGTGCCTGCCGTCATGGAGTATGTGCCGTACCGGAAGAACGACAACCTGGCGCTGCGCGACGCCCCCATCCACGGGTACTTCGCCGGCTGCGGCTACGCCTCCGTTCGCGTCGACATCCGCGGATCGGGTGACTCTGACGGCATCCTCGAGGACGAGTACCTGCCCCTCGAGCAGACCGACGGTGTCGAGGTGGTCCGCTGGCTCGCCAGCCAGCCCTGGTGCACGGGCAAGGTCGGGATCATCGGCAAGTCGTGGGGCGGTTTCAACGGGCTGCAGATCGCCGCCCTCGCTCCCGACGAGCTCGGCGCCGTCATCAGCGTCGCCTCCACCGACGACCGCTACGCCGACGACGTCCACTACATGGGCGGCTGCCTCTTGGCCTCCAACATGCTGCAGTGGGCATCCGTCATGCTCGCCTACGACGCCCGCCCGCCCGACCCCACCGTCGTGGGGGAGGCCTGGCGGGAGATCTGGCTCGACCGCATGGAGCGCACACCGCCCTTCCTGGAAGCCTGGGTGGAGCACCAACGCCGGGACGACTTCTGGAAACAGGGCTCCGTGTGCGAGGACTACTCGGCCATCAAGGTCCCCGTCTACATGGTGGGGGGGTGGACGGACGCCTACCGCAACGCCATTCTGCGGTTCCTCGAGGGCTACGCGGGGCCGAGCAAGGGTTTGATCGGCCCCTGGGCCCACGTCTACCCCGAGAGTGGGGCGCCGGGGCCGGCGATCGGGTTTCTCCAGGAGGCCGTCCGCTGGTGGGACTGCCACTTGAAGGGCGTCGACAACGGCATCATGGACGAGCCGAAGCTGCGCGTCTACATGGCCGACTCGGTCATGCCCGACCCCGGCCGCTCCTACTGGCCGGGACGCTGGCTCGCCACCGAGTCGTGGCCCTCTCCGGAGGTCGTCGTCCGCACGCTCCGGCTCGCCGGCGACGGGACACTCGTCGGGGAGGACGGGACGCAGCCCGCCGACCGGCAGCTCACGATCAAGGGGGCGCAGGCGCCTGCCGCCGACGCCGGCACCTGGGGCGGCCACGGGGGACCGGTCGACAACCCTGCCGACCAACGGCCGGAGGACGGCCAGTCGCTCTGCTTCGACACCGAGCCGCTGGCCGAGACCGTCGAGATCCTCGGCTTCCCCATCGCCCATCTCGAGGTGGCGAGCGATCAACCCCTCGCCCTGGTCGTCGCCCGGCTGAACGACATCTGGCCGGACGGGACGTCGCATCTCATCACCCGCGGCCTGCTCAACCTCACCCATCGCGACAGCGACGAGAACCCTGAGCCACTCGCCGTCGGCGAGCGCTACCTCGTCGCGCGTGCAGCTCAACTCGATCGGCTACTCGGTCCCCGCCGGCCACCGCCTGCGCCTGGCCGTGTCGCCCACCTACTGGCCATGGGCGTGGCCGTCACCCGTGGCGGTGAACCTCAGCCTCTTCACGGGCCGCTCGAGCCTCGACGTCCCCGTGTGGACGGGAGGCCCGGGAGCCCACGAGCCCCCATCACACTTCGCCGAGCCGGAGGAAGCCCCGTCGCCGCCTCACGAGGTAAGTGGCGACGAGGACGGCGGTCGCACCCTCCTGCGGGACGCCGCCACGGGACGCCTGGACATCGTGCTGACCGGCCAGCACCACATGAACCTGATCGACGCCGGCATCGTGTACGACTCGAACGCCCTCAACCTGCACCGGATCGTCGAGGGCGACCCCCTCTCGGCCTTCAACAGCGCCGAGCACGAGATCTCCATCTCCCGGGGGGAGTGGCAGACGCGGGTGCACACCTACAGCACCATGTCGGCATCGGCGGAGGAGTTCCTCCTCACCAACCTCGTGGAGGGTTACGAGGGGGACCGACGTATCTTCGCCAAGTCGTGGCGCCGGGCTGTCCCCCGTGATCTCGTCTGAGCTGGGCCTCCGACACACCAGCCTGCACAGCAGGCCAGCACAGCCGCGACCGGCGGTGCCCCTCGCGAGCGGCCGTCCCGGGAGCGGTGGTAGCTTCGGCTCGTCCCAGGTAGCTCGGGACACCCGGCACAGCCTGTTCATCGCAGGACCTGGCGGTTGGAGGGGGAGAGTGGCTGTCGCCGGAGCTTGCCGACGTGATGAGACGACCGTCAGCACCGAGTCGGCCCGGGGAATCGGCCGATGCTGATCCGCTACCTCATCCGCCGACTGGTGACGGCCCTCATCGTCATCATCATCGTGATGGCCTTCCTCGCCATCCTCGACCGGCTCATCCCCGGCAACCCCGTGACCTTCATCTTCGGTCCGCACGCCAATGCCGCCCTCATCAAGCAGGTGCGCCAGGAGATGGGGCTCAACGTCTCGGTTCCCGTGCAGATCTACCAGTACATCTGGCATGCCGCTGCACGGCAACCTCGGCATCGACTTCGTCACGGACCAGACGGTGGCGAGCCTCGTCATGCAGAACCTCCCCTACACCGTCATCCTCGCCCTCAGCGGGCTCGGTCTCGCCGTCGTCGTGGGCCTCCCCCTCGGCGTCATCGCCGCCACGAAGCCGGGCAGCATCCTCGACCGGGCGATCGGCATCATCTCCATCTCGGTCATCACGGCGCCCCCCTTCGTCGTCGGCCTGCTCCTCATCCTCCTGTTCGCCGTGCACTTCCACATCCTCCCCGTCATCGGTGCCGGGACTCCCGGCCAGCCCCTCGACGAGCTGGACCACCTCGTGCTCCCCGCCGTGGCCCTCGCACTCGGCTGGATCGGGTACATCGCCCGTCTCGTGCGCTCCAACATGCTCGAGGTGTTGACGGCCAACTACGTCCGCACGGCCCAGGCCTTCGGCATCCGCCGCACCAAGGTCTTCTACAAGTACGCCCTCAAGAACGCCGCCGCCCCCGTCGTCGCCGTGCTCGGCGTCGGCCTCGGCAACCTCCTCGGCGGGGCCATCTTCATCGAGGTGATCTTCGACCGTCCCGGGCTCGGGCTGCTCGCCTACAACGCCATCGCCTCCCGGAACTTCCCCATCGTGCAGGGCACCGCCCTCATCATCGCCCTCATGGTGATCGTCGCCAACCTTCTCGCCGACATCAGCTACCGCCTGCTCGACAGCCGCATCCAGCTCGGACAGAGGTCAGTGACGTGAGAGGGCGACTATGACGCTGCTCAGTGCCGCCCGCCCCGGTGACCCCGGAAGCCTGCTGGAGCCTGACCTCCTCGGGCCTTCCCCGACGAGGCGACGGCGTGCGCGGGGCACGGTCGGCTCCATCCTCACGACGCCGGGCGGCCTCATCGGCACCGTCATCGTCCTCGGCCTCATTGTCCTCGCCATCTTCGGACCCGAGCTCGCCCCCTATTCGTTCAGCGCCATCGACGTCAACGCTCCCCTGCAGGGCCCCACGCTCCACCATCTGCTCGGCACCGACCAGCTCGGCCGCGACATCCTCTCCCGGCTCATCTACGGCACGAGGATCGAGCTGCAGGTGGCAGTCCCGGCCATCGCCATCGCCCTCGGCGTCGGCCTCCTGCTCGGGATGCTCGGCGGTTACCTCGGAGGCCTCGTCGACAACGTCGTCGTCCTCATCACCGACACGTTCCAGTCGTTCCCGGCCATCGTGCTCGCCCTCGCCCTCCTCACGGTGCTCGGCTCGTCGCTGCGCAACCTCGTCATCGTCATCGCCGTCGCCTTCTGCCCCAACTACGCCCGCACGAGCCGGGCACTCGTCCTCTCGGTGAAACAGAACCAGTACATCCTCGCTGAACGCGCCCTCGGAGCCGGCCGGCTCCGCATCATGGCCCGCCACGTCCTGCCCAACATCGTGGCGCCCCTCTTCATCCTCCTCGCCATGGACACACCGAGCGCCATCACGACCGAAGCCGGGCTCTCCTTCCTCGGCCTCGGCGTGCCTCCGCCGAACCCGTCCTGGGGGTCCATCCTCTCCGACGGCTTCAGCTCGATCTTCCAGGCGCCCTGGGCCGTGCTCTTCGCTTCGCTCATGCTCGGCATCGCCACGATCGGCTTCCTCACCTTCGGCGAGGCGCTCCGCGATGTCCTCGACCCGCGCCTCAGGGGCGTCTCGAGATGGCGGGCATGACCACGGCGGCCGACGACCTCGTCCTGCAGATCGAGGACCTGTCCGTCGAGTACCGCAGCCGCGGCACCGTCTTGAAGGTGCTGCCCGGTGTCGACCTCGCCGTCGGCCGGGGAGAGGTGGTCGGCGTGGTGGGCGAGTCCGGCTCCGGGAAGAGCACGCTCGCCCTCACGATCCTGCGGCTGCTGCCGGCCAACGGACGCATCGTGGGCGGGAAGATCCTTCTCGAGGGGTCGAGGGACCTTGCCGGGCTCTCCACCGAGGAGCTGCGGAAGATGCGGGGCGACAAGATCGCCATGATTTTCCAGGACCCCCTCACCTCGCTCAACCCGACGTTTCGCATCGGCAGCCAGATGGTGGACGTGCAGCTGGCGCACGCCGGCCGACGCCCGAGCCGGCAGGAGCGCAAGCAATTCCTCGCCCGTGCCATCTCGCTTCTCGGTCAGGTCGGCCTGCCCGACCCCGAGCAGGTGGTCCGCAGCTACCCGCACCAGCTGTCGGGCGGCATGCGGCAGCGCGTCGTCATCGCCATGGCGCTCTCGCTCGACCCGGAGCTGCTCATCGCCGACGAACCCACCTCGGCGCTCGACGTCACGACGGAGGCTCAGATCCTGGCGCTGCTGCGGCAGATCAAGGCGGGCCGGGACCTCACCATTCTCTTCGTGACGCACGACCTCAGCGTCGTGGCCGAGATCTGCGACCGCGTCGTCGTCATGTACGCCGGCCAGATCGTCGAGCAGGGTCGGGTCACCGACGTCTTCGCCAACCCGCAGCACCCCTACACCGAGGCGCTCCTGCAGGCGGTCCCGACGAGGTCGAACCGCGGCCGCCCGCTCGCCAGCATCCCCGGCCAGGTGCCGTCGCTGACGGGGGAGCTGAAGGGGTGCCGTTTTGCCTCCCGATGCCGTTACACCGAAGCGGTCTGCCGGGACGAGGAACCGCGGCTCGTCGCCAGCCTCACGAGCGAGGCGGTGCGCTGCCACATGCGAGACCCGGCCTCTGCCGGGCGCCATTCCCAGAGCGGCGTGAACGAGCCGGAGGCGACGCCATGACGGATGCGGCCCCGGTGCTCGCCGAGCCGACCGCCGACGGCCGGCGTAGCGAGCTCCTGCGCGTCGAGGATCTGCGCGTCGTCTTCGCCAGTGACAGCTGGCTCCTGAGGGCCCTCGGCAGGGACCACCCGCTGCGCGCCGTCGACGGCGTCGACCTCGAGATGGGAGAGAGCGAGGTCGTCGGCGTCGTGGGCGAGTCGGGCTCCGGCAAGACGACGCTCGCTCTCGCCACGCTGCGGCTCACGAAGGTGACGAGCGGCCAGATCATCTTTCGCGGCCACGACGTGACGCGGTTCGACCGGGCCGACATGCAGCGGTTCCGCCGTGACGCCGTGATGATCTTCCAGGATCCGCACTCGAGCTTGAGCCCCCGCATGCGGGTGTCCAAGCTCCTCATGGAGCCCTACACGATCCACGAGATCCCGGCGGACCAGCGGTACACGGTCGAGCGACCTCCTCGAGATGGTCGAGCTGCCGAAGCGGCTCGCCGACTACTACCCGCACGAGCTCTCCGGCGGCCAGGCACGGCGCGTCGGGATCGCCCGGGCGCTGGCGCTACGGCCCCGCCTCATCGTTGCGGACGAGCCGACGGCCGGCCTCGATGTCTCCGCCGCCAGCGCCATCCTCAACCTGCTGCAGTCCCTGCGCTCGGACTACGGCACCGCCTACCTCATCATCACGCACGCCCTCAACGTCGTGGGCTACCTCGCCGACCGCATCGCCGTCATGTACCTCGGCCGCGTCGTCGAAACAGGGCCGGCCGAACAGATCTACGACTCGCCCCTCCACCCCTACACGCGTGCCCTCATCGCAGCCATCCCGGAGATGGACCGCCGCGGCAAGCGGACCGCTGTCGTCACAGGCGAGATCCCGAGCCCGAGAAACCCGCCGTCCGGCTGCCACTTCCACCCACGCTGCCCCTTCGCCGTCGACGAGTGCCGCTCGACCGACCCGGCGCTCGAGACCGTGTCGGAGGAGCGCTCCGTCGCCTGCATCCGCTGGAAAGAGGTGGCGGAGGCGCCGGCGGTCTGATGAACCGGGCGACGTCTCGGGTGACATCTCGCCCGGGAGCCGGCGATCTCGCTCAGAGCCGATAGTCGATGACGGTGCGCGCCACCTCTCCCCGCTCCATGGCGGCGAAGGCGTCGTTCACCTCCTCGAGGCGACAGCGCGCCGACACCATGGACTCGAGGTCGAGGGCGCCCGTCCGGTAGAGATCCACGAGTCGCGGGAAGTCGAGGCTCGGGCGGCAGGAGCCGTACCAGGAGCCCTTCACGGTCCGCTCCTGCACCGTCATCATGAGGGCGTCGATGGGGATGCGGGCACTCGGAGGCGCCATGCCGACGAGCACGGCCGTGCCGCCCTTTCCGATGAGCCCGATGGCCGTCTCGATCGTCTCGGGCCGCCCGAGCGCCTCGAAGGCGTAGTCGGTACCGGTCGGCACGATCTCCCGCAGGGCGGCGCCGACGTCGCCGGCCCCCGGGTCGATCCCGTGCGTGGCGCCCAGGCGCCGTGCCAGCGACCGCTTCGACTCGACGGGGTCGACGGCCACGATGGTCGTCGCCCCGGCGATGCGGGCCCCTTGCACGATGCTCAGGCCGACACCGCCGCAACCGACGACGGCGACGGAGGCGCCCGCCTCGACCCCGGCGGTGTTGAGGACGGCGCCAACGCCGGTCATGACGGCGCAGCCGAGGAGAGCGAGGGCGACGAGGTCGAGCGACTCGTCGACCTTGATGGCCGTCTGGGCGGGCACGACGGTCAACTCGGAGAAGGACGACGTCGTGCTGTGCAGGATGGGCCGGCCGCCCGCCGAAAAGCGCACCCCTCCGTCGGGCATCGTGCCGGCGTCCGACCACTCGAGGTCGTCGCACAGCTCCGGCCGGCCGCTCACGCAGAAACGGCACCGGCCGCAATAGGGCAACCACGACATGATGACGTGGTCGCCGGGCACGAGATGGCGCACTCCCTCGCCCACCGCCTCCACGATGCCGGCGCCCTCGTGCCCGATGATGGCCGGCACCTTGCAGCGGTGGATGCCCTGCTGCATGTGGAGGTCCGAGTGGCAGACACCGCTCGCCACCATCCTGACGGCGACCTCGCCCGCCTCGGGCGGGTCGACGTCGATCTCCTCGATGACGAGGGGTGACGCGAACTCGTAGAGGACCGCTGCCTTCGGCATGACGACCTGCACCTCCTCGGATCAGGGACGCCGGGTCAGTCTGGCGGGCTTCCCGGCCGGCGGTTCAGGTGTAGTCGCGGGGGATGCGCGCCCGCCACACCTTGGAGAAGACGCGCTCGTCCCCCTCGAAGGCGTCGAGCTCGTTCGAGAGGAGGAAGTCGTCCTCCGTGGCGGAGATGGTGCTCTTCGTCTCGACCCGCGTACGCCAGTCGCCCCGAGCGATGAGGTGGCTCTGCTCGGACGTCACGAGGGCCGAGAGGGGGTCGCCTTCCACGATCCGGTAGCTGGCGCGCCCGCTCTCGGCGTACTCGCGGCCGGATTCCTCGATTCGCACGTGCCGGTCGCGCCTCGAGGTGACGAGCTCGTACGTGCCCGTTCCGGTGTCCCGGCTCACCCGGTTGAAGCTCACGGAGTCCCGCGGGGTGAGCGCTTCGTAGGCGAGCTCGGGGGCCGCCTGCGGAGCGGCGAAGTGCTCCGGCTCCCGGTCTTCCTCGCCGGCGGGCCTCAGGCGCACGGGGAGCTCGAGAGACGTCGAGCCACCTGCATGGACGGTGAGCTCAACGGGGCGCGGAGCCGGCCACATCGTCGGGAAGTAGGCCGAAGAAACCGCCATCCTCACCCGGTGCCCCGCCGGCACCTTGTACCCGACGGCGTCGAGCTCGACGACGACCGTCTCCGCCACGCCCGGCTGCAGCGGGGCCAGGTCCTCGTGACCCCTGCGGTGCGCCAGGTTGAGCATCCCACGCGTGATCAGCGTGGACGCCCCGTCCGGCCAGAGATCGCAGAGCCGGACCGCCACCTGGGCAAGGGGCTGATCGCTCTCGATCTCGAGCACGGCGCGGGGACGGCCGAGGATGGGCACGTCGCCCTCGAGCGGCGCCGAATCGAACACGAGCGAACGCGAGTCCTCACCGCGCTGCTCGGAGGGGTTGTCGACGGGGCCGCCGTAGCCGCACCAGACGCCGTAGTCGAAGCCGATTGCCTGCACGGACGGTACGAGCCGGGCACCGGACTTGGCCGGCTCATCCCCTTCGAGGAGTCGCCCGTCCGACGACGGCCGGTACGACTGCGTCGTGACGTTCGGGCTCGGCCAGCTCGGCTCCGCCAGCCAGACACCCGTACGCGGGAGTGAGGCCGGGCTCGGTCGGATCGCCTCCGGGAGGAAGACCCGGAGCTGCGGCTCGTCCATGATCCCGTTGTCGTCGCCCTTCAGGTGGCAGTCCCACCATCGGACGCACTCTTGCAGGAAGCCGATGGCCGGGCCGGGAGAGCCGAAGTTCGGGTACTGGTGGCCCCAGGGCCCGATGAGGCCTTTGCGGGGCCCGCCGTAGCCGGCGAGGAAGCGAAGGATGGCGTTCTTGTAGCCGTCCTGCCAACCCCCCACCATGTAGACGGCACTCTTGATGGCGCTGTAGTTCTCGTTGACGGAGCCCTGCTTCCAGAAGGCGTCCCGCCGCTGGTGGCGCGTCCACTCCTCCACGTAGGCGGGCGTCTTCTCCAGGCGTTCGAACCACCGCTCCCGCCAGCTCTCCCCCACGACCTCGGGGTCGGGCGGCCGGGCGTTGTAGCCGAGCATGACCGAGGCCCAGCCCAGCTGATCCTCACCGTGCAGGACGCCGCCGATGTAGTGGACGTCGTCGGTGTAGCGGTCGTCCGTCGAGCAGACGCTGACGACGGCCTTCAGGGCGGGCGGCGCGTGCGAGGCCACCTGCAGGCCGTTGAAACCGCCCCAGGAGATCCCGATCATGCCGACGGTGCCCGAACAGAACGGTTGGGCGGCCAGCCAGGCGATGACCTCGACGCCGTCGGACTGTTCGAGGGGCAGGTACTCGTCGTAGAGGATTCCGTCGGAGTCACCCGAGCCTCGCAGGTCGACGCGTACCGACACGTAGCCGTGGCCGGCGAAGTAGGCGTGCATGGCGTTGTCGCGCACGGCCGTGCAGTCGTTCTTGCGGTAGGGGATGTACTCGAGGATGGCCGGCACGGGGTGCTCCTCGGCGTCCTCCGGGATCCACAGCTTGGCGGCAAGGCGCATGCCGTCGGACATCGGGATCCAGGCGTGGTGGACGACCCGCACCGTGTGCGGGAACTCGGTCACGACAGTCGGTTCGCTCTCCATTGCGGGCGGATGCTACCGGAGCCCCTGCGGCGGTGCTGGGGTGAATTGGCGGTGAGCTGTCGCTAGCGGGTCCGTGTAGCGCCTGGCGACCGCGGGTTCAGGTCCGGTCGGCGGTCACCACGATGCCCTCCCGCAGGACGAGGCTGATGGCCCTGTGGTCGGCGAGCAGGCGCACGTCGCCCAACGGGTCGCCGTCGACGACGAGGAGGTCCGCCACCTTGCCCGGCTCGACCGTCCCGACGAGGTCGTCGATCCGGCAGGCGCGGGCCGCCACGCTCGTGGCGGCTGCGATCGCCTCGCCGGCCGTGAGCCCGGCATCGGCCAGGCGGACGAGCTCCTGGGCGTTGCCGCCCTGCGGCGGGGCGTCGGCCCCCATGGCGATGCCGACCCCGTGGCGGCTTGCCGCCTCGACGCTCCGGCGGGCCTGCTCGCCGAGCCCACGAGCGCGCTCGCGCATCCAGGCCGGGAAGGCGTCCGACTCGACGACGTAGTCGAAGACCGAGAGGGTCGGGACGAGGATCACCCCTCGAGCGGCCATCTCGTCGAGGACGTCCGGCAGGAGATAGCTCTCCTCACCGTGCTCGATGGTGTCGGCACCGGCCTCGACGGAGATGCGCACGCCCGCCGCCCCCTCGGCGTGGGAGGCGACGGGAAGGCCGAGCCGATGGCCTTCCTCAACGATGGCGGTGACCTCCTCGACGGAGAGCTGGGCCGGCCTGATGTCCTCACCCGCCACCGTCAAGGCCCCCGTCGACATCACCTTGATGACGTCGGCGCCCCGGGCCGCCTGCTCGTTGACGGCGACGCGTGCATCGTCGGCGCCGGTCACCTCGCGGTACATGCCGGGGAAGGCGACGGCGCCCGGGCAGACGGCGGAGATCACCTGGCCGCAGAGGACGAGACGGGGCGTCTCCACCTCCCCACGTGCGGCTCGCTCCCGGAGCTCCTCGAGGCTGCGGCCGACCGCCCCCAGATCGCGGACGGTGGTGATACCGGCGGCGAGGAGGTGGCCCATGGCGGGCACGGGATCACGGCCGTCGGAAGAGGTGAGGTGGACATGGGCGTCAATGAGTCCGGGCAGCACCGTGTGACCCGCCACGTCGATGACGACGGCTCCCTCCGGCGGGACGGCGCCGGAGCCTTCGGCGCTGACTCGGCTGATACGGCCGGCTTCGACGAGGACCGTCGCCCCTTCGATCACGCCGGCCGTCGTGCCCGTGATGACGCGTCCGCCGACGAGGGCGAGCGTGTCAGCCACCCCGCTTGGCGATCCAGCCGGCGTCCATCGGGAGGGCGAGACCCGTCACGAGCCGGGCCTCGTCCGAGACGAGCCACCGTACGCCCTCGGCCACGAGGGAGAAGTCCGGCTGCCCTCCCGCCTCGAAGAGGTTCTCCCGCCCGGAGGCCTCGTCGAACTCCTCGTAGGTCGGCGACTCCGTGCCGGTCACCATGGACCAGTAGGGGTGCGTGCCTTGCCTCGGTGGCAGGGACTTGTCCGCCATCTGCGTCGGGCAGACGGCGTTGACGTTGATCCCGTACTGGCCGACCTCGATGGCGAGGGACTTCACAAAGCCGATCGCCCCGAACTTCGAGGCGCAGTAATGGGCGTAGTTGGGCTCGGCCCGCAGGCCGTCGCGCGAGGACGTCACGACGATCTTCCCGTAGCGCCGCTCGATCATGTGGGGCACGACGTACTTCGTGCTGAGCCAGACACCTTTCAGGTTGACGCCGAGGACGGAGTCCCAATCGTCCTCGTTCAGCTCCCAGCTGAGCCCGAAGGAGAAGACGCCGGCGTTGGCGCAGAGGATGTCGATGTGGCCGAGCCGGTCGATGGTGGTGGCCGCCATCGCTTCGCAGTCCCCCGCCACGACGACGTTCGCCCGGATGGCGACGCAGCGGCGCCCGAGCGCTTCGATCTCCTGCTTCGTTCGTTCCAGGTCGTCCGGCGTCGAGAGCCCCCGGATCCGCTCGGAGTCGAGCTCGCCGGCGATGTCGGCGATGGCGATGTCGGCGCCGTCGGCCGCCAGCGCCTTGGCGATGGCCCGACCGAAGCCACGGGCACCCCCCGTGACGAGGGCGACCTTGCCGTCGAGATTCCCCACACTGACCCCTCTCTCAGGCGAAGCCCGCCAGGATGTCGTCGATACAGGCATTCACCTCGTCGGGACGGTGGCCGAAGGCCGAGCAGTGCCCGAGGCCCTCGAGGAGGTGGAACTCGCCCTGGGGCGCCAGCTCCGCCACCTGGCGGCCGAGGCGGGGCGGTGCCTGCATGTCCTGCGAGAAGCCGATGACGTGGAGCGGCACCTGGCAGTGGGGCAGGCGGTCGACCGAGTCGAAGGTGATGCAGCCCTCCCACTGGGCGGCGAGGTCGGGGCCCGTCCGCTGCCCGTAGGCGCCGGCCACGACGGGGCGGCACTTCGCCCACAGCTCGGGGTCGCCGAGCACCTCGCTCGGGAACATGAAGGCCCCGTAGTGCGTAACGGCGAAGTCCTCCGGCAGGGTGCCCCCGGCGCGGCGGAACTCGACCTCCGCCCTCATCCACTCCCCCGCGAAGCCGGGGGCGGCCGGCGCCGTACCCATGGCGATGCCGCATCGCACGAGGTGCGGAGAGCTGAGGCAGACCTCCTGCACGACGAGCGAGCCCATCGAGAGGCCGATGACGATGACGGGCGCCTGGCAGGCGCCCTCGATGAGGGCGGCACAGTCGGCAGCGTGGGCGGCGATCGTCCACTCCGCCTCCGGTGGTGCCGTCGTGCGGCCGACCCCCCGCGGATCGTAGGTGAGGCTCCGGAAACGATCGTCGAAGTGAGGCACCTGGTACCGGTGCCAGTCGCTGCCGGGCTGGTCGCCGCCCGGGACCCACACGAGGTCCGGTCCGCTGCCGCTCTGTTCGTAGTAGATGGTGGCGCCGTTGGCCTCGAGCTCGGGCAATGGTCTCCTTCGTCCTGGTCGCGCGACAGACCGCATCGCGAAAGGCCGTCTCGGCCGCATCGTAGCTCCGGCCCGCCGCCGCGCACTGGGCCGATGTGTGCAGCCGGCCGACTCAGGCGTTCGCCTGCCGGTAGTAGACCCAGCACGCTCCCGGCGAGTCGCACAGCTGCAAGGCGTCGGGCTCCGGAAACGAAAAGGTGTTCTGCCAGGCGAGGTTCTGAGCGCAGGAGGCGCAGTCGGCAGCGCCCTGTTCCTGGAAGGCGATGACGTCTCCTTGCACCTCGTAGTGCCCGTAGAACGTCCCGCCTGCGCAGTAGGTGCTCGGGTCGGGCGTGAAGCTCATGGTGAAGCTGCCGGTCGCGTAGAGGAAGATCTCCGCCGACTCGGGATGCTCCACCGGGTTGCAGGCACTCGAGGCGCCCGGGAACGGCCCGAGCCAGGCTCCCGGCAGCGCCTCCGCCGTCGGCGTGGCGACGTGGCCGCCTGCGCCCCCAGCGCCGCCATGGCCGGTGGTGCCGCCGCTCGTCGAGTGAGCATGCACCGGCGCCGGAGCCAGCGTAGGCGTCGTGGGGCCGACGGGGGATCCCGGTGCCGCACCGCAGGCCGACAGTGCGACGGTGAGGAGGGCGCTCGCCACCGCCGCTCCGGCCGCCGTCCTGGCGGGCCACCGGACTCGTTCGAGCATCGACCGCCTTGCCATCGGGCTCTCCTTTCTCCGGGACCGCTCGCTCGGTCCGAAGGAAGTGTCCGCCCGCCAGGGCGCTCCGACGATGCCCGCCGGGTTGGCAATCGGCTGCCCTTGCAGTCAGGTCAATCTGACCTGCCGGCCAGGTCGGGCCTGGCCGGGCCCGGCCGAAGGGTCAGAACGCCGGCGGGTCGCTCGCCGGGAACGACTCCATGCCGGCTTCGTCGATGCGCTCGGCATCCGCTACGGCCTCGGCCGGACCGTCGTCGAGCTGCTGGCGCCACTCCGAGTCGAGCAAGCCGAAGAGGACCTCGTCGAGGTACTCGCCGTTCACCCAGGCTGCCTTTCGCAGCCGTCCCTCCGGCACGAAGCCCGTCCTGCCCGCCACGGCGATCATGGGGGCGTTGTCGGCGAGCGTCTCGATGGCGAGGCGGTGCAGTCCCCGCGTGGCGAAGGCGTACTGGCAAAGGGTCCGCACCACGTCGGAGGCGAGTCCGCGCCCGCGGAAGGAAGGCCTCAGGCCGATGCCGATGTGGGCGCTGCGCTGGTGCAGGTCGATTCCCCACAGGACGGCGTCGCCGGCGAGGGGCTCCGATTCGACGAGCTCGACGATGGAGAAGAAGGCCACGTTCTCGGGGACTTCCCGCATCCGGTAGGGGGCGTCCGGTGCCTCCTGAGAAACGGGCCGCCACGGGCGGCCGTCCGACCGTGACCGGGTGACGACGTCGTCGTACAGCTCGGTGTGCAGGATCGGCACGTCGGCCTCGATCGGTGCCCTGAGGCCTATTCGGCGTCCACGCAGCATGTGACGTTGCTACCCGCGAATTGCGCTGGGATCAAGCCCTGGTGTGACCCGGTGTGGCCTCGGGGTGCCCCACTTCGGCCGGCAAGCTCGCTAACTTGGCCGACCGTGCCACCGCCCCCCTCCCGTCGACCCCACGCGAGCCGACGCACGATCCAGCGCCGCCGAATCGTCGCCGCCGTCGTCGTCCTCCTCGTCGTCGGCGGTGGCATCTTTGCCCTCGTGTCCAGCTCGGGCTCGCCCCACCACTCCTCGTCTGGGACGACGACCACGAGCCGTCCCACCGCGCCGTCCCGGTGCCCCCTCACCGACGAACTCGCTCCTGGCGGGAAGGTTCCCGAGCGACCGGCCGTCGCCGTCAAGGTCGGCAACGAGCCCGAAGGCGCCCGGCCGCAGAGTGGACTCAACGAAGCCGACATCGTCTACGACACGCCGGCCGAGGGCTTCATCATGCGGTACATCGCCGTCTTCCAGTGCCACGGGGCATCCAGCATCGGGCCCACCCGATCTGTGCGCTGGGTGGACTGGCACATCCTGCAAGCCTTCGGCCAACCCATCATTGCCTTCGCGGGAGGGATCAACCCCGACGTCGACACCGTGCAGGGCCTCGGCTGGCTCAAACCCGCAGACCTGCTCACGACGGCCGCCTCCGCCGGCGTCCGCATCACGACTCGCGTGCCGCCGGACAACCTCTACACGAGCACCGCCGCCCTCTGGCACCTCTATCCGTCGGACCGCACACCACCTCCGCCCGTCTTCTCCTACGGAGGGCCCCTCCCGGCCGCCGCCACCCCCGCCTCCTCGCTCGCCATCAACTTCTCGTTTGGCACCGACGTCGTCTGGAAGTGGGACGCCCCGAGCGGGAGCTGGCTGCACACCTACTCCGGTGTGACCGATGTCGATACCCTCACAGGCAAGCCAGCGACCACGACGAACATCTTCGTGCAGATCGTCCACTACACCTACGGTCCCTATCCCGAGAGCCCGGGCTCGACGGGGGACGTCCAGAGCCAGACGGTCGGCAGCGGACGTGGCTACATCCTCCGGGACGGGCGCTCCATCGCCGTCACCTGGCACCGCCCGACGCTCGGCTCCCCCACGACCTTCACCGACACCGCCGGCCAGCCCGTCACGCTCGCTCCGGGCCGCACGTGGGTGGAGATCGTGCTCAACACGATCGCCGACACGGCGGGCAACCTCAAGATCACACGCTGAGGTTCGCCACGCCGTCCAAGACGGCGCTAACTTGCAGGTCGAGGGGGTTCCGGTGGAGCTGTTCGTCCTGCCGCTCGGTGACTGCTGCTGCGACTACGACGTCGTCGCGCCCGGCGTTCGCGATGGTCACCGGGTGCATCTGCCGGTGAACGGGTTTCTTGTCAGGATGGACGACGACCGGCTCGTACTCGTCGACACGGGCATGAGCCGCCTGCACGTCGACGACCCCGAGCTGACGTGGCGGGGAACGCCGACCGCTTCCGCCCTCCTGCCCGTCATGCGCCCGGAGGACAACCTCCTCGTCCGGCTCGCCCAGCTCGAGGTGGCCCCGCAGGACATCGACTTCGTGATCAACACCCACCTGCACTTCGACCACGCCGGCAACAACGACCTCCTCGGTGCGGCCACCTTCTTCGTACAGCGCGATCAGTACGAGCACGCCGAGGGCAACCCCAGCTTCCCGAACCAGTACTGGAACCTCCCGGGCCTCAGCTACGACCTCGTCGACGGCGCCGCCCGGCTCTTCGACGGGATCGAGGTGCTGCCGACGCCGGGACACTGCGTCGGACATCAGTCGGTCGTCCTCCGCCTCCCGGAGTCCGGCACGGTCGTGCTGTGCGGCGATGCCGTCTATTGCGGGGACAACTACACCCACGACGCCTGGGACGGGCAGGCCGAGCCGTCGGTGGCGCGGGCGAGCGCTCTGGCCCTGCGGCGCCTGGCGGAGGAGGAGGGCGCCTTGTTGATTTACGGTCACGACGGCGAGCAGTTCAGGACGTTGCGCCGGGCGCCGGAGGCCTCCTACCGCTGAGAGGCGGTCGTTGTTGGGCTACCGAGCTGCGAAAGCGCTCGAAAACCCGCCGGTACGAGCGCCTCCGCAGCTCAGCTCAGGCCACCACACTCGGACTCGCTCCTCACGACGTCCGTACGACCAAGCGCGGCGGGAGCTTCGCCAACCGACCGTGATCCCGTATCGATCACAGAGCCAGGACTTCGCCGAATGTCCGGCCATCGTGAACCACGGCTTGCCGTCACGCCATACCCCGAGCCACGGACTGTGCATCGATTCTTCCCATTCGGGGATGTACTGGTGCAGGTCGGCGATCGCCGTCGTGTTGCAGGGGTCGTGCGAACCTCGATGCCGGTCGGCTTTGGCCCTAGTGGTGGCGATCGACATCGATTCTCACGAGTACCGTAGGTTCTCTATGTTCCCGGCCCGGTCGTCGGTGCGTGGCCTGGGTCGTACGAACCGTTGGAGGCTGGTCGGCACTGCACGATGGCGGAGCCGACGGTGCGGTCGGCGCCCTGACTCAACCCGTCGAGCACGGTCGTGGAAGCCGAATATCCGTTCTTCGGCACGAAACGCCCTTGCACCTTCTCGGTCGGTCCACTCGAGTTGACATCTGGCGACACGGGAGTCGTGAAAGCCCAGGTGTCTCCACCGACCAATGTCCGGGTCCCGGGGATGAACTGCCAGACACCACAGTCAGTGCCCACGGCGTTCTTCGAGGTGTTCCAGACATGCACGACGACGGCGCTGGTGTTCGCTGGCTTTGCGACGACATTGATGACCTTGGCGACGAGCGGGTCTCCGGCGATTGTCGCTCGGACCGTAGAGGTGGCAGCACGAGTCGTCGTAGTGGTCGTGGGAGCAGCAGACTTCTTTCCAAACGTGACAACACCCACGATCCCGACCGCAACGAGAACACCGACCACGATGAGCAGGGTCCAGCGCTTCTCGGACATGGCGGCCCTCCATCTGCTTCGCGACCGGTCCGAGGGTAGCTCGACTCACTTCTCCAGACGCCGGCTGCGAAGACTCCCCATCCCGCAAAGCCGGAGCGATCCACGTCACCGGGTCTCGCCGGTCACGGACGTCGCAACCCCTCCTTCACCTGGTGCTCGCGCAACACGATGTCCCTCAAGCGAAGAGTGGAGAGCGATGCCAGGCGTCTGTCCTCTTCGTCTCTGAGTTGCAGAAGGAGGCGACGCAGTTCGGCCATCGCTTCGATGTCCTCCGCAGCGCCGAGGTCCTGTCGCATCGCCTGCCAGTACAACTTCTTGCTCCCGCGCTCTGGCGACCTCGAGGCGACCTCTCTCGCCGATGGTCCGTACACCTCCCGCACGATCGAGTCGAGTGGGGGCACCAGCGCCCTTCTCTTGAGATGCAAGAGCCTCGAGACCTTTGCGTGGGTGATGCCGGGGACCCGAAAATGATCGTAGAGACGGCACGCAGCTTCGTAGAGGTCCGTGTCAAGAGCAGCGTCCTCCAAGCGTGCATCGACCGGAACGCTCTCCCACGGCGCGCTGGCAGAACAGCTGACGAGGGCCTCGGCGTCCTTCCTGTCGAGGGTCTCCATCTGCGAGGTGACCAAGCACCCGACTTCGATGCTCGTCACCCGGTTGCTGCTCGCGGACGGTCCGAAGTCATACCGCTCCAGCACCAGCTTGGAGAACCCGGTTGCCAGGGCGACGGCTTCCGTGACCGACACCTTGACCTGGCCGCCGAACGACAAGCGAGGTTGCGCCATCGGCGGAGGGTAGCAGCGACGAGTCGAGCGGGACGGCACCGAAGCGGGCGTGCCATCAGGCCCTACCGAGCTGCGAAGGCGTTCGAAAACCCGCCGCTACGGTTGCGCGCGTCTCTCAGTACGCCCGACGGCTCGCCGCGACGCTGGAACGACGGCAGCCCGTCTGGGTCTGCCGCGCTGCAAAGGCGACCGAACCCCGCCCCACGGTCGTGCGCGTCTCTCAGTACGTGGCGACGAGCGCAGCCCGACCTCAGGTCGCCGGCGCCTGCACGAGCCGGGCGCCACACTCGAAAGCCTGCTCGTTGAGGGGGATGAGAGCGCACCGTTTGGCGAGGGCGCTCCGCAGGGCCGTCAGGAACGTCTCGGGCGGGAAGACCCTCGTGAGGGCCTGCAGGGCACCGAGAGCCACGACGTTCTTGACGACGGGGGCGCCGAGATCTTGGGCCGTGGCGGCGAACGGGAGACCGACGAGCTTCACCCCGGGGGCGAGCCCGGCGGGCACGGCGGTCACGACCGAGCTGTCGTAGAGCACGAGGCCTCCCTCACGGACCGACGGCCCGAACTTGACGAGGCTCGGTGCGTTGAAGGCGACCAGGACGTGCGGGTGCGATGCCGCCGGCGAGAGCACCTCCTTCAAAGCCACGTGCACGTCTGCGTAGGACGTACCACCCCGGGACTCGGGGCCGTAGCTCGGGATGTGAGTAGCGTCGAAACCCTCACCGATGGCCGCACGCGTGAGGATCATGGCGGCCGTCTGGGCGCCGTCACCGCCGGCGCCGGCGAGCTTGAAGCTCACGTCCTGCGGGTCGAGATGGCTCGGGTACCCGGCAGCGAAGCAAGGCGGACGGTCCGTCGTGGCGTCGACGGCCTCGAGGGTCACCTCGGGGTCGAACGTCGGTGTCGGGATGGGCGGGAAGAAGGCCGCATCGGAGATGTCCTTCTTGACGCCGAGCGGGAACACCGGCTCCATGTTCTCCCGTACCCAGCGCTCGGCCTCCTCGGGCTCGAGGCCGAGGTAGAGAGGACACTCGGAGAGCACCTCGACGAAGGCAAAACCTGCCCCCTTCACCTGCAACTCGAGCGCCTTGCGGATGGACCGCCGGGCGTGCGTGCGCCGCTTGTTGTCATAGAGGGCGACGCGCTCGACGAAGACCGGGCCGTCCAGGCACGCGATCAGCTCGGCCATCTTGAGCGGCTGACCGGCGAGGAGGCTCCGCCCTGCCGGCGTCGTGCTCGTCTTCTGTCCCATCAAGCTCGTGGGCGCCATCTGGCCGCCCGTCATCCCGTATATGGCGTTGTTCACGAAGACGACCGTGATCGGGATACCGAGCTGGGCGGTGCTCACGATCTCCGCAAGGCCGATGGAGGCGAGGTCACCATCGCCCTGATAGGCGACGACGATCGAGTCCGGGTTGGCCGTCTTGTGACCGATGGCGACGGCGGGAGCGCGTCCGTGCGCAGCCTGCGTGTTGCCCACGTCGAAGTAGTAGTAGGAGAAGACGGAGCACCCGACGGGTGAGACGAGGACCGTGCGGTCCTGCACCCCCAGCTCGTCGATGGCCTCAGCCAGGAACTTCTGGATGACGCCGTGCCCGCAGCCCGGGCAGTAGGTCGTCGTGTGGGCGTTCACGCCGGCGGCCTGGGCGTGGCGCTCGAACTGTCGGTAGAACACCGAGGTCGGCATCAGGAGACCTCCTCCAGACTGAGCACGTGGTCCACGATCTCGTCCTGCGAAGGGAGGATTCCGCCCATCCGACGGACGTGGCTCATCGGCGCCACAGCGTGCACGCCGGCGAGACTGAGAGCGAGCCGCATCTCGTCTTCGAGCTGCCCGCTGCTCGCCTCCACCACCACGACATGCCGCACGCGTTCGAGGACGGGCAGGAGGGCGTCGATCGGGAACGGCCACACCGTGACGGGCCGGAACAGCCCCACGCGGTGGCCGCGGTCCCGGAGGTCTTTTACGGCGCCCTTGGCGAGCTGCGCCGGCGTGTTGCAGGCGACGAGGAGCACCTCGGCGTCCTCGCAACGGTGGAGGTCGGATCGCTGCTCCTCGGCCGCCATGCGGGCGTACTTGTCGTTGAGGTGCTCGTTGTGCCGCTCGAGGTCCGCCTCGGAGAGGTTGATCGAGCAGATGAGGTTGCCCCGATGGGAACGGTCGCCGAAGACCGCCCACTTGGGGATCCCCGGCACCACCATCTGGCGGGGCAACCGGACCTTGCCCGTGATCTGTCCGAGGTAGCCGTCACCGACGATCACGACGGGGTTGCGGTAGGTGAAGGCCAGCTCGAACGCAAGCATCGTGAGGTCGAGCATCTCCTGCGGGGTCGCCGGGGCGAGGACGATGGCGTGGGTGTTGCCATGCCCGAGGCCGCGGCACACGAGCTTCAGGTCGGCCTGCTCCGGCCCGATGTTGCCGAGGCCGGGACCGCCCCGCATGATGTTCACGAAGACGGCTGGGACCTCGGCCCCGATCATGTAGGAGATGCCTTCCAGCATGAGGCTGAAGCCGGGCGAGCTCGTGAAGGTCATCGATCGCTTCCCGGCGCCGCCGGCGCCGTACATCATGTTGACGGTGGCGACCTCGCTCACGGCCTGCACGAAGACGCCGTCCAGCTTGGGGAGCACCTTGGCCATGAGCTCGGCGCCCTCCGTGGAGGGTGTGATCGGGTAGCCGTAGACGAGCCGGCAACCGGCGAGGAGGGCACCGACGGCGGCGGCGTAGGTACCCTTCACGACGAGGGCCTCTCGCTCCGGTAGAGCCATCACCCCATCCGGGCAGGGCTCGGGCTCGGGCGCGTCGAAGGGTCGCGGGCCGAAGAGGAGGGTCGGGTCGACCGGGTCGAACACGGTCTCCTCGCCCTGTGGCCGCAGCCCGAAAGGCTCCGGGCAGGCGTCGTAGCACAGCCCGCAGCCATTGCAGTTGGTGAGATCGAGCAGGATCGGCACGAGCCCGGTGACAGGGTTGATCTCGCTGCCGAGCGTGAAACAGTTCTTGATGCACGAGCTGATGCAGCGTCCGCAGCCCTTGCAGTACTCGGGCACGACGAAGGGCTTCGGTCGATCGGCCACGGTGGTCATGGGCGGTCACCTCCAGAGGGGCCGCAACGCTGCCCCACCTCATGGTGAGCCGTCCCGCCGTGGTCGCCTAGGCCTGTTGGTCGGGCCTCGAAGGGGCCGAAAGACCCTTGTGTCCGCTCAGCTGTCAGAAGGGCCGGGGTGCGGCCCGTGGTGGCCGCTCGGCCCGCGGCGGGCCTCCCTTGCCGCCGTTGCCCTGGTCAGGGTGCTTGCCGCCGGGACCGGGGGGTGCGGGAGGTGGCGGCACCGTCGTCGTGACGGCGGCGAGCTGCTGCGTGGGGGCGCCGGGGGCCGTAGCGGGTGGAACAGTCGGCGTGGTGCGGTGGACCTGGCCCGTTGCCGTCTTCGGGTGGTGGGCGGCCGGTGGCCTCGGGGGAGCGGCACCGGGAAGGGCGGCGACGATTCCGAGGCTGAGCAAGGCGCAAGCGGCTACGGCGGCGAGCACCCCGAGGCGGCGGGAACGGCCGGCGGACGGTGGCCGAGAACGGCCGGCGGCGAGCAGCCGGAGGCGGGCGGAACGTCCCACGCGAGGCGGCCCCAATGAAGCGGTGGCAAGGACCGTGGTCGAGGTGTGTAGGGCGCCTGGCCCGTCGCCCCGGGCGGTGGACACCGGCGTGCCCGCCTCGGAGACGGCTCCGAGAGGCATCGTGTCGGCCCCCCACCGGGCGCTCACCCACGAGGAGGCGGAGGCACCCCCGAAGGCGGCGACCAGCTCGCCGGCCGTCGGCCGAGCGGCAGGATCCTGCCTCGTCATCGCAGAGAGCAGCGCCCGCCACGGAGCCGGGATCGCCTCGGGGAGGTCCGGATCACCGCGGAGCCGGGCGGCCATCATCTCTGCGGCCGACCCCGACATCAGACGGGCACCCGTGAAGCATTCGGCGAGCACGAGGGCGAGCGAGAAGACGTCGGCCGCAGGGCCGGCTCGCTCTCCCATCACCTGCTCAGGGGCCAGGTAGGCAGGGGTGCCCGCCACCAGCCCGGTTGTCGTCACGCCGGCGGTGTCGACGAGCTGGGCGATCCCGAAGTCCGCAAGCAGGACGCGCCCCTGCGGGCCGAGCAGGACGTTGGCGGGCTTCACGTCGCGGTGGACGACGCCGCGGGCATGCACGTACTCGAGGGCGGCGGTCATCGCCGCCGCAAGGCGCCGCACCTGGTCCTCGGGCAGCGGCCCGCCGGCGCAGCGTTCGGCGAGGTTGCACCCCTCCACGAGCTCCATCACGAGGTACGCCCGCCCCTCCTCGATGTCGGCGTCCAGGAGCCGGACGAGATTCGGGTGGTCGAACCCGGCGAGGGCCCGCATCTCCACGGTGGCGGCGCGTCGGCTGCGCTCGTCGCCGGCCGTCCCGAGGATTCTTGACGGCGACCGGACGTTCCAACCGGAGATCGAGCGCCTCCCGTACGACGGCCATGCCGCCGGCGCCGATCACGCGCCCGAGCGCGTAACGGCCACCGAGCACCTCCCCCTGCCCCGGGAGGGTGCCGGTGGCCGCTGCGGTCGGTCCACGGGAGGTTCCCATGGAGGCCAGATCAATTCGCGTCCGCTTAGAGCGAGCGCTCCTCTTCCATGTAGGTCCTCGACCCGCCGCCAGGCGAATCGTAATAGTCCCCACGTTGTACGCGAGTGACCCGACGGGAGCCGCCGAAGCCACCCCAGGAGCCCCAGAACACGATCGAGAGCACGAGCCCGACCGCCCCGACGATCATGAGGATCAACCCAATGGTGTTGAGGTTGAACCCGGTCGTCTGGACTTTGACGGCGAAATCGAGAATGGCACCTACCGCGATGAGTAAGAGACTTCCACCGAACCCCACAGCGACCTCCTCTGTCAGTTGCTGCTTGCGCTCCGACCATGCCCTTTGAGTTTGGGCATGAAACGTCGAGGGGGCAGACGGTCAGCAGAAGAATCGTCAGCCGGGGTGCCGTCAAACGCCGGCACAGGCGGTCAGCCGGCGAGCCCCAACGGCACCGCTCTCAGGGGATGCACCGTGGCCCGCATGGTGCCGAGCGACCCCGTGCCGCAACCGGAGGGGATGTCCGCACGGAAGGCCCGGAGCACATTGGGCGGGCTGATGCCGAGCGTCACCCAAGCGGCGCAGAGGTTGCCGTAGGGCAGGTACCACGGGATGCGCAGCGTGACGGTGGCGACGGCCACCGTGGCCGGCGTGACCTCCATGGCGCCCACCTGGTCCGAAGCCGAGACAGGTTGGATGATCACGCTCGACGCCTTCCCGACGTGGGACTCTCTCACGGCCGCAGAGGGCGTACCGGACTGCCGGACAGACCGGAGCTTCAGCCAGCCCCTCAGCAGGGTGCAGCGATGGCTGGTTCTCACCGTCACGACCTCGTGCAGGGTGAGAGGCGGAGTCGCCCCCTCCTTCGGCAACGGCGGCACGAGGCTCATGGAGACGTGGAGCCAACTCCCCTTGCAGGCGACGGCGGGGGCGGCCCGGTTGGTGCCGCCACCGACGAGCGGGCCGGCAGTCGTCCCGGGCAGCGCACTGCGGGGAGTGCTGCCGTGCGGACTGCGCAGAGCGAGGGCCGGGACGAGGATGGCAGCCGAGAGGACGACGACGAGCGTCGAGCCGAAGACCTGTCCCCGCCGCCGGCGGGCGTGGCGGCGGCGGCGGCCTTCCGTCAGCGCCGCTGTCACGTCGACGGGCGCCGTCTGTGACCTGCCCGCCTCGGCGGCGGCCCTGAGCGCTCCCGCCACGGCCTCGCCGGTCTCGTCATCCATGCCGTACATCGTTCACCTCTTCTTCTTTCATCCAGGCATCGGAGGCATCCGACAGACCCGCCGCCACGAAGCTCCGGGCCCGGTGGAGCCATGATCGAACCGTTCCCGCCGGTGACCGCATCTCCGCCGCCACCTCGTCCACACTGAGGCCGGCGACGTCGTGCAGGACGAGCGCCCGCCGCTGCCGAGTCGGCAGCCGGTTGATGAGCGAGACGACGTCGAGGTGAGCGGCGTCCGGGCCGACCGCCACGGCGGCGGCCGCCGGACGCCCGTGCAGCCGTTCCAGGCGGAGCCGCCGCCAGCGGCTGACGGCGAGATTGTGGAGCACGTGGCGCGCCCAGGCCTCCCGGTTGCCGTGCGACTCCAGCTTCTCCCAGTGCTGCCACACTCGAGCGAACGTCTCCTGTGCGAGGTCGTGGGCGTCCTCCGGGTTGCCTGTGTAGACATAGGCGAGCGCGACGACGGAAGCCTCGTTCGCGCGAACGAACGCCTCGAAGCCACCGTCCTGCCCCTCGCCTGCTGGCAAACCCCGACCCGTCTTCCTGTTCAACTCAATTCAACGCACGAGCGCAGCGAATCGCTGCACCCGTCGGCAGCGCGGCCAACCAGTCCGACGCCCCGGCCACGAGCGCTTTGTTGCGGACGACCTCCGGGACCCCGATCACCTGCCCCACTGTCCCAGACGCCGGCACCACGAGATGGCCGGCGGGCGTCCGACCGCGGCGTGCCATCATGGGCGGAGCCAACAGTCGATGACGGACAGATCGCCACGGAGGTGCCTCATGGGTGACGTAGGGCCCATCGAAGCGAGGTACGCGAGCCGCACGCAGCGCTCGCTCGAGACCTGGCGGAGCGGCTGCCAGGTGCTGGCCGACGGCAACACGCGGGCGCTCGCCACCTTCCCGCCCCATCCCATCGTGCTCCTGGAGGGCGCCGGCGCACGAGTCACCGACGCCGACGGCAACGTCTACTACGACCTCCTCAACAACTACACGTCGCTCGTGCACGGCAACGCCCATCCCGCCCTCATCGAGGCGGCCACCTCCGTGATGGCGAGCGGGACCGTCTTCCCCGCCCCCCACCCCGCCCAGGCCCGGCACGCCGCCATGGTCTGCGACCGTCTCGCCGGTGCCGAGATGGCCCGCTACGCCAACAGCGGCACGGAGGCCTCCATGCTGGCGGTCCGTGCGGCCCGGGCGGCGACCGGGCGCCAGGTCGTCGTGAAGGCCCGGGGCGGCTACCACGGCAGCTGGGAAGGCCTCGTCCCCGACGCCGGCTTGGAGAGCGGAGGCGACAGGGCCCACGAGCCCGGTATCCCCGCAGGAGTCTCCGATCGGCTCGGCGTCATCGAGTACAACGACGCCGCCGACCTCGAGCGAGTCTGCCGCCTCGCCGGCTCGGACCTGGCCGCCATCATCCTCGAGCCGATGCTCGGTTCGGGGGGCGCCATCCCTGCCACGGCGGCATTCCTCTCGGCCGCCCGACGCCTCGCAGACGAGCTCGGCGCCGTCCTCATCCTCGACGAGGTGCAGACCTTCCGCTTGGCGCCGGGTGGACTGCAGTCGGTCCTCGGCTGCCAGCCGGATCTCACCGTCCTCGGCAAGCTCATCGGGGGAGGCTTCCCGATCGGGGCCGTGGCAGGACGCCGTGACGTGCTCGAGGTGTTCTCCACCCGCTCCGCCCGCCACGTCGAGCATTCCGGCACGTTCAACGGCAACCTCGTCTCCATGGCGGCCGGGGCGAGGGCCATGGAGCTGCTCACCCCCGAGGCCATCGGGCGGATCAACGAGGTGGGCGACACCCTCCGCCGGGCGGTCAGCGAGGCGATCGCCTCCTCGGGGCTGCGGGGCACCGTGACGGGCTACGGCTCCATGCTCAACGTGCACCTCGGCCCGCACCTCGGCGAGATCACCACTCACTCGGACGTCCTCGCCGAGGACGACCGGACCATGGAGCTGCTCCACCTCGCCCTCATGAACGAGGGCATCTTCTCGGCACCGAGGGGTTTCCTCAACACCTCGACGGCGCTCGGCGACGACGATGTCGCCAACGTCGAGCGGGCGCTCAAGCAGGCCGTCGCCGACGTGGCAGCGGAGGCGCCGGCAGGCGGTTGAGCAGCCGCCGCCGGCCGGCTGTGCGAGGCTGGCGGCCATGATCGATCACCTCTCGATGCAATGCGCCGACCTGGCCGCCAGCGCCGCCTTCTACGAGGCCGTCCTCGCCCCCCTCGGTGGCGGGCGGGCGATGGAGTTCGGACCCGTCGTCGGCTTCGGCATCGGGGGCAAGCCGGAGCTCTGGATCGGGCCGCAGGACAGCGGGGAAGGCTTCCGGGAATCCCACATCGCCTTCACGGCACCGGACCGGGCGGCCGTGCGGGCCTTCGCCGAAGCGGCGCGGGCGGGCGGTGCCGAGATCCTGCACGAAGCCCGCCTGTGGTCCGAGTACCACGACAGCTACTTCGCCGCCTTCGTGCGCGACCCCGACGGCAACAACGTCGAAGCCGTCTGCCACCTGCCCGAGTAGGCAACATGGCGATGAACGTGCAAGCGATCCCGACCGTGTCGGACCGCATCAACGAGGTGCGGGCGCTCACGGCGGAGATCGTCAACAAGGAGATCCTCCCGCACGAGAACCTCCTCTGGGCGAGCCGGACGAATCCGCATCTCACCGAGAGCGATCTCGACGAGGCGAGGCAGCGCCGGGAGCACGTGAAAGCGACGGTCCGCCAGGCCGGCCTCTGGGCGCCCCACCTCCCCACCGAGTACGGGGGCGCCGGCCTCGACTTCCTCGAGCTCGCCTACATGAACGAGGTGCTCGCCTACGCCGTGGGCGCCGCCTCCCTCTTCGGCGTCGTGGCACCGAACTCCGGCAACCAGACGCTCCTCGTCCGCTACGGCACGGAGGACCAGCGACAACGCTTCCTCCTGCCGCTCATCGAGGGGAAGCTCGAGTCGGGCTTCTCCATGACGGAGCCGGACACGGCCGGTTCCGATCCCCGGTCGCTGCGCACGACGGCGCGCCGCGACGGCGACGAGTGGGTCGTCAACGGCCACAAGTGGTTCACCTCGAACGGCAAGCGGGCCGACTTCTTCATCGTCATGTGCCGAACGGAGGATCCGGACGGCTCCGCCGGCGACTCGGGTCGCATGACCCAGATCATCGTTCCGCGGGAGACCGAGGGCGTGCACGTCCTCCGCAACATCAACGTCTGGGGCGTCGAGAGCGACCACTGCGAGATCAGCTACGAGGACGTCCGCGTCCCGCTCGCCAACCAGCTGGGCGAGCGCGGCAGCGGGCACGAGGCGGCCCAGCACCGGCTCGGCGCCGGTCGCATCTACCACTGCATGAACTCGATCGGTCAGATGTGGCGGGCTTTCGACCTCATGGTCGAGCGTTCCCGGGTGCGTGAGGTGCACGGGGGCCTCTTGCAGACGAAACAGTTCATCCAGGGCTTCATCGCCGACTCCTACATGGACATCCAGGCCGCCCGCCTCATGACGATCCACTGCGCCGAGAAGATGGCGCGGGACTTCGACGCCCGGACGGACATCTCCGCCATCAAGGTCTTCGTCCCCTCCGCCTTCTCACGCGTCGTCGATCGCGCCATCCAGGTCTGGGGGGCCGCCGGGGTGTCGGGCGACCTCCCCCTGTATGCCATGTACCAAGGTGCGCGCACGCTCCGGCTCGCCGACGGCCCCGACGAGGTGCATCGCATCCTCATCGCCAAGAACGTCCTCGCTCAGTTCAGCCACGGGATCGGCTGGGACTTCGGCAACTGAAAGGGCGACTGCGCCGCCCGGCGGCGACGTCGACCCGTCAGTCCCCCGGCTCGCCCAGCCGGTCCGCTAGCCGCTGCCCGGCCGCCAGCGCATCGGCCGGCGGAACGCCGGCTCGCGCCGCCAGCCAGCAGGACACCGGCGCAGCCGTCCGCTCCGAGGCGTGCGCCGCCACGCCGGCGAGACCGAGCAAGGCATTCAGCTCGTCCTCCGAGGGAGGCGGGATGCCGAGGTCGGCGGCGTAGAGCTCGACCCACTCGTTGGCGCTTCGAGTCATGAGTTGACTGTAGCCCCGCCTTCGACAGTCCCCCGGGGGCGCCCGGGCCCCTTCGTGCGACCTGGTGGGGCCACACGGCTGGACGGGCGGAACTGCGCGGTGCACAAGCACGGGTCGTCCGTCACGAGCAGCTCGAGCCCGGCGACGTCGAGCGGGACGTCGAGGTGCTCCACAATGGCGCGCAACATGCCGAGGTGCACCCCCCGCGCCGTCGCCCGATCGTCCGGCGCCAGCCCGGCGAAGGGGCAGCGGTGGAGATGGATGCGTGCGCTCTCCGGCTCGGCATGGGGATCGAGTCCGAGCTCCTCCAGCACCTCCGCGACCAGGGCGAGGGCCTCCTCTGCGCTGAGCGGGGGCCGGCTGCCCGCCCCACCGCCGGTCGGGGACGCCAACCTGCTGCCGCGCACGCGCTCGGCCATGGCAGAGGCGCCCACCAACGCCATCAGCTGCTGGGCGAGCAGCGGTGCCAACGGATCGAGGGTGAGCGGCGAGGCCGGCGCACCGACGCTCGCCGCCTCCGGCACCTCGTAGAGGACACGGGGCCGGCCGCGTCCGGAGCGCTCCTCGAGGTGCCGAGAAACCACCCCGAGCGAGCAGAGCACCTCGAGGTGGACGCGGGCGGTGTTGCGATGCAGCCCGACGGCGGCGGCGGCCTCGCCGGCGCCGAGGGGCCGGCCGGACTGTTGCAAGGCGGTCAGCAACGCCCGCCGGCTCTCGGTGGCGAGCGCACGGGACCGGGCTCGTTCTCGTTCCTCCGGGAGCCGCCGCTGCACTTCGCCGTGGCTCACGACGAACAATCCTACCGGCTCCTGGCTCGACCCCCGGAGCCAGCGGACGTTTGCACGCTGTTGCAATGCCTTTCGAATATTGACGGGTCTCTTGGCCGTCGCCTTCGGGACTCTTGGCCGTACCACCGAGTAGTTCGCCTCTGGCCGTCGGGGGTCCCGGGAGCCTTGAGTGGAGAGAGCGAAGGTCGACGCCATCGTCCGTCGCTTCTTCGGCGATGAGCCATCGGCCTCGAAAGCCGACAAGAAAAGAGGTCGCCACGATGGCCTTCTCGAGACGAGCGTTCCTGGGCGGGAGCGCTGCCACCGTAGGTGGCATCGCCCTACTGGACCACCTGCGGTTCTTCCAGCCGCTCCTCGGCGAGAGCGCAAGTGCCTCCGAGCCGCAGGTGACGGGCAAGGAGCTCGTGTACCGCACGGGCCACTCCAACAACTGCGACGGGGCCTGCGGCCACCTCGTGCACGTCGTCGACGGTCGTGTCACGGAGATCGGGCCGGCGTCCTGGGGGACGAAGACGGTGTCCGGCGCCCCCGCCCCGACGTTCCACCCGCGCATCTGCCTGCGAGGCCTCTCCCAGATCTCCAACACCTACAACCCCGACCGCGTCAAGTACCCCTACAAGCGCGTCGGCCCGCGGGGTTCGGGCAAGTGGCAGCGCATCAGCTGGGACGAGGCGACGACGATGATCGCCGAGAACTTCACGGCCGTCCAGGAGCGCTACGGCAAGAAGTCCGTCTGGATCGCCCCCTACACCGGCTCGCTCGGGCTCATCGAAGGGGTCGTGGGGGCCGGCTTCCGCCTCGCCAGCGTCATCGGCGCCTCCGCCGGCGACTCCGAAGGCGACAACGAGGGCGACTCCGCCACGCCGGCGGGATGGAACTACGTGCTCGTCGACCCGGCGAACCCGGCGAACGGGGGCGGCTTCTTCACCGGGCACGAGTCCGTCGACTTCCTCTCCGCCAAGGCGATCGTCTTCTGGGCGAACAACGTCGCCGAGACCTCCATCCCCGACTGGCGCATCATGCTCGACGCCCGGGAGCAGAACGGCACGCAGCTCATCTCGGTCGATCCCCGCTTCACGGTGACCTCGGCGGCCTGCGATAGCTGGCTGCCCATCCGGCCGGGCGCCGACACCGCCCTCATCGACGGGCTCATCAACTACGTCCTCTCGAACAACCTCTACGACGCCGGCTACATCCGCAACTACACCGTCGGCCCCTACCTGGTCGACCCGAGCACGAAGAAGTGGCTGCGGGCCTCCCAGGTGATCCCTGGCGGGAAGGACGAGTACGTCGTCTTCGACGAGTCAGACGGCCTGCTCAAGGCAGTCGACACCGCTTCGCTCGAGCACGCCGCCCTCTTCGGGACCCACGGCTCCATGTCCGCCCCGACGGCCCTGCAGGCGCTCGCCGACATGGCGTCCAAGTACACGCCCGAGTACACCTCGAAGCTCACCGACGTCCCCGCCTCGCAGATCGTCTCCCTCGCGAAGACGTGGGGAACGCAGAAGCCTTTCGCCGTGCGCGTCGGCTTCGGCCTCTCCCACTGGTACCACGGCGACCTCCACATGCAGGCACTGCTGACCTTGCAGGCCATCACCGGCAACATCGGCGTCCACGGCGGCGGCGTCACGACCTTCGCCGGCGGCTTGACCACCACGGCCTTCGACCTCTTCGACTGGTGGAACCCGACGGGGACGCCCTACAACGTCCTCGAGCCGATGAACTTCTGCGAGGCCGTCCTCAAGGACGACCCCTACCCGGTGCGGGCCGCCTGGTTCATGATCGACAACTTCGCCCAGCAGATGTCCGACCGCAACAAGGTCGTGCAAGCGATGAAAGCGCTCGACTTCTGCGTCGTCTCCGACTACAACCTCTCGGCCACGTGCGACATCGCCGATCTCGTCCTCCCCGCCTGCACGTACCTCGAGAAGACGGACCTGTTGTCGTCGAACAACTTCTACCTGCAGTACATGCCGAGGATCATCGATCCCCTCTTCGAGTCGAAGTCCGACCTCGACGCCATCAGCCTCGTGGCCGAGAAGATGGGTGTCGGCAAGTACTTCAACGAGACGGCGGACGTCTACCTTCGCCAGATCCTGAAGATGGGGCAGCCCGACGCCGACCCCACGGTGAAAGGGCTCACGTGGGAGCAGCTCACGACCGACTGCGTCCACCTGAACACCGACCCCATGCCGTACGTGCCCTTCTTCAACAAGGAGTTCCCGACGAAGAGCGGCAAGATCGAGTTCTACGTCGAGATGCTCGTGCCTTACAACCAGGAGGTGTGCGAGCACCAGGAGCCTGTCGAGGCCTCCCCGACGAACGCGCTCTACGGGAAGTACCCGCTCGTCTTCCTCTCGACCCACACCCGGTTCCGAACGCACTCGCAGTACGTGACCCTTCCCTGGCTCAACGAGGTCAACAACGGCGGCCAGGGATTCCTCGAGATCAACCCCGTCGACGCCGCTGCACGCCACCTCGCCGACGGCGAGGTCGTGCGCATCTTCAACGACCGGGGCGAGATGAAGGTGCGTGCCCGCCTCACCGAGTCCATCAAGCCCGGTGTCGTGAACTGCTACCAGGGTGGCTGGGACACCATCCAGGTGAAGCACTACATCGAGGGTCACCCGAACAACCTGACGCATCAGATCGCCAAGCCGGCGCAGACGGTCATCCCGAACTTCCCGTCCAATGCCGCCTACTACGACTGCCTCGTCCAAGTCGAGTCTGCAGGGAGCTGATTCACCATGACTCACCACGTGATGGTCATCGACACGAACCGCTGCGTCGGATGCTGGACCTGCGCTGTCGCTTGCAAGGAGATCAACAACGAGCCGCTGGGTTTCTGGTGGAACCGTGTGCTCACGACGGCGCCCAACCAGTCCACCTCGGCCCAAGCGCCGGCGAGCGACAACATCGACGTCCCCTACGGCGTCTTCCCGGACGTCCAGATCGCCTACCTACCCGTGGCCTGCCAGCACTGCAACGACGCCCCCTGCGTGAAGGTCTGCCCTGTGCAGGCGACGTACCGGCGTGACGACGGCACCGTGCTCGTGGACTACGACCGCTGCATCGGCTGCCGTTACTGCATGGCCGCCTGTCCCTACGGGGTGCGGGTCTTCAACTGGGGAGACCGGGAGTACGCGCCGGGCGGGATCGTCGGTTACGGCAAGGACTACTACGACGACGGCCGGCTCGTCTTCACGCCCGAGCGGCCGAAGGGCGTCGTGGAGAAGTGCACGTTCTGCGTGGAGCTGATCGACAAGGGTGAGCTCCCCTACTGCGTGCAGTGCTGCCCGATCGGTGCCCGCACGTTCGGAGACCTCGACGACCCCACGAGCGAGGTCAGCCAACTCGTCAACGAAGGGGGTGCCGTGCCGCTCCACCCGGAGCTCGGCACGGAGCCCAACGTCTACTACGTGCCCATGCGCGGGCGCGTCCCGCAAGAGAGCTGAGGGGTAGCCATGGCCACCACCACTGCATCGATCCCCGCTTCGGTGCGACACGAGGGGCACGGCTCCGTCCGGCTCCGCCTCTGGTACGTCCTGCTCGCCGTCGTCGGCGCCTTCGGGATCGTCGCCTGGATCTACGAGCTCAAGAACGGCCTCGCCTCCACGGGCATGCGCGACGTCGTGTCCTGGGGCATGTACATCTTCACCTTCGCCTTCTTCATCGGCCTCTCGGCCGGCGGCCTCATCATGGCCTCGAGCGCCGAGGTGTTCGGGATCAAGGCACTGAAGCCGCTCTCGAGGCTCGGTGTGCTCTCCGCCGCCGCCTGCGTGACGGTGGCCGGCCTCATGATCATCCCGGACCTCGGCCGCCCCGACCGCATCCTCAACCTCTTCATCCACCCCAACTGGACGTCGCCCCTCATCTGGGACATCCTCATCATCTCGGTGTACTTCGTGTTCTCGGTGGTGGATCTGGGTCTCCTCCACCGCCACGAGGCCGAGCCGACGAAGCTGCGCAGGACGGTCCGCGTCTTCGCCTACATCGGGCTCCCCACAGCCATCCTCCTGCACTCCGTGACCGCTTGGATCTTCGGCCTCCAGATCTCACGCACGTGGTGGAACACCTCGCTGATGGCCCCCCTCTTCGTCGTGTCCGCCATCCTGTCCGGTACCGCCCTCGTGACGTTGCTCGCCTTCGCCGCCGAGCGGTGGGGCGGGCTGAGCGTGCCCGAGGAGACGAAGCGTTGGCTGCGGGGCTTCGTCACGGTGTCGCTCATCGTCGACCTCTTCTTCGTCGGCTGCGACTACATCACGATCCTCTGGGGCCACGTGCCCGGCGACCGCTCCGCCCTCAATCTCGTGCTCCCGGGCGGCCCCTGGTCCTGGACCTTCTGGTTCGAGTGGATCCTCGGCGGTCTGATTCCCCTCCTCCTCCTCGTGGTCCCCCGCCTCCGCCGGCTCCCAGGCTCGCTCGTCATCGCCTCGGCGCTCGCCATCGTTGGCGTCTTCGCCTTCCGGGTCGAGCTCGTCGTCATCGGCTTCGTGAACCCGCTCGTCCAGCTGGCCCCGGGCAACGCCGTGGGCACCTACAACCCCACCACGTCCTCCTTCCAGCTGATCGGTCGCTACTCGCCCACCTGGGTCGAGTACGGCATCGTGCTCGGGCTCATCGCCTTCTTCCTCGCCCTCGTCACCGTCGGCTACCACCGCCTCATCGCCCCGACCGCTTCCACCGCGCAGGAGCCGGCGTCCTCGCCGATGGCGCAGGTGACGGAGCTGGCGTCGCCCGACAGCGACATCCAGCAGGCCGTCTGACCCCGGAGGAGAACGAGCATGACGACCGCCATCGCCCGCACGAACGGAAAGGCGACCAACCACCCCGCCACGGCCAGTTCCGCTGCCGCTGCCACTGCCACTGGCGAGGGGAGCGGCGGCACGGCCGTTCTCGCCCTCGGCCTCCTGGCGCACTGGTGGAGCCGGCCCTCCGCGACAGAGCGTGCCTTCTGGGCGGAGGCGGTCGAGGCCGAGCAGGAGCTCGTCATCGCCATCACGGGCGTCGAGAACCCGGACACCCTCCTCGGTGCCGGTCTCGACGGTGACGCCGTGGCCGAGGAGTACGAGCACCTCTTCGTCGGTCCCGGTCACGTGCCCTGCCCGCCGTACGAGTCCTACTGGCGCGAAGACGTGTCGGTCGACATCCGCCGCTCGCTCATGGGCCCCTGCACGGCCGCCTTGCGCGACCTCTACGCCCAGCTCGAGCTCGAGGTGGCGCCGGCCGCCGGCGAGCTGCCCGATCATGTCGCCGTCGAGCTCGAGGCCCTCGCCTACGCCCTGTCCTTCGACGAGACGGTCCCCGTCGCACAGGCCATCTTCGACCACCTCCGGCACTGGCTGCCCCGGCTCTGCCGCGCCGTCGCCCACGAGGCGACCGTCCCCTTCTACGGCGAGCTCGCCCGCCGCAGCCTCGTCTGGCTCGCTTACATCCAGCTCTACGTCGCCTCGCTCGCCGGGGACACGAGCGGGAGCACGTGACGATGGAGGCGCCGGCCGCCGCCGCGAACGGCGGAACGGTCGCCCTCCTCTGCTCTGACCTCTCCTGCGGGCTTTCGCCCGTCCCGGTGGGCGGCATCGCCGCCCTCCTCCGCAGGAGCGCTCCCGGCATGGGGGTCTTCGTCGTCGAGCGACTCTGCACCGACCTGGCCGCCGCGGCGGCCGCCGTGCGGACACTCGGCGCCGACCGTCTGCTCGTGGGCTGCCGAGCGGGCCCGAGACGGCGCCAGGAGCTGCACTCCGTCCTCGCCCGCGTCGGCCTCCGGCGCGGCGCCGTGCGGCTCCCCGACCTCTCCCCGGCCGAAGGCGCCGACCCGACCGCCCTGGCCGAGCACACCCTCGTCGTGCTGCGAGCCGCCCTGGCGAGGCTGGTTCTCACCGATGTCAGCGCTCCGCATCGGTGGCGGGTGACGGCCTGCGAAGGTGGCGTCACGCGGCGCGACCTCTTCCGCACCGCCGGTCTGGCCGGCCGCCCCGTCGCCGGCCTGCGCCCCGACCGCTGCGAGGCGGCGACCGGATGCAGCCTCTGCACGCTCGCCTGCCCGCAGGGCGCACTGCGCCGCAATGGCTCCCACGTCGAGGTCGTGGCCAACGCCTGCAGCGGCTGCGGCGCCTGCCTCGGCGCCTGCCCCCACGACGCCCTCTCCCTCGGGGGCGAGCGACTCGAAGGCTATGTGGCGGCCGCCCGTGCGCTCGTGGACGAGCTGTCCAGGGGCGACAGCGCTGGGCGCAGCGTCGCCATCGTGTGCAGCCGTGCCGATCCCGTGCCCCTCGGGCGTGAGTGGGTACCGTTCGAGGTCCCGTCCCTCGAGATGGTCTCGGCCGGCTGGGTCCTCCAGCTTCGAGCCGCCGGGGTGGCGACGACGCTGGTCAGCTGCGGTGACGACGAGTGCCGGCGGCACGCGGAGGAGCTGACCCTCCTCTGCGAGGCGCTCGGGCCGCCGCTGCGGTCCGCGGAGCGAGAGGTTGGCGCGGCCGACCGCTGGGGCGGACCAAGGGCCGCTGGTGGGTGGGCGGAAGGCATCGAACTGAGGGAGCCGCTGGCCACCACGGACGCCCTGGATGCCCTCGGTGCCCTCGGCGGGACGGCGGGCAACCCCGCACCCACCTGGCGGATCGAGTCGCCCCTGGCGCCTCTCGGGGACCTCAGCATCGCCGACAGCGGGTGCTCGGCCTGCGACCTGTGCTCGCGTGCCTGCCCGACGGCCGCCCTCATGAGCCGGCGCGGGGACGAGGGGCAGTTCCTGCTGGAGTTCGACGCTGCCGCCTGCTCGGCCTGTGGGGCCTGTGTCGCCGCCTGCCCCGAGGGTGTCGTCTCCCTCCGGCGCGTCGTCGACTCCCGATTGTTGCGTGGCGGACGCCGAGCGCTCGCCGCCGTCGCCGTGGCGGGGCGATGCAGCGCCTGCGGTCAGCCGCTCGGGGGCGGCATCTCCGCCGGGCTCATCGGGCGCCGCCTCGCCGACTCCCACCCGCTCCTCGCCGCCCGCATGGCCTCCGGCCGCTGCGCCGACTGCCTGCTCGCCGAAGCCGCCCCCCGGGGCCTCGAGTCATCCGAGGTCGGGCTCTCCGCTGTGGCGCAGTAAGACGCCCCGCACCTCGTGGGCGAGCTGCACGGCCCCCGCCCAGCCTTCGCCGGAGGGGAGGACGGCATCGCTCACGACCACGGTGACCGATCCGCGCCGCATGAGTCGCCGGCCCGCCGGCAACATCGAACGCGTGCCGCGGACGGCGACGGGCACGACCGGCCGTCCGGCCTCCGTGGCGGCGACGAAGGCGCCGAGGTGGAAGGGTCGGAGCCCCGCCGCCCGGGACAAGCCGCCTTCAGGGAAGACGACGAGCGACTCCTCCCGGGCGAGGTGGGCGAGACGGGCGGCGTCGGCGACGGCATGACCCGTCTCCGACCGCTCCACGAACACGGCCCCGATGCGCCGGAGGAGAAAGCCGGCGACGGCTTGCCCCTGCAGGACTTCGCCCGCCACGAAACTGAAGCGGGGCGGCAAGATCGCCGTCAGCACGAGCGAGTCCAGCCAGCTGGCATGGTTGGCCACGACGACGGAGGGACCCGGGACGCCGAGGTGGTCGCCGCCGAGGACCCCGACACGGGTGCCCGTCAGCCACATGAGCGCCCGGGCGGCCCCGCGTACGAGCCGCCGGCGCCAGGCCGGGCGTGGCACCACGGCGAGAAGCCCCAGCGTGGGCGCCACGACGGCGACGAGGGCGACACCGCACCAGAGGCCGTAGAGGACGGCTCCCGCCTCCCGCCAGCGCCGGCGCAGGCGCGGTCCGCCGCTGGCGATGACGAAGCCGGCCACCTGCCACCAGGACGGGCGCCGCCGATTGAGGAGGAGGCGGCCCTCGTAGAGCTCGGCGCAGGCGGCCCGGCGGATCTTGCCGCTCGAGGTCTTCGGGACCGAGCCCGGAGGAGCCAGCACGATGTCGTCGGCGGCCGTCCCGAGCAGCTCCACGGCGAGGGCGGCGATGTCCCTCCGGATGCGTTCGCCCACCTCGGGCGATGCCTCCCGGCTCTCGGCCACCACCACCAGTCGCTCGGTGGCGTCGTCGGCACGGCGGACTCCGAAGACGGCGACACAGCCCTCCCGCACCCCGGGGATGCGCCCGACCGCCGTCTCGAGGTCCTCGGGATGGAGGTTGCGGCCCGCCACGATGATGAGATCCTTCGTGCGACCGGTGATGAACAGCTCCCCGTCGGCCAGGTAGGCAAGATCGCCCGTGACGAGCCAGCCGTCGTGGAAGAGGGCGGCCGTCGCCTCGGCGTTGCGGAAGTACCCGGAGGTGACCGACGGCCCCCGGAACTCGAGGCGTCCCTCCGTGCGCTCACCGACGGCGCGGCCGGAGTCGTCGACGACACGGAGCTCGTAACCAGGCAGCGGTCGCCCGCAGCCGACGATCGCCAGAGCGCCGGCGCCCGCCGCCACGGGCTCCGCCCGGCCCTCCCGGCGCAGCGGGTCGGCCGCCACATGGTCGACGTGGAGGCCCCGCCCGAGCGGGGGGAAGGCAAGGCCGACGGCGCTCTCCGCCAGCCCGAAGACGGGCGTGAGCGCCCCTGGGTTGAGGCCGTAGGGGGCGAAGCGGGCGGCGAAGCGTTCGACCGTGCCCGCCACGACCGGCTCCGAGGCGTTGAGCGCCATTCGTACACAGGAGAGGTCGAGGCCGGCCATGTCGGCGTCGCTGACCTTCCGCAGGCACAGCTCGTAGGCGAAATTCGGTGCCGCCGTGATGGTGCCCCGGTACTCGCTGAGAGCGGCCAGCCAGCGTGACGGCCGGGCGAGGAAGGTGAGCGGCGACATGATGACAGCGGTCATGTCGAGGCAGAGGCTGCCCATCCATGCGCCGATCAGCCCCATGTCGTGGTAGAGGGGCAGCCACGAGACGAAGACGTCGTCGGGCGTGACCTCGGCGGCCTCACCCATCGCCCGGATGTTCGCCAGCACGGCGGCGTGGGAGAGGACGACCCCTTTCGGCTGACCGGTCGACCCCGAGGTGTACTGGATGAGCGCCGTCGCCATGGGATCCGGCGCCGGCAGGTCGCCACGAGGCTCCGAGGCGGCCAGGGCCTCGACCGTGGCGATCCGCCGCAGGCTCTCGACCGACGACCGCAGCAGGCGGGCAGGCACCATCGCCTCGGCCACCGTGAGCAGCATGACGGCGCCGGCGTTCGACAGGAGCACGACGTGCCGTCGCAGGTGCTCGGCAATCTGACTGGGCCGGGAGGGCGGATAGATGGGCACGGGCACGCCGCCGGCCAACAGGACGCCGACGAAGGCGTCGAAGTAGCGGCGGCTGGTGGGGAGCATGAGGGCCACCCGGTCGCCCGGGCGCAGGCCGGCGGCGAGGAGGCCCTCGGCCACCGCCCCTCCGGATGCCCGCAGCTGGGCGTAGGTGACGGTCTCCTCGCTCCCGTCGTCGTCGACGAGATGGAGGTGCTGGCGATCGGGATGCGTGGCGCAGTGCCAGTCGAGGACGCCGACGAGCGTGCCCGCATCCAAGGGCGATTCGAGGCTCTCCTCCTGGCGGGGACGCCGGGCGACGGCGTGGTGGTGCTCGCCCCGCCGTGGTGCCGCCCCGGACACCACCCGCACGAGATCTCCCACCGTGGCAGCCGTGGCGAGGACGGCGGCGGGCAGGTCGATGCCGAAGGCGTCCTCCAGGCTGACCATGACCTCGGCGAGCGCCAGGCTGTCGAGGCCGAGGTCACGCTCGAGGTTGCTCTCGAGCCGGGCGGGACCGGGCGGGCGGCGGCGCTGCAGATCCGCCACGACGCCGTCGACGATCCCGAGGACCTGCACCGACACGTCGGCTCCGGCGGGGCGCCCGGGCGTACCGGGCCCGCTCACCGGCGGGCCGTCGCCACGAGAAGGGGACCGCCGCGCCGCCGGAGCCACTCCGCCGCAGCGCCCTCGTACACCCTCACCGTCGACCGATCCATCGTCACGAGTATCCCGCGGCGGCGCCCGGCGAGGACGCCGTGGCCGGTGAACGAATGACGGGGCGGCTTCTTGCGGTCGTGTCATGGCACGACGGCTGCCGGCGGCCGTCAGTTCCCTCCTGGGAAGGCACAAAGTCGGCTGTAGTGGCAGCCAATCCGCTAATTTGGCGAGCCGTCACGCCGTGACGCACAGCATGCTGAGCCGAGGCGCGGATCCGAATGACGACGAGGGTGGGTGCCGACGCCGGTACGGCGACAATGCCGGCAGCGTTCCTCGGTCACGGCAGCCCGATGAACGCCGTCTCCCGCAACCGCTACACGGAGGCGTGGGCGGCCTTTGGGGCCTCCGTTCCCCGACCCCGCGCCATTCTCGTCATCTCGGCTCATTGGTACATCAACGCCACGGCGGTGACGGCAATGCGCCGGCCACGGGTCATCCACGATTTCTACGGGTTCCCGCAGGAGCTGTACGACTTCGACTACCCGGCGCCCGGCTCCCCGGAGGTGGCCGGGCTGGTCGTCGACGTGGTCAAACCTCGCTGGATCGGGCTCGACGTCGACAGCTGGGGGATCGACCACGGCACCTGGTCGGTGCTCGCCCATGCCTTTCCGGACGCGCGAATCCCCGTCCTGCAGCTCTCGGTCAATGCGTCTCAGCCCGTCGAGTACCATTTCGAGATCGGGCAGCGTCTCGACCCGCTCCGCCGCGAAGGGGTGCTCATCATCGGGAGCGGGAATGTTGTGCACAACCTGCGGGACCTGAGCTGGGACGACCCCGACAAGGGGTTCGACTGGGCTCAGAGATTCGACGAGGCCGCCCGAGCGATCATGCACGACTCACCGGAAGACATCGCTCGCCTCACGAGGCACTCCGACGCCCAACTCGCCATGCCGACACCTGACCACTTCCTTCCCCTCGCTTACGTCGCCGGCGTGTCAGCCGCCTCGGATACGCCGTCGGACGCATTCGCCGAGGGCTACACCTACGGCAGCTTGTCGATGACGTCGTACTCGGTCGGTGCGACGCTGCAGCCGGAGCGGGGCGCCGCCGACGCGGTAGGGCTCGACGAGGGAGGCCTCGGCGAGTCGTTGCCACCGCCGGACGAGACCAACCTCTGATCGGTTGAGGGCGTTGCACCCGTGTCCATGAATCGCTCATTCAACGAGAACCCACCGAGCTCGCGGTGGCGGAGGACACTGGCCAAACTACGTGCGACCTGGGCGGCAGAGGACAGAAACCTCTCAAGAATTCTCGATGAACCTCCGATAGAAGGGATTGTGTCAGCGCAAGAGCACGCGGTTGATCGCGTCCGTATGGGCGGATCAGACGACCTCCGTGTAGCAGCGCCAGCGGCGTCCGAATTCCAGCAGCTGCGCCGGGCGGCCGCCCCGCGCAGCGCCCTCCCGGCGTCCGACGGAGCGTCAGCCCGGGTGACAACAGACGCCAAGGCGGCACGTCTGCGGGCCAACGCCGGCATCGTCGTGCTGTCGGCCGTCCTCACCTCCGTCTCGGTGGTTCTCCTTCTCTTCGGCCCGCTCTCCAACGCCGTCCCCCTCAGGTCATCGCTCGGGTCGCCCTTCGGCATCGCCGGCGTCCTCGTCGTGCTGTCGGCGGCCGCCATCGTGGCTCCCGTCTCCTTCCACCACCGCGGCCACACCTACCTGTTCAGCCTCGGTGAGGTGCCGCTCCTCCTCGGCCTCGTGTTCGCATCTCCCGTCGTTCTCGTCGTCGGGCGGGTGGTGGGGATGTTCGTCGGCTTCGGCGTCGTGCGTCGCCAATCGTTCATGAAGCTGTCGTTCAACCTCGCGAACGGCGTCTTCACGGCGGTGTTGGCTGACGCCGTCTACCGGGAGCTCCTCAGCAAGCACCAGTCCGTCGTGGCTCCGTTCGGTCTGCTCGCCGGGGCCGCCGGCCTCGCCGTGGCGACGCTCGCCGGTCAGGTGGCCGTCGCCTGCGTCGTGCGAATCGCCGGGCAGGGTCGCCAGCGGGCCGCCCGCTTCGAGTTCCTCACCTTCAGCCTCCTTCTCATCGCCAGCATCAGCCTCGCCTTCGTCGTGGTCGATGCCGCCGTGGAGAACGAGAACTTCCTGCCTATCTGCCCCGTCATCGTCGTCGGGGCCCTCATCGTCTTCGCCTACCGGGGATACCTGCGCCTGACGAAGCGCTTCGGCGCCCTTCAGCAGCTCTACGACTTCGGGCGCTCCCTCGGTGGTTCCGAGGTCGAGACGGCTCCGACCGTGTGGGCGGTGCTGGAACGTGTGCAATCGGTCATGCGTGCGAAGGGTGCCGAGGTCATCCTCGCCGACACCTGGCCCTCCGGGCGCCGGGCTGCCCTCGGCGATGATCAACGCTCCTTCGTCGACGGCATCGCCCTCGACTCCTCGAAGGCCCTCGTCCAGATCGTGTGCGAAGGATGGCAGAGCGTGCACCTGCGGGCGGCCGACGGCACCCAGCTCGAGCAACTCTGGGATCCCGTGATCGGAAACTTCCGTGAGGCGCTCATCGCACCGCTGTCGAACGGCGACAACGTGTTCGGGGCCCTCGTGGCCATGGACCGCGAAGAGGAGCTCGACGCCTTCGACGAGGACGATGTCAGGCTCTTCGAAGCGTTGGCCGGACACGCCTCGACGACGCTCGAGCGTGCCCGCCTCGTGGAGGAGCTCCGCCTCGAAGCCGAGAGCAAGTCGTACCAGGCGATGCACGACACGCTGACCGGCCTTCCCAACCGGACGCTCTTCCTCGAGCGCGCCTCGGCAGCCCTGAGCGAGACGGGCCGCGCCGCCGTCGCCCTCCTCGACCTCGATCGCTTCAAAGAGGTCAACGACACGCTGGGGCACGAGACCGGCGACCGTCTCCTCTGCGAGGTGGCGGAGTGCCTCGAGCGGGCGGCACACGGCCGCGCCACGGTCGCCCGCCTCGGTGGCGACGAATTCGCTGTCGTCGTGACTGACATCATCGGCCGGGAAGAGGCGGTCGGGATCGTGCGCGACCTCGAGGCGGCCCTGACGCGACCGATGAGCGTGGACGGCATCACGCTCGCCGTCAGGGCGAGCGCCGGGGTGGCCCTTGCTCCCGAGCACGGCGACAACGTGGCCACGCTGCTGCAGCGGGCGGACATCGCCATGTACAAGGCGAAGGAGAAGCGGTCCGGCCTCGAGCTCTACTCCTCCTCGCAGGACCAGAACATGCAGCGCAAGCTGGTTCTCGGCGGCCAGCTGTCACAAGCGCTCGCCCACCGGGGCCTGCACGTCGTCTACCAGCCGATGGCCGACCTCGCCACCGGCGAGCTCTTGCGGGTGGAGGCGCTCTGCCGGTGGGACCACCCTGATTACGGGCAGGTGCCGGCCGACGAGTTCATCGCCATTGCCGCCCAGATGGGCCTCATCGGGGACATCACCGACTTCGTCCTCTCGGAGGCCTGCGCCGAAGCTGCCAAGTGGCGCGACGCCGGCATGTCGATCGGGGTCTCGGTGAACCTCTCCGGTCGCGATCTCTCCCGGCAGTCACTCGTCGAGAACGTTGCCTCCTGCCTGGCCGCCAACGGCCTCTCCGCCAGCTCGCTCACCCTCGAGGTGACCGAGACCGAGGTCATGGCGGACCTGGGTGAAGCCAGCAGCGTGCTCGGCAAGCTTGGGCAGCTGGGCGTCAGAGTGGCCGTGGACGACTACGGCACCGGCTACTCGTCCCTCGCCTACCTGCACCGGCTGCCGCTCACCGAGCTCAAGATCGACCGCTCGTTCATCACGAACATGGTGGCGGATCAGAGCAATGCCATCATCGTCCGGTCGTCGATCACCATGGCCCACTCGCTCAATCTCTCGGTCGTGGCGGAGGGCGCAGAGGACGAGCTCACCTGCGCCGTGCTCGCCGACGCCGGCTGCGATGCCGTGCAGGGCTACTACCTCGCAAGGCCGCTGAGTGCCTCAACATTGAGAGAGTGGCTGGCGACACAGCCCCGTCTCTACTTCTCGAGGGAGCTTCCGCCACCGCTTCGCGTCATCGCCGGTCAACTGCGTCCGGTGCGTACCGGGCATGAAGGCATCGGTCGAATCGGCGGCTGACACCCCACGACTGCCAAGAGAAATCATCGGTTTCGCGACAGCTCGCCTGTGGCTAATGGGGGTGGTGTGCAGAGCGTGACGTGACGCGCCGACTGTCGGTTGGCGCCCCCGTAGCACCCCACTGTTGCGTTAGGTGGGCGCGACCTGGAAGTATGGGTGTGGGAAAGAGGGGGGCCGCTGCAACGGCCGCCCCTCAGCTTCCCTGCTAACCGGTCCCCCCTCGTCTGCCTGAAGGGAGGTGGCTTACATGACCTACCGTGACGTCCACTGGGGCTGATAGGACTCGACCTCTAGAACATCACTTGGCAGGGGCTCTGTGCCGGAAGGACCGGCACAGAGTTTCCAGCTAGTTATATCGGTACTTCCGGAGGGCGCTTGAGTGGTTTCTTTCCCACCGGCGGGCCGTTGAAATCGTTTCCGGAATCTCGCGGCGCTGACGTGCCGTGAGGCATGATGACGGCATGAGCGCCGAGGCGGTCGTGCCACAGCGGCAAACGCCCGCTCACCGGCGAAAAAGAACGAGTGTCCTCGGTGGGCGGTTCTGGCAGTTGTGGGCGACCTTCACCCTCTCGAGTACGGGAGACGGGTTCGCTTACGGTGCCGTGCCTCTCCTCGCCGTAGCCGTCGACCACTGGGCTGTCGCCGTTTCCGCCGTGGCGGCCGCTGACCGGTTGCCGTGGCTGCTCGCCGCTCTCCCCGCAGGAGCCGTCTCCGACCGCTTCGAGCGCGGACGGCTCATGGCCCTCGTCAATGCCTCGAGGGGGGTTCTCCTCGCCGGGATGGCGATCGTCGTCGCCACGCGGCACATGACTTTTCCCCTCCTCGTGCTCTTCGTGCTCGGAAACGGTACCGCCCGCACCGTCTACTACTCCGCCTCGCAGGCGGCGGTGCCCGAGCTGGTCGGAACCGAGAGCCTCGGGAGGGCGAACGGCATCCTGACGGGTACGGAGGCGGGCGGCGAGCACTTGGCCGGCCCCATCGTCGGAGCCGCCGCCTTCGTCGTGAGCCGCGTGCTGCCCTTCGCGGGGGACGCCATCGCCGTCGGCGGAATCCGGCCTCGCCCTCCTGGGTTTCCGTACCAATCCCCCCGACCGGACGGCCACGCGGGGCTCCGTCTGGGACGGCACGCGTCTTCTGTACCGCGACCGCCGGCTGCGCCTGCTCGTGACGTTGATCGCCGCCCTCTCGGGGCTGCAGGGCCTCGTGTCCGGCATCCTCGTGCTCGTGGCCACCCACGACTGGGGAGTGCACGCCCGCTACTACGGGGTGTTCCTCGCCGCCGGCGCGATCGGCAACGTCCCGGGCGCCCTCGTGGCCGACCGCATCGTCGCCAAGATCGGGACATCCGCCACGTTGTTGGCGGCGGCGATCATCTCCGGCCTCGCCTACCTCGTCATGGCCATGTCGGACAGCTGGCTCCTCGCCGGTGGTGCGTTCGTCCTCGTCGGGATCGCCGTCGCCGCCGGGAGCGTCGTCGCCATCGCCCTCCGACAGCGGCTCAGCCCGAACGAGGTCATGGGACGCGTCGGTTCCGCCTGGAGAGGCATCGTCTGGGGCGCCGCCCCGGTGGGAGCTCTCCTGGCCGGCGGCCTCGCCGTCTTCGGCGGGTATCGATTGCCCATCTACCTGGCGGGAGGCGCCCAGTGCCTCGTCGCCCTCGTCCTCGCCCGGCCACTCGTCCGGCGGCTGAGCCACCCGGCGCTCGCCAAGCTCAGCGACACGTCACCGCCACCGCTCGACGGCGCCGGTGACCTCCCGGGGCCTCAGGAACCCGCCAGCACGCCGTAGCGGCCCACGGCGCTCCGGCGCGCCCCCACGGCGCCCCACAGTGGCCCCGGACACCCGCCCGCACCGGACGAGGCTCGCGGGGAGTCGCCTCAGTGCGAGATGGCGAGCGCCGGCTGCACGGCCCGCGCCACGAAGCTGAGCTCTCCGGCCGGCTGCGGCCGTGAGATGCAGAAGCCCTGGGCGAGGTCGCAGCCGAGGCGGTAGAGGAGGTCGAGGGTCGTCTCGTCCTCGACACCCTCGCCGACGACGCGGAGCCCGAGGGCGTGGCCGAGGTCGATGGTGGCCCGCACGAGCTCGGTGTCACGCGTGCGCTTCCCGCTGGCGAGTCCCGTGATGAAGCTGCGGTCGAGCTTCAGCTCCCCGACGGCGAGGCTGCCGAGGTAGGCGAGCGAGGTGAAGCCCGCTCCGAAGTCGTCGATCGACACGATGAGGCCGAGACTTCGCAGCTCCTCGATCACCGCCCTCGAGCGCTCGAAGTCCGAGATGATACTCGTCTCGGTCATCTCGAGCACGAGCGCCGTAGGGGGCAGGGCGTACTCGGTCATGAGACCGCCGACGAGCTCCGTGAACCCAGGCTCGAGCAGGTTGGAGGTGGAGATGTTGACCGAGATGGCGACCTCGCGCCCGCATCGGCGCCACTCGGCGCACTGCGAGAGGGCCTCTCGGAGCACCCAGGCGGTGAGGGCCCCCATGAGGCCGGCTTCCTCGGCGAGGGGCAGGAACTTGAGAGGGGGGACGATGCCGAGGCGGGGGTGGGGCCAGCGGATGAGGGCCTCGACGGCGACGATCTCGCCCGCCCGCATGTCGAGCTGCGGCTGGTAGTGGAGCATGAGCTGGCCGGCTTCGACGGCGGTGCGCAGCTCCTCGACGAGGAGGAGGGGGCTCGTCCCGGTGTCGAGGCCTCGCTGGTAGCGGGCGACGGGCAGGTCGGCGAGCTTGGCCCGGTACATGGCGACGTCCGAGCAGCGCAGCAGCTCGGCGCTGTCCTCGGCGTCGTCGGGCGCCATGGCGATGCCGACGCTGGCGGCGATGGAGGCGCTCATCGTCTCGAGCATGAAGGGTTCCGCCAGGCTCGCCACGAGCCGCTCGGCGATGACGGTGGCGTAGGCGGCGTCGGCGTCGACCAGCACGACGGCGAACTCGTCGCCGCCGAGCCGGACGAGCACGTCGAAGGGTCGAAGGCAGGAGCGCAGCCTCGGGCCGACCTGCCGGAGGACCTCGTCGCCTGCCGGGTGACCGAAGGAGTCGTTGATCTCCTTGAAGTGATCGAGGTCGATGAAGAGGAAGGCGAGGTCGCGGGCGGCGATCTCCGGGTCGGCGAAGTCCTCGAAGTAGGCGTCGAGGACGTTGAAGAGGTGCCTGCGGTTGCCGAGGCCGGTGAGATGGTCCGTGACGGACTGGTGGCGCCGCTCCTCGGTGACGTTGCGCAAGGTCCGCACGGAGAGGACCATGCGGATGGCAACGGCGGCCAGCGTCGCCATGGCGAGGCCGAGGGCCGCTTCACCGAGGTGGTGAAGGCTGCCGACGCACAGGACGGCGAGCCCGCAGGCGGCACCGAGGCCGGGGAGGACGAAGCCGGTCGGCCGTTCCATCCCGACGAGGTCGGCTGGGTGGGGAGGGAGCCAGACGGCCATCGACATGAGGAGGATGGCGACCGGCCACGCGATGCTGTTGAAGATGCTCCCCACCTGAGACGAGCCGGCCGACGCCTGGAAGAGGTTGAAGGTGTCCCCGGCGACGTTCAAGGCGATGCCGGAGGCGAGCAGGAACCAGGGCGCCCGCTGCCCTCCCGAGAGGACGGCCGTCCCACCGACGACGAGCGTGAGCAGCAGGAGATCGCCGATGGGGTAGGCGAGGTTCGTGACCGTGGAAGCGACGCTGCCGCCCGTCGCCCCGAGGATGGAGTGGAAGGCGAAGGCTGCGCAGACGGCAGCCGCCCCGAGCCCCGCCACGGCGCCGTCGAGCCAGTTGGGAGCCGTGAGACGACCGACCTGGCCGCGCATGAACATGACGACGGCGATGTAGGCGAGGGGATAGAAGGCGAGGTAGAAGGCGTCGGCCACGGACGGGGTGGACGGCGTGCGGCCGCCGAGCGACTCGATCGTGAGGGCGACGTCGCCGAGCGCCCACATGAGCATGGCGGATCCCAGCAGGACGGCGGCCGCCCGTCCCCGGCGGGGCGAGAAACCCCGCCCGATGCACAACAGGCTCGCCACCACCTCGAAGGCGTCCACGCCCCAACCGTCGAGGGCCGTCGAGGACGCAGCGGAGCTACGGGCGATGAGGAGGATCAGGTAGGCGACGACGAGGACGCCCATGCCGGCGTAGGTACGCCACAACCAGGCACGCGCCGGGAGGTGCTCGGCCGCCTTGCCGTCCGCAGTCGAGACCTTCACCGACAGCACCGTCAAACTATCGGCCCGAACTGGCGAAACTTGAGAACACTGACGCCTCGCGTCAGCGTCCGGTCACCCCGCGACGCGACCGAGTGAAAGGACGACGTGCCGCACCAGAGCGTCGATGGGAGGCCATGGGAAGCCGGCGAGGGCCGCGCGGAGGGTGACCGCTCCGTGGAGCGCCACCCAGATGGCCGTGCTGTCCGCCACGACGTCTCTGCTTGCCGATGCCCCGGACTTCACGCACGCCTCGAGGGCGTCGACGAGGAGGGCAAACGACTCGGCGCCGTACTCGAGGACGGGCCTGCCGTCGGGTCCGATCGCCACCTCCCGGCAATGGGCCATGTCGGCCGTGCGGTGCTCGGAGAAGAGCACGCCGTAACGCATGGGGTGGTCGAGGCCATAGGCGACGTAGCCCGAGCAGCCGGCCACGAGGCGGTCGACAGGGTCGTCGAGAGGGCGGACTGAGCTCTCGATCGCCTGCCGGAGCTCCTCGAAGATCCGGACGATGGCGGCCATGAGGACGGCCTCCCGGTCGGGGAAGTGGGCGTAGATGGACGGGGCGGCGATGCCGACCTCCCGCGCCACGGCACGCAACGTGACCGCCTCGGCCGACCCGGTCCGGTCGATGATGCCGAGGGCACCGCAGACGATGTCGTCTGCGAGGAGGGCTCCCTGGCCACGGGCATTGCGGTGGCGAGGCCGCAGTGGCTGCCGGGGGGCCCGCGAGGGAGACGGCGAACCGTCTGGACGTGTGCTCACACCTTCCTACTTTACACGCGTGAGTTCATCTGCTTATACTTACGTTCGTAAGTGAACGTCCGTAAGTTCCAATAAGGAGGACCGCGATGAGCACGCAAGCGGCGACAACGACCCGGCCCGTCCTGCCCGCAAGCGCCGGAGCCCCCTCGGCCCGCTGGCCGGAAGGCCACCCGCACCGCCGCCAGATCCTCGCCGTCGCCTGCCTCAGCCTTCTCGTCGTCGTCATCGACAACACCGTGCTCAACACGGCACTGCCTACCATCGCCCGTGTCCTCCACGCCGGTACGTCGTCCCTGCAATGGGTGACGGACGCCTACACCCTCTGCTTCGCCGCCCTCCTCATCCCCGCAGGTGCCCTCGGCGATCAGTACGGGCGCCGCCGCTCGCTCATCGCCGGCCTCGCCGTCTTCGCCCTCGGCAGCCTGGCGGCCTCGCTCACCTCGAGCACCTCGGTCCTCGTCGCCACACGAGTCGTCATGGGACTCGGGGGTGCCTTCGTCATGCCGGCCACACTCTCGATCCTGAACGATGTCTTCCCGCCTCGGGAGCGCCCGCAGGCCATCGCAGCCTGGTCCGCCGTCGCCGGCATCGGCATCGTGATCGGGCCCACCCTCGGCGGCCTCCTGCTGTCGCACTTCTGGTGGGGCAGCGTCTTCCTCGTCAACGTCCCCCTGGCCGCCCTTGCCGTTTTCGGCGTCGTGCGGACGGTCCCGGAGACGGCCGCGCCGGGGCGTCGCCGCCTCGACGTCACGGGCACCGTGCTCGTGGCCGGCGCCCTCTTCGCACTCGTGGACGCCATCATCGAGGCCCCGACGCGGGGCTGGATGGCCCCGGCCACCCTTGCAGAGGCCATCGGCGGCCTCGCCGCCCTCGCCGTCTTCGTCCTCTGGGAGCTGCGGGTCGAGCACCCGCTCGTCGACTTGCGGGTCTTCCGCTCGGCGCTCTTCTCAGCCGCCGCCGGTTCCGTCACCATCGTCTTCTTCGCCCTCTTCGGGAGCCTCTTCCTCCTCACCCAGTACCTGCAGCTCGTGCACGGCTACAGCCCCCTCTCAGCCGGCGTGCGGGCCCTGCCATTCGCCCTCGCCATGGGGGCGGCGTCCCCCTTCTCGACGCGCCTCGCCCAGCGGCTCGGCCTGCGCGTCGTCATCCCGGCCGGAATGGCGCTCATGGGCGTCGGGCTCCTCGACCTCTCGACCGCCGGCGTGCACACGACCTACCCGCCCCTCGCCCTCGCCGTGGCCGTCATGGGGGCCGGGATGGGGCTCGTGATGGCACCGGCCAGCACGACGATCATGACGGCGGTGCCGGCCCACCAGTCTGGGGCGGGCAGTGCCGTGAACGACACCGTGCGGGAGGTCGGAGGGGCCCTCGGCGTCGCCGTCGTCGGCAGCGTCGCCTCCGCCGCCTACCGGACGCACCTCGGCGTCCTCCTCGCCGCCCACCACGCCCCCGCCGCCATCGGCACGATCGCCGCGGGGTCGATCGCCGCCGCCGACGCCGTCGGCGCCCGCCTGGGGGGAGCCGGTGGCCGTCTCCTCGTGGCGGCAGCCCACGAGTCGTTCACGAACGCCATGGCGACGGGCATGCACTGGTCGGTGGGCGTCGCCCTCGGCGGTGCCGTCGCCAGCCTGATCGTCCTGCGCCGCCACGGCGGTGCCGCTACCACACCCGCGGCCGCCTACGAAGTGCCGGGCTCCGCCGTGACGCTGCACTCCGAGCCCGCCCTCGCCCGCCTCGACGCCTGATGGCGTCAGGCGCCGGCTTCCTCCAGGGCCCGCCGGACGAGCACCGTGGCGAGATGCCGCCGGTACTCGGCGGAGGAGCGCACGTCGCTCGGCGGATCGAGCCCGTCGGAGGCGTGCTCGGCGGCCTCGGCCGGCGAGGCCCCAGCGGCGAGGGCCGCCTCGACGGCGGGGGCGAGCACAGGCGTGTCGGCCATGTTGACGAGGCCGACGCCGGTGGTGCCGTTCCGGACGGCCGCAACGCCGACGATCGCCCAGTCCTGCGCCCGCAAGGTGAACTTCTGGAAGGACCAGCCGGCCCCGCCCACCTTGGGGAAACGGATCTCCGTGAGGATCTCCCCGGGTGCCAGCGCCGTCTCGAGGAAGCTCGTGAAGAACTCCGTCGCCGGCACGAGCCGCTCACCACCTGGTCCGGAGACCGCCATGGTCGCCCGCAGGGCAAGGCAGACGGCGGGCAGGTCCGAAGCAGGGTCGCCGTGGCACATGGAGCCGCCGATCGTGCCGCGGTGCCGCACCTGGGGATCGCCGATCTGTCCCGCCACGTGCGAGAGGATCGGCACCTCGCCACCGATGACCTCGCTGCGGGCGACGTCGGCGTGGCGGGTGAGGGCGCCGACGGCAAGGTGGTCGCCCCCGTCACGAACGTACGACAGGTCGCGGAGCGGCCCGATGTCGACGAGCAGTGAGGGAGAGGCCAGGCGCAGCTTCATGAGCGGCAGCAGCGAGTGGCCGCCGGCGATGACCTTGGCATCCTCCCCGCCGTCGGCGAGGATCCCGAGGGCCTCGTCGAGCGACGAGGCACGGCGGTAGTCGAATGACGACGGGATCATCAGGCCTCCCCTGCTGACTGACTCAGCGATGATTGGGCGATGGCTCGCCAGACTCGTTCCGGCGTCGCCGGCATCTCCATCTCGGTGATCCCGAAGGGGGAGAGGGCGTCCACGACGGCGTTGATGACGGCGGGAGCGGACCCGATGGTGCCCGCTTCCCCGATGCCCTTCACACCGAGCACGTTCGTCGTACTCGGGGTGATCGTGGAGGCCGTCTCAAAGCTCGGCAGCTCGGAGGCGGCCGGCACGAGGTAGTCGATGAAGGTGCTCGTGAGGAGGTTGCCGTCGTCGTCGTAGACCGCTTCCTCGAAGAGCGCCTGGGCGACGCCCTGCACGATGCCGCCGTGGACCTGGCCCTCCACGATGAGGGGGTTCACCTGGTTGCCGCAGTCGTCGACGGCGATGTAGCGGTCGAGGCTCACCTCACCGGTCTCCGTGTCCACCTCCACGACAGCCACGTGGGTGCCGAAGGGGTAGGAGAAGTTGGGTGGGTCGTAGTGGACCGACGCCTCGAGGTTGGGCTCCATCCCGTCCGGCAGGTTGTGGGCGGTGAAGGCCTCGAAGGCGACCGCCGCCAACGCGATCTCCTTCCCGGGCGAGCCCTTCACCTGGAACGACCCGCCCGCCAGCTCGAGGTCCTCCGCCGCCGCCTCGAGGAGGTGGGCGGCGATCTCGCGGGCCTTGTCGATCACCTTGTCCGTGGCGAGCGCCACGGCGACGCCGCCGACGGGGAGCGACCGGGAGCCGTAGGTGTCCATGCCGTAGGGCGCCACGGCCGTGTCCGAGTGGAGGACCTCGACGTCGTCGGGACTGACGCCGAGCCGCTCGGCCGCGATCATCGACCAGGACGTCACGTGTCCCTGCCCGTGGGGTGAGGTGCCGGTCACGACCTGGACCTTGCCCGTCGGCAGGAGGCGCACGGTGGCGGCCTCCCAGCCACCGGCCGAGTAGTTGAGGGAGGCGAGCACCCGGGAGGGGGCGAGGCCGCACATCTCCATGTAGGAGGAGATGCCGATGCCGAGCTGCCGGCTCTCGCCGGCGGCGCGCCGGCGGGCCTGCTCCTCCCGCAGGGCGTTGTAGCCGGCCATCTCGAGGGCCTTGTCGAGGGCGGCCTCGTAGTTGCCGCTGTCGTAGGTGAGGCCGCACACCGAGGTGTAGGGGAACTGCTCGCGCTTGATGAAGTTGCGGTGGCGGATCTCGGCGACGTCGAGGCCCACCTCGGCGGCGAGGGCGTCGATGGCACGCTCGATGGCGTAGGTCGCCTCCGGTCGCCCCGCCCCCCGGTAGGCGTCCGTGGGCGTCTTGGTCGTGAAGACGGACGTGCAGGAGAAGGAGTAGGCGTTGATGTCGTACACGCCGGCGTAGAGGAAGGCACCGAGGAGCGGGATGCCCGGCGTCACGAGCTGCAGGTACGCCCCCATGTCGGCCAGCAGCTTGACGCGCAGGCCCGTGATGCGGCCGTCGGCGTCGGCGGCGAGCTCGATGTCCTGGATCTGCCCGCGGCCCTGGATCGTGGCGTGACTGTTCTCGGAGCGCTCCTCGACCCAGCGCACCGGCCGGCCGAGCCGCTTGGCGAGGACGAGGGCGACGAGCTCCTCGGCGTAGACGTTGAGCTTCGAGCCGAAGCCACCCCCCACGGAGGGGGCCACCACCCGCAGGCTCGTCTCCGAGAGGCCGCACGTGATGGCCAGCATGATCTTCAGGATGTGGGGGATCTGCGTCGCCGAGTAGACGGTGTACTCGCCGCCGAAGGGCTGCGGCACGACGAGGACGCCCCGCGGCTCCATGGCTGAGGGGATGAGCCGCTGCTGGGTGTAGCGCTTCCGCACGACGTGGGCCGCCTCGGCGAAAGCCTTGTCGACGGCGGCGGCATCCGGGGTCAGCTCCCAGACGTAGCTCGTGTTCGTACCGAGGTCGTCGTGCACGAGCACCCGGTCCGAGAGGGCGTCTTCGAGGCCGATGACGGCCGGGCGGGCCTCGTACTCGACGGCGACGGCCTCGGCGGCGTCCTGTGCCTCGTATTCGCTCCCGGCGACGACGACGGCGACGGCGTCACCGACGTAGTGCACGACGTCGGGGGCGATCGGGAAGTGGGCCGGGTTCTTCATGTCGGGCGTGACGGCCCAGGCACACGGCATGGGGGCCGCCCAGGCGTCGCGCAGGTCGGCGCCGCTGAAGGCGGCGACGACGCCGGGCATCGTACGTGCCTGCTCGAGGTCGACCGAGACGATGCGGGCGTGCGCCACGGTGCTGCGCACGAAGGCGAGATGGAGGGCTCCGGGCGCCTGCAGGTCGGCCACGAAACGGCTCTCGCCCGTCAACAGCGGTGGATCCTCCTTGCGGAGCAGGCGGGTTCCGAGCACGGCGTTGCCGGCCGGTGCGGTCTCCGTCGCCGTCATGACGCCACCGGTGCCGAGGCGCCCCGGCCGGCCTCGGCGGCCGCCAGCACGGATCGCACGATGTTGTGGTAGCCGGTGCAGCGGCAGAGGTTGCCCTCGAGACCGAGGCGGACGTCCTCCTCGGTCGGGTTGGGCTGCTCGGCGAGGAGCGAGACGGCCGCCATCACCATCCCCGGGGTGCAGTAGCCGCACTGCAGCCCGTGGTTCTGGCGGAAGGCCTCCTGCATCGGGTGGAGCTCGTCGCCAGCCAGCCCCTCGATGGTCGTGATGTCCGCTCCTTCCGCCTGCACGGCGAGCATGGTGCAGGACTTCACGGACTCGCCACCGACGAGCACGGTGCAGGCGCCGCACGACGAGGTGTCGCACCCGATGTTGGTCCCCGTGAGGCCGAGCACGTCGCGCAGGTAGTGCACGAGCAGCAGTCGTGGCTCGACGTCGTGCTCCCTGGCCTTGCCGTTGACGGTCAGGGACACTCTCATACGGAAACCCCCCTTTGTCGAAGGTGCTCGGCCGCCGAAACCGCCGGAGGCCCTGTCGTCTTAGCACCCCCGATGTTGTCTGACAAGACGTCGAAAGGCGCCCGACGCCGCCCATGAGCAGGTGGGCGGCCCCGGCGACGTCGCCGGGGCGAGGCGGTGCGATGCGGGTCGACCCGGCCGGCGGGGTTGTCGGGCGGGGACGCCGATACCGTTTCCGGCATGCGTATCCTCGTCCTCGGCGGCACCTCCTTCGTGGGCCGCCACATCACCGAGCGGGCCCTCGAGGAGGGCCACACCGTCACGCTCTTCAATCGCGGCGAGACCAACCCGGATCTCTTCGACGGCGTCGAGCACCTCCGCGGCGATCGCAACGTCGACGTGCGCGCCCTTGCCGGACGGGAGTGGGACGCCACGGTCGACGTTTGTGCCTACGTGCCGCGCCAGGTGCGCGCGGCGCTGACCGCACTCGGCGCCCGCGCCGGCCTCTACACGTTCATCTCGACCATCAGCGTCTACACCGAGGACGTGCCGGCTCACTTCACCGAGAGCGCCCCGCTCGTCGAGCCCTCCTACGAGACCGAGGTGACGATGGAGCTGTATGGGGCGCTCAAGGTGGGCTGCGAGATCACCGCCCGCCAGCTCGTGGCAGACGGGCGCCTCTGCATCGTGCGCCCCGGCTACGTCGTCGGTCCCTACGACCCGACGCACCGCTTCACGTACTGGGTCGAGCGAGTCGCCGCCGGCGGCCCCATGCTCGGGCCGTCCTCCGACCAGCCGCTGCAGGTGGTGGACGGGCGCGACCTCGCCGCCTTCGTGGTCGGGCTCGTGGAGAAGGAGACGGCCGACGTCTTCCATGCCACCGCACCGGATCCGCCGCTCCACTTCGCCGAGGTGCTGGAGGAGATCGCCCGCGGCGTCTCCGCCCCGTCCCCGCAGGTTCGTTGGGGAGCTGCCCTCGACCTCCTGCCCCTCTCGGACCCCGGCGAGTCCTGGGGGACCCTGTCGGCCGACGTGACGAAGGCCGTTTCCCACGGCCTGCGCTGGCGGTCGGTCGCCGAGACCGCTCGCGACACCCTCGGCTGGGTCACGGCCGCCCGCGCCGCCGGCTCCTACCGGGAGCGACCCGGCGTCATGACGGCCGAAAAGGAGCGCGAGCTCCTCGCCGGCTCCGCCTGAACGACCCTCAGGTCCCTGCCCGCCGGGTGGGGGGCGGTCGCCGGCGGGCAGCCGTCGGGACGAGCGAGCGCACGTACGGCAGCAGGGCTGCCTGCAACCGGGCGCCGCAGTCGGTCTGCCGTACCTTGAAGGCGTTGTTGCCGAAGTAGAAGTGGATGCCGTCCGAGGTGCGGCAGACGCTGCCCCCGACGTCGGCCTGGAAGTGGTCGGCGGGCGTCACCTCCGGAGCGATGTCGAAATAGAACGCCTTGCCCGGGCGGGCGCGGGCCGCTTGCTCGAGTACGCCGTTGATGAGGCCGTGGCGGTAGCCGAGGGCGGCCGGCATCTCCTCCCCGTTGGGCCAGGGAGGCGGCAGCATCCACGGCACGGAGAGGAGCACGACCTTGGCGCCGTAGCGGTCGAGCTCGTCCACGAGGGCATCGATGCGCCCCAGGAGGTAGGCGTCGTAGGACGGCTCGCCCAGGTAGAGGTCCTCGCCGTTGACGAGGTGGTCCATCGAGTCCCACCACCCCATCTCGACCACGACGACCTGAGGCCGGAACTGCCGTAGGTCCGTCGCCCACGTGTGGTCCTCCGAGTAGCAGGGCGGATCGAAGGCGGAGAAGGACCCGGGCGCCCCGACCTCGCCCGTGTCGATGAACCCGCACCCGAGAAGCGTGTCGTTCTCGAGGAGGACGCCGTAGCTCTCCTCGTTGACCGAGAGCTCGAAGCCGAGGGACTGCCCGACGGAGTCGCCGATCATCATCACACGCTCGGGCGGGCAGGTGTGGAACGTGGCGTACGCCTTGAAGCCCCCCGGGAGCAACACACGACACCGCACCGCAGGGCGACCAGTGAGCCGGACCGGCACGCTCGTCGTCACGGCGGCAGGACCGGCGGGCGGCAGGGGGACGGCGGCGTCGACGCTGCTTGCCACGAGGACGGCGGCGAGCGCCCCGGAGACGCCGACGACTCCGAGCGCCCGCGTCAGCACCGCCGGCACGCGCCGCTGCCGCACGGGCTGCTCCACGACGAAGAAGGAGACGATGGCGACCGCGAAGCTGACGCCCACGCGCAGCACGAAGAGGCGCCAGCCGGACAAGCCCGTGTCGGCGACGTCGAGCCAGAGGAACACGGGGTAGTGCCACAGGTAGAGCCCGTAGGAGATGAGCCCCGTGGCGCGCAGCGGCCAGAACGACAGCACGGCCCGCGTGACCGATCGACCCGTGCCGGCGGCGAAGGAGGCGATGACGACCACCACGGCCACGTCGACGGCGAGGAACCCACCCTCGTACAGCCGCCCCGGATCGCCACGACCGAGCAGCACGAGGACGACGACGGCGGCGAGGCAGGCCACCCCGCCCAGCTGCAGGAGCAACCAGAGCGCCCGATGGCGAGGGCGGGAGGTCTCCGGGGAGGCGGTGCCGTCCCTCGTATCGTCTCCCACGCCCCGGCGCGCCCGCACGATGGCGAGGCCGACGGCGAGGGCCGCCCCCGAGAGCAGTCCCTGCGCCCGGGTGTCGGTCCCGTAGTAGAATCCACACTCGCTCGAGGGGCGTGCCCAGGTGATAGAGGACTCCCATCTCGACGGCCGAGGCGAGAGCGCCGAAGGCGCTAAGGACGAGGAGGGGCCAGAGACGCAGCCGCCGGGTGTGGTCGTGCGAGGGGAGCCGCCGGCGCCCGCCGAGGTTGGCGAGCCACAGCACAGCGGCGAGGAGGAGCGGCCAGACGACGTAGAACTGCTCCTCGATGGCGAGCGACCAGGTGTGCTGGAGAGGGGAAGGCACGGCGGTCTCCGCGAAGTAGCCGGTGCCCGTGGCGATGGCGTGCCAATTGGCGAAGTAGAACAAGGTGGAGATGCCGTCCATGGCGAAGTCAGGGACGGCGCCGTTCGGGCCCACGATGATCTGCTGGACGGCCACCGCCGACACGACACAGAACAGGGCCGGCAGCAGCCGGCGGGCACGCCGGGCCCAGAAGCGCCCGAGCCGGACGCCTCGTGAGGCCGTCCACTCCGTGAGCAAGAGGGACGTGATGAGGAAGCCGGACAACACGAAGAACGCCTCGACGCCGAAGTAGCCGCCCTGACCGAGGGAGAGGTCACCGTGGTAGAGGAGGACGGCGAGGATGGCGACGCCCCGCAGGCCGTCGAGGGCACCTTCGTGCCGCAGCCTCGGCTCGCTCCCAGCGGGGGGACCGTCCTCGGGGGCTCCCGCCGGCGGGGACGCTGCTTCCCCCGCGCTCACGCCCTGTCGCATCCGCCGCCAGCGTACCGCCCGCCTGGATCCACCTCTGGGTGGGCCGGCAACTGATTGCGCAGGCAACGACCTGGCAGGCGGCGGTAGGATGCGGAGCGTCATGCCCCCTCGCCCCTCCCCGGCTGACGTCGCCGAGGAGGGCAGCCCCGACGACCTCCTCGCCCTCGCACGTCTCGTCGTGCAGGCTGCCACGACGTTGCGGCGAGGCGTCGTACCGACCGTCGAGCGCGACTACGGGCTGCCCGAGCAAAGCCTCGACGTCCTTGCCGTCTTGACGGAGTGCGAGGGCGGCCGGCTGCGCATGACAGACCTGGCCGCCCGGACGATGCTCAGCCCGAGCGGACTCACCCGTGCGGTCGACCGGCTGTGCGGCGCCGGCCTCGTGTGCCGGGAGAGCTGTGCCGGCGACCGCCGCGGATCCTTTGCCTCGCTCACCGAGGAAGGGGCGAGCCGTGCCGTCTCGGCGCTGCGCCAGCACCGCCGGGCCGTGGAGGGCCTCCTCGGCGATGCGCTCGACACGGGCGAACGCCGCAGCCTCACGGTCCTCCTCCTGCGTGTCGTCCGGGGCACCTGCACGCTCCCCGGGGAGGGCGAGGCGCCGGCGTCCTGACGGGGGCCGGGAGGCGTTTCGGGCGCCGCCGGCGAGCCGATAGCGTCCCGTGTCGTGACCGACAACGTCCGGAGCAACAACAGCTTTTCCTCGCGAGCCGCCCTCACCGTCGGTGACGACAGCTACGAGGTGCACCGCCTCGACGCCCTCGCCGGACTGTGCGACCTCTCCAGGATCCCCTACTCGCTCAAGCTCCTCCTCGAGAACCTCCTGCGCAACGAGGACGGCGTCCACGTCACGGCCGACGACATCGCCTCACTGGCCACGAACGCCGCCGCCGGCGTCAGCGGCCACCGCGAGATCGCCTACTCGCCCGCCCGCATCCTCCTGCAGGACTTCACGGGCGTTCCCTGCATCGTCGACCTCGCGGCCCTTCGCGACGCCGTGGAGGATCTCGGCGGAAAGCCCGACCCGCGTCAACCCCCTCGTGCCGGTCGATCTCGTCATCGACCACTCCGTCGTGGCCGACGTCGTACGGGCGCCCCGACGCCCTCTCGGTCAACACCGCCATCGAGTACGAGCGGAACGCCGAGCGCTACCGGTTCCTGCGCTGGGGCCAGCAGGCCTTCTCCAACTTCCGCGTCGTCCCGCCCGGGACGGGCATCTGCCACCAGGTGAACCTCGAGTACCTGAGCCGCGTCGTCTTCACCGACGCCGCCGGCGCCGCCTACCCGGACACGGTCGTCGGCACCGACTCGCACACGCCCATGGTGAACGGGCTGGGCGTCCTCGCCTGGGGCATCGGGCGGCATCGAGGCGGAGGCCGCCATGCTCGGCCAGCCCATCTCGATGCGCGTGCCACCGGTCGTCGGCCTGCGCCTGCACGGCGAGATGCGGGAGGGCACCACGGCCACCGACCTCGTCCTCACGATCGCCGAGCTGCTCCGCCACCACGGCGTCGTCGACAAGTTCGTCGAGTGCTACGGACCCGGCGTCGCGGGCGTCCCCGTGGAGAACCGGGCGACCATCGGCAACATGTCCCCGGAGTACGGCTCCACCGTGACCATCTTCCCCATCGACGACGAGACGTTGCGCTACCTGGAGCTGACGGGCCGCCCGCCCGAGCTGCTCGAGCTCGTGGAGCGCTACGCCAAGGAGCAGGGACTCTGGCACGACCCGGAGGGGCGCCCCGTCTACAGCGAGGAGGCCGAGCTCGACCTCTCGACCGTGGAACCCAGCCTGGCAGGCCCCTCCCGCCCGCAAGACCGGGTTCGCCTCTCGGAGGCGAAGCAACGCTTCACCGTGGCGCTGCCCGCCTCCCTGCCCGACACCAGCGCCAAAGTGGAGACGGCCCCGGGCGGGCGCATCTCGCAACCTGTGCACGTCCGCCTCGCCGACGGCAGGGAGTTCGACCTCGACCACGGCCACGTCGTCGTCGCCGCCATCACGTCGTGCACGAACACCTCCAACCCGCAGGTGATGATCGCCGCCGGCCTCCTCGCCCGCAACGCCATCGCCCGCGGCCTCGGCACGAAGCCGTGGGTGAAGACGTCCCTCGCCCCGGGCTCCCGCGTCGTCATGGACTACTACGACCGGGCGCAGCTGACGGAGCCGCTCGCCGAGCTCGGCTTCGACCTCGTCGGCTTCGGCTGCACGACCTGCATCGGCAACTCCGGCCCGCTCCTGCCGGAGATCTCCGAAGCCATCAACGCCAACACGCTCGCCTGTGTGGCGGTCCTCTCGGGCAACCGCAACTTCGAGGGCCGCATCCACCCCGACGTCCGCATGAACTACCTCGCCTCCCCTCCCCTCGTCGTCGCCTACGCCCTCGCCGGCACGATGGACATCGACCTCCTCGACGAACCGCTCGGCACCGGGCGCGAGGGTGAACCAGTGTTCCTGCGCGACCTCTGGCCGACGACGCGGGAGATCGTCGACGTCACGAGCACGGCGGTGGGCAGCGACCTGTTCCGGCGGGACTACGCCGAGGTGTTCCGTGGCGACGAGACCTGGCTCGCCATGGACGTCCCCCTGGAGGGTCGCTACGACGCCAGCGAGGCCTCCACCTACATCAGAAAGCCCCCGTATTTCGACTCGATGGGGGCGACGGCCGAACCGCTCTCCGACGTCACCGGTGCCCGCGTCCTCGCCGTCCTCGGTGACAGCGTGACGACGGACCACATCTCGCCTGCCGGGTCGATCCGGGCGGCGAGCCCCGCCGGCGAGTGGCTCATCGCACATGGCGTGCAGCCGAAGGACTTCAACTCCTACGGGTCGCGCCGCGGCAACCACGAGGTGATGATCCGGGGGACCTTCGCCAACACGCGCCTGCGCAACCACCTGGCGCCCGGCACGGAGGGTGGTTTCACGCTCCATCTGCCCGCTGGCGAAGAGGTGACGATCTACGAGGCAGCCACGCGCTACGCCGCCGAGGGCGTGCCCCTCATCGTGCTGGCCGGCAAGGAGTACGGCACCGGGTCGTCACGGGACTGGGCTGCCAAGGGGCCGGCGCTGCTCGGCGTGCGGGCCGTCATCGCCGAGAGCTTCGAGCGGATCCACCGCTCCAATCTCCTTGGCATGGGGGTCCTCCCCATGCAGTTCGAGGCGGGCGACACGATCGAGAGCCTCGGTCTCGACGGCCACGAGATCTACAGCATCGAAGGCGTAGGCGGCCTGCGGCCCGCCGACCTCGTCGACCGCACGGTCGGGGTGACGGCCCGCCGCGCCAACGGCGAGGTGGCGAGCGCCTTCGGGGCTCGGCTGCGCATCGACACCCCGACGGAGGCGGCCTATTTCGCCGCCGGCGGCATCCTGCTCTACGTCGCCCGCCAGCTCGCCGGGGCGTCCCACTAAGGCTACGAAGGTGTTCGGCGCTTTCCCCCTCACCGGGGGAAAACCTCAATCACCTCAGCCACTTCAGGCGGGAGGAGGGGCTCGAGCGCCCCGCTGCGGCGAAGTCCCTCCAGGTCGGCATCGCTCTTGAGCTTGGCGGCGAGGTCGCCGTTGTGGGCGATCGCCTCCCCGAGGCTGGAGACGGCCTCCGCCTCGAGCCCGAGGCGGGCCTGGCAGCAGGCGAGGTTGTAGAGGGCCATGCCTTGGGCGTGGAAGGGTGCTCGCAGGAAGGCGGCCGTCACGGCCGCCCGGCGATGGAGCCTGAGGGCTCGCGCCCCTTCGCCGTGGGTGAGGAGGTATTCGCCGACGTGTCCCATCGGGTGCCAGAAACCCCGCACGATGACCTGCAGGCCCAGCTGACGCCCGTTGAGCCAGGGGTGCCGTAGAGGGTCGAGGAGGTCCTCGTCGGAGACGGCGTCGAGCCCGTCCAGGAGGGCGGCCGTCGTGCGGCGATGGGCCTCCCCGACGTCGGCGAGGGGTGCCTCGCAGTAGCCGGCATAGACCTCCTCGGAACGATGGTCGATCTCTGCGAAGCCCGGGGGCGTCGTACCGGTAGCCACCGCCTGCAGCCGCTCGACCTGTTGGGCCTTGAACTCGGTGTTGTGGGCGACGAGGGGCGCAGCCGCCCACTGCGCGGCGCTGCCCTCCTCCGCCGTGGCGGCCGCCGCTTCGAGGAGGAGGGCCTCCTCCGAGGCGGCCAGGCCCACGAGGCCGGCGATGGCCGTGCGCAGTCGGCTCGTGTCGCTCATGACGTCGCCTCACGAGCTGCGGGGGTGGCCTCGTCGCCTTCGTCCCGACCACAGCCGTCCTCGCCGGTGCCGTCCGGCTTGTAGGCGACGAAGCAGAGCGTGCCGTCCGTGCTCACGGTGATGCGGTGGTAGCCGAGCGCCTCGAGGCGGGGCAGCAGCGAGGCCGGCTCCACGGGATTGTAGGTGTCCCCCTCGTGGAAGTGGTGGAGGCCGTCGCTCGCCAGGCTGTCGGAGCCGACGAGCACCCCTCCCGGGCGCAGGACGCGGTAGGCCTCGGAGAGCAGGCGGTTCTGCAGGTGGGCGGTGGGGACGTGGTGCAGCATCGTGAAGGTGCCGACGGAGTCGAAGGTCCCCTCCGGCCAGGCCATCTCGGTGGCGTCCCCGACGACGACCTCCACGTTCGTGCCCTCGTAGCGCGTGCGGAGCGACTCGGCCGCCTCCGCCTCGAGCTCGAGAGCGGTGAGGCGGCCGACGCGCGAGCACAGCCAGGCCGTGGCGGCGCCCGGGCCGGGGCCGATCTCGAGCAGGTGGTCGCCGAGGTCGAGCCGGGCGACGACACGCTCGAGGACCTCCTCCTCGAGGAAGGACGCCCACTCGGGGCTCGGACAGAGCTGTGCATGGTTGGCGTTCATGGGAGAAAACGCTACGAAGCAAAGGTCCGATGCGTGCCTGGATAGGCTGCCAACCTGTGTCGCAGGACGGACAACATGGCGTTGTCGCCGCTGGCTCGCCGAGCCTCGTCGTGGCGACCTTCCCCATGGCGCCGGGCACGCGGTTCGACTGGCACGAGCACGACGACCACCAGCTCGTGTGGGCGGCCTCGGGCGTGCTGATCGTGACGACGAAGGCGGCGACGTGGGTGCTGCCGCGGACCCGGGCGCTCTTCATCCCGGCGGGGATACTTCACGAGACGGCGTCATCGGGCAGGGCGACGCTCCGCACGCTCTACATCCGCCCCGATCGTTGCCCCATCGACTGGACGGAGCCCACCCCTGTGGCAGCCAGTCAGCTGATCGCCGACCTCATCGGCCATCTCGACACCGATGCACTGGCGCCGGAACCTCGCGCTCGCGCCGAGGCCGTCCTCGTCGACCTCCTGCAGCCGGTACCTCTCACGACGATCGAGCTGCGGCACCCGAGCGACGAGCGTGCCCGCGAGGTCGCCGACGCCCTCGAGGCCGAACCGGCCGACGGCCGCAGCCTCGAGGACTGGGGCCGCCTCGTCGGGGCGAGCGAGCGCACGCTCACGCGGGCCTTCGTGCGCGACACCGGCATCGGTTTCGGGCGCTGGCGGACGCTCGTGCGATTGCAGGCGGCCCTCCGCCTCCTGGCTACCGGGACACCCGTCGGGGCGGTGGCCAGGCAGGTCGGCTACGACGGGGCGAGCGCCTTCGTGGCGGCCTTCCGCCGCGAGACAGGGCTGACGCCGGCCGCCTACTTCGATCACCCCCCGAGCGAGGGCGCCGGCACCTGAGCGGGCGACCCGGTCCCCGCCTCAGCCGGGCACGGCCGTGGAGGCGGTGTAGGCGGGAACGGGGCGGTAGTCGAGCTGCCGCTCGAGGGCGGCCGCGATCCGCACCAACGTCGCCTCGCTCCAGGCGCGCCCCCAGATGGCGAGCCCGACGGGCAGGCCGTGGATCGCGCCGACGGGGAGCGTGAGGGAGGGGTAGCCGGCGATGGCCGGCTGGCCCCAGGCCGATCCCTGATAGGCGTCGCCGTTCACGTGGTCGATGAGCCAGGCCGGCGCCATCGTCGGTGCGAGCAGGGCGTCGAGCCGAAGCCGGTCGCAGACGGCGTCGATGCCTTCGGAGCGGGTGCGGCGGTGATTGGCGGCGAGTGCCGCCTGGTAGGCGGGGTCGTCGAGGCCCGCCATGCCGGCGGAGCGCACGAGGAGGTCCTGCGGGAAGAGGTCGAGGCGCTCGGAGGGGTCGCGCTCGTTGTGGGCGATGACGTCGTCGATGCTGCGCGGGAGGGAGGCGCCGGCCGAGCCCGCCCCGGCGGCCCGCGCCGCCAGGTAGGCGTTGAGGCCCGCCTTGAACTCCGTGCAGAGCACGATCGTCTCGTCGGCCGGCACGGCGGCGCCGACTCCCGTCACGGGGTCGATCACCTCCGCCCCCGCGGCCCGCAGCGCCTCGGCGGCATCCTCGATGATGCGGTCCGTCGGCAGGTGGTAGTCGCAGTAGCCGGGGTCGCGGACGAGCCCGAGGCGGACGCCCTCGAGCCTGCCGTCCGGATCGATCCGAAGCGGCAGCTCGTTCGCCGGCCGCCCGGCCACGACGGCCGGGCCGGTCTCAGGGGCCGTCGCCAGCACCGCCAGGAGCATGGCGGCGTCCGCCACCGATCGCGCCATGGGGCCGGCGGTGTCCTGGCTCGCCGAGATGGGGACGACGCCCTGGCGGCTCACGAGCCCCACGGTCGGCTTGATCCCGACGAGCCCGCAGGCGGCGGACGGGCAGAGGATGGAGCCGTCGGTCTCCGTTCCGACGGCGAGGGGCGCCAGACCGGCGGCGACACCGGCGCCGGAGCCCGAGCTGGAGCCGCCCGGTGAGCGGTCGAGGGCAAAGGGGTTCCTCCCCTGCCGCCCGAGAGCGCACCAACCGCTCGGCATCGGCCGACCGCGAAAGTGGGCCCATTCCGAGAGGCTTGCCTTGCCGATGATGATGGCACCGGCCTGCCGCAACACCGCGATGAGGGGGGCGTCGGCGGCGGGCGAGGCGCCGGCGAGCGCCGTCGAGCCTGCCGTGGCCCCGAGGTCGGCGGTGTCGATGTTGTCCTTCACGAGCAGGGGCACGCCGTGGAGCGGACCGCGCACCCGAGTGGGGCGCTCGGCGTCGAGGGCGGCGGCCTCGTCGAGGGCCCGCTCGTTGCGGCGCAAGACGCTACGCAGCTCGGGCCCGGCTCCGTCGATCGCCTCCTGTCGCTCGAGCAGCAGCGAGACGATGTCCACCGAGGTCGTCTCGCCGGCGTCGAGCATGCGGCCGAGATCGCCGGCGCCGAGTCGGGCGAGCTGGGCGCTGGGCGGGTGCGGGTCGCTCGTGCCATTCGTCATGACGCCAATGTCCCACAGGCAGGGCCATGTCGGGAATGCTTGCTTTTCGGCAGGATCCTTGGCATTGTCGGCTGGGATGGCACTCAGCAGTCGAGAGCGGGCGGTCCTCGATCTCGAGCGCGACTGGTGGAGGACGGGCTCCACGAAGCAGATGGCGATCCGGGCGCGCCTTGGTCTCTCGCCGGGTGCGTACTACGCGGCGCTGCGGAGGCTCGCCACCTCCGACGATGCCTTCGCCTACGACCCCCTCGTCGTGCAACGCCTCCGCCGGCGCCAGCAGCGCCGCCGGCGTGCCGTCGTCACCGGCACGAACGGCCCGGTGCGGCACCAGCGCCACTGAGCCGCCACCCCCAGCGCAAGCAGGCGGCCCGAGCGGCATGACGACCTACGACGAGGCCGTCTCCTGGGTGTCGGCTCTGCCGGCACGCACCGGCCTCTTCAGCGACTTCGACGGCACGCTCTCGCCCATCGTGCGGCGGCCTGAGGTGGCAGAGCCGCTACCGAGGGCCGCAGAAGCCCTCCGCCGCCTGGGCGGCCGCCTCGCCGTCGTGGGCGTCGTCTCTGGCCGGCCGGCCGCCTGGCTCCTCGACCGCCTCGGGGGCGACCTGGCTGCCGCCGGCGTCGAGCTCTACGGCATCCACGGTGTCGAGCACGTCATCGACGGCTCCGTCGAGGTGGCCGCCGGCGCCGGCGCCTGGGAGGGGATCGTGGCAGCGGCCCGTCAGGAGGCCGAGGAGGCCGCCGTACCCGGTCTCCACGTCGAGGACAAGCGCTACAGCGTCACGCTCCACTGGCGCGACGCCCCCGACCCGGCGGCCGTCTCACGCACGGCCGAGGCGTTGGCGGCGAGCCTCGCCGCCCGCAATGGCCTCCTCGCCCGCCCCGGCAAGGCGAGCGTCGAGCTGCTGGCGCCCATCGGGGTGGACAAGGGGAGCATCGTGGCGCAGTGGGCGGGGCGGGACGACCTCCGGCGCCTCGCCTTCCTCGGCGACGACACGAGCGACGTGGCCGCCTTCGTCAGCCTCGACGAGCTCGCCGCCTCCGGGAGGGCGACGGGTTTGAAGATCGCCGTAGCGAGCGGCGACTCGCCGGCCGAGCTGCTGGAACGGGCCGATCTCGTCCTCGCTTCCCCCGCCGAGGCCGTGCAGCTGCTCAGCGACGTGGCCGACCGCCTCGAGGAGGCGGCGGCGGCGACTTAGCCGTCGAGCGGTCGTGAGGGACCGGCGGCCCCGGCGGGCCGGGCCTGCGTCAGGACCCGGTGCAGCCACTCCGCCGGCGGGTGTGCGGCGGCGACCTCGGAGAGCCGGGCGGAGCGGGCCGCCCGCTCCTCGCCTCCGAGCGACAGGGCGGCGTGAAGAGCCTCCGCCGTCTCGGACACGTCGAAGGCGTGCACGCCGTAGCACTCGCCGGCGAGCTCGTCGTAGGCGCCCGCCTGCGTCGAGAGCACGAGCATGCCGTCGCGCTCGTTCAGGACGGGTCCTTCCTTGGCGACGAGGTTCATGCCGTCGCGCACGGGGTTGACGAGGAGGACGTCGTAGCGGCGCAGGGCCGCCACGGTGCTGGCGAAGTCGTCGTCGACGTCGACGATGACGGCCGTGTGGTCGGCGTCCGACCACCGCTCGTTGAGGAGGGCGGCGAGGTGCTCCACCTCGGAGCGGTAGGCAAGGTACTCGGGCAGTCCCTGCCGGCTCACGTAGCCGCGCACGACGTGCACGACCTCCCGCCGCCATTCCGGGTGCTCGCTGAGCAGCAGGTCAAAGGATCGCAAGCCCCGCAAGAGGTTCTTCGAGAGCTCCACGCGGTCGCTGCGCAGCAGGAGCCGGCGATGGCCGAGCCGCTCGCTCAGCTGCGCCATCCGCTCGGCGCAGGCCGCCGACGCTGCCACCTCCCGCAGGCGGCCGAGGTCCGGCCCGAGCGGCGCCACGAAGGTCTCGGGGAGGGCCGCCTCCCCCGCCATGCACCGCCGGAAGGCCGCCTCCCAGCGCCGGCTGTGGAAACCGCAGGCGCCGTAGCCGGCCATGCCGGCGAGCAGCTCCCGCACCGTGGTCACGGGGAGCATGGCGAGCTCCTCCGGACTCGGGAAGGGCGTGTGGCTGAAGTGGACGGTCCGCAGGTCCGGCCGCGCCGCCCGTAGCATCCCCCCCGCCAGCAGGAGGTGGTAGTCGTTCACGAGGACGACGGCCCCCGGGGCGGCCGCCTCGGCGATCGTGTCGGCGAAGGCCCGGTTGTACTGCCGGTACGCCTCCCAGGCGGTTCGCCATTCCGCCGCGAAGACGGGCCGCCGGGCGGCGTCGAAGAGGCCGTGGAAGACGAACCACAGGACGGCGTTGGCGACGACGTCGTAGGCGGCCGCCAGGACGGCCGGATCGAGGGCGACGAGACGCAGGGTGAGGCCGGGTTGGCCGGAGTCGATGGCCCCGTCCGCCGCCCGCCGTTCGGCGTCGCTCAGAGCCGCCGCCACCCAGGTGGCGTCCGTGCCGCCGGCGAGCGCCCCGGCGAGGCTCGGTGCCAGACCTCCCCCCGCCCGCTCCGCCCGGAGCGAGCCGTCCGGTGCCTCCACCAGGGAGAAGGGGCCCCGATTGGCGGCGACGACGAGCGCTGCCCCACCCGGGGTCGTCATGAGCCGGCCGGAAGGTGCACGGCCGAGGTGTCACCCTCGAGGAGGCGGCGAGGATCACCCGAGGGGGGCGACGACCGCTCGAGGGCGGCGGCGATGACATCGCGGGCTTGGGGGGCGAGCTCCGAGAGCGGGCGGTTGCGGTGCCGGCGCACCCCGAGGTCGACCTGGGCGATGGCGGCCGTGCCGAAGGCCCGCCAGACGTCGAGGAGGAGCCCCATCTCCACGCCGTATCCCGCCGTCAGCTCCAGGGCGTCGAGGACGTCGTGGCGGATGGCCGTCTCACCGGCGAGCGGCTGGGCGATGCCGCCGAGCTCGGGGAACAGCAGCGAGAGGAGCGGCTTGGCGACGAGCTCGGTCACCCTCCCGCCCTCGTTCGGCCGGTCGCCGAGCGGGCGGGCGTAGGAGCCTTTCACGAGCACCGTTCCCTCCCGGCAGAGGAGGGGACCGAGGAGCCCGCTCACGAAGTGCGGGGCGAAATTCTCGACGTCGCCGTCGAGGAAGACCACGTAGTCTCCCCGTCCGCGGGCGAGCCGCATCGCCTCGCCCTTGCCGGGGCCGGCACCCTGCACGACGACGGCCCCGTGGCGCTCCGCCTCGACGGCCGTGGCGTCCAGCGAGCCGTCGTCGACGACGAGGATCTCGTCGACGATTCGGCCCTGCAGGTGGCAGCGGATGGAGCCGACGATGGCACCGATCGTGCGGGCCTCGTCGCGCGCCGGGATGCAGACGACGACCCGGGCGTCGCCCTTCGCCGCCTCGAGGGCCTCGAGGCTCCAGTCGGCATGACCGAAGCTGGCGATGGCGGGCGGGGCCATCGGGGCGACGGCATCGAGGATGGCCATGTCGCTCGCCACGATAGGGCCGCCGCGCCGCCGCGCTGGCTGGCCGGGGTGGCGTGGCCGGCTGGAGCTGCCTACACTGGGGCCACATCATCCAGAGCGGCTGAGGGACGGGCCCTGCGACGCCGCGGCAACCAGTTTCGATCGGACGACGTCGTCCAACGATCGGCCAGGTGCCAATGCCCGACCGATGAGGAGGACGTCGTGGGTTTCATCCGTGATCTCACCTGCCGTGAATGCGGGCGCTCCTACGCGCCTGTGGCGTTGCACGCCTGCGAGTGGTGCTTCGGCCCCCTCGAAGTCACCTACGACCTCGAGGGGATCGCCGCCGCCACGAGCCGGGAGCGCATCGCCGCCGGCCCGCCCAACCTGTGGCGGTACGCCGACTTCCTCCCCGTGGAGACACCGTCCCCGCCCGGTCTCGGCGCCGGCTTCACCCCGCTGTTGAAGGCAGAGCGGCTCGCCGCCGCCATCGGGCTGGGCGAGCTCTACCTGAAGGACGACACGAGAAACCCCACCGGCTCCTTCAAAGACCGCGTCGTCGCCGTCGCCCTCACGCGGGCGCGCGAGCTCGGCTTCCGGGTGGCCGCCTGCGCCTCCACGGGCAACCTGGCGAACTCCGTGGCCGCCACGGCCGCCCGCCTCGGCATGGAGTCGGTCGTCCTCATCCCGCACGACCTCGAGTCCGTCAAGGTCCTCATGACGGCCGTCTTCGGCGGTCGCCTCCTGCGCATCGCCGGCAGCTACGACGACGTCAACCGCCTGTGCGGGGAACTGGCGGCCGAGTACCCGGACTGGGCGTTCGTGAACGTCAACCTCCGCCCGTACTACGCCGAGGGCTCGAAGACGCTCGCCTTCGAAGTTGCCGAGCAGCTCGGCTGGCAGCTGCCGGACCACGTCGTCGTGCCGGTCGCCTCCGGCTGCCAGCTGACAAAGATCGCCAAGGGCTTCGCCCAGTTCGCCGAGGTGGGCCTCGTGACGCCGCACGACGTGAGGATCTCGGGGGCGCAGGCCGACGGGTGCTCGCCCGTCGCCACGGCCTTCGCCGAGGGATCCGACGTGATCCGCCCCGTGAAGCCGTCGACGATCGCCAAGTCGCTCGCCATCGGCAACCCGGCTGACGGCTGGTACGCCCTGCAGGAGGTGAGGCGATCGGGGGGCGCCGTCGCCTCGGTCAGCGACGCCGAGATCGTCGATGCCATCACCCTCCTCGCCCGCACGGAGGGCGTCTTCGCCGAGATGGCGGGAGGCGTCACGATCGCCACGCTCGCCAAGCTCGCCCGCCAAGGCGTCATCCGGCCGGACGAGAGCGTCGTCGCCTACGTCTCGGGCAACGGGCTCAAGACCGTCGAGTCGCTCCGGGAGCGGGTCGCCGTCGCCGAGCCGATCGGGGCGGGCGTGGACGAGGTGGTGCGCGCCCTCGGGGGCAGCCCGCTCGAGCGGGTGCTCGCATGAGCGTCATCGTGCGCGTGCCCGCCCAGCTGCGACCGCTCACGGGCGGCGAGCGGGAGGTGGCCGTCGAGGCCACGACCGTGCGGGAGGTCATCACGGAGCTGGAAACGGTCCACCCGGGCCTCGAGGAGCGCCTCGTCGACGGGAACGGGTCCCTGCGCCGGTTCGTGAACCTCTTCGTGGCCGACGAAGACGTGCGCTTCATGCAGGGGCTCGAGACCCCTGTGGCCCCCGGCCAGACGGTGTCGATCGTGCCGGCGGTGGCCGGAGGCTGCCGCTGACCCCTTCCTGACGCCTCGGCGAGCCGGAATTCGGTCCGCAGGGCGGTAGCACTCCCGAATGGAGAGTGCTAGTCTGGCACTCGGTCGATGAGAGTGCCAATGCCCAGGGACCTACGGACCGGGCACAAAGGGAGGATGTAACCAACGATGCCGAAGCTGATCGCTTTCGACGAGCAGGCCCGCCGCGCGCTCGAGAGGGGCATGAACCAGCTGGTCGATGCCGTCAAGGTGACGCTTGGCCCGAAGGGCCGCAACGTCGTGCTCGAGAAGAAGTGGGGCGCGCCGACGATCACCAACGACGGGGTCTCGATCGCCAAGGAGATCGACCTCGAGGACCCGTGGGAGAAGGTCGGGGCCGAGCTCGTCAAGGAAGTTGCCAAGAAGACCGACGACGTAGCCGGTGACGGCACGACGACGGCGACGGTGCTCGCCGGCGCCATGGTCCGCGAGGGCCTGCGCAACGTGGCCGCCGGTGCCAACCCCATGTCGCTCAAGCGCGGCATCGAGCTCGCCGTCGAGGCTGCCGTGGTGGCCATCCACGACATCGCCAAGGACACGGACTCGAAGGACCAGATCGCCCAGGTCGCCGGTATCTCCGCCGCCGACGCCGAGATCGGCTCCATGATCGCCGAGGCGATCGACAAGGTCGGCAAGGACGGCGTCATCACGGTCGAGGAGAGCCAGACCTTCGGCATGGACATGGAGCTCGTCGAGGGCATGCGCTTCGACAAGGGCTACATCTCGCCCTACTTCGTGACCGACCCCGAGCGCATGGAGGCCTCCCTCGAGGACGCCTACCTGCTCATCGTCGGCTCCAAGATCTCGGCCGTACGCGACCTCCTCCCCGTCCTCGAGAAGGTCATGCAGACGGGCAAGCCGCTCGTCGTGCTGGCCGAGGACGTCGAGGGTGAGGCGCTGGCGACGCTCGTCGTCAACAAGATCCGTGGCACCTTCAAGAGCGCTGCCGTGAAGGCCCCCGGCTTCGGTGAGCGCCGCAAGGCCATGCTGCAGGACATCGCCATCCTCACCGGCGGCCAGGTCGTCACCGAAGAGGTCGGCCTCAAGCTCGAGAACGTGACCCTCGACCTGCTCGGCCGGGCCCGCAAGATCGTCGTCACGAAGGACGAGACGACGATCGTGGAGGGCGCCGGGGAGGACTCGGACATCAAGGGCCGCATCAGCCAGATCAAGACCGAGATCGAGAACACCGACTCCGACTACGACCGGGAGAAGCTGCAGGAGCGCCTCGCCAAGCTCTCCGGCGGCGTCGCCGTCATCAAGGTCGGGGCTGCCACCGAAGTCGAGCTCAAGGAGAAGAAGCACCGCATCGAGGACGCCGTCTCGACGACGAAGGCGGCCATCGAGGAGGGCGTCGTGCCCGGCGGCGGTGTGGCCCTCCTGCGTGCCCAGCAGGCGATCACCGCCTGCGCCGACAAGCTCGAAGGCGACGAGGCGACGGGGGCACGGATCATCGCCCGCGCCGTCGAGGAGCCGCTCAAGCAGATCGCCGTCAACGCCGGCCTCGAGGGTGGGGTCGTCACCGAGAAGGTGAAGGGCCTCAAGCAGAGCCACGGCCTGAACGCCGCCACGGGCGAGTACGAGGACCTCTTCAAGGCCGGCGTCATCGACGCCGCCAAGGTCACGCGCTCGGCACTGCAGAACGCCGCCTCGATCGCCGCCCTCTTCCTCACGACCGAGGCCGTCATCGTCGACAAGCCCGAGGACGCTGCCCCGGCCATGCCGGGCGGCGGTGGGATGGAGGACTTCTGAGTCCACGGGCTTCGGCCCGAGCTGTCGGGAGGGGCGCCTACGGGCGCCCCTCCGTCGCGTGCGGGCACCGGCCCACCACGACGCTCAGTAGTGGCGCACCTCGGCTCCAGTCCCGATGATGACACGGGGGTCGTCATCGGCACGGAGCCAGTCGAGGACGGTGTCCAGCTCACCGGGATGCAGGCTCACGCAGCCGGCGGTGGCATGGGTGAAGCCGTCGTGCAGGAAGATGGCCGAGCCCCGCCCTGGCACGACGGGGTCGGTGTTGTACTCGATCCAGGCGAAGCTCCCATAGGCCGTCGTCTCCGTCCAGAGCGCCTCGGAGTCCCCGTAGGTCCAGCTGGGCCGGGAGCCGCAGGCGACGTGCCGGAAGGAGTTGTACCAGCGCGAGGACGGGACCTCGTCCCACCAGTCACCGCACACGAGGCGGTGATAGGGGTAGTGAACGCCCGGGTTGGCGGCGTTGCCGTACATGACCGGACCGACGCCGAAGATGCCCGCCGGGGTCGTGCCGTCACCTTCGACCTTGTGCTGCGAGATGCCGGACACGCCGACGCGGGCGGCGAAGGGACCGGCGGCCCGCACCCAGCACCCGTCGCGTCGCTGCCAGGTGGTGACGTCGGCATAGGTGGAGCGCGGGTCCTTCGCCACCACGGTGACGAGCTGCCGGGCGGGGCCCGTGCTGGCGAGCTCACCGGCCAGGTTGACGGCACACCTCCGGGCCGGCCGAGCGGCGGCGCCAGGGGCGGCACGGGCCGCCGGCGGAGCACCCGACGCCGGAACAGCCGCGACGGACAGGGCCACCCCGGCGACGAGCACCGTGAGGGCCGAGGCCGGGCGAGCCCGGCGGCGTGCTGCCCGCTCCCGCATGGCGGCCGACACTATCGAGCGATGTCTTCGCCCTGGTGGCGGTCGTCACGTATCGCTGTTCGGGCAGCTCCGTAGACTGCGGGCGTGAGCTCGGACGCCCCGGTGACGCCGACGATCGGCTGGAACGTCGTGCACCTCTTCTGCCGGGCGACGCCCGAGCCGGTCTCGGAGACGACCGCCCGGCCGCGGCTGGCCGACGTCCTCGAAGCCATCGACACCGCGCGCAAGGCCGACCATCAAGTCGTCACGGCAGCCATGATCGGGCACAAGGCGGATCTCTGCGTCCTCGGTCTCGGCCCCGACCTGCGGGTGCTGCGCGCCTTGCAGACCCACCTGCAACGGACCGGCGTGGCCGTCGTCGACTCGTACGTGTCGCTCACGGAGGTCTCGGAGTACGCGGCGGGCCTCCCCGACCAGATGCGCCATGCCCGCCTCTACCCCGTCCTCCCGCCGGACGGCATGCGGGCGTTCTGCTTCTACCCCATGTCCAAGCGCCGCTCCCCCGGCGCCGAGAACTGGTACCGCCTCCCCTTCGAGGACCGGTTGCGACTCATGCAGGGGCACGGCGCCGTCGGCCGGGAGTTCCGCGGCCGGGTCCTGCAGCTCGTGACGGGCTCGACGGGCCTCGACGACTACGAGTGGGGCGTCACGCTGTTCGGCGTGCACCCCGACGACCTGAAGGAGTGCGTCTACCGGATGCGCTTCGACGAGGGTTCGGCCCTCTACGCCGAGTTCGGGCCCTTCTACAGCGGGATCGTCGGCGACGCCGAGCGCGTGCTGGGCGACGTGGGGCTCGATTGAGCACCACGGCCCGGCCGATGAGGGGACCCGGCGACGCGCCGGCAAACGACCTCGGGGCGACTGCCAGCCGGCTCGAAGCCGGGTTGAGGGAGTTGGGGGAGGTGGTGGTGGGCTTCTCCGGGGGTGCGGACTCGGCCCTGCTCGCCTCCGTCGCCCGTCGGGTGCTCGGCCGCCGCGGTGCCGTCTGCGTCACCGCCGTATCGGCCTCGCTGGCGCCCGAGGAGCTGGAGGACTGTGCCTCGCTGGCGGCCGAGTGGGATCTCGACTGGCGCCCGGTGACGACGGAGGAGCTCTCCGTCGAGGCGTACGCCCGCAACGGCACGGACCGCTGCTACCACTGCAAGAGCGAGCTCATGCGCGTGCTCGAGCCGCTCGCCGCCGGCGGCGCCACGATCGTGCTCGGCGTCAACGTCGACGACCTCTCCGACCATCGCCCCGGGCAGGCGGCCGCCGCCGAGCGGGGGGCACGCTTTCCACTCCTCGAGGCCGGCCTCACGAAACAGGACGTCCGGGCGCTCTCACGACAGCTCGGCCTCAGGACGGCGGACAAGCCGGCGGCGGCCTGCCTCGCCTCCCGCGTGCCGTACGGCACACCCGTCACCGTGGGCGTCCTCTCCACCGTCGCGACGGCCGAGAGCGCCCTGAAGCGGCTCGGGTTCCCGGCCGTCCGGGTACGCCACTACGGCGAGCTGGCACGCGTCGAGCTGCCCGTCGCCGACCTGCAGCGGGCGCTCGACGACCGCGAGGAGGTCGTGAGGGCGGTGCGCGGCGCCGGCTATCGCTTCGTCACCATCGACCTCGAGGGGCTCCGCTCCGGGAGCCTCAACCCCGTCACCTGAACCACCCGGCGGGAAATTCTCCGCCGGCCGCGCAAGTCGGCGGCTCCTCACCCGTTCTCTAGTACAGCGGTCCCTGCCGGATGGGTCCGCCGTTACGACCGGTGACGAGGACGAGCAGCCATGCCGACAACCGAGCACGACAGCGACAGCGGCCACCGTCCGGTCCCCTCGGTCCCTCGGGCGGCGTGCGCACGGGAGGCGACCCCATTGCCCTCCCGCAGCGGCACGCCCGGCTGCATCCGATGGCCGGGGACACCGCCATCGTGAGGACGTCGCCGTCGCACTGGTAGAGGTTCCCCGGCCTTTATCGGTGCGGCGGCGGCCATCTCGGCCGGGAGCAGGGTCGCCATGACCGCTGCTCACCGGCTGGCTCGGTGGCGGGCGCACCGGGGTGTCGCAGCGATCGGGCGTCTCGGCGTTTGCCGGGGGCGCCCGGTCGTTCGGCACCACCGACGCCCGGGCCGCTCTGGAGGCCCGCCCGTGAGGGCGGGGCACTGCCTCACTCCAGCGGAGGTGGCTGCGGCCGGTATCTCAGGGAAGAACTCCCAGGTCAGCGGTCTGATCCGAGCGCCGCCACTGACCTTGGTCCTCAGTTAGTCCTCAGCGTTCGAGGGGAGGCGTCTTCCGTAGCCTCCGCGAAGGCCGCTTGCACAACTGACCGAGCGCGCTCGTGGTCCGCTTCGAACGACGAGAGAGCTGCGACCGATGGGGCGGTAATCTTCAATCGTGACCGGCGCTCCTATTGTGCTCAGCTATTCGAAGTGGGTTGAGGCGGTCCGTTCCGCCGATCGACCTCCGACCTCCGACGACGTGTCGATCACCTGTGATGGCCGCCGGCTCGACACCAAGGAAAAGGTGCTGGAGTTCCTCGCTGAGGTGGCGGCGGATGTCGAGGCGGGCCGCACACTTGCCGACAAGCTCCCCTGACGGCGAAGCCCCGGACGTCGACCGCCTGATCGACACGCTCCTCCGCCACTCCGTCGAGTTCCTACTCGTTGGCGGCGTCGCAACCCAGACCTACGGCGCCACACGTCCAACAAAGGACTTCGACTGCCTCGTACGGCGAGCCGCTGAGAACCTTGCACACCTAGCTGCGGCGATGCGCGAGCTCGGGGCCAGGCTGCGGGTTGAAGGGCTCACGGACGAGGACGCTGCCCTTCTCCCGGTGCGAATCACGGCCGAGACACTCGTCCGCTTGGAGATTTGACATGGCAGACCGACGCTGGGGCATTCGACGTGCTCGTGGACATGCCGGCGAGCGACGGTCGTCGCCTCCGATACGAGGACCTCATTTCCCGTGCGAACCAGCTTGACCATGCTGGCGTGCTCGTCCAGGTGGCCAGCCTCGAGGACATCATCGCCTCGAAGAAGTGGGCGGACCGCCCGAAAGATTGCGAGGCTCTCCCTGAACTCGAGGCCATCGCCGCGGTGCAAGCCAGTGAACGCGTGGCACGCCCACCGGAGCCGGCCTGAGGCTCTGCGGCCGCACAAAAGCAACCGTATGTGAGCCCGTCGTCGGCCTTGGTCCTCAGTTGCGCAGCAACATCACGAGGCGGGCCCCAGTGAGTGAAGCGGCTGGAGATGTGCAGTCCTCCTGTGTTCAAACCCGCCCGACAAACGTACTGCCGAGGCACCCGAGAGGAATTTCTGCCCAACGGCGGCTCCACGGCGTGTGGGAGATAGTCAGCGAGGCGGCGGCGGTCTTGAGGGCGGCCGCAGGTCTACGGTTCCCGCGGCCTGTTCACTTCCAGCGAAAGTGCAGCCAGCCGGCCGCTGAGCGAAGAAATCCCAGCTCAGCGTCCTGATCTGAGTTCTGTCATCGACATTGGTCCTCAGTTAGTCCTCAGCAGCTCGAGCCGAGGAGTCGTCGGTCGCCTTCGCAAAGGCCGCTTGCACGACTGATCGCGCCCGCTCATGGTCCGCCGGGACCAGGTGCGCGTACGTCTTCAGAAGCTCAGCTGGGCTGTGCCCGAGGTAGTCCGCCGCGGCGGCCACCGACACCCCACCTGACAGCAGGACCGAGGCGAAGGTGTGGCGCGTGTCGTGAAATCTCGCCGTCGGCATCGCAGCCTGCATCCGCAGGGATCGCCACACCTCGCCGAACCTGGGCCGGGAGAGCGGGCGCCCGTTGCTGTGCAGCAGCAGTCCGTCCTGTCCGGTCCCGAACTCCTCGATGTGGGCCGACAGCGCATCGAGCGCGACATCTGCCAGGGGCACCGAACGGTACGAACGAGGGGTCTTCGGCGGAGCGAAGACAGGCGGCCCCGATGCGGGAGTGACGAGCTGGCGGTCCACGGTCAGCTGCCGGCGCAGGAAGTCGACGTGGTCCACGGTCAGCCCGGTCGCCTCGCCTTGGCGCAACCCACACGCAGCACCGAGCGTCAACGCCACCCGGAACCATCCAGGGGCGGCCTCGCGAAGCGCACCGAGCTGCTCAGCGCTGAACGGAACTACCGGCTGGACATCGACCCGCGGGCGCTTGGCCCGCCGGACGGGATTCGTCGCGATGAGCCCGTCGGCGACCGCGGACTCGAACATCGTGCCGAGATGTTGCACCGCCAGCCCTGAACTGCTCGCCGACAGGTTGAGTCCAGCAGCCCAGGACTCGATGTCCCCACGCCGGACTGACCCGAGTGGCCGCTTCCCGATGACGGGGACGACATGGCGTGTGAAGGTCGACCGCACTGCGGTCCTGGTCGCTGGCCGCCAGGGCTGTCGAGCCTCCCAGACCGCGTAGTAGTCCTCCACCGTGGTTCGGCTCTTCGCCGGGTCGATATAAGAGCCGGTCATCAGGTCGTGTTGGACCCTGACCAAGTGCTGCTCGGCGTCCAGCTTCCTTGGGAAGTGCTTGGTTCGTTGAGGGCCGGCCGGATACTCACGCCACCTGGCGCGCCACCGGCCATCAGGGCGTCGATCGATGCTGGCCATCTCTCAAGTCCTCCGCAGTCGAAGTTGGGGCGCGGGAAACTTGCCGTGCCGAGAGCGGCTCTCGCCGCTTCCAACGTTACCCGTGTCCGTATGCCGGCACGTAGGGGGCATCAAGCCCTCGGCCTTCGAAGAGCGTCCAGGGTGCCCGTGCGTTCAGGCCGACCGTCCGTGACCACCTCTATCGGGATGGCGCGTGTTGTCCAGCCAGCTGGCAATTTCACTGGGGTCGAATCGGACGAGCCATCCGACCTTGAGGTAGGGAACTCGCCTCTCCGCGATGAGTCTGCGGATGTGACGGATGCTGACGCCGAGCCGGTCGGCGAGCTGATCGATGCTGAGCAGCTGGGGCAGTGCGTCGGGGTTTGCCATTGTCGTCTCCGTTCAGGGGGCTCCAGGTATCGACGAGGCCCTCCGCCAGTAGCCATGACAGCGGGTGCAAGAGCCTGCACCCTTTAGGCGATGGGGGGTCCACGCTAGGTACACCGCGTGGCGCTCCACACTTGGCGCGCCATCACGGATGCCCGGCTATCGACGACCGTCCACTCGATTGGTGCACGGTCCTGGCAGCTCCTAGCGCCCAACGATCGAAGGACAGATCAGCCCGTGGATGTGGGACCATGAAGCCGTGCCACAGGCGCCTCTCGATCTCATCGACGCCGACCCGGAGGTCGTGCATGGTCAGGCTCGGATTCGCGGCACCCGCATCCCCGTGAGCGTCATTCTCGACTGCCTTGCCGCGGGAATGACCGACGGGCAGATCCGCACCCAGTACCCGTCACTTCCGAACGGCGCTGTCGCTGCGGCTCTGGCCTACGCAGCGGTTCTCGCCCGTGAGGAGCTCCACCCTCTCGAGCCGTCGCCGGGGTGAGGCTGAAACTCGACGAGAACCTCCCGGAAGAGGCTCGGCTCGCTGCAGCCTCCCTCGGTCACGACGTCGACACCGTGATCGACGAAGGGCTCCGCGGCGCTGGCGACTCTGTAATTCTCGCGGCATCGACGACCGAGCAACGCTTTCTCATCACACTTGATCGAGGCTTCGGCGACGTCCGCCAATACCCACCTGGCAGTCATCCAGGGATCGCCGTCATTCGAGCCGACCAACAGGATGCCGGCACGGTAACCGCCACGGTGCGGAGCTTCCTGAGCAACGAGCAGCTGGGCGACCTGACGGGATGCATCGTCGTCGTGCGCGGCCACCTCGTTCGCGTTCGCCGTCCGCCTGAAGGGTCCTGAGGGCTCGCCGACCAGCTCTCTCGAGAGCTGCTCGACGAGCCAGTCGCCAACTCAGCCGACTGCTCTCCTACGAGGACACATGAGAAAGTCGATCAGAACGGCTCAGTCTCCACGCCCGAATAACTTCCACAACACCGACAATCACACCACATCTTCCTAACCACCATTTACCGTTACTGTCCACTACTCACCGCTCCCCAAATCACCCCCTTTACTTCATTCGTCAACTCCTATATACACGACAAGAGCAAGAACACGATTGCAACCCATGGGGTTGCCAAGGGCCGGCCACCGTCCGAAGGCGAGTGACAGAGCTGTGGCGTGGATGCGGATGATGGGGGCAGAGTCGGTGGAGTACCACCGGGCCACGGTGCTCGAGCGCGCCGACGACCATCCCGGCATGGCGCTCGAGTACTACGCGTCTCGGGGCGAGACCCCACTTGTCTGGGGCGGGTCGGGTGTGGTGAGCCTCGGTGTGTCCGGGCCGGTGTCGCCGGAATCGTACGAGGCGGTCTTCGGGCCGGGCGGCGCCCGCCATCCCGACACCTCAGAACGACTGGTGGCGACGCGCCGTCCGGGCATGGAGCTCGTGATCTCGGCGCACAAGAGCGTGGCAGAGCTGGGGGTGATCGGCCGAGCCGAGGACATGCACGCCATCATGGACGTCGAGCGTGACGCCACCTTGGCCTATCTGGACCGGGTCACCCGCCAGATGGGCGGACGACGAGGCAGAGCCGCCGAGGCGACAGTGACCGGCGGGCTCATCTATGCCCATACCCGGCATGCCACCTCGCGGGCAGGAGATCCCTGCCCACACGATCACGTACTTCTCGCGAACCTGGTCGAGATGGGCGATGAGCGGGGCGGCTGGAAGGCAGCCGACACGACGCTGTGGCGAGAGCACCTGCATGCCGCCACGATGGTCGGGCGGGTGGCGTCGGCCCGAGCAGCCGTCGAGCTGGGCTACGGGATCGAAGCGGACCCGGGGCCGTCGGGGCGGCTCGGACATTGGCGGATCGCCGGCATCCCCGCCGATGTCCTCGAGCTGCACTCCAAGCGGGCCGCAGAGATCGAGGCCGAGTGCCGGCGCCGCGGCAACACGTCCTATCGCGCCAGAAGTGTGGCGGCCCGGAGGACCCGCTCGGCCAAGGAGCACGAGTCAGAGGGGGAGCTGGTTGGCCGCTGGCGCGCCGAGCTCGAAGCTTCCGGCTGGCCGGTCGAGCGTCTGGTCGCATCGGTCGAGGCTGCAAAAGGCACGTGTCCTCCAATGTCCCTGAAGGGAGCCCGCCCCCTTCTGTCCGAGGTCTTGGGAGACGACAGCGACCTTGCCCGGCGCAAAGTGTTCTCCCGCCGTCATGTCATCGTCGCTCTCGCGCCCCACCTCTATGGTCAGGACCCGGCGCTCCTCGATCCGTTCGTCGACCGGGCGCTGGCCGACCCCGAGGTTGTCCCCCTCGTCGGGGTCAAGGGAGCAAGGGAGAGGGTCCACTCCCTCGCCTCGGTCCTCGCCCGCGAGACAGCCATCGCCGAGAGCCTCGGGCGACAGTTGTCCCGCAGCGACGCCCCCGCCGTCCCTGAAGCGGCCGTGGAGGCGGCGATCGCCGCCGCCGAGTCGAGTTTGGGCGCTCAGCTGTCGGAGGAGCAGCGCTCGGCAGCCGTCGGCATCTGCACCTCCGGGCGAGGAGCTGAGCTGATCGAGGGAGTCGCCGGCGCCGGCAAGACCATGATGCTGAAGGTGGTCGCCGTCGCCTTCGCCGGGGCCGGTTGCCAGGTGGTCGGCACCGCCACCGCCGGCCAGGCGGCCCGCAACCTCTCGACCCACGCCGAGATCGGCGAGTCGCGGACCCTGGCGAGCTTGATCTGGCGGCTCGACCACCATCAGCTGAAGCTCAGCGAACGGACGGCCGTGATCCTCGACGAGGTCGGGATGACCGACGACGTCGACCTCGTCCGTCTCGCCGCCCATGTGGAGGCGGCCGGGGCCAAGCTGATCCTTCTCGGCGACCACCGACAGATCGGCCCGGTCGGCTCAGGGGGCGCCCTCGGCGCTCTCGTCTCCCGCCACCCGCGCGCCGTCCATCACCTCATGGAGAACCGCCGCCAGCACGACGCCGACGAGCGCAAGGCCCTGGCAGCGCTTCGCGATGGCGAGGTTGCCGAGGCGATCTCGTTCTATCTCGGGCACGACCGCATCCACGCCAAGACTGACAGGCAGGACGCCTTGCAGGCGGCAGTGGACGCCTGGAGCGCCGATGTCGCAGCCGGCCATGACACCGGCCTGTACGCCTGGAGGCGGGCGAACGTCGCCGAGCTCAACGCATTGGCAAGGACCTGGATGGAATCGACGGGCCGCTTGTCGGGTCCTGAGCTCGTCTGCCCTGGCGGCAACACGTACCGCGCCGGCGACGAGGTCGTCACACTCGCCCCCGGCCAGGGCGGCAGTCTCGTGACCTCCGAGAGAGCCGTGGTGCAAGCGGTGCATCCCGGCACCGGAGCGATCGATCTCCGCACGGGCGACGGCCGAGAGGTCCGCCTCACTGGCGAACAGGCGAGCACCGAGCGTCTCGGATACGGATACGCGACAACTGTCCACCGCTGCCAAGGTTCCACCGTGAGCCGAGCCCATCTCTATGCCGACGGTGAGGGTCGCGAGCTCGCCTATGTCGCCATGAGTCGGGCGCGAATCCGCGCACGCCTGGGTCGTTGCCGACGACCTCGCCCAGGCCGCCGACGACTTGAGGCGGGACTGGTCGACGCACCGGACACCGACCTGGGCCATCGACACCGGCCTGCCCGCCTCCGATCAGCTGACGAAGGAGGTCGTCGCCGACCTGGCAGAAGGGGAGAAGATGCACGTCGCGGCCGTCGCCCACGCCGAGACCAAGTTCGCCGTCCGCGCTCTGGCCGCAATCCGACCAGCAGAGGTCGCCCCGTCCTTGGCCGAAGCTCGCGATGCCCTTCGTCGCACGCAACAGGCGAGGGCCGATCTCGCTGCGGGAGGCGGCGTCTATGAGCACACCGACGCCGGGCGAGCCGTAGCCGAGCTCGCTTCCGCCCACGTCGCGCGGACCATGGCACAACAGGCAGCCGAGAACAGCCAGGGTTGGCGGGATCGACGCAGCTCAGCAAGACACCTCGACGGTTGCATCCAGCGGGAGGCTGAAGCCCAAACGGGTTGGGCAACCCACGCGGCACCTGAGCTGGCCCGCCTCGACAAGCTCGTCGCTGAGCAGAAGGCCGGGCTCGAGCAGCTCACCGCCAGCCACGAGCGTCAGGAAACGACGGCCCGGCAGTTCCTCGAAGAGGCCTGGAGTCTTCAGCGGACCGCCTCCGGCCTTGCCGGCGGCCTCGACGAGTACCGAAACGAGCTTTACGGCGTTCTCCGACCGCCGGTCAGCGGACCAACCGCTGTCCGTCTCCGCCAACCACCGGTGACACCGTCGACACCTGGGCCGCAACGACAGGACACGCCCTCGCTGGGTCCACAGCTGTAGCGGCCTCGAGGTGGCAAGTCATAGCTGACCGGTGCAATGAACGCTGTCTTACCGGCGATCAATCTGGCACTTCGGAAATAGGCGGGGGGCTAGCCCCAACGCTTACTCCCTGCCGACTCGGTGCTCACCGGGCTGGCCTACGCTGGATTCTCCGCACGTCGTTCTGAGCGGACGGGCGCGCCAGCGGCGTCGGGCGCCTAACCTGCGAGTCGTGCAGCAGCGGTGTCGTGAGAATTGTCCGGTCCGCCTCCTGGCGGGGTCGGATCGCTCCGGGGCTACCCCGGGGGCGTTGTTCATACCTCGGCAACCCATCGCGCGCGCGGGGGTCCGCTCCACGGACTGCGGCGCTCGCACCACGGGACTCGTCGCGAGCCGCCGCTGCAACCCTCGATGCGCAGCCGTATCCTGACCGTCGCCACGGGTATCGCCGGAGCATTCCTCGCCGGCGAGTGGGACCCGCCGCTCATGACACGGCGCGGGCAGCACGCCGTCGGCCAGCGACGGGTGTGGCTCAGGGACCTTGCCCTGGCCGCTCGCCACGAGTACCCGTCGGCTCCTCTGGACCGGCCACGCGAGCTGGCTACGTTCCTCGCCTGCTGCCCGCCTCTCACCAAGGCCTTCGCCGCCGCGCACAGGCGCCGCGAGCCGGAGCCGAGAATCCTCCGATGGTTCGTCGCGCCGACGGCGATGGGCGAGGCACGCTGGCCGGTCCCCAAGCTCGACGACCTCGCCGACCTGCGAGAGATGCTCGGGCTCTCGGCCGGAGACCTCGCTTGGTTCAGCGACACTCGCCAGCTCGAGAAGAAGGTCGGTGACGAGCGCCTCCGCCACTACCGGTACCGGTGGGTGGCGAAGTCGACGGGCGGGATGCGCCTCATCGAAGAGCCGAAGCCCCTCCTCAAGCACTTCCAGCGTGTGCTCCTTCGCGAGATCCTCAATCCGATCCCCGTTCACCCGGCAGCCCACGGCTTCTGTAAGGGCCGTTCGGCGCTCACCTACACAAAAGGTCACGCCGGCCAGAGCGTGCTCGTGCATCTCGACCTCGAGGACTTCTTCGCCTCTGTGACGGCTGGTCGCGTCTTCGGTGTCTTCCGCCAGTGCGGCTATCCCGAACCGGTGGCGCACGTCCTCACCGGCCTCGTCACGAACTCCGTGCCCGGCGGCATCTGGGCTGGTGCACCTCGGCCCGAACCCCCCGAGCTGCTGATGGCACACCGTCGACTCGGCAGCCGGCTCGCACATCCGCACCTTCCTCAGGGCGCTCCGACGTCGCCGGCGATCGCCAACCTGGCTTCGCTCGGCCTCGACCGACGCCTCTCGGGCTTGGCGGAAGCGTCCGACGGGAGCTACTCACGCTACGCGGACGACCTCGCCTTCTCCTGGCCGGACCGTCGCAGCGGCCAGCAGCTGGACCGCTTCCTGACCCTCGTGTGCCGGATCATCTCCGAGGAGCGGTTCCGGGTGAACCGACTCAAGACCTCGGTCCGACGCTCCGGCCAGCGCCAGCGCCTGGCGGGCGTCGTCGTCAACGAACGACCGAACATCGAGCGCAAGGAGTACGACCTGCTCAAGGCGATCCTCCACAACTCCGAGCGAGCCGGCCCGGCGTCCCAGAACCGCGGGCAACACCCGCGATTCCGCGAGCATCTCGCTGGGCGCATCTCCTGGGTCGCCGAGCTGAACCCCGCTCGGGGAGAGCGTCTTGTCGCCGCGCTGGAGCGGATCGACTGGGACGTCGTGACGAGCGGGCGCTGACCCCCGCGGACCGACCGCCTCCTCGCGGCGCAGAACGCTCGTCTGGTGCCGCCCGACCTACCGCGACGGACGGCTCGGCTCGCTGGGCGACGCCAACGCCCAGGGAGCCTAACCCTCAGCCGACCTTCTGCCAGCCGGACGGTTAGCGACCGCCAACGACTATCAGGCTGAGCCATGCTCCCCGGATCGATACTGGTCCATGACCGTGTCGAGGATTGCTTGGTAGGGAGCTGAACTCTCGTCCTGACGCCGCTTCTCCACGGCCCGCTTCTCATCCCGTTCTCGTCGCCACGCTTCGAAGTTCTCCGGGTAGCCCACAGCCGCCGCGTCGAAAGCGGCGATCAACTCGCGCGCGGTGACCTGGACGTCGGGGGGCTTCACTCGGAGGTGGAGCTTTGTGTGCCCTTCGCGCGAACCCTGACCCCCGCCGGGAGTTACTCCCAGCCGACGAAGTTGCTCGGACCACCATCGCCACTCCTCGTCCGGACACACGGGTTCCAGGTCGACAGTGATCTGAACCTCGATCGTGCCGTGGTCATCGAAAGGCTCGGCGCGATCACCCTGATACCCCGGTTGGTAATAGCGGTCGGCGTCGACAGCATGGGCCGTCAGTCGTCCGATCCGAATCGGCCCCGCCGGTGGCAAGGGGGCCGGACTTAGGTCGAAGGGGTCGGTCACCGACTCATGGTAAAAGCGTCAACCATCACCGGGTTCACGAGAGACCGAGGTCCAAGCCGGCGGTGAGAATTGGCTCCGGTTCCGCATCCCCGAATCACTCGAACACCTTCAGATAGTGGGCGTAGAACAATGCCTCGTCGACCTCGCCCTCGACGTGCGACACTCGCGGCCGCAATCCGCCACCGCAGACCACCTCGTCGCCGTCGTCAGCAAACGGCTCACCCGACGGTGCCAAGATGACCCGCTCGTCCGAAGCGCCGATGCGGTGCTCGCAGCCAAGCTGAACCCGGACGACACTCCCGGGCCGTTTCTCAACGAGAAAGTCGCAGTTGTCTTGCGCTGACGCCCGACGGAGCGTGCCATTGAGTGCGGCGAGTTGACCTCCCCCGGTACTCAGGAGCTCCCGACAAAGCGCGCTCCGAGCCCGATGCTGCCTGCCTGCGCAGCACGATACGGGCCGCTTCGATGTGTGTGAACTCGACGGCGATGGGAGCCGCTGCAGCACGGATGGCAGCCTCGTCGGCATCGGGCCGGACCGTGATGTTGGCTACCCAACCCTCGTTGCGCACCTCAGCGTGGTAGTTCCTCAGGCCTCCTACCTGCCGGCGGTGGAAGCGCGAGCCCAGCCTCATCGCAACGTTGCCAGGTGACTCATCGAGGCTGGGAGGCCAGAGCGCCTCGCTGTAGTCGCCTACGGCGCAGGCAAAGTCGTCTGCGGGACATCGCCACTCAAGCGCACCGGCGATCGCTTTCGGTTCGAGAGCGCAGCCGTGAAAGGGACATGGCGGAAGCGGACACCGAAGATGGGCTGGAGAAGTACTTGGAGGCCGCTCGCAAAGCGCTGCGCCGCCAGCACCGTGTCATCTCCGTCGAAGATGAGCCGCCGCCTCGAATCGGCTCGCGGTGTTGTCACCGTGACGATCATTGGCAACTCACGGCGGTCAACAGTCCAGTCCATGGCAAACGGCGCGCGGTTTCGAACGTCGGCGAAGATCGCTTCAAGCCAGTGGAGCGGTTCGTTGGTCACGGTTCGCCTTCTCATAGGGAGCGCTGGCACCGGTGAAGCGGCCGGAGATGTGCGGTCCTGCTGTGCGTTCAACCCGCCTGACAAACGTACTGCCGAGGCACCCGACACGAACTTCGGCCCAACGGACGCTCTACCGCGCATCTTGATCCCGTGTGGGAGATAGCCACTGAGGCGGCGGCGGCCTTTGAGGGACGGCCGGTGGTCGCGGTTCCCTCTGCACAACGCCCTACCGGCCCCGGTCAGTCCTCAGTTAGTCCTCAATCAGTCCTCAGAACGACGGTAAGCCGCAGTCATCGACGGCCAGCATCGGACAGAGAAATCGCAGTTCAGAGCTTATTTTTGGGCGATCGAGGCTGACAGAAACACCCCCGTGTTCACTTCCAGCGGAAGTGCACGAAGATGCGCCCGAAGTTCTTCGAGTCCTTCTCGATGCGGTGGTAGAGCGGCTTCACGTCCTCCTGGTCGAGCCACTTCAGCACGTGCTTCTTGAGAGCGCCGCTCCCCTTGCCGGGGATGATCTCGATCTCGCCGGCCTTGATACGGACCGCCTCGTCCATCACCTGCCGGAGGGCGACGTCGATGTCTCGGCCCCGGTTGTAGATGTCGTGCAGGTCGAGCTTGAGCTTCCTCACGGAGGTCCCGGCTCCGCCGCCGAGCCGACGATCGCCTCCGCCTCGATCTCGACACGCCAGCGCGGGTCGAGCAGGCTGGCGACGACGACCATGGTGGCGGCCGGCCTGGCGGTGGCGAAGGCGGCGGCGTGGGCCCGACCGACGGCGTCGGCATCGCCGGCGTTCACGAGGAACATCCTCGTGCGGACGACCTCGTCCAGGCTGCTCCCGAGCTGCTCGAGGCTGCCAGCGATGATCTCGAGGCAGCGAGCCGCCTGTCGCTCTGCGTCAGCCTCGACGTGGCCGTCCGGCCAGACGGGCGCCGTGCCGGACACGATCACCCGATCCTGCACCCGAACGGCTCTCGAGAAGCCGATGATGTCCTCGAAGGGTGATCCCGACCTGGCGCTCGAACGTCCCATGCCGTTCATCTGAGCCCTTCCACCGGCCCCGCACAAGCGCGACAGGGCCGGGGCCTGTCAGGGCTCGACGATCGGGCCGGTCGACCCGGGCACCACCGGCGGGGGGTCGCCGAGCGGGTCGGGGGGACCCGGGATGATGGGGTCGGGCACGATCGGCCCCGGCTCGCCCGGCTCGGGGACGCTGGGTCCCGGGTCGATGGGCACCGGATCGGGGGAGACGGGCGGATCGGATGAGGAGGTGCGCTGCATGCGCGAGCCATGCCCGCCGGCGCGCCCGCTCATGCCGGAGGGTGGGACCGGCGACGTTTGAAGGCGCCGGTGAGGGGCAGGGTGGCACGTGCCGTCATAGGACGTCCGGACAGTCCGGTCGCGGGGCAGCGGGAGGCCGAGACGATGCTGTTCACGAGCGCCCGGGACGACGATCTCGACCCCGCCGACGACGACGTGCTCGTCCGGCGATGCCAGGACGGTGACGTGACCGCCTTCGCCAGCCTGTACAGCCGGCACGGCGACCACCTCTTGCGCTACTGCCTGCGGCTGCTCGGCGACCCGGCGGAGGCGGAGGACGCCATGCAGGAGGCCTTCGCGAGGGCGTGGAAGGCGCTACCGGACTTCGGCGGAGAGCGGCGTTTCTACCCCTGGCTGAGCGTCATCGCCCACAACCTGTGCGTGGATCTCCAGCGCAAGAGCAGGCACGTCACGCCCCTCGACGACGACTCCCTCAGCACCCTCCTCCCGGCCGAGTCCGGGGGGCAGGACCTCCTGGTCGATCGCTCGACCGAGCACGACCTGCTCGTGCGCGCCCTCGGCAACCTGTCGGAGCGGCACCGCGAGGTTCTCGAGCTGCGAGAAGGGCGCAACTGGAGCTACCAGCAGATCGCCAGCCACTCGGGCGTCGAGGTCTCCACGATCGAAACCCTCCTCTTCCGCGCCCGCCGCTCCCTCAAAGAGCAGTTCATCCAGCTCGCCCGGGCCGAGGGCGCACTCGGCGTCCTGCTGGCGCCGCCGGCAGCCCTGCGGCAGTGGCTGCGCAGGGCGCTGTCGTCGGCCCGCACGTCGGCGACCGCCGCCAAGGCTGCCCTCTCGGGGGCGGCTGCGCCCTCCGGAGCGCTCGGCGGGGCCGCCGCCGTGGTCGCCACCTCGGCGATCGTGGCGACAGGTTTCTCCGTCGGCGGGGCTACTCCGAGCCTGTCGCCGTCCGGGCACGGAACCGTCGCCGTCCGGGCTGCCCTCGCCAGCCCGTCCTCCCGCGACGTCCCGATGCTCTCGGCCGCCCCGGCCGGGCGGGGCGAGCGCCGCTCCCTCACCCGTGCGGAAGCGCCGCGCCCGGCATCGACGGGATCGAGCCGGCATCACGCCCTCGGGGCCCCCGGTCGGTCGCAGCCGCCGGCCTCCAGTCCCTCGCCGGCGACTCCCCCGCCGGCTCGGACGGCGCCTCGAGGGGGGAAGGTCGTCCACGAGGTGACCGGCACCGTCGGGACCGTCGTTCAGCGGGTGACAGGGACCGTCGGGACCGTTGTCCGCCAGGTGACGGGCATCGTCGGGAAGGTCGTCAACCAGGTCACGGGGACGGTCGGGAGCGTCGTGGGCGGCGTGACGGGGACGGTGGGGAGCGTCGTGGGCGGCGTGACGGGGACGGTCGGGAGCGTCGTGGGCGGCGTGACGGGGACCGTCGCCACCGTCGTGGGCGGCGTGACCGGGACCGTCGCCACCGTCGTGGGCGGCACGGTGCAGTCCGTCGGCGAGGTCCTTCCGGCTCTTCCGCTCGTGGTCCCGAACCTGCCGGCGGCCGGCGGCAGCGCCTTGGTGACGGTGCCGCCTGCGGCGGCGCCCGCCAGTGGGGCGCCTGTGCCGGCGCCACCGGTGAGCTTGCCGGCCGTGACCGTCCCGCCCCTCACCCTTCCCTGATCGTCCCCTCGGCGCGGTCTCCGGCGGCATCGCCCGTGCACGCCGGAGACGAGCCGGGGATAGCGTCGCGGCCGTGGCGGACGGCCCAGCCTCGACCCGGGATCTCGTGCGCTGGGGTGAGACGCTGGCGGCCATCGCCCGCACCGGTCTCGGCTTCACGGAGAGCCTCTACGAACGAGAGCGCTTCGAGGAGATCCTGCACGTCGCCGGCGAGATCCGAGCGGTCGCGGCGGCGGAGATGACGGAAGCCGGGCAGCCGACCGTTCACGACGACGCCGACGGGTACGTGCAGGAATGGCTGGCCACGGTGGGCTCCGGCGTCGCCGGTTATGTCACCCCGAAGGTGGCCGTGGGCGCCGTCGTCGGCAACGAGGACGGGGAGATACTCCTCGTGCAGAGGGGTGACTCCGGCGTCTGGCTCTACCCGACCGGGTGGGCAGACGTGGGGTACTCGGCGGCCGAAGTGGCGGTGAAGGAGGTCCGCGAAGAGACCGGGATCGAAGTGGAGCCACTGCGCCTCATCATGGTGCTCGACGGGCTGCGCCTCGGGATCACGCAGATTCCCCTCTACTCGCTCGTCTTCCAGCTCCGGCCGATCGGCGGCGAGCTGCAGGCGCACCCGCTCGAGTGCCGGGCGGTCGGCTGGTTCGCCGAGGAGTCCCTGCCGTCGCCCTTGGCAGGTTCCGGGCTCTGGAAGGAGCACGCCTTCCGCGCCATCCGCGGCGAGAGTGTCGAGGTCCTCTTCGACCGGCCACGCATCCCGGCGTGGTCGCCCCGGCGGGATGACGACTGAGCCGTCAGAGGCCGTGGGCGATCCGGAGGCTGCGGGTGAGGCGGCGGCGGCTTTTGCCGTCGAGGAGGTCAACGCTGTCACCGGCGATCTCGTCGACGCCATCGCCGGCCTCATCCCGCAGCTCTCGTCGAGCTCGCCACCGCCTTCGGCGGAGGAGCTGGCGGTCGTCGTCGCTTCGCCCGGCACGACGCTCTTCGTGTGCCGGGCCGCCTCGGACGGACACCCCGTCGTGGGCACGCTCACGCTTGTTCTCTACTGCATCCCGACCGGCGTGCGGGCCGTCATCGAGGACGTCGTCGTCGATGCCTCGGCTCGGGGCGGCGGCGCAGCCACGGCGCTCGTGAAGGCGGCCCTCCGAGCCGCCTACGGAGGCGGAGCAACGAGCGTCGACCTCACCTCGCGGCCCTCGCGGGAGGCGGCGAACCGATTGTACGTGAGGTTGGGTTTTGAGAAGAGGGAGACGAACGTCTACCGGCACCAACAGCGATGACCACGGGCTACGTCCTGGACGAGCTGAGTGACGAGGTGGACGGAGGCGTGCGGGAGCGGCGTTTCGATCTCGATCGGGCCGGTCACCGTATACCAGGAGTGCTCTGGACCCCTGCAGGGGCTGAGGGCCCGCGCCCGCTCGTTCTCCTCGGGCACGGCGCCTCCGGCCACAAACGCCAGGACTACATCCTCTCGATGGCTCGACGGCTCGCCGGCCACCGGGGGATGGCGGCGGCGTCCATCGACGGGCCGGTCCACGGAGACCGGCGTGCGCCCGGATCCGACTCCCGCTCCCCCACCGTCTTCCTGCACTTCGCGCAACGATGGTCGAGCGACGACGGCATGACCGACGAGATGGTGGCGGACTACCGCGCCACGGTCGACGCCCTCCAGTCCCTGCCCGACGTCGGCCCGGGACCGCTCGGTTGGTGGGGGCTCTCGATGGGGACGATCCTTGGCCTGCCCTTCGTGGCCGCCGAGGATCGGATGACTGCGGCGGTCATGGGCCTCATGGGACTGACCGGGCCGACGAAGCCCCGCATCGAAACGGACGCCCCGAACGTCATATGCCCAGTGCTCTTCCTCGTGCAGTGGGACGACGAGATCTTCACCCGGGAGGCGGCCTTGGCCCTCTTCGATGCTCTCGGGTCGGCCGACAAGCGGCTGCACGCCTCCGTCGGGTCGCACGGAGAGGTGCCGGACGAGGAGTTCGTGGCGAGCGAGCGCTTCCTGGCGAACCACCTGTCGCAGACGGCACCGTCGTGATGGGAACGCTCGTGAGGCGGCTTCCGATGTTCCCGCTCGAAAGCGTGCTGCTGCCGGGATCCCTGCTGCCGCTGCACATCTTCGAGGAGCGCTATCGCATCATGATCGGCGAGTGCCTCGCCGGCGACCGGACCTTCGGGGTCGTGCTCATCGAGCGGGGCCGAGAGGTGGGCGGGGGTGACCTGCGTGTCAGTGTCGGGACCACCGCCGTCATCGAACAGGCGACCGAGCTGCCCGGGGACCGCTACGCCCTCGTCTGCCGGGGCAGCTCACGGCTGACGGTGCTCGAGTGGTTGCCAGACGACCCCTACCCAGCGGCACGGGTCCGGCTCGACGAGGGCGACGAGTCCGTGGAGCCGGATCGCATCGCAAGGGCCGAGGAGTCCGTCCGCAGGGCGTGGGCGTTGCTGTCGGAGCTCGGTGCCGAATCGCCCCTCGATCCCTCCCTCGCCGTGCCGCCGCCGGGTACCCCACCGATGGCACCGGGCGGCGAGGAGGCCTGGTCCTGGTGCAGCCTCGCCCCCCTCACGGCGCTCGACCGCCTGCGCCTCCTGCAGGTCGAGCACCACGACGAGCGGCTCGAGCTGCTCTGTGAGCTCACCGACGCAGTCGCCGGCGACGCCCGGGCACTCCTCGGTGGGGGCGCCGACTCCTGAGCACCACGCACCGTTCGTGGCGGACCGCCTGCCTCGATCACGGCGCCCGGTCGTAGGATGGCGTCGTAGAGACACGCTGTGGACGCAACCGACGGGAGGTCGGAAATCGTGGCAGAGAGCATCACGATCACGGACAACCGCAACGGCGGGTCCATCGAGATCCCCATCGTCGACGGAGGCATCGCCGCCGAGGAGTGGGCGAAGCTGCTGCCCGGCGTGTGGTTCTACGACCCTGCCTTCATGACCACGGCGGCGGCCGAGAGCGCCATCACGTTCATCGACGGCGACGACGGCAAGCTCGAGTACCGCGGGTACCCCATCGAGCAGCTGGCCGAGCGGTCCACCTACCTGGAGGTCGCCTACCTGCTGCTGCACGGCGAGCTGCCGTCGGCGGCACAGCTCGAGGAGTGGGTGCACGAGATCACGTACCACACCTTCATCCACGAGAACGTACGCAAGCGCTTCCTCGAGGGCTTCCACTACGACGCCCACCCCATGGGCATCCTCGTCTCGGCCGTGGCTGCTCTCTCGACCTTCTACCCGGAAGCCAACGACATCTTCGATCCTGCCATCCGCTACAAGCAGATCATCCGGCTCATCGCCAAGATGCCGACGCTCGCCGCCGCCGCCCACCGTTTCAGCGTCGGCATGCCCTTCGTCTACCCCGACAACTCCCTCTCCTTCGCCGCCAACTTCCTGTCGATGATGTGGAAGACGGCCGAGCCCCGTTTCGACGCCAACCCGGCGCTCGCCCACGCCGTCGACGTGCTGTTCATCCTTCACGCCGATCACGAGCAGAACGTCTCGACGACCGCCATGCGCGTCGTCGGCTCCTCCCACGTCGACCCCTACTCGGCCTGCGCCGCCGCCTGCGCCGCCCTCTACGGCCCACGCCACGGGGGTGCCAACGAGCAGGTCATCCGGATGCTGCAGTCGATCGGCTCCATCGACGACGTGCCCGACTTCATCCGCTCGGTGAAGGAAGGGCACGGTCGCCTGCAAGGCTTCGGCCACCGCGTCTACAAGAATTACGACCCGAGGGCGAAGATCATCCGCCAGGTCGCCTACGACGTCTTCGAGGTGACGGGCAAGAACCCGCTCCTCGACATCGCCCTCAAGCTCGAGGAGACCGCCCTCGACGACGAGTACTTCACGAGCCGGCGCCTCTACCCGAACGTCGACTTCTACTCAGGACTCATCTACCAGGCCATGGGCTTTCCGATGGAGATGTTCCCCGTGCTCTTCGCCATCCCCCGCACGACCGGTTGGCTCGCCCACTGGGCCGAGATGCTGGACCACGACACGAAGATCGCCAGGCCGCGGCAGCTCTACATCGGGAGCCCCCGCCGGGACTACGTGCCGGTCGCCGACCGCTGAGTCGGGGCACCGTCCGGCGCCGGCGCCGCTTCCTCGCCTCACAAGGTGATGGAGGTTTCGTACCGGCGCCCGCACCAAAGCCGGACCACCGTGGCCGTTCGCGCCGGAAGGTGATTGAGGTTTTCCCCCTCACACAGGGAGATAACGTCAAACACCCACCCCCGCGGTGGTTGCCAGGCGATTGAGGTCTTCCCCCTCACAGAGAGAACGTCAAACATCTACCCGTCGAGGGCGCCCCGAGGAATCGACCGCCTTGGCACGGCCGGCTCGGCACCGCAACGATTTCGGTGAAACCCAGCTCTCGGCCCGGCCGCGGCCTGGCGGGAGGTTCAGGAGCGCTTCGAGGACGTACGTACCCGCTGCCTCGCCACCTCGAAACAGGCGACGGCGGCAGCTGCCGAGACGTTCAGCGACGGGATCCCACCGGTCACGGGGATGCGGCACAGCACCTCGCAGCGCCGGCGTGCCAGCGAGGACAGGCCCGTGGACTCCGACCCCAGCACGAGCGCTACCGGGCGATCGCCAAGGTCGAGGTCGTAGATCGACGTCGTTCCTCGTTCGTCGAGTCCCACCGTCGTGACCCCGAGGCGGTCGAGCTCCTGTAGCGCGCTCGGCACACCGGCGACGAGCGCCATGGGGAGGTGCTCGACGGCGCCGGCAGCTGCCTTCGTGACCGCCGGAGTGACGTGCACCGACCGGTGGCGAGGAAGGGCGACGCCGGTGGCCCCGGCGCATTCCGCGCTCCGGAGGATGGCTCCGAGGTTCTGCGGATCCGTCACTCCTTCGAGCACGACGAGGAACGCCTGTTCACTAGGCGCCGAGGCTGCCGTTGGTGAAGCAAGTGTCCTGGCCACGGCGGCTGCTGTCGCCAACGAGGCGCCCGTCACGACCTCGCCGGCGACCTCGGTCGGCGAGTCCGGTTCCGCGGTCCCGGTATCCGGCGTCTCTTCGAGTGCCACCTCGATCGCCTGGTCGATGGAAAGGGCGGCGGGTTCAACAGCGATGTCGGCTTCGTCCTCGAGGTCGTCCACGTCGTCGAGCGTGTCGACGAACTCGACGAGGCGAACGACCACGTCGTCCTCTTCGGCGTCGGCGACCTCAACGTCGTCAGAGGCGTCAGCGTCCTCGTCGTCGGAGTCGACCTCAACCTCAAACGCGTCGTCGGCAGCACCGTCGGCCTCGTCGCCAACGTCGCCGTCGTCAGCGTCGCCGGCCTCGTCGTCGGCGTCGCCGGCCTCGTCCTCGATGCCGTCGTCGTCGGCCTCGTCGTCAACGTCGTCGTCCTCGAACTCGTCCTCGTCAGAGTCGTCGAACTCGTCACCGTCCAGCTGGATGACGATGCCACCGAACTCGTCGTCGTCCTCGTCGTCCTCGTCCCCGAGTGCGACGGCGGTCTCCAGGGCGTCGACCTCGACGAGACGAGGCGGCGAAGCCGACGTGCCCTTCGTCCCTGGCCGGCCGAGGGCGAGATCCTGCAGAGTCACTGCTTCAATCGGCTCGGCGTAGGCGAGGACGCCTTGGGGACTCTCCGTGCCCTGTGCCGACTCGAGACGCCGTTGTGAGACGAGTCGCACGGGCACGTGCGCTTCCCGAGCGAGGCGGTCGATCTCGCCGAGGATCGGCGAAGGGTCGCTGCTCTCGGTCATCCACACTTCACTGACGCGGCGCCGCCGGGCGGCCAACAGCTCCTTCACCGCCTGGCGTCCTTCCACCTGCTCGCCGCCGAGTGAGTGGGGCGAACGGAGGATGATCGGACCGCGACCCTTCGTGCCGGAGGCGCGCGGAGAGGGGTTCCATAGGTTCCTCCCACTCGTGGCGGCCCGACTGACGGAACGTCCCTCCGCAAGGTCCCCGGCAGGTGGCGCCGGACGGCCGGGCCGGCGTCCGCTTCGCTCGGCATCCTCGCTCCGCCAGGAACGGCCCGGCGAGGGCCGGCCAGCGGTCGAGCCACCGCGATCGGAGTAAGGGCGGCCGCCGGAGGGGCCACCCCGGTCGGGATACGGGCGGCCGCCGGAGGGGCCACCCCGGTCGGGATACGGGCGGCCGCCGGAGGGGCCACCCCGGTCGGGATACGGGCGGCCGCCGGAGGGGCCACCCCGGTCGGGATACGGGCGGCCGCCGGAGGGGCCACCCCGGTCGGGATACGGGCGGCCGCTCGACGATCCGCGATCTGAGTACGGGCGACCGCTCGACGATCCGCGGTCGGAGTACGGGCGACCGCTCGACGATCCGCGGTCGGAGTACGGGCGACCGCTCGACGGACCGCCGCGGTCGGGATACGGACGCCCGGCACCGGGCCGGGGACCGGCGTCGCCGGAGCGATAGCCGCCTCCTCGCCGTGCCACCCCGCCCCAGACCGACCCCGTGGGGCCGAGTGGCGGACCGGACCGGCCGCGATCCGGTCGTCCGCCGAAACCTCCTTCGCCCCCCCGCTCACGATCGTCGCTGCGATACGGCCGCTGCGGGCGAGACGGCCGGAAATTTCCACCGCCGGAACTGGACGGGGACCGGTCGTCGCGGCCCTGCCACGGCTCGCGACCCCGGGGGGAGTACGAGGAGCCGGGCCGCGGGCTCGGCCCCCGGCTCGGCCGTCCCGAGCTGTCCTCGCCGAAGCGCCCCGACGGCGCGCGGTCGGGGCCGGAGGAGCGGTAGCCGCCGGTGTCGCGGTCTCCACTCCGGCCGGAACCGCGGTACGGCGCGTTCTTCATGCGGTCGCGACTGCCGCGGGGACCGTCGGAGCCCTTCGAGGGACCCCCGGGGCGCTTCGGGGGACCACCAGGGCGCTTGGGGCGGCCCGATTCGTCGCGGGGTCGTTGGCCGGGACTCATGCCGGCACCGCCTCGAGTAGGGCAACGGCCAGGCAAGCGATGCCCTCGTCCCGGCCGAGGGCGCCGAGGCCCTCCGGCCGAGTCGCCTTCACGTGCACGGGGCCGCCAGCGGCGGCAGTCAGCTTTCTCATCATTTCCTCTCGACTCCCGCTGAGGCGGGGTCGCTCGCACACGACCGTGCAATCGGCGTTGGCGAGCATGAATCCGACCTGATGCACCAGTTCCGCCACCCGGGCCAACAGCTGAAGGCTGTCGGCGTCCTTGAAGCGGTCGTCCTCATCGGAGAAGTGCATCCCGATGTCCCCGAGGCCAGCTGCGCCGAGCATGGCGTCGGCCACCGCGTGGGCAACGACATCGGCATCGCTGTGACCCGAGAGCGGGCGCTCCTCGGGGAACCGGACCCCGCCGAGCACGAGCTGGCGCCCGCGTTCGGAGGAGAACGGATGAACATCGTACCCGAGGCCGACGCGGGAGCTCACGGCGGCCTCCCGTCGGTCGAGGTGGCGAGCCTCCATTCGAGGACCCTGAGATCCTCGGGACAGGTGATCTTCACGTTGCCCTCCTCGCCCGGGACGACGACGACGTCGGCGCCGAGCGCCTCCACGAGGGCGGCGTCATCGGTGGCGTCCGGCTCGCCGAGGTGAGCACGACGCAGCACGGAGGCTTCGAACGCCTGCGGCGTCTGCACTCGCACGAGGGTCGTGCGGTCGAGCGTCGACTCGACGACGGAGCCCTTGACCGACTTGACGGTGTCGGTGACGGCGACACCGGGGATGGCGGCGACAGCTCCGCACCGGACGGCGTCGAGCACGGCGCGAAAGAGTGCGACCGAGGCCATCGGCCGGGCAGCGTCGTGGACGATCACGACCGTGGCCTCGTCCGGCACGGCGGCGAGCCCGGCTCGCACGGAGGCTGCCCGCGTGTCACCACCGGCCACGATGCGGTCGGCGCCCGGATGGAACCCGGCCCCGGATACCCGGTCGGGAGGCACGACGAGGACGACGCCATCGGCGACGGCCTTGGCGGCATCGAGCGCCCAGGCGTGCACGGGCTTGCCGTTGAGGGAGAGAAATTGCTTCTCGGCGCCGAAGCGACGACCGAGACCAGCCGCCACGATGATGGCCCAGGCGGGACCCTTCACGGTTGCGGCCGGCGCCCGAACCTCGTCGGTCGCCGGAGGTGACGGATCACCAGGCACGGACGTGCCAGCAGCGGAGCCCTCTTAGGGCAGGGCTGCGTTGAGGCGCTCCTCGGCCTCGTCCTCGCTCACGCCGATGGCGAAGGTCAGCTCCGACACGAGGATCTGCCGTGCCTTCGTGAGCATGCGCTTCTCGCCCGCCGAGAGTCCCTTGTCCTTGTCCCTGATCGAGAGGTTCCGGACGACCTCGGCAACTTGGTAGATGTCGCCCGACTTCAGCTTCTCCACGTGGTTCTTGTACCGGCGAGACCAGTTCGTCGGCATGCGGGCTTCCTTCTTGCGGAGGACGGCGAAGACCTCTTCGACCTCCTCGTCGTTGATGACCTCCCGGAGCCCGACCTCGGCCGTGTTGTCCGCAGGCACCATCAGCGTTAGGTCACCGTAGGCGAGCTTCAGCACGAGGTATTCCTTCTTCTCGCCGAAGAACTCTCGCTCCTCACGGCACTCGACCACGGCTGCGCCGTGGTGTGGATAGACGACCTTGTCCCCAACGTCGAACAACAGCGCACTCCTCACAAGACGTTGCAATCACATGGGCACGGACCAGTCTCCGGACCCCTCAACTCGGCATCACCGAGACCACCGCGAAGCGGGGTCAATCACGAACAACGGTGAGTCCGCCCCTTCGCCGCGCTACCGGTCGATCTCCAGCCCCTTTCGCCGATCGACCGTGGAGGCCTTGGCCATGCTCCGATGCTCCGCTTCGGGCTTTGTCCGGCAGGATGCGGGCTTGGACACGAGGCGCCGCAACGGAGCGCACCTCTGCCAACCCCACGACCCCGACAGCCTCAGCCATCGATGCCACTTGGTACACCGACATTGTACCGGCTGGCGAGGGTGGCAAGAACGGCGTGACAGCTCGCCTGAACCCGAGGCGGGCCGCCTCCGACAGGCGGCGCTCCGCCGCCGGCGTCTGGCGCAGCTCGCCTCCGAGCCCGACCTCGCCGAAGACGACGTCATCGTCGGGGATCGGGATGCCCGTCGCCGCCGACACGATGGCCAGGGCGACGGCGAGATCCGTGGCCGGCTCGGCGACCTTGATACCGCCGACGGTGGAGACGAAGAGATCGCGGCCGGCGACCGAGACGCCGGCGAACCGCTCGAGCACGGCGAGCAGCAGGGCCAGCCGACCCGGCGGCACGCCCTGCACAACCCGGCGAGGCGAGCCCGAACGACTCTCCCCGACGAGCACCTGGACCTCGAGGAGCAAGGGCCGCCGCCCTTCCACGACCGGGGTCACGACGGAGCCGGGCACTCCCGGCCGGCGGTCGCCGAGCAGGACAGCGCTGGGGTCGCTCAAACCGACGAGACCGGACTCGGCCATCTCGAAGAGGCCGACCTCTCCGGTCGAGCCGTAGCGGTGCTTCACGGCGCTCAGGTGCCTGAGCGAGTGGTGGCGGTCGCCGTCGAACGACAACACGGTGTCGACGAGGTGCTCGAGCGCACGCGGTCCGGCCAAGGCCCCATCCTTCGTCACGTGGCCCACGAGGACGACCGCCGTCCCGGTCGTCTTTGCGAAGTGGGCCAGCGCTTGGGCGCACTCGGTCACCTGCGTGGTCGAGCCGGCTTGCGAGGTCAGGCTGGCGTCGCCGATCGTCTGGATGGAGTCGACAACGAGCAATTGCGGATCGAGGGAGCCGGCCGCCTCGAGCGCCGACTGCAGATCGACGGTCGCCAGCAGATAGCACCCGTCCCCGGCGGCCCCGAGACGCTCAGCGCGGCGCCTCACCTGATCGGCGGACTCCTCAGCCGCCACGAGGAGCGCCCGCCGACCGCCTTGCGCCGCGCTCGCGGCCGCCTGCAGCAGCAACGTGGACTTGCCGATGCCCGGCTCACCCCCGACGAGGGTGACGGATCCGGGCACGAACCCGCCCGAGAGCACCCGGTCGAGCTCGGTGATGCCGGTGGGGATGGGCTCTGTGGCCCCCGTGCCGACCGCCGAGAGGAGCAGGGGCTGCTCCCCGCCCGACCGACGGAGCCGGCGGTCCGCTTCTCGTCCGGCGCGCTGCGCCTTGTCGGGAACCTGCTCCTCCAAGAGAGTGTTCCAGGCCGCGCAACCGCCGCAACGGCCGGCCCAACGTGCCGACACCGCCTGGCACTCACTGCACCTGAAGCGGGTCCCGGAGCGAGTCACAGGGAGAAGGCTAGAGATGCGTTGTGTCAACGACGCCGAAGTCGCGGGGGATTGGTAACGCAGGACGCTCCGAACGCGACAACGCGCCACGTGAGCCGGACCATCCGGGCCAAGGCGTGTCGGGTTCTAAACGAATTCGTTCCGAACGCGCCACGTGAGCCGGACCATCCGGGCCGAGGCGTGTCGGCTTGTGAACGAATTCAGGCGACAGCCTGCAGGCGTTCCGAACCCAATGCCACTCAGTCGAAGGAACGACGAAAACCCGCCGCCCCGCCGGCGGCGGCGCAGCCGACGAAGCTCAGGAGTCGGCGCCGGCTCCGGCGAGCTCCGGGGTCGGAGGCGGCGGCTCGAAGCCCTCGATGGCCCGGAACACCAGCTCCTCGCCCTCGAGGTCGACGATGACCGTCTCGCCCACCCGGAATTCCTTCCAGAGCAGCTTCTCCGAGAGCGGGTCCTCGATGTATGACTGGATCGCCCGGCGGAGCGGTCGGGCGCCCAGTGTCGGCTCGTAGCCCTTCGTGGCGACGAACTCCTTTGCCGCCTTCGTGAGCTCCAGACCGACACCCTGGTTCTCGAGCTGCTCCCGAACTCGCCGGATGAGGAGGTCGACAATCTCGATGACCTCGTCGAGCGTCAGCTCGTGGAAGACGATGACCTCGTCGATGCGGTTCAAGAACTCAGGCCGGAAGTGGTTCTTCAAGGCCTCGTTGACACGGCTCTTCATGTGCTCGTAGGTCACGGCCTCGGAGGACTTCGAGAAGCCGACCCGCGCCTTGCGCAGATCCGCCGTCCCGAGGTTCGACGTCATGATGAGGACGGTGTTCTTGAAGTCGACGGAGCGCCCCTGGGCGTCCGTGAGCCGACCGTCCTCGAGGATCTGGAGCAGCGTGTTGAAGACGTCCGGGTGGGCCTTCTCTACCTCGTCGAACAGGACGACGGCGAACGGCTTGCGCCGCACCGCCTCCGTCAGCTGCCCGCCCTCCTCGTAGCCGACGTAGCCGGGAGGGGACCCGACGAGACGGCTCACGGTGTGCTTCTCCATGTACTCGCTCATGTCGAGCTGGATGAGGGACGACTCGTCGCCGAAGAGCAACTCGGCCAACGCCTTGGCGAGCTCCGTCTTTCCCACGCCGGTGGGGCCGAGGAAGATGAACGAGCCGGAGGGCCGCTTCGGGTCCTTCAGGCCGGCCCGCGTCCGGCGGATGGCGCGGGAGAGCGCCTTGATGGCGTCGTCCTGGCCGACGACACGCTTGTGGAGCTCGTCCTCCATGCGGAGCAGCCGGGCCGTCTCCTCCTCCGTCAGCTTGTAGACGGGGATGCCGGTCCAGTTGGCGAGCACCTCGGCCACGACGTCCTCGTCGACGATGTCGAAGAGGTCGACGCCCTCGGAGCGCCACTGCTTCTCGAGGTTCGACTTCGCCTCCAGCTTGAGGCGCTCGTCCTCGTCGAGCTTCTTGGCCTCTTCGAAGTTCTGCTTCTCGATGGCCGCTTCCTTGCGGAGGCGGAGCTTCGAGAGCTCCTCCTCGATGCGCCGGTGCTCTGGCGGCGTCGACATGCGCCGGATGCGCAGCCGGCTGCCGGCCTCGTCGATGAGGTCGATCGCCTTGTCCGGGAGGAAACGGTCGGAGATGTAACGATCCGCCAGGTTGGCAGCGGCCACGAGCGCCTGGTCGGTGATGGTCACCTGGTGGTGCTGCTCGTAGCGGTCACGGAGGCCTTGCAGGATCTCGATGGTGTGGGCGAGCGACGGCTCCTCCACCTTGATCGGCTGGAAGCGGCGCTCGAGGGCGGCGTCCTTCTCGAGGTGCTTACGGTACTCGTCGAGCGTGGTGGCGCCGATGGTCTGCAGCTCGCCTCGGGCGAGCATGGGCTTCAGGATTGAGGCGGCGTCGATGGCACCTTCGGCCGCCCCGGCGCCCACGAGCGTGTGCAGCTCGTCGATGAACAGGATGATGTCGCCGCGGGTGCGGATCTCCTTCAGCACCTTCTTCAGGCGCTCCTCGAAGTCACCGCGGTACCGGCTGCCGGCCACGAGGGCACCGAGGTCGAGGGTGTAGAGCTGCTTGCCCCTCAAGGTCTCGGGCACGTCGTTCGACACGATCTGCTGGGAGAGCCCTTCCACGATGGCGGTCTTGCCGACGCCGGGCTCGCCGATGAGGACGGGGTTGTTCTTCGTGCGGCGGGAGAGGACCTGCATGACCCGCTCGATCTCACGATCGCGTCCGATGACGGGGTCGAGCTTGTGATCGCGGGCGAGCTGCGTGAGGTTCCGGCCGAACTGGTCGAGGACGGGCGAGCCGCCCGAGCTCTCCTGGCTCGGCCCGCTGCCCGTGGGTGCCGACTGTGGGTCACGGCCCTGGTAGCCCGAAAGCTGCTGGATGACTGTCTGGCGGACCTTGGCGAGATCGGCACCGAGGCTGACGAGGACCTGGGCGGCGACGCCCTCACCCTCACGAACGAGGCCGAGCAGCATGTGCTCGGTCCCGATGTAGTTGTGACCGAGCTGGAGCGCCTCTCGCAGCGACAGCTCGAGGACCTTCTTCGCCCGCGGCGTGAACGGAGGCGAACCCGTTGGGGCGCTCCCCGCCGGGCCGATCGTCTTCTCGACTTCTTCGCGCACGGCCTCGAGCGAGATGCCGAGCGACTCGAGCGCCTTGGCCGCGAGACCCTCGCCCTCGTGGATCAACCCGAGCAGGATGTGCTCGGTCCCGATGAAGCTGTGGTTGAGGAGGCGCGCCTCCTCTTGAGCGAGAACCAGAACTCGTCGTGCCCGGTCTGTAAAGCGCTCGAACAACTGCCGCTCCTCAATGGACGGTTACTTCGTCTCAGTCTATAGGGAGGGTGTGCTCCGGTCGCAGGCACCCGAAGGGCTTCTCCGAGCCTCGGCTCACGATCCTCACTGGCTTACAACAACTCTTCCTTGCTCAGCCTTCCCATAAACGGTGTACGGTTCCCGCTCACAAGTGGATCGGCAGCTCGCCGAGTCAGCTTGAGCAGACTCAACCCGCCCATCGCCCCGTGGCGCCTCAGCGAGGGCTGGGAAGCAAAATCCGAGTGTCGGAATCGCCGTGCTGTCGCCTAACCTGCTGCTCTGGTGACCACGTCCGACCTCTTCTCCCTGCCCGTCCACGACGCCGACGTCGCGCGGCTCGAGACCTGTCTGAGGGAGTCGGTGCTCGGTGAGGACCCGTTTCTCAACGAGGTGGCCAGCCACCTCATCTCGGCCGGCGGCAAGCGCCTGCGGCCCGCCCTCACGCTCACGGCCGCCGGCCTCTCGACGGCCGCTGTGGGCAGGGAGACCCTGCTCGGAGGCGTCACGGTGGAGCTCGTCCACCTCGCCTCGCTGTACCACGACGACGTCATGGACGAAGCCACGCGGCGGCGCGGCGTCGACAGCGTCAACGCCCGCTGGGGCAACCTCGTCGCCATCGTCGCCGGCGATTTCCTCCTGGCGCGTTCCGCCGAGATCGCCGCCGGCCTCGGGACGGAGGTGGCCGGCCTCCTCGCCGCCACGCTCGCCCGCCTCTGCCAGGGGCAGGTCGCCGAGGTCCGCTCGGCCTTCCAGATCGACCGGGACGAGAAGGACTACCTCGGGGCCATCGCCAACAAGACGGCCGCCCTCATGTCGACCGCCTGCCGTGTCGGTGCCATCACTGCCGGTGTCGAACGGGCCCAGATCGACGAGGTGACCGCCTTCGGCGAGTACTTCGGCATGGTCTTCCAGATCCGTGACGACGTGCTCGACGTCATCGCCACCGAGGAGGAGCTGGGCAAGACGCCCGGGCAGGACCTTTCCGAGGGCATCTACACCCTCCCCGTGCAGCGTGCCCTCGACGACCGCGTGCACGGCCCCCGCCTGCGCAACCTGCTCGGCAAGCCGCTCACCGAGCACGAGCGTGACGCCGCCCGCGCCCTCATCGCCGCCTCGCCCGGCATCGTCGAGGCGAGCGACACCGCCCGCTCCTTCGCCCAACGAGCCGCCGAGTCCGCCCAGCGCCTCGCCAGCGACTCCGTCGTGAACGCCCTCTCGGAGCTGAGCCTCCGCGTGGCGCTCGACCTCGAGAGATCGGCCGCCCAGGCACGGGAGCGCTTCGAAGCCCTCGTCGGTTGAAGACCGCCGGTCGCCTCGCTCAGGCGGGAGACGCTGGCTCGTCCTCCGAGACGGCCGGTTCGTCCTCCGAGACGTCCGGCCCCTCGCGACCGCTGCCCGGCCGCAGCGCCGGGAAGAGCAGGACCTCGCGGATGTGGGTGACGTCGGCGAGGAGCATCACCAGCCGGTCGACGCCGAGGCCGATGCCCCCAAGGGGCGGCATCCCCCGCTCGAGCGCCCGGATGAAGTCCTCGTCCATCGCCATGGCCTCGTCGTAGCCCCGCGCCCGGTCGGCGATCTGGGCAGCGAAGCGGCTGCGCTGGTCCTCCGGGTCGAGCAGCTCGCTGTAGCACTCGCCGATCTCCCGGCCCGCCGCGATGGGGGTGATGCGCTCCACGTAGCCGGGCTTCGTGCGGTGCCGGCGGGTGAGCGGTGAGACCGACTGCGGGTAGTCCATGACGTGCACGGGACCCCAGAGGTTGGGCTCGGTCGTCTTCTCGTAGACGGCCGTGAGGACCTGCCCGGCGTCGTCGCCGGCGACGGTCTCGACGCCGAGGGCAGCGGCGGCGGCGAGCAGCTCCGGGAGGGGCGTCTCGAGGCTCAGCTCGTAACCGGTCGCCTCCTGCACGACCTCGGTCATCGTCGCCTTCCGCCACGGCGGCGTCACGTCGAGCTCACGACCCTGGAACGTCAGGACCGTCCCGCCCGTGGCGACGCGGGCCGCACCACTCACGATGTACTCCACGAGCTCAGCCATGTCGTGGTAGTCGGCATAGGCCTGGTACGCCTCGAGCATCGTGAATTCGGGGTTGTACTTCGGGCCGATGCCCTCGTTGCGGAAGATCCGCCCCACCTCGTACACGCGCTCGAAGCCGCCGATCACGCAGCGTTTCAGGTACAGCTCGGTGGCGATGCGCAAGTAGAAGTCGGCGTGCATGGAGTTGAAGTGCGTGACGAACGGCTTGGCGTTGGCGCCGCCGGCTTCTGGCAGCAGCACTGGCGTCTCCACCTCGACAAAACCCCTCGCCCCCAACAATTGACGGATCGCCGCCACGATCTTCGAGCGCATGAGGAAGCGGTCGCGGACGCCCTCGTTCGCCCAGAGATCCATCTCCCGCTGGCGGAAACGGACATCCGGGTCGCTGACGCCTCGCCACTTGTCGCCGAAGCCACTCAGCGCCTCGGCGAGCAGCACGAAGGAGCGAACCTTCACGGAGAGCTCGCCCCGGCGCGTCTTGAGGACATCGCCGGTGACGCCGATCCAGTCGCCGAGGCTGAGTCGCGTGAAGCCGGCGAAGTCCTCCGTCTCCGACTCGACAGCCATGAGCTGGATGGAGCCCGTCCACTCGCGCAAGGTGGCGAAGGCGAGCTTGCCCTGGGGCCGCATGAGCATGACCCGCCCGGCGACGGTGACGACCTCGCCCGACTCCTCCCCGGCGCCGAGCCGATCGCCGTAGGCGGCCACCACCTCGCCGACGGGCGTGTGGCCGTCGAAGCGGTACGGAACGGTCAGGCTCATGCTCGCACCGCCGGCCGCTCGGAGTTGCGGCGGAACACGAGCCGTAGCCCGTGCAGGGTGAGCCAGGGCTCGTGGTGGTCGATCTCGGTGGCGAGCGGCCGGATCACGGTGGCGAGACCTCCCGTGGCCACGACGGTCGCCTCCCCCAGCTCGTCCTTGATCTTCCGGCAGAGGCCGTCGACAAGGCCGGCGTAGCCGTAGATGACGCCCGACTGGATCGACTCGACCGTGGACTTGCCGATCACGTGGCGCGGCTCGACGAGCTCCACACGCCGGAGGGCGGCGGCCGCCCCGAAGAGGGCGTCGGTCGAGATCTCGATGCCGGGCGTGATGGCCCCCCCGAGGTACTCCCCGTTCGCCGAGATGACGTCGAAGGTCGTGGCCGTGCCGAGGTCGACGACGATGAGCGGGGGGGAGAAGAGGTCGATGGCGCCGACGGCGTTGGCGATGCGGTCGGCCCCCACCTCCTTGGGGTTGTCGTAGAGGATCGGCATGCCGGTGCGGACGCCCGGCTCGATGACCACCGTCGGGATGGGGAACCACCGCTGCGCCATCTCCCGGAGAGCCGAGGTGGCCGACGGGACGGAGGAGGAGATGGCGATGCCCGAGAGGTGTTTTGGCAGTTCGTCTGCCCTGATGTCGAAACCCACGAGGCGCAGGTAGTCCACGAGGAGGAGAGCGTGCTCGTCGGCGGTGCGGTCCGCCACCGTGGCGATGCGCCAGTGGTAGCGCAGGTCCGGCAGCTCGCCGGCCTGGCGCCGCCCGGCCGGCGCCGCCTCGGCCTCTTCCGAGTCGTCGAACACGCCGATCACCGTGTGGGTGTTGCCGACGTCGAGGGCGAGGAGCACGTTCTCTGTCTTAGCCGAGACCGGCTGATCGTTCGGCCTCGAGGTCGAGTCCGATGTCGAGCACGGGTGCCGAATGCGTGAGGGCGCCGACGGAGATGAGGTCCGCTCCGGCGGCGGCGAAGGCACCGACCGTGTCGAGGGTCACCCCGCCGGACGCCTCCAGGAGAGGGCGGGCGGTGCCGGCGGGCGCTTTCCCCACGAGTTGCACGCAGCGCGAGAGCTCGGCCGGCGTCATGTTGTCGCACAGCACGATCGTCGCCCCCGCCTCGAGCGCCTCGGCCACCTGTTCGATCCGGTCGCACTCCACCTCCACCATGCGACCGGGCCACAGCGCCCGGGCGCTGCGCACGGCCTCGGCGATCGTGGCGAAGCCGAGGTGGTTGTCCTTCACGAGGACGCCCTCGGAGAGGTTGCCCCGGTGGTTGACCCCCCCGCCCGCCCGCACCGCCGCCTTCTCGAGGGCGCGTAGCCCCGGCGTCGTCTTGCGGGTGTCGAGGATGCGCGTGGCGGGATTGGCAGCCGCCGCCGCCGCCACGAAACGCGCCGTGAGGGTCGCCACACCGGACAGATGGCAGAGGAAGTTGAGGGCGGTCCGCTCGGCGGCGAGGATCGAGGCCATGGCGCCTCGCACCGAGATGAGCGCCTGCCCCGGGGTGACGTGGCCGCCGTCGTCGACGAGAACCGTCACCTCGAGGCGCGGGGCCACCTGCCGGCACGTCTCGACCACGCACGCCACGCCCGCTACGACGCCAGGGGCGCGGCTCACGAACACGGCCCGCCCCGCCGCGCCGTGTGGGAGGAGCGCCGAGGTGATGTCGCCGAGCGGGAGCAGATCCTCGTCGAGGGCAGCCGTCACGGCGCGCCGTACCGCCTCGGGGGGCGGATGCGGGCTCGGGCCGACCGTCATGCGACTCCGCCGTGCACGAGCCGCACGCGCAGCTCAGGTGAGGTCGAGGGGAAATCGCCTCGGGTGTGGGCGCCCCGGCTCTCCTCCCGGGCGGAGGCCGCCTCCACGAGGGCGCCGGCGACCGTGACGAGGTTCGCCAGCTCCGCCGCCTCGACCGTGAGGGGCAACGACGCCGCCGCGGTGGTGACGTCGGCCACCTCGTGCGCGGCCGACTTGAGGGAGAGGGCGTCGCGCACGACGCCCGCATGCGCCGAGAGTGCCGCCTGCAGGCGGGATCGCGAGGAGGCGGGAGGCTCGGCACGACTACCCCCCTGGGACTCCGGCGAAGCCGGCGACAGCGCGACCGGGCGGCAGCGGCAGGTCGCCAGTGGCCGGAGCGGCACGCCCGCCCGCAGCGACCGGGCACCGGAGCGCTCGCCGCCCGAGCCGCCAGACGCCCCGGCCACGATGCCCTCGACGACGCGGGCGCCGAAGACCATCCCCTCCAAGAGGGAGTTGGAAGCGAGGCGGTTGGCGCCGTGGACGCCGGTGCAGGCGGTCTCGCCGGCCGCCCAGAGACCGGGCAGCGCCGTGGCACCGTCGAGGTCCGTGAGGACCCCGCCGCTCACGTGGTGGGCGGCCGGGGCCACCGGCAGCCAATCGCTCCCGGCGTCGAGGCCCGCCTCCCGCAAGGAGGCGTCGATCGTCGGGAACCGCCGCGCGAAGTCCTCGAGCCCGGTGCAGTCGAGCCAGACGTGGTCCATCCCGCTCTCGGCCATCTCGCCGGCGATCGCCCGGCTCACGACGTCGCGTGGCTCCAGCTCGGCGACGAAGCGTCGTCCTCCCCGGCCCCGCAGCACGGCCCCGTGACCTCGCAGCGCCTCGGACAGGAGCGGCCGGGGCATGGCCGGGTGGTGGAGGGCGGTCGGGTGGAACTGCACGAACTCGCAGTCGGCGACGGGCACGCCGGCCCGGATGGCCATGGCGATGCCGTCCCCTGTCGCCTCCGGCGGGTTCGTGGTGACGGCGAAGAGCTGCCCGACTCCACCGCAGGCGAGCACGACCTCGGCCGCCTCCACCCTTCGCACGTGGCCGCCGGGGTCGCGGGCAAGCACGCCGCGACACCGCCCGCCTTCCACGACGAGATCGAGGGCGAGCCAGTGCTCGAGAACGGCGGCGGCGCTCGCCCCCACGGCCTCCACGAGGGCGCGCTCCACCTCGGCCCCGGTGGCGGCACCGCCGGCGTGCAGCACGCGGGCCATCGAGTGGCCGCCTTCGCGGGCGCGGGACAGACGGCCTTCGGGACCGCGGTCGAAGACAGCGCCGAGGGCGATGAGCTCGTGCACGCGGCCCGGCCCCTCGTCGACGAGCACCCGGACGGCCTCCTCGTCGCAGAGACCGGCCCCGGCGCGCAGCGTGTCGGCGAGATGGAGATCCGTCGAGTCCTCGTCACCGGGCAGCACGGCCGCCACGCCGCCCTGGGCGAAACGGGTCGTCGCTTGCGCCAGCTCCCCCTTCGTGAGGACCCCGACGCGGGCACGGGCGAGGGCGGCCAGGCGGACCGTCGCCGTCAGCCCGGCGACACCGCTCCCGACGACGAGGACGTCGAGGCGCTCGCTCATGGCGACGACTCCGGGGAAGGCGGGGGTGGAACCACCGCCAGGTTGTCGATGAGCCGAACGGGCTCCACGCGCGCCGCCACGAGGAGGCGCACCTTGCCCGTGATCTCCGCCACCTCCGCCAGGCTGGCCGGGTCGGCGACGGCGGCGTATTCCGGCGCCACGAGGGGTTCGGAGGCGAGGACGGCGGCCATGGCCCCGGCGACGGCGGCACCGCTCCGCTCGCCGCTCGACACGAGGCCGGAGCCGACGGAGAGCGCCCGATAGAGGGCCGTGGCCGCCCGTCGACCGGCCCCGTCGAGCCGACGGTTACGGCTCGACAGCGCCAGACCGTCGGGCTCCCGCACGGTCGGGCAGCCTACGACCGCGACGGGAAGGTCGAGGTCGACGGCGAGACGACACACGACGGCGAGCTGCTGGAAGTCCTTCTCGCCGAAGTAGGCGCTACAGGTCCCGGCGAGGGCGAAGAGCTTCGTGACGATCGTCGCCACGGCGCTCAGGTGCCCAGGGCGCTGGACACCCTCCAGCACGGAGGCGAGGGTGCCGGGCACGACGGCGGTGTCGAGGGAACCCTCCGGGTACATCTCGGAGACGGACGGGGAGAAGACCACGTCGACGCCGGCGCCCTCGAGCAATCGGAGGTCCGAGTCGAGGTCGCGAGGGTAGGCGGCGAAGTCGGAAGGGTCCCCGAATTGCGTCGGGTTGACGAAGATGCTGACGGCCACGAGGTCGCAGTGCTCACGGGCAGCGGCGACGAGGGACAGGTGGCCGTTGTGCAGGGAGCCCATCGTGGGGACGAGGCCGACGTGGTCGCCCTTCCGGCGGGCCGCCTCCAGTCGCTCCCGAAGGGCGGTCCGCTCGCCGATCAGGTCCACGAAGGAACGACGGCGCCCGCCCGCCGGGCGACGAGCTGCTCGGCGAGGGCGACGCCGGCGTCGTATCCGGGCAGCTCGTCGTCATCGAGGGCAGCTCGGTGACGCTCGATGGTCTGGCGGTCGCCCCGCGAGGCCGGCCCGGTGAGGGCGGCGGCCGGACCGAGCATGGCGACGTCGTCGAGGGCGCCGCGAGCGAGGGGGAGGAAGGCCTCGAGCGGGAGCCCGGCGGCTGCTGCGGCGCGCTCGACCTGGCCGAGCAGGCCGACGAGGTGATTGGCCGCCATGCAGGCGGCGGCGTGGTAGGTGGCCCGCAGCTCGTCGGCCACGACGATCGGCTGGCCCGCCAGCTGAAGGGCGACGTCGGTGGCGAGCCGGTCGCCGGCGACGGCGAAGAAGGGACGACCACGCAGGCGGAGGGCGCCGATGACGGGATCGGGCAACGTGACGAGGGGGTGGATGGAGCCGGTGCGGGCGTGGGGGACGAGCACGTCGAGGCCGAGCGAGCCCGAGCAGTGCAAGAGGACGGTCGAGCCGACCGGCTCGATGGCCCGGGCGACGGCGGCGACCGCCCGGTCGGGCACGGCGAGCAGCACGGCGTCGACACCCTGGGCGGCTGCGCCGACGTCGTCGCCGTGGAGCAGGACGCCGGCCACGTCGATGCCGACACCCCTCAAGGCACCCTCGAACGAGCGCCCCGCTCGTCCATCGCCGATGATGCGGATCGACGTCATGTCGCTTCAGCCTCGCTCTCAATCCAGCCCCGTGAGGGTGCCGGTCGTAGTCAGCCTGATGTCTCCTCGATGGTACCAACCCGCTTGAGGTCCTCCGCCAACCGTTCCGCCCCCGGCACGTGGCGGCGCCAGCCGGCCGGCACCTTGGCGGGATCGAGATCCTCCAGAGGCGCCAGCACGAAGGCGCGCTCGTACATCCTCGGGTGCGGAATCGTCAGCTCGGCTGTCGCCATCTCGACGCCTTCGAGGAGGAGGAGGTCGACGTCGAGGGTGCGGGGACCATCCTTGACGGTGCGAATGCGGCCGGCGTCCTGCTCGAGCCGCTGAGCCGTCGTCAGCAGCTCGGCAGGGGACAGCTCGGTGTCGAGGCGGACGACACAGTTCAGGTACGGCCCCTGCGTCGGCCCGCCGACAGGCGCCGTCTCGTACACGGGCGAGACGGCGAGAGCAGGGTCGAGCCGCCTGAGCCCCGCCACGGCCGTCGCCAGATGGGCGCGCCGGTCACCGAGGTTGGAGCCGAGTGCGAGAAACGCCCTCACCCGGCACTGCGACGGAGCCGCACGCCGGCCGAGGCGAGGTCCGCCGGCACGGGCGGGCGGAGCTTGCGCACCTCGACGGTGACGGCCTCCACGCCGGGCCGTGCGCAGACGTCGTCGGCGATGGCGCCGGCGATCGCCTCGAGGAGACCGAAGTGCCGGGCGGCGACGATCTCCACGATGGCGGCCACGATCGTGCCGTAGTCGAGGGTGTCGGCGAGGTCGTCGGAACGGGCCGCCCGCTCCACGTCGGTCTCGATCGTGACGTCCACCTCGAAGGGCTGCGGGCGGGCCTGCTCCTCGGGCAGGAGCCCGTGGCGGCCGACGACGCGCAGGCCGTTGATACAGATGCTCCCGCTCGCCATGGCGTCCTCTTCGCGGCTCACTCGCCGGGCGGCGGCGACGCGCTGTCGGGCACGTCCGGGAGGGTGCCCACGAGGGCAACGAGGCGACGGCCAGCGGAGCCCATTTGACGGGAGAGGATCTGCTCGACGACGGCGATGGCGCGCGGCCCATCGGGGAGGATGCCGCTCCAACGGATGTACCCGGCGATCGCCCCCATGAGCCGGTCCCCCAGCTCGTCCTGGTGGACGAGGATGCGCTCGCCGCCCCGCAGCCACTCGTAGAGCGCCGGGTAGAGCTCGGCGAGCGCCCCCTCCGCCTCGGAGTCGGCCGTGAGGGAGAGGGGGAAGTGGGACCAGGCGAGGCTGAACTCCGAGTAGGCATGCAGGTTGTGCGAGGACGGCAGGAGGGACACGACGCGGTTGAAGCCCTGCGCCCGCAGCCAGAGCAACTCCTCCTGACGCCGCACCTTGCGGTGGTTGGGGGCGTAGCCGCCCGGCCGCTCGCTCACTGCGAGGCGCTCCTTGATGATCCAGGCGAAGTTGCGGGGGACGATGCCCGCCGCCCAGCGACCCCTCACGCCGGCACCGCTCCGGTCAGTCGGGCTGCCTGCACGGTGGCAGCCACGTCGTGCACGCGCACGGCAGCCGCCCCCACCGCCATGGCGTAGGCGGACGAGGCGAGCGAGCCCTCGAACCGTGCACCGAGCGGCGCCGCGGTGGCGCCGTCGCGAAGGGCGCCGTCGGCGAGGTTGCCGGCGGCGAGATGCCCGACGAAGGTCTTCCGGCTCGTGCCCACGAGGACGGGATAGCCGAGTGCGACGAGCTCCCCGAGACCGGCCAGGAGCTGGAGGTTGTGCCACGCTGTCTTGCCGAAGCCGATGCCCGGGTCGACCCACACCTCCCCGACGCCGGCCGCCAGGGCCCGCGCCGCCCGTTCCGCCAGGTAGTCGCGCACCTCCGCCACGACATCGTCGTAGCGCGGGTCGTCCTGCATGTCCCGCGGGGTCCCGCGCCGGTGCATGGCGACAAAGCCCACCCCGCAGTCCGCCGCCACCTCCTCGAGGGTCGACGACACGTCGTTGACGAGGACGGCGCCGGCGGCGATGGCGTGGCGGGCGACGGCGGGTTTCGTCGTGTCGATCGAGACGGCCACATCGCCCGCCAGGGCCTCGACGACGGGAAGGACGCGTCGGATCTCCTCGTCCTCGTCCACGTCCGGGGCGCCCGGCCGCGTCGACTCGCCTCCGACGTCGACGACGTCGGCACCCTCGGCGATCATCTCCCGCCCGCGGGCGATGGCCGCCTCCTTGTCGAGGTAGCGGCCACCGTCGAAAAACGAGTCGGGCGTGACGTTCAGGATGCCCATCACGAGGGGGCGGCCGAGGGACGGCGAATAAACGGTCACACCGGTCGCCCTCGCGAGCCGTGAATGAAGGCCATGGCCTCGGCCCGGGTGCGCTCGTCCGAGCGGAAGAGGCCCCGCACGGCCGAGGTGACGGTCGTCGAGCCGGGCTTGCGCACGCCGCGCATGGACATGCAGAGGTGTTCCGCCTCGATCACGACGAGGACTCCGCGCGGCCCGAGGGCCCGTTGCACCGCTTCGGCGATCTGGGTCGTCATGCGCTCCTGCACCTGGAGCCGGCCGGCGAAGCCGTCGACGACGCGGGCGAGCTTCGAGAGGCCCGTGATACGGCCCTCTTTGGAGGGGATGTAAGCGACGTGCGCCCGCCCGAGGAAAGGAAGGAGATGGTGCTCGCAGAGGGAGGCGAAGGGTATGTCCCGAACCATGACCATCTCGTCGTGCTCGGCGGCGAACGTCGCCGTCAGGAACTCCGCCGGGTCGTCGGAGGACTGCCCCATGATCTCCCCGTAGAGGGAGGCGACACGCTCCGGCGTGTGGAGGAGCCCCTCGCGGGTCGGGTCCTCGCCGATGGCGATGAGCAGCTCCGTGACAGCGCGGGCGGCGCGCTCACGATCGACCCTCACTCGGGCTCGCCGCCGACGTAGACGCGGCAGATCGGCGAGGTTGCGGTAGCGCTCGGCCACGTCGAGCCCGTAGCCGATGACGAAGTGGGGCGGGATCTCGAAGCCGACGTAGTCGACCTCGAAGCTCACCCGCTGCTGGCCCGTCTTGAGGAGCAGCGTGCAGATGGCGAGCGAGGCCGGGTTGCGGGCCAGCAGGCTCTTGCGGAGGTAGGCGAGCGTGAGGCCGCTGTCGACGATGTCCTCGACCACGATGACGTGCCGTCCCGTGAGATCGAGGTCGAGGTCCTTCACGATGCGGACGACACCGCTCGTCTTCGTGGCCGCCCCGTAGGAGCCGACCGCCATGAAGTCCATCTCGGCGGGCAGGGCGATGGCACGGGAGAGGTCGGCGAGGAAGACGAAGGCGCCCTTCAGGACCCCGACGAGGAGCGGAGGGCGGTCGGCGTAGTCCCTCGTGATCTCGACGCCGAGCTCGGTGACGCGCCGCGCCAGCTGATCGGCGGAGACGACGACCTCCCCGAGCATGGGGTCGAGCTCGACCCAGGCTTCCACATGGCCACCGGCCACCTCATCGCCCGGGACGGCGGCGGCCTCGCTCCCGGCGTGCCCGTCGGCACTGTCTGTCACGGGCGCTGAGGATACCGGGCGGCGCCCGGCCGTGTGCCGGCTACGAGGGCCGTCACGCCCCTGACGGCTCCAGGAAGAGCCGCCCCCCGGAGCGGCGGACCCGTCGGCCGCCCCCGATCTCGCAGGCGGCGGCTCGCAGTGCGGCGACCTCGAGCACCCGGTCCACGGTGGCGCTGTCAGGTGGGTGCCCCTCGGGATCGACCGTCCGCAACCATCGCCGCACGGCCCGCCGGGCGAGGACGGGCGGGGCGGCCGCCAACGCCTTGGCGTCCGTCGGGTCGATGGCGCCCGCCAGCTCCTCGAGGAAGTCCCCTTCGGAGGCGAAGTGGCGGGCCTGGCGGGCGATGACGGGGACCAGGTCACGTCGTGCGAGGGCACAGAGCGCCGGCAGCGCCCGCAGGCGCACCTGGTTGCGCAGGTACCCGAGCTCCGTGTTGGACGGGTCCTCCACGACCCGCAGACCCAACGAGGCGCAGAGTGCACGCGTCTCGGAGCGCCGGAGCGCGAGGAGCGGGTGCATCGGGCCGGGCCGCATGCCGGCGAAGCCGTCAGGCCCGGCCCCCCGCACGAGATTGAGCAGGATCGTCTCGGCCTGGTCGTCCGCCGTGTGCCCCGTGGCCACGCCTGCCGGCAGCACGGAGTAACGGGCGAGGCGGGCGCGGGCCTCGAGGTTCGGGCCCGGCTCGAGCTCCACCCGCAAGGCCCCGAAACCCGCCCCGAACCGCTCCGCCGCCTCCCTCACCACCTCCGCCTCGCCTGCCGAGCCCTCTCGGAGCCCGTGGTCGACATGGAAGGCGGTCGGCCGGCATCCGGCGGCAGCCGCCAGGGCGAGGAGGGCGAGCGAGTCGGCGCCACCGGAGACGGCGAGCGACACCTCGGTTCCCCCGGGCGGGAACGTGCAGCGGCGGAGGAGCCCGGCGATCAGCGCCTCCGGAGCCGGGGCGCCCGAGCGCTCAGGCGAGCTCGAGCCGGCGGCCGCCGACACGGTCGACCCACCGAGCAGGGTCGCGGACCTCCTCGAGGGTCGGTAGGTGATCGGGGTCCTCCCAGACTCTGGCGAAGAGCTCGGGTCCCCCCGCCCGCTCGACGGCCTCCACGAATTCCTCGCCTTCCTTGTACTGCTTCATCTTGGCGTCGATGCCGAGCAGCTGCTGCAGGAGGCGGGTGAGGCCGCCGGCGGACTCCCGCCGGGTCTGCAGCGTCCGCGCGAAACGCTCCGCCCCCGGGATGCGGTCGGCCGCCGCCCGGTTCATCGTGATGTCGCCGTGGCCCTCGAGAAGGCTCATGAGGGCCTGGATGCGCCGGATCGTCACGAGCTGCTCCGGAGGGGCGAGCATGCCGAGCAGGCCGGCGTCGCCGAGGGGGTTGCGCCGCGCTCGCAGCTCGCCCGCCATGCGGCTGATGGCCGCCAGGATCTGGCGGGAGTCGGGGGCCGCCAGCTTCACGCCCTCGTCCACGAGCCCGAGAAAGTACTGGCGCATCCACGGCACACCGGTGAACTGCGCCCGGTGCGTGAGCTCGTGCACGGCGATCCAGAGCCGGAATTCCTTCTCGGGGAAGCCGTGGCGCCGTTCGAGGGCGATGACGTTCGGGCCGACGTAGTAGACGGCGTCGTTCGGCTCCCCGCCCGCCTCGGCACGAAAGAGGTCGTACTGCCCGAGCACTCTCGTCGACATCCAACCCAGCACGACCCCGAGCTCGGTGGCGGACGCCGCTCGGGCGGCCGCCGCCATGGGGGGCGGCAGGTTGCGGCCGAGCCCGCCTTCGGCCGCCGCCCGCTCGAAGACGGGGCGGAGGAGGCGGCGGAAGGAGCCGACGTTGGCGTGCACCCAGCCGGAGCGGTCTGTGACGTCCGCCCTCGCAGGACCCGCCATCGAACGGAGCCCCGTCGACCGTTCGACGAGCTCCTCGGCGATGGGTGTCAGTTCGGAGAAGTCCTCGTCCAGGCGGCGCCTGGAGCGCACGTCGATGCTCGGGGCGTTGCGGCGGGCGACACGACGGGCGACCCGCTCGGCGAGCGCCCAGTCGACGAGTTCGGGGGCTCCGCTCATCGGAGCATCCTAAGCCAGCCGCCTGCCGTCGCAGGTTCCGCCTGGCACAGCCGGCCCTTGCCGGATCCCCGCCGGTGGCCGGGGGCCGCCGGGTGCGTCAGTGCGCCGCCTGCTCGTCCGGAGCCCGCTCGTCGGCGGAGGCCGGCACGCTCTCCTTGGCGGCGTGCTCGTGGTGGATCGACTCGGCGATGCGGCGCCGCAGGCTGTCGGGCACGGCATCGCGGCACTTGTCGTGCACCACCTTGCGCAGCTCGGCCTCGAAGCCGAACATCTGCAGGCACGGGGAGCAGCCGTCGAGATGCTCCTCGATCTCGTGACGACGAACCGACGTCAGCTCGCCGTCGAGAAAGTGATAGATGCGGTGCAACGCTTCCCGGCAGTCGAACTCTGCCTGCTCGTGATCACCCATCGGCCTCGCCTCTTGCAGTCTGCACTGCTGTCTGGCCCGCTGTCACGATGCTACCCACGTCCTCACGGCCTAGCGGCCCTCATGGCTCAGCGGCCACGAGTCCTCGGGCCAGTCCGTAGTCGTGCAACGCCTTTTGCAGTGCCCTTCTTCCCCGATGCAGCCGGCTCATGACCGTGCCGATGGGCACGTCCATGATCTCTGCGATCTCCTTGTAGGAGAAACCCTCCACGTCCGCCAGCAGCACAGCCATGCGGAAGCTCTCCGGCAGCGACTCGATGGCGGCCTTCACCTCGTCGTCGGTGATGCTCTCGAGCACTTCGTCCTCGGCGCTACGGCCGGCGGCGGCGGCCTCGAGGCCGCCGAGGCGGTGGAAGAGGTAGAAGTCTTCCACCTCTTCGAGCTCGGTCTCCTCCGGGTGGCGCCGCCGCGCCCGGTAGGCGTTGATGAACGTGTTCGTGAGGATGCGGTAGAGCCAGGCCTTCAGGTTCGTGCCCGCCTTGAACGAGTCGTAGGCGCGGTAGGCCTTGAGGTAGGTCTCCTGCACGAGGTCCTCCGCCTCGGAGGGATTGCGCGTCATGCGGAGCGCGGCGGAGTAGAGCGAGCCCATGAACTCCTCGGTGTCCTCCGCAAAATGCGCCTGATCGGCCACGGCCCCGACCCTACTTGCTGGCCCTGCGCCCGGCGGCCGCGGGGCGAGGCGTGCTCACGGCGTGGCGAGGAGGTCCCGCGGATCCATCAGCAGGACGAACCGGGTTCCCCAGCTCAAGGAGTGGCGGGCGGAACGGCGAACCATGGCCGAGTCGGCCGCTGCCCGGCAGGAATCCTCCGCGCTCGGCGGGAGGCGGGCGAACAGGGCGCGGTTGGCGGCCTCGGCCAGCCGCCCGAAGGCGGCCTCGGCGTCACCGGTAATCGCCCCCGCCGTGCAGACGCGGCGGGCGAACTCGAGGTACGTCTCGGCCCGGCGACGGTGGAGGCCGGCGGCGCCGAGCACCCCGATGGCAGAGCTCCAGGCCATGAGGGCCCCCCGAGCGGGATCCCGCACTCTGCGCAGCCGGATCACCCGCCAGGCGGGCACCACGAGTGCCCAGGCGACGGCCCCGGCGAGGAGCGCCAGGAGCACAAGCGTCACGTCGCCGGAGTTGCCCGTGCCCCCTGAACCCGTCGGCACGGTCGGGAAGGGGGACGTCGGCACCGTCGCCACCGGCGAGCCGCCCTTGATCTGGTGGAGGTTGTGGGCGACGCTGGTGGACACGCCGGGGGTGGGTTTCGTCGGTGGCACGTCCGTGCTCGTCGACGGCGGCGGCGGGTAGGTCGGGCTGCTGGCACCCGGGGTCGGCTCGAAGTCCACCCAGCCGGTGCCGGGGAAGTAGACCTGCGGCCACGCGTGCGTCTCGAGCCCCGTGACGGTCCAGCTGTCGCCCTTGGGCGACGTCGGGAGGAACCCGACGACCACCCGCGTCGGCAGGCCGTCGAGACGGGCAAGTGCACCGAAGGCGCTGGCGAACTGCTGGCAGTAGCCCTTCTTCGTCTGGAAGAGGAAGTTCTCGAGGGCGGCCCAGCCACCGGGCTCGGTGGGCGGTGGGGACGTGGGCAGGAAGTACTTGTAGTGTGCGAGGAGGTAGTCCTGGATGGCGTCGGCCTTCGCCTCGATGGTGGTGGCTCCCGCCACGAGGCTCGATGCCAGCTGGCGGATGCGAGCCGGGACGCCCGTAGGGACTTCGAGGTCGACGGCCGGTGCAGGCGACGCCTTGGCGTCGTAGTTCGCCTGCGCCACCGCCGGGCTGGGGGTGACGTCGGCCTCGACGGCGTAGCTGGCGTTGTCGGTGAGCGCCCCGGTGCCGAGGTCGACCGGCCCTTCCGGGCTCTCGAGGGAGGCCTGGACGCCGCTGTCGATGGCCAGGGGAGTGCCAGGCACGGGCACGGCTGGTCCGCCGAGATCGATGTTCTGGATGACCTCGATGAGGTGCTCGCTGTCGGGCTCCTCGACCGGCAAGGGCGGGTGAGCCTCGAAGGCGGGGATGGATCCCGACAGCGGCGGGATGGACGAGCGCTGCACGATGGGGACCTCCGTCCAGGTCGACCCGTTGAAGAGGTCGTCGACGAAGAGGATCTCGCGGGTGACCCGCGAGCTGTAGACCTTGAAGAGGGGCGTCCCCGAGTTGTCGATCTCCTCTTCGCCCACCTGGACGAAGTTGCTGATCGTGACGGGTCCGGCGCCCGGCCCCGTGCGGTTCGTCTTGTTGAGGCTCGAGGCCTTGCCGGTCCCGTGCCAGGCCAGCCAGGCCGTGCTCGTGGCGCCCGGCAGGAGGGGACCGATGACGCCGGCCGAGAAGGCGGCCACGAGGGCCAGGCCGGCGACGGCCGTCGGAGTGCGGCGACCCGTCAGCAGCCCGCTCACCTGCTTGATGGAGACCTGCTTGCGAGGCGCCGACGAACCCTCCAAGCGGGCCGTCACGACCTGCTCGCCGGCTCGATGGCGGTTGGCCCCGGCCAGGTACCAGACGGCGAGGGCGGCGAGGGCGGCCAGCTCGGGTGCCCGCCCGGTCGCCGTCCCGAGCGTTCCCGTGAACACGACGATGTCGAAGGCGGGGACGAGGGCGACGACGGCGGGCAGGCTGCTGTCGGCATCGAGGGCCTCGGCGGCGAGGGCGAGGACGCCGGAGGCCCAGGCCGCCGCCAGCACGAGGCCCGGGGCCTGCGCCACGGGCGCCACCCGGTTGGAGAAGATGTCCCAGGCGGCCGACAGCTGGTGCGAGAGGACATGCCAGGTGCCCGTGAGGGGAAGAAAGCCGAAGCGGAAACTGGCGCCGTCGACGAAGGCGACGGGCAGGTAGGCGACGAGCACGACGGTGACAGCCCAGAGGGCGATGGCGATCCCCTGGCGGCCGTCGCGCCGCAGCCGGCGCCCGAGATGGGCGAGGAGCTGGGCACCGACGCAGACGGGCAGGAGGATGAGGAGCTCCCCCGGGCCGTTGAAGCAACGGGCGAAGGTCGCCACCGTGACGGCGTCGAGAAGGACGAGGGCGAACCAGGGCGAGACGATCACGGGACGGTCACCTCCGTGCTGGGCTGTTGTTCGGTGTCGACCGCCCGTACTTCGCCGACGGGTAGGTCCATGGCCGTGTTCCAGATGTCGTGCATGGCACGGCCTGCGGGGAGGAAGACGGCGACCTCGTTGCGGGAGAGCCGCTCGAAGCGGGGGACGTCACCTCCGACGAGGACGAGGACGATCGTGCCGACGCGCGATTGCAGGGGGGCGATGATGTCCGGGTTCAGCTCGGCGTCCTCGAGCCGGTCGACCGCCTCGACGGCGAGGAGGACGTTCCACTCCTCCCGGCGGAGATCGTTGTTGACGACCTCGTCGACGAAGTTGACCGCCACGCCCGCCGGCGTGGCGGGAGGTTCCTGCCGGCCACGACCGTTGCCGCCCCGGGGGACGTCAGCGGGGGGCTGCCGGTGGCCAGCGGAACCAGGCAGCGCCTGCACGACGGCGAGCTGCAGCGTGATCTCGTCGAGGTGGTCGAGGCCGTGGGCGAGGCCGCTGTCGTAGCCGCCGGTCGTCATGACGCGCAGCATGCCTTCGCGCAGGGCGACGCCGGCGAGGCTGGCGGTGATCTCGACGGCGCGCTCAAAACAGTCCCCGCCGCCCCGCTGGGTGCCGAGGATGATGGTCGTGCCGGAGCGGTTGGCGGTGTCCGGGTCGCCGCCCTCCCTGACCATCAGCTCGCCCACGCGGGCCGTCGTCGGCCAGTGCACCCGCCGGAGGTCGTCGCCCGGCGCGTACAGGCGCAGCATGGACGATCCGGTGAGAAGCCGGTCGGCCGCCGAGTGCGTGCTCTCCTGGCCCGAGATGCCCGTGCTGAGCGGCAGCGTGTGCGGCAGCTCCTCGCTGCGGGGGCGCACGAGATAGGCGACGCTCCCCGTTGCCACGAGACGCTGGCTGGCGAGCCCGAGGCCGTCGCTCATGACGGCGTCGTAACCGGCGATGGAGTGCCGGCCACGCCGCGAGCTGTCGAGGCCGATGGTGACCGTGGCCCGCTCTCCGGGGGCGAGCCGGGGCACGAGGATGCGGTGGCGGCCACCGCTGGAGGGCAGGAGCTGGAGCCGGTTGCCGGGCGACGGCACGATCCCGCTGTTCTCGATGAAGAGCTCGAGAACGGTGGGCTGGCCCGCCTCGATCACTTCGGGCGACAGCCGGGCCGAGAGGTGCGCCCTCACGTGCGAGAGCCGCAGGCGCACGACGCTCACGACCACGAGGACCAAGAGGGCGACAGCGATGCCGAACAGCTCCGTCACGCCGAGGATGCGACCGGCCACGAGGAGGACGACGAAGGCGACGAGAGCCGCCTTGCCTCGCCGGGTCAGCACGACCGTCGGCCCCGACCGCTCAGAGGGACGCCCGCTCGTTCTCGAGCACGGCCACCTTGGAGAGGAGCTCGTTCACGACGGCGATGACGTGGTCGCTGCCGGCCGTCCGGGCCGTCCGCAGCTCCAGCCGGTGCCCGATCACAGGTAGCGCCAACGCCTTCACGTCGTCGGGGACGACGTAGTCGCGACCGTGCAGCACGGCCCAGGCACGCGAGGCCCGCTGCAGGGCGAGGGCGGCCCTCGGCGACATGCCGAGCAGGACGGCCGGGTGGGTGCGGGTGGCGTTGGCGAGATCCACGATGTACCGCTGCACGGCCTCGGAGCAGTGCACGTCCCGCACCCGCTTGGCGAGCTCCAGCACCTGCTCGGGGGTGGCGACGGCTTCCAGGTCGACGAGGGGCTCGTCCACCCCGTGACGCACGAGGATGTCGACCTCGGCGGCCGGGTCGGGGTACCCGAGATGGATGCGCATGAGGAAGCGGTCGAGCTGGCTCACGGGGAGCGGATAGGTGCCTTCGTGCTCGATCGGGTTCTGCGTGGCGATCACCATGAACGGCTCGGCCAGCTCGTAGGTGGTGCCCTCGACCGTCACCTGCCGCTCCTCCATGGCCTCGAGGAGGGCGGACTGCGTCTTCGGCGGTGTCCGGTTGATCTCGTCGGCGAGCACGATGTTGGCGAAGATCGGCCCGGGCCGGAATTCGAAGGCGCTCGAGTTGCGGTCGAAGACGCTCACGCCGGTGACGTCGGACGGCAGCAGATCGGACGTGAACTGGATGCGGCGGTGGCGGCAGGCGACCGAGGCGGCCACAGCCTTGCCGAGACTCGTCTTCCCCACGCCCGGAACGTCCTCGATGAGGAGGTGACCACCGGCCACGAGGCACGTCACGGCATAGCGGATGGCCGACTCGTTGCCCTGGATGACCTTGCGGACGTTCCGGACGATGGTCGTGAAGATCTCGTCCGAGGCCCCGCGGTCCGTAGTCATTTCGTCATCTTCGCAGTTAGCAGACCACCTCGCATGCGCGGCTGGCCATGGACTGTCAACACCGGCTTTCTCCCCTCCCTACTCCGGCGCCGAGGCAGACGAAACCCGCCGCCGCCAGCGCCATCATCCCCCCCTCCGAACCGTCCGCCAGCTGGTCGGGACCGACGGCGCCGGCGTCATAGCGCTGCTGGGCGAGCGCCAGGGCCGCAGCCGGCGACCGGCCGGACAGCAACGACTCGTGGAAGGTCGTCATGACGGCCGGGGCTCCGATGTCCGGCACGGGGGCGATGCTCGCCACGATCGCCCGCGAGCCGAGCGAGAGCATGGTCGCCGCCAGGCCCATGAGCTCGTCGCCCGGTTGGACGTCGGACCGGCCGGCATCGCAGGACGACAGGACGAGCAGGTCGGGCGGCTCGCCGATCGCCTCGAGGTCGTAGACGGTGAGGGGGCCGTCCGCCATCTCGAGTGCGGAGAAGAGCGCATTGTCCGCCCGGAACCTCCCATGGGCGACGACATGAGCTGTCACCGCCCCGTTCATCGCACAGGCTACGTGTCGCGCCGTCGCCTCACGTCCGGTCAGCACCCGAGCCGCCGGGTAGAGGCGGCCGAGCGCCTCCACCTCGGCGCCTCCCGAAGCGACACCGGGTGCCGCCACGAGGACGGTGCCTGCGTCCGGTCGACCGGCGCGGGCGTGATCCGGCCTGCATCGGTCGAGGACGAGCGCAAGGGAAGGAGCCAGCGACACAGGTCGTGAACGCAGGCTCGGCAGCAGCGCCCACGGCAGCGAGTGGAGCACGCCCGTGGGGACGATCACGAGCTCCTGGCCTCCCGCCGAGAAGGCGTCCTCCAGTTCGGCCGCCAGAGGGCGGAGGAGAAAGCGGTCGGCCGCCGCCATCGCCCGGCCGAGCAGCACGGCGGCCGTCAGGCGGCTTGCCCGGGAACCGGTGCCCGACACGAGACGGGAGAGCGAGAAGCGGGCGGCCGCCCGCCAGCGCGAGAGCTCGCCGAGGGGGCCGAGGCGGCGCACGACACAAGTCGTCGGAGTGCCCACGACGGCGTGCAGGTCGCCCCTCGCCGCCACCAGCTCGACGACGGCGGCGCAGTCCGACGACGCCAGCAGCTCCCGCAGGTCGCCCAGCGACGGCACTGGTGGCGACGAACGCCGCTGCCGAGCGCTGCCGAGGCAGTGCTGACGGATGGAGGTCTCGAGGAGGCGACGGCGCCCGGACAGCCGGTGCGCCCGCCCCTCGGCGGCTTCGCCGGATTCGACGACCTCCTCCAGGGCGGCCACCGTGTGCCGCAACTGCGCCAGCGAGTCGGCCAGCTCGGCGTCGGCGGGAGGGAGGGCATCCGCCGGCCACAGCGAACGGGCGCGCCACCGCTCCGACCACTCGAGCACGAGCGCTCCCGAGCCCTCGTCGAGCGCGATCTCGAGACCGAGCTCGGCGAGGTCCGTGGCGGCGAGCGTGGCCCGAGCCCGCAGCTCCGTCGCCCCGAAGGCGACCCGATGGTCCTCGGCCGTGCGGAGGCCCTCCCGCAGCTGCGCCAGGCACTCGTCGGGGAATCCGGCCGCCAGCCGGGCAAGGGCGCGGACGTAGACGACCCGGACACGCTCGTCGGCAGAGAGATCCTCGTCGGCCGCATCGTCGAGGGCGACCCCGTCGAACACCGAGAGGGCCAGCTCCGGTTCGCCCGCCGTCAGGGCGGCACGGGCCGCCACGGCGATCGCTTCGAGGCCGTGCAGGCGCCAGCCGGCGGCGGCGAGGCGACCGGCCAGCTCGACTGCCTCCGAAATCGTGCGAGCAGCGTCCCCCTCGGCCCATCTCGCCCGCGCTTCCACGAGATCTGCGAGGGTCGCCCAGCTCGTGCGGCCCTGCCGCCGGAGGGCGGCAGCCGCCTCACGTGCCTCCGCCGCCGCCTGTTCCAGATCGCCCTCGGCGAGCGACACCTCCGCCAGCACGAGGCGTGCCTCGGCGAGGTCGGCCGCCTGTCCGCAGTTCTCCAGCGCGGCCACGGCCGCCATGGCGGCGGCTCGTGCCTCCGGGAGCAGTCGCACCGAGAGGAGCACCTGGCAGCGGTCCACGAGGGCGGCATCGGCCGGGACGTCGAGCCGGACGTATTCGTCGAAGGCCTCGTCGAAGAGCGAGAGGGCGGCCGGCACGTCGCCGCGCCTGCCCGCCACGAAGCCGAGATTGTGCACGACGTTGGCGGCGCCGACGTCGGCACCTTGCTCGCGCAGGAGCCGAAGCGCCTCACCCAACGCCTCCTCGGCGGCGGCGTACTCGCCGAGGTAGGCGCGCACGACGCCGACGTTCGACAACAACCGCGCCTCGGCGCCCTCCATGCCGGCCGCCCGGCACGTGGCGATCGCCCGCGACGCCTGCTCGAGGCCCTCCGGGTACCGGCCGAGGCGCAGGAGGACGGTCGCCCGCTGCGACTCGGCCCGCCCTCTCGTCTCGGCGTCCCCGGCGCCGGCGAGGGCGGCGTCGAGCTCCGCCATGGCCGCCTCCGGCTCCTCACACTGCAGCAGAGCCATGGCGAGACCGATCTGCAGCTCCGCCAGGCGGTGGGCCACACCGTCGGCGGTGGCGCCCACCTTCGCCCGCTCGAAGCGGGCACGAGCCTCCTGCACCCGTCCGAGGTCGAGCTCAGCCAGGGCGGCCGCCCGTTCGGCCACCGCCCGCGCCTCGGCGTCGAGGTCGCTGCGAGCGAGAAGCCCGACCGAGAGGGCGAGGGCCCGTCGCGGGTCGACGCTCACCATCTCGACCGCCCCGCTCGCCTCCGCCAGGGCGGCCGGCGGCGCCAACGACGGCAGCACGACCGACCGGCTCAGCCGGGAGGGACGGCGGACAGCGAGAACCAGCTGGTGGCCGCCGGGGGGGCGTCCCCGAGGGGCACGCACCGCAGGCTGAGGGCACCGTCGGGCAGCGGTCCGGCGTAGAAGGTGCCGAACTCGTCGCGGCCGAGGTCGCGGCATCCGGACCGGTGACGGATCTCCAGGCTCGCCGGCTGGGGCGGTACGACCTGGCACACGAGCTCGTGGGAAGGACCTTCCAACTGGACCTCCAAGGTGAACGAGTCGGTCTGGAACGTCAGCTGCCGGGAGGATCCGACCGGCTCCTCCCCACGTACTGACGCCGTTGCCACCCGATCGCTTGCCGAGTCGTACACGAGGACGGCGAGGTCGTCGTCGACGGATCGGAGACCGGTGCCCGCCGGCCGGACGAGCTGTGCGAATCGGCGGAACATGGCCTCGCGGGCCACATCGGCGGGCTCACCTGCCCCGGCGGCGGCACCGGGCGCCTCGTCGGGTGCCGCCCCCCCTCGGCGACGGGCCCGAGCCCGCTCGGCGAACGAGACGACGTCGGCGAGCGGCGGTTCGGAACCTGACACTGCGGGGAGTGTACGGCTCGGCCGAGGCCCTCAGAGCCGGCCGGCGTCGATGATGCGCCGCAGGAAGCGCCTCGTCCGCTCGTCCTTCGGATCGCTGAAGAGCTCGAGCGGGGGCGCCTCCTCGACGATGAGGCCGTCTTCGAGGAAGCAGACCCGGCGGGCGATGTCCCGAGCGAAACCCATCTCGTGCGTTGCGATCACCATCGTCATCCCCGAGGTCGCCAGCTCCCGGATGACGTCGAGGACTTCGGAGACGAGCTCGGGGTCGAGGGCACTCGTAACCTCGTCGAGCAGCATGATGCGGGGCCGCATGGCGAGGGCGCGCACGATGGCCACTCGCTGCTGTTGGCCACCGGAGAGCCGGTCGGGGTAGTCCTGCTCCTTGTCGGAGAGGCCGAAACGACCGAGGAGCGCCCGCGCCTCCTCGTTCGCCTGCTCCCTCGGGACGCCGAGCGCCTTCATGGGCGCCAGGGTGACGTTGGCGAGCACGTTCATGTGGGGAAAGAGGTTGAAGGACTGGAACACGATGCCGACCTGGCGTCGCACGAGGTTCTGATCGAGCCCCGGATCCGAGGAGATGTCCCGCCCGAAGAGCTCGATACGCCCGGCATCGATCGGCTCCAGCAGGTTGATGCAGCGCAGGAGGGTCGACTTCCCCGACCCGGAGGCGCCGATGAGGCAGATGACCTCGTGACTGTCCACGCCGAGGTCGACGCCCCGCAACACGGCCACGTCGCCGAACGACTTGCGGAGCCCCTCGACCCTGAGCGCCACGGGCCACCCCGGATCCTCCGGGGCACCTCTGTTCACACGAGCGCCCCGGCCAGCCGGCGGGAGCGGTCTCGCCGGATGACGTAGTCGGTGAAGCGGGCGAGCGGGATCGTGAGGAGGAGGAAGAGGATGGCGGCGACGACGTAGCTCGAGTAGTTGAACTGTGAGTCTGCGTAGATGTTGGCGGCCTGGCTGGCCTCGACGGCGCCGATCACCCCGACGAGGGCGGTGTCCTTCTGGAGGCTGATGAAGTCGTTGAGGAGAGGGGGGATGATGTTGCGGACCGCCTGGGGGAGGATCACGTAGCGCATGGCCGTCCAGCCCGTCAGGCCGAGCGAGCGCGCGGCCATCGTCTGGCTGCGATGCACCGAGTTCAGGCCGGCGCGGTACACCTCCGACACATAGGCGGAGTAGGACAGCACGAGGGCCGCCGTCCCGTACACGGGCGGGGACTGCGTCGAGAGGAAATGTATGGAGAGGGCGGGGATGCCGAAGCCGATCATGTAGATCACGAGCAGCAGGGGCACGCCGCGAAGGACGTCGACGTAGACCGTCGCCACCAACCGGAGGGGGAACATCACCGGTCCCGTCGACTGGCGCACGAGGGCGACGACGAGGGCGAGGATGAGGATGAGGACCTCGGCGACGAGGAACATCTTGATGTTGAGCACGATGGCCGTCCCCACGCTCGGGAGCCCCTTCGAGTTGTCGCCCACGAACGAATGCCACATGTTGGAGCCGCTGAAGAAGTCGTGGCGGACGGAGGCGCTGCCCGGCGCGAACAGGAAGGCCGCCACGAGAGCGCAGACGAACACGAGGGTGCTGACCGAGGAGATGACGGTCGCCCGCCGGTCACCGGCGCTGAGCAGCCGCGGCCCGCGGTCCCCCATGGCGCCGGCAAGGGGTTGCAGGCCGACGGACGGCCGGAGGCTCCCGTCGTCCCGTTGCTTGCCCACGGCGCTCGCCCGTCAGGGCTGGATCGTCGGGATGACGTTGAAGATCGCCAGGTACTTCTTGGAGTAGCTGGCGAGCGCGCCTGTCGAGCTGAGGTAGTCGATGGCCTTGTCGACGCAGGCGACGAGAGGGTCGCCCTTGTGGAAGAGGAGCCCGAAGTGCTCACCGGTGCTCGGGAAGTGGCCGAGGACCTCGGCTCCGGGGATCTCGTCGGCGGCGATGTACTGAGCCGTCGGCGTGTCCGTGACGAAGGCGGCGACCTGGTGCGTGTCGAGGGCGCTCTTCACGTCGTTCAACGACTGGTAGACCCTCGTCCCCGTCGTCGGGCGGATGTACTGCGAGATGTAGGCGAGGCTCGTCGTGCCGATCTGGTCCCCGTATTGGTAGGTCCGCAGGGCGGCCGGCGAGTGGTCCTTGGCGATGGCACTGTTCTTCAGCACGACGAGCGCCTGCGTGTCGGCGTAGTAGCTCACGCTGAAGGTGACGGCCTGAGCGCGAGCCGAGGTGACGGAGATCTCGTCGATGTCGAAGTCGAACGCCTTCGGCCCCGGCGCATAGGAGTCGTTGAAGGGCTCGTAGGCCCACTTCACGTGCGACTTCGAGAAGCCGAGGGCTGTTGCCACGCCGTAGGCCACGGCGGCCTCGTAGCCCTGCCCGTTCTCGGGCCGGTTGTTCACGAACCAGGGGGTGTACACGGGGTTGTCGGTGGCGACCGTCAGCACGCCCTCGTGGTAGAGGTCGCTCTGGATGGCGCTGTTCGAGCAGGACGCCCCGAGCGGCCCCGCCGGCACCGGCGTACCCGTGTCGACGGTCGGGGGGGCGGAGGACGTTGCGCTGCCGCAAGCGCCGAGGCCGGCGGCGAAGACGCCCACCATGAGGGCCGAGAGGAGCTTTCGCATGACGTTCGCACCCTTCCATGTATCCGACGCGCGGGAAGACATCACCCGGCGGTCCATCGGGCGACCGAGCCTACCGCCCTTCCCACCTGCACTTCCGGACGCTTCGGGCCGCGGCGCGGCGCCGGGCGGCCGGGCGGCGGGCAACAGGGAGGGCGTCCTAACATCGCGGCCGTGAAGGACCTCACCGTCGTCGCCATCCCCTTCTACTTCGGGAGCATGGGGGCGGAGTACCTCTGGCTGCGCAACCACTCCGAGAAGACGGCGGGCGCCCTTGCCGCCGAGGACGCCGACGCCGAGCCGGCGGCACCGCCGGCCGGCCTGTACGAGCGGAAGGACACGATCGCCAGCCTCTCCATGGGCGTCGGAAGCCTTGTCGTGCCCTTCGTCATGCCGAAGCTGCTGCGGCCCCTCGTCCCCGGCAAGGGACGGCACGGGCGACTGCTGCTCGCCGGCGCCATCGGTGCCGCTGCGGTCACCTCCCTGGCCGACCTCCTCGTGCGGCTCGAGGGGGAGACCGAGCCGGCCGCTCCGAGCGAGCCGGTGGGGCGGCGGCTGCGCCGCAGGGCCGCCCGGCTCGCCCGACCCGTCGCCGCTGCCGGGGGCGTGGCGGCCGTCGTCGCCGGCGGTCTCGCCGTGACGACGAGCTGGGCCTCGCGCACGGCCATGGCGCGGTTGTCGCCCCGTGGGCGCCCTCGTTCCCTCGGGGCGGGGCCGGCGGCCACGGCGGCGGCCGTCTTGGCCTGGGACTTCCTCTACTACTGGAACCACCGGGCCATGCACGAGAGCCGCTTCATGTGGGCGATCCACGTCGTGCATCACTCGAGCGAGCACTACAACCTCTCGACGGCGCTTCGCCAGCCGGTGGCGGAGGCCTTCGGGACGTTCCTCCCGTATTCGGCTCTCACGCTGCTCGGTTTCGAGCCGGCGCTCGTCAACACCGCCCGCGGGGTCAACCTGCTCTACCAGTTCTGGATCCACACCGAGACGATCGACAAGATCGGCCCGTTCGAGCGCTTCCTCAACACGCCGTCACACCACCGCGTCCACCACGGCAGCAACGGGCCCTACCTCGACCGCAACCACGGGAGCATCCTCATCCTCTGGGACAAGCTGTTCGATACGTTCGAGCCCGAGTCGGAGCATGTCGTCTACGGTCTGACGAAGAACATCAACACCTTCAACCCGGCCCGCATCGCCGGCCACGAGTACGCCGAGATGTTCCGCGACATCGCCCGCTCCGGGACGTGGCGAGACCGCCTCGGTTACGTCGTCCGCGGCCCCGGCTGGGCGGGCCGCCGGCGAGCCGAGCAACTGGCGTCGGCCGGCCGTGCCGTCGAGGCGCCGGCGGGCGGCGTCGTCCCCGCTGCGCAGCCGGCGGCGTGATGGCCAAGCGCCGGCTGCAGCCCGACGATTTCTTCCGCCTGCGTACGCTCGGCGACCCGGCCGTCTCCCCTGACGGCGTCCGCGTCGCCTGGGTGCAGTCGGTCCCAGAGGCGGAGACCGACCGCACCTGCTCTCAGAATCTGGGTGGCCCCTCTCGACGGCTCCGCCCGGCCGAGGCGCTTCAGCGACGGGCCGGGGGACAGCGCGCCACGCTGGTCGCCGGATGGGCGGTTTCTCGCCTACGTCTCGGTCCCCCCGGATTCTCCGGCGGAGCTGCGCCTGGCACCGCTCTCCGGTGGTTCGCCCCGGCGGCTCGGCGCCTTTCCCGGAGCCGTCGGCCAGCCCGAGTGGTCACCCGATTCGGCGAGCCTGGTGCTCGTCTGCCCGACGGGCATCCCGAAGCCGGGTGACGAGCGATCGGCGAAGGACCGCCATGCCCCCCGGGTGGTGCGCGGCCTCGCCGCGCGCTTCGACAACATCGGCTGGTACGAGGGTCGCCGCCACCTCTTCGTCGTCGACGTCGAACACGGCTCCGTTCGCCAGCTCACCGACGGCGACTACGACGACGCCGATCCGAGCTGGTCGCCCGGCGGCGAGCTGGTGGCGTTCTCCTCCGACCGGGATCGGCGGCGCAACGACCGCCAGCTGCGATCGGACATCTACGTCGTCGCCTCCGCCGGCGGCCGTCCGCGCCGCCTCACGGGGGGCGGGGGCCGCGCCGGCTTGCCGGCCTTTTCGCCAGACGGTCGCACGCTCGCCTTCGTCGGCCACGAGGCCGGTGAATCCTGGGACCGCGACACGCATGTGTTCACCGTGCCGGCAGACGCGACGGCAGATCCGGCACCTCTCGCCCCGGCCACGGACCGGCCTGTTCCCTTCGTCGCCTCCGCCCCGCGGCCCTTCGCCTGGGTGGGCAACGCAGCCATCGCTGCCCTCGTGAGCGACCGCGGGGCTATCGGTGTGCAGGTCGGTCGACTGGGCGAGCCCACGTCGAGGACGGTCGTGGGTGGCGACCGGCAGGTGGACGGGCTGTCTGTGAGCCCGGACGGCCGCACCGTCGTCTTCACCGCCTCTTGGCCGGACAGCCCGTCGGAATGCTACGCAGCGCCCCTCGGACCGTCCGGCGGCCGGGCGCCGAAGAGCGCCGTCCACCGCCTCAGCGACGCCAACGACGAGCTGCTCGCCGACGTCGCCCTCGGCCCCGTCACCCGGACCACCATCACGGTGGAAGACGGCACGCCGGTCGAGTACTTCCTCATCCGCCCGCCCGGCGGGTCACCGGGACGGCTGCCCATCCACCTCGACATCCACGGGGGACCGCACGGGTCCTGGCCGGCCGGGAGGTTCCTCGCCCTGCACCAGGCGATCGCGGCCGCCGGCTACAACGTGGTGCTGCCGAACCCCCGCGGCAGCTCGGGCTACGGGCAGGCCTTCACGGAGGCGTGCACGGGCGACTGGGGCGGGGCCGACGCCGAGGACATCCTCGCCTGCGTCGACGATGTCGTCGCCCGCAGCCTCGGCGACGGTGGGCGACAGTTCGTGAGCGGTGGCTCCTACGGCGGCTTCATGACGGCATGGCTGGCCGCTCGCACGGACCGCTTTCGTGCCGCCACGGCCGTCGCCGCCGTCATCGATCAGCTGAGCATGTTCGGGACCACGGACATCCCGGGGTTCGTCGTGTTCAACTTCGGCTTGCCCTGGGACGAACGGGACGATTACCTCGCCCGTTCCCCCCTCACGGACGCGTCCAACATCACGACACCGATGCTCATCCTCCACTGGGAGGGGGATCTTCGGGTCCCCATCGGCCAGGCCGAGGAGCTGTATGCCGTCCTCCGCCAGCTCGGACGCCCCGTCGAGTTCGTGCGCTACCCGGGAGGGGCGCACGTGGCCCGGACGCCGTCGCAGGCGGTGGACTGGGCCGTGCGCCTCCTCGAGTGGAACGCCCGGCACGACGAGCCGTCAGGAAAACGGCGGCGCCGAGTGTGAGTGGTCGTGGTCGTGGCGGTGCCACGAGCCCCACGTCAGGCGCCGCCACACGAGGACGCCCACGATGAGGACGAGCAGCCAGGGCACGTGCGGACCGAACGTCCAAGCGGAGGCCGCCGAGAACACGAGGGCACCGACGATCACGGCCGCCACGAGCGGCCAGTGATGATGCCGGTGAGGTGTCGGCAGCGTCTGCGCCGGTGCCAACGGTGGCAAGTCCGACGTCAGGCCCCGCAGGTCGCCACGGGTCTTGGCCGACATGGCGCGGTCGAGCCGCTCCTTGAATTCGGTGTCGTCGAGCCGACCGTCGGCGTAGTGCTTCGACAACAGGTCGCCGACGGCTGACCGCTCGGCGTCCGATACCCGGATGTCTGCACCGGGACCGGGGGTCGGCCCGTACCGGCGGGCGGTCTCTTGCCACCATGCCCATCCGGGGGGAGGGGGAGGGTTCGTCATGATCGTTTTCCTTCTCTCTTCTCGTCGCTTGCCGTCGCCTTCTCAGTAGGCGCCCTGATGGTGCAGGAGATCGGCGGCGATGGAGAGCTCCGACCCTTCCTCCGGGATGAGGGCCCAGCCGGCCAGATAGAGCGGCACGCCCGCCCCGCCGACGAGGCAGAGCACGGCGAGCACGACCCGGACGACGGTGACGTCGATGGCCAGGTAGTCGGCGATGCCGGCGGCGACGCCGGCGAGCATGCGGCCCTCGCGGGGCCTGACAACCGCCCGGGGGGAGAGCCACTCGGGCATCTCCGACGTGGCCCCCTCGGAGCCGGCCGAGTAGTCGGTGGTGGTGCTGTTCGGTTCCATGGGGCTCATCGTGCGCCGGGCGGGCTCGAGAGGGAATCGGGGATCACCCTGAACCTTCCCCGATGCCCCGAGGACGTCCTCGGGGACGTCCCTGATGGTCAGGCACGTGCCCCCGGCGCGATCATCAGTTCATCGAGGAACCCCACACGACGCGGACCGCACCGCCGGCGCCGCCTGCCGGCGAGGAAACCCTCGGCTCCGGAATCCCTCCCGGAGCCGAGGAAGCGCGCCCGGAGGGCGGCGGCGGCACGAAGACGGACGGGCTTGGATGGGGGTACGGGTGGCGGCAGGGCGACGGGCGCCGGTCCCACTGGGAATACAGCGGGGACGGGTCGCTCCCGCCCTGGTTGGCCCACCACCACGGCGGGCCGCGAGGCTGGCACCGCCGGCGCGACCGCGGCCCCGTCCGGCGAAGCCGTGACGAGCGCCTCGTCGGCGGCGTCGCCGGCGGTCTGGCCCGGCGCCTGGGCTGGGATCCGACGATCGTCCGCGTCATCATCGTCATGGTCTCCCTCAGCGGCTTCGGTGCGTGCGCCTATGTGATCGGGTGGCTCCTCATCCCGGCCGACGGCAGCAGTGAGTCCATCATGGTCCGCGCCCTCTCGGACCGCCGCGGCATCGCCCTCGCACTGGCGGCTGTGCCCCTCTACGTCATGGCCCTGCTCGTCGCCTCCGCCCTCGGGGCCACCTGGGTCAGCTCGCTGGCCCTTCCCGGCCTCGTGAGCGCCGCCGGGCTCATCCTCATCTGGCGCAACGTCGACCCCGACGAACAGGCCGCCCTCCATCGGGCTCTGGGACCCGTCGCCCGTCTCGCGAGGGGCGACCAGGGCCGACACTGGTGGCGCGGGCTCGTGCTGCGCATCGTCGTGGCCGTTCTCCTCTTGATCGCCGGGCTCGCCCTCCTGCACCTCGGAGGACGTCAGGGAGACTTCGGGATCCGCCACCGCTCCACCTCCGTCTTCGAGCCCCTCGCCGGCCTCCTGCTCATCATCGCCGCCATCGTCACGGTCTTCGGTCCCTGGTGGTTGCGCGTCGCCCGCGACCTCGTCGTCGAGCGCCAGGCGCGGGCCCGGGCGGAGGAACGGGCCGACATGGCGGCGAGGCTGCACGACTCGGTGCTGCAAACGTTGGCGCTCATCCAGCGCCGGGCTGACACGCCTCAAGAGGTCGTGAAGCTGGCGAGGGCCCAGGAGCGGGAGCTGCGCGCCTGGTTGTTCGACGGCGGACGACCGACGGCGGCGGGTGACCAGGACAGCACGTTCGGCGCCGGCGTGCAGCGCATCCAGGAGGACGTCGAAGTCCTCCACGGCGTCCCCGTCGAAGTCGTGGTGGTGGGCGACTGCGAGCTGGACGAGGGGCTCCGCGCCCTCCTCGCCGCCGGACGAGAGGCCGCCGTGAACGCCGCCAAGTGGTCCGGGGCACCGGAGGTGTCGCTCTTCGGCGAGGTGGAAGAGCGGACGGTGTCGCTGTTCGTGAGGGACAGGGGGCAGGGTTTCGACCCGGACGCCGTCGCCGCCGACCGCAAGGGAATCGCCGAGTCGATCCGGGGCCGCATGGCGCGAAGCGGCGGGGAGGCGGCCATCCGAAGCGAGGCGGGCGGGGGTACCGAAGTTGCCCTCGTCATGGCACGCGACGCCGGGCGGCGGGCGAAGAGCACGGCCGGGCCATGACCGCCGGCACCCCGCCACCTCGCGTCTTCCTCGTCGACGACCACGAGATCTTCCGCAAGGGCGTGCGCGCCGAGCTGGGCGATGCCGTCGAGGTCGTGGGTGAGGCGGACGATGTCGAACCCGCCATCGAGCTCATCTCGGAGCGCATCCCCGACGTCGTCCTTCTCGACCTCCATCTGCCGAGCGGAGGAGGGCAACGAGTCATCGAGGCCACGAAGGCGGCCGGCGGTCCCGCCGCCACGGTGAAGTTCCTCGCCCTTTCCGTCTCCGACGCCCCCGAGGACGTCATCGCCGTCATTCGTGCCGGTGCCCGCGGCTACGTCACGAAGACGATCTCCGGCCCCGAGCTCATCGACGCCGTCCGCCGGGTGGCGGGCGGGGATGCCGTCTTCTCGCCGAGGCTGGCGGGTTTCGTGCTCGACGCATTCGCCTCCAGCCCGGAGGGACAGCCGGCCATCGACCCGGAGCTCGACCAGCTCACACCAAGGGAGCGAGAGGTCCTGCGCCTCATCGCCCGCGGCTACACCTACAAGGAACTGGCACGCGAGCTGTCCATTTCCACGAAGACGGTCGAGACGCACGTCTCCGCCGTGCTCCGCAAGCTGCAGCTCTCCAGCCGCTATCAGCTGACGAGGTGGGCAACCGAACGGCGCCTCATCTGAGCCATCCGACGGGGGCGCCCCGGTAGGCTCCTGCCTCGCTCGCGAAAGGACCGGTAGGCTCCTGCCTCGCTCGCGAAAGGAGTGGTGGTGACACGACTGGTGCCGGCAACGCGACGGGCGGCTCGCAACGGCGCATAGCGCCGAGTACACGCCATGCGCCTCATCCTCCTCGGACCGCCCGGATCGGGCAAGGGCACGCAAGGTGCCAAGCTCGCCCGACACTTCGGCGGCACGCACATCTCCTCCGGCGAGCTGCTCCGCCAGCACCTCGCCGACCGGACCGTGCTCGGCACCTCCGTGGCGGACTACGTGCGCGCCGGCCGCCTCGTACCGGACGAGATCGTGCTGGCCCTCTTGCAGGAGCCGATCGCCGTAGCGGCCGCCTCCGGGGGCTACGTGCTCGACGGCTTCCCCCGCAACCTGCGGCAGGCGGAGCTGGCCTTCGCCCAGGCGAGCGCCAGGGGCTTGACGGCGGACGCCGTCGTCTACCTGGCCGTGCCGGACGAGATCGTCCGTCAGCGGTTGCGCGGCAGAGCCGCCCTCGGCCGCCTCGACGATGCCGAGGAGGAGGTCATCGAGCGGCGGTTGAGCGTCTTCCACGACGAGACCGAACCGCTCCTCGACTACTACGCCGAACGTGGGTTGCTCGTCACCGTGCCCGCCGAGGGGTCGCCTGAGGACGTCTTCGAAGCCACCATCAAAGCGCTCGACGCCGGCTGAGCCGCCCGGATCGTTCTCTTCCACCCGATCCACCACCGCTTCAGCACCTCGGTAGCCTCCAGGCGTGAGCGGGCACGTCAGGTCGCCGGGGGCCGTGGGCTCGTCCGGGCGGAGCTGGCGTCTCCTCGCCTGCCTGGCGTGTGGCCTCGTGAGCTCGGCCGGCACGCTCTTGGCCCCGGCCTGCCTGCCCCGCCTGGCCGCCGGCGCCTCCTCGACCGATCCGTCCTCCTTCACCGTCTACCACGGCACCGCGGCCGGCTCGGGCGACGTGGCCGGGATCCTCACCGTCGACACGTCCGCCCCGGCATGGAAGTCGCCCGTCCTCGACGGGGAGATCTACGGCGAGCCGCTCGTCGACTCGGGACGGGTCTTCGTGGCCACCGAGAACGACACCGTCTACGCCCTCGACTCGAGTACGGGGGCGGTCGTCTGGTCCCGTCACGTCGGTACGCCGGTTCCGTCCGGCGAGCTCCCCTGCGGCGACATCACGCCCGTCGTCGGCATCACGGGCACGCCGGTCATCGACCCCTCTCGCAACGAGATCTTCGTCGTCGCCGACGAGAACGTCGGCCTCGAGCCGACGCACCGCCTCGTCGGGCTCGACCTCACCTCCGGCGCCGTCGAGATGACGGTGACCGTCGATCCGCCCGGGGCCGAGACGGCTGCCATCCTGCAGCGCACGGGGCTGACACTGGCCGGCGGCAAGGTCGTCTTCGGCTTCGGCGGCAACGACGGCGACTGCTCCACCTATCACGGCTGGGTGGTGGCGGTCGGCGAGTCGGGCGGGAGCCCGGCCGATTTCGAGGTCGACAGCGCATCAGGCGACGACCAGGGTGCCATCTGGATGGGCGGCGCCGCCCCCGCTGTGGACGCCGCCGGCGACATCTTCGTGGAGGCGGGCAACGGTTCGGTTCACTCGAACCTGCAACCCTACGACGATAGCGACTCCGTGCTCGAGCTGTCCCCGTCGATGCACTTGTTGCAGTACTTCGCGCCCGCCAGCTGGGCGAGCGACAACGCCGAGGACCTCGACCTGTCCATGGAGCCCGTCCTCCTCCCGGACGGCGACATCGTGGCAGCGGGCAAGTCACGAACCGCCTATCTCCTGTCGGGCCGCCATCTCGGCGGCATCGGCGGTCAAGAGACCCAGCTCGCCCGCGTGTGCAGCAACGACATCGACGGCGGAGCCGCCGTCGCCAGCGACACGGTCTTCCTGCCCTGCGAGAGCGGCATCGTGGCGATCTCGGCCAATCTCAGCCCCGCCCTGAGCCTCTTGTGGAGCTCGGGCACGGGAGGCGGCCCGCCCCTCCTCGCCGCCGGCCGCGTCTGGACGATCGGGCAGAACGGTGAGCTCTACGGCCTCGACCCCGCCAGCGGGAAGGTGCTGCAGGAGGCCCTCGTCGGGGCACCGGCCAACCACTTCCCGACGCCGTGCGTGGGCGACGGCTTCCTTCTCGCCCCGACGGCCGACACCGTCGTGGCGTTCCAGGCGACGAGCTCGTCCGGCACCTCGACCACGACCACGTCGCCGCTGGCCGCATCGACCACGACGGTGGCAGGCTCGACGACCACCTCGTCCTCGCCGGCTCACGGTCGGAGTGGCGGCGACGGGCTGCCGGACGGCGCCGTCGCCGGGATCGTCGTCGCCGGCGTCGCCGTCGGGGCGTCCATCGGCTACCTCGTGTTGCGCCGGCGCCGGGAGCGACATCCCGACAGGTGACATCGCTACTGCCAGGAGCTCGTGTGGCGGCTGAACCCGAGGGGCCGCCCGCTCAGGTGCCCGGCACCCGGGCCGCGAGCGGCGGGCGCTCGCGGCGTGTCGCCCCGCTGCGCTGTGCCGCGGCCGGCCTCGGAGGCGGTCGCCGACAGGGCCGTGGCGAAGGAAGCCGCCACGATCGCCGCCACGATCGAGAGGATGATGGTCCGCTGTCTCATGATGTCCGCCGTTCGTTGTGCGTGTGAGTGCCGTCGGGCCGTCCCGTCCGGTCTGCTGCTTGCGGCCGCCGGCCCCTCAGAGTGCCAACGGTGCCCCGTCGGCGTCCAGCCGGCCGTGCAGGTAGTCGTCGTAGGCGCCGAGGTCGAGGAGGCCGTGGCCCGAGTAGGAGAAGAGGATCACCTTCTCCTCCCCCGTCTCTTTGGCGGCGAGCGCCTCGTCGATGACTGCTCGGATGGCGTGTGCCGTCTCGGGCGCCGGGATCGTGCCCTGCGAGCGGGCGAAGGAGACGGCGGCTTCGAAGACCTTCGACTGCGGGTAGGCGACGGCCTCCATGCGCCCCGACTTCACGAGGTTGGAGATGATGGGCGCGTCCCCGTGGTAGCGCAGCCCGCCGGCGTGGATGGAGGGCGGGATGAAGTCGTGGCCGAGCGTGTACATGGGCAGGAGCGGGGTCATGCCCGCCGTGTCACCGAAGTCGTAGTCGAAGCGACCCGCTGTGAGGGTGGCGCAGGCCGTCGGCTCGGCGGCGAGCAGACGCACCCCCTTGTCGGGCACGAACGGCAGCGAGATGCCACCGAGGTTCGACCCGCCGCCGCAGCAGCCGATGACGACGTCCGGGAGGCGCTCACCGGCCATGTCGAGCTGTCGCTTGGCCTCCTGGCCGATCACCGTCTGGTGCAAGAGGACGTGGTTGAGGACCGAGCCGAGCGAGTAATGGGTGTCCTCGCGGCCGGCGGCGTCCGCCACGGCGTCGCTGATGGCCAGCCCGAGAGAGCCGGGGTGTTCGGGCTGGTTGACGGGGGAGGGCACCACGTCGGCACCCCACGTCTCCATCATCACCCGCCGGTAGGGTTTCTGTTGGAAGGACGCCCGCACCATGTACACCTTGCACTCGAGGCCGAAGAGGGCGCTGGCGAAGCCGAGAGCGCTCCCCCACTGTCCGGCCCCCGTCTCGGTCGTCAGACGGCGCACGCCGGCGGCCTTGTTGTAGAAGGCTTGCGGCACCGCCGTGTTCGGCTTGTGCGACCCTGCCGGCGAGACCGACTCGTCCTTGAAGTAGATGCGGGCAGGGGTGCCGAGTGACTCCTCCAGCCGGCGGGCGCGCACGAGCGGCGTCGGCCGCCACAGCCGCAGCACGTCGAGCACTTCACCCGGGATGTCGACGTACGGCTCGGCCGAGACCTCCTGGCCGATGAGCGCCATGGGGAAGAGCGGCGCCAGGTCGTCCGGGCCGACCGGTTGCCGGGTGCCAGGGTGGAGCGGAGGCTCGAGCGGCGTGTCGAGGTGGGGGACGACGTTGAACCACGCCTCGGGGATCTGGTCGGGGGGGAGGTTCCAGCGCACGGGTGGGCTCCTGTCGTCGTCGGCGGCGGTGTGGTGGCGCCCGCATCATCGCATAGCCGCAAGTGAGCCGTGCCGGTCGCCGTCGTCAGCCGGTGCCCTCGCCCCCGACGTCGTCCTCCGTCTCCTGCACGGACACCAGCTGGGCGACGACCTGTCCGATGAGGCTTCCGGCGAGCGCCGCGATGGCAGGCCGCCGGGCGGCGAGGACCTCGGTGACCACCTCGATGTCACCCTCCCCGAAGGCGAGGAGGCGGCGATGGCGGAGGCGGCGATGAAGAGCGGCGGCGACAAGGGCGGTGTAGCCGTAACCCAGCCACCAACGGTCCCGCCGCATCGCCTCGAGCAGTTGGAGCCAGCGGGCCGCATCACCCGGCGGGACGGCGGCAACGGCCTCGCCCCCCGCCACGAGGACGCCTTCGAAGGCCGCCTCCACGCCAGGTTCGTCGAGCAGGCAGCCGTCGAGGAGGAGCTCGAAGCCGGCGTGCCCGATGGCGCGGGCTGGCCCGGTGCCGAGACCGCGGCCGGACAGCTCCGCACTCAGCGCCCTTGCGCCGGCAGAAAACGCCTCGAGGGCGTGGAACACGCCGTCGGTGCGGTGGTGGAGGCGCACCCCCTCCCGGAGCGCCGGCGGCAAGACGGACTGGTCGAGGCGAAGGCGCGCCATCGACGTGAGGTCCGGTAGGGCGGCGCCGAAGGCAAGTCCCACGACGTCCTCCCGTCCAGCGCCGACCGCACGAGCCACCTGGACATGCCCGACGAAGTTCACCCCGGGCGATCGGTCGTCAACCGTCCCCGAGGCTGCGCCAGTCCGACCAGCCGTCGAGCGCCGTTTGCGACATCGTGTAGACGCGTCCCGCAGCACTGACGATGAAGACCTGGAGATACCCCGTCCCCGTGGGGTCGACCGCCAACGGATCGCCGCTCGACCATTTGCCGCCGAGGTCGCGCCAACCCGACCAGCCGCCCGGTACGGGCTGCTCGGAGTCGGTGTAGAGGTGGGCACCGGCACCGATCAGGAAGACCGTGAGCCGGCCGGCCGCATCGTCGCCGGCGGCGATGGCGTCGCCGGACGGCCATCTGCCGCCGAGCTTGCCCCAGCGCGTCCAGTGGCCGTTCGGAGTGACCTGCGACGCCGTGTAGAGCGCCGACCGCTTGCCGAGGATCAGCAACTGCAGCCGGCCGTCACCGTTGTCGCCGACGGTCAGCGATGTCCCGTTCGGCCAGCTACCGCCGAGGCTGCGCCAACCCGACCAGGGCCCCCGCGGCGTCTGCCACAACGTCTCCATGCGGCCGTTCGTGCCGACGAGGAAGATCTGCATCCAGCCGTCGGCGTTGTCGGCCACAGCGATCGTGTCCGAGCCCGGCCAGTTGCCACCGAGATCGTGCCAGCCGGACCAGCTTCCGTTCGGCTTCACCTGCCAAGCGGTGTAGAGGCGAGACTCGGCGCCGACGACGAAGACCTGTAAGCGGCCGTCGGCGTTCCGACCGACGGCGATGGGCGCGCCAGCCGGCCAGCTCCCACTGAAGGCGTGCCAGCCTGACCATGACCCCGTCGGCTTCACCCACCTGGTCTCGAGCCGCGAGTCGGAGGCCACGAGGAAGATCTGCATCCGACCGTCAGCATTGTCGGCCACGGCGACCGGCTGGCCGCTCGTCGAGCCTGCACCGAGGCTGTGCCAGCGGGCCCAGGTTCCGGCAGTCGTCTGCCACGTCGTGTCGAGCCTCGAGTTGCTCCCCGCGTGAAGACGTGGGTGGGACCGTTGCTGTTGGCACCGACGGCCATGTGCTCGTTCTCGGAGATGCGGAAGTGGATGAAGTGGCTGGGCCACGGTTCCCAGCTCTCGTTGCCCGCCGATATCCGCTCCCAGTCGTAGCCGTCGACGTCGCTCGGGATGTGCTGCTGCGACACGACGATGTAGCTGTCGTCCGGCCCGACCTCCTCCACGACGGCGACGTGACCCTCCGGGCCCATCCCGCTTGCATCACCGTCCCACTCCGCGACGGCTCCCGCGGAGGGGATCCCGTTCACCTGCACCCCATGGGCGGCGGCGTTGCCGGGCCAGTCGACGGCATCGCCGAGGACATAGCTCGGCTCCGGGACCTTGTAGACGGCCGACTCGACGAAGGCCACGTAGTTCGTGCACTCGTCCCCGGCAGACATCCGCCAATAGGAGTTGGAGCTGTAGGCCTGATAGTCGTGACTGGAGTGACCGGCGGAGTTGCAGGCGCCGTAACCGCTGCACACCTCCCAGGCCGAGGCGGAAGCTGTCGGTGATGTGACAGCGGTCACGACGCCAGCTGCGAAGAGCACGGAGAGCAGCACGCTCGCAGCCACCGCGACGGTCCTGACACGACGTCTCCAGCTCATCTCAGACCTTTCCTGAGTCTTGATGGATCCCGGCGGGGTCTGACCGCACTGCGGCCGCGACGCGTCACCGGCGTTCGTTTGGGGATCGGGCGAAGGCTAGACGCCCGACGGGGCGCCTGTCGATTGCGTGAATGTGCTCACATGCCCAGAGCACCACATGATCGGCCACTTACGCCAATTCGACGCCGTCGATCATCTTCGCTCTCGGGTACTGCCGCCTTTGTGGCGGCCGTCACTCCTTGGCGATCATCACCTCGGTCGCCTTGATGACGACCTTGACAGCGTCTCCCACGGACAGCTCCAGCGCTTCGGCGGAGTCCTTCGTGATGGCCGACACGACCTCCTGACCGCCGAGGAGGCGGACCACCACCGTCGACATGACGGCCCCGTGGGTGACCTCCGCCACGGTGCCGTCCAACTGGTTGCGTGCACTCAGTCGCATGCAGCGAGGATACGCCGCTCGAGTGCTCCCGGCGCCGTGGGAAGGTTCTTGCCCTCGTGTTCATTATCTACTATAATGATGACTATGATAGATTTACTCGTCGAGAACCCACCCCTGACGTCGGGGCGGGCCGCCGAAGTGTCCGAGTTGCTCCAGGAGCTCTCGATCCCCGCAGGTCGCCTCAGCGAATCCGAGCTCGTCGCGGTGGCTCGTGCGGTCGCCGCCCGCCCTTCGCTCTTCGAGGATCTCGTCGTCGACGACGCTGAGCAACGATGGTGGCTCGTGCTGCACCGGAGCGACAACTTCGAGGTGCTCGTGCAGTCGTGGGAGCGGGAGCAAGCCTCCGACTGGCACGACCACGGTGGATCCTCCGGTGCCTTCGTCGTCACGTCCGGCTCCCTCGTCGAGCAGTCTCGCGACCCCGACGGCGTCAGCCTCGTCTCGCGCCGCCTTGCCGTCGGCCATGGCGTCTCCTTCGGCCCGGGCCACGTGCACGACGTCGTGCACGAGACGGGAGAACCGGCCGTCAGCATCCACACCTACTCGCCGCCGCTGTCCGGCCTCACCTTCTACGACCGGACGCCCTACGGCTTCGTCGCCCGCGAGGTCATCGCCGAGCGGCACGACTTCGTCACGGGAGGGAGCGACCGCTGAGCTGTCCGGCCACTCAGCTCTTCGCCATGGCGGCGATCTCGCTCGAGGTGCAGGCCCGAGGGTCATAGCTCGGCAGCGCCTGGACGGCGGCGCTCGGAGGTCCGAGGACCGGGTAGGGGTTCGCCACCGTGGTCGTCGTGTGACCCGATCCGGCCTTGTGCGAGCGGGGAACGTCCACCCGGAAATTCGTGCCCGTGACGAGCATGACGTCGGCGCCGTCGATGGGGTGGCCCTGTGCCATCGACACGATGCCGCTCAGTGACTGCATCAGGCGCTCGGCCTCGAGGACGTGCCCTTTGCGGTAGTAGACGACCGCTTGGGCGATAGGTCCGACGGGCGGGGTGCTGCCGGTGCCGACGACCTGGTAGCCGAGGGACATCAGTTGCGAGGCCACCGTGCTGCCCTGGCTGTAGGCGGAGGTTCCGTCGACAACGGCCACCTTGATGCCGGAGGTGGCGACGGAGGCACCGGGCGACGTCTTGTCGCCCTCGAAGGCGTCGATGGCGTCCTGGTCCTGCGGTTGTGTGGGGAGAACGACGGACCCGAAGTCGATGCCTTCCCAGATGTAGTCGTCGTGGTCCTCGATGTTGGGCAGCGTCGCCTCCGGAGCCGTCAGCGGGTTCGTGCCGTGGAAGGCGAGCACGAGGTTCACCATGCTGTGCAGCGACAACGTGGAGTCGACGGTGAGCTGGGGGGCGACGGCACCGATGATGTCGTTGTCCGTGAAGGGGTTGCTGAGGCCCCGCTGCTCCATGGCGGTGGCGAGCACGCGGAGGAACTCGTGCACCCGGACGATGCGCCCGAGGTCGCCGCTGCCGTCATAGTCCCACTGCCCGTCGTCGTAGTAGCTGAGATGGCGGGCCCGAACGACGGCGAGGGCCTCGAAGCCGTCGAGGTGGTGGCATCCAGCCGTCTTGACGTCGAGCGAGGAGAAATCGTCCGTCTCGGGATAGGGGAAGTACATGTCGAGCCCGCCGAGGGCGTTCACGACGTTCTGGAAGCTGTCGAAGTTGAGCTCCACGAAGTGGTTGACGGGAATGCCGAAGTCCTGCTCGACGACGCCGACGAGCTGGGTCGGACCCTCCGCCAGGGCAGCATCGATCTTGTAGAACTTCTGGCTGTCGTCCCGGACGTTCTCGAGAACGAGGTCTCGCGGGATCGAGAGGACGGAGATCGTATGAGCGTTCTGGTCCGCTCTCAACAGGATCATGACGTCGCTGTTGACACCGGTGATCCCCTCGGCGCAGCTGCCGAAAGCACCCGTCTGCTTGTTGTTGAGTGCACAGCGGGAGGTGGAGCCGATGAGGAGGAACGTCTGTACGGCTACCTTCGGCCCGTTTCGGGTCGGCTTGCTGACGACGGGGACGAGATTGCCGACCTGGATGTGATGGATCTGGTCGTTGCGGTAGGCGACGTAACCGTAGGCCGACCCCGCCACGAGCCCGAGAAAGACGACGAGGCAGACCGACACGACCGTGATGCGATGGCGCCAGGGATGGCGGGCGTGAGCCTCACGACGTCGCCGTCGCTTGGCGGCGCGGCGCTCGCGCTTCGACGGTTCGGGAAGAGGGGCATCGTCCGGATTCGCCTGCATGAGAAGAGGACCTCTCGAGTCGTGGCCCTGCGGGGGTGACGCTGAGCCGGGTCGTCGGCCTCATCATCTGCCTCGAAGCTGACGCCAGCATGAAGGCGCGGGCGGCGATACTGTCGCCGTGCGGGTACTGCTCAACCTCCTGTGGCTGCTCCTCTCGGGAATCTGGCTGGCCGCCGGCTACGTGATCGCCGGCGTGCTGATGTGCTTGCTCATCGTGACGATCCCCTTCGGCGTCGCCTCGTTTCGCCTGGCCGTGTACGTGCTCTGGCCCTTCGGCCGCACCGTCGTACGGCGACCCGACGCCGGCGCCGCCTCCGCGATCGGGAACGTCCTCTGGTTCCTCCTGGCGGGAGCCTGGATCGCCGTCACCCACCTCGTGCTCGGCGCCCTGCTCTGCCTGACGATCATCGGCATCCCGCTCGGGCTGGGCAACTTCAAGCTCGCCGCCGTCGCCGTCGCTCCGCTCGGCAAGCAGATCGTCTCGACGCGAGACCCGCGCGCCGCCATGGGGCTGGCCGTCTTCTGACGGGCGGCCACACCCCAGGGCCGGCGGGAGCCCTCAGCCGTCAGCGCGACGTGCCGAAGTGGGCGATCGCCTCCCGGCTGTAGGACGAGGCGGCGAGGGCGGACTCCCCGCCGGAGCCCTTGGCGACCCGGCTCGGGAGTCCGAGCCAGCGCGGCGTCCCGGGCGTGAAGGACACGCCGCGGAGCACCTCGCCGGCATGCGCCGACTCGACAGTGATGAAGTGCTCGTTCGCCGGCAACGTGGTGGCGGCGAGGTCGTCGGTGACGGCCACGAGCTTGTCGGGGTCGGCACCCTGGTCGCCGCTCCCGCTCACGGTGGACGTCACCGCCCAGATCGTGACGCTGCCGTTCGGGTTCACGCGACCGGTGAGGGCCCGGAGGCCATCGGTCGACGGAGCCCAGGGGAGCCCCGACCCGCCCGGGCCGGAGTTGAGGCCGGTCGGGTAGCCCGGGACCGAGTAGGGCTGGCCGAGGTCGAGACCCGAGTGCAGTGTGTAGGCGAGCTGCCACTCGCCGGCCGAGGAATTGAAGACCCACTTCTGCAGGCCGGCCGTCGTGGAGGCGGCTGCTGCCGTGTACTCGCCGGCGGGGCCGCCCGTCGTGGCCGAGTACGTGTTGTCACCGCTCCCCTCGTCGGCCACGTAGAGGGTGTCCGGGTTGGCAAACCACATGCCGAAGGGGTAGTCGCTGGCGTCCGTGGCGTTCTTGGCCGAAGCGGTGGGAAGGCCTTTCAGGATGCACATGTTCTGGGGGGTGAGCCCGGGGTTGGCGGAGCCACCGTCGGAGGCGTCGAACGTGAACGCCGACGTGGTGGGCAAGGCGGCGCCGGCCTGTGGGAGGCCGACGCCCGACGGGCAGGCCGTCCCGGTCGTGTCGACGAAGTAGACGGTGTCGACGCCGTTGCTGCCGCTGCCCTTCGTGTAGTACAGGACGTTGTCGTAGACGGCGACGCCCCGATAGTTGTTGTCCTTGGCGACCTTCTCCTTGGGGTACCCGAGCTGCTGAGTGACGTTGAAGCTGCCCACCGGTGTCGGCTGCCCCGGCGTCTGGTCGACCTCTGGCTCGTGGGCCGGCTGGATGAGCTGGGCGCCGGCGCCAGTCACCACACCTTCCGGCTCCGGGTTAGCCCCATTGCCGGCGTTGCCAGCCGCATAGACGAGGTCCGCCCCGTTCGAGTCGTTCAGGATGGCGGCACGGCCGTTGTCCCCGGAGTAGGCGTTCGTGAGCGTGAAGTGGAAGCGGCCGTCGGCGCCGAGCTCTGCCACGACCCGGTAGTACGGGTACACGGTGGGATTCGTCGGATCCACGTCGCCCGGCGTACTCGAGTTGGACACGTCGGCCGTGCCGACCGGTGCGTCGTAGCCCATGAACGTGACAGAGCGGCCGTTCGTCGAGAGGTTGAGGGCCAGCTCCGACTTGGACGAGAAGCTCGTGACCATCTGGTCGGCGCCGGCACCCACCCAGGGCTCAGTGCTGTTCGCCACCTCGATGTCGGTGATCGGGAGCCCCCGCGGCGTGATCTCCTGCAGCACGATCTTGGACGTCACGCCGAAGCTTCCGTCGACCGTGTCGTTGTTGAAGACGTAGGGGAAGTTGCCGCTCGTCACGGCGTACTCGCAGTTGGCGTTCGTCGGTGCAGGGTCGCTGCAGCCGGGCGGCAGGGCCGTCTCGCCGGCGACGATGTTCCCGTCGTTCTGGTACCAGCTCGTGCTCACGAGCAGGTTGCCGGGGATGAGCACGGAGCGATGGACGCGGGCGTGGTGGGGGCGGTGCGCTGCCCAGGCCGGCGCCTGCGCCGTGAGCGTCGCCAGCACGGCGAAGACCGGCACGACGACGACGAGGATGCGCACAGCTCGAGGCGAATGAAGTGAAGGGGGCACGGCGTACTCCTCTCGCAAGCGAAGGGCCGCTGAGGGCGCGGCTCTCATTGCATGGGACGGTATTCACCGAATCTGAACCGGAATCGAACGCAGGGCGACATGAAAATGGCGGCGGGGTGAATTCTGGCGATCGCGAAATGCCGCGCATGCTTGCCATGGCACTGGGCATGTAACCCTGCTGCGAGGTCTACTGCGAAACTACAGTGGTGGAACTACACGGCTGTAAGGAGGGGACCTGAGATGGCACTCGTGACCACGCAAGGATCGTTGCCGGTGCGAGTCGGCAGCTGGTCACTCGGCCTCAACGACGCAGGCTCCGAGTACGTGCTCGAGTGCGAGACACCTCCGAGCGCCCTCGTCTTCCGGCCTCCGTACGTGTCAGGAGAGGACGTTCGCGACGTCGTGGCGACGCTCGGTTATTACGGGGTTCCCGAGTGCGTGGCCGAGGAGCTCGTCGGATCCCTCCGAGCCGTCGTGGGCTACCCGGCGCCACCGTTGCAGCGAGCCGGCTGACACCGCCGCGACCCGTCGGCGCCAGTTCCGTGGCGCCTATGCTGCAGGCCGCCGGCACCCTGAGCGAGGAGGCGGCGGCCTTGCTTCACAAGTTCCCGCCCAGGCCACGCATTTGTCGCCCATGTCCGCAAGCGGGAAGCCGGCTCTCGTGAGCACGCACACGATGCAGCGTCGGGGCGTCCCACGCAGCGGTGGGACCCTCGTCGATTACGGGGTGACGTTCGCGCCCTGGGCGGCCTACATCGTCTTCACCCACGTGCTCGGTTCGTGGAAGTACGGGTTCCTCGTAGGGCTCTGCGTGTCGGCGGTCATCGTGCTGCTGCGCACTCTTCGCCACGACAGCCGCTTCCTCGACCTCGGGACGCTCGCCTATTGCGCAGTCATGGCGGGCATCTCCGCCGGTGACCCGGCTTCGCCGTTGCGCCCCTACAACCTTCCCATGTCGCTCGGTGTGGTCGGTGGCCTCAGCTCCGTCTCTCTCGCCATGAAGTCGCCCTTCACCTATCGCATCGCCCGCCAGCACGTGCCGAAGACACTGCTCGACGACGCCGACCATCACCGCCTCTTGTATCGCGCCCACGTCTGGGCCACCTCGAGCTGGGCCGGCGGCCAACTGGCGGCGGGAGCAGCCAGCGCCGCGATGGTGGCGGCGAAGGCGGGCAGCGCCGCCGTCATCGCCGTCCAGTCGGTCGGGACGTTCCTGCCGGCGGCGACGACGCGGTTCCAGCACCTCCGCGTGGCACGACAGTTCGAGGCCGCCACGGAGGCGGGAGGCGAACGTGCGCCGGCCGGGGCGGGCGGCCTTCCCGCCGGTACCGAGCGGGAGGAGGAAACGCCCTCCGACATCGGCGAATCGAGCGAACCCACCCTGCCCGAAGCCGCCGGACCGCTCGGGCCGTCGTGAGCGGGGGCGGCGGCACCGACCCGGCGGCACGACTGCGCGCCGAGATGGTGGAGCTCCTCCGACGTCGCGGAGAGATCTCCGACGATCGCGTCGCCTCGGCGATGATGGCGGTGCCCCGCCATATGTTTCTCCCCGGCACGGATCTGGCCGAGGCGTACGCGGACCGGTCGGTGCCCACCCATTTCACCGACGGCGTCCCTACGAGTGCGGCATCGCAGCCTGCCATCGTGGCCACGATGCTGGAGGCACTCCGCCTCCCGTCCGGCGGGAGCGTCCTCGAGATCGGCGCTGGCACCGGCTACAACGCCGGGTTGCTGTCCTTCCTGGTCGGCCACTCCGGGAGCGTCGTCGCTCTGGACATCGACGCCGGTGTCGTCGAGGAGGCGAGGCAGCACCTTGCGGCTGCCGGAGTCGGTCATGTGGAGGTGATCTGCGGGGACGGTGCGGGCGGTTGGGCTCCGGGTGCTCCCTACGACGGCATCATCGTCACGGCGGGGGCGTCCGATCTGGCGCCCGCCTGGCTCGAGCAACTCGACGGCGAGGGTCGCCTCGTCGTGCCGCTCTCGCTCTTCGGCGTGCAGCACTGCGTGACCTTCACAAGGTCGGGCGGGCACCTGCGAAGCGATGAGATTCTGCGAGTGCAGCTTCATGCCGCTTGTCGGGGCGATGGCAAGCACCGACCTGCGATGCCCCGTGCCGGGACGGCCCGGGGTCTTCGTCGAAGGAGCATGCGGGGTGGCGGTGGATGCGGAGGTGATTTCGGGCGCCCTCGACGAGGGCGGGCCTGTCCTCGACTTGGCGCTGAACGCCTCCACCGGCGAGATCTTCGGGAGCCTGCGGCGATGGCTTGCCCTTCACGACTCCGGAGCGGCCCTCCTCAGCTATTTCGGGCCACCCACAGGCGCGCCGAGCAGCGGAGTCCCGCCGGTGCTCGATTTCTCGGGCTCGGTCGCCGCCTACCGATCGACGCCCTGCCTCCTCGGGCGGGCCGGCATCGCGGTACTCGAGGTGACGCGACCGCCGGACCACGCGGGCGACGGGGTCTCCGTGGGGCTCCATCTCGCCGTGCGCACCTTCGGCGACGGCAGGGAGGAGGGGATCCGGCTCGAAGGGCTGTTGCGCTCGTGGGAGAGAGCGGGTCGCCCGGGCGTCGACGGTCTCCACATCGACGCCTACCCGTCGGACGCCGTGCCCGCCGGTGTACGGGGCAGCGTGCACGCCGGCGGCAACATGACCTTCGTGATGACGACGCAGTAGTCCTGGCCGCCTGCGCAGGGCGGCGCCGTCCTAGGCTGCTGCCCGCATGGCCATCGGGTCCGACGAGCAACGATACCGGGCTCGCAGTCTCTGGCTTGACTCGGTGCCCGGGTCGCTCACAGCCGGTCCGCAGCTGCCCGGTGACATCTCCTACGACGTCGCCATCGTCGGTGCAGGTTTCACGGGGCTCTGGGCGGCCTATTACCTGAAGCGCCAGCAGCCCGACCTCCGCGTCGTCGTGCTGGAGCGGGAGATCGCCGGATTCGGGCCTTCCGGGCGCAACGGTGGCTGGGTCTCGGCTGGTATCGCCGGCAGCTGGCCCGTCTACGCCGAGCGATCGGGCGAGGACGCCGTTCGGCGGGCTGAGCGGGAGACCCACGGCGCCGTCGACGAGATCGGACGCGTCGCTGCTGCGGAAGGGATCGAGTGCGGCTTCGCGAAGGGAGGGACGCTCACGATCGCCATGACGGCGCCTCAGGCGGGGCGCCTCGAGACGGAGCTCGACGACGCCCGTCGGCATGGCGCCACGACGGAGGACCGGCGCCTGCTCGACGAGACGGAGCTCGGACAACTCGTCCACGTCTCCGGGGCTCGGCTCGCCTCGTATTCACCCCACTGTGCCCGCGTCGATCCGGCTCTCCTCGTACGCGGGCTGGCGGAGGCGTGCCGGCGAGCCGGCGTCGTGATCTACGAGCGAACGGAAGCCCTTCAAGTGGCCCCGAGGCGGATCCGCTGCCCGCAGGGCGTCGTCACGGCCGACCACGTCCTTCGCGCCACGGAGTCCTACACGACGCTGTTTCCAGGTCAGTCGCGCCGATACCTCCCGCTCTACAGCCTGATGATCGCCACGGAGCCCCTCAGGGAGGCGACGTGGGAGGAGATCGGCTGGCGGGAGGGGCTCACGATCAGGGATCGGCGACATCTCTTCTTCTACGCCCAGCGCACGAGCGACGGACGGATCGCCATCGGAGGCCGGGGTGCGCCCTACACGCTGACGGCACCTATCAGCGAGGCCGGGGAGCGCAACGCAGCCGTTCGTGAGCGCCTTGAAACGACGCTTCGCCGCCACTTCCCGGCCGCCGCCGGCGCAGCCGTCACCCATCACTGGGGTGGTCCGTTGGCGGTGCCCCGCGATTGGTGCATGGCCGTCAACTATGACCGCACGACCGGGTTCGGATGGGCCGGCGGGTACTCCGGACATGGCGTCGTCGCGGCCAACATCTCCGGGCGCACGCTCGCCGACCTCGTTCTCGGGCGGGACAGCGACCTCGTCACCCTGCCGTGGGTCGGCCATGGAGCTCGCCGGTGGGAGCCGGAGCCGCTGCGTTTCTTGGCGTCGCGGGCAATCGTCGAGGTGCTGGGGGCCGCCGACCGCTACGAGGACGAGACGGACCGTCGGGCGAGACGGGCGGCGCTGGTGGCGCCGTTCATGCAGCCCTCGTGAGATGTTGCACGCCGACCCCCCGCTCACTGGTCGGTCCGTTCCCTCCGGACCTCGCGTGACGAGCCGAGCGAGGTCGACACCTCGTCCGCTGCCGTCCGTACGGCGCCGGCGGCGCGGGCCAGCTCGCCCTCACGAAGCGACACGGTGAGCGCCGAGACGCTGACGGCTCCGAGGACGTCTCCGAGGCTGTCGTAGACGGCGGCGCCGACGCAGGTCACACCGCTTTCGTTCTCCTCGTTGTCGATGGCGTAACCACGTGCTCTCGTCCTGTCGAGCTCGTCCATCATCGCCTCGTGACTGGTGATCGTCTTCTCGGTGCGGGCCTCGATGGGGCCGCTCTGCAACAACGCATCCGCCTCGTCCGGCGGCATGGCGGCAAGGATCGCCTTCCCGATGGACGTGCAGTGGAGGGGAATGCTCATGCCGACGTGGGACACGAGGTGATACGGCTGGCGTGATTCGATCTTGTCCACATAGATCGCCTGGCGACCGCTCCGGACGGCGAGGTGGACGGTGCGACCGACCTCGTCGCGGAGCGACTCCAGCGCTTTGCGGGCGTGGCGGGGGATCTGCCGCTGACTGAGCGCCTTGCCGGCGAGCGCCAGCAAGGCCGGCCCGACCGAGTAGCGGCCCTGCCCGTTGGCCGTCGCGTAACCGAGCTCGGTGAGCGTTCGCAGAACCCGGTGTGTCGTCGGCTTCGGGAGACCGGATCGCTGCGCCAGCTCGGCGAGGGACGCCTCGGAGCCAGCCTCGACGAGGCAATCGAGTACGACGAGTGTCTTCTCTCCGACGGTTTGGCCGCCGCTCGGCGTGCTCGCCGCTTGACGCGCCATCGTCACGATGCCTACGGTAATTCCGGAATTGCGTTCCGGTCAATGGAACGCACAGGGGGAAGTTCGTTGGTCACGAGCACCGACGTCGGGCAAATCGGCCAGAGTCTGGAACAGCGCTCCGCGCCACGCGCCGACAGTCAGGTTGCGTGCCCATGAGCGAGGTGGCGGGCGCACGGTGATCTTCGACGTCCTCGTCCTCGGCGAGCTCCTCGTCGAGCTCTCGGCCACCGAGCCCCTTGGCGTGGCACGGCACTTCGACCTCTCCTTCTCGGGCGACGCCCTCAATGCCGCCGCCGCCGCGGCGGCTGCAGGCGCCAACGTGGGGGTGATCGCATGTGTCGGCGACGACGAGCTGGGCAGGTCTCTCCTCTCCTTTCTCGACGAGGTCGGCGTGGACCGTTCCCTCGTCCGGATGGTCGACAGGCCGAACGGCATCTACTTCACGGGGGCAGACCCGGCGGGCGTCGACCAGTTCATCTACTCCCGACACGAGAGTGCCGGATCACTGCTGTGCGCGGACGATGTGGACGAGGCGGCAACGAGGTCGGCGAGTGCCGTCATCGTCAGCGGGGTCGCCTGCGCCATCTCCGCAACGGCAGCAGCCGCCGCCGAGCGAGCCGCTCGCGACGTCAGCGCCGCCGGAGGCCGCGTGGTCTACGACCCGAATTACCGGGCGAAACTGGCGTCGGACGTGGAGGCGAGGCGATCGTTCGGGCGGCTGGCCCCCTATTCGTACGTCGTCACCCCGTCGTGCCCGAGCGACTCCGTGGCGTTGTTCGGCGTGTCGGATCCTGCCGAGGTCGGAACGCGGGCGCGGGCCGCCGGGGCCCAACTCTGCCTCGCGACCCTCGGCGACCGGGGCGCTCTGCTCGACGACGGCGACGATCTGCTTCACTTCCCCGCGGCATCAGCACCGTCTCTGGTGGATGCCACCGGCAGCGGCGACGTCCTCGTGGGAACACTGGCGGCGCGACTCGCCCTCGGTGACGGAATCGAGAAGGCGATCCACCTGAGCATGGCCGCGGCCGCCCTGTCCCTCGGCGGGCGCGGGGGTACGGGACACGTCCCACTCTTCGAGGAGACCCGCGCCCTAGCCCGCCAGACCCGTGCACCCATGGACCCGGAGGAACCGTCGGTCAGCCATCGTCCGACGGCCGTGACTTCCGTCCGGTCGACCGTTTATCTCAAAGGGGAAGAGCCATGACACATGACCGAACGATGTCCCGCCGGGACCTGCTCCGGGCAGGCGGCACCGGCGCCGTCCTGCTCGGCGGAGGCGCTCTTCTCGCCGCCTGCGGCTCCAGCAGTGCCACGACGACGAGTACCACCTCCGCCGCTGGAAAGCCAAAGTACGGTGGCCGGTTGCAGGTGGCGATGACCGACGGCACCTCCAGCGACACACTCGACGCACAGGCGCTTGTCACCTACGTCGACCAGGCGCGCATCATCCAGCTCTACAACTCGTTGACCGAGCTCCAGCTCGACGCAACCGTCAAGTTGTCGCTGGCGGAGGAGATCACGCCGAACGCAACAGCCACCGAGTGGACCGTGCGGTTGCGCTCGGGAGTGACGTTCCACGACGGGAAGCCGCTGACGGCAGATGACGTCATCTTCAGCTTCCAGCGCATCATGAACCCGAAGAACCCCAAGCCCGGCGCCGCCCAACTGTCGACGCTCGAGTACAAGAACCTGAAGAAGATCGACGACCTCACGGTGAGCTTCCCGTTCACATCACCGTTTTCACCCTTTGTCGAGCTGATCGCCGATTACTACTACTTTGTCGTCCCGGCCGCCTTCAACCTGCAGCATCCTGTCGGAACCGGTCCGTTCAAGTTCGACAGCTTCACCCCGGGCCAACAGAGCACCTTCACCCGAAATGCCAACTACTGGGAGCCCGGCCTTCCCTATGTCGACGAAGTCGTCATCACTGACTTCGCCGACGAGACCAGTCAAATCAATGCGCTCATCTCCGGACAGGTGGACGCTATCGACTCCCTCTCGGCTCCGTCGATCGCCGGCCTCCGGAATCAGGGCCAGACCGTCGTCATCTCGGACGGCGGCTACTACACGCCGTTCACGATGCGCTGCGACGTCGCACCATTCAACGACGTGCGAGTCAGGCAGGCCCTTCGGTCTGTCGTGGACCGCGAGGCGATGATCAAGATCGTCTTCGGTGGTTATGGCCTCATCGGGAACGACCTGTTCTCCGTGTACGACCCCGACTACGACCATGCGATCCCGCAGCGTGTCCAAGATCTCGACCAAGCGAAGGCCCTCTTGAAGGCGGCCGGGCACTCGAATCTCCACGTGTCACTCGTGTCCTCGCCGATCGGACCCGGAGTGACGGACGCAGCACAGATCTTTGCGCAACAGGCGAGCGGTGCCGGAATCACGGTGAGCCTCCAGGCTGTCACCCCAACGGAGATGTTCGGGCCAAACTACCTGAAATGGCCCTTCGCCTTTGATACCTGGCCGCCTCTCCCGTTCCTCGTCAACGCCGGTGAGGGCCAGGTTCCGGGCGCGCCATACAACGAGTCTCACTTCGACAACCCGCGCTTCAATCAGCTCTACACGGAAGCTCTCGCCACGGTGGACCCGACAAAGCAACGCGAGCTCATCAACGAGATGCAGGTCATCTATTGGAACGAAGGCGGCTATATCATTCCGTACTTCACCCCCTTCATCGACGGCCACTCGCCGAAGCTGCAGGGCGTCGCACCCTCGAAGGAGCTCCCCCTCGGCAACTTCGCGTTCAAGAGCTTCTGGTTCGCGTAATGCAGGCGGCCGTCCGGCGATGAAGATCACCCGTGTCGAGCCGATGGTCCTCAGGTCCGGTCCGGTTGACAGCAGCCGACCCGACAGCACGCAGGACACGTTCCTCGTCCTCGTCCACACGGAAGACGGTCTTGTCGGCATCGGTGAAGCGGACACGGCCCCCTACGTCGCCCATGCCATCGTTGACATGCCGGCCTCTCACGCCGTCGCCCGGGGCCTCGCTGAGCTCATCGTGGGGCACGACGCCTTGCAGGTTCGCAGCCTGTGGGACCTCATGTTCCAGGGGACCTACAGCTACGGGCGCGACGGTGTCGTGCTGCACGCCATGAGCGCGATCGACATGGCGCTGTGGGACCTTGCCGGCAAGGCGTCGGGCCGGTCCGTTGCGGACCTGCTCGGTGGCGCCCGCCTCGACCGGGTCGAAGCGTACGGCAGCGAGGTGATGCCGGACTCTCCGGAGGAGGTGACAGAGCTCTCCAACCGGGCAGTGCGGGCCGGCTTCGGCGCCGTCAAGTTCGGCTGGGGCCCCCTCGGAGCCGATCTCGGTCACGACGTGGAGTTGATCTCGGCGGCCCGGGAGGCCATCGGCCCTGATCGGCGCCTCATGGTCGACGGGGGAATGGCGTATTCCGTCCAGCGAGCGCGGGAGCTCTGCCGGCGATGCGACCCCTTGAACCTCTCGTGGCTCGAGGAGCCCTTCGATGCAGACGACCTCACGTCGTACCGGAGGCTGAGCGGCACGGTCAACGTCCCGATCGCCTGCGGCGAGGCCCATTCCACCCTTCGCTCCTTCAAGCGGCTCATCGACGAGGCTCGCGTCGACGTGCTGCAGCCGGACGTGAGTCGTTGCGGCGGCCTCACCGTGGCCGCAGACGTCGCCCACCTCGCAGAGATGGCCGGTGTCGACGTCGTGCCGCACTGCTTCTCGTCCGACGTCCACCTCGCGGCGGCGTTGCAGTTTGCGGCGGCGCTCGGTCGCGGTGGTCTCGTCGAATGTCCGATGCCGTTGGTGTCGAGCGAGAGCTCGCTCGTCACCCAGCCGCTGCGTCCCGTGCAGGGGATGCTCACCGTGCCATCCGGGCCAGGCCTCGGCATCGACCTCGACGAGGACGAAGTGGCACGCCGGCGCGTGAAGTAGACGGGGTCAGGACGCCGAAGCAGGGGCAGGGCCGCCCTGCGCCCTCTGCCGTAGCACGTTGCGCACCAGCTGCACGAGGCGGACGACCACCAAGACGGCCGCACCTTCCATCAGCAAGCAGATGAGGATGGCCCCGACGGCGATCCAGTCGCTGCTGATCATCGCCTCGCCAAGTCCCCACCTCCACACCGGGGCACGGACCTGGAACGGCTTGTCGAGGGGGACGACCGCGGGCCAGGTCGCCTCGACGCCGGTGCCGCCCGTCTCCAAGATGCCGTCGGTGTTCGTCTGGCAACCGCCCCGGAGGTAGCACTCGGTGTCGTACGCGAGTGGGTCGAAGGTGACGCTTCTCTCGTCGCCGGCCAGGTACGCCACCCCGTCGACGACACCGGGCAGGCTGACCACCGCCACGGCGAGGATCAGCAGCATGCCGACCCATCGCAACAACCAAGAGAGGCGGTGCCGGGGCGGGTAGTGGTGGGCGTGCCCGTGGCTCGGGTGGTGCGCAGCGAGCGGGACCGCCTGCGCTCGGACTGCGGGCGGTCGACGCCGCAAGATGGCGGTGTCCACCAGGGCGAGAAAGATGCCGACGACGGTCAGAGTGCCGAGGACGACGACGACGTCAAAGAACCAAGCGGGAGGAGGCGTCCCCTGCGACTTCGCACTGGAGTAGGCACCGGCGGCCAAGACGAAGGCGAAGAACGTCGTGATGGTCGCCCTGCCCCACCCGTGGCGCCGGTGCAGCAACCGCACGGTGGCGGCCACCTCGGGGTCGGTCATGGGTTCTGTCGGCTGTGAGGAGGAGCTCACGAGGTCACCTCGAGGGCCGGTGGGGAATCCACCGCTTCATGTAGGCATCGAAGAGCGGGACGGTGAAAGCGATCTCGCCGTAACGAGGGGAGTAGCACAGTGCCTTCTTGATGAGGGTTTCACGGACCGGACCGACACCCTGCGGTCCCTTGCCGAGAGCGGCGGCGACGTCCGATGTCCGCACGGGGCCCGGCCCGAGCTCGGCCATGGCACGCAGGTACGCCCGCTCACCGTCGGAGGTCGATCGCGTTCGTACTCGGAAGAATCCGTCGTCGAGCTGGGCGGTGGCCACGGGGATGCTTCTCGCCACGTCGGCGACCGTAATCGTCGTCGGGCCGTTGGCGACGTCCCAAGCCTGTTGGCCGAACTGTTGGAGAAAGTACGGAAAACACTCGGTCGTCTCGATGACGAGCTCGAGGGCGTTGGCGGTCCACGTGACTCCTTCGTCGAGGACCGGGGTTTGCAGTGCTTCGATCGCCTGCGCATGCGTCAGCGAACCAACCTGGGGAAAGGTGAACATTCGCTCGGCGTAGGTCTTCGCATCACCGGTCACGGCGACGAGCGTCGGAAGTCCGGCACCGGCGACGGTGATGGGCAAGGTGAGTTGAGACGCTCGATGCAAACCGACGATCAGCGCTGTCATGGTGGGCGAATCGACGTAGTGGAGCTCGTCGATGGTCAAGAGGACGCCAGTATCGTGCGCGCGGGCGACCTGACCGACTTCGACGAACAGGCCCGCCAGGTCGGCGGCGAGATCACCGGAGTCAGCGGGCCCGGCCACTGCTTCGACGTCGATGTTCAGCTCGGGGCCGTTCGGGATCCGAATGGAGAAGGCCTTCAACACTCCCAACGCCCGTCGGACTGCTTCGCCGATCCGCTTCTTTGCATCCATCGCCAACAACACCCGGCGCAATGCGGCCGCCAGCAGGGGAGCCAGTGAGCCGTCCTCCGAGACCTCGACGTGCTCGTGGAAGAAACCACGACCGCTCGCGACGTCCTCGAACTCGTTCAGCAGTACCGTCTTGCCGACACCGCGGAGCCCGGTCAGCATCTGACTTCGGCCGTTGACTCCCCGCAGCATCCGCTGGAGGGCCACGTCCATGGCTGCGATCTCCGCGTCCCTGCCAACCAGCGCCGGCGGCCGGGTGCCGGCTCCAGGGTTGTAAGGGTTCCGAACCGGATCCACGTCGGCACTCTAGCGAGTTCTAGCAAGTTCTAGCTGAACTGCTAGATCTCGTTCACTCGAGAACGTGCAACCCCGTCGCCAGAGGATCTAGCCGGAGCCCTAGATCCTGGTAGACGCTACGTGGGTTTGGCCGTCGTCGGGGTGGAGAAATCCCCGAGCAGCCGGCGCGATCCACTTCCGGCATACCTCCACTGGTACCGCATCAGGCGGGAGGGCTTCACCGCCACCGAAGCCGTTCCGTCTCGGCTGGTGCGCCGCCTCACGACCAGCGCCCAGGCTGTGCTTCCGACTGGCTGCGACCAGAGCTCCACTGCTTCGCCCGCGAGAATCCCGACGGGTGCCGGCTGCCTCGAGGTGTGCCGAGAGGAGGGAGGCGCCCGCGGCTTTGCGCTTGACGGAGGCGGAGAGGACAGTGCCGGTCAGGAGGAGGACGACGGCGCGACTGAGGGTGCGGGGGGCCGCCACGTGTGATCGCCAGGCCTCCACGACGTAGCTCGCCGCCCCCGCCAGGCCGACGAAGGTCGTGGCGACCGTGTGGCCGAGAAGCGTCCGGACGACGCCTCCCCGGCAGGCCGACGCCACTGGGGTGTGCCCCGTATGCAGGCAGACGCGCACGGCCGTCCCGGCGGGTTGGCGAGCCCAGCCGAGCCTGAGCACGACGGAGGCGTCGTGCCCGAGCCCGCTCGGGCCGATGGCGGGGTGCGCCGTGACAGCGGTGAGGGGCGCCGGCAGGGGGACGACATCGCCGGACCACACCGACCAGGGGCCGTAGCCAGTCGTGTCGCCCAGAGAGACTCGGAAGCGGTATCGCCGCCCGTCGAGGAGTCCGGCCACGGCCTGACGGTCGGACCCGCCGTCGAACGCCTGCGTGACCGACCTGCCCCCGAGCACCATCCATTGCACCCGCACGCCGGTGACGGAACCGGTGGAATCAGCGGGCCTCCACCGGAGCGTCACACTGCCGTCACCGGCGATGGCACTGAGGCCTGCGGGTGCCCTGGGAAGGTGGGGCACGGTCGGCTCCGTGTAGACGAACCGACTGGCCGACGTGGGGACCGAAGAGCCGGCCGGGCTGTTCACGATGACCTCGGTCGAGCCGGAGAAGAGGCCGGCCGGCACGAGGGCGAGGACCTTCGTGGCGGACTCCACCTTCAGCCGGAGCGATGCCGTCGATCCGAAGCTCACCGAGGTGACGCTCCCGAGAGAGCGCCCCGCGATCGTCACGGTGGACCCTCCGGCCAGGGAGGACGTAGCGGGAGAGATCCTCGTGATACGCGGGATTCCCTTCCCTGCGATGGCCCGGACGTATTGGAAGCGATCCGCCTTCGAAACGATGCTCGTCCCGCCCGGGCCGGACACCGTCACATCCACGGTGGAGGTCCCGGCCGGGGGCGTCACCTCGATCGAGTCGGGCGAGATGACGTGGAGTCCCGACGCCGCCACCTTCCCGAAGTGCACGCTCGTGGCATCGGCGAACCCGCCGCCGATGACGTCGACGGGGAGCCCGCCCGTCGAAGGCTCGGTCCCTGGGGTGACGGCGGTGACGGTGGGCCGGGGGGGTTTCGAACCCGGGCACTCGAGGGTGAGGAGGAGGCCGACGGCGGGCGGGGGGAGGGGGAAGGGCTTGGTGGTCACCGACGGCTGGGCGGCCTTGCCCGGGGCATGGCAACCCGGAGCGGAGGCGCTGATCTCGTACGTCCCGGCGAGGGCGAGCCAGTCGAAGCCTCCGGACGCTCCCGTCGTCTCGGGGTTCTGGTCGGGGCTGATGCTGCCGTCCCCGGGGACGGGTGAGAAGGTGCCTCCGGGGGCGCCCCGCAGGATCGTCGCCGTGGCGCCCTCGATGGGGTTACCCGTCGTGTCGACGACGGTGCCGCTCGGGTCGATGAAGAGGTTGAAGAACTGCCAGAGGCCGAAGACGAGGAGGATCACGAAGGTGATCGCACCGAGGGCGAGTGCGAAGGGAACGGCAGCGCCGAGCAGTCCCGCCAGGGCCCCCACCCCGAGGGCGATGACGCCGCTCTCGAAGACGCCCTGGAGGGCGCCACCGGGGCCGAAGGAGTTGATGATGTCGTCGGCGGCGTTGCAGAGGTCTTGCCACGAGATGCCGGTCGCCTGCTGGTCGGACTGCAGTTGGCCCGGGTCGCTGCAGACACCGCCGATCTGGATGCTGAAGCCCTGGACGGATCCGTCACCCGTTCCCTCGTCCAAGCCACCTCCGGACTGGGTGACGGAGAGGTCGTCCTTGACCCCTCCGAGGGGACCGCTCTTTCCCTCGTAGGTGAAGTAGTCCGCCGTCGTGGCGGCGGAGAGGCCGAAGCCGTTGACGACCTGGACGTCGATCGTGCCGACCCCCGCAGGTGCCGTCGCCCGAATCTCGCCGGAGTTCACGACCGTGAACGAGGTCGCCGGCAGGAGCCCGAAGGCAACGGCCTTCACGTCGTTGAACCCCTCGCCATGGATCGTCACGACGGTCCCGCCCGCGAAGGGCCCGGTGCTCGGCGAGATGTGGCTCACGCCGAAGTAGGTGAAGCTCCCCACGGCGTGTGTACCGCCGCCCTTCTCGTCCACGCTGACCGTGACCGTCCCGGAGCCGGCCGGCGCCGTCGACTCGATGACGCTGCCGCTCTCGACGGTGAAGGACGGCGACACCTTCGTCCCGAAGAGCACCCGGGTGGCGCCCGTGAATCCGCTCCCCGTGAGGAACACGGTCGATCCACCCGCCGGGGCGCCACCCGTCGGCACGAGATGGCTCTGTCCCGGGCAGACGATTCCCTGCCGTGCCGTCGCCACGCCCTCGATGGGACCGAGGGGGCTGAGCTGTGCCAGGTACGTGCCGGAGCCGGGCGGGGTCTCGACGAGCGGGAAGGCCCGGCTGATGGGGTCTCCCGTCAGCCGGTCCGTGCCGGAAACCGAGAGCAGCCCGTAGCCGTTCTTGCAGCCGGCAATCTCGTAGGTGCTCGGGAAGCTGGCATAGACCGAGGGGCTGATGCCCGTCTGGGCGCCCACCGGGAACCCCGTGAACGTGCCTCCTGCAGGGATGGCGGGGGTGAACGAGAGGTCGACAAGGGGAGCGGTGCCGCCGGCCGTGACCGTGACGGGACCGGATACCTGCTCGTTGTACTGCGTCAGATTGGAGGGTGGGATGGCCGTTGCCGTGTAGGTCCCGGGCGGGACGAGGGCGGCGAACTGGCCGCTTCCTGTCTTCGGAAGCGTGACCGTGTCGGTGCAGGCGCCGCCCCTGGTGGGGCACAGCTCGATGCTGACATCGCTCACGCCGACAAAGGCCGTGACATCTCCGAAGACGAAACCACCAGCGCTCGCCGGCACGCCGATCGGCACCGGCCGAGTGTCCTGCGACGTCCACACCGTGAGGGCGCCGGCGGCGGACCGTCCGGTGAGGGGCACGCCGCTCACGGTGAGCGTGAGGAGGGTGCCGGCCGGGACGTCCTGATCGAAGGTCACCGCCAGCACGCTGGCTGGGCCGTTCGGCGGTACTTCCTCGCTCGCCACCGTGATGGCGTCGGAGGGGTCGCTGAGGTCGGTGACGGCGACCGTGAGTCCCTCGAACTCGAGGCAGTAGCTTCGCACGCAATTCCCGCTGCTCAGGTCGACCGAGGCGGGCGCCTCCAGGTAGACGGCGTCGGTGCCCGACTGCAGCGCACCCGAGCCCGAGAGGGCGAACGTGGCCGAGTAGGTGAGAGCGCTCCAGGCCGTCGCGCTGCCATTCGAGATGCTGAGGGATCCGGCCGTCACGGCAGTCTCGACCGTGCGACCGGAGAGCGAGTACGAGCTGAGGGACACGCCCGGGTCGCCGCTCGTCCAGATGCGGAGGCCATAGCTGCCGGCCACGCCGTCGGTCGCACCAGAGACGTCGACGACGACATGGTCGCCTCCGCGGACGGCGACAGGGGTCGGAAACCAGACGAGCTCGGAAGTGCCGTCCGGCCCGACCTCGAGCCCGGAGGCGTTGCCCGAAGCCCCTGTCGAGGTGTCCGTCACCTTGACGCCCGCCACCCCGAAAGACGTCCCGGCGGCCGCCAAGAGGTAGATGACACCGCTGCCGGCGGTGAGAGAACCCTGCGGGGATGCTGTGAAGTGCACGGAGTAATGGGCCGTCTCGCCGGCGGAGGGCGGGGCGACGACCACGGACTGGGCCGACACCTTCGACTGCAGCGCGGTCGAGGAGCCGACCTGGTAGGTCACCGCCACCGGCTGCGGGTCCGACGTGGTCCAGAGGAGGAGGTGATACGTGCCGGCCGGCGAGGGATTGGTCACGTCGGTGAACTGGAGAGCAAGCTTGGCGCCGGAGCTGACAGGGGCGGAGAGAGGGAACGTCACGACGGCACCGTCGGAGGAGACCCAGGGGCTCTCGTAGAAGGCGTATCCGCACTCTGGCGGCCCGCTGCCAGAAGCGTCCGAGAGATCCGTCAGGGTTGACTCGATGCTGCCGCTCGAGGCCTCCGACACGGGGACGAGGTTGCCGGTCCCGAGCGGGAAGGCGACGTCGATGGCACCCCCGTCGGCGGCGAGGCAGGCGCCCGGCGGCATTGCCCCGCCCGGGGAGCTGGTCGTGAGGTCGACGGTGTAGGTGACGTCGGTCGCCCCCGGGGTCGTGGACGACAGGTGCACGGCCGGAGCGGACACCGCCGACGTCGGTGCCACAAGGTGCAAGGGCATCGTGACCGGGGTCGGATCGGAGCTCGTCCAGAGGCGAACGCCATAGATGCCGCTCCGAACGGCGCTCGCCACCCCATAGAGGATGAGCGTCAGCGTGTCGCCGGCGTACATCTCCTTGCCCACGATCATGGTGAAGACGCTCCCGTGGTCGGAGATGTAGGCGTTGTAGCCCTCGAGCAGGTTGGTGTCGCTCTGGGAAGGATGCGTGTGGTCCACGAGACCGGCGGCGGGTGAGAAGGTCGTTCCAGGCGGGCCTGCCAGCTGGATGGCCCCCGTCGAGGCCGGGAGCTCCCCGGACGCGGAGAGCGTGAACGTCACGGTGTACTCGGCCGCTGCCGCCCCGGCCACGTCCGGCGTCAGGATGAGAGAGGGTGACAGGACGGCACTTCCCCCGGCGGTCGCGGGCATTTCGCGGCGGAGGACCGAGGCGCTGGCCGGCGCGCTGACAGGGACGAGCGCTGCGACGAGGGGCAACGCCGCCACGGCGACGACGAGCAGCCACCGTCGAGGCGAACGGCCAGGGCGAACAGGCGGGCAAGCGAGCCCGGGCATTGCGCACGATCGCGATCGCATCGATGTCCCCTCTCCGTCGACGCTCGGCCGCGGATCGTAGCGCGCAACTCTGGGATCTTCCATGGGAGTCGACGAAGGGAGGTTCTCACGCGCGCATTCAGCAAGTCCTACATGACAGACCGGGCTGTCTGCTGTCGCAATGGAAACGTCGTGTCCACGACGGCCACACGATCCGTAGTCATTCCGGCGAGATGTCAGTCGACGCCGGCGGGTCGTGTCATCCCTGTGACGGCACCTCTGGCCGGACTTTGACGGGTCAGGCTCGCTTTTGGAGGGCCGCGATGCCCTGACCAGCACTGTCCGCTGAGAAATCGCAGTTTCCGGCGCTCGATGTAGGGGCGACACGTCCACCGCATCTGAGTTACAGTGCTGTAAGATGGTGGCGTGTTCGTCAAGAAGACCGTGAGGCGGCGGGGCGACAAGAGCTACGAGTATCTGTCGCTCGTCGAGGCGGTGCGAGAAGACGGCAAGAACACCCACCGCACGCTGCTTCGTTTGGGAGAGGTCAGCGAGCTGCGCGCCTCTGGGCAGCTGGACCGGATCATCAACGCCCTTCGCGCCTACGCCGAGGGCAACTGGTTCGAGGCAGGTGAGCTCTCCGGCGAGGGTGGTCCGAGTTTCGGTGGAGTCGCCGCCTGTCATTCGTACTTCTCTCGCCTCGGCCTCGAGGCGCACTTCGAGGCCGTCGGTAGAGGCCGCAAGTCGTCGTCGTTGTCCGACACCGTGTTCGTGATGCTGGCCAATCGCCTGCTCGACCCGGGCTCGAAGCGGCGGACGATCACCGAGTGGCTTTCGACAGTGGCCATGCCGAAGCAAGTCGACATCCCGAGCCTCGCCCAGTGCTACCGGGCCATCGATGCCCTCGCCGATGCCAAGGAGTCGACCGAGGCGCACCTGTACTCCGAGCTCTGCACGTTGGCGAACCTCGATCTCCGCCTCGTCTGCTACGACCTGACCTCGACGTATTTCGAGACCCAGGGCGGAGACCGGCGGAACTTTCCGTCGCTCGCCTATGGCTACAGCCGGGATCACCGCAGCGACCGGCCTCAGATCGCCATCGGCCTTCTCGTCACCGGCGACGGCATCCCGATCGCACACCACGTCTTTGCCGGCAACACTTCGGACGTCTCGAGCTTGCCGTCGATCATGGAGGATCTGCAGCAGCGCTTCGGCGTCGGACGCATCGCCCTTGTGGCCGACCGCGGGCTCATCAGCGAGGACAACCTCGCCGAGGTGGAGGCGCACGGCTTCGACCACGTGCTGGCGACCCGGCTGCACCGTGACGAGGACGTCGCTTCGGTGCTCGAGATGGCGAACTCGCCATCCACCGCCTGGGTGGCGGTACCCGAGGCGCGCAGCTTCACTGCCGAGATCGCCCATGACCACCGGCGCTTTGTCGTGGTGTTCTCGCCCACCCGCTACTTCCGCGACCGTGCGCGTCACGCCGTGCTGTGCGCCAGAGTCGAGGACGGGCTCATCGCCCTCGAGGCCCGGGTGCGGGCCCGGCGGCTCAGTGATCCCGCCAAGATCGGTGCGGCCGCCGACCGGGTTCTCCGTGACTCCGGAGTCGCCAGGTGCTTTGTCACGACGGTCAGAAAGGGTTACTTCTCCTGGGACTTCGACGAGAAGGCACGCCGCTACGACGAGGAGCTGCTGTGCGGCCGGTACGTGATCACGACCTCGCTTTCTGCCGACGAGGTCGACTGTGCTCAGGTGCTGCGCTACTACCGGAGCCTGCAGAACGTGGAGCGCCGATTCAGGATCATGAAGGACTTCCTCAACTTGCGGCCGGTCTTCCACTGGACCGAGGAGCGCGTGAGGGGACACGTCGCCCTCTGCGTCATGGCGGCCACCATCGAAGCCGTGATGGCACGAGACCTCGTTGCGGCAAAGGTGATGGACCCGAACATTCCCTTCCAGCACATGACACCGCGCCGAGCACTCGCCGAGTTGGCAGAGGTTCGTCTTGAGCTCGTGAGCGCCGGCGAGCGCACGATCGAGCTCGTCAGCAGGCCGACCCAACCCCAGGCCAAGGTGCTTCGGGCCCTCGGCGTGGACACCTCAGGCTGGGGTAAGGCCACACTCGCCTGAGCAGGGCAAACAGATCCCGCGTAGCGGAAACACTTTCTCCCCGCGCCCCCATCTACCTGGACTTTCGCGAATCACCCGTCAAAGTCCGGTCTGGTGGCATCCAGTTGACCCCTGCTGAGCAAGATCCCCGATATCCAGCGGGTCGAATCGGCCAAGGTCTTCCCGAAAGAGGACGGCTCCCCAACTCCCGCCTACCGGACCATCGACGTCTACTTTCCCGACTACGCGGCAGCGTGCGCCGCGCTCGCCTCGCCCGAGGCAGGCGAGCTGGCCGGCGGCTTGGTCCAGGCGGCCACGGGTGGGATCCGTTTCCTCGTCTCCGACATCGAGGACTGATCCTCTCCGATCGCGGCAGCGCCCAGGTCCTCGCGGTCGCAGCGGTGGATGAACTGGACGGGGCGGCGGTGCGGATATGAGCAGCGGTGAGGAGCTACTCGAGGCCGTGTGTGTCGCCGACTCGCTCCTCGGCGGCGGCGGCGGCACCGACGACTGACGCGGCCCTGTAGGGCCAGCTGCCTCGGAGAGCGCCCCCGCGCACACGCTGCTCGAGACCCAGCGAGAGCACCGAGGTTGCCGAGCAGCAGTTGCCTCCTGGAGGTCGTCACCGAGCTCGCGAGCAATCGAGAGGGTCGGAGCGTCCCTGCTCTCGAAACGAGGCGGCCCTGACCGCGGGAGAGGACTATGCTGACCCGGCGCACAACACCTACGTGGCGGTCAACGCTATCGACACCAAGACGATGGACGCCACAGTTACGGCCAGCTCGAGGCCGATCGCCCCGAACCTGGCTGGGACGGGGGACAGGACGGGGGTGCCGGGCAGCACGCCGCATCTCACCGCAGCCCTGAGCGTGCTCGGAGCGCAGGTGCCGTCCCAACTGGTCAGGATGCACTTTTCGAACACGACCTTTTCGGTGTGAGGTACTGGGCGAGCTGAGAAAGCGCCGAGTCTCGTTGCACAGCGGCGAAACGACGCGGACCGACCGACGAACGAGAGATCGAACGAGGAAGAGGAGAGACCGTGCGACGTAACGGAACTCGAGGTTGGGCGGCGCGGGCCGTGACGTGCGCCGTGGGCGCCGCAGTGCTGATGGCCTTCGTGCCAGCCCTTGTGCAAGCGGCGACGCCCCTAACAGCAGGCGCCGCGACCTCGAGGGCTCCACGCTCCAGCGCGGCGAGCTGTCCCATCACCGACTTGTGCTCGACGACCCTTGGCGGCGACGCCGGGACGGTGAAGACGGCGAACCGCCAGGCGTGGGAGCTCACCGTGACTGCCACGAACGACACGTTGATGATCGAGATCGCCCGCCAGGCGTCAACCTCACCGGTGGCGGACGAACTCCACAGCTGGTCGTTCCCGCTCAAATCGGGCGGCCTCGTCTTCTCGGCCGGCACTGGCGTCGGCACGGTCAAGCCAGGTGCCAACACGAGTCCTGTCGCCACGGTCGACGTCAAGTTCAAGGCCACGGGTCACAAGGTCGTGAAAGGCGCCTGCACGTCGGGCAGCGAGACCGTGTACACCGGCAAGCTGACCGGGACGGTCACGCTCGTGACCGGCCTGAGTGGCGGCGGAACGGTCAAGGCCACATCGTTCACTGCAAAGCTGTCCGCACCGACGGTCACGGTGTACAAGCTCTGCGTGTCGCCGCCGGGCGGGTGCCTGCCGTCGTCGGTGACCTTCGACGACGCCCCCGGCGCACTCGGCAACCCCGCCCTCTACGCGCAAGGCATCACCGGCACCTTCTCCCACAAGACCGAGGACCAGGTCACCGTGTCCCTTCAGGCCCGGTTGGCGAAGCCGAACGGCGCCGAACGGAATGACGAGAGCACGGTGGAGGAGGCGCCCGCGAAATGGACGGCGTCGACGAGAACGTTGGTCGTGAAGACGACGGGTACCCTCATCACTGGCTCGGTGACGATCAGCGGCGGAACCAAGTCAACGTACTCAGAGGGTTGCACCGTCAACGGCAAGAGGACCCACAACCTCTTCACCTCCTACTTTGACGCCTCGTGGGCAAGTCCTGCAGGCGACCGCCTCACCGCTCATGACAAGATCGGCGGCAACATCGTCATGCCGGCCTCGAACACCGCCGCCACCCTGATCGTGACGAGCCTTTCGTGACGGCATAGCGACACGGCGCGACCAGGAGCAGCGGGTCGGCTCGAGCCTGATGCGATGAAGGGTCTGCTCCGGGTGCCATCTGGGTCTTCGCCGGAACCCGGCCAACTGGAGGGCGAGCACGGCGAGGGGACCAGCGTCTGTCGTCCATGCCGTGGCGGACAGGTCCGCCAGTGGTGGCGTCGATCTGGAGCGGAAGCGCCATCGCCTCGTCATCGGTCATGCCAGTGGCATGGAGCCGAGCATTGAGCTCGCCACTGACGACGGTCGGATCGGCTCGGATCGGAGCCCGAGATGGGATTTGAACCCATGACCTGCGCATTACGAGGGAGTCCCGGAACGTGGCCGCTCGTTGCGATCCATCGCACAAGGAGACGTTCGCCCTCTTCACGACTGATGAGACTGCCGGGTCGTCGATCAGAACGCAACGCTCTGCGACATGGCGCAGTGCGACTGTTGGGACCCCGAGCGCCGCGATCGGCCGTCCAAAGGTCCCGCGCCGGGAGGCGACCAGGTCTGGGCGCGGCGAGGGGCGGAATGGAGACGTGAGCCGGTGAGGAGCTTCTAGGAGAACGTCGGAGCCGTCGACGGGCAGGGGGGATCGATCCGCGGCTTTCCGAAGAGGGCTGAGAGCTGCTCCGACGGATGACCACCGGTGACCTCGTCGATGAGTTGCAGGCAGCCCTCGATGCTGTGAGCGACACAGACGTTGTCCTCGGCGGCGGCCCCGAGGACAACGTCTGGCTCGACAGGCAATCGTGATCGTCCTCAACAAGTGCCTTGCTATCGCGTCCTCCGACGGAGGCTGGCCGAACGAGCTGCTCGACGACGGTCTTGCGCCTCTCGCCAGACCCCGGGGCCACTACCAATCCGCGCCGTTGCTTTGTGCCGTTCCGCAAATCCAGCTCGCCTCAGCTCGCGGAAAGGGCTATGTCACGACCAACCACACACGTCAGGCCACCCACGTGGAGCACACTGCACGCCATCATGTCAGTGGCGGCGGCAAATGACACGTATCTGAGATCTCATGCACAATTGTAGTAGCCGGTCGATTGTCCGACAGGGCATATATGAGTTTTCGCGCCTCGGACCGCAATACGGCGTCATTCGCATGTTCTAACACACGCGCAGCTCTCACGAGCTGAGCCTGAGTCGGCCCGACAGGGCCTAAGCGCGGAGTAGAACGTTTGACACCTCTCGTTATCAGCTGAACTCAAACTCCGCGATGATGAAGCCGAGCACCCTGCAAGGAAGACGGCTAGGAGGCATCCACTAAACAACAGAACCCAGCTTGCCCGGGCCAACCTTCCTCTCCGACGGCGACTCACCCAAGACGCCAGACAGGCATGCCTACGACCACGATACAAAGTACACATAAATGCCTTCAGCATAGCCATTATTGAGAGCAACGGAGCCCGTACATGCTGCTTCAGGCGGTGAACTACCCTTTACAAAGCTACATCCATTGTTGTCGCCCCACCTGACGGGACCGGGGTTATAGTATTCCAACAGGTTTCCCTCCTCGAGATCACCGGCCAGGCCCTCAACTGTGACACCATTGAGAGACAACTGAAAGGGCTCCGAACTAGAATATTTGTCCTGGGTCGTACAGTCGGCGCCGCTTGCACTCTCACATATGAAGTCGAATGACCCCAGCCAGCCGTCATTATCGGCCGCGGTGAGCGTTCCGTAATAGAATTCAATCTCTCGGTTTGCTTGCCAGGTTCCGTCGCCAGCGGACACTTGGATTTCAACTGGCGGTGTTGAGATTACCTCTCCATTCGAATCCACTGAGAACTCAAGGAATACGACGACAGCATACGTGTGGCCGCCTACAGCGTCTTCGCCGTTGGCTGTAACCTCCAGATAGTCACTCGAGTAGGCCAGTCCTTCAGGGGCGTCTGCATCGCTGTCTATCTGATAATCGGATGAGTTGGTCCAGTTGTCTTGATCAATCAGTACAGGGCTTGTACTAGTTGGCCAAACCGTAAGCCAGCTCAATCCTTGGAAGTCAACCGTGTTCTCGAGCGAAGCATTCGGCACTGTACCTGAAACAAACCATGTGCCACCAGTCTCGGCGCCAAGATATGTGTTAGGCATCTCGACAATTGCCTCATTGTCGAGGCCGGTTGTATCTACGGGAGCTAGGTCATACACGTTAAGGTCTAACCAGTAGTTGTCACTGATGGTGGGGCAGGACTCGTTTAGGATGACTGACTTGTTAAAGACGAACGCATCAGCCGCTCCATTGTAGTCCACAGTGACAACGACCTTATTCGCTGTTGTGCCGAGACGAGCCGCATCGTAGTGTCCAGTTGATGTCTGGTTGATGGCCCAAAGGCAGTACCCACCGTCGAGCGCCTCGTCCAGTGTACCCAACATTACTTCTCCCCCACCCGTTGGGTTGTACTGTTCATACGTGAACAGTATTCGACAGGTGTCCACGTCGGTGTGAATTCTGATATCAGCCTCCGCTGAGTACCCGCTGGTTGGAGTCAGCGTCGGCGACCACACCGGCGCACCAGCATCTGTGTAAAGGTCGATACCTTCCGTAAGGGGATAATTGGGCGGTGGGGCATATGCATTGAATGCTACCGCTGTATCCCCATCGCACTCAGCAGGCGTGGCATTTGGCGGGTAACCCCAACCCTGCGACGGGTCCGCACCCCAGTTAGTTACCTTAGTGAGATCCGGGCTCTGGGCAGGGGCTGTTGAGGAAGGTGGGACGTAACTACCGACTATGTCAGTACCCACCTCCGGACTTAGGATCCGTCACGGCATCGACCGGCTCGGTTACGGGAGTACTAGGTGGGGCAGGTGTTCCTTGGTATATGGTTGTGCTACCGTTATCTCCGTTCGCCTGGTTCCGTACCGGTGCGCACATTTCGCACGGAACGCACGAGTTGCCTCTCTTCTGTACCGTTCGAGTGCTCGTGCGGGAGACGCGGTTGGCCGGATGCGGGAACAACTGTCACCCACACAAGAAGAAGGCACACCCCGACAAAGAGAGCCCTCCGGGCACCTCGTCTACCGGGAAGAACCACACTACGTGATCCGTGATATGAGGGATGTGCAGTCACCTTTGGTCCTCACTTCAGTCTAGCCCTGATCCTTCACGCAATCGCATGACCTGAGCGCCGAAAGACGCGAAAACGCCCTCCTGGTAAGGGAAACTGACGGTGTCGAAGCCAGCAGTTCCAGAACCAGGAGGGCACTTCCAAGGTGAAGATTACCAGCACCGTTCGCGTGAAGGTGGAAGCCGGCGGGAGCGGTGTCGTCGCCCACGTGGGGCTGCACGCACTTGGGAGCTTCGCCGACCGCTGGGCCTCGCCGACTGCGCTCTCGTCACGCCTTTCGTGCAGGTACGAGACGCAGCGCCCCTGCACGACCGCGGCAAGGTGCTCGTGCAGGTGGCCCTCATGCTCGCCGGCGGCGGGGAGAGCTGTGCGGACATCGAGCACCTCCGCTGCGAGGCCGCACCTCTTCGGCTGATCGTGCCCTCGGACTCGACGGTGCACCGGGCCTTCCACGAGCTCGCGCCGGAGCTGCTACGAAGCCGATGTCGCCGGCGCCAGTCGCCGAGGTGCGACGCGAGCGTCTGGGAACGCTCGGCCGTGACGAAGGGCACTCGGGCCCGGTGTTTCTCGACATCGATGCCACCCTCGTCGAGATCCACTCCGAGAACAAAGAGGGCACGGCTCCCACCTACAAGAGGGGCTTCGGCTTCCACCCCATCCTCTGCTTCGCCGATGCCACCGGCGAGGCCCTCTCCGGGCTGCTGCGGCCGGGCAATGCCGGTTCCAACACCGTCGCCGATCACGTCTGTCGTCCTCGATGCAGGCGCTCGCCCAGCTGCCGGCCTCGCTGCAGGCGGGCCATCGGCGCCGGCGACGACTGCGAGCCTCGTGGAGCGCCCCGTCGTCGTGCGCACCGACTCGGCCGGCTCGACGGCCGGCTTTGTCGACCGCCCTCGTCGAGCGCAACATCGGCTTTCATCACCGTGGCGGCCACGAGCGGCCAGATCCAGGCGGCCATCATGGATGCGCAGACGGCATCGAGCAGATCTGGGCGCCGGCGCTCGTGCCAGGACGGCGACGCTGCGAGACAGCGTCCGCGGTCTGCGAGCTCACCGATCTCGTCGAGCTCGGACCGGACTTTGACGGGTCAGGCTCGCTTTTGGAGGGCCGCGATGCCCTGACCAGCACTGTCCGCTGAGAAATCGCAGTTTCCGGCGCTCGATGTAGGGGCGACACGTCCACCGCATCTGAGTTACAGTGCTGTAAGATGGTGGCGTGTTCGTCAAGAAGACCGTGAGGCGGCGGGGCGACAAGAGCTACGAGTATCTGTCGCTCGTCGAGGCGGTGCGAGAAGACGGCAAGAACACCCACCGCACGCTGCTTCGTTTGGGAGAGGTCAGCGAGCTGCGCGCCTCTGGGCAGCTGGACCGGATCATCAACGCCCTTCGCGCCTACGCCGAGGGCAACTGGTTCGAGGCAGGTGAGCTCTCCGGCGAGGGTGGTCCGAGTTTCGGTGGAGTCGCCGCCTGTCATTCGTACTTCTCTCGCCTCGGCCTCGAGGCGCACTTCGAGGCCGTCGGTAGAGGCCGCAAGTCGTCGTCGTTGTCCGACACCGTGTTCGTGATGCTGGCCAATCGCCTGCTCGACCCGGGCTCGAAGCGGCGGACGATCACCGAGTGGCTTTCGACAGTGGCCATGCCGAAGCAAGTCGACATCCCGAGCCTCGCCCAGTGCTACCGGGCCATCGATGCCCTCGCCGATGCCAAGGAGTCGACCGAGGCGCACCTGTACTCCGAGCTCTGCACGTTGGCGAACCTCGATCTCCGCCTCGTCTGCTACGACCTGACCTCGACGTATTTCGAGACCCAGGGCGGAGACCGGCGGAACTTTCCGTCGCTCGCCTATGGCTACAGCCGGGATCACCGCAGCGACCGGCCTCAGATCGCCATCGGCCTTCTCGTCACCGGCGACGGCATCCCGATCGCACACCACGTCTTTGCCGGCAACACTTCGGACGTCTCGAGCTTGCCGTCGATCATGGAGGATCTGCAGCAGCGCTTCGGCGTCGGACGCATCGCCCTTGTGGCCGACCGCGGGCTCATCAGCGAGGACAACCTCGCCGAGGTGGAGGCGCACGGCTTCGACCACGTGCTGGCGACCCGGCTGCACCGTGACGAGGACGTCGCTTCGGTGCTCGAGATGGCGAACTCGCCATCCACCGCCTGGGTGGCGGTACCCGAGGCGCGCAGCTTCACTGCCGAGATCGCCCATGACCACCGGCGCTTTGTCGTGGTGTTCTCGCCCACCCGCTACTTCCGCGACCGTGCGCGTCACGCCGTGCTGTGCGCCAGAGTCGAGGACGGGCTCATCGCCCTCGAGGCCCGGGTGCGGGCCCGGCGGCTCAGTGATCCCGCCAAGATCGGTGCGGCCGCCGACCGGGTTCTCCGTGACTCCGGAGTCGCCAGGTGCTTTGTCACGACGGTCAGAAAGGGTTACTTCTCCTGGGACTTCGACGAGAAGGCACGCCGCTACGACGAGGAGCTGCTGTGCGGCCGGTACGTGATCACGACCTCGCTTTCTGCCGACGAGGTCGACTGTGCTCAGGTGCTGCGCTACTACCGGAGCCTGCAGAACGTGGAGCGCCGATTCAGGATCATGAAGGACTTCCTCAACTTGCGGCCGGTCTTCCACTGGACCGAGGAGCGCGTGAGGGGACACGTCGCCCTCTGCGTCATGGCGGCCACCATCGAAGCCGTGATGGCACGAGACCTCGTTGCGGCAAAGGTGATGGACCCGAACATTCCCTTCCAGCACATGACACCGCGCCGAGCACTCGCCGAGTTGGCAGAGGTTCGTCTTGAGCTCGTGAGCGCCGGCGAGCGCACGATCGAGCTCGTCAGCAGGCCGACCCAACCCCAGGCCAAGGTGCTTCGGGCCCTCGGCGTGGACACCTCAGGCTGGGGTAAGGCCACACTCGCCTGAGCAGGGCAAACAAATCCCGCGTAGTGGAAACACTTTCTCCCCGCGCCCCCATCTACCTGGACTTTCGCGAATCACCCGTCAAAGTCCGGTCGGAGCCTGGCCCGAGGGCACCCGGCTCATCGTGCGGCGCGAGCCGCTCCACCCGGGTGCTCAGCGAAGCCTCTTCCCCTCCCTTCAGTTCCGTTACTGGGGCTTCTACACCGACCAGGCCGGTGACCCCGTCGACCTCGACGTCATCATGCGGGCCCATGCCCACGTCGAGAACCACATCGAGCGACTGAAGGACTCCGGGCTCTGCCGCTTCCCCTTCAGCGACTTTCAGGCCAACGCCAACTGGATGACCGCCGTGATGCTCGCCGCCGACCTCGTCAGGTGGTTCCAGCTGCTGTGCTTCGAGGGTTACTGGAAAAGCGCCCGCACGAAGGCGCTGCGCTGGGCGATCTTCCACGCGCCAGCGCGCATCGTGTCCACGGCACGACGCCGCATCGTCCGCCTCCTCGACGGCTGGCCGAGCGCCGAGGCCATCCTCACCGCCTACAAACGGCTCGAGCTCATCACCTGAGCGAGCCCGACTGCGTGCTTCGGACAGCGGGCCGACACGTCACGCCCGAACGTCGGCGATCTGACGAGGCCACCGCTCACCCGGCGCCAATGAGGCCGACAGAGGGCTCCGGACGATCCACTGAATGGCCGGTCACCGATCCTATGGCCGGAATCGGTCGTAGACGCCGACCTCTATGGGTGTCGTGAGTGATCAGGGCTAGTAGTGGGCCTTAAGCGTCTCAGTCCAGTTCGTTTTGAGCGCAGAGTAGTCTGTCGCCGCAGTTATGGTAATCTGACTGAGGACGCGCATGTAGAGGCTAAAGGCCCTAAAGAGGGGTCCAGTGGGTGGAGCGGTCGTGCCGGAAGTTGACAGCGGAACCCTGTCTCCACTCGAGTCGTCGACTTTCCCAGCCGGGAACCTGTGACCGCAGTCCCATTCACGGGGGTTCTGGATGAGGTAGGGAAAGTCGTCACAGCCCGGATGCGTCTAGGCACGGATCGGTCGGCACGGATGGGGTCGACACTTTCAGGTCGGGGCGCAGTGTGAGGGCCGAGGTCGGGGGACAGGTCGGGGGACTGAGGGACCATTGAGCGCGCCACGACCATCCTTCCTGCGAAGGTCGCCTCGCCGGTAGTACTGCTCGCCCTCGGCCTCGGCTGGGAACGGAGTCGAGTTCCCGGATGTGGACGAAGAACCCTTCGGCGGTGCCGGTGCAGCGAAGAGCCCAGACAGTGACACGGTCCCCAGACCGCTGCAAGCGGGCTGGGGACCTGTCGCTTCCTCCACAAGGAAAGAGGAGAGTTCGACACCGTCGCCATCGTCCTGTGACGAAGTTGGCTCTGGTGAACGTCGCCGCACCCCTGTCTCCACGTCTCCTCGGATGCCTCCCAGGCGACGGCAAGGAGGATCCGTTCGCTCCTCCAACCGGGGTCGGTTCGATCCCGACGCGCCTAGTCGTACGGCACGAGAGCGCTCTCCGTGCCGTCGGCCGCCACCGCGATCGTGGCCGCTGGGAGGGCAACCGCCCCCTCTGGGGGCGGGCGGCAGTTGGGGGCCAATTCACAGAGAGAAATTTTCGAAAGAGGCCGCCCTAGAGCCGTGTAGTCCTGTGAGCAGGGCGAATGTGCCGTGGAAGATCACCTCAGATCGACTGTGGTGAGGTCAGTGGTGAGGTTTCCGGTGAGGTCGAGAGCGCATCGTTCCGGCCATGAACCACCCGTCGGATGCCATACCGTGCGCATTCAGCGCTGCGGGGGCGCGCCACTGCGACGAGCTTCGGGGTGAAGCTCCCGCTGGCTCAGGGCGTGCCCCTTCGATGTCGCCAGCGATTACGGCCGCCCCCGCGGCGACATCGCCTCGGAGCCTTCCGTGACCCCCGACCTCACCCTCGACGAGATGGAGGCTCTTGCCCGAGAGCGCAGCGGTCCGGAGCTCCTCGCCATGGGGAGGCGGGTGGAGCGCATCGGTGGCTGCGAGCGTCCGATCCGCGTTCGCGCCCTTGGCTCGGGATCGCCCTCGGCGCAGGAACCCGACGGCGTCCTCCTCGTAGCCTGCAAGACGAGGCGGGAGACGCGCTGCCGTCCCTGTGCCGACATGTACCGGGGTGACGCCCGCCAGCTCATCCGTGCCGGCATCGAGGGAGGAAAGGGTGTGCCCGAGAGCGTCGCTCGGCACCCCGCTGTCTTCGTCACGCTCACGGCACCCTCCTTCGGGGCCGTCCACCGGGCCATCGGGGGCCCGTGCCACATCGGACGGGCTGGTCGTTGTGCCCACGGCAGGCCGCTCTACTGCCTGCAGCGGCACGACGAGCATGAGGAGGTCGTCGGCTCCGCCCTGTGTCCACGGTGCTACGACTTCGAGGCTGCCGTGGTCTTCAACGCCACCGCAGGTGAGCTCTGGAGGCGGGTGACCATCTACGCCAGACGACATCTCGCCTACGTCTTGCAGATGACCGAGCGAGAGCTGGCAAGGCTCGTCCGCCTGTCGTACCTGAAGGTGGCCGAGTTGCAGCGCCGCGGCGTCGTCCACCTGCATGCCCTCGTGCGGGTCGACGCCGTCGCAGACGAGCTGGCCCCGCCCGGCATCACGATCACGAGCGACCTGCTCGCCGAGGCCCTCGTGCGGGCGGTCCGAGCCGTTCACGTGGAACGAGTGGTGCTCGGCGAAGTCCTCACCGTCGCCTTCGGTGAGCAGCTGAAGGTCGAGAGGCTTGACTCCTCGAACGTTGCCAGCATTGCCTCCTACCTGGCGAAGTACCTGAGCAAGAGCGCCTCCGACAGCGGCGCCCTCGACCACCGCTTACGGGAGGGGGAGCTCGAGCACGTGGAGCTGCCCGAGCACCTCCGGGCCATCGTGGCGACAGCATGGCGACTCGGCGGCGAGGCGGAACTCCGTCGACTACGCCACTGGTCGCACGCGCTCGGCTACTCCGGTCATCTCATGACGAAGAGCCGGCGGTACTCGACGACCTTCGGTGATCTGAGGGCAGCAAGGCAGCGATGGCGAATCGCCTCTGACGAGACTTCGGAACCGTCGGTTCCGTCGACGACGCGGCGATGGACCTTCGAAGGCGTGGGCTTCCGCCGCCGAATCGACGTCGTCCTCGCCGCCACCGTTGCCGAAGGCCGACGACGAGCCCGAGCCGAAGGTTGGGATGATCGCCTGCAGAGAGAGGAGCGGGTCAGTGACGACTCGGCGTGACGCTCCCATCCGACCGCTCCTCAGCGTCCGTGAGGCGGCGACGCTCCTCGGGATGGATCCCTCCACCCTCTACCGCGCCGTCAAACGGGGCGAGGTGCCCTTCCCGGTGATCCAACTTGGCGGCCGACTCCGCATCCCCCGGGCGGCCATCGATCGGCTCATCGACGGCGAAGTGAGCAGGCGAGAGGCAACCGAACCGCCTGGGGGGCACGCTCTCTACTGCTCGTCTTGCAAGGCGGCTCTCAAGAGACCGCCGATGTGCTCGGCCGCACGAAAATCATCGTCGGGCACTGCGTCGGTGTAGTGACGGGCCATGTGCACCGTCGACCAGCCGAGGCGGGCCTGCTTCTGACGCTCCGAGATCACGGAGTCGAGGGCCGTGGCTTGGAAGTGGCGTAGCGAGTGGAGGTGAATGTCGGCCGGGATGCCCGCTGCCTTACGGGCCTTGCCGAACGCTTTCGACAGCGTGTCGGGATGGAGAGGCTGCGCGCCGCCGGGTTCCATCGACAAGACGAAGGCGGCGGGCTCGAAGAGTTCCTCAGCCCCTTTGGCGAGCTGGCGTTGCGCGTCCAGGAGCAGGCGGAGAGCGGCCAGCGTCTCGGTGTCTACGGCCACGCGGCGGACGCTTGCCCGTGTCTTGGGCGACTTGGCGGTCGCTCCCCCGGCAGCCGTGATGACCGATTCATCGATGAGGAGGGTCCCGCGATCGAAGTCGACGTCGGTCCAACGCAACCCGCAGGCCTCACCTCGCCGCATCCCAGTAGCGGCAATGACGCGAAGCCCGACCACGTAACGCAGATCGAGCCCGGAAGCGGCGCTCAGAATGCCGGCCACCTCCTCGACGCTCGGGGCACGCACCGGGTCCCGACGCTCGGCGGCAGAGTATGCGGGCAGCTCCGTGTCGGTGACCGGGTTGGGCAACGTGTTGCCGCTCCACTTACGGGCCAGCCGACAGGAACGGTGGAGGATGGAGCGGACGTACCGGACCGTCTCTCGACCTGGCCCGCTCGCCTTCAGCCGCCGGAAGTAGCGCTCGAGGTCGTACGGACCGGTTGAGGTGATTCGCCGGCGCCCGATGTCGTCTCGGATGTGCAGCCTCCAGACGCTCTCGTAGCGAGTAGCCGTGAGCGGGCTCAGGTCTTGCCAGCCGTTCTCGCGCCACCCGACTATGGCGTCGTTGAAGGTGGTCGCTGGCCCCCAGACACGACTCGACTCGTCGGGCACGACCTCTGGCGAGTCTTCCTGCTGCAGGACCATGCGTGCCAGCTCGCGCTCGGCGGCTCGGCGCGTCCCGTGAAAGAGCCGGCTCTTGTGGCGGACGCGACCTCGAGCGTCCCGGCCGACGAACACCCGCAACTCCCAGGCATCGCGGCCCTTCTCGGGCCGGGCCCGGATGCTTCCCGCCATACCGCCTGCCCCTCCCAACTCGAGGTCTCGACAATTGTTGGGACCGCTGTTGGGACTGACTCTACGCCCCCGGTGTGTCACCAGCACCTGCGAGGTCTGACCTGGTGATTCGGCGGAGCCCGAGATGGGATTTGAACCCATGACCTGCGCATTACGAGTGCGCTGCTCTGCCACTGAGCTACCCGGGCGCACGAGGCGGCGGCCAGCGCCACCACCCTCTTGCGTCAGAGCATCGTAGGCGACCCGCAGGCCACCCCGACGCGCCCGCTGACAGCCGCCGCCGCCGACGGCAAAGCTTGCCCCGTGCCCGACCCATCCCCCGAACCCCTCGACGCGGGCCGGAACGACGATTCACCCCGAGCCGAGCGCCAGACCTTCCTCCGCCCCCGCCTCGGTGCCGAGCGGGTCACGTCGATCGAGCTGTTCTACGACCTCGTTTCGGCCTTTGCGCTCACTCAGCTCACCGAGCATCTCCGTCAGTCGGCAACCCTCGCAGGAGGCCTGCAGGCGCTCATCCTTCTCGGCCTGGTCTGGGTGCCCTGGGTCTACACGACCTGGCTGACGAACTGGCTCGATCCCGAGCGACTGCCCGTACGCGGTGTCCTCCTGGCGCTCGCCCTCGCTAGCCTCGTCCTCTCGGCCGCCATCCCGGCCGCCTACACGACTCGGGGGCTGGCCGTCGGTGGTGCCTACGCCCTCATGCAGGTCGGGCGAAGTGCCTTCGCCGTCGGCGCCCTCCACGACGAACCCATGTTGCAACGCAACTTCGAGCGCATCCTCGTCTGGTGCTGCCTCTCGGGCGGTTGCGCCATCGCCGGGGGGCTCGTCGCCGGGGACGCCCGGGACGCCCTCTGGGCCGGCGCCGTGACGGTAGATCTGATGGGAGGGGCGGCGGGTTTCTTCGTGCCCGGGCTCGGGCGATCGAGCACGCAGGAGTGGACGATCGACGGCGCCCACTTCGCCGAGCGGTGCTCCGCCTTCGTCCTCATCGCCCTCGGCGAGACCATCGTCGTGATCGGGACGGCCATCTCGGTCCTGAACACGGTCACGGTGCGGGAGATCGTCGCCTTCGTGGTGGCAGCGTCAGGCGCCGGGGCGTTCTGGTGGATCTACTTCGACCGCAGTGCCGAGGCGGGGGCGCAGCAGATCGCCCGTTCGACCGATCCGGGCCGCCTCGGGCGCTCCGCCTACGGCCTCACCCATCCGATCATGGTGGCCGGGATCATCGTGAGCGCCTCCGGGAGCGAGCGGGTCCTCACCCATCCGTTGTCGGCGACCTCGGCGGCGACGTCGTGGCTGCTGCTCGGGGGAACGGCTCTCTTCGTGGCGGGACACGCCACCTTCAAGCGCCTCCTCTGGCGGGTCTGGCCGTGGTCGCGCATCGCCGCCCTCGTCGTCCTCGGGGGCCTCGCCCTGGCCGCGCCGCACCTCGAGGCCGTAGTCACCTCCGCCTTGGCCGTCCTCGTCGTCGTGCTGGTCGCCGTGTCCGACCGCTCGATCCCGCGGGCGGAGACGGCGACGACGCCGTCGTCCTGAGCCGGTGTTGTTCAGCCGGGAACGACGGACCGGAGGGCCTGCGCGAAGTCGTCGAGGAGGTCCTCGGTGTTCTCGAGGCCGGCACTCACGCGAACGAGTCCGTCTACGAGGCCGCGGCTGGCACGATCGCCCTCCGCCACTTGGCGGTGCGTGGTGGAGGCGGGATGAGTGACGAGCGTGTGGGTGCCCCCGAGGGAGGCCCCCATCCAGGCGATCGACAGGGCCTCGCAGAACGCCGAGGCACCGGCGATCCCACCCTTCAGCTCCACCGACAGCATGCCGCCGAAACAGCCGGGACGGAACAGCTTCGAGGCCTGCTCGTGGTGCGGGTGGGAGGCAAGTCCGGGGTAGTGGACCGCCACCACGCGATCGTCGCTCTCGAGCAGCCCGCCGAGGGCCATGGCCGTACGGCACTGGCGCTCCATGCGCACTTCGAGCGTCTGCAGCCCCCGCAGCGTCAGCCAGGCATCGAACGGCTGCATGGCGCCCCCGACGTCGAGCGAGACGCTCCGCAGCCGGGCCCGCTCAGCAGTCGAGCAACAGACCACGCCGGAGACGACGTCGCTGTGGCCGGCGATGTACTTCGTGACCGAATGCAGGACGAAGTCGAACCCCATGGCCGCCGGATTGCACAACCACGGGGAGGCGAAGGTGCTGTCGATGACGGAGGGCACGCCGGCGTCCCGGCAGCACGCCCCGAGCGCCTCGAGATCGGCCACTGTGCACAGCGGGTTGGCGATCGTCTCCACATAGAAGAAGGCGGCCCCGGGAAGGGCAGCCCGCACGGCGTCGAGATCGTGCGGGTCGACCTCCTGCACGGCGATTCCATAGCGGGGGAAGATCTTCTTGAACAGGTCGAAAGAGCCGCCATACAGCTCACGGCTCGTCACGATGCGGTCGCCGCTGCCGGCCAAGAGGAGGCTGACCGCATGGACGGCGGACATGCCGGACGAGAAGGCGTAGGCGGCCTCGGTCCCCTCGAGATCCGACATGACCGCTTCGAAGGCCTCCACCGTCGGATTGCCGTAGCCCCGCCCGTAGGCGTGGCCGGGGCGTTCGAACGCTAGGACTTCGGCGTACTCTTCGCTCGAGTCGAAGCGCCACGTGGCCGTCTGGTAGATGGGCACGCTCGCCGGCACCTGCCGGACTTCCGGTTGCGTGGCGCCGTGAATCGCCCGCGTCGAGAAACCCTCCCGGGCGCTCACCGCTCCCCGCTCTCGGCGAGGACGTGGGTGCGAAGCTCCCGCTTCAGCACCTTGCCGGCGGGGTTGCGCGGGAGCGGCTCCGAGCTGAACCAGATGTGGGAGGGCACCTTGAAGGCGGCGATCCGCTCGACGAGGTGGGCCCGGAGGTCATCGGCGGACGCCTCGGCGCCGGGACGGAGTACCACGATGGCGCCCACCTCCTCGCCCAACACCTCGTGCGGGACGCCGATGACGGCCGCATCAGCGACAGCCGGGTGCTCGTAGAGAGCCGCCTCGACCTCGGCCGAGTAGACGTTCTCACCGCCCCGGATCACCATGTCCTTGGCACGGTCGACGATGAAGATGAAACCCTCCTCGTCGAGGCGGGCGATGTCGCCCGTGTGCAGCCAGCCCTCGTGAAAGCTGGCCGCCGTCGCCTCCGGCTTGTTCCAGTAGCCCTTCACGATGTTCGGGCCCTTGATCCAGAGCTCGCCGGTCTCGCCCGTCGCCATGTCATTGCCCTCGGGGTCGACGACCCTGACCTCGCACACGGGTACCGGCGGTCCGCAGCTCGCCGGTTTGAGCAGGTAGTCCTCCCCGGTGTTCATGCTGGTGACTGCGGAAGTCTCCGTCAGCCCGTAGCCGTTGGAGGCGTTCCCACCCGGGAATTGCTGAGTGATGCGGCGGACGAGCTCGGGGGGCGCCGGGGCGCCGCCGTAGGCGACGGACCGCACGCTCGAGGTGTCGCGAGCGGCGAACTCCGGTGAGTTGAGGACCTGCCAGGCCATGGTGGGAACTCCCCCGAAGACGGTCACCTGCTCGCGCTCGATGAGCTCGAGCGCCCGTTCGGGGTTCCACCGGCGCATCATCACCAGCTTTCCGCCACTGGCGGTCGTCCCGACGAGGATGGAATGGCAGCCGGTGGCGTGGAAGAGGGGAACGGAGAGGAGGTGGGAGTTCTGGACCGGGGTTGCTGTGTCAGTGCCGGTCGTGCGCAGCTGGTTGCGGGCATTGATGAAGGCGAGGCTCAGCAGGTTGGTGCAGATGTTGCGTTGCGTTCCGAGAGCCCCTTTGGGCTTCCCGGTGGTGCCCGAGGTGTAGAAGATGGTGGCGTCATCATCGGTGTCGATTTCAGCGGGCGGCAGTTCGGCGTTGCCGGGCTCGGTGCGGGCGAGGCTCAGCACGTCGGCGTACCGCTCCACGTCCCCCGGGACCTCCACGGGATGATGGGTGTCGTCCGGGCGCACGACCAGGACGGTCTCGAGTCCGGTCTTCCGCAGATCGTCCAGGTGTGGGGCAAGGCGCGAGAGGCGCTCGCCGTCGACCACCGCCACCTTCGAGCCGGAGTCCTCCAGCCCGTAGGCGAGCTCGGGTCCGGTCCACCAGGCGTTGAGCGGCACGATCACGGCGCCGAGCGCCGAGGCCGCCCAGAAGGTCACGACCCACTCGGGGAGGTTGCGCATCACGATGGCGACGCGGTCGCCCCGCCGCACGCCGTAACGGTCGGTGAGCACGTGGGCGAAGGCCGCCGCCTCGGCGAAGTGCTCGGCGTAGGTCATGGCCTCGTCCTCGTAGACCATGAAGGTGGCATCCCCGTGCGCCCTCGAGAGCTCGAGGAGGATGCGGAGCGTCGGCGGGCAGTTCTTCCAGACCCGGGTCGTGATGTCGTGGACCTGCGTCTCCACCACCTCGAAGGGCTGGCCCGGCTCGGTCAGGCGAGTCGTGGCCTCGGCAAGGGAAAGCGCCATCCGGCCAGCGTATCCGGAGGGCATTTGCCCGGACCCTCGGCGCCCGGGGACCGGGTGTCGACGCTCCGTATATAGCAGGATTGTTCTCATGCAAGCCATCACCATCGCCGACCCCGATGCCGGCGTCGGCGGGCTCTCCCTGACGGACATTCCCTACCCCCACGCAGGGGAGAACGATGTCATCGTGCGGGTCCATGCGGCAGGGTTCACCCCGGGCGAGCTGGACTGGCCGTCGACGTGGGCAGACCGCGCCGGGCGTGATCGGACGCCGAGCGTGCCCGGCCACGAGCTGTCGGGTGTCGTCGCCGAACTGGGATACGGAACGACCGGCCTCAGCGTCGGTCAACGCGTGTTCGGACTGATCGACTGGGCTAGAAACGGCTCTCTGGCCGAGTACGCCGCGGTGGAGGCCCGCAACCTCGCTCCACTCCCGGCCGACGTCGACCATGTCGTTGCCGCCGCTCTGCCGATCTCGGGGTTGACCGCATGGCAAGGGCTGATCGAGCACGCTCGCCTCGCGGCAGGCCAGATCGTCCTGATCCACGGCGCCGCCGGCGGTGTCGGTTCGATCGCCGTGCAGCTCGCCCACGAGGTGGGAGCCCGAGTGATCGGCACCGGACGGGCGGCGGACCGCGACACAGCGCTCGGCTTGGGAGCGAACGCCTTCTTCGACCTGCAGGCCGACAAGCTGGAAGACGCCGGCGAGGTCGACGTGGTCTTCGACGTGATCGGGGGAGAGATTCTCGACCGCTCGACGGCGCTCGTGCGGGCCGGCGGCACACTCGTCACCATCGCCAGGGTGCCTACGGTCCAGCCCAAGGACGGGCGTGCCCTGTTCTTCGTCGTCGAGCCCGACCGCTCTCGGATGGCCGACCTCGCCCAGCGGTTCCGGGATGGACGGCTCAAGCCGATCGTCGGGGCCGTACGGCCGCTGGCCGAAGCGCCCGCTGCCTTCGCTCCCGACCGGCGCACGCCCGGCAAGACGATCATTCAGATCGTCGAAGGCGGCTAGCGGCTGCTAAGGCTCGGTCGGAACCTCGCGCGAGCCGGATCGTGCGGCGGGAATGCTTGGATTCGGTTCGTTGTGGGTACATAGGTGGGAACAGGGGCGCCGGGTCGCTGGTGGCACATGTGACAGTGCCGCCGCCATGAAGCCGCCGTCACCGCCGTCGAAGCCCGAGCTAGGAGATCATCTGTGCCGCTTGCCACGTTGTTTTCGCTCGCCACCATTCATGGGATCGGGGCGCCGATCCTCTGGATCATCGGCCTCGTCCTCATCGTGGGCGGCGTCATCGGCATGTTCCGGGGAAGCTTGATCTTCGGCATCGTGCTCGTCATCATCGGCATCGTCATCGGCGGGCTCAACATCTTGTAGCAGGCCGCCCGGCCGCCGACACGCTCTGACCGACAGGGGACCTGGACTTCGGAGGTCGCTCGGGCAGATAGGAATGCCTCGTGACCAGATGACACGTTGTGAGTCTCACCACGAGCCGAGCGAGCGAGCGAGCGAGCGGAGGGAGGGGGATTCGAACCCCCGGGGCTCATCACCCAACGGTTTTCAAGACCGTCGCATTCGTCCGCTCTGCCATCCCTCCAGCTGGGACTTTAGCCTTAACGGAGCCTTTCATCCCAGACTCCATCCCAGAATTCTGTTACGGTCAGGAGCGTGCCCAGGATACGGGAGCGGAGCCCAGGGGTCTGGGAGGTAACCGCGACCTTGCCCCGCGACCCGCTCACCGGGCGCTACGACCAGGTGAGCAAGACCGTGCGGGGCTCCAAGCGCGACGCGACGGATGCGGCGGCAGCTCTGCTGACCGAGGTCCGTCGCGGCAGCACCCCGACCAAGGGGACGTTCGGCGACCTGCTGACGGCGTACATCGACCACGCCCGAGCTCGAGGGCTCGCCCCGAAGACGCTGCACGGCTACGAGCTCCTCGCTCGGCAGGCCTCGACCGACCTCGGCCGGTTGTCGCTGCGAAAGCTGACGGCGGCGAGGCTCGATCGGTACTTCGTCACCCTGTCGCTGCGGGGGCTCTCCGGTACGACCATCCAGCATCATCACGCCTTCTTCCGAAGTGCTCTCCGGCAAGCGGTCCGGTGGGGATGGATCGATCGATCACCGGCAGACAACGCCTCTCCTCCTCGAGCAGAAACCCCGGAGCCCTCTGCCCCAAGCCCGGAGGGCGTGCGGCGCCTTCTCGAGTGTGCCGAACAGGAGAACGTCGATCTCGCCTCACTCATCTGGGTCGCCGCCACCACTGGCATGCGGCGCGGCGAGTTGTGTGGCCTTCGCTGGGCGGACGTCAACCTCCTCGACGGCACGTTGACCGTTCGGCGATCCATCACGGACCTCCCCGGTCGGGTCGAAGCCAGGCCGACCAAGACCCGACGTGTTCGACGGGTCGCCATCGATGCGGCCACCGCTGCTGTGCTCGGGGCGCAACGCTCGCGTGCCGAGCAACGATGCCGCGAGGTGGCGGCCAGGTTCAGCGACGACGCCTTCGTCTGGTCACAGGAAGCTGACCATTCGGCGCCTTGGCGGCCCGACAGGGTGACGCACTCCTTCGAACGCGTGCGAACTCTGGCCGGCCTGCCGACCGTCCGGTTCCACCACCTCCGCCACTTCGCCGCCACGATGATGCTCTCGAGTGGTGTCGACGTGCGTACCGCCGCCGGCCGCCTCGGACACGCAGCTCCGAGCATGACCCTGCAGATTTATGCACATGCCCTCGAGCAGCGTGACCGGGAGGCCGCCGACCTCCTCGGCCGGATGCTCTCGCCGCCGGCAATCGAGATCCCGGTGGCGCTGAGTCAGACAGCGTCGAGTCGTCGCCGATCTGTCGGCGTCGCGAAGTGAGGCTGACCGACCGGACACGTTCTCGGGGGTTTGGCTTCGAGCGGCCCTACCCGGGGGTCAACTCCACCCGTCGGAGGGTCGTGCGGCCGGCGACAACGAGCCACGGGCCGGGGACGTCGACGAGCTCCTCGAACCGGCGCCATTGGGATACGACGATCTCCAGCTGATCCCACTTGGTGAGTTCGCGCCTCGCGTCCAGCTGGATCACCTTCGCTCCGTTCTCCAGGATTGCCATCCGCTCAGCGGGACGATGGCGCAGGTGACGGTCCCTCGTAACAATCACCCAACTCTGCGCCGCGACTCTCGGCAGCCAGTCGGAATCCAGATCGCCAACGTGGATCGGACACGCCGGTCGCAGCAGTCCGTCTGGACCAAGACCGCCTGGGTCACCCGCATAGGTGACGTCCGAGCGGACCTGCACCAGCAACTTCCCGAGCCCGAGAAGGTCGGCATCGACGTAGAAGCGAGTCGACACCTGGCGGGTCAGGCCGCCCGACTGCGCAGCTGATCCTCGTATCCGATCGCAGCCATCACGTCGCGCAACGAGATGCCGAAGTCCTCGGCGACCGACTCGATCGAGTCACCCCCACCGACTCTGTCGGCAAGGGCGTCCGTCGGGATGCCCCGGACGGACGGGGAACCGAACCGGATGGCCGGATCGATCAGGACGGGAGAGCCCGGATTTGGAGTCACGCGGACGACAACGCCGCTGCCGCCGTCGAACTGGACACGCTCAAGGAAGCTCTCGGCCGGATGAGTCAGCAGCTGTATCCCTGACTGGGGCTCAACAACGGCCCAATACTCCACCGGCAGCTCGGCGAGGTTCTGAGCGTTGACAAGGAGGCGCCGGCCAGGGCCGACCCAGGGGCGAGCGTGGGCGAGCGGGTACTGCACGCCGAGCTCGTCGCGAAGTGAGGAAATGAACGCCCGAAGCTGCGACAGCGCGACGCCCAGACTCCGGCGGTACTCGCGAAGGTAACGGGCTTCGATGAACTCACCCCAGGTGACCACACGCGAGCCGGTCGGTTCGGTGCGCAGGACAGGCTCGTACACGCGGCGACCGCGGGTCGCGCCCTCGAGCCACCAGCGCAGCGTCGAGAGCGGGACCTTCAGCAGTTCGGCAGCGAGCACGTCGTCGTACATCTGGCGATCGAGAAGGGAGTGTGAGGTCATGACCCTTACATAATGCACGGTGGGTGTTCGCTCGTCGCGAACCGCGGGTTGCTCGGCCGTGACCTGGCGCTTGCAGCCCGGACTGCAGCCCTGCGATCACCCATGGCGAGGTACACCATGCTCGGACGCCAACCGAGCGAAGCGAGGGCGGCAGTGAGCGAAGCTCGCCAGACCTTGTCCGCCGCGGAGGGCGCCACAGCAACGGCATCGCTTCGGCGCCCCGCTGTCCCCTTCGACACCGGGACCGGGAGTGGCGGCATCGTCGAGAGCGGGGTCGTGGTCAGCTGAGTGAAACGCAAGGAAGGGTCGCTCACGGCCGCACCGTGCGCCCGGAACGTCCTCGTATTGGCGGCGGCATTCGATGACAACGCTTTGGCATGACTGGACGAGGACGGTTCGGCAGTACTGAGTGAGGACGCGGACCGGCGCCGACCGGTAGCCGCTCGACCACCGAATCGACGCCGAGAGGCTCCGTCGATGTCAGGCGCGGGTGAGCTCGGCCACCGCCTCTTTCGCACAGAGGTCGTCGACGATTCCCTTCCCGTCGGCGGCTGCTGCCATGAGCGCCGCCCGGGCGGCGTTGTTGAGAGCCCGCGGGATGCCGTTGGCGTAGCGGTGCAGCCTCGTGGCGGCGTCGTCGGCGATGATCTGGTCGGTCCGGCCGGCAAGCTCCAGGTGGTGGCGCAGGTAGCCGATCGACTCGGCGATGTCCATGCCAGGAATGGCGAAGCGGACGCTGATGCGCTGGTCGAGGGCGGCGAAGACACCCTGTCGCAGTCGCGTGGCCAGTGTCGGCTGACCGACGAGGAGCCCGGCGAAGGGCGACGAGCTGTCCATGTCAGCGTTCGAGAGGAGCCTCAGCTCTTCGAGTTGTTCTGGCGTCAAGAGATGCGCTTCGTCGATGAGGAAGACGACTTTCCGGTACCGCTCGGCCTGTTCAGCGGCGAGCAGGTCGGCTACCTGTTGGATCGCCTCGGCCTTGTGGAACCTCGGCGTCGCACCCAGGGCGGTGGTGATGGCCACATAGAGGCCACGACAGCCGCCGGAGGGGTTGGCGATGTAGACGACGGTGTAGCGGGTCCTGTCGAGCCCGGCGACGGCCGCCCGCACGGCGACGGACTTGCCGGCGTCGACCTCGCCCGTGACGACACCGAGGGACGACTCGGCGATGCAGTACTGGATGCGGGCGACCGCCTCGTCATGGGCGCTGCGCCCGAAGAGCCTGTCGGCCGGCACCGACTTGGAGAACGGCGTGCAGGTGAAGCCGAAGTGGGCCGACCACAGGCTCGCCGGGGCGCTCATGGCGCCGCCTCGCCGGGGTCCTCGCCGTCGAAGGAAGGAAGGCGGATCTCCCGGTAGTCGATGCGGCCCCCTGCCTTCGCCTCGTCCTCCGCCAGTCGGACGAGACCGAGGTAGTTGATCCCGGGGCCTTGATCTTCTTGTCGCACCAGGGACTCGGCCTGTGGGACGGAGGGATGGACGTGGCGCCCGATCCGAAGCGGCACTGCCCGCCCGACCGCCTCGCCGTTCAGAACGACGTCGATGACGCTCAGGTCCTCGGGGTCGAACCTGAGCTCGACGTTGCGCCCGATGAGGCCCGGGTCGACCTCGTAGCAGTTGGCGTAGAGCGACACCGTGGCGGTCTTGGTCACCCGGCGGGTGAGCGACCATCTGAAGGCCTCCCGCACGAGGGTGGCCTCGGGCAGCGACGGCGGACCGGCGGCGAGGAAGCGGGCGATGGGTGCCTCCTTGGTCTCGGCGTGCACCCGAGTGTTGGCCACTTGCTCGGCCCAGGCGGAGAAGTCGTCGTTCAGCTCCTCGAAGCTCTTGATGCCGGCGGCTTCGGCCTCTACGAGGAAGCGCTCTCGGATGTAGCGGTTGAGGCGCTCCTGCTTTCCTCGCCCAGCTGGCTGATACGGCTTGCTGTGCACAAGGTGGGTGCCGAGCACCGCACAGGTCCGTGCCAGCTGGGAGGACTTGTAGGCCCGTTGTCGACATAGAGGTGTTCGGGTACGCCCCGGCGGGTGACGGCGGCCCGCAGCAGCTCCTGGCCGGCCCGGGTGTTCTCCTCCTCCATCCACCTGCCGGCGACGAGGAGCCGGGAGTGGTCGTCGACGAGCACGAAGAGCTTGGCCCGCTTGGAGCCCGGCTTCCTCGGGTGGGGCACGAACGGCCCGATGAGGACGTCGCCGATCCATATCTCGTTGCGGCGAGACGCCTCGAAGCGACCGAAGGCCCGCGAGGGCTCGGTGGTGAGCTGGCGGCGAGATAACTCCCGAGCGGGCGAGATGCTCGCGCATCGTGCGTTCCGAGAGCTGGACCCCGTGGGCTCGGGCGATGATCTCGACGATCTGGGCGGCCGAGCGGGTCGGCACCTGGCGGCGGAGACGGACCGCCTCGGCCATGAGCTCGGGGTTCAGCCGACCCCTACCCTTGTCCGATCGCGGCATCGGCCTCAAGCCTGCGAGCCCGTCACGGCGCCAGGCGGCGATCCAGCGGTCGATCGTCGTTCTGGAGATGGAGACCTCCTCTCCCTCTGGTGTCGTCCAGGACCGCGAGGCCAGCGAGCGCACGACAAGGCCGCGCTCGACCGGGCTCATGTGGGCGCTCAGTGCCTCTGAGATCACCGAGTAGCGGAACAGTGCCGCCCTCTCCTCGTTTTCGTTGGCCATCTGGGCCGTCTTCTCCTTCCTGGCCGCCCCGTTGGCGGCGAAGGAGAGATCAAAGACGGCCTTCAGGCGCCGAGCCAGGGTGGATCGGTGTTGGTCGAGACGAGGTGCCCGCCGACGACGAGGTTGGCGAGGAGGCGCCAATCGCCGGCGGCGACCCCGAAGCGCCGCCTGAAGGCGGCCGCCGCGGCGCCGACTGCGCAGACGACACCCTCGAGGGCATCGTCGGGGACCCGGGGGACGAGGTCGCCGAGAGCGACGGTGGCGGCGAGAAGGCGAGCGGTGACGAGCCTTGAGCGCGAGGCGAAGCGCCGTCTCCAGTCCCGGATCGTCGTGTACGGAAGCGAGGACCGTCGAGCGATCTCACCGGCGGTGGCGCCGTTCGCCATCTGTTCTGTCGCCTCGCCGATCACCTCGACGGCGTCGAGACGCCCCAGCGTCACGAGGTCGGGCAGGAGGGCGTGCGAGCTGCGGCAGCTCTTGCAGATCGCCCGGCGGACGCGAAGTCGTAGCTCGATCGATCCGATCCGCACCGGCCGGAAGTACGAGCCCCAGAAGACCATCGCCACGACGCAGTCGGGACAGTCAGGTCGGGGGACCTCGAGATCGTCGCCCGCCGCCGCGTACTCGCGCGCCGTCATGCTCGTGTGCCATGTGATGGCCATCGGGCTACCGCCCCTTCTGCGCCCCTCCTCGCCGCGGCTCGAAATCGAAGCGGGAGGGGTGCGTCGCGTTCAGAGTGAGAACGCGATCCTCACCGCCCCGCCGGGCTGGCCTCAACTCAGCTGCCGGGGCTGAAGCCGTCCCCGATGAACGCCGCCGACTAGGCCACAGTCATGCGCGTGGAGCTACGCCGGTAACACGAGGTTGCGTGACCCTGTCCATGCTCCGCGATCTCCTGACAGAGGTGCTGGCTGGGAACTTCTCGCCTGCAGCTCAGCGTGCTGGCATGTCTCCGGAGCGCGAGCCATCCGTGCTCATCTCCGGCCCATCGAGCCCAGGCGACGCGGTGAGGCCAACCTTCGCCGGCACGTAGCGGGCTCCCCGGTTGAGGAGCTGGTCGAACCAGCTGCTCCCTCCCATCAGGTGGAGAAGATCGGCCCGCAGGGCCAGCAGGTTGCGGGGCCAGCGACCGATGAAGAGCCCGTAGTAGTGGGAGAAGCGCTGCACGTGTTCGGTCAGCGGCCGCTCCCGGTGCTCCCACTCTTTGAGCGCTGTCTCGATGTCGTCGGCCTCGGTGACGCTCGTCGCCAAGGACATGGCGTTCGTGAAGGCCATGTTGGCGCCCTGCCCGAGGTTGGGCGGCATGGCGTGGGCGGCGTCCCCGATGATGGCGACGTTGCCGGCCGACCACGCCCGACAGCGGACGTTGACGATGCGGTCCCAGCGGCTCGCCTCGACGAACTGGTCGATGACATCGGTCACGGCCGGGAACTTCTCCCGCCAGAGGCCTCGGTCGATCGGAGTCCTGCGAGCGCGATCGTCCTCGATTGGAGCGCTCAAGAAGATGTAGTCCTGTCCATCGGTGCAGGGGTTGTACAGAAGGCGCCAACGGTCGTTCCAATACTCGACGACGAGATCGCGCGGATAGCCGCTTGCCCGGTCGATGAGCATGCGGATACCCGCCTCGATGCCGTAGTCGAAGTGGCGCGTGCACAGAAGTGACTCGCGCAGGCGAGAGTACGCACCGTCGGCGACGACGACGAGGTCGGCGCGGTGCTCGTCGCCGTTCTGCGTCTCGAGGACACCCTCAGGGCGCACGTTGACAGCGACGGAGCTCGTCACGATGTCGACGCCGAAGTGCTCGGCCCGCTGGATGAGGGCATCGTACAGATCGGCCCGGGGAGGCAGAAGAAGCCGATCGGTGTCGGTCATCAGCCGTGAGAACAGCGGCCGGCCCTCGGGGTCGGCGATCCGCCATTCCCGGATGGTCTGCGCCCGCGCCAGCGCCTGCTCCTCCGCGCCAACCGCCTTCAATGGGCGGAGGCCGTTCTCCCACAGCCGAGATCCCGGCGCCGAACATCCGCAGCTCGCTTGCCCGCTCGTGCAGGCGCACGCTCCAGCCGAGTTGAGCCAGCCGCGTGGCTGCCATCAGGCCGGCCAAACCCGCGCCGGCGATCTCGGCACGACGCTGCGAGGTCACGACGCCTCTCCCGGGGGCTGTCTCACAAGCTGCTCCTGACGGCGAGGGCCTCGATCTCCACCCGGAAGCGCTGCTCGACGAGCCGGCTCACGATGAGGAGCGTGTTTGGCGGGTAGCCGCCGTCGGGGAACAGCTCGCCGAACAGGACCGTCCGAGCGGCCATGAATTCGGGAAGGTTCTCCTCGCCGACGAGGTAGGTCGTGAACTTGAAGACGTCCGACAATCCCAGGCCGGCTGACTCGAGGACGGCGGCGATATTGGCGAAGACCTGCCGCACCTGGGCGGTGACGCTGCCGTCGCCCGCCAGAGCGCCGTCTCTCCCGATGCCCACCTGTCCCGCTACGGCGACGATCTCGCTGCCGCGGGCAATGCTGAGGTGGCAGTAGAGCCCAAGGGGCTGGCCGAGACCCGGCGGCTGGCGAATCAATTCCACTGGCATTCGGGGCTCCTGTCAGTCCGGGTGGGCGAGGGCATTCGAGCGCAGGCGCAGGCTACGGCCTGCGTGGTGCACCGACCACTCCTTCCAACAAGGGTGCAACCCCGTAGCCGTCGGTGAGAGCCAAGAGGCGATTTACCTCGTCGACCGTTCCCTTCAGATGCCGTTCGACCAGAGCGCGTAGCTCTGCAGCCTCACCCTTTCGGATCGCTGCCACCATCTTGCGGTGGTCGGACATGGCCCGGGTGCGGAACCTGGGATCGGCGTTGACGGCGTAGCGGACGTACGGCTCCGACTGCAAACGCAAGGCTCGGATCATCTCGCTGAGGCGGCTGTTTCCGCACGAGTCGATAATCGTCATGTGGAACTGCTCATGGTGCCCGAACCACTCCGGCGTCCCCTCCGCGGAGCGAAGCTGGGCGAAGTGGTCGTCCATCGCCCTCGCCAGGTCGGCGGGTCCGAGCTGCAAGGCGAGGGACGCTGCCAGGCCCTCCAGTTCGCGGCGGATTTCGTAGACCTCGAGAAGGTCCGCCAGGGAGGGTCGGAAGACGTGCACCTGCCGCCCGCGCTTGACCAACATGCCTTCGGCGGCAAGCACGCCGATGGCCGCTCGGATCGGCGTCCGGGACACTCCGAGACGTTCAGCCCACTCCTCTTCGATCACCGGCTCACCGGGACGTAGCTGGCCTTGCGCCAGGGCGATGCGGAGTCCGGCGAGAGCAGCCGCCGACGCCTCCCCCCGACGCGTCTCCTTTCCGCTGTTCCCGTTGTCGTTCACGTCGCGCATTCTCGGTCGATTCTGTGCGGTCGGGCGTCACCGTACTGCTGGCGGACGCCACGTCTCAGTCTGGTCGAACGATCTTCCAGTACGTGTCCTTGTTCTGGACGAGCCCATTTCTGAAATTCCCAAAGGTCACATCCCTGGTAGTCGAGCACTGTCCCGTCGGCGTGGTGTCCTCTCACACGCCAGACCGTCACGGCCCGGTTACCGGCGATGTATCCGTACTCGGTGTCCCAGCGCATGTCCGGGATGACCGTGAAGCGGTCGGCGAGCACCGTACGGATGGCCTCGCGGCCACGAACGGCGCGGCCGACGGGCTCTGGCCCCGATGCCATGTAGAAGACGGCGTCGTCGGCGAAGTAGCTGGCGATGACATCCGCGTCGCGCCCGTTGAAGGCATCGTGGATCTCTTCGAGCAGCTCCATGCTGACAGCGTCGCCGTTCGCATGAGTCGATGCCTCCGTGAGTCTCTCGGTCGCCATCCGGTCTCCTTTCAGTCCTGGCGGCTGACAGCCGCCACTACGTCGATTTCCACCTTCAGCCCCGGTAACGCGAGCTCCTTGACGCCGATCAAGGCGCTGGCCGGACGAGTGTCGCCGAAGAACTCCTGGCGCACCGGGTTGATCTTGGCCCGATCGTTCACGTCCGTGAGATACACGGTCACCTTGAGGACGTCTTTCGGACTCGAGCCGGCCGCCGCGAGCACCTTGCCCAAGTTGCGGAACATCTGCCGGCACTGCTCGACCACGTCGTCACCCCCAACGAGGTTGCCCTCAGCGTCGGTGCCGATGACAGCCGTCCACAGCAGGCCCCCATAGGACACGCCGTCGGTGTAGTGGCTGAGGGGCTCCGACAACCCCTCGACTCGGTACTCCTGCCGTGTCGGCATACAGCGGCCTCCTTCTCTCGGCGTTCCGGTGGTCTCAACCGGCCAAGCACGAGAGCACGTCCGCCGACGGGCGGGCTCGCTGCTTGTGGATCCAGTCCGCAGCGACGGGCAGCTGCTCGAACACGAGACGGGCCATGGCTGGTGACCACCCGAGCAACGGCCAGGTCCGGGACCAACGCTGCGTGTGTTCGGTCATGGGTCGCCGGGAGGACTCCCAGTCGCCGAGGGCGGAGCTGAGCGCCTCGTCCCCGGCCTCCTCGGCCGCGACCGCCAGGGCGAGGGCATTACTGATCGCCATCCCCATCCCTTGACCCAAGCCCGGCGTCATCGAGTGGGCGGCATCACCGATCACCGCGACGTTGCCGACAGACCACCGCTTCAGCTTGAGGGTCTCGAAACGGTCCCAACGTCCCTGCTCGCCGATACGGCCGAACAGACCCTCCAGGTGTGGAAAGGACTTGCTCCACGCCTCCTTGTCGACAGGAATGGCCTTAGCCGCATGGTCGTTGGTCCGTGCCGTCATACAGAGGTAAACGACACCACCTCCACACGGGGTGTACAGCATGTTGCGTTCATCACCCCACCACTCGATGACCTTGAGCCGGTCGTCCGGACTGAGCGCGGCGTCGCCGGGAGGGGCCGGGGGGAGGACGAGCCGGATGGCACCTTCGTCATGGAGCCGCCGCCGCTTCATGAGTCCGAGCGAGTCCCGGATACGGGACCGCACACCGTCGGCGGCAACGACGAGATCGGCGGGAAGGCGGTGACCGTCCGCCAGGATCAACGCACCGGCTGGATCGGCATCGACACACTCCGACTCGGTCACGAGGTCGACCCCGCTGGCCTCTGCAGCCGCTCGGATCGACCCGTGGAGATGCTGGCGGACGAGGCACACGACGGTCCCCCCGCCTCCCGACAGCGCAAAGCGGTCGATGAGGGCATCGTGGCGGTCGCGCCGCTCCCAGACAGGGGGATAGTGGGCGCCCTCCAGCACCGCCTCGCGAACTCCGAGTCCCTGCAGTACCCGCAGGCCGTTCTCCCAGACCCAGATGCCTGCACCGAAGGCCCTCAGCTCCGACGACTTCTCGTGAAGCCGGACAGACCAGCCGCGCTGAGCGAGGGCGACGGCGGCCGTCAGTCCGGCGAACCCTCCCCCCGCGATCTCCGCATGGCGCCGTCGCACGATCAGTTGGCCTCCGAAGCCGCCACCTCGACGACGGGCGCTGTCACGGCGGCCGTCGTCGTCGCCGGTGCCGGTGCGAACCGAAGCAGTGCGGCGTAGAGGCCACCACCGACGAGGAACGCCACCGGGTACGCAAGGTCGCCGTTGGCGAGTCCGGAGCGGGAGACGCTGCCGAACAGCGCGCTGAGGACGCCGCCGTGCTGGGCCGCAATGTCTCCCCCGACCGTGGTATCCGAGAAGGGGAGGCACACGGCATAGGCGACGATGAGCGAGACCGCCGCCGCGCCAGCCCGACGGCAGCGCCCGGTAGAAGGGCACACGCACCGCCGTGCCTGCTCGGGAGCGCCAGTCGATCATGACGATCGGTGCGAACGCTGCGACCCAGTAGGTGGAGAGCAGGATGATGTTCTCGGCCTTGTCGATAAGGCCGCCACTGCTCAGCCACCACGTGACGGTTCCGGCCAGCAGGCTCGACGCCGCGGTGATGTACGGCCGAGGAGCCCGGAGGCCCCCCGCCAGTAGCTGGAGGCCGGCGGAATAGTCGGTCGCGCACATGTAGGCGATGACTCCGAGGGCGATGGCGATCATCACGAGAGTTCCGACCACTCCGCCGCCCACCACCTCGTCGACGGCCACCATCGGAGACCGGTTCGGCAGGACGGCGCCGGCCGCCAGACCGAGGACGTAGAGCCAGATGGTGCTGAGGTTGAGGCCGGCGTAGACCCACCCCCAGAGGCGCCAGGCTGAGGTGCTGCTCGGCAAGTAACGGCAGTAGTCGGCGCTGTAGGCCGACCACCCGATGTTGTAACCGAGGGCGATGGCGGTCATCAGGAGGAAGGCTCCGATGGCATTGCTGCCGTGGGCCGTCTGGGCGATGTGGATCTGATTCACCTTCGTCAGCACAGCGATGGTGATGGCCACGTAGCCCAGCCCCGACAAGAACGTCGCCCCTATTTCGAAGAGGTGAATCAGCTCATAGCCGATGACACTGATCGCAGCCTCGAGGGCGAAGACGATGATGAGCGCCGGCACCAGGCTGAGGTGGAACAGCACTTGCAGGGCCTCGACGCCGAAGATGGCTCCGACGGCCAGGAAGACCACCGATTCGGCGTAAGCGGCGACGCTGATGAGCGACACGGTCTTGCCGAACGGCAGGCGAGCCAGGGCGATCTGGGGGTAGCCGGAGCGCATGCCTGGAACGCTGAGGAGCCCGACGGTGATCGACCCGATGAGGCTGCCGAGCACGAGCGCGAGCACGTTCTGCCAGAAGTTGAGGCCGATGGTGACCCCAATTACTCCGATGAAGAACGTCACCGGGGTGAGGTTCGTGGCGAACCACAGGGTGCCCATGCGAATCGGCTTGCCGTATCTGAGCTGATCGGGCACGCCTTCGACGCCCCGCCATTCGACGACGACGTCACCCGTATGGGTCGGTCCCGAGGACGCCGTCTTGGGGACACCCGGCTCGTGGACGTCCCCGTATTCGTACGTGTTCTGCTCCTGCCCGGTCACAGTTCCCTCCCCTTGTTCCGATGATCGTGCTTCTCGAGCGCTGCGGCTACTTGTCTGGCTGTGGTGCGGTCCTGATCAGGTGCCGCAGATGCTGCGGCGTGAGTGGCATTCGGTCGATGCACACGCCGAGCGGCCGGAGGGCGTCCTCGACGGCGCTCAAGACCGCTGCTGGCGCCGCCACCGTTCCGGCTTCGGCGACCCCGCGTGCGCCGTTGAACGTACGCGGCGAAGGCGTCTCGATGTGGACGATCTCAACATCGGGGACGTCGGTCGCCGTCGGGTAGAGAAAGTCCATCAACGTGGACGCCTGCGGTTGGCCCTCATCGTTGTACGCCGCCTCCTCGAAGAGGGCCATGCCAATGCCCTGCGCGACGGCGCCTTGTACCTGGCCCTCGACGACCAGCGGGTTGATGAGTGGGCCGCAGTCCTCCACGGCGACGATGCGATCGATGGCGACCTCTCCGGTCTCGACGTCAACCTCCACCGTGGCGATGATGCAGCCGTTGCTGTAGGTCTCGGGGCAGTCGTAGTTGCGGTGGGAGCTCAACCGCACCTCGTCCATCGACGCGAAGCCGTGTGGTCCGAAATACGCCCGCCGGGCGAGCTCGGCCACGGTGAAGCTCCGGGAGGGTGTGCCCCGCACGAATGCCTTGCCGCCGACTACTTCGATGTCCTCGGGGCTCGCCTCCAACGCGTCCGCCGCGATCTGTACCAGTCGTTGCCGCACGTCGCCGGCGGCCACGGCCACGGCGCCGTTGCCGATGACGCAGCTGCGGCTGCCGTAGGTGCCGTCGCCATAGGGAACGCTCGCCGTATCCCCCTCCACGACGCGGACATCCTCGATGCAGACGCCGAGCACGTCCGCTGCCACCTGGGCAAACGTCGTCTCGTGGCCCTGGCCGTGGGAATGAAGGCCGATGCTGACCGTGACGGAGCCGTCGGGATCGATCACCACCGTCGTCGAGTCGGTGTAGTCGCGCGACCCGTAGCCCGACTGGGACGACACCGCCTTGCCCCAGGCGCTCTGGTCGACATGGGGGCTGATGCCGATCCCGACGTAGCGGCCCAGCCGCCAGGCATCCTGCTGCCGCTCCCGGAAGGCTCGGTAGTCGATCAGCTCGGCTGCCTTGACTTGCGACTCGCGGAAGCTGCCCACGTCGTAGTGGAAGCCCGTCGCAGACATGTACGGCCCATTGGGGATGGTGTTCTTGAGGCGAATGTCCAGGGGGTCGATGCCGAGGGCGAGCGCCGCCTCGTCGATGAGGAGCTCACGCGGCGGCTGACCGGACCCGTAGCCGACGCCCCGGTACGGTGACGCTTGGCACTTGTTCGTGAACGGGTTGTCGACCACGTAGCGGACGGCACGCACGTCATAGAGGCTCTGGACGAACGTGCCCGCGAGCAGCGGATCCGTCAAGGACGTCCACGGATGGCACTGATAGGCGCCGGCGTCGCCCACATAGTGGCCCTCGAAGGCCAGGAAGCGGCCATCATCATCGACTGCGAGAGCAACCTCGGCCGTCAGCTCGCGGGCGTGTCCGCTGGCGATGAGGTTCTCCGTCCGGTCCTCGACCCACTTGATCGGACGGCCGATCTCTTTCGCGAGCCGCGGGATGATGACATCCTCGACGAAGACCTGGCACTTGAGACCGAACCCACCACCTACGTCGGGGGAGATGACACGCATGCGGCTCTCGGGATGGTCAATTAGCCCGGCCACGACCGAACGGAGCACGTGCGGGTTCTGGCTCGAGCACCAAACCGTTAGCTCGTCGCGACCGACGTCATAGTCGGCGAGGACGGCGCGGCCCTCGAGAGGTGCCGCCACCGCCCGGCCGACGTGGAATCGCTTTCGGAACACATGCGGCGCCTCAGCCATCACACGGTCAAAGTCCGGCGTGGCGAACTCGATATGGGCGTAGTTGTTCGTCCCGAGCTCTTCGTGGATCAACGGTGAGCCGGGCGCCAATGCAGCTTCCACGGTCATGACCGGCGGAAGGATGTCCCACTCGATCTCGACAAGATCACAGGCATCCTCGGCGATCGCCCGGCTCTCGGCGACGACAACCACCACCGCCTCACCGGCAAAGCGCGCTTTGTCACGAGGTAGCATGCACCGGCTGGCGCTGAGCACCGCAGGGTTCTCCGGCACGGTCGTGATGAATGGATTCCAGTCAGCAAGGTCGGTACCGGAGAAGACGCCACACACCCCCGGAAGTGCCTGCGCGGCCGACGTGTCGACGATGAGGATGCGGGCGTGGGCGTAGGGCGAGCGCACGAAGGCGACGTGGAGCATCCCCACCAGGTCAATGTCGTCGACGTACGTGCCGCGACCGGTGAGGAACCGCCGGTCCTCCACGCGAGTGACTCGCCGACCCACATACGTCGGCGGCGCTGCGGCATCAAGCATCGCCGCCCCCCGCCCCGAGCAAGCCAACAGCCATTCTGACAGCCGCCACGATCCCGCTGTATCCGGTGCAGCGGCAGATGTTCCCGCCAAGGTGATCGCGAATCTCCTCGTCTGTCGGCGATGGGTTGACCGAGAGCAGCGCCTTGGTCGCCATCACCATCCCCGGCGTGCAGAAACCGCATTGCAGTCCGTGCGCCTCGTGAAACGCCGTCTGGATCGGGTGGAGCTCTGCTCCGGTCGCCACCCCCTCGATCGTCTCGATGCTCCTGCCGTCCGCCTGTGCGGCGAACATGAGGCAGGACCGCACGAGCTCGCCATCGCAGATCACGCTGCAGGCACCGCAGCCCCCTTGCTCGCAACCGACGTGAGTGCCGGTGAGCCCCAGGCGATGCCGAAGGCAGTCACTGAGTAGCTCGCGGGGCTCGACTCGCAGGGTGTGCAGACGCCCGTTGACCCGCAATTCGACGTTCAGGTCCCCTGAATCGCCGACGATGCCGTCCGTGCCCACCGTTGGGCTCCACGCCGCCGAGCTCATGCTTCTCCGTTCCGCAGGTTCTCGAACACGCGACGCGAGAGCGCCGCCGTGACGTCAAGGCGGTAGCTGTCCGTCGTGAGGTCCGTGGCGACGAGTTCCCGGGCGTGGCGCGTCAGCGCCGCAACGACTTGACTCTGCTCAGCCCCCTCTACCGCCTGCTCCACAGCGGTCAGTCGCACAGGGACGTCCGCCACGCCGAAGGCGACGACGCGGGCGTCGTGCAACGCCCGACTCGTGTTGTCGACCGTCGCGACGATGCCGGCGAGAGCGAAGTCGGCCCGGCGGCGAGCGACTTCGTCGAAGCCCCATGCCAAGGCCAGCCGGTGGCGGGGGATATCGACCCCCACGACCAACTCGGCGTCCACGAGCGCCGTCGTGAAGAACCCCTGTTTGAAGGCCTCCATGGGAAGCCGTCGCTGGCCATCAGGGCCTGCGATCAGCACCTCTGCGTCGAGGGCGACCAGCACCGCCGGCAGCTCTGCCGCAGGGTCGGCATGGGCGAGGCTGCCACCGAGGGTCCCACGTGACCGGGTGGCCACGTGACCGATGTGACGGCTCGCCCAGGCGACGAGGGGCGCGCTGCCTCGGAGCTCCTCATCGTCGGCGAGATACGCCTGCCGGGTCAGCGCACCCAGCGAGACCACCCCGTTGAAGTGGCGGTAGTCGAGGGCGCCGATGCCGTTGACATCGACGAGTAGACGTGGACGAGCCAGGCGCATGTTCATGAGCGGGACGAGACTCTGACCGCCGGCGATGACCTTGGCTTCCGGATCGGATGCGAGGAGCTGGACGGATTCCTGGAGGGTCGACGGCCGCGCCAAGGCGAAGGGTGCCGGCTTCACGATTGGACCCCTGTGGATCCGATTACCTCGCCCACGAAGGCGCCGATCTCTGCCGCCACGCGATCGGGGCTCTCCATGTGAAGGGTATGGCCGACGCGAGGAAGCTCTACGCCCCGGCCCGCCGGGAGACCGTTCGCCAGCACCCAACCGAATTCCGGCAGCGTGCGGTCATCGTCGCCACCGATCATCACGAGGGCCGGAGCCCTGATCTCGCCGAGCCTGCTGGTCAGGTCGGGTGACTCTGCGATGCCGTCCACGCACCGGATGTAACGCTGCGCCCCCGTCTGGTAGAGCATCGTCGCGTATTCGTCGACGAGTCCTGGGTTGGCGCGGCGGGACGTCACCGAGACCGGCGGCGCCTGGCGCCACGGCCCTGTGACCCACCCGTCGATACCCGACTCCTCGATGGCCTTCGACCGCTCCCGCATCAGCGGTCCGAGGCGGCACAGGCCGCCCTCTGCGCCAAGAAGGACAAGGGCCGCAAGCGACGACGGGTGATCGAGCGCGTACTGCAGCACGATGCTCGCCCCGAGCGAGTGGCCGACGAGGACGGGCGCCTCGGTCAAGCCGAGGTGATCGACGACGGCGGCCAGGTCGGCCGACCATCCCTCGAGCCTCAACGCCCGCTCGTCCGCCTCTTCGGTCTCTCCTCCGCCGCGGATGTCGATGGGCACGAAACGCCAGCTACTGGGCAGGCGCCGGATCACCGGGGTCCAAATCTCTTTCGAGGTCCCGATGCCGTGGACGAAGATGAGTGCAGGATGGCCGTCGTGTCCGAGGTCGTGGATGGCAAGGCGACCCCCGTCGACCTCGACGAACTCGGTCGGCCACTCGTTCTCGATCATGCTGAACGTGCGCTCAGCGTTCCCGGACGATCGCCGTCAAGCTCGATCGAAGCCTCCGGAACGACGGTGTTTCGCAAGATACCGATGCCCTCGATCTCGACCTCGACGGTGTCACCATCCGCCATGGGCGCCACGCCGGCGGGGGTGCCCGTCATGATCACGTCACCCGGCTCGAGGGTCATGAACTCGGTGATGAAGGCGATCAGCTCCGGAACTCCGAACACCATGCGATCGGTCGTGGCGCTCTGCACGACGGTTCCGTTGAGGCGGGTCTCGAGACGGCGACCCGACCACTCCGCCGTCGCCAGGAGGCACGGCCCGATGGGGGCGAAGGTGTCGTAGCCCTTGGCTCGGGTCCACTGCGAACCAGGGGTCTGCAGCTCTCGAGCAGTGACATCGTTGCCGATCGTGAGACCCTCGACGTAGGCGAGGGCACGGCCCTCGGACACTCGGCGAGCCCGTCGCCCGATGACGATCACCAACTCGCCCTCGTAATCGAGCCGGGTCACGCCGGCCGGCCGCACGATCGCGGTCTCGTGGCCGCCGAGCGAGGTGGGTGGCTTGAGGAAGATGATCGGCTCGGGCGGCAGGACCATGCCCAACTCCTTGGGATGGTCGCGGTAGTTCAGACCGACGCCGACAATCTTGCTCGGATTGCTCGGTGGCAGGAAGTGACCTGTGCTGGTGACAGGGTCGCCACCGACGCTCACCGGTCCATCGTCGAGATATTCGCCCTCGACGATCTCTCCGGCGTCGGTCCGGAACCGAGCCCTACGGGCAGCGCCGACCGTCATGCGTCGACGACCGCGCGCGGATCGAGTCGACGCCGGTCGAGCGATTGCAGGACATCTTGAGCGGTTTCCGGCTCCCACACGATGACGGGACGATCATCGGGCCTACCCTCGCCGTAGACCTTGTCGTACGTGAGCGCCGTCGAGGAGTAGGCGATCACGGTCTCGTTGTGAGCCTGACGGCGCTCGAGGTCCTCCTCGTCGCCGAAGTCGACGACGGTGCCGGCCTTGATGACCGTCTCGATGTTCTGCTTGTCGACGAGAAGGCGAATGTTTGCCAACGGGTCGCCATTGACGACGATGATGTCGGCGCGCATGCCCTCGGCGATTTGCCCAACCCGGCCTTCGGCACCAACGGTGACGGCCGCCCTGCCCGTCATCGACTGCAGCGCCTCGGCGCTCGAGAGGCCGGCGTAGCCCATCATCAGCTCCATCTCCCGTGCGTGCCATTCGCCGTACGGCACGCACGCGAAGCCGGTGTCGGTCCCGCCGACGAACACGACCCCGGCCTTGTGGGCGCGGTGGAGCGTGTCGGCTGTTTTCTCGAGCATCCGCCGGCAGCCGTCCCGCTGCCCTGCGGGGGCACCACACAGCTCCCCCCAGTCGGCCAGGTTGGACAGTAGGAGGAGCGTCGGGATCAGAGGGATCTTCGAGGCCGCCAGCGCCTCCACCGTCTCGTCGCTCATGACGTTGCCGTGCATGATCCAGTCGAAGCCGGCATCGACCGCCGCTTTGACCTCGGCCGAGCCCCTGGCGTGGATGGTGATTCGCTTGCCGAGTTGGTGCGTCAGATCGGCGATGGCTTTCATCTCGTCGCCCGTGAACGCCTGGAACTGCCCGTACGGGCTGTCCGCCAGCTTGATCAGGTCGACACCGGCCTTCACCTGCCGTCGCACCTCGGCGAGCATCTCCGCCAGCGTGTCTGCCGTCTTGCCGATGGCGCTGTCGGGATTCCCGATCGACGGGGGGTAGTAGTCGACGAGCCCGTTACTGGTGGTGATGTATCGGCCCGCCGAGAACATGTGCGGCCCGACGACGAGGCCGTCGCGGATGCCGTCTCGGAGGGCGGGCCCGATGTTGAAGCTCCCCCCGGCTGCGAAATCGACGTGACACCTGCACGCAGGACCCGCTTCGCGTTCGAGGCGGCCACGAGCGTCCGGCGCTCCACGGTCGTGTAGAGGTCGATCTCCTCCTGGGTGTTGCTCTCCCCGTAGCTCATGTGGCAATGCGCATCGATCAGGCCCGGCATCACCGTCTTGCCGGTCGCGTCGATCTCGAGCAACGTCTCCCCTCGGGGAACGATCTCCCGTAGGGAGTCGACGTCGCCGTCCACCCGCGCGATGTGGTCGCCTTGGGCGAGCACCGACGTACCGCGTCGGAGCGACGACCCGACCCCGTCGAACACGTTGCCGTTGCGAACCAGCAGCCACGAGTGCATCAGCAGCCCCTCCCTCCGGCCGCGCTAGGCGGCCCCTTCACCTGTGCCGGCGGGTGTCCCCCCCGTAGTACATGAGTTTGTACACTACGCAGTGTCCAGACGTCAACCAGCTCCGGGGCTCGGAGCGATTTGGATGACATGAACGAACAGACCGGGGTCGGCGAGCCGCCGTCATGCGGCACGGCCGACCTGACCTTCAGGTCGTGTACCCCGCAGCGATGAGCATCCGGCGCAGGTCGACGACCTGTTGTTCGGTCAGGTCCTTGCCACGAGGGCGCTCCAGCACCACCGTCTCGCTGCCGAGTGTGACGGCGAACTTGCCGTCGTGACGCTCGGCCACCGTCCCCGCCTCCTCGAGAAGCAGGCGGGCCGAGTGCCAGTCGACGTTGTGGTTCACGGGGTGCTGGAGGAGCTTCTCGAGCGTGTCGCGGTGATTGCTGCTGAGGTGCACAGGCTCTTGTTCTGAGGCCATGTGGTTCCTTTCCGAGATGGTCCGATCGATTCGACGCCTCGTGCGAGGCGTACGTCGGTTCCGCCGCCTCCGCTCACTCGCTGGCGGGCGGCCGTTCCGGGGCGATGAGGAGCGGGTGTCGAGTGTGCGAGGCCAACGTGTGCGAGACGCTCCCGAGCAAGGCACTGCGCAGAACGCCTCGGCCGCGTTGGCCGCAGACGATCAAGCGAACCGACAACTGGTCCGCCGTGTCCAGGACGGCCCTGGCAATCCCCTCGAAGGACTCGGTGATCATCGGGGAGGCGTCGTACCCGTGCTCCCTCGCTCGGAGGGCGCCCTCTTCTGCCACCGATCGTGCCGACGATTCCTCCTCGGCGTCCACGTCCGCCTCCGCCGACGTCACGCCCACGGCGAAGGCGCCGGTACGAGCCAGCCGCGTGGCAAGGGTTTCCCACACGGTGAGCACGACAGCGTCCACCGGTGTACTGATCAGTTGCCCGGCGGCTCTCATGGCCGCACGCGATCCCTCGGAACCGTCGAAGCAGAACAGTACGGGACCACTTCGGCCGTCTCCTGTCATGGAATTTGCCCCTTTCTCGTTTGCGAATCTCGGAACTGCTCGGCCGGCTCAGGAAGCCTCCCCGATCCCCCAGGCATAGACGCCGTCGTCGTTCGCGCCGAACAGTCGCTTCTCTGCGAACACGCTCTCAGCGAAGTCCGCTCCGATCACCAGCCTGCGAAGGATCTTGCCGTTGGCGCCGTCGACGACGTACGTGCTGTTCGGTGTTGGATTGGTGTCGTACGTGCCGACGGCGAGCACGCCCGCACCGTCCATGGTCGGGCTCCCGTCGATGGCGTTGGGCAGGCCGGTGATCCAGATGAGGTGGCCGTCAGGATCGCGTTCCTGGATCGAGCCGACATAGTTGACCCCGCCGATCGTGGTGGCCGGCGTGGCGAAGAACAGATGCTTGCCGTTCCAGGCCGGCGCCGCGATGCACTCGGTGTTGGCATTGGCCGGGCCGCTGATCTGGCGATCCCACGCCACCTTCATCGTCGCCTGGGAGAGGGCATAGAAGATCCCGTTCTTGTTGCAGGCGCCCACGTACTGGTCGAAGACGACCGGCGACGCTCCGAAGTCGGTGTCAAAACCCTCCTGGTCAGACGGCACCTGGAACCGGCCGAGGAACTTCAGCGTGGAGGACAGCTTGATGATCGACTCGGAGTAGCCCAAGAGCTGCTGCGAGCCGGAGCCCAACGGCCCGTTCCCCGTCGAGGCGTACACATCCCCGTTCGGCCCGACGGCCACGCTGGACCAGATCGAACCGCCGACCTGGCCCTTCGGCACCGTGTAGAACTCGCCCAGCTTCCTGCCTGTCGCCTGGTCGTAGCCGACGAGCCCGCCCCGCACGAGCGGTGAATCGCAGTTCGATGCCACACCGACGTAGATGCGACCGTTGGCGACCGTCGGCGAGGACCAGTCGAAGTAGTTGTTCACCTTTGTGGACGGGATGCCGATGACCGACTTCCACTCGACGCGCAGTTTCGAAGCGCTCAGTGCGTACAGATACCCGTCCGCTCCGGAGGCGTAGACCGTGAGCTGATCGGTCTTCGGGTCGACCGCCACGGTCGCCGTGCTCACCATTCCGGTGGGAGGGGGCGGGCAGCTGATGATCGTCACCGTGCCGAGAAAGATCTTGGCGAGGACGCTTCCGGTCGTTGCGCTGAGCTTGTAGAACCACCCGTTGTTGCCCCCGATGTAGACGGCGCCGTCAGCCACGGTCGGGCTGGACAGGTACCCGCCGCCGCCCTTGAACTCCCACTTCTGCTCCAGCCGCCCCGCGTTGGTGGGCGTGATCACCTTCTCGGCGGCGTTGTAGGAGGCATGCAGCGGGCCGTCCAGGTAGGCCGGCCAATCCGTCGCGGGGATCCTGGATACGGTCGAGACCGTGCCGGTGTGCGATGCGGCGCCGGCCGGAAGATCACCCGCCACAGTGCAGCCGATGACCGCCGCCAGCACGACGGCGACGCGGAGGCCGGGGCCTCGCCGACGTCGTGAAACCGCCTTCGCCTGCGTCATCGCCCGCCTCTCTCGAAGCATCCCCGGACAGCGTTGACGGCACTCTATTGCGGCTGCCGTCAGACCCGATCGGATGAAGACCGTCGTCGGCGGGACGTTCGGCACGTGTCGAGGTTGCTCGGTCGAGTGCGATGAGTTCGCGCCCGCCCGTGCGTCACGACGCTATGAGCACCATCGACGAAGGGAGATCGACCGTGACGGACATCCCGATCGGCCACACGACCAGGGTGCACGAGCACGTCGCGACGGGCGGCGTGGCGTCATGACCTGGGCGACCAAACTCTCGGGCGTGACGCTCGTGCAGGAGCGGCTGGACGACGCCAAGCAGTTCTACACCACCGTGTTCGAGCTTCAGGCAGCCTTCGAGGACGAGGGCAACATCGTCTTCAAGATCGGGGAGACGATCCTCCACCTCCTCGACGTGGCGGCCGCCCCTGAGCTCGTCGGTCCCGGCGCCGTGGCGCCGCCGTCGGCCGGTCACCGCGTCCAGCTGACGATCCAGGTCGACGATGTCGATGATCGCTGCCATCAGCTCGCCCAGCGCGGTGTTCAGATCCTCAGCGGCCCGATGGACCGGCCGTGGGGGATCCGGACGGCCAACTTCGAGGACCCGGGCGGCCACTACTGGGAGGTGTGGCAGGACCTCGACTAACGGTTCGCTCCGTCGAGGCCGAGCGCCTCCGAGATCGGCCAGGCGATGATGCTCTTCGGCTTGGGGAAGGCGTAGGTGGAGATCTTGCTCGTCCGCAGCCCGAGGCCGACCACCGCCTCGGCGAGACGAACTGCGGCGCCGACACCGTCGATGACCGGAACCCCGAGCTCGTCGGTGATGGCGGCCTCGAGGCCGGCCATGCCGGCGCACCCGAGACAGATCACCTCGGCGCCGTCGTCCCGCACCGCATGGGTCGCCTCATCGACGATGGCCCGAACGGCGCCCTCGGGATCCTTGTCGACCTCGAGGGTGCTCATGCCGCTCGCCCGGACCGAAGCGCAGCGCGGCCACAGGCCGGCGAGCTGCAGGCGGTCCTCGATGGCGGGAACGGAACGCTGGAGCGTCGTGACGACCGAGTACGTCCTGCCGATCATCATGGCCACATGCGCCGAGGCCTCGCAGATCTCGACAACAGGCTGCGTGATCAGTTCCTGGAGGCCGTCGCGACCGTGCTCGCCGAAGCCCGCCATGACGACAGCGTCGAAGGGAAGAGGGTAGGTGACCACGCTGTCCATGACAGCCACCGCCGACAGGTAGCTCTCGAAGATGCAGTCGACAGCCTCGGCGCCGAATCGGGGTTTCAGGGCCACGATCTCCGTCCCCGGCGAGGCGTAACGACGAGCTGCCTGGGCGATCCCGTCGGTCATCGACTGGCTCGTGTTCACATTGACGACGAGGATCTTCACGTCAGCTTCCTTCCGGTGGGCGGTGGCCGGCGGTCGCCCCGGACCGCCTGAGGAACGCACCTCTCGGTGGCTGGCACGTGTCGACGGGCTCACCGCGCAAGATGGTGCAGCGGACCACACCGGCCAACGTGTGGCCGTCGTAGGGCGTCCCGGGGTTGCGGTGACGAAGCGAGCGCGCTTCGACGACGAAGGACTCCTCCGGTGCGAAGACGCAGAAGTCGGCGTCGTTCCCGACCCTGATCGAACCTTTGCCGTCGAGACCGGCGAGCCGTGCCGGCGCTGCCGACAGCCACTCGGCCACATCACTCAGGGAGGCGCAACGTCCCGTAGCGCTGGTCCAGACGAGCGGGAGGCCGAGTTGCAACGAGGAGATACCGCCCCAGGCGTCGCCGAAGTCGCCGCCAACCCCGGTCTTCATCTCCCGCGTGCAAGGCGAGTGGTCAGAGGCGACGAGGTCGAGAACGTCGTCACGGAGGGCGCTCCACAGCAGCTCACGGTTGGCGGACTCCCGGACCGGGGGCGAGCACTTGCAAGCGGTCGCCCCGGTCCCGATGTCCTCCGCGCACAGGGTCAGATAGTGCGGACAGGTCTCGGCCGTCAGGCGCACCCCGTCGCGACGTGCCGAGGCGATCATCGGGAGCACGTCCGAGCTCGAGACGTGAAGAAGGTGGGCGCGTCCTCCGCTGCGGCGCGCAGCCTCGATCACCTGGGCGACGGCGAGGTTCTCGATGCCACGAGGCCGGGAGGCGAGGTACTCCGCGTAATCCGACGTGTGCACGGTCGGAAGCTTGGACACGACCTCGGCCGCCTCGGCATGCACGAGCAGCGGTAGCCCAAGCGGACGCAACACCTCGAGCGCCTTCTCCATAGTGGCGGGATCGACAGGTGGAAAGCCGTCTGCGCCGGAGTCCGAGAGAAAGCACTTGAAGCCGACGACTCCCGCTTCGGCAAGGCACTCGAGGGAGCCGAGGTTGTCGGGCACGACACCGCCCCAGAACGCCACATCGATGAAGCACTGTCCGCTGGCGGCAGCCCGTTTCGTCTCGAGGGCCTCCACGCCGACCGTGGCCGGCACACTGTCGAGCGGCATGTCGACAAGCGCTGTGATCCCGCCGGCCGCCGCCGCTGCTGTGGCACTGGCAAAGCCCTCCCAGGCGGTGTTGCCCGGCTCGCACACGTGCACGTGCGAGTCGACGAGACCGGGCAGGAGGACGACATCGTCCTCGAGGTCGAGCCGTCGCCTCCCGGCGACGTCGGAGCCGTAGGGCTCCACCGCCACGATCCGGCCCTCACGGATCGCAATCGTGCGACCGACCTCGCCGTCCTGGGGCAGGATGACCCGAGGCGCCGAGACGACCAGGTCGAACTCCTCAGCCACGGCTGCCGTTCTCGCCTGCAGGCGCCACCAGCACCGAGTCAGGAAGCTCGGGGATCTTGGCGAAGCCCAGCAGCGACTTGGCGTTGCGCCGCTTGGCCACGAGGGCGACGATCAGGAGGTAGACCACGGCTCCGGTCGCCCAGGCCTGAAGGGGTGGCGAGCCGACATAGGTCACACCGAAGCCCGCCGTGCCCGGAATGAGGCCTCCTGTGATTGCTCCGACGGCTGTGCCGGCCAAGAGGGCGATGATGGCCGGCCAGTTGCCGAGCGCCAACTCGCTCCACTCCGCCACCCGGTACAGCGGGCGCTTCAGACCGAACAGCTTCGGCACGACGAAGACGTCGAGCGCCATGATGGTGCTGGCGACCGGGACGGTCACGGCGCCGATGCCGGTGACGATGTCGAACGTCTTCGTCAGACTCGGGAGCACGAAGGTCAAGGCCGCAGCGACCAGGCCGAGACCGACCACCGTGTACTGCCGACGCCAATGCGGAATCCGTGAGAGAAGGTTCTGCGCCCCATTGATGGCGATATAGAGGTTGCCGTCCTGTACCGCCCACTGGTTGACGAGGAGAACGATCATCATCACGGCCGCCAGGCCGAACAGCGTGAAGTTGGCGATACTTGATCGACGGCGCGAAGTTCGAGTCATTGGCGAGTGAGGCGACAAGGTAGCCGAGTACTGGGAAGAGGAACGCGCCGAGGACGTACGGGATGACGAGCTGGGGAATGTTCCACCAAGCCGCCCTTCCCTGCTTGGCGTACCTGTACTTGGATAGCGAGGCGCGACGTCCCGTAGTTCAGTGAATGTGGATCCGAACAGCCGGCGATTCAGATGAAAAGCGAAGGAACCTCTGCCGGCGTGGGTGCACGAGCGAGTCGGCTCAAGAAGTCGATGGCGTCGACTCCCTGCTGAGACGCCGTCCGCAGCACGCTCATCATGCGGCCCTGCGTCACAGCTCCACGCCAGGTGCGGTTGCCGCCCCAGACCTTTCGGTTGACGACCGCTGGCCTGACGGCTTGCTCTGCCCGCCAGTTGGTGGCGTCGGTGCCAGGGTGGGTGAGGAAGCTGAACAAAGCTTCTCGCTCGGCGTACAGGTGCGCCACGAGCTTGCGGTTCTCGTTGTGGGGATGAGCGTCGTCGGCGAGCATCTCGACCCGCTCGGCGAGGTCGGCGATCACCGTCGCCCGCTCGCCATCTTCGAGCTCGCGGGCGATGAGCGCCTCGGTCAGGATCTCCCGCACCTTGCGGGGCGTGTCCCGCCCCGAGACGGGCAGGTCGGCGATGAGCTCGTCGCTTCGACGACAGAGGTGGGCCAAACACGTTTGGTGCGTGGCGTTGCCGAAGCGGCGGTAAGGAGCCCAGCCGTCTCGCACCATGACGCCGGAGAACTCCGGCGAGATCACCTCGCAGGCTTGATCGAAGCCGCGGCCGTCGGCGACCCAGTAGGCAGTGGCGTTATGGGTCGCTGCCACCCAGAGCCAGGCACCCTCGCCGCCGACGCGCCAGCCCGTCTCGTCGGGAACGATCATGGCCGAGTCATTCACGGCTTTGACGATCGAGGCCTGCACCGCGAAGAGGTCGGTCGAGGACGACTGGGCCGCTTGGCAGAGTGCCCCGGCTGAGACCTTGACCCCGAGGCGGGCGAGCAGGCTGGTCGACTTCACAAAGCTCAGCCCGAGGCCGTAGTGCAGCCAGGCCGCCCATGCCTTCGCCGTCGGACCCACCTGGGAGCAGGCAGCGCCGAGGGCGTCCGAGGTCTGCTCGCCATGGCGGCCCTGCACTCTCCTGCCGCAGTTGCGGCAGCGGCCGACGCCGACGGCGAACTTCGTGGTGACCGGGCGCATCTCGGGAAGCTCGACCTGGAACTGCTCGGCAGTCCGCTCGTGCTCGACCTCCCCTCCGCAGTCAGGGCAGCATGCCGGCAGCGGCACGTCGATCGTCCGGTCGGGGGGACCGACGGGAGCCATGCGATGACCGTGGCGACCATGAGCGTCACCGCTCCGTCGTCCGGGACGTGCCGGCTCCTCCTTCGGGTCGCCTTTGGAGAACGGAGCCGCCTGGCGCTTGCCCGAACGGCGGGAGTCGGACAGAAGCCGCTCCAGCTCGGCGATGCGGGCATCGCGCTGGCTGAGGCGCTCGTTCAGCTTCGCGACCTCGGCGGTGTTGCGCTCGAGCATCTTCCGCAGACTGGCGATCTCGCTCACCAACTCCTTGTAGGAGTTGGGCTCTGAGCCGGCGGGAGGGGTACGAGGTGAGATCCACAACGATACGCGCGAGCTCTGCTCAGGCCGGACTTTGACGGGTGATTCGCGAAAGTCCAGGTAGATGGGGGCGCGGGGAGAAAGTGTTTCCACTACGCGGGATTTGTTTGCCCTGCTCAGGCGAGTGTGGCCTTACCCCAGCCTGAGGTGTCCACGCCGAGGGCCCGAAGCACCTTGGCCTGGGGTTGGGTCGGCCTGCTGACGAGCTCGATCGTGCGCTCGCCGGCGCTCACGAGCTCAAGACGAACCTCTGCCAACTCGGCGAGTGCTCGGCGCGGTGTCATGTGCTGGAAGGGAATGTTCGGGTCCATCACCTTTGCCGCAACGAGGTCTCGTGCCATCACGGCTTCGATGGTGGCCGCCATGACGCAGAGGGCGACGTGTCCCCTCACGCGCTCCTCGGTCCAGTGGAAGACCGGCCGCAAGTTGAGGAAGTCCTTCATGATCCTGAATCGGCGCTCCACGTTCTGCAGGCTCCGGTAGTAGCGCAGCACCTGAGCACAGTCGACCTCGTCGGCAGAAAGCGAGGTCGTGATCACGTACCGGCCGCACAGCAGCTCCTCGTCGTAGCGGCGTGCCTTCTCGTCGAAGTCCCAGGAGAAGTAACCCTTTCTGACCGTCGTGACAAAGCACCTGGCGACTCCGGAGTCACGGAGAACCCGGTCGGCGGCCGCACCGATCTTGGCCGGGATCACTGAGCCGCCGGGCCCGCACCCGGGCCTCGAGGGCGATGAGCCCGTCCTCGACTCTGGCGCACAGCACGGCGTGACGCGCACGGTCGCGGAAGTAGCGCGTGGGCGAGAACACCACGACAAAGCGCCGGTGGTCATGGGCGATCTCGGCAGTGAAGCTGCCGCGCCTCGGGTACCGCCACCCAGGCGGTGGATGGCGAGTTCGCCATCTTCGAGCACCGAAGCGACGTCCTCGTCACGGTGCAGCCGGGTCGCCAGCACGTGGTCGAAGCCGTGCGCCTCCACCTCGGCGAGGTTGTCCTCGCTGATGAGCCCGCGGTCGGCCACAAGGGCGATGCGTCCGACGCCGAAGCGCTGCTGCAGATCCTCCATGATCGACGGCAAGCGTCGAGACGTCCGAAGTGTTGCCGGCAAAGACGTGGTGTGCGATCGGGATGCCGTCGCCGGTGACGAGAAGGCCGATGGCGATCTGAGGCCGGTCGCTGCGGTGATCCCGGCTGTAGCCATAGGCGAGCGACGGAAAGTTCCGCCGGTCTCCGCCCTGGGTCTCGAAATACGTCGAGGTCAGGTCGTAGCAGACGAGGCGGAGATCGAGGTTCGCCAACGTGCAGAGCTCGGAGTACAGGTGCGCCTCGGTCGACTCCTTGGCATCGGCGAGGGCATCGATGGCCCGGTAGCACTGGGCGAGGCTCGGGATGTCGACTTGCTTCGGCATGGCCACTGTCGAAAGCCACTCGGTGATCGTCCGCCGCTTCGAGCCCGGGTCGAGCAGGCGATTGGCCAGCATCACGAACACGGTGTCGGACAACGACGACGACTTGCGGCCTCTACCGACGGCCTCGAAGTGCGCCTCGAGGCCGAGGCGAGAGAAGTACGAATGACAGGCGGCGACTCCACCGAAACTCGGACCACCCTCGCCGGAGAGCTCACCTGCCTCGAACCAGTTGCCCTCGGCGTAGGCGCGAAGGGCGTTGATGATCCGGTCCAGCTGCCCAGAGGCGCGCAGCTCGCTGACCTCTCCCAAACGAAGCAGCGTGCGGTGGGTGTTCTTGCCGTCTTCTCGCACCGCCTCGACGAGCGACAGATACTCGTAGCTCTTGTCGCCCCGCCGCCTCACCGTCTTCTTGACGAACACGCCACCATCTTACAGCACTGTAACTCAGATGCGGTGGACGTGTCGCCCCTACATCGAGCGCCGGAAACTGCGATTTCTCAGCGGACAGTGCTGGTCAGGGCATCGCGGCCCTCCAAAAGCGAGCCTGACCCGTCAAAGTCCGGTCAGGTGGTGGACCCCGCTATCCAAGTACGCGTACCTGAAGACGTCAGGCTCATTTCCCCACGTCGACAACCCGATCATGGCGCCTGCCACGAACAACGTAGAAGACGGCGACGACGTGTGAGGGATGGCCGAGAGATGTCCACCCACGTGCATGAAGGCACGGGTCAGCGCGTAGATGCCCCACAGCACGACGACCGGCACGGCCACGTACTGGGCGAACCGCTGCAGCCCGCTGAAGCCGAAGTAGTTGTTGAAGATCATCACGAGGGCGAGCAACGCGGTGAACAGCGAAAGGGCAGGGATGGTCCCGAAGAGCGCTTGAAACAACGTCATCACGAACAGCACCGTGAACAAGTAGAAACCCATACCGTCGATGATGAGCAACAAGGACACCAGTGCACTTCCTGACGTCCCGAAGATGCCCCGGGTGGTGACGGCATGCGTTTGCCCGACGCGGGCGCCTACATTGGCCGAGCCGATGCAGTAGATGGTCATGCCGATGGCCGCGATCGACATCGCCACCATCAAGCGACCGAGCGACAGCCCCTGAAAACGAGCGTCGTAGCCGACAAGAACGGCACCAAAGACGAGCTGCATGGAGCCGAAGGTGACGAGCATGCGGAAGTTCGACCGTCGCGCTTCAACCGGGACGACCGCCTCCGTATAGTCGGTCTCGCTCGTCTCGTGTCGCACCGGCAGGCCGTCTGTCGGTGGAGGGCTCTCCAGGGGCAGGTCGGAAGCCGCTGGACCGCGCGTGATCGCCATGGCACCCTCCATTTTGTTGACCACAGATCTAGCTGGCAGATGCATCTCGGGGAGGTAGGGCCGAAGTGCCTTTTCTTCCCGACGACGGCCCGGGGTTTGGCTTCTGTTGTCAGTCCAACAGTCAGAATTGAGCGTCGCCACCGTCCGGCCGGGCCAGATCACCGTGCCTGCTTGCGGTCCGGCCCAGAATTGCCGCCGACAGGGCTTACCGCTCCGCCCCGCCGTCGGGCTCCTCGCCCAGTCGGCCTGTCGCCTGGGGCCGCCACGGGTACATCCAGTAGGAGAGCGCCCGCTCCGTCGGGATGACCGGCAGCGAGCCGGGCGCCTCCACCGGCGACTCCACCACGAGGACGGCGTCGGGGTCGGCCGGGTCGACGGTGATCCTCACACGTCGTCGTTCCTCGACCTCGCTCGCCGGCCCCCGCGGATTAGGCGGCTCCACCTTGCTCCTCACGGTGTCACGGGAACGCCGAGGCGCGGGGAGTGATGGCCTCCTCCCCGTCGCCTGCGACGTCCCGAGCCCTCGCAGCACGACACGAGCCCGAACCCCCTGGTAGATCGTGTCGCTCCCTCGCCCGTCGGGCTCGGCTTTGTGGTGCCGTGGCGGCACGTCCCCATGTTCTCGGAGACCCAGCGCGCCGGCGGGCCGGAAGTACTGGACACCATCACCTCATCCGCCACTGGGATCCAAGTATGAGGGTCATCAGGCGACTGACAACCCCTCACATTCGGTGCACGAACCCGCAACTTTGTGAGAGCTATTGCGAGGGGAAGTCGTGAGGGCATGTGCCGACTAAGCCGATGACCAGCGCTCCAGCGAGGGCGCGACCCTCACGGCAGTAAGCCGGAACTCGCGAGTTTTGGAGAATGAGCCGACGAGGGTCAGGGCGTCAGAGCGCTTCTCCTACCGTCGCCGCAGAGGACTGCAGCGCTCCCCGGAGCTCTCGCCTCGATCGAACGTGCAGCTTCCGATAGGCGCGGGCGAGATGGCCTTCGACGGTCTTCTCCGCCACATAGAGCCGATTGGCGATCTCGGCGTTCGTCAAGCCCTTGACGGCGAGCTCGGCCACGCGGCGCTCACTTCGTGTCAGGGACTCGGCGCCCGTGAGGGCAAGGCGGCGCGGCCTCGCCCCGCTTTCTCGGAGCTCCGCAGCGGCCTGGGCGAGCAAAGGCGGGGCGCCGATACGGAGGGCGATGTCGGCCCCGCGACGAAGGGTGGTCCGCACGCGAGCGCCTGACTCGCCCGCCGCCCGCAGCTCGCGACCGAGGTCGATGAGCAGTGCCGCCAGATGTCGCGAGGTGGGGGCGCCTTCCAGCAGTTCGGCACCTTCCTGCAGGCGTTGGAGGCGCCGTTCCGGCTCTCCCGCCACCGCCAGGACGTGCAAGGCGGCACCGACGGCCCATGCCGTACCCGTTGCCTCCGCCAGCTCCAGGTTCTCGAGGGCCTGGCCGATGGCGTCACTCTTCCTCCCGACTGCGGACAGGACGAGGGCGCTGTGCCCCCGCCAACCGGTGACGAGCGGGCTGTCGATCCCGCAGGCGTCGGCGACCCGGCCGGCCGCCCGCAGGTCTGCCAGCGCCTCGGACCACCTTCCCTGCGCCGCCCGAACGCGACCGCGCTGCTCACGCAGCGCGTGGCTCTCGAAACACGACATAGGCTGCGCCGACTCGAACCTCGTGAGGATCTCGCCCGCCGCGTCCGGTTGACCCAAGTCGGTGAGCACCCCGGCAAGACAGGCAGCCGCCTCCTGGCGCCGAGCCCACACCGGTCCGGCCGGAAGTGCCAGGGCGTGACGGGCTTCAGCTTCGGCACCGGGCAGTGAACCTTGCCACGCCAGCGAGACCGCCAGCGTGGTGGAGAACTCGGCGTCCGCCACCTCGAGCTGCCTGGACCGGGCTTCGGACTGGCACTGTCGCGCCACCCGGTCCGCCTCGCCGCAATGTCCCGACCGGGCGAGGGCGAGCAGCGACCGGGCCCAGATCTCACAGTTCAGGGGATCGTCGGTCACGAGCTCCTCGCCGAGCATCGCCCGGTGCACCGTGCTCGCCACCTGCTCTGGTGAAGTGGCCGCCCGGCCCGCCTCGACGCCGGCGCTGAGAGCGAGTGCCGCGCGCTCACCCCTGCTCTCCGCCCGAGCGCCCGGTTCCGCCGTGAAGCGCCTCAGCAGGGAGGACGACGACACGAAGTCGTCCGGCGTGCGTGACACGAGGACGCCGGCCGACAGTAACTCCACTCGAGCGGGCCGCTGCGCTTCGCTGGCCTGGCGGGACAGCTGCTCGAGGAGCGGAGCAAGGTCCGCCCGGCTCGCTGGATCTCGGGCTGCAGCGGTGACGTCGAGGAGTGCCTTCGCACAGGCGTCGAACCCCGCCCCCCGTTCCATCGCCAGCTCGAGTCGACGTCGGGCGCTCACGGTATCGGTAACCGCCTCCGCCCGCGCCAGATTGAGCAGCATCTCGGGCCGTCCCTGTGCCGACGGGTGCTCGGCGAGCGCGCGGGCGAGGTATCTGGCTGCCCGCTCCGGGACCCCTCTCTTCAGTGCCAGGACACCAGCCCGCTCGAGCTGCTCGGCGACCCAGGCGTCTCCGGACGGCTCTGCCGCCTCCAGGTGGGGAGCCAGGTACTCCACGGCAGCGCCGCGGGATTTCAGCAGTCTCGCTGTCGTGACGTGAAGAGCTGCCCGGCGGCTCGGGGGAATCTCGGCGTACAACGTCCTCCTCACGAAACCGAACGGGATCGCCAGGAGTGTCCCGTCTCGCAAGAGATCCACGGCGGCGAGCTCGGCGGCCGCCATGCCCGCCGTCGCCCGATCCATGTCCGCGACGGCCGCTGCCAGCTCGAGCTCCGTCTCGCCCCCGGCGACGACGACGACCTCGAGCAGCTTCGCGGCCGCCGGGGACAGCGAGCCCAGCTTCTTGAGCACGGACCGGGCGAGAGCGGTCGACGTCATCTCCAGCACACGGCCCGCGTTGTCGGCGGAAGGCTCCACTCCCGCCTGACCAATGGCGCGCAGGAGGGCGAGGAGCAGGAGCGGATAGCCGCCGGTGTCCTCCTGGCAGGCACGGACGAAGCTCGGATCCGGACCCTCTCCGAAATAGCCGGCGACCAGGGATGTGACGGCGTCTACTGACAGTGGTTGCAGCGTCACCACTCGGCTGCTCGGCTGCGAGAGGAGATCGTCGACGGGGCGAAGAGGTGCCCCCGGCGGCCGCAGCGCAACGGCCAGCACGACACGAACGCGTTGCGGTGCCGTGTGTTCGAGCTCGACGAGCCAGTTCGTCGAGGCGCCGTCACACCACTGGGCGTCGTCCACGGCGAGAACGACACCGCCGGCGTCGGCGAACGCGCCCACGACTGCGGCCAGCTCGTCGGCGACAGGTCGCCGGGCTCCCTCGGGAGCACGCCCGCCGGCGCCCTGGGCGAGGAGCTGTTCGAGTACTGATCCGCCGACCCCCGCCTTCGATCCGTCGGCGCGCGCCCGCAGCACCCGCCAGCCGGTCGTCGAAGCAAGATGGCAGACCGAGCGCAGCGCAGCAGTCTTGCCGACGCCGCTTCGCCCCTCGATGACGATCGGGCCGACGGGATGCTCCCAGCTCTTCGAAAAGAGGGCGCGGGTATCGGTGAGAACAGCCTCCCGCTCGAGGAGTCGGGATCGCCGGCGGGGAGCAGATGGCCGCGGAGGTGTCCCGGCGGACGCATCGTCGTGAGCGACTCCGCGAAGCTCCGCCAACCGCCCGCGCCGGCGCTCAGGCCCCGGCGCCACCATCATCACCTGCTCGCCCGCACCGTGCACCGTCACCTCGTCTCCGGGGACGAGGTCGATCCATGCCGATCAGGGTGATACGCCCAACTCCGCGCGCCGACAGAACCGGCGCTGGCACGTGCCGCCATCTTCGCTTCCCTCGCAACCCGCCAGCCCCAAGTAGTTGCAGACTCCCGCCTGCAGGGACCCAATGAGCATAGATCCCGGGATCCCAGGGCTCGAACGAATGCCACGGCGAGCGCGCGATTCGACGCCCGCAGCGCTCATCGTGTCAGCCCGACTGCCGCTCGTCGTGAACGGCCGACTACCACGTGCCCGACTCGGCGCGCCCCGTCGTCCGTGCTACTCGCCCGTCTCGCCGTCCACTGCTTCCCGGATGAGGTCGGCGTGCCCGTTGTGGCGGGCGTACTCCTCGATCATGTGGGTGAGGATCCAGCGCAGGCTGGGCCTCCAGCCGTCGTTTCCACTACGACAGGCCGGTTGGTCGAGGTCCCCCTTGGCGAGCGCCTCCGCCGTGACCGAGCGGGACTCCGCCACCGACGCCTCCCAGAGCGCCCGCAACTGCTCCGGCGAGTCGTCCACGGCGGAGTGCCACTCCCAGTCAGGATCGGCATCCATGTCGCCCGTGACCCACGCAGCTTCGGACTCCCGACCCTGCACCCACTGGGAGAACCACCAGTCCTCGACGAGGGCGAGGTGCTTCATCATTCCGCCGAGGTTCATCGACGACACACCGACCGTCGCCTGCAGGCCGGCCGAGTCCAAGCCTGCCGTCCTCCATGCGAACGTCGCCCGCTGGTAGTCGAGGAAGCCGAGGAGCGTGGCGGCTTCGTCGCCGTTGATGGGCGGCTGCGGCCGTCCGTGCTCGTCGAGATCGGTCATGCGGCCAATCTAACGACGACCCGCGGAACGGAGCGTGCGGCCGGACAAGCAACGACCGCGGGCGTCGAGCGTCTCTGCTCGATGCCAGCGGTCGTCCGTGCGCTTCCGCTCTCCAGGGCGCTCCTCCGTACTGCCGCGTCGCCGCCCCGGACAGGTCCTCGACCCTTACGCCGGGGGTCCGCCCCCGAGGTCCACGGTCCCAGTGTGGGATTGACCGGAGCTGTCGACCCACCCGATCTCGACCCGGTCGCCCGGGTGGAGAGGGACGAGCAGCTGGCTGATGGTCGACTCCGATGTCACGCTGTGGTCGTCGAAGGACGTGATGGTGTCGCCCGCCGTAAGTCCGGCGTTGGCGGCCGCCGCCCCGGGGACCGCCTCGGAGATGGTCACGCCCGATGTCGAGCCACCGCCCCCGAAGATGCCACCCCCACTCCCCGACGACGAGATCAACACACCGAGGAAGGCCGTGGCACCCACGTGGATGGTGGAGGACCCGTGCGCCGCCTCGATGGAGGCTGCTGTGGCGAGTACCTCCTCGATCGGGATGGCATAGCCGGCGCCCGTCGACGACTGGAAGTCGCTGCCCGACGAACCCGCCGTGTCCACGCCGACGACCTGGCCGGAACTGTTCACGAGCGAACCACCGGAGTCACCGGCCTGGATGTCGGCGTTCGTCTGCAGCATCCCGGTGAGACTCTCGCTCGTTCCGTTCAGGTCGTTCTCGGCCGTGATCGACTGGTTCACGGCTGTGATCGAGCCACCCGCCGCTGTCGGCGTACCGCCCTTGCCGCCCACGTTGCCGATGGCGACGACCGACTCACCGACCGAGACGCTCGATGAGGCGAAGTTGGCGGTCGTGAGTCCCGACGCACCCTGCAGTTGCAGGACGGCGATGTCGTGTGTCGAGTCGTAGCCGACGACGGTGGCGTTGTAGGTCTTTCCGTTGCCGAGGTCGGTGACGCTGATCTTCGTGGCTCCGTCGACCACGTGGTTGTTCGTGATGATCTCGCCGTTCGAGGTGACCACGATGCCCGTGCCCGCCCCCTGGGCCTCCTGGTAGCTGAAGGTCGAGTTGACGTCCACGAGGGCCGGGTCGACCTTGGCGGCGATCGCCGAGACGTCCGAGGGGCCACCGCTACCCTCCGTCGGCGTCGTGCCTGACGAGCCCGATCCTCCGCTCGGGAAGTACGGGTAGGTGCCGCCGCCGCCGGACGGGACTGTGCCAGTACCGCCGGTCCCGGAACTGCTAGGCGCTGTCGTGCGGCCGGCGCTGGCCGGCGAGGTGCCGGGCCAGACAGCGTGGCCGATGCCGACGCCGGCTGCGGCGGCTGCGGCCACGAGCCCGGCGGCGGCCACTGACCGCAGCACCCGACGACGGTGGGGTGGCGTCGCCTCGGCAGCGATCGAGTAGTCCACACCGCTGCCAGCACCGCCGACCCGCCCGCCCAGCGGCATCACGGGGGAGCCCGGACGCCAGCCGGCGCCCGATGCAGCCTGGCTCGGACCCGGTCCGCCCGGCGCCCCGTAGGGCTGCGGGGGGCCGTAGTAGCCCGGGTAGCCGTACTGGCCCGGCGGACCGTACGGGCCCGGGGGACCATACGGGCCTGCCTGGCCGTACCCGCCCGTATTCCCGGCCGGCCACGTCGGCGGCAACGGCTGTGTGTGCTCGACGGGATCGTTGTGGCCCATCGGCTGCGTGCTCGCGGCGGCGCCTTCCGGGCGTTCCGGCGGGACGGCAGGTCCGGCCAGCGGCTCTGAACGACCGGCGGGAGCCGGCCAGCCCCAGCGAGTCGGCTCGCTCGGGACGTCGTGTCCTTCGTCTGTGCTGCTCATGACCCTTGGCGGCCTTTCATCTCTCGACTGACAGGAGTATTGAACCGCCACTTCCTGTGAGTTCTATGCGACCCGGCTGCGAACCTGCCGCGGACGTGCTCCACTACAACACAACCGCGGCGCGGGAACGGTGGGTTTCGGTGGCCGACCCGCGCCACCGTCGTGCTCGGCTGTGAGACCACCGCGGCGCGCATCGACGGCGTGTCGGGAGCGACGGTAGGGCCAGCCCCCGAAAACCGGCCGAGACCTGCGTCGGGGCCGGACCAAGACCTCGAAACCCGCCCGGGCGCGCCGCGAACGTGCTGCGGCGCGACACAACCGCGGCGCGCCGGCGGGCGGCGCTGGTTGGGGGGCCAGGACCTCGAGACCAGCCCGGGCGCGCCGCGAACGTGCTGCGGCGCGACACAACCGCGGCGCGCCGGCGGGCGGCGGGACGCCCTAGAGCCAGGAGACGAGGTCGGCCATGCCGACCATCGGCAAACCCCAGCGCAGGGCGAAGCGTTCGAGTGCGCCGGCGCCCGCCATGGCGCCATCGGGGTTCATGACCTCGCAGATGACGGCGACGGTCGGCAGCCCCGCCGCTGCGCACAGAGCGACGGCGGCCTCGGTGTGGCCGGCGCGCTCGGCGAGGCCACCGGTGCGAGCGCCGAGGGGGAAGACGTGCCCGGGCCGCAGGAAGTCGGCCGGGACGGCGTCGGGACGGGCGAGGCGCCGGATCGTGGCCGCCCGCTCGGCGGCCGACACCCCGGAGCCGGTGCCGGCCGCCAGGTCGACGGGGAGGTGGGGGGCCGTGCCATGCCGATCGCCCAAGCCCGGCAAAGGCGGGATCTCGAGACGCTCGAGCCTCGGGAGGTCGCAGGGCACGGTCGTGTGGCCGCAGGCCTGGGTGAGCAGGAACGTGACCGCCTCCGGGCGCAGGCGGGCACCGGCGAAGATCACGTCGCCCTCGTGCTCGCGGGCGGGATCCCACACGACGACGCCGCCCCCTGCGGCGAGCTGGGCGAGTGCCTTCTCCGCGCCGAGCCTCCCGCTGAGCGGGCCGGCCCACGGGAGCGCCCCGACGATGGAAGCCACGGCGGCTCCCGTGCCGGCGCCGTGGTGGCGGGCGAGTTTGGAGACGAAGTCCGTTTCGATGTTCAGGCGCTGCCCCAGCTCGAGGTCGCCGAGCGTCGTCTCCGAGAGGGTCGTGGGTACGAGGGCGACGGAGAAGCGGTCGCGTCCGACGTCGGCCACCGTGAGGCTCACGCCGTCGACGGCGACCGAGCCCTTGGCGACGATCTCGTGCAGGACGTGCTCCGAGGTGCGCACCCAGAGGCGCCGGCCGACCTCGTGCTCCTCGATGCGGGCGACCTTGCCGATGCCGTCCACGTGACCCTGCACGAGGTGACCGTCGAGGGCGCTGCCGACCTCGAGAGCCGGCTCGAGGTTGACGCGGACGCCTGCCGGCAGCGAACCGAAGGCGGAACGCCGCCGCGTCTCCGCCGAGAGGGCGGCCGCCAGGCCGTCGGCGGTCACGGCGGCGACTGTGAGGCTCACGCCGTTGACGGCGAGGGCGCTGCCAGGCTCGCACACCCCCTCGGCCTTCGGTACGGCGATGCGGACCGCCCGGTCGTCGATCTCCACGATCGTCCCGACGTGGCGGATTCTCCCCGTGAACATGGTGACCTCCTCAGCGCACGCCCACTCCCCAGCGGGCGGGAAGGCGGCGACATGCCGGCCTTCAGCGGGGTCTCACCGCACGGCCCCGGACTTCCACCGGGTCGGCCCGCCGCCGGCGGGCCTGGCGGGCTGTCACCGCCGCTCCTCGGAATCGCACCAGTAGGGGAATCATACCGAAACCCCCCACATCGCGGCCTGCCCGACTCGTCACACCTTCTCGACGGCGATACCGGTCGGCTCCCGCCCCGCCGGAAGGGCCTTCAATGCCTTCAGGGTCGTGAGGTCGATCGGTGTCACCGAATCGGAGCCGTAGTCGCTCACGTAGGCGGTGCTGCCGTCTGGTGAGACGGCGATCGGCCCAGGCCCGGTGCCGACCCTGATGGGGGCGAGCACGGCGCCAGTCCGCAGGTCGATCGGCACAACGGTGTTGCGGAGCAGATCGGAGACAAGCGCCATCGTCCCGTTGGGCGTGACGGCGATCTGGGCGACGTGTGCGCCCGTGCGGAGGGGCGCAAGGGATCGACCGGAACGGAGATCGACCGGGGTGACCTCGCCGGAGGTGGCGTCGACGACGTAGGCCCGGGCGCCGTCCGGTGTGACGGCGATGGCGCTCGGCCCCGCTCCGACCGGGATCGCCCGCACGACGCGGCGAGTGGCGAGGTCGATGACCATCAGGCGGTTGTGCTCGAAGTCCGTGACGTAGACGACGCTCCCGTTCGGCGAGAGGGCGATCCCGAGAGGGAAGACCTTGGTCGGAAGGGCGGTTCCGGCCGTACCGGGGCTCGAATCGAGGTCCACCGGTGTGAGGTCGAGGCTGAGCGGACTGACGACGTACGCCTGGGCACCCGAGGGGGTGGTGGCGATGGCCGTCGCTTCGGAGCCGATCGTGAGGCGAGCCCGCACGGCCGTCGTCTTCAGGTCGACGACGACGACGGCGTCGCGGCCGCTCGCCACGATGGCGTAGTCGCCATTGGGAGTGACGGCAAGGACGTTCGGCTGTGGCACGTGGGCGAGGGCGTGCACGGTGCCGGTGCCGGTCTCGACGGTGACGAGTTCGTTCGAGCCGAAGTCGGCGACGAGCAGCGTCGTGCCCGGGGACGGTCGGTCGACCTGATGCACGAGGGCGACACAGGAAGCCACAAGGGCGATGACGGCCGGGAGGCCGAAGCGAATCACGCGCTGGGCTCGAGCGGACGGGTGCCACGGCTCCGGCTGTCGTCGTGCTGGACGGGGAGGCACGACGACGTCGTGATCGGGCCCGAGAACGAGATCGGGTTCCCGCGGTTCGTCCCCCCTGGACATTTCGGCGATGTTAGGCGTCGACGAGCCTGCTCGTCACCGAACAATCGTGTGACGAAAATGGGGCCCGCGGACGCCTCAGCTGTTGCGAAACGGGCGGCGCACGAGCTCGAGCCACGCTTCGGCGTCCCGCCGCCGCGCCGACGATTCCTCACGAAGTCGAGGGCCGTGGTCGCCGGCCGCCGGGTAGGAGCCGAGGAACTTGAGGCCGGCCAGCACCATGTGCAATTCCTTCAAGCAGTCCCCGACGACCTCGTCGCTCACATGTCCCTCGAGATCGATCACGAAGCAGTAGTCGCCGAGACCCTGCTTGGTCGGGCGGGACTCGATCTTCGTGAGGTTCAGGCTGCGGGCGGAGAAGTGCGACAGGATCTCGTGCAGGCTGCCTGGCCGGTCGGCCTGCTGGAAACACACGATGCTCGTGCGGTCGTGGCCGGTCGCCGCCGGCACCTCGTGCGGCGCCACGAGGAGAAACCTCGTCTGGTTCTCCCCGAAGTCCTCGATCCGCTCGGCGATGGCCTCGAGCTCGTAGAGGCGGCCGGCGAGCATGGGGGCGATGGCGGCGGTGTCGCCGCCGCGCTCCTTGGCGACGATTCGCGCCGCCTCGGCCGTGGAGTTGGACGCCACGACCTCGGCGCCCCCGAGGACGTCGCGCACGTAGCGGCGGCACTGGGCGCTCGCATGCGGGAAGGAGATGACACGGCGCACGTCCTCCACCCTCGTCCCCGCCGGGGCGAGCAAATGGAGGTGCACATCGAGCACGGACTCCGCCTGGATGAGGAGCTCAGAATCGAAGATCAGGTAGTCGAGGGTGACCGGCACAGTGCCCTCGATGGAGTTCTCGATGGGAACGTAACCCGCGGACACCTCGCCGCCGTCGACGGCGGTGAGCACCTCCCCGATCGTGGGGTAGGGCACGAGCTCGGCGCTCGCCAGCTCTTTCGTGCCGAGAAGCGACTCCTCCGTAAAGGTCCCGGGCGGTCCGAGGAAGCCGATCGTCGGCCACCTCGGGTCCTCGGCTCGCACTCCCCGGTCCATGCCGGGCAGGATAGTGACCAAATGGACGAGATCGACGTGCGCCGGTTGGTGGAGGACATCGCCTCGGGTGCCTGCTCGGCCGACGACGCCGTCGCCCGCCTGCGCCGGATGCCCTTCGCCGAGCTCGGCTATGCCAAGGTCGACCACCACCGGCCCCTTCGCCAGGGGATGGTCGAGGCGGTCTACGGCCCCGGCAAGACGGCCGGGCAGTGCGCCGGCATCGTGGCCGAATTGCTGGCCGGCGGCAACGGTCCGGTGCTGTTGACCCGGGCCACCCGGCCGCAGGCGGCCGCCGCCCTCGAGCGGAGCCCGCAGGGGACGTCGACCCCGCCCCTCCAGGCCGAGGACGAACGCCTGCGGACGATCGTCTGGCGACCGGAGGCGGAGCGGCCGGGGCGCATCCTCGTCTGCTCGGCCGGCACGGCGGATCAGCCCATCGTCGACGAGTGCGTCGCCACCCTCTGCGCCTACGGCTTCCGGCCCGACGCCGTCACCGACGCCGGCGTCGCCGGCGTGCACCGCATCCTCGCCCGCCTGGACGACCTCCTCGAGGCGGACGCCGTCGTGGTGGTTGCCGGCATGGAAGGCGCCATGGCGAGCCTGGTCGGGGGCCTCACGCCGGCGCCCGTCGTTGCCGTGCCCACCTCGGCCGGCTACGGCGCCGCCCTCGAAGGCGTGACGGCCCTTCTCGCCATGCACGCCTCCTGCGCAGCGGGGGTGACGGTGGTGGGGATCGACAACGGCTTCGGGGCGGCGTGCGCCGTGGCGAGGATGCTGCGATGAGCCCGACCCCGCGCATCGCCTGGTTCAACTGCTACTCGGGCATTTCGGGTGACATGACGCTCGGCAGCCTCGTCGACGCCGGCGCCGACACCGACGAGCTCGTCAAGCTCCTCGGTCAGATCCCCATCGGCGGCTGGACGCTCGAATTCGAGCCAGTCACGCGGAACGGGCTCGGAGCTACCCACGCCGTCGTGAGCGCCCGCGACGACGGCGTCGTGCGGACGTTCATGCACGTCGTCGGCATCGTGGAGGAGGCCCGGCTGCCCGAGCGCGTGCGAGCACGGGCGGTGGATGCCTTCTCGATCCTGGCCGAGGTGGAGGGCCGCCTCCACCGCCGCCCGCCGGCGCAAGTGCACTTCCACGAGGTGGGCGGCCACGACGCCATCGTCGACATCGTCGGGTCGGCCATCGCCCTCGAGCTGCTCGGCATCGACCTCGTGACTGCGAGCCCCGTCGTGAACGGCACGGGAGTCGTGCGGACGGCACACGGACTGCTGCCGAACCCGGCGCCGGCCGTCGTCGAGCTCCTGGCCGGCATCCCGACGGTCGGCCGGGATCTCAACATCGAGCTGACGACGCCGACGGGGGCGGCCATGCTGCGGGCGTGGGGAAGCCAGTTCGGAGCGATGCCGGCGATGACGATCGAGGCGTCGGGTTTCGGGGCGGGGACGCGGGAGATCGAGGGCACGCCCAACTGCACTCAGGTCGTCATCGGGACGGCTCGCGAGCCGGACTCGCTCACCGGACCCGCCGGGCAACCGCTCATCGTCCTCGAGTCGAACCTCGACGACGCCACGGGCGAAACGCTGGCCCACGCCGTCGAGCAGCTCCTCGAGGCTGGAGCGCTCGACGCCTGGATCCAGCCGGTCGTCATGAAGCGCGGGCGGCCGGGCCACCTGCTGAGCGTGCTCTGCGACCCGGCGCTCGCCGGCCAGCTGGCGAACGTCGTGACCCGGGAGACGGGCACGCTCGGCGTCCGGGCCTCCGGCGTGCAGCGGTGGGCGTCCGACCGCCAGCCGGGGGTCGTCGACGTCGACGGCCTCCCCGTCAGGGTGAAGGTGAGCCCGGGACGGGTGAAGGCCGAGTACGCCGACACCGCTCGTGTCGCCCGCATCACGGGGCTCACGTTGATCGAGGTGGCGGCGCGGGCCGAGGCGGCATTTCGCTCCTCGTTGCCCGAGGGGGAGGGCGACGAGGACCTCAGCCCGCCGCCACCTGGAGCGTGAAGGACTCCGAGTCGCTCCCGACGCTCACGGACAAGACGTAGCGCCCGCCCTCCTCACAGGTGAGGGTCGGCAGCGTGAGGTCGACGGAGCGGCCGGGCAGCAGGGACGCGATGATGCCTGAGCTACTCGAGGCGCGCAGCGATCCCGTGGGAGTCGTGGTGGTCGTCGTCGACGAGTGATGGCCCCGCTGGGAACCCCCTGTGGTCGACGAGACCGGGCTGAGGAGTGCCGACACCTTCACGTGTGAAGCCGGCACGTTGCCGGCGTTGGCCACGACGACTTGCACGCTCAGGTGGCTCGTGGGCGGGTAGTAGCTGACCGAGCCCGGCGGCGGGATCTGAAGCGTCGTCGTCGTGGTGGTCGTCGTCGTGGTCGTCGTGGTGGTGGTCGTCGTGGTCGGGCGCGTGCTGCTCGTCGTCACCCCCGGCAACGTCGTCGTGGTCGTGGTCGACGTCGTCGTGGTCGTCGTGGTCGTGGACGTCGTCGTCGTGGTGGTCGTCGTCGTGGGCAGGCCGCCGATGCGGAGGTCAGGGGGCGACACCGTGACGGCGACGATCACGAGGGCGGAGCGGACGCGCAGGGAGGAGGTCGATCGCAGGAGGTCGGCGAAGGACGCCACGGCGCTCGGCGACCACTGGGCGGCGTCGTACCATTCAGAGGCCGGCAGCGCCACGTCGTGGGTGACGTAGCCGGGCAGGGAGTCGATGAAGTGGACGTAGTCCTCGTCCGACACTCGGAGCTCGGCGGCCGCCGACAGCAGGGACGTCTGCGCCTCGCCCTCCGGGACGCCCGGCGCGATGGCCTGCACGATTCCGCCCGTCATCTCCCTGGCAGCCTGCGTTCGGGCGGCGAAGACGGCCGCAAGGTAGGCGCCAGAGCGGGAGTTGGGTGGCGCGATCCCCAACTCGGACAGCTGCTCCTGCACGTCGGCCGACCCGGAGACGAGATGCCCGAGCGCCGTCTCGATCCCGGAGCGGCCGAGGCTGACGGGCTTCGTGCGGACATCGGTCAGCCACGGCAGCAGCTGCGTCGACTCGTCGATGACGGGCACCACGGCCGCCGCGTAGGTGCGCCCGGACTGCACCCCTGCCGGCCCCGACGAGTTCACGACGTCGGCCGCCACCTCACCGATGATGATGGCCGCGACCAGGGCTGTCGCCACGAGGGCGACGGTGCGACCCTTCGAGCGGCGCGCCGCTTGAAGCCCGCGAGGTCGACGGAGAGCCCCGAACATGACCAGGTGAAGCTACTGCGCGAGGGTGCAGGCCCGCGGTCCCCCCGCCGCTTGTCTCCGGGCCGTCGCCGGCGGCTCAGCCGCCGACGGCGCCTCCCGCGATGCTCACGTCGCTATGGGTCGCCCGCCAATTGACGGTCGGGCGGATGGCCTCGAAGTTGACCCGGTCCTTGTGCTCCCTCGCCGTCTCGACCAGGTGCAGCACCGTCTCGTCGCACAAGAGGTGCGGGACGAGGCCGAGCGCCGGCAGCTTCGTGGTGACGGCGTTGTAGTAGTGCTCCTCACTCTCGACCCGGGGGTTCGGGATGGAGTCGATCTCGACGTCGAAGGGAGCGACTCGTGCCACCCACTCCGCCAGATCCTTCACGGAGAAGGACTCCGTGAACTGGTTGAAGACCCGGAACTCGCCCATGTCGGCGGGGTTCACGCAGGCCAGCTCGACGCAGGCGAGGGTGTCTCGGATGTCGAGCATCGCCCGCGTCTGCCCACCCTTGCCGTAGACGGTGAGCGGGTAGCCGACGGCAGCCTGCACGGCGAAACGGTTGAGGACCGTGCCGAAGACTCCGTCGTAGTCGTAACGGGTCTGCAGGTCGGCGTGCAGCGCCGTCTCGGGTGTGTCCTGGCCGTAGACGATGCCCTGGTTGAGGTCGGTCGAGCGCAGGCCCCAGATGCGGCAGGCGAATTGAATGTTGTGGCTGTCGTGCACCTTCGACAGGTGGTAGAAGGAGTTCGGCTGCTTCGGGTAGGGCAGTACGTCTGTCCGGCCCTTGTGCGTGATTTCGATGAAACCCTCTTCGATGTCGATGTTCGGGGCGCCGTACTCGCCCATCGTCCCGAGCTTGACGAGGTGGATCGAGGGGTCGATGTCCTTGATGGCGTACAGGAGGTTGAGCGTCCCGACGACGTTGTTCACCTGTGTGTAGACGGCATGCTTGCGGTCGATCATCGAGTAAGGGGCGGACCGCTGCTCGGCGAAGTGCACAATGGCCTCGGGGCCGAAGTCCCGCAGGCTCGTCTCGATGAAGTCGTTGTCCGTCAGGTCGCCGATGAACGGCTGGATGGTGTGCCCGGACACCTCTTTCCACGTCGAGACGCGGCGCTGCATCTGTCGGATCGGGACGAGGCTGTTCACCCCCATCTCGTAGTCGTAATTGCGCCGAGCGAAGTTGTCGACGATGCCGATGTCGTGACCACGAGCGGAAAGATGCAGGGCGGTCGGCCAACCGAGATAGCCGTCGCCCCCGAGCACGAGGATCCTCACAGGAAGCTGATCTCCTTGTTCTCTGGTCGACCTGTCGTCGACGCTGCGCAGGTGCCCGAAGATTGCGGCGACCGGGTCGTGCAATCGACCTGCGGGCGCGGTTCATCCTAGTCGGTCACATGATTGGAGGCAGTGTACCGGGAGGCCCCGGGCGATTGGCAACTCGGGAGTGCCTGGCGCCACAGCCGCCCTGGGCCGTCACGCGGGCGGCGACACCCGCCGCCTGCGGCGACGCAGCGGTGGCAGATGCGCGACACTGCCTGCTCCGGCCGGTGTGGCGCAGCTGGTAGCGCAGGCGACTTGTAATCGTCAGGTCGTGGGTTCGAGTCCCACCACCGGCTCCGGACACTTTCCCTATCAGAGCGCAATTCTTGCCTGTCGGCCTTGTCGACACAGCCTCCTGCTAGGGTTTCAACCCAACATTCAACCCAACAGGCTTCTGAAAGGTTCGGCGATGGCGGGCAGCATGCGGGAGCGGCGATCCGGTGTGTGGGAGCTGCGTGTCTACCTCGGCCGGGACGCGGCCGGGAGGGTGCGGCATCATTACGTCACCTTCGAGGGCGGAAAGCGCGCCGCCGAGCGCGAGCTCGTCCGCCTCGTCGCCGAACAGGATCGCAAGCCCGACCGCCCGCGGCGGCGTGAGGAGGAGGTATGGGGACCCTCGACCACGATCAACGACGCCATCGAGGGCTGGCGCCTGAACGGCTGGCAGGACCTCAGCCCCAACACCCGGCGTGGCTACGAAGGGGTATGGCAGCGTCACGTGCGGGCGACGATCGGCACGAAGCGGATCGTGACACTCTCGCCCTACGACGTCGAGCTCTTCTACCGCCAGCTGAAGGCGGCCGGGTGCGGCGCGACGACAATCCGGCTCGTGCGGGCACTTCTTCACCGCTCGTGCCGGCTCGCTCGTAAGTGGAGCGGCAACCGTTTGTCGAACCCGGTGGCAGACACCGAGCTGCCGTCCTTCGAGCCGGCGGAGCGCCCAGTGCCGGTGCGGGCGCCGGAAACCCAAGAGGTGATTGCCATCCTGCGAGAGGCAACCACAGCGGATATCCGACTGGCTACGCTCGTTCGCCTCGCAGCAGCGACAGGGATGCGGCGGGGCGAAGCGTGTGCCCTGCGGTGGCATGACGTCGACGAAGGCACTCGGACGGTGACCATCGACGAAGGGGCGGTGAGCGACGCCGGGACGACGGTTGCGCGAGCGCCGAAGACGCGTGCGAGCCGTCGGAGGGTCGCAGTCGATCCTGGCTCCGTGGCGATGCTCGTCGAGCTTCGCCATGCGCAGGTGGAGCTCGCTCAGATGTGCGGCCGTTCGCTCCCGGACGACGCGTTCGTGTTCTCGTTCGAGGCTGGCGGCAGCACCCCGCCGAACCCCGACAACGTCACGCACGCGTTCGCAGTAATTCGCGCCAGGGCCGGCGTCGCCAAGGACGTGCACCTCCACTCGTTGAGGCACTTCCACGCCACTCAGATCGACTCGGTCGTCTCGGAGGCACAGAAGCAGGCGCGGCTGGGGTGGTCGACCGTTCAGATGGCGCGGCACTACACCGACGGCCTAGCAGAGGAGGACCGTAAGGCCGCGGACCACATGGGAAGTCTCCTTCAGACCGTCCAGCCTGGCATCGGCGGACTCGAGGCGACGCAGACCTCAGTCTGAGGCGGCAGAGAAGGAGCGCCCGCGGCGCGCTCAAGCCTCGAGAGCGCCTGAGGCGGCAACCCGTCCAGCAGGCGCTCGACCGCCCGCCGCGGAACCTTGAGCCGCCCACCGAGAACGATGACCGGCAGTGGGAAGGTGCCCGTCTTGATCGCCCGGTAACAGGTCGCGCGATTCTCGCCGAGGAGGATCGCCGTCTCGTCGATGCTGAGCAACGGCTTCCGGCTCAGGTTCGGCATCGAGCGCGTCCGTCCGCCCGCGAGTGGTAGACGCCCTCGGCTCTCAAGTTCCACCCCGCTTGCCGTCATCGCCCGACTCCTGTCCGGCGGTCCCGCGACCACCCTCTATGAGCAAGGGCTTCGCGTGTCCACCCAACTGGGTCGGCGGCGGCCGGCCGCGAGCCCTCGATGCGGGACCCAAGCGTCATGTCTCTACGCAGGCGGCGCCTGGTCGGCTTCTTCGTCCGTGACCTTCAGCTCTTCGTACAGGTCGGCGCGCCCTCGCCGCGGCTCTGGTGAAGAGGGCCCAAGGGGGCCTGCGGGCAGGGGTTCCGGGGACGGGACCAGAACACCTCAGGTCTGTCCGTACTCCGCCTCCGGAGCGTGCCGGGCAAGTCAAGAAGGAGTGCACCCGTCGCACGGATCGGGTCATGACCAAGGCCCTCGATCACAAACAAGGTGATGCGAGTCTTCAACAACCCGGCGATGTGTGACGGGTTCTGCAGCATCTTGTAGTTGTTCGTGACGAGGACCGGCCAGCGCATCCTATCGAGCGCGAGCAGCAGCCGGCGGTCGGCATGTCCGTCAGATCGGCGTGGATTCGCCGCAGCGGCACGAGCCTCAGGTCCGGCAGAAACTGCTCGAGGCAGTCGAGGATGGGCTCGGGAAAATTCTGGTCGAGCTCAACGTCGAGCCGATCGGCGCCAGAGCTCAACTACGTCGCAGCCCTGACATGGGCAGCGAGAGCCTGTTCGAGCTCGATGGCTTCGCGGAGAAGTGTCCTCATTCCCAGCGTCTCGGACGTCCGGCCGATGCGGTGGTCGTATGCGGACCTCATGGGCCTGCGGATCGTCTCTTGGCTACGCCATCCCAACGGGGAACCGCACCCGGAGTACTCGGCGAGTCCGATGCCCGAGGTTCGGCGGGCCCTGAATCAGATGGAGTTGCACCATCTCGATCTCTGGTCGGAGTCCGAAGGAGGACGAACGCCACTCTTCGTCGACCAAGAGGGACAGATCACGATCCGGACCTCGGAGGGTGACGTCCGGGCGACGGGCCAGACGGCGCTCGACGTCCTTGACCTTCTCGCACCGTTCAGCCCGGAATCCAGCCGCGGTCCAGACCTCGTGCGGCCGCGTCCCCACCTCCGTATCGTCCCGGGCAAGGTCGCAGGAGAGCCTGTCATCTGCAGGGTTCACGCTTAACCACCGTGACCATCGCCGCGCTGGCCGAACGGGGGCTACGACGCCGATGCGATCGTGCGGCTGTACCCCGAGGAGAATCCCGAGGCGATCCGCGCCCACTCGTAGATCGTCGAGACCGGGACGCCCGACAGAGCAGCCGCACGGTCTGCCTCGTAGCAACCGTCGAGCGCGCTCTCGAAGACGATCCGTCGGTCAGTCCGCACTCAGGCAACGCTAGTCGTCGCCCGCACGTATCCAGCTGACCCGTCCGCAACCCTTCTCCACATCACTCACCCTTCACCGCCCTCTCCTCCATTCCACCATCGACCCTCGTCCCGACCTTCCACTCCTCGCCACCGGCGTCCAGCCGTTCACACCGTTGGCATTCGAGGTGGACAGGTGCCCTATGGGCTCTGACGTGGACTTTCGCCTGGGATCGCCGACAGCGTGAACGCTCCGCCTCTGATCGGATGAACGCTGCCCGTCGGGGTGGCCCCGATCGGGGAGGCGATGGCCGTGATCTCGATCAAGCGAACGCAAACCGTCTTCACTGAACACCCGTCGTTGACCCTCCGAAGTGACGTCCGCGCCGCCGCGACCCGAGCCCCTGGGCGCACGGCCGGAGCGGGCACGGTTCGTCGTCCCGGAGGTCGCTTGCGGCGCCCCGTCGAGGGGGATCCGGAGCGCGATCTCGACCTGCCAGCCACTCACCCTGACCTTCTCGACGACGATGCGCATCAGTCGTTGGCGTCCAGCGAAGTCGAGCTGGTCGATCCCGTTCGCGACCGTCTTGGCGAACCCGCCGACCTGCTTTCGCAATCGGTTGCTCGTAGTCAGCTCGGCTCGTTCGGCCACGAGCCGTTCTCGTTGCGCGGCGAGGCCATGGCGTCGGGCGGCCAGTTGCTCGTTGCGGCGGGACAGTTCGTCGAGCTCGATCATCCCCGTCTGGTAGATGTCGAGCAGCCGCCGGTGCTCGCGCTCCACCTCGTCGAGCCGGCGTTGCAGGCGCGCCAGCTCGGCGGCGAGGATCTCGTCGTCGGGGAGGGGCTCGCGGCGCACGATTGCGGCCTCGCCGGCCGTCAGCAGCTCCGGCCGCAGCATCGCTTCGCGGATCTGGTCGAACACGAAGGCGTCGAGCTCGTCGGCACGGATGTTGCGCTCCCGGCAACGTCGCTCGGGCCCTCGCGCCGTGAGCTCGTTCTGGTAGGGGCAGCTGTAGTAGTGGTTGTGACCGCCGCCGCGCCGGCTGGTGGGCCTGCGGCTGCTGCCGCACTTGACCCCGCAGCGCCCGCAGACCACGAGGCCCCGCAGCAAGAAGCGGTCACCGGTGACGCGCCGGGCGCTGAAGGCGGAGTTGCGGCAGGCGATGCGCTGTGCCGCCTCGAAGGTGTCCTCCGAGACGATGGCGGGCACGGCCACCTCCACCCATTGCTCGCGCGGGCGGGCCACCTGACGGGTCGAGCGGCCCGTCGGCCGCCCCGAGGGCACGCTCTCGCGCCGGTACCAGTACGCCTTTCCCATGTAGCTGGAGTTGCGCAGCATCCCTCCGAGGGTCGAGAGCGACCACTGCGGTCGTCCTCCCGGGCTTGCGATGCCGTCGGCACGGAGGCCCTTTATGAGCTGTCGCATGGACAAGCCGCCGGCCACATAGTCGTCGAAGATGCGCCGCACGACGGCGGCCTCGGGCTCGAAGATCTCATAGCGGGCTGGGCCCTGCTCGCCGCGGGGGACGCGGCGGTAGCCGAAGGGGACGATGGTGAAGATGGCCTCTCCGGCGCGCACCCTATAGAGCTTGCCGCGCCGCTGGCGCTCGGCCATCTTGGCCCGCTCGTACTCGGCGATCACGCCCTGCACCTGAACCAGAAGGCGCGCCTGGGGGTCGTCGGCGATGGGCGGGGAGTCGGTGAAGGACACCTCGACGCCGAACCGCCCGAGCTCGTCCAGCACGAGCATCTGGTAGGCGAAGTTGCGCGCCAGCCGGTCGGCGGTGAGCACCCAGACGCGCTCGAAGATGCCGGCCTGCGCCTCGTCGCGCAGTGCGTCGAGGCCGGGGCGGTCGAGGCGCGTCCCGGAGCACCCGTCGTCGATAAATCGGGCGACCAGCTCGTCGCCCACCTCGGCCACCTTCGCCTCGAGCAGCGCCAGCTGCGAGCCGATCGTTCCCCGACTGGCCTGTGTCTCGGAGGACACTCGTGCGTAGATGGCTGCTCTCATCGGACTGGCCTCCTCGGCATCGGGTCGTTCACGGGCCTCACGACGGCGCCTGTCCGGAGGAGGCGGCGACCCTCGTCCCCACGCAGCCGGCGCTCGCCCCGTCGAGCACGAGCACGTAGCCGTCGGCGAGCGCCTCGTGGCGATAATCGGCATACGGGCTCCACGACGGCTGCGCCGCGCCGAGAAGGACGGCGCGATAGACCGCCGGGGCCGAAGGCCGAAGGATCAGGCCCGCCAGCCCATCGCGGGCGAAGCGGCGGGCCTCGAGACTCACGAGCGGGGTGCCGGCAAGCATGCCGGCGCGCAGCAGTTCGTAGTCGGACTGGGCACCTTCGCCGATCGGCCAGAAGCTGCTCACCGTCGGCGGACCCGTTCGACCGTGCGCCGATGCAAGGTGACGCCGAAGCGCTCCTCGGCTCCCCGCACCAAGTCCGCGGCGCTCGTGGCGGCCTCCGCCGAGCGCAGAAACTCGACGACTTCGGGCGAGAGCTTGAGCGGTCCCTTGCGGCCACGCCGTTCGTCGAGCAGGCCGACCATGCCGCGCGCGAGAAGGCCTCGGCGACGAGGTAGAAGGCGCCGCGCGAGTAGCCGTGCGTGCGCGCCGAGGCCGCCGCGGTCTCGCCGGACACGTAGTGAGCGCGCAGCATTTCGTACTTGACCTGGATCTTGTCGGCGGCGACGAAGAACGGGTCGGGCGATGTGAACAGCTCCGCCGTCACCGCCTCGGGCCGCGGGTGCAACAAGCCCTTGGCTTCGAGGGACTCGCGTCGGGACTGCTGGCTCATTGCCCAACCTCCGTATCGATGCACAGACGGTATGGAGCGAAGCAAAGTATGTCAAGCATTGTCGACCGAACACCGGTGCAGGAGGAGAACAGTCAAGGCCGCCATCGACGACTGTCGACTGATAATCCGGACTATCAAGGCACTCAGCTATCAAGGAGCGGCCTTCACGTCTGGGCACTGCGGTCGTCTTTGCTAGACACACGGTCGTTCTCAACGGCAGGACTGAGGCGCCGGCGCGAGTGCTGGGCCACCAAATGGATCCGACTGTTGCTGGCGTCCCTGCTCAGCAGGGCGTGGAACACGAGCTTTGCGTTCGCATGATTTCGATTCGCCGCATCAGCCTCGGAGGCGGGTTTCGCTACCTCATGGAGTCCGTCGCCGCCGGCGACGGCGCCGCTGAGAAGTCCTCCCCGCTCACTCGCTACTACGCCGAGTCGGGCACGCCGCCCGGGCGATTTCTCGGTCAGGGTTTGGCAGACCTCGACGGCGGCAGGGGGCTGCAGGCGGGCACGCAGGTGACCGCGGAACACCTCCGTCTCATGCTCGTCGCCCTGGCCGACCCGGTCTCCGGCGAGGCGATCGGCTTGACGCCGAAGGCTCCGGCCGGAGCTGCACCCGTCGCCGGCTTCGATCTGACGTTCTCGCCCTCGAAGTCGGTCTCGGTCGCCTGGGCCCTCGGCGATGAGGAGACGAAGTTGGTCATCTACGACTGCCATCTCCAGGCCATCGGGTACGTCCTCGCCTATGCGGAGCGGGAGGTGTTTCGCTCCCGCTCCGGCACGAACGGCATCGTCGAAGAGGACGTCACCGGCGTCGTCGCAGCCGCTTTCACCCACTGGGCGAGCCGGGCCGATGACCCCCAGATGCACGATCACGTCGTCATCTGGAACCGGGCGAAGTCACTCAGCGACGGCAAGTGGCGGACCCTCGACTCGAGGAGCCTCTTCAAGCACACCACCACCCTCTCCGAGCTCCACCAGGGGGTGCTCTCGGACTTGCTCACGGCCCGGCTCGGTCTCGGCTGGGAAGGCCGAGGACGGCGCCACTCGACGAGGCCTCGCTTCGAGATCGTCGGGGTGCCCGAGCAGCTCATGGCCGAGTTCTCACGCCGAGCCCGACAGATCGAGGCACAGAGCACACGCCTCGCCGAGGAGTTCCGCTCCGCCCACGGGCGCAGCGCCACGGCGGTGGAGGACATGCGCCTTCACCAGGTGGCCACGATCGCCACCCGGCCGGAGAAGAGCCACCTCAGCCTCGCCGAGCTCACCGAGCAGTGGCGCACTCGAGCTGCCGCGTACGTGTCGAAGGATGCCCAGGTGGCCTTCGTGGTGAGCTTGCGGGAGCGCAATGACCTGCCCCTCCTCCGCCTCGCCGACCTCGCCGATGCCATCCTCGGCGACGCCGCCGGGGCGGTCGTGGCCGCCGTGGCGGAGCGGCACTCGACCTTCGGTCGTCACCACCTCCTCGCCGAAGCCCATCGTCTCCTGCACGGCGTGAGATTCGCTTCCCCCGACGATCGCTTGGCCGTGGCGGTACGCATCAGGGAGCTCGCCATCGAGCGTTGTCTGTGTCTCACGCCCCCAGAGCTGCATCACGTGCCGGCACCCTTTCGTCGCTCCGACGGCACCTCTCGCTTCCGGCCGCCGAGCCAGTTCGTCTACACGACGAGGATGCTCCTCGAGGCCGAAACCCGCCTCCTCGAGGCCGGGCGGGTTCTGCTCGGACCACGGGTGGAGGCGGTCGTCGCCGCCCACACGACGGCTGAGAACCTCGCCGGCCGTGCTCAGCCCCTGAGCGCCCACCAAGCCCTCGCCGTCGAGCAGATCGCCACCTCGGGACGGCTGCTGGACGTGCTCGTCGGTCCCGCCGGGACGGGGAAGACGACGGCCATGGCGGGCCTTCGCCGCGTGTGGGAAGCCCAGTACGGGCCGAGGTCGGTCATCGGTCTCGCCCCGTCGGCGGCCGCCGCCGAAGCCCTTCGAGACGAGCTCGGGATCGAGACGGAGAACACCGCCAAGTGGCTCGCCGACTGGCGGAGGCTTCCGGAGCTGACGGCACGGCGCAACCGCATCGCCACGAACCTCGGGCGACTTGCCCATCCCTCCTCGGCGGCGGGGGCGAGGCTGCGAAGTCAGCTCGCCGAGGTCGAGGGCACCCTCGAGGAGCGACGACTTCGGCCCGGGCAACTCCTCGGCGGCGGGGGCGAGGCTGCGAAGTCAGCTCGCCGAGGTCGAGGGCACCCTCGAGGAGCGACGACTTCGGCCCGGGCAACTCCTCGTCGTCGACGAGGCCCCCCTCGCCGGCACCCTCGCCCTCGACGAGCTCGTCGGGGCGGCCGCAGCTGCGGGGGCGAAGGTCCTGCTCGTGGGCGACTGGGCTCAGCTCGGCTCCATCGATGCCGGCGGCGCCTTCTCATTGCTCGTCTCGGACCGGGGCGAGGTCGTCCCCGAGCTCCGCGACGTGCGGCGCTTCCGGGAGCCTTGGGAGCGGGAGGCGAGCCTTGGGCTCCGGCGCGGGGACGAGGTCGCCGTGGATCGCTACCTCGAGGAGGGACGCATCGTCGAGGGCGACCGGGCGAGGCTCCTCGAGGGCCTCTATGGCGCCTGGAAGGCCGACATCGCCGCCGGCAAGTCGAGCCTCATGATCGCCTCAGACGCCGGCACGGTCCACGAGCTGAACGAGCGGGCGAGAGCCGATCGCGTCGCCGCCGGGGTGGTGTCCGAGAACGGAGTCCGCCTCGAGAACGGCCAGGAGGCGGGCGTGGGCGACGAGATCTTCACCCGCCAGAACGAGCGCCGCCTCGTCGCGGGGAGTCGCTGGGTGAAGAACGGAGACCACTTCCTCGTGACGGCGACGAACAACGACGGGAGTCTCTCGGTGCGGTCCATCTCGCGTGGCGGCGAGCTGAGGTTGCCTGCTGCCTACGTCGTCGAGCACGTGGAGCTCGCCTACGCCACGACGGCCTTTCGGGCCCAGGGTCGAACCGTCGAGACCGCCCATGCCCTCGTGTCGCCGAGCACGACTCGGGAGGTCCTCTACGTGGCCGCTACTCGGGGTCACGAGTGCAACCAACTGTATGTCGACACGCACTTCGATCCCGATCCCTCCACCGGCCACGACGGTCCCGTGCCTCGCCAGAGCCTTCGAGCCCGGGTCGAGCAGGCGATTGGCCAGCATCACGAACACGGTGTCGGACAACGACGACGACTTGCGGCCTCTACCGACGGCCTCGAAGTGCGCCTCGAGGCCGAGGCGAGAGAAGTACGAATGACAGGCGGCGACTCCACCGAAACTCGGACCACCCTCGCCGGAGAGCTCACCTGCCTCGAACCAGTTGCCCTCGGCGTAGGCGCGAAGGGCGTTGATGATCCGGTCCAGCTGCCCAGAGGCGCGCAGCTCGCTGACCTCTCCCAAACGAAGCAGCGTGCGGTGGGTGTTCTTGCCGTCTTCTCGCACCGCCTCGACGAGCGACAGATACTCGTAGCTCTTGTCGCCCCGCCGCCTCACGGTCTTCTTGACGAACACGCCACCATCTTACAGCACTGTAACTCAGATGCGGTGGACGTGTCGCCCCTACATCGAGCGCCGGAAACTGCGATTTCTCAGCGGACAGTGCTGGTCAGGGCATCGCGGCCCTCCAAAAGCGAGCCTGACCCGTCAAAGTCCGGCCCGAGACGTGCTGAGCGAGGTGCTGGCGAAGGAAGGAGCTGAGCTGTCTGCCCATGAGACCCTGCAGCGCGCTCAGCGCCAGGCGGATGACCCGGTGGTGCTCGCCGCCGAGTACGAGACCATCCTCCGAGTCGCCCAAGAGGAGCGATGGGAGGCACTCCTGCGTCGCTCGGGCCTGAGCCCGGGGTGCCTCACCGAGATGTAGCGGAGCGAAGCCTACGGACCGCTCATGGCTGCACTCCGGACCGCAGAAGCCCACGAAATCGACGTCGAGCGTGCTCTGCCAGCGATCATCCGCATGCGTTCTCTTGAAGGCGCCAAGGACATCGCCGCCGTACTCCACGGTCGACTCGAGGCTTGCATGAGCGCTGGCGGTGTCAGAACCTCGCCCGAGGCGGGTCTTGTGGCCGGACTCGTTCCGCTAGCTACCCGCATCGCAGAATCCCGACATGGCCCGAGCGCTCGCCGAGCGCGCAAGGACGATGGAGCGACGAACGAATGAGCAGACGGGCGGGCCGCCATCACATCTTCCGGCTGCTTTGGGGGTCGAACAGCCCGTTGCTGACAACTTGGTGGCTCCGTGAACCGTGACTCCTCCAACAATATGGTCGCGACAGATGTCCGTTCACTTCGATCAGCACTCGCCCACACGACATCCAATGCCCAAGAGGTTCTGAATCCCATTACGCATCGAAGCTAACATCCACTGCCCGCCAACTGCAGCTATTTGTGTCCGTCACAAGCAGCAACGGCCTCGGCTCCAGATGGCGCCAACGCCGCTGTCACATCTGACGAAAGGGCGGGCCGACCTCCTCCGTCAGCAGGGATCAGGAGAACGTGAGAGTCGCAAGATTGAACGTAAACGTCGCGCCCGTGCTATCCGAGAGTGTCAGCTCCCCCGCCGTCTCCCCGGTAATTTGCAATGGCCCCGTGATGACCGAACTCACTGGGAAATAGGGCCCGGACTGAGTAGTCGGTCCGGTCGCCGCTGCCGTGTCCGGCTCATCAAGAACGACGACGCCGCCTTGCCCAGCGTTCGGTTGGTCTACTCCGACACTTCCCGAGAATACCCACCACCAAGTACCGTTGGCATCGCCACTCCACACGGTGGTCGCGGAAAACCAGTCCGACGGAAATGGCGGCTGCGGGTGCGTGAAGATGCCGGAGGGTAGAGATGTTACGGGCTCGGGTGGAACCGGCTCCGGTCCTGGTGAACTCTTGCTGCCAATAGCCCGGGGGCCAAGACGCAACCTGGCAGCGCTCTTTGCCGCCAGCGCCTGAGTCTTCGATTCCGACGATCGTCCGGCCAAGTAGTTCAGTTGCTTCCTCAGGAGGGCTTCCTTTCCGGGTGGAAGCTTCAACGACTGGACGGCCTGACTACGCGCGGGCCGTCCCGGCGAGGCACTTGCTAAGCCTACGCCGAGAGCGAGACTCATGACAAGACCCGCCGTGAGGATCGCAATCCGCCGACTCTTCGGCCGGACCAAAAGATAGAGATGTCCCTTCATCGCGTCACACTTTCCTCTCATGCTGACCTCCAACGCATGCAATCCCACGGTGTCTATACATAGCCAGCCGCGATCTGCATGTTGTAAGCAAACCCCTGGCTCTGACCGGTGTAGGTCTCAAGAGCGTCCCATGACTGCGCAGCGGTGAAACAGCTTGAGTCTCTTAGGTACTCCGTGAACGGTGACGTGAACACGATACCGTCGTTCTCATACTGACTGCCGTACGCTGAGATCTCACCCCATTGCTCGGCATTTGAATCAGCGCACACTTCCGGGACTGCCAATGCAGGTGTGGCCCCATAGCTAACGTACCAGTAATCGTGCTGATACCATGCACCCTCGCACCGCCCGTTATCGTGCGTAGTTTCTGGACATCCGTTGGCCGACCCGAAGTCGTAATAGAGATCGGTGGATCCGAAACCCTTGACCCAATCTTCCGTTCCGGCCGGATCAGCTGCAACCGAAGGATCTGACCAGACTTCGATGTCGTTCGCTCCGACAATTAGGACTTGCCCAATGTCGTTGGTCTGCACCCAGTTCACGACGGCAGTAACAACTGCCGCCCATGTCTGTCCACCAGATGTACCGTTGTCTTGACCATCGTTGTTAGTTCCAATTCCTATCTCATCAACCGTGGTGGTATCGTTGCCCGTACAAGCATAATAGCCCAGGGCGAAGTTCTCCGCCATGGACTCGATATTGGCGTTTGAGATAAAGGATTCACCAAAGTCCTCGTCCGTGCCACTTCCGTCTGATACCTGACCGAAGAAGTCTAAGATGGTGGAGCTATCTAAGCCACTCTTGGCGTCAGAGTTACCCTGATTGCATCCAAGGTTATAGGCAGTACTCGTACTCGCATCAACCGCATAATACGACCACGGGGCGTTAGCGGGTGGACCCACAGACGCCGAGGCAGGTGGAGCTGTCGAGACGAGAAGTGTCGCGGTAGCACCAACAACCATCCCGGTCATGAGGCAGATACACCCCAACAATTGTGTGATCTTGGTGAGGCTGTGTGGAAGGAAGGGATGACAGCTCTTCATAAGAGAACCTCGTTTTGAATAAACAACGCCTGCGATCTCTCTGTCCGCGGATACCACTTCCAGCCCTGACGCCTCAAACACGAGATCGTGCCGCTGGCAGCCTTCTCGTAGTCCGGTGGCTCGACATGCGGACACTCGTCGCGCGGAAGCGATCCTATTCCGCCGACCTGATGGCAACTGCTCCTTTCGCAGCTACGCCAGCTACCGTCGGTGGGTACCGTGGTCGCGCACTATATCGACACTGACCACTGTCCGAACATCAAGACCGCTGCAGAAGGAGTGTCCGCCGAACGACCCGACCCCACTAGGGCCGAAAGTCACATTTGGCCGGTACGAGAGCTGGGGCGTTCGGTATGGAACCTCTTTGGCTGCCTGAGGCCATGCGGCGAGCGGGCCCGCTTCGCAGAGCCGAGGTTAGATTTCGCTGACAGCTGTGGCAGCATCCCTGGCTTTCGCTCTGAAGGTTGAGAGGGGTCGTGACCTTCCTGCGACCAGCTCCGCAGCGTCGGCTCCGGATGGCCTCAGCCCGCGCTGACCCGTCCTGCCTGAAGGCTACCGTCGGCCTGCGTCAATGATGGAGCGGGTAAGGGCCAGACGGGTGGCATCGGGTTCGGCAACTGACATGCATGAAAGCGAGGCGGGTGGGCGTCTTATTCGTTGTGTCCACCTGTCTGGGAAGGAAACGAAGGGGTAGGGCGGGGGTACTAGTCGCACTGGTGCTCGTCGTTCAACTTGCGGCTTGCTCTCCGAGCAGCCGACCGGCACCCACACTTGCGAAGCGTCCCCCCCCGTCTGTCAGGAGTACGTCAAGCACGACCTCCTCCTCTTCGCTAGTCACCTCCGCGATTTGCTCTTATCTGGCTCTCGGCGCGGGTCCGTTCGTGGGTGGCGCCATGGCGGAAGCAGCGATGTTGCTAACCGTGGAGAACCGGGGTCATGTCCCTTGTGAACTGATGGGCTATCCGAGGGTGACGCTGCTCGCCGAAAATGGCCGAGCGTTGCCGTTCAAGTACACCAGGGGACACAGCCAATTTCTCACTTCGCGCCAACCCGTGCCCGTCTATCTATTGCCCAGAAGCCGGGCATATGTTCTATTGGCAACGTATAGTTGCGACGTTGGAACGGCAGTCAGAGTGGCTGAAGTTCATTTGGCTACGCCAAGTTCTACTCATTGGCTCGATCTCTCGGTCACGGCCGGCGATTTTGGGTATTGCCTGGATTTTTCACCTGGTCAAGCGATTGCCGTCTCTCCTCTTGAAGCGACTCCGGCGGAAACAGTTCCGTAGTATTTTGGGCAGAACAGCTAGCCGACGGCTATGAATCGCCAGGCTTCTCACGGAGCCGCGTAACGTCTTGCCGAGCCACGGATCACGACGAGCGGTCCGTACCTTCTCCGACTGTGTCGGTCCAACGGTCGTAGAAATCAAGCGATGATCGGAGTCGCCTCGATTCAGTCCGCGACGTCAGAGCCGGCTTCTTGGTCCAAGCGAGATGTTCGCCTCCTGCAGCTTGAGGATGCGCACCCAACATCGGACCCAACAATCTCGTCTTCCCGCGGCTCGTGGCGTCGCATCCGTGTCGCGTTCGCTTGGCGGACACCCCCAACGACCAGGCAGAATGCGACTCATTGCGACCCTCGACGACACCGTGCGATCGCCCCGAGCCCACTTGTAATCGTCAGGTCGTGGGTTCGAGTCCCACCACCGGCTCTCACTCACCGGCTCTCACCGGCTCTCACCCTCACCGGCTCTCACGGGCCGCTCCCGTGCACCCTCCGGGACGGCCCGGACCTCCGCCTCAGCGGTAGTTGCGGGGGATGCGGAACACGCGGCGCTGCTGAACCTCGGCGGCCGAGCCGGTGCCATCGCCGTCGGCTGCGTGGCCGTTGCCGGCCGCCGCCCGGGCACCGAGGCCCGACCGGTCGACGGGCTCGTAGGACGGCGAACCGATGAGGGCAGGCAGTACGACGCTGTTGTCGAGGTCGACGGGCTCGAGCTGCGGAGCCACGTCGCCGGGACGGTGCTCGGAGGGGACCGCCGTGTAGCCACCCTCCTCGGTGCGAATGACGATGTTGTGAATTTTGGTCTTGCCGCCGCCCTCGGTGGCCTTGAACTCGCGGCAGATCTTGAGTGCCACGGGGTAGGTGATGATGGGCACGACGAAGACGAGCACCTGGAAGGCCGTGAGCACCTGGTTGAGCGTGACGTCCAGGTAGTTGGCGAGGACGTCCGTGGCGCTCGCCCCGAAGAGCACGAAGTAGAAGCTGAGGACGGCGGCGCCGAGGGCGGTGCGTTTCGGCCGGTCGCGGGGACGCTCGAGCAGCTGGTGGTCCGCTCGGTCACCCGTGACCTTCTGCTCGATGAACGGCCAGAACATGAGCACCGTGAAGGTGATGCCGGGGAGCACGATGGCCGGCCAGAAGACGTTCGGGATGAGCGCCCTCCCGGCGATGACCGTCTGCCAGTGCGGCCACACGCGCAGGGCGCCGTCCAACCAGCCCATGTACCAGTCCGGCTGCACGGCATAGGTGACGACGAAGGGGCGATAAGGGCCGTAGAGCCAGATCGGGTTGATCTGGACGAAGCCGGCGAGGAGGGCGGTGACGCCGGTCACGAGGAAGAGGAAGCCGTTCGTCTTGGCGAGGAACGTCGGCCACATGGGAGCGCCCACGACGTTGTGCTCCGTGGCGCCGTGTCCTTTGAATTGGGTGTGTTTCTGGCGGACGAGGAGCGTGAGGTGCGCCCCGAGGAGCCCGGCGATGACGGCCGGGAGGATGAGGACGTGGATGACGTAGAAGCGAGGGATGAGGGCACTGCCCGGGAAGGAACCCCCGAAGAGGAAGTTGGCGAGGTAGGTGCCGACGAGCGGGATGCCTTCGAGGATCGAGTACGAGATGCGGATGCCCGTCCCGGACACGAGGTCGTCGGGCAGCGAGTAGCCGAGGAAGCCGTTGAAGATGGCCAGGATCAACATGTTGAGCCCGATGATCCAGTTGATCTCGCGGGGTCGCCGGAAGGCCCCCGTGAAGAACACCCGGCACATGTGAACGACGATCGACCCGACGAAGATGTTGGCCGACCAGTGGTGCATCTGGCGCATGAGGAGGCCGCAGCGCACGCTAAAGCTCAGGTTGATCGTCGAGAGGTAGGCCTCGGACATGTGGACGCCGTCGAGGGGCAGGTACGGCCCGCTGTAGACGACGTCGTTGGAGGAGGGGATGAAGTAGAGCGTGAGGAAGACGCCCGTGGCGAGCAGAACGACGAAGGAGTAGAGGGCGATCTCCCCGATCATGAAGGACCAGTGGTCCGGGAAGATCTTGTTGAGCGCCTTCCGCCCGCCCGTGGAGAGGTTGAGGCGGTCGTCGATCCAGTCGTAGAGGCCGTTAATCATGGCGCCACCAGAATGTCGGCCCGACCGGCTGGTCGTAGGGCGCTTGCGCCCGTAGGTAGCCCTGGGCGTCGATGTAGAGCGGTAGCTGCGGGAGCGGCCGGGGGGCCGGGCCGAAGACCGGGATGGCGTACTTGCCGGGGCCGACGTCGAAGAGCGACTGGTGGCAGGGGCAGAGCAGCTGGTGCGTCACTTCCTGGTAGAGGCCTACCGGGCAGCCGGCGTGCGTGCAGACCTTCGAGAAGGCGAGGTACCCGAGGGGGCCCCAGGTCTCCCGGCCCTTGTCCGTGACGATGTTGACCTCACCGGGAGGCGGTTGCTGGCGGATGAGCATCGTCTGGGAGAGGGCGCCGCCGGCGTCTCCCTCCGGGAAGACCGTCAGCATGCCGCCGAACTCCACGGCGTCCTGGTGGACCTTGGTGCCGTCGACGCGCACGAGGTAGGAGTCCTTGTGCCAGGTCGTGGCCATGGAGAAGGTGCGGGTCGGCAGAGGCCCGAGCGAACGAAGGAGCGGGAAGGCGGCCACGACGCCGAAGACGGCGCCAGCGGCTCCGAGGATCTTGGCGAGGAACGTCCGGCGCTCGATGACGACCTTGCCGCGGCTGGAGAAGTCCGAGATGACCTGCTCCTTGGACACCTGCGTCGGGACGAGCGAGTGCCGCTGCTCGGCGAAGGGGCCGCGGGGCATGAGGTATTTGCCCCAGCAGACCATGCCGCCACCGAGACCGACGAAACCCAGCCCGAGACTCGCCCCCAACCAGAAGTTCGAGCCATTCACCCAATACGCCGCTCCGAAGCCGGCGAACCCGAGCAGTCCGAGCATGAACAGGATGGCGACCCCACCCTCGACCTCGCGGGGATTGGCGGCGGCGACCTGGTACTGCTTGGCGTCGAGGCGGATGGTGACCGGCGTCGGCGTCCCCTTCTCGCTCACGCTCCTGCCGACCTTCCCGTGCTGCCCGACATGGTCCCCCGATCCCCCTGGCGATCAGTCATCGGTGCTCTCTGTGGCGGCGCCGTCGTCGTCGGCGTCGCCGCTCCCACCGTCGTGTCCCTCATCGTCGTCCCCGTCGTCGGCGTGATCGGTCTCGTCATCGTGCTCGCGCGAGCCGTCCGTCTCCTTCGCCGTGCGGTCCCCCACCCAGTAGGCGGCGATCAGGCAGGCGCCGACGCCGACGAAGAGGCCGACGAATCCTTCGGCCACGGGGCCGATGCCACCGAGACCGATGCCGCCGATGTTCGTGGGGTGCTTGATGTACTTCGTGACGTAGAGCACGACGTCGAGTGCCTGCTGGTTCGAGATGTCCCCCGGCCCGAAGCGCGGCATGTTCTGCGGCCCCGTCCGGATGGCCTCGAGCACGACCTGGGGCGTGACGTCGGCACTGTGCAGGGAGGGGGCGTGCACGCCGCTCGCCAGGGCGTCACCCGAGCCCGTGATGGTGTGGCACGGCGCACAGTTCAACGAGAAGATGAAGAAGCCGTCCCCGGCGTTGGCGTTCTTCAAGTCGATGTTGGTCGGGATGGGGACGCCGCCCGGCTTCAGCGAGACGACGTAGGCGACGATCTCGTTGATCTGCTGGGTCGTGAACGGCACGGGCTTGGCGGCGGGCTGCTCCTCGGGCGTGCGTAGCGGCATCCACCCGGCCGTGAGCCAGAGGTTGACGGTCGCCCCACCCACGCCCTGCAGCGTGGGGGCGAGATCGGAGCCCTGCGCCTCCTGGCCGTGGCAGGCGGAGCACTCGGCCGTGAACAGGGTGCGGCCGGCGGCGACCATCCCGGCATTCGAGAGGCTGTCTGAGGACGTCAGCTTCATTCCCGGGTTCTGCATGGCCGACGAGGAGGCGGCGACGTGGACGCGCCCGAGCACGAAGGTGCCGAGGGCGGCAGCCACGACGAGCACGGCGAAGGGAATGAGGAAGCGGCGGAGGAAGCGCACGATCAGGTCAACTCAAGAGGAAGAGAGCGCTGAACAGCCCGATCCACATGATGTCGACGAAGTGCCAGTAGTAGCTGACCCCCTGATAGACGGCTGTCTCCCCCGGGTCGTTCTTGCCGCCGGCGAGGCGACCGAGGAGAGCGATCATGGCGACGAGGCCGAGGAGCACGTGCAGCCCGTGCAGGCCCGACATGATGAAGAAGAGCGACTGGTAGGAGTTGTTGGAGGGCCGGAAGCCGAGTGTCCGCCACTCGTAGGCCTGGTTGCCGAGGAAAGCCGCCCCGAGGATGAAGCTCGTGACGATCCACACCTTCGCCTTGCGATAATCGCCGCGCTCCTGTGCCCACACCCCGAACTGCATCGTCGGGCTCGAGGCGAGCAGGACGAAGGAGAAGATGGCGGCCTGGATCGTGTCGAGCTTGGTTCCCGGCGGCGGCCACACCGGTGCCGCGGCGCGGATGGTGAAGAATGCGGCGAAGAGGCCGCTGAAGAACATGAATTCCGAGCCCAGCCAGATCATGATGCCGACCGCGAGCAGCTGCGGCCGCTGTGCCACCGGGTGGCCCTGAGGACGTGGCCTGTCGATCGCGGCCGCGGCTTCTGCCATGGGTGCATTTCTTAGTCGATACACCGGGCGCGGGGCTAGACAGGGCTCGCCAAGACGGCAGGCGGCCCACCGGGAGCGCCCCGGCCTGGGCCTGAGCGACGCGGACCGGCGGCGCCAGGGGGATAGGGTCTCGGCGTGCTGAGCGGCCATGCCTTTGTGCGCGCCTGCCGCTGCGAGCCGGTGCCGCACACGCCGGTGTGGTTCATGCGCCAGGCGGGCCGTTCCCTGCCTGAATACCGGGCGCTGCGGGGCGAGGGCAGCATCCTCGAGGCCATCGCGACGCCGGAGCTGGCGGCCGAGATCACACTGCAGCCGGTCCGCCGCTACGGCGTGGACGCCGCCATCCTCTTCTCCGACATCGTCGCCCCCCTCGCCGCCCTCGGTGTCGGCGTGGAGATCGTCCCGGGCAGGGGCCCGGTCGTGGAGCGCCCCTTCCGTCACGACGACGACCTCGGGCGGCTGCGTCCCCTCGAGCCGGAGACGGACCTCGCCGCCGTGACCGAGACCATTCGCCTCCTCGTGGGCGAGCTGGACGTTCCCCTCATCGGCTTCGCCGGTGCCCCCTTCACCCTCGCCAGCTACCTCGTCGAGGGCGGACCGTCTCGAACCTTCGGGCTCACGAAGCGCCTGATGCACACCGAGCCGGCCACGTGGCACCGCCTCTGCGACCGCCTCGCCGGCATCGCCCTGCAGGCCTTGCGTGCCCAAGTCGAGGCAGGCGTGGCCGCCGTCCAGCTCTTCGACAGTTGGGCCGGAGCGCTGTCGCCCGCCGAGTACGCCGAGTTCGCCCTGCCGGCTTCGACGAGGATCCTGCAAGGCCTCGACGATCTCGGCATCCCGCGCATTCATTTCGGAGTCGGCACGGGCGAGCTGCTCGGCCTCATGGCACAGGCGGGTGCCGACGTGATCGGAGTGGACTGGCGGGTGTCGCTGCAGTCGGCCGCCGAGCGCACGGGCGGACGTCTCGCCCTGCAGGGCAACCTCGATCCGGCCATCTGCCTCGCCCCTGCCGAGGTGGTCCTGAAGGCCGCCGCCGGGGTCCTCGACGACGCCACGGGATTGCCGGGGCACGTCTTCAACCTCGGTCACGGCGTGCTGCCCGAAACGGACCCGGGCATCCTCAAGGCCGTCGTCGAGTTCGTCCACGAGCAGACGGCCCGCACGAGCCCACCGTGAGCCGGTCGGAGGCGTCGGTCGGAGTCGTCGTCATGGCTTACGGCACGCCGGCGCGCCTCGATGACGTCGAAGCCTTCTACACCGACGTCCGCCGCGGGCGGCCGCCGGGCCCCGAGCAGCTCGCCGACCTGCAGCGCCGCTACGCGGCCGTCGGCGGAATCTCGCAGCTGGCGGCGCGCACGGCGGAGCAGGTGGCCGGCATCCAGTCGTGGCTGGATGAGGTGGCGCCGGGGCGTTTCTCGTGCCGCTTCGGTGCCAAGCACGCCGCCCCGTCCATCGAGCAGACCGTCGCCGGCATGGCAGCCGACGGGCTACAGCGCCTCGTGGCGCTCGTGCTCGCCCCCCACTACTCGGTCGGCAGCGTCGGCGAGTACCTCTCGCGGGCGAGGCAGGCAGCGGACGAGCACGGCATGGCCTGTGCAGCCGTCGAGGACTGGCACGACCATCCCGTCCTCGTGAAGCTCCTCGCCGAGCGGGTGGGGACCGCCTTCACCTCCGTGGGAACCGTGCCGGAGGATCCTCGCGTCGAGCTGCTCATGACGGCGCACAGCCTGCCCCTACGGATCATCGAGGCCGGAGACGACTACGACCGGCGCCTGCAGGAGACGGCCGAGCTCGTGGCGTCCGCCACTCGGGCGGCGCGCTCTCGAGTGTGCTGGCAGAGCGCCGGCCGTACCCCCGAGCCGTGGCTCGGGCCGGACGTGCTCGAGGTGCTACGCGGCCTCCCGGCCGAGGGACTGGAGGGAGCCGTCGTCTGCCCGGCCGGCTTCACCTCGGACCACCTGGAGGTCAACTACGACCTCGACATCGAGGCGAAGGCCCTCGCTGACAGCCTCGGCCTCCGCTTCGCCCGCACTGAGTCCCTGAACGCCGAGCCGCGCCTGTGCGAGGCACTGGCCGGCCTCATCGTGCAGGTCGAGCGGGCGGCCGGTTCGTGAGCCGCTACGTCGTCATCGGCGGCGGCATCAGCGGGCTGGCGGCCGCCCGATGGCTGGCGGGCGCTCCCCCGGCGGGCGACGGGGAACCAGCACCGGCGTCCCGGGCCGACTCGGTCATCCTCCTCGAGTCGACCGAGCGACTCGGCGGCAAGATGCTGACGGGACGTTGGGCCGGCCTCGAGGTGGAGCTCGGACCTGACCAGTTCCTCCGTCGCGATCCGAGCGCCGAGGTGCTCAGCCGCCAACTCGGCCTCGGTGGCGCCCTCGTGGCGCCGGCGGCCGCCTCGGCAGCGGTCTACGCAGGGGGGCGGCCCCGACGGCTCCCGGCCGGGCTCGCCCTCGGCGTGCCCACCGACCTCGACGCCCTCGCCTCGAGCGGGATCGTGAGCGCTGAAGCCGTCGAGTACGCCCGCGGGGACGCAGGACGCCCGGGGCCCCTGCTGCAGCCGGCCGACGTCGGACTCGCGGGTGAGGAGGAGAACGAGGACGCCGGCGGAGGCGCCACCCGCGAGCGCTCGGGCGGCGCCCTTCTCCGCCCGCGCCTCGGCGACGAGATCGTCGACCGCCTCGTCGACCCCCTCATCGGCGGCATCAATGCCGGCAGCATCGACCGTCTCTCGCTCGGGACGGTCGCCCCCCAGATCGCCGGCGCCCTCCTCGGGCACCGCGACGTCGTCGCCCCGCTGGCTGGGCTCGCCCCTCGCCGCCGGGACGGGGACAGCGCGGACAGCGCGGACGGCGGTGGCGGCGGTGGCGGCAGGGCCGGTCCGCCCTCGCCCTTCTACGGGCTCGAGGGCGGCCTCTCGAACCTCGTCGAGCGCCTCGGTGCCGAGCTGCTGGAGCTGGGCTGCGAGGTGAGGCTGTCCACCGCCGCAGGCCTCGTGCGTCCCGCTACCACGGGAGGCGGTTACCTCGTCGAGACCTCCGGTGGCGACATCGCCGCCGACGGCGTCATCCTCGCCCTGCCGGGTGGCCCTGCCGGGGCCGTTCTCCGTCAGCTCGCCCCAGGAGCGGGCTCGCTGCTCACCTCTCTCCCTTACGGAAGCGTCGCCGTCGTCACGTTCCTGCTCGCCGGCCGGCTGCCGGAGGCGCTGCGGGGGATGAGCGGGGTCCTCGTCCCCCGCGTCGAGGGCGCCCTCATGACGGCCGTCACCCTGCTCGACGAGAAATGGCCCTGGATGTCGCCGCAGGCGCCGGGCCGGATACTCGTGCGGGTGTCCGCCGGACGCCACCTCGACGACCGCATCGCCTCGCTCGACGACCGACGGCTCTGCGGGTCCCTCGCGTCGGAGCTGGCCGAGCTCACCGGCATCGGCGGGGACGTCACTGATTGTTTGGTGCAACGCTGGCCCAAGGCGTTTCCGCAATATGAGCCGGGCTTCCCGGTGCGCCTGGCCACCGCCCGGCAGGCCCTTGCCCCTCATCCAGGCGTCGCCCTGGCGGGCGCTGTCCTCGGCGGCATCGGCATCCCCGCCTGCATCACGAGCGGTGAGCGGGCGGCCGCCCGGGTGCAGGCCGCCGTCGTGGCAGCGTGAGCCTCCCGGCCTGAGCCTGAGCCCGATCCCGTGAACGCCGTGATCCGCCGGCTCCACCTGCCCGCTGCCGTCGCCGGCGGGGCGCTCGTCGGCCTTTCCCTCCCTCCGCTCGGAATCTGGCCCATGGGCATCGTGGGCGTCGCCCTCGTGGCCTGGGCTCTCGCCGACCGGTCCGCCGGCAAGCGCCTCGGCCTCGGCATGTTGGCAGGCGTCGGCCAATTCTCCATCTCGCTCGCCTGGTCATTGCAGTTCAACACCGCCGGCTACGTCGCCCTCACGATCGTCGAGGCCGCCTTCATCGCCGTCGCCTGCGCCCTCGTGCCGCCCGGACGCGGGCGCCTCCCCGCCCTCGCCGGCCTGTTCGTCCTCGCCGAGCTCGCCCGTCAGAGCTGGCCCTTCGGAGGCCTGCCCCTCGGGGGCGTCGCCCTCGGCCAGATGGACGGGCCCGTCGGGCTGACCGCCCGCATCGGTGGTCCCCTCCTCATCGTGGGTGTCACGGTGCTCGCCGGCGCCGGCCTCGGAGCCCTCTTGCCGCCGGCCACGGGGTCCACCTCGCATCGCCACGGCGACATCGCCTCGCCGTTCGCCCGTCGCCTCGCCGGCGCCCTCGGCCTCCTAGTGGCGGCCGCCGTCACGGTCGTGGCCACTGTCGCCCCGAATGGCGCACACGCCGGCTCCGCCACCGATCTCCGCGCCGCCCTTGTACAGGGAGGCGGCAAGCGCGGCCTCAACCAGCTCCAGGTACCGCCCTCGACCGTGTTCGACGCCGCTATCCAGGCGACGGCCACACTCCGTCCCGGACCGCAGCTCATCCTCTGGCCGGAGGACGTCGTCGGCCTGAGCGGGGCCTTCCCCGGATCGAGCGCCGAGAAGACGCTGTCGTCCATCGCCCGCGCCCACCACGCCACGTTGTTCGCCGGTGTCACCTACCCGGTCGGCTCGACGCAGTTCCGGAACGAGATCGTCGCCTTCTCGCCCTCCGGCACCCTCGTGTCCACCTTCGAGAAGGTCCATCGGGTGCCGTTCGGCGAATATGTGCCCGATCGGGGTTTCTTCGGGCACTTCGCCAACCTGAAGGACGTGCCGCGCGACGCCATCGCCGGGGACGGCTCCGGCCTCATGGTCACCCCCGCCGCCCGCGTCGCCGTCCTCGTCTCCTACGAGGTGTTCTTCGCCGCCCGCGGCCGCTCCGGCGTTCGCGCCGGCGGCCGGCTCATCCTCGTGCCCACGAACACGTCGTCGTACTCGAACAGCCAGGCGCCTGCGCAGGAGATCGCCGCCTCTCGCATGCAGGCCGTCGAGGAGGGCCGCTACGTGCTGCAGGCGGCCCCGACCGGCTACACCGCCGTCGTCGACAACGACGGCAACGTGCTGAGCCGGACCCCTCTCTCCTCCCGGGCCATCATCGTGACCACCGTGCCCCTCCTGAGCGGGAGCACCTGGTACGAGCGGTTCGGTGACTTGCCCGTCGTCATCGCCGCCCTCGTCGCCGCCGTGGCCGGGTGGCTCCTGGCGCTCGCCGCCCGCCGGCAGTCAGCGCGCTGAGGCTGTCGCCCAACGGGAGGTTCAGCTCAGGGAAGGAGGAGGATCAGTTGCCCGGGTCCCGCAGGGCGAGCTCGTTGTCGCTGACCGGCACACGCACCGGCGCAGGCTCGCCCGGGGTGCGCTCGGCGGCGCTCGTGTCGACGGCGGCTACCTGGGACCGATGAGTGGAGGGGCCGAAGAGCCACTTGTTGAGGATCGTGTAGCGGCCGGCCCAGATGAGGGCGTAGGAGAAGAGGTTCGCCAAGTGGACGACCGTGATCTTCACGGTGTGCGAGTTCGAGATGACGTGGGCGTTCTTCGCCGCCACGCCGACGATCACCGTGGAGAGGACGAGGCCGATGAAAGCGAGCACCCAGAAGGGCACGACCTCTTTCCAGAGGTGCGACTTGCCCCGCTTCCCCCACGTCCAACGGCGGTTCAGCGTGTAAGCCGGCACCGTGGCGATGCAGGTGGCCACCACGTTGGCACCCATGGCCGTGTCGAGGATGTGCGGATAGAAGAGGAAGAGCATCGCCTGCGACACGATCGTCGAAATGACCGAAACCGTGCCGAACTTGAGAATCTGGGCGAAGTGAGGGCTCTGTCGGAACGCGCGGTAACGGCCGATCAGGGACGTCATGCGGCGAGTCTATCGTCTGAAGGGTGCCGACGCCCCTCAATGACCTCGTCAATTTGCTCGATCTCGAGGCCATCGAAGTGAACATCTTCCGCGGCTCCCACCTCGACGAGCCTCGGCAGCGTGTCTTCGGCGGGCAGGTGGCCGCCCAAGCGCTCGTGGCGGGCGGGCGCACCGTCGCGCAGGGCCGTGTGCACTCCCTCCACAGCTACTTCCTCAGGCCGGGCGACCCCAAGATCCCGATCCTCTACGAGGTCGACCGCATCCGGGACGGCCGCTCCTTCACGACGCGACGCGTGGTGGCCATCCAGCACGGCGAGGCGATCTTCAACCTGCAGTGCTCCTTCCATTCCGACGAGGCCAGCATCGAGCACTCCGTTCCCATGCCGGAGGCACCGGATCCTGAGTCGCTTCCCACGGTCGCGGAGCGCTTGGAGGGCATGGAGGCGGAATGGGCGGCCTACTTCGGCCGGCCGCGGCCGCTCGATCAGCGGTTCATCACCCAGCTGCCCTGGCTCCGCAAGGAGAGCGGGCAGCCAGGTGCCCACCAGCAGCTGTGGCTCCGCACGGACGGGCCGCTGCCCGACGAACCCCTCCTGCACGCCGCCATCGTGACCTACGCCTCCGACATGACGTTGTACGACTCCATCATCCAGCAGCACGCCGTCGGGTGGGAGCAGGACGGTTTCATGGGGGCGAGCCTCGACCACTGCATGTGGTTCCACCGCCCGTTCCGGGCAGACGAGTGGCTCCTCTTCGACCAGGAGTCGCCGACGGCCTCGGGTGCACGGGGGCTCACCCGCGGCCTGCTGTTCTCGCAGTCCGGTGAGCTCGTCGTGAGCGTCGTGCAGGAGGGGCTCGTCCGGATCGCCAGGTCGAAAGCCTGATGCTGCTGGCGGGGGAGCACCGGGCCGCCTTCATCGCCGTCTTCGCCGTCTTCATCCTGCTGTGCCTCGTCCTCATCGCCTTCGTGGTGCGCTTCGCCGTCAAGGTGTCACGGGAGCGCAAGCGGGCGGCGGCCTCCGGCGCCGGTGGGGCCGTGAGCCCCGGCGCCCGAACGAGGACGGGGACGGGGAAGGGCGCTGCGGGTGCCCGGGCCGGCGCTGCGGACCGCCGGCCGGCTGCGGGGGCCACACCGAGAGCCGGCCACGCGACGAGCGGGCGGCGACGTCCCGCCGGTGCCGGGAACCCGCCGGCGCCCCGCACCCGACCCGACGCCGGGCGCCGGCGGCCGCCGCCCGGCCAGCCCTGACGGGCGCCGGACGCCGAGGCGGCTCAGGTCAGATCGTGCCGCCCCGCCGGCTCTCCCGGATGATTCCGAGGAGGGCGACGATGGCGAGGGCAAAACCGATGGTCGCCGTCCACAGGCCGAACACCAGGCCCATGCCGATCGACGCCGCCGCCAGACCGATGACGAAGGGCCAGACGCTCGTGGAGGGGAAGGCCGCCACGACGCCTGCACCGTCGGCGCGGGTGGCACGGGGGTTGTCCTCCGGTCGCGGCTTCATGCGCCGCGACCACCAGAAGTAGTACCCGCCGGGAACGAGGCCGAGCAGCATGGCCCCGAGCAGCATCAGCGTCCCGCTCGTCTCGTAGCTGAGGAACCAGTAGGCCGCGCAGACGAGACCGAAGAAGATGCCGATGAAGAGAAGGACGTAGGCCTCGACCTTCATTCGTCGGCTCCTCCGGCTGCCCCGTCACCGCTGCCGTCGGGCGCGAGGGTGGGCCTCGCCGGTGCAGGCGGCTCGACGGGCGCGCCGACCGTGACCAACTCGCGGGGGGCATGCCCGTCGCCGTGGTGGTCGATGACGAGGTGCTCCGGGTGGTTGTAGTCCCACACGGGACGCTCCGAGCGAATGGGCGGGATCCAATAGAAGTTGTGATGAGGGGGTGGCGACGAGGTTCCCCACTCGAGGGTGTGGGCATCCCACGGGTTGTCGCCGGAGGCGACCGGTCGTCGCCAGGACACCCAGAAGTTGACGAGGGTGATCGCCACCGAGATGAAGAGCAGGTAGGCGCCGCCCGTCGAGATCCGGTTGAGGAATTGCCATCCGGTGCCCGCCCCGTACTCGGCGATGCGGCGAGGCATGCCGTGCAGACCGAGGATGTACTGCGGCACGAACGTGACCCAGAAACCCACGAACATGAACCAGAAGCTCGCCTTACCGAGCGGCTCCCGCGTCATGCGACCCGTGTACTTCGGGAACCAGTAGTAGAGACCGGCGAAGCCTCCGAACACGGCGCTCCCGAAGAGCACCTCGTGGAAGTGGGCCACGACGAAATACGTGTCGTGCACGGCGAAGTCGATGGGCGGCGAGGCGAGGATGATGCCGGTGACGCCGCCGAAGAGGAAGACGACGAGGAAGCCGACGGCGTAGAGCATGGGTGTCTCGAAGCTCAGCGACCCCCGCCACATGGTGCCGATCCAGTTGAAGAACTTCACCCCCGTCGGCACGGCGATGAGGTAGGTCATGAGGCTGAAGAACGGCAGCAGCGCCGTGCCCGTCGTGAACATGTGGTGCGCCCACACGCTCGTCGAGAGGGCGGCGATCGAGATCGTGGCGAACACCATGCCCTTGTAGCCGAACACGGGCTTGCGGGAGAAGGTGGCGAGCACGTCCGTCACCATGCCGAAGTACGGCAGGGCGAGGATGTACACCTCCGGATGGCCGAAGAACCAGAAGAGGTTCTGCCAGAGCACGGGCACGCCGCCGCCCGCCACCGTGAAGATGTGGGTGCCGAGATGTCGGTCGCACCACAGCATGATCATGGCGGAGGCGAGGACAGGGAAGGCGATGAGGATGAGGATCCCCGTGACGAGCATGTTCCAGGTGAAGATCGGCAGGCGGAACATCGTCAGGCCGGGCGCTCGGAGATAGAACACGGTGGCCGTGATGTTCACGCCGGTGAAGATGGCCGAGAAGCCGGTCAACAGGAGAGCGATGATCCACATGTCGGGCCCGGCGCCGGGCGTGTTCGTGGCGTTGGAGAGCGGCGCGTAGGAGACCCAGCCGAAGTCGGCCGCCCCGCCGACGGTGAGGAAGCCGCTCACCATGATGAGACCACCGCCGAGGTACAGCCAATAGCTGAGGGCGTTGAGGCGGGGGAAGGCCATGTCGGGGGCGCCGCATTGCAGCGGCACGATGAAGTTGGCGAGCCCACCGAAGGCGAACGGACCGGCGAAGAGGTACAGCATGAGGCTGCCGTGCATCGTGAAGAGCTCGTTGTAGAGGTGCTGGCTGACGAGCGAGTCGTCGGGCGAGGCGAGCTGGGTCCGCATGATCATCGCCATCGTGCCGGCCATGCAGAAGAAGACGAGCGACGTGATCGTGTAGCTCTTGCCGATGACCTTGTGGTCAGTCGACGTGATCCACTTGAGGATGCCGGACGGCCCGTGCTCTTCCTCGTGGTGAGGGGCGAGGGCGATGGTCGATTCGGCGGCGATCGTCACGGCAGGTGGTGCTCCTGTTGTGCGAACCAGGTCTGGAACTGGCTCGGTGTGTCGACCCGGACGCTGAACAGCATCTCGGAATGGTAGAGGCCACAGTACTGGGTGCACTGGCCGGGAAACACCCCGGTTTGGGTGGGGTGGAACTCGAACTGGTTCACGACACCGGGCTGGGCGTAGCGGCTGAAATTGAACTCGCGGATGTAGAAGCCGTGGATGACGTCGTCGGAGCGCAGGAAGAACCGCACCGTCTCGTTCTCGGGGAGGACGAGCTGCGGGTAGATGGAGGAGGTGTACGGCTGGGCGAGCGCCGAGGGAGCTGCCCCCGCCGCCGTCTCCACCGTGACGCAGTCGTACGGCACCTGCTGGCAGTTGACCTGCGGGTCGGGGCCGGGCATCGAGTACTGGAACTCCCAGCCCCACTGGTACGCCGTGACGTTCACGATGACTTGTGGCGGCGTGAGGACGTCGTCGATCTTGTTCTCGACGACGAAGGTGAACCCGAAGATCACGAGCACCATGAGGAGCGGGATCACCGTGTAGACGATCTCGAGCACGTAGTGCTCCTGGAACTGCTTGGGGATGGTGTCGTCGCGGCGCCGGTAGCGGAAGACGGACCAGAAGATGAGCGCCCAGACGACGATGGCGACGAGGACGCCCGCCACCATCATCCAGAAGTAGAGCCGGAACTCGAGGTGCGACTGCGTCGAGGCTCCCTGCACCTGGCCGAAGCGGAGGTTGCAGCCGCTGAGGGCGAGAGCGAGCACCGTGACGGCGGCGGCCGGTGCGAAACGCCGTCTGCGTGTCGCCCCCGGAGCCGTCGGGCGGGAAGGTCGGCGGAGCATCGCTGCGACAATAGTCACGGGCTCCCGGAGGGGCCAGACACGCCGGTCGGCTCCTCCGCTGCTCACATTCCGGCCTCGCCGGCGAGGCGACGGGACTCGGACGCCGCCCAGCCGAAGATGCCCCGCGCCATCGTCGAGGTCTCGGCCGTGGCCCGTGCTGCGAAGACGGCGGCTCGGACGGCGTGCACACCCCGATCGGCGGGCGCTGCGAGGGCCGCTAGCTCGGCCAGGTGGCCGGCGAGCCGCAGGTCCTCCGGCGTCCCCGAGGCGAGGAGCGTCTCGGCCCGCCGAGCCAACTGGCCGGCTCCCCCGGCCAGCTCGGCGAGCTCGGCGGCGAGGGCGTGCGCCGGCGCAGGCTTCAGGGTGGAGGGATCGCCGTCGTACCAGCCGCCGTACTGACGCCAGAGGTTCCGCACGATGAACTCCGGGTCGTCGTTTGACGACGGCGTTGTAGCCGGCCGTGAGGATGTAGCGGTCGAAGCGGGCGGCGACCGCCTCGTGTGCGACGACGACGGGGGCCGGCCAGCCCTCCGACCTCGCCTCCTCCTCGAACGGTCCGACGCCGAAGACATGGTCGACGTGGCCGTGGGAGAAGACCGCCGTGTGCAGCCGACCTGCGGCGCCTGCAGGCTCCCAACGGCGCAGGCCGGCGTGTACCTGCCCGGCGCTCGAGGCATGACCGGTGTCGACGAGCACGAGCCCGTCGTCGGTGGCGAAGGCGCACACGCGAGCGAAGGACGTCAGGTAGGCGACCCCGTCCGCCACCTCGGTGAGAGACCCGTCCGAGGCGAGCGGGTGGTGGGCGGCGATGTCCGCTTCGCCGCGCCAGAGTCGGTCCGCCAGGTCGAGGACGTCGGCCACCCGGCGACAGTACCGTCCTGCCCGGCGAGTGGGGTGGGCTTCGGCGGTCCGGGGCGGCGCCGACCGAAGCGCCCAGCGTTTACGTGATCAGTGCTGCGTCAGGCGCTCAGTTCGAGCCGGCGTCCTTCGGCATGACCTCAGGGGTGGCGGTCGTCGCCGACTTGTTGGATGAGCCGCCTTCCGGCAGCGCCCCGTTCTTGTCGCCTTCCTCCAGGCCCTTCTTGAACTCGTGGGATGCGCTCCCGAGCCCGCGCGCCAGCTTTGGCAGCTTGGCGCCGCCGAAGAGGAGGACAACCACCACACAAATGATGACGATGATGCCGTCGGCACCGAGAATCTCAGCGAGGAACACCTGCCCTCCTTTCCTGAGGACGATTTCAGACTAGACGAGTCACGACCACCCCGTGGACGCGGGACCGCTGCGATCCCGCACCACGCCTACCATGCTGGCCCCGGCAGAGTGCGCTGCGCAACCCTCATCTGTACGGCACGACCGGCGTTCGTAGATGAGCCGACGGGGGCAGCGGGCGGGACACCGGCCTTCGGATCAGCTGCTCGTCCAGTTGGGGGGCCGCTTCTCGGCGAAGGCTGTCGCACCTTCCATGGCGTCGCGGCTCATGAAGATCGGCATGATGAGCTCGCTGTTCATGGTCCAGGCCTCCTCCTCGGTGAGGCCGATGGATCGCCGCATGATCTCCTTCGAGGCCCGGACGGAGAGGGGGGCGTTCTCACAAATCTTCTCTGCGAGGGCGAGGGCCTCGCTGATGAGCTGATCGGCCGGCACCACCCGATTGACAAAGCCCAGCTCGAGCGCCCGCTGTGCCGAGATCGGCTCCCCCGTCAGCGCCATCTCGAGGGCGATCGAGTACGGGAGCCGCCGGTGCAGCCGGAGGAGCCCACCACCGGCGGCCACGAGGCCACGCTTCGCCTCCGGGATCCCGAAGGCGGCGTGCTCGGCGGCCACGATGAGGTCGCAGGAGAGGACGATCTCGCAGCCGCCGGCGAGGGCGACACCGTTCACGGCGGCGATCAGCGGCTTCGCGAAGCTACGACGGGCGATGTTCGCAAAGCCGTGCTCGGCCGACATGATGTCGCCGGCCTGCCCGGCGGCGAAGGCCTTCAGGTCCATGCCGGCGCTGAAGGCCTTGTCCCCTGTCCCCGTCAACACGACCACCCAGACGCCGTCGTCGGCAGCGATGTCCTCGAGCGCCCTGCCGATGGCGATGCTCGTCGGACCGTCGATGGCGTTGCGGGCGCGCTCACGGTTGATCCGCAGCACCTCCACCCGGCCGTGCCGTTCACGGACTAGGGGTTCCTCGTCCGCCGTGGGGGTGGTGGGCTCTGACATGTCGGTACTCCTTTGTCGGTGGATTCAGGCGGGATGGGCGAGCCCGGCGGTGGGCGCCGGCGGGACAGGGCCGGCGGCGTCGGCCAGATCGGCGATGCGGTAGGTGGGCGCTGAGCCGGCACTCGCCTGTTCGAGCTCGATGCGGGCGCCCACGAGGAACCTGCCGGCCACCCGCGCGGCCTCGGCGGGGGCGGCGACGGCCGCCGTCCGGCGGCCGTCGGCGAGCGTGGCGATGACAGGGGCGGCCGAGGCGGTGCCGTCCCGCTCGTAGAGGACCGTGGAAGCGTCCACCGTGGCGGGTCCGGTGGCGACATCACCCGGTGGCACGCACGTGCGGGCGCTGGCGTCGATGTCCGCCTGCGCCGTCGCGAGCTCGGGCGTCCGAAAGCCCCCCGGCGCAGGTGCCGTCCCGTAGAGGCCGACCGAATGCTTGGTGAGGTACCAGCCGACGCCGGTGACGAGACCGAGGCGCCGGGCGCCGGCCTCCCGGGAGCGGAACCGCTCGAAGAGGGCAGCGATGGCATGGGTGACGTAGTTGTTGCCGGGGCCGCCGAAGTAAGGCAGGCCGCCGGTCAAGGTGAGCGGCCGGGTCGACTCGGGTCGGTCCGGGTCGACGGCGATGCCGAGGGCGGCGGCGCCCATCTGCACGGCCGACGGGAAGCAGGAGTAGACGTCGAGGGCCTCGACCTCGTCGAGCCCGCACGCCGCCGCCTCCAGAGCACCGGTGGCGGCCGCCCGCAGCGCCGGCGAAGAGCCCAGATCGGGGCGGGCGACCGGGAACCAGACGTCGCGAGCGTCGGCGGACGACCAGACGAAGAGGGCACCGTCATCCAAGCCGAATGCTCTCGCCGTGGCGAGCGACGTGACGACGAGTGCAGCGGCCTGCGCTCCGCCGATGAAGGCGACCACTCGCTTCACGTAGGGCTCGGCCACGAGGCGGTTGTCCGGCGTCACCTCGGCGAGCTCGCCGGCGCTACGTACCTGGCGGAACCAGGCGTGTGGCTCGCCCGCGGCCACCTCGGTGAACGGCGCCATGAGGCGACCGATGAAGGTGCGCTGCTCGGCCGGGCTGCGGCCGGCACGAGCTGCCAGCACGCTCTCGAACAACGGGTACACGTGCACGGGAGCGGAGAGCCCGGCCCGTTGCTCGGCTTCGGACAGGCCAGGGCGCTCGACACCGACGACCGGGTCGGGCGCCGGACTGGCCGGCTCCTCCGGCATGCCCCGCGGCCGCATGCTCGACGTCGCAGCCGCCGCCTCGGAGCGGGACGTCCCGATTGCCTCGGCGCCGACGATGAGGGAGGCGGAGAGCCGGCCGGCGGAGATGTCCGCCGCCGCCCGGCCGACCATCGACTGGGGTGTGTTGCCGCCGATGGTCGTGGTTTCGCAGACGGCGGGCCGCATCCCGCACGAACGCGCCAACTCGCTGGCGGGGGCCGGCTCGGCGCGCCTCGACAAGATGTTCACGAACGTGACCCGTTCGATGGCGGCAGAGAGGCCCGCGGCGGCGTCGAGTGCCCGCCGGCTGGCGATAGCCGCCAATTCGAGCGGTCCGAGGAGGAGCCGGCGGCTCTCGGCCTGGCCGGCGGCGACGATGACCGGCGTGCGCTCCGGGTCGAGACTCACGCCGGCGTCGGCCCCTGTCGGGGTCGCAGTCCGTCCATGAGGAGGTCGACGACGAAGCCGGCCGCCTGACCGGCGCTCACCCCGTCGTCGGTCGTCAGGCGGCGATGAGCTAGCTGGCCGACGAGAGCCGTGATGGCAAAGGCGACCAACCCGGGTGGCAGCTCGACGAGATCCCCGTGGCGCTGGGCGAGCATGACGAGACGCTCGGCGTCGTCGGCGAACTGGGCATGCAGGGCATAGAGGTGCTGCTCGATCGCCGAGCCGAGCGCGAAGGCATCCCGGAACAGCAGCTTCACGAGAGCACGGTCGGACTCGTAGAACTCGAGCGTCGCCCCCACCGCCGCCCTCAGCGGGGCGGCCGGCCCGTCGCCCGCCGGTGTCGCCCGGACGGCCTCGCTGATGTGCTCGCGCAGGGCCGACGCCTCGGCGGACATGAGCTCCTGGAACAGCGTCTCCTTGGAGTCGTAGTACCAGTAGATGGAGCCGTAGGACAGGCCTGCGGTGCGGGCGACGTCCGCCACCGTCGTGGCGTGGAAGCCCCGCTCGGCGAACACTCGCTTGGCGGCAGCGAGGATCTCGTTGCGGCGTGAGGCCTTGTCCGCGTCGCTCACGGCGCGCCGAAGGGCGCGGCCCTCTCCGGAGCCGACGCCGTCGCCCACGTGGGTCTCCCGCGGGTCGTCCAACGTCGAGCTCACGACCGTTCCCCGCCGAGTCGCGCCAGTGCTGCCTCGGCCTCGGTGACGAAGCGGCGCACCAGATCGGCCGCCGGGACGAGGCCGCCGATGGCGCCGGTGCCCTGGCCGGCGGGGTAGCACTCGAGGCCGGTGTCGACGGTGTCCCAGTCGGGGTCGCCGGCGCGGCCACCGAGGTGGAAGGCGCCGTCCTTCGAGGACCGCCCGAGCTGGGCGGGGAACGGCTCCAGCTCCTCGGGGTGCTCCTCGAAGTAGCGGGTGTACTCGTTGCGCAGCACACGCATCGTCTTGCCCGAGTACGCCCTGCTCACCACCGTGGCGTCCTCCCGCGCCTCGAGGAGGGCCTCCTTGTACCCGGTCACCGCCCTCGCCTCCGGGGTGGCGATGAAGCGGGTGCCGACCCAGACGCCGTCGGCACCAAGGGCAAGAGCGGCCGCCAGTCCACGGCCGTCGAAAATCCCGCCGGCCGCCACGACGGGGATGTGGGCACCGACGGCGTCGACGACCTGGGGGACGAGTGGCATCGTGGCGACCGTGCCCGTGTGCCCGCCGGCCTCGGTGCCCTGCGCCACGACGACGTCGCAGCCGGCGTCGAGCGCCCGGCGGGCGTGCTCGACCTTGCCGCACATGTTCACGACGCGGACGCCAGCGTCGTGGCACATGTCGACGACCGCCGTCGGCACGCCCAGCGCCGCCACGAAGACCGACGCACCGCCCTCGATCAGGGACGCCACCTGCGCCTCGAGGTCGCCCGGCATCGCCGTCAGGAGGTCCACACCGAATCCCTTGCTCGTGAGGCGCCGGACCTCCCTCATCTCCGCCACCAGGCGGGCGGGCCCCATCGTCGAGGCGCCCAGCGTCCCGAATCCCCCCGCCTCCGAGACCGCCGCCACGAGCGCCGCGTACGAGACGCCCCCCATGCCGGCGAGCATGACGGGGTGCTCGATGCCGAGCAGCGTGGTGAGGCGGGTCTGCATGCGGTGACGTCCTCGCCGGCCAGGCCCGCTCGAGCGGGCGGAGCAGTTGACTGACACGTCAGTCTAGGACGGTGCTCCTGGCGCTCACCGTACGCCGCGGAGGTGTCGCCGTGGAGCACGAGCGCGGCGGGACCGAGGGGGTTTCGTGGTGGGGCGGTGCCCGGCTGCGCGCCGCGGAGGTGTCGCCGTGGAGCACGAGCGCGGCGGGACCGAGGGGGTTTCGTGGTGGGGCGGTGCCCGGCTGCGCGCCGCGGAGGTGTCGCCGTGGAGCACGAGCGCGGCGGGACCGAGGGGGTTTCGTGGTGGGGCGGTGCCCGGCTGCGCGCCGCGGAGGTGTCGCCGTGGAGCACGAGCGCGGCGGGACCGAGGGGGTTTCGTGGTGGGGCGGTGCCCGGCTGCGCGCCGCGGAGGTGTCGCCGTCGAGCACGAGCGCGGCGGGACCGAGGGGCCTTCGTCCGCCTGGCAGCCACGGTCGGCGGCTCAGTGAGCCACCTCGAAACCCCGCCGTCTGCGCCGCGGATCTGTCGTGTTGGCGCACCACCGCGGCAACGGTCGGACAGTGGCGACATCGATATACACTGAAACAGCATGAAACGCTCCGTGACCCGCCGTCTCGACCGGCTGGCGACGAACCGCCATGGCCTCGTCACCCGCCAGGAGCTCCTGGGCCTCGGGGTGACACCCGGTCAGCTGCGCCACGAGCTGCGCAGCGGGCGGGTCCTGCGACTTCGCCGCGGCGTGTACCGACTGTGCGGCGCCCCGAGCACGTGGGAACAGACCGTCCTGGCCGCATGCCTGGCCACCGGTGGCGTCGCCTCCCACTACACGGCCTGCCGGCTGCACGGTTCGGCCGTCGTGACCCACGACCAGCTCACCCTGTCGGTCACACACGGCCACCGCAAGGCCGAGGGGATCGAGCTGCGGCGAGCGGCGCCCTTTCCCGGGGAGGAGACCACGCACCGAGCCAGGATTCCCACGACGTCGCCCCTGCGCACCCTGGAGGACATGGCGTCGGTCGTCGACAGGGAGACCGTACGGGAGCTGGCGACCGACTTCCTCAACCGCCGGGTCGTCACGGCCAAGCAGCTCAGCGACCACATCTCCAGCTCCGCCCGGCGGTGCCGACGAGGCTCCGGGGTGCTCCGGCAGGTCGTGATCAGCCTGCTCGAAGACGGCAGCTACGACAGCGTGGCGGAGGTGCGGCTGCACGAGGTCCTCCTGCGGGCTGGGCTGCCGAACCCGAGAAGGCAGTTCCGGGTTGCCACACCGGACGGTCAGCACGTCGGCCGCCTGGACTTCGCCTGGCCGGACCGTCGCCTCAACCTCGAGATGGACGGCTATGGACCGCACTCGTCGCCGGCTGCGTTTCGCAGCAACCGGAGGCGGGACATGCGGCTGACGGCGCTCGGCTGGACGGTCATCCGCACCACGCCGGCCGACCTCGAGGAGGGTGCGGACCAGCTGCTGGCAGCGATCGGCCAGATTCTCCGCCTCCCGGAGCCACCCGAGGGGCGCCCTCGTCACGGGCGGGGCCGGCGCCTGTCCTGGCACGGCACTGTCGTCTCCGCTCGCACCTTGACGCTCTAAGGTGGAGCGGACAAAGGGCTGCCAGCCCATTGAGGGTGAGCGAGCCGAATGCCTCGGCGCGGTGGGGGACCAACGACGTATCCCTCTCAAAGGAGCTGAGAGTGAAGTGACGAGAGTGAACAGGGGCGGGTCGCGAAGGGAGGATGACCTTTCCGGCATTCCCGAGGTCACCGGCCCGCTGCAAGCGACCGCACCGAGATCGACTGCCGACCTGCTCGGCGGCAACGGCACGCACACGACACACAACGGGACAACGGCCGTCGTCTCACCCACGGAGTACCGGGGTTTCGACCGCTCGCAGCTGATCGACGACTTCCGTCTCGCCTGCACGTCCCGGGCGCTCGACGACCGCGAGATCATGATGCAGAAGCAGTCGCGCGTCTTCTTCCAGATCTCCGGCGCCGGTCACGAGATGCTGCTGCTCGCCCTCGCCCGGTCGCTCCGGCCGGGATACGACTGGTTCTTTCCCTACTACCGGGACAAGGCGTTGTGCCTGGCGCTCGGCGTCACGCCACGGGACATGCTCCTGCAGGCGGTCGGGTCGTCGGAGGATCCCAGCTCCGGCGGGCGCCAGATGCCGTCGCACTGGGGTTCGACGAAGCTGAACATCGTTTCGCAGACAAGCCCCACGGGCAGCCAGTGCTTGCCGGCCGTCGGCTGCGCCGAGGCGGCCCGCTACATCGCCCCACGGGATCTGCCCGGCTGCACCGCCTTCGGCGACGAGATCACCTATGTCTCCCTCGGGGAAGGCGCCACCTCGGAGGGCGAGTTCTGGGAGAGCCTCAACACCGCCTGCCGGCTGCACCTGCCGATTCTCTTCCTCATCGCCGACAACGGCTACGCCATCTCCGTGCGGGCGGCCGACCAGGCACCGGCACCCGTTTCCGAGCTCGTGCGGGGATTCCGGGGCCTCGCCATCACGAAGGTCGACGGGACGGATTACTTCACGTGTCGTCAGCGCGGCGCCGACGCCATCGCCCGTGTCCGTGCGGCGGAGGGGCCCGGGCTCATCCACGCCACCGTCACCCGCCCGTACTCGCACTCGTCGCAGGACATGCAGGCGAAGTACCGCTCGCGAGAGGAGCTGCAGGAGGAGGCGAGCCACGACCCCATCCTGCGATTCGAGCACCAGCTCATCCGGGGCGGCGTCCTCACCGCCGAGCAAGCGGACGAGATCCGGGCAGAGGTGAAGAGCCACGTCGGCGAGATGTCGAGCGAGGTCCTCGACGCCGCCCGGCCGGACCCGGCGACGATCACCGACAACGTCATCCGCCTTCCCGATCTCGTGGAGCCAGCCGAGGCGGCACCGGGCGTCTCGGGCGTCCACCCCTCCGATCCCATGAGCGAGCAGGCGATCCGGGGAGAGGCCGTCGGGATGGGTGACGCCGTACGCCTCGCCCTCACGGAGCTCATGAGCGCCGACGAGCGCATCCGGGTCTTCGGTGAGGACGTCGCCGACGCCGCCGAGGACGTTCTCGCCCAAGTAGAAGGGAAAGGTGGGGTCTTCGGTACGACGCACGGCCTCCAGAAGACCTTCGGCATCGCCCGCTGCTACAACACCCCGCTCGCCGAGGCGAACATCATCGGTCGGGGAATCGGCCAGGCCTTGCGCGGCCTCCGGCCCTGTGCGGAGATCCAGTTCTTCGACTACATCTGGCCCGCCATGCACCAGATCCGCTCGGAAGCGGCGACTGCTCGCTGGCGCTCGGAGGGCCAGTTCACCGTGCCGCTCGTCATCCGTTGCGCCATCGGCGGCTACGTGCGGGGCGGATCCATCTGGCACTCACAGAGCGGCGAGTCGATCTTCGCCCACATCCCCGGCATCATCGTCATGTTCCCGTCCCGCACCCGTGATGCCGTCGGCCTGTTGCGGGCCGCCTTCCGGTGCGAGGACCCGGTGCTCTTCCTCGAGCACAAGCACCTCCTCCGCCAGAAGTACGCCATGGACCCCTACCCGGAGCCCGGCTACATCGTCCCGCCCGGCAAGGCCGCCCGCGTGCGGGAGGGACGTCACCTCTCGATCGTCACCTGGGGTGCCACGGTCCAGAAGTCGCTCGAGGCAGCCCGTCGCATGGCCGAGGACGGCATCTCGGTGGAGATCCTCGACCTCCGGACCATCTCGCCCTGGGACCGCGAAGCCGTCGCCGACACGGTCGCCCGCACTTCCAAGCTTCTCGTCGTGCACGAGGACACGCTCACGGCCGGCTTCGGCGGCGAGGTTGCGGCCTGGGCGGGTGAGCACTGCTACGACGACCTCGACGGCCCCGTCCGTCGTGTCGCCGCCCTCGACACCTTCGTCGCCTACGAGCCGACGCTCGAGCAGGTGATCCTCCCCCAGGTCGACGACATCGAACGGGCCGCCCGCGAGCTGGCGGCCTTCTGAGGAGCCCCGTCGGCCTCAGGACGACGGGGCGAACCCCTGCCTCATCGTGTTCTCCGTCACCACCCTCGGCTCGACGAACTGGAAGAGATAGTCCGGCCCACCCGCCTTCTGGCCATAGCCCGACATGGCATGGCCGCCGAACGGCTGGCGACCGACGACGGCTCCGACGATGCTGCGGTTGACGTAGATGTTGCCGGCGTCGAGACGCTCGGAGGCCGCCTGGATGTGGGAGGGGCTGCGCGAGATCACGCCGGCGGTGAGGGCGTACTCGCTCGTGTTGGCGAGCTCGATGGCGTGATCGAAGGTCTTCGCACGCTGCACGGCCACGACCGGCCCGAAGATCTCCTCCATGGTGATGGCCGAGCCGGGCTCCACGAGATCGACGATGGTCGGGCCGATGAAGTAACCCTTCGCCGGGATGTCCTCCCGTTGCAGCACCACCTTGCCGTAGTCGCCCGCCCGCTCCTGCCAGCCACGGATGCGCTTCACGGCGTCCTCGTCGATGACGGGGCCGAGCTCGGTCCCCATTTGGCTGGGAGGCCCGACGCACAAGGCCTTCGTGGCCTCCACGAAGCGCTCGAGGAAGGGATCGGCCACCTTGCCGACGAGAACGAGGCGGGAAGCTGCCGAGCACCGCTGCCCGGCGTAGCCGAAGGCGGACCCGATGGCGGCCGGGACGGCGACGTCGAGATCGGCGTCCGTATCGACGATGAGGGCGTTCTTCCCGCCCATCTCGGCGAAAACGCGACGCACCTCGCGCTGGCCGGGCACGGTGCGGGCGGCGACCTCGTTCAGGTGCAGCCCCACGGCTCGAGATCCCGTGAACGTGATGCCCGCCACGCCGGGATGGGTGGCAAGAGCCTCGCCGATCTCCTCGCCGATGCCCGGCAGGAAAGCGAGCACGCCCGGCGGGAGGCCCGCCTGCTCGAGCGCCTCCACGAGGACGCTCGCGATGCCGGGCGTCTGCTCGGCCGGCTTGAACACGACCGTGTTGCCGGTCACGAGGGCGGCCGACACCATGCCTGTCGGGATGGCGAGCGGGAAGTTCCACGGGGCGATGACGACTGTCACGCCGCGGCCGCGATAGGTGAGGCGGTTGCGCTCGCCCGGTGGTGACTGCACGCGCCCGCCCCGCCCCATTCGGAGGGCCTCGCGGGCGTAGTACTCGAGGTAGTCGATCGCCTCGCAGACGTCGCCGTCCGCCTCCGCCCAGCTCTTTCCGGCCTCGAAGACCTGCAGCGCGGCGATCTCGTAGCGGCGGTCTCGCATCCAGTGCGCCGCTCGGACGAGCACGCCGGCACGTTCCTCGGCCGGGCGGAGGGACCACGCCGGGTACTGGCGGTCACAAGTGGCGATCGCTTCGGACACCTCCGCCACGGTGCAGCAGGCCGAGGTGATCACGGTTTCGGCGGGGTCGGCGGGGTTGACCGAGACGATGCTCCGCACGGTGCGCACGTCCTCGCCGGCGATGCGTGCCGGCACGTAACGATCGAGGCCGAAGGCACCGCCGGGCACCCCGGTGGCAGGAGCCTCGCCCCGGGCGCCCCCCGGCGTCGCCCGCACGCGGGCGGCCATGGCCGGCGTCACGCCGACGGGGGTCATGCGCGCCACGGCCGCCGCCATCTGGGCGCGTACCTCGGGGCGGTGCCACTCGGCGAGCGGGTTGGGCCGGTACTCGGGTATGGACGTCCCGTCCGTCTTGGTGATGTGGACGGCGAGGGCGCCGGCTGCCACCGATCCGGCGGCGGCCGTGAGGGCGTTGCGGTGGGGCACCACCGGCCGGGCGAGAAGGGCGTCGAGATCCTTGCCCTCGGCGAACCGGTTGCGGACGAAACTGTCCTGTGACGTGTTCTCGAGCAGGCGGCGAACGAGGTAGGCCATGCCGGGCACGAGCTCGCCCATGGGGGCGTACACCCGCAGCCGCAGCCCGAGCCGGCGGATCGCCTCGTGTACCGGCTCGGCCATACCGTAGAGGAGCTGGATCTCGTAGCCGTTGTCGGGGATGCCTGCTTCGCGGGCCGTCTCGATGGCGTACGCGAGGGACCGCAGGTTGTGAGAGGCGAAGGCGGCCCGCACGGTGCCGTGTTGGGCGTGCAGCAGGCGGACGCAGCGCTCGTAATTGAGGTCGGTCTCGGAGCGGTGGGCGAAGACGGGTACGGGCCAGCCCGCCGCCTCCGCCACGATCGTCTCGGTGTCCCAGTAGGCCCCCTTCACGAGGCGGACGGCGATAGGCACGGAACCCCCCTTCGCCCAGGCGAACAGCTCCTCGAGATCGTCCGGAGCGTCCCGCAGGTAGGCCTGCACGACGATGCCGGCATACAGCCGCTCCATGCCCGGCTCGGACAGGAGCTCGCGGAAGAGCCGACCCGTGAGCTCCTTCGTCTCGTAGCGCTCCATGTCGAACCACACCTGGGCGCCGCGCTCCGCCGCCTCGGCGAGGATGGGCCGCAGATGGCGCTTCGCCGCCTCCAGGCCGGCGACCTCGGTGAGCGGCCGGAGGTCCGGCGCCAGCGCGGACGGCTTGATCGAGACGGCGACGCGTGGCAGCTGCCCGAGGTCGTCGCGCTCGAGCAGCTCGTTCGCCGGCCAGCCAGCACTGTCGTCGAGGAGCACCCGCACGATCTCGGCGAGACGGCCCGCATAGGCGGCGGCCTCGGCGTGGGAGAGCGTGTGCTCCCCGAGCAGGTCGATCGTGGCGGCCGTGTTGTTGCGCCACATGGCACCGAGCGCCCGGGACGCCGGGCGGGCGTCGGTCCCGACGATGAACTGCTCGGCCATGGTGGAGATCTCGTGGCGGGCCACCCGAGCGGCGACGTGGGAGCCGCCGGGCAACGTCGTGACGGCTTTCAACCCCGAAGCCACGAGAGCCGGGGACGTCTCCCTCGTGAAGTACTCGGCGAGGTGGCGGGTGGTGTCGGAGTCGTCGCCCATGGCGGGGAAGACGTCGACGCAGCGAAACAGCTGGGTCTGGAACTCGGGCGTGCTCATCGCCAGCCGCATGAGCACTCGCGTCATATGGGACATCTCGTAGGCGCCGGCCTTCGTGCGACCACCGAGGCCGGCGATCTCCTTCGCGAGGGCGACCACCCGGCCCTCGTCAGGCTCGGCCGCCTCACGCCGCGTGGGACGTCTCTGTGCCACCTCGTGCAGGCTAATGCCCATAACTCGCGCCGTTCACCTTGAATTCGCCCGGATGACCCACACATTTTCCGCGGCGTCAGGGGTACGGTGGACGTGTGCGTCGCGTCTTCGGGTCGAATGATCGGGACGAGCCGCGGCGGCGCGCCACCAAGGCAGAGGCGGCGGCGGATCGGCCGCCTCCGGCTGATCCCACCCCCGGCGGTCCCTCCCCGCTCGGCTCGCGGCGACCGGCAGCCCCCGATGTCGTCCAACAGATCCACCGACGCATGATCCAGATGTTCGCCATCGTGGAGGAGGCGGTCGCGGGAGCGACTCACGCGCTGCTCACCGGCGACCGCGAGCAGGCCCGCGCCCTCGTGGCCAACGACGTCGCCCTCGACGAGCTCTACGTGGAGCTGCAGCAGCTCGTGCACGACCGCGTCGTGGCCGGCGGGATCGAGCCCGACGAGACGACCTGGCTGCTCTCCGTCCTCTCCATGCTCCCCGAGCTGGAGCGCAGCGGCGACCTGGCCGAGCACGTCGCCCAGCGGGCCACGAGGAACCTCCCAGCGGAGATCCCGGCCCGCATGCGCGGCTATCTCGAGCGCATGGGTGAGGTGGCCTGTGCCATGTGGAGGATGACGGCGGACTACTACGCGGAGCGCATCGCCGTGCCGGAGCGCATCGATCTGCTCGACGACGAGATGGACGACCTCCATGTGCAGTTCATCGCCGAGATCGCCGAGGGTTCCGTGCCCGTGCCGGTCGCCATCGAGCTCGCCCTGCTCGGCCGGTTCTACGAGCGCCTCGGCGACCACGCCGTCAACCTGACCCGTCGCGTGCCGCTGCGGGCGGGCATCTGGAAGCCGGCGGCGGGGGCCTGAGCCCGGGCTCAGCTGCGAGCGCCGGCATCTCGCCGCCGCGCCGCTTCCCGAACCTTCGTCGGAGGCGACGCCGAAACGTCCCCGACCCGCCCTCGTAGTAGGGACGGAGCCGCAGGCGCACCGGCGGCAGGGCGCCCGACACGACGACGGCCTCACCGGGTGCCAGCGTGCGGAGGAGGGCACTCGGGGCGACACGGCGCTGTGCCGTCGCTTCCGTGCTGCTCCAGCGGCCGTCGTCCCCGTAGGTCGTCGACTGCTCGGCCCGCTCGTCGTCGCCGATGAGGGAGCTCAGGTGATCGAGCGTGAGGGGGTCGGCGTTGCCCGGGCAGAGCACCTTGGCCCGATGGTTGTTGACGATCGTGGGCCATCGCCGCCCGAACCTCGCCTCGATCTGGGCGAAGTCCTGCCACACGGTGAGGAGTTGCAGCCCGTGCCCTGCCGCCGTCGAGACGACGGTGTCGAGGTCCTCGAGAGGGGCGATGTTGGCCGCCTCGTCGAGCACGACGAGGAGGGGAGGATCGAGCGGGCGGCCGGTCCGGCTGGAGAGCTCGAAGGCCGCGTCGAGCACCTGCCGGAGCAGAGCGACGAAGACGGGACGAAGGCGCTCCTGCTCGCGGGCGGGGGCGCAGCAGTAGAGCGTGCCAGGTGGCCCCGCCACGAGGGCACTGGGCTGGATCTCGTCTCGAGCGCAGGCGGCCGCCACGCCGGGATCGGCGAAGCCGGCCACGATGGTCTCCGCCGTGGCGAACACCGAGCTCCGCTGGCGCTCCTCCCGGCCGAAGCTCGTCCGCGCCGCCCGCAGGGCGTCCGGGACGCCGGTCAGCTCGAGCGCCAGCAGCGGCTCGTGCAGCTCCTCGTCGTCGATCCAGCGCACGACGTCGCTCATGCCAACACCGGTCGTGGCCGCCGCCAGCAGCAGCGGGGCGAGGAGCTTTTCGGCCGAGGCGTACCAGAAGCCGGCGTCCTCCATGCCGCCGTCCACTCTCGCCACCGAGCACAGCGCCGAAGCGAGGCGGCGTGCCCCCGCCCATGTCGTCGCCGTTGCGAGGGGCGACCAGCCCTCGGCGACGAGCCCGCAGGAGGCGGTGGGGTCGTACACGTGGACGGGGCCTAGGGCCCGCCGTTGTTCGAACGTCGCCCGCACGAGATCCGACTTGACGCTCGTGGCGACGACGCTGCCCGCCCACTCCCGGATCGCCGGGACGGCGAGGCCGCTCGTCTTGCCGGACTGCGTCGGCCCGACGACGAGCACGGACTGCCCCGCCTCGGCCGCCAGCAGCCGGCGCCCGAGCGTGCCGATGACGATGCGGTCACCGGGCGGAGCGGCCACCTCGAGCGTCCGAAGGTCGCGCCGACCCGCCCACCCGGGCTCCTGCGCCGACGGTCGGCGAACCGAGCGGGTGCGGCCAGTCGCCGCCCGGTGGCGACCAACCCTGACGGCGACGAGTGCGGCCGCCACTAGCAGCACTAGCCCGGCAACGGCGCCGGCGGCCACGGCGGCGTGCGGGCGGATCGAGGCCCCCGCCTCGTGCAGCCGGGTGCCGAGACGGTGCCGCTCGGCCGAGAGCACGACCACGAGAAACCCCAGCCCGACGACGACATCGCCCACAAGACCGCTCCCGCCGGGTGGGGGAAGGCTGCGAGATCGTCGGTTCGGACGGCGGGAAGGCCCCCGGGGCTGCCTAGGCATCGCCCGCCTCGCGCAAGCGGGCGTCGGTGTCGACGAGTGCCCGCTCGTGCCTCCCGAGCAGGTGCTCCACGAGGTAGGAGTGGCCGGCCACGCGCCAGAGGGCGACGCCGCGGGGCAGGTTCGGCACGACGGCGAGGGCGGAGAGGGGGCAGCCGAGGAGCTCGGCGAGCGACGGCAGCTCGGAGGCCGGCTGGGCGTAGCAGACGATCGTCTCGGAGTCCGCCAGCAGCCCCTCGGCGAGCCGGGCCTGCTCGCTCCCTGCGGCGCCACTGGAGCTCAGGTCGCTCGCCCGGTGGCACACGGCGACGTTGGCCGTGCCACGGGCTCGGGCCAGCTTCCAGGAGGCTCGGAGGAAGCGGGCGACGGCCACCTCGCTCAGCACAGCCCACGCCTCGTCGACGACGAGCAGGGTTCGCGTGTCCTCGCCGGCGGTCATGGCCTGGAGCCAGGCGGAGGCGCACACCATGAGCGCCGGCAGGGCCTCGGAGTGGTAGACGTCCGAGAGGTCGAGGACGAGTGGGGGCGGGACGGCCGAGTCCGGATCGCCACCAGACGGGAGCTCCCCGGACGGCCCACTCGGCCCGGGCCGCCGCAAGGCGGGACTCGTCTCGCCCTCGAACATGCCGGCGAGGTCGCCCCCTACGAGACGGCGCAACTCCAGCCCGACGTCGCGGCCGTCCTCCGCGAGGGTGGCCGCGCTCAGGCCGGAGGGCACCTCCGCCGTCGGTGAGGGGCGGAGCATGGCGTCAACGACGCCGGCGAGGGTCGGCACGGCTGACGACGCCACGGCGGCGTCGAGGGCCACCTCGACGGCGAGATGCTCGCTCGGCGACAGGCGCCGGCGCAGCGTCGCCTCGGCCAAGGCGGCGAGGAGGACGAGGCGGCGCTGACGGGGCGTGCTCGTTCCCCCGCGACGCTGCGCCTCACCATCGCCCAGCTGCTCGAGCGGGTTCAGGTGCACGCCACCGGCCGGCGAGAGGGCGATCGGCACGGAACCGAGCGCCCGTGCCAGTCCTCCGTACTCCCCTTTCGGGTCGAGGACGGCGACCTGGCGCCCGAAGGCCGCCTGCCGGTAGAGGTAGCTCTTCAGGAGGCTGCTCTTGCCGCGCCCGATCTGTCCGAGCACCGTCATGTTGGGATTGGTGAGGATTCCGTTGGCGTAGAGGGCGAACGGATCGTGCAGGAAGGCGCCGCCGGCGAGGTCGCGCCCGACGAGCACGCGGGAGACTCCGAGAGGCCGTGAGGCGACGAACGGGTAGGCGGCGCCGAGTTGCGCCGTCGTCGCCTCGTGCGGGGGCACGCGCACGGCGCTCACCGGCAGCCCCGCCCGGCGGGCAGCGTGCAGCAGTAACCGTCCTCCTGGGCACCGTACAGGCGCCGGAGGTCGAGCTGGGCGAGGGCTGCGGACTGCTGCAGGCGGGTGCAGGCACGTTCGAGCGCCTCGAGGTCGCCCTCCGTCACCGTGACGTACCCCGAGTAGCGGTAGGCGGCATGACCCTCCGCCAGCTCGGCCTCCCGCTGTTGGCGGCTCTCCTGTTCCCGGGCAGCCCGCGCCGTGACGGCGAACCCGTGCCGCTGCCGAAGCTCGGCGTCGACCGTTCCCTCCGTCCGGTCGCGCTCCGCCCGGCGCACGGCCAGGGCGCCCGCCACAGGCGCCATCGTCACCGAAACGACGCGACGTAGCGACGGCTCGAGGAGCATCGGAAGCAAGAAACCAGCCGCCACCTCGCTACGCGGCCACTCGGCGACCCAGAACGTGGCGTGCCAGGCGGCGTCGGTCCGCAGGCTCTTCCACCCTTCGTCGGTCGAGATCGGCCACGGCCACAGGCTCGGGCTGCTGACCGGCGTCAGCTCGTAGCTCCGGCGGACGAGGCCGCTCACCTCCGCCACCGAGAGAGGCGGGCCGGGTGCCAGACCTGCCCCCTTCAGTCGCTCTGAGCACGTGGCGAGTTGCTCGGACAGCAGCTGCACGGCGGCGCTCGCCCGCCGGCCGCCTCCCTCCCGCACGGTCACGGCCAGGTAGACCTCGTGCGCCCAGAGGTGCGGCGCCGCCTCGTTCAGCAAGCTGGCGTAGTGCCTGCCGGCCGGTCCGGATCCGCCGGTCGGGAGGCCTCCTTCGAGCCACGCCGGGTAGGCACAGGACAGCCATTGCAGGCGGTGGGGCCCCGCCCCGTCACGCGCCATGGCCGCCAAGGCACCGGACCAGGCGGCCACCCGCTCGACCCGCTCGAGCTCGGAGAGGAGCGCGAAACCTGTCCCGCCGACGGGCAGCACGGCCGTCCAGGTGTGCTCACGGCCGTCGGACACGATGCCGACCGAGCCGCCGGCGACAGCCGATCGGTCGTCGCCCGGTGAGCGCCGGCCGGGAAGGGAGGAGGCGAAGGAGTCGAGCCGCTCCCTCCAGGCAGGCTCCCAATCGCCCCGCTCGGGCAGCGCCATGACCGAGAGGGCGGCGAGGGGGCCGCCTCTGCGTTCAGGCGCCCGCCAAGGCCGGTGACCGACCCCGGTTGCCGAGCGCACGCCGAAGGCGCCGACCGTGGGCAGCCATTGCTCGAGCGTGCGACCACCGATCGGCCACGCAGCCACGGCGATGCCGCTGCCGGCGGAGGCGAGGGCGAGCAGCCCGCCGCCGGCACCGCCGATGGCCCGCAGGAAGCCGACGGCGAGCAACAGCCCGATGCCGACGCAGGCGATCTGGCCGGGCCGCCAGCCGGCGACGAGTCCCCGCGTGCTACGCGGGCCGAGCCGGTATCTCGCCTCGTGATCGGGCACGGTCACGACCGGCCCTCTCGGTTGTCGTCGATGTGGCGGAGCCAGCCGCCCATTCCCTTCGGCGCCCCAGGCGGAGGTGGCGGGGGTGGTGGCGCCGGTTGTCCGGTGGAGCCACCCGATGCCGAGGGCGTCCCCCCCGACGACGCACCGCTGGAGCTTCGCCCGACCGTCGAGCCCGGTGCGCCATCCGCCAGGGACGAGCCCGTGAACAGGCTCACCGGCTTGCCGACGTCCGGGCCGGCTGACCCGCCTCCCGTCGTCAGCGACCCGACGAGGGAGCTCGCCATCGAGTCGACCTTTGTCTTGGCGAACCCGGTGGCTCGGTCCTTCAGGCCCTGCACCGGCCGGGCGCCCTCCAGGTGGGAGATGGCGCCGCTCTCGATGACAGGGATGAGCCGAAGGAGCGTGAACGGGGCGAAGGCGGTCAGCCCGAGGAGCGCCAGTCCCTCGATGACGCTCGAGATTCCCCCCGCTGTCGCCGCCAACGCCCCGCCGGCGAGGGCGAGCACGGCCGCCATCACGAGCTTCATGAGGACGAGGCCGGCGAGCGTCTCACCGAGGCGCCGCGCCCAGTGCGACGTGGCCGGCCAGACGAGGCCACTCAACGCCAGGGGGAGAAACAACGCCGCCACCGCCACGGCGGCCGACCGCACCGCCAGCTCCACCCAGAGCAGAAAGGCGACGAACCCCACCACGGCGACGAGCAGGAGCGCACCGAAGCCGGCGGCAGCGGGCGCGATGGGGCCGAGGGCTGTCTCGATGTGGCCGAAGGCACGCGCCGCCGGATCGGCACCGGCGGTGAGCAGGGAGACGCTCGCCTGGTCGGTGAACTGCAACCCGAGTGAGACGAGCTCGATCACGACGCCGGTGAGCAGGAGGGCCAACGGCAAGCGGAGGAAGGCCGTACGCAGCAGCCCCCCGACGTCCTGTCGGGCGATGGCCTGGATGACGGCGAGACCGAGCAGGGGCGCTACGAAGGCCAGCCCGATGAGGATCATCACCCGGTACTCGTCCGTGAATGCCGAACCGCTCAGCACGGGCTCGGTCGTGGCCGACATGAGGTGCCACGCCTGCTGCAGCAGCCAGACGGCTCCGGTCGAGATCCACTCGCTGAAGCGGCGGAAGAAGCCGGAGACGAGGTCCTCGGCGAGCTGGCGCAGCAAGCTCGACGGGCTCGGCAGCAAGCCGTCCGGAACAGCCACACGCAGGCGGGCGATGTGGAGGAAGGCCGGACCGAGCCGGGCGAGCGGGCTCAGAAGTGGCTCCCCTCGCTGAAGAGGAAGCTGATGACGATGGGGGCAGCCCCGATGACGAGAGCAGCCAGCGCCGAGACGATGACGGCACGGCGGCCGGCGCTCGAGTACTGGTAATTATTCGTGTGGCTCCCGAGGGCCCACGCCGCCGCCCCGAGGACGAGCCCCACGAGGGAGGCGACGAGCGCCCACCAGCCGATGCCGTCGGTGAGGGTCTCGAGTGTGCCCGCGCCCGGGAGAGCGCCGGACCGGGGGGTGAACGGGACGATGGGGCTGCCGGCCAGCAGCCACTGGTGGATGAGCGGTGTCACGACCGACCTCCCGGAGGACGCTTGTCAACGTGGGACTGGTGGTGGGTCGTTGGTCGACCGAGACTCTTGCAGAGTAGCGGGGGGTTTCTTAGGTTTTCAAGTGTTTTTGTTCCATTTCGATAAACGTAGAACACGTCCAGCCTGACAAGCTGTAGTCGTGCTCGCCTTGATCCGGCTCACGGTGCCGGAGATCGTCATCGCCGGCGCCGCCGTGTTGGTGGCGCTTGCGTTGGCCGGGATGATCGGGCACCGGCGGGGCGGCCGGTCGATGCGGCTGCGGATCGGCTCCCTCGCTTCCCGCCTGGGCGCCGACACGCCCGCCCGCGAGCCGAAGACGGTCGAGGACAGCCTGGCGCTGCTCGAGCAGGCGACGGCCAGCGCAGCGGCCGCCGTGCACGACGCCAGCTCGGAGACGATCCGCATCCGGCGGGCGCTCGATGCCCTCCCGCAGGCCGTGCTCATCCGTGACGAGCACGGCGAGACCGTCTTCTCCAACTCGAACGCCATCGCCCTCATGAGCGGGCGGCATGGTGACGCTCTCGCCGCCCAGGCCGTCGAGGAGCTGCTGCAGTCGACCGCGATCGGGTCGGCGGACGAGCGCACCTTGGAGCTGTACGGGCCGCCGCGCCGGACGCTTGTCGTCCGGACGGAGAGCATCGACAACGGGTCGCGGGTCCTCGGCGTCATGGCCGTCATCGACGACGTCTCGGAGCGGCGCCGGCTCGAAGGCATCCGCCGCGACTTCGTCGCCAACGTCAGCCACGAGCTGAAGACGCCCATGGGGGCCGTCGGCCTCCTCGCCGAGACGCTCCTCAGCGAGACCGAGCCGCAGGTCGCCCAGCGGCTCGCCCAGCGCATCCACACGGAGGCGTTCCGCATCAGCCGCGTCATCGACGACCTCCTCGATCTCTCGCGGATCGAGAACGAGGAGTCGCCGCCCCGCGAGCCGGTCCTCACCAATCTCGTCATGGCGGAGGCGGCCGAGCGGGTACGAGCCGCCGCCGAGCAGTTGAAGGTGCAGGTCGTCCTCGTCGAGCCGGAGCCGCCCGTCGTCGTCTTCGGCGACCGGCGCCAGCTCACCTCCGCCGTCTACAACCTGCTCGAGAACGCCGTGAAGTTCTCCTACGAAGGCTCCGAGGTCCGCTGCAGCGGCCGGGTGGAGAACGACGAAGCCGTCATCGAGGTGGCGGACGCCGGCGTGGGCATCCCGGCGCGGGACCTCGAGCGCATCTTCGAGCGCTTCTACCGGGTGGACCAGGGACGTAGCCGCTCAACAGGCGGGACAGGCCTCGGACTCGCTATCGTGCGGCACGTAGCGGCCAACCATCGAGGCAGCGTGAAAGTGGAGTCCCGAGAAGGCGAGGGATCGACGTTCACGCTGCGTCTGCCCCTCCAGCCGAGGAGCGACACGTGACCAGCACCGAGTCTGCGGTTCCCACCCGGGTCCTCCTCGTCGAGGACGCCGAGTCGTTCGTGGATGCACTGGTGGTGGGGTTGGAGCGGGAGGGTTTCGACATCACCGTGGCGCGCGACGGGGTAGAGGCACTCGAGCGCTTCAGTCCCGAGACGACGGACCTCGTGCTGCTCGACGTCATGCTGCCGCGGATGTCGGGCATCGACGTCTGCCGAACGATCCGGGCGCGCTCGGACGTTCCCATCATCATGGTGACGGCGAAGTCGACCGAGCTCGACACGGTCGTCGGGCTGGAGGTCGGCGCCGACGACTACGTCGCGAAGCCTTACCGGCTCCGCGAGCTCGTGTCCCGCATGCGAGCCGTGCTGCGGCGCGGCTCCAAGCAGCTCCCCTACGCGGCGGCCACGAACGGCAGCGAGCCCGCCCCCGAGGGCCAGGCGCTGCCGGCAGCGCCGGCACCGGTGGCAGCGACGCCGGCTCCCCCGGCCGCCACCTCGGACACGCCGCACGAACGCCACCGCTCGCAGGAGCGGCGGGCGCTCCGCCGGGACCTGGAGGAGGTGCTCGAGGTCGCCGGCGTGCGGCTCGACGTCTCCCGTCACGAGTGCGTCGTCCGCCAGCAAGAGGTCAAGCTACCGCTGAAGGAATTCGAGCTGCTCGAGATCCTCCTTGCCAACGCCGGCAGGGTCGTCACCCGCGACACGCTCATCGACCGCGTGTGGGGCCTCGACTACGTCGGCGACACGAAGACGCTCGACGTGCACATCAAGCGTCTCCGCTCCCGCATCGAGGCGGATCCGGCTCACCCAGTCCTCATCACCACGATCCGGGGCGTGGGCTACCGCTTCGAGGCGCCGCGACACTGAACGTGGCGCACGAGGGAAGGCCCCTCTTCCCGAGCGGGGCGGCGGCACCGGCGGTGGAGGTCACGGATCTCCGCGTGACCTACGGCGAGCGCATCGCCGTGAACGGGGTCACATTCCAGGCGGAGCGGGGGGAGGTGCTCGCCCTCCTCGGGCCGAACGGCGCCGGCAAGACGACGACGGTCGAAACGCTCGAGGGCTACCGCCGCCCGGCCGGCGGTCGCGTGCGCGTGCTCGGCCTCGAGCCGGTCACCGACCACGACGCCCTCGTCTGTCGCATCGGCGTCATGCTGCAACAGCCGGGCGTCTACCCGATGATGAACGCCCGTCGGGCCCTGCACCTCTTCGCCTCCTACTACGAGTCGCCCCGTGACCCGGCGGAGCTCATCGGTGCGCTCGGGCTCGGCGCCGTCGAGGGCACTCCGTTCAAACGACTGTCCGGCGGCGAGCAGCAGCGGGTCGCCCTCGCCCTCGCCCTCCTCGGCCGCCCCGACGTGCTCTTCCTCGACGAACCCACCTCCGGCGTCGACCCGGCGGGTCGCCTCGCCGTACGAGCCGTCATCGCGGCGGCGCGCGAGGAGGGCGCCTGCGTCATCCTCACGAGCCACGAGCTCGACGAGGTGGAGCGGCTGGCCGACCGGGTCGTCATCATCGACGGCGGCGAGGTCGTGGCAGCCGGCCGGCCGGGGGAGATGGGGGAGGGGGGAGAGGAGGTTCGTTTCTCCGCCCCGGAGGGCATCGACGTGTCGGCGCTCTCCGAGATCCTCGGGGTCGCCGTCTCCGAAGGCCCCCCGGGCGACTACCTCGTGGCGGCTGCCCTGACGCCCGCCATGCTGGCGTCGCTCACCGCCTGGATGGCCGAGCGGGACCTCGCCCTCGGCAGCCTGCGGGCCGGGCGGGAGCGGCTCGAGGATCTCTTCCTGCGGCTCGTCCGCAAGGGCGGAGCGGCGAGCTGACGTGCGGGCGTTCCGGGCACAGGTGGCGGCCGAGGTCACCATGACGCTGCAACGAGGCGAAACCCTCCTCGTCACCCTCGGCATCCCTGCGTTCCTGCTCGTCTTCTTCTCGGAAGTGAACGTCCTCCCGACCGGTGACCGCCATCCCGTCGACTTCCTAGCACCGGGAGTCCTCGCGCTCGCCGTCATGTCGACAGCCATGGTCAGCCTTGGCATCGCCACCGGTTTCGAGCGCAGCTACGGCGTCCTGAAACGGCTCGGCTCCACGCCACTCGGCCGCCCACGCCTGCTGGCGGCGAAGATCGTGTCGGTCATCGGCGTCGAGATCGTCCAGGTCGTCCTGCTCGTCGCCATCGCCTACGGGCTCGGCTGGCGGCCGAGCGCCTCCGTCGGCCTCGCCGTCGCCGCCGAGCTTCTCGCAACAGTCGCTTTCGCCGGCATCGGCCTCGCCATGGCGGGCGCGCTTCGCGCCGAGATCAACCTGGCGCTGTGCAACGCCCTCTATCTCGTCCTCTTGCTCATCGGCGGGATCGTCTTCCCCGTCGAGAAGCTGGGGGGCTTCGCCGTCGTCGCCCGGGCGCTACCCGCCGCCGGGCTCTCGCGTGCCCTACAGGCGACGCTCGGCGCCGCCGGTAGCTCGACCGGTGTCCCGGCGGAGTGCTGGATCGTGCTCGGCATCTGGGCGGTGGCGGCCCCGCTCTTCGCCGGCCTCACCTTCCGCTGGGAAGGACGAGGCGAGCGATGACGCTCAGTGGACGTGCACGAAGACGTCGAGTGCCATGGCGCCGAACAGCACGGTGACATACGTGATCGAGTACGTGAACAGTCGCATGGCCGACTTGCTCGACCCGCCGTCGAGGCGGAGCCGGATGGCGTTCACGATGTAGAAGGCGCCGGCGACCAGCGCGACCACCCAGAAGACGAGGCCCATGTGGCCCACGACGGCGAAGACGATCGACACGGCCACGAGGGCAACGGAGTAGACGACGATCTCGCGGGCGACCCGCTCGAGCGATGCTTTCACGGGCAGCATCGGAACCTGGGCGCTGGCGTAATCCTCCCGGTACTTGATGGCGAGCGCCCAGAAATGAGATGGCGTCCAGATGACGATGAGGGCGAAGAGCACGACGGGGGGCCAGGCGAGTCGGCCGGTGACCGACGTCCAGCCGATGAGCACCGGGACGGCGCCGGCGGCGCCCCCGATGACGATGTTCTGCACCGTCCGGCGCTTCAGGACGATCGTGTAGACGAAGACGTAGAAGAGCGCCGCCGCCAGCGCCAGGACAGCGGAGAGCAGGTTCACGAAGCGCCAGAGCACGACGAACGCCACGGCTTCCAGCAAGACGGCGAAGACGATCGCCTCCGCCGGGCTGACAGCTCCCGTGACGAGCGGCCGCTTGCTCGTCCGCTTCATGACGGCGTCGATGTCCCGGTCGAGGAACATGTTGGTGGCGTTGGCACCGCCGGCCGAGAGCGTCCCACCCACCATCGTGGCGAGGATGAGCCAGCCGGAGGGAAGCCCGCGCTTGGCCACGATCATCGTCGGGAGCGTCGTGACGAGCAGCAACTCGATGATCCTCGGCTTCGTCAACGCGACGAAACCCCTCAACCTCACTCCCAGCGTGCGACCCTCACTCACGATGGGGATGCTCTGGGCCACGGCTGCATCCTATGGCTGCGGCGGGCCCGGGACACGTCGAAGCGGGTCGGCGCTCCGCTTCGCCTACCATCGGCCGAGGTGCAAGAGCAGTCCGTCCTCCGCTCCGCCGGCCACAAGGCAATGCTCCACGTTCCCGCCGTCTCGCCCTCGCTCGTCCGAAAGGTCGCCCTCGCCTCCGTCATCGCCTACGCCCTCTTGATGGTGACGGGCGGGGCCGTTCGTCTGACGGGCTCCGGACTCGGCTGCCCGGACTGGCCGTCGTGCTATCAGCACCAGCTCACGGCGAACGCTTCCTTCCACCCCGTCGTGGAGTTCACGAACCGGCTCGTGACCGTGGTCGTGACGATCGTCTCCGCCCTGGCGTTCCTGCTGGCGCTCGCCCGCTCGCCCCGGCGCCGGGATCTGAGCTGGCTTGCCGGCGGGCTCGTGGCGGGCGTCGCCGCCCAAATCGTGCTGGGCGGTCTCGTCGTCCTCTTCAAGCTCAACCCGTACCTCGTCGCTGTTCACTTCCTCCTCACTATCGTGATCCTGGCCGACGCCGTCGTGTTCTTCCATCAGAGCGGAATCGCTGACGACCTCGAGCCACGCCCCACGCGATCGCTCGTGCCCGGCGACCTGCGGTGGCTCGCTCGTCTACTCGTCGCCGTGCTGGGGCTCGTCTGCTGCGTCGGAACGATCGTCGCCGGCGCCGGGCCGCACGCCGGGGCGCCGAGCTCACGGAGCCAACCGGTCATTCGCATCCCGATCGCCTTTCGGGACATCGCCGAAGCCCACAGCGACGTTGCCATCTTCCTCATCGGGCTGAGCCTCGCCGGGCTCTTCGCCTTCCGTCGCGCCGGAGTGCCGGCGACCGTTCAGCTGCACCTCCGGTGGCTGTTCGAACTGCTCGTCGTTCAGGGCACACTTGGATACGTGCAGTTCTTCCTCCACGACTCCCCCTGGGTCGTCGAGCTCCACATCCTCGGAGTCACGGTGCTGTGGGTGGCGGCGGTGGGTTTCTATCTGTCGCTGCACGAGCACCCGTCGCGTCAGCCGCCCCTCGTCGACGGCGCCATTGCTGGCGGCGTCGCCGCTCGCAGCGCCGTCGCCACGACGACGTGAGCTCCGCCTCGACGCCGGGTTCGGCGCCGGCCGAGGTCGACCGGCCCGTGACGGACGAGTCCGTCGAGGCCGACCTGCCCTGGCTCGTGATCGTCTGGAACGACCCCATCAATCTCATGGCCTACGTGACCTTCGTGTTCCAGAAGCTCTTCGGGTACTCGAAGGCAAAGGCTCACAAGCTGATGCTCGACGTGCACTACAAAGGACGAGCCGTCGTGTCGAGCGGCCCGAAGGAGCGTGCGGAGATGGATGTCAACCGCCTGCACCAACACGGCTTGTGGGCGACGATGGAACGAAGCGGCACGTGAGGCGGCGCATCCTGCCGGACCGGGAGCACCCGGGGGGCGCCCTGCTCCGCCTGAGGGCGCAGGAGCGATCGCTCCTTGCCAGCCTGCCCCGTGAGATCGACGTCATCCTCGCCGCCCTCGGGACCGCCGCCGAGGCCGCGGCCGCCGGCGCCGAGGGCGAGGATTCGCCCCAAGACATGGGCGCGGAGCTCGGCACGACCCCTGCGGGCACCGTCGCACCGGATCTGGCCGAGATGCCGCCGTCCTTGCGGCGGCTCTTTCCGCCCGCCTACCCCCGCGACGACGAGGCGGAGCGGAGCTACATCGACGTCACCCGCGCCGGGCTCCTCGAGCACCACCGGGAGGCGTTGCAGCTGCTGGCCGAGACCGCCGACGCCAAGAGCTTGGATTCCGAGCAAGTGCAGGGCTGGATGACGGCGATCAACGACATCCGGCTCGTGCTCGGCACCGTGCTCGACGTGAGGGAAGACGGTGAACTCCCGGGGGGTCAGCTCACCCAGCAGATGCTGTACTACTACTACCTGTCGAGCCTCCAGACCGAGCTCGTGGAGTTCCTCTCCGGTTGGCTCCCGGATCCGGCTCCAGGAGCTGACGACCTCGTGCCGGAGGATCCGTGGGGGGAGCCCCTCGGCGGGCTGCGGTGGGACGGCACACCCCAGCCGGACACGGGTCCGTGACGGCGGCGAGCGGCGGCGAGCAACCGGGTTCACCCCAGCCGGCGCTCCCGCGCCTGCTCACCATCATGGGCTCGGGCGAGATCGCTCCCACGATGGTCAAGGTTCACCGCGCCGTGCTGGAGCGCCTCGGACCGCCACCGGTGCCCGCCTTCCTCCTCGACACGCCGTTCGCCTTTCAGGAGAACCGGGTCGAGCTGTGCGAGCGGGTCCGCCGCTACTTCGCAGAGAGCCTCCGCAGCGACATCGAGGTGCCCGTCGGGCCCGGCTCGGCGGACGGTGCCGTCGCGAGCGGTGATGACGCCTTCGCCGAGGAACGCCTCGTGTCCTCCTTGCGGCGCGCCCGTTACGTCTTCACGGGTCCCGGCAGCCCGAGCTACGCCCTTCGCAAGTGGACCTCCACCGTCGTGCCCAGCCTGCTGCGGGAGATCCTCGCCCACGGCGGCGGCCTCACGTTCTCCTCGGCCGCCGCTCTCACGCTCGGTGTTTCGACGGTTCCCGTCTACGAGATCTACAAGGTCGGAGAGGACCCGTTCTGGCTCACCGGGCTCGACCTCATGAGCGAGCTGGGGATCAGGGCGGCGGTCATCCCCCACTTCAACAACGCCGAGGGGGGTACGCACGACACGCGTTTTTGCTACCTCGGCGAGCACCGGCTCGCCATGCTCGAGTCGCAACTTCCGGATGGGGCCTTCGTGCTCGGCGTCGACGAGCACACGGCCATCAGCTTCGATCTCGACGAGGGCGTCGGCACGATCACCGGCCTCGGGGTCGTCACGGTCCGCTCGTCCGGTCAGGTTCGGACGTTCCCGGCCGGCTCGACGGTGAAGATCGACGAGCTCCTCGAGACGGCTGCCGAGCTGGCAGGCGGTGGGGGCGTCCCGGCTGCTACGCCGGCGACGGACGCTGCTCCCGGTGGGAGCGATCCGCTTGATGAATCCGCCGGTTCCGAGAGTTCGGCGGTCGAGTCGAGCTTCACCGACTCACCACTCATCGGGCTCGTCCGCGAGCGGGAGCACGGCTTCGCCTCGGCTCTCGCCAACCGCGACGTTGCGGCCGCCGTCGGCGAGGTCCTCCGCCTGGAGGACGAGATCACCGAGTGGTCGACCGACATCCCCTTCGGCGACGCCATGGACCGGGCCCGCGCCAGCTTCCGCTCCCTCGTGGTGGAGCTCGGCCGCGCCGGCGAGGCGGGCACCCGCGATCCCCGCCAGGTCGTCGGGCCGTTCGTCGAGACGATGTTGGAGCTTCGAGGGCGCGCCCGTGCGGAGCGGCACTTCGAGGAGGCGGACTGGATCCGGGACCGCCTCGACACCCTCGGCGTCGAGGTCCGCGACACCGCCGGGGCAAGCGAGTGGGTGCTGAAAAGCTGACGCTGCCGGCTGGCATCGGGGGTTGCTCACGTCAAGGGTGCGGCCGGTGCGCTGGTAGCCTCGGCCGGGCCCGCCGGCGGGCTCCCGCCGCCCTTGCCCCCATCGTCTAGCGGCCTAGGACGCCACCCTTTCAAGGTGGTAGCACGGGTTCGAATCCCGTTGGGGGTGCTGCCACCGACTCGAAGCAGTCAGCTGTTGCCGCCGATGAGCTCCCGGCCGAGCACGAGGTTGTTGGTGAACGAGAAGCCGCCCGTGTTGTTGGTGATCGTCAACAGACCCAGGACCGTGTTGTTCGCGAAGCTGACGCCCCCGCGCCCGTTGCTGATACGGACGGCACCGACGACGAGGTCGCCTCCGCACTGCGGACCGCCGAGGTCGACAGGGCCCGCAGTCGTGAGGAAGTTCACCGAGCCGACGAGCAGGGACGAGCAGGCGCCGAGAGCCGCTGCGCCGTTCGAGATGATGAGCCCGACGACGACGCCATGGCTCATCCACAACGACCCACCGGGTTGCACTGCCACCCGGCCGAACACGAGGCCGCCACGTCCAATGCAGACCGCTTGCCCGGACCCGACGACGAAGCCGCCCACAGCGCGCTCGACGCACGGTTGTGTGAATCCGATCGTGAGCGTCCCGGAGAGGTACACGATGGCGTAGTCGGGGTCGACGGCCCCCGAACAGACGACGGGGTACTGCCCAGGCGGGCTCGCCGAGGTCGCCGTCGTCGTGCAGGTCGCCGGAGTGCTCGGCCCGGAGAGGCCGTCGAGGAGCCCGGCGTAGCTCGGGACGAGCGTCGGGATGGCGCCGCCGTAGGTGATGGTGGGTGACGGCGCCTGCACCGTCAGGGTTGCCAGCTCGAAGGCTCCGAGGTCGCAATCGTCACCCTGTGGGCGGAGAACTCCGCGCTGGTCGGTGCCCGGACAGAGCCCCGGTGTCGGGTTGAGGATTAGGTCGAGGGCCGGGCTCCCCGCTTGGAGGGCCATCGTCTCGGTCGGACCCCCGTACTGGCCGAGCGGTTGCAAATCCGGGTTGGCCGTGACGTCGGTGAGGCCAGTGAAGCCACAGGTGTCCGCCGAGTCGTCCTCGAGGTTGTAGCCGGGGTCGTCGGTGACCGAGCCGACGCACTCGGGAGCTGTGTTGCCCGCGACGATGCTGCCCCCGATGGACGTGCCGCCTCCGGAGTTGGCGATGGCGCCACCGCCGCCAGGTGCCATGTTGGCGGCGATCGTGCTGGCGAAGACGGACAGCGTTCCGGTGTTCTCGATGCCGCCCCCAGCGGGACCGGCGCTGTTGGCGGCGACGGTGCTGGAGACGATCGCGAGCGTCCCGGTGGTGTAAACGCCCCCGCCGACCGCTGCCGAGTTGTCCGAGAGCGTGCTGGCGGCGATCGTGGAGGGGCTGTCCGAGTACAGGCCGCCCCCCTCCGAACCGGCGTTGTTGCCGGAGATCGTGCTCGAGTCCACCTCGAGCGACCCGTCGGTGACGTAAAGGCCGCCACCGGCCGACTGGGCGGAATTACTGGACACGGTGCTCCCCGCGAGGCTCACGCTGCCGCCCCGGTCGTAAATGCCCGCACCCTCGTTGACGCCGCCCGCCCTGACTACCGAGTTGGCGGAGATCGTGGAGCCGTCCACGGTCAGCGTGCCCAGGTTGAAGATGCCGCCACCGACCCCGGCGGGGCTGCCCGTCGAGATGGCCTGGTTGCCCGAGATGACAGTCGCATCAAGAGAGAGCGACCCGTCGTTGTAGATGCCACCGCCCCCTTCGGCGAGGTTGCCCGAGACGGTGGAGTCGCTGATCGACAACGAGCCGAGGTTCTCGATGCCACCGCCGAGGAAGGCGGCACCGCCCTCGATCGTCACGCCCTCGACGATCACTCCGGCGCCGGGATCGATCTCGAGGACGGATCCGACGGTGCCCTCGCTGAGGACGGCCGGCGTCGAGATACCCGCGATCGTGAGCGGTGTGAGGCTGCTCGGGACGACGACGTTGTCGGCCACGGAGCCGGAGACGTCGATCGTGTCGCCCGCCGCCGCCTGCGTGAGCGCGTAGGAGACCGTGGCACAGGGGTCACCGGCGTTTGTGCAGGCGTTGGCAGCGTTGGATCCGCCTCCGGCTACGTAGAGCACCGAGGAAACGGCCGCCGCAACGCCGGTGCTGACGAGGGCGAGGGCGGAGGCAAGGCCGCACACGACGAGACAGATTGAAAGCCTACGCGCGAAACGGTCGCGGTTCGTAGTCCTCAGAGTACCGCGTTGTGTGAAGAGAAGCCCAGTGATCGGTGGCGTAGAGTGACGGCAGAAGCAACCGGACACGTGCTCGCCTACAAGGATCCGGACGCTATGCATCTGGGTCCGCGGGGCAGAGACCCGGTCCAGGCGCCAAAGACAGTTCCGCTCGGGTTTGAAAGACGTCCCGTTGTTAGGGGTGCTCAGCTCGCCTGCGAGAGCCGCTCTTTGCTGGAGCGCGAACCGCGTTGCCTCAGGCCAACGGCTGGACCCGACCTTGGCCTCGAAGAGGGTCTCGAAGAGCTGGCCGTTCAGGAACTCGTCGCGGAGACGTCCGTTGAAGGACTCGATCCAGGCGTTCTGCCACGGTGAGCCCGGGTCGATGAACACGGCGCTCGACCCGTTGAAGCGGCACCAGTCCGCCACGGCGTAGGCGATGAACTCGGGTCCGTGGTCGAAGCGCAGGTAACGCCGTCGGTGTCGATGGTCCGTTCCACTTCGATGGCGAGGCACTCCCTCGTGTGCTCGTCGATCACGTTCAAGAGCTTCAGCATCCTCCCGTCGGTCGTCTGGTCGAACTGGAAGTCGAGCGCCCACAACACGTTGGGGGCGATGGGGCACATGGCGCCGACGGGCACCCCGATGCCACGCAGCGGCCGCTTGCGCTTGCGGTAGGGCACTCGCAGGCCCTCTTCCCGCCAGAGGCGGTGGATGCGCTTGTTGTTGACCTGCCAGCCCTCCTTCCGTGCCTGAATGGCGGCCCGCCGCCATCCCCAGCGTGGTCGCCTCTTGGAGAAGTCCCGCAGGAACGCCCGGAGCGCCAGCTCGAAGTCGCCCACGACCGGTGGGGGAAGGCGCTGGGTGGAACGGGGCTGTCCGACGACCTTGCAGGCCCTGCGCTCGGAGACCCCGAACCGCTCGGTGAGAGCCACGACGGCTCGCCGGCGACGGTCCGGGGCTAGAAGTTTCCCCGGTTCAGCTCCTTCAACATGTCGATGTCGAGGGCCTGGTCGGCCACGATCTTCTTGAGGCGGCTGTTCTCGCGCTCGAGCTCCTTCAGGCGCTTGGCATCGTCGGCCTTCATGCCGCCGTACTGGTTGCGCCAGCGGTGCCAGGTCGACTCGGTGATCTCGAGGTGTCTCACGACCTCCTCGATCGACTGACCCTGGGCGAGCAGCTTCTCGCCCTCGGCGAGCTTGCGGATCACCTGCTCGGGTGTGTGCCTTCTTCGCTTCATCGTCGTGTGGTCCTCCCTGCCCCATGATGGGGCCTCGGACTCGCACAACGGGTGGATCAGTTCAGGGGGATCCGGTCAACGCCGCAGACGCCCCAACGTGAAGTTGCATCGCACAGGCGCAAAGTCTCTACACCACCCTTCTGCTGCCAACCTTGCGGCGAGCCGGTCGACCCGGGTGCTACAACTGGGCACGAAGTGCGTCGAAGGGGGGAACGCAGATGGCCGAGGCCGAGAACATCGCACTGTACCGACGGCTGATCGAGGAAGGCGTCAGTGCCGGCCATCTCGACGTGCTCGACGAGGTGCTCGCGCCCGACATCGCCGTACCGAGCATCGCCGCGTTCGCCGATCCCACCATCGCCGGGCTCAAGCAGCTGAACGAGGGGCTCCGAGCTGGTTTCCCGGATGCCCGCGCCGACATCGAGGAGGTCGTGGCGAGTGGCGAGTGGGTCGCAGCCCGCTTGAGGTGGACCGGCACGCACAGCGGGGACTTCCTCGGCCTGCCTCCGACCGGCAAGACCTTCACGATCACCGAGATCGAGATCGTGGAATGCGAGAACGGGCGCATCGTCGACCTGCGCAACGTTTTCGACATCGGCGGTCTCATGGCCCAGCTCGGGCCGGCATGACGATCGAGCATCGGCTTTCTCACGATTCGCTGTCTCCACTGCGATCCTGAGGACGCGCCGCTGAACAACCGAGAGGTTCGAAAGGAACGGGACGAGTTGGATTCCCGCCACGACTCCTGGCGCGAGGCGGCGGAGGGCGGCACGGGCTCAGCCAAACTGAGCGCTTCCTGCGCGTCACCCAGCTGTTGCGTCGCCGTGGGCGAACAGGTAGTGGGGCCTCCCAGCGCGCCGCGGCGCTGAACCTCGTTTCGATCGACAGCGGGAAGCAATGGACTCCCGCGTCGCTTTCGTGATGGCACGCTCGAGGTCTGTACCGCCGTCGAAAGACCCGGCCCAACTCGCCGGGCAGTCCTCCATGGTGTGCTCGCGAGGTGATGACATCGCCGGCGGCCGGTAGCTACTGTCTCGGGCTTTTGCGGTTGGTTCTTCGCGCTCATCGCTGGTCCTGACGAGGAAAGGCCACTTCGTCGAGCAACAGGTGGATGGTGGCGGCGACCGGGATGGCGATAAGTGCCCCGATCAGGCCGAGGAGGCTGCCGCCGATCAGCGTGGCGATCACGGTGAGCCCGGGCGTGACCTTCACCGTGTGCTTCATCACCCTGGGGTTGAGGAGGTAGTCCTCCAGGAACCGGTAGACGACGTAGAACGAAGACGTGGCAATGGCGATCGGGAGTCCCCTCGTGAGGGCGACGAGGCAGACGACGACGCCGGCGATCGTCGAACCGACCATCGGGATCAGGTCGAAGAGTGCCACGAAGATCGCCAGCAACAGGGCGTAGGGCACGCGGAACGCGAGCAGCCAGACGTAGGTCCCGACGCCGGACACCAGCGAGGTGACGAGGTTCCCCAACATGAAGCCGCCCACCCGGTCGAAGACTTCCTTTGTCAAGAGGTCGACTCGCCGGCGGCGGCTGCGCGGGATGAGCGAGAGCCACAGCTTCTCGACCCCGGGCAGGGCGATGAGGAAGTAGATCGTGAGCACGACGAGGCTGACCGTGGCGACTCCGACCGAGAGAATCACTTTGCCGGCGCCCAACAGGCCGCCGGTGATCGGCAGCTTCAGCTTGGCCTTGCTCTTCAGGTAGCCGGTCAGATGGAGCTTCACCGCCAGCTTGCCTGCCCAACCCCTTCCGGCGAGCAGGTCCGCCTTGTAGCGGGGATAGTTCGTCACAAGGCTGCTCACCTCGTGGGAGATGGGCGGCACGGCCGCAACGATGAAGCCGGCGATGACGGCCACGAAGCCGCCGGTCACGATGGCGACGGCGACGCCCCGCGACAGCCCGTGCTCGATGAGGAACGTGAGGATGGGGTTCAGCCCGACGGCGAGGAAGAGCGCCAAACCGATGATGACGAGGACCGAGGTGATGTCGGTCACCCCGCGCACGAGCACATAGGCGACGGCCACCCCCAAGGCGCCGGTCAGGCCCACGAAGAACGGAGTTCGCCGGTCGAAGGGGCGACCGAGAACGCCGAGGTGGTCGGCGGCCGCAGCGCGTTCTCGTTCGGCCGAAGGGGGCAGGATCAGCACACCCGGCGGCGGAGCCTCGCTCTCTGAAGGGTCCGGGTCGGGCAGGCCGACAACGGTCTGCAACTCGTCGACGTTCACCGCCGCTCTCTACCCGAGAGCGAGAGCTTGAACCGTTTAGCGGCCCCTGCGCTTGGGCATGCCCGCAGCGCCACCCGGAGCGCTCGTCTCCGCCCAGCGGCAGAAAAAGAGCCATGCAGAGAAAGAAAGAGAGGACGATGAACAGGGACCAGCTCGTCGAATTGCTCTATCAGGCGCTCGAGACAGAGCTCGGCGGAGTGCAGGTGTACGAAACGGCCCTCGGTTGCGTGCAGAACGACGATCTCCGCAAGGAGTGGGAGGGCTATCACGATCAGACGACGCGTCACGTGGAGATCGTCGAGGGACTACTGCGGGAGTTCGGCCTCGAAGCGAAGGCGGACACCCCGGGGCGCCAAGTGGTTCATCACATCGGTACTTCCTTGGTGAAGGCGATGGAGATGGCGCGGGCGGCAGGCTCCAAGGAAGCGGCCGAGCTCGTCGCCAGCGAGTGCGTCGCCCTCGCCGAAACGAAGGATCACCTCAACTGGGAGCTGCTCGGCATGGCGGCCGAGACGGTCAAAGGCGAGGAGGGCAAGGCACTTCGTTCCGCCGTCGAAGAGGTCGAGGAACAGGAGGACGAACACCTCTATCACACGACCGGCTGGAGCCGGGAGCTGTGGGTCGACTCACTGGGTCTGCCCGCCGTCCTCCCCCCGCCTGAAGAGCAAAAGGACGTGAAGACGGCGATCGGCGCTGCCCGGGCCAAGCAGGTACGCGACGAGATGACCTGACACGGTTCTGGTGAGCGACCGAGAAGGGAGCTGGACGCCACCAGCCGCCGCTCGATCGCAGACCTCGGCTGAGGCGCTAGATCTGCCCTCAATCGAATCCTCGGTTCGCGCGCGCCTGCGACCTACTGTGGTCGCCTGGGTCGCCATGGCCCACCGGTGATATCGAGAGGATCGCAGCGATGGCGAGAGGGATTGGTCGATTGAAGCGCTGGCTCGTCGCGGCCTCCGCCGTGATGCTGGGGGGGCTCGCCCTGGCGGTGGTTCCGGCCGCGGCGGCGACCGCGTCGAACGGCGAGGTAGCAGTTGGCTCTTCGCCACTCGGCGTCGCCATCGACGCTGCTACCGCCAGGGCATACGTCACCAACGCCGGGTCCAACACGGTGTCGGTCATCGACGTATCGACCGAGACCGTGATCGCGACGGTAGCCGTGGGTACGACGCCGGTCGGTGTCGGAGTCGACACAGCGACTGACACCGTCTACGTCGCCAACGCGAATTCCAACAGCGTGTCGGTGATCAACGGCAAGACACATGCCGTGACGGCGACCATCAAAGTGGCCCAGGCTCCCTCAGGCGTCACCGTCGACTCGACGACGGACACGGTCTACGTCGCCGACGCCCTCTCGAACGTGGTGTCGGTCATCAACGGAAAGAACGACACCGTCACGAAGAACGTCAAGGTGGGAACGAGCCCTGAGGGCCTCGCCGTTGATCCGACCACGGACACGATCTATGTGGCCGACGCAGCCTCGAACTCGGTCTCGGTGATCGACGGGAAGACCAACGCCCTCACCAGGGCGGTCGCCGTCGGCGCGTACCCGTGGGCCGTTGCCGTCGATCCGACGACGGCAACGGTCTGGGTGACCAACTCCGGCACGTCGGGTGGTGGAGGCGAACCCCCGAGCACCGTGTCGGAGATCGCTGAGTCGAGCAGCACCGTGACCGACACGATCGACGTCGGTCCCGATGCCGTCGGCGTCGCCGTCTCCTCGTCGCTCGGGTCCGTCTACGTCACCGATGCCCAGTCGAACGCCGTGTCGGTGATCGACGAGGCCAACGGCAGCGTGGCCTCCACCACCGTCGGTAGCGATCCCTGGGGTGTCGCGATCGATCTGACCACGGAGTCCGTGTTCGTCACCGATTCGGGCGGCGACGCCGTGTCGGTGGTCCAGCAGGCGACAAAGGTGATCACCGTGGGCAACTGTCCGGACGCCGTCGGCACGGACGCCGCCGCCGCCACTGTGTACGTCGCCAACGAGTGCAGCAAAACGGTATCGGTGATCGACACTTCGACCGACAGCGTCACCGCCACGGTGTCGGTCGGTGACTGCCCAGAGGCGATCGCCGTCGACCCGACCACTGACACGGAGTACGTCGCCAACGCGTGCGACGACACCGTCTCGGTCATCGACGGGTCGACGGACACGGTGAATGCCACGGTGCCGGTCGGGAGCTGCCCGGAGGGAATGGCCGTGGATTCCACCACTGATACCGTCTATGTTGCCAACGACTGCAGCGGCAATGTGTCAGTGATCGACGGGTCGACCGAGACCGTGACTGCCACCGTCGATGTGGGCTCCTGTCCGGAAGGCATAGCCGTCGATGTCACCACCGACACCGTCTACGCCGCCAACGACTGCTCCGGCACGGTGTCGGTCATCGACGGAGTCACCGGCAACGTTGTGGGATCTGCGATTCCCGTCGGCAGCTGCCCCGAGGGCGTCGCCGTCGACTCGACCTCGGACACCGTGTACGTCGCTAACGACTGTAGTGAGACGGTCTCCATCATCAGCGGGGCCACTGGCGCTGCAGTTGGCAGTCCGATCGCCGTGGGCTCGTGCCCTGAGGGCGTCGCGGTAAATCCCGGGACGAGGAACGTCTTCGTCACCAACGATTGCGGGGGTTCGGTGTCGGTGATCTCCGAGTTGACTCGAGGCGTCACCGCAACCGTTCTCGTGGGAGCCGAGCCGGTCGGCATCGCCGTCGACTCGACGACCCACCTCGCCTACGTTGCGGACAGTGGAAGCAACGTGACCTCGGTGTTCGCGGGAGGCAGAGGGGCCTCCGTCTCCACCCTGTCTGTCGCACGACCGAGCGTCGCCTATGGCAACGAGCAGACCGAGGTATTCAAGGTCGTCATGACTCCGACGTCGCCGACCAAGCCGACCGGCACGGTCGTGATCAAGAGCGGGACGACACCTCTCTGCACGATCACCCTCACCTCGGGTTCGGGGCACTGCTCGCCCAAACCCACGGCGCTTGCGGCCGGCACCGACGGCGTGGTGGCAAACTACTCGGGAGACAAGAACTTCGACCCTTCGACGTCGGCCGGCGTCAAGGTTGGAGTGACGAAAGCCACCTCACGGTCCTCGTTGTCCCTCTCGACCAGCACGGTGACGTTCGGCCACGAAGGGGCCGAGCACTTGTCGGTCACCGTCACTCCGCGATTTGCGGGGAGCGCTACCGGGATCGTGACCGTGAAGAGCGGGGGGGTCTTCCTGTGCACGGCAACCCTGTCCAAGGCAAAGGCCTCGTGCGCCCTGTCAGCGAAGGCGCTGTCTGTCGGTACCCACCATCTCGTGGCGACCTATGCCGGCAACAGCGACTTCGACGCCTCGACTTCAACGGCCGAAGCGCTCATAGTGACAGCCTGAGCGGCGACGACTGGTAGGGCGAGCTCACATTGGCCTCACATCGCACGGCCCGCAACTGTCAGGTGGCCCGAGTTGTCGGCGATGGCCCTGGGCGGTGAGCTCGTCGTAAGGCGTTTCATTGAGCAGGACCGCCGGGGCGGATACTTGACGCTTGGGGTTTGAGCCGGGTGCCACGATCGAGCTACATCGTGTCCGATCGTGGCACGCTGGGCGCCATGGCCGACAAGATTGACCTAGTCAAGGGCACTCGCGTCGTCTACGTCGCCTCTCCCGTCTTCGACGAGATCATCAAGACGGGCAAGGTTGGAATCGTCGATCAGGTACAGGATGGATGGGTCTTCGCTTGGTGGCCTCGCAGTGGATTGCACAGCGTGCCACTTCCCCGCGAGGACGCCTGACGAGGAAGCGAATGAAGGCTCTCGCTCCCGGCCTCGCCGTCATGGCTGCAAGACCGGGAGGTAGCCGCGTCAGCAGGGCCCCGTCGTGCTCTGTAGCGCTTAGGTGATGGCGACCATCGGTCGGACGAGTCCCAGGCAGCGGGAGTGCGCCGACTCTGCGCAGTCACCGAGGAATTTGGCATCGCCGAACGGGACCACCTTGCCGAGGCCGGTTGCCAACCAGTAGCCACCGGGATCAGGGCTGGCGATCCCGACGATGTTCCTCGCTCCGACGCAGCCCGAATCGGCAGACGAGCACGAACCGTGGGCGACGGCGTCACCGAATCCGAAGACCGTTCCCGAGCTCGTGACGAGCCAATAGCCGCCTGCGTCCGGGCTGTCGATTGCGACGATCGGCGCGGTCAGCGACGTGCACCCCGAGCTCTTCTCTTGACACGACCCGTGAGAGACGGCGTTGCCGAACCTGAAGACCTTACCCGTGCTCGTCACGAGCCAATATCCGCCCCGGTCTGGACTCGAGATGGCGACCACGTTCTTGACGTGGGCACTTTTGGCGACCGAACCGAGATGGGGAGCATTTCCGAAGGGGTACACGATGCCCGTGGAGGACACCAGCCAGTAGCCGCCGTCCCCCCCGTCGCCGGCGATGCCCACGATGTTGCTGACGGTAGAGCCCGTCTGGGGAAGGGACGGGAGGTCCTTCGCCATTCCGAAGTTGTAGACGCGACCCGTCTTGGTCACGATCCAATAGCCGTTGGAGGTCGACGCCATGGCCACGACGTCGTAGATGTGCAACCCGAGGGACGGGAGAGAGCCGTAGAACCTGGCGCGATAGTCGAAGATGCCTCCGTCCCCTCCTTCCATGCGGTACTCGTCGAAGGCACAGATCGGTGTGGCGGACACGTCCACCCCGGCCGAAACGGCCTGTCCGCTCGTATCGTGGGCGAACAACGCGTAGAAGTACTTCTTACGCGAAACGAGATTCTTGTCCGTAAAGGTCGTCCCGGGCGCTTTCACGTTGGCGACACGAGTCCCAGCGTTGGACGTGGCAGGAAACCCGGTGGTACTGCGCTGGATGAACACCCCGCCGAAGTTCGGAGTGGAGGGGTTGAGCCAGGTGAACTCGACTTCGTTGCAGACCGGGGACGCCGCAACCGCCGTGACCTTCGGCAGCGGGGGCGGCGGTGTGGCAACGAGGCCCAGGGTGAAGATCGACAGACCGGTGGCGAAGATCGTCGAGAAGTCGTCTCGGAGGTCAGGTGTCCAGGACCCGAAGGTGCACGGAGTGTCCTGAGCGGGTGTGCACACCGTGGTGGTGTCCTGCTGATTAACGAGCAGGTCGGCGATCTTCGCGTACCAGTTGCTCCCCTTGCTGAGGTCGGCCGGGATGAACGAGCCCATACCTTTGGCGATGGTGAACAAGGAATAGTGAAAGCCGCCTTCGCCATTGCCGTCGCCCCAGTCGCACGGCACGCTCTTGGTGCTCGTGCCCGGTGCACACGACCCGTCTTCGGAATCGCCGTCGTGGTACACCATGACGTGAGGGCCCGACTCGTACCCAGGTCCGCCCGTGTCGGTGTTGGCCTGCTTCTCGTAGGTGTCGAGCGCGTCGGTGTCGAACTGGATCGCCTTGTCGACCTGGGCGCTGGCGATCGTCTCCCCGTCGTCGGCCAGGCTGAACAGCAGCGTCCCACTGTCGTTGGCATTCGACGAAAAGTCGCTTCCGAGCTCTTGCACGATGTCCGGCTGGTAGCTCGCCCCGCCGTCGTTGTGTGAGCCGGAGTAGTGCGGGTTGCTGGTCGTGTCGGCTTGGTCGTTTGTCTGCCAACCAAGATCGAGCGCCGCTTCCTCCGACGTCAGGCCACCGGTGAGATGCAAACCGGTCAGGGCATAACCGGTGTTGGACTCGTCCGAGCGCGGGGAGTTGTAGACGTACTCGGGCCCGTAGTTCCACCCGCCGCAGTAGTAGGACGTGTCCTGAGTCGAGCCGCCTGCTGTGTAGTCGTTCGGCGTCGTCGTGCATGTCGCAGGGCCACCGGAGGTTCCGGGAGGTGGCTCGTCCTCGAACTCACCGGGCGTGGCGAGAAAGCCACGACCGAGCGAGATCGCCGCCTTGATCTTCGTGGCCAGGGCGGGGATGTCCTCGTTGAGGCCGAGCGCCGTCAGGGCAAGCCCGGTCGAATACGTGTAGTAATCACTGTCGAAAGTCCAGGAGCCTCCAACACTGCCGCCCTCGACCGGGTCGGTCGTATCCTGCTGGCCGAGCAGCCAGCTGACGGCGTTGGTGAGATCCGTCTGAAGGTTGCGCTTCGGACCCGGGCACGCCGGGTTGTCGAGCGAGCGAGGCAGGTTGGCGATGTTGCCCTTGTCGAGGACGCCGTATCCGATGATGGCAGCGGCCGTCTCGGGGACGTCTCCGTCGAAGCTTCCGAAGTCCGAATCGGTCTTCGTCTGGTCCTGCTGGCAGTCGAGGTAGTCCACGCCGTCGGCTACGGCCGTGTTCACCTGGGCGGCGGTGGGGGGATCCTTCACGGTGAACCCGCTTTTCGGCACGAAGGCGTGCGGCTCGGACCGGGTGGCTGTTGGTCCGGAGTGGGAGCTCGCGCCCGCCGGCACACTGGCGAGCCAGCCAGTGGCGAGTGCAGCTGCCAGCATCGCCGTGACAAGCACGCTGGCGTTCCGCCCGCGCCTTCGCGATCGTGCCATTGAACCCCCAGACAGTGGACGACATCTACGTCTTGACGGCGACACCCTACTGGAGGCTCGGCTGCGAGCCGGGGATTGTCGCCGGCATCTGGTGGGCCGCGCGCAGACCCCAGCCGTTCAGCTCGGAACCGGCTACGGGGACCCCGGCGACGCACGTCCCACAGAGATCGACCACCTCTTGGTGGCGCTGAACGCCGGACGGGAGTGGTCAGTCACGTCAATCGTGAACCGCCACAAGCCGGCCTTTTCCGGCCTTCCCGAGATGCGCCCGGTGGACGCCAACGAGAGGCCCGGCGGCAGCGTCCCGACGCGCAATCGCCAGACGTAGGGCGCCGTTCCGCCCCGCGCCGACAGCCTGACCGAATAGGCGCTCCTGGCGGTCGCCGCCGGCAAGGATCGCGGCGAGAACGTGATGGAGTAGATGCGCCACGAGAACTCGGCCGAGCCGTTCGCGCCACTCGGGTCTGTCGCCCTCACGATCACAGTGCTGGTGCCCACGCCCCGGGCTATGCCGGTGACGACACCCGAGGGGCTGATCGTGAGACCCTTCGGAAGCCCGGTGGCCAAGAAGTCCGGCTCGAGCCCTGCCGTGTCGGTCGCAAGCACCCGAAGACGTACGGAGGAGCCGGCGTCGCTCTGCTGGCGTCCCGGGTCCGTGACGACCACGTGATCCGGCGCCGTCACGGTCCAGAGGAAATACGCCGACCCTGATGCGCCGGTCGAGTCCCTGGCAGCCAGCTCGACCTGATATTCGCCGCTACGCGCCGTCACCGTGCCGTTCACCTCGCCCGAGGCCGGATCGAGTTGCAGACTTCCTGGGAGGCCGACCGCCGCGTACGTGAGCGCTCGGTGCCCGGAGTCGGTCGCCGAGATCGTCAGCTTGACGTTCGTCCCGCGTTCGCTGGTGATCGGTCCGGGGTCCGTGACGATGACGATGTTCGCGTCGAGCGAGACGACCGACCAATCGAAGTCGACGCTTCCGGTGGCCCCGCTGGGATCCGTCGCCAGCACCGTGACCGCACACGATGCGACGGTCGTCGGCACACCTTCGATGTCACCGGATGAGCTGATGGACAGCCCGGCGGGAAGGCCGACGGCGGAGTAGGTGACGGGCTCGTCGCTCGAGTCACTGGCGGTGATCGAGAGGTCGACGGCCGAACCCTGTCGCGATATCTGCGATCCCGGGCTTGTCACCGTGACGGCGCTCGGAGAGGCGCCGTCACAGAGCGATCTCGCAAGACTGAAGGCGACCGGAGATCCCAGGCCAGAAGCCATATCGTAGCCCGCTAGGGCGGGGTAGAGACCGCTGTTCGTGCCGGTGAGGTCGTTGTCCCCCGTCGTGATGTCGCCGAAGTCGGACGCGTACGAGTTGGCAGCTGCGCGATAGAGAACTGGGTTGGCGAAACCGACCGGCGGTTCTCCGTGGCAGTCAGGTGACGAATCGACGAGGGCCAGAAGTGCAGCCCAGAGGGGCGCTGCCCCACTCGTCCCCGCGAATGTCTTCCAGCTCCCGTCGTCATACACGAGATACCCGGTCGAGGGATCGGCGTCGGCAGAGACGTCGGGGACCTCGCGACAGTACCGACCCTTCGGAGCCTTGCAGGGCGCTCCAGAGGAGTAGCCGTCGATGACCCCAAGGTGCTGAGCAAGGGTCTGATACGCAGGCATGCTCCAGAGGGCGGAGACTCCTCCTCCGCCTGCTCCCGCGCCGTCGCGGTTCCATACCGACTGCAGCGGAGGCTGATCGATGGTGGTCAGAGTCGTTCCCCCGACGCCCGTCACGAACGGTTGACTCGCCGGATCGTCGACGGCAAGTGTTCCCGGACCGCAACCCTCGGAACCGAGGTCGCCAGCGGCCGCCAACACGGACTGTCCCTGGGCCGCGGCCATCTCGAACAGGGTGTTCTCAGGTCGCACGGAATCGGCTTGCGTCTCGCAGTATCCCCAGGAGGTCGAGATCACATGAGCCGAGTCGTCGTCGACGATCTGCCGGTAGGTGTCCAGGCTTCCGACGTCCGAGTCGGGACCTTGGTACACCTCGATCCTGGCGTCGGGAGCGAGACCGATCACGTTCTCGATGTCGAGGTCGGCTTCACCCTGGCCGGCTCCGGCACCTGACCCGCCGTCGACCTTGACGTACGAGACGGAGGCAGACGTCCCGTAGCACTTCTGGTAAGCGGAAATGTCGCTCTGCAGGTTCGGCGCCAGCTCGAAGAAGGCGACGGTCGTGCCCGAGCCCTCGTCACCGAGACCGTAGAGGCCCGAGAAGCCGTATGCAGAGGCAACCTCGTCAGCCGTATAGACGCCCAGGTTGGAGGCCGCCGAGACGGCGCTTCGGCACGGCTGCGCACCACCGGTGAGGACCTTCGGCTGCGAGTCCACTCGAACGCCACGGCCAGCCGCTGCGAGGCCGACAGCCGCAGGCTGGTCGAGCGTGCTCAACCCGACGACCGCCGTCACGTAGGGCAGTTCGCTTCCGGTGAGAAGAGGAGCGGCGGTGTTGACGTAGGCCACACGACCATTCGGCAGGCGGTAGCGCTCCAGGGAGGTCGAGAAGGCCGCAGAGACCTGCGCAGCCGTCCCTTCGACTGGAATGCTGAGCTCATCGGCCGAAACCCGTCCGACCGAGAGTCCCTCTGCTCGGAGGGTGGCAGTCACTTTGTTGATCGCACGGTGCGTCGCACCGAACTCGACCCCGAGCTGCCCACGGCCGAGATAGTGCCGATAGAGGGCGTTCCCAGGCGTCGAGACGGCCGCGGCGAACCGCAGCAGGCCGGTGGGATCGCGCGGCCTGAGGACAACGTCGAGCCTGACCGTGGCTCCTGACGGCAGGGGGCCCAGCCGTACGTCCGCAGGACCGACGGCGGCCGGCGAGCCGAGCCGGGCAGGTCGACCGACAGCAGTGTCAGGGATGTTCGGAGCAGGCCGATGGATCCCGCAGCCGACGAACAAGCCGAGCCCGGCCATCACGGAAGGCGGCACCATCTTCCATCGAGGTTGGCGCCAGCTCCGACCGGCACGCCCTCTCAGTCGAGGACCATCCACGCCACTCGGAGGGCCTGAGGCACGGCGTCCGACAGGTTGATGACGAAGGAGCTGCTCTCCGGGACCACATTGGCGACTCCGACAGCCCCCGAAAGCTGCTGGATCGTCGCTAGAACCATGCTGTCCTTCGAAACTCCGTCCAGCTCGACCTTGACGCTCTTCGCGTGGGAGGGAACCGTGGCGACGCCGCTTCGGCTGAACGTGACCTTTCCGTTGACCTCGAGAGCAGCCCCGGCCTTGCTGACGGCCCGCACACCGACACCGAAGTCGCTCTCGCCGCTCACACCCGTCGCTCCGTGACTGCCAGTTCCCGCCACGCCAGCGGCCGTGGCGCCGGCCGTGGCGCCGGCCACACCGTGCCCCTTGCCGGCCGTGATGCCGGAGACGGCAGGGCTGGCGCTCTTCGTGTTCGTGATCTCGCCGAGAAGAGCAGAGCCCGTCCCCGAGGTCTCGGCCCGCATCGCCGGACCGACGCCGGTCACACTGCCCTCGAACGCCGGACCGCCGCTCTCTGGGTTGTCGACGGTCGCTCGCACCGCAGGGCCGCGACCGGACGTGACGGCCGTGAGCGGCGGCGAGTAATTCAGCTCGCCGCTGATAGTGGCCGTCATCCCACCCCCAAGCCCGCCGGCGCCGTTCCCCACTGCAATCGCCGGCCCGGACCCGTTGGTCGTGGCGGTGATGACCGGCTGCACGTTGGCGATGTTGTCGATGTTTAGCTCCATCGCCGGTCCGAGCCCTTCGTGGAAGGCTGCGATGACCGCCATCGAGTTGGTGGAGAGCGTGCACTTTGCGTAGATGGCGTAACCGCCACCGGCGGTATTGACGAGGAGGGCCGTGGCGTCGTTGGGCGTGTAGCTCAGGTCGACGACGATTCCCGACCCCTTGCCGACGCCACCGTCGCCGACCTCCAACGCCGTGGCGGGGGCGGCGGCGTTCGTGAGTGCAACGATGGCCGGAGAGGAACCGGTGGTCGTCGCTTGCACGGCGGCCCCCGCTGTCGCCGTCGAAGCCTCGATGGCCGGGCCACTTCCAGCTGATGAGGCCTGGATCGCCGGAGAGGCATTGTCGACGTTCGTCAGCATCGCCACGAGCGCCGGCCCGATTCCACCGCCGACGTCATCGCATTGGACGGCAGCGGTCGGTGTCGAGTCGTTTGTATTGCTGACCTCGGTGAGCATCGAGGAGGCGTTGGCCTGTCCGAGCAGTACCGGATCTGTACTCGCCCCGGCGGGCTCCGCCTTCAGCAGACCCTCCGCAACGAGACCACCCACACCGACGGCCATCCCCATGATGAGTGCGCGGCGGCCCGTTCGCGGCGGGTCGTCACCCTCCGGAACGCTCGCCGTGCCGGTTGGGGTGGTGTGCGTCGGATCCGTGCTCACGCCGGCCATTACGTCTCCTGAGGAATCGCCAGTAGTTCGGCCCTTCGGCTCTGCCCGAGGCCCACCGGAAGGTGGGCTGAGCCGCGCAGGGGCCGAGCATAACCGGAGGCCTTTCGTCTTCTCGGGACCATCGCGGAGCAGGCGCTCGACCTGGCGACGACTGCTCGATACGGACGATCAGGACAGGAAGTCGATCTCCATTCCCTGTATGAGCACCATCTTCTGGGATGACGGCAGTGAAACGTCGGCCGCCACGTCGTCGGCGAGGTAGTCCGGCAGCACTGGGGGTCGCTCGCCGAGAAATGCCTCCTGCGGAAGCGTGCCAGGCACCGTGAGCTGTTCGATGGCGGCGATGGTACCCACGAGGGCAGGTACCCGTCGCACTCCTGAGGCGAGCAGCCTGAGCGCACGGTGGTAGCCGTCGCGCAAGATGTAACGTCCCCGGAACTCGGCGACCTGGAGGTACGAAGGCACGATCGTCACGACGAAGCCGAAGCCTGGTGTCTCGACGGCGGCCTCGGCGAGAGGGGAACCGGGCACCGGAGCCGTGAATCGACCGATAAGACGCAGGTTGCGGCTGGACGAGACGATGACCCACGCGTTCCTGGCCTCGTCGAACGACGCCCGAAGCGGCGTGCGTGCCGCCAGAGGGACGGTCAGCTGGGCGAGCCCACGCCAGTCGTCCCCGCTCGGACAGCCGGGCGGATCGGGCACGCTCGAGGCGAACACAGCCGGCTGGAAGGCGCAGACGCGCGAGATGTCGACAAGGACGAGCTGCCATCCGTCCTCGAAGAGCGAGGGAGTGCTCGACTGGAGCTGGGCCGAGTGATCGGCGAGCTCCGGCGGTAGGGGCGACACGATGTCGCGCTGATCGGAGCCGGGACTGCGCGCGGCGACGGCTGCCCTCGCTGCCGCCACGAGGCCTCGGTGCTCAGGCGTCGCCTCGGCATCGTCCCGGCCTGAGGCAAGCAGTCGGTAGGCCTGCTGGTCGGAGAGCCAGCCGAGGAGCGCACGCGCAGGGCGGAGCAGATGCTCGCCGGCGGCCGGAGCCGGCGGATCAACGGTCACCGGACGTCCCTCGCTTCCAACAACCCAGCGCCCATTGCCTCGAAGCCGCGGGAGGCGGCACCTCGCAGCGCCTCGGCGGCGAGCCGGGACTTGCCCATACCCGCCTGTCCGGCGATAAGCGTCAAGCGGCGTTCGTCGGCTGCGGCTTCAAGGGCGGCCAACTCGTTGTCGCGACCGGTGACCGCCGGGCAGACGGCCGAGCGGGTGTTCACGGAGCAAGTCTGCCCTCTGACCCAAGTCCCCGGCGTCGACTCGGGAATCTTCTGGCACACGACGACCACTGCACCTCGACAGTGGGCTGGACCCGCATCGTCATGGCTTCGCGCTGGCCGCTACGAAGGGAGCGAGCGGGTTCACATTGAGACGGGCTTGTGTTTGCGATATCGCCGAGCACTTCGCCGCGCTGCCATGCGCATGGCGAACCTCGGTGGCTCCAAACCCAGCTGCGTCAGCATTCCCGGCACATCCTCGCAATGCCAGACCTCAACGAAATGCCCGCCCGCGTACCTGAAGACCTCCTGGCCGGTCATGGTCACCGGCCGCCCGGTCGGTGGGAACCCGTACAACTCGAACGGGCCGGTGTTCGTTCCGGTCATGGTCCAACGGCCGGCAACGAATTCGCCGTCGGACACAACGACGTCGGCGGTGAAGTGGGCGTCCGGGAAGGCAGCGCGGACCATCTTCGTGGCGTAGTCGTGCCCGGCCCTTCCCGCGGGCTGACCGGGCATCGGGTTGTGGTCGCCCAGGTCCTCGGCGAGAACTTCGGCGGACACGTCGAATCCGCCGTTGCTCCACACCTCGGCCAGCCACCGCCGGTACAGCGCTGTCAGGTCTTGTGCCTCCATGCACCCAGGATACTCCCATTGGGAGTATCCTGCAACCGTGGCAACGCTCACCACGACGTCGTATTCGCTGTTAGCGCTGCTGGCCATCCGCGACTGGACGACGTACGAGTTGGCGAAGCAGATGGGCCGCAGCTTGCGGTTCATCTGGCCGCGGGCGGAGTCAAAGCTCTACGAGGAGCCGAAGAAGCTCGTCGCCGCCGGCTTCGCCGCGGCCACACGGGAGAAGACCGGTCGTCGCAACCGCACTGTCTACAGGATCACGCCGGAAGGCCGTACAGCGCTGGCCGCGTGGCTGGAGGTTCCGGGTGCTCCGGCCGTCGTCGAGTTCGAAGCGATGGTGAAGATCGCCTTTGCAGACCAAGGTTCACGCGCCGCTTTGGTGGCCAACATTGACGCCGTGCACGCCCATGCCGCCGCAAATCTGTCCGTCGGTCGACAACTGGCAAGTGAGTACCTGCAGGGCCGTGCGCCCTACGCAGACCGACTGGCCGTGAGCGGACTGATGTGGCGATACCTCTGGGAGGTGAACGCCGCCACGGAGCGGTGGGCCGAGTGGGCACGGGCTGAGGTCGCTCACTGGCCTCAGGAGCCTGACTATCCACCGGATCCGGTCGGGTCGTTTCGCGAGGTTGTCGTCGGTGCTGGTCTGGACACCGGGATGTGACGCCCGTCCCCTCCCGTGCCGCCCGCCTCCCGGACAGCTGGTGACCGTGCGGGTCCCTCGTCGCCAATTCCGCAGCGGCGACCGACGACCCGCTCAAGGTGGTCGCCGGCCGTGACCCGGCTTGCCGGACCACTAGTGACGGTGCTGGTATTCGAGAGGTCGGCGCTGACGGCCGGCGACCGCAGGTCCGCCCGGGAGGGGAGAAGGATGCGCGCGACACGCTGTAGGGCTCTTGCCGGGGCCGCACTGCTCGCACTCGCGGTCGGCTCGCAAGCCGCCTCGGCGGCCGGTGTGGCCGCAGCCGCCTCGCCCAAGCCGGCGGGGCTCGCGATGATCGAACCGGCCGCCGTACCGCCGGCGGGCGCCACGGCGACCGGGCCGTTGCCGGCCAGCGCCACCGTCGGGGGCGAGGTCGTGCTCCAGCCGAGCAACTCCCCCGCCCTCGTCGCTTTCATCAGCGCCGTCACGGACGAGAGCTCGCCATCGTTCGGCCGATACCTTGCACCGGGCGCATTCGCCGGCCGGTTCGGCCCGTCCCCACCGGCCATCGAGGCCGTCCGCCGGCTCCTGCGGGAAGACGGCCTGACCGTGACCGGCATCTCGAGCGACGGTCTCTTCGTGCGGTTCGAAGGGACGGCACAGTCAGTGGAGCGAGCGTTCCACACGGGTCTCGAGCGCTACCGGTTGTCCAACGGCTCCCTCGGCCGTGCCACGACTGCGGCCGTACGACTGCCATCCTCGATCAGCCGATTCGTGGAAGCCGTGATCGGCCTCGACGATGTCGTGCAGCCGCAGGCAGTAGGCCTGCTCCGCACGCCGCTCGCCGCCAAGGGCCCCAGCGACCCTCCTCGCACGGTGCAGATCGCCCACCCGGCCGGCTCCCCCACCGCCTGCAGGGCCGCTCAGGCGGTCGCGCAGTCCTTCGGAGGTCTCACCGACGACGCCATCGCCAACAGCTACGGCGCCTTCGGCTTGTACCGGAGCGGCGATGTCGGAGCCGGCCAGCACGTCGCCCTGTACGAGCTCGAGCCGTTCATGCCCTCGGATATCGAAACGTTCGACACGTGCTACTTCGGCGCCACCGCCGCCAAGAGCATGATGAAGCGCCTTCGCGTGATCCCCGTCGACGGCGAACAGCCGGCCGGGCCAGGGAGTGGCGAGGCGACCCTCGACGTCGAGGACATCTCGGCCTTGGCGCCCGGTGCCGACATCGACGTCTACGAGGGTCCGAGCCCGGGGACGAACGGGATCGACTACGACCCTGTGGATGAGTACCTCTCCATCATCGACGCCGACCAGGACCAGGTGGTGAGCACGAGCTGGGGGCTCTGCGAACAGGCGATCCAGCAAGGCCAACCCGGCCTCCAGCAAGCCGAGAATCTGCTCTTCGAACAGGCCGCCGCCCAGGGCGAGTCGATCTTCGGGGCGGCGGGCGACAACGGCTCGGATGACTGCAACACAAGCGAGACGTCTACGCCCGTGTCGGGACAGAACCCGCTGTCCGTCGACGACCCCGCCAGCCAGCCATACGTGGTCGCGGTCGGAGGCACGACGATCGACGCCGCCACGGAGCCGCCCCTCGAGCACGTCTGGAACGACGGTGCCGATGGTGGCGCCGGCGGTGGTGGCATCTCGGAGTCCTGGGCCATGCCGGCTTGGCAGCGCCAGGCGACGGTCCCCGGCATCGCCCGCCCAGGGAGTGCCGACTACGCGAATGCCGCCAAGGTCGAGACGAGCTTCGGCTATCCGGCGACGTTCTGCCAGACGGAGGTCGCCGGAGCCGCCGCCGCAACGCCCTGCAGGCTCGTGCCCGACGTCTCCGCACAGGCTGACGAGTTCACCGGGGCCATCACGATCTTCCAAGCCGCCGGTGGCGGATGGGGAACCGTCGGGGGCACCTCGTCTGCCACGCCCATCTGGGCCGCCCTCGTGGCGCTCACGAACGCCTCCCCGACGTGTACCTCCAACGCGGCCACGAGACACGGCGTCGGCTTCGTCAGCCCCTCGCTGTATTCCGTGGCCTCGGATCCCGCCGAATACAAGGCATCCTTCAACGACGTCACCACAGGAAACAACGACGTCTACGGCCTCGACGACGGCCTCGTGTACCCGGCCACCGCTGGTTACGACCTCGCTTCCGGGCTGGGTTCGCCACGTCTGACCGGTCCCGGCGGCACCGCCGGGCTGTCGTACTACCTGTGCCGGTCGGCCGCCTCGGCCAGCCGGCCACTCGTCTCGAGCCTCAGCCCGGCCTCCGGCTCGACCGCTGGCGGGGAGGAGGTGACGGTCAGCGGGGCGGGTTTCGAGGCCGCTGGAATCTCGGCGGTTGCGTCCATCGAGATCGGCGACGCCCAGCTCTCGCCGGCGAGTTTCACCGTGACGAGCGCGACCTCGATCACGGCGGTCCTCCCGCCGGCGTCGCACACGCGTCCGCCCGACGCCCCCGCCCCGCAAGACGGTGCCGGGGGGGCCGACGTCATCGTGACCCTGCTGGACGGGCAGACGAGTGCCCCGGGGCCGCAGGCGACATTCCAGTACGTCGACACGAGTGCCTCCAACGTCCTGCCGAGCCTCGACGGGGTGGTCCCGATCGCCGGGCCCGAGACGGCGCCATCGGCGGTGAAACTGTTCGGTGCCGGCTTCGGCGAAGCCACAGGCGTCAGCTTCGGCGGTGTGGCTGCCACGTCCTTCAAGATCGAGAGCCCCGACGAGATCTCGGCCGTCCCACCGACGTTCTCGTCCAAGACGGCATGTTCCCCCCTCCCGTCCACCGGCGTCTTCGCCGGCGAGAACGCTGGCAACGACATCTGCCAGGTGCAGGTGAAGGTCACGAATGCCCACGGCTCGAGCAGGCCCGGCACGATCCTTCCGCCTGCGGAGGGTGCCGTCAGGGTTGACTCGCTCGGCGTTCTCGTCGCCCCGGCCGGCTGCGAGTGCGAGACGGCTCCGGCGCCGACCGAGTTCGACTACCTGCCCACGCCCCGCCTCACCTCGGTGTCCACCTCGGAAGGGCCGACCGACCTCGCGAGCGAGAAGGGCGGCACCGTCGTCACCATCCACGGTTCTGGCCTCGGCCCGATGACCGTCGAGTGGGCCGATGTGGGACCACCAGGACTGGAAGCCTCCGCCGACACCAGCTATGTCTTCGTGACCGGGACGACCATGCAGATCCTGGCTCCGGCAGTGCCACTGACCTCGGGCGTTGCCCGGTTCCCGCTGAGCGTGCGGACGCTGGCTGGGCAGTCCGCACCCGTCTCGCTCGCCTACGCCGGCGTGCCCGTTGTCACCGGCGTCGTGAACACGGTCAACAAGCGGGAGCTGAACCACGTCCACGGCGCTCCCGACACCGGGGGGACACCGATCGAGATCACCGGCACGGGATTCGCGGGGCAGCTGATGGCGCCAGTCGAGTTCGTCGACAGCAAGAGCGACCTCTCGTTCGGCACCCAGTACCGCTTCATCGTCAAGAGCGGTGACGAGCTCACGACCGAGACGGTGCAACAAAGTCCTGCCCTCGTCCACGTCCGTGTCTGCACCGTCACCGCCTGTAACCCCGACAAGCCGGCAAACCTCCTCTACCTCTACCCACCTGGCGAACCGGACGTCACCTCGGTGGCGCCGGACACCGGCTCGCCCGCGGGAGGCACCAAGGTGGCCGTGCGCGGTGACAACCTCGGCTGTGCTCTGGGCGTCTACTTCGGGAACGCCAAAGCAGCGTCCTTCGCCCCCGTACCGTCGTTCCTCGACTGCGGCACCACGGTCGCCGTCGAGGCGACGTCACCTCCCGGGAAGGCGGGTACGGCGGCGACGGTGAGCGTCGTGACCGTGGAGAGCTACTTCACCGGGAAAGGACGGGGCGCCAGCTCCGCCAGGTTTGTCTACAAGAAACCCTGACCCCCTTCCCATACGACCCCGGCGAGGCGACCGGCGCCCAGCCGCCGACCGTCAAGATGGAACCATGAACCTTCTACGGGCCGAGACGTCGGCCGCCATCGCGGCCGTCCGGGAGGGCCTGCTGCTTGCCCGACGCGGCGCGGGCGACATCCACTCGAAGGTCGGTCGGGACGTGGTGACCGACGCTGACGTCGCGGTCGAAGACCTCATCCGCCAGTCGCTGACGGAGTCGTTCCCACGGCCTGTGATCGGAGAGGAACGAGGCGGCGAGGTGCCTCGTGCCGGCAGCTACTGGCTCGTCGATCCCATCTGTGGCACTCGGAACTTCGCGTCGGGCATTCCGCTCTTCGCCGTCAACGTTGCCCTCGTCGAGGAGGGCAGCGTTTCGGTCTCGGTCGTCGGCGATGGTTCTGCCGGGGACGTCCTCGTCGCCGAGGCGGGCCACGGCGCCTGGCGTCTGTGCGCTGACCGACAAGAGCCCATCAGTGCCTCCTCCGCGAGCCTGGTTCTCGACTTCGGCGCCTGGCCCACGTCCGAACCGGAACGGGGGCGAGCTGCTCGCCGCCTCGCATCGGCCATCCGATCAGATGGGTGGGACGTTCGGAGCTTCTCGACCAGCCTGTCCCTGGCCTACGTGGCGACCGGTCAGATCGCCGGATGCGTGTTCTTTGCCGCCCCTGACCTCGTGCACATCGCCGCCGGCTCCCTGCTCGTGACCGAAGCTGGAGGACGAGCGACGGACACGGCTGGAGCAGCCTGGACGCCAAGCTCCTTGTCTCTCGTGTGCTCAGCCGACGAGCGCGTCCACGACGAGATCCTGGGGCTGCTCAACGCTGAGGAGCTGCCGGCCTGAGCAGCCGAACTGACGAGTCGACGGGTCAGGCTCGGACGGGCTCCGCCGCGACGTCCTCGATGGCCACCTCGAACTCCGGCGTCTCCGAGTGGACGTAGCGCCGGCCCATGAGGCCAGATGCCACCACGCCGATGGCGGCGGCCACGGCGGCCAGCGCGAAGGCGAGGTGCAGGCCATGAGCGAACGGCTGCTCGATGAGCCTCGGGAAGAAGGAGCGGCTCGTCACATAGGCCGCCTGGTGGGCGGGGAGATGCTGGAGGGCCCCGGTCGGGCCGAGCAATTCCTGGATGGGGTTGTAGCCGAGGAAGGCGGAGAACAGGCTGCCGATTGGCGGCTCGTTGGCCACGAGATGAGCGGCGGCCGGATTGATACCTGCGGCTGTCAGGCCGCTGAAAAGGTGGGACGGTAGCTCTGCGGCCAAGCCGAGGGTCACGATCGTGAAGAAGAGACCCATGGACAGCACCGTGGCCGAGTTGAAGAACGTCATGGTCATGCCAGCGCCGCCGCCGCGCTGGTCCGGGGGGAGGCTGTTCATGATGGCGGCCTGGTTCGGCGAGAAGAAGAGGCCCATGCCCATCCCGAACAGGAAGAGCAGGAGGGCGAACCACAGGTAGGTGAAGTTCATGGGCAACAACTCGATCAGCAGGAAGGCCGCTCCCGACAGGGTCAAGCCGAGCCCGGTCAACACCCGCGAACCGTAACGGTCCGACAAGCTGCCGGCGAACGGGCCGAGGAAGAAACCCAACGTAAGGGGGATCATGTAGATACCTGCCCACAAGGGTGTCTGGGCGAAGCTGTAGCCGTGCTGGGGGAGCCAGATCCCCTGCAGCCAGATCACGAGCATGAACTGCAGTCCGCCCCGACCGAGGGCAGCCATGAGTCCGGCGATGTTGCCCATGGCGAACGCCCGTATCCGGAACAGCTGCAAGTGGAACATGGGAGCGGGCACCTTCGTCTCGACCCACACGAACAGGCCGAGAATCGCGATACCTCCGAACACGCCGGTCAGCACCCAGGGGTTCGTCCAGCCGGTGGGGTGCCCGCCATAGGGAAGGAGGGAGTACACGATGCCGGTGAGCAGGGCGACCAGCCCGACCGCGAACGTCGCGTTACCGATCCAGTCGATCTTGGCGGCCACCCGTACGCCCGAGTCCCGTAGGCGCCGATAGCCCCAGATCGTGCCGACCAGTCCGAACGGCACCGAGACCACGAACACGAGCCGCCACTCGATCGGCGCCAGCACCCCGCCCAGGATGAGCCCGATGAACGAGCCGCTCACGGCACCGACCCCGTTGATCCCCATGGCCCGACCCCGCTCCCCGGGCGGGAAGGCGTCGGTGATGATGGCACTGGAGTTCGCGAAGAGCAGTGCCCCACCGACGCCCTGGAAGACCCGGAGCACGATGATCCACACAACGCCGGGCACGCCGGTCAGGAAGCTGGCGGACAAGAGGACCGAGAAGAAGGTGAAGACGGCGAAGCCGAGGTTGAACATCCGAGCCCGGCCATAGATGTCGCCGACGCGTCCGAGGCTCACGACGAGAACCGCCGTCACCAGCAGGAACCCCATCAAGACCCACAAGAAGTAGGACACGTTCGCCGGGGCGAGCGGGTTGAGGTGGATGCCCCGGAACATGTCGGGCAGCGAGATGAGCAGGATCGACTGGTTGATGGTCACCATCACCACGCCGAGGGTGGCCAGGGAAAGAGCCGTCCACTTCTGGGGGATCGCCACTCGGGCACGCTAACGCCCGGGGCTGAGTCCGCCGCGCGTTCTCCGTCGGCACGACGTTTCGTGAGAGAGATCCGCCGGGCGTGCCGCGGAGGTGCCGCAGGACGACAACGTCGCGGCGCACGACTGGCGCCGGGCGGCCGCGCCGCGGAGGTGCCGCAGGACGACACCGTCGCGGCGCACGACTGGCGCCGGGCGGCCGCGCCGCGGAGGTGCCGCAGGACGACACCGTCGCGGCGCACGACTGGCGCCGGGCGCAGGGCTACGGCGGGGCCGGGACACGGGTCGGCGGCGCAGCCGATACCCTCGCCATGATGTTCTTGGTCGGCGGATTCGTGCTCCTGATCGCCGAAGTGGCCGCCTTCGTGGCCGTGGCGGAACAGATCGGATTCTGGTGGGCGATCCTGATGCTGCTGGCGGTCAGCGCACTTGGCCCGTTCATGATTCGTCGGGTGGGGATCGGGGTGTTGACGCGCACTCAACGCCGCCTCACGGCCGGCGAGCTCCCCACCAGCGACCTCCTCGACGGCGTCGTCGTGCTGCTCGGGGGCGTGCTGATCTGCGTCCCCGGCTTCATCACCGATGCCATCGGGCTGCTGTTCATGGTCGGACCGGTGCGCCGACTGTTCACTCGGGCAGCGGGCAGGCGGGTCGCCCAACGCATCCGGACCATGTCACCCCGACGGTGGCAGGTGATCAACGTCTCCGCCCACGGCGGCCATGGCGAGGAATGGAAGCCGCCGCAGGCACCGCGGGAGATGCTGGGGCGCGGCCCCGGAACCGACGCTTAAGCTCCCACCGTCAGTTCGGAACGGGGCTCAGCGTTCGAGCCAGAACCTCCGCAGATCAAAGCCATTCAACCCGGAGAGTCCGACGACGTTGGGGACGTCACCCTTGACATAGGACGCCACGGCGTCGATCAGCGGGTTGAAGAACGGGATGATGAGGCCACCGCTGTCATAGTCGATGTGTTGCATCGCGTGGACGATGTCGCGGCGGACGGGCGGGTCGACGGTTCGGTACGCCTGCGCATACAGCGCACGCCTCACCGCCGAAACGCCCATGCCACCATGAGCGGGAACTCCGCTCGCCATTGCTTGGCTCCGTGCGACACCTCCCGCTCACGCATCACGACGTCCGCCCCCGCCTCGCTCAGGGCGACGGCCCATCGGGTCGCGTTGTCGAGGAAGAGCGGCTCGAGGGTGCCGCCGAAGAGGTACACCCGCGAAAGCGGGCTCGGCATCTCGCCGGGCGGCTTGTATCCCCCGCCGGGAGAGCCAGCGAAGACCGCACCGTAGCGGTCCGGGTGGCGCAGCCCGAGGGCGAGCGCCAGCTCTCCACCCGCCGAGTAACCGAACACCGCTGTGCGCTCGGTCGCCAGCGGGACTCCGAAACGAGACCTCGCCCATCGGCGGACGTCCTCGACGAAGAACTTCTCGTGTGCCGCGAAGAGCTCGGCGTCAAAGACCGGCGAGTACTCGTGGAGCCGCGACATCTCTTCGGCCCGCCCGTGCACGCCGACGATCATCGTGGACGGCACGTCGGCCGCTTCGAGGAACCGACCCCACTTCGAGAAGCCCTGACCGTCAGCGGCAAAGACGACTGCCTCGGGCGGCTCAGGAGGGACGTAGACCGTGACCTGGCGACCTCCGTCGTACTCGAGCAGCGTCTCCGTCACGAACTCTCCCGCTACGGGGCGTGCACGCAGCGACTCCGACTGTGCTCCGGTACCGCCGGGGCCAGGGGCAGCTTGGTCATCCATGGTCGAAGTCCGCCGAGCCCTCCCGGCATGCGACATCGCGCGGCGCCATGCCCGCCTCCTTGGCCGCCGAAGATGATAGAGATGTCTCGGACGGCTGTTGACCAAACGGCAGGGCGCCCCGTAGGATACTGCGTATGGTACTGATCTGCGAGAGGGACTTGCGATGAGCGTTCGTCACGCCCTGCTGGCGTTCCTGAGCGAGGGCCCGAAATACGGGCTGCAGCTCCGCCAGGAGTTCGAGGCGAGCACCGGCGACGTCTGGCCCCTCAACGTGGGGCAGGTCTACACGACGCTCCAACGACTCGAGCGTGACGAGCTGATCGAGTCGGACGACAACAACGACGAGGTCGGACCTCAGAAGACCTTCCGCATCACCCCGGCCGGGCGGGAGGAGCTCGACAACTGGTTGACGACACCGCCGGACATGACGTCGCCGCCGCGCGACGAGCTCGTGATCAAAGTGCTGGCGGCACTCCGGGTGCCGGGCGTTTCGGTCCGCGACATCATCCAGGTCCATCGCCGTTACCTCATCGAGTTGATGCAGCAGTGGACGCGACTCAAGGAGGACGAGGCGGACTTCGACCTCACGTTCGCGCTCGTCGTCGACGCCGAGCTCTTCCGTCTCGATTCCGTGCTCCGGTGGCTCGACACCGCCGACGGGCGCTTGAAGCGTGCCGACCTCCAGGCGGTGACGACGGCGCCGGGACCCCTCATCCGGCGGCGGCTGGTCGCGCGGCGATGAGCTATCTCGAGCTGCGGGAGGTTGCTAAGCTCTACGGTGCCGGTGCGGCGGAAGTCCATGCGATCCGGGATGTCAACCTCTCGGTGGAGCGCGGCTCGCTCGTAGCGGTCATGGGACCCAGCGGCTCGGGGAAGTCGACGCTGCTCACGATCGCCGGCAGTCTCGAAGATCCGACGACGGGCGAGGTGGTCATCGACGGCCGGTCCCTCTCGTCGATGTCCCGGAACGACAAGGCTCGGCTGCGCCGGCGGACAATCGGGTACGTCTTCCAGGACTTCAACCTTCTCGCTGGCCTCACCGCTGCCGAGAACGTGGCGCTGCCCCTCGAGCTCGACGGTGTCGCCGCCAAGGTGGCCCAGCGCGCCAGCATGGCGGCACTCGAGGACCTTGGCCTGGCCGAGCGGGCAAACCACTATCCCGACGAGCTCTCCGGCGGCGAACGGCAGCGGGTCGCCATCGCCCGCGCTGTCGTGGGCGACCGCTCGCTCGTGCTCGCCGACGAACCGTCCGGCGCCCTCGACTGGTCGAACGGCGAGGCGGTCATGCGGCTGATCCTGTCCGCTTGTCACCGGGGCGTCACCGCCGTCGTTGTCACCCACGACGCACAGCTGGCGTCGTGGGCGGACCGCGTCGTCTTCATCCGCGACGGGCAGTTGGTCGATCAGACCATCCCGCCGCCATCGCCGGAGTCCCTGCTGGAAGACCTTCCGGCGCCTGTTCCGCGCCGCTAGCCCCCACCGAGGCCAGCATTCTACCGCTGCTCTTGACAAACGTATATGGCCGGATAGAATACCGAGTATGCACCTGGGTGAGCTACCCAACTTCGACGCCGGCCTCCCGGCAAAGGACGGTCGGTCCCGATGAGCCTTCTCGAACTTCACCAGATCACGAAGCTCTACGGCGAGGGCGACACCGCCGTGCGTGCCCTCGACGAGATCGACCTCTCCGTCGACGAGGGCCATCTCGTGGCCGTGATGGGGCCGAGCGGCTCCGGGAAGTCGACCCTGCTCACGATCGCCGGCAGCCTCGAGGATCCGACGACCGGCGACGTCCGCATCGGGGGCGTCTCGCTGGCACGCATGTCCCGCAACGACCGGGCGCGGCTCCGGCGGCGGACGATCGGGTACGTCTTCCAGGACTTCAACCTGCTGCCCGGTCTCACGGCCGTTGAGAACGTCGCCTTGCCGCTCGAGCTCGACGGTGTCCCGGCGCGCAAGGCGCACGCCATCGGCCGTGCCGCCCTCGAGCAGCTCGGCCTCGAGGCGCGGGCAGGGCACTACCCCGATCAGCTCTCGGGCGGCGAGCGCCAGCGGGTCGCCATCGCGCGCTCCGTCGTGGGCGAGCGGCGCCTTCTCCTCGCCGACGAGCCTTCCGGCGCTCTCGACTCGGCGAGCGGCGAGGCAGTCATGCGCCTCATCCGCGAGGCGTGCAAGCGGGGCGTCGCCGCCGTCGTCGTCACCCACGACGCCCACCTCGCCTCATGGGCGGACCGCATGGTCTTCATCCGTGACGGTCGAGCCGTCGACCAGCTCACGGCCGAGCTGGCCGACGCCGCCCTCGCGACTCCGGCCATTTGACGCCGGCCGAGTCCACACTTACGAAGGAGCTTCGATGAGCACTGCCATCCTCGTGCCGCCCGTCGCAACACGCCCCGCCGGTGGCGGCGCCCCTGCTCGCCGCGCCGTCATTCGCTGGGCCTGGCGACTCTTCCGACGGGAGTGGCGTCAGCAATTCCTGATCCTCGCCCTCATCGCGGTCGCCGTGGGGGCGACGATTGTCGGCTCGGCCGTCGCCACGAACACGCCCCCGTCATCGAACTCCGGGTTCGGCACGGCACAGGACCGCGTGCTCTTCGGCAACCCCGACGCCCGGACGGCGAGTGTCGTCGCAAGCCTGCAGCACCGCTTCGGCCGTGTCGAGGTGATCGAGAACGCGACGGAGTCGATCCCGGGGTCGATCGACACGTTCCAGCTGCGCTCCGAGGATCCGCACGGTCCCTTCAGCGGGCCGATGCTCACGCTCCTCTCGGGGAGCTACCCCTCCGCGGCCGACGAGGTCGCCATCACGGACGGTGTTGCCACGGCGTTCGATCTCGCGGTCGGCGACACCTGGCGAGTCGGCGGCGTCGAGCGCAAGGTGGTCGGCATCGTTCAGAACCCCCAGAGTCTCCTCGACGAGTTCGCCCTGGTCATGCCAGGCCAGGTGACGAATCCGACTAGTGTCACGGCCCTCTTCGACGCCCCGGGCGTTCCATTGAGCAAGATCGGCCACGGCGCCCAAACGCCGGCGTCGGTTGCCCAGTCGAACCCGCTCAACCCCGAGACCATCTCGCTGGCAGCCCTCGTCCTCGGGATGCTGCTCATCGCCCTCGTCTCCGTCGGCGGCTTCACCGTCCTCGCCCAGCGCCGCCTCCGCTCGATCGGGATGCTCGAGTCGACGGGTGCGACCGACCGCCACGTCCGCCTCGTCGTTCGGGCGAACGGCGTGGTCGTCGGCGTCGCCGGCGCCATCCTCGGCGTCATCGTCGGGCTGGTCATCTGGCTCCTCTACCGGCCGAGCCTCGAACAGAGCGCCCATCACGCCGTCGGGGCGCTGGCGCTCCCGTGGACGGTCGTCATCGCCGCCGTCGTGCTGGCGATCCTGGCGACGTACTTCGCCGCCTCCCGACCTGCCCGAGCGATCACGAAGGTTCCGATCATCACCGCCCTCTCGGGTCGACCGGCACCGCCCCGCCAGGTCCGCCGCTCGGCCATCCCGGGCATCGTCTTGCTGGCGGCGGCGTTCCTGCTCCTCGGCTACTCGGGGAGCACGGGAGGCGGCAGCGGGAGCGGAGGGACACCCGAGCTGGCCCTCGGACTGCTGCTCCTCGTCCCCGGGCTCATCCTCCTGGCACCGTTCTTCCTGTCGCTGGCGGCCCGGCTCGGGCGTTGCACGCCCATCGCCACCAGACTGGCGCTCCGCGATCTCGCCCGCTATCGGGCGCGCTCCGGTTCGGCCCTCGCCGCCATCAGCGTCGGAGTGCTCGTGGCCGTCGTCGTCATGCTCACCGCCGCCGCCCGGTACGGCAACGTCCTCGACTACGCCGGGCCGAACCTCGCCTCGAACGAGGTCGCCCTGCACGCCCCGCCGCCGAACGGCACCGTGCTCAGCGGTCCGAAAGGCCAGAGTGTCCAGAAGGGCACCCCGAGCCAGGCGACGCTCGAGGCGCACGCGGCAGCGATCGCAAAGGGGCTCGGGGCACAGCTGATCGCTCTCGAGACCCCAAACGCAGGCCTGGACTCCACCCAGGGGGGCAGGAACTGGTACGGCCCCATCTACGTGGCGACGCCGCAACTCCTCAAGGCGTTCGGGATCGCGCCGTCCGAGATCAACCCGAATGCCGACGTGCTCTCGTCGCGTCCGGGTCTCTCGGGCGTCTCAGGGCTCGAGTTCAGCTACGGCGGCAATGGCTCCCCCGGTCCGAGTGGGACGATCAACAACCCTGTCATCCAAGAGGTCGGGGCCCTCCCAACTGGGACTTCGGCGCCGAACACCGTGATCACGGAGCATGCCATGAAGGAGTTCCACATCCAGGCGTCCACGCAGGACTGGCTGGTCCAGGGGAATCAGTCCTTTACCGCTGCCCAGATCAGCGGCGCCCAGCTGACGGCGTCGACCTCACAGCTCTCCGTCGAGTCGAAGAACGACGAGCCGACCTCGGCGGCAGTCGTCGGCTGGGCCACGACGTTCGGGATCGTCATCGCCCTCGGCGTGCTCGGCATGTCGGTCGGGCTCGTCCGCAGCGAGACGGCGAGCGATCTGCGCACGCTCACGGCGACGGGCGCCTCCAGCTTCACTCGTCGCAACCTGACGGCCGTGACGGCAGGCGCCCTCGGCTTCCTGGGCGCCTTCCTCGGTGTGCTGGGCGGCTACATCGGTGTGATCGGATGGATACGGAGCAACTCGCTCAACGGCGGGATCGCTGCGCTCGGCAACGTACCCGTCGCCGATCTGCTGCTGATCCTCCTCGGCATGCCCGCCTTCGCGGCGATCGTCGGGTGGGTCTTCGCCGGCCGGGAACCGTCGGCCGTGGCGCACCAGCCGATCGAGTGACGGCCGGGAGCTCCGTCGGCCGGGGGCGCCAGACTGACTCCATGGTGATCGTTCGTTCCTTCGAGGCCGATGATCTCCCGGCGGTGCTGGAGATCGTCCGAGGGCTTCCGGAGTACTTCACGGAGGACGTCCCGGCAAAGGTCCGGCACGACCTGGGAGCCCACGACGGGTGGGTGATCATCGACGCCGGACTGGCGGGCTTCAGCGTGGTCGATCGCCGGTCGAGAGACGCGGCGGAGATCCTCTGGATGGCCGTCCATCCGGAGCGACGGGGGATCGGCCTGGGAAGCCGTCTGCTCGGCCACATGATCGACCAACTCCGAGCGGAGGACGTCAGCGTCGTCGCAGTGAAGACGCTCGACCGCTCAGCAGGCTACGCGCCCTACGAGGGCACCCGGGCATTCTGGCGGCGTCGAGGTTTCGTTCAGATCGACGCCATCGACCCCCTGCCGGGATGGCCACCGGGCAACCCGTGCGCTCTCTATGTGGCGGCCCTCCGACCGACTCGCTGAAGACCGCACTCGCAGTACGTCGTCGAGAGTGTAAATCGACTCCCCTGCGGCCACTCGGGCGCTGACCTCAGGTTCGATCTGCAGAGCACTGAGCGACGGCGTCGACGGGCAGGGCCGTGACGGAGACGACGGGGACGAAGCAGGCGGCCTCCGGGTAATCGCAGTCGAAGCTGACACCGCAGAGATCGTCGCCAAACCCCAGCCCATACACGATCTCGGTCGCCGATGGGAGCAACGAGACGATCCTCACGACTCAATCATTCCCTCTCGGAAGCCTCCGAGCCCGGACGCCCTGCCCGTCGCTGCTCCTCCGGGCCGTACGGGCAATGGCGGCAGCCGCTGCCGCAGCAGTAGCCCCGTGCCGCCAGCGTTGCACTCGTGAAGACGAAGAAACCCGTCTCGGGATCGACGTACGTCTGGCTCCCCGCCACGACGGCCGCGTCGTGGGCAGCCTGCGCCGTTGGCGAGACCCCGCTCGGTCGGCCCCCCGAAGTCGGCACTGAATCAGGCTCAGGCGAAGGCCCGGGACTCCTCGGCGCGGTGGCGCCAGACGACGGCCAGCCCGAGGACGAGCACGTAGACGACGAGAACGCCGGCATCGCGGAGCTGAGGGAGGCGTCCGGCCACGACGGCCCAGCCCACGGAGGCGCCGTGGTAGCTCGGCAGCAGGTTGGCGACGTGTCGGAGCGCCGAGGGCATGCTGCGCACGGGCGTGAAGAGGCCGCCGAAAAAGCTCAAGAGGAACATGAGGGCGGTGACGAGCGGGTAGGCGGTCTCGGTCGAGGCGACGAACCCGACGAGCACACCGAGGACGACGAAGGGAAGGGTGCTTGCCCACAACACGAGGGTCAGGGCCACCCAGGCGCCCGGCTCGAGCCGCACGCCGCCCATGAGCAGGCCCGTCAGCTCGACGAGGCAGATCACGGGCAGGGCGATGACGAGCGAAGCAGCGATCTTCGTGGAGATGTAGCTCCACGCTGGCAGCGGCGTCACCCGCAGCTGCCGCGTCCAGCCGGCCGCACGCTCCGACGCCAGGCGCGTCCCGCCGGCGTTGAGGGCGGCGACCATCGCGCCGAAGCTGGCCATCGAGACCATGAAGTAGGTGTTCCAGGTCGTGCCGGCGATGTGCACGGCCGGCTCCAGGCTGTGCAGGAAGAGGACGTAGAAGATGACGGGAAAGCCGACCGTGATGGCGACGTAGCGGGGGTTTCGCATGAGGCGCGCCACCTCGAACCGCAGGAACGAGAAGAGCCCCGTCACATGGCCCGCTTGCTGACGGTGTGAGCGACTCGACCGGCCACTGCGTCCTCCACGGTCCGCACGGCCGCCAAGTCGCAGGTGAGCGCCATGAAGGCCTGCTCGAGATCGGCGCCGGTCACCTCGAGGTCGCTGAAGAGCACGCCCGACGCCACGAGTGCCCGAACGGTGGCGTCGGCGTCGAGCGAGTCGAGAACGACCTCGCACCCGCGGACGCAGGCGGCGTTGACGCCGTCGAGCTCACGCAATCGGGCGGCGTCGGCCCGCTCCGCGACGAAACGGACCCGCCGGGTCGGCACGGCCGCCTTGATCGCCGAGGCCGCCCCGTTCGCCACGACGGCGCCCTTGCGGATCATGACGATCCGGTCGGAGACGGCGTCGGCCTCGTCGAGGTGATGGGTGGCGAAGACGACGGTGCGGCCCTCTCCGGCGAAGACGCGCATCATGGTCCAGAAAGCACGCCTGCCCTCCACGTCCATGGCGGCAGTCGGCTCGTCCAGGAAGACGAGGTCGGGGTCGCCCGCGATGGCCAGTGCGAAGCGCACCCGTTGGGCCTGCCCACCCGAGAGCCGCTGAGTCTGGCGGTCGGCCAGGTCCGTGAGCCCGGCACGGGCCAGCGTCCGATCGACCGGCGCCGGATGACGGTAGAGGCGTGAGGTCATTGCCACGAGCTGGCCGATCTTCACCCCGTTGGGGAGGCCGCTCCCCCTGCCGACCTGGAGCATGGCGCCCACCCTGCCGGAGACCATGGCGGAGCGCGAGTCCGTGCCGAGCACGGAGACCTCGCCCTCCTGAGGGCGCTGCAGCCCGAGGAGCACGGAGATCGCCGTGGACTTCCCGGCGCCGTTCGGCCCGAGGAGTGCGAGCGTCTCGCCGCGGGCCACCTCGAGGTCGAGATGATCGAGGGCGACGAGCGTGCCGTACCGGTGAACGACGCCGGAAAAGCGCACGGCCGGGCCACCCTCGCAATCCCGGGCACGCGGGACGTCACGACGAGCCTTCATGATGTGGTGATCATCGGCGCAACGGGCTCGTTTCTTGAGATACAACAACAGCCCGATGTGTCAGCCGGGATGCCCAAGTGTACGAGAGCCCCGGGGCGTGGCGGGATCGCCCCTCCGCCGAGTCCCCGACGGGCTGTACGATCAGCGCCGGCTGTCCCGCTCGCCGAGCGCCAGTCGTGTGACGACTCCGGGGGGACGATGACGATGGCTCGACGCAAGGTGATGCTCGGCAAGGCGACCGTCGCCCTCCTCCTCTCGACATCCGGCTTGCTCGTCGCTGCCGGTTGGACCGGTGCCGCCCCGGCCGTCCGCGCCAAGCCCGCCACGTGGGCCGAGCTCAAGCCGACCAGGACACCGCCAGCGTGCCAGGACGGTGCAATGGCGTACGACCCCGCCACCCACAGAATCGTGCTCTTCGGGGGTATCGGGACCAGCGACAACATCCTCGGGAACACCTGGACCTGGAACGGTGCCGACTGGACGGAGGCGTCACCCCCCAAGAGCCCCTCCCCGCGCTTCGGCGCCGCCATGGCCTATGACGCCACGACGCGGCAGATGGTGCTCTTCGGGGGCGAGGAGACGCTCGGCGGTCTCGGCCACGGCGGCGAGCTCAACGACACCTGGACCTGGAACGGGACTACCTGGTCCGAGCTCCACCCGGCAAAGAGCCCGGGCGGCCGCGCCTATGCCTCCATGGCTTACGACGCAGCTTCCGGCCACCTCGTCCTCTTCGGAGGCGAGGATCCGGACGCCTACTCCTTCTTCGGCGACACGTGGACCTGGAACGGGACGACCTGGACGGAGGCCTCGGCCTCAACGCCCGGTCTGGCGCCCAGCGCCGGCAGCTCGCTCGCCGTTGACTCCGCCACGAACCAGCTCGTGCTCTTCGGGGGCGAGAATCAGACCGATCCGCTGGGGCTTGCCCGCACCTGGCTCTGGACGACGACCGGATGGGCCAAGCTGAGCCCGGCGACCCACCCGACTGCTCGGGCCTTCGCCGCGATGGGGGATGACGAGGCGTCGTCGCAGCTCCTGCTCTTCGGCGGTGGTTATGGTGCTGACAACCTCGCCGACACGTGGAGCTGGACGGGGAGGACGTGGGTGAAGCTCGCTCCCTCGTCGGTCCCGCCGGGGCGGCAGGCAGGCACCATCGCATTCGACGCCAGCTCGGACCAGCTGATCCTCTTCTCTGGCTACCCATCGCTCGACGACACCTGGACCTGGGTCGCTCCTCCGAGGGCGCCGAGTCCGCCGCTGGATTTGAGGGCCACTCGTGGCGCCTTGCGCGTCAGGCTCACTTGGAAGGCGCCCGTTTCCGACGGTGGCAAACCGATCAAGGGTTACGACGTCTACGAGGGAACGAAGCTCGGCCACGAGTCGACAAAGCCGCTCACGGTAAAGCCCCTGGCGCCGTCCGTCTTCAGCTACACCGTGCGGGGTCTCAAGGCTCACGTCCGGTACTACTTCGTCGTGAAGGCGGTCAACGCCGTCGGCACCGGAGCGGCCTCGAACCAGGCGTCGGCCGTCCCGAGCTAGCCGGGCAGCTCGCAGGGTCTCTCACGCCGCCAGGCTCGACGCAGGAGACGGCAAGCTGGAGGGCGGCGCGCCGGTTGCCCGTTTCCCAGCGCCAGAACCGATCGCTATCCGGACCCCGCCATCGCTCGGGCCGAGGCCAACACACGGTCACCCTCCGCCAGCCACACGAACAGCTCGCCTGGCGCGCGCTGCGTCACCAGCTCGGGCGCGTCGGAGGCGACGATGGCCTCGTTGTACTCGAGCTCGGCGAACGACGGCACCCAGTCGACAGCGCTCAGGGCGTCCTCCACCACCTGCCAGTGCACGGCGTTGTTGACGTGTCGCCACACGTCGAGGTCAGTTGCCCGCACCGGCCAGGGCCGCCGGTCGTCGCCGCGAGGCCCGGACAGCGAGAGACGGGACGACACGCTCCGGCCGCCCGTCGAGGGCCCGTACACCTCGTGGAAGAAGTCGCCCAACCGGACCGGTCGCCCCGTGCGGGCATCGACGGCAACCCAGAGCGCCCTGGCCTGCAGCAGACCGCCGCCGTCGCCGGTCACCGTCGTCGTCCGCTCTGCCCAGCGCGCCCCCGAGCCGGAGCAGAACGTCTGCAACGTCACCCGCTCGGAGCGCACCGGGAAGCGCCTTACGGTCACGGCACAACGGCGCAGCACCCAGCCGATCGAGGCTGGCCAGCCGGCGTCGGCGGCATCGTCCTCAGCGACGTCCTGCAGGAAGGTGGCGACGGCGTCGAAGCGGACCCGCCCTCCCGGTGTGGCGTCGCCGAGTCGTACCGTCCGCTCACCGGTGTAGACCCGACCGCGCGCCGGCAGGGCCACGATGCCGCCGGGGTCATCCGTCACCTCCTCCAGCTCGCTCACGGCGACGGCGTCCCGCCGGCGGCGAGATAGGCATCGAGCTCGCCGAGCAGCGCCACCTTGCGCTCCTCGGGTGCAAAACACGACTCGATCGACGTGCGAGCGACGCCGGCCAGCGCCGTCCGGCCCCAGCCGAAGGCCCGTCCCGTGCTGACGTACTCTCCGGCGAGGTCGCAACCGTAGATGAGGGGGTCATCCGTGTTGAGCGACAGTCGCACCCCCGCCAGACGGAGGCGGTCGACCGGATGGTCGGCGAGGCTCGGGACGACGCCGAGGAGGCAGTTGGACGTCGGGCAGACGTCGAGTGGCACGGCGCGACTGACCAGCTCCGCAACGAGGACCGGGTCGTCCACGGCCCGCACCCCGTGGTCGATTCGCTCGGCGCCGAGGACCTCGATGGCTTCCCGTACGCCTTCGGGCCCGCTCGACTCGCCGGCGTGGGCACACCGCCGAAACCCACCCTCCGCCGCCCGGGCGAACGCCGAGGCGAACCGCTCGTTGTTGGAGCCGAGTCGTTCGTTGCCATCGATGGAGAGCGCCACGACTCGTGGATGGTGCGTGGCGATCATCCAGTCGACCATCTCGCCCGCCGCCGACGCCGGCTCCTGCCGGTTGACCGAGAGGCAGAGGCCGATGGGAGCGAGGCCGTCAGCCTCAGCCTGCCGGCAGCCCTCGTCGATGGCCTCGACCATGGCGGCGAGCCGCCCCCGCCACGCCTCCCAATGGCGTGGCGTGACGATGACGTCCAGGTGGCGGGTCCCCGAGGCGGAGGCGTGGCGGGCGGCCGCGTAGGCGACGGCGGCGAGCTCGTCCGGCGTGTCGAGGAGGGCGCAGGCGAAGTCCAGGTAGCCGAGCAGGTCGGCGAGGTTCTGGATGCGCCAATCGGCATCCTCGGCCTCCCACGGGAGACGGACGTCGTGGCGGGTGGCCGCCCGGGCCACGACGTCCCGGTCGATGCAGCCCTCGAGGTGGCAGTGGACCTCCGCCTTCGGCAGGTCCCGCACCCATGCTTCGTCCCAGCCGCCCGGCGGGGACGGGGACTCGTCCATTGGTGGGGTGCAGGTCACGGCACGAACGCTACCGGCGGACCCCGATGCCGGGCGAGGTTCGCCTCAGTTCTGCTCGACGAGGGCGTCGTCCTGCCCTGACCCCGTCCGGTCCCGACCCGGCGGCGACGCAGCTGTCGGCAGCAGGACAGGAGATACCGGACATCGTGTCTGATTGGGCTCCTGCTGGCATCGGAACGATGGAGAGCCTCCAGGTGGAGCCGGCCAGCGTCTCGGCAAGGGCCGAGGACGTCCCGCTCGGGCCGGCAGCCGCGTATCCGACGGCGACGCAGCCGCCATCGCCGACCTCCCGCCACGCTCCGCCCGCAGTCACGCGCTCGTCCAGCGCGCAAGGCGGCGGCCCCATCCGCAAGGGATTCGCAGCGACGAGCGGGCAGATTCCGGGCACGCCCGCCCTCGATGAGGGAGAATCTGTCCCGTGCCCGGAGTTCGCAGCGTCGCGATCGGACCGCTTCCCCTCGGCCGTTTCGAGCCCCTCATCGGTGCCGAGCGCTTCCGCGCCCTCGAGGAGATGGCGGCCACGGCGCGGCGCGAGCTGGACGGCGTCACGGTCTGGAACGTCAACACGACCTCGTCGGGCGGCGGCGTCGCCGAGATGCTGAAGGTGCTCGTCGGCTATTGCCTCGACGTCGGCATCGACGTGCGCTGGTCGGTCATCGACGGCGATGCCCGCTTCTTCGACACCACCAAGCGGCTGCACAACCACCTGCACGGCTTCCCCGGCGAGGGGGAGATCAGCCCGGAAGCAGCCGAGCACTACCGCCGGCTCACCGATGAACGGGGCGCCGAGTTCGCCGACATCGTGAGGCCGGGGGACGTCGTCCTCTTGCACGATCCGCAGACAGCCGGCATGTCGACGCGGCTCGCCGCCGCCGGCGCCCACCTCGTGTGGCGCTGCCACGTCGGGGTCGACGAGCAGAACGACTGGACGCGTTCCGGCTGGGAGTTCCTGAGGCCGCACCTTGAGCACTTCCGCGCCTTTGTCTTCTCCCGCCGCGCCTACGCGCCGTCCTTCATCCCCGGCGACGCTGTCGTCGAGATCCCGCCCTCCATCGATCCCTTTTCGGCGAAGAACGCCGAGCTGACGCCTGTCGAGGTGCGCTCCGTCCTTGCGGCGGCCGGTGTGCTCGCCCCGAAGGGCGCCGCCATCGTCCCGGGCGACGTGGAGAGGCCGTGGCTGGCCGTCTCGCACCGCGCCACCCTCGTGTCGGAGGGCGGTCCCATCGACCCTTCGGCCCCGCTCGTGGTACAGGTCTCCCGCTGGGACCGGTTGAAGGACATGGGTGGGGTGATGGAGGGTTTCGTCGGGGCGCTCGACCGCATGGCCGGTGGAGCGCAGCTGGCGCTCGTCGGGCCTGAGGTGACAGCGGTGAGCGACGACCCGGAGGGCGCCGTCATCCTCGCCGAATGCACGAGAGCCTGGGCGGCGCTACCGAAGAAGGCGCGCCGGCGGGTCAGCCTCGTCACCCTGCCGATGGCCGACCAGGACGAGAACGCCGCCATGGTGAACGCCATCCAGCGCCACGCCACCGTCGTCGTGCAGAAGAGCCTGGCCGAGGGCTTCGGGCTCACGGTGGCGGAAGCGATGTGGAAGGCGAGCGCCGTCGTGGCCTCCCGCGTCGGTGGCATCACCGACCAGGTGGCGCCCGGAACGGGGATCCTCCTCGACGATCCGAGCGACCTCACCGCCTTCGGGTCTGTGCTCTCGGGACTGCTGGCCGACACGGACGAGATCGCCCGGCTCGGGCAGGCCGCCCGGCAGCACGTCCTTGACGACTTCCTCGGTGACCGCCACCTCGCGGCGTACGCCACGCTCATGGGGCAGTTGCTGGCACATCGGGCGGTCAACGGGGGGACGTGACCGCCCGTCGGCTCAGGTCGTCGAGACGATGAGGACCGAGCAGGGAGCTTCGTGCGCCACGGAGTTGGGCACGCTCCCGAGGACACGGCGCATGCCCTGCATCCCGCGATTGCCCACGACGATGACGTCGGCGTTCACGCGGGCGGCGACGGTGCACAGCGCTTTGGCCGGGTCGCCGCTCTCGGCGTGCATCTGCGCCGGCACGCCGGCGATACGAGCGAGCGAGGCCAGCTCGGCGAGGAGGGACTCGGCGATGTCACCGGATTCGAGCGACTTGGAGAACTCGCCGGAGCCGCCCGAGGCGAACTGCTGGGGTTTGTAGGCCGAAACGATGTGGACCGTGCCGTTGTAGAGCTTCGCCAGATCGACGGCGTGCTTCACGGCTTGGGCCGCCGTCTCGGAGCCGTCCGCCCCGACCACCACGTTGTCGAACATGGAACACCATCCCCTTGCTTGGCGGGCGGTCCGACTGAGGTGGCTGGAGAGCTGTGGGCGCCCGACTTGTACTGCATGTTCTAGCCCACCGGCAACCGGCACGCAGGAGGCCACGACCGGCGGCGAGGACTCTGGCGCGAGGCGACCGGCGGCGCCCGTGCCGGCTGGTTGAATGTCGGCATGCCCGAGCTCGTGTCGCCGACGATGGCGGTGCACCGGTCGTTCGTAATGGCGATGGCGGAGTTTCTCGACGAGGGTCGGGGGTCGACGGGCGATGACTCCATGGTCGCCCGCGAGATCCGCGAGTTCGGCTCCGAGTGGGAGACGCCAGATGGGTTCGAGCGGTACATCCGGCGCCTCGAGGACGACAGCGACGAGTCGAAGCTGCGGGCGTACTACCTCGTCCCGAGCACCACGTACTGGTGGGTGGAAGGCGGCGACTACCTCGCCCGCATCTCGATCCGGCACCGGCTGACGCCTCGCCTTCTCGAGATGGGCGGTCACATCGGCTACGACGTGCGGCCGACCGCCCGCCGGTTGGGCCACGCCACGGCCATGCTTCGAGCCTCCCTGCCCCGCGCCCGCCGGCTCGGCATCGATCCCGCTCTCATCACCTGTGACACGGACAACGTCGGCTCACGCAAGGTCATCGAGGCGAACGGCGGCGACTTCGAGGACGAGCGGAGCGGGAAGCTGCGCTACTGGGTGCCCACCGACCCGGCGATCGAAGGTTCCTGAGAGCCCTCGCCCTCAGGTTCCGTTCGTGCTGGCGCAGACGGTCCCGGCCGGCGGTCGCTCCCCCGAGTCGAGGTAGGTGTCCACCAAGGCCTGCACGCACGTGCTCGAGAAGTAACCCGTGTGGCCGTCCCCCGTCCTCGTGACGAGCTCGGACCCCCTCAACTGGCTCGTGAGCGCCTGCGCCCAGGCATACGGGGTGGCCGGGTCGTGCGTCGAGCCGACGACGAGTAGTGGCAGCGGCCGTGACAGCCGGAGAGGAACAGCCTTGCCCGTGGCAGGCACCGGCCAGTAGTCGCAGTCGATGGATCCCCACGCCTCTCCCGGCCCGAAGTCCGGAGCCGTCGCTGCGAGGCGACGGGCGAGCGCCGGGTAGGCGCTCACGGGCGGGGCCGGCCGGTCGAGGCAACTGATGGCGATGTTGGCGGAGATGAGGTTGCTGACGGTCCCGTTCTCGTTGAAACCGGCGTAGTTGTAGGCGAGCTCTGCGAGGAGCTGCCCGTTGCCGCTCGCCGCCTGTGCCAGGGCCTGCGCGAGATACGGCCAATACGTCGTCGAGTAGAGAGTGAAGATGACCCCGGTGAGGGCGACGCCGAAGTCGACCTGCTCGGTGCCCCCGAGAACAGCCGGCAGGTCGGCCGTGAGCTCGGCACCGCCTTCGAGCCGGCTCATGATGGTGCGGTAGGTGGTTTCGGCTCCTCCCGGCAGCTGGCTCCGGCAAGAAGTGTTGGTCGGGCACCAGGCGAAGAAGTCGTCGAGGTCGACCTGGAAGGCGTTCGCCTGCTGGCCGTCGAGGGCGGCGGTGCCGAGCGCGGCGTCGAAGGCGCCGTCGAGCACCATGTTGCCCACGTGGCTCGGGAAGGCCGCCGCATAGAGCGCCCCGAGATAGGTGCCATAGGAGAAGCCCAGGTAGTCCAACTTCGCCTGCCCGAGCGCCTCACGCAGGCGGTTCATGTCGTAGGCGCTGTCCTCCGTCGAGAGGTTGGCGAGCACGTCGCGTGGTACGGAGGCGGCACAGGCGGCGTCGAACGACTTCACGGCGGCGATGACGTCCGCCTCTTCGGCGGCGGTGGACGGCTCCGGGTCGAGGGCGACGAACTTCCGGATGCCGGCCGGCCCGGCGCACACGACGGGGTCGCTCTCCCCGATACCGCGGGGGTCGAACGACACGAGGTTGAACTCGGCACGCAGCGAAGCCGGGAAGGTCGTGGCACTGCTCTGCAGGAACTGCACGCCGGAGGCGCCTGGTCCGCCCGGGTTGAGAACAAGGTCGCGGGCTGTGGCGGGGTCCGAGGTCGCCGGCAGCTCGATGACGGCGATGCCGAGGGTGCCCTCGCCGGGGCGCGCGTAGGACACCGGCACGGTCAGCGACGAGCAGCGAAACTGACCACAGGGGCGCCACACGAGCGACGACGTCGACGGGGCCGTGCTCACCGGCGGCGCCGTCGTGCTCGGCTGTGGCGGCGCCGTCGTGCTCGTCGTGGTGGTGGACGGTGCCGAGGTCGAGGAGGCAGCTGTGCAGCCGGCGGCGAGCAGGGCGCAGGCGAGGAGGACGGCGAGGGCCAGACGACTCGGCCGCGCCCGGTTTATCTCAAGCCTTTCGGACGGCTGCCCGACCAGCGGCGCCATCGCCGCCCGAGATGGCGACGCCGTCCCCATCGAGGGCCGCCAGCTCGACGTGCCTGGCCAGCACCTCGCGGGCGATGACGTCGAGGTCCCCCGCCAGGTCGTCGAAGCCCTCGAGGCGCACCTCGACGCGGTCTGCCACCTCGAGTCCTTCGTTCTTTCGCAGCTCCTGTAACTGGCGGATTACCTCGCGCAGCCGGCCACGGTGGCGCAGGTCGTCATCGAGCTCCAGGTCGAGGGCGACGGCGAGGCCGCCCTCGCCAGCCGCCGTGAAGCCCTCCCGCGGGGTCGTGCGCACCTCCACCTCGTCGGGCGAGAGCGTGATGGCCGTGCCGGCGACGGTGACCTCGAAGGACCCGCCAGCAGTGAGCGATGCGGCCGCCGCGGCGGCAGCCGCCGGCTCGAGGGCAGCGAGCACGTCCCGCAGGTCCTTGGAGGCGGCGCCCAGGCGGGGCCCGAGGAGCCGGAAATTGGGGACGAGCATGACGCTGAGGGCGTCGGTCAGGGTGTCGCTGACGACGACCTCGTCGACGTTCAGCTCGTCGGCGACGTCCTCGCTGCACAGCTCAGGGCTGCGCGGCGGCACGACGACGACGGCGCGGCGCAGCGGTTGGCGCACGCGTTGTCCGGCGAGGGCGCGGGCGGCACGGCCGAGGGACACGACCTTGCGGGTGAGATCGGTGGAGGCCTCGAGGGACTCGTCGAGGTCGGCAGCGGCGACCGCCGGCCAATCGGCGACGTGCACCGAGTCAGACGGGCCGTCCAGTGACAGCCACAGCTCGTCGGCGAGAAAGGGGCAGAACGGTGCCATGAGGCGGGCGAGCGTTCGGAGCACCTCGAGGAGCGTTGCGTGGGCGGAGACCACGTCGGAGGCGGGCGTCGCCGGATCCGTGCGCCAGAAGCGGCGACGGCTGCGACGCACGTACCAGTTCGACACGTCGTCGATGAGCTCACCGATGGCGGTGGCGGCTTCGAGGGGCCGGTAGTCGTCCATGGCGGCGGTGGCCGACGCCACCGTGGAGGCGAGACGCGACAGGACCCAGCGGTCGATGGATGGCCGCTCGCCGGCAGCTGGCGCCGCCGCCTCGTCCGGGTCGAAGCCGTTGAGCCCTGCGTAGGTGGCGAAGAAGCTCCAGGTGTTCCAGAGCGTGAGGAGGACGTCCGACGTCGAGGCGTCGATCATGGCGAGGCTCGTCCGCGTCGAGGTCCAGGGGGAGCCCTGGTGGAACATCCACCATCGGAGGGGGTCGGCACCCCGCGTCTCGAGGATGGACCAGGGGTCGATGACGTTGCCGAGGCTCTTCGACATCTTCCGGCCGTCGGCGTCGACGATGTGGCCGAGCGCCAGCACGTGGCGGTAGGGCACCGTGTCATGCACGAGCAGGTTGACGGCGAGCAACGAGTAGAACCAGCCCCGCGTCTGGTCGATCGCCTCGCAGACGAACTCGGCCGGGATGGCGAAGCGCTCGGCCGAGAGCGGTTCGGCCGGGTAGCCCCACTGGGCGGCGGGCATGGAGCCCGAGTCGAACCAGGCGTCGATGACCGCCTCCACCCGCCGGGACGGCTCGCCGCACTCCGGGCACGCGAACACGACCTCGTCGATGCCCGGCCGGTGGGGGTCGAGGCCGCTGAGGTCGGTGTGGGCAAGCTCGGATAGCTCGGCAAGGGAGGCGACACAGCGGTCGTGGCCGTTCCCGCACCGCCAAATGGGAAGCGGCGTACCCCAGTAGCGCGCCCGCGAGAGCGCCCAGTCGACGTTGTTGGCGAGCCACTCGCCGAAGCGCCCGTGCTTCACGTTCTCGGGACGCCAGGTCACGGTCTCGTTGGCGGCGATGAGGTCGGCCTTGCGGGATGAGGTGGCGACGTACCAGGACGGCGTCCCCCAGTAGATGAGCGGCGTCGAGCAGCGCCAGCAATGCGGGTACTGGTGGACGAACTCCTCCGCACGGACGAGCAGGCCGTCGGCCTCCAGCCGTTCGAGGATGAGCGGATCCGCCTCCTTCACGCCGAAGCCCCCCAGCCACCCGGCGGCCTGCGTGAACCGCCCGTCCGGCCCGACGGGGTTCAACGTGGGCAGCCCGGCGCGGCGTCCGAGCGCCCAGTCGTCGGCGCCGAAGGCAGGGGCGACGTGCACGAGGCCGGTGCCGTCGCCGGCCGTCACGAACTCTGCCGGCACCACCGTCCACCCGGCGCCGATGTCAGCCGGCGGCGCCACGGCGTCGAGGGGCCGGCGGTAGGCCAGGCCGACGAGTCCGCTCCCCTTCGTGCGCACCGTCGCCCGCGCCAGCGCCCCCTCGCCGAGGACGTCGTCGACCCGGTCGACCGCCACGACGAGGCCGTCCACGACGGCGTAGTCGATGTCCTCGCCCACAGCGACGCCCGTGTTGGAGGGCAACGTCCAGGGCGTCGTGGTCCACACCACCAGATCGGTGGCCCCACTGAGGGCTGGCGGTACGTCGCCCACGAGCGGGAAGCGCACGTAGGCGGAGGTGTCGATGACCTCCTGGTAGACGTCGGGCTGACCGAGCTCATGGCTCGAGAGGGCGGTGCCGCAACGGGCGCAGTAGGGAACGACCTTCAAATCCTCGAAGAGCAGCCCCCGGGAGTAGAGCTGGGCGAGGTGCCACCAGACGGACTGCACGTAGGAGGGGGACATGGTCCAGTAGGCGTCGTCGGTGTCGACGAAATAGCCGATCCGCTCCGTGAGCAGCCGCCAGTCCTCCACGTACTCCACGACCGAGCGCCGGCACTGCTCGACGAAGGCGGCGACGCCATACGCCTCGATCTGGTCCTTCCCGGAGAAACCCAGCTCGCGCTCCACCTGCACCTCGACGGGCAGACCGTGGGAGTCCCATCCGGCGCGACGCGAGACGTAGAAGCCCCGCATAGTGAGGTAGCGGCAGAAGAGGTCCTTGTAGACCCGGGCCCACACGTGGTGCAGACCCGGCCTGCCGTTGGCCGTCGGAGGGCCCTCGTAGAAGATCCGCTCCGGTCCCCCGGCGCGGTTCTCCGTCGAGCGCTCGAAAACGCGCTCATGCTTCCAACGCTCGAGCACGCCGCGCTCGAGGCTCGGGAAATCCGGGGGAACGGGAGGCTGACGAAACAACGCTGAGACCCTACCGGACCGCCGCCTGCGCTCCGGGAGACGGTGAGCCGCCACGGCGGCGCCGCGGTCGGTCCGGATGGCGGTGCCCGTAGGATCGCCTACAGTTTGCAGGTCGCATCCCGCGGTGCGGCCTGGGTCGGTAACTCCGCCGGCTCGGACTCCTGGACCTGTGGTGCAGCTCGGAGTGCACGCCGGCCTGTCAAGCCGGAGGTCGCGGGTTCAAATCCCGTCAGGTCCGCTCGTCGTCCGTCGCCCGGGCTGCCCCTGCGGCAGACTGGGGGCTGCGGCGGCTCGCGGGTCGATCCGCGGGGTCGGGTAGCTCAGTTGGTAGAGCGCGCGCCTGAAAAGCGCGAGGTCACCGGATCGATGCCGGTCCCGACCACTCCTCGAGTCCTGCTCAGCGCCGGTGAGCGCCGCTCCGCGCTGTCGCTGGCCCGAAGCCGCGCCCGCTCCGTTGTCCTGAGATTCTCAGTCCCTCGGCCGCTCCCACAGGTCCAACCGCTCCACGGTGACGAATCCCAGAGCCGCGGTAGACGCCGTAGCCGGCGTCGCTCGCCGAGAGCCACGCCCAGCGTGCCCCGGCCTCGAACCCGTCCCGGGCGGCCTGCGACGTGATCGCGGCGGCGTATCCGCGTCGTCGGTGATCGGGCAGCGTGGCCACGCTGAAGATGCCGACGCAGTCGTCGGTCGTCATGCTCAGCGCCGTCGTCACCGCCTCACCTCCGACCTCGCCGACATAGCAGCGCACCCCCGGGGTCCGGAGGACCTCGGGGCTCGTCACCTTGTGGTAGGGGCCTTCGCGCCGGACGACCTCGCCTCGAGCCGCCACGTGTGCGTGCAGCGCTCCCTCCTCGGGTGGAAGCCGTCGGAGTGACAGGCCCCCGTCGCCCTCGGCGACGGGGAGGTCGTCGCCGTCGAAGAGCACCATGAGTGGCTCGCCCGGCACGGGGAGAAGTCCGCGGGCACGGGCGACCTCGTCCACAGCAGGCGGCCAGCCTGGTCGCAACTGCATGCAGTGCGGCACGCCCGCCGCGCCCACGGCGTCGAGGAGCCTGGCGACCACCTCGGGATCCACATTGCCCGTCTCGCTCCACACCCCGTTGAAGCCGGCGAGCTCCACTCCCGTCATGGCGCCGAGCAGGCCGTCCTCCCGTCGCACCCAGCCGCCCGGGACCGCTTCGAGGAGTCGCTGCCAGGCGTGCACACTTCTCCGCGCCACGTCGTCGGCATCGGTTCGCACGCTCCGACCATAGGTGGGCCCGCAGGCCGTGCTGTCGGCGCTACGGAAGCGACTCCTTCCTCCAGCGGGTGGTGGAAAATGACGCGCACCGTCGGTAGTGACGAGGATGCCGACCTCGTTGAGGACGGGCGCCCAGCTCGCCTCAGTCGAGACGGACCACCTTGTCGCCGGTGCCGGTGCGGAGCGTCTCACCACCGATCGTCGTCACGACCTGACGGGCGACCGGATCCCAGTCGATGACGCCGTTCGGCATGCGAGAGCAGTGCAACCGCATGCCCTCGGCAACCGTCTCCCCGTTGGCGACCGGCGGCTCGATCCGCACCTTCCAGAGCGGCACCGGATGAAGCGCGGGGCCGTTGTTGTCCCAGAACTCGGTCCAGCTGCCCCCGCCGTCGGCCAGTGACGCCGGCCGATCCCGCCGCCGGCGGCCGAAACGGATCGCTCCGATCAGCGTCGTCACGCCCGCCTCCGTCCCTGCCGGCCCGTGTCGGGTGACACTGAACTCGTACCAGTCAGCCGATCCTTCGACGTCTGCCTCGGCGCGGACAAGTCGGGTCGAGTAGCTGCCGGCACCGATCGGGTACCTCATCCGCAACGAGACGAAGGGCCCTTCGTCGGTGCCTGCGACCGAGTAGGCGCCCTCGGCAGGGCGCACCTGACTCAGATCGGTCGTGCCGAACCGGGACATGATCGCCAGCCCGATGGTCTGCACTCCGTGATAGGTGCCGGTGCCGTCGATGGAGGCGTCGTACGACTGGAAGTAGAGATCGCTCTCCGGCCCAGGGTCGTTGTCGAAGTGGAATGTGGAAGAGACCTCTGAGATCGCATCGACTCCGAAGCGCCAGTTCGCATAGGTCATCCCACCCTCGGGGGGACTCGGGAAGCGGACCCGTCGCGCGCCGGAGACCGGGCGGCGACGCTTGAACACGGTCTCGAGGGTAGGGCCGGCGGCATCGGATCCGGCGGTCAGGTGATATGGCCCGTGCCACGGCCAGCCGGCCCATCCGGCGGGGGTTAACCCCCGCGACATGATGCCGGGTAGCGCCATAGCGGCGGCGCCGCTTGGTCCCGACAATGAGTTGCGTGATCTCAGTCAACTCATTGACCAAACAGTTCGGCAACGTGAGAGCGGTGTCGAATCTCAACTTCGAGGTGGTGCCGGGTGTCGTCACCGGCTTTCTGGGACCGAATGGTTCGGGCAAGTCGACGACGATGCGGATGATCATGGGCCTCGACACGCCCACGTCCGGAACGGCGCTCGTCAACGGAAAGCCCTACAGAGAGCTCGACTGGCCGCTGCGGAGAGTGGGCGCCCTGTTGGACGCGAAGTCCTTCCACCCGGCGCGGACCGCCTACAACCAACTCCGGTGCCTCGCCTACACGAACGACATTCCCCTCGCCCGAGTCGACGAAGTCCTCGGCATCGTCGGGCTCACCGACGTCGCCGCGAAACGGGCCGGCAAGTTCTCGCTCGGGATGGGCCAGCGGCTCGGCATCGCCGGCGCCCTGCTCGGCGACCCGGGAGTGCTGCTCTTCGACGAGCCCGTCAACGGGCTCGATCCCGAGGGCATCCGCTGGGTCCGCAACCTGCTGCGCGGCCTCGCTGCCGAGGGCCGGACCGTCTTCGTCTCGAGCCACCTCATCAGCGAGATGGCGCTCACGGCCGACCGGCTGGTCGTGATCGGTCGAGGCGCCGTCATCGCCGAGACGAGCGTGCGCGATTTCACGGCACTGACCGGCGGCACCGTCGTCCGGGTCGTCACGCCGGACGTCGAACCGTTCGCCGCCGCCGTGCGAGGCGCCGGGGGGCAGCTCGATCTCCATCCCGGCGATTCCCTCGAGGTGCGAGGGATGACCTCCGCCGCCATCGGCGAGCTGATCGCCCGCCATCGCCTCGTTGTCCACGAGCTGACACCGGTGCGGGCCTCATTGGAGGACGCCTTCATGGAGCTCACTCACGACGCCGTCGAGTACCGCTCCGGAGGGAGCACGGAAGCCGCCTTCATCGGGAGCGGCATGAAAGGAGAGCTGTGACCGCGATAACGGGCGTTGCAACGCCCCGTACGAGCCGCTACGGGCTGCGCCAAGCTTGCCGCTGCGAGGTGGCGAAGCTCTTCTCGATCCGCTCCACCTGGTGGACGTTGTTCGTCACGGTCGTCGGCACGCTCGTGGTGACGGTCCTCAGCACAAACAGCACCGCCCACCAACCGCCTGGCTGGTACCGAGGCTTCGACCCCACGAACCAGTCGATGTCCGGCCTCACCATCGGTGCGCTCGCCATCGGGGTACTCGGCGCCCTCGTCTTCACGAGCGAGTACGGGTCGGGGACGATCCGTTCCTCGATGGCTGCGACACCTCGTCGGCTCGAGTTCCTCCTGGCGAAGCTTCTCGTCGTGGGTGGTGTCGCCCTCACCGTCGGCGAGGTGCTCACCTTCTCGTGCTTTGCCGTCGGCCACCTCGTCCTCAGGATCCAGTCCCGTGCCCTCGTGGAGCCTCACGGATCCGGGCGTGCTCAGAGCCGTCGTCAGCTCGGGCGTGGCGGTCGGTCTTCTCGGGCTCATGGGCGCCGCCATCGGGGCAGCGGTCCGTCGCACGGCAGGCGCCATCGGGATCTACGTCGCCCTCCTCTTCCTCCTCCCGCTCATCCTGACGAAGGTGTCGCAGAACCTCGTCCGCTTCACCCCGCTCGGCATCATCGCCAACTCACTCGCTGCGGTCGTCCACCAGACGATGTCCGTGGCTCCCGTCGAAGGATTCGCCCTCCTCGGCTGCTACACCGCGGCGCTCATCGTCCTCGGGGCGGTCGTCGTCACCCGCCGTGACCCCTGATGGAGACGAAGGTGGGATCGGGCGGCGTTCGGCTGCAATGGCGGATGGGCGGCAAGGAGCGGGTGCTTGCGCTCTCCGAACAGCAGGTGGCGGCGATCCGGCGCTCGGCTTTCAGGTTTGCTCGCGAGCCGTTCACACGACGGACGTACTCCGAGCTCGCCTACTTCCTCGTGGGTTGCCCGCTCGTCGCCGTCGGTGTCGCCTTCTCGCTCGTCTTCCTCGGCGCCGGTTCGGTGCTCGCCGTCACTTTCGTGGGCGTCATCCTCATCGCCCTCGGTGTGCGGGGCGCCCGCTGGTTCGGGAGCCAGCAGCGCAGCCTCGCCCGCCACTTCCTCGGTGAGGACATCGAGGATCCGGCTCCCTTCGTCGCTCCCCGCGGCCTCTTTGCCTGGCTGCAGGCGGCATTCCGCGACAAGACCGGCTGGAAGACGATCGGGTATCTCGGCGTCAAGACCCTCTGGACGATCTTCAACGTCTGGTTCGCCCTCAGCGTCTGGTGGGACGTCATCGGCTGTCTCGGCTACCCGTTCTTCGAGCGGGGCAACACGCGACCGGCGGTCTACGGCATCACCTTCAACGTGCTCCATCCCGGATTCTTCTCGGTTGGGACGCAGGGCTTCATCCACGGCGCTTTCATCGTGGCCACCGGCGTCGTGCTGTTCTTCGTCGCCCCCTGGCCGATGCGGCTCGCCGTCTACGTCGATCGACGGCTCGTCCACTGGCTGCTCGGCCCCGACGCCGTCGCCGCTCGGATGCGGAACCTCGAGACCGCCCGAGGCACCACGCTCGACGCCTCGGCCGCCCTCCTCCGCCGTATCGAGCGCGACCTCCACGACGGCACGCAGGCGCAACTGGTGGCGCTGGCGATGCGGCTCGGAGACGTGAAGGAGCGACTCGACGCATACCCCGACCCGGATTTGGCGCCGGTCCGCCAGCTCCTCGACGAGGCTCACCGGGGCGCCAAGGAGGCCATCGTGGAGCTGCGCGACCTGGCGCGGGGCATTCACCCGCCCGCCCTCGACGTCGGCCTCGAGGGAGCGCTCTCGACACTGGCGGCACGAAGCGCCCTGCCCACAGACCTCAGCCTCTCGATCACGGACCGGCCCACGGCGGCTATCGAGTCGATCGCCTACTTCTGCGTCGCCGAGCTCCTCGCCAACGTCGCCCAGCACGCCCAGGCGAGGCAGGCGACCGTCAGCTGCTCACAGACCGGCACGTGGCTACGCCTCGTCGTACGCGACGACGGGCACGGCGGTGCTGTCATCAGGACCGGCTCCCGCTCGAGCGGGCTGTCGGGGCTGGCTGAGCGCGTCCAAGCGGTCGACGGTCGCCTCGACGTGACGAGCCCGCCCGGCGGCCCCACCGTGGTCACCGTCGACCTCCCCCTCAGCGCCTGATGTCAGACACAATCCGTGTGGCCATCGCCGAGGACTCCGCCGTCCTGCGGGACGGACTGGCGCAGCTGTTGACGGGCCGGGGTTTCGACGTCACTGACGCCGTGGGGGACCCGGAGGCGCTGCGCCAAGCGGTCGACCGCGCCGTGCCCGACGTGGTCGTGATCGACATCCGCATGCCCCCGAGCTTCACCGACGAAGGGCTGCGACTCGCCATCGAGCTACGCCGCCACCATCCAGAGCTCGGCATCCTCCTCTTCTCGCAGTACATCGAGACTCGCTACGCCGCCGACCTGCTGGCCGACGGGGCTGCCGGCATCGGCTACCTACTGAAGGATCGCGTGGCCGACGTCAGCGACTTCGTGGAGGCCCTCGTTCGCGTCGCCTCCGGCGGAACGGCGCTCGACCCCGAGGTGGTGACCCAGTTGATGGCGGCGAGCCGCCGCCGTGACTCGCTCTCGGGCATGTCGGGCCGGGAACGGGAGGTGCTCTCGCTCATGGCCGAGGGTCGGAGCAATGCCGCCATCGCCACGGCGCTCGTCATCTCCGAGGGAGCCGTGGAGAAGCACGTCACGAGCATCTTCACGAAGCTCAACCTGCCGGCGTCACAGCTCGACCATCGCCGCGTCCTCGCCGTGCTTCACTACCTCGAGTCCTGAGCTTGCGGCGCCGTTGCCGGCAGAGGACTAGAGGCGACCCTGCTTGCGGAGCTTCCGCATGTGCATGAGGCGACGGAACCTGCGCCAAAGGAAACCCATACTGCGATGGTAGGCGCGTTCGCACCGACACGACCCTCGCCGCCCCGGCCGAGGGTGGGCGGTGAGAGAATGGGGTTGTGACAGGGTTCCTGCCCGCAACGATGCTGGCGCTCTACCACCCCCATCGACGGTTCTTCGGGGGGATCGTCCTCCTCGTCCTCGTCGTCGTCCTCATCGCGCTCGGGATCGTGCTGATCGTCAGGCTCGTGAGGACCCCGAAGCGCTCCGTGGCAGAACCACCCATCGGGCGCTTCAGCCCGCCGCCACCGCCCGTCGACCCGGTCCTCAGCGAGCTGCGGCTGCGCTACGCCCGCGGCGAGATCTCCCGGGAGGAGTACCTGCAGCGCGCCGGCGACCTCGGTTACCACTCGGAAGAGTCGGCGGCACCTCCACCCTGGCCGTCCTCGCCGGGTGGCTACCCGTCGCCTCCCGGCCCGGGCGTGTCAGGAAGCTGAGCGGAGGTCGTGCGCCCTCAGTGCACGGTGACCGGCACAGGCGCCGGGTAGTGGCCGGTGAGGCAGGCACGGCAGTAGCCCGTGCCGTCCGCATCGGTGCCGACGGCCGCCATGAGGTTGCCGAGTGAGAGGTACCCGAGGGAGTCGGCGCCGACGTGCTGGCGCACCCCCTCCTCCGACTGGCGGGCGGCGATGAGCTCCTCCCGAACCGGCGTGTCGATGCCGTAGTAGCAGGGCCAGGCGAACGGCGGCGAGGAGATGCGCAGGTGCACCTCGGACGCCCCGGCGTCGCGGAGCATCCGTACGATCTCGCGCGTCGTCGTCCCCCGCACGATGGAGTCGTCGACGACGACGAGGCGCTTGCCGGCGATGCTGGTCCGCAGCGGGTTCAGCTTGCGGCGCACGCCCGACACGCGTGCCTCCTGCGTGGGGGCGATGAACGTCCGGCCGATGTAGCGGTTCTTGATGAGGCCCTGGCCGTAGGCGATGCCGCTCGCCAGGGCGTAGCCCTCCGCTGCCGTGACGCCGGAGTCGGGAACGCCGATGACGAGGTCGGCCTCGACGGGCCTCTGATGTGCCAGCAGCTCGCCCATACGCCGGCGGACGGCGTACACCTCACGGTCGTCGAGGCGGGTGTCCGGCCGGGCGAAATAGACGAACTCGAAGACGCACAACCGCGGGTCGACGCGCTCGGCCCCGAAGGGGTGGAACGACTTCACACCTGCCGAGTCGATCACGACCATCTCGCCCGGGGCGATCTCCCGGACGAACTCGGCTCCGACCACCTCGAGGGCGGGCGACTCGGAGGCGACGATGTAGCCACGGCGCTCCTCGCCGTCGGCGATGTAGGCGAGCTCGCCCAGGCAGAGCGGGCGAAAGCCGTGCGGGTCCCTGACGGCGACCAGGCGGGTGCCGTCGACGAGGCCGAGCGAGAAGGCACCCTCGAGCGTCGGCAGCACCTCCATGAGGGCGTCGACGAGATCCGGCTCGGGTCGGTCCGCCGCCAAGAAGCTACGCGCCAGCAACTCGGCTACGAGATCGCTGTCCGAGGTGACGATGCCCGGGAGCATGCCGGCGGCTTCCGCCAGCTCGGCGGTGTTCGTGAGGTTGCCATTGTGAGCGAGAGCAAAACCGACGTCACCGACGGAGCGGTAGACCGGCTGGGCGTTCTGCCACGTGCTGCGCCCGGTCGTCGAATACCGCACGTGGCCGAGGGCGAGCCCGCCGCCGAGCGAGGAGAGCGTCCGCTCGTCGAACACCGAGGTGACGAGGCCCATGTCCTTCACGACCATCATGGTCTCGCCGTCGCTCACGGCCATCCCGGCGGACTCCTGTCCGCGATGTTGCAGGGCGAAGAGCCCGTCGAAGCTCAGGTGACTGACACGGGCGCCGGGCGCATACACGCCGAAGACGCCGCAGGCCTCCTTCACGGCGCCATTCTGCCATCGCTCGCCAACGAGCGGGCCGTTACGCTCCTGGGCTGCGATGATCGATCTGCACACGCACTCGCGCTGCTCCGACGGCTCCGACCCGCCGGGGCGGATCGTGGAACTGGCGGCCGAGGCCGGCTGCAGCGCCGTGGCCCTCACCGATCACGACGGGCTCGCCGGCATCGCCGAGGCGAGGGCGCGGGCGGCCACCCTCGGGGTCGAGCTGGTACCGGGCTGCGAGGTGTCCTGCCGCTTCTCGCCCGGGGCGCAGCACGTGCTCTGCTATTTCGTCGAACCGGGCGACGGACCGCTGCAGGAGCAGCTGGGGCGCCTTCGCCGCGATCGCGAGACGCGCAACGGCCGCCTCGTCGCCCGTCTCAACGAGCTCGGCATCCCCATCACCGACGAGCTCCTGGCGGAGGAGGCGGGGAGCGCCACGATCGGGCGCCCCCATTTCGCCGCCGTGCTCGTGCGCCTCGGGGCGGCCGACACGTACCAGGACGCCTTCGACCGGCTGCTCGGCAAGGGCGGACCTGCCTACTTCCCGAAGGCGTTCATCGACGCCCCTACCACGATCGCGGCGGCGACCGCGTCGGGAGCCCTCGCCGTCCTCGCCCATCCCTTCTCACTCGGCCTCGAGCCGTCCGCCCTCGACCGGGAGCTCGGGGAGCTTGCCGCAGCCGGCCTCACGGGCGTGGAGTGTTACTACGGTCGCTACTCGCCGGAGGACCGTGAGGGTCTCGTCCGCCTTGCGCGCGGCCACGGACTCGTCCCGACGGGAGGGTCCGACTACCACGGCACCTACAAGCCCGACCTCATGGTCGGCACAGGCACGGGCGATCTCGCCGTGCCCGACTCGGCGCTCGCCGAGCTGTCCGCCCGCCGGCCTTGAGCAGCCGGCGCCGACGCTCAGTCGCGGGGCCTCAAGTCGAGGTCCCGCGGTGGTTCCTCGGGGACCTTCCAGACGAGGAACCCTTTGTCGAACTCCTCGTGGTAGCGGTTCGTGGCGACGACGACGTCCTCGTACACCGCCTCGAAACGGTCCCACTCCTCCCCCTCGATCACCCCTCGCAAGGCGGCGATCTCGCCGGCGATGAAGTCCCCCATGGCATCGGTGTACTTGGGCCGGACGAGCACCGAGGTCTTCATGATCTTCACGGCTTCGGAGAGCTCGTAGCGGGCGAGGGGCCGGTTGCCCGCCTTGCCGGCGTGGTAGCACTTCCACATCCGGTCGGACACCTCGACCATGAGTCTCGCCATGCCGGGCTGGATGGCGGCGAGCTCGTCGAGGGTGAGCTCCGTCTTGCCGTTGTTGGCGAGGTGGACGTGATCGGCGACGGCGGGCTCAACGCCGCCGGCGGGCCCCTGGTCGTGTGTCGTCTCGGTCATCGGAAGGCCTCCTGCCGTCGGGCTTGGCGCCGCCGAGGCTACCGGGACGCGCCCGCGCTACATTGCCGCGCGTGAGGATCCCGTCGCGGTGAGAGCCCTCGTCAAGGCTCGGGCGGAGCCCGGTCTGTGGATGCAGGACGTCCCGGAGCCGGTCGTCGGGCCCGACGACGTCCTCATCCGTGTGCTGCGGACCGGCATCTGCGGGACCGACCTCCACATCTACGAGTGGGACGCCTGGGCACAGCAGAACATCCCCGTGCCGCTCGTCGTCGGGCACGAGTTCGTCGGCGAGATCGCCGCCTTCGGCGGCAACGTCACGGACCTCGCCGTGGGCGAGATCGTGAGCGGTGAAGGCCACCTCGTCTGCGGGCGCTGCCGCAACTGCATGGCCGGCCGCCGCGTGCAGTGCTCCCGCACCGCCAGCGTCGGGGTCAGTCGCCCCGGAGCCTTCGCCGAGTACATCGCCATCCCGGCGGGCAACGTCTGGCGGCACCGGCAGGACATCGACCTCGACGTCGCCGCCATCTTCGACCCGCTCGGCAACGCCGTGCACACGGCGCTCGCCTTCCCCGTCCTCGGAGAGGACGTCCTCGTGACAGGCGCCGGGCCTATCGGCATCATGGCCTCCCTCGTCGCACGCCACGCCGGCGCCCGCTACGTCGTCGTGACGGACCCGTCCGACTACCGCCGCCGGCTCGCCCGGGCCGTCGGCGTCTCGCTGGCGGTCGACCCCACCACGACGACCCTGCCGGAGGCGATGGCCGAACTGGGGATGCGAGAGGGCTTCGACGTCGGCTTCGAGATGTCCGGCAAGGCTTCCGCCCTCCGCTCCATGCTGGCGGTGATGTGCCACGGCGGGAAGATCGCCATGCTCGGCCTCCCGACGGAGGACTTCGGCATCGACTGGGGACACCTCGTGACGAACATGATCACGCTGCGGGGCATCTACGGCCGGGAGATGTTCGAGACGTGGTACTGGATGTCGGCCCTTGTGAGCACGGGCCTCGACGTGTCGCCCGTCATCACGGACCGCTTCCCCGCCGACGAGTTCCACGCCGCCTTCGACAAGGTGAAGTCGGGCGAGTGCGGCAAGGTCGTCCTTTCCTGGGACGGCAGCTGAGGAGGTCACGTGTTCGACAACGTGAGGGCCGGCGTGCGGGCCGAGCTCGACGACATTGCCTCCAAGGGGCTCCGCAAGAGTGAGCGTGTGATCGACACGCCCCAGTCGGCCAACATCGGCGTGCAGTCCGCTGACAGCGGTGACGTCGAGGTGCTGAACCTCTGCGCCAACAACTACCTCGGTCTCGCCGACGACCCCCGCGTCGTGGCGGCGGCCAAGGCGGCCCTTGACCGCTGGGGCTACGGCCTCGCCAGCGTGCGTTTCATCTGCGGCACGCAGTCGGTGCACAAGGAGCTCGAACGGGGCATCTCCTCCTTCCTGTCGACGGAGGACACAATCCTCTACTCGTCGTGCTTCGACGCCAACGGCGGCCTGTTCGAGACGCTCTTGTCGGAAGAGGACGCCGTCATCTCCGACGAGCTCAACCACGCCTCCATCATCGACGGCATCCGCCTGTGCAGAGCCAAGCGGCTGCGCTACCGCAACCGTGACATGGCCGACCTCGAGGTGCAGCTGGAGGAGGCCGCCTCCTGCCGGCGCCGCCTGGTCGTCACCGACGGGGTCTTCTCGATGGACGGCTATGTGGCGCCCCTCGCCGACATCTGTGAGCTGGCCGGCCGGCACGGCGCCATGGTCATGGTGGACGACTCGCACGCCGTCGGCTTCGTCGGGCCGACGGGCCGGGGCACGCCGGAGCTGCACGGTGTGCAGGACGCCGTCGACATCGTCACGGGGACGCTCGGCAAGGCCCTCGGCGGAGCGAGCGGCGGCTACACGAGCGGACGGCGGGAGATCGTCGAGCTGCTTCGGCAACGTTCGCGCCCGTACCTGTTCTCGAACTCGCTGGCACCGCCCATCGCGGCCGCCTCGCTCGTCGTGCTCGACCTCCTCGCTGAGGGCGACGACCTGCGAGCGACCTTGCGCGAGAACACGGCTTGGTTCCGTGCCCGCATGACCGAGCTGGGTTTCGACGTCCTGCCGGGCGACCACCCCATCGTGCCAGTCATGATCGGGGACGCCGCCCTCGCCTCCGCCATGGCCGACCGCCTGCTGGCGAGGGGCATCTACGTCATCGGCTTCAGCTATCCCGTCGTGCCGCTCGGGAAGGCGAGGATTCGCACCCAGGTCTCTGCAGCCCACCGCCGCCAGGATCTGGAGCGGGCCGTGGACGCCTTCGTCGCGGTGCGCGACGAGATCGGCTGACATCCGAGCACCTTCGCGGGGCGACCCGAGGATCGCCCCCCTTTCCCTTGCCTGCCCGCCACCCTCTGCGGAAGGAGAGGGCCGGGCCTCGCCTTCTCCCGCCGACGGCGGTCCACCTGGATCCCCGGCGTTGGCAAGGAGCGATTGACATGACCTCAACACCCTTGTAACACAAGGCAAAACCCCTTGCGCTCCCCTGGAGGGAGCGGGCTACAGTGCGGCGACGTTGCAGGTCCGCCTGATTCCATCGAGGGATCGGCGGGGGGAGGTGGATCATGACTCGGAGCCGGTACCGCAGTCGCGCACGCCGTGCCGTCGCCGGAGTGGCAGTCGTCCTGGCGCTCCAGCTCCTGCAGGCCTCGCCCGTGCTGCAGGCCACGCCACCACTGCGGGCGGCAACGGCCGGAGCCGCCACCGACCCGGCTCCACATGCCGGCACCGCACCGCGGGCGGAGCCGAGGGCGGCGTGGTTCACGGGGTTGGGTTTCGACGCTTGCGCAGCGCCGTCCATCGCTGCGCTGGAGGCCTGGTCCCGCTCGCCCTTTCGCGCCCTCAACATCTACATCGGGGGGAGGAACCGGGCCTGCCGGCAGCCTCACCTGAGCGCCACCTGGGTGCGGGAGGCGACGCATCTCGGGTGGCGGCTCATTCCGACCTACGTCGGGCTGCAGGCGCCGGCTCCTGGGTGCCCGTGCGCTGCCATGGACCCGGACAGAGCGCGGGCCGAAGGCTCCGCCGCCGCCGCCAGCGCCGTGCAGGAGGCGGCCGCCCTCGGCATCGGGCGGTACAACCCCATCTACGACGACATGGAGAACTACGTCGTGGGCAAGCACAACACGGCCGCCGTGCTCGCCTTCCTCTCCGGTTGGACGAACGGCCTCCACCGCTCCGGCTACTACGCCGGCGTCTACGGAGGCGCGACGAGCGGCATCTCCGATCTCGCCTCCGTTCGCTCGACGTCGTACCGCGAGCCGGACGACATCTGGATCGCCGCCTGGAACGGCAGGCGCACGACGAACGACCCCAACGTGCCTGCGAGCCTCTGGATACGTCACCAGCGCATCCACCAGTACGTGGGGCCGCACACCGACGACTACGGCGGGGTGCGCATCAACATCGACACCGACTACTGCGACGGGGCCGTCGTGACCTTCGCCTCGCTCCACCGCCGCTGACCGAATCCGGCGAGGCCGACGGCGCCCCGGGCGAGGCCGTAGCCGAGCGCTCCCATGGTCCCCACGAAGACACCCACCGGCCACTGCGACAACGGCAGGAGGACTCGGCAGCCGACCCTGCGAAGGGAGGCGGGGAGCTTATTTGCCGAGATGAACGCAGCCGTTTCGCCACCCTTGTCGACTAGTCTCGCCTCGTGGTCGAGGGGGCTGTGTCCGCCATTGAGAGCCCGTCGCGATGAGCACGGGCACGGGCACCCCGGGCGAGACTCCTCCCCCGCCTGCCCCCGACCGGGCCACCGTCTTCGCCGCCGGGCCGCAGAAGATCTCGCGACGTGTCGTGTTCATCATGTTGGGCGCCGCGGCGGCCATCGCCCTCCTCGGCGTGGCGGGCGAGGACTTGTTCTCCAGAGTCGCACTCAACCCTGTGGCCGGCACAACGACCCACACGACGGTGAGCACGTCGGTCCCGTCCGCCGGCCCGCCGCTCGACGCCCCCCTTCCGGCCTTCATGGGCATGACTACGCTGACGCCGGCGCCGGCCGACAACTTCGCGCTCCACGACGCCGCCGGACAAACGGTGAGCCTCGATCGGGAGCACGGCAGGGTCGTCGTGGTGACGTTCTTCAACGGCACCTGCACGGACATCTGCCCCGTGCTGGAAGCCGAGATCGCCAGGGCCGATGCCGACCTCGGGGTCGACTCACGTCGCGTCCTCTTCCTCGCCGTCAACACCGATCCGCTCGAGCCGCACGTCACCGCCTCGACGCCTGCCGTCGTGTCGCCTCGTGTCGCCCATCTCCGCAACTGGTATTTCCTCGGCGGCACGGAGGCGCAGCTGGATCGCGTCTGGCGCCCGTACGGGATCACGATCGACGTTCTCCCGAGCCTCGGCGTCGTCGCCCACAACGAAGCCATCTTCTTCATCGACCGCGCTGGCCGCGTCCGCTACCACGCCGTGCCGTATGCCAACGAGAGCTCCAGTGGCGCCTTCAGCCTGCCGCCCGCCGAGGTCTCCCGCTGGGGCGCCGGGCTCGCCACCTACGCCAGACATCTCCTCGGTGGGCGATCGTGACCACGTCCGGCTCGAGCAGCAACGCGTCGCAGAACCCTGACCGTGACGGCGTGGACGAAGAAACCATCCGTGAGCTCTTCGCCAGGCGCACCCCGACGGGCCCACAGGGTGGCAAGCCAGTCTGGTACCGGCGCCGCGCTCTCCTCGTCGGTGCCGCCGTCGCGGTCATCGCCGCTATCACGGTTCTCACCGACTTGCCCGAGCACACGTCACTCGCGGACCAGGTCTCGGAGGAGTCGACGGTGATCAACGCGATCGACGGCGACTCGGCGCCGTGCATCTACGCCGCGAAGGAGGCCTTCGGCTTCTATGCCGACATGCGGAGCGGCTCCCTGACCTCTTCGGAGCGCTCGCGGATACCGGGCCTCCTGAGCAACGACGAGGGCGCCTGCTCGTTCACGAGCGAGTACGTCTACGACCTCTCCGGCATCGAGGTCCCCGGAACGGCGGCCGGACGCGACGTCGGGAACGCCCTCAACAGCGTCACGCTCTGGATCACCTCCGACGCCCTCGCCGCCATCCAGGCCATCATTGGCCTGACGAACAGCCCTGCGGACGCCAACGACCTCGCCAGCCTCGCCAAATCGGACCGCTACCTCAGCTCGGACCGCAAGGCGGCCGACGCCGACATCGCCGACGCCGAGCGAGCTCTCGGTGGAGCGAAGCTGCCAGGGCTCGGACTTCCGTCCTTCCCGCTCGCCGCCTCGGGCACATAGCTCCGTCCTCGGACTCTTCGTCCGCCGCCCGCGCCGGCGGGAGGCTCAGGAGGGGGTCCCGCTGCCGCCGCGACCGACGGTGCCGGCCTCGGGCGGCGCGCCGGCGAAGCCGCGGCGGCGGTTCTCCTTGAGGAGACGGTAGAGGCCGTGGTCCGGATCCTCCTCCGCCCGCAGCCACGTCATGAGGTTGGCGAAGACAACCGGGACGAACACGGTCGCCGCCGCGAACCAGAGCACGAAGGTGGCAATCTCCTGATCGGCAGCCACGCTCATCCCGACGTGGCCGAGCGAGTGGTAGGTGTCGTACACCCGCGTGCGGGAGAGACCGACGACGTAGGCGGAGATCCACACCGTCCACATCGTGAGTGCCGCCAGGGCGACACGCATCGGCCGCGTCAGACGAGGAGCCAGGGGAGGCGATTCGAGGATCTCGGAGAAGAAGGCGGAGCCGCTGGCGAGCAGGAGCACCGCCTCACCGAGAATGAGCCAGCGGTCCGCTTCCAGGTGGTTGACCACCCACGTCGTGCGGCAGACCACGATGCATGCCATCTCGACGAGGAGGGCGGCCACGGCGCGGCTGGGGCCGAGGTGGTGCCGGCGGCGCTCCGCCAGGCGGTCCACCAGCCCTCCACTCGTCGCCTCGGGGGGTCCGGCTGCCCCAACGAGCGCCGGGCGGCCGGCGAGACGGAGCGCGCGCCAGGGGGAGCCGAGAACCAGCAGGGCTGGCACGACAAGGGCGAGCAAGGAGAACTGCAACGCCTCCAGGAAGACGAAGCGCCGCGCCTGCGTGGACAAGGGGGGGAGGAGGGCGACAAGGAGAATCACCACCGCCAGCGCGGAAAGTACGCTCCGGGCCGAGGCATGCTCCTCGGACGGCCGCCGATCGGCGGCCGGCGTCAGTGGATCGGTCGCCGCTGGAAGAACCCCCAGAGACAGACGGCGAACAGCGTCCCGATAGGTATGGCAAAGGTCAGCGCCTGGGCACCGAACAGTGTCGCAACCATGTCCACCATCACCCCTCTCTCACCCGACCGTATCGTACGCCGCTCCGGGCGACCGGTACAGGCGACAACCCTTCAGGCCGGATGACGCTCCCTCAGACGATGTAGAACAGCACGAAGAAGAAGAGCGACGCAAAGGCCATGAACACCCAGAAGTAGGCGCAGCCCTCCAGACTGGCCCGGAACATGCGTGCCCCCGGCAGGGTCGAGCGTGCCGGCCCGCCGTCCTGGGCGACCGCACGCCGGAGACGGAGCGACCGGGCAAGCAAGGTCTCGAGCCAGTAGCAGGCAGACAGCAGACCGGTGATGTTGAGCACGGCCCAGCCGACGAAACAGGAGGCGTACCCGCTCGAACCCGGGAAGAAGGGCAGCTTCGTCAGCTCCCAGATCTGGAGCGCCACCGCCAACAGTCCGAAGGCCAGCGCCACCCACCCGGCGACCTCCCAGTCCACCGTGAGGGCACGCCTCAGCCGGACGATCCCGTACATGAGCAGGATGGCGGCTACAACCACGCTGACGAAGATGAACGTACCGGTGCCGACCGGCGCCGTCACGTGCCTCGGCCGCCAGAGCTGCTCGCTGTTCACGGAGCGCAGGTAGAAGTAGGCAAAAGCCAGTGAGGCGTAGGCGAAGGTGGCGATCCCGATGAGCATGCGACCGCCCGTCCAGACGGCGCCCTCCGCCGATCGCAGTTCGTACTCAATCTCCTCCGGCGTCTCGTGTATGAGGCCGTGCCGGATGTTCGGCTTCCCGCCGGGAAGGACGTCGTCACTCATTCCGAGGGATCCTCACCTTCGTCGTCGATCGCCGATGTCACGGGAGCCGCCGGCACGCTCGCCCCAACGGTCACGAGCTCGCCGTCGCCGAGGTCGGCCACAGGGGGCGCTCCCGGCTCGCTGTAGTGGTACGGGTCGGTGAGCACGACTGGGATGCGATCGAAGTTGTGGGGAGGGACGGGGTTGGCCGTCTGCCACTCGAGCCCCAGGGACTCCCAAGGGTTGGCGGGCGACCGCTTCGGGTCGATCCAGAGCGACCAGATGAGGTTCGCGATGAAGATGAGGAAGGATGCCCCGAGGAGGTAGGCGCCGACGGAGGAGATGTCGTTCAGCGTCTGCAGGTTGGCGGCGTACTCGAACACCCGCCGCGGCTGGCCGAGGAGCCCGACGAGGAAGAGCGGGAAGAACGTGACGTTGAAGAAGATGAACATCGTCCAGAAGTGCCACTGCCCGAGCTTCTTGTTCATGGTCTTACCCGTCATCTTCGGCAGCCAGAAGTACAGACCGCCGAAGAAGGCGAAGATGAGGCCGCCCATGATCGTGTAGTGGAAATGGGCCATGACGAAGAAGCTCCCGTGCACGGTCACGTCCACGGGCACATCGGACAGGAACACCCCGGTCACCCCGCCGATGAGGAAGTTGAAGTACATCGCCAGACAGAAGAGCATGGGAACCCCGAACCGTATCTTCGCCTTCCAGAGCGTGCCGAGGCCGTTGAGGAAGATGAACCCGGTCGGGATGGAGATGAGCTCGGTCGTCAGCATGAAGAGCGGGCGCATGTCCGGGTTGATGCCGCTGTCGAAGAGATGGTGCTGCCAGACGAAGAACGACAGGAGCGCCACACCCACCTGGCCCGCAGCAGACACCCGGTACGCGAACAGGGGTTTTCGTGCGAACACGGGAAGAATCTCACCCACGATCCCGAACCCGGGCAGCGCCATGATATAGACCTCGGGGTGGCCGAAGAACCAGAAGAGGTTCTCCCAGAGAAACGAGCTGCCCCCGTGCTCGTTGACGAAGAACGCCGTTTGCGCCGTTCTGTCGAGGACGCCGAAGAGTCCGGCGACGACGAGCGTGGGGGTCGCCAGCACGAGCAACGCACACGTGGCGAGGATCGACCAGACGAAGATGGGTAGCCGCCCCCAGGTCATGCCGGGCGCCCGGAAGTTGATGATCGTTGCCGCCAGGTTGAAGCCCGCTGTGATCATGCCGAGCCCGACGACGGCGAAGCCGATCAGGTAGGCGTCCATGCCGGGACCTGCTTGCGTCTGCAGCGGGGCGTACCCCGTCCAACCGGTGGGGAACCCGCCCATCGGGAGAGCAGCGAGTATGACGAGGTAGCCGGCGGAAAAGACCCAGAGCGAGAACACCTCGACCCGCGGGAAGGCCATCTTGCGAGAGCCGATCATGAGCGGGACCAGCCAGTTGCCGAGCGGGCCCACCACGACCGACGAGGCCATCATCATCATGATCGTCCCGTGCTCGCCGACCGTCTCGATGTACTGGCCAGGCCCGAAGATGTGACTCGTCGGCGTCAAGAGCTCGGTACGGATCCCCATAGCGAGGATGCCACCCGTGAAGAAGAAGAGGAGGACGACGACCATGTACTGGAGGCCGACGACCTTGTGGTCCATCGTCGGGCGGAAGTAGCGAGTCCAGTTCGTCGCCGGCAGGTGCGGCAGGGGCTCCCGCCCGATGAGCTTGGCGGCCGGGTAGTTGAACATGCCGGCGCCGGCCAGCCACCCGATGACCCCGAAGGCGAGGCCCATGCACACCGCCACGTTGTTCTGGTCGTTGCCCTGCACGGCGGCCTGGTTCCAGGCGATGACGTCTCCGCAGTAGTGGCCGAAGGCGTAGCCGGCAGCTGCACCGACGAGTGCCCAGATGACGTTGGGGCTGAAGAAGCCGGACGTCGCTCGAAGGGCGCCACCGGCGGGGGTGTCGATCATCGCTTGGGTCTCTACGCTCATGGATTCGTGCCCATCCGTTTCGCTGGGTGCCTCACGGCTTCGCCGGAGTAGCGCCATAGACCTCGACGCTCGAATAGGGATCGGTCGTGTCAGGGTAGAAGCCGCCGTCAGCCCCGTTTGCGTCCGGCGTGTAGGTGAGGGAGTACGCAGGGAGGGTCTTCGTGAGCGGGGCGAGCAGCGCCTCCGTCGACGTCGCCCAGTTCTCGAAGCCCGTCTTCGTCATGATCTGGCCGTAGTCGTACATGGAGCCGTGCCAGATGCCACAGAGCTCGTCGCAGCGAACCGTGAAGGTGCCGAGTTGCTTGGTCGTGGTGTAGGCGATGTTGTCGTAGTCAGGGTTGGCATCCGCCTTGACGCCGATCTGGTAGGCCCAGAAATCGTGGATGACGTCGAGCGAGGTCACGTGGAACTCGATCGTCGTGTCGACGGGCAGCACGAGGTCGGACGTCTCGAAGCCCCCGAAGGTCGGGTAGCGATAGGTGAAGCGCCATTGCTGGGCGATGACCTGCACGGGCAGCACGTTGGCGGACGTCGGCGTCCACAGAGCGCTCGAACCCTGCCCGCCGCCAGAGCCAGTGCTGACGACGAGCTCGACGATGCCGAAGGTGAACAGGGCAACGACAAGCGCGGTCGTGAGGGAGATCCAGGTGACCACCAGGCGACGGTTGCTGCGGGCGGCGGTACCGCCAACCGGCTCGGGCACTCCTGGCCGCGAGGCTCGCCACACGATGATGGCGTAGAGCATGTAGGTCCAGATGCCGAAGAGCACGGGAATGGCAGCGAGGAACAGCACCGAGAAGTCGAAGGAGTCTCCGTGGGCCGTGTCGGACATCTGGCCCGGCGGCATGTGGGGCGCAGCCAGGAAACCGAAGAGCAGATCCCCGACGATCGACACGGACAACCAGATGAAGAAGATCCGGCGGAAGTGATGAGGCTCGCCGGCCTCCCCGTTCGATGGTGGCGGGCTGCCCCCCTCGGTGCTCACCCGATCACCTTCAAGAAGCCGTCCATGTAACCGACGGACTGCATGGGGCCTCCGTTGCCGTAGAGGTATCCGAGTCCGCAGGGGACGAAACACTGCCACGGGTACTCGCCCGGGCCGGGCGTGGTGAACGAGAATTTGATGATGTTGGCCGGGCCGGTGTGCGGGTTGTTTCCCGAGCCCGGGGTACAGGGAGCGATGGCACAGAGGGTGGCGTTCCCGTTGTTGCCGTAGAGCGGGACGTTGATCCCGAGCGAGGGGATCGTGAAGGTGTGACCGACGCCGTTGCCGTTGTTGGCGTTGATGAGGGACACCGGCTTGCCGTTCAGGTACATCACCCCGCCGTCGGTCCCGGTCACGCGCCCCAGCAGCTGGTTGCGTAAGGGGCTCCCCGAGTCGTACTGGTAGATCGTGACGTCGATCTTCGTGTTGGCCGGGAGATCCCACAGCGTCGTGTGCACCCAGCTGCGTTGCTGCGGCGAGTACGTCATGTAGGAGACCCACGTCGGGTGGGCGCCGTAGCCGATGGAGCCGACGGTCTGCAAGGTGAGGTCGACCGGCTGGCCGGCCTGGTGGTCGGAGACGAAGTCGACCGTCGGCGGCGAAGAGCGCAGGAACGCCGCGACGAGAAAGACGATGAGCCCGATGCCGATGGCGACGATCACCCCGGCGAACGCAATTCTCCCCGAACGCGACAACGCACCCTCCCAACCTGCCGGGCGGCAGGGTGACGTTCAGGCGGGGGAGGACCGTCATCACGGACCACCCCTTTGTGAACGACCTGAGCTACCCCCCGGTCGCTACTGCCCCGTCAGTTGACGTTCACGTCAGACTATGCCGGACCGACACTTCGGTCAACAGTATGGACCCCTCCAGCAGGGACAACGTCGCGTCTGGGGAAAGATCGGCCGCCGGACGACCGCTCAGGCGCGGGGCCGGAACTCCTCGAGGGAGAGATCCGTGCGCTTGTGGACAATCCGTTCGACGAGGTTGGAGACGCTGCCCTCCTGGGTGATGACTTTGCGGAGGACACCCACGAGAGCCGGGACGGCCCAGAAGTCGCCACAAACCCACAGGATGGCCGCCCCGATCTGCTGGTCGGCGAAGGGCGACATCGTCACGCCCGGGACGTGGGCGTAGACGCTGTACCACGACCCCGTGGCAAAGATGCTGAGGGACATCGCCAGCACGAACATGACCACGTTGGTCGAGATGATGGCGCCCATCTGCCAGAGGGCCGTCGCCCTCGCCCGGAACGGGAACGACGGGATGATCTGCAGCCAAAAGAGGACGCCCGTGACGAAGAAGCTCGAGTGCATGAGCCAGATGTGCACCGTCTGGTTGCGCTCGGCGAGGTCGAACAGGGCCGGCACGTGCCAGGCCACCATGGCGACGTTGAAGAGCACGAGCGCGGTCCACGGCTGCGAGACGAACCGGCCGAGGGCTCGCAGCGGCCGGGACCAATGCCCGAGAAGGAGGGATCGCCCCACGCGTCGCCGAGCCTTCACGGGCAGGACGAAGAGGTAGGGCAGCCAGGGGGCGCCCGCTACGACGAGGATCGGAGCGAAGAAGGCGATGAGGATGTGCTCGATCATGTGGACGAAGAAGTAGTCGTCGGCGTAGTAGTCGATGGGCGACACGACGGCGAGGAGCAAGAGGGCGAGCCCGCCGTAATACTCGAGGGAACGCAGTCGCCGTTGTCTCGTGCGACGCGGATCGCTGCGCCGGCGCAGCCGGGCGAGACCGACCTCGTGCAGTGCGACCGCCACGGCCACGACGATGAGGAACGGGTCGAAGCTCCAGTGGTCGAGGACGTAGCTCACGACGACGACCCGAAGGGCACCGGCACGTGCACAGTCTGCAACTTCCGCCAGCCGCCCGTCGTCGCGTCGTGGCGCCAGTCCGTGAGCACGGTCGAGTCGACGGTGAGGGCGTCGACGGCGCCGCCGGTGAGGGCGACGGCTGCCGTCCCTGTCGGCAGTCCTTGCAGGCGCTGCCAGGCGCCGCCCGGGCGGGCCGTGGCGAGGCTGATCGAGCCGCCGGCATCCACGACGGCGAAGACCTCGCGGCCATCGGCGCCGGAGGCCACGAGGCGATCGTCGATCGAGAGGGGCAGGAGGGGCGAGCTCGACCAGGAGGACGAGGAGCTCCGCATCCAGGTGGCGAGGAGGCCGCCGGATGCGGAGGCGCCCGCCCACACGAGTGCTTCGGCCGGGGCAGCCTCGGAACCGTCGCCGAAGAGCCGGGGCACCTCGGTCGTGGCCGCCGAGGCCGCCGGGAGGGGTGGGCCGTCGAGTGTCCAATCGCCGCCGGAGCTCGAGAAGATGCCGGCCGTGCCGGGGCGTGAGCAGGCGGCGCCGACGAGCTCGGTCCCCCCGGGAGCGAAGGCGACCGACGCGAGGCCGAGCGGCCGGCACGAGCTCCCGCCGGCGGACGATCCGAGCTCAGCTCGCGACACGACATCGCTCCAGCCAGAGGTGATATTCCCGCCGCTGTGGACGACCTCGTCGCCGTTCCCCCCGGCGCCGCGCAGGACGGCGAGCTCCCCGCCCCCGGCGATAGCGGCGAGGGCGCTCGGGTCGGCTACGAGCGACCCGGGAACGAGTCCGGTCCCGGTCGCCGGCCAGTTGCGGCCGCCAAAGGAGGTCTGGGCGAGAGGCGAGTAGGTGAGGAGGTCCGTGGGCTCGATGCCTGCGGTGGGCGGCCCCGAGCCCGCCTTCGTGACCGTGAGGCCGCCGTCCAGCGCGACGCCGGGTGGCGTCACGAACGTCCAGCGGGCGGAACCGGCCCGCCGGAAGAACAGCTCCCAGAAGGTGTCGAGGGGCTGGCCGCGTCGACGCCACCGCCATGGGAGCGGCCCCGAAGACGAGGAGGGCGATCCCGCCCAGCGTCGCCACCACGCGGATGAGGTAGGCGAGCGGCTGGCGTCCCCACCAGGCGGCCACGGTGCCCGGCGCCCCTGCCGGCGACCGGCTCCGGCCCCGGCGAGGCCGAGGCGGCCACGGCATCCGGCGCCGGCTCGCTCGCGGGCGCCGGCCGGACGACCGCCACGTAGGCGCCCACGAGCAAGAGCAGCATGGGGACCATGCTGTTGGGGTCCGTCCCCACACCCCCGAAGAAGCCGAAGTCCTCCACGAGCACTCAGTCGGCGAGGGCGACGGCGAGGGCGACGAGGACGGCCGCCCCGGCGAGCCTCGAGCGGGCCGGCAGCAGCGCAGCACCGACCGCAGCGAGCGAGATGACGAGGAAGAGGTTGACGGCGAAGCCGTGAGCGGCGTCGAGGCCGACGAACGACGAGATGAACGAAAAGAAGACGTGTGGCTACGAGGTGCCGGCCATCTCGCCGACCATGGTGAGCAGCTGGCCCCGACCGCCGCCGGCCGGCTGCAGGACGCCACCGGGCATCCCGAGCGGCATGGCCGACTGGATCTGGAGCACCCCGTCGAGGATCCAGAGAATCCCGAAGCCGATGCGGAACGACCATGCGGGCGGGCGGCTCACCGGCGCCACGCCCGGTGGCGCCCGACACGGGGTCGCTCAGCCGGTTCAGCGCCGACAGCCGGACCACAGCCGACCCCAGCAAGAAAACGCAGAGGACGGCGCCGACGATAAGGAATTGATGCGTCAGCAGCGCGTGGAAGGTCGAGATGACCAGAGGATTGTTCGCCTCGAGGCCACGGCCCATCCCCGGCACGCGAGCATCGCCTCCCTTCCGAGCACGGCTCCGACGGCGATCATCGCACACGAAATTGTTCACCAGCACGCGCTGGAGCGGCCCTGGTCGTGGCAGCGTTCTGCCGCTAGCACGTCGTGCGAGCAGGATCATCGTGACGAGGCGGCTCAGGTCGGGCAGGCGTCGTGCCGATACGAAAGAAGTGAAGGACGAGCCGGGCGTCCCCGCGCCCACCGGTATCGTCGCCGAGGTGCGGCTCTGGCGAAGCAAGCTCGTGAGCCGCGCACCGGCCGTCTGGGGGTTCGTACGCTCGCCGAGCCGGCTGCCCTGGATTCTCGTGCCCGTCGTGACCGTCTCGGTCGTGGCCGGCCTCCTCGCCTCCAGCTCGACGGCGGCGACCGCCCATCGTCCCAGGCGTCCGACGATCGCCTCGTCGGCCGTCCCGACCACAGGGGCGGCGCCGAGCCGGGCCGCCGGCCTCTCGCTGCGGCCACTGTCTCGGGGTCATGTCGCCAGCGACGGCCAGGTTCCCTACAAAGCGGCGCCGCCCAAGCACCTTCGGCACGGCCTCGACATCCCAGCCGGCGCCGGCGACGGGATCCCCGCTGTCGCCGTCTCCGCCTACCTGCGCGCCCAGTCCGTCATGGCCCGACGGGACGCCGGATGTCACCTCTCCTGGCAGGACGTCGCCGGCATCGGTCGGGTCGAGTCCGACAACGGCCAGACCTGGGGCTCGTCCGCAAGGGTGACTCGCTACGGGACGCTCTTCCCCCCCATCTACGGAATCCCCCTCGACGGCCAGGACGGCACGCCGGCCATGCCGGCGCCCGGTGGGGGCTGGGTGCGGGCGGAAGGCCCCATGCAGTTCCTGCCGGCGACGTGGGCGGAATACGCTCCGGCGGCGACCGGCAAGGCGCGTCCGAACCCGCAGAACTTCTACGACGCAGCCCTCGCCACCGGCGCCTTCCTCTGTGCGAACGGCGGCAACCTGCAATCGCCTCGCGGGCTCGAGGCCGCCATCCTCGCCTACAACCGCTCGAGCGGCTACGCCGAGCTCGTGGAGTCGTGGATCGCCTTCTACGACAAGGTCGGGCTGAGGGCATTGCGCGTGGCCGGCGCCGGCCTGCTCCCGACGGGCTCGCCGGCGAGCGGCCCGACGGCCGCCACCCTGCTCTCGCAGGCGGCGTCGTCGTCGCAGGCGGCAGGATCGTTCACGTTCCGCCTGAGCGGCATCACCTCGACGTCACGCGTGGCCACGGGCAACGGCGGTGTCGACACGGCCGACCACTCGGGCTGGTTGGTGCTCGACCTCTCGTCCGCCGGGAGGATCGACGAGCGCCTCGTGGACGGCACGACCTATGTCGCGTTGCCGGCGACGCTGGCCGCTGACGCCGGCACCGTCGGACAGCAGTGGATCGTCCTCACGCCGGCGGATCTCTCAGCGCTGCCGGCACAGGTCAGATCGTGGCTGACGCTCGACTCGGCCGACCTCACGTGGTTGGTGGGCCAGCTCACCGGCGCCTTCGACATCCACGTCGTCCGCCACAAGCTGAGCTACGGCGCCGTCGCCACGGAGTACGCCGGCCGCACGAGCCTCGCCATTGCCAGCGGGCGGCTGTCGGGGTCCTCGGCGGACCTCGGCACCGTCGCCGGGCTCGTCGCCTCGTCCCGGCTCGGCATCGCCGCCTGGGTGAGCCAGCACCGCGTGCGCTCAGCCGTGATCGGCCTCGGGACCGCGCTCAGCGGCGCCGGCGTCCTGTCCTTGTACCTCTCCTTCCGGCAGTACGGCGTCCCCGTCTCCGTGCAGGCGCCGACTATCGGTACCACGACGACCACGACGACGACCACGACCACCACGACCACGACGACCGCCCCCACGACCACAACGACGACCACGACGACGCTCCCGTCCTCGGCGTAGCGATCCGCCTGGTGGCCTCCACTCGCCTTCGCGGCGCCGTTCCGTCCGGACGGGACGTACTGTTTGCCGCATGACGCCTGGCGGCGACGCGGAGCGCTCCGATCGCGTGCGCTCCGTCGATCGGGCCGTCTCCATCCTCCAGTTGCTCGCCCACGAGGGCGAGGCGAGGGTGACGGACCTCGCACTCGCCATCGGGACGCACAAGTCCACCGTCGTCCGCCTTCTCGCCACGCTCGAGGCCCGAGGGCTCGTCGAGCAGGACGGCGAGCGCGGCCGCTACCACATCGCCGGCGGCGTCGTCGAGCTCGCCCGGGGCGTCGTCTCGCGCCGCCCGGATCTTCCCGTACGGGCCCGCGCCACCTGCGACGCGCTCGCCGAGGAGACGGGCGAGACGGTCAACCTGGCCGTCGTGGAAGGCGACGCCGTCGTGAGCATCGACCAAGTGCTGGGCACGGCCACGGTGCGCAGCGTGAATTGGGTGGGGCAGCGGACGCCCCTGCACGCCACGGCGGCCGGCAAGGTACTGCTCGCCTTCGGGCCGGAGGATTGGCGGGACGGTGTGCTCGCCTCCTCCCTGGAGCGGTTCACGCCCGCCACCATCGTCGAGGGCGGGCGGCTCACCGGGGAGCTCGCCGAGGTAAGGAGGCGGGGCTACGCATCGACGCGAGACGAGCACGAGCCGGGGCTGAGCGCCGTCGGGGCACCGATCCGCGCCCCGGACGGGACGGTCATCGCTGCCATCACGGTGTCCGGCCCGTCGTTCCGCCTCACGTCCGAGCGTGTGCCGGGACTCGGTGAAGCGGTCGTGGCGGCGGCCGATGGTGTGTCAGAGCTGAACGGCAGGCCCAAGCTCTCGAGCTGACCGGGGACTGGCTCACAGCAGCAGGCGCGGCATGTTGAGCGAGCGGGCCTCGCCGAAGATCCGGCGGTCCCCCTCGAAGGCTTCCAGCTTGCCCGTGACGAGCCACTCCGTCTCGGTGGCCGTCATCTCCATCGTCCCCTCGACGCGGGTGGACCAGCCTGGGCGCTCCAGCGTGACGGCGAAGCGGGTGGCCGCGCGAGCGCTCAGCGGGTCGCCGTTGTCAGCCTCGAAGCGGTCCTCCTGCTCCTGGGTGAAGCTGAGACCTGAGTCGACCACGAAGATCTCGCTCGACCCATCGCGGCGATCGATGATCGTCAAGCGACCGTGCTCGTCCTCGGTGCTCCTCCTCCACCCCTGCCCGGGTGCCCGCAGCTCGACGCCCCCCCGCTCCCGCTCGACCTTGGCGCTCTCGTCGATCACGAGGCCGGCGTCGACGAAGGCCGCCTCGGAGATGACGGGCAGCGCCACCTCGACGCCCTGCGAGAGGTGCAGGTCGACGCCTGCGCCGCCGGCGCTCGGCCACAGCCAGGGCCAGTAGGCGGCCGACACCGAGACGCGCAGCCGGTGGCCGGCCTGCAAGCGGTAGCCACAGGCACGCAGGCGGAGGCGGAGGCGCATCGTCTCGCCGGGCACGATCGGAGAGGGGTCGGCGTGGCTGTCCCGGTGCGTCAGGTTGAGAACTCCGATGCTGACGAGCGCCACCGGACCGTCGGGGGAGACGTCGCCCAGGCGCACGCAGATCTGCCCGTCGGGCGCCGGCGCGGAGACCGTGAGCGTGACCTCGGGAAAGCCGACGAGGCAGAGATCGCTCTCCAGCACATCGGACTCGACGACTGCCGACCAGGCGTCGTCGGCCCGCTGGTCGGCAGGGAGGTCGCCGGACATCACGACGTACCAGCGCCCGCCCGCCGCGCCGCAACGGAGGTCGGCGTCGAGATGGCGATCGGCCGAACCCGCACCAGCCAGCTGCAGGCGCGTCGGCTCGGGTCGGTCTGCCCAGTCCGGCACGCCCACGAAACGACCCGTCCGCTCCTGACCCGCCCGATCCGGCATCTGATAGTCCTGCAGCCAGAGACGGGCGTCGGGCACCTCCATGACGTCGTTGGGCTCGTCGAGGAGCCATCGGCGCCACCAGCGGCACGCCTCGTCGATGAACTCCACAGCCGGTCCGGGCGCGCCGTCGTTGGGGTAGAAGTGCGCCCACGGCCCGACGATGCCCTTGCAGGGGCCGTCGTAGCCGTCGAGGAGGCGGAAAACCGTGTCGCAGTAGGGATCCGCCCACCCGCCCACGGCCAGCACCGCGCACGACATGGCGCTGTAATCGTCACCGACCGATCCGTGCTCCCAGTAGGCGTCCCGGCTCTGGTGTGCCAGCCACGGTTCGAGGAGCCAGGGCGTTCGGTGCAAACGCTGCAGCCAGATCTCCCGCCAGGCCTCCCCCACGACGGTGGGGTCGGGAGGGCGGCCGTTGTAGGCGAGCATGGTCGTCGCCCAGGAGACCATCTCGCTCGCCAGGAGCGCCCCGCCCATGTAGTGGACGTCGGTGCCGTAACGGTCGTCGCTCGAGCAGACCGTGATGATCGCCTTCAGGGCGGGCGGGCGGAGGGCGGCCACCTGGAGCGAATTGAAACCGCCCCACGACTTGCCGAACATCCCGACAGAGCCGTTGCACCAGGGCTGGGAGGCGAGCCACTCGATGACGTCGAGGGCGTCGGCCAGCTCTCTGGGCGAATACTCGTCGTCGAGGATCCCCTCCGAATCGCCGCTCCCGCGGAGGTCCACCCGGACCGAGGCAAAGCCCCGCGCCGCGAAGGGCAGATGCAGCCCGGCATCTCGAAAGGCGGTCATGTCGTTCTTGCGGTACGGGATGTACTCGAGCAGCGCCCCGGCCGGGCGCACCCCCGCCGTCTCGGGCAGCCACAGCCGAGCCGCCAACCTCGTGCCGTCACGCGTCGGTATCCAGGCGTGCCGGACGACCTCGACGCCGGCGGTCGGGGTGACGGCACCCATGGGTGTCATCGTCGTCCTCTCATGCTGTCAGTCCTCCTGCCGGATGCGCGCCGCCGCTGCCAACGCCGACGAGATGGCCGTCTCGGTGTAGAAGGTACCGAGATAGTCGCCTGCCAGGTAGAGGCGGTGCATAGGCGCCGTGAGGGCGGCCTGCAGCTCCCCGCGTCGCGGGAAGCAGTAGGCGAGCCCGAGTGGCCAGCGGCGCACGTGCGCTTCGGTCACCAGATCGGAGAACCCCGCGAAGAGATCGTCGAGGTCCTCGAGATAGCCGGCGAGAATGGCCTCGTCGCTGAGCGGGAGCAAGACGTCGGCGAGCTGGGCAGGCGAGAAGACCATGATGCTGCTGCCCGGCCGCCGGCTCTGCTCGAGCGAGCGGGGGACGCTCGTCATGTTGAACATGACGTTGAAGCGCCGTTTCGGCGTTGCGATGGCATAGCAGCGGTCCCACGGCATGGGACGGGTCTCGTTCGTGAGGAAGGCAGCGCTCACGTAGGCGCCGTACACCACGCCGCCGAGGGCGGCGGCGACGGGCTCCGGGAGGTTGACGGCGATGCGGCGGGTGACCGGGGCGGGAGCCGCCAGCACGACGTGGCCAGCATCCACCGTCTCCTCCGAGCCCTGGCGGCGGAAGCGGACGCGGACGCCGCTGCGACGTTCCTCGACCTCGATCACCTCGGCCCCGAGCAGGACGCGGGGGCCGAGGGCGGCGGCGATGGCCTCCGGGAGCCGGGAGGAGCCGCCGACGATGTTGCGCGACAACCCGCTCGATCGGTCCCACACGAGTTGGAAGTAGCCGACGCCGGCACCGGCCGAGACCTGCTCGGGGCTGCCGGCGGATCGGGAGACGGTCGGGCGGAGGAGGGCGTCGGCGTCCTCCGGCAAGGGCCCCACGAACTCCGAGAAGGTCCGGTCGCCGAGGAAGTCGTACACGCGCTGCTGGCGGTCGGCAGCCGTCTCGCCGGGACGGGCGACCGAGAGGCGGCCGTAGCGGGCGACCGCCAGGCGTACCTTGAGCCCGGCCCGCACCACGGCCAGCCGAGCCCCCCAGCTCATGGGGATGCGGAAGGGGTAGGTCTCGACCCGCTCGTCGGTGAGCAGCCGGCCGTTCATGGCGAGCGCCGCGATGGCGCCGGGCACGGGTGCCGCCGGCACGCCGAGCTCGTCGAGGAGGTGACCCGTCGCCGTGCTCGAACCCCCGAAGACGTGGGCCCCGTAGTTGAGCCAGTAGTCGCCGCGCCCCTCCGACATGAGGCGGCCGCCGACGCGGTCGCTCTCCTCCAGCACGAGGACGTCGCGGTCGCGCAGGTACCAGGCGGCGGCGAGGCCGGCGATACCGGCGCCGACGACCACGGTGTCCGGCCCGCTGCCCGACGCCACGGCGGCCGCTCAGTCGCCGAGCTCGGCCCTGCGGCGCCGAACGAAGTCCTCGAGCTCCGCCCGCACGGCGTCGTCCATGGGCGGGGGCTCGTAGGCGGCGAGCGTGGACTCGACGATCTCGCCCGCCCGAACGGCGGTGTCCTTCCCACCCTGCCGTTGCCAGCGCTCGTAGTTCGCGGAGGAGGAGAGCAAGGGGCGGTAGAAGCAGTCCCGGAAGCGAGCGAGCGTGTGCTCGGCTCCGAGGAAGTGCCCCCCGTGGCCGACCTCGAGGTGGGCGCCGAAGGCGAGAGCCGCCTCGTCGAAGACGAGGGGGGTGAATTCCTTCTGCAGCATCCGCAGGATCTCCAGGTCGATCACGAACTTCTCGTAGCTGCTGACGAGCCCGCCCTCGAGCCACCCGGCCGAGTGCATCACGAAGTTGGCGCCGGCGAGGAACGTGGGGAGCATCGTCATGAGGGCCTCGTAAGCCGCCTGGGCGTCGGCTGACTGGCTGGAGGTGAGCCCGCCGCCGGTGCGGAACGGCAACCCGTAGTGGCGGGCAAGCTGTCCCGTGCAGTAGAGGCCGACGGCGGACTCCGGCGTCCCGAAGCACGGGGAGCCGGACTGCATGTCGATGTTGGAGAGGAACGAGCCGAAGATCACCGGGCAACCGGGCCTGATGAGCTGGGCCAGGGCCACGCCCGTAAGGGCCTCGGCGAGCTGTTGGGCGAGCGTGGCGACGACGGAGACGGGCGACATGGCGCCCATGAGGAGGAAGGGCGTGAGGACGACCGGCTGGTTGGCCGCGTTGTAGACGAACTGGGCGTCCAGCATGCGGGTGTCCCAGCGCAAGGGCGAGTTGGAGTTGATGACGGAGATCGTCGCCGGCGTCTCCTCGATGACGTCACGCCCGCCGAAGACGATCGAAGTCATCGTGAGCGTGTCCTCGGCGTTCGGCCCCGTCACGACGTTGCCCATGTAGATCTTGTCCGTGAGGGTCTGCAGCGCCAAGACCATGTCGAGGTGGCGGGAGTCGAGGGGCATGTCGTTCGGTTCGCAGATGACGCCGCCGGCCGAGTCGAGGTCGCCGAAGGACTGCGAGAGCATGCAGAACCGCCGGAAGTCCTCCATCGTGGCGTCGCGCCGCACGCCTCCCTCGCGGACGAAGGGCGGGCCGTACACGCTCGAGAACACCATGTGGTCGCCGCCGATGTGGACGGTGTTGGCCGGGTTGCGGGCTTGCACGTCGAACTCGCCCGGAGCCAGCCGAACCTGCTCGAGCACGAACGCCGGGTCGAAGTAGACGACGTCGCCCTCGACGCGTTGACCGGCCTTGGCGAAGAGGTCGAGCGCCTCCTGCTTGGCGAACTGGACCCCCACCTTCGAGACGATGCGCTGCCAGCCCTTCTCGAGGACACCGATGGCGTCTTCCGAGAGGATCTCGTAGCGGGGCATCCTGTTCGAGAACATGGCCGTCTCCGGGTGCTCAGACGCGAACTCTGGCATCCTCCCGCACGGGCACGCAGTTGCGTGAGGGGGAACAGGCGCGCATAATACAACTCGCTGTGGCGATCCACAACGAGCAGAGAGCGGCGTCACCTGCGCCCTCCACCGCCCCACTGAGGCCGACACTGGCGGCCTCCGACTACACCGATCCGGCGCCGTTCGCCATCGAGCGGGAGGCCATCTTCGCCAGGCAGTGGGTCTGCGTCGGCCGAGCGGACTCCATCACCGAACCCGGAGCCTTCGTCACGACCGAGCTGGCCGGCGAGAGCCTGCTCGTCGTCCGCGGCGAGGACGGCCTCGTCAGGACCTTCTACAACCTCTGCCGCCACCGCGGCGCACGGCTCTGCCTCGACGACGAAGGCTGCCTGCCGAGCCGCCTCCGCTGCATGTACCACGGATGGACCTACGCCCTCGACGGGCGCCTCCTGGCGGCGCCCAACCTCGCCGGCCTCGGCGAGGGAGTGAAGGACGCCCACGGCCTGCACCCCGTAGCAACGCAGGAATGGGTCGGCTACGTGTGGGTCAACCTCGCCGACGACCCTTCGCCCATGGCCGCTCAGCTGGAGCCGCAGCTCCTGGCGCGCCTCGGATTCCTCGACACCTTCGCCCGCTACGGGATCGGCGACCTCGTCGTCGGCCGGACGATCGCCTACGACGTCGCTGCCAACTGGAAGTCGCTCGTCGAGAACTTCACCGAGTGCTACCACTGCCCGACCCTGCATCCCGAGCTGACCCGTGCGCTCCCGGAGTTCTCGAGCGGCTACGGGACGATCAGCGGAGGCGTCGGGAGAGCGGCGGCCTACGCCGACGGGCGGGCGGGTTTCTCGCTGTCCGGCAACGTTGCCCGCCCGCCCCTCCCCGGGCTCCTCCCCACCGACGACCGCCTCTTCTACGGCGTCATCCTCCTGCCCAATGTCTTCCTCATCCTCGTCGCCGACCACGTGGCCTTCTTCCGCCTCGAGCCCGCCTCGGCCGCTTCGACCCGGGTCGTGGTCGACTGGCTGTTCGACCGTGACGAGGTCGCCTCGCCCACCTTCGATCCCGACGACGCCGTCGGGCTCCTCGACCTCACGAATCGTCAGGACTTCGAAGCCTGCGAGCGCTGCCAGCTCGGTGCGGGCTCGCGGCGCTTCACGGGCAACCTGACCCCCTCGGAGCACGTCATCTCCGGCTTCTACGACTGGCTCGAGTCACACCTCGCCTGAGGGGCGGCGGCAGTACGTCGGGAGGTGCTGCCGGGATCAGCCGCGTGCCCGGCTCCGCGCTGCCAGCCCCTCCGCCAAGGCGGCCTGGAAGGCGGCCACCAGCTTCTCGCTGTCGAGGAGGAGATGGCCGGCCGCCACGGCACCTGACGACACCCCTTGCTGGACCCACTCGACGAGATCCTGGTCCTGGCTGCCGACCTCGTCGTCGAAGGCGATCATCTCCTCGATGAACTCCGTCGTAGCGGTCGTCCCGAAGTAGCGGTCGGTGAAGCCAACGCAACGACCGGCGCCGTCCGGCGTCGAGACGCTGGCGGCGAGGTTCTGTTGACCGGGGTTGACGTCGAAGGTCTGGTTGGGCAGCAGCACGTAGTAGGAGCCGGAGTCGATGGCGCCGGAACGGTACGTCTCGGGCGCCCGATCGCGCACCGCCGCCCGGTGGCTGAGGATGCCACCGGCCTCCGAGAGGACGTACCTGTCCGGCGAGGTCTCCATCACGGCGGCAAAACCGGGGTGGGCGACGGGGCAGTGGTAGCACTCGAGATAGTTCTCCAGGACGATCTTCCAGTCGGAGGCGATCTCGAAGGGCGTCCTGCCGTGATAACGAAGGTCGTCCATGTCGAGCCCGACGGACTGGAAGGAGCGGGCCAACTCGGCGAGGTCGTCCTCGATGGAGGGTGCGGCCTCGTCGACGGCGACGAAGAGGAGCGGGCCGAAAGCGGCCACACGGGCGGGGACGAGCCCGAGCGAGGAGGCGTCGAAGGAGGCCTCACGGTCGGAACGGGGGGCGTTCTTGAGCCGGCCGTCGAGGTCGTAAGTCCAGGCGTGGTACGGGCACTGCAGCCGCCGGCAATCGCCGTCGCCGCGCATGACGACGGTGCCGCGGTGGCGGCAGACGTTCACGTGCGCCCGCAGGACGCCCTCCAGATCGCGCACGACGACGACCGGCACGGAACCGCATCGCCCTGCAAGGTACGAACCCGGCGAGGCCACCCTCTCGGCCGGGCCGAAGTACTGCCACGAGCTGCGGATGAGCTCCGACTCGGCAGCCGATCGGACCGGGTCTGCGTATTGGCTGAACGGGAGCACAGCGGAGTGAGTGCGCTCCTCCGAGATGGTCGACACGATGCCTCCTCTGTCACCCCTAGCCTGTCACTTCGATGCCAGGACGTGCATTCCGGCGCCCGTGCGGCTGCCCAGGGCCAGCTCAGGACCGCTTCTCCCACACCGAGACGTGAGCGTTGCTCGCGCTCGTGAAGGGGGCTCGTGCCCAGTCGCTCCACCGCTCGGCGAGCCGCATCCCGGCGATCCTCGCCATGAGGTCCAGCTCGGCCGGCCAGACGAAGCGAAACGGCACCGAGAAGCGCTCTACCCGATCCCCCGAGACGAAGTAGTGGTGGGAGATGCAGCCTTGTGCCGCCACGTCGAACTCGTCGAAGCCGAGGTGCTCGGGCGTCACGGTGAAGGCGTGGAAGGTCTCGCCCGGGGGAAGTCTGCGCAGGCTCGGGACGATGACCTCGACGACAAACCGCCCGCCCGGCGCCAAGTGGTCGGCGACGTTGCAGAAGCAAGCGACCTGCTCGTCCTGTGTCGTCAGGTTCATGATCGTGTTGCGCACGAGGTAAGCGAGGCTGAAGGCGTCACCCTCCACCCGAGTCGTGGCGAAGTCCCCCACGGTGACAGCGATGTCTCCTGAACCGGGCTTCGACCGGAGCTGCTCGACCATGGCGGGCGACAGCTCGATCCCGTGCACCACGATGCCCCGACGGCTGAGTGGCAAGGCGACTCGACCGGTGCCGATACCGAGCTCGAGGACAGGTCCCTCCCCCGCCATCTCCGCCAAGAAGGCGACCGTCGGATCGAGCACGGAGGGCTCGAAGAGCCGCCCCCATTTCTCGTCGTAACTCGAAGCGATCGGGGAATCGAAGTAGTTGTCCGGCATGTGCATCATCGTCGCGCTGCCGGCGCTCGCCAGCCCCGGCGCCAAGCATGGCTAAAGCTGTCGGCAGGGCAGACGGTATCGATCCCATGACACGTCACGTGTCAACATCTGGTCGCGAGCAACGGTGCCGGCGCTGCCCTGGACCTCTCCCCCCCGGCGTCGCCCCGGAAGGACCCGCCGAGGCCTTCCCGCAGACCCACGCGCTCCTGCAGAGACGGCCCGTCTGCAACCTCCGATGCAGGCCAGGCGGCCGCACGCCTGGCGAAGAGTCTCGAGGAAGCAATCGTCGTCGATGGCGTCTCGCTCAACATCGAAGTCACGGCCGGCTTCACCGTCTCGACCTCGCAGGGCGCCGACGCCGACCTCCTCCTTCGTCAGGCGGACATCGCCCTGTCAGCTGCCAAGCGCGGCCACCTCGGAGTCACCCGCTACGAAGCCAGCACCGACCCGAACAGCTCAGACCGCCTCGCCCTCGTCGGCGAGCTCCGCGGCGCCCTCGAGCGCGGCGAGCTCCTGCTCCACTACCAGCCGCAGCTCCTCCTCTCCACCGGAGAGTTCGTCGCCATGGAGGCACTCGTCCGCTGGCAGCACCCACGGCGCGACCTCCTGCCACCGATCGAGTTCGTACTGCTGTGCAGGAGACCGGCCTCATCAAGCCGCTCACCAACCACGTGCTCGATTCGGCCCTCCGTCAATGCCGCGCCTGGATGGACAAAGGGCGGCGCATCCGCGTGGCCGTCAACCTGGCGATGCGCAACCTCATCGACCATCCAGCTCGGGCGCAACCTCGGGAAGGAGATCGTCGCCGAGGGCGTCGAGACGGCAGAGGTCTTGTCCCGACTGGCGTCGCTCGGCTGCGATCCGGCGCAGGGTCATCACGTGAGCCGGCCGCTGCCCGTCGAGGCGCTCGACGGCAGGCTGCTGGGCCAACGCCCCCGCCCATCCCGCCCACCTGCGTAAGCGTCGGGACCTCGACGACGGCGAGGGAACGATCAGGTCGCTCGCCAATGGCCGGCGGACTCGATCAGTGCGAAGGGCGCAAAGCCGGCGCCGTCGAACCTCGTCCCCACGACAACGGCCGAGGTCGGCGACATGACGAAGACGCCGAGCAGGTTCACTTCGCCATGGGCTGCCGCCGGCAGCGTGACGATCGACCAGGTGGTGCCGTTCCAGTGGAGCACGAGTCCCGTCGTGGCGCTCTGGTCGAAACTCGGTCCGGCCGCCAAACAGGCATCAGGCGCCACGCACGAGACGGCGGCCAAACCGCCGTAGTAGCCCGCCGGCGCCGGGCTCGGCACGACCGACCACTTCCTGCCGTTCCACTGCTCGATGATGTCGTACTTCTGGTCGTAGACGACGTCCTGGGCCCCGACGGCGCTGCAGCGGTTGAGGGCCGGGCAGGCGAGCCCGGCGAAGGCGAAGAAGGCGTACGACGCCCCGGCCACTGACGAGACCGACCAGACCTTGCCGTTCCACCTCTCGGCGAAGCCCTGGGCGCCATAGCCGCTCGAGCCGACGGCGATGCACTCGGACGTCGTGGGGCACCGGATGGCGGTCGGGTCGTCGTCCTGTGCCGTCGCCGGCATGCTCACCTCGGACCAGGATCTGCCGCGCCAGATCCACGAATCCGGCATCGACCCGTCCTCCGTCCCCACGGCGACGCAGAACGAGCTCCCGCGACACCACACGGCCGTGAGCTCCTCGGAGGCCCCGACGGAGTTCGTGAGCGTGGCGCTGGACCACGTCGACCCGTTCCAGGTCTCGACGAGCCCCTGCGTCTCCGACTCGGCGAGGACGGCCGCACGGGCCGTCGGCACGGAGTAGCGGTCGAAGTCAACCTCACCCACGGCCACGCAATGGTTCTTCACCGGGCAGGCGACGGCGCTGAGGTCCGCCGATTGGCCGATCGCCTTCGGCGCCTCCGTCTTCCACACAGACCCGGTCCACACCTCGGCGAGCGGCGTGGAGGGTCCCTCGTAGCCCCCGACGGCGACGCACTGAGTCGAAGTGGCGCAGCTGACTGCGGCGAGGATCTCCGAGACCCTGCGAGGGTTCGGGACGCTGTCGTCGACCCAGGCACCGGACGCGCCGGAGACGGCAAAGGCGACCGTCGTGACCGTGTCGGCCTCCGTCCCGACGGCGACGCACCGGGAGGCCGACGAGCACGATGTCCCCGTGAGGCGTTCGAAGGGGGCGAGAGCCGCAGGAGTGCGCTCCGTCGTCCATCGGACGCCGTTCCAGGCGCTCAGATCCGGGCGGTCGCTCGTGAGGGGCGCGTCGCTGTCGTCGCCGACGGCCACGCAGTTGGCGTCGTCGCTCCCTCGGCACGTGACGGCGGCGAGCTCGTCGACAGCCGTGCCAGGCTGCGGGGCGGGTTGCCGGCTCCAGGTCGTTCCGTCCCAGCTGTAGCTGAGGGCACGGATGGCGCCGTCGAGGTCGGAATCGCCCACGGCCATGCACGCCGACGTCGCCGTACAGGAAACGCCCACGAGCTCGTTGGTGGCCTTCGAGTTGGTGCCTGTCACCGGCTCGAGTGTCCATGTTCCTGCCACGTCCACTTCGGTGAGTGGCAGGGTGGCACCCGTGTTGGAGTTCTCGTAGGAGCCGACCGCCATGCATGTCTGCATGTTGGGGCACGAGACGGAGTCGAGAGCACTGACATCGCCCGTCTCCTCGGCCGCCGGGCCGAGGAAGAAGGCGCCGCCGTTCCAATACTGCACCATCGCTTCGAAGGTGGAGCCGCCGTCGTACTGCCCGACGGCGGCGCAGAGGTCGTCCGCCGGGCAGGACACGCCTCGAAGCGTCGAGTCCGTGGCGTGAGCGTCGGTGGCGACGACCGACCACGAGTGCCCGTTCCACTCCTCGGCGATCGCCGCGTCCGCCCCGGTTCCCACTGCCATGCAGAACGAGCTCGACGTGCAGGACACCGACGCCAGCCGGGCCTCACCGCCCGAAAGGAGCCGGGCGTCGGCGTTCGTCCACTTCGTACCGTCGAAACGCTCGGCGAGCGGCTGCGTCGTGCTCTCGTCCTCGAAGTATCCGACCGCCATGCAGAAGCTCGCCGTCGGGCAGGAGACGCCGCCGAGGGAGCTATCGCTCTGGTGCGGGTCGATGGCCTTGAAGGCGGCCACGGTCTCTCCGTGAGCGGCGGGGGCGGCGCCCGCCTGCCCCGCCGCGCCCAGAATCCCGCTCCACGCGACGAGGGCGGCCAGGACTACCAGACGACGACGCAACTCCCACACCCCTGCTTCTCGAGTTCCTCTCGGCCTCCACGAGGCGTGACATCGCCGTGCCGCGGGATGGCACAGCTTCGGCGGCGCCGGCGAAGCTCCGTTCTGCCTGGCGGTGGGGAAGGGCTGAGCGTCCTCAGCTCTTCCGGGCGGCGGCCTGGCCACTGGGCGTCTTCGGGCCACTGACGTCGTCCAGCTCCTCCAGGGGCGCCCGGTCCCTCGCGGGCAGACGTGTCGCCAGGACGGCGATCCGCGCCTTTATCTGCGCCCGGTAGGCCCCGAGGCGGTCGAGGAGCTGGGCCCCCGTCGCCCTCACGGTGGGGTCGGTCGCGGCCATGACGGCAAGGGCCGTGTACATCGTCGCCGCCAGGCGCTGCACCTCCTCGAGGAACTGGCGTGCCTCCGGGTCGTCGAAGAGCGCCGGCGAGGCGACGAGGATCATGCTCGCCAGGCTGCGAACCTCGGCCCGCGCGGTGTCGACCGCGGTGGCGTCGACGGCACCTCCCGCCGCCTCCCGCAGTCCCGTCTCCACGGCGTCGCCGCCGTGCACCGCCTGCGTGTAGACGATGAGGCTCTGGACGGCAACCGAGACGGCCCGCTCATTGCGTTGACGGCGGGCGATGATCTCGTCGACGACGAGCACCGTGACGGCGACGACGAGCAGGCTCGACACGACGCAACTCGTGAAGGCATGGCGATCCCACCAGGACCGCATGCCGCTCACCGAGAGGTCGCACGCCACGAGGGCGAGGAGTGCGGCGAGCGCCGCAGCGGCGCCCACCCTGCGACGGACCGCCCGGCGTCCGGTGGCGTTGGCCGCCTTGGCGGTCGTGCGTGAATCGACTGCCATGAGAGGAGCTACGGGCTCAGGACCCTGCAATGGCGGCGCGCAGGGATGCGAGCAGGTTCGCCTGCTGCTCGGTCGTCGCCACGAGGTGGCGCTCCCAGGCGCCGGTGACGCGCACGTCGGCGTAAGGACCCGTCGGGTTCTCGTGGAAGTGCAGCAGCGCCTTCGACTTGCGATAGAAGACACCGGGCCGCTTCTCGACGACACCTGGCAACGCCGGCGCGTCCACGATGAGAGGCTCGAGATCTCGCAGTGTCGCAGGGCCGGCGTGCCTCACGCTGTGAGGATATGCCGCCGCCGGCCGTGCTCGTCGCCGGGGAGTTCCCACGATCAGGGCGGCGGGATGCGGGCTGCCACCTGCTTCAGCCCGTCGTCGGTGATGGCCGCTCGCAGCACGGCGTCCGTGGCGGCGAGGGCCGTCTCGCTCACACGTCCGGCCAGCCGGCGATTGAGCTGTTCGATGGCCTCGGTGATGGCGGCGGCGTAGTGGCGGCCGGCCTCGGTCAACACGATGTTGACCTTGCGGGCGTCCTCGGGGTCGGTCTCGGTCCTGGCGAGCGAGCGGCTCTCGAGGCCGCTCACCATCTTGCGGGCCGCTTGGCGGCTGACACCGAGCACGTCGGCCAGGTGGCCGACGTTGAGCGAGCCGCGCTGCAGAGAGCGCAGACTGCCGGCATCGGTGATGCGGTAGTCGTCGTAGCCGCGCCCCCGCAGCTCCCGTTGCATGGCGAGCACCCAGCTCCGGCGCGCGAGGGCGAGGACGTCGCCGAAGCGATAGACGCTTGCATCGCCTGCCATGGATACGTAGGGTACAGATATGCAACCTTGTTGCCTAACTAGCCGGGACACCGACCGACCGGTGCCATGATCCGGGAGCTCGCCATCGCCCTCATCGCCACCGGCCTCGCCGTGGGGGTCGGGGCCCTCGTGGTGCTGCACGTCCTGCCCACCGGGCTCTCGCCGATGCGCAACGCCGTCAGCCAGTACGGGATCAGCGCCTACGCCATGGGCTACCGGGTGCAGACCCTCGCCTATGGCCTCGCCGGCGTGGGTGCCGCCATCGGGCTGGCAAGCCTCCACGGCCCGACCGAACTGGTCGTCGTGCTCTGCGCCGTCTTCGCCGCCGCCCGCATGCTCATCAGCTGGTTCCCGATGGATCAGCCCGGAGCCGAGCGCAGCGAGCATGGGCGACGGCACGGGCTGCTGGCGATCGGAGCCTTCGTCGGCGCCGGCCTTGCTGCTGCCGCCCTCGGCAAGCTCCTCACCCACGACCACACCCACCCCGCCCTCTCGGCGGCCAGCGAGGCCTTCGCGCTCGTGATGCTCGCCGACCTCTTGGCCATGAGGATCGACCGACGTGCGGAGGGGCACCATTTCGGATTGATCGAACGGGGTTTCTACGCCCTCATGACGGGCTGGCTCGTCCTCGTGGCCGTTCTGCTCGCCAGCACGGCATAGCCGACTCGCCTCTCGCGCCTCGCCGTTGCGGGGGCGGGATCACTCAGTCGGTCGACCAGACACCCCGGTGGTCCACGAGCAAGAGGGCGCCCAGCCCGAGGGACTCGCTGATGGAGCCGACGACGACGGCCGAGCCGGGACTCGTCTCGGAGACGCCGTCGAAGCTCACCGACACCACGATCGTCGGTGAGACGTCCGCCCAGGCGCCGGCTCGCCATTGCAGCACGGCTCCGCTCTCACTGCCGCGTCCCAGCCCCAGGAGGTGCCTCAGGCGCGGGGGAAGACGGTGACGAGGGTCTCCGAACCGTCGGCCGCCACGATCTGGACGGCGAGCGGCAGCATGGGCGGCTTCGCGTCCGTCAGGATGGAGGTCGGGTGGGCGATGGAGTGCCGGAGCACGACCGGGTAACGGCCGTCCCGTCCCCCCACGGCTACGGATGCTTCGTCGGCATGCTCGTCGTACTCCACGTAGGCGAGCGGCATCCGCTCCGCCTCGAATTCGTCGCCGTACTCGGCATCGAGGCGCTCGATCGTGACGTCGTCTCCGGTCCGCACCCTGCTGAACTCGTCCAGCATCTCGTGCCAGCCCTCCTTCGAGCGCTCGTGGACGATGTCAGGGCGCTGCCGCTTCGAATGCTCTTCCACACGGGCATTGTTCCACCTTGCCTGCGGGAGGACCAGGGGGTCCCGCCTACAACCGGGAACGTTCACGGACTCGAGTGGGCCGCCGTGACCGTAGCGTGCAGGTGGTGCCTCTGATGCTGCCGTCCTGCGGTGCGGATCGGGGCCGACGCCCATCCCGAGCCGGGTGCGCTCGAATACGGTGGCGGACGGGTGCCAGCGTCGGTCGTCGCTGTGGTTTGTGTCGGGAGGAGGGTCCGCACCATGAGGGACGAAGAAGAGGCCACTCCGACGCTCGATGCAGCCGACATGGCGTTGGTGGCGCAGCTCGGGGTTCGGCGCCAGGTCGAGGAGGGGGAATACCTCTATCGCGAGGGTGACGTCACCTACGACTTCTTCGTTCTCGTCAGCGCTGCCGTCGACGTCGTGGTCGACGTCGACGGTGACGAGAGGGTGCTGATCAGCCACGGACCGGGGCGGTTTCTCGGCGAGCTGAACATGCTGAGCGGGCTGCGGGTCTTCGTCTCGGCAAAAGTGGTCACCGCCGGCGAGGTCATCGCCGTCGCCCGGGACCGCCTCCGGCAGCTGATGGGGACGAAGCCCGCGTTGGGCAACACCATCCTGACGGCGTTCGTGGCCCGGCGCGGGATGCTCATGACGAGAGCCGCTCCTGCGATCCGGGTCATCGGGTCGCAGTTCTCGCCGGAATCCCTCCACATCAGGGAGTTCCTGGTCCGGACTCGTGTCCCGCACGAGTGGTTGGACGCGGATCACGACCCTCACGTGGAGGCCCTGCTGGCGCAGTTCGGCATCGCCGCCACGGAGACGCCCGTCGTCATCGCCTCGGGCACCGTGCTCCGTCGAGCCACGCCGGGCGAGGTGGCGGGCTATCTGGGGCTCACGGTGGAGAGCCTGCCGGACCGTTGCTTCGACCTCGTCGTCGTCGGGGGCGGCCCGGCTGGTTTGGCCGCCGCCGTCTACGGGTCCTCCGAGGGGCTCCGCACGCTCGGTGTGGAGATGACGGCGCCGGGCGGCCAGGCAGGGATGAGCTCGCGGATCGAGAACTATCTGGGGTTCCCCTTGGGCGTCTCCGGGGGGGAGCTCACGCAGCGAGCGATCATCCAGGCCGAGAAGTTCGGAGCCACCCTCACGGCGCCGTGCACGGTCGTCTCGCTCGGCAGCCGCGGCGGCTACCTGGTGACCCGGCTGAGCGACGGCAGCGACGTCGCCGGGAGGGCCGTCATCGCCGCAACGGGGGCCTCCTATCGCAAACTCGAGGCTTCACGGCTGAGCGACTTCGAAGGCAACGGCGTGTACTACGCCGCCACCGAGATGGAGGCACGTATGTGCGGCCCGTCACCCGTCGTGGTCGTCGGCGGTGGCAACTCGGCCGGCCAGGCGGCCATCTTCCTGAGCCAGGGCGGGTGCGCCGTCACGCTCGTCATCCGAGGCTCCGATCTCGGCAAGGACATGTCCCGCTACCTCGTCGAACGGGTGGAGGCCGACCCTCACATCACAGTTCGGACTCGGACGACCGTCGATGCTCTGGACGGGGACGAGACGCTGCGGGAAGTGCACCTCGGCAGCCCCGACGGCGAGACCGTCCTCCCCTGTTCCGGCCTGTTCTCCTTCATCGGAGCGGACCCTTCCTCGGGTTGGCTCAGCGGCTGCGCCGCCCTCGATGGCCGGGGCTTCGTGCTGACCGATCTCTCGCTCACGACGGACCAGCTCGGTCAGAGTTGGCAGACCCTCGACCGGTCCCCGCTGCCCTTCGAGACGAGCCACCCGGGGCTCTTCGCCGTGGGCGACCTCCGATCAGGATCCACCAAGCGAGTGGCGGCCGCCGTGGGGGAGGGTTCGGCCTCGGTGCGATCCGTCCACCAGTACCTCGCCTTCTGAGCCGGTCACGCCCTCAGCTTCGGCGCGCGACGCGGCTTCGGAGACTCAGTCGACGAGGAAGGTCCCGCCGATACGCCAATAGACGCCGTCCTTGCGGTCGAGGAACTCTTCCTCGACGAGGAGGCGGCGAAGCGCGCAGTGGTCGGGATGAAACCGGGAGAGCGCCCTGTTGACGTCGTCCTCGGAGTAGCGCAAACCCGGCTGGAACTCCGTGGCCAAGACGTCGAGGACGGCGAGGCGGGCTGCACGCCGACGCGGGACGACACGAAGTCGCCCGTCTTCGTCGAGAAACGGTGACACAAGGCTGCGATCTGCCATTGGTAGTCAGGGGCGCGGTGTCTGCAGCACAGACCCGGTTCCCCATCCCCCTTTCAATCGGGCCTCCCGGCATGAATGTGGGTCATCCGTCGGGAACGAGTGTTCGCTCGTGGGGTAGGACGTGGGTGATCGGCCCGACCGTGATCATGATGAGGGCGAGGGCGGCCTCGGCGGAGTGGAACCCGTAGGCCCGGTTGATCAAGAGGCGTACCCGCCGGTTCAAACCTTCGTGGCGGGCGTTGTTCACGCCGAGTCGTACAGCGGCCAGGATGCCGTCGCGGTGCTTGCGGATCGTCTGAGCCAAGGTGACGAATGCCTTGAGGCCGCTACGGGAGGCTTTCGAGCAGAAGCGATCGAGGAGAGCCTCCACGTCGTCGATCCGTAGGTCGCCGGCAAAGATCGCCCGAAGGGCCTCCTTGAGGGCATATGCCCGCCAGACCGCCCCTCCGTGTCGCTTCAGCTTGCGCAGTGTCGCCGCCTGGGACTCGTCCAGGTGCTCGGGGTTCTTGAGCAGGCACCATCTCGCCCCCTTGAACCGCTTGGCGGCGGTCTCGTCGGCCCGCCGCATCTCCTGCCAGTGCTGGCGCCTCACGGTGTCGAGCGCCTTCGTGCCGAGGCTGACCACGTGGAACGGGTCGTAGCAAATGGTCGCCCTCGTGGCATGACCGGGCTTGCGCACCGACTTGGCGTAGCCGGCCGACATGTCCATCGACACAGCCGTCAGGTTCTCCGAGCGCTCAGGCCCGAGCTCGGAGAAGAACGAGTCGAGGGTGGCGGTGTCGCCGCCCTCCTTCCCCCAAACCACCTTCCGTCCCCGGTGGTCCGAGACGAGGGTCAGGTACTTGTGGCGCTTGCGCCAGCTCACCTCGTCGACGCCGATCTCGAACAGGTTCTCGAGCCGGGCCGGGTCGAGCCCAGTCTCCATCACCCGGGTGATCATCCTCCCGACGGTGTCCCAGTCGACACGCACGAGCCGGCAGATGGCCGTCTTGTCCATCTGGGTGGCGAGGAAGCCGACCAAGTCCTCCAAATCGGAAGTGTGGCGGGAGCCGGCACGTGCGAAGGGGACGCCTTCGGTCCTCACGCCGTGGTCCGGGCAGTTGAGCCGGCGCAGGTTGGCGCGCACCTCGAGTCGCCAGATGCCGAGGTCGAGGTGGCGCCATGACGACTCGACGGGTCGGATGTCATAGCGAGCCCTCGTGGAGAAGCCGCACTCGGGGCAGACGAGGTTGCGCCGTCGCAGCATGACGGTGACCAGCACCGACTCGTCTGTGAACTCGACCTCCCGCACCCAGATGCCGGGGAGTGCCAAAAGGCGACACAATGCAGCGGTGACGCGCACGGGAGAGTCCTTTGTTCGGTTACTAGACATCTCCAAACCTAGGACCCCGTGCGTGTCGCCCGCGAAGGATCACAAGCCGCCGTTGACCAACGGCAGGCTGCTCCGTCAGCCTGCCTGACAGCCCACGAGCAGCTGGCGGGTCGGGGTCAAGCCCGGCCCGGAGGGCCGCCCAGAGGGCCGGAGCGAAGCGGAGGGCTTGAGGCCGACTTGGAGCCGGCTGCTACACCACCGTGAGCGGCCCGCCTGTCTTGGCCCACACGGGATCCCCGGGGCCGGGTTCCCCGCAGGGACCCACATTCATGCCGGAAGACCCTTTCAATCCGTGCGTGCGGTTCTCCCGCACACGGCTTACCGACGGTCTTCTGGACATGGTTACGCAGCCTTCGGGTAGCGGATGGTACCCATCAATTGATGCAAGCCCTGGTCGTGGAGGCAGGTTCGTGTCCAGCGGTCAGCCTGACCGGCGTGGAGGTTGCGCCCGTGCTTCTTGACGAGCAAGCGCGTGAGGCGCCCGACCACGTAGCGGTCGAGCGTGACGAACTTGTCAGCGGCGTTGCCGGTGCGGAAGTAGTTGCCCCATCCCCGCAGGAACAGGTTGAGCCGTCCGATGATGACGTCCAACTGCATCCCCACCTGGCTGCGGGAAGTGAGCGCCTTGACCCGGACCCGGGCACGCTTCATGGACCGCACAGACGGCCAGCGGTGGAGGTAGTAGCGGATCATCCGTCGCTGCTCCCTGTTACCGGCGTAGCTCCACGCGCATGACTGTGGCCTAGTCGGCGGCGTTCATCGGGGACGGCTTCAGCCCCGGCAGCTGAGTTGAGGCCAGCCCGGCGAGGCGGTGAGGATCGCGTTCTCACTCTGAACGCGACGCACCCCTCCCGCTTCGATTTCGAGCCGCGGCGAGGAGGGGCGCAGAAGGGGCGGTTTCCACGCCTCCCACAGGACGTCACTTCTGTAGATGCGGTCGTACAGAGCGTGGAAACGGCGACCCGAAGACTTGCTTGGCCGCAGCCCATAGCCGGTTCTGGAGTTGTCGCACTTTGTCTTTGGGCTGATGCCCATCGGGGTAGTTGGACCGGGCGGTCCCGGCCATGCCCTCACGCTTACCTCCATCTCCGACCTGACCGAAGTCGGGGCCCTTCCCTGGTGCTCGGGCTAGATGCACCCTCCCAGGTACTACGACCCCGTCGGACTCCCGCTTCCCTCCGTCGGACTTCACCACTGGCTTATACCGACGGTCTTTGCTGACGAGGCTGGGAAGACGGGCCTCTCCTGTCCCGAACCAAACCGTGTGTACGGGCCGCTCCCCGTACCCCGGGAGGACCAGGCGTGGGCATGTCCGGAACGCCAATCCACCTGATGCTGCCTTCGCCGTGACATGAGCGGCTCGGCTCCCCCGTTGTGCGTCTGACGAGGCTGCAGGACTCGCGCCCTTCGGCGCTACGGCCCGCACGCTTGCTCCCTCCAAAGAGGCTTTTGACACCCGCTCAGCCCGCGGCCTCTCAGCCGCTGACCGGGGCCTGCTACCGGGCGCTCCGGCGATGGGTGGGACTCTCACCCACTGGTCTGGTCCAGTTTCCAGGACGCAACACGAAGCGATGGTAACGCCTGCGTACGCGGGCAGCCGTGGTGGGCCAGATGCCTGCGGTGGTGAGCCGGCCGGCCTAATCGGGCTGGAGGAGGCGAATGGGCGAGCCGCTCAGGAACGCGGCGATATCGGCGACGACTTGGCCGTACATGTCCCGGAGTGCCGACTCGTTCACGTAGCCGAAATGCGGGAGCAGGATGCAGTTGTCCAGCTTCGTGAGCGGGTGGCCGGCCGGGAGGGGTTCCCGGTCGTAAACGTCCAAGCCGGCGGTCGCGATCGTCTTGTTTCGCAAGGCGTGGAGAAGGGCCTCCTCGTCGACGATCGGCCCCCTCGAGGTGTTGACGAGGACAGCCGTCGACTTCATGAGGGCGAGGTCGTCGGCGCCGAAGAGTCCTCGGGTCCGGTCGCTCAGCACGAGGTGGACCGAGAGGACGTCCGCCCTCGACAGCAGTTCGGCCTTGCTGACCTTCTCGACACCGAGAGCCTGCGCGTGCTCGTCGGTCAGGTTCTCGCTCCAGGCGATGACCTCCATGCCGAAGGCGCGGGCGGGGGGGACCATGGCGGCCCCCAGGTGGCCGAGCCCGGCAAGACCGAGCGTTGCTCCGGCAAGATTGGTCGGCAGGTCGAGTTGCCAACGCCCGTCGCGGATGGCCCGGTCCTCGATCGTCACTCATTTGCAGCAAGCCAGGATCAGCGCCCACGCCACCTCGGCCGTGCTCGGGATACCCGGAGGGGCGGGCCGCTCGAGCCGCCCGTACCGGCGACCACGACACCTCGCCGGTGCAGGTAGGCGATGTCGACGGAGGCGTTTCTCATTCCCGTGGTGACGAGCACACGTAGCTTCGGAAGGGTTCGAGCACCGCTCTGCCAAATGCCGTGCGCTCGCGCATCACACGAGAACCTCGAAGTCAGCCAAGGTACCGACGAGGGCGTCCTGCTCGATCGTCTCGTGGAAGAACACGACCTCCACGTCCTCCCCGAGCGACGCCCAGTCGGCGTACCCGCTGGCCCGGCGTTGATAGTCGTCGAGCACGGCCACCCTTGTCATGGTCGCAGTCTCGCCACCGGACTCCACCCTGTCCATGGAACCGGCGAAGTGCGGGCAAATCGGCGAGCAGCTGGTCGACGTCGGCCTGTCCCGCCTGCCCGCCGTTGACAGGGTGCCCATGGCCATTACAATCTCTGTGTTCACAATGTGAATCATTCTATTCATATACCAGACCCGGGGGGGAAACGTGGAGGCTGGCCAAGACGGCAACCAGGTAGCGGCCCTGCCGCGTCGGCAGTTCCTCAAGGGAGCGTTGGCGGGCGGTACCCTGCTGGCCACCTCACTGGCGACCGCCGCTTGCGGCGGCACGAGCAGCCGAGGCACCGGCTCGACGGTGACAACGGCAGGTGTGACACCGAAGAAGGGCGGCAGCCTGCGGATCGCCATGACCGGCGGATCGTCGTCAGACACGTTGGACGCCAACGCCGAGGTCACCGCCATCGACACCACACGGATGTACGCCCTCTACAACGGCCCTCGTCCGACTCTCTCGCGATGCCAGCACGGTCGAGCCTGACCTTGCCGTCGAGATGGCGCCGAACTCGAACGCGACGGAGTGGACCATCCGACTGATCCCGACCGTGACCTTCCACAACGGCAAGGAAGTCACGGCAACCGACGTGGAATACACCTTCAACCGGATCAGGAACCCCAAGAAGCCGCTCGACGGGGCAAGCTCGCTCGCCCTCGTCGAGCGATTCCAGATCATGGACAATCACACGCTCCGTGTCTTCATGAGCGCCCCCTACGCGACGTTCCCGGAGTACCTGAGCGCCAGCCAGGAATTCAGAATCGTCCCCGTCGGCTATGACCCAACGCGACCTGTGGGGACCGGTCCCTTCAAGTACGAGAGCTTCACGCCGGGCGTGCGAAGCGTGTTCACCCGCAACGACAACTACTTCCGCCAATTTGCCCCGTACGTAGATGAGGTGACCATTGTCGACTTCGCAGATTCGGCGAGTGCCATGAACGCGGTGACGAGCGATCAGATCGACCTCTTTGCGGGCGCTCCGAGTGCCCTCCTCTCCACAGCACGCAACGAGAACCTCGACACGCTCGTGGAGACCCTGGGCTTCTGGACGCCATTCACGATGCGAGTCGATCAGGCGCCGTTCGACGACGTCCGAGTCCGCCAGGCCTTCCGGCTCATCGTCGACCGGCCGGCCCTCATCGAGGCGGCCATCGGTGGTCTCGGCGTCGTCGGCAACGACGTCTTCGCCCCGAACGACCCCGACTATGACACCTCCCTCGTATCGTAAGGAGTCAGGATCTCGACCAGGCAAAGGCGTTGCTCAAGCAGGCTGGGCATGACAGCCTGACGGCGCAGCTCGTGACCAGCGACATCTCGGACGGCATCGTGAACATGGCGCAGGTGTTCGCACAACAAGCCTCAGGCCGGACTTTGACGGGTCAGGCTCGCTTTTGGAGGGCCGCGATGCCCTGACCAGCACTGTCCGCTGAGAAATCGCAGTTTCCGGCGCTCGATGTAGGGGCGACACGTCCACCGCATCTGAGTTACAGTGCTGTAAGATGGTGGCGTGTTCGTCAAGAAGACCGTGAGGCGGCGGGGCGACAAGAGCTACGAGTATCTGTCGCTCGTCGAGGCGGTGCGAGAAGACGGCAAGAACACCCACCGCACGCTGCTTCGTTTGGGAGAGGTCAGCGAGCTGCGCGCCTCTGGGCAGCTGGACCGGATCATCAACGCCCTTCGCGCCTACGCCGAGGGCAACTGGTTCGAGGCAGGTGAGCTCTCCGGCGAGGGTGGTCCGAGTTTCGGTGGAGTCGCCGCCTGTCATTCGTACTTCTCTCGCCTCGGCCTCGAGGCGCACTTCGAGGCCGTCGGTAGAGGCCGCAAGTCGTCGTCGTTGTCCGACACCGTGTTCGTGATGCTGGCCAATCGCCTGCTCGACCCGGGCTCGAAGCGGCGGACGATCACCGAGTGGCTTTCGACAGTGGCCATGCCGAAGCAAGTCGACATCCCGAGCCTCGCCCAGTGCTACCGGGCCATCGATGCCCTCGCCGATGCCAAGGAGTCGACCGAGGCGCACCTGTACTCCGAGCTCTGCACGTTGGCGAACCTCGATCTCCGCCTCGTCTGCTACGACCTGACCTCGACGTATTTCGAGACCCAGGGCGGAGACCGGCGGAACTTTCCGTCGCTCGCCTATGGCTACAGCCGGGATCACCGCAGCGACCGGCCTCAGATCGCCATCGGCCTTCTCGTCACCGGCGACGGCATCCCGATCGCACACCACGTCTTTGCCGGCAACACTTCGGACGTCTCGAGCTTGCCGTCGATCATGGAGGATCTGCAGCAGCGCTTCGGCGTCGGACGCATCGCCCTTGTGGCCGACCGCGGGCTCATCAGCGAGGACAACCTCGCCGAGGTGGAGGCGCACGGCTTCGACCACGTGCTGGCGACCCGGCTGCACCGTGACGAGGACGTCGCTTCGGTGCTCGAGATGGCGAACTCGCCATCCACCGCCTGGGTGGCGGTACCCGAGGCGCGCAGCTTCACTGCCGAGATCGCCCATGACCACCGGCGCTTTGTCGTGGTGTTCTCGCCCACCCGCTACTTCCGCGACCGTGCGCGTCACGCCGTGCTGTGCGCCAGAGTCGAGGACGGGCTCATCGCCCTCGAGGCCCGGGTGCGGGCCCGGCGGCTCAGTGATCCCGCCAAGATCGGTGCGGCCGCCGACCGGGTTCTCCGTGACTCCGGAGTCGCCAGGTGCTTTGTCACGACGGTCAGAAAGGGTTACTTCTCCTGGGACTTCGACGAGAAGGCACGCCGCTACGACGAGGAGCTGCTGTGCGGCCGGTACGTGATCACGACCTCGCTTTCTGCCGACGAGGTCGACTGTGCTCAGGTGCTGCGCTACTACCGGAGCCTGCAGAACGTGGAGCGCCGATTCAGGATCATGAAGGACTTCCTCAACTTGCGGCCGGTCTTCCACTGGACCGAGGAGCGCGTGAGGGGACACGTCGCCCTCTGCGTCATGGCGGCCACCATCGAAGCCGTGATGGCACGAGACCTCGTTGCGGCAAAGGTGATGGACCCGAACATTCCCTTCCAGCACATGACACCGCGCCGAGCACTCGCCGAGTTGGCAGAGGTTCGTCTTGAGCTCGTGAGCGCCGGCGAGCGCACGATCGAGCTCGTCAGCAGGCCGACCCAACCCCAGGCCAAGGTGCTTCGGGCCCTCGGCGTGGACACCTCAGGCTGGGGTAAGGCCACACTCGCCTGAGCAGGGCAAACAGATCCCGCGTAGTGGAAACACTTTCTCCCCGCGCCCCCATCTACCTGGACTTTCGCGAATCACCCGTCAAAGTCCGGTCAGGCGCCGGCGTCGACGTTCGACTCAACCAGGTGCCCGTCTCGACCTTCTTCGGACCCAACTACCTGCAGTGGACGTTCTCGCAGGACTATTGGGGCACGAGGCTCTACTTGAACCAGGTTGCCCAGTCGCTGCTCCCGGGGGCAGTCTGGGACGAGACTCACTGGGACAAGAGCTCCTATGCATCCAGGTATGCCGGGCTCTACCGCCAGGCTCAAGCGACGCTCGATGCAACCCAACGACGCACCCACATCCAGGACATGCAGCTCTTGGACTTCAATTACGGTGGCTACATCATTCCTGCCTTACGACCGGCTTCTGAACGTGTTCACGCCCAGCGTTCGAGGACTGCAGCTCCAAGCGATCAACCCGCTGGCTCCTCAGGACCTCGAGACCGTGTGGATGGCATGATCGCCTCATCGGTAGCACGCCCCTGCTCGGGCCGCTCGTAAGGGAGAGTCGGAGCGCGGGGTGGGGCGCCGTCCTTCAACATTGATCGAGAAGATCCTCTCGACACACACCAGCGATCCGGTGGAGGTCGGACGCATCGTGAACGTGCGGTGCGACCTCGTGGTGATCAACGACGCAGTGGCGCACATGGTCGCCCGGTGGATGCACGAGATGGGGGCGATGGAGGCCTTCGATCGACGCAGGGTCGTCGTGGTGGCCGATCACTACGCCCCGGCCAACGACATCCGGGCCGGCGAGCTGCTCACGCGGATGCGCGACTGGGCGTTCAGCCTCGGGGTCGTGCTCTACGACGAGGGTCGGGGCGGGATCGAGCATCCCCTCGTGTGCGAGGAAGGCCTCGTCCTGCCAGGTTCGGTCCTCGTGGCGACAGACTCTCACGCCTGCACCTGCGGGGCTTTGGGCGCTTACGCCTGCGGGCTCGGCACGGCAGACGTCGCCGCCTTGTGCGCGCTCGGCCAGTTCTGGGAGATGGTGCCGGCGACGATCCGGATCGAGTTGATCGGGACGAGACAGCCATTCCTCTCCGGGAAGGATGTCATCCTGGCCGTCATCGGTCGCCTTGGTGTCGACGGAGGTGGTAACGGCGTGCTCGAGTTCGTCGGCGATGGAGTGGCCGGCCTCGGCATCGACGAGCGCATGGCCATCGCCAACATGGCAGTGGAAGTGGGGGCCGAGACGGCCATCTTCGCCGCCGACCCCGTCCTCGCCGACTACCTGACGCCCCGTACGAGTGAGTCGTGGGAGACGCTGACGTCCGACCCGGGGGCGGACTTCCTCGACAGCATCTCCCTGCGGCTCGACGAGATTCCGCTCCTCGTGGCGACGCCGGGCTCGCCGGGCAACGTTCGGCCGCTGGCCGAGGTTGCCGGGACGAGGGTCGATCGCGTGCACATCGGCAACTGCGGCAGCGGAACGATCACGGATCTCCGCGCCGCCGCCGACGTCTTTCGCGGTCGTCACGTCAGCGCGAAGACAAGGGCGATCGTCATCCCGGGCACGCAAGCGACGTACATGCAGGCTCTTGCGGAGGGTCTCCTCGCCGTCTTCGTAGAAGCCGATGTCCAGGTGTCCACGCCGACGTGCGGCGCTTGCGCCGGTATGCACACTGGGGTGCTCGGACCGGGGGAGACGGCCGTCGCCACCATCAACCGCAACTACCCGGGACGGATGGGCGCCCACGACGCCCACATCTACCTCGCCAACCCGTACGTGGCAGCCGCCGCGGCCGTCGCCGGCGAGCTCGTGGATCCATCCGACGTCCTCGGGAAGACAGCCGATGTCTCTTGAGGGGCTGGCCGTCGTCGTCGATGCGGACAACGTCGACACCGACGTGCTGTACCCGACCCGGTACTGCGACATCTACGACGACCCGAGGGACATGAGGCGCCACTTGTTCGAGGGCTTCGACCGCTCGCTGCGCGACAAACTCGTCGGCGACACGGTGCTCGTCGTGGGGAAGAACTTCGGCTGCGGGTCGTCCCGCCAGGAGGTCGCCCTGGCCATGCGGGAATCCGGCGTGCGGGCGCTCGTGGGCTGCAGCTTTGCGCGCATCTCTTATCGCAACTGCATTACCTTCGGGCTCATGGCGGTTGTCTGCCCACCGGCCGTCGAAGCGGCGCACGAGGGGGACGCCATGGCCGTCAAGCCTCACGAGGGGATCGTCGCCGTGGGCGGCGCCAGCTACTCGTTCCCCCGACTACCGGCGATCGTCCTCGACATCGTCGCCGCAGGTGGCCTGGTCGACTGGGCCAAAGCAGAACTGGCGTCGGGCCGCAGCTGATGACGGCAGCTGCATCGGCCGACGACGATAGGGGCGCACCGGCGCCGGGGCCCCCGCTCGCCGGTCTTCGAGTCCTCGACCTGTCGCGGCTCGTGGCGGGCAATCAGCTCACGATGCTGCTCGCCGACTTCGGCGCAGACGTCGTGAAGGTCGAGCGACCAGGCGCCGGTGACCCGTTGCGGTCCTGGCTGACCGGCGGGCTCGACCTGGACTGGAAGGTATACGCCCGGAACAAGCGGAGCCTGGTGCTCGATCTCAAGGAGCCTGCGGACCGAGAAGTGCTCCTCGGTTTGGCCGAATCGGCCGATGTCCTCGTCGAGAGCTTCAGGCCCGGCAACTTGGAGCGACTCGGCCTTGGCCCGGACGTTCTGTGGGGCCGCAACCGGCGACTCGTCATCGCGCGCGTGTCCGGCTGGGGGCAGACCGGGTCGTACGCCGAGAAGCCCGCCTTCGGGACACTGGTCGAGGCGATGAGCGGCTTCGCCGAGGCGAACGGCTTTCCCGATCGCGAGCCGGTGCTGCCACCCACCGCACAGGCGGACATGATCGCCGGCACGTACGGTGCCTTCGGCGTCCTGCTGGCGTTGCGTCACGCCGAGAGCGCCGGCATCGGGCAAGTCGTCGACGTGTCCCTCTTCGAGTCGCTGTTCTCGACGCTCGGCCCGACGGCGGCGATGTTCACGCTGTGCGGCGAACTGCTCGGGCGACACGGCAACCGCTCGCAGACGACGGCCCCTCGCAACATCTACCGCACGCACGACGGAGGATGGCTGGCGCTCTCCGCATCGGCTCAGTCCATGGCCGAGCGCCTGTTCGGCGCTATACACCGAGCGGAGCTGGCGGAGGACGAACGGTTCCGCGACAACGATGCCCGGGTTCGGAACGTCGACGAGCTGGACCGCATCCTCGGAGACCATTTTGCGGCGCGAGACCTCGCCGATGCCGTGCGTGAGATGGAGGGGGCGGGGGTCACGGCCGGGCCCGTGGCGAACGTCTCCTCGCTGCTCGGCAGTGAGTTCTTCCGCACCCGAGACGTCGTCGTCGAAGTCCGCGACGAGTCAGGCCGTGCCGTGCCGATGCACAACGTCGTACCGCGGCTCTCGAGAACCCCCGGCTCGGTGCGGACTGCCGGGCCGCCCCTCGGGCATCATGCCGAGCAACCCTGGGCGACGGCAGCTCCAAGGGCGATCACAGGAGGTCGCCGAATGGACGAGCGCGTTAGAGAAGACAGGAGGGCCGACGCCATCGCGCCGCCCTATTGGCGCTCGATGCTGTCGGTTCCGGCAAGCTCCCAGCGGTTCCTGGAGCGAGCCCACACCCGGGGGGCCGATGCGATCCTGCTCGATCTGGAAGATGGCGTGGCGCCGAGCGAGAAGGATCACGCCAGGCGGGAGCTCGGCCGTGCGATCGAATCGGTGAGCCGCGGTCCGGCCGACATCCTCGTTCGCATCAACGAGCCCTGGGAGCTGGCTCGCCGGGACGTCGACGCCGCCGTCCACCCGGACGTGGCGGCGATCGAGCTTCCCAAGGTGAGTAGTGCCGAACAGGTGCGGAGATTGAGTGAGCTCGTCGAACGGCGGTCGGAGCGACGGGGCCTCCAATGTCCGCCCGCCTTGGTGCTCACGATCGAGGGGCCGATCGCCGCCGACGTGCTGGACGACGCCTGCGCGGCGTCGCCCCTGACGCTGGCAGTCGAGCTGGGGGCGGAGGACTTCTCGCAGGTCCTGTGCGTCGAGCCGGATTCGGAGAATCCTCCTGTCGGTGCATGCCGCCGTCGTGCTCGCCGCCAGGCGATCAGGCCTGCTGCCCCTCGGCCTCGTCGGGAGCCTCGCCAACTATCGGGACCTGGACCGTTACCGCGACCTTTGCAGGCGCTCCCGACGCTTCGGGTACATCGGTGGCAGCGCCATACACCCGGCGCAGATTCCCATCCTCAACAGCGCGTTCGCTCCGTCACCGCACGAGCTCGAGGAGGCACGGCAGGTCCTCGACGTCTTCGAACGTGCCGTCTCGGAGGGCCGGGGAGCCGTGGGGTTGAAGGGGTCGATGATCGACGAGCCCGTGGCTCGGAGAGCTCGTGCTGTCGTTGAGCTGGGGGACATCCTCGCTGCCGAAGCTCGCCGGCGAGCGGGGCGGGTCCGCGCCTGCCGGGCGATGACGAGTGACTGACCCGGGTTCCGCCGTGATGGCGGTCGAGGCTGGGCGACGATGAGGTTCGGCGTCGGGGGATCGCCTGTCAGCGCTTCCCGGGCTCCGTCACTACCGACGTCGAGCGCTACGCGGCCGCCCTCCGGCTCGTGCGAGTGGCGGAGGACGCAGGCTTCGACTCGGTGTTCGTGGCCGAGCACCACTTCAGCGACGACGCCTTCATGCCGTCCGGACTTCCGTTCTGTGCGGCTGCCGCCGCGAGGACTGAACGGATCAGCGTCGGCACGGCGGTGCTCCTGGCGCCCCTGTACCACCCCCTTCGCTTGGCCGAAGACGCTGCCAGCGTCGACCTCATGTCACAGGGTCGGTTCATCCTCGGTCTCGGCCTCGGTTATGTGCCGGCCGAGTACGACGCTCTCGGGATACCGATGCAGGGCCGCGGGCGCCGACTCGAGGAGACGGTTCGGACCCTCCGGCGCGCCTGGGCCGGCGAGCTCGTCGGCGGCGCCGACCGGTCGTCCACTAAGGGCGTCGTCGTGAACCCGCAGCCGTCTGCGGCCGGGCGGCCACCCGTCTGGATCGGCGGCCAGAATGAGGCGGCGGTGCGCCGGGCCGGGCGCCTCGGAGATGCCTTCGTCGCGACGTACGTGGCGGACCCGGCGGCACTCGCCGTGCAGGCCGCCTGGGCACGATCGGCGGCCGAGGCGGCCGGCCGGGATGCCGATCGTCTCGGGATCGCCGTGAGCGTGCCGGTCTTCGCCTGGGAGTCCGGCGATGCCTGGGAGCGCATCCGCCAGAACTACTACTACAGCTGCTGGAAGTACGAAGACTTGCTCCGCCCCCGCGACCGCCGCGGAGGGCCGTTGGCACCTCCGCCCTTGAGCCCTGAACGAGAAGGTGAGATTCGGCGCGACATCGTGGTGGGCAGTGCCGAGGAAGTCGCCGATCGAGTGGGAGCGCTCAACGAAGCGGTCGGGGGTGATCTATATTTCGTCGCCCGGCTCGTGTTTCCCGGTTTGGATCCCGCGGTCCAGGAGGAAGCGTTGTGGACATTCGCCAGCGGCGTGGCAAATGCTTTGCGATGACCAAGCCCGGCTTCCGGTCGGGACCGTCGGTCGAGCCGCCGTCACCCGGCCGGGGCAACATCTTCCCTCGGGCGGCCCGCCCCCGGAGGGGCGCCCGTCACGGCACGTTGGGACAGGCGCTCGGCGATCTCAGCTCCAGCGTCTCGCAGCACCGGGCCGAGGTCTCGCAGGCGCACCCGTGTCAGGCGTTGCTGCGGCCCGAACAGGTTGGCGATGGCGACCAGCCGGCCGGCGTCGCTGAGCACGGGGGCCGAGATGGCCGAGGTGTACTCCTCGTACTCCCCGTAGGCGACGGCGTAGTGCTGGGCGCGCACCGTCGCCAGCTCCTTGTCGAGTTGACGGCGTTCGGTGAGGGTGGCGGCGGTGTAGCGTTCCAGCGGAGCCGGCAGGACGCCGTCGAGCTCGTCGGGCGGCAACCAGGCGAGGAAGATCTTGCCCGCCGAGGTGGCGTGGACGGGTCCCGCACGGTGCAGGCGATCTGCCGACACGGACTTGAGTAGATCGGGTACCTGCGAGTTGCGACGCTCGACGAAGTCGACGTAGACGATTCCCAAGCGCTGCGGGACGGCGAGGGAGATGAACTCGCCTGTGCTCTCCGCCAGACGCAGCAGGGTGGAACGCGCCATGCGAACGAGGGAGTCGTGGTGGCTCCGAGCCGCCAGATCACTGACGAAGTACCCGAGGACGTACCGGAGTCCGGTCTCCGTATCCCGCTCGACGAGTCCGTGTTGCTCGAGGGTGGCCAGGATCCGCCAGGCGGTGCTCCGGTTGAGCTTGACCGTCTTGGCGAGCTCGACAGCCGTGAGCGGTCGGTCCGACTCGGAGATCGCCTTGATCAGGCCGAGGGCGCGATCGATGACCTGGACGCTGCTGCCGCCCGACTCGGCGTCAGGCGCCGGAGACGCGCCCGTCGACCGAGGCATCGGAGCGGACTCGTCCAGGCGAGCCTGTGGCGGCGGCGAACTGCATGACGGTCGTCCCGTCGTCACGCCTCAGGGCATGGGCGTCGACCGGCTCGCCGCAGTGGTAGTCCCGGTTCGCTTCGACGAGACCGGCCATGATCATCGGACCCTCGTCGAGCTGCACGTACCCGACCGAGTAGGGAGCTGGGGGGCAACCCGGATAACTCCTGTGCATGCGGATCCACGACCAGATCTCGCCGCGCCCGGACGCAGGTGTCCAGCTCAAGTCCGTCGAGAGGCATGACGGGCAGATCTCGTCAGGCGGGTACAGGAACTGGCTGCAACGGTCACACCGCTGCAGCCAGAGAGCGCCGGACCGGCATCGCTCCTCGAACTCCGCTCGTACCGACTGCTCGTGTTCTCCCGACTCCGGGGCCACCGACACACCTTCCTCGACATCGCCGCTGGGGGTCGCCTGCGTGCGGGGAGGCTACCGCGTCCCCCTCGTGACAACCCGCTGTGCGGCCAGCAACGGCCAGGCAAGAGAGCTTGACCCGGCTGGGAAGCTCACTCTACTATGTCACAATACACACTGAATAGTTCATTATATGAACATCAACTGACCGGGGGGACCATGGAAGGGACGCAGCCGAGAGGCTCAAGCATGTCGCGACGGGGGTTCTTGCAACTCGGCGCCGCCGCGGCGGCGACCGTGGCGACAGCGGCCCTCGGAGGCTGTGGATCGTCCAGCACACCCACGACTACGACAGCCGGCACGAAGCCCCGGCGGGGCGGAACCCTCCGAGCAGCCCTCGCCGGCGGGGCGTCATCCGACACGCTCAACCCGCTCTATCCCGTGCGATCGATCGACAACGCCCGCATCTACTCGCTCTTCGACCCCTTGGTCACCTTCACGCCGACAGCTGGGCTGGAGCTTGCCCTGGCCGACGAGATCACCCCGAACGCGGGCGCCACGGCCTGGACCGTACGGGTGAGGCAGGGAGTGACGTTTCACGACGGCCGGGAGCTCACCGCCGACGACGTCATCTACACCTTCCGTCAGATCCTGAACCCGAAGTCGCCCGGGGCGGGCGCCTCGTCGCTGGCACTCATCGACGCGGCGGGCATGCGCTCGGTGGACAAGTACACGGCGCTCGTCCCGTGCAAAGCTCCGTTCTCGACCTTCGTCGAAGTCCTCCCGAACTACTACTTCAACATCATCCCCACGGGCTTCGACCCGAGCCGGCCGATCGGGACCGGGCCGTTCCGGTACCAGTCGTTCACGCCGGGTGTGCAGAGCACGTTCGTCCGCAACGACGACTACTGGATGAGCGGCCTCCCCTACGCCGACGAGCTAGTCATCTCCGACTATGCGGACGAGACGAGCCAGATCAACGCTCTCTTGTCGAACCAGGCCGACGTCATCGACCAGCTCACCGCCCCCTCCATCAACACGGTCTCCTCCGGGGGTGGTCAGCCGCTCGTGGCGAACGGGGGTGGATTCACGCCCTTCACGATGAGAGTCGACAAACCGCCGTTCAACGACCCGCGCGTCCGGAGGGCCGTGCGGTTGCTGATCGACCGCACAACGATGCGGGAGCAGATCTTCGAGTCGCACGGCCTCATCGGCAATGACCTCTTCGGTATCTGGGACTCCGTCTACGACTCGGGCATCGCCCAGATGGAGCAGGACATCGGACAGGCGAAGGCCTTGCTCAAGCAAGCCGGCCGGGAGGACTTGACAATCTCACTGACGACTGCGCCGATCTACCAGGGCACGGTGCAGGCCGCCGAGGTGCTGAAGCAGCAGGCAGCCGCCGGCGGCGTCACCATCGACTTGAATGTTGTCACGACAGACGTTCTGTACGGGCCGAGCTACCTCTCCTGGTCGTTCGCCCAGGACTACTGGTACTACAGCCCGTACTTCCCACAGGTGGCCCTTGCGTCGCTCCCGACCTCGCCGTTCAACGAGACCCACTACGACGACACCGCCTTTAACGACCTCTACAGCTCCGCCCTGGCGAGCACGGACGAGTCGCGCCGCCGGTCGCTGGCCGAGGACATGCAACAGATCACCTACGCGACCGACAGCTACATCATCCCGTACTTCCCGGCCGTTATCGACGCCTACGCCACGCACGTACACGGTCTCGTGCCGAGCAAGACAGGCGTGCCACTCAACACCTTCGGGTTCAAGTACATATGGCTGGATTGAGCCGCCGGTGACAAGACCCCGAGGGGCCGGCTGACGTGCGGACACTCGTGCCCCTCGTCTCCGGAGGAATCTTCTTCGAGGGCCCCCGGTGGCACGAGGGGGCGTGGTGGGTGTCGGACTTCTTCGAGCAGGTCGTGAGGACCGTGACACCCGCCGGAGACAACCGAGTCGTCGTCGAGCTACCCGACCGCCCCTCCGGCCTCGGTTGGATGCCCGACGGGACGATGCTGGTCGTCTCCATGACGACGGCTCGCCTGCTCCGATGGACGGGGGACCGACTCCTCCCGCACGCCGACCTCTCGGGACACTGCGACTCGTTGATCAACGACATGACCGTCGACGAGGACGGCAGGGCTTACGTCGGCGAGTTCGGATACGACTACTACGCCGGCGAGCCGGCGCGGCTGGGCAACCTCTATTGCGTCCTGCCCGACGGGTCGGTGACCGTGGCGGCGAGCGCCTTGGCCTTCCCGAACGGCGTTGTCATCACGCCGAACGGCAAGGAGCTCATCGTGGCGGAGTCGGACGCCGCTCGTTTCACCCGGTTTCGTATCGGCACGGGCGGCTCCCTCAGCGAACGGTCGGTCGTTGCGGATGGCTCCTCCCTCGGCGAATTCGGCCCGGACGGCATCTCCCTCGACGAGGAGGGCTGCCTCTGGGCAGCGGACACGATCGGCCGCCGGTGCTGCCGAATCCACGACGGCGAGATCGTCGAAGCAGTGGGCGCTCCGGAAGGCCTGACGGTGTATGCGTGCATGCTCGGTGGTGAAGACGGTCGGACGCTGCTGTTGTGCGTGGCGCCTGACGACCTCCCGCCCGTACGCATCGCCCGGAAGCAGGGAGCCCTTCTCACGACCCGGGTGGACGTGCCCGGCGTGGGTTTGCCGTGAGTGCCGATATCGCGTCGGTCACAGCGAGCGCACGAGCGGGCAAGGCACCGGCCGCGGGAGCATGGATGTGATGACTTCAGCTGCTCGCGGCTTCGAGGACGTCGCCGTCACCGGGATTGGTACCACCGACTTTCGCGGGGCCTACCTGGCCGGCCGTTCCGCACGGACGGCCGAGTCATATGCGGCCGAAGCGTTCGCGGCCGCTCTCGACGATGCCGACCTCGAGCGCCGACAGATCGACGGGTTGATCGGTGTACGCGTGAGCTACGAGCGGATGGGTCCCATGCTCGGGATCGAGCGCGTGAAGCTGGCGAGCTACCTCGAGGGGGCGGGAAGAATGGCGGGCGTGGCCGTCGAGCACGCCGCCTTGGCGATCAGCGCTGGGCGGGCGAACCATGTCGCCATCGTGTACGGCAACAACGGTCGCTCATCGGGCGAACGCTACGGCGGGACCTTCGGCTTCGAGGGACCGGAGGCGTACGATCTCGGGCAGGGTATGACGTCGCCCGGCGCCTACGTGGCAATGATGTTCCGGCGCCACCAGCATGAGTTCGGCACCGGGGCCGACACCCTCGCCTCGATCGCCATCAGCAACCGCCGCCACGCCGGCCTCAATCCGGCTGCTGTCTTCCAGTCACCGATCACTCGGGATGACTACAACTCGGCTCCCTACATCGCCGAGCCACTCCGGCTGCTCGACTATTGCATGATCAACGACGGTGGCGTCTGCCTCATCGTGTCGTCCCGGCAGGCAGCAAGCGAGTTGCGCCACCCCCCCGTCGTGATACAGGGACTCGTCGTGGGAACGGAGCTCACGACGTCGTACACGAGCCGCGACTGCTTCTACACCTGCTGCCGGCAGCTCGCTGACGAGCTGCACGGGATGACCGGCAAGGGGCCGGACGACGTCGACTGCCTGCAGGCCTACGACAACTTCACGCCCACCGTGCTCTTCGCGCTGGAAGGCTTTGGCTTCTGCGGCCGCGGGGAGAGCGGCGGTTTCGTGACCGAGAACCGCATCGGCCTCGGCGGCCAGCTGCCCGTGAACACGGCCGGCGGCCACACGTCGGAGGGCTACATGCAGGGATTCGGCCACCTGGCCGAGGCGGTGCGACAGGTGCGCGGCACCGCCGGCGCCCGCCAGGTTGCCGGCTGCCGACTCGCCCAGTACATCTGTGTGGCACCGATCGCCTCGGCCTGCCTTCTCGGACCGGGTGGTTGACCGATGTCACAGCGCAGAAAGGCCGGCCGCGTGGCCGCCGTCAAAAGGAGGCTTGGTGGGACTGACTGACGAACTCGCACGATTCGGTGCAGCACCGGTCAAGCTCTCCGACGAGACCGTGCGCCACGCCCTGCACTGCGTGATCGACTGGACGGGCGTGGCGCTTGCGGGAGCGACCCGCCCCGAGAGCAAGCAACTCCTGGACGTCTTCGCGGGCGGCCCGCTCCACACGGCGCTGGCGCCGACGGCCGGGGCGACCGTGCTCGCAAGCCGTCAACGGCTCCCGCTCCTCGACGCTGTCCTCGTCAACGGCTTCTCGGGCCACGTCCTCGACTTCGACGACTCGCAGCTCGAGCTGGAGGGACATTCCTCCGCCCCGACCCTCCCGGCCCTCTTCGCCCTCGCCGAGCGACAGGGCGCCAGCGGCCTCGGGGTCCTCGAGGCGCTCGTCGTCGGCGTCACGCTGGCAGCGAGGCTCTCGACGGTCGTGAACCCGGAGCATTACGCGGCGGGCTGGCACGCAACGGGGACGCTCGGCACGTTCGCGGCGGCGGCAGCCTGTGGGCGGCTCCTCCATCTCGACGCCGAACAGCACGCCCGTGTGATCGGACTGGCGAGCATGCAAGCGGCGGGCCTCAAGAGCGCCTTCGGCAGCATGGCGAAACCCCTCCAGGTGGGCAAAGCGTCGGCCAACGGCCTTCTGAGTGCTCTTCTCGCCGAGCGTGGGGTGACGTCGCCGTCCGACTCGATCGAGGTGGAGCAGGGCTTTGCCATGCTTCATGCCGGGGAGGTGCCGCTCCGCCGGCCACTCGAGCTCGACCCCTCTGCCGCCATGCGAGGGATGATCTTCAAGTACCACGCCTCCTGTCACGCCACCCACCCCGCCCTGGAGGCGTTCGCCGCCCTTTTGGCGAAGGAGCGGGCGCTGTCCACCGACCGCATCGAAACGGTACGCGTGCGAGTCGGGCCGTCGGTGCTTCTCATCTGCAACATCGAGCGCCCCGTGACAGGGCTGCAGCTGAAGTTCAGCATCCGTGGCACCCTCGCCATGGCGATGGCGGGATGCGACACCGGCGACCCCGAGAGCTATTCCGACGAAACGGCGCGGCGGGCGGAGGTGCTCGCCGCCGAGGAGAAGGTCCGCATCGAGATCGATCCCCTTCTGAACTACTGGCAGAGCGAGGTCGACCTCCTCATGACGGACGGCTCCCACCTCTTGGCCTCGGCCGACATCGGGGAGCCCTGCGAGGACGCCATCGTCCAGCAGGACCGCCTCGAGGAGAAGTTCGAACGCCTCGTCGTACCGGTGCTCGGTGAGCGGCGCATGGGCAAGCTCCTCGAGGCGCTCACGAAGCTCACCGAGCTCGGCGACGTCGGCGAGATGCTGCAGCTCTGCGTGCCGCCGGGGTCGTGAGGGTGACCGTGCCCGCGAACCCGGCCGGCGACGACGGCCCGGCGCCCTTCGTCGCCATGCGCCACGGCCAACGCTACGACGACTTCACGGTGGGTCAGCGGTTCGAGCACCATTGGGGGCGCACCCTCTTCGAGAGCGACAACCTCCTCTTCACAACACTGACTCTTCATTTCAACCCCATGTACTTCAACGTCGAGGTGGCCCGCCGGCGCGGCTACGACGCCATCCCGGTCAACCCGTTGCTGACGCTCGGCACGGTGATCAGCCTCAGTGTCGAGGACCTCAGCGAGCTGAGCGAGGCCTTCCTCGGCATTGACGACGTGGTGTTCCACGAGGCGCTGCTCGTCGGCGACACCGTGTACGCCCACAGCGAGGTTCTGGAAAAACGTCGGTCGAACAGCCGCCCGGGCTTCGGCGTGGTCTCCTGGCGGACGGAAGGACGGGACCAGCGAGGACGCACGGTCGTGTCGTTCCGGCGGGCCAACCTCTTCCGTGTGGACACTGGCCACGAGCTGCGGCTCGGCGCCGGGACGGAGCTGGGCGACGAGCCCGGCAGCCGGGCTGCGGGCCTTGCGGGCCTGTTCGACCCGGCGTCCCCGTCGGATGAGGTTCCCGTGCGAGGGCCTCTCTACTTCGAGGATTTCGCGGCCGGCCAGCGACTGCGCCACACCCGGGGAAAGACCGTCACCGAGATGGACAACGTTCTCCTGTCGAATCTCATGTTGAACACGGCGGACGGTCATTTCGACCAGCACGCCGCCTCCCAGTCGGCCTTCGGTGAGCGCATGGTGTTCGGAGGTGTCATCGCCGGGTTCGTGATCGGTCTCTCGACGAGCGAGACCGGTGAGACTGCCCTCCGGGAGCTCAGCCTCGACAAGGTCCGGTTCCTCCGGCCGGTGCTGCACGGCGACACGCTCTACGCGGCCAGTGAGGTGCGGGAGGCCACGGCCGGTCCAGAGGGCGCTGATGGACGAGTCAGCTTCCACCACTGGGGCGTCAACCAGCGGGGCGAGCTCGTCTTCGAGTGTGACCGCAGCGTGCTCTTGGCCTCGCGGTCGGATACCCCATGAACGACGAGCGGGACAGGGCTGCCGTGCCGGCGGCCGGGGGTGGGCCGCTCAGCGACGTCGTCGTGCTCGACTTCACCTGGATGTTGGCGGGACCGTACTGCACGATGCTGTTGGCCGATCTCGGAGCACACGTCATCAAGATCGAGCCGCCGGGTGGCGACCCGATGCGGGCGGCGGGGCCGTTTCGCGAGGACGACACGATGCGTGCCTACGGCGGGTACTTCCAGAGCATCAACCGCAACAAGGACAGCGTCGTGCTCGACTTGAAGACAGCGGAGGGACGGGACGTCGTGCATCGCCTGACAACGCGTGCCGACCTCGTCGTGGAGAACTTCCGTGCCGGGGTGATGGATCGCCTCGGCGTGGGCTATGCGACCCTCCGGTCCGTGAACCCGGCCTTGGTGTACGGGTCCATCCGCGGCTACGGGGACGACGCCGGCGGCGTCAGCCCCCACCGCGACCGCCCCGCCGTGGACGTCAGCATCCAGGCGGAGGCCGGGCTCATGGGCATCACGGGGCCTGGTCCTGGTCAGCCCACAAAGGCCGGCCCGGGCGTCGGTGACATCTTCCCCGGGACGATGTGCGCCGTCGGCCTCCTGGCCGCCCTGCACCATGCCCGGCGGTCCGGCGTCGGCCAATACGTGGACATCGCCATGTTCGACTCCGTCCTGTCGCTGTGCGAGCGGATTGTCTACCAATACTCCTATTCGGGCCTGGTCTCGGAGCCGAGCGGCAACGCCCATCCGCTCTTCGTACCCTTCGATGTATTCGAGGCCGCCGACGGCTTCCTCGCCATCTCGGCCTCGGAGGACGGGCACTGGGCGGCTCTCACGCGGGCGATGGGGCGCCCGGAGCTGAGCGACGACGTGCGGTTCCTGACCGCCGCCGATCGCTTGGAGCACGCCACCGAGGTGCGGCAGATCGTCGGGACCTGGCTCTCACACCACACAGCCCTGGAAGTCGTCGACCTCGTCGGGGACGAGATACCGGTCGGCCGGGTCAATACCGTGCGCCACATCTGGGACGACCCGCACGTTCACGCCCGAGAGATGCTCGTCGAAGTGGAGCAACCGGGCTGCGACACCCCCGTCACGGTCGCGGGCTGCCCGATCAAGCTCTCCGAGACTGCCACCGGGATCTGGAGACGAGCCCCCCTCCTCGGTGAGCACACCACTGAGGTATTGGCGATGTGCGAGGCATCCGACTCGCCATGAGAGCGACCCTCCACCCTAGGTCGCTCGGCGAGGTGGTCTCGTCCGGCCTCTGCACAGGCTGCGGCTTGTGCGCCTCTCTCCTGCCGCAACGCGTCGAGATGGTGGTTTCCCCGGACGGTCGTATGCGACCGAGCCTCTCCGGTCCGCCCAGCGAATCCGAGACGCAGGCCCTGCGCGTCTGCCCGGGTCTCAACGTGGACGGGTCGACAGTGCTCGACCAGCTCGCCCCGGGAGGTGCCACCGACCGGGTCTGGGGATACGCCGCCCGCCTCGCCCACGGCTACGCGACCGACCCGGAGGTTCGATTCAGGGGCGCCACGGCCGGTGTGCTCTCCGCCCTCTCCCTCTACCTCGTGGAGAGCGGGCTCGTGGACTGCGTCCTGCACGTGGAGCCGGACGCGGCGCGACCCCTGCTTTCGCGCCCGTGCCGCAGCGTCGATCGCCAGGGAGTCCTGGCCGGGGCGGCATCGAGATACGGTCCCGTGGCGCCGCTCCGGGACGTCATGGAGCTCCTCGAGCAGGGTCGGACCTTTGCCGTCGTGGCCAAGCCCTGCGACGTGGCCGGTGTGCGCAACTTCGCCCGCTACGACGCTCGGGTCGCTCGACAGATTCCCTACCTGCTGACGATGATCTGCGAGGGCGTGCCCGACTTCGACAGCACCGTCGCCATCGTGGAGGGCTTCGGACTCCGCGCCGACGACGTCGCCGAGCTCAGCTACCGCGGCAACGGATGGCCTGGTCCGACTCGGGTGGTGACGAAGGATGGTGGCGTCTTCGAGAAGAGCTACATCGAGACCTGGCGCGGCGATGTTCCCTACAATCTGCAGTTCCGCTGCAAAATCTGCCCCGACTCGGTCGGTCTGCAGGCCGACGTCGTCGTGGGTGACGCCTGGCTGTCCGGTTCGCCTCGCGCTCGAGGTGCGCGACGGGTTGAGCTGCCTGATGGGCCGCACCCGCCGTGGCGCGCAGCTGCTGGCCGAGGCGGAGCGAGATGGTCGGCTCTTCCTCGAGCCCCTCAGCTTCGCCGATCTCGACGAGATGCAGCCTCAGCACGTACGCAGGCGGAAGAGCATCCTCCCCCGTGTCGTTGGCATGCTGGTGGCAGGCGCCACGATCCCGAGGCTGCGGCGCCTCGGACTGTGGGGTCTCACGGTCCATGGCACGCCGAGAGAGATGTGGAGGAACATGTCGGGAACCGCTCGACGAGTCCGCCAGGGGCAGGCTCGTGAACCGGTCGAGTGGCGCCTCGGGCCCACGACAGCCGCCGGTGGCGGGGGTGCCCGCCCATGACCGACCTCCCGACTTCACTGGGGGCGTACCACAGCAGCGAGCGGGAAGACCTGCAACGGCTTGCCCGGGAGTTCGCCCTCGAGGAGGTACTGCCGGTCGCCAACAAGCTCGATCCGCTGGGGGAGAAGATTCCAGGGGACTTGCGCAGGAGGATGGGCGAGGTGGGTTTCTTCGCGTTGCGCCTCCCGCCCGAGTACGGCGGGCTCGGGCTCGGCTTGTTCGAGTACTGCGTCGTGACCGAGGAGTTGTCTCGAGCCTGGATGAGCGTCGCCAGCCTCATCGCCCGTGCCGAGCCGCTCCCCGAGCAGATCGGCCACGACGGGCTGGCGGACCGCTACGCCCGCATGATGGCGGGCGACTACCTGGCGGCGGCGGCCTGGTCGGAGCCGGAGGCGGGTTCGGATCTCGGCTCCCTCACGTGCCGAGCCGTCCGGGATGGCGACGACTGGTTGATCAGCGGCCGGAAGATGTGGTGCACGAACGCCGACGACGCCAGCTACCTCACCGTCCTCGCCCGCACCGAGCCTCGCGACCCCGAGCACCGCCACCGCGGCATCGGCATCTTCTTTCTCGAGAAGGAGCCGGGCACGTTCCCGCCGGGTCTCACCGGCACCGCCATCAACACCATCGGTTACCACGGCATGCGCACCTTCGAGCTCGCTTTCGAGGCGCTCCGCCTGCCGGGGTGGTCGCTCGTGCAAGCGGCGGGGGGTTTCGAGTCCACGGCCGCCGAACTCTTCGCCTCCCGCATCCACACGGCAGCACGTGCGATCGGCCTTGCCCGTGGCGCCCTCGAGGACTCCATCGCCTACGCCTCGCAACGAGTGCAGTTCGGGCGCCCGATCGCCCAGTTCCAGGCCATCCGGTTCAAGATCGCCTGGATGGCCAGCGAGATCGAGGCGGCTCGGCAACTCACCTACTTCGTCGCCAACGAGTTCGACAGCGGCCGTCATCGGGAAGCAGAAGCGTCCATGGCCAAACTCGTAGCGAGCGAGATGGCCGAGCGGGTCACGAGCGAAGCCATCCAGATCCACGGCGGTTACGGCTACACGACCGACTTGCCGCTCGAGCGGTATTGGCGAGACGCCCGCCTCACCAAGATCTTCGAGGGCACGTCAGAGATCCAGCAGCGAATCATCGCCGACCGCTTTCTCGGGCGCCACCGGGACTGAGCCGTCGATACCCCGAGGAGGACACCCATGACCGCTGCATCACGGATTGAGCGTCCCATTGGCCGCCTGCGGCGTTCGGAGCTGTCGACCCCGGCGTCGAACACCCGCATGATCGAGAAGGCGGCCGCCAGTAGCGCGGACTTCGTCTTTCTCGACCTGGAGGACTCCGTCGCCCCGTCGGCAAAGCCGGAGGCACGCCGAAACGCTGTCGATGCGCTCTGTCAGCTCGACTGGCACGGCAAGACCCGCGCCGTCCGAATCAACTCGGTCGAGACCGAGTGGGCACTCGAGGACGTCACGGAGGTCGTCGCCGGTGCCGCCGGCTTCCTCGACGTCATCATCGTCCCGAAGGTGAAGGCACCCCGGGATTTGTGGTGGATCGAGACCGTCCTCTCGCAACTGGAGCCGCGCGTCGGTCGCCCCGATGGCCGGCCGATCGCCCTCGAAGCTCTCGTGGAGGAAGTGGAAGCGCTGCAGGCCGTCGACGAGATCGCCAGGTGCAGCCCACGCCTCGAGGCCCTCATCTTCGGCCCAGGCGACATGGCCGCCTCTCAGGGCGTGCGTGTGTCCAAGATGGACGACTACGGCCAGAGTCTCTGGGACTACGCCCGCTCCCGCATCGTCGTGGCGACCCGGGCGGCCGGGATCGCCGCCATCGACGGGCCCTTCTGGGGGCCGATCGCCGACCTCTCCGCCTATGCCGGCGAATGCGACCGGGCGAGCACGCTCGGCTTCGACGGCAAGTGGGCAATCCACCCTTCCCAGATCGATGTGGCAAACGAACGTTTCTCGCCGACGGTCGACGAGGTGGACTGGGCGCGCCGGGTCGTGTCGGCGTTCGAGGCGGCATCGGCCTCCGGGGTCGGGGCCATCTCGCTCGACGGCAACATGGTCGACGTGGCCGACCTCCGCATCTGCTCGGCCATCGTCGCGCGCGCCGACATCATCGCCGAGCTGTCCGGTCGGCCTGCCTGACAGTCCGGGGCCATCAGCGCCAGTGCTGGATGGCGCGACCGAGCGTCTCGCTCACCTCGCTGCGCAGCAGCTTGGCCACCGACGCCGTCGTGACGGTGCCGGGACCGAAGCGATCGACGCCGCGAAAGCAGTTCCACAGCCGGACCAGTGCCGTCTCGCCCTCGGCGTCGAAGACGCGAGCCGCCAGCCGCTGCCAGCGGCACTGGTACCAGACGTAGTTCAGCGCGCTCATGGGCTTCTCACCGCTTGTGTAGTGCGCTTCAAGGTCCTCGAGGGTGGTGTAGCCCTCGGCGCGCCAGCGAGCCGCAAACCGCCGGCTCGCCGATCCCACGATGGAGAGCACCTCGAGGGTGTCGAGGGACTCGGGACGGCGCGTGGAAACGAACGCATGGAGGGCGAGGTTGGCGTAGATCTCGCCCAGCCAGGAGGTGGGAAGACGGAGGTCCCCGAGGACCTCGAAGGCGTGTCCCAGCTCATGGATCGTGACGAGGTCGAAGAAGGGCTGCAGGTCCACCCCGCCCGAGCCGTCGGGATACGTGGCGGCCAACCGTGCGTAGCCACGCGGCGTCGCCTCGCGGAGATGCTCGGCGATGGCGACCCAGAAGTCGCCCCGACCCGCCGGCATCACGACGAGGGCGGGGCGGAGATCGCCGTCGCCGTCGGTGAAGAAGGGCAATCCATACGGCTGCCTGCTCTCCCAGTCCGACTCGCCCACCACGATGACGGCGATGTCGGGGGTCACTGCTCCCAGCAGTCGATCGAGGTAGCCGTAGGCGTCCTCGGCGACGTCGGCGCAGGCTTGTGCGCGTTCGAGCGATCCAGCGCTGTATCGCACGTCAAACGGATAGCCGCCCAGGTGAGCCAGCCCCGATCCCAAGGCCATGACGAGAGCCTAGGTAGAGACGTCGCGTCGACTGGCTGAGAACACCTCGCCGCTGTGGGCTGCGACCCCCTCGCCTTCCGCATCCTCGCTCATCTCGTCGCAGCGGAGGGAAGAACCCGCTTGCTCGCCGAGCTGCCCCCGACTTGTCATCCGGGATTCTGGTCGGGGCGCCCATGACCCATCTCGGCACCGAGGATACCTCCCCTCGATGTCGCCCGGGTTCCCGACGATGCCGGTTGTTGTGTCTTACAGTTCGTACTACACTACGTATTATGACGGAGCGACAGACACCCTCGCAGTACTTCGTGGCGGCCTCCCGCGCCAAGCGAAGCAGCACTGGAGGTCTCGTCAGCGTTCGCCTGCCGGACGATCTGCTCCGGAGGCTTGCCGAGGTCGGCAATGAGCAGGGCCTCGCCATGAGCGACACGATTCGGCTTGTCCTCGAGCGCGGTCTTGCCGCCTCCCCACCGACGAAAAGGAAGACCAGCACATGACCCATGCCGCCAAGAATCTGCACATCTACTTCGTCCTCGATCGCTCCGGCTCCATGCAGTCGATAGCCAGTGACGTCGTCGGTGGCTTCAACGCCTTCCTCGCCAACCAGCACGCCGACGGCACCGACGCCCTCATGACGCTGGTCCAGTTCGACTCCCAGGACGCCCATGAGCTGCTCGCCGAGGCCGCGCCCATCGCCGAGGTGCCTCGCCTCACGTCGGGCACCTTCGTGCCCCGCGGCGGGACGCCCTTGTACGACGCCATGGGTCACACGATCGCAGACGCCACGATTCACGCAGAGTCGCGCCGGAGCGCAGGCGAGCCGGAAGAGGAGATCCTGTTCATCACGTTCACCGACGGACAAGAGAACCAGAGTCGTGAGTACGACAAGGCGAAGCTGTTCGACCTCGTCAAGAAGCGTGAGGACGCCGGTTGGAGCTTCGTTTACCTCGGAGCCAACCAGGACTCGTACGAGGAAGGCGGGCACATCGGCTACGCCGCCGGCAACACACAGAACTTCGGCGCCAGCCCGGCCGGAGCCTCGGCTGTCTTCGCAAGCCTCTCCACCTCGGTCGCAAAGCGCCGGGCCAAGATCCGCACGGGAGAGTCATACGACAGGGCGAATCTCTTCGAGGGCGACAAGCCGGCCGAGGAATGAGGTTTTTCCCCGCCACACTTGCTCATGCAGCTTGCCGTTCCTGACGACGGTAGGTGATCTCCCACTCGAGCGGCGGGCCCCCCGGCCGCTGGCAGAGTTGAGGCGGCGTGTGTTGTAGCGGTGGACGGCGGCCGGGCTGGCTCGGCGAGCTTCGTCTCGCGTGGAGAAGCGACCGTCGAGTCGAGGCGCGCGAAGGCGCCAAGGAAGTCGGATCGCGGGGTGCTGGAGGCGATTGACCTCGGCGATGTAGCGCAGGCAGAGTGTCGGAACCGGACCAAGGCGTTCGTACACGACGAAGGGCCGGCGTATGGGCCCCCGCGACAAGGGAGTCATGGAATGACGACGTATCTCGTTCTGTTCGGTGCCCACGCGATGGACCACATTCCCGACGAGGACATGCCCGCCGTGGACGAGGCCGCACACGCCGTCTGCCAGGAGGCCATCAATGCCGGCGTGTGGGTTTTCGGCGGCGGACTGCCAGACCAGAAGGCGAGCATCGTGGCCACCGACGGGACGGTGACCGACGGTCCGCCGGTGACCGTCGGCGGCATCTCAGCCGTCGAACTGACCTCACGCCAGGAGGCGCTGGAGTGGGCTACCAAGACCGCCGTCGCCTGCCGCTGCGCGGTAGAGGTCTGGGAGGTCGGGACCGACCCCAAACTCGCGGCGATGCTCCGCCAGGTCGATAGCCGACGGTGACGTCCCGACGACAGAGGTTCCCTCCGCCGGGCGGACACTCAGAGGCGAGCGCATTGCCCCGCCTCGGCCCCCCCGGCAAAGCCCGTATGCGTACGGGGTCTGCGGCGTCACCCCCGCTTGGCTACTTCCTTCGCCCTCCAATAGCCAAGGAGCGGTTGTGTGCTTCCGCCACCCTTGGCGTAGACGCTCAACCGCTCCCGGCCGATGTCGTCGAGCATCTCGATGGCGTCGAACACGACGCCGGGTCCGACCGCACGCAGAGCCATATCCCCCTCGCTCCGGGGCGTGGGCAGATGAGAGGTGAGGAACACCAACGGCGTCATTTGATGTGCCACGAGGACATTCGCCCGACCGAGCGACCTCCACAGGGTGTCGGTACGCAGCAAGCCCCCCCTCGTGGTGGTGAAAGCACCAGACACGTCGAAATACCATGGTGTGTCGTCGTCGTCAACGGCTACAAAGCTGACCACGACGCCCAGCCCACGCTGGCGGGCATTCTTTTGCAGGACGCGGAATCCCGCCTCCTGGAGTAGGTCCTCCGCAATCGCTTGCGCAACTTTGCCTTCTTTCGACGCCCGAGTTTGGAAGTCGACGGGGGCGTCCTCCAGGGCGTCGCGGAAGATCTCTTTCGCGTCGAGGACCGGTGGACCGGCATGCTGGTCTCGGAATAGTCGAAGCTGGGAGGGGCGGCGCTGCTCCTCCCTCATCCGCTTCCTGGACGTGGCGACGTACTCGGGATCGAGGTCGTATCCGAGGTAGCGCCGCTCGGACCGGGCGGCTGCGACAAGGGTGGTGCCTGAGCCCATGAAGGGGTCTACGACCAGGTCGTGCTTGTACGTGTAGAGGCCGACAAGTCGTTGGGGAAGCTCGACAGGGAACGGTGCCGGATGGTTCACCCGCTTGGCGCTCTCGGGCTGGATGTCCCAGACGTCGAGTGTCGCCGCCATGAACTCGTCGGCGGTGAGGTCGTTCTCGTGCGGCAGGCCGAGGTCCCGCCGTTCCTGCGTGGTACGGGCGCGGTCGAATCGGCCTTTGCTGGCAATGATGACGCGCTCTGTCACGTCGCGCAGTACGGGGTTGGCGGCGCTGCGAAACGACCCCCAGGCGCAAGACCCGGACGCCCCCTCCGCCTTGCGCCAAATGACCTCGCCGCGGAGAAGTAAGTGCAGGCGATTTTGCAATATCTCGATGACATCGGCCGACAAGCTCCGATACGGCTTACGGCCGAGATTTGCGACGTTGACCGCGATGCGCCCGCCGGGCTCCAGGACTCGCTTGCACTCCCCGAACACGGCCGTAAGCATGTCGAGGTATTCGAGGTATGTTCTGGGTATGGCGCCTTCACCGAGCGCCCGCTCGTACTCCTTGCCGACGAAGTAGGGCGGTGAGGTGACGACCAGGGCGACTGAGTTCCCAGGAAGCTGGGCGCCTCCGGGGAGCACCATCGCCGACGAATCGGCCCTCATGCAGGCCGCGTCCCCTTGCGGCAGGTCGTTCAGCGGCTCAACGTGGGTGTCTGAGGAGAGTTCGGGCGCCTCGAAGCGGCGGTAGAACTCGCTTGAGTCGTGTCCCTCGCGGCGGCCGACGCCGTACGCCGAGGTTGCCGTCCGTTCCCTCATGATGTCGGAACCATCCGGGCTGTAACGCTCATGTCCGGCCGCCACGCTAGCGGCCGACGGCTCGGCTCGTCGTATTGCGAACAACTGTTCCTCCCCGCATGCTGGGCAGTGCGGCCCCGGGAGCTGGCGCTTGACATCCGGTCTACGAGACCTGGAGACTCGGCTACCTCATCGACACCATCTCCCTACGCGACCTCTGGATGCACCGCGTCGACTTGGCGCATGCTGTCGACCGGGCCCTGGAGCTCAGCGCCACCCACGATGGTCGCATCGTTGCCGACGTCGTCGCCGAGTGGACGCGCCGACACGGCAGGGCATTCGTGCTCGAGCTCATCGGGCCTGCGGGTGGGGCCTACTCGTATGACCCAGTATCGCATGAGGCCGAGCTCCTATCGCTCGACGCGGTGGAGTTCTGCCGTACTCTCGCTGGGCGGATCCACCGACGGGCCCACTGACGACCGTCGTTCCCTTCTGAAGAGTGGTCGCACTCGCGCCCGGGTCGGGGACATTCTTGGAGCAGTGAATCTTCAACTCGGGTGATCATGGAGCCTGGGGGTGGATGGTCTCACCTCGGGCCAACATCTCGACAAACTGGCCGATGCGCCTGGAGCGCGTTTCGGGTTTCTTGGCGTTTCCGATCCTGTAGAGGATGGCGTACCGATTCGCACTGGTGAGCATCTCGAACATCGCCTTCGCGCCGCGGTTGGCACTCAGGGCAACGAGAAGATCCTCCGGCACCTCAATGCTGGCCTGCCCGGCGTAGGCGGCCTCCCACCGACCGTCCTCTTTCGCCTGCCGCACCTCGTTTTCGCCGGATCGATGCATTCGGCCGGTGGCGATCAGCCTTTCAGCGATGGCAGCGTTCCGCTGAGACCACGGGCTGCGAGCCTTTCGAGGCGTGAAACGTCGTCGAAACGTAGCGGTGTCACGACGCCCCAATTGACCATCGATCCAGCCGAAGGAGATCGCCTCGTCAAGCGCCTCATCGTACGAGACGCTTGTCGGATCGGCCGTTCCCTTCTTGGCCAGTACCAGCCAGACACCTAGTGAATCAGCGTGATGGGCGCTCAACCATCTTCGCCATTCGCCAGCGTCGACGACCAGTAGCTCCGGAAGATCCACGGCGACCACCGTATTCCCCTGTGTGGGGGTCAGGGCCACCTACGGGGTGCCGTCGCCCCCAGTCCTCCTCGGACGGGTCCGGTCGCTGTGGCTGACTCCGCTGATCTGAAGCCTTCCCGCACCTCGATGCGCTGGCCAGGCTGACCGGGAAGGCGATCGTCTACTCGAAATCCTCCTGAGGCTGTGGCGAGGGATGAGCGCACTCCGTCAGCTTCCGTACCTTCAGTCGGTAGCCCGAAGTCAGACCCGGACGACCTCCAGGCCCGGGATGTCCTCATAGTCTCGGTCCTGCGTAACGACCGGGATCTGCTCGGCGAGGGCGGTAGCAGCCACAAGAGCGTCCAGGACGGGTACCCGCCGGCCGTCCGTCCGCAGGAGGGCGACGATTCGAGCGAACTGCCGGGCTGCCTCAGCATCGACTGGTAGTGGATCCCACGACGACTCGACGGCCGAAAGCGTTGCGACCCGGGCCGGCCGATCAACATCATCGGCCATGAGCACGCCCACCGTGAGCTCAGCGAGCGTTACCACCGAGACTTCAGTCTCGATCACTCCCTCCATCTCACCGAGTGGTCGTCCCGACTCCGTAGCGACGAAGAACGACGTGTCAAGCAACGCCCTCATACGTCGTCGGTCGTGTCGGACAACAGACCCCGCACGTCTTCGAGAAGGCCACGATCAGCAGCATGACGGCTCGCGATCACCAGCGCTTCGGCCCACGGCACGGTCCGACGACGGCGTAGCGGCACAATCTCCGCGACCGGTCGACGATCGACCGTGACGGTCAGCCGCTCGCCACCCTCGACCCGACGGAGTACTTCGCTGACCGTGTTGCGCAGGTCACGAACGGATATGGAGCTACCCACGAGCGGAAGCGTAGCACATGTAGTCACATGTGGCGCCGTGGAGCTGACCGGACTCGAACCGGCGACACCCGGCTTGCAAAACCCACCGGAGTCATCCAGGCGGTCGTTGCCGTCAGTCTCCATGCCCCCGAGCTGGGCTTCTCGTCTTGGCGATCCGTTGCGGTCTTCCCGGTTCTCCCGCCTTGATTGCCAATTGCGATTGCCAAGATAGCGCCATCGATCGGGCGAAGCCGGAAGGGTCCTCACGATCCGGTCTTCAAGCCTTTGTCGAATTCCGCTACCGCTGCGACCGCATCATTGGCGAGGACGTTGAAGTCAAGGTCCGGGTGCATGGCGAGCATCGTCGTCGCGTATGCCACACTTCCTTGCGCATCCGCGTCGGCAAAGTTGACCGCCAGCTCGGAGAGGGCCGTCTCGGTCGCCCCGACGAGCATGCTGGAGAAGCGATCGCGAACACGAGCAGCGGCAGTGGCCGGACCGCCCTCATCGTTGTGGAGCAGGACGTAGGCGAGGTCGTACCAGTCCTTCTCCAACCCTCGTCCACGGGCTGCATGAGCCTTGGCGAGCAGGTACGCCGGCAGTGTCGCCACGCGAAGCTCTACTGACACCAGATCACCGTCGAGTTCGGCCGTGATCGTGCGCAGTTCGTAGTCACGGGCCGCGTAACCGGTGCCTCGGAGGTTGACTGCCCCAAGCGACTCGCACTGATCGAATGACACCGTCGTCTCGTTAGGGATGTCGTCCTGATCGGCGAGGAATTCGATCTTCACGACCATCCCGGGCGCGGATTCCTCCCTCCACCTCCAGACCCGCCGGGTATCGGGCGTAAGGCCTGCCCTGCGGAGCGCTGCCTCGAGACGCGCTCCGTTGACCGATCCCCCCTGAATCTCGAGGTCGACCTGGACATCGACATCAGTCGTTCCGATGTGCCGACGCGCTGACCCGCCGCAGAGCAGATCGGGGACGAGCCCGCCCAGTAGGACGAACTCAGGCGTGTCGCCATACTCCCGAACGAGGCGGACGAGCGCCCGTTCGGCGAGCTCTCGCGCTGCTCTACTTCGCTCCGGGCCCGACACCCCGCACCTCCCTGAGATGGTGGGCGGCCTCGGCAAGCCGACCTCCCGCAGCATTGAGATCCGCGTAGACCCGCGCGGGCAGAGCGACCTGCACGCCGTTCACATCAGGGCCGTGGTCGCTCATCGATGTGGGCAGGGCGCGGACCTCGATCACATGACCTTTCGAGACCTCCCGGCTGTCGAGGTACCGGGGCAGATCGGGAACCTCGAAGTGGTCTGGGTCGACGTACAGCTCGAGCACCGTGAGCTCCGTCAGGTACGGGGCGAGCAACATCGACGCTCCGGCTCCGGTGAGCGCCCACTTCACTCCGAACGACCGCAAGCTCGGACCCATCTCGCCCTCGAGAACCTGCAGCGGGTCGGTCATAAGGCGGTGGAGGCGGCGCACACGCTGCTTGTTGCGAAACTCGCAAGCAGCGATGACGTAATCGTCGATGAACCCCTCCAAGTCGAGGATCTGACGGGCAGACCCGTGTCCCCGCTTGGGACCAGGTCGGCCGAGGTGTCCTCGGTTCTCGAACCGCGCCAGTGCGTTGGCTGATGCTCCCCTGGACAAGCCAGTTGCAGCCTCGACCGCCTCCACCGTCGGAGGCACCCCGGCGAAGATCGCTTCCGCCGCAGTCAGCATGCTCGGGTTCCAACGGGCACCTGGAGCCGCCGCTGGCTCCTCCGACGCAACCTCGCGCACGACTACTAGGCCTGAGCGTAGGCTGATGTGGGATTGGCCGGTCTCATCGACCCAGCCGATCCGACGATGCGCGAGCTTCGCCCGAGCACCCTCGGAGATTCGCCTGGCGACCACAACGTCGACCTCGGGAGCTACGGCGAGGAGGTGGTCCACGTCGGCTGGCCAGCCGCCTCCAGCCCATCCCGCGAGGAACCGATGGAGCACGGGTCCTGCCTTGACCGTAACCTCGAACATCCCTTCCTTAAACTCAGGAGGAGGCGTTACCGTGACGCGGAGCCCTGACGGCAGCACGGCCGCCAGAGCCCGCTGGACCCTTTGGCGGGGGACGGGTCTCGTCGCCATACTTCATGAGTATGTCATACTTCACTGCCAGAGTGAAGTATGGGCCAGAAGCGAAGTACACTGAACCCCCAAGCCGCGGAAGTCCACGGCGCAACAGGGCGATCCGCGCAGTGCGTCGCCCACCCGCGAACCGCCGTTGCCCCAGTACGCCTGTGGGAGTGACGTTCGAGCTCAGGCCTCGGACTTCGCCGCCACGGAGCGCTGCGTATCAGCCGACAGCGCCGAAGTGCCCGTAATTCCAGGTGCCGCCCTCGTAGGGACATCGCCATCCGTCGACATCTGGGTCGAGCGCATGGGCCTCGTCGTCACGAGAACTGTGTGCAGGGCACGGTGGCCAGGGGTCGACCGTCCGTGTGGTGTCTCATGATGTCTTCCACCTGGATGTCGCCGAAGAGCTTGACGACATCTTCGGCGTCGGAGCCAACGAGGTCACCGAGCGGCGGCGTGAGCACGACGCCGAAGAACTCGAGGCCGCGTCCTTGCAGGTGTCCGGGCCACTCACGGACACCGGTCGGCAAGTCTGCTACGAATCCTGCGACCATCTTGGTCGGGTCGAATGAGTCGGCCATCCGCCAAGGCTACGGGCCGGGCCTAGCCACTTCATACGCTGACGGCCGGGTGTCATCGGACACCGGATCGGCCGGACGCGTTCCTGTCCACCTGACCTGGCGTGCTGCGCATCACGGTCGTGGGACCCGCTCATTTCCGAAGTGCCACTCTTCTGGCAGCGCCTAAACGAGATTCAAACCCGTGTCGCCACCTTTGGAGCGTGACGACGGTCGTCGCTCTTGTTGGTGTGCGTGATTTTGAGATGGATCGGGTCGGGCGAGTTGTCTGACCCGTGCCGCCGGCTCTGTCGATTCGCCCGGCGTTGATGGTCGCCTGGATGGACAGCTGGTCTCCACTGTCGACGGAGAGCTCCGCAGCCCGTGGTGCGACCCAACCGGTGTCATCAACGCCGTGTTGCCGGCGCGCATCGGCCAGCACCAGGGTTGGGGGTCGCCAGCCATAGGTGACATCTGCAACGGGGCGAGCTGCCCGGATTGACAACAGGTTCTTCGACCGCCTCCGCGGCGGAAGTTGAGCTGCTCTCACGCCGTCACCGTGATGCCCATCGGCGGTGTGCGGACCGTCCTGCCATCATCGAGCTTCATCTCGGCGGCGATCGCCCACTCACCAGGTGGGACCGAGTAACCCAGCTCAGGTGATCTGCTAGCGGTGCCGACGAGGACCGGAATCACCGTTGAACTGCCAGCAGGAACCGTGAACCGCACCAGGGGCAACCTCTGTGCTCCGGAGTAGCCGCCCACGCGCTCACCAGTGGCTGCGTCGAGGACTTGGGCCGTGAGGTTGCCGTTAGTGAGCACGACGATGTCGGTGGCGCTCAGGTTGTGGACGCGGAGGTGCATGGTGACATTGCGGCCGGAGCACACTTCTCGCGCACCGATTAGTTCAACGCGTAGCTCGTCTGGGTCCAGGCTCGGGGCGGTGCTCACGCTGGAGACTGTACGTCGACGAACACCTAGGCGGACCCATAGAACACGCAGTTGATGTTCGCCGCCGTGGTGGCCTTCGCTTTCGCCTCGACCTGGGGCTGGGGACACCTGGCGGCTGGGAGGCGAGGTTCCGTGAGCGCTCCCTCCAGGGTGTAGCTGCCCGCAGGGTACTTGGATAGCGAGGCGCGACGTCCCGTAGTTCAGTGAATGTGGATCCGAACAGCCGGCGATTCAGATGAAAAGCGAAGGAACCTCTGCCGGCGTGGGTGCACGAGCGAGTCGGCTCAAGAAGTCGATGGCGTCGACTCCCTGCTGAGACGCCGTCCGCAGCACGCTCATCATGCGGCCCTGCGTCACAGCTCCACGCCAGGTGCGGTTGCCGCCCCAGACCTTTCGGTTGACGACCGCTGGCCTGACGGCTTGCTCTGCCCGCCAGTTGGTGGCGTCGGTGCCAGGGTGGGTGAGGAAGCTGAACAAAGCTTCTCGCTCGGCGTACAGGTGCGCCACGAGCTTGCGGTTCTCGTTGTGGGGATGAGCGTCGTCGGCGAGCATCTCGACCCGCTCGGCGAGGTCGGCGATCACCGTCGCCCGCTCGCCATCTTCGAGCTCGCGGGCGATGAGCGCCTCGGTCAGGATCTCCCGCACCTTGCGGGGCGTGTCCCGCCCCGAGACGGGCAGGTCGGCGATGAGCTCGTCGCTTCGACGACAGAGGTGGGCCAAACACGTTTGGTGCGTGGCGTTGCCGAAGCGGCGGTAAGGAGCCCAGCCGTCTCGCACCATGACGCCGGAGAACTCCGGCGAGATCACCTCGCAGGCTTGATCGAAGCCGCGGCCGTCGGCGACCCAGTAGGCAGTGGCGTTATGGGTCGCTGCCACCCAGAGCCAGGCACCCTCGCCGCCGACGCGCCAGCCCGTCTCGTCGGGAACGATCATGGCCGAGTCATTCACGGCTTTGACGATCGAGGCCTGCACCGCGAAGAGGTCGGTCGAGGACGACTGGGCCGCTTGGCAGAGTGCCCCGGCTGAGACCTTGACCCCGAGGCGGGCGAGCAGGCTGGTCGACTTCACAAAGCTCAGCCCGAGGCCGTAGTGCAGCCAGGCCGCCCATGCCTTCGCCGTCGGACCCACCTGGGAGCAGGCAGCGCCGAGGGCGTCCGAGGTCTGCTCGCCATGGCGGCCCTGCACTCTCCTGCCGCAGTTGCGGCAGCGGCCGACGCCGACGGCGAACTTCGTGGTGACCGGGCGCATCTCGGGAAGCTCGACCTGGAACTGCTCGGCAGTCCGCTCGTGCTCGACCTCCCCTCCGCAGTCAGGGCAGCATGCCGGCAGCGGCACGTCGATCGTCCGGTCGGGGGGGCCGGCGGGAGCCATGCGATGACCGTGGCGACCATGAGCGTCACCGCTCCGTCGTCCGGGACGTGCCGGCTCCTCCTTCGGGTCGCCCTTGGAGAACGGAGCCGCCTGGCGCTTGCCCGAACGGCGGGAGTCCGGACAGAAGCCGCTCCAGCTCGGCGATGCGGGCATCGCGCTGGCTGAGGCGCTCGCTCAGCTTTGCGACCTCGGCGGTGTTGCGCTCGAGCATCTTCCGCAGACTGGCGATCTTGCTCACCAACTCCTTGTAGGAGTTGGGCTCTGAGCCGGCGGGAGGGGTACGAGGTGAGATCCACAACGATACGCGCGAGCTCTGCTCAGGTGGTGGACCCCGCTATGCAAGTACAACACAGGTAAATAGATCGGTTCGAAAAACTCGTCGTAGTCACCATTGTAATGGTGACCATCGACAGTCTGTGGGCCCTCGTCAAACTGGTAACCGACATTGTAGTCTGAGCTGCCGAAGAAGTCGGCATTCGCAAAGCTACCTCCCGGCCACGTATTGGAACAACAGACTTGGCTCGTAAAGATCAGGGTATTATCGACTTGGCTGTTTGGATTAGACGATGAGCCGAAGGAGTACAGCCACTGATCAGGGCTCGAGTAGGCTCCGTACTGGTACGACTGGCCGATGAACTGGTACGTACACCGGGAGTCCTTCGATGAACGACCCGCAATTTGATCAGTAAACCCGTCAAACACCGAGCGGTTTCCCGACTGAGTCATATTGGACCAACCGAAGGCATTATTCTGCTCAATGTCCATGAACATTACAAGAGCCTCGGTCTGGTAATAATACCAGAAGGTCGAGCTGTCATAGATATTATATAGCGTATCGTAAGCCTGCGTCCACCCGAAGCAGTAAGGCGATCTCCACTCGCTCTCATAGGTAGAGGCGGCCCCGCCATCGAAGGAGTAGAATTGAACACCGATTCCTTGGCCGAGCCTATAACGCGCGTCAGCGTCGCCTGCGGCTGTTTCATCGAAGCAGGACCCGTCTGGGAAGCTGGTTTCACATGTACCACCAGACCCGCCCATATCGATGTAGTAGATATAGGTCTCCCCGACGTATATCTGGGGATTGTTACCTTGAATGTTCTTCTGTTCGACGGTACCGGAGAGGCCATCCGTGCCGGAACACCAATTCGAGCCACAGGTATGGGCGGCGGCAGCGGCGGCGGACACGAATATGAAGGTACCCGCGATCAAGACAGCACAGATGGCGTACTTAGCGACTCGAGCGAGATGACGCGTGCAAGTGCGAGGGTTTGACATCTCACGTCCCTCCTGAGGTGCGCGTTTCAGAGGTCGCTACCGTAGTTGTTGGTGACCCGCTCGCCGGCGTTGACTTATGCGCTACCGTCCACGAGCTTCCGCTGTCGGTCGTGGTCAGCTCGACGTCCTCAAACATTGGATTGTCAGCGGTCCCAACCGCTGAGTCGCTGAAATACATCCAGCCCGACTGCCCAACCATGCTGATACCAAGGAGGTTCAAGTAGCCGGGCGCCGTGTAATCGTTTCCGACCGAGGTCCCGCCGGTATCTACCGGAGGCATTGTGCTGTCAGTGAATGTGTTGGACGAGGTCAACTGGGCTGCCTGAAGAGCGACGCCAGATGATGGAAACCCAACCACAAGGAACACTCCACTCCCGTTGGCTGCGACAGCACTCAGACCAGCGACGGGCGGGGCGCCAGCAGTCTGGTTGTCAGCGACGACGTTCCACGAACCTGCGCCTGAGCTTCCCTTAGCTACGACGTACGGTGGCGGTCCGAACTGCGCCTGACCGTCCAAGGACTCGTACCCTTCGATGGCGCCATCCGCGCTGCAGGCGAGAGCGCCCCACGTCGGTCCTTGCTGGGACTGAACGCCTGACTGGAACGCCTCGTTCCAGGTCTTGCCGCTGTCCGTGGTGGCATAGACGTCACCCGTGAAGTCAGCAACGTATCCGGTCGTCGAATCGACGAAGCAAAGAGCGTTTGCGGGTGCCCCGATCGCGACATTCGACCAGGTTGTGCCGCCGTCCGTAGTTGTGACGAGCCCCCCAGACACCGTGAGCCCGAAGCCGGTATCTGGAGTTTGGAAATCAACCCGGACAAGGTGACCAGAGGAAGGTTCATGGAGCTCCTGCCAAGTGCCGCCGCCGTCTGTCGTACCAGAGAGTTGAGTGACGCCGACCACCCAACCGTCTGTCGAAGAAAGCAGATCGAAACCCCAGATTCCTGAACTATCGCTGAAGATCGAGTTCCAGGTCTTCCCGCCATCGGAGGACGAGCTGACGGAGTCCCCCGGCCACGCAAAGGACGTACCGGAAGGGCCAGCGGCAAGATTGTTATCGAGGTGGGGAGCGGCGTCCTGACCGTTGAGCCGCCAGCCATCTGAGTCATTCGCGAACGACATCCCGGTTCCGGGGTTGACATCGGTGAGATAGGCCAACCACGGGTTCGGGTAGGGAGGAGTTGGCAAGGTGGGTCCGGGCTCAGTTGTGTTGGTACTGCTGCCTGTACTTCCTGCACTCCCAGTAGTTCCTGTCGAACCAGTACTGGTGGAGGAAGCTATTCGAGACCCGCAGCCAGCGAGCATCAACGCAGCACAGAACAGGATGGCCCGTCCGGGTCTTCTTCGGCGGAACCAACTTGACCATCGTCCAGCCACGCGGAGTGTCCCGTGGTGCGCCATCGCTGCCTTCCTCTATCACGGCGGCTAAACAAGCCGAGGCTATACCTTGGCGCGCTCCGTGCAACGCCGGGATCGTCTGTTGGGACGGGGTGGAGTACCCGGGTCTGCACGAGCCGCTCGTCGACACCGCCACCTTTAACCGCGTGCAGGACCTCCTCGCCGCCCGCGCCGCCTGTGGGACGCGGGAGCGCCGACACAACCACTACCTGAAGGGCACCCTCTTCTGCGGCGTCTGCGGGCGGGGGCTCGCGGCCAGTTCGCGGACTCGGCGACGATAGGCGACGTCAAGGTGGTAGATGCCGATGATGTCGAGGTGCGTGACGTAGTCGTCGAAGGGGCGGAACATGCCGGGCCAGCGGATCGTCGGCCACTTGAAGTACGTGTTGCCCGTGTAGAGGGGGTGCAGCGCGACTGGGTCTGCTTGCCGCTCTTGTTGAGCCGGGCCATCTTGATGTCCACGGCGTGAAAGCCGCCCCCGAACGGCTCGCCGCCGATCTCTAGGTCCGGATAGCTCCGCTCCTCGCCGCGCCGGCCGATGGCCCCACTCACCTCGTTCAACCGATCGAGCAGGAAGTCCACGAGGGCGACCTCGATCACGTTCGCGAGCGCTGCCGACTCCTTCGGGAGCGACACCAGGTGGCCAGTGTCATCGAGCTTGGATGTCAGCTCCGCGGCGTCGTGGGCGACAAGCGGCCAGCTGTGGTCGCCTTGCCCGACATAGACGCCGGCCGGCAAGGAAGACGAACTCGTCGCACTGCCGGCGTAGCCAGCCGAGAAGGTCACGAGGTGGAGCCACCAGGTCGCGAGGCTATTCGGGCGAGGTGAGCAACCGTGGGACCCGAGGCGGACTTCGACGTCACGATGCTTTCGCGCAGCCGAAAGAAAAACCTCCGAACTTGCTTGACTTCGTGACGGGATGGAGGTACAAGGTCCTCCCTCTCGGGGTGGGCGCCGGCCGACGGGCTACACACCATGCAACAACTCCCCACGTCAAAGGCAGTGTCGCCGCGCCCCGGCAGCTGCTCGCCACCTTTCCCATACCCATCGTCTCCGGAGCTGCCTTCACGGAGGCAGCCCAACATCACCGACAAGCACATCCTCACGCTGCTGGCCGAGCACGAGGTGCTCACCACGACCCAGCTGGTGCGCCTCCTCGCTCTTCCAGAACGCACCGTGCAGCACCGACTCGGCTGCCTCTACCGGGGCGGCTTCGGCAACCGGCTCCGCCCCGAGGCCACGATCGGGACGAGCCCCTATCACTGCTGGTTGACTGGCTTCGGCGTCGCAGCGACCGGCGCCGAGCACCCGGTGGCCTGGAGCGAGGACCCGGCCGGCGTGAGAGCGACGGCCCTCCTCAACGAGCTGTGGCTCTCAGTCGGTGGCAAGGGCGAGCAGGGCGGCCTGCAGCTCCATGGCTGGCAGCGGTTCCACGCGGGCATCGAGTACCACGACGCACGCTCCGGTACCGTCCGTGTATTGCCGGCGGAAGCGAAGTTGACGGTGGTGCTCGCCGGGCGCGGCCAGGCTGCAACCGCACTGGTCGTGGCCCGTTTCGATCGTCTGCCGACCGTGAGGCTCGTCGGCCTCCTTGGCCGCTTCGCCAGCTACCTCACATCGCTCGAGCACCCGCAGCCGCTCCCGGCGCTCGTCCTCCTCGCCCGGACAGCCCGAGGCGCCGCATCGGTGCTCGCAGCGAGCGAGGAGCTCCCGGATGCAGCGGCCGTCCGCCGGCTCGGCGCCGGAGCCGTCGAGGCCGCGCTGCAGCGGATCACCGTCGGCGTCGCCGAACCCCGCCCGGCTGCGCTCGCCACCGACGCGCTGTGGCGCACTCCATCCTGCCGGCGTCGGCGCCGGCTCGCCGAGGTCCTCTGCGAGGCGCGGGCGGTGCGCGGATGACGCGCCCGTCCGTGTACCGCGGCCCCGCACCCGGTGAGCGCTTGCCTCCGGGCGACGACGTTCCCCCTCGGCACCCGGCAGGCCGTGACGACCAGCACCTTCAGCATCCGCAAGAACGATCACGCCGAGACAGTCACCATCCGCAAGCCGGCGGGGAGGCACGTTCGCGGGGTTCGCGCGCTCGCGGCGAACGACATAGCGCACCTTCCGCCTGTGGCCGGCACACCAAGCACCAACCGGGTAACGAGCACGGCACCGGGGAGGGAGGGGAGCCCGCCCGCCGTCGAGGTGTGCGACGACCTCGTGCAGCTGGACCGCCACCGGCAGACGCGCTCAGGCCGCTGGCGCGGGCGCTCGTGTGCCTGGCGGCCGAGGTCTGCGCCGAGCGGCGGGATCCTCTCGGGACCCCGCACTTCACCTTGCCGATGGCAAATCGAGGGCTCGTTTCGCCCGACGCATCGGTGGTCGTTTCGGGGGGCGCATCTCCCGCCACTCCTGATCGGACGGGGTCTCAGGTCGCGTCCCTCCAGCAAGGGCGCCGTTCACCCCCGCCAGTGGTCGACTCCGACTACTTGGGTCTTTCTTCATGAGTGCGCTTCGTTCCCATCGCCGTGGGCGGCCGGGGCGGGTCACGGACAGGCTGGTCATGGACGTGGCATCGTCGCTCACCGACAGGGACAGGGAGATCCTCCGTCTTGTCTGTTGGCATCGGGTGCTCACCACCAGCCAGGTCCATGCCATGTTCTTCAGCGACCTGAACACCGCCCAGCACCGGATGACGCGCCTTTACGAACTGCGCCTCGTAGAACGCTTCCGACCCTTGCGCAACGGGCGCGACGGCGAATACCGCTACGTGCTCGACCGCCTCGGCGCCCTCGTCGTCGCCGTGATGGCGAACGACGAACGCGGACCGCGAAGTGAAGATCCGCTGGCGCACCGACCAGGCGCTGTCGATCCCCACGAGCCAGCGCCTCTCCCATGTCGTCGGCGCCAACGACGTCTTCGTACGGCTCGTGGCCGCCGCCCGCCGGCTTCCCGATGCGGAGCTCGTGACGTGGTGGGGCGAGGCCCACTGCAAGGCGCTCCTCGGCGAGGTCGTCCGCCCGACGGGCTCGGTCTCTGGCGAGAGGGGGACGCCGAGGTCGCCTTCTGCCTCGAGTACGACCGCGGCACCGAGCCGCTCCGGCGCCTGACCGACAAGGCGGCGGACTACGCCCGCCTCGAGTCAGCCTGGGGGGTCCCGTTCTGGCTGCTCGTCGTCGTTCCCGGCCCGCGCCGGGAGGCCGGCGCACGTTCGGCCCTCGCCGGCGAAGGCGTGGCGGCCGCCACGACCAGCCAGGCCGGCGCCCTCCGCCCGGCAGAGGCCGTCTGGTCGCCTCTCGGCGCCGACGGGACCCGCTTGCGCCTCGCCGAGCTCGTCAACTGGCCCCGCTCGGCTGCTTCGGCGGGCCGACTGGCGAGAGCCGCCCGTTACCGCACGACCGGCAACTGGGAAGAGGAGGCGGGTTGAACGGGACCGACTTGCGATCCTCGACGGAAGGAGCCCTCATGGACGGACGTGAACAGAAGGAGCCTGACGCCATGCGCTGTGTGATCTACCTGCGGGTCTCGACCAAGGAGCAGGCCGAGAACGGCCTCGGCGAGGAGGGCTTCTCGATCCCCGCCCAGCGTGAGGCCTGCGTGCGCCACATCCGCGACCAGGGCTGGGAGCTCGTCGACGAGTACTCCGACCGGGGCGAGTCGGCCCGCTCGGCCGACCGGCCGCAGCTGCAGGCGATGCTCGCCCGCATCGCCGAGGACGGCGACGTCGATGCCGTCGTCGTCCACAAGGTCGACCGCCTCGCCCGCAACCTCGAGGACCATGTCGCCATCCGGGCGCTCCTCCGGCGTCGCAACGCCTCGCTCGTCTCGGTGACCGAGAACCTGGAGGAGACCGCCTCGGGTCGTCTCGTCGAGGGCATCCACGCACTGATGGCCGAGTTCTACTCCGCGAACCTTGCCTCGGAGATCAGAAAGGGCATGAGCCAGAAGGCGAAGATGGGCGGCTGGCCGCACGCCGCCCCGCTCGGGTACCTGAACGTCCGCGAGTGCATCGGCGGGCGCCAGGTCGCCCACATCGTGCCCGACGCCGAGCGCGCATCGCTCATATCAGCCGCCTTCGAGCTGTACGGCACAGGCGAATGGACGATCGAGCGCCTCGCCGCAGAGCTGGCACACCGGGGCCTCCGCAACCGCGGGCGGCGCGATCGCCCGGTCGGTCCGATCGGCATCTCGGCGCTGGCGGACGTCCTCTCCAACAAGGCCTACGCCGGGATCGTCTGCTGGGACGGCGTCGAATACCCGGGGCTGCACGAGCCGCTCGTCGACACGGCCACGTTCAACCGCGTGCAGGATCTCCTTGCGGCCCGCGCCGCCCGCGGGACGCGCGAGCGCCGCCACAACCACTACTTGAAGGGCACGCTCTTCTGCGGTGTCTGCGGGCGCGGGCTCTCGGTGCAGCTCTCGAAAGGCCGCTACGAGTACCTCTACTGCCTCGGCCAGAAGAACCGGAACCCGACCGGTTGCAAGGAGCCGTACGTCGCGGCCGGCGACCTTGAGGCACAGATGGAGCAGCTCTACGAGCAGATCCAGCTCCCCAAGTCCTGGCTCGCTCGTCTCCGCGAGGAGCTGGAGGCCGAGATCACCGCCCGCCAGCACCACAACTCGGCCGAGCGGGAGTTCCTGACGCGCAAGCTCGCCAAGACCGAGACCGAGCGGCGCAAGCTGCTCGACGCCTACTACGCCGGGGCGATCGACGTCGGCGTGCTGAAGGCCGAGCAGGCGCGCATCGCCACCGACATCCGCGGCGCCGAGGAGAGGCTCACAGCCGTCGACGCCCATCTCGCCGAGTGGCAGGAGATCCTCGAGACGGCGTTGCGCTTCGCCACCAACTGCGCCAAGGCGTACGCGCGAGCCTCAGCGCCGACGCGGCGCCGGTTCAACCAGGCCGTGTTCAAGCGCATCGAGATCCGCGATGGGAAGGTCGCCGCCTATGCTTGCCACGAGCCCTTCGACGTGCTCTTTGGCGCGTCAGGGTTCGAATACGGAGATCTTGTGGAGGTGAGCGGACTCGAACCGCCGACTTCCACGTTGCGAACGTGTTTGTGGCGGATTCAGGCGGACGGTGGCGGACCATCACGGCAGGTCATCGAGTTATCCACACGACGGCGAACGCCGGCTGAACGGCGGCGGGCGCGGGATGGCCGCTGGATGGCACGGACGGATCGCGAGCCAGGGGCCAACGCGAGTCCGAGGACATCCTTGCCGCGGAACGCTTCGCCAGCCCTCGCCTGCTCCGAGTAATGAATGCCCTGGCCCAGCACCCAGCTGGACATGAAGCTGGCTCCCGATGAACCCTCCCTCAGTACTCAAGCCCCCGCTACCGAGGGACCACGGTCACCGGACAGCGGAGTCCCGGGGCTCGACCGAGCCGGGCGTCAGCCGTCAGCAGCGCGCACTCGAGTGACTCGGCCAACGCAACATAGGAAGCGTCGTAGGCAGACAGGTTCTCGCGGAGTTCCCAGACGCGTTCCAACAGATTGATCACGCCATATCGCGCCATTCCAAGTCGCCGCCACTGGTCGAGCGCAATCCATGCAGCGTCAGGCTCGATCCGCGAGGCAGCGACCCCGCGACGGAGCGCGTTGGCGACCTCTGAGTCGATCAGGTGAGGAACATGCAGCTGTTCGGATGCCAGTGACCGGCGAGCAGGGCCGGCGTTGAGCAGCGCCGAGATCGCCGCCGACGCGTCGACAACGATCATCTCTCGGATCGCCCCACGTCCAGGTCGGCGAGGACTGCGGCCGGATCGATATCCAGGTCAGGGAGGGCACCAAGCAGCACCGGGTTGTCCACTCGGCGCGACACCTCCTCCAGTTCCCTCACCGCCACCGCCGCCACTGACATCCGGTCACGGGCGGCCAGCCGTTCCAGTCGCTCAACAACTTCGTCGGGCACATTGCGCAGGTAGATCGTCCGCATGTCGCATAATGTTAGCACATCAGTTGCGATCTGCGAGCACACTGGGCGAGCCATCTCAGAGCCAGATGTGTTCGTATTGAACATCGTCGACGTCGCGCCTGGTCTCGTCTCGACTGTCGTCCAGCAACAAGCGTCTGCTCTGCAGAAGCCAGCGACAGGCGTAGACGACTTTGTTCGGTCGTCTCGCCGAGGATTGGCCACCGGTGACCCTCGCGGCTTCTCGGGCCCGCGCTGGGCGACTGATGAGGCTTCATGGTGCGTGAAAACGGCCAAAGTTGCTACAAACCCGCATGCGGCAACAGCGAGCTGACCGGCCGGCGTCAGAAAGGCGAGCTGTCATGGCTGCTGGGTCGACGTGCGCTCCCAAGGGTCCCATCCATTGATGACCTGCATCCCGACTCCCTCGTAGACTGCCGTGGCCTCGCTCGGGTTGGCGATTGAGTTTAATTGGCCCCTCGGCGGTTCTGGTAGCCTCAATCCTGTTACCGGAGTCTTCTCGTCCTAGAACGACACGGACGGGCGAGAAACGACGGGGTTTTCGTGCACCCGGGCCGGAGTGTCGACGCCGCCGTTATTCCCTAGCGGAAAGTTCACGGAATTCCCTACCGGGCTCCGTTTGTTGTTCTACTCGACGACACCTCCCTTCGCCCGTTGGTCGCCCCGCCCGAGCAGCTCGCTGAGCTGACCGGCGAGATGGTCGGCTGACGGGCGGCCGAGCCCTGACGCCACTACGACGTTCGTTGTTCCGTCGCCCAGTTGCACGAACCAGACGCGTCCGATCGGCCGCGACCCAGGCTCCGTCGGCTCGTGGCCGATCTCGACGCTGAGCAGCCGTGCCGAGCGGCGCTTGTGCGAAGACGGGCGGCATGCCGGCGAGCAGTACAGGGCGGGCCTCCCCCTCGTGCTCGTCTGGGCTACCTCGTTCGTGCACCCAACCGCTTGACAGCTCGAGGTGATCACGACTTGTCCTTCGCGCCGGGCCGTTTGTTCGGCCTGTAGCTGCGACCCTGCATCTCGAGGTGGTGGGCCGTGTTGACGAGGCGATCGAGGATCGACTCGGCGACAACCGCATTTGGGAACAGCGAGTACCAGTCCTTGGCCGCCCGGTTCGCCGTGATGATCACGCTGCGCCCGGCCCTCTCGGTGACAAGCTCGTAGAGGTCGTCGGACTGTGTCGGCGTCAGCTCTCGCATGGCGAAGTCGTCCAAGATCAAGACGTTCGGGCGCGCCCAGCGCCGAAGACGCGTCTCCCAGGTCCTGTCGGCATGGCCACCGGCCAGGTCGGCCAGAAGGCGCGAGGTCTTCGTGAAGGCGACGGCGTACCCGCGCCGGCAGGCCTGGTGACCAAGACAGGGTCATCGCCGGCATGGAGCGCAAGGCCGCGCTAGGCGGCTGGTGCGGTGGACGAGACCCATACGGCTACCGCCTCGTGAAAGGCGAAGGCCGACTCGTCGTCGACGAGGCGGAGGCACCTCTCGTCAGCGTGATATTCGATCGCTACGTGAACGGCCGGCTCGGCAGCCACGCCATCGCCAACTGGCTGAACGAGTCCGGCAACCGACCGAACGAGAGCGGGTAGGCCGTGGTCCTACAAGGCGGTCCTGAACGTCATCCGGAACCGCACCTACCTAGGTGAGGTGCACTTCCGAGGCCCATGGCACCCATCGACTCATCCGCCGCTCGTCAGCACGGAGTTGTTCAACGCTGCGCAGGCGCTTCTGCTCGAACGCGGCGAGGACATCTCCAAGCGCGCCTCGAACAGTTCGGACTATCTGCTGACCGGCCTCGTCGTCTGCGACTCCTGCGGCAGGCACTTCACCGGAACAGCGGCGACCGGAAGGAACGGCACGTACCGGTACTACACATGCGCCTCGCGCCAGCGCAGTGGTAGCCACGCGTGCCGCGCACCGCGGCTGCCGGCCGACGCCCTCGACAAGGCGGTCGTCGCCGCGCTGATCGACACGTACGGACGTACCGACCTCTTCGAGGAAGCGGCCAGACGCGCTCAGGCTCGCAGCGGGGCGGGTCGCCGACGCGTCGAGGCCGAGGTCGCCAGCGTGGTCGGTGAGCTGGCGAAGATCGAGCGTGCGATCGAGCGCTACCTGTCCGCCTTCGAGAACGGAAACCTCACGGAAACGACATGCGGTGAACGAGTTCGGGCACTGGCGTCGCGAGCAGCCAACCTTCGCAGTCGACAGGAAGAACTGAATGAACTCCTTCAGGCGGGCGAGCAGCGCGCTCCTACGCCGATCGAATTGGCCGAACTGCGCCAATGTGTTGAGCACGCGCTCTCGGCTGGCCCACGCGCCAGCGTGAAAGCGTTCATTCAGAACCTTGTCGCCGAGATCCGCGTCGAGCACCGAGACGTGATTCGGCCAACGTTCCGCTTCCCACATGAGGGCGGACCTGCTGCAACGCGGACGGCGGTTCGCGCACCGTCCGGATCGGTGGAGAAGACGATCTCCTATTCGAACTTCGCCGAGCTGGAGCATCGTGCTCACGTGCTCCGATCCAAGGCCAAGGATCTGCCCCGTCGCTAGTTCGCCTCATCCGGACCGGACTGAGCGAGCCGGAACCAAACGGATTCGCGGAGACAACTCCGAGCGCTGCGTAGGTCGCGAGCCTCGTGCCTGAGAGCCTCCTGTCCGATCAGCCAGCCTTGTCGTAACACGGACTGCGGATCGCGGATACGCGAACCGGGCTCGGCTCAGGTTGACCCGACGCCACCATCGAGCCGCACTCAGCCAACAACAACCCTTACTCGAAGGGCTGAGATATGGAGACATTGTGGCCGAGGCTTGTCAAGCTCGCAGCTCTTAGGCGCATGCGCCCAGCTCGGCGACACAGGCGCCGTAACTGTTGCCATGCCCTGAGAAATGGCCCGAAAGTACGCGTACTGTACAGGAAGCGTCGCTGGAGCCGCACCACTCGATGGCTGCTCGCACAACTCTGACCGAACTAGCACCCGCGAGGACGATGAAGCCGGCGATAACCACGGAAAGGGTTGCGCACGAGAATTAGTCATAGCTGCTTCTGGTTCCATTACTTCCAAAACGACGACACTACCGCGAGTGACATTCACCGTCGTGAGCGACCCTATATCCGGAACAATCGGCATAACTCGCGTACCTACTGCCACGCAGGACACTCGGCTACTTGGTGGCTGACCGGCGGTATGGCTCTGCACACTTGGCGTGGAGCACGCAGCAACCGATAAGATTAGCACAGTCGCAGCGAGCAGTCCCCCTCTTTGACCTGACCGAATTAGCATGGCCAAACCTCTTATCAGTGCAACAGCCTCAACCTGAGTTATCAGTCACAATGGTGCTGCGTGTCGTTCCAGGTGGAGTCACCGGCATACGTACCATAACCCTGAGCGGTCGCAAAGGTTGTACCACCAGCGGACATGTCCAAAGCTGTCGGACTGGTATAAGCGTCGTAATCCGTGGTGTTCTGTATCTCATCTGCCGCCAGAAACTGAACTGTTGAGAAGTTCATCAGGTTGTAGCTGCCTGGTCGCTCGATGATCGCCTCTGCCGTATCGAGCCCCGTATTTGCTAGGCGTATAGACCCCAGATACCGACGTATTCGTATAGAAGTTCTCGAGACTCCAATCGAACCAATAGTGCTGCGAGCCCGTTTGAAAAGCGACATAGGAACCGAAGTCTTAACCTCCCGTGGCGTAGATGTTACGAGGTATCACGCTCGGCTGATCCGGCAGAAACTCACTCCAGCCTTGGTGATTGCCTATACCCGCCACGCCGTATGCCGTGCCAGCCTGTTCAAGTGTTATGACATTGATTCCACTCAGGCCTGCCCAGGTAAATATTGCGTCATCTTGGCATCCTGAGGAGTGGGGTGTAGGTTCGGGCCAGACGGCACCGCTCTCCGTTATATTGGACCCGGGTGAATCGAAGTAACCTACCCAGATAGGTGAGTACTCAGTACCTCCAGCGCTGGGAGCGGCTGTTGCTATCACATCATACGGTGGTGGCGTTGCCCAGGAGGCTGCGCTCAAACTCCCATAGCGACTGACCCACGCGTTGTATGCAGAACTGTCAGTCTCACTAGGTCGGTCAGGCACGCCGAGCCTCTCCAGCACGAGATTCGATACTGTCAGGGGATCGAAGGACGACGACGGAACTGTGAGGGTGTCCGTGCGGCCGTAGACGTCGTAGTTATAGTCCGTGACTACATCTCCGACGATCGGGTCCGCGGTGACCGACGTCAGCGGCGCTACTTCATCGCCACAGGCCGTGAGTTCCTCCTCGCTGACCGCGTACGTGTCAATTCCAACACAGTTAGGTGACGGCGTCGTACTCGCTCGCCTGGGTGCGTGTCGGACGCCGGAGCGAATTCCCGAAGCCGTAGCCGGGCCGGCCGTAGCAAGCGCGAGCAGCAGCCCGCACAGGAGAGTACATGCCAGGACTATCCACGCCGCGACTCTCCCGGAGTCTCCACGCCGACCATGACGACGGTGCACTGCCGTCATCGCTACCACCCCCTGATGTCGGCACCGAAGTGGGAGGTTACTCCGGATAGGAACAATCGTACTTTGAAAGGCGCACCCGCTGCCTGTCGTTGCTGGATGTCTTTACGCTTGCTTCCGACTGGCACAGGCACCACCCAACATCAAGAAGCCTCATTGACGACACTTCGCGTACGAGACCGCCGCGGCGTTCTCGGTAGGGGTGCGCCGACGGTCGAAAGGTCCAGGTCGCAGCCCTGTGCGATCGACTGGCGAAGCAAACGCTGGTCATTACCGCGGCGATTGCCTGCGGTGGGCGCGCCTCGCATCCTCCTCGGTCGCTTCGCTGGCTACATCGCCTCGCGCAAGCAACGCCTTCAGGCCTGACGACGGCTCCGGCTCTGGCATCCGAAAGGTCCCTCGGGCGGGCGCTCGCGCCGACGTGCTTCTCGTTATACAGCAACACCCCACGTCACAGGCGGTATTGCCGCGCGTGCGGGCCTGTGCTGCAACCTGACTGACGCCCGTCTTCTCTTCTCTGCTGCCGCCGCCGATGGTAACGACGCCTGACGCACCTGCGAGTCCGCGCCGTCCTTGCCGAGCGCGCGGTGCTCAACAAGACCCAGCTGGTGAAGCTCCTGGCGCTTCCTGGTTTGTCTACGACCGCATGAGCAGCTTCGACGTCCGACTTTGTCTGATTTCGGCATCCTCGACCCCTTATAAGGGTGGGGAAGTGCGCCGTCACGCACCCACCTGACACACGGCCCACCTCCCCGACCAGCAGAGAGCACTCGATATGTCCGAAATCGACCCCCTCGAACCGCTACTTCAGGTGGGAACCATCGCCTGCGCCCGGCGATGTGTTCGACCAGGCGTGCCGATCGGGGCACACCGGATAGGGAAAGCAGAAACCCATCCCCACGTCCACCACGATCCGCAGTTCGGGCATACCGCCGGTGCCGCCGGTAGCGCCGTCACCGCCGAACCCCGCCCTCTCACCGCTCGGCCACTACCTGCTCCATCCAGGCCAGGTGACCTCGGAGATCCTCCACCACCTGCTCCACATCATCGAGAGCATCGGCAAGGTGGCGGTGCCCATCGCCCTCGTCATCGTCGGCCTCCCTGTTGGCGGCGCGGGTCGCCCCCGCCCTCTCGCGCCGGCACCGAGCAGTTGTCGGCGCGCAGCTCGTTGAACGCTCAACACCAGAGGCGGCGGAGACCCGCTCGCAGTAGCGGGCGAGGGCGGCGACGATCTGGTCCGCGGTCTTCACCCACACGTAGGGCCGTGGGTTCTCGTTCCAGTGCTCGATCCAGGCGATCGAGTGGCCGGGGGGAATCTCACCCCCCCCCCCCCGGCTCTCACAGATCCGGACGTAACAGTCTCCCGTTGTCCGGCTCCTGTCATCCAGTCTCAGGCGGTTGCTCCGAACGTCCAGTGGCGTCGAGGGTGACTTCAACGTCGGCGCCAGCCTCGTCTAAGTTGCCCGCCGAGTTGTTCAAGCAAGCGACTCCGATAGACGATCTACTGACGCTGCCGCCAGGGGAGGAGCTACTGGTCTCGACAGTGCGCTCCGAAATCCTGCAGTCCTTGCGTCGGATGACGAGCTTTGATCGAGGCATTGCTTCATCCGGCCAGCAGGATCGCCGCGCAGAAGACATATGAGCAGTGCAGGCTGCCGAACTCTCTTGCGGTGGTCGGCGGGTTCTGGACGAGGTCGCCCTCGTGGAGTTCACGTTCGCGAGCGCTGCCGACTCCTTCGGGAGCGACACCAGGTGGCCAGTGTCATCGAGCTTGGATGTCAGCTCCGCGGCGTCGTGGGCGACAAGCGGCCAGCTGTGGTCGCCTTGCCCGACATAGACGCCGGCCGGCAAGGAAGACGAACTCGTCGCACTGCCGGCGTAGCCAGCCGAGAAGGTCACGAGGTGGAGCCACCAGGTCGCGAGGCTATTCGGGCGAGGTGAGCAACCGTGGGACCCGAGGCGGACTTCGACGTCACGATGCTTTCGCGCAGCCGAAAGAAAAACCTCCGAACTTGCTTGACTTCGTGACGGGATGGAGGTACAAGGTCCTCCCTCTCGGGGTGGGCGCCGGCCGACGGGCTACACACCATGCAACAACTCCCCACGTCAAAGGCAGTGTCGCCGCGCCCCGGCAGCTGCTCGCCACCTTTCCCATACCCATCGTCTCCGGAGCTGCCTTCACGGAGGCAGCCCAACATCACCGACAAGCACATCCTCACGCTGCTGGCCGAGCACGAGGTGCTCACCACGACCCAGCTGGTGCGCCTCCTCGCTCTTCCAGAACGCACCGTGCAGCACCGACTCGGCTGCCTCTACCGGGGCGGCTTCGGCAACCGGCTCCGCCCCGAGGCCACGATCGGGACGAGCCCCTATCACTGCTGGTTGACTGGCTTCGGCGTCGCAGCGACCGGCGCCGAGCACCCGGTGGCCTGGAGCGAGGACCCGGCCGGCGTGAGAGCGACGGCCCTCCTCAACGAGCTGTGGCTCTCAGTCGGTGGCAAGGGCGAGCAGGGCGGCCTGCAGCTCCATGGCTGGCAGCGGTTCCGCGCGGGCATCGAGTACCACGACGCACGCTCCGGTACCGTCCGTGTATTGCCGGCGGAAGCGAAGTTGACGGTGGTGCTCGCCGGGCGCGGCCAGGCTGCAACCGCACTGGTCGTGGCCCGTTTCGATCGTCTGCCGACCGTGAGGCTCGTCGGCCTCCTTGGCCGCTTCGCCAGCTACCTCACATCGCTCGAGCACCCGCAGCCGCTCCCGGCGCTCGTCCTCCTCGCCCGGACAGCCCGAGGCGCCGCATCGGTGCTCGCAGCGAGCGAGGAGCTCCCGGATGCAGCGGCCGTCCGCCGGCTCGGCGCCGGAGCCGTCGAGGCCGCGCTGCAGCGGATCACCGTCGGCGTCGCCGAACCCCGCCCGGCTGCGCTCGCCACCGACGCGCTGTGGCGCACTCCATCCTGCCGGCGTCGGCGCCGGCTCGCCGAGGTCCTCTGCGAGGCGCGGGCGGTGCGCGGATGACGCGCCCGTCCGTGTACCGCGGCCCCGCACCCGGTGAGCGCTTGCCTCCGGGCGACGACGTTCCCCCTCGGCACCCGGCAGGCCGTGACGACCAGCACCTTCAGCATCCGCAAGAACGATCACGCCGAGACAGTCACCATCCGCAAGCCGGCGGGGAGGCACGTTCGCGGGGTTCGCGCGCTCGCGGCGAACGACATAGCGCACCTTCCGCCTGTGGCCGGCACACCAAGCACCAACCGGGTAACGAGCACGGCACCGGGGAGGGAGGGGAGCCCGCCCGCCGTCGAGGTGTGCGACGACCTCGTGCAGCTGGACCGCCACCGGCAGACGCGCTCAGGCCGCTGGCGCGGGCGCTCGTGTGCCTGGCGGCCGAGGTCTGCGCCGAGCGGCGGGATCCTCTCGGGACCCCGCACTTCACCTTGCCGATGGCAAATCGAGGGCTCGTTTCGCCCGACGCATCGGTGGTCGTTTCGGGGGGCGCATCTCCCGCCACTCCTGATCGGACGGGGTCTCAGGTCGCGTCCCTCCAGCAAGGGCGCCGTTCACCCCCGCCAGTGGTCGACTCCGACTACTTGGGTCTTTCTTCATGAGTGCGCTTCGTTCCCATCGCCGTGGGCGGCCGGGGCGGGTCACGGACAGGCTGGTCATGGACGTGGCATCGTCGCTCACCGACAGGGACAGGGAGATCCTCCGTCTTGTCTGTTGGCATCGGGTGCTCACCACCAGCCAGGTCCATGCCATGTTCTTCAGCGACCTGAACACCGCCCAGCACCGGATGACGCGCCTTTACGAACTGCGCCTCGTAGAACGCTTCCGACCCTTGCGCAACGGGCGCGACGGCGAATACCGCTACGTGCTCGACCGCCTCGGCGCCCTCGTCGTCGCCGTGATGGCGAACGACGAACGCGGACCGCGAAGTGAAGATCCGCTGGCGCACCGACCAGGCGCTGTCGATCCCCACGAGCCAGCGCCTCTCCCATGTCGTCGGCGCCAACGACGTCTTCGTACGGCTCGTGGCCGCCGCCCGCCGGCTTCCCGATGCGGAGCTCGTGACGTGGTGGGGCGAGGCCCACTGCAAGGCGCTCCTCGGCGAGGTCGTCCGCCCGACGGGCTCGGTCTCTGGCGAGAGGGGGACGCCGAGGTCGCCTTCTGCCTCGAGTACGACCGCGGCACCGAGCCGCTCCGGCGCCTGACCGACAAGGCGGCGGACTACGCCCGCCTCGAGTCAGCCTGGGGGGTCCCGTTCTGGCTGCTCGTCGTCGTTCCCGGCCCGCGCCGGGAGGCCGGCGCACGTTCGGCCCTCGCCGGCGAAGGCGTGGCGGCCGCCACGACCAGCCAGGCCGGCGCCCTCCGCCCGGCAGAGGCCGTCTGGTCGCCTCTCGGCGCCGACGGGACCCGCTTGCGCCTCGCCGAGCTCGTCAACTGGCCCCGCTCGGCTGCTTCGGCGGGCCGACTGGCGAGAGCCGCCCGTTACCGCACGACCGGCAACTGGGAAGAGGAGGCGGGTTGAACGGGACCGACTTGCGATCCTCGACGGAAGGAGCCCTCATGGACGGACGTGAACAGAAGGAGCCTGACGCCATGCGCTGTGTGATCTACCTGCGGGTCTCGACCAAGGAGCAGGCCGAGAACGGCCTCGGCGAGGAGGGCTTCTCGATCCCCGCCCAGCGTGAGGCCTGCGTGCGCCACATCCGCGACCAGGGCTGGGAGCTCGTCGACGAGTACTCCGACCGGGGCGAGTCGGCCCGCTCGGCCGACCGGCCGCAGCTGCAGGCGATGCTCGCCCGCATCGCCGAGGACGGCGACGTCGATGCCGTCGTCGTCCACAAGGTCGACCGCCTCGCCCGCAACCTCGAGGACCATGTCGCCATCCGGGCGCTCCTCCGGCGTCGCAACGCCTCGCTCGTCTCGGTGACAGAGAACCTGGAGGAGACCGCCTCGGGTCGTCTCGTCGAGGGCATCCACGCACTGATGGCCGAGTTCTACTCCGCGAACCTTGCCTCGGAGATCAGAAAGGGCATGAGCCAGAAGGCGAAGATGGGCGGCTGGCCGCACGCCGCCCCGCTCGGGTACCTGAACGTCCGCGAGTGCATCGGCGGGCGCCAGGTCGCCCACATCGTGCCCGACGCCGAGCGCGCATCGCTCATATCAGCCGCCTTCGAGCTGTACGGCACAGGCGAATGGACGATCGAGCGCCTCGCCGCAGAGCTGGCACACCGGGGCCTCCGCAACCGCGGGCGGCGCGATCGCCCGGTCGGTCCGATCGGCATCTCGGCGCTGGCGGACGTCCTCTCCAACAAGGCCTACGCCGGGATCGTCTGCTGGGACGGCGTCGAATACCCGGGGCTGCACGAGCCGCTCGTCGACACGGCCACGTTCAACCGCGTGCAGGATCTCCTTGCGGCCCGCGCCGCCCGCGGGACGCGCGAGCGCCGCCACAACCACTACTTGAAGGGCACGCTCTTCTGCGGTGTCTGCGGGCGCGGGCTCTCGGTGCAGCTCTCGAAAGGCCGCTACGAGTACCTCTACTGCCTCGGCCAGAAGAACCGGAACCCGACCGGTTGCAAGGAGCCGTACGTCGCGGCCGGCGACCTTGAGGCACAGATGGAGCAGCTCTACGAGCAGATCCAGCTCCCCAAGTCCTGGCTCGCTCGTCTCCGCGAGGAGCTGGAGGCCGAGATCACCGCCCGCCAGCACCACAACTCGGCCGAGCGGGAGTTCCTGACGCGCAAGCTCGCCAAGACCGAGACCGAGCGGCGCAAGCTGCTCGACGCCTACTACGCCGGGGCGATCGACGTCGGCGTGCTGAAGGCCGAGCAGGCGCGCATCGCCACCGACATCCGCGGCGCCGAGGAGAGGCTCACAGCCGTCGACGCCCATCTCGCCGAGTGGCAGGAGATCCTCGAGACGGCGTTGCGCTTCGCCACCAACTGCGCCAAGGCGTACGCGCGAGCCTCAGCGCCGACGCGGCGCCGGTTCAACCAGGCCGTGTTCAAGCGCATCGAGGTACGGGACGGGAAGGTCGCCGGCTACTCCTGCCACGAGCCCTTCGACGTGCTCTTTGGCGCGTCAGAGTTCGAATACGGGGATCTTGTCTTGTGGGCCGTAGTCACTCGTATTCGAACCTCCACGACGTCGAGCTTCGCCTTCTGTCGCTGGCAACCGGCCTCGGGCCTACATGAAGCGTCGTCGACGAAACGCTGCCACGTCCTCACGATTTAAGACGAACCACTCGCCGTTGGCACGGCGATCGGCGAAACGCTGGTGCCAGTACCGTTCGATCCCTACCGGATCGTCCGTTCGGATCGAGTGCACGAGTTCGGCTCTCTCGGGAAGCTGCAAGTCGATCTCGTAAGCTCGACGGCCGAGGTGGTTGGTCTGGCCAATCTTGTAGTGCTTCCCTGACTTAAGTAGGTAGACGAAGCCGTCCACGTTGGACAGGTCGTCGGTCTTCTCCACATCGGGGTGGTGGACTTCCACCTCGGCTGCTGGGCCAACGATGGCCAGCACGTCCGCGTATTTCGGGTCCGTCTCGCAGAACTCTGCGATGAGGGCGATACGGGCTGCCCGGCTGCCCAAACGCTGGAACGTGCCATGACTTGGGAAGTCAGGATCCTGGCGGCGCCGCATCCGAATCTCGGCCTCGGTCGGGACGTGGCCAACAGCTCGCGTCAGTTCGGCAAGCTGACGGACGAGATCCGCATCATCGTACGCAGTCTGCATCTCGTTCGGCTTGAACCCGGCCTCGATGACAGCATCGCTCCACCGCACCCAGTACCGGCCGATCCAGTCCGTCTCGCGGATGCCCGTCATGGACTCGAAGCGATGTCGCCCAGGAGGCGTTCCACCGTTCGCCTTCGCACACGAGCGGATCTCCTCAAGGATCTGGCTCCTGCTGGCCACCATGGGCCCCAAGGCTAGGACTGAATCACGCCATCGGTATGGAGCCGTGTTACTTAGCGGCGGATCGGGGCGGGCCAAGCCTGACGCCGAGGCCAGCAATCCGAGACACCCCTCAGCACACGCGGCGCGCCAGGACCGAAACTCGCGGCCAGCGGCGACCCTTGAAGGGGCCTCAGTCAGGCGGCGGCCACGGCACCCCGGCTATGGCACGCCCTGTGTACTGGGCGGCCGTTTCCGGGCTCGGTGCGCCCGCCTGAGATCCAGGGGATGACGTGGTCGTACTCTTCTTCCCCGCTGATGAGCCCCTGACCGCAGATCCCGCACTTGCCGCCATATCGCTCCCAGATTTCGCTTCGCTGATTATGCGAGAAGAGGCGCTGTGCGTCGAGTTCTGGCAGCACGAGCCCGTTCATCTTCATTCTGCGGAACCAGCTGGCGTGCTCGGCGATCGTCGTGGGCGAGATCACTCTGCCGCCCTTGGGTTCGTAGGCATCGGTGTCGTCCTCGGCCCAGAAACGGCCAGCGATCTTCGGCACGGCGCGACCGAAGTCGGCCGGGCCCACGAGCACGTCTCGCAGGAAGATGAACAGGCTGAACAGCTGGTTCTTTCGCACCGCTCGCCTGCTCATCCCCGTCGGACGCCGATCCACGATCACGGCCTGGCAGCCTCCGAGCAGCTCCTCGAAGCGCCGCGCCCGTTCGCCGGCTGGGTCGAATTCGGTGTTGCGGTGGTAGAGGTCGTCGAGCGACCGCGTTCCGAGGCTCGGATACGGCTGGCCGGATTCGACGGCCATGAACAGACACAACAGTTGGGCACACGCTTGGCGGGCGTCCATGGAGGTGTCCACGAGATCCTCGTCTCGGGCACCGCCTCCACGCCGATCGATCGCCGAAAACAGCCGTTGATATCGACCTTGCCGGTTGAGCTTTCCAGCGAGCACCTCGACATACGGCGAAACGTTGCCTGGCCATGCATCTCGCACCTGTTGCGTCGTGAGGGGGGTGCCCGCCTGAAGCCGGATGAACAGGTCCCGGACCTCGTCGGTCTCGGCATCCTCGATCAGCACAACCGGCAACGTCAGCGCCAGGAATCGATCGCGTAGATCCCGATCCAGCCCGGAAAAGGTCGTTCCGCCCCAGGGACACGGGAGCCGTCTCACAGCGGGGGGTAACGGGAGCTTCTCCGATTCCAGGAGCGGCCACTCGTCATTTCGAAACTGCGTAAGGGCGATTATTCGCTGCTGACCGTCGATCACGTCGAGGCTAACGACAGCGGTGCCCAGGGGGTCCTTGCTGGCCTTGCGTTCAAAGTAGAACCGAGGAAGCGGGTAGCCGCGAAAGATCGAGTCGATCAGCAGCTGCTGTTGTCTCCGTTTCCATTGCAGTCCGCGCTGGTACTCCGGGTTGGGTCGGATGGAGCGATTCGCCCAGGACTCCGTCACCGCGTCTACCGACAGGGTCTCCAGCGACCAGTCCACCTTCACCGTCTGCCTCCGGTGCTGGCAGCGTCGGACTCGCTGTCAATAGCAGGATCCAGCTCATCCTCATCGAGTTTGGACGAGTCTTCAACCTCGTCTGCGGAGATCTTCTGCCAGTTGGCGTTGCTGTTCGCGAACTGTATGAGCTGGTCCACTTCCTCGCGGAACCGAGGTCCGAGGAGGTTGAGCCGTCGAAGTTGCCGCAACCAGGACACTCGCTCTCCCCGAGGGGCGTAGGCGCACCACCGTCGGAGGGCAGCCGTCAGATCGGCCAACCCCTGATCGACCAACTCATTGCTCTTGTCAGAAAGACCCAGTTGCAGCCTCGACCAACCAAGAAAGAGTCGTGCATAGTCATCCACGTCGCCGACGGGCTCGAGGAAGTCGACCGCCTCCGCATAGCGGCCCTGGTGGTGCAGCAACTGCCCGAGTGACGACCGCGATCGGATGTTCGTGTAATCGCGTCGGAGGCTTTGACGCCACAAGGACTCAGCCAGTCGCATGCGCCGTTCCCTGCGAGCTAGGGCTCCCGCCGTGCCGAACTCCTTTGCGGCCTCTTGTGCTCCTCCTGATCCCACGGCAGCCCGCTCAGCTGCAAATGCGTAGACGAGGCAGGCCAGGTTGATGTCCCCTCGATTGCGCAAGAACGTTCCTATGCCTTTGAGGGCTCCTATAGCGTCGCTGCGATCGGACACGGCGTCGGCCGTGATGTCCTCATAGGCATCGGTGTCCTGCTTGCGAACCGGCGTTTCCACCGACTCTGCAAGAAGGGTTGCTACCAGCTGGTTAAGAGAGCAGCCCTCTGCCTCTGCCCGGGTTGCTAGCCGACGGTGGATGTAGCGGGGCACGCGTACGGAGAATCGGCCTGAGAACTCGTCGGGCTCCTCTTCGCCCCGCGCCTCAGGTACGTGGTTGCCGAGCTCCACCGCAGCGGTCAGCCAGGCAACAAGTGCCTCTTCAAGGTTCGTGTGAGCTTCCTCCCAGGTCGTCCCGGTCGCAAAGCACCCCGGGAGCTCTGGGACCCGAGCTGAGATCAAATCGTCATCAGGAACGAACTCCCGGGACCATGGTCGGCTCAGCAGATCTTCAACCGTTTCGCTGTTCAATTTCGCCATCTCGTTCAAACACCTCCTCAAGGGTGGTAAGGATGCCGGTGGCAATCCGTACTCCAAAGACCTTCGGGATCGTGATCGTCGGCGCTCCCTGACGGAGTGCGACGGCGTGGGATCCCTTTCCACGCTTCGTGTCGATCTTGTAGCCCAACGCTTTGCAAAGTGCGACCACCACCTCTGGGGTCGCCGATCGCCGCCGCGCTCGGAAGTCACTGAGGGCACGTCTGGCGGCAGCACGGTCATAGGCCGGATTCAAGCTCATATAGACTCCTGACACTAAATGTGATGCTAAACAGGCGCTGGCGTTACAGCAGCACCATATGTGGTGCCCATGATCATACCAGCACCGCGGGCGGTGTCAAGACGCCAACCAGATTCCTGGAAAAAATCTGGAAGGACCCCTTGACTTCGCGCCGCGATCGAGGTCTCGGCTCGGTCCTGAGCGGCGCGCTTCCCGGTCGTGGGCAAGCCCATGTCCGACTACCCCTTCACCGAATCCCGTTCCGGCCGGTCGCCGGCCCTCTCGTCGCGCTCGACCTTCGGACCCGATCAGCATCCGGGCAGCTCGCGGATCGGTCCCTCTTCGAACCGCGAGGTCGGATCTCGCGAAGGTGCCGGTCAGGGCGCAGATCCATGGTCCCCCGCTGTCGGCGACTGTAGGGATGATTCTGCAGTTGCCTCTGGTCATCCCGCCTGGGCGGCGGGGGCGGCCGGGGGCCGTCGGAGTGCACGGTCGGTCGCTGATCGTCTGACCTCGCTCGACCACGTGCTGCTGGCGCTGCTCCAGACCCACCGGGTACTGACCACCCCGCAGCTGATCACGCTGGTCCGACGCCCGGAGCGCACCGTCGACTACCGGCTGAGCCGCCTCCGAGGTGCCGGCGTGGTGGAGCGCACCCGCCCCTACGCCGCGTCGGGCTCGGCGCCGTTCTTCTGGTGGCTGACCCGGAGCGGCGCCCAGCTGGTCGAGGGCACCTCACCGGCGCCGGGCAAGGCGACCCCGAACCCGCTGTTCCTGCGCCACAGCGCCGCCATCGCCGGCGTCTATGTGGCCCTGGTCGACGTGGGACCGCACCTCGGCCTGGCCGACTGCTCGTGGCATCGGGACGAGACCGCCTGGGAGGAGTGGTCCCCCTCACTCAGCCGGCCCAAGCACCTCCGGCCCGACGCCCACTTCGAGGTCACCCTCGAGGTCGAAGGCGAGCCAGGCCGGGCTGGGGCGTTCGTCGAGATCGACTTCGCCACCATGGACCAGCGGCGCCTGGCCGCCAAGGTGGCCCGCCACCGGGACTACGCGTCTGACCGGGCCTGGTGGAACCGGCACCCGGGCTGCCCCGCCCTGCTGGTGCTCACGACGTCAGACGCCCGGGTCACCCGGTTCCTTGCCAACGCCGAGCGCGCCCGGCCGCGCCCGAGCTACTTCGGCGACGAGGACCCCACCGCCTGGGCGCCGGTGGTGGCCGCCTGCGCCTGCGTGTCGACGCCCGAAGAGGCGCTCTCCGCGCCCGTGTGGCGTACCTCGGCGGCAGACGCACCATGCATGCTCTCTTCGCTGCTCTCGGCCGACGTGCGAAGGTACCGCCGCCTGGTGGCCACCGTGCGGGCGCAACGCGCCGCCGACGAGCAATACCGGCGGCTCCAGGCCATTCACCCCCTGGCCTCGGAATCTGACCGGCTGGCCGACGCCATGGACGACGACGAGGGCGCAGCCGCGGTGCGAGTCCTCTTCGACCAGGTGCTGCCCTACAACCCCTCGGTCAAGGAGGAGTGGGCCGCGCAGCACCTCGACCTGGTGACGACCACGCATGTCTGGTGGGTCGAGGGCGACGGACGCTCCGGCTGGCCGCCCCCGCCTGCGCAGGTGGTGTCGGGATGGCGCACTCTGTACCAGAACATGTGGGCCGTACAGGCGATCAGATTGCTCGACCGGGCCGCCGAGAGCGCCAACGACCTACGCCTGCGCCGACCGGCCGCCGACCTCGCAGCCGGCACGCTCGTGCGCGCCTGGCGCCTCGAGCGTGAAGCCGGACCCGACGCCCACTCGGCGGCAGCTGAGGCGGCGCTCGACTACGAGACTCGACGCGACGCGACGGTCGCTAACGCGCTCCGAGCCCTACCGCTGCATCGGCGCCTCGCCACCTCGCGGGCCGCGCTGGAGTCGGACTACGACGACCAGCACCTGTTGGTCTGCGTCGACTGCGCCGTCGTCCGCCACGACGATCCCGAACAACGCCGCTACGGCGGGCAGGCTCGCTGTCCGATCTGCGAAGGGGAGCTCGTCCCCGCACAGCAATCTCCGGAGCTTCCGGCCGAGCTCGGGGACTCGCTGGCACACGTGGCCGAGCGGCTTGGTCGCATCGAAAGCGGGCGCCTGTGAACAATGCGCCCAGCCAACACGCCGAGAACCGGGCGACTGGTGCCGGAGACACCCGGAACGCCGCACCTGCACAACGCCTCCACCATCCGCGAGGTCGGGGGACCGGAAGACGTGGGACAACTCCCGACCCCGAGTGGGGTCCCCCGCATGACCCCCGCCATCCGCGAGGCGAGGACGTCGCCCGGCCGGCCCGTCCCCCACATGCGGGGGACCCGGCTGACCTGGTCCCCCGCCATCCGCGAGATGGGAACCGAATCGGCGGCTCGGCCCCCTCGGCCGAGGCACTGCGGCCGTTGGCCCGGGCACTCGTCGCCCTGGCCCGCGAAGTTCACGCCGACGGCCTTGCTCTGGGCGAACCGTGGAGGTCTGATGGACCGATTGGCAAAGGAGGTGGCCGATGCGTTGCGTGATCTACCTACGTGTCTCGACCAAGGAACAGGCTGAGAAGGACCTGACCGAAGAGGGGTTCTCCATCGCTGCCCAGCGCGAGGCGTGCGTGCGCCGCATCCGCGACGAGGGTTGGGAACTGGTGGACGAGTACGTCGACAAGGGCGAGTCGGCACGGACGGCCGACCGGCCACAGCTCCGCGCCATGCTGGCTCGAATCGGCGAGGAGAGCGACATCGAGGCTGTCATCGTCCACAAAGTCGATCGGCTGGCCCGCAACATGGAGGACCACATCGCCATCCGCGCCCTGCTGCGCCGCCGCGGGGTCACCCTCGTCTCGGTGACCGAGAGCCTGGATGAGACCGCGTCGGGGCGCCTGGTCGAAGGCATCCACGCGCTGATGGCTGAGTTCTACTCGGCCAACCTGGCGAGCGAGGTTCGCAAGGGCATGGGCCAGAAAGCCAAGTTCGGCGGCTACCCCCACAAGGCACCCCTCGGCTACCTCAATGTCCGCGAACCGATCGGTGGCCGCCAGGTGGCCCACATCGTCGCCGACCCCGAACGCGCCCCGCTCGTCAAGGCCGCCTTCGAGCTGTACGCCACCGGCGAGTGGACCGTCGAGCGACTGGCCCACGAGATGGCCGACCGCGGCCTTCGCAATCGGGGCCGCAGCGGCCACTACGCGGCCAAGGCGGTCACCGTCTCGGGGCTGGCCCGGCTCCTCGCGCATCGGGCCTACGTCGGGATCGTGGAATGGGACGGGATCGAGTACGAGGGCGGCCACGAGCCGCTCGTCGAACGCGCCACCTTCGACAAGGTCCAAGAGTTGCTGGCCGCCCGGGCCATGCGCGGCACCCGCGAGCGCCGGCACCACCACTACCACGAGGGCGTGCTCGTCTGCGGGGTGTGCGGGAGGCGACTCTCCATCCAGCGCTCGAAGGGCACCTACACCTACTTCTACTGCCTGGGTCAGAAGGACCGCCGCAACGGCACCGGGTGTCAGGAGCGCTACGTCGCCGCCGACCAGCTCGAAGCCGAGGTCGAGAACCTCTACAGCCGCATCGAGGTGCCAGCCGACTGGGCCGAGGGTCTGCGCCAGGCGATCGTCACTGAAGTGGCGACCCGTCACGAGGACACCACCGCCGAGCGCGAGCTGCTCGCGCAGCGCCACGAGCACGCCGAGGCCGAGCGCTTCAAACTCATGGAGGCCTATTACGCCAACGCCATCGACGTGGCGATGCTCCGACATGAACAAGAGCGCATCGGCGCCGAGCTACGAGCCGTCGAGTCCCGCCAAGCGACCCTCGACGCGAGCCTCGACGACTGGCAAGAGGTGATGGACCTCGCGCTGCGTTTCTCGACTCGCTGTGCCACCGCCTACCGGCGGGGAAGCGATCGGACGAGGAGGCTGTTCAACGCGGCCGTACTCGAAGACGTGCGCGTCCGTGGCGGCCACATCGTCGAAGCGGCCTACAAGGAGCCGTTCGATCTTCTCTTCTCTGTGCCGAAGTTCGAATACGACGATGTGGTGGAGCTGACCGGACTCGAACCGGCGACACCCGGCTTGCAAAGCCGGTGCTCTACCAACTGAGCTACAGCCCCCTTCACCGAACTCGCCGCGGCGACCCGCCGGGCGGCACCACCCGAGCCTACGTGCTGCGCAGGCGCCACCAGATCGGGCCCGCCGGCATGGCCGACGACGGCGGAAGAGCAGGCGGTGGTGGGCCCGGCGGCGGCGGTTGAGCCGCTGACGGTGAACCGACCCGCGGCGGGACGACGGGAAACGGCGGCGCCGGGGCTGCGTGCGCGGGCGGCGGAGACGGCCGCCCAGTCGCGTCTCGATCGCGGGCCGCCTCGCACTCGGCCGGCAGCACGGCCATGAGGCCGTCCATCTCGGCCGCCGAACGGTGCCAGTAACGCACGCTCGTCCGGCGGCCGGCGACGTCGAGATGCACCGAGGCCAGATCCAGTGACCGTTCGAACGGCCCTTGCACAGAGCGGATGCTCTGGACCTTGCCGAGGGGCACCCATTCCGTCAACCGGCACACCCTCCCACTCGTCGAGACGGCGCAGGAAGCGTTTCGGCCGGCCGACAAGAAGTGGTAGCTGAAGGGCGCCCGCACCATCGCCCGCCGGGGCGGAGGGGTCGTGGCCACCTGGTGATCGGCCACGATCCGGCCGAGCAGCCACTGGGCCTCCACCGCCGTGCCGACGGGAACGAGTGCCCGCCGGATGGCGGTGCGGGGCTGATCGCGACCGTGCCGGACCGAGCCGGCGATGTGCAACTCGAGGCGGCACCAGCCGAAGGGCCGCCAGAGCAGCGGCTCCACCATGCGCACGGCCTGTACTCGTCCGTAGGGGATGGTCTCGGCCACCCGGGAGGCGAAGCCGCCGCGGATACGTAGCCCGTCGGGTGCTTCCGCCACCTCGAAACCCCACTCCTCCGCCACCCGCCTCACCATCCGCGACATGACGGCCAGGAGGTCGAGGAGCAGTGTCCCGCCGGCCACTCCGATGGCGGCAGCACTCACGACGCCGGCCGCCAGGAGGGAGATCACCAGCGCCACGGGCAGCACGGAGGCGAAAGCGGCGCCCCGCAGGGCCATCGAGGCGACGAGGCGGCCGTTCGACACCCGGTAGAGGAAGCGCTCGGGCGGCGGGGGTGTGCTGTGGGGGAGACCATGGGCCAGAGCGAGCAGGCTGCCACGCACCCAATGGGCATCTTCCAGCTTCAGATATTGGAGACGGGCATCCCCTCCGGACCCGCCGGCCGTGCGCACCCGGACCTCGGCGAGACCGAAGACTCGGGCGATGAACGGCTCGACGAGATCGACCGCCTGTACGCGGGCGAGCGGCAAGCGAACCGTGTTGCGCCGGATGAGCCCGCTGGCCACTTGCAGGGCATCGCCGTCGATCCGCCACGTCGTGACGTACCAGGAGACGACGGCGAGGACGAGGACGACACCGACGATGGCCAGGTCGATGAGGTCACTCTCGCCGCGGCCGCCGTGCTTGCTCGCCGAGACCTGCTGGGCCGCCAAGAGGGCAACGAGCCCGAGAAAGGCCCGCCCGATGCGGACGAAGGGCGACAAGGGGCTGAGCCGCTGCGGCGTCGTCGGAAGGGCACCGGGCTGCAGGTCAGACCCCCGCTGCCTGGGCTTCTCCGAGCGCCGCCAGCTGGTCCCGCAGCCGCGTGGCCTCGTCCGGACCGAGGCCCGGGATGCGGGCATCCGTCGTGGATGCGGCCGTGTGCAGCTTGATGGTGGCGAGCCCGAAGATGCGCTCCACCGCACCGGCGGTGACGTCGACGAGTTGCATGCGCCCGTAGGGAACGACGGTGAGACGCCGGATGAGGACCCCGCGGCGGACGAGCAGGTCGCGGGACCGCTCGCAGTACCCCCAGGACCGGTAGCGCCGGCCCATGAACACCTCGGCAAGGACGGCCACCACGGCGAGCGGTGCGTAAACGGCGACGGGCACGAAGCCGCCGGCCGAGGTCACGGGGACAATCGACACGGCGACGGCGACGACGAAGAGCACCGCCACCTCGACGCGCCGCATCACGAGAAGGCGCCGGGACGGGGACAGCCAGGCGTCAGCTGATCGCCCGGGGGCGGAAGGCGGCTCCACGACCTGCGACCCTACGCCCGGTCGCCAGGCTCCCGGTGCCGAAGGCCGTCCTCGAGCGGGCCGAGCGTGGGCTCAGGGCGCGAACTCTGCCGCCAGCAGATCCGAGACGGTGGCGGCGATCTGCGCCAGCTTCCGCAGGCCGATGATCCCCCCGGTGACGGTCTGCAGGCTTACGAGCTCCCGCTCGGGCGTGTCGACGATCGCCCGCACGACGGCGAAGGGGCGTCGTTCGGCGAGCCGGGCGAGCCACGCCGACTCCGTGTCGCAGATGACGGCCCCCGATGCGCCGAGCGCCTCCCGTTCACTCCCGCGGGCGGTGCGCCCGGCCGAGAGCAAGGGCGCCCTCGTCGTCGACGGGAAGGTCTTCGAGAGCACCTCGCACAGCCGCTGTCCGAGCCGGTCGGAGGTGTCGTCCAGCCCCCGGGGCGGGTGCTGTACCACGAGCTCGCCCCCGCCGGGGGCATCTGCCGTCCCGAGGGCGCTCGCCACGACGAGATCGCCCGCCAGGTAGCCGCGCACGAGAGCTCCCCCCACTCCGAGCACCACAACGGGGACGCCGTCAGGGAGGACGGAGGCGAGGCGGGCCGCCGCCTTGCGCGCCCGTGCCGGCCCTATCCCGCTGAGGCGCAGGCAAGCGACCGGGCGGCGACCGAGGCCCATCCGGACGGCGATCGCCTCCGGCGGGAGCGCACAGACGAGCACCTGGGAGGCGGGACGTCCACGGGGAGCCATACGAACCGAAAGCCTCGCAGATGTCACGGCGGCGGGCACTACGTGGTGAGGGCGCTGCGGTTGTAGTCTTTCGTGCGGAGAGGCGACAAGGAGCAGCGGTGGCGAACGACGGAGCGTCGTCGATGTCCAACTTGACGGCGATCACCCCAGGCGCCGGTCCGTCGCCGCGCCCGGTGGGTCTCCCGGTGCACGACACCCGGTCCGGCACGGTCATCACGGCCGAGATACCCGCCGTCAAGGCCGGACCGTCGTACGGGGTGCTGCTCCCGGACGGATCCGTCTGGTACCCGGGTTCACGCAAGCGCCTGCCGGCACCACTCGTTCTGAGGGTCGTCGTCTGGGTCCTCGCCTTCATCGTCCTCTTCGCGGCGGCCGGCGACCTCGTCATCCACTACCGGCCGTCGTGGGTGGCCCCCCTCCGCCACAGCGTGCCGGCGGCGGCGCTGGGCTCGGCGCCGACGACCACAGCAGCAGCTAAGACGACCTCTCACACGTCGGGCGGGCATTCGCCGTCGGGTCTGACCCTGATGGAGCCGCAGCCCACCGAGGTCAACAGCATCCCGACGACCGGCTACTGGATCGGCAGCGGGGTGTTCATCGTCACCGTCACAGCCAGCAGCCGAGCGTGGGTGTCGGGCTCGCCGTACACGAGCGGGCAGCTGCCGAACGGCAGCCGGCAAACGACCCTGCAGGGCAACGGGGACTCGTTCCAGATCCCGGGCAACGGACCGACCATCGTCGAGATCGGCGCCGGCGGGACCACCATCTCCCTCACACGAGGCTCGAAGAAGATGAACGTGCCCACCCCCAAGCACTGCCCCTGCTTGCTCGTCTTCGACCCCACGCACTGAGCGCCCCGACCGGCCAGTCGCGGGCCGGTAGGGTCGAGCCCGCCATGGCAACGCCCCCACCCACCCCCCTGCCGGCGCGGCGCAACATCGCCCGGCAACGTCGCTTCTGGACCCGACAGGCGGCCAGCTGGGACCACGGCGCCGGCAACAACCCCGGGCTCGTGAAAGTCGTCAACGCGGTGCTCGCCGAGGCGGGGGCGCGCCCGGACGAGCATGTCATCGACCTCGGCTGCGGTTCCGGCCAGGTGACGCTCGCCCTCGCCCGTACCGTGGCCTCCGTGCTGGCCGTCGATGTCAGCCAGAAGATGATCGACCTCCTGTTGGAAAACGCCCGTCAGGCGGGCATCGGCAACGTCGAGGGCAGGGCCGTTCCGATCGAAGAGCTCGACTTCACCCCCGGCTCCGTCGACCTCGTCGTCTCCAACTACGTCTTCCACCACCTCCGCGATGCGGACAAGCCACTGGTCGTGAAGCAGATCTTCACCTGGCTTCGTCCCGGGGGGCGCTTCGTGCTCGGCGACATGATGTTCGGCCGCGGGGGCAACCAGCGGGACCGGAAGATCATCGCCTCCAAGGTCTCCGACCTCTTCCTCGACGGCCCGGGCGGCTGGTGGCGGATCGTCAAGAACGCCGGCCGATACCTCTTCCGGACCCAGGAGCGGCCCGTCGCCATGTCGGCGTGGGTGTCGATGTTCGAGGAGGCGGGTTTCGAGCAGGTGGAGGCCGTGCCGGTCGTGAGCGAGGCCGCCGTCGTGCGCGGGACCCGCGCATCATGAGAAGTTCGCCTCAGGTTCGCCCGCAGGACACCTCGGATTCATCTGCCCCCCGTAGGGTCACTCCCTGACGACGCAGTTCGGACGAGGCTCCCGAGCCTCCGACCTCAGCGGACGAGCCCGAGTCCGCTGTGAGCGTGCATCCGTCCGGCCGGTCAGGGTGTTGGACGCGCTCCGGCGGCGCGTGCCATCCCCCCGTGCCCTGGCCGGTTGGGCGGAAGCACCAGGGCGCGCCGACCTCGCCAAAAGGGCAGGTCGAGCAGCGTGAACAGGACGAGGGCGACGGCGGCGGCCGAGAGCACGTACCAGGGCCAGGGCCCCAGCACGCTCAGCAGGCTCCACTCCGGGGGCACTTGGCGCAGGTACATGTAGTTGCCCCCCGTAGCGGCGTCCACGATCCCGACGCCACCCGAGTAGGCGAGCGTGATCAGCCAGATTCGGAGGACGGCACGGGGGCGGGGCGCGAGCCGCTGCCCGACGACGAGAAAGAGCGCCGAGCAGACGATGGCGGCGTGCGCCACCACGTACTCGACGAACTGCAGGGTCGGCCAGCCGACGTGCAGGTCCGGTGTCAGGAGGGACTGCAGGCTTCCGGCGATGCCCCAGAAGTACGTCAGCTCGACGAGGAGTCGCTGGCGGGTGAGGAGGGCGGCGGCGGCCACCAGGGCTGCGAGGTCGCAGAGGGCGAACGGTAGCGAGGTCGCAGCCGAGAAGGGCTGTCCCACGTAGGTCGACTCCAGCCAGAGCCCACTCGTCACGAGGAGGGCGGCAGCGAGCACCCAGTTGGCGACGAGGACCCAGCGGGTCGGATCGGCTCCGGCGTGACGGCGTCCGGCCGCACAGAGGAGGGCGGCGCTGACGGCCGTGACCACGAGCGTGGCGATGTAGGCGGGCGAGAAGACTCGCACGGCCGAAACGCTACGACAGCACGCCGATCATACAAGTGCGCCCCGCCAGGCGCCGCCCGGCGGCGTCAGTCGGGCTGGTCGGCGGCTACCGGGGACGTCGTCGCCTCGAGGACCGCGGCGGCCGGTGCGGCCGGTGCCTGGCCCGCCTGGGTGCCGTTGCGCTGGGCTCGCTTGCGCATCCCGAGACGCACCGCCCCGACGGCGAGCTGGCTGGCGGACATGCGATCCGGCCGCGGGTTGCGCTGCCGCTCCACCTCCCGCGTGAAGCGGCGGCTGGTGCTCGCGATCCGCCATGTCATGACGGCGAAAGCGAGCGACACGACGGCGATGAAGATGTGGATGGCCTTGAAGGACCAGCCGAAGTTCCCCACGATCATGTTGCGGATGAGGACGGCCCAGACCCAGACCGCCCAAAGGACGGACGCTCGCAGGATCATGGCGGCGCGACGGCTCATACCCGCGCCATGCTAAAGCGCCCACCTGCCTGGTCCGGACCGGGCCGCCACGGGCACCGGCCGGCCGCGGCCTTCCCGTATCCTGCCTCCGTCATGAAGGTCACTTGCACGGGGCACGCCGGGCTCTTCATCGAGACGGCGCACGGGTCGATCCTCTGCGACCCCTGGCGCAACCCGGCCTACTTCGCCTCCTGGTTCGTCTTCCCCGACAACAGCGGCGTCGACTTCGAGAGCTTCCGGCCCGACTTCCTCTACATCTCCCACCTGCACCGCGATCATTACGACGCCCAGCTGCTGCGGAACCTCGTCCCGAAGTCGACGACCGTGCTCCTCCCGGACTTCCCGACCGACGATCTCGAGACCGCCCTCCGCGACCTCGGCTTCGGGTCCTTCGTGCACACCGTGAACGGCGAACCCGTCGAGCTCGACGGCCTCCGCCTCATGATCGCCACCCTCACCTCACCAGCAGACGGCCCCCTCGGCGACTCTGCCCTCGCCGTCGACGACGGTGGGGTGCGCTTCTTCAACCAGAACGACGCCCGCCCCCGCGATCTCGACCCCATCACCAGCTTCGGTCCCTTCGACGGGCACTCACTGCAATTCTCCGGCGCCATCTGGTGGCCGGTCGTCTACGACCTCGCGGCCGCCACGAAGAGCGCCGTCGGAGCCCGCAAGCGGGAGAACGGCATGGCGCGCGCCTTGCGGTTCCTCGAAGCGGTCGGGGCTACCTACGCGTTCCCGAACAGTGGTCCGCCTGCTTTCCTCGACGCCGACCTCTTCGCCTTCAACGACACCGCTCGACGCGAGGACAATCCGTTCCCGGATCAGACGGTGTTTCTCGAGTACCTCGCCGCCCGCGGGCACGACAACGCCAGGCTGCTCATCCCTGGGAGCACGGCCGAGCTCACGGCCGCCGGGGAGGGCGGCCGAGCCTCCTGCTCCGTCACGCACCCGCTCCCGGAGGACGAGGTGGCGTCCATCTTCAGCGACAAGGCCGGCTACCTGAAGGCCTACGCCGCCCGCCAGGCGGGCCGCATCGAGTCGGAACGGGCCTCCTGGCCGCGTTTCGACGGGGACCTCGCGGCCACCCTCGCCACGTGGTGGGACCCGCTCCTCGAGCTCGCCGACCGCATCGGTCCGGGCGTGGGTGCTCCGGTCCTCCTCGAGATCGGCGAGGAACGCATCGTCATCGACTTCCCCGGCCGGCACGTCCGCCGTTGGGAGGGCGAGGAATGCCGCTACCGATTCACGATGTCTCACGAGCTCGTGGAGGCCCTTGTCGCCGAGCACGAGATCGACTGGGTGAACAGCCTCTTCCTCTCGCTGCGGTTCCGCGCCTTCCGCCGGGGCGCCTACAACGAGTTCATCTACACGTTCTTCAAGTGCCTCGCCCCCGAGCGCCTCTCCTACGCCGAGGGCTGGTACGCCGAGCAGGAGGAGCCGGACGACCTCGTCCGCATCGGCGACTACATGGTGCAGCGCCGCTGCCCGCACCTGAAGGCCGACCTCGCCCGCTTCGGGGAGGTGCACGACGGCGTCCTGCAGTGCGGGATGCACGGGTGGCGTTTCGAGCTGGCGACGGGGCGGTGCCTCACCTCGGACTCCCACCACCTCGTCGCCATCCCGGTCTCGGAGCTGCCCCCCGAACCTCCCCCTACGGCTTGAGCAGCTCCGTTTCCGTCGTGAGGGTGCGCAGCGACGACTCCACGACGTCGACGCCGATGCCCGGTCCCGTGGGCACGGCGATCGTCCCGTTCGTGAGCACGAATGGCGGCGTGACGTCCTCCCGGAAGTAGCGGTCCGTCGCCGAGACGTCACCAGGAAGGACGAAACCCGGCAGTGCCGCCAACGCCAGGTTCGCCGCCCGGCCAATGCCCGTCTCGAGCATGCCGCCACACCACACGGGCACCCCGTGGGCGGTGCAGACGTCGTGCACGGCCCGTGCCTCGAGATAACCACCCACGCGACCGGGCTTGATGTTGACGATGGAGCAGGCGCCGAGGGCGATGGCGTCGGCGGCAGACTTGGCGGACACGACGGACTCGTCAAGGCAGATGGGCGTCGTCAGGCGCCGCGCCAGCTGGGCGTGCCCAAGGAGATCCTCCTCGTCGAGGGGTTGCTCGATGAGGAGGAGCCCGAAGGCGTCGAGCTCGGCCAGATGACCGGCGTCGCCGCGCCCGTACGCCGTGTTGGCGTCCACCTGGAGGAGCAGGTCGTCGCCGAAACGCTCACGGACGGCACGCACGGGGGCGATGTCCCACCCCGGCTCGATCTTCAACTTCACGCGCCCATAGCCCTCGTCGAGGTGCCCGCCAACGACCTCGAGGAGCTCGTCGACCGTGTCGGTGATGCCGACGGAGACACCGGGAGCAATCCTGTCGGTCACGGCGCCGAGGAACTGGCCGAAGGACATGCCAGCCGCCCGCAGCTCGGCGTCGAGGACGGCCATCTCCAGGGCGCCCTTGGCCATGCGGTGGCGTTTCACCTCTCCGAGCAACAGGGCGACGCTCGCCGCCGTCACACGCTCGGCAGCGAAGAGGCGCGGGACGAGATGCTCCCGCATGACCAGCCAGGCGCCGTTGACGAACTCCTCCGAGTAGAGCGGATCCCAGCTGGCGACACACTCGCCCCATCCCTCGCCGGAGTCGCAGAGGACGTGGACGAGCAACGCCTCCCGCTCGTCGTCCGTGCCGAGTGACGTGCGAAACGGCCGCACCAGTGGCAGGACGACGCGTCGCAGCTCGATCGCCTCGATCTTCATGCCGCTCATCATGCGTCGCCCGGCTCGCCACCGCTCGGAAACGCCACCACGTAGTCGCCCTCGGCGTCGAGCCCGAGCACGCGTCCACCCTGGCGAAGGGCGCCGCCGAGAACCTCCCGGAGGACGAGCCGCCATGCCGCCGCCAACGCGGGGTCGGTGGCCCGCATCGCCTCGACGTCGCCGGGGATGGAACAGGTGAAGGTGGCGCCGGCGACGCCTGGCGCGAAGGGCGATGGCGGGACGACGGCCGGTCGGCCGTCCGGGCCGGGGGCGAGCCGACGCTCGGTCCCCCGGGGCGGCGCCACGACTCGGGGCGTCCCAGCGGCGGCGGCCACGACGTCAGGGTCGTCGAGGCGCCAGCGCACCCAGAAGCGGTCGCTCTCGTCGTGGCGGTTGAGCTCGTCGTCCATGTCTCCGTAGATGTTCTCGAGGTAGTCGGTGACAGCGGCGCCGAGGCGCCCGAGGTTGAACCGGGCGTTTCGACGCAAGAGGGGGTCGAACGTCCAGCTGACGACGCCGATTCCCCGTTCCAGGGCCCACCAGCGCTGGTACAGCTTCAGGACGACACCAACGCCGGAACGGCGATGGCTCGGTGCGACGCCGGTCACATGCGAGTGGAGGTCCGGCTCCTCGCCGATCGAGGCCCAGCCGGCGGAGGCGCCCGCCATCGTACCGTCCGCGGCGAAGGCGCCGGCTACGAAGTTGCCCGACAGCTCGAAGGCACGGAGGAGATCCTCCGGGAAGTGCCGGCTCCAGACATAGGTGAGCAGGTCGGCAGCGGCGGCAAGCTCGGCGTGAGACGTGAGCGGCCTGACCTCGACCCCTGCCCGGCTGGCAGCGCTCGTGACGGCCCGGGCGGCCCCGGTGACGACGTCTGCACTCGTGACGGTCCCCACGACGCTCATTCTGGACCGCCGAGCACCCGGAGGCGTCGTTGCTAGCGTCCCTCCCGTGGCGCTGCATTCCCAACCCCTCCTCGAGTCCGAGGTGGCCGCCGACCCCTTTGAGCAATTCGCCACCTGGTACGGCGAGGCTGCGAGGGCGGTGCGCGTGCCGGAGGCGATGGCCGTGGCGTCGGCCGACCCCGATGGGCACCCGTCGGTCCGGATGGTGTTGCTGAAGGGATGCGGCGAGGCGGGTTTCGTCTTCTTCACGCAGTATCGGAGCCGGAAGGCGGCCGAGTTGGACGCCAACCCCCGGGTGGCGCTCCTCTTCCATTGGGACGAGCTGGGCCGCCAGGTGCGCATCGAGGGGACCGTCGCCCGCATCAGCCCCGCCGAGTCGGACGAGTACTTCGCCACCCGTCCCGTCGGAGCCCAGATCGGCGCGCACGCTTCGCACCAGAGCCAACCCGTGGCGAGCCGGGAGACGCTCGACGTGCGGGTACGGGAGCTTGCCGCCGAGTACGAGGGCGGCGCCATCCCCCGACCGGAGACCTGGGGTGGTTACGTGGTGTCGCCGGAAGTCTTCGAGTTCTGGCAGAACCGTGACGACCGGCTGCACGACGGGCTCCGCTACCGGCGGGAGGGCTCCGGCTGGGTGATGGACCGCCTGCAGCCCTGAGACGTCCGGCGCACTGGTCGGTTCAAGTCTCCTCGGCGAGGACGAGGAGCGACTCGAGCTTCGGATCGGCGGCGTAGGCGATGCGGACGCCGTCCTCGCGAGCCTCCGCCAAGGCGGCGAGGGCCTCCGGCGTCACGAGCTCACCGGGGGCGAGAACGGGCACGCCGGGCGGGTAGGGGGCGACGAGCTCGGCACTGACTCGCCCTGCCGCCTTCTCGATCGGAACGGTCTCGCTCGTCCCGAAGAACGCCTCCCTCGGCGGAACGACGAGCTCCGGCTCGACGATCCAGGCGGCGGCCGTCGCAAGGGTGCGAGGCGTGGAGCGGCGTCGCTCGATCGCCTCCGTCAGCCGCTCCGTGAACCGTTCGACGTCGGCCGGCGTGTCGCCGACGGTGACGAGGGCGACGATCGTGTCGCGGTCCGCCATCTCGACGGGGCAACCGCGTTCGATGAGCTCGGCCTCGACCTCGACGCCGTGGGCTCCCGTGCCGGCGATGGAGATCGCCAGCTTGGCCGGGTCGACGCCCGGACCGCTCAGGACACGGACACCCTCGATGGCTGACAACCGCGTGCGGGCGGCCGCCACGATGTCGAGGAGGCGGCCGAGGAGACGCTCGCCGTGGTGCTCCATGAGCGCCCGCACGGCGTCGATGCTGGCGAGGATCGTCCCGGCCGGGCTCGTCGTGTGGGTCGCCTCGAAGGCGCGCTCCAGCCGGCTCGGGTCGATGCGTTCGGTGCGCGCCAGCACGATGGCCGCCTGCCCGTAGGCCGGCAGGGACTTGTGAGCACTCGTCACCATGGCGTCGGCGCCGGCGGCGATGGCGTGCTTGGGCAGGTCGGGATGGAACCCGAAGTGCGCCGCCCAGGCGGAGTCGACGAGGAGGGGCACGCCGGCGGCGTGCGCAACCTCGGCGTGGGCGCCGAGGTCGGACAGCGTGCCGACATAGGACGGCTCGACGAGGAAGACGGCGCGGGCGTCGGGGTGCTGCCGGAGGGCGTCCGCCACCCGTTGCGGTGCGATCCCGGTGGGCAGTCCGGTGACGTCGTCGACCTCGGGTCGCACCCAGACCGGTACGAGGCCGGCGAGCACGAGGCCGAGCAGGAGCGAGCGGTGGAGGGTGCGGGAGATGACGATCTGGTCGCCCGGCCGCCCGACAGTGAGGGCAAGCGTCTGGTTGCCGTGCGTCGAGCCGCCCACGGAGAAGCGGCAGGCGTCTGCTCCGAAGAGCTGCGCCGCCCGCCGCTCCGCCAGCGTCACCCAGCCGTTCTTGAACTTGACGGTGTCCACGCCGCCCGCCGTGGGGAGGTCGTTGGCCACGATAAGGCCGGTGAGGGCGGTCGAGCCCTTGTGCCCGGGCGTCGTGAAGGAGTGCTCGCCGGCCGCCTGGCGGTCGAGGGCGTCGAGGTACGCCTTGAAGAGGGGGGCGTCGGAGGCGAGGCCGAGCGGGTCGCGGGGGTCTGGCGCTTCGTGTCGAACAGTGGGGGCGGGGTCCGACATGGCGGAACAGTTGTACACGGTTTCTCCGCCCTGACCGGCGGGATCGGCCGGCGCGCCCGGGCGTCGTCCCGACCTGGGGCGGCTCGGAGCAGGTGTATCGTGGCGCCTCGCAGGGCGCCGCGGGGCTATAGCTCAGTTGGTTAGAGCGCAGCACTGATAATGCTGAGGTCAGAGGTTCAAGTCCTCTTAGCCCCACCGAAAGGCCAGGTCACGAGCGTGACGATCTCTTGTCGGTCGCGCCACCGTCGGCGGTGCTCCCGATAATCAATGGAACCGTCCGCGGGAGGACAAACGACCGGCCGGTACGGAGTCCGTTCCTTCGCGTCAGTCCTGGTAGCGAGCTGTGATGAGTTCCCTAACTTGACCGGTATCCGAGACTCCGCTCACCGGCGTCCTCGTGGCGACGGGAATACCGGACTACCAGGGCGCCGGATACAGGTTGGCCGTGACGTGGGTCGGCTGCGCCGTTCTCGCGGAGCAGTAACCGTTCGAACTCGGCGGCACCGACTCGAAGTAGTAGTTCCCGGGCCGGGCCGTCTCCGGGTATGCCGCGAACGCGGGTTGAGTCAACGGCGCTCGGACGATGAGGACGCCAAAGCACTGCGATGTCGAGGTCTCGGGCCAGAGGGTCGTGATGACGATGGCGTTCGGGCCGAGCGTGCTCGTCAACGAAGGCGTGCCCCCTGGGCCGCCAGAGACCGGGGGCAGCCAAGTCGGCAGGCCATCGAAGGTGTGCCTAGCTGCGTAACGGGCGTCGGCCTGGCCTTCCGCAAGGTACAGGTGTCTCGCTAAGACGCCCATCTGAGACGGGCATCGAAGCATGTTTAGAGATCGCTGTGGATGGCCTCGTTCACATCTCCCGCCGCGACCACGCCCGGCAGGTTCAAACGCCGACTCACAAAGGGGGAGCCCTCTGCGATCACGACGGTCTCGGCGACGAGGAGCGTTTCCCAGGCCCCATCGAGCTGCTGCGCCCCGGCCGGAACACTCTCGCGATGAGAGGCGGACGACTCTGCCGTTCTGCGCCGCGAACCCTGGCGTCGAACATGCGGCCGGCGCGGTTCCACAAGACCATGTCAGCCTCGTTGGCGTCCTGCAATCGACCATACCGTGGAACGCCGATGGCACGACGGATCGCTGTGAGCCGATCGTCCAAACTCGCCGCACGTCCCGCTGACACGTTCTCGGTCCGGGGAAACAGGAGTAGGTCAGGAAAGTAAGGCTTCAGTTGCTGCGCGAACATCGCAATCGACGCTTCAAACCGTTCGACCAGTCCGAAGTTTGCGAGGTTTTCGAGGCGCGAAACAGCCTGGGCGAAGTGTGCTGCCGTTACCTCCGTCGATGGGCCGTTGGGTGGCTTTGTCAAGTGTTGGTCGTCACTGAGAAAAAGCGTCTGGAAGGACCTCGCAACCCAGCCGCTCTCGGGTTCGAGCATCCGGTCGACGAACTCTGCGAGTGAACGTCCCACGACGCTCGGCTCGCCTCGCCGAACTTCGAAGGAGTACATGGAGCCTATTCTGTCGATCGGATGGCGGAGAAGTACGATTGGGTGAACCCGTAGGCTCTCGCTCGACGGTTCGGGCCAACGAGCCTGGTGCGACGAGAGCGCCAAGAGCGTGGGATGCTCCGACAGATGCCTACTCAGGGCATCTACTGTAATGTTGTCCCATTCATAATTCAGGTCGAAGATGTGCCACTTCGTTCCGAAGGAGTCAGCGAGACATTCGTCAATTGACGTACCAGCGTTCTTGAAAATGTGGTAGTGGACAATTACGTTCCTCATAGTTGCTCTGCTAAATGCACCATTGACTTGTTTCGCAGCAGCGAAGCGACGAAACAGCTGGGGCGCCTGCGAGGTCCTCGGTTCATAGCCCTTATGGCGAACACGTCGAGCTGGCTGATGCTCGTGTCCTGCGCGACGGATCGGGACTTGAGCCTTGACGATACGTCCGATGCCGTTGAGCGCCAGCGAAGTTTGCTGTGGAAGCTGTAGTCATCCTTCTCGTCGTTCACCGGGCCTGACGCTACTATCGGTTCCTGAGGCGAGGCTGAGACTCCTTCGTCGCCCCATGCCGGCTGCGGTCACCAATGCGGTCGCAAGCCCGATGCTCTTGACGATCTGGCACCTGCTTTCCACCCGCCCGCGCTACGACGATCCCGGTGTCGGCTACTTCGAGCTTCGTCACGATCCCGTCGTCGAGGTGAAGAGACTCGCGGCGGGCCGACCGCGCTCGGCCTCGGTGTCAAACCGAGAGGCCTCGTCGCTCCGCCCAGCCGAGGCGCGGTCCAGTGACGGCGCGGCCAGGATCGGTAGGCTCTCCGAGGTCCTTCGGCCCGACCATCCGCCATCCGTGGAGGGCGACGTGAGCAGTTTGCAGCAAGAGGCGACGCGAGGCGTCGGGCGCTCCGCGTCGTCGTCGCCCGTGACGACAACGGCCTCGTCGGTCACGTGACCGACCCGTCCGCGGGGCAGCAGGGAGCCAAGGACTCTGCGGTGGTGTCGTTGCCGCTCGTCGGTGAGGCTGACTACAAGGTGCCAGGGGGCCAGATCGGCCCTGCAGAGCTCACCGCCGGTCGAGAAAGGTCGCGGATCTACTACGCCGCCTGGATGCTCGTCGGGATCCTCGTCTACATCGGCCTCGGGCTCCTCGCCATCCTGCCGGTGCTGCAGGGAGGGATCACCCACACGATTCGCTGCGGCGGCTGCAACGACATCGGCCAGCAGGTCTGGTTCCTCGAGTGGTCTGCAAAGGCGCTGACGCACCTCCACAACCCGCTCCGCACGAACTACATCAACTACCCAACGGGGGTCGACCTGGCGGACCAGACATCGATGCCGCTCGCTGGCATCCTGGCGGCGCCCATTACTCTGTCGGCGGGCCCGGTTGCCTCCTTCAACGTCCTCTTGGTGTTCTCGTTCGCCGCCTCCGCCACAGCGGCCATGTTCGCCTTCCGACGCTGGGTGGCATCCCGGTTCGCCTGCTTCCTGGGCGGGCTGCTCTACGGGTTCTGTCCCTACCTCATCGGCAATGCCGCGAGTCACGTCTTCCTGCAGTTCGCCGCCATCCCGCCACTCATCCTTCTTGCTCTCGACGAGATCCTCTGCCGCCAACAGCGCCGCTGGTACTGGATGGGTCTCCTGCTCGCTCTGCTCCTGATCGTGGAACTCGGCTGGTCGGCCGAGATCTTCGCCGATTGCTGCGTCGTCGCCCTCATCGGCGTTGTCACGCTCGCCATCGTTCGGCGGGACGCGATCCGTTCCCGCCTGCCCTATGCGGCGAGAGCACTGGCCCTCGCCGCGCTCGCCGGCGGACCGGTCGCTCTCGCCTATGCCGTCACCATCAGGACCGGGCCACAGCACATCTCCGGCTCACTACAACCGGTGAACCTGCTGACCCACCTGTCGAGCGACCTTGCCGGCCCCTTCATGCCGACGGTACTGCAGCGATACACGCTCGGTCTCGGCCGGCAAGGCAACAGTTGGGTGGCCAACCTGAGCCTGACCGGAGTCCCCAGGCCGAACGCCGGCGAAAACGGGACCTACATCGGCATCCCTCTCCTCGTGCTGCTGGGTCTCGGGACCTGGAAGTACCACCGCGATCGGCTCGTGCAGTTCACGATGTTCATGGCGGCAGCGGCCTTCGTCATGTCGCTCGGCAGCCGGCTGCACGTCTTCGGTCACTACACCCCCGTCCCCCTGCCTTTCGTGGTCCTCAAACACCTGCCCTTCCTTGACAGCTCATCGGCCTCCCGATACACGATGTTCATGTGGCTGTTCGTCGCCCTGGCGGCCACCGCCATCCTCGATCGCTGGGTCTTCGCTCGGCGGCACAGCGACAGTCGCCGCCGATCCCTCACGGCCCAGCTCGCTCCGCGCGCCGTTCCTGTCGCGCTCCTCGGGGCCAGCCTCGTTGCCCTCGTCCCCAACTGGCCGTACTCGATCAACCCCTCTCAGGTTCCCCAGTGGTTCAGCTCGCCTGCTGTCGACTCGATCGCCGCAGGGTCGACCTTGCTCACGTATCCGGTGGCCACGAACGGCCACAACCTGCCGATGTTCTGGCAGGCCGTGGACGGCATGCGATGGCGGTCGCCGTCAGGCGAGTACAAGGTAGGTCACCTGCACACGGGCCCTGTCTGGGTCGCCGAGAACTTCTGTTGGAACCACCCGGCCGCCGTCCAGCCGCCGAGGGGCTACCAGAAGCGAGCCGTTGCCGAACTGCAGCTCTGGCAAGTGCGGACCATCGTCGTGCCGACGGCCTTCTCGGTCAACCCCACCTGCGCCATCCGCTACTTCCAGCAGGTCCTTCGCGCCCCGCCCGACTGGCAGTACGGGGCTGCCGTGTGGCGCCTCGGCTGATCACCGTTCGCTGTGCCCACGACGTCGCTCGAGAAGCCCCGGAGTGAGAAGCGTCGGTGGCTGCCCTGTATGGGCCAGGCAGTTTCAGATCGCCGTTGTAGATCCGATCGAGCAGTTGGCCCCTCGCGAGTGCGAGGGCGTCAGCTGCACCCTTCAGGTGGTGCGAGAGCACCCCGTCTCCGGGTGCCGCCTCGCCCAGCGCACTGGTCTCTGCCCACGTCGGGGGCTAACTACGCTGAGCGCGGATCCACTCGTCCATGGCCTCCGTGCTCTCAAAGCTCGTGATCATTCCATACCGCGTGGTCCGCTCGGCGTGATGAACGCCATGGAACAGCCGCTCAGAATCGATCACGATCTGGGTTCCCCGGGGGAGCGGGATCTGCACCTCGGTGCGCCGGTCCAATTCTCGGCTGCGAAGCACCATCGTGCTGCGCGGGTCGTCGGTCAGCTGGGTCCACAGGCGCACGACCCAGCCGTTGGACTCCGGGTTCAGGCGGTTGTTGTCGTCGCAGTGCAAGCCCCACCGAGTCTCCCGCATCGCGTTCGGAGGTTGCCGGATGATCTGGACACGACCGTAACGACCGGGGATGGACTTGAGGTATCGGCTGAGGGCAGGAGCTTTGGCGGCATTGGAGGTCCAGATGCCGTCCAGGTCAGGTTTGCCGTCGTCCCAAAAGGGACGGACCACCGTCTCCCCGGTCGCCGACGTCAGGGGGGCGAAGAAGGTGTGCGGGTCGGCGGCGAAGGTGAGGTACTCGAGCGGCTCCCACTCCTCTTTCGGGATCTCCTCGTCTGAGTAGCGACGCAGGACCACGTACCCGCCGTTCTCCTCGACGCTCGGCATCCGATAGTGCTGCGTCCCGGAGCGGACCACGTGAGGCTTGCGCAATCCCGTCGCACGGGCGACGCGCTTGGTCCACTGATTCTTGAGCAGCGGTGAAGCGATCTCCACGGAACGGTGAGCACCTATGGTGCCGGATCATACGCTGAGACGCTAAGCTGCGCATCGGACCTCGCTGCGGACCTCTGCGACCGTGTTCGAAAGCGCTCTCGCTCGGCGCTCTGCGCTCAGGTCCAGAACGTCCCTGGCGCATCGACCACTGTTGCACGAGAACTTCGCGGGAAACCGGACGATCAGCCACGGCCCCCCGTGATGTCCTCGAAGAATTCGCGCCGGTGGCCGACGCCGGCGCGTGCCATCGCCGCGTGCAGCTCCGGGTCTGCGCTGAAAGCTTCCGCCTGCTCCAACGTCGGGAATTGGTGAGTGACGAACACCACGTTGTGATCCTTCGGGGAGCGGAGCACTGCCTCATCGGTGCATCCGTGGTGGCGGCGGATGGAGTCAGCCTCGTCGTACCCTACAGCCGACCCCTCTGCCGTCGGCGCCGGACGTCGCTACGCGTCCGCGCCATCGACGTCCCCTTGCGAGGCGGTGTACTCTGCACGGCCGGCCTGCGGCGGTGGGCTGGGTACGGGATCCGAGAGCGGGGAGGTCACGATGTCATCAGGCGGGCTCCCGACGTTGGCTGTCACGACCGAGCCCTCGCGGACGGTGCTCGGCGACAGCGTCAACGCGGTCGTGACCATCACCGGCGACCTCGACCGCAAGGTCAGGGGAGTGAAGGTGCAACTGGTGCGGAAGGCCCTTCACCGATACACGAGCGTTGACGTGTTGGATCACGGGAGCCACGACACCCTCGTGCATGAAGAGGTTGTCGTCGCCGAGATTCCGCTCGACTCCTCCCATGGAGCACTGCTGCAGGGAAGGCACGTGGTCGGTCTGCGCGTTCCCGAGGGCGGTGTGCCTTCGGCGACCGATCAGGTGACGTGGTCGGTGAGGGCGATCATCGATCGGCGATTTGGGGTCGACGTGAAGGCGGAGGCACCCCTCGAGGTGCTCGCCGGCCCGGATCGGTTCCCCAGCGAGGCGACCTCCGAGCCCCGCTACAAGGGCGAGCGTTGTATCGACCTGGAGCTGTCCACTCGCACGTTGCGACCTGGCGCCACCATCACCGGCAACGTCGTGGTCCGGCCGACCCGGGCGATGACGGTGACCGAGGTGCTCGTCGTCTTCGTGGTGACGACGCCGACCAAGAAGGGGCTCGAGGGCGAGGGCGTGGCGCCGAAGCTTCTCCTCGATGAGCCGCTGGTTCTTCAGCCGGGCGATACGAGGACCCTCCCGTTTGAGCTGACCCTGCCGGACGACGCCGCCCCGACGGTACGCGGAAGCTTGACGACGCCTCCGTGCCACTCCATCGTGTCCTGGGATGTGGGAGGCGAGATCAAGTCTGTCGTTTCGACGGATGACAAGGCCACCACCCAAGGCTTCGTCTACCTCGGGATCAACGTATACAACGCCGACATGTGAGAGCCTTGGCGACCGTCCCGGACGTGAGCGGGGCTCGGCGAGGCTCGGTTCACCGTCATTCCCTCGTTTCGCCGCTGCTGTCGTCCATTCCGTCTGATCGCGACCGGGACGACGTGTCGTGCTGCTGGACGGGCAAGAACAGCAATGTCTGCCTGAGCAACTCCGCCGTCGCTACGCCGTCGCCGAGGGCTTCGTGGAATGCTCGAATCGACCGAAGGACGAGCAGCCGGGACAACCACAGGAAGAACAGGCCCAGGGGAATCACCGCACCGAGACCGGTTGCCAGCGTCACCCACTGGTCCCCGTGGCCCCAGGACGTAACGATGTCGAACCAGGCGTCGCAGAACAACAGCACCGCGGTCACGAGCGAGATCGGGATGAGGATCTGGCGGCGGAACCACGATGCCCACGCCGCGAAGGCCAGCATCAGCACCTCTGCCACGTCGTAGCCGACCCAGAGGACTTGCCAGTGGCCGGCCTCGTATCGGGGTGGCAACGTCAGGGCCAGGAGGACGATCCAGGGTATGAGCCCTCCCGCCAGCACGGCTGTCGCGATGGCCACCGCTCGGTTCGGCGACTTGAAGCGACCCAAGGGGCCGAGAGCCCGTGGGTCGTCGGGAGGGATCTCGTCTCTTGCGACGCTCATTTCCCCAGTATCACCGCGCGCCGAGAGCGCGAGCGCCGATCAGCAGTGGCCGGTCGGCTTGATCACCACCGGGGGACCATCGTGACCGTCGATGTCGTCGTACACGCCGGGGTAGGTCTGGAACTCGCCACTGCGGTCGTCGGCGAGGTGCGACTCGTCCAAGGTGAGCCGACCCCACCCGGTGTCCACGACGTAGAAGATGGCCCCACCCCCCTCGCGGGCGTCGTTGTCACACATGAGCGTCCCGGCGACGAGGGTGTTGTAGTCCATGCCGTCGTTGTAGATCGCTCCACCGCTGCCACCGCCGGGTGTCCCCGACGACGCCGGATTGGCGCCCCAACCCACAGCCGTGTTGCCGGTGAAGAGCGAATTGAGCACCTTCCACTGCACGCTGATGCTGCTCAAAGCCGCTCCGTTGGAGCAGCGCCCGCCGATGAAGCTGTCGCTCGTGATGAACACGGGCCGGTTCTCGTACTGGGCCAGGACACGGATCGCCCCACCGCCGAGGTCAGGCCCGTAGCGGTAACACCCGTTGTCGATGAATCTGGAGTTCACGGCCTTGAACTGCCCGCCCTCCGCGTAGATGGCGCCACCGCCGTCGACGCCGCCGTACCAGCACCGAGGCGTGTTCTGGGTGCAAGTGGCCTGATGCGTGCCGTTGAAGCCGTCCTCGAACGTGGTGTTCTGAACCACGATCTGGGGGTATGGCTGATCGACGCAGTCAGCAGTCGACCACTTGCCGGCACACGTGTCGGAGAAGAGTATGCGGCGCTTGTCGGCACCGCTCAGGGTCACGAGGCCATGGCCATCCAACACAACCGTGTGCACGGTCTTCGGGACGCTGGCGGTGTCGGTCATCACGATCGTGATCGGCTTCTTGCCGCAATTGAAGGTGATGATGCCGCCCGCCCTGACGGCAGCTTCGACGGCTGCGGACGTGCAGCTGGCGGCCTTCCCGTCGCCGATCACACGGTTGGGGTGGCTCGTGTTGACGGCCCGTCCCGCCGGTGGCACGGGGAAGTGGCCGTTTGGATTGCCAAAGTCGGGAAGCGAGCCGGCATGGGCCGCCGGCCGAAGTACACCGCTCAGGCGGGCCTTCACCGCGGCGTGTCCTTGCGCACGGGACGGTGCGGCGCCGGCCACTGCCGCTGAGGCCACCGTCAGCGCTCCGAACACGAGTATCGCACTGGCGCGAGCACCGGCTCTCATCGAGTGCAAGGTAGCAACCAATCTCCCATCCCGATTGCCTCACCTCCTGAGCCGACTGCCAGCGTGGACGTGCCGGCCTGAGGTACTCGTCAGCGTTGCAACCACTCAGACCAATCAAGAGGGAGGACGCCAACCTCTGCCGAGGGTCGTCTGGCCGACCTCGATCAGGTAGCCATCGGGATCACGGATGTAGCAGCGCTTCTCGGTGGCATGCGTCTTCGGCGGCGTGAGGAACTGGGCACCTCGCTTGCTCCACGCTTCGTACGCTGCCTCAATGTCCGCAACCCTGATGTTGAGGAAGCTGCTGACCCGATCCGGGTCGGGTGGCGTCTCCAGCGTGACGGTCGGCTTGTCGGCGGTCGGACCTCCGCCGACGTTGATGATGATCCAGCCATTGGCGAGGGCTACGTACGTCACCTCGTCATTCCCCTCACCGGAGACGACAGTTCTGCCGCCGAGCACTTCGGTGTAGAAGCGGCGGGAACGCTCGACGTCGTCGGAAACGATGAAGTGGGCCACGACCATCTCCGGGTCCAGGGTGCTCATGCTGACCTCCGTCGTCGGGACTGACTCCAGCATGGCGACGAAGGCCCGGGGATGGCGCCCGTACACGGCCCTGGTCCGCGACGACACGCCCGTGATCCGCCGGCCACGATGCGGCAGCTCGATGAGCTGGAGGTCCGTGTACCGTCGTATCGGTTGATGACGTTGCGTTGGGCCGCCGCGCAGGACGATGCGGCCCCGACCTGTCGCTCCGTTGGCGTCAGCGTTCAAGTCTCGAGAATGAGTCGGATGCCGGCAAGATGACCGGGAGGGCGGTTCTCGCTGCCAGGAGGTTCGTACCCGCGATCGTGCTCGTCCTGGTGGTGACGCTGGCAGCGGCGTGCGGCGGGAGGAGCTCCATGCCGTGACGGATCGGTTTCCCACGGGCGAGTCGCACGAAGCCCGAGAGGTGGCGGAGTCGTTCGGCAGCGAAGCGGAACGCTACGAACGAACGCGCCCGGACTACCCGACTGTCATGTTCGACGCCATCCTCGGTGCCGGCCCGAGCGGCGACATCCTCGACGTCGGCATCGGAACCGGCATCTCAGCCCGACCCTTCCTGCAACGCGGGTGCTGCGTCCTCGGCCTCGAGCCCGACGAGCGGATGGCCGCCTACGCCCGCCGGAGGGGCCTCAAGGTCGAGATCGCCAAGTTCGAGGACTGGGACCCCGCCGGGCGGCACTTCGATGTCGTCGTCGCCGGGCAGGCCTGGCACTGGGGTGGACCCTGTCCTCGGTGCGACAAAGGCGGCGGGCGTTCTTCGACCGGGCGGGCGCATTGCCCTGTTCTGGAACGTCATGTCGTTCCCGCCGGAGCTCGCCGAAGGGTTCGCCGCGGTCTACGAACGCCTCCTGCCGGGTTTCCCCTTCTTCCGGGGCGGTTCTCCCGGAGGCACCGCCTCCTACAGGCCGCTCATCGACAAGGCCGTCGACGGCATCGAGCAGGCGGGTGCGTTCAGCGAGGCCGACCGGTGGCAGTTCGACTGGGAGCGGCCCTACACCCGTGAGGAATGGCTCGACACCGTCCCCACGTTCGGGGGACATACCCGGATACCGCCGGCGACGCTGGCGGAGTTGCTGGCGGGAATCGGAGAGGTGATCACGGCGGCGGGAGGCAGCTTCCTCATGGGCTACTCCGCCGTCGTTGCAACGGCGAAGCGAGTCGATGCTGCGTGACCGCCGAAGCCAGGTGCCCGCCGGCGCTGACCGTGCTGACAACCTCGTGGCCGGCGACTGCCTGCACGCCGGCGACAAGAACCGCCGACGCGGCAGCGATCCGTCGCAGCCCCCGCACTCCTCGCACCGTGCCGCTCCTCCCCTCGATTCGGCGGGAGGTATCAAAGCCCACGTCCGGCCCAAATTCCTCCGCGGCGCCGCGGTCCGCGCCGGGACTGCAAGCGATCGAGCACCGGGGTTAGGGTTCGCCATGCCTCGTCGCCGCTGTGGGACCGGCCGGGCGCGTCGGCTCGGCTCCCTTCAGATCTGCTCCTGAAGGGCTCCGACCTTCCCGATGTTTCTGCGGGTCCGCGAGGTCGCCTCGGTGTTCCGGGCGGCATTTGGCAATCCGACGCTCCGGCGCGTCGGCTTCGCCTACGCCCTTTTCGGGATGGCGGAGTTCGGGATCTGGATCACGCTCCTCGTCTTCGCCTACGGCCACGGCGGAGCCACGGGCAGCATGACGATGGTGCTCGCCCAACTCGTGCCGAGCATGGCGGTCGGCCCCTTCATCGGTGCGTTCGCCGATCGCCGGCGTCCGAGCCGCGTCCTGTGCGCCGGTTATGGGCTACAGGCGGCATCGATGGCGATCGTCGCCCTCGCCATCGGTCTCGACGCCCCGGTGGTCCTCGTGTTCCTCGCCGCTCCCCTCACATCGCTCAGCATGACCGTGACGAGACCAGCCCAGGCGGCTCTGCTGCCGGCCATCGTCCGCACACCGCAGGAGCTCACCGCCGCCAACGTCATGACCGGTTGGACGGACGGGGCGGGCAGCCTCCTCGGTCCTGCCGCCGTCGGCTTGCTCCTCGGTGGGCACGTGATCGCTCCGGGCTCGGCGAGCGGCCCTGCCGCAGCCGTGACGGCGATGGCGCTCCTGACGTTGCTCTCCACACTGCTCGTGGCCCGCCTGGTGGGCCCGGCGGCCGCCGTCGGGCCGGACGACGTGTCGGAAGCCTCCGAGGACGAGCAACGAGCGGACGGCTCCGCTGGCAGACGGCTCTCGGTGCTGTGGCGTGCGGTGGCCTCGATCAGGACGGGCGCGCTGGCGAACCTGTCCGGCGCCATCGCCGACTCACAGATCAGGGTCCTCCTGACACTGCACGCTTTCTACTTCATGCTCGTCGGTGCCTTGGATTTCCTGTGCGTCATCCTCGCCGTGAACGTCCTCCACATGGGGCAAGGCGGGGCCGGATTCCTGAACGCCGCCCTCGGCGGGGGCGCCCTGCTGGCCGGCTTCGTCACAGCCTTCCTCGTCGGGCGGCGGCATCTCAGCACGACCCTTACGGTGGCGATCCTCGTCGCCGTCACCGCCCTGGCGCTCGTCGATGCCATCCCGGAGGTGGCACCTGCCATCGTCCTCATCGCTACCGTGGGGCTGGCCGGAGCCGTCTTCGACGTCACGGGGCGCACCCTCCTGCAGCGCTCGGCCCCCCCGGACGCCTTGGCCGGCTCGTTCTCCATCCTCGAAGCCCTCATGGACTTCGGTCTCGCCTCCGGTGCCGTCCTCGTGCGCGTCGCCATCGCCATCGACGGGTACCGCGCGGCCCTCTTCGCGCCGGCCGTCGTCGCCCTCGTGCTCGTGGCGGTGCTGTGGCGTCGGCTACGGACGATCGACGCCTCGGCCACGATCCCCCAGGTGGAGATCCAGCTCCTGCGCGGGCTCCCCATCTTCGCCGCCCTGCCGGCGCCGGCCCTCGAGAGCGTCGCCCGGCAGCTCGAGCCCGTGACCGTGCCGCCAGGCACCGTCGTCATCAACGAAGGAGAGGACGGCGACTCGTACTACGTCGTTGCCGACGGGAAGCTGCGCATCTCCCGCCACGGCCAGACGCTGCAAGCGGTCTCGCGAGGCGACGGTTTCGGAGAGATCGCCCTCATTCGTGACGTGCCCCGGCAGGCGACCGTGACGGCCACCTGCCCGGCACTGCTCTACTCGCTTCAGAAGGAACCGTTCGTGACCGCCGTCACGGGCCACTCGTCGGCGACGCGGGCGACGGAGCGCATCATCGCCAAGCACATGGACGGCACCGAAACGGAACCGGACACGCCGGAGGACTGAGGGTCGCCGGCTCTGAGGTGCAGCGCTCAGGACGGACGCGTGGCGTACACCAGGATCTGGCCGGAGTAGATGGCCACCCAGACGTCACCGGTCGTGGCGTCGTAGGTGATGCCGATAGGCTCGTAGCCGGTCGGGACCGTCTGCAGGATGGCGAGGTCGGAGGCGCTAAGCATCGTCATCGTGTCCGACTGGTAGTTCACGACGAAGAGGGCCGTGCCGTCGGTTGAGATGGCGAGTGAGCGGCACAGCTCCCCGGTCTGCACGCTTCCGACGACGGCATCGTTGGCGAGGTCGACCTTCACGACCTCGCCGGGGGCGTTCAGGGAGATGTAGAGGTACTTCCCGTTCGGCGAGATGACGACATGACGGGGATTGGAGCCGACGTAGAAGGAGCCCGCCGTCGACAGGGTCCGGAGATTGATCTTCGTCACGACATCGCTTCCCATGATGGCCACGTAGGCGATACGCGAGTTGGGCGAGATGGCGATGCCGCGGGGGTACGGCCCCATGTACAGGGTGGCGACGACCTTGGCCGTGGCGATGTCGACGATGTCGAGGTTGTAGGAGCACCAGTTCGCGACGAGGAGGTACTTGTCGTTCGGGGTGACGGCGAGGAACTTCGGCACGAGACCGACCTCGATGACCTGGTCCACGACCAAGGTCTTCGTGTCGATGCGGTAGACGTAGCTGTCCGTGTCACCTGCCGCCAGCGCCGACTGGGGCGTGCAGTCGTCGTTGCCCTCCGGCCCCATGCCGACGCCGTACATCGAGTAGTTCGAGACGTAGACGTACCGGCTGTCGGGCGTGAAGGCCGCTTCGACGGGGGCGCCGTGGGTGATGCCTGGGTGGCCTGAGATGCCGAAATCCGCCAGGTCGACGCCGTCGGAGATCGTCTTCAGGAGTTGGCCGCTGCTCCGGTAGACGGTGACGGTGTGGGTGTACATCATGTTCTGGGCGAAGACGAGGCCCGTGTCGGAGGCGTCGACCGACTTCGGCGAGATGTGGCCGCCGATGGTCCCGACGAGCACGAGATGGCGCTCGTCTGCCGGTGGGCCGGGAGGCAAATGGTGGAACGGCGTCGTCGTCGTTGTGGTCGCGGATGACGAGGTCGTCGTGCTCGAGCCGGCTCGGGAGCCTTGCGTGGAGCTCGGTCTCGTGCCGGCCGTGGAGTGGCGGCCGGGGCTCGGCGAGGAGGCGAGCTGCACGATGCTGATAACGGCCGCCACGAGGAGGGCCGCCGCTGTGAGAGCGGCGACCGCACGCCTCATCACGTACCGCTGGTGGCTCACCGGCGCGGCCGTTGGTCTCCACCCGGATCGGTCTCACCGCTCCGACACCCGGCGAACGGCGTCCGCCGTGGAAGGCAGGTCACACCGCAAGGATAGGTGCCCGCACCGCTCTGCAGCCGGACCGCGCCGTAGTCAGCGCCGGCGAGGCGCCCGCCGTCAGGCGTTGGCGGTGTCGGCGACGCGGCCGGTCAGCACCTCGACCGTCCGGAGCGGCTTGGCGAGGTCGGGCAGGATACCGTGGCGGGTGGCCAACCAGTCCGGGGCGAGGTAGCTCATCCAGACGGCGCCGGCGTCGTCGCTCCACACGAGAATCTTGAGCGGCAGGTCGAGGGCACTCGAGGGGGCCGCCTGCATCACGGGCGTCCCCCCGGCAGGAGAGCCGAAGATGAGCAGCTTCGTCTCCCGCAGTGACAGCCCGGCCGCCTCGGCCTCGCCGCTGTGGTCGACGAGGGCGAACAGCTTGGCGCCGGGGGCAGCGATCAAGTCCACGAGACGCTCCGTCGTCTCGGCCACGGGGAGGGGACTGGGCCGATGAACGATGCCGCCGATCTCGTGCGTGCCGGAAGGGGTTGTCGAGCTCATCTCTGCTCCTTTGCGCTGATCAGGTGGGTCATGCCCGACCGAGCGGAAGCACCCGACGCCGAGGCGGGCAAAAGGCTACGGCGATGGCGGCCGGGCGCGGGCCACCTGCCGGCGGCTCGCCGTCAGAACCTCCGCCAGAGCTCGACCAGTTCGCCGACCGTGTCGGCTACCGGCAGCCGCACCGACGGGATGCGGTTGGAGGGCTGTACCGCAACGCCGTCGAGCGGCTGGGGGCGACCAAGGTAGAAGCCCTGCCCATAGCGCACTCCCAACTCGCACAACACCTCGAGCTCCGCCGCCGTCTCGACGCCCTCGGCGATGATGTCAGCCCGCGTCTGGGAGGCGAAGTTGACGAGCGCAGCCGCCAGCGCCCGCCGGACCGGGTCGGTGTCGATGCCGCTCGTGAGCGCCCGGTCGAGCTTGATGAGGTCGGGATCCAGCTTGAGGATGTGGGCGAGGCTGGCGAAGCCGGCGCCGGTGTCGTCGATGGCGAGACGGGCGCCGAGCCTCCGGAGCCGATCGATCTGGCGGGAGAGATGGGGGTAGTCCTGCACGGCGACCTGCTCGGTCAGCTCGATGACGACCCGGTCGGCGTGCGAGGCCTCGAGCAAGGCGCACAGCTGCGGGCTCGCCGTCGCCTGCGGGCCGGCGTTGAGCGAGAGGCACACTCCTCGGGGCAGGCGGGGCAGGGAGGAGAGCGCAAGTCGGATGGAGGCCGTCTCGAGGTCGAGCCCGAGACCGACGGCGTTGGCCTGGTCGAACCACCGGTCGGGTGGCCGGTAGGGCTCGAGCGCCACGCGGGCCAGCGCTTCGAGGCCGAACAGCTCGCCGCTCCACAAGTCGAAGATCGGCTGGAACTCGTGAGTGAGCAGGCCCTTGGCGAGCGCCTCCTCGATCTGGCGGCGAGCGCCGGCGTCCGGCGCGTTGGCGGGGCGCAGGATGTTGGCGAGGAAGCGGGCCTCGGCGTCGCCCACGGGCTCGTCGGGGCTGGGACCGAGGGGGCTCGCCGAGAGGAGATCCCGTGCGATGGCGCTGAGGTCGCTGGCACAGCCGATCACGGTGCTCACGAAGTCGGCCAACCTCGTGAGGGTCCGGACGTCGTGGTCGTCGAAGGCTGCCTCACCGGTGGAGTCGACCTCGAGCACGCCGATCGCCCGGTCCCGCCAACGGAGCGGGACACACACGGCGGAGCCGACGCCCCTGGCGTTCGCCATCACGTGGTTCGCCCGGGGATCCTTCTTGGCTTCGTCGCTGCGGAGCGTCTGCCCGGTGGTGATGGCGCGGCCCGAAAGGCTGGCACCGAGGGGAACCGTGTCGCGGACGCCCCGCAGGAAGCCGCTGCCGCACACGAAGGTGACGTCGGAGCCGTCGACGAACCCCACGAGTGCGCCGGCGGCGGCGGGCAGGAGGGCACAGGCCTGGTCCACCACCCGTTGCATCGACCCCATGGGGTCCACGGCGTTCTGGAGGGCCTCCTCGAGGTCCGACCTGTCCTGCATGAGTCTCCCCCTGCGTCCTGCGTGCCCAGTCTGTATCGGACCGTCCCCCGCAGGAGTTGAGAAGACCGCCGCCGGGATGGCCGCGACGTCGCTTCGCACGAGGCGGGCGGCAGCGGACGGAGCGGGGGGTGCCGCCCTGGTGATGCCCCCGAGAGGGCAGCACCAGGGCAGACGGCACGGCAACGCCGTGGCCGCGTCCCGGCGGGCAGTCCGGGCTCGTCCGGGCGCCTCGTGCCGCTCGCAGCTCACCCTACGGTCGGGCAGGTCGACGGGGTAGGGCCAAAGGTCACGAGGCGCGCCGCCCGCGGCAGCGCGACGCCCGGCGCTTCGCAGCTCACGCCATGCAGCGCAGCGGCCGACCCCCGTTCAGCGTGACCATGTCGCCGAAGGCGGCCGCCAGGTCGATGGGAGCCCCCCGGCGCAGGCCGCGGCACTCGGCCATGGCGCGATGCAGGTTGCCGACGTTGCGCTCGGGGGCGACCATCCCGGCGAAGTCACCGAGGTCGAGCTCGCGGGCGGCCTCGAGGGGCGACAGACCGGCCGAGACGGCGTCGCCGGCGGTGCGCTGCAACCACCGTAGGTATTCCGCGCACGTGTCGACGGACTCGATGCCGGCCGGCTCCCCGTGGCCCGGCACGATGACGGCGGGCTGCAGCTCCTCGATGATGTCGAGCGCCTCCAGCCAACCTGCGACCGACCCCATGACGACAAACGGCATGCTGCCGTTGAGGACGAGGTCCCCGCTGAAGAGCAGGCGGTGCTCGGGGATCCAGGCGACGACGTCATTGGTCGTGTGGGCGGCCGGCACGAGGTGGATGAGCTCCACCTTGAGGTCGTCGACGTACACGTCCAGCCGCTGGTCGAACGTCACGAAGGGCGGCGCCAGGGAGAGAACGCCCCAGTCCACGTGCTCGACGAGTCCTTCGAAGTGCTGGATGCCGGCGCTCAGCATCTCGTCGCGGCAGCGCGTCTGGCCGATGACGGTGGCGAAGGGCAGGAAGCAGTTGCCGTTCGTGTGATCGCCGTGGTGATGGGTGTTCGCGAGCACTCGCGGCGTCTCTCCAACCATCTCCTCCACGCGATCGAGGAAGGCGCGGGTCCTCCGCTCCGTCGCGCAGGTGTCGACACAGAGCACCGTTCGCTCACCCCGCACGAAACCGGTGTTGTTGATGAACCAGCTGCCGTCCGGCTGCACGTAGGCGAAGACGCCGTCGGCGACCTCGCTCAGACGCGGCGGCGGCAGCTCGGGGTGGTCGTCGTGGGAGCTCGACATGACAGGGCCTCCGGCGTCTCTCGGGCGGCTCGAAGAGCCGTGCGCGATGGTGGCACATCACCCCTGCGGATGCTGGCAGGGCGCCCTCCCGCCCGCGTCCGCTTCCCCAGCACCACACGGCGCCGTCGGAGAGGAGGGCGCACGAGTGGCCGCCCGCCACGTTGGCCTCGCCGCCGGCCGTCGCCATGGTCACCTCGGACGCCAGTGCCGGCCGGGGCGCCTGCCCAGGGAGGAGAGGCTGCCGTCACCGACCCCGCCAGCACGCCGGCAACCACGAGGCCGCCCATCGTGTCCGCCGGCGCCGCCGGTGCGGCACCTCCCGTCTCCCGCCGATCATCGTCGTCATGCCCGCAGGCTACGAAGGCCCCTTCGGGATTCCTTAAGGACCGGTGAGGGGAGGCGCCGCCGAGCGGGATCCGGCCGGCTGGTTGCCTCGGCTGGGGCCGGCGAGCCACCCCAATGGGGCATTTCGGCCCTAGTTGGGATTGCCCCGGATGCGTAGCGTCAAGAGACGTAAAGCCCGAGCCCGGCCGGTGGCAGCGCCCGAGTCACGCGCGATCCCCCCGCACATCTCCAGGGTGCGCCACCGGCCGATCGGCTCAGGAGGGCGGCGTGGTTCCGCTCGCGATGAGCGAGGGGCGAACGGGGCCCAGCCGCCCCCCTCGGGTTCTCACTCGGCGGGGAGAGGCAGCAAAGCCGACACGACCCAGGTGGCATCGTGGTGGCGCTCCGCCGACAGCTCGCCGCCGAGGTTGTCCACGCGGGCCCGCATGCCGGCCAGGCCGTGGCCGCCACCGGACTCGTGCAATGGGGCCTCCACCGGCTCGCAACGGACCGGGTTGACGACCCTGATCTCCACGGCGTCGCCGTGGCAGCACACCGACACGTCGATGGGCGCACCGGGAGCGTGCTTGGGGGCATTGGTGATCGACTCCTGGATCGTCCGGTAGGCCACCCGCGAGACGGCCGGCGGCAACGCTTCGGCGTCACCGTGGATGTGGAGTCGGACGGACAGCCCAGCGGCGAGGGCACTGGCGACGAGGGCACCGACCCCGGAGGCCAAGCCCGCCTCCCCCATCTCCGCCGGCTCGGCGGCGAGCAGCTCGACGAGCCGGCCGATCTCGAGCTGCGCCTGGGCGGCGGCGTCGCTGATGTGGTCGAAAGCCTCCGAAGCAGACGCGCGGTGCTCGCTCGCCAACCGTTCGCCCGCGTAGGCCTGCACGACCATGACGCTCACGCAGTGGGCGACGATGTCGTGGAGCTCGTGGGCGAGGCGGCTTCGCTCCAGCCGCACCGACTCCTCCGCCAGCACGCGGCTCTCCGCCTCCAGTTGCTCGGCAGTCACGGCGAGCTGGTGGGCGAGCCGGCTCCGGTCGCGCACCATGGCGCCGACGATGAAGGGCCCGAACGTGACGACGAGGACGAAGGGGTTGACGTAACCCACGTTCAGCTCACCTACGACGGCCATGACGGTGCCGGCGACGAGTCCGGTGACACGGGGGACGTAGGCGCCGAGGGCGTAGGCGACGAGCACGGGAGCGATGGTCGTGACGACGTCCCCGGTGATGACGAGCCCCCTTCCGACAGACCAGTGGACGGCGTAGGTCGCAAGGAGCGTGGGCACGCTGAGCAGAGCGTCGCCCGTGAGGGCGGCCCAACCGAGCCACGGAAGCCGGCCGAGCCGGCGAGGATTCGCGCCGCCTCTAGGCATAGGCCGCCAGCGGGAGACGGGCGACCGCCTCCCACTCGGCTCCGGGAACCCCGCTCGACAGCGAGCCTCGGTGGAGCTCGACGCGCGCTTGCGCCGCCGCCAACGCCGCCTGCCGATCCGCTGTGTCGCTCGCCGGTCCCCGCACGGTCAGCTCCAGGGCGTCGGCGCCGAAGTCGACGTAGATTATCGACCCGTGTCCCGGGCGCGCCCTCGAAGGCCTCCAGCAGGTGCTCGAGCGTCCGGTAGCCCGAGAGCTCCACTCCGGCCGGGAGCTCCGGCCCGACGTCGTCCTCATGGACATCCGCATGCCGGAGCTCGACGGCATCGAGGCGGCCCGGCGCATCATCGCCAGCAGCCCCGCCCGGGTCCTCATCCTCACGACCTTCGACGCCGACGAGTACGTGTTCCAGGCGTTGCAGGCGGGGGCGAGTGGTTTCATGTTGAAGGACTCGCCGCCCGAACAGCTGCTCGCCGCCGTGCGGGCCGCCGCCGCCGGGGACGCCCTCATCGACGCCTCCGTCACCCGCCGCCTCATCGCCCAGTTCACGAAGTCGGCCCGACCCCTCGGCGACACCCCCGCCCCGCTGCAGCAGCTCACGCCACGCGAGCTCGACGTCCTTCGTCTCGTCGCTCGCGGCCTCTCGAACGCCGAGCTCGCCGCCGAGCTCGTCGTCGAGGAGACGACCGTGAAGACGCACGTCAGCCGGATCCTCACGAAGCTCGGCCTGCGCGACCGCGTGCAGGCGGTCATCGTCGCCTACGAGAGCGGTCTCGTCCGGCCTGCCTGATCTGTCAGTCCTCCGCCTCGAGGAGGACACGGGCGGCGAAGACCCTCCGCAGGGCTGACGCCCGGGCCGACCCCCTTCCGTACGGTTCGACCTGCCGGGGGCCGCCCGCCTTCCATGCGGGACGCCGCCTCCGGCGAGCACACATTCGTCCCGACGGCCAGGAGATTGCCATGCGCAAGGAAACAGACGTCCCCAGCAGCACGACACGAATGTGGCAGTGGATCGGCGGCCTCGGCGTCGTCTACGCCGCCCTGTACGTCGTCGGTCTCCTGGCACTCGACGGCAACGAGCCGGGCGAGGGAGCCAGCACGGCCTCCCTCCTCAAGTACTACACGGCCCATCACGCGAGCACGACGGCGGCCGTCTTCTGCGTCATCTCCGGGGTGGTGGCCTTCGGGTTCTTCCTGGGCTCGCTGCGCCGGAGGATCTCGCAGGGCGACTCCGAGCAGCTCGCCCTCGTCGCCACCATGGGCGGCGCCGTCTACGTCGGCGGCCTCCTCTTCGGCGCCGTGACGCAGATCGCACTGGCGGACGCCGCCCGCTACCACGCCGGCGCCGCTCTGCAGACGCTCAACTACGCGGCGGCCGACGACTGGATCCCCGTCGTCGCCGGGCTCGCCCTCACGGCGCTTGCCTGCGGCTTCGCAGGGCTGCGCAGCAGGGCTCTCCCACGTTGGGCGAGCTGGGCCTCCATCCTCCTCGGGGTGCTGGCCCTCGCCGGGCCCCTCGGTGGCATCGCCTTCATCGTCACACCGGTCTGGACGGTCGCCCTCGGCATCGTGCTCACCCGCCCGGTGCGGGCCGACCAGCAACCGGCCGACCAGCGGCTCGCAACGTCCGTCCCGGCCCCCGCGCGCTGACCCGCCCGTCGCCGCGCCGGCATCGACGACCGGCCCGGCGCCCGTGTGACGTTGGTGTGACGGCCGGATGTTCTCCTGACAGCGGCCGGCAGCCACCGTCCGGATTTCACAAGCCCAGAGCAACACCCAACCCAGAGAAAGGACACAGCATCATGCACAGCACCGCGCGCCTCGGCATGTTCAGCCGTCGGCGTCTCCGCACCGGAGCCCTCATGGGCGCCTTCACCGCCCTGGCGGCCGTGGCGGCCCTCCCGACCGCCGTCGCCTCGGCTTCCCCGAAGGCGCACGCCGCCAGCGGGACCGTCGTCACGAGCTTCAAGGGCCCCTTCGGCCCGATGCTCGTCGTCGGCGGCAACAGCCCCTTCGCCGGCACCGCCCTCTACACGATCACGGCCGACTACGGCAACCACATCGGCTGCACGACGAAGATCGTCAACGTCGTAGGCAGCAACATGTCCTGCACGGGCTCCACGAGCGCCTCCACGACCGAGTGGCCCGCCCTCCTCACGACCGGGGCGCCCGTCGCCGGGTCGGGTGTGAGCGCCAAGCTGCTGGGCAGGGTCGACATCAAGGGACTCGGCGAGCAGGTGACCTACAACGGCCACCCCCTCTACCTCTTCGACGAGATCCCCGGCATCATCACCGGCGAGAACTGGGACGAGCCGACGATCCCGCCCTGGCACGGCATCTGGTACCTCGTGACGCCCAAAGGCTCCTTCCTGCCTCGCACCGCCCTGCTCGCCACGGTCACGTTGAAGGGCAAGCACGTGCTGGCCGCTTACATGGAGGCCGCCGGCGGCTTCGCCCTCTTCCCCGTCTACAGCTACTCGGGCGGGGCGAAGTGCACGACGATCTGCTCCGACACCTGGCCCCCGCTCATCAGCCAGGGCACGCCCGGGGCCGGCGGCGGCGTGTCGGCCTCGAAGCTCGGCCACATCTCCCGTGGTGACGGGACCGAGCAGCTGACCTACGGGGGCAAGCCTCTCTACTTCGACAGCAACGAGGCCATCGCCCTCGGCGCCACGGGCTTCGCCGCCGTCGGGAACGGCAACGGCGCCAAGGCACCCGTGCCCTTCAAGGGGACGTTCTCGCTCGTCAAGGTCTGAGCGCCAGCTCACAGAGACCTCGCGGCTCATCGAGCCGTGAGGAGCGCGGTGCGGCCGGGCCCTTCCTCCGGGGAGGGTCCGGCACCACCGCGTCCGGTCCCTTCGCCAACGGTCGGCTCAGGCCGTGATCTCCTCCTCGAGGCGGAGGAGGTGGAGCGGAGGCTGCAGCCCGATCTCCGCCAGGCTCGAACGTGCCCGCCGCACGACCGTGAGGGCGGCGCCGCGGCGCCCCTGCTCGAGGAGGAGGGAGGCGGCCCGGAGGTAGCGCTCGTCGTCGTAGGGGGCGAGATCGATCGTCATCTCGACGACCCGGCGCATCTCGTCGAGATCGCCTTTGGCGGACGCCACGTCGGCGCAGAGGTCGAGCAGCTGCAGCATGGTGCGCCGGGCGCGCTCGCGAGGTCGCGTCGCCCATTCCTCGTAGGGGTCGTCGGGCAGGAGATCTCCTCGGTAGCGCGTCATGGCGGCCCGGGCGCGGGCCACCGAGAGCATCGGCTCTGCACGGCCGAGAGCGAGCGCCCGGCGGGCGTCGGCCTCGAATTCGGCAAGGTCCACCGTGGCGTCCGGCCGGAGCACGAGCATGTCGCCCTCTCGCAGCACGACGTCGCCGACCTCGCTCTTCAGACGGTTGAGGACGGTCCGGAGCCGGTGCCGCCCCGCCTCCGGGTCGGCGTCTGCCCAAAGGGCGTCGATGGCCTGCTCGCTCACGACACGACCGGCCGAGACGGCGAGCATCTTCAGGAGCTGCCGCCCTTGCCCGGGCGCCAGGAGCAGCTCGCGGCCGCCACTTGTCACCCGGAAGCGGCCGAGCACGAAGACGGCCGTCGGGAGGTCGGACACCTCGAGGGCGACGGCGGCCGGCTGGCCCGTCTCGACGGCGAGGCCGAGCAGGGTCTCGGTGACGGCGCGCTCTCGGGTCAGAGGGAGCTGGTCGAGCCCGAGACCTGCCGCCTCCTCGAAGGCCCTCGCCGCCAGGGCCCCGGTCTCGGAACCATCCCGCCGGAAGGCTGCCAGGGCCCGGAACAGGGTCAACCGCCAGTACTCCCGCGGGTCGATGCCCTGGCCCGGCACGGCCAGGAGCCGCTCCTCAGCCAGCTCGGGGTCGCCATAACGGGCCAGGAGCACGGCTTCGGTCATGGCGATGATGTTCCCGCCATCCTGTGGGTCGTCCGAGGCCCGCTGCAGGAACTCCCAGGCGAGACCGGCTTCGTCGACCCGCCCGAGACAGTCGGCACCGCTCGCCAGGAACTCGGCGGAGCCGTACTCCCACCACTCCCCCGGGTGGCTCTCCACGAGCCGGAGGTTCTGGACCGTCGCCTCCGCGTCGCCCTGGTAGGAGGCGAGGATCGCCCGATCCCAGTAGGAGTAGGCCTTCAGGACCTCGTCGTTGAACCGCTCCCCGATCCGGATCGAGGCCGCCAGAATCCGCCTCCGCCTCCTCGAAGAGGCCGAGCTCGAGCTCGACGTCCGCCCGGTGCAAGATGAGCAACGCCGAGAGGCGCGGCTGGTCGACGGCGAGCTCGAGGCCCTCGTTGAGCCGGTCGAGCGCCGCCTGCGCCTTGCCGCGGGCAAAGGCGACCCAGATCGCCCGGTACAGCACGAGGACCGCCGAGGCGCCCCGCATTCCCAGCCGGCCGTAGATCGACATCGCCCGCGCCAGGTGGGCGTCTGCCTCGATGAGTGCGCTCTCGTCGCGCCGCCCGTCCTCGTCGAAGCGCCAACACACCGCCCTCCCGATCACCGAGTACAGGCCGGCGCGGGTGAGGAGCTCATCGGGGCCGGTTTCCTCGAGGAGGGACCGAGCCAGGGCGGCCGCCTCCTCGAACTGCCCGTTGCGGACGAGATCCTTGGCGCGCTCGGTGACGATCAACCGCCGGAGCTCCGGCTCGTCCCTCGTGGCGGCGATGGCCTCCACCTCCCGCAGGACGGCCTCGCGCTGGCGCATGAGGGTCGCCGAGTTGAGGTTCCTCGCCAGGTGGACGAGCACGACGGGGTAAGCGGAGAGGGCGGCCTCCGAGAGCAGTCGAACCACGCCGTGCAGCTCGAGGGCGTCGATGGAGTCGAGCACGGCGGGCGGGGCCTCGGCCAGCATGGCGGCCGCCGCCATGTCGAAGCCGGAGGACACGAGCAGCTCGAGGGCCGCGCCCAGCTCCTGCCGATGCTCGTAGGCGGCGGCGGCCCGCCCGAGGACGACCGGATCGGCGGGCGCCAGACCCGCCAGGTGATCGCGAACGGGGCCGGGCATCTCCCACCAGGCACCCGCCGCCTTGGTGATCGGCATGCCTGCCTGCAACAGCCGGTCGAAGTACCCCTCCGAGCCGACGGCGCCGTCGAGGACGTCGCGGTCGAAGAACGGCAGCCGTCCCACCTGCGCCAGCCACGCCGTCTCGGCCGCACTCAAGCCGGCAAGGGGGGCCTCGAGGATGGCGGCCACGACTCGGGGGCCTCGGCCGCCGGCGCTGCCGGCGAGCGTCGGCAGATCCTCCCCCGTCCGTTTCGCCCGGGCCGCCGCCAGCACGGCCGCCGCCGTCCAGCCACCGGTTGCCTCGTCGACGGCGCCCGAGGCCTCTGGCCCGACGTCGAGACCGAACCCGGTGCGGCAGAGCCGGAGCGTCTCCTCCGGGACGAGCCGTAGATCCTCGGCAGCCAGGTGGGCATACTCCGCCCGCCGGAGGCGCTCGGCCCCCTCCGGAAGATGGCGGGCGAGCACGACGAGACGCTGCTCGCCCTGCACGAGGGCTGCGATGTGCTCGAGAAGGGCGGCGCTGTCCCGGTCGGCGTGGTGGGCGTCGTCGATGACGACGGCGCAGGCCTCAGCCGTGAGGGCCGCGAAGGCGGCCTCGACCGCTCCCTGGGCGTCGTCGCCGGCGCTCGTCATGGCGTCGGCCGCCTCGCTGAAGCCGGCGCCAGCGATGGCGGCTCGCAGGCGTGCCGCGAGCAGGTCCGGCGTCACGCTGTCCGAGAGCAGGACGACATCGATGCCGACGACCCGCCAGGCGTCGACGAGCTCGGCGGCGAGGACGCTCTTTCCGTAGCCGCTGCCCGCCTCGACGACGACCACACGCTCGTCCAGGCACGGTGAGGTGAGGCGCGGACGGCTGATGTGATAGGGAGGCAGGCGCCGCATGCAACTCCTCGCTCGGGCTCTCGCACCCTCGGACTGCCGGCAGAATCCTACTTCTCGGGGCTGTGCCCGTTGCCCTCCAGGAGAACCCCCACCGCCCCGAAGGCCGAGTTTGCAGCCGGAGCGCCGCCGTAGACGGCGACCTGGAGGAGCACCTCGCGAATGGTCTCGGGCGGGACGCCGTCGTCGAGGGCGGCCGTCGTGTGCGCGACGAGCTCCTCGCTCCGGCCGAGGGCGGCCAACACGGCGATCGTGACGATGCGCCGGACGTCCGTCGCGAGATGGGGCCGTGCCCAGACGCCGCCCCAGGCCATCTCGGTGAGGAATTGCTGGAAGGGGACGGCGTGCTCGCCCGCTCCGCCGATGGCCCGGTCGACGTAGTCGTCACCGAGGACTCGTCGTCTCGTGGCGAGGCCTCGCTCGTAGGGCGAGCCCGTCAGGTGATCGAGAACGGCGGCGTTGAAGCGGGCCGGCTGCTCGGCACTCGCCATGTGGCGGGCATGTGCCAGCACCGAGAGTGCGGCACCTGGGATGGCTCCCGCCAAGTCCCCGGCGGATTGCAGCGGGACCACGGGATCCTCGGCCCCCGAGATCACGAGGGTGGGGGCTGCGATGCGCCCGATCGTGCCGCGTTGGTCCATGCTGCCGATGGCCTCGCAGCAGGCGGCGTAACCGGCATCGTCGGCCATTGCCAGCATGGCGGAGAAACGGTCGATCACCTCGGGATGCTGCTCGGCGAGCTCAGGGGTGAACCATCTCGCCATGAGCGTTCCCGCCAGCGACGAGGTGCCCCCGGCCCGCACGGCGGCGGCCCGCTCGACCCAGCTGTCCGGTGGGCCCAGGTAGGGCGCCGTGCAGCACAGGACGAGCCGGTCGAGACGCTCGGGCCGGTGGGCGGCGATCCACATGCCCACCATCCCGCCGAGGGAGAGCCCGACGAAGCTGACGCGGGCGATGCCCAGCCGGTCGAGGAGGCCGAGGGCGTCGCCGGCGAGCGCCTCGATGGAGCACGGGCCGGGCGTTGACCCCGAGGCGCCGTGGCCCCGATGGTCGTAGCGCAGCACCCTGAAGTAGCGCGTCAGCTCCGGGATCTGTGCATCCCACATCTGGAGGGAGGTTCCGAGTGAGCTCGAGAGGAGGACGACCGGGCCGGATGGAGGACCGTCGAAACGGTACGCCAGCTCGGCGACTCCGCTCGCCGCTTCCTCGTCGTGTGGCATCGCAATTTCCCTTTGTCGTGTGGGCTGTTCATCGAGTGGCGGCCCGGCCGTGCCGAGCACCGCCCTGGGGACCATGGTGCCCGCCGGTCGCCGTCGCGGGCTCTCGCTCAGGGAGCGAAGAAGACGCTCTCGTCCCGGCCCTGCAGGACGAAGTCGAGATGATAGGTGCCGCCTGCCTCCGTGGCGACGAGACGGCGGCGGCGCTCCACCTCCACGAGGGCGAGGACGGGGTCGGCGGCGTTGCGGCCCGCCTCGTCGGAGAAGTAGAGGCGGGTGACGAGCCGTTGCTGCAGGCCGCGGGCGAAGATCGACACCTCGACATGGGGTGCCTGCTCGGGGCGGGCGCCGGCGGGGGCCACGACTCCGGGCTTGAGCGTCGTCAGGCGGTAACGGCCCTCCCCGTCGGTGAGGGAGCGCCCGAAACCGCCCCAGCCTTCCTCCGTCCCCGGCGGGAACCGCCCCCGGGGATCCGCTTGGAAGAACTCGAGGAGGGCGTCCGTCACCGCCTCGCCCTCGCCGTCGAGGACGGTCCCGGTGATCAGGATCGAGCGGCCCACGGCTCTCCCGACGACGACGCTGCCGTCGGCATTCCAGCTCGTCCCTATGCTGACGAACGGCCCGGCCGTCTGCGACGGCGTCGGCACGAGGGGGCCGGACGCGCTGGCAGCGGTGACCCCTTCGGTGCCCTCGGGCCCCATTGCGCTTCAGTCCTCGAGCGGCGTGGCAGCCGCTCCCTGGAGGACGATGTCGAAACGGTACCCGAGTGCCCATTCCTCCACCGTCTCGGACAGGTCGAAGGCGGCGACGAGCCGCTCGGCGGCACGTCGGTCCCGCACCGACTGGTACATCGGGTCGTAGGCGAGGAGCGGATCGCCGGGAAAGTACATCTGGGTGACGAGGCGGGACGTGAAGGCGGTCCCGAAGACGGAGAAGTGGAGGTGGGCCGGCCGCCATGCGTTGACGTGGTTGCGCCAGGGGTACTCACCCGGCCGGATCGTCACGAACCGGTACCGGCCCTCCCCATCGGTGAGGCAGCGCCCCGCCCCCTTGAAGTTGGGGTCAACGGGTGCCTGGTGCCGGTCGACGTCGTGGTCGTATCGGCCGGCGGCGTTCGCCTGCCAGATCTCGACGAGCTGGTGGGCGACGGGACGGCCGTCGCCGTCGAGCACCCGACCCGACACGACGATGCGTTCCCCGATCGGCTCGCCTCCGCCGGTGCCGGTGAGGTCGCTGTCGCCCGGCTGCACGAGCGACTCTCCGAAGACGGGGCCGTGGCGCTCGCGGAGATGAGGAGGGAGGGCCAGGAGCGGCCGGCCCGGTGCCCGCCGGATCGTCGCCCGGTAGGCGGGCTCGAGGTAAGGCGGATCCGGTTCGGACGGCGGCTCGCCGTTCGCGGCGGCAGAGAGCTCAACCCCAGACATCGGCCGCCGTCTCCACGACGAGGCGCAGCTTCGCCACCTCCTCGTCGTAGCTGAGCAGGTTGCCCTCCACCGTCGAGGAGAAGCCGCACTGCGGCGACAGGCACAGCTGGTCGAGGGGCACGAAGCGGCTCGCCGCCTCGATGCGCCGCTTCAAGTCGTCAGGTCTCTCGAGGGCGCCCCGCTTCGTCGTCACGAGACCGAGCACGACCATCTTGCCGGCGGGCACGAAGCGCAAGGGCTCGAAGGAGCCGGAGCGCTCGTCGTCGTACTCGAGGAAGAAGCCGTCGACGTCGAGCTCGTTGAAGAGGGCCTCCGCCACGAAGTCGTAGCCCCCCTCGGCCGCCCAGTGGGAGCGGAAGTTGCCCCGGCAGCAGTGGGTCGTGACCGTCATGCCGGGAGGGCGGCCAGCCAGGGCGTCGTTGATCTGGCGGATGTAGCGGAAGTGCTGGGTGTCCGGATCGCCGCCAAGTGTGGCGACGAACGCCCGCTGCGCCGGATCGTTCAGGTAGGCAAGGCTCGTGTCGTCCAGCTGCAGGTACGTGCAGCCGAGCTCGCCGAGGCGGCGGATCTCCTCGGCATAGGCGGCGGAGAGGTCGGACCAGAACGCCTCGTCGTCCGGGTACACGGCCGGGTCGAGGGCCGGACGGCCCCCCCGGTAGTGCACCATGCTCGGGGACGGGATCGTGAGCTTCGGCACTGCCGAGGTCACCCGCGAGACCAGGTAGGAGAAGGCGCCGGCGAAGATCGTCTCGCGGAGGGTGATGGGCTCGCTCACCTTGAGGGCGGCGGGGCTGAAGGAGATGGTCCCTTCGGCGTCCCTGAAGGTCACCTCGATGTGCTCCTCCGCCTGGCTGACGCCGCCCAGCTGGTAGATGAAGTCCATGTGCCAGGAGGCGCGGCGGAACTCGCCGTCGGTCGCCGACTGGAGGCCGACGGCCTCCTGCATCCGGACCGCCTCGGTGATGGCGGTGTCCTCGACGGCGGCGAGCTCCGTCGCCGTGATGGCCCCGGCGGCGTGACGCGAGCGGGCCTCCAACAGCTGCGGCGGCCGCAGCAGGCTGCCGACGTGGTCCGCCCGGAAGGGCGGGGACGAGCGGGCCGTCATGCCCGCAACGCTAGAGGGCAGACCGCCTCAGGACTGCTCGATGTCCAGCTTCGAGAATCCCCGGAAGTTCGGCGTCGTCACGCGCCGAGCCGAGACGAACTCGGCGGCCCAGCCATGAGTACGCGGGAGCACCTCGGCGAAGGCGAGGCGGGCGAGCAGGCGCCCGAGGGGAGCGCCGATGCAGAAGTGAGGTCCGTGCCCGAGACCGAGATGCCGCTGGGCCGGCCGGTCGAGCCGGAGCGCCTCCGCATCGTCGAACTGCCGCTCGTCGCGGTTGGCGGCTCCGATGTGGACGAGCACCTGGGCGCCCGCCGGCACGAGGGTGCCGTGCAGCTCCACGTCCCGCAGGGGGCAACGCACGAAGCCCTGGGCGGGGGCGTCCCACCGCATCGCCTCCTCGACGAAGGCCGGCAGCAACGAGGGCTCGGCGCGCAGGCGCTCGTAGAGCCCGCCCACGGTGGCCACGGCGCTCGCCATGTTCGTGAGGAGGTTGTTGGCGCTCTCGAAACCCGCCGTGATGAACGTCATCGTCGTGACGACCACCTGCTCACGTTGAAGGCGTGCCCCCTCCTCCTCGGCGGAGAGCATGGCGCTCACGAGATCCGGACCGGGCTGCCGGCGCCGGTCGTCCACGAGGTCGTCGAGGAAGCTCCGCAGCGTGGCCATGGCGGTCACGTGCGGTGGCTCGGAGCCGTCGACCGGCAACGTGCGGGTGAAGAAGTCGTCGAGCGCCGAGCGCATCTCGAGGATCTCCTCCGACGTCATGCCGAAGAGGGCACCGAGGATGCCGGCATTGAGGGGGGCGGCGACGGCGTGGACGAACTCGAAGCGCCGGCTCGACGCCGCCTCCTCCGCCAGCTCGGCGGCACGGCGCCGGATCAGGGGCTCCAGCTCGGCGACGCGCCGCGGTGTGAACGCCTTGCTGACGAGCTTGCGCGCCACGGTGTGGCGGGGCGGATCCGTCGTGCCCAGGGTCTTGCCGACCCGCTCGGGCGGGTCGTTGACGAGGTTCCCCCGGCGTTCGCTCGACCACACCGGCCAGTCGCCGAAGACGGCCAGGCAGTCCTCGAAGCGTGTGATGACGAAGAGATCCTCCGCCGCCGAGTAGTGGACCGGGTCGTCGTCGCGCAGCTCCCGGTAGTAGGGATACGGGTCGTCCCGCTGCGGCGTCGAGAGGAGGTAGTCCTCGGGCATCGGTCTCCCAGTTCGTCGGTCGCGCAATCCTGCACCAACCGCTCGAGGCGTGTCCGCCGGGGAACCTTACGGACCGGCCGATCGCCTCCTCCCGTCAAGGGGCGACGCCGCGGTCAGGGCCTCATGGCTGCTGACACTTCGGATACCCGTTGGAGATCGTCGTCTCGCCGGTGGCCGTCGAGGTCGTGCTCACCCAGTTGCTCCCGACGTAGGCCTCCACCTTGAACCAGTAGTTGGCCGACCCGAGGGTCGCGCTCGTCCAGGTCGTACCCGTCTGGCCCGTCGCCGTGGCGGTGTAGGTGCCCGCCGCCGATGTCGTCGAGTCGAGGATCGTGTAGCTCGTGGCATGGGTGACCGCCGTCCAGGTCACCGTGATCTTCTGCTGCGTCGTCGAATAGCAAGAGGCCGAGGCCCCGCTCGGCGCGACGGGAGCCGGCTGGGCCACGGCCTCTCCGGCGCTCCCCGTCTTCAGCCCCACCGTCCAGGTGGACGAGCTCGCCGGTGTTGCCGCCATCAACACGACGCTGACGATGGCGGCCAACACCGACGCTGGCGTTCGCATGGTTCCCACGGTGGGACCTCACTGGGGCGCCTGGGACCGATCAGCTGGTCCAGCTGTCGGTCGCCGGGCTGGTGGTCGCCGTGGCGGCACCGCCGGTGGCGGTGATGGCCGTCAGCGACGCCATGCTGAAGTACGTGGCCTCGCAGGCCGCCGGAGCGGCCGAGGTCATGCTGACGTCGTTCGTGAGCGTCACGGCGAGGGGGTTGTTCGCCTGGCTGGCCGCCGCCACCGTGATGGGCGTCGTGAGCGTGTGCGTGCTCCCCGACGTGGCCGTCGAGTAGTTCCAGATGACATCGCTCGGCGTGGTGGCGAGGCAGCCCGTTTGCGTCGTGGTGAGGGCGCTCGTCGTGTAACCGGTGGCGTAGCTGGTGTTCGTCGGCAGCTGGATCGCCGTGATGGTGACCGGGAAGGGGTTCGGGTTCGAGATCGAGATGACGACGTCGCCGTTGCCACCCGGGAAGAGGTAGTTGGAAGCCGCCGGCGAGGCGACGGCCGTGATGGTGAGGTTGGTCACCGAAGCGGACTGGGCCTCGCCGCTCGAGCCCGTTCCGAGCCCGACCACCCAGTTCGTGGCGGCCATGGCCGTGCCTCCGGCAAGGAGGGTGCCGAAGACCGCCGAGACGACCTTCATCTTGCGAGACCCGGTCAGCCGCCGCTTCCTGGTCGGCTCAGTTCCCTGAGCAAGGGTGTGGGATGCGCGTCGCGCAAACATGGAAAAAGGACCTCCGTCTGTCCTGAGGCACTCCCCGCCGGAGCGCCGTCAAGGGAAATTATAGACAGTCAAACTGACAAAAAGGAGGGTGCGGTGTACTGAAATCGGGGTGATCGGTACGGATTGTTCCTACGTACCAGGCACGGAATCGACGAGTACGCCGTCGAGACCGGCGGCAGTCCGCGAGAGCCGGGCGAACTCCAGCTGAGCGGCCTGCCGGCTGCGCACACCGAGCTTGCGGTAGGCACTCGAGAGGTGCGACTCGACGGTGCGCACGGAGACGCAGAGCTCGTCGGCCATCTCGGGGGCCGAGTCCGTCGTGGCGAGCAGCTGCAGGACCTCCGTCTCGCGGGCGCTCAGGCGGCCGAGGAGCTGGCGGGCCGTGTGGGCGTGTGCCACGAGCTCGTTCTCGAGGGAGCGGCGCTTCGTCAGGTTGAAGAGGAGCCGGAACTGCTCCTCGCGCTCGCGGAGCTCCTCGACGAGGCGCCGCGACTCGGTGACGTCCCGGAAGCTCCATACGGCCCCGACGACGGCGCCGTCCACGAGCTGGGGACGCCACCGCCGTTCGAAGATACGCCCGTCGGCCATCTCGAGCACGTCACCGCCGACGGGTCCCCGCCCCGATGGCGCGCCGCCGAGTCCCGGCGTCATGGCACGGGCGCCCGTCAGCTGTGCCATGACCTGCTCCGTCGCCGTGACGGGGTCGCCGCCGGGCTGCGGTCCGTCGCGCAGGCAGAGCATCTCGGCGAAGTGGCGGTTGAAGCCTCCGATCTCGCCGTCCACGCCGACGACGAGGATGCCGTCGGCGGTGGCGTCGAGCGTCGCCCGCAGCAGCGACAACGCTTCGCGCAGCTCTCGCTCTGTCTCGCTGCGGGCGGAGATGTCGTGGGCCGAGACCACGTAGCCCCCGACCGTCGGGTCGTCCACGAGGTTCACGATCGACAGGTCGAAGGGCACGGTCTCGCTGCTGGCGTAACGGACGAGGCGGAGGGCCACGGTCACCGGCTCGGCCGCCGGGGACCGAGAGGCCCGATCGAGCGCCGCCACGAGGGCGGGCCGGTCCGGGGTGTCCACGAGGTCGGCGAGGGGCCGGTGCTCGAGGAGCTCGGGGTCGTGGCCGAGGAGCCGGCTCACGGCGGCCGAGATCGATTCGATGAGCCCCGCCGGCGAGAGGAGGAGCACGATGGCGGCGCCACCTTGCAGGAGCGATCGAAAGCGCGCCTCGTCGTGGTGGGCGATCTCGAAGCGACGACGTTCCGTCAGGTCGCGCAGCGAGAAGAGGACGGCGCGCCGCCCGAACCACGTGACCGGCGTGCCGAGCACTTCGACGAGCCGCCAGCCGGCGGCGCCCGGGACGCGTAGCTCGATGGGCGAGCCCACGTCCTTGCCCTGCACGCTCGCCAGCGAGCGCTGGGCGAGGCTGAGGTCGTCGGGATGGACGAGGTCGATGGCCGAGAGGCCGACGGACTCGGCGAGCCCGCGCCCGAAGAGCCGCTCGGCGGCCACGTTGCCCCAGAGGACCGAGCCGATCGTGTCGAGCACGAGGACGGCGTCGGGCAGCTGGTCGAGCAGCGAGGCCGTGGCGTCCGTGACGGACCCGTCGATGTCTTCGTGACGAAGGGTCATCCATGCCAGGGTACGGAGCCCCTGATGCCGCCACTAGGGGAAATAGTCCCCTCAGGAGCACTGAACGGCCCTGTCAGGCGATGCCGCACGGGGCGTCTCAGGCCGGGGAACGACCCTCTTCGGGGGCCGGGGCTCCGGTGACCCGGGGCTCCGCGTGGCCGAGGACATGGAGGGCGACGGCGAGGCGCAGCGCCTCGGAGGGGTTGCTCGTGAAGGGGCCGAGGAGCCGCTCCAGCTTGTTCACCCGGTATCGCAGCGTGTTGTAGTGGTAGTGGAGGATGCGGGAGGAGCGGGCGACGTTGAGCTGGTTGTCCAGCAGCACGCGGCAAGGTGAGGAGGAGGTCCTCCCTGGCGGGGCTGGCAAGGGCGAGCACGGGACCGAGGGCGTCCTCGACGAAGTCGCCGAGATCCTCGTCGCTCACCTTGGCGATGAGGCGGAAGAGGCCCAGCTCGTCGGAATCGGTGACGGCCGCCCGGCCCTTCATGCGGCGCCCGACGGAGAGGGCGGTGCGGGCGTCCTGGTAGGCGCGGGGGATGCCCTCGGGAACGGTCTCCACCCTGCTCATGCCGATCGAGTAGCTGACGTTCGAGACGGCGCTCATCTCACTCTGCAGGGTGCCGGCGAGCTCGCCGGCACCGTCTGCACCCACGACGGCCACGAGCTCGGTGGCGAAGCCGGCCACGGCGGCCGCGCCGTCCCGGCCCCGCACGGCGGAGGTCCAGGTGGCGATCGCCCGGTCGGAGGCCGCCTCCTCGACGCCCGCGGGCTCGCCGATGCCCCGCGTCGTCTCGTCGCGACGGCCGACGAGGACGGACAGGCGGCGCTGGAAGTCCCAGTCGAACGAAGCAGCCCTCTCGACGGCGTCGGCGACGTCCGCCGGCGGGCTCGTGACGAGGTCGTGCAGGGCGTTCGACGCGAACTGGCGCTCCACGGCGGAGACGGCCAGCGCCCTCGTGATCTCGAGAGCGGCGACGAGGGCCCCTTGATCGAGGGCGATGCGGGCGATGGGCGGCAGGGCTTCCGCCCCTGCGAGCGCCACGACGACACCGTGGCGGAGCTCGCCCGCCCGGATGGGGGCGACCAACGGGGAGCGAGGCCCCCTGCCCGCACGAGCGCCGTCATCCGCCGGCTCGCCGGGCACCCGGTGCACGGCGCCATCGCTGATCACGAGCGCCCGGAGCTGCTCGAGGGCCTTCGCCTCACCACTGGCGGCGAGAGGGCGGCCGTCGGGATCGGCGATGAGGACGCCGGCTCCCCGCAGCATGGTGGCGAGCTCGGCGGCGAGCCGCTGCAGGCCCCCGCCGGCAAGGGCGATGCGGAGGAAGGAGTCGTGGATCTCCTGTGCCGCCGTGAGGACGGCCGCCTGCCGGTTGACGATGGCCGTGAACGCCTGGCTCAAGATGTCATCGAAGGCGGCGGCACGAGGGACGAGCACGAGCGGGAAGTCGAGCTCCTCCGCCCTCGAGACGGCTTCCGGGGCGATGGAGGCGGTGTACCGGTCGAGCTTGACCCCGAGCCCGGCCACGCCTCGATCGTGCAGGCGGGCGACGAGCTCGGCGAGCTCGGCGGGCGAGGCCGGCAGCGGGTACCCCGTGGCGAGGAGGAACTCGTCGTCCTTCGTCCAGGCGACGATCTCGGGCACGCTCATGACGTTGAGCCGCCGGACGAGGCGCTCCGTTCCGGCCGACCCGGCGATGAGCTCGGCACCTCGCAGCACCTCGAGCTCGAGGAGCTCCCGGACGCTGAGGGCACCGAGGAGCCCGGCCCCCGCGGCGGCGTCCCCTGCCATTCAGTGCCGCCGCCGGCGTGCCTGACTGGGTGGCCCGGGCGGGGCCTCGCCCGTCACGAGCGCCTTCAGCCCGCTGCCGGCGGGTGCGACGGTGAGCAGGGGTCCTCGACGAGCGAGCGCGCCCAGGCGAGGTCCTTCGGCGTAGGCCCGGTGTCGGCATCGAGGTCGAGGAGGTCGAGGGGGTTTCGGGAGATCATGGCGTTCACGTCCTCGAGACTGATGCCCTTCTCGAACACGCACTGGGCGAAGATGCGTAGGGCCTCCGACGGCAGCGGGTTGTGTCGCTGGCCCGTGTCGGACACGAGCAGGCAGCGGGAGGCGCCGATGCGCTCGATGCTGGCGACGATCTTGTCGACGGCGGCATACTGCCAAGCCGGCGACACCGTGCAGTACCCGAACTCGGGCATGGCACCCATGCGGGCGACCTCCTCGAGGGTGTCGAGGTCGAAGTTGGGCACGCGGAAGTAGGGGTGGGTGATGACGATCTTCTCCACCTCGGCGCTGCGGGCGCCCCGCACGAGGGCGACGATCTCCCGCGGGGCCAGATGGCACGAACCGAGGATGGCGCCGTGCTCGGCCACGAGCTCGAGGATCTCCATGACCTCCGGGCGCAGCGTCCCCTCGGCGTCGGCCACCCAGATGCCCTCTGCGTGCTGGCGGCCGCCCTTCTGCGAGTCGTATCCGCCGGTGCCTCCGTGCACCTCGGCGTGATAGGCGGCGTCGATCGTCGGCATCCAGACCTCCTTGCCGCCGAGGCGCAGCGACGCCTCGACGGCGGCGGGGTTGAGCCCGCCGACGTAGTAGTTGAGGACGATGCCGCCGAGCACCCGGATGCCGGGCATGACGCGCTGCACGAGATAGGCCCGGGACACGGTGCTCTCGTGGTGGCACTTGAGGAGGATGGCCCTCATCCCGGCGTCGCGGGCCGCCCGCACGATGTCGAAGTCGTCGGCGAGCCGGGGGAACAAGTCGGGGAACGGGTGGCAGTGGAGATCGACGGTCCCCTCCATGTCAACGAGGGGACCGCCGTAGGTGCGCGGCGTCATGGGCTCCTCCTTCGTCGTGGCCGAGCTGTTGTGGCGGCGGGCCGCCTCGGCCGTCTCGTTGTCATCCGGCGGCTGCTCCGGGTGGTGCTTCCAAGCTGTCGAGGAGGGCCAGGATGCGCTCCGGCGTCATGGGCAGCACGCTCGGCCGGACGCCGATGGCGTCCTCGATGGCGCTCGCCACCGTGGCGGCGACGTTGCCGATGGACGGCTCGCCGATGCCGCGGGCCTGCAGCGGCCCCTTGCCTTCGCCGCTCTCCACGATGGCGACGCGGACGTCGGGGAAGTCGTAGGAGTTGGGCAGCAGGTAGTCGGCGAAGAGCATCGACTGCGGCGTGCCATCGCTGATGACGACCTCCTCGGTGAGGGCGTAGCCGAGGCCCTGCATGGCGCCTCCCTGGATCTGGCCCTCCACCCGCATGGGGTTGATGGCGCGGCCGACGTCGTGGCAGGCGGCGTAGGCGAGCACCCGCACCTGGCCGGTTTCGATGTCCACCTCGACTTCGGCGGCATGGGTCCCGTAGGTGTAGTCGGGGAAGCTGTCACCCTGCCCTCGGCGGGGGTCGAAGCTCCCGAGGGGAGCGTGCCAGGTCGAGAGATGCGCCGTCGGCACCCCCTGTTGCCGGCAGGCGGCGGCGAGCTCGGCGAGAGTCACGAAGGTGCCGGCGCCGGCCTCGACGCCGGGCCGGCGGAGACGGACGCAGCCGTCGACGAAGTCGAGGTCTCCGTCGGATCCGCCGAGGAGACCGGCGGCGACCGGGGCGAGCAGGTCGCGCAGCTCACGACTCGCCTGCAGGACGGCGTTGCCCGACATGTAGAGCTGGCGAGTGGCAAATGTGCCGCCGGCAGGCGGGTTGAGGGCACTGTCGCCGATGTGGATGCCGATGCGGTCGAGCTCGACCCCGAGCACCTCGGCGGCGATCTGGCAGAGGCTGGCCGCCTGGCCGCCCCCGAGATCGGTCACCCCGCTGCGGATGAGGAGCGAGCCGTCGCCCTCGAGGCTGATCCAGGCGGATGCCCGGTCGCGGAACCAGATGGTGCGGCCGTACGGCTGCCGGTTGCAGCCGAAGCCCCGCCCGACCCTCCTCCCCGGCCCGCCCGGCGCCGCCGGCTCCCCCAAGAGGGCGATCGCCCGGTGCATGGTCTCGCCCACCGCCACGCACGTCCCGAGCGACTCGCCCGTCGGGAGGAGGTCGCCCTTCTCGAGGAAGTTGGCCTCCCGCACGGCCGTGGCGGAGAGGCCGAGGCGCTTGGCGAGGGCGTCCACCTGCGCCTCGTAGCCGAAGGTGACCTGCATGGCCCCGAAGCCCCGGAAGGCGCTCGTCGGCACCTGGTTCGTGAAGACCGCCCGCGACGTGATGGCGGCATTCGGCACCCGGTACGGCCCGCAGGCGCAGGCGGCGCCGGCGAAGAGGACGCGAGGTGAGAGATACGGGTAAGCCCCCGCATCGCCGAGGATGTCGACCTCCTGGGCCGTGATGGTGCCGTCGGCGAGGGCACCCGTGCGGTAGCGCATCACGAAGGGGTGGCGTTTCGTGCTGGCGACGAGCGACTCCTGCCGGTCCCAGACCATCTTGACCGGCCGCCTCGTGTGCCAGACGAGGAGGGCGAGGTAGGGCTCGACGGTCATGTCCTCCTTGCCGCCGAAGCCGCCGCCCATGTAGGTGGCGATGACCCGCACCTTGTTGAGGGGGAGCCCGAGGATCTCGGCGATGGAGGAGCCGTGCTCGATGACCTGCGTCGCCACACGCAGCGTGAGGACGCCGCCGTCCATCCAGCCGACGCCGGCCTCGGGCTCGAGATAGGCGTGCTCGACGTGCTGGGTGCGGTACTCGCCCTCCACGACGACGTCGGCGCGGCGGAAGCCGGCTCCGGTGTCCCCGCAGCGGACCTCCCAGGCGACGAGCACGTTGCCGCTCTCGTGCACCTTCGGGGCATCGTCGGCCAGGGCGGACTCCACGTCGAAGACGCCCGGCAGCTCCTCGGAGTCGAGCGAGACGAGCTCGGCCGCCTCGTCGGCCGCCTCCTGGGTGGTCGCCGCCACGAGGGCGAACGGCTCGCCCTGGTAGCGGATGCGGTCCGCCGCCAACACCGGCATGGGCACGGCCGCTTCGCCGAGGCCACCGCTCGCCAGCTCGAGGATGCGGTTGTTGGGGACGTCCTTCGCCGTGAGGACGGCCACGACCCCCTCGGCGGAGAGCGCCTCCTCCACCTCGACGGAGACGATGCGGGCGCTCGCCACCTGGGCGCGCACGACGCGACCGAAGAGCATCCCCGGCAGCTGCCAGTCCGCCGCGTACTGGAGCGAGCCCTTCACCTTGTCGACGAAGTCGTGGTGGGCGGGCGAGCTCCCCACGACGCGGTAGGCGGCCGACGTGCCCGGGGGCGCCGGTATCACCTCGGTGGAGGTCACGGCACCGCCTCGACCGGCGGCGACATGGCTGCCGGCGCCCCGGCTGCGTACTCGTGCACCGCCTGCAGGATCTTCGAGTAGCCCGTGCAGCGGCAGAGGTTGCCGATGAGGGCGTAGCGGATCTCCTTCGCACTCGGCCGGCCCGAGCGGGCGACGAGGTCGAAGGCGGTGAGGATCATCCCGGGGGTGCAGAAGCCGCATTGCAGGGCGCCGTTTCGCAGGAAGCACTCCTGCAGGGGGTGCATCGAGCCGTGCGGTCCCCCGAGACCCTCCAGCGTCGTGACGGAGCGCCCCTCCGCCTGCAGGGCGAAGAGCAGGCAGGCGCTCACGGGTTCGCCGTCGAGGAGCACGGTGCAGGTCCCACACACCCCCTCCCCGCAGCCGTAGCGGACGGTGGAGAGCCCGAGCTCGTCATGCAGGATCTCGAGGAGGGAGGCGTTGGCGCTCACGACGACCTCGTGCCGCCGGCCGTTCACCTCGAGGACGACGGGCACCTGCTCCATCAGGCCGCCTCGGGGGAGCGGGCGCGGGCGATCGCCTCCGTGAGGGCGCGCCGGGTGAGGACGCCGACGAGGCGCTTGCGGTAGTCGGCCGAGGCGTGCACGTCGCTGGAGGGGGCGACGCCGGCGGCGACGGCGGCGGCCACGGTCCCGATCGCCTCGCTGTCCCCCCTCGATCCGAGGAGGGCTTCGACGTCACCGTCGGGAGCCAGGCACACCCGGTCGGCGACACCGGCGAGGGCGAGGCGGGCGCCGCGCACCGCCTCCCGCGACTCGTCCAGCTCCACGCGCGCCGCCACGGCGGCGATCGCCAGGTCCGAGGTGCGCCGCACCATCTCCTGGAAGCTCAGCCCCTCGCCGGGTCGCTTCACGGGAACGTTCACGCCGGTGATCACCTCCGCCTCGCCGAGCGAGGTCGTCAGGTACGTCACGAACAGCTCGTCCGCCCGAAGGGTACGGCCGCCGCGCGGTCCCACCGTGGTGATCTCGGCCTCCAGCACGAGGGCGCAGGCGGCGAGCTCGGACGTCGGGTCGGCGTGCGCCAGGCTGCCGGCGAGCGTGCCCCGGTTGCGCACCCGCACGTTGCCGATGTGCCAGGCCGCCTCGGCCAGCAGCGGGCTGTGGCGGCGGATCGTGGCGTCCTCGAGGAGCTGGCGGTGGCGGGTGAGGGCGCCGAGGCGGAGCCTCGTGCCCTCGAGGGCCGGGGGGGTCGCCGGCACGGCATTGAGGTCGACGAGGGCGCTCGGCCTCACGAGCCGCAGGTTCATCATCGGTACGAGGCTCTGGCCGCCGGCGAGCAGCTTCGCCTCCTCCCCGTGCTCCTGAAGGGTGCGGGACGCTTCCTCATAGCTCCCGACGCGGACGTAGCGGAACGGAGGCGTCGTCACGGCCCCGGGAACGCCGGTCCGTCGCCGGGCGGAGCCGGCACGAGGGAGGCGACGAGGGCGACCGCCGCCTCCAGCACCGCCTGGTTGCTCGTGATGACGGGCAGTCCGAGGCGCCGAGACAGCTCCGCGCGCGCCGTCACGGCGGCGAAGTTGGTGCACGAGGCGAACACGAGATCGACGTCGCCGGGCACCGTCGAGAGGGCGAAGTCGACGATGCGTTCCGGCGGGACGCGGGCGATCTCGAAGTTGTCCGTGATGCCGAGGCCGCTGATAGAGACGACCTCGACCCCGTCCGCCTCGATGCTCTCCCGGATCTTCTCGTTCAGCTCGTCCACGTACGGCGTGACGACGGCGATGCGCCGCGCCCCGGAGGCGGCGAGGGCCCCCCGCACGGACTGGATCGTGCTCACCGTCGGGACACCCGTTCGCTCCGAGATGCCGGCGCATAGCCGGGTGTCGTAGTCGTTGCCGCGGAGCGCTCCGGCGCTCGTGCAACCGAACACGACGACGTGCGGCTTGACCGTGGCGATGTCCCGCACGGCGCCGGCGACGTGCTCGTCCAGCATCCGGCGCTCGCCCTCGGCCGTGGTGTCCTCCATGAACATGCGGGCCGTGTGCAGCGTCGTGTGGGCGGGGAGGCCTCGGACGAAGTCGACCTCCATCATCGTGTTGGAGGACGGGATGAGAAGGCCCAGGCGGGCGCCCTCGCTCACGCCTCCGTGCCCCCGGCGCTGGCGGCGAGGACGCCGTCCTCCCCGGCTTCGGCACCCTCGGCGGAGGGGACCGGGCCGTCGCGCAGCAAGCGGTAGAGCGCCAGCTCCTCCGGGAGGGGCGGCGGGAGGACGTCGACGTCGTCGGCGACAGCGAGCTCGAACCCCGTCGCCTCCACGACGTCGCCCACCGAGACGCCCGCTTGCAGAGAGCGCAGGCGCATGCGGCGGTCGGGCGTCTCGAAGTCCAGCAGGGCGAGGTCCGTGATGACGGCTCCGACGGCGCCGAAGGCGAGCCCGGCCCGGCGGCGGGAGTCGCCCCCGGTGAGATAGCCGGGGCTCGTGACGAAGTCGACCCGCTCCACGAAGCGGCGCCGCTCGTGGGCCGTCACGACGATCGTCTCGTTGCACAGCGAGATGATGTCGTTGGCGCCCCCCGAGCCGGGGAGCCGCACCCGCGGCCGGTCGCGGTCGCCGATGATGCTTGTGTTGATGTTCCCGAATCGGTCGATCTGCGCCGCCCCGAGGAAGCCGTAAGCGAAGAAACCCCGCTGCGCGAACAGGAACACGTCGGTCACGTCGGTCAGCATCTGTGCGCCGAAGGCGGCCCGCATCTCGTTCGTCGAGATGGGGAGGTGGCCCGGGAGCATGTCGGCGCCGATGATCCCTCCCTCGAGGACGATGGTCAGGTTCGGGGCCTGGCGCCGCCGGGCGAGCACGGCGGCCAGCAGCGGCATGCCCACCCCGGCAAAGACGACGCGGTGGTCGGCGAGGAGCCGGCTCGCCGTCACGGCCATGACCTCCTCGGCCGTGGCGTCACCCACGGGGCACGAGGGCCCTCGCCCGCGTCGCCAGCTCGCCGAGGCGCCCCCCGGAGGCGGCCTCGACGAAGCCGGCAAAACCACCGTGGCCGTGCACGTTCGCCTCGACGTACTGGCGGGCGGCCGCCGCCCCGCCCTCCTTCACGGCCCGCACGTACTCGTCGAAATGGGCGAAGTCGGCTTCGTAGAGCCCGTAGCACTCGCTCGGGTAGGCGCCGAAGGGGGCCTCCACGACGGCGTCGACGGCGAAGTGGGGCAGGACCGTGCTCGTCGGGTCGGCGGCGATCTCCTCCGTCGGCACGATCCGCTCGGCGCTCACGATCACCCGTCGGGCGGCGCGGGCCATGTCGGCGTCCATGTGCCGGTAACCGTCGATCTGGGCGTTGCCGAGCCGGTCGGCCCGGTGCACGTGCAGGAGCGTGACGTCGGGGTTGAGGGCCGGTACGGCGGAGAGGCGGCGGCCCGTATAGGGGCACGTCACGCTCTCGAGGGAGACGCCGGCGGCGAGATCCGATCCCACCATGCTCAAGATGGGGAGAAACGGCACGCCCATGGCTCCCGCCTTGTAGCGCAGCCCGATGCCGAGGTGGCTCCACTCCTCGTAGCTGGCGAGACCGCCCTCCACGTAGGAGCGGAAGACGGTGGGCAAGCCCCAGGGCAGCCCGATGCCCACCCAGCTCGAGACGATGCTGTCGGCGGCGCCGGCGGCGAGGAAGAGCTCGACCTCGTAGCAGGCGAGGGGACGCGAGAGCGTGAGCGAGCGCGGCCGGCGCCCGAGGAGGGCGAACAACAAGGCGGTGGGCGTTCGCGAGTAGCAGGTCCCGCCGACGGCCACGTGATCGCCGTCGGCGACGAGCGCCACGGCCTCCTCCGCCGACACGAGCTTGTCGAGGGAGATCCGATCCGTCCCCTCCAGCTCGGTGCGGGCGGACGGGAAGGCGACGGCGTCGATCATGAGGCGGTTGCCGCCCCGCTCCAGCCGAGCTGGGGGAGCACCTCGTCCACGAGCCGGTGGACCTGCTCGAGCTCGTAGCCGCAGGGGCAGAAGACGAGGTGCTGGGCGCCGGCGGCACGGTGGGCCTGGATCTGCTCGGCGCACTGCTCGGGCGTTCCCCGGATGGCGCTCTCCGCCGTCGACTTGCTCCATTCCGCCACGTCGAAGTACTCGTTCACGAAGTCGAAGGCGTCCCGCGTAGCCGACTCGAAGGAGGAGCCGACACAGAGGGGGAGCTGCGCCACGTTGCCGAGCTCGCCCGGGTCCCGCCCCGCCTTCTCGGCGAAACGGGCGATCTTCGCCCAGGACTCGCCGAAGTCCTCCGCCGTGTAGAAGTACGTGAGCCAGCCGTCGCTCTTCGTCGCCACCCGCTCCAGCACGCGGTCGACGTAGCCGCCGATGAGGACACGGGGGCGGGGCTGAGGCAACGGCAGCATGCGGACGTGGCGGAAGAGTCGGCCGTCGTACTCACCGCTCATGTCTTCCTCGCCCCAGAGGCGGTAGAGGATCTCAAGATTGCGCTCGAAGACGTGCCCGCGCCCCTTGAAGGACACGCCTGTCGCCTCGAATTCGCGCTCGTACCACCCGGCGGCGAGCCCGAGGGTGAGGCGGCCGCCGCTGGCGATCTGCAGCGTGCCGGCGACCTTGGCGAGCACGGCAGGCTCACGAACAGGCAGCACGAGCACGCCCGTGCCGAGCGTGACCGTATGGGTCTCGCTCACGAGGAGACCGAGCGTCGTCAGGGCCTCGAAGAAGGGAAAGGGGCGGCGAGCCCCGAGGAAGAGGTGGTCCCAGGCCCAAAGCGAGTCGAGCCCGAGCCGCTCGGCCTGTTTGGCATAGGTCACGAGCGAGTCGAGGTCGGGGCTCTTTCGCTCGGGCGTGAAGTTCTCCAGGGCGAGCCCGTACTGGATCGGCATGGTCCTCCCCTCCACAACGGCGTCCTCGACGAGCGGGCCGCCGTCCCGTCTCCCGGGGCGGCGGCCGTAGGCCTGGGCCCGACTCTACCTGGCAGGCGTCCCGCGATCATTGTCAAGAGATGTCAATCAGAGGCTCGAAACTTTGGCAACTCTCGCTATAGGTGGTACGGAGTTCGTACGGTACCGTGAGTCACGCGCCATCAGGAGGAACGGGCTGGCGGCGCTACAACGGCGAGGCTGGCCGACGCGGGGACGTCAGGACTCCGATCGCTCGGGGGAGCTCGGAGGTAGAGGAGGGGGGCTGCGATGAGCACGATGGTCGGCACGGAGCGTTCCCGTCCGGCGGCGCTCGAACGCCGCGGGATCGACTACATCCCGCCGGAGGAACGGCACGGCAAGCCCTGGACGCTGTTGACGTTCTGGGCGGCCAGCAACGTGCAGATCCTCTCCATCTCGGTCGGCGCCCTCGGGGTCATCCTCGGCCTCAGCCTGCCCTGGGCGATCGTCGCCATCGTCATCGGCAACGCCTGCGGCGGCGTCTACATGGCATTGCACTCCGTGCAGGGACCACGCCTCGGCATCCCGCAGATGATGCAGTCCCGCGCCCAGTTCGGCATGTACGGCGCCGCCCTCCCCAACGTCATCGTCATCCTCATGTACATCGGGTACTTCGTCTCGAGCGCCATCCTCGGCGGCGACGCCGTCGGCTCGCTCTTCCACGTGACGACGACCGAGGGCATCATCATCGTCAACGCCTTCGTGCTCCTCGTCGTGTGGTTCGGCTACGACCTCTTCCACGCCTACAACAAGTACGTCACGGTGCTGTCGACGGGGGTGTTCCTCGCCCTCCTCGTCAAGCTGGCCACGAACCTCCCGACCCGCCTCCCGGCCGGGAACAACACGGCCGGCACGATCCTGCTGTGCATCTCGATCTTCGTGTCCTGGCAGGTGACCTGGGCGCCCTACGTCTCCGACTACTCGAGGTACTTGCCGCAGGACACCCCGGGCGGGAAGACCTTCCTCTACACCTACGTCGGCTCCGTCGTGGGCGGCATCTTCGTGATGAGCGTCGGCGCCCTCGCCGCAGTTGTCGCCCTCGGCCCCGTGAGCGCCAACGCCCCCTCCTACCTGGCGGGGCTGCTGTCGGCGAAGTGGCTCTTCCTCCTCATCTTCATCCTCGGGGTCGGCTCGGGGAACTTCGGCAACCTCTACGGCCCCTACCTCACGTTCTTCGCCGTCATCTCACCGTCGGGGTCGCTCGCCTCGAAGCGCACGGGTCGGGCGGCTCGGCTCGTGACCACCACGGTCCTCGCCATCATCGGGACCGTCATCGCCATCAAGGCGAGCAGCCACTTCGTCACCGACCTCTCGAACTTCCTCGTGTTCACGCTCTACCTGCTCGTCCCCTGGACGGCCATCAACTTGACGGACTACTACCTCATCCGCAAGGGCCGCTACGACATCCCCGACCTGTTCAAGACGGACGGGCAATACGGCAAGTTCAACTGGTACGCCCTCGTCGTCTACGCCGCCACGGTCGGCGTCGAGCTCCCCTTCATGAACTGCTCGATCTACTACGGCCCGATCGCCCGCTCCCTCGATGGCGCCGACATCGCCTGGATCGTGGGCTTCGTGTTCGCCGGGCTCGTCTACTACGGCGGTGCCCGCTATCGCATGTCGCACCAACGAGCCGTGGCATCCGACGCCGGAACGGCCGAGCTGGCCGTCGAGACGTGAGAGGACGGGGTCCGTCATGATGTTCGACAAGGTGCTCATCGCCGTCGACGGGTCCACCCACGCCGGGCGTGCCCTCGAGGCCGGGGCGGAGCTCGTCTCGCTCGCCGGCGGCGAGGCGAGGGTCGTGCACGTGCGCGACGTCGAGGTGCACTCCCGTTCGGGCGAGATCGCCGACGAGAACCGCGACGAGGCCTCCGAGATCGTCGACGGTGCGCTCGCCACCCTCAAGGAACACGGCGTGGCGGCGACCGGCAACGTCCGCACATCGCTCAACAGCCACGTCGTGCGGGAGATCCTCGACGAGGCGGACGAGTGGGGCGCCACCGTCGTCGTCATGGCCTCCCGCGGCCTCTCGGACCTCGTCGGCCTCGTCATCGGGAGCACGACCCACAAGATCCTCCACCTCGGACACCTGCCGGTCCTCGTCGTGCGCTGACGGCGCATGCCGTCAGCCCGCCCTCACCGCCTCGCCAGGGGCGGGGCCCGTCCGCCATGCTGTGACTGCCGCCTGCCACGACGATGGGGCGGCCGGGAGGACGCTGGTCCATGACGGCAACACGGGTTCACGAGGGGACACGGGCGAGATGATCCGAACGGGAGACGACTACCGCCAGTCGCTGCGCGACGGCCGGGAGGTGTGGATCGACGGCGAGCGTGTGGAGGACGTGCCGACCCACCCTGCCTTCCGCCCCATGGTCGACGTGCGGGCCCGCATCTACGACCTCGCCCACGAGCCGGCCACGAGCACCGTCATGTCCTACGTCGAGGAGGGCAGCGGCGACCGCTGTGCCGTCGGGTCGAAGCTGCCCACGTCGCGGGAGGACTGGGAGGCGAAACGGCGAGCCGTCGACTGCGTCCTCGACGACATCGGGGGCATCGTGACCCGCGTCGGGGACGAGACGGTCGGGGAGATGTGGTCGCTGTACGACGGCCAGGACGTCCTCAACGAGATCAACCCGGCCTTCTCCGAGCACATCCGCGCCCACGTCGAGCACGCAGCCCTCTCCGACACCTTCCACGTCTCGGCCAACACCGACCCGAAGGGCGACCGCCGCAAGCACCCGCAGGACCAGGACCCCGACGTCCTTCTCCACGCCTGCGGGGAGACCTCCGACGGCATCGTCGTACGAGGAGCGAAGTTCGAGACAGCCGCCGCCTACGCCAACCAGGCCTTCGTGAAGCCCACCATCGGGGACTGGCACGATGCGGAGCTGTCGGACTACGCCGTGGGTTTCGTCGCCGACATGGGGGCACCCGGCGTGCGGCACATCTGCCGCTCCACCTTCGGCGGGCGCCAGCCCACCGACGAGTACCCGCTCGCCAACCGCTTCGACGAGATCGACACGATGATCGTCTTCGACGACGTCCTCATCCCCTGGGAGAACGTCTTCTTCTACCGCCACACGAAGGCGGCTGCCTTCATCCGGGCGACGCTGCACCGCTACAGCATGTTCCCCTTCGTGCAACGCCACCTACGCTTCGCCGACCTCCTCGTCGGCATCGCCTATGCGAACGCCACGCAGACGGGCGTGAAGATGCACCAGGGCGTGCGGGAGAAGCTCGCCGAGCTCGTCTGCTACCGGGAGGGCATCAACGCCCATCTGACGGCCGCCCTCGACATGGGCGAGGTGAGCCCCGGCGGGCTCCTCATGCCGAACCAGGCCCTCCTCTACACCGGACGGGTGCTCGCCTGCTCGCAGCTGCCGGCCATGATGCACCTCGCCCGCGACCTCCTCGGCGGCCAGCTCTGCGTGACACCGAGCGCCGCCTCCTTCGCGTCACCGGAGACGGGACCGTGGCTGCAGAAGTACCTCCGCGTGGGCGAGGTGGGCGCCGAGGACCGGCGCCGCCTCTTCGCCTTCGCCCGTGACCTCCTGAACTCCGACTACGCCGGGCACCGCCTCACCTTCCAGCTCTTCGCCCAGTCGCCCGCCTTCTCCCACTTGCTCGCCGTCTACAACAACTACGACTTCTCGGGCCCGGCCGACCTCGTACGCCGCTATGCCGGGTTGTCGGACGAGTCGGGGCTCGACCGCGTCGGCGCCTCCGGGACGTGAACGGCGACCTCAACGTCGTTCATGCCGCCCAGCTGGCACTCGTCTCCGATTCGGGCGAGGCGAGGCGAGGGGCGGAGCAGGGGGAGCTGAACCTCGTGACCGACGGCGCCGTGGCCGTCCGGGGCGGGCTCGTCGTGGCGGCCGGACCGACCGATACCGTGCTGAGCGGCTTCGGGGAGGGCGTCACGACCTTCGACGCCTCCGGGCTGACCGTGCTGCCCGGGCTGGTCGAGTCGCACTCCCATCCTCTCTTCGCCGGCGACCGCAGCCTCGAATACGCCGATCGCCTCGGCGGCGCCTCCCTGGAGGAGGTGGCCCGCCGAGGCGGCGGCATCTGGGCGAGCGTCGAGGCCACGCGGGCGGCCGGCGACGAGGAGCTCACCGCCCGCCTGGCGGGCGCCTTCGCCAAGGTGCTCGCCGGCGGGGCCACCACCCTCGAGGTGAAGTCCGGCTACGGCCTCACCGCCGAGAGCGAGCTGCACCAGCTCGAGCTCCTCGACGCCAGCCGTTCGCTCACGCCCCTCCAGCTCGTCGTCACGTTCCTCGGCGCTCACATCGTCCCGAGAGGGACCAGCGCCGGCGACTACACGGGCGAAGTCGCCGGCATGCTCGAGCGCGTTGTGCGGGCCGGGACGGCGAGCTTCCACGACATCACCTGCGAGCGGGGGCTCTTCACACCTGAGCAGGCGTCCGCCCTCTTCGATCGCTCCCGTGCGCTCGGCTTGGCCACGAGGGCGCACGCCGACGCCTGGGCGAGCTCGTGCGGGTGGGAGACGGCCGTCGCCGGGGGCGCCACGTCGGCCGACCACCTCACCTACACGCCCGAGAGCGCCATCCGGGAGCTGCGAGGTGCCGGCACGATCGCCGTCCTCCTCCCGCAGGCGGAGCTCGTCTACATGACCGAGCGGCGGGCCGACGCCCGCCTCTTCATCGAGGAGCAGGTGGCCGTCGCCCTCGCCACCGACTACTGCTCCTCGATCCACGCCACCTCCCTCGCCACGACCGCCGCCCTCGCCGCCCCCTGGTACCGGATGACGCCGGCGGAGGTTTTCGTCGGCGTCACCCTCAACGCCGCCTACGCCCTCGACGTGGCAGCCGACCGCGGCTCGCTCGACACCGGCAAGCGGGGCGACCTCACGATCCTCGGCGTGCCCCACCCGGCCGAGGCTTGTCTCGCCGTCGGCCAGGACGTCGTCGCCGCCGTCGTCATCGGCGGCGAGCTCGTCGTGAGTCACCGGCCCGAGAGAACGACCATCCGAGGAGACCAGCCATGAGCCACCGGCGCCTGCGACCCTTCAACACGCGGGACACCTATCCGGAGCAGAACCTCGACAACGACCTCTGCCAGGCCGTCGTGGCCGACAACCTCGTCTTCCTGCGCGGTCAGGTCGGAGTCGACATCGACACGGGCGAGATGGTGGGCACCGGGGATGCGGCGGCACAGGCCGAGCAGGCGATGGCCAACGTCGCCGAGCTCCTCGACGAGGCGGGTGCCCTCCTCGAGGACGTCTGCAAGATCGTCATCTACCTGACCGACCCCCGCTACCGGGAGCCCGTCTACCTCGTCGTGGGGCGATGGCTGCAGGGCGTCTTCCCGTGCTCCACGGGGCTCGTTGTGAGCGGCCTCGCCAGACCGGAGTGGCTCGTCGAGATCGACGTGACGGCGGTCATCCCACGTGACCGCATGGCAGGCGCCTGACATAGGCTTTGCCCCTGGGTTCCGCCGTGGGCCTCCCCGAGAGGAGGCACGACAGGGTGGACGGGACCGGGACCGAGGAGTACTACCGGCAGCGGGCGGCGGAGTACGACCTCGTCTACGAGAAGCCGGAGCGGCAGGCGGATCTCGCCGCCCTCCGACGGCGGATCGCCCAGCTGCTCGAGGGCCGGCGCGTGCTCGAGGTGGCGGCCGGCACCGGCTGGTGGACCGATGCCTACGCCGATGGGGCCGCCGGCGCGCTCGCCACCGACGTGAACGCCGAGACCCTCGCCGTCGCCGCCGGGCGCCGTTCGTGGCCGCCGTCAGTCCGCTTCGCCGAGGTGGACGCCTTTGCCCTCGAGGGCGCCGAGGGACGCTTCGACGCTGCCCTCGTCGGCTTCTTCTGGTCGCACGTGCCGCTGCGGCGACTCGACGGCTTCCTCTCCGCCCTGGCGGGACGCCTCGAGCCGCCGGCCCTTCTCGTGGCGATCGACAACCGCTTCGTGGCGGGCAGCAACCACCCCGTGACACGCACGGACGAAGGGGGCAACACCTACCAGGACCGGGCCCTGCGGGACGGCAGAACCTTCGAGGTGCTGAAGAACTTCCCGTCCCCGGCCGCCGTGGCGGCCTCCCTCGCCCCGATCTGCGAGACCGTCTCCGTCGAGGAGCTCGACTACTACTGGCTGGCCACCGCCACGACCGCCCGCCGGTGAGTGGCGGAGGAGGCGGGGCCTCTCAGTGGACGAAGGTCATGACGGTCGTCGCCAGGCCGAACACGATGACGAGTGATGTGACGGCGTAGGTGACAGCACGCCGGAACCCTCGCATGCGCAGGTCCGGCGGCAGCGCCCGGCGTTCGAGCGCGAGCAGGAAGCCCAGCACGATCGGCAGCAGGCAGGCGTTCATCACCTCGACGTCGACGGAGAGGTTGACGAGGTTCGGGACGACGAGGACCAGGGTGGCGCCCACGAGGAGGCCTGCGAGCGCGAGCGAGTAGAAGCCGGCGGCGCGGCGGGGGGCGTCGTTCAGGCTGTGGCGCCAGCCGAGCACCTCGGAGATGCCCCAGGCACCCGCCAGCATGACGACGAGGGCGGCCACGACGGCGGCGCCGATGAGGCCGGCCCCGAAGAGGACGAAGGCGTTGTGGCGGCCCACGAAGGGGGCGAGGGCGGAGGCGATCTGTCCGACGTTACGAAGCGACGTCCCCGTATGCCGCGTCGCCAGCGTCGCCCCGGCGGCTACGACGACGGCGATCATGACGAGCTGGGTGACGACGGAGCCGATGGCGGTGTCGACGCGGGCCGAGCGGAGCGCCGAGCGGAGTCCGAGGCCGTGCCGCCCTTTGTCGATGACGGCCTCCTGCTGGTAGAAGACCATCCAGGGCATGATGACGGCGCCGACGTTGGCGGCGAGCAGCATGAAGTAGGGACGATCGCCGACGACGGGATGGCTGAGGTCGTGCAGGAGGGCGCCCGCATGCGGGTGGGCGAGGAGCGCGGCCGGCAGGAAGAGGAGCTCGAGGGCGCCGATGGCGATGCCCACGTGCTCGATCCGCCGGTAGCGGCCGAGGAGGACGAGGGTGCCGAGGGCGCCGAGGGAGGCGAGCGTGGAGGCCCAGCGTGGGATGCCCACGAGGAGGCCGACCCCGGAGATGCCGGCGAACTCCGTGACGAGGGCGCCCACACAAGCCACGAACAAGGTGGCGGCCGAGAGGACGGCCCAGCGTGCCCCGAACGTCCGCCGGATGAGGGCGCCGTGTCCCTCGCCGGTGGCGAGGCCGAGACGGGCCGTCATCTCCTGCACGAGGTACAGCACCGGGATGAGGCAGATCTCGGGGAGCACGAGGGCGTAGCGGAACCGCGCCCCCGACTGCGCCGCCGTCAGCACACTGCCGGCATCGCTGTCGGCCAGCATGACCATCAGGCCCGGGCCGACAAGGGCGAGGAGGAGGGCGCCGGTCGTGCGGCGTCGCCTCGCGGCGGCGAGGTCGAGCGCTATCGTGCCCTCGTCCGCGTCCGCCGAGGCGATGGGGTTCGTGAGCATCAGCGGGAGGCCGTCCGCTCGCCTTGGGCGGCAACCAGCGGCATCGCTCCGCCCGAACGCCGTGCACGCCATCCCATTGAGGCAGGCTATGGCAGTCCCTCTGCCCCTAGTAGGGGCGAAGGTCCCTGTTCGGGCCGCCGATGGAGCGGGATGTTGCCGGCGCCGGGTAGCTTGCGAAGCGTGGAGGATCCGCCCGAGCAGACCGTCGCCGGTGCCGGCGCCGCCGAACAGTGGCGCGCAGAGCTCGCCGCCTGGGCCATCCCCGACGACATCCTCGCGGCGGCCCCGGAGAACCCGTGGGGGTTTCCCGTCGAGCTCTTCCGGGCGGCTGAGTCGGCTCCGGAGACGACGCCCTCACGTGAACGAGCCCTCGAAGCCCTCCCGCCGAGGGGGAACGTCCTCGACGTCGGCTGCGGGGGCGGGCGGGCGGGCCTCGCCCTCGTGCCGCCCGCCGGGCGCCTCGTCGGCGTCGACGAGTCGGCCGACATGCTGGCGGCCTTCGCAGAGGCGGCCGACGGGCGCGGGATCGCCCATGGCGAGGTGCTCGGCTCCTGGCCCGCCGTCGCCGGGGACGTCGAGCCGGTGGACGTGGTGGTGTGCCACCACGTCGCCTACAACGTGAGCGAGCTCGTGCCCTTCGCCGAGGCCTTGAGCGCCAAGGCCGTCTCCCGTGTCGTCCTCGAGCTCACACAGCTGCACCCCATGGTGGCGACGGCGCCGCTCTGGCGACGGTTCCACGGTCTCGATCGACCGGCCGGTCCCTCCTGCGACCTGGCGCTCGCCGTGCTGCGAGAGGGCGGGATCGACGCCGCCATGGAGACCTTCGAGGTCCGTCTCGCCCCACCCCGGCGGGACATCCTCGTCGCCTTCACGAGGCGGCGGCTCTGCCTTCCCGCCAGCCGGGATGCCGAGGTGGAGGACGCCCTTGTCGCCGACGAATGGATATCGCGCCGCCTGGCGACGATCTGGTGGGACACCTGAGCCCGACGGCTCACTTGTGCAGGCCGAGCTCGATCGCTTTCACGAGCAGGAGCACGACGGCGAGGACGAGGTAGCCACGCAGGGCGTACATGCCGGCGAGCCGGCCCTTCGACCAGACCGGCCGCTGCAGCAGCGCGAGCGGAGGCATCCGCCAATTCGCCCGTTGCTCCTTCGAGACAACGGCGCCGTCGGCACTGCGCCGCCGCCGCGCCCGAACGATCACGACGGCCCCGACGACGTAGCAGACGAGGAGGACGGCGGCGAGGACGGCGGCGAGCAACGTGACCTTCACGCCTGGGAAGAGGGTCGTCGCCATGAGGACGAGCGACATCATGAGGAGGATCGAGACGATGACGCCGGCCACGGCGTTCAGCCACAGGCGGTTGACCCAGGGGCCGAGGACCGCCTTGTCGTTGCACAGGAGCAGCAGGAAGACCGTGGCGCTCGGCAGGAGGACGCCCGCCAGGGCTTGCACACCGGTCGTGATCAACCCGAGCGGGGCACCCGGGATGAGCACAATGACGGCGGCCGCCGCCACCATGCCCGAGAAGGCGCCGTAGAAGAACTTCGCCTCCCGCCAGCTGCGGTGGAGGGAGTGGCGGGCGCCGAAGACGTCGCCGAAGGCGTACGAGGTGGCGAGGGTGACTGAGGCGGCGCCGATGATGGAGGCGTTCAACAGCACGACGGCGAAGAGGGCTCCGGCGGCGTGACCGACGTAGCGGTCGAAGCCCCTCGCCACGGCCCCGGCATTCGTGAAGTGCCCGGCGAGGGGGGTGTGCCCGAAGGCGGCGGCCGAGACGGCGATGAGGAGGGAGGCGGCGAAGACGGTGACAAGTGAACCGAGCACGGTGTCGGTGCGCTCGTAGTTGATCCAGCGCGGGGTGATCCGCTTGTCGATGATGTTGGACTGCTGGAAGAAGAGCTGCCAAGGGGCCACCGTCGTGCCCACGATGGCGATGATGAGCAGGACGGACGTCGAGTTGAAGCCGCCCTGCACGCCGGGGACGGCGAGATGCTCCAAGAAGCGCCCGGGCGACGGGTGGCTGTAGACGGCGAGCGGGATGACGAGGAAGTTGGCCACGATGAAGATGAACATGAACCGCTCCCAGCGCCGGAAGCTCCCCGTCGCCGTCATGACGACGAGCGCCACGGCGGCGACGGGCACGGAGATGTACTGGCTGACGCCGAAGTAACCGAGGGCGAGGCTCACCCCGATGAACTCCGTGGCGATGGTGAGGAAGTTCAGGATGAAGAGGTCGCCGACGGAGAAAGCCCCCCAGAACTTGCCGAAGCGCTCGTTGATGAGCCGTGCATGCCCGACGCCCGTGACGGCACCGAGCCGCACGACCATCTCCTGGTTGACGACGAGCACGGGGACGAGGAGCGGCAGGGTCCACAGGAGCGTCAGCCCGAAGTTCTGCCCTGCCTGTGCGTAGGTGGAGACGCCGCCGGCATCGTTGTCGCCGATCATGACGATCAGCCCTGGGCCCATGATGGCGAGCAACGTGAGCAGGCGGGCACTCACGGACCGGCGCGCACCCGTGTCGTGCTGCCGGATCGTACCGAAGGCGCCCTCGATGTCGCCCACGTGGGCCGAGTCGAGAACGGCGGAGCTGGTCTCCTTCTTCGTCTCCTCGATCACGTTCTCGCCTCCCCTCGGTCGCTCTGGCAGCCGGCGCCGAGGCGAGGGCGGAGGCCCTGCTAGCGGCCGGACGGTTTCATCGCACTGCTCGTGAGTCGTCTCATGTCTCGCGTCGGATGCTTCCTCCCAGCGCCGGAGCGCTGCTCGATCCCTCCGTCCGTGGGGCCGGGCGTGCCGAGCCCGGGAGCTTCACGATCGCTGGAGGAGATCCTGTCCCGCCTTCCTCGCCCTACGGCGAAGCCGACAGGCACGGCGCCACGGAGCGTTCAGCGGATGCCGGGCGCCCCGTGCACCGGTCTTCGTTGTCGGTGCACGGCGGCCATGGCGAAGCTCAGCCCTCGGCGGCGGTCATGCCGAAGTCGCGGCGCCACCCTGTCGGCAGCAGCAGCTCGAGCACGTCGTCGACCGTGACCACGCCGAGAATCCTACGGTGCTCGGCATCCATGACGGGGGCGACGATGAGATTGAAGTCGGACATCTTGCGAGCCGTGGCGGCGATGTCCCAGTCGGCGTGCACGTGGGCAGGCCCCCCTTCGATCACGTCGGCCAGCGTGGCGTCGGGATCGGCCCGCAGCAGGCGCACGGTCGCCACCGAGCCGACGACATAGCCGTCGGTGCCCGTGGCGAAGACGGCGTTCAGGCTCTCCGGGGACGCCGTGCTGCGCTGCACGGCGACGAGGGCGTCGCCCACCGCCGTCGTGTCCGGCAGGCTCAGGTAGTCGGGGCTCATGAGACCGCCGGCCGTCTCGGGGTTGTAGCTGAGCAGCGAGCGCACCTTCCGCTGCTGAGGCTGCGGCAGGAGGTTCAAGATGGGGAGTCGTCGCTCCTGGTCGATCTCGGTGATGAGGTCGGCGGCGTCATCGGGCGCCATGGACGCCAACAGGCGGGCGGCCTGGTCGTCGGAGCGGGATCGCACGAACTCGAGCTGGTGCTCGGTGTCCAGCTCCTCGAAGACGTCGGCTTCCAGCTCCCGGTCCTCCCCGACGGCCTTGATGATCTCCTCGCCCTCCTCGTGCGAGGCGGCCTCGACGAGGTCGGCGATCTGCGCCGGGTGCAGCCGCGCCAGCTTGCGGTAGGGGATGCGCAGCTTGGCGGAGGGCACATGAGAGACGAGGGGCTCGATGCTGGCCCAGTCCACGATCTGGCCGGGCGCCACCCGTCCCCGCAGCGGGCTGGGAAGCAACCGGCGCAGCGACGGCCGGCTGGAGGGATCGACCCCGACGACCTGCCACGTTCCGTCCACCTGGGCGAGCTCGATCTCGTTGGCCCGGATCAATCGCCCGCCGACGAAGTTGATGAGGTGGCGCGCCATGAGGTCCCGTGCCAAGAGGAGCTCGCCCTCCCGGCGCTCGAAACGCCGCAGGTCGAGCACCTCTCCGGAAACCTCCACGCGGCCGGGACGGAGGGCGGCGACCTTCTGGATGGGAACGAAGAGGTCGCGCCCGGCAATGGTCGCCACGAGGCCGACGACAGGAGGGTGGGACTCACCGACGCGGACGATGACGTCCTTCACGCGACCGAGCCGGTCCCCCGACCGGTCGACGAGCGGGCGCTTCACGAGGCTCGACAGGTGGAGTATCTCGATCGGCTCGGCACCGCGGGTGTCGTTCGTCGCCACCGCAAGCACGCTACCTCGCCGCGAGCGGGCCGAGGCGCGCCGCAGCCGATAGTTTCCCGGCATGGCCGCCGGACAGCTGAGCGTCTCCCTCGAACGGGCCGTCCTCGGCAACGGGCTGCGGCTCGTCGTCGCCCCCGACCGGGCCAGCCCGCTCGTCGGAGTGGCCGTCATCTACGACGTCGGATTCCGTTCCGAGCCGGAGGGCCGCACCGGCTTTGCCCACCTCTTCGAGCACCTCATGTTCCAGGGCTCCGCCCATGTCGGCAAGGCGGAGCACATGCAGCTCGTGCAGAGCGCCGGAGGAGTCGTCAACGGCCACACGCTCCCGGACCTCACGGCCTACTACGAGGCGCTCCCGGCCGGTGAGCTCGAGCTGGCCATCTACCTCGAGGCCGACCGCATGGCCTCGCTCGCCCTCACCAAGGAGAACCTCCGCAACCAGGTCGCCGTCGTCGAGGAGGAGATCAAGGTCAACGTGCTCAACCGGCCCTACGGCGGCTTTCCCTGGATCCACCTGCCGGCGCTCGCCTACACGACCTACCCGAACGCCCACAACGGCTACGGCGACTTCGCCCATCTCGAGCACGCCACGTTGGAGGACGCCGCCGACTTTCGTCATCGCTACTACTCGCCGTCCAACGCCGTGCTCGTCGTCGGGGGCGACTGCGACCCCGACAAGGTCGTGCAGATGGCAGACCGGCACTTCGCCCCCATCGCCGCCCGCCCCGTGCCTCCGCACGGTCCCTACACCGAGCCGTGGCCGTCCTCCGAGCGGCGGGAGACGCTCGACGACCCACTCGCCCCCCAAGCGGCCTTCGCCATCGGGTACCGGCTGCCCGACCCCATCGAGCAGCTGGACGACTACCTGGCAGCTGCCGTGCTGTCGAGCGTGCTCTCGGACGGCGACGCCAGCCGGCTACGCCGGCGGCTCGTCTACGACGACCGGACGGTGACTGACGTCGGGTCGCTGATGGGCACCTTCGGGAGCGACTCCTTCTTCATGCGCGACCCCGTCCTCTTCCAGATCGTGGTCTTCCATCCGGGCATCGTCGGCACCGACGCCCTCGTCGCCACGATCGACGAGGAGCTCGGCCGCCTGGCCGAGACGGGCCCCTCGCCGGACGAGCTCCTCCGCGTGAGGGCGAGCTTCGCCGCCGGGCACTGGCGCGCGGTCGACCCCGTCCTTCAGCGCACGCTGAACCTCGCCTCCGTCGAGACGATCCGCGGCCGGGCGGAGCTCGTCGCCGAGCTGCCGGATCGCCTCGCCGCCGTGGGCGCCGACGGCGTCGCGGCTGCAGCCGCCGCCTTGCTCGGCCAGCACCGCGCCCTTCTCGAGCTGCGACCGGCAGGTGGGCGATGAGCCGCCCGGCGCCCGGACGCTTGCGCCTCCCGAAGGTTCCCACCATCTACGAGGACACCCTCGGCGGTGTCGTGCCCGCCCTGGCGGTGCGCCGCCGGGGTGTACCGCTCGCCCAGGTCCGTCTCCTCTTCACGGTGGGCGCCGCCCAGGTCGCAAAAGGGGCCGACGCGACGGTCCTCGCCGAGTCCCTCCTCGCCGGCACCGACCGGTACGACCGCCAGGAGCTGGCCGGCGCCGTCGAACGGCTCGGAGGCCGCCTCTGGGCCAACCACGACGACGACAGCTTCGTGCTCGGCGGCTCGGTCCTCGCCGCCAACACCGGCCCCCTCCTCGAGATCGTCGCCGACGTCTTGAGCGGCGCCGCCTACCGGGCCGACGACGTGCGGACCGATCGTGAGCGGATCGCCAACGAGATCGTCATCGCCCTCTCCCAGCCGGACATCGTGGCCGACGAAGCGTTGCGGCGACGGATGTACGGCCGCCACCCCTACGGCGGCCGCCTCCCTCGGCCGGGGGCCCTGCGCCGGGTGAGCGCCAGCGCATTGCGAGCCCTCCACCCGTTGCTCCTCAACCCCGGGGCCGCCCGCCTCGTCATCGTGGGGGACGTCGAACCGCGCCGGGCGCTCGCCATGGCGGCGGAGACGCTCGGGCCCTGGCTCGAGAGCCGCCACGACGCGACCGAGGGGGTCCCGCCCCTGCCGCAGGTGCAGGGGGGCCCGATCCTCCTCGTGCCCCGTCCGGGGAGCGTCCAGAGCAACCTCCGCCTCGGGCGGAGCGCTCCCACGCGCTCCGATCCGGACTGGCCGGCGGCTGTGCTCGCCAATCTCGCCTTCGGCGGCCTCTTCGCCTCCCGCCTCGTCGAGAACCTTCGGGAGCGGCACGGCTACACGTACTCGCCGGGTAGCTCCTTCCGCCATGGCCGTGCCGGCTCCGCCCTCGTCATCTCCGCCGACGTCGGCGTGGACGTGACGGCGGCCGCCCTCCTCGAGACCCGCTACGAGCTCGGCCGCATCGCCGTCGAAGGCATCGCGGACGAGGAGGTCGAGGCGGCCCGCCGCTACGCCATCGGGACCTTCACCTTCCTCACGGCCACGCAATCAGGCCTGGCCGACACGCTCGCCACGCTCACGTTGGCCGGCATCGGGCCCGGCTACCTGGGGAGCTATCCGGCGTCCCTCCACCGGACGACCCGGGCGGAGGTGGAGGCGGCGGCCCGCCACTTGCTGTCCCCGACGGGCTTCGCCACCGTCGTCGTCGGAGACGTCGACGAGGTCGGCGGCGGCCTGGCCGCCGTGGACGCCGTGCGCCTCGCATCGGGCTGAGCCGCCGCGTCGCCCTCCCTGCCGCCTTCCCAGCGACGGCCGGGTGGGGAAGGATGGGCCGACCGCACCGAGGAGGGTTGACCCAATGCCGCTGCACACCAACGAGGACGGCGCTGCCGCCAGCGCCATGTTGAGCTTTCGACCGCAGTTCGGGCTCGGGCTCGAGGACGACGTGCCCATGCTCCGCCTGCCCGAGTGCGGGATGTCGCCGGGGACGGCCTACCAGATCATCCACGACGAGCTCATGCTCGACGGCAACGCCCGCCTCAACCTCGCCACCTTCGTGACGACGTGGATGGAACCGGAGGCGGAGCGCCTCATGACGGAGTGCTCCCCGAAGAACATGATCGACAAGGACGAGTACCCGCAGACGGCGGAGATCGAGCGCCGCTGCGTCAACATGCTCGCCCGCCTCTGGCACGCACCGGGCGACGGTGAGGCCACGGGCTGCTCGACGACGGGCTCCAGCGAGGCCTGCATGCTGGGCGGGCTCGCCCTCAAGTGGCGGTGGCGGGAGCGCCGGCGGGCTCCCGGCGCCGACACGGAGCGGCCGAACCTCGTGATGGGTGCCAACGTGCAGGTCTGCTGGGAGAAGTTCTGCCGCTACTTCGACGTCGGGCCCCGCCTCGTCCCCGTCGGTCCCCGTCTGGCGCACCTCACAGCAAAGGAGGCGGCGGCGGCCTGCGACGAGAACACCATCGGCGTCGTCGCCGTGCTGGGCTCGACCTACGACGGCGCCTACGAGCCGGTAGCCGAGATCGCCGCCGCCCTCGACAAGCTCGCCCGGCGCCGCGGAGGGCCCGACGTGCCCATCCACGTCGACGGCGCCAGCGGGGCCATGGTGGCTCCCTTCCTCGACCCGGATCTCCTCTGGGACTTCCGAGAGCCCCGCGTGCAGTCGATCAACACCTCCGGCCACAAGTACGGGCTCGTCTACCCGGGCGTCGGCTGGATCATCTGGCGGGACTGCGACGCCCTGCCGGAGGAGCTCGTCTTCAAGGTCGACTACCTGGGCGGCGAGATGCCGACGTTCGCCCTCAACTTCTCGCGGCCGGGAGCCCAGGTCGTCGCCCAGTACTTCAACTTCCTCCGGCTCGGCATGGAGGGCTACACGCAGGTGCAGCAGGCCTGCCGCAACACGGCCAAGTGGCTGGCGAAGGAGATCGCCGGGCTCGGGCCCTTCGAGCTCGTCTCCTCGGGTGAGGACCTCCCCGTCTTCGCCTTCAGGACGAAGAAGACGACCCGCTACTCCGTCTACGACGTCTCGGCCGCCCTGCGCGCCCACGGTTGGCTCGTGCCGGCCTACCCCATGCCGGAAGGGATGGAGGACATCTCGGTGCTGCGCGTCGTCGTACGCAACGGGCTGAGCCGCGACCTCGCCCGCATGCTCCTCAACGACATCCGGACCGTCACGGACCACCTGACCCAGGTGGCGGCGCACATGGAGCCGGAGGCGGTGGCGGACCTCGAGCAGGTTGCCGGCGTCCGGGCTCGCACCGGCTTCCACCACTGAGCCCGAGCCGGCATCCCCGAGCCGTCCCCGGCCGGGCGGCGGGGTCCCGGTGTCGGCTCTACTCCTCCCCGGCGGCGGAGACGGGCGCCACGGCAGCGACGGTCTGCCCGTCGTCCAGGTTCATGATGCGCACGCCCGTGGCGTCACGGCCCTGCGCCGGGATGTCGCGAACGGCCGTGCGGATGACGACGCCACCGGAGGCCACGACGACGATCTCGTCGTCGAGGGACGCCATGAGCGCCGTCACGACGGCTCCGCGGCGTTGTGTCAGCTTGATGCCACGAACCCCTTGGCCACCGCGCGCCTGGCGGTGGAAGTGCTCGAGCTTCGTGCGCTTGCCGAAGCCGGCATCGGTGACGATGAGCAGGTCGACGCTCTCGCTGGCGACGTCGCAGGACACGAGCTCGTCGCCGGAGCGCAGGCGCATGCCTCGCACCCCGGCGGCGGACCGTCCCATGGGACGAACCTCCGCCTCGTTGAAGCGGATGGCCATTCCGGCCTTGCTCACGAGCAGGAGGTCGTCCTCGCCGCCGGTGCGGATGACGCGCACGAGCTCGTCACCCACGTTGAGGTTGATAGCGATGAAACCTTCCCGTCGGGACTTGTCGTACTCGCTCATCGGCGTCTTCTTCACCTGGCCCGACTTCGTGGCGAAGAGCAGGAACTCGTCCTCCTGGAACTCCTTGGCGTCGATGACGGCCTGGATGCTCTCGTCCACCTCGAGGGGCAGGAGGTTGACGGCGGGAGTGCCCCGGGTGTTGCGCTCCTTGATGGGGATTTCGTAGGCCCGCAGGCGGTAGACCTTGCCCCGATTGGAGAAGAACAGCAGGTGGGCATGCGCCGTCGTGTGCACGATCTCGCGGACGAGATCCTCCTCCTTCAGGCGGGCGCCCTGCACGCCGCGCCCGCCGCGTCCCTGCGTGCGGAAGGCGTCACCGGAGACGGCCTTCACGTAGCCGGCCCGCGTGACCGTCACGATCATCTCCTCGTCCTCGATGAGATCCTCCACGTTGAGATCTCCCGGGTCGTGCACGAGGCGCGTGCGCCGTTCGTCGGCGTGTTGCTGGCGGATCGCCCCTATCTCGGAAGCGATGACGGCGCGCAGCCGCACCGGGTCGGCAAGGATGGCCTCCAGCTCGGTGATCGTCTCGCGCAAGGTCGCCATCTCCTCGTCGAGCTCCGCACGACCGAGCCGGGTGAGCCGCCCGAGGGTCATGTCGAGGATGTGGTTCGCCTGGATCTCGGTGAAGACGAACGGCTCGGCCATGAGGGCGGCCCTCGCGGCGGGCCGGTCGTCCGAAGCCCGGATCGTGGCGATCACCTGGTCGAGCATGTCGAGCGCCTTGAGCAGGCCCTCGACGATGTGGGCCCGCGCCCGCGCCTTGTCGAGGCGGTACTGCGACCGCCGGGTGACGACGACGACCTGGTGCTCGGCGTAGGCCTTGACCGCCTGGGCGAGGTTCAGCAGCCGGGGTACGCCGTCGACGAGCGCCAGCATGTTGACGCCAAAGCTCGTCTGTAGCGGCGTGTGCTTGTAGAGATTGTTGAGCACGACGTTGGCGTTCGCATCACGCTTCAAGCCGATGATGAGGCGCGTCGACTCACCCGCCGAGAGGTTCTCGATGGTGTCGATGCCGGGGACGAGGCCGGCGGCGTGCGCCTCGGCGGTGCGCTCGGCGATCGCCTCGGCGGAGGTCTGGTAGGGGATCTCGGTGACGACGATCTGCTGGCGGCCGCCCTTGACCTCCTCGATCTCGGCGACGGCACGCAGCTTGACGGAGCCCCGGCCCGTCCGGTAGGCGTCGAGGATGCCGGCGCGGCCGAGGATCTGGGCGCCCGTCGGGAAGTCGGGACCCTTCACGAAGCGCATGAGCTCGTCGGGAGTGGCGTCCGGGTTCTCGAGGACGTGCAGCACGGCGTCGACGACTTCGCCCAGATTGTGGGGCGGGATGTTCGTCGCCATGCCGACGGCGATCCCCTGTGAGCCGTTCACGAGGAGGTTCGGGAAACGAGACGGGAGGACGGTCGGCTGCTCCGTGGAGCCGTCGTAGTTCGGCATCATGTCGACGGTGTCCTCGTCGATGCCGTCGAGGAGCGCCATGGCCAGCGGGGCGAGCCGGCACTCGGTGTAGCGGGAGGCGGCCGGGCCCATGTTCGGGCCGGGCGCCCCGAAGTCTCCGTGACCGGCGATGAGCGGGTAGCGGAGGCTGAAGTCCTGCACCATACGGGCGAGGGCGTCGTAGATGGCCATGTCGCCGTGGGGGTGGAACGTCTTCATCACCTCGCCCACGACGGCTGCGCTCTTCACGAAGGGACGGTCCGGGCGAAGGTTCTCCTCGCTCATGGCGTAGAGGATCCGGCGGTGCACCGGCTTCAGCCCGTCGCGCACGTCGGGCAGTGCCCGCTGCACGATGACGGACATGGAGTACTCGAGGAAGGACCGCTCCATCTCCTCCTGGATCTCGATGGGAGCGATGCCGACGCTCGAGCCCCCGTCGCCCGGGGAATCCGCCGCCGGTCCGTTGTTGCCGTTGCCGTCCGGTCCGGCCATGTCCCGTTGTGCCTCCGAGTCGTGCCGCTGTCCTCGTCGTCGCCCGACGGCGGGGCTCGGCCCCGCCCGGGATCAGATGTCGAGGAAGCGGATGTCCTTTGCGTTCTGCTGGATGAACTTGCGGCGCTCTTCGACGTCGTCGCCCATGAGGACCGAGCACACCTCGTCGGCGATGCTCGCCACCTCCATGTTGATCTGGAGGAGGGACCGCTTCGTCGGGTCGATCGTCGTCTCCTTGAGCTCCTGCCAGTTCATCTCGCCGAGCCCCTTCAACCGCTGGAACTCCTTCGAGTAGTTCGGGTGCTCCTGCAGGAACCTCGCCCGGGCGGCGTCGTCCTTCAGGTACACCTTGGCGTTGCCCACCTCGGCCGAGTAGAGGGGCGGCTGGGCGGCGTAGACGTGGCCGGCTTCGATGAGCGGCTTCATCTGCCGGAGGAAGAACGTCAAGAGGAGCGTCCGGATGTGAGAGCCGTCGACATCGGCGTCGGCGAGGATGATGACCTTGTTGTACCGGGTCTTCGTGACGTCGAAGTCCTCCGCCAGCCCGGCCCCGATGGCCATGATGAGTGCCTGGATCTCGGCGTTCTTCAACATCTTGTCGACACGGGCCCGCTCGACGTTCAGGATCTTCCCCCGGATGGGCAGGATCGCCTGCGTCCTCGGGTCACGAGCCTTCACGGCAGAGCCGGCGGCGGAGTTGCCCTCCACGATGAAGATCTCCGACTCCCTCGAGTCACGCGACGAGCAGTCGTAGAGCTTGCCGGGAAGCCCGGCACCGTCGAGGGCGCTCTTGCGGCGCGTGAGGTCGCGGGCCTGGTTGGCAGCCATGCGGGCGCGCTGGGCGAGGAGCGCCTTCTGCACGATCTGGCGCCCTTCCTTCGGGTTCTCGTCGAACCACTCGCTCAGCTTGGAATTGGTGGCGCGCTCGACGAGGGAACGGGTCGCCGTGTTGCCGAGCTTCCCCTTCGTCTGCCCTTCGAACTGCGGATCCGTGAGGCGCACCGAGACGATGCCGGTGAGGCCCTCACGGATGTCGCGACCGTCGAGTGACTCGGCCCCCTCCTTCACGAGGTTCCAGAGGCGGGCGTACTTGTTGACGACGTTCGTGAGGGACTTGCGGAGCCCCTCCTCGTGCATGCCACCCTCGATGGTGGCGATCCCGTTGGCGAAGGAATAGATGCTCTCGTAGAAGCCGGTGTTCCACTGCAGAGCGACCTCGACCTCTTGCGACTCTTCCACCTGGGTGAAGGAAACCACCTTGCGGAACAGCGCCTCCTTGGCGACATTGAGGTGCTTCACGTAGTCGACGATCCCGCCCGTGTAGCGGAAGGTCTCGGACGCCTCGTGGCCGGGGCGCTCGTCCTTGAAGCGGATCTCGAGGGCGCGGTTGAGGAAGGCCATGATCTGCAAGCGCTCGAGCACGGTCTGGGCGCGGAAGTCGACCTCGTCGAAGATGGTGGCGTCCGGCCAGAAGACGACCGTCGTGCCGGTCCTGCCGCGGGGGGCCTCACCCACGACGTGGAGCGGCCCCGTCGGATTGCCGCCGTCGGTGAACTCCATGGCGTAGTGCTTGCCGTCACGGTCGATCTCGAGCAAGAGCCGCCGCGAGAGGGCATTGACGACCGAGGCGCCTACGCCGTGCAGCCCGCCTGAGACCTTGTAGCCCCGGCCGCCGAACTTCCCGCCGGCGTGCAGCATCGTGTACACGACCTCGGCGGCCGACTTGTCCGTGTACTGCGGGTGCTGGTCGACGGGGATGCCCCGGCCGTTGTCGACGACACGGCAGCCGCCGTCGGCGAGCAGGGTGACGTCGATGCGTGTGCAGTAGCCGGCCATGGCCTCGTCCACGGCGTTGTCTACGATCTCCCACACGAGATGGTGCAGCCCGCTCGGGCCCGTCGAGCCGATGTACATGCCCGGCCGCAGCCGAACGGGCTCCAGTCCTTCCAAGACGGTGATGTCACTTGCTTCGTATGACGTCGTCACCGACATCCGATCCCCACTTTCCGTCTCCAGGACTCCGGGCGCGGCCGTCCCACGAGGGTGAGCGGCATACTCCGAGCACTGCCCGCGAGAAGGGACGCAGGGTGCTCGGCGATACGACACAGTGTACCGGATCGGCGACCTCGACCGGTGCAAAAGGTGGCGGTTTCTTTGGACTTTCGCGTTATCGGGGCAGCGAGCCACCGCCCGTCGGGCGCCGGGCGACACGGACGTTGAGAGCCTCCGGAGACGCCTCCCCGAACCGACGGCGGAGCTCGTCCAGGATCGTGGAGGCGAGGAATCGGAGCTGTGTGGCCCAGGTGGGATCGTCCACCTCGACGACGAGGGACGAGCCGTGCAGCGCCCGCGGTCGGGCGTGGGCCGACACGAGGTCGCCGACGGCCTCCTCCCAGGCCGACATGATGGCCCCGAGCGTGACGCTCGAGTCGAGCCCGCGGGCGTGCAGGAGCCGGCGGGTGGCTTCGCCGATGGGCAGTCCGACGGGACCGGCCGGAAGGTCCTCCTCGTCACTCACGCCACAACACCCCGTCCTCGAGGCGGAGCACGACGTCGGGAGCGGCGCCGGGCGGAAGCGGCCCCGCCGTCGTCAGGAGGGCCTGCGAGAGCGGGAGCTCGTTCACGAGGGCGCGCGCCGTCGCCTCGTCGAGCTCGGAGAAGGCGTCATCGAGGAGGAGCACCGGGTTGACACCCGTGACGGTGGTGATGTGTCGGTGCGTGGCGAGGCGGAGCGCCAGGGCGACGCACCGCTGGCGTCCCTGCGAGAGCCGTGTGCGAGCGTCCAACCCGCCGGCGGCGAGGGCGAGGTCGTCACGCTGGGGGCCGACGGTCGACACCTGTCGCCGGAGGTCGTCCGGACGGGCGCGGGCGATGGCGTCGGCGAGCGGCGGCGTGTACGACATCGAGTAGGACAGCTCGAGTGGACCGGCGCCCGGGGCCAGCGATGCGAAGGCCTCCCGGGCGAGGGGGGCGAGGGCCGCCACGAGCTCCTCACGAGCGAGTGCCACCCGCTCTCCGGCCTCGGCCAAGCGCTCGTCCCAGACCTCGAGCGTGGTGGCCCCTGCGCCGTCGAGGCGGCCTCCCAGTTGACGCAACAGGGCGTTGCGCTGCCGGAGGATGCGGTCGAGGTTGCTCCGCTCGGCACCGAGCCGGGGGCGGGTGGCGGCGACCACATCGTCGAGGACGTCCCGCCGGAGGGCCGGCGCCCCTTTCGCGAGCTCGAGGTCGTCCGGCGTGAACAGGGTCGTCCGCAGGACCTCGATGAGCTCGCGGCTGCCGTCGACGCGCTGGCCGTTGCGGACCACCCGATCGCGCCGACCGGGGACGACGTCGACGGTGATGTCCACCTGGCGGCTGCCCACCTGCACGCCGCAGCGGATGCTCGCCCGCTCGGCTCCGGACCGGATCACCGCCTCCTTCGGGACCCCCCGGAAGGAACGCAGGAGGGAGCAATAAGCGAGCGCTTCCAGCAAGCTGGTCTTGCCAGCACCGTTCTGACCGCGTACGACGGTAAGGCCCGTCGAGGACGGCTCCAGGTGGACGCTGCGGAGGTTCCGGAAGTTCTCGGCTTCGAGGCGGGTGACGACGGTCGACGACACCGCACCGGCGAGCGCGGTGGTCAGGACACCTTCACCGGCATGAGGAGATACCGGAACTCGTCTTCGCCCTCCCCGCACACGAGGGCCGGCTTACCGGGATCGGTGATCTTGATGAGAAGGGTTTCGGAACGGACCGCCTCGACGCCCTCGAGGAGATAGGTGGGGTTGAAGGCCACCATGACGTCGCTGCCGGTGAACTCGCCCTTCAGCGCTTCGACGGCTCGGCCGCTCTCCGGCGTGAGCACGGCGAGCTCGACACCGCCTTCGCGGAAGGAGAGACGGACCGGAGTGGTGATGTCCTTGCTGTCTCGCACGAGGAGGCGCACGCGACGAAGAGCCGACGTGAACTCCTCCCTCCGCACGCTGAGCTCGTAGTCGTAGCTCACGGGCACGAGCCGCTGCACGTCGGGGAAAGAACCCCGCAGGAGCCGTGTCGTCACGGTGACGCCCCCGAGGTCGAAGACGGCGTCGAGGTCGCTGTGGCGGAAGACGAGACGGGCTTCGTCGGCTTCCTTCGACCCGGTCACGAGCCGCTGTACCTCGCCGAGGGCCTTCGCCGGGACGAGGACGTGGGAGCCCGCTTCCAGCACGCTGAGGCCCTCGAAGTCCCGGAAGGCCAGGCGGTAGGAGTCTGTCGCCGTCAGGCGGAGGCCCTTCTCGGTGGCTTCCATGAGAACGCCGGTCAGCTGCGGCGCACGGGAGTCGTCGGCAAGGGCCGCCCTCACGACCTGGCGGAGACCCTCCCCGAACTCGGCGGCCGGCAGTTGGATGCCTTCGGACTCGGGGGTGCCAAGCCGGGTGATCTCGGCGCCGACGGCGACGCGGACGGTGAACTCCGCCTGGCCCGAGGTGAAACGCACCTCCTCCTCGCCCCCCACGACGTTGACGGCACCGGCGTCGAAGGAACGGACGATGTCGGACACGAGACGACTCGGGACGAGGACGCTGCCGTCCAAGTCACCGGAGACCTTGCACCGGGCTTCGATGACGAGATCCGGATCGGAGCCGACGACCTCGAGGTCATCACCCCGCAACGTGAGCTGCAAGCCGGTGATCCCGCCGGCGATGGCGGAGCGCGCCGCCGTCGCCCTGCTTGCTGTGACGACGGCCTCGAGGAGGTCGTCCCGGTCCGCTCGGAACCTCACCGTCGTTGACTCCTTCTGAATTGATCAAGAATCCGGAAACAGTAGTAGGGGGTGTGGACTGTGGAGAACCCCCGAGAAGCCCAGCTCACATCATCCATGAGATCGAACGGGTTTTCCACGGTGTCGACAGGCGTGGGTCCGGTCCCGGCCCGTCCTGGGGAGAAGGTCGCCACGATCCCCCGTCGTGGTGCCCGGAGTCCACATGCTGGCGGTAGCTGATCCCGTTGTGGTCCACATCGTCGTGCACATGGCTCAGCCGTTGTCGTTCTTCAGCCGGACGATCAGCTCCGTGACGGTGTCGTACACGTTGCGGCGCTCCTTCATGAGTCCCGAGATCTTGTCGTAGGCGTGGATGACGGTCGTGTGGTCCCGGCCGCCGAATTCCCGCCCGATGGCCGGGTAGCTGAAGTCGGTGAGATCCCGGAAGAGATACATGGCGATCTGCCTCGCCATGACGAGGGGCCGCCGGCGGCTGGGTCCGCACAGGTCGTCGACGGTGAACCCGAAGTGCTTGGCGCTCGTGTCCAGGATCTGGCCTGCCGTGATCTGGCGGGGCTGACTGGCGGCGACCATGTCGGCGAGCACGATCTCCGCCGTCTCGCGGGTGAGCGGCTGTCCGTTGAGGCTGGCGAAGGCGGTGACGCGTATGAGGGCGCCCTCGAGCTCCCGGATGTTGTCGCGCACGTTGGAGGCGATGAAGTCGAGCACCTCGTCGCTCACGACGGCGCCTTCGTGCTCGGCCTTCGTCCGCAGGATGGCGATGCGGGTCTCGAGCTCGGGGGGCTGGATGTCCGTGGTGAGGCCGGAGAGGAGGCGGCTGCGAAGGCGGTCCTCCAACGTGGCGATGGCCTTCGGCGGGCGGTCGGAGGTGAGGACGATCTGTTTGGAGGCGCCGTAGAGGGAGTTGAACGTGTGGAAGAGTTCTTCTTGCAGGGACTCCTTCCGGTCCATGAACTGCACGTCGTCGATGAGCAGGACATCGCACTCCCGGTAGCGACGGCGAAAGGCGCCCATGTCGTCCTTTGCCCGCAGGGTCTCGACGAACTCGTTCATGAACGTCTCGGTGGAGACGTAGCGCACCCGGAGGCGCGGGAAGTTCTCGCGGACGTAGTTTCCGATCGCTTGCAGCAAGTGGGTCTTGCCGAGCCCAGCGCTCCCGTAGACGAACAGGGGGTTGTAGGAACGTGCCGGCGCCTCCGCCACCGAGAGGGCGGCAGCGTGGGCAAAACGATTGGACGGACCGATGACGAAGGCGTCGAAGGTGTAGCGGGGATTGAACGGTGCGTCCGGTCCCGAGAGGCGAACCGGCCAGTCACCGTTCGCCGAAGGTGCTTCCCCGCCGCGGTAGCTGCCGGCATGCGGTTCTCGGGTGTCGCGCTCCGTGTGGAGCCGGATCTCGGTGGCGACGTGCCCGGGTTGCATGACGGCGTCCTCGCCGGCCGGCGCCTCCGCCACCTGGACGTCGAAGCGGATCGGGTAGTCCTTGCCCGAGGTGTCGTGGAGGGCGTCCTGCAGGAGAGCGGCGAAGCGGCCCTCCAGCCGCTCCCGCACGAGGGCGTTCGGAACGGCGAGGACGAGCGTCCCGTTGGCGATCGCCAGTGGTTGGATGCCAGAGAACCACGCCTTCCAGGCCGCTTCCGAGACCTGCGATCGCAGCGTCCCGGAACAGTCGTTCCACAATTGTTGGGCTTCTGTCACCAGCTCCGGCACTCCGGTCGAGATGTTCTCCACACCGGAATCCACAGGTGTGGACGGCGGGAGAAGCCCGCGATTTCGGCATAGTAGTGCGCCGTCCTCCGGCGTGCCCAGGCTGGACGGGCGCCGCTCGCCGGGCGTGAAGAGCGCTGCTGGCAGCCAATTTCTCCCTTGATGAGGGGAGCCGGGAGCGTCCCGGTGCTGTGACGAAGTCCCTGATCACCGGGAGTCGCCGCTCCTGGCATCGACGCCGGACGGCTTGAAATCTTTCCTCCCCGACCGCTAGTCTCCACCCGTCCAGGCGACGCCTGGTTCATCGCGTCTTGGAGCCGGTGTACCAGGTGGAGCCGCCAGCCAGCCGGTCCGTTCTGGCGCCGGACTTCATCCGCGCCCCGCGCCAGAGCCGAAGAAGAGAACGAGATGAAGCGCACGTTCCAGCCCAACAACCGGAAGCGTGCCCGTAAGCACGGGTTCCGTCACCGCATGTCGTCCCGCGCCGGACAGGCCATCCTGAAGGCCCGGCGCCGTCGTGGACGCGCCAAGCTCTCCGCCTGAGTCCGCCGAATCGACCGTCCGGCCCGGGGCAGCGGTGCCGGTCCCGCCGTCGCGGGTGCCCTTGCTGCGCGTGCGGGGACGCAGCAGCTTCGCAGCGTTGCGACGGTCGCGGCGACGGTCACGGTCCGGCCCTGTGGGAGTACACTACGCACCTGCGCCACCTGCAGATCAATCCCGCCGGGTTGCCTATTCCGTTCCTCGTCGGGTCGGCAAGGCGACAGAGCGGAACCGGTATCGACGCCGTCTCCGGGAGGTCGCCAGGGCGGCGGTTCCCGAGATGCCGCCAGGCGACTACCTCATCGGTGTCGAACCCGGTGTGCAGGACGTCTCGTTCGAGGAACTGAAGAAACGGGTGACCGAAGCGATGCTACGTGCCAGTAGGAGCGAGGGGCGGTGAGCCGGCCAGCTCGGCTGCTCGTGTTCTTCGTTCGGCTGTACCAGGCCGCACGCTTCGGACGGTTGTCGCCCTGCCGCTTCGTGCCCTCCTGCTCGGAGTACGCCGTCGAGGCGCTCACGGAGCACGGGGCGGTCCGCGGTAGCTGGCTGACGATCCGCCGTCTTTCCCGCTGTCACCCGCTCGGCGGTCGCGGCTTCGACCCCGTCCCGGCGAAGTGAGCCACCGATGATCCTCGGCAGCGTTCTCACCACGATCATCACCCCGTTCGCGAAGCTGTTCGGCTGGCTGCTGGCGGCCTTCTACAGCATCTCGGGCAACTACGGGATCGCCATCATCCTGCTGACCCTTGTCACGATGGTCGCCGTCTTCCCGCTCACGCGGAAGGGCACCCGCTCGATGATGCAGATGCAGCTGCTCCAGCCGGAGCTCATGCAGCTGCGCAACAAGTACAAGAAGAAGCCGAACATGACGGCGGAGGAGCGCCGCGAGATCGCCTCCAAGCAGCAGGAAGAGATGATGGCGCTCTACCGGGAGAACGGGGTGAGCCCGACGGGCGGCTGCCTCCCCATGTTCTTGCAGTTCCCGGTGTTCATCGTGCTCTACAACACGATCCGCGGCATGACGCACACCATCTCGGTCGGCAAGGGGAAAGCCGCCCACGTCGTACTCTCCCCCGAATACATCAACAAGCACACCCGCCTCTACAGCAGCCTCATCAACGCCAAGGGGAGGATGGAGGCCTTCGGCCTCAACCTGGCCGACTCGGTCCGTACGCACCAGGTGCACTGGACGGCCGTCATCCCGTACGTGGTCGTCATCCTCGTCGCCGTCGCCCTGCAGTACGTGTCGATCTGGCAGATCACGAACCGCAACCCGACGGCAGGCGCCGCCAATCAGCAGATGCAGCAGATCCAGAAGCTGATGCCGCTGATCTTCATCTTCATCTACATCGAATTCCCCGCCGGCGTCGGGCTGTACTTCATCGTCTCGAGCGCCTTCCGCATCGGGCAGCAGGAGTGGATGTACAAGAAGGACCCGCACATCCTCGAGTCCATCGCCAAGCTGAGGGAGATGAAAGCGAAGAACCCACCGGCCCCAGCCGGGCCCAAGCCCAAGGGTTTCCGCGAACGCCTGGCGGCGCTGGCGCCCCAGACGGACCCGAGCCTGCAGCCCTCGTCCGAGACGACGCGGAAGCCGTCCCCGTCGTCGTCACGCCGCCCGGGCACCCGTCCCACCTCGGGAGGGAGGCCGAGCAGCGGGCCGAGGCCCGCCACGAGCGGCCAGAAGCCGCGGCCGAGTCAGGGCGGCTCACGGCCCGGCCAACCTCGCCCGGCGCAGGGGGCGAAGCCCCGCCCGGCAGCCGAGGGCGACCGTCGTCCGAGCACGTCCGAGGGCCGACCCCGTCAACCGCGGCCGTCACAGCCCGGTGGTCCACAGCGTCCCCCCGGCAAGCAAGGCACGGCTGGCCCGCGCAAGCCGGGCCAACCGGGCGCTCCCAGGCCGAGGCCGGCCGGCGCGGCACCGGGTGGCCCGGGTGGCCAGAACGGACAGACCAAGCCGAGACCGGACGGCTCCCGCAACGGTGGCGCACCCAGCAACGGCTCATCGGCGACGCCCTCGGCCAACGGTGACTCGGACACCTCGAGCGCACCGCGACCGGGCCCGCTGCGCCGCCGTGGGAGGCCGCGCTCGACGGTGGAGTGGGTCGAGACAACTGGCCGGACCCTCCATGAAGCGCTCGAAGCCGCCCTCGATCAGCTCGGCGTTGCGGAGACGGACGCCGAGGTCGTCGTCCTCGAGGAGCCCAAGACCGCCATCTTCGGCCTGCGTCGCACGGAGGCCCGTATCAGGGCCCGTGTGCGGCCGGTGCAGGCACGGGCGAAGCGGCCGAGCCGGAGAGGGAACAGCTCGAGCGAGGGCCGGACGGCACGTCGCCCGAAGAACGGGGCGGCCAGATCGCCGGCTGCCGAGTCCCCCGTCAGATCCACGACGCCGGAAGCGACTGAGGATGGCAACGGTCGATCGCCCCGGGCACCCGGGGGCCAGTCGGGTCGCCGGCGTTCCCGCGGTGGGGCCTCGGGCACCCGTCAGGTGCCGACGCCAAGGGCGGCCGAAGGTGGGGAACGCCGGACGCAGCAAGGGGGACGGCGACGCCCTGAGCGACCCGTGGGCGCTCGCGAGACAGCGGCGGGCCGTTCTGAGACCGCATCCAAGGAGGAAGAGATGAGCATCGAGAGCCAAGCCGAGCTGGCCGAGACGTTCGTACGCGGTGTGGTGGACGGCTTCGGAGTGAGCGCCACTGTGGAGACCAGCATCGACGACGACGTCATTCAGGTGCGGGTGTCGGGTGAGGGTCTCGGCCTTCTCGTCGGCCCCCGCGGCGCCACCGTCGATGCCTTGCAGGAACTGACCCGCACGGTCGTGCAGCACCGCTCCGACGAGCACACCGGCCGCATCCATGTCGACGTTGCCGGCTACCGTGCCCGGCGAGCTGCGGCCCTGCAGGACTTCGCCCGGCGAGTGGCCGGTGAGGTCGTGGGCAGTGGCCAGCCGCAGGCGCTGGAGCCGATGAACGCCGTCGACCGGAAGGTCGTGCACGACGCCGTCTCGGACGTGGCCGGAGCCGCCACGACCTCGGAGGGGGAGGATCCGCATCGCTACGTCGTCATCCGGCCCGTCGCCTCGGCGAGTGCCGAAGCTGCGCCGGCGGACGAGCCCGCCGACGACGGCGACGATCCCGACGGCATCGACTGACCTCGTTGCACGATCCGGGGGCTGCTGGTGACGGCGTCCCTCGACGAGGTGCTGGCGGAAGCTCGGCGCCGCGGTTACCTGGGCGACAGTGCGATCGACCGACAGGTGGCGCACGCCGCCGGCTTTGCCGAGGTGTGCACGGCGATGCGAAGCGGAGCGGCGCCGGGCCCGGCGGACCGGCCAGGGGAGTTGCTGATCGACCTCGGCTCGGGCGGGGGCATCCCCGGTCTCGTGCTCGCCACGGTTGCCGACGCAGGATTCCTTCGCACCGTCCTGCTCGAGGGGTCGACGCGGCGAGCCGGATGGCTGTGCGAAGCCGTCGAGCTGCTGGAGCTCCGAGCCCGGGTCGAGGTGCTGGCTCTGCGAGCCGAGCTGGCCGGCCGATCGACTGCATGGCGGGCGACGGCCGAGGTCGTCGTCGCCCGATCATTCGGGCCGCCCGCCGTCACGGCCGAGCTGGCTGCGCCCCTCCTGGCACCCGGAGGGAGTCTCGTCGTCTCCGAGCCGCCCGACCGTGAGGACTCCCCGACGGCTGCCGACGGAGCGACCAAGGGGACGGTGCTCGGTATCGCAGCGGACCGCCAGCCCGGGTTACGTGCCGTGACCGTCCGGCGATGGCCCGGGGAGGGAGTCGCCGAGCTGGGCTTCGACCCGCCGATCGAGTGGGTGGCTGGCGGATTCCGCTACGTGCAGCTCCTGTTGCGAGGCGAGTGCCCTGTCCGCTATCCGCGGCGGACGGGCATCCCGAGCAAGCGGCCTCTCTTCTGACGTTCCACGTGCAACCATGCGGTGAAACACCCGGTGATCAACGCCGAGGCTCACTGACGGCGATGCCCGAAGGGACGCTGTTCCACGTGGTACCTTACGGTGAAACACCCAGGGCCGAGAGGGACCGGACCAGGTGAGGAGGCTGAGGAGCGAATGGTGACCGAGTTGGAGCGGGGCCTCCTCGCCGGCGTCCTCATCGGCGAAGGCCACTTCGGTGGCGACGGGCGGCAGCCGCAGATCACGCTCCGTATGCACGTCCGCCACGAATCGCTGTTCCGCTGGCTGGAGCGCACGTTCCCGGGCGGCAGGCTGTATGGTCCGTATTCGCACGGCGGTCGAGAGTATTTTCAATGGATGGTGCGAGGCGCGTACCTGCGCGATGAGATTCTTCCCCTCTTGGAAGGGTCGATCTCACGAGCCGACGAGCACACGACGGCCCGTCTCGAGGAGATGAAGGCTCGTTACTCCTCACGACTGCGCATTCGCCATGACGCCGAGACGGAGTCGCCGATCACCACCGCCGGAGCCGCCATCGGGTACGTTACGGCCGGAGGTACGGAAGGTGATAGGTCTGCGGTGACGAAGTTGACGAGCAACTGATGCCGGAAGTGCTCGGAGGCGAACTGGCTGCCACGCCGAGCGCGGCTCCCTCCGCCGGGACGGACGACGCGGAGCACGTGATGGACACGCCGGCTGTCGGGCGGGTCACGAAGGACGCCCGCATCATGGCCGTGGCGAACCAGAAGGGTGGAGTCGGTAAGACGACGACCGCCATCAACTTGGGAGCGGCTCTCGCTGATCTGGGCTTACGGGTGCTCATCGTCGATCTCGACCCGCAGGGCAACGCCAGCACCGGCCTCGGGGTCGATCCCCGCACGTTCGACTACTCGATGTACGACGTCCTCCTGCACGACGTGCCCATGGAGGACTGCATCGAGGCGACGAACATCAAGAACCTCTTCCTGGCACCGTCGACCCTCGATCTCGCCGGAGCGGAGATCGAGCTCGTACCCGTGCTGAGCCGGGAACACCGCCTCCGGCGAGCCGTCGAGTCCATCCGGGAGGACTTCGCCTTCGTGCTCATCGACTGCCCGCCCTCGCTCGGCCTCATCACGCTCAACGGCCTCACGGCGGCGACGGAGGTCCTCGTCCCCATCCAGTGCGAGTACTACGCCCTCGAGGGGGTGTCCCAGCTCACCAGGAACGTCGAGCTCGTCCGGTCGAACCTCAACCCGACGCTGGCGGTCACGACGATCGTCCTCACGATGTACGACGCCCGCACGAAGCTGTCGGACAACGTCGTGACAGAGGTGCGCGCCCACTTCGGGGACCTCGTCTGCAAGAACATCATCCCGCGCACCGTCCGCATCTCGGAGGCCCCGTCGTTCGGCGAGCCGATCACCGTGCACGACCCGACCTCACGGGGCGCCATCGCCTATCGAGAGCTGGCGAAAGAGGTCGCCGGTGTCTCGTCGTAGCGGTCTCGGGCGGGGCCTCGGGGCGCTCATCCCGCAAGGCGGTCCGGCCGCCTCCTCCACCGATCTCGTCCAGTTGCCGCTCAACCAGATCACGGCCAACCGGCACCAGCCCCGCAAGCAGTTCGACGAAGAGGCCCTCACCTCCCTCGTCGATTCGATCAAGGCGGTGGGCGTGTTGCAGCCGGTCCTCGTGCGTGAGGTCGGTCCCGGCGAGTACGAGATCATCGCCGGTGAGCGCCGGTACCGAGCCGCCCGGCGCGCCGGCCTGGCAACGATCCCGGCCGTGGTGCGCCTCGTCGATGACGTCACGAGCCTCGAGCAGGCACTCGTGGAGAACCTGCAACGGGAGGACCTCAACGCCCTCGACGAGGCGAGCGCCTATCAGCAGCTCATCGAGGACTTCGGGCTCACCCACGACGAGGTGGCTCGCCGGGTCGGCAAGAGCCGGGCGACCGTGACGAACTCGCTCCGCTTGTTCCAGTTGCCGCCCGCCGTGCAGCGCCACGTCCGGGACAACGTGCTGACGGCCGGCCACGCTCGGGCCTTGCTCGGCTCTCCCGATCGCGTCCTGCAGGAGGAGCTCGCCCTCGAAGCGGTGCAAGGCGGCCTCTCGGTGCGTGCCGTGGAGGACCGCGTGCGAGCGGCCGTGCAGGCGCAGCAGGCGTCCCCCACAGCGGAGGAAGGCGAGGCCGTCCATCCCCCCGACGTCGAGCGCTCCCCGGAGGGCGGCGGTCGCAGCCGGAGCCGGGACGTGCCGCCCCCGACGAGGCTTCGCCCGCCGGGCCTATTGGATCTCGAGGAGCTGCTCGGCGACCATCTCAACACGCGGGTCACCGTCGAGATGAGCGCAAAGCACGGGCGGGTCGTGATCGAATTCGCCAATCTCGACGACCTGGAGCGCATCTACCGGGTGATCATCGGAGGCAACGGCTCCGCCGACTGACAGCTCGCTTTCCGGCGGGTGAACGGTCGGTGACGGAATGAATGTCAAGTAAAGGAAGAGTGAATTCTTCCCCTCCACCGCTGGTGCACGGTGATCCACAACCTGTGTATCAAGTTGTGGACGAGCCTTGTGCCTCCCAGTCGACCATCAGCCACTGCTCGAGAGCGCTCACGACGGCTTGTGCCAGGTCAGCGACCTTCATGACGACCCGTTCGGGGTCACCGAGCTCCACGAGGACGGCCGGCATGCGCGTCTCGCGCAGGATCGGAACGGCCATGCCCTCCGTCGTGTGCTCCCGCAGGGCGAGACGGTCGCCGACCTCGGAGGCCATCAGGTCGGCGAGCAGCCGGCTCGTCTCGGACTCGTACCGGTAACCCCGGTAGTAGAGCGTGCGCACGCCCGGGTGCTCCGGCGCCAGGTGGAGGCCGACGTAGCAGTCGACGCCGGCACGGTTGGCGGAGGCTGCCTGCTCGGACTCGTCAGGATGGTGCAGCGGGAACGACTCGGCCCCGGCCGAGGTCAGTGCCCGGCAGAGGGCGGCGACGCCGGTGGGGAAGCCGCCACGCTCGCCCACGGCGATCTTCCGGCCGAGCAGGCTCTCGCCCCGGGCCGAGGCGTTGAGACGCTCGCGGACGGTGCTGACGAGATCGCCACCGCCGCGGCGGACCGTGAGGCGCCGCAGCTCGGCGATCGTCGTGTGGCCGCAGATGCTGTCGACCACGAGGCCGACGTTGCGCTGGAATTCCGAGAGGGCTTCGGCCGTCTGGTCGCCGAAGATCCCGTCGACGCCGCCCGGGTCGAAGCCCAGCTCGCTCAAGCGGCGCTGCAGCTCTGCGACGTCGTCCCCGTGGATCATGGGTGCCCGCCGATAAAGGGTGCGGTCGCCGAGCGAGTAACCGGCCTCGACGACGGCTGCCCAGGTGTCCGAGCCGCAGGTACCGTCACAACGCAGACCGCGCTGCCGCTGGAACAAGGCAAGGGCATCACCGGTGGTGGTGTCGAAGCTGCCGGTTGCATCGGCGATCGGGAGGAACCCCAGCCGCACGAGGCGGGACTGGAGGTCGGAGACGGCGCGCCCGGCGTCCCCGAGCGTCAGGGGCAGGACGCCGAGGGGCTCCTCGGTGGAGACAGGCGCGGACACCGGCGCGTTCGCGGCAGCAGACATCTACCCCATCGTAGGCGCGCGGGACCCCCGCAGGTACGGTAATTGCCGCAAAAACAAAGGGGTTTCTTTCCTGCCGGGCGGGACGGGTAACCGCCCCGGCCCGGCAGGATCAGGGAAGGTGGTTCTCGACCTCGGCGAGGATCTGGCTCTTCGGACGGGCGCCCACGATGCGGCTCTGGGCCTCACCGTCCTTGAACAGCAGCATCGTCGGGATGCTCATCACCTGGAAGCGCTGCGCCGTACGCGGGTTGTCGTCGACATTCAACTTGGCAACCCGCAGCGAACCCTTCTTGTCGTCGGCGATCTCCTCCAGCACGGGCGCCACGAGGCGGCACGGCCCGCACCACTCCGCCCAGAAGTCCACGAGGACCGGGAGATCCGCCAGGGTCACCTGCTCGTCGAAGGTGTCGTCCGTCACCGTGATGATGTTGTCAGCCATGTGCTTCTCCTCTCGATTCGGATCTACGAGCTCTGCAGCCGGGCGAGGTAGCGCTCGGCGTCGATCGCCGCCATGCAGCCGGAACCGGCAGCCGTGACGGCCTGGCGATATTCGTGATCCTGTACGTCACCACAAGCGAAAACACCGGAGACCCGCGTTTTCGTCCCGTCGTGGGTGACGAGGTACCCGTTCTCGTCCATGTCGAGCTGCCCGGCGAACAGTCCCGTGTTGGGGGCGTGCCCGATGGCGACGAAGAGGCCGTCGACGGCCACCTCGTTCTCCTGCCCCGTGTTGACGTCACGGATGCGCACGGCCTCGACGTGGTCGTCCCCGAGCACGTCGACGACCGTCGAGTCCCAGACGAAGTCGATCTTCTCGTTGCGGAAGGCCCGGTCCTGCATGATGCGGGAGGCTCTGAGCTCCTTACGGCGGTGCACGACCGTGACCGAGTCCCCGAACTTCGTGAGGAAGAGCGCTTCCTCGAGGGCCGAGTCCCCGCCCCCCACGACGACGATCCGCTTGTTCCGGAAGAAGAACCCGTCACAGGTGGCACAGGTCGACACGCCGTGACCGATGAGGCGCGACTCGTTCTCGAGTCCGAGCAGTAACGAGCGCGCCCCGGTGGCGATGATGAGCGATCTCGTGCGCGCCCGAGGCTCGGTGGCGCCGTCGTCGGCCCAGATCTCGATGGGCGAGGCGGACAGGTCCACTCTCACCGCTTTCTCGACGCTCAGCTCGGCCCCGAACCGCTCCGCTTGGGCACGCATCTGGCCCATGAGCTCGGGGCCCATGACGCCGTCGGAGAAGCCCGGGAAATTCTCGACCTCGGTCGTCAGCATGAGCTGGCCACCGGGCTGATCGCTCGTCGAGGAAGGCTCTCCCTCGAGGACGAGCGGATGCAGATCCGCTCGTGCCGCGTAAATGGCGGCCGTCAGTCCGGCTGGGCCGGATCCGAGGACAACGACGTCCCGGACCGTGCTGTCTTCCATAGCTCCCTCGGTTCAGTCAGTCTCGGTGCTCGTCCGCTGCCCTCACGACCGCGGGCGGCGCACCCGCATCAAGAACAGCCCGGCGACCGAGAAGATTCCACCGATGACGAGGTAGCTCGCCCACACGCGTCGGTGGAAGAGGTAGTTGTCGAGGATGCGGACGAGGCCGGTGGCGACGAGCACGGCGAGGAGGGCGCCGACGGAGAGCGCCAGGAGGGCGAACACGGCGTACTGCACGACGCGCAGGACCGGCGTGACCGTACGGTCGCGGACGAGGGAGACGACCTCCTCCACCTTGGTCGTGGCAACGGCCGCCCAATCGCTCCCTGACGGGCCGTCGTTGCGATTGACCGCGCCCGTACCGCTGTCGGAAGCCATGAGGGGCAGGCTACTGCCGCCCGCGCAGGCGAGCACGCACTGCGAGGTCGTTCTGCTGGGGTCTACGCCAGCTTGAAGCAGACGCCGACGCCGCCGGGGCCGGAGTGGGTACCGATGACGGGGCCGATGTAGCTCAGCCAGATCCGCTCCGGGCTGACGACGTCGGCCAGCTTGTCGATGAGGTCGTTGACGTCGTCGGCTGCGGCGTGCACGACGGCCAGCTGCTCGACCGCACCGGCTTCGCGGACCTTCTCGGCGAGGTACTCGAGGGACCGGGAGCGGGTTCGTTGCCGGGACTCCGCCTCGACGACCCCGTTGCGGACCTCGATGACCGGTTTGATGGAGAGGAGGGAGCCGAAGAAGGCTTGGGCGCTGCCGATGCGGCCCCCTTTGCGGAGGTTGTCGAGGGTGTCGAGGGCGCCGTAGACGCGGATGCGGCCGAGGCCCGCCTCGACGGATGCGGTGATCTCGTCGAGCCCGGCGCCGTCGCGCGCCGCCCTGGCGGCATCGAGGGCGAGGAGGCCTTCGCCCATCGTGACGGAGAGGGAGTCGACGACGCGCACATCGATGCGGTCGGCCACCTCCTCGGCACCGGCGAGGGCGGCCTGGTACGTGGCCGACAGCTTGGAGGAGATCGTGATGCAGACGGCTCCGTCGCACCCGTCCTCGAGCGCCGCCAGGAAGGCCCGTGCGAAGGCGCCGGGGGAAGGTGCCGACGTCTCCGGCAGGCTCGAACTCGTGGCACACTCCTGCCAGAATTGCTCAGGCGTCCACGTGCTCGTCACGTCGGGCCCGATCGGCCCGAGGCGGACGTCGAGGTCGACGATGCTGACGCCCTGCTCGGCGGCCACCGACCGATCGAGGTCCGAGGCACTGTCAGTGACGACTCGGATGGTAGCCATGTGCTCCTTTCTTGGCGCCGGGGCGTTTGCGTGCAGTCTGCCAGCCCGAGATGGTTGCTGCGAGCCCGGCGGCGGCGCCGTAGGTGATGACTCCTGCCAGCACGCCCGCCACAACCTCGAGTAACGGGCCGAGATCGCTCGAGGAGGAGACGGCCGCCGCCACGGCTGCCACGGCGGCCGCCATGAGGAGGGTGAGGACGAAGGAACGGAGGAGGAAACGGGCGAGGGGGCGCCCACCCAGGCTGCCCATGCGGGAGCGAACGACGAAGAGCGCTGCGATGGCGGCCGAGCTGTAGGCGAGGGAGAGCGAGAGCGAGAGGCCGGCTACCCCGACATGTTCAGTCAGCAGTACTGCCAGAAGAATGGTGGCTACGTTCTCGTAGAGGTAGAGGAAGAAGGCCGTCCTCGTGTCCCGCATCGCCTGTAGTGCGGAGATGCACAGGAGGTAGGCGCAGTAGCCGGGAAGGCCGACGGCCATCCAGGTGAGGAGGACGGCCGTCTCGTGGGCGTTGGCGCTCCCGAAGTCCCGATGGCGCAGGAGCAGGGAGATGAGCGGTCCGGAGAGGAGGAGGTAGCCGGCCGTGGCGGGAAGGATGCCGGCCATCATGCGGCGCATCCCGAGGCCGAACTGATGCGCCATCTCCGGGAGGTCCCGCCTGCTCCAGCGGTAGGACAGCTCGGGGATGACGGCGCTCATGACCGAGACGGCGATCATGCCGAATGGCAGCTGGAAGAACTGGTAGGCGTACGTGTAGTCCGTCACGCGGGCGGGACCGAGATGGACGGCGAGGGCGAGCACGACGAAGACGGTGATCTGATTGGCCACGACGAAGCCGAACGTCCAGCTCGAGAGCGACCGGATCTCCCTGATGGCCGGGTCCCCGGGCCGCCAGACAAAGCGGAGGTGCAGACCCGATCGCAACGTCGCCGGCAGGAGGGCGACCGCCTGCACGACGACGCCGGCGCTCGTCCCGAGGCCGAGCAGCAAGATGGCGCCGTGGTCGTGCTGCACCTGGGCGAGTGTCGGGTGCCTGCCGACGACGCGGGCGAACTCGACGAGGACGGCGATGGCGATGACGTTGTTGAGGACGCCCACGAAGGCGACGAGGACGAAGCGGCGCACCGTGTTCAGCACGGCGCCCATGAGGCTGATGGTCCCGTAGCCGACGAGCTGGATGGCGAAGAGGCGCAGGAGGTCGGTGGCGACGTCCCGTTCGGCGGCGATCCCGGCGCTGTGAGCGCCGATGGAGTAGAGGTCGATGATGTAGGGGGCGGCGAGGAGGAAGACGACGGTTGCGCCGAAGAGCACGACGCTCGAGAGGGACACGACGGCGGAGATGGACTCCTCGGCTTCCCGGCGGGGCCGCGAGGCCAGCCGGTGCACGAACTGGGGTACGAAGGTTGCCGAGAGGACGCCGCCGAGCACGAGGTCGTGCACGAGGTTGGGGGTGTTGTTGGCGAGGTTGAAAGCGTCGGAGAGGGAGTTGCCGCCGAGCGCGTAGGCCGCCACGAGGAGCCGGAGGAGGCCGGTCACCCTCGACAGGAGCGTCCCGACCGCCATGAAGGCGGTGGCGCGGCCGAGGCCGGTTCCCGCCTCGGCGGCCGTCGGGCTCCCGGGCTCGGATTCGCCGCCCGGCAGGCTCACGCTTCGGAGGGCTCGCCGGGCACAACGCCGGCCGCCAGCGCGGCGCCGCGCAGGCGGTGCTTCTTGCGCCGCTTCGTGAGGATAGAGCGCAGCCACCAGACGACGAGGAAGGCGGCCGCCCCGACGGAGAGGGCGACGGCGACGCCCGAGATGGCGGTGGAGCGGATCGTCATGGAGCCGCTCTTCATCGTGAAGCCGCTCGTCGTGGAGAGGGTGAGCTGCAACGAGAAGTCCCCCGACGACTTGGCCGTGACCACGATCGGCACGATGTTCGTGCGCGGCAGGATGCGGATCTTCCAGCTGCGGCGGTTGGGAAACCCGAGCTGGTTGCTGGACACGCTCAGCCTCGCCCAGAAGGGAGCCTTCGCGACGGAGACGATGGTGATGGGGATCTTCGCCCGCAGCGACGTCATCGTGATGGTGCGCCCGAAGGGCAGGCTGGCGAGCCCGGCGAGCGTGTCCGACTGCTGGAAGATCGGGCCGAGGTAGGCGTTGCGCTCCTCCGTCGTCTCGCCGGCGCCTTCCGACATGAGGACGAGATCGGCCAGCGGCACTTTGCCGTGGGGGTGGAGCGTGGCCGGTAGCACCGAGGCGAGGGCGGCCAGGCTCTGCCCGGCCGAGGCGATGGGGCCGGACGGCACGAGGCCGGACGGCGTGGAGGCTCGGCTCAGTTGACGCTTGTCGGGCGACGTGGCGCTCGAGCCCGGCGGGATCGTGTCGAAGACGTCGTCGAGGGAGACGGCCTGCACGATGCGGCCTTGCGAGAGGCCGGTGAGCATGTCGCGCAGGAAGGCGCCGTCGTAGGCCGTGTCGAGGCTGGACTCGAGGGCGATCGCCTGCTCGGCCCCCGTGTTGTCGAAGTACTGGATGGAGAGGTCGGCCAGCATCTCCTGCGCCTTCAGCGCCGGCGGCGCGCTGCTCGCCAGCTCCATCTCGAGGCCGGGATCGGATGCCATGGCCTCCACGGCCGAGCCGGGCACGAGGAAGGGCGTGGTGGGCGTCCATTGCGCGTAGCTGGCCGGGAGGGGCTGCACGCCGGAGCTCGGGAGGATGAGCCGCGTGACGCCCGACTGCACGAGGAGCCCGAGGGCGGCAGCGTCGAGATGCCCCTCGACGGCGTAGTCCCGCGGGTCGGAGGCGAGGCCGCCGGACGAAAGGATGTGGCGCCCTCGGCTGAGCTGACTGCCGATCGCCGATCCCAGGCCGGAGGCGACGAGGCCGTCGGGGTCGACCGGGAGGAACGTGCCCGGCACGAGGTCGATCTGGCCCGAAGGGGAGGCCAGCGACTTGAGCTCGGCGAGCGCTCCGACGGCGGCGGCGCCCGTCTGGCTCTCCAACGACTCGACGAACTGGGGAAAGACGTCGAGCGAGACGGAGGCCGACGGCGCCGTCTCGAGGGCGTCCTCGATCGTCTCCAGCTCTCCCAGGTCGGAGGCGTCCTCGACCGGGAGGCCGGCGGTCGAGATGGCAGGCGACGACCCGAGCGGGAGCACCCAGGCGAAGCGCAGCGGATGCGTTCCGGATCCCACCTCTGAGGGGGGCGTCACGATGAGGTACGTCGTGAAGCTGGCGAGCGGTCCGCCCCCGGATTCGAGGAGCGACACCTGCATCGGGTAGACGCCCCCGCAGTTGGGTGCGGCACAGTCCGGGATGGAGAGGGAGACGCCGCCCGTGCCCGTCGGTGAGTCCCCGGGGAGATCCGGCGCCGAGACGGGGAGATGGAGGGTGACGGTCCCCCCGGACGACCAGTGGAGGCCCTTCGTGTCGAGCGGGATGACCCCCGGGCTCCCGACGACGGCGCTCAGGCTCGGCAGGGAGCCGGCGAGGATCTGGCGCAGGGTGTAGCGGTCGAGGATGGCGGAGTACAAGGTGACTTCGAGCGAGAGGCGTGAGGCGGGCACGGGGGAGCGGATCTGGATCCCGAGGTTCACACCCCGGGCGCTCTCCACGAAGGCGGGCGACTGCGATTCGAGCACGAGAGAGGTCTTCGGCGTGACGGCGGCCGACGACCGGCCGCCCGGCGCCGCCAGTACGCCGAGGGCGCACAGCACCGCCGCGAGGACCACGGCCGTGGCCCCCCGACGAGGCTGCCGGACATGCGCGCGCACGACGACCCAGCGTATCGGCCGGCACCGGCCGCCCCAGGCCGCGGTACCGTCATGCCGATGACCGTCTTGCTGGGCCGCCATGACGCCTTCGCTCGGCATGACACCGGACGGCACCACCCGGAGCGTCCGGACCGGCTGCTCGCTGTCTTCGAGGGACTCTCCGCCGCCGGGCTGGACGAGGCCCTCGTGGAGTTCGAGCCCCGGCCCGCCGAGCGAGACGAGCTCACCCGGGTGCACGAGGCGGCCTATCTGGACGCCCTGAGCGAGTTCTGCGCCGACGGCGGCGGCATGATCGACGCCGACACGAGAGCCTCCTCCGCCTCCTACGAGGCGGCGCTGCGGGCCGCCGGAGCGGGACCCGATGCCGTCGCCCGGTTGCGAGCTGGTGAGGCGGAGGCGGCGTTCCTGGCGGTACGGCCACCCGGGCACCACGCCCTCTCGGGGCGGGCGATGGGGTTCTGTCTCTTCAACAACGTCGCCGTCGCTGCCGCCGCCCTGGCGGAGGACGGCTACCGCGTGCTCATCGTGGACTTCGACGCCCACCATGGCAACGGGACGCAGGACATCTTCTACGACCGGGCCGACGTGTGCTACGTGTCGCTGCACCAGTTCCCCTTCTACCCGGGGACGGGCGCCCTTCCCGAGAGGGGGACCGGCGACGGGACCGGCGCCACCGTCAACCTGCCGATGCCCGAAGGGGCGAGCGGCGAGGCCTACCGGGCCGCCTTCGACACCGTCATCGAACCGGTGGCGGAGCGCTTTGCCCCGGACTGGGTCCTCATCTCGGCGGGCTTCGACGCCCACCGCGACGACCCGCTCACCGACCTCGGCCTCACGGCAGGCGACTTCTCCGATCTCACCTGGCGTTCGCTCCTGCTCGCCCCGCCCGGCCGGCGCATCGCCTTCCTGGAAGGTGGCTACGACCTCGAGGCGCTGGCCCTCTCGGCGGCCGCCTGCGTCGCCGCCCTCGCCGGCACGACGATGAGGCCCGAGCCGGTCTCGACGGCCGCCCCGGCGGACGCCCATGCGCTCGAAGTCGTCAGCTCGGCCCGTGCCCTTCATCTCGACGAAGCGTCCGGGTGACGAACGCCGAGCAGCGAGTGTCGCCCATGGTGGTCCCGGAACGCCTCCGACCGGTGCTCGAGGCGGTGTCGCCGCTGGCGGCGCGGTTCGAGTCGGCCGGCAAGCAGGTCTACCTCGTGGGCGGCACCGTGCGAGATGCCGTGGCGGGACGCCCGGGCGGCGTCCCCTTCGACGAGTCGGTCGACATCGACCTCACGACCGATGCCCGCCCGGAGGAGATCGAGGCCGTCGTCGCGCCGCTCGCAGAGCACGTCTGGACGCAGGGCAAGCGGTTCGGGACGATCGGCTTGTCCTTTGGAGGGCGTCGCTTCGAGATCACGACGCATCGGGCGGAGGCCTACGACCCCGACTCGAGGAACCCTTCCGTCAGCTTCGGTGACGATGTCTCCGTCGACCTCTCGAGGCGCGACTTCACGGTGAACGCCATGGCGTTGCGGCTGCCCGATCTCGAGCTGTTCGATCCCTATGGCGGGTTGGAGGACCTGGCCGCACACCGCCTGCGGACGCCCCTCGACCCGGAGATCTCCTTCAGTGACGACCCCCTGCGCATGCTGCGCGCCGCCCGCTTCATCGCCGGCTACGCCCTCGAGCCGGACAGGGCCCTTTCGGAGGCGGTGACGGCGTTGGCCGAGCGGCTCTCCATCGTCTCGGCCGAACGCATCCGCGACGAGCTCGACAAGCTCGTCACGCTGCCGTCGCCAGAGGCGGGCCTCTTCTTCCTCGTGTCCACGGGCCTCGCCGACCGCTTCCTGCCGGAGCTGCCGGCCCTCGCCCTCGAGCAGGATCCCGTGCACCGGCACAAGGACGTCCTCGCCCACACGATCGCCGTCGTGGGAAAGACCCGGCCGGAGAAGATCCTGCGGCTGGCCGCCCTCTTCCACGACATCGGGAAGCCGAGGACGCGCACCATCGGGCCCGACGGCGTCTCCTTCCACCACCACGACGTCGTGGGTGCCCGCATGACCCGAGAGCGCATGAGGGCGCTCCGCTACCCCTCGAGCGAGATCGACGAGGTCTCCCGTCTCGTCGAGCTGCACCTGCGCTTCCACACCTACCGGATGGGATGGACCGACAGTGCCGTGCGGCGCTACGCCCGCGACGCCGGCGAGCTGCTCGACCGCCTGAACGAGCTCACGCGGGCCGACTGCACGACCCGCAATGCCGCCCGCGCCCGCGCCCTCGGCGAGCGCATGGACGAGCTCGAGCGGCGGCTGGCCGAGCTACGAGCCAGGGAGGAGCTGGACGCCCTGCGACCCGAGCTCGACGGCGTCGAGGTCATGGCACTGCTCGGCATCGGCCCCGGGCCCGATGTGGGGGAAGCCCTCGCGTTCCTCCTCGAAATCCGCATCGAGGAAGGTGTCATCGGCCCTGACGAGGCGAGCCGGCGGCTGCTCGAGTGGTGGCACGAGCGGCGGGATCCGAGCGGGGACTCCATCGCACACGGATAACCGCCTCTTCCGGCCTGCCGGTGAGTAGTCTCGCAAACAAGCTCGCGTCAACAGCGCACCCACCGGGAGGACGAGCTTTCGATGGTCTCACCGATGGCAGGAAGCGGCCAGTCGGACCGCGTCCGCATCGAGGCGCTCATGGAGCACTCCAGCGAGACGATCTTCGTCACCGATGCCTTCGGCGTCGTCAGCTACGTCTCCCCCTCCGTGCGCCGGGTGCTCGGCTACGAGCCCGGTGCCATCGTGGGTCGCCGCCACGCCGAGCTGTTTCCCCCCGAGGAGGTGGACACCGGCCTCGCCTCGATCATCTACCTCTACGACGCCCCCGGGGCCATCATCCCGGTCAGCTTCCGCAATCGCCACGCCGACGGGACGCTGCGGTGGCTGCGGGGAACGGCCCACAACCTGCTGAACGTCCCCACGATCGGCGGGATCGTCGTCACCGTGTCCGACGTCACCGACGACCTGAAGGTGGAGCAGGCATTCCGGGAGATGGTGGCCGTCGTCGAGTCCTCCGAGGACGCCATCCTCGCCACGACGCTCGACGGCACCATCACGAGCTGGAACGCGGCCGCCACCGCCCTCACCCGCTTCGCCCGCGACGAGGTCGTCGGGACGCCCCTCTCGTCGCTGTTCGCGCCGGACCAGGTGGCCGAAGCCGCCGTCATGCTCAGCCGTATGGCCGACGGTGAGATGGTGCGCGAGCACACGACGTTCTGGCAGCGCAGCGACGGCACGACGGTGCCCGTCCACTGCACGGCCTCCCCGGTGCGGGGCGACGACGGCGTCGTGAGCGGGATGTCGGTCGTCGCCCGCCAGCAAGCGGCTGAAGCCATCCGACACGCCGCCCTGCACGACCCGCTCACGAACCTGCCGAACCGCGACCTGTTGATGGACCGGCTCCGCACGGCGCTCGCCCAGTCGCAGCGCCGCGCCAAACGGATCGCTGTCCTCATCATCGATCTCGACAGCTTCAAGGACGTGAACGACTCACTGGGCCACGCCACGGGGGACCTCGTGCTGGCGGAGATGGCGGCCCGCCTCGCCGGTGCGGTCCGCGTGGGCGACACGGTCGCCCGCTTCGGGGGCGACGAGCTCGTCATCGTGCGGGAGACATCGGACGAGGAGGAGACGAGCCGTTTCGCCGCCCGTCTCCTCGACTGCATGACCGAGCCCATGGACCTCGGAGCGGGCTCGGAGATCTTCGTCTCGGCCTGCATCGGTGCGGCCATCAGCCGGCCGGATGCCTCGGCGGAGGACCTCGTGCGGGAGGCGGACGCCGCCCTCTACCGGGCGAAGGAGAACGGCCGGTCCGCCATCGAGTTCTTCGACGAGGATCTGCGCTCGCGTGCCCGCTCCCGCGTCGACCTCGGAGGCGCCCTGCGCCGGGCCCTCGAGCGGGGGGAGCTCTTCCTCGTCCACCAGCCGGTCGTCACGCTCGGCAACATCACCTTGCGCGGCTCGGAGGCGCTCATCCGATGGGCGCATCCCGAGCGCGGCGTCATCTCCCCCCTCGACTTCATCCCGCTCGCCGAGGAGACGGGGCTCATCATCCCCGTCGGCGAGTGGGTGCTGTCGGAGGCGATCCGCCAGATGGCCGGCTGGCGCCGCAAGTACGCCATGGCGGGCAACTTCTCCGTCTCGGTCAACCTCTCGGCCCGCCAGCTCGCCTCCCCGGACCTCGTCGCCACCGTGTCGACCGCCCTCTCCTCCTCCGCCGTGCCGCCCGAGTGCGTCTATCTCGAGATCACCGAGACCACGCTTCTCTCACAGGTGGCCTCGCACATGGACACCCTCCGGCTCTTGCGCGAGCTCGGGGTGCACCTCACCGTGGACGATTTCGGCACGGGCTACTCGTCGCTCAGCTACCTGCGCCAGCTCCCGATCGACTCGCTCAAGATCGATCGCTCGTTCATCGACGGCCTCGGCACCGACTCGAACGACACGGCCATCGTGGAGGCGGTCCTCGGCCTCGCCAAGGTGCTCGACCTCGACGTCGTCGCCGAAGGCGTCGAGACGCGCGAGCAGCTCGGGCTGCTGAGGGAGATGGGTTGTCGGACGGGGCAGGGTTTCTTGTTCTCGGAGCCGCTCGACTCGGTCGACATGGAACGGTTCCTCGGTGCCGCCGCCGCCACGCAAGGGCGCCTCGCCGGCGTCTAGAGGCGCGCCGGCGCCGGCTCAGGCGCCGTCGGCGAAGCGTTCGACCATCAGCCGGGCCTCCTCGTCGCGGAACTGCACCGGAGGCGACTTCATGAAGTAGGCGGCGGGGCCGACGAGCGGTCCAGCGAGGCCACGGTCGAGGCCGATGCGGGCGCACCGGAGGGCATCGATGATGACCCCTGCCGAGTTCGGCGAGTCCCAGACCTCGAGCTTCAGCTCCAGGTTGAGGGGAACGTCGCCGAAGTTGCGGCCCTCCATGCGGATGTAGGCCCACTTGCGGTCCTCCAGCCAGGCGACGTGGTCGGAGGGTCCGATGTGGATGTCGTCCTCACCGAGAGGCTGGTCGAGCTGGCTCGTCACGGCCCGCGTCTTCGAGATCTTCTTCGACTCGAGGCGCTCGCGCTCGAGCATGTTCTTGAAGTCCATGTTGCCGCCGACGTTGAGCTGGTAGGTGCGGTCGAGCACCATCCCGCGGTCCTCGAACAGCCGCGTGAGCACGCGGTGCACGATGGTGGATCCCACCTGGCTCTTGATGTCGTCGCCGATGATGGGAAGCCCCGCCTGCTCGAAGCGGCCCGCCCACTCCGGGTCGCTCGCGATGAAGACAGGGATGGCGTTCACGAAGGCGACCCCGGCTTCGATGGCGGCCGTGGCGTAGTGCTTCTGTGCCTGCTCCGAGCCGACCGGGAGGTAGGCGACGAGCACCTCGGCCCCGCTCGATCTCAGCACCTCGGCCACGTCGACGGGCGGCGCCGGCGACTCCTCGACGACCTGGCGGTAGTAGCGGCCGAGGCCGTCGAGAGTGGGGCCCCGCTCGACGGAGACCCCGAGGGCGGGCACGTCGGCGAATCGGATGGTGTTGTTGCGGCCCGCCCAGATCGCCTTGCTGAGGTCGAGGCCGACCTTCTCGGCATCGACGTCGAAGGCGGCCACGATCTCGGTGTCGCCCACGTGGTACCCGCCGAGCACGACGTGCATGAGGCCGGGCACCGACTCGGACGGATCGGCTGAGCGGTAGTACTCGATCCCCTGCAAGAGGGAGCTGGCGCAGTTGCCGACGCCGGCGATGGCGACCTTGATCGTCGAGTTGGACATTCGTCGTTCCTTTGTTCTGACAGGCGTGACGCTTGTGTTCGGACGGGTTTGAGGGGTTCCCGGTGTCACTTCCGGGTCATGACACTTCGGCGGCAGATTCGTGGCGATGTTCGGGGCTGGTCTCGGAGCTTTCGGCGGCCTCTTCCACCTCCAGGGCTTCGATCCAACCGAGCTCCAGCTCGATGGTCGCCCTCGAGTGCTCGACGAGCGACCGCTCGAAACGGTCGAGCGGGCGGCTCGGCGACTCGATGGCACGGCGGGCGGCCGACCGCCGGTCCTCCAGCTGGCGCCGCCTGCGTTCGAGCAATCGTAGGCGAGCTTCCGGCGCGAGGTGTCGAGCGAAGGCCCAGCGCAGGGCAAAGGCCTTGCCGGCGCTCCCCTCGCTGCCACCGGCGTTCTCGTCGGTGAGGAGCCGATCGAAGAGCTCCTCGCCGACCGCCGTCAGTTCGTAGACCTTGCGTGTCCGGGAGCTGCCGGCGGTGCGGCCGCCGAGGCGGCCGCCGCCGTTCGCCCGGGCGGCCAACCGGGCACGAAACGCCGCCCGCTCCCCCGCCAGCGACCCCGTGAGCGCGATCACGTCGGCCGAGGAAGGGGATGGTGCCACGTCGACTTCGCGGACGGCCCCATCGTGCTCCAGGCGGGCGAGCGCAGGGTAGAGGGAGCCGAAGGAGAGGCTCGAGAGCAGCCCGACGTCGCTCCGCAGACGCTTGCGCAGGTCGTAGCCATGCATCGGCTGCCTCTTCAGCAAACCGAGAATCGCCAGCTCCAACACGAAGGGGATTTTAGCACTTCCGACATATCGTGTCGATATGTCTGTTCGATAAGTCGGATGGATGGCTCTCGCCCGCCGGCGCCGGTTCCTCCGCCGCTTGCTGGGCTCATAATCTGGTGCGGCATGCCCGAGAGCGGTCAGCCGGCGGGGAACGACGGGTCGTCGGGCCCCGGCTGGTACCGAGATCCGTGGGGACGCTCCGCGTGGCGGTGGTGGGACGGCCGCAACTGGACGGGCTGGATCTCGCCGCCCGAGGCGGTGGCGCCGAACGTCGTGCGCAGCCTCGTCGTGGATCCGGCGCCTGCCACGGCGGCGCCTTCGGAGGCGCCGGCTCGTGAGCGCCTCGCCGGTGGGGCGCCGGCGGGCATCGGGCCGCTCGAGACGGCGGCCGGCCCGCCGGCGTTCCCACTCCAGGCAGCGCCTGGTCCGCCCGGGTTCGGATTGCAGGCGGCGCCTGCTCCGCCGGCCTTCGACCCCGTCGCTCGCGGTCCCGTCCCAGTGGCGACGGCGGCTCGCCCGGTCCCGCGCCGGCAGCGCCGCCGGCTCACGGCCGAGCTGCTCGTCGTGCTCGCCATCTTCCCCCTTCCCTATGCCATCGCGGCCGTCCAGGACCTCGTCGGCTACCTGCTCGGCGAGGGGCCGGGCAACCGCATTCCCATCCTCTTCCCCGGCCACGACGGCGCCGCCCTCCCCTTCGTTCTGCTCGAGGTGCTGCTGCCACTGGCCGCCGCCGCCCTCGTGCTCTACCTCCTGTCGCAGCCGGCCGGAGACGGCGGGTCGGCCGCCATCGGCCTCGACGGTGGGCAGCCGCGAGCCGACCTCGCCCTCCTCCTTCCCGTCTTCGCCCTCTGCGAGCTCGTCCCCATCGCGGGCGGCGGCCTCCTCCTGCACGCTCTCGGCGTCCACGGCCCGAACCCGTCGGTCGGGGGCGTGCCGAGCTACTACGGGGTGGCCTACGTCGCCATGGCCATCGTGGCGGGGATCGTCGAGGAGATCGTCGTGCTCGGGTTTCTCGTACGGCGGCTGGAACAGATCGGGCTGCGGCCCTTCTGGGTCGTCGTCGTCGCCGTCGCCGTACGCGGCTCCTACCACCTCTACTACGGATGGGGTGTGCTCCCGATCCTCCTCTGGGCGACCGTCAGCGTGCTCCTCTACCGGCGGTTCCGACGGCTCGCCCCCTTCATCGTCGTGCACGCCCTCTGGGACACCGGCTTGTTCCTCGGCGGTCGCTTCCTGCTCGCCGAGGTCGCCGTCCTCACCCCGCTCACGATCGCCTTCACCGTCCTGTGGTGGCGCCAGCTGCCGGCGAGGGCGCCCCGGGGGGGCGGGGGATCCGAGGCTGAGGCGTGGTCTGACCGTTAGCCTGTGCGGCGATGGCCGGAGTCGACAGCGGGTCGGAGAGCTTCTGGGGTGCCGGAGGGCCTCCGCAGCCGGGCCGCATCGAGTACCGCCTCCTGCGCGAGTCCGTGGTTCGCCAGTACCGCCGGGGACGCCTCGGCCGCCTCGACATCTGCGACGCCCAGCCCGAGCTGCTGCGGGTGGCCCGCAACCTCGGCCGGCAGACGACGATGGCCTGCCCGATCTGCGAGGAGTCGCAGCTCGTGCACGTGTCCTTCGCCTTCGGCCCGCGACTTCCCTCCTCGGGGCGAGCGCTCGGCCCCGGCGAGATCAAGCGACTCACCCGCAGCCGCGCCGAGCTCGCCTGCTACGTCGTCGAGGTGTGCGTCGCCTGCTGCTGGAACCATCTCCTCCGCATGTTCACGGTCGGAGGGCCGGCGGGCGAGCGGACCGCCCGGTGACCGCCGGCGGCTGTCCGGTTCGCCAGCGCCGCTGTCGCCCGGGTCGCTCGCGGGGCGAGTGCGGGGCGAGTGCCGGGGACGGTCCTCCGGCGAGGTATAAGTAAGAGCAACATCCCCGAGAACCGCCGGCAGCCAGTGGCGCTGGACGGAAGGGAGAGACATGGACGAGCGCGTGACGGTCCCGTGGGTCCGCGGTCGCAAGCGACGGCTGGGCGCCGACCCCCTCGTGATGATCACCGCCTACGACGAGCCCTGGGGTCGCCTCGTGGACGCTGCGGGGGTGGACATCATCCTCGTCGGCGACACGCTGGCGGAGATCGTGCTCGGTTACGAAGACACCCTCAGCATCGGCGTGGACGAGATGGTCCACCATGTCGGAGCGGTGGCACGAGCGCGGCCTCGAGCCCTCCTCGTGGGGGACCTCCCCTGGATGAGCTACCACACCGAGCCGTTCGACGCAGTCCGCAATGCCGCCCGGCTCGTGCGAGCCGGCGCGGGCGCCGTCAAGCTCGAGGGAGGCCTCCGCCGCCTCACGGCCGTACGTGCCATCCTCGACGCCGAGATCCCGGTGATGGCCCACCTCGGGCTCACCCCCCAGTCCGTCCACTCCATGGGCGGCTACAAGGTGCAGGGTCGTCAGCTCTCGGGGGCCGAGGCGCTCGTGTCGGACGCGGTCGCCCTGGCGGAGGCGGGCTGTTTCGCCATTGTGCTCGAGGGGGTGCCGGATGTCCTCGCCGACCGCATCACCTCGGAGATCGACGTCCCCACGATCGGGATCGGGGCCGGACCCGGCTGCGACGGCCAGGTCCTCGTGCTGCACGACCTGCTCGGTCTCTCGAAGGGGCGCCCGCCCAAGTTCGTGCGCCGCTACGCGGACGTCGGAGCCCTCGTGACGGCCGCCGTCTCGAGCTACGCGGCCGACGTCCGCAGCGGCACGTTCCCCTCCGACGAGGAGTCGTACCACGGCTCGAGCGAGCTGAAGGAGTCGTTGTCGGCTCACTCGTGAGGGTCGAGTGATACACCCGCTCCCCATACTGGCGGAGTGCCTGTGACCCGTCGCCTGCTCACGCCAGCCCGCTGCGAGCTGCCGGGGCGCCTGCCCGCCTCCGCTACGATGACCGCGTCCTTGTCCACCCCTGCCCCGGTAGCGCCGGGGCCCCGAGCGCACGGCGCCGGGTCCGGAGGAGGTGTCAGCCGCTATGCGGCCCTATGAAGTCATGGTCATTTTCGATGTCGGCCTCGAGGAGGGCGACATCCGGCAGCGGGTCGACCGTGTCCACGAGCTCCTTCGCTCCAAGGGTGGCAATCCCGGGAGCGTTCACCACTGGGGCCGGCGCACCTTCGCCTACGAGATCAAACACCGATCCGAGGGGTACTACGTCGTGTTGGAGGCGACGGCGGAGCCGGTCGCCATGGCCGACGTCGACCGCTATCTCGCACTCGAGGACGCCGTCCTCCGACACAAGGTCATCCGACAGCCCGATCACGTCGCCGGACGCTCCACCTCCGGCGGTCGGCGGCCGGGTTCTCAGAGCCCGGCTCCCGAGGTGACGCCCTCCGGGCGGGCCTCGGCTCCCATCCGGAGCGATGCCATCGAGGCGGCCGAGCCCGCTCCGATCGCGGCAGAGGCCGCCGAGACGTCCGCCCAGGCCGAGGCTTCTGCCGAGGACGAGGCCACGGGCAGCTGAGCCACATGACCACACAGGAGAATTGAGATGTCCAACGGGAACACCATCGTGCTCGTGGGGAACGTCACGCGCGACCCGGAACTTCGCTTCACGCCGAGCGGGCAGCCAACGACGACCTTCGGGCTCGCCGTCAACCGCCGCTGGCAGAACCGCCAGACCCAGGAGTGGGAAGAGGCCACGTCCTTCTTCGACATCGTCTGCTGGCGCGAGCTGGCGGAGAACGCCAGCGAGAGCCTGCGCCGCGGCTCACGCATCATCGTCACCGGGCGCCTGGAGCAGCGCAGCTGGGAGACGAGCGAGAACGAGAAGCGCTCGAAGGTGGAGGTCGTCGCCGACGAGCTCGGTCCGAGTCTCCGCTGGGCGAGTGCCGTCGTGACGAAGAACGAGCGCAAGGGCCCGGGAGAGGGTGGCGGGGGCCGCCCGGCCGCTCCTGCCCGCACGGCGCCGGAGCCCGACGCCTCGTACTCCAGCTACGACGAGGAGCCCTTCTGATGGCGCGCAACAACGACCGCGAGCGCGGCACGAGGCGGGCGCCGAAGGACACTGCTCGCCGAGGCAAGAAGAAGGTGTGCATCTTCTGCAAGGAGCACATCACCTGGGTCGACTACAAGGAGATCGGGCTGTTGCGGAAGTTCATGTCCGATCGGGGCAAGATCCGCGCCCGTCGCGTCTCGGGCAACTGCGCCCAGCACCAGCGAGACGTCGCTCTCGCCATCAAGACGGCTCGCGAGCTGGCGCTGCTGCCCTACACGCAGCGGACAACGAGCGACCGGCCCTCCTCTCGCGGCCCTGGCCGCGGGCGCGGGCCCGTCGCTCCGGACGCACCCGGCACGCCCGAGGCGGACGATGCCGCCACGCTCGACGGCGAGCTTCCCGAGGACCAGGTAGCCATCGACCTCGACGTGCTCGACGTGCCGTCGGCGGAGGAGGTGTGATGAAGCTCGTCCTCCGCTCCGACGTGCTCGGGCTCGGCAAGCGGGGCGACGTCGTCGACGTCGCAGACGGCTATGCCCGCAACCGGCTCATCCCGACCGGCCAGGCCATCCCCGCCACGCCGAAGATCGAGCAGCAAGCGCAGGCCATGCGACGCTCGCGTGACGTGAAGGACGCCCGCGACCGCGAGGGCGCCGAGACCGTCGCCCGCAGGCTCGTCCCGCTGGTGATCCGCATCCCCGCCCGGGCTGGAGCCGAAGGCCGCCTCTTCGGTTCGGTGACGACACAGGACGTCGTCGAGGCCGTGCAGGAGCAGGCGGGCGTGACGCTCGACCGTCGCCGTCTCACGACGGACGAGGCGATCCGCTCGATCGGGGTGCACGAGGTGTCGGTCCGGCTGCACCCGGAGGTCGAGTTCCACGTGACCGTCGAGGTCGTCCCGGCGGGTTGAGGCAGAGCTCGGTATGGACCTCAGCTGTGTCCCGCCGAGCCGACGAGGGGAGCGAGCGAAGCGGCAGAGGCGCTTTGGCGCGCCCGCTCGCGGCCTCCCTTCGGCCGGCGGCGGTGCCGGGCCTCCGTTCCCAATTCGCGGCACGCCTCCCCCTCCACAGCGTTGCCCACAGCCTTTGACTGCTATTCCACACCTTGATGCCCTAGCCGCCCCCAGGACGGATCGGGCATCCTGAGGCCGGCATGGCGACCGTCCCACCCATCCAGACCTCGTCCCGTCAGCCGCGGCGGGTTCGCCCAGGCGCAGCGGACCTCGGGTCCGGGCCGTCGGAGGGCCGCAACGTCAGCCGGATCCCACCTCACAGCTTCGAGGCGGAGGAGTCGCTGCTCGGTGCGATGCTGCTCTCTCGCGACGCCATCGCCGTCGCCGTGCAGGAAGTGGGGGCGGACGACTTCTACAAGCCCTCCCACTCCCACATCTTCTCGGCCGTCACCGGGCTCTACAGCCGCGGCGAGCCGGCGGACGCCGTCACCGTGGCCGAGGAGATGCGCCGCATCGGCTCCCTCGAGGCCTCCGGCGGGGCCTCCACGCTCCTGTCGCTGCAGGCGAACACGCCGGCGATCTCGAGCGCCACTCGTTATGCCCGCATCGTGGCCGAGCACGCCGTCCTGCGGCGCCTCATCGGCGTGGCCTACGAGATCGCCGAGATCGGTTACGAACTGCCGACCGACGTCACGCAAGCGCTCGACCGCGCCGAGGCCATGGTCTTCGACGTGGCGCAGCGCCGTGCCAGCGACACCACCCGCTCGCTGAAGGAGCTCCTGGCCGACAGCCTCGACCACCTCGAGTACCTCGCCAACCGGGGTGAGACCATCACCGGGGTCGCCACGGGCTACCAGGACCTCGATCACGAGCTGTACGGCCTGCAGCCCTCCAACCTCGTCGTCGTGGGCGCCCGCCCCTCCATGGGGAAGACGGCCTTCGCCCTCGGTTTGGCGGCCCATGCCGCCCGCACGGGGACCCCGGTGCTCTTCTTCTCCCTCGAGATGAGCCACCTGGAGCTCGCCCAGCGGGTGCTCTGCGCCGAGGCCCGCGTGGACGCCGGGCGCCTGCGCAACGGCAAGCTCGTCGAGAGCGACTGGTCGAAGATCGCCGGCGCCATCGGCCGCATCGGGACGTCGCCCCTCTACATCGACGACAACCCCAACGTCACGGTCATGGACATCCGCGCCAAGGCGCGGCGGATGAAGAGCACGGAGGGCGGACTCGGCCTCGTCGTCGTCGACTACCTCCAGCTCATGACGGGACGGATGGCGGCCGAGAGCCGGCAGGTCGAGATCTCGGAGATCTCCCGTGGACTCAAGCTCCTCGCCCGCGAGCTCAAGATCCCCGTCGTCGCCCTCAGCCAGCTCTCCCGCAACCTCGAGTCGAGGGCGGACAAGCGACCCATGCTCGCCGACCTGAGAGAGTGCCTGGCGGGCGACACGGTCGTGGCCCTGGCAGACGCCCCGCCCGTCACGATCCGGGACCTGGCCCGGCGCGGGGAGGCGAACGCGGCCGTCTGGTCGCTCGACGACGACTTCCGCCTCGTCACCTCCGTCATGGTGCAAGCCTGGTCGACGGGAGCGAAGCCCGTTCAGGCGGTCCGTCTCTCGACGGGACAGCTGCTCCGTGCCACGTCCAACCATCCCCTCCTCACGCCCGACGGGTGGCGGCCGGTGGGCGAGCTCACGCTCGGATCCGTCGTCGCCGTCGCCGAGCTGCCCGAGGCGCCGGCCGGCGGACCTGCTGGGGACGGCGCCATGGCCCCCGCCCCCGCCCCCGACGGCGACGGCCGGGCGGACGATGCCGGGTCATCTCGGGGGACCGTGGCTGTCCGGCCGCTCACCGGCCGCCGAGCAGTCGAGCCCGGCGCCATCGGCTGGGCGACGGTCGTCGACATCCAGCCGGCCGGCGAGGAGGAGGTGTTCGACGCCTACGTGCCCGGTACCCACAGCTTCGTCGCCAACGGCGTCGTCTCCCACAACAGCGGGGCGATCGAGCAGGACGCCGACGTGGTGATGTTCATCTACCGGGACGAGGTCTACAACCCGGACTCGAGCGACCGGGGCGTCGCCGAGGTGCTCATCGCCAAGCATCGCAACGGCCCCACGGGGCTCTCCAAGCTGAGCTTCATCTCGAATTACGCCCGGTTCGGGGACCTGGCGAAGATGTGACCGGGCCGATCAGGGGGCGAGGCCGGCGCGAGTGCCGGCGACGGCGCTGCTGCCGGGGCTCAGGATGCCTTCCTGCGCCGGGAGGGGGCCGCTGCTCCCTGCGTCTCCTCGGCGGCGGCGATGGCGGCCGCCAGTTCGTCGCGGCTCATCTTGGAGCGGCCGGCGATCTCGAGCCCAGCTGCCCGCTCGGCGAGCTCGGCCTTGGAGGCTCGGGAGGAGGTGCCGCCGTCGGTCGTTTCCCCTGCCGGGCCGTCGTCGCCGACGGCCGCTCGCAGCTCCTCCGGGGCCTCACCCGGGCCGCCGGAGCCGGAACCGGAGCCACCACGGCGCTTCTGGCGGGCGGCTTCGACGCTGGCCCGCAGGGCCTCCATGAGGTCGACGACGGGGGCGGGCTCCGGGGCTTGCGTGCCGACCTCGATGACCTCTCCACGGCTCTTCCGGTCGATGAGATCCTCCACGGCGGCCCGGTAGGTGTCCCGATAGGCGTCCGGCTGCCAGCTCGTCGTCATCGAGTCGACGAGCAGCTTGGCGGTGTCGAGCTCGCGCCCCTGGAACGTGATGTCCTCGCTCGGCAGCGACCCCAGCTCCGCGACGGGGTCGCGCACCTCGTCGGCGAAGTACATCGTCTCGAGGGCGAGCACCTCCTCGCTCGGCCGGATGGCGACGAGGTGCTCCTTGCCGCGCATGACGAGCGTGGCGATGCCGACCTTGTTCGTCTCGCCCATCGCCTGGCGCAGAAGGGCGTAGGCGCGCTCGGACGCCTCGTTCTGGGGGGCGAGGTAATAGGTGGACTTGTAGTAGACGGGGTCGATCTCGTCGAGATCCACGAAGTCGGTGATCTCGATGTTGCGGGACCGGCCGGGCTCGACGGCCTCCAGCTCCTCCGGGTTGATGACGACGTAGCGCCCGCCGCCGAGGTCGTAGCCCTTCACGATGGCGTCGTAGGCGACCTCCTCCCCCGTTCGCTCGTTCACCCGCTTGTTGCGGACGCGATCCGAGGTGCCCCGCTCCAATTGGTTGAAGTGCACCGTCTTGTCGTCGGTCGCCGAATACAGGCCGACCGGCACGTTCACGAGACCAAAGCTGAGCGCCCCGGTCCAGATCGGCCGCGCCATGGGTTCCTCCCCTCGTCGTCCGGCCGAAATTCAAGCATGGATGGACCCCTCTTGACCAGGTTTCCTCCGGTGTGACCAGGACAGGGGCACCCAGGGGGCGCCGGTGGCCGCCCGCACCGCCCGGACAAGGGGGCCAAAGTCGGGCGGTGCGGTCGGCTCCGGTCGGCTTGGGCAGAGGTGACGCTGGTGACGAGACGCCCGGGCTCGAGGCCTCTCATACCCACCTCCCCCCGGCCCGAAACCCCCCACCACCAGCGACCCACCAGGGACCATCCACCACCATGACACACCCGGTCGGCAGACTTGTCCGTAGGTGCACCATGAATCGGACTGACCTGGCCCCGGTGGCCACACGGGACAAGGGGCGCTCGGTGCAGTTCGCGACCGCCCTCGCCCACGGCGTCGCCGACTTCCGACCGGAGGATCTCGCCCACGGCGCTCTCACGCTCAGCTTCGGGCTGAGCGCCTGGATGCGCCGGGCCTCCGTCGGCATCGAGGAGGCCTGGGCCGGGGTGCTCCTCTTGCGCGCCGCCCTCCTGCAGGAAGCGGGGCTCGATCGGGCGACCGAACCGGTCCCGCTTCGCACGAGCGACGACCGCACCGCCTTCGTGAGCACGACGGTCTACCTCGACGGCCTGCTCGGGCGGGCGGCGGGCGCCCTCGGCAAGACGCGCAAGGACGTGACGGCGGACGTCATCAACCGCCTCGTCGCCTCCTCCTGAGCGGCGGGTACGGCAGCGGTGTGGCGACGCTGAGCGGGGCCGAGCTCGCCTCGGCCGTGGCCGGCCTCGACGGCTGGGCGGTGGAGGTGGGCGAAGGCGCCATCACGAAGTCCTTCTCCTTCCCGAGCTTCCAGCTGGCCTTCGGCTTCATGACCTCGGCGGCGCTGAAGGCCGAGCGGATGAACCACCATCCCGAGTGGACGAACGTCTACTCCCGCGTGGACGTCCGCCTCAGCAGCCACGACGTCGGGGGCGTGACGGAGCGTGACCTCGACCTCGCGGGCTTCATGGACGAGGCGGCCGCCGCCTTCAGCCGGCCGTCGTGAGACGAACGCCGCCGAGGCGACGCACGGCTTCGTCGAGCACGCCGAGCTGCTTGCAGAAGGCGAAGCGGACGAGCGGCCGCCCCGCCTCTCGGTCGTCGTAGAAGACCTCCGTCGGGATGGCGGCGACGCCGGGATCGGCCACGAGGTCGTGGCAGAACGACCAGCCGTCGTGCTCGCCGAATTGGCCGATGTCGACGACGGCGAAGTAGGTCGCCTGCGGCTTCTCGAGCTCCCAGCCGAGCTGCCGGACGCCGTCGCAGAAGCGGTCCCGCCGCTCGGCGAGGTCTCCGGCGCTGGCGGCGAAGTAGGCGTCGTCGAGGGCGAGGGCGCGGGCGACGGCGAACTGGAAGGGCGTGCCGCTGGCGTAGGTGAGGAACTGCTTGACGGAGCGGGCCGCCTCCACGAGGCCCGCCGGCCCGAGCAGCCAACCGATCTTCCAGCCGGTGGCGGAGAACGTCTTGCCGGCGCTCGAGATCTTCAGGGTCCGCTCGCGCATGCCCGGCAGGCTGGCGAGCGGGACGTGCACGCCGTCGAAGACGAGGTGCTCGTAGACCTCGTCGGTGACGGCGACGAGGTCGTGCTCGATGCAGAGGCGGGCGATGAGCTCGAGCTCGGCGGCGGAGAAGACCTTGCCCGTCGGGTTGTGGGGCGAGTTGAGGAGGACGACCTTCGTCGAGGGCGTGACGGCGGCGGCGAGCTCGTCCGGGTCGAAGGCCCAGCCCGGCCGGCGCAGCTTCACGACCCGGCGCCGGGCGCCGGCCAGCTCGATGGTGGCGGCGTAGGAGTCGTAGTACGGCTCGAAGGTGAGGACCTCGTCGCCCGGCTGGCAGAGCCCGAGGACGGCGGCGGCGATGGCCTCCGTGGCGCCCGCCGTCACGAGGATCTCGGAGGCGGGGTCGTAGCGCTGCGACCACCAGCGCTCCTCGTGGTCGGCGATCGCCCGCAGCAGCTCGGGGACACCGCGTCCTGGCGGGTACTGGTTGGCGCCTCCCCGAATGGCCTCGACGGCAGCTTCGAGAAGGACGTCGGGACCGTCGGTGTCGGGGAAACCCTGCCCGAGGTTGATCGCCCCGTGCACCGCCGCCAGCGCGGTCATCTCGGCGAAGACGGTCGTCCCGTAGGAGGCCAGACGGCCCGGACGGGTCCTCGCCGTCGACGCCGCGGGCGGGGCGGGCGGGGGTGTCGCTGCTGATTCGTTCACGAGCAGGCACGATAGGGCGGTGCACGAATGGACTGACGCCACGAAGGCTCTCGCCACCGATGTCATCGGCTACGCCACGAGCCGCATCCACCTCGACCCGGTGCCGCTCGACGGGCCGCGCAGCTTCGCGGAGCTGAAGGCTGAGGTCGGTCAGACGGTGACACCGGAGGGAATCGGCGGACCGGAGGCGCTTCGCCTCTTCGCCGAGGTATTGGCGCCGGCCTGCATCTCGACCGACCACCCTCGCTACTTCTCGTTCATCCCGTGCGCCCCCACGCCGGCGAGCACGCTCTTCGATCTCGTCGTGAGCGCCTCGTCGCTGTACGGCGGCAGTTGGCTCGAGGGGGCCGGCGCCGTCTACGCCGAGAACCAGGCGCTGCGCTGGCTGGCCGATCTCGCCGGGTTCCCGCCGGAGGCTGGAGGAGTCTTCGTGCAGGGCGGGACGCTCGGGAACGTCTCCGCACTCATCGCCGCCCGCCACGCCGCCCGCCTCGCCCTGGCGGCCGCCGGGGAGCCGCAGACCCGCCGCTGGGCGTTCGCGGCGAGCGTGGAGGCGCACTCGTCCATCACGAGCACGGCCTCGGCCATGGACGTCGATCTCCTGGCGGTCGAGCCCGACGCCCACGGCCGCCTCACGGGTGCGGCGCTCGAGCACACGCTCGCTGTCGAGCGACGATCAGGTGACGACCGGCGGCCCTTCGCCGTCGTGGCGACGGCGGGGACGACCAATCTCGGCATCGTCGACGAGCTGGCGAGCATCGCCGAGGTCGCCGGACGGGAGGGGCTCTGGCTGCACGTCGACGGCGCCTACGGCGCTGCCGGCATGGCCGCTCCCAGCGTGCGCCACCTCTACGCCGGCATCGAGGCGGCCGACTCGTTCGTCGTCGACCCGCACAAGTGGCTCTTCGCCCCCTTCGACTGCGCCGCCCTCGTCTACCGCGATCCCGAGAAGGCGAAAGCCGCCCATCTCCAGCACGCCGGCTACCTCGAGCCGTTGCGGACCGGGAACGAGTGGAGTCCCTCCGACTACGCCCTGCACCTGACGCGTCGGGCGCGGGGGCTGCCCTTCTGGTTCAGTCTGGCCTGCTTCGGAACAGCGGCGTACTCGGAGGCGATCGAACGAACGCTCGAGGTGGCACGTTACGCCGTCGCGGAGGTCCGCCTGAATCCCCTCCTCGAGCTCGTCGCCGAGCCCATGCTCTCGGTCCTCGCCTTCCGACGCCTGGGGTGGGAGGCACCGGACTACTTCGCCTGGTCGAAGCGCCTGCTCGACTCGGGTGAGGCCTTCGTCGTGCCGACGAGGCACCTCGATGAGATCGTCCTCCGGCTGGCTATCGTCAACCCACGGTCCTCGGAGGCCGACGTCGACCTGGTACTCGACTCGCTCGGGGACTGACCGCCCGGCCCGCCCGGCCCTCCGGGGCGCTCAGGCGACGATGCGAGTCGTGAAGGATCGCGAGGTGAAGGCGGGATGGCGGCGCCGCGCCAGCTCGATCTCCGGCTCGCGGGCGGTGACGGCCAAGAGGGGCGGCCGCCGGCACGGCCAGAAGAACTCCGACGGCTGCAGGCCGGGCAGGCCCTGCTCCCGGCAGGAGGCGTCGTGCTCGGACGCCCAGCGGCCGTACCAGCCCGCCTCGGCGAGCGTGAGCTCCTCCGGTTCCAGGGCCCCGCACTCCTCGTAGCGTGCGCCGATGCGGCGGGCGAGACCGACGGCGGCGGCGGCGTCCGAGCGGGCGTCGTGGGGGCGCTGCAGCGGCACGTCGTAGTGCTCGCAGAGGGCGTCGAGCCGCCGCTTGCCGGCGCGGTCGCGGTCGACGTAGCGGTCCATCACGAGGGGGTCGATGACGGCGTGCCAGGCGAGCGGCGGCAGCCCGAAGGCGGCGAAGAGGCCTTCGGCGATCGTGACGTCGAAGCTGGCGTTCATGGCGACGACGGGGATGGCCTCGGCGGCGGCGCGCCGCACTGCCGCGTGGATGCGGGAGGCCGTCTCACGGAGGGAGCGGCCCTCGCGGCGGGCCAGCTCCGAGGAGATGCCGTGGATGGCCATCGCCGCCTCCGGGATCTCCCGGCCCGGATCGACGAGCCAGCTGTCGTCGCGGATGTGGCGCCCGCCCGCCGTCCACACGAGGGCAACTTGAACGGGCACATCGGCGCTCGTGTCCACTCCCGTCGTCTCGAGGTCGAAACCGAGAAGCGGACCGTCGCACCAGGCCATGTCGTGAGGGTACGCGCGGGGTGTGTCACGAGGGCGGATCCCCCCGGCCCCCCCCCGGCCCCCCGGCCCCCCGGCCCCCCGGCCGGTAGCTGCACAGAGTCGGCCGGGACGCTCAGTCCAGGTGGCCGACGTCGTTGTAGCCGCGAAGGACCCAACGGTCGCCCGAGACGACGATCGTCGAGATGGCGCCGTTGTCGACGGCGACGAAGGCGAAGGGCCGGGCGCCTGTCGCCAGCGAAAGGATCATGCCGATCGCCCCGCCGTGCGAGAAGGCGACGACGCGGCCGTCCGGGTGGGCGGCGGCGATGGCCGCGATGCCCCGGCGCAGCCGGGCGGCGAGGGACTCGTTCGACTCGGCACCGGGTACCACGTCCCACCGCTCGCGGCTCAGCATCTCGAGGGCCACGGGATCCCGGTTCACGACCTTCTCCCGGTAGACGCCGCCCTCCCACTCGCCGAGGGCGACCTCCCGCAGATCCCCCTCGACGACCGGTTGGAGGCCCGTGCGCGCCACGAGGGGCGCCGCCGTCTCGAGCGTGCGGCGGAGCGTCGTGACGTAGATGGCATCGATCCTCGAGCCGGCGAGGCGCCCGGCCACTCGCCGCGCTTGCTCCTCGCCTTCGGGAGAGAGGGGCGGGTCGCCCTGGCCCTCCAGGAGCTCGAAAGGATCGCCCGGTTCGGAGGCGATGGTCTCGCCGTGTCGTACGAGCACGATCTCGGTGGCCCCGGGAGGGGCGGAGAACCGCACCTGGCGGTAGCCGCCCGCCGGTGCCGACGTCGCATCGTCCATGGCGAGGACACTAGGAGCCCTGCCGTTTCCGTGCGAAGTAGGGTGCCGAGCATGATCATCTCGACCATGAACGACCTGCCGGGCTACGAGATCCAAGAGGTGCTCGGCGAGGTCTTCGGCCTCACGGTGCGCTCCCGCAACGCCTTCTCGCAGATGGGGGCCGGTCTCAAGTCACTGCTCGGCGGCGAGCTCAAGGGCATGACGAAGAACCTCGAGACCTCGCGGGACGAGGTCGTCCAGCGCATGGCGGAGCGGGCGGCCGAGCGGGGGGCGAACGCCGTCGTCGCCATGCGTTTCGACACCTCGGAGATGGGCGACGTCTGGACGGAGCTGTGCGCCTACGGTACGGCGGTGCGAGCCGTCAAGCGCTGAGAGGCCTTGCCGGCCGGGGGTTTCGACGGGCGGTACGGAGGGTATTGACAGAAACACTGTCAGCCGAGTAACGGGCCGGGCACACAGCTCGTGTTGCCGCCCGTGCTCCGTACCGGCCTGGAGGTCGAGTCCCGTGTACATCGGAATCGGAACCGTCGTCTTCATCCTCATCGTGCTGCTCATCCTCTTCTTCCTGCGGCGGGCGTGACCCGGCGCCTTCAGCGCCGGGCAGACGAGAGGTAGTCGGCCGCCCGGGCGGCGAGGGCCATGATCGTGAGCGCCGGGTTCGCACTGCCCTGGGTGGGAAGGACGCTCCCGTCGGTGACGAAGAGGTTCGGGACGTCGAAGGAACGAAGGTTCCCGTCGACGACTCCGCTCCGCCGGTCGGAACCCATCCGGCAACCCCCGACGAGGTGCGCGTAGCGCTCGATCGTGATGGCTTCGCTTGCCCCGGCCGCATGGTGCATTGCGGTCATCGTCTCGGTGGCGGCCTTGATGAGCGCCTCGTCGTTCTCACACTTCGAGTAGGCGAAGCGAGCAACCGGCAGGCCATGCCGGTCGGCCTCTCCGGCCAGGGTCACCCGGTTCTCGGCGAGGGGCAGCAGCTCGCAGAGGCTTCCGAAGGTCGCCCAGTGCACGTAGTCGCGCATGTACTCGCGGAGCACGCCGCCCCAGTGCCCCTGGGCGGCGATGTGCTCGGCGAAGACGATGGGCAACGGCGAGACGCACTGCAGGGCAAAACCCCGCCGGTAGGGCTTGGCGGGGTCGGTCTCGTAGAACTGCTCGCTGGAGGCTTCCGGCGGGGGTCCCTTGTGCTGGCGGATCTCCTCCTCGTAACGGCCGGCCGTCTGGGGGGCACCCTGCACCATGACGTAACGGCCGACGAGGTCCTCGTCGTTGCAGAGCCCGTCGGGGAAGCGGTCGCAGGCGGAGTTGAGGAGGAGCCGGGGGTCTCGATCGAGTAGCCGGCGACGGCGACGACCTTCGCCCGTTGCCGGTAGGCGACGCCCTCGTGGAAGTACTCCACGCCGGTGGCTTTCCCGTCGTGGCCGACGAGGACACGGCTGACCATGGAGTCCGGCCGGATCTCGACGCCGTGGGCGAGAGCGTCCGGCACGTGGGTGATGAGGGGCGACGCCTTGGCGTTCACCTTGCACCCTTGCAGGCAGAAACCCCGGTAGATGCAATGCGGCCGGTTGCCGAAGCGTCCGTTCACGATGGCCACCGGCCCGACGCGTGCCTCGATCGCACAGGGCCCGGCAGCTCCGCAAGAAAGCGGCCCCGTTGCCCGAGACGTTGTGGGGGGACTGCGGGTATCCGTGCGGATCCCCCCAGGGCCAGCGCTGCCCCGCTACCGGGAGCTCCTGCTCCAGCTGCTCGTAGTAGGGCCGCAGCTCGTCGTAGCACATGGGCCAGTCGGCTCCCACCCCGTCGTTCGAGTAGGTGCGGAAATCCGACGGGTGAAAGCGTGGGACGTACCCGGCGAAGTGCACCATGGAGCCGCCGACGCCCCGTCCCGGAGTTGTTGGAGCCGAGGGGGACGGGATGGCGACCCGCGATCACACGGGGCTCGTTCCAGTAGAGCTTGTGGGATCCGGCCTCGTCGCTCACCCAGTCGGCATCGGGATCCCAGAACGGCCCGGCGTCGAAGGCCACGATGCTCCATCCCCGGCGAGCGAGGCGCTGTGCCAGCACGCTGCCACCGGCCCCGCACCCGACGACGACGAGATCCACCTCGTCGGCGGGGTCGTAGCGCCGCATGGCAGCCCGCAGCGACGTGTTCGTGCGAGTGCCGTTGTTGGGGATGAGCCAGGCGGAGGCGTTGCGTCGGCGGACGGAGTTCACGCCAGACGGGCCTCGTGGGCTGCCCGGGCGGCCTCGGCCCGATCCGCCCAGGGCACCGGGTCGCCGGCGTCCCGCCCGGCGACTTCCCAGGGCTCCCGACGGTCGAGGCCGATGTTCTTGTACCCCCTCGGGTAGGCGGGACCGCCGAAGCCGATCTCGTTCCAGGCGAAGGGGTGCGAGTAGAAGGCGTCGCAGCCGTAGCGTGTCCAGAGCGAGAAGACCCGCCCCGCCGGCATCCCGTGCCAGTCGCCGTCACGCCGGCGGACGTCGTCGAGGATGCCCATCTGCTCGTCGATCCCGAGGTCGTGGAAGGGACGGCCCGTCGCGGCGCGGGCGTCGGCATCCAGCCCGGCGAGGGAGGCCGGGAAGGCGTCCCAGTCCTCCGGCATGTCCTCGTAGCGGTAGCCGTCACCGCGGCGTTCGAGAAGGCGCTGGTCGATCATCTCGACGACGGGTACCCGGGGTTCGGAATCCTGCCCGAGCAGGCGGTCGAAGAGCGCCCGTGCCGTCGGCTCCTCCTCGGGCGTGAAGAAGCGCAACGGGGCCGGGGTGGCCAGCCGGCCCGCGACGACGTCAGTGGTGACGGAATCCCAGGTGGGCTGTTGGGCGAGGACGTCGAAGCCAGGGAATCGTGGCTCGTCCGCTCCCGGTGTGATCGGCTTGCTCATCGTTCGCGGCGGAGGATGGAGGCGACGAGGCCCATGCCGCCCACGAGGCCGAACAAGAGCGGGGCGAACACGGGCGGCCCCATCTCGGCGTTGTAGCGGGCGAGGCTCCAGCCCCCCGGTCGTTGCGCGATCCCGCGCAGGTGGAGGTACTGGCCCTGCAGGCTGTTGACCATCACGAAGGCCGACACGACAGGGAGTGCCGTCTTGGCGGCCCGCGGTGAGAAGACCCCGGCGGTGCCCGCCGCCGCCAGCGCCGGGCGTGAGGGCGACGGGCACCCACATCATCCGGTTGCCGAAGCTCGCACGGTCGTGCTCCATCCAGATCTCGGCTCCAGTGACGAGAGCTCCCACGGCCGTGAGGCCGGAGAGGGACCGCTCGAAGCGGCCGTGCCGGACGTCGGCGACCAGCCGGTCGATGCCGTGCCGCCCGGCGATCGGGTCGGCAGCTCTCCTGCGGGGCAGTCTCACGAGCGGAGCTCGCTGATCTTGTCGCGGAACAGCGTCGTCGCGATGGTCGCCTTGTGCGGCTGCCCGGACAGGAACGCCTTCAGGAAGCCCTTCGCCTGCTCGTAGTTGACCTTGGCGGGCATCGGGGGCTCGTCCGGGTTGACGGTGACGTCGACGAGTGCCGGCCCCGGGTGCGCGAAGGCCTCCGAGATGGCGCCCTCGAGGTCGCCCGGCTTGTCGACGCGGATGCCGAAGCCCCCGCAGGCCTGCGCCCAGGGGGCGAAGTCGCAACGTTGGCCGAAGCGCACGCCGAACTCCGGGTAGCCGAGCACGAGCTGCTCCCACAGGATCTGGCCGAGCGAGGCGTTGTTGTTGACGACCACCTTGATGGGCAGGTCGTATCGGCAGGCGGTGGCGAACTCGGCCATCAACATGGCGAAACCGCCGTCGCCGACGAAGGCGATGCATTGGCGCCCGGGGTGAGCCCACTGGGCGGCGATGGCGTACGGCAGTCCCGGCGCCATCGTGGCGAGGTTGCCCGACAGGTAGAACTCGCGCCGCACCGTGGATCGTGAAGTGGCGGGCGGCCCAGGTGGCGATGCGTGCCGGAGTCGACGTCATGATGGCGTCGTTGCCGGCGAGCCGGTCGATGACGCTCATGAGGTGCTGCGGCTGGATCGGGTCTGCTTCGATGCGGGCCGAGCGCCTGCATCTTCTCGTTCCACTTCGCCATGCCCTGCTGCGCCGCCTCGAGGAAGCTGCGGTCCTCGTGCCGCTGCAGGAGCGGCGCAAGGGCGGCCAGCGTCTGGTGGGCATCGCCCACGAGGGGAACGTCGGTGGGGAGGCGGTTGCCGGCTCGCACCGGGTCGGCCTCGATCTGCACGACGGTCGCCTGGCCGGCCTCGGGCAAGTACTTCGTGTACGGGAAGTTCGTGCCGACCATGAGGAGCGTGTCGCAGGACTCCATGACCGCTTCGGAGGGGGCCGTGCCGAGGAGCCCGATGCCCGCCGGTCGTGACCGGGTGGTCGTCCGGGACGACAGCCTTGCCGGAGAGCGTCTTCACGACAGGGCTGGCGAGGACGTCGGCCACCTCGATGACTTCGTTCCGGGCGTGGCGGGCGCCGGCCCCGACGAGCATCGCCACCTTCCCGCCGGCGTTCAGGGCGTCGGCCGCCGCCCGGAGGTCGGCATCCGGCGGTACGCCGGCCGGCTCGAGATAGACGGCGGCCGTCGGCTTCACGACGGCAGGTGCCGGCGCCCCGTACGGGTTCGAGCCGGCCTCGGCCATCTGCACGTCGGTCGGGATGGTGAGGTGAGCGACGCCGCGCCGGGCGAGGGCATGCCGGACGGCCAGGTCGACGAGGGTCGGCACCTGCACGGGCACGTGGATCATCTGGTTGTACTCGGCGACATCCATGAAGAGGCGATCGAGGCTCACCTCCTGCTGGTAGCCCGTCCCGAGCATCTGGGACTCCTGCATCCCGGTGATGGCAAGCACCGGGACATGGTCGAGCTTCGCGTCGTAGAGCCCGTTCAAGAGGTGGATGGCGCCCGGCCCGGACGTGGCGAGGCACACACCGAGCCGGCCGGTCGATTTGGCATAGCCGGTCGCCATGAAGGCGGCCGCCTCCTCGTGGTGCACGAGGACGAAGCGGATGCGGTCCTCGTTGCGCCGTAGGCCTTCCATGATGCCGTTGATGCCGTCGCCGGGGAGGCCGAAGATGGTGTCGACGCCCCAGTCGGCAAGCCGGCTGACGAGCGCCTCTGCTGCGATCTGTGCCATGTCCTCGTTCCGTCGTGGTGGTCGGGTGTGATCCGGGGATCGCCAAAGGCGGCCGGCGGGCCCTGCGGCGGCGGCGCCGCCCTCAGGCAGGGCCCCGAAGTGCCGGCCGCTGCACTGCCTACCCGCCGTGCCTGTCGCCAAACCAGGAACGCCGGCCGGGGTGGCCTCGTTTGCGCAGCGGCGCCCATGGGTAGGACGGCGCCCGTGACCGAGCATCCGGCCTCGCGCCCGTCTCCCCGGCTCGGGCCGCTCGAGTGTGCCGTCTACCGGGTGCCGACGGACCGCCCCGAAGCCGACGGCACCCTTGCGTGGTCGGACACGACCGTTGTCGTCGTGACGGCCCACGCCGGCGGCCGCGAGGGCCTCGGATGGACGTACGCCGGCGCCGGTAGTCGCCAGGTCGTCCTCCATGAGCTGACGTCTGCCGTCGAGGGCCTCTCCGCCATGGACGTACCGCTCGCCTTCGAGCAGATGGTGCGGGTCTGCCGCAACCTCGGCCGCCAGGGGGCCGTCAGCTCGGCCATCTCCGCCGTCGACGTCGCCCTCTGGGACTTGAAGGCGAGGCTCCTCGGCGTCACGCTCGCCGATCTCTTCGGGCGCTGCCGGACGGCCGTCCCGCTCTACGGCAGCGGCGGGTTCACGACCTACGACGAGGCTGCCACGACCGAACAGGTCGAGCGCTGGCTGGAGGCCGGCATGCGGTGGGTGAAGATCAAGATCGGGGAGTCGTGGGGGACTCAAAGTGAGCGCGACGTCGATCGGGTGGCCCTCGTGCGCACGTTGCTGGGCGATGGCGTCGGCCTCTTGGTGGACGCCAACGGCGGCTATTCGCGCAAGGAGGCCGTCCGCATCGGCCGCCTCCTCACCGCCGACTACGACGTCGTCTGGTTCGAGGAGCCCGTCTCCTCCGACGACCTCGAGGGCCTGCGAGCGGTGCGCGACCTCGTGACGGCCGACGTGACAGCAGGTGAGTACGGCTACGACGAGGCCTACTTCCAACGGATGCTGCAAGCCGGCGCGGTCGACTGCCTGCAGGTGGATGCCACCCGCTGCGGCGGTTACACGGCGTTCCTGCGGGCGGCTGCTGTCGCCGCCACCCATCAGCTGCAAGTGTCCGCCCACTGCGCCCCGAACTTGCACGCCCCCGTGGCGGCCGCCGTGCCCAACCTCCGTCATGTCGAGTACTTCCACGATCACAGCCGGCTCGACCCCCTGCTGTTCGACGGCGTTGCCGCTCCAGTCAGGGGCACTTTGAGGCCTGAGGCCGGCGAGGAGGGCCACGGCTTCCGCCTGCGGGGATCCGACGCAGAGGCCTACCGGGTTGCGTGAGCGTCGGGCGGACCCACTGACGGAGACCGGACCGAACCGAAGGGAGGACGACATGGCGCGAAGCGTCGTCGTGACAGGAGCCAGTGCCGGGATCGGGCGGGCGGTGGCCTGCGCCTTCGGCGAGCGGGGCGAGCGTGTCGGCTTGCTCGCACGCGGGGAGGTCGGGCTCGAGGCCGCTGCCAAGGAGGTGGAGCAGCTCGGCGGGACGGCCCTTGCCGTCCCCACCGACATGGCGGACCCGGCTGCCGTCTCGGCGGCCGCCAACGCCGTCGAGGAGGCCCTCGGGCCGATCGAGGTGTGGGTCAACGTCGCCTTCTGCTCGGTGTTCGCCCCCTTCTCCGAGATCGCCCCGGAGGAGTTCGCCCGCGTCACGGAGGTGAGCTACCTCGGCTACGTGAACGGCACGCGCACCGCCCTCGAGCGAATGCGCCCCCGTGACCGGGGCACGATCGTGCAGGTCGGATCGGCGCTGAGCGAGCGCAGCATCCCGTTGCAGTCGGCCTATTGCGGGGCGAAGCACGCCATCAACGGCTTCACGTCGTCCTTGCGCTGCGAACTGCTGCACGAGAGGAGCGCCATCAGCGTGACGGTCGTGCAGATGCCGGCAGTGAACACGCCGCAGTTCGCCTGGGTCCGCTCTCGCCTCCCGAACGACCCGCAGCCGGTCCCTCCCATCTACCAACCCGAGGTGGCCGCCCGCGCCGTCGTGCATGCCGCCGACCACCCCGGACGCCGCCAGTACTGGGCGGGCGGGTCGACGGCGCTGACGCTGCTCGCCAACCGGGTCGTACCCGGGCTGCTCGATCGGTATCTGGCGAGAACCGGCTTCCGGTCGCAGCAAACGAAGAGCCCCGCCGATCCCAGCCGTGCGGACAACCTCTGGTCGCCGCTCGACGGTGCCGGCGGGCGTGATTACGGCATGCACGGAACCTTCGACGAGCGGGCACACGCTCGGAGCGCTCAGGTCGTCCTGTCCGCCCATCTCCGCTCCGTGACGATGTCGGGCCTCTCCGGCGTGCTGGCCACCGGGCTCGTCAAGCGGACGCTCGAGCGCCGTCGCCGCCAAGCCGCCGGCTGAGTCCGTGAGCTCTCCCTCCCTTCGTCGGTACGTCCCGAATGCCCCTCACGTCCTTCGTGAGTACGCCGTCATCGCCGACGGCTTGCGGGGAGCCGTCGTCGGGCCCCGTGGCGACCTCGCCTGGCTCTGCTTCCCGAGCTGGGAGAGCTCCACGGTCTTCGACAGCCTCGTCGGGGGATCGGCGGCCTACGACCTGCATCCCGACGCCCCGTACGTGTGGGGCGGCTACTACGAGGACGGGAGCCTGATCTGGCGCGACCGCTGGGTGACCGACGCCGGCGCCGTCGTAGAGTGCCGCGCCGCGCTCGGCTTTCCCGGCGACCCGCACCGCGCTGTCGTCCTGCGGAGGCTGCGGGCCGAGCGGGGCGCCGCCCGCATGCGAGCGTTCCTGCGAGCGCGAACCGACTACGGGGAGCGGGGCGTTCGCTTCCGCCGGTTGGAGGGGGGCGAATGGGTCGGTCGCTGCGGGAGCCTCCGCGTGCGCTGGTCCGGCAGCTCCCTGGCCCGCGCCTACCCGCAGCGGTCGCCCGCCGGCGTGGCCGTCGAGTTCGAGCTTGCGGAAGGCGAGCAGGCCGACCTCGTGCTCGAGATCGCGGACGAGGCACTGCCCGGCGAGCTGCCCGACGCCGAGACGTGCTGGTCGGGGACCGAGAGCAGCTGGCGCGAGTCGATGCCCGCCTACGCCGAGACGGCTGCCCCCCGCGACGCCCGCCAGGCGCACGCTGTGCTGCGCGGGCTCAGCTCGCCCGCCGGCGGCACCGTGGCCGCTCTCACGACGTCGCTCCCCGAGCGAGCCGAGGAGGGCCGCAACTACGACTACCGCTATGCGTGGATCCGGGACCAGTGCTTCGTCGGTCAGGCGGCGGCCGTCGCCGGTGCCGGCCTGGAGCTCCTCGACGGCTCTGTCGGGTTCGTGGCGGCGCGGCTGCACGAGCACGGGGCGGCGCTCGCCCCGGCCTACACGACCGCCGGCGGGGTCGTACCGGCCGAACGCTGCCTCGGATTCCCCGGCTACCCGGGCGGCAACGCCGTCGCCGGCAATCACGCCGCCAAGCAGTTCCAGCTCGACGCCCTCGGCGAGGCGCTCTCGATGTTTGCCGCCGCCGCCCGCCTCGAGCGCCTCGATGCCACCGGCTGGCGGGCGGCGGAGGTCGCCGTGGAGGCCATCGAGCAGCGGTGGCGGGAGCCCGACGCCGGCGTCTGGGAGCTCGACAACCGCCAGTGGGCTCACAGCCGCCTTGCCTGCGCCGGCGGCCTCCGCTCCCTCTGTGCGGCCGGGGCGCCGGCCGGACACATCGGCCGCTGGACGTCGCTCGCCGACGCCATGGTGGCCGAGACGGCCCGCTGCTGCGTGCACCCGACGGGCCGGTGGCAGCGGGCGCCGGACGACGCCCGCGTCGACGCCGCCCTCCTCTTCCCGCCGCTACGGGGTGCGACGACGGTGGACGACCCACGGACGGTCGCCACGTATGCCGCCGTCGGCTCAGAGCTCGTCGACGACGGCTACGTCTATCGCTACCGGCCCGACGAGCGCCCGCTCGGAGCGGCCGAGGGAGCCTTCCAGCTCTGCCTCTTCGCCTTCTCCCTCGCCGCCGTCCAACAGGGAGATCTCTTCGTCGCCGTTCGGTCCTTCGAGCGGGGGCGAGCGGCGTGCGGCCCCGCCGGGCTCTTCACCGAGGAGTTCGACGTACAGCAGCGGCAGCTGCGCGGCAACCTGCCACAGGTCTTCGTACACGCTCTCTTCCTCGAAACCGCCGCCGTCCTCGGCCGCCATCTCGCCGCCGAGCCCAGGCCCCCGGACCTCAGTTGGCGAGCGCCTCCTCGAGGCTCGGGAACACGGAGAAGACCCCGCTCAGCCCCGTGACGTCGAGGACTCGTCGGATGGTCGGGCGGTCGACGACGATGCGGAGGTCGGCGCCGCCGCCGTCGGTCGAGAGGCGCTTCCACGTCCCGACGAGGACGCTGAGGCCCGTGGAGTCGAGGAACGTCACCTCGGAGAGGTCGACCACGATGCTGCCGGAGTCGGCCGGGATCTCCTCGAGGCGGCCGCGCAGTCCGGGCGCGGTGGACATGTCGATCTCACCGGCGACGAGCACGACCGGAGTTCCCTCGGAGTGCTCGACCCTCACCTGTAGGTCCGCGCCCATGTGGGTCATCTTCTCTCATCTGTGACCCGCGCGAAAGGGCGACGAGCACTTCGACTGTCCACCTGTTGGCAGCGCCGTGCCGGGCGCTCTACGGGGGGGAGCGGGACTAGCCCGGGACTACCCTCGAGTGAGGGCGCGTTCGAGCTGGGATTTGCTCATGTTCGAGCGGCCCCTGACGTTGCGCTGCCTCGCCTCGTTGTAGAGCTGCGCTTTCGTCCTGCCCCCGGGGCCCGAGTGGGAGCGCAGACCGCCGCGCCGGCTCGAGGAGAGGTCGTTCGTCGAGGACCGGCTCGCTTGGGCCGATTCCCCGGCGCGCGCCCGTTCCTTGTTGACGGTCCGGGCTGCGATCTCTTCGGCCAGCTCGGGCTTGCGGCCCCGCTCCTCGAGGCCGTCCCGGATGTGCTCGTACTGCCGCTCTCGCTTGTCGCTCCATGCCTTCGGCACGCTCGCCTCCTTCACGACGCTCTTCAGACCTCGGTGCTGCAACGTCGAGATGCCCCGCAACCCTCGAGCTGAACCGCCGCCTGAGCCTCGGCGCGGGCGACGCGGGGTGAGGTGGAAAGACAGCCTCGGGACGTTTCGCCGGTCGGCCGGTGGGTAAGTGGGACCCGCCGGACACGCCGCGCAAGGGAGGCTTTGTGACCGTTACCACCGCGCTGGAAGTCGATGACCTCGAGACCCGCATGGTCGAGGCCATGATGCTCACGACCGAGCCCCTTCCTGAGCTGCGAGAGATGTTCAGGCGGCCAGCCTGGCAGGATCAGGCAGCCTGCCGCGGGACGGGGACGGGTCGCTTCTTCCCCTCCGAGGGGTCGAGCCTCATGCAGGCGAGGCGCATCTGCAGTCGCTGCCCGGTCTACGACGACTGCCTCAGCTACGCCCTCGCCCACCCGTCGCTGAAGGGCATCTGGGCCGGCACGTCCGAACGCCGGCGCCGCAAGCTGCGCGTGGCGGCGGGGCTCGTAGCGCTCCCCGAGGCCTTCGAATAGCGCCAACGGACACCGCGAACATGACGGTCACGGGCTCCGGTCTCCTCGGACCGGCCGCTGCAGCGCGCCAGGTCTCGGCGTCTCGGCCCATCCGCTTGGCGGCACACGCCGGCCTGGCCGCCCGCGGGATCCTCGATCTCATCCTCGGCGTCCTGGCCTTCGACGTCGCCCTGCACGGCAGCTCGCCGGCACCGACCGACGCGCAAGGGGCCCTGCAAGAGGTCGCTCGTCAGAGTGCCGGCCCCGTGCTCCTCGTGGCCGTGGCGGTCGGCCTCGGCGCCTACGCGCTTTGGCGCCTCATGCAGGTCGTCTCTGGCAGGGGCTCCGGCCCGAGGGATACGGGCGTCCTGCGCCGTCTCGGCTGGCTCGGCATCGCCGTGGTGTACGGGGGCTTGTGCGCCGAGGCCGTGCAGCTTGCCGGCGGGAGCAGCTCGACCTCCAGCTCATCGCGCTCGGCGGCCAGCAACCCTGAGCCCTGGGCGGCCCACGTCCTGCGCTGGCCGGGTGGTCCCGAGCTGTTGGGCTTCGTCGGGGCCGGCCTCGTCGTGGCCGGCGGAGCGCTGGCCCTCTGGGGCGTCCTCCACGACCACGACAAGGAGCTTCGCCTCGACGGGCTGTCCCGGCTCGCCCGCAGGACGGTCCTCGTGCTCGGCGGGGCCGGCAATGCCGCGCGTGGGGTTTCTCATCGGCGTCGTCGGGGTGTATCTCCTCGACGCCGCCGCCGTCTCGGACGCCGCTCGGGCGAAGAGCCTCGACGCCGCCCTCAAGTCGCTGGCGCGGCAGGACTACGGGGCGATCCTCATCGCCGTGGCGGCCGTCGGGCTTCTCTGTTTCGGCTTGTACTCGTTCTGCGAGGCGCGGCTCCGTCGCCTCTAGGCGGGGCCGGCGAGGTCAGGCCGGAGGCTCCAGGTGCCGGAGGAAGTCGACGAGGCCTCCGAAGTAGACGGCCTGGTCGTCGTACATCGCCATGTGGCTGCCGTCTGGGCAGAAGAGATAGCGCCCTTGGGGGAGGCGGCCCGCCATCGCCTCCATGTGAGCCGGGTCCATCGTGTCGTGGCGGGCGCCGATGACGAGCGCCGGCACGTCGATGCGCCCGAGATCGTCGAAACGGGCCCAATCCGCCAGCTTGGCGTCGTCGCTGATTCCGAGCTCGCTCGGGCCCTGCATCGACACGTAGAGGGCCGGGTTGATGCGGGCGAAGGACCGCTGCACCGGATCCGGCCACTCCTCCGGCGGCATGCGCAGCACGTGATGGACGTAGTGCTCGGCGACGAGGAGCTCCATGTAGCGCGGGTTCTCGATGTCGCCGCCCTCCTCGAGCGACTGGATCTCGGCAAGCGCCTCCTGGTCCATGGGAGGCATGAGGACGTCGCGGGCATAGGCGTTGTAGTCGGGGACGCTCGACATCATGTTGGAGATCACGAGGCCGCGTAGGTGTTCCCCGTGGGCGAGGGCGTACTCGATGGCGAGGATGCCGCCCCAGGAATGCCCGAGGAGGACGAAGCTGTCGCGGTCGAGGCCGAGCGCCCGACGGACCTGCTCGACCTCGTCCACGAAGCGGTCGAGCTCCCAGAGCGAGGGCTCCTCGGGCTGGTCGCTGAAGGCCGAGCCGAGCTGGTCGTAGTAGTAGTACTCGACGCCCGCCGCCGGCAGGTAGCTGTCGCAGCACTCGAAGTACTCGTGCGTGGCGCCGGGGCCGCCATGGAGGAGGAGGAGACGGAGGTCGGGGTTGTTCCCGACCCGCTTCGTCCAGACACGGAAGGTTCCCGCCGGCGTCTCGATCGGGATCCGTCTCGCCCCGCCGCTCAGCCGGTCGGGCCGCCCGGAGTCGTCGAGGTAGCGGGCGTCGTCCCCCGGTCCCGTCATGGCCGCTCCTCGTCCCCGCCGGCGTGGTACGTGATGGCGACGCAGACCTGTGGTAGCCCCACCTCGTCCGGATGCGCGTCGCTCGGCACGGTGGCGAAGAGCTTCGAGGCGGCCTCGACGACGGCCTGTCGCTCGGCGTCGGGCATGGTGCTCACCGAGCTCCACGTCTGGATGAGCTCGAGCATCTCGTCACGGTGCAGCCAGTGCGTCCAGGGCACGTCGAGGCGGTGGCCGTCGCAGAAGCCGGGCAGCGGTTCCGGACCCTCGAAGTGGGAGATGCTCGACTTGCTCTTCGTGAGACGGCGGAGCTCGGCGACCCACTCGATGCGGTCGTCGGACATGTTCCAGATGAGGCCGAGCTGCCCTCCGGGCCGAAGGACGCGGGCGGCTTCCGCCGCCGCCTGGGTGCTGTCGGTCCAGTGCCACGACTGCCCGAACACGACGGCGTCGGCGCTCGCATCCTCCACGGGGAGGCGCTCGGCCGTGCCGGTGCGGACATCCGCCTCCGGCACCCGCATGGCGAGCAGCTTCTGCATCTTCTCGTCGGGCTCGACGGCGACGACGGCGAGGCGGCGGGCGACGAGCGCCGCTGTGAGCTTCCCGGTGCCCGCCCCCACGTCGACGACGCGCTCCGCCCCAGCCGGCAGGAGGGCATCGACGGCCACGTCAGGGTAGCTCGGACGCACCCGGTCGTACAGGGCGGCGACGGCGCCGAAGGACCGGGCCTGCTCGGGTGGGTAGGCCATGCCGCATCCTCGCGTACGGCGGGGCCGGCACGCACCCCGTCTTCAGTCGTCGAGCGGGAAGACGGCGGAGGCGGTGAGACCGTTGGCGAGCGCCACGGCAAGCCGCAGGCGGACTTTGACCGGGCTGAGGGCACCTGCCATGACGACCCCCCGATCCTGCAGGTCGATCTCGGTGCCGGCGACGCCGTAGGTGGACCGGAGCGTGTCGCCCGCGCCGCAGCGGGAGGCCGCCACGACGGGGATGCCCGTGGCGACGAGCTGGTCGATCAGCCCGAGCGTGGACGTGTGGGCGTGCCCTCCCCCGAAGCCGGCCAGTACGACGCCACGGGGGTTCGAAGCGGGCAGGCCCGCCATGAAGACGGGGTCGAACGCCGTCGTCATGTGCACGACCTCCACCCGGGGCAGCGGCCCCGCAGCGAAACCTCCCACGAAGTCCTCGTACGTCGGCGTGAACCATGTCGAGACGCGTCCCTCCGTGACGGCTCCGACCGGCCCGGCGTCGGGTGAGGAGAAGGCGTCCAGCCCGACGCTGTGCCGCTTCGCCACGAAGCGGGCGGCATGGACCTGGCCGTTCATGACGACGACCGGCCCGAGCCGGCCGCCGGCCTCGCCGAGTCGGGCGACGGCGAGAGCGTCTGCCAGGTTTGCCTCGCCGTCACTGCCGGGGGCGCCGTGGTGGCGCATCGCCCCGGTGAAGGCAACGGGCACGCCGGCGCGGGGGACGGCGAGGGCGACGAGGTAGGCGGACTCCTCCATCGTGTCCGTGCCGTGGGAGACGACGATCCCCCGGTACCCGCCGGCGACGGCTGCCTCGATCTCGCCGACGAGGAGACGCAGGTGCTCCTCCGTGATGCCGATACTGGAGATGCCGGCCAGGTCGACGGGCGAGACGTCGTCGCTGCCGGGCATCGCCCGCGACAGATCGGCGGCGCCCAGGGTGGGCACGGCGCCGAGTGTCGATGCCGCGAAGGCGATGGTGCCTCCCATGCCGATGAGCCGTATTCCGGGCATGCCTTCCCTCCCGACCAGCCGTCCTAGTAATGGTATCGTGACGGACCAAACATGGACCCCTGAAGGCACCAAAGTGAGGACACGGATGTCGGCAGCCGATGCCGGAGCCGGAGACGTTGCGAGTCATCGCGTGGAGGCCGACGCTCTCGGCGAGATCGACGTCCCGGAGGTCGCCCTCTGGGGCGCACAGACCCAGCGCGGCTGCGAGAACTTCCGTGTGTCGGGCGTCACCCTACAGTCGCTCCCCGAGCTCGTCGCAGCCCTCGGCCAGGTGAAGGCGGCAGCCGTGCGAGCCAACATGGCCCTCGGCGAGATCCCCGAGCAGCTCGGCGAGGCCATCTTGCGCGCCGCCCGGGAGGTGGCGGCGAACCGCCTGGACGAGCATTTCCCCCTCGACGTGGTGCAGGGCGGGGGAGGCACGGCCACCAACATGAACGCCAACGAGGTCATCGCCAACCGGGCCGCCGAGTTGCTCGGCGGGCGCCGGGGCGCCTACGACCTCGCGCACCCGAACAACCATGTGAACCGCTCGCAGTCGACGAACGACGTCTACCCGACGGCGCTGCAGCTCGCTGTCGTGGCGCGTGCCTCCGACACCATGGCAGGACTCGGTCGGCTTGCCGAGGCGTTGGCCGCAAGCGGCGACAGGGCCGGGGAGATGGAGCGCCTCGGGCGCACCTGCCTGCAAGACGCCCTGCCTGTGCCGGTCCGTGCCGTGGCGCACGGGCAGGCGTCGGCACTCGGGCGAGTGTCCGCGGACCTGGGCGCCGCCGGCGAGCGGTTGCTGGCGGTGCCGCTCGGTGCGACGGCCGTCGGGACGGGTCTCGGTTCCGCTCCCGGGTACCGCTCGCTCGTCGTGGGCTACCTCGCCGACGAGACGGGGCGGGCCGTGTCGGCCGTCGCCGATCCCTTCGACGCCCTCGCACACATCGACCAGTATGTGGCGGTGGCCTCCGGTCTGGTGCGCTCCATGCTCGTGATGTCGAAGATCGCCGCCGACCTTCGCTTCCTCAGCTCGGGGCCGCTCGGAGGCGTCGGCGAGGTCCGCCTGCCCGCCGTCCAGGTCGGCTCGTCGATCATGCCGGGCAAGGTCAATCCCGTGATCCCGGAGCTCGTGATGCAGGTGGGTTTCGAGGTGAGAGGCGCCGCCGCCGTGGTGGAGGCTGCCGCCGGCGCCGGCGAGCTCGAGCTGAACGTCATGGAGCCGGTCGTGGCCCGCCACCTCTTGGCCTCGCTCGCCGACGTCGCCGCCGTGGCTCGCATCTTCGCCCGCCGGTGCATCGACGGCCTCGAGTGGCAGGCGGACGCGGTGGCCCGGCACCTGCAGGGTTCCCTCAGCGAGCGGGTGGAGCTGGCGCGGCGGGACGGCTATGCGGCCGCCTCGAGGGCAGCCGCTGCGCACGGCAGGCCATGAGCCCCACACCCCCGAGCTCGACGCGGGCCCCCGTGTCTCTCTTCGCGCCCGTCGAGGTGCCGCGGACGGTCGACGCCGTGGTCGATCAGATTGCCGATCTCATCCGCATCGGCAAGGTCGTGCAGGGACAGCTGCTCCCGGGTGAGCGGCAGCTCGCCGCCGCCATGGGGGTCAGCCGGCGCACCTTGCGCGACGGCCTCGAGGTGCTGGGGGACGCCGGAGTCCTCTCCGTCGTCTCGGGCCCGGGCGGGGGGACGCGGGTGGCCTCCGTCTGGGTCCCGGAGCTGGCCGATCCGCAGGCGCCGCTCGAGACCGAGCACGTCTTCATGATCCTCGAGGCGCGCCGGGCCCTCGAGCCGCGGGTGGCGCAGCTGGCGGCCTTGCGCGGTACCGAGCAGGACTTCGCCGCCATGCGGGAGACCATCGAGCTGCAACGGGCGGCGACGCCGGAGTCGCAGCAGTACTGGCTCAGCAATGCGCGGTTCCACCGCCAGCTCTGGCGGGCGAGTGGGAACCTCGAGCTCGAGCTGGCCATGCGGTCGATCTACCGGCGGCTGCAGGCGGTCGTCTCGGTCGTGGACGACAAGCCCCTCTCGGTGCGTATCGACCTGCACGAATCGACACTGGCGGCCATCATGCGGGGCGACCCGGAGGAGATCGAGGACGTCATGGACGACCACTTCGCCCACCTCGAGCGGCTCTGCGAGGCGACCTACGGACGGGCCAGGCTGCGCCGCATCCCGTCCTTCCTCATTCAGCGCTCGGAGCCGAGCTCACCACCGGAAGGTACTTGACGGACCAAGATTGGTATCACTAGCATACCACTTTTGGTCCTCATGAACCGTCCATCCTTGGGGGAGAGATGAGTTCTTCGCGCACGTCAACCGAGCCGAGCGGGAACCATGGGCTGTCTCGGCGTGACTTCCTTCGCCTCTCCGGCGCCGGGGCGGCGCTCGCGGCGACGGGGGGTCTTCTCGGCGCCTGCGGGAGCAGCGGTTCGACCACGACGAGCACGGCGGCCCCGGCCGCCAAGCGGGGCGGCAACCTGAGCGTGGCGGTCCTCGGCGGCTCCTCCAGTGACACGCTCGACGGCGACGCCGAGGTCAGCACGCCGGATTCTGATCCGGGTGACGGCCCTCTACAACGGCCTCGTCACCTACAACGAGGCGGGCACGGACGTCGTGTACGACCTCGCTGAGGAGATGACGCCGAGTGCCGACGCCTCCACCTGGACCATCCGGGTCAAGTCGGGCGTCACGTTCCACAACGGCAAGACGCTCGGAGCGGAGGACCTCGCCTACACGATCCGCCGCATCGCCGACCCGAAGGCACCCCTCAACGGCTTCTCCGTCCTCTCGCTCGTCGACCTCAACAGCATGCAGATCCTCGACGACCGCACGCTGCGCCTGCACACGACCCGCCCGCTCGCCACGCTTCCCGAGCAGCTGTTCCCCAGCTACAACTACGGCATCGTCCCGGTCGGCTATGACCCGAAGAACCCCGTCGGGACGGGCCCGTTCAAGTTCAAGAGCATGGAGGCGGCCGTGCAGAGCGTCTTCGAGCGCAACGAGAACTACTGGAAGAGCGGCCTGCCCTACCTCGACACCCTCACCATCATCGACTCGTTCACCGACGACACGAGCGCCTTCAACGCCCTCGAAGCCGGCAACGTCGACGTCTACTGCGAGGCGGACCTCACCGTCGTGCCGGAGGCCGAGAAGGTGTCGGGGCTGAAGACGTTGATCTCGGGCAGCGGGCAGTGGATTCCCTTCACGATGCGCGTCGACCAACCGCCGTTCAACGACGTGCGCGTCCGCCAGGCGATGCGCTTCATCGTCGACCGGCCGCAGATCGTGGAGATCGCCTTCGACGGCTTCGCCTCCGTCGGCAACGACATCTTCGGTCAGCACGACCCCGACTACGACGCCTCGTTGCACCGCGAGCAGGACATCGCGCAGGCGAAGTTCCTCCTCAAGCAAGCCGGCCACGAGAACCTCACCGTGTCGCTCGTCACCTCCGACATCGCCGGCGGTGTCGTGAACTGCGCCGAGGTGCTGGCACAGCAGGCGAAGGCGGCCGGGGTGACCATCAATCTCGACAAGCTGCCGTCGGCGAGCTTCTTCGGGCCGGGCTATCTCAAGTACACCTTCGCCCAGGACTACTGGGACTACAACCCGTATCTCTCCCAGGTGGCGCAGGCGACCTTGCCCAACTCGCCGTTCAACGAGTGCCACTTCGACAACCCCCGCTACATCCAGCTCTACAACGAAGCGAACTCGACGCTCGACGTCAACACGCGGCGGGACATCTGCCACGAGATGCAGCAGATCGACTTCAACGAGGGCGGCTACATCATCCCCGCCTACAACAAGATCGTGGACCTCATGAGCACACGCGTGAACGGATTCCCAGCTGGCGCCGGAGGAGGCATCCCGCTCGGCAACTGCAGCTGGGAGACGGCATGGCTGGAGTAGACGGCTCGCTCCCGGAGGCGGGCGGTCGCCGCATCGCCGTCATCGTGACCGAGCACCCCGACTACGTCTCGGCGTCCCAGCGCCAGGAGGTCGCCGGCCTGGCGGAGAAGGTCTCCCGCATCGCCGGCGCCGAGGTGACGGTGTCGCACTACCTGGATTCGTCGGACCTGTATTCGTCGGACCTGGAAGGCGTCGCCGCCCTCGTGCTCACGGGCTCCCACGCCCCCTGGTCGGCGCACGACGACGATGACCTCGCCGCCTTCGGCGACGGCGTGAAGGCCTTCGGCGGCCCCGTCTTCGGCATCTGCGCCGGCATGCAGCTGCTCGCCCGCTTCGAAGGAGCAGCCTTCCGGCGGTGCCGGGAGGAGGAGAGGGGCTTCACGACCGTGGCGCTCGACACGGGCTCGCAGCTCTTCGCGGATCTGCCGGCGGAGGTCGAGGTCTACCAACACCACACCGACGAGGTGACGTCGCTCCCGCCCTCGGTCAGGGTGCTGGCACGCAACGAGGCGTGCAGCGTGCAGGCCCTCGCCGTGGAGGGCCGACCCTGGTGGGGCACACAGTTCCACCCGGAGCTGGCCGACGAGGCCCATCCGGCGGGTCTGCGAATCCTCGAGCGGGCGGTGCGGCGGCTGCTCGATGGCGACGCCGGCCGCAGCAGTGCCCGGACCACGAAGGAGGCAACAGCATGACCCACGATCTCGTCCTCAAGGGCGGCCTCGTCGTCACCCCGGCCGGAGAGCTCCTCGGAGGGGTGGCCGTCGACGGCGAACGCATCACGGCGGTGGGCGCCGACGAGGTGCTCGGGGACGGCCGCCGCGTCGTCGACCTGCGGGGCAAGGTGCTCCTCCCGGGCCTCATCGACCCCCACGTCCACTTCGGCATCGGCGACGAGGACAACGACGACACGATGAGGGAGGACTTCCGCCACGACAGCAAGGACTGCCTCGTGGGCGGCGTCACGACGATCTGCAACACGACGCTCATCGAGGACAGCCCACTCGACGAGCTGTTCCACCGCGCCCTCAAGTGTGCCGGCGGCAACAGCCACGTCGACTACAAGATCAACACCGTCGTGACGCGGCGCAACCAGATCGAGAAGATCCCGGGGATCATCGCGGCGGGCGGCACGGCCTTCAAGTTCTACACGGGGTACGTGGGCGAGCAGGCGGCGTCGTTCGGCATGGATCCGAACGGCATCCCACCCGACTTCTTCATGGAGGCCTGCGAGGTCATCAAGGCCAGCAGCCGGCACGCCTTCGCCTCCATCCACGCCGAGGAGCCGACCTCCCGTGGCGTGCTGGTCGACCGGATGCGGGACCTGAACCCCATCGGCAACCTCGTCGCCTGGTCGGAGACGAGCCCGGACTGGGCCGAGAGCCTGCAGGTGCACGGCTACGGGCTGATCGCCAATCACACGAAGGTCACGATGTACCCGGTCCACGTCAGCTCCCGGTTCACGGTGGAGACGATCCGTGCCATGAAGGCGCAGGGCATGAGCATCATGGGCGAGACGCTGGCGGCCTACCTGTGCGGGACGGCGGACGAGTTCGACGCCGCCGGGATGGGAGCCAAGGCCAAGGTGCAGCCCCCCATCCGGCGACAGGCCGATCAGGAGGCGCTCTGGGGAGGCATCGCCGACGGGACGATCAGCTTCGTCGGCACGGACACCCTGACGTATTCGAGCCGCTACAAGGGCGGCACGGACTTCTGGGAGTGCCGCGTCGGCCTCAACCTGCAGGTGGCCGACACGCTGCCGTTGCTCTGGAATGAGGGGGTGGCCAAGGGACGCATCACCCCGTCCGTCCTCGCCAAGGTGACCTCGGAGAACGCCGCCCGTCAGTACGGGCTGTACCCCCGCAAGGGCGTCATCGCACCCGGTTCGGACGCCGATCTCGTCGTCGTCGACCCCGACGACGACATGGTGCTCGGGGTGCACCGCTATCGAGGCAAGGCCGACTACTCCCTCTGGGAGGGCAAGCCCGTACGGGGGGTGCCGACGATGACGGTGTTCCGGGGCGAGGTCGCCGTCGAGAACGGGGAGGTCGTCGCCGAGCAGCCGCGCGGCGAGCACCTCGCCCGCTCCCTGCCGGGGTGACGCTCTCCGACCAATCAGCCGGGATCACTCACGTCGGCGCTTCGCCGTCATCTCAATCATCTGGGAGGTGAGCGTGGCGAGCCTGTCGGTGTTCAACGGCCTGGTGGTCACCCCGGACGGAGTCGTGCCGGGCGGGCTCGCCAGCGAGGACGGGGTCATCGTCGCGATCGGGGAGGTACCGAGTCTCCCCGCCTCGGACGTCGAGATCGACGCCCGCGGAGGTGTCATCTTCCCCGGCGTCATCGACCCGCACTTCCACCTCGGAACGGGGGGCAGCGCCGACGACGCCAAATTCCTCCAGGACCTCGTCACCGAGACGCGCTCGGCCGCCCGGGGCGGGGTGACGACGATCGTGACGGACCACGAGAACGCCCATGGGCAGAGTTGGATCACGACGAGCCGGCGCCGTGACGGCACGCCCCTGCTACACCTGGCCAAAGAGGCCATCTCCCCGCGCTCGCCCGTCGACGTTCGCTACACGGGCAACCCCTGTCGGCCCGCCGACCTCGACGACGTGCCGAGCCTCGTCGAGGCGAGCGTCACCTCGTTCAAGATGTTCCCCAGCTACACGGGGGAGGCGGCCGAGGAATTCGGTATCACGACGGTGGACATGGCCTTCATCTTCCAGGTGCTCGAAGTCGTCGGTCGGCTCGACTCCCCCGCCCGGCCCACACAGGCGATGGTGCACTGCGAAGAGCCCGGGGTCTGCGACGTCCTCAAGTCTCGCTACCGCGCCGAGCACGACACGCTCGAATGGTGGACGAGGTCGCGGCCCGACGTCTGCGAGGCCATGCAGATCTTCGACGTCGGCATGCTGGCCCGCGAGGCGAGGGGCCGCGTCTACATCCCGCACGTCTCCTCGGCCGAAGGGGTTCGCACCATCGAGTACCTCAAGCGACGCGGTGCCGACATCGTCGGCGAGACCTGCCCCCACTATCTCCTGGCCGACTTCCCCTGGGAGGTCGGCGCCCGCGGCAAGGTGAACCCGCCGGTGCGTGGGCGGCGCGACGTCGCCGCCATGTGGCGGGCGCTGCGGCGCGGCTCCATCAGCGTGCTCGGATCGGACAACTGCCGCTTCACACCGGAGGAGAAGGCGGGGAAGAGCTTGTGGGATGCCATACCGGGTTTCTCGGAGGCGTTCGCCTCCCTCCCCCTCATGCTCACGCATGGGATCGCCGAGGGCCGTATCGACTGGCCGACGCTCGCCGCCGTCATGGCCGGCAACCCTGCCAGGTGCTTCGCCATGTCGCCCCAGAAGGGGGAGCTCCGGCTCGGCAGCGACGCCGATTTCGTCGTGGTCGACCCGGAGGAGCGGTGGGTGTTCGGCCCCAGCGAGCTCCCACCCGAGGCGGAGGCGTCCATCTACGAGGGCAGGACGATGATCGGCCGCCCCCGCCTCACGGTTCGTCGTGGCGACGTCATCGCCGAGGGCGGTTGGGTGGCCGAGGGCGGCGGCCACTATGTGGAGTCGGCGCCCAGTCCTGCCCGTTGAGCGTGTGGGGCAACATGGTGGCGTGTCGACCGCAGACGGGGACGCCCCGCCGATACGCCGCCGGTCACCCGGGGTGCCGTGGGGGCGCCGGGCGGGGCGCCGTCTCGAGGCGCGTGCCGACCGGGCGCTCGCGCAGCATCTCTACGGTGGCGCCGAGGAGCTGTTGCGGCAGGCGCTCGCCAGGTCGCAGCGCAGTTCCTCCGCCGATGTCGACACGGCGAGAGTCGCCCGCAAGCTGGGTTCCCTGCAACTGACGCTGGGCCGCCGCGAGGCCGCCCTCAGGCACCTCACCCTCTCGTACGACCGCCTCCGACGGTCACGGCCGGTGTCGGCCGACATGGCGTCCTGCCTCGAGTCGTTGGCGACGGCGCAACGAGAGAACGGGCGGATCGACGAAGCCCTCGCCAGTAGCCGCGGCGCCCTCGAGATTCGCCGGCAGATCGCCGACGGAGCTGCCGAGATGGTGGAGGCGATGGGTCGGGCCGGTCTCCTCGAGCTCGGATGTGGCGAGGCGGACGATGCCGTCGACACCCTCGGCCGCGCCCTCGATCTGGCCCAGGGGGTGTCACCGGAGTCGCCGCTCGTGGCCGGCTGCCTCCGCAACCTGGCGGCAGCCCGCCTCCGGCGGGGCGACCTCGACGCCGCCCTCTCCGATGCCCAGGAGGCGGTGGCTCTCAGCACCGAGTCCGAGCTCGGCCCCGTCACGACGTCGGAGTGCTTCACGGTCCTCGGCCATGTCGAGGTGGCCACCGGCGAGCTGGCTGTCGCCCTCCGGAATTTCAGGCGGGCGCTCGAGGACACGCGGACGGTGGCGCCGAGGTCGCTCGTCATGGTGCACCGGCTCATCAACGTCGCCGACGCCCACCGGCTGCGCGGCGAGCTGCGAGCGGCCCTCGCCCTCTACACGGAGGCGCTCGCCCTCGCCGCTTCCGTCGCCCCGGGCTCCCGCCAGGTGGCTCGATGCCTCAACTACGCAGGCTTCGTCCTCCGCCAGCTCGGGGAGCTCGACGTCGCCGTCACCTACTTCGCCCGCGCCCTCGACATCGACCCGTCCATGGCCGAGGCGATCAGCAACACCGGCTCGGTTCACCTCGACGGCGGGGACACCGAGCTCGCAGCCCACTACTACGCCGGCGCCCTCGAGACCGACGAGCTGTCGATGCCCCCCAAGCCGGCCTCTACCGCCCGGGACCTGTGCTACCTGGCGATCGTGCGTCCTGTGGACGGCGACTCACTCGTGGCGCGGGCGGTACCGCTCGTGGGCGAGGTCGCCGACCCGCGCGCCCGTGCCGGCGTGCTCGCCCAGCTGGCCGAGGTGCAGGCGTCGCGCGGGCAGTACGAGGCGGCCCTCGGCTACGTCCAACAGGCCCTCGACCTCGACAGGGCCGCCGTGCCGGGATCCGTGGAGGTGGCCCGGGAGCTGGGTCTCCTCGGGGAGCTGCAGCGGCGAGCGGGCGACCTCGGCGCCGCCGTCGCCACGCTTCGCCTCGCCGTGGACATCGACTCGGTGGCCGGAGCCCGCTCCCGTGCCGCCGCACGGCACCTGCGAGACCTCGGCGCCGCCGCCGAGGCGGCCGGCGAGGGCGCCCTCGTTGCGAGATGCGAGGCGGAGGCGACGGCCATCGAGCAGGCACTCGACCGGCAGAGGGGCGTCCCCGGACCGGAGACGGTCCCGGAACTGCTCGCCCCTGCCGGAGTGCGAGTCGTGCCGGCCCCGGCGCCGTCCCGCCTCGACGTCGTCGCCGTCTCGCGATTCGCATGGTTCGCCACCGTCGTCGGCGCCGCCGCCGTTCTCGTCTCGAGCCTCGTCGGTCCCTGGTGGAGGGGTGTGGCCGGGGTCCGGGTGAGCGAGCTGGTCGACGACTCGATGCTGTCGGGAACGGGGCGGGCGGCGCCCCTCATCGCCGTGGCCGCCCTTGTGATCATCGCCTCGAGCGGCGCCTCCCTGCGCCGGCCCTGGGCGGGTCGGAAGTCCCAGTTCCGCAACTGGCTGCTCGTGACCGTGATCCTCGTGATCAACGTCGGCCTGCTGGCGAACCTCGTCGTGGCGAGCAGCGAGGCGGCCGGCATCGTGCCGACGGGATACGCCGACGTCGCCCTGGCAGGCTCGATCGTTGCTGCCGCCGGCGCCGTGTCGGTGCTGTGGTTTCGCCGTTCGGCACGGTGAGGATGTGTCTCTGACCGAGGAAGGAGGAGAGCCATGACCACTTCCTTCGACCGGCTCCGAACGGAGCGGACCGTGGTCCTGACGAGGTTTCGTCGCGACGGCACCGGAGTGCCGACGGCGGTGCACGTCGCCGTCGAGGGCGACCATGCCTATGTCCGCACCTGGTCCACGTCGGGCAAGGCGAAACGCCACCGGCGTGATCCCCATCTCCGCATCGCCCCGTCCACGATCCGCGGCACACCCACCGGTCCGGCGAGCGGCGCCGTGGCCCGTGTGCTGGACGGCGACGAGGCGGCCGCCGCCTTCCAGCGGCTCGCCCGCAAGTACCCCGTCCTGCAGGGCCGGCTCGTCCCCTGGGCGCACCGGCTCCGCGGGTACACGACGGTCTTCTACGAGCTGACCGAGTCGCCTCCGGAGACCCCGACGTAGAAGTGCTGGGCCGCTCCCAGCACGCCTTCCGGTGCGGCGGCATGGGGGGCGTGGCCGCCGGTGACGAGGACGAGCGTCGTGACCGGGCCGCCGGCTCCTCGCTCGATCCGGTCGACCTGCTCGGTGGTCCCGTACGGGTCGTCCTCGGCCTGCACGACGAGAACGGGGCAGTGGATCGCCGGGAGGTACTCCTCGATCGACCAGTCCCGGAACTCCGGGCTGAGCCAGATGTCGTTCCAGCCGTAGAAGGTGGCGTCGACGTCCTCGTGATGGCGGGCCAGACGCTGGCGGAGATCCCCACCCTCGTAGCGAAGGCGGGCGGCGGCGATGCTCTCGACGGAGCGCTCCTCCACGAAGAGGTGGGGTGCGATCGCCACCACGCCCCGCACCGACGTGCGGACGGCTGCGGCGATGAGGGCGATGGAGGCGCCGTCGCTGTGACCGACGAGGACGACGTCGTCGAGGCCGCGGGCGGCGAGCAGCTCCGGAAGGACCACGAGGGCCTCGTGGTGCATGTAGTCCGGTGTCCGCCGGCGGGCCATCGCCTCCGAGCCGCCGTAGCCGTGCCGCGACCAGACGAGGCCGGCGGCGCCCGTCGCCTCGCACAGGCGCCCTGGGAAGTCGCGCCAGAGACCCATCGACCCGAGCCCTTCGTGCAGGAAGACGATCGCCGGCTGCCGGCCGGGGATCGCTTCGTACTCGATCTCCCCGCCGCCAACGAGGAGGCGGCTCACGCCTCGGCGGCGAGCATCTCGCGGAGGGCGTAGCGCTTGATCTTCCCCGTGGCGGTCTTCGGGAGGGAGTCGACGGCGTGCACCTCCCTTGGACGCTTGAACGAGGCCATGCGCTCCCGGCAGTGCGCCTCGATCGCTCCGGGATCGACGGTGCAGCCCGGGCGGGCGACGACGAAGGCGACCACGGTCTCCAGCTCGTCCCGGTCGGTGCCCGCCACGACGGCCGCCTCCATGACGTCGGGGTGCTCGATGAGCACGGACTCCACCTCGGCAGGCGACACCCAGATGCCGCCTGCCTTGATCATGTCGCTGTTGCGGCCGTAGAAGGTGTAGTAGCCGTCGGCGGAGCGCAGGTAGACGTCGCCGGTGCGCAGCCAGCCGTCGACGAAGGTCGACGCCGTGATCTCGGGGCGCTGCCAGTACCCCGCCGCCACGGAGCCGCCCCGCACCCACAGGTTCCCCGGCGTGTCCGGCTCGAAGACCTCCGTGCCCTCGTCGTCGAGGAGGCGCAGCTCGTACCCCTCGACCGGGCGGCCGGAGGTACCCGGGCGCACGTCGCCGGGGTGGTTCGAGCAGAAGATGTGGAGCGCCTCCGTCGAACCGATGCCGTCGAGCATCTCCGTCCCGAAGCGGGCCGTGAAGCGCCGCATGAGCTCCGCCGGGAGTGCCTCGCCGGCCGTCACCGTGAGTCTCACGGTCTCGAAGGTGCCGGGGTCGAGGCCGGCGTCGGCCATGGCTGCACAAAAGCCGGGCGGGGCGAAGAACAGCGTCGGGCGGTGCGTGGCGAGGAGCTCGGCGGCCCGTGGCGGGGTCGGCGGAGTAGCAGATGTCGCCCGGGGCGATGCCGAGCACGCTGCGGGCGTAGGTGTCGGCCACGACTTTGACGTCCCCGTGGCGATGGATGGCGCCCTTCGGGGTGCCGGTCGTGCCGGAGCTGTAGAGCCAGAAGGCCGGATCGGTCTCGTCGGTCTCGGCGGTCTCGGCGGTCTTGGCGTCGGCGTCGGCATCGGTCTCGCCGGACGCCCCCTCGAGGAGCGAGGGCCAGTACAGGACGTCGGGGAGTTGGCCGTCCTCCCCGGAGACGGGGCCGAGGACGATTGCCGCCCGCACGGAGGCTCCGGCCGCCACGACGTCGAGGTGCCCGGCGAAGCGCGCCGACACGACGACGGCGGACGCTCCCGAGTCGGCCGCGACGGCCCCCAGCTCGTCGGGCCGCAGCATTGTCGAGGCGGGGACGGGGATGGCCCCCATGCGCATGGCGCCGAGGAAGACGGCGGGGAAGGCGGGCTCGTCGCACACGACCATGAGCACCCGGTCGCCAGGTGCGACACCGGCGCCGGTGAGGTGCCCGGCCGCCCTGTGGGTGGCGGCCTGCAGGTCGCCGTAGGTGAGCGGCCGCCCGCCGCTCCAGAAGGCGACGTTGTCGGCCAAGCCCTTCTCGACGTGGCGGTCCACGAGCCAGCGGGCGGCGTTGAATGCCATGGAGACTCCCTAGAGGCGGACGTACTCGAAGTCCAGCGGCTTGGCATGGATGCCGCTGGCGGGCGGCGCCAGCCAGCTCGCCATCCTCCCGCGTTCGGTCACGGGCCGCATGAGCGAGGTGACGTGCGCCCGGTCCGCATCGGTCGGGAGGAAGGCACCGGCCTCCCATTCCTCCGCCGGGACGAGACGCCCGTCCGGTGTGACGTGGCTGCCGGCGAAGACGCCGACTCCCCGGTGGAAGCCGGCGTGCGGGAGCGTCAGCTCAGCCCCCACGGTGGCGAGCATGCGGTTCCAGCGGTCGACGCCGTTCTGGCAGTCGGCGGTGTAGTCGTTGCGCAGCACGAGGTTGAGGGCCGACAGCTCGGGTACGGCCGCGCTCGAGACGGCCGTTCCCTCCACGACGGGCACCTCGACGGCGGAGTCCTTCAGCCGGTGGTCGTCGTCACGGGTCGACTCCTGGAAGCGCCCCTTCAGCCCGGCGGCGAAGTAGTTGGCGGCGTTGGTGGACGTCTCGGCGCCGAAGAGGTCCATCGAGACGCTGAAGTGCAGGTTCACGTACCGCTGCAAGGTGTCGACGTTGATGCCGCCGTAGGGCGCCACGTCGGCCGTGTCGTGCTCACGCATGAGTTCCACCGTGCGCTGCACGACGCGGCCGACGCCGCCGGCTCCCACGAACATGTGATGGGCTTCTTCCTTCAGCATGAATTGGCAGGTACGTGCCAACGGGTCGAAGCCGCTCTCGGCCAACGAAGCCAGTTGGAACTTGCCGTCACGGTCGGTGAAGTACGTGAACATGAAGAAGCTCAGCCAGTCGGGCGTCGGCTCGTTGAAGGCTCCGAGGATGCGGGGGTGGTCGATGTCGCCGGAGTGGCGCTCGAGGAGCTCGTCGGCCTCGTCCCTCCCGTCGCCACCGAAGTAGCGGTGCAGGAGATAGACCATGGCCCAGAGGTGGCGGCCCTCTTCCACGTTCACCTGCAGGAGGTTGCGGAGGTCGTAGAGGCTGGGCGCCGTGTCGCAGAGGTGGCGCTGTTGCTCGACGGAGGCCGGCTCCGTGTCGCCCTGCACGACGACGAGGCGTCGCAGCTCCGAGCGCAGCTCGCCGGGCACGTCCTGCCAGACGGGCTCGCCGACATGGTCGCCGAATCCCACGCGGCGGTCCGGCTCCGGCTCGGCGAGGAAGATGCCCCAGCGGTACTCCGGCATGCGCACGTAGTCGAAGTTCGCCCAGCCGTCCCGGCCGACCGAGACGGCCGTGCGCAGGTAGACGTCGCGGTCCTGGTACCGCGCCGGGCCAAGCTGCCGCCACCAGTCGATGAACCTCGGCTGCCAGCCCTCGAGCGCCCGCTGCAGCCGCCGGTCGGAGGAGAGCCCGACGTTGTTGGGGATCGGCTCGTCCAGCTCGACGTTGCTCATAGTAATCTATCCTCGTCAGCGCCCATTCTGATCAAACCCGCGTCCTGTCATAGCTCGGCCGGGAGCCCGTGCCGTAGCGGCGGAGCGCCCCCTCGGGCCCGGATGCGTTGGGGCGCTGGAAGATCCAGTTCTGCCAGGCGGTCAGACGGCCGAAGATCTTCGAGGCCATCGTCTCGGGGCCGGCCCATCGCAGGTTGGCCTCCATGCCCGTGACGGCGTCGGGCGAGAAGGCAGCCCGTTCCTCCAGGAGCAGCCGGATCTCGTCGGCCCAGTCGATGTCGTCGTAGACGGCCGTGACGAGCCCGCGTGCCAGCGCCTCCTCGGCGCCGTGCCGCCCGTCCTCGCATCGGCGTGCGGCCGCCAGGTCGTCCGGGCGGCCCCAGAAGCGGCTCTCGAGACGGCTGATCCCATTGCACATGGGGTACCAGCCGTCGTTCGCAGCCGTCAGGGTGATGCCAGCGCCCACTGTCGCCGCCGGGTCGTCGAGGACGTAGCTGCGGTCGGCGCCGAGGACGAGCTCCGCCAGCGTGCCGGCGAAGCAGGAGCCCGGCTCGACGAGGGCGACGATCGTGCGGGCGGAGAGGTCGAGGCGCTGCAGCGTGCGCTTCCAGTAGAGCCGTATCTCCCGCAGCAGCCAGTCCGTCTTCGCCTCCCTCTTTGCCTCCAGAAGACGCTCGGCTTCCACGACGTCGTCCGGGTCGCCACGCGTCCGGATGACCCACGTACCGGCCTCCGGTTCGTTGAAGCGGAGGCGGAGCATGGCGTCGTCGAGCTCCCGACAGGCGCGGAGGAACCACCAGTCGGCCGTCTCCTCGTGCTCGTCCCCGGCCGGTCCAGCCTCGGCCGACCCACCAGGAACAGAGAGCGTGATCTCTGCCGTGCCGAGGGAGCGATCGAGATCGACGGCGACATGGCGATAGCGGATCGAGTCGGCGGCGACCGTCGGCGAGAGCGCCTCCAGGTGGACGCCTTCGGCCGCCGCCGGCCGGTCCGACTCGGCCGCCCGGGCGAGTGCCCGCTCCCGGACGTGCTCGTCGAAGCGGCTGCGGGGAGCCAGGGAGTCGACGAGCCCCCAGGCGAGCGCCTGCTCCCCCTTCACGCCCTCGGCCCGGGTGGAGAAGACGTCGGCGAGATCGCGGCGCACGTGGCGCTTGTCGACGAGGCGGGTCAGCCCGCCGGTGCCGGGGAGGACGCCGAGGAGGGCGACCTCCGGGAGCGAGACGGCGGAGCTGCGGTCGTCGACGAGGACGATCTCGTCGCATGCCATCGCCAGCTCGTACCCGCCGCCAGCGGCCGTGCCGTTCACGGCGGCCAGCCAGACCTGTCCGGAGTGGGAGGAGGAGTCTTCGATGGCGAGGCGGGTCTCGTTCGTGAACTTGCAGAAATTGACCTTGTGATGATGGCTGGCGCTCGCCAGCATCTGGATGTTCGCCCCGGCGCAGAAGACCTTGTCGAGGCCGCCTGTCACGACGACGGCGCCGACCTCCGGGTGTTCGAAACGCAGCCGTTGCACCAGGTCGGCCAGCTCGATGTCGACGGCGAGATCGTAGGAGTTGCTCTTCAAGTCGTAGTCGCCGAGGCCGCCACCGGGCTGCGCGGCGAGCATGGCCGTCGCCACGGGGCCGTCGACGGAGAGCCGCCAGTGGCGGTAGGAGCCCGGGGTCCGTTCGAAGTCGATCAGCGCTCCCCCTCCCCTCCCTGTCTCGTTCGGGAGATCCTACAGATTGTTCACAGACTGTGAATTAGTTGTAGCAAGTTGGTCGTCCCACCAGGCTCGGGCCGTGGAGGCCCACGCTTCGTGGAGGCGGTGGAAGGTGGCAGCGGCCTCGTGACCGCTCCAGTGGGCCGGGAGGAGATCAGCGGGGAGATCGGGATCCCGCCCGGGGAAGATGCGCCACTCGTGCACGAGATTCGTGAGGGCGACGAAGGCGTCGTCGGGAGTCTTCGGGGGTCGGCGGCCGTGCGAAGCGATGAAGTGCTCGTAATCCGCCTCGAGCTCGGTGAGCGACCAGGCCTCGGCAACCATCCCCCGGAGATCCTCCGACGGTTGCAGAACGCCCACGAACGACTTCGCAGAACCGGCGAGGCCGAGGTCTTCCAGCACGCGCCACCCCTCGGCGGCCCGCTCGGGCCAAGGGCTGATCCAGTCGCCCGGTCCGATGGGGGCGAAGCCCGCCCACCCGAGCCTCGTCCGCAGGCGGTAGCGGAGGTGGTGAGCCGTCTCGGGGACCGGGACGAGCAGCAGGACCCATCGTCCGTCCCACCGGGGCGTCGTCGTGCCGAAGCTGTAGATGCGCTCCGTGCCCTCACCGAGGAGACGTGTGCCCCTGTCGGTCAGCTGCCAGTAGGTGCGGCGGCCGTGCCGGTTCGGCTGCAGCCAGCCGGCCTCGGCACCGCGGGCGACGGCCTGGCGGCCGGTGTTCGTTGTCACGCCGAGGAGGGCCAAGGCCTCGATGAGCGTCGACGTGAAGGCTCCGGTCCCACTCGGGAGGACGAACTCGCCGAGGACCGTGAGCAGAAGGGCCCGTGCGCTCCGCGCAGGGCCGGCGGCCTCTCTCGCTCCGGGCGGGGCGATCGCGGCGGCGCCCGTGCTCTCGCCGCCTCGGCGCCGCCCCATTGCAGGATGGTACGTGCCGGTCAGCCTTGCCAGCTGACCTCGACCCCGAGTCCCGGCGTGTCGGGCACCGTCAGGAAGCCCGTCTCGGGAACGGGAGCGCCGGTCACCCGGACGCCGGGAGCCGCCTCGGCCGGCCTCGCCGGGTTGGGCCCGTCGGTGCCGTCGGTGCCGTCGGTGCCGTCGGGGCCGTCGGTGACGTCGGTGACGTCGGTGCCGTCGGTGACGTGGGGGCCGTCGAGGCCGTCGTCACTGTCCACGTACCACTCCGCCAACTCGCAGCCGTCGCTCGCGGCGAGGACGTGGAGTGCCCAGATCTCCCCGCCGAAATGGGGGTAGACGGGCACGGCGGCCTGCCTCGCCATGGCGATGATCCGGCGAAGCTCCGTGACGCCGCCGCACCATCGCACGTCGGGCTGCAGGATCTGGATGGCGCCGGTGGCGAGGAGCTGCCTGCTCTCGAGGAGGGACGAGTGGTGCTCGCCGGCGGCGATGCGGACGCCGTGCCGGGCGGCCTCGCCGCCGAGGGCGGCATAGCTGTCGAGGTCGGCCGGTGGGAACGGCTCCTCCAGCCAGGCGATGTCGAGCTGAGCGAGGCGGGGGAGCATCTCGACGGCGAAGCCGAGCTCCCAGCCCATCCAGGCGTCGATCATGAGCGGGAAGTCGTCGCCCACCAGCCTCCGCTCTGCCTCGAGCGAGCGCAACCACTCCTCGACGCGGGCCGGCTCGTCCCATGGTCCGACCAGGGCGGAGAGCTTCCCGCCGTGGAACTCCTGTTCCTTGGCCGGCCTCACGTTCGTGGTCGTGGCATAGGCAGGCACCTGCCGCCGCCGCGCCCCTCCCAGCAGCTCGTGGACGGGCACCTCACGGTGCTTCCCCAGCAGATCCCAGACGGCGATGTCGACGGCCGAGATCGCCATGCGAGCCACGCCCGACGACCCGAAGACGAGCATCGAGTCGTGCATGACGCCCCACAGCGTCTCGACGGCCTCCGGCCCGGCCACCTCCCGCCCACGCACGAGCGGGCCGAGGTGTCCCTGCACGATGGCCTCGGTCGCCCTCCCGCCGTTCGTCTGGCCCACCCCGGTCAGACCGTTCTCGGCCCGCACCACCACGAGGACCGTCTCCATGAGGTGGTACCAGGCCGGACGGTCGTGCCGGTACGACGGGTAGCGATCCATCGCCGAGGCGATGGCGGCGTAATCCCGGTTGCGCGGGTCGGGGCAGACGTGCACCTCGACGGCTTGGATCCTGAAGGCATCTCCGGTCGGAATGGCGGCATCCTACTGGGGCTTTGCAACTGGGACCCCAGCGCTCGACGCCGTTGTGCCATGCGGCGGCACACGGCCTCCCTCGCCGGATCTAGGCTCCACCGATGGGCGGGGATGTCGACGGCGGGGCGGACGTTGCCTCTTTGCTCCGGGAGGCGGAGACCAGCCGCCGCATGGGACGGCTGGCAGCCGCTCGCGACGGCTTCATGCGGTCGGCCGAGGCGGCCGAGGCGGCGGAGGACACCGAGGCGTTCGTGACGGCGGCCCTCGGCCTCGGCGGAATTTGGGTGCACGAGCAGCGCGACGTCGTGGCGCGCGCCGCCGTCCACTCGATCTGGCAACGTGCGGGCTACCGTGCCCGGGCCGGGTCATTGGAGCGCAGCCGTCTGGCCGTCCGGGAGGCGGCGGAGGCGACGTACGAGGGCGGTCCCGTCGAGGACGTCATGACCTCGGTGGAGGAGGTTCGTTCCTTCGGGGATCCGGCCGCCACCGCCGAAGCGCTCTCGTTGCTCCACCACGTCCAGCTCGGCCCCCGCTACGCCGAGACGCGGCTCCCCCTCGCCGACGAGATCGTCACGCTGGCCGCCTCCGCTCACGACACGCTGCTCAGTCTTATGGGCCTCTGCTGGCGGACCGTGGATCTCTTCCTCCTCGGGGACCCTCGGGCCGGCCAGTCGCTCGTCGAGCTGACCGAGCGTGCACAGGCGGAGGAGTGTGAGGCGTTGGGCTTCGTGGCCGACGTGCTGGCCGCGATGGTGCTGGCCCGAGCCGGCCGTTTCGAGCGGGCGGAGGCGGTGGCGACGGAGGCCTGCGACCGCGGCGCCCGGGCCGGCGACCCGGACGCGCTGGCCTACTTCGGGGCGATGTTGGCGCCACTGCGATGGTGGCAGGGGCGGGCGAGCGAGATCGTCGAGACCGTCCGGACGATCTCCACGTCGCCCCGCCTCGGGACGAACGACCACGTCTACGTCGCCGCCGACGCCCTTCTGTCGGCCGCCCTCGGCGACACGGACTCCTCGGAAGAGGCGCTGGCGCGCTTGCACGGCATCGGCCTCGACCGCATCCCGCACTCGAGCAGTTGGCTGACGACGCAGTTCCTTGTGGCGGAGACGGCCTTTCTCATCGGCGACTCGCAACTCGCCGCAGCCGTCCGCGACCTGCTCGCCCCCTACGCCCACCTCCCGGTCATGCCGTCGCTGGCCGTCGTATGCCTCGGCTCCTGCGAGCGGGCCCTCGGTCTGTGCGCAGCCGTCGTCGGGCAGGGCGATGCGGCCGTGCACCATCTCGAATCGGCCATTCGAGCCGATCAGCGGCTCGGGAACCGCCCCATGACCGCCCTCACCGAGCACTCCCTCGCCGGCATCCTGCGGGCTCGGGGACGGCAGGGCGACGGAGTGTGGGCCGACGAGCTCTCGACCCGAGCGCAGGCGCGTGCCGGCAGGGTCGGGCTCGTTCTCGCGCCGGAGCCGGCCTGGTTGGCCCCCGGTGAGCTGGCGGCTCGCACCGCCCACCGCCCCCGCGACGCCTTGCTGCAGCCTCGGGCCGGTGGTTGGCGGGTCGTGGTCGACGGGCGGTCGACACTCCTCCCCAACCTCGTCGGCTTCGGCTACCTGGCTCATCTCATCTCCCATCCGCGACGCCATGTCGAGGTCCTCGACCTCGCCTCGGGCGGCCTCATCCGCCTCTCCGCCGGCGATGTCGTCGCCGACGCCTCCGCCCTCGCCAGCTATCGCCGGCGTGTCCGGGAGCTGACCGACCTGATCGAGCGCCCGACCTTGCCGCCGTCCACAGCCGAGGCCTACCGGGCCGAGCTCGCCACCCTCACCGAGACGCTCCGCTCCGCTGTCGGGCTCGGCGGCCGGAGCCGCAGCTTCCCCCACAACGGTGAGCGAGCCCGTACGGCGGTCCGCAAAGCCATCGTCCGGGCTGTCTCCATGATCGGAGCAGCCGAACCCGAGCTGGGCCACCATCTCGACTCGAGTGTGGAAACCGGAACGACCTGCTGCTACTCGCCGGCACCGGGCTGGAGCGTGCAGACGCAGGTGGCCTCGGACTGACCGGAGCCGCCCGGGTCGGCTGATCCGACTGGTGTTCAGCCGAGCCGCCGTCAGCCAGGGTCGGCCGCGAGGACGATCCCGCCACCGCCCCACCGGGACGCCCGCCACGCTACGGCGGCCTCGGCCCGAGCAGCCCGGCCCGGCGATCACGCTCCGTCTTGTCCCGGTGGTCGTACCAGCAGAGGGCCTGCAGGTTGCCGTACGACGTCGGGCCGCGGTGGGCGACGGGGTCGACGTGGTCGTACTCGAGGCCGAAGCGCCGCCCGCAACGGGCACACTGCGCACCGCTGAAGGCGGGCACGGGCCCGAGGTCGAGGGCGGTGCGCAGCTCGGCGGGCAGGTGGCGGCCGAAGTGCTTGACGCTGTGGATGGCGACGCCGTCGTGCAGGACGGCCTTCACGAAGGCGTCCTCCCCGAGCCGGCGGGCCTCCTCGACGGGGAGGGGGCCGCCTCCCACGAGGTGGCAGGGTTCCCCCTCGTGGACATGGCCACGCCGCCAGGCGTTGAGGTCGCAGACGATGACGAGCTCGGAGCGATCCGGCCGGGGTGGCCCCTCGCCCGACGACGAGGAGGTGAGGGCGACAAGGGCGTCGGCTGCGTAGGTCTCGAAGGGCCCGACGGGACCGCCTGCCTCCTGGGCAGCCCTTCGCCCCCGCGAGGCGGCGAGCTCGATGCGACGGAGGAAGGGGAGCCCGTCTGAGGGTGCGAGAGCCCCGCTGAAGCACACCATGCCGAGCCCGTCGCGCCAGTGCCGGAAGTGCCTCGAGCGGCGCTGGCGGCGGTGCAGGTCCTCGGCGTCGAGGGCGGCCATCTGGCGCTCCCGGGAGCGATCACGCAGCTGGGAGAGATCGCCCCGCCGGGCGAGCTCGAGGAGCTCGCCCTCGAGCCCGGGCGACTCCTCGGCGCTGCGGGCGATCTCGGCCGCCTGCTCCAGGGAGACCTCGCCCGCCAAGAGGGCCGACTTCGTCTCCGGGCACTGTTCGAGGCCGCCGGCCGTCGTGAGCTCACGGCGCGCCTGGCGGCCGGTTCCTCCTGAGTTGCGGGCCATCCAGGCGGCGCCGTCGGAGAAGCCTCGCTCGCGGTGGGCGCCGGCCGCCACGGCACGGCAGGAGGCGAGCAGCCGTGCCGCCGCGCAGGCCTTCTCCGTGGCGGCCAGCTCCTCGGCGAGGCGGGCGCAGTCCGAGACGCTGTACTCCTCGGCCACGAAGACGGCGAGCGCCCCACGCAGCGACACGGCAGCAGACAAGACGGCGCCCGGCACGACACCTCCTCACAGAACGAGACGAACCATGGAGGAGGCCGGCGGTGCGGCCTCGAGACGATGGAACCCAGTATAGCGAACGGGTGTTCGCTACCCGATCACGACGATCACTCCGAGCCCGGCTCTGCGACCCGGGACCGGGTTTCAGTCGGGCAGCAGTTGGCGGGCGAACGTCTCGGTGTCGACGTTTGCGCCGCAGAGGACGAGCCCGACGCTCGCGCCTGCCAGGCGCTCCCGCAGGGGGAACATCAGGGCGGCCAGGGTGGCGGCGCCTGCTGCCTCGGTCCCGAGCTTCGCCGCCGTGAAGAGCACTCGCATCGCAGCCCGTAGTTCCGCATCGGAGACGAGCACGACCTCGTCGAGGAAGCGCTCGTTGAGCGAGAAGGAGTACGGCTCGCAGCGGGGTGCGCCGAGCGAGTCTGCAATGGTCCGCACGGCATCGATCGACATCGGTCGCTTCGCTGTAAGGCTCCTGCTGAGGCTGTCGGCACCTTCCGGTTCCACGCCGAAGACCTGCGTGCCCGGGCTCATCTGCTTCACGGAGCAGGAGACGCCCGCCGACAGGCCGCCGCCACCGACGGCGACGATGACGGCATCCAGGGCGCCGCCGGCCGCCGCCACCTGGTTCACGAATTCCGTGCCGATGGATGCCGTGCCGAGCGCCGTCTTCGGTCCCTCGAAGGGGTGGACGAACGTCCGGCCCTCGCTTGCGGCAATCTCCTCGGCCCGGTCGAACGCCTCGTGCACCGAGCCGGCGAGCTCCACGATGCCGCCGTACTGCTGGCACAAGCGCAGGCGGAACTGGTCGGCGTTTCGGGGCATGACCACTTTCGCCGTCGTGCCGAGAATGCGTGACGAATACGCCAGTGAGATGGCGTGGTTGCCGGCGGAGACGCCCGTGACGCCCCGACTCAGTGCCTCGGCGTCCAGGTCGAGCATGACGGAGAGGGCGCCGCGGGGCTTGAAGCTTCCGGTGCGCTGGAACAGCTCCTCCTTGAGCCAGACCTGAGTCGCCGGGCCGACGGCGCCGTTCAAGGCGTCCGGGTCGAGGAGCCGGACCGGAGTGGTGACGACGAAGTCGCCGAGGCGATCCCGGTTGGCGCTGATCTCGTCGAGAGTGGGGGAAGTCACACCGGCGTTGGCTCCCGGGGAAGTGAGGTCCATGTCACCATGCTTCCTGACCACAAGGGCGCTGCGCCATCGCGCAATGCTCCGTCGTGGCTTTCGACGATGGTGGAGCGACGGCCGGATGAGTGCGATTGGGCAACGTCAGTTCAATCGTCCTGCCTGTTCAGGCTGAACCGTGCGAGCGACCGGTCTTGCCGCGCACAGGTCTGGACGTGGCGCCGACCGTCGTCGGACCGTCCCAGGCAGGAGCAGCCCCGTAGATGGCCCGATGCCAGATCGTGGTGAGCGTCTCGGACAGGCGCTTCTCCGCCTCAGGCGACAGCCTCCGTTTGGACGCTTCGTAGTGCACCCGCTCGGCCATGGTGAGCAGCATTCGGGCTAGGTCACGAGCCGGAGGATCTTCAGCCATGGTGTGCCCCTCGGCGCGCTCGCGGTCGATTTGGGCGGCCACGGCGGCAACGAATCGCTCCGCCCACTGCCGCCTCAGGGCGGCGAGTGCAGGATCACTGTCCCGGGCGTCGACCACGGCTCTGAGCACCGAGCCATGTCGTTGCCAAACTGAGAAACTGGCGTCGATGGCGCGTTGGAGAGTGAGGTGCGGCGACTCGTCGGAATCTCCGAAGCCACGCCTGGTCCGCCGACAGGAACTCCTCCTCGACTCCCTCGGCGATGGCCAGGAGAACCGCCTCGCGGGAGTCGAAGTAGAAGTAAAAGGACGACCGGCTCAGGCCCGCCCCTCTTGCCACGTCTTCGACGCTGATGGCGGACCACGGTCGTGCGCTCAGCAGCTCGCGGGTCGTCGTGAGGAGGGCCGCCTGACGAAGGTCTCCCTTGCTCGGCTTGTGACGTCGCCCACTACGGGAGCCGGTTCCTGCAGCACCCCCGTCGGCGCTCATCTCCCAGAACCCCGCCGCGCGGACACTGAGACCAGAATAATCGACATAGAGTTGACTGCAACAAACACCACGTCTAGGTTACAGCGACGGGTCCGCGCAGAAGGGCCCATCGGGGTGAAGGGGGAATCGTGATCGCCTGGAGGACCGCGGCGCGCAGAACTCGGATCGTGATGGCGGGAGGGCTGTTAGCGCTGGCCTCGCTTGCTGCCTGCTCGTCGAGTTCGTCCGGTCCCAACACCCACTCCGGCAGTACCGTCGTCCAGCCCGGTGGTGACGTCGTCTTCGCTGCTACACAGGGCGCGCCGCCGAACTTCATCCTTCCCCTGGTCAGCGCCGCCTACGCGTCGCAGACGAACATCAACGACTTCCAGTTCCTCCTCTGGCGTCCGCTGTACTGGATGGGCGGACCTGGCACGGTCGGGGTCAATTACAACGAGAGCATTGGTGAGCCGCCCGTCGTGTCCAGCGCTTCCGGGGGGGACACGAAGATCACCGTCACCATGAAGGCGCTCCAGTGGTCGAACGGGCGGCCAGTCACGAGTCGCGACGTCGAATTCTGGATCAACCTCCTCAAGGCGGAGAAGGCGAACTGGTGGGACTACTCACCTGGTGAGTTCCCGGACAACGTCGTCTCTGCGAGCTATCCGACCGCACACTCGTTCGTTCTCGTCATGAAGGGGCACTACAACCCGGCCTGGGTTCTCAACGAGCTCTCGCAGATCATCCCGATCCCGCAGAGCGCCTGGGACAAGACTTCTGCCTCCGGGCCTGTCGGCAGCTACGACACAACGATCGCGGGCGCAACGAAGGTGTACGACTTCCTTGCCGCTGCCAACAAGAGCTTGTCGACCTATGCCACCAACCCGATATGGCAGACAGTGGACGGGCCATGGCGGCTCGCCTCGTACAACGCGACCACGTTCGATGCCGTGTTCAAGCCGAACCTCCACTACTCGTTGTCGCCCAAGCCCACGATCGCAGAGTTCGAAGTCGAGACGTTCACGAGTGACGTCGCCGAGTTCAACGCTCTGCGCTCTGGAGCAGTCACCTACGGCTATGTTCCGCCGGCCGATGAGCCGCAGGTCGCACAGCTCGGGGCGTCCGGCTTTGTCGTGCAGCCGTGGGTCCAGTGGAACATCAATTTTGCCTCGTACAACTTCTCGAACCCCACTGTCGGGCCAATCTTCAAGCAGCTGTATGTCCGGCAGGCGATCCAGCGACTGATAGACCAGCCGGCCTTGATCACCGCCACGTACGCAGGTAACGCCTACGTGACGAACGGTCCGGTGCCGCTCGTTCCTTCATCGAAGTGGGTCTCTCCCCAGGAAAAGGCCGGCTGGTACCCGTACTCGGTGGCGGCAGCCAAGGCCCTGCTTGCTACGCACGGGTGGAAGGTCGTCCCGGGTGGGACCTCCACATGCACTCGCCCCGGTGCGGCGCCGAACGACTGTGGCACGGGCATCGGGGCCGGAGCACCACTCAAGTTCACCTTCACCTACACGTCCGGGAATCAAACGCTGACCGAGCAGGCGCAGGCACTTCAGACGTCCTTTGCTCAAGTGGGGATACAGCTGCAGCTCTCACCCGTGTCGCTCAGCGCACTGTTCTCCGTCTATTTCCCCTGTTCGCCAGGCAAGTCGTGTCCTTGGGAGATCGCCTACGACGGCGGAGGCTGGGGCTTCGAACCCACCTACAACATGCCGGAGCTCGGCTCGCTGCTCGCTAGCGGAGGGGTTTCGAACGCCCAGGCCTACTCGAGCAGCACCAACGACGCGAACCTCCAGAAGATCTACTACGGCAGTGGCTCTATCTCTTCCTTCTACCAATATGAGAACTACCTCGGCCAGCAGCTCCCGCTCATGTGGATGCCTGAGATACTCTTGCAGGTCTCGGCCGTGAAAAGAGGCCTCGTCGGCTGGTCTCCACAACAACCACAGCTCGACATCACGCCTGAGACCTGGAAGTTCGTGAGCTAGCGGGGTTGTTCGCTGTGACCGGCACGACCGTCGCTTGACCGAGACTCATGCCTGAATTCGAGGCCGTCATCTCCGCCACCGACGGGAATCCACTTTCCCTGAGCGTCTCTCTGCCGGAGACCGGCATCGAGTTCCCGACCATCTTCGATTGTCACCCGTACCGCAAGGATGATCTGTTCTCCTTCCGGGGTGCCGGGCTGTACGAGTACTTCCTTGGCCGTGGTTTCGCGACGGCGCGGCTCGATGTTCGGGGGACCGGACGTAGTCGCGGCTGCCTCCCGCTGTCGGAGTATTCCCATGAAGAGATCGGCGACTGCGTCGCAGTGATCGACTGGCTCGCTTCGCAGCCATGGTCCAACGGAGCCGTCGGAATGTGGGGTATCTCCTGGAGCGCCATCAACACGTTGCTCGTTGCCGCTCGACGCCCACCTGCACTGCGCGCCTGCATCGCTGTCCACCCCTCTGACGAGCTCTTTACGAGCGACATCCACTACATCGACGGCCTGTTCCACTACGACCTGTACCACCTGTTCATCGACCTTCTGAACGGCGTCACAGCTGGACCGGACTTCCCGCTCGACGAGGATGTGCTCGAGGAGCGGTTCGACCAGCCGCCGTGGATGGCAAGCGTCCTGTTGCACCAGCGCAACGATGCCTTCTGGAGGCAACGCTCGCTTGCGCCACGATGGGATCGCATCAGCTGCCCCGTGTTCCTCGTCGGTGGCTGGTATGACGGCTACCACGAGTGTGTCTTTCGCCTCCTCGAACACCTGAACGTGCCCGTCGAAGCTTGCATCGGGCCGTGGTCCCACGTCTTGCCCCACATGGGCGGGCCAGGGCCGGCCATCGACTGGCTCAGGCTCGCAGCCGACTGGTGGGACCGATGGCTCCGGGATCGAGGTGCTGACTCGGAGCTCGTGGCGGGTTCGCCCTCGGGCGAGTCAGAGCACAACGAGCAAGCGCCACCGCGCAGGGTTCAGATCTTCGCCCGCAGCTGGCACGAACCGGGCCCTACCGTCTCCGAGATCAACGGGGAGTGGAGAACGACCCGCACATGGCCTATTCCCGCCCAAGACTCCCTCCAGCTCAACCTGGCACAAGGCTCGCTGGTGCGTGAAGGTGCTCCGGCGTCAGCCGTCCCCGGACGGGTAATAGTCGACTCGTCACCTTGGATCGGCTGGGAGGTAGGCCACTGGTGGGGCGACGTCGCCTTCGATCAGGCGCTCCTTGATGCAGAGAGCGAGACTTTCGACCTCGACATCGACGAGTCGCTGGAGATCCTTGGCGCGCCCCGGCTGGTGCTCTCAGTGTCGGGCGTTCTCGGTACGAACCTGTTTGCTCGCCTCTGCGACGTCGCTCCGTCGGGTCAGGTCACGCTCGTGACCGGTGCCGGCGTCGCCATCCCGGCAGAGCGGCTCGTACCGATCGATCTCCCACTTCACTGGACGTCATGGTGCTTCGAGCCCGGTCACCGGCTGCGGCTCTCGCTCTCGACCGCCCTCTGGCCGATGTTCTGGCCAGGCACCCGGAGCGGCCCGGTGGCCATCCGTCTCGACGATCCCGGCCGAGCCTGCCTCCACTTACCGTTGGCGCCGGGTGATTGGGGAACTGACGACGCTCCACCCGAGATCGAGGCCGTCTCGATGCCAGGTGGTGGGGCCCTCCGGCCTACGCCCACATGGGAGTACAGCCGCCAGGACGGACGAGGAAGGCTTCGTTGGGCGACCGCAGGCTCGCAGAATCTCGGATTCGCCGCGATAAGCATCGAGCAGCAGTTGGCCTACGAAGTGGCAGGTCGACCTGACGTCGAAGCGCTGGCTCTCGGTGATGCCGCCATGACGGTGTCCTTGCCAGGCCGGGACCTCACATGGCGCACGTCGAGTCGTCTCGAGGCTGGAGCGGATGGATTCTCATACCGGTTCCGACGCGAATTGCTGCTGTCGGGCTCACCCTCGCGAACGAGGGAGTGGCGGTACGACTTCCCGAGGGCGACGGGGTGACGCGATTCGTCGTCGCACGACTCGGTCAAGCGGGAATCGTCGTATTGCTCGTCACGCTGGTGGTCTTCTTCCTTCAACACCTCTTACCCGGCAACGAGGCTCGTGCCGTGCTCGGCCTGCATGCCGGCGCCGCACAGGTCAAATCCTTCGATCAACAGAACGGGCTGAGCCAGCCGTTACCGGTTCAGTACCTCGACTACCTCTGGCGGATCCTGCACGGGAACCTCGGATTCTCCTACAAGCTCAACGAGAGCGTCGACTCGCTTCTCGCCAACGACATCCCGAACGACCTGAGCGTCGTGATCCCAGCGTTCGTGATCAGCTTGGCGATCGCCATCCCGCTCGGGATTCGTCAAGCCATCCGTCGCAACAAGGCCTTCGACTACCTAACGACGACCTTTGTCTTCGTCCTCTACTCGATCCCGTCGTTCTGGCTCGGCCTGTTGCTCGTGGCGTGGTTCGCCGTTGACTTGAATTGGCTTCCGGCTCAAGCACCGCAAGCCTCGTCGATCGGTGGCCTTCTGGCGGACCCGCGCGCGCTCGTGCTGCCCATCCTGACGCTGACCCTCGTCCAACTTGCTCTCTTCAGCCGGTATATGCGGGCGTCGGTGCTCGAGGTTCTTATCCAAGACTTCATTCGGACGGCAAAGGCCAAGGGTCTGCCGGGTCGGCGGGTCGTGCTCGGTCATGTGCTGAGGAACTCCTTGATGTCGATCGTTACACTGCTCGGGCTGTCGCTTCCTTACATCTTCACGGCGGGCCTCATCGTCGAGCAGATTTTCAACCTGCAGGGCACTGGGCTTGCCTTCTACACGGCCGTCGGAAACGAGGACTATCCCGTCGAGCTCGGCATCATCCTGATCATCGGGTTGGCCACCGTTGTGGGGAACGCCCTCGCGGACATCGGCTATGCCGTTCTCGACCCGAGAGTTCGCTATGGCTAATCTCGGTGGCCTCGAGGGAGCAGACGCTCGGGCGGAGCATGGCCTCGAGCCTGCTCCCTTAGGCGGCTCGGCGGGGGACTCTGGCGGCTCAACTCTTGGGATCCTCGTCCGAACCTACGCCGAGAACAAGCTCGCCGTCGCCGGACTGGCCGTCGTGATCGCTGTTGCTCTCTTCTGCTTCGTTGGCCCGGTCTTCTACCACTCCGACACCATCGCCTCTCGCCTGCTCGAGGTGAACCTCCGCCCGGGCAGGGACCGTCCCCTCGGGACGGACGACTCGGGGCGGGACATTCTCGGGCGCCTCATGCTCGGTGGCCAGAGCTCACTCGAGGTGGGCATTGCTGTGGCCCTGGTCGCGGCTACTTTGGGCGCGTTCTGGGGTGCACTCGCAGGCTTCGTCGGGGGATTCCTCGATGCCGTGATGATGCGCATCGTCGACGGACTTCTCGCCATCCCAGCCCTCTTCTTCTTTCTCTTCCTGGCGAGTGTCGTCCGACCGAACCTGGCGCTCATCATCTTTGTGTTGGCGGCGTTCTCATGGCTCGTTCCCGCCCGACTGGTCCGCGGCGAAGCGCTGTCTCTGCGGACTCGTGAGTTCGTTCAGGCCGTCAAGGTGGCCGGTGGTGGGCGGACCCGCATCGTCTTCCGCCACATCCTGCCGAATGCCGTCGGGACGCTCGTCGTCAACGCCACCTTCCAGGTTGCCGACGCCATTCTCGCCCTCGCCCTGCTCAGCTATCTCGGCTTCGGCCTCCCTCCGCCGACCGCCACCTGGGGTGGCATGCTGTCGGCCGGTATCACCTACCTTTACGACGGTTACTGGTGGCAGGTCTACCCTGCCGGGGCGATGATCGTCCTCGTTGTCATGGCCTTCAACGCCATCGGAGACGCAGTCCGAGACACCGTAGAGGTCCGCCTGCAACAGCGATGACCACGTTTGGTCGTACCCGGGCCTCCCCACGCGTGAGGCCGTCCTCACCGGGAGCCCGACCGTGGACGGCCTCGGCGAGGACGATCCAACTCAAGGAAGTCGGCGCCATCCGACGGCGGCGTTCGCGAGCGAGCGGCGCCATCCTCGCCCACGAGCCCACGGGCAATCTCGACTCCGCCACGGCAGCGGAGGTGATCGACCTGCTGCTCGACATCCATCAGCGGAGGGCGACGACGATTCTCTTCGTCATCACGACCGGGACATCGCCGCCTGGTGCGACCGCAGCGTGGTCATCTCCGAGGCGACGGGTATCCCGAGAAGGAGCGCCGGCGCTCGTCCTAACCACCCTTGCAGTTGTGAGGTGACGATCTTGTGCATCTGCGTTCCCCCCGCCGGAGATGTTGCAGGTGGCTTACCGATCGCGACCGTGGCGGGGTATCCGAGATGGCGGCTGCGACCGATCGCCACCGTCCCGGCCTCCCACGGCAGCCGGCACGGCTCTCGCTAGAGTCAGCTGCCTGCGCCGATGCGTGATGACGACAGGAGGAAGCGAGAGTATGACGACAGACTCACCGGGGACCTCTGGCCGGGTCGCGGGGAAGGTCGCCGTCGTCACCGGCTGCTCGATGGGTCAGGGCCGTTCCCACATGCTCGCACTCGCTGCCGAAGGAGCGCGGGTCCTCGGCATCGATGTGAAGGAGTCAGAGGGACGAGAGCTCGAGTCCGAGCTCCGGGCGAAGGGCAGCAGCGTCGAGTTCCTGAGTGGCGACGTCGGAGCGCCACGAACCTGGGAGGAAGCCGTTCGCAGGGCGACGGAGCTCTGGGGCACGATCGACATCCTCGTGAACAACGCCGCCGTCTACGGCTACGAGGACTACCTGTCCGAGACCCTTGAGGGCTGGGACACGATCATCACGACCAATCAGACGAGCGTGTTTCTTGGTATGAAGCACGTCCTGCCGGTCATGATCGAACACGGTGGCGGCTCGATCATCAACATCTGTTCGAACTGTGGGGTGACGGCGATCCCAGGTGCCGCCGCCTACCACGCCGCCAAGGGAGCTGTTCGGATGATGACGAAGAACGCGGCCGTCACCTACGGCGCCCACAACATCCGGGTGAACAGCATCATCCCCGGTCTCGTGTTGACGGCGCTGTCGGAGGGCGACCCCTTCAACGACTACATGGTGCAACGGGCGCCCCTCGGGCGAGGCGGGGTGCCGGAGGACATCACGCCCGGCGTCTTGTTCCTCGCCTCGGACGAATCCCGCTTCATGACGGGGAGCGAGCTCACGATGGACGGTGGCTATCTGGCGCTCTGACCGGGCTCGCGGTGGTCACCGGGTGAGCCGTTCCGCCTCGTGGCGCCGCAGCCACCCACCTTCACCGGGCTGCACCGTGATCTCCCCGTCCTCCATCACGACCTGGCCGCGACGGATGACGATGGTCGGCCAGCCCTGCACCTTCCAACCGTCGTAGACGCAGTAGCCCGCACGCGACTGCATGCTGGCGCCGTCGATGGTGCGGCGTGCTCCTGGGTCCCACAGCACGATGTCGGCGTCCGAACCGACGGCGATCTCACCCTTGCGGGGGTAGAGACCGAACAGGCGAGCCGGGTTTGTGGAGGTCAGCTCGACGAACCTCGACAGCGTGATCCGACCCGTGACGACGCCTTCTGAGAACAGCATCGGCCGGAGCGTCTCGAGGTCGGCGACGCCCTGCCGGGCGGTGACGACGTCGAGGGCGGGATCGAGCTTGTCCTCGAGGGTCCAGGGGGCGTGGTCGCTGCAGACGGTGTCGATCGAACCGTCGGCGAGGCCCGCCCACAACGCATCCCGGTCTCGTTGCTCGCGCGGTGGCGGTGCGCCGACGTACTTGGCTGCGTCCGGCTCGGCGAAGCGTTCCCGCGTCAGGTGCAGGTAGACCGGCCGGGTTTCGACGTAGACGGGCACACCGCCGGCCCTCGCCTGGCGGCAGCGATCGAGTGCCGCGGCGGACGACAGATGCACGACGTAGACCGGCGCTCCGGTGTGCTGTGCCAGCGCCACCGCCTGATCGACGGCCGCCACTTCGGCCGCCACTGGCCGGGATTCGGGGAAGTTCGCCACGTCGCCGCGCCCGGCCGCCAGGAGCCGTTGTCCGGCCTCCTCCAGCAGATCGGCGGCCTCACAGTGCAAGAGGGTCATCGAGCCCACCTGGCGCGCCGCGCTGAGGGCGGCGACGAGCCCGCTCACGTTCCCGCCGATCTGAGGATCGGTGAGGAACAGCTTGATGCTGGTGTGCCCGTTGGCCGCCAGCAGCGGGATTTCTGCCGGCGCCGAAGCCAGATCGGTGATGACCGGGTGCAAGAACCAGTCGGCCGCCGCCTCCGGCGCAGCACCGGCCATCTCCCGAACAACGGCCGTGCTGGGGGATTCGCCCGCCAGCGGGAGCGCCATGCTCCCGACGGTCGTGTTGCCGCCGGCGATCGCAGCGAGCGAGCCACTCCAGAAGTCATCGACCCAGGCCGGCTCCGTCTGCCGGATGTGTTCTGCCAAGGCCCGGTAGACGAGATGAACGTGGGCGTCCACGCCGCCCGGAAGGGCCAGCAGTCCGGTCCCGCTCAGCTCTCGCTCGCCCGTCATGTGGCCGCCGAGCTGGGCGACCCGGCCGTCACGCACCCCGATGTCGGCTTCCTGCTGTCGGCCTTGGCTCACCACCGTGGCGCCGCGCACGACGAGGTCGAAGGTCATGACTGCCAATGCGACATCCTCACGCGAGATCCGGGATCGCCGGCTCGAGGTGCCTCAGCACGCAAAGGTGACTTGAGCAGTCGAACTCGCGGTGGCGGCGTTGCCTCCGTAGACGGCCTTCAGGCGGCAGGTTGCCGCATTCGGGCGCGAGAGCGAGGTGGCGTAATGAAGCGTCGCCCCCAGCGTGGCCTCTTTGTGCTGTACGGGGCTGAAGGTCGAACCCTTCTTCACGAAGAGCGTGACAGAGACCGAGAGGCCGGCGACGCCGCCCTTCACGGAGCCGTTCACGGTGATCGTCTTCCCCGCCTTCTTCTCCGCCACCAAGGTTGTGGTCGCCTTGGGGTCGAGCCACCCGGCCATCGACGTGATGCTGACCGTCCCCGCCACGGTTGCCTGCTTGTCGATCACAAGCCCCTTGCCGCCGACGCCGTCCGTCGCCTCGACGATGGGATCGAGGTAGACGCCGATGTAGATGCCGGTCCCGAGTTGGTAGATCGTCTCCGGGAAGTCGGGATCCGTCTGTGATCCACCCCCGAGGCTGAACGGCTTCTTGGTGAGGTCGATGGCGCCGATGCCAGTGACCGCGTCCGGGGAAACGAGTTGCAGCCACGGTCCGAAGGTGGGGCCGACCTCGGCATCGAGGAGGGCATGCGGGATGAACGAGAGGGCCGAGCCGGTGTAGTCCTCCGTCACGCCGTCGTAGCTGGAGCCCGACTCGAGGCCAACCGTCGCAACGTTGTTGACGCTGACGCCGTCAACACCGATGCCGTTGCCGGCGGCGACGTCGTTGCCGCCGATGGCTTGACCCGATTTGTTGACGAGCCGATAGGGAGCTCCCACCGGCTGGAGACCACCCGTCGTGTGTCGATCAGGGCCGACGTGATCACCCGACCGGGTCCGCTCTGGGGCGCGGCCAGGACGGCGATCCGCCGTCCGCTGATCGAGTCGGAGTCGATGAACTGGGAACCCGGCGCCGCCAGCTCCTTCAGCACGCCGGTCGTCGGGTCGGCGCGGAAGCCGGCGAGGCCGTAGTGGGAGCAGGCCTTGTCGGCGCAGACGTCCGCGTAGATCACCGAGGTGAACGACGGATTGATGCCGCGGCCGTCGTAAGCCAGCAGGTTGTTCCCCCGTAAGGAGGCGAGCACACCGGGAATCGGGGCGTACTTGGTCAACGTGATGGCACCGGTTCGTGTGCTGACCGAATACTGGTAGATCGAACCGATGCCTCCGAAGGGGCCGCCGAGGACGTAGAGATTCAGCCCGGCCTTGCTGTGCAGCACGGCGATCCCACCGATGTCACCGGAGGGGGACGGCGTGTTCTTCACGACGGTCATGGTGTCGTTCGGCGCCACGGCCAGCGTGTAGAGACCGGCGAAGATGGATCCGGCGTAGATATAGCCGATCGGCTTGGTCGTGCGCGGGCCGCTAGCGGTCGCCTGCAGGGGAACGACCAGCGCACCGGTGATGGCGATGGCGGCCACGGCGAGCGCTCGGACGGTCCTGGCAGGCAGTCTGGGCATGAGTCGAGATACTACGAGTCCGGCCGTCGCCGGGCGAGTGTGACGGGCGACAAACCGTCGCCCCCGGGGGCCATAGCGTCGCGCGAGACTGGAGCCCGTTGTGGGGTGCCTCCACAGGGGAGTTGGGCGTGCCGGGCGACAACGTGGCGGTACAGGCAGTGGCGCGGCAGCGTCGCTTTGAAGCTGGGAACGGTGCGATGGTCCGACCGAAGGTTGTCCGACGCAACGCAGTGGTCGCGCTGGCGGCGTGCTGTGCGTTCGGCCTCCAGTTCGCCCTCGCCACCGAGGCCGCTGCCGCTCTGGCCACCTTGTACGTGGCCGCCGGCGGGACGAACGCCGGCAACGACTGCACGTCGCCGTCCGCACCGTGTGCCACCATCTCCTTCGCCCTCACGAAGGCCGTCGCCGGCGACACGATCGACGTTTCGGGGACGATCAGCGACGACGTGACGGTCTCGCTGTCGGTCACCATCACCGGGGCCGGGGCGCCTTCCGGCTCGCCCGCCGTGGTGGAGGGGGACGGCGAGGGCTCCGTGCTGGCCATCGACGCCGGGAACGTGAGCCTCGACGACCTGACGATCCGGGACGGGTCTCCCGGCACGACCGACCAGTTCGGTGCCGGCATCTGGAGCGAGGCGTTCGGCACCACCGTCACCGGAAGCACGATCTCAGGCAACGGCGGACCCGGCATCGAGAACGACGGTCCGTTGCTCACGCTCACCGACTCGACGGTGACGGACAACGGCGGGGCTGGCGTGGAGAACGGACTCTCCGAGCTCGAGGTCGCCGACAGCACGATCACCGACAACGCCGGCGCCGGCGTGGCGCAGAGCTCGGACGGCAGCGTTGCCGTGTCCGACAGCAGCGTGTCGGACAACGTTGGTGGTCTCTCTGACGGCTTCGGAAGTCTCACGGTGACTGGCAGCGTCGTCGCTCACAACACCGGCTTCGGGATCAGTTCCGCAGCCGTCGAGTGCAACCCGCCGAATTTCGCGGCCGGGTGCCCGGTCGACGTCAGCAGCACCACGATCACGGACAACACGGGCGTCGGTCTGGCGATGGATGCGGGTGGCGTGTCATCGAGCACCATCTCCGGAAACGGCGAGGGGGGCGTCGTCGCCTACTACCACCCGCTCACGGTCACGGGCAGCGTCATCTCGGACAACACGGGCCCCGGTCTGACGACGGAGGACTGCCTCAACTTCTCTGGTGTCGGCCCCGTCGACCTGTCTTGCCCGCTTATGGTCACCGACAGTCGGGTGGCGAGCAACACGCAGGGCGGTATCGTCGCCGGGTCCGGGGCCTCCGTCACGGGCAGCACCATCGCTGACAACGGTGGAACGGGCGTCGAGAACGGCACGTTCAACCTCTCGGTCTCCGCCAGCAATGTCACGGGCAACGCCAGAGTGGGCATCGAGGCCGAACAGGGTGCCGCCGTGTCCGGCAGCGTGATCTCCCACAACGGCGGTGGCGGCCTCTTCGTCAACGGCGGTGGCGGGAACCTCGAAGTCCAGGAACAGGGGGCCGGCGCCATCGACATCGCCGGCGACACCATCGCACGCAACTCGGCTGCCAACGGCGGCGGGATCTACCTCTGCGAGTGCAGCGACCTGCCGTCGGCCATCAACGTCTCGGACAACACCGTCACGGGGAACACGGCAACCGACGGCGGCGGCATCGACAACGCCAGTCCGTACGTCGCCGCCATCTCCGACAACACGATCGAGGGCAACACGGCGACCGACGGAGGCGGGATCTACAACGACGGGCTCGCCAGCCTGTCCGCCACCACGCTCTCGGGCAACGTCGCGACGGCGGGGGCCGCCGTCTACAACTCCCATCCCGCCACGGAGGCGGAGCCGAGGATGCTGGCGACTGCGGCGGACATCTTCGACGGGACCTGTGACAACCTCGGCGGCTGGGACGATGCCGGTTACAACGTCGGAAGCGATGGGACGTGCCTGGCCGGCGGCACCGATGACGTCGACTACGGCTCGGGTCTGCGCGCCTCCGTCGTGCTGGGACCCCTCGCTCCCAACGGTGGGCCGACCGAGACCATGCTCCCCTTGAGGGGTGACCCGGCAGTCGGGATCGTGCCGAACGGCATCGCCGTGGCTCTGCAGGGCAGCACCGTGAGCCTGTGCCCGACGACAGACCAGCGGGGTGTGGAGAGCAGCCCCGGCCTTGCGTGCAATGTGGGCTCTGTGCAGTACGTGGGCACGCTCACCATCTCGGCCCCCAGCGCCACCATCACCGAGGGTGAGGTTATGCCGCTGCTCACACCGAGCTACTCCGGCTTCGTGGACGGCTATGGCGCCAGCTCTCTGGCCCGACCGGCCCACTGCACCACGGCAGCCACATCGGCGAGCCGGCCGGGGACCTACCCGGTGTTCTGCGCCGGAGCGGCCGACCCCTACTACAGCCTCACGTACGTCTCGGGCAGGTTGAGGGTGAGACTGCCGCCGTTCTCACTCGTCTTCAGAGGTTCTGTCACGTACGCCAAGAGCGGGGAAATCGCCGCCGGACGGGTCGCAGTGGACCCGTCCTCCGGGGCGATCACCTCGGTCACCGGCACCATCACCGTCCCCGGTTGGCCGGCGGGCACGGCGACGGTCAGGGTGGAGATCGTCCAGTTCCTCGGCCGTTACGTCGGCACGATCAGCGTTTCCGATTCGAGCGCCCATCTGAAGACGGTGGCCGTCGTGCTGAGCACCGGGCTCACCCGGACGCCCGGCGGGGAGGTGACCGGCACCGCCGTCGGCTCTCACGCGTCCCGGCCCTACACGCTGCAGTTCACCGTCTGAGCCCGGCCCACCGAGCCGCACCTGACGCAAATGGGCCGCCTACTCGACGAGGCCAGCCTCGTCATGGCGACTGCCACCGGCCTCTTCGGTACAGCCTTCGGTGGAGCGCCTCGTCTCGTCGCGACTGGCGGGGCGTACCAGCGCCTGGCCATTGTGGGCGGGGTTTGGATGGCCGAGCGCCCTCTCGCTTCGAGCGTTGGCCCGCTCTGAGCGGGGATGGCCCTGATCTTCTCGCGCAGCCTCATTGACGGCAGGAGCTGGTGTTTCAGGTACTGGCATCGCGTCCCGCGAAGAATTGAGCGCCCGGAGCGGGGACGCTCCGGCGTTGGGGACGCAAGAGATGAGTGATGGCTGACGAAGAGGATCCACGCGTGGACGGCGACGAAGCGACCATCAGGGCGGCCGATGAGACGGTGACCTGGGCAATGGCCGGTGACCGGGAGTCGTTCGCCCTGCTGGTGCACCAGCACGGCCGAGCCGTACATGCCTATTTGGCCCGCCGCGCCGGCCGTGGAGTAGCCGACGATCTCCTGACCGAGGTGTGGCTGCGAGCTTGGCGCTCGAGGGGGAGCTACGACAGTGCCTGGGCGGGTCCTCGGCCGTGGCTGTACGGGATCGCCCGCAACGTGCTTCGAGCCCACTGGCGCGTGCGCTCCGATCGTCTCGTGTGGCCATTCCAACTGGCGGAGGATCCGTGGCCGGCGGTCGATGACCGCATCGACGCCGAGCTCCTCCGTCTCGCTCTCGCAGCTGCGTTGGCTGCGTTAGGCGATGACTATCGGGAGGTCGTACTGCTCGTGGCGTGGGAGCAGCTCTCCCCGACGGAGGTGGCGCTGGCCTTGGGCCTACCCCCGAGCACCGTGCGAAGTCGCCTGCATCGTGCCCGCCTGATTCTCCAACGCTCGATCGACGCATCCGACTCCATCAATTCCTCTTCCACATATCAGGAGGTCTGATCCCAGTGCATTCCCCCGATTCCCTCGAACTGCTCGCCCGGTATGGGCGTGTCGACGCGGCGGACGACTCCGTGATCGGCGCGGCCTCACTGGCCGTGCTCGACGCCCCCGATCACCGGCGTGCCTCACGGCCTCCATCTGGCCGGGCTCGGCGGACCCTGGTCGGGGTTGCCAGCGTCGCAGCCGCCGCGGCGCTGGCGGTCACCGGCTTCAGCCTGTCGACGGGCGGTGCCAAGGCGCCCAGTCGGGCGGCTCACGCAGCCGTGCGTCCAGCCCCGAAGGTTCAGCTTGGGGAGCACGCCGGCGGCGGGACGATCCTCGCTCGTCTCGCCAGCGCCGTCCTCGCATCGCCGGCACCAGCCGGAGACGCCACCCTGGTCGTTCGCTCGGAGGTGGGTACCGACGGCGGCACAGTGATCCTCGGCGCCGACCTGTACACGGACAGCGGCAAGTACTACTTCGCCCCGACCGAGGCCGGGCTCCCGGCGCAGATCGCCGCAGGAAACGACCGCGGCGACGGCATCTTCGCTCGGGAGGTCGCCGCCGCCACCGACGCCGCGACGGGCGATCTCTCGAGCGCCGCGGTAGAGATGGAGACGGCGCCGGACCCGTCAGTGACAGCGCCGCCGGCCGGCAGCCCGCTTGCGGACAACTGGCTCTGGGAGGACTCCCTCGACGCCCTCATCGCGGGGTCTGGTAATCCGACCGTCCGAGCGGGAGTGATGCGGTTGATCTCCCTGCTCCCCGAGGTCACGGTCACCGACACGACGGCCAACGGTGAGCCGGCCGTCCAGATCACCGGCACGTTCCCGGATCCGTCGTGCGCCAGCGCAAAATTGGGTGGGTCGGTCGGGCTAGAGAAGAAGGCATGCGCCGATCCCGCCGGCGACGGCGTCCAAGAGCAGTTGACGATCGATGCCAGCACGGGGATCCCGCTCTTGTTCTCGGGTGGCGCAGTCGGCCAACCAGTCGGTTCTCCGCTCATGTACCAGGTGAGTCGTGTCACCGTCTCGCAACTTGAGCAGGGGCACTTCGACGCCGAGCCGACGACCTCGACGGCCGGCGCCTAACTCGGAGGTCCCCGGCGCTTGCGTGCCTCGGCCCGGGGCCGACTCAGATATCGGAGTCGAGCATAAACGGCCGAAGGGGCTTCCTGACCGGCGCTCCACCAGGATCGTGTCTATGCCGCTTCGGCCCGGGCGATGACGCATCTGAGCTCGGACTGCAGACGCACGCCGGTGTCCGCCGAGCTGAACGGCTCCAGCGCGGCCAGCACTCGCCTGTCCCCGCTCGATCCCATGGGCACCGAGCCCCCGCAGTCTGAGGGCAACGCGCCCATGTCAACCGCCCGGAGCTGAACAGCACTGCTGCGCCCCTATGCACTTGCAAGTGCATGCCGCGAGGCTGACAATGAGCGCGGAGAGGCCTCGCCGCCGTCCGAAATTCGGCGGCGAGGGGTGAGCCCCGGCATCGATAACGCCAGGAAGGTCCGAGTCGACTAGGTGAAGAAGAAGGCGTACGGAGCGCTCGTCTTCGTCGTGCTTGCATTCGGCACGACGCTCGGTCTGCTGATGACGAGCAGCAATGGCCCAGGCCCATTCGCATCGCAGCAGGCACCGGGTGTGTGGGTCTGCCTCCCGTCCAAGACAGCGACCGTGACGGGGCAAACCAATTTTGTCGCGCAGCAAGCGACAACTGTCGATAGCGTTCGGCTAGAACACGACACAGGTATTCGCTTGCTCGGCTTCAAGCTGACGACACAGGCGATAGGTTCGGCAGCTGGGTGGAGGCCTGGCCCCTCCCACATTCAAGCCCATAGCTTCTGGCTGGCCTTTGGTCTAGAAAGAACAGGAAAAGTGGGACGGTCGAGAGATGTCGCGATTCTCTATACCGTGGGCGGTACGCGGTATCAGTGGAACGATCCGGTCACGTTCACCATGCAACCTGCATGTCCCTCTTGACGTGCAGTCCAGGCAGAGTCGCAGAGGGACCAGCGGGTCTCCTCTCCCGGCGATGTTCGTCGCGACCCAGGCAAGGCCTCGGTCCCGGAGCTATGTCCAAGCGATGCAGCGCTCAGCGTGCGGCCGCCATGACCCGAGGGGTCGGCACGAGGCTTCCGATGGCGGCCTCATAGGTCCGTGCGCAACGGAGAACGACGGCGTCCCCCCGTCGCGGCCCCACGATCTGAAAGGCGGCCGGGAGGCCGTCCGATGCCGTCCCGCACGGAAGGGAGATCGCCGGCTGCTGTGTGAGATTGAAGGGGTAGACGTAGCGCGTCCAGGCCCGAGGCGAGGCACCCTCCGGAAAGCTCGGCGGCGCCGACATCGTGGTGTCGAAGGCGGTGATCGGCAGCGTCGGGGTGATGAGGACGTCATAGGTCTCGTGGAATCGGGCCATTGCTCGCCCGAGCTCGATGCGGCGGTCCTGAATGTCCATGAACTCCGCAGCCGTGAACCCCCGGCCGGCGTCGATGCGCTCACGGAGTGCGGGAGTCAAGACGGATCGCTGATCGTCGCTGAGGTGCCGCAAGATGTGGGCGTAACCCATGGTCAGCATGAAGACGATGAGATCTTCCGGATCGGCGAAGCCAGGGTCGACTTCTTCGACCGCGGCGCCGGCTCTGGCGAGGACGTCGACTGCTGAGGTGACGAGCGCTTCCACGTCAGGGTGCAGCCATTGCACATACCCGAAAGATCGGCTGTAGGCGATTCGCAGCCCGCCAGCGCCGGTGCCCACGAGTTCGTCACAGGCCGGGTCGTAGGTCGCCACGGCCTCCACGTCGCGGGGGTCTGGTCGGACCGAGATCCGCAAGGCGAGCGCAACGTCGGCCACCGAGCGGGCGATGAATCCCGGAGACGACAGCGGCCCTGCGACATTGCGCGGATAAGCAGGAATGAGACCTCCCGTCGGCTTGAACCCGACCACACCACAGAACGCTGACGGGATTCGCACGGAGCCTGCCGCGTCGCTTGCGAGGGCGAGCGGTACAACGCCGGCTGCCACACCGGCAGCAGCGCCTCCGCTGGAGCCACCCGAGTGCTTCGAGAGGTTGTGGGGATTGCGCGTCGTGCCGGTGAGCGGGCTGACAGTCAAGCCGGAGCTCCCGAACTCGGAACACGTCGTGATCCCGACGACGACGGCACCGGCGCGGCGGGCCGATGCCACCACGGGGGCGCTCTCGGTCGCCGGCACCTCCTCGGTCGCGAGGGAGCCCTGGCGGAAGGCGAATCCCTCCACCATGAGCGTGTCCTTCACCGAGATCGGCACGCCGTCGAGCGGGCCGCACGGGGCGCCGCGTTGCCAACGCTCTGTCGCCCGCGCCGCCGCGGCGCGTGCGCCTTCGGCATCGAGGACCCGGAAGGCGTTGAGCTGTGGTTCCACCTGCTCGATGGCGTCGAGTGACGCTTCCACCGCTGCCGACGGGGTGGATCGGCCCGATCTGAACGCTTCGATCAGTTCTTCAACAGTTGCCACAAGTGCCTCCACTTCCTCGCGATGACGTTGCGGTCGCTCCTGACCATGCTCTGCGTTCACGACGGGCTCAGTAGAAGGGCGGAACCTCCCCGCGGCGAAGCTCCAACTGCAACGCCAACAGTGAGTCGCGATCGAGCAGCTCGAACATCCGCCGTAGCTCGAGCCGGTCGCTCTTCGCCACCAGCATGGCGGTGGCCATCTCCTTCACGAGGCGTACCGCGAGTGGCGTCTCGAGTGCCCTCGAGCCGATGCCAGCCGCCTCGATGGGAATGGCGAGGACCGACTTGTGCCAGACCATGGCGTCGAGCTTTCCCTTGGCGACCTTTGCCGGCATGTAGGTGTAGTCGCCGTCAACGAGGCGATGACCATCCGACATCGGGAACTCCGCCTCGGTGAGAACGGTCTGGTCGTGCGAGTGGCGGTCGATGCCGACCCGTCGGAGTGCTCGGCGGTCGTGAGGATCGATGCCGGGGCGGCTGATGACGATCCAGCTGCGCTGGTAGTAGTAACTGTTCGGCCCGAGGTCGGCCGCGAACCAGGTTCCGTGGGATTTCGCCACCACCTCTTCGGCAGCGATTGCCGAGAGGGCCGTGAAATCCGCCTCGCCCGACTCGACCAGGCTGAGGCGACGGCTGGAACCGTACGTATACAGCGCCTGAAACGGGATACCGAGCCGTCGCAGCTCCAGCCGCAGGGCCCGCGCCAACGCCATGAGCTCCGGTGATGTCGGCACCGGGAGCACGGCCGTGGGTGCTCCGAGGGCGGCGAGAGCCCAGAGCTTCGGCAGGTCGACACTGACGAGGATGGTTCCGACGTGCCCGCGTGACTTGAGACTGACGGCGCCAGTGCTCTCGAGCGTGCGGAGGGCCTTTTGCACCGTGCCCGACCCGACACCGATGAGTTGCTGATACTGGAGGGCGGTCGGGATCCGCTCGCCTTGCACGCGGGTGAGAAGATCGCGGGCCACGAGCTGGACAGCCACGAGGTTCTTCGAGACACCCACCTCGACAGGCGGGTTGATCGATCCCGTTCCGGACGCCGGCGCCACTGTCATCTCCCAGCAAGCTCCCACTTCGTTGTGTGAACGCGACGTCGAACGCGCAATCTGGCCCCACGGCCGTCGTTCGAGGATAGATCCAGAGCCGGGGCCCTTCCCCGTCGGCCGTGACAGTTTGCCCCACCGATCGGAGCTGGCATCGGTGCGCCTCGCCCTCGCGCCGGCGGCTAGGCGACCACCTTGCCGTGGTCGACGATCGTGGTGTCGTCGAGCGAGATCGAGCAATCGCGCATCGGCAGATCGAGGTGGAACGGCGTCACCCGATCCTTGAACGGGTGTGGGCCTGTGGAAATGAGGAAGTTGCCCTCATAGGCGCGGCCGTCCATCCCCATGAGCGTCTCGCGGTCGTACATGTTGAGCGAGAGCCAGTCGGCCGTCGGCATGAGACCCCATCCCATGTGCGATGTGAAGGGCGCCGCCTCGTCGTTCTCCTCGCTGCAGTACTGCCGCACCTTGAGTGCTTGGTCGCCTCCCACGACCTTTGTGACGCGGCTGTCCTCGACGCTGATGGAGATCGGCTGCGTGACGTACTCCTTGAACGGGAAGAGGATGTCACCGGGTGCCAGGACGAACTGGCCGTCCGCCCGCTTCGGCCAGCAGACGACCATGCAGCTCGGCCAGTGGTCCCAGCGTCCGGGATCGTCGGCGAACCCGGTCTGGAACCCTGGGTGACATTCGGAGACGTCGACGACGAGGTCGGTCCCGTGCTGGGAGGTGACGTGCATGGTGCTCGCCCCCTGCAGCATCTCGACGGCAGCTTTGGCTCGAGCCTTGTCGGCCGGTCCGGTCATGTTGCGGGCGAGCACCTCCGGCGGGTCGCAGGCGAAGAGGATGCGCGTGCCCGCCTTGAGGATCCCCTGCTGCATCTCGGCGTGGATGTGACCCTCGATGGTGAGGTCCACGACCAGGTCGACCGCCTTGAGGAACTCCAACATGCTGGCGAAGCCCTCGAGAGACTTGAGGCCGAAACCGCTCCCGCTCCGGATACCCGGCGCCGTGACCGGGGACCCACTCGGCAGCACGGTGGAGACGACGGAGCGAACCCCGAGCGACTGGGCGGCTGCGAAGGTGGCGGCCACGTAGTCCTGGCGACTCGTCGGCTCCGACAGGATTACGAGCGACTCGTCCGCCGTGAGTGCACACGCCTCCAACTCTCTGCGGAAGAGGGTGACGAGATCGCTGCCGGTGAGCATGGACATGGAGCCTCCTTGTGGTGTCTACGAATCGCTCGTGCTCGGGTGGGTCGTGTCCCCTCCGCCCGCTTCCTGACAGCTGCTGTAGGCGTCTTCGAAGCAGGCGATCGGGGCCGTCATGATGCCGGCGCCGATGTGGCCGCCCCGCCTGTTGGCCGCGCCTGCATGGATGCGAGGCGGCAGTCCGAGCTCGACCACCCGGAAGACGTCGATCCCGAGCGCCGTGCCCCGACCGTCGAAGAATGGGATGGTGAAATCCGGGTGCTCGGACACCGAGAAGCGGTAGGCCGACTCGCTCATCTCGCGCATGAGCGCAGCCGTGCCACCCGAGTAGTTGCGCAAGGCGAAGGCGGCTGCCGCCGCCGAGCCCCCCAGTCCGAGCGTCTCCATGATGAGGCTCTCTCCCGGCATCGGGGCGACGTCAGCCTGGGTGTAGCCCTCGAAGCACTTGGCGGCGACGATCGGGACCGGGGCGCTGAACCACTGCGCCCCGAGTCCGCTGACCCGGATCGAGAACTCTCGACAGCTCGCCGTCATTGCTGTCACGACGGTCGAACCAGCGACGCCGTGCGCCGAGTCGGTGGCGAGCTTGGCGGCCGCCATACCGATGTGCAGGAAGAACTGGTCGCTGCGTCCGATGAAGTCGAGCGTGGCGGCTACCTCGTCAGAGGAGTGACGAGCCACTGACAACAGCGGCCCAACCAGCTCGCGGATCAGGAAGAGCGTGGCCGCCGTGTTGCGGCTGTGCAGATCATCCCCGGCAAGGAGTGCCCGCCGCATGACCGTCGTCATGTCGAGGGGAGCCGACTCGCGCAGCCCCTGCCGCAACGTGGGTGCCACGACGTCGCGCAGGAACCGCAAGTGTCGTGCGACGGCGTCGTTGTAGACGCCGAACGTGAGCCGCTCGCTTTGACGTCCCTCGTAGAGGCCGGAGAACGCTCGCCGGCCGGTGCTCGGATCCTCCACCACCAAGACGGGCATCGAGGCGCTGCAGACGCCCGCCACTGACCCGACCGTGGCGTGGTCGTGACAAGCTGCGAGCTGGATCTCGCCGCTCAGGATGCGTGACCAGGCAGCCTCCTCCGTATCGGCGAGGCCTTCGAACAGAGCGCCGCCGATCAGTGCCTGGCGTTGCACGCCGACGTACTCGGCCGGATCGAGTGGCGCCCCCGACGTCAGCAACATCGAGCCGTGGAGCCCCGGAATGACATCGCCGGCCGCCGCCACGTCCACGAGGACGGGCTTGCAGCCCGCCAGCCGAGCGACGACCTCATTGTTGGCCCGCTCGCGGGCCACGACGTCTGTCGTTCCGGTAGTGGTGGCCGTCATCCGGCTCCATCTCCGCCGAGCTTCCAGACGACCTGGCGGGGCGAATCGAGGACGATCGAGTGCTCGAAGCTCATGGCTCTCGGAGCTGCGCCTGCTTGATGGCAGACCACACGCGCTCTGCGGTCAGGGGAAGATCGTTGAGGACGATCCCGTACTCCGAAAGAGCGTCGCACAGTGCGTTGGCGATGGCCGCCGCCGGCGGGATCATCCCCGCCTCGCCGACGCCGCGGACGCCGAAGGGCGTGACGGGGGACGGGCTCTCCAGGTGGTCCAGCTCGAACTCGGGAAGGTCGGCGGCGGTCGGCGCGAAGTAATCCATCATCGTGCCGTTGAGCAGCTGACCCGAATCGGGGTCATACAGCAGCTCCTCCATGAGTGCGGCTCCGATCGCCTGCCCGAGACCGCCTTGTACCTGGCCTTCCACGAGCGTCGGATTGATCTGCGTGCCGCAGTCGTGCACGAGGACGAAACGCTCCAGCTCGAACTCCCCCGTGCGAGCGTCGACGGCGACCACGCAGGCGGCGGCGCCCGACCCGTAGGCGGAGTGCGTCGGGTCGAAGTACCCCGTCGACTCGATACCAGGAACGAGCCCGTCCGGGAGGTCGTGGCCGGAGATGCCCGCCGCGAATACCGTGGCGAGCTCGAGCCGGAGCTCGGGGCGTGAGCCGTGCACGACCTCGTTCCCGGACAGCACGAGCTCGTCGTCGGGCGACTTCAGCAAGTGCCCGGCGATGGCGAGGATCTTCTGCCGTAGGCCGACCGCCGCTTGGGCGATCGCACCGGAGGCGGCGATCATCGTGCGCGACGAGAACGACCCGATCCCGGCCGGTGTCGAGCCGGTATCGCCGGAATGGACGCACACCCGCTCGAAGTCGATCCCGAGGGAGTCGGCGCACACCTGGGCCAGTGCCGTCTCGCCGCCCTGGCCGAAGCTGACGACGCCAGAGTGCAGTTCGACACTGCCCGTGCGCGTGCACCGGAGCGTGACGGCTTCGTAGGCACCGAAGGTGGCCGCCTCCCGACCGAGCCAACGTGACCCGGGGTAGCCGGTCTTCTCCATGTAGGCGGCGAGGCCGACGCCACGATGCCGGCCGTCGGCTCCGAGCTGGCGAACTGCCGCCTTCACCTCGCGATACCCGACGCGCTCCGCCGCCATCTCCAGGCAGCGCGGGTAGTTGCCCCCCTCGTAGATGGCACCGCTCGGCGTTTCGTAGGGAAGCTGTTCCGGCCGGATCATGTTCTTGAGGCGGAACTCGAGCGGGTCGAGACCGAGACGTCGGGCCATGCGATCCATGAGTGTCTCGCAGACGAAATTCGATTCCGGGGCGCCGTACCCGCGGTAGGCACCGACCGGGGTCTTGTTGGTCGCCACGACGCGGCGCTCCGTATAGCAGTGCTCGACGAGATAGGGGCCGGTGAGGGTGAGCGTCGAGCTGCTGGGCGGACCGAAGGGGGAGTGATAGGCGCCCATGTCGATGCTGTGGGTGTCCCACAGCACCTGCAGCCTGCCGTCGCGGCTCGCACCCATCTTCCCCTCGTGGTGGGCCTCCCGGGCGTGTGTCGCCGCCCGGAAGTGCTCGAGCCGGTCCTCGATCCACTTGACGGGCCGTTTCGTCGCCATGGAGTGCAGGCAGGCGAGGACGTCCTCCGGATACACGCCGAGCTTCATGCCGAAACCGCCTCCCACCATCGGGGCGATCACCCGGACGAGGCCCTCCTCCACCTGGAGGACCTCCGCGAGCTGCTTGCGGAGCAGGTGGGGCGCCTGCGTCGAGCTGTGGACCGTGAACTGCCCGGTGCCGGCCGAGTACTCAGCCAGGACGGCTCGCCCTTCCATCGAGAGGGCGATGACGCGGTTGATCTCGAAGACGTCCTCGATCACGACGTCGGCGGCGCCCAGGGCTGCCTCCGGGTCGCCGGTGGCGCGTCGTGTCACCGCAAGGACGTTGCCGGTCTGGCCGTCGTGCAACGGTGGAGCGCCGTCGGCACTCGCCTGCTCGACGGTGACCTGTGACGGGAGCGGGTCGTAGTCGATGTCGATGAGCTCGAGGGCGTCTTCCGCCGCATGACGGCTCGTGGCCGCCACGCTCACGACCGGTTGACCTTCGAACAGCGCCACGTCGGTGGCGAGGGCGTAGTAGGCGAGGGGCGCGACCTCCTTGATGGGGCGCAGCAACGTGAGCGGCGTCGTCACTTTCAGCACGTCGGGCCCCACCATGATGTGGCGAACCCCTTCGGCCTTGACGGCCTCGGTGATGTCGACCGACACCACGCGGGTGTAGGGAAAGGGCGAGCGACCCACCGCCATGTGCAACGTGTGAGCCGGCTCGAGATCGTCGACAAAACGGCCCGCTCCTCTCAGCAGCCGATCGTCCTCCAGGCGTTGCACGCTCCGACCGATCTGGCGCGGCGAGGTGACTTGGATCTCGTCGACGTCAAGCACGAGGGATGTTCCTTTCTTCGCTGGCCAGCCAGTCCTCCACGGCGTCAATGATCCGGGAGTAGCCGGTGCAACGGCAGAGGACCCCGGCGAGCGCCTCGCGGAGCTGCCGGCGATCGAGAGTGCCCTCGCCGGCGAGCGACGAGGCGGTCATGAGGAAGGCGGGAGTGCAGAAGCCGCACTGCAGGCCATGGTGCTCTTTGAACGAAGACTGCAGATCGTCGAGCATCTCGTCGGTTCCGAGCGACTCGACCGTGGTCACCTCGTGACCGTCCGCCTGCGCAGTGAGGACGATGCAGCTCTTCACGGGCACGCCGTCAAGGAGCACGGTGCACATTCCGCAGACTCCTTGCTCGCAGCCAAGATGGGTGCCCATCAGCCCGAGACGGTGGCGAAGGAAGTCGGCAAGGTGCAGGCGGCTCTCAACCTCCTCGGTGTACCGCGTGCCGTTGACGGTCACCTCGACTCGTCGACTGCCGTTGTGCTCGGTCATGCGGCTTGCACCCCGTCGGTCGTCGCCATCTGGAGGACGACGCGTCTCAGGTACTCACCGGCCAGATGGCGGCGGTAATCCGCTGACGCTCGCGTGTCGCTCGTCGGAGAGATCTCGTCCTGGCAGGCTGCTGCCGCCGCGGACAGCACCTCCTCGCCAGGGGGCTGCCCGCGGAGCAGGGCGGCCGCGCGGGGAACGAGCGTGACGGTGTCGGCGACGCCTCCGAGCCCAATGGTGAGGTCCTCGATCGTGCCGTTCGGGGCGATGACGCCAGCAGCGGCGGCGCTCACGATGGCGAAGTCGTTGTGACGCCGCGTCGCCTCGGCAAAGCCGAAACGGCGAGAGCCGGCGTTGAGGTCGAGTCCGGTCACGAGCTCGTCGTCGTCGATGGCGGTCTCGTACGGTCCGACGAGGAAGTCCTGAAGAGGGAGCCGCCTCGAGCCGCGTCGGCTCTGGAGTCTGACCTCCGCGCCGAGCGTCAGGCAGGCGAGCGGCAGCTCGGCTGTGGGGTCGGCGTGGGCGAGGCTGCCGCCGACAGTTCCCCGGTTGCGGACCTGGAGATCGCCGACACAGCGGACCGCTGTTGCCAGCAACGGTGCGGCCGCCGTCACGAGTGACGACCGTTCGAGCTCCCGGTACGTCACGAGCGCCCCGATCACGAGACGGTCGCCGTCCCGCTGCATACCGCGCAACTCGGAGAGCTCGGCGATGTCGAGCAGGAGCTCCGGGCGGAGGAGCCGCATGTTGAGCATCGGAAGCAGGCTCTGCCCGCCCGAGAGCAGCCGTAGGTCTGCGTCGGAGGCGAGGAGGTCGAGCGCCTCGTCGAGGCTCGCGGCCCGGTGGTAGGAGACCTTCGCCGCCTTCATGTCATCTGCTCCCGCCGAAGAGATCCACCACGTACTCGAGTGCTCCCCGGGCACGTGGTGCCTCGGTCGCTGCGTGCCGTGTGCTCCAGACGGTCTCTGGTCGGACCTGCAACAGGTACACCTCTCCTCTCGTGTCGATGGCCCACTCCACGTCCTGCGGGGCACCCCGAAGACGTTCCAGCTGTCGCCCGAGACGAGCGAGCTCGAGGATCTCCTCCTTGGAGAGCGAGATCTCCTCCCGGCGAGCCTTCTCGGTCGGGGACGAGACGACGGCACCTGCCGACGGGTCGAATCCGTAGGCGTGCTCCTTCGAACCGACCTCCTCCGTCGTGATGTCGCCCGTCACCTTGTTGACGGAGATGCGATCCGGCTGCACCTCGCCGGCGACGACCGCCTCTCCGAGCCCCCAGCTCGATTCGATGACGACGCGTGACCGGTCGCCGTTGCGGGGATCGAGCGTGAACATGACGCCGGCACTGCGGGCGTCCACCATGAGCTGAACGCCGACGCACATCGGCGAAAAGCCGAAACCCAGATCCCGTTCGATGCGATACGACAGCGCGCTCGAGGTGAGCGAGCCCGTCCACACGCGCTGCACGGTCTCGAGGACAGCGTCCGCGCCGATCACCCAGAGGTAGGTGTCGAACTGGCCGGCGAAGCTTGCCTCGCTGCCGTCTTCGATTTGCCCACTGGAGCGAACGGCGACGGGCGGTTCTGGCAGGCCGGTTCGACGACTCAGTTCTTCGTAAGCCTCGGAGACGGCATTGCGTACCGCCTCGGCGAGCGGAATCTGCGCGGCGATGTCGCGTAGCACGGCGACTTCTGTCGGGGGCAGGTCCCCGCCCGCGGCGCCGGCGCTGCCATTCAGGAGTCGATGGCCGGCAAGATGTGGCGACTCGAGCCAGCGGAGGAGTGCCGGCTCGAGGCCCACCCGGTGTGCCACCGTCGTCACGGCAAATCCGGGCGGGACCTTCAGCCCGGCGAGCGTCATCTCGGTGAGGCCGAGGCACTTCCCCCCGAGCAGGTCGCTCGATGCACCCGTGTCGTCGTCGAACCACGCGACCAGCGGTCCGGAAGCCGCGCCGGTAGCGGGCGCCTTCCCTCTCGTCCTGGTCATCCGACCGCTCGGCAACACTCCTCCTTTCAAATCGTTCACCCTGTTGCAACTGTCCCGACCCGACGCTGGGTGCGCCGGGGCCATCCGTCAGTCCGTCGGCACGTCGACGGCGAGGGAGTCTCCCGAACCCCCGGATGCCGCAACCGCCGGGGTGCCGGCGAAGTCGGTCTCCATGGAGACGTCGAGCCGGCCGTGATCGACCGCGACGTTCACTCCTGCAGCGTCCGGCCACAAAGTCGCCACGATGTAATAGAGACCGAAGGGCACAACGAAGCCGACGATCCAAGAGATGTCGACGCCACCGAGGGCGCTGACGAGTGGACCAACGTAGAACGTCTGATTGATAAAGAGGAGCTCGACCCCGAGTCCGACAAGGTACATCGTCACCGGTACCACGCGGACGCCGCGATACTCACCGTGCCGATCGAAGAACGCTTCAACGTTGTATGAGCCCTTCTTCACGAAGTAGAAGTCGAACAGGTTCACGGCGCTCCACGGGATGAACACGAAGAGCAAGACGTAGAGGAAATTCTCGAACGAGTTGAGGAACGTCTTGTACCCGAGCGCTGCGGCAACTAGACCCGCTCCTGCAGTGATGACGATGCCGGCCACACGCACCATCTTGGAGATCGGCACCTCCTTGAACGTGCTGAGTGCGCTCGTCAGCGAGAGCATTCCCGTGTACGTCGTCAGAACGTTCGTGGCGATGAGGCTCAGCGCCAGGATCACCACGACGGCGCCGCCCGAGATCGTCTGCACGGCTGCGAAGAGGCTCGCCTTCGGTAGCAATGCCGTGATGTAGGCACCCATGCAGGAGATGGCGCCACTCGTCGCCAAGCCCAAGAACACCGCCCAGAACGTCCTTGATGAGCGCGTCGTCTGTGGTAGGTATCGGGAGTAGTCGGAGATGTTGGGCGCCCACGACGCGATCAGGATGAGATAGATGGCGACGACGAGGGCGAAGAGGGCAAGGGGTGGCGCTGACCATGACGTCTCGGCTCTCGCCAGACCGTGGCTGAATCGCAACGCCTGAACGAACATGACGAGAACCGTCACGAAGAGTGCGACGGTCACCAGCCGGGCCCAGTGGTGGATCCAGTCATAGCCGAAGATGCTGAGGACGATCGTCGGCACCGTGAAGATGAACAGCCAGACCAGGATCGAGACGCTCGGGACCACAACGTTCAAGGCTTGCCCCTGCAGCACCGTCTGGGCGGCCGTGTACCCGAACTCCAGAAGGAACGTTGCCAGGAACAGGATCCCAGCCCCATAGAAGCCGAACTGCCCTCGGCTCTGGATCATCTGAGGCACGCCGAGCCGCGGGCCCTGGATGGCGTGAAAGGCGCAGATCAGTGCCCCGAATATGAAGCCGATGGCAATAGCGATTATCGCCCAGGGCAGGGTGAGGCCGAGCACGATCGACAGGCTGCCTGTGAAGAGGCCGATGGCACCGAAGTTCCCCCCGAACCACACGGTGAACTGGTCGCGTGGCTTGCCATGGCGCTCCGTCTCGGGCACGTAATGGATCGACAAATCCTCGATCCATGGCGACCGCTTCTGTTGACTTGTCGTTGCCACCTTCCCCCTCCTTCGGCTGCACCGTCACTGCGGTGAGTTGATCCGTCCCCTTGCTGCTGCTGCCCCGCCCCGTGGGCTCGTCCCGGCCGGTCCGGCGACCCGGCGTTCTCGTCGTCGCCCTAGTCCGGGTTGCCGAGCCCCTCGTCGTCGGTGAGCACCGTGACGACCCCCCGTGTCCCGTCGACCCGGACGAGCTGGCCGGTCTTGATCACCTTCGTGCCGAAGCCGGTGCCGACGACGGCCGGCAGCCCGTACTCACGGGCGACGATGGCGGCGTGCGCCATGATCCCGCCGGAGTCCGACACGGCACCCTTGATCCGCTTGAAGATCGGCGTCCAGCTCGGGTTCGTGATCGGGCAGACGAGCACTTCGCCGTCCTCGACGGTCGTCAGCTCGTCGGGACCGTTGATCACCCGTGCCCGCCCCTCGATCACACCGGGAGAGGCGGCCACGCCGTGCAGCACGTTCTCGGAGTCCTCCCGTGGTGCCAGCCAACGGTCGAGGGTCTCCTTGGTGATGCCCCAGAGCATGACGGTGAACGGTTCGGTGATCACCTCGGGCGGAGCGCCGAGGGCGGGCGGCGGCGACCAGCGGCGCAGCGCCTCGAGGATCTGCTTGCGCTCGGCTACCTCGCGGTGCCAGTAGGCCCGCCGGTCCTGGCTGACGGCGCCCCACCCCGTTTCGAGGTCCCACAGCGCCGGATAGATCTCGAATCGCTGCATCAGGAAGATGTCCTCGGCTGCCTGCAGGAAGCCGTGATGAGCAAAGACCTCGCCCAGCTCGCGCACCTTCGTCCAGAAGATCGAGAAGTGCCCGTGTTCGCAGTAGAAGGCGTGGTCCTCCACGAACACGTAGACGGTCCGGGCGAGGCGGATGAGGTCGTCGAACGTGGCCCGGTCGGCGTCTGTGGGTAGCAGGTCCCGATATTCCGCCGTCACCCGGTCGCGCTCGGCGCGCACGTCGTCCAGCGGCCGCTCGAGGGTATCGCCTCTCTGGAGCGCCTCGACGTAGGTCCGCATTGCCGAGAACGGGACGGAGAGGTCCTCCATCCAGCTCGGGTGGTTGTGGGAGACACCGTGCCCGGTGGAGAACCAGAACCACTCCTCCCGCACGGCGTTGAACTCTTTTAGCCACTGTTCGCCATTCGGCTTGGCACCGATGGCATCTATCACCGCAGCAGGGGGCGCCCCCTTGGCGAAGGCGTCGGCCAGCCCGAGGTCGAGCGCCAGCTGGGAGAGCTTTTGCAGCTCGTCGTTCGGGCGGAAGAGCAGGACATCGATGCCCATGACCATCTTGGCGACGCTCTGGTCTTCGATGCTCGGGAAGGCCATCTTGCAGAAGTCGAGGAGGGCGAGATACGCGCCGTAACCGAGAGCCAGCATCTCGAAGTGGAGATAGTGCATCTCTTGCTGGTTCTCGAGGAGGTGGTTGTAGGCGCGGTACAGCGAGACGCCGCTCGTCAGGTGTCGGCTTTCGTGGACGACCTCGATCGGCTCCAGATCAGGCAAGGGCTCGAAGCGGATCTGCTTCAGCTCCTGGATGCAGGCCTTCGCCTTGACGACCCAGGCGTCGTAGATCTCGTTCCAGTGCTCGAAGTAGTAGCCGGCCCGCTCGGCGAAGATGGGGGCTCGCTGCTCGATCTCCCCAGGGTCGGCTACCACGTTCGGGCTCACGTAGACGTAACCGTTGATGACCCGGTGGTCGAGTCCGAGGGCGGTCGGTACGGAGAAGACGCGCGAGATGTTCTGACTGGCCACGACCCAGGTGTGCTCGGGAAAGATGAGGTCGAAGGGATAGACCGGTTCCGGGTAGTGCATCGAGTCGAAGAACCAGAACCTCTGCTCCTCGATCTCCCGGCGGTCCTCCGAGAAGGTGGCGTAGTAGGGATACATCCGCTCCCAACCCTCTGCGCCGGGTGGGGTCGTGACCTCAAACGGACTCGGGAACCTTGCCGTCTCGTGGTCGCTCATCCCTCTCCTCTCGTGCCGTTCCCGGCGGGCGCGATGCCGATCAGCAGCTTGTAGTCGCTTGCGATCTCGAGGCGGCCCTCGATGTTGACGGCCGCCGCCTTCTCGAGATCGCGGATCGCCAGTTCGTAGAGGGGCAGTCCGAGCGCGAGCGCCTCGGGCGGCCTCATGCGCTCGAGCATGTATCCGTGCTTCTCCTTCGCAGCCTCGGCGCTGTAGCGACCGGACTGGACCCATTGCACCGTCAGCCACCGAAGCGTCTCGAGAAACGACAACGAATCCGCCGCCTGCAGGACGTCCGCCTCGGCCCCACCTCCGACTTCGTGGCGCAGCACGAGCGACTTGACCCGGTAGATGAAGTCCTCGTCGGCGCCCTCGCCGGCGAGGAACTCCCCGATGAACTCACCGCAACGGATGGAGTGGGCGAAGAGATACTTGGGGTCGTCGAAGCGAGCCGGTGTGTTCGTGGGGCCGCCAGGGAAGTTTCGCTCGCAATCGTGAACGAGCGCCGCCAGCCGGAGCTCCGGTGAGGCGTCGGCCCGCAGCCTGATTGCCCAGGCGCGGGTCGCCAACAGGTGCTCGAGCTCGTAGAAGCCTTCGAGCCAATCGAGTGCCTTGAGCTCGAGGCCGGTGAATGGCGGCTCGCGATACCTCCCGAAGACCTCCGAGCGCGTGACTCGACCGTCCAAGACGACCGCTGAGCTCTCGGTCATGCCGGCCCCCCAAGCCGCTCCTGGCACCGTCCCCTTGTCGAGGGTGCCGTGTGGTTATGCAATGTGCAGTGTTCTGCATGTTCTAGATGGCCGGCCTGGTGCTGTCAAGGGCGAGGTCGGGTCGAAGGTCACGGCGTGTCTCGGGTGTCGCTCGAGGGCTCCAGTCCGCACTCGATGAGGCGCTTCGCCTGCACCTTGCGCTCTGACGACGTACGGACCACGGCCGCCTGGCGACGACCGCCGAACGGCGCCCAGGTCAGACCTGGGATGTTGTAGTAGCGCATGGGCTGTTCCGGCCGTCTCGGGAGTAGCTCCACGGCTAGAGCCGGCTCACGACACTGAGCCGAATCGGTGGAGTCGGCTGTGGCTGGCCGCCTTGGCGGGCATCGGCAGACGTTGTAGGGATGAAAGTAGGGCCGCAGCGAGCGAGGCGTTCGAGCAGCCCCAGGTGGTGCTGTAGCACCGCTTGACGTGAACGGGGAAGTGGTTCTCGGCCTACGGCTCGATCTCCGCCTCCAGCGCTCAGAGGGGTCAGCGAGATACTGTCGCTTCCGATGTTCGTATCCGATCCTCGACACTTCCTCGACATGCCGGAGGAGGCACCCGGACCGGCGAGGAGGATGGCCGAGCATCTCGGCTCCATCGTCAAGGCGGCGACCGCAACGAAGGCCGGCACAGCATGGGGGACCGCTGTCCCGTGCCGGCGCCGGCCCGGCAACCGGCCCTGCTCGGGTCACATCGTCGTGTTCAGGCCGGATTTGCCCGCCATCATCGACTGGAGGTGCAGCGCCTGCGACGACGAGGGTGTTATCAGCGGCTGGGAAGGCTCGTACTTCGACCTGCGGCGGCCGTGTTCTCGGGGACCTGACTTCTCGGCAATCGAGGTTCCTGTGACCGACGAAGTGTGTGCCACTTTGCGGGATCTGCGAGTGCTCGACAGCGACTGCGAGCGCCTCGTATTCGGGGCGCGGACGGCGAGGACCGGCATCGTCCTCGTCGCCTCCGAAGAGGATCTCGAGGAGCTGGTCGGCTACGTCGCCGCTGAGGCAAATCACGAGAGCAACCGCCGGCGCCAGAAGCGCCTCGATGTCGCCTTCACCGTCCTCAGCGACGCGCTCAAAGCGATGGGTTCCTGAGCTCGGGAGGCGAGCGGCGGGCTTCCCGGTTCCAGGTGATCGTTGAACTGCGGTGCTGCCGGGTCAGAAGTAGGTCGCCTGGTCAGCTCGGTCGGAAGGAGGCTCTCGCCAGGAGCTCGTCGTGTGGCGTGACATGGCGGCGGTACAGCGGGCCGCACGGCGTTTCGGCGAGCCGAAGCGACAGCCCCAGTAGGTCGACTACCGCGATCGAGTGGCGATCGACATCAGCGAGGTAGGCGAACTCGTTCATGCTGCCGAGAAGGCTGCGGTCGCTCGTCTTCGCTAACTGGACCTGACCGAGTTGTGAAAGCTCGGCGTCGATGAACGGGCGAGGCAGCCCGTGGTGCTCGAGCAGTTGATCGAGGCCTCCGCCAAAACGAGCAAGGAGTGAAGTGGCCGGCGCGAACGGGAGGAGCAGCGAGGTGAGCGTCTCCACGTTGACGAAGAGCGCCACCTGCGGGCGCCAGAAGAGCACAGTTGCGTACCAGCTCCCGAGCTGGGTAGTCGAAGGCGTATCGGCCGGTGTCGACGGCCGACCGACCCGCTCGAGGAACTTCTTCGTTCCATGCAACACAAGCACCCGGCCATCCTCGCGGCTTTGCTCAGCTCACGCCCTTCGACCCGATGCTCTACCTTGGCACCGAGGTCGGGCGTTGGCGATCTCCTCGACCGGACGCCTTCACCCCTTCGACGTGACCGACGGTCTCGTCCACCCGGCGAGATCCGCAGCGCTTCGGCAGCAAGTGCCGCTCCCGTCGCCGGCGACCCCACGATTCGACGACGGGCCAGGTGAGGGTGGCATGACGTCGAGGGCGATTCCGAGATCGTCGCAGGCGTCCCGAAGGAGCAGGCTTCGACCGTTACCCGAATGGCCGCGTCGGCGACCGTCGTCGCCGCGACCGCTTCGGCCGTCAGGGGCTGACTCGCCTAGGCGGCCGGAGAGCTCCCATAACGGGAACGAGTAAGGAGGACCGGGCACGACGATCTCGGCGGGAAGGTCGTCAAGCAGGACGAACAGCTCGTCCCTGGCAGCAGGCGGGAGGTTCGCTGCCATGGTCGACAACGCGCCGCTCGACGCGCGATCGTGGGGGGCGCGGTGGAGCCGGTAGTATCTCGAGCCGGTTGTGATGACCTCTCCCGCCTCTGCAGCGACGAGAGGGCTGGTGGCTCGCACGGGTGCCGGCCAGAATCACCGACTCGTCGGTGCGGAAGGCGCGTCTGTTCGGCCGTAACGGTGAGACAGTTACGAATTCGGCGATCCCGAGCGCCTTCAGGCACTCGGCCGGAGCTCAACGTTGACCTCAAGCCCGAGGGCGGTGGCGACCCGCTGGAGGGTTGTAAGTGTGGCTCCGACACCGCCGGACTCCAACCGGTCGATGGCTGCTTGGCTGGTGCCCATGCGGCGGGCGAGCTCGCGCTGGCTGAGCCCGGCGGCCTCGCGGGCGGCGTGGACGCGCTCGCCAACCTCGGCGGCAAGCTGCGCCTCGGCGTAGGCACGGTCGTACTCCGCCCGCTCGTCGGCGGTCATGGAGCCGAGCTTCTTGTCCTTCAACTCCGTCCAACTCGCCCGAGTCATCAGTCCTCCTCTTCAGCCGTGTGAGCCTGCTCGATGCAGGCCCTCATCGCGTTCCTTGCCCGTGTCACCTCGGAGCGCTCGTTCTGCCGTTGCTTGTGGAACGTCGTCAGCAAGACGATGCGTCGCTCCCCGGGGAAGAAGAACGTGATCCGTTGCGCACGGCGTCCGAGGTCGAAGCGCAACTCGAACAGGCCCTCGCCCAACGATCGAGAACGGGGCATCCGCAGCGCCGCGCCGTGCTCGGCCAAGTGGTCGACGCGAACGGCGGCAGCGGCAAACAGGCCGGCGGGAAGAGACTCCAGCCACTGCTCCACCTCCGGCTCCAGTTCGACAGACCACGGTGACATCACAAATGATGTCGTTGTCCAGGCGGAAAGTCAATAGGGGTGCACGTCCACACCGCCGACGGCGGGCACCCACGACAGGAAAGCGTCCTCGTCGCCCGGAACTGGGAGCGAGTCGACATCACGGGGACCGGTCTCCACCATGTCAGCGCACCACTCGTAGAACGCCTCAACCTGTGGGTCGGTCGGGTCGTGCGCGCGCCAGCGCGCGACTACGCGATCCAGGTGTGACGACGCGAAGTACCACCGCGTCGGATACGTCACCGGCTGTCAGGACGCGGAGCGAACAGCGTCCCGCCGCAGGTCCGCCCTCGACAGTCGCTCCTCCTCCGGGATTCCTCGGTCGATCTCCCGGCGGACCCCTGCCCGCCACGCTCTGTGCGTCGGGTCGCCTGCCACCCTCTCGGCTCTCGCCCTAAGCGTGTCGATCGCCCCAGCATTGGCTGTCTCGCCTCGAGGGTGTGCCCGATGCACCAACCATGCGACCAGCCCGGCGACCCCGGCCAGAATCACCGACTGGCGGTGCGGTGGGACACGGACATGACTAGGAGCCTACCGGCGTCGAGAGGTACCAACTTGGCTGCGGATCGTCTCCGGGGCCCTCAAGTAGCCGGTGGCCTTCGCGACGACGGAGGCCGGTGCCTCGTTCACGAGGTGGGTGAGGGCACCCTGGCGCTCGAACTTCGTGATGCCGAACACGTTGAGGCGTTTGGTGAGCTGGAAGGCGGTTACGTGGGCGCCCGCCCGTCTGCCCGGGAACACGAAGGGCGACCCTGCCCGGCACCGCGCTCGAGGTAGCGGGTGACGATCTCAGCTGCCCGCTTAGGGAGAGGGACCGGATCGCGTCCGAGGGCGACCACGACGGCGCCGTCGCTGAGGGTGATGTCCTCGAGGGTGCGCCGACGAGACCCCGACCGAAGCCCGACCCGGTAGACGTATCCCGTCGGATTCTGCGTCGAGCTCAGCCGTTTCCAGCGCTCCCAGACGTACGCGAGCGCATCGAGGGTCGCGTCACGGCCGGCTTGGACGCCCAATCGCGAAACGAGCGCCTGCCGCAGCCTGGGCTCGGCTGTGCGGAAGAAGAGCTCGAAGCTGTCGACCTCGGCTGCGCTCGATGTCTCGGTCATCCACACCTCTACCCATTAGGGCGCCAAGTGCGTCGAAAGTGTGACAGGCCGGCATCGCTACGACGAGTGTTCCGGTCGTGACGCTTGGGAGGGCAGCGTGCAACGGGATGGGTAACATGCGGGTCCTGACCACCCATGGACCGGCCCCCATGACTGCTGACGCCGTCCTCGAAGCCGTTCGCGTCGCCCGTGGGCGTTCCTTCACGCTGGACGGACCTTGTTCGGGCGGGGAGGTCGGTGCCTACTTCGCGCACTCCGCCGACGGCCAACGCTTCGTCTTCAAGTGGTTCGAGCACGGGGAAGCCTTCGCGGAGATGGTGACGCTCTGCGAGCGGGTGGGTCGGCTGAGGCAAAAGGGGTACCCGGCTCCTCGGTACTACGAGCCGGTGGACTTCGACGGTGGGGTCGTCGTGTTCCAGGATGCGATGCCTGGTGGCTGGCGGGACGACGTCGACCACGTCCTTGTGGACGACGTGCTCTGTTTGAACGACCTACAAGCGGGTGCGAAGGAAGAGGCCGAGAGCTGGACCGAGTCCATCGCCCGTACCCTCACGGAAGGTGCCAACGGCTACTGCCTGCACGAACCGCTCCGTCGCTACTCGGCCGAAACCCGCACGGTACTGAGCTGGGTGGAGAGCGTCGGGGCCGACTCACGGCACCTTGGCGGCGGCGACGTCGTTCACTTCGACTTCCACCACCGCAACCTGCTCCGCGTGGGCGATCATATGTCCGCCGTCGTGGACTGGGAAGGATCGACATCTGGCGACCGTGTCTTCGACTTGGTCACGTTCTGCTTCGGGTTCACTTACGCGCACGCTGTCGAGGGCGTCGAGGAGCGAGTGTGGGAGAGGGCTGCGGCCCTTCGTCCGATGGACACTCTCGAGGCCTACGTCGCGCACATGGCGTTGCGCCGACTCGACTGGACGATCCGGCATCACGCGGCGAGCGACGTCGTCAAGCTTCTCGAGCTCATCGGGCGTTACCAGCGACATCTCGTCTCATGATTGTTGCCCGAAGGGAGCTGGGCTGAGCGGCGTCCGCAGAGCGGTGCCTGGGCGAGCCGACGTTTGGCTGTTTAGCCGACCGCTTCACACACGAGCTTCGTGACGCAACTTACGGCGGCGAGCCCGAAGTTCCTCCCGGCCGGGACGCTCTGGACAACCCACCGGACGCCTCCATCAGAAGACTCGATGATCTTGTCCGTGCTGGTCGAGGTGACCCCGACGGCGAAGCACGTCTCGGCCACACAGGTGACGCCGTCCAGTTCGTAGTTCCCGTGGGGCACCGAGCGAAGGTGCCACTTCCCGCGGACGCTGCCGGTGATGATGACGCCGTTGCCGGTCCCCTCGGAATGTGAAGTGCGGACAGCGCCGTTGCCGCTCGCCACGCACTGGCCGTCGGGCTCGCACGAGACGTCTGTGAGATCGGCAAGCCCGTATGGCAAACGGTCGAAGGTCCACTTCGTGCCGCCGTCGGTCGTCGAGATGGCGTAGGCGCCGAAGCCTCGAGGCGAGATCCATCCGCCCACCGCCACGCAGTCGCTCGAGGTGGAGCAGGAGACGGATTTCACTCCCTGGACGTGGCTGTTCTTGCCGGCGGGCAGGAGCGGAAGTGCGTTCGACGTCCAGCTCATGCCGGCGTTCGAGGTCGAGTAGTCAGAGCCTCGGAAGGTCGAGGCGGGCCCGACGTAGTGCGAGCCCACTGCGTTGCACACGCCGAGCGTCGTGCACGACACCGACGTCAGAGATCGTCGTGTGCCCGGGAGCGTCGTCGATCGCGTCACGATCCCCTTCACGGTCTCGAGCGACTCGGCGATGGCGTCGGAGGCCGGCGGGAGAGCGCCGAGGTTCCCCTTGAGGCCGACGACGAGACAGGTCACATCCAAACAGGCGAGGCCTCGAAGCTCACCCTGGCTCTTCGCCGGGTCTGTGCTCGCCCAGCCCGCTCCATCTGTCGTGGTCCAGAGGATGTCGTCGGCGAGCTCCTCGTAAGGGCCGGGCTTGCCGAGGACCTGGGTTCCGACGGCCTCGCACTCGGTCAGCGTTGTGCAGAACACGCCTTCGACCTCCTTGGTGCCGACCGGCGGGCGCTGAGCCCTCCAGTGGCGACCACCATCCACGGTGCCGAGGATCACGGGTGTGTAGGCGTACGTGGTGTTGCTGGTGGAGATGACCCTGCAGTGCGTCCGGCCGCAGCGCTGCGACGACGTAGTGACCTTGGCCCGGCTCGTTGGCGCGTCGCCATGGGCGGAGGTGATAGCGCCTGAGCAGGCAGCGGCGACGAGGAGCGAACCTCCGAGGCCGAGCGCCGAAAGCGCTCGATCCCCGCCGCTCCTGCCACGAGGCCTTCTGAGTGTCACGATTCCCCCTCTGTGACTGTCAGGTGCCGCACCACAGCCCCCGACACCAAGCGCCAGGAGCGAGAGGCCGATGACGAATGCCCAGTGCCGGTTAACGTGCCGCCTTACCTCGCCGCCCAGGTCACCCCTCGCGCCGATTGCCTCCCCACCAACCAATTCTGCCACTTTTGGACGGAGTGCCTCGGCGTCAAGGCTGGGGCCATGCTCGGCGTCGGCCGCCCGACGCGACGCGACCCCTCTCCGACGAAGCCATCGCCGGGCTCACGACGGTCGGCTACGACCCTCCGTTCGGCATAAGCGTGAGCCGCGACGAGGGCTCGCCGGCGCGCGTCCGCTTCGAGGTCTCCTTCGACGCACTCGGCCTCTCGTTGAGCACCGGGAGGCTGCGGGCCGCCATCGTCGAAGCGCTCGTGGAGAACTTCCAGAGCGACCACATCTGTGTCTCCGACGGCCAGCCGATCACTGGCACCGTGACCGGCTGAACACCCAGCTGGAGGCCCCGCCAGCCTCGGATGCCAACGGTGTGCGACAAAGAGCGTTTCGTAACATGACGTTTGGGCCTGAGGAGGGTCGGGGGCGGCGAGAGCTTGGAAAGCCGGGGGCGTTCTTGTTGAGGAGGATGCTGATCGCCGATGGGCAGAGAGCGCGTGTACTCGTCGAACGCCGAGCGCCAGGCCGCCTACCGCGCCCGTCTCGCCGAACGCAGGGGCCTCGACGGCACCGGGCGGCGGAACGCCAACAGAGACGCCGCCAGGGGTGAGGGCGGTGACCGGCCGGAGCCTGACCTCGGAACTGGCGCGGGCCGGAACGGTTCCGGCTTGCTCTCGATCTACGCTTGTGACGTGTCGTTGACCGTCCATCTTCCCGAGGATCTCTCACGCCGGGTGACCGAGGTGGCCGAGGCGCGACACGTGAGCCCCGAGCAGGTGGCGATCGAGACGATCGCGTCCCACCTCGAAACCTCCGACCCGCTGGAGGCCTTCATCGGCTCCGGTGACTCGGGCGACCCGTCCTGGGCCGGCCGTGACACCCGCGAGCTTCGGGCCGAAGCTGCCGAACGCCGCGCCGCCGGCTGAACCTGCCGACACCGTGCTCCTCGTCGACACGAACGTCTTCCTCGCCGCGGCCGACCGCCGATCCGATCGTCATAGTGAGTGTGCCGCCCTTCTTCGGGACAATCGAGGCGAGCTGGCCACGACCGTCCCGGTGATCGCCGAGACCTCCTGGCTCATCCTCGACCGGCTCGGCACGCGGTCACAGGCCGAGTTCGTGCGCATGGTCGCCGCCGGGCGCCTGCAGGCTCTCGATCTCACGGAGGCTGACTGGCATCGTTGCGCCGAGCTCGTGGAGCATTACACCGACCTGCGCCTCGACTTGATGGACGCCTCCTTGGTGGCCGTCGCCGAGCGGCTCGGGGCACAGAAGATCGCCACGATGAACCGGCGGGACTTCGCCGTCGTCCGCCCGAGCCACGTGGAGGCCTTCGAGCTCGTCCCCTGAGCGGGAGCCGAACCCACTTTTCCCTTTAGTCGCCTCAGCTGCTCTACCGGCCGCCGAGAGCCACCCACGGCGCCCTCAGCGCTGCGAGACTGACGGCGATGACAGAACTCCCGGAGCGCACCACCAGCGCTGCGAAACGCCTCGCGTTCGTCACGCTGCTCGCCGGTATCCTCGTCGCGCTCCTCGCTCTCCTGGCCCCACCGGCGTCGGCCTCACCGCTCCTGCACCCAGAAACACGCGTCGCGGCCATGGCCGAGCCGAATGGACAGTTCGTCGGACCGAGCGCCACCGTTGCCGCAGTTCAGGGTCGGGAAAGAACCCCAAACTACGACCAAAGCGCGACCGGTTCGTCTGTTGCCGCAGAGGGGGGAGCAACGGCCGCGAGCATCGGGGTGAGCGGAGCGGCTGGCGAGTTCGACGTGGACGAACTCGCTCAACTTACGTATCAGCACATTGATGAAGGCGATATAGCCGGCCGTCCGACGTTGGACGAGATTGAAGCAGCGCTTAGAAATTCCACGCCGACACCGCTGGAGGATCAGAACGCCGTCCAGTTCGATTACAAGGGCGTTCGAGTCATCGTCAACGAGGACGTCCCCACGCGGTCTACCGCCTACTACCCGGGGCGTTAGCGGTGCGTTCTCTCGATCTGACCTCGTCGCTGGTTGATCTAGGAGAGGGAAGAGCTACGCCACTGCTGGAGCTCGTTGACGCCTGGGCTGGCCATGTCCTCCGCCTCTTTCACGAGGCCCGTGCAGACGTCGATCCACGCAATGCCTGGGGCTTGCACGACTTCGTCGCGGCGCTTCATATTCGTGATCGCGTCCAACAAGGACTCGATCAACTGCCGGATGACCCCCAGCCGCCCGCCACGGTGCAGGCAGTCGATGAGCTGTTCCTCTCGTTTACTGCCAACGCGGTGGGAAGACTCGGAGCTGCCGTACGCGATCTCCCCGATCAGCCGTGGTGGTGGGACCGTGTGCCGGTGGGTGGTCCCGTGATCACGGACCTCGCAGAGATTGAGCTGGCTCGTCGCATGCGAGAGTCCACGTGACGGAACGGAGGGCGGACCTTCTGTCAGCCGGCCGCTGGCAAGCTCTGGAGCGACCTGCGTGTCTGCTCAGCCGAACGCTGGCCGTGTTTTTCACCGGGTTCCTCGTCGTCCTCTCGGGCCTCGTCAACCCGCCAGCCTCGGCCTCAGGTTTCTTCCACCCTGAAGCACGCGTCGCGACCATCGCCGAACCCGTCAGCCAATTCGTCGGGTTCCACGGCTCCGTCCTCGCAGTTGAGGGTCGGCAGCGCTCCCTGAGTTACGACCGATCCGCGACCGGTTCGTCCGTTGCAGCACGTTCAGGCACGCCACGCATCGCTACGACCCCTGTAAGAGCCACGTCACACGCCTACGACCCTGCACGAAGCCAATCCTGGCGGCAACTCACAGCCCCCGTAGTGGACGCGCGGAGCAACACTGCGAGTGCTGCGATCATGAACGCGACGGTCAGGCCGAGGGGGCCTCCCATCCGACGATTCATGGCCGCAGAGGGCGGAGCGTCACTAGATCAGCTAGCGGCGTCAGGCACTGAGCTCGATCCAGCGGACGCGGGGGGCCAGCTCACGAGGGCCGGTCGGGCGTACGCAAATGCGAGCGAAGTCTTCGGCCCCACCTCTGGGGGCCGGCTGCGATAAACGAGGCTGGCCAAAACGCTCTGGAGGAGATCCTGACCAACCCCGGCACGACTGAGGAAACGATGCAAGGCGGCCGGTTCGCCGGGGGGCTCAGGTTCGTGTCACCGGACGGGATCGGAGCGGTGTTCAGTCCGGACGGCACATTCGAGTACTTCGGAAGGACCTCGCCGTGACGATCGAGATCTTCAAGGCGTTTCCGCCCGGACGCGAGACGGCCGTCGCCGAACTCAATGTCCGCCACGACGGGGTGGTCGACATCCCGGCGGAGGTGTACCGCGAGAACGGAGAGCTGAAGATCACGATCTTCCGGCGTGAAGGCGGAGTTGCTTGGGAGTACCCGCTTGAGGAGTGGCTAGATGCGATCCACAGGGCAGCCGAAGCACTCAAAGACGGGTGACCGACGATTCCTCCTACCTGACTACGACGCGAAGAACGACATCACGGTCGTGCAAAGCGACACGACGGGCAAGATCATGAGTGTGAGGCGGGGGGCACCGTGAGCGCGTTCGTGCCAGTCGCAGAACGGCAAGACGATCGCCTGCGGGTCACCCTTCGTCCGAGTTCAGGCGTCCTCAGCTCGACTTCGCTCTCTTGCGTGGTCGATCTCACGTATCTCGGGGACGTCGTCGGTGCGGAGGGTCCCGGACGTCGGCCGTCAGTCATCCGGTGGCGTGGCACCGATCTCTCCGAAGGGCGGTGAGGTTCGCTGGTCGTACGACCCGGAGATGGACGCGTTTTACATCCATGCTGCCGAGGGATCCGGTCAAGTGCAGCGGAAGGCGATCGCCGTGGCGTTTCTCGATTCCGATGGTCAGCTGACAGCGATCGAATTTGCAACCTTGAGCTGACTTCCTCACCGGGACCTGCAAACTGCACGACATGAGCACGACGATCACACCGGCGAGTCATCACCAGTACCCGCAAGTCCCATACCGCCAGGTAACGTGCTGGCGTTCTTCAAGCTCGTCGACCTGGATGTGCCGCGCCACCTCGAGGTGCACGTCATCTTGGACAACCTGTCGGCTCGCAAAGCCCCCGAGATCAAGGCCTGGCTGGCAGAGGAGGGCCAGGCTCGCCGGCACTTCATCCCGACCTCGAGCTCATCGCTCAACTTGGCGGAGCGCTGGTTCAAGGAGCTCACCGACCGTCGGCTGCGACGCGGTGCATTCTCCAGCGTCAAGGCGCTCGTGGCAGCGATCGAGTTGTGGGCGGCACACTGGAACGACGACCCCAAGCCGTTCATCTGGCACAAGAGCGCCAACGAGATCATCGACAAGGTGGCCGTGGGCGCTCAGCGGTCCACCAGATCAAAAGCGCGCCGCATCACTCGCTAGGCACGTCGACGCGGCTTCTTCTCCTGGAAGGAAGGTGCGGAGCTACTTACTGGCGGCGTCGTGCGGGTCAAGCGCACCCGTCCTTGGCGGGCCACCCGCGTCCGAGGAAAGGCCGGAGGTACTTGGATAGCGAGGCGCGACGTCCCGTAGTTCAGTGAATGTGGATCCGAACAGCCGGCGATTCAGATGAAAAGCGAAGGAACCTCTGCCGGCGTGGGTGCACGAGCGAGTCGGCTCAAGAAGTCGATGGCGTCGACTCCCTGCTGAGACGCCGTCCGCAGCACGCTCATCATGCGGCCCTGCGTCACAGCTCCACGCCAGGTGCGGTTGCCGCCCCAGACCTTTCGGTTGACGACCGCTGGCCTGACGGCTTGCTCTGCCCGCCAGTTGGTGGCGTCGGTGCCAGGGTGGGTGAGGAAGCTGAACAAAGCTTCTCGCTCGGCGTACAGGTGCGCCACGAGCTTGCGGTTCTCGTTGTGGGGATGAGCGTCGTCGGCGAGCATCTCGACCCGCTCGGCGAGGTCGGCGATCACCGTCGCCCGCTCGCCATCTTCGAGCTCGCGGGCGATGAGCGCCTCGGTCAGGATCTCCCGCACCTTGCGGGGCGTGTCCCGCCCCGAGACGGGCAGGTCGGCGATGAGCTCGTCGCTTCGACGACAGAGGTGGGCCAAACACGTTTGGTGCGTGGCGTTGCCGAAGCGGCGGTAAGGAGCCCAGCCGTCTCGCACCATGACGCCGGAGAACTCCGGCGAGATCACCTCGCAGGCTTGATCGAAGCCGCGGCCGTCGGCGACCCAGTAGGCAGTGGCGTTATGGGTCGCTGCCACCCAGAGCCAGGCACCCTCGCCGCCGACGCGCCAGCCCGTCTCGTCGGGAACGATCATGGCCGAGTCATTCACGGCTTTGACGATCGAGGCCTGCACCGCGAAGAGGTCGGTCGAGGACGACTGGGCCGCTTGGCAGAGTGCCCCGGCTGAGACCTTGACCCCGAGGCGGGCGAGCAGGCTGGCCGACTTCACAAAGCTCAGCCCGAGGCCGTAGTGCAGCCAGGCCGCCCATGCCTTCGCCGTCGGACCCACCTGGGAGCAGGCAGCGCCGAGGGCGTCCGAGGTCTGCTCGCCATGGCGGCCCTGCACTCTCCTGCCGCAGTTGCGGCAGCGGCCGACGCCGACGGCGAACTTCGTGGTGACCGGGCGCATCTCGGGAAGCTCGACCTGGAACTGCTCGGCAGTCCGCTCGTGCTCGACCTCCCCTCCGCAGTCAGGGCAGCATGCCGGCAGCGGCACGTCGATCGTCCGGTCGGGGGGGCCGACGGGAGCCATGCGATGACCGTGGCGACCATGAGCGTCACCGCTCCGTCGTCCGGGACGTGCCGGCTCCTCCTTCGGGTCGCCCTTGGAGAACGGAGCCGCCTGGCGCTTGCCCGAACGGCGGGAGTCCGGACAGAAGCCGCTCCAGCTCGGCGATGCGGGCATCGCGCTGGCTGAGGCGCTCGCTCAGCTTTGCGACCTCGGCGGTGTTGCGCTCGAGCATCTTCCGCAGACTGGCGATCTTGCTCACCAACTCCTTGTAGGAGTTGGGCTCTGACCCGAGTTTGAGGGCTGGAGGGCTCGCGGGCGAGGCCCCGAAGCGCTGACCTGCGCGCTCGTCATTGGAGGAGCAGTGTCCGTCGAGAATGTAGGGGCGAAATGATGCTCGACAGCGTCGTGGGTCCCTTGTAGGGTCAGCGATGTGTACGTGAAGACGACCGTCAAGCGTCGTGGCGATACCGAGTACCAGTACCTCTCCCTCGTCGAGGCCGTTCGTGAGGGCCGTCGCGTCACCCAGCGGACGCTGTTGCGGCTCGGCGAGGTCACCGAGCTTCGCGAGAGCGGCCAGCTCGACCGGATCATCGAGGCGCTCAGCCGGCACGCCACGCGGACGTGGTGCGCCGCCTCGTCGTTGTCCGCCGCGCCGGACGCGCCGGCGGTCGGCGCGGTCGCGGCGGCCCATGCCTACTGGCGCCGGCTCGGGCTCGACGCGCACTTCGGCGCGATCGGCCGGCGGCGTCGCTCGCCGAGCCTTGCCGACGCGGCGTTCGTGATGGTCGCCAACCGCCTCATCGACCCGTGCTCGAAGCGCAAGGCGGTCGGGGACTGGATGGGTTGCGACGTCGTGCTGCCCGACGGCGTGCGGGCGCCCTTGCTCGACCAGTGCTACCGGGCGCTCGACGTGCTGGCCGAGGAGAAAGAGGCCACCGAGGCGCACCTCTTCGCGGTGATCTGCACGCTCACCGATTTGGACCTCCGCTTCGGCCTCTACGACCTCACCTCGACGTACTTCGAGGGCGACCCCCGCCCCTCGGCGCGCTTTCCCTCCAAGGCCTTCGGCTACAGCCGCGACCACCGAGGGGACCGCCCGCAGGTGATGCTCGGCCTTTTGACGACGACGGGCGGCATCCCGATCTGCCACCACGTGTTCCCCGGCAACACGCGTGACTCGACGACGCTCCCGCTCGTCGTCAGCGACCTCTCCGACCGCTTCGGTGTCGGCAGCCTCTGCCTGGTCGCCGACCGAGGGCTCATCACCGCCGACAACCTCGAGACGCTCTCCTCGGCGGGCATCGACTACGTGCTCGCCACGCGCCTTCACCGCGACCCGCTCTGCAGACAGGCGCTGGCGGCGACGACGGGGCCGCAGACGCCCTGGGCACCGGTCCCCGGCACGCAGTGCTTCAGCACCGAGGTCGTCATCGACGGCGCGCGCTGTGTCGTGGTCGCCTCGCCCGAGCGTTACCGGCGTGACCGGGCGCGCACCTTGGAGCTCGTCTCCCGCACGGAAGAGAAGCTGCTCGCGCTCGAATGGCGGGTGCGCGACGGCGAGCTCACCGACCCCGGCAAGATCGGCCGCGCCGCCCAGCGCGTGCTCGGCGAGTCGGGCATCGGGCGCCTCTTCGACCTCGAGATCGCAAAGGGCCGCTTCCTCTACCACTACGACGAGGAGGCGATGGACTACGACCTCGAGCTGCTCTGTGGCCGCTACGTGCTCACCACCTCGCTCGCTGCCGGGCAGATGTCGGCCACCTCGGTGGTGACGGCCTACCTCGGGCTGCTCGACGTCGAGGACCGCTTCCGCGAGCTGAAGGACTTCATCGGGCTGCGCCCGGTGTTCCACTGGACCGAGACCCGCGTCGCCGGCCACATCGGCGTGTGCGTGCTGGCGGCGACGATCGAGGCGGTCATGACACGGGACCTCGCAGCGGCTGACGTCCGCGACCCGGACCTTCCCGCGCAACACCTCTCGGCGCGCCGGGCGCTGCGCGAGCTCGACCGGGTGCGTCTCGTCCGTCTCGACGCCGGCGAGCGCGGGGTGGCGGTCGTCACCCGCCGCAACGCCTTACAGGCCAAGGTCCTCGCCACCTTCGGCGTCGACACGCGGCCATGGGACACCGCCCGCATCACCTGATTGCGTCGTCCCAGCTCAACGGCCAGATGTAGGGGGAACACCGATCGTTCGCGCTACCGATGAGCTGCTACTTCGCGATCAAGCCCTCAAAGTCGGGTCTGAGCCGGCGGGAGGGGTACGAGGTGAGATCCACAACGATACGCGCGAGCTCTGCTCAGGTGGTGGACCCCGCTATGCAAGTACGGCCGGAGTACGGTGATGGTAGCCGACGTCGAAATCACACTGCAGGCATTCAGCCGTAGTAAGAGCGCACCGCCGGTTTGATTGAGCGATTCACGCTGCCGTGATCGTGTAGTTCCAGTCGCCGTGGAACTCGTGGCGCTTGAGCGGCACGGCCGCCAGTTGGGCATCGCTGATCTTGACGCCGGTGCGGTAGCCGGTGTGGTCGTGCTCGGCTTCGATGCGAAGGCCCGTTCTCGTTGTCGTGGCAGCGATGAGCTCGATGATCGTCCGGTAGGACGTGAGCGGCCTTCCTCGCCAGTTGACCGAGATGAAGCTGAACATGCGGTGCTCGATCTTGTTCCACTTCGAGGTTCCCGGCGGGTAGTGGCAGACGGTGATCTCGAGCCCGGTGTCTGTGGCGAGGCGGGCCAGCTCCACCTTCCAGGCCCGCAGGCGGTAGCCGTTGGAGCCGCCGGCATCGGCGGTGACGAGGAGACGCCTGGCTTCTGGGAACCTGGCCCTGCCCATCTGCTCCCACCAGCGTCCGATGGCGTTGACGGCGAAGGCGGCGGTGTCGGCGTTGTCGCCGACCGACACCCAGCCCTCGTTGTTGGCGAGGTCGTAGACCCCATGGGGGACGGCTTTGCCCGCCTCGGGGTCGATGAAGTCGTGCACGAGGACCTCGGCGGGCTCGCCGCCCGGCTGCCACTCGCGGCCCTTGTTGGCGTACTCGCCGACGAGCTCCTTCTTCTTCGTGTCAACGCTGATGACGGGCTCGCCGTCGCTGACGAACTTCGTGGCGGTGTCGTTCAGGTACTGGAACTGGGCGTCCCGGTCAGGGTGGTCCGTCCCCTCCTTCTCCTGGGCGGGAGCCTGCAGCGAGTAGCCGAGCGAGCGCAGAATGCGCCCGACGGTGTCGTCGGAGACCTTAAAGCCTCTGGCCACGAGGGCATCGGCCAGGTGACGGGTCGACTTCGAGCATCCAACGCAGCAGTGACATCGGGTTGCCACCGGTGTCGGGATGGACGAGCTCGTCGAGGGCGTCGAGGAGCCCGGGCTGCTTGTCGATCAGCTTGCGGTCGCCGCCCCCCGGGCGCGTTGACGCTCGGAGGGCTCGATGCCGTCGACGACCTCACGCTCACCTTTGATGACGGTGTTGCGGCCATGCCAGAAGCAGCCGCCACCACGCTCTTGCCTCCGTGGCCGAGCATCACGGAGAAAGCCCCGGCCACGACGCGGCGCTGGAGCTCGTTCAGGTGCGGCAGGACGACCTCGAAGAATCGCGCGACTCCGTCCTCCCCGACCTCCACGCCGTCATCCTACTACGCGCGTATTAACTTGCGGTGGCTCTTAGGCTGGGCAAGAACGGGATCGCCCAAATCGGGACGCCCGTGACGGGATGTTTCTCAACCTCGCTCACAACAGCCCGCTTTCCCCGCGGGCGACTACCTCGCGGACCCGGTGATCGCTGCCGTCGTTTATGTAGAGGTTTCCAGACGGATCGGCCGCAACACTGACGGGAGAAGCAAGCAGGGCTCTGCGGGCCGGCTCACCGTCTCCCGAGTACCCGCTTGCTCCGCTAGCGCTCCCGGCGACCGTGTAGATGTCACCGGCCCGCATGGCCAGCCCCCACTGGTCGTGCCGGCTGGCCGAGATCTCCTGGATTCGGTTGTTGAACGCGTCCGCGATGTAGAGGTCGCCCGCCGAGTCCAGTGCCAAGCCAGTCGGGTCATCGAGCAGGGATGACGAAGCGGCTCGAAAGTCACCGGAGATGCCCGAGTTCCCGAGGGCACTGCCCGCCACTGTGTAGATGGCGTTCCTTTCCATGATCTGGTTCCACTGGAGTCCACTGCGGGCGGCGATCTCCTGGATGCGGTTGTTGCCGGCGTCGGCCACGTAGAGGTCACCAGCGCGGTCGATCACGACCGAGGTCGGAAACGCGAGCAAGCTCAAGGGCGCTCGCCAGCCGTCCCCGAGGTCGCCAGCTGTTCCAAGGTGCTGCCGGCGACCGTGTAGATGGCTCGGGCTTTCATGGGCATCCCCCACTCG
>CAVYKV010000002.1:0-545982 GCA_963769255.1 uncultured Actinomycetota bacterium | reverse complement strand
TCCGGTAGAACATGAGACGGTCGCCGCGGTATTTCTCGACCGCTCTGAAGCGCTTCGGATCGGGGAGTTCGGAGATTACCGCGTTGCTATCCTTCCAACTCACCAGCCATCCGCCGCCCGCCGATGACACCCGCTTCTCAATAGTCATTCGAGCGGTATCAGGGTCAAATCCCGGAATAGCTATTCGCGGGTTGGTTCCCTTGAAGTAGTAATTGAATGGAACTGAGTAAAAGCCAAATGGAAATCCACCATTGGGGACGTTTGCCGTGTTTTCGTTCGAAACGAACCCCGATTCAAAGAAGACCGGTTCCGATGCCCCGCCTGCGGTTACTTGCCCGGCCAGATCTCGCCACGGCTGCGGCTTGGTCCGCGCGAACGGCAGCATGATCAAGCACGCGACCACGAAGCCTGCCGCGAGAAGATTGCGCCACTTGGCGCTCCACGCGCCGATGACCGCCGCAATCAACAACGACGACGCCGCAATCCCCGGCGAGAGATAGCGCGGATTGAACATCGGATGCAGGATCACTGACCCGACGATGAATGCCAGCGCCGGCAGTCCGATCCACGCCACGAGCACTCGAATCGGTTCGTTGCGGTCTCGTTCCACTGCGCGGCCGAATACCAGCCACGATGTCACTCAAGCCGCGACCAGCGCGGCCGCCACTTTAACTGCGAGCGGGTAGTTGTAAGCCGGACCCAGGTAGTCCAACCATTGCCCATAAATCATTTGCTGACTCTGTCGAATCGCGTAGGGCAGGTAGGGAAGGAACAAGACGACCGCGAGAATTATCGCCATCCACGCGATCGTATCGCGTCTGCCGCGCGCAAGATCGCGCAGCAGTATCGCGGCTTCCGCACCGAGAATCAGCAACCCGGCCATGTGCGTGTAAGGCATCGCAGCGCCCAGAATTCCGCAGCCGATGCCGCCCATGATGCCGGGTCGGGAGCGCACTCGCAGCAGCGTCAGCAGATGCGCGAGCGCGATCGCGATGAGCATCGGGTACATTCGCGCCGTGTGCGCGAACACCACCGCGAGCGGGTTGAATGCCCATATCGCGGCCGCCGCCAGCGCCGTGCTCTCGTCGAACATTTCGCAGCCGAGCGCGAACACCAGCGCCAGCGTCGCCAGCGAAAAGATCACTGACATCGAGCGCAGCGAAATTTCACTCAGCCCGAATATCCGCGTGTAATAATGCAGTACGCCGTAGTAGAAGAGAATTTTGCCGGGCTCGTGCAACACCGGCGTTTGAACGATTGCGGCGACTCCCGGTTTTGCCGCCGACCATGCGCTGTAAGCCTCGCTCGCGCCGAGGGCGTTGGCGCCAAGATGAAACGAATAGATCAATCCGGCGGCGACGAAGATCGCCGCGAAAATTTCAAGCGGCAGGCGCGACGGTCTATCGCCGCGACGACGATTCGATTGTCGCAGACCCGGCTTCACTCATCAGGATTCCCTTGTCCGCCCCTGCGCGAGATATAGCGGATTTCGCGCGCGCGCACGATCTTCCTTTGTCCGCGCATGCCCAGGCCGCCGCCGCGCGCAGTCCATTGACTATCACGCCTCGTGCTGACGTAACTGTTCACAATCATGTCCGAGTTTCTCGAGTCGGTTCCCGAAGTCGGTGCGCAGCGCGGGGCCGCGATGACCCTGCCACCGATCGAGCGGATCCGCTTCGAGGTATGGGCGCTCGCGTGGCCCGTGATTCTGTCGTTCGGACTCGATTCGATTCTCGGCCTCTCTTCGATGCTGATGGTCGGGCGGCTCGGCGCGGATGCGGTCGGCGCGGTCGGGCTTGCCATGCAAATCCTGGGTGCGGTGCGCGCCGGCATTGCGGCGGTTGGTACCGGCACTATCGCGCTGGTCGCGCGTTATATCGGTGCGAACGATCGGGACAGCGCCGAGGAAGTGCTCAAGCAGTCCGTCGTTTTCGGCGTATTGGTTTCGACGATCATCGCGATCCCCGTAATCATTTTCGCCCGTCCGCTGATGGGATTGTTCCAGGTCAAAGGCGAGATGGCCGACATGGGTGCGCGTTTCCTGCAGGTCGTGATGCTGTCGGAGCCGTTCCAGGGAATCTTTCTGATGTGCGCGGCAGCGTTGCGCGGCGCAGGCGACATGCGCACGCCGCTGTGGATCGGCGGCATCATCGACGTGCTCGCAATCTTCCTCAACTATGTGCTCATCTTCGGCAAGCTCGGATTTCCCGCGCTCGGCGTGGACGGCTCGGCGGTGGCGACGTTGCTCGCGATCGCCTTCGGCGGAATTTTGTTCTTCTACGCGCTCTCGATCGACGGGATGGTGCTCAACTTCCGATGGAAGGGGCTGTGGCCCGACCTCGGCCTCGGCAGGCGAATCCTCAGTGTCGGCAATCCCGCCGCCATCGAACAATTATTGATCCAGTTCGGCTTCGTCGCCTATGTCGGATTCGTCGCGCGTTACGGCGCCAAGGAAATCGCCGCATATTTCATCGGCGTACGAATCCTGGCGCTGTCGTTCCTGCCTGGCTTCGGATTCTCGGCCGCCTCCGCGACGCTGGTGGGTCAGGGCCTCGGCGCGGGCGACCCGAAGTTCTCGCGCAAGGCCGGATGGGAATCGACCGGGATGGCGATGGTGCTGATGACCGCCATGGGCTTGTGGCAAAGGCCTGTTTTAGCTGCTGCTCCGGTAGCAACATCGACCGTATTGATTGAAGCATCATTAGATATAGCAAGCGTTCCTACACCAGAATTCATGGTCAGTGCGCCACCAGTTGCTGTTATATTAAGAGCACCTGAACCAGATTGTACGGTTGTTGATGAAGCACCAGTAACTGATCCAACAGTAACAGCTTTTACAGCACCACCAATTCCAAGATTTACGGTTGTTGCTGCGGCATCAGAACTTATATCAATTTGCCCTGTCCCAGAAGCTACTGAAACTGCACCATTTGTTGAAACAAGCGCAAATCCACTAGTACCTGTATTAACATTAACAGCTGTAGCGCCAGTTACGTTACCAATTGTAACCGTGTGTGCAATTGCATTTGTACCAAGGTTCAAAGAAGAACCGGTTCCGGTATTGAGCGCTATAGAAGTTGCTCCTGTGCTATTACCAAGATCGATTGCATGAGCTACAGCATCCGCGCCTATGTGTATTGCCGCAGTTCCTGATGTTAATGCTATTGCACCATTGGTAGCAGCTAATATTATTCCTGAAGTTCCAGCATCTAAGGTTATCCCACCGGCAGCGTTAGTTGATGTAAGCGCAATAGCATTAGCAGTGTTAAGACCACCTGAAACTGCAACACCACCCACAACTGAGGTTAATTGAATAGCAGCGCTTGATGTTCCCTGTACACTTTCAAGAAGAACTTGTTCATTAGCACCACCATTAGCTTGCAAGAAGACAGATGGAGCAGCATTGAGTGTAGAACTAATAACAATCTCAGCAGCACTGGTAAGGTCAAGCGTACCCGTGAAAGTAAACGTCCCTGCAACAGATAGATTACCCAGAACTGCAACGTTACCAGCATTATCAACAGTGAAATTACCAGCACCTACATTTATGCCACCAGCAGCAAGATCGATCGTTAAATCTCCAGAAGTGACTTCAAGAGAAGTAAATATCCCTACCCCTCCTGTAATAGGACTTGTAACCCAATCAGCTGAGTTGGTTGATATTCGTGACAATATCCAAGCAGCTCCCGTGTTCTGATTGACCCATGTAGTTGCCAACTGAGCAATGTCAGCTGAGGTTGGATCGCGACGCGCAACAATAGGCAAAGGCGCTAACTGTATGAGAGCATCACCAACACCATAGGCAACATCAGGATCTATTTTTCTAATGGCCATAGGGACTCCTTTAATAAAGATAAAAAGATATTTTCTACGGTTAGCCTACAACGGAACACGCTCATAGAGTAGAAATAGAAATAAAGTAGACAAGAGGCTTTTTTATGATATAGTTATATATAAATATATAAACATAGGAATATATGGAAAAGCAGAAAAAGATTATACCGAAGCGATTGATCATTGATATATCCAAGGAATTGCATAACACGGTGAAAATGAGGGCCTTAAAAAAGAGCCTTACGTTAAGAGAATGGGTTTTATTAGCTATAGCAGATAAGATTAGTAGGGAGATGATTGATGAAATCTAAAAAAGAAGTTTCAATGAAGCAGATAGCGTGTCAGAAGTGTAAAAAGATCTTTGAAAAGCGTAAGTATATCACGCCGCAGCCTAAGTATTGTACTAGGGTTTGTTATGCACAGGCTTTAAAGACTCCTACTCAGATCCCTAAGGAAGAGCAAGTTAATACCACACCTCAAGAATGCACGCTGCCTATTAAGTTCTTTTTTTTGAGTATGCTATTTGGTCTTTTAACGATGGCAATAGTCGCCTTTATATTTATAACTATAACTGATTATGTATGGAGTTTTTAACATGACGAAAGAAGAAATAAAATGGGTCATAAAAATAGAAAGTATCATGGTTTCTCAAAAACAAATATCTATAGCACCTATCTACAAATGATCAAAAGGTGCTCCTATCCTAATCATTCTAATTATCCTTACTATGGGGCAAGAGGAATAAAGGTTTGTGATCGGTGGAAAGAATCAATAAATAACTTTTATGAAGACATGGGATTTAAACCTTTTCCAACAGCAAAATTAGACCGCATAGATAATAATGGAAACTATGAACCCTCTAATTGCCGATGGGCAACGGTAACAGAAAATAATAGAAATAAACGAAAGCCAAGCGAAATGGGATTAATAAAAGTTAGAAAGTCTATTTTGTGCGAAGAATGTTGTAAAAAAGTAGATAAAGATACAGCTTCAATTTCCAAAACTCAGTATAGATATAACGAAAGGAATAAAACATGACACTACAAGAATGGCTCAATAAAGAGATAGAAATTTATAATAGCTATAGCCCTAGAGTTAGGATGATAACAAAAATATCACTCGTATACTTTATTATCACCCTATTATCTCATGTACGTATTATTGTCCTATAAATCTTTTTGCTATCCTATCAGCCCTATCTGCAATCTTATCCTTAACTTGCTGTTCTATATCTATAGGCGGTATCCCACCATTGTCTCTAATGATAGATCGAGCAGTTTTAGACTCAATTTGTGCTAGTTCATTTAAAGAACTTAGATTCTCTATTACCTTCTTTTTGCCCGCGTCGGTTTGCATCAAAGTAGGTAAAGTCTGCATGAAGACACGCAAATCTGCGTCAGTTAAACGGCTTCCAAAATACTGTTTGGCATTTTTAACAAAATCAGCCGAGAGTTTTTCGAATTCTTCAACGTCAGGGCTCCCAGATTTTATGAGTGATTTAGCTGCTCCTGCAAGCGGACCACTTAGGGCACCTAAAATTCCTCCAACACCAGCTCCGATAGCAGTGCCAACTCCTGGAACAGCTGATCCAATAAGAGCACCGGCTCCGCCAGTAGCTATAGGACCGAGATCTTCTATAGAAGTTAAAAAAGTCCATAAACCTGCATTAGGAAGTTTCCCTTTTTCTATAAGAGTTTCCATCCTCTTGAGGCGTAATTCACTCTCTTTGGCCGCCTTTTCTTGATCTTTTAGAGTTTCTAAATACTTTCTTGTTTCTGCTCTAGCAACCTTTTCTCGCTCAAATTCTTCTTTTCTCAGAGCAATCTCTTCTTTCCGAGCCGCTGCTTCTTCTGCCTGCAACTGCTTTGCTGTCAACGCTGTACCCAGTAAAGACCTAGGAGTGCGGCGAGCTACGGCAGGCTGTTCAGCTACCAGAGCACCTTTTACTGGCGCCTGTTCTGCTCGTCGTTCTTGAGCTTGTTCCTGAATTGCTTGTTCTTCTTGAGCTGCTATTTGTCGTTGTTGTTGTTGGCGCTGTGGACTACGCAAAACTGATTCTAATACCTGTGGAGAGACTGCGCTATTGGGCTGCGAAAAGATATTAGATAAGGAGGTTTGCTGCTGTTGTGCAGGCTCAAACTGTTGTTGCTGTTGCTGTGGCATGAACCGTTGTTGATTAGCACTCACTTGGTCAGCATAACTCGTCTGTTGCTCTTGTTGTTGCTTCATTTGATTAAGATACTGACCTACTGCCGAACCTCTATCTTTAGCAGGTAATGTATCAATAAATCGAGCACTCACAGGGTCTATACCCAAATCCTCGAGGATCCTCGAATTGTGCTTACTTGCCATCTGCTGAACTTTTGCATCAGCTAGTTGCGATAGAACATTGCTTACGTTTGAAGCTAAAACATTTCCCCACTGCCTAGGAGGATTTCTTACTATGTGTGTTGCCATTATTGTCCCGCTTCTGCAATAAGTTGATCAAGATTATTTATACCTTGAGAACGTGCCTTTTGTTCAGTATATTGCGCAACACGTTGGCTCCATCTGTCTAATGACTCGCCACGTTGTCGCTTAGGGAAATCAGGTCCAAACTCTGAAGGATTAGATTGTTGATAGTTCTCAAACTGAGCAAGCTGTTGTTGATTGAGCTTAGCTTCTCGAGCGTTCTGACGTTTTCTTTTGATACGTTTAACCAGACGAGAGATTCCCCATCCAGCAAGAGTTGCTCCTGCCAGACCACCAAATATTGGAAGTAACGGAGCTGCACTTGCTGCTGCCGCACCACCAAGACCTAAAGCAGTTCCAGCCTTACTCAATGCTTGTCCGGCTGCACCACTTTTTATGGCAGCACCACCAAGACCACCAATGATATTACCAGCAGCATCAACTAATTGTTTTCCTGGCCCTTCTTGCGGCGGCGTATAGAAATTGTCTTAGCGACTAGCTGTAATCCGTAACCAAGAAGATTGGAGAGATAATCCTTGTTGCTGTCCTTGATTACGCAATCCATACTCAGACTTAAGAGCAGCAAGGTTGGTCTCTAAATCAGACGCAGCTGACCCTATAGCACCTTGAAATGCACTTGATCTGGTTCCACTACCTTGCCCAACAAATCGTTCAGCTAGGCTCGGAATTGTTCGTGTTTGGAAATTCTCGCGAGCTTGTTGTTCAATGGGGGCAAAATCAAACTTATATTGATTATTTTGGTTAAGCAGGTTGCCAGCGCTTCCCATAACCTTATTCTGTAAAGCAAGCTGATTAGGGTTGAGATTAGGAACAGTTTCTACGCTACTTGGGTAATCTTTTAAAAAATCTAATGCCATAATTCATCCTTTTATGTCTGAAGATACTCTAACACCACATACGTTATCGTAAATGCTGTTCTATCTGAACCGGTTGTTATCGTAACATTAGTCGCATCTACATCGATAGAAATATTATTAGCTAATGTAGGACTTGCATAAGGCAATGGAATATAATTGAATCCTACTGGGTCTGAAGCTGCACCATAGATACGCGTAAATGAGGTTGCAGCTGAGCATACGATACCATGCGCTACTGAATTTGCGGCCGTATTTGGCAGCACCCCAAAATTGATAACCTTCCTAAAGACAGATCGGTATGTGGGCGTTGTTGCAGTCGACGAATTCAATGCAGGATTCGGGAAAAACACCTGACTATTTAAATATTGCTGAGTGTCATAGTAGCCAGCATCTCGAGCATTTAAAGAAAGCGACATATTGTTCAGGTTCTGGTACAAGCGAACAAAGAGTTCCTGGATCTGATCTGGAGAATCAAAGTTGGTAGAATATACCTGCGATACATCCCAAATGTCGGTTGTAGGTACCGCAAACGCTTGCGACTGATTAGGTGGCATATCAATCTCCTACTGTAATCTGTCAGTTGTCGGCATTGTGTAGAGCACCATACCTTCAAGCTGGAAATCTGACCATACAATATCCCGTTGTCGTATCTGAGACAAAGCAAGATCTGGATCGTCTTTAAAGTACAACGATAGCTCTATAGCCTCTCCATCGCTTTGGAAATAGATAGGATGCCATAAACGTGACTGATTGAACTCTAAGACGCTGCTTGGGTACGGGAATGTTTCAAGTACGTTAGTGCCTAAAAGAGCTCCTGTATCTTGGCCATCTTTAACCAATGATCTATCAGTATATGAAGCAAAATAGTCGGTAGTTATTTGTCCTAAAGCCGTTGTCGTCACGCAGAAATCTATCTTTGATAAGTACACGTTTCTATCTTTTGAAACGTAAGGGTTCCATTGCTTAGACTGTATTTCGATATTTGATATTCGCGTTACGGTTCCACCACCAAGATAGGTTCCTGTAAATGTTCCTACGATAAACACCGTATCAATAGTTGGCGTACTAAACACTTGGAATATTCCATCATTAATCGGAGAAGTGAACGTCACACCGGTAACATTTTCAAGAGCAATGTAATCACCAGCTTCAAGATTATGGCTCATGATGGTCAGCTGTATAAACCCACTATTGGTACTCACATTGGTCAACTGCATCACTGGAGCATTACGTCCTATATCAGCATCGACGATAAAGACAAAGCCTTCTTGGTTTCCTGCGATAATCTCACGGAAGTTCGCCTGTTCTTCTCCACTTTGCCAGTTAAATAATGCCTGTTCCCAAGTGACATCCGATGTTGCCCATGTTCTGCTTGGGCTTTGCTCTAAGTATCCAAAAGCAGTTATACAATCATCATTCATTGCCCAGGTATCATTGCGATAGTTATATACCAGAACTTGGTTGGGATACACGTTGGTAACTTTAAATCCAATTGATGGGTAACTCCAATACACAAGTTCAGTAAAGAAGTCACGAATACCCCAGACACGCTGATCGCCTAGGTTCTGTTGTCGAATCGTAAATACTGTATCAGGGATCTTTTCATCGATACGTTCAACGTTTGATCCATTACAGGAATGGACTCCGGTAGTTCCCATGGTGAGAATATTTTTATCAAAACTTATGGAACTAAATGTTGATTGGGATCCTAAGCTATCGCTGAGTCTTTGCCATCTAAATGGATCAAGTGGGTTATTAAGATAGACCAGCTCCCAGGTACTAAAATCAAAATAAACGATTAGTCTATTTTTGATGTAAGGCGGCACTAATAATCTCTTCATCGGTCGGAGCATCTAAAAAACCACCTCCATCAGCGATAGAATTATCACTTGCCGCATTGTCACGCTGATTAGCTTCATACCATGCATTTTGTGCAAAAGGACTTCCAATATGGCTATAACGAGCTCTATTTCTATATTGCGTATTGGTACCGGCACTTCCGTCATGGTTCGGGTTATTATTTTCAACGGTGTTAAGAAGTATAAGACGTTCTTGGAACGGCAATATGATACGAGCCGTTTTTACATATGCCCCAGTAAAAGGTGCCTGAGGAACAGCAGGAGGACCACCATACATAGGCATAAAGTAAAAAGCGTTAACCCCTGTACCAGACGTCCAGTTCGTTCCGTCAACGGTCCACCAAATCGGATCATCATTTGCACCAGGAGCACCAAGAGTAAAATTAAAGTTAGTGGTAAATAAAACTTTAATATCAGGTGTTGCTCCTCGCCAATTTGTTGACCAAAAGAGATTAATATTTGATCCGTTCCACACGGCAGTACCTGAGCGCTCCCAAGCAACACCGGTAAACACATAAGCAAATTGAGTATCAAATGCATAGGAGGGATCATTATTGAACGCATCGGTGTAATCCTCATAAACGGTTAGTCCCATAACAGGAAGACCAGGATAATAATATAAAGCAGTAGCAGGAGCTGCTCCAGTAATGACATAAGCACCTGACGTTGTGTTATAGGTATGAACCGTTGAAGAACCGGTCGTTAACATAACAGCAGGAGTTCCTGTTTGATAGACGGTAAATATCTCACTGCCTATAGAAAACGAAATTCCAATTCTTCCAGCAATAACCGTACCTGGTATAGTGCCAGAAATATTTCCTGCACCATCGGTGTTTCCTAAATTTACCCTGAGACGAGAGGACAAAGGAGCAGTTATAGATCCATAGGTACCAAGACCCATGAGCTGACCCCCGAATCGCTTTCGAACTCTTCCCCGAAATACGTAAGCATTCTGAAGCTTAGCAAACGCATCATCAGGAATTAGCCATGGCTTGAGATATGTTTCTAAACCAGTGCTAAAAGGAGCAATGAGAAACCTATCCACCTTAATATCCTATCGCTAAGTATTGAAACGATGCCGCTACATTAGCTACCGTACTACGCGCTGATCCATACGCATTAAATCCAACATTAGTAAACCCAGAAAGGCGAACAAAGGTGTCGGTATCGGCTACGTTGTTGGCAAATGTTGTAATCTGCATACTCATAACATTGGTAAATACAGGGATATTACCTGCAACGGGAAATGTGAACGCAGTGTTTCCGTTAGCTGTCGCGTTGCCCCATTTGAGTAATATCCCCGAAGGAAGATAAGTCCATCCTGATACATTGTTTCCTGGATTAGCGTTCGTGCTTAAAATAGATGCTGACATCTGCGTTGCAGTACCTGCTGAATTGACTAGATACAGTTCATCTACAGCAGTTATCGGCGACAAGAAATTATAGAGTCCAATTTCACCAGCAGCAAAGGTAGGAGCGGGAGACTGAACTACAAATGTAACTTTATTGTGTTTTCCTTCATCAACTGACCCAAAATCAACGTGATCAATATTCACCCAGACACTAATGGCCTGAAAGTTATTCAGAAGATCAGCTTGAGATTGGGATAAGATATCAGTTGACTGAGGAATATTTTCATTGTACGGCATAACATTACTTCCTTTAATTTAAAAACTTCCTGATCCACCGCCCCAACCATTGTAGCCATTTGCTCCCGTGTCTGCTCGGTGTAGATAGTGCTTGGGCGTTCATTGGTGTACTGTACAATATTTCTTCTATTAATAAGGCACTGTTGCTTTAAGAACTCAGGCAAGATAAGTGCTACCGTGTCTAAATCCATACGATCTTCAAGAATCTTTTTAGCTGCACCGTAGGCTATGTACTGCCACCACTCATTCAAGAGCGGTACAGCGTTAGCACCAATCAAGTCTACAGGCGCTTGATATACTTCTAAATTGATCTGATATGGCTGATCCGGAACTGGCCTTAAGGTAAACTGGTTAGCATAGTAAAGGATCGCCTGAGGCAAGCTTGGCTGGTAGAAGACTACCTGGCTGTTGATATTAGCGCCTGCTTTTGGAGCGACGACAAATGTGACGGTATATTGCCCTGTTAGATAATTGACTGTCCCTGCAGCTATGCCAGTATTAGCATCTACTAAAACACCAGTCCCGTTTGATGGGTAGACTGGTATATCGTTATAGGCAATCCCGCTGTTATTAATATCAACAGAGCTGAAAAGAACGCTGCCAGGCAAGATAGCGGTAACTGATGAGGTTAAGTTAGGCAATAGGGGGTTCAAGTTACCTATCACCCCACTATAAGCAGTCGTAACACCATCACCTTGCGTAATTAAATTTATAGACTCTATTTTAGGATAGATATTGAAAAACTGTTCAGGTGATTGTGTATAGAGAACCTGATAACCAGCAATATACACAGGAGGATGCACTGTTAAATACTTGTTCTGAAAGTCATAGAGTGGGTTAGAGGTTGGTAGAACGCTGGTATCAGTATTGTAGACATCCTGATAGGGATTGCAGTAAAAGGTGAAGGTTGTTCTAAGGTTAAACGTTCGCAAATGCTCAGGAAAGTCATACACCACAAATGTATTGATATATTCGTTTAACTGAGTCGTTGTTAGTTGGGCTTCAGAAGGAGTACGCGTAAGACGTCGTACTTTCTGTTGGATATCTGTAAGAGTATGAACTGCCATATACTTTCCTTTTTACGTATGCCCACTACAAAAACATCAGGAGCATACCAGATCACATAAGTCGCAAGAACAACTTTTATGCATTTGTGTTTAAGATGTTTCGGGTCGCCTCAGTCAATAGTTCGTTTATCTCTCCAACGGGAACAACTTGAGCACAAATATCAACATGAGGCGACACACCTACTGGTATTGCAAAAGGATCAAAAAGGGTTGTATCAATGCTGATAGTAAACATCGAAGGACCAACAACAATGATATTTCCTGTCATGCCATTCGCTTGCTGCATGCCGCACGCTGGAGGGATATCAAGCCTAACAATAAGACCAGTCTGGTACTGATGATCAAATGTCGTTGTTACAAGCGCCTGTTCGGCATTAGTGATGGCAGCTATCAGGCGCATAACAGGCTGAAATATAGGATTAGGATTGGCATAACAGCGTGGCATACGAGTTCCCTTATATTTTTTCAATAGTTACTAATGGTTTTCCTTCAGCAATAAGATCATCAGAATCAAAGAACTCAAGGCTTGAAAACCCATAACGAGCTACCTTTTGTCCTACTTTAGCGACCGCTTTTCCTGATTCATCATTGATATAGGTATGAATTGGATACCAACCTGATTTACATAGATGACGGGCCACACCACGTGGAAGGGAATACACTTTTCCATCTTCTACGGTATAGGTTATGGGCTCATCTTGCTTGTAAGCCTTATACACAAACTGGAGAACACCGCCTGGTACTTCATAAAAGTGGAAAATACCACGAACCATTTCTGCATCTTTATCGCGTTCATAGTTGAGGTTTAATTTTGGTCTATCTTTTACTTCTTTTTTCGTTGAAATATGTGTCGATGTCATATGTGCTCCTTAAGAAAAAGGGAAGAGGATGTCCCCTTCCCTTATGTGTTTACTTACAATCCGCCAAGCGTTGATTTACCAGCAACCCAGTACATAATGTCAGGAGATTGAACTCCAGACACGTTTGCAATAGATCCTGCAGGTCCAAGAATGCTTGTTCCAAGCGCATTTCCTAAGCCACCAATACCAAGAACCATACCCAAGAATCCTGTATTAACCGTAGCATCAGCCAAGATACCACTTTGAGTATTAGGAATTTGAACTCCTGCAACTTGTGGAACTTGTACTTGAAGATTTGCAGGATAACTTAGAGCTACGCCTGTATTTTCTCCAACTGGCACCATGATTGGGTACTGAGATGGTTGTTGAACCACTGTTGGCCATGTAAATGCTGTAAAGTTAGTTGTATCTATATCAATAATGAAGTTGTAGTCATCAACGACTGTCAAAATACTCGCATATTGATAGTTGTTTTGAGCAGTAGGGTTCAATTGAACCATGCCTGAAACAGTAGGGATATACAATCTAACCGCCTGTCCTGCTGTCATACCGTGAGGTACTGAAGTAGAAACAGTAGGATTTATTGCTCTGGTTATATTTACCACATAGCGGTTACGCGGATAGAATAGATGATCGCGGTTAACGATTCTATAGAATCCTGTCGCACCACCAACGGCACCAGGAACGTTTGCAAGTGGGTTACTCGCTGTCAACAGCGTGAAGCTTGTGTTGAGAGTAACTGCACCTACTACAAACTCAGGCCCCGTGTCATCCGTTTGACCGTTAAGGCTCAATCGAACAATAGAACCAACAGAAACACCTGCTGTATTAGCAGTGCTTACTACAGGTCGAGTAGCATTTGTTACTGCTGTTGTAGCAACTGGAGATGACAGTAAAGGTGTAATTGCAGAATTTGATGGATCATAAAGGGTGAATCCACCGCTTAATAAGACATCAGAGTTCATTCCAGCAGCACCATTGCTTTTGTACTCAACCAAAGCTTGCCCAGAAGGCATACCACGTTGCCAATACCAACGCATTGCTGTGTTAGCAGTTCCTCCTTGAAAGACAGCGGCGCTATTACCATTAACCCCAAATGAGGTGTAATCGTAGACCCACATCCAGTCAACACCAGAAGGTATTTGAACAATCATGGAATTGCCGTTAGAGACCGTATTAGCTCCAGTATTAGATCCGGGAGTTCTAAACGTTCCCTGACATAAAATAGTTCCGTCCATATTATCTCCTTAAACTGCTAAAGTAGCGCGAAAGTTGATGACCCAAAGATCATTTGTGATACGCGGGACTTCAGCGAATTTGTAACCTACAGAAGCGTTTAACGCTAATGGGCCATCATAGATTGGCGGTCTGTAAATAAAGCTTGCGCTATATCCGTCTTGCTCAATACATGCATATGCTTCCATACCAACACAGAAGATGTTGTATACGTTTGCACCAAGTGCTGAAGCATTTTGTGTTACTGATCCGATAGATGAGATTAAGAAACGCAAGTTACCAATTGAACCCCATTCTGAGCGCAAAGCGTTCATAGGAGATGGGTATTGGTTCTTTTGAATAAAGCCAGCAACGGTATCCAAGTTTCCTGTTAAGTTTGTGCTGCAAAGCGCAAAGTAAGCATCACGAACTGGAGCTGTACCGAATTTATCTTCACCCTCGATGTTATCCATGATGGTGTATGCATTGTTGTTCAATAAAGAACGAACAACTATATCAACGTCAGCACGAGTAATTTCGGTTGGGTTGTCACCATTGACACCCCCAGTAGAATTAATAAAACTAGCAGTTGCTGCAAGCATATCACGAGTCAAATCTGTTACTTTTATGACCTATTTCTAGGCGGGGACTTTCTCTACTTATCCCTCACTGTGTTTCCACAATGTTCAGAGCACCGCATCTCACTTTTCTGTGAGTCTTCTCGCTTGCTACGTTCAGGCTGATTACTTTCACAATTAATTTCGCTTACACACTTCGCCACATACTTAAAAACAGCCATAGAGTCTTGTATGTCTTGGGGGCTAACCATTGAGTTAGTCTTTGAGACAAAACAGAGTTGTTCCCCACGGATTTCTATTTTTAAGTTGTAATCTTCGTAATAAGATAATTTTAATTCCATAATCTTGCCCCTTGTTGCCGGTTAGCTATTTGCCACTACGGTTTCCAAGTCTATCAGAGAAGATTTATTCAGCCCACTTAGTTTAAGCTGATCTTCGGTTTGCCGAAGAGAAACACCTAATCTCGCAGCACATTCATTCAGGACCGGATCCTGATTCTGTAATGTTACCTGCTCATTGAGTGTTACATACGTACCATAGAAACTAATTTTTGCATCAATATCCACAGCTGTGAGTAATTGAGCCGGGGGAGTTACACCAGAGTTACCTAGTGGAACCATTGCTGTGTTAAGCGGATTGTACCGACGCATACGGAGGGTATTACCACCGTTACGAGGCATCTGCTTTTTCATCGCTGGGATCTTGTGGATCATGTTTGGTACCGGCACAGATAACAGCTTGTAGCTAAAGCTTTGCTGTACTGGCGATGGTAACGAACTAGTCGTTGTGATTGCCATAGCGGATTCCTTTTTTGAAAGACTATAAACAGTACGGGACTTGAGGACGACGAATTCCCCTTTGCGTCAGAATGAGGATGACGAATTCCCCTTTGCGTCGATAGGGCTGACGAGTTCCCCGTTTGCGTCAACGAGAACTATAGAACAAAAAATAGAATTTAGGCAACAAAAATCCCGGGAAGGGAGCAACACCATCCCGGGCAATACGAAAGTAAAAGAAGCGTGCATTGAACGAGTCAAGAACAATACACTAAGGAGCAAAAGAACCAAACAAACTATACCCGCTTTACTGATTCAGAGCTAGTATCAGATTGACGTTTCAGGATGAAATAAAGATCAAATAAAATAACTCTTGACAACATTTTCTTATTATTTAAATTAGATTATAGATGTAAGAGCTAAGGGAACATCTGCAATAGTTGCGTCAATTATTCTAGACACTTGTCACGTCTATAAGATCCCCTTTTGTGATATATCTGTGAAAGTAAAGTATCGCTTTAATCCTTAAGGAGTCTCTGTGAATTACAAGAGTCTTATTCTTGCCGTTTTCCTATTGCCAAGCTTTTCATACTCTCTCAGCAAAGAAGAACAAATAAAACAACTCAAAAACGAGTCTGATCGTGCTCGCGTAGAAATGACAATATTAAATGAAAGCCTCGCTTATGAAGCTTTTCTCGCTTTTATGGGCGGTAAAGATACGTCGGCTTCAAAATCTATCGTTAAAGAGCTTCGTAAACTACAAAAGCAGCTCAAGAAAATTAATCAAAAGCTAGCAAAGTTAGGTGTAATTTATGAATAAACACCTCATCATTACCGTACTACTGCTTTCTACATCAGGAATTCTGCTCCCTGGCAACAGACCACCAAAAGCAGAGAAGCGTGAAAAAGGTCCTGCTGATTTTGCCGGTGGAGTTGCTACTCAAAACTTAAAAGATGCGATTCAAATTGCAGCAAAAACATTAAGTCCAGAAAATATGGGACCAACAGGAAAAGCTATTTCTGGTGGAATTATGGAAGGATTGGATGACAAAGAGCTTGCTGCTAAAGGAAAAACTTTCGGTGATGCCGCAGGAGCAGCCTTGGTTACGGGTGCTGCTGGAGCAGTTAAATCTGGAGTTTTGAATGCTGCGACAGCCGTTGTAACTGCGCCTGTAACACCCTTTATTATAACTGGTGGAACAATTGTTGCGCTTGTAGGATACGGCTACAACATAGAATGCCAAAAAGAGTATGGCCATTGCTTGAGAACTCATTTTGATAGTCCATCTGTGGATGAAGAGAAGATGCCAAGGCGTTGCCACTCTCCAGCAAGAAGAGCTTTTAAATGGGGCAATGACTGGGCTGGACAACAGAAACGTATATTCAAAATCCTAAAGGAAGAAGGGAGAAGACCACGACAGCCGCAACCAGGAATTCCGTACTGGAGCAGCGATGGCCCAAGTGTCATGGGTAAAGACGATCTTGAACAAAAGAACGATAAGTAAAGAGCAACAAGTAAGCATTATTATTTAATCACACTAAGGAATTATATGACATCAGTTATATCGAGAATTACATTAGCAGCAGTTTGTTTCTCAACAATAGTATGCGCTTCAGATAAACCACTGAAGATAGCAGCAGCCAATCTCTATGCAAATACACGAAAAGACAACGTGTTACTTCATAAAGATGGTTTTAGCGTTAATGGTCAGCGTGTACAAGATGCTGATCTCAGTAAAGATTTACGTGGTATTTCTAAAAAAGCTCTCAAGAGATTCTTCGAGAAAGATAGATCTCTTCAAGTGTCTCGAATCGGAAACGATTACAGGATAGACACAAGAGAGCGCCTTAAAGCTGGTGGACCTGCTTTTGGTGCATTTATGTATTGGGCTACCAAAACTGTGTGCTACGGTGTAATCGGTGGTGGTATGGCTGCAGGTGGCGCTGCAGTAGCAACAGTTGCAGCTCCGGTTATAGGAGCTACTGCAGCACTAGCAACAGGAGGTGCCGTTGGAACAGTCGGAGGAATGACTGTACCTGCACTTACAGCAGCTACAACTTCTTTAGGAAGCATGGCGGCAGCTGCTCCCATTGGAGCTATAGCTACAGTCGTAGCTGCTGATGCCTCACTTGCAACGGCTGCTGTTATTGGTACCGCTGAAGTTGCAACTACAATGGCAGCAACGGGGGGAGTTGTAGCAGCGGTTGAAACATTTTCAGCTGCTGTCGGATTATTCTTCGGAATGACTCCAACTGTTTAAGAATATATACACAAGGGTAGGGGATTATCTCCTACCCATTAGAAAGGAAACTAATGAAAAAACTTTACCACAAAGAGTATATTGGATTTCTCTATTACATGATTGTGTGTTTATTAATCACTTCCAATTTCCCTCGGTTACTAGAAAATGGAACGATTAAAACACCTCTTGTTGCTTTTCTTATAGTGCTTATGATTATGTATGGGAAAAATCAGGCATTAGATTCTTGGCCCATATAAGTATCTACTAATTCCCATAGAGGCTTAGTCTCATCAGTAGACTTTTGAATATACAGATCTTTGTCATTAACCAGGATATGCGTCCCTTGAGGAGCCTGATCATAGGCATTAGGCTCACTGTGGCGCTTCAAGACGTTAGGCAACGCCACTAACTTCTTCTTTTTCTCTTGAGGCATATCCCGATTCCCTTTATTTAGCACCGTTACGCTTCTGCTTAATTTCACGAATGCGCTGTAAAGATACCATATACTTAGATTTTGGCATGTCTGCAAGTGACTGAATCTGTAACTTATCTAAAACCATCTCACCAAGATCAGGGGAATCGGCTAGTTCATACTCAAGTTCTTCTATCTGCTCTTTGGTAATAGTTTCGTGTGAATTATCTTTGGGATTATATTTGTTACTTGGTCCTTTTGCCACTATTTCACGAGAATGAACCATAGCAATTTCAGCATCATCGTCTGTCGGATCTTTGGCGACTGTTACACCTAATAGAGCCATGGCTTGATAACGCTTATTGTACGTGAGACAGCTGCCGTACTCTTGTGGAGTGTTTTTGACAGGTAGAATACGGGCACGCGTTTCAAGCCATTGACCGGTTGCATGATAGATACGTGAATGCAATATTGTTGAACCATCTTGCGTAAAGCGAGTATCTTGAACGAATGACAGACCATTTGATGATAAAGCAGGACGAATAGCTTTAAGGATCATATCCAAGTCAGCGTAATTACTCTTAAAGTATGGATTTTCACGATCAGCGCCAATTGATGGATAATGTCCTTGAGCTTTGGATAAAGCTGTTACTAGATCATTAATAACTGCTGATTGATAAGGGTCATCTTTTGCTTTTGATTTCTCGGCTTCAAGAATTTTGCCATTAAGCTCTTTTACTTCATCAAGAAGTCTGTTGATTACCATTAGATCCATCTTTTTCCTTTTTTTCTTGATCCTCAAAAAAAGTTTTTACACAACTAAGAATGGTAGAGGCGAATTCTTTAGCATCTTCCATGGTTAAATCTTCCAAACATCCCATATTGGCGCAAGATTTTCCTTTTCCATGAACACTTTCGCAATGATCATGGAATCTCTGTATTTCGCTCATTGCAAAATAATCAGAAAAAGCTCTTTTATCGTACATTTTTATTACTTCAAATGCTTTAGGATATAGTTTTCGAGCTATATCGTTCTCTATAATTTCTTCCGCTGTCTTGGGGAGGGGATTATTAGTTACTTCCTTTTTTAAAGCTCTATATTTATAAATCTCTTTTCTATCTTTTTCGCTTATTTTTATGACTGGATTCTTATGTTCTTTTGCTGCCATTCCTATATCTTTCGTATTTAGATTTCTGTACCAACTTGAAGAATCTATCGAAATTCCCCTTCGTCACTTCAACAACAGTTTTCATCCGCATCTTTTTGAGAGCGATGTGGATAATATCAGGGAATACATCAATTTCATATTCCAGAACTTTTAACTGGAATTCATTTATTCTTTGATCCATAGATATTATAGTAACATATTGATTATTATTGTCAATTAACGTATAATAATGTTTGTATACATCAGAAATCAAAAAGGGAACGCATGAATAAATGGCAAAATACAGAAGGTAATGAGATATCAAGTTATTTAAAGATTAGAGAAGCGGCAAAGTTTCTTGGCATTTCACCTAATGCTCTTCGCAACTGGGTAAAGCAGGGGAAAGTTACATCATATCGTAATCCCATCAATAACTATTGTCTCTTTAAGAAAGAAGATCTTGTTGGGTTATTGAAAACTATTACGCCATTAAGTGAATAAAAGATGTTCCAGAAGCAGAACACATCTAATCGTGGGACTGCTTAGCGTAGCTCGTGCCTTGGATGGTCGTGAGCTACGCGTATTTGGCCGGGGAAGGATTTCCAACCCCGGTCAAGTTCAGTATCAGTATCCTTTGCGCGCTTGGTTCATCTCTTTCATGAGTTGGTCCTTGAGCTCATCGGTCAGTCCAGAAGCAAAAGCATTGGCACGAGTAAGCGCTCCTTCTCCTTGCTGAGGAGAGACGCTGGCCAACGGTCGTGGCTTTGTTACATTTTTAGTTATCTGTTCACGCTCAGCAGCTAGTGGTGATTCTTGGTAAATACCGAATTTCTTGATCAGCGTATAAGCTGATACAGCTTTTGTATACAGATCATCGGTTGAGTGCATACTTCGAGCCAATTCAGGATAGGCTTCTGCTAGTAGAGCTACATTTTCCTTAGAGACTACCTTATCAAAATCCGAATACTTAGCCTTAAGACGAGCTTCAGCCCGTTCTTCTGTTGACTGTGATTCGTATTTTGCCAGCTTGGCCTCTAGTTTCTTTATTTTTTGGGCAACTTTAGATAGGTGCTTACCTTCTGCAATATCATCATCGCCGAGTCGAATGTCTTCATCCTCTTCAACTGGCTCAGGTTCTGCGGACTTCTTACGTGATTCAAACTCAGCAAGACGGCGCATATAGTCGTCTCGTTCATATTCAGCTCTGAGCTTGGCTTCTCGCATTTCTCTAAAACTTTTTGCTGCATCAGATTCTGTAGGTACGCTCTCCGGAGCTGCTTTTGCTGGAGCCGCTTCGATACTAGGTTCAGGTTCACTATGTTGCTCTTCTTGCGCTTCGGGTTCTTCTTGCGGAGCCGCTTCTTGCTCTTCTACTTCTTGTTCTTGAACTACTTGCTCCATTTCCTGTAAGCGAGCCTTCTCGCGTATAGGATTACCATCACGATCATATTTTACTTCAAACATTGCTACCTCTTATGGTGTAACTAATAGGGGAGTTTCGAGCTCTTCTCCATTTAATCTTTTTGATAACTTCATGAGCGTATCATCATAAAAATCTAATACAAACTTGAGTAAATCACGCTCAGATTCTTTTATGTGTAACGCATTATCACGGAAAAGCTGACAGGTTATCTTGTCTGGTATAACCCAGAGAAACTCGTGAACATCATGAGCCCAGTGATACTTATAAACGGTCTGATCATATTCTGGAGTTGGACACGTGCCACGAGGGAAATAATAATGGCGTAATACGTTAGGAAGTAGGCGTTCTTTTTTGGTAATCACTACAAGATAAAAATCACTATTGAATTCTTTTTTTCCGCGCTCTATACATTGGTGAATATTATCTTCGTACTCTTTGTGTATCTCACGCTCGAGTTCTATAGCGCTTTGTGGATGAATGTCTTGTGCGGCAAGATCGGTTGCTATCTTACCAACGGTCTCTTTTTTTCCGTCTTTCATTGCTTGCTCCTTAGTGTACTGCTCTTTTTACTTTTTCTTTGGAATTTTAGCCCCTGATTTGCGTGCTTCACTTAAAGCGATAGCAACTGCCTGTTTAGGATTCTTCACTTGAGGGCCCTTTTTGCTACCACTGTGAAGTTCACCCTTCTTATATTCACGCATCACTTTTTCAACTTTAGCTTCCCCCTTTTTTGAGTGATGCTTTTTCATCTTTGAATGCTCTTTCATATGATGATCATGCATCTTCTTGTGATGTTTAGCTTTTTTTAGGTGCCCCTCTGCGCTTTCCATTTTATGGTGGAGCTTTTCCTCTTTCTTGCTCATCTTCTCTTCTTTTTTGAAGAGCTTGTGCTTAGCTTTGTGCATCTTTGAATCTGCTTTTTCAAGCTTTTTTACCATCTTTTTCATTTTGTCCCTTTTTATTACGAATATCTTCGGCAATTTCTGTAACCCATTTTAAACGATCAAAAGAATCATCTGGAAGCTCTTCTATCATCCCGATGAGGTCCTGATTACTCATACACTCAAGAGGATGCTTAGCAAGATATTCATCCATTTCTTTGTCAACCCGGCGTAATGCAAAATAATTCTTTATCCTGAACGGTATATCAAATATCACTTATTACTCCTTATGTATGCATCCATTGAACCGAAAACGATTTTCCATCAGCAGACAAAGCTGAAGTAACTGCCTTTTGTGCTCCATCAGGCGCTACCATATTCATACTCTCATTCTGCCATGCAGGATTATTAATAGGTCCGGATAACCCATTGATCTCAGCTGAGCAATTGAACATATGAGCAACACCAAAATCTGATAACGGAAGCGTTACATTAAGCCATGGAGCTTCTACAATCCACTCAGCACAAACGCGCTGCATGATCGTTCTTGTTATTGCTGGAACGATGCTGTACTTCTTTTGTGTATTATTCACGATGAGCAAGATGAATAGCGTGTTTCCGGTAGGAAGAACATTAACAGGAACAAAAGTTACTGATGCGCTGATGCTATCACCAACTGCAACAGGGAACCCTTCTAATAAATTACTTCCATCGGGAAACATTTCCCACCATGCATAATGGCTTTCTTGTCCGTCTGTATAATCATGCTCAGTTCCCAGTTGTTCAACTGATGGGCTTCCTGCACCATCAATACCAACCCATACTGAGCAGTTAGTGTTTACACCAGCTGCTTTAATATCAGGAACAATCCATGAACCTGATACTTTGGTTACTAGATAGTTTGTTGGATGCAGCAGATTAGAAGCGACCACATAGCCGCTCCAATTTGTGCTACTTACCACTGCATCCAACAAATGCTTTTTACGTATGAATGGCTTAGACTCACATACCACCAATTCATATTCTTCTAAGTTACAAGCTGCAACAAATGAGCCTAATAATAACGCTCCTATCAATACTTTTAGTTTCATATCACCTCTTTAAAGAAGGGGCAGATATTATTCCGCCCCCCTACTTAACGAACCAAACGACTCTCTTCAAAGGTTAAGCGAGCGCGAACATACTTTTCGTGTTCAGACAGTTTCTGTTTTACTAGATTGGCAGGTGTTCCTAAGATTGCATAAGCAACTTTGGCCCCCTTACTTTTTTTTCGTGGCATTAATGGCATTACTTCTCCTCTACAGTGTCATCCAGGTAGGGGTTTGCATAATATGGTTGAGATGGATACTCGCGATGCACAAACTTTTCTGAAAGGTTTGCAATCGATTTTCTATCCTCTTTTACCATGCCACCATCGGCCATTTCCTGTCTTCTTCGAGGATCAAGGCCTGCATAGAATGAACTATACATTTCCTCAACCCTATCGTATGCACGTTGGCTATACTGCTCGCTTTTGGTCTCAACGACTGGGTAAACAGAAAGAGCTTCATCACGACTTATAGATCGCGCTACGCTTTTCTCTTTACGCTTTTTCGGTTGCATCATCAAAAGCATGGGTTCACCTTAGTACATATCAGGGAATGGACCTTTTTTCTTGTCTTTGCTGTCTTCTTTGCGTTGATGATCTACGCTTGCGATAGTGTCATTAAGACCATAAACCGCATAGTCATCTGCAGCTGGATACGCTTTGATCATGACGTCTTGAGGAAGATTAGCGATTGCGCTTCTATCCTCGCGGATCATGCCACCGTCTTCCATCTCTTGAGTTCTTCTGCTTTCATAACCAGCATATGAACCTTGGCTCGGGGCCTTGTGATAACGTTTTGCCATCGGGCATCTCCTTGTAGAAACTGCAGACCTCAAAAGAGCTGCAAGGGTTGAAACAAAAAATCCTCTAACTACGGTGCGTCTTCTTGTAAAGCTACACATTCAAAACAAAATTTCTCGTCACTATCAAGACCAGAAAGCGTTTTATCTTCAAGATTCTCTAAGTAGATGTAAATAATAGTTCTATTTTCTACGCTTAACTCTTCCATTATATGAAGCATCACGTTAAGAAGTTCATACTGTTCGCCGTCAACAATATCGGCCGTCGACAAAAAGTCGCGAACGTTATCAGCTTGAATGGGATAGAACATTAAACAAACACCTAAAAATAAACGCTTCATACTGCTCCTGCAGATTGTTGATGTTGTTGTGGGGACAATAATGACGATAAGTCGGACTGAATATCCGAACTTACCTGATTCTCTTCTACTCTATTTTGAATATCATCTTGCGCTTGCAGCCTGTTTGCCAGATCTATCATGCGCTGTAGATGCTCAAGATCCATAGATTCAAGCTCTTTGATTGCTTTGATCTTCTCTAAAAACGCAGACTCATCATCCTTATGCGCTTGGGCACGACGCTCAAGTGCTAATGCTTGATTCTCCTGAACACGGCTTATGCGTTCTACACCAAGACCACGATCAGCATCTGCTCGAGCATTAGACAAGTTAACTCTTGCTTCTTGTTCTTGCATTTGAGCTTTAAGTTGAGCCATCTGCATTTCTTGTTGTTGCTGTTGTTGTTTTTGCATCTGTTCAATGATCTCAGTCTTATTCTGTATTGTTGAAGCTTCAAGAAGAGCTGAATCTGGAATAGGAACACCAGCATTGCGTAAATGGAACAGCTGAGCAAACTGCATCTGCTTTTGTGTTGTGGTGTTTATTCCCTCTTCAACAGCAGCATGATATTTCCCAAACGCCTTGTTGTAGAATTGTGCACTCGGCTCTTTACCTTCCAATATCTTTTTTATTTTGCCTGGAGTGAAATTTGACTGTATCACGTCGATCATGAGCTTACCCAAGAGCTTCTGTGCACGATCTAAGTTATCAAACAGCCCTTGGAGCGTTGTCAGTCCTGCTCCTTGTCGAAGCATAGACAGAACTCCTGCCATGTCTTCTGACGATGCGCCCATCAACTCTTCATTGACGCCCGATATCTTCATAATTTCACCAGAAAGGGAATCTGATATCTGCATCATTGATGGAGGTATTGAAGGAGCTATGATCTGTTCAACATCTGACATAAGTGCTTCGTCTTTGAGCGCTATGCCTTTACCTTGACCGGCTAACGAATAGAGATCTTTGACGTTGACTACTGCGTTCTCTTTGTATTTCCAACCTGACGTAACTTGTGACTCTAGGATATCCAGCTCAATGATCTTTCTCCTGTTATACAGATATTGAGCGTCTCTCAAGTTGCGAACTACACCCTGGACTCTATAAGGGAAGTATGGCATCTGTGGATTGTAGTAAGAAAACACGGGAACAAATGGATATTGATCGATGCCTAATGGATTGGGACCGTCATACATAACGCGTCCTTGGCAAACGACTGCCACACGTACTGTTGGTATTTCGGTTTCTTGCATGGTTACTTGTGGGTAAGCGCGCAGGAATTCTTCAAGGCGATCTTTGTCCTCAGACTTCCATTCGAGCGTCTCGCCTGTCTCGGCGTCCATGAGAATCTTTTGGCGTCTATAATCGCGGTAGTAAAATTCGTCATAGGTAAGAAGTTGTTTATAGGCGTAGCCGTAGCTTTCTGGCATAAACTGGAACTTGCCGTCACGACCTGTACCTGATTCATTACTAATAAGTCCAAGTATCTCATCTTCTTTGTCAGGCAGTAACGAGATGACTTCGCGTCGAGTAAGAAACGAGCGCTTCCATATACCATTGCAATCAGATAGATCAGCCTTGCGAAAGAATGGATCAATAAGAAAACTATTATAAGCACAGTTATCAACTTTTATACTTCCTGAAACGGGATCTTCACGATAATCAACCCACAGCTGGAGTAAATTCATACCAGTTACTAAGCTTCCATGGAAGGATTCTGAAATAGTTTCCAGAACTCCTTCAGTGCGATCTATGTGCATAAGCACTTTAGTAAACTGATCCGCTGTGTCTTGGTCGCCATTTTCAATAGGTATAACAATGGTTGATTTACGATTACGGCGCTGATGTCCTGATATCATGTTAATTACGGGACGAATATGGTTGAAGTTAAACTGGCGCCTACTGTTGACTGGTAGATTACCGTACAGATCATTCCACAGTGTCTGATCTCCTACTTCAAAGCGAGTGTCTTGGTCAGCTTCCGCCCAAAACGCCTGGTTGATCGTAATGCTCGAAGCATAAAAAGCTTCCATGCGCGAGAGAAGCCCTTTATTTCTTTCATCATAATACTGCGGGCCTAGTTCGGGAAAGATCATTTTATTGCCTTTCCATATCTTTTTCTTTGATTACTATTCTGTTGGCTTTTTGTGGCCCAACGACAATTACCAGGCTCATAATTTCCGTCATTATCAATCCTATCCAAAGTAAGACCGTCAGGTTTTTCTCCCATGTCTTCTAAAAACAAACGAAAATCTTTCCATTTTTCACAGAACTTTATACCCCGACCACCATAATCGGCATAATCCTTATTGTTTGGATTATTGCACCTATTGCGAGCAGATGCCCAAGAACTATTAGTAGAGGTTTTATATAACCCGTGTTTTCTTGCGGCACATGACTTACAAGCTATAGATCTTCCGTTTATAAGGGTAGAACTTTGAATGGTAGATTTTCTCCCACATTCGCATTCACATACGAAATATGTCTTCCCCTTTAAATACTCATGAGATTTTATTATCCATTTACCAAACTTTCTTCCTACAAACTCATCATATTCATAAAAAAACATAATGTTCCCCAGTAAAAAATATGTACTTCTGGGAACAATTGTAGAAGAAAATTCGGGAAAGATCATACTATACCCCTCAATTTCATTTGATATATCGGGCACATTTTAGAATGGTATAGCAGTTGAGACAAGTATTTTAAAAGATAAAACCCAAGAATTTTTTAGGTTCTTGGGCCCGTATTTGAAAAAGGGGTTCTTCCAACCCACCAAGAGTATACTCCTAAAGAGCATTAACTAGAAGCTTGCGCATCTTCAGGTTTCTTACAACCCTTACATTTGCACTCGCCCTCAATGATGTTGAGTTTAGCAATAGTCTCCCAACGATCATTAAACCACGTGAAGAATGTGTCTTTGTGATCCGGGAATTCAAGCTGAGCTTGTTCAAGTGCCGGCTTTAAAAGCAATAAGAGATTCAATAAGCGATGATCAGGTCCATAAGGAGCTTTGATCTTAGCTATCTTTTCCGCTTCGGTTAGCTTCTCATCGTTCTTAATATCATTAGCTTCGGTGTAGCAGTTATAAAGATTCTGCATCGCCCATGCTACCATGTGCTGGAATGCTTGTTGTTGGTTCAACACTACTTGTCTCCTTCTTTTGTTTTATTTGTTCGCAAATTTTTACTATGTCTTCTGCTATATACTCGACTTGAGAATAAGCACAATCGAGCTTCTTCAGAAGAACCTCAATATCTCTTTTTTTGTAAGTGAAATACTGGATATTCGTATCTATTTCTTCCAATATACCATTCAAATATTCCTTTGACTCTTCAATTCTCCCGAACAATCTCCCTGTCTTTCGCTTCTCTAACTTTAACGGTTCTCTTGGTCTTTTAAACATTAGGTTGCTCTCTAATATTGTTATTATTTTATACAATTAATTATCTCGCAGCTGTGGGACAATTCATTGTTTCTTTTCCATACGTTGTAACTCTTTTTTTACTACTTCTTTCAATTCTTCGCTAGCCATAACCCATGAGTTCATTTCTAAAATGTCGCTAACATATAGTCCTAGCTCAAGACTGTTATTCCAGAATTCTTTCATAACTATTTGCAGCTCTGGCGCATCAAGAGGACCATCCTGCAATCTCCTCATTTCATAACGAAGCGCTTCAACCTTTTCGTGCAATTCAATAAGCATGGCCTTATAGGTATCATTCATGACTGAATGCTCTAAGACGCCTCCCATACCGAGGTTGATGCGCACTTCATTCTTATTGTTTTCCAATGAATCTCCTGGCCTTACTGGCTCATTAAAGTAATTGTGATTCACTTCTTAGCCTTATCTGATAAAAATACAACTCTCAAAGGTTTGGATTTTTTGTCTTTCTCAATCAACTTAACATCTTCAAGATCGCTCATGTGATAGATGAGACCATGATCTTCCTGGGTTCTTTTAAAATAGTAAAAGCAATCTTGATCATCCCTAACTACAAGGAATTCATTGTCATCGGTATAGAGAGCTTTAATGTCACGATTAAATAGTTTTTTCATTACTTTTCGTGAATATTATGAGTGGTAAATGAGAAAACTCTTCTTCTGTATCTTCATATCCTAGTGCATAGGCGTGTTCGTTTTCCAAAAATAAATCAATGTCAGCATCAAGATATTCTTGCCAGGCATCCCCCATTTCTTCCCAACCACCCTCCCAGCCAAGGCAGAAATGTTTAGCCATGTAGAAACGGCGACCAGTAGTCTTATTAATAATAAACATTCTGTTATTTGCCATCTTATACCTTGTCCAGATCTTTGGAAAAATCTAGTTCTACAGTCATAGCCGTATCCATGAGCCTCTTATACTCTTTATAAAAATCAGAATCATCCGACTTCCACTCTTTTCCGTGCTTCTTTTTATATATCTCTTTATATCTCTCTAAGATTTCTTTTACTTTGTTCATCTAATATCTCGGTAGATCATCTCTAAATATGCTCGGCAATTTACTATTACTTCCGTATCGTGCTTCATAAAACTGCCTATCCAATTCTTCTGCTGACTTACCATCTCGAGTCTTTGGTAGAGAGATCGCCAGATATCTCATAGAGTCAGCGTAATGGCTATTTTGATCATGAAGGGGATGCGACTTATAGACTTTCCGCTTTGCATCAAATTCCTGCCTATAACCCTCTAACGACTTGATCAGCGGCTTACACTTTTCCTCGTCCATCCAGATCTTGGGCAATGTGCTTCTAACCGCTTCAATACCATCCATAATAGATAAGTCTGGCGTGATGATAAAGGTTATGCCAAGCTCACGAGCTTTGTCTATCCGTGTCATACCAGAACCAAATTCGCGCACTCTAATATCATGAGGAGCGATGTGCTTACCATATTGGTATGGCTTTGACCGTAACACACCAATATAGTGTTCCAAACCTTCTTTATTCTTGTCATAACAATCTATTATGCGAACTGTTTGTCCAATTGTCTGGAAGAAGATAATCGTAGTTGAGTCTCTAACGCCTAAGTCCCAAGCAGTATGAACTTTGAATCCAGGCTCCCATGGAACGATGCCAATCTGACCTTTAATACGCATATTGTCTAAATACTTGGCATAATACGAACCTTCAACACCCATCTCAAAGCTCGTGTAGTATTCCTGTTGGATCAGATCTTCGCTCATGATCCCTTCGTTGCGTTCACGTTCAATCTCAATAAGGGGAATATGTTGGGTATCATCGAGCGTGAGTTTGTAACAAAACCAATCAGGATTTTCTTTGGCAATATTGTACAGCTCCCACATGTGGTTCTTGCCACGAGGCGTAGACAGGAACAGAGCCCATCCGTCGTTTGCCGCTAATATGGGACGTAAGTATTGATATGCTCTCGGATCCTGTAATGCGTACTCGGAAAAAACAATGCCTTGAGGGTTAGTACCAACAAGGCTGTCGTAATTATCACTACCAACGATCTGAAAAAGGGAACCATTCTTGAACCTCACTTTCATCTCTTGTTGATTCATAGATTCAATAACTTCTTTGGGGATATACTCAAGTATACGCTGACCCGCATTGGTTATCGAGTCAAAGAGAATCTTGCGTCCTTGTGAATAGGTGGGAAAGATATAGTAGATCACACAGGGCTTCTTTAAGAGATATCTAATGCAATAGTTGAACGCCGTTACATCCTTACCAGCACGACGGGGCATGATTGCTAGCACACGTTTATAGCCTTTGTTCTCGAGAGCATCAAGGATTGGTATTTGGTATGATCTTGGTTGGAATTTGTTCAGGTGTATTTGGGTTGATAGACTCACTGTTTGATCTCCCGTAATGTTCCAAAACAAAAACACTTCTGCGCGACTGATGAATTTGTTGGACAAACACACCAACCTTTTTTCGTAACCTTCGTAGGCCCGGGAATAACGGGATTACGAAACAAAGGCTTTCTTCTCTTCTTCACCTTGGGAACTGGAGGAGTACAGTGATTACACTTAGCCCGTGAAGGCTTATCTAGCGACACCAACCAGAAACTCCTCGGCTTTTTGCACTTTATACACGCAGCGTAGTACTTTCTCGTTAAGCGAGTTCTATTAATATCAGAAAGACGATTCTCTTTCCATTTATTGTGGTGAGGGAAAAAAGGGCAACCAGCGGAAATATACATGCACGAGTACCATTCGACCATTTTTTTGTATTTCCACGTTCCATGAATCTCATGCAGTTCAACAACTTCTTCACAAAGATCATCAAATTTATAACTTTCTCGCTGGGAATTCCGGTCAGCGAAACTTTTTCTTCTTCGCAATACATTCAATAAACGAGCTTCAGCCTCTAACTCCAACCAATTATTTTTCTTCATCTCTGTTCGTATTTCTTTGCAATACTATTTCTGAATTGGGTATCGGATTTAAAACGACTGTGATGGAATCTTTACCATCTCCCGAACTTCCCTCTTTAAGAGATGCTCGTCTTATCGTCTCTTCTTTCCAATCGTTATCATAAAATGGCATCGTATAGGCAACAACAGAAGTGTTAAGCTTATTCTCTATTGCGCCTATCTCTCTTCTATCGCCTATAAATGCCTTCGCCATTTCTACATCATCTCTAAACTGGGGAAACTTTACCACCCAGTCTCTCCATGTCCCTTTAGATATGCCTCTCTCCAAATGAAACTGGGATATCTTATAAGCTTTCTTGTCGTCTCGTGCCCATTTTTTCAGATCAATGCCAAGAATCTCTATTCCCTTTGAGTTCATTGGCTTCATATCGTTTGTAAACATATCCCGATAGTCAAACCAATCATGGATTATTGGCTCAATATTCTCAACTTCGCTATGATTGGACCTTTTCAACACTTTTTTTGCTTTCATGAATCTCCGTAAAGGTAAATACTGTACGTGGTATTGGATCATAGAGCTTCTTGCATGTGATAGTTGCAATATGAGCAGAATCTGTAAATATCCGTCCTTGTGCAGAGTGCTCAAGAAAGTTCAGCAACAGAAACATTGACGGTCTAGCTGCGCATGGATTGCCGGTATGGCCTCGTATCTTTGCTTTAGGACTAGTAGGCGTATGGAAATAGAAGGTTGCTTCTAATTTGAGCGGTCCTGAAAGAAGAGGCTTGTTACCGTGTTGGTATTCTAATGCAAGATCAATTAATAACTTGGTCTCTTTGTGATGGTTCCATCCAACAATATCATCTGATCTTCTCAGTGTTAATGCTTGAGGAACTCCCTCCAAGATATAGGAATATGACTTCATCGCTCTCCTTCATACTTCTTCCCAGATAGAATCTTGCTCGTAATCTACTGGCTCTGGTTCTACCATATTTTTTTGTAGATTCCCAGATTTTGCAAGACACATAATCGTGCCTCCTTTAACAACACATTTTGAAATAGGAGAAATCTGTGATTTTAAAATCGTCTCATGAGGGTCCCCTGACGAGACAAGTTCCGAACTCGTCAGGTCGTGACGATTTGTCACAGACTGCGGGAAGGTGTGACGTTTTGTCACTGGTTGATTCCATCGACTGAAATCTACGCCCAGTTTGACACCTAAAGCAGCGCAATCAGGATTCTGCTGTATATATCTTTGTTCGCTTTCTATATCTTCAGGTCTCTTTTCTGCTATTCGATCTTGATTCTTCTTTCTCAAAGCAGCCATCAGATCTTCAACGTTAGAGAAATAGACAGGATTCTCTGACGTGAAGATAGATTTTCGTGGCTTGACCATCTCTGAAGTTACTTTTTTGGTAGTGTAGAACTGCTTTTTGTCTACCATCCCAGATTCGACAGCCGCATAATACTCTTTCCACTCAACTTTATAACCATTTTGGGAAGAGAAACTAATGCATTGGTTTACCATCTCCGCAAAGACATCTTTGCATTTGACTGTCTTTTGTATCGCAGCAAAGCCATGTTGGATGGTAGGCTCATTAAACGTTGCTAGTTTTAGTTTTCCATGGAGGGTAAGTTTTAAAATGTCTGTCAGTTTTTCAACATAGTCGGGTATCTGCATGACTGTCTCCTTTTTTGTGACAGGTTGTAGCGTGGTCGATGGGGTATTTGCCTCGCGCGCTGTTAGTAACTCTCTCACACTACTACACCCATTTTTAAATCTTACTCCGTTAAGATTAACTAATGTGACATTACTGGTGCCAGGAGAAATTAATAACGAAATAGAAAGAAAAACTTTTTTTAGTAAGTTGTATGCTTGTACAATATAGGGTCTCCAATAGTGACCCTGCTCAGTTATCTTGTAATGACATCGACGTCTTTTATAATCATAGGCCGTAACCGTTTTAGCTATAAGACCACTCTCGTGAAGTTTTTTAGTTATACGCGATATATGAGTAGGAGAAATACCAAGAATAGATGCCATATAGTCACGTGACATGAAAACACGGCCATTGTGTTTGACATGCTGTTCATAGATGAGTAAAAAGAGCTTATTTTCCGTGCTTGTGAGATTAGGAAAAGCTTGCAAAGTTGAATTAGTTTGGTAATCTAGATTCATTAACAACTCTGCTCCTCTGTAATAGGCTTCTTTGTTTGTTGGAGTCATAGTGTTTTTGTTGGTGTTTATCATCAGCGCTTTCAGTTGTTAGAACGCAGAACTTTGGTCGGTACGTTGTTCTAATAATGTGATTCAATTAAATTAACGTAGAGTATTTCATTTCCGTAAAATTATTCAAGTAATTGATGGAAATGATGCAAGCAAAAGTTAATTAAGGGTATTGTAATTAAAGCAGTACCCTTTTCTTTTTATAAGGAGGCATCCATGAATATCATAGCACTTATCTCCTGCCTATCCTTTACTTGTTTGCCTTCAGATAAATCAGATAGATTGCCTGATTTTAATAGAGACAATGCTACCAATAACATTACTATAACAATAAACTTTTACTTACCCCAAAAAGATCACATCCTACTCAAGCAGGGCCAAAGCATCCAAAAGTAGAAGCAGCACATGAGATTGAAGACATCGGCAAGAAGATGATGATTTTATTACGTGTTGTTGTTTCTTTAAGATGAAGAAGCCAGCACTAACCTAACGAGGAACAAACATAAAAACATTTGCTCCATGGGCGGGCCTGCCTCGGGCACCTTCGCCCGCCGCAACCAGGCCTCGCTCACCGCCATCGTCGTGGGAGGCGTCTACCTCGCCATCGCCCTCACGGCCCACTTCGTCCTCATCGGGATCGTGCCGGCGCTCATGGCCTTCCGGGCGTTCCAACGCCGGGAGACGCTCGCCCCCCTCGCCGCCATCGTCGCCGTGGCCGTGATCGCCACCTCCGCCGCCGTCATCTATCACTGAGCGGTCCTCGCCGCCGCCTCCTTACCGCCGGGAATATGTACGGCGGCCCCCGGGTTCCTGTATAACGATATATCGTTAACGGGTCGCTCAGAGAAGCGACCGGAGGGCCCGGCACGAGAACGGGCCGGGAAGGAAGCGAGCAACATGAGGAATTTCAACGAATACGGTGCCGGACGTCGCGGGCCTTTCGCCCCCGGGCGGGGCGATTTCGGAGGCGGGGGCGGTCGTCACGGCGGGGGGCGCAGAGCCCGCCGCGGCAACGTGAGGGCGGCCATCCTCGCCCTCCTCTCGGAGCAGCCGATGCACGGCTACCAGATGATCCAGGAGCTGTCCCGCCGGTCGGGGGGCGCCTGGACGCCGAGCCCGGGGTCGATCTACCCGACCTTGCAGATGCTGGAGGACGAAGGGCTGGTGACGAGCCGGCAGTCGCCCGACGGCAAGCGCCTCTTCGAGATGACCGATGCCGGCAGGGCGGAGGCGTCGAGCGCACGCTCCGACGCCGGCCACCGCCCCTGGGAGGCATCGGGGCATGGGCGGGGCGGCATGCCGCTCGAGTTCGCCGGTGCCATCCGGGACATCGTCATCTCCATCGTCTACGCCGCCACGAACGGCACCGACGAGCAGCGCGCCCAGGTGGTGGCGCTCCTCGCCGAGCTGCGCAGCCGGGTGCAGGCCATCGTGCCGGACGCACCCTCCGGAGAGGACATCGGCCGCACCTGGGGTCAAGGGCGCCCTGGGTTCGGGCGCGGTTTCGGGTTGCCGGGCTGGATCTTCGGCGCCGGTGCCGGCGGTGGCCCCTTTGGTGGTTGGGGTGGGCCCGGGTCCCGGGAGCACGGTCCCTCCACCTACGGTTTCGGGGCGGGCGCCACCGACAGCGGGGAGAATGACGAGGCGGACCTCGACGAGGAAGACGACCTCGAGGTCTGAGCCGGCCACGCCGGGCCGGCCGCCCCGGGCCTCGGTACCGGTGCCGGTGACAGTGGCAGTGACAACGGTCAGCGAGTCATCGGAGAGGCTTCACAGCCGGCTCTGAGGGCGCACTCGCACGATGACGTCCGATCCAGCACGCCGCCGACGGCGGCGAAGGAAAGGACGGCATCCGACCGATGATCACTGCCCCGCCGGCGCCCGTAGCGCAGAGCGGCACTCCCGACACCGGCGCCGGGGACCTCCCCGCCGATCGCCTCCCCGCCACGGGGAGGCGCTCTGGCGTCTCCGCCGCCACGCGGCGGCGCCTGCAGCTCGGTACCCTGCTCGTCGGCACGGCCCTGCTCTACCTCGTCGCCCTCGACCGATCCGGCTGGGCGAACACCTTCTATTCGGCGGCCGTGCAGGCCGGGACGAAGAGCTGGAAAGCCTTCTTCTTCGGCTCCTCCGACGCCTCCAACTTCATCACGGTCGACAAGCCTCCCCTCTCGCTCTGGCCCATGGAGATCGCCGCCCGCCTCTTCGGGCTCAGCTCCTGGACCGTTCTCGTGCCGCAGGCGCTCGAAGGTGTGGCCTCTGTCGCCCTCCTCTACGGCGCCGTGCGGCGCTGTTTCGGCGCCCGGGCGGGACTCGTTGCCGGCGCCCTGTTGGCGATCACGCCGGCGGCGACGCTGATGTTCCGCTACAACAATCCGGATGCCCTCCTCGTCCTGCTCTTGACGGGGGCGGCCTACTGCACCGTCCGCGCCCTCGAGAACGGACGGACCCGATGGGTGGTCGCCGTCGGGGTGTTGGTGGGGACGGGTTTCTTGACGAAGTACCTGCAGGCCTTTCTCGTCCTGCCGGCGATCGCGGGCGTCTACCTGCTGGCGGCCCCGGTCCGTCTGCGACGCCGGTTGTGGCAGCTCGCTGCCTCCGGCGTCGCGCTCGTCGTCTCGTCGGGATGGTGGCTCGCCGTCGTCGAGCTCGTGCCGGCGCGTGACCGCCCTTTCATCGGCGGATCGCAGGACAACAACGTCTTCAATCTCATCTTCGGCTACAACGGCTTCGGCCGCATCGCCGGCAAGGAGACGGGTAGCGTGACGGGCAACGCCGGTGGCGCCGCCGTCTGGGGGCCGACGGGCTGGGACCGGCTCTTCCTGCCGTCCATGGGTGGGCAGATCTCCTGGCTGATCCCCGCCGCCCTCCTCCTCGGTGCGGGCGCCCTCGTGGCGATCGGGCGGACGGACCGCATCGACCGCCGGCGGGCCGCCCTCCTCCTGTGGGGCGGGACGCTCCTCGTCACCGGGCTCGTCTTCAGCTACGCCAAGGGCATCATCCACCCGTACTACACGGTGGCCCTCGCACCGGCCATCGGTGCGCTCGTCGCCATGAGCGTCGCCGTGCTCTGGCCGCTGCGGAGCGCCCTCTGGGTGCGGTCCGTGCTGGCGCTGGCCGTGCTGTCGAGTGCTGCCTGGTCGTTCGTGCTGCTCGACCGCTCCCCCTCCTTCCTGCCATGGCTGCGTTGCGTGGTCGTGATCGCCGGCGGGGCGGGCGCGGCCCTGCTCCTGGCGGGCCGGGCGATCGCCAGGCGGGCCGCCCTGGCCGGCATCGCACTGGCCGCCCTCGCCGGTATCGCCGGCCCGCTCGCCTACTCCCTCGATACGGCCGCCACGGCCTCTACGGGGTCCCTGCCGAGCGCCGGGCCGACGCTGGCGGTGTCGTCCGGCCCGGGCGGCGGTCCGCGAACCGGCCTCGGGAGCGGGCGAGGCGCCCTCGCCGGAGGAGGCCGTCAGCCGTCGGCCGGCGAGGGCGCCGGCATCGGCGGCGGCGCCCCTCGGGGCTCGGCTGGGGGCGCTCCCCCCGCCGGCGGGCCTTCGGCGACCACGGGCGGCGCGCCTGGGCCGTCCGGTGCCGGAGGCGGCGGCGCCAACACCGCACCCGCCGGGCGGCGGGCCGGCGCCGGCGGGGTCGGCTCCCTCCTCGGCGGCTCCAACCCCCCCGCCGCCCTCGTGAAGCTCCTCGAGGAGGACGCCTCCTCCTACGAGTGGGTGGCAGCCGCCGTCGGGTCGAACACGGCCGCCGGCTACCAGCTGGCGACGGACGACCCCGTCATGGCCATCGGCGGCTTCAACGGCACCGACCCGGCGCCCACCCTCGCCGAGTTCGAGCAGCTCGTGCGCACGCACACGATTCACTACTTCATCTCTGGCGGCATCGTGTCGGGGGTGGGCGGCAACGGGGGCAGCGACGCCAGCGCCATCACGGCCTGGGTCGAGAGTCACTACGGCGCCGAGACGGTGGGCGGAACGACGGTCTACGACCTGGCGGGGGCGACAACGTGAGCACGCTCGACTGGACGGCCGTCCTGGCCGGCCTCTTCATCGCCGGCGCCGTCGTCGCCACGCTGCCCCTGACGATGCCGCGCTGCCCGGCGGCTTCAGCCTCGGGCGGCCTTCACCTGCACGACCATCTCCACAAAGGCTTCCGCCGGCGGCGGCGTGACAGGCCCGGCGACGTAGGGCCAGAGGCGGCCGGCGAGCTCCACGGAGAGCCGGGCGCGGGCCTCGGGCGTGTAGCCGGCCCGATTGGCGACGAAGGCGCGGGCGAGCGCCAGCTCCTGGGCGGGCACGGCGCTGACGTCCCAGTGGGCGAGGTCGGGCGGTAGGAGCGGGCCAGGTGTCCCGGCAGGCGGGAAGTAGCCGGAAACGGCCGCCGGCGCCGCGAAGCCGGCGCCGCTCGACCACGACTGGGCGCCGAGGGTGCGCTCGGCGGCGACCCGCTCGCGGATCACGATCGTGCCGGCGGCGAGATCGCCGAGCCGCTGGTTGCGAGTCGTCGCGAGGATGAGGAGGCACCCGAGGGCGTTGAAGGCCGGCAGGAAGTCGGCCACCCGAAGCACGTTGCGCACCGTGCTGCCGAGCACGCCGACCGGCTGCCCGTCCGTCCGCACGACCCGCAGGCCCGCCAGCCGCTTGCCGGGGGAGCGGCCGTGGAAGAACAGCTCGGACACGATGAAGTAGCCGATGAAGTCGAGGAGGGAGAAGCCCGAGATGGCTCCGGCGTCGACGAGCGCCCCCGTGGACGCCGAGGCCGAGTCCGAGAGGTGGAAGAGCACGACGAGGAAGACGATGAGGGCGACTGCCTGCACGAAGATGTCGAAGGCGTAGGCGGCGAGACGGGATCCGAGGCCCGCCAGCACGACGTCGAGGCGGATCCCTTCCGGGGTCGCCGTGACGTGGCGGTCCTCGAACTCCACGCTGTGACAACGTAGAGCATGCAGGCGGACCGTTTCGTCGAGGAGCGAGCAGCCGCCTGGGCAGAGCTCGAGTTGCTCGTGGACGCCGCCAAGGGCCGCCCGGACCGCCTCTCGGGCGACGAGGTGCGCCGCCTCGGGATTCTCTACCGCTCGGCCGCCGCCGATCTGGCTCTTGCCACCCGCTCCTGGCCGGAGGCGGCCGGCACGCTGCGGCTCCACGGCCTCGTCGTGCGGGCCAACCAGGTCGTCTACGCCAAGGCCGACTCGTCCGGCACTTTCGGCGAGTTCCTCTCGAGGGGCCTGTGGCGGCGAATCCGACAGCTGCACGGTTGCCTGGCGCTGTCGGCTGCCGTGCTCGTCGGCTCCCTCGCCCTCGGCGTGCTCTGGGGCGCCCTGCAGCCGGCCGCCGCCGCCGGGTTGCTGCCCTCGACGGTGCAGGTGGCGTCCCACACGCGGGGTGGCTTCTACGGCACGGCTCTCGCCGGGAGGGGCGGCCTCGTCTGGTACATCTGGGTGCACAACCTGCTCGTGGCGGTGCTCGCCATGGCCGGGGGCTTCACCGGCGGCATCGTGACCGCCTGGTTCCTCGCCTACAACGGCGTCCTCGTCGGGGTCCTCGGGGCGCTCGAGTGGCGCGCCGGCGGCCTCGGGAGCTTCCTCAGCCTGACCGTCCCGCACGGCCTCCTCGAGCTGTCCTGCGTGACGATCGCCGGCGCCGTGGGCTTTCGCATCGCCAAGGCGCTCATCGACCCCGGGACGCTCACGAGAGCCGAAGCGCTCTCGGCGGCCATGCCCGTCGTGGCGACCGCCATCGTCGCCTCCTTCCTGTTCCTCCTCGTGGCCGCCTGCACGGAGGGAATCGTGACGCCCTGGGACCTCGCGACGCCGGTGGCCTTCGCCATCGGCCTGGGGCTCGCCGTGCCCTTCTGGGGGCTGGTCGCCTGGCGGGGCCGAAGGGCCGGTCCGGCCGAGGGGGGCCGCCCCCTCTCGCCGGCGCGCCCCGGTGGCCTCGGAAGTGGTCTCGGAAGCCCTAGAGGCGGGCCCGTTCCTTCAGCCTGAGGTAGGCGCGGACACAGGCGGGGCCGAGCGAGAGGGGCGACGCCTCGACGACGTCGGCACCGAGCCGGCGGAGCACCGCCACCGAGCGAGCATGGCTGGCGAGGACGTCGGCGGCGACGGCCACCCGCATCACACCGCCCACGTCGGCGGGAGGTTGCGACATGATCGCTGTCAGATCCGGGTCGAGGGAGCTGGCGACGAGCACGGCGTGGTGCCGCAGCAGGATGGGCACGGCGTCGACGAGGCTGCGGCTGGCGGCCTCGTCGACGACGTCGGTGAAGAGCACGACGAGGGATCGCTTGTGCCGTCCGACGGCATGGAACGCCCGCTCGTAGTCGCTCTCGACTTCCGTCGGCTCGAGGTCGAAGAGGGCCCGCACGACGGCCTCGGCGTTGCGCCTGCCCGGTGCCAACTGCCTGGAGACGCGGGCGTCGAAGGCGAGCGTCCCGACGCGATCGCCCGCCTCTTCGGCGGCCACGGCGAGCACGGCGACGGCGTCGAGGGCGACGTCGAGTCGGGTGAGGTCGCCGATGGGCGAGGCCATGAGCCGGCCGGCGTCGACGAGGAGCAGCACCTCGCGGTTCTCGTCGATGCGGTACTGGTTGGCCATGGGGCGGCCCACTCTGGCCGTCGCCACCCAGTTGACCTGCCGGATGTCGTCGTCGGGTGTGTAGTCGCGGATCGTTTCGAACTCGGTCCCGAGGCCGAGGCGAGCCCGGGCGCGGCCCTCGTCACCGGCGCGGCCCCGCCGCCTGGCGGCGGCCAGCCTGCGGGCCCGGGGAAGGTCCGGGAGGACGGTGACGGAGACAGGCCCGCCCGCCACGTGATCGACGGAGGCGAGCCCGAGGGGCCCCGTCGTGCGCGCCAGCACCGCCCCGAGCTCGTGCACGCCTCGGTGCCAGCCGGTGAGACTCCCCTGCAGGCGCCGGGTGGGCGCCTCGGCCGGGTCGACATGCAGGCCGGGTGGCGCCGGCTGGCGCAGCCGGAGGCGGCGGGCCGTCTCGAGTCCGCCCACCGCCGCCTCGTAGGGGACCGGAGAGCGCAGCGCCACCGTCGGGGCGACGTGGCGTTCGAGGCTCGGTCGCAGCCGGCGGGCCATCGCCCAGTCGGCCACGACGGCGCCGGCGAGGACGGCCCCGAGGAGGGCCGGGAGGGCGGCGGGCAGCGGGAGGACGGCGGAGAGGACGGCGAGGCCGGCGGCGACGAGCGCCACGAGGCGGGTGGGCCGGCTCGCCCTCCCCGCCCGGGCGGGCGTGGGGGTATCGGGTTCGCCCGGCAACTCGCCCTCGGCCATGGTGGTCGCGGCTAACGGGGGATGGGAACGCTCGAGAGGGCGTTCTGGAGGGCCGCCTGCGGGGTGAAGCGGTCGATCTCCGCCTCCGGCGTGAGGAGGAGGCGGTGCCCGAGCACCGGCACGGCGAGGGAGACGACGTCCTCCGGGATGACGTAGGCGCGCCCGGCGGCGCACGCCCACGCCTTGGCGGCGGCCAGGAGGTGGACCCCTGCCCGCGGGCTCGCCCCGAGGGCGACGCTCGGGAGCTCGCGGGTCCGGCGCACGAGGGTGGCGACGTAGCCGACGATGGCGTCGTGCACGGCGACGGCGTCGACCTCGGCGCGGACGGCGAGGAGGTCGGTCGCCGAGGCGATCGGCACGACGTCGGCCAGGGTGACCGGGGAGACGCCGGAGTGGCGGAGACGGAGGAGGGCGGCTTCGTCGGTGGCGGACGGGTAGCCGACCGCCACCTTCATGAGGAAGCGGTCGAGCTGTGCCTCCGGCAGCGGGTAGGTGCCCTCGTACTCGATCGGGTTCTGTGTGGCCAGGACGGTGAACGGCTCGGGCAGCGGGTGCTGGACGCCGTCGACCGTGACCGTGCGCTCCTGCATGGCTTCGAGGAGGGCCGCCTGCGTCTTCGGGGGTGTGCGGTTGATCTCGTCGGCGAGCACGAGGTTGGCGAAGACGGGACCGGGCCGGAAGACGAGCTCGTTGCCGCGCAGCGTGAGGGTGCCGACGACGTCCGAGGGGAGCATGTCGGGCGTGAACTGGATGCGGCGGTCAGCCATCCCGAGCGCCCGCGCCGTCGCCGAGGCGAGCAGCGTCTTGGCGACGCCGGGCGGCCCCTCGAGAAGCAGGTGGCCCCCGACGGCGATGGCCACGAGCGTGGAGTCGACGACGTGCCCCTGCCCGACGACGACCTTCGACACCTCGTCGTGGAGGAGTGCCCGCAGTCGCGACATCGTCGTGCCCGGTGGGGTTGTCTCCGTCATGAGCGGCCGTCCTCCTCGTTCTCGAGGGCCACGAAGGCCCGTCCCGCCGCCACGAGCTCGCCGGCCGAGCGGGGGGTGCCGAGCAGGCGGGCGACCGTCTCCGGCCCGAGCGGGACGTCCGCCGCGACGGCGGCCAGGGTAGCCAGCTGCTCGTCGGTGGCGTCGGCGTCGGCCCGCAGGCGGCGCCGGATGCGGCGGCGCGCCTCCTCCCGCAGAGGGGCCGCCGCCTCGGCCGCCCGCTCGACGGGTCCGGACGCCAGCAGGGACGCCATGGCGTCGACGTGAGCGACGCGGGGTGGGATGAGCTCGCGCTCGCCACGCTGCGCCGGCCCGAAACGCCGCCCCGCCGACCACACCCACAGCAACGCCGCCAGGAGGGCGAGGACGAGAGCGGCCTTCCAGTGGCCGGGGAGCCCGTCGAGGCCGGTGCCGGCCCGCCCGAGACCGTGGTCGTACTCGTCGAAGCTGACAGGCGTGCCGGGGGAGCCGGCGAGATCGAGGCCGAAGGCGGCGTCGTCGGCCTCCGCGAGCTGGGAGTTCTGGAGAGGTACCGTGGAGGCGAGGAGCACGACCGATCCAGCCCCGACGCTCGCCGCCAGGGCGAGGGCGCCGCCCGGACCGAGGAGGACCACGCTCAGCCCAGGGGGAGCCGGCGCCCTGAAGGCGCCGCTCTGGCCGCCCAACACGGTGGTGATGCCGGCATTCAGGGGGCCGGCGTCGACCGGGTGCGCAGTACCGCTGGAGCCTGGCTCCCAGAGGGGTGCCGCCGCCGTGCCGAGGAGCGCTCGCACGGTGGACTGCGGCTGCTCGCCGCCGAGCACGAGTCGTCCGCCGCCGGACACGAACCGTTCGAGGGGGCCGAGGGACGGGGTGAGCGATCCGGCGGGGTCGAGCACGAAGAGCGTGCCGTTCCTCGGGAGGGAGGCGTCCGGGAGCGGGACCGTGAGGGAGGCGACGGGGTCGTGCTCGCCGGCCAGGAGGCGCGCCAACGCCGCCGTTCCCTCCGACGAGGTGTCGAGCGAGGAAGACGGGCCGCTCGGCGTGGTCGTCGGTGTCTCGTAGACGCCGCTCACGAGGGAGGAGGCGAAGTAGATGGCGATGACGGCGGCCAACGCGATGACGACGGCGCGCCAACGAAGCGGCAGGCGGCGCCACCGCTCCGTGGCGCTCGGCGTGGCGGTGCCGGTCGCCGCGAGGGTCATTCCGCGGAGCTCCCGGCCGTGCTCTCCCCCTCGGTGTGCCGTAGGTCGTCGAGGAGGCGCGGCCACCGCTCCCGGGCCTCGGCGGCGTCGCGGGCGGAGGCGTGCCGGCCGGCGTACACGATCGTCTCGTGGGAGTGGGCGAGGTCGTCGAAGGTGTCGTTTCGTAACCGTTGGCGGACCTGGTCCGTCGTCGTGACGAGGCGGCTGGCGATGATGCCGGCAGCTTCGAGGCGGGCGAGGCCGGCCCGAAACCGCAACCGCACCGCCCCATCCAAATCGCCCCCCGCCTCGGCCTCGGCGGCGGCCCGCTCGAGGACGGAGGCGTCCTCCCGCTCGGTGACCCGGAGCGTGACCGCCTCGGCGGGTGAGTGTCGGGAGCGGCGACGGACGAGGAGGACGGCGATGCCGGCGCCGACGGCGACACCGAACGCTCCGAGGACGTAGGCGGTGGAGGACCCGAAGACCCCGTGCAGGGAAGACGAGATGTGGTCCCACAGCCAGGAGAGTGGTCGCAGAGCATCGCGGATCCACCGACCGACCGTGTGGAGCACGCCGCCGAGCGGGTCGAGGGACCGCGTGGGTCGCGACGTGAAGGGCGGCTGCGAGAGGATGTGGGCCGCTTGACGGCGGGCGGTCGAGGAGAAGCTCGAAGACGTGCTCAGGGGCGGCGGCAGCATGCGTGCCAGGGTGTCGTTCAGCTCCCGGCGCTCTCGCCGGGGCCCGCCTCGGGTGGTGGTTCCGGTGGGAGCGGCTCGGTCAGGCCCTCGCCCTCGCTCTTCGGCGGCTGCTCCGGCGTGGAGGTGCCGGGTGGCTCGGCGTTGCGCGGCTGGAAGGGCGGGAGGGGACGGTCTGGCGTGGGCGAGGGGTAGGGCGGCGGGTAGGCCGGCGGCATGGGCGGCTGCCCCGGGGGCGGCGGGTAGGCCGGCGGCTGCTGGTTCCAAGGCGGCGGGTACTGGCCGGGCGGGTAGCCGGGATACTGGCCCGGCGGGACGGGCTGGCTCCACCCTGGTGCCACGGACTCCCAACCACCCGGTGCAGGCGGTGCCCCTCCAGGCTGCGGAGAGCCGTACCCGACCCCCGGTGGCGGTGCGGCGGGGCCGCCGCCGGGCGGGTACCCGCCCGGCGGAGGTGGGTATCCCCCGTAACCGGGCGCGGGGTAGCCGCCGTAGCCCCAGCCCTGCGCCCCCGGCGGCGGTGAGAGGAAGGAGAGGGCCGACGCCGTCGGGGCGACGCCCATCTGGGAGGCGAGCAGCTGGATGTCGAAGCCCTCCTTGCGGACCCGGAGGTCGATGGCGATGACCACTTGGACGGCCGCCACGAACGACACGAAGAGCATCGTCGTGAGAAGCGAGACGACGGCGCCCTCGATGGCGAGCACGACGTTGCCGCCCCCGGCGAGACCGATCACGAAGTCGATGAGCAGTCGCAGGATCGTCGTACCGATGAGGAGCAGCAGGAAGGCGAGCAGGAGCGTGCCGAAGGTCGACCACCAGTTCTTGCGGCAGAGTCCGACGGAGCGGCGCACTGCCTTCCAGCCCCGGATGTTCTCGGTCATGAGGACCGGTACGGCGAGGGAGGCGGACACCCAGAACCAGATGACGCCGACGACCGCCACCAGGCCGAGGAGCACGCCGAGCACAGCGCCTCCGGAGCCGAGGTTGGCGAGGAGGGCGACGACGACACCGACGACGGCCGCCGGCACGCCGATGGCGAGAAGGATGAGTAACTGGATCCAGAGCACCGAACCGAATCGCCGTGCGCCGTAGCCGAGCGCCTGTCGCCAATTCGACGGGTGTCCGAGGTAGGCGTCGGCCACGACGCGCACGGCGATCGCCGTGATGAGGGCGCCGGCGACGAGCGTGACGAACTCGAGGGCGGCGAGACCGCCGAAGATCGTCTGCAGTGACGAGGTGACGTTGTTGACGGTGACGAGGCCGTTCGAGTTGATGACAGGTTGGGCTGTCTGTACGGCGGAGAAGATGCTGAGCGAGATGGCGCCGTCGATGATCGCCGCCGGGATGGCGATGACCATCGCCGCCTTGACGAAGGTGAGCAGGCTCCGCCGCACGATCTTGATAGCGGCGTCGATGCGTTCCCCGACCCCGAGGGGCCGGAGAACGACCGCCCGCTGTTGCCACATGGGCCGTCAGCCTACGCCTGGGCCGCCGGGCAAGGGTTACTCGGCGCCGCTCATGTGGTAGCAACGTCGCATGGCTCCCGAGGACACCATCGACGAGGGCGACACCGACCGACCGGCACGGGCGAGCGGGCGGGACGACCGCGGCGTGACGCCGCAGAGCGAGGACTTCTCCGCCTGGTACAACGAGCTCGTCCTGAAGGCGGAGCTCGCCGACCGCGGGCCGGTGCGCGGGACGATGGTGATGCGACCCTACGGGTACCGCATCTGGGAGCTCATCCAGGCGGACCTCGACGCCCGCATCAAGGCGACCGGGCACGACAACGCCTACTTCCCTCTCCTCATCCCGGAGTCGCACCTGCGGCGTGAGGCGGAGCATGTGGAGGGCTTCTCCCCGGAGCTGGCCGTCGTGACGCATGGCGGCGGCCGCGAGCTGGAGGAGCCGCTCGTCGTGCGGCCGACCTCCGAGACCGTCATCGGCGAGTACATGGCCAAGTGGATCTCCTCCTACCGCGACCTGCCGTTGTTGCTCAACCAGTGGGCGAACGTCATCCGGTGGGAGTTGAGGCCTCGGTTGTTCTTGCGGACGACGGAGTTTCTCTGGCAGGAGGGGCACACGGCCCACGCGAGCGGCGAGGAGGCGTGGGACGAGGTCGTGCTCGCCCTCGGCATGTACGAGGCGCTCACCGTCGAGGTGGCGGCGCTGGCGCCATTCGTGGGCGAGAAGACGGCGAGCGAGCGATTTGCCGGGGCCGAACGGACGACGACGATCGAGGCGATGATGCGCGACGGGCGGGCGCTGCAGTCCGGCACGTCCCATTACCTCGGGCAGAACTTCTCGCGGGTCTTCGACATGAACTTCCAGAACGAGGCGGGCGAGCTCGAGTACTGCTACACGACGTCATGGGGGCTGTCGACACGCATGGTGGGCGCCGTCATCATGGGGCACGGCGACGACAAGGGCCTCATCCTCCCGCCGGGCCTGGCGCCCCATCAAGTGGTCATCGTGCCGATCGGGCGCGGGGAGGAGGCGACCGAGGTCGTGGAGGTGGCCTCCGGCCTCGGGCGGGAGCTCGCTGCGGTCGGCGTGCGCGTGAAGGTCGACGACCGCATGCAGCTCTCTCCCGGCTTCAAGTTCAACGAGTGGGAGATGCGCGGCGTGCCGCTGCGCATCGAGCTGGGGCCGCGGGACATCGCCGCCGGGACGGCACTCGTGGCATCCCGGCTGTCGACAGATCGCCGCGACAAGGCGGTCGTGCCGATCTCGGCTCTGGCGGCCGAGATGCCGGGGCGGTTGGCCGTCTTCCGGGACGAGCTGTACGAGAGGGCGCTCGAGTTCCGCCAGTCGCACACCGTGCGGGCCGACACCTGGGACGAGCTCGTGGCCGGCGTCGAGACGGGCTTCGCCCTGGCGCTCGCCTGCGACGACCCGGCGTGCGAGCAGCGCCTGAAGGACGCCACGACGGCGACGCCGCGTTGCATCCCCTTCGGCGGCGAGCCGGAGGAAGGCCCGTGCGTCATCTGCGGTTCGCCGTCCGCCTACGGCACCCGGATCGTGTGGGGGCGCTCCTACTAGGTCTGCCACGACCGTGCTGCGATCTGTGACAGCAGACCACGTCGCCCGCTCAGCGGGCGGCCAGCACCTCGGCGATCTGCACGGAGTTGAGGGCAGCGCCCTTTCGCAGGTTGTCGCCGGCCACGAAGAACGACAGGCAGTTGGGGGCGCTCGCGTCGGCCCGGATGCGACCAACGAGCGAAACGTCGCCACCGGCCACCGACAACGGGGTCGGGAGGTCGGAGAGCTCGACCCCCGGTGCCTCCGCCAGGGAGTCACGGGCCTCCTGCGGTGAGATGGGCCGCTCGAACTCGGCGTTGATGGCATTGCAGTGGCCCGTGAAGACGGGCACTCGCACACACGTGCAGGAGATGCCGAGGTCCGGTAGGCCGAGGATCTTGCCGCGCCTCGTTGCGCCACTTCTGCTCCTCGTCCGTCTCGCCCGAGCCGTCGTCGACGAGCTTGCCGGCGACGGGCAGGACGTTGAAGGCGATGGGGCCGGGGAACTTGACCGACGGCGGGTACTCGATGGCCGAGCCATCGAAGGTGAGGGCGGCGGCGCCGGGGGCGACCTTTTGCGCCTGCTCGTCGAGCTCGGCCACGCCGGCGAGGCCCGCACCCGAGCATGCCTGGTAGGTCGAGACGACGAGGCGCCGCAGGCCCGCCCGGTCGTGGAGGGGCTTAAGGGGGGGCATCGCCACCATGACCGTGCAGTTGGGGTTGCCCACGATGCCCTTCGGGATGGAGCCGAGGGCGTCGGAGTTCACCTCGGGCACGACGAGGGGCACCTCAGGGTCCATCCGCCAGGCCGACGAATTGTCGACCACGATGGCGCCGGCGGCGGCCACACGGGGGGCGAGCGTCTTCGAGGCGGTGGCGCCGCAGGAGAAGAGGGCGATGTCGAGACCCGTGAAGTCGGCGGTAGCGGCGTTCTCGACGGCCACCTCGTCCTCGCCCCAGGGGAGCGTGCTCCCGGCCGAGCGGGCCGAGGCGAAGTAGCGGATCTCCTCCACCGGAAAGCTCCGCTCCCGCAGGAGCGTGCGCATGACCCCGCCCACCTGACCTGTGGCACCGAACACCCCGACTCGCATGGGGGCGATTCTACGGGCGTGGCGCCTGGCGGTCGGGGTCGGCCGAGCCGAGCGGCATCGGTTTTGGAACGCCAGCGTTACAAATCCACCCCCACTCACGCCGGCGCCCCGCCGAGGCGAGTCGGGTTGAGAACGAAAACGTTCCCAACCCGCCACGGCTCACCTCACCAGGCCCCAGCCCAGAAGAAACCCCGACCCATCACGCCACCTCACCCGGCGAGCTCGAACGCCTCGTGCAGCGCCTGCACCGCCTTCTCCGCCACGGCCGCCCGCACCATGCAGGAGATGCGGATGGGCGAGGTCGAGATCATCTCGATGTTGATGCCGGAGGAGGCGAGCGTCTCGAACATCGTGGCCGTGACGCCGGGGTGGGTCTTCATGCCGGCGCCGACGAGGGAGACCTGGGCGACGTCCTCGTCGGCGACGACGGAGACGGCGCCGAGGGAGGGCCGCATCTCCTCGGCCGCCTCGAGGGAGGCCTTGACGTCGTCCTTCGGGACCGTGAAGGAGATGTCGGTCGTCCCGTCGTGGGAGATGTTCTGCACGATCATGTCGACGTTCACGGATCGCTCGGCGAGGCCCCGGAACAGACGCGCCGCGATCCCCGGACGGTCCGCCACGCCCGACAGGGTGATCTTGGCCGACGAGGTGTCACTCGTCACGGCGGAGACGACCGGCTGTTCCATCTCGGGATCCTCCTCGGTGATGAGCGTCCCCGGCTCCCAGGTGAACGAGGAGCGGACGATGAGCGGGACGTGGTGGTTTCGGGCGAACTCGACGGATCGCAACGCCAGCACGCGCCCACCCGTGGCGGCGATCTCCAGCATCTCCTCGAAGGAGAGCCGCCCGAGCTTGTGGGCCGTCGGCACGATGCGGGGGTCGGCGGAGAAGACGCCGGACACGTCGGTGTAAATCTCGCAGCGGTCGGCGTGCAGGGCGGCGGCGAGGGCCACGGCGGTCGTGTCGGAGCCGCCGCGGCCGAGCGTTGTGACGTCGCGCCCGACGGAGACGCCCTGGAATCCGGCGACGACCGGTACGGAGCCGGCGGCGAGCGCCTCCCGGATGCGGTCGCCCCGCACCTCGATGATGCGGGCCTTCATGTGCAGGTCGTCGGTGATGATGCCCGCCTGGCTCCCCGTGAAGGAGGCGGCCGGCACCTCCCGCTCGGCGAGCGCCATGCACAAGAGCGCCATGGAGATGCGCTCCCCGGCCGTCCACAGCATGTCCATCTCCCGGCCCGGGATGACCTTGGAGACGTCGTGGGCGAGTCGGAGGAGGTCGTCGGTCGTCTTCCCCATGGCGCTCACGACGACGATGACGTCGTCCCCGGAACGCTTCGTGCGGGCGACGTGGTCGGCGACGGCCCGCATGCGTTCGGCATCGGCTACGGAGGTGCCACCGAACTTCTGCACGACGAGGGCCACGGGCGACAAGCTACCGGGCAGGCACGCCCGGGCTGCGAACTCGCCTGCTGCCCGTCCCGCAGCCCGGGGCGGAGATGGGAACGCAGAGGGCCGAACGGCCCGCTTTCCCCCCTCCCCCCCACTGCCGGTAGCCTCTGCCACCGTGCCCAGCGAGAAACGAGCCCGCCAGCGCGCCCTGCGGGCGGAGAAGCAAGCCATCATCCAGAAGCACCACCAGCGCCGCAAGACCCTGCGGCGCAGCGTCTGGGGCGCCATCATCATCGGCGGCATCGTCCTCATCGTCGTGCTCATCCAGGTGAGCGGCAACCCCCCGAAGAAGGCGGCCGGTACGACGTCGACGACCAAGGCCGCCACCACGACCACGACGACGTTCCCGGTCCCCTCCACCGTTCCGCTGACGTCGGCCGCCGTCGAGCCGAAGTGCGCCCCGAAGAACAACACGAAACGGGTCGTCTGGTTCAAGAAGGCCCCGCCCGCCTGCATCAAGAAGTCGTCGGTCTGGGACGCCACCTTCGACACCTCCGTGGGCGACTTCACCGTCAAGATGGACGCCGCCTCCTCCTTCGCGGCGGTCAACAACTTCGTCTTCCTCGCCGAGTGGGACTATTTCAACGGGACGTTCTTCCACCGGATCATCCCGGGTTTCGTCGTGCAGGGCGGCGACCCCACGGGCACGGGCTCCGGCGGCACCCACCAGCTTCCCGGGTACTCGTACACCGGCAACACGCCGCCGAAGTCCTGTACGACGAAGCCCACCCAGGCCGCCTGCTACCACGTCGGCGACATCGCCATGGCGAACACCAGCGGGCCCAAGACGAACGGCAGCCAGTTCTTTCTCGTGCTCCCGGGCGGCCAGACGACCCTCAACAAGGAGCCGAACTACACGGACTTCGGGACGGTCGTCTCCGGTCTCGCCACCGTCGAGAAGCTGGGCACGTACGGGACGAGCGCCGGTACGCCGACGACGAAGGTGTACCTACTGAAAGTCACCCTCAAGCAGGTCAAGGCCTAGGAGGTCAACGTGACCGTCGAATTCCCCTCCGCAGACGGATCCGCCCCGAAGACGCAGCGCTTCCCCGCTCCGCCGCCCATGGGCATCGACCTCTCGAAGCGCTACAGCGCCGAGATGGTGACCTCGAAAGGGACGATGGTGTTCCACCTCGACGCCCTGGCGGCGCCCCGGACGGTGAACAACTTCATCTTCCTCGCCCGCTACCACTACTTCGACGGCATCACCTTCCACCGGGTGATCCCGGGCTTTGTCATTCAAGGGGGCGACCCGGAGGGCACGGGCGCCGGCGGTCCCGGCTACCGCTTCGAGGACGAGCTGCCGCCGGCGGGCAAGTACCAGATCGGGTCTCTCGCCATGGCGAACGCCGGCCCGGACACGAACGGCAGCCAGTTCTTCGTCATCTCCGGGCCGGACGGCGTGAGGCTGCCGCCCCTCTACTCCTACTTCGGCCAGCAGGTGGCCGGCAGGGACGTGCTCGCCGCCATCGACGGCATCGGTTCGAAGTCGGGTGCGCCCCGCGAGCGGGTCACCATCGACTCGGTGACGATCAGCGAGGCCGACTGAGGCTGGCCCCGCCACCCAGGGCGTCGAGCTGGCGCGCCTGCCCGTCCACGACGACGGCCACCTCCCCCTCGCCGGCGTTGCGCCAGGAGCCGCTCGGCTCGCGCAACAGGGCCGTCCGCTCCGGGATGCCCACGACGGGGAGCCCGGCCGGGGCGAGGGCGAGCGTGCGCCAGAGGAGGCCGGCACCCCCGCCGTCGTGATGCGGCACGACGGCGAGCTGCTCGACGAGGCCGAGCCCGACCGTGAAGGCCCCGCCCCTCGGGTCGACCATGGGGTCGCAGAGCACCATGGCGCCGGCGGAGGAACCGGCGACGACGGCACCGGCGTGCCAGGCGTCGTTGAGGGCGGCGAAGACGGCGGAGCCTTTCAGGACCGACAGGAGGTGCAACGGCGAGCCCCCTGACAGATAGACGAAACCCGCCCCCCTCACCACCTCCGCATTCTCCTCCCGGCAGGCGTCGGCGTGGCTCAGCACCATGAGCCCGCGCGCCCGCCCGCCGAGGGAGGCGAACCATCGCACGGCCGTCTCGACGGCGCGCTCGGGGTGCTCGTAGGCGGCCGCCGTAGGGAGGATGACGACCTCGTCGCCGCCGGAGCGCGCCAGCAGCTCGGCGTCGAAGTCGCAACCCGGGCGCCACTCGTCGCCACCGACGAGAGCGAGGAGGCCCCCGACGTTGCCGTCGTCCGTCATGGCGAGTGCCTCCTGGCCTCTTCGGGGTGGTGGAAACGGGCAGAGGTGGCGCCCTCGGCGCCGGACGTGAGGATCCAGACGCCACCCTTCGGGGCGCCCGGCTGCGGGCCGAGTTCCACGCCCGAGCGGTGCAGGTCCTCCAGCAGGCCCCAGATGACGTCGCCGTGGGTGCAGGCGGCGATGGGGCCGCCCACGCCCGAGGGCGGGTCAAGGCGGGCGGCGAGCGCCCGCAGCTCTTCGAGGGCGTGGGTGGCGTCGGAGCCCTCGTCCAGCCAGTCGGCCGGCACGACCTCGAGGTTCGTCGCCCCCGCCAGGGGCTGCACGGTCTGCAGGCAACGCACCGCCGGGCTCGAGAGCAGGCGTGAAGGCGGGCGGTCCTCCAGCTCGGCCAGGTAGGTGGCGACGCGGCGCGACTGCTCGACGCCCCGCTTCGTGAGCGGGCGCTCGGAGTCGATCCCTTCCCAGCCCTCCCGGCTGCGGGCGTGGGCGTGGCGGACGAGGTAGATCGTCGGTTCGACGCGGGCGGGACGCCCGGAGGATCGTGTCGCCATGCCGGCCGTCGACGTCACGCGCCGCTCACGCCGATGGCGGAGCCCACCCCGAAGGTGACGGCGCCGGCCACGGCGCAGATGAGGAGCTGGCGGAGGGCCGAGAACCACCACTTGCGCCCGGTGAAGATCGCCAGGAAGGCCCCGACGACGAGGGCGGCGACGCCGGCGATGGCGACCGCCCAGAGGGTGGCCGCCGACCGCGAGGCGAAGAGGAACGGGAGGAGCGGCAGGAAGGCCCCGACGGCGAAGGTCACGAAGGACGAGACGGCCGCCTCGATCGGCCGGCCGAGGGCGCTCGGATCGATGCCCAGCTCCTCCCGGGCGTGCGTCTCGAGGGCGACTTCGGGTGTCGCCATCATGGCCTCGGCCACCTGGAGGGCGAGGTCGTGGGCGAGGCCGCGGGTCTCGTAGAGGTGGACGAGCTCGCGCATCTCGCTGGCGGGGCGGCGTTCGATCTCGCGGCGCTCGATCTCGATCTCCCGCTGGAAGAGCTCCTGCTGGGCACGCATGGAGATGTACTCGCCGGCCGCCATCGAGAAGGCGCCGCCGAGGAGCCCGGCCAAGCCGGCGAGGCGGATGACGGCCGAGCCGGCGCCGGCGCCGGCGATGCCGAGCACGAGGGAGGTGTTGGAGACGAGGCCGTCACTGATCCCGAAGACGGCCGCCCTCGCCCCGCCCCCCGAGATGTCGCGATGATGGTGCTCCGGGAGGCCGCCCTCGCGGCGGTGGGGGGCCGTGTCGGGGCGACGCGGGTTGCGCCGTCGCGGGACGCCATTCGTTCGGGGATCGAGCGCCTGGCCGCCCATGGGTACAGGTCTAGTCGGCCCGAGTCCTCCCGTCGTCCCGAGTCGCCCGGGCGCGGTCGTCGTGCCGTTGCCCCGGCCTACACTCGGGCCGCTGATGGACACCACGGTCGCCTCGGACGCCGATCTCCACGACGAGTTCCGCAGTCTCGTGCTGGCGCGCGGCTACGAGCGCCGGACGGAACCCTTCACGCTCTCGGCCGGCGGGACGAGCTACGACTACGTCGACCTGCGCCGGGCCGTGGCGCGGGGCGCCGACCTGCGGGTGGCCGCCCGGGCGCTCGCCGCCGCCCTCTCCGGACAGGGCGTCTCCTTCGACGCCATCGGCGGGATGACGATGGGAGCCGATCCCGTCGCCCACGCCGTGGCGATGCTGACGGACTGCTCGTGGTACTCGGTCCGCAAGGCGGTGAAGGACCACGGCCGCCAGCAGCGGATCGAGGGAGCCCGCATCGGCCCGGGCGTGCGCGTCGTCGTCCTCGAGGACACCGTCTCGACCGGCAAGTCGCTCTTCGAGGCCTACGAGGTCGTGCGGGAGAGTGGGGCGGACGTGGCGGCCGCCTGCACGCTGCTCGACCGGGGGGACTTCTTGGCGCCTCGTTTCGGTGAGCTCGGCGTCGCCTACGTCGCCGTGCTCACCTACCGGGATCTCGGGATCGAGCCGCTCGGCGGTCCCGGCCTTCCCGGCGACATGGCGCCCCCCGGCGGCTAACCGTGCGCCGCCCCGCCGAGCGGACGTAGCGCTGTGGACGCCCTCGACGTCGTCGTCATCGTGCTCGTGCTGGCGGCCGCCGTGCACGGGCTCCGCCTCGGTGCCGCCGTGCAGGTGCTCTCCTACGTGGGCGGGGTGCTGGGGCTCGCCCTCGGCATCGCCCTCGCCGTCATCGTGCAGCCGTACCTCCACGGCGTGTTCACGAGGACCTTCGTGTCCTTGCTGCTCCTCCTCGTCCCCTCCACGATCACGTGGGGGATCGGGCGGCAGGTGGGGGCGAGGCTCTGGCACCGCATGCGAGGCCGGCGGGTGGCTGCCCTCGACGCCAGCGGGGGAGCGCTCATCGCCATGGCGGGCGTCCTCGTGATCGTCTGGCTGCTCGCCGCCTTCCTCGCCGACAGCCAGGTGAGCGTCATCTCGGGCGAGATCCAGAATTCCCGCGTCGTGCGGTTCGTCTCGAGCGTCATGCCGGACGTCCCCTCCGCCATCGCCAGCAAGGCCTGCCTCCTCGACCAGGCCGGCCTCCCCATCCCCTGCATGGGCCTCATCGGTCCCGTCGCCCCGGTGGCCGTCGCCACCGGCGCCGAGGTGCACCGTGCCGTCGACACGGCGGGATCGTCCACCGTGCAGATCGTCGCCACCGGGTGTGCCGACGTCGTCGTCGAGGGCACCGGCTTCGTGGTGGCGCCCGGCCTCGTCGTGACGAACGCCCATGTGGTGGCGGGGGCGACCTCCATCAGCGAGAACGACGGCGTGCAGTCCGAGCCGGCGACGCCCGTCTACTTCGATCCCGACTTCGATCTCGCCGTCCTCAGGGTGTCCGGCCTCGGCCTGCCGCCGCTCACCGTCGATCCCGGCTACGTCGGCCGCGGGACGAAGGCCGTCGTGCTCGGCTACCCGGGCGGCGGTCCGTTCGATGCCCAGCCGGCTGGCGTCATGATGCGCTTCGACCCCGAGTCGCCCAACATCTACGACACGGCCAGCACCGAGCGGCAGATCTACGAGATCCGCGCCCTCGTGCGGCCGGGCAACTCGGGGGGACCCCTCGTCGAGCCGGACGGTGAAGTCGTCGGCGTCGTCTTCTCGCGCGACTCGGCGAACGGCGACGTCGGCTTCGCCCTCGCCTCCCCCGGCGTGCTGCAGCGGGTGCACCTCGCCGAGGCGGCGCCGCCAGGCCGTCGCGTCGGCACGGGGAGCTGCATCTCGGACTGAGCGCCACAGGTAGGCGACGACGCGGGCATCGCCGACGTTCTGTCGGCCATGATGACGGCGTGGCGTTACGCATCGAGGACTACGGGCTCATCGGCGACACCCAGACGGCAGCGCTCGTCGGGCGGGACGGGTCCGTCGACTGGTACTGCCTGCCGCGCTTCGACTCGCCCGCCTGCTTCGCCCGCCTTCTCGGCTCGGAGGGCAACGGCTACTGGCGCCTCGCACCCAAGGCGAGCCCGAAGCCGGGAGACGGTGCCCCCCTGCTGGCGACACGCCGGTCCTACGTCGGCGACTCCCTCGTGCTCCAGACGGAGTGGCAGCTGCCCGAAGGCGCCGTCCGCCTGACCGACTGCATGCTCGTGCGGGACGAGGCCCCCCAGATGGTCCGGCTCCTCGAGTGCCTCAGCGGCGCCGTGGAGATGCGCATGGATCTCGTGCTCCGCTTCGACTACGGGACGGTCATCCCCTGGGTCCGCCACGTCGACGGCACCCTCGTCGCCGTCGCCGGGCCGGACGGCCTCGCTCTCTGGTCGCCGGTGCACGCCCACGGCGAGGACATGACGACGGTGGCCGAGTTCGTGCTGCGCGAAGGCCAGAGCGTGCCGTTCGTCCTCAGCTACTTCGGCTCCACGCACGAGCTGCCCCGACCGATCGACGCCGCCTTCGCCGTTCGCCAGACGGCGCGCTACTGGCAGTCGTGGGCCGAGATGGGCAGCCTCTCCCTCGACAGCTGGCAGGAGCCGGTCGTCCGGTCGCTCATCACCCTGAAGGCGCTCACCTACCGGCCGACGGGGGGCATCATCGCGGCGCCCACGACCTCGCTGCCGGAATCGCTCGGCGGCTCCCGCAACTGGGACTACCGCTACTCGTGGCTGCGGGACGCCACGCTGACGCTCTCGGCCCTCATGGCCGCCGGATACGGCGAGGAGGCCGCCGCCTGGCGCGACTGGTTGCTCAGAGCGGTCGCCGGCGAACCCTCGAAACTCCAGATCATGTACGGCCCCTCCGGCGAACGGACCCTCCTCGAGCGGGAGATCCCGTGGCTCCCCGGCTACGAGGGCTCCTCACCGGTCCGGGTCGGCAACGCTGCCGCCGACCAGTACCAGCTCGACGTCTACGGCGAGGTCATCAGCGCCCTCCACGAGGCCCGCCGCCTCTCCATCCCGTCCAGCACCCCGGCGTGGGATCTCGAGCTCGCCATCCTCGACTTCCTCGAGTCGGGCTGGAAGGAGCCGGACGACGGCATCTGGGAGGTGCGGGGGCCGCGCCGGCATTTCACCCACTCCAAGGTGATGGCCTGGGCGGCCGTCGACGCCGCCGTGCGCGACATCGAGGAGTACGACCTGAGCGGGCCGCTCGACCGCTGGCGGGCGCTGCGCCAGCAGATCCACTCCGAGGTGCTCGAGCGTGGCTACGACGCCGAGCGCAAGACCTTCACGCAGTACTACGGGTCGAAGGAGCTGGACGCCAGCGTCCTCATGATCCCCCTCGTCGGCTTCCTCCCCCCCGAGGACGAGCGAGTCGTCGGCACGGTGGAGGCGGTGCGGCGGGAGCTCACGCAGGACGGCTTCGTCATGCGCTACGACTCGACCAACTCCGAGCACGTCGACGGGCTGACGGGCCGGGAAGGCGCCTTCCTCGCCTGCTCGTTCTGGCTGGCGGACGACCTCCACCTCATCGGACGCCACGACGAGGCCGTGGCGCTGTTCGAGAAGCTGCTCGCCCTTCGCAACGACCTCGGACTCCTATCCGAGGAGTACGATCCCATCGCCAAGCGGCAGGTGGGCAACTTCCCGCAGGCCTTCTCGCACGTGTCCCTCGTGAACACGGCGGTCGGGCTGTCGCAGGAGCACCTCGGGACGGGCATGACGCACCGGGAGCGGCTACAGGGGGTGCGCCCCGCGCCGCGCCCCACCAGTCGCCACCCCCGCTACGGCCACCTGCCGCACCGGCACGTGAGGCTCAGCCATTGAGCATGGCTCCCGATCGGGCCACGAGCCGAGAACGAACAAGGAGGACACCTTGAAGGCGATCACCGTCCTGCCCGGTACGGCCGACAGCGCCCGGCTCGACGACATCGGCGAGCCCCCCGAGAGCGACGGCCCCGTGCTCGTCGACGTCCTCGCCGTCGGCGTCTGCGGGACCGACCTCGAAATCTCCGCCGGCGAGTACGGCTGGCCGCCGGAGGGACACCAGCGTCTCGTGCTCGGCCACGAGTCCATCGGTCGGGTACGCGAGGCCCCCGACGGGGCGGGGCTCGGGGCGGGCGACTTCGTCGTCGGCATCGTGCGCCGGCCCGATCCGGTGCCCTGCTACAGCTGCGCCAAGGGAGAGTGGGACTTCTGCCGCAACGGCCAGTACACCGAGCACGGGATCAAGTCGCTCGATGGCTTCATGCGGGAGCGCTACCGGGCGAACGCCGATGCCGTCGTGAAGGTGGACGAGACCCTCGGCACCCTCGCCGTCCTCCTCGAGCCGACGAGCGTCGTCGCCAAGGCGTGGGAGCAGGCGCTGCTCGTGGGCAACCGGGCCATCTGGGAGCCGGAGCGGGCCGTCGTCACGGGTGCCGGTCCCATCGGCCTCCTAGCAGCGCTCATCGGCGTCCAGAAGGGCCTCGAGGTACACGTCATCGACCAGGTCACGAGCGGCCTCAAGCCCGACCTCGTGGCCGCCTTGGGAGCGCATTACCACACGGGCAAGGTGGAGGATGCCTGCGGATCCCCGGACATCGTCATCGAGTGCACCGGTGTCGGCGCGCTCGTCTTCGACGCCATGGATCACCTCGCCCCCGGCGGGGTGCTCTGCCTCACGGGCGTCTCGCCGACCGGGCGGACGCTCACCGTCGACGCTGGCCTCCTCAACCGCGACATGGTGCTCGAGAACGAGTGCGTCGTCGGCTCCGTGAACGCCAACCGCCGCCACTACGTGGCGGCCGGCGACGCCCTCGCCAAGGCCGACAAGGACTGGCTCGGCAAGGTCGTCACCCGCAAGGTGCCGATGGAGGACTTCGCCAGCGCCCTGCAACGGGAACCCGACGACGTGAAGGTCGTGATCGAGATCGGTCGAGCGGGCTGATGCGCGCCGTCGACCTCATCCCGCCGGCGAAGGGACCGCGGGACCGCTTCGAGCGCCGCTACGCCGACATGAAGCGCCTGGGCGCCGATCTCGCCCGGCAGGATCTCGAGCGGCGCAGCCCCGGGTTCAGCTTCGCCCCCGTGCTCGTCCTCTTGGCCGCCTACAACGAGGCCGACAACATCGGTCCGGTCCTGAAGGCCGTCCCGAGCGAGGTGCACGGCCTTGCGACCTCGACGCTCGTCGTCATCGACGGCGGCGACGACGGTACCGACGAGGTGTGCGAGGCAGCCGGGGTGTACTGGGCGAAGTTTCCCTGCAACCTCGGCCACGGCGTCGCACTCCGCCTCGGCTACCAGCTCGCCATCGACAAGGGAGCCCAGTACGTCGTCACCCTCGACGCCGACGGTCAGAACGACCCGGCCGAGATCCCGGTGCTCCTCGAGCCGGTCATCGAGGGTGACCTCGACTTCGTCATCGCCAGCCGTCGCCTCGGTGTCGACAACACGGGCGACCGTTCCGGCGACCAGTTGCGCAAGACGGGCGTGCGCGTCTTCGCCACCGTCATCAACCGGCTGACGGGGCAGTCCCTCACGGACACGTCCAACGGCTTCCGGGCGCTGCGCACCGACGTCCTGCGCGACGTCCTCCTCGAGCAGGACCAGTACCAGACGGCAGAGCTCATCATCAGCGCCGCCGCCCGCGGCTGGCGCATCGGGGAGCGCCCGACCGTCTGGCACCCTCGCGCCTCCGGCCAGTCGAAGAAGGGCAGCAACCTCCTCTACGGCCCCCGCTACGCCTCCGTCATCGCCCGGACCTGGCTGCGAGAGCGGACGTGACGTCCCGGCTCGCCCCCGGAGTCGTCGAGATCGACACGCTCCTCGGCGGCTGGGAGCGCATGACGGCCGGCTACCTCATCGAGGGCGAGCGGCCCGTCCTCGTCGAGACGGGCAGCCAGAGCTCGATCGAGACCCTCCTCGCCGCCCTCGCCACGCTCGGCCTCGGGCCGGACGACCTCGCCGGCGTCGCCGTCACCCACATCCACCTCGACCACGCCGGCGGCGTCGGCGACGTCGCCCGCGCCTTCCCGAACGCCACCGTCTACGTGCACCCGAAGGGGGCACGGCACCTCGTCGACCCCACCCGCCTCGTCGACTCGGCCGCCCGCGTGTACGGCCCGCTCCTGGACTCGCTCTACGGACGCCTCGACCCGACGCCGGCCGACCGCATCGTCGTGCTCGAGGACGGCGCCGAGATCGCCATCGGGGCGGGCCGCACCCTCCGGGCGATCGACTCGCCCGGCCACGCCAAGCACCATCTCGGCCTCGTCGACTCGGAGAGCGGCTTCCTGTTCGCCGGCGACGCCGTCGGGGTCCGCCTGCCGGACGGCGGCATGCTCCGCCCCGCCACGCCCCCGCCCGACTTCGACCTCGAGCAGGCCCTCACCTCCCTGCAACGCTTCGCCGAGGCTCGTCCCACGGGCATCGCCCTCGCCCACTACGGGCTCGTCCCGGCCCAGCCCGACGAGCTCCTCGGGGAGGCGGCAGACACCTTGCGGGCGTGGGCGGAGGAAGCGGAGCGGGCCTGGCGCGCCGGCGAGGACATGGCGGCCGCCCTCGAGGCCCGCTTTGCCAGCGCCACGGCGCCGGCGGACGAGACCACCCGCAGGAAGCTCGAGACGTTGAACGGGTTCCATTCGAACGCGGCGGGGTTTCGGAGGTGGTTGGAGCAGCGCTCGGCGGCCCCGGCCGACGGTGACTAGGACAGCACCCGCTTGCGGAAGTTCGTGAGGCCGAGGCGGAGGAAGAGCACGCAGAAGCCCAGCAATACCGGGTAGATCACGTACAGGTGCATGTGGGTGGCGCCCGTGAAAGCGGCCCGCATCCCCTCGGTGACGTAGATGAGCGGGTTGACGAGCACGACCGTCTGCAGCCAGTGGAAGCCGCCGATGCGGACGGGCGCCAGCTTCGTCCACTGGTAGTAGGTGCCGCCGAGGAACGTGAGGGGCAGCACGATGAAGCCGAACATGAGACCGATGTTGCGCGGCTCGAACTTCGTCCCGAGGAGGAGGCCGAGGGAGGTCATGGCGATGCTGGCGATCGGGATGAGGGTGAGGACGATCGCCCAGTGGAAGACGAGGATCCGGGCGGACGTCCTTGGCGTGGATGACGGAGGCGATGGGGAAGACGATGACGGCGGAGAGGACGGCCTGGGCGGCGCCCGAGAGCACCTTGGCCATGGCCACGAGCCAGATCGGGCAGGGCGCCTGCACGCGGTCCTCGATCTCGCGGGTGTAGCCGAACTCCTGGGCAAGCTGCAGGGCGACGGCCTGGATGCCCTGGAACATGATGCTGATGGCGACGACGCCGGGCACGAGGACGGTGGCGAACGCCGACTCGCCCGCCTGGGCGGCCACGGCGGCGCCGGCTCCCGCCACCACATGTGACGGCCGGGCGCCGCCAATTCCCTGCCCGATCGTGGGGAACACGTAGAGGAACACGAAGACGAGGAGGAAGGGCTGGATGATGACGCGGAGGACGAACTCGACGATGTGCTTGCGGAGCACGAGGAGGTCACGCCGGACGAGGGCGCCGAGGGCGGTCCAGCTGGCCTGCAACGTCGAGCGGAGCGGGTCGGTGCCGATGCGGTGGGCTCCGGTGCGGGCGCCGGCCCCCGGTGCCGTCGCTGCTGTCGCCGCTGTCGCGCTCATTCGCGGAGCTCCTTCCCGGTGAGGTTGATGAACACCGTCTCGAGGGTGGTCGGAGAGACGCCGAGGTCGATGAGGTCGTAGCCGCCCGCCTCGGCCGCCTCCACGACGCGGGGCACGATGCGCTCGGCGCCTTGCACGCTGAGCTCGACGCCTCCCGCGATCGTGCGGGCGGCCACGGTCCCGCCGACGGAGGCGAGCAGGTGGTCGGCGAGGGCCTGCGAATCCGCGGCGGACAGGACGGTCACGAGGGTGTCGGCGCCCACGCTCGCCTTCAGCGCCGCCGGCGTGTCGAGGGCGAGGATGCGGCCGTGGTCCATGATGGCGACGCGCCCGCAGAGGCGATCGGCCTCCTCCATGAAGTGCGTCGTGAGGACGATCGTCTGGCCGTCGTCGTTCAGCTGCCCGAGGATCTCCCACAGCGCCAGCCGGCTCTGGGGGTCGAGTCCCGCCGTCGGCTCGTCGAGGAAGAGCACGGCGGGGCGGTGGAAGATCGCTCTGGCCACCATGAGGCGCTGGGCCATGCCGCCCGAGAGGGCGTAGACGGAGGCCTTTCCCCACTTGCTCAGATGGAACTGGTGGAGGAGGTCGTCGGCGATCTGCCGGGAGCGTTTCGCCGGGATGCCGAAGAGGAGCCCGTGGTAGTAGAGGTTCTCGAATACCGTGAGCTGGCGGTCGAGCGTGTTCTGCTGCGAGACGATGCCGAGGAGCTGCTTGGCGAGGGCGGGGTGGGCGACGACGTCGACGCCCCCGACCTCGGCGCCGCCCGCCGTCGGGACGACTCGGGTCGTGAGCATGCCCGCCGTCGTCGTCTTGCCGGCGCCGTTCGGGCCGAGGAGGCCGAAGATCTCGCCGGCCATCACCTCGAGGTTCAGCTCGTCGACGGCTCGGAAGTCCGTCCCGGCGTAGATCTTCGTGAGGCCGGTGGTGCGGATGACGACCTGGTCGGTGTGCACCACGGCCGTCGAGCTTCGCACAGCTCAGGCCGCCGCTGGGCGCAGATGGCGGGTACGCCACCAGGCGACCGAGGCCGTGGCGAGGCCGACACCGGCGGCGAAGAGGAACGTCGAGCGGGTTCCGAGCGTGTCCACCAGCACACCCCCGAGGGCGGCTCCGCCCGCCGCCCCCATCTGGATGCCGCTGCTCACCCAGCTGAAGGCCTCCACGACGCCCCCAGCCGGGGCGCTCGCCCCCACGAGGCCGTAGATGCAGCTGAAGCCGGGGGCGATCGACACGCCGGCGAGGAACATGAGCGGGAAGAGGACGGCCACCCCGGAGGCGACGGCCAGGCAGGCAAAGCCCGCCGCCGCCGTCAACAGCAACGCCGCCAAGGCGCGGGCGCCGGCGTGGGCGACGCGGGCGCCGAAGGTGAGGCCGCCCGCCATGGAGCCGCTCGACCACACGGCGAGGAGGAGGCCCGCATCGGTGCTCCGGTGATGGTGGCCGGCGAAGGCGACGACGGTCACCTCGACGATGACGATGGCGCCGAGGAAGAGGAGGATGACGAGGACGAGCATCATGAGGCCCGGCGTCCCGGCGAGCTGGAACCGGCGGCGGGCGGGGATGTCCCCGGCCGGCACGCCGGCGCCGGCCTCCGTGCCGGCCTTGCCGGCGAGCGGGGACGCCCCGATCTCCACGAGCTCGCTCTCGGCCGGCTCGCTCGCCCGCGGGGTGGAGATGGCAGGGTGCAGCGTGAGGGCGATGGTGCCGCCGAGGCCGATTCCTGCGCAGGTGAGGAGCGCCGCCGGCGGCCCCGAGAGGGAGCTGATGAGGGCGACGAGGGTGGGTCCCACCATGAAGGTCACCTCCTGCATGGTGGCGTCGAAGGCATAGAGGGCGCTGCGCATCTCGGAGCCGCTCACGATGCGCGTCCAGAGCGACCGCACCGCCGGCGCCACCGGCGGCAGGCTGCCTCCCGCCAAGGCGGCGATGAGGAGGAGGGCGACGGTCTCGTGCACGGGGACGAGGGCCAAGGCGACGAGCCCGGCGGAGTTCACGACCGCCGAGGCCGTCAGCACGGACCGGAGGCCGATGCGATCGGCCAGGCGACCCAGCACGGGGCTCATGACGCCCGTCGCCACGACGTACATGCCGGTGACGGCGCCCGCCCGGGCGTAGGAGCCCGTCGCCGTGGCGATGCGGAGGATGATCGCCAGGCTCAACATGGCGACCGGCAGCCGGGCGACGAGCGAGACGGGCAGGATGAAGGAGACACCCGGGGCGCGGAACACCATGAGGTACCGCCCGCGGCTCATCGCACCATCTTGACGGCAGGGCAGGCTGCGACGAGCGGCCCGGCACCCGGTTTCCGGCGCCGTTCGGTACGGTGAGCCCATGGATGCTGTGACGCGGGCGGAGGAGTTCCTGGCGCTGCACCACACCGACGTGCCGCTTCTCATGCCGAACCCGTGGGATGCCGGCTCGGCCAAAGTGCTGGCGTCGCTCGGCTTTCGAGCCTTGGCGACGACGAGCAGCGGCTCGGCGGCGACGCTCGGCCGCCTCGACGGTTCGCTGCGGCGGGACGAGGCGCTCGGTCAGGCCGCCTCCATCGCGGAGGCGACGGACTTGCCGGTGTCGGCGGATCTCGAGAACGGTTTCGCCGGCAACGCGGCCGGCGTCGGCGAGACGGTCGCCCTCGCCCTCGCCGTCGGTCTCTCGGGTTGCTCCGTGGAGGACTCGACCGGGCGTCCCGACGACCCCATCTTCGAGCTCCCCGAGGCGGTCGAGCGGGTGGAGGCTGCGGTCGAGGCCGCCCATTCCGGGCCTGTGCACCTCGTCCTCACGGCGCGGTCGGAGAACTACCTGCACCGTCGCCCCGATCTCGCCGACACGATCGTGCGCCTGCAGGCCTACGAGGAGGCGGGGGCCGATGTGCTCTACGCCCCCGGCATCTGGGAGCTCGGCGAGATCCGCTCGCTCGCGTCGTCCGTCGGCAAGCCCGTGAACGTGCTCGCCCTCCCCAACGTGCCGCCCGTGCCGCAGCTGGCCGAGGCCGGCGTGCGCCGCGTCTCGGTGGGCGGGGCCTTCACGTGGGTGGCGCTCGGTGCGCTCGTCGAGGCGGCACGGGAGCTCATGCACGAGGGCACCTACGGGTACTTCGAGCGGGTGGCCGTCGGGGGACCGGTAGCGCGGGAGGCGTTCGGCGCCGGCTGAGTCGGGCGTCGGGCCGGCCCTCGACCGGCGCCTCTGAGGGCGTACTGAGTGACGAGGACGCCCGAAAACGGCGGATCTCGGTGACTTTACGCACGCGGTACGCAGCCGGCGCAGGCCGCCCGGCGGGCTTCTCACCACTCTCCGCGGTCGAATGACTACAGATTGTGTTCGCGGGGGCCGATACCTATTTCACAGCGGGAACTGGGACGGGCCGGCTCGGCGGAGAGCCGGCCCGTCGTCTCGTTGAGGCCCGGGAGTAGCGGCCCTGCGAGGGTCGGCAGGCATCGTTGGCCGAGGCCGCCTCCCGGCTCCCGCTCTCACCCCCCGGTGTAGCCGACGTCCACGAGATGATGGGTCGGGTCGTGCACGATGTAGCGGCCGAAGCTCCCGATCGTGAAGTTGGCGCCGTCGCTGCGCCGGCCCGGCCGGCTCCAAGCGTTCTCCGGGACAGCGGCGTAGCTGTCGGCAAGCGCGTTCGCCGCCTCGGAGAGCTCGCCCGCCACCATGGAGGGATCCTGCTCGCCGTAGCGGTCCTCCACGGCCGTGGCGTCCTGGTCCCAGTTCTGGAACATGGGATCGTCGTCGTCCAGCATGCGCCCGAGCCGGAGGCTCGCCATGCGGAAGACGTCGCGGACGTGGCAGGCGTACTCGAGGTCGGACCAACGGTCGTCGGACGGCCGACGGCGCAGCTCCTCGTCGGGGCGACCCCCGAGGATGAACCGCCAGGCGGCGGCGTTCTCGCGCAGGCGGTCCGGGATGGCGCCGACCTCGAGGACCCCCGCATCGAAACCGCACTCCCCACACGGCCGCTCCAACACGGACGTCCAGTCCTTCGTGTCCGGGGTGATCGCCATCAGCCGGCCCGTTCCAGCTCGGTGGCGGCCGATGACTCGGCGCCAGCGGCATGGTGACGCACGGCCCGGTCGAAGCCGGAGATGAGCGGGTGGATCCAGGCCGAATCGGAGGAGAGCTCGGGTTGGAAGAGGGAGCCCAGGAAGTACGAGTGCCCCGGCAGCTCGACGACGCGCACCGAGCCGGAGGTGTCCCGGCCGGAGACGACGAGGCCATGTTGCTGCAGCGTGCTGACGCATCGCTCCTCGAGGCCGTAGCGGCAGAAGAAACGCTCGACCGTCGGCCCGGGGCCCATCAGCTCGGCGGCGAGCGTGCCGCCCTCGATGACGACGCCGGCCTCCTCGCCGAGGAGGGAGCACTCGAGGGGCACGATCAGCAACTCGGCGGCGTCCGGGTGCTGCTCGGCGTTCTCCGCCTCCTCGATGCCGCAGACGTTGCGGGCGAACTCGAGCAGCAGGTGCTGAAAGCCGCCGCAGGTCCCGAGGAGGGGTACCTCGTTCTGGCGGGCCGCCTGGATGGCGGCAAGGACGCCGTCCCGGTTCTCGTAAGGGCTGCCGGGGACGACCCAGATGCCGTCGAAGCCCTCCAGATCGGAAGGGCTGGCGATTGCCGTCGAGTGGAGCCAGTACAGCTCGACAGGGTCGCCCGCACCGGCGCCGAGCGCCTCGACGAGACCGGGGATGCGGCGGTGGGCACGGACCGACGGCGAGCGGTCGCCGACGAGGGCCAGGCGGGGCGGTGAGTTGGTCATGCCATGATCGTGAACGGTCGTTGACAGAAAGTCCAACGATGATCGGTACTACCCACATTAGTTATGGTTATCCAATGGACCTCCAGGATCTGCGAACGCTGCTCGCCGTCCGCCGCCTCTCCTCGTTCACGGCGGCGGCCGACGAGCTCGGCTACACGCAGTCCGCCGTTTCGCAGCAGATCGGGGCGCTCGAGCGCGAGCTCGGACACGTGCTCTTCGAGCGGCGGCCCGTGCGCCCGACGCCCGCCTGCGTACGGCTGGCCGAGCACGCCCAGCACGTCCTCTTGCGCCTCGACGTCGCCCGCAGCGAGCTCGGGCATCTCGGGGCGGAGCCCTCCGAGCTGCGCGTCGCCGCCTGCCCCTTGGCGTCGCCGGCGCTCCTCGCTGCGGCCCTTCGCGACGTGCGGGCCGCCCAACCGTCCGTGCGCATCGCCGTCCGCACGCTGGAGGCGGCGGCCGCCGTCGCCCAGCTCGCCTCCGGCCTCGTGGACGCAGCGCTCGTGGACGGCGTCGTCGGTCCGAGCGAGCCGCTGCATCTCAGCGATCCCGGCCTGCTCGTGCCGAGCGCCGTCTCCGAAGGTCCCCTCCTCGTCGCCCTCCCGACGGCCCATCCGCTCGCCCGCCGGTCCCGCATCGACCTGGACGTCCTCGTCGACGCCCCCTGGGTGAGCGCCGGGGGTGCAGCCGCTCTGGCGGGTTTCGAGCAGATTCGGCCCATCTGCGAGGGCAGCGATCTGCCGACGATCCTGTCGCTCGTCGCCGCCGGCCTCGGGGTGGCGCTCGTCCCGGTGTCCATCGGTGTCCGAGTTGATGGCATCGTTACTGTCCCTTTCGGGTCGCCCACCCTCATCCACCGGACGGAGCTCCTGACCCTTCGGGAGGCGTCGCCCCGCCGGCACGTTCTGGCGGCGGCGCTGCGCGCGGCGTTGCGTGCCGGGGGTGGCGTGGCCTGAGCGCCGCCTGGCGGAGGCGCCTGACAGGCCCAAGATCGCCTGCTCAACCTGCGCAAGCTGCGCTTTCGGCGAGGGCGTCTGCTCAAGTGTTGGGCAACTCGTGACGATTCCTCTACATCAACTTGAACGGATCACAGAGGGAGTCCACCATGCCTGGAGCGCCGAGCCGCCTACGGGAGTTCCTAAGGAAGGGGTGGCGAACGCGAGCCGCGGCTGTCGTTGTCGCCATCCTCCCACTGAGCCTCGGCCTGCTCGTGGCGTCCCCCGCCGCCCCGGCCAGCGCGTCGAGCGGCGGCACCGTCACCTACACGGCGACGGTCAACATTCCTGCGCCGCCCTCATCGAACTTCTCCGGGGCGTCGAGCGGCGACGGCTGGGCGGTCGCCCTCACGTCGACAGCGGTCTACAACGTCTTCCACCACCAGGAGTACCTCGGCGTGGACTGCCACCTGCAGACCAACGCCGCTCAGACCGCCCCCTGCTGGGGTGGATCAGTGACCATCACGGACTCCGACGGGAGCGCCTTCTACACCGAGGGCCAGCCCACCGTCTGGATCAATCAGTCGAACGGCGATCTGTTCGTGTTTGCGGAGCACCCCGAGGACGACACGGTCGGCGTCGTCTGCATCAACACGAACGCCACCCTCCCCGCCTCCAACATCTTCTGCGGCTACCAGCCGCTCGTTCCGGCCGGGCAGGGCCCGCCGACCGCCGACGGCATCAGCGGCGTCAGCGACGCCGTGCAGGTCGGCACGAACATGTACGCCTTCAACTACGTCAACACGTCGTCGCCGACGGGGGCCGAGGACCAGCTGCTCTGCTTCAGCACGACGACGGACTCGGCTTGCCCGAGCCAGCCCTACGCCGTCAGCACCGGCTTGTCCGGGATCAGTGTCAGTCCTGAGCCCACTCCGCCCATTGCCACATTTGGCGGCCAGATCGAGATCCCCGTCGCCGACGGCGGCACGACGACGCTCGGATGCTACGAGCCGTCGGTCGCCGGCGGCTCCTGTGGCGGCAGCTGGCCGGTCGCGACCGGCCTCGACTACGAGGGCAGCTACGGAGCGGCCTTCCCGATGCTGAACTCTGCTGGGACGGCGACCGGCTTCTGCATTCCGGACGGCTCGAACCCCTGCTGGACCCTCGCCGGCGCCAGCACCGCCACGCCGTCCGGCATGACTGGCAGCACGATGCCCGTCAACTCGTCGTGGAACGGCCCTGCGACGACCGTGGGCCCGAGGGTGTACGTGCCGAACGGCGACTACAACGCCGTCTACTGTTTCGACTACAGCGCCGACGCCGAGTGCAGCAACTTCCCGAAGGACTTCTCGAACCTCGGGTTGCTCTACTCGGTCAACGTCGACCCGCAGCGGCCCACCTGCTTCTGGGTGAACTCCGACAACGGCTCGAGCCAGATCCAGAACTTCGACGCCTTCACGGCCGGCGCCTGCGGCCAGGGACCGATCCGCCTGCAGGCGGCCAACTTCGTCGCCCCGCCGGCGCAATGCGTCCCGACGCAGTGGACGGGTCTACAGATCACGGACCCCTCCCCGCCGACCGTCTATGGCGGCGGCAGCGTCGAGTTCGAGAACGCCGATGGCAGTGAGCTGTCGGGAACGGGCGGGAGCAACCCCGTGGATCTCGACTCGACTGGATCGGTCAACCTCACCGCCTACAACTTCTCGGCGGCAGAGAACCTGCCGGACTTCGTGGTTACCTTGAATTCCCCGCCCTCCAACCTCTCGTCGGTGACGATCACGGCGAGCTGGCAGGCAACGAACAGCTCGAGCTGCACCGAGCCTGGCACGTCCGTGAGCGGCAGTGTCAGCCTCACTGGTCCTGTCACGGGCGCCCCCATCAACACCAACCAGACCATCAGCGCGACGGTTCTGAGCAACGGCGAGCCCGTCTCTGACGGCGCCGTGACCTTCACGTGCCTGTCCGGGCCCTGCACGACCTCGACCGGTTCCGGCACGACCAACGCCTCCGGCATCACCACCTTCACCTACTCGAGTACGGTCGCCGGCACGGACATCTGGCAGGCCAGCTACACGCCGTCAGGGGAACAGACCGAGACGAGCGACGCCGCCGTCGTGTGGAACTTCGTCGCCGCCGCGGCGCCGAACCAGACGAGCTACGGCAACACCGTCACGCTCAGTGAGTCCGGGCTGCCGGCGACGGCGACCGGAACGGTGACCTTCACCTCCGGCGGCACGACGCTGTGCACCGTGACCCTCACCGGCCTCGCCGGCGAGGCGACGAGTTGCACCACCGCCGTCCTCCCCCTCGGCAGCTACTCGGTGACGGCGGCCTACTCGGGCGATGCCAACGACCCGTCGTCGACCGCCAGCACCTCGTTCGCCATCGGTCAGGCGTCGACGTCGACGAGCGGCGCCGTCAAGGACGTCGGCACCGGAGCGACCTGGACCAACACCGAGGTGCCGGGCGCAGTGGCCGACGATGTCGCATCGGTGACCAATGGCGCCACCGGCACCGTCACCTACGACCTGTACTCGGGCGACAACTGCCTCGGCACCCTGCTCGGGACGAGCACGGAGGCCGTGGCATCTGGTACGGCCAACCCCTCCGCCCACTCCACCCCGCTCGGTGCGGGGAGCTACAGCTACCAGGCCGTCTTCAACGGCACGACGGACTACAGCGGCTCCACCGGGACGTGCCAGCCGTTCAGCGTCCAGCAGGCCGGCACGAGCCAGGCGCTCGCGGGCCTCGACGTCACGACCGACTCGACGTGGGACAACCCGGAGGTGCTCGGCACCGTGGCCAGCGCCTCCGCCGGCCTTCCGAGCCCCTCGGACACGAACGAGTCGCAGCCCACGCCCACCGGGACCGTGACCTACAGCTTCTTCGACAACGGCACCTGCAGCGGCCCGGCCGCCACCACGACGCCGACGACGATCGAGGACGGCACGGTCGGCACGGCGCCCGACACGGCGGCGCTGACGCCTGGGTCCTACAGCTACGAGGCGGTCTACTCGGGTGACTCGAACTACGTGGGTTCGACGAGCTCCTGCGTGCTCCTCACGGTCGTTCCCGCCACACCCACCGTCGGCGTCTCGCTCATCGACGCCGGCACCGGCGAGACATGGACGAACACCGAAACCACGGGGGCATCGGCATACGCCACGTCCACCGTGACCGGTGTCGAGGGCTTCATGCCAACGAGCACCCTCACCTACCAGTTCTACGCGACGGCGGAGTGCACGGGCACGCTGCTCATGACCTCCGAGGTGTCCCTCGCCGACGGCACCCCGGGGAGCTCGGAGGACACGAGCGCCCTCGGTGCCGGCTCCTACTTCGTGCAGGCCTCCTACCAAGGTGACGCCAACTACGAGTCCGCCACGAGCGCCTGCGTCCCCTTCACGGTGGGCCAGGCGGCGCCGACGCTCTCCTCGGAGGTCGACTTCGTCTCCGGCCCGCAGGACACCGGCTCGCAGGCCTACGACACGGCGATGGTCTCCGGCGTGGACGGCTTCGTCAACACCGGCACGGTCACCTACTACTTCTACTCGAACGCCACCTGCACGGGCGACGTGGACGGCCAGACCGTCGACCTCGCCGACGGCAGCGTCCCGAACTCGGCCACCACATCGCCGCTGGCGGCAGGCAACTACAGCTACCTGGCGACCTACTCCGGCGACGCCAACTACCTCCCGGCGACGGGAAGTTGCCAGGCGTTCTCGTTCGGCCTCGGGACCCCGGACGTCACCCAGCAGGTCGACGACTCCACCACGCAGGGAGCCTGGAGCGGTGACGAGACCCTTGGCGCTTCGGCGTTCGACACGACGACGGTGAGCGGCGTCGAGAGCTTCACGCCGACGGGGACCGTGACCTACGAGCTGTTCGACAACGGCACCTGCTCCGGCGACCCGGCCGTGGCGGACACGGTCGACCTCGGCGACGGTGGCTCCGCGCCGGCCTCGCCGGCAACCGGAACGCTGGCAGCCGGCACGTACGGCTACGAGGCCGTCTACAACGGCGACAGCAACTACGGGGCGCTGGCGAGCGGCTGCGAGTCGTTCTCGGTGCTGCCGGCGACACCGCTGGCCACTCAATCGGTCGACGACGCCGGTACGCAGGGTTCCTGGAGCGGCGACGAGACCCTCGGGGCCTCCGCCTTCGACACGTCGGCCGTGAGCGGCGTCGAGAGCTTCACGCCGACGGGGACCGTGACCTACGAACTGTTCGACAACGGCACCTGCTCCGGCGACCCCGCCGTGGCGGACACGGTCGAGTTGGGAGACGGTGGCACCGTGCCGAACTCCTCGGCGACCGGAGAGCTCCACGCCGGCACGTACGGCTACGAGGCCGTCTACAACGGCGACAGCAACTACGGGTCGGGGGCGAGCGGCTGCGAGTCGTTCTCCGTGCTGCCGGCGACGCCGTTGGCCGCCCAGTCGGTACACGACGCAGCGACCCACTCCGTCTGGAGCGGCCACGAGACCCTCGGGGCTTCCGCCGTCGACACCGCCACCGTGACGGGTATCAGCGGCTTCACGCCGACCGGTGACGTCACCTACGAGCTGTTCGACAACGGCACCTGTTCCGGCACGGCCGCCGCCACGGCCACGGCGCCCCTCGAAGTGAGCGGTGGCGTGCCGAACTCGCCGTCGACCGGCAAGCTCCGCGCCGGCACCTACGCCACCGAGGCCGTCTACGGCGGCGATGGCAACTACGAGCCGGCGGCGAGCGGCTGCGAGTCGTTCTCCGTGCTGCCGGGGGCATCGTCGGCCTCCCAGTCGGTGCACGACGCCGCCACGGCCGCCGTCTGGTCCGGCCACGAGGTGCAGGGGGCATCCTCCTACGACACAGCGAAGGTCTCCGGTATCGCCGGCTTCACGCCGACGGGGACCGTCACCTACACGCTCTACAACGGCAGCGCCTGCACGGGCAAGGCGCTGTCGACCCGGAGCGTCAAGCTGTCGGGCGGCTCGGTGCCGAGCTCGCCGAAGTCCGGCGAGCTGGCCCCGGGCTGGTTCTCCTACCGAGTCGGCTACGCGGGCAGCGGCCAGTACCGGGCCTCCACGAGCCCGTGTGCCGTCTTCTTCGTGAAGGCGCTCGGCTACCGCCTCGAAGGTGGTGACGGCGGGGTGTTCGACTTCCGTTCCCACTTCCGTGGTTCCGTGCCCCGCCTCGGACTGCACATCTACGACTTCGTCGGCATGGCGGCCATGACCAACGGCTACTGGTTGGTGGAGTCAGACGGCGGCATCTACGCCTTCGGCACCGCCCACAACTACGGCACGCTGCCGGGTCGCGGCATTCACGTCGACGACATCATCGGCATCGCCGCCACCGCCGACGGCAAGGGCTACTGGGAGGTCGCGTCGAACGGGGCGATCTATCCCTTCGGCGACGCCGTCTCCCACGGCGACCTGCCGTCGAGGGGCGTCCACGTCGACGACATCGTGGCGATCGACAGCCCTGACTCGGGCGGGTACTGGCTGGTCGGCTCGGACGGCCACGTGTACTCCTTCGGCAACGCCAAGGCCCGCGGCTCGTGCACCTCGGGCTCGAGCTGCCAGGGGATCAAGGACATCATCGGCATCGCCAGCCCCGACGCCGGCGGGTACCTGCTCGTCAGCTCGAACGGCCGTGTGTTCCCGTTCGGTGACGCCAAGTTCCACGGGTCCTGCATGTCCTCGGGCTCCGGTTGCCAGGGGGTCAAGGACGTCGTGGGCATCGCCACCCCAGGCTCCGACGAAGGCGGCTACTGGCTGGCCGGCGCCAACGGCACCCTGTACGCCTTCGGCGACGCCCAGAACTTCGGCAACGAAACCCAAGCCGAGACGCACGTCAAGCTGACCCGTCCGATCGTTTCGATCACCGGGTAGGGGAGCTCGGACTCCTAGGTCACGACCGGGCCGGCGCCTCTCGGGGCGCCGGCCTTGTCGCGTGGGCGGGCGGGCGGAGGGAGTGGGATTCGAACCCTCCGGTGGCGATCGTCAAGGTGCTCGACTTCGATTCAGACGTGTGAAGCGCTGTGAGCGTCCGCGCAGCAGCTGCCGTCGAGTGGGCGACACAGAGGTCGGTAGAGTTTCTGCGTGACAAGGTTCGTCGGTGCCGCCTCGCCAGGGCGGACCCGTCGTCGGCCAACGTACCGTCCGATGAACCTGGACGACCTCGCTGTGCTTCTTACGCCGAGCTCCGAGGACCGACGATGGCTGCTTCTCGCCGAGTTCCTCACTGAGTTCGGCTTTGAGGACCCCACGACGCGACATGTGCTCCTGGCTAGTGCTCCGCGGTCGACGGGAAGCAAGGAATGGGACGCCTTGCTGGGGGCCCTAGCGGAACACTTGGCGTTCCACGACGGGGATGAGATTCCTCGTTGGGTCGACGACCCCGAGCGTTTCCTCGACGCCTTCTGGTTTCCCTCGAACACGCCGGCGGCTCGAGGAGATGCTTTGGTTCATGCTCCGGCATCGTTTCTTCGTCGTGGTGTGATGGTGGAGCGGAGGAGCCTTCAGCGAGCGTGAATGACGCGCCGCTGCTCGATAAGGCCACAATCCTGAAGGCGTTCAGCAGGCTGTCGACCCGGCTGAAGCAGCGCCGCATCGTCGTTGACGTGTACCTGTTCGGCGGCGGCGCCATGGTTTTTGCTTTCGATGAACGGGAGGCGACCCAGGATCTCGATGCCCGCTTCACGTCAACGAGTGCCGCCATCGCAGAACTTCGGGCCGTGGCTCAGGAGCTGGGGCTGCCTTCCTGGTGGCTCAACGAGCAGGGTACGACTTATCTGCCGAGAGGTGATGACCCATACCCCGTCCCGGTGTTCGACCATTCGAACCTTCGAGTCATGCGGGCGTCCGACCGCCACCTCTTGGCCATGAAAGCGGCCGCAAGCCGTAGGAACACCAGGGATCTGCAGGATCTTCGCGACCTCGCGGAGCGGCTCAATCTCAGCAGCACAGACGACATCGTCAGGGTGCACGACGAGGTGTTTCCGGACGACCCGCTCGGTGCCGCCAAGATCGGGGTGATATCGGAGGCGATGCGCTCGGGCCGGCAACGGGACGCTGATGTGACGGTTCGCTGTCGGGTGTGCGGCAGGACCCTCCGCTCTCCCGCGAGTCTGGCAGCCGGTGTGGGTCCGATTTGTGCAACTCGCGGTCTCTCGCTGTAGAGGGGCAGCCAGAGTCCCCTACAACCCAGGCTGGAAGAGCGACGCTCTCCCGTCGCCTGGGCTGAGCGGAGGGAGTGGGATTCGAACCCACGGTACGCATGACGTACAACGGTTTTCGAGACCGCCCGATTCGGCCACTCTCGCATCCCTCCGGGCGACACACTAGGCGCTGTCACGCCTGCCGCAATCCCCGGAAGAAACCCGCCAACAGCTCCGCCGACTCCACCTCCCGCACACCCGCCACCACGGTGACCTCATGGTTGAGGCGCGGGTCGGAGCAGAGGTTGTAGAGGGAGCCGCAGGCTCCTGCCTTCAGGTCGGCCGCCCCGTAGACAAGTCGCCCGAGTCGGGCCGCCACGGCGGCGCCGGCGCACATCGGGCACGGCTCGAGGGACACCACGAGCGTCGCCTCGCCGAGGCGCCAATCGCCGAGGTGTGCGACGGCGTCCCTCAGCGCAAGGATCTCCGCATGGGCGGTGGGATCCCGGCGAAGCTCCCGTTCGTTGTGGCGCCGCGCCACGATGGAGCCGCCGGCGAGAACGACAGCGCCGACGGGGACGTCCCCGTGGGCAAGGGCGGCGCCGGCCTCCTCGAGTGCGACCCCCATGGCTTCGGACTCGAGGTCGGTGGCGTCGGTCGGGTCGCTTGGGGTCACGGGAACCGCATCGTAGGGGAGCGTCAGTGAGCAGGATCGGCGGTGCGTCGTCGATTGCTTAATCTGTGGCGAGTGGCACGAGCAGTGACGAGGGACGCGCTGACGGTGGGGGTGCACTCCGGGATGGCTCGGTCACGCCTTCGCGCATGAGCGACCACTCGGGAGGAGAAGGCCAGGGCGGCGAGCCGACGCCCCCGGTGCCCCCGGTGCCCCCGCCGCCCTCGCCGCCGGCCGGCTCGGGGAGCGGGCCGGGCTCGCCGTTCGGGTGGCAGCCTGCGGGGGAGTGGCCTCCGCCAGCGCCGCCTGGGGGGTCCTCGCCGCCGGAGGCCGGCCCGGGAGGTTGGCCGCCACCGCCTGGAGGGTGGCCGCCGGCTGGGGGGTCCGGGCCCACACCGGCCGGATACTCGCCCCCACCCCCCGGTCACCCGCCCCCGCCCCGGGGATACCCGCCCGGGGGCTACGGACCGCCGCCCGGAGCTTGGCCGCCGCCCGGGGCGCACCTACCACCGGGGGCGTACGGGCCGCCGGGCCAGTACGGGCCGCCGGGCCAGTACGGGCCTTCCGGGGCGTACGGGCCGCCGGGCCAGTACGGGGCGCCGCCGGCGGGGTACCCACCGCCGGGCGGTTTCGGCCCGCCGCCGCAGGGCTGGCCGCCACCCGGCTACCCCGGCTACGGCCACCCGGGCTACCCGGGCTACCCGGGCTATCCCGGCTACGGCCACCCGGGCTACCCCGGCTACGTCTACCCCGGTCCCTTCCCATCGGTCCGCCGCCGTCGCTCGATGTCGGCCGTCGTCATCGCCGTGGCCCTCCTCGTCGCCGCAGGACTCATCGTCGGTGCCACGGACCTCGGCAACAACGTCGTCAACCCGAGCCGTCCGGCCGCTCAGCTCGGATCGTTCGCCGGCTACATCGGCTACGTGCAGGTCACCCAGATCAGCGCCTCGTGGCGCGTGCCGGCCATCGAGGGCTCCTCGCAGGACGGCTCCGCCTCGACCTGGATCGGCGTGCAAGGGCCGGGTCAGCAGGAGTTCTTCCAGGTCGGCACGACGGAGACCGACGAGGACGGGGCGGACTTCTACGAGGCGTTCTGGTCGGACCCGGCGCAGGGTTTCCATGCGCAGGTTCTGATGCAGGTCTCGGCCGGCGACGAGATCGAAGCGGTCATCAGCGACCAGTCGGGCACGTGGCAGGCGAGCGTCGACGACGTCACGTCCAACGAGACGCAGTCGGCGCCGACCACGAGCGGCGTCTTCTCCAACCTGCAGCTCGCCGAGTGGATCCAGGAGGATCCGTCCCTCCCGCACAACCAGCACGTCCCCTACCCGTCGATCGGGCCGACGACGATCTCGGCACTGCAGGTGAACGGCGGCACGCCCGACGTTTCGCAGCTGCAGGCTCAGGTCATGGTGCTCCCGCGGGGCCGGCGGGTGCAGCCGGGGCCTGTCGTGAACGACCAGTTCAGCACGCGGGAGACGACAGCCACCTGACAGCCGGAGGTCAGAGGCTGTGCACTGAGACCTTGCCGTCGGACAGCTCGAGCCGCGTCGTCACCTGCACGGCTTCGAGCAAACGCCGGTCGTGCGTCACGAGCACGAGCGTCCCCTCCCAGGCCTCGAGCGCCTGCTCGAGCTGCTCGATGGCATCGAGGTCGAGATGGTTCGTCGGCTCGTCGAGCACGAGGCAGTTCGTGCCCTTCGCCATCAGGAGCGCCAGCTCCGCCCGTGTGCGCTCGCCGGGCGAGAGGGAGGACGCGCTGCGGAGGACGTCGCCGGCACCCAGCCCGAACTTGGCGAGCAGCGACCGGGCGGGCGCCAGCTCGAGCGACGTCGCCGCCAGGAAGGCGTCGAGGAGGCTGGCCCCGTTCGCCTCGAAGCGCCTCCTCGCCTGCCCCAGCTCCCCCACCACCACGGAGGGGCCGAGCCAACGCTCGCCGGCGTCGAGCGGGATGCGGCCGAGCAGGGCGGAGAGGAGGGTCGTCTTGCCGCTGCCGTTCGGCCCCACGAGCACGAGGCGGTCGGCCCAGCGCAGCTCGAGGTTGACGGGGCCGAGCTGCCAGCTCCCGCGTCGGACGACGGCGTCGCGCAACCGGGCGACGACGTCGCCGCTACGGCGCGTGCCGGCGAGATCGAGGTGCAGCTCCCACGGTTCGTAGGGCCGGTCGACGACGTCGAGGCGCTCGATGGCCTTCTCGGTGATGCGAACCTTCGAGGCCTGCTTCTCCGTCCGGTTGATCCGGAAGTCCCGTTGGGCTTTGTCGTTGTCGCGGGGTTGTTTCTTCTGGCGCGCCACGCCCTGCACGGCCCACTGGCGCTGCTCCCGCTCCCGCGACCGCAGGCGTTCGCGCTCGTTCACGTAACCGTCGTAGGCCTGGACGGCGTGCAGCCGGGCCGTCTCCTTCGCCTGGAGGTAGGCGGCCCAGCCGCCCCCGTACTCGGTCGCCCGGTGGGACCCTTCGTCGATCTCGAGCACGCTCGTCACGATGCGCTCGAGGAAGGCACGATCGTGCGACACGACGACGAGACCGCCCCCACGCTGCTCGAGGAACGCCTCCAGCCGCTCCAGAGCGTCGAAGTCGAGGTCGTTCGTCGGCTCGTCGAGCAGCAGGAGGTCGAATCGCGAGAGCAGCAGCGCCGCCAGGGCGGAACGGGATCGCTGCCCGCCGGAGAGGTCGGCCGTCGGGAGGTCGAGGAGCCGTTCCGGCAGCCCGAGCTCGGCGAGCACGGTACCCATGCGGGCGTCGAGATCGGGTCCGCCGAGGCCGAGGTAGCGCTCGAGGGCGGCGCCATACCGGTCGGCCGAACCGGGCGCCTCGACGGCGAGGTCGTGCGAGGCGGCCTCGAGAGATTCCTCCGCCGCCGTGACGCCGGTGCGGCGGCCGAGGAGCCGGCGGAGCGTCTCGGACTGGTCGGAGTCGGGCTCCTGCGCGAGGTACCCCACGGTGGCTTCGGGCGGGGCGACGATGACCGTGCCGGCGTCGGCGCCGTCCAAGCCGGCGAGGATGCGGAGCAGCGTCGTCTTCCCGACGCCGTTCGGCCCGACGACGCCGATCCTCGAGCGTGGCCCGAGGACGAGGTCGACGTCGACGAGGATGTTGGCGGTGCCGCGGGACTTCGAGACGCGGCGGGCGGCCAGCGTGGCGAAGGGGGCGGGCGAAGCGAGGGGCACTGTTGATCTCCTGGGGCACGGTGAGACGACGTACGGGGGCAGGGATCAGAGCAGCACGGGTGGCAGTGTACCGCCCGGGGCGATCAGCGAGCCGGGGGCGTGTCGGCGACGAACTCGAAGAAACGGATCCCCGCCTCCAGCCGTCCCCGCTCCCCGGGCCAGCGGGCGGCGCCCACGCTGACGAAGGGGTGGTCCGCCGGCGCCTCGAAGGCGACCTCGTCGAACCCCATCGCCTCGAACCTCCGCCTCACCTGCGGCGTCAGGTCGGGTGGTCGCCGATGGCGAGTCCAGAGGACGGTGGCGCCCGTCTCGCAGAGCATCGGGACGTGGCCGATGAAGCGCCGGATGTCGATGTCGGCGATGTTGCCGAAGATGCCGCAGGCGAGGACGACGTGGGCGGGGGCGGCACCGAGGTAGGCATCGCTCACGGAGGCGTCCCCCGTCACGACCTCGATGCGCCCGAGGCCGGCCTCCTCGGCGGCCGCCCGGACGACGGCCGTGTTGCGGGGGTCGAGCTCGACGAGGCGGGCACTGACCGTCGTCTCGCCGGCGGTGGTCACGAAGGGCCCCGATGACGTCTCGCCCCTGGCCGGCGCACATCGAGACGATCCGGATCTCGCCCGGCGCTGCCTCGTCGAGCGCGCGCCGGATGCCGGCTTGCACGAGCCGGAGGCGTTGCGCCAGCGGCGAGCTCGGATCGTCGTAGCCGCGGTGCCACTCCAGCCAGTCGGGCTCGTCCGCCGTGGCCATGCGGGCAACGTAGCTCCGTCCCATTGGTGTCCCGGCAGGCCGGTGCCGAGCTATCCGACAGAGGCGAGCTCCAGATCGGCAGGCACGGCCGACACACCCCGCCGGGGCAGGATGATCTCGTCGATGAGGCCGTAGGCGAGCGCCTCCTCGGCAGTCATGTAGCGGTCGCGCTCGATGTCCTGGGCCACCTCGTCGATGGGCCGGCCGGTGTGATGGGCGAGGATCTCGACCATCCGCCGGGTCGTGGCGAGCACCTCCCGGAGGTGGATCTCCATGTCCCGAGGTGCGCCGCGGGTGCCGGCACTGCCCTCGTGGATCATGATCTTGGCGTTCGGGAGGGCGAAACGCTTCCCGGGGGCGCCCCCGGCGAGGATCATGGCGGCCGCCGACATGCCCATGCCGACGCAGATCGTGGAGACCTCGCAGCGCACGTGCTGCATGACGTCGTAGATCGCCATGCCGGCGTAGCCGAGGCCACCGGGCGAGTTGACGTAGAGATGGATGTCCTTCTCGGGGTCCTCGGCTTCGAGGTAGAGGATCTCGGCCACGAGGAGGTTGGCGATCTGGTCGTCGACCTCCTGGCCGAGGAAGACGATCCGCTCACGGAGGAGCAAGGAGAAGATGTCGTAGGCTCGGTCCCCCCGGCTCGTCTGGTCGAGGACGGTCGGGATGATCGAGTGGCGCAGTGGTTCTCGCTGGGAGTCGTCGGTCGGGGTCACGTTGTCCCTCCTTCGTGGTGGGTGGCCGGAGCGGTTATCTCGAATATAAGATATCGAGAACGAGATGAGCATGTCACAGCGACGGCATGAGCCGGTGTTTCCGGGGTTTCGAGAGATGGCGGCACGCCGTCATGATCTCGTCGCCGAACTGGAGGCCCGCCGGGTCGATCTCGGGCTGACGCAGACGGAGGTGGCTGCCCGCATGGGGACCTCGCAGTCGGCCGTGGCCAGGCTGGAGTCGGGGGAGACCGACATCCGGTTGTCGACGTTGGAGCGGTACGCGGCAGCGCTCTCGCACGAGCTGGAGTGGCACCTGAAGCCGATGGAGGAGGACGTGTGATGGGTTCGGACGAGCGGGGCGACTGGCTGGAGGGGCATCTGTTCGACCGGCGGGTCGTCGTCCTTCGGGGCACGCTCGACGATGCCATGGCGACGCGCATCGCCTCCCAGCTGATGACGCTCGACGCCACGGGCGACGACGGGGTGCAGCTGCAGCTGGACAGCACGGGCGGTTCGCTCGAGGCCGCCTTCGCCGTCGTCGACGTGATCGACTGCCTCGGCGTCCCCGTCGAGGTGACCTGCTTCGGGCGCGTGGAGGGTGCGGCGGCGCTCGTGGCCGCCGTGTGCAACCGGCGCCTCAGCATGGAGCACACGCGCTTTCGGCTCACCGACCCGGACGCCGCCTTCGAGGCGCCCGCCAGCCAGGTGGCGTCGCACCTCGAGTACCACCAGCAGGCGTTCCTGCGATACCACGAGCGCCTGGCGCACGCGACGGGCCGGCCGGTGGAGGCGATCTCGACGGCCTGCGCGTCGGGCCGCTACCTCAGTGCTGCCGAGGCACTGGAGCTGGGGCTCATCGACGAGATCGTGCGCTCACGTCGGGCGCCGGTGAGGGCCTTGCCTCGGCTTCGCTGAGCCCAGGCGCTCGTCTCAGCGCCAGGAGTCGGAGGCAACGACGAGCCCCTGCTCGGAGTCGAGGAAGTGGTTGGCGAGGGTGCGCTCGTCATTGCGCATCCGCCAACGCAGCAGCGCCTGGGCGGCTTCGAGCATGGCGTCCCGGTACCCGGGATCCCGGGCGACGTCCGTCAGCTGACCGGGATCGGCCCCGAGGTCGAAGAGGAGAGGCGGCAGGAGATCCGGTTCGGTGGCGAACTGCACGTACTTGTAGCGGTCGGAGCGCAGCACGTTCAGGGCGCAGTGGGCCGACGGGATGCCGAAGAGCCGCTCGGCGGCCCGCAGCACGGGGTGGCCGAAGTCCCACTCGAAGCGCGCCTCGGTGCGCCAGTGCTCCGGTGCCCGCCCCTCCTCGATGAACGGCGTGAGCGGCCAGCCGTCCGCCTGCGACGGTGCGCCCAGCCCGATCCAGGACAGGATGGTCGGCATCACGTCGACGGACTCCGTCACGTCGCCGACGACGAGACCTCGTGTGGCGCCGGCCGCCGGCCGGGGGTCGCTCACGATGAGGGGGATCCGGTAGCTCTCGTCCCAATAGCCCCCTTTCTCGAAGAGCCAGTGGTCGCCACCCATCTCGCCGTGGTCACTCGTGAGGACGACGAGGGTGTCCTCGGCGAGGCCTGCCTCCTCGAGCCACCCGAAGAGCCGTCCGAGCTGGTCGTCCACCTCCCGCTGCATGCCGTGGTAGGTCGCTCGCAACTGGCGGCGCTCCCGCTCGTCGTCGGGCGCCCGCAGCGGCCGGATGTCGAGGAGGGCGGCATTGAACACGTGCACGGCCTTCTCGGCCTCACGGGTCGGATGGGCCACGAAGGCGGGCACGTCCTCCGCCGAGTAGAGGTCGTGGTAGCCGGCAGGGTTGCGATAGGGCGGATGCGGGCGGATGAAGGAGGCGTGCACGAAGAACGGCTCATCACCGTTCGCCTCCAGCCAGCCGATCAGTTGGTCGGTGAGGAACGCCGACTCCGTCTCCTCGGCCGAGAAGCGGGTGGGCGCCCAGGACGAGCCGTGCTCGGAAGCCCCGGGATACGAGAGATCGGGCTCGTAGAGGCGGCGCAGATCCGACGGGACGTCCCTCCCCCGAGCCGAAAGCCACGCCGCCCACTGCCGCCCGACGCCGTCCGGCTCGTACGGGTCGTTCACGATGGGGAGGAAGCCGGGCAGGACCCCCTCGTAGGTGCGCAGGCGGGGGTCGCCGGCGGGCACGGTCCTCGGGTCGACGCTCGTGTCCGTATACCCGAAGAGCACCGGGGTGTAGCCGGCTGTCCGTGCCTCGAGGGCGATGTTCGTGAAGCGGGCGTCGAGCGGGGTACCGTTGTGAACCGAACGGTGATTCTGCATGTACATGCCCGTGTACAAGCTCGCCCGGCTCGGCCCGCACGGAGCGGCGTTCGCCCAATGATTCGCGAACAGCACCCCCCGCGAGGCCAGGGCGTCGAGCGCCGGCGTGACGACGAGGGGGTGCCCCAGCGCCGACATCGAATCGCCCCGGAACTGGTCGACCGTGATGAACAGGACGTTGCCCGACGGCCTGACCTGGCTCGTCTCGCGCGGGGTGATGCCGGTGGTCATGGTGGGCCAGAGCGTATCGAGGGGCGCCGGCGCCAGTGGGAAGGACACCGGTCCCGAGGTGCACCACGACCTCGACTCCACCGAAGGCGCACACGAAGGATTGCTGCACGCCCGCCGCCCCCTCCGACACGGCAGGTGCCGGCTCCGGAGGGGGAGGGGCGGCAGAGCGCTCGCCGAGATCCACCGGCACGGCCCGGCGCTGCCGCCAGCACCAGCTCCCGGGGCCGCCGGACAGACTGAAGTAGCCGAGGGTCTTGAGGCGGTGGTGCGCCCGGCACAGGAGGGCGAGATTGCCGAGCTCGGTCTGGCCACCCTTCGACCACTCGAGTACGTGGTCGCGCTCGAGCCGATAGTCGATGCCACACCCCGGCACGACGCACCGTCGGTCCCTCACCTGCAGGGCCGTCTCGAGATGGGCAGGGATCCACCGGCCGGCGTGCGTGACCGACACGATGTCAACCCCGCGCCGCACCACCACCTTCACGAGGGCGCTGCCGAGGAGATCCTCGGCCGTGGAAAGGGGGACGGGGCCGACACCCGGGATCTCGCAGAGCTCCTTCCCTTCGAGCCGTCCCCGTCGCAGTGCTTCGGCGCTCACGTGGAGGACGACCTCGGGTCGGGCGCGCGGGCCGGAGGAAGGGCCCCGTCGGCACAGCTCGACGAGAGCGTCGGCCAGATAGGCGCCGTGCCCCTCCCGCCGACCCTCGCGGCGTGCGTTCGCGAAGACCTCGCCGGCGAGGGCCTCGAGTGCAGAGCGCACGGCCGACCCCTCGACCGGGGGGAGCTCGCCCGAGATGGCGATAGCTCCCTCGAACGTGGTGGAGAAACTCAGGTGGCGCCGGGCATGAAGGCGGGCGGCGCGGGCACTCGCCTCCTCCTCCGACAGGGAGGCGGCGATGACGGACCGACATCGCCCCTTCAGATCCTGCAGCTGTTCGGAGGAGGCGGCCGCCAGCAGCTCGGGGGCGGCTGCCGGATCTGCGGCGAGGGCAGGTGCCAGGACGGCAGCCTGGGCGGGGGAGAGCTCGCCTCGGCGAAGCGCCCCTTCGAGCTCGGGACGGGAGGCGAGACGGCCGGCCGTCTCCAGGTCACGGCGGGCGATGCCGAGGCCCTCCCCGCTCTCGCCGGCGAGGAAGCGCACCGGGTTGGCCGCCCCCGCCCGCTCGGCCGTGGCGAGCTCGGCCGCCCGGCGCGTGAGCAACAGGCGGGCGGCCCCGCAGAGCTTCTCGGCCCTCGCCAGCTTCGACAAGAGCACCGGTACGTCGCCGGGGGCGTACTCGCCAGGCTCGAAGGTGCTCACGAAGTCCTCGAGAGCCAACAGGATGGACCCGAAGCCCAGTGCGGACACGAACATATGTTCGACTCTAGCGGACGGGTGCGCGTTGGGGGTGTTCAATCGAGCCCGGCCGTCGTAGCCTGTGTCGATGGCCGATACTCCCGACACCGTGTACTGGCGAGGCGTCAACCACCTCGCCCTCATCACGCCGGACATGGACGCCACGGTCCGTTTCTGGCACGGCGTTCTCGACGCCCGGATCGTGGCGACGCTGGGGACACCGGCGTTTCGCCACTACTTCTTCGAGGTGGGTCCGGGCAACACTGTGGCCTTCTTCGAGTATCACCACCAGAAGCTGGCGACCTACGCGAAGCCGGCAGGCGTTCCGTACGAGGCGGCATCGCAGTTCGACCACCTCTCGCTCAACCTGCCGGACGAGGCCGCCCTCTTGAGGATGCGTGACCGTCTGAAGAGTCACGACTGCGAGGTGACCGACGTCGTCGACCACGGCTTCATGCGCTCCATCTACTTCAGCGACCCGACGGGCATCGCCCTCGAGGCGTCGTGGTGGGTCGTCGACCCGACCGGCCGGCCGATCGACCAGACCGACGAGCAGCTGTTCGCCGACCCCGACCCCGTGCCGTCGATCCGTGAGCTGCGTGAGACCGGCGAGCTCGACCACACCGTGAGCACTCGGCTCGTGGACTCCATCATCCTCGATCTCTACGGCCCGACGAGCGGCAGCTGAACCAGAGGGGTTCCCCAGCAAGGAGCGCCCGGTACCACGGCCGGCTCTGGCGCGCCCTCACGGCCTGCCTCCTCGTCGCCCTCCCGGGTGCATGCATCGTCGGGGTTTCGGGGGTCGTCGCCGCTCCGGTGGCCGTCGTCAGGCAGCCTCCCCCTCCGGTGTCGGCCGCCGACTTCCCGCTCGAGCCGTCCGGACGTGCGCCGACGGACGGGGACGGCCTCATCCCGAACCCCGCCACCCCCACCGGGTCGCCGATCGGGCGGCCTCGTGCCTGCGCCATCACGTTCAACTCTCAGCGCGGCGCCACCTCGACCTCGGTGAACCGATGGGTCGCAGCGCACGAGAACACCCTCACCGGCGAGACCGTCGTCTGCTTGGCGGGGGTGTTTCGCCAGCCACTGCACGTCTGGTCCAAGACGGCGCCCGCTCTGCTCGAGATCGCCCCGGCCCCGCACTCGAGCGCCCGCCTCGAGCTCGGCACGGTCCGGTCACAGGACGTCGAAGGCAACGAATACTGGGGTGATGCCGGAGGAATCAGCATCGTCGACTCCCGCAGCGTCGAGATCTACGGCCTCACGGTGGAGGGCTACCACTTCGACGGCACGGGCGAATCGCCTGCCGGCATCTACGTGACGACTCGCAGCGACACGCAGAGCACCAACTCACACGCCGCTTCCCACCTGTCCGAGTGCTTTTGGCACGGCGGTGCCTGCAGCGACATCTACATCCTCGACAACCGGGTGTCGGGCATCGCCAACACCGCCGACGAGAACCACCGCAGCCGGTCGTTGTGCAACAACACCGGCGTCGACGCTTACGGCATTGCCGTCATCGCGGCGGGGAGCACCGCATCGCAGCAACTGCAACACGTCGTGATCGAGGGCAACACGGTCACCGACACCCGGACGGGCGAGAGCGAGACGATGACGGTGAACGGCGCCGTGCGTGACTTCCTCGTGGCGCGCAACATTGTCGACGACGCCGACAACATCGGGATCGACACGATCGGATGGGAGACCGGCGGCGCCCAGGCGACTCACGGCTACCTCGACGACAACACCGTCTACAACATTGACACGTGGTCGAACGCCGCCTACGGGAGCTGGGACGCCGCCACGGGTTCCTGCAAGCCGCTCCCGGAGAACGCCGCCGGGCTCTACGACGACGGTGCGTCGTTCATCTGGTTCGGCTCCAACACGGTGTGGAACACCGATCAGGGGATCGATCTCGACGTCGAAACCCCGCACAAGGAGACGGACCATCTCCTCGTCTCGGACAACGTGGTGCGCGAAGACCCCGGCACGTCGCAAGGAGATCCGAGCAGAGGCCCGAATCCCCCGGGACAGCCCGGCTCGTCGGCGGTGGCGGGCCACGACCCGTATGCCCTCTACGTCGATGCCTTTGGCCGGGGGGCGAGCATCTCGGATGTCTATGTACACGACAACGTGCTCCAGAACGAGAGCCAGCACTTCCTCACGCCTTCCGACGGAATGCCGGTCGTGGATCTGGGCGGCATCTGGTCGCACGTGGAGATCTGGCACAACACGATCGAGGGCATGAGGCAGGCGGACCGTTTCAACCCGCTCCTCGAGGTCGACAACCTCCCCCGTTCCGGACCGAACCCCATCGACTGCAACGACTACGAACGCCTCTCACAGGCGGGCGACACCGTCAACGGGAACTTCGCACTCCCCGCGACGAGCTTCCTCACCCTCCGGCAGTGGCAGCTCGGCAACAAGGAGGGCTGGGACGCCCACAGCGGCGTCGACTCGTGGGCTGCCGGTTGCCCGTCGCGGTCGATCCCGTGAACGCCCTCAGGCGTCCGGCCCGAGGTGCTCCACCTCGAGGAGCGTGAAGGCATCGATGACGGCGCGCAGCACCTGCCGGGCGATGCGAGGATCGAGCCCGACGGCGGTGGCGGTAGCCTCGATCCGGTCGAGCATGGCGTCCTCCCGCGGCCGGTCGATCACGGCCATGCCGTGGGCTCGCTTGAAGTGGATGACCTCTTCGATGAGCTGAGAGCGCTCGAGCAGCACCTGCACGAGCCGGCGGTCGACGACATCGAGGCGCTCGCGAATCTCGCTCAGGTCCGGGGGAGGGGAGCTGGTCACACGGGCATCATTGCCGAGGCCCGCCGCCCCGGGAAACCCACCACGTCGGCGCATGCGTCCCTGCGATCGAGCACATGCGTGACGCGGTCGTGTCGCAGCGGCGGCGACAGACGACCTCGGTCGACTTCGGTCCTCGCCCGAGGCGGCGCCCCCAGGCTGATCACGGGACGACGACGCTTCCGGCGGGGAGTGCCCTACTGTGCTCGGAGAGAGCCGGCGGAGGCTTGGAGAGCATCCGGGAGGTGACCCAACATGACTGGCGGCCAGAGCAACAGCCGAGCGGGGGCGCCTTGCTCCGGTGCGAGCAGCAGTCGGTACCGACTCTCCATTGCTGTCATCGTCGGTGTCGTCACAGCGCTTCTCGTCCTCGGACAGCCCTCGATGGCCGCCGGGAGCCACGCCGGCACGACTGGCCGGGAGGTACGAACGGTCGGGCAACTCCTGACCTACGGGTACGACAACGCCCGGGACGGCCTCGACACCGCCGACCCTTCGTTCGCTCATCTGCGCCACGCATGGAGTCGCGACCTCTCCGGCGGCATCTACGGCGAGCCACTCGTGGACGGACCCTTGGTCATCGTTGCCACGGAGCTCGACGAGGTCTATGCCTTCGTCGCCACTTCGGGCAAGCTCGCCTGGAAGTTCTCCATCGGCCGCCACACGACGACGGCCATCGTCGATCGGGCGCCGACGCTCGGGAAGGGCTGCGGCGACATCAGTCCTCTCGGGATCACGGGCACGCCGGTCATCGATCCCGCCACGAACGACCTCTTCGTGGCCGGCGAGGTGCAGACGGGCAGCATCCAGCACCCGCCCTGGCAGGGCATCAAGCACGTGATGGTCGCCGTGCACTTCAGCGACGACAAGGTCAGCGTCCTCTGGGACCGTGACATCGACCCCCCGCACGCCGGGCGCACCTACGTCATCCCGGCGGAGCAACAGCGATCGGCCCTCACCCTCTCGAAGGGCCGGGTGTACGCCGAGTTCGGCGGTCTCGACGGCGACTGCGGCAGCTACCAGGGCTACGTGCTGTCGCTGACGGAGAAAGGAGCCGCCTACCAGTACTTCAAGGTACCGACCGCTCGCGAGGGTGCCATCTGGGCGACGGACGGAGCGGCCACGAATGCCTCCGGCGAGCTTTTCGTCGCCACCGGCAACTCTGCAAACGGGCCGGGCTCCCCGTACGACTACGGCGACTCCGTCGTCGGTCTGTCATCGCAGCTTCGTATCGACAGCTTCTTCGCCCCTCGTGACTGGGCGCAGCGAAACGCCGAGGATCTCGACCTCGGCTCCGGAGGACCCATCCTGCTGCCCAACAGCGACTACGTGTTCGAGATCGGCAAAGGCGCCGCCGACGGGGTGAGCACCGGATACCTGATGAACGCCGCCGCCCTCGGTGGCCATGGGCGGCCGCTGTTCAGCGGGCGGGTGTGTCCCGGCGACGGGTTCGTGTTCGGCGCCGACGCCGCCACTGTGCTCAGCGTGAACGGTAAGAAGCACACGTACCTCTACGTGCCGTGCCCGAGCGGGACGGTGGCCCTCTGGGTGAACCATGGCACGCACCCGACGTTCTCGATCAAATGGTCGGCAGCCGGTCCGAACGGCCCGCCCATCATCGCCGGAGGTCTCGTATGGGCGCTCGGCACCGGGGCCGACGGTGGTGGCGGGCCTTCCGACCTCTACGGCATGAACCCCGTGACGGGCAGGGTGGAGGTCGCACTCAGCGTGAAGCCGGTCGAGCACTTCGCCACGCCGGGGGCGGGCGACGGCATGATGTTCGTCGCCGGCCAGACCGCTTTGCAGGCGTTCAAGCACTGAGATCGGGGTATCACTCGCCCGTGCCGTTCCTCGCCTCCCGCCTACTGTCGCGCCGCTGAACCGTGCCTGTCTTCGTCGGCACCTCAGGTTGGCAGTACGCCAGTTGGAAGGGGAACTTCTATCCCGCAGAGGTCCGCAAGGACCACTGGCTGGAGGAATATGCCGTACGGTTCAGCACGGTCGAGGTGAACAATGCCTTCTACCGGCTACCCGAGCGCAGCGTCTTCGAGTCATGGAAGGAGCGCACGCCGGGGGATTTCGTCGTGGCGGTGAAGGCGAGCCGCTATCTCACCCATATCAAGCGGCTGCGGGACCCGCGAGAACCGGTGCACCGCCTCATGGACCGGGCTGAGCTTCTCGGTGACAAGCTCGGCCCCGTCTTGTTGCAGCTGCCCCCAACGCTGAGCGTCGACCTCGACGCGCTGGACGAGACTCTCAAGTGCTTTCCGGCCGGGGTCCGCGTCGCCGTCGAACTGCGGCACCCGTCCTGGTTCGTCGACTCCACGGCCGAGGTCCTGCAGGAGCATGGCGCCGCCTACTGCCTCGTCGACTCCCCGCATCTGAGGACACCGGAATGGCGGACGGCGGACTGGGGGTACGTGCGCTTCCATGAGGGAAGGGCCACTCCCCGCCCGAGCTACGGGCGCGGCGCCCTGCAACGCTGGGCGACGCGTCTCGAGTCGATGTTCGGGGACGGCCCGGATGTGTACGCCTACTTCAACAACGACACGGGTGGATGCGCACCACGCAACGCCGCCACCTTCGTCCAACTCCTCCGGTCCATCGGCCTGAAGGCGCCGACACCGGAGGAGCCGTAGCTCACGCCAGGCACTCGACTCATCCGGGCGTTCACCCTCACCGTCACCCGCACCCCGTCGGCTGGTCCTCTGGCGTCCGACAACGGGTCCAACGGCCCTTCGTTCGACAGGCTCCTGACGTCACAATGACCTCCGGCGTCTACGACGCGTGCGGGATGGAGCAAGAGGTGGGACGGTGATGCTTTCTCGAGGCGGTTCAGGGAGAATGCGGGCTGGCGCACTCGTGGCGTCGGCTCTGCTCGCCGCGGTGGCGGCGGGGTGCACGTCGTCGCCAGCCGGTACGACGACGAGATCGGTGGCGGCGCCGTCCACGACGGCGGGCTCAACTGCCGGCTCCACCACGTCCACGACCGTGCCCCCGAAGACGTACTTCATCACCTCAGGAAAAGGGGACAAGCGGGTAGCGGCCGTGACGCTGCCGTCGAAGTGGACCGTCATGTGGCGGTTCGACTGCCAGAAGCCGACGCGCAAGGCACCCTTCGAGCTCACGTCGATCGAGTCAGGACACTCGGCTGTCACCGTGAGCAAGCAGGACGGCCTCGGTGGCGGCGGGCAACAGCCTTACGTGGCCGGCGGCAAGTACAGCTTCGGTATCACGACGAGCTGCAACTGGGACCTGACGCTGGAGGCGACGCCTTCGTCATGACGGCGTCGCCCACCTCTGGAATGATCAACCGGCGAAGGTGAACCGCGTCGCCTTCGTCACGAGGGAGGTGCCACCGGGAGTGACGATTCGGATCTCGACGGTGCCCTTCCCCGTCGGGACTGTCACCCGGCAACTCGTGGCGGAGAGGCACAGCACACGAGTCGCTGCCTTCGTGCCGAACCGGACGGTCGTGTCGCCCGGCGCGAAGCCTCTCCCGGCGATGGTGATCACTGAGCCTGCCGCCCCGTGCGCCCGGCTGATCTTCGTGATACCCGGTGCCGGGTCGTAGCGGAACTCGGTGGAGCTGAGTGGCGACACACCACCGGGCGTCGTCACGGTGAGCCTCACGGCGCCGAGCGCGCCGGAGGGTGCCGAGACCCGGCAGGAGCGGTTCGAGATGCACGTGACGCGCGTGGCGAGTCGAGAGCCGAAGCGGACCGATGTCGATCCAGGGACGAAACCCGCCCCGCTCACCGTCACCACCACACCCCCGGAGAGGGGGCCGGCGGCGGGGCTGAAACGCAGGAGCCCGGGAACCGGGTCGAACTGGTACATGGCAGCGCCCGACGGCAACGATCGGCCGACGGGCGTCGTCACGCTGATGCGGACGGCGCCGGCCGCGTGCGCGGGCGCCACCGCCACGATCTCCGTTGCGGAGCGGACGACCACCGACTTCGCCGCCGTCGGCCCGAAGTCGACGGCGCTGGCGTCGAGGAAACCGGCACCGGTCAGCGTCACCCGCGTCCCGCCGTGGAGCGGGCCTGCCGGGGGTGCGAGGCGCGTGATGGCGGGGGCGCTCTCGTACACGAACCGGGTCGCCGCCGTGGCGGGGGAGGTCCCCGATGCTGTCGTGACCGTGATGCGGACCGTCCCGACCGTTGCGGCGGGCGACACGACGGTGAGCTCTCGAGCAGACACGACATCGAACCGCGTCGCTCGCTGAGCACCGAAGCTCACTCCCGTCGCGTCGGTGAAGTTGCTCCCGATCAGGTGCACGGTGGTGCCGCCTCGCGGCACCCCGGCATCGGGGCTCGCCGCCGTCACGCCCGGGGCGGCTTCGTAGGTGAAGACCGCTCCGGCTGCGCCGACGCTGTTCCCGCAGGGCGTCGTGACGGTGATGTCGACCGTGGCGGCCGCCACCGGCGGAGCCAGCGCCACGATGGCGGTCGCTGACTGCACGGTGTAACGGGTGCTGGCCGCCGAGCCGAAGTGCACGGCGGTGGCGCCCGTGAAGCCGCTGCCCTCGAGCGTGACCGTCGAGCCGCCGGCGGGAAGACCGGACGACGGGTGGGTGGCGAGGACGCTCGGCGCCGGCTCATAGGTGAAGTCGTCGCCCTCAGTCGTGGCGCTCGTGCCGCTGGGCGTCGAGACGGTGACGTCGACGGTTCGGGCGGACTCCGGGGGAGAGGTCGCTTCGATCGACGTGGCCGATTCGACCGTGTAGCTCGTCGCCGCCACCGAGCCGAAGCTGACGGTGCTCGCACCGGTGAAGTCCGCTCCGGACACAGTTAACGGCGTGCCCCCGGCCGGTGTGCCGGCGGTTGGACTCACGGTGGCGACCGTGGGGGCGGGCTCGAATGTGAACTCGTCGGCCACGGTCCCGGCACTGGTGCCGCCGCCGGTTGTAATGGTCACGTCGACCACTCCCTTGGTGTCGGCTGGTGTCGTCGCCGTGATCGACGTGGCCGATTCGACCGTGAAGCTCGCCGCCGCCTTCGCCCCGAAGGCGACGGCCAGCACGGTCTGGACGCCACCGATGCGAAAGTCCGTTCCCGAGATCGTGACCGGAGTGCCGCCGCTGAGCGGTCCAGCCGCCGGGCTCACGCTCGTGACACTCGGGCTGGTCTCGTACATGTACTCATCTGAGCTGCCCACCGCACTCGTGCCGCAGGGCGTTGTGACCACGACGTCCACCGTGCCCGCCAGGCCGGCTGGCGCCGAGGCGACGATCGACGTCGACGACTGCACGGTGTATTCGGTGGCTGACCCGACGCCGAAGTCGACGGTGTTGGCGCCGGTGAATCCGGTTCCGGTGATGCCAACCGTGTCCCCGCCGAGCGGTCCGCCGTTGGGGTCGACCCCGGTCACGGAAGGCACCGATTCAAACGTAAACTCGTCCGCGTCGCTTGCTGAACTCGTACCGCTGGGAGTCGTCACGATGAGGTCCGTGACCCCGGTCTGGGCGGGCGGTGTCAGCGCCGAGATGCTCTCCGGTGACTGCACCGTGTAGCTGGCCGCATTGTTCGTGCCGAAGCTGACGCCTGTCGCTCCGGTGAAGTTCGTGCCGGTGAGCGTCACGGTCGTCCCGCCCGCCGGCAGTCCGGCGACGGGGGCGACGCTGCTCACCGTTGGGGTGGCCTCGTAGGTGAACTCGGGCGCGACGCCGCTGGCGCTCGTGCCGCCCGCCGTCGTGACGGTGACGTTCACGGCGTCGAACCCTGACGGCGAGACGGCCGACAATTCGGTGGCCGACAAGACCGTGAAGCCGGTGGCCGCCTTGGAGCCGAAATTGACGCCGTCGACGGTGCCGTTGCCGTTCATGCTGAACCCGGATCCGGTGACCGTCACGGAGGTCCCGCCTCCGAGCGGGCCGGCCGTCGGCGAGATGGCGCTCACCGTCGGCACTGGCTCGTAGAGGTATTCGTCGGCGGCGGTCGCCGTGCTCGTCGCCACCGGCGTCGTGACGGCGACATCGACCGTGCCAGCGTCCTGGGCCGGAGCCGTGGCGACGATGGCCGTCGACGACTCGACTTCATAGGTCGTGGCGAGGGCGTCACCGAAGTCGACGGAGCTCGTGCCGACGAAGCCGGTGCCGGAGATCTCGACGGCCCCGCCGGACAGCGGTCCGCCGTAGGGATCGAGCGCTGTCACCGTCGGTGCCGATTCGTAGGTGTACTCGTCAGCGGCCGTCACGCCACTCGTGCCGACGGGAGTGGTGACGGTGACGTCGACCATCCCGGATGCCCGCGCCGGTGACGTGGCGGTGATCGAGGTGGCCGACGTCACCGCGAAGCTGGCCGCGGCGCTCGAGCCGAAGCTCACGGCACTGGCGCCGGCGAGGTTGGTACCGGTGACGATCAGGGAGGTGCCTCCCGTGGGCGTTCCAGCCTCGGGACTGAGGACGGTCACGGTGGGGGACGTCTCGTAGGTGAACTCGTCGGCCAAACTGATGGCGCTCGTTCCCGATGCTGTCGTGACCGTGACGTTCACGACCCCGGCTGGACTCGCCGGTGACGTGGCGATGACCGAGGTGGACGACCCCACGGTGAACCCGACAGAGGTCGTGCCGAACCGAACGGCTGTTGCGCCGGAGAACCCTGTCCCGGTCAGGTCGACTGCCGCCCCTCCCGCCGTCGTTCCCGCCGCCGGGCTCACCCCCGTCACGGTGGGCGCCGAGCCGCCACTCTCGAGGGCGACCCTGCCCTGAACAGTGATGCGGGCGACGACCTGCGCCGTGCCGTCCGCCGGAAGGAGTCCCGGCATCGCGGCCGGCGCCACCAGGACATGGCCGGAACCGCCGTCGTTGGCGGCGGGCCCGGCTGGGCGCGGGAGAGCCGGCGGAGCCGCCTGCGCGTGGCGAACGGGTCGTGCAGGCGGGGACACCCGACTGGCGGCCGCTCGACCCGGACCCGGCAGCGCAGTCGGGAGGGGCCCGCGAGCGCCGGCGACGGCGGCGAGGACGGCGAGGCCGCCGATCCCCAGGAGCAGCAGGACGGGGCGACGTAGGTCCCGCCGTCGGCCGAGGCGGGCGATCTGGATCTCTGCCGGGTCCTTGATGTGCTGGCCAGGCGCCGGCGTGGACGCCTGAGGGTGTTCGTTTGTCGGAGGCACTTCCCGCTCCTTGTCGCGGCCGTGGGTTCGCTGAGGCCGTCCCAGACAAAGGCGGGTCAGACTGTTGCTGCCAAGTATCGGCACGACGTAGGCACGGTCATCACGAGGCCTTCCCGAATCACCCGACGTTTCATCCCCGAGATCACCCTGTCCGAGGCGACGATCGTCTCGATGGGGTGGTGCGTCAGTCGGCGAGACCCTCCGAGAGGAGCCCGTGGTCCCGCGCCTTTCGGAGGGCTTCGTCTCGCGTGCTGGCACCCACCTTCTGGTAGATGCTCGCCAATTGCGTCTTGATGGTGTTGAGGGAGACGAACATCGAGTCGGCGATGTGCTGGCGGGAGGACGTGGTGGCGAGGGCTCGCAGCACGGCGTGCTCCCGTTCACTCAACTCGATGAGCACGAGCCGCTCCGGGTAGACCTCGGGCTGCTCGGCGAGGCGTGCCTCGTCGCTCTCGCTGAGCCGCTGATCGGCGAGCGCCAGGAGCGACGGAAGATCCGAGCGCGGGACGGCGGCGAACGACCGCAGGATGCCAGTCTCCCCGTAGAGCTCGAGCGCTTGGTTCACGAGCCGCGTGGCGCTGCGGGTATCGGTGCGTCGCAGTGCGGCGACGGCGCCGAGCAGCAGCATTTCGAGGCGGTCTCGCTGCGATGTCGCAGGGTCCCACGTGAGGCGGTCGACGTACCTGCCCGCTTCGGCCAGGCCGCCGAGCACGCGCAGGCGGCCGGCCGGCAGGCTCAGCAACGCCTTGCCGGATGCGGCACGCTCGACGAGCCGGCGAGCCCGCTCGCCGTGACGGCAGGCGATCAGGAGGTCCGCCTGGGCTCGCGTGAGGAGGGCCGAAGCGACACCGCGGGTCGCGAGGTCGTGATCCCATCCCGTCAGGGCCTGTTCGAGCCGGGAGAGACCCTCTCTCGGCTCGCCCGAGTACAAGGCGAACTCTGCTGCAAGGAACGCCACGAAGGGCCACAGCTCAGTAGGCGCCATGCCATCGCCGACGTGGGCCAGCTCGCGTTCGACTTCGGCCGTGTCGAGACGGTCGAGTGCCAGGAGTCCGGCCGCGACGTGCCCGCCGACGCCGAGGATGTGATGCCCTGGCCACGCCGTTATGTCGAGGCTTTGGTGCCGGCGGAGCCAGCGGCGTGCCTGCAGGGTCGCTCCCCTCACGGCATAGGTGAGGGCGGCGTTCGCTGCGGCGTGGGAGCGGACGAAGTCGACGTCGGCTCCTGTGGCGTGCTCCCACGCTCGGTGGTACGAGCGGAGGGCGCTCGGGTCGTCCGCCAGCAACGAGAACGTGATGCCGCGGTGCAAGTGAAACCAGGCGAGCCTGCCTCGGGCGATCCGCTCCACGGAGGCCTGGGCGCCGATCCGGGCGCTGATTCGGTCGCCCAACGCCTCGGAGTCTTGGAAGCGGCCGACCATGCGCAGCTGGATGATCGCTCCGGTGCCCACCACGACGAGCTCGTTGAGGGGCATGGTGCCCCACCCGCGTTGCACGAGGCGCGCACACGTGTCGGCGAAGACCCGCATCGTCGCCCGCCGGCCGTCGTCGTCAGTGTCGAGGGACGCCATCCGCAGGGTGTCCCGGAGGGCGAGCATGGACGGGTTCGCCCTCAGCACCTCGGCCGGCAGTTCCTCGAGCGCCTCGTGCACGAGTTCCGGGCTCTCGCCCAGCATGGCGGCGACACTGCCGAACCAGAGGTGGGCGACCCGGTCCCAGTCACCCTCCGCCACCGTGTCGTGGAACTCCAAGGCGGAGGGTGCCGTCTGCCTCCGCGCCGAAGCGACCTCGAAGAGCCGACGGTGGAGATCACCCGGCAGGGTGACCTCTTCGGCGTCGAGCCGCTCTCTGAAGAGTTGGCGGACGGCCGTCGAGACGGTAAACAGGGTCTCGTCGCCAGCGTCGACGCGTTCGACCAGCCCGGTCGCCTGGAGGGCCTCCAGGAACTGCCGGGGGTCCGGATCGTCGCATGCATCCCGAAATGCCGCCCAGTTCATCGGCCCCGCGAGCGACATCCGCATCAGATGCCCCAACACCGCGTCGTCCTTGGTATCGCCCAGCACTGGTGGCCCATCGCCTGAAGGGCCAGGCCCGGCGCCGGCAAGCGCCGGCGCATCATCGGCCGTCTGCAGCGCCGTCACCCAGGCGGCGAGGTCGTCGCCGAGCCGTTCGCTCCAGGGGTGGTCGAGCAGTTCGGCCACAGCGCCGGCGATCTCGGCCGCGCTCGGGTCGTCCGCCGGTTCGACGACGACGAGGCTCAGCCCTGCGCCGAGCGACTCGATGACGTGGGGGCCTTCGCAGCAGACGATGAGGTGAAAGTCGGGATGGGTGCGGAGCAGGCTCACGAGCTGTTCGAGCACTCGAGGATCCTGAACCTCGTCGAACCCGTCGACCATGAGGACGAACCGCTCCGGCCGCGGCCGGGCACTGTCGAGGAGAACCTCGAGCTCGGCCAGCCCGCCGCGGGATGCACCGCCGGAAGTTGGGATCTTGACCCCTGCGCCACGGAGGGCGTCGCTCAACCAGGCATCGAAGCTGTCGTACTCATTGACAGAGGAGCGGGCGGTGACCCATGCACTCGTCACCCCGGGAGGCCGCAGGGTTCTCATCCACGCCGCCACCATCGTCGACCTCGCATGGCCAGGCGATGTTCGAACGACGCTCAAGGACGCCCATTTGCCCAACTGCTCGGAGAGCTGGACTGCCTGCGGGCGGCTGACGACCATGAACGGGAAATAGGTCCTTTCGCAGGGATCAAAACGAAGCCCTGCAACGTGACTTTTGTGTTTGTCGGCGCCTCTGTCAAGCCGTGTCATAGATCGTCCTCGCGGCGATGTTGCACCGACGCTGTCAACGGTTCGAGCTACGGCAAGGGTGACTTGCCAGTTAGGCCGGCGATTCTTCGACCGAGCGAGAGGCCAGCTTCTCAAGCTGAGGGCCTAGCGTGCCGATGGATAGCCCAGGCGGGAGGAGACCTGATGAACGGCTCTGGGCAGAGATCGAAAGCTTCGCTTGTGGTGAAGCGCTGGAGGCGACGCGGGATCGACCGCCTTTCCGTGACCACGGGTGAGGGCAAGAGGCTCGGCTGGGCGGACCTGACGACGGGAGAGCGTGTCGTCGCCGACAGGAGCGACGAAGGCATCGTTCGCGCCGCCATCGACGAGTGGTTGAGCCAACACGGCTCGCGCGTCGGATGAACCGGCGCCGGTTGTCCGAGGCGCGGCGTGGACGCCGGTCTCAGTGGCTGGAGAACCGGCTCGTTTCATCGATGAGCATGCTCTTCAGCTCGATGTTGTGGCCGCCGCGGGCCAGCTTCAGCAGTGATGGGTCGATCATGTACGTGACCTTGCCCAATGGGCTGGCCTTGAGTGTCGTGATGAGCCGGGCTCCGATGAGCAGCTCAATGGGGTGGCCGGGAAGGAACCCGCCAGCCAGCAAGTAGCTCGTTCCCCCTGTGGGGACGTTCGTCACGCTCAGGCTGAGGTCGTGGCGAAGAGCTGTCAGCTCTGAAGCGGCCATCTGTCGCCACGCGGCCTCGTCGTGATCGGCCTTCGTCGCCGCCACAAGTGCGGGTAGGAACTTCGGCGCGTAGATCGTGCCCCAGCCGCTCGCCACGTCGAAACCCTTCGCGGCACTGAACCCGGGCACCGGCTTGCCCGATGCCGGCGTGTAGGTGTTGTTGCCGGACACGACGTCGGCGATGCCGTCCGCTTCCCCCTTCGGGCCGAGCACGTCATAGAGCGCAGGGTTGATGGGGCCGACGTTCGCCTTGTTCATCTGGGTGGCCAGCGCAAGGACACCCGCCAGGAGCGGCCCGGCTTCCGACGTGCCGTCCCGGGCGTCCATCGTGATGTCGGGCACCGATCGCATCGGGCTGTGGGTGATGGAGACAACGACACTCTGGTAGATCGGGCGGCTGAACACCGACGAGTATCCGGCGCCCTCCCCGTAGCTGCCGACGTTCCAGATGGGATCGGGTCCGAGCCGCGCACCGCTGTCGCTGAGGTTGGGGACGGTTCCACCGACGGCGGTCACCCATGGTGAGTCGTCCCAGGCGGCCGTGTCCGGCGTCTTCGTGAGCACGTCGCCGTTCAGGGACGGCAGCGCCTGCAGGACGTCGCGGTCGCCCGAGCCCTCGCAGATGGGAATGCCGGCTACGGCGGCGGCGAGGAGACCCGGGTTCTGGGCCATGATCTCGCCCGTTCCGTGGATGTAGCTGCTCTCGGCCGTGCCCGTGCTCACGGAGACGACGTTGGCGAGGTGGCGGGCTGCGATGACCTCCAGCGCCTGCATCATCTCGTAGGGCGCCACCTGGCTCGCCCCGTCATCGGTCACCTGGCTGTCCGCCGGGGTGACGGAGAGGAGGATCCTGGCGTAGGGGGCGATGAGATGGGCCGACAGGACGTCGAGCTCCAGCTCTCCACCCCAGGCTTGGCAGGACCCGTAGTCGCCGAGGGCCACCATCCCCGCCGGGCAGGTCGACGGAAGCTTGCCGTCACCGGACGGGTAGATCGTCGTGATGACGGGGTTCGGGAGGCCCCAGATCTTGTCGAACGACGCCACCATCGCCCCGATGCCGGGCAGGTTCCAGCCCTCGAGCAGCGCGATCGTCGTGCCGGCGCCGTCGATCCCCTTCAGCCACAGGGGACCGATGCCGTAGTCAAGGATGTCGCTCGGCCCGGGGACGTCGTCGAGGTAGCTCGAGTACCCGTCCTCCATCTTCTTGAGGGCGGCCTTCAGTACGGCAATCTGCCCGCGTGTCGACGGCAGCGGTGACGGCGCCGCCTCGGCCGCCGAGACCGGACCGGCCGACGGGATACGGGCGCGGGTGAATCCGGCGAGGCTCGCACCTGTTGTTCGATGGCCCGTCGGCACGAAGGCAACCGGCGCAGGGTGGCGGCTCGGGCCCGACGGGCCGGCCGTCGCCGGCACAGCGGCGGCGAGCGCTACGAGCGGAACAAGGGCGAGTGCCAGCTGCCAGCTCAACTTGCCGAGACGCATCCCGACCCCCTCTCGACACGGATGCCGCGATGGTACAAAGGCTCCTCCGGTACCTCCTCGCGGAGACTCCGTCACTTCCGCGGAGCCCTGTCAGCTTGACTCTGTCGCTCCCGCCAAAATCGTCGTTCCGCTCGTCCAACCACCGTCCACGACGATCTGCTGTCCTGTGATCCACGACGCTGCCGGTGACACGAGATAGCCGACGGCTGCTGCAACGTCAGCCGGGGTTCCGAAGCGCCCAACCGGGATATTTCGCAAATACTGGGGCCCGTAGACCTCGTCACTGATGAGTTCCTCGCTCATGGCCGTCGCCACCAAGCCGGGGCACACCGCGTTGACGGTGATTCCCTTGGGAGCGAGCTCGATTGCCGCGCTGCGAACGAGGCCGAGGAGACCGGCTTTGGATGCGTTGTACGACGCGCAGCTCGGCTCCACGAAAAAGGCGTTCGTCGAAGCGATGACCACGATCCTCCCGCCTCGCGCCAGCATCTGGCGGGCGGCCAGCTGAACTGTGTGAAAGGCGCCGGTCAGGTTGACCGAGATGACATGGGTCCACTGTTCCTCGGTCATGTCGAGAAGGGAGGCGCTCGAGGACACGCCGGCATTCGCCACGGCGAGGTCGAGCGTTCCGAACTCCGCGACACATCGTTCGACGCACCTTGACATGTCTTCCCGCGAGGTGACGTCGCACAGGGTATGTGCGACGCGTCCGGCGCCGAACCGGGCGCTGAGCTCGTCGACCACCTCATCCCCCCGTGTCGAGGTCGAGATCGTCCAGACGGACGCCCCCTTGCTCAAGAAGTGCTCGACGATTCCAAGACCGATGCCTTGGGCCCCACCTGTCACGAACGCCACGAGGCCTTCCAGGCTCTCCCCGTTGGAGGAGCCCGGGTTCGCACTGGTCTGGGGAAGGTGGGGACTCATGGGACCTCCGCCGTCGATTCGATCGGTTCGTGCCGGATCGGCGGCAGGTCAAGCGAGTCGACGTGGTCCGCCACTTCCGCCGCGGTGGCGATCCACACGTCGGGAGTCTGCCGAACATGTTCGATGAGCAGCTCGAGCGCCTTGGCTCGGGACGGCCGACCCGACAAGAACGGATGGCAGGTCGGCACGAAACATCCCCCTTCCTCCGTGAGAGCGTCGAACTCCTGGGTCCACATGTCGAGGACTGTTCGAGGATTCTGTATCCGGCCTCCCTCCCAAATCTCCGGGAGCCACTGGTAATGACCGCCGTCCTCGAGAGCCCAGTGGACCGGGATCTCGACGATCGTCGGCGCACTCGACGAAGCGTCGACCGAGAGCCGGTAGGGACAATCGGCATCCATGAGGCTCGAGTCGTATTTGAACCCGTGGCGTGCCAACAGCGCAGGCGTGCGGTAGTTGACCTCCCACATGGGTCCGCGCCACCCGACGGGACGGATGCCTGCGATCCGCTCGAGCGCGTCGATGCCTCGTAGCAGAACCGCCTCCTCTTCGGCTTCCGTGGTCCTGTCCACCCGTTCATGAAGGTACCCATGGTGCGCTACCTCGTGTCCCTCGTCCACGATGGCTCGAACGGTGTCGGGGTGCCGCTCGGCCGTGACCCCGGGGATGAAGAAGGTCGCGGCGACATTCTGCCGGCTCAGAAGGCGGAGAAGCCGCGGTACGCCGGTTCGGGGGCCGTAAACCTGGTGGGACATGACGCCAAGTCGCGAGGCGGCAGTGGGGTAATCACAAATGACGCCACTCTCGGCGTCGACATCGAACGTGATGATCGTGGCGGCCCGCTTGCCCTCAGGCCAGGAAAACGAAGACCAAGCCATCAGCCACACTCCCTCAATAGATGTGCATCGGGAACAGCACCGTGGGACAGCAGCGGCGCCGCCAGCTCGTCAGCTACACCACAGAGTATCCATCGGACTGTTCCCGAGCGGGAGCCCGACGTTGCTTGGCCATAGCCCTTGAGCTTGGTGCTATAGGCATCGTTGCTTCCGCTGAAGCATGGAATGATGAGACCGCCCTCGTCAAAGTCAATGAGCATCATCTCTCGCTTGATATCGCAACGCGTCGCCTGATCGAGCGAGGCATTCGCCTGGGCATACAGGTGGTTGGTTCTCGAGTTGTTCCAGTGCGTCTCGTTGTTAGGGGACTTCGGCAGCATCTCTACGGCTACCTGCGCCAGGTACGGAAGACCGCAGTGACATCCAGTCCTGACGGACCGACACGACTAGCGGGCCTGCAGGGATCGTCATCAGCCCTTCGATTGCACAATATGCACCAACGCGTTCGTCGGTGCGACGATAGTGTCCGCTCTTCAGAGGGTCAAGGAGTCGTCGCCTGTACCGCTCTCCGGCTTCGACTGTGCCGCTCTCCGACATGGCGGCCCAGTGGATGCGGCGCAGAGGCACCGACGCGCTCCGCGTACGCAAGGCTGCCGGCCACCGGCTGCCGGCTCGACGTGTGGTCGCGGCGACCTTGGTGGTCAGATCGGTCGTCGAGCGGGGTGCGCAGGCACCCGGCCGCGGCGTAGACCGACGACGTGCAGACGCTTGAGCAGGGAAGTTCCGCGGAGGAGGTGGGATTTGAACCCACGGACCCTTGCAGGTCACACGATTTCCAATCGTGCCGATTCGGCCGCTCTCGCACTCCTCCAACCTGGCGCTGACGGCGCCGGGGGCGCCTCAGGGTATCTTGTTAGCTCGACGCTGCCGTGCGCAGCGGCCGGGTTCTGCGCAACTGGCGACCGTGAACCGAGTCAGGGCCGGAAGGCAGCAGCTCTCAGCGGATCTGCCGGGGTGCCGCAGGCGACCTGGCTGCTGCGCTCGGCAGCGCCGGCGCCCGTCCGGGGGCTCCACGCCGGACCGGACGATCGGTCCGCCAGGGCTCTCTCGGCGCAGGCACCGCCGCTCCGAGTACGAAGGGCCGGTAGGCGCCGTAATGTCGGTCGCCGTGGCCGAGCAATTCCAGTCCCTCTACCGGCGGTACCGGCCACAACGCTTCTCCGAGGTGCGCGGCCAGGCCCACGTGGTCCTCGGCCTGCGCAACGCCGTTCGTGACGAGCGTGTCGCCCACGCCTACCTGTTCTCGGGTCCCCGCGGGACGGGTAAGACCTCGACGGCGAGGATCCTCGCCAAGGCGTTGAACTGCGCGGCTCCCGAGGAAGGGGAGCCCTGCGGCGTCTGCGCCTCGTGCGTGGAGATCGCCCGAGGGGCGTCGCTCGACGTGCACGAGTTGGACGCCGCCTCCAACAACGGGGTCGACGCCATGCGCGATCTTGTGGCGAGGGCCTCGTTGGCGACGCCCGGCAAGTGGAAGATCTACATCGTCGACGAGGTCCACATGCTCTCGACGGCGGCGTCGAACGCCCTCTTGAAGACGCTGGAGGAACCTCCCAGCCATGTCGTCTTCGTGCTCGCCACGACCGACCCCCAGAAGGTCCTGCCCACGATCCGGAGCCGGACGCAGCACTTCGAGTTCCACCTGCTGGAATCGACGACCCTGACGGCCCTCCTCAGCGACATCGCCGGCGACGCCCATCTCGACCTGCCGCCGGACGGCGTCGAGGCTGCCGTGCGGCGGGCGCACGGCTCGGCTCGCGACGCCCTCTCCGCTCTCGATCTCGTGGCGGCGGCCGGTGTGGTGGAGGACGACGACCGTTACGTACGCGACCTCGTCCTCGCCATCGCCGAGCGCGACACGGCACGGGCGCTGAGGACGGTGAGCGAGGCGATGGTCGCCGGCTTCGATGCCGCCCGCCTCGCCGGCGAGCTCGTGGACGGGCTGCGCGGTGTCTTCCTCGGTGCCGTGGCGCCCGATCTGCACCTGAGCGAAGGCGCCGGCGCCGCAGGAGATGCCAGCGGGAACCCGATCCTCGGGCCTGCCCGTTGCGTGCGGGCCCTCGAGATCATCGGGTCGGCCATCGTCGACATGCGAGAGGCGCTCGACGCTCGCACGACGTTCGAGGTCGCCCTCGTCCGCCTCACCAATCCGGAGGTCGACGACGGCCTCGGAGCGTTGCTCGAGCGCATCGAGCGCTTGGAGCGACGGATGCAGGATCTCGCTTCGGGCGGCGGACCCGGCGGCGGCACCCCCGCCCACGTCGACTCCACATCCGGGAGGGCGGCACTCCGTCCGCCCGCCCCGGTGGAGGCGAGCCCGGTCCAGCCGGTCCGATCGCCGGCAGCATCCCCCCCGGCGGAGCCGTCCGCCCCGTCGCCACCGGAGGCCAGGCAAACGCCCCTCGCGAGCGGCGATGCCCCCGCCCTCGGCGCCTTCCGCTCCTCCCCTCGCCCGGCCGCCGCCGAGCCGGCGGAGCCGGCGGAACCCGCCGCAGCACCGCCCACCGCCGCAGCGCCGTCAGCCACCACGCCACAGTCGAGCAGTCCGCCGGCGGGGACCGGCTCCGCCCCGACGACGCCGACCGCCCGACCGACGCGCGACGACCTCGTTATCGCCTGGGGCGATCACGTGCTTGCAAACCTGCGCCCGCGGGCGCGCGCCACGTACAACTCGGGTCGCTTCGTCTCGCTCGACGACGGCGTAGCCGTCTTCGCTCTCCCCAACGCCGCCCACGTCGAGCACGCCGCGCCGCTCGTGCAGGAGGTGGCGGCTGCTATCAGCGCGCAGGTCGGGACGCCCATCTCGCTTCGGCTCGTCACCGACTCGTCGGCGGGAGACGACGCCACGGCGGCGAGGGGCGAGGATCCGCCTCCCGCGAGTTCTCCTGCGTCGGACAGGCCCCGGCCGAGTGCTCCGCCGAGCCGAGCCCAGGTCGAGCCGCCCCCGGCGGATCCGGACGACGAGATGGCCGACCTCGAGGATCTCCAGCCCGGCGAGGCCGTCGGCCCCCACGACTCCGTCTCCTGGGCGGAGGGACGGCTGCTCGAGGTGTTCCCCGGAGCAGAGGAGGTCCCCTGATGACGCCGGACGACGAGCGGCCCCGCAGCGAGGAGGAACCCGCCGGGATCGAGCCCACGGAGCCCGAGGACGACGACGGCGATCCGCTCGAGGCCGCTTTTCCCGACATGGGCGATCTCCTCGCCCAGATCGGGGCCGCCTCGGAGCAACTGTCCGAGGTCGTCGACGAGGCGTCGGAGGTGATCGTGGAGGGCTCGTCGGCCGGCGGCTCCGTCGTGGTACAGCTCACCGGTTCCCTCGAAGCCATCTCGGTCCGCATCGATCCACAGCTCGTGGACCCCGCTGACGTCGCCACGCTCGAGGACGCCGTCCTGGCGGCCTTGCGCGACGCTCTCACGCAAGCTCTCGAGTTCCGGGAGGAGCTGGAGGAGGAGCTGGAGGACGGCGGCGTCGACCTGTCCGCCCTGCTCGGCAGGCTCGGTGGGCAGCTCGGCTCGCTCGGCCTCCCCTCGCTCGGGAACGTGCAGAGCCCGGAGGACCTCCTCGCCGGCTTGACAGGAGCACTCGGGAGCCTGCCCGGCGGGCTCGGCGGTTCCCTCGGAGGTGGCCTGCCCAATCTCAACGACATCATGGCCGGACTCGGGCTGTCCGGCCCGACCTCCCAGCCGTCTGGTTCCGGCGCTGGTCCCGACACCCCGCCTGGCGAGACGGCCGGCGAGTCCCACGGCGACACCGATGGCGACAGCGACGGGGAGGAGGCTCCGGGCGCCGCCGCCGAGGATCCCCGGTGACGGTCTTCGCCGGCCCCATCCAGGAGCTGGTCGACGAGCTCGGCCGCCTGCCGGGCATCGGGCCGAAGTCGGCCCAACGCATCGCCTTTCACCTCCTCGAGGTCTCGAAGGAGGAGGCCCTCCGTCTCGCCGCCACGATCGCCGACGTGAAGGACCGCATCCGCTTGTGCGAGCGGTGCTTCAACGTGGGCGAAGGGGCGATGTGTGCCATCTGCTCGGACGCCCGCCGCGACTCCTCCATCGTCTGTGTCGTCGAGGACCCACGCGACATCGTGGCCGTCGAGCGGACGCGTGAGTTCCACGGCACCTATCACGTGCTCGGAGGGGCCCTCAATCCGATCGAGGGTGTCGGGCCCGACCAGCTCCGCGTCCGCGACCTCTTGAGCCGCCTCGGCCCGGAGAACGTCTCCGAGGTCATCCTCTGCACGAACCCCAACCTCGAGGGAGAGGCGACGGCGATGTACCTGGCCCGCCTCCTCGGTCCGCTCGGCGTCAAGGTGACCCGCATCGCCAGCGGACTTCCCGTCGGAGGCGACCTCGAGTACGCCGACGAGCTGACCCTCGGCCGGGCGTTGGTGGGCCGGCGGGAGATGGCGAAGTAGCGCTCAGTCGATCGTGCGGAGGAGGGCGGCGTCGCCCTGGCCGCCGCCGCCGCAGAGGGCCGCCGCCCCCAGCCCGCCGCCACGACGGCGCAGCTCGTACAGGATGGTGAGGGCAAGACGCGTGCCGGACATGCCGATGGGGTGTCCGAGGGCGATGGCGCCCCCGTTGACGTTGACGATGTCGTCGGAGACGCCGAGATCGTCGATGGACGCCACGGCAACGGCGGCGAAGGCCTCGCTCAGCTCGAGGAGGTCGACGTCGGAGAGCGACTTCCCCGCCTTGTCGAGAGCCTTCAGGACGGCTCGGGACGGCTGCGTCAGCAGCGACGTGTCGGGGCCCGCCACCTGCCCGTAGGCGATCAGCTCACCGAGGGGCTGGACGCCGAGCTGCTCGGCCCTCGAGCGCGACGTCACGACGAGGGCGGCGCCCCCGTCGGAGATCTGGCTGGAGTTGCCGGCGGTGATGGTGCCGTCGGGAGAGAAGGCCGGCTTCAGCTTGCCGAGCGACTCGACGGTCGTCTCCGGTCGCACCCCCTCGTCGGTGTCGACGACGATGGGGTCGCCCTTCCGCTGTGGCACGCTCACGGGGGCGATCTCGGCCGCGAAACGCCCGTCCTTGATGGCCGCCGCCGCCCGCTCGTGCGACGCCGCTGCGAAGGCGTCCTGCCGCTCCCGGCCGATGCCCGCCGCGCACGAGTAGCCCTCCGTGTCGGCACCCATGGCGACGTGGTCGAAGGCGTCGACGAGGCCGTCGTTCATCATCGAGTCGACCACCTTCTGGTCGCCCAGCCGGTAGCCGGCCCGGGCGCCCGGGAGGAGGTAGGGCGCCCCCGTCATCGACTCCATGCCGCCGGCCACGACGATCTCGGCGTCTCCCGCCTGGATGAGGAGGTCGGCGAGGTAGAGGCTGTTGAGGCCGGAGAGGCAGACCTTGTTCACGGTCGTGGCGGGCACGGTCATCGGGATCCCGGCCTTCACGGCCGCCTGCCGAGCGGTGATCTGACCCTGCCCGGCCAGCAGCACCTGGCCCATGAAGACGTAGTCGACCTCGGTCGGGGCGACGCCGGCGCGCTCGAGGGCGGCCGCAACGGCCATGCCCCCGAGCTCCATGGCGCTGAATCCGGCGAGCGACCCCGCCAGCTTCCCGATCGGGGTGCGGGCCCCCGAGACGATGACGGAACCGGGCATCTGACCCTCCTGTACTGGGTGGACGATCGGGCTCTTGCCCCCACCACGCTGGCGGAGCCTACCGCCCTCGACGTACGAGGCAACAGTCCGGGGCGACGCCCCTGGACCGCCGGCAGGCCGTGCCGTCATGCCCGGAGGCGCTCAAATGACCGCGTAGTAGCCTCCCGCGCCATGGAAGCCATCCGCGACGCCATCCTTGCCGGCGCCGAGGGCGACGAGATCGCTTCGCTCCCGCTGCCGGAGTCCTACCGGGCCGCCTTCGTGCGCGAGGACGAGATCGACATGTTCGAGGGCCTCCGCTCCGACGAGAAGGATCCCGCACCGGTCGCTGCACGTGGACGAGGTGCCCGTGCCGGAGCTGGCACCGGACGAGTGCTACGTGGCCGTCATGGCGAGCGCCATCAACTTCAACACCGTCTGGACCTCCATCTTCGAGCCGGTGCCGACGTTCGCCTTCCTCGCCCGCCTCGGCCGGGAGAGCGCCTCCGGCAAGCGCCACGACCTGCCCTACCACGTCGTGGGATCGGACGCCTCCGGCGTCGTGCTGCGCACGGGGGCGGCCGTGCGGGACTGGAAGCCGGGCGACCGCGTCGTCGTGCACTGCAACTACGTCGACGCCCAGGATCCCGCCGCCCACGACGACGCCATGATGGCCTCGAACCAGCGCATCTGGGGCTTCGAGAGCAACTTCGGGGGCCTCGCCGACCTCACGGTCGTCCGGGCCAACCAGCTCATGCCCAAGCCCGAGCACCTGAGCTGGGAAGAGTCGGCCGTCAACGCGCTGTGCAACTCGACGTCGTACCGCATGCTCGTCTCGCACAACGGCGCCTCCATGAAACAGGGCGACGTCGTCCTCGTCTGGGGCGCCACCGGTGGGCTCGGCGGGTACGCCGTCCAGTACGTGCTCAACGGCGGCGGCATCCCGGTCGGCGTCGTCAGCTCGGCCTCGAAGGCCAAACTCCTCGAGGGACTCGGGTGCGAGGCCGTCATCGACCGGGCCGCCAGGGCGTACCGGTTCTGGACCGACCCGCACACCCAGGACGAGTCCGAGTGGCGGCGCCTCGGCAAGGACATCCGGGCGCTCGTGGGCGAGGACCCCGACATCGTCTTCGAGCACCCGGGCCGCCAGACGATGGGGGCGTCGGTCTTCGTGGCGAAACGCGGCGGCACCATTGTCACCTGCGCTGCCACTTCCGGCTACATGATCGAGTACGACAACCGCCACCTCTGGATGAAGCTGAAGTCGATCAAGTCGTCCCACTTCGCCAACTACCGGGAGGCCTGGGAGGCGAACCGTCTCATCCGCCTCGGCAGGATCCAGCCCATCCTGTCGGCGGTCTACCCGCTGTCGGAGGTCGGCGAGGCTGCCACGCAGGTCCATCACAACCTCCACGAGGGCAAGATCGGCGTGCTCTGCCTGGCACCCTCCGAGGGCCTCGGCGTCACGAACCCGGCGCTGCGGGAAAAGGTGGGAGAGGACAAGATCACGATGTTCAGGAGGTTGGGGGCGTGAGCGATGCGGGTTTCGAGCTGACCGAGATCGACCACGTGGCCATCGCCGTGCGGGATCTCGACGCCGCCGTGGCCTTCTACGCCGCCACCCTCGGTGCGACGGTCGACCACCGCGAGATCGTCGAGAGCGACGGTGTGGAAGAGGCGCTCCTCAAGGTGGCCGACTCCTACGTGCAGCTGTTGACACCGACCCGACAGGACTCTCCGGTGGCGAAGTACCTGGAGCGGCGGGGCGAGGGGCTCCACCACGTCGGGTTCCGTGTGTCCGACTGCGCCGCCGCCCTCGAGGCCATGCGGGCTGCCGGTGCCGACACCATCGACGCCGTCCCGCGGCCTGGCTCGCGGGGCACGACGGTTGCCTTCGTCCATCCGAAGAGCGCTTTCGGCACGCTCATCGAGCTCGTGCAGGAGTAGGGCGCCGGTCTGCCCTGCCCCTCCCGGCCGGCTGCTCGAAGGGCGAGAGGAGCGGACTCACCGGTAGCCTTCCCGCATGGCCGACGACCCCATGGCGGACCCCGTGCAGCTCGCCGACGCCCCCGAGACGGAGCCCGTCGTCATCCACGAGACGTCGATGGACGCTCGGCTACGTGCCCTTGCCGAGCAGAAGGCGCAGGCCCGCAGCCCGGGCAGCGAGCGGTCGATCCAGAACCAGCTCGCCAAGGGGAAGATGCTGGCGCGCGAGCGCCTCGACTACCTGCTCGACAGCGGCTCGTTCCAAGAGCTCGACCTGCTCGTCCGCCACCGCTCCCACGGCATGGGCCTCGAGAGGAGCCGGCCCTACACCGACGGCGTCATCACAGGCTTCGGGACGATCGACGGGCGCCGCGTCTGCGTCTACAGCCAGGACTTCACCGTCTTCGGAGGCGCCCTCGGCGAGGCGCACGCCGAGAAGATCCAGAAGCTCATGGAGCTGGCGCTCGACGTCGGGGTGCCCCTCATCGGCCTCAACGACGGGGGAGGCGCCCGTATCCAGGAGGGGGTCGTCGCCCTGCACGGCTATGGGGGCATCTTCTACCGCAACGTGCGCGCCTCCGGCGTCGTCCCTCAGATCAGCGTGATCCTCGGACCCTGTGCCGGCGGCGCCGTCTACTCGCCCGCCATGACGGACTTCATCTTCATGGTGCACGAGACGAGCCACATGTTCATCACCGGGCCCGACGTCGTGAAGACGGTGACAGGCGAGGAGGTCACCCTCGAGCAGCTCGGCGGCGCCATGAGCCACGCCTCCCGCTCCGGCGTCGCCACCTTCGTCGCCGCCGACGAGAAGGCCTGCCTCGACGACGTACGCGACCTGCTGTCGTTCCTGCCGTCCAACAACCTCGAGCTGTCGCCGGCCCGAGAGCGACCGGAGGACGCCGAGGATCTCGTCGAGGAGCTGCGCGACCTCGTGCCGCCGAGCCCGAACCAGCCCTACGACATGCGCAAGGTCATCCAGGCCGTCGTCGACGACGGCGAGTACATGGAGTACTTCCCGCACTGGGCGATGAGTCTGACGTGCGGCTTCGCCCGCATCGCGGGTCGTGCCGTGGGCATCGTGGGCAACCAGCCGGCTGTGCTGGCGGGCGTCCTCGACATCGACTCGTCGGAGAAGGGGGCACGTTTTGTCAGGACGTGTGACGCCTTCAACCTCCCCCTCGTGACCTTCGTCGACGTCCCGGGCTTCATGCCGGGGACGGACCAGGAGTACGGCGGCATCATCCGCCACGGAGCCAAGCTCCTCTACGCCTACTGCGAGGCGACGGTGCCCCGCATCCAAGTCATCACCCGCAAGGCCTACGGCGGCGCCTACGTCGTCATGGACTCGAAGTCGATCGGGACGGACTTCGCCTTCGCCTGGCCGTCGGCCGAGCTGGCGGTCATGGGGCCGCAGGGCGCCGTCGAGATCGTCTACCGGCGTGAGCTGGCCGACTCGGCCGATCCCGCCACCCGCCGCGCCGAGCTCGTCGAGGACTACGTCGACCGTTACGCCAACCCGTATGTGGCGGCCGAGCGCGGCTATGTCGACGACGTCATCGACCCGGCCGAGACACGCCGCGTCATCGTGCGGAGCCTCGACCTCCTTGCCTCCAAACGAGAAGAGCTCCCCCACCGCAAGCACGGGAACATCCCGCTGTGAGCCCTCCGGCACGGCCGGCGGGCACCGGGCCTCGAGGCGGCGCCGCCCTCGGGGCACCCCAACCCGTCGCCGAGGGGGCGCTGGCGGCGCCGCCCGAGGTGGTGGCCGCCATCGCGGCGGCCGTCGAGATGTGCTGGCCGCGCCCTGTCGCCCGCGCCGGGCAGGCGACGGAAGGGGGCGCTCCGGAGTACGTCTGGCGCATGTCGGGCCGCTGGTGGTCGAAGCCCGTGGCCCGCCGGCGGGACCGCCCCTGGTCGGACCACCGCGAGCACGGCCTCGTCGAACGAGGAGGCTGACTCGCCGCCTTCGTCGTTCGAAGCCTGAGAGGCCCGGCGGCGCCCGGAGGTCCTGGTGGGGACGAAGGAGACTCAACCAGTGGCGGACGTGACCTGGCCGTCAGCGAGATGGAAGGTCACGTGGTGCACGGCCCCGAGCTGACCGAGTTGCGTGATGCCGAAGAGGGGCGACCCGCCGGCGGCCATCCATGGCACGGCGGCCGTGGATCCAGGCCGCGCCGTCGTCACCACCAACCAGTCGGAGCGACCCGGGATACCGCTCGCCGACGCCAACTCCCCGAGGACGATGATCCAGACCGGCGTGTTGCCGGGAAACGCCGCCCAGCTCGTGTTCACCTGCGGCTTCACGGCCGACTCGAGCGCCGCGAGCGACGTCTCGACCCAGATACCTGACACCGTTCTCGGCATTCGGATGTGGCTGAAGGAGGAGCGCGTCATGAGGTCGCTTGTGACGCTCGGCCACGTGAGGGCGGGCAGCGAGGGCCGCAAGGGGGGTGCGATCCATGCTTCGTGCACGCTCCCGAGCGATGCCAGCCCGCCTTGGCCCGCAAGCGACGAGAGCGTCTGCGGCGTCCCGAGCCAGCTGTACTCCGGCGAGGCTTCCGGGCCGATACCGAGGATCCAGAGGCCTTCGCCCGAGACGCCGTGCCCCCCGCCCGGGAAGTCCCCATCGTAGGAAGCCACCCACATGGGCGTCGCCGCGGCGGCGTTGGCCAATGCCGGCCAGTCCAGCGAGCCGACGTGCTGGCGCAGGTCGCCTACCGTCGTCTCCACGAAGCTGACCGGGTCGGCGGGATACGGATCGTGATTGGCGCGAGCGTCCGTTTCGAAGGTGGTTGCCAGCGAGGGCGGCAAGGCGGCGAGCGGCGGTTGGGTGGGCGGGGCGACGAGCTGGACAGCGTGCACGGTGCCGAGCGCCGCCAGGGTACTAAGGGGGTGCGGAGGAACAGCGTCGTTGCCGAACGTGGCGATCGGGGTCGGCGCCAGTAGCTCCCACACCTCGGTGAACACGCCGCTCCGGGTAGCCGGGTGATCGTAGAAACGGCCGCGCAGCTCAGCCACGAAGATCACCGCCGAGGCGGCGTCCTTGCGGCCAAAGTTCGCCAGGCGACCATGGTCGACGGTGCGCAGGCGGCCGATCGTCGTCTTGACCCAGAGGACGGGCTTGCTCGGATAGGGATCGCCCCAGAAGCCGGCGTTTGACTCGACGTCCTGCATCAGTGCTGCCGGCATCGGCGGCCCTCCCTGTACCGGTGCTGGATTGCCGGCGGGCTGGTGGCCCGCCAGCGCCAGGCTGACGCCGACCGAGAGGCCGGCGACGAGGAGCACCGCGGCAGCGATCCGCAGCAGGTTGGAGCGCCCGATCGTCCGGGTGGCCGGCGGCTGCGGCGTCTCGCTGTCGAGCCAGAGATCAGGAGCCGTCGCCCGCGCACCTGCCGGAGAGGCGGTCGGCGCGCCGACAAGGGCGTCCGCCCCGTAGGCGGCGACGAGGTCGGCGACCTCCAACAGCTCGGTCAGCTCCTCCACCTGCCCGGCGGCGTTGGCAGCGTCGGCCAGGTCGAGGAGATCCCCGCCGCCGGCGTGCCAGGCGTCGATGCGGTCATCGAGCTCGAGCTCGAGGCGCTGGCGTGAATTGGTCATGACTCCTCCTGCTGGCGGTCGGACGCCGTTGCGGGCGGTGTGGTCCGTCCGCTTCGTTGCCAGCCCTTCGCCACGAGCTCGGTGCGCAGTGCGGAGAGGGCGCGGCACTGGATCTGCCGCACCGCCTCCGGGGTCTTGCCGACGAGCCGGGCCGTCTCAGCCGAAGTGCGCCGCTCGATGATGCGGAACCGCAGCACGAGTCGCTGCGACTCGTCGAGAGCGCCGAGCGCCTCGGCCAGCACCTCGCCTTCGACTCGAGCGAGGGCGATGACCTCGGCACTCGGCACGAAGCCCTGCTCTCCGCCGGCTAGCCGCAGGTTGCCCGCAGCCGCCCGCCGCTCCCGGCGCCACCGGTCGCGAAGCACGCTCCCGGCCGCCGTGTTCAGGTAGCCGATGCCGCTGCCCTTCGAGCTGTCAAGGTGCTGGCGGTTCGACAAGGTCCTGATGAAGGCGTCGTGCGTGAGATCCTCGGCATCCGATCGGCGTCCTCGGCGCACGAGCCGCCACCGGACGCCCGGCGCCGCCTCCCGATAGAGCTCCGTGAGGTCGAGGTCCGGTGACGGAGTGCTTCCCGCCCGGCCATGTGGGGCCGTGGGAGGGCCGCCTTCCTGGCCCGCTGTGCCGCCGTCCGGTGGAGGCGTCATCGGATCCAAGGTTGTCACACCCCGACACAACGACGGTCGCCGAGATTCTGTGACACAGGTCGGACGCCGCCAGCCGCCGGGAATGGGAGGGTCAGTCGCCTTCCCTGTGGTGTCTCGCAAGCGCCGCCATCTCGGCGAGGATGTCGCCCACCCGGAAGTCCTTCGGCGTGAAGACGATGGCCACGCCGGCAGCGAGGAGCTTGTCCTGGTCCTGCTCGGGAATGATGCCGCCCACGACGACGGGGGCGTCCACCCCGCGGGCACGCAGCTCGCCGAGCACCTCGGGCACGAGCTCGAGGTGGCTCCCCGACAGGATCGAGATCCCGATGACGTCGACGTCCTCGTCGAGGGCGGCGGCGGCGATCTGCTCGGGTGTGAGGCGGATGCCGTCGTAGACGACCTCGAAACCCGCATCCCGCGCCGCCACGGCGATCTGCTCGGCCCCGTTCGAGTGGCCGTCGAGTCCGGGCTTGGCGACGAGGAGGCGGGGCGGGCCCCCCGGCACCGCCCGCACGGCGTCGGCCGCACGGCCGAGCTCGCCACCGCGGTGGCCGACAGCTCCCGAGACTCCCGTGGGCGCCCGGTACTCGCCGAAGACCTCCCGGAGGGCACCCGCCCATTCGCCCGTCGTGCCGCCGGCGTGGGCAAGGGCGATGGTGGCGGGCATGAGGTTCTCGCCGGAGGCGGCGACTCGCCGCAGCTCGTCGAGGGCTGCCTGCGCGGCGGCGGCGGGGCGGCGGGCGCGCCAGGCCACCACGTCGGCCTTGAGCTCGGCCTCTACACGGGGATCGACCGTGAGGATGGAGGCGCCCGGATCGCCCGCCGAGTGCAGTGCCGAGGGCTCGCTCTCGGTGTAGCAGTTGACGCCCACGACGGCCTGCTCGCCCGACTCGATCCGCCGCAGGCGCTCGGCCTGCGAGGCGACGAGCCGCGCCTTCAGCTCGCCGATGGCCTCGAACGGTCCGCCGAGGGCGAGGATGTCCTCCAGCTCGACGGAGGCCGCCTCGGCGATCTCGGACGTCTTCGCCTCGACGACCCTGGAGCCGTCGAAGAGGTCGGGGTACTCGAGGAGATCGGTCTCGAAGGCGAGCACCTGCTGGATGCGCAGCGACCACTGCTGGTCGAAGGGCCGGGGGAGCCCGAGCGCCTCGTTCCAGGCGGGGAGCTGGATGGCGCGGGCGCGGGCGTGGCGCGAGAGCGTGACGCCGAGCGTCTCGAGGACGATCCGCTGGATGTTGTTCTCCGGCTGCTGCTCGGTGAGCCCGAGGGAGTTCACCTGCACGCCGTAGCGGAGTCGCCGCAGCTTCGGATCGGCCACCCCGTAGCGCTCGGCGCAGATGTCGTCCCAGAGCCGTGCGAAAGCCCGCATCTTGCACGTCTCCTCGACGAAGCGCAGCCCGGCGTTCACGAAGAAACTGACCCGACCGACGACTTGTGGCATCTCGTCTGCCGTTATCTGTCCGGAGTCCCGCACGGCGTCGAGGACGGCGATGGCCGTCGAGAGGGCGAAGGCGACCTCCTGCACCGGCGTCGCCCCCGCCTCCTGCAGGTGGTACGAGCAGACGTTGATGGGGTTCCAGCGGGGGACGTGGCGCACGGTGTAGGCGATGAGGTCGACGCTCAGTCGCAGGCTGGCGGGTGGCGGGAAGATGTAGGTGCCGCGGGAGAGGTACTCCTTCACGAGGTCGTTCTGGGTCGTGCCGGCGAGCACCGCCCGGTCGACTCCCTCGTCCTCGGCGTTGGCCACGTAGCAGCCGAGGAGCCAGGGCGCCGTGGCGTTGATCGTCATGGACGTGTTCATGTCCGCCACCGGGATGCCCCTCAGCAGCTGCGCCATGTGGCCGAGATGGGCGATGGGGACGCCGACCTTGCCGACCTCCCCGGCCGCGAGTGGGTCGTCGGGGTCGTAGCCGAGCTGGGTGGGCAGATCGAAGGCGATGGAGAGGCCGGTCTGGCCCTTGGCGAGGTTCCCCCGGTAGAGCTCGTTGGACTGCTCCGCCGAGGAGTGCCCCGAGTAGGTGCGCATCACCCAGGGCTTGTCGGTCACGGCCGACAGCCTACGAGCGTTGGTAGGTGTAGAAGCCTTGGCCCGTCTTGCGACCGAGGAGCTCGGCCGAGACCATGCGCCGGAGCCGGGGCACGGCGGCGTAGTTCGGGTCGCGGTGCTCCTCGTACAAGGCGTCGAGGATGGCGAGCGAGGTGTCGAGGCCCACGAGGTCGAGGAGGGCGAAGGGCCCCATCGGGAAGCCGCAGCCGCCCTTCATCGCCTCGTCGATGTCCTCCATGGAGGCCACGCCCTGTTCGAGGAGCCGCACGGCGTTGTTGAGGTACGGGAAGAGCAGCGCGTTCACGACGAAACCCGCCTGGTCCTTCACCACGATCGCCGTCTTCCCGCAGCCTTCGGCGAAGGCTTTCGCCTCCTCGACGGTCTCGTCGTCGGCAGTGATGGGCCGGACGATCTCCACGAGGCTCATGGCGGGAGCGGGGTTGAAGAAGTGGATGCCGCACACCTTCTCGGGACGGCCGGTCTCCATGGCGATCTGCACGACGGGGAGGGTCGAGGTGTTCGTCGCCAGCATCGTGTGGTCCCGGCAGATGCGGTCGAGCTCGGAGAAGACGTGGCGCTTCACGGCGAGATCCTCGACGACGCACTCGATGACGAGGTCGCACTCGGCGAGCTCGTGCAGGTCGGACGTCGCCGTGATCCTGCGGACGATCTCGGCGCGTTCGGGCGCGCCGAGCGTGCCCTTCTCCACCTTGCGGTCGAGGGACCGCTCCACGCGGGCGAGGGTGCCCTCGGCACTCGTCAGCTCGCGGGAGCGGAGCACGACCTCGTGCCCGGCCGCCGCAGCGCACTCGGTGATGCCGCCCCCCATGATCCCCGAGCCGACCACACCGACGCGCTTCACCGTCATGACTTAAGGTTACTCGTGAGTAGCTAGAACGGCCCACTCGGTCGGCCGAAATTCCCGGTCCGGGCGGCACGTCCGAACATCCGTTCGGATACACTGCCGAAGTGCCGGAGGGTGGTCGGGTCGAGCAGGACCGGGTCGAGGTGGCAGGGGGGCTGGCGGTCGAGGCCAGCAGGGATCCCCTGGCGGGGTTCCACCCGGCGGTGGCGGAGTGGTTCCGGCGCACGTACCCAGGCGGCCCCACGGAGGCGCAGGCGCTCGGCTGGGAGGCCGTCGCTGCCGGCAAGGACACCCTCATCGCCGCCCCGACCGGATCGGGCAAGACCCTCGCCGCCTTCCTCGTGGCGATCGACCGCTGCTACCGGGCGGCGTCCTGGGGCTCGGAGCGGCGGGGCACCGACGTCGTCTACGTCTCGCCGCTGCGTGCCCTCACCGTCGACGTGGCACAGAACCTCGAGCGGCCCCTGGCGGAGATCGCCGAGGTCGCCGCGGAGCTCGGCCACCCGGTACCGAGCGTGCGCGTGGCTGTGCGCAACGGCGACACGCCGCAGTCGGCGCGCGCCGCCATGGTGCGGGACCGGCCGGAGATCGTCGTGACGACGCCCGAGTCCCTCTACCTCCTCCTCACCTCGGCGCGGGGACGCCAGCTGCTCGGCACCGTGCGGACGGTCATCGTGGACGAGATCCACGCCCTCGCCCGCGACAAGCGGGGGTCTCACCTCTCCCTCAGCCTCGAGCGGCTCGATGCCGTCGTGGCTGCACACCAAGCCGAGACGGCGGACGAGCCGGCCTCTCTGACGTCGGCGGGCGGCCAGGCGAGCCCCGGCCCGGCATCACGACCGGTACGCATCGGGCTCTCGGCGACGCAACGGCCCATCGCGACGATCGCCCGCCTCCTCGTGGGGGCCGGGCCGGGCCGCGACGCCCCCGATGGCGGGCCGCTGTGCACCGTCGTCGACGTCGGTCACCGGCGGGCGCTCGACATCGCCATCGAGCTGCCCGACGACGAGCTCGGTGCCGTCTCCACGCTCGAGCAGATGGACGCCGTGCTGGAACGGATCGCCGGCCACATCCTCAGCCGCCGCACCACCCTCGTGTTCGTCAACACGCGGCGGATGTCGGAGCGGGTGGCCCACCGCCTCGGCGAGCTCGTCGGGGAGGACTCCGTGCAGGCCCACCACGGCAGCCTCTCCATGGAACGCCGCCTCCGGGTCGAGAGCCGGCTGCGCGCCGGTGACCTGAAGGCCGTGGTGGCGACCGCCTCCCTCGAGCTCGGCATCGACGTCGGCCCAGTCGAGCTCGTCTGCCAGATCGGCTCACCCCGGGCCATCTCCACCTGGCTGCAGCGCGTCGGGCGGGCCCAGCACCACGTCGGCGGGACGCCCACGGGTCGGCTCTACCCGCTCACGCGCGACGAGCTCGTCGAGTGCGTCGCCCTCTTCGCCGCCGTGCGACGGGGCGAGCTGGACGCCACCGTGCCGCCCGTGGCGCCCCTCGACATCCTCGCCCAGCAGCTCGTGGCGGAGGTGGCTGCCGCCGGGCCGGACGGCATCGGCGTCGAATCGCTCTTCGGCCTCGTGACGGGTGCGACGTCGTACGCCGGGCTCGAGCGGGAGCGCTTCGACGAGGTCCTCGAGCTCGTCACCGACGGCGTCGTGACGGGCCGCGGGCGGCGGGGCGCCTACGTGCACCACGACCGCGTGAACGGCGTGCTGCGGCCGCGGCGGGGTGCCCGCCTCACGGCGACGACGTCGGGCGGTGCCATCCCCGAGCTTGCCGACTACCGCGTCGTGCTGGAGCCGGAGGAGACCTTCGTCGGCACGGTGACGGAGGACTGGGCGATCGAGTCGATGGCGGGCGACGTCTTCCTCCTCGGCAGCCACACGTGGCGTATCCGGCGGGTCGAGACGGGGACGGTGCGCGTCGTCGATGCCGAGGGAGCCTCGCCCTCCGTGCCGTTCTGGCTGGGCGAGGCCCCGGCGCGCACGGAGGAGCTGTCCGCCTCCGTCTCGCTCCTCCGGGAGGACGTGGCGCGCCGACTGGACACCTCGGCGGCGGCCGCCGTCGCCTGGCTGAAAGAGGCGGCCGGCGTCGACGACCGCGCGGCTGAACAGGTCGTCGCCTACCTGCGCACCGCCCTCTCGGAGCTCGGGGCGCTCCCCACGGCTGATCGCCTCGTCGTCGAGCGGTTCTTCGACGACTCGGGCGGCATGCAGCTCGTGCTGCACTCCCCGCGGGGAGCCCGCATCAACCGCGGTCTCGGGCTCGCCCTCCGCAAGAGGTTCTGCCGTTCGTTCGACTTCGAGCTGCAGGCGGCGGCGAACGACGACGCCGTCGTGCTCTCGCTCGGGCCGCAGCACTCCTTCCCGCTCCCCGAGGTCGTCGGGTATCTCTCGCCCGCCACGGTCCGGGACACGCTCGTGCAGGCCGTCCTGCCCACGCCCATCTTCGGTGCCCGTTGGCGTTGGAACCTCTCCCGCTCGCTCGTGGCGCCCCGGTTCCGGGGGAGCCGGCATCTCCCCCCGGCGCTGCAGCGCATGGAGGCGGACGACCTCATGGCGGCGATCTTCCCGATGCTGGCCGCTTGCCAGGAGAACGTCTCCGGGCCGATCGTCATCCCCGACCACCCGGTCGTCCGCCAGACCGTGAACGACTGCTGCACGGAGGCGATGGACCTCGGCGGCCTCGTGTCCTTCCTGGAGGCGCTGCGGTCCGGGGCGGTGGAGGCCCGTTTCGTCGACAGCGTGGCTCCCTCCATCCTCTCGGAGGAGATCCTGAACGGCCGGCCCTACACGTTCCTCGACGACGCCCCCCTGGAGGAACGCCGTACCCGCTCGGTGCAGCTGCGGCGCGGCCTGCCCGTCGAAGCCGGCGACCTCGGCCACCTCGACCCGGCCATCGTCGCCCGCATCGCCGAGCAGGCCCGTCCCGAGCTGCGGGACGCCGAAGAGCTGCACGACCTCCTCGACTCGCTCGTCGTGGCGGAGCCGGGGGACGACTGGCGGTCCTTCTTCGACCTCCTCGTCGAGAGCGGCCGGGCGTTCTCGGTCGCCCTCCCGTCGCAGGAACGGGCGGACGGATCGCCCCGCACCAGTCCGGGAGTCCTCTGGGCCGTGACGGAGCGCCGGGCGGCCGTGGAGGCCCTCCTCCCGGGCGCCGCCGTCTCGCCGGAGGTGCGCCCCCCCTCGGAACCCGCCTCGCCCCGGCTCGGCGAGGACGTCCTCGTGGAGGCGGTGCGCGGCCACCTGCAGGTGACGGGTCCCCTCACGCCTGAGGAGCTGGCGGCGAGCACCGGCCTCGCGGCCTCCCGCCTTGGAGAGGTCCGCAGCGCCCTCGCCCGCCTCGAAGGCGAGGGTTCCGTGCTGCAGTGCCACGTCGGCGACGACCTGTCCGATCGCTATGCCGCTCGTCACCTGCTCATGCGCATCCACGCCGCAGCCCGCGACCGATCGCGCCGATCCGTCGAGACGTTCCCGGTTGCGCAGTTCATGCGCTTCCTCGTCGCCTGGCAGCATGTCGGGCCGGGGCACCGTCTCGTGGGAGCCGGCGGCCTCTCGGAGGTCATCGAGCAGCTGCAGGGCGTTGAGGCGGCCGTCGAGTCGTGGGAGTCGTCCCTCCTCCCGGCGCGAGTCGCCGGCTACCAGGCCGCCCTCCTGGACGAGCTGTGCAACCGGGGCGAGGTGGGTTTCGGCAGGCTGGCCGTGCGCTCGGCCGAGTTGCTGAACGGGCTCGACACCCCGGAGCGCCGGAGGCCGGGCGCCACGCCCTCCCCGGCGACGCCCGTCGGGCTCTTCCGGCGAGACGACCTCGACTGGCTGCTGGCCGCCATCCGGGCCGGAGCCACGCCGGAGGTGCCGAGGATCGGCGCCTCTGCCGACGTCGTGGAGGCGCTCGGCAGCAAGGGGGCGCTCTTCCTCACCGATCTCTGCACCGTCACGGGCCGTATGCCCGTCGAGGTGGCGGACGCCTTGTGGGACGGCGTCGCCCGCGGCATCGTCACGGCCGACGGCTTCCAGGCCGTCAGGTCGCTCCTCGGGGGCCGTGGCCGGCTCGGCCATCTCGTGCGTGACCCGTCGAGCCCGCTCTCCGCCTCGCTCCGCGGCCGGCAGGGCCTCCCGCGGCCGGGGCGACCGCGCCCCCGCCTCCGGCCGGCCATCGCGGGGGGTCGTTGGTCCCTCCTCGGACCGGCCCTTGCCCCGGCAGGAGACGGCAACGAGGGCGGCGGCGCCGGCGCCGCCGTGGGGTACGACACCGACGAGCTGGCCGAGGCCATGGCCGGCCAGTTGCTGCAGCGCTGGGGCGTCGTCTTCCGGGATCTCGTCGTCCGCGAGCTCATGGGGATCGGTTGGCGTGAGGTCCTCTGGGCGCTCCGCCGGCTCGAGGCGAGAGGCGTCGTGCGGGGAGGCCGCTTCGTGAGCGGGTTCACCGGCGAGCAGTTCGCCCTTCCCGAGGCCTACGAGCAGCTGCGAACGATGGCGAAGTCTCCGCAGGAGGGCCAGGTCGTCCGCCTCTCCGCCGCTGACCCCCTCAACCTCACGGGCGTCATCCTGCCCGGCCCCCGCATCCCGGCCCAGCGGCAGCGCACGATCGTCGTGGCCGATGGCGTCGTCACCGACGGCTCGTCGGAGGCAGCCCCGTCGCCTTCCCGGCGGACCGGCCGGGCCGGCTGAGCGCCTCGCCGCCGGCCGGTCCCGGCGCACCACCCCGGCAGGGCAGACCCTGAGGGCCCTCCGGGTGAATCCCCCTGAGATTTCTCAGGGCCGGCACCGCCGCTCGCACGTCGTACGCGAGGCTGGCGGGGCGGGCCGCGACGAGCGCGCCCGAACCCACGTGAAAGGGCTTGACCGATGACGATCACGGGCGAAGCACAACGCAGTGCACCGGCGCCCAACGGGACGGCGGCGGCGCGGGCCGTCGACCTCGTGAAGACCTACGGCAAGGGCGACACCACGGTCCGTGCCCTCGATGGCATCAACGTCGAGTTCGAGCGCGCTCGTTTCACGGCCGTCATGGGTCCGTCCGGCTCCGGGAAGTCCACCCTCATGCACTGCATGGCCGGTCTCGGCGCCCCCACCTCGGGCCACTCCTACGTGGGTGAGGTCGAGATCGGCACGTTGGACGACGCCGGCCTGACGCGGCTGCGGCGGGACCGCATCGGTTTCGTCTTCCAGTCCTTCAACCTCGTCCCCACGCTCACGGCGGGCGAGAACATCTCGCTGCCGGCCGACCTCGCCGGCCAGCACGTCGACGGCGCCTGGTTCGACTACCTCGTCGACCAACTTGCCATCCGTGACCGGCTGTCACACCGCCCGAGCGAGCTCTCGGGCGGCCAGCAGCAGCGGGTGGCGTGCGCACGGGCCCTCATCGGGCGCCCGGACCTCGTCTTCGCCGACGAGCCGACGGGCAACCTCGACTCCAACGCCTCCCTGGAGATGCTCTCCTTCCTGCGGCGGTCGGTCACCGAGCTCGGGCAGTCGATCGTCATGGTGACCCACGATCCCCGAGGCGCCGCCTTCGCCGACCGGGTCGTCTTCCTCGCCGACGGCCGCCTCGTGGGCGAGCTGCTGTCGCCGACGGCTGACTCCATCCTCGAGCAGATGAAGCAACTGCGCGGCTGAGGGAGGAGGCAGCCGAGATGTGGAAAGCGACGATCAAGGGGCTCCTCGCCCACAAGTTGCGCCTGGCGCTGACGGGGCTCGCCATCGTCCTCGGCGTGACGTTCGTGTCCGGCACGCTCGTCCTCACCGACACGCTGAAGCAGACCTTCAACACGCTCTTCGGCCAGGTGTACCAGAACGTCGACTTCGAGGTGCGAGCCGTGGCCGCCTTCTCCTCGGGTGGACAGGGCGTGCGAAAGTCCATCCCGGAGTCACTGGCCGCCACCGTGAGCGCCGTCCCCGGTGTCCAGTACGCCGCCGGCCTCGTCGAGGGCTATGCCCAGTTCGTGGCACCGGACGGCAAGGCGATCGGTAACAACGGAGCGCCCAATTTGGGGATCTCCTACGATCCCAACCCCGAGCTGTCCTCGCTCCACCTCGTGTCGGGCACGGCGCCCACGCTCGGCGGGCGAGGTCGCCATCGACGAGACGACGGCGACCTCCTCTCACTTCCAGGTCGGCGACCGGGTACGCGTGCTGCTGAGCGGCCCTCCAGAGACCTTCACCATCTCCGGCATCGTGAAATTCGGCTCCGTCGGCAACCTCGCCGGCGCCACCATCGCCGCCTTCGACCTTCCCACCGCTCAGCGGCTCTTCGACGAGGTCGGAAGCCTCAGCGCCATCAATGTGCTGGCCAAGCCGGGGGTGGACAAGTCGCAGCTGCAGAAGGCCATCGCGGCCGTCCTCCCGAAGGGCGTGCAGGTCGTGACGGGCCAGACCGTCGCCAACGAGCAGTCCAGCTCTGTCAACCAGGCGCTCTCGTTCTTCTCGACGGCGCTGCTCGTGTTCGCCGGCATCGCCTTGTTCGTCGGTGGCTTCACCATCTTCAACACGTTCTCGATCCTCGTCGGGCAGCGGACGCGCGAGCTGGCACTGCTGCGAATCGTGGGTGCCAGCCGGCGCCAGCTGTTCCGGTCCGTGCTGCTGGAGGCTGCCATCCTCGGGGTCGTGGCCTCCCTCGTCGGCCTCGGGCTCGGCGTGCTCACCGCCATCGGTCTCGAGAAACTCCTCAGCGGCTTCGGCATCACCCTCCCCACCGGCCCGCTCGTTTTCGACGCCAGCACCGTCGTCGCCGGCCTCGCCGTCGGCATCGGCGTCACCGTCGTCTCGGCCATCTTCCCGGCGAGACGAGCGGTTCGCGTGCCTCCCGTCGCCGCCATGGCCGACTACCGCGGGAGCGACGACGAGTCGTCCCACCGCCGCGTCCTCGCCGGCTGCGTCTTCCTCGCCGGCGGCGTCGCCGTCCTCGCCGTCGGGCTCTCGAAACCGGCGATCCAACTCGTCGGCGTGGCCGCCGTGGCGGTCTTCATCGGCGTCGGCATGTTGGCGCCGCTCGTGGCGCGGCCGCTGGCGAGCATCATCGGGCGACCCTTGTCGGTCGGCATCTCCGGCCGCCTCGGGCGGGAGAACTCCATGCGCAGCCCCCGGCGGACGGCGCAGACGGCTTCCGCCCTCACCGTCGGCCTCGCCCTCGTCTCGACGATGGCGGTCTTCGGGGCGTCGCTGTCCAAGTCGGCCACGAGCAGCGTCGACGAGGCCGTCAACGCCGACTACATCATCACGACGTCCGGGTCGAACGGGTTCAGTCGCTCGGTGGCCGCGGCCGCCGCCACCGTTCCGGGCGTCACGGCCGTCTCGAGCGTGTACGGCGGCCAGTTCGAGTTCCGCTCATCGGTCAGCGACCTGACGGCCGTCTCGCCGGCCGAGGTGGGCGAGACGGTCATCCTCCGCATGGCCGCCGGGACCGCCTCGAGCGCCCTCGGCGCCGGGCAGCTGCTCATCGACACGACGACGGCCAACAGCGACCACCTCTCGGTCGGCTCCGTCGTGGCCGTCACCTTCGCCGAGACGGGGCGGACCACCATGGAAATCGGCGGCATCTTCAAGCCGAACGCCCTCATCGGCAGCTACCTCGTGGGGGACGGCTACTTCGTGTCCCACTACCGCGACCCCTTGCCGCTCGCCGTCCTCATCCGCACGTCCTCGCCGGCGAGCACCGCCGGCAAAGCCGCCGTCACGACGGCGCTCAAGGCCTACCCGAACCTCACGATCCAGACGGAGGCCGAATTCGAGAAGGCCCAGCAGAAGTCCGTGAACACGCTGCTCGGGCTCGTCTACGTCCTCTTGGCGCTCGCCATCCTCATCGCCCTCATCGGCATCGTGAACACCCTCATGCTCTCGGTGTTCGAACGGACGCACGAGATCGGGCTCCTGCGCGCCGTCGGGATGCGCAGACGGCAGGTGCGGGCGATGATCCGGGCGGAGGCCGTCATCCTGTCGGTCTTCGGCGCCATCATCGGCGTCGTCGTCGGGACCGGGCTCGGCATCGCCTTCTCGGACTCGTTGAAGCAGCAGGGCATCACCGACATCGTGGTGCCCTACCCGAGCCTCGTCATCTTCGTGGTGATCGCGGCCCTCCTCGGCCTCGGCGCCGCCACGTGGCCGGCCCGCCGCGCCGCCAAGCTCGACGTGCTGGCGGCCATCGCGGCGGAGTGAGGGCCGGGCGCTCGGCGGCACCCGGTGGGCCGCCGCCCTTCAAGCGCCGGGGCGGTCAGACGAGGGGAAAGGGGGCCGCCATGACGAGCTCCACGTTGCGGTCCTCCGGGCGGCCCTCGGAGGGCGAACCGGGGCCGAGGAGCGGGACGTTGGCGGCGAGCTCGCGGTGGATAGAGGCCAGGCGCGCCGTCCCGTCCTCCTCCCGGGGGTCCGGGGCGGCGGCCTGGTCGAGCATCGTGCAGAGAACCGAGAGCGTGCCGTCGTCGTTGGCGACGAGCTCGACGAGCCGGGCCTGGGAGGGCCAGTCGGCCACGGACGCCGTCGAGATTTCGAAGCAACCTCCCCCCTCGGGTGCGCCCCGCGCCCGGAAGCGCAGCTCGTTCACGTGTCGGTGCCCGTTGAGCCAGCACACGACGTTGGGGAAGCGCTCGAGGAAGGCGAGGAACTCCGCCGCCGTCGCGCGCGGCTGGTCCTCCTCCGAGCCGTCGGGGAGGCGGCGGTCGTTCGTGAGGGCGGCGAGCCCGTGGTGGGAGGCGAGGACGACGAGGCGGTCGTCGTTGCCCGTCGTGGCGAGGCGGCCGTCGGCCGTCACGTAGCGGCCGTGCACCTCGATGAGGCGTTCCTCCAGCCATGCCATCTGCCGCCTCCCGAAGCTGCCGTCGGAGCGACCGTGCAGGTTCGTCGAGTCGAGGACGACGAGGCGGATGCCCGCGACGGCGTCGTAGGTGGCATACGCCGTCCCGTCGGCGAGGTTGCGCTCGTCGAAGCCATGGCCGGCGGGGAGGCCGGGGGCCTGCAGGTGGGCCGCCACGAAGTCCCTGCGGGAGACGATGGCGCGGGCGCTGTCGGCGGCGACGGGGCGCGAAGGCCCGGTGAGGAAGTGCTCGGGATGAGCGAACAGCTCCTCCTCCCGCCCGAGGGGGTCGTCGCCCGCCCCGAGGTCGACCGCCTTGTCGCCGCCGAGGACGAGGCGGCGGTAGGCGGAGGTCGGGACGACCTCCCCGAAGGGCAGGCCGTCGTGGTTGCCGAAGCACGAGAGCCAGGGGACGCCGACGCCGCCGGCGCCGAAGGGGGCGGCCGCCTCGTCCAAGAGGCCGGGGTAGTCAGGGAACCCGAAGCGCCGGTGCCAGAGGTCGGGGCCGCCGTCGGGGTGCCAGTAGCGCTCGTCCGGCCAGGCGGCGGACTGCACGCCTTCATGACGCCCAGTTCCGGACGCCGGCTGCAGCGGCCCCCCCGCCAGCAACGAGAGATACCAGGTGAGCTCGTTGAGCTGGGCATTGTCGACGTTGTCGCCCGTGCAGAGGGCGAGGTCGAGGGGGGCGCCCGTGTCGGGGCTGCCGACCTGGGAGCGGATCGAGCGGGCCATCGCCTCGACGGCGTGCACCGTCAGCGCCTCCTGCGGTCGCTGGGCCGGGATGAAGGCCCCCACGTGGGGCTGCCCCCGCAGCCGCTCGAAGAACTCGAAGCGGCCGGGGGACGCCACATCGGCGATCTGCAGGTCCGTGAGCTGCACGAGGACGAGCAGGCTGCGCCGCCGCGCCGCTCGTCCCCCGCCCGGGATGCCCGCCGGGTGCAGGATCCGGCGCTCGCCGTGACCGTAGGTGAGGCGGCGATAGGGCAGCTCGCTGCCGGCCGCGAGGACGGCTCCGGCCGCGATCGTCCGCCGCAGCGTCGTGGCGCCGTCGGGGGTCACGCGGCGGCGAGGGGTTCGGGTTGCCGGCTCAGGACAGCGAGGCCCGCCCCGGCGAGTCCGGCACCGCCTCGACGGTGGTGTCCGATACGGGGCCGCCTGCGAGCGGCGCCTCGCGTGAGTCCTCGCCGCCGGACTCGGCGTCCGGCTGCGACTCCGTCACGGGCTCACCCAGCGGCTCCATGGGGGCTCCGTAGACGGGGACGACCTCCGGACGGTCGTGGTCACCCGCGTCGCGGCCTGCGCTGACCGTGGCGGCGAGGGAACGGAGCGAGGAGCTGTCGAGCTGCACGGCGACGAGCGTGTCGGCGGCGAGGCTGAGGGCCACGGCGCTCGAGACGTCCGAGAGGAGCGGGCCGAGGTCGGTGGAGAGCCCGACCCGCGTGACGGGACCGAGGAAGGTGAGGCTCGTCACGCGGCCCTGCATCCATCCGTCCGGCGACGGCGCGCCGCTCGGGACGAGCTCGAGCTTGACGTCCTCCGGCCGGATGTAGAGGTCGACCGTCTCCCCGGCCGGGTGGTCGAAGGAGGGGTCGGCGACGACGACGATGACGCTGCCGCAGCGCACGGAGCGGCTCTCCCGGGAGGTGACGACGCCTTCGATCTTGTTCATGGTGCCGACGAAGTTCGCCACGAAGGCCGTGCGGGGGCTCGAGTAGATCTGCGCCGGCGTCCCCAGCTGCTCGACGCGACCGGCGGACATGACGGCTACCCGGTCGGAGATGGAGAGGGCCTCTTCCTGGTCGTGGGTGACGTACAGCGTCGTGATGCCGAGCTCGAGCTGGATGCGGCGCACCTCCTCGCGAAGCTGCACGCGCACCTTGGCGTCGAGGGCGGAGAGCGGCTCGTCGAGGAGGAGGACCTCCGGCTCGATGGCGAGCGAGCGGGCGAGAGCGACGCGTTGCTGCTGCCCGCCGGACATCTGGCGCGGGTAACGGTCCGTGGCACTCCCGAGGCCGACGAGCTCGAGGAGCTCCCGTGCCCGCGTGGAGCGCTGGTCCTTGTGCTGCTTGCGGACCCTCAGCCCGAACTCCACGTTCTGCTGGGCGGTCATGTTCGGGAAGAGGCTGTAGGCCTGGAAGACCATGCCCATGTTGCGCTTGTTGGCGGGCTTGCCGAGCACGTCCTCGCCGTTCACGAGCACCTCGCCGGTGTCCGGCCAGTCGAAACCCGCCACGATCCGCAACGCCGTCGTCTTCCCGCAGCCGCTCGGACCGAGGAGGGAGATGAACTCGCCCGAAGCGATGCTCAGATCCAGATGGTCGAGGGCGACGACGTTGCCGAAGGTTCGGCGAAGGCCTCGGAGGTGCACGGTTGCCATTGGCGGTGTCTTTCCTGTCTTCCGGTCAGTAGTCCCGGATGGCCACGCCAGCCGCACCTCGCCCGCCGCGGCCGATGAGGTAGAGGGCCAGCATGGCGCCCCACACGAGAATGAAGCTGATGAACGAGAGGGCGACGCCCTCGTAGGCCGTGCTGGTCCCGATCTGGAACGTGTAGATGGGGAACGTGACGAAGCCCATGAGGCTCGCCACCGTGAACTCGCCCATCGAGATGGCGATGGTGAGGAGTGACCCACCGATGATGGCCGAACGCAGGTTCGGGAGGATGACTCGCAGCAGCGTTCCCGGGATGGACGACCCCAGGCTCTCGGCTGCCTCGACGAGCGTGTGCAGGTCGATCGAGCGCAGGCCGGCGTCGAGGGCGCGGTACATGAACGGCAGGGCGAAGACGACGTAGACGAAGGCGAGCACCTCGGGCCGTACGAACAGCCACGTGCTGAACCCCTTGAGGAAGGGCGCCAGAGCGACGATGAGGACGATCGGTGGCACGACGAAGGGGAGGATGGAGATGAGGTCCATCACCGGGCGAAGACGGGGGAGCCGCAGGTGGATCCAGAAGACCGTCGGGACGAGGAGGAGAAGACTGACGCCGACGGTCTCGAGCGAGATCTGGATCGAGAGCCAGAAGGAGCTCCGGAAGTTGGGGTCGTCGAAGACCGTCTGGTACCAGTGGAAGATGTTCTGGTGGGGCAGGATGCCGGAGAGGCTGAACTGCACGACGGAGTAGATGGGGGCGAGGAAGAAGAGGCCGGCCAGCACGAGGACGGCGAGGTGCCAGACCGGCACCCGGCTGCGTGCCCGGCGCAGGCGGTGCACCGGCGGCGGCGGAGTGCCGGTTACTTGAGCCATCGGCTCGTCCGGCGCTGCAGGAGCGTGTAGAGGGTCACGGTGACGATGATGATCACGATCATGCCGAAGGCGAGGGCATAGGCCGTCTGCGGGTCGTAGACGTTGTTGCCGTTGACGAACTGGGCGATCTGAATGGTCACGAGGTTCGAGATGCCGAGGGCGTCGGCCGTGGCGTAGGCGGAGAAGGCGTTCCCGAACAGCAGCACCATCAAGCCGAGGAGCGAGGGCGTGATGATCGGGAACCCGACGTGGCGCCAGTACTCGAACGATGAGGCCCCCAGATTGGAGGCGGCTTCGCGCCACTCCTTCCGCAGGCCCTCGATGACCGGGATCATGAGCAGGATCATGAGGGGGAACTGGAAGAAGAGGTAGACGAGGGAGGCTCCGAGCAGGGCCTGCAGGCTGAAGGCGGGGTAGATGTTCACACCGATGTGCTTGAGGAGCACCGTCACGACGCCGAGCTGACCGAGCGTGGCGGTGAAGGCGAAGGCGAGGGGCACCCCGGCGAAGTTCGCCGCCATGCCGGAGAACGACAGGTAGGCCGGCCGCATCCAGCGCGGGATGCCGTGGTGGAGGACGGCGTTGGCTACGACGAACCCGGCGATGCCTCCCCAGAGGGCGCTCATCCCGGACAGCTCGAGGGAAAACTCGAACGCCGACGGGTAGGGGGCGTGGAAGATGTTCGCCACGTTCGAAAAGGTGAATGCGCCCGAGGTCGTGCGGAAGGCGTTGACGATCAGCTCTCCGGTCGGAATGAGGAGGAAGATCGAGATGTAGGCGACGAACGGCAGCACGCCGATGAAGGCGAAGCGCCGGGTCCGCGACCGCTTGCGCGGCGCGGGCCCGGCGACGGTTGCTCGCCCGCTCTCGGCGAGCTCGACGACTGCCACGTTGGGAGGTTACGCGCCCGAAGCGCCGGTGGCTACTGGCCCCCGACCATGCTGTCCCAGTACTGCACGCAGACAGCGCTCGCCTTCGTGATCTGGGCGACGGTCGGGAACTGGGCACCCGCGTACTCGCTGGCCGGCGGGAGCTTGGCGGCGAGTGACGCCGGGATCTTGCCGGCGGCCGCCATGGCCGTGTACCGAGCCGGGTGGACGTAGCCGGCCAGGTACTCGAGCTGACCCTGGTCGGAGTAGAGGTACTCCAGCCAGAGCTTGGCGGCGTTCGGGTGGGGCGCCGTCTTGTTGATCGCCTGGCAGTAGAAGTTCCCGAACTTGCCGTCCGTCGGGAGGCTCACCGTGTAGGGGATGTTTGGGTACTGCTTGCGGTAGGAGATGTTCAGGTAGTCCCACACGATGGCGATGGGCGTCTCGCCGCTCACGATGTTGGCGGGGTAGCAGTCCGTCGGGTTGAAGTTGCCGATGGACTTCAGGTGCTGGAAGAACTTGATGCCCGGCATGATGTCGTCGAGCGAGCCGCCGTTGGCGAGGGAGGCGGCCCAGACGGCGCCGAGGGCGTCGCCCGCCGAGGCGGGGCTGCCGTCGATGGCGACCTGGTTCTTGTACTCCGGGTTCGTGAGGTCGGCGAAGGAGGCCGGGGCGTTCTTCACGACCTTGCCGTTCGTCCCGAAGGAGATGACGCCGTAGTAGTCGCCCGTCCAGTAGCCGTTCGGGTCCTTCATGCTGTCCGGGACCTCGTCCCAGGTGGAGACCTTGTACGGTGCGAAGACACCCTGCGTGACGCCCTGCACGGCGATGGCCGGCGAGACGTCGACGGCGTCGGGGGCCTTCGATGTGCCCTTGTCGGCGTTGATGGCGGCGAGCTCCTCGGCCGAGGTGCCCTCCGGGTTCGTCACCGGGCAGCTGATGCCGTAGAGGGAGTTGAAGGTGCCGATGACGGTGTTCGCCATGCCGTCAGCCCCGTAGTTGGCCCAGTTGTCCGGGTCGGCGATGAGGTTGAGGGTGCCTTCCTGCTTGGCGGCGGCGATGAGGGCCGCCATGCCGCCGGCCGCCGTCGTCGTCGTGGCCCCGGCCGCCGTGGTCGTCGTGGTGGTGGCGGACGAGGAGCTCCCGCACGCTTCCAGCACCGCCCCACCCGCAAGACCGGCGACACCGATGCCGGCGTTTCGGAGGAACCGACGTCGGTCGTAGACCGATCGGTCGGTCCCGCTCGGGTGGTCTCCGTGAGCCATGGTGCTCCTCCCTCGACATGCAAGTGTCATGAATTTGTCCGCACCATACACGGGGAGGGGTGACTCAGCCCGTCGGGACGTGAACGCGAGCCGTCACCTCGGTGAACACGAGATGAACTTCAGGCGTCGCCGCCGGTGCCGCAGGGCGCCGGGACGTCTCAGCCGATGGAGGTCCAGCCGGGCCGGGTGGTCGGCGCCATGAGATCGCCGGCGCCCGAGGCGATGGAGACCGTCGGGGTGCCGGAGGCCCACATGCGGACGGGCTCGACGGCACGGCGGCAGGCGAGCGCCTGCTCGAGCAGGTAGCGCATCGCCGGGTGGGCACACCGCGCGAGGAGGTCACGGCCCTCGCCGCCGGCCTCCTCGCGCGAGAACGCCTCGGATGCTTCCCCGCAGCCGACATCCTCCGTCACAGCGGAGCCGGGCTCCGCCGACGAACCGAACGCAGTGAAGCGGGCCCGGTCGTCACCACCGGTGCCCTCGTGCCGAGGCTGGGCAGTGCCCTCGGCCACCCTGGTGCCCAACAGGGTCGGCGCGGCGTCCCTCGCCACCGCGCGCCCGCCGGGCCCGCTCCCTGCGATTGCCGGCGGCCCGGAGGCGCCGCTTCGGGGCAACGCCTCCAGGGCCGACTCCACCGGGCCTGCCTCTGCGGGCCCCCGCGCCGATGGAGATCCTGTATGCGATCGGTGCGCCCTGGCGCGAGCCACGAGCTCGCGGATGCGGGCGACGAAGTTGGAGGAGTGGAGGGGCTTCTCGAAGAAGTCGTCGACGCCGTTCGAGCGGGCCGCCTCCTCCGTGTCGACCTCGGCGAACGACGTCATGACGGCGATGCCCATGCCCGGCTGCGAGAGGCGCGTGCTGCGGGCGAGCTCCATGCCGTCCTGGCCGGGCAGCCGGTAGTCGGCGAGCAGGACGTCGAACGACTCGGCCTCGAGGCGCTCGCTCGCCTGCTCGGCGTCGGTCACCCAGGCGGCGTCGAAGCCGTGCCGCGAGAGCACTCGAGTGACGAACAGGGCCGTGGACTCGTCGTCTTCGACGACGAGTACACGCCCCGGCCCCGCTTCCCTCACTACCACAGCGCACATGCTGACGGCCCCGGGTGAGATCGCGGGTGCCGTCCGGTTGCAACTGGGTAGCAGCGCCCCGGGAGCCGCCCTCAGCCGTGCCCGGGCGACCGGTCGGTGAACCGGTAGCCAAAACCCCTCACCGTCTCGATCGGCCCCTCCCCTGGTCCGGCCCAGCCGAGCTTGCGACGCAACCGCAGCAGCGTGAACTTCACGCGGTCGGGGCCGGTCGCCGTCGGGTCGTGCCAGGCGAGCTGCAGTAGCTGCTCCGTAGAGAGCACCTTGCCGTTGTGGCGGAGGAAGACGTCGAGGAGCCGGAACTCGAGGGGCGTGAGGACGACCTCCAGGCCGTCGACCTCGATGCGATGGTCGTCGATGTCGATGAAGACGGTGCCGTCGTCGTAACCGGGGCGCCTCGCCGGCACGGAAGGCACCACGTCCGAGGAGGCCGCCCCGCGCCGCCGCAGCAAGGCTTCGATGCGTGCGAGGAGCTCCTGGTTGCCGAAGGGCTTGGCGACGTAGTCGTCGGCGCCGCCACGAAGGCCGCGCACCTTGTCCACCTCGTCACCGAGCGCCGTCAGCATGAGGACGGGCGCGTTGCTCAGCTCCCGGATGCGGCCGAGCACCGTCCAGCCGTCCAGGGTGGGGAGCCCGACGTCGAGGATGACGACGTCGGGCGCCACGACGTGGAAGCTGCGGAGGCCCTCGAGACCGTCCGCCACGGTGACGACGTCGTAGCCGGCGCGGCCGAGCAGCGTGGAGAGGGCGAGGGCGATGTCGTCGTCGTCCTCGATGACGAGCACCTGACCCGCAGCCGCCTGGCCGCCTTCGCCCTGCCCGGCCTCCTCAGGCATCGGCGCCGGCGTCGGGCAGCGGCTCCTCGTCGCCGACGGCTTCCGTCTGCCCGCCTTCGGTTGACACGGGTTCGGGCTCGGAGAGGTCGAGGCCCAGCTCGTCGAGGAGGAACGCCTCCAGCTCGGCGTCGCGTTCACTGCCGCCGTCGCCGTCGTCGCTCCCGAACTCGGGTTCCGGCGCCAGGTCGGGATGGGAGCCGACGGGGAGCACGATGTGCACGATGGTGCCGCCCTCCACCTCGCCGGAGATGGAGACCTCGCCTCCGTGCATGCGGGCGATCGCCCTCGCCACGGAGAGGCCGAGGCCGGAGCCCGGGATGCGCGCCGCCCTGGCGTTCGAGGCCCGGTAGAAGCGCTCGAAGAGGGCCTCCCGCTCCCCGACCGGCACCCCGATGCCCGAGTCGGCCACCGACACGAACCAGGTGTCCTCCGTCGAGGTCGCCGTCACCGCCACGTGCCCACCCTCGGGCGTGAACTTGACGGCGTTCGAGAGCACGACGTCGAGGAGCTGGGCGACGCGGTGGGCGTCGCCGTAGACGGCCGGACCGGTGTCGAGGGTGCTCTCGAGCTCGATCTGCTTGGCCTCCGCCTGGTGGGCGAAGGTGGTGGCGGCCGCCTGCACGACGGCGGGCAGGTCGAAGATCCCCCACTCGACGGGGAGGATGCCCGTCTCGGCCCGGTCCAGCAGCACGAGGTCGTCCACGAGCCGCAGCAACCGTTCGGCGTTGCGGGCGATGACGTCGAGGAACTCCTCCTGCTCGGCCGCCTCGTCCCGACCGATCCCCTCCCGCAGCAGCTCTGTGAAGCTGAGGATGGACGTGAGGGGGGTCCGGAGCTCGTGGGAGACCTCGGCCAGGAACGAGGCCTTCACGCGGTCGAGCTCGACGAGGCGCTCGTTCTCCTCCCGCTGGGTGGCGAGGAGCTGGGTCCACTCCGCTTCGTTGCGAGCCTGGGCGGAGACGTCCCGGAAGAGCCAGAGGTGTCCCCGGTACTCGTGGTCCACGAAGATCGGCACGTAGTCGCGCTCGAGCACGCGGCCGTCGAGCATGGCGATGCGGTCCCCGATGACGTGCCGGCGCTCCCGCAAGATGCGCGCCACACGATCGGGCCCGGGCACCCGCGTGGGGTCGCCGAAACGCCGCGTCAGCTCGGCACCCAGCTCCGTCAGGGTCCGCCCGGCGAGCCGGCCGGGGGTGACGGACAACTCGAAGAGATCGACGAACGCCTCGTTCGTGAGGACGATGACCCGGTCGGTGTCCTCCACGAGGGCGGCGATGTGGAGGGAACCGATGAGGGTGCTGAGCCGCTCGTTCGCTTCGCGCAGGCGGAGGGTGGCCTGCCTGGCGTCCGTCACGTCCGTCGAGCGGACGACGATGCCGTGCACGACGGGATCGTCGATGAGGTTGACGGCGGTGTTCTCGAGGTAACGCCAGTCGCCGCCGGACGTCCGCACGCGCACCTCGAAGGTCTCGTCGGGCGGCAGCTCGCCGGCCCGGATGCGCTCCAGGAGCTGGAGCACGAGAGGGACGTCGTCGTCGTGGAGGAGGCTGAGCACGCCGAGCTCGGGATCGAGGTCGTCCGGCAGTGGACCGAGCAGTCGCTCGGCCGAGGCGTTGGAGTACCGCCAGCTGATGTCCTCGTTGAGGACGGTGATCATGGCGGGGGCGTTGTCGAGCAGTCGCTTCACGAGCTCCTCGGCCGCCGGGTCGGGGGCGGGGGCTTCGGCGGCGTCCACGTCGTCCTCGGCGTCCCCGGCACCGTCGGGGCCTTGCTCCTCGGACGCCTCCTCGTCGGGGGCCTGCCCGTTCTCGGGCGGTGGTTCCTCCGCCGTCGACAGGTCGGCGGCCAACTCCCCGTCGGGCGCCGCGAGAGGCTCCCCGCCCGGCGTCGCGGCGGTATCCAGCGCCTCGGCCGGCGGCTCGCCCTCTGCCGGGCTCCCGGTCGCCGTCGGGCGGGCGTCGTGCCCCGGCTCCACGGGCCGGATCGTACCGTTGCCGGCCTGCTCGTGCCGGGGCGGTGCGGCGGATCGACGTCGACGAGACGCTTGACTGACGCCGCGAATGATGTCATAATGACGTCATGCTGCTGGCACCGATCGTCGAGGGGCTCGAAGAGGACCTGCGCCGGGCGGCCGCCGTCGGGGGCGACGATACGCGGCGAATCGCCGACGCCCTCGTCGAGTCGCTTGCCTCCTCCGTCCGCTTGCGGCTGCTCGACGCCCTGCAGCAGGCGGCCGACGAGCTGAGCGCCTCCCTGCCCGGCACCTCCGTCGAGGTGCGGCTGCAGGGGAGCGACCCGGTGCTCACGCTCTCCATGGCCACCATGGCGAGCGGCTCCGGCGACGGCGAGGGCGCCGAACGCGGCGAGGAGGAGGTTGCCCGCGTCACGCTTCGCATGCCGGAGGGACTGAAGGGTCAGGCGGAGCGGGCCGCCATGCGAGACGGCGTCTCCCTCAACAGCTGGCTGGTCGACGCCGTCGTACAGGCGCTCCGCCTACCGCCGTCACCGCGCCGGGGGTCACGGCGCATGACCGGGTTCGTGAGGGGGTAGCGGCCATGTGGATGATCTCGGGCACGGTGCCGCCCCCGCCCCCCCGCCAGGTCGCCGCCCGCCCGCCGACCGCAGATTCGTGCCAGTGCTCCGTCGACACGGGAAAGGACAAGGACCATGGAGTGGACGTTTCCAACCGGCAGCCCCCTGCACGCCGACCTCGAACTGGCGGCAGGTAGCGTCGAGCTCGAGCTGACCCCGACCGACGAGGCGACGATCCGCCTCGAACCGATCGGGCGCGACTCGGCGGCGGCACGGGAGCACATCGCCAATGCCACGGTCATCTGCGACAACGGACGTCTTCTCGTCAAGCTCCCGAAGCGCAGTTTCCGGGAGCCGGAGCTCTTCCTGCGCGTGGTCGTCCCGACCTCCTCGTCGGCTCGGGTGAAGACCGCCTCCGCCGACGTCTCCTGCGTCGGGGCCCTCGGCAGCTTCGAGGCACGGACGGCGAGTGGCGACGTCGTCGTGCGCGACGGCTGCGACTCAGCGCGGATCGTCACGGCGAGCGGCGACGTCAGCCTCGCCGGCGTGCTCGGGGAGGCGGAGCTGCAGACGGCGAGCGGCGACGTCAGCACGGAGAGCATCGGCGGCCGAGCCACCGTGACGACGGCGAGCGGCGACATCCGCGTGGCCTCCGTGGCCCACGACGCCCGCTTCCGCACCGCATCGGGCGAGGTCACCGTGGGGTGCGCCTACGAGGGCGACCTCACCGTCAACGCCGTCTCCGGCGACGTGCGAATCGGGGTCGGCTCCGGCGTGGGGACGTGGCTCGATCTCGTGTCCGTGACGGGCGACTGGAAGTGCACGCTGCCAGCCGGGGCCGAGGGTGAGCGGGAAGCCGCCCTCCGAGTCTCCTGCCGCACCGTCTCGGGCGACATCTTCGTCCACTCGGGCGAGCCCGTCTGAGGATCAGCGCTCCGTTCCGACGATCGGAGTGGCCGAGGCGGCGGGATCCGCCGGGCCGCCTGACTCGATCCCGACAGCCTCCCGCTCGTCGTCCGAGCGCAGGCGGCTGGCCCGGCCGGTGGCGAAGAAGCAGCCCACGATGATGAGGGCAAAGCCGGCAGCCGTGGCCACCCCGAACGCCTCGCCCAGCACGCTGACGCCGAGGAGCACGGCGATCGCCGGGTTGACGTAGGTGATGACCGTCGCCCGGTAGGCGCCCACCTCGCCGATGAGGGCGAAGAAGACGACGAAGGCGATGGCCGTGCACACCACCGTGAGGCCGATGATCGACTCGATCTCGGCGGCGTGGAGGGCATGGTGCGGCAGCTGGAAGAGGGCGATGGGGACGTAGGCGACGGCGCACAGGACGAGCGAGCCGGTCACGAGCCCGAGGGGCGGGGCGCTCTGGAGGTGGTGGGCCACGATCCAGGGCCCGATGGCGTAGCCGACGACGACCCCGACCATCGACAACGCCGCCCAGAGGTCGGCGCCGGCCACGTCGACCCCGACGAGCACGGCGACGCCGCCGAGGCCGATGACGAGGCCGAGGACGCGTCGTGCTTCCACCCGTTCGGAGCCCGTCAGCCAAGCCAGCACGGCGCCGACGAGTGGGACGGCCGCCACGAGGAGGCCGGACAGCGAGCTGGGCAGCTTCTGCTCGGCATGGAAGAGGAGGATCCAGGGAATCCCCATCTCGCAGAGCGTGTACGCGGCGAGGGGGCGCCAGAGGGCGAGCACCGGGCGGAGCTGCCGGCGGGCGATGGCGATCGGCAGCAGCACGACGGCGGCGCCCCCCGTGCGCAGGAGCACGAGGAAGGCGGGGCTCACTTCCCTCACGGCCACCTTGATGAGGAGGTAGGGCAGCCCCCAGATGATCCCCATGGCCGCGAAGAGCAGCCAGCCGCGGCGCGTCATCCCGCCGACGCCCGCGCCGGGGCCCCGGCCGACCTCGCCCGCGCCGCGCACCCCACGGACGACATCCTTCCGCCCTTCGGGCCGGCACCCGGCCGGCACGCCGCATTCCCGCCACCGGCATCCTCGCCACCCCGGAGGACGTCACCTCGCGGGGTAACGTCAGCCTGACCATGACCCTGGCAGGAAGGTGCCCGCCATGAGTGCGAGCAAGCGTCCGACCTCGGCGGACGTGGGCCGGCTGTCCTTGCCGGCGATCGTCGTGCACGGCGGGGCCGGGCGCTTCGACCGCCTGCAGTCAGCCGCCGCCGTCCAACGGGTCGAGGCCGGCCTCGGGGCCGCCCTCGGCGCCGGCTGGGCGGTGCTGGCGGCGGGAGGAGACGCCCTCGCGGCGGTCGTGGAGGCCGTCGCCTGGTTCGAGGACAGCGGCCGCTTCAACTCGGGCAGGGGAGCGGTGCCGACCTTGGAGGGCGCCTACGAGTTCGACGCCGGCGTCATGGACGGCACGACCGGGAAGGTCGGTGCGATCTGCGCCGCCACGTGGCCGGCGAACCCGGTGCGGGTGGCTCGCAAGGTGGCGGAGATCGGGGGCGCTCCCGACGGGCCCGTGCTGCTCGCCGGTCCGGGTGCCGACCGGTTTGCCGAGTCGTGGCGCTTCGACCCGATGACGGCGGAGATGTTGGAAGCCTCCACGCGAGAGACGGAGGACCGCGAGGCCGTCGGGTCGGCGGAGGGGACGGTCGGTGCCGTCGCCGTCGATGCCGGCGGTGGCGTGGCCGCTGCCACGAGCACCGGTGGCCGCGCCGGCCAGCGCCCTGGACGCGTGGGCGACACGCCCATCCCGGGAGCAGGTGTGTGGGCGGACTCGGCAACGGCGGCCGTCTCGGCCACGGGGGCGGGCGAGGCGTTCGTCGTGGCGGGTTTCGGCCATCGGATCGACTGGGCGATGCGGCAGGGCGTCGGGCTCGCAGCGGCCGTGGAAGCGGCCCTCGACGCCGTCGCCCGGCTCGGAGGCGACGGGGGTGGCATCGCCCTCGCCGCCGACGGGACCTTTGCCGCCAGCTTCAACTCCGAGGCCATGGCCCGGGGCTGGCGAGACGGCAACGGCACGGTCACGCACGTGCACCCGACCGGCCGCTGAGTCACCTCGGGCCGCCTGCTCAGGAGCGAGCAACCTCCGACCAGGGAATGTCCTTGTCGGCGCGGACGTCGCCGGGGAGGCCGAGCACTCGTTCGCCGAGGATGTTCCGCTGGATCTCGGACGTGCCACCTTCGATGGAGTTCGCCCGCGAACGCAGGAACATCTTGCGCGACGAGCCGGCACCGCCCGTGAGGCCGAGGTGCCCGCTGCGGCGCATGGCGTAGTCGTAGCCCGTGAGGGCGCCGGCCCCGAGCAGGTCGACGCAGAGCTCGTAGATGCGCTGGTTGACCTCGGCAAAACGCAGCTTGGCGATCGACCCCTCCGGCCCCGGGTTGCCGGCCCTGCGGTTGTCGCCCGCCCGCAGGTTCGTGAGGCGGAGCACCTCGGACTCCGCCCAGAGCCGCATCAGGCGGTCGCGCTGCACGACGCCGCGGTCGCCCGGCTCGTCCCGCCAGATGCGCACGGCCTCGGCGATCGCTCCGGAGCCCCGCGCCGGCGCCCCACTGCCGCCGATGGAGGTGCGCTCGTTCATGAGCGTGCTCATGGAGACGCGCCAGCCGTCACCGACGTCACCGACGCGGTCGGCCTCGGGGACGCGCACCTCGGTGAGGTAGACCTCGTTGAATTCCGCCTCGCCCGTCATCTGGCGCAGGGGCAGGACCTCGACCCCCTCGGCGTGCATGTCGAGGGCGAAGTAGGTGAGGCCCTTGTGCTTGGGAGCCTGAGGGTCGGTGCGGGTCACGAGCATGCCCCGGTCGGCCACATGGGCGAGCGTGTTCCAGACCTTCTGGCCCGTGACGACCCACTCGTCGCCGTCGCGCACCGCCCTCGTAGCGAGGCCCGCCAGGTCGGAGCCGGCTCCGGGCTCGCTGAAGAGCTGGCACCAGGCGTCCTCCCCGCTGAACATGCGGGGCAGGAGCCGGCTACGGAGCTCGTCGGAACCGTGGGTGACGAGCGTCGGCCCGGCCATGGCGAGCCCGAAGAACTCGAGCGGGCCGTGTGGGCGGGCGCCGGCCAGGGCGAGGCGCCGGTCGACCTGGCGCTGCAGCGCCGGCGCCAACCCGAGGCCGCCGAAGCCGGGCGGGAAGTGGACCCACGCCAGCCCGAGCTCGTACTGGCGGCGCCGGAACTCGACGGTGTCGGTGTGGCGAGGGTCGGCCGAGTCGAGGAGCTCGGCCGTCCGGAGCTCGACGACGTCCATGGGCTCGGGCATGGTCGTCATTGTGCCCGGTCGGGGCGGTCGGCCCGCAATCTGTGTCGGGGGTTGGACCTCGAAAAACGGTCCAACCCCTGCACAAAACCCCGACGGCCTCCTCCAGGCCGCCCCGGCGCCACCGGGGCGGCTACGGGACGAAGCGGCAGATCATCGTCCCGAACAGCGCCGGAATCGCGAGCTGGTTGACGACGTCGGCGTAGCGACGAGGGAAAGCGACGGAGCGGCCGGGGAAGTAGGCCTCGAAGACGGCGGGGTTCTCGAGGTGACGGATCTGCACCTCGGCGAAGCCGGCGGCACCGGCCGCCCGGCGGATGGCTCGCACGGAGTTGGCCCGGTAGGCGACCGGGAAGTGCCGGGCAGCGTGGTCGTGGTGAGCCTCGAGATGGATCGAGCGCAACGCCACGAGGAGCCGGTCCTCGAGGCCGAAGAGGGCGGAACCCTTCGCGAGCAGGCCGAAGTAGTGCCAGAGGTTCGGGGTGACCACGAAGAAGGATCCCCCTGGCCGGAGCACGGAGCGCACGGCGGAGAGGAAGGCCACGGGCTCGGCCACGTGCTCGAGGACATAGGCGGCGAGGGCGGTGTCGAACAGCTCGCCCCCGCCGGACCGGGCGGCGAACTCCTCGATCGTGCACTCGTGCCGCTCGTCGAGACCGCGGTGCCCGGAGCCGGCCGGGTCGGGGTCGACGCCCACGATGCGAGAGAACTGGGGCCGGATGAGCGGGAAGTAGGAGTCGTCCCCGTCGCCGCTGCCGATCTCGATGAGCGAGCCGCCCGCCGGGCCGACCACCTGCATCCAGCGGGCCAGTTCTTCGTACTGGTCCTCGGTGGGCGGGAGAAGGCGGCTGTCCACCGGCAGGCGCTCCGGGTGCCGAGGGGGCATGACGACAGGCTACGAGCGCCGGGAGCGTGCCCAGCGGGACCGGGTCCAACGGGGGGCTCCTTCGTCGTCTCTGCTGCCGGCTGCGTATCCTGCGGGTATGGCGAAGGTGGCGCTCGTGACGGGAGCGAGCTCTGGCATCGGGCTCGCCACCGTGATCGAGCTTGCGAAGCAGGGGTGGTGCGCCGTCGGCTCGGCACGCTCGGCCGCCAAGGCGGAGGACATCGTGTCGGCGGCCGACGTCGCGGGTGTGCACGTCGGCACGGTGCTCATGGATGTGACCGACGCCGGTGCCTGCGAGCGTGCTGTCACCGAGACGGTCGATCGGCACGGCGCCCTCTCCGCACTCGTGAACAACGCCGGCTACGGCACGAAAGCCGCCATCGAGCACGTGGGCGACGAGGAGGCCAGGCGCATCCTCGAGACGATGGTGATCGCCCCCGCTCGCCTCGCGCGCCTCGCCCTCCCGTCGATGCGGGCGGCCGGCGGGGGCACGATCGTCAACGTCTCCTCCATCTACGGCCGGGCTACGACGCCGTTGTCCGGCTGGTACCAGGCGGCCAAGCACGCCCTCGAGGGTTGGTCCGACGCCCTCCGCATGGAGGTGGCCGGAGAGGGGATCCATGTCGTGCTCATCGAGCCCGGCGGTGTGCACACGGCGATCTGGGACCGTCTCGAAGGCGCCGAGCCCTCGGAGGAGGATCCGCGTTATGCCATGGCCCACCGGAGGGCGCGGCAGTCCGTCGGGCTCTCGGGAGCCGTCATGGCGAGGCCGGAGACCTGCGCCAAGGTCATCGGCCGCGTGCTGGCGGCCAAGTCACCCCGCGCCCGCTATCTCGTGGGACCTGACGCCTACTTCTTCGCCGCCGCCACTCAGCTCACGCCGACAAGCGTGGCCGACCGGTTGACGCGCATCGTGTTGGGTCTGTAGGAGCCGCAAGCAGCGAGACGAGAAGCCCCGCTGTTCGAGGACGGAGGGTTCAGACGCCGACCGGCCGCAGCGCCTCGCGCTCGTCGAGGAAGGACCACCACGCCTCCGCCGTCTCGGAGACGGCGGCAGCCATGAGGGCGACGTCATCGGGGCTCTCGGCCAGCTCGGAGAGGGCTTCGACGACCCAGGCGGCGTGGTCGAGGTCGGTGGTCGAGTGCACGTCCCAGAACGTCGTGGCCGTCTCCTCGAGGCCGTAGCGCTCACGCAGCCCGGCGGCCTTGCTGACGGCTACCTCGGCCGCCTGCACTTCGTAGGCGGCAAGGGCGCCGACGGCGGAGAGGGCCGGGGCGTGGGCAAAGTGGCTGTAGCAGGACACGAGCGCCTCGGTGGCCGGCGTCGCCGCCGTGGGCTCAGCGCCGACGGCGCTGGCGAAGCCGTCGAAGAGCTCCAGGTGGGGGGCCGGGGAGGACAGCTCGTCGGAGAGGTTCGCCGCCACGAGGTCACGGGCCGATCCGTCCGGGAGCGTCTCGAGGACGCTCGCGAGGAAGCCGGGGAGCTGCGCCTCGAAGTAGCGGTACTGGGCGGCGTAGGTGGCGAGCTCGCTCGCCTTCAGCGTCCCGTCCAGCCAGCGCTGGTAGAAGGGGTGGCTCAGCAGCCGGCGTGAACCGATGGCGGCGGCGATCGCCGACTCGACGTCGATCGGTTGGGACGAGGCGTTCGAGGTCACCTCTGTGGTCACGGAAGGCTCCTTCGGTCGTGTCTGCGGATGGGCGTTCGAGATGTCGGCACCCTGACTCTGGCAGCGTGCTGCCGAGACAGTAGCCGGTGTGCCCGCCCTCGGGGCAAGCGCCACGACGGGTCGGCGTGGCGGGGATCGACGGCCCGCCCAGCCTCGCTCAATGGGGAGTCAATGACTGCAGGTGTGTGGTGATCCAGCTCAGCCGGTCGAGGACGAGGAGGACGCCGTAGCCCGCCATGGCCGCCGTGGCCGTCACCGTGATGCCGACGACATGGCGACGCGCGAACGCCAGCGCCCCCGCCAGCCGCCCGAAGGCGAGGCTGACGGCGAGGCAGGGGAGGCCGAGCCCGAGCGAGTAGGCGATGAGGAGCCCGGTCGCCCGGGCGACGTCGGAACCCGAGGCCGCCACGGCGAGGACCGAGGCGAGGACGGGGGTGGCGCAGGGAGTCCAGCCGAACCCGAAGGCGGCGCCCGCCAGCGGAGCGGCGAAGGGGCCGAAGCGCGACGAGATCCGGGTGGAACCGGTGCTCCCGCCCGAACGCCGGCGCCCGGAGGAGGAGACCGGCGCCCAGCGCCGCCGCCATGACGAGCAGCACGATGCCCGAGATGCGAGTGAGCGCCTGCTTGTCGTGGGTGATCGTCTGGCCGACGAGGGTGGCCGACAGCCCCACGAGGACGAAGACGACGGAGAAACCGGCCACGAACAAACCCGTGTCCCGCGCCACCTTCCCGAGGTGCCCCCGCGTCTCGGCCACCGAGGTGATGTCGGTCCCCGTCACGACGGAGAGCACGACGGGCAGGATCGGGAGCACGCAGGGCGAGGCGAACGACACCAAGCCGCCGCCGAAGGCGGCGATGTAACCGATGTCGATGGCGTCGCTGGCGGCCATGTCGTCCTCTCTGCCCGTCGTTATCTTGCCTGCTGGGGCGAGGCGCTACAAAGACGGTAGTTTCGCGCCTCGATGTCGGAGGTCGCCGTCGTCGGAAAGCGCCGCCTTCCGAGACAACTGCGCCTGCTCATCGTCGTCGCCGTCCTCGTGACGGGTGGGACCGTCTTCGCAGCCGTGAAGGCGGTCGGGTACTCCTCCCATTCGACGATGCTCGGGAGTGCGAACGACGTGGGCTTCTTCACGCCGAAGTCCACGAAGCCGGTGGCCTTCTCCCTCGCCAGCCTCACGGCGGCGGGCGGGGCCGGCACGACCACCATGCCGTCGCTGCTCGGCAGGCCCGTCGTCCTCAACCTCTGGTCGAGCACCTGCACCGTCTGCACGAGCGAGACGCCGGCCATCGAGAGCGTCGCCCGCCAGCTCGGCGGGAAGGTGGATTTCGTGGGTGTCGACACGCTGGACCAGAAGGGGGCCGGCCTCTCCTTCATCCGCAAGTACGGGGTCACCTACCGCCAGCTCTTCGACCCGACGGCCGTCGTCGCCACCGGGTACGGGATTCCCGGCCTCCCCGTCACCGTCTTCGTGACCTCCGGGGGCAAGGTCGTCGGCGAGAACATCGGTGCGCTCACGACCGCGAGCCTGCGTCACGACCTGGCCATGCTGTTCGACGTCTGAGGGACGTCTCGGGTGGGCGAGGGGGGACTTGAACCCCCACGTCCTTGCGGACACAGGAACCTGAATCCTGCGCGTCTGCCAATTCCGCCACTCGCCCGGGTGACGAGACGACGATAGCCGCCCCGCCAACCCCCGCTCTACCAGGACCGGAACGGCCCGCCTGCTTCCGTCGCAGTTCCGTGGGCCGGTATCCTCGTTCCCAGGATGGGACTCGAGCAATTCGAGCGCCGCCTGGAGCGTCTCGTGGAAGGGGCGTTTGCCAAGGCCTTTCATGGTCAACTCCAACCCGTGGAGCTTGGCCGCCGATTGACGCGGGAGATGGATCTCCGCCGAGTCGTCGGGGTGAAGGGCCTCATCGCCCCGAACCACTTCGACGTCTACCTGGCCACCGGCGACTACGAGCGATTCGAGGACTTCGGCGACGTCCTCAACCGGGAGCTCATCGAGGCGGTGAGGGAGCACGCCGGCAAGGAGCGCTATTCGTTCCTCGGTCCCGTCGAGATCGTCGTCCACGAGGACCCCGACCTGTCGACGAGCACCTTCGCCATCGAGAGCGACTGGGTCGAGAGCGCGGCGGGGCCGAGCGACTGGATCGTCCTACCGGACGGCCGCCGCGTCGGGATCGCTGACGAGATCGTCACGATCGGCCGCCTCCCCGAGTGCGCCATCTCGCTCGACGACCCGAACGTGTCCCGCCGGCACGCCCAGATCCGCCGGGAGGCCCTCGACGTCGTGATCGTCGACCTCGGCTCCACGAACGGGACGAAGGTCAACGGCGTCCCCGTCCACCAGCAGCGCCTCCTGCCGGGCGACACGATCACGATCGGCACGACGACGCTCAAGTTCGAGCCCGCCTAGCCCCCCGAGCGTCCCGTGCCGCATGCACTGCTCCACCTCCTCCGCTATTTCCTCCTGGGCCTGCTCTGGCTGTTCTTCCTCTACGCCGCCCGCATGGTCTTCGTCGAGATGCGCCGTTCCAAGGCCGAGCGCGCCGTCGTCCCCATCCCGGTCCCGCTCGGCACGGACCGTTCCGTGCAGCTCAAGTTGAAGGTCGTCGACCCACCGCAACGTCGCGGGTCGCGTCTTCGAGCTCGGTGAGGAGGTGACGCTGGGCCGCTCGCCAGGCTGCGCCGTGTCGCTCGAGGACGACACCTTCACGTCGTCCGTGCACGCCCGCGTGTACCGGCGCAACGGGGAGCTGTGGCTGGAGGATCTCGGCTCGACGAACGGGACCTGGCTGAACGACGCCCGGGTGAGCGAACCCGAGCGCTTGCAGCGCGGGGACCACGTGAAGATCGGCAGCACCATCCTCGAGGTGGCACGGTGAGGGCGGTCAAGGCAGGGACCGGCAGCGGATGACGATGCTCCGCGCCGCCGCGGAGACCCACCCGGGCTACGTGAGATCCACCAACCAGGATCTCGCCCTCGTCAGCTCCGATCTCGTCGCCGTCGCCGACGGCATGGGCGGGCACCTCGGGGGCGAGGTGGCCGCCCGCACCGCCATCGAGGAGCTTCTCGAGGCCTTCCGGCGCGACCGTTCCGGCGACGGCCTCCTCGCCGCCGCCAGGCGAGCCAACCGGGCCGTCTGGCGGCAGAGCCGCGTGGACCGCACCCTGCACGGCATGGGGACGACGCTCACGGTCGTGGCGCTCGTGGCAGAGGGCCGCCTGGCGGCACCGCCTCAGGGCGACGGAGGCGTCACGGTGAGCGACGGGGAGGCGACGGAGACCTCGGCTGAGGCGGACGGACAGAGCCACCTCGTCCTCCTCAACGTGGGCGACTCGCGCGCCTACGTGCTCGACGGCGCCACCGGCCAGTTCCGCCAGCTCACCGAAGACCACTCCGTCGTCGAGGAGATGGTGCGGCACGGGGAGCTGACACACGAGGAGGCGGCCGTCCATCCCCATCGGCACGTGCTCACGAGGGCGCTCGGGGTCGAACCGGAGGTCGCCTTCGACGTCTGGAACCTCGACGCCGTGCCCGGCAGCAGGTTCCTGCTCTGCAGCGACGGCCTGACGAACGAGCTGCCGGACCCGGAGATCGCCGACATCCTCGCCCGGGCCGAGACGCCGGAGGAGGCCGTGGGCGAGCTCGTCGGCCGGGCGCTCGGCCACGGCGGCATGGACAACGTCACGGTCGTCGTGGCGGACATCGTGAGCGGGGCGGGCGACCCGTCCGGGATGTCCGTGCAGCTCATCCCCCCGGGAGCGCCCGTGCCGGAGGATCCCGTGGCCGGGACGCCGGAGCTCACCGAGGCCATCCCGCTCACCGCCGTACCGGATGACCCCATGGCAGGACCCCCGACGGCGATCGCGCCCGCCACCGAGCTCTTCGAAGGCGAGTCCCACATCGGGAGCCTGCCGGGCGGCGCCCTCCCGGGTGCTCCCGCCGCAGGGTCGCCCGGCGGACCGCCGGGCACTGCCGGCGGGCTGCTGGAGGGCGAGGGGGAGGTCGCCACGGGCGGAGGGCGCCCCGCCGTCGGGGAGAAGGCGGGAGGCGAGGCGGAGCCGAGCGGCCGCAGCATGACCATGCGCCAGCGACGGCCGCCGCCGTCGATCGACGGGACGATCGGGATTGGGGTTTCGGCGAGGGGGAGCAGGGTAGGAGCCGGGTCGTGGTCACCGGCGGCTGGGCTCGACGGTGGCCGCCCCCGGCCCGTCGTGCTCGTACCGAAGCGCCGCCACAAGGGCCACGGCGACCGGGTCGTCACCATCAGGGTGGCCACCTTCGTCCTCCTCCTCGTCGGCCTCCTCGCGGGGACCGTCGCCGTCGTGATCTGGTACGAGCAGTCGAAGTACTACGTCGGCTTGAACGGCGACGCCGTGGCCATCTACCAGGGTGAACCGGGCGGCATGCTCTGGTTCAAACCCCAGCTCGTCGAGACGAGTGCCATCCGCACCAACCAGCTCCTCGTCTCGAGCGTCGTCACGTTGCGCAGCGGCCTGCAGGAGAGCTCCCTGAAGGCCGCCGAGGCCGTCGTCGCCCGCCTTCGCAACGAGAAGCACAACGCCTTCGAGGCCGAGACGACCACGACCCTTCCCGCGACGACGCTCCCGCCGACGACGAGCACGTTGCCCCCGACGACGGTGCCGCCCCCGACGGTCACCACGACGACGAAGCCGAAGAAGACGACCACGACGACTTCCTCCACCACCACGACGACGTCGTCCACCACGACGACGACCGCGTCGACCACGACGACCTCGACGTCGACGACCTCGACGACGGCGGCGGCGTGAACACACGCGTCCGGCGAATCGGCGTCGTCCTGCTCGTGTGCTTCGCCCTCCTCGTCCTCCAGATGGCGAACATCCAGGTGCGCCAGGCCCGGGCCCTCGACCGGAACCCGCTCAATTCCGTGGCCAAGCCGAGCCCGTACTTCGAGCCGCGGGGCGAGATCCTGAGTGCCGACGGCGACGTCCTCGCCTACTCGCGACCCACCGACGACATCTACCACTATCTCCGCGTCTACCCGACGGCGACGGCGGAGATGTTCTCGGACGTCACCGGCTATTACGCCACCGCCGTGCAGGCGTCGCCCTTCGGGGTCGAGGCCTCCTACGACCAGTACCTGAGCCAGCACGAGACGCCCATCGGCTCGCTGCACGACCTTCTCACCCAGCACCTCGAGACCGACGATGTCGTCCTCACGGTCTCGGAACGGCTGCAGGCCGTCGCCATGCAGGCGCTCGACTCGCAGCCGGGCTCGGGCAGCGGCGGGGCCGTCATCGCCCTCGATCCACGCAACGGCGACATCCTCGCCATGTACAGCAACCCCGCCTACGACCCGAACCGTTTCGCCGCCCACGACCCGAAGGCCGTCAACGCCCTGGCGACGAACTACAACTCCCTCCCCATCGACGAGAACCCGCTGTACGACAACGCCATCTCCGCCCTGCACCCCCCGGGCTCGACGTTCAAGATGATCACGACGGCGGCCATCTACGACCACAACCCCGTCATCGCCCACCAGATCTTCCCGGTCGAGAGCCAGTACGCCTTCCCCGACACCGGGACCCCGCCGAAGACGATCCACAATTACGCCTACGAGTCCTGCGGGGGCGACCTGGCGAACGCCCTGGCCGCCTCCTGCGATACGTCCTTCAGCCAGATCGGCGTCGAGCTCGGCGGCGGGCGCTTGGCGGCCGAGGCGAGAGCCTTCGGCTTCGGGAGCGTGCCGCCCATCGACGTCCCCGGTGCCGTCGCCTCCGTCTTCCCCCCCGCCAGCGCCATCGACGCCCCGAGCGCAAGCCCCTACCTCGGCTATTCCGCCATCGGGCAGTACGACGACAACGCCACCGTCCTCCAGATGGCCCTCGTGGGGGCCGCCATGGCCGACAACGGGACGATCATGGCGCCACACCTCGTGGAGAAGGCCATTGGCAGCGCCGGCAACGACGAGTTCGTCTACACGCCGCGCCCATGGGTGCAGGCCACCTCGGCCGCCACCGCAGCCACCGTCCGCCAGCTCATGACGGGCGTCACGACGAGCAGCGACGGCACCGCCTTCACGCTCTTCCAGGGCTACTACTCGGCCGGCTTCCCGACGGCCGCCGCCAAGACGGGGACGGCGCAGCCGGGCGGGAACGACTGCGGCACCTACAACTGGCTCGTCGCCGTCGCCCCGGCCGGCCCGGGGCAGACGCCGTCCGTGGTCGTGGCAGCCATGGTGCCGGTTCTCAGCTCGCTCTCGTGCAGCATCAACCCGACGGGGGCGTCCGTCGCCGGCCCCGTTGCGCTCGCCGTCCTCGAGGCCGCTCTCCGGCCACAGAACGCAGGATGAGCCCGATGGCAGCCATCTCCCGGGGGACGACGAATAGGCTCGACCCGACATGTCCGTGAACGTCCCGCCGAGCGGTGAGGCGGCCCCGCCGATCTACAACGGGCGCTACGAGTTGCGCAACCAGATCGCCCGCGGCGGCACCGCCCAGGTGTACCTCGCCCGCGACCTCCTCCTCGACCGGCCAGTCGCCTTGAAGGTGCTCTTCCCGGAGCTGTCGAGCGACAGCTCCTTCGTGGAGCGGTTCCGCCGGGAGGCACAGGCTGCCGCCAACCTTTCGCACCCGAACATCGTGCCGGTCTTCGACTGGGGGGAATCGGAGCGGACGTACTTCATCGTCATGGAGCACATCGACGGCGACACCCTGTCGCAGGTCATCCGGCTCCACGCCCCCCTCCCGCCCCTGCAGGCGGCCGCCATCGCCGTCGACATCGCCAAAGCGCTCAGCTACGCCCACCGTCACGGGGTCGTGCACCGCGACGTGAAGCCGGGCAACGTCCTCATCACCCGCGACGGCCAGGTGAAGGTGGCCGACTTCGGCATCGCCCGCGCCGTCGGCGCCGACGAGAGCGTGACGCAGACCGGCCTCGTCATGGGGACCGCCACGTATTTCTCCCCCGAGCAGGCGCAGGGCCTCGGCGTGGACGGCCGCAGCGACGTCTACTCCCTCGGTGTCGTGCTCTACGAGATGGTGACGGGCCGTCCGCCCTTCATGGCGGACACCCCGGTCGCCATCGCCTACAAACACGTGTCGGAGACGCCCGTCCCGCCCCGCCAGATCGAGCCGTCCGTGCCGCCCCCGCTCGAGGCCGTGATCATGCACGCCATGGAGAAGAACCCGGCGGATCGCTACGCCACAGCGGAGGATCTGCAGGCTGACCTGCAGCGATTCATGCAGGGCTCCCCCGTCATGGCGCCCATGGCGAGCGTCGGTCTGCCTACGCAGGCGATGCCGTTCGGGGGCGTCACGGCTCGCCAGGGCTCCGTCGGCACCGCCGCCACCGCCGTGCTGGGCGCAGCGGCCGCCGGCGGAGTCGCCGAAGCGGAGGCGGGCGCTCCCACCGGGCAGCCGGCCGCCGGCAACGGGCGCGGACGGGGGGTGCCGCCGGGCGCCCCCGTCATGCCGAAACGCCGCTGGATCCCCTGGACCGTCGTCGGCATCGTGCTCATCGCCGCCCTCGTGCCCCTTGTCATCTACGGGGCCCACCAGCTCGGCTACCTGGGCGGCGAGGGCTACTTCCGCGTGCCGAGCGGGCTCGAGGGTCGCCAGCTCGCCACGGTGAAGCGCGTCCTCGAGCGCGACGGTCTCGTCCCGGACCCGATGGGCGAGAAGAGCAACGCCGCCAAGGGGATCGTTCTCTCCACGAACCCGGACAAGGGCGCCCAGGTGCGGAAGGGCGACGCCGTCACCGTGAACTACTCGCTCGGGCCGGGCAGCAAGATCGTGCCGCCGCTTCTCGGTGACTCCTATTCGGAGGCCGAGGTCAAGCTCAAGTCGCTCGGGCTCGGGTACGTGCTGAAGCCGACTCGGCGCCTGCAGGGACAAGTTCTGAACGACGTCTGGAAGACGGTGCCGAGCGCCAACTCCGCCATCGCTCCGAACGGCACGGTGACGCTCTACTACTACGGCGGATCGGAGCTCCTGCAGGTGCCGAACGTGAAGAACCAGCCGCTCGCCACGGCTCAGACGACGCTCACGAACGAGGGCTTCGACCTGGCGACGCCTCAACAGCAGCTCTCGTCCACGGTGAAGAAGGGCGACGTGATCAGCACGAGTCCCCCGATCAGTAGCTACCAGCCGCTCCACTCGCCCATCACGCTGATCGTCTCGGAGGGACCGGGCATCGCCATCTCGAGCTATCTCGGCAAGAACTACCAGCAGGCCGAGAACGATCTCCACAACCTCGGCCTCGTTGTCACCTTGCTGACGGCACCGAGTCCCCCGAACGAGACGAACCTCGTGATCGACCAGAACCCGACCGGACCGACCTCGGTCGCCCCTGGCTCGACCGTGACGCTCACGTACGGCCTCGGCCACGTCGTGACCGTCACCTCACCCGGTCAGCAGACCTCGACCGTCGGTACGTCCGTCTCGCTCCAGATCCAGGCGACCGATTCGGGCGGGCCGAACCCGACCCTCGCCTACACGGCGACGAACTTGCCACCTGGGCTGACGATCGACTCCTCGACCGGCCTCATCTCCGGGAAGCCGACCAACCCCGGCACCTTCGTCGTCACCGTCACGGTGACGGACCGCACCGGCGCCAGCGGGACGCAGAGCTTCACCTGGGTCGTGAACCCCTGACGAGGCCTCCTCAGTAGGCGGCGGCGCCCGCCGCCTGCAGGAAGTTGGCCAAGAGGTCGCGGCCGGCCTGGCCGGTGAGGATCGACTCGGGATGGAATTGCACGCCCTCGACGGGGAGCTCACGGTGGCGCAGTCCCATCACGAGCCCGTCGGCCGTGCGCGCCGTCACGATGAGGCACTCGGGCACCGAGGCTGCGTCCACCACGAGCGAGTGGTAGCGGGTGGCCACGAGCGGGTTGGGCAGGCCGCGGAAGACGCCCTCGCCGTCGTGCGTGACCTCCGATGCCTTGCCGTGCACGATCTCACCGGCCCGCACGACCTCGCCACCGAAGACCTCGCCGATGCATTGGTGGCCGAGGCAGACGCCGAGCACCGGGATGCCGTCGGCACCGAAGGCGGCGATGACCTCGTTGCTGATGCCGGCGCTGGCCGGCCGCCCCGGACCGGGCGAGACGACGACAGCATCCGGTCGCAGTGCCCGGAGCCCCTCGAGGTCCATGGCGTCGTTGCGCACGACCTCGGGCTCGGCTCCGAGCTCGCCGAGGTACTGCACGAGGTTGTAGACGAAGCTGTCGTAGTTGTCGACGACGACGACCCGCGGTCCCATCATACGAAGGCTACCGACGACCCACTGGCACGACCGACCGCCACGAAGGCCCTATCCTGACCAGTCGTGTCAGAGACCACCTCCGGCGTCGGCGATTCCGCGGACGACGCCCCCGACGACGCCGACGACGTTGCCGGCGGGGACGACGACGAGCTGACCGGGGAGGCGGGGCAGCCCGAGCCGGGAGAGGACGCCGCCGACGACGCCACCGCTCTCGCCGGAGGCGACAAGCCGCCGGAGCGGCCGACCCCGGCCGCCCGGAAGAGCCGGTCGGAAACGATCAGGGAAAGCGCCGCCGCCAAGGCGGCGGCCGCCAGCACCGAGCCTGCACCCCGGCGGCGGGGGCGGGGGCGGACGACGCCGAAGGGTGGCGGGCCACCGGCCCGGGCCGTCTCCCGCACGGGGCGCTACACGCACCCCATTCCGAAGGAGCGGCGCCAGAGCCCGCCCTGGTACCCCTTCGTCCTCCTGGCGTTCCTCATCCTCGGGCTGCTCACGATCGTGCTCAACTATGTGAACGTCCTGCCCGGCGGCACCAACAACTGGTACCTCATCGGGGGGATCGTGGCCATCGTCGTCGGCCTCTTCATGGCGACCTTCTACCACTGAGCGAGGAGGCGGCGGCCGCCGACTGACGGCTCCCGCCCGCGCCGACGGAGGCGCCCGCGTCGCCTGCAGTCAGAGGCGCTCGATGATCATGGCGTTGGCGAGCCCGCCGCCCTCGCACATGGTCTGCAGGCCGTAACGCCCTCCGGTCCGCTCGAGCTCGTTGAGCAGGGTCGCCGTTAGCTTGGCCCCGGAGGCGCCGAGCGGGTGGCCGAGGGCGATGGCGCCGCCGTTCACGTTGACGCGGCTCATGTCCGGGTGGTGCTCGCGCTCCCAGGCGAGCACGACGGAGGCGAAGGCCTCGTTGATCTCCACGAGGTCGATGTCGTCGAGTGAGAGCTTCGCCTTCTCGAGCACCTTCGTCGTGGCGGGGATCGGTCCCGTGAGCATCGTGACCGGGTCCACGCCGACGACGGAGAAGGCCACGAAACGGGCCCGCGGCCGCAGGCCGAGCGCCGCCGCCCGCTCCTCCGACATGATGAGGACGGCGGAGGCACCGTCGGTGATCTGCGACGAGTTGCCTGCCGTGACCTTGCCGTCCGCCTTGAAGGCGGGCTTCAAAGCGGCGAGCGTCTCGGGCGTCGTGGTGGGCCGGAGCCCCTCGTCGGTCGTGAGCATCTCGCCCGTGCCGTTGCCGTCGGCGTCCCGCACCTCCGTCGGCACGATCTCCCGCTCGAAACGCCCCTCCTCCGTCGCCCGCACCGCCCGCTGCTGGCTCGCTGCGCCGAAGGCGTCGAGTTCTTCACGGCTCAGCTCCCAGCGGTCGGCGATCATCTCGGCGGAGATGCCCTGGGGAACGAGGCCGCCCACCGCCTCGTAGCGAGTCCGCACCGTCGGGCCGAAAGGGAAGCCGACGCCGCTGCCGATGGAGGCTCCCATCGGCACGCGGGTCATCGTCTCCACGCCGGCGGCGATGACGGTGTCGTAAGCGCCCGCCATGACGCCCTGGGCGGCGAAGTGGATCGACTGCTGGGAGGAGCCGCACTGGCGGTCGACCGTGGTGGCCGGGACCGCCTCGGGCCAACCGGCGGCCAGCACGGCGTTGCGGCCGACGTTGATGGCCTGGTCGCCGACCTGCATGACGCATCCCATGACGACGTCGTCGACGAGGGCTGGGTCGAGGTCGTTGCGCTCGGCGATCGCTTTCAGCGTCTCGGCGGCGAGGTCGGCGGCGTGCCAGCCGGAGAGCTTGCCGTTGCGCTTGCCTCCCGGCGTGCGGACGGCATCGACGATGACAGCATTCGGCATCCCTGGTTCTCCTTGAGGGACTGCGGGCGGCTCTGGCGTCCGCCTCGTAGACAAACTGACGTGTCAGTCAAGAGAGTAGCGGCAACGGGTCCGACGGGACCATCCGGCGCAACGACCCTGCAGGCGCCCTCCGACCCTGCCGCTTCGATGGCCGGGACCGTCCGGATACGGTGGCCATGTGGCCAAGGACATGAAGCGATGGCTCGGAGACGGCGGCATGGCGGTCATCGGCCAGCTCGGGGTGCGGTTCGACGACTACGGCGTCGAGGACGACGACCACGCCGGCTGGGTGACGGCCGCCTGGGAGCCGACGGCGCTCGCCTGCAACCCGCACGGCGTCGTGCAGGCGGGCGTGCACGCCGTCGTGCTCGACGCCGCCATGAACTTCGCCGTCAACGCCGGCCTCTCCGGCAAGGACCGCACGAGGGCGACGATCGAGCTCAAGACGGAGCTCATGCGCCCCGCCGCCGCCGGCGACGCCCTCTCGGTGCGGGGCGCCGTCGTACGCGAGACGCGGCAGATCGCCTTTGCGGAGGCCCGCGTCGAGAACCAGGCGGCTCAGCTCGTGAGCCGCGCCACCGGTACCTTCCTGCTGCACCGCGCCGAGTAACCGGCGCACCCAGCGCTCTCAGCCGCCGGATGGTGAGGGCGAGGCTGTCAAGCGGAGGCGCCCACCCGGTCGGCGGCCTCGGGCAGGCGACCGGCCCGCGCCGAGCTCATCTCGGAGACGGCGAGATCGACGAGCCCCGGCACGACAAAGCGCTCCCCGCCGGCGAGGCCGATGACACGGGCCCGCACGCCGGCATGCTTGGCCGCCTTCCCGAGAGCCGGGGCATCGGGCGTGCAGGCCACGACCCGGGAGGGCGCCTCGACGAAGAAATCCTCCACGGTCCAGGTCTCATCCACGACGATGCCGAGCCCCGAGGCGCAGCACAGCTCGGCGAGACACACGCCGAGGCCGCCATCGCTCACGTCGTGCAGGCCGGCGATCGGCACGGTGGGCTCCCCCGCGCAGGCGGCCGAGACCAGATCGGCGATGAAGCCGCAGAGGTGCCGGTGGTCGTCGTAGTCGAGCTCGGGTAACGGACCGCCAGGACCGCCCTGACTGCTCACACCGCCCCGGAGCTCCCGCCACCAGCGGGAACCGCCCATCGAGACGAGATCGCCCGGACGGCTCCCGTCGCCTCCGAGGAGCACGACGGAGCCGCCCTCGAGGAGCGAGGTCACGGGCGGCCGCTCGCTGAGGCGCTCGACGACGCCCACGATGCCGACGACGGGCGTCGGGTCGATGTCGGCGCCGGCGCTCTCGTTGTAGAGCGAGACGTTGCCGCCGACGACCGGGACCCCGAAGGCCGTGCAGGCCGCCGCCAGGCCATCGACGGCCTCGGAGAGCTGCCACATCACCTCCGGATGCTCGGGGTTGCCGAAATTGAGGCAATCGACGACGGCGACGGGGCGCGCCCCCGCGCAGGCGATGTTGAGGACGGCTTCGGCCACGGTGAGCTCGGCCCCCCGCCGGGGAGAGACGGCGCACCATCCCGGGTTGGCGTCGCAGCTGAGGGCGAGGCCCTTGCCCGTCCAGGCGATGCCGGGGGCAGCGAGCTTCAGGACGGTGGCGTCGCCCTCGCCGGGGCCGACCACGGTGTTGAGGAAGAGCTGGTGGTCGTACTGGCGGTAGACGAAGGCGGGGTCGTAGAGGAGGGCGAGCAACTCCTCGCCGACCGACAGGGCGATCGTGGCGGCTGCTGCCGGAGGTTCGAGGTGGTCGCCCGCAGGGGGGGCGAGCGGCCGGTGGTAGAGAGGCGCGCCGTCGGCCAGGGTGGAGGCGGGGACGTCCGCCACGACCTCACCGGAGCCGGGCGGCCCGTCCCGCACGACGAGGTGCCCGACACCGTCGCTTCCTGTGTCGACCACCCGGCCGATCACGGTCGCCCGCACCTCGTGGCGGGCACATGTCGCCATCACCTCGGCGATGGCGGCCGGCTCGACGATGGCGAGCATCCGCTCCTGGCTCTCGCTCGTCATGATCTCGACGGGGGACATGCCTGCTTCCCGCAGCGGCACGGCGGAGAGGTCGATCTCCATCCCGAGGCCGGCCCGTGCCGCCGTCTCCGAGGTGGCACAGGCCAAGCCGGCGCCGCCGAGGTCCTGCAAGCCCACGACGAGGTGCTCCGAAAGGAGGTCGAGCGACGCTTCGATGAGGCGTTTCTCCTCGAAGGGATCGCCCACCTGCACGCTCGGCCGTTTGGAGGATTCACCGAGCCCGAGGCCGGCCGAGGCGAGGACGCTGACGCCCCCGATGCCGTCGCGCCCGGTGAGCGAGCCGAGGAGCACGACGAGGTTGCCTACGCCCGTCGCCCGCCCCAGCACGAGCCGGTCGACGGGGAGCAGCCCGAGGCAGAAGACGTTGACGAGCGGGTTGCCGGCGTAGCAGGGGGCGAAGGTGAGCTGCCCCCCCACGGTGGGGACGCCCACGGAGTTGCCATACCCGGAGACGCCCCGGACGACCCCGTCGAAGATGAAGCGGCTGCGCGGCTCTTCGAGGGTGCCGAAGAAGAGCGGATCCATGAGGGCGATGGGCCGCGCCCCCATGGTGAAGACGTCACGCAGGATGCCGCCGACTCCTGTGGCCGCCCCCTGGTATGGCTCGACGGCTGACGGATGGTTGTGGCTCTCGATACGGACGGCTATGGCGAGGCCGTCGCCGACGTCGACCACACCGGCGTTTTCACCCGGTCCGACGAGGACGGCCTCACCCTCCGAGGGGAGCCGACGGAGGTGAACCCGAGAGGACTTGTAGGAGCAGTGCTCGCTCCACATGACTGAATACATGGCGAGCTCGACGGGCAATGGCTCCCGTCCGAGTGTCTCGATGATGAGGCGGTATTCGTCGTCGGTGAGCCCGAGCTCCCGGTGTACAGCTGTCATTGCAGGCTCCCTACGAGGCCGCGGACATCATCTTTGGCTCCCCTCGGCGGGGGCACGTCGGTGTCGTTGGTAGGCGTGGAGTTGCACTTTGCGTCTGTCGCGGCGACACTTGTTGCATGCCCCCACGGAAACGACAGACCAAGAGCAAGACGACCCTGAGCGACGAACACAAGGACGCCCTCGCTGAAGGGCGTCGTCAAGGCAATGCTGTTCGCCGTTATCTCGAGGCCCTCGAGGAGAACAAGCCGCGCCGCGGACGCCAAGTCAGCAGCGAGTCGCTGGCGTCGCGCCGCAGTGAGATCGACAACAAGATCGCCTCGGCCGATCCCCTCAAGCGTGCGCACCTCATCCAGCAACGGCGCGACCTGGATCGCCGTCTCGCCAATGCCGAGGACACCGAGGTCGTCGACATCGAGGCGCTGGAAGAGGCATTCGTCGTCGTCGCGGCCGAATACGGCGAGCGGAAGGGCATCGAGTACAAGACTTGGCGTGAGGTAGGCGTGCCTGCCAATGTGCTCGCCCGCGCCGGCATTCACTGGAGCCGTCACTCCTAAGCGTTGGCGCGGACGGTGGCCGACCCCGCTTGACTTTGCGGGGTCGGAGCCGCCGCCGACGTCAGGAACGACTGCAGAAGGCCTCGGCCGTCCGCCGAGCTCATGAGGTGGGTACAGCTTCGTTCGGGATGTGGCATAAGTCCCACGACGTTGCCGAGCTCGTTGGCGACAGCGGCGATCGACCGGGTGGAGCCGTTGGGGTTGGACACGTAGCGCAGGAGCACCTGTCCCTGGCTTTCGAGGACCTCTGCCGTCTCGGGGGTGCAGGTGTAGTTGCCCTCGAAATGATTGATCGGGAGCTGGAGGCGCTCTCCGAGCGTGCTCAGCGCCGTCATGGCGGATTGTGTCGAGGTCACCTCGCACTCGATCATCTCGCAGAGGAACCGTCCGCCCGCGTTCCGGATCGAGCGCGCCCGGGAGCAGGTGCGCCTCCGTCAGCACTTGGAATCCGTTGCAGATACCGAGAACGGGCAGACCCTCGGCGGCGCCTGTCTGCACGGAATCCATGATGGGAGAGAACCGGGCGATGGCCCCGGGCCTCAGGTAGTCGCCATGGGCAAAACCCCCCGGGATGACGACGGCGTCGTAGCCGGAAAGAGAGCGTTCCGTGTGCCAGACGAGCTCGGCCCTGGCGCCGAGGAGCGAGAGCGCCTCGACGACATCGTGCTCACAGTTCGACCCCGGGAAGACGACGACGGCCACCGCCACCGGAGCCGGCGCCTTGCCGTCGCTCGTGGTCACGCCGGGGCGTGCGCCGGTGTGACCGACACGCGGGCGCGCTGGATGACCGGGTTGGCGAGGAGGCGGTGGGCCAGCTGCTCGGCCGTCGCCTCGGCCGCGGAAGCATCGGCGGCCTCGACGACGAACCGGAAGATGCGGCCGACGCTCAGCTCACCGACGGCGTCGAAGCCGAGGAGGGGGAGGGCACGCTCGATCGTGGCTGCCTCCGGATCGGCCAGCCCCTCCAGGGCGGAGACCTCCACCGTGGCGGCGAACCTCACTCGGCGCCCCACCACCGGGCGAAGGACCGCCCGCTGATCCGCTCGTAGGCCGAGACGTACCGCTCCCTCGTGGCCGCGACGACCTCCGCCGGCATCGGGGGCGGCTGGGATGCCTTGTCCCAGCCCGTGCTCTCCGCCCAGTCGCGCACCGGCTGCTTGTCGAACGACGGCGGTGCGCTGCCCGGTCGCCAGGCCTCGGCCGGCCAGAACCGGCTCGAGTCCGGCGTCAGCACCTCGTCGCAGATGGCGAGCTCGCCGTTCACATAGCCGAGCTCGAACTTCGTGTCGGCGACGACGATGCCGTGCTCGAGGGCGCGGGCAGCGCCCCGCGAGTAGGCGGCGAGGCTGATCTCGCGGGCCCGCTCCGCCGCTTCGGTGCCGACGAGACCGGCGGCGGCGTCGAAGCTGATGTTCTCGTCGTGCCCGACGGCGGCCTTCGTCGACGGAGTGAAGACCGGCTCGCTGAGACGGTCCGACTCGAGGAGCCCGCCCGGCAGGGCCGTGCCGTGCATGGTCCCCGTGGTTGCGTACTCCTTCCAGGCCGAGCCGGCGAGATAGCCCCGCACGATGCACTCGATCGGGAGCATCTCGGCCTTGTGGACGAGCATCGCCCGGCCGGCGATGCCCTCCATGCCGGCCGTTTCCGGCGGGAAGGCCGCCGGATCCGTAGCGACGAGATGGGAGGGCGCCACGTCGGCGAGCTCCTCCGACCAGAACTGCGTCATGGCCGTGAGAACGCGGCCCTTGTCCGGCACGGGCTCGTCGAAGACGACGTCGAAGGCCGAGATGCGGTCGGAGGCGACCATGAGGAGCAAGCCGTCGCCGGCGTCGTAGACGTCACGCACCTTGCCCCTGTAGAGGTGGGGAAGGCTCACGGGCGAGTCTCCGGCACGGCGTCGAGCGCCTCGAAGACGGCGCCGGCGTGCGCCAGCGCGCGCGAGAGGTCGAAGGCCTGCGACAGGGCCGCCTCCATGGAGGCTCCGAGGATGGACGCCACCTCAGGGTCCTTCTCCAGCACCTCGCGCAAGCCCCGCCGCTCCTCGACGGCGTGGCGGGCAGCCGCTTGCACGATGCGATAGGCCGTGTCCCGGTCGATGCCGGCCTGCACGAGCGCCAGCAGCACCGGCTGGGAGTAGACGAGGCCCTGGGAGCCGTCGAGGAGGTTCTCGGACATGCGGTCGGCATGCACGACAAGGCCGTCGACGAGGCGGGTCATGCGGCCCACGGCGTAGTACGCCGCCAGGCTGGCGTCCGGGAGGACGATCCGCTCCACCGAGCTGTGGGAGATGTCGCGCTCGTGCCAGAGAGCGACGTCCTCGAGCCCGGCCACGAGGTAGCCGCGCAGCACGCGGGAAAGCCCGACGAGGCGTTCGGCCGTGATGGGGTTGCGCTTGTGCGGCATGGCGGAGGAGCCCTTCTGCCCGGCGGCGAAGGGTTCCTCCGCTTCGCCCACCTCCGTGCGCTGCAGGTGGCGGATCTCGGTGGCGAGCGCCTCGATCGTCGTGCCGGCGGCGGCGCAGGCGTACAGGTACTCGGCATGGCGGTCGCGGGCGATCACCTGCGTCGCCGGCACCGGTGTGAGGCCGAGGGCGCCGCACACGGCCGCCTCCACCGCCGGGTCGACGTTCCAGTACGTGCCCACGGCGCCCGAGAGCTTGCCGACGGCGACGGCCTCTCGTGCCCGTCGCATGCGCAGGCGGTCACGATCGACCTGGAGGGCGAAGAGGGCCAGCTTCCTCCCGAAGGTCGTCGGCTCTGCGTGCATGCCGTGCGTACGACCGACCGTCGGGGTGTGGGCATGCTCGACCGCTCGTCGCCGCAGCGCCCCCACGAGGCCGTCGAGAGCGCCAGAGAGCAGGTCGGCCGCCTTGACGAGCGTTGCGCAGAGCGCCGTGTCGACCACGTCGGACGATGTCAGGCCGAGGTGGACGAACGAGCCCTCCGGTTGGCCGATCGACTCCTGCACGACGTCGACGAAGGCGGCGACGTCGTGGTCGGTGACCCGCTCCCGCTCGAGCACGCGCGCCACGAAGGCGCCGTCCACCTTGGGAGCCCGCGCCCGGCAGGCAGCCGCCGCCTCCTTCGGCACGACGCCCAGATCCGCCCAGGCCTCGACGGCCAGGAGCTCGATCTCGAGCCAGAGCGAGAGCTTGGCCTCGTCGCTGAACAGCGCCGCCATCTCCGGAGGGGAGTAGCGGGGGATCATGTTCTCAACCTAGTCGGGGACCGGCGTGGCGGAGTTGGACCGTCTGCCGGAACACCGCGGTGGCGGTCGTCAGGCTGCGAACGAGACGTACTGCTCACGTCCCGGGCCGACGCCGGCGTAGGTCACCGGCACGCCCGCCTCGGTGGCGATCAGCTCGAGGTAGGCGCGGGCCTCGGGCGGCAGGTCCTCCACGGCCGTCGCACCGGCGAGATCGCTGCCCCAGCCGGGCAGCTCCGTGAAGACCGGACGGGCGTTGTGCAGCACGGACTGGTGGTACGGGACGTGCTCGTAGCGTTTGCCGCCGGCCTCGTAGGCGACGCACACCTTCAGCGTGTCGAAGGCGGAGAGCACGTCGAGCTTCGTCACGGCCAGCTCCGACAAGGAGTTGAGCCGGACGGCCTGCCGCAGCATGACGAGATCCAGCCACCCGGGCCGGCGACGGCGTCCTGTGTTCGTGCCGTACTCGTGCCCCCGTTCGACGAGCTCGTCGGCGATGGCGCCGTCGAGCTCGGTCGGGAACGGCCCCGATCCCACTCTCGTGACGTAGGCCTTCACGATGCCCACGACGCGAGTGATGTCCCTCGGCCCGATGCCGGTGCCGACGCACGCCCCGCCCGCCGTGGGATTGGAGGACGTGACGAAGGGATAGGTGCCGTGGTCGACGTCGAGGAACGTCGCTTGGGCGCCCTCCAGCATGATCTCCTCCCCGGCGTCGAGCGCCTCGTGCACGAGGGCGACCGTGTCGGCGATCATGGGGGCTAGGCGGGGGGCGAGCTCGTCGAGGTACTTGGCGGCGATCTCGTCGCCATCGAGGGGGAGCCGGTTGTAGACCCTCGAGAGGACGGCGTTCTTCTCGCGCAACACGACGTCGAGCTTCTGCCGGAAGATCTTCGGGTCGAGGAGGTCCTGCACGCGAAGCCCGATGCGTGCCGCCTTGTCGGCATAGGCCGGACCGATGCCCCGCTTCGTCGTGCCCAGCTTGTTCTGCCCGAGGTACCGCTCGGTCATGCGGTCCAGCTCGTAGTGGTACGGCATGATGAGGTGGGCGTTGCCCGAGACGACGAGCCGGCTCGTGTCGATGCCCCGTGCCGTCAGCATGTCGCACTCGGCGAGCAGAACCGCCGGGTCGACGACGACGCCGTTGCCGATGACGGGGACCGTGTGGCTGTAGAGCACACCGCTCGGGACGAGCTGCAGTGCGAAGGACTCGCCCTCCACCACGATGGTGTGGCCGGCGTTGTGGCCCCCCTGGTAACGCACGACGAGGCGCATGTCCTTGGCGAGGAGGTCGGTGAGCTTCCCCTTCCCCTCGTCGCCCCACTGGGTTCCGACCACGACGGTGGCAGGCACGATGTTGCCTCCGGTTCGGTTGCCGGGGCGCAAATCTAATCGGTCCCGCCCGAGCGCCCGTGCGGGCTGCCGTTCGGGACCGATGGCCTCACCGGTCGGCGTCGTCGGCGGCAGGCTCGCCCGCCGCCGTGGGAAGGGCGGCGCTCAGGCGCGCCGGCCCCTCGACCGAGTGGCGTCACGCACCTCGTCGACCGCCTGGAGCGGCGCCGCCTCGTAACGAGACGCCGGGATGCGGGCGACCGGCGCCGGGTGCGCATCGTCCTGACACCGGCAGGACGTGAGGTGGCCGACCGCGCCATGGCCGCCTGCGCCGCCTCGGAGGGCCGCCTCGTGAACGGTCTCAGCGAGCCGGAGCGGGATCAGCTCGCCGGCCTGCTCCGCCGTCTCGTGCTCTCGCTTGACTCCAACCCGATGATCAACGACCGCAAGGGTCGCTGCCCCATGGCTCCGTGAGGGCCCGTTCAGCCGGTGGCGAAGGCCGGGTCCCGCCACACGAAGGTGCGACGGGGCGGGCGGGCGTCGAGGTCGCCCTCCCCCGTCCACTGGGAGAGCGCCTCCCCGTAGACCTCGTCCACCTCGAGCCGGCGGAGCTCCTCGGCGAGCAGGTCGCCGAGCTCCCGCCGCAGGAGGGGGAGCTCCCGGTCCGGCTGCCCCGTTCTCGAGAAGGTCGCCAGCCGCCCGTCCGGCCTGCTGATGCACAGCGCCTGCTCGTCGCCCTCGTCGTCGAGCTGTATGCCCACCTCGGTGATGCCCGGGCCTTTGGAGGCGGTGAGGTCGACCTGCACCCCGAGGCGGCTTGCCAGCCATCCCGCCATCAGCGCCGCCGTCGCGTTGCCCTCCTCCGCTGCAACGTGTGCCCGGAGCGGCGTGGCGGAGGCGGCGTCGAAGGCGGAGGCGAGGAGCGACCGCCAGGGTGTCGCCCGCGTCCAGGCGAGGTCGGTGTCGCCCGGGGCGAAGTCCTTCGCCCGTCCCTGCAGGGCGGCGAGCGGGTCGGCGGCCAACGCGCAGTCGGTGATGCGCCGCTCCGCCAGCACGCCGAGGGGATCGGTGGCGATCTGCTCGGGTGGCGCTCCGTGCCACCACGTGACGACGGGGGCATCGGAGGCGAGGAGGGGGAGCACGACCGACTCGGCGTGCAGGGTGAGCCGGCCGTACATCCGCATGACGACGGCCTCGATCGGACCGAGTCGCCCGCCCACCTGGACCTCGGCATCGAGCCGGTCCGTCGTCTCGAGCTGCCGGCGGATCACCACGAGGAGCCGGCACGGATGGGCCTGGGCGGCCACGGTGGCGGCCCGCTCGGCCTCACCGACGTTCTTCTCGTCCGCGATGGCGACGAAGGTGAGCGCCAGGCCGGAGGCGACGCCTCCGCCGGCGCGGCGCTCGGCGCTGAGGGCCTTCGAGATGTCGCCGCCGTTCGTGTCCCACAGGGTCGTCGTCATGGCCGCCTCCAGGTGCGTCCCTCGCGGGCCAACACCTCGTCGGCGCTGCGAGGGCCCCATTCACCGGCCCGGTAGCGGTCCGGGACGGTCGTCGCCCAATAGTCCTCCAGGGGGTCGACCACCTGCCAGGAGGCCTCCACCTCGTTGTGGTCGGGGAAGAGCGTCCGGTCGCCGAGGAGGACGTCGAGCAGCAGGCGTTCGTAGGCCTCCGGGCTGGACTCGGTGAAGGACGCCCCGTACAAGAAGTCCATCGAGACCTCCCGCACCTCCATGGCCGACCCCGGCACCTTCGAGCCGAAGCGCAGCGTGATCCCCTCGTCGGGCTGCACCCGCACGACGAGCTGGTTGTGCCCGAGCTCCTCCGTGTCGGTCTTGGCGAAGGGGAGGTGGGGCGCCCGCTTGAAGATGACGGCGATCTCCGTCACGCGGCGGGGGAGGCGCTTGCCCGTTCTCAGGTAGAAGGGGACGCCCGCCCAGCGGCGCGTCTCGACGCCGAGGCGGACGGCGGCGTAGGTCTCGGTCGTCGACCCGGCGGGGATGCCCTCCTCCTCGAGGTAGCCGCGCACCCGCTCGCCCGCCAGCCAGCCCTGCTCGTATTGGCCCCGCGCCGTGTAAGCGGCGAGGTCGTCGGGGATCGAGATGGCCCGCAGCACCTTGCGCTTTTCGATGCGCAGCGACTCGGAGTCGAAGCTGACCGGCTCCTCCATGGCCGTGAGGGCGAGGAGCTGCAGGAGGTGGTTCTGCAGGACGTCGCGCGCCGCCCCGGCGGAGTCGTAGAAGGCGGCCCGGCCCTCGATGCCGACGTCCTCGGCCATCGTGATCTGCACGCTGTCCACGTAGTTGGAGTTCCACACGGGTTCGAAGAGCGTGTTGGCGAAGCGCAGGGCGAGAAGGTTCTGCACCGTCTCCTTGCCGAGGTAGTGGTCGATGCGGAAGACGTCCTCCGGCGTGAAGACGCTGTCCACGAGGTGGTTGAGCTCCCTCGAGGAGGCGAGGTCGTGCCCGAAGGGCTTCTCCACGACGACGCGCCGCCAGCCGCCCCTCTCGCGATTGTCCGCCATGCGGGTGCGGTCGAGCTGCTTGAGGACCTGGGGGAAGGCGACAGGCGGGATGGAGAGGTAGAAGGCGGCGTTGCCGGAGATCCCATGCGTCGTCTCGAGGTGCACGAGCGTCTCGTCGAGTTGGTCGAAGGCATTGTCGTCGTCGAAGGAGCCGGGCACGAAGTGGACGCTGTCGGCGATGCGCCGCCAGACGTCGTCGCGGAACTCGGTCCGGGAGTGGTCCTTGGCGGCGGCACGGGCGAGCTGCTCGAAGTCGCCGTGGTCCCAGTCCCTGCGGGCGAATCCCAGCAGCACGAAACCCGGCGGGAGCAATCCCCGATTGCCCAGGTCGTAGACCGCAGGGATGAGCTTCTTGCGTGCGAGGTCGCCTGTCACCCCGAAGACGACGAGGGCGCACGGGTCGGGAACGCGAGGAAGGCGGCGGTCCCTCGCATCGCGCAATGGGTTGGGGGTCACAGCGCGGGCTCCCTCCTCGTCGCCTGCCGTGCCTGCAGCTCCGGCTCGGCCGAATCTACTGCTGCCGCACGCGGCGGAGCCTGCGCCGAGGGTGCCGGCGGGGTGCCCTCGGCGGCCGGCGTCGCTGGTGCCGGCCCCTCTCCCCATCAACCGAAGGTGAGGGAGTCCCCGTCCGCTGCGACGTCGACATGCACCGTGTCGCCCTCTGCGAAGCGCCCCTCCAGCAGCGACACGGCGAGGGGATCGCCGATGTAGCGCTGGATCACGCGCTTCAGCGGTCGGGCGCCGAAGGCCTCGTCGTAGCCGTGGTCGCCCAGCCACACCTTGGCCCCGTCCGTCACCTCGAGGGTGAGCCGCCTCCCCTCGAGCCGCCGGGCGAGGAGCCCGAGCTGGATGTCGACGATGTGCGTGAGGTCCTCCCGGGTGAGGGGCCGGAAGTGCACGATCTCGTCGATACGGTTGACGAACTCGGGCTTGAAGACCGTGAGGGGGTCCTCCCGCAGGTTCGAGGTCATGATGAGGACGGTGTTCGTGAAGTTGACCGTCCGGCCCTGCCCGTCGGTGAGGCGGCCGTCGTCGAGCACCTGCAGCAGCACGTTGAACACGTCCGGGTGTGCCTTCTCGATCTCGTCGAGGAGCACGACGGCATAGGGCCGCCGCCGCACCGCCTCGGTGAGCTGACCGCCCTCGTCGTAGCCGACGTAACCGGGCGGGGCGCCCACGAGCCTCGAGACGTTGTGACGCTCCTGGTACTCGCCCATGTCGAGCCGGATGACGGCCCGCTCGTCGTCGAAGAGGATTTCGGCCAGCGCCCTCGCCAGCTCGGTCTTGCCGACTCCGGTCGGCCCGAGGAACAAGAAGGAGCCGATGGGGCGGTTCGGGTCCCCGAGACCGGCCCGACTGCGCCGGATGGCATTGGCGACGGCCGTGACGGCGACGTCCTGGCCGACGACGCGGGCGTGCAGCAGATCCTCCAGGTGCACGAGCTTGGCGACCTCGCCCTCCACGAGCCGGGAGACGGGCACTCCCGTCCAGCGGTTCACCACCTCGGCGACGTCCTCCGGGTCGACCTCCTCCTTCAGCATCTTCTGCGACGCCTGGAGCTCCTCGAGCTTGGCGGTCGCCGCCTCGATGCGGCGCTCGAGCTCCGGCACACGTCCGTACCGGATCTCGGCGGCCTTGGCCAGGTCGCCGTCCCGCTCGAAGCGGTCCGCCTCGCCTCTCGCCGCCTCGACCTCGCTCTTCAGGCTGCGAATGGCGCCGATGGCGTCCTTCTCCGCCTGCCAGTGGGCCGTCATGGCCGTCTGCTGCTCGCGAAGATCCGCCAGCTCCGCCTGCAGGCGACTGAGGCGCTCGCGGGAGACGGCGTCCTCTTCCTTCGACAGGGCCATCTCCTCGATCTCGAGCTGGCGGATGTGGCGGGACACGACGTCGAGCTCCGTCGGCATCGAGTCGATCTCGATGCGCAGCCGGCTCGCCGCTTCGTCGATGAGGTCGATCGCCTTGTCGGGCAGGAAGCGGCCCGTCACGTAGCGGTCGGAGAGGACGGCGGCGGCCACGAGGGCGGAGTCCTGGATGCGCACGCCGTGATGGACCTCGTAGCGCTCCTTCAGACCGCGCAGGATGGCGATGGTGTCGGGCACCGTGGGCGGGTTCACCACGATGGGCTGGAACCGGCGCTCGAGGGCGGCGTCCTTCTCGATGTGCTTGCGGTACTCGTCGAGCGTGGTGGCCCCGATCATGCGCAGCTCACCGCGGGCGAGCATGGGCTTGATCATGTTGCCGGCGTCCATCGCCCCCTCGGCCCCGCCCGCGCCGACGATCGTGTGGAGCTCGTCGATGAACGTGATGATCTCGCCCTCGGCGTCCGAGATCTCCTTCAGCACGGACTTCAGGCGCTCCTCGAACTCGCCCCGGTACTTCGCCCCGGCCACCATGGAGCCGAGATCGAGAGCCACGACGCGCTTGTTCTTCAAGCCCTCCGGCACGTCGCCCTCGACGATGCGCTGTGCGAGGCCCTCCACGATGGCGGTCTTGCCGACGCCGGGCTCGCCGATGAGCACGGGGTTGTTCTTCGTGCGGCGCGACAGCACCTGGATGACCCGGCGGATCTCCTCGTCACGCCCGATGACGGGGTCGAGCTTGCGGCGCCGGGCGAGGTCGGTGAGGTCTTGCGAGTAGCGCTCCAGCGCCTGGTACTGCTCCTCCGGATCCTGAGAGGTGACGCGGTGGCTCCCCCGGATCTCCCGGAGTGCCCGCAGGAGGGCGTCGCGGGAGACACCGAGCTCGTCGGCGAGGGCGAGGAGGAGGTGCTCGACGGACAGGTACTCGTCGCCCATCTCGTTCTGGCTTGCCTCGGCACGCTCGAAGGCCTGCATCATCTCCCGCGAGAAGGTCGGCTCCCCGCCTCCGTAGGCCTTCGGCAGTTTGCCGAGCGCCTCGTCGAGCCGGTTGCGCACCGTGAGGGGCGAGACGCCGAGCTTGTCGAGGAGCGGGATGGTGACGCCGCCGTCCTGAGCGAGGGCGGCATAGAGGAAGTGGTCGGGCGTCACCTCGGCGTGGTGGTACTGGCGGGCGAGTGCCACCGCGTCCCTCGCCGCCTCTTGCGTCTTCAGCGTCCAACGGTTGGGGTCGAATGGCATGGGAGTCAGGTGCTCCTTGTCGTCATGGTCGAGTCGTCGTGTCCGACCGGCCGTCCTGGCCGGGCCGGCGGGGTTGAGGGTCTGTTCAGCCCCGCCATTTGGCGGGGAGGCTGCGCTTGTCGACGGGCACGAGGTCGCGCCGGTAGAGGCGGTGCGTGCGAACGACCTCTGCCTGGGCTTCGGCGCGCACACGGTCGAGCTCGCTCGTCAATCGGTCCAGCTCGCCCTCGAGCTCGAGGATGCGCCGCACGCCCTCCAGGTTGATGCCGATGGCCGTGAGCGCCTGGATGCGCCGCAGCTGCTGGATGTCCGCCTCGCTGTAGCGGCGGATGCCGCCGTGCGTGCGGGCCGGGTCGAGGAGTCCCTTGCGCTCGTAGATGCGCAGCGTCTGGGGGTGAACCCCGGCGAGCTCGGCTGCCACCGAGATCACGTAGACGGCGCGGGTGCTCGGACGGCCCCACTCGGTTGGATCGGCCGGTCGTGTCACGTCGCTCACGCCTTGGCCAGCAGGTCAGCCCGTGGCGACTCGGGTGTCGCCTTGGCGAACGCCTCGACGGCTGCCCGCTGCTCGTCGGTGAGCGAGTCCGGCACGTCCGTCACGACGGTCACGAGGAGGTCGCCTGTCGTCGAGCCGCTCTTCACACCGCGGCCCTTCACGCGGAAGGTCTTGCCCGACGGCGTGCCGGGCGGGATGCGGAGCGTGACCGGTTCGTCGAGGGAGGGAACGGTGATGTCGGCACCGAGGGCGGCCTCGGCGAACGTGATGGGGACGCGCAGCGTGAGGTTCTTCCCGCGGCGCCCGAAGAGGGGGTGCTTGGAGACGTGCACCACGACGTAGAGGTCCCCCGCCGGGCCACCGTTCTCGCCCGGCTCGCCCCGGCCCTTCACCCTGATGCGCTGGCCGTCTTCGACGCCGGCGGGGATGCGTACCTTCACCTGGCGCTGGCGCCGCTCGACGCCGGTGCCCTCGCACGTCGGGCAGGGATCCACGACCTTCACTCCGCGGCCGCGGCATTCCGGGCAGGGGGAGGCGAGCGAGAAGAGCCCCTGATTGTCGTTGAGGGTCCCCGTGCCCCCGCATCGAGTGCAGGTGACGGGCATCGTGCCAGGCCGGGAGCCGGAGCCGTCGCAGGTGTGGCAGATGGCGCCGGTCACGACGTTCACCGACGCCACGGCGCCGTGGATGGCCTCGTTGAAGGGCAGGTGCAGCTCGGCCTCGATGTCCTGGCCGCGTCGGGCGCTCGTCCAGGTGGCCGTCTGCTGGTTGCGGGCGCGGCCCTGCCCGAAGATGTTGCCGAAGAGGTCGCCGATGTCGTCGATGTGGAAGTTGAACCCACCGCCGCTGCCGCCGGCCGTGCCGGGACGGCCGAAGCCGCCGAGCCCACCGGCCATGGGTCCGAGCGTGCGCACCTCGTCGTATTCCTTGCGCTTCTCGGCGTCACCGAGAACGTCGTAGGCCGACGCGATCTGCTTGAACTTGTCCTCGGAGCCCGGGTTGGCGTCAGGGTGGTACTGCTTGGCGAGCTTGCGATACGCGCGCGTGATCTCCTTCTCGGTCGCCGTCGAGGAGACGCCGAGGACTTTGTAGTAGTCGGTCTCGAACCACTCTCGTTGTGGTGCCATCGTCAACCCGGCCCTCGCCGGTGCTCGCCTTTCAGGCTCGGACCCGCACCATGGCGGGCCGGATCACGCGGTCGCCCATGCGGTAGCCCGACCGCCACACTTCGGTGACCGTCGGGCCCCGGTGCTCGACCGCCTCGGTTGCAGGGTCGCCGGCCGCTTCCTCGTTCTCGCCGATCGTCTCGTCCATGGCGGTCGCCTCGTGCACGGTCGGGTCGAAACCCACCCCGACGGAGTCGATCCGCTCCACACCCTCCCGGGCGAGGATGTCGCGCAGCTGGGCGCTGATCTGCACGAGGGAAGCGGCGGCGTCGTCGGCCGGCGGCTCGGCACCGAGGCCGAGGTGCGTCATGGCGAGGTCGAGCGAGTCGAGGACGGGCAGCAGCTTGAGCACGAGCGCCTCGCTCGCGCGCACCCGTAGCTCCGCCTGCTGGCGCTCGGCCCGCTTGCGGAAGTTGTCGAAGTCGGCCTGCAGGCGCTTCAGGGCGTCGAGGTACTCGTCACGCTCGGCGCTGATGCGAGCGAAGTCGTCGCCGAGCAGCCGCTCCAGGTTGGAGAGGTCGTCGTCGACGTGCAGCTGGAAGAGCTCGCCCTCGCCACCTGTCTCGCCCGTCCGTCCGGCGTCCGGCGGGCTGTCGTCACCGCCGTTGCCGGTGCCGGCCGCCACCCTGGCGCCGGGAGCGGCTCCCTCGTCGCCGGCGGCGATGTCATCGCTCTCGGCGTTGACGAGGGAGTCGTCATCCTCCTGGTCGGGCGTTTCGTCGAACGGCCCGCTCATGCGTCGCCTGTGCTGGGTCCGTCCACGATCTCGGCGTCGACGACCTCGTCGTCGGCCGATGAGTCACCCGACGAGGAGGAATTGGCCGAGCCGTCACCGCTCGGGGCGGAGGCGGAAGCACCGGCCGACTCGTAGATCTTCTGGCCCATGGCCTGCGTGGCGGACTTCAGAATCCTCGAGGGCGCGGTTGATGGCGGCAGCGTCGGTGCCCTCGAGAGAGGTCTTCAAGGTCGCCAGCGACTCCTCCACGCGGCGGCGCTCCGCCTCCGGCGCCTTCTCGCCCTGCTCACGGAGCAGCTTCTCCGTCTGGTAGACGAGCGTGTCGGCGTTGTTGCGGGTCTCGGCCTCCTCGCGGCGCCGCTTGTCCTCGGCGGCGTGCTCCTCGGCGTCCTTCACCATCCGGGTGATGTCGTCCTTCGGGAGGGACGACTGGCCCGTGATCGTCATCGACTGCTCCTTGCCGGTGGCGAGGTCCTTGGCCGAGACGTGCACGATGCCGTTGGCGTCGATGTCGAAGGCGACCTCGATCTGCGGGACGCCGCGGGGCGCCGGCGGGAGGTCGACGAGCTGGAACTTGCCGAGCGTCTTGTTGTACATCGCCATGTCGCGCTCACCCTGCAGCACGTGGATCTCGACCGACGGCTGACCGTCCTCGGCCGTCGTGAAGATCTCCGATCGCCGTGTCGGGATCGTCGTGTTGCGCTCGATGAGGCGGTGAGTGATGCCGCCCTTCGTCTCGATGCCGAGGCTGAGCGGCGTGACGTCGAGCAGAAGGACGTCCTTCACCTCGCCCTTCAGCACGCCCGCCTGGATGGCGGCGCCGACGGCGACCACCTCGTCCGGGTTGACGCCCTTGTGCGGCTCCTTGCCCGTCAGGCTGTGCACGAGATCCTGCACGGCCGGCATGCGGGTGGCGCCGCCGACGAGGATGACGTGGTCGATGTCCTCCTTCGTGAGACTGGCGTCGGAGATGGCGGACTCGAACGGCCCCCGGCACGCCTCCACGAGATCGTCGGTCAGCTCCTGGAACTTCGCCCGCGTGAGCTTCAAGTCGAGGTGCTTGGGGCCCTCGTTCGTCGCCGTGATGAACGGCAGGTTGATGGTGGTCTCCTGCACGGCGGAGAGCTCGATCTTGGCCTTCTCGGCCGCCTCCTTCAGGCGCTGCAGGGCCATCTTGTCGTTCGAGAGGTCGACGCCTTCGGTGTCCTTGAACGACTTCACGAGCCAGTCGATGACCCGCTGGTCCCAGTCGTCGCCACCGAGGTGGGTGTTGCCGGCAGTCGACTTCACCTCGAAGACGCCGTCGCCGATATCGAGGATGGAGACGTCGAAGGTGCCCCCACCGAGGTCGAACACGAGCACGGTCTGGTCGGCGCCTTCCTTGTCGAGCCCGTAGGCGAGCGCAGCCGCCGTCGGCTCGTTGATGATCCGCAGCACCTCGAGGCCGGCGATCTGACCCGCCTCCTTCGTGGCGGTGCGCTGGGCGTCGTCGAAGTAGGCCGGGACCGTGATGACGGCCTGGCTCACCGTGTCGCCGAGGTAGCCCTCGGCATCCCTCTTCAGCTTCTGCAGGATGCGGGCGGAAATCTCCTGGGCCGTGTAGCCCTTCCCGTCCACGTCGATCTTCCAGTCCGTGCCCATGTGGCGCTTGACGGACCGGACGGTGCGGTCGGGGTTCGTGATCGCCTGTCGCTTGGCGACCTCGCCGACGAGCACCTCACCAGACTTCGTGAACGCCACGATGGACGGTGTCGTCCGTCCACCTTCCGCGTTCGGGATCACGGTCGGCTCGCCGGCCTCGAGGAACGCGACCACCGAGTTCGTCGTCCCGAGGTCGATTCCTACGGCCTTCGGCATCTTCAAATCCTCCACTTTCGAGTTCGTGCGTTGTCAACAGTATAACGAAGTTGAGTGCCTTGTTGTCAAGTAGCTGGGAAAAGAACCTTCGCAGAAAAGACCTGGTCAGCCTACTGTGACGAACGTTGACGGACGCCGTGGGGACGGCCCGGTGGGCTCCGGGGTCGATTGGGACCCTGCGCGATGGCTCGGCGTGGCACCGGCGGACGGGACGATAGGGCATCGACGGGGATGACGAGCAGTGCTGCAGCGTGCCCGGCGAGGGGATGCCGTGGCGGTTAGGCCTCGGCCAGAGCGGGGAGCCGGGGCTCAGCGGTCCTTCGGCCAGAAGGAGTTGGCCCAGCTCAGGGCCGCCAGCTTTCCCTGCCCGGAGATGCTCGGGTGGAAGAAGTCGAAGGAGCTGATCTGTTTGGCCGAGAAGTGGTAGTTGAAGACGGCGTCCTTGTCGAAGCGGCAATTGGAGAACGTGGCGCACACGGAGGACAGCACGCCGTTGTCCGCCTTCTCGCGGGCCACCACCGCTTGCCGCTGCGCGTTCGTCCCGTTCTTCGAGAGCATCGACTGGCAGATGCCGAGACTCCAGATCTGCTCGGCGCTGGGGTTCTTGTGAAACAGCTGCCACAGGAAGTACAGGTTGGGGATCGAGTCCACGAAGATGTGTACGCCGTGGATCTTCTGCAGCTCCGAGAGGGCGCTCGTGAACTCCGTCTTGAAGGTCGCGACGGAGGTCATGCCGGCCACCGTGCTCGTACAGAGGTCGTTCGCTCCCATGAGGATCGTGACGTAGCTGGCCTTCATGGCCACGGCCTTCACGGCCTGGCCGTAGAGGGCGTTCATCTTGGCGCCGACGACCGAGAAGTTGGCGGAGTGACCCTTTGACTTGAGTGAGCGGTCACCGGCGGTCAACAGCCGCTCGTACTGGCTGTCGACGACTTTCGCCCCCGCGTAGCCAGTCGACCATGACCACTGCGGCTGGTCTGTCAAGAGATGTTTGGTCGGCGTGGCGTCGTAGGCTTGCGTGATCGAATCGCCGAGCGCAGCCATGGAGTCGGGCAGCGGCACGGCGGCGGCCCGATGTGCCACGGGCTGGGGTGGAGTCGCGCCGAAGGCGCTCGGGTTCGCGCCGGCGCAGGCGACGAGTGTGCCGGCAGCGACGACAATGACAGCGGCAGACGTCCGGGCTCGAAGCATGGGACAGTCTTGCGATCGGAGGTGAGCCGGTCAAGGGGCGGCTGGGGGCGCACAGGTAACCTTCGCGTGTGCCGACCCTCGTCCTCCTCCGCCACGGTGAGAGCACCTGGAACGCCGAGAACCGCTTCACGGGGTGGACCGACGTCGACCTGAGCGAGCGGGGCGAGGCGGAGGCACGGGGCGCCGGCAGGCTGATGGCGGCCGAGGCCGGTCTCGAGCTCGACTCCGTGCACACCTCGGTGCTGCGCAGGTCGGTCCGGACGGCCAACCTCGCCCTCGACGAGATGGAGCGCAGCTACCTGCCCGTGCGCCGTCACTGGCGCCTCAACGAGCGCCACTACGGCGCCCTGCAGGGGCTCAACAAGCGGGAGACGGCCGACCGGCACGGCCGCGAGCAGGTCATGGCCTGGCGGCGCAGCTACGACGTGCCGCCGCCGCCCGTGGGACTGCACGACCCGAACCACCCCGTGAACGACCTCCGCTACCGGCTCGTGCCCCCGGCCGCGTTGCCCGCCAGCGAGTGCCTGGCCGATGTCGTCCGCCGGCTCCTACCCTACTGGGAGGACGCCATCGGGCCCGAGCTCCTCGAGGGCCGGACGGTCCTCGTCGTGGCACACGGCAACAGCCTGCGGGCACTCGTGAAGGAGCTCGAGTCGATCCCGGACGCCGACATCCCGGCCGTCGACATCCCGACGGGGTTCCCCCGCGTCTACGACCTCGACGACCGCCTCGCCGTCCGCTCGGCCCGCTACCTGGGCGACCCACAGGCGGCCAAGGCGGCGGCGCAGGCCGTCGCCCGCCAGGCGGAGCGTCCGCTCACCGGTTAGTCGTGCTGCCACCAGGGGCTTTACGGCGCGTTCACCGTCGCGAAACACAACCTTTCGGCGCCGGCCACAACGCCGAAACACGCCCTTCCTAGAGTCGCCGCAGCTGGAAGCAGCTCCACGGACATCGGCGTCCGGGGATTCGTCCTGATGCCGGTGTCAAGGAGGTTGCAGTGCTCGCGACGTCGTACGTCCCTTCCCCGGGTTGGCTCAACGCCGGTGACACGTCCTGGCAGCTGACCGCTGCCACGTTGGTGGGGCTCATGAGCCTGCCGGGGATCGCCGTGCTCTACGGCGGGATCGTGAAGAAGAAGTGGGCGGTGAACACCATGGTGATGGCCTTCGCGGCCTTCGCCCTCGTGCTCGTCGTCTGGGTGCTGTGGGCCTACAACATGGGCTTCGGGAGCTCCTTCGTGCATCTCGGCGACGCGGTGCGCAACACCGTGCTCGGCAAGCCCGGTCCCGTCGTCGGAGCAACGAACGAGGTCGGGCCCGCCTCCATCCCCCAGACGGGCGATCTCCCCGGTCCTTCGCTGCGGTTCTCGAGCTCCACCCTCGTCTACTTCCAGTTCGTGTTCGCCGCCATCACGCCCCTGTTGTTCCTCGGCAGCGTCCTCGGGCGCATGACCCTCAAGGCCTGGCTCATCTTCGTGCCGCTCTGGACGACGTGTGCCTACACGGTGAACGCCATGCTGCTGTGGGGGGGCGGTTTCTGGGCCCAGCGCGGTGCCCTCGACTACTCGGGCGGCTACGTCATCCACCTGGCGGCGGGCGTGACCGGGTTCGTGGCGGCTGCCGTCGTCGGTCCCCGCCTCAAGGCGGACCGCGACTCCTTCACGCCGAACAACCTGCTCCTCGTGGCAGCCGGCGCCGGCATCCTCTGGCTGGGGTGGAACGGCTTCAACGGCGGGGACCCGTACTTCGCCAATGGTGACGCCGCCGCCGCCGTGCTCAACACGAACCTTGCCACTGCCGCCGCCTTGTTGACGTGGCTCGTCATGGACAGCATGGCCGGGCCGAAGAGACCCAATCTCCTCGGCTCCGTCAACGGCATGATCGTCGGGCTCGTCGCCATCACGCCGGCGGCAGGCTTCGTGAGCGGCTGGGGCGCCCTCCTCATGGGCGTCATCGCCTCCGGCGTCGTGTGGTTCTCGTGGAACAAGGTGGGTGGCCGCGGCATCTTCAAGAAGGTGGACGACGCCCTCGGGGTCGTCCACACCCACGGCGTCGCCGGCCTGTGCGGCGGAATTCTCGTCGGCTTCTTCGCCGACCCCAAGATGGCCGAGTACTACGCCGTCGGCCGCAACGGCAAGCTGACGGCGGTCTCCTCGTCCGGTCTCTTCTACGGTCACCCCGGCCAGGTGCTCGTCCAGGCCGGCGCCGCCCTCACCATCATCGTCTGGGACGGCCTCGTGACCGTGGCGCTGCTCAAGTTCATCGAGAAGGTGCTCCGGGTCCCGCTCCGCATGAGCGAGGCAGAGCTCGAGCTCGGCGACATCGCCCTCCATCTGGAGGAGGTCGTGCCGCTGGACGGCGCCCGGGAGTTCGACCCGCTCGGCGCTGGCGGCTGGTCCGGCGACGGCGAGGACCGCCCATCTGTCCCTCTCGGGACCTCGTGACGGGTGTCGCATTAGGCTCCTGGCATGTCTCCCACGAGCTTCGACTTCGGAAGCGTCTGGCTCTTCAGCGAATGCAGCCGCCCGGAGCTGCGCGTCATCGCCAAGGCCTCGGAGCCGCTGCATGTGGCAGCGGGAACGACAGTTTGCGACGAGGGCGACGTCGGTCAGACGTTCTACTTCATCGTGAGCGGGACGGCCGCCGTCATCCGCGGCGGTCGCAAGGTGGCCGAGCTCGGGCCGGGTGGCTATTTCGGGGAGCTCGCCCTCCTCGACCGGCTGCCCCGCTCGGCCACGATCAAGGCCGTCACCGACATGGAGCTCATCGCCATCGGCCAACGGGACTTCAACAAGCTGCTGCGCGAGTCGCCGGCGCTCACCCGCAAGCTGCTCGTGGCCACGGCCTCCCGCCTCCGCAGCGCCGATGCCAAGGCGCTCGGGACCGCCGTCCACTGAGCTGAGAGCCCGCTCATAGCGGACGGGCGACGGGCGGCCCGGCGGGGCGGCGCCCGCTACCGGACGCCGGGTCCCCGCTCCAGCTGCCCGGGCGGGGGCGGCGACATGGACCGCTCCAGGATCTGCGAGATGTCGAGGACGGAGACCTCCTCGTCCCGCTGCCGCTCCTTCACGGCGTCGTCGAGCATGATCAGGCAGAACGGGCAGGCGGTCGAGACGACGTCGGCGCCCGTGGCGAGGGCCTCGTCGGTCCGCTCCAGGTTGACCCGCTTGCCGATCCTCTCCTCCAGCCACATGCGGGCGCCGCCCGCCCCGCAGCAGAAGGACCGCTCCTTGCAGCGGTGCATCTCGACGGTCTCCACGCCCGGGACGGACTCGATGACCGAGCGGGGTGGCCCGTACACCCGGTTGTGGCGCCCCAGGTAGCACGGGTCGTGGTACGTGACCTTGGCGCTGAAGCGCTGCGGCGTGAGCTTCCCGTCCGCCACGAGCCGGCTGAGCAGCTGCGAGTGGTGGATGACTTCGAAGTTGCCTCCGAGGGCCGGGTATTCCTTCGAGAGCGTGTTGAAGCAGTGCGGGCAGGAGGCCACGACCTTGCGAACCTTCGCCGACGTGAGCGTCTCGATGTTCTGGGCGGCCTGCATCTGGTAGACGAACTCGTTGCCGAGCCTCCTCGCCGGATCGCCCGTGCAGGACTCCCGCGGGCCGAGGACGGCGAAGCGGACCCCCGCCTGGTGCAGCAGCCGCGCCACGGACTGCGTCGTCTTGCGGGCGCGCTCGTCGAGGGCCCCGGCGCAGCCGACCCAGAAGAGGTACTCGATGTCGTCATCGATGGTGTCGGTGACGACCGGCACCTCGAAGTCGACGCCCGCCGTCCAGTCGAGCCGCTTGGAGGAGCCGAGGCCCCAGGGGTCGCCCCGGTTCTCGATGTTGCGCAGCATGAGCCCCGCCTCGGTCGGGAACCGTGACTCGATGAGCACCTCGTAGCGCCGCATGTCCACGATGGCGTCGATGTGCTCGATGTCCACCGGGCACTGCTCGACACAGGCGCCGCAGGTGGTGCACGACCACAGCACGTCGGGGTCGATGACGCCGGGGACGAGAGGCGAGTGGGCGGGAGCCCCCTCGGCGGCGTGCTGCTCCGTCGTGGCGCCGGCGAGGAGGCGACCGGAGTGCTTGAGGAGCTCGCCGCGCAGATCCATGATCACGAGCTTCGGCGAGAGCGGCTTGCCCGTGTTCCAGGCGGGGCACTGGCTCTGGCAGCGCCCGCACTCCGTGCAGCTCACGAAATCGAGCATCTGCTTCCAGGAGAAGTGCTCGATCGTGCCCGCCCCGAAGACCGTGTCCTCGTCCATGTTCTCCACGTCGATGAGGGGCGTCGTGCCGAGCGCCCCGAGGGCGCGTGGCTGCCGTGAGAAGGCGACGTTCAAGGGTGCCATGATGATGTGAAGGTGCTTCGAGTGCACGAGGAAGACGAGGAACGCCAGGATGGAGATGACGTTCAAGTCGACGAACACCGTGGAGAGCGCCTCGTTGGCGCTCGTGCCCAGCGGGTGCAGCAGGTGGCCGATGGCGTGCGAGGCGAAGGCCCAGTGCGTGTACGGGAAGTCGGAGTCGACGTTGGTCTGCGCCCCCCGGTACATGAGCAGCGTCACCATGACGGTGGCGATGAAGGCGAGCGTCACCCAGGCGGCGCCCGTGTGGGAGCCGTAGAAGCGGCTCTTGCGGTCGAGGCGCTTCGGGGCGTTGCGGACCCGGATGACACCGAAGGTGACGAGCGAGACGAGGACGGCGACAGCGAAGAAGTCCTCGATGAACCCGACGACGGGGTTCGTGCCGATGAGGGGGATGTGGAAGTCCGCCTGGAAGAGGTCCCCGAACGCCTCGATGATCGTGAGCATGAGGATCGTGAAGCCCCAGAACGTGAAGGCGTGGGCGACGCCCGGGACCGTCCACTTGAGGAGCCGGCGTTGCCCGCCCACCTCCACGAGCTCGACCTCGGCCCGCTTGCCCCAGTGGGCGAGCCGGTCGGGGGCGGGCTTGCCCGAGGTGACGAGGCGGTAGAGGAAGAGGAGCCGGCGACCGGCGATGACGAGCGCGATGGCGGCGGCCGCCATGGCGATGGGGTACCTCGTGAGCACGAGCCCTCCTTAGGGCGAGTCGTTCGCGCCCGTCGAGAGCGAGCGGAAATTCTCGAAGTAGCGGCTCGGCGTGGGGCCCCGCTGCCCCTGGTACTTCGAGCCGAGCGCGGCCGAACCATATGGCACGTCGGCTGCCGTCGTCATGCGGAGGAAGCTGATCTGGCCGATCTTCATGCCCGGGTAGAGGGTGATCGGCAGGTTGGCGACGTTGGAGAGCTCGAGCGTCAGGTAGCCGTCCCAGCCGGCGTCTACGAAACCCGCCGTCGAGTGGATGAGCAGCCCGAGCCGCCCGAGGCTGGACTTGCCTTCGAGGCGGCCGACGAGGTCGTCGGGCAGGCGCACCCGCTCGAGGGTCGATCCGAGGACGAATTCGCCCGGGTGCAGGATGAGGGGCTCGTCACCGACGGTCTCGACGAGCTCGGTGAGCTCCTCCTGGTTCTGCCGTACGTCGATGACACCTTGGGTGTGGTTGCGGAAGACGCGGAAATACCGGTCGACGTGCAGATCCACCGACGAGGGTTGGATGCATCCCTCGAGGAGCGGGGTGATCCCGATGCGTCCAGCTTCGAGCTCCTCACGGATGGTCCGGTCCGACAGGATCATGCGGGTGCAGGCTACTTGGGCAAAGCTTCTCACTGTCGTGCTAAGGTTCCCCCGTGGCCGGCCTCACCATCCACGAGGCGTCGGCGACGACCGGCTGGTCGGCGCGGATGCTCCGCTACATCGAGGACTCCGGCCTCGTCGTCCCGCCCCGCTCACCAGGGGGCTACCGCCTGTTCGGCCCCGCCGAGCTGCAGCGGCTCCGCACCTTGCGCGATCTCCTCCAGATGTTCGGGTTGGAGCTGGCCGAGGTGGGTTTTGCCCTGCGGCTCAGCACGGACAGCGCGCTGCGGTCGGCCGTGGACGAGTGGCTCTCCGCCGAGGCGGAGCGGCCGTCCGAGGTCGACCCGTCCGAATGGCTCGCCTACGAGCAACGCAAGCACATCCGCCTGCTCGAAGCCGCCGCCTCCACCCCGCCGAGCCTCGACGAGGGTGACCGATCCGAGAAGAATGTCGCACGAACACTGAAGGAGATGGCATGAGCTTCGAGTACAACGTCGCCGACCTGTCCCTCGCCGCCTTCGGCCGCGCCGAGATCGACCTCGCCGAGCACGAGATGCCCGGGCTCATGTCGATGCGTTCCGAGTTCGGCGCCTCGAGGCCGCTCACGGGAGCGCGCATCTCGGGCTCCCTCCACATGACCGTGCAGACAGCCGTCCTCATCGAGACGCTCGTGGCGCTCGGCGCTTCGGTCCGCTGGGCGTCGTGCAACATCTTCTCGACGCAGGACCACGCGGCGGCCGCCGTCGTCGTGGGGAAGGGGACGCCGAAGGAGCCGGCCGGCGTACCGGTCTTCGCCTGGAAGGGCGAGACGCTGGAGGAGTACTGGTGGTGCACCGACCACATGCTCCGCTGGCCGGACGGCGGTGGTCCGAACATGCTCCTCGACGACGGGGGAGACGCCACGCTCTATGTCCACAAGGGCGTCGAATTCGAGAAGGCGGGGGCGGTCCCCGACCCCACGGCCGCTGACAGCGAGGAGATGGCGGTCATACTGACGAAGCTCTCTCAGTCGCTGGCGGAGGACGCAACCCGCTGGACGACGATCGCCAACGGCATCCGCGGCGTGACGGAGGAGACGACGACCGGCGTCCACCGCCTCTACCAGATGTTCGAGCGCGGGGAGCTCCTCTTCCCGGCCATCAACGTCAACGACTCGGTCACGAAGTCGAAGTTCGACAACAAGTACGGCTGCCGCCACTCCCTCATCGACGGCATCAACCGGGCGACGGACGTGCTCATCGGTGGCAAGGTGGCCCTCGTGTGCGGCTACGGCGACGTCGGCAAGGGCTGCGCCGAGTCCCTGCAGGGGCAGGGCGCCCGTGTCGTCATCACCGAGATCGACCCCATCTGCGCCCTGCAGGCGGCCATGGACGGCTTCCAGGTGGCGACCCTGGAGGATTTCGTCAGCACCGCCGACATCTTCGTCACGGCGACGGGCAACCGCTCGATCATCACGGCCGCCCACATGGCTGCCATGAAGCACCAGGCGATCGTCGGCAACATCGGCCACTTCGACAACGAGATCGACATGGCCGGGCTGGAGGGCACGCCCGGGATCGAGCGGGTGAACGTGAAGCCCCAGGTGGACAAGTGGGTCTTCCCCGACGGGCACGCCGTGATCGTGTTGGCGGAGGGCCGCCTGCTGAACCTCGGGTGCGCCACCGGCCACCCGAGCTTCGTCATGTCGAACTCGTTCACGAACCAGACCCTCGCCCAGATCGAGCTCTTCGCAAAGGGCGAGCAGTACCCGGTCGGCGTGCACGTGCTCCCGAAGCACCTCGACGAGAAGGTGGCCCGCCTCCACCTCGATGCCCTCGGCGTCCGCCTGACGACGCTCACGCCCGACCAGGCCTCCTACATCGGCGTGCCGGTCGAGGGTCCGTACAAGCCCGACTCGTACCGGTACTGATCCCGTGGGGACGGAGACGCCCCGATGAGGGTGCGGACGGCGCCGGCCAACGGGCTCACCCTCGCCTACGAGGAGCTGGGCGAGGCGAGCGGCAGGCCGTTGCTGCTCGTGAACGGCCTCGGGTCGCAGATGAACGGCTGGCACGACGGGTTCCTCGCCACCCTGGTGGGGCGGGGTTTCCGCCTCGTGCGGTTCGACAACCGGGACGTCGGGGAGTCGACCCACTTCGGCGACTATGGGATGCCCGACTTTGCCGGACGCTCCCGCCCGGCTCCCTACCTGCTCGCCGACATGGCCGACGACGCCGCCGGCCTCCTCGCCAGCCTCTCGATGGCCCCTGCCCATGTGCTCGGAGTTTCGATGGGCGGCATGATCGCCCAGATGCTCGCCATCCGGCATCCCGGCAGCGTGCGCACCATGACGTCCGTCATGTCGACGCCGTCCCGGTCCGTCGGCCAGGCCACCCCGGAGGCCGCCGCCGCCCTCATGTCCCCGCGGCCCCGCGATCGCGAGGGCGTCGTCGAGCAGTCCGTCCGCACCTTTCGTGTCATCAGCTCTCCCGCCTTCCCCTTCGACGAGCAGTGGCGCCGCGCTTCGGCCGGTGTCGCCTTCGACCGCGACCCCGACCCGCTCGGCCGCGCCCGTCAGCTCTATGCCATCTGGTGTTCCCCCGATCGCGTGGAGGACCTCGCACAGCTGGACGTGCCGGCCCTCGTGGTGCACGGGGCCGACGACCCCCTCATCCAAGTCGAGGGTGGTCGCGCCACGGCGGCGGCCATTCCCGGCGCCGAGCTCCTCGTCATCGACGGCATGGGCCACGATCTCCCGCGTGAGGTGTGGGACCGGGTGGCCGACGCCGTTCTCGCCCTCGCCGAGCGGGCGGACGCAGGCGCCCCGGGCTGAGTTCAGCTCGTCGGCGCCCCGGCCTCGAAGACGGCCGAGACGGTGATGACGACCGCTTGGTCAGCGATCTCCACCGGTGCAGAGCGGGCGGCCGCGGCGAAGGGGCCACTCAAGACGTTGGGGCGGCCGGGCCCTTCCTCGAGCGAGACGAGGCGGGCCAGCCTGCTGCCGGCCGCGATCGCGAGCTCCTCCGCTGTCCGCCGGGCCGTCTGAACGGCTGCTGCCCGTGCCCGCCCCACTGCGGGCTCCGGGTTGTCGAGGGCGAACCGTAGGCGGCCGATCGTCAGGTTGTCGCCGCCCGCCTCGAGCGCCACCTGCAGGAGCTCGCCCGCCCGTTCCGGAGGAGCCGCCGTCACCATGAAGCTGTTGGTTGCCACGTAGCGATCCCGCCCCGAATCGCCATCGCGGCGATGACGGGAGAGGTCGATCCCGGCTGTCGAGATGTCCCCGTCGCTCAGGCCGAGGCCGCGCAGCGCCCCGATGACGGCGGTCGCCACCGAGGAGCACTGTTCGAAGGCGGCCACGGCGCCGTCGTCCTCTGCCGTGCAGACGAGATGCACTTGCACGACGTCCGGCGGAGCTTCCGCTCGGCCCGACGCCGTAACCCTGATGGTCGTGGTGTCGCTCACGGCGGCCACGTTAGGGACGCCACCCCGCTCGGGGGGCTCAGGCGGCTGTCGCCCGCACCTCGCTCGTGCCGTCGGCCCGGGCGGGCTCGAGGGCCGCCTCGAGGACCTCGCTCACGGCGGCGGCGAGGTGGAACGTCATCTCGTCGCGCACCGCCTCGGGCACGTCCTCGAGGTCGGGCCCGTTTCGCATCGGCAGCACCACCTCGGTGAGGCCGGCCCGGTGGGCGGCCAGCACCTTCTGCTTCACCCCGCCGATGGGGAGCACGAGGCCCTGCAGCGTGACCTCCCCGGTCATCCCCACGGCCGAGCGCACGGCCCGGCCGGACAAGAGTGACACGAGCGCTGTCACCATCGTCACGCCGGCCGAGGGCCCGTCCTTCGGGACGGCCCCTGCGGGCACGTGGACGTGGAAGCGCCTGCCGGTGAGGAGCGACGGATCGATGCCCAGCTCGGGGGCGTGCGACCGCACGTAGGAGAGGGCGATCTCGGCCGACTCCTTCATGACGTCGCCCAGCTGCCCCGTGAGCACGAGGCCCTCCGGGCCGTCCATGTCGGTTGCCTCCACGTAGAGGACGTCACCGCCCGTACCCGTCACGGCAAGGCCGGTGGCGACGCCCGGCACGGCCGTCCGGTCGGCCGCCTCGAAGAAGAAACGGGCCCGCCCGAGCCACCCTCGCACGTCCCCGCCACTGACGGCGACGGGAGCCTGCAGCTCGCCGGAGGCGAGCTTCGTAGCAACCTTGCGAAGGAGCCGGCCGAGCTCCCGCTCGAGCGAGCGGACGCCGGCCTCCCGCGTGTAGTCGGCGATGACGGTGCGGACGGCGTCGTCGTCGACGCTGACCTCGTCGGTGCGCAGCGCCTGGCGCTCCACCTGCCTCGGGAGGAGGTGGTGACGGGCGATGGCGACCTTCTCGTCCTCCGTGTAGCCGTCCAGGCGGATGATCTCCATACGGTCGAGGAGGGGGGAGGGGATGGTGTCGACGATGTTGGCCGTGGCGACGAAGAGGACCTTCGAGAGGTCGAGCTCGACCTCCAGGTAGTGGTCGCGGAAGGTGTGGTTCTGTGCCGGGTCGAGGACCTCGAGCAGCGCCGAGGACGGGTCGCCCCGATAGTCGGAACCCAGCTTGTCCACCTCGTCGAGGAGGATGACGGGATTCATCGTGCCCGCCTCCCGCAGCGCCCGCACGAGCCGACCGGGCTGCGCACCCACGTAGGTGCGACGGTGACCGCGGATCTCCGCCTCGTCGCGGACGCCGCCGAGGGCGACGCGCACGAAGCTGCGTCCGAGGGCGCGGGCGACCGACTCACCGAGGGAGGTCTTGCCGACCCCCGGGGGCCCCACGAGAGCGAGGATGACGCCGGCCCCGCGAGTGCCCTTCACGGGCGTCAGCCCGCGCTCGATCTGCAACTTGCGCACGGCCAGGTGCTCGAGGATGCGGTCCTTCACGTCGCGCAGCCCGTCGTGGTCCTCGTCGAGGATGCGGGCGGCCTCGCCGACGTCGAGGCGGTCCTCCGACTCCTTGCCCCAAGGGATCTCGAACACGGTGTCCAACCACGTCTGAATCCACCCGTACTCGGGGCTCTGCTCGCTCGTGCGCTCGAGGCGGTCGATCTCCTTCTCGACGGTGGTGCGGACCTTCTCGGGCAGCTCCGACTCGGAGAGGCGCTTGCGGTACCCGTCGGGGCCTGCCACCTCGCCGTCGTCCGAGAGCTCACCGAGCTCCTTCCGGATCGCCTCCAGCTGGCGGCGCAGTAGGAACTCGCGCTGCGTCTTCTCCATGCCCTCCTCGACGCTCGTCTTGATCTGGTCGCGCAGCGTGAGGTCGGCCAGCGTCTCGCGGGCGGCCGCCAGCACGAAACGCAGCCGTTCGACGACATCCACCGTCTCGAGCACCTTCATCTTGCTCTCGAGGGAGAGGTCGGGAGAGTAGCCGGCCAGATCGGCGATCTGGGAGGGGTCGGTGACGTCCCGCAGGCGCTCCGCCATGGCGCGGGCACCCCGGGAGAGCAGGATGTTCTCGAGCACGGCGCGGTACTCACGGGCCAGCTCGTGGGCGAGGCCGGTCGGCTCGGGCTGCTCGAGAGCCTCGATCTGGATCCACAGCGCCTGACTGGTGCCGGGGACGGCGGTGCCGATCAGCGCCCGGCCGTCACCACGGACGACAGCCGCCCGTGAGCCACCCGGCAGGTCCCCGGTCTCGAGGATCTCCGCGATGACACCGATGCGGGCATAGCGGCCCTCCACCTTCGGGACGAGCACGAGGCGCCCGCCGGCGGACCCGGCGGCGTCGACGGCGGCACGCGCCTCCTCCGTCTCGAGGGCCAGGGTGAACATCATCCCAGGCAGCACGACGCCCGAGGTGAGGGGCAGCAAGGGCAACGTCAGTTGTTCGGTGAGATCGGGCACGCGGTACTCCTTTTGTTGCTCATACAAACAATTGAGGCGCCGGTGACTATTCCGCCCAGGTCGGGCCGCAGGTCGCCCGGGAAGGCAGAGCGCCTCGCCGGTGTTGGTGTCCGTCGTGATGAGGCATCTGACGAGCGGCTCGGGCAACCCGGGTGGGTGGAGCCTCATGCGCTCGTTCGGGCGCGAGCACGGGATCAAGGGTGCCCAGCTGCCGAAGGGGATCGTGAAGCGGATCGGCAGCTTTGCGCGGCCGTACCGGTGGCAGCTGGCGCTGTTCCTCGTCCTCATCGTGCTCAGCGCCCTCGCCTCGACCGCCAACCCGCTCTTCCTGCGGGCGATCATCGACCGGGGCATCCTCCGGCACGACTCGAGCGTGGTCATCCTGCTCGCCGGCCTCGTGGCGGGGCTCGCCGTGGTCAACGCGGGGCTCTCCCTCTGGCAGCGCTGGATCTCCGCCCGCATCGGCGAGGGCCTCATCTACGACATGCGCACCCGTGTCTTCTCCCACGTGAGCGAGATGCCGATCGCCTTCTTCACCCGCACGCAGACCGGGGCCCTCGTCTCACGGCTCAACAACGACGTGCTCGGCGCCCAGCAGGCCTTCACGGACACGTTCTCCTCCGTGATCGGCAACTTCATCACGGTCGTGATCACGCTCGTGGCGATGTTCATCCTCTCGTGGCAGGTGACGCTGCTGTCGCTCGCCCTCCTCCCGCTCTTCATCTTCCCGTCCCGCTGGGTGGGCCGGCGCCTCGCCGCCTTGACGCGGGAGAGCTATGGGCTGAACGCCGAGATGAACATGACGATGACGGAGCGCTTCAACGTCTCCGGTGCCCTCCTCGTCAAGCTGTTCGGTCACCCGGCTGCAGAGATCGGCGTGTTCGACGGGCGTGCCGGGCGGGTGCGAGACATCGGCGTCACCCAGGCGATGTACGGCGGCGTCTTCATGACGGCGCTCCTGCTCACGGCCTCGCTCGCGACCGCCCTCGTCTATGGCTGGGGCGGTGTGGAAGCAGCGAACGGGACCATCAACGTCGGCACCGTCGTCGCCCTCAGCCTGTTCCTCGCCCGCCTCTACGGCCCGCTCACGGCACTCTCCAACGTGCAGGTCGACATCATGACGGCACTCGTCTCCTTCGACCGGGTCTTCGAGGTCCTCGACCTCGAGCCCATGGTCGCCGAGGCGCCCGGGGCGGTCGACGTGCCGCGGGGACCGGCCTCGATCGAGTTCGAGCACGTCGACTTCAGCTACCCGACGGCCGAGCAGGTCTCGCTCGCCTCCCTCGAGAGCGTCGCCGTGCTCGACCAGGCGCCCTCCCAGCAGGTGCTCTCGGACGTCAGCTTCCGGGTCGAGCCCGGCCAAATGGTGGCCCTCGTGGGGCCGTCGGGCGCCGGCAAGACCACGATCAGCCATCTCGTCCCGCGCCTGTACGACGTCACGGCCGGTGCGGTCAAGGTGCACGGCCTCGACGTTCGCGACACCACGATGGCCTCGCTGCGAGACTCCATCGGCGTCGTCACGCAGGACGCCCACCTCTTCCACGAGACGATCCGGTCCAACCTGCTCTACGCCAGGCCGGAGGCGACCGAGGAGGAGCTGCGGTCGGCGCTCGCAGCGGCACAAATCCTGCCGCTCGTCGACACGCTGCCCGACGGCCTCGAGACGGTGGTGGGCGACCGGGGCTACCGCTTCTCGGGCGGGGAGAAGCAGCGCATCGCCATCGCTCGCCTCCTCCTCAAGGCCCCCGACGTCGTCGTCCTCGACGAGGCGACGGCCCACCTCGACTCGGAGTCGGAGGCTGCCGTGCAGCTCGCCCTCGCCACGGCGCTCGCCTCCAGGACCTCCATCGTCATCGCCCACCGGCTCTCCACCGTGCGGGACGCTGACCTCATCCTCGTCGTCGACGCCGGCCGTATCGTCGAGCGGGGCACGCACGAGGATCTGCTGGCGGCTGATGGTTTGTATGCGGAGCTCTACCGGACGCAATTCGAGCACCAGGCGGTGACGCAGGCACCCGCCTGACCGCCCGCAACGGGGTCGCAATACTGTGCTCCACCTGGCACGCGGTGCTACTCTCCGCTCGAACGCGCCAGTCGCCGACAGCGGTGTCGGAGCTGGTCCGAACATGGGGGGTGCGAGATGGCTGCCGAAGGGACGGCGCTACAACAGCCGGTTCTCGATTCCGAGGGCCTGAAACGGGACGTCGGCCTGTTCGGCCTGATGTGGGCGTCGGAGGGCTCACTGATCGGGTCGGGGTGGCTGTTCGGAGCATTGACGGCCGTCACCATCGCAGGCCCGGCGGCGATCCTCTGTTGGTGCATCGCCTCGATCATCATCGTGCTCCTGGCGCTCGTGCACGCCGAGCTCGGTGGCATCTTCCCCGTGAGCGGTGGCACGTCACGGTTCCCGCACTACGCCTTCGGGAGCCTGGCGGGAGCGACGTTTGGCTGGTTCGCCTACATCCAGGCAGCTACGGTCGCCCCGATCGAGGTGCTGGCCGTCATCCAGTACGGCTCCAACTATTCCTGGGCGCGCACGTGGTACAAGCCGCCGGTACCGGGCGCCCTCAACGGAACGCTGAGCCACGGCGGCATCGTCGCCGCCGTCGTCCTCATGGTCGCCTTCGTGATCGTCAACCTACTCGGCATCAAGTGGCTGGCGAACGCCAACAGCGCCATCACGACCTGGAAGGTGCTGATCCCGGTCGCCACGATCATCATCTTCCTCTTCAAGTTCCACGGTGCGAACTTCAGCGCCGGTGGTGGCTTCTTCCTTCACCACGACCCGCTGCACTACATGCTCGTCGCCATCCCAGGAGGAGGCATCGTCTTCTCCTTGCTCGGCTTCGAGCAGGCGGTGCAGCTCGGCGGTGAGAGCCGCAACCCGCAACGCGACCTCCCACGCGCCGTCATCGGGTCGGTCTTCATCGGCGCGGCCATCTACATCCTCGTGCAGGTCGTCTTCATCGGCACGCTCGACCCGGCCTTCATCGTCGGTGCCAAGACGTGGACCAACCTGGCGGCGTCGAACTCCGCACTAGCGTCCGGTCCCTTCTACACGGTCGCCAAGGCGGCCGGGCTCGGCTGGCTCGCCGTGATCCTGCTCGCCGACGCCGTCATCTCCCCGGGAGGCACCGGCCTCATCTACCTCACGTCGACGTCACGCATCAGCTACGGATTGAGCAAGAACGGGTACATCCCCGCCCTGTTCGAGAAGAACAGCCGGCGGACACGGGTACCGGTCTTCGGCGTCATCATCTCGACGATCATCGGACTCTTGTTCCTGCTGCCGTTCCCGAGCTGGGCGAGCCTCGTGACGATCGTCACGGGCGCCTCCGTCCTCATGTACGCCGGTGCTCCCCTGGCGCTCGGAGCGCTTCGCGGGTCGAAGCCTGAGCTCCCGCGTACCTACCGGCTGCCGGCCGCAAACATCCTCGCACCGCTGGCCTTCATCTGTGCCAGCGAGATCATCTACTGGTCGGGGTGGTTCACCGTCGGCACGCTCGGCCTCGTGATCATCGTGGGGCTGCTCCTCATGGCCATCTCGCGGGCCTTCCACCTCAACCCGAACCAGCCGGTCATCGACTGGAAGAACGGATGGTGGATCTTCGTCTACCTGATCGGGATGGGCCTCATCTCGTACTTCGGGAACTTCAACCTCGGAGGCGTGTCCGCCCCTGGTCCGATCCTCGGCGGTGTGGGCTGGTTCAGTGACCATCTCATCGGCGGCAACGGGGACCTGCCCAACTGGTACGACCTGTTGGTCGTGGCGGGCTTCAGCCTGGTCGTCTACATCATTGCGATGACGCAGAGGCTCCCGAGCCACAAGGTCGACGAGTACGTGCGGGACGTCTTCCCGCCCCCCGCCGCCGAGTAGCAGGGCCAAGCCTTCCAACCGGCGCCAGCCGGCACTGCCTGCTGGCGCCGGTTCGCGTTAGTGTTGGCCGGTGACGCGGGCGTAGTTCAGCGGCAGAACATCAGCTTCCCAAGCTGAGAACGCGGGTTCGATTCCCGTCGCCCGCTCGAGTCGAGCTAAATGTGCTGGTCACAGGCTAGCGCTTGCCGGATAGTGTCAGGCAAGTGCCAAGAGTCTGGTACAATGTGGTGCGATTCAGCTGAGTTCTGAGCTGTTTTGCACGACCTTCTGGCCAAACAGGGCCACAAGCGCCGATCGACGACAGCGTGGCAGGAGGCTGCGTCCATCTACCGGCAACTCTCTCCCACGTGTCCGGCTCTGCTCCTCGAGGTCAGTCGGATCGAAACGAAGGTCGCCGCTGCGAGCGCCACTGGGCAACGAGCCGGCAGTGTGCGTCCATGAGCGTGTCAAGGGACAGCAGGAATTCCTCGTGGGCGGACAGCAGAACTCCCCGTTGGCGGACAGCAGAATTCCACATGGGCGGACAGCACTTCTCCATTCGAGGCGTCAGGTGATGCCGGCGGCGACGTCGTCTGAGAACAGCTCGGCGAGGGTGACTGGCTCGTCGCAGTGAGGACACGAACCACCGAGGCCGACGCGGGCCATGAAGGTGGCGCACTCGGAGCAGTACTGCTCGCCGACGGCCCTCGTCCCACAGGTGTCGCACTCATAGACGGTGATCGGCCGCTTCGGCTGTGACTTCGGGATGATGAGTGGTGGCCGGCCGGCGGCACGCCGTCGCCGGCAGGCGGCGGCCCTGCAGGCGTCCGAGCAGTAGCTCTGCCGGCCGACCGGGCTGAAGCAGGCCTGACAGACCGGGCAGCTCATCGTGACGCCGTCGTGACGCCACGGCCCTGGCGTTCTCATGGCGCCTCGCCGGGTGTGAGGGCGACGACACCAGCGCCGGCGAGTGCCTCTTTGGGTGTGCTCACATGAAGTGGCCCCACCGTGATCACTTGATTTGGCCCCACCTCTGAGCCGATCACCGAGGGGTCCACCGACGATCTGTTGGTGGTGGCGAGCCTTTCGGCATGGCAAAGAGGACGAGGGTGGAGCTCTACGAGCAGATCCGCAAAGCCCACGATCGTGACGAGCTCTCGATCAGGGCACTGGCACGGAGATTCCAGGTGCACCGGCGAACGGTCCGTGAGGCCCTGGCGTCGGCTGTTCCCCCGCCACGCAAGGCGAGCGAACGACCGTCTCCGTCCCTCGGGCCATGGATGGTGACCATCGACGCCTGGCTCGAAGCCGACAAGGACGTGCCGAGAAAGCAGCGCCACACCGCCCGACGAGTCTTGCAGCGGCTCGTCGATGAGAAAGGCGCCGAGGTCTCCGAGTCCACCGTTCGGCGCTATGTCGCGAAGGCCAAGGGCAAACGGCCCTCCCGGTCGCCGAGGTGATGGTGCCCCAGATCCATCCCCTCGGCGACGAGGCCGAGGTCGACTTCGGACAGGTCACCTTCGTTCTCGCAGGCGTGATGACCGAGTTGTGGATCTTCGTGATGCGACTCTCCGCCTCCGGCCGGGCCTTCCACCGCGTCTATGCCAACCAGGCCCAGGAGGTCTTCCTCGACGGCCACGTCGCGCGCCTTCGGCCATTTCGGTGTGCGTGCCCGCCGCTCCGCTACGACAACCTGAAGCCGGCGGTCATCAAGGTGCTCATGGGACGCGACCGTTCGAGACCGACCGCTTCGTCGGCGCTGCGCTCCCACTACATGTTCGACTCCTTCTTCTGCCTGCCCGGCGTCGAGGGCGCCCACGAGAAAGGTGGCGTCGAGGGCGAGGTCGGTCGCTTCCGCCGCCGTCACCTCGTGCCGGTGCCGAAGGTCTCCAGCCTCGCCGAGCTGAACGAGCTTGTGGCAGACGGGCGACGTGCTCGACGACCTTCGCCACGTCGACGGGCGCAGGCTCACCGTGGCCGCAGCACTTCGCCCTCGAGCGGCCGCATGCTACGAGCGGTCGAACGAGGACTTCGCCGTCGGCCTCGAGCTCAACCTGCGGGTCGACCAGAAGGCGAGGATCTGCGTGCGCCAGTGCTTCTACTCGGTCCCTGTCCGCCTCGCCGGCCGAGGGTGCCCGTGCGTCCTCGGCGCCGAGAGTGTCGAGGTGAAAGACAGGGCCCGCCTCGTCGCCAGTCATCCTCGCGCCGTGGGCAAGGGGAGTCGAGTCCCTCGAGCTCGACCACTACCTCGAGGTGCTGCAGGTGAAGCCAGGCGCCCTCGCCGGCTCGACCGCCCTCGGCCAGGCCCGGGCGTCGGGTCGCCTTCTCGAGATCGCACGAGCGCTTCTACGACCTCGCCCGCAGGCGTCTCGGCGACAAGGAAGGGCACGAAGGCGCTCATCGAGGTGCTCCTCGCCCATCGGGTGCTGCCGTGGGCGGCCGTCGTCGCCGGCATCGACGAGGCCCTCTCGGTCATCTGCTCGATTCCCGAAGTCGTCATCGTCGAAGCACGACGTGCCATCGAGACGACGTCCGAGAGCCCGCAGCTGCCCGAAGGCTCGCCCGCTTCGACCGCCCGGCACCCACCCTTAAGCGCTACGACGATCTCCTTGGAGGCGAAATGACGACTACGACCGAGGCTGCGGCCCTCGCCGCCATCGGCGCAGCGACGAGAGAGCTCCACCTTCCAACGGTGCGCGAGCGAGGCAGAGAGCCTCGCCGCCGCCGCACAGCGGGCGCGTACGAGTCACCTCGCCTATCTCGCCGAGGTGCTCTCGGCCGAGATCGACGACCGGGGGGAACGCCGCGGCTGCGCCGCGTCCAGGAGGCGCGCTTCCCACGTCAGAAGACGCCTCTGGATTTCGACTCTCGGCCTCGGCATCGATCGACGCCCAGGCCATCTCCCTGCTCTCCTCCTGTCGTATCTCGACAAAGGAGAGCCCATCGTCCTTCTCGGCGACTCCGGTACCGGGAAGTGCCACCTCCTCATCGGCCTCGGCATCGCCGCCTGCGAACAGGGGCGCTCCGTGCGCTACGTCACCTGTGCCCAGCTCGTCAACGAGCTCGCCGAGGCAGCCGACGAACGGCGTCTCTCACGCCTCGTCGCCCGTTACGGGCGCCTCGAGCTCTTGCGCTATCGATGAGCTCGGTTACGTCAAGCTCGACGCCCGCGGCGCCGAGCTCCTCTTCCAGATTCTCACCGAGCGGGAGGAGAAGTCCTCCATCGCCGTCGCGTCGAATTTGCCGTTCTCGGAGTGGGGCCAGGTCGTCACCGATGCCCGGCTCGTCGCCGCCATCGTCGATCGCCTCACCTTCGGGGCCCACATCTTCGAGACGGGCTCCGACAGCTACCGGCTCCTCAGCGCCCGCGGCGTCGCCCGAAGCCCTCATAGCAATCAGCGCACGCGCTACAGGGCTGAGCATTCCGGCGTTTTCGTACACCCAGTCCGGGAGTTTTCGTACACCTCCGGTCGGAGGCCGCCTGGCGGCCGACGTTGGGTCGAGCTGAGCCCTCGAAGTCACCTCCTTCTGTGGCGTTGGGCGACGGCTGGCAGACGATGCGAACTTACTGAACGACCGAGCCCTTGTGTGACTGCTGGGCGGGCGTCTTCTCTCCGGCGTTCTTGAGACGACGACTCCGGCCGCCTTTGAACTGGCCCGGGGTGGACTCGGCGACGCCGGCCTTCTGGCGACGATAGGCCGCCTGGCGGCAAGACGCCGAGCAGAACCGCTGAGGCGACCCGACCTTCGGGCAGGCGAACACGCCGGCGATGGCGGTCACGATGTCCCGGTCGCAGCTCGGGCAGTGGAAGCTCCCGCCGACCCCTCCTCGAAAGCGTAACGCAATGGTTCTGGCGCCGGCAGCTCGGTTTGGCCTTGTGGGAGCTGGCTTTGGCGGCCGGCCACTACGACGACGCTTCCTTGGCCGGTTGCCGCCGCCGGCTCTCGCTCTCGGGCCGGCGCATGGAGCCGCCTTCGAGCTCGATACGGTGCAGCTTCTCGAGGATTCTGTCGAGAATCGCGTCGGCGACGGTCGGATCCCCGAGGGCGGCGTGCCATATCGGGACGGGCAGTTGACTCGTGAATATCGTCGAGCGGAGCCCGTGGCGGTCCTCGATCACCTCCAGCATGTCGGCTGCCTGGTCCGAGGTGAGCGGCCTCAGCAGGAAGTCGTCGATCACGAGGACGTCGATGCGCGCCCAGCTGGCCATGAGCCGGCCCAGGCGGCCGTCGACCCTGGCGATGGCGAGGTCCTCCAACATCCGCGGTGCCCGCACGTAGAGGGCGTTGTGGCCACGGCGGATGGCCGCGTTGGCCAGTGCACAGGCGAGGTACGTCTTTCCGAGCCCGGTCGGCCCGACGACGAGAACGTCATGATGGTTGACGACGAAGCCGGCGTCCGCCAGCCCGAGGAACTGGGCGCGGTCGAGCCCGCGTCGTCGCCGGAAGTCGACGTCCTCGACCACGGCGTTGGTGCGCAGCTTGGCCGCCTTGAGGTACCTGTCGAGGCGGCGTCTGTCCCTGTCGTTGAGCTCCCGGTCGACGAGCAGCCCGAGGCGTTCCTCGAAGGCTAGATCCTGGTAGTCGGGGATCTCCCTCTGCTCGATCAGCCCGGCGGCCATCGCCGGGAGCTTCAGGGCATGAAGGCCCTCAATCGTCTGGTTGTTGAGCATCTTCTCCTTCTTCCTTTCCGTCGTAGTAGCCCGGCCCGCGGACGTTGGCGTGCTCGGGATGGGCCCGACCCGCAGATGGCTGCGGGAGCGGTTTCTGGTCGAGGCCGGTCTTCAGGATCGACTCGACCGACTTGTAGCTGTGCGCTCTCACGCTGAGCGCCCGGGCGCAGGCCTTCTCGACCCGTTCGGCGCCGTAGCGGTCGCCGAGGCGGATGATGCCGAGACAGGAGCGGAAGCCCTGCTCGGGATGAGCCCTGGCCGCCATGATCGCTCCGGCGAGCTCCGCGGTTGACGGGCCTGTCTTGGCACACCACGCGACGATGCGCGAGGGCGTCCACTCGGCGTGGCGCTTGTGCGACTCGGGCATGTGCTCCGGATCGGTGCTGTAGCCCGGCTTGCGGCTGCGGATGTGCGAGGCCACGCGTCTTCCGTGCCGGAAGACCTCGACCGTGCTGGCCGTCATCCTGGTGTCGAGCACCTCGCCGGCATAGATGTACGGGACGCTGTAGTAATGGCGGTCGAGCTCGATGTGGTAGTCGATGTTGGCTTTGGCCGGCTTGAAGTGGGCGGTCTCGTAGCGCTCCGGCGGCAGCGGGCGCAGCGCCGGCTGGTCGATCTCCTCGAACAGGGACTGGCGTGAGCCGTCGATCTTCTTGAACGGCCGGGCGTTGACCCAGGCGACCAGGCGGGCAATCTCGATGTTGGCCTCGGCCAGGCTCGTGAACTTCTGTTTCCGCAGCCGGGCCAGGATCCAGCGCTCGACCAGGAGCACGCCGGCCTCGACTTTTGCCTTGTCACGGGGCCGGTACGGCCTGGCCGGGATGACGGCCACCCCATAATGGGCGGCCATGTCCTCGTAGGTGGCGTTGACGTCCGGCTCGTAGCGGTGCGGCCGGGTCACCCCCGAGCGGAGGTTGTCGCACACCACGATCGCCGGGCAGCCGCCGATCGCCTCGAAGGTGCGGACGTGGGCGATCACCCAGTCGTCGAGCTGCTGGGAGGCAATCGCCCCGGCGTGCACGAAGCTCGAAGCGCCGAGGACCGCCACGAAGACCTCGGCCTCGAAGTCGACTTCGCCGGTGTCCGGGTCGTAGATCGGCAGCCTGTCACCCGGGAAGTCGACGAAGAGCTTCTCGCCCGCCTTGTGCTCCTGGCGCATGACGACGTCGACGTGCTTGCGCCAGGTCCTGTAGTGCTCGCAGAACTGGCTGTAGGAGTAGCCCTCGGGATAGGTCTCGCGGTACTCGAGCCACAACAGCATGAGGGTCACCCCAGGCTTGTGAAGCTCTCTCTTCACCTCCTTGAACTCCGGCAGCGGCCGGCCTGCCGGCGGCTCGTTCTTCTTGTAGAGCAGGGCTTCGAGGTCATCGTCGTCGAGGCCTACCGGCAGCGGCCACTTGAGCCCGGCTGCCTCGGCACGGCGGAGGAGATCGCCGACGGTGGTGAACGGGATGTTGAGCGAGGCGCTGACGAGGCGGAGGCTGAGCTCCTCCCCGAAGCGCAGTCGAAGCACTTCTCTGATCTTTCGCATGGCAGTGTGGGGCCGGGGCACCGGCATCTCCTCGATCGTCTGGCAGGACAGATCAAGAGGATTGCCGGTGCCCCACTCTCACCTCACGTCATTGCGCCAGGGTCGCTGCCTCCGGGTGTACGAAAACTCCGGAATCGGTGTACGGATTCGACCGGAACGGGTGTACGGAAACCTCCGGATTACTCATGCTGGGCGGCGTTGACAGCCGCCGATGTCGAAGGCCTCCGGGTCGAACTTGTAGCCCACCCAGACGAGGTAGCTGTCGTGCTCCTCGTGCAGCGGGTCGGCGAGCGCCTCGAGGAACTGCTCGTAGCCCCCCAGCACCCCGACGTCCTCGGGCGGGCAGGCGTTGGCGCCGTCGACACAAACGCCGTACTTGAGGGCGAGGGGCGACCACGTGACTGCCTCGACGGTCACCTCGTGCTGCCAGGAATCGCCGAAGTCGTACTCGTAGCGAAAGCGTCGCACCCCGCCGCGAAGGGCGACGAACACCGTGTGCTCGCTCTCGTCGAGCTCCTCCTCTGGGTAGTCCTCGGCGTGCATGCCGTAGAGGCTCTCGCCGATCGTGAAGCTGTGCAGGTGGGAGTTGGTCCAGCCGAGTGCCGCCTGGAAATCTCGTGCAGCTTGGCGAGCCTCACGCCACCGGGGACGAGGACGCGCCGCCACACCGTCGGGTGGACCTCCTCGAGCTGGATGCGGAGCCGGAAGACAGGCTGCGGTGCCACGCCGGCACACTACGTCGGGGACCCGCCCTCCTCAGCCCTGCCTCCTCGTCGGCGGCGCCTCGCGCTCGTGGGTGGGGCCAACTGAGATGGTCACGGTGGGGCCAAATGGGGTTGACATTCTAGCTTCTTCGAGGCGCACCGAGGGACCTTCGGTGGCAACGAGGTGGGCGTGGTGCAACAGGCGGTCGACCGCGGCGGTGGCGATCGACTTCGGCATGATCGTGTCAAAGCCGGAGGGGTGGATGTTCGAGGTGACGGCCAGGCTGCGCCGCTCGTAGGCGGCGTCGACGACCCGGTAGAAGGCCTCGGCGGCATCGGCTCCTGCGGGCAGCATCCCGATGTCGTCGATCACGACCAGCTCGGCCCGGCAGATGCGGGCGACGACCCGGCTGATGGAGGCGTCGATCTTGGCGCGGGCCAAGGTGGCCGTGAGCGTCTCGAGGCTGAACCAGCTCACCCGCATGCCGGCGTCGATGACGGCATGGGCGATCGCCTCGCAGAAGTGCGACTTGCCGCTGCCCGACGGACCGCAGATCGCCAGGTTCTCTGCCCGGCCGACCCACTCGAGGGTCCGAAGGGCGCTCTGGGTGGGCACGGGGATGGAGGACTTGGCCTCGATCCAGCTGTCGAAGGTCTTGCCGGCGGGAAGCCCGGCCGCCCTCCTTCGCTGGGTGCGGGTGGCCCGGTCGCGGCCGGCGACCTCCTCGGCGAGCAGGACCCGCAGCACCTCGGCGGGGTCCCAGCGTTGTGCCTTGGCCGTGGCGATCACCTCGGGGGCGGCCGCGCGCATGTAGGGCAGGCGCATGCGCCTCAGCAGCTGGGTGAGCTCGTCTCCGAGCGGGGGCGGCTCTGGGGTCTTCATCGCCGAGCTCGGGCGTTCTCGATCCGGAGCGCCCACCACCTGATGCGGATGCGCAGGTCCTCGGGCAGGTGCTCGGCTGTGGTCACGAAGGCGTCGAGGTCGTCCATGAGCTCGGCCAGCTCCGCCAGCTCGTGTGGCTGAAGCGGCCCTTCGATGTAGGTCGGTGGGTGCATCATCGCCCGAAGCCCTCCCAGGAGGAGGTGCCGGGCTGGGCCGAGTACGCCTCGTCGGCGTACACGAGGTCCTCGACGGCATCACGCCGTCCCAGGTGGTCCACGACAGAGGCGAGGTCGCCGTCCTCGAAGCGGCCGGCGAGAGCTGCCATGCCAAGTGCCCGGTCCACCGGCGTCGTGCCCACGAGGGCCGCCAGCTCGACGGCCTTTGCCATCTTGGAGCGGATGCGGGCCACCCCGGTCCCGCACGCCTCCCGCAGCCAGCGCTCGGCACCGTCGCCGAGAGCCAGGAAGGCCCGCTCGGCGTCGTCTTTCGGGCGAAGGGGGCGGATCTTCGGCCCGTTGCCGGGCGGGTACTCGGGGTAGTGCTCGTCGAGGATGCGGGGGTTCCCCGGCGTGGACAGCTCGTGGCGGAAGATCTCCTCGAGGCCGGAGCGAACCCCGGCCGACCACGACCAGCTCCTCACCTTGCACCCTGCACCACACCTCCTGGCCGATCCAGGCCTTCGGCAGCGAGTAGGGCACGCCGCCGAATCGGATGGTGTGGTCGTCTCTCACGATGCGGGTCTCGCCGAGCGCGGCGGTGAAGGCCTCGCTCGGGAGCGGGTGCATGCGGGCCCGCTCGTCGGCCAGCATCTCTTCAGGCGGGCGCCGCGTCTCTGCGTGCGGGCGGGCGTTCACCACCTCGCAGAACCGTCGCAGGCGCTCGCGAGAGCGCCGAAGCCGGCGTAGTCGTCGAGCAGGTTGGCTTCGGTCGGCACGAGGTCCGCCTTGGCGATCTTGACGCTCGACTCCGACCCACCTTTGGTCTCGGGGTCGTAGGGGACGCAGGTCTCGATCACGAACCCGTAGTGGCGGCCGGCCGCCACCATGACGGGATGGCGCACGGCGATGCCGGCCACCCGGTCGGTCGTGACGACCCGCTCGTTGTCGGTGAGCAGGTAGGTCGGTGCCGCCCCGAACGGCGCAGCATGGCGTCGATGCAGGCCAATGTCGTGGGAAGGGTGCGGTCCCAGGTGGGGATCACCACCCGGAACCGGCTCCAGGCCACCCAGGCACAGAACAGGCAGGTCGGCCGCCCGCAGACCTCGGGGCCCTTGGCCCAGTCGTACTGTGCCCACATCCCTGGTTCGGGCACCCACGGCCGGTAGGTGCGGCGGTGGCCGAGGTCATAGGCCGCCTTGGCCGCGGCGACCGCACGGCGGGTGGTGCGCTCGTCGCCGCCAAAGCCCATGGGCACGAGGTGGTTCTCGTGCACCACGTCGGCCCGCACCTTGCCGTGCGAGCGCTCCACCAGCTCCTCGATCTTCTCGAGGTACGGGTCGATGATCTTCTGCGGGCGCCGGCTCGAACGGGTTCCCGCCGGCGTCGCGGATGGCCACGTAGCGGGCCACGGTCTTCGGGTCGACCCCGGTCAGCTCTGGCTGCGGCGTGGGCGCAGTGGGTGAGGTCGAAAGCTTCCAGGATCTCCATGATGTGCCTGCCAGACTTGGTCATCGGCCCTCCGGTTGGGTGCTCGACGGCAATACGGACGCCATCGAGGACACCCCACCGGAGGGCCGTGCTGGTGGATGATGCGGACTTCTGCTGTCCGCCGACGTGGAGTTCTGCTGTCCGTCAGCGTGGAGTTTGTTGTCCGCCTACATGGAGTATGAGCTGTCCGTGGTCAGAGCGTCGCAACTGCGGGGTCCTTCACTCGTCGAGGGGAGGCGCTGGATCACCAGCCGCCCTCTTTTGGTCTCAATCAGCTGCCTCGCAGAAGTGGATGACCGGCTTACGGAATCATCGGTACTTCGTCGTCCGTCGTCGCCCCTCAGGTCGGTGACCTCTCTGGCACTCGTCGCAGCACCAGGTCATCGGGCTCGGAAACGGTCTACAGACGTACCCTCCCCGTATCATCGATTCATGCCTAGCTCCTCGTCCGGCTGCCGTCTGTGGACGGTCGTCTGGCGTGCGGTGTGCGCGGGGAGCGGGGAGCCATGACGGTCCGCGTTCCCGTCCAAGGGGCGCTGCTCGCTTGGGCAAGAGAACGGTCCGGTCTGTCGGCCGACTATCTGACCTCTCACTTTCCGGCGCTGCCCTTGTGGGAGGTGGGGACGAAGCAACCGACGCTCAAGCAGTTGGAGAAGTTTGCCCAGACGACCCACACGCCCATCGGGTACCTCTTCTTGCCCCAACCTCCAGAAGAGGATCTGCCGGTGCCGGACTACCGCACGATGGGGGGCGTTGAGATCAGGCGGGCAAGTCCGGACGTACTTGGATAGCGAGGCGCGACGTCCCGTAGTTCAGTGAATGTGGATCCGAACAGCCGGCGATTCAGATGAAAAGCGAAGGAACCTCTGCCGGCGTGGGTGCACGAGCGAGTCGGCTCAAGAAGTCGATGGCGTCGACTCCCTGCTGAGACGCCGTCCGCAGCACGCTCATCATGCGGCCCTGCGTCACAGCTCCACGCCAGGTGCGGTTGCCGCCCCAGACCTTTCGGTTGACGACCGCTGGCCTGACGGCTTGCTCTGCCCGCCAGTTGGTGGCGTCGGTGCCAGGGTGGGTGAGGAAGCTGAACAAAGCTTCTCGCTCGGCGTACAGGTGCGCCACGAGCTTGCGGTTCTCGTTGTGGGGATGAGCGTCGTCGGCGAGCATCTCGACCCGCTCGGCGAGGTCGGCGATCACCGTCGCCCGCTCGCCATCTTCGAGCTCGCGGGCGATGAGCGCCTCGGTCAGGATCTCCCGCACCTTGCGGGGCGTGTCCCGCCCCGAGACGGGCAGGTCGGCGATGAGCTCGTCGCTTCGACGACAGAGGTGGGCCAAACACGTTTGGTGCGTGGCGTTGCCGAAGCGGCGGTAAGGAGCCCAGCCGTCTCGCACCATGACGCCGGAGAACTCCGGCGAGATCACCTCGCAGGCTTGATCGAAGCCGCGGCCGTCGGCGACCCAGTAGGCAGTGGCGTTATGGGTCGCTGCCACCCAGAGCCAGGCACCCTCGCCGCCGACGCGCCAGCCCGTCTCGTCGGGAACGATCATGGCCGAGTCATTCACGGCTTTGACGATCGAGGCCTGCACCGCGAAGAGGTCGGTCGAGGACGACTGGGCCGCTTGGCAGAGTGCCCCGGCTGAGACCTTGACCCCGAGGCGGGCGAGCAGGCTGGTCGACTTCACAAAGCTCAGCCCGAGGCCGTAGTGCAGCCAGGCCGCCCATGCCTTCGCCGTCGGACCCACCTGGGAGCAGGCAGCGCCGAGGGCGTCCGAGGTCTGCTCGCCATGGCGGCCCTGCACTCTCCTGCCGCAGTTGCGGCAGCGGCCGACGCCGACGGCGAACTTCGTGGTGACCGGGCGCATCTCGGGAAGCTCGACCTGGAACTGCTCGGCAGTCCGCTCGTGCTCGACCTCCCCTCCGCAGTCAGGGCAGCATGCCGGCAGCGGCACGTCGATCGTCCGGTCGGGGGGGCCGGCGGGAGCCATGCGATGACCGTGGCGACCATGAGCGTCACCGCTTCGTCGTCCGGGACGTGCCGGCTCCTCCTTCGGGTCGCCCTTGGAGAACGGAGCCGCCTGGCGCTTGCCCGAACGGCGGGAGTCCGGACAGAAGCCGCTCCAGCTCGGCGATGCGGGCATCGCGCTGGCTGAGACGCTGGCTCAGCTTTGCGACCTCGGCGGTGTTGCGCTCGAGCATCTTCCGCAGACTGGCGATCTCGCTCACCAACTCCTTGTAGGAGTTGGGCTCTGAGCCGGCGGGAGGGGTACGAGGTGAGATCCACAACGATACGCGCGAGCTCTGCTCAGGTGGTGGACCCCGCTATCCAAGTACGTCCGGACCTCCTCGACACGGTGTATCAGTGTCAGCAGCGGCAGGACTGGTACCGGGACTTCGTTCGGCTCCATCGGGAGCCCCCAGTCGGGTTCGTCGGCACCCTGACGATGCAGACGGAGGTCATCGACGCCGCTCGTCGCATGCGAGCGATGCTCTCCTTCGAGCCGGGTGAACGGGGATCGACGTGGAGCGAGGCTTTCAGTCGATTGCTCAATGCAGCCGACGAGCAGGGTGTCCTCGTCATGGTCAATGGGGTGGTCGGGAGTAACACGCACCGCAAGCTCAACCCGGAAGAATTCCGGGGCTTCGCTCTCTCGGATGATCTCGCTCCATTGGTGTTCGTCAACGGCGCCGACACGAAGGCGGCGCAAATCTTCACACTGGCTCATGAGCTTGCTCACATCTGGCTCGGCCAGTCGGCCGTCTCCGATGCCGACCTCGAAGAGCCGTCGACCAACGAAGTCGAACGGTGGTGTAACCGAGTCGCTGCCGAGTTCCTGCTCCCCCTCGACTCGATCCGCCAACTCCAGTTGGACGTCCGGCACCTCACCGATCAGCTGGAAGCTCTTGCCCGGCAGTTCAAGGTGAGCACGCTCGTCGTGCTACGACGGCTCTCGGATGGTGGCTTCCTGACGCAGCCGCGGTACCGAACGGCGTATGCCGAGGAGGTCGATCGCGTCCGCTTCCTGATGGAGGAACACGTTGCGGGAAGTGGCGGCGGCAACTTCTACAACACTCAGCCGGTACGGGTCAGCAAGCGGTTCGCCCGGGCGCTGATCGAGAGCACTCTTGAAGGGCAGACCCTGCATCGGGACGCCTACCAAATGCTCGGCTTCAAGAAGCACGCGACGTTCGATGAGCTTGCTCGGCATCTCGGGGTTGTGTGATGGCCTACCTCCTCGATGCCAACATCTTCATCCAGGCCAAGAAGCTGCATTACGGCTTCGACTTCTGCCCGGCCTTCTGGGACTGGCTCGACACGAAGAACTCCGCCGGGCTCGCTTCAGCATCGAGAAGGTCCGAGACGAGCTGGTCGCAGGGACGATGACCTGTCGACGTGGGCGCAGGCCCGTGGTGCTTCCTTCTTCCTCTCTCCGGATTCATCGACGTCGCCGAGCTTGGCGGCGGTCAGCTCCTGGGCCAGCAGCGGCAACTTCGAAGCGGTTGCGATGAGCACGTTCCTTCAGACCGGAGCCGACTACTACCTCGTCGCTCAGGCTCACGCCTTGAACCATGTTGTGGTGAGCCACGAGATTCCCTCGAACTCAGCGAGACGGATCAAGATTCCTGACGCCTGTCTCGGCGTCAACGTCAAGGTGATGTCGCCCTACGAGATGCTGCGGACCGAGAGGGCCCGGTTCGTGTTGGGAGCCTAGTGGTCCGTCGCTGATGTAACTCGGGTAAGGGCCGACCTTCCCCGGCGAACCTTCTCGATGATCTCCTCGGCAGTCTTGTGCCAGATGAAGGGCTGCGGATCGTCGTTCCAGTGGTCGGCCCACAGCTCGATCGCCGCCGTGAGCGCCTTCACGCTCGAGAAGGCGCCTCGGCGCAGCCGGCGGTCGGTCAGCTCCTTGAACCACCGCTCGACCAAGTTGAGCCACGAGCTCGACGTCGGCGTGAAGTGCAGATGCCAGCGGGCACGGCGCGGGTGGGCGAGCCAGTCCCTGATCTCGGGCGCCTTGTGGGCCGACAGGTTGTCCAACACGACGTGGATGTCGAGCTCTTTCGGGGTGTCGAGGTCGACGAGCTTGAAGAAGGCGAGCACGTCGTTGGCGGTGTGGCGCTTCCGGGTCCCGTAGATGACCTCGCCCGTGCCGACGTTCAGAGCGGCGAAGAGGTCGACGGTCCCGTTCCGCTTGTAGTCGTGCGTCATCGTCCCCGCCCGCCCTGGCTTCATCGGGAGGCTCGGCTGGGTGCGGTCGAGCGCCTGCACCTGGGTCTTCTCGTCGAAGCTGAACACGACGGCACGCGACGGGGGGTTCAAGTAGAGACCGACGACGTCGACGAGCTTCTCCTCGAAGTGGGGGTCGTTCGAGATCTTGAAGGTCTCGATCCTCCACGGCTTCAGGTTGTGGTCGGCCCAGACTCTGGCCACCGTGTCCTTGGAGACACCGAGGCGCTTGGCGAGCGACCGCGTCGTCCAGTGCGTCGAGCCGTCCGAAGGACGCTCGTGCAGCGTGGCGTGCACGACGGCCTCGACGGTGCCGTCGGGCAGCCACGACTTGCGGCCACGGCCGGGAGCAATGCGACCGATCCCCTCGATCCCCTCGGCGACAAAGCGTCGGCGCCAGGAACGCACCGAGTCGTTCGTCGTCTGGCAGCGCCGGGCGACCTCGTTGGTTCCGAGGCCGTCGGCCGCCAGCAGCAGTGCACGGGCCTGGACGACCTTTCGGTGCGGGAGCGAGCCCGACCGCGCCATCTGCTCGAGGGCGGCCCGCTGCTCTTTCGTCACCGGCAATGGATCGGCAACCGTGGGCATGTCGACATCATAGCTATGCGAGCTATTTCAGCGACGGACCACTAGGGTCTGGCAACGGAGGCTGACCGCTGGCGAGGATCTCCTGCGCCACATCAACTCCGTTTGTGACTTGGGGTAGCGGCGGTAGTGTTGGCCTCGGTCCGGGCGCTGCCGCCGGTGGTGAACCGCGATCAGGCATCTGACCGCGTTGCCCCTCTTCCTCAGGCCCGAGCCGAATCTCCTTCAACCCAGCTGGTGGGGCCTATACTGTGACCCAGCGCACGATCCATTCTGGGTCATCTTGAGTGAGCCACTGGCTTTGTCGCCTTGACGATGGCGGAATGTATTCCGGGCGCGTACTCTTCGCCGGTTGCCGTGATACTCACGTCCTCGAACCCGGCGGCACGAAGCCCCGCCTCGTATTCACCGAATGACAGTGCGCCGGCAACGCAGCCCACGTAGGAGCCTCGTTCGGCTCGTTGCTCAGGAGTGAGATCGTCATCGGCGGCGACATCGCTGATGCCGATCCGCCCACCAGGACGGAGCACGCGATACATCTCGGCGAACACCTGGGGTTTGTCCGTCGACAAGTTGATGACGCAGTTGGAGATGACGACGTCAACGCTGTCCGCTGGGAGCGGGACGCTCTCGATGTAGCCCTCCAGGAACTCCACGTTGTGCGCCTCGGCCTCGTCGCGGTTCCTGATCGCGAGGGCGAGCATCTCCTCGGTCATGTCGAGCCCAAACACCTTGCCGGTCGAACCGACACGCTTAGCTGACAGCAAGACGTCAATGCCGCCGCCCGATCCGAGATCGAGCACCGTCTCGCCGGGACGGAGATCTGCGACGGCCGTGGGATTGCCGCATCCGAGGCTCGCAAGGACCGCTGCCTCGGGAAGTTCCTCCTCGGCCAGTCGCCCGTAGAGCTCAGGTCCGGTGGCGTGGTCCTCCTCAGCACAGGTCCGGCCGGGATGGTTGCAATCGCTCGCGGCACCGACTCCAGCGGTCACCGCGCTTGCCGCTTCGGCGTAGCGGCGCCGAACATCCTCACGAAGATCGGCGTCGTTCTTCATGTCACGGCCTCCTTGGTGGTGAATACGAGTGCAATGCGATCCAGGGCGTCGCGATGAAGTGAGTAGTAGGCCCACCTACCCCGTTCTTTCCTTTCCAGCAGCCCGACAGCGAGCAGCTTCTTGAGATGGAAGCTCACCGTCGCCTGAGACAGCCCGAGCTGGGGCATGAATTCGCAGACGCACACTGGCTCGGCGGCGTTGACCAGCAGGTTCACGATCCGGACCCGGTGCGGATCGGCGAGCGCCTTGAAGATCGCCGCCAAGGTGCCCGCCTGGTCCGAGGTGATCTCAGCGGCGGTCATCGGGGCGCAACAGGCCACGGGCGTCAGATCAATCTCTGGTGACCGATTCATGGTCATCGGTCCTCTTTCCAAGCTTTGCGGCAGAGCGCCTTCACCGACGTTGCTCGATGAGACAATCTGGATTCGTTCATCGAGAGATGTCAATCAACCATGGCGAGGCCCTTAGGCTCGTCGCCCTTCGTTTTCCGGTTCCGGCGCCGGAGGAGACGTGTCAGAGCTCGACGGCTGATCGAAGCCCTGCGAGGCTGCCCGGGCACGGCGCACACCTCCCACAGCGCCCCGTCGGGGTCGACCGCGTAGTAGCAGCTGGTCGATGCCTTCCCATCGGGATCGAGCCCCTCGCCGGAGAGACGCCGCGTGGCCGCCCGGACTTCCTCGGGCGTCTCGACCTCCACGCCGAGATGGTTGAGCACTCCGGCTACCCCGTCGCCACGACCCGCCGAGTTCTCGAGGAGCACGAGCTTGAGCGGTGGTTCGGCGAGAGCGAAGTCGGCATATCCGGAACGGCGTTTGGCTGGCCTGGCACCGAACAGCTTGGAGTAGAACGCCACCGCGTCGTCAATATCTGCCACGTTGAGGGAGAGTTGGACTCGGGACATCTCAACCTCCTTCAGCATCCATGCCCACCGATTGATCGATCTTACTCGATGTATCGAGGGATGTCAATGCTAGAGGAAGAGGCTCCGCCGACCCGATTCTGCCGGCCTCGCTGGCTGCGGGTGTACCGGTTTGGCCTACCCCTCTCTCTCATCTCCCCCGGTCCGAGTCGGTGGGGAGAGAGAGGCGAGGACACAAAACGAGGCCAGAAACGCGGGCAGGAGGCGTCACCGAGTTGCTGTCTGCCGGTGTCGATGCCCGTACGGTCTCGAACCGCCTCGGGCACGCCTGCAGAGGCCGGCACGGCCGGCTGCGTGTCACCACGGCCCTCCAAGCGGCGGAGTGTCCTTTTCCGAAGCTTTGCCAAACGCTGGCTCCCCGCTTCGGGAGGCGTACGTAGGGTCGGTTGCGATTCCCAACCACGAAGGCCCGGGAGGTTGTCTCGAGCAGTGCCATCGATCCGAGCCGAAGGTTCCGCTGCCCGTCTTCAATTCACGCTGCCTGATAGGCAACTCAAGATCGGGCCGCAGTCGCCCCTGGCCCACGGTTTGGGGCGTGGGACTCGTGGCGGTCGCGCTCCTGGCCGGCGCTTGCAGTGCGCAGGCCGGGGAGTCTGCAGGGCCGCCGGCCAGCGCGCACTCCGCCGCTGCGGGCGGCGGAGGCGCGGCTCCGCCCGGACCGAAGGCGACCGGGCCGCCCGGTCACTCGTCTCGCCGGAGCACCGAAACCCCCGTACCACTCGTGCCGCTGCCGAGGCCGGCCCCGTTGCGGCCCTTCGGCGTGACCGTGTCGGGCGAGGGACGGTGGCATCCCGCCGGCAGGTTCGTGGACGGGCATGTCGCCGTGTTTGAGACGACCCTCGCCCCGCCAGGCTCGGCGGCCGCCGCCGGTATCGCGTGGATGGATCCTCGGCTCCTGCGCGCCCAGCTGTACTCGGGCAGCCTCAGCCCCGGCGGCGGGCCGTGGCGCCTCACCGCACCGGTCTCATCGTCAGCGGCTCGGACACTCGTCGCCGCCTTCAATGGCGGGTTCAAGTTCCCCGCTGCCGAGGGCGGGTACTTCGCCGAAGGTCGCCTCGTCTACCCGCTCCGCGCGGGGGGCGCCTCCCTCGTCATCTACCGCAACGGCGACGTCACTGTCGGGAGGTGGGGTCGCGACGTACACATGACTCGAGACGTCATCGCGGTACGCCAGAACCTCACCCTTCTCGTCGACGGGGGGCGACCCGTTCCCGGCCTCGACGGGCTCGACCATTCTGCCTGGGGAGCCACGGTCGGCGGCGTCCCTGCCGTCTGGAGGTCCGGCCTCGGCGTCACGAGAAACGGGGCTCTCGTCTATGCGATGGGGCCGGAGCTCGAGATCACGCAGCTGGCCGCGCTGCTCGTGCGGGCGGGGTGTGTCCGTGCCATGACCCTCGACATGAACCCCGATTGGACCGTGTTCGCTACGTATCGGCCTGTCACCGGCGCTTCCCTCGCGAGCGCTGCCAACGGAACTTCACTGCTTCCCGGAACCGTGCAGGGTCCTTCCACCTTCTTTGAGTCGTGGTGGGCGCGGGACTTCCTCACGATGTCCGCCCGCTGACATGACCCATCTCATCACCACCTGGGGCTACTGGGCAGTGGCGCTTTGTGTGCTCGCCGAGAGCGGCGGGGTGCCGCTGCCCGGCGAGACCGCCGTCATCGTCGCCGGCGCCTACGCCGGCCACAGTCACCATCTTTCGCTCGGAGGGGTCTTTGTGTCCGCCACCATCGCGGCCGTCGTCGGTGGCGAGCTCGGCTACGTCCTCGGCCGGGTAGGCGGCCTGCGCCTCGTCCGCCGCTTCGGGCACAAGGTTCGCATCGACGAGGCGAAGCTCCGCGTCGGCCGGTACCTCTTCGACCTGCACGGGCCCAAAGTCGTCTTCTTCGGCCGCTTCGTCTCGATCCTGCGCACCTATGCCGCCGTGCTCGCCGGCACGAACCAGATGCGACTTGTGCCTTTCGCGGCCGCGAACGCCGCCGGGGCCGTCGTCTGGGCTGGTGCCTTCAGCATCGCTTCCTTCATCGCGGGGGGTACGGTGCAACGCGCCTCCGGGGCCATCACCTGGGGCCTTGTCGCCAGTGCCGTCGCCATCTTCTCTGGCGCGCTCCTCCTGTCCCGCAGGCACCTCAGAGACCTGACAACGAAGGCAGCCATCGCCTACGCACCCGAAACGGGCGAGCTTGTGGGGGTCGACGCCCTTCCGGCCGCGTCGAGCCGGACGACAGCATCGACACCACCACCGGGGGCGGAATCGAGCCAGACCGAGCCGCCGCAGGCGCGCACGAGCTGAGCGACGATGGCGAGTCCGAGCCCGGTGCCCGCCTGCTGGGCGCCCTCCGGCCGCCAGAATCGGTCGAAGGCGCGCTGCCGGTCGGCGGCGTTCATGCCCGGCCCGGTGTCGATCACGTGGATCAGGACAGCGTCAGGGACACGATCGGCCGCCAAGAGCACGCTCCCTTCGGCCGGCGTGGCATCGAGGGCGTTCGACAGCAGGTTATCGAGCACCTGTTCGAGGTACCCCGGACACGCCGTGGCAGCGAGCTCGTGCCTTGCCCAGCCGACTTCGCCCTCGCCTGCTCCCACCAGCGTGACGTGGCGCTCCTCGGCGAGCGCACTCCAGGCGTCGAGCCGGTCGGCGAGGACCGAGCCGACGTTGATCCGGACGCGGCCCGGCCGCGTCCCCTCGGCTCGGGCGAGCGACAGCAACCCATCCACGACTCGGGAGAGGCGGTCCACCTCATTGAGCGCCGGCCCGAGATCAGCCGGACCGTCCGTTCCGAGGACGCCCTCGAGGTTCTCGAGCCGCAGGCGGAGCGCCGTCATGGGCGTTCGCAGCTGGTGCGAAGCGTCAGCCACGAAGGCTCGTTGGGCGCCCAACAGCTCCTCGAGGCGGTCCGCCATCTCATTGACGGTGTCCCCGAGCGCCTTCAGCTCGGCCGGCCCGTGTCCGACGGGGGCCCGCTCGTTCAGCTTGCCGGCCCCCAGAGCGGCCACGGCCGACTCGATGCGACCAAGCGGCCGGGTGAGCGTCCCGGCAAGGAACATGCCGGCTGCGGAGGCAACCACCAGCATGACGGCACCGAAGGCGGCGAGCTTGCCCCAGTCTCCGTTGATGCGGTCGTGCAGCGGCGCAGCCGGCTCGGCGACGAGCATGACGTCCGCGACGTGGGCGACGGATCCGGCGCCGCCTGTCCGCACACTGAGCGGGAGGGCGACGTAGAGCAGGTCGTCGTCCGGGTCGTTCGAACCTTCCTCCCCGGAGATCTGGCCGGAGGCCGCCGACGCGACGATCCCCCGCGTCGCAGGGTCGCCCAGCTCCTCTGCCGCCCCGAGGCCGGCCGCCAGCTCCGTTCGGCCGTGCGAGACCACGACGACGATGGCGCCCTCGGCGCTCGCAAAACGCTCCATCAGGGCGTGTGCGCCGGACGGGTCTGCGGAATCGAGAGCGGAGCCGACGAAGAGGCCGAGGGAGGCCGCGTCGCTCTTCAGCTCGGAGAGGCTTGTCGTTCGGGCGTTCGCCGCCAGGCTCAGCCCGAAGGGCACTTCCAAGACGACGAGGAACACGACCACGAAGAGGAGGAAGCCACCGATGAGCCGCCTTCTCATCGCGGTACGACGAGCCGGAACCCCACGCCGCGGCTCGTCTCGATCCACTCCGGGTGACCGAGCTTCCGGCGGAGGGAGGCGATGTGGACGTCGACCGTCTTCGAGGTGCCGTACCAGTGCGGATCCCACACCTCGGCGAGGATCTCCCGCCTCGTCACCATGGCGCCGGGATCGGAGGCGAGCACCGACAGGAGGTCGAACTCCTTCGGCGTCAAGGCGATCTCGATGCCCGAGAGGGAGACACGGTGCGCCCGACGGTCGATCTCGAGGTCGCCCAGCCGCTGCAGAGCGCTGGCGGCGGTCTGGCTTCCGACGCGTCGGCTGACGGCGCGGATGCGGGCAACGAGCTCACGAAACCCGAACGGCTTCACGACGTAGTCGTCGGCTCCGAGCTCGAGCCCCGCCACCCGGTCGATCTCGTCGTCCCGTGCCGTCACGATGATGATCGGGACGGTGGAGCGCGCTCGCAGCTGGCGGCAGACATCGAAGCCGTGGCCGTCTGGTAGGCCGAGGTCCAGCAGCACGAGGTCAGGCAGGTCAGCCGCCAGCGCGGCCTCTGCGGTGCCGACACAGGTCACGTCGAAACCCTCACGGCGGAGCCCCTCGGCGAGCGGTTCGGAGATAGCGGCGTCGTCCTCGACGACGAGCAGCCTCATGCCCGTTCCGGCACGTGGCCCGGAGGCGTCCGTAACGGTGTCAAGAAATCAGAGCTCACTGCTGCAGTCTGTCGGTCAACAGCACGGCAACGACGACCTTGGACGAATCTTTACCGGCCGTTGGGGCCGCCGTGACGAGGCGGGTACGTAGCGTCGCAGCCATGAAGCTAGCCGGGTCGTGGCGCCGATGACAGTCGGTTCGCTCCGCGCCACGACACGGCCGAGGTCCACCAGAGGGCGATCGGCACCGATGTCGCCGCCCAGCCCGACACCGAGGCCGTGGCTGGTCGACGCGGCGGTGATCATCCTCGGGCTCGGCTTCGGCGCCGTGATCGGCCTGTCGATCACGGCGGAGACGTCGGCGCAGCTGCGCGCACCTGGAGGGATGGCGACGTTCGTCGGCAACCTCACCGCCATGGCCGGCACGTACCTGGCCCTTGTCATGGTGCTCCTCGTCGCTCGGCTACCGGTCATCGAACGGGTGCTCGGCCAGGACGGCCTCCTCCGGTGGCACCGTCGGCTCTCGCCGTGGCCGATCTCGCTCATCGTCGCCCATGTCCTGTTTCTCACCGTGGGCTACGCCGAGGCGGCGCGACAGGGCCTCTTGCGCGAGTTCGGGAGCCTCGTGACGTCCTTCCCGGACGTGCTCGAGGCGACCGTGGCGTTCGGCCTCATGCTGTCGGCGGCGGTCGTGTCGATCCGCGCCATTCGCCGACGCATCGGCCGCGAGCGCTGGTGGGCGATCCACCTCGGGATGTACCTGGCGCTCGCCCTGTCCTTCGCCCACGTCATCGCGCTCGGGCCGGCCTTTGTCGGCCATCCGCTGACACGTCTTCTGTGGGGCCTCGTCTGGCTGGCGACGGCCGGTGTTGTCCTCACCTACCGGTTCGGGCTTCCTGTCGTGCGGTCGTTGCGTCATGGCCTTCGTGTCGTCGAGGTTCACCCCGAGGCGCCGGGGGTGGTGTCCATCGTCTGCGCAGGCCGGCGGATCGAGCGGCTGGCCGTGTCCGGCGGCCAGTTCTTCGAGTGGCGCTTCCTGACGAAGGGCATGTGGTGGCAGGCGCACCCCTTCTCGCTGTCGGCAAAGCCCTGCCCCCCACACCTCCGCCTGACCGTCAAGGGGCTCGGGGACTTCTCCTCGGCGCTTGCCCGCCTACCGATCGGCACGCGGGTCGCCATCGAAGGTCCGTACGGCGCCTTCACTGCCCACGCGCGGCGCCGGCGCAAGGCGGTGCTCATCGCCGGGGGCATCGGCGTCACCGCAATTCGTGCGCTTCTCGAGGATCTGCCGTCGGGGTCCGACCCTGTCGTCATCCTCCGGGCATCGAGTGAAGCCGATCTCGTCCTGGCCTCCGAGGTGGCCGAGCTCGTCCGTCGCCGGAAGGGCCGGGTGCACGAAGTGTTGGGGCCGCGCTCGCTCGTCTCGGTCGACCAGTTGGTGTCGCTCGTCCCCGACATCGCCCGACGCGACGTCTACGTGGCCGGACCGGAGGAGTTCGTGTCCCGCGTCCTGACCACCACTTCCCGTCTCGGCGTCCCCCGCGATGCGCTCCACTTCGAGGCGTTCGCGCTGGCATGACACCCCCCCTGACGATGAAGGCCCTCCCGAGCCGACCGGGCAATGGAGCGACGCGATGAGACGTCTCGTGGCAGCCACCGTCTCGGCGGCCGCCGGGTTGTCCGGCGTGCTAGCCCTGCACGGGGGCCATCCCGCTGTCCTCGTGGGCAGCGCACCGCCTGCCTCCGTCGCCCCTCGGAGGCAGGCGACGTCGTCCTCGCTCGGGCCGACTGCGCCAGCGGGACATGGCGGGACTGCCACGGCGATCGGAACGGTCGAGCGATACGGCTACGGGTTTCTCTCGGTGCGCGTCACGAAGAAGGGCGGTCGGATCGTCGAGGTGTCTGTGGCCCGCCTGCAGACCGCCGAGTCCTACTCCCAGCAACTCGCTCAGCAGGTCATCCCGATGCTGCGTAATGAGGTGCTGGCGGCCCAGAGCGCTCATGTGAACACTGTCTCGGGCGCCACCTACACGAGCGAGGCATATCTCTACTCGCTCCAGTCGGCGCTCGACCGGCTGCACCCGTGAGCCTCCTCGTCGAACAGCCAGTCACGAGGGTCGAGCAGGTGATGGGGACGGTCGCCTCTTTCCAGGTGGTGCCGGGGTCGTCCTGCACCGTCGAGGAGGCCGAGACCGCCGTCGAGGCGAGCGTCCAGCTGCTTCGAGAAGCCGACACCGTCTTCAGCTCGTGGGCCCCCGAGAGCCCCATGAGCGCAGTGCGCTCCGGCGCTCGCCCGCTCGAGCAGGCACCGCCGGAGGTGGCCGAGGTGCTGAGCCTCTGTCGGGAGGCGCGTGAACTGAGCGGCGGATGGTTCGACCCGTGGGCGATGCCAGGAGGCGTCGACCCGACCGGAATGGTGAAAGGCTGGGCCGTCGAGCGGGCCCTCGGCCCCCTTGCGGCGGCCGACGTCGGTTCGGCGCTTGTGAACGCAGGCGGCGACGTCGCCTTCCTCGGCCGCCCTCCAACAGGTGAACGCTGGAGAGTCGGCATCCGGCATCCATGGCGAGCTGACGCCTTCGCCTGCGTGCTCGGTGTCGTGGGCTCGATCGCCACGTCCGGCTGCTACGAACGCGGGAGCCACCTCATCGATCCGCGCGGTGCCTCGATCGTGGCGGCGGCCTCGGCCACGGTCACGGGACCCTCGCTGGCGCTGGCCGACGCACTGGCCACGGCCCTCGCCGTCGGCGGGACCGGAGTGCTCGAGCTCCTCCGGCGTCTGGACGGCTACGAGGGCTATCTCGTTCACATCGACGGCTCGGAGGAATATACGGAAGGGGTCGTCTTCGCGTGACCGGTGCCATCCAGCGGGGCCCCGGCGACGGGCGGGCGCTCGCCCCCGACGATCGCGTTCCGGTGCCGAGCGGCCGGCCCGCAGCGGCTGTGACCCTCCTCCGAGCGACCCGACCCCGCCAGTGGCTGAAGAATGTCCTCGTGTTCGCGGCGCCGACGGCCGCTGGCGTCGTCGTCCATCCCGCCGCATTCGGCCGCACGGTCGCCGCCTTCTGGATCTTCGTGGCGGCCTCGGCAGCCACCTACCTCGTGAACGACGTCCGCGACCGTGAGAACGACCAGATGCATCCCGTGAAACGGGAGCGGCCGGTCGCCTCGGGGGCCCTCTCGCCCGGCGCGGCGCTCACCGCCGCCGGCGTCCTCGGGGCTGGAGCGGTGGCGGCCGCCTGGCTCCTCTCGACGCCCTTGCTCGGCGTCGTGCTCGTCTACCTGGTGATCAGCGTCGGCTACAGCCTCGGCGCCAAGCACGTCGCCCTCATCGAGCTCGTCTGCGTCGCCTCTGGCTTCACCTTGCGAGCGGTGGCCGGTGGCGCGGCGACGCACGTCCCCATATCGCCCTGGTTCCTCGTGATGACGTCCTTCGGAGCGCTCCTCGTCGTGACCGGCAAGCGCACCTCGGAGCAGGAGGTCATGGGCGACCTTCAGGGTCGGCACCGAGCGGCCCTCGCCGAGTACCCGTCCGAGTTCCTCCGCGGCGTGAGGCGCCTGGCGATGTCGGTGACGGTCACGACCTACTGCTTGTGGGCATTCCAACGGGCTGCCAACCTGCGGCCGGCCGACCACGCCGAGGACCTCATCTGGTTCGAGCTCTCGATCGTTCCCTTCGTGCTCGCCGTGCTCGCCGTAGAGCTCGCTATCTCGAAGGGCCGCGGCGGCGAGCCCGAGCAGATGGCGATCTCGGATCGGCTCCTGCAGCTCTTCGGTGTCGCATGGCTGGTGATGCTGATCTGCGGCATCTACGCGTGATGGCGGGCACCCGCGAGCTGTTGAGCGGATGGGGCCGTGCCGTTCCTTCGGTGGCGACGGTCGCCACACCGGCAACCATGGCGGAGCTCGAAGGTCTTGTTGCCGAGGTGTCAGCGTCGCGAGGCGTCCGGTGCGTCGCTCGTGGCCTCGGCCGCGCCTACGGCGATGCTGCCCAATCCGCGGGCGGCGTCGTGCTCGACTGCCGGCGCCTTGACAACGTCCTCGAGCTCGACGAGTCGCGCTGCCTGCTTCGGGCCGAAGCCGGAGTCTCCCTGGACGCCCTCTTGCGCCAGCTCGTGCCCCGCGGCTACTTCGTGCCTGTGACACCGGGTACGCGGCACGTGACGCTCGGCGGTGCCGTCGCGAGCGACATTCATGGCAAGAACCACCACGTCGACGGCTCCATCGCCGCCCACGTGGAACGGCTCTCGATGCTCACGGCCGCCGGTCCTCGATGTTGCGGCCCAGGCGAGCTACCCGACGAGTTCGCCGCCGCCTGCGGCGGAATGGGACTCACGGGTGTCATCGCGGAGGCGACGCTCCGGCTCCTCCCCATCGAGACGTCCCTCATGCGCGTCGACACCGAGCGGGCGAAGGACCTCGACGCCTGCCTGTCGATGCTTTCCGAGGAACGGGGTCGCTACCGGTACTCGGTCGCCTGGGTGGACGCCCTCTCCTCGGGCCGCCACCTCGGCCGCGCCGTGCTCACGAGGGGTGATCACGCTGGTCTCGACGAGCTGCCCTCGCTCCAACGCCGTCGACCGCTCGAGTACACGGCCCGTGAGCGCCTGCGGGTGCCCGTCGCTCCGCCGTTCTCGTTCCTCACGCCGCTGTCGGTCGCCGCCTTCAACGAGCTGTGGTTCCGAAGGGCGCCGAGGCGCCGCTTAGGCGAGCTGCGGACCATCCCGAGCTTCTTCCACCCGCTCGACTCTGTCGGCTGCTGGAATGTCCTCTACGGCCCGCGTGGCTTCACGCAGTATCAATTCGTCGTGCCCTTTGCAGCGGATCACGTCGTGCGGGCAGCCCTGGAGCGGCTGAGCGCCGCCCGCGTGGCCTCGTTCCTGGCCGTCCTCAAGTCCTTCGGACCGCAAGGCTCCGGGCACTTGTCGTTCCCCATGTCGGGCTGGACGCTGGCGCTTGACCTGCCCCTCGGATCCGAGCAGCTGCCCCGGATCCTCGACGACCTCGACGAGCTCGTGGCGGAGGCGGGCGGGCGTGTCTATCTTTCGAAGGACGGCCGTCTCCGCCCGCAGCTCCTGCGCGCCATGTACCCGCGGCTCCCCGAGTGGGAAGCGGTGCGGCGACGTCAGGACCCGAATGGGATCTTCAGTTCCGACCTCAGTCGGCGCCTCGGGCTGACGAGTGCCCGGCACGAGCCGCTGGTGGGGGCGGCATGATCGACGCCACGGGCATGCCGCAGACGGCCGTCGTCATCGGCGGCAACTCCGAGATTGCCATGGAGATCCTCAGACGGCTCGCCGCCCGACGGCTGCAGGTCGCCGTCCTCGCGGGGCGCCACGCCGAGGCGCTCGACTCAACCGCCCGCGAGCTCCGCGCACTCGGCGTCCTTCGAGTCGAGACGGTGGCGCTCGACGTCTCGAAGCTGGACACGATCGAAACCTTCGCCGAGAACGCCCTCTCACGCCTCGGCGACATCGATCTCGTACTCGTTGCCGTCGGTGCCCTCGGCACTGCCGAGCTCGATCAACTCGATGCCGGGGTCGTGGCGGACAGCCTGACGACCAACTTCACCGGTCCGGCGGCCGCCACGATGGCTCTTGCGGGTGTTCTTCGCCGGCAGGGCACGGGCCGCATCGTCGTGCTCTCGTCCGTGGCCGGCGTGCGCGTCCGGCGGGCCAACTTTGTCTACGGATCGGCGAAGGCAGGCCTCGACGGGTTCGCGCTCGGCCTCGCCGAGGCGCTCCGGGGCAGCGGGGTAGGGGTGACGGTCGTCAGGCCGGGCTTCGTGCGGACACGCATGACGGCGGGTTTACCGTCTGCACCTTTCGCCGTTGACCCCGGTGACGTAGCTAGCGCCGTCGTTCGTGGTCTCGAGACGGGTCGCTCCGTCGTCTGGGTGCCCCCTGTCCTACGGACCGTCTTTGCGGTGCTCCGAGTGCTGCCGCGCCCGCTTTGGCGCCGGCTGCCCGGCTGACCGGGCGAGGCTCAGGCGCCCGCCGGGACCGCCCGCACCGACATCGTGAAGAAGTCCCGTGCCCACCACGTCTCGAAGTAGCGGCTGGCAGGTCCCGACATGTCGGCCAGCGGCAGGAGATCCGTACTGTTGGCCGGCGACGCGAGGCCCTGCGGTGTCGACGGGTCGAAGGTGGCGAAGTTGACCCAGTCCGTGTTGATGTCGAGCTCCATCGCCCGGACCGCCCCCGCCCTGACGAGGAGGTTGGCGAGGTCGGTGATGTTGAGATTCGGGCCTCCCACGTAGACGAGGGCCCCATCGGCGGTAATGCCGATGCCGGAACGGGAGACGTAGACCTGGTTGCCGAGCGTCGCTCCCCACTTCGTCGTGTCGTTCGCACTCAAGCCCGCCACGGGGTTGCCGTGGTCGACGAGGAGCACGAGGTTCTGGCGGACCGCCTCGACCTGAGAGTTCATCGCGACGTCGCTGCCCCAAGCACCGATGTTCACGGTGCCATTCGTGTAGATGACGAAGGAGGCGGCGCCCGAGCGAAGCGGGAGGATGGTCTGTCCCTGCGTGAAATAGCCGCCGTTGGCGTCCTGCATGCGGAAGCCGGCGTTGAAGGCGGCGACGAGTGTCCTGGCGGCGGCCGGCTGGATAGGCGCTGTGTAGCGGTAAGGGCCGCCACCCGGGATGTAGCTGCCCGAGTAGAGCGTGGCCGAGAGCAACTTCGTATCCATCCAGGCGACGCCGTCTACGACGCTTGTGTGAACGGCGTCGGGGCGCATGAAGGTCGTATAGACGGCGGGAAGTCCGTCGACGGGGCGCCCGGCCGCGACCCACTTGCCCTCGCCGGCGAGGGGCGGGCGGGCGAAGGGCACGAGCGCTGCTGGTACCGGGAGGTGAGCAGACGGACCTGCGTGGGCGGGAGCCGCGGCGATGGAGTGTTGGTGGGGAATGGCATCGGCGGCGGGCTTGCCTCCGACGGCAGGCGGGTGGTGCGAATACCACCAGTTCTCGATCGATACGACGATCGAGCTGCCGCCGTGATCGCGGAGCCACTCGGCAGCACGAGCGGACACGCCGAGACCAAGGGCGGGGTTCGTCAAAGCGCTCCCAAGAGAGATCCAGACCGGTGTCAGCAGGAGCAGCAGGACCAACAGAACTGAGGTCTTCGGGTGTCGCCCCGGCCACGTCCGTCGGGCACGCCGGCGTTCCCGCTGGGCGCGCACGTAGGAGCGATGGCGCCGCCAGGACGGCCAGTGGATTCCCTCGAGGGCGGCGGCGCGATTGCGGCCCGCGCTGTCGGGTCGAGACACAGACTCATGGAGGCGGAGACGGTCCGCTGTCGGGCCCCCGGGGAGGTGCTGTCTCGGAGACTTCGTTGGCCTGGCTGGAGTGTCGCGTCGTCCGGGACGCAGGGCCTCGATCGACGCGCCGGCGTCACCCCACGAGGGGTCGTTTCGCATGGCCCCAGCTTGCCCATACGAGCGTCCCTCGCCTGGTCGTCTTGTCCGAATCTGAACAGGAGAATTTACGCTCATCGGGCTAGCCCAGCTATCGGAGCGCATGACGAGGGTGGCGACGCCAGCGAACGAACCTTGTCGACGCGATACACCTGCGTCGTAACCTTGTGGCGTGTCGCTCACCGTTCATCTTCCCGAAGAGCTGGCCCGTCGGATCGAGGAGGTGGCCGCGGCGCGCCATCAGAGTCCTGAGCAGGTCGCTCTCGAAGCGATCGAGGCGCAACTGCTGCCCCGTCTACGCCCCAGCTTCTCGGCGATCGGATCCTCGGGAAAGGCTCGTGGTGGTGCCGAGGCCGACGAGTTGATCGCCGATCACTTCGCGGGTAAGAGCGCCCGCGACATCTGACCGACAAGCCCGGTGATCATCGTCGACACCGGCGTCATCCTGGCGGTGGCCGACGCCAGCGATGCCGATCACGACCGCTGCGACGAACTCCTCGCCGCCAACCCCGCAGCCCTTGTGGTGCCGACGCCGGTGATCGTGGAAGGCTCCTGGCTGATCGAGGACCCATCATTGGGGCGCAGCGAGTTGGTGCGCCTTCGGGGGCGGCCCCCTGCGGAGCGCGTGGCCTCCTCGTGCGCAGGCGAGGCTCTGGGTCAATTGGCCATCCGATAGAAGTCGGCGTTCGTCAACAGCTGAGTGCCGCCCGTCGGGTGTTCGGTTCGCAATGACTCGAGCACTCGGTCGCGGAACTCCTCCTGGGCCGGCCCATCAAGGGCGTTGTAAAGACCTCGGTGAGCGTGAGCCGAGAGCCAGTCCCAATGCTGCTCGGGTCCATCCAGAGCCATGCACACCTCCACCGTCGTTCTGTCCACCACCCTGAGCCCGGCGGCGACCGCCACTTCCTCCCATTGGTCCCTGGGTGGCGGCGTCGCCTTGGGGAACTGGGCGCGTTCGCGAAACTCGTCGAGTATCTGGCCGTAGGCAACCCACCAGCCCTCGTTGTCGCCTGGGCCAGGGATGGACATGACAAAAGTCCCCGACGGTCGTAAGACCCTCGCCACCTCGGCGAGCGCCCGGGCCGGGTCGGCGAGGAAATGCAATACGAAGGCGCTGAACACGACGTCAAACGAGCCGTCTGGCTCGTCAATCGCCGTCGCATCGAGGTACTTCACGGTGACGCTGGGCAACGCCAGGGCGCGAAGTTCGGCCAGCATCTGCGTGGATACATCACCAGCCACGATGTCGGCCGCTGGTCCCATCCACCGGGAGAGGGCGCTCGACACTGCGCCCCGGCCTGCACCAAGGTCGAGCACTCGTTGTCCGGGCGTGGGTTCCGTCCACTGCACGAGCCGATCACCCAGTAGGCGAAAAAAGGGCACAACCTGGTCGTAGATGGGAGCGAGTGCGTCGAAGCGCTCGGCGTCCGGCGCCGTCATGGACACCAGTCTGGCCTTCGCGGCTTGGCTGTGCCTTCGCGAGGACCCATCTCCCGGTCCCGGCGTTATGGGCGAGCTCACTCCACGTCGACTGTGGCGTATGGGGCATTCGACGCAGTCGGGTCACGGACAGATCAGCGCGCCAACGTGGCTGGTCGCGCTGAAGGCCCCCCACTATCGACGACGTCCCGCACCGCCGAGCGCATGTCCTCGACGGCGTCGGATCGGTGACGCGGTGAAGCGAAACTTCAGCATGGGGTACCACCAAAAGCAGACCACAGGAGGGCTGACCCTATACGTTAGAGGTGGCGATTCCGAGTGCCTGGGCGGCCTTGACGAGGTTGTGGTCGCCGGCAGCGAGCACCATGCCGAGATCGTGAACCAGCTGTGCTGAAGCAAGGTGCACGGCATCGTAGGCGCGAAGGGCGAACTGCCCAGCCAACGACCCGGCGTCTCGAACGAGACCCTCGGTGATCTCCACAATGTCGAGCTGCTGGTAGAGCGAATCGAAGTCCTCGACCGAAGCTCGCAGCTCATCGTCGCCTACTCGGTCCAAGCGACGCGCCATGGCGAGGGCAGCGCGGCCCTCTGCATACACCAGCCTCGAAGACACCACGCGGTCGGCCTCGTCCCAAAGGCGAGCGGCGGCGAGGCTGGACGGCTCCTCGATGATGACTAGCGCTGGACGCCTGTGCGAGGTCGGAGCACACGCGTCACGGTCCGACCGAAGGACCGGTGCATCGGCGTGCACCATCTGTGCAACGACGGTGGGAGAGTTGGCCCAACCGGCCGTCTCGAACCGACTCCGCAGAACCGCTACCAGGATGAACGCGCCATCGAGCCAGGCAGGGGAGGTGACCTGATCTGATTTTCCACGCTGAGAACGCGCGCTCGGTCCCGTTGCCCGCTCCAGCGCCGTCGCCCCGTCCAGCACAAAGGAATACGCCGACGACCACTTGGGTAGCGATGGCTCTCCCTCCGACGGGTTCCGCTGACAGTCGGTCGGAGAGGGTGGCGTGCCCGACTACGAACTTCTGCCCTGCCGTGGGTGCGATTCGACCGAGCGCTCGGCGGGCAGCCGATTGTCATGTGGCGAGTCGTGCGATCGTCAGACCCGATCAGGACCGTTCACCGCCGCGGTGATCGCTTCGACACGGCCGCGGTGAGCGCGGTACCGGGTGATTGCCTGGGGCGCCGTCATGCGCTCGTGCGCGACCGCCCACAGGGCGAGGGTCAGCGGCCGGGCGATCATGACTGCCGGCAGCCGGGCGCGTTCCTCCTCTGACAGCGGGACCGAGCTCGCGTAGCGGTCCAACGCCCGGGGAGCGCCTATGGGACCCCGCCACGTACAGCAAGAAGGCCAGCGGCCAGATTCTCGGACCGCGCCCAACCCGATCCAGTCGATGATCACCGGGGCTTGGTCGCCCTGCGGGACGGCGTTCGGGGGTGTGAGATCGGCGTGGATCAGCGCCTCGGGCAGTTCGGCGCCGTCGTCGGCCTCGGCCAGGGTGTCGACAAGCTCGGCGACCGAAGGTCCGACCTCGCCACCAAGGGCGAGTGCCTGGTCGATCTCGCGCGCCGGAGTCGGGCCGAGCCGGTGCCAGCCACCGCCGGCGGGCAAGTCCTGTGCGGATCGGGTGGCGAGTCGGCTGAGCAGCCCCGCGCACCAGGCCAGGACGAAACCCGGACCGGGAGCCGGTGACAGCTCGACGTACTCGGTGACGAGCACATGCCGGTCGCCTCCGAGCGCAAGCACCGGATCGGTGGGGCAGCGTTCGGCCGGGAACCGCGTGCCTGCCAGTCTCTGCAGAACGTGCGCGGCGGCGTCCACCGTCGCGCGCGCAACGCCTGGGCCGAACACGCGCGCGACGAGGTCAGACCCCTCGTGTCCGTTACCGGTGCAGCGCAGGCGGTAGACGTCGACGTCCAACTCGCTGTGTAAGGACAGCGGCTGGCCGACTGACTCGGCGACAGCACTCACCACCGTCGCAGCGTCCTCGATCACGGGATGAACTCGCACCGCAACAGGCTGACACGCCAGTGAAGGCACCGCAGTAGTCGTCCGGCCTTCGGAGTCAGTCGAGCAGGTTCAACCTCCCGAAGTCCTCGCCAGCCACAACGACGAAGCAGTACCCGACGAACGTGGGTGCTCGCGGACCTCCCTCGGGACAACACAAGAAGGACGTTGTCGAAGGTTCAGGGGGTGCGCGCGAAACGCCGGCCGGCTCGTGTTGGTCGTAGTCGACCACGAGGACCGTGTCTGTACCAGGCCGTCCCGAGACAATTCCGCGCTTACCTCTTGCGCGAAGTGGGAGGTGAGGGGTTAGTGTCCGGGTGGGTGACTCAAGGCGGGGCCCTTGACGTTCTCGGACAATTTCCCCGAGTTCCTGGTGCCCAGCGAGACGACGTCGATCACCGGCTCGGCCACGACGAGCGGCACCGAGCCGATCGAGTTCGACATGAGCAGCCCGACCGGCGATCCGGACGTGGCGTCTACTCAGGGTCTCTCGGTGAGTGCCACCGTGACCGGCGATCCGGTCACGGCGGGTGAATGGTCGGTCCTGCCGAGCGTCGTCGGGCCGTTCGGGACGAGCAGTGCCTCCACGGAGCCGACCGTGACTGCCATGGCGGCGACGACCGAAGCCTTCGACCCGGCCGTGACGTCCGACACTGGTGACCTGTGGCAGGCATCGATCGGGGCGCCTCTCACGGTGAGCCCGGTCGTGGTGCAGCCGGGCCAGAGCGCCACCATCCCGGTCATCATCGCCCCGAGCGGGGCCCCGGGCACCCACGTGTCGGGCGTCCTCTACCTGGACGACGACAGCCTGTTCCTGCTTGGCGGCCTGGTCCCCAATGCCAACACCGTTGCCGCCATCCCGTACTCGTATCAGATTCGGGGGTAGAGCACGACCCTTCAGCCGTCTCATGAGTGGGGTCGAGCCGTGGGCTGAAAGGGCCGGCTACCGGGTCCTTCTCGCCCACGCCCCGCTTCGCGACATGTCGGCGGACCGGGTGTTCGCTGACAGCTCCACCGACATTGACAGCCTCGTCGAAGCGGTTCGGTTGCACGCGTCCTGAGGACGCTGAGCGGACGTCCACGTCTGCGGGATGTGAATCCGTAGGAGCGTCGATCGAAGCCCAAGAGAGGCAAGCCTCTGTGCTCGAGGACGACGATCGACTCGACCGGGTCCGCGCTATGCCTGAGGCGTAACGACCAGCACCAGCATGCCGACGACGGATGAGCGCAGGTGTCCCTGGTTTGTCGCCGCCGATCTGACCCCAGCAAGTTCCCAGCCGCGATACGTATCGTTTGTTCTCGTGAACAGCGCGACCGGGGAGCAGGAACGGCCAACCACGCTGAGCCGACGAGGGCTCTTCAAACTGGCGGTGACAGCGTCACTCCTGGGAGGTTGCACTGCTGAGGCGTCGAGCGCCCGCCCGCCGGCATCACCCGTAGTGCGGTCCCGAAGGTCCATCGAGGCCCGTCCACTCCCTGCGGCGGCCCCCGTTGGTACGCAATCGTTCGTGTCACGTCCTGACCTCTCGCCGCCCAAGGTGTCCGTGGGGGGCTCCGAGGCCTTCGCTGCGATCGCCGGCACCGCCCGATACATCTTCGTCGCACCTCGCAGCCTGGCCAACCCTGGCAAGGCTCAGGAGGGCCCGATGATCCTCGACCTGGCCGGGAACCTCGTCTGGTTCCGCCCGTCGACGGTGCCGGCGGTGTTCAACCTCACGCCGCAGACCTATCGCGGTGAACCCGTCTTGACGTGGTGGTCAGGCAAGACAGGCCCGACCTACGGCGAGGGTGGTTACACCGTTGTCGATGGCTCGTACAAGGAGGTGGCCTCCGTCGAGGGTGCGAACGGGTTGCGCGGGGATCTGCACGAGTTCCTCATCACGCCCGAGGGCACCGCCTTGTTCACCGCCTACGACCTCACCCACGACGAGGGCAAGCTCGTGTTCCAGGGTGTCGCCTTCGAGGTGGACCTCGCCTCCGGCGACGTCGTGTACAAGTGGGGTTCGCTCGGCCGTTCACACGTCGGGGTGGCCGAGACCTACGTCGGACGTCCCGCGCCCGGTCAGCCCTGGGACTACTTCCACATCAACTCGATCGCTCTCTGGCCCGGTCCGGAGCGAGATCTTCTCGTGTCCGCTCGAAACACCTGCGCCGTCTACCGGATCGCCCGTCGGACCGGCGACATCGTGTGGCGGCTGGGAGGCAAGCGCTCCGACTTCGAGATGACCGACCGGACCCGGTTCTGGTGGCAGCACGACGCCCGGCCCTTGAGCGATGGGTCGGGAATCACGCTCTTCGACGACGCTTCCGATCCCATCGAGCGGGACCGCGGCGATCCCCAATCGCGGGGCCTCAGGCTCGCGCTTCGTCCCGAAGGGCGCCAGGCGACGCTGAGTCACGAATGCACTCACACGGACACCGCCATCGCCGCCAACGAAGCAGGGTTCATGGGCAACACGCAGCTCCTCCCCAATGGCGGATATTTCGTGGGCTGGGGCGGAGGCATGCCGTACTTCTCCGGCTTCGGCTCGCCGGGCGAGGCGACGCAGGCTCCCATCGTGCTCGATGGCCGGTTCCCAGCCGGCTGGTTCAGCTATCGCTCCTACGTGTCGGACTGGACCGGTGATCCACCGCCGAGCGAGCTCGCTCTCGTCGTGAGGCCGGCGGGCGCGACGTTGGACGTCTGGGACGTCTACGTGAGCTGGAACGGTGCCACGGAGATCGCGTCGTGGCGGTTGTGGGGGGGTGACTCCACGGGGAGCCTCGCTCCGCTGAGGACGGTGGCTCGCACGGGTTTCGAGACCACCACGGCCGTCAGGGTCTCCGGATCGTCCTCCTCGGCCTCGCCTTGGTTCCGAGCGGAGGCGCTCGACGCGAGCGGCAAGCATCTCGGAGCGTCATCGGTCCTTCGCTCCACTCCGGCCTAGACGTCGGCTCGCCGTCACGGTCACCACGCCGCCACCGAGGCGGGCTTCGCCGGCGCGGATGTTTGGCGGCCCAGCATATGTATCGAGGACGGACATGTGGATCGCATCGATCCATCCGCCGTCCCATCGCAACGCCTGCTTCGCAACGCCTTCCACCCGAAACCCCGCCTTCTCGTATACCCACACTGCGCGTGGATTGAAGGCGTACACGGGAGAGCTCAATGCGATGGAGCCCGAGAGCATCGAGGCCGTAGCGGACGATCAAGCCGAGAGCTCCGACGAGCCTGGGGGCGGGCTGATCAACCCGCCCCCAGGGCCGACGATCGAGGGATCAAGCTTCGAACCAGGCGGCGCCGTTCCAATGGAACGCCGCGTTCAATGTGTCGGAAAGCGCCGAGTAGTACCCCACCGCCCAACACCTCGTCGCAGCCGAGCAGGCAACAGCGACCAGCGCGCTGACGTCGCTGCTGCTCGAGTAGCCGCCTGGGTTCGGAGTCGACGCTAGCGACCAGCTGCTCCCGTTCCATTGCAGTGCCTGGTTCACCTCGGCGCTGTCGACGTCCTCATACTCACCAACGGCCCAGCAGTTCGTTGACGAGGTGCATTCCAGGCTCTCGAGCACCGATCCGGTCTGCTGGTCGAAGATCCCGGGGCTCAGTACTTTGCTCTGCGTCCAGGTCTTTCCGTTCCACTGAGCCACCTCGTTGTAGATCCCCTCAGCGGTGGTGTACCGGAGGTAGCCACCGACTGCCAAGCAGTCGTTTGCCGCCATGCAGCGAACGTCGAAGAAGACGTTCTCGGCGCCGGCGTAGTCAGTACCCAGATCGGCCACCTGGGACGTGCTCCACTTCGTTCCGTTCCACTTGAGGATCTCATTGAGCTCCGCCCCCGAGCTGTTGCCGTAGGCGCCCACCGCCCAGCACTCGCTGGCGGAGTAGCACGTGATCCCGATCAGCTCGTTCACGGCCTGTGCCGAGCTTCCTCCGGGCTGCGGGGTCGACATCACCGACCAGTGGCTGCCGCTCCACTCGAGGATCTCGTCGAGACCGCCTCCCGCTGCGTTGTCGTAGTAGCCCGCGGCGAAGCACTTGCTCGCCGAGACACACGTAACGTCGATCAGGTCGCTCCGGTCACCGCTGCCGGTGCCCCCGGGACTCGGCGCTGTGCTCTCCGTCCAGGACCCCCCGTCCCAATGCAGGATCTGATTGAGCCTCGGTCCGGGCGAGGTGCTCGTGTCGCCGACGGACCAGCAATCCAAAGCCGACACGCAGGTCACGCGCTCCAGCTCGTTGTCGTCGGTTGAGGCGGTCGTGCCAGCTGGATCGGGGGTGGCGACCTGGCTCCACTTGACGCCGTTCCAGTGGAGAATCTGGTTCAGGGTGGCGCCGTCGGTGTTGTTGTAGCTCCCGACAGCCCAGCAATTCGATGAGGAGGTACAGACCGCACCGTCGAGCTGGCTGGTGGTCGAACCCGGGCTCACGATCGCAGGGCGAAGACCGCCAAGCTGGTCTCGTGCGGTCGTGACGGCTCCGGGGAGTGCGAGCAGAGGGTGCAGCGACCTGACGGCTGAGCCACGGGCCTCGAGAGGCCGGCCGCCGACCGTGCTCGCCCGTGTGCCGGCGAAGGCGGCTTGTGGCAGCACGATGACAACCGTCAGCGCGGTCGCCGCACCGATCACGATGAGCGACCACTTTCTGGATTTGGCGGCACCGTTTCTGTTCCCCATCGGGTTCCTCCTCACGCGGCTGAATGCATCAGCTTCGTGTCAAGCGATGGCCGCCGTCAACGACCGCAACCCGCCCGCGACAACCACCGACTGAAGAGAGGAGCTCGCCGTCACCGTCGGCCTCCGAGTCGGACGAGCATACGAATTCGTTTCGTATCGTGAAACGATGTTGCGTATTGGTTGACGGTGGCGGACGTTCTCCGTAGATTGCCCGCACTGGTGTGTTGCGCGGAGACAAAGGAGCGACCGATGACACGGCTCGATCGACCTCGTTCGTACGAGATGGTCAAGGCGGACGTCCCCTGGGAGGCGAGGTATCTGCAGCTCGAGGGGCGACCCCGCAGCCACGACTTCTCGGAGCTGGGTGATGTCCCCGACGAGATCCTGCTGTCGCCCGTCGCCGTCACCGAGCCGTTCCGGATCCTCAGCGACGAGGGAGTGCGCGTCGCCTTCGAGATCGCCAAGGAGCTCGAGCAGATCGCTCTCAGCGACGAGCGCTCCAAGCGCATGCGCGGGTGCACCTACCGCTCGGAGTTCTTCGACGGCATGTACAGCGACCCACACCTGGTCGCCTATCTCTGCGACGTTGCCAAGGCGGATCTGCGTCCTCACCCGATTCGGCATCATCGTGTCCAGCTGAACTTCCCGCCGGACGACCTCAGTCGTGCCGTCGACGTCTGGCACTACGACGTGGTGGCCTTCGACTTCGTCATGCTGCTGAGCGATCCGGCGACGATGAAGGGTGGCAACACGGAGTACTTCTTCGGGACCGTCGCCGAGGGCGAGGCGATCCTGCGCGGCGGCGGCCGGATCCCCGACGATCGCATCGTCCAAGTTGCCTATCCGGGCGCCGGCTGGGCGTTCTTCCAGCAGGGGCACCAGGTGCTGCACCGGGCAGCACCCCTGCTGGAGCCGCACCCCCGCGTCTCACTGGTCGCCTCCTACTACTGCGCCGATCCCCTGTTCCGGGAGCCGACCGTGCTTCCGGTCTTGCGAAAGGCGGACGGCCGCGAGGTCGCACTCGTCGAATGGGCCAACCTCGCCGCGTACCGGACGATCGCCCGGCTGCAGCACTTCCTCGACGAGCAGCCCGACTTCAGCCTGCCGCTCGAGGAGGTCCGCGACCAGCTGCGTGAGTGCCTCGCCGACGCCCAGGCCGCGATCGACGAGTTCGAGAGCGACGACGAGGGCAGCATCGTCAACCTCGGATGACGCCGAGCAGGGGGCGACGGCCGAATGGGCCGCTGCCCGAGGAAGGGACCCGGATCCAGTCCGTGGCGCGGGCCATCCAGCTGCTCAAGCAACTGGCCTCGTCGAAAGGACCCACGACCGTGCCGGTGCTGGCCGCTGCCTGCGGGCTGCAGCGGACGACGGCCTGGCGACTCATCAGCACCCTCGAGGGCGAGGGTCTCGTGGAGCGTGTGTCGCCGGGTGGCGGGTTTCGGGTCGGGTATGGCGCCGTGGCCATCGCCGCCGGCGTCCTCGACCGAGAGCAGGCTGTCGTGCGCCTCGTCCGTCCCGTGCTCGAGGCACTGGTCGAGTCGACGGGGGAGTCAGCGGGGCTGTGTGTCGTGAAGGGGCTTCAGGCGACTGTCGTCGACGAAGTCGACCCCCCAGCGGTGTTGAGCGTCAACTGGGTGGGCAAGGAATTCCCTCTCCATACCTCGTCGCCTGGCAAAATCCTTCTCGCCTCCTTGTCGGCGGAGGAGCTCGACGAGCTCCTCCAGCAGCCGCTGAGCGCTCTCACGCCGCGCACCATCACCGATCCTGCCCGTCTCCGAAGGGAGCTGCAGCGGGTTCGTACGAGCGGGTTCGCCGTGAGCGACGAGGAGTTCGAGCTCGGCTGCGTCGGCATCTCGACCCCCGTGGGGCACGCCGACAGACCTACTGAGGTACTCGCCGTCACAGGACCGAGCCTGCGCATCCCGCGGAAGCGCTATCCGCAGATCGTCGCCCAGTTGAAGACGGCGGCACGAGCGGCGGCCCATGCGCTCGGCTACCGGGACGCATCCGCCGTCTAGCGACCGTTGCCCGCGAGGACACGCTTCGGCGATGAGTTCGGCAGCAATCGTGCGTCGTTCCCCATGAGGCCGCCCACCGAGGAGAGGGAGATGATGTGATGCGGAAGGTCGTCGTCTACGAGTTGTTGTCGCTCGACGGGGTGGCGGAGCAGCCGGACGATTTCATCACCGAGTTCGACGACGTGATGGGGGAGAACCTCGGCCGTGTCATCGCCACTCAGGACTCCGTGCTCCTCGGGCGCCGAACCTACGACGAGTGGGCCGCCTTCTGGCCGACCGCCGAGTACGAGCCGTTCGCCAGCTTCATCAACGGCGTCGAGAAGTTCGTGGCGACCTCGACAACTCCCGGCCACACCTGGCAGAACACCACGGTGATCGATGGTGGGCTCGTCGAGTTCGTCTCCGGTCTGAAGGGCAGGCCCGGCGGCGATGTCGGGGTACACGGGAGCATCGCGCTGACCCATTCGCTGCTCGAGCGGGACCTGGTGGACGAGTTGCGGCTGGTGATCGCTCCCGCCGTGCAAGTGCACGGCCGGAAGCTCTTCGACAAGGCGTTGCCGAAGCGGCTGACGCTCACGCGAGACGTCGCCTCTCCATCGGGGTACCTCCTGCTCGACTTCAGGGTCGGGGGCTGAGTCAGCGGCGGTCAGGCGGCACGACGAGGCGGCGGATCACGGGGACGGGCCACGAGGTGCGGGCCGGATGGAGCTCACCCGTCGAGGGAAGGTGCTCACGAGTCGGCACCTTGGCTCCGTCGCCGGTGCGCCCAGGCGAACATGGCGAGCCCGGCGACGATGGCGCCGGCTCCGAGGACGGCGTACTGGCGGTGCCCTGTCATGAACGACCCGTGCAGGCTGCCGATTCCCTGGGCGATCCAGACGACACCCGCGATGCACAACACGATGCCGATGACTCCTCGAACCCACACGGACGTCTCCCGATCTGTTCAGTCTTGTGAAGGGCGCAAATCCCCAAGTGACACGGATCAGGACGGACAGCGGATCGGAGCCGTGAGCACCGGGGTCGTTCAGCCCTCCGAGTTGACGAGCGTGGCGGCGGCGGCGACGAAGTAGGAGAGCATCTCGGCCTCGTCCTCCCTCCCGAGTCCGCCGGCACGAACGGCTGCCGACATCAGCTTCAGCCAGGTGTCTCGCTCAGCCGGGCCGATGGTGAACGGGGCGTGGCGCATGCGGAGGCGAGGGTGGCCCCGAACGGCGTTGTAGTCAGCCGGACCGCCGAAGTATTGCGCGAGGAAGAGGGTGAGATGGCGACGTGATGCCGTCAGGTCGTCCGGGTAGAGCGGCCGGAGAACCGGGTCCGTCTCGACCCCGTCGTAGAAGCGCTCGACGAGCCGCACGAACCACTCGGCACCCACGCGCTCGTAGATGCCACCGACACGACCCTGGAGTGAGACTCGGATGACGGGAACGGAGCGATCGTCCGCCGTGGCAGCGTCTTGTTCCTCCTGGCCCGCCACGCCGAGGAGGTTACCCGAGGCGGCCGAGCGAGCTCACCGGACCACGACGACCGGGCAGTGGGCGTGGTGAACGCACTGGGTGGCTGTCGACCCGAGCACCACCTCCTCGAACCCGCCGTGGCCACGGTTGCCGACGACGAGCAAGGCCGCTCCCTTGCTGGCGGCGACGAGCACCTTGCCGGCGTGGCCGGCGACGATCTCGGCGTGGACGTCGACCCCTTCCGTGGAGGGCCCGTTCTCGAGGAGGGTGTCCAGCTCCTTTTGGGCTTCTGCGGCCAGTTCGGGGAACAACCCGTGATCCATCGTGTCGACGATCGTGCGCGGGACCACGAAACTGTGAATGACGTGAAGAGCCGCACCGCGGAGCTTCGCTTCGTCGATCGCCCAGGCGAGCGCCGTTCCCGAATGTGCCGAGCCGTCGACACCGACCACGATTGACGGTCCTGAGGGCGTGGTGGTCATGATCTGCCTCTGCCTCCTCCCGGCACGATGTCAGTGTCGGTGCCGTGTCCTCACATTCTGCTCGGGAATGAGGGTGGTGAGAAGGATCTTTTGCGACGCCCCCCGATTCAGCGCCCGGGCCGCAGTCCTCTTACCGACTCGGCGCCGCCGGTCACCCGCCCGGATCTGGCGGGTGGTCGGGCGAGGGCGGTCCGGCGATCAGCCGCTCGTGCACCTGGGCCATGCGCTCGGCGGAATGATGGGGCATCTCCCAGAGCGTCTCCAGCCACCACGTCAGGCCGGCGGCCGCCAGCGGTGTCACCTCGGCGAGCGCCGCCTCCGGGGCGCCCGCCGGCGTCGACCCGTCGGCCACGATGTCGAAGTCGGGTCCCATCCCCTGTTCGTCCAGCCAGGCGCGGATGGCGGCGATGCCGGCGGCCGTCGCTCCCTCGTCGCCTTCGAACTGCGGGACGACGCCGTCGCAGCGCAGCACGCGCCTCATGGAACGGGGCCTCGGCCAGGCGCCGACGACCCAGATGGGGAGACGCTCCTGCACGGGGCGGCCCACGGCCACGAGGTCGTCTCGCTCGCACTCGTAGTCGTAGTGCGAACCGTGGAAGCTCGTGGCGCCGTCCCACAGGAGCCGAACGAGGTCGATGCCCTCGTCGAGCAGCTCTGCGCGGCCTCGCAGATCCGTGACCTCGCCCGTGTCGGGCAGGTCGGTCGTGATGGCGCCGAGCCCGACGGCAAGGATCGCCCGACCGGAGGAGATCTGGTCGAGCGTCACCATCTCGCTCGCCACCTTCCAGGGCCGGCGCCAGGGCAGGGGCGTCAGCATCGTGCCGAGTCGCACCCGGCTCGTCCGTGCCGCCATGGCCCCGAGCAAGGTCCATGCATCGACGCCGGAGGCGGCCTCCCAGACGAACACGCCATCCCAGCCGTGTTCCTCGGCGAGCACCGCCTGCTCCAGCTGCTCGGGGGCGGTACCCCCGGGAAGGACGATGCCGTAGTTCACGAGCGGCCTCCGAGTCGTGGGGGGCGATGCCGGCCTGGGGGGCAGGGCGAGCAGTCGCCCAGGGCGAGCGGGAGAGCGGTGGGGCTCACGCCTCCTCGAGCTCCCCCGCCGTGAGCGCCCGCAGGACGCAGAATTCGTTGCCGTCCGGGTCGGCGAGCACGACCCAGGTGGCGCTCGGATCCGCGCTCTGCCCGACCTCGACGCGCCGAGCCCCGAGGGACTCCAACCGGGCGACCTCGGCTGCCTGGTCCTCCGGCCGGAGATCGATGTGAAGGCGGTTCTTCACCGTCTTGTGCTCCGGCACCTTGAGGAAGAGGAGGTCGGGGGCGACGCCGTCCTCGGCACTGCCCTGCGGTGGTTCGAGGACGACCTCGTCGTCCTCGTCGGCGGTCCGGCGCCAGCCGAGGGCGGCCTCCCAGAAGTCGGCGATCCTGCGAGGGTCCGAAGCGTCGATGCACAGAGCCTGGAAACGGATCATCCCGTGCACGCTACCGATGGGCGTTCAGTAGCCCCACCAGCCGCCTCGCCCGCCCAACAGAACGATCAGTGACCATAAGTGACCCTAAGTCGAACAATGGCCCGATCACGAAAGGTTTGACCCACACAGAGGCCAGGGTCCATACTGGTTGAGTTCGAGACGCCTAACTGACTGGGAGTCAGCAACAATGGGGGGTCACAACAGCTTCGACGCCGTCATCATCGGCGGGGGCCACAACGGCCTCACGGCAGGCGCCCTCTTGGCCTCATCCGGCCTCTCCACCCTCGTGCTGGAGCGCCGAGAGATCATCGGCGGCTGCTGCGTGACCGAAGAGATCGCCCCCGGCTGCAGGGCCTCCACGACGTCCTACATCGCCAGCATGTTGCGCCCCGAGGTGATCCGGGCCCTCGAGCTCGGCAAGCACGGCCTCCGGATGGTCCCCTGCGAGCCTGCGCTACAGGTCGCCCTCGAGGGCGGCACGGTCGTCGCCCACTGGAACGAGGTGGAGCGGACAGCGGCCGAGCTGAAGCCGTTCTCGGAACGCGACGCCCACGCCTTCGTCGACGCCGACGCCGAGCTGCGCCACCTCGCGGCCCGGCTGCAGCCGCTCTTCATGGAGCTGCCGCCGGACACGCGAGGTTCTCGGCTGCAGCGCTACCGTGACGCCGCCCGCATCGGGCGGCGCCTGCGCGGGACGACGGGCGAGGACGTCGAGGGCCTCACGCGCCTGCTGACGGGCAGCCTCGGTCAGTTCATCGACTCGCACTTCGAGTCCCGGGAGGCCAAGGCCCTCATGCTCGCCAACAACCTTTACGGCAAGCACGGCGGGCCCTACCAGCCCGGCACGCTCGTCGGGCTCGCCTTCCACCTCTTGACGGGAGGAGAGGAGAGCCTGCAGGGGTTCTTCGGCCATGTCATGGGCGGCATGGGTGCCATCACCGCTGCCATCGCCTCCGCCGGCCGTGCCCGCGGACTGCAGATCCGCACGAGTGCCGAGGTCGAGCGCGTCCTCGTGAAGAGCGGACGGGCACGAGGTGTCGTCCTCGCCGACGGCTCCGAGATCTCGGCCACGACGGTGCTCTCGGGGGCGGATCCGAAGCACACCTTCCTCCGGTTGATCGACAAGCCCGAGCTCCCGGAGGACTTCCGCGCCGCCGTCGAGGGCATCAAGATGGACGGTCCCTGCGCCAAGGTCAACCTCGTTCTCGACGCCGAACCCGCTGTCCTCGGCATGCCACGAGACGCCGGGCCCGGCCGCCGCTCCCTCTTCACGCTCCCGCCGGAGCTGGCGGTGGCGGACGCCTGCTACGACCGGTCGAAGCGGGGCGAGCTGGCCGAGGCTCACGAGCTCTTCGTGGACTGCGTCGTCGCCTCCAACGTCGACGACTCCCTCGCCCCGGGGGGACGCCACGTCATGACGTGTTTCGTCCAGTACGTGCCCTACCGCCTCGCCGACGGCAGCTGGGACACGCGGCGCGACGAGCTCGGCGACCGAGTCGTCGAGCGGATCGGCCACTTCGCCCCGAACGTCCCCGGGGCCGTCCTCGCCCGGCAGGTGCTCACACCGCTCGACCTCGAGCGCACCTACGGACTTACGGAGGGCAACATCTTCCACGGCGACGTCGCCCCGGACCAGCTCTTCCACATGCGCCCGGTGCCCGGTTACGCCCGCTACGCCACACCGATCGGCGGCCTCTACCTCTGCAGCGCCGGCGCCCACCCGGGCGGCGGCGTGACAGGCGCTCCCGGCTTCAACGCCGCCCGGCGGGTCCTGTCCGATCTCAAGAAGCAGAAGGCCCGATGAGTCCCGACGTCATCGTGGTCGGCGCCGGCGTGATCGGTGCGTCCACGGCCTTTCACCTCGGCAGGCTGGGCGCCGGAGACGTCCTCGTGCTCGAGCGCCAGCACGCGGGCTCGGGCATGAGCAGCCGTTCCTCGGCACTCGTCCGCATGCACTACACGTTCGGGCCCGAAGTCGAGCTCGCCGTGCGGAGCGACCACATGTTCGACGAATGGCCCGAGCTGGTGGGGCGCTCCTCGTGCGTGCGGCGGACGGGCTTCGTGCGCATCGTCCTTCCCTCCGAAGAGGCGCAGCTGCGGGCCAACGTCGCTATGCAGTGCCGGCTGGGGGCGCGGGCCGAGGTCGTCGACGCCGCCGCCCTCTCCGAGCTGGCGCCCGGGCTGTGCTGTGACGACGTCGAGCTGGCCGCCTGGGAGGAGCACGGCGGCTACGGAGACGGCAGCGTCGTGGCCGGCGACTTCATGGCGGCAGCCCGTGACGCCGGCGTCAGCTATCGGTCGGGTGCCGAGGTGAGGTCCCTCGCCATGGAGGGTGGACGAGTCGTCGGGGTCGAGACCGATCTCGGGCGGGAGAGCGCCGGCACCGTCGTCGTCGCCTCCGGCGTCTGGTCGCCTCCCCTCCTCGCCACGGCCGGCGTCGACGTGCCCATCGAGCTCGAGCTCCACCGGGTTGCCCACGTGCGGCACGCCCCCGGTCTCGGCGCACCCGTGGCGTGCATCGACTCGACGACGGGGACCTACTTCCGGCCCGATGGCGGCGGTGGCGAAGCCACCGTCGTCGGTTCCTTCGTCGGCCCGAGGGTGCCCCCTCCCCCCGACACGGCCGTGGCGGCGGCAGCGGATCCTGACGAGCTGGCGGCCCTCGTCGAGGCGGCCTCACGGCGCCTCCCGTCACTCGCCGAGGCCGGCATCGGCGGCGGGATCACGGGCGTCTACGACATGACGCCCGACTACCGGCCGCTTCTCGGCCGTATCCCCGGGCTCGACGGGCTGGTGCTGGCGGTGGGCTTCTCCGGGATGGGGTTCAAGATCTCGCCGGCCGTCGGGGAGGGAGTCGCCGAGATCGTGACGACGGGACGGGCGCGATCGATCGACCTCACGGCCTTTCGTCCCACGCGCTTCGAGGAGGGGGACCCCATCGCGCCACCCTTCCCGTACTCCGACGACTAGGAGACCGGACGTGGACGATCCCGTCGCGGGCGACCTGCCCCTCACGCCGAGCCTGCCGAAGGCCAGCTACGTCGGCGACGACGTCTTCGCCGAGGAGTGCGAGCAGGTCTTCCTCACGGACTGGTTCTGTGCCGGTCGGGAGGAGGCCATCCCCGAGATCGGCGACTACCTCACCGTCGAGGTGGGGGGCGAGAGCGTGCTCGTCGTGCGGGACCGCGACGGCGGCCTGGGTGCGTTCTACAACCTCTGCCGTCACCGGGGCACCCGCCTCGTGCCCGCCCGCCCCTGCCAGCCGTCGCCGTCAGCCGGCCCCAGCGGCTCCTTCCACGCCGCCATCCGGTGCCCGTACCACGCCTGGACCTATGCCCTCGACGGAACCCTCCGGGCGGCACCCTTCCTCCCCGAGGCCCGCCGCCACGGCGAGACGCTCTCGTTGCATGGGGCCGAGGTAGCGACGTGGGGGGGTTTCGTGTTCGTCAGGCTCGAGCCCGGCCCCGGGGGCGAAGAAGGCCCGCCCCTCGAGGCCGCAGTCTCGGGCGTCGCCCACCGCCTCGCCAACTACCCCCTCGAGGAGCTACGGACCGGTGCCCGGCTCGTCTACGAGGTCGCCGCCAACTGGAAGGTCGTGCTCGAGAACTACAACGAGTGCTACCACTGCGGGCCCGTGCACCCGGAGCTGTGCGAGCTCGTGCCCGCCTTCCGGCGGGGCGGTGACGGCCTCGACTGGGAGGCCGGCATCCCGCACCGGGAAGGCTCCTATACCTTCAGCACGACTGGCACGACCACGCGCCGGCCCCTGCCCGGGCTGAGCGAGGAGGAGCGGCGCAGGCACAAAGGCGAGCTCGTGCTCCCGAACCTCATGGTGAGCCTCTCGGCCGACCATGTGGCGGCCTTCACGGTGTGGCCTCGGGCGGCGGGCCGGACGTCGATCTCCTGCGACTTCCTCTTCCACCCCTCCGAGATGGAGCAGGACTCGTTCGATCCCTCCGACGCCGTCGAGTTCTGGGACGTCGTCAACCGGCAGGACTGGGCCATCTGCGAGCAGGTGCAGGACGGGATGAGCTCGCGACGCTTCTCCGTCGGCTACCTCGCCCCCATGGAGCAGCCGAGCGCCGATGTCGGCGCCTACGTGAGACGGCGGCTCGGGGCCGGGCATGGCTGAGCGGCGGCTGCACGAGGTCGTCACCCACCCCACGTCCCCGTCCCGCAGCGGTTTCCCCGTGGCGGCGCCTGAACCCGATCGCCTCCCGAGCCGGCGGCCGCCCGCCCAACCGGTCCCCGTCGCCAAGGCCGCCCACCCTCCGCAACGGGCCGTAGCCCGCCAGGCCGCCAAGAAGGAGCGCATCGTGCGCTCGGCCATGGAGCGCTTCGCCGCCGACGGCTACGAGGGTGCCCGGATGGAGGAGATCGCCCGCAACGCCGGCGTCTCCAAGGGGACCGTCTTCTCCTATTTCGACAGCAAGCCCGGCCTCTTCCTCGCCGCCTACGAGGCGGCCACCCGCCACTTCCATGCCTATCTGGAGGCGCCTGCGGAGGTGGTGGAGGCGGGTTTCTTCGTGACGTTGCAGTACTGGCTCGAGCACACGACCCATCTCATCCAGGACACCTGGGTTCCCTACCGCGTGGCCCTCGTCGGCAACTACTGCTCGGATCTCCGCTTGCGCCGCGAGATCACCCAGTTCCTCCTCCGGGAGGATCCCTTCGGTACCTGGGCCTTCGTGCAGTTCGGGATCGAGCGCGGCGAGGTCCGCAGCGACATCGACGCCAAGATGATCGTCTCCCTCGTCGACTGGTTGATGGACCGCTGCCAGGACGCCAGTGTGTCGGAGGAGCTCGATCCTGGCCTCTTCGGGGGCAACACGCAATCGCCCGGCGCCCGCCACGAGCGCTACCGACAGTTCCTCGAGTTGCTGCGGGGCGCCATCGGAGCGAGGCCGGGCGACGACGGGCCCAGGTGAGAAGATGTGGCATGCCAGAGCTCGGCCGCATCGTGATCCTGAACGGGGCGCCCCGCTCCGGGAAGTCGAGCATCGTGTCGGTCATCCAGGAGAGCTTCGACGGGCCCTGGATGAACCTCGGGGTGGATGTCTTCGTCCGCCACGTGACGCCCTCCCGCTATCGGCCGGGCATGGGCCTCCGCCCGGGTGCCGAGCGACCGGACATCGAGCGCCTCGTCCCGGCCCTCTACGCGGCCTTTTACGACTCGATCGCCGCCCACAGCCGGCAGGGCCTGAACGTCGTGGCGGACGTCGGACACCACGACGACTTCTCGACGCCCCTGCACCTGCTCCGTGCGGCCGCCGAGCAGCTGAGGACGTTTCCCGTGCTCTTCGTCGGCGTCCGCTGCCCACTCGGCACCATCATGGAGCGGCGGGAGGCGGACGAAGCGTCCGGGTCGGGCTACTTCGCCACGAGCGCCCACTCCCATGGCGGCATCCCCGAGGCGGTCCTCGGGTGGCAGGACGAGGTCCACATCCCGGGCATCTACGACCTCGAGGTGGACACCGCCGTCTTGTCGCCCGAGCAGTGCGCCGCCGCCATCCGCAAACGGCTGATCGAGGGGCCGGCGCCGACCGCATTCGAGCAGCTCGCCCAGCACAGCTGAGCGGCCCCCCAGCCTCAGCGAGCCAGTCTCAGCGAGCGGTCCGCTCCGCCGGAGCGGCGTCGCCGAGCGTCGCCGCCTCCTCGAGGGAGAGGCCGTCGCCGTCGGCTCGCAGCAGCTCGTCGAAGAGCGAGCGGTACCGCAAGAGGGAGTCCCGCAGCTCTTCGGTCGTCGACTGGTTCATTCGGCTGCGCTCGTAGACGTCGTGCGCGGAGCGGTACTGCTCGACGAGAGCGGGGTGATCGACGGAGATGAGGGCGGCATTGCGCTCGAAGTCGTCGACTGGGTACCCGCGCGCCTCCATCACGGTCTGCACGAGGTGATCGGCCGAGGCAACGGCCGTGAGCGGCTCGTCGATGAAGCGGGCCTGGATGCCTTCCCACTCCTCGGCAAATCGCATGAGAGCGGCCACCGGAATCGGCCGCACCTCGAAACCCGCCCGCTCCTCCTGGCGGCGCCGCAACTCGCTCTCCGCCTCCCGCCGCCCGCCGGTGCGAGCCAGCGTGCGGTCGTACTCGGGTCCGAAGCTGCCCTGCAGCACCCGGCTACGGCGCCGGAAGGCGAGCATCGAAACGATCCCTGCGATGATCACCGCAGCGGCAACGGCCACGATGACCCATGCCCATGAAGCCATGATCCCTCCTCGTTGTTCTCTCGGAGGATGGGGATCTACCCGCTGAGAGGGCGCGGAAAACGCCCCGGCATCGCGACGACGGCGTCTCCGCCTTCAGCCGGAGCTCGGCAGGGCGTCGAGGAACTTCGCCACGATGGGCCCGTCCACCGGCCCGCCGTCGCCGGGGGCGTCGACGTCGAGCATGGCGAAGGCGATGTCGCCGTTGAAGCCGGCCATCCAGGCGTCGATGAGCGATGCCGTCGGCCCCACCTCTGCCGTGCCCGTCTTGGCGTAGGTCCCGGGAGGAAGCCCCGTGCCCGCCGCCGTCCCGCTCTGGACCACGGAGAGCATCATCTCGTGCAGGTCGCTCACGAGGCCGGCCGGAAGGGGGCTCGTCGGGGCGTGCTGCGTGGGCGCCCCGAGCGTGATCCACGGCAGGCGCACCGTGCCGGTGTCGACATCGGCCGCCACCATGGCGAGATCGAGCGGGTTGAGGAGGACGCGGGCCTGGCCGATGGCGCCGGCGGCCAGGTCGGTCTGGCCGTCGTTGACGGGCACGCTGCCCGTGAACACCGGAAAGCCCGGGTCCCAGCTGCTGCCGACGTGGTAGAGGGAGGCGGCGGTGTGAAGGCTGCGGTCGTCGAGGTTCGCCATGGTGAGACCGATGAAGGCCGTGTTGCAGGAGACCGTGAAAGCCGCCAGCAGGTTCGGTACGGGCCCCTCGTTCGTCTCGGCGTTGTGGAAGTTCTCCCCGTCGACGTTGATGACGGGCGGGCAGGTTGCAGGGGACTCCGGCGTGAGGCCCTTGTCGATGAGGGCCGTGCTCGTGATGATCTTCATCGTGGAACCTGGCGGCTGCCCGCCTTCGAGGGCGAGATCGCTCCCCTGCGAGGTGTTGGCGACCGCCACGATCTGGCCAGTGACGGCGTCGATGGCGACAAGGGCCGCCTCGTTCGGCGCCGTGGCGAGGGCGTTGGCGGCCGCCTGCTCGATGGCGGGGTCGAGGGTCGTCCGGACGGCCCTGCCCGGTCGATCCGGGAAGGTCTGGAGCCGCCGGGTCCGCCGCCCGGGCACGACGACCGCCACGACAGCGCCCGGTTTGCCGGCGAGACGCCGCTCGAACGCCTGCTCGATCCCGCCCTGGCCGACGACGCTCCCGCTCGTGTACGGGGGGCCGAGCACCTTGAGCTCCTGGCGCGTGATCGCCCCGAGGGTCCCCACGACGCCGACGAGGGGGGCTGGCGTACCCGGGCCTCCCCCCACGGCCTGGAAGAAGACGCCGGGTACCGGATAGAGGCTGGGGCGGAGCCGCTCGTAGGTACTCCAGCCCACCGTGAGCACCGGCTCGAAGGTGCTCGGCGCCGCCTGGGCGGCTGCGATCGCCGCCGCGGCGGCTGCCGGCCGGGCGCCTGCCGCCACGAGGGAACGCTTCAGGGTGGAGACGTTCTTGATGTACGAGCCGTAGAGGCCGATCACGACGGCCGCCGGGGAAGCCGGTGAGATGGGCGTGCCGTTGGCGGCGAGGACGGGGGCACGAACCGGCCAGCGGTAGCGGAGCGAGAAGTGTCCCGTGGTCCCGAGCGCAGGGTCGATCGTCGAAGGGCTCCAGAGAACCCGCCAACGGTCGTGGACGAGCGCCAGCCGCAACGTCGTGTGGATGAGGAAGGGGCCGAGGGCGGACAGCTGGAGGGTCTCGGTGACCGGTGCGACGGCACGTGCGCCCTTCGTGCTCGTCGCCCCCGTCTCGTAGGAGGCGGCGGTCACGTGCAAGGTGCGGAGCGCAGCCTTGTTGAGCGAGGCGAAGTCGGAGGGCGGATCCTGAACGAGGGCGGCCATCGTCGACCAGCTGCGGTGCGACCAGGCGTCGACGAATGCGTTCGCCGTCGGTGTCGGGCTGGGGGGAGCGGCGTGGTGGTGGGAGGCGCTGCAGCCGGCGAGCCCGGCCGAGGCGAGGAGCGCCGCCATGCCCGTCACGAGACGTCCGCGGCGCCGGCCGCGGCGCCGCGAGCCGGCTGCCAGGCGACCGCGAGACCACATGGAGCGGGATGCTACGGCGCTGCGTCGTACGTTTCGTGGCGCCGGATGGCGCCGGGGGCCGGGCCGGGCGGCTCCCCTCTCGGGGTGGCCCGCTCGGTACCATGGCCGCTTCGCAGGCCTGCCGAAACGGAGACGGGAGTGAAGTTCGGGATCTTCTACGAGCACCAGCTGCCGCGCCCCTGGGCCGACACGAGCGAGCAGCAGCTCGTCAACGATGCGCTCGAGCAGGTCGAGCTCGCCGACCGGGTGGGCATCCAGTACCTCTGGGAAGTCGAGCACCACTTCCTCGAGGAGTACTCGCATTCGAGCGCACCCGAGGTCTTCCTGGCGGCCGCCAGCCAGCGGACGACCCGCATGCGCATCGGCCACGGGATCGTCCAGACGGCGCCGGCCTACAACCATCCGGCACGGACGGCGGAACGCGTCGCAATGCTCGACCTCGTCTCGAACGGCCGCGTCGAGTTCGGCTCGGGGGAGTCGTCGTCGGAGGCCGAGCTGGGGGGTTTCGGGATCGACCCGAGCCTGAAGCGTGAGGCGTGGCTCGAGGGCCTCGAGGTCGCCATCCGCTGCATGACCGAGACGCCCTTCGGCGGGGTGGACGGGCGCTATGTCCGGATGCCGCCGCGCAATGTCGTTCCAAAACCCGTGCAGCGGCCGCACCCGCCCCTGTGGGTTGCCTGCAGTCGCCGTGACACGATCCTGCTCGCCGCCGAGAAGGGCATCGGCGCCCTCAGCTTCGCCTTCATCGAGCCGGAAGACGCCAGGAAGTGGGTCGACGACTACGAGGCGGTCCTACGGGAGCGCTGCGTCCCCGTCGGCCTGGCCGTCAACCCACAAGTGGCCTGCGTCTCGCCGATGATGTGCGCAGAGGACGAGGACGTGGCCGTGGAGCGGGGCCTCGAAGGGGCCAACTTCTTCGGCTACTCGTTGGCGCACTTCTATGTCTTCGGCGAGCATGTGCCGGCAACGACGAACGTCTGGGAGGAGTTTCAGGAACGCCGCGGGAAGATGGGCTACTCGCCGGAGGCCGCCCTGGCCGCAAAGTCCGAGGTGCTCGGGGCCAAGGTCGCCGCCGGCGACTCCACGGGGCTGCGGGGCGCCATCGGCACGCCGGCTCAGCTGCGGGAGTTCCTGCGCCGCTACGAAGAGGCGGGCGTCGACCAGCTCATCTTCGTGATGCAGGCGGGCAGGAACCGCCACGAGGACATCATGGAGGCGATCGAGCTCTTCGGGACGACCGTGCTGCCCGAGTTCGCCGAACGGGACGAGGCGGCCAGTGCCGCCAAGGCGGCCAAGTGGGCGTCGGTCATCGAGGCCGCCCTCTCGCGGCGGACCGCCGAGGGGCCTGTGATGCCTGCGGAGTACGTCATGAAAGCTATTCCCAAGCAGGTCATCGACGCCGCCCAGAGCGAGGCGGGCCAGGCGTGGCTCGAGAGCCTTGCCGACAAGCAGGCCGGAGGCGTCGTCGACGAGCAGTTCAGGCGCTACCTGGGCGATTGAAGCTACTGACAACTACAGTCCGTGAGAGAATGCGATGGCATGATCACCGAGCGTGAGAAGATGGCACGCTGTGGAATCGTGGAATCAAGGAGCGACTTTGTGACCGAGGACTCGCGGCTCGACCTGGAGCGAATCGCGGAGGCGGCGTCATCGGATCTTGCAGCGTCGGCGACCGAGGCGGTGCCGTGGCTCGACGTGCCCCGCGTCCTCAAGGCCGATTCGATCCAAATGGCCTTCCAGCCGATCGTCGAGCTGGTCACACGGGAGTGCATCGGCTACGAGGCACTCGCTCGTTTTCCTGACGAGGAGATCATCTCCCCGCAGTCCTGGTTCAACGCCGCCGGTGCCCAAGGACTCTCGAGAGAGCTCGAGATCCTGGCCGTTGCCTCGGCGCTCGCTCAGCTCGACGACCTCCCGGCCGGCGTCTTCGTCTCCCTGAACGTGTCGCCTGTCACGGCGGGCTCGCCCGAGCTGCGCGAGCTCATCCCGGTCGAGCACCGCGGGCGCGTCGTCTTCGAGATCAAGGAAGACGCCGCCATCGTGGACTACCAGAAGTTCACGGGCGCCATCGACGAACTGCGCTCCACGGGCGTGCGGATCGCCGTCGACGACGCCGGCGTCGCCGACGTCAGCCTGCGCCACATGCTCGACGTCCGGCCCGACTTCATCAAGATCGACACCGACGTCACGCGTGGCGTCAACGTCGACCCGGTGAAGCAGGCCATCGTCATGGCCTTCCGCTCCCTCGCCGCGCAGGCGAACGCGCTCAGCCTCGCCGAAGGGATCGAGACCGAGGAAGAGCTCGAGACGCTCCGCTCCCTCGGGATCACTCTCGGGCAGGGCTACCTGCTCGGGCGTCCCGTCTATCTCGACCGCATCGCGGAGCCGAAGGGCAAGCACGGCAAGAGACGAGGGAGCGCCCCCGCCGGGTAGCCCGGCAGGCGGCCCCCTCCTCGCCGATCAGGTCGTCATCGCCTTCTTGGTGCGGCGGCCCGCCCGCTTGAGGTCGCTCGCAGCTTCCTCGATGTGTCCCTTCGCCTCGGTGGCCTTGCCCTTGGCCTGCAGCGAGCGGTCGTTGGTGGCGCGGCCGGCGAGCGCCTTCGCCTTTCCCTTGGCTTGTGTTGCCTTGGCTGCGGCACGGTTCGGCATTGTTCTCTCCTCGTGTTGTGTCGGCGTGTTGGATCTGGTGCTGCCCGCTTGGGGTCAATCGGGTGTCAGGTCATCTGAAGGGGATCCGGGCTCACCGGCTGCGAGCGCTCGGCGCTCGAGCCCGGGACAGGACCTTGTCGTTGCGAGGCCGAGGCATGCTCCACGACGACTCGCCGCCGTGACCTGAAGACGGGCGACGCCATGGAGGACACGAGCAGGATCGCACCGACGATGGCGCAGACGATCCCGTTCGTCCTCCCGAAGTCCCAGGCACGGTGAAGGGGGGCCTGGTCGAGCGCTGCCACGAGCCCGAAGGCGAGCATCACGACCCCGACGATGGCGGACACCACCTTGGAGGACACGGCAAACGCCCCTCCGGCAAGGAGGACGACGCCGGCAGCGAGCTCGGCCACGGCCGAGAGGGGTGTGACGCCGAGCCCGGCGACCTGGGCGTGGGCAAAGGTCAGGTCGGAGAAATTGATGCCTGCCCTGGCGAGGCCGACTCCACCCAGCACGACGAGGAGGACGCCGGCGACGATGTCGATGAACTGCGCCGGGCTCCAGGCCGAGCGACGTACCTCGTGTACGACGGTCCCGTCCCGATCGACGAAGTCATGCGTACGTTGCATGGAGATTTTCCTTTCATTCGTGGCCGGTCACTCGGCGTATCCCCTATGCCCGCGGGAGCGCCGAGGCGTCTCGCAGCGGGATGCTGATCGTGAGGACGCCGCGCTCGTAGGCAAGGCGGCGCTTGCCGACGTCGAGCTCGTCGCCGACCCGCAGCTCGCGGGAGAAGGCGCCGTGCTGGCGCTCGGCCAGCTCCAGCGCCGCCACGCCGGGGTGGCGACGCCGGCGCAGCGCTCGCACGACGAGGACGCCGTCGGTGCAGACGACGTTGATCGTCGACGGGTCGACTCCGGGCACGTCGAGCTCGATGCACCACTCGTCGGCATGACGAAAGATGTCGAGGGCCATGATCGAGGCATGGGAGAAGGGATCCACGGCCGTAACCGGGTTGTCCCCCACCGCCGCACGGCGGGACACGACGCGACGGGACCGTCGCGACTCCCCGGTCGACGACCGCCTCGGCGGCGAGCCAGGGCGTTCCGGTAGGACGGCGACCACGGGGGTCAGCGCTCCAGGCGTTGCGCCGGCCGCCGGTCGGACGAGCGCCCGAGGCGGTGCCTCACCACCGGTACCAGCCCCTCGACCCCGACGTGCTGCCACGACCGAAGGCGAAGCCGATCAGCCAGAAGACGAAGACGACGACGGCTACGAACCACAGCACATGCACGGCGAAGCCGAGGCCGCCGAGCAAGAGCACAAGCAAGAGCACCAGCAGAATCAAGCCCACGAGTCATCCTCCGCTTTCCAGTGGCCGGCCCATTCCGGCCATCGTTCCGACCAGCTCGGTGACCGTCGGTGGACGGGTCACGGCAAGGTTGCGGTCTCCCCGGCCATGCCCCGGCCCCTTTCGGGGCAAACACGCATCGGGCAGGAACTGCAGGTAACGCACGCTCATCGGCCGTTCAGCTGAGAAACTGCCCCCGCTGGGACATCGCCACCGGGAATCCTTCGATCCGGCGACCGATCCTCGGGGGTCGGGGCGTATCCTGCACTCGTGAGGGAAAGCCCCTCCATCCTTGGCGCATCGGCATGCGCAGCTGGGGAGGAGACCCAAGAATGACGGAGCAGAGCTTCGATCTCGGTGATCGCGTGGCCGGCGGCCTTCCGGTCATCGAGGTCTCCGGGGAAGTCGACCTGGCGACGGCACCGCTGCTCCGCGAGCGGCTGGAGTCGCATCTCGAGGCCGGTGCCACATCCGTGGTGGTGGATCTGCGGGCAACGACGTTCCTCGACTCGACCGGACTCGGCGTCCTCGTGACGGCACTGAAGCGTTGCCGGGAGTCCGGCGGCGAGCTGCACCTCGTGGCTGTCGATCCCCGTCTTCTCAAGCTCTTTGCCATCACCGGGCTGCAGGACACCTTCTCGATCTCGGACTCCGTCGAGACGGTGGGACGCCCGGCTTCCGCCGGCAGCACCGAGGGTTGAGGCTGCCACCGCCATGAGCGACGTCATCGAGCTGACCGTGCCGGTGAAGGCGGAGTTGCGGGGACTCGTGCGGTTCGCAGCCGCCATCCTCGCCTCGCAGGCCGACTTCTCGGTCGAGGAGATCGAGGATCTGCGGCTGGCCGCCGACGAGATCTGCCTGTCCGTGACGGACCCGGGAGGGGGAGGTCCCATGCGCCTTCGCCTCGTGGCCGAGGGGGATCTCGTCGAGATCTCCTGCACCGTTCCTCTCGGCTCCGTCCCGGCCACGCCCGAGGAGGCGTCGGAGGCCGAGTGGTCGCTCCGGATCCTCGACGCCCTCGTGGACGAGCACGGGCAGGAGGCCTCCGACGGCGAGTGCAAGGCGTGGTTGCGCAAGAGACGATCCCAGCCCGTGGCGTGATGGCGAACGAGGCGCCTGACAAGCTGCGCGATGAGTTCGCCGAGTACGCCGAGACGAAGGACCCGGCCCTTCGTGACGGGCTCGTCACGGCGAACCTCGGTCTGGCGAGGATTCTCGCCCGTCGTTTCTCGAATCGGGGAGAGCCGTACGACGACCTCTACCAGGTGGCGTGCCTGGCACTCATCAAGGCGGTGGAGCGGTTCGACCCCGAGCGGGGCGTCGAGTTCAGCACCTTCGCCACCCGCACGGTCATCGGGGAGCTGAAGCACCACTTCCGGGACAAGGGCTGGTCGGTGCGGGCGCCTCGGCGGCTGCAGGAGTTGTACCTCGAGCTCGCCCAGGCTGTCAGCGTGCTCTCCCAGGAGCTCAACCGGTCGCCCACCGTGGCGGAGCTCGCGGCGCACCTCGGTGTCCCCGAGGAGTCGGTGCTGGAGGCGATGGAGGCGGGCCAGGGCTACCGCAGCTCCTCGATCGACGCTCCCGACGCCGAGCAGGAGCCGCTCTCCGCCCGTCTCGGGAGTGATGACACCGGCTTCACGGGTTTCGAGAACCGAACCGTGCTCGTGCAGGCGCTGGCGTCGCTCCCGGCCCGCGAGCAATTGATCCTCCGCCTTCGTTTCTTCGACGGGCTCACGCAGTCCGAGATCGCGCAGCGGGTCGGGCTCAGCCAGATGCACGTGTCCCGGCTGCTGAGCGCAAGCCTGGAACGGCTCCGGCCGGCCTTCTCGGAGGAGAGCTAACCCGGCTCCGGCGAGCCGGCGATGTCAGAGCTCGAGCTCGAACCACACCGCCTTGCCGGACTCCGTCCGGTCGACACCCCAGGCCGACGCCATCGCCTCGATGATCGTGAGGCCGCGGCCGCTGTCGCGGGCGTGACCCGGCGGGCTGGCACTGAGGGCGGCGCCGGCGCGCTGGTCGGTGACGCTCACGCGGAGCCTTCGCCCGTAGACAGAGGCCTGCATGGCGAACCAGCCGCCGCCGTGCCGCACGGCGTTCGTGGCGAGCTCATCGGTCAGCAGTTCCGCCGTCGCCGAGGCACGGGGGTCGACGCCCTCGAGCATGCTCCGCACGAGGCTTCGCGCGTCCCGGATCGAACCGGCATCGCCACTGACAATTCTGCTGAAGGGTGCCTCCGTCATCACGTCACCTGGCATCAGTACAGCTGGCTGGTCACCCGAGCCCCAAGCCGCAGCTCCCCGAATTTCAGCGTGTCAGGGTGTCCTCGGTTCGTCTCGACGCTCGTCCTGTTCCTCTCCCGGAGTCGCCCGGAGGCTCACCGACTCGTGCTCTGTTTGCGCTGTGCCGGCCCTGCCAGCGCTGCGCGGAAGCTTCTTACCCGGGCGGGCAGCTGTTATGCCAAGGAGATTCCGCAGGGCGCCGCCGCCCTCGGGAAGTGGCCGGGCTCCGGCCGTGGGCTCAACCGGCGCCGACGGCCCTCACATGGAGGCGGACGACACTCTCCCCCGGAAAGGACCGGATCTGCACGAGGTCGCAGAGCTGGTTCGCCATCCAGAGCCCGCGCCCCTCCGGGCTCTCGATCGCCGGAGCGACGCGCCCGGCGAGAGCGACATGAATCCGGCCGGAGTCGCGCACCTCGCACACGAGCGAGTCGCCCTCACGCCACAGGCGAACGCGGCCGAGACCACCGCCGTGCTGCACACTGTTCGTCATGACTTCGTTCACGGCGAGAACGAGATCCGGAGCCCGCCCTCCGGCGAGGGCGGCGACGAGCGGGTGTTCGGCGACGAAGTGCCGCGCTTCGTCGAGCGACCCGCCGTCGAAGGGCATCTCGGTTGCTCCGGGCGGAGCCGGCGGGAGGGGGTCGGTGTGGGCGGCCGTCGGGGCCGGCGTGCCGCTGAAGTCCGCGCTCGGCACCGGCGCCCCTCCCTCGTCAAGATAGGGATGGCTCCGAAGCGCTTCCTCGATCACGGCCTCGTCGAGGCTCTCGAGGTCGTACGGGCAGACGAGGCGGAAGTCCTGGTTCCGGTCGAATGCGAGGTTGAGGAGGCGCTCGTGCCGCTGGCACTCGGCGAGCTCGGCTGCCGTGCGGGCCGCCCAGATCGGCTCCCCGACCCCGTGCACGACGCGGCCCGGCCGGCGGTGCCGCTCCACGAAGCGTTGCCAGAGCGGGATGATGCGGGCCGGGTTGACGCCGACCTCTGCCATGTCGGCGAAGTCCACGTCGTCGGCGTCCTCGCCGAGCTCGTGACGGAGCGCCTCGATCTTGGCAGCGCTCACGACGACCAGCGCCGGGGCGCCGCCGGCGAGTGCTTCGAGAAGGAAGGGGACGATGCCCTCGACGAACCCCTCCTCACCCCGATACAGCATCGCCTCGTGCTGGAAGACGCTCGGCGTGAAGGGATCAGAGTGGCGCAGTGGGAAGGTGGCGGCAGCTTCGTCCGCCGGCAGCGTGGCGCCCTCCACGGATCGCACTGTATCGGGGCGGGGTTGCCGGCACTGGTTCACGAAATGCATTGGTGCAAGAAAGATGTTTCGCACGCGCGCCGGCGGGGAATCGGAATCGGTGCGAGACGCGACGACGGAGGCTGGAAGGATGGCGCGACCGAGCGACGAGACGAGGGCCGCCGAGGCCCGCGAGGCGGCTGCCGCTCACGACGCCGACCGTTCACCCACGCCCGAGGAAGAGGAATTGGCGGACGAAGTGACCAACGATCCGTCGTCTGCGGAGCACCGTCATCAAGTCGGTGAACACGTCCGGGAGATGGCGGAGCGCGGCGCCGCTGAAGAAGGGGAGGGCCGCATCCCCTGAGCTCTCGGCGTTCCCGGAAGGCCCGCCATTGATCGAGGCCTGCCGCGGTGCAGCCGGACCCTTGGATCCCTCGCCTGGGGGTCCGGCTGCACTCGGCAAGAGGTCCCGGCGGGCAACAGGCGCCGCCGGCACCGGTGACGGTCGCCCGTCAGGGCACGTAGACGCCGAGAAAGGCCAAGAGGCCGTACGTCAGGAGGACCCCTCCGGCAACCGCAAGCGCCGCCCAGCAGATGCGGGGGCGCCGGGTCAGCGTGGCGGCGGCGAGTGCGAACGGGAAGCAGCCGAGGGCATACCGCTCGAAGGACGTGAGGTTCGGCGCCGTGAGGGTGATGGCGAGCGTGACGACCGCGTAGGCGCCGTACGACACCGGCCAGCGGTAGAAGAGCACGACGGCGAGTGCCACGAAGACGACGGCCCACGGTGCGTGCAGCGCCGTGCCGAGGTGCGCTCCGTGCACGAGATCCCGCACGTCGCCGGCGACGGTGCTGAAGGGGTCGGCGAGGCGACCGCGACGTGCGCTGGAGAGCTGCGATGAAAACGGGAGGAAGAAGCTGCCGTCGTGCGCCTTCGACCATCCGAGGTAGGCGGCCGCACCGGCCGGAGCGGCCAATACGGCTGCGCATCGTGAGGACAGGCCGCGGGCGCTGAGCGAGCGCACGCCCGTGGCGCGGACATCACGGGCGACCTCGATGCAGGCGGGTACGACGAGGAGGATGCCCACCGGCCGCGACACCGCCGCCAGCACCCCGGCGACGGCGGCGACGGTGAAGTGCCGTGTTCGCAAGCCGAGGAAGGCCGTGATGCTCGTGACGAGGAGGAGGGGCTCGGCGTAGCCCATCGAGAGCACGAAGGAGGCGGGGAGCATGCCGAGCCACCAGGCCGATCGCGAGGCCGTGTCCTCGCTGCCCGTCTCGACGAGGGCCAGCCGGTAGACGAGGGCGAAGGCGGCGAAGGCCGCCACGTTGGCGACGAGGAGGAGGGCGACGTCGATGCCCACCCCTGGGATGTCCGAGACGGCACGGGCGACGAGTGGGTAGAGCGGGAAGAAGCGGACGGAGGTGCGCCCGGTCGCCCCGTAGCCGTGCAGGGCGATACGCCGGTACCAGTTGGCGTCCCATCCGAGGAGTCCGGCATGAGCGGCGACGACGGCTGCACCGGATCGGACCTTGAGCTGCGTGACGAGGAAGCGTGCGAGCACGAGGGCGCCCAGCACGATCGCCCGCGACACGACGAAGGGCCAGAAGGCGCTGCGGGCCGCCGCCAGCGCCTCGGCGCGCCATCCGCCCGCCGATCGCCGGTGGGCCCCCGCGCTCGCAAGCGTCACGCTGTCAGGTCCCCGGGGACGTGCGGGCCGGGGATGGGTGCCACCGGCTCCGAAACGTAGCATCCGACCGGAGGGCGACAGCTCCCGAGGCGAGGCCGTAGCCTGCGAGGATGCCGCTCGACGACGCCATCGAGGCCGTGTTGCTGGACGCCGGAGGCGTCCTCGTGCTGCCCGATCCCGCCCGCCTGCGGGCCGCCCTGGCGCCCCTCGGCGCCCACCCGGACGACGAGCTGTGCCATCGTGCGCACTACGCCGGAATGCGCGAGGTCGACCGTCTCGGCGAGGCCGACTGGCCGCTCGTCGACCGGGTCGTCGCCCTCACGGCCGGCGTACCGGAGGACCGCGTCGATGCCGCCCTCCCGCTCATCGAGCGCGTCTACCTCTCGGAGGACTGGGCGCCGGCACCTGGTGCGGCCGAGGCGCTGCGCCGCCTCGAGGAGGCGGGCGTCCTGCTGGCGGTCGTCTCGAACGCCACCGGTCAGATGGAAGAGCTGCTGGCCGAGCACCGCATCTGCGGTCTCGACGGGGCAACCATGGCGAAGGTCGCCGTCGTGGTCGACTCCCACGTCGTCGGCATCGAGAAACCCGATCCGCGAATCTTCGCCTTCGCCCTCTCCGCCCTCGACGTGGCGCCCGAGCGATGCGTCTTCGTCGGTGACAGCGTCCACTTCGACGTCGAGGGCGCCCGCCGGGCCGGCATCCGGCCGCTGCACATGGATCCCTTCTCGCTCTGCCCCGACGAGGACCACGAGCACCTGAGCGCCCTCTCCGAGCTCCTCGCCGGGACGGGAGGGGCCGGCAGCTGATGGAGTTCAACCTGGCGCTCGTGCAAGAAGCACTCTCGGAACGCCTCGGCGAGCGTGAGGCCATCGTCACGCCGGCGCGGCGGTTGCACTGGCGCGACCTCACGGAGCGGACGCGGCGGCTCGCCAACGTGCTCGCCGGAGCCGGCGTCTCCCTCTACGAGGAGCGCTCCGGCCTGGCGGCCTTCCAGTCGGGACAGGAGCGCGTGGCCATCTGCCTCCTCAACGGGAACGAGTACCTCGAGGCCATTCTCGGCTCCTTCAAGGCACGGGCGGCGCCCTGCAACGTCAACTACCGCTACGTCGAGAGCGAGCTCGAGCAGCTGCTGGCGGACATGGCTCCGCGGGCGGTCGTCTATCACGCCCAATTCGCCGCCCGGCTCGGCACGGCGCTCTCCCGCCTGGAGGCGGCCGGGCTCCTCCAGCGTCCCCTCCTGCTGCAGGTGGCGGACGGCAGTGGAGCACCCCTCCTGGCCGGCGCCCTCGACTACGAAAGCGCCCTCCAGGCGTCGCCGCCCGAGCGCCCGGACCTCGACTGGTCGCCGGACGACCTCTACGTCCTCTACACGGGGGGAACGACCGGGCACCCGAAGGCGGTCTTGTGGCGCCAGGCCGACATTTTCGTGACGGCCCTCGGAGGGCGGAACTTCCGTGAGGGAGGGCGTGAGTGGTCCTCGCTCGCCGAGATCGTGGAGGCCGCCGCCAACCGGGAGGGCGCCCGCTCCCTGTCGGCGGCGCCCTTCATGCACGGCACCGGGCAATGGGTCAGCTTCCAGGCCCTGCACACCGGAGGCGCCGTCGTCGTGCAGAGCGTCGTGGAGCGGTTCGACGCCGCCGACGTCCTCGAGACCGTCGAGCGGGAGGGCGTGACGCTGCTGACGATCGCCGGCGAGGCGTTCGCGGGACCGTTGATCGACGCCATGGACGCCAAGGCCCGTGACCTCTCGTCCCTTGCCGTCCTGTCCACGAGCGGCGCCGCCCTCTCGCCGAGGTCGAAAGCGGCGATCATGGAGCGCCTCCCGGGCGTCCGCATCCGCGACGTCATGGGCTCCTCCGAAGCCGGGCCCTTGGCGGACAACATCGTGCTGCCCGGGGACACGGCCTCCCGCACGGTGCGTTTCCGGCCGGATCCTCACGCCTGCGTCGTCGACGACGCCAGGGAGCACCTCCTGCGCCCCGGCCACGACGGCTCCGGCTGGCTGGCGCGGGGCGGGCGGATCCCCCTCGGGTACATGAACGACCCCGCCCGTACGGAGGCGACGTTCCGCACCGTGGAAGGGCGCCGGCTCACGATCCCGGGCGACCGCGCCCGGCTGCTCGCCGACGGCACCTTCGAGGTGCTCGGGCGCGAGGCCGTCACGATCAACTCCGGTGGCGAGAAGATCTTCGCCGAGGAGGTGGAGGCGGCCGTCAGGCATCACCGAGGCGTCCGCGACGTCATCGTCGTGGGGCGCCCGAGCGAGCGCTGGGGCAGCGAGGTCGTCGCCATCGTGGAGCCGGAACCCGGTCAGTCCGTGGACGAGGCCGAGCTCCTCGCCACCTGCAGCCGGGAGATCGCCCGCTACAAGTTGCCGAAAGCGGTCATCAGCGTGGAGCGGGTGCGCCGCAGCCCGGCCGGCAAGGCCGACTATGCCTGGGCGCGCGGCGTCGCCGCCGGGACGGCCTCCGAGGACTGAGCGGTGACTGCCGGCGACGCGCCGGCCGGTGCTCGCACCGCCTCGAGGTGAGCCACCCGGCGTGCGACGGCGGCGGCCGTGCCGATGTCGCGGCGGTGCCGGACGGGACCGCCGACGGAGCAGGCGCCCGCCTCGGCCAGGGCCTCCGCCTCCGCCAGCGTGTCGCCGATGCCGACGAAGGCGAGGGCACGGGACATGGTGAGGCGCACGTCGCCGCCTTCGGTCAGCTCGCAGGCGGCGAAGTAGCAGCGCAGCTCGGAGGAGAGGCCGGACTCGTCGAGCGAGACGACCGCTCCGGCGTCCGAGCCGTCGTCGGGGTAGGAGGAGGGCACGACGTACTTGCAGACGGTGGCACGCCCCCGGAAGGCGGCCGCCGCCTGCGACAGGTGCCCGGTGGCGGCCGCCAGGAGCAGCTGCACGAGATCGCCCTCGAGGAGGGGCAGGACGTTCATCGCCTCGGGATCGCCGAAGCGGGCGTTGTACTCGATGAGGCGCAGCCCGCCGGCGACCGCCATGAAGCCTCCGTACACGACGCCCCGGTAGGCCGCCCCCAGCTCCCGCGAGAGGGCCTCGACCGTGGCCTCGTTGATGCGCCGGGCGAGGGCGACGTCCGGTCCGGCGAGGAAGGGGAGCGAGCCGTCGGCGCAGGAGTACGACCCCATCCCCCCCGTGTTGGGCCCGACGTCCCCCTCGTAGGCGCGCTTGTGGTCTTGCACGATCGGGCAGTGCACGACGTCGCGGCCGTCCGTGACGGTCTGCAAGCTGAACTCCTCGCCCTCGAGGCGCTCCTCGATCACGACAGATCCGTCGGAGGCAACGAGGGCGAGGGCGTAGTCGAGAACGTCCTGCCTCGATTCCAGCTGCTCGCCTTCGACCTTGACACCCTTTCCCCCCGTGAGCCCGTCGGGCTTCACGACGGCGGATGCAAGACCGTCGAGATACGCCGCCAACCCCTCGGTGGAGCGGAACGTCCGGTGCAGCGGGTTGCCCTCCACGCCGTGGCGCTCGAGCAGCGAGCGCGTCCACGACTTGCTCGTCTCGAGCTGTGCGAGGGCTCGAGTCGGGCCGAAGCACGGAACGCCGAGGTCGCCGGCGGCGTCGGCGATCCCGACCGAGAGGGGATCCTCCGGGCCGACGACGACGAGGTCGGGCTCCACGTGGCGGGCGACGGCGACCATGGCGGTGAGGTCGGTGAGCGAGCAGGCGACGAAGCGGTCGGCCCGGCGCACCAGCCCGGGGGATCGGAGCGGGCCGCAGATCGTCAGCTCGATCCGCGTCGGCGAGGCCTGGAGTCCCTCGGCCATGGCGTCGGTGCGGGCATCCTTGCCGTAGAGGAGGATCTTGAGCGGCGAAGGGGTCATGGCCCGACCGTACCCGGGGCAGCGTCGCCCTCGCGGCAAGGCGCGGAGCCTCCACGTTTCACCTGAGGCCCCGTCTTGTCGGGCGCCAGTAGGGTCGGTGAATGGCCACCGTCGCGCCGTACGGCGCCTGGCACTCGCCCATCACGGCCGATCGCCTCGTGGAAGGGACGGTGCTGCTCTCCTTCCCGTCCGCCGTTGGCGGCACGCTCTACTGGTCGGAGGGCCGTCCCGCCGAAGGCGGCCGCGTCGTCATCGTGAGGCGAGAGGAGGACGGGAGGGAGGAGGACGTCTTCGGGGCGGACTACTCCGCCCGCACCGTCGTGCACGAGTACGGCGGTCGGTCGTACGTCGTCGGCGGCGACGCCGTGTACTTCTCGAACTTCGGCGACCAGCGACTGTACGTGGTCCGGCCGGGCGGGCAGCCGGAGCCGATGACGCCCGCCCCGCCGTCACCCGCCTCGCTGCGGTATGCCGCGCCGGTCCTCAGCCCCGACGGCCGACGCCTCTACTGCGTGCGGGAGCGGCACGGCACGCCCGATGTCGTCGCCGAGGTCGTGAACGAGCTCGTCATGGTCGCCCTCGACGGTGACTCGGAGCCGCACGTCGTGGCGAGCGGGCACGACTTCTTCTCCTTCCCGACGGTGTCGCCCGACGGGCGGAGGCTCGCCTGGATCAGCTGGGACCACCCGAACATGCCCTGGGACGGGACCGACCTCGTCGAGGCGACCCTCGGCGATGACGGCATGCCCACGGCGACCCGTCACGTTGCTGGCGGCCGCGCTCAGTCCGTGACGCAGCCGAAGTACTCGCCCGACGGTCGCCTCCACTTCATCTCGGACCGGACGGGCTGGTGGAACCTCTACGCCGACGACGCTTCGGGCGGCGCCGCCCTCGCCGAGGAGGAGGCGGAGTTCGCCGGGCCCGACTGGGTGCTGGGGCTCTCGAGCTACTGCTTCCTCGCCGACGGGACCCTGGCGGCGCTCTGGAGCCGTGACTGCCGGGTGGTCCTCAGCCTCCTTCGGTCCGACGGCCGCCGGGACGTCCCGCTCCCGTTCTCGTTCGCCTCCGCCGTGGCGCCCTCCGGCGACGGCGTCGTCATCGTGGGGGGAGGGCCTAAGCTCGTCACGAGCGTCGTCGCCCTCGAGATTCCCTCCGGTCGGGACCGCATCGTCAAGGCGGGACGGGGCGGTGACTTGCTGCGCGAGTTCCTCTCGGAGCCCGAGCCGATCGAGTTCCCGACGGAGGGCGCCCGCACGGCGCACGCCCTCTACTACCCCCCGTGGAACCCGGACTTCGTGGGGCCGCCGGGCGAGATGCCCCCCGTCATCGTTGCGGTGCACGGCGGGCCGACGGGGTTCGCCGTGCCGGCGCTCAACTACGGCATCCAGTATTGGACGTCCCGCGGGATCGGCGTCGTCGACGTCGACTACGGCGGGAGCGCCGGCTACGGCCGCGCCTACCGGGAGCGCCTGAAGGGCAAGTGGGGGATCGTCGACCTCGATGACTGCGTGAACGCCGCCCGGTATCTCGTCGCCTCGGGGCGCGCCGACGAGCGGCGACTGCTCATCCACGGGGGCAGCGCCGGTGGCTACACGACCCTGTGCGCCCTCACCTTCCGCCAGGTCTTCGCCGCCGGGGCGAGCTACTACGGAGTCGCCGACGCTGGCGCCCTCGCTCGGCACACGCACAAGTTCGAGTCCCACTACTCGGACGGGCTGATCGGGCCGTGGCCGCAGGCGCGTGCCCTCTACGAGGAGCGGTCGCCCCTCTTCCACGCCGACCAGCTGTCGACGCCGCTCATCCTCTTCCAGGGCCTCGAGGACCGCGTCGTGCCGCCTGAGCAGAGCGAGGTGATGGCGGCGAGCTTGCGCGAGCAGGGAATCCCCTTCGCCTATGTGGCCTACGAGGGCGAGCAGCACGGCTTCCGGAAGTCCGAGAACATCCGCCGCACGGCGGAGGCAGAGCTGTCCTTCCTCGCAGCGGTGCTCGGCTTCCGGCCGGCGGATCACCTCCCGCCCCTGGACATCGAGAATGCCGGGGCGCTCGACCGCCACCGCAGCGCGACCGGCGGCGGCGAACCCGCCCCTGCGGCGGTCGAGCGGGGCGGCACCGTCCGGCGGTGAGCGAGCAACCGGCCACCGTCCCGTCCCGCCCTCCCGATGAGTGGAGGCCGGCCGGCGACGAAGGCCGCCAGGTCGGGGGCCTCCTCCTCACGGGTGGCAAGAGCCTGCGAATGGGACGCGACAAGGCGACACTCGAGATCAGGGGCGAGCCGCTCGCCGTACGGCTCGGGCGCTTGCTGGCCACTGTCGCCGTGCCCGCCCTCGAGGTGGGCCCGGGCTGGTCGGGACTGCCGACGGCCGGCGAGGATCCCTTCGTGGGTCCGCTCGGAGCCATCGCGGCCGGTTGGCGCTCCCTCGGGCGCGCCGGCTTCCGGGGCGACGTCATCGTGCTCGCCACGGATCTCCCGTCGCTCACGGGCCCTGTCCTCTCCTTCTTGGCCGGCCACCCGGCGACCGTCTCCGTCGTCCCCCTCGTCGACGAACGACCCCAGGTGCTGTGCGCCCGCTGGTGCCCCGACGACCTCGACCGTGCTGTGCAGCTCGTCGAAGAGGGCGGGCGCACCGTGAGGGGGGCGCTCGGTCGGGACACGGTGTACCCCGGCGAGGAGGAGTGGGGGCGCATCGCGGCGCGCCACGTGTTCCTGGACGCCGACCGACCGCAGGATCTGCCGCCCGGCCCCACCGACTGACTGACGGCTCCCGTCAGCGGTCCGTAGGCCGGCCGCCCTCAGAGCCCGTAGAAACGCGACTCGACGATGCGGCGCGCCCGGCGGGTGACTCGGCGGTAGGCCTCGCGCAGCTCCGCCGGGGAGGTGTGCAGGGAGCGGGAGAGGCGCGAGAGCGCTTGGCGGTCGGAGGGGAGGGAGTCCGACCCGAGGGCACTCACGATGCCTCCTGCCCCGGCGACGAAGTTGCCGACGAGGTGCCAGCGGTTCCGGGTGGCGGAGAGGAAGCGGTACGCCTCGCCGAGCACGGCCGCCTCGCCGGCGTCGAGATGGCCGGCGCTCACGAGCCTCGCCATGGCCCCGACGGTGCTCGTGCCTGCTACTCCGTGCTCGAGCTGGAGGAGCTGGACGGTCCACTCGACGTCGGAGAGGGAGCCCTTGCCGAGCTTCAGGTGGAACTGGGGGTCCTCCCCGGCCGGGATGCGCTCGCGCTCGACGCGTGCTTTCATCTGGCGGATCGCCCGGATCTCCTCCGTCCCGATGCTCCCTTCCCAGAGGACCTCGTCCGTCAGCGCCATGAAGCGTCCGAGGACATCGGGGTCGCCCGCCACCGGACGCGCCCGCAACAACGCCTGGCGTTCCCAGGTCTCGATGCGCCGGCGGTGGTACTCGGCGTAGGCCGCGAGGCTGCGGGCACGGGGTCCCTGCCGGCCCTCCGGCCGCAGGGAGGCGTCCGTCGTCATGATGCGGTCCGCCGGGGTGGCCCCGTTGAGGAGCCGGAAGATGGCCGAGGCGGCCTCGTCGGCGAGGCCGGCGTCCTCGGCGCCCGAGCCGTCGTAGACGAAGACGACGTCGAGATCGCTGCCGTAGGCGAGCTCCTCGCCGCCGAGGCGGCCCATGGCGACGACGCCGAAGGGGATGGGCGGGCGGACGGCCTCGACGGCTGCGGCGAGGACGGCGTCGCCGAGGGCGGCGAGCGCCTGCGAGGTGGCGACGGGAGAGGATTCGAGGAGGAGGTCGGCGGCGGCAATGCGCAACGTCGTCGACTCCACGAACTGTCGCAGCGCCGGCCCGACGCGCTCCGGCCGGCGCCCGACGGCGGCGAGCGCCCGCTCGGCCAGTTCCTCCCGTGAGAGGTGCTCGAGCTCGCGGTCGTCGTCGAGGCGGGTGGCGACCTCCGGGTGGCGGGCGATCAGCTGGCCGATCTGGCGGCCCGTCCCGAGCAGGAGGCAGAGCCGTCTCGCCAGCTCGGAGGACTCGCGAAACGAGGCCACGAGCACATCTCGCCGGTGCGCCGCCGACACGAGGGTGCGCAACGACAGCAGGCCCTGGTCTGGATCGGGCGCGTCGGAGAGCCATCCGAGCAGCACGGGGAGGAGCTGCTGCATGAGGCGGGACGAGCGGGTGAGACCGCGTGTCAGCTCCCGCACCGCCTGACGGGTCCGATCGGCCTGCCGGAACCCGAGAGCCTCGAGCCGGCTCTCGGCCGCCGCCAGGCTCCAGCGGGACGTCGTGCTCTCCCCGTCACCCGCTGCGAACACCTCGAGGAGAGGACGGAAGAAGAGGCGTTCGTGGATGGCGCGTGCCGACGACTGGTAGCGCCCGATGACCGTCTCCAGCCGGTCCCTGCTGCTGGCCCCCGGCGAGGCGGCGCCGCGGCCGGGTTGGGCGGCGAACCCGAGCACGCGGCCGAGCGCCTCGAGGGCGGCCGGGTCGTCGGGCACGGTGTGCACCTGCGCCTCCTCGACGAGCTGGAGGCGGTGCTCGACGGTGCGGAGGAACCGGTACGACAGCGCCAGGGCGGCGGCGTCGCCGCTGTCGACGTAACCGGCCGCCGCCAGCTCGCCGAGGGCGGCCAGCGTCGACCGCTGCCGGATGAGCGGGTCGGCCGCCCCGTGCACGAGCTGGAGCAGCTGGACGGCGAACTCGATGTCCCGGATGCCCCCCCGCCCGCGCTTGATCTCACGGTCCGTGAGCCCTCGCCGCGACACGAGCGCTTCGGATCGTCCCTTCATGGAGCGCAGCTCCGCCAAGTCGTCGGCGTCGAGGCGCCGGCCCCAGACGGCGGCGGCGGCCTCCTCCTCGAAGGCGGCACCGAGGGCGGCATCGCCGGCGGAGGCACGAGCCTTGAGGAGCGCCTGGAACTCCCACGGCCTCGCCCAGCGCTCCCAGTAGCTGCGGTAGGAGTCGAGGGAGCGCACGAGGGCTCCGTTGCGGCCCTCCGGCCGGAGATCGGTGTCGACGCGGAAGGCCCCTCCCGCCAGGGCGAGGACGCGACGGGCGCTGCCGCCGTCGTCGCTGCCGACGAAGACGACGTCGACGTCGCTCGCGTAGTTGAGCTCGCGGGCGCCGTGTTTGCCCATGGCGATGACGGCGAAGCCGCTCTGCACGCGGGCGAGCCGGCAGGCGGCGCCGAGCACTCCGTCGGCGAGGTCGGAGAGACTGCGCCCTACCTCCTCGAGGTCGGCGTACCCGGAGAGATCGCGGGCGGCCACGGCGAGGAGGGCGAGCCGCTTGCGTCGCACGAGGTCGGCCGCGTCGGAGGCGCCGGCGGGGTCCACCACCTCGAGCAGAGGGGGAGACGGAGCCGCCGGGGGGACGCCGGAGCCCGGTGGGGACTTGGCGGCGAGGTGGTCGTCGCCGGGCGGACGGGCGAGCGCCGCCGCCACGACGTCGACCGCCTGCGGGTCGGTGAACAGGATACGGCTGAGCGAGCGGCTGGCGGCGAAGACGGCGGCGACCGTGCTGGCGAGCAGGCGGTCGGCGAGGAGGCGGTCGGCCACCCCGTCGAGCTCGAAGAGCCGTTCGAAGGCGATGCGGACGGTGTCGGGGGCGGCAGAGCCCCCGACCGCAGCCTCGAGCTTCACCGGCAGCGCCATCCCATTGCCTCGCCGTGAGGCTACCGGCCGGTACGCTCGTGGCCGTGGGTCGCGTGCGCCTTGCACTCTGCCAGCTCGACCCCATCGTGGGAGATCTCGACGGCAACGTCGCCAAGGTGCTCGCCGCCCTCTCGGAGGCCGAGAGCGCCGGGGCCGACCTCGCCATCTTCCCGGAGCTCGTGATCACGGGCTACCCGCCCGAGGATCTCCTCGTGAGCCCGGCCTTCGTGGAGGGCAACCTGCGGGCACTCGAGACCGTGGCGGAGGCGACGGGGCGCTGCACGGCCGTCGTCGGCTACGTCGACGCCGACTGCGATCTCTACAACGCCGCCGCCGTCTGTGCCGGCGGCAAGGTGCTCGGTGTCCGGCACAAGGAGATCCTCCCCAACTACGGGGTCTTCGACGAGCAACGATGGTTCCGCTCCGGCAGCACCGGGGGCGACGACACCCTGTACCTCGTGAACGGCGTGCGCGTCGGCGTCGTCGTCTGCGAGGACGCCTGGAGCCCGACGGGCCCCGTGGCACGGCTCGGGGCGGGGGGAGCCGAGCTCGTCGTCGTCCTCAACGGCTCGCCGTACCGAGCAGGCGTCCTCGCCGAGCGGCGCCGCATGCTTGCGACGCGGGCAGCCGACGCCTCCGTCGTGCTCGCCTACGTCAACATGGTCGGCGGCCAGGACGAGCTCGTCTTCGACGGGGGCTCCATGGTCTTCGACCAGGACGGTGCCCTCGTGGCGTCCGCTGCGCAGTTCGACGAGACGGTCCTCGTCGCTGACGTCGAGGTGCGCCCCCGCTATCGCAAGCGCCTGCTCGATCCGCGGGGGCGGCCGGACACGCCGCCGTTGCCTGCCCGCCTCGTGGCAGAGCTCAGCCTGGACGAGCCGGACGGAACGCTGGCGCCCACGATCGCCCCCGACCTCGGCGAGGAGGAGGCCGTCTACAAGGCGCTCGTGCTCGCCACGCGGGACTACGTCCTGAAGAACCGATTCTCGGACGTCCTCGTCGCCCTCTCCGGCGGTGTCGACTCGTCGCTCGTTGCCGCCATCGCCGTCGACGCCGTCGGAGCCGGGCGAGTGCACGGGGTGCTCCTGCCCTCGCGGTACTCGTCGGAGGGCTCCGTCTCCGACGCCCTCGAGCTCGCCGGCAACCTCGGTATTGACACCCGTACGGTCGAGATCGAGCCGGCCCACGAAGCCTTCCTCGGCATGCTCGAGCCGGCAGTGGGGGAGGACTGGACCGGCATCGCCGCCGAGAACCTGCAGGCCCGCGTGCGCGGGACGGTCGTCATGGCGCTGTCGAACCAGTTCGGCTGGCTCGTGCTCGCCACGGGCAACAAGAGCGAGATGGCCGTCGGCTACGCCACACTGTACGGCGACATGAACGGGGGTTTTGCCGTCATCCGGGACGTCCCGAAGACCCTCGTCTACGAGCTCTGCCGATACCGCAACGCCGCTGGCGGGGATCCGGTCATCCCGGAGTCGGTCCTCGAGAAGCCACCCTCGGCCGAGCTGCGTCCCGACCAGCGGGACGAGGACAGCCTGCCCCCCTACGCCGTCCTCGACCCGATCTTGCACGGCTATGTGGAGCTCGACCGCACTCCGGTCGAGCTCGTCGAGGACGGCTTCGATCCGGAGGTCGTCCGGCGCGTCGTCCGTCTCGTCGACCGCGCCGAGTACAAGCGCCGGCAGGCGGCGCCCGGCCCGCGGGTCACGAGCCGTGGCTTCGGCAAGGACCGCCGCGTCCCGATCACCAACGGCTACGACCCGTGGTGACCTCGGGGACGCTCCGCGGTCCCGACCGGCCGCTCCACATGGCGGAGGTGGCCGCCGTCATCGGGGAGCTCCGCGCCGCCGAGCTCGGCCTCTTCCGCTGGCTCGGCCGCCTGGCGCCGACCCTGCCGTCGGCTCGCGAGGTGGCGTGGGCCTCGGCGGCCAGCCTGCGGGCGGCCTGGAGGGCCTCCGAGCTCGAACCGCTCCTGCCGGTCTCGGCCGGCCTCGCCACGGGGGAGGACCCTGTCCATGAGCCGATCGAGTCGAGCGCCCCCGGTGGCGACGACGTCTTCGAGCAAGCCGGCAAGCGGTACCGCCAGCTCGTCGACGCCTATCGTTACCGCCTCGAGCGCCTCTCGCCCGCCGCCGACGCTGCTGTCGAGCGCTGCTTGCGGAGGGTGCTGGGCGACGTGGAGGCCGAGGAGGAGACCCTGGGCAGGGTCTCGAAACCGCCTGGTAGGACCGCTTGACGCCACCGTTACACTAACTCCCGGACATACGGCAGTGCAGGTTCGAGGGCTGAATCCCGGCGGGCGTGCGTGACGGGAGCTGGACAACCCGCTTGGGTGGCTCGGGCCTGCGACGTCACGACCGACGGCATCCCTGAGTCGGCGCTCGATCCCCCGATCTGCGATACATGGAGGCTTCGGCTTTGGCGAAGGAGCGAGTCGAGCGGGACGAGGAAGATCTCGTCCGCCTATATCTGACCGATATCGGTCAGTACCCCTTGCTCACCAAGGATGACGAGGTCCGGTTGGCGCAGGCGATCGAGTCCCGCTGCGAGGCCGAGGAAGAGCTCGGCACGAAGAAGGGCCTCACGCCCACCCGGCGGCGCGAGCTGAACCGCGCGATCCGTGACGGCGAGAAGGCGCAGCGCACTTTCGTGCAGTCCAACCTGCGTCTCGTCGTCTCGATCGCGAAGAAGTACCAGGCCTCCGGGCTCCCTCTCCTCGACCTCATCCAGGAGGGCAACCTCGGCCTCATGCACGCCGTGGAGAAGTTCGACTGGCGCAAGGGCTTCAAGTTCTCCACCTACGCCACGTGGTGGATCCGCCAGGCCATTACCCGTGGCATCGCCAACACGGGTCGCACGATCCGCCTGCCCGTGCACGCCGGCGACACCCTCGCTCGCGTGCAGAAGGCGCAGGCCCGCCTCGAGCTCAAGCTCGGCCGTCCCGCCACCTTGTCGGAGCTCGGCGCCGAAGTGGAGCTCCCGGAGGACAAGCTGATCGAGGCGCTCCGGTTCCGCGCCGAGCCCCTCTCGCTGTCGGAGCCGCTGCGGGAGGACGGCGACGCCGAGCTCGGCGATGTCGTGGAGGACCGCTCGGCCGAGTCGCCTTTCGAGATGGCGGCGACGGCGCTCCTGCCGGTCGAGATCAACCGGCTGCTCGCTCCGCTCGACGAGCGGGAGCGGGAGATCCTCCGCCTGCGGTTCGGCCTCGATCGGGGCGAGCCCCGTACCCTCGAGGAGGTCGGCGAGCACTTCAACCTCACTCGCGAGCGCATCCGCCAGATCGAGGCGCGGGCCATGTCGAAGCTGCGGCACCCCTCGAGCGACACGGGCGCACGCGACCTGCTCTCGGTCTAGAGCCTCCCCGCACCACAGCGCATCGCCTGCCGCCGTCGCCCGAGGCCGGGCCCGCGCCGGGCAAGTCGGCGTAGACTCGATCGCATGATCAAGAAGGTGCTCATCCTGGCAGTGCTCATCGCCCTCGGAGCCGTCGCCGCAAAGCGGTTGCGGGGGGACTGAACCGGCCGGTCGCCGGTGCCGGCGCCGAGCGGGGGGCTCAGCCCTTCGCCGGATGCTGGCCCCGGCGCCCGAGCCACCACCCGAGGAGGAACGCCGAGACGCCGGTCGCTGTGACGACCGCCGAGAGCGTGACGGCAGGTCGAGGGGGCACCGGTACCGAGACCGATGAGATGCGCTGGCGCACGTCCCTCACGCGGTCGCGCAGCCGGACGGGCTGTACGAACCTCGTCACCTCGTAGCCGTGCTCGCGTGCGTAGCGGGCGAGCACGCGATCCGGGTTGACGGCGACGGGGTGCCCGACAGCCTCGAGCATCGGGAGATCCGTGTAGGAGTCGCTGTAGGCGTACGACTCCGACAAGTCGATGCCGTCACGCTCGGCGAGCTCTCGCATCGCCTCCGCCTTGTACTCGCCGTAGGCGTAGAACTCCATCGTGCCCGTGTAGCGGCCCGACTCGTCGACGTGAGCGCGGCTGCCGATCGTGGCGTCGGCGCCGAGGTAGCGACCGAGCGGCACGGCGATCTCGACGGGGGAGGCCGAGATGAGCACGACGCTGCGCCCGGCAGCCCGGTGCAAGTCGATCAAGTCGGCCGCTTCGGCGTAGATGATGGGGTCGACGATCTGCTCGAGGGCCTCGCCGACGATCTCGGCCACCCGAGTCTGCTCCCAGCCCCGTGTGAGCCTCAGAACGGACTCGCGGATGCGCTCCAGCTTCTCCTCGCTCGCCCCGAGGTGCAGGTACACGAGCTGCCCGTAGAGGGCGCGCAGCACCGTGCGCCGGTTGATGAGCCCACCGCGGTAGAGCGGTCGCCCGAAGGCGACCATCGACGCCTTGGCGATGACGGTCTTGTCGAGGTCGAAGAAGGCGGCCTGCTTCTTCGTCGGAGGAGTCACGATCCGGTGGCGAGGAGCTCCCGGAGCTCGCTGTCGTCGATGGCGGCGCTCGCCAGGAGGAGCACCTCGTCGCCCGTGTCGAGGATGGTGTCGGAACGGGGCACCACGACGTGGTGGTCGCGCACGAGGGCGACGATCGTGCAGCCGCGGGGCAGCCCGAGATCGCCCACCGCCTGCCCGCGCGCCGGCGAGCCGTCCGCCAGCGTGCACTCGACGAGCCGCATGTTGCCGCCCTCGAACTGCAGGAGGCGGACGAGCACGCCGACCGAGACGGCCTCCTCCACGAGCCCGGCGAGCAGCTGCGGGGTCGACACGGCGACGTCGACGCCCCAGGCCTCGTTGAACAGCCAGTGGTTGCGCGGGTGGTTGACGCGGGCGATCACGCGGGGAACGGCGAACTCCTGCTTGGCGAGCAAGGAGATGACGAGGTTGTCCTCGTCGTCGCCGGTGACGGCGACCACGACGTCGACGTCGTCGAGGTGGGCGGCCTGCAGAGAGGCCACCTCGCAGGCATCGGCCGTCACGCACGTCACGCCCGGCTCGAGATCCATCGTCGCCACGCGCGCCGGGTCTTTCTCGAGGAGGAGCACCTCGTGCCCGCTGGAGGCGAGATCCTCGGCAAGGAAGCGGCCGACCTTGCCGGCCCCGGCGACGGCGACCTTCACGAGCGCGTCCCCGCGTGCTCGGCGGCGAGGAAGCGGGCCTCCAGGCTCTCGAGGGCGTCGCTCGAAACCATGAGGTGGAGCATGTCACCCTCCTGGCCGACGAGATCCTCCACCTCGAGCATCGGCAGGGTGGCCCGTGTGACGGCGACGAGGCGCACGCCCGTCGTCGGGAGGGCGTCGACGATGCGGGTGCCCGCCCAGGCAAAGGGGAGCGGGTGCTCCACGAGGTGGAGGTGGCCCGAGCCGTCGGACCAGGTGACGGCCCGAGTGCTCGGGAGGATCCGCCGGAACACCTGGTCGATGGTCCAGCTCACGCTCGGGACGGTCGGGATGCCGAGGCGCTGGAAGATCTCGGCCCGCCGGGGGTCGTAGATGCGGGCCACGACGTTCGGGATCTCGTAGGTCTCCCGGGCGATGCGGGCCGTGAGGATGTTGGAGTTGTCGCCGCTCGTCACGGCGGCGAGGGCGTCGGCGTGCTCGGCGCCGGCGAGCTCGAGGTGCGTGCGGTCGAACCCGAAGCCGACGACCTTCTGCCCGTTCCAATCCGCCGGGAGCCGGCGGAAGGCGCCGGCCTGCTTGTCGATGATGGTCACGCTGTGACCCTCACCTGCCAGGCCGGTAGCGAGCCCGGAACCCACGCGACCGCAGCCGACGATGATGACGTGCATCACTCTCATCCTCTCGGATCGGTTGGCTGGAGACAAGCCACGGGTGCGCCGAGCGGCGCGACGGGTGCGCAGCGGGCCAAGATAGCCGTGTGAGCCAGGCACCACCGACGACCGAGGGCCCCGCCACGGCGGCTGCCTACGTGTTGCCGGAGCCGTTCAGCTACCGGCTGAAGCGGCGCCTCCTCGGTCCTCCGCTCATCACGGAGCGGCTCGCCGACGAGCGGCTCAACAAGGTCCTCGCCCTCGGGGTGCTCGCTCCCGACTGCATCTCCTCGACGGCCTACGGCAGCGAGGAGATGCTCAACATCCTCGTTCCCTACTTCGGGCTCGCCGCCTTCTCGCTCGTGCTGCCCGTCACCTTCACGGTGCTCCTCGTTCTGTTCTTCGTCACGCTCTCGTACCGCGAGGTCGTGATGGTCTACACGAAGGCGGGCGGCAGCTACGTCGTGGCTCGTGACAACTTCGGGCCCCGCATCGCCCAGATCGCCGCTGTCGCTCTCATCATCGACTACATCGTCACGGTCGCTGTCCAGACCTCGGCCGGCACGGACGCCCTCACGACGGCGTTTCCGGGCCTGAAGGGCGCCACCGTCTGGATCACCGTCGGAGTCGTCCTTATCCTCACCTGGGGGAACCTTCGCGGCATCAGGGAAGCAGGCAAGTCCTTTGCACTCCCCACCTACCTCTTCATCGCCGCCGTCGGCTCCCTCGTCGTCATCGGGGTCATCCGGACGCTGCTCGGCCAGCTCCATGCGCATCCCGTCAACCAGTCGGGCATGGTCTCCACGGGATCGCACGCCGGGTCGACGCTCGTCGCCTTCGCCGCCATCTTCATCATGATGAAGGCCTTTGCCAACGGCGGCTCCTCCCTCACGGGCCTCGAAGCCATCTCGAATGGCGTGGCGAACTTCCGCGAGCCGACCGGGCGCAACGCTCGGCGTGTCCTCGTCCTCATGTCCCTCACGCTCGGCACCCTCGTACTCGGCGTTTCCTTCCTCGCTCACGTGACGCATGCCACGCCCTACGTCCACGGCACGCCGAGCGTCCTCGGTCAGGAGGCGAGGTACGTCTTCGGCCGGTCGCTCGGTGGCAGTGTGGGCTTCTATGCCGTGCAGGCGACCACCATGCTCATCCTCTACACGGGCGGCAATACGAGCTTCAACGGCTTCCCCAACCTGACGAGCTTCGTCGCCCAGGACGCCTTCCTGCCAAGGCGGCTCACGCGCCGGGGCCACCGGCTCGTCTTCTCGAACGGGATCATCATCCTCTCGATCGTCTCCATCGCGCTGATCATCGGGACGCGGGCGAACCTGAGCTCCCTCGTCGCCCTCTATGCCATCGGCGTCTTCACCGGCTTCACGATGGCCGGCGCCGGCATGGTGAAGCACCACCTCACCTGCCGCGAGCCCGGATGGAAGGTCAAGATCTGGATCAACGGCTTCGCCAGCGTGCTCTCGGCCGCCGTCGTCGTCATCTTCGCCGTCACGAAGTTCACCGAGGGCGCCTGGCTCGTCGTCGTCCTCTTCCCCATCCTCGTCTTCACGCTCATCCGCCTGCACCACCAGTACGCCGAGGAGAAGGAGGAGCTGGCGGCGAACGCCCCCAGGGCGGCCGTCGCTCCCGTGCTGCGCCGCCACGTCGTCATCGTGCTCGTCGAGAGCCTCGACCTCGCCACGGCGAGGGCCCTCCAGTACGCCCGCACCCTCAACCCCGACGATCTGCGCGCCGTCCACTTCGTGCTCGACACGAGCGTGGCCCGGGAGCTGGAGGAGCAGTGGGGGCGCCTCGGCCTCAGCCGGTTCCCCCTCGACCTCGTGGAGTGCCCGGACCGGCGGCTTGCCCGGGCCGCCATGGAGCTCGTGGCCGAGGCCGCCGAGGACGGGCGGACGGAGGTGAGCGTCGTGCTGCCGCGGCGCAGCTTCGAGAGCTACTGGCAGCGGGTCCTCCACGACCGCACGGCCGACCACATCGCCGCCGCCGTCAGCCAGCTCCCCAACGCCAACGCGACGATCATCCCCTTCCCGCTCGGCAAGCGACGGAAGTCGCTCGTGCCCTGGACGGCCGGGGGCGTGGCGCCCGTCCCTCCGCCGCCGGACGGCAAGGCGAGGGCACTCCACCGGCCGGCGCCCCAGGCCCGACCCGTCCCGGCCACCGTGACGGTGGCGGGCGACGGCGCCGCCGCCCACACCGGGCACACCCACGGGGACGCCAGGCACGCTCACCACCAGCACCCCGCCGGCTCGGCCGAGGTCGTCCCGGGCACGACGCCCATCTGCGACCTCCGGCCCCGCCAGCGGGCGCGCGTCTTCGGTCGCGTGAAGGCGGTCCGCGTGCAGGCCGGAGCGGGCGTGCCGAGCGTCGAGTGCACCATCTCGGACGCCAGCGGTCAGCTCATGCTGGTCTTCCAGGGACGCCGCCGGGTCCCCGGCATCGAGCCGGGGGCCCGCCTCGTCGTCGAGGGGATGGCGGGAGAGCGCGGCCGGCGCATCGTCATGGTGAACCCGCTCTTCACGATCATGCGCACCTCCGAAGCCTCCGGTGGCGGTCAGCCGCCGCCCCCCGCCCACTGACCGGCTGCCGCCGGGCGACGGTGCGCTCCGCCGGGGCGATGACCTCCGAAAACGCCGTACCGGCGCGCCCGACCGGCTAGGGTCGCGTCGGGTTCGGGTTGGACGAGATGACCCGCGTCACCGGCGGATGACGGTTGCCGGAGGTCCCCATCGGGTCGCCGGGAGCGCCCCCCGGGCCTCGGGGCAAGTTTGAACGAGCCGTGATGAACGTTTATCCTGCCCCCCGACCTCAGCAAAGGAGCTAGCGGTGACTCCCCACCTCCTCGCGAGCAGTGGCGGCTACCAGGCCTTCACACTCGCTGGGGCCGAGCGCGGGTGGTTGATCTTCGCCCTCGCGACCGGCCTGTTCGCCATCGGTGTGGCGATGTACCTCGTCCGCGGCGTCATCGCCGCCGACACCGGAACGGCGACGATGCGAGAGATCGCCGCCGCCATCCAGGAGGGCGCCGAAGCCTTCCTGAAGCGGCAGTTCCGGACGATCGCCATCATCGTCATCCCTCTCGGCATCCTCGTCTTCTTCACGGCCACGAAGGTCGTGGAGCCGGACGGGCACGTCGCCCTGACCTTCGTCTCCTCCGGCTTCGCCCGAGCCATCGCCTTCCTCTGCGGGGCCACCTTCTCGGGCACGACGGGCGTGATCGGGATGAGCCTGGCGGTACGCGGCAACGTACGGACCGCCGCCGCCGCCCGAAACGGCGAGCTCGCCCCGGCACTCAAGGTCGCATTCCGGACCGGTGGAGTGACGGGGCTTTTGTGTGTCGGGCTCGGCCTCATCGGGGCGACGACCATCGTCTTCATCTTCCAGAACTCGGCCACGGCCGTCCTCGTCGGCTTCGGCTTCGGCGCCTCCCTCATCGCACTGTTCATGCGAGTGGGCGGCGGCATCTTCACGAAGGCGGCCGACGTGGGCGCCGACCTCGTCGGCAAGGTCGAGGCAGGCATCCCCGAGGACGACCCCCGCAACGCCGCCACGATCGCCGACAACGTGGGCGACAACGTCGGCGACTGCGCCGGCATGGCGGCCGACCTCTTCGAGTCCTACGAGATCACCATCATCGCCTCCCTCATCCTCGGTTACTCCGCCTTCAAGACCCTCGGCCTCAACCCCGCCCGCGGCCTGCTCTTCCCCCTCATCGTCGCCGGGATCGGAATCGTCACCTCGGCTGTCGGAATCCTCATGGTGAGAGCGAGACCCAAGGACTCGAGCGCCATGGCGCCCATCAACCGGGGCTTTCGCACCTCCGCCGTCCTGACGCTCGTAGGCGCCTTCCTCGTCGCCCAGTTCTACGTCCACGACCTGAAAGTGTTCTGGGCTGTCCTCATCGGCGTCGTGCTCGCCAACGTGGCGAGCCTCATCACGGAGTACTTCACCTCCACCGAGCGCGGTCCGGTCAAGGAGATCGCCGAGTCCACGCGAACCGGCCCGGCCACGACCGTGCTCTCCGGCCTCAGCATCGGCCTCGAGTCGAGCGTCTGGGCGATCATCGCCATCGCCATCGCCATCGCAGCGGCCGTCGCCCTCGGCAACGGCAAGCTCACCGTCTCGCTCTACCTCGTCGCCCTCGTCGGCATCGGAATGCTGTCCACGACCGGCATGATCATCTCGGAGGACTCCTTCGGGCCGGTCTCCGACAATGCCGCCGGCGTCGCCGAGATGTCCGGGGAGTTCACCGGCGAGGCCGAGCGCGTCATGGTGAAGCTCGACGCCGTCGGCAACACGACGAAGGCCATCACGAAGGGTGTCGCCATCGGCTCAGCCGTCATCGCCTCCGTCGCCCTCTTCTCGTCGTTCATCGAGACGATCGGCAATCAGCTGCCGGCGCTCAAGAACATCACGGGCGACGCCCTCTTCAGCCAGCATCTCACCCAGGTCAACGTCGCCAACCCGACGATCTTCATCGGGCTGCTCATCGGCGGCTCCATCGCCTTCCTCTTCTCTTCGCTCGCCATCCGGGCGGTCGGGCGCTCCGCCGGGACGGTCGTTCACGAGGTGCGCCGCCAGTTCCGCGAGCACCCGGGCATCATGGACTACTCGGAAAAGCCCGAGTACGGCAACGTCATCTCCATCTGCACGGCTGCGGCTCAGCGGGAGCTGGCCACGCCGGCGCTCCTCGCCGTCCTCTCGCCCGTCATCGTCGGCTTCGGGATCAGCTACCTCGCCCTCGGCGCCTTCCTCACCGGGACGATCCTGACCGGGCAGCTCATGGCGAACTTCCTCTCCAACGCGGGCGGCGCCTGGGACAACGCAAAGAAGTACATCGAGGACGGCTTCCACGGCGGCAAGGGCTCCGACTCGCACAAGGCGGCCGTCATCGGCGACACCGTCGGCGACCCCTTCAAGGACACGGCCGGTCCCGCCCTCAACCCGCTCATCAAGGTCATGAACCTCGTCTCGCTCCTCATCCTGCCGGCGGTCATCACGCTGCAGCACAACTCGGGTGCCCGTTACGCCATCTCCGGGGCCTCGCTCGTCATTCTCCTCGGGGCGATCCTCTTCTCGAAGCGGTCGACCGGCTCGATGGCCGACGAGGGCGTCGAGGACCCGAAGGCGGCGGTGCCCGCCTAGGCCTTCGCCGCGCGTATCCTTCGCCCTGCCATGGCCAAGCCCCTTGTCATCGTCGAGTCGCCCGCGAAGGCGAAGACCATCGCCGGCTTCCTCGGCAAGGACTACGTCGTCGAGTCGTCCATCGGTCACATCCGGGATCTCCCGCGCAACGCCTCGGACGTGCCCGCCGCCCTCAAGGGGGAGCCCTGGGCACGCCTCGGCGTCGACGTCGACAACGACTTCAAGGCCCTCTACGTCGTCTCGAAGGAGCGACGCGAGCAGGTCGCCAAGCTGAAGCGCCTCCTCGGCGACGCCAGCGAGCTGTACCTCGCCACCGACGAGGACCGCGAGGGCGAGTCCATCGCCTGGCACCTCGTCGAGGTCCTGTCACCCCGAGTGCCGGTTCGCCGCATGGTGTTCCACGAGATCACGCCCTCCGCCATCGACGCCGCCATCGCCAACCCCCGGGATCTCGACCGCCGCCTCGTGGACGCCCAGGAGGCGCGCCGCATCCTCGACCGCCTCTACGGCTACGAGGTCTCGCCCGTCCTCTGGAAGAAGGTGGCCTCTGGGCTGTCGGCCGGCCGCGTGCAGAGCGTCGCCACGCGCATCGTCGTCGAGCGCGAGCGCGAGCGGATGGCGTTTCGCTCCGCCGCCTGGTGGGGGATCGAGGGCACCTTCGCGGCGGGCACCCAGACCTTCGGCGCCCGCCTCGTCGACGTGGCCGGTCGGACGGTGGCCGGAGGCGACGACTTCGGCGCCGACGGCAAGCTGGTCCGTCCCGGCGAGGTCCTCCTCCTCGACGAGCCGGCCGCTCGCGGGCTCGTGGCCGCCCTCGGGGGCGCCGAGTTCCGCGTCGTCTCGGTCGAGGAGCGCCCGTACCGCCGGTCGCCGGGTGCCCCCTTCATGACGTCGACCCTGCAGCAGGAGGCGGCACGCAAGCTCCGCTACTCGGCGCAGCGCACGATGCGGCTCGCCCAGGCGCTCTACGAGCGTGGCTACATCACCTACATGCGCACCGACTCGACGACGCTCTCGGACACCGCCGTGCAGGCCGCCCGGCAGCAGGCGACGGCGCTCTACGGCCCCTCCTCGGTCCCGGCGGCACCTCGCACCTACCGTAACAAGGTGAAGAACGCCCAGGAGGCCCACGAAGCCATCAGGCCGGCCGGGGAGCGCTTCCGCCGCCCCGCCGATGTCGCCCGCGAGCTGTCGGGCGACGAGCTGCGCCTCTACGAGCTGGTGTGGCAGCGGACGGTGGCCTCGCAGATGATCGACGCCACCGGGACGACGGCCCGAGTCCGCCTGGAGGCTGGCACGGCATCCGAGACGCCGCCCCCCGCCGGCGAAGCCGTCCCCCTGCCGGCCGGCACCGTCGCCGGCCTGCTCGCAACCGGGACGGTCATCACGCAGCCGGGTTTCTTGCAGGTCTACCGCGAGGACGACGAGGAGTCGGAGGAGCCACGGGCGGGGGACGCCAACGCCCGCCTCCCGCATCTCGAGGAGGGCGAGGCCGTCGAGTGCCGCAGCCTCGAGACCGAGAGCCACGACACGAGACCGCCCGCCCGCTACACCGAGGCCTCCCTCGTTCGTCGCCTCGAGGAGCTCGGCGTCGGCCGGCCGTCCACCTATGCGAGCATCCTGCAGACGATCCTCGATCGGAACTACGTCTGGCGGAAGGGCACCGCCCTCGTCCCCTCCTTCACCGCCTTCGCCGTCGTGAACCTCATGGAGCAGCACTTCCCGAGCCTCGTCGACTACGGCTTCACCGCTTCGATGGAGAACGACCTCGACGAGATCGCCACCGGCACGGAGGAGAGTGTGCCGTGGCTCGAGCGTTTCTACTTCGGCGAGTCCCACCACCTCCCCCGCAACGAGGCCGACCGGGCGCGCCAGCCCCGCCATGCTCTCGCCGTCGACGGGGAGCGGGGCCTCAAGGACGCCGTCCTCACCCACCTCGCCGAGATCGACGCCCGCGAGGTCAACTCCATCTCGATCGGGGCGGACGAGAACGGCGAGGAGATCGTCGTACGCGTCGGCCGCTACGGCCCCTACGTCCAGCAAGGTGACGCCAGAGCCTCCATCCCGGAGGACCTCGCCCCCGACGAGCTCACGATCGAGCGCGCCCTCGAGCTGCTGGCGAAGCCGTCCAGCGACCGGGTCCTCGGGAACGACCCCGAGACGGGCGAGCCGGTCGTCGCCAAAGCGGGCAGGTACGGGCCGTACGTCCAGCTCGGCGGAGTCGGCGACGGGGCCAAGGCGCTGAAGACGGCCTCGCTGTTCTCCTCCATGGCGCTCGACACGGTCACCCTGTCCGACGCCCTCCGCCTCCTCGAGCTGCCCCGGCTCGTCGGCCGCGACCCGTCGGCCGGCGATGACATCGTGGCCAAGAGCGGGCGCTACGGGCCCTACCTCGAGAAGGGCAGCGAGACCCGCTCCCTCGACAACGAGGAGCAGCTCTTCACGGTCACGCTGGGGGAGGCGCTGGCCCGTTTCGCCCAGCCCAAGCAGCGGCGCTACGGGGTCGCCACCCCGCCGCTGCGGGAGCTCGGCCCCGATCCCGTCTCCGGCGGGCAGATCGTGCTGCGGTCGGGGCGTTTCGGTCCCTACGTCACCGACGGCACCCTCAACGCCTCGCTCCGGCGCTCGGACGACCCCGACACGATCACGCCGGAGCGGGCCGCCGACCTCCTTGCCGCCCGGCGGGAGGCGGGACCATCGGCGCGGGGCGCACGGCGTGGCGTCAAGAAGGCGACGGGCGCCAAGAAGGCCGGCGTCGCCAAGAAGGCCGGCGTCGCCAAGAAGGCCGGCGCTGCGAAGAAGACAGGTGCTGCGAAGAAGGCCGGCGCCGCCAAGAAGGCGGGCGTTGCGAAGAGGGCTCCGGCGAAGAAGTCGCCTCCGTCGTCGGCACCACGGGGCACCGGCCCGTAGTCTGCGCTCGATGGCCGTGCGCGGGCGCTTGATCGCTTTCGAGGGGGGCGAGGGCGCCGGCAAGACGACGCAGGCTCAGCGGCTGGCCGCCGCCCTCGGTGCCGAGCTCACGAGGGAGCCGGGCGGCACGGAGCTGGGCGACGAGGTCCGCCGGCTCCTGCTGCACCCGCAGCCGGCGGGGCCCGAGATCGACGCCCGTGCCGAGCTCATGCTCATGCTGGCGGCCCGTGCCCAGCACGTCGCCGAGCGGATCCTGCCCGCCCTCGCCTCGGGGCGGGACGTCGTCGTCGACCGATTCTCCGGTTCGACGCTGGCCTACCAGGGCTACGGGCGGGGCCTCCCCGTCGACTCGGTGCGCATCGCCTGCGATCTCGCCACCGGTGGCCTCTGGCCCGACGTCACGATCCTGTTGGACGTGCCGGCCGCCGTCGGGTCGGCCCGCCACGCTTCCGCCGGCGCCTCGCCCGACCGCATCGAGGCCGAGCCGGGCGGCTTCCACGGGCGTGTCGTGGAGGGCTTCCGGCGGCTCGCCGCAGCCGACCCCGAGCACTGGGTCGTCGTGGACGGCCAGGCGGACGTCGGGACGGTCACACTGAAGGTGCAGGAGGCCGTCGACGACGTCCTCGGGCGCCCGGGCGCCGAACCCGGCGGTGGCCGGTCATGACGGCACCGGTGCTCGAGCGCATCGTCGGGCAGCCCCGCGCCGTGCGCCAGCTGGAGGCCTCCCTGCAGGCGCCCGTGCACGCCTACCTCTTCCTCGGGCCGGCCGGGACGGGAAAGCGCGAGGCCGCCCTCTCCTTCGCCGCCGCCCTCACCTGCCCGAACGGCGGCTGCGGGACGTGCCCCTCCTGCCGCGAGGCGCTGGCGGGGCGCCATCCCGACGTCGTCGTCGTCGAACGGCAGGGAGCCTCCATCCGCGTCGGCGAGGCGCAGGAAGTGGTGGCACTCGCACTGCGAACACCGCGGGCGGCCCGTTACCAGGTCCTCGTCCTCGTCGACTTCCACCTCGTCGAGCAGGCGGCCCCGGTGCTGTTGAAGACGATCGAAGAACCCCCCGACACGACCGTCGTCGTCGTCCTCGCCGAGAACGTCCCCCCCGAGATGGTGACGATCGCCAGTCGCTGCGTCCCCGTGCACTTCGACCCCCTCGCCAGCGCCGACGTGGCGAACGTCCTCGTGCGGGAGGGGGCCGACGCCGCCACGGCGGCGGCCGTCGCCGACGTCGCCGGGGGCCGCCTCGACCGGGCTCGGCTGCTCGTGGGCGAGGAGGGTTTCGCCGAGCGCTTGGAGCGCTGGCGTTCCGTCCCGCTCCGCCTCGACGGCACGGGCGCCACCGTCGTGCAGCTCGCCGAGGAGCTCACCGCCGCGGCGGCCGAACCGGTCGAGGCGGTGAAACGACGGCAGGAGGCGGAGATGGCCGACCTGGCTGCGCAGGCGGAACGTCTCGGCGAGCGTTCCGTGCCCGGGCGTTCCCTCATCGACGACCGGCACCGCCGGGAGCAGCGGCGGGTTCGCACCGACGAGATGCGGGCCGGGATGGCGGCGCTCGCCTCGGTCTACCGCGGCCGCCTCGAGGGCTCGCCTCCCCCGGCCGGCGTCTCGGCGGCCCTGCGGGCCGTCGAGCTTCTCGCCGAGGCGGCCGAGCGGCTCACCCGCAACGTGAACGAGCTGCTGCTGCTGGAGTGGCTGCTGCTGCGACTCGACTCCCTCGCCTGAGGGCTACGGCGCTCAGCGCAGGTGGAGGCCGCCGTCGACGCGCACGACCTCGCCGGTGACCTGCTGGCTGTGGACGAGCGCCATGATGACGTCGACGATGTCCTCGGGCTGCGCCGTGGACTGGAGCGGTGCCCGTGAGGTGACGTACTCGCGCTCGCGCTCCCAGTCCGCCGTCCACGGGGTCTCCACCATCCCGGGGGCGACGGCGTTCACGCGTATCTCGGGGCTGAGGGCGTTGGCGAGCATGACGGTCATGTGGTTGACGGCGGCTTTCGAGATGCCGTAGGGGATCGAGGAGCCGGTCGGGCGCATGCCGGCAAGGGAGGACACGTTCACGATGGCGGAGCTCCCGGCGTGGTGGTGCGCCGCCGCCCGCAGGTAGGGGACCGCCGCCGCCGTCACGTTCCAGGTGCCCAGCACGTTGACGCCGAGGATCTTCGACCACACTTCGGGCGTCACCTCGTCGATCTCGAGGTGCGGGATCTTGACGGTGACCCCGGCGTTGTTCACGAGGATGTCGAGGCGCCCGTTGCGCCGCGCCGCCACCTCGACGAGCTCGCGCGCCTCGGACGGCACCGAGATGTCGGCACGCAGGTACATGGCGTCGCCGAGCTCGGCGGCGATCGCCCTGCCGGCGTCGGCGGAGCGGGCGGAGTTCACGACGACCGTGGCGCCCTCGGCCGACAGGGCGCGGGCCGTGGCGGCCCCGATGCCGCTGGAGGATCCCGTGACGAGGGCCACCTTGCCGTCCAACCGTCCGCTCACCCGATCGCTCCTCTCACCATGGCGTCCCGAAAGGCCTCGCCCTCGCCCCGCATGAGCGGTACGACGGCGTCGGCATCGACGTCGACGGCGAGCTCGACGTCGGCGCCGTAGCCCGCCACCTTGAGCTCGGCCCCCGACGTGGAGGCTCCCACGAGGTCGGCGATCTGGGCGGAGGAGAGCCCGGCGACCGAGCGCACGGCGACGGTCGCCTCCGGCGTCAGCAGGCATCCGGCGCCGGCGAGCCCGGAAAGCACGAGGCCGGCGCCGAAGAGGTCTTCGATGGCGGGCCGCAGGCTCCCGTCCGGCCAGCGTTCGCCGGCGGCGACGACGCCGAGGAGGCGATCGGGACGGCCGAAGCCCTGTGCGAGCAGGTAGGAGACGACGAACGAAACGTTCCGGAGGCAGGCGGCGACGACCGGGGTGCCGGCTCCGGCGACGGCAGCCGACACGGCGGCCCCGTTCGGCGAGGGCAGGACGATGCTGCCGGCGAAGGGCGCCATCGCCACGTCGGCGGGCGAGAGCGAGTAGGGGTGGCTGGCGTCGGTCTCGTGGCGGCCGACGGCGAGGGCGGCGCCCGTCGCCTCGGACAGGCGCCGGCCGCTGGCGCCGTCGGGGCTCGGGAAGACGTCGATCCCCCGCCCGGCGGCCACGGCGACGGCAGTCGTGAAGGAGAGGACGTCGACGACGACCACGAGGGCACACGCCGGGGCGATGGCGCCGGCGCCGGCCAGCCCCCATTCGAACGACGCACCGGCGTGCCCGGGCGCGTCCCACCCCCCTGCGGGAGCTCCGTCCGGATGCCCGGCGGTCACGGCGAGGAGGGGTGCGACGGCGTGCGGCGATGATGCCACACGCGACCGCCTAAGCTCTCTGGGCGCCCGCGAGGGCGACTCTCGGCGGAGGGAGGATGGCGATGAGGGGCGGCTCGGTGACGGGTCGGTGGACGATGGCGATGCTCGCCGTGGCGTGTGTTGCCGCCGTGGCGACGACAGGTGGGGCGGTCCTCGCCGATACCCCGCCGACGGTGGCTCAGGGAGCCGCCCATAGGCACGGCGCGGCTGCGGTGGCCGCCCCCAAGGGCACGACGCTGCCCGGGACGAAGTGCCCGGCCTTCCCGGCCGACAACGTCTGGAACACACCCGTCACCCACCTGCCGGTGGACTCGCACAGCGGGGAGTGGCTGAGGTCCATGGACAGCGGCTCCACCGACCTTCATCCCGACTACGGGCCGTCCGGCACGAAGATCCCTTACGGCATCCCCTGGCAGATCGTGAAGCCGAAGCAAGCGCTCGTGAAGGTCTCGATCATGTACGCGAGCGAGAGCGACAAGGGGCCGTACCCGTTCTCGTCCTCGACGCCCATCGAGGGCGGGCCGAACGCCAGCGGGGACCGCCATGCCATCATGGTGGACCCGGCCACGTGCAGGCTCTACGAGCTGTGGCTCGCCTACTACCACCCGGACGACAAGTCCACGGCAGGCTCCGGGGCGATCTGGAGCCTCCTGTCCGACAAGCTGCGCCCCGCCACCTGGACCTCGGCGGACGCCGCCGGGCTGCCGATCCTCCCCGGGCTCGTCAACTACGACGAGGTGAAGTCCGGTGCCATGGACCACGCCATCCGCTTCACCGCCGACTGCACCCACGACTCGTTCCTCTGGCCGGCCCGGCACCAGGCGGGCCAGTCGGACGCGAGCTGCCCGCCCATGGGGGCGCGCTTCCGTCTCGACGCCAGCTTCCGCCTGCCGTGGAAACTGTGCCAGGCCATGTGCCAGACGGTCCTCACGACGATGAAGACCTACGGCCTCATCCTCGCCGACAACGGCAGCAACTGGTACTTCCAGGGCACGGCGGACACGCGCTGGACCTACACCGACGTCGACGAGCTCAAGCAGATCCCGGCCCGTGACTTCGTTGCCGTCGACGAGGCCTGCCTGCAGGTGAGCGCCAACTCGGGCGAGGCCTACCAGCCGGGGACCGCTGCCTACACGAGACACTGCGGGTAGCGGGGGAGGGCCGCTCGAGCACTGGGCGCAGCCGGCTGGCGACCGTCTCCAGGATCGGAGGGCCGGCGCCGCCCTACAGGCGCTGCGCCGGCCCTCGAGCCTGTGCCCTCCAAGGTCCTGCCGGGACCGGCCCTACCGGGGGGACGGGCCGGTCCTGGCAGAGCAAGTGTCAGGAGGCGACGATGCCCTCGATGCCGGTGCCGGAGAGTCCGGTGATCGACCCGATGGAGCTGAGTGTCCCATTGGCGTTGACGGCGAACTCGTCCACGGCGCCGGCACCGCCCGCCTCGGCGTAGAGGAACTGCCCGTTGGAAGAGGCGGCGAGGTCGATGGGGCCGGCGTCGGTCGTGGCGGCGATGCCGCCCTCGGCGGCGATGAGGGAGGCGTTGCCACCGGCGTCGACCTGGTAGCCGGAGATGTCGGCGCTGCCGGCGTTGGCGACGAAGTAGTAGCCGTCCGCAGAGGTGATCCAGCAGGGCGCCATTTCACCGTCAGCCACGGTCGAGAGGTGCGTGAGCGAGCCGTCAGCCGCCAGCGTGTACGTCGAGACGTCGCTGCCTCCGGCCTCCGTCACGACGAGGTGGCCGTTCGGGTCGAAGACGAATCCGAAGGGAACCGGTTCGGCCGACGGGTTTTGCACGAAGTGCCGCGTGAGCCGGCCGTCCGGCCGCACGCCGAAGACGTCGATGTCGCTGCCGTTGTCCTTCGTGGTGACGAGGAGCTGGCTGCCATCCGGCGAGAAACCCACCTGTCCCGGCGTGTTCAGGTATTGCGGCGAGGCCGTCGGGTCGAGGCCGAGGTGCCGGACCGATCGCCAAATGGGCCGGAGCTCGTCGCCGGCGAGGCGGTAACCCCGCACGGCACCGGTGGAGCCGCCGTCGAGAACGTAGACGAGGGAGCCGGAGGAGGTCACGCTCACGGGGAGCTGACCGGCCCAGAGGACACGGCGGTTCGAGAGGGCGTCGCCGTTCACGTGGAACGTCGTGATGGTGTCGCTGCCGGCGTTCACGGCCACGAGGAGGGCGCCCGCCGGGTCGTAGTAGAGGGAGCCCTGCGACGCCAGCGGGTCGACGACGGAGCCTGTCGTCCGGGCGCCGAGGCCGCCCGTGCTATAGGCGTGCAGGAAGGACAGCGAGCCGGTGCCTGATCGCGAGTAGGCGAGGATCTGGTTGCCGGTCGTGGCGTTGCTCTGCACGAAGACGGCGTCGCCGATGCCCTGGCCCCCCGACCGCTGATGGCCGGGCCGGTGATGGCCGGCCAACGCGGCGGGTCTCGGCTGGGCACCGGCGGCGATCGGGCCGACCAGCACGGCGGCGCCTGCCAGGGCGGCGAGGGCGGTACCGGCGAGCAGCGTCCGCCCACGGACGCCCGGGAACCGACCCGGGGCGCGAACTGTTCGTTGCATGTGGTTTTCCTTTCCTCGAGACGCGGCGACGCGTTGCGGCCGCACGAACTCCGTCCCCTGCGGCCGGCAAGCGTTACGGCGGTCGTAGATTTGGCGGCGTGGAGACGCCGCCCGACGCCAGCCTCGTCGCCCGGCTGCGCGCCGGCGACGAGGCGGCCTTCGCCGAGCTCGTCGACCGCTACCACCTGTCGATGGTTCGGGTGGCCTGCAGCTTCGTGCCGACCCGGGCCGTCGCCGAGGAGGTCGTGCAGGACACGTGGCTCGGTGTCGTGAAGGGCTTGTCGCGTTTCGAGGGCCGCTCGTCGCTGAAGACGTGGATCTTCCGCATCCTCGTGAACCGCGCCCGCACGACGGGGGCGCGAGAGCCGCGCCACGTCGCCCTCGACACGGGCGACGGGCTCGACCCCGACCGGTTCACGTCGCACGGCGTCTGGCGGGAGCCGCCGGAGGTGTGGTCCGACGAGATCGAGGAGCGCTTGGCCGCTCCCGAGATGGCGGCGAGGATCCGCCAGGTCGTCGAGCAGCTGCCCGGCTCACAGCGCCAAGTGGTAACGCTGCGCGACGTCGAGGGACTGCCTTCGAGCGAGGTCTGCGACCTGCTGGGACTCTCGGAGGGCAACCAGCGGGTGCTCCTCCACCGGGGCCGGTCCCGTGTCAGGGCCATGCTGGAAGACGACGTGAGGAAGTGGGAGACGTGATGGTGCGGTTGCGGAGCGCCTGGAGACGAGACCTCGTCTGCCGTGACGCCATCGCGCTCATGACCGACTACCTCGAGGGCACCCTGACTCCGCGCCGGCGTGCCCGCCTCGAGCGCCACCTGGCGGGCTGCGACGGCTGCGACGAGTACCTGAGGCAGCTGCGCGCCACGATCGGCCTGCTCGGGAGCGCCCAACCGGAGGATCTGGACCCGCAGACCCGTGACGGTCTTGTCGAGCTGCTGCTCTCCTACCGTGCCGACGCGGACGAGGAGGAGGCCGGAGGCGAACCCGGCCCGCCGGGCCACGACGGGGGGAACAGCTGAGACGGGCGGGACGTTCCACTAGTGCCGGTACGAGCAAAGGTAGAGGTCGATGAGCTTGTTCAGATCGAGGAAGCAGGAGATGGTTGGCCCCGAGGACGCCCTGGCGGGAAGGACGACGCCGGTGCGGGTGACAGGTAGCCACGTGGTGCTCGGCCATCCGATCACGCCGCCCTTCCCGGAGGGGATGGAGACGGCCATCTTCGCCATGGGATGTTTCTGGGGCGCCGAGCGCAAGTTCTGGCAGGCCGACGGCGTCTACACGACCGCCGTGGGCTACTCGGGCGGTTACACGCCGAACCCGAGCTACGAGGAGGTCTGCTCCGGTCGCACCGGGCATGCCGAGGCCGTGCTCGTCGTGTTCGACCCGGCAGTGACGAGCTACGAGGCCGTGCTCACGATCTTCTGGGAGAACCACGACCCCACGCAGGGGATGCGGCAGGGCAATGACCTCGGCTCGCAGTACCGCTCCGCCATCTACGCCACGAGCGACGCCCAGCTGGCGGCGGCCAAGTTGTCGCGGGACCGTTTCCAGGCCTCGCTGAGCGCCGCCGGCTACGGCGAGATCACGACGGAGATCGCCGAGGCGGGCCCCTTCTACTACGCCGAGGAGTACCACCAGCAGTACCTGGCCAAGAACCCGGCCGGGTACTGCGGGCTCGGCGGCACGGGCGTGTCCTGCCCGGTGGGGCTGGCTGGCGCCTGAGCGGCTCCGGCCACGCCGCCTTAGCCGAAGAAGACCTCCGCCACGGAGCGGAAGAGGTCGGGGTCGAGCGTCTTCAGCTTGGCGACTGCGTCGGCGATGGGCACCCGCTCGACGCGGGCGCCGTGCAGCGCCACCATCTGGCGCCAGGCCCCGTCGTGGACGGCGTCGACGGCGGCCGTCCCGAAGCGGGTGGCGAGCACACGGTCGAAGGCGCTCGGCGTGCCGCCCCGCTGGATGTGCCCGAGGATCGTCACCCTCGACTCGAAACCCGTCCGCGCTTCGACCTCCTCCGCCACGACCGTCCCGATCCCGCCGAGGCGCTCGTGCCCGAACTGGTCGAGCTCGGGGGCGACGATGGTGAGGGTGCCTTCACGGGGTTTCGCACCCTCGGCTGCCACGACGATGGAGGCGTAGTTCCCGCTGGCGTGGCGGTGGCGCAGGTAGGCGCAGACGTCGTCGATCGAGAACGGGTCCTCGGGCACGAGGATGGCCGTCGCCCCGCCGGCGATGCCGGCGTAGGTGGCGATCCAGCCGACGTGGCGGCCCATCACCTCGCACACGATGACCCGGTGGTGCGATTCCGCCGTCGTGTGGAGGCGGTCGATCGCCTCGGCGGCGATCTGCACGGCGGTGTCGAAGCCGATCGTCACGTCGGTCTCCGACAGGTCGTTGTCGATCGTCTTCGGGATGCCGACGACGTGCACGCCGGCGTCCCCGAGCTTGTTGGCGACGCCGAGCGTGTCCTCTCCCCCGATGGCGATGAGGGCGTCGACGCCGTTGCGTTGGAGCGTCTCGAGGCAGCGCTCCGGGCCGGCCTCCACCCGGAACGGGTTCGTCCGTGAAGTACCGAGGATCGTGCCGCCACGGGGGAGGATCCCGCGGCAGGCCGCCACGTCGAGCGGCATGGTCGAGTCCTCGATGACGCCCCGCCAGCCGTCCCGGAAGCCGATGATGGTGTCGCCGTAGCCCACCTCGCTCTTGCGGACGACGGCCCGGATGGCGGGGTTGAGGCCGGGGCAGTCCCCTCCGCCTGTGAGAACTCCGATGCGCATGGCGCCATCGTGGCACGCCCGTCGAGGCTGCCGGAGGTGCGAGGTCGAGGTGCTCCGTCGGGCGAAGGTGTTTGAGGTTTCATACAGGCGTCTGCACAAAACCTCAAACACCTCACCGCCGGCCGGGTGAAGGTGTTCGAGGTTTCGTACAGGGGTCTGCACAAAAGCTCGACCACCTTCCGCCCCGAACGGCCCGAGATAGCCCACGCGGGGCTTCAGGCGAGGATGCGGCTCCGCGACGGGTCGTAGAGGGGTGCCAGCTGCACCCGAGCGGCCGAGCGCCGGCCGCACACCTCGACCTCGAAGCGCCCCGACGACAGCCACTCGCCCGTGACGCCCCGCTCCGAACGCACGGTGGCGATGGCCACGGACCCGCCGAGCGTGTAGCCGTAGGCGCCGGCCTCCACCTCGCCCACGAGGACGCCGTCGCGCAGGACGTCCTCGTGGTGGACGAGGAGGGGCTCGGGGTCGAGGACGAGGAGGTTCACCAGCCGCTCGCCGAGCGGTCCGCCGTGGCGCTGCTCGAGGAGAGCCTTCCGGCCGGGGAAGCTCGCCTTCCCGAAGTCCACGAAGAAACCCAGCCCCGCCTCGAGCGGCGTGTCGTCGTTCCCGATGTCGTGCCCGTAGTCCCGGTAGCCCTTCTCGAGGCGCAGCCCGTTCAGTGCCGAGATGCCCACGTTGCGCAGCCCGAGGTCGGAGCCCACCTCGAAGAGGGCGTCGTAGACCGAGACGGCGAGGTCGGATCGGACGTGCAGCTCGAAGCCCAGCTCCCCGACGTAGGTGACGCGCTGCACCCAGACGGAGGGGGCGTAGGCAACGTCGAGGTGGCGCCCCGTCAGGTAGGGGAAGGACTCGTTCGAGAGATCGCCGGAGGCGAGGCGGGACAGGAGGGTCCTCGACTTCGGGCCCTGCAGGCTGAAGAGTGCGAAGTTCGCCGTCACGTCGGTGAGCGTGGCGGCATCGCCCGGCGCGACGGCCCGGCCGAGGAGCGCCTCCAGCCGCCGGCTCACGAGGTCGGTGCCCACGACGAGGTAGCGGTCGTCTGCCTGGCGGGTGAACGTGCAGTCGAGCCACATGCCGCCGCCCTCGTGGCACATCGCCGTGTAGACGACCTTGCCGACGCCCACGGCGGTGGAGGACACGACGAGGCGGTCGAGGACTGCACCGGCGTCGGGCCCCTGCAGGAGGAACTTGCACATGAACGACATGTCGAGGAGGCCGGCGTCCTCCCGTACCGCCCGGTGTTCGGCTTCGACGAAGGTGAAGTGGGGCTGGCGGCCGAAGGACTGCTCGACGTGCGGCGGCGTCGCCCCGGGGCCTGCGAAGAAGTCCGGCCATTCCCATCCCGTCGAGGTGTCGAAACGCGCCCCACCGACCACGAGGCGCTCGTGCACGGGCGACCGCCGCACGCCCCGAGCCGAGCGGGGCGTCCAGCCGGGAGCCATGGCATCGCCGAAGAGGACGCCGAGCTGCTCCGGCGTGCGGTCGCGGCGAAAGATCCGCGTCGCCTCGTGCGGGCTCGTGCGGTCGAGCGTGAACCCGGTGAGCTCAAGGGGTGGCCGCCCGTTCACGATCCAGTCCGCCATGACGTTCCCGACACCGCCGCCGAGGAGGATGCCGAGCGAGTTGAGCCCCGTGGCGGCGAAGAGGCCGCGCAGCTCCGGCGACTCGCCGAGGAGGGGGTGGACGTCGGCCGTGAAGGACTCCGGCCCGCAGAAGAACTTCCGGACGCCGACGTTGCGCACTTCGGGGACGCGCGACATGGCGAGCTCCACGTAAGGCCCGACGCGCTCGAAGTCCGGCTCGATCTCGCCGAAGGCGAAGTCGTCGGGGACGCCGTCCAGCTTCCAGGCGGCCGCCTCCGGCTCGAAGAGCCCGACGAGGAGACCGCCCGTCTCCTCCCGGAAGTACCCATAGGTCGACGGGTCCTCGAGGACGGGAAGGTCGGGATGCACGCCGGGGAACGGCTCGGTGACGAGGTAGTAGTGCTCGGCGGCCTGTAGCGGGATGCGGACACCGATGGCGTCACCGAACTGACGGCTCCAGATGCCGGCCGAGAGCACGACCACCTCGGCCTCGATGGTGCCTTCGGTCGTCACGACGCCCGTCACGCGGTCCCCCGAGGTCGTCACCCCCGTGGCCGGCACGCCCTCGAGGATCGTCGCTCCACCGAGGCGGGCGCCCTTGGCGAGCGACATCGCCACGTCGTGCGGGTTCGCCCGCCCCTCGGCAGGAACATAGAAGCCCCTCAACAGATCCGACGTCTCGGCCATCGGCCACAGCTCGGCGATCTCCGATGGCCCGATCTCGTGCGATTCCTGCCCGAAGCGCTTGGCGTAGGCTGCCTCCCTCCGCATCGCCTCCACCCGCGTCGGCGTCGTGGCAACGTGCAGGTGGCCACAGCGCCGGAACCCGCAGGAGAGCCCCGTCTCCTCCTCGAGGCGGGCGTAGAGCTGGCGTGAGTAGATGCTCATGGTGAGGGACGCCTCGTCGGTCATCCCCGCCGAGGTGATGAGGCCGGCGGCGTGCCACGTCGTGCCCGAGGTGAGCTGGTGCCGTTCGAGGACGAGGACGTCGCGCCAGCCGAGCTTCGTCAGGTGGTACGCCGTCGAGAGGCCGATGACGCCGCCACCGATGACCACGACCTGCGCCCGCTCCGGGACGGCGACCATGTGCCTCTCCTCCGTCGTCTCGGGACGGACGCCCCTGTCAGGCCGTTCAACCTATCCGACGACGTCCTCGGTGGGCTCGGCCATTAGCCTCCGGCAGCGGTGCACGAGCCGTGTGGTCCCGCCTCGAAAGTGGCGCTGTGAACCCGGAGTGGACGAGGGAGCGCTGCGAGGCCCTCGACCGGGCCGATCCCCTGGCGTCGTTGCGCGAGTGCTTCGACATGCCGGACGGACTCGTCTATCTCGACGGCAACTCGCTCGGTGCCCTGCCGAGAGCCGTGGCGGCCCGGCTCGCCCACCTGGTCGCGGAGGAATGGGGCAATGGTCTCGTGGGCAGCTGGGCGTCCTGGATGTCGGCGCCCGAGCGGGTCGGCGACAAGCTCGCCCGCCTCATCGGGGCCCGCACCGGAGAGGTCGTCGTGGCGGACACGACCACGATCGCCCTCACGAAGCTGCTGGGTGCCGCCCTCGGCGCCCGGCCCGGGCGACATGTCGTCGTCACCACGCCGGGGAACTTCCCGAGCGACCTCTACGCCGCCGAGGGGATCGGCCGCCTGCTCGGCGGCTCCGAGGTCCGCTACGTCGAAGCGGACCCGGAGGCCGTCGCCGGCGCTCTCGACGAGTCGGTCGCCGTCCTCATGCTCACCCACGTCGACTTCCGGACAGGGGCGCTCTTCGACATGGCCGCCCTCACGCGGGCGGCGCACGATGCGGGGGCGCTCACGCTCTGGGACCTCTGCCACTCCGCCGGGGCGGTCGTCGTCGACTGCGACGCCGACGGGGTCGACCTCGCCGTCGGCTGCTCCTACAAGTACCTGAACGGCGGCCCCGGCGCCCCCGCCTTCCTCTACGTGCGCCGAGAGCTGCAGGAGTCGCTCGAGAACCCCCTGCCCGGCTGGCTCGGCCATGCCGCCCCGTTCGAGTTCACGACGCCCTTCCGGGCTGCCGCCGGGGTGCGCCGCTTCGTGACCTCGACACCGCCCGTGCTCGCCATGGCCGCCCTCGACGCCGCCCTCGACGCCTTCGACGGCGTCTCCATGCGGGACGTGCGGGCCAAGTCGCTCGCCCTCGGCGAATTGTTCATCGCCGGCGTGCTCGAGCGCCTCGGCGACGAGCTCGTCCTCGCCTCGCCCCGACAGGGCGCCCGCCGCGGCTCGCAGGTGTCGTTCCGGCACGCCCGCGCCTACGAGATCGTGCAGGCGCTCATCACCGAGGGTGTCGTGGGCGACTTCCGTGCCCCCGACCTCTGTCGCTTCGGCTTCGCCCCCGCCTACCTGCGCTACTGCGACGTCTTCACGGCGGTCGAGACCCTGGCGGCAGTCGTCACCTCCGGCGCCCACGAAGCGCCCGCCTACTCCGTTCGCAAAGCGGTGACCTGACGCTCCCGACGGCGCCGCCGCCGTCAGCCCTCCTCGCCGTAGGCGGCCTTGGCGGCCCGCACACCACCTCGGACGCCGAAGAGGCGGTGGACGAGCAGCAGGTAGAGGAGCATGGCCACGTTGATGACGAGGGTCGCCACCTTGAGCGCCGTCACCGACCCGGCGAGCTCGTACAGCTCGAACGGCACGAAACCCGCCAGCTCCACAAACGTCAGGTACTCCGCCCACCGACGGGCGTTCCACAAACCGATGCACTCGGCGAGGAGGAGCACGACGTAGAGGGCGGCCACGCCGCCCAGCAGGTAGAGCTTCACGTGACTGAGGGCGAAGATCTTGTTGACGTCCTTCACGATCCAGGACCCGGAGTAGGGCTGCAGCGAGGTCAGGATGCGCCGCCAGATGCTGTGGAGGTGGTCGGCGTTCTGGGCGAACATGAGGATGGCGGCGGCGAGCGCCCCGAAGACGAGGGCGTGCAGGATGCGATCGAGGACGATGAGGCGCAGGACGTAGCGGTCCCGTAGCTGACGCCCCCGCATCGGGATGTCCAGGTCGACGACATCTGGGAGGAATTGGCTCGTCGGGTTCGTCGGGATGTCCTGCACGAGCCAGGCGTCGCAGCGCAGGCAGCGGTGCCAGCGCAGACCCTCGAATTCCCGGAGCACGTCGGCGTCCGCGGGGCGCACCTCGGCGACGTCTTGCCCGACGAGGACATGGCCGTGGAGGCCGCAGGAGATGAGCTCGTAGTCGACGCGGGGCCGGTACCGCTTGCGGCGTACCGTGCCGGGAGCGGCGCCCGGCCTGGTGTGCGGGAGCGGGCCAGGTGGCAGCGGGCTGCCACCTTCAGTCGTGGGGAGCTGCTCGAGCGACAAGGTCAGCCGCCTCCCGGGCCGCCGAGTGGGAGCAGGGAGACGGAATGGCCAACCCTGGGTCCCGAATTCCGGTAACCTTGCGGTGAAGAAATGGCGGACTGATAACGCGACGGTACTGGCGGGAACTGGCGCGATTCTCGGCGATCTCGCTGGACTCCTGCCAGTGCTGCTTGCGTTTGCACAGATTCGAGGAGCCGATCAGAAGTGCCCGGGATGAGCAGTGGCGTACCATCCGCCAATCCCACGATCGTGTCCGCCTTCCAGGCGGCTCTGCTGCACCAAGCCCTAGTCGTCGTCATCATCCTCGTGCTCTTGGCGATCGCCTGGAGCGCCCTTCGCTCCGTCCAACTCCACAATGTTGCCGCACGCGCCGCCTCCTCACCGAAAAACGAGGCCGGAGAGCCCGAGCGGGGACGGAACGGGCCGCCGAAGGGCGCCGCCGTCCCTGCCGTCCCCGTCCCCGACGAGGAGGCCGCGCACGACCCGGAGCCGAGCGGGCGCCGCTTCCTGCGGATCGGTTTCGGGCTGCTCTGGGTGTTCGACGGCATCTTGCAGGGACAGACCTCCATGCCGCTCGGGCTCACGGCGAGGGTGATCGACCCGACGGCTGCCGCCTCGTCCGACTGGGTGCAGCACGTCGTGAACGTCGGATCGCGCATCTGGGCGGACCACCCCATCGTGGCGAGCACGGCGGCCGTCTGGATCCAGCTCGGCATCGGGCTCTGGCTGCTCGTCGCCCCCCGCGGGCGCTGGTCGAAGGCGGCCGGTGTCGCCAGCCTCTTCTGGGGGCTCGTCGTATGGGTCTTCGGTGAGGCCTTCGGCGGTCTCTTCGCACCGGGAGTGAGCTGGATGTTCGGGGCTCCGGGGGCCGTGCTGCTCTACTGCCTCGCCGGCGGCCTCCTCGTGCTCGACGATCACCGCTGGACGACGGGCGGCATGGGCCGCCTCGTGCTGCGCATCGTGGGCGTCTACTTCCTCCTCGGCGCCATCCTGCAGGCCTGGCCGGGCCGGGGCTTCTGGCAGGGCGCCACCTCCTCTCGGCCCGGGCTGCTCGCCGGCATGGTGAGCACGATGGCGTCGACGCCACAACCGCACGACATCGCTTCCTGGCTCGCCTCCTTCGCCGCCTTCGACGACGCCCACGGCTTCGCCGTCAACCTTTTCGTCGTCGCCGCCCTCGCCGTCTGCGGCCTCGGCCTCATGTCCTCCCGCTCCCGCCTCGTTGCCGTCGCCCTCATCGGCTCCATCGTCCTGTGCCTGGGCAACTGGGTGCTGGTGCAGGATTTGGGTTTCTTCGGGGGGACCGGCACCGACCCGAACAGCATGATCCCCATCGTGGTCCTCATCTGCGCCGGCTACCTCGGTCTCACCCGTCGAGTCGTCGAAGCCGAGGTCCTCTCGCCCGAGCTCGAGCTTCCCATCAACCTCGAGCCGGACCTCGGCTGGATCTCGGAGCCGCCCCCGCCGGAGGTCCCGCCGACCTGGCGCGAGCGGGTGCGGGCGCGGCCCGCCTACAGCTTCCGGGTGGCGGCCGCCATGGGGGCCGTCGTCGTCGTTCTCCTCGGGGCGGCCCCCATGGCGGCGGCGTCGCTGGAAGGGCGGGCGGACCCGATCGTGTACCACGCCCTCGACGGCTACCCCAGCCCCCTCGACGTGCGGGCGCCCACCTTCGTGCTGCGAGATCAGTTCGGAAAGGATCTCGGCCTCAGCGAGCTGCGCGGTCGCGCCGTCGTGCTCACCTTCCTCGACCCCGTGAGCACCATGGGAAGTCCCGTCATCGCCACCGAGTTGCGGCAGGCCTCCCTCCTGCTCGGCGACCAGAGCAGCGCCGTCGAGTTCGTCGGCATCGTCACGAACCCGCTCTATCGCTCCGGGTCCGCCATGCGGGCCTTCGACGCCGCCGAGGGCCTCGACGACATGAGCAACTGGCTCTACTTCACCGGTCCGATCGCCCATCTGCGGACCGTATGGCGGTCCTACGGGGTGGACACCCGTCTCGAGCGGCCGGGGCTCGCCGTCACCGACTCGTACGACGTCTTCGTCATCAACGCCGCCGGGGTGGTGCGCTACGAGCTGAACGCCAACCCGGGGCCGGGCACCCAGGCGACCGAGGCATCCTTCGCCGGCGTGCTCGCCACGACGGTCGAGAACGTGCTGTCGACTCGTTAGGTCGTGAGGGGGAGGACGACACCGGGGGCTGCCGTCGCCGTCGCGCTCGCGGGAGCGCTGCTGTGCGCCTGCAGCTCCGGGAACGCCGCCGGGCGGCCCACGCCGGCGCAGTCGCAGGCCCTCCACATCCCGCTCGCCTCTTCCGGCATCGTCGCTGGCCTCGGCACCGGGGCCGGCGCGACGTCGCCTGCATGGCACTCGCCCGCCGCCTGGGCGATCCTGCCCGTGTCGTCCCCGACGGCGTCCGGCGAGATCTGGGAGCTCCTCGTGCTCGGTGGCCGCCGGCGCACCTGGTCGGTCGTCACACCCCCCGGGGTGTCGGATGTCGACGGGCTCGTCGGCTCCTTCTCGTCCAGCTCGGGGCTCGTCGGCGTCGAGGCGAGCAGGCTGCTGGCGTTCTCGCCGATGGCGACAACCCCCACCGGCGACGCCCGCTGGACGCCCCGCTGGAGCTTCGGCGCCTTCCCGGGGAGCCTCGCCCCCGTTCCCGACGCCGTGGCGGTGGGTCAGGACGGGCGCTGGCTGGCGCTGTTCGGGGCGAGCGGGACGTCCCTCGGCGGCGTCTACGCCCCGGGCGGCGCCCTCGGCGTCGAGAGCCGGTCCGTCCTGGCCGCAGTGGCCGGTCGCGGCTGCGACCTCGTTTCGCTCACCGCCGTGGCCTTCGGTCCGGACGGCGCCCCGGTCGCCGGCGGGACGTGCGCGGAAGCCGACGAGATCGGGCTCTTCACGCTCGCGAACGGGGGCTGGCGCCTCGTCGGTCCGCCCCTCCCGGCGGCGGTGACGGGCGGGGCGGCGTCCGGCGGCAGGGCCACCGGCTCCACCACGTCCACCCCCGCCTCCGCAGCCGGCGTGGCGGCCAGGACCGAGGTGACCGAGGTCCTCGGTGTCGCCGACTCTGCCTCCCGCCTCGACGTGCTGGCGGAGGCGGTGGCAGGCAACGGCACGGCGAGCATCGTCCGCTTCACGCGAGACGCCGCCGGGGACTGGACCTCCTCGGCGCCCTACGACGTCCCACCCTCACAGAGCCTGCTCGCCACGGGGGTGGCGTCGGACGGCTCGAGCTTTCTCCTCCTCTCGAGCGATGGAGGCCGGCGGGCTGAACTGCTCGCCGGCGCCGGCGCTCGCTGGGGGGAGCTGCCGGCACCTCCCGTCGGCACGGCCACGCTCGTGCTCGAACCCGGCCGCACGGAGGCGCTCGTGGCGGGGACCGCGAGCGTCGGCATCTACGGCCTCGAGGGTGGTCGCACGTGGACCGAGCTGCAGGACGTCGCCCTCCCTTCGGCGCCAACGGCGCCGGCGTGAGCACCGCCGCCCGGGCCGGCCGCCCGTCGCGAGGTTGTGGCGGGCCCGCTGAGGTAGAACACTAGGCCTATGCCCGGGATGTCCCCCGTCGCCTTCTCCCTGCACAATGCCCTCACCCGCTGGGAGTTCAGTGCGTTCCCGATCGCCGTGGCCCTCACGGTCGTCGCCCTCGCCGTGTGGTATCTGCGGGCCGACTGGCACCTCGCCGCTCGCGGCCGCCGGTGGAGCCCCTGGCGGACGACGGCCTTCCTCGCCGGCCTCGTGGCGGTCGACCTGGCCCTGCAGTCGCCCGTCGCCGCCATGACTGGGACGTACTTCCAAGCCCACGTCGTCCAGCACCTGCTTCTCATGGTGGTCGGGCCGCCCCTCCTCGCCCTCGGAGCCCCCTCCACGCTCTTGCTGCAGACGGCGAGCCGCCGCGTCAAACAGCGCTGGCTCGCCGTCCTCCGCTCCGTGCCCTTCGCCGCCATCAGCAACCCGGTCGTCGTGTGGGCCCTCTACTACGGCGCCATGTTCGTCTTCTTCCTCACCGGCTTGCTCAACTACGCCATGTTGCACATGTGGCTGATGGATCTCATCAACCTCGGCTTCCTCTTCGGCGCGACGTTGTTCTGGTGGCCGATGGTCGGCATCGACCCCATCATCCACTGGAAGATGAGCTACCCGGCCCGCATGCTCAACATCCTCCTCGGTTCCGGCGTCGAGGCGTTCCTCGGCGTCGCCATCCTCAACAGCCACAAGCCGCTGGCGTCGATGTACACGCTGGCGAGCACGAAGACGGGCGGCGGCCTCCTCTGGGCCGCCACCGAGGTCGTCACGCTCGGCGCCTTCGTGCCCATCTTCCTGCAGTGGATGCACTCCGAGCAGCGGGTCGCCGCCCGGGTCGATGCCCGCGGCGCCGGTGCCGTGGCGCTCGTGGGTGGCGCCAGGGGCGGTGCAGGAGCCTCGCACGACCGCGTCGACGGCCCCGGGGCGGGCGGCAACCCCGCCGACTGGCCGTTCCTGCGGCGCACGACGCCACCGGAGGCGTCCCGCCACGAGGTCCTGCCCCGTGGCTCCCTGGCTCCGGCGTCCGTGGCGGCGCGGGCGGCCGCCCAAGCCGCCCGGGCGGAGGCGCCCTCACCCCCCGAGGTGGCGATCTCGGATCTCACACCCTGGGAGTACGCCTGGCTCGCCCGCACGGGCAACGTCCCGAGCCAGTTCGTTGTCCCGGACTTCGCCCCCGACGACGGGGAGGCCGGGGCCGGCGACTAGCCCGCCCGGTCGCCCCGGTCCGTGGGGCTTCGGGCGTACCGAGATGCGAAGACGACCGCACAGGGCCCGGTTCGGTCGCCGTGGTCGCACAGTACGGCCGTCACCCGACAACCGACCGGCTCAGTCGATCTCCTCGATGGCGTACTCGGGGCAGTTGGCGACGGCGAGGCGAGCCTTGTCCTCGAGGTCCCCCGGCACCGTTCCGTCCCCGATGACCGAGCTCTGCCCGTAGTCGTCGACGGAGAAGAGCTCGGGCACGAGGGCGAAGCAGCGGGCGTGGCCCTGGCAACGGTCCGGATCGACCCGCACCTTCACGGGAACACCACCGGGAGCAGGCGCGGTCCCCGCACCTGCCCGCCGGCCCAAAGCACCTCGGCCCCGTCGGCGAGGCGGAACTCCGGGATGCGGCGGAGCCATTCCTCGAGCGCCACGCGCAGCTCCATGCGCGCCAGGTTCGAGCCGGCGCACCGGTGGATGCCCGAGCCGAAGGCGACATGGCGGTTGTGCTGGCGGTCGAGGACGACGGTGTCGGCGTCCTCGAAGACCTCGGGGTCCCGGTTGGCCGCCGGGAAGTTCATGAGGAGCTTGTCCCCCGCCTTCATGGGGCAGCCCTTGAACTCGACGTCGCTCGTGACGAGCCGTGCCATCGTGACGGGGGCGTACGCCCGCAGCAGCTCCTCCACGGCGGTGGCCATGAGTTCCGGCTCCGCCACGAGCCGCTTGCGGTCCTCCTCGTGGGTGGCGAGGTGCCAGAGGGACGACCCGATGGCGCTCCAGGTCGTGTCGACGCCGGCGATGAGGACGAGGGCGGCGGTCCCGAGCACGATGCCGTCGTCGATGCGTGTGCCGTCGATCTCCGCCGTGAGCAGATCGCTCAAGAGGTCGTCGCCCGGGGCCTCCCGCCGCCGCTCGACCTCGCCCATGAAGTAGTTGAAGAGCGCCTGCCATCCCCCCATGCGGCGCTCCTCGTCGTCGGCGAACTCGAGGACGTCCCTCACCCAGCCCGTGAAGGTGTCCGCCAGGGAGGCGGGCACCCCGAGGATGTGGGCGATGACCCGGACGGGGATCTGCTGGGCGTAGCCCTCGGCGGCGTCGGCGCGGCCGTTCCCCACGAACGAGTCGACGAGCCGTGAGCAGAGCTCCTTCGTGAGCACCTCGTAGCCCTCGACCCGGCGGTGGGAGAACCAGGGCAGGAGGAGGCGCCGCGTCCAGGTGTGGACGGGCGGGTCGACGGAGATGGGCGGCAGCCCGTAGGGCAGCAGCAGGTCTTCCCGTTCGTCTCGGTCGGCCGGGATGACGCCGACGTCGACGGAGCTGAAGTGCTCGATGTCGTGCGCCATGGCCGTGACGTCGTCGTAGCGGGTCGGCAGCCAGTTCGACCCGCGGCGTCCCGTATGGGCGATCGGGCAGCGCTCGCGCAGGTCGTCCCAGACCTCGAACGGGTTGTCGATGTAGCCGGCGTCCAGGACGTCGAAGTCCTCTGCCCAGTCGGTGACCGGTGCTGTCTGGCGCATGGCCATGGCCCCCTCATGTGAGACGAGCCCCGACGTTACCACCGGGCATCCGGGGCGATTTGCCCGCCGACGGCGCCCCAGGGGGCCGGAGAACGCGGAGTGAACAGCCTGTCGCGGCATGCCTGCGGTAGCGTCCGTGCATCGACACATCGCCCTTCGGCCGCACAGGCCACGACAGCAGCCGGGTGATCTTCGGGGCGGCCGCCTTCGTCGACATGCGCCAGGAGCGGGCGGACGAACTGCTGTCCCTCCTCCTCGACGCCGGCGTCAACCACCTCGACACGGCGGCCGACTACGGCGACTCGGAGCTTCGCCTGGCGCCCTGGCTGGCACGCCACCCGGGTCGCTTCTTCCTGGCGACGAAGACGGCGGAGCGGACGGGCGACGGCGCCCGTGCCGGCCTCGAGCGCTCCCTCACCCGCCTCGGCGTCGACCACGTCGATCTCATCCAGCTCCACAATCTCGTGGAGGAGGACGAGTGGGAGACGGCGCACGCCCCGGGCGGCGCCGTCGAGGGGTTGCTGCGGGCACGGGACGAAGGTCTCGCCCGGCACGTCGGCGTCACCGGGCACGGCCTGCGCATCGCCGCCATGCACCTGCGCAGCCTCGAGCGGGCCGATCTCGACTCGGTGCTGCTGCCGTACAACTTCCTCCTCCTCGAGCACGACGGCTACCGCCGCGACGTCGAGGCGCTCCTCGCCGTCTGTGCCGACCGGAGCGTCGCCGTGCAGACGATCAAGTCCGTCGCCCGCCGGCGGTGGTCAGACGGCGTCGTGGCCAACCGCTTCAGCTGGTACGAACCGCTGGAGGACGTGGGGGCAGTCGGGAGGGCGGTCCGTTTCGTGCTCTCGAACCCGCAGCTCTTCCTCAACACCTCGAGCGACGCACGCCTCCTCCCGGTCATCCTGCAGGCGGCAGCCTCGCTCGGCGAGCTCGGGGCGCCCTCCGCCGGCGAGCTCGCGGCCGACGTCGCCGGCTTCGCGATGCGTCCGCTCTTCGACGGAGGCACCCTCGAGCGCATCTGAGGACGGCGCCAGGGGTCCTGGCGGTGCGACGATGGGCCGCCCGGCCGACGGCCACCATCGATCGGGGCATGCCTGGTACTGTCCCCGCAAATGAGTTCCCGGGCCGCGGACGACGACCCCGTCGCGACCGGCGACCCCCTCATCCCCACCAGCACTGACCTCGGCGACACCGTCGACACCGTCGACGGCGTCGACAGCGTCGACAGCGCCGGCTCCGAGGCGGGCCACACCGGCCAGCTGCCGGCCCTCGACGCGGCGCCGAGCGGGCCGTCCAGGCGCCGGCTCCGGCGGATCGTCCCGCCCATCGCCTGCGCCGTCGTGTACTCCGTGCTCGGTGGCCTCGTCTACGGCCTCCACCCGCCAGCCACGAGCGTGACGCTTCCCCCCTGTGCCTGCGGGGACATCTCCTCGCAAGTGTGGTTCCTCGCCTGGCCGGCCTACGCCCTCTCGCACGGGCTCAACCCGTTCTATTCGAGCTGGGTGGACTTCCCCCACGGCGTCAACCTCATGAACAACACGGCCTACCCGCTCCTCGGGATCGTCTTCGCGCCGTTCACGCTCGCCTTCGGGGCGCTCTCCACCTACAGCCTGCTCATGCGCCTCGCCTTCGCCCTCTCGGGCATCTCGATGTACTTCGTCCTGCGGCGGTGGACGACCTGGTGGCCGGCCGCCTTCATCGGCGGCCTCCTCTACGAGTTCTGCCCCTTCATGGTGGGCCAGGCGCAGTCCCACCTCTTCCTCGTCTTCGTGCCGCTGCCACCGCTCATGATGGCGTTGTTCGACGAGATCGTGGTGCGGCGCCGCCACCTCGTGCGCAACGGGATCGCCCTCGGGGTCGTCGTGGCTGCCCAGGTGATGATCTCGCCCGAGATCCTCGTCATCTCGCTGATCGGAGCGCTCGGCGCCTTCGTCGTCCTGGCCCTGCGGCACCCGGTGGCGGCGAGGGAGCGGGTGAACGACGTCGTGCGGGGTTTCGTGCCGGCGCTCGTCACGCTGCTCGTGCTCGCCGCCTACCCCATCTGGGTCTACTTCCGGGGTCCCTACCACATCTCTGGGCCACCGCACCCCGTCTCGGAGCTGGACCAGTACCACTCCTACCCGGCCTCGCTCATCTACCCCACGAGCCTGCAGCGCTTCAGCTTGTGGGGCTGGCTCGCCAAGGGCATGGCGCTCGTGCAGAAGAACGGAGTCGAGCACACCACCTACGTCGGCCTCACGTTGCTCGCCCTCCTCGCCTTCATCATCCTGCGGTGCCGCAAGGTCGGGCTCGTGCAGCTGTTCTCGCTCCTCGCCCTCGGCGGCTGGGTCGTGACGCTCGGGCGGGGCAAAGGGCACGTCCGCCTCCCCTTCGACCTCATCGTGAAGATCCCGATCGTGAACGGCGCCCTCGACCTGCGCTACTCGTACCTCATGTACTTCGGCATCGCCGTCGTGCTCGCCGTCGGGCTCGACCGCATGCGCAACGAAGGCATCTTCGCCGGCCTCGGCGCCCCGAGGCGGGCCCATGCCCGCAGCCGACCGCCCACCGCCGACAGTGCCGGTCGGAGGCGCTTAAGTCCCGACCTCGGCCGGGCGCTCGCCTGTCTCGTCATCGCCGCCGTGGCGCTGCTCCCGCTCCTGCCGGCGCTCCCGTACCCCTCGACGCCGTCGGGCGTGCCGGCGCTCTTCACGGCGGCGGACTCACCGCTGCGCAGCGGCTCCGTCGTGCTGTCCTACCCGCTCCCCATCTCCTACGAGGGTTCCAACGACCAGGCGCTCCTTTGGCAGTCCGCTGCCAAGATGCGCTTCAAGCTCATCTCCTTCCGCGGTGCCGTCGCCGGGCCGAACAGCAAGCCGATCCAGGGGGCGAATCTGCTCCTGCCGCCCTACGAGGCGGAGCAGGTGCTCGTGTGGGCCCTCTACGGCAAGCCGGCGCCGCCCCCGGCGAACAACGCCTCCACGGCGAGGGCGATCCAGATCTTCCTCAAGACCTACGACGTGGACGCCGTCACGGTCGTGCACTACGGCAACGAGACGAACCTCGTCCTCAGCTACTACCAAGCCGCCCTGCACACCCCGCCGATCGACTTCCAGGGTGCCTACATCTGGCCGGACGTTCAGCAGGACCTGGCGCGACTCGGCATCGGCGGCGGCTGAGGCGGGCGCCGCCCGCTCAGCCGTAGATCCTGATCGTCAGCGCCGCCTTCACCTTCGTCCCGGTGCGGTCGGTCACTTCCACCGAGACGTGGTAGAGGCCGTGCTGACCCGGCGTGCCCGTCCAGGTCCCCTCGGCGCTGAGCTGGAGGCCAGGCGGGCGCGTGCCGCCGACCCGACGCCAGGTGTAGGGGGCCTTGCCGCCGGCGGCCCGGAGGGAGCCTTTGTAGCGCTTCCCGACGACGGCCGTCGGGAGCGACTTCGCAGCGACCGTGAGGTTGTCCGCCGAGGGCACATTGGCGTCCCCCGTGAGCTGCGGGTCGTGGTGGAACTCGGGCCAGGCGCCCGGTGCGGTCACGCTCGAGCCGTCGGAGCCGACGATCTCGACGTGCTCGAGGACGGCGTGCTCGGTCACCCGGGAGCCGCTGTAGCCGGCGAGGGTGATGCCGACGGAGCCGTTCGGATCCATCGTCACGAGTGGCGAGCTCTGCAGGCCGACGCCGCGCTCGATCGTCGCCAGCATGCCCCCGGTGCGGCCGTCGAGGAGGTAGGCACCGGCGGTCGTCGGCACGACCACGTCCTGGTCACCGTTGCCGAGGTCGGCCGTGACGACGCCACCGAAGATGTAGCCCGGCACCTGGTGCTCCCAGATGATCCGCCCCGTGTCGGCGTCCAGGCAGTACACGTCGCCGTTCTGCGTCCCCTCGATGACTTGCAGGCCGCCGTCGCCGAGCACGTCGGCGAGAGCCGGGCTCGCGGTGGTGGGGCCGCTCAGCGTCTTCTGCCAGACCCGGTGACAGGCCGGGTTGATGGCGATCACATCGTCGGTCGTCGAACGGTCCGCCCGCTCCGTGCTCGTCCCGAAGACGATGCCCGGTGTGCCGTGGAAGATCTCACCGATGGCGGGCGAGGAGTCGACCCCTTGGTTGACGGTGTACTCGCAGTAGAGCCCCTCGTTGGGCCGGCTCATGCCCTTGTTGCCCGTCTCGCTCAGGATGCGGACTTCCCCGCCGTTGATGTACTGGTGGTGCCACACGTAGCCGGCCGTCGTGTTGCCGGCTTCGACGATCTGGTTCTGGCCGTTGCTCTCGACGTCGCCGACCGCCGCCGTGGCGAAGACCGTGTCGGCCTGGAACCAGGGGAAGCCCGTCAGCGGCTCGCCACTCGAGGCTCCGAGGAGGTAGGTGTTCTCGCCCTGGGACGGGCCGACGATGGCCGTCTGCGATTGCAGGCTGGCGATCGTGAGGCCGGCGCTCACGCCGGTGTCACCGGGGTCGCTGGACGGGTTCATCGCCTGGCGCTCCCACTTGACGGCACCACTCGGGTCGACCGCCTCGTAGCCACCCATGCCCCGTTGGTCGCGGGCGCGGTTGCCGACGCCGAAGTAGACGATGCCATCCTCGCTCGAGGGCGGGGACTGGATCCCGATGACGCCGTGCGGACCGTGGGCCGTCACCTCCCAGGCACCGCGGGCCCGTCCGTTGGACCCGGGGGCGAGGTAGACGGCGTACACGTGGCCCGACAGGTCGCCGACGGCGACACCGGGCCCGTCCCGCAGTTGGACGAGCACGGGTGAGGAGAGGGCGAAGGGTGCCCGGTCCTGTGTGTAATTGACCTTCCACACCAGGCGTATGCCGACTTGGCCGGCGGAGGCCGACGCAGAGGCCGACGAAGCAGTGGCGATCCCTGTGCCGCCGAGGGCGACACAGGCACCCGCGGAGGCCGCGAGGGCTGCTGCTACGGAGATCCGCCCCATCTGGCGTGCCCGCCGACGCGCCAGGCGGCTCCCCCCGGACGGGGTGATGTTCGATGACAGCTTGCTCACATCGAATTCATCGGTCGGATCCCGGCGCGGCTTGAGTGTCGAAGGGCGGACGGGAGCGTCTATTTCCTGCAGGTCGGCGTCGCTTTCGCGACGCCGGCGGCCACCGTTGGGGCGAAAGCGGAACGACCTGGCACCGTCAGTCTCGTCTCCCCCGACTCTGGGCCCCGGGAACCGGCCGGATCCACGACCGCGCAGCCCCCCGGTGGCCGGTTGTTCTTGCCGCCCCAGGCTAGCCAAGCCGCTCACCCCCCGGCGGAATCCTGCAAGCTCACCTTTCCCCGAACGGAGTTGCTCGCTGCGCAACGAAGGTCGTTGCAACGCCGATGCAGATGGCTCCCGCCGGTCCTCCCGAGTCCTGAGGAGCGACGTCGGGTTCACCTCACACCGCGCCGGCGACGGCACGACAGGAGGGGTCATTGGAGTGGGGCGGGCGCCGGGCATTTCCCAGGAAGACCGGTGGAAAGCCTGGGGATACTGTGGACAAGTGCCAGTTGACGGTGCCCCGCACAGCACTGTGAGGGCAAAAGAGGGCGGTCGGTGGCGCGCTGACAGCGGCGAGCGCGCACTGCAGATGGCGCGGAAAAGCCTCTTCTCGCCCTCTCCACAATCGCGTGGCACTGCACCCCGCCACGGCGTTCCTATGCCCGTGGCGCAGTCTCCTGAAACATGGGACGTGGCATTTCTCACGGAACGTGGCGACGGTCCCAGGTCGCAAGAGCTACTGCCAGGCGAGCGGCCGCTTCGGGGCCCACCCACCGACCACCGGCGGCGACGCCGGCGCGCCCCCTAGTGCTCGGGAGAAGGAGAGGGAGGAGAGATGGAGACCGCCAGCAGGGCGACGTCGTCCGAACGGTCGGAGCCGAGGGCGGTGATGACGCGGTCGCAGACCTCCTCGACGTCGTCGGGGCCGTCCCCGGCGATCTCGAGCAGCTGCCCCATCCGCCGGTCCATGTCGTGCCTGCGATCGTCGATGACGCCGTCGGTGTAGAAGAGGAGGGTCTCGCCGGGTGCGAGCCGGCCGTGCCAGTCCTGGCGCCGGGGCGAGGGTGCGCCGAGCGGGGGGGAGGGTGGCAGCGAGACGAACTCGGCCCCGCCTCCGGCGATTCGGAGAGGCGGCGGGTGGCCGGCGTTGGACATGACGAGATCGCCGGTGCGCGGATCGAGCTGGGCGACGATGCAGGTGGCGATGCGGTCGAAGCCGAGCACGTCCCATCCCGCCGCCACCTCGTCGACGACCTGGCTGGGCGGTCCCGACCGGCTGCCGAGGGCGCGCAGGGCGCTGCGCAGATGCCCCATCATGGCGGCGGCCCGGTGGTCGTGACCGGCGACGTCCCCGATGGCGAGGCTCACCCATCGGTTCGGGAGGTGCACGGCGTCGTAGAAGTCGCCACCCACCTCGGACTCGCGGGTGCCGGCGAGATAGCGGGCGGCCAGCTGCAGGCCGGGCAGGCGGGGCAGCTCCGAGGGCAGGAGGCTCGACTGCAGGATTTGCGAAGTGTGGTGCTCGCGCTCGTAGCGGCGGGCCTTGTTGACGACGACGGCCACGTGGGCCGCCAGGCTCTCGGCCAGCTGGACGTCCCGGCTGTCGTAGGTACGGCCGGAGCCGGCCATGACGAGGGTGAGGGCGCCGAGTACGACGTCCTCGGCCACGAGGGGCACGGCGATGTACGAGCCGAACCGGAGCGCCTTCACGGTGTCGAGGTGGTTGGGCGTCCGAGTTGTCCGCCGGAGGAAGTCCTCCGGCATCTCGGCCGCCCAGACCGTCCGGCGCTCGTGGATCACCCTGGCGCTCGGGTGCTCACCACTCAGCTCCGGGCTCTGCTCCCGCAGCAGGTCGACGAGCGGCCGCACGGCCGGGTCGGCGTGGTGCGCCACCATGCGGCGGAGCTGGCCCTCGTCGTCGAGGAGATCGATGAGGCAGAGGTCGCCGAGGGCGGGGACGGCGGCGGAGCCGAGCCGTTCGAGCGTCTCGCTGTAGCCCGTCGCCCCGGCGATCGCCGTCGTCACGTCGAGGAGGAAGCGCTCGGCGCGCCGCGCCTCGCGCAGGTCCGAGTGCAGGCGGGAGTTCGTGAGGGCAACGGCCGCACGCTCGGCCACGTCCTCCAGCAGCCGCCGCGTGACGGGATCGAAACCCCGACCCCCGGCACTCTGCGCCAAGCTGAGCACTCCCAGCTGCTGTCCGCGATCGACGAGCGGTACGAGGAGGGCGGGGCCGAGAGCGAGGGTTCCGAGCGCCTGCCGGAGATCCGTCGGCACCTCGGCGGCGGGCTCCTGCAGGCTCGTCGCCAGGTCGTCGATGAGCCGGCTCTCGCCGCGGGCGGCCGCCATGAGCAGGCGTGACATCCCCGGGTATCCCTCCGGGGCGGCTTCCCAGATGGCGCGCTCCACCTCGGGATCCCGGTGCGCCACGGCGACGCGCACGAGGCGGCCGGGGCTCTCGAGCAGATGGATGGCGGCGATGTCGGTCAGCTCGGGGACGATGAGCCGGACGATGCTGCCCAGCGTCTCGTGGAAGTCGAGGGACTCGCTGAGGACGGCGGAAACCTTGGCGAGGACCCCGTTGCGGAAGGTGGCCGCCTTCTCGAGGTCGCGCAGGTGGGCGCGGTCGAGCGCCTGCCCGGCCTGGCCGGCGAGGGCGAGGAGGAACTGCTGCTCGGCCAACTCGAAGGGTCGGCTGTCGTCGAAACCGAGGGCGAGGGTACCGATCCGCCCCTCTGCCGTGGCGAGCGGGAGGAGGGCGAAACGCCGCTGGTTCATGACCACTCCCCGCGTCGCCGGGTAGCGGCGGACGAACTCCTCGGGCGACTCGATCCAGATCGGGCGAGCCGTCCGGACGACCTCGGCGACCGGCAAGGGACTCGAGAGGGGAACCGAGGCGAAGGGCGCTGCGGCCGGAGACGCCTCCTCTCCCCGCATGAGGACGAGCTCGCCGCCTTGCAGCTGCCAGAGGGCACAGCCGGAGATGTCGCTCCCGAGGAAGACTCTCGTCTCCCGGCACACCACGGCGGCGACCTCGTCCGGGCTGAGATCCCCAGAGAGGGCGTCGGTCACGCGCTGCAGGTGCTCGAGGCGCCGGGCGAACGACTCGATGCGCTCGCGCGCCTCCCGCTCCGAGGCAAGGGCGCTCACGCGTTCCATGGCGCTGGCGAGGCGGTCGGCCACGACCGAAAGGGCGTCGACGGCGGAGGGCCCGAAGTAGTCGCGGCGGAAGCTGCCGGCGTGCAGGACACCGACGACCACCTCCGAGGTCTGGACGGGAACGGCCACGACGGAGCGCACGCCGACCTCGTTGAGCATGGGGGAGGCGAGCTCGATGGTGGAGAGGTCGGGCACGAGGAGGGGCCGGCGGTTTGCCAGCACCTGCCCCGCCATGCCGGCTCCGGCGGGGATGCGAACACCGAGCGATATCGCTTCGGGGACCCCGACCGAACTGCGTGCCACGAGCTCGTCGCCCGCCTCGTTTGTCACGAGCAGCGACACGGTGTCGGCGGCGAGGAGGTCCTTCACGGCGAGCAGCACGCGCTCGAGGAAGTCGTCGAGGGTGGCGCCGGAGAGGTCGTCGGACGCCCGGACCAGCTGGGTCCGCCAGAGCATCGCCCTCTCTCCGGCCGACCAGGCCGCCTGCTCGGCGGCGATGAGCCGGGAGAGGGAGTCGTCACCGACCCGATCGGCAAGCGGGGACGGGAGGTTGTCGGCAGTGGCGCTGTCGCTCACGTTGTCCCCTCCGAGTCGTCCACGACGGCGTGGAGCCCTCGCCGATCTCGTTCGGCCGTGCTCCGCCAGTGTAGGGAGCAGATGCGGAGCCGGCCACGTGTGCGGTCAGACGTCACGTGTTCCCGTCGACCGCTCACGTAGACTATGAGCAGTGTTTGCCCGTGTTTCTCGCTCGTCCGAGCGTCGGATGTCGGTAGATGCCGTGGGGCGAGACGGTGTAGCGGCGTGCCGGGCCGAGCGCCTCGCTCCGTGAACCGGCTCCTCCTCCCGCCCGACAATTCGAGCGCGGCGGCCGCTCGGCGATTCGTCGGCGACGAGCTTCAGGAGGAGCCGCCCGGGCTGCAGGAGGTTGCCGCCCTTCTCGTCTCCGAGCTCGTCACGAACGCCATCCTGCATGCCGACACGACGATCGAGGTGTCGGTCGGCCACTCGCCTGTCCGTGTGGAGGTGTCCGACCTGTCGGTGGGCGTGCCGCTCCTGCGATGGTTCGGCCTGGAAGCCTCGACGGGGCGGGGGCTGCAGCTCGTGGCCCGCCTGGCGAGCTCGTGGGGCATCGACGAGCGAGCGGACGGCAAGACGGTGTGGTTCGAGCTCGACGCCGCCGTGCCGCCCATCGAGGAGGGCGGCCCGCGGCACCCGCTCTCGACGCCGGCGAGACATCCGGCGAGACACCGGGCCACGACTTCGGACGGCTCGCCGCTCGTCGGCCGGGCGTCGTTCGATCTCGCCCGCTTCGCCATCCTCGGGCTGCCACTGGCGGCCGCCCTGCGCACCTCCGAGCACTACGACGGGCTCTTCAGGGAATTCCGCCTCATCGCCGATCGGGAGCGGGAGGGCCACCGCACCGTTCCCGAGCGCCTCGTCGGGCTCATCGACGACCTCGGGACCCGTTTCGCCGGGTTCACCGATCGGCAGGAGCAGGAGATCGCGGTGGCCCGCTCGGAGGGTCGCGGGCGCATCGACCTCGAGTACCTCCTGCCGGCTGACGCCGTGGGCGAGCTCGCCCGCCTCGACGGGCTCCTCGACGAGGCCGACGCCTACTGCGAGGCTGGGTTGAACGTGCTCACGCTCCCGCCCGACGAGGAGGTCCTCGGCGTCCGCAAGTGGATCCTCGACGAGTTCGTCCGCCAGGCCGCCGGAGCGGCGCCGGTCGCCTGGGTGGCGAGCAGGTGGTACCGGGCCCCGCGTGCCGTCGTCCCGACCGACCGGGAGCGAGCGACATGAACCTCACGGACGGTTACGCCATCGAGCGGCTCCGCCAAGAGGGCGCAGCCGTCGTCGTGTTGAGCGGCGAGATCGACGTGGCGGCGGCGCCGGAGCTGCACGAGGCGCTCCTCGGCGAGGTCGCCTCCTTCCGCTTCACCGTCGTCGACCTCTCCGGGGTCACCTTTCTCGACTCGTCCGGGCTCTCCGTGCTCGTGACGGCCCTCCGCCGTGCCCGCGAGCGGGCCGAGGACGTCGTGCTGTGCGCCCCCACTGCGGGGGTGCGAAGGGTGCTCGAGCTCGCCGGCCTGGCCGAGGTGTTCCACGTCTTCCCGGACCGGGAACACGCCCTCCTCGCCGGCGGGGAGGAAGGGAGTCCGCCGGACTCCGGTCCCACCGCCTAGTCACGCCACAGCGCTCCCGTGGCCGCACCCCCCGTGCTCCGACCCGGCCGGCCCGACGAGGCGGCCGTGCTCGGCGAGCTGGCACTGCGATCGAAGGCCTACTGGGGCTACGACGAGTCGTTTCTCGAGGCCTGCCGTTCCGAGCTGACGATCCGGCCCGACGAGGTGGCTGCCCGGCGCATCGTCGTTGCCGAACTGGGCGGCACCGCCGTGGGCCTCTACAGCCTGGAGGGCGAACCGCCGGAGGGGGAGCTCGGCCTCATGTTCGTGGACCCGGCCGTGATCGGGCAGGGCGTCGGCCGCAGCCTGTTCGAGCACATGCGCGGCACGGCGGTGGCGCTCGGCTTCGAGGTGGTGAGGATCGAGGCGGAGCCGGGCGCGGCGGGCTTCTACGAGGCCATGGGGGCGAGGCTGGTGGGCTCAGCGCCCTCCGGTTCGATCGAGGGGCGGGTGCTGCCCCGCTTCGAGTACGACCCGATCGAGACGATGTAACCACCCGGGCGACGTCATCGTGGCGCCCTCGGCAGTGGCGCCCTCGGCAGGACTCGAACCTGCGCACCCGGCTCCGGAGGCCGGTGCTCTATCCGCTGAGCTACGAGGGCGGGAGGGGCGAAGCGTCCGATCGCTCCGCCCGGTGCGGTTGCGTCCGTCGCTGTTTGCATGCTACCCGCACTTCGGCCATCCTCATTTTCGACATGAGCATCACCGACGACCTCGCCGAATCCGTCGCCGACGGGCTGCGCCGCCTCGGGATCGAGGCGGCGCCCGCCGACGTCCACCTGGAGCGGCCGGCCCGCCCCGAGCACGGGGACTTCTCCACGAACGTGGCCCTCGCCCTCGCCAGGGCGGCGGGGCGCCCACCCCGACAGCTGGGCGAGCAGCTGGCCGCCGTGCTGCGAGACGCCGTCGTGGCGCACGTGGAGGCGGTGGAGGTGGCGGGGCCCGGTTTCGTCAATTTCAAGCTGCGGCCGTCGTGGCTGCACGAGGTGCTCGTCGAGATCGTGACGGAAGGCGAGGCCGGTTACGCCGCCCCCGACCTCGGCCACGGCGAGCGCACGCAGATCGAGTTCGTCTCCGCCAACCCGACGGGGCCCGTGCACGTCGGCAACGGATGGTTCGGCGCCTACGGCGACGCCCTCGCACGCCTCCTCATGAGGACAGGCTCGCTCGTGTCGCGTGAGTACTACGTCAACGACACGGGCAACCAGATTCGCCTCCTCGGCGAGAGCCTGCTCGCCCGCCGCCGCGGCGAGGCCCCCCCGGAAGAGGGGTACCAGGGCGAGTACGTCGCCCAGATCGCCATGGCCTACGAGGGCCCCGACGACATCGCGGCCGCCGGTCGCTTCGCCGCCGAGGCCATCCTCGCCGACATCCGCCTCACGATGGACCGCATGAGCATCCACTTCGACGAGTGGTACTCGCAGGCCTCCATCGAGGAGAGCGGCAAGGTCGACGAGCTCATCGAGGAGCTGCGCCGGCGGGGCCACGTCTACGAGGAGGGAGGCGCCACCTGGTTCCGGGCCACGACCTTCGGGGACAGCCGGGACCGTGTGCTCATCAAGTCGAACGGGGACTACACCTACCTCGGCGGCGATCTCGCCTACCACCGCAACAAGTTCCTCGAACGGGGTTTCGACCGCGTCATCGACGTCTTCGGTGCCGACACCCAGGGTCAGGTCGCCAGCCTGCACGCCGGAGTGCAGGCCCTCGGCGTCGACCCCGCCCGTCTCGAGGTGCGCATCGGGCAGATGATCTCGCTCGTCAGCGGCACGATGTCGAAACGGGCCGGCACCTACGTCCGCCTCGACACCCTCATCGACGACGTCGGCGCCGACGCCGCCCGCCTCATGTCGCTGCTGTCGTCCATCGACCAGGCGACGACGATCGACCTCGACCTCGTCCGGCAGCGCTCGGCCGAGAACCCCGTCTTCTACGTGCAGTACGCCCACGCCCGCATCGCCTCCATCGGGAGGGTGGCTGCCGAGCGCGGCATCGCACCGGCGCCCGTCGGCGAGGTGGATCTTGGCCTTCTCGAGCACCCCCGCGAGCTCGACATGTTGCGGACGCTCGCCGAGCTGCCCCGCGTCGTCGAGGAGGCGACCCTCGAGCGCGCCCCCTACAAGGTGACGAACTGGGTGCGCCGCCTCGCCGGCGACTTCCACAGCTTCTACCACGACTGCTACGTGATGGGGGAGGGCGTGCCGCCCGAGCTGACCCAGGCGCGGCTCTGGCTCGTGGAGGCGGCCCGCGTCGGGCTCGCCATCGGCCTCGACCTCCTGGGCGTGGGCGCCCCGGACGAGATGTGAGCGCTCCCGGGCCGGCGGGCGAGGAACCGGCGGCCTCCGGCGACCCGGAGTCGCCGGAGGCGCCTGTGGCGCGGCATCTCCTGCCCATCACGGCTTCGCGGGCCGCCTCCGGGGCTCTCGCCGTCGGGGGCGTCGACCTCGTCGCCCTGGCGGGAGAGGCCGGCACGCCGCTCTTCGTCTACGACGAAGAGCACCTGCGGGCGCGCTGCAGGGAGGCGGTGGCGAGTTTTGGCAGTGGCGCTGTCGCCTATGGCACGAAAGCCTTCCTCTGCAAGGCCATGGCCGCCCTCGCCGCGGAGGAGGGCATGCTCCTCGACGTCTCGACGGGCGGCGAGCTCGCCGTCGCCCTCGCCGCCGGCGTTCCCGGCCCGGGGCTCGTCCTGCACGGCAACAACAAGTCGACGGAGGAATTGCGGGCCGCCCTCGCCGCCGGCGTCGGGCGAGTCGTCGTCGACTCCTTCGAGGAGATCGGGCGGCTCAGCGAGCTCGCCCGGCGGGGCCTCCTCCCCCCTGGCCTCAAGACGCTCGTCCGCGTGACGCCGGGTGTCGAAGCGCACACCCACGAGTACGTCATGACCGGTCAGGAGGATTCGAAGTTCGGTTTCAGCCTCGCCGAGGGCGCCGCCGACCGCGCCGTCGAGGCGTTGCGGGCGGTGCCCGGCGTTGCGCTCGTCGGGGCGCACTCGCACGTCGGCAGCCAGATCTTCCGCGTCGACGTCTACGCCCGCGTCGTGAGCATCCTCGCCCCCTTCCTCGCCCGGCACCGTCTCGAGGAGTGCTGCGTCGGCGGCGGGCTCGGCGTCGCCTACCTGAACCGCGAGCACGCCCCCTCCATGGCCGAGTGGGCAGCGGTCGTCCGCACGGCCTGCGCCGCCGCCCGCCTGCCCGCCGAGGTCCGCGTGAGCGTCGAACCCGGCCGCTCCATCGTGGCGACGGCCGGCATGACCCTCTACCGGGTGGGGACGATCAAAGAGCTCCCCGGGGTGCGGACCTACGTCGCCGTCGACGGCGGCATGAGCGACAACCCCCGTCCCGTCCTCTACGGGAGCGGCTACGAGGCGTTCCTGCCCCGCCGGCCGGATGCCCCGCGGCCCATGGCCGCCCGCCTCGTGGGCAAGCACTGCGAGTCGGGGGACGTCCTCGTGGAGAACGCCCGGCTGCCGGACGATCTCGCCGTCGGCGACGTCCTCGCCACCCCGGTGACGGGCGCCTACGGGTGGTCGATGGCGTCGAACTACAACCGCGTGGGGCGCCCGCCCGTCGTGTTCGTCGCCGACGGCCGCGCCCGTGTCGTCGTCCGCCGGGAGACCGTGGAGGATCTGCTACGGCTGGACGAATGAGGCGGCCGGGACCCCCCGGCGGCCGTCGTGTTCGGGGGCACCCCGGGCGTCTTGTACGTTGATGCCCATGATCCGGGCCGAGAGTCCGTTGCGTGTCGGCCTGCTCGGCTGCGGGAACGTCGGGGCCGCCTTCGTCGCCCTCGTCGACGCCGGCGCCGCCGACATCGCCGTCCGGACGGGCATCGAGCTCGAGGTCACGCGCATCGCCGTCCGGGATCTGGCGAGGGAACGGCCCGGCCTCGACCGCGTCGCCTTCGAGAAGCGGGTCACCACGGACGCTGCCTCCATCGTCACGGACCCGGAGGTCGACCTCGTCGTGGAGCTCATCGGCGGCGTCGAGCCGGCGCGCTCGCTCATCCTGCAGGCGCTCGCCTGCAAGAAACCCGTCGTCTCCGGCAACAAGGAGCTCCTCGCCACGAGCGCCGGCGAGCTGACGAGGACGGCCGAGTCCGCCGGCGTCGACCTGCTCTTCGAAGCGTCCGTGGCCGGCGCCATCCCACTCGTCCGGCTGCTGCGGGAGTCGCTGGCGGGAGAGCACATCGTCCGCATCACCGGCATCGTGAACGGCACGACGAACTACGTCCTCACGCGCATGAGCGAGGAGGGCATCACCTACTCGGAGGCCCTCGCCGAGGCGCAGGCGCTCGGCTACGCCGAGGCCGACCCGACGGCCGACGTGGAGGGCTTCGACGCCGCCGCCAAGGCGGCCATCCTCGCCGGCATCGCCTTCGACGCCGACGTCAACGCCGCCGACGTCTACCGGGAGGGGATCGTCGGCATCGAGGCGGGCGACATCGCCTTCGCCCACCGCCTCGGCTACGAGGTGAAGCTCCTCGCCGTCGCCGAGCGGTGCAACGCCGCCGCTCCCTGCGGGGACGTACAGCCCAGCCCGCCCTCCGTCGCCGTGCGCGTGCACCCGGCCATGGTCCCCCGCGACCACCCGCTCGCCTCCGTGCGCGGCTCCTTCAACGCCGTGTTCGTGGAAGGCGACGCCGCCGGCGAGATCATGCTCTACGGCCGCGGGGCCGGGGGCCGCCCGACGGCGAGCGCCGTCCTCGGCGACGTCATCGACGCCGCCCACCACCTCCGGGAGGGCAGCCGGGGGCGCTCGGCCCGCCGGCGAACGCCACAGGTCCGCCCCATCTCCGATCTGCACAGCCAGTACTACCTGACGATGGACGTGGCGGACCGTCCCGGCGTCCTCGCCTCCGTAGCCGCCGTCTTCGGGGACCACCACGTCTCGATCCGCTCCATGGAGCAGTCCGGGCTCGGTGCCGAGGCCCGCCTCGTGTTCATCACGCACATGGCCCGCGAGGCCGACGTCCTCGCCACCTTGCAAGCCCTCGGGAGCCTCGATGCCGTCGGGCGGATCGGCTCGATGCTTCGCGTCATCGGCCCCGAGCCGGCGAGCCCGTGAGCGAGCAGGTCGCCGGCCTCCCCGCCACCAGCCGAGAACCGACGGCCCCTGCGTGGCGGGGCGTCATCGAGGAGTACCGGTCCTTCCTGCCCGTGGGCGAGGCCACGCCCGTCGTGACCCTGCAGGAGGGCGGCACACCGCTGCTCTTCGCCCCCCGCCTCTCCGAGGCGGTGGCCGCCGAGGTGTTCCTCAAGATCGAGGGGGCGAACCCCACGGGTTCGTTCAAGGATCGCGGGATGACGATGGCGGTCTCGAAAGCCCTCGAGGCCGGCGCCGGCGTGATCGTCTGCGCCTCGACCGGCAACACCTCCGCCTCGGCGGCCGCCTACGCCGCCCGCGCCGGCCTGCGCTGCGTCGTGCTCGTGCCCGAAGGCCACATCGCCCTCGGCAAGCTGGCGCAGGCACTCGTGCACGGCGCCCAGGTGGTGCAGATCCGGGGCAACTTCGACGCCGCTCTCGACATCGTCCGCGAGCTGCCCTCCCGCGCTCGGGTCACCGTCGTCAACTCCGTCAACCCGGATCGCATCGCCGGCCAGATGACGGCCGCCTTCGAGATCGTCGACGTGCTCGGGGATGCCCCGGACGTCCACTGCATCCCGGTCGGCAACGCCGGGAATATCACGGCCTACTGGCGGGGTTACTGCGAGTACAAGGCGGCAGGGCGTGCGACGCGGCTGCCGCGCATGATGGGTTTCCAAGCGGAAGGGGCGGCCCCTATCGTCCGCGGCGCTCCGGTGGAGAACCCCGAGACGATCGCCACCGCCATCCGGATCGGCAACCCTGCCTCCTGGTACGGCGCCACGGCCGCCTCCAGCGAGTCCGGCGGTCGCATCGAGGCCGTCAGCGACGACGAGATCCTCGAGTCGTACACCTTCCTCGCCCGCGAGGAGGCCGTGTTCTGCGAGGCGGCATCGGCCGCCTCGGTGGCCGGACTCCTCAAGTTCGGCGTGCCCGAGGGGTCGCGGGTCGTCTGCGTCCTCACCGGTCACGGACTGAAGGATCCCGGCCTCGCCGTCCAGCGGGCCGCCGCCCCCGAGTCGGTGCCGGCCGACACCGCCTCGGTGCTCTCGGCGCTCGGCCTCTGAACGAGCGCGCCGGCTGGCTCCTCTGGAAGCGATAGAGTGTCACTGGTGCCGGCGGGCGGTGCCGGGGTGGTTGCCCGTCTCCAATGCTCGGCACTAGCATCAAGATGTCTTCCTCGTCGTAGCGGAAGCGGTCGTGCAGCCTCGCTGAAGACCACTGAGGGGACGGGAACCCGGGGCGTTCGGTCTGCAACTCCTTCGTGCTTCCCTTCCCTCCTTCGACCGCGGCGACCGAGCCGACCGTCCTTTGATCACGGAGCCAATCTGAGTCTCACCGGCGAGCCGATGTGGAGGAGGAACCTGCTGCCGGTCCCGAGAGAGGCGATCGAAGACGGACGTGGGTGACGGCGGGGCCGCCACCCGGGGGGAGATGCCAGTACATCCGCCCTCGCTCACAGCGAGGGCATCACAGCGGTCCTGCGACAACAACACCAGCAGACCGAGTCTCAATGAGAGAGGAACTTGATGAGCGGAGAGCAGCTCGAGCGTTCGATTCTGGAACGTAAGGAGCGCGAGGAGCTCAAGGCGATCGCTTCGGCGATGTCGCTGGAGCCACCCGCCCGACTGAAGAAGGCCGACCTCGTCGACCAAATCCTGCGAGCCGCCGGCGTCGAGGTCGAGGCGGCGGCCAACGGCGCGGCGACGGCTTCGGGCCCCACCGCGTCCGGTGACGTCCGGGCCACGGGCGACGGCGAGGATGCGGGCGCCGGGACGGCCGAGGCCGCCGGCAACGGCAAGGCGACCAAGCGCGTCTCGCGCCCCCGCAAGGCCAAGGTGTCTGCCGAGGCCGCCCTGGAAGGCGGCGAGGCCGCTGAGGCGGGCGACGGCCATGGCGCCGTCGACGCCTCGACGGCTGTGGCGCAGAGCCGGTCGCACGACGAGGAAGCCTCAGCGGCCCCCGGTGGCGCCACAGAGGGCACGACCGACGGCGACGGCTCGGAGGCTCCGGAACACGGACCCGACCGGACAGCCGGCGAGAACGGCCATGACACCGGCGGCTCCGGCGGGGGCCAGTGGAACGGTGTGGCGAATGCTGCTCGTTTCGTGCACGAGGACGCCCTCTCGGCCGACAGGGCGGAGCGGTCGGGCGATCGCGATCGCAACTTCAACCGCCCGAACCAGCAGTCGAACCGCCAGCAGCGGCAAGGGAACCAGGGCTCGCAGCAGGCCGGACAGGGCCAGGGCCAGAACGGCCAGAACGGCCAGATGGACGCCGGCAACCGCCGCCGCCGCAGGCGGGGACGCGACCGGGTGGAGCGGGAGCTGCAGGGTGGCGGCGGGCCGACCGAGGCACCGTTCACCGGCGAGCTCGTGCCCGTGAAGGGTCTCCTCGACCTCCGGGAAGAGGGCTACGGCTTCCTCCGCACGAGCGGCTACCTGCCGAGCGCCAAGGACGTGTACGTCTCGGTCAGCCAGGCGCGGCGTTTCTCGCTGCGCCGCGGCGACGCCGTGGAGGGCGCCTGCCGCCCGGCCGGCCCGAGTGAGAAGTACCCGGCGCTGCTCCGTATCGACTCGATCAACGGCATGACGCCGGACGAGGCGAGGGACCGACCGCGCTTCGAGGATCTGACGCCGCTGTTCCCCGACGAGCGGCTGCGCCTCGAGAACCCCGAGGATCCGACGAACGTCACGGCCCGCATCATCGACCTCATCTCGCCGATCGGGAAGGGGCAGCGAGGCATGATCGTCTCGCCCTCGAAGGCCGGCAAGACGACGATCATGAAGCAGATCGCCCACTCCGTCGAGGTGAACAACCCCGGCGTGCACCTCATGGTCCTGCTCGTCGACGAGCGGCCGGAAGAGGTCACCGACATGCGTCGCTCCGTGAAGGGCGAGGTCATCGCCTCGACCTTCGACCGGCCGGCGGACGAGCACACCGTGCTCTCCGAGCTGACGATGGAGCGGGCCAAGCGCCTCGTCGAGATGGGCAAGGACGTCGTCATCATCCTCGACGGCATCACCCGCCTCGCCCGTGCTTACAACCTCGCCCAGCCGGCGACCGGCCGCATCATGTCCGGGGGCGTCGACTCCGGCGCCCTCTACCCGCCGAAGAAGTTCTTCGGGGCCGCCCGCAACGTCGAGGAGGGCGGATCGCTCACGATCCTCGCCACCGCCCTCATCGAGACGGGCTCCAAGATGGACGAGGTCATCTTCGAGGAGTTCAAGGGCACCGGCAACATGGAGTTGCGGCTCGACCGCAAGCTCGCCGAGCGCCGCATCTACCCGGCCATCGACGTCAACGCCAGCTCCACCCGGCACGAGGAGCTCCTCTTCGACCGTTCCCAGCTCCAGCAGGTCTGGAAGCTCCGCCGGGTGCTCAACGCCCTCGGCGCCGAGGGGAGCGCCGCCGCAGGCCTCGAGCTGCTCGTCGACAAGATCAAGACGACCCGCTCGAACGACGAGTTCCTCGCCGAGATCGCCAAGGCGCCGACCCCGTCGGCCTGAGGGGCGGGAATGCCGCCGCCAGGCGTGGCGTTCCACAGGACGTAGCCGGCGGGAGCCCCGCGTTTCCTGCCACGGCCGCCCCGCATCCCCGGCCGCCAGCCCAGCAGGCTGTTGCAGCCACCTACACTGGAGAGCGCCATGAAGACCGACATCCACCCGCACTACGGCATCGCCACCGTCCACTGCTCCTGCGGCAACACCTTCGAGACACGTTCGACGAAGTCCGACCTGCACGTCGAGCTCTGCAACGAGTGCCACCCCTTCTACACCGGCAAGCAGAAGCTCGTGGACACCGGTGGCCGGGTGGAGCGTTTCGAGCGGCGCTACGGCCGGCGCAAGGGCAAGAAGGGCTGAGCCGGCGCCCACCCTGCCTCCTCGGCGCACGTCGGTAACGTCCTGACGTGCTCGAACGGCTCCCACAGTTCGAGGCGGAGTACGACGACGTACTGCAACGCCTCTCCGACCCCGACCTCGGCCGGGATCCGCACGCCCTTCGCGACCTCGCCCGCCGTCGCAAGGAGCTCGAGATCGTCGTCGAGACGATGCGGGCGTTGCGGGACGCCTCCGACGACGTCGCCACCGCCCGCGAGATGCAGGCGGAGTCCAGCGGCGCCGAGCGCCAGCTCGCCGCCGAAGAGCTGGAGTCCGCCCTCGCCCGCCTGGAAGAGCTGCAGGACGAGCTTCGGCTCCTCCTCCTCCCGAAGGACCGCAACGCCGGCCGGAACGTCATCGTGGAGATCCGCGGCGCCGAGGGGGGCGAGGAGGCGAACCTCTTCGCCAAGGATCTCGTACGACATGTACCTCCGCTACGCCGACCGTCGAGGCTGGCGCGTGGAGGTCCTCGACGCCCGGCCCTCCGATCTCGGCGGTGTCGACTCGGTCACCTTCGTCGTGAAGGGCGACGACGCCTGGCAGCGTCTCAAGCACGAGGCCGGCACCCACCGCGTGCAGCGGGTCCCCGTCACCGAGTCGCAGGGCCGCATCCACACGTCGGCGGCGGCCGTGAACGTGCTCCCGGAGGCCGACGAGGTCGAGATCGAGATCGACCCCAACGACCTCCGCGTCGACGTCTACCGGTCGACCGGTCCGGGCGGCCAGTCCGTGAACACGACCGACTCGGCCGTGCGGATCACCCACCTGCCGACCGGCGTCACGGTGGCCATGCAGGACGAGAAGAGCCAGATCCAGAACCGTGCCCGCGCCATGCAGGTGCTGCGGGCTCGCTTGTACGAGCGCGAGCGGGCCCGCCAGGAGGCCGAGGAGGCGCGGGAGCGGCGTGCCCAGGTCGGCTCGGGCGGGCGATCGGACAAGGTCCGCACGTACAACTTCAAGGAGAACCGGGTGACCGACCACCGCATCGGCCTCACTCTTCACAAGCTCGACCGTGTCCTCCTCGGCGATCTCGACGAGCTGGTCGACGCCCTCGTGAACGACGAGCGGTCGCGCCAGCTCGTCGGAGAGCCCGACGAGCGGTGACCGCCACGGGAGCGCGGCCGACCTGGCGCTCCCTCGTCGGCTCGGCGGTCGCAGAGCTGGGGGACCGCCTCGAGGCGGTGCGCATCGTCTGCCACGCCGGGGGGATCGAGCTGAACGATCTCCCGCTGCGAGGCGATGGAGCCGTGCCCCCCGACGTCGTCGAGCGGGCGCGGGTCCTCCTCGCCCGCCGGCAGGCCGGCGAGCCGCTGCAGTGGGTGCTCGGGTCGTGGGGGTTTCGCACCCTGGACCTCGTCGTCGACGGTCGGGCGCTCGTGCCGAGGCCCGAGACGGAGATCGTCGTCGAGCACGCCCTCGCCGAGCTGCGCCGCCTGGCGGAACCGTACGACGTCGTCGATCTCGGCACGGGCTCCGGTGTGATCGCCCTCTCCATCGCCGCCGAGGAGCCGGCCGCCCGCGTGCTCGCCACCGACCGGTCCCCGGCCGCCCTCTCCCTTGCACGGGAGAACCTCGGCCGCCAGCCGCCCGCCCTGCGAGGCCGCGTCCGCTTCGCCGACGGCGACTGGTTCGCCGCCGTGCCGGCCGGCCTCGCCGGCAAACTCGCCCTCGTCGTCTCCAACCCGCCCTACCTGGCCGCCGCCGAGTGGCCGCACCTCGACGGCGTCGTGCGCGAGTACGACCCTTACGACGCCCTCGTCGCCGGGTCGAGCGGTCTCGAGGCCATCGGCGAGATCGTCGGCGCTGCCGGGGGCTTCCTCCGCCCCGCCGGAGCGCTCGTCGTTGAGATCGCCCCCCATCAGGCTGCGGCCGTGGTCGACGCCGCCCGGGCGACCGGCGCCTACGGCTACGTCGAGGTGCGCCAGGACCTCACCGGGCGCCCCCGCGTCCTCGTGGCACGCACGCTGTCGTGATCGTCGATGCCGAGGGGGCCGTCGAGGCGCTCGCCGCCGGCGCCGTCATCGCCATCCCGACCGACACCGTGTACGGCCTTGCCGTCGACCCGCGGCTGCGGGAGGCGACCGGCCGCCTCTTCGCCCTCAAGGGACGGCCGGACGACGTCGCCCTCCCCGTACTCGTCGCCGACGTGGAGGCGGCCCTGCGACTCGGGCGGCTCGGCATCCCCGGGCGGCGGCTGGCCGACCGCTGCTGGCCTGGAGCCCTCACGGTCGTCGTCGCCCGCGCCCGGGCCGCCACCGGCTACGAGCTCGGCGGCGATCCGCGCTCCATCGGCCTGCGCTGCCCGGCGCACGCCGCCGTGCGGACGCTCCTCCGGCGCACCGGCCCCCTCGCCGTCTCGAGCGCCAACCGGCACGGCGAGGCTCCCTGCCGCTCGGCGGAAGACGTGACGGCCGCCTTCGGCCACGACGTGCCCGTCGTCGACGGCGGCACGTGTGAGGGCGTCCCGTCGACGGTCGTCCGGCTCGACCCCTCCGGTCTGCAGTGCCTGCGGGAAGGAGCCCTCGCCCTCGCCGACCTGGAGCGGATCGTCCGGGAGACGGGCTGAGCACCGGCGGATCCCCGCCTCGCCGGCGCAATCCGGCCACTCTGATGGCGACCGTCCAGGGCCGTGAGGACGACGGACCATCGTCCTAGACTGCCTGTATGGACACCACCTCCTCAGCGCTGACCAGCGACCCGGAGGTACGTGCCCTCCTCATCGATGAGCTGGAACGCCAGCGCACGACGCTCCAGCTGATCGCCTCCGAGAACTTCACGTCGCTCGCCGTCATGACGGCTTCGGCTTCCGTGCTCACGAACAAGTACTCGGAGGGGTACCCGGGCAAGCGTTACTACGGGGGCAACGCCGTGGCCGACGAGGTCGAGGACCTCGCCCGCCTCCGCGCCACCGAGCTGTTCGGGGCCGAGCACGCCAACGTGCAGCCGCACGCCGGCGCCTCCGCCAACCTCGCCTCCTACCTCGCCCTCGTCGAGCCGGGCGACACGATCCTTGCCATGCGCCTCGACCAGGGAGGCCACCTCACCCACGGCTCGCCCGTCTCGATCACGGGCAAGCTCTACCGCTTCGTGGCCTACGGGGTGACGCCCGCCCGCCCGGACGGCTCCGGCGAGCGGATCGACCTCGACATGGTGCGCGACCTGGCGCTCCGGGAGCGGCCGAAGCTCATCGTCACCGGTGCCACGGCCTACTCGCGCATCATCGACCCCGTGCCGTTCCGGCAGATCGCCGACGAGGTCGGTGCGAAGTTCATGTTCGACATGGCGCACCCGGCCGGCCTCATCGCGGCCGGCGTGCACCCGAGCCCGGTCGGCATCGCCGACGTGGTCACCTTCACGACGCACAAGACGCTGCGCGGGCCTCGCGGCGGCAGCATCCTCTGTGGCACGGACCTCGCCCGGCCGATCGACTCCGCCGTCTTCCCCGGTCTGCAGGGCGGTCCCCTCGACCACGTCATTGCGGCCAAGGCGGTGGCCTTCGCCGAGGCCATGCAGCCGTCCTTCAAGGAGTACGCCACGCAGATCGTGGGCAATGCCGGCGCCCTCGCCGAGGCGCTCGTGGCAGGGGGCTTCCGTCTCGTCGCCGGCGGGACGGACAACCACCTCATTCTCGTCGACCTGCGCGACTTCGACGCCGAGCTCACGGGCAAAGTCGCCCAGGAGGCCCTCGACCGCGCCGGCATCACGTGCAACCGCAACCAGATCCCCGACGACCCGCGCTCCCCCTTCGTGACGAGCGGGCTGCGCCTCGGGACGGCCGCCGAGACGACGGCCGGCATGAAGGAACCGGAGATGGCGGTCGTGGCCGGGCTGATCACCCGGGCCCTCAAAGGACGTGAGGACCCCTCCGCGCTGCAGGGGGTGCGAGAAGAGGTGAGATCGCTCCGCACGAGGTTCGACCCGTATCCGGACGGGGTGGGAGGACTCCTCTGACGCAGATCCAGGGCTGCCTCGCCGTCTTCGGCACGGCGGCCGTCGCCACCTACGTCCTCACCTTCGCCGTGCGGGCCCTCGCCCGGCGATGGCGGATCATCGTCCCGCCCGACTCCGAGCGGGTGCACACGGTACCGACGCCGACGGCCGGCGGCACGAGCATGTTCCTCGCCTTCGCCATCGCCCTCGCCGTCGCCCGCCTCCTGCCGGGGCCTTCCTTCCACCTCGTCTTCCTCGACCCCAACGAGGCCATCGGGGTGCTCGCCGCCGCCGGCGCCATGTTCCTCCTCGGCCTCGTCGACGACCTACGCGAGGTCTCGGCGCCCGCCAAGGTCGCCGGTCAGGTGCTGGCCGCCATGATCCTCTACTTCGCCGGCGTCACCATGCTCAACTTCAAGGTGCCCTTCGCCGGCTACCTCGTGCTCTCGTCGTCGATCCTGCCGCTCGTGACGGCGCTCTGGGTCATCGGGATCGCCAACGCCGTCAACCTCATCGACGGCCTCGACGGCCTCGCAGCCGGCATCGTGGCCATCGCCTCGGGGGCGCTCTGCGTCTGGGGGCTCCGCCTCGAGTCCCTCAACCTGCTGCCGAACGGCAACATCGGCCCGCTCATCGCCGCCGCCACGGCCGGGCTGTGCCTCGGCTTCCTCCCCCACAACTTCCATCGGGCGAAGATATTCATGGGCGACACCGGGGCGATGATCCTCGGCCTGCTCATGGCGGCGAGCACGATGGAGATCGGGGGCAACACCGAGCCCGCCTGGGGGCAGACCTACTTCTTCTTCATCCCCCTCTTCGTGCCCTTCGTGATCCTCGGAGTCCCTATCGTCGACATGGTCTTCGCCATCATCCGCCGCAGCGTGCACCGTACCGGCGTCGCCGTGCGGGACCTCGAGCACCTGCACCATCGCCTGATGCGCCTCGGCCACGGGCACCGCCGTACCGTCATCGTGCTGTGGTGCTGGACGCTCGTGCTCTCGGCCGTCGTCCTCTATCCCGCCTTCTACCCGTCCTGGGGCGGGGCGGGGCCCATCGGCCTCGCCGTGCTGGCCATCGTGCTCTACACGCTCTTCCAGCCTGGCCTGCGCAAGGATCCCTCCCTCGAGGCATCTGCCAGGGCTACCGCCACGGGGGCCGGAGCGGCCATCGCCGCCGGAGTGCCCGGTGCGGCCGAGCGCCGGCTGCCGGGAGGCGAGGATGGCGGCGAGGGTACGGGGACGGAGCAGCGGGCGGCCACGCTCACGACGAGCGCTCCGCCCGAGGCCGGGGCGACGGAGGGGGGCGCCGCCGGGGGCGACGGGGGGCATCGGGGAAAGCACCGGCGCCGTTTTGCTCGCCACCACCCTCCGACGCGATGATACGGGCGCGTAGTTGAGCGACAAGCCCACGCCGAGCCTGGCCACACTGCTCGGGATGGGTGTCACGACAGCACTGTGCGTCGGCGCCGGAGTCGGCGGTGGCTACTGGCTGGACGGGGTACTCAAGACGGGGCTGACGTTCACCTTCGTCGGGCTCGCGCTCGGGGTGTTTGCCGCTGTGGCGGCGGTGTACTTCGAGGTCAAGCCGTTTCTATAGTCGTCAGAGCGTGTGCCATCATCGCGGCCGGCCACAGCGGCTCCCGCGTCCAGGGAGTGACAATCTGAGGGTATGAATCGACTGGCAGAGCTTTTCGAGCAGATCTCCCTGCCCGAGATCCAGCGCCTCCTCCGGCGCACCGTCTTCTCCGCCATCGGCGTCGGTGTCGTGGCGGTGGCGGTCGCCGGTGTGCTCGGCTACCTGGCCTTCGGGATCGGCGTGTGCGTGGGCCTCGCCCTCGGCGTCGTCAACGTGCGCCTCATCACGCAGCAGACGGCGAAGGCGAGCGAGCGTCAGCTGGCGCGCCCGCTGCGCGCCCTTGCCTCCCTCACCCTCTTCCGCCTCGGCCTCACGACCCTTGTCATCGTCGTGCTCGCCGTCCTCGTCCGCCAACTCGGCTTCGGCACCGTGGCGGGCGTCGCCATCTTCTACCTCGTCTTCCTCGTGAACCTCATCGTTCCGATCCTCCGCAAAGGCCTCACGGCGTGAGCTTCGCCCCCGTCGTCCTCGCCAGCTCCGGGCTCAGCAACTTCGACCCCAGCAACGACAACGTCCAGGCGAAGCTCGGCCCGTTCACGATCAATCTCACCGACATCACGTCGGTGGTCATCGCCGGCCTCATCATCGTGGTGCTCGGCCTCATACTGCGACGCCGCATCACGTCGGGCGTCCCGGGCAAGCTGCAGCTCGCCTTCGAGACGATCATCACGGCGGTGGAGAACCAGGTGAAGTCGTCCATGGGCAGCCAGGGCCTCTTCATCGTGCCGCTCGCCATCACCCTGTTCGTCTTCATCCTCATCTGCAACTGGCTCGAGATGATCCCGACGACGTGGCCGGGCCACGACCAGCTGCTGCCCGCTCCCACGGGCGACATCAACCTCACGGCCGCCCTGGCGGTCCTCGTGATCGTCCTCGTCCACTTCACGTGGATCCAGAAGAACGGCTTTCGCGCCTACGTCCGCCACTACTTCAACCCGCCGGCGATGTTCCTCATCAATGTCGTCGAGGAGATCGCCAAGCCCCTCACCCTGGCCCTCCGACTCTTCGGCAACATCTTCGCCGGCGGCGTCATGCTCGTCCTCATCGCCGACCTGCCGGCGAAGTTCATCCTGCCCATCCCGCTCCTCGATTTCGTCTGGAAGCTGTTCGACGGGCTCTTCGTCGGCCCCGTGCAGGCCTTCATCTTCACGCTCCTCACACTGCTCTACTTCTCGAGCGCCGTCACCGGAGGCCACTGAGCGCGCGCCGACGGCGCCCGAGCGACCCACCCGAGTTCTGTTCCACCCGACCAACACAGGAGAAAGAGCCAACATGGCAGCAGCAGAGACCACGGCACAGGCGATCAGCTCGGCCGGCGCGTTCATCGGCGGCGGTCTCGCCCTCGGCGGCGGTGCGATCGGCGCTGCCATCGGCGACGGCCTCGCCGGCAGCCAGACGATCGCCGGCATCGCCCGCCAGCCCGAAGCCCAGGGCCGCCTCTACACGACGATGTTCATCGTCGTCGGCTTGTGCGAGGCCATGTACTTCATCAACCTCGTCTTCATGATCCTGTTCGTCTTCGTGCTCTACAAGAAGTAGGACCGGCTCCGATGCTCGGTGCGCTCCACCACACCGCGACAACGACCTCGAGCATCTTCCTGCTCCCGGGCTTCACCTTCGTCCTCGAGCTCATCGCCTTCCTCCTCGTGCTCGGCTTCATCGCCAAGTACGTCGTGCCACCCCTGCGCAAGGCCATGAACGACCGGGCGGAGCAGATCCGCAACTCCATCCAGGCAGCCGAAGACGCCAAGCACGACGCCGACGAGATGGCGGCCAGGCGCCGCGAGCTGCTCGAGAGCGCCAGGGCGGAGGCCCGCCAGATCGTCGACCAGGCCGGCGAAATTGCCGAGCAGCTGAAGGAGGAGGGGCGCCGAGCGCGGCATCGCCGAGCACGCCCGCCTCGTGGCGAGCGCCCAGGCCGAAATCGAGCAGGAGCGCGATCGCGCTCGCGCCGAGGTCATGAGCCAGTTGGGGGCGCTCGTCCTCGACGCCGCCGAGCGGGTGATCGGCGCCGGTCTCGACGACGAGCGTCACCGCGCCCTCGTCGAGGAGGCCATCTCGGCCGCCCAGGCGAGCGGCGGGCAAGGCGCCCTCTGATGCTCGAGCTCGTGCGGGGATACGCCGTGGCGGCCTTCGAGGCCGCCGAGAGCGCCAGCCACATCGACGCCATCGCCTCCGATCTCGTCGAGATGTCCCGACTCTTCGTCGCCCGGGAGCGCCTCCGCGAGGTCATGACGGACGGAACCGTTCCCGCCCTGAGCCGCTCCGCCGTGCTGGAGGACCTGCTCGGCGGCAAGGTGGCGCCGGCGACGCTCGAGACCCTCACCTTCGCCGTCCGCAACGAGCGGGCGGCGGAGCTGCCGGCGACGCTCGAGCGGCTCCTCGAGCTGGCCGAGGTCGAGAGCGCCCGCCTCGCCGTGGGCGAGCCGCCGGGAGCGGAGCCGCCCGCCGGGCGCTCCGCCGCCTACGAGCGCATCCGCGGCTACGGCGAGCGCGTCTTCGAGCAGCTGGCGCGCCGGAGCGACGTCGACGAGGTGGAGGACGAGCTTTTCCGCCTGGCCCGCATCACCGAGCACAACACCGCGCTGCGCGACGCCCTCGCCGACCCCGCCTCACCGGTCGAGCGACGCGTGGCCGTTCTCGTCGACCTGCTCTCGGACCGCGTGTCGGCGGCGACCTCGTCGCTCGCCTGCTACGTCATCCGGGCGGGCCGGTCGCGCGACCTCGTCGCCGCCCTCGACTACCTCGTCGAGCTCGCCGCCGCCGAGCGCGGGCGCCGCGTGGCCGACGTCCGCTCCGCCGTCGAGCTGGACGAGGGCGAGCGCGCCCGCATGGAGGAGGCCCTCTCGCGGCTCATGCGCAGGCAGGTAGAGCTGCGCGTACGCCTCGACCCGGCCGTGCTCGGCGGGGTGAGCGTCTCGGTGGGCGACACCGTCATCGACGGCACCGTCCGCCACCGCCTCGACCTCCTGCGCGAGTCGATCATGCAGCGGGCCTGAGCGAACGAACCCGATCCAGCCGACAAGACAGACCGAAGGACGACAGGACAGGACATGCCAGAGCTCACGATCAGCGCCGAGGACATCGAAGCGGCGCTGCGTCGCCATGTGGCCGAGTACAGCTCGGAGGTGCGGGCGGAGGAGGTCGGCCGCATCACCGAGGTCGGTGACGGCATCGCCCGCGTGACAGGCCTACCCAACTGCTCGGTCAACGAGCTCCTCGAGTTCGAGAACGGCACCGTCGGGCTCGCCCTCAACCTCGACGAGGAGACGATCGGAGCCGTCGTGCTCGGCTCCGTCGAGAAGCTCGACGAGGGCCAGATCGTGCGGGCCACGGGCCGCATCCTCTCGGTGCCGGTGGGCGACGGGCTTCTCGGCCGGGTCGTCGACCCGCTCGGCAACCCCATCGACGGCAAAGGCTCCCTCTCCGGGGTCGAGGACCGCCGCGTCGAGATCCAGGCGCCCGGCATCGTGAAGCGCCAGCCGGTGAAGCAACCGCTGCAGACCGGCATCAAGGTCATCGACGCCATGACCCCCATCGGCCGGGGCCAGCGGGAGCTCATCATCGGCGACCGCAAGACGGGCAAGACGACGATCGCCGTCGACACGATCATCAACCAGCGCGGCCTGAACGTGAAGTGCATCTACGTCGCCGTCGGCCAGAAGGGCTCCACCGTGGCGCAGACCGTGGCCACGCTCGCCGAGTTCGGCGCTATGGACTACACGGTCGTCGTGGCGGCCCCCGCCTCCGAGCCGGCACCCTTCAAGTACCTCGCCCCCTACGCCGGCTGTGCCATGGGGCAGCACTGGATGGAGAACGGCGAGGACGCCCTCATCATCTACGACGACCTTTCCAAGCAGGCGGAGGCCTACCGCCAGCTCTCCCTCCTCCTGCGCCGGCCCCCCGGGCGGGAGGCCTACCCGGGCGACGTCTTCTACCTGCACAGCCGGCTCCTCGAGCGTGCCGCCAAGCTGTCCGACGCCATGGGGGGCGGCTCGCTGACGGCCCTTCCCATCATCGAAACCAAAGCCGGCGACATCTCCGCCTACATCCCCACCAACGTCATCTCCATCACCGACGGCCAGATCTTCCTCGAGACGGACCTCTTCTACTCGGGCGTCCGCCCCGCCATGCACGTCGGCAACTCGGTGTCCCGCGTCGGCGGCGCCGCCCAGATCAAGGCGATGCGCTCGGTCGCCGGCACGCTCAAGATCGACCTCGCCCAGTTCCGCGAGCTCGAGGCCTTCGCCACCTTCGGCTCCGAGCTCGACAAGGTCTCGCAGGCTCAGCTCGACCGCGGCTACCGCCTCACGGAGCTCTTGAAGCAGGGCATCAACGAGCCGCTGCCGGTGGAGGACCAGGTGGTCGTCATCTACGCCGGCACGCACGGCTTCAGCGACGACATCGCCCTCGAGGACGTGGCCCGCTTCGAGCGCGAGCTGCGCGCCCACTTCCGTGCCCGCCACGCCGACCTCCTCGAGCAGATCCGGGAGACGGGGGCGCTGCCGCCGGACGCCGACATGGATGCCGCCATCAAGGAGGTCAAGCAGCAGTTCGCCTCCATCGGCGACGACGAGGCGCCGGCACCGGCGCCCGTGCCCGTCGACAGCCCGGCGCCGGTGGATTGGGCCGCCGAGGAGGCGATCGCCGAGGCGGACGCCGACGCCGAAGCGGACACGGACGCCGAAGCGGACGAGGGCTAGCCGATGGCAGGCGGGCAAGAGCGGATCCTCCGCACGAGGATTCGCAGCGTCGAGTCGACGAAGAAGATCACGCGGGCCATGGAGCTCATCGCCGCCTCGCGCATGTCCCGCGCCCAGGGCCGCATCGCCGGCGCCCGTCCCTACCTGCGAGGCATGGAGCGTGTGCTGAGCGACGTCGCCGCCGACGGCACGGCCCCCGCCCGCCTCATCGGCGTGCCCGAGGATCCCCGTCACGTCGCCGTCATCACGATCGTGTCCGACCGCGGGCTGTGTGGCGGCTACAACGCCTTCGTCCTGCGCGCCGCCGAGCGCCTCATGCGGGCGGGGGAGTCGGAAGGGCGCCAGTACGCCGTCACGAACGTCGGCAAGAAGGGCATCGCCTACTTCCGCTTCCGCGGCCGCAGCCTGGCGCACACCGTCGCCATGCCGGACGCTCCACGCTACGAGCTCGCCCGCGAGATCGCCGCCACGGTCGTGCCGGGATTCCTCGCCGGGGACATCGACCTCGTGCAGCTCGTCTCGACCCGTTTCGTGAGCGCCGGCATCCAGACGGTCTCCGCCACGCAGAATCCTTCCCCTCCCGCCGGTCCGGACCGACGGCGCCGCAGACGATGCCGCCAGGCCCCGGACGCCGCCACCGGTCGTCGAGGGCGATCATGGCGACGTCGCCGCGCCATCGTCCGCCGACGACGACCGGGACGGCTACTTCGAGTACGAGCCGGCCCCCGAGGACCTCCTCGCCCTGCTCGTGCCGCGCTACGCCGAGGCGGCACTGTACGCCGCCCTCCTCGAGGCGTCGGCCTCCGAGCACATCGCCCGCCAACGAGCCATGTCGGCTGCCACGGAGAACGCCGACGAGCTCATCAAGAACCTGCGCCGCATCATGAACCGTGCCCGCCAGGACACGATCACGAGCGAGATCATGGAGATCGTCGGCGGTGCGGAGGCCCTGCGGAGCGCCACCGGGCACGAGTCCGCAAAACCGTTCGATTTCGACGCCGAGGAGCGAAGCGCATGACGATGTCAGAGACCAAGACGGCAGAGCACCACCTCGAGGACGGGCGGGTCGTCGCCATCACGGGTCCCGTCGTCGACGTGGAGTTCCCACCGCACTCCCTCCCGGAGATCAACCAGCTCATCGAGATGACGATCGAGGCGGAGGGCATCTCCATCGTCGTGCCGGCGGAGGTCGCCCAGCAGATCGGCGAAGGCCGCGTGCGGGCCGTCTGCCTGAAGGCGACGGACGGTCTGCGGCGCGGCGCCGCCGCCAGGAACACGGGCCGCGGCATCTCCGTCCCCGTCGGCGACGCCGTCCTCGGCCACGTCTTCAACGTCACGGGCGATCCCCTCGACACCGACACGATCGGCGAGCCGGACGACCGCTGGGACATCCACCGCCCGGCGCCGGACTTCGACAGCCTGGAGCCGAAGCGGGTCATGTTCGAGACGGGCATCAAGGTCATCGACCTGCTCGAGCCGTACGTGCAGGGTGGCAAGATCGGCCTCTTCGGCGGCGCCGGGGTCGGCAAGACGGTGCTCATCACCGAGATGATCCGGCGCGTCGCCCAGAACCACGGCGGTGTCTCCGTCTTCGCCGGTGTCGGCGAGCGCACCCGGGAGGGCACCGACCTCTGGCTCGAGATGCAGGAGTCGGGCGTCATCGACAAGGCCGCCCTCGTCTACGGGCAGATGGACGAGCCGCCGGGCGTGCGCCTGCGCGTGGCGCTCGCCGCCCTCACGATGGCGGAGTACTTCCGCGACGTGAAGAACCAGGACGTCCTCTTGTTCGTCGACAACATCTTCCGGTTCGTGCAGGCGGGCTCCGAGGTGTCCACGCTGCTCGGCCGCATGCCGTCTGCGGTGGGCTACCAGCCCACGCTCGCCGACGAGATGGGCGAGCTGCAGGAGCGCATCACCTCCACCCGCGGCCACTCCATCACCTCCCTGCAGGCCGTCTACGTGCCGGCCGACGACTACACCGACCCGGCACCGTTCACGACCTTCACGCACCTCGACGCCACGACGGAGCTCTCCCGCCAGATCGCCGCCCTCGGCATCTTCCCGGCCGTCGACCCGCTCGCCTCGACGAGCAACATCCTCGCCCCCGAGGTCGTGGGCGATCGGCACTATGCCTGTGCCCGCCGCGTGCAGGAGGTGCTGCAGCGCTACAAGGAGCTGCAGGACATCATCGCCATCCTCGGCCTCGACGAGCTCTCCGAGGACGACCGCGTGACGGTCACGAGGGCCCGCAAGATCCAGCGTTTCCTCTCCCAGCCGATGTACGTCGCCGAGGTCTTCACGACGATCCCGGGCGTCACGGTCCCGATCGAGGACACCATCAGGTCGTTCGAGGCCCTCGTCGGGGGCGAGCTCGACGACGTGCCGGAGCAGGCCTTCCTCAACGTCGGCGGCGTCGACGACGTCGTGAAGAAGGCGAAGGAGATGGCCCAGTGACGAGGACGATCTAGTGCCGACGCATGCCGAGCTCGTGACGCCCGAGCGCGTCCTCTACTCCGGCGAGGCGAGCTTCGTCGTGCTGCGCACCGACGGCGGCGAGATCATGTTCCTGCCCCACCACACCGATTTCGTGGGCGCCGTCGACGTCTGCGTCGTGCGCATCGCCACGGCGGTCGGCGGAGAGGAGCCGGAGGCGGCGGGAGCGGAGGTGCGGGCGGCCGTCGCGGGGGGTTTTGTCCATGTCGCGGACAACACCGTCACCGTGCTGGCGAGCGTCGCCGAGCTGGCGGGCGAGATCGACGTTGCCCGGGCCCGCCGTTCCCTCGAAGCGGCGGAGGCGGACGAGTCTGCCGGCGAGTCGCCCCGCGAGGCGCCCGCCGCCGAGTCCGCTGCGGACGGGCACGACACCGGCGAGGTCGTGGCCGGACCCACCATGTTGGCGCTCCTGCAGCCGGATCTGCCGGAGGTGCGGGCCAGGCGGGCGCGTGCCCGCCTCGAGGCGGCGGGCGAGCTGGAGGGCTCGACAGCGGGGACGCCGTCACACTGACCGCTCCCGAGGGCCGGAGACGCCGCCGCCTCATGGCGGCCCTCGTCGTGCCCGGCAGGTGGGCAGCCGAGATCGACGGCATCCGCCGGGCTTTGTCCTCGGCGGAGATCGATCGCATCGCCCCGCATGTCACCCTCGTCCCTCCCGCCAACGTGGGTACCGAAGACGTCCCAGCCGCCGTCGACCTCGTCCGCAGCGTCTCGGCAGGCTTCGCCCCGCTGGCGCTCGAGGTCGGCCCGGCCGCCACCTTCCTGCCCGCCCTTCCCGTCTGCTACCTGGCGGTGGGCGGTGAGCCGGCGGCCCTCGCCTCCCTCGCCTCTCTCGTGGCCTCGCTGCGGACCGGCCCGTTCGCCCCGCCTCCGGGCCGTCGCGAGCCGCGCCTTCGTGCCCCACGTGACGGTCAACCAGCACATGGAGCCGGACCGCATCCCGCCGGCGCTGGCGGTGCTCGACGGCTACCGCGCCCGAGTCGTGTTCGAGGGTGTGACGCTGCTCGAGCATCCCGAGGGGACGCGCCGTTGGAACAGCCTCTTCGAGGCGCCTCTGCAGCCGATCGCCGTCGTCGGGCGGGGCGGTCTCGAGGTGGAGCTCGCCGTGAGCGACGCGCCGGACCCCGTGGCGGCCGAGTGGGGCCGCCGCGCCTGGGAGCAGTACGCCCTTGGCCAATACGGCCCGGACGCCAGACCGGACGCCCCCTTCGCCGTCACGGCCCGCCTCGGCGGCGAGATCGCCGGGCTCGCCGAGGGGAGCCTGCAGGGCGTCACGTGCCGCCTCGCCCGGCTCATGGTGTCCCCGGAGCTTCGCGGCCTCGGCGTGGGGACGAAGCTCCTGCAGGCCGTCGAGCACCACGCCGTCGTCGGCGGGTGCCGCCGCGTGCGCCTCGAGGCCGTGGCCGGAGAGCGGGCCGAGATCTTCTACCGGGGACGGGGCTACCTCGTGACGGCGACGCTGCCCCGCTGGCGCCAGCTCCGGGACTTCGTCGTGATGGAGCGGGACCTGTGAGTGGTGTGCCTCAGCTGCTCGCGAGCCCCACCGAGGACGTGAAGGCGGAGACCTCCGCCGCCACGGTGTCGAGACCGACCGCCATCACGAGCACCGTACCGACGGAGAAGGCCGCGATGCCGGAGTAGCGAACGCCCCCGGAGAGCGGCACCGTGTTGAGCTGGCGCAGTGCAGGGCGCCCGTAGCGCGTCGTGTTGGGCGTCCCGCCGTAATGGGAGAGGAAGTCGTCGATGATCCGGAGCGGGGTCTTCGGCGGGAAGGCGGCGATGACGAGCTCGTAGGAGTGCACGGCGAGCGTCCCCAGATCCCCGATGTTCCAGGCAACCGAGCTCGATCCCGGTGGCAGCAGGAGGGCGAAGTTCTCCGGATGGGCGAGCCGGAGCGGCTGACCCGGGAAGGCGGCCTTCACGCTCACCCCTCCGAAGCGATACACGGCCGGGTGGGCCGGTGTCGTCGGTCTCGTCGCCGTGGTCGTGGTCGTCGCCGTCGAGGCGGGGGCGCTGCTGCAGGCGGCGAGAGCGAGGCAGCCCGTGACGACGAAGCCGGCGGCACGACGCCCGGGCGGCCGAGGCTTCGACCTGCCGCCGAGCGTCATGGCGGTCCGGTACCGCCGCTGGCCGCCTTCGGGGGGCACCCTGCGGCGTCGTTGTCGTCGGCGTCGTTGTCGTCGGCAGCGGGGGCAGCGAGGATCTCGTCGGCCACCTGGCGCACGACGGCGTCGGCGGCCGCCGCCGGGTCGCTGCGCCGGGCGGCGAGATCGGCGGCGGCCCCGCCCGGCCGGCGCACGACGTCCGACACGCTGGCGTGCAGGCGGGCGTCCGCCAACCGCTCCGTCTCCTCGACGAGGCGGGCGAGGCGACGCCGTTCCAAACCGGCGGACGACTCGAGGTGGGCGCGGTGGCCGGCGATGGCCGCCCAGAGCTCGTGCAGGCCGCTGCCGGTGGAGGCGACCGTCTCCACGATGGGCGGGGTCCAGTCGAGTCCCTGCGAGAGCTGGAGCATGTGCACGAGGTCGCGCCGCGTCTCGGCGACGCCGGGCCGGTCCGCCTTGTTGATGACGAGGAGGTCGGCGACCTCGAGAAGGCCCGCCTTGTTGGCCTGCACGGCATCGCCCCAGCCCGGGTTGAGGACGACGACGACCGTGTCGCAGCTCGTGGCTACTTCCACCTCGACTTGACCGACGCCGACCGTCTCGACGAGGACGAGCGGCCAGCCGGCGGCGTCGAGCACCCGCACGGCGTCCGGCACTGCCGCCGCCAGGCCGCCGAGGTGCCCCCGCGTCGCCATGGAGCGGATGTAGACGCCCCGGTTGAGGGCGTGGTCCTGCATGCGGACGCGGTCGCCGAGGATGGCACCGCCGGAGAGCGGCGAGGTGGGGTCGACGGCGAGGACGGCGACGGGTCCGCCCGTCTCCTCCAGAGCCTCGGCGATGAGGCCGGACGTGAGCGTGGACTTGCCCGCCCCGGGGGCGCCCGTGATCCCGATTGAGTAGGCCGTTCCGGCGCGGGGGGCCGTCAGGCGGGCCAGCGCGCGGCCGGGGCTACCGCCTGCCTCGGCGACCGAGAGGAGGCGGGCGAGGGCACCGCGGTCGCCGCTGGCACCGCCCGCCGCCGCCTCGAGCAGCTCGGCCGGTGCTACCGACCGGCGACCCGCTCTCGCATGGCTCACGAGTCGGCAGGCACGCGGACGACGTCGGCGCCGAGGGCGCGCAGGCGGCCCGGGAGGTCCTCGTAGCCCCGGTCGATGTGCTCGACGTCGCTCACCTCGGTCTCGCCGTCGGCCACGAGGCCGGCGAGCACGAGGGCGGCGCCGGCGCGCAGGTCGGGGGCGCGCACCTGGGCGCCGGAGAGGCGGGGGACTCCCCGCACGACGGCGTGATGGCCCTCGATGGAGATGCGGGCGCCCATGCGGCGCAGCTCGTCGATGTAGCGGAAGCGTCCCGTGAAGATGTTCTCGCTCACGATGGCGACCCCGTCGGCGACCGAGAGCAGTGTCACGAGGGCCGGCTTGTAGTCGGTGGCGACGCCCGGGTAGGGCAGCGTCGAGACGTCGACGGACGACAGCCGGCCGTCGGAGGTGGCGAGGATGCCCCCCGAGTTGGTGACGCAGCGCACGCCGATGGAGCGCAGCTTGTGCAGGAGCATGTCCATGTGGTCGGGACGGGCGCGCTCGAGCTGCACCTCGCCGCCCGCCAGGCCGACGGCGGCGAGGAAGGTGGCCGCCTCCACCCGGTCCGGGATGGCCATGTGATCGGCCGGGTGGAGCGCCTCCACGCCTTCGACCTCGACGTGCGACGTACCGGCGCCCTGGATTCGCGCGCCCATGGTGGCGAGCATGCTGGCGAGGTCGAGGACCTCCGGCTCCCGGGCGGCGTTCTCGATGACCGTCGTCCCCTTGGCGAGCACGGCCGCCATGAGGACGTTGTCCGTGGCCGTGTGGCTCGGGTACTCGAGCACGATCCGGGTGCCGACGAGACGGTCGCAGCGCCCCTCCACATACCCGTGCTCGGCGGTGAAGACGGCTCCGAGCTCCTCGAAGGCGCGCAGGTGCATGTCGATGGGGCGCTCGCCGAAGTCGTCCCCCCCGGGCAGGGACACCTTGGCGTAGCCGTAACGGGCGAGGAGCGGGCCGAGCACGACGATGGAAGCGCGGATGCGCTCCACGAGCTCGTAGGGGGCGATCGGCTGGACGTCGGGAGGGACGTCGACGGTGAGACGGCCGTCGCCGCCGCTGCCCGAGTGCACAGCCGTGACGCCCATGGCCCCGAGGACGTCGGCCATGATCGACACGTCGGTGATGTCGGGCACGTTGCCGATGCGGTGCTGTCCCGTGGCGAGCAGGCAGGCGGCCATGCACTTCAGCACGGAATTCTTCGCACCGTTGATGGCTACGGTCCCGTGCAGGGGCCCGCCGGCGCGGACGAGGACGCGATCCATTCCGGCGGCGACGATACCGCTAGAGATGGCGCCAGGCGGGCATAGACGGTCCGTGACCACCCACCGGAGGAGACGAGAGACGGCCGCGCCCTGTCCACGGAGCGCCCCGGGCGCGAGGCGGCGGCCTCCGCGACGACCGGGCCCGCCGCGCCGGCCCGTCCGCCCAACTATCGTCGTCGGCAGATGACCGCCGTGCAGGGGGACCCCTCGGGATATCGGGCTGAGGCATCGACCGCACCGGCACGCGGGCAGGTTCCCGATCGCAACCTCGCCATGGAGCTCGTCCGCGTGACGGAGGCGGCTGCCCTCGCCGCCGGGCGCTGGCTCGGACGCGGTGACAAGGAGGGTGCCGACGCCGCCGCCGTCGATGCCATGCGGGTCGTCCTGCAGTCCGTCTCCATGAACGGCATCGTCGTCATCGGCGAGGGCGAGAAGGACGAAGCCCCCATGCTCTACAACGGTGAGCAGGTCGGTGATGGGAGCCCGCCGGAGACCGACATCGCCGTCGACCCCATCGACGGCACCGAGCTGTGCGCGCTCGGCCGCGCCGGTGCCCTCGCCGTCATCGCCGTCTCCGACCGGGGGGCGATGTTCGACCCGGGCCCGTGCTTCTACATGGAGAAGCTCGCCGTCGGGCCGGAGGCCGCCGGCGCCATCGACTTGAACGCCACGGCGACGGAGAACCTCAGCGCCGTGGCCGCCGCCAAGGGCACGTCAGTGCGGGATCTCACGGTCGTCATCCTGGATCGGGACCGCCACCGCGACCTCATCGCCGAGGTCCGCAACACCGGCGCCCGCGTCCAGCTCATCACGGCCGGCGACGTCGCCGCCGCCATCGCCACGTCGTGGCCGCAGTCCGGCGTCGACGTCCTCTACGGCATCGGCGGGACGCCGGAGGGCATCATCGCCGCCGCCGCTCTCAAGTGCATGGGCGGGGAGCTGCAGGGGCGCCTGTGGCCCCGCCACGAAGGCGAACGGCGCGGCGGCGGAGGAGGCCGGCTACGACGTCAACCGCGTGCTGGGCACGGACGACCTCGTGCAGGGGGACAACTGCTTCTTCGCCGCCACCGGCATCAGCGGCGGCGAGCTGCTGCGAGGTGTTCGTTACGACAGTCGCGGTGCCACGACGCAGTCGCTCGTGATGCGATCGAAGTCCGGTACCGTCCGTCTCGTGGAAGCGCGGCATCGGTTGTCGAAGCTGAGGGCGTTCTCGGCGATCGAATTCGGCTGAGCTCGGAGGGCGAGGGACAAGACGTGGCAGGGCCGAAGCTGGGCGGTGCGCGCTGGTACGAGACGGCCGTCTTCTACGAGCTGCCACCCCGGAGCTTCTTCGACTCCAACGGCGACGGCATCGGGGACCTGGCCGGGATGAAGGAGCGGCTCGACTATCTCGAGTGGCTCGGCGTCGACTGCCTGTGGCTGCTGCCCTTCTACCCGTCGCCCCTGCGCGACGGCGGCTACGACGTCAGCGACTTCATGACCGTCGCCCCCGAGTGCGGCTCCGTCGACGACCTGGCGGCCCTCGTCGACGATGCTCACCGACGGGGCATCCGCATCATCTCGGATCTCGTCATGAACCACACGAGCGACCAGCACCCGTGGTTCGTGGAGTCCCGCTCGTCGCGCCACAACCCCAAGGCGGATTGGTACGTCTGGGCGGACGACGACCAGGGCCATGCCGGCGTCCGCGTCATCTTCGTCGACGCCGAGCCGTCGAACTGGACCTTCGACCCCGGCCGCCAGCAGTACTACATGCACCGCTTCTTCCACCATCAGCCCGATCTCAATTACGACAACCCGGCGGTCGTCGAGGCCATGCTCGGCGTCGTGCGCTTTTGGCTCGACCTCGGGCTCGACGGGTTCCGCCTCGACGCCGTCGCCTATCTCGGCAAACAGGAGGGCACCTCCTGCGAGAACCTCCCCTTCACCCACGAGGTGCTGAAGCGTGTCCGCGCCGAGGTCGACCGCCACCACACCGGCACGGTGCTGCTCGCCGAGGTGAACCAGTGGCCGAGCGACGTCGTGGACTATTTCGGGGACAGCGACGAATGCCACATGGCCTTCCACTTCCCGCTCATGCCCCGCATGTTCATGGCCGTCCGGCGGGAGCAGCGCTTCCCCATCACGGAGATACTCGCCCAGACGCCCGCCATCCCCGACGGCTGCCAGTGGGGCATCTTCCTGCGCAACCACGACGAGCTGACCCTCGAGATGGTGACGGAGGACGACCGTGACTTCATGTACGCCGAGTACGCCCGCGACCCGCGCATGCGGCGCAACGTCGGCATCCGCCGGCGCCTCGCCACCCTCGTCGGGAACGACCGGCGCGTGGCCGAGCTGCTGTACGCGCTCCTGCTGTCGCTGCCCGGCGCCCCCGTCCTCTACTACGGCGACGAGATCCTCATGGGGGACAACATCTATCTCGGTGACCGCGACGCCGTCCGCACGCCGATGCAGTGGACGCCGGACCGCAACGGCGGGTTCTCGACGGCCGACTTCGCACGGCTCTACCTCCCCCCGCTCATGGATCCGGTGCACGGCTACCAGGCGGTGAACGTCGAAGCGCAGCAGCGGGACTCGTCCTCCTTCCTGCACTGGCTGCGCCGCATGCTCGAGGTGCGGCGGCAGTTCCCCGAATTCGCCACCGGGTCGATCGAGGTGCTCTCGGCCGACAACCCGTCCGTCCTCGCCTACCTGCGGACGCCCGCCAAGCCGCCCGAGGCGAGAACCGCCCAGGACGCCCGGGACGGCGACCTCGCCGGGGACGACGGGTCGACGGTGCTGTGCGTGCACAACCTGAGCAGGTTCGCCCAGCCGGCTCAGCTCATCCTCGCCCGTTGGGAGGGCTCGACGCCGGTGGAGCTGCTCGGGCGGGTCCCCTTCCCGGCCGTCGGGCTGGGGCCCTATGCCGTCACGCTGCCGCCCTACGGTGTCTACTGGTTCGAGCTGGTGGGCGGGTCGTGAACACGCGCCTCACGCCCGACTTCGAGTCCCTCGTCGGTCCCTACCTGGCGCGCCAGCGGTGGGCGCAGGTCGCACTCGGCTCTTTCGGCGAGCCCGACCTGCCCACCGAGATCGTCGACTTGGAGGTGCTGCGCTCGGAGCACCCGGGCTTGGCGAGCGTCGTCGTGGAATGCCGGGACTGCACGTTCCATCTCGTCCTCGGCTGGCGGTCCGTCGGCGTCGCCCCCGCTGTGCTCGGATCGCAGTCCGACGCCGTCCTCGGCCCGAGCACCGACGGCAGCGGGGACGTGCTCGTCTACGCCGCCATGGCGGACGGCGATCTCCTCGTGCACCTCCTCGAGGCCGTGAGCGACGGCGCCGAGTCGGCCCGGCGCGGCCGCGTCGTGGAGTCCCTCGTGAGCCACGCCTCGCTCGTGTACGACGACCGCCTCTTCATGAAGTGCTACCGCGTCATCGAGCCCCGCCCCCGGCCGGAGGTCGAGATGGTCTGGCGCCTCGACGCCGCCGGCTTCAACCACATGCTGGCGCCCGTCGGGCACTGGCAGCGGGGTGGACGGGATCTCGCCCTCGTGCGCGAGTTCGTGCCGGGCGCCGTGGAGGGCCTGGCGCTGGCCCGCACGTCGTTGCGGGATCTCCTCGCCCGCGCCGGCACGACGGAGAAGGGAGCCGCCTTCGCCGACGTCGGCCTTGCCGGGGGAGACCTCGGCCCGGAGATGCGCCGGCTCGGCGAGACGACGGCCCGCCTCCACCTCGCTCTTGCCGCCGCCTTCGGGACGGCGCCGCTACCGGCGCCCGACGACGCCGAGAGCGCCTCCCGGCCGGCCATCCGGGTGCACGGGGACTACCACCTCCGCCGCGTCATGCGGACCGACGGTGGGTGGTTGGTGGCGGGCTTCGGCGACGACCCGCTCATGGGGGAGGCGGCCGGGGCGGCCAGCCAGGGCGAGGGGCGATTCGCCTCCCCCCTCGAGGATCTGGCCGATCTCTGTTGCTCCTTGCGGCTGGCTGCCGACGAGGCGGTGGCGCTGCAGACACGGGGGACGAGACTCAACTCGCGTGTCCTCGCCGACGGCTGGCAGGAGCACAACACGGCCTGCTTCCTCAGCGGCTACATGGCAGCGTCCGGCATCGAGGAGCTCGTGGGCAGCGACGTCACCGAGGTGTCGGAGGCACTGGCAGCGCTCGTGGCGAGCCGTTCGGCCCCGGGCGATCAGGGCGGGGGAGCTGCGCCGGCCTGATCAGGGAGCGCTCGTCGTCTCCCGCATGGCGATCTTGGCGAGGGCGTCCCGCAGATCCTCCGCCGCACGCTCGGGGGAGACGACGTTGATCAGCACTCCCGTGCCGAGCTCGAATCCCGCCCGCGTCGTGAGGTTCGGCAGCACGTGGATGTGCCAGTGGTACATGCCCGTTGCCCGGTAGGGAGCCGAGTGGAAGACGACGTTGTAGGCGATGTCGCCCAGGTGCTCGGAGAGTGCCTGCAGGGCGGTGCGCACGGCGTGCCCGACGGCGATGAGCCGGCTCGTGGGCGCTCGGTGGAGGTGGGCGCCGTGCTCCCTCGGGATGATGAGGAGCTCGTAGGGCGTCCCGCTCCAGAAGGGGGCGAAGGTGACGACCTCGTCGGAGGCCTCGAGCACGCGGTAGCCGACGCGCTCCTCCGATGCGGCGGCGGCGCAGAGGAGGCAGCCGCCGGCGAAGCGGGCAAAGCCCGCCTGCTCGTCGGTCAGCTCCCTCGGCACGAAGGGGATGCCGAGCAGCTGGCCGTGGGGGTGGGCGACGGAGGCTCCCGCCTGCCGGCCATGGTTCACGATGACCTGGCTGTAGCGGAGCCCGGGTGTTCCCTGATGCTCTTCCACGCGGTCCCGGATGGCAGCCATCACCAGCGAGAGCTGGTCGTCCGGCAGCGACCCGAAGGTCCGATCGTGATCGGGGGAGAGCACGAGCACCTCGTGGATGCCGCTCGCCGGGGCTTCGGTGAACACCGGCCCACGGTTCTCGACGACGAAGGGAGCGTCGCCCTGGAAGGCCGGGTAGCGGTTGGGGACGACCCGCACCATCCAGTTGCCGGACGGCCCGTAGACCTCGAGGGCCGGCAGAGTATCGCCCTCGTTGCCCGGGCAGAAGGGGCACGTACTGGCGTCGTCGGCGTCCGGGGTCGGCTGCCTCGGGAGAAAGAGACCAGGGCGCTGGGCGCGCTCGGTCGATACCGTGATCCATCGGCTCGACAGCGGATCGAGACGAAGCTGGTTCACCCTCAGCCGTGCCCCTCCCCGTGACCCGAAGTACGCGACGTCCTCACGCCCCAAAGGCTACCGCCGACGGCCCTCGCGACGGTGCATCATGGTGAGCGAGAGCCAGCTGCAAAACTCCCGCCCGTGAGCGGCGCCGTCTACGACATCATCCTCGTCGGCCATGTCGTTGCGGCTGTCGTGGGTTTTGGGGCGATCGCCGCTGCAGGGCTGGCTGCCTCCTCGGCGCGGCGCTCGGCCGATCCCCTCGGGGAGGAATCGGTGCGGCGGTTCTTCAAGGCGGGGCGGGACTGGCCCGCCCGATCCATCGTCCTCGTCCCGGTCCTCGGCCTCATCCTGCTCTTCGGGGGCGACCGCTCCGCCTCCCACGACCCGTGGCCCTGGGTGGGGCTCGGCCTCTGGTTCGTCACCGCCGCTGTCGCAACCGCCCGCTGCTGGCCGGCGGAGGCGGAGGCGCAGCACGCCTTCGCCGCCCTCTCCTCGCCGGAGGCGGCGCTCGCCGGTGAGGAGGCGTCCGCGTTGGGCGACTTCCGTGCGGCCTGCCACCGGATGGAGGCGGCCGCCGGCCTCATCTCGCTCTGTTTCGCCGCCGCCGTCGTCGTGATGATCTGGCAACCCTGAGTCGCCCGCCCCCGGGCTGATCTCGATGCGGAGGGCACCTCGGTTAGATTCTCGCCGTGACCCGGGGCGTCGATCCGCCGAACCGACGCGCCCCGTCGGACACGCCCCAGGCCGGGAGGCAGCGCTTCGACACGGCGACGCACCTGGCCAAGCGCCACCAGGAGGCCGCCCGGGCGCGGGTCGTTCGCCGCCGCCGCGCCGTCGCCGCCCTCTGCACCGTGGTCGTCGTCGCCGGCGTCGTGGTTGCCTGCAATGCCGTCACGAGCTCCGGCAAGGACCGCCCGACCACCACGACGGGCTCCGGGCCAAGCTCGACCGCCCGCGCCACGACCACGACGACGCTGCCCGCCGCCTTCGGCATCGGGATCCACACCTTCGACTGGGTACGGGCGGGACGTGGCATCACCCATGTCGGCCCGACCGGGGTGGCCGAGCCGGGTCGCGTCCTCACGACCCAGGTGCGCTACCCCATCGAAGGCGGGAGCGCCTCCTCCGAGGAGACGAACGCCGCGCCGGCTGCCGCCGGCGCCCCCTATCCCGTCATCGTCTTCGCCCACGGCTTCGGCACCGATCCGGCGACGTACCAGGGGCTGCTCGACACCTGGGTGCGGGCGGGCTTCGTGGTCGTGTCGCCCCTCTTCCCCGATGAGAACCTCGCCACGGTCGACCAGTACGGCGGCATCGACGGTTCGGACGCCGTCAACCTCGAGGCCGACGTCTACAGCGAGCCGGGCGATCTCTACTTCGTGCTCAACGAGCTCGACGTGGGCGCGAGCGACTCGTGGGTGACGAAGCTGCGAAGCATCATGAATTTCGGCGACACCGCCCTCGCCGGCCAGTCCGACGGTGCCAACGTCGTGGCCGCCCTCGCCTTCACCAGCAAGCTGCACCACCTCCGGAAGCTCCTGCCATCGGCGCCGAAGGCCGTCGCCGTGCTCTCCGGTCAGGCGTGGGCCGGCTACTCCTACGGCGGCTCCGCCACCTCGCCCGCCCTCCTGCAGGTGCAGAGCGACGCCGATGGCTGCAACACGCCGGCGGACGCCACCGGCCTCTACTCGTCGCTGCAGAACGGCCTCTCGACGAAGTGGTTCGACGTGCTCTTCGGTGCCGCCCACCTGCAGCCCTACGAGGGCGCCCATCCCTGGGCGGCCGTCGTCGACGCCGTCACCACGAAGTTCTTCGAGTTGGAGCTCGACTGGCGCCCGTCCACGACCTCGGCCTCCGCGGTGGCTGCGGCCGGAACGAAGGAGAACGTGTCGCAGATCACCACGACCGTCAACGAGACGACCATCCCGTCGGTTTCGTTGTTCCAGGGCTGCTGAGATGTCGATGACCGCTGCGGGGGACGGGCCCCGCTCCTACCTCGACAACGCCGCCACGGCACCGCTTCGCCCTGAGGTGCTCGAGGCGATGATGCCCTTCCTGACGACCGCCTACGGGAACGCGTCGGCCGGCCACTCCATGGCGCGGGTGGCCCGCCGTGCCGTCGACGACGCCCGCGACCTCGTGGCCGCAGCCCTCGGCGGCAAGGCGTCCGAGGTCGTCTTCACGAGCGGCGGCACGGAGGCGGACAACCTCGCCGTCACGGGGGCGGTCCTCGCCGCCCGGGCGGAGGGAACTCCCCGTCCCGCCATTGCCTGCAGCGCCGTCGAGCACCCCGCCGTCCTCGAGCCCGTGCGTGCGGCCGGGGGCGCCGAGCTCCCCGTCGACTCCCGCGGCATCGTCGATCTCGCCCGCCTGCGGGAGTACGTGGGCTACCACCGGGGCGTCCTGGCGGCGATCTCCGTCATGCTCGTCAACAACGAGACGGGCGTCCTGCAGCCCCTCGAGGCCGTCGTGCAGCTCGTGCGGGAGATGGCGCCTGCGGCCCTCGTGCACACCGACGCCGTGCAAGCCCTGGAGTGGCTCGACGTGGCCGGGGAGGCGGCGGGCGCCGATCTCGTGAGTGCGAGCGCCCACAAGATCGGCGGGCCGAAGGGAACGGGAGCCCTCCTCGTCCGCTGGGAGGCCCGTTCCCGTCTTGCTCCGCTCCTGCGGGGCGGCCCCCAGGAGCGAGAGCTGAGGGCGGGGACGCTCGATGTGGCGGGGATCGTGGGTTTCGGGGCGGCGGCTCAGCTCGCCGTGGCCGAGCGCGGGTCGATCTCGAGCCGTGTGGCGGCCCTCTCGGAGTCGTTCCTCCGCGGCGTGCTCTCGCGTGTCGAGGGCGTCGCCACCGCCGTACCGCCGGGCGACCGGGTTCCCGCCATCTGCAACCTCTGCTTCGACGGCATCGAGTCCGAGGAGCTCCTCCTCGTGCTCGACGAGCTCGGCGTCTACGCCTCGGCCGGGTCGGCCTGTGCCAGCGGGGCCTTCGAGCCGAGCCACGTGCTCCTCGCCATGGGCCGTTCCAAGGAGGAGGCCCGCCGGCACGTCCGCTTCTCCCTCGGGTATGCCACGACGGCCGAGGACGTCGATCTCGCCGTAGGGGCAGTGGCGCAAGCGGCCGCCCGGCTCCGAGGGGCCGCCTGAGGCGACTCCAGGTCGATTCGTGTAAGGCCTTCGGCACGAAAACGAGTACCAACCCCGGCACGAATCGAACACGGACCGCCGGCGCGGAGGTCGGGCACCCAGAGGAGCCCGCTAGACCCTGCAGGCATGACGACACCACCGACGGCGGCGGCGGCCGGGACGATCCGGATCGGCGGGGAGCTCACCGTGAACCGGTTGGGCTTCGGGGCGATGCGGGTGACGGGCGAGGGCGTCTGGGGCCCTCCCCGCAACCGGGAGGCGGCCGTCGCAACCCTCCGCCGGGCCGTCGAGCTCGGTGTCAACTTCTTCGACACGGCCGACTCCTACGGCCCCGAGGTGAGCGAGACCCTCATCGCCGAGGCGCTGCGGCCCTACCCGTCCGACCTCGTCATCGCCACGAAGGGAGGGCTCGTACGGCCCGGGCCGAACCGCTGGGATCCGGACGGGCGTCCCGAGCACCTCCGCGAGGCCTGCGAGGGGAGCCTGCGCCGTCTCGGTCTCGAGCAGATCCAGCTCTACCAGCTCCACCGCGTGGACCCGAAGGTGCCGCTCGCCGACTCCGTCGGCGCCCTCGTAGCGCTGCAACAGGAGGGCAAGATCCGGCACATCGGCGTCTCCAACGTCGACGAGGCGCAGCTCAGCGAGGTCCAGGCCATCACGCCGGTCGTGTCGGTGCAGAACCGCTACAACGCCAGCGACCGGTCGTCGGAGTCGATGGTCGGGCGTTGTGAGTCCGACGGCCTCGCCTTCCTGCCCTGGGCCCCCATCCAGGACGCCCGCCGCGTCGAGGCCGTGCAGGCGGCCGCCCGCCGCAGCGGCGACCACGAGCGCCAGGTCGTGCTCGCCTGGCTGCTCGCCCGCTCACCTCAGATGCTCCCCATCCCGGGCACGTCCTCGGTGGGACACCTGGAGGAGAACGTGGCGGCGGCCTCCCTCGAGCTCACGGCGGACGACATCGCCGCCATCTCCGGCGCCGGGGGCCGCCGGCGGCTCTGGCGGCGATGAGGCGGCGCCCCCGCAGCGTCCGGCCCGACACAACCGTCTGAGAAACTGTCCCCGTGCGCGTCCTCGTCGCCCTCTCCGGCGGAGTCGATTCCTCCGTGGCCGCCGCCCTCCTCAGCGCCGAGGGGCATGACGTCGTCGCCGCCACGATGAAGCTGTGGGGCGGCGCCTCCGACTCGGGCTGCTGCTCGGTGTCGGACGTGGAGGACGCCCGGCGGGTGGCCGACCGCCTCGGCATCGAGCACCACGTCTTCAACTTCACGGAGGAGTTCGCCGCCCACGTCGTGGAGCCGTACGTCCGGGCACACGCCGAGGGACTGACGCCCAATCCCTGCATCGAGTGCAACCGGCACCTCAAGTTCCGCAGCTTCCTCGACCGGGCGCTCCGCCTCGGCTACGACGCCGTCGCCACGGGCCACCACGCCCGAGTGGACCGGGCCGGCGGCACGGCCCGGCTCCTGCGCGGCGCCGACAGCGGCAAGGACCAGTCCTACGTGCTCTCCTGCCTGACCGGGCGCGAGCTCGACCGCCTGCTGCTCCCGGTCGGGGCGATCACGAAGGCCGAGGTGCGCGCCATCGCCGCCGACCTCGCCCTCGTGACGGCGGCCAAGCCGGACAGCCAGGACGTCTGCTTCGTGCTCGGGGGATCCGGGGCCTCCGCCCGGAGCCGCTTCCTCTCGGAGCGCCTCGCTCTGCACGAAGGCGAGGTGGTGGAGGCCGCCACGGGAACGACCGTCGGCAGGGTCCCGGCCCTCGAGCTCGTGACGGTCGGGCAGCGCCGCGGCCTCGGCGCCGCCGGCGGCGAGCGGCGGTTCGCCCTCCGCGTCGACGTCCCCGGGCGCCGCGTCGAGGTGGGGCCGGAGGCGGCGCTCGAGTCCACGGGGGTGCGCCTCACACAGCGGACCTGGGTGCACGGCGCCCTTGCGGTGGGCTCGCCCGTGTTGGCGCAGTCGAGCGCCCACGGGAGGCCCGCCGAGGCGGTCGTGACGGACGAGGGCCTCGGCTACTCGAGGCCCCGGCGCCGCGTGGCGCCCGGTCAGACGGTCGCCCTCTACGTGGGTGACGAGGTGGTCGGTTCCGGCATCGCCTGCGAGGAGGCGGCGTGAGCGAGGCGACGGAGCGGTTCGGGCCCGACCCGGCGCTTGAGCCCGCCGAGCAGATCCGGCAGCTGCGCGAGACGATCCGCTACCACTCCGAGCGCTATTACATCGACCCCGCCGGGGCGGAGATCCCCGACGCCGACTTCGACGCCCTCGTCGACGAGCTCGTGCGCCTGGAGGCCGAGCACCCCGACCTGCGGACGGACGACTCGCCGACCGTCGTGGTCGCCTTCGGGGCGGCACCGGCCGGCCTCTTCCCGCCCGCCCCCCACTCCGTCCCCATGATGAGCCTCGACAAGGTCGTCAGTTTCGAGGAGATCGTCGCCTGGGGCAGCCGCACCGAGCGACTGCTCGCCCTCGGGCCGGAGGAGTCCCGGGAGCTCGCCTTCGTCTGCGAGCCGAAGATCGACGGTCTCTCCATCTCCGTCACCTACGAGGACGGCAAGCTCGTGCGTGCCGCCACGCGGGGCGACGGCCGTGTGGGGGAGGACGTCACGGCCAACGTCCGCACCATCCGGGCGGTCCCCCACGAGCTCGCCGCCGCCCCTTCCGACCTGCCCCACCAGGTCGAGGTGCGCGGCGAGGTCTACCTACCGCTGGCGGCCTTCGCGGAGATGAACGCCAAGCAGGAGGCGGCCGGACTCGACCTCTTCTCGAACCCTCGCAACACCGCCGCCGGCTCGCTCCGCCAGCGCGACCCCGCCGTGACGGCCAGCCGGGCGCTCTCGATGTGGGCCTACCAGCTCGTCGTCGTGGAGGACGGAGCCAAGCGGTTCGGGCGGCCGGAGCACCACTCCGACTCGCTCGAGATCCTCCGCCGCCTCGGCCTCCCGGTGAACCCGGAGACCCGGCGCGTGACCGCGCTGCAGGCCGTCTACGACTTCTGCAAGGAGCTCGAGGAGCGCCGGCACTCCCTCGGCTACGAGATCGACGGCGCCGTCGTGAAGATCGACGACATCGCCCTCCACCGGCGACTCGGCGCGACCTCGCATGCCCCCCGCTGGGCCGTCGCCTACAAGTTCCCCCCGGAGGAGCGCTCCACCCTCCTCGAGGACATCATGGTCTCCATCGGACGCACGGGGAGGGCGACGCCCTTCGCCAAGCTGACGCCCGTCCGGGTGGGCGGTTCGACCGTCGGCCTCGCCACCTTGCACAACGAGGACCAGGTCGCCTTGAAGGACGTGCGCCCGGGCGACACCGTCATCGTCCGCAAGGCGGGCGACGTCATCCCCGAGGTCGTGGCGCCGGTCCTGTCCGCCCGTCCGGAGGGGAGCGAGCCCTGGCGGTTCCCCCGCCAGTGCCCGGCCTGTGGTCACGACCTCGTGCGCCTGGAGGGCGAGTCGGACACCTACTGCGTGAACAGCGACTGCCCGGCCCAGCGCGTGCAGCGGGCGGCCCACTTCGCTTCGCGGGGAGCCATGGACATCGAGGGGCTCGGCGAGCGTCGTGTGAGCCAGCTCATCGAGGCGGGCCTCATCGGCGATGCCGCCGACTTCTATCGCCTCACGACCGAGCAGCTCGAGACCTTGGAGGGTTTCGCCCCCATCTCCGCACGCAACCTCGTGCAGGCGATCGACGCCTCCCGCTCCCGCCCGCTCCCGAACCTCCTCGCCGCCCTCGGCATCCATCACGTCGGCGGGACGGTGGCGCAGTCGCTCTCCTCCGGCTTCGGCGATCTCGACGGCATCATGCAGGCCGGCGAGGAGGAGCTGGCGGCCGTCGACGGGGTGGGGCCGACGATTGCCGCCAGCGTGGCCCGGTTCTTCGCCTTCGAGGTGAACCGGGAGTTCGTCGAGCGCCTCCGGACGGGCGGCGTCTCCTTCGGGACAAAGGTCGTGTCCGAGCTGCCCCAGGTCCTCGCCGGCCAGTCGGTCGTCGTGACGGGCACGCTGGAGGGCTGGTCGCGGGAAGGGGCGGAGGAGGCCGTCACGGCCCGGGGCGGCAAGGCGCCCGGGTCGGTCTCGGCCCGCACGACGGCGGTCGTCGCCGGTTCGTCGCCCGGGGCGGCCAAGCTGACGAAGGCGGAGCAGCTCGGCATCCCGGTGCTCGACGAGGACGGCTTCCGCCACCTGCTCGAGACCGGCGAGCTGCCGTGATCGGCGACGTGGCGGGCGTCGATCGACAACGCCGCCGCCGCGTCGCCGTCATCGTGTCCCTCCTCGTCGTCGCCGCCGGTGCCTTCGCCGCCACCGCCCTCCTCGTCTCCGAACGCCCGACGCCGCACCTCGGCGTCTCGCAGACCCCGGGCGGGGGGTCGAAGGGCGACGGCTCCCTCGGGAGCGGGGCCGTCGTGCCGGCCGCCGACCTCGTGTCGGATCCGGTGTTCGTGAACTCGACGGTGGGTTTCGCCCTCGAAACCCCCCAACACGGCGACTTCGCCGTCGAACGCCTCGCACGCAGCGACGACGCCGGCCACAGCTGGCACGTCACGGGCTCGCCCTTCCCGGTCGACTGGGGCTTCTCCACCCTGCAGTTCATCTCGCCGCAGCAGGGATACGTGTTCGGGCATTCCGGCCTCCTCGACACCTCGGACGGAGGCGCCACCTGGCACCAGGTCACGGGGCTGAACGGCACGCTGCAGCGGGCCATCCCGATCGGAGGGGACGTCTGGGCCACCGACACGCGCTGCCCGCTGCCGGGCATCGCCGGGAGCTGCTCGGTCGGCGTCGCCATCTCGACCGACGGCGGCAGCCACTGGCACGACGTGACGCCACCCGGCCTCAGAGAGGCGCCGAGCGGTGGCGACGTGCTCGCCCGCTGGAGCCTGCAAGCGGCCTACGTGCTCTCTTACGGCCCGTCGGGGGGAGGGCTCGCCTACACGGGCGACGACGGCCGTACCTGGAGGCGTCTCTGCCGACCCGTGCTCCGCCCCCTCCGGCGTGGAGGATCTGGCCGCCCCTCCCGGGCCGCCCGGGGACGTCTCCGGCCTGTGGCTCGTCTGCGGTGCGGTCACGTCCCCCCACGAGGCCGGGCAACCGAAGGTCGTCTACCGCTCCTTCGACGGCGGGCGGCACTGGGTGCTCGAGGCCTCGACCGGCTTCACGGACCAGGCAGCCGGCCCGGTGGGGCGGCTGCCGCTGTCCGGCTGGGTGTCGCAGCTCGCCACCATCAACTCGACGCAGGCCTGGCTGGGCATCGCCGGCCTCGGTGTCATCGTCACCTGGGACTCGGGCGCCACGTGGTCGCCCGTCGAGGGAATCCCCGCACTGCAGCCGGCCAACGACGTGGGGGTGACGTTCAACAGCGGCGTCCTCGGCTGGGCGATCGTGTTCCGGCAGGGGGTCTGGCGCACCGACGACGCCCTCCGCTGGCAGCTCATGGACGGGAGCTGACGGGACCCTCCACCCCTGGCGACCCGGCAACCGGTACCGTAAAGCCGAGTTCCATGACGAGCATCGCAGAACAGGTCGGCCGCGTGGTCGGTGGCCGGTACCGGCTGCTCGCCCCGGTCGGTTCCGGCGCGTCCTCCCAGGTCTACGCGGCGAGTGACACCCGACTGGCGCGTCGCGTCGCCGTGAAGGTGCTGCACCCCATGCTGGCGGCCGACCGAGCCTTCCTGCGGCGCTTTCGGGCGGAGGCCCGCCTCGCCGCCTCCCTCGACCACCCCCACATCATGCGGGTCTTCGACTGGGGCGAGGAGGCAGAGGGTCCGTACCTCGTGCTCGAGTACCTCGGGGGCGGGAGCCTGCGGGCCCTGCTCGACACGGGCGCCCGCCTCGACCACTCACAGGTGGCCGCCATGGGCTGCGAGGCCGCCGCCGGGCTCGCCTACGCCCACCGGCGGGGGATCGTGCACCGAGACGTGAAGCCGAGCAACCTCCTCTTCGACGACGAGGGTCACCTGCGCATCGCCGACTTCGGCGTTGCCCGGGCGCTCGCCGAGGCCGCCCTCACCGAGCCGCTCGGCGCCATGTTCGGGACGGCCAGGTATGCCTCTCCCGAACAGGCCGAGGCGCGGGCCCTCGACGACCGGACGGACGTCTACTCCCTCGCCCTCGTCCTCTACGAGTCGCTCACCGGACGCGTCCCCTTCGCCGGGGACACGACGAGCGCCGTTCTCATGGCCCGCATCGGCGCCGTGCTGCCCGGTGCTCCGGAGCTCGGGCCGCTCGCCGCCATCCTCGCCCAAGCGGCCATCGCCGAGCCGCTGGCGCGCCTCGACGCCGCCGCCCTGTGCTCCGATCTCGAGATGCTGAGCCGGGAGCTCCCGCCGCCGGCGCCTCTGCCGCTGGCTCGAACGACGCCGGCACCCGGCGTCGTTCGCTGGTCCGATCGGGACCCGACGGTCGTCGACCCCTTCGTGGCTCGGCCGCCGGAGCCACCGCCCGAGCTGGTCTTCCCGCTGAAGCCGGCTCCGCGGGCCGCCACTGCGGCGGCGGCGGTCCCCGCGGTACCGACCGTCGCCGAGCCGCCGAAGGCGGCGTCCTCGTCGTCCCAGCCGGTGGCCGGCGCCGACCTCGTGCAGGAGGTCGACGACCTCACGGCCCTCGGCATCGCCGCCACCGCCGGCCACTTCGAGGCGGTGCCGCCGCGGCACGTCTTCGTCGACGACGCCCTCCTCCCGGTGGCACCGGCGCCGCCGTCCCCGCTACCGCCTTCGATCCGTGCCGGGCGACGGCGCTCCCGCGGCCGCTTCGGATGGGTGAAGTGGGTCGTCGCCCTCGTCGTCGTGCTCGCCGGCGCCGGCGCCGGCGCCATCGCCGCCTTCGGTGTGCACCACAACGGCAGTGTCCCCGACCGCACGGTGCCCAGCCTGACCGGCCTCTCGCTCGTCAAGGCGGAGCGCCTGGCCGCTAAAGACGGCCTCGTAGCGAGGGAGACTTCGACCGCCTGGAGCGCCACCGTCCACAAGGGCCTGGTCATCGCCCAGTCGATCCGGCGGGGCGACCGGGAGCGGCCGCACACGGTCATCGGGCTCGAGATCTCGCGAGGACCTCAGCCCGTCCCGGTCCCGGAGCTCGGGCAGGTCTCCTACGTGACGGCCATCCGGGCACTCTCCGCCGGGCACCTGCGGCACCGCCTCGTGCGCGTCTACAGCGCCGCGAATTCCCGCCGGGGAGGTGGTCAACTGGAGCCCGCAGGGACGGGACGTCGCTCCCGGGACCGTCGTGACCGTGTGGGTGTCGAAGGGGCCGGCGCCGAGACCGGTGCCGACGCTCTCCTCGAGGGACACCTACGCCGAGGCGAAGCAGCTCCTCGAGGGGAGCGGCTTCAAGGTGGTGAAGGCGACGGGCTACAGCCTCTCGGTGCCGGTCGGTTACGTGATCTCGGCTTCGCCCTCGGGCGTGCAGTCCTACGGGACGACCGTGACGGTCACGGTCTCCCTCGGACCGAAGCTGGTCGTCATCCCGGGCAATCTGGCCGGCGACACCCTGCAGCAGGTCACGGGCATCCTTCACGGCCTCGGCCTGCGGGTGGCTTCCTACGGTCCGGGCGACATCGTCGTCTACACCGACCCCGCCGGCGGCCTCACCGTGCCGCAGGACACCCTCGTCAGCGTTTACACGATCTGAGCCGCCCCCGGTCGGCCGCCGGCGGCCGGCTCGTCCGGTTCGGCTCCGTTTGACCCCGCCCTCCCACGTTTGACAACGTGGCGAGCACGACGGGGCCCCGGCGCCGGCTCTGCCGGGGCTGCACGGCCGCACCGCTACACCTGCAGTGGACATCGCCGAGGAGGACGCCTACATGGGTGCGCTGGACGGAAAAGTCGCCATCATCACCGGGGCAGGGCGTGGCATCGGGCGCGAGCACGCTCTCTACTTCGCCCGCGAGGGGGCCAAAGTCGTCGTCAACGACCTCGGAGGCGCCGTCGACGGCTCGGGCGACGACCGATCGGCCGCCGCCCAGGTGGCCGACGAGATCAAAGCCCTCGGCGGGGAAGCACTCGCCAACGCCGACGACGTCGCCGACTGGGAGGGCGGCCAGCGCCTCGTCAATGCCGCCGTCGAGGCCTTCGGGGACGTGCACGTCCTCGTGAACAACGCCGGCATCCTCCGCGACCGGGTCATCGTGAACATGACGGAGGAGGAGTGGGACGCCGTCATCCACGTGCACCTGAAAGGGCACTTCGTCCCCACGCGCTGGGCGGCCGCCTACTGGAGGGAGCAGTCGAAGGCGGGCAAGGAGGTGCACGCCGCCGTCGTCAACACCTCGTCGACCTCCGGGCTGCTCGGCAACCCCGGCCAGTCCAACTACGGGGCGGCCAAGGCCGGCCTCGCCGCCTTCACCGTCATCGCCGCCCAGGAGCTGTCCCGCTACGGCGTACGCGTGAACGCCATCGCCCCGGCTGCCCGCACGCGCATGACGGAGTCGACACCGGGGCTCTCCGACATCGTGCAGCCGCCGAGCGAGGAAGGCGCCTTCGACGCCTGGGACCCCGCCAACGTGTCGCCCCTCGTGGCCTACCTCTCGAGCGACCTGTGCGCCTTCACCGGCAAGGTCTTCTTCGTGCAGGGCGGCAAGGTCCAGTACTTCCAGCCCTGGACGCTCACCCACGAGGTCGACAAGGGCGACCGCTGGACCGTCGAGGAGCTTGCCGAGCGGGTGCCCGGGCTCGTCGACGGATCGAGCGCCCGGTAACGACCGGCCGGAGAGCCGGAGAGGGCGTGTCGCCGGGCGTGTCGCCGGTGCCGCCCTGGAAGCAGCTTCGGCTCGCCGGGGCCGCCGTCCTCGTCCTCTTCCTCGTCGCGCTCGGGATCTTCTCGCTCGTCCTCTACCGGCGCTTCGCCCTCTCCGCCGACTTCGGCGCCTACAACCAGGCGTGGACCCTCGTCGGGCGAGGCGACCTCGACCCGGTCGACACACTGGCCGGCTTTCCCTTCCTACGGTCGGACTTCGAGCTCGTCATCTGGCCGCTCGCCCTCGTCCACCTCGTGGTCGGTCGTCCCATCGTCCTGCTGTTCATTCAGGACCTCACGGTGGCGGCGTGCGGCTTCGTCACCTATCTCTGGATCCTCGAGTACCTCGAGTACAAGGAGGTCTCGCGGCGGCTGGGGATCGCCGTGGCGGCGGCCGTCCTGCTCGTCACGGTGGTCGACGCCGGCGCCTGGGGCACCGTCAGCTTCGACTTCCACATGGAGCCGATCGCCACGCTCTTCCTTCTTCTCGGCGGGCGCCAGCTCTGGTGGGGCCGGCAGTTGCGGGCCTTCGGATTCGTCGCCGGGGCCTTGCTGTGCGGAGGCTTTGCCGCCCTCATGGTCGTCGGTCTCGGTCTCTCCGGCCTGCTGGCGGGGCGAGCCACCCGTCGCGCCGGGGCTCTCCTCGTGGTCACCGGTCTGGCGTGGCTGCTGCTCATCGCGGCCCTGCACGCCGACGCCGGCTCCGAGCTGAGGGACTTCGCCTACCTGGCGGGTCGCACGACCTTGCCGGCGAGCGGCTTCCTACTCGTCCTGAAGGGGATCGTGAGCCACCCGGGGCGAGCGATCCGGACGATCGACGGGCGCTGGTCCCTCGTGTTCGGCCACCTGAGGGCAGTCGGCGTCGTCGGCGTGGCGTCGGCCTGGGGCTTCGGCGTGCCCTTCGTCGTGTTGCTCACCGACTCCCTCGACGCCCATGCGAACTTCACCTTCTCGGCCTTCCAGAATTTCGCTGTGCTCCCCTTCGTCCTGCTCGGCACCGTCATGGTGCTCGTGTGGGTCGCAGAGCACGTCCCCCGGGGCGGCCTCGTGGCCGGGCTCGTCGCACTGCTCGTCCTCGGCGAGGCGGTGGCGTACGCCTACGACGAGGATCCCGCGACCATCCGCCAGACGGTCACTCTCGTCCTGGCACCGGCCGCCTCGACGCTCCAGGCGACCCTCTCGAAGACGCCGGCGAATGCCGAGGTCGTCGCCACGATCGGCGAGATCGGCCGCTTCTCCAGCCGCCAGTACTGCTACCGGGTGGTCCCCCACCTCGTCGTCCCGCTCCACGGCGTGCCGGTGGTGTTCGTCTTTTCCACGGACCGGCTCGAGCTCGTCACGGCCGCGGGTCTCGCCCGGGCCGTCGTCTACGTCCGGGACGTCCTTCGGGCACGCCCGCTCGCCAGCGGCGGCGGAGTGACGTCCTTCCTTTGGATCCCGCCGACGGGTTCCTCCGAGGTGAGCGTCCCGACAACGTCACCGTGAGCGGCAGCTCGCCGGTCGGCGGCGCGCTTCTTCGGGACGTTTCATCCCCGCCACATCACACGAAGCGGCGGGTCGAGAACGTCTTTCGGCGCTCACCCGACACCGTTTACCGCCGGTGGGCCCGCAGCGGCGGCGGGTCTACTCGGTGATGTCCCGAATTCGCTGTGCGATCTCCAGATGGACGGGGTCCGCCGGTGCTGCCTGCAGCGCCAGCAACTTCGACATGTCGCCCTCGACCCGGATGCGCCCCGCCATGAAGGCCTGCATGCCGGCCTGGGGGTTGCCTTCGATGAGGATGGCCTTGGCCGTTTCGTAGTCGATCGTGACCTTCAGGTCCGCCTCGTCCAGGTGGCCCTGCTCGAGGACGACGTCGCCGCTCGTCGTGTCGAGGTGGGCGTCGAGCGTGCCCTCCCCGAAGGGGACCTCGTTGACGACGAGGTTCATGCGCATCGTGACGGGTGGCGCCGGTGCCCGGTCGGCGTACTCCTCCCTCACCTGGCGGGACGCGTCGACCCAATCAGGGCTGAGAAATTGGTAGGCGGCCATGAGAAACGTCTCCCTCGATCACACAAGTGCGTCGGGAGACTACCGGGTCCGGCGGCGGTGCAGCAGCCGTCCCCATCTCGGCCGACAGAGCCCCGGCGTTACCATGGCCGCGTGACCGTCGACCCCTCGCCGCCCCCGGCTCCCGCTCGCCTCGCGGAGCCACCACCCCGGCGGATCGGGCGGTACCGGGCCTTCGCCCCTCCTCGAGGGAGCGGAGCCCTTCACCGCCCGCAACGGGCCGAACGGGGTGCTCGTCCTGCACGGCTTCACGGGCAGCCCGGCCTCGATGAGGCCGTTGGCAGAAGCCTTCGCCGATGCCGGCTTCTCCGTCGACCTGCCCCTCCTGCCCGGGCACGGCACGAGCGTCCACGAGCTCCTGTGCACGGGCTGGAGCGACTGGTCGCGAGCCGCCGAGGAGGCCTACCGGGAGCTCGCCGCCCACTGCGACCGCGTCCTCGTCGCCGGGCTCTCCATGGGCGGCACGCTCACCGTCTGGCTCGCCGCTCGTCATCCCGAGACGTACGGGATCGTCACCGTCAACCCGCTCGTGGAACCGGCCGCCGAGACGTTCCTCGCGTCCCTCCGCGGCACCGTGGAGGCGGGCGTGGACCGCTTCCCGGGCATCGGGTCGGACATCGCCAAGCCGGACGTCACGGAGACCGCCTACGCCGAGACGCCCATCGCGCCCCTCGTCTCCCTCTTCGAAGCGGTGGGCGAGCTCGCCGGCCGGCTCGGGGAGATCGACGTTCCGCTCCTCCTGCTCTCGAGCCGCACGGACCACGTCGTCCCGCCCTCCTCGGGCGACCTCCTCTCCGATGCCTATGGCGGGCCCGTCGAGCGTGTCTTCCTCGAGCACAGCTACCACGTCGCCACGCTCGACTACGACGCCGCCGAGATCGAGGAGCGCGCCGTCGCCTTTGCCATGAAGGCCGTCTCCAACTGATGGACGGCGACACCCCGGAGATCCCCACCACCGCGGATGTAGAGCGCATCTCCCTCGACGAGGTCCGTCACGTCGCCAAGCTGGCGAGGCTGGAGCTCACCGAGGAGGAGATCGTGACGCTGCAGGGCGAGCTCTCCGCCCTCCTCGACCACGTGGACCGGGTCCGCCTGCTCGACACGGCCGACGTGCCCCCGACGGCGCACCCCCTCCCGCTGCGCAACGTCCTTCGCCCCGACGAGCGCCGTCCCGGCGTCGATCGGGCGGAGGTGCTGGCCGTCGCCCCTGCCGTCGAGAGCGACCGCTTCCTCGTGCCCTCCATCCTCGGGGAGGCGCCATGAGCGAGACGCACGCAGGGCACCTGCTCGACGAGGGCACGCGGGCGATCGCAGCGGCCGTGCGCTCCGGGGAGGCGTCGGCCCTCAGCGTCACCGAGGAAGCGCTGCGGCGCGTCGAGGCATTCGACGGGGACCTCCACTGCTTCAACCTCGTGATGGCAGAGACGGCCCTCGAGGCCGCCTCCCGCCTCGACGATGCCGTAGGCCGTGGCACCGACCCGGGGCCGTTGGCCGGCGTGCCGCTCGCCCTCAAGGACAACCTCTGCACCCGCGGCGTCGAGACCAACTGCGCGTCCCGCATCCTCGCCGGCTGGCTTCCGCCCTACGACGCCACGGTCGTCGAGCGGCTGCGCCAAGCCGGTGCCGTCGCCATCGGCAAGACCAACCTCGACGAGTTCGCCATGGGCTCGTCGACGGAGAACTCCGCCTTCGGCCCCACCCGCAACCCCTGGGATCCGGCGCGGGTACCGGGTGGTTCCTCCGGCGGCACGTCCGCCGCCGTCGCCGCCGGACTCGTCGCCACGGGTCTCGGCAGCGACACTGGCGGGTCGATCCGCCAGCCGGCGGCTCTCTGCGGTGTCGTCGGCATCAAGCCGACCTACGGCCGGGTCTCCCGCTACGGGCTCATCGCTTTCGCCAGCTCGCTCGACCAGATCGGGACCTTCGCCCCCTTCGTGGGCGACGCCGCCGCCGCCCTCGAGGTCATCGCCGGCCACGACCCGGCCGACTCGACCTCGCTCGGCGAGTCCGCCCCCTCGCTCCTGGCGGGACTCGACGACGGCGTGGAGGGGTTGCGAGTCGGCCTCATCTCCGACTTCCTCGGCCAGGTGGCCCCCGCCTGCGCCTCGGCTGCCAACGAGGCCGGCGAAGCACTCGCCAGGGCGGGCGCCGAGGTCGAGCCCGTCTCCATCCCCGAGATGCTGCTCGGGCTGGCCGCTTACTACATCATCGCCCCGGCCGAGGCGTCCTCCAACCTCGCCCGCTACGACGGCGTGCGCTACGGCCTTCGCGTGGACGGCCCCGACGCCGAGTCGATGAACGCCCGCACGCGGGCGGCCGGCTTCGGGCCGGAGGTGCGTCGCCGCGTCATGATCGGGACCTACGCCCTCTCCTCCGGCTACTACGACGCCTACTACGGCCAGGCACAGAAGGCGCGCACGCTCGTCATCCGGGCCTTCGAGGCCGCCTACGAGCGCTTCGACGTCCTCCTGTCGCCGACGACGCCGTCGGCCGCCTTCCGTTTCGGCGAGAAGACCGAGAACCCCATCGAGATGTACCTGAACGACCTCTGCACCATCCCGTCCAATCTCTCGGGCCACCCCGCCGTGTCCGTGCCGTTCGCCCTCGACGCCGAAGGCCTGCCCGTCGGCGTGCAGGTGCTGGCTCCCGCCCTCGGCGAGGCGGTCATGCTGCGGACGGCCGCCACGCTCGAGAAGTCCGCGCCGGACTCGGCCCGCGGCCCCGTCCACCTCGGGGAGGTGGTGTCGGGTGCCTGAGCCCGCCTACGAGACGGTCATCGGCCTCGAGGTGCACTGCGAGCTGTCGACCGAGACGAAGCTCTTCTGCGGCTGCCCCAATCACTTCGGGGCGGAGCCCAACACGAACATCTGCCCCGTCTGCCTCGGCCTGCCCGGTTCGCTCCCGGTCCTCAACCGCAGGGCCGTCGAGCTCGCCATCCGGATCGGGCAGGCCCTCTCCTGCCGCATCGAGCCCTCGATCTTCCACCGCAAGAACTACTTCTACCCGGACATGCCGAAGGACTACCAGATCAGCCAGTACGACGCCCCCATCAACGTGGACGGCTCCCTCGACCTGCCCGACGGCACCCGCGTCGGCATCGTGCGCGCCCACATCGAGGAGGACACCGGCAAGTCGACCCACATCGGCGGGGCGGCGGGCCGCATCCACGGCGCCGACCACTCCCTCGTCGACTACAACCGGGCCGGCGTCCCTCTCGTCGAGATCGTCTCGGCACCCGACCTCCGATCGGCCGCCCAGGCACGTGCCTACGTGTCCGAGCTGCGGGCCATCGTGGTGGCGGCCGGGGCCTCCGACGGGCGCATGGAGGAGGGTTCCATGCGAGTAGATGCAAACGTCTCGGTTCGCCCGGCCGGCTCGAGCGAGTTCGGCACGCGCTGCGAGGTGAAGAACCTCAACTCCCTCCGCTCGCTCGTACGGGCCATCGAGTACGAGGCCGAGCGCCAGGTCGCCCTCGTCGAGTCGGGCGAGCGTGTCACCCAGGAGACGCGCCACTTCGACGAGAACGCCAACCGCACCTACTCGTTGCGCTCGAAGGAAGAGGCCTACGACTACCGGTACTTCCCGGAGCCGGACCTCGTGCCCGTCGTGCCAGACGACGCCCTCCTCGCCGCTGCCGGCAGCGGGGTCGGCCTCATGCCGGCCGAGCGCCGCCGCCGACTCGCCGACCTCGCCGGCGAGGACGGCACGGCGGAGCAGATCCAGACCGTCATCGAGCTCGACCTCGACCAGCTCGTGCTGGCGACGGTGGCCGCCGGTGCCGAGGCGCGGCTGGCGCTCGCCCGCACCGCCAACGAGGCGGCCGCCAAGTCCGAGGGCGCCCGCTCGCTCGACCCCGCCGCCTACGCCGCCCTCCTCCGCCTGGAGGCCGACGGCAAGCTCTCGGCCACGCAGTCGAAGACGGTGCTGTCCGAGCTCATCGACTCGGGCGGCGAGCCGGGTGAGATCGCCGCGCGGTTGGGTTTCGAGGCGATGGAGACCGACGAGATCGACACCCTCCTCGACGACCTCATCGCCGCTCACCCCGACGAGTGGGAGCGCTACCGGGGCGGCGACGCCAAGATGGCCTCCTTCCTCATGGGCCAGGTGATGAAGGCCACGAAGGGACGCGCCAACGGCCGCGTCGTCACCGAAGCCCTGGAGGCCCGCCGCCACTGAGCACCCCGTCGTCCGGGTGCACACCGCAACGACACCCCGCCCTCCACGCTCATCCGGCGCCCCGGTTCCGGCCCGTCGGTGCCGCCGCCGTGTCGTCGCCACGGGTACGGCTCGCCTAGCCTGCGCCCATGGCCGACCCGACACCGACGCCCGTGAAGATCCACAGCCAGGACGTGACCGAGGGCCCCCGGCGGGCGCCCGCCAGGGCGATGCTGCGCGCCGTCGGGCTCACCGACGAGGACTTCGCCAAGGCTCAGGTCGGCGTCGCCTCCACCTGGAACGAGGTGACGCCCTGCAACATGCCGCTCGCCCGCCTCGCCAAGGCGGCCAAGCGGGGTGTGGCCGAGCTCGGCGGCTATCCCGTTCGAGTTCGTCTCCATCGCCGTCTCCGACGGCATCTCGATGGGCCACGAGGGCATGCGGGCCTCGCTCGTGAGCCGGGAGATCATCACGGACTCCGTCGAGGTCGTCATGCATGCCGAGCGCTTCGACGCCTTCGTGGGCCTCGCCGGCTGCGACAAGTCGCTCCCTGCCATGATGATGGCAGCGGGCCGCCTCGACCTCCCGATGGTCTTCGTCTACGCCGGCTCCATCCTGCCCGGCCATCTCGGCGATCGCGCCCTCGACGTCGTCTCGGTCTTCGAGGCCGTGGGCGCCTACGCCGCCGGCGAGTGCTCGGCCGAGGAGCTCGGCGAGATCGAGCGCCACGCCTGTCCGGGCGAGGGCGCCTGCGCCGGCATGTTCACGGCCAACACGATGGCCTCCATCTCCGAGGCGATCGGGCTGGCACTGCCCGGCAGCTCCTCCCCGCCGGCCGTCGACCCACGGCGCGACGAGATCGCCGCCGAGAGCGGGCGCGCCGTCATGCGCCTGCTCGAGAACGGCACGAGGGCACGCCAGATCCTCACGAAAGAGGCCTTCGAGAACGCCATCGCCGTCGCCATGGCGCTCGGCGGCTCGACGAACGCCGTCCTCCACCTCCTCGCCATCGCCCACGAGGCCCGCGTCGATCTCTCCATCGACGACTTCTCCCGTATCGGCAAGCGGGTGCCACATCTGGCGGACATGAAACCGCACGGCCGCTTCCACATGGTCGACCTCGACGCCGTGGGCGGCGTTCCCATGGTCATGAAGGAGCTGCTCGACGCCGGCCTCCTGCACGGCGACTGCCTGACCGTGACGGGGCGCACGATGGGCGAGAACCTGGAGGCACTCGCCCCGCCGGCGCCGGACGGCACCGTCGCCCACCCGCTGAGCGACCCCATCCACGCCGACGGCGGCCTCGCCATCCTGCGGGGGAGCCTCGCACCGGAGGGTGCCGTCGTGAAGATCGCCGGCCTCGACGCCCCGAGCTTCGAGGGCGTCGCCCGCGTCTTCGACGGGGAGGACGCCGCCATGGAGGCGATCCTCGCCGGCTCCATCACCCCCGGCACGGTCGTCGTCATCCGTTACGAGGGCCCGAAGGGCGGCCCCGGCATGCGCGAGATGCTGGCCGTCGACCGGCGCCATGAAGGGCGCCGGCCGCGGGGCCGACTGCGCCCTCGTCACCGACGGGCGCTTCAGCGGCGGCACCCATGGCTTCTGCGTCGGCCATGTCGCACCCGAGGCCACCGTCGGAGGTCCCATCGCCCTCGTGGCCGACGGCGACCGCATCGTGCTCGACACGAGGACGGGACGCCTCGACGTCCTCGTCGACGAGTCCGAGCTGGATCGGCGGCGGGCCGGCTGGAAGCCGCTCGGGCCCCGCTACGTCACCGGAGCCCTCGCCAAGTACGCCCGCCTCGTCACGGGGGCGGAGCGAGGGGCCGTCACCGAGCCCTGAGCGCCGCTTGCCCGGCGCGGGCGAGCCTCTGCCGGCGGAGAATCGGGCGGGGCGGTTTGCGGGCCCCGGCGGCGTCAGTCATACTGACGCTCGTGAGAAGCCTCGACAGCCTCCTCGTACTCATCACCTGAGCGCACGACGCCTTCTCGCGCCGTGCGCCTCGACCTCCCCTGAAGGGGAGGTCGTTTTGTTTTCCGGACCGCACGCCCCCAGCCCCACCACGACGACGACCACTGAGGAAGGACCCCCGACCATGCAGCTGACCGGAGCCCAGGCACTCGTGAAGAGCCTCGAGACCGAAGGCGTCGAGGTCGTGTTCGGCCTTCCCGGCGGTGCCATCCTCCCCATCTACGACCCCATCATCGATTCGCCCATCCGCCACATCCTCGTCCGGCACGAGCAGGGCGCCGGCCACATGGCAGAAGGCTACGCACACGTCACGGGGCGTCCCGGCGTCGCCTTCGCCACGAGCGGGCCGGGCGCCACCAACATCGTCACGCCGTTGTGCGACGCCTACATGGACTCCATCCCCATCGTCGTCGTCACCGGGCAGGTGTCGACGACGGCCATCGGCACGGACGCCTTTCAGGAGGCGGACATCACGGGCATCACGATGGGCGTCACGAAGCACAACTGGCTCGTGACCGACGCCTCCGACATCCCCCGCGTGGTGGCCGAGGCCTTCCACGTCGCCACGACCGGCCGGCCCGGGCCCGTGCTCGTCGACGTCCCGAAGGACGTCGCCCTCCAGACCATGGAGTGGTACTGGCCCGAGGAGCTGGACCTGCCGGGCTACCGGCCGCCCTCCCACCCGGCGCCCACGCCCGTCGCCGAGGCGGCCGAGCTCATCGCCGCCGCCCGGCGCCCCGTCATCTACGCCGGCGGCGGCGTCCTCAAGTCCCGCGGCTCCGCCGCCCTGCGCGAGCTGGCGGAGCTCACGGGCATCCCCGTCGTCACGACCCTCATGGCGCGGGGCGCCTTCCCCGACAGCCACCCGCTCTGCCTCGGCATGCCGGGCATGCACGGCAACTACACGGCGGTCACGGCCCTGCAAGAGGCCGATCTCCTCATCGCCCTCGGGAGTCGTTTCGACGACCGGGTGACGGGCAAGGTGTCCGCCTTCGCCCCGCACGCCGCCGTCATCCACGTCGACATCGACAAGGCGGAGATCGGCAAGGTGCGGCGCCCGCAGGTGGGCATCGTGGCCGACTGCCGCCTCGCCACGGAGGCGCTCGTGTCCGCCCTCACGCCGCGGCACGCCGCCGGCGAGCTTGCGCCCGAGCGTCTCGAGGAATGGATGGGACGGGTCCGGCGCTGGCAGGACGACTTCCCCCTCGTCTACGACCAGCCGGCGGAGGCCACCACGATCCTGGAGTCGGCCGGGCACCGGCCGCTCTTGAAGCCGCAGTTCGTCCTCGAGACGCTGCGCGACAACACCCCGGACGACACCGTCGTCGTGTCCGGCGTGGGCCAGCACCAGATGTGGGCGTCGCAGTACTGGCGTTTCGACCACCCGAACACGTGGGTGAACTCGGGCGGGCTCGGCACGATGGGCTTCGCCGTGCCGGCCGCCCTCGGGGCGAAGGTGGGCCGCCCGGACGCCATGGTGTGGGCGATCGACGGCGACGGCTGCTTCCAGATGACGGCGCAGGAGCTCGTCACCGCCAGTGCCGAGCGCATCCCCGTGAAGATTGCCATCCTGAACAACGCCTACCTCGGGATGGTGCGGCAGTGGCAGCACATGTTCTACGAGGAGCGCTACTCGGAGGTGTACCTCTCGCCCGACCTGCCCGACTACGTGGGCTGGGCCGAGTCCATGGGATGCGCCGGGTTCCGCGTGGAGACGCCGGAGGACGTACTGCCGACCATCGACAAGGCCAACCAGATCGACGACCGACCGGTCGTCATCGACTTCCGCACCGACTCGATGGAGCAGGTCTTCCCCATGGTGCCCGCCGGGGCCTCCAACGACGACATCGTCGTGCACCCGAGCCAGCGCCACCGGCAGGGGCAGCCATGAGCCCGACCGCTTCGATGGGCAGGGCGCGCCACCACCTCCTCACCGTCCTCGTCGAGAACAAGGCAGGCGTCCTGACACGGGTGGCCGGCCTGTTCGCACGGCGGGGTTACAACATCTTCTCCCTCGCCGTGGCCCCGACGGACGATCCCCGCTTCTCCCGCATCTCGATCGTCGTCGACGTCGAGTCGGCGCCCCTCGAGCAGGTCGTCGCCCAGCTCGACAAGCTCATCAACGTCGTGCACATCAGTGAGCTGCACCCGGACGAGGCCCGCGAGGCCGAGCTGCTGCTGGCGACGGTCTCGGCCGACGCCGACCGGCGTGCGCAGGTCATCCAGCTCGTCGGGGTCTTCGGTGGCCAGATCGTCGACGTCGGCCTCGACTGCCTCACCGTCATGCTGGCGGGCGCACCGGACCGTCTCGACGACTTCGAGGAGCTGATGGCCTCCTACGGGATCGTCGAGCTGCAACGGACAGGGCGCGTCGCCCTCCCTAAGCTGGGAGCGGCGGGCGCCCTCGCCGAGGAGCACGCCGAGAGCGCCTGAGCCGACTCGCCGGCACCCGACCACCGATCACCGGCTCGCCGTTTCCAGCAACCGTCACCGACCCCGACATCGAGAGGAAGCCCCCGCCGTGGCACAGCTCTACTACGAGAACGACGCAGACAAGGCACTCGTCCGCTCCCGCACGGTAGCGGTCATCGGCTACGGGTCGCAGGGGCACGCCCACGCCCTCAACTTGAAGGACTCGGGTGTCGACGTACGCGTCGGGCTGCGCGAAGGTTCCTCCTCCCGTGCCAAGGCCGAGGAGGCAGGGCTCCGCGTCGTCTCCGTGGCCCAGGCCGCCTCGGAGGCCGACCTCGTCATGATGCTCCTGCCCGACACCGAGCAGGCCGCCGTCTACGAGAGCGAGATCGCCCCCAACCTCGCCGACGGGGACGCTCTCTTCTTCGCCCACGGTTTCAACATCCGCTTCGGCCTCGTCAACCCGCCGCCCGGCGTCGACGTCGGCATGGTCGCCCCGAAAGGGCCCGGCCACCTCGTCCGCCGCACCTTCACGGAGGGGGGCGGGGTGCCCTCCCTCATCGCCGTGAGCGCCGACGAGTCGGGCAAGACGATGCAGCTGGCCCTCTCGTACGCCGACGCCCTCGGCGCCACCCGAGCCGGCGTGCTCGAGACGACCTTCGAGGAGGAGACCGAGACGGACCTCTTCGGCGAGCAGGTCGTCCTCTGCGGCGGCGTCACCGCCCTCGTGATGGCCGGCTTCGAGACGCTCGTGGAGGCCGGCTACCAGCCGGAGTCCGCCTACTTCGAGTGCCTGCACGAGCTCAAGCTCATCGTGGATCTCATGTACGAACAGGGAATCTCCGGCATGCGCTTCTCCGTCTCGGACACGGCGGAGTACGGCGACATGACGCGGGGGCCCCGCATCATCGACGACCACGTGCGCCAGGAGATGAAGGCCATCCTGGAGGAGATCCGGGACGGTCGCTTCGCCGCCGAGTGGGTGGCCGAGAACGCCAAGGGGCGGCCGCGCTACCGCGAGCTCCGTGAGCAGGGCCGCCAGCACCAGATCGAGAAGGTCGGTGCCGAGCTGCGGGCGATGATGCCCTTCGTCTCGGCCGGCCGCCAGCGTCTGGAGGACGTCTCCGGCGGCTGAGCCGTTCAGCCGGCGCTGCTCAGGCGGAAGCGGCGGAGGGCGAGGGGCACGCAGATCACGGTCACGAGGGCGCACCAGCCGACCATGGCGACGATCGGGTGCTCCAGCTGCCATGACCCGCTCGAGTGGATGCCCTGGCAGACCTGGCGGACGGCTGCCACGAAGGCGGAGAGGGGATCCCACTCGCCGATGACCCTCGGCACGACCTTCATGCCTTGGATGGGCACGAACGTCCCCCCGAGGAACGACAGCGGGAAGACGATGGCGAAGCCGAGTCCCTGCATGGCGTCCGAGCTCCGCACGAGCATGCCCATGAGGACGCCGAACCAGCTGAAGGCGAAGAGCCCCAACAGGAGGAGGCCGGCCAGCTCGAAGCCGCTTCCGACGGAGAGGTGGGGCCGCCAGCCGAGGGCGAGGCCCATGCCCCCGACGATGACGATGCCGAGGATCTGCTCGAGAATCTGGCCGACCACCTGGGCGGTGATGACCGACAGGCGCGTCACCGGCAGGGAGCGGAAGCGATCCGTCACCCCGGTGGTGAAGTCCGTGACCGTGGCGGTCCCCGTCCCGATGACGCCGAAGGCGAGGCTCTGCCCGAGCAGGCCGGGCAGGAGGTAGTCCTGGTAACGAACGCCGGGGATGTGGATGGCGGAGCCGAACACGTAGAGGAAGAGCAGCGTGAAGATGATCGGCTGGATCGTCACGTCGCTCAGGCGTTCGGGCACGCGAGGGATGGCGCGCAGGCTGCGCCCGACGAGGAGCGTGGTCTCGCGGGCGAAACGGGCGAGGCTCCCCGCACGGGCGGGCAGCGGTTCGGCGACGGTGATCGCCGCCGGCGCAGGGGCTGTGAGGGTCATCATGCCGGTACCTCCATGGGGAAGTCGTCGGCGGCTGCGGGCTGCATGCCACCGGTGAGAGCGAGGAAGGTGTCGTCGAGGGTCGGGCGGCGCAGTGCCACCTCGTCGACGGGGACGCCCGAGCGGGCGACGATCTCCGTGACGGCGTGCAGGTCCGCCGCCTCCCGGGGCGCCGGTACGGAGATCATGCGACGGTCGGCGGAGGCCGAGAAGTCGAAGTGGGGTTCGAGCGCCTGCGAGAGCCGGACGAAGCCGGCGGCGTCGACGGCGACGACGTCCACGCGTTGGCCGCCGATCCGCGATTTCAACTGTGCCGGCGTCCCGACGGCGACGGCGCGGCCGTGGTCGATGAGCATGATGCCGTCGGAGAGCTCGTCGGCCTCCTCGAGGTACTGCGTCGTCAGCAGCAACGTGACGCCCTCGGCCACGAGCGCCCGTACGGCCGTCCACACCGCCTGGCGGCTGCGGGGGTCGAGCCCGGTCGTCGGCTCGTCCAGCACGAGCAGCTGCGGCCGGGTGACGAGGCTGGCGGCGAGGTCGACGCGCCGTCGCTGCCCGCCGGAGACCTTCTTGATGAGGGTGCCGCTGAACTCGCCGATGTCCAGGCGCTCGATCAGCTCGTCGACGACCCGCTTGGCGGCGGCCCGGCCGTAGCCGCGCAGGCGCGCCATCAAGAGGAGGTTCTCGCGGGCCGTCAGGTTCGCCTCGAGGGCGGCGAACTGGCCCGTGAGAGAGATGACGCTGCGCACGGCGTCCGCCTCCCGAACGACGTCGTAGCCGCACACCGTGGCGGTGCCACCCGTCGGCTCGCACAGCGTGGCGAGCATCCGGACGATCGTGGTCTTGCCGGCGCCGTTCGGGCCGAGCAGGGAGAAGACGGTGCCGGCGGTGACCTCCAGGTCGACGTGATCGACGGCGACGAGGTCACCGAAGCGCTTGGTGAGGCCTTCGGTGGCGACTGCGAGCTCGGTTGCCTTCATGATGGCGCCCTTTCGACCGGCGGCAGCTGTCCGCCAACAGCGGATAGAACTTCAGTCACAGTAAAGTTATAGCTGATGGACTGAAATAGTGCAACTAGAAGTTTGCTGGCGCTGTACGATGAGGACGAGATGAGCACTGACGAGCCAACCGGGTCGCCGGAGCCGGAGGAGGCCGCTGCGTGGCCCCTCGGGCTGCGAGAGCGCAAGAAGCGGCTCACGCGCTCCCTCATCAGCGACACGGCCACGGCCATGTTCCTCGAGCGCGGGTTCGACGACGTGAAGGTGAGCGAGATCGCCGAAGCCTGCGGGGTGTCGGAGAAGACGGTCTACAACTACTTCCCGACGAAAGAGTCCCTCATGCTCGACCGCGAGCCGGAGGCCGCCGCCGCGCTCTGGCGGGCCCTCGGGCCCGGCGCCTCGGACCGCCCGCCCGTGGCCGCCTTTGTCGAGCTGCTCGAAGCTCAGATACACGAGATGCACGACAACTGGGTCACTGACGGGATGGCCTCGTTCCGCCGCTTCTCCGAGCTCATCGATGCCACGCCCTCGCTGCAGACCGCCCAGCTGGAGATGGCCGACCGCCTGGAGCGCACCGCCGCCGAGGCGTTGGCGGAACGGGCGGGGGTGAGCCCCGACGACCCCGAGCCGCGCATCGCCGCTGTCGCCCTCATGGGGCTGTTCCGGATGCTCTACGAGGACGCCCGCCGTTGTGCCCTCGAGGAGGTCGCCCCTGACGAGGCGCTCCGCATCGTGACAGAGGACTTCCGGCGGGCAGCCCGTGTGGTCGAGTCCGGGCTCTGGATGTTCGGGCCGGGCGAGGGGCGCCCCAGCCGGCAGCAGTTGAAGGCGGCCGCCGACTCGGCCCAGCTCGCCGGCCGGCAGGTCGTCACGGCCATCCGCCAGGCGCGGGCCGCCTGGCAGGAGATGCAACGGGAGGGGGGCGGCCACCAACGAGGCGCCGGGGCCGAGGGGCAGGCCGCCTTTGCCGCCCTCCTCGAGCAGAGCGAGCAGTGGAAGCGCGAGTTCCGCGACCAGCAGGACGAGTGGAAGCGGGCCTATCGCGAGCAGCAGTGGCAGCTGCGGCAGGCCCAGCGCGAGATCCAGCAGCGCTTCCGCCAGGCGAACCAGCAGCGCCAGCAGGCCGTTCCGGGCGCCCGCCGGATGCGCGGCGGGCCGGGCACGAACACCGGAAGTGACGACCAGCCGTTGTAGCCTCGGCGGGTGAGCAGCGAGCACCCCGATCCGGTACTCGTCGTCGACTTCGGTGCCCAGTACGCCCAGCTGATCGCCCGGCGCGTCCGAGAGGCACACGTCTACAGCGAGATCGTGCCTCACTCGATGCCCGCCAGCGAGGTGCTCGCCAAGCGCCCGCGGGCCATCATCCTCTCCGGCGGTCCGGCCAGCATCTACGAGGACGGCGCCCCGAGCGTCGACCCCGCCCTCCTCGAGGCGGGCATCCCCGTCCTCGGTCTCTGTTACGGGTTCCATGCCATGGCGGCCGCCCTCGGCGGCACCGTACAGCGCACGGAGACGGCGGAGTTCGGGCGTACCGAGGTGGTCGTCTCGCCCTCGGCGGCGCTCTTCGCGGGCCAGCCGTCCGCCCAGCTCGTCTGGATGTCACACCGGGACGTCGTCTCGGCGGCACCCCCCGGCTTCGAAGTAACGGCGTCCTCCCCCTCGGCCCACGTGACCGCCTTCGAGTGCCCCGAGCGGCGGCTCTTCGGGCTGCAGTGGCACCCCGAGGTCGTGCACACCGTGTACGGGCAGGACGTGCTGGAGCGGTTCCTCTACGACGGGGCCGGTATCGAGCCGAGCTGGACGCCGTCGAGCATCATCCGGGAGACGGTGGCGACCGTACGGCAACAGGTGGGAGGCCATCACGCCGTGTGCGGGCTCTCCGGCGGCGTCGACTCCGCCGTGGCAGCCGCCCTCGTCCACGAGGCGATCGGCGACCAGCTCACCTGCGTCTTCGTCGACCACGGGCTGCTGCGCGAAGGTGAGCGCGAGCAGGTGGAGAAGGACTATGTGGCAGCTACCGGCATCCGGCTGAGGACCGTGGATGCCCGCGAGCGCTTCCTCGCCGCCCTCGCCGGCGTCACCGACCCGGAGCAGAAGCGCAAGATCGTGGGCCGGGAGTTCATCGCCGCCTTCGAGGAGGCGGCCGACGAGGTCATGGCCGAGGAGGGGCACGGCGCCGTCGAGTTCCTCGTGCAGGGGACGCTCTACGCCGACGTCGTCGAGTCCGGAGGCGGGTCAGGTACCGCCGTCATCAAGAGCCACCACAACGTGGGCGGGCTGCCGGAGGATCTCCGCTTCTCGCTCATCGAGCCCCTGCGGGCCCTCTTCAAGGACGAGGTGCGCCAGCTCGGCCTCGAGCTCGGTCTGCCGGAGGCGATCGTGTGGCGGCAGCCCTTCCCCGGCCCCGGCCTCGCCATCCGCATCCTCGGCGAGGTGACGGCAGATCGCCTCGACGTCCTGCGGAGAGCGGACGCCATCGTCCGGGAGGAGATGGCGGCGGCGGGTCTCGAGCGCACCATCTGGCAGTTCCCCGTCATCCTCCTCGCCGACCTGCGCTCCGTCGGCGTGCAGGGCGACAGCCGCACCTACGGCCACCCCGTCGTGCTACGGCCCGTGACGAGCGAGGACGCCATGACGGCGGACTGGTCCCGCCTGCCTGACGACGTCCTCGCCCGCATGTCGACCCGCATCACGAACGAGGTGGCCGAGATCAATCGGGTGGTGCTCGACGTCACGAGCAAGCCGCCCGCCTCCATCGAGTGGGAGTGAGGGGGTCAGCCGCCTCGCACCGTCAGGCGAGCGCGGCCACGACGTAGTCGACGCAGGCGGTGAGCGCCGCTACGTCCTCCGGGTCGATGGCGGGGAAGAGGGCGATGCGCAGCTGGTTGCGGCCGAGCTTGCGGTACGGCTCGGTGTCCACGATGCCGTTGGCCCGTAGGACGCCGGCGACGGCGAGGGCGTCCACCCCGTCGCTCAGGTCGATGGTGCCTACGACGTGGGAGCGCTCGTCCGCCCCGGCGACAAAGGGGGAGGCGTAGGCCGAGCGCTCCGCCCAGCCATAGAGGATCTCCGCCGAAGCGTCGCAGCGGGAGGCGGCGAACTCGAGCCCGCCGTTCTCGTTGAACCAGTCCAGCTGGCTGGACAGGAGGTGCAAGGTGGCGAGCGCCGGCGTGTTGTAGGTCTGGTCGAGGCGGGAGTTGTCGAGGGCGATCTGCAGGTCGAGGAAGCTCGGCACCCAGCGCTCGGCGCAGAGCCGGCCGATCCGCTCCACGGCGGCGGGGGAGACGGCGGCGAGGAAGAGGCCACCGTCGGAGCCGAAGCACTTCTGGGGGGCGAAGTAGTAGCAGTCGAATCCGGAGGGGTCGACGCGCAGCCCGCCGGCTCCCGAGGTGGCGTCGACGAGCACGAGGCCAGAGGCGGGGTCGCCGCCCGGCGTGAGCGGGCGGTGGATGGGCATCTGGACGCCGGTGGAGGTTTCGTTGTGGGTGAGGCAGTAGGCGTCCACCGATGGCGCCGCCGCCGCCTCCGGGTGTGTTCCAGGGCTGCTCTCGATGACGACCGGCTCGGCGAGGAAGGGGGCGGCCGTCGTGACGGCGGCGAACTTGGCCGAGAACTCCCCGAAGACGAGGTGCTGGCTCTGGCGTTCGACGAGGCAGAAGGCGGCGGCGTCCCAGAACGCCGTCGTGCCGCCGTTGCCGAGGAGCACCTCGTAGCCGTCGGGCAGTGACAGCAGGGCGGCGAGGCCCTCACGGAGGTGGCCGACGAGGGACTTCACCGTCGTCTGGCGGTGGCTCGTGCCGAGGAAGCCGGGGGCGTCGGTGGCGAGGCGGGCGACCGCCTCCGGGCGCACCTTGGAGGGCCCCGAGCCGAAGCGGCCGTCGCGGGGCCGCGACTCGACCGGGATGGTGATGTCTCGCATGCGCCGAGTGTGGCATCCGCCGGCCGGCTGCTGGAACTCGACCTGCTCAGGGCGGGGTGGGTTTGGGTTGGGCCGTGAGCGACGTCGGGTTCGGAACGAATACGTTCTCAACCCGCCACGTCTCGACGGGTCCGGCACGGTGAGCGGGGGTGGGTTCGTAACGCCAGCGTTCCAAACCGTACGCCGCTCAGGCCGGGCCGGAGCTGAGCGGCGGTGGGTTCGTAACGCCAGCGTTCCAAACCGTACGCCGCTCAGGCCGAGCCGGGCCGAGCCGAGCCGAGCCGAGCCGAGCCGGGCCGGGCCGAACAGCCCACCTCGCCCGCCCCACCAGGGTGGGATCGGGGCCCCCGGGCCATGTGCCAGCATGGGACATGGCCACCACGGAGGCGACCACCCGCCAGCCACGCATCTCCCGCCGCATCGCCGCCGTCACGCCGTCGGCGACCCTCGCCATCGACGGCAAGGCGAAGGCCCTCAAGTCCGCCGGCGTCGACGTCGTCGGCTTCGGGGCGGGCGAGCCGGACTTCCCCACGCCCGCTCCCATCGTGGAGGCGGCGGCTGCCGCCTGCCGGGATCCGAAGAACCACCGCTACACGCCGACGGCAGGACTGCCGGAGCTGCGGGAGGCCATCGCCCACAAGACGCTGCGCGACTCCGGCTATCAGGTGGGCGCCGACGAGGTGCTCGTCACGAACGGGGGCAAGCAGGCGGTCTCCAACGCCTTCGCCACACTGCTCGACCCGGGCGACGAGGTCCTCCTCCTCGCTCCCTACTGGACGACCTACCCGGAGGCCATCATGCTCGCCGGCGGCACCCCCGTCGTCGTCCCGACGGGCATCGACTCCGGCTTCAAGGCGAGCGTCGACCAGCTCGAGGCGGCCGCCACGGACCGCACGAAGGTGCTGCTCTTCGTCTCGCCCTCCAACCCGACGGGTGCGGTCTACCCCCGCCAGGCCATCGAGGACATCGGCCGCCTCGCCGCCGAGCGGGGCTGGTGGGTGATCACCGACGAGATCTACGAGCACCTCGTGTATGGCGACGCCGAGCAGCACTCCATGCCCGTGCTGCTGCCGGAGCTGACGGACCGCTGCATCGTCCTGAACGGCGTCGCCAAGACCTATGCCATGACAGGCTGGCGCGTGGGCTGGATGATCGGGCCACGCGACGTCGTTGGGGCGGCCACGGATCTGCAGTCGCACGTCACCTCGAACGTCAACAACGTCGCGCAGCGCGCCGCCCTCGCCGCCCTCACGGGCGACCTCTCCGCCGTCGCCGAGATGCGCCGTGCCTTCGACCGCCGCCGTCAGACGATCCACCGCCTCCTCAACGAGATCCCCGGCGTCAGCTGCTTCGACCCGGAGGGCGCGTTCTACGTCTTCCCCAACCTGGAGGGCCTCCTCGGGCGGAGCTTCCGCGGCCGCCTCGCCTCCAACACCCTGGAACTGGCCGAGATCGTCCTCGAGGAGGCCCTCGTCGCCTTCGTGCCCGGGGAGGCGTTCGGTGCCCCGGGATACGGCCGCTTCGCCTATGCCCTCTCGGACGAGGACCTCGAGCGCGGCGTCGCCCGCATCGCCGACCTCGCCGCCGAGGGCGCCCCCGTCGGCTGAGATGGCACGCATCCTCGTCACCGAGACGCTGGCCGACCGGGGCCTCGCGGCCATGAGGTCGGCCGGGCACGACGTCGACCTACGGACAGGCCTCGGCCCCGATGAGCTCCTCGAGGCCGTGCGGGGCGCCCAGGCCCTCGTGATCCGGTCGGCCACGAACGTCACGGCCGAGGTCCTCGAGGCAGGCCGGGACCTCGTCGTCGTCGGTCGCGCCGGCGTCGGGATCGACAACGTGGACGTGGAAGCCGCCACTGACCGAGGTGTCATGGTCGTGAACGCTCCCGAGTCGAACACCCTCTCGGCCGCCGAGCACGCCTTCGCCCTCCTCCTCGCCCAGGCACGCAACATCCCGCAGGCGCACGCCGCCCTCGTCGCCGGCCGCTGGGAGCGCTCGAAGTGGGCGGGCGTCGAGCTCCACCGCAAGACGCTCGGCATCCTCGGCCTCGGCCGCATCGGGGCCCTCGTCGCACAGCGCGCCCACGCCTTCGGCATGCACGTCGTCGCCCACGACCCCTACACGTCGGAGGAACGGGCGAAGACGATGGGCGTCGAGCTGCTGCCCCTCGAGGAGCTCGTGTCGCAGTCGGACTTCCTCACGATCCACCTGCCCAAGAACAAAGAAACCGCCGGCCTCATCAACAAGGACCTCCTCTCCCGGGCCAAGCGGGGCATCCGGATCGTGAACGCCGCCCGCGGCGGCGTCCTCGACGAGGAGGCGCTCGCCGCCGCCATCGAGTCCGGGCACGTCGCCGGTGCCGCCCTCGACGTCTTCGAGACGGAACCCTGCACGAGCTCGCCCCTCTTCGGCCTGCCCGGCGTCGTCGTGACCCCCCACCTCGGGGCGAGCACGGAGGAGGCACAGGACAAGGCGGGAGAGCAGATCGCCGAGCAGGTCGTGCTGGCACTCGCCGGCGACTTCGTGCCATACGCCGTCAACGTCGCCGCCCGCTCTGCCTCCGACGCCGTCCGGCCCTACCTCGGTCTCACCGAACGCCTCGGGCTCGTCATCGCCGCCCTCTGCGAAGGACTCCCGGACGGGCTCGAGGTGCTCGTGGAGGGCTCCCTCTTCGGCGAGGACCTCGGTATCCTCACGCTGGCCGCGTTGAAGGGCGTGCTCTCGGAGGGGAGCGAGGAGCCGGTGTCGTACGTGAATGCCCCCCGCCTCGCCGCTCAGCGCGGGCTCGCCGTACGGGAGACGTCATGCTCGGCCACGACGGAGTACGTCAACCTCATCACCCTGCGGAGCCGGCACCACGCCGTCTCCGGCACGCTGGCCGGCACGAGCGCCAGCGCCCGCATCGTCATGATCGACGACCACGGTGTCGAGCTCCCCTTCGCCGACAACCTCCTCGTCGTCCGCAACGACGACCGGCCCGGCATGATCGGGGCGGTCGGTGTGGCCTGCGGCGATGCCGGCGTCAGCATCTCGTCGATGGCCGTGGGTCAGACGGCCGGCGAGAAGGGAACGGCCCTCATGGTGCTGGCCACTGATCACCCGGTCCCCTTCGAGGTGATCCGCTCCCTGCGCTCGACCCCGGGCATCCTCGACGTGCACCGGGTGCACGGCGACGGGCACAGCGACCGCTGAAGCACACTGGGCGGTCCCGGCAGAGCTCGGCTAGCCGCGGCTAGCCGCCGGCTAGCCGGTCATCTCCAGATCGGCGCGCCGCCCGAGGGGGCGAACGACGCCGCTGTGGAGGCGGCGGCGCGCCAGCTGGCAGGCGGTGAGGAGCAGGTAGCTGAGCATGGCCCAGAGGAACGAGTCGCCCACGACGATCTCCCAGACGGACTCGTGCAGGCCCCGGTCGGCCCTCGGGACCCACCAGATGGGGCCGGCCCAGAAGAAGGCGGCCACGAGCAGCGCCCAGCGCAGGGCGTGCCGCGGGCCGTCCGGGGCGAGCGCCATCCAGAGGATCGCCGGCACCACCCAGACGAGGTGGTGCGACCACGTCACCGGGGAGATGACGAGACCGGTCGTGGCGCACACGAGCACGCCCAGCATGGGGGAGGACGTCCGGTAGGCCCAGACGGCGATAGCGATCCCGACGACGGCGATCCCGAACGTCAGCGGTACGACGAGCTCCGAGGAGACCTGGCCGTGGGCGATGCGCATCAGGGCGCTCTTCAGGTTCTGGTTGGCGATCGAGAGGAGGCCGCCGGCCCGCTTCGAGTCGAAGACGTACTTTGTCCAGTACAGACGTGATGACGTGGGCGCCACCACGTAGCCGAGCCCGACGCAGGCGAGGAAGGTGCCCGTCGCCCAGCAGGCGGCCTTGTACTGGCGGGTGAGGAAGAGCCACGGGATGAAGATGAGGGGTGTCAGCTTGATGGCGGCCGCCACGCCCGTGAGGAGGCCCTTCGGGAGGTAGGGCCAGCCGTAGGCGAGATCCGTGATGACGAGGGCGACGAGGAGGATGTTGATCTGGCCCAGGTAGGCCGTCTGGAGGACCGGGTTGAGCAGCATGGCGGGACCCACGAGGAGCGCCGCCCAGCGACGGACCTCATTCGTCGTGGCCTGCGGCCGCACCGTGCGCAAGCTCACGTCGATGAGCCAGAGGAGGGCCACGACGTTGAGGAGATCCCAGATCACCTGCGCCGCCGTCGGGCGGAGCTCGGCGAGGGGGGCGAAGAGAACCGCCGCGAAGGGCGGGTAGGTGAACAGCTGGCGCTCGAAGGTGAGCGAGTACAAGTTCGAGCTGGCGACGTGAGAGCCGCCCAGCAGGTAGACGCCGAGATCGACCTGCCGGCCGTAGAAGGCGAAGCCGAGGGCAAGGCCGACGGCGAGGCCGATCGACAGGAGGCCGAGACACCAGGTGGCCCGCGTGCTGAGCTTCCGGCGGGCGTCTGAAAGGGCCTCCATGGTGGCTCCCCCACGCACGGTTGTCACGATAGCAACGGAGGCCGGGCGAGGCGTCGCCGCTGATGTCCTCCTGCGCGTGGCCGGCATCGTAGGGTTGCAGGCGATGGGGAGGACGTCGGGCGGGACCACCGTGAGCGGCGACCGGTTCCGGGCCGTCCTCGGTCACGTGCCCACGAGCGTCGCCATCGTCGCCGGGGTGGTCGAGGGCCTTCCCCGTGGCCTCAGCGTCGGGACCTTCGTGCCGGTGTCGTTGGTGCCGCCGTTGGTGGGTTTCTTCGTGGATACGGCGTCGACGAGCTGGCCGCCCATCTCCCACGTGGGCGCCTTCGCCATCAGCATCCTGAGTGCCGACCAGGCCGATCTTTCCAGGCAATTCGCCGTTTCCAGCTCCGACAAGTTCTCCGGGGTCGACTGGCACCCGGCACCCTCCGGCCACCCGGTGATCGCCGGCTCGGTCGCCTGGGTGGATTGTGAGCTGGGCTCGCAGACCGAGGCGGGCGACCACGCCTTCGTCCTCGGTCGCGTTCTCGACCTCGGGGTCGAGACGGGTGGGGTGCCCCTCCTCCACCACCGCGGCGGCTACCGGCGGGCGCACGACCTCGATCCCTGAGGGTCCTGCCGCCCGGCACTGCATCGCGGGGTGTGGCTTGACTCCCCGCCCGGGAGTCGGCACACTGGCTTCGGCATGACGCGCACCATTCTCCTGTCCATCCTCCTCCTTACGTGACGGCAAGCGCCCTCCCGCGCTTGCCACGACCTCCTGTGCCGGAAACCGGTCAGGAGGTTTTTTGTTGGCCGCGCTCGGGTGACAGCGAGACCACACTGACCACGACATCGACCCGGAAAGGCCCCCGATGAGCGATACACCACAGACGAACGAGCAGGTCGTGATCTTCGACACGACGCTTCGCGACGGTGAGCAGTCCCCGGGCATCTCGCTCGACGCCGCCGAGAAGCTCGAGATCGCCGAGCAGCTCGCCCGCCTCGGGGTCGACTACATCGAGGCGGGTTTTCCCGTGGCGAGCCAGGGCGACTTCGAGGCCGTGCAGGCGATCGCCCGCTCCGTCGAAGGCCCCGTCATCGCCGCCCTCTCCCGCACGCAGCTCGCCGACGTCGACCGCTGCTTCGAGGCGCTGCGGGACGCCGAGCGGTCGCGCATTCACGTCTTCATCTCGACGAGCCCCATGCACATGGAGCACATGCTGAAGATGACGCCCGCCCAGGTGTTGACGGAGGTCCGACAGGGGGTGAGCCGGGCTCGCCAGCACACCGACGACGTCGAGTTCTCCCCCCAGGACGCCACCCGCACGCCGCTCGACTTCATGCTGGAGGTGCTGGCCGCCTCCGTGGAGTCGGGCGCTACCACGCTCAACATCCCCGACACGGTCGGCTACGGCATCCCCTGGGACTTCGGCGACCTCATCGCCCATGTCCGCAAGGAGATCCCGGGCGACTACATCTTGTCGACGCACTGCCACAACGACCTCGGGCTGGCCGTCGCCAACAGCCTCTCCGGCGTGAAGGCAGGCGCCCGACAGATCGAGGTCTGCGTGAACGGACTGGGCGAGCGGGCCGGTAACGCCGCCCTCGAGGAAGTCGTGATGGCGCTTCGCATCCGGCCGGACATGTTCGACGTCGGCACCACCGTGCGGACGGAGGAGCTCGCCCGCACGAGCCGCCTCGTCTCGCGCCTCACGGGTTACCAGGTGCAGTGGAACAAGGCCGTCGTGGGTCGCAACGCCTTCACGCACGAGTCCGGCATCCACCAGCACGGCGTCCTGGCCGAGCGCTCCACCTACGAGATCATCGACGCCGCCTCCGTCGGCCAGGTCGGGAGCCAGATCGTCCTCGGCAAGCACTCAGGTCGTCACGCCTTCTCCGAAACCCTCGCCAAACTCGGCATCACCGTACGAGGCGACGCCCTCAACGCCGCCTTCGCCCGCTTCAAGGAGCTCGCCGACCGGAAGGTGCAGCTGACCGATGCCGACCTCGAGGCCATCGTGGCGGAGGAGGTGGGGACGGCGGTCGAGGTGGGTTTCGTGCTGGAGGTGCTGGAGGTTCACGGCGGCACAGCAGGCATCCCGAAGGCTCGCGTCGTCGTGAACCGGGACGGGCACAAGTCGGAGGCGAGCGCCGAAGGTGACGGCATGATCGACGCCGCCTGCCGCGCCATCAAGCAGGCGACGGGGATCGAAGCGACATTGACCGACTTCAACGTCTCCTCCGTCACGGGCGGCATCGACGCCCTCGGCGATGTCGTCGTGCAACTCGAGTCGGAAGGCGTCAAAGTGTCGGGTCGTGGGCTCTCGACCGACGTCGTCGAAGCGACCGCCCGTGCCTACCTGGCGGCGGCCAACCGGGTCGTGCGTGCCCGCGCCAGCGCCGTGTCGAGCCCCCGAGCCGAGGTCGGCCCGTGAGGGCTTGAGCGTGCAGCGCCTGCGGGCGGTCGTGGCGACGCTGGCCGTCGTCACCCTCGCCGCCTGCTCCAGCACGTCGGCGCCCTCTTCGTCGTCCTCGTCGTCCCCGTCGTCCCCGTCCACGACCTCGGTGCCCCCGGCGACGACGGGGGCGGGGAACGGTCCCTTGACCGCCGCCGCCATGAAGGACATCGTGCTTGCCGCCATGGCGACGAACACGAAGGCGAACGCCGCCATGAGCCTCTGGCTCCTCGGGAGCTACGAGGCGGGCTCCGCCTACGCCATCGACGCCGCCGGCTACGACGAGCGGGCAACGGCGCGCAGCGACTGCGACTTCGCGCCCTTCGGTTTCAGCGTTCTCGAGACGACGGTCCTCTCGACCGCTTACCCGCGACGCTTCGCCGCCCTCGGGAGCCAGGCGCCGTTGCCGGCACCGGCCGGCTGCCACGAGCCGTCCGACCCGTGCCCGCGGGCCGACTCGCTCTTCGTCTTCCAGCAGTCCTCACCGCGCACGCCCTGGAGGATCGTGCTCGAGCCGTCAGCCAACTCGGGGCGCGTCGTCGAGCTGGCCAACTCGGGCCCCGTCTCGCCGGTGCTGCCGGCCGCCGAGAGGGCCACGGCCGGCCGGCTGCCTTCAGAGCTGGCGGGCGCCCTTGCCCGCTACGGGGCCACAGGACGCCTCGGAGCCCTCACGGCGGGCGACTTCGGGACGTCGTGCTGGGTGCTGCCCGACCCCCACACCGCCCTTGTTCAATCCGAGCAGGAGGGTGTGAGCCAGCAGGAGACCTTCGCCGTGGCGCCCGACGAGGTCCCGGTGCCGCTCGTCGGAGGGCACGCCCTTGCCGTCTTCACCCTGACATCGGTCACGACGCTGGTCCCTCGTACCGCCGGTGGCGTCATCGGCTGGATCGTCGACCCGGCCTCCGACCCCGTCTCGGGCTTGCTCGCCGCCGGCGACTACACGCGCATCGTCGAGCGGAGCGAGGCGGAGGTGGCCGTCGAGGCGACGGGCGCCGGGACCTTCCGCGTCGTCGGCGCCTACGCCGGGGTGACCTCCGTCTCCGGGACGAAGGTGCAGAGCCCGACGACGACGGGCGGTGGCGGCAGCCTCGTCTCGGTCACGGTGCACCTCGGCTGAGGGCCGCCGGGCCCGATCTCAGCGGGCGCCGACGGTGGGGAGGAAGTCGGGGCGCCGCTGTTCGAAGTGGTCGATGTCGCCGAGGTGCTGCAGTGTCACCCCGACGTCGTCGAGCCCGTGCAGCAGGCGGTGGCGGGCGTCGTCGTCGAGGCGGAAGGGAAACGACCAGCCGAGGGAGGGGACCTCGACACTGCGCCGCTCGACGTCGACCGTGAGCTCGAGGGACGGGTCGGCGGCGACGGCGTCGAGCAGTGCGCGGCCGGCCTCCGGGTCGACCTCGGCCGGCACGAGACCGGAGCGGGTCGAGTTGTTGCGGAAGATGTCGCCGAAGCGGGGGCTCACGACGACGCGAAAGCCATAGTCCACGAGCGCCCAAACGGCGTGCTCGCGGGACGATCCCGTGCCGAAGTTCGGCCCGGCGAGGAGGATGGGAGCGCCGGCGTAGTGTGCCTCGTTGAGGACGAAGCCGGGGTCGTCCCGCCATTCGGCGAAGAGGCCGGCTCCGAAGCCCGTTCGTTCGATCCGCTTCAGCCACTCGCTCGGGATGATCTGGTCCGTGTCGACGTCGGACCGGTCGAGCGGGACGGCTCGTCCCGTCACGACGTGGACGGGCTCCATCAGGACAGCTCCTCGGGCGAGGCGAAGCGGCCGAGCACGGCCGTGGCCGCCGCCACGCCGGGGGAGACGAGGTGCGTGCGGCCACCGCGTCCCTGGCGCCCCTCGAAGTTGCGGTTCGACGTCGAGGCGCAGCGCTCCCCGACGGAGAGCTGATCGGGGTTCATGCCGAGGCACATGGAGCAGCCGGGCTGCCGCCACTCGGTGCCGGCGGCCTCGAAGATGCGGTCGAGGCCTTCCGCCTCGGCCGCCTCCCGGACGTGCCTCGAGCCGGGCACGACGAGCACGCGTAGACCGTCCTTCACCTTCCGCCCGTCCAGGACGGCCGCCGCCACCCGCAGATCCTCGATGCGCGAGTTCGTGCAGGAGCCGATGAAGACGGTGTCGACGGCGATGTCCCGTACCGCGGTGCCCGGCCGCAGGCCCATGTAGGAGAGGGCCCGCTCGGCGGACTCCCGCTCCGCCGACGTGGGCAGCTCCTGCGGGTCGGGCACCTTGCCGTCGATCGCCACGACCTGAGACGGGTTCGTGCCCCAGGACACGAAGGGGCGCAGCGAGGCGGCGTCGATCCGGACCTCGGTGTCGAAGGCGGCGTCGTCGTCGGTGGCGAGCGCCCGCCAGCTCTCGAGCGCCCGCTCCCACTCGCGGCCGGCCGGGGCGTAGCGCCGGCCCTCCAGGTAGGCGAAGGTGATGTCGTCCGGAGCCACCATGCCGGCCCGGGCTCCTGCCTCGATCGACATGTTGCAGACGGTCATGCGGCCTTCCATCGAGAGCGAGGCGACGGCGGCGCCCCGGTACTCGACGACGTGGCCGACCCCACCCGTCGTGCCGAGCCGGCCGACGATGGCGAGGACGAGATCCTTGGCGCTCACGCCGGCCGGCAGGTCGCCGTCGACGGTCACCGACATCGTCCGGGGACGCTTCTGGGGCAGCGTCTGGGTGGCGAGGACGTGCTCCACCTCGGACGTGCCGATCCCGAAGGCGAGCGCTCCGAAGGCGCCATGGGTGGAGGTGTGGCTGTCGCCGCACACGATCGTCATGCCCGGCTGCGTCAGCCCCTGCTCGGGACCGATGACGTGCACGATGCCCTGATCGGCGTGCCCCATGGGCCAGCACGTGATGCCGAACTCCCGGCAGTTCTCGTCGAGGGCGGCGAGCTGCCGGCGGGACACCGGGTCGGCCACCTCCCCCTTGGCGAAAGTGGTCGGGACGTTGTGGTCGGCCGTGGCGATGGTGAGGTCGGGACGGCGGACGCGCCGCCCGGCCAGGCGGAGGCCGTCGAAGGCCTGCGGCGAGGTCACCTCGTGGACGAGGTGGAGATCGATGTAGAGGAGGTCGGGCTCGGACCCCTCGCCTCGGTGGACGACGTGTCGATCCCAGACCTTCTCGGCAAGCGTCGGCATCAGCCGCCGATCGAGACGATCTCGGCGGCGAGGGTCCCGCTCGGCGCCTGGAACTGCACCCGGTCACCGGGCTTGTGGCCGATGAGCGCCTGGCCGAGCGGGGAGCCGGGCGAGATGACGGCGACGCCCTCGAGGCGCTCTTCGATGGAGCCGACGAGGTAGCGCTCGGTGTCGTCGTCACCCTCGTAGCGGATCTCGACGATGACGCCCGGGTTGACGACCCCCTGCTGGCCGACGCTGTCGTCGACGATGACGGCGTCCGTCAGCATCGCCTGCAGCTGGCGGATACGGGACTCCATCTTGCCCTGGGAGTCCTTGGCGGCGTGGTAGTCGCCGTTCTCCGAGAGGTCGCCGAGGGCGCGGGCTGCTTCGATCTGCCGGGCGATCTCGACGCGACCGCGCGTCGTGAGGTCCTCGAGCTCGGCGACGAGGCGCGCGTGGGTTGCAGCGGTGAGCTGCGTCTCGCTCATCGGGCCAAGGCTACTGCCGGCCTGTGACGCTGCCGCCGTCGAGCGCCGGCCGGGACGAGATACGACCGCCTCTCGGCGGCCGGCTGGCTCGTTGCTCTCGTTGCGGGCGTCCCGGGGCGGCGTCCCAGCTCAGCCGCCTGACCCGGCGGCCCTGGGTTGACTCCGAGCCGCCGCCCGGCCAGACTTTGAGCATGGCCCGAGAGAGCGACATGCCCGAGACGGGAAACGTAATTCCCACCTAGACGCGCCCTTGTCGAGCGCGTCCGAGGCCGTCCACCCGGTGGGCGGCCTTTTGCTTTCCGGAGACGAGAGTGCCCAGCCGAGACGGACGAGATGCCGAAACCCCATCATGAGAGGAACCCACCTCACACCGTGAGCACGAGCGCCCCGACCGCAAGCCCCCACCGGCCCGAGAGCGGGCAGCCGCACCGCGTCGCCGTCATCGGCGGAGACGGCATCGGCCCCGAAGTGCTCGCCGTCGCCCTGCGGGTCGTCTCCGCCGCCGGCATCGAGCTCGCCACGACGGACTACGAGCTCGGGGCGGACCACTACCTCGCCACCGGCGAGGTCCTCTCGGACGAAACGCTGCAACGCCTGCGACGGGAGGATGCCATCCTCCTCGGCGCCGTCGGCCCGCCGATCGGCTCCACGGCCGTGCCGTCCGGAGTGTTGGAGCGGGGGATGTTGCTGAGGCTGCGTTTCGAGCTCGACCTCTACGTGAACCTGCGCCCCTTCGTCGGTGCTCCCGGCTCCGTCGCCCCCGCTGCCGACTTCGCCGTCGTGCGGGAGAACACCGAGGGGCCGTACGCCGGCGAGGGTGGCCTCTTCCGCAAGGGGACCCCCTACGAGGTCGCCACGCAGGGCTCGGTCAACACCCGCCACGGCGTCGAGCGATGCGTACGCTTCGCCTTCGAGCTGGCGAAGTCCCGCCGGCGGCACCACGTGACGCTCGTCCACAAGACGAACGTCCTGCAGTTCTCCGGTGATCTCTGGGCTCGTACCTTCGCCGAGGTGGCGGCCGAGTACCCGGACGTCGAGACGGCCTATCAGCACGTCGACGCCACTTGCATCCATCTCGTGGAGCGGGCGGACCGTTACGGCGTCATCGTCACCGACAACCTCTTCGGCGACATCCTCACCGATCTCGCCGGGGCGGTCACGGGCGGCATCGGGCTGGCGGCCTCCGCCAACCTGAACCCCGCCCGCACGGGGCCGTCGATGTTCGAGCCTGTGCACGGTGCCGCCCATGACATCGCCGGCACCGGCACCGCCAACCCGCTCGCCGCCGTCATCTCGGCCGCCATGATGCTGGACCATCTCGGCGAGGGCGGCGCTGCCGAGCAGGTGGAGAAAGCCGTGCGCGGCCTCGTGGCCGACGCCGGGTATTGGAAGAAGCCGTGGAGCACCGCCAGCGTGGGCGATGCCGTTGTAGAGAGGTTGTGACCGTGCCACTGACACCGACCGAGAAGATCTGGATGGACGGCGAGCTCGTCGACTGGGAGAAGGCGAACGTGCACGTGCTGACGCACAGCCTTCACTACGGCCTCGGCGTCTTCGAGGGCATCCGGGCCTACCCGACCTCGCAGGGCCCCGCCGTCTTCCGGCTGACCGATCACATCCGCCGCCTCTTCAACGGAGCGCACATCCTCGGCATCGCCATGCCGTTCGGTCTCGACGAGATCGTCGACGCCGTGAAGACGGTCGTGCGCGTGAACGGCCTCGAGGCCAGCTACGTCCGCCCGATCGTCTACCTCGGCTACGGCGAGATGGGCCTCAACCCGATTCCGTGCTCGGTGAACGTCGCCATCGCAACGTGGCCCTGGGGCGCTTATCTCGGCGACGACGGCATCGCCAACGGCATCCGCCTCAAGGTTTCCTCCTGGTCCCGTCACGACCCCCGTGCCATGCCGACGGCCGCCAAGGGCACCGGCATGTACGTCAACTCCTGCCTCGCCAAGGTGGAGGCGGTTCGCGCCGGCTACGACGAGGCCGTCATGCTCACCACCGACGGCACCATCTCGGAGGGCACGGGCGAGAACATCTACGTCGTCCGCCACGGGCGCCTCATCACGCCGCCCGCCTCGGAGGCCGGTGCCCTCGAGGGCATCACGTCCGACTCGGTGCGCACGATCGCCCGCGACCTCGGCTACGAGACGGTGGAAGCGACGCTGCGCCGGACGGATCTCTACGTGGCCGAGGAGGCCTGGTTGTGCGGTACGGCGGCCGAGATCGTCCCCATCGTCTCGGTGGACGACCGCGCCGTGGGGGACGGGCGCCCCGGCCCCATCACGAAGGCGATCCAGGACCAGTACTTCCACGCCGTGCGGGGCGAGATCGACCGGTACAAGGACTGGGTGGAGCATGTCACCTGAGGGTGACGGAGCCGGGGCGCGCCCGCACGACCACGGTCACGTGGTCGGGCTGCCCGAGTCGGTGCAGATCTACGACACGACGCTGCGCGACGGGACCCAGCAAGAGGGGATGTCGCTCACCGTCGAGGACAAGCTCCGGGTGGCCGAGCAGCTCGACCATCTCGGTGTCGCCTTCATCGAGGGCGGGTGGCCCGGCGCCAACCCGAAGGACGAGGAGTTCTTCCGGCGGGCGAGCTCCGAGCTGAAGCTCGGCCACGCCACCCTCGTGGCCTTCGGCTCGACGCGTCGCCCGGGCGCAGCTGCCTCGCGCGACGAGGTGCTGCGGCACCTCGTCGAGGCCGGCACCTCGGCCGTCTGCATCGTCGCCAAGGCGTCGGACCTGCACGTGACCGAGGCGCTGCGCACGACGCTCGAGGAGGGCGTCGCCATGGCCTCCGAGTCCGTGGCGTTCCTTCGCTCGGCCGGCCTCCGCGTCTTCTTCGACGCCGAGCACTTCTTCGACGGATTTGCCCGCGATGCCGACTTCGCCCTCCGGGTGCTGGCCGCCGCCGAGGAGGCCGGTGCCGAGGCCCTCGTCCTCTGCGACACGAACGGCGGGACGCTTCCCGACGAGGTCGAGCGCATCGTCGCCGAGGTCCGCAGGCGCTCGTCTGCGGAGCTGGGCGGGCATTTCCACAATGACGCCGGCTGTGCCGTCGCCAACACCCTCGCCGCCGTCCGGCAGGGTGCCACCCAGGTGCAAGGCTGCGTCAACGGCTACGGGGAGCGGGCGGGCAACGCCGACCTCTCGGCCACGATCGCCAATCTCACCTTGAAGATGGGCGTGCGGACGATCCCTCCGGAGCGCCTCGAGCGCCTCACCTCCGTCGCTCATCACGTGGCCGAGCTGGTGAACCTCACGCTCGACCCGCAGCGGCCCTACATCGGCACGGCCGCCTTTGCCCACAAGGCGGGGTTGCACACCAGTGCCATCGTGCGTCGCTCGGACGCCTACGAGCACATCCAGCCCGATCTCGTCGGCAACGGCACGCGGGTCGTCGTGAGCGAGCTGGCCGGTCGCTCGACCCTGCAGATGAAAGCCGCCCAGCTCGGCCTCTCCCTCGACTCGCCCGCCCTGCAGCGGGTCCTCGACACCTTGAAACGCCTCGAGCACGCCGGCTACCACTTCGAGGCGGCCGACGGGTCGCTCGAGCTGCTCATGCGGGCGGCCGCCGGTGCCAACGAAGGGCTCGACGCCTTCCGGATCGAGTCCTACCGGGTCATCACCGACTGGCGGGCGAGCCCCGGGGCGGCGCCGGGCGACGAGCAGCTCGTGCACCCGTGGGAGTCGGCCGGCGAGCTCATGACCGAGGCGACCGTGAAGGCGCACGTGGGTGACGAGCGCATCGTCGCCACGGCGGAGGGTAACGGGCCCGTCAACGCCCTCGACGCCGCTCTCCGGCTGGCGGTCGAGCCGCACTTCGCGGCGCTGCGGAACGTGCACCTGACCGACTACCGGGTGCGCGTCCTCTCGAGCGAGCAGGCGACCGGAGCCGTCACGCGGGTGCTCCTCGACTCGGCGGACGCCGACGGCACCTGGTCGACCATCGGCGTCTCCGAGAACGTCATCGAGGCGTCTTGGCAGGCGCTCGTCGACTCCGTGGTGGTGGCGCTCGTGCGAGCCGCTTCCGGTGCGCGACCGGCGGGCAGCGGTGGCGAGGCCGTCGTCGAGTTGGCGTCCGACGAGGGCGCTCGGGCTACCATCGCCCTGTCGGCGGCAGAGGTCAGCTGAGCCGTCCGCCCCGCCGAGGAACGAGACACAGCCAGATGACCCAGCCGAAGTACGCCCCCATCACCGAGGAGGCCGAGGTCCGGCCCGCCTACAAGCTGGCGGCGGCCTCCGCCTGGTACTCGCACCGCCCGAGTGACTACCGGCCACGCCCGCTCGATCGGCACCGGCCGAACATGGGCATCCCCGGGTCGGATCAGGGCTATGCCCTGCTGCTGGCCGAGCGCTTCGCCGGGCGCCTGCAGCTCACCGATCTCGAGCATGCCGACGACGTTCTCGCCGGTGCCGTCGCCATCGCGCTCCGGCGGGCCTCGATGTACGGGCGGGGGCCCGTGATCGGTGACGTCGAGCTGGCCCTGCATCTCTTCGGCTTCCTCGACGGTGCACCGGAGGACCTCGTCGAGACGCGGGAGCGGCTCTTTGCCGGTGTCTCGCACGACTACTGGCAGCAGCGCGATCTTGCCGACCTCATCCCCGAGAGCACGTTGCGGCTCTCGCCCGCCGCGGTGCGCGAGGAGCTCGAATCCGATCCCGACAGCTGGCGGGTACTGGCAGGCCTGCCCGGCTGATCGGTCCCTCCGCCCCTACCGCCCGCACGAACCCGGTGGCGACGGCGGTCGCGGCGCCGGCGGCGAGGCGATAGAACTCGGATCATGCCGCCGTTCGAATTGTCCGAGGAACAGCGGGAGTTCCGGCAGGTGCTCCGCCGTTTCGTCGAGGAGAAGGTCGCACCGCACGCCGCCGGTTGCGACGAGCGCGAGGAGTACCCGTGGGCGAGCTTTCGGGCCGCCGTCGAGATGGGCCTCACCGGCCTGTGGGTGCCGACGTCGTACGGCGGGCAGGGCGCCGACGTGGTGACACAGGCCGTCTGCATCGAGGAGGTCGCCCGCGCCTGCGCCTCGACGGCCGTGACGCTGCTCATCAGCAAGCTGGCGTTCCTGCCGGTGATGAACTTCGGGAGCGAGGAGCTGCGCCGCAAGTACCTGCCGAGCATTGCCGACGGCGAGATGCAGGCGAGCTACTGCCTCTCCGAAGCGGACGCCGGCTCGGACGTCGCCTCCATGACGACGCGGGCCGTCCGCGACGGGGATCACTACGTGATCACGGGCACGAAGTACTGGATCACCAATGCCGGGATCTCCGACCTGTACACCGTCTTCGCCAAGACCGACCCGGCGGCGGGCCACCGGGGCATCAGCTGCTTCGTCGTGGAGAAGGGCTGGGGGGTCCAGGTGCCGAAGCTCGAGCACAAGATGGGCCTGCGGGGGAGCCCGACCGGCGAGGTCGTCTTCGACGAGATACGCGTTCCGGTGGAGAACCGGGTGGGGGAGGAGGGGCAGGGTTTCTACGTGGCGATGCACACGCTCGACCGCAGCCGACCGACGATCGGAGCGCAGGCGGTCGGCATCGCCCAGGGAGCCCTCGACTACGCGGCCGGCTACATGAACCGGCGGCGTCAGTTCGAGCGGCCCTTGGCCGATTTCCAAGGCCTCCAGTTCATGGTGGCCGACATGGCGATGAGGATCGAGGCTGCCCGCGGCCTCGTCTACCGGGCCTGCGCCGCCGTGGACGGCAACGACGCCGACGGGGATCTCTCGTCGATCGGTGCGATGGCGAAGTGCTTCGCCTCCGACGTCGCCATGCAGGTGACGACCGATGCCGTGCAGCTCCTCGGCGGCTACGGCTACACGAGGGACTTCCCCGTCGAGCGCTTCATGCGGGACGCCAAGATCACCCAGATCTACGAGGGGACGAACCAGATCCAGCGAGTGGTGATCGCCCGCCACCTCCTACGATCGGTCCGATGAGCGAGCGTGAACGCCTAGCGGTGCGGGTCGGCGACGAGCAGCTTCGCGCCGAGCGATGGCGGGGCGACGGTCCGCCGCTCGTGTTCCTGCACGCCGGCGTCGCCGACCGGCGCAGCTGGTACGACGTCGCCGAGAAGCTGGAAGGTCGCGAGATGGTCGCCTACGACCGGCGCGGACACGGCGACTCGCCCGTGCCGAGCGGGCGCTTCTCGCATCTCGAGGATCTGATCGCCGTCCTCGGCGAGCTCACGAACGAGCCGGCCTGGCTGGTCGGGAGCTCGATGGGTGGTGGCATCGCCATCGACGCCGCCCTGGCGGCTCCGGACAGCGTGGCGGGCATCGTCCTGTTCGCCCCGGCGGTGAGCGGAGCCCCCGAGCCCGAGATCGACGCCGCCACGGAGGCGATCGCCGACCTCCTCGAGGCGGCGGAAGCGGCGGGCGACGAGGGGGAGGTCAACCGGCTGGAGACGTGGATCTGGCTGGACGGGCCGGCCGGGCCGGAAGGACGCGTGACCGGGTCCGAGCGCCGCCTGTTCTCAGCCATGAACCGCGTCGTGCTGGCGAACGCCGTGCCCGAGGACGCTGGGGCGAGCGGTCTCGACGCCTGGAGCCGCCTGCACGAGATCGAGGTCCCCGCTGTCGTTGCCTGCGGCGACCTCGATGTCCCCTTCCTTGTCGAACGGTCGCGTCAATTGGCAGCGCGCCTGCCGAAGGCGACATATCGAGAGCTGCCCGGCACGGCTCACTTGCCCTACTTGGAGCACCCGGAGACGGCGGCCGAGATCGTCCGTGAGGCGGTGACGGGGTCCGGCTGAGCCGCCGTCCCGTCGGCCCGGGTCAGCCGTCGCCGTCGGCGGCTCCAGGCGGCGCTTCGCCGGTGGTGCGCTCGATGGCGGTGGTGGTCGTCTCGGCGTTCGATGCCTCGCCCGCTGCCGGTTCGCCGGGGGCTGATGCCGGCAGGTGGCGCATGACGGCGGCCGTGACGTTGTCGAGCGACCCCTTGCGGAGGGCTTGGGCGACGAGGGCACCGGCTGCTCCTGCGATGTCGCCGGCCGGCGCCACGAGGGCGTGGATCTCGTCGGTGTCGAGCACGTCGAGCCCGTCCGAGGCGATGACGAGGGCATCGCCTGCTCTCATGCGGACCGGGGTCGTCCGAGGGACGACCTCCTCTTCGGGACCGATGGCCCGCGTGATCCAGTTGCGCCCCGGGTGGGCGAGCGCCTGCTCGGGCGTGAGCGTGCCGGCGCGGACGAGCTGGGCGGCGACGTTGTCGTCTTCGGTCACCTGGGTGACGGTGTCGGCGGTGATGAGCCAGGCGCGGGAGTCGCCGACGTTGCCGACGAGCCAGCTGCTCTCCTCCTCGGTGCGGCTGATGGCGAGAGCAATTGTCAGTGTTGCTGCCATTGTTGCGACGCCGGAGTCTGTCTGGCGACGGCCGCGAACCGAGGCGTTGGCACGGGCGACGGCCGCCTCCACGACGGCCACTCCGGGCTCTTCCGTCGCTTCGAAGCAGGACACGACGGCCTCGACGGTGAGCTGGGCGGCGAGGGCGCCGCCGGCGTGGCCGCCGGCACCGTCACTGAGGACGACGAAGCGGGGCGAGACGGCACAGCGGTCCTGATTGTCGGCTCGCACCCCGACGGCAGTGGCGTAGGCGCACTCGACGAGCGAGTCGCCGCTGTGCACCGCCGTGTCGAGCGACGGCTGTGCCGGCTCGGGCGTGATCCTGCGACGGCGACGAAACAGCATCCGTTGATGTCTACCTCGCAAGAGCGCTTTCGGAAAGCACTCTTTCCGTCCGCGGCACCCACGCCTGCGATGTAGCGTTCCGGCGAGGCGAAAGGAGAGCTGTCGTGGGGTTCATGGACAAGGTGAAGGCGCAGGCCGACTCGATCGCCCAGAAGGCGCAATCGGCGGCCAGCACGGGGCAGGACAAGCTGGCCGGCATGCAGGCGAAGAAGCGTGCTGACGCGTTGCTGCAAGAGCTGGGCGGCATCGTGTACTGCCAGCGGGCGGGCCGCCCGGGCACGCCGGGGGACGACCGTGTGGCCGCCATCATCAGCCAGCTGCAGCAGTACGAGGCCGAGCACGGCCAGATCACGCCGACGTCGGCGGACGCTCCGACGGGGGCAGCGACGGGCGCCGGCGGGTTCGTGCCGTCGGCGACGGGCGACGCCACGGAGACGATGGCGGCAGCGTCGAGCGGCGTGCCCCAGTCCGGGAGCATCCCGGGTTCGTCGGGCGGGTTCGACTCGTACGGTGGCATCCCCCAGTCGGGGGGCATCCCGCAGTCGGGCGGCATCCCGCAGTCGGGCGGCATCCCGCAGTCGGGCGGCATCCCGCAGTCGGGCGGCATCCCGCAGTCGGGCGGCATCCCCCAGTCGGGGGGCATCCCGCAGTCGGGCGGCATCCCCCAGTCCGGCGAGATGCCCCAATCGGGCGAGATGCCCCAATCGGGCGAGATGCCCCAATCGGAGGAGGCGCCTCAGCCGAGCGAGATGCCCCAGCCGAGCGGCATCCCGACGTCGTCCTACTCCTCTGCCGAGGAGGGCTCGGAGAGCTGAGAGCGGCCGCCGCTCGGCGGCCGGTGTGGGCAAGCCTGTCGACAACTTCAGCGGCCGCCGGTATGTGAACCGGTAGGCGGCGGGCGCACGCTCGTCGTCGTGGTTCGACTCCGTGCCGCCGCCGAAGCTGCCGCTGCCCGCCCTGCCCCCCGTCGGGCGCGGCGTGTCCTGCTCGCTGCGACGGCCCTCGTCCTCGCAGTCCTCGCAGGCTGCTCGTCGGCGGCGGCGCGGGGCGAGCCATCAAATCTCGGTGTCCGACCGGGGAGTCCTGCCGTCGGCACCCCGCCTCGTGCGACGGCTCCATCGTCCCCTGCCGGCTCCACTCCATCGGCGGCCGATCTCGTGGTCGAGCGGGCCTGGACGGCTTCGAAGCTGGCCTTCTACGAGGCAGCCCGGCTGGACAACCCGTGGTACCGGCCCTTTCTGGCGAGCCTTGTGGGCGGCGGCCCGGTCTTTCGCAGCGCCATCGCCTTCCTCAGCGGGATGGTGAGCGCCGGCGTGCGAGGACCCTCCTCGTTTCGCGTGGGGGACGCCCGTGTCGTGGCGCTGTCCGCCATGAGAGCGACGGTCCAGGGCTGCCTGTACGACACGGGCAGCGTGTTCAGGGCGAGCGGAGCCGAGGCACCCGCCTCGCTCGGAGGAGGCGCTGGCTGGACGGCGTCGCACGCAACGCTCTTGCTGGTGGCGGGTCGATGGCTCGTCCTCAGCGACCTCGTGTCCGGCGTCGCCTCGCCGAGGGAGAGCGGGCCGTGCCACGGCTTCTGACGAGGCGGCGCACCTTGCCCATCCGATGGCGGCTCCGTGCGTTCGCGTCCACTCTCGCCACGGTCGCGCTGGCTCTCGCGGGCGCCGGCCTCGTTGCCGCCGACGGCCGGCCCTCGTCGGCCGGCTTCCAGCTCGTGAGGACAGGCGGCGGCTCGGGGGGGCTCTCGGGCGAGGCGATCTGGGCAGCCACCTGGTGGGAGGGTTCGCCCGAAGGACCGACGCCGTACCTCGGCGGGCCGGCCGGTGGTGAGGACATCTGCATCTGGCACGACCTCGGGCCGGCCCTCGCCGACCTCGACGAGGGCCTCAGCGAATCGGGCCTGCCACTCTCGTTCTGGAGACAGCCCGATGGGGGAGGCCATCCGGGAATCTGGGGCGTGAACGAGTGGGCAGCCTCCCTGCTCGTGCGCGGAACCGGCGTGGACCACTTCGACCTCGTCGCCTGTCCCGACGTCCGCCAGGTGCCCGCCAGTGGCGACGACGTCGAGGCGTCCCTCCCCGAGGGCCAGCCTCCGACCGGCCGCCCGCTGCACCTTTGGATCTTCTGGGACACGGTGCCCGATCCGCCGCCCGGGCATGTCCCCGGTGTGGTCCGCACTGCCTTCGGCGAGACGCACCTACCCCGCCTTGCCATCGGGACCTCGCCTTCCGTCGTGGACGGCGTACGCGACGCCACGGTGGTCAACCTCGAGACCTGGCTGTGGGTGGCTCGGGCGCACTGGTCGCTCCACGAGGCCAGGGCGTCGGTCGGCGGCTACGTGGCCACCGTGTGGGCCGTCCCGTCGACCGTGCTGTGGAGGGCGCGATGGGACTTCCCGTCGCCGAGGGATGACCCGGAAGGCGGCACGACCTTCGGTCCTGTGGTGCTGCGGCAACGCTGCCCCGGTCCCGGTGTCCCCTACCGGGCGAGCGAGGCGGGCGGCACCACCGATTGCGAGGTCGCCTTCTCAGAGTCGAGCTTCGGCACCTACCAGCAGCTGCGAGCCGGTGTCGACTGGCAGGTGTTCTGGGCCTTGAGCAACCGTGCCGGAGTCATCGGCGGAGAAGGCCGGCTGCCAGACGTGGTGACGACGAGCCGGCGCCTCCTGCGCGTCATGCAGGTCGAGGCGGTCATCAGCAATGGCTGAAGGGTCCTCAGCTCGTGCGGTGGAGCACCGATCGGGTGTGGGGGGCGAGGGCCTCCCCGTTCACCGCCATGTCGATCTCCGCCAGGAGAGCGCCGTCAACGAGGCGCAGGCGTCGTCGGCAGGACGTGACGTTGTCCGTCGTCGGGGTGCGGCCGATGTCGACGGCGTCGAGGTCGAGGCCTTCCGAGCCGGGCCGGCCGACGAGGATCTCGGTGATGCCGGACGCCTCGGCGAGGGTGACATGGACGTCGCCGTTCTCCTGCACGGTGAAGAACCCACATTCGGCATGGGAGGGTACGCCGGCCGGCCCCGCCGTGACCTGGTCGTAGCGCAGGAGCGGGCGACCGTCGTGGGCGAAGCGCATCGCATCGGTGAACGTGAACCCACCGGGCCAGAGGCCCTCGCCGTTGCCGTGCCACTCGCCGACCAGGAAAGCGATTGGTTGCAGCCAATCGTGGAGTGGGGGCGCCTCGTCGGCCATGTGGGCAACGTAGCGCCCTGCCGCCGACGCCACCTGCTGCGCCCGGGCGTGACCCGGGGCGCGTGGGTCCCGCCGCTGCGGCCGCCCCCACCGGCCGGCGGCGCCGCCCGCTCAGCGGGGGGCGCCGGCACCACCGCCCTCACCGGCCGTGCGGGGCGGGGGCGCCCGAGCATCCCGGGTTCCGACACACCCGCCGCGTAGGGTAAAGGCCGATGGACACCACCGCCCCCAGCCGCTCGACCGGCCCAGTCTTCCCTTCGCCGGTCGTAGCGACGACGAGCAGGACGATCGCCGTCCGCCCCCGCGCCATGAAGGCGCTCGGGCTCACACCACGCCGGCCGGTCACGGCCGGTAAGGGTGCCGAGGCCCGCTCGCTGCAGCGGTTCGTCCGCCAGGAGTACTGGAACGGGCTCGCCGCCGGCGATGTCGTTCGCATCGCCGGCCACGCCGCTCGAGGGCGGCATTGGCGCTTTCGCGCCCACGTCACGAACACGAGCAACGGCGCCACCTGGGTGGAGGTCGCACTCGTGGACGGCCCGCCGCCTGCCAAGCGTCCGATCGCCGGCGAGGATGAGCTCGAAGGTGCCGTCCATCTGGCTCCGAGGATCGAGAAGGTGCGGTCCTTCGAGCCTGACCTCGTCGCCCCGAGGTGGAAGCCCCGCGGGCGTCCGAGGCTGCGTGGGCGCTCCGGACGGGAGCGGCAGCCCGACCCGGCTGGCTCGTCGGAGGCGGCGGGGTCGTCCGGTTCCGACGACGCGGCACTCGCCGGGCCCACCGGCGAGCAGCAGCCGTCTCTCTTCTGAGGTCTCAGCGCAGCCCTGCCCGCTGCGGCCGCCACGCCCGACCACGCCGGTGGTGGCCATACTGGGCGGCGTGAGCAGCGACCCTCCCATCCCGCCGGCGCCGAAGGGCTGGTCGGAGGAGGACTGGCGCCGCAGCCTCCTCGGTGACCGGCCCCGCTCGAGACGGGGTCGTGTGCTGGGGGCGGGGAGGAGCTGGCTCCTGCCGACGGTGATCGGCATCGTCGTGATCGTCCTCGTCCTCGTCGTACTCCTCAGCCAGTGAGCCACTGAGGAGTTCAGGGGTCGGCCGGCCCGCCGCACTAGTTTCGGCGGCGTGGGCGGCGAGGAGACTCCTGGCACCGGTCATCCGGATGACGCTTCGCTACGAATGTCCGGTGGGGTGAGAGCTGAACTGAAGGAGGCGAGCGACGATCGGCTCGTGCTAGCCATTGCGCGCTGGCGCGACGACGCCCTCGCCGAGGTCTACCGGCGGCACGCCGGATCGGCCTTCGCGCTCGCAAAACGCCTCCTTCGCGACGCCGCAGTGGCCGAGGAGGTCGTTCAGGAGGTCTTCGTGCGACTGTGGCACGACCCGGAGCGTTTCGACCCGGCGCGGGGCACGCTCCGGTCCTTCCTCCTCGCCCAGACCCACAGCAGGTCGGTGGATCTCCTGAGGTCCGAGACGAGCGCGCCGGCGGCGCGAGGAGCGAGAAGCCCGCATGACGGCGGAATCGGGGTACGACATCGAGCACGAGGTGGGCGACCTGATGGCCGCCGAGCATGTGCGCAATGCCTTGAGCGGCATCCCCGACGCCGAGCGCCGGCCCATCGAGCTGGCCTACTTCGGCGGCCACAGCTACCGGGAGGTCGCCCAGCTCCTCGGCGAGCCGGAAGGGACCGTCAAGAGCCGGATCCGGGCCGGCCTGAAACGCATGCACGGCGCCCTCTCGGCCGCCGGCGTCCTGGTGGGCGGTGAGGCATGACACACGACGAGATCGCCGAGCTCCTCGGTGCCTACGCCCTCGACGCCACGAGCCCCGAAGAAACCGCCCAGATCGAGCAACACCTCGCCGAGTGCCCCCGCTGCCGCAGTGAGGTGGCGGCCCACCGCGAGGTGGCCGGAGTGCTCGGCAACCTCGGCGGCACGGCGCCTGCCGAGCTGTGGGGGCGCATCGCCGGCGAGCTGGCGATCGGGTCGGGCGGGCCGTCCGCGGTGCCGGAGACGCCCCTGCTCGGCTCGCCGGCCCCCGTCGTAGCCATCGAGAGCACCCGGAGGCGGCGCCGGGCGGCGCCCGGACCCGCGGCCGACGGTGGAAGGCGGCGCCGGACGGCCGTGCTCATGGCCGTGGCGGCTCTCGCCGCTGCCCTCGCCATCGTCGTCGGGGTCCTCTCGAGCAAGGTCCTCAGCCTCGACAACCGGGTGACGGCCCTCTCGAACGGGATTCTCGCCGGCGGCGTGAAGGCGCAGGTGGCGGCCGCGGAGAATGTCCCCGGAAGCGTGACGGTCGATCTCTCGGCCGATGGGGCGAGGTGGTCGGCGAAGGTCGTGGCCGTGCCGGGTGGGCAGGCGTTCCTCCTGCCTGGGGTCATGCCGGCGATCGGGAGCGATCGCACCTTCCAGGCCTGGGCGGAGGTGGGCGGCAAGTTCGTCTCGCTCGGCGTTCTCGGTCGCAGCCCCGGCGACGTCGCTCTGCAGCTGCAACCGGGCATGACGGCCATCCTCGTGAACACCGAACCACAGGGCGGCTCGCCGCAGCCGACGACGAAGCCCTTCCTCTCGGGGGCGGTGCCGGCGACGCTCCAGTGACGGCGACGGAGTGACGGCGACGAGGCGGGCCGCCTCCGGGGCCTACTGTGCTGCGAAAGCGCTCGAAACCCCGGGCTTTCGGTGACGTTCGCAGCACAGTAGCCCCCGCCGGGCTGGAGTCGGACCCGGGCCGGCGCGCACCGGCGACTTATGCCAAGGTGCGCCGGAGCACGGCGGCGAAGTCCGTGGGGTCGCTGGCGAAGCCGGCGTGGCCCCCCGGGAACTCGACGAGGGCCGTGCCGAGGCGTTCGGCGAGTGCCACGGCAGCCCGCTGGGCGAACTCGCCCCTCGAGGCGATTCCGCCGCCGGCGAGGACCCGGCCCGGCGCCGCCTCCAGGGCGGAGAGGTCCGGCTCGTAGAGCGCGATGGGCAGCAGTCCGTGAGCGAAGAAGCGCTCGCTCGTGGCCACCGCCTCCGGCGACGGCGGCTCCGGCGAGGCGCTTTGGGGCTGAGAGGGCATGGCCATACCGGTAAAGGCGAAGAATCGCTGCCAGGCGGGGCCGGCGCCGGCACGGCGGTAGGTGTCGTAGACGTCGCGGATTCCGGCCGCCGCTTCCTCGGCTTCCGGCAGGAGCAGGGTGAGCGGCGCCTCGTGGGCGACGAAGGTCTCCACATGGGCGGGATGGCGGGCCACCAGGGCCAGCCCCGTGACGGCACCCCCGCTGCTCCCGAACACGTGGGCGGGCGCGGTGCCGACCGCCTCCAGCAGGCGGCGCGCGTCGTCGGCCAAGAGGTCCGGCTCGGCGTCCTGGTCGGCGTGGTCGATGGTGCTGCCGGCGAAGCCCCGCGGGTCGTACGTCACCACGGTGTAGTCCTCGGCGAGCAGCCGGGCGATCGTAGCGAAGCCTGCGACTCCCATCGGGTGGCCGATGAAGATGAGCGTGGGCCCCGAGCCCTGCACCTCGTAGTACAGCCGAGCGCCGGGGACCTCCAGCCAGTGGCTCGTAGGTGCCGACATGTGCGAACTCCTGACTAGCCGAGGAAGTCCCGGGCAAGGTGCTCGAACATCGACGTCGACATCTCGAGCGACTCGACGTCGACGCGCTCGTCGTCGCCGTGGAACATGACGGCGAACTGCTCGAAGCTCAGCTTCTCCGAGAACATCCCGTACCCGTAGGCCGTCGTCCCGAGCCGGCGGAAGAAACGAGCATCCGTCGCGCCCACACTGAAGAACGGCACGAGGGGCGCGCCGGGGTGGTAGCGCTCGGAGACGCGTTCCATGGCCGCCCACAACGGGGTGTCGACCGGCGACGAGGTGGCCGGGTCGTCGATCATGAACACCACCTCGACCTTCGGCCACAGGTCGGGCCCGATCGCCTCGGCGACGAGGGAGCGGACCTCCGACTCCGTCTGGCCGGGCAGCGTGCGGATGTCGACCTCGAGCTCGACGGTGTCCGGGATGACGTTGATCTTCGTGCCGCCGTGCAGGATGGTGGGCGCCATCGTGATGTGGGTGCAGGCGTGCGCCTGCCGGGCCATGCCGAGATCCGGCATGAACTCGAGCAGCTCCTCGATGCGCGTCGAGTCGAGCAGCATGCGGGCGATCTCGTCAGGGAAGGCCATGCCCTCGATGAACCGGCGCCAGGCGGCATGGATCTGCGCCGTGGGCCGGAAGCTCGCCAGCCGGCCCACCACGGCCGCCGCCGTCACGAGGGCATTGTCGGTCCGGAGGGGCTGCGAGGCGTGCCCTGCCTCACCGTGCACCCGCAGGCGGCACCAGCAGCTCCCTTTCTCGCCCACCATGACGGGGAGGCGCCGCCCGGCCGGGCCTTCGAGCGGGATGCCGCCGGACTCCGTGATGAGGTAGTCGCACTGCACGGCATCGCGCTGGTGCTCGGCCAGCCAGCCGGCGCCGTAGGAGCCGAGCGCCTCCTCGTCGGCCACGGCTGCCAGCACGAGGGTGCCCCGCGGGCGGAAGTCGGTGCGGGCAAGGCGGTCGAAGGCGACTGCCATGGAGGCGGTGATGTTGAGCATGTCGACGGCACCCCGTCCCCACACCTCGCCCTGGACGAGCTCGCCCCCGAAGGGATCCCGCGACCACGTGTCGGCGTTCGCCGGCACGACGTCGGTGTGGCCGAGCCAGCACATGGACGGCGCCGTCGGGTCCGAGCCTTCGATGCGGCCCACGAGGGAGGACCGGCCGGGCGACGGCTCATAGGTCTCGAAGTCGACGCCCGAGCCCTCGAGCTCGGACTGGAGGAGCTCGACGCTGCGGCTCTCGTGGCCGGAGGCGGCCGAGCCGTCGTTGACGCAGGCGTTGCGGATCATTCGTTGGATGAGGTCGACGACGTCGAGCTCGCTCATGCCGATCCTCCCGCTGGCTCGACCATCCGCCACATGACGACGTGGGGGATGCCGAAGGTCTCGAATTCGTCACCCCACCCGACGAAACCACACCGCTCGTAGAAACCTCTCGCCGGCATCCTCGCATTGCACCACAGGAGACCCCCGCCCTGCTTGGCCACATAGGAGACGCAGGCGCCGAGGACGCGGGCCCCCACGCCCCGCCCGCGCAGCTCCTCCCGCGTCGCCACGCCCCGGAGCCGCCAGGCTGCCGGGCAATCGCTCCCGGCGACGTCATCGAGGAGGCCGGGCGGTGGATCCTCTGGCCGCACGTTCGCCGTGGAGACCACGTCGTCGGTCTCGTCGTCCACGGCTCCGAAGACGCCGGCGTCGACGCCGGCCTCCTCGAAGAGGGACATCTCCTCGGTCGACATCCAGGGTCGCAGGACGTCGCGCCGCAACCGGTAGGTGCGGGAGGGTTCCACCGCCTGCACCGTGACGCCGTCCATATCGCCGATCGTACCGATGCCCTGCGCGATGATGGGATGTGCACGCGGGTGCGGCGGGTTTCGCGAAGGTGGCGTCGGAGTACGAACGCGGCCGTCCGGACTACCCGGAGGCGGCAGTCGACTGGATCGCCGAGCAGGCCGGTCTCGGTCCCGGGACCGTCGTCGTCGACCTTGCCGCCGGCACGGGCAAGCTGACCCGGCAGCTCGTGCGAACAGGCGCCGGCGTCGTCGCCGTCGAGCCCCTGCCCGAGATGCTGAGCGAGCTGATCTCCGTGCTGCCGCAGGTGCAGGTCGTCATCGGGTCGGCCGAGGCGACGGGCCTGCCGTCGGCCTCGGCGACGGCCGTCACGGTGGGCCAGGCTTTTCACTGGTTCTCGACGCCCGAGGCCCTCGGCGAGATCCACCGCATCCTCGAGCCGGGCGGCCACCTCGCTCTCGCCTGGAACCGTCGGGATCTCACCCAGGAGCTGCAGACGGCACTCACTCGGGTCATGGCACGCTACCGCCACGAGTCTCCCTCCTATGAGTCGAGCGCCTGGGTCGAGGTGATGGACGGCTCACCGCTCTTCGAGCAGGTGGACGAGTGCCGTTTCAGCTTCACGCACGTGCTCGACGCCGAGGGCCTGACGGCCCGCGTCGCCTCGACGAGCTTCATCGCCAACCTGCCTCCGAGCGAGCACGCCGAGGCCCTCGAGGGGGTACGCGAGCTCGTGCCGGGCGAGATCGTGGAGCTCGCCTACGACTGCACGGTGTACTTGTTCCGGGCGGTCTGAGCGTCCTGCGGGCGCTGCCGAAAGGGGCTGCGCGCCGGCAGATGCCATGATGAAGCCGTGACGATCACTGATCAGACCCGGCTGAGCGAGCTCGAGAAGCTCCCGGCCCCGTCGAGCGCCGGCGAGGGCGTCGACCTCGCACCTGCCCCGATGGACCCGCCGGAGGCGCCTGACGCCGCGCTGCCGGACGTCAGCCGCCTCGGGACCGCCACCGCTCGCCCCCATACGAGCCGGGTCAGCCAGGTCGTGACGCTCGTCGCCGTCCTCGTGCCCCCCCTCGGGCTCTTCTCGGCCATGGGCGTCTTCTGGGGTGTCGGCTTCCGCCTGGCCGACCTCCTCCTCTTCGCCGCCTTCTACCTGATCACGGGGCTCGGCATCACCGTCGGATACCACCGGTACTTCACTCACCGGTCCTTCGAGGCCGGCACGGCCGTCAAGGTCACTCTCGCCATCCTCGGCGCCATGACCCTGCAGGGTCCCGTGACCCAGTGGGTGACCGACCACCGCAAGCACCACGCCCGCTCCGACCAGGAAGGCGATCCTCACTCCCCCCACCTCTCAGGCGACGGTGTCCTCGGATCGGTGAAGGGGCTCTGGCACGCCCACATGGGTTGGATGTTCACCACGAAGGGGATGGAGCGGTCGCTCGCCTACGGGCGCGACCTCTACGAGGACCGCGCCATCCGCATCGTCGACCGCCTCTACCTCCTCTGGGTGGCGCTCTCGTTCGGGCTGCCCTTCCTCCTCGGGGCGGCCATCGGCGGGAGCTGGGCCCTCGGCCTCGAGGCGATGGTGTGGGCGGGCCTCATCCGGGTCTTCGCCTTCGAGCACTCCACCTTTGCCGTCAACTCCATCTGCCACACCTTCGGCCGCCGTACCTACGAGGCCCGCGACAAGAGCCGCAACAACTGGGTCGTCGCCCTCCTCGTCTTCGGCGAGGGCTGGCACAACAATCACCACGCCTTCCCCCGCTCCGCCCGCCACGGCCTCGAGCGGTACCAGGTCGACGTCTCCTGGTGGACGATCCGCCTGCTCGAGCGACTCCACCTCGCTCGTGCCGTCCGCCTCCCCACCCCCGCCCAGGTCGCCCGCATCCCCCGCGTGGAGGCCGCCTCGGCCTGAGCGCCCGGGCTCGTCAGCCCGTCGGGACGGAGAGCTCGAGGGTCGATCCGGCGGGGTACTCGGTCCGGCCGCCGTCGGCGGTGAGCACGAAGGCGGACTGGCGTCCGGCCACGTTGAAGCGTCGGCTCTGTCCAGGGCTCTCGCCGGCCGTCACGAGGGCGGTGTCCTCGTCGATGCCCACGACGGTCACGCCCGGCGGCACTCGGCGCAGGTAGCGCTCGGCGAGTCCGGGTGCCCAGCGGGCCATGCGGTCGAAGTGGGGGATGACCGCCATCTCGGGGACGAGGGCGAGGCCGCTCGGGGTGGCGTCTCTCGAGGCATCTGTCGCCGCAGGCCCCTGCTCGTGCCCGGCCCGTAGCGCCCGCACGTCCTCCGCCACGAAGCTGAGGGCGCACGCCCCCGCCGAGCATCCGGCCAGTGCCGCCCCGCCCTCCCAGGCAGCGACGATCGCCGCCCAGACGGCACTGCCTCGCAGCGCCGAGGCGAGGTAACCCGGGTTGCCGCCGGACAGGTAGACGAGCCCGGCGCCAGCCACCTCGGCGGCGAGCTCCTCGTTGGCGGCGTCCTGGGCGGTGAGGACCGGCAAGGGCACCGCCTCGACGCCGAGACGTCCGAAGTGCCGCGTGCCGAGCTCGGTCCAGTAGCGAAGGCGCTCCTCGCCCTCCTCGGCCGCAGCCGTGGCCAAGAGGACGGCCCGCTCGGGACGGCCGGCCAAGAGGGCGCGGTCGACCTCGAGCATGACCTCGAGGTACTCGCCGCTGCCGACGAGAGCCACCGGCCCGGCCGCCGCCGGGACGGCAGGAACGGCGGCCGCATCCGGTGATCGTCCGAGGTCGAGGGGCACCGCCTTTACGCTACTTGGGACCATGTTGACCGTGACCGACCTCGAGCTCGTCGTGGCGGGTCGCCAGCTCCTGCAGCCGGTGACCTTTCAAGTCGCGCCCGGTGACCGGATCGGTCTCGTCGGCCGCAACGGTGCGGGCAAGACGACGCTCGCCAAAGTGCTGGCGGGCGAGGCTCTGCCGGCGGCCGGGCGCATGCGCAGCTCCTCGCCCGTCGCCTACCTTCCCCAGGACCCCCGCACGGGCGACCTCGGCGTGCGCGCCCTCGACCGCATCCTCGGGGCTCGCGGGCTCGACCACGTGCTCGAGCAGCTGGAAGCCGCTCGCCACGCCATGTCCGACGGCGACCCGGAGCGGCAGGCGGCTGCCATGAAGCGTTACAGCCGCCTCGAGGAGCGCTTCCACGTGCTCGGAAGCTGGACGGCGGAGGCGGAAGCCTCCTCGATCGCCTCCAGCCTCGGCCTGCCGGAGCGGGTGCTCGCCCAGCCCCTCGGCACGCTCTCGGGTGGGCAGCGCCGCCGCGTCGAGCTGTCCCGCGTGCTGTTCTCGGAGGCCCCCATCCTCGTGCTCGACGAGCCGACCAACCACCTCGACGCCGACTCCATCGTCTGGCTGAAGGGCTACCTCAAGGCGCACGAGGGCGGCCTCGTCGTCATCAGCCACGATGCCGACCTCCTCGGGGCGGTCGTCAACCGCGTCTTCCACCTCGACGCCACCCGCTGTGAGCTCGATGTCTACCGTGTGGGCTGGAAGGCCTACCTCGAGCAGCTCGCCACCGACGAGCGCCGGCGCCGCCGTGAGCAGCAGAACGCCGAGCGCAAGATCGTCGCCCTCCGCTCCCAGGCCGACCGCATGAGGGCGAAGGCGACGAAGGCGCGCATGGCGCACAACCTCGACCGCCGCGCCGAGCGGATCGAGGCCGGCATCGAGCACTCCCGCCAGCGCGACAAGGTGGCGAAGCTGCGCTTCCCGACGCCGGCGCCCTGCGGCCGCACCCCCCTCACAGCGTCGGACCTCATGAAGTCGTACGGTTCCCTCGAGGTCTTCTGCGGCGTCGACCTGGCCATCGACCGCGGGAGCAGGGTCGTCGTGCTCGGCCTGAACGGAGCCGGCAAGACGACGCTGCTCCGCCTCCTCGGCGGCATCGAGGAGCCAGACGCCGGAGCCGTCCATCCCGGGCACGGGCTCAAGCTCGGCTACTACGCCCAGGAGCACGAGACGCTGCAGCCCGATCGTTCCGTCTGGGACAACGTCCGCCACACCGCACCGCCCCACCTGACCGATGCCGAGTTGCGGCGGATCCTCGGCTCGTTTCTCTTCGGGGGCGAACGCACCGAGCAGCTCGCCGGGACGTTGTCGGGCGGCGAGAAGACCCGCCTGGCCCTTGCTAGTCTCGTCGTCTCGTCGGCCAACGTGCTCCTGCTCGACGAGCCCACGAACAACCTCGACCCGGCGAGCCGGGCCGAGGTGCTGAAGGCCCTGCACACCTACGAGGGGGCCATCGTTCTCGTGACGCACGATCCCGGTGCCGTCGACGCCCTCTCGCCCGACCGCGTCCTCCTCATGCCCGACGGCGTCGAGGACACCTGGAGCGACGACCTGGAGGACCTCGTGGCCCTTGCCTGAGGGGGCTCGCCAGGCGGTGCTGGCGCGCGGGCGCCTCGTCGTCGTCGGGAGCGCCAACCTCGATGTCGTCCTCAGCGTGCCGGCCCTCCCCCGGCCGGGGGAGACCGTCGTGGCGACCGCCCAGCTGCGGGCAGCCGGAGGGAAGGGCGCCAACCAGGCGGTGGCCGCTGCCCGCCTCGGGGCAGACGTCCGCCTCGTGGCCGCCGTCGGCGATGACGCCGCCGGCGGTGAGATCCTGCAGGCGTTGCAGGGAGACGGGCTCGGCATCGACGTCGAGATCGTCCCCGGAGTCCCCAGCGGCACTGCCGTCGTCGTGGTCGACGCCGACGGGGACAACACGGTCACCGTCGTACCGGGGGCGAACTCCTTCCTCCGGGCCGACACGGTGGGGCGGCGGGCGGCGCTGCACAGCGGCGACACCGTCCTCCTGCAGCTCGAGATCCCGCTCGAGACCAACCTGGCAGCGGCGAAGGCGGCGAAACGAGCCGGGGCCCACGTCCTCCTCAACGCCGCCCCGGCGGTAGCGGCCGGCGACCTTGCCGAGCTCCTCGGGCTCACCGACGTCCTCGTCGTGAACGAGGGCGAGGCGGTCCTCCTCGCCGGCTCGGCGGCAGACGCCTCGGTGGGAGCGGGCGCCGGCGAAGCGGCCGGGGGGCTCCTCGAGAGCGGCCCGGAGCTCGTGGTCGTCACGCTCGGCGCCGCCGGGTCGCTCGCCGTCACGTCGGGCACCCGCCTTCTCATGGCGGCCCCCGTCGTCGCCCCCGTCGACACCGTCGGCGCCGGCGACGCCTTCTGCGCCGGCCTCGCCGTGGCGCGGGCGGAGGGCCAAGGCCTCGAGGAGGCGCTCGCCTTCGCCAACGCCTGCGGGGCGCTCGCCACGACCGTGCGAGGTGCTCAGCCGTCCTTCGCCCGCCGCCCCGCCGTGCTGGAGCTCGTCGCTCAGGCGCTCCCGGAGGGGGGAAGCGGGCGCCGGTAGCGGATTTCGATGGCCTGGCCGCCTCCCCGTTCGAAAATCTGGCTGGCACCGTCCAGTCGCCACCCGAAACGCTCGTAGAAACGCCTCGCCCCGCCGTTCTCCTCGAACACCCAGAGGACTGCCTCGCCGTACCCGTCCGTCGCCAACCGCTGCAGGGCGGCCGACATGAGGGCGGCCCCGGCCCCGCAGCGCCAGTGGTCAGGGTGGACGTAGATCGCCCACACCTCGCCTGTCCCGGGCCCGCCGTCCTCGTCACGGGTCGGGCCGCCGCACAGCCAGCCGGCGACGCCCCCGTCGACCTCGGCCACGAAGTTGAAGACACGAGGGTCCACCGGGCTGGCGATCGTCACCCGCCGGCGCTCGGCCCGGCTCCCCGGCTCGGAGGAGAGGTCGTCGAGGTATCGGTCCGGCATGATCCCGCGGTACGCCGACTGCCAGGCCGCCACCTGGGCCTCCACGATGGCGCCGGCGTCGTCGACGGTGGCGGCGCGGACGGCCACAGGCCCGGACATGGGTGCAGTCTTCCCGATGACTGCTAGGTTGCGCGCGTGGCTGCGATGCCCGGCGGACCGGAGATGCCTCCGGGCGCACCGGAGAATCTGCGACGGGTGCTACGCCTGCTCGTGCTGACCCAGGTCGTCGGGATGCTGTGCCTCGTGGGCGGCGTGGTCTGGATCATGTTGGCGGTGGCCCACAATGCCAGCGCCGCGGTGCAGTTCTGCACCGGCTCGGCGTGCGGGCGGGAGTCGTACGTCCCGGCCGTGGTCCTCGCCGCCCTCGGGTACGTGATGGCGATGACGGGGTTCATCACCTGGAGGCGCCGGGCGCTCAAGGCCTTTGGGAGCATGGGCTACTTCGGGAGGGGGCGGCGCCGGCGCATGCCGTTGCCCGGCCTGCCCGGTGGTCCGCCCCTGCCCGGGTCGGCCGCCGACCCTTCGCAGTTCCCGGGCGGTCTGCCACCGGGGACGCCGGGATCCCCGGCCGGCCCACCCCTGTAGCGACTCCGCCGGCGTCGGCAGCGCCGGTTGTCCACGAACACCTGTTCGTATACGCTGAGGTATGGCCATGACGGCTCTCGCCCCGGCCGAGGTCCCCGCACCGGGCATCACCACACAGGGCACCCCCACACCGGGCGTCCCCACACCGGGCATCACCACGCAGCTGCAGCGCCTCGGGGCGAAGGTGAAGCCCCAGAGCCTGGCAGGTGAACGCCTCCTGCCCGTCACGCCGGCGCTGCAAGAGATCCTCCCGGCCGGCGGACTCCAGCGGGGCTCCACCGTCGTGGTCGGTTCCCACCGATCGTCGGGAGCCACGACCCTCGCCCTCGAGCTGCTCGTCGGCCCGTCGGTGGGTGGATGTTGGTGCGCGGTGGGGGGTTTTGCGGAGTTGGGGGTCCTGGCGGCGTCCGAGCGCGGCATCGACCTCTCCCGCCTCGTCCTCGTCCCCTCGCTCGGCGGGCCGGATCGCTGGATGCAGGTCCTTGCCACCCTGTTCGACTCGGTGGACGCCGTGCTGTTCGTCCCGCCGGCGTCCGTGCGGCCGTCGGAGGCGAGGCGGGTGGCCGCCAGGGCCCGCGACCGGGCCGCCGTCCTCGTCGTGCTCGACCAGGCGGGCCGCTGGCCGGGGCCGATCGACCTGCGCTGCACTGTGACCGGTTCGCAGTGGTCCGGCCTGTCACGGGGCTACGGCTTGCTGACCTCCCGGCGCTACGAGGTGGAGGTGAGCGGGCGGGGGGCGGCTGCGCGGCCTCGCCAGGCGGCCCTCCATCTGCCGGCGTGAGCGGCATGGGACCGACCCGGTGACCCGCACTCTCGTGGTCTGGTGCCCGGACTGGCCGCTCGTGGCCGCCGGTCTCGCCGGCGGACCGGCCGCCGTGCTGCGGGCCAACCGGGTCGTCGCCTGCTCGGCATCGGCGCGCCAGGAGGGCGTCCGGCTGCGGCAGCGCCGGCGGGAGGCGGAGGCGGCCTGCCCCGGCCTCGTCATCGCCGCCGAGGACCCGGCTCGCGACGTGCGGGCCTTCGAGGCGGTCGTTTCGGCCGTCGCCGTCTTCACGCCACGGCTCGAGGTGAGCAGGCCCGGGGTCTGCTCCGTGGCGGTGAGGGGACCGGCCCGGTACTTCGGGGGCGAGGCGTCCCTCGCCGCCCAGCTCTCGCGGGCAGTGGACGAGGTCGTGACGGCCCGCGAAGGGCCCCGCTGCCGGATCGGGGTGGCCGACACCCCCTTTGCCGCCCGCTTGGCCGCCCGTGACGCCGGCGACGCCCTGGATGGCGGCGTCCTCGTCGTCCCGCCGGGGACGACGGCCTCCTGGCTGGCGGATCTCCCCATCGGGGCGCTCGGGAGGCCGGAGCTCGTCGACCTCCTCCGACGCCTCGGAGTCAAGCGCCTCGGCGAGTTCGCCGCCATGGACGAGGGGTTGGTGGGGGAGCGCTTCGGGTGGGAGGGGGCGGCCGCCCATCGGATGGCTCGCGGGCTCGACGACCACGTCCTCGCCCTCTCCGACCCACCGCCCGACCTGACGGTCGAGCGCGAGCTCGAGTCCCCGGTCGACCAGGTGGACACGGTCGCCTTCATCGCCGCCGGCCTGGCCGAGGAGCTCATGGGGCGGCTCGCCCCCCACGGCCTCGCCTGCACCCGCCTCCTCGTGGAGGCGGCCACCGAGCACGCCGAGGAGATGAGCCGGTGGTGGAGGGCGGACCGGCCCTTCACCGCCCGGGCGATGGTGGACCGGGTGCGGTGGCAGCTCGAAGGGTGGATGTCGTCCGCCGCCGACGCCCCGAGCGCCGGTATCACGCTCGTGCGCCTCTCCGCCGGCGAGGTCGTTCCCGACTCCGGTCGCCAGCTCGGCCTCTTCGGGGGACCTGCCGAGGCGAGCCAGCGGGTGGAGCGGGGGATCGCCCGCCTGCAGGGGCTCCTCGGCCACGCCGCCGTCGGCACGGCCGTGCTGTCGGGGGGGAGGGGACCGGCCGAGCAGGTGCGCCTCGTCCCCTGGGGCGACCCGAGAGAGGAGCCGGCGTCGTCCCGGCACCCCTGGCCGGGCCGGGTGCCGGCGCCGGCGCCGTCGGTCGTCTACGCCGAGCCCGTGGCCGTGGAAGTGCTCTCGTCGGCCGGCGAACCGGTGGGCGTCACGGGCCGCGGCCAGTGCAGTGCCGCTCCCGGGCAGATCAGGCGACTGCCGCACGGCCGGCCGGCCGGGGTCACCGGCTGGGCCGGTCCATGGCCAGCCGACGAGCGGTGGTGGGATCCGGACGGGCACCGCCGTCGGGCCCGGCTGCAGCTGCTCCTCGAGGACGGGAGCGCCCACCTCCTTGTCCTCGAGAGCGGCCACTGGGGGATCGAGGCGACCTACGACTGAGCCGCCGACCTGCCCAGCGACCCCCGGGCCTTCCGCCCTCTACGCTGTGAGCAGCATTTCGGTGAGGAAATCTCAGCTGATTATCAGGCAAGGTGCAGTCAGGGCACAGGTCGCTCCGTCAGGATGGCGACATCGGCCGTCCGGAACCCCCTGACCGGGCAGGTCGACAGGTGGAGCGGGCTTGGCCCGGCCACTCGAGGTCCTTGGGTGCCTGCCAGAGGTGAGCACGCATGGACGAAGGGATCGAAGGCCACGAGGGCGCTTCGCTGGAGGAATCTGTCTCGCCTCCAGCTGCTCCCGAGTCCTTGACGGAGCTGCCCGCTCTCGCCCCCCTGGCGGGCAGCCCGGTCCTTTCGCCCAGCTCGCCCTTGTCGCAGCTTGGAACCGAGTGTGCCGAGGCCTGGCCTGCCGCCGTCACCCCTGAGCTGACCGAGTCGCTCCCCGCCAACGAGCCGGGCCGACGCACCGCCTCTCATCGACCACTCGTGGTCGTCGCCCTCGTTGCCGTCCTCGTGGCGGTCGCCGGCGCCCTCGTCGCCGTCGGGAGCGACCACCACCCGGCGCGGCCGGCGGCAGCCCCAGGTGATCCGGCTGTACCGATCCTCACGACGAGCCAGATCGCCCGCCTCGTCATCCCGGCCGTCGTCGACATCAACACCGTGAACCAGACGGCCTCCGGCGTCGTCCTCTCGGCCGCCACGGGCATGATCGTCTCGAGCGGCGGCTACATCGTCACGAACAACCACGTCGTCGAAGCGGCGACGAGCATCCGCGTCTCCGTCGACGGCTACCCCTCCTCCTACCCCGCTGTCTTCGTCGGCGCCGACCCGGCCGTCGACGTGGCTGTCATCAAGGTGAGCGGTCTGCGACCGCTCCGGGTCGTCCACTTCGGCGACTCGTCGGCCGTGAGCGTCCACATGCCGGTCGTCGCCATCGGCAACGCCCTCGGGCGCGGCGGCCGCCCCGCCGTGACGACCGGAGACCTCGAGGGCATCGGGCGCTCCATCGTGGCCGGCGACGACCTCACCTCCGTGCCGGAACGGCTCCACGACCTCCTCGAGACGAGCGCCCTCATCCGTGAAGGCAACTCCGGCGGTCCCCTCCTGGACGGCCACGCCGAGGTGATCGGGATGGACACGGCGGCGGAGGAGAACGGTGTGCGGGGTTTCGCCGTGCCGAGCAACGAGGTGGCGCTCATCGTCGCCGACATCGTCACCCGCCATACCTCCCCCGGCATCATCCTCGGTGTACCCGCCTTTCTCGGCATCGTCGGGTTGGCGCCGGTCACGCGGGGAAGGACCCCTGGCGTTCCTGTCGGCCGCGTGCTGGCGGGCGAGCCGGCCGTGCGGGCGGGCATCCGACCCGGCGACGTCATCGTCGCCCTCGACGGGCATCCGACGCCGACGGTGGCGGCGCTGCGGAGGCTCGTGACGGGCGAGCTGCCCGGCTCCGTGGTCCGGGTCCGTTTCGCCAGCCCGACCGGGCTGCGAACCGTCACGTTGCGGCTCGCCGACGGCCCGGCTCCCTGACGGTCCGGGGGCTCTCTCCAGGACTTCTCAGGAAACTCACAGCCTTTTCTGCCAGAGTGACGGCATGGTGAACGTCAACGGTGACGGGAATGGGCGCCGCGTGCTCGTCGTGGACGACGAGGAGTCCATCACTGAGCTTGTCGCCATGGCGTTGCGCTACGAGGGCTTCACGGTCGAGACGGCGAACGCCGGCTACCCGGCGCTGCAGCAGCTCGAGACCTTCCGGCCTGACCTCCTCGTGCTCGACGTCATGCTGCCCGACCTCGACGGCTTCACGATCGCCGAGCGGGTCCGCCGCGACCGCCACGATGTCCCGGTCCTCTTCCTCACGGCTCGCGATGCCACGGAGGACAAGATCCGAGGGCTCACGATCGGCGGCGACGACTACGTCACGAAGCCCTTCAGCGTCGCCGAGCTCGTCGCCCGCGTCCATGCCGTTCTGAGGCGTACGGGCCACGCCGAGGCGGGCCACAAGCTCGTGCTCGCCGACCTCGAGATGGACGACGATGCCCACGAAGTGCGGCGAGCAGGCCAGCTCGTCGACCTCACAGCGACGGAGTACCGCCTGCTCCACTACCTCCTCGTGAACGCCCGCCGGGTGCTCACCCGCGCCCAGCTGCTCGACCACGTCTGGAGCTACGACTTCGGCGGCGACGCCGGCGTGCTCGAGACGTACGTGAGCTACCTCCGCAAGAAGGTCGACTTCGTCGAACCCCACCTCATCCAGACGGTGCGCGGCGTCGGCTACGTGCTCCGCCCGCCCCGCGACTAGCCCGAGGGCAAGACGCCTCCATGCCGCTGCGCATCCGCCTCGTCATCATCCTCGTGCTGCTCGTGGCCGTGGCGCTCGCCGTCATCGAGCCGATCACCTATACGACCACGCGAAACGCCCTCGTTGCCAAGGTCAATGCCCAGCTCACCGGGTCGGTGAGCGCTCTGTCGCAGTACTTCCGGGGTATCGGCGGCGGTGACGTCGCGGGGCTCCAGGTGGGCATGTACGCCGCGTTGTACACGGCAAACGGCGACCTCGTCAAAGCTCCCGCCCCCGCCGTCTTCACCGATTGCACGGCGCAGAGATGCCCGCCCTTGCCCACACCGAACGTCAGCCCGGCCTTTGTGCGGCGGGCGGCAAGCTCGCCCAACGGCCAGCTCTTCACCACGGCGCAGGGTTCGGGCGGCGTGGCCTTCGAGGTGCTCGGCAACGACATTCATCTGTTCGGGGTCGGCCCGGGCGCCGTCACCCTCGTCGTGGCTCTCCCCCTCACGGGCGTCAACGCCACGATGGGGCACATCCTCGTGCTCGAGCTCGTCATCGGCGGCTGTGTGCTGGCCGCTCTGGCGGCAGTGTCCTGGTTCCTCGTCCGCCTCGGACTGCGGCCGCTCGAGCAGATGGCGGCGACAGCGAGCGAGATCGCCGCCGGCGACCTCACGAAACGTGTCGAGGTCTCCGACGAACGAACCGAAGTCGGGCAGCTTGGGGCTGCTCTCAATGTCATGCTCACCCAGATCGAGAAGGCCTTCCGGGAGCGGGAGGCGTCGGAGGAGCGTTTGCGGCGTTTCGTCGGGGATGCTTCCCATGAGTTGCGCACACCTCTCACCTCCATCCGCGGGTACGCCGAGCTCTTCAAGGACGGTGGTTCCGGCAGCCCGCAGGATCTGTCCGTCGCTCTGGGGCGCATCGAGAGCGAGTCGGCACGGATGGGCGGCCTCGTGGACGACCTGCTCCTCCTCGCCCGCCTCGACCAGGGGCGCCCGCTCGACCACGAGCGGGTCGATCTCGCCGTGCTGGCGGCCGACGCCGTGCGCGACGCCAACGTCGTCGACGCTTCCCGCTCCGTGCACGTCGTCTCATCGGGCCCGTGTGTCGTGCTGGGCGACGAGCAGCGGCTCCGGCAGGTGCTCGGCAACCTCATCGGCAACGCCCTCACGTACTCGCCCGCCGGCTCCCCCATCGAGGTCGAGGTGCGCCTCGAGTGGCCCGCCGTCGATGTCTCCGGCCTGCCCGGCTTCCAGCCGGTGCCGACTGTCGGGAAGTTCGGCCGGCTGCGCCAGCAGCGGGGTGGCGCAGCGGAGGCCTCGTCGTGGAGCGGCCGGCCGCTCGGGCCGGCCGATCTCGTCGTGACGGAGGCGCCGCCGCCGGGCAACGGTGCGTCGCCGGCGCCGGCCCCCGAGCCGTCGCCCACCGCGGAGGCGCCGGCGGACTCGCCCGGTGCGGCTCGGGTCGCCGTCGCCGTCGTCGACCACGGGCCGGGCATCGCCCCCGAGGACGTCCCCCACGTGTTCGAGCGCTTCTGGCGGGCGGACCAGTCCCGTCACCGAGCCAGCGGTGGCACGGGCCTCGGGCTTTCCATCGTCGCTGCCGTCGTGACGAGCCACGGAGGCCAGGTGGGCATCCGGCCCACTCCCGGCGGGGGTGCGACGTTCGTCGTCGAGCTGCCGGCTGCCCCGCCCTCGGAGGGGTTTCGTCGTTCCGTCGGGTGAGTGGCATCGGGGCACGCCTGCGTTACGAAACCACCCCCACTCGTCTCGCCAGCCCTGCGAGCGGGGTCGGGTTTGGAACGACTGCGTTACGAAACCACCCCCACTGGTCTCGCCAGCCCTGCGAGCGGGGTCGGGTTTGGAACGCCTGCGTTACGAAACCACCCCCACTTCGTCGATGACACACCCCGCGGCCAAGATCGGCGGTGTGGACGAGACGGACCAGGCGCAGTGTCAGGAGCCCTTCGCACGCCTGATGGCGGAGTGCTCGAGGACGAGCGGGGTGTTCACGACATCGAGAGCCGGAGCCCTCGGCGTCACGCGGCCGGTGCTACAACGGCTCACGCACGGAGGCGTCCTCGTCCGGGAGGCCCAGGGCGTCTACCGACTGGCGGCCTATGTCCTCGGGTTCGACCAGCGCCTGCGGATCGCCTCCGCCTCACACCCGGTGGTGATCTCTCACCAGACGGCGGCGATCGTCTGGGGTTTCGACGGATTCGACGACGCCACCGTCCATGTCACGTTGTCGCGTGACGCTCACCGTGCCCGTCCCGACTGGGTTGTGGTGCACCGGTCACGCCGCAAGCTCGCTGGCGAGACGATGCGGCGAAGAGGTGTCGAGGTCACAACTCCTGCGCGAACGGCACTCGACCTCGCCGGATCCGACGTCACCGACCAACAACTGCGGGACTTTCTCGGTCACTGCATCGTCGGGCGCCTGCTCACCGTCCGGAGCCTCGAACGGTACCTTGCTCGACAGCCGGCCCGGTCTCCCGGCCTCGGGCGCATGGGTCGTCTCCTGGCGGGTGTCTGCGAGGTGGACAGCGTGGCGGAGAACCGTCTGTTCGAGCTGCTCGCGGCGGCCGGCATCACCCGTCCCGCCACGCAGTTCGAGCTCCGGGACGGGGGACGCTTCGTGGCTCGCATCGACCTGGCGTGGCCGACGCAACGTGTGGCGCTCGAGCTCGATGGGTACCGGTACCACTCCGATCCCCAAAGCTTCGTGAGCGACCGTGAGCGGGGCAACCGCATCGTCACCGCCGGCTGGACGTTGCTGCGGACGACGCCGGCCGCGGTTCGCGACGACCCGCAGCGGGTCGTCTCCGAGGTGCAGTCCGCCCTGCGGCGAGCCGGTGTGGCGGCGTGAGCGGGATGTCGCCGCCACCGAACAGATGTTCGTAAAAGGGAGCTAGTGTCGCTCGGGTGACGCCGTACGCCGAGCTGCACTGCCACTCGAGCTTCAGCTTCCTCGACGGGGCGTCGCATCCCGACGAGCTCGTGGCCGAGGCCGCCCGGCTCGACCTCGAGGCCCTCGCCCTGACGGACCACAACGGGTTGTACGGGGTGGTGCGTTTCTTCGAGGCGGCACGTGAACTGGGCGTACGCACCGTCTTCGGTTCGGAGGTCACCCTCGGGGCGGTCGGGAGCATGGGGGCCGCCGGTGCCGCTCCCGCCCGCACCCGCGTCCCCGACCCGCAGGGCAGTCACCTCCTCGTGCTCGCCCGCGACCCGGAGGGCTACACACGCCTTGCCCGGGCGCTCAGCGAGGCTCACCTCGCCGGCGGGGAGAAGGGGCGGCCCTGCCACGACCTCTCCCGGCTGGGGACGCTCTCCGACGGTCACTTCCTCGTGCTCACCGGCTGCCGGAAGGGGGCGGTTCCCTCCACCCTCGTCGAAGCCGGGCCGGCGGCCGCCGCCCGGGAGCTCGACCGCCTCGTCGAGGCTTTCGGGCGTGACAACGTCGCCGTCGAGCTGTGGGACCACGGCGATCCCCTCGACGGCGCCCGCAACGACGGGCTCGCCGAGCTGGCCGCCCGACGGGGCGTCGGCATCGTGGCGACGAACGTCGTGCACTATGCCGCCCCGGCCGACCGCCGCATGGCGACGGTGCTCGCCGCCGTTCGCTCCGGCACGCCGCTCGACGACCTCGACGGCTGGCTGCCCGCCGCCGGCATGGCCCATCTGCGCTCGGGGGTGGAGCAAGCGAGGCGTTTCGCCCGCTATCCCGGCGCCGTCGAGCTGGCCGGGGAGCTCGGCCGGGACTGCGCCTTCGACCTGAAGCTCGTCGCCCCCCGCCTGCCCGACTTCCCCGTCCCCGCTGGGGAGACGGAGATGAGCTTCCTCCGCTCCCTCGTCGAGGAGCGGGGCGCCCTCCGCTACGGCCGGCGGGACGCCGAGCGGGTCCCCGGTGCCTGGGAGCAGCTCGACCACGAGCTCGCCTTGATCGAGGAGTTGGGCTTCCCCGGGTACTTCCTCGTCGTCTTCGACATCGTCGAGTTCTGCCGGCGCAGCAACATCTTCTGCCAGGGGCGCGGCTCGGCCGCCAGCTCTGCCGTCTGCTACGTGCTCGGCATCACGAACGCCGACGCCGTCACGCTCGGCCTGCTCTTCGAGCGCTTTCTCTCACCGGAGCGGGACGGGCCGCCCGACATCGACGTCGACATCGAGAGCGGCCGCCGGGAGGAGGTCATCCAGTACGTCTACGAGCGCTACGGCCGGGAGCGGGCCGCCCTCGTCGCCGTCGTCATCACCTACCGTGCGCGCTCGGCCGTACGGGACACGGGCAAGGCGTTCGGCCATCCGCAGGGGCAGGTGGACAAGTGGTCGAAGCAGATCGACCGCTGGAGTGGCCTCGGCGGCCGGCGCCCGGTCAACACGGGGGAGCGCAGCGGGCACTGGTCGTGGTGGAGCGGGCAGATCGCCCGAGATCTGGCCGAGCGGGACCGGACGCGCAAGGCGGCGGCGGCAGGCAGCGGTAGTCGCGGGGCGGTCGCCGGCCCGCCCGAACCACCCGGCCGCGACGACGTCGCCCCCGAGCCGACGCCCTGGACGACGGGCCCCCGCCCCGGCGCCTACGGTGACGACCTCGGCATCCCGCTGCCGGTGCTCGCCACCGCCACCGAGCTCGAGGGATTCCCCCGTCATCTCGGCATCCACCCGGGCGGCATGGTCATCTGCGACCGCCCCGTCTCCGAGGTCTGCCCCGTCGAGTGGGCGCGGATGGAGGGCCGCACCGTCCTGCAGTGGGACAAGGACGACTGCGCCGCCGTCGGCCTCGTGAAGTTCGACCTCCTCGGCCTCGGCATGCTCGAGGCCATCCACCGGGCGGTCGACCTCGTGAAGGCCTACCACGGCGTCGGGCTCGAGCTCGCCACCATCCCGCAGGAGGAGGCCGTCTACGAGATGCTCTGCAAGGGAGACTCCGTGGGCGTCTTCCAGGTCGAGAGCCGGGCGCAGATGGCGACCTTGCCGAGGCTGCAGCCGAAGTGCTTCTACGACCTCGTCGTCGAGGTCGCCCTCATCCGCCCGGGTCCCATCCAGGGCGGGTCGGTGCACCCGTACATCCGGCGCCGCAACGGCTTCGAGCCGGTGACCTACCTGCACCCCATCTTCGAGCGGTGCCTCTCGAAGACCCTCGGCGTGCCGCTCTTCCAGGAGCAGTTGATGGAGATGGCGATCGACGCGGCGGGTTTCTCGGCGGCTGAGGCCGACCAGCTGCGTCAGGCCATGGGTTCGAAACGATCCGCCGAACGCATGGAACGCCTGCGCGCCCGGCTCTTCGGTGGCATGGCCGAGCGGGGTATCACCGGAGCCATCGCCGAGGAGATCTGGGACAAGTTGCGTGCCTTTGCCAACTTCGGCTTTCCGGAGAGCCACTCGGTCTCCTTCGCCTACCTCGTCTACGTGAGCGCCTGGCTGAAGCTGCACTACCCGGCGGCGTTCCTGGCATCGTTGCTGAACTCGCAGCCGATGGGTTTCTGGGCGCCCCACACCCTCGTGGCCGACGCCCGGCGCCACGGGGTGAGCGTGCTCGGTCCGGACGTGAACCTGAGCGAGGCAGCGGCGTCCTTGGAGGCGCCCCAGTTCGACACGGAGCACCCGCTCGTCCGCCTCGGGCTCACCTCCGTGAAGGGCATCGGGAGCGACCTCGCCGAGGCGATCGCCGACGGCCGGCCGTACGGCTCTCTCGAGGATCTCGCCCGCCGAACGGGCACCAGCCGGGCGATCCTCGAGTCGCTGGCGACGGCGGGAGCCGTCAGCAGCCTCGACAACCGCCGAGACCCGGCGGTCCCCGGTGCCGGCCGGCGAGAGGCGCTCTGGGCATCGGGGGCGGCGGCCGAGTCTCGCCCGGACCGTCTGCCCGGGGTCGTCGTCGGGACGGAGCCACCCCCGCTCCCTCCGATGACGGAGGCGGAGGAGATGGCGGCCGACCTGCAGACGCTCGGGCTGTCACCCCACTCCTCGCCGATGACCTTCGCCCGCCCCGAGCTCGAGCGCAGGGGCGCCGTGCCCATCTCGTCGCTCCTCCACGTGCCAGACGGCGCCAAGGTCATGATCGGGGGCATCGTCACCCACCGGCAGCGGCCGGCCACGGCAGGAGGGGTGACGTTTCTCAACATCGAGGACGAGACGGGCCTCGTGAACGTCATCTGCTCGGCGGGGCTGTGGATCCGCTACCGGCGGGCGGCTCGCTCCGCTGTCGTCATGCTCGTGCGGGGGCGGATCGAGCGGGCACCGGGGTCCAACCCGGAAGCGCCCTCGAACGCCAACCTCGTCGCCGAGTACCTGGAGCAGGTCGACTGCGTGTTGGCGATGGCGCCCTCGCGCGACTTCCGCTGAGCGATCTCCTGTGGGAAGGGCTGAACGCGATGACGTCGAGGAGTTGGCGCACGAGTCACGCCCGCCCGGCGTCGGGTTTGGAACGCCAGCATTACAAACCCACCGCCGCTCAGCCTCGCACCGCCCCGCCCGGCGTCGGGATTGGAACGCCAGCGTTACAAACCCACCGCCGCTCAGCCTCGCACCGCCCCGCCCGGCGTCGGGTTTGGAACGCCAGCGTTACAAACCCACCGCCGTAAGCCGCCCGACGGAGCCAAGAAACCCCCGCCGCCCAACCCTCACCCGGGCGGAGTCGCCACGTCGGTGAAGAAGTGGTCGATCTCCCGCACGACGCCCTGGAAGTCACCCACGTCGGAGGGTTTCACGACGTAGGCGTTGGCGTGCAGGTCGTAGCTCCGGGTGATGTCCTCCTCGGACTTCGAGGTCGTGAGCACGACGACGGGGATGCGCCGGAGGGAGTCGTCGTCCTTCACGACCTGTAGCACCTCCCGACCGTCGACGCGCGGCAGGTTGAGGTCGAGGAGGATGAGGTCAGGGCGGGGGGCGTCGACGTGCTCACCCTCCTGGTGGAGGAAGGCGATGGCCTGCTCACCGTCGCCGACGACGTGGATGTCGTGCACGACGGAGGATGCCGAGAGCGCCTCCGTCGTGATGAGGACGTCGCCCGGGTCGTCCTCGACGAGCAGCACGGCGAAGGGCGCACCGTCCACGATCGTCATGCTCGCACTCCTTGTCGAGTCGGCAACGTGAAACTGATCCTCGTCCCAGTCCGGTACTCGGTGTCCAGGAAGATGCGGCCTCCGTGGAACTCGACGATCTTCTTGCATTGGGCGAGACCGATGCCGGAGCCGTCGTAGGCCTCGTGTGAGTGTAGGCGTTGGAAGATCACGAAGATCCGGTCGGCGAAGCGCGCTTCGATCCCGATGCCATTGTCACTGACAGAACACTGCCACATGTCGCCGTCCCGCTCCGCCTCGATCGAGATGTCGGGCGTCGCCTCGCTGCGGAACTTGAGCGAGTTGCCGACGAGATTCTGGAACACCGTGGTGAGGAGCCCGGGATCGCCCGTCACCTCCGGCAGCTCGCCCACGTGGATGCGGGCCGCCGTCTCGTCGATCGCCCAGGCGAGGCGCGAGAGCGCCGCATCGACGCACTCGTCGAGATCGACAGCGACGAAACCCTCCGACGTTCGACCGATCCGTGAGAACGCCAGCAGATCCTGGATGAGGACCTGCATCCGCCTCGCCCCGTCGACGGCGAACTCGATGTACTGGTCGGCTCGGTCGTCGAGCTGGCCCTGGTAGCGCTGCTGCAGTAGCTGGCAGAAGCTGATGACCTTGCGGAGGGGTTCCTGCAGGTCGTGGGAGGCCACGTAGGCGAACTGCTCGAGCTCGAGGTTGGAGCGGGCGAGCTCGGCGTTGCGGGCAGCGAGCTCGGCGCGGGCAGAGGCGACCACCTCGAGGTCGCCGACGACCCGCCGGCGCATGGCCTCGGTGTCGGCGGCGAGGCGCGCCAGGTCCGGCGGTCCGACGATGGCGACCGCATGGTAGAGCGCCCCGGCCGTCACCTGGCGGGAGTCGGAGCTCAGGCTGCCCAGCGGTTCGGTCACCCAGGTCCGCAGCAGGCGCCAGCCGACGAGGCCGGCGAGGATGATGAGGAGGGCCCCGACGACGAGAACGCCGACGAGCGTGTTCGTGGTCGTCCCGAGCCTGGCCGAGGCGGACCCCCGCGCCCCGGCGAGGGCGACGGTCAGCTTGGTGAGGGCGTCGCGGAACGAGTCGAAGAGGCTCTTGGAACGAAGCAGCTCCGCCCCCGAGGCGAAGCTGTCGTCGCCGTGCTCGGTCGCCGAGATGGCCGGTACGCCGAACTGCGAGGACCAGGCCACCCCTCGCGTTTCGGCCACAGCGAGCAGTGGCGCAAGTGCCCGGTCGCGCCCGATGAGCCCGCTGAGCTGCTGACGCAGCGTCTTCACGTCCGCCACGCCCTCGTCGTACGGCTGCAGGAACGACGTGTCGTGCGACAGGACGAAGCCGCGCACGCCCGTCTCCTGGTTGAGGTAGGCGGTGAGCAGCTCTTGGGCGAGCAGGGAGGCGGGATCGACCTCGTCGAGGGCGACTCGGCGGGCTTCGACGAGCCGGACGAACGACACGGCGGAGAGGGCGACGGCCGCCGCGAGCACGATGGCCCCGACGGCGAACATGACGCCGAGGCGGCCGCGCAGCGTGAGCGACGCCGCCCAGCGGGGCCGGTCCGACAGGGAGCGAACCGCCGGCGCCGGCGAGCTCATCCCGGTCGGTGGCCTGCCGACAGGAGGAAGAGGGCCACGTCGTCGCCGGCGACGCCGTCCGGACTCTCGGCGACGCTCTCGAGGAGCCGGTCGGCGAAGGAGTCGAGATCGAGGCCGTCGTCGAAGAGACGCTGGGTGAGGGCGGTCAGTCCCTCCTCCCCGAGGCGGTCCTCGTCCGGCGCCGTGCGGGCCTCCGTGATGCCGTCGGTGTAGAGGAGCATCGTCCACCGCCCGCTGAGCGGGACGATGTTCGACGTCCAGGCCGCCTGGTCGACGACACCGAGCAGGGGTCCCGGCTCGGAGATGGCGAGCGGGCCGACGCTGCCGTCCCTCACGAGGAGAGGCGCCGGATGACCGGCGAGGCGGACCCTGGCGACGCCGAAACCCGGCTCGAGCGTCACGTCACACACCGTGGCGAAGATATGGGGGGCGAAGCGCTCCACTTCGAGCACCCGCTGGAGAGCGGGGAGCACGGCGCTCTCGGCCACGCCGGCCAGAATCTGTGCCCGCCAGGCCACGCGCAGCGCCACCCCGAGGGCCGCCTCGTCCGGCCCGTGGCCGCAGACGTCGCCGATGACGGCTCGTACGCTGCCGTCCTCGAGCTCGACGGCGTCGTAGAAGTCGCCGCCGAGGAGCGCCCGCCGCCCGCCTGGCCGGTAGCGGGACGCCCAGGCCAGGTCGGGAGAGGCGATGAGCGGTCGGGGGAGGAGTGCCCGTTGCAGGCGGGCGTTCTCGGCGCGCCGGAGCGTCGCTTCCAGCAGCTGCCGCTGGGCGTCCTGCAGCCGGCGACGCTCGACGGCATAGCGGATGGAGCGGGCGAGCGTCTCGCCGTCGACGCGACCCTTCAGGAGATAGTCCTGCGCCCCGAGGGTGACGGCCTCGGATCCCTTCTCGCGGTCGCCGAGCCCGGTCAGGACGACGACGGCAGTGCCACCGGCGATGTCGAGCATCTTCGAGAGGCCCTCGATGCCCTCGGCGTCCGGCAGGCCGAGGTCGAACAGGACACAGGCAACCGACGGGGCCATCGCTTGCTCGGCCTCGGCGAGGGTCCGCACGGTGAGCAGTTGGAACTCGTCGCCGGCGTCGCGCAAGAGCTCCCGGACGAGAACGGCGTCCCCGGCGTCGTCCTCGACCAGCAGGACGGTCGGCCGAGCGGCGCTCAAGGAGACGTGAACGGCCGAGACCCGGGCGGGTGGTGCCAGCGCATCGCGTGCGACGTTATCTCAGGGAGCCCCGGAGCTGGGGGGGTCACACCTCTCACCCTCCATCACCCCGCCCTCAGGGCACGAGGCCGGCCGCTCCCGGCGGCCCGGAGCCTCAGCTGCCGTAGCCCTTGTGCACCCGGCCCCGCGGCGTGACGTCCAGGCCCGCCTCCGCCCCCCAGACGGACCAGCCGGGCCGGGGGTAGCGGGCGAAGAGCTCGAGATAGGGACCCGGGGAGCACTGCTCGATGACGTCGTACTGCTCGTCGGGCTTGCGGGAGTGCTCTCGCTTGCGCGTGGCCAACAGGTTCACCTGCGTCCGACCGGGAGGCAGCGTTCGCATGGCGCCCCGGACGCCGAAGAGCACGAGCTCGGTGACGTTGCGGAAGTAGAAGCCCACCCCACGCCCATCCGACCCCCCGTCCTTCCGGATCTTGTGCCAGACGAGGTTGGCCTTGTAGGTGTAGCCCCACTCCTCGAGGACCATGAGCCCCTCCGCCAAGAGGGCATTCGGCACCCACAGGTAGAGGTGGCTCCGCGCCGAGGTGACCTCCGCCACGGGCAGGGCGGCGATCTCCTTGGCGGTCATGGTGTCGTAGCGCAAGAGACGGCGGTGCTCGGGGGCGACCTTGCCCGTACGGTTCTGGAAGCGCCACGGCGGGTCGGCGAGCACGGTCGCGAAGGGGCCGCCAGGCAGCCCCAACAGGGACTCCTCAGCAGAGAGGGTCATAGCATTCCTTCGTGATGGCGAAGGCGAGAAGCGGGCACCCGCCCCCGCCGCCACCCTCCATTCGGGGCACGAGCGTGCTCCAGCGCGTCGTCGTGGCTGCGTAGGTGCCAGGGCTCCGCCCGAGGCCAACCGCCAGGTCGCGAACGTCCTCGCCGCGGGTGATGATGACGCCGACCCCGACGACCCTCAAGTCGAACAACAGCCGGAAGTTGTTCAGGTCGCGGTCGAAGAACGTGTCCTTATTGTTCCATTCGACCTCGAGGGCGACATGGTTCTTGAAGCTGTCCACTTTGTGGGTCGGGCTGTCGTACTCGAAGACCTCGCCCGGGCCGCTCTGGGGATGCTGGCGGACGGTCACGCGGGTGGCGAAGTCCGTCTCCTGCCAGCCGAGGGAGCGGAAGTGGACGTCGATCGACTTGGCGATCTCCGTCTTGTTGCCGCCGCCCGACAGGAGGGCCGAGCGGCAGAGGCGGAAGTCCCGGAGGACGGCGACGATGTCCGCCCACTCCCCGGGGTAGGCGCCCCGCAGGACCGCAATGGCGTTGCGCCACTCCCGGCAGACGAAGCGGGCGGCGATGTCAGCGGGGATGCCGTGGGGGGCGATCTGGCTGGCAGGCCAGGAGGGCACCAACCCGAAGTCCATCGCCATGAGGCGTGAGGATACTCAGAGGGTGCGCGCTGCCCCGGGGATGAGTCGCGGCGCCGCCGCCCGCACGAGACTCAGAGCGTGGCCAGCACCGACTCCGCCGAGCTGACGTCGAGGCCGCCCTTCGGCTCGACCGCCACATGGGTGACGACGCCGTCCTCGATGACGAGGGCATAGCGCTGCGACCGCTGCCCGAGCCCGAAGCCGCTGCCGTCGAGCTCCAGTCCGACGGCCTCCGTGAAGGTGCCGTTGCCGTCGCCGAGCATGAGGACGTCGTCGCCGACACCGTGCTCGCGCCCCCATGCCCCCATGACGAAGGCGTCGTTGACCGAGATGCAGGCGATCGTGTCGACCCCCTTCGCCTTGAGGTCCCCGGCCCGCTTGACGAAACCCGGCAGGTGGTAGTCAGAGCAGGTCGGCGTGAAGGCACCGGGCACGGCGAAGAGCACGACCTTGCCCGTTCCGAGGATGTCGCCCGTCCGCACGGCCTTCGAGCCGTCGGCGGTCATCGTGTGCACCTCGACGTCGGGGATGTGGTCACCAACAGCGATCGTCAACGGTCTTCCCTTTCCGGTCGGCCCCGCTGCGCTCTCAGCGAGACGGGCAGCGGGCGAGCTGGGTGCGGGCCGCCGGCGGCGCCGGGCACCCGCTCGGCTCATCATAGGAACCGCATCTCGTCGCGCAACCCCGCCATCGCGGACGGCGTGGCCGCCCGACCGAACACGGTCGGGCGCAGCTGCCACACTGGCACGCCGTGTGCACGATCCGGGCGGCGGAGACCGGTGACGACTACGCCGCCCTCGGCGCCCTCGTCCGCCAGTACGTCTCCGCCCTCCCGTTCGAGCTGGACTTCCAGGACATCGAGGCCGAGCTCGCCGCCCTCGAGCAGGAGTACGGGCCGCCCGGCGGGGCCGCCCTGCTCGTCGAACGGGCCGGCGTCGCCGTGGGCTGCGCCGGCATCCATCCCTTCGAGCCGCCGGCCGTGGCCGAACTGAAGCGCATGTTCCTGCTACCGGTGGTGCGCGGCCGTGGCCTCGGGCGTCTGCTCGCCGAGGCTGCCATCGAGAGGGCGCGGGAGCTCGGCTACCGCAGCCTGCGGCTCGACACGGTGGAGGAGTTGGAGGCCGCCAGAGCGGTGTACGCTTCCCTCGGTTTCGTGGAGATCGCGGCGTATCGCCACAACCCCCTTCCGTCTGCTCGTTTTTACGAGCTGTCCCTCGGCGAGACAGGCTCTCGGTAATGCACGCTTTCTATACCCGCCTCGGCCGGTTCTCCGTCCGGTTCCGCTGGATCATCGTCGTCGTCTGGCTCGTCGGCACGGGGGCGGCCGTCCACTTCCTCCCCTCCCTCAGCAGCGTCGTGAACAGCAACAACACGGCCTTCCTGCCTGCCAACGCACCCGACGTGAAGGCGGCCAACCTGGCAGCACCCCTCGGCGGCAAGGACAACCTCGAGCCCCTCAACGTCATCGCCTACCGGCACAACGGCGTCATCACGGCGGCCGACATCGCCGCCGTGCAGCGAGAGGCCGTCCTCGCCCGCACCGTCGGAAACGTGAAGACCGTGCAGTTCCTCGGCATCTCGTCCAACCGCAAGGCAGTCCAGATCGCCGCCCTCGCCAACGTCGCCGGCTTCAGCCCGACGAAGGCCGAGAACGCCGTCAACGCCATGCTCGCGACCTTCGCTCGGGTCGGGGCGCCGCCGGGGCTGAGCTTCTATCTGGGAGGGCAGGTCGCCGACTCCGTCTACCAGAACGAGCAGTCGAACTCGACCGGGAACAAGACGCAGGACCTCTCCATCGTGTTCATCATCGTGCTGCTCCTCCTCATCTTCCGCTCGGCCCTCGCACCCTTCGTGACGCTGCTTCCTGCCATCGTCGTGCTGCAGCTGTCGGGCTCGATCATCGGAGAGCTCGGAACGCACGCCGGGCTGCAGGTGTCCGAGGTCTCGCAGTTGCTGCTCATCGTCATCGTGCTGGGCGCCGGCACCGACTACGGCCTCTTCCTCGTGTTCCGCGTGCGCGAAGGTTTCCGCAACGGGCTCAGCCCCCACGAGGCCGTCGCCCTCGCCGTCAGCCGGGTGGGCGAGTCCATCTCGGCCTCGGCAGGGACCGTCATCCTCGCCCTCTTGAGCCTGCTCTTCGCCACCTTCGGCATCTACCACGACCTCGGCATCCCGCTCGCCATCGGCATCTTCACGATGCTCTTGGCCGGTCTCACCCTGCTGCCGGCTCTCCTCGCCATCCTCGGGCGGGCGGTCTTCTGGCCGTCGCGGCCCCGGCCGGGCCAGGTGCAGTTGGGGGCCTGGGGAAAGGTGGCGAGCCGCATCGTCAGCCGCCCGCTTCCCACACTGCTCATCGGTCTCGTGGCCTTCGGCGCCCTGGCGACCGGGGTCTCCCTCTACGAGCCGGCCGGCTTCGGCGGCGCCACGAGCGCCCCCGCCCACACCGAGGCGTCGCTCGCCGACCAGCTCATCGCCACGAACTACCCGCACGCCACGACGAACCCCACGAACCTCATCTTCCAGTACCCGACGTCGGTCTGGACCGATCCGGGCCCTCTCCTCGTGGCACAGCGCTCCCTCGAGTCCTCCGGCCAGTTCCTCACGATCGACGGTCCGCTGTCGCCCGGCGGCGCCCCCATCACCGGGGCGGAACTGCAGGCGCTGCATGCCCGCTTCGGGGCGCCCGGCAAGCTGTCGTCGGCGCCGCCGAAGGGTGTGCCTCTCGGCCTCTACGAGCAGTACCGGGCCGAGGCGCTCTTCGTCAGCCCGTCCGGGACGATCGTGCAGTTCGAGGCGTCGCTCAAGGCCGGCAACGGCAATCCCGGCAGCACGGCCGCTCTCGATGCCGTCCCCACCATCCGCAGGGTCGCCGAGGCGGCCGCCGTCGCCTCCGGCGCCACCGACAACGGCGTCGCCGGGGAGGCACCCGCTCTCTACGACATCAGCGCCACCTCCGACAACGACCTCGTCCACATCGTGCCGCTCGCTGCCCTCGCCATCGCCATCCTGCTCGCTCTCGTGCTGCGCAGCCTCGTGGCGCCCCTCTACCTCATCGCCAGCGTCGTCCTCAGCTACCTCGCCGCCCTCGGCCTCGCCTCCTTCGTGTTCATCAAGCTCGGCCACAGCGGTGGCCTGACGTTCCTCTTACCCTTCCTCATGTTCATCTTCCTCCTAGCGCTCGGCGAGGACTACAACATCCTCGTCATGACGCGCATCCGGGAAGAGGCGCACGACCACACCCTGCGCGAAGCGGTCGTCCGGGCGGTCGGCGTCACCGGCCCGGTCATCACGTCGGCCGGCCTCGTGCTGGCAGGGACGTTCGCCATCCTCACCTACGCGGGGTCGGGCGGCTCCGGCGGCAGCCAGATCCGCGACATCGGCACCGGCCTGGCGGTCGGCATTCTCATGGACACCTTCCTCGTGCGCACGCTCCTCGTGCCCTCGACCGTGGCGCTCCTCGGTCGCTGGAACTGGTGGCCGAGCCGCGTGGAGGCGGGCATGGGCTACCCGGGCACGCGGCGGGACGACGAGCCGGAGGCGGAACCGTCGGCTGGCACGAGCGTCCCGCCCCCATCGCGACCGCCCCACGAGCCGGCCGAGGTCGCCCCGGAGGCAGTCCTCTAGGGGGCTCTCAGCCGAGCGGGCGAACCTCGGCGAGGAACTCGAGGAGGAGTCGGTTCACCTCTTCCGGCTGCTCCTGCTGAATCCAGTGCCCACAGCGCTCGAGGATGTGGGAGCCCCACAGCCGAGGCAGCGTCTCGGGGAAGCCGGCGATGGCACCGGCCATGAAACGGGTGACGCCGTCCTCGTCGCCGCCGATGAAGAGGGACGGCACCTCGACCGGGCGCCCCCGGAAGGCCGCCAGCTCCGCCCAGTCACCGTCGAGGTTGCGGTAGCGGTTGTGCCCCCCCACGAAACCCGACCGTTCGAACGCCGCCACGTACTCCCCCAGATCGTCGACGGAGAGCCAGGAAAGATCGCCCGCCGGCTGCACGAGGAAATCCTTCATCCGCTTGCCCTTCGGGATGACGGCGAAGGGCCGTGCCTCCGCTGGTGCACCCGCCATGGCGCCGTAGTAGATGCCGAGGAGCCAGGACCGCACGTCCTCGGCTGCCTCGGCGTCGGCCCGCCCCGGCTGCTGGAAGTAGTTCATGTAGAACTCGGCGTCTGCGCCGTAGATCTCGGCGAGCAACGGGATCGGCGCCCGCACGCTCGGCGGCGCGTACGGCACGCTCAACATGACGAGAGCGTCGAAGAGATCCGGCCGCAAGAGCGCCGACGTGGAGGCGATGGGGGAGCCCCAGTCGTGCCCCACGATCACGACCCGGTCGGCCTCGAGCGCCTCGGCGATGCGCACGTTGTCGGCGACGAGGCGGCCCATCGAGTACTGCTCGATACCCGGCGGGCAGGAGGAGCGCCCGTAGCCGCGCACGTCGATGGCGACGGCCTTGTAGCCGGCGGCCGCCAGGGCGGGCAGCTGGTGGCGCCAGGAGTGCGAGGTCTCCGGGTAGCCGTGCACGAAGAGGACGAGCGGCCCCTCTCCGAGCTCGAGGGCGTGGATCGTGATGCCGTCGTGCTCGAAGTCCCGGTGCGTGGCGGCCCCGGCGCTCACAGCCGGACGACCACCTTGCCCGTGTTGCCGCCCGTGAAGAGGAGGTTGAGGGCGTCGGGGGCGTGCTCGAGGCCGTCGACGACGTGCTCGTGGTGGCGCATGCGCCCCTCGAGGAGCCAGCCGGCGATGGCCGCCTGTGCCTCCCCGAATCGCTGGGTGTAGTCGAGGATGATGAAGCCCTCCATGCGCCCGCGGCGGGGGATGAGGTTGACGTAGTTGGCGGGACCGGGCACGGGCTCGGTGGCGTTGTAGGCGGAGATGGCGCCGCAGAGCACCACCCGGCCGCGCATGGCCAGCTGGGCGAGGACCGTGTCGAGGATGCTGCCGCCGACATTGTCGAAGTAGAGGTCGACACCCTCCGGGCACTGGCGGCGCAGGGCGGCGCCGAGCCCAGGCTCCCGGTAGTCGAGAGCCGCGTCGAAACCCAACTCCTCCACCAACCATCGACACTTCTCCGGCCCGCCGGCGATGCCCACCACCATGGAGGCACCCTTCAGCTTGGCGATCTGGCCGACGGTGGAGCCCGTGGCGCCGGCCGCCCCGGAGACGACGACCGTGTCGCCCTCCCGCATGGCGCCGACCTCGAGGAGCCCGAAGTAGGCCGTCATGCCGGTGATGCCGAAGAGGTTGAGCGCCACCGGGGGCTCGAGGCCATCGAGGATCTTCCGCATGGCGTTGCCCTTCTCGTCGGCGACGGCGTAGCTTTGCCAGCCCGTCATGCCGAAGACGAGGTCCCCGGGGGCGTAGCGATCGCTGCGGGACTCGACGACTTCGCCGATGCCGGCGCTGCGGATGACCTCGCCGATGCCGATGGGCGGGAGGTAGCCGGGGGCGTCGTTCATCCAGGTCCGGATCGTCGGGTCGATCGACAGGTAGCGGACGGCGACGAGCGCCTGGCCGTCGGTGATGGCCGGCAGCGGGGCTGTCTCGAGGCGCACCGTGCTGCCGTCGACCATGCCCGTGGGGCGGGCGACGAGGACGACCCGATGGTTCTCTTCTGGCATGTCAGCTCCTCCTTCTCCGCCGGCCGCCAGCATCGCACGGCGGTGACCGAGCCGACCAGCGGACCGGTGCCGGCAAGTGAGTGTGTCTGGATTGACTCCAATAAGCGAATGACTCTATAGTGAAGGGCGTGGATGTCCCCTCGGGTCACGCTGACGAGCTGCGGGCGGGCGGCTTGCGGGTGACGGCGCCCCGCCTCGCCGTGCTGCGTGCCCTACGGGACTGCCCCCACGCCGACGCCGATACCGTCATCGCCCGCGTGCGCGACGACCTCGGATCGGTCTCGCCGCAGGCCGTCTACAACGTCCTTGGCGCCCTCGTGGAGGCCGGGCTGGCACGGCGCATCGAGCCTGCCGGCAGTCGCGCTCTGTACGAGGGACGCGTGGGCGACAACCACCACCACGCCGTCTGCAGGGTCTGCGGCGCCACGACGGACATCGACTGCGTGGTCAGGCGGCGACCCTGCCTCACCCCCTCCGAGACGCACGGCTACCTGCTCGACGAGGCAGAGGTGACGTTCTGGGGCATATGCCCTGCGTGTCAAGCAGCCGCAGCGAAGTCCGCACCGACGAAGAGAATCACCGCCACGACACATGGAGGAACGCCATGACAGAGCGCAACCCGATCACGACCACCGACGCCGGCATCGGAGCCGCCAGCGACGAGCACTCGCTCACCGCCGGCCCCGACGGTCCCATCCTCTTGCAGGACCATTACGTCATCCAGAAGATGGCCCACTTCAACCGCGAGCGGGTGCCCGAGCGCGTTGTGCACGCCAAGGGCGGCGGAGCCCACGGCTTCTTCGAGGCCACCGGCGAGGCGGAGGAGTGGTGCAAGGCGTCGTTCCTGCGCAAGGGGGCGCGCACGGAGGTGTTCGCCCGCTTCTCGACCGTGGCGGGCGAGCTCGGGTCGGCCGACACGGTGCGGGACCCACGCGGTTTCGCCCTCAAGTTCTACACGGACGAAGGCAACTACGACATGGTCGGCAACAACACGCCCGTGTTCTTCATCCGGGACCCCAGCAAGTTCTCCGACTTCATCCACTCCCAGAAGCGCCGCGCCGATACCCACACCCGCGACAACAACATGCAGTGGGACTTCTGGACGCTCTCGCCGGAGTCGGCCCACCAGGTCACCTGGCTCATGGGCGACCGTGGCATCCCGCGGACGTGGCGTCACATGAACGGCTACTCGAGCCACACCTACATGTGGGTGAACGCCGGGGGCGAGCGCTTCTGGGTCAAGTACCACTTCAAGACCGACCAAGGCGTCGAGTTCCTCCCCGACGGCGAGGCGAAAGCCATCGTGGCGGAGGACGGCGATCACCACCTGCGGGACCTCTACGGGGCCATCGCCTCGGGCGACCACCCGAGCTGGACGTTGCACATGCAGGTGATGGGTTTCGAGGAGGCGGCCGATTACCGGTTCAACCCCTTCGACCTCACGAAGGTATGGCCGCACGGGGACTACCCGCTTCACAAGGTGGGACGCCTCGTGCTCGACCGCAACCCGGCCGACTACTTCGCCGAGGTGGAGCAAGCGGCCTTCGAGCCGGCGAACATGGTGCCGGGCATCGGGCCGAGCCCGGACAAGATGCTCCTCGGCCGGCTCTTCTCCTACCCGGACACCCACCGCTACCGCATCGGACCGAACTACCTGCAGCTGCCCATCAACGCCCCGAAGTCCCCGGTGCACAGCTACAACAAGGACGGCGCCATGGCGTACCGCAACTCGCCGGACCCCGTCTACGCCCCCAACTCCTTCGGCGGCCCGCAGGCCGACCCCGCTCTCGCCGAGCCGTCCTGGGGCGTCGCCGGCGAGATCGTGCGGGCTGCCTACACCCTCCACAGCGAGGACGACGACTTCGGCCAACCGGGCACCCTCTACCGCACCGTGCTCGACGACGGTGCCCGCTCCCGGCTCGTCTCCAACATCGCCGGTCACCTGAGGAACGGCGTCACCGGCGACGTACTTGCCCGGGCCCTCGACTATTGGCGCCACGTCGACGACGACCTCGGCGCCCGCGTTGCCAAGGAGCTCGGCAACGGGGGCTGATGCCCTGCCGAGCGGTGGCTCAGCCTTCCTCGGTGACCGAGACGAGCTCGCGCGCCTCAGCCTGCGGCGTCACGGGCTCGTCAGGGTCCTTGTAGACGAACTTGCCGCCCCGCAACCAGGAGGCCCCTGCCGCGATCAGGCAAGCGATGATGGCGAAGTCGAAGGCGGCGTGCAACCCGTTCTGGAAGGACGTGCGGATGAGGGAGGGGAAGAAGCTCCGCCCCGTCAGCAGCGCCCGCTGCGCCGGCGCCAGGTGGGCGAGCACGCTCGGCCCGAGGAGGTGGCTCAGCGGGCTGTAGCCGAGGAAGGCCGCAAACAGCGTGGAGACGGGGGGCAGGGACGCCGCCTTGTGCGCCGCCGCCGCCGGCACACCGTGGGCCACGAGGCCATGGAACAACTCCGAGGGGAGGGTGGAGGAGAGCCCGATGATCATGAGCGTGAAGAAGATGCCGATGGAGAGGACCTGACCCGAGTTCTGGAAGGTCGAGTTCATGCCGGAGCCGACGCCGCGGTGCCTCGGGGGCAAGCTGTTCATGACGCCGGCCCGATTCGGGGCGGCGAAGGCGCCCATGGACAGGCCGTTGAGGAGCAGTAGCGCCGCGAACATCGGATAGCCGAAGTTGACGGGGAGCGTCTCGAGGAGGGCGAACGAGCCGGCGGCGGCGACCATGCCACCGGTGGCGAAGGGCCGTGATCCGAAGCGGTCGGAGAGGATCCCCGACACCGGTCCTGCGATGAGAAACCCCGCCGTCAACGGCAACATGTAGATCCCCGCCCACAGCGGTGTGCGGTCGAAGTCGTAGCCGTGCAAGGGGAGCCAGATGCCCTGCAGCCAGATGATGAGCATGAACATGAGGCCGCCACGCCCGATCGACGACAACAGGCTCGACAGACTGCCCGCGGTGAAGGCCCGGATGCGGAAGAGCTGCAGGCGGAACATCGGGTCCGGCGACCGCACCTCGATGAAGCAGAACGCCACCAGCAGGACGACGCCTGCGCCGATGAGCGAGAGGACCCGCGGGCTCATCCACCCCATCGTGCTCGCGCCGTACGGCTGGATGCCGTAGGTGATCCCGGCCATGAGGGCGACGAGGCCGAGGGCGAAGGTCACGTTTCCGGGCCAGTCGATGTGCGTGTCGCGCTTGCGGGGGACCTCACGCAGCTTCTTGTAGGCCCACACCGTGCCGAAGAGGCCGACCGGCACCGAGACGAGGAAGATGAGGCGCCACTCGATCGGCCCGAGGAGGCCGCCGAGCACGAGGCCGATGAACGAGCCGCTGATCCCGGCCACCTGGTTGACGCCAAGCGCCATGCCGCGCTCGCCGGGCGGGAAGGCGTCGGTGAGGATGGCCGAGGAGTTGGCGATCAGGAAGGCCGACCCGACGCCCTGGAACACGCGCATGACGACGAGGTAGATGGCGGCTGCGGTCCCGGACATCCAGGTGATCGTGAGGAGCAGGGAGAAGAACGTGTAGACGGCGAAGCCGAGGTTGTACATCTTCACGCGTCCGTACATGTCCCCGAGCCGACCCAGGCTCACGACGAGGACGCTCGTCACGACCATGAAGCCGAGGATCAGCCACAGCAGGTAGAAGCTGTTGCCGGGCAGCAGGGGGTCGATGTCGATGCCTCGGAAGACGTCGGGAAGGGCGATGAGCATGATCGAGAGGTCGATCGTCGCCATGAGGATCCCGAGTGTCGTGTTCGAGAGGACGACCCACTTGTAGCGGTCCGGGTTCGAGGTCATTTCGCTCCATGGTAGGGACGAGAGGCGGGTGGTCGGTCCCGCTTTGAGGACGACGAGCGCTCGGATCGTGCGTGTTGCGCGCTCCAGGATGGCGGCTGAATTGCTGGGTGTTGGGGGTCGCAGGAAGTGAGCTGGTCAGTGCTCCTGTCGCTCAGCTGTCACTGCTCGAGATCGGATCGGTGGCCGACGGCTGCGGTGCGAGACCGTGTGAGAGGCGCCTGAGTCGATGCGGCCGGGAAGTGCTCGAGCGGGCACGGCGGGCGACGTGCCCGTGGCGGCGTAGCCGATGGGCGGTATCGCTCAGTCTGAGGTCGGCTGCGGCGACGGCTGCCGTCACGGGCTCGAGATCCTCGGAGGCGTCATCCGGTGCGGCGACGAGAGCGGCCTTCTGCGCTCGGGACTCGTCGTCCTCGTGAACGAACTTCGTTCCCCGCAGCGCCGAGGCGACGGCGGCGACGATGCTCATGGCGACGGCGAAGCCGAGGATGAGCACGAGGCCGTGCTTGAACGCCGGTCCGATGAGCTGGGGGAAGAACGATCGGCTCGTGATCGTCCTCACCTGGGCGTGGCTCAGGTGGGCGAGCACGGACGGTCCGAGGAGGCTCTTCAGCGGGTTGTAGCCGAGGAAGGCGGCGAAGAGGTAGCCGAGCGGGGGCGCCTTGGCGAGCGCCGCAGCTGTCGAGGCCGGGACGCCGTGCGCGGTGAGGCCGACGAGCATGGCGTGCGGAACGTCAGCGTTCAGGCCGACGATGAGAAGGGTGAAGAAGAGGCCCATCGACAGCGGCATGCCGGCATTGGCGAGTGTCACTCGCATGCCGGAAGCCGCTCCGCGGTCGCGGGCCGGCACCGAGTTCATGATCGACGACGTGTTCGGCGACGCGAAAAGGCCCTGCGAGATCCCGAGGACGACGAGCACGATGGCGAAGCGCACGTAGTCGAAATCGGCCGGGAAGGCCATCATCACGGCGTACATGGCGCCCGACAGGAGCATGCCGGCAGTCGCAAAGGGCCGAGCCCCGTAGCGGTCGGAGAGCAGGCCGGAGATCGGGCCCGAGAGCACGAAGGCCACCATGAGGGGGATCATGTAGATGCCCGCCCACAGGGGCGTGACCGTGAAGTCGTAGCCGTGCTCGGGTAGCCAGATCCCCTGGAACCAGATCATCAGCATGAACTGGAAGCCGCCGCGCCCGACGGCGGCCAGGAACTGCGCGGCGTTGCCCGCCGTGAACGCCCGGATGCGGAAGAGCGACAGGCGGAACATCGGATCTGCCACCTTCGTCTCGATCACGAAGAAGGCGCCGAGTAGCACGACGCCGCCGATCAGCATCTCGAGCACGAAGGGGTTCGCCCAGCCGGTGAGCGAGGTCCCGTACGGCTTGATGCCGTAGGTGACCCCGGTGAGGATCATGGCGAGCCCACCGGCGAAGGTGATGTTGCCGGCCCAGTCGATGCGCGCGGGCATCCGGATGCCGATCTCCTTCAACTTGCGATAGGCCCATACCGTCCCGAAGATGCCGACCGGCACGTTGGCGAGGAAGACCCAGCGCCAACCGGCCTGCGAGAGAAGGCCTCCCACGACGATGCCGAGAAAGGAACCGAGGATGCCGGCCACCATGTTCGTGCCGAGGGCGAGACCCAGCTGCTCGGCGGGGAAGGCGTCGGTGATGATGGCGGCGGAGTTGGCCATGAGGAGCGCCCCGCCGACTGCTTGGAACATGCGGAAGATGATGAGCTCGAGGGCACCGGCGCTGCCGTGGCTCCAGACGACCGAGAGAAGGATGGCCCCCGCTGTGAACCAGGCGAAGCCCAGATTGTACATCTTGACCCGGCCGAAGATGTCGCCGATGCGACCAACCGTCACCACGACGGCGGCGGACACGAGCATGTAGCCCATCAGGACCCACAGCAGATAGGGGAAGTTCGAGGGGACGAGCGGGTTGAGCCCGATGCCTCGGAAGATCACCGGCAGGGAGATCATGAGGCTCGTGGCGTTCAGGGTCGCCAGGAGCACCCCGATCGTCGTGTTGGACAGGACGACCCACTTGTACCTCGGGCCTACGACCGGCGAGACCTCGGAGAGAGCGTTCACCGGCTCACCTCCCTCTCGCGCCTTCGTTCTCTTGCGCCTGTTCACCTGGCGGAGCGCCCGCCCCGTCGCCGTGCCTCGCCCGCCGTGGCAGGTGGCGGCCGAGCAGTCGCTCGCCGTCGCCGGCAGCTGTCCCGCTCGGGCGTTCGGCCGCCAGCGCCTCGAGAACGGCGACGGCGCGCTCGAGAGCACGCCGGTCGGACTCTCGGAGGGCGGCGATTCGTTCGGCCAGCCAGGCGTTGCCGGAGCGATCGCGATGGGCGATGAGCTCGATGCCGGCGGCAGTGGGGGCGATGAGCACGCCCCGACGGTCGTCCGGGTTGGCCTGCCGCCGCACGAGCCCCGCCTTCTCCAGCTTGTCGGCGAGCCGTGTCGCTGCCGGCGACGGCAGGTTCTCCATCTCCGCCAACTGGCCCATGGCGACGGGCCCGCCGCGAACGATGCTCGCAAGTGCCGACAGTTGGGAGATCGTCAGCTCCGATGGCTCGCGTCGCCGGAGCTGACGGCTGAGGCGGGTCATCGAGAGGCGCAGCCTGCCGGCGAGGGCGTAGTGCGCAGCGAGCGCAGTCGAGGCCCCTCGCCCCGATCGCTCCATGGCGCCTCCTCGGTGATCGACGCGGTCCGCCTCCCGTTCTGCTCGGGCGAGCGGCCGCTCTTCGTATCAATGATACTAGTTGCCAGTGATAAATAAATTCGGACGCGAGCCCGACTCCTCTTCGGAGCGATGGCAGCACTAGCCTCAAAGGCTGTGACGTCCTCAGCGGATCTGGACGGGCTCATCGCCGAGCAGACGGCCTACTACCGTGCCGCAGCCGGCGAATTCGGCGATCTCAAGCTGCCGTTTCCCGGCGGCGACGAGCTCGAGCAGGCCCTCGAGAGGTTCCGGCCGCGTGGAGACGTCCTGGAGCTCGCCTGCGGGCCGGGCACGTGGACCAACCGGCTGCTCGGTCACGCCTCGACCGTGACGGCGGTCGACAGCTCGCCCGAGATGCTCTCCTTGGCCCGGGAAAAGGCTGGCGAGGACCGGGTGCGCTTCGTGATGGCCGATCTCTTCTCGTGGCTCCCCGACCGTCGTTACGACGTCGTCTTCTTCGGTTTCTTCCTGTCACACGTGCCGCGGGAGCGCTTCGAGTCCTTCTGGTCCATGATCGGCGAGTCTCTCTCGCCGTCTGGGCGTGTCTTCTTCGTCGACGACGGCTATCGCACCGCCGAGGAGCTCGTGGAGGGAGAGGGCTCCGAGGTCATCCAGCGCACGTTGCGGGACGGGGCAGCCCATCGTCTCGTCAAGGTGCCCTATGAGCCGTCCGAGCTCGAGCGGCGGCTGGCGGCGCTCGGGTGGTCGGTTCGCGTGAGCCAGACGCAGGGGCCCTTCTACTGGGGTGAGGGAGTGCCTACCAGCTGAGTGCCCGGCTTCACCACATGCCGCCGAGAGCGACGGTGATCGACTGGCCGCTGACGCCGCTTGACTGCGCCGAGCACAGGAAGCCGACCGTCTCCGCCACCTCCTCGGCGGTGGCCGTACGGCCGGCATCGTAGCTGGCGGCCCGCTCCGCCCAGATCTCCTCGACCGTGACACCTCGCCGCTCGGACTCGCGAGCCGCCGAGCGGTCGGCCATCTCCGTTCTGATCCATCCGGGGAGGACCCCGTTGCAGGTGACGCCATGAGGCGCCAGGTCGGCCGCCACTGCCCGCATGAAGCCGAGGAGGCCGGCCTTCGCAGCGGAGTAGGCGGGATAGCCCTGGGCACCGAGCGTGGCTGCCGTCGAGCTGACCATGACAATGCGTCCCCAGTGCCGCTCGATCATGTCCCGAGCCGCCTCGCGGGTGAGGAAGTAGGGGGCGTCGAGGTTGACGTCCATGGACAGACGCCAGGCGCGCGTCGGTGTGTCCACGACCGAGCCCTCCTCGGTCGATCCCAGGCCGGCGTTGTTGACGAGGATCTCGACCGGTCCGAGGGCGCGCCGTGTCTCCTCGACGGCGTGCAGGCAGCCCTCCTCCGTGCGAAGGTCGCAAACGGTGTAATGGACGCCGGTCTCCCGAGCGAGCTCGGCCAGCCGCTCCTCGCGTCGGGCCACCGCCATCACTCGGGCACCCTGGCGGGCGAGCACGACGGCCGTCGCTCGTCCGATTCCGCTACTGGCGCCCGTCACGAGGGCAACTCTGTCCGTCATCTCGCTCCCTTCGTGATGGCACCTGCGAGTGCCTGCGCCGGTGTGACGCTCGCGGTGGCGGCCGGCGGACCGACCGCTCCGCTCATGGGCGGCTGGTGTCGACGATCAGCAGGCTGCAGGGGCTGTGGTGGGCGACCTTGTTGGGGATGCTCCCGAGCACCCGGGCGACTCCGCTCATCCCTCGGTTGCCGAGGACGATGAGATCGGCGCCGCTCTTCTCGGCCACTTCGATGATGGCGTCGGCCGGGTCGCCCGTGGGGTGGTGCACCTCGACGCTGACGCCCTCCCGTCCGGCGTCGGCGACGACGGCCTCGGCGACCCGGTCGACCTGGTCGCGAGATGCCTGGACGCTCTCCTGCCCCGACACCGTGTCGGAGAAGCCGAGCGAAACGGCGGAGTGCACGACGTGTACGACGTTCAAATTGGCGCCCGTCGCCTTGGCAAGGGCGATGGCTTGTCGGACCGCCCTGTCGGCCCGATCCGAACCGTCGGTGCCGACGACGATCGTCTTGTAGATGGCTTCAGTCATCCCTCGACCCCCTTCCAACCGGTGCTGCGGGAATCTAGTGGCGGCACTGAGCTGCCGCAACGGGCTGAGCAGCGCGGGAGTCCTCTTGAAGCCCCGAACCGTCGCCGAAGTCCTCCTCGTCAGTCGAGCCCTGGGAGGTTGACGACAATCGCCTCCTGGGTCGAGCGGGCAAGGATCACGACCGCCTCCTCGTTCCCTGACGGGTTCTCTTCCCGGTGCGGCACGAACGGCGGGACGTAGACGTAATCGCCCGGACCGGTCTCGATCCGGGTCTCGACGCCACCATCGGAAAAGACGAAGGCCGGATGGCCGGACACGACGTAGATGCCCGTTTCGGACTCGCCATGGTGGTGATCGGCCGAGCGGGTCCCGGGGGCGACGTGCGACTCGCCCATCCAGATGCGCTCCGAGCCGCTGAGCTCGCCGGAGACGCCGGCCAGGCGACGCATGCCCGAGCTCTGCGCCGTGTCGCCGGACAGATGCGCCTTCGGGGTGTGCCGGAGCGCCGGCCGGTTGGCGTCGGGTCCGTGGTCGGTCATGCTCCCTTGCCTCCTCGTCGGGTAGCGCTGCCTCGTGCGTCGCGTCTCGGGGCGCCCGGAGGGAACACGCTCATCCTGCGAGCCTACGTCCGGGGAGCGTGCATCCCGCTGGGAAACTGGACCGCCCCGATTCGCTCCCGTACATGCGGCCTCCGGCGACGGGTCGATCGGCGTTGACGGCGTGTTCGTAGGCGGCAAGCCTGAAAGCTCCATCGAGTTCCTCATGGAGGCGGTCGCCACCAACGGGCTCAGCGCGTACAGCACGACGGCCTCGTCGGCCGTCTGTACCTAGGCGAGCATCCTCCCGACCGGGGAGGTCGTTCCTGCGCCCCCGCCGGCTCTACGCTCGTTGCCGAACACGTGCAGGCGTGCGAGGTGAGGTCGGGTCCGAGCTGTCCCGTTGCGACCTCGATTCGCACTCTCGACGCACGGGCCCGTAGCTCAGTGGTGAGAGCAGAGGACTCATAATCCTTCGGTCGCAGGTTCGATCCCTGCCGGGCCCACTCACTCAACCAAACGGCCTGGGGATGGATGGGGACGGCCCGCCAAACGTCCGCTGAAGCGCACATATACGGACTGAGCTGGGTCTTTGTGTCTGGTGGGTAGTGGAGTGATGGGGGGTAGTCAGGTGGCGGTACGAGTTTGGGAGCTGGTGCCTGTGGCGGCCTGGTGAATCGCAGGGCCGTCATCCCCGGCTTCGAGTGTCCCGCTCGTGGTAGGCGTATCAAGGCCGCCTGCGGCGCCCTCCGGGTCGGCTCCGCCGAGCTTGACCCGGCTGTCGCTCCCCAGGGATATGCGCCTGCGAGGACGACGGGCAGGACCAGGTGCTCAGTGAGTACATCCCCTTGCCGACCGCGAAATCAGTAGCTCGGAGGTTCGTCCGCGCAGGCGATTCGTTCGTACGGGTCAGCGCCCAAAGGCCGGTCAGCACGGTAGATGTAACGCAGCGCATCATCAATCGGGTTGTCGGGCGACATCGGGCCTTCAGCGACCCGCTTCAAGCCAGCCTTCTCCAGCGCACGCCAGGAGGCCACGTTGGCGGCCACCACGGCGACAAGCACCGCGGGCGCATCAGAATACGAGTTCCAGGTGTCCTCAACGGCGGCAGCGATCATGCGAGATCCGAGACCGCGACCGCGCAGCGCTGGGTCCGCGATGAGGTAGTCAAGCTCGACGGCGCCGACTGGCACCTCGATAACTGCCGAGAATTCCGTGAGATCCTGGGGGTAGTCGCAAATCGCCGAACGCTGCAGCAGGCCGATTGGCCGGCCGTCGAGGAGAACGAGGAGGTCTTCCCCCGGCTCCTCGCCTCGCGCACTCGCGCCGAAGTCGCGCTCGACCGCCTCAAGGGTTGTCTCATGATTCCACCACCGGGCGACCTGGGGCTCTCGCAACCACTCGGCCAGCATGGGAAGGTCCCCGGCTGTCAACGGCCGCCACGACAAGGAACCGTCGCTAATCCTCTCCACGGTCACAGCCTAGGTCCCGGAAGGGAATCGTCCTACGCGAGGTCTGACACTAGACCAGCCCGGACAAATGGTGATCCCATATCGGCCGCGGAAGGCGCTCCAGGGCGCGCGGCGGTAGCGGGGTGCTCAAGGTCTCGTCATCCAAGAGCTGGAACTTGCTCGACGCTCCATGAGTGCCCGGCGTTGTCAGTCAGCCAAAGCTGATTCAAGGGCCTCGGCGAGGATGACAGGTCCCCACTGCTAACCACCTCGTCGGACTCGCGGAGGCAATGACAAAGCCAGTGTGGGTGGATAGCAGGAGCCGCGTGAAGTGGAGGCCGCCATCTGTGGTGAGGAAGCCTCCTATGAGCGGAATATCGTAGACGGCCACGCTGTTCGAGAACGGCAGGAAACTGGTGCTGTTCGACGCCCGCAGGAAGTTTGTGAACGCCCGGCCGCCGTCGGCGGAGCGGATGCCGTAGCCCTCCATGCCCGTCACGCAGTAACCCCACAAGGTTGAGGCCGAGGTAGCGGAGAGCTGACAGCTGAGACCTTGCACAAGCGGGATGACTCTCGGTGCAGAGAAGTGCCGACCGTCGTCGTTCGACTTCATCACCTCGAGCGATCCTCCGCCGTTGTGCACGAAGCCGAGCCACACGGTCGATCCGAAAGCGGCCATCGTCGTCTCGGAGAAACCTTGCACCGCAGGAACGGCGAGCGTATGCCATGGGTCGGAGCCGACGCGGGCTGATGCGAGGGCGAGCGTGTGACACGCGTATTGTCTCGAAGCCGGACAGGGTGTCACGAGGATGTAGACCCGGCCACCGGTTGCGACGACCGGGGAGGCGAGCTGACCGCTCAGCGGGACCAACCCCCAGGACTCGCCCCCGTCGGCCGACCAGTAAAGCCGGTCGAATCCGCTGACGGTGCTGTATTCGCTCAGAGTCACGTATTTGTCATGGGCATTCGCGAACACGAACGAGCCCACGCCAGAACTCAGGCGTTGCTGGGAGCGAACGCCCGGCGCACCGACTCGTTGGAAGGTGGCTTCTCCGTCGACGCTCCTCACGATGTCGAGGCACACCCACTGCTTGGAGCAGGTGTAGGTGCCGACTAGCCAGAAGTCGCCAGCCGTTCCGGTCGCCGGACCCCAGGTGACGGGCGTTGCGGTAGGCGGGGACGACGTCGTCGGGGGGCCCGAGGGCGAACCCGGCAGCGTCGTCGGGACCGGCAGGCTCGTCGTGCAGCCGGCGAGACAGGCGGTGAGAGACAGACCGGCAATCGTGGCGACCCTCCAAGCCGCTCGTTGCCGTGCACGAACCACGCGACCCATTGGGTCAAGCCTGCCCTGGTGGGAGTGAGACTGGGGTCCAGAGAGCACCGCCGTCTGTCGTTCCGTACTGGACGGAAGCTTCGTTTCCCGACCAACCGACCTCAGGCGTCACGAAGTCTGGGGCGGTCGCGAACCCAAGGTCCGAATGAACTGTCTGCCACGACAGCCGACCAGCTCGCCCTCGACGACCCGGCCTTGTGGAGGTAGGCGAGGCCCGCTCCGGCTCGTCCCGATGGTGCTTCCGGTGCTCGTTGTGGCGCGGTGCGCAGCCGCCGACGTGGCCGTGGAGCAGCCCGTGAGGCACGTTACGGCGAGAAGGATGCCCAGCCCAAGGTTCGACAGCGTTGCCCGTGCGGGCAGCACACTCACTACACGAGAGACGCATGGCCCCTCTGTGATCTTGCGGCTGATGCCGGCGAAGGGGGCCGAGAGCAACGAGCCCGGGAGGGCAGCCGGGAGAAGAAGGCCCGGAGCGGGCAGCGCCCGGCCGCTCGGTCGTCCGACATTGTTCAGTGGCTTAGCATCAGAGCGTGGGGCATTTGTCGTTCCCAGCCAACGAGATCGTTGGGACCCTCGACTGGCTCGGTGCTCCAGACGATGAGGGGCCGATCCTTGCGACGGGCGTCGTCGACGTCCCCGACGATGCGGAGATCTCGTTAACGGTCCATCGAATTGAGTCCGTCGAGCGAGACCCCTTCAGCGGCGGCGGTTTCATCACGAGCCGAGTGACGAGGGGAGGGCAGGTCGCCAGTGAATCGACGTCAGATCAGAGTTGGAGTCTCTCGGGCGGCGAGGGACCGCCCTTGCACCTTGGCTTCTTGTATGAGCTTCCGAGGAAGAGCATTACGGTCCTCGTGGTGGGGCTCCGCCGTCCCGGCGTGGATGCCGAATTGCTCTGCGTCCTACCGCACCTGGCACCAGGCCTCAAGCGGCTCTATCTCGGCTGGACGGACTTCGATGATCGGGTGCTGCCCTACGTGGCCCGGCTCGAGAATCTCGTCTACCTGCAGACCTGGGGGAATCGATTCACAGAGGATGCCGTACAGCAGCTCGCGTCCCTTCAGGCACTGGAGACGCTCTATCTGGAAGAGGAGAATCTCTCACCGGCGGCGTTCGACTTCGTGACAAGGCTGCCCAACCTCACCCTTCTCGGTGTCGCCGACGAGTGGTCGGCCGAGAGCCGCTCGGTGCTTCGGGATCGTTTTCCGGGTCTCATGCGGTGGTAGCCGGCGCTCCCGCGCGTGAGGCCGCCCGCGAGCAGGCAGTCACGGTCAGCTAGAGGGAGATGGGCGCCGACCTGCGAGCCGGCCCTTGAGTGGCCAATGGGACGCCGGCGCCTCGGTCGCCGCTGAGGAAAGGAGCCGCACCCTTCCAAGTAGCGTGTCGCCCGTGGAGGAAGAGGCCTCTGCCCCGAGGGCGTCGCCACCCTTGACGAGGCGACGCCATGTCCGCCCGAGGCCGGGAGGGGGCCCGATCGGCCGGCGACCCGGCTTGCTCGCAGTGTTGCTCGTTGCCCTCGCGGCGGTGACGTACCTGTTCTACATCGTCTCGGTGCGCGTCTTTCCGGGCGGCTCCGACAAGGCTTCAACGATCCTCGCCGGACAAGCCATGGGCGAAGGGAACTGGCTCCTGCACGGCTGGATTCTCACGAGCGACTCGTTGTGGGCGACTGATGCGCTCTTCTACGCCGGGGCAGTGCACGTCTTCGGTCTTCGGCCGATCCTGTTCAACGTGGAGCCGGCCGTTATGGCGGCGCTGAGCGTCATGGCGGGTGCCCTCATCGCCGCGCACGGGCGCCGCGGCGCGGCGGTCCCCGTGGGGATGGCCACCGTTGCTGCTCTGCTCGTGCTCCCCACGCGTTCGCTCGCCAGGTTCATGCTGGGGAACGGCTTCCACGTGAGCACGGTCCTCGTCGCTCTCGTCGCGTTCTTGCTCCTGCAACGTCGCCGCGCCGACTGGAGCTTCGTTCTTGCCATAGTCCTGCTCGGCCTCGGGATGGCGAGCGATCTCTTGCTCGTCGCCTATGCGATCGTTCCGATCCTTGTTGCCGCGGCCCTCGCAGCCTTGCGGGAGCGGGCGTGGCGGCCGGCTCTCGTACCGGCATCCGCCGCCGCCGGTGGCGGGGTGGTCGGCCTGCTCGTGTACTGGGTTCGGAGCGCTCTCGGCGGGTTCAGTCAGGGAGCCGCCATGGCGATCGTGCACAGCCACCAGAGGGCCATCAATCTGAAGGCGATCCCCGTCTACGGTGGCAGTCTTCTCGGCTTCAACACCCACCTGTTCGGCGCCGCCGTCGTTCCAATCGACCTCCAGCACACCCACCTCCTGGGGACTGTGCTCGTGGTCGCATGTTTGCTCGCCGCCGTAGTGGCGGTCACGGTGAGTGTCCTCCGCCCGCACGGTGCCACAGCCGACCAGCGGGACCGCTTCCTCGACGACACCCTCCTCGCAGCGGTGGCCGGTCCGGTCGTGATCTTCGTCCTCCTCGCCACCACGGGTCCCCCGGGCACCCGCTATCTCGTTCCTAGCGTCATGTTCGCCTGCGTGCTCTCCGGGCGGATCGTGGCGCGAGCTTGGGAGCGGTTCTCCCACCGGCTCGTCACCCGGCTGCTCGGGGTGGCCGGTGTAGCCGCCATGTTGTGTGCGGCCGCCGGGATCGGCTTCATGGTGGCGCGGACCCCACCAGTGCCGAGCGCTGACCGCCTCGTGACCTTTCTTGAGGATCACGACCTCACCCGCGGCGTCGGTGACTATTGGTCGGCAAGCGTGTGCACGGTCGAAAGCGACGGGCACGTCGCGGTCCGCCCCGTGTGGGGACTGGGTGACGGTCGGATCGGCAGGAGCCTCTACGAGTCGCCCTCCAGCTGGTATAAGGGGCAGTCGTTCCAATTCCTCGTTTATCAGACTCCCGCCTATGAGGGGGTCGATGCCACTTCGGCGGCGAGATCCTGGGGACGACCGGAGGACGCCTACGCCATTGCGGGATACAACGTCCTCGTGTACGCCCGACCTTTTCAGATTCCTCCGTCCGGTGCAGCCGGTCCGGGGCCATGAGCCGCCAAGGGCGACCACGGCGGCGAGAGATGGGCCGGCGGGGGCCGGCGAGGAGACGGCAAGGCAGCCGACCCCGGGCGGCCGGGCGCATAGTGGGGACCTGGAGGGCGCCGGCGAGGACCGCCGGCCGACGGCTCACGCCTCCCTTGGGCAGGTGCCTGGAGCTTGATTTCGAGCGTTGATGGCTCGTCCCAGGTTCGCGAGCTGTTGCCTGACGCGTGGCACTGGGCGCTGAACCGAAGTCTCGTCGGCGCGTGCTCAGGCGAGCACCAGCCCTTCGACGATCCCCCCAGCGGTGATCGTTCGTAGCGACCGGACACCGAGAGGAAGCGTCGTGCAGTCGTCGGAAGACCAGGAGGAGGTCAACCCGGAAGCAGACCAGGCTCGCACCTCACAGCACTCCACGGGCTGTGCAACGCTACGGGCGTGGCTGGACTGTTGGACGGAGTGCGTGAGGGCCGACTGCTGCGACCAGACGGGCGCACGGTGGCTTGGAGCGAGTGGGGGCGAAGTGACGGGGTGCCGGTGCTACGTCTACCCGGTACGCCGGGCTGCCGTTACAGCGTGAGGGCCGACCGGACACCGTGGCAGGCGCGCGACCTGTTGATGATCACGACCGAGAGACCGGGCTTCGGAGCGTCAACCCGACTCCCCGGGCGCGGCTTCGCTGAGCCCGCCGATGACTGTGCGGCGATCCTGGACCAGCTTGGGCTCGAGTCGGTGCACGTCATTGGGGGCAGCGGAAGCGCCCCCCACCAGTTGGCGTTCGCCGCCCGTCACCCCTCACGGATGCGAGCGATGACAATCCTGGTGGGAGCGGCTCCGACGACCGAAGCGGAAGAGGATCGGGAGATCGGACTGAACCGGCAATCGCACCGCCTTCATCGGGCCGGCGACTTGGCTGGCGTCCGGCGGCTAATGGCCGAGGCGCGCGAGGCGCTTCTGGCCGACCCGCTGGCCGCCTTCCGAGAGGTAATGGACAACGCACCGGAGTCCGATCGCGTGGTCATGGGCGACCCGGGCTGGCAGGAGTCCCTGACGGTCTCCATCGAGGAGGCGCTGCGGCAGGGGATCGACGGGTGGTTCGACGAGGGACTCGCCTTGTGTGGAGACTGGCGAGACGTCGACCTGCCTGCCGTTCGGACATCGCTGACCTGGTGGCATGCCGGCTCGGACGCCAATGCGCCGCTCAGTGCCGCACAACGACTGCTCGAACAAATTCCCCATTCACAACTGCGGCTCTTCGGTGACGACGAGGGGCATCTGGCAAGCTTCCACCGCGAGGGCGAGATTCTTGACGAACTCCTCGCTCGCTGCTGACTCCGTTCACTGACGGAAGCTCGATCCGATCGCCAGGCGTCTGAGCGGGCGACCGAAACGCCGTTGGCCCGCCTCTTTCACTGACTCGATGGATCGTCCTCGGCGGGCACGTCGTCGGGTGGCACGAGCGGGAGCACGTACTCAGGACGTACGCCGAAGTTGCCGAGCGGCATGGGTGGTGCCTGCCGGGTCGCGTTCATGGCTTGGACTCGCTCGAGACCGTCCACGACCTCAGTCGTCAGCCCCCGGATGGCGGCCGCCACGTCGGCGCGGTCAGGTTCCGGCACGGAGCCCTGCGGAGCCAGGTCCCGGTCGTCAAGATCCTCCAGCAGCTCGGTCACGACCTGAGGACGCTTGGCTCCACTCGGGGAGCCCGCCCGACGTAGAAGCTTGCGTCCGACCGGGGTCAGGGTGAGTCCGTTGTCGAAGTACTCGATCAGCCCTGCGTCACATAAGAGCTGACAGGATTCCGTCAACTTGTCCTCGGCTGGGATCTGGCCAAAGACGACCTTGAACGTGACGATCACCTGACCGAGACCGGCCCACTCACCGCCGTTGGCTCTCTCGACTGCGATCAGCGTCGCGGCGTCAAATCGTCCGAGACGTGATCCGTCGGCGGCGTCATCCGATTGAGCACCACTCACCGGCTTGTCGTTCACGCGTGACATCGTCGCACGCTGTTGAGGGCGGAACGTGGCGAGAACGCGGAGCCGGTTCAGCTGCTCGCACGGGCCGACGAGCGAGCCGGCTGCCGGCAACCGTTCCGGCCCGGCCACGAGGACACAGCGCGCAGGCCCGCCTCAGGGGAGAAGCGGCTCGTGCGTGAACCTTGCAAGACGAGTTGGTCGTTGTGCGTCTCATCAGGCGGAGGCTCCCGGAAGGAGCATCGAGGACGCGAAGCGTCTCCGCTGTATTCGGCATTCTCAGCTCTACCCTTAGGTGCGTACCCGCCGGGACCGGCGCGAGCGCTTCCATCGTGACCGGCCACTCGGCCAGCGTGCCGGCTACGGCGGTGCCGTTCGGCCTGCGTTGGCCGCGCCGTTCGGTGCAGACTCTCCTGACTGCCTGCGAGAGGGCGTGGACCAGAAGACGGGGGAACTGTCATGCGACTGCTGCAACCGAGGGCGAAGCGGCCGGTCGCTCTGGCGGTGACCACCTTGCTGATATTGGTCGGAGGGCTCCTCGCCGCCGGTCCGGCGGCTGCGTCAGCGGCCCCCAAGCCCGCGATCACCTCGGTCAGCCCGTCGCGGGGCAAGGCCGGCGTCACTGAACTGATCACCGGGGCGGGGTTCGCCAAGGTGACCAAGGTGTCGTTCCACGGAGTCAGCGCTCGGTTCAGGGTGCTCTCTTCCGACGAGATCACCGCAACGGTGCCGGCCAAGGCCACCTCGGGCGTGGTCAGCGTGACGGCCGGGGCGCGGACGGCCACGAGCAAGCAGAGCTTCCAGATCGACGACGCCGTGTCCTCGTTCACCCCCACCGCCGGTGGGGTTGGGCGTGCGGTCACGATCAACGGCAGCGGTTTCGTCAAGCCGTGCAAGGCCGCCTTCAACTCGACGCCCGCAAGCTGCACGGTGAGCTCTGCCACGAAGATCCTCACCGTTGTTCCCGCCATGGCCACCACGGGAACGATCTCCGTCACGATCGACGGCTTCACCCAGACGTCAGCCTCGAAGTTCACCGTCACGTTGGGGCTCGAGCTCTCGCCGAGGAGCGGGCCGCCATCGTCGCTCGTCACCGTCAGCGGCTCCGGATACGACCCGCACGAGCTCGTCGACCTCTACATCGGTGAAGCCGACGAAGCGTTGGTCGCGACGAACGCCCACGGCGACTTCTCGTACCCCGGCTTCCCTGTGCCGGCCTCGAGCCAGCCCGGGACGGCCTGGGTCAGCGCCGTCGGCCGCCGCAGCACCCTTGCGGCCCAAGAGCCATTCACCGTCTCCACGAACTGGGCGCAGTTCGGCTACGGGCCGACCCACAGCGGGACCAATCCGTACGAGAACACCCTGAACCTCTCGAACGTGGGCGACCTGAGCCTGCTGTGGAGCTTTCGGACCGGAGCTGCCGTCACGTCCACGCCGGCGGTGGTCGATGGCGTCGTGTACGTCGGCGCCAAGGACAGCCTCGAAGCCATCAAGGCCGCCACGGGCGCCAGGTTGTGGTCCTTTGCAACCTCGGGGACCGTCAGTTCCTCGCCGGCGGTCGTTGGCGGCGTCGTGTACTTCGGGACCTCGGGTCTCCCCGGCGTGTTCTACGCCCTCGAGGCCACGACTGGGGCGAAGCTGTGGAGCACCCTGACCGGCCCGCTCGTGGACTCTTCACCTGCGATCGTGAAGGGCGTGGTGTACGTGGGCACGTCCGACGGCAGCCTCATGGCCCTCAACGCCAGCACCGGCAGCCGGTCGTGGCTCACCGGACCGATCGACGCCGTGGAATCCTCACCGGCGGTTTCCAACGGGGTGGAGTACGTGGGCTCGGACGAATTCACGATCTGGGCCATCAATCCGAGCAACGGTCACGAGCTCTGGGACCTCGTGACCGGCGGAGACGTGGTCTCCTCACCGACCGTCTACGACAACGTCGTCTACGTGGGCTCGGACGACGACCGCCTCTACGCCATTGACGCCACCAAGGGCACCGAGCTCTGGAACTTCAGCGTGACCCCCAATGACGGCACCGGCGTGACCTCTTCCCCCACGGTCGTGGACGGCGTGGTGTACGTGGGCTACCCCGGTGGCGGTGTCTACGCACTCGACGCCTTCGGCGGCGGAGTCATCTGGGGAGACACCATCAGCGGAGATGTGGAAGGCAAGCCCGCCGTGGCCAACGGCGTCGTGTACGTGGGCTCGACCGACCACGACGTCTACGCCATCGATGCCGCCACCGGCGCCAGGCTCTGGGCGTTCAGGACCGGCGCCGCCGTGGACGCCTCCGCCGTCGTGGCCAACGGCGTCGTGTACGTCGGTTCCACCGACGGCAACCTCTATGCCTTCAGCGTCCCCGGTGGGCCTGCTGGCTCGGCCGTCCGCCGTGTGACCCTGGCGGATCTCCGCCCCGACCTGCTGCTGAAGGCGAGCACGTAGCGCCACCAGGCCGGCCTGCCACCTTCAGCCGCCCGTTTGCCCGTCGATCGACTCGCGCATCAGATCGGCGTGCCCGTTGTGTCGCGCGTACTCCTCGATCATGTGCACCAGGACCCACCGCAAAGAAACAGGATCCTGCCACCCCCAGGCCGGGTGGGTCTCGTTGAGGGCTGCCTCTCCATCCTGGCAGAGCTGTGCCTGTACGACGAAGCGGGACCGGTTAACCCGCTCCGTCCACAGAGCACGCAGGTGCTCGCCCGACTCGAGCGCTGCGGTGTGCCAGTCCCACTCCGGGTCCGCCTCGAAGTCGACACCGGCCCATGGCTCCGGAAGTGGTTCACCGGCCACCGTCTCGGTGAACCAGGAGTCCTCGACACAGGCCAAGTGCTTGAGCAGCCCGCCGAGGGTCATGGAGGAAGGCGGCAGCCTCACCCGCAACTGCTCATCGCTCAACCCACGGCACTTCCGCTCCAGCGTCGCCCGCTGTGCGTCGAGAAACCAGAGCAGCGTCGCCACCTCGCCGGCGTCAGAAGGCGGCTCGGGTCGCCCAAACTCGTCAACCGCCGCCTCAGCCATGCGCCGAACGCTACCGACGACGGCGGAGGGAGGGAGCCGCCGGCGCAACCACGAGTTCCTGCCGGCAGGCGGGCGGCGGAACCAGAGGCGATGAAATCTCGGTGTTAGCCTCCCGTCGTACGCCGCCGGGAGGGGACTTCGATGGGGTGGGAGAGTCGACGTAGCGCTGGTCGTGGTCGTCCGCTGGTGGGCCGCCACCACCGCTGTGATCGTCGGCGCCGGCCTCGCCGCCGCCGTTCCGGCATCGGGGGCCGCCCGGCCGTCCGCCAAGATCCAGTACACGCCGGCCACCGTCGTGGTCTCGGCCGCCACGATCAAGTCGCAGCTGCTGTCGGTGTCGGCGAACGGGGCCACCTACACGTTCCGCTCCGGCTCCGGCGTCCTCGGCCACTTGAAGAAGGGCAGCGTCATGCTGCTGCAGGACCTTGCCGTCCGCGACGTCACCGGCGTCACGCACCACTCCGGTCACCTCGTGGTCGCGACGAACCCGGCGGCCATTACGGACTTGATCGAGAACGGCACGTTGTCGTGGAACCAGCGGGTCGACTTCGCCGATGGGAACGCCATCGGCGGCGCCGCTGTCCCGCCGGAGCCGGATGCCCTCCGGGGTTCCGTCGCCGCCCGCTTGGGGCTCGAGTCGATCGGCCACGGCGTGACGCTGAAGGGCAAGACGGACTCCTACAACTACGCAGTCACGTTCAAGACGGCGGGCAAAGGCGTCTCGGTCGAGGTCACGCTCAGCAAGTCCAAGCCGATCGATCTCTCCGTCACCATCCGGGGCACCCTGGGCAATCTCACGACCGCCGGGGACATCGCCGTTGCCAACCGCAAGCTGAGCGGGATGAAGCTCACCGACAGCGGCCTCAAGGGCGACTTCACCCTCTCGTACTCGGTCAAACCCATCAGCGCTTTCGGGCTCGGTTCGGCGGGGGGAATCAAGATCACGGTCCCCGCCGAGCTCACCGTTCCCTTCGACGTCGGCGGCGTGCCCCTCTTCCTCGGCATCAAGGTCGCCTTCGAGGCCAGCGCCGGCTTCTCCGCGTACAACCAGTCCCTGAGCGGCAGTTACACGATCAGCTACGACGGCCACGGCGGCTTTACGACCTCGAGCAGCGGGGCGACCAGCGCGGCGGGCGTCGTTCAGGGTCTCGGCAAGATCGCCCTCGACGCCGCCAACGCCGTGAGAACTGGGCCGCTGAGCTTCCTCTTCGGAGCCCAGTTCCCCCAGATCGAGCTCGGCCTGGGTGTCAAGGGCCTGAACGTCGGCGCCTTCGTCACCCTCGTCGGCGAGAGCGGCATCGCCTTCAGCGCCGGCTGCGACACACGTCAATTGCAAATCGAGGGCAGCACCGGTGCTGAGGCCAGCTTCTTCGGCCTGTCTGCCTCGCTCGGCTCCGCCACGCTGTTCACCAAGACATATCAGGCGGCCTACCCACCGGGCTGCGGGACGTTCCCTTAGGCCGTCGGCTCCCTGCCCGACTGGGTAGTCGGTTGGGCGGGAGAGGTGCCGCTCGCTCGGCCGTGGCGACCGGAGCTGCCGGCGTGAGCTGACCCCCAGCTTTGTGAAGACCTTGCGCAGGTGCCACTCGATCGTCCGGGGACTCAGGTACAGCGCTACGGCGATCTCGGGGTTGGTCAGTCCTTGTGCCACGAGCCGCGCGACGTGCTCTTCCTGCGCGGCGAGGGCGCTTTGGGTTTCGACGGTCGGCTTCCGTACGGTCTCGCCTGTCGCCCGCAGTTCGTGACCTCTGCCAGCGCGTTCAGTTCGCCACACCCGGCCACGTCGGACACCCACCGGCTCTCGGCGATCAGGGACGCCGCCGCCGTCAGATCTCCGGCGTGCGTGGCGAAAACGGCGCGACTCACCAGCGCGAGCGGGAACATGCTGACGGCTCCCGTCTTACGGACGTCCTCCAGGTGCCGGGTGAGGGCGTCCCAGTGCGTGTCGTCCCACAGGTCGATCGCCGCCACGGCCGCCTCGAGATCGGAGTCCGTGGCGTCGGACAGCGCCTGGTGGGCCATCCGTCGCTGCTCCGGCGTCGCCGAGCGGTAGACGACCGATCGGAGGAGGGGGTGACGGAACAGGACCCGGTCTCGCAGCTCGATCACACCCGCCGCTTCCGCCACACTCGCCGCGGTCGTGTCCACCCCCGACAATGACGCGGCGCGCCACAGCAGTTGCACGTCTCCGAGCGGGTCGGCGGCGGCAAGGAGCAACAGCAAGCGGACCGGCGCCGCGAGTTGACCCAGGAGACGGAGGAAGCCTCTCCCAATCGGCCCTCGGGCGACCCTGTGCTGCTCGTGCTGGGGAGATTTCCGACCGCCAGCTCCGCCGCCGTCAACATCCGCGGCACCTCGAGGAGGACACGCGGGTTGCCACGGGATTCGGCCACGATCCGATCGCGGATTCGAGGATCCAGCGCTCCGGGCGCCGCCGACTCCAGCAGGACCGCCGACTCCGCGACCGCCAGTCCCCCCCGAAGGCGTCCGGACACTCGTCTCCGGCTCGATCCCGCTGTCTGCAGGGTGAAGAGCCGCTGGCGACTTCGAGCTCGCTTCGCGTACGGGTCGCGACCCGTGCTTCTGACTGGCGCGACAGCCCGACGCTTGGAGGAATGTGTACAGCAGTCGGCTGGACGGAGATCACGATGCGCAGTGTCGATGCGGTGAACCGGTCTGCGACCCGAGCGACCCGCAAGCTCCGGCGCCGGTACGGGGTTGTGCTGAAGCGTGGCTGGTCGGGACACCTCAGCAGCTCTCGCGAACGCTGGTCGGCAAGACATCGTGACGACGCGGGATTCCGAGTTGGCTATGGCATCGCGAAGCGGCATCGACTGGTGCCGGTGCTCGTGAGCAATCGGACCTCGAAGCGCGGACCGTACCGGCGGTGAGCAAGGACGAGCGTGTGCTGACGTTGCTCGCGGCCGACCAACGCTCGAGCCTGGAGCGCGAGCTCTACGGCCTCACAGCGCCGCCGACCTTGGCGGAGGATGCGCGTATCAGCGCCGACAAGTTGCTCATCTACCAGGCGCTGCTCGATGTCGTCGAGGACCTCCCCGCAGTCGTGCGGCCCGGCATCCTCATGGACGAGCAGTACGGTGCCGGTGTAGCGGAGCTGGCCGAGCGCTCGGGTGGTGCTGTCGCCCTGGCGATGCCTGTGGAGGCCAGCGGGCACGAGTGGTTTGCCTTCGCTTATGGCCGGCAGTGGAGGCGGCATGCGGAGTTCTTCGCCCTCGACTACAGCAAGGTCTTGATACGGGACAACCCCGCCTTCGAACCCCGTCGGCGACAGGAGCAGGCGCGGCCCCTGGCCGAAGTCTCCAGGTGGGCCGTCGCCAGCGACCGTCCGCTCATCGTCGAGCTCCTGGTACCACCGACCGCCGCTGAGCGGGGGACAACCGAGCAGGAGGCCGACGCCTACGACCTGGAGGTCCGGCCGGCACATACCGTGCAGGTGATCGAGTACCTGCGGGTTCACGGTGTGGAGCCGGCGATCTGGAAGGTCGAGGGTCTCGACCGCGTCGAGGATGCCTCCGCCGTCGTCGACTCGGCTCGCCGTGAGGGACGGCCGGCCGACTGCATCGTGCTCGGGCGCCACGCACCACGCTCCAGGCTCGACCATTGGCTGAAGGTCGCTGCGCAGGTGCCCGGCTTCGTCGGGTTCGCCATCGGGAGAAGCATCTGGTTCGCGGCGCTCGAATCGCTCCTCCACCACGAATGCAGCGCCGACGAGGCACGCTCAGCCATCGGCCGTGCCTACCTCGACTACGCCCGTTACTTCCTTGCCGCGCGTGGCCTCGAATGAGTCGCCCGAGAAGGACGAGGCACGAGCGACGGCGGCAGGGTCGCCGGCCGCCATGCCGCCATCGGCGTCCACAATTGGCACTTCGGGGGGCGGAAGTGACTGATCGTCCTTGCGATCCTCAGCCTCTCGAAGTCAGCTGCAGGTAACCAGTCGATCAGGAGTCGCTTTCAGCCTCCTCGACCGTGAGCTCCGCCGCCGGATCGGCTTCGAGGCGGTCGTCAGGGATCGGGAGACCGCTCCGGATGGAGAACCCGAACGTCCCGTCGTCCAGGCGACGTTCGGCTCGCCCGAGAGCCTCCAGCCGCTCGCGCAAGCCGGCCGCGATGGCGTCGTCGCCTTGTTCATCGGTGAGGGGTTCGGCTGGATCCGTGAGATCTCCGGGTTCGTTGGCCTCCGCACGGTCCTCGTTCCCGGCCGCGACGGTCTCGCTCAGCAGACGCGTCACTCGCGTCCGTTCCGACGTCAGCAGCTCCCTGGCGCGCCCCTGGTCCATGACCCTCCCTCAACTCGAGATGGCCTCCAGCCTGAAGTACGCCGAGCTGCCGGTCAAGGGACCAAGGCATGTCGAGCGCCACGGTTGACAAATAGCTATAAAAGTGATATCTATTTAATACGGGATCGAAGGACCGGAACGACCGGTTCCGCCGACCCCGCCCCGAGCGAACAGTGGGTCGTTCGGAACCACCTGTCCAGGAGGAATCATGAGTGACACCGTCCAGTCGGACCGCGACCCCGAGTCAACTCCGGTCGGTCACGCGGGAGTCCGTGTCGAGATCCGCGAACGAGAGGCATGGGCCATCAACGGCTGGCTCGGCGTCCTCGTCCTCGCCGCCGCCATCGCCGCCTGCGTCCTCCTTGCCAAGACGTCGGTCAAGGGTCTCATCGTCATCCCGATCCTCGTCGCCGTTGTGATCGCGGGTTCGCTCGTCATCGTGCAGCCCGGCCAGACGAAGGTGGTGCGCTTCTTCGGGAAGTACGTCGGTTCTGTACGCCGGACGGGCCTCTCGTGGATCCTTCCCCTCTCCGACCGGCGGACGGTGAGCATCCGAGTCCGCAACTTCGAGACGGGCCACCTGAAGGTCAACGACGCCGACGGTAACCCCGTGGAGATCGCCGCCATCGTCGTCTGGCAGGTGGCCGACACCTCGCGTGCCCTCTACGCCGTGGACGACTACCTCAACTTCGTGCGGGTGCAGGCCGAGTCAGCCTTGCGGCACGTCGCCAGCACACACCCGTACGACAACTCCAACGAGGACGGCCTCTCGCTGCGCGGGTCGACGGACCTCGTCGCTGCCGAGCTTGCCGAGGAGATGGCGGCACGCGTCGTCATCGCCGGGGTGGAGATCGTCGAGGTGCGAGTCAGCCACCTTGCCTACTCTCCGGAGATCGCCCAGGCCATGCTGCGTCGCCAGCAGGCCAACGCTGTCGTCGCCGCCCGCTCCCGGATCGTGGACGGGGCCGTCGGGATGGTCGAGCTGGCGCTCGACCGCCTGCGGGAGCGCGACATCGTCGATCTGGACGAGGAGCGCAAGGCGGCGATGGTGAGCAACCTGATGGTCGTCCTGTGCAGTGACCAACCGGCCTCGCCAGTCGTCAACGCCGGCACCCTCTACTCGTGATCCGTGAAGGAGCGCAAGCAGGTGCTGCTGCGCATGGACCCCGATGTCCATGACGCCCTTGCCAAGTGGGCGGCCGACGAGTTCCGTAGCCTGAACGCGCAGGTCGAGATGCTGTTGCGCCGAGCCCTCGACACCGCTGGGCGAATGCCCAAGAAGGCGGGGCCGTTACCGCGGCGGGGACGCCCACCCAGCGCTTGACTCCGGCCACTGCCGGCCCGCCGGGAGATGGGTAGCGTCATGGCGTGGCCACGTGCAACGCCGCGAGCGGACGGCCGAGGTCGTAACGAAGCATGGACACGAGCCTCGTGGGCAAGATCCTGCCACCCACCCGCTCGCCTGCCTGGATCGAGCGCAGGCATCTCTCCGACCGGATCGCGGCGGTTCTCGCCTGCCGGCTGACGCTCGTCGAAGCCGAGGCGGGCTACGGAAAGTCGACGCTGCTCGCCTCCTGGTGGGAGTCGGCCACGTGCGCCTGGTACACGGCCGATGGCGGCGACCGCGATCCCCTCGCCTTCGCCCGGCGACTGAGCGAGTCGCTCCGCCTGCATGTGGCGGACCTTCCCACCAAACTGGTGCGGCCGGCCGAGGGCGTACCCGGCCCGGAGCCAGAGCAGCTCTCGCGAGCCGATGCGCTCGCCACGCGGTTGGCGGAGGTTCTCCACGACCGCCTCCGCAACGACCTCGTTCTCGTCGTCGACGACGTCCATGAGCTCGTGGCGTCGCGGCCCGCCACGAGGCTGATCGAGACGCTGTGCGGTCAGGCCCCGCCTCGCCTCCACCTCGTCCTCGCCGGGCGGCAACGGCCGCTCTTTCCCATCGAGCGGCTGCGCGGACGGTCGCAGCTCCTCGAGATCGGCCCGGATCTCCTCGCCTTCGGCGTGGACGAGGTGGCCGAGCTTCTTCACGCCCAGCTCGGGCCGGAGGCCGAGGCGATGGCGGAACGCTTGCACCGCCGTACCGGTGGCTGGCCCGCAGCCGTCAGACTCGGTATCGAAGCGCTGCGAGATACCCCGACCGAGCGCTGGAGCGACGTCATCGGTGCCGGTGAGCGGGCGGACGCCCGCGTGTTCTCCTATCTGGCTGAGGAGGTTCTCTCCAAGCAGCCTGCGCACGTGCCGGCGCTGCTCGCCGTCACGGCACTGCTGGACAGCTTCACGCCGGAGCTGTGCGACGCCCTGGGCGCTGGACCGGCCCGCCCGGTACTGGCGGACCTCCTGAGGCGAGGACTCTTCGTCGAGGAACGCCAGGACGGTTCCCTCGTCCTTCGCCCCCTCATCCGTGACTACGTCCTCGCCCACCTCGCTCTGCCACCGGCCAGAGCGTCCGAGGTCATGGCGAGGGCGGCGGGGTTCCTCACGGAGTCCGGTCAGCCGACCGCCGCTCTCCGGCTCCTCGGGCGGGCGGGCGACCAGCCGGCCGCCCTGGCCGCCCTCCTCGAGCGTGACGGCAGCTCGCTCCTCAACGACGGCGAGGTGACGATGGTGCTCGACGCCTGCCGCAGCCTCCCCGCCCCCCTGCGGTCAGCGGCCATCGAGCAATTGGAGGGCGACGCTCTTCAGGTGCAGGGGGACTGGGCGGGGGCGCTGGCCTGCTTCGGCCGGGCGGCCGCCGGCGCAGCCGTGGTCCCCGCCCGCCTTGCCTGGCGCATGGGGCTGATCCACTACTTCCGCGACGACCTCGACGCCGCCCTGACGGCCTACCAGCAGGGCGCCGACGATCCCGAGGCGGAGCCGGGCGAGATGGCGCTCCTGCTTGCATGGACGGCGAGCGCTCACTGGCTCCGGGGTGACACGAAGACCTGCCGGGACCTCGCTGACAAGGCGTTCGGCCTCGCGACGGCGGCCCAGGACCGTCGCGCCCTCGCCGCCACTCACACCGCCCTTGCGATGCTGGCCGCTCTCGACGGAGACCGCCGCAAGAACGACGCTCACTACGTGCTGGCCCTGCGAGCCGCCGAGGAGGCGAACGACGTCCTGCAGGTGATCCGAATCCGCACCAACCGCGCTTCTCACTTCATCGAAGAGGGTGCCTACGAACAAGGGCTCAACGAGGTGGACGCCGCCATCCGCCTGACCGAGCTGACGTCGTTCACGAGCTTCCTCGACCTGAGCCTGCTCAACCGTGGGCAGGCCCGCTTCCATCTCGGGCAGCTGGACGAGGCCCTGGCCGACTTCGAGGCGGCGCGGGCACGCTGCGAGCAGATCGGGTCCGAGGCCATCTCGTACGCCCTCGGGGGCATCGGCGACGTCTACCGGGAGCGCGGCAACCTCGCACAGGCGCGCGCCGCCTACGAGGAGGCGGTACGGATCGCCGAGTCGTGCGGCGACGTGCAGGGTGCCGTTCCGGCGCTTGCCAGGCTGGCGACCGTCGTCGCCGGCGACGACCCGGAGGAGGCCACGGCCTTGGCGGAACGCGCCATGGGCTACGGGACGGGCCTCGGCTACGTGCAAGCGATCCTCGCCGCCGCCTGGGTGGCTGCGCACTCCGGCCACATCGGCCGTGCCGCCTCGCTCGCCGAGGAGGCCGTCACGCTCGCCCGTGCCCGCCGCGATCGGGCCGGCCTGGCCGAAGCCCTGGCCCTCGCCTGCCTCACCTCGGACCGCTCGCGCCAACACGCCGAGCAGCTGCGCGAGGCGTCGGCCATCTGGACGGAGATCGGGGACTCCCTCGGTGAAGCCCGTGCCGCCATCGCCCTCGACTGGCTGAAGCCGACGCCGACCTCGACGGCGAGCCGTCTCGTCGCCGAGCGCCTCCTCGAAACGCGGGGGCTACGGCTGCAGGGTGGCAACCTCGCGGCGGGGCTTCTCTCCTTCGTCATGGGAGGTGATCGGCGATCGGTGCGGCTGCTGTCGTTGGGTGGTTTCTCCGTGGTGCGCGGGGGCGAGGTCGTGAAGACCTCCGAATGGCAGTCGCGACGAGCCCGCGAGCTCCTCAAGTTCCTCGTAGCGCGCCGGGGACGTCCCGTTCCCCGCGTCGCGCTCATGGATGCCCTCTGGCCCGACGAGACCGAGGAGCGACTCGGCAACCGTCTGTCGGTGGCGCTGGCCACGGTGCGATCGATCCTGGATCCGTCCAAGCAAGGCCCAGCCGACCGGTTCGTCCGCGCCGACCGTGATGCCGTGGCTCTCGACCTCGAGTCCGTCGACGTCGACCTCGAGCGCTTCATGGCGAGTGCGGCAGGCGGGCTCGACTGCCTGAGGAGGGGTGACGCCTCCCGGGCCGTCCCGCTGCTCGAAGCCGCCGAGGTCATCTACAGCGGGGACTTCCTCGAGGAGAACCCGTACGACGACTGGGCGGCGGCGACGCGGGAGGAAGCTCGTGCGACCTACATCGCCGTGACGCGGGCGCTCGCCAGGCAGGCCGTCGACCGCGGTGAGCCCGACTCGGCCACCCGCTACCTCCTCCGGCTGCTCGAAGCCGACCCCTACGACGAGGATGCCCACCTCAAGCTCGTGACGGCGCTCTCGGCTGCCGGACGCTACGGCGAGGCTCACCGCCACTACCTCGGCTACCGCCGAGCCATGGAGGAGCTCGGGGTCGAGCCTGTCGTTTTTCCGGGTGCCGCGAGGGCGCCGGGCAGCTCGCTGTCCTGACCTCGCCGGGCGGGGAGCCGCCGGCCGCCACGGCGTCATTCGCCTTAAGGAAACCCGCACCCTCGCTCGTACGGTTCTCCCATGGAGACCTTCGTCGTCCGGGTGTGGAAACCGGCCGCAGGTGAGGCCATGGAGGGACTTCGCGGAACGGCCACCCGTTCGTGTTCGGGTGCCGAGATCTCCTTCAGCGATGCCGAGGGCTTGCTCAGCTTCATGAGTGAGGCGCTCGTGTGTGATCCGGGTGGGGAACCGCAGCAGCCAGTGCCAGGAGGCGCATCGGCGCAGGGCTAGGGTCCGGCCATGGGCGAGTTCACAGGAGACCTGCGCGGCTCGCGCTTCGAGCGTGCCGACCTGACGGGCGCCGAGTTCCGGGCCGCCGACCTCTCGGGCGCCCGCTTCCGCGGCGTCGACTTCGCCGGCGTCGTCATGACCGGAGTCGAGCTCGGCAACGTCCGCATCGACGGGGAGATCGAGAACCTCGTCATCAACGGCGTCGACGTGGCGCCCCTCGTCACGGCCGAGCTCGACCGGCGTCATCCCGACCGGCCAAAGATGCGCCCGACGGACCCGGACGGCTTCCGGGCCGCGTGGGACATCGTGGAGCGGCTCTGGCAGGAGAGCGTCGAGCGTGCCCGCGCCCTCGACCCTGCCCTCCTGCACGACTCGGTGGACGGTGAGTGGTCCTTCATCGAGACTCTCCGCCACCTCGTGTTCGCCACCGACGCCTGGGTGCGACGGGGCATCCTCGGCGACCCCGCCCCGTGGCATCCCCTCGACCTGCCTTGGGACGAGATGCCCGACACGGCCGGCATCCCGCGGGACCGTCAGGCCCGTCCCTCGCTCGACGAGATCGTGGTGCTTCGCCTCGACCGCATGGCGACGGTGCGCACCCTGTTGGACGGCCTGACCGAGGAGTCTCTCGCCGCCACCACCGAACCGGTGGAGGGAGAGGGCTGGCCGCCACCGGAGAGCTTCCCCGTCCGCACCTGCCTGCTGGTCGTCCTCAACGAGGAGTGGCACCACCGCCAGTTCGCCGAGCGGGACCTGGACGCCCTTGCGGGTGTCCCGTAACGAGATCGGCGGCGGCAACACCGTTCCACGATGGAGCCATTGACTCGGCGTGTCCCCCCGTCGATACTCCCGAGGTGAGGCGGAGGGTGGGGATGCGTGAGTGACTCGTCGCAGGGCGACGGGTGGTGGATGGCGGCCCCCGGCAAGTGGTACCCGCCCCATCTGCGCCCCGACGTGTGGGCGGACGAGGCTGAGGCCACCAGGGCCTGGACACCTGTCCGGCCGACGCTCCGTGCGCCGAGCGCCGGCTCGGAAGGCGAGGAGCGGGGCGTCGTGCCCGCCGCGGAGTCGCCCCGTCATCGCACCGCCTGGTCCCGGTCCCGCTGGTTCCTGGTGCTGTCGGTGCTCGTGGTGATCGGTGGGGCCGCCGCCGGCACCACGCTCTCGCTCTCGGGTGGCCGCCACCCGGTAACGGCCAAGCCGCCTGCCACGACGCGGCCGGCGTCGGCGGATCAACTGCTCGAGAGGGCGGCGGCGGCTCTCGAGGCGGCGCGGTCCGTTCGCGTCGTCGCCGTCGTGCCGGAGCCCGGCGGTTCCATCCTGACCAGCAACTTCACGTACCTGGCGAATGGCGACATCTCGGGACGCGCCTCCGTCGCCTCTGGCGGTGGGGCGCCCCTCACGGTGGCGTTCCGGGAGATCGGTGCCGAGGACTACTTCTTCGGTCCCGAGGCCATGTGGGTGAGCGACGGCTATTCCGCACGAGTCGCCCGGGCCCTCGCCGGCCGGTGGGTCGTGGCCCCACTCGGGGCCATCAAGGACGTCGTGACCTTCAGCTTGCCCGAGCTGTCGAACATCCTCACCGGGTTGAGCGGAGAGCAGCCGACGATCGGGGCGGACCGGAGCATCCTCGGGGTGAAGTCGACGGCTCTCCACACCGGTGTCGGCACCCTCTGGATCTCGAGTGCCGCCTCGTCACGCCCCGTGGAGCTGATGGAGAGTGACGGGAGCGGGGTCATCAGATTCGTCGACTGGGACGCCGCCGCCACGATCCGTGCGCCCCATGCCGTCCGTCTCCCCCCGGCGTAGCGACCTCGGAGATCCGGCCGGCACGGCTCCGGCGCCGAGGAAACCGCCTGCCCTCGCGGGGCCGCCCGCCCGCCACCGGTACGCTGCCGCACAACAGCGCTGGCGGATGGGTGCCACAACAGGCCGGCATGGGGCGAGGGAAAGGGGAGAGATGACACAGCACCGGCGCGGCGTTGCGGCCTCTCTCCTCGCGCTCGTGCTCCCGGCTCTCGCCGCGCTGGCGGTGCCCTCGGCGGCGCGCGGTGAGCCGGGAGCCGACCTGTCCGTGTCGATCCGGGCGAGGAGCAGCGATCCCGTCGTGACGGGAGACGTCTGGACCCTCTTCGCCATGCCGAAGCACGACACGGCCGTCGTCTCCGGCCGGGTGACCGGAGCTCCCGCTGATGCCAGCCTTCGCCTCATGGCGCGAGTCTTCCCCTTCACCGAGCCTGCGACGGTGGTCGGTTCCGCACCAGTGGCAGCCGACGGCAAGTACGCCTTCACCGTGCAGCCGGCGCTCGCCACGAGATACTGGCTCGAGGTCTTCGGCCCGGCGTCGCAGATCTCTCCGATCGGCGGCTCAGTGGTCGTCGAGGTCTACGTGACACTGGGCGTCTCCCTCGCCCCGGCGACGCCCGAGGCGTGTGGCAGGCCGGTGTGCCACGAGCACTTCGAGTTGTACGTGCCGGTCCCGGCTTCTGCCGCCTCCACCGAAGGCGTCAAGCACCGCTATACGTACTTCGGCCTCACCTTGTCCGCTCGCAAGGAACCGTCTCCCCCGAAGAGCCTGAACCTCGTGCACGACATCGTCCTCGGCAAGGTGAAGGCGGTCTCCTCCCAGGAGTACAAGTACTCCATCGCCTTCTCGATGCGGATCGGCAACGAGGGCTACTACTTCGACTGGAACCTCTGCACGAAGGACACCGAGTCGCACGACGGCGTCGGCCTCCCGGGCGCCCACGGCTGTGGCGACGCCACGATCCCGACGAAGGCCACGTACCTCGGCTGACCGCCGGCGCACGGTGTCGGCGGTCGGCTCGGCGGTACAGTGACCGCCGTCCCCGACTGGATGCACAAGCCGATCGCTGGTGCGCGCCGGCGGCTTGCCGCGCCGGCCGGCAGGGGACTGGCCCTGGCCGCTGCCGCCTACCTGGCGCTGTCAGTGGCCCTCTGGTGGCACGTCTGGACGGGCCATCCGACGACCTCGGCGACCTGTGGCTGCGGTGACCCGGCCTTCACGACGTGGTTCCTCGAGTGGCCGGCCTGGGCCATCGCCCACGGCCACGCACCCTGGTTCTCGTCCGCCTCCCTCTTCCCCAAGGGCATGAACCTGCTGTCCAACACGGGCATGCTCGGCATCGGCATCCCGCTCGCACCGATCACGTGGGCCTTCGGGCCGGTCGCGACGCTGAACGTCGCCAGCACGCTCGCCCCCTTCCTGTCTGCGCTCGCCATGTACGCCTTTGCCGGGCGGCTGGCGAGGCGACGTTCGGCCCGTTTCGTCGCCGGCCTGGTCTTCGGCTTCTCCTCGTTCCTGATCGCCAACGTCGCCGTCGGCCACCTCAACTTGGCGATGCTCCCCGTGCCTCCTCTCGTGGCGGCGCAGCTGCACGATCTCGTGACAGGACGATCGCGCTCCCCGCTTCGAACCGGCCTCCTGCTGAGCGCGCTGCTCGTCGTGCAGTTCTTCATCAGCACCGAGATCCTCGTCATCGTCCTGTTCTCGAGCGCCGTCGCCGTTGCCGTCGTCACGGCCTACGCAGCGCTGACGGACCGGGCGCTCTTCCTCCAGCGATGCCGACCGGTGGCGAAGGGCCTGGCCGCGTGTGCCGCCGTCACGGGAACCCTCCTCGCCGTACCCACCGTCTATGCGCTGACCGGTCCTGGGCACTTGTCGGGGCGAATCTGGGTCGACGTCGGGCAGTTCGACACCTACCGACCGGTCAACTACCTGACGTCGTCGAGGTCGCAGACCGACTGGGTCGACGCCTTACGGCTCCGCGGCTACTTCGGCAGGACGCTGGCCGACGAGGTGTACATCGGCCCGGGGCTGCTCGCCGTCTTCGTCGCGGCGCTGGCGTTCTGGTGGAGAGACGGCTGGGTCAAGCTCGCCGCCCTGCTCGGCGTCGTATCGGCCGGTCTCTCCTTCGGCCTCGAGTCGGCCGCCTGGGTGCCGTGGCGCCTGTTGGTCAATGCCCCCGTGCTGGAGAACGTCATCCAGGATCGCTTCGTCGTCGTCACACTGCTCTCGCTCGGGGCGCTGACGGCCGTCGTCGTCGACCGGGTTGCCGAGGCGGCACGGCGCTTCGCCGAAGGCCGCTCGGGGGATCATCATCTGGCAGCCAGGCTGCCGATACTGGCGGCGCTCGCCGTCTCGGCCGTCGCTCTCGTCCCCGTTGTCGCCGAGGCGGTGCCGACCCTGCCCCTCAGCACGTCGGTCATCCCGTTGCCGGACTGGGTCACGTCGGCCGCCGCTCGCGCCACCACCACCCGTGACGTGCTGCTCCTCTACCCGAGCTTCGGCGGCGTGCAGTCGACGCTGGCCTGGCAAGCGATCGACGACATGAGATTCGACATGGCCGACGGCAGCGGCCCGGCGGCAGTGCCGCAGCGGGCGGGGGCCGAGGGGCCCGGTGAGCAAGTGCTGTCGGACTTGACGTTCGCCCTCTTTCCGGCCCCCGACGGTTCACCGTCGCAGCTGCGGGACGTGCGGACGGCGCTCGGTGGCTGGCGGGTGACGACCGTCGTCGTCCCCAACCAGGTCGGCCCGGTGCTCTTCGGGCAGGGGCGGAGCGCGCCCTATGCAGCCGGTTTCTTCACGGCAGCACTCGGTCGCCTGCCGATCATCGAGGACGATGCCTGGGTGTGGAACGACGTGGCGTCGAGCCCTGCCCCGCTGCAGATCAGCCGTTCGACGCTCCTTTCCTGCTGGAAGCTGGCGACGCGGGATCCGGCCGACGCCGAGGCGGCTCCTCGCTGTGTGCTGGCGGCGGCCCAGGATCCCTGAGCGCGCGGCGAGGCACCCTGTTCACTCGCGGTGGACGCTGTTTCCTCTGCGTGCTAGGTTCACCGCCGATCGCAGTCGAGCAGATTGACCTTGGGGGGAGCCGTGTGCGGCATCGTGGGTCTCCATCTGAAGGGGCCCGATCTCGAGGACCGGCTCGGGGCGCTCGTCGTCCCCATGCTCGACGTGCTGACGAGCCGGGGCCCCGACTCGACCGGCGTGGCCGTCTACTCCCACGACGTCGAGGGCGGCGAGCTCAAGTACTCCCTGTGCGCCCCGGAGAACGACTACAACTGGGGTGGCTACGTCCTCCACCTCGAGGAGGAGCTGGGCACGCCTGTCGCCTTGCGCCGGCGAGGACGCGACGCCGTCCTCGTCACCCGGGCCGAGCCCCGTCTCGTCATCGATGCCGTCGCCCAGTCCGACCCTCGCATCCGGGTCTTCGGGCACGGCTCGGCCATGGAGGTCTACAAAGACGTCGGCCCGGCCCTCGAGGTCTGCGAGCGCTACGGGGTCGGCACCATGGCCGGCTACCAGGCCATCGGCCACACCCGCATGGCGACGGAGTCCGCCGTCACGATCGAGCACTCCCACCCCTTTGCCGCCGGCGCCGACCTCACCCTCGTGCACAACGGATCCTTCTCCAACCACGCCACGATCCGGCGCGACCTGAGCGACCTCGGCGTTCGCTTCGAGACGGACAACGATTCGGAGGTGGCCGCCCAGTTCATCTCCTACGAGGTCGCCCATGGCTCCACCCTTGCCGAGGCGATGCAGGGCGTGCTGAAGACCTTCGACGGCTTCTTCACCCTGCTCGTGGCGACGGTCGACTCCATCGCCGTCGTACGGGACAACTTCGCCTGCAAGCCCATGGTCGTAGCCGAGACAGAGGACTACGTGGCCGTCGCCTCCGAGTACGTGGCCCTCGCCGACCTGCCCGGCATCGAGAAGGCCGACGTCTTCGAGCCCATGCCCGAGGAGCTCTACACGTGGCCAATGTGACCACCGTCGAGCTGAACTGCTCGGAGCGGTCGGTGCGGGAGATCAACGCCGCCCTCGCCGAGCTGCCAGACGGCTCCGTCGTGACCATCACCGAGCCGCGCGGTCGTCACAACCTCGTCGTCGGGCTCTCCAACAAACTCGAGATCACCATCGCCGGCAACGCCGGATATTTCATCGGTGGCCTCTGCAACGGACCCGACGTCGTCGTGGACGGCTTCGTCGGCTGGTCGGTGGCGGAGAACCTCATGTCGGGACGCGTGCGCGTACGAGGCAACGCCTCCGAGTGCGCCGCCGCCTCCGCCCGCGGAGGGCTCCTCGTCATCGAGGGGGACGCCTCCTCCCGGGCCGGCATCTCCCTGAAGGGTGGCACGATCGCCGTGGGCGGCGACGTCGGCCACATGAGCGGCTTCATGGCGCAGGCGGGCACCATCCTCGTGGGCGGCGACGCCGGCGAGTCCCTCGGCGACTCCCTCTACGAGGCGGTCATCTACGTCGCCGGCAAGATCCGCTCCCTCGGCTCCGACGCCCGCGTCGAGGACCTCACCGAACAGGACGTGGAGACGGTGAGGGGGTTGGTGGAGGAGGCGGGTTTCTCGCACGTGTCGCCGGAGAACGTGCGCCGCGTCGCCTCGGCCCGCCAGCTCTACAACTTCGACGCCCTGAAGGACCAGAAGTACTGATGACCGAACACGACCGGGACGGAGGCGACGGCAGCCAGCAGGGCAGGAAGATCCCCTGGACGGGCCTCGAGAGAAGCCACAGCTACCCGCCCTCGGTCATCGGCCAGATCCACGAGATGGCCGAGGTCGGGCGCTACGAGATCCGGGGCTGGGGCGCCAAGCGGCACGTCCCGAGCTTCGACGACCTCGTCTTCCTCACGGCCTCCCTCTCCCGCTACCCGCTGGAGGGCTACCGCGAGCGCTGCGACACGGCCACCGTGCTGGGCTCCCGCCTCGCCAAGCGACCCATCGAGCTCGCCATCCCCATCACGATCGCCGGCATGAGCTTCGGCTCGCTCTCGGCGAACGCCAAGGAGTCGCTCGGTCGGGCGGCCACGGCCGTCGGTACGTCGACGACGACGGGCGACGGCGGCATGACCCCGGAGGAGCGGAGTGCCTCCCGTCTCCTCGTCTACCAGTGCCTGCCCTCGCGCTACGGCTTCAACCTCGACGATCTCCGTCAGTGCGACGCCATCGAGGTCGTCATCGGCCAAGGGGCCAAGCCCGGTGGCGGGGGCATGCTGCTCGGCCAGAAGGTGAGCCAACGGGTGGCGTCCATGCGAACGCTGCCCCCCGGCGTCGACCAGCGTTCCGCCTCCCGCCATCCCGACTGGACCGGGCCGGACGACCTCCGGATCAAGATCGAGGAGCTGCGTGAGGCGACGGGTTGGGAGGTGCCCATCTACGTGAAGCTCGGCGCCACCCGAGTCGAGCACGACGTCAAGCTCGCCGTCGCCGCCGGCGCAGACGTCGTCGTCGTCGACGGCATGCAGGGCGGCACCGGTGCCACTCAGACCGTCTTCATCGAGCACACGGGCATCCCCACGCTGCCGGCCGTCCGCATCGCCGCCGACGCCCTGCACGAGGTCGGCAAGAACCACGAGGTGCAGCTCGTCGTCTCCGGGGGTATCCGTTCCGGGGCCGACGTCGCCAAGGCTCTTGCCCTCGGCGCCACGGCGGTCTCCATCGGCGTGGGCTCGCTTCTCGCCCTTGGCTGCAACCGGGCTTCCTACCGTCGCGACGGCCAGGACCACGATGCCACGGCCGACTACGCCGACCTCGGGACGGCCCCGGGTTTCTGCCACCACTGCCACACGGGACTTTGCCCCGTTGGCGTCACGACGCAGGACCCCGAGCTCGAGCAGCGGCTCGACCCCGAAGTGGGCGCCTGCTGGATGACGAACTACCTGAAGGCCCTCACGATGGAGCTCACCGCCATCGCACGCGCCTGCGGGAAGTCCAACGTTCACCACCTCGAGCGGGACGACCTGGCCGCCCTCACGATCGAGGCGGCCGCCATGGCGAAGGTGCCCCTCGCCGGGACGGACTGGATCCCGGGCACCGGATCGGGGCTCTGAGGAGGGGTCCGCAACGGAGGGTTGCGAGCAAGCGGCGGAGGACGTCGCTGTGCCACAATGTCGGGCGCAACAGGGGGGGAACGATGTTCGAGAGAGTTCTCGTGGCGATCGACCAGTCGGACGTCGCCGCACGCGTCGTCGCCGCCGCCAAGGAACTGGCGTCGAGCACGAAGTCCGAGGTCTGGGTCCTACACCTTCGCGAGCGTGAGGTGCTCGGGCGCGCAAAGGTGGACCCCGCCGAGTCGAAGGACGAGGCGCACACCGCCCTGAGCGACGCCGTGCTCGGGTTGCAGGCCGCCGGCATCAACGCCCACGGCCAGGTGCGCGAGACGCTCTACGGGCAGGCCGCCAAGGAGATCGTCGCCGACGCCGACGAGGTCGACGCCGGGGTGATCGTCATGGGCTCGCGGGGGCGGAGCGATCTCGCCGGCCTCGTCCTCGGCAGCGTGGCCCACAAGGTGATCCACCTCTCCAACCGTCCTGTGCTCGTGGTGCGCTGACGGATCTGGCACCACGGCTGCGAACGACACGAGACACAAGGAGCGTCGATGTCCGACCCCACCGCTGAACTCCGTGCCAAGGCGGAAGCCGACCACGTGGAGTTCTTCTTCGCCATGTTCGTCGACATGCACGGCAAGCCCTGCGCCAAGATGGTGCCGATCGAGGCGTTCGACGTGCTGATGGGCGGAGGGGCCGGTTTCGCAGGGTTCGCCGCCGGGCCGATGGGGCAGACGCCCGCCCACCCGGACATGATCGCCGTGCCCGACCCGGCGTCGTACGCCCTCGTGCCGTGGGAGCCCGGGCTGGCCGTCCTCCAGTGCGACATCGCCGTCGAGGGTGAGCTCTGGCCGTACTCGCCACGAGTGATCCTCAAGCGCATGCTCAGGAGCGTGGCCGAGCGCGGCCTCGTCTACAACGTCGGCTGCGAGGCGGAGTACTCCCTCGTGCGGCGCCTCGACGACGGCGGCATCGAAGTCGCCGACCCGCTCGACCGCTCGGACACGCCCTGCTACGACGTCAAGGCCCTCACGAGGATGTACGACCACCTCACGACGGTCTCGCGCTTCATGAACCAGCTCGGGTGGGCGAACTACGCCAATGATCACGAGGACGCCAACGGGCAGTTCGAGCAGAATTTCGCCTTCTCCGACGCCCTCACGAGCGCCGACCGGCTCGTCTTCTTCCGCTACATGATCCACACGCTGGCGCACCGAGCCGGCATGACGGCCACCTTCATGCCCAAGCCCTTCTCCTACCTCACGGGCAATGGACTCCACCTCCACTCGAGCCTCTGGGATGCGAAGACGGGGGCGGAGCTCTTCGGCGGTCCGGACGATCCGCGTGGCCTCGGGCTGTCCGAGATGGCCTACCACTACGTCGGCGGGCTCATCCAGCACGCCAGTGCCCTCGTCGGGGTGACGTGCCCGACGGTCAACTCCTACAAGCGCATGGGCGTCGGGGCCCCCAACTCCGGGGCCACCTGGGCTCCCGCCTACGCCACCTACGGCGGCAACAACCGCACGCAGATGCTGCGCGTCCCCGACGGCGGGCGCATCGAGAACCGTGCCTGCGACGGCGCCGCCAATCCCTACCTCGCCATGGCGGTGCAGCTGGCGGCCGGACTCGACGGCATCGACCGGAAACTCGACCCGGGTGAGCCGAACGTCGAGAACCTCTACGTGCTCTCGCCCGACGAAGTGAAGGCGCTCGGCATCCACGCCATGCCGCCGACGCTGCTGCACGCCATGGACGAGCTCGTCGCCGACCCGGTCATGCGGGACGCCCTCGGCAAGACGCCGGACGGCGACTACGTCGACTACTTCGCCAAGATCAAGCGGGAGGAGTTCCAGGCTTGGCATTCCCAAGTGAGCGACTGGGAGGTCGAGCGCTACCTGACGTTGTTCTGACCCTCGGTTCGACGGCACCACGCACAGCGCCATTCTGAGAGGAGAAGCCCATGTCCGACACGACAGTGCCGCTCTCTAGCCAGACGGAGGTCGGCGTCTACCAAGGCGGCGACCTCACGAAGGGCACCAACTGGTGGGGTGCCTTCGTCGTCGGCCTCGCCGGCACGATCCTCGTCACGGGCGTCACCGGGCCGGTGCTTGCCGGCGCCGGGTCGGCCGCCATCCCGGAGTTCTTCTTCGTGACGCTCACGGGCGCTGTCTTGTGCATCTGCGTCGCCGAGATGGCGACGATGCTGCCCGAGCGTACCGGTGGCTGTCCCGCCTATGCCTACTTCGCCTTCAAGGACCGCTTCCCACGCAGCTCGCCCATCATCAACGGGGTGACGTCGTGGATGTACTGGCTCGGCTGGTGGCCCGTCATGGCGGTCAACAACATCCTCATCGGCGGCATCCTGGCGACGCTGTTCAACGTCAACATCACCCACACCATCAAGTTCATGGCGGGGGCGGTGCCCATCCCCGTCTTCTCCCTCATCATCGGGACGGTCGTCTGCCTCTTCCTCTTCATCCCGTCCTACCTGGGCATCCGCCTCGGGACGGCCTTCGCCACCGTGCTCGGGCTCCTCTCGATGATCCCGCTCACCTTCCTTGCCATCTCGCCGATCTTCCACCCCTCGACGTTCCACGGCGCCAACATCTGGCCCATGACCTCGCCGGGTGGGCATGCCTTCTTTTCCCTGCACACCTGGACGCTCTTCCTCGAGTACACGGCCTTGCTCACCTGGAACGTCATTGCCATGGAGGCGGCCGCCTGTTACCTCGGCGAGGTGAAGAACCCCTCCCGGGACGCCCCCATCGCCATGGCCCTCGAGGGCGGCTACGGCGTCTTCATCTACACGGTCATCCCGCTCGTGTTCTTCGGCGTCCTCGGCCTCTCCGCCATCCAGGCGACGGCGGCTGATCCTGGAGCCCTCTTCGGGGGGTTCATGACGCACGTCATCCATGTGACGGCACTACAGGACGTCGTCGACGTCGTCCTTGTCATCGCTCTCTTGTTGTCGAGCCTGAACGCCATCATGGGACCGGCGCGCTCGCTCTACCAGTCCGCCATGGACGGCGACCTGCCGAAGATCTTCGCCCACCGCAACCGCCACAACGTGCCGGACTTCTCGATGGCCCTCAACACGCTGTTGAACATCGTCCTCATCACCTTCGGGGCGCCCGCTGTCATCTACATCTTCAGCAACGTTGGCTATGTCGGGTCGTTCGTGCCCGTCATGGTCGGCTACTACTTTCTGCGTCGCTGGTACCCGAACCTGCGCCGGCCCTTCCGATTGCCGGAGTGGATGAAGTACGTCGCCCTCTTCGTGGCCGTCTTCTACCTCGTCGCCTGGGGCTGGGGCATCCCCCTCTGCTCGATCCACGGGTGCGCCGTGGGTTCTGGCAACGAGCTGCCGCAGTTCTTCATCGGCTGGGCGGTCGTGCTCGCCTGGTTCCCGATGTACTGGTGGCGCAAGCGGCGAGACCGCGCCGAGCCGTCCGGGGCGCCCATGACGGGCGCCGTGGAGGCTCCCGGCTGACGGACCGGGCTGCGGCGCCACGGCGGGCGCCGCAGCGGACGACGCCCGACGGCGCGAGAGTGGATGCATGAGGCTGCCCTGGCAGAGGAGCATCCCGGTCGTCGTGCCGTCGGAGCGCGCCGCCGTGCTCCTCGCCTCGCCCGGCAAGCCCATCAGCAACGCCGCCGTCCGGGCGGCCGTTCGTGCCGCCGACGGCAGACCCGTGCGCGTCCTGTCCACGGCCAAGATCTACGGCACGGCCCTCGGCATGCAGCACCCCGGCCTCCTGCCCAGCAAGAACGAGATCGCCGCCCAGGAGGCCATCATCACCGACGCCGTCAAGCGCCTCGAGCGGGCAGGCGTCAAGGCGAAGGGGGAGCTGATCGCGACGCGGGATCCGGCCAAGAGCTTCTACCGGGCCGCCGTCCGCTACGCCGTCCGGCGGGTCGTGCTCGACCCCAACCAGTCCGGCTCGGTCCGCAAGCTCGTCGAGGGCGACCCTGCTGCCACCTTGCGGAGGCGTCTCGGCGCTTCCGTCGACATCGAAGTCGTGGAGGCAACATGACGCAGGGCGGTCGCGCTCCTCGTTCGCAACGGCGACGCCCACCCGGGGGTTCGCCACCGAAGCCGATGGCAGCACGCCAGCAGGGCCGTCCGGCAACGAGCGGGAGAGGGTCGCAACCGGCCTCGCACAAGCCGGGAGCACCCGGTCGACGGCCCCCGGCGGCCTCCAGGCGCCGGCCGCAGTCCGGTGGCAAGTTCCGGCAGTGGTCGCGTACGGGCACGGGCACGATGGTCATCGGCCTCGTCGTCGTCCTCGTGGCGGCGGGGGGCGCAACGCTGATCCACGTCCTTGACAGCGGGGGCCTGAAGGCACCGTCCGTCACGGCGGTCACACCAGCCGTGCTGACGGCGGTGTCAGCGGTCTCACCCGCCGAGGAGAACGAAGTCGGCCTCCCCTCCGCCGTGGCGGTTCCCCAGGTGGTGCACGGCCAGCCCGCCCTCGATCTCAACGGCCATCCCGGCGCCTTCTACATCGGCGGCGAGTTCTGCCCGAACTGCGGGGCGGAGCGCTGGGCCGTCGTGATGGCCTTCAGCCGGTTCGGCTCCTTCTCCGGTCTCAAGCTGACGACGTCGTCGCCCTGGGACACCGATCCCTCCACGCCGACGTTCTCGTTCTACGGAGCGTCCTACACGAGCCGGTACGTCACGCTGCTCACCGACGAGGCGGTGGGCAACGACACGAGTGGCCTCGACACACGCAAGGCCCTGCAGCCGCCGACGGCGCTCGAGTCGAGCCTGTGGTCGAAGTACGAGCAGATGTTCGGGCAAGGGGAGGCCTTTCCCTTCGTCGACATCGACAACAAGGTCTTCGTGGCGACGGCGAGCTTCGATCCGGGCGTGCTCCACGGGCTCGACACCTCCCAGGTCGCCTCCGACCTCTACCAGGCGACAGCGCCCTCGACGGTGGACATCGTCGCCACGGCCAGCTACCTCACGGCGGCCATCTGCTCACTCACCGGGCAGCAGCCGGCCTCGGCGTGCTCCGTCGGCGTCGTCCACCAGGCCGAGTCGTCCATGGGGCTCGGTTGAGCCAGGCGGCCCGGCCCGCACACCTCAGCGGGGGAGCAGCCGCCGCTGCAGCAGCCGGTCCGAGGCGTGCGCCAGGCTGCCGACCGTCTCGGGGTGGAGGGCATCGAGATGGGAGGCGAGGGCGATGAAGGCCTGCGCCGTCGTGAGGGCGTCTCCGAGGGCGTGGTGGGGGCGGTGCTCGGGCAGCCCCAGGGTGGCCACCAGCTGGGACAGGGAGAGCCAGCCGGGGGTGGCCTCCCCCCGCTCGCTCAGGAGGAGGCGGCCGAGGATCTGTGTGTCGACGATCGGCTTGCGAAGGCGGAGGCCCAGCCTCCGGAAGGCCGCCGCCAGGAAGGCTCGCTCCACCTCGGCGACATGTGCCACCACAACGGCCCCCGTCACGGCCCCGAGCAGGGTGTCCATCGCTTCCTCGAAGGAGGGCGCCGTGGCGAGGTCGACCGTGCGGATGCCATGGATGAGGACCGAGCGCTCAGGCACCGGTTGCGTCGGGCGCACGAGGCCATAGGTCGCCTCCCCGGCGAGCACGCGGCCTTCCCGCACCGGGACGACACCGAAGGAGAGGATCTCGTCATGGCGAGGGTCCAGCCCGCTCAGCTCGAGGTCGACGACGCAGAAGGACGCCTGGCGCCACGGCGTCCGCTTCGCCGGGGTCTCGGCATTGACGTAGCCGACCATGGCCACGCTCGGGCTGAGCACGCGGTGGAGGAACCGCATGGCTCAGTTGTAGGCGAGATCGTTCGAGACGCGCTTTTGCACGGCGGCGACGGCTCGGAAGGCCTCCTTCAGGTGGCCGCGGGCGAGCGGGCTGAGGTCGTCGGGGTTGACGAAGTCGTCCGGCACGGCCCCCGCCTCCAACTGGGCCACCTGGTGGTCGAGCCGCAACTCGGCGATGAGCTCGAAGGCTTCGAGCAACGTCTCGGCATCGACCCCGCCGATCGTGCCGGCGGCCCCGGCCGCCCGCAGCCGCTCGCTCGTGGAGGCGCTCGTGACGCCCGCCGCCATGCTCGCCCAGCGGGCGAGGTCGCAGATCGGGACGACGCCCCCGAGCTTCAGATCGAGGTGTCCGCGGTGCTCGCCCGAGTCCTCGATGACGAGGCCACGCAGGAAGCCGGTCGGTGGCTTGTGGGCGATGGCGAGGCGAGCGAGCAGCCGTAGGAGCTGGCGGTGCTGGGAGGCGGAGCGGAAGGCTTCGGCCACCGGGGTGCCGGCCCGGATCCCGAAGACGGGCCGGCTGTCCACGAGCACCGAGACCATCATGACGGCGTTCTCCTGATTGGGATCCTCCAACCATGATCTGGCAGCGTCCTGCCAGTTGGAGATGGAGCGGATGAAGAGCGGGTCGGAGGCGCTCGCCCGGTGGCTGTCGGGGTGGAAGCCGCACGCCACGAGCCCGTCGATCGTCCGAACGGCGAGTGACGTGAAGTAGGCGCGGACGCTCTCGTCCTCGTCGCCCTCGAACCACACGATGGCGCTGTCGATGTCGGAGCTCGGGACCGCCTCCCGCCTGGCTTGGCTGCCGAGTGCGAGCCAGGCGAAGGGGAGGGGAGGCTCGCCCGCCTCGGCGATGGCGAGCTCGAGGAGCCGGCGCGTCAAGGCATCCACGACGACCGAGAACATGGCTTGGATGTCGAGGGCGGCGATGTGGGCGTCGTGCATGGCGACGAGGGTGGAGGGAAGCCGCCCCGCCGGTTCCGCCAGCTCCTCCAGGTTCGTGGCGGCGGCGATCGCCTGGCGCAGCACGAACGAGGAGCGCGTCTGCACGGCGACGAGGTCGGAGTCGGCGACGACGCCGAGCAGGCGGCCGGTCGCCGAGAGCACGGGGAAGTGTCGAAAGCCGCGGTCGAGCATGTCGAGCAGCACCTCGCCCGCCTGGCGGTCCTCGTCGACGGTATAGGCGGGGTGCGTCATGGCCGAGGAGACGGGCCCGTCCACCGGCAGCCCGGCGGCGATGACGCGGGACCGGAGGTCGCGGTCGGTGAGGATCCCCAACGAGTCGCCGAGATCGACGACGACGGCGGTGGCTCCGACCGCCGTCATCTCCTTGGCCGCCTCCCGGATACTCGTGCCCGGGCTCACGAGGACCGGCTTCGAACGCAGGAGGGGCCCGACGGGCTGCTGCAGCTGCTCGCGGCCCGGATCGGGCGACCGCCGGATTCCGTGGGGGTCCTCCAGCAGCACGCGCGCCACGAAACGCAGCCCCTCCGGCCGCGCCAGCACACGGGCGGCCACGTCGTGAGGGATGCGGTAGGTGAGGGTGTCCTCGGAGGCACGGGCGGCGAAGCCCGTCGGCAGGCCGGAGAGCATGGAGGCGTGCCCGAACATCTCCCCCTCCCCGATGAGGTCGAGCACGCGGCCGTCGTGCAGGATCTCGACGGCCCCGCTGCGGATGACGTACAGGTGCTCGTTCGCCTCCGCCTGCGAGAAGACGAGCGTCCCGCCGAGGTGGAACTCGACCTCCGTGGCGGCCGCCACCCGCTCCACCTCGGACCGCTCGAGGTCGGCGAACGGTGGTCTGAGCCGGAGGAAGTCGGCGATGTCGGGGGCTGTGTTCATGCCGGCGTCCTTGCGGGCGTCACGACGGCTCCGGCAGCACGAGCCGGTAGCCGAGGCGGGGAACGGTCACGAGCACGGTGCCGTTCTCGTCGTTCAGCTTCTTGCGGAGCCGGTAGGCGTAGACGTGCAGGTACCCGGCGGCCTCGGTGGAGCGCAGCCCCCAGACATGCGACAGCAGGAGTTGGTGGGTGCAGGTCTTGCCGGCGTGGCGGGCGAGGTAGGTGAGGAAGGCGAGCTCCGTCCTCGTGAGGTCGAGGAGCTGGCCGTCGCGGCGCACCTCCTGATGGACGAGGTCGAACGTGAGCTCGCCGAGGCTGAGCGTCGTCGGCTCCTCCGAGTTTGCCCCGCCGTTGCCGTGACGCTGGGCGACCCGGATGCGGGCGTCCAGCTCACGGATGCCGAACGGCTTCGTGACGTAGTCGTCGGCGCCGCGCTCGAAGGCCGTGACCTTGCGGTCCTCCCGCCCGTCGGCCGAGAGCACGACGATCGGCACCGAGCTCCATTCGCGCAGCTGGCGGCACAGCTCGATCCCGTCCAGATCCGGCAGGCCGAGGTCGACGACGACGACATCTGGCAGGTCGAGTGCCGCTTTCGTGAGTCCGTCGCCGCCCGTCGTCGCCGTGAAGACGACGTGCCCGAGCGCCTCGAGGCCGATGTCGAGACCGCGCAGGAGCGCGGTGTCGTCGTCAATGAGCAGGACTCGGGGCACCGGAGATCGCCTTCGGGCGGGCTGGGGTCACGTGTCGCACGGGGACCTTGGCGATCGTGAAGCAGAAACGGGCTCCACCTCCCGGCGCAGCCTCCGTCCAGATCGTCTCGCCGTGGGCCTCCACGAAGGCCTTGGCGATCCAGAGCCCGAGGCCCGCCCCGCCGTCGGAGTCACGGCGGTTCCACATGGTGAAGACGGCGTCGCGCTCGGGCGGTGCCACGCCGCGGCCGAGATCGCTCACGACGACCTCCACCCGTTCGGGGAAGTCGATCGCCTCGATGCCGACGGAGGTGCCGTTCGGGGCATGGCGGGCGGCGTTCTCGACGAGGTTGCAGACCACCTGAGCGATGAGGACCTGGTCGACGTCGACGAAGGGGAGGTCGTCGGGGACCCGCACGTCGACCTTCTCCGGATCGACGGTGGGGGCGAGGCTCTGCACGGCCTCCCGCACGACGGCGGCGAGGGGGACCGGCTCCCGGCGGAGCTCGAGCACACCGGCCTGGATCCGGCTCATGTCGAGCAGATTGGCGACGAGCCGGCCGAGGCGGTCGGACTGGTGGTCGATGAGCGCCGCCAGCTCCCGTTGCCGTTCCGGCGCCAGCTGCAGGCCGGGGTCGCTCAAGGTGGAGGCGAGCGTCTTGATGGAGGCGAGGGGCGAGCGCAGGTCGTGGGAGGCGGCCGTCACGAGCGCCTTGGCGAGCCGCTCGACCTCACCGGTGAGCTCGGCTCGCATCGCCTCCTCCCGCAGGCGGATGCGCTCGACGGCAAGGGCGGTCTGGTTGGCGAAGGTGAGGATGGCCTCCTTGTCGCCGTCTCCCAGCCCGTCGCCGACGAGGACGAGGCGCCCCACGGGCCGGCTGCCGAGGGCGAGGGTGATCGAGGTGATGGCGTTCGAGCCCGTGCGGAGCACGACGAGGTCGGTGGGCGAGTCCGGCGTGGAGGAGCTGACGAGGTGCTCCTCGTCGCCCGACAAGGCCGGCCCGGCCGTGGCCGCTCTCCCCGTCGATCCGAGGGGGACGAAGGCCACCGTCCGAAGTGAGAAGGTCTCGCGCAGCGTCGAGGTGATGTGGGCGAGCAGCTCGTCGAGCGTCTTGTCCTCCACGAGGATCTGGGAGACCTCGAAGAGGCGGGAGATGGCCTCGTTCTGCCGCGCCGTCTCGCGGCGGGCGGCCTCCTTCGACGCCACGACTTGGGAGACGACGAGCATCACGATGACGTACACGCCCGGGGCGATCCAGTTGCGGCTCGGGCCGACCCAGGGCGTGTAGTAGGGCGGGATGAAGACGAAGTCGTAGGCGACGAAACCCGCCGCCAGGCTCACCACGCCGGCGGCGAAGCCTCCGAGGGCGGCCCCCACGACGACGGGCACGATGAGCACGAGACCGTCGTCGGCGACGTTCAGGTACCGCCGCAACGGGACCATGGCGAGGGTGAGCACACCGAGTGCGGCCAGCGCCGCCGCACTGCCGAGGAGCGTTCGCCGCGGGAGCCTCATGGTCGTCGTGGCAGATCTTCGCGCGGAGCGCCGCCGGGTGCGCTGCGTCGCCGGCGCCCGTTCAGAAAGAATTCAGAAACCCCCCCGGATTGTTCAGCACCCGTTCAGGGCGCCTCCCGGAAACTCACAGCAGTTCGACGCAGGTCTCTTCGGCGCTGCCCGGATGGGGGTGTTGTTGGTGTTTGGCAAGCTCCTCGTCGCCGTGTACCACGTGCGCTCCGAATCGAGCGCGCTGCACACGACCGCGACCCTGGCGACGGCGTCCGGCGCCGTCGCCAGGGTCCTTCACGTCCGGGAGGGCGACTGCGCCCATGGCTTTCCCTACCTCGTGTCGGCGGACGAGGCGTGGGACGTCGTCAACGAAGCGGTGTTCGACCTCCGCATGGCGGGCATCGGGGCAAGCGGGCAGGTACGGCGATCGCGCATCGGCCATGCCGGCGACGCCATCTTGGAGGAGGCATGGGAGTGGCAGGCCGATGCCATCGTCGTCGGGACGGGCCGCCCGACATTGCTCAACCGCTTCCCCTGGCGCCGGACCGTCACCGACCGGCTCCGTCAAGGCTCTGCCGTCCCTGTCATCGTCGCCCCGCCGACGTCGGCGGTGATCGCCGCCGGCGAGCGGGCGATGCGGCTGCTCCCCACAGGCGAGTAGCCGAACGCCCATGTTCGAGCGCGTCCTCCTCGCCCTCGACGGCTCGCCCGCCTCCATGCGGGCAAAGGACGTCGCCGCCGGCTTGGCCGCCTCCAACGGCAGCGAGGTCCTCGTCTTCCACGTGCGTGAAGTCGACTTCGCCCGTTCCGCCGAGCCCCCAGGCGTGCTCACACCCTCGCGGTGTCGCGCCGGTAGGCGAAGACGGCCAGTGGGGTGAGCGCCGCGGTCCAGCAGGCGAGCGCGATCCATCCCTCGGCCGGCCAGTCCCCGTGGAGGAGCGCCGCCGCGCCGGCATGCACGAGCCAGTAGGAGGGCAGCAGCTTGACAACGGTCAACATCGCCCCGCTGTTGAACAAGCTCCCGAAGGCGCCGCCGAAGAGAGCGAAGAAGACGACGAGCCAGCCCATGACCGGCACGAGGGCGTCCGTCGCGATCAGGTGACCGAGGATGAGGCCCATCAAGACGAACGGCACCAGGCCGACAAGAAGCAGGCCGCTCATCTCCAGCCACTGCGCCGCATCGAGGCGAACCCCGAGCGTTGCGCCGGCCAGGAAGACCAGGACGAGCGCGGGCAGCGCCACGAGATAGGCGGCGAGCGCCTTCGCGAGGTAGTCGGTTCGGGCCCGCAGCGGCGTGATCAGCAACTGGCGCGTCCAGCCCCGAGCGCGGTCGCGGGCGAGACGGGCACCGGGTCCGATGGCGGCGAACATGGCGCCATAGGCCGCCATTCCGGTCATGAAGTAGAGGGGAAAGGAGACGCCCGCCGCGTAGACGAAACTATGACGGTTGCCCGAAGCGACCGAGTAGTAGACGACGAGTGGAAGCGCCAGCGAGAGTGCCCACATGAGGCGGTTGCGGACGGTCCGGAGGAGCTCGTAGCGCACATGTGTGGCCGCGCTCATTCGGCCACCTCCCCCGCACCGGTGTCGACCGGCCGGGCTGTCAGCTCGAGGAACGCCTCTTCGAGGGTTCCGCCGTGTGCTTCGACGTCTCGCACCTCGGGGAATGCTGCGAACAGTGCCGGCAGCGCCACGTCGGCGTCCGAGCACGAGAGCACCACCGTCTCACCGTGGCGCTCGACGTTCGTCACACCGGGCAGGGCGCCGAGCGACGAGAGGTCGGCCACCGCCAACGTCGCCCGGACCGTTCGAGACCCCGCCTTCGCCTTGATCTCGGTGGCCGGCCCGTCGGCGACGATGGACCCACGGGCGATGAGCACGATCCGGTCGGCGAACTCGTCGGCCTCTTCGAGGTAGTGGGTGGCGAACACGACGGTCGTTCCCTCTGCCGCGACGGCGCGCATCACCTCCCAGAACTCGTGTCGGCCCTCGACGTCGATGCCGGCAGTCGGCTCGTCGAGCACCAAGAGATCGGCATTGGCGACGAGAGCCGTGGCGAAGCGCACCCGCTGCGCTTCCCCGCCGGAGAGCTTCCTCGTCCACCGCTCCGCCAGGTCGCCGAGCCCCGTGCGTCGGAGCACATCCTCGACCTCAAGGGGCTGCGGGTAGTACGAGGCAACAAGCCTGAGCAATTCGCAGACACGCAGATGGTCCGGCAACGACCCGGTCTGCAGCATCCCGCCGACCCAGCCCGATCTGACTGCCTTCGCCGGTGTGACGCCGCACACGCTGACCGTTCCGGCATCAGGGTGTCGAAGGCCGAGGATCATGTCGATCGTCGTCGTCTTGCCCGCCCCGTTCGGGCCGAGCAGTGCCACGGTCTCGCCGGGCGCGATCACGAGGTCGATCCCGCGGACCGCCTGGACCGAGCCGTACGACTTGGTCAAGCCGGTGACCTCGATTCCACCGGCCCCGGCGTTGGCGACGGGGATCTCCAGCGCAGCGAGGGCGCGTTCGACCACTCCTTGATCGTCGCTCACCAATCAGCTGTGCGGTAGAGGCATTCGTCACTTCCGCCACGGCACGAAGGCGCCGCCGAACCTACCCATGAGCAAGCGCTTCGAGGATACGGTCGAGCGGTGGAATCCCTGGAGCTGGTCATCGCCAGTATTGAGGAATGGCGAGCCTGGTTGCACGCCTACCACTCCGACTCAGACTGGGTGTGGCTCGTGCCGGCCAGGAGAGGTACGAACGGCCGACAACGCCCGGCGCGATCAGCGGCCGCGCCGGCCCGTCTTGCGGTTCGCCTGCGCTCTCCGGACGTACTCAACGTTCGTGTGTGTTGAAGCGGAAGCGTTCTCAACGCGCTCCGCGCACCGAGTAGCGGTGAAGTGTCACACCCTGGTCGAATGAACGCTGTTCCAGGAGGTCGAGTTCGACGGGTTGGTCGAGCGCGTCGAACAGCGGGCGTCCGGCGCCGAGCACGACGGGGTGTGTGAACAGGAGGAGTTCGTCGAGTAGGCGCGCCCGCAGCAGCTGCGTGGCGAGAGTCGCGCCGCCGATGCCGATGTCGCCGTCCATCTCCTGCCGCAGCACGGCGAGCTGTTCGATGGCGTCGTTGTCGCCACCGATGATGCGCGTGTTGTGTTCGGCCGTCGTTCGTGTGCGGGAGACGAGCACCTTGGGGATATCCGTCCAGATCTCGCCGAATTCGCGCAGAAAGGCGGGAAGCGACTCGTCCGTGCGAGCGTTCGGCCAGAAGGGATCCATCATTTCGTAGACGGTGCGGCCCTCGACCATCATCGACATCGCACGTGCGCGAGCGTTGAACTCGCGATGCAGCGGCTCGCCGAGGCGGATCCAGGTGGGGCCCGCGATGTCGCCGTGTTCACCCGCCTCTCGCTCGATGAAGAGATCGAGCGAGACGTTCATCCAGTACACAAACCGGCCGGCCATGAGCACTCCTTCCCGATCTCGTGCCCGTGCTCGAGCGTAAGCGCATTCGGTCCGAGCGTTCCGACCACCATGACGCGCAACTCAAGTCACCGCTCCTCGGCCTCGGATAGCCTCAGGCTCGGAGGCCGCCATGGTGACTGTCATCGCCAGATACGAGACCCTGCCCGGACAGGGTGACGCCGTCGCTGCGGTGCTGGCACGGCACGTCGCCGCCTCGCGGGCCGAGCCGGGCTGCTTGCAGTTCGTCGCCGAGCGGTCGCAGGACGACGGTGACCACTTCGTCCTCTACGAGCGCTACGTGGACGAAGCCGCCTTCGATGCGCACCGGGACAGCCCCCACTTCCAGCGCAACGTCGTGGAGACGATCGCCCCGCTGCTCGCCGAGCGGGCGTGGGCGCGCTACGACGAGGTGGTGCCGCAGGGCATCTGACGCGGAGAGCTGGGTCGGTCTTCGAGACGAAGGCCCGCCCGAACGACTGCGTCCGGCCGGGCGCAGCGAGCTGGCCCATGCCGTATGTTCTCGTCGATGCCGGACGACGCCTTCACGGTGATCTGCGAGATCGAGCCGGCGACCCGGCCGGACCTGCGCCGGGTCCGCCACCAGATCGGCGTCCTGACCTCGGTCTCCTCGACCTTCCTCATCCCCGACAACCACCTCGGCCGGGCGACCGTGTCCAGTGTCGCCGTCGCCCACGAGGTAGAGGCCATGGGCGGGCACTCGATCGCCTGCCTCAACTGCCGGGACCGCAACCTGCTCGGCCTGCGCCGGGACCTCCTCACGGCCGCCGCCTACGGCGTGGAGGAGTTCCTGTGCGTCTACGGGGACGAGCCCACGAGCGGTGCGCGCACGAGCCAGCTCACCGTGAAGACCATGGTGGAGGAGATCCACCGGTGGGGTCGGGAACAGGGCGCCGAGGCGGAGCCGAGCTTCCGGGCGGGCGTGACGGCACGGCTCGGAGACGTCCCCGCCTGGAAGCGGGACGCCGACTTCGTCTTCGTGCAGGTGTCCTTCTCCGTCGAAGAGCTCGTGAGCTGGCGCCGGAGCGTCGGGCTCTCCCAGCCCGTCTACCCGGGCGTGCTCGTTCTGGCGAGCCCGGCGATGGCCGACAATGTCGCCGGCAGCCTGGCGTTCGGGGTTCCGGGCGACCTGCGGGCGCAACTCGAGACGGATCGCTCCGCCGGCGTCGAGGCCGCCTGCCGGCTCGTGCTCGATCTACGCGACAGCGGCGCCTTCGAAGGCGTCCACCTCATCCCCGTCGGCCGCTACCGCGAGGTGGCCGCCCGCCTCGAGACGCTGCTCGGCAGGTGAGAGTGCTGGCGAGCGCGGGCGCTCGTGCGGATAACGCCACGTTGGACCCCTCCGTGCGAAATACTGTTGCCCGATGATCACGGAAGCAGCGATCCGCTACGAGTGGCGCGGCGCCGCTGAGGAGATCGAGCTCGACTGGTTGCATGCCGAAGCGTTCGACCATCCGCCCTCGCCCGCCCCATGGCAACGGCAGCTCGAACACCACTCGCTCGGCTGGGTGTGCGCCCGGCTGGAGGAGGAGCTCGTCGGCTTCGCCAACGTGATCTGGGACGGCGGCATCCACGCCGTGCTCCTCAACACGATGGTCCTGCCGAGCGAGCAGCGGCAGGGGGTCGGCAGCGAGATCGTGCGGGTGGCCGCCGAGGAGGCGAGGCGTTCCGGCTGCGAGTGGCTGCATGCCGACTTCGACCGCTCCGTGGCCACCTTCTACCTCGAGCAATGCGGGTTCGTCCCGGCCGAGTCGGGCATCCTCGACCTGAAGACGATCGAGATCGAGGAGCTGGAGCCGGAGCCGGGCGACGTCCCGGCCGTCGAGCCGGCCACCGGCGGCCAGGCCGACGAGGCGCCCGTCGGGGAGGGAGGCCACTTCAGCGAGGGCGGCCACTTCAACGAAGGCGGTCAGTTCGACCAAGAGGCCTGAGTCCCCGGCCCCGCTTGCGGGAGCGAACACCTGTTCGATAAGGTCTCGGTATGGCCGACCTCACGTCATGGGAGGCGGAGCAGCTTCGCCGTTCGGTGGCCATGCTGCCCGCCGAATCACCTGCGGGACTGCCGAGGGAGAAGGCCCTCGGCATCCTCGATCAGCTCCGACGACTGCTCGAGGCCGATGAGCACCGCTCGAGGGAACCGACAAGACCCTGAGCGACCGCAGGGGTGCCCGTGTGCGCGACGTCACCGCCGCTCACCAACTCTGCTCCGGGGGAGAGACTCGAACTCTCAACCACACGGTTAACAGCCGCGTGCTCTGCCATTGAGCTACCCCGGAAGGTGTCGGCCGCCGCGGCGACCTCCGACCCAGAATCCTACCTCCCGCCCCGGCGCCGACCGGAAGCGCTACGGCGAGGACTCGTTGACCCAGGAGGTCCCGTCCCAGCGCATGCGGGCCGTCCAGCTGCTGCCGTCCCAGTAGCGCTGTCGGTTGACGTCGCCTTCGATCGGGTGCCAGCCGACCTCCCGCGCAGGCTCCGCCACTGGGGCGGGCGCCGGTGGGGTGGGAGCGACCGGTTCCGGCTGCGCAACGGGCGACGCCTGGGCGATGGGCGGCTCCGCAGCCGGTGCAGGACGCTCTGAGGGCGGCACAGCCTGAGGTTGCCAGCCGCCCACGGTGACCGTTTCGTCGCTGGAGCCGCCCGGCATGGCGCTGGAGGGGGGTTGGGCGCCGGTGGCGCTACCGGCTCCCGCCGGGTAGCCGGCGACGGGAGGTTGCTGGGCGGCGGGCGCCGGTGTGCCGTAGGGCTGCGCTTGCTGCCCCTGGTCCCACTGCTCGGGCGGGGTGTACTGGCCCGCAGGCGGTGCGTACTGCCCCGGCGGCGCGTACTGGCCGGCGGGCGGCGTGTACTCGCCTGGCGCCGGGTACGGCTGGGCCGCCCCGTATCCCTGCCCGGCAGGTGGGGCGCCGTAGCCCTGCCCCGGCGCCGGTGCGCCCGGCGGCGGTGTGCCCGGACCCCACTGCGGCGGCCCGGTGTTCGGGGAGAAGAAGTCGCCGGCCGGCGCCGGGGTCGCCCTCGCCGCCGAGCGCCGGCGCATGAAGACGATGCCCACACCGATCACGACGGCCGCGACGCCGATCCCGGCGTAGAGGGAGGAGCTGGACGAGCTGGAACCGCCGCCCGACCCACCGCCCGGGATCTTGGCCGATTGCGCCCGCGACACGCTCTCGAGCGTGCTCTGCGACATCCCGCTCGCGTCCACGAAGGCCACGATGTCACCCTCCTCCCAGTCGGCCGCTAGGACGGGGGCGGTGCCGCCTTGGCAGACCTCGGAGAACGAGTCCGGGATGCCGGAGATTGAAGAGATCGTCCCCGGTTTCTCGCCCGCCCCCGTGCACACCTCGTTGGCGGAGTTCTGCAGGTTGGTGGCGGGCGGCACGGTGGAGCTGGTGAAGCGTGCCAGGGTGATGAGGAGGACGTCGGCGTTGGCGTTGGGACCGGACCAGCCCTCGACGGCGACGGCGATCTGCTTGTGGGTCTCCGACGACAGCGAGGTCGACACCTGGGACTGCAGGTTCTGTACCTCGGAGGTCGGCGCCGGCCCCCAGCCGGGGATGGGGTCGGTGAGGATGTAGCCCTGGAGCGTGGCGTTGCCGACAGCGAGGGCAGCCGACATGCCGGCGGTCGACACGACGAGCACGACGAGCCCGACGGCGAGTGCCCGGGCCGCCAGTCGGCTGAGGCGGCGGGCGGGTGGGTGTCGGTCGTTCATGTCCGGCAAACTAACCCACTGCCCGCGGCCGGGTCGGATTCCCTCCAGCAGCAAGCTGCCGGGGGCATGCGAGCAGCACTTTCGAGTGGCGGCGGCCGTTGCGAGGGGCTAGAAGGTGGGGATGAGGTTCAAGACGGGTTTCGTCCTCGGATGCGCGGCAGGGGCTTGGGCGGTCTCGAAGGCGGCACAAGTGCGCCACGGCGAGCGGGGTGACCGGCCAGAATGGCCCCGCCGCGACGAGGGCGCCGAGGCGGCCGCCGAGCGTGTGCGGGCGATCGGGGACTTGGCGCGTGAGCGGTTCACCGACTTCCTGGACAGCCCGCTCGGCGGCGTTGCGAGGGCGCGCGTGACCGAGGTGCTCACGAGCTCCGGTGGCCGGTCAGCGGCTCAGCGGCGAGGGAGCAACGGCCATTAGCCGCTGAGCGGCCCAACGACGAACCGGTATCGCACCGCCTCCATGACGGCCTCGTAGCCGAGACGGCGGTAGACGGAGTTCGACGTCGGGTTGCCGAGGTCCGTGTAGAGGACGCACTGCAACCCGCGCCCGACGAGGTGTTGCGAGAGGTATCCGACGCAGCCGGCCGCGTAGCCCCGCCGCCGCAGCTCCGGTGGCGTGAACACCGTCTGGATGCGGGTGACGCCTTCGATGGGGTGCGAATGGACGGCGATGCAGGCGGGCTCGCCGTCGTCCCAGAGCCAGACCTGCCCGGCCCCGATGCGCCGGGCGAGGACGTCCGGGCTGTGGCCCCGCTCGCCGATGTGCTCGAGGAAGGCCGCTACGAGCGCCTCCGCCGCCGGGCGGTCGCCGGCCGTGGCGACCCGCAGCCGGCCGGGAACGCCATCGGGCAGGCGCAGGTCGCCCAGCCGGTAAAGGCGCTGCCCCATCTCCGGACGGGCACCGATCATGCGGCTCTCGCTCCACTGGCCGGCAAAGGCGGCCGCTGTGCCGGCATCCCCGCCGACGCCAGGCAGCTCGACGCCGCTGCCCGCCATCGTCTCGGCGAGGGCACGGGCCGCCGCCCGAGGCATCGGCGTCAGGAGGAGGGGGAAATCGAGGGGCGACTGGAAGCCGACGCCGACGACGGGGACGCCTTCGCGCACCACCCAGTACCGCCCCGGCTCGGCATGCTCGGCCCGCTCGTGCAGCAACGTGAGCGTGACCTTGTGCTCGGCCGGCCGCGAGGCGAGGTAGGAGGCGGCCGCCTCCAAGACCTCGGCCGGATTCTCGGTCGCCTCGATACCGAGGCGCCGCCCTCTCGCCCCCGTCACCGGCGGGGAGCGGTCAGTCGCCTTCGACGTAGTCGCGAAGTGGCCTCGACACCTGTGGGTGGCGCAGCTTGGCGAGCGTCTTCATCTCGATCTGGCGGATGCGCTCCCGGGTGACGCCGAAGATCTGCCCGACCTCCTCGAGCGTGCGGATTCGCCCGTCGTCGAGGCCGAAACGCAGCCGCACCACCTCCTGCTCGCGCTCGCTCAGCTCTCCGAGGGCGCGCTTGACGGCCTCGTTGAGGAGGATGCGGGTGGCGGCATCGGACGGCACCTCCGCCGTCTGGTCCTCCAAGAGGTCCGAGAGGCTGAAGTCCTCCTCGTCCCCGAGCGGCTGCTCGAGTGAGATGGTGTCCTGGCTGATGCGCTGGAGCTCGCGCACCCGATCGACGGGGAATTCGATCCGGGCGGCGATCTCCTCGACGGTCGGCTCACGGCCGAGCTCCTGAGAGAGCTGGCGCTGCGAACGGGTGACCTTGTTGATCGTCTCGACGAGGTGGACGGGGATCCGGATGGTGCGGGCCTGGTCGGCAACCGCCCGCGTGATCGCCTGGCGGATCCACCACGTGGCGTACGTCGAGAACTTGAAACCCCTCCGGTGGTCGAACTTCTCCACCGCCCGCATGAGGCCGAGGTTGCCCTCCTGGATGAGGTCGAGAAAGGGCATCCCCCGGTTGCGGTAGCGCTTGGCGATGGAGACGACGAGGCGCAGGTTCGCCTCGATGAGGAGGTCCTTGCCGTCTTGTCCCAGGCGGATCGTGCGCTCGACCTTGCGCCGCTCGGCGAAGGCGATCTGGTCGAGCTTGCCCTCGGCTTGCCAGGACTCGTAGATGGCAGACGCCTCGACGCCGGACTCGATCTGCTGGGCGCAGAGGACCTCCAGCTCGGGCGTGAGGAGCGAGACGCGGCCGATCTCCTTGAGATACGCCCGCACCGGATCGGTGCCGCCTCCGGAGGATCCGCTGTAGTCACGCAGGCTGAGGGCGGAGGCGATGCGGGCTCGGCGTTCCTCGTTCGACTCGACCTGGCTGCCCGCCAAGTCGTCCGGTCCGCTCGAACTGCTCACCCGCCCTCCCCTCGGCGTCCCTGCAGCCACCCTAACAAGTGGTGGGCGGCGTCGATCACGGGTTGCGGTGGCGTCTCGCTCACGCCCGGTTCCTGCATGATCTCGAGCTCCGCCTTGAGGAACGAGATGTCGTGCGCCGCCTGCCCGAAGCCTTCCGAGTCGCCGGCCGCCTCGGCTGATCGCGCCTCCGACTCGAGCTCTGCCATCGCCCGCGTCGCCGCCGCCCGGACGAGGATGACGACGGTCGGGTCGGCGTCGGCCTCCGCCTCGCCCACTGCCAGCTGGCGGAGGAGGTCGGCGATGTCGTCGGGGGAGGTCTCGATGGCTTGGTGGAGGCTCGTCGCCTGGGCCAGCACGAGGTAGGCATCGCGCTGCAGGGGGTCGACGAACAGGCATTCGTCGAGACGGTCGGCCATGGCGGCGGGGTTGTGGATGGCGAGTGCCAGGGCGTCACGGGCTGCCCGTTGGCCCTCGCCGGTGGCAGAGGGACGGCGCGACGTCGTGACGGTGACCGGTTCCGGTGAGCCCCCGTTGTGCGACGCGGGCCGCTCGAGGTAGGGGCGGAGCTGCTCGACGTCGATGCGGGTGCGGTCGGCGATCGTCACGAGGTACTGGTCGCGCACGAGCCCGTTCGGGTGCTCGGCGATCATGGCGACGGCGGCGGCCGCCGCCCGTACCCGTCCCTCCGGCGAGCGGAAATCGCCGGAGGCGAGCGCTCGATCGACCCGGAAGCCGAGGAAGGGACGTGCTTCTGACACGGCCGCTCTCAGGCCGTCGGGGTCGCGCTGGGCGAGCTCCCCGGGGTCGCTTCCCGACGGCAGGGCCGCCACGGAGACCTCGAGGTCGTGGCGGCTCTCCCACTCGTAGAAGCGGGAGGCGGCCGATTGCCCGGCCGTGTCGGCGTCGAAGGCGAGCACCACGCGGCGGGCAAAACGTGCGATCACCTGGAAGTGCTCATCGGTGAGGGCGGTCCCGCAGGTGGCGACCGCCCGGGGGATCCCCGCCGTGAAGAGCCCGATGACGTCCGTGTAGCCCTCGCAGACGACGATCTCGTTCGAGTGCACGATTCCCTGGCGCGCCCAGTTGAGGCCGTAGAGGGTGCGTCGTTTGGAGTAGATGGGGGTTTCTTTCGAGTTGCGGTACTTCGGGCCGGCTCCGCCGTCGCCGCCGCCCCCTCCCGGGAGGATGCGGCCCCCGAGGGCGATGGGTGTGCCGGAGGGGTCGAAGATGGGGAAGATGACCCGCCCGCGGAAGCTGTCCTGCGGGCCGTACGACCCATCGTGCACGAGTCCGGCGGCTTCCAGGACGGGGACGGGGAGGCCGAGCGCCTTCGCGAGGTTGGCGCCCCGTTCCGGGGACCAACCGAGCTGGAACTGCCGCACGACGGCTCCGTCGTAGCCACGGGAACGCAGGTACTGCCTCGCCTGGTTGGCGTCGGCGTGGCTGAGGAGCCGCTCGTGGTAGATGGCGACGGCGCGCCGCATCGCCTCCTTCAGCGCCTCGTACTGCTCGTGGTCCTTGTGCCCCCGGCCGGCCTCCTGGCGCACCGTGACGCCGGCGCGGGCGCCGAGGCGCTCCACGGCCTCCACGAAGTCGCAGCCCTCGATGGCCCGCAGGAAGCTGATGGCATCGCCCGACGCCTGGCACCCGAAGCAGTAGTAGAGGCCCTGCTCGGCGTTCACGCTGAAGGAGCCCGTCTTCTCGGCGTGGAACGGGCAGAGCCCGACGAACCGGCGGCCGACGCGCTTCAGGGGGGTGTACTCGCCGATGAGGGCGACGATGTCGGTCGACGCCCGGACCTGCGCGACGTCCTCGTCGGGGATGCCCATCGATGCGAACGGTAACGCCTCGGGGCGCCGGGCGATGGCGGCGGCTCGGCCGGCGCCCGCCGGACCGCCCGACCTACGAAGCGGCCAGCACCGACTGCGCCGCCGCCAGGCGTGCGATCGGCACCCGGTAGGGCGAGCAGCTCACGTAGTCGACGCCGGCCTTGAAGAAGACGTCGATGGAGGCGGGATCACCGCCGTGCTCTCCGCAGACACCGATGTCGAGACCCGGCCGGGTCGCCCGGCCCCGCTCCACGGCGAGGCGCACGAGCTCGCCCACCCCGACGGGGTCGACGGTCTCGAAGGGGTTCGCACGCAGCAGCCCCTTCTCGAGGTAGGCCGTCATCATGCGCCCCTCGACGTCGTCGCGGCTGAAGCCGAAGGTCATCTGCGTGAGGTCGTTCGTCCCGAACGAGAAGAAGTCGGCCTCCTCGGCGATCTCGCCGGCGACGAGGGCGGCCCGCGGCGTCTCGATCATCGTGCCGATGAGGACCTCGACTCGCTCCGCCTCGCTCGTGGCGCCCTCCTCGGCGGCCGCGATGGCCTCCACCACCCACGAACGGGCGAGGGCGAGCTCCTCGCGGGAGATCGTGAGCGGGATCATCACCTCGACGACGGGGTGCCCGCCGGCCCGCACCCGGTCGAGGGCGGCCTCCATGAGGGCGCGCACCTGCATGGCGTACAGCCCGGGCTTGATGACCCCGAGGCGGACGCCCCGCGTGCCGAGCATCGGGTTCGCCTCCCGCCACGAGCGAGCGGCCTCGTAGAGGCGGCGCTCCTCGTCGCTGAGGCCTTCCGTCGCCTCCTTCACGGCGAGGTGCTCCACGTCGGGAAGGAACTCGTGTAAGGGCGGGTCGAGCAGGCGCACGACGACGGGCAGCCCGTCCATCGCCTCGAGGATGTCGACGAAGTCGGTGCGCTGCACCTTGCGGAGCTCCTCGAGGGCGGCCGCTTCGTCCTCGGCCGAGTCGGCCAGGATCATCCGCCGAACGACGGGGAGCCGGTCCTCGCCGAGAAACATGTGCTCGGTCCGGCACAACCCGATGCCCTCGGCACCGAGCCGGCGGGCGTTGGCGGCGTCGGGGCCGTTGTCGGCGTTCGCCCGCACACCGAGGCGCCCCCGGCGGACGTCGTCCGCCCAGCCGAGGATCGTGTCCATCTCGGGCGGCGACGCAGCCGCCGTGAGGGCGACCTCGCCGATGACGACGGTGCCGCTCGATCCGTCGATCGAGATGACGTCCCCCTCGTGCACGACCGTGCCCCCGACGCTGAAGGACTTCGCCGCCTCGTTGATTCTGATGGCCTCGGCCCCGACGACGGCCGGCTTGCCCCAGCCCCGCGCCACGACGGCGGCGTGCGACACGAGGCCGCCGCGGGCCGTCAGCACGCCCTGGGCGGCGAGCATGCCGTGGACGTCCTCAGGGCTCGTTTCGGAGCGCACGAGCACGACGTGCTCGCCCCGCTGAGCCGCCTGGGCGGCGGCGTCGGCGCTGAAGACCACCTTGCCGACGGCCGCCCCTGGGGAGGCGCCGAGCCCCTTCGTGAGCGCCGGGGCCGACGTATCGGCGAACTGCGGGTGGAGCACCTGGTCGACGTGCTCGGCCGTCACCCGCTGCAGGGCCTCCTCGTGGCTCAGCTTGATGACGGGGTCGGCCACCATGTCGACGGCCATGCGGAACGCCGCCCGCCCCGTCCGCTTGCCCACCCGGGTCTGCAGCATCCAGAGCTTGCCCCGCTCGATCGTGAACTCCGTGTCGCACATGTCCCGGTAGTGCGCCTCCAGCCGGGCGAAGATGTCCAGGAGCTCGGCATAGATGGCGGGGAAGATGCCCTCGAGGTCCGAGAGGGGGAGCGTGTTGCGGATGCCGGCGACGACGTCCTCCCCCTGGGCGTTCACGAGGAAGTCGCCGTAGGCACCCTGCGCCCCCGTCGCCGGGTCCCGTGTGAAGCCGACGCCCGTGCCGGAGTCGTCGTCGCGGTTCCCGAACACCATGGCCTGCACGTTGACGGCCGTGCCGAGGTCGTGCGGGATGCGCTCGCGTACCCGGTAGGCGACGGCGCGGGCACCGTTCCACGAGCCGAAGACCGCCTCCACGGCGCCTCGCAGCTGGTCGAGGGGTGCCTCCGGGAACGGTGCCCCCGTCTCCTGCCGCACGACCTCCTTCAGCTCGTCCACGAGCGACTTCAGCTCGGCGGCGGGGATCTCGGCGTCGGTGCGAGCCCCGCAGCGCTGTTTCGCGGCCTCGAGCGGCCCCTCCAGCACCGAGCCGGCGATGCCGAGGACGATCCTCCCGTACATCTGGACGAAGCGCCGGTAGGAGTCGTAGGCGAAGCGCTCGTCACCGGTCTGCGCGGCGAGACCTGCCACGGAGGCGTCGTTGAGGCCGAGGTTGAGGACCGTGTCCATCATGCCTGGCATGGAGAACTTCGCCCCCGAGCGGACCGAGACGAGGAGCGGGTCACCGGCGTCGCCCAGCTGGCGCCCCATGCGGTCCTGCAGTCGCCGGAGGTGCGAGGCCACCTCCTCCGAGAGGCCCTCCGGCCACCCACCCTCCATGTAGGCCCGGCAGGCATCCGTCGAGATCGTGAACCCGTGCGGCACGGGGAGCCCGAGCACCGACGTCATCTCGGCCAGATTGGCGCCCTTCCCGCCGAGGAGGTCCTTCATCTCCATGGGCGGGCGTGAGTGCTCGTGGTCGAAGTCGAAGACGTAGGGCATCGTTGGGGATCCTTCCTCGTGCGGCGCTCCGCCCGGAGTGCCGGCGGCGCCGAGCCTACCCAGGCGGCTGTCGGCGCAGCCCCGCCCCGCCCGCGGCCGCCGGCGGTCTCAGCGGACGAACTCGGCCTCCAGCCGCTCCGCCACGGCGGCGGGCAGATCGGCCACACTCAGGCGCACCTGCTCGGTCGTGTCCCGGTCGCGCAGCGTCACCGCCCCGTCGGTGAGCGAGTCGAAGTCGACCGTCACGCACAGCGGCGTGCCGATCTCGTCCTGGCGCCGGTAACGCCGGCCGATGGCCTGCGTCTCGTCGTAGTCGCACACGAAGCGCCGCCTCAGCACCGCCAGGATCTCCTTCGCCATGGGCGTCAGCGTGTCCTTCTTCGAGAGCGGGAGGACGGCGACGGAATACGGGGCGATGCGCGGGTGGAGCCGCAGCACCGTCCGCTCCTCGCCGGCGACGACGTCGGTCTCGTAGGCGGCGAGGAGCATGGCCATCATCGTTCGCGTCGTCCCGGCCGCCGGCTCGATGACGTGCGGCACGTAGCGCTCGCCGCTCGCCTGGTCGTAGTACTCGAGCTTGACGCCGGAGTGCGCCGAGTGGGCCCGCAGGTCGTAGTCCGTGCGGTTGGCGATGCCCTCGAGCTCGCCCCATCCCCAGGGGTAGAGGAACTCGACGTCCGCCGTGCCCGAGGAGTAGTGGGACAGCTCCTCGGCGTCGTGGTGGCGAAGCCGCAGGAGATCCTTCGAGATGCCGTAGCGCTGGTACCAGGCGAACCGCTCGCCGCACCAGTACTCGAACCAGGTCGGGCTCTCGGCCGGCGGCACGAAGAATTCCATCTCCATCATCTCGAACTCGCGGGTGCGGAAGACGAAGTTCCCCGGTGTGATCTCGTTGCGGAAGGACCGGCCCGTCTGGGCGATGCCGAAAGGCGGCCGCTTGCGTGTCGTCTGCAGCACGTTCAGGAAGTTGACGAACATGCCCTGCGCCGTCTCGGGGCGGAGGTAGGCGACCGAGGCGCTGTCCTCCAGGGGGCCGACGAAGGTCTTGAACATGAGGTTGAACGGGCGCGCCTCGGTGGAGATCCTTCGACCCGCAGTTCGGGCAGACGTCGCCGATCTGGTCGGCCCGCCACCGCTCCTTGCAGTTGCGGCAGTCGACGAGCGGGTCGGTGAAGGCGGCGAGATGGCCGGACGCCTCCCACACCTTCGGGTTCGTGAGGATGGCGGCGTCGATGGGGACGACGTCGTCGCGCTCTTGCACCATGGCCCGCCACCACGCCTCCCGCACGTTGCGGAGCATGAGGGCGCCGAGGGGGCCGTAGTCGTAGGTGGAGCGGATGCCCCCGTAGATCTCCGCCGACGGAAAGACGAAACCCCTCCGCTTGCACAAGTTCACGACCGCGTCGAAGAGCTCCGGTCGCGGCGTGGGCGCCTCCTCGGTCGTCATCTCAGGAGCCTACAAGGGCACCGGACCCCACGATCCGGGCGAGCCGGCCGGGCGTCAGGTCTTGCGTCCTGTGACGGCGAGGCCCACCCCGACGGCCACGATGGCGAGCCCGCCGGTGCCGCCGACGAGCTCCAGGCGGCGGGGGGAACGGGCGAACCACGACCGGAAGAAGCCGGCACCGAGTGCCCAGACGCTGTCGGAGAGAAGGGCGATGCCGCTGAAGACGGCGCCTAGCAACAGGATTTGCAGCGGCACGTGACCGCTCGCCTTCGCCACGAACTGCGGGAGGATGGCCGTGAGGAAGATGATCGTCTTCGGGTTGGTCGCCCCGACGACGGCACCCTCCAACGTCGTCCGCCGCCCACTGCGCAGCGGCACCGCCGCCGCACCTACGACCGAGGCGAGCGTCCGCCGTTTGCGCCAGGCCTGCACGCCGAGGAACACGAGGTAGGCGGCGCCTGCGAGGCGCACGATCTCGAGGAGGAGGAGCGACCGCTCCACGAGGACCCCGATGCCGACGGCCACGACGACCACCTGCACGTACTCCCCGATGGCGTTGCCGACGACGGTGAGAAGGGCTGCCCGCCGGCCGTGGGCGAGGGCGCGGCCGATCGTGAACATCACGCTCGGGCCGGGGATGACGATGATGACGAAGGCCGTGAGCGAAAAGGCGAGGAGGCGGCTCGCGGGCACACCAACAGCGTAGGTGGGCGGCCGCCGTCCTCGGGGTCGGCGAGCAAGGGGGGCGGCCGCTCGCCGACACGCTCGTCCACACCCTGAGCGACCAGCGGCTGCTCGTCATCCTCGACAACTGCGAGCATCTCGTGGACGCCTGCGCCCGTCTCGCCGAGCGGTTGAGCCGCGGCTGCCCGCAGGTCCGCCTGCTCGCCACCTCCCGCGAGCCGCTCGGCGTCGACGGCGAGCGCGTCTATCGAGTGCCGTCGCTCGACCTGCCGCCTGTCGGAGCCGAGACGATGGCGGAGCTCGACCGCTTCGACTCGGTCCGCCTCTTCACGCAGCGCGCCCGCGCCCAGGACGCCTCCCTCGTCCTCGACGACGCCGCCGCCGGCCTCGTCGGCTCGATCTGCCGCCGCCTCGACGGCATTCCCCTCGCCCTCGAGCTCGCCGCCGCCCGGCTCTCGTCCATGTCCCTGCTCAACCTCCACGAGCGCCTCGACCAACGCTTCCGGCTGCTCACCGGCGGGAGTCGCAACGCCTTGCCGCGTCAGCAGACGCTGCAGGCGATGGTCGACTGGTCCTTCGGCCTCCTCTCCGCCGCCGAGAAGGCGTTGATGAGGCGGTTGTCGGTGTTCGCGGGGGGTTTCGAGCTGGAGGCGGCCGAGGCGGTCGGCGCCGCCGGCGACATCGACGCCTTCGACGTGGCCGACCTCCTCGGCTCGCTCGTCGACAAGAGCCTCGTCGTCGCCGAGCGCTCGTCCGGCTCGCTGCGCTACCGGCTCCTCGAGACGATGGCGGACTACGCCGCCGAGGAGATGCTGCGCGCCGACGGCGAGGAGGCCGTGCTGGCGGCGCGGGAACGGCACGCCGCCTTCTTCCTCGATCTCGCCGAGCGGGCGGCCCCAGAGCTCGACGGGCCGCGGCAGGGAGAGTGGCTGCTGCGGCTCGACCGCGACTGGGAGAACCTGCGGGTCACCTTTGCCCACCTGGCGGGCGAGCACGACGTCGAGGCGGTGCTGCGGCTCGGAGCGGCCCTGCAATGGTTCCTCTGGAGCCGGGGGTACCACGACGTGTTGCCGTACCTGCGTGAGGCGGCACAACACCCCGGCGGCAGCGACGGCGGCGTAGTGGCGAGGGCGCTCGTGACGCTCGCCTCCGCCGAGAGCCAGTTCCGCGGGACGGAGGAGTGGGTGGGCGAGCGGGCGGCGGCCACGGCGGAGGCGGCGTTCGAGGCCTGCCGCGCCACGGGCGACCAAACGCTGCTGGCCTGGGGCATCCTCCTCATGTCCGGGGTCGCCTACATCGCCCACGACGACGCCTTGGCGGCGGCTCGGGCCGCCGAGGCGCTCGAGGTGGCCCGTGCCACGGGGGACGACCACCTCGTCGGGCACATGCTGCGCAATCTCGCCCACTTCGAGCGGACCATCGACTTCGAGCGCAGCGAGGCCATGCACGCCGAGGCGCTGCAGTGCTTCCGGCGGGCGGGCGACAAGCTCTCGATCTCGTTGGAGCTGTACGACCTCTCCGGCCTCAGCTTCCTGGCCGACCGCGTGGAGGAGGGCCGTCGCTTCTTGGAGGAGGCGGTGGCGCTGTCCGCCGAGATCGGGGCGAGTTACTTCGTCTTCACGAACCAGTCCGACCTCGCCACGGCGCTCATCGCCGAGGGCGAGCTGGAGGCGGCCGAGCTGCTCGTGCGGGCCTGCCTCGTGAGGGCCCGCCGACAGGGTCTGCAGGCACAGCTGTGCGGGCTGCTCTTCGCCGCCGCCTGCTGTGCGACGTGGCGGGAGGAGGGCCGGCGGGCAGCCCGGCTGCACGGTGCCGCCGACGCCGCCATCGAGTCGGCCGTCGAGGTGCGCAGCTTCGGCTGGACGACCACGGAGGACCGCCTGCGGGAGGAGGCGCGCGCCGAGCTCGCCCGCCTCCTGCCCGACGACGTGCGGGAGGCCGAGTACGCCGGCGGGCGGGTGCTCTCGACGACGGCGGCGGTCGACCTCGCCCTCGGCCGCACGACGGAGGAGTGAGGGCGCCGGCCGCGCTCGATCAGGCGCCGAGGAGGCCCGACGGGTCGAAGACGGCGGTGCCGCCCACGATCGTGGCCGCCACGGAGAGGTCCGGCTCGAGCACCACGCAATCCGCCGGTGCGCCCGGCACGAGGGAGCCCAGTCCGTCGGCATCGCAGCCGGCGGCCGCCGCCGGCGAGGCCGTGGCGGCCCGTATCGCCTCGACGAGGGGGAGGCCGACCACCCTCACGAGGTTCTCGACCGCACGGTCCATCGTGAGGGCGCTGCCCGCCAGCGTCGCTCGATCCGACGCCAGGGTGACGCGCCCCGACTCGACGGCGATGTCGGCGTCACCGAGGCGGTAGGTGCCCGCCTCGAAGCCGGCCGCCGCCACGGCGTCGCTCACGGCGACGAGGCGGCCGGGAGCGCTGCGGGCCACGAGGGCGATGACGGCGGGGTGGAGGTGCTCCAGGTCGGCGACGATCTCGAGGCTGACGCGGTCGTCGAGCAGCAGGGCCGTGATGGCGCCGGGCCGCCGGTGGTGGAGGGGTGCCATGGCGTTGAAAAGATGGGTGGCGTGGCGGGCGCCGGCCTCGATGGCGGCCCTCGTCGTGTCGTACGAGGCGTCGCTGTGGCCGACGGCCACTCTCATGCCGAGCTCGAGCGCCGTGTCCATGAGCCGGTCGCTCCCCGCCAGCTCGGGGGCGATCGTCACGATGCGCGCGTTGCCCCCGGCGGCCTCGGCGAGGGCCCGCAGCTCGCCGATGTCGGGCAGGCGCCGGTGGGCGGGGTCCTGGGCGCCGAGCTTCGCCCGTGCGATGAAGGGCCCTTCCAGGTGGACGCCGCGGACCGTGGCCGCCCCTGGGAGCGCCCGCCCCACGAGGGCGCCGGCGCCGGCCACGGTGGCGATCAGCGTGGAGGGCGAGGCGGACACCGTCGTCGCCAGCAAGGAGGTCGTGCCATGGCGGGCGTGGAAGCGGGCGAGGCGCTCGACGCCTGCCGCCGCCTCCTCCTCGGTGCCGGCGTTCACCTGGGCGCCGTCGCCACCGTGGACGTGCACGTCGAAGTAACCCGGTGCCACGATGCGCTCCCCCAGTTCGACGATGGGGGCTGCACCGCGGCGGCCGAGCGGCGGCCGCCCCTCGCCGGCCGACGCCACCCGGCCACCGGTGAGGGCGATCCAGCCCGGGGTGAAGACTTCGGCGGGGGTCACGACGGTGGCGGCCGCCAGCAGGCGGGAGTCGCCGGCGGCGGTCACGTGACCGGCGACCCCGGGGAGGTCGTCGACGTGTGGGCGGAGCGCAGCCGGCGGTCGAGGTGGTACTCGACGGCCGCCGTGGCGAGCCGCTCCACCTCGGCCGTCGCCCGACCTGCGGGCTCGGCGAGGGCGAGGCGCAGCTGGCCCCCCAGAATGTGGCGGATGAGTGCCACGGCCTCCGGCGAGACGCCGTGCCCGCTGCGGCACGACCGGCAGAGGAACCCTCCCATCTCCTGGTCGAAGGCCACGAGGTCGGCGGGCTCGCCGCAGGCGGCGCACTCGTCGACGACCGGACTGACGCCTTCGAGCGCCAGCAGCTTCCAGAGGAACGCCCCGAGGAGGACGGCGCCGCCCTCGCCGGCGAGCGTCGACAGGGCGCCCACGAGCATGCGGAAGAGCTCCGGCATGGGATGGCGCTCTACTGCCACTTGATCGACGGCCTCGAGCATCGTGAAGGCGACGGGCATCTTGTCCATGTCCTCACGGATGGGCCGGAAGACGTCGATCACCTCCGCCTGCGTGACGATGTCGAGCTCGCGGCCTTTCCAGCACAGGAGCGAGACGTGGGTGAGCAGGTCGAGCCGCCCGGCGAGCTTGGACTTCGTCTTCCGCACACCCTTGGCGACGGCCCGCACCTTGCCGTGCTCGGGTGTGATGAACGTGATGATCCGGTCCGCTTCGCCGAGGCGCATGGTGCGGAGCACGACGCCTTCGTCCCGGAACGTTGCCACTCACCCACGCTACGGCGCCCCGTGCCGGAGAGGGCGTTCTCCCCGGCTCAGCTGCGGCCGCGCAGGCCGTGCAGGCGCCCGCCCAGATAGATGAGGAGGATGCCGGCGACGACGACGACGATGATGCCGAGGGCCTGCGGGTCGCCCGCCACGGCGAGCACCACGAGGAAGGCGAAGACGGCGAGGCCGAGCACGACGCCGCTGATGCGACCGATGTGATCCCACAGCCGGAAGGGTGCCCGCTCGGCCCCGGGCTCGGTCGGGCGACCGGCCCCGCTCATCGCTTCACCCCGCCGAAGCGGCGTTCCCGCCGCTGGAACTCCCGGATGGCCTCGAAGAGGTTCTCGCGCCGGAAGTCGGGCCAGAGGACGTCGGTGAAGACGAGCTCCGAGTAGGCGAGCTGCCAGAGGAGGAAATTCGAGATGCGGTACTCGCCGGAGGTGCGTACGACGAGGTCCGGCTCCGGCATGTCCGGCCAGTACAGCCTGCTGGCGATGGCCCGCTCGTCGACCTTGTCGGCCTTCACGCCGTCGGCCACGATCGACCGCACGGCGTCCACGATCTCGGCCCGCCCGCCGTAGTTGAAGCAGATCGTGAGCGTCATCGTCAGGTTGTGGGCGGTGAGGGCGGCCGCCTCGTCCATGCTGCGGAGGATGCGGCGGGGAACCCGCCAGTCGCGGCGCCCGGCAAAGCGCATGCGCACTCCCTTGGCCGCCATCTCGTCGCGGTGCCGCGTGAGGATTCCCTCGTTGAAGTTCATGAGGTAGCGGACTTCGTCCGGCGGCCGCCGCCAGTTCTCCGTCGAGAAGGCGAACATCGACAGCCACTGCACCCCGGCCTCGAGCGCCCCGTCGACCGTGTCGAACATGGCTTCCTCGCCGGCGGCGTGGCCGGCCGTGCGCGGCAGCGAGCGGGCGCGGGCCCACCGCCCGTTGCCGTCCATGACGCAGGCAACGTGGCGGGGAACGCTCCTCAAGTCGATGCCATCGATGGGCACGAGGCGACGTTACCCGCGGGGGCGGAGGAGCCCAGATCGCCATCGGACCTGATGCCGGCGGGTTTCGTTAAAATCCGATCAGATCGGTCGGAAATCGGCCGACGAAGGCCGAAGCCGCCGACGAGGCAGGTGGTCGGCCGCCGCTTCGATCGGGAAGGGCGTTACGTTGGCCGCTGATGAGGGAATTGGCATGACAGCAGGCACCATCGACGAGGAGGAGCTGGCGGCGGTCTCGGCCCGTTTCGAGGCGCTCCCGGTGCGGGAGGCGGCCACCGCCGCCGTCGCTTGGGTGGTGGAGAGCTTCCCCGGCGACTACGCCGTGGCGAGCTCCTTCCAGGACGCCATCCTCGTGCAGCTGGCGATCGCCGCCGACCCTGCCGCCGAGATCATCTTCCTCGACACCGACTACCACTTCCCCGAGACGCTCGCCTACGTGGAGCGGCTGCGCAAGATTCTGGAACCTCAACCTCACGGTCACGCATCCCGCCATCGGGCGGGAGGAGTCGCCCTGCGGGAGCGAGGGGTGCTGCCGGCTCCGCAAGGTCGCCCCCCTCGACGCCGCCCTCACGGGGCGCAAGGCGTGGGTGACCGGGCTGAAGCGCGTGGACACGCCCGAGCGCACGGGTGCCCCCATCGTCGGCTGGGATGCCCAGCGCTCCATGGTGAAGGTGAACCCGCTCGCCACCTGGAGCGACGACGACGTCGACGAGTACCTGGCCGAGCTCGACCTCCCCCGCCACCCGCTCACCTACGTGGGCTACGTCTCCATCGGCTGCGCCCCCACGACGCAGCCGGTCGCCGAAGGCCACAACCCGCGGGAGGGCCGCTGGCCCGGAACCGGCAAGACGGAGTGCGGCCTGCACGTCTGAGCGGGCAACGGGGGGTTGCGAGCCTCGCCCCACCGCCCTCCGCCGGGCAGAAATTCTCCGAAAGCGCCGTCCACGGCCAAACGCGAGCGGGTTACACTGATCCGGCAAGACGCCGACACGGCGCAAGACCGCGATACTCCTCGCTTCCCTCGCAGCCGGGGAGATCGACGGCGCTGTCGTGGCGAGGGAGGAGCCCCGGCCATCCGTGGGTGGGCGTTCCTCTCCTCGCCACGACTCCCGCGCCGAGCACTGATGCCGCAGTCACGGGCGCTTTCGCGCCAATGTGACCAATGGCGGCCCCATAGGTGCCGAAGGACCCTGATCGCCGCAGCCGCCGCGGCCGATCTGGATCTTCGTGACCGTGCTTCCTACTCATCACGAGGCGTCGGACAGGGGAGCGGCGGTGGCGTCCCACGTGTGCAGCCACTGCAAGCGCGCAGGAATGGCGGCGATCGTCGTGGTGGCCGTCTTCGCCTTCTGGCTCGGGTTCCGCCTCGGCGGCCGCGGCGCCACCCGCGACTTCGACGACCTCCTGACGGCCCTCTCCGCCATTGGGGCCTGCTTCCTGTGCTGGCGCGCCCGCGAGGCGCACGAGGGCCTGATCCGGCGATTCTGGTCCCTCATGGCGGCGGCTACGGCGTCCTGGGGCGCCGCCGAGGTGATCTGGGGCATCTACGACGCCCTCCTCCACCGGCTGCCGCCCTCCCCCTCCTGGGCCGACGTCGGCTACCTGGCGGCCATCCCGATCGTCGTGGTGGCGCTGCTCCAGCACCCCGCCATGCACGCTCGCCACCGGCGAGAAGGCCGCCTCGTTGCCCGCACGGTCCTCGACGGGCTGATCGTGGCGACGGCGATCCTCTTCCTCAGCTGGTCGTTCGTCCTCGGGCCGCTCTGGCGCCACACCGACCTCTCGACCCTCGGCGGTCTCGTGACGGTGGCGTACCCCTTCAGCGACATCGTCATGCTCTTCCTCGTCGTCCTCGTGACGACGGCGAGCGAGCCGGGTGATCGCTTCGCCCTCTGGTGCGTCCTCGTCGGCCTGACGGCCATGGCGCTGTCCGACAGCACCTATTGCTACCTGCTCGAGACTGGCCGCTACTACAGCGGCAACCTCGTCGACGTGGGCTGGGTCGTCGCCTACCTCGGCCTGGCGATGGGAGCCTTCGCCTCCACGCACAGCGCACCGGGGCAAGTCGTCAAACAGCGCGACGATCGTCTGCTCTCGGTCGTCGTCTCGTTCGTGCCGATCCTCTGCGCCCTCATCGCCTCGGCGTTGGAGGTGCTTCTCGGACGAAGGCTCATGTGGAGCGACTGGGTGATGGCACTCACGCTGGCAGTACTCGTCGTCGTGCGCCAAGCCCTGCTCCTCACCGGACGGCTAGCGGGCGACGAGGCGTCCCGCTCGCCGCATGACTGGGATCGGAGGCGGGCCATGCCGCTCACGGTGCCCTCCGAGGCGGCCACGCCGGCCCACGAGGAGAGGGCCGAGCGATGAGCAACTCGTCCCAAACCTGGGATCTGCCGGACTACGGGGCGCCCAGCCTGTCGGAGAGCCTCTTCGTCGTCAACCTGAAGTCACCGAAGGCCGAGCCGGCCCGCGTCCGTGGGCAGCAGGGGCGCAAGGTCGGCGAAGGCCTGCGGGTGAAGGTGCGCCGACGGGCATCGGCCCGGTTCACCTTTGTCCTCACGCTCGTCACGAGCGCCATCGCCGTCGTCGATCTCTTCCTGCTCAGCACGACGATCCCGCACTGAGGTCGCCCGTCCACTCAGCCCAACTCCACCGCCGCCGCTTCCAGATCCGCCGTCCGTGCGCCTCGGGCACGCAGATCCTCGGTGTTGACGAGGACGTTGGCGACGCCGCCGTCCCTGGCCGTGGAGAGCAGGGCGAGGGCGGTGCTCCAGTCGCTCTGCATGTAGGGCCGCATCCGGTCGCCGAGGGCCTCCAGCTCGAGCGAGCAGCGCCGGGCGAGCCGGGCCGTCTCGAGCGGCACCTCGGCGGCGTGGCGGATGGCGGCCGTCCACGCCTCCTCGGCGGGAGCGCCCGGCTCCGCCTTGGCGGTCCGTCTCGCCGCCACCGTGTCGAGATAGGCGTCGGCGTCCTCCTCGACGAGCTGGAGGAAGCGCCGTCTCGAGTCCGAGAAACGGGCCCTCGCCCGGACGAGCGCCACCTCCTCCGCCCAGGCCGAATAGGACGCCACCATCTCGGCAAGGGCGGCGCCCATGGCACCGGCGGCCGCCGCCGCGCTGCCGCCGCCCGGCGCCGGCGTGCGGGCGGCCAGCCGAGCCGTGAGGTCGGCGAGCGACTCCGCCGGCGGTGACACGCTGCGAACCTTGCGCTCGAGGACGGTGCTGCGGTCGAAGTGGTTGAGCTGCAGGTAGAACTCGGCGGCGTCGAAGAGGGCGTCCTCCGGCACGACGCCGACGATCTCCGTCTCCTCGATGGCGGCGCCGTAGCGGGCTGCCTCCCGGCGGACGGCCTCGACCGCTTCGTGGACGGGGGTGCGCCGGTAGTCGGTGAGGTTCATGGAGACCTGCGCCCGGTGGCGCTCGTGGATGTCGAACCCGAGCGCCTTCACCTCGGCGAGGCCGCCGTCGTGGCCGCGGATGGCGTGAGCGATCTTCTTGGCGATGCTGACGTCTGGGGTCGTGAGGTAGGCGTTGTAGGCGATGAGGACCGGCCGTGCCCCGATGGCGACGGCGCCGGCGGTCCGGTGCAGCCTCGGCTCGCCGATGTCGGGCGCGCGGGAGGTATCCGTGGCGATGGTGTCACGGATGCCCTCGAACTGCCCGGAGCGGACCCTTGCGAGATCCCGCCGCTCCGGGAGGCGGGCGGCGAGGCCGTAGAGGTAGACCGGGATGCCCAACTCGTCCCAGACGCGATCGCCGAGGGCGACGGCGAGCTCGACGGCCTCCTCCGTCGTCGCCTCGCCGAGAGGAACGAAGGGGACGACGTCGGTCGCCCCCATGCGAGGGTGCTCCCCCTCGTGGTGGTTGAGGTCGATGAGCTCCGTGGCGCGGCGCATCATCTGCAACAGGGCCTCGACGAGGGCGGGGCCCTCGCCGACGAGCGTCACGACGCAGCGGTTGTGGTCGGCGTTCTGCTCGGCGTCGAGCAGCGTGACGCCCGGCCGGCGGGCCTCGCCCACGATGCGGGCGATGGCGGTGTCGTCTCGACCCTCCGAGAAGTTGGGGACGCATTCGAACCAGTTCACGCGCACCTCCGTCGTGTTGTCACAGTCATAGCGGCGAGACGAGCCGCCGCACGTCCTCGGGGACGCAGGCGGTGAGGGCGTTCAGGGCCGTCACGTCCCGGTCCACCATCTCGACGAGTCGCTCAGTGCGTGACGTCGACGAATCCCAGCCTGCAACCGCCGCCGGCGGAGGCGGCTGTCAGGTCGCGCACGAAGATCCTCCTGATCGAGGCCGGCAGCGTTTCACCTGCCGGTGAGCTCCGGCTTGCCGGCGTGCTCGCGCATCGGGATGTGGAGGCCGTGGGTGGCGGCGACCGCCTCCGCCGCCGGGTAACCGGCATCGACATGCCGGATGACGCCGCTGCCCGGGTCGTTCGTGAGGAGGCGGGCGAGCTTCTCGGCGGCAAGCGGCGTGCCGTCCGCCACGGTGACTTGGCCGGCGTGGATAGATCGCCCGATGCCGACGCCGCCTCCGTGGTGGATGGACACCCACGAGGCACCTGAGGCCGTGTTCAGCAATGCGTTGAGGAGCGGCCAGTCGGCGATGGCGTCGGAGCCGTCCAGCATGCCTTCGGTCTCCCGGTAGGGCGAGGCGACGGACCCGCAGTCGAGGTGGTCGCGGCCGATGACGATGGGTGCCTCCACGGCGCCGCGGGCGACCATGTCGTTGAAGCGCAGGCCCAGCCGGTCACGCTCCCCGTAACCGAGCCAGCAGATGCGCGACGGCAGGCCCTGGAAGCTCACCCGTTCGCCCGCCATCCGGATCCAGCGGGCGAGTGAGCGGTTCTCCGGGAACTCGTCGAGGACGGCCTCGTCGGTGGCGGCGATGTCGCGTGCGTCGCCCGAGAGTGCGACCCAGCGGAAGGGGCCCTTGCCCTCGCAGAACAGCGGCCGGATGTAGGCGGGCACGAAGCCAGGGAAGTCGAAGGCCCGCTTGCACCCCCCGGTGAGGGCCTCGGCGCGGATGGAGTTCCCGTAGTCGAAGACCTCGGCTCCAGCGTCGAGGAACCCCACCATAGCGTCGACGTGCTTGGCCATCGACTCCCTCGCCCGCTTCGTGAGGCCGGCGGGGTCCTTCGCCCGCAGGTCGGGCATCTCGTGGATGCTCACGCCGATGGGGACGTACATGAGGGGGTCGTGGGCGGAGGTCTGGTCCGTCACGACGTCGATCTCCGCCCCGATCTTCAGCAGGTACGGCACCACCTCGGCGGCGTTACCGAGGATGCCGATGGAGAGCGCCCGGCGGTCGCGCTTGGCCTCCATCGCCCGGTGCAGGGCGTCGTCGACGTTGTCGGCAAGCACCTCGAGGTAGCCGTTGCGGAGGCGCCGCTCGATGCGGGAGGGGTCCACCTCCACGCAGAGGGCGACGCCGTCGTTCATCGTGACGGCCATCGGCTGTGCGCCGCCCATGCCGCCAAGGCCTGCCGTGAGGGTGATCGTGCCGGCGAGGCTCCCGCCGTGGCGCTTCTCGCCGACGGCGGCGAAGGTCTCGTAGGTTCCCTGCAGGATGCCCTGCGTCCCGATGTAGATCCAGGAGCCGGCGGTCATCTGCCCGTACATCGTGAGGCCGAGGGCGTCCAGGCGCCGGAACTCCTCCCAAGTGGCCCAGTCGGGCACGAGGTTGGCGTTGGCGATGAGGACGCGCGGTGCCCACTCGTGGGTGCGGAAGACGCCGACGGGTTTGCCGGACTGCACGAGGAGGGTCTCCTCGTTCCCGAGCTCCTTGAGGCTCGCCACGATGGCGTCGAAGGCCTCCCAGGTGCGGGCCGCCTTGCCGCCACCGCCGTAGACGATCAACTGGTCGGGGTGCTCGGCGATATCGGGGTCGAGGTTGTTCATGAGCATGCGCATGGCGGCTTCCTGGGGCCAGCCTTTGCAGGAGAGCTCCGAGCCACGTGGCGCGTGCACGGTACGAGGTCCGCTTGTCATGGTGTCACCGTCCTGCGGTTTCGAGAGGTCGTTCGGATTCCTCGGTGGCCTTCGGCGGGAGCACGTCCACCCCGAGGTGCAAGAGGTAGTAGAGGCCGGCCGACACGATCAGCCCGAGGATCCAGGAGATGTCCCCGCCGCCGAGGTGGGAGACCATCGGGCCCACGTAGAACGTCGTGTTCATGAAGGGGATCTCCACGCCGATGGCGAGGATGTAGGCGGTCATCGTCCGCCAGTCGACCTTTCCGTAGATGCCGTCGGGCCGGAAGACGGACGAGATGTCGTACTCCTCCTTGCGCACGAAATAGAAGTCCGTGAGGTTGATGGCTGTCCACGGGATGAGGAAGTAGGCCAGGAAGAGAATGAAGTTCTCGAAGTTCGTGAGGAAGTTCGAGGAGGCCGCGATGGCGATCGTGGTGCCGATGACGGCCGCCACGAAGACGAAGGTCGCTCGCGCTCCCCGGCGCATCGTGAAGCTGTGCAGCGCCGTGATCGTCGTCGTGGACGACATGAACATGCCATACAGATTGAGGACGTTGGCCGCCACGATCCCGCACACGATGATGAGGGCGATGAGCCAGCCGGTGTGGTTGTTGCCGAGACCGGTGAAGAAGCTCACGCTTCCTCCGTTGAACAGCTTCGGCGCCACGGCCACGGCGATGGCCCCGAAGGCCATGACCCAGTAGGAGCCGAGGACCGAGCCGGCCGCCGTCCACCAGAACGTGGACGCCTTGCTCGTGTTCGACGGGAGGTAGCGGCTGTAGTCGGCCACGTAGGGGGCGTACGTGATCTGCCAGGTGGCGGCCACGGTGATGGCCAACAGGAACATGCCGTAGGGCACGCTGCCCGAGTGCCACACGCTGCTGATGTGGTGCACGGTGAGGAGGCGGATCGTGAGGTACACGAAGCCGAGGCCACAGACGAAGCTGATCCAGCGCTCGTACTGGTGGATCATCCGGTAGCCGTAGATGGCGAGCACCATGCAGACGGCGGAGACGAGGATCGTCGCGAGCTTGACGTTGATTCCCCACCAGGCGGCGAGGGCGGCGCCCCCAAGGATGGCGCTGGCGGCGAAGTAGCCGACGTACATCAGCAGCACGAGCACCAGGGGCACGATGGCCCCGTAGAAGCCGAACTGCGCTCGGCTCTGGATCATCTGCGGGATGCCGAGCTTCGGGCCCTGGGCGGAGTGGGCGGCCATGAACGTGACGCCGAACAGGTTGCCGATGAGGAGGGCGAGGAGCGCCCAGGGCAGCGGCAGGCCGAGGTAGACGGCAACGGCACCGGCGGCCGCCGCCGTCACCTGCATGTTGGCCCCGAACCAGATGAAGAACAGCCGGCGGGGCGTCCCGTGTCGCTCGGACTCCGGAATCGGGTCGATCGACCGGTGCTCGATCTGCAGGCTGCTCGTATAGCGTTTTTCAGCGTCCATCACTCTCGCCTCCTCGGCTCACGCGTGCGGACAGCCCGGGTGGATCCCAAGACGAACGGCGATCCCGAGGGTGGAACGTCACAGACACGTCGGGCATCACTCATCGCTCAGCCTCCCCGCTGGAATCACGGGCGCCGGCAACCTGTTCAGGCAGGTTCAACAGTGACGGTAAGACCGCGGCCCTCACTCCACAAGGGCCGAAAGGCCCCAGGCCGCGTCGGGCGGCGACGATCGGCACCGAGTCGGTGCTCGTACCACCCCGGCTCCTCAGCCCGTGACGGGCGAGCCGGCCTTCAGGACGAGGCGGGGGACGAGCCCGTAGCTCCAGGCGAAGGCACCCTCGTGGTCGGCGTCCCAGGCGACGAGGTCGGCCCGCAGACCGACCTCCCCACGCCCCCGGTCCGGCAGGCGCAGCGAGGCGGCGCCGCCGGCCGTGGCGGCCGTGAGCGACTCGGCTACGGAGAGGCCCAGCTCGGCGACGCCGAGGGCCACGACGAGGCTCATGGAGGTCGTGCCGCACGTGCCCGGGTTGTGGTCCGAGCCCAGCGCGATCGTCACGCCCGCCTCCATGAGGCCGCGGGCGGGGGGGCGCCGGCCCATGGCGAGGGCCGTGACGGGAGCCAGCGTCGCCACGACGCCGACGGCCGCCAGGGCGCGGGCGTCGTCCTCGTTCACGAGGAGGAGGTGGTCGGCCGACGTGCAGCCGAGCTCGGCGGCGAGCTGGGCGCCGCCCGTGCGGGCGAGCTCGTCGGCGTGGATCCTCGGCAGCAGGCCCGCCTCGGTGGAGGCGACGAGGAGGCGCCGCGACTGCTCGACGGTGAAGTAGCCCGCGTCGCAGAAGACGTCGGCGTGCCGGGCGCCGGCGGCGAAGGCATCGCCGCAGGAGCGGCAGGCGTCCTCGATGTAGCCGTCGGGGTCGCCGGCGAACTCCGGTCCGACGGCGTGGCCGGCGAGCCAGGTGACCTCGAGCGACGGCAGCTGCGGATCGCGGGCGCAGCGGGCGAGGATGCCCACGCCCTCGAGCTCGCCCGGCCCGTCGAGGAAATAGCCGGTCTTCACCTCGACCGTGGTCGCCCCGCCCGCGAGCCATGCCGCCAGGCGCCGGCGCACGTCGGCCTCGAGGACCGCTGGCGGCGTCGCCCGCGTCGCCGTGACGGACGAGGCGATCCCGCCTCCGGCGCCGGCGATCTCGGAGTAGGAGGCACCGGAGGACCGAAGGGCGATCTCGGCGAAGCGGTTGCCCCCGTAGAGGGCATGCGTGTGGGCGTCGACGAGGCCCGGCGTCACCAGGGCACCCCCGAGGTCGATCACCTCGCCGCCGGCCAGCTCGGGCGGGAGGAGCGCCTCCGGCCCGGCGAAGACGATGATCCCGTGGCGGATGGCGACGGCTGCCTCCTCGATCGTTCCCGCCTCGCCGGCGGTGAACAGGCGTCCGATGGAACGCAGCAGGAGGGGTGCGGCCTCGCCGCTCACGGCTCGTCCCCGAAGGCGGCCACGAGGCAGGTGTGCAGCCGCTCCGTGAGGGCACGGGAAGGCCCGAGGGCCACGTGCTCGCCTCCCTTCACGACGATCCTGCCCCCGACGACGACGGTGTCGACGTCGTCGTGGGAGCCGGCGAAGATGAGCCGGGCGAGGAGCTCCTCGCCGTCGGGGGCGGCGGATCCGCCGGCCAGCCGGAGGGAGTCGAGAGAGACGCCGATGACGTCCGCAGGTGCCCCGGCCCGGATGCCGGCGGCAGGCCAGCCGAGCGCCCTGCTGCCCCCTTCGGTCCCGGCGGCGAAGAGCTCGGTGACGCGCCAGATGCCGCGGAGCTCTGCGGCGAGACGGGCGTTGAGCTCGATGGCGCGGGTTTCTTCGAAGGGGTCGATGACAGCCTGGCTGTCACTACCGATCGAGAGGACGGCCCCCGCCTCGACGAGCTCGGGGAAGGGGCCGATGCCGTCGCCGAGGTCCCGCTCGGTCGTGGGGCAGGCACAGATGCCGCAACGGGCGAGGCCGAGCCGGCTGAGGTCCCGGGAGGTGAGGTGGGTGGCGTGCACAGCCGTGGTGGACGCCGTGAGAGCTCCGCAGTCGTGCAGGAGATCCGTGGGCGTGAGGCCGGTCACCTTGAGGCAGTCCTCGTTCTCGCGGCGCTGCTCCGAGAGATGGATATGGAGGGGGAGCGACTCGGAGGCGGCGAGGGCGGCCACCGTCTTGATGGCGGGCGCCGGCGTGGCGCGCACGCTGTGGGCGGCGACGCCGAAGTTCACGAGGTCGCCGGAACCGTCCGCGAGCAGGCTCGAGACGCGTCCGGACCACGCCTCGCCCGAGGCGTCCCCGAAGCGCAGCTGCACGCCGGCCAGCGGCGAGCCGTCCACTCCGCCCTGCAGGTAGCACGTGTCGATGAGGGTGAGGCGGATGCCGGCGACGGCCGCCCCGGCCATGACGGAGCGGCCCATCTCGTTCGGGTCGTCGTAGGGGACGCCGCCGGCGCCGTGGTGGACGTAGTGGAACTCGCCCACGGTCGTGTAGCCGGCGAGCAGCATCTCGGCGTAGACGAGGGAGCTGAGCTCCCGGTAGGAGTCGGGGTTGAGGCCGGCGGCGGCGTGGTAGGCGAGCTCGCGCCAGGTCCAGAACGAGCCGGAGGACATCTCGGAGAGGCCCCTCAGGGCGCGGTGGAAGGCGTGCGAGTGGGCGTTGACGAAGCCGGGCAGGCAGATGTCGCCCCCGATCGTGGCGGCGGCGTGGCAGGCCGTGCGGGGGACGCCCGTCGCCACCTCGGTGATGGTGCCGGACGGCGAGCAGGAGATGAGGACGTCGGAGGCGACCCCCTGTTCGGCGCCGAGCCACGCCTTCGGTGCCCAGAGCTGGGCGTAGCCCCCGCCGGCCGTCATCACGCCCCGGACCCCCCGATGCCCTCGGACGGCAGCCAGACGCCGCGCTCGCGGGCGGTGGTGCGGGCGATGTCGTAGCCGGCGTCGGCGTGGCGCATGACGCCCGTACCAGGGTCGTTCGTGAGGACGCGGGCCAGCTTCTCGGCGGCGAGCGGCGTCCCGTCGGCGACCGCCACGGTGCCGGCGTGGATCGACCGCCCGATGCCCACGCCACCGCCGTGGTGGACGCTCACCCAGGTGGCGCCGCTCGCCGTGTTGAGCAAGGCGTTGAGGATGGGCCAGTCGGCGATGGCGTCGCTGCCGTCCGCCATGGCTTCCGTCTCCCGGTAGGGGGAGGCCACCGAACCCGAGTCGAGGTGGTCGCGGCCGATCACGATGGGGGCCGACACGGCGCCGGAGGCGACGAGCTCGTTGAAGGCGAGGCCCGCCCGGTGCCGCTCGCCGTAGCCGAGCCAGCAGATGCGGGCCGGGAGGCCCTGGAAGGCGACCTTGTCCTCCGCCATGCGGAGCCAGTGGACGAGGTTCTCGGCCTCAGGGAACTCGGCGATGACGGCTTGGTCGGTCGTCCCGATGTCGGCGGGGTCGCCCGAGAGGGCGGCCCAGCGGAACGGCCCCTTCCCCTCGCAGAAGAGGGGGCGGATGTAGGCGGGCACGAAGCCGGGGAAGTCGAAGGCGCGCGTGAACCCCTCCGAGAGCGCCTCGGCGCGGATGGAGTTGCCGTAGTCGAAGACCTCGGCTCCCTTGTCGAGGAAACCCACCATCGCCGCCACGTGCACCGCCATGCTCGCCTTCGACCGCCGCACGTACTCGTCGACATCCCTTGTCCGCAGCTCGGTCGCCTCCTCCACGGAGAGGCCGGCCGGCACGTAGGCAGTCGTGTCGTGCGCCGGCGTCTGGTCGGTCACGACGTCGGCCGGGAAGTCGGCCGCGAGCAGCTCCGGCAGCACCTCGGCGGCGTTGCCGATGAGGGCGATGGAGAGGGGGCGCCGGTCCACAGCCGCCTCGGTGGCGAGGGCGATCGCCTCGCCCGTCGACTCGACGACGACGTCGACGTAGCGGGTCTCGAGGCGGCGGTGCGCCCGCCAGGGGTCGACCTCGACGCAGAGGGCGACGCCGCCGTTCATCGTGACGGCGAGCGGCTGGGCGCCGCCCATGCCCCCGAGCCCGGCCGTGAGGACGATGCGCCCGGCCAGCGTGCCGCCGAAACGGGCCGTGGCGATGGCCGCGAACGTCTCGTAGGTGCCCTGCAGGATCCCCTGCGACCCGATGTAGATCCAGCTGCCGGCCGTCATCTGCCCGTACATGGTGAGCCCGGCCCGTTCCAGGCGGCGGAACTCTTCCTGCGTCGCCCAGTCGGGGACGAGGAGGGAGTTGGCGATGAGCACACGGGGCGCCCACTCGTGGGTGCGGAAGACGCCGACGGGTTTGCCCGACTGGATGAGGAGCGTCTCGTCGCCCTGAAGCTCCCGCAAAGTGGCGACGATGGTGTCAAAGGCCTGCCACGAACGCGCCGCCCGGCCGCTCCCCCCGTAGACGACGAGGTCGTCCGGCCGCTCGGCCACGTCGGGGTCGAGGTTGTTCATGAGCATGCGGAGGGCGGCCTCCTGCGGCCATCCCCGGCACGTCAGCTCGGTGCCGCGGGGCGCCCTAACGAGGCGGGGGCCGGCCGTCATCGCAGCGCCCCGATCTCGGCCTCGACGGCCTCGACGAGGGCGCCGGAGGACACGAGCTCGATGGCGGCGTCGACGTCGGGCTTGAGGGCCCGGTCGTCGTCGAGGTGGGCGATGACCGACCGGACCCGCCGCAGGGCGGCGGCGGTTCCCTTCGCCGGCTGGAGCGGCGCCCTCAGGTCGCAGGCCTGGGCGGCCGCCTGCACCTCGAGGGCGATGACGACCTCGGCGTTGCGCACGCAGTCGCGGGCGTGGCGGGCGGCGATCATCCCCATGCTCACATGGTCCTCCTGTCCGGCCGATGACGTGATGGAGTCGACGGTTGCGGGATGGGCGAGGCTCTTCGACTCCGACACGAGGGAGGCCGCCGTGTACTGGCAGACCATGAAGCCGGAGTTGACGCCGGCGTGGCGGGCGAGGAAGGGGGGGAGCCCGTTGTTCCGCACAGGGTCGAGCAGCCGGTAGAGCCGGCGCTCGGAGATGGAGGCGAGCCCCACGGAGGCGGCCGCCAGCGAGTCGCAGGCGAGCCCGACGGGCTGGCCGTGGAAGTTGCCGCAGCTCACGATCTCGTCGTCGTCCGGCAGCACGATGGGGTTGTCGGAGACGGCCGCCAGCTCGTAGGCGAGCGTGCGGGCGGTGTTCGCCAGGACGTCCCGGAAGGCGCCGTGCACCTGCGGGGCGCAACGGATCGAGTAGGCGTCCTGCACGAGATGCTCGCTCTCACGATGGGAGGCCAGGATCTCCGAGCCTTCGAGGAGGCGGAGGAGGTTCTCGGCAGCGGCGCGCTGGCCCGGCTGCGGCCGCAGCGACACGACGCGCAGGTCGAAGGCGCGGTCGGTGCCGAGGATGCCCTCGACCGTGAGGGCGGCGGCGATGTCGGCGCTCTTGGCGAGCACGCCGGCTCTCGTCGCCGTCAGCACGCCGATGGCCGTCATCCCTTGCGTGCCGTTGATGAGGGCGAGCCCCTCCTTGGCCTCGAGGCGGATGGGCCCGAGCCCGAAGCGTCCGAGCGCCTCGGCGGCGTCCATCTCCTCGCCGGCGTGGTGGACGCGGCCCTCGCCGACGGCGCCCAGGGCGAGGTGGGCGAGGGGCGCCAGGTCACCGGAGGCCCCGAGGGAGCCCTGCTCGGGGACGACGGGGAGGATGTCGTGGTTGAGCAGGTCGATGAAGCGCTCGGCCACCTCGACGCGCACGCCCGAGTACCCGAGGGCCAGCACGTGGGCACGCAGCACGAGCATGGCCCGCACCTCCTCGCGGGAGAGCTCCCGCCCGACGCCGACGGCGTGCGTGCGGAGCAGCGAGTGCTGCAGCGCGCTGGCGTCCTTTGCTTCGAGGACGACGTTGGCGAGCGCCCCGAAGCCCGTCGTCACTCCGTAGACCACCTCACCTCCCCGCACGGCCCTCTCCACGGCGGCGCGGGCGTGGGCGATGCGCTCCCGGGCACCATCGCCGAAACGCGCCGGTGCCCCCCGGGCGATGGCGACCACCTCCGCCATCGTGAGCTCGTAGCCGAGGTCGATCCCCCCAGTCCCGCCGACGGAGGTGGGTGCTGCAGCAGCAACGTTGCTCATCATCGGAGTATCTCATCGCGCCGTCGCTGGCGCCTGGCCCGGCGCGCCGGCCTTTGAGATTCGTGCAGGGGGTTACGCCTCGTTTCGGTGCATAACCCCCGACACGAAACCCTCCGCCCGCCTCCCCGCGACACAGCCCTCTCCTACGATCGGTCGTGTGGCTGGTCGTGTCGAACGCGTCGTGCCGGGCGGCGCCTCGGAGCTGGCGCTCTGCGCCGAGATCCGGCGGGCCAAGGGCGACGACGCCCTCGCGCCGGTCTTCGTCGTGGTGCGGAGCCCCGTGGTCGGCCTCTCGCTGCGGCGCCGGCTGGCGGCGGACGGTGCCTTCGCAGCCGTGCGCTTCGCCTCCTTCGGGGCACTCGCGCACCGCATCGCCACGCACGCCGACGGCGGTGCCGGCCTGCGTGCTGGCACGGCACCCCGGCGGCCCCTCACCGAGGTCGCCCTGCGCTCCGCCGCACGAGTCGCCCTCGAGAGGCGTCCTGGCGTCTTCGCACCGGTCGCCGGTCACAGCGCCATGCATGCGGGCCTGGCGGCCACCTACCGGGACCTGCGGCACTGGTCGGCGAGCGAGCTCGACGAGCTCGCCGGCGAGGGCGCCCGGTCGGGCGACGTCGTGGCACTCCTGGGCGATATGCGCCGCCTCCTCGCCCCCGGGTCCTGCGACGCCGTCGACCTCCTGGAGGCGGCCGACGCACGTCTCGAGGGTGCCGAGGAAGGCGGCGACGTCCTCGACGAGGTCGGTTCCGTCCTCCTCTATCTGCCCGACCCGCTCGGTCTGGAGGAGATCGCGCTCGCTCGTCAGCTCTCCGGACGCCTCGACGTCGTGGCGCTCGTCGGGCGTACGGGCGACGAGGCGGCCGACCGGGCGAGTGACGAGCTGGCCGACCACCTCGCCACCGCCTTTAGGACACCGGCGGCGCCGGCCGCCTTCCCCGCACTCCCGGCTGTGCGGCGTCTTGACGGCGTCCTCTCGGCTCCCGACGAGGACGTCGAGGTTCGGGAGGCCGTCCGTCGTCTCCTCGCCCACGCAGAGGCCGGCGGGGACCTCGGCCGATGCGTGGTGACGTACCCCGACGGGGATCACGCCGTCGAGCTCGCCCACCGCATCACGCAGCAGCTGGAGGCAGCCGGCATCGACGTCTACGGCGGCCCCTCCCGATGCCTGGCCGACACGGCCGGTGGCGCCCTCCTCCTCCGGCTCGTCGCCCTGGCCTCGCCGCGGCCGCCGGGGCAGGAGCTCGACCGCGGCGAGGTGGTGTCCCTCCTCGCCTCCGGGCCACTGCGTGTCGGCCACGGCCTCACGGCCGGGCTCGCCAGCGTGCGCTCGGCCGGCGAGATCCCGATCGGGGCCTGGGACCGTGCCTCCCGTGAAGCCGGCGTGCTGGAAGGCCTCGACCAGTGGCGCGTCCGCATGCAGGCCCGCATCGACGCCCTGGCCGCCCGCGCCGACGAGCGGGCCGCTCGCCGCGCCGCCGAGTCGGCCGATCTCCTCGAGGTCGTGGAGCGCCTCGCCCGCCTCGCCTCCGGCGCTTCCTCGGCAGGCACATGGGCAGCGCTGCGGGCCTGGGCGAGCGGAGCGCTCGAGGATCTGCTGGAGCCGGGCGGGGAGCGTGACCTCCTCGCCGAGGCACTGGCGTCTTTCGAGGGGCTCGACGAGATCGAGCCCCTCGCCGGCCGCTCCGCCGGGGACCGGCTTCGCCGCTTCGCCTCGACGCTCGCCACCGCCCTCGAGCGCCCGGCCGGCGGCAGGGGTCGCTTCGGGACCGGGCCCGCCGTCGGCCCCTTGAGCGCCCTCGCCGGCGTGAGCGCCGATCTCCTCATCGTCCTCGGCTGCCGCGAGGGCGATCTGCCGGGGCGCGACCGACAGGATCCGCTCGTGGCGGAGCGGGAGCGCCGATTGTCCTCGGCGGTGAACGGGGCGGAGCGGGCGGACGAACGCTCCCGCCGGCACCTCCTCTGGTGCCTGTCGGGGGCCTCCAGCTCGCAGGCGTCGTTTGCCCGCGTCGACGTGCGCGCCGGCCGTAGGGCGTATCCGTCCCGTTGGACGACGGAGCTGTTCTCGGGGCGTGTCACCGAGGTGACGTCCTTCGCCGGCTCCCTGCGACGAGCGGCCGCCGGGGCGACGCCCGCCGACCTCACGGACTTCGAGCTCGTGTCCCTCTCGGCTCTCGCCGCAGGCACGCCGTCCTTTCTCGAGTCGCTCGACGGGGACTACGCGCGCCGGCGCCGGGCGGCCGCGGAGCGCCGCCTCGGCAGCCTCAACCCCTTCGCCGGGTACGTGCCGGCAGCTGGGGGCACCGAGGAAGCCTGGGCCGAGCCGCTGTCGGCCACGGGGTTGGAGACCTTCGCGAGCTGCCCGTTCCGTTTCTTCCTGGAGCGGCGGATCGGCGTGCGGTGCCTCGACCCACCCGAGCGCATCGTCGTGATGGACCCCCGCGACCGGGGGACGCTCATGCACGAGGTGCTGGAGCGGTTCTTCGGCGAGTCGCTCGGCAGCTCGCCACCCAAGGTGCTCGACGAGGCCGCCCGCCGCCGCCTCCGTGAGATCGCCGCCGAGGAGTTCGGGCTCGTCGAGCAGCAGGGCAAGACGGGCAAGGAACTCTTCTGGAGCACGGAGCGGGCTCGTATCCTGCGCGACCTCGAGCACTACGTCGAGCGGGACCTGGCGAACTCGAGGATCTTCGGGCGCGTGCCGGTTCGCGTCGAGCTCGGGTTCGGCGGGGACGACCATCCCTTCGAGATCGACGTGGCCGGCCGCCGCCTCCTGCTGAGAGGCCGTATCGACCGCGTCGACCGGACCGGGGATGGCCGGCTCGTCGTCGTCGACTACAAGAGCGGGAGGGCCGACAAGTTCCAGAGCATCTTCACCGACCCGCTGGGGCGCGGCCGCCACCTTCAGCTCCCCATCTATGCCAAGGCGGCCCTGCACGTCCTCGCCGCCGAGGGAGCCCCCGACGCCGCGGCGCCGCCCCCAGGGCCGCCACGGGCCGAGTACCGCTTCGTGCAGGCGGCCGCCGCCTACGCCGTGGTACCCGTCGAGCTGACCGACGAGCTCGAGGCGGAGTTGCGGGAGGTGCTCACGACGCTCGTCGCCACGATCGACGCCGGCGCCTTCCCCCTGCGCCCGGGGCCCCCGGTCTTCGGTTCCTTCGAGAACTGCCGGTACTGCGACTTCGACGCCCTCTGCCCGAACGACCGGACCGAGACGTGGGAGCGTGCGAGCACCGACATCGAGATGAAGTCCTACTGCGAGCTGGTGGGGGAGCATGTCGCCGGCTGACCTCCCGCTGTCCGGCGACGCCGCCGCACGGCGGGCGATCGAGTTCCGCCTCGACTCGACGCTGTTCGTCGAGGCCGGGGCCGGTTCGGGCAAGACGACGGCCCTCGTCTCGCGCATCGTCCGCTTGGTGCGCACGGGGGTTTGCCGCCTCGACGCCCTGGCTGCCGTGACCTTCACGGAGGCGGCCGCCCTCGAGCTCAAGGTCCGCCTGCGCGCCGCCCTCTCCGAGGTTGCCCGTCGCAGCCGGGACACCGGGGAACGGCAGCGGGCGGCCGAGGCGCTCGACCACCTGGACGAGGCCGCCATCACCACCATCCACGGCTTCTGCCGTCGGGTGCTCAGCGAGCACCCGGTGGAGGCGGGGCTGCCGCCCCGCCTCGAGATCCTGGACGACGTGGCGAGAAGCCTCGCCTGGCGCCATCACTGGTCCGGCGTGCTCGACCGCCTCGGTTCGGACGAACCCATGAGCCGGCTCGTCGGCGTCGCCTCGCTCCTCGGCGTGACCCCCGCCCACCTGGAGGTGCTCGCCCGCGAGGTCTCGGAGGAGTGGGACCGTTGCGGCGACGCCTGGCCCGACGCTCAGGCCGCCCTCACGGCCGTGACGGCCGTCGTCTCCCGAGGTACGACGACCGTCCTCGATGCCGTCGAACAGGCGCTCGCCCTCGAGCCACGCTGCCTCGAGACCGACGACGCCCTCCTCCTCCGTCTCGCCGAGACCCGCGAGCTGGGTGAGCTGCTGCGGGCGGCCTCGGCGGAGCTGGAACTCGCGGCGCCGGGCGGCGACGGGTCGGCCATGGAGGCGGGAGACCCTCGCCTCGCCGTCCTCTCCTCCGGTCAGCCGGCCCTCCGGGTGGGCAGGTTCGGCCGCCGTGAGGCGTGGGACTGCGACATCGAGGAGGTCCGCCAGCGGCTCAGCGACGTCAGGGAGCGGCGCGAGGGGGTCCTCGCCGAGGTGGCCGACCTCGTCCTCCCCGCCCTCGTCGCTGCCTTCGACGTCGTCGCCCGGGAAGCGGCGGCGCAGCGGCGCGCCACCGGCAGGCTCGTCTTCCACGACCTCCTCGTCCTCGCCCGCGACCTGCTCGACGACACCGTCGTGCTGGAGGACGTGCGTCGCACCTACCGCTGCCTGCTCATCGACGAGCTGCAGGACACCGATCCGCTCCAGCTCGAGATCGCCGAGCGGATCGGCCACGGACCCGGCGGCGCCGGGGGCGCGGCGGAACGGGGGGAGGCGGCCGGCAGGCTCTTCTTCGTCGGTGACCCGAAGCAGTCCATCTACCGTTTCCGGGGCGCCGATCCCGCCGCCTACGCCGCCGCCCGGGAGCGGCTCGCCGCCGGCTCCACGACGACGCTCAGCGAGAACTTCCGCTCCGTCCCGGGGATCCTGGAGTTCGCCAATGCCTGTTTCCCCGCTCTCATGGGAGAGAGCTACTCGGCGCTCGTGGCGGCGCGGGAAGCCGCCGGCACCGCCGGCCCTCCGGTACGGCTCGTGGGTGGCGCCCTCGACAGCTCCCTGCGGCGCCGCTCGCAGCGCCTTCTCGAGTCGGAGGATTGCGCCGGCGTCATCGACCGTGCCGTTCGCACCGAAGGTTGGCTCGTGGCCGAGCGGGAGGGCGACGCCGCCCGCTGGCGCCCGGCCCGGCTGAGCGACGTGGCCGTCCTCGTACCGAGGCGCACCGGTCTCGACGAGCTGGAGGCGGCCCTCGACGCCCACGGGATCGGCTATCGGGTCGAGAGCGCCTCGCTCATCTACCGGACCCAGGAGGTGCGCGACCTCCTCTCGCTCTGCCGGGCCATCGACGATCCGGCCGATCAGGTGGCCCTCCTCGCCACGCTGCGGTCGCCCGCCTTCGCCTGCCGCGACGACGACCTGTACGCCTTTCGGCGGGCGGGCGGAGCCTGGTCGATCGAGTCACCCTGGCCCTGGCAGGCTCGCGACGGCCAGGACCCCGACGGCCAGGATCCCGACGGGTCGGAGTCCGCCACCGCAGCCGCCGCGCCTGGCACCCCCGGGGGCGTCGCCATCGTGTCCGGGGCGCTCGAGACGCTCGCCGGCTTCCGGGCCCGGCGCTTCGAGCTCGGGCCGGTCGGCGTGCTCGACGCCGCCGTCCGTCAACGCCGCCTCCTCCAGCTCGCCGTCGGCTCGCCCCGCGAGCGCGAGTCGTGGCGACGTGTGCGGTTCCTCCTCGAGCGGGCGCGTGCCTTCGTCGAGGCGGGGGGAGGCGGCTTGCGGGAGTTCGCCGAGTGGGCGGAGGAGCAGCTGTCCGAAGGGCTGCGGGCGGTCGAGTCCGTCCTGCCCGAAGCCGACGAGGACGCCGTTCACATCCTCACCGTGCATGCCGCCAAGGGACTCGAGTACCCGATCTGCGTGCTGGCCGGCTTCGGGACGAGCGACGAGATCCCCCGTGGCGTCGGGCGCAAGGTGCTGCGCCCGGTCGGGGGTCGAGCGGAGGTGCACCTCAACGCCTCCCTGCATACGGCTGGCTACGCCGAGCTGCGCGCGGCCGAGCTGGAGCTGGAGCGGGCCGAGGCGGTGCGCGTCCTCTACGTGGCCGTCACGAGGGCTCGCGACCACCTCGTGGTGTGCGCCCATCACGTGCCGTCCACGGGCGAGGCTCCCCTGGCGGAACGTTTCGCAGAGGCGGCCCGCCATGCCCTCGAGGAAAAGCCGGGCCTGTGGGAGCAGCTCGAGGGCGCCGCGCCCGTCACGCCGGCCGAACCAGGCGTGGGCGTCCCGCTCCCCGTCGGCGTGGCGTCGCAGACGTCGCTCTTCGACCTCTCGATCGTCGGGGCGCCGGGGCCGGGAACCGGACCCCTCGTCGTACGGCCGCCGGCGGTGACCCCGGATGACTGGGAGCGATGGTGCCGGGAGCGCGCCGAGCTCCTCGCCCGCCTCGCCCGCCCCCGCAGCCTGCGGGCGACGGAGGTGGCGGTCCTGGCCGGTCGCGCCGCCCGGCCGGCCGACGCCGACCTCGACAGGGTGGCGGTGACCCCCGACGCCGGGCACGCCGGGCACGCCGAGCAGCCCGGGCACGCCGAGCAGCCCGAGCACGCCGAGCAGCCCGAGCACGCCGAGCAGCCCGGGCACGCCGAGCAGCCCGAGCGCCGGCAGGGAGCCGGCACCCGACTCGGTCGAGCGGTCCACGCCGCCTTGCAGAGCGTCAGCCGGGAGACGGCTCGTGCCGTGCCGGCGGGCGGTCCGGTTCCTGCCGAGCTGCATCACCGGGCCCTCGCCGAGGCGCTCGCCGAAGGGATCGCCGAACGTGCCCCCGAGGTCGAAGCCCTCGCTCTTGCCGCCCTCTCCAGCCCGACAGTGGCCGAGGCGTTCTCGTCCCCCCGGCCGAGCCGGGAGCTGTACGTCGCCACGACGATCGCCGGCATCGTGCTCGACGGCTACGTGGACCTCTGCTTCGAGGGCAGGGACGGCCTCACGATCGTCGACTACAAGACCGACGCCTGTCGTGCGATGGCGGAGGTCGAGGTGAGCGTTGAGCGGTACGCGCGACAGGCCGCCGCCTATGCCGTCGCCCTCGAGGACGCCACCGGCCGCACGGTCAGGCGGGCCGTCCTCGTGTTTCTGCTGACGTCCGGGCAGGCGGTCGAGCGCATCGTCGGCAACCTCCCGGCCGTGATGGCCGCCGTGCGCGCAGCCGTGGCGGCGGCGTGATCAGGCGGTCACACGCCTGCGCCAGGCACCAGGCTCCTGGCGCCGTCGAGAGAGTCAGCGTGAGCTCGCGGCAACGTGACGCACGAGGCGTGCTCGGGGTCGTGGAAGACCTCCTGGTCCGCGGCGCAGAGTCGCGTGGCGCTCTTCAGGGGTTCTCCCGACCCGGTGTTGCGCCCGAGCAGCGGGTGGGCTCCGCTCGAGACCTGGAGCCGGACCCGATGTCCGCGGTTGAAGGCATGCGCCGTCGGCATCATGTCGAGACGGAGGACGAGCAGCGGTCCCACACAGTGAGGGCCCCACACGCCATGATCAGGCCATGCGAACCGGCGGCCCCGCGAGAAGAGTGGTCTCCTGACGATTAAGTACCTCGGTTCCAAGCGCCGCCTCGTCCCCGCCATCGCCGCCCTGGCCGGCGGCATCGGGGCGGAGCGGGCCCTCGACCTCTTCACGGGCACGACGAGGGTGGCCCAAGCCCTCAAGCGATCCGGTGCCTCCGTCGTCGCCGTCGACTCGGCCACCTACTCGCACGTGCTCGCCCAGGCGTACGTGGCGACGGACGCCCGCACCGTCGACTGGCAGGACCTTGCCGAAGCCCTGGCCGATCTCGCCGCCCGCCCGCCTCGACGCGGTTACGTCACGCGGGTCTTCTGCGAAACGGCCCGCTACTTCCACCCCGACAACGGCGCCCGCATCGACGCCATGCGGGAGGCGATCGAGGAGCATGTGGGGACGCCGCTCTACCCCCTCCTCCTGGCGAGCCTCCTCGAAGCGGCCGATCGTGTCGACTCCACGACCGGCTTGCAGATGGCCTACCTCAAGCAGTGGGCGCCCCGGGCCCTGAAGCCGATCGAGCTGCGGCCCCCCGCCTTGCTGGAGGGCGAAGGCGTGGCGATGCTCGGTGACGCCGCCGAGACGGTGCGCTCCTTCGCTGCCGCCGGCACGGGCCGCTTCGACTTCGCCTACCTCGACCCGCCCTACAACCAGCACCGCTACTTCACCAACTACCACGTCTGGGAGACCCTCGTGCGGTGGGACGCCCCCGAGCACTACGGCATCGCCTGCAAGCGCGTCGACTGCAGGGAGCCCTCCACGCACAGCGCTTACAACCGACGGGGTTCGATGGCGGCCGCCCTCGCCGAGGTGATCGGGCTGCTCGAGGCCGAGCTGGTGGCAGTTTCGTACAACGACGAGGCCTGGCTGAGCCTCGAGGAGCTGACGGCCATGTGCGAGGGGCGGGGGGAGGTCGCCGTGCTGAGCTTCGACTCGAAGCGCTACGTCGGCGCCCAGATCGGCATCCACAACCCGCAGGGCGTGAAAGTGGGTGAGGTCTCTCACCTGCGCAACACCGAGCTCATCGTGCTGTCGGGCGAGGCCGGCGCCGTACGGGAGGCCGTGGCGGCGGCCGCCCGCCCGTTGGAGCCCTCGGCGACCCGGCATTAGCATTTCCCCCAGCTGAAGGGCAGGGGGAGATCGGATGCGCTGCGGGGCCTGTGGCAGAGAGAGCCCGGACGGCAAGCGTTTCTGCGCGGACTGCGGCGCTCCTCTCGCCGCCAGTTGCAGCTCCTGCGGGGCCGAGCTCGTCGCCGGCAAGCGTTTCTGCGGCGACTGCGGCGCTCCTGTCGATGTCCCCACCGGAGCAGGTTCACCCGTCCAGGCGGCCCCGCCACCGACGGCGGCGGCCACCGCACTGGATGGCAGTCCGTCGCCGCCTACGGCCGCCGGCACGACGGAGCTGCGGTACGTGTCGGTGCTCTTCTGCGATCTCGTCGGTTTCACCCCCTTCTCGGAGCGCCGTGACCCGGAAGAGGTGCGCGAGGTGCTCTCCGGCTACTTCGAGCTCGCCCGCTCGATCATCGGGCGCTACGGGGGCGTCGTGCAGAAGTTCATCGGCGACGCCGTCATGGCGGTCTGGGGGGCACCTGTCGCCCAGGAGGACGACGCCGAGCGGGCGGTGCGGGCCGCCCTCGACCTGGCCTCGGCGGTGGCCGCCTACGGCTCCGAGCACGGCACCGAGCTGCAGGCCCGCGTCGGGATCGTCACGGGCGAGGCCGCCACGACGGAGACGGCGGAGGAAGGCCTCGTCATCGGCGACCGGGTGAACACGGCCGCCCGCATCCAGTCGGCCGCCCCGCCGGGAGCCTGCTACGTGGACGAGACGACACGGGCGGCGACCTCCGCCGCCATCGCCTACGCGGATGCCGGCGAGCACGACCTGAAGGGCAAGTCGGCTCCGGTGCGCCTCTTCCAGGCCAACCGCGTCGTGGCGGCCGTCGCCGGCTCGCAGCGGTCCGGGGTCATCGAGGCGCCCTTCGTCGGACGCGACCGGGAGCTGCGCCTCGTGAAGGAGCTCTTCCATGGCACGGCCGAGCGGACGTCGGCCCGCATGGTCCTCGTCTCCGGCGTCGCCGGCGTGGGCAAGTCGCGCCTCGCCTGGGAGTTCTTCAAGTACATCGACGGCCTCGCCGGTGAGGTCCTCTGGCACTCGGGGCGCTGCCTGTCCTACGGCGAGGGCGTCAGCTACTGGGCCCTCTCGGAGATGATCCGTGCCCGCCTGCAGATCGGCGAGGACGATCCGCAGGACCTCGTGGCCGAGCGCTTGCGAGCCGGCCTCGAGCGGTGGATCCCCGACCCCGCCGATCGCGAGTACATCCGCCCCCGCCTCGGGCAGCTCCTCGGCATGTCGAGCACGCAGACGCTCGCCCGCGAGGAGCTCTTCAGCGGCTGGCGCCTCTTCTTCGAGCGCCTCGCCGAGCACCTCCCCGTCGTGCTCGTCGTCGAGGACCTGCAATGGGCCGACGCCGGCCTGGTCGACTTCCTCGATCACCTCCTCGAATGGTCGGGCGACCACGCCATCTTCCTGCTCGTGCTCACGCGGCCGGAGGGCACGGACCGCCGCGGCCTCGGGCTCTCCCGCCGTTCGGTCACGACGCTGCCCCTCGACCCGCTCGAGAGCGACGTCATGGGAGGGCTGCTCGACGGCCTCGTGCCCGGGCTCCCGCCCACCGCCCGCGCCCGCATCGTCGAATATGCAGAGGGCATCCCGCTGTATGCCGTCGAGACCGTGCGCAGCCTCCTCGACAAAGGCGTCCTCGAGAAAGGCGACGATGGCGCCCTCCGCCTCGTCGGGGAGGTCGGGGCACTCGAGATACCTCCCGGGCTCACCGCCCTCATCGCCTCCCGCCTCGATGCCCTCGACCCGGACGAGCGCCGCCTCGTGAAGGAGTGCTCGGTCCTCGGTGGCAGCTTCCCCCGCTCTGCCGTCGGAGCCCTCTCCGAGCTCGACCCGGCCTTGCTCGACGACCTCCTGAGCTCGCTCGTGCGCAAAGAGGTGCTGACGGTCCGGGCCGACAAGCTGTCGCCGGAGCGGGGTCAGTACGCCTTCACGCAGTCGCTCATCCGCTCCGTCGCCTACGACATGCTCACCCGGTCGGAGCGGAAGGCCCGCCATCTCCGCACGGCCGAGCACCTCCGCACCGCCTTCCCCGACGGCGGTGCCGAAGTGGCCGAGGTCATCGGCGCCCACCTCTACGACGCCTACCGGGCCGCCGGCGACGACCCCGATGCCGAGGCGCTGCGTGCCGAGGCCTGCCGTGCCTACGTCCTTGCCGGTGAACGGGCCGAGTCGGTGGGGGCGCCCGAGGCGGCCGAGGCGGCCTTCCTCCGGGCTGCCGAGCTCACCTCCGACGAGCTCGAGAGCGCCGAGTTGACGTACCGGGCAGCCGAGGCTGCCTTTCTCGCGGGATGGAGCGAGCGGGCCGCCGAGCACTGCGAACGGGCCAAGGCCGACCACGAGGGGGCCGGTCGCCTCGTCGAGGCGGCACGGGTGACTTCCCTCCTCTCCGCCTCCCTGGCGAGCTCCGGTCGGGCCGAGCAGGCCATCGCCCTCCTCCGCCGCACGCTCGAGTCCCTGGAGGAATCGGACGCCCCGGCCGAACTGATCGCCGAGCTGTACTCCCGGCTCGGCGGGCCGCTCCTCTTTAGCGGCCACGGCGACGAGGCGGCCGGCGCCATCGACACCGCCCTCACCCTCGCCCAGCACTACGAGCTCACCCAGCCGTTCTCCCGCGCCCTCGTGTCGAAGGCGACCCTGTACTTCACGGCGGGGCGCTACGAGGAAGCCCGCCTCAACTACGAAGGCGTCATCGCCCTCGCCCGACGCGGCGGCCTGACCCGCAGCGAGCTCATCGCCGAGGGCAATCTCGGCGATCTCTGCATGGCCGCCGACCTGCCCGGCTCCGAGGAGCACTCGAGGGCGGCGCTCGCCACCGCCCGTCGGTGGGGGCTGCGCGGCGAGGAAGGCTGGGCGGCGGCCAACCTCATGTACACGCTCACGATCGGCGGCCGCCTGGAGGAGGCTCGCCGCATCGGAAACGAGACGCTGCAGTCGGGCGACGAGCGGCCGGGTGCAAAGGAGATCCACGGCCGGCTTGCCTGGGTGGACGCCCAGGCGGGCGACCTGGAGGCGGCTCGCCGGCATCTCGAGGTGATCGCCGAGTGGGTGACCAACGAGGACGCCCAGTACCGGGGGATGTACCTCGCCACGAGGGCGGCCATCAGGCTGGCGGAGGGGGAGTACGCCGAGGCACTCGAATCGGCTTCCCAGGTCGTCGACCAGGGGCTCGCCGGGGGCTTCGGCGTCGCCCACGAGATGTTCCGCCAAGCCTTCCCGATCGCCCTCGAGGCGGCCGCCGGTCTCGGCGACCTCGACGAGCTCGACCGGCTCGTCGAATTGCTCGCCTCGCGGCCGAGGGGCGTCGTGCCGCCCTTCCTGCGAGCCCAGCTGAGGCGGGCGCGCGCCCTCCTCGGCGCCGCTCGCGACGCCGAGCGGTCCACCGTCGAGTCGGATTTCCTCGCCGCCGAGGCGACGATGGACGAGCTCGGCTACCCCTACTGGACCGCCCGCGTGCAGCTCGAGCGGGCGGAGTGGTTGGCGCGGCACAACGGCGGCCACGGTGCCGCCGCCGTCGCCGACGAGGCCTTCGTGACCTTCCGGTCGATCGGGGCTGCGCCGATGGCGTCGCGGGCTCTTCGCCTCAGCCAGCCGGAGCCGAGCGGTGTCGCCGGCTCCGTCGCCTCAGGCTGAAGGATCCGCCCCCGTCGGGCCGTTCGCCTCCGGCGACGGCTCGAGGTGCCCGTTCAACCGTTGGAGGAACGGCACGGCGCCGATCTCGGTGAAGATGTCGCGGGCCTCCTTGCCGGCCTTGGCAGCCGGGTGGTCGGCACCCAGCAGGGTCACGAGATCGAGCTCGCACAGCGCCAGGTCGAGCGTGCAGTCGAGGGAGCGCAATGCCTCGATCGCCTCGGCGTACAGGGCGGCCGCCTCGTCCCCCCGGCCCTCGAGGGCGTCGATCCCCGCCGCCACCGTCTGGCGGCAGGCGGCCATCCAGCGGCCGTGGAAGTTCTCCATGCCGGCGAGGGCCGTCCGCGCCTGCTCGCCGTCGCCCAGCCACAACGCTGCGCGAGCCTGCAGCGTGAGGGCGGTCGGCGTGTTGATACCGAGCGGGTCGGGCGCCGCCGCCTCCGCCGCCTGCCGGGCGGCCGACTCGAGGTCGCCGGCAGCGAGGCTCACCATGGCGAGGGCGTTCATGTAGGTGGCGACCGAGTAGACGAACTCGGCCGTCATCTCGTCGCGGTGGCTCTCGAGCAGCTGCGTGGCCGACGGCAGGTCACCGGAGAGGGCGGCGAGCAGGGCCTCCATGCACCCCACCCACATGGACACGTACCCCTGCAGATCCTTGGCGTCGAGGCCGACGAGCACCTTGCGGGCGTCCTCGAACCAGCCGAGGTAGACGGCAGTCTCGGCGGCGTTCAGCTGGTTCTGCACCTCCATGCCCCGCAGTCCCCCGCGGTGCGCCAGCTCGGCCGCCCGGATCGAGGCGGCGAAGGCCTCCCGTGGGTCGTCCTCCAGCACGAAGACGCCTGCCTGCTGCCAGGCCGTCACTTCCTCTCGCAGCGAGCCGGCTGCGCTGGCGAGAGCGGCGACGCCGCGGATGAGAGCGACCGCCTCCCGGTGACGGCCGAGCCGGTAGAGGGCACCCGCCCGCCGCGTCATGGCCCGGGCGACGAGGCCGGTGTCGTCGAGCCGCTCGGCCAACACGAGGGCGGTCTCGGCGCAGGCAAGTGCCCGATCGGAGTTCTCCAGCTGGTTGAAGGTCGCTGCCAGCTGGCAGGCGAGCTCCACGTGCTCTCGCTCGTGGGACGGCCCGAGCTCCTCGATGGCGGTCTCGCAGCGCTCGGCGGCCTCGGCGTGGCGCTGCATGCTCATGAGCACCGATCCGAGAAGAGCGGTGGCCAGCCCGGCGGCGGCCACGTCGCCCACGCCGCGGTAGTACGACACCGCCTCCTCGAGGTGGGCGACGGCGCGGTCGTTGACCGAAGCCCGCCCGGCGGAGTCGCCGGCGAGCGTGAGGAGGGCGGCCCGCTCGGCACCGGCGGGAGTGAGCTCGATCGCCTGCTCGAAGAACGTGATCGCCTGCTCGGGCGATCCGAGGGAGAGCGCCCGCTGCCCGGCCCGCGAGAGCCAGTCACGGGCGCCGGCGGCGATCTCGTCGGCCTCCGGACCGTCGGGTGCCGCCCGCGAGGCCTCGGCGTAGTGGGCGGCGACGAGCCCGGTGAGCTCCTCGTCCTCCTGGGCCACGAGGTGGCGGGCGACGAGCAGGTGCTTGGCGGCCCGGTCTCGGCGCGAGAGCGTGGCCCGGGCCACCTCTCCGATGAGTCCCTGCACGAAGCCGAACTGACCCCGCTCGGGCGAGCGCGGATCGGTGTCGATGGTGAGGAATTCCTTGCGGACGAGGTCGCGGAGGTGTGCCTCCAGCTCGGCGAGGTCGCCGCCTTGCAGCACGGCGAGGGACTCGGTCGAGAACGTCGTGCCGAGCACGGCGGCGTCCTGCACGATGGAGCGCTCGGTGGGCCAGAGGGCGTCGAGGCGCGAGGCGATGAGCGCCTGCAGCGTCTCGGGGATCTCGAGCGAGCTCAGCTCGCCGGCCACGCCGTAGGTCCCGTCCTGCTCGAGGAGAACACCCCGGTCGACGAGCATCCGCACCGTCTCGACGGCATACAGCGGTACCCCTTCGGCGCGCTGCAGGACGGCTTCGGTCACCGAGTCCGGCAACCCCTGCACGAAACCCCTCAACAGCTCCCTCATCGCCCCCTCCGGCAGGGGCTCGAGGTGGAGGGAGATGAAATTGCGCTGACCCGCTCCCCAGCTCGGCCGACGGTCCATCAGCTCCGGCCGGGAGATCGTGATGACCATGATCGGCTGGTTGCGGGACCACTCGAGAATCGACTCGATGAAGTCGATGAGGCCGGGGTCCGCCCACTGCAGGTCCTCGAAGACCATGACGGTCGGCGCCACGGCGGCGATGCGCTCGAAGAAGGTGCGCCAGGCCGAGAAGAGCTCCTCGCGGTCGCCCGGCGGAATGTCGGTGAGGCCGAGGAGGTGGGCGAGGCGGGGCTCGACCCACCGCCGCTCCTCGGGGTCGGTGACGAACTCGGCCACCGTGGCCGAGAGCTTCGTGCGGGAGGTGGCGGCGTCCTCGGACTCGTTGATGAGGGCGCGCATGCGCACCATCTCCCCAAGTGCCCAGAAGGTGATGCCCTCCCCGTAGGCGGGGGAACGGCCCTGGTGCCAGTACACCGTGTCGGCGAGACCGTCGACGTACTTGACGAACTCCCAGACGAGGCGGCTCTTCCCGATGCCGGGGATGCCGGAGACCGAGACGAGTCGCGCCCGCTGCTCCCGGGCGGTGGCGTGCAGGGCGTCCTGGATGAGCCGGAGCTGCTCGTCGCGTCCGACGAACGGCGGCTCGATGCGTTCGGAGCGGCCGACTCCCTTGCGCTGTGCCACGACCCGTAGGGCGCGCCAGGCATGGACGGTCTCCTCTTTGCCCTTCAAGGTGAGCGGTCCCACCTCGCTGAAGGCGATCGCCCCGGAGGCGGCCCGCCAGGTCGACTCGTCGACGAGGACGGTGCCGGCGGGTGCGACGCTCTGTACGCGGGAGGCGGCGTTCACGGTGTCGCCGAGGACCATGCCTTCGGACACCTTCCCGATGGTGATGGCCACCTCGCCAGTGACGACGCCGGCGCGGGCGGCGAGATCGGGGATGCCGGCCTCGACGCCGAGGGTGCCCACGGCGGCAACGACGTCGAGCGCTGCCCGAACGGCCCGCTCGGCGTCGTCCTCGTTGGCGACGGGGGCGCCCCACACGGCCATGACGGCGTCGCCGATGAACTTCTCCACGGTCCCGCCGTAGTGGCCGATGATGGCCTGCGCACGATCGAAGTACAGCGACAGGAGCTCCCGGATCTCTTCGGCGTCACGCTTCTCGGCCAGTGGCGTGAACCCGACGAGGTCGACGAAGAGCACCGAGCAGAGGCGACGCTCGGCGACCGGCCCGGCGTGGGCGCTGCTCGGCGCCGCCGTCGCACGGGCATCGAGCGGAACGGGGGCAGGCGCCTCCACCGTCGGGTTGGAGATGGTGGCGCCGCACTCGGTGCAGAAGTGGGCGTGCGACGGGAGCGCCGTCCCGCAGCTCGGGCAGGGACGCGCCAGCGCCGTGCCGCAGTTCAGGCAGAACTTGCTGCCGGGCGGGTTGTCCGTCCCGCAATTCGTACAGAGCATCGGCCTCTCCCCGACGTCCACCGCCGCCGCAGACGTCGCTGCCACCGTACCGCACGACCCGCGAGGACCGCTGTGAGCTGTCACGTCGTCGGGGAGGATCCCCGCCGGCCCGGTCTGCCACAATTCAGGCGTGACGTCCGGCAGCCCTTCGGCGTCGAGCCTTCTCCGGCAGAACCCCGACTAGTCGCGCCACCGCCCCGATGCCCCACCTGCCGCCGCACCACGTCCCGCGGCCCCGCCTGACCCAGCAATGCGCCGAACACTCCGTCGTCGTCGTGGAAGCCGCCGGCGGGTACGGCAAGAGCGTGCTGGGTGCCGAATTGATCGACTGCTTTGGCGCGGTCGGGATCGGTGTGAGCCTCGATCACCGGGGCGTCACGGCTCCGCTGCTGGCGGCTCGGCTGCACAGGGCGGTGCAGCGCGCAGGGTTCACCGACGCGGCGAGCTCCGCCTCCACACCGGACCCCATTGGGATGGTGGACGCTCTGGTCGATGCGCTCGCCGGCGAGAGCTGCGCGTTTCTGATCGATGACGCCCACAACGCCGACGTCGACGCCGCCGGGCTCATCGAGTACCTCGCCGGCCACCTGGCGGGGCAGCAGCGCCTCGTGGTGTTGGCGCGCCAGTTGCCCGAGGGTGCGCTCCGCCTCCGTCGGGCCAACGTCTTCCAGTTGTCGGCCGCCGACCTCGCCATGGGTGCTGAGGAGACCATCCGGGTGTGCCGAGACGGCTTCGGGTTGCAGGTCGATTCCGAGGTGGCGGAGGCGCTCGGCCGGGCGACGGGAGGCTGGACGGCGGCGACGGTCCTCGCCGCCGCTCGGGCGGCGCGAACGGGGGAGACGCTGACGGCCGTGGCGGCAGTGAGCGGCGCCGACCACTCGAGCCGGGCCGTGGCGGCCATCCTCGACGAGGCGCTGACGGCGCTCGGCCCTGCGCGAAGGCCGGCGCTCGCCCAGCTGGCCCGGCTCCCGCTCCTCGAGCCGGGGTTGGTCGACATGATGGCCGCCGAGGAGGGCTTCTTTCGTCTGGCCCTCGGGGCGGGCATCCCGCTCACACCGTCACGAGGTCCGTGGTGGGAGCTCCCCGGACCGGTTCGCGACCACCTGGCCACGCTGGCGCCGTCCAGCCCCGACGGCATGAGGACGGCCGCTTTCGAGTACCGCCGGCGGGGCGAGCTCGGCCCCGCCATGGACCTGCTGATGGCGTCGGGCGACGCTGACGGGGCGGCCGCCATCGTGGCCGGGACGACCGCCGATGTCGAGGAGAACCTGGACACGCTGGAGTTGCTGGCCCGCTACGAGCAGCTTCCCTCCCAGGCGGTCGACGAACACCCCGAACTGCCGATCCTGCTGGCCCGGCGCGCCGGCTACGCCAATCTCTGGCCCGTCGCCCGCGCCGCCGGCGAGCGGGCGAAGGCGATTGCCGAGCGCCGCGACGATCCGCTGCTGCGGCGGGCGGCCGAGGCCGAGCTGATCAAGGTCTGCCGGCTGGCCAACCTCGAGTACGGGGCGGCGGTCGACGAGGCGCGGCGAATCCTGCACGACGCCGGGCCCGACGAGGAGCTGACGCGGGCGCGGGCCAGTGAGGTTCTCGGCTACGCCCTCTGCCACATCGTCGACTCGGACGGCTGCCGCGACGACGCCGGCCTGGCCGAGGCCGAAGAGGCCTTCACCCGCGCCTCCGCGCTGTACCGGGCGCTCGGCCAGCGCTCCGCCGCGTCGTTCATCGGCGTCGACTGGTCCGTGCACATCGAGTTCCGTCGTGGGCAGCTCGGTGCCGCCATGCGGCGGATCGAGGAGGCGCTCCTCCTCGCCGGCGACCGGCCCCGGGCCGTCGGCTTCCTGATGATCTGGCGGGCGTTGTTCGCTGCGGAGCTCGGCCAGGGCGATCTGTGCCGGCGCAGCATCGCCGAGGTCTTCCGGTCGGCGGAGCGGATCAAGAGCCCCATGCTCGCCGCCCACGGGCACTGGAAGCTGGCAGTCCTCTCGTCCTATGAGGGCGATGCCGCCGCCGCCGCCTCCCATGTCCGTCAGGTCGAGGCCAATCGCAGCGCCTGGTGGAAGCTCAACGGAGCGGAGTTCCTCGCCGAGGCGGCCGACCTGTGCGATCGGGTCGGCCTCGTCGACCTGGCGGCGGACTGCCTCGCCCGCGCCAAAGCTGACCCTCAGGACGCCGGGCACCTGATCGCGCTGGCGGACGCCGTTCTCGCTGCCCGGCACGGCGACCCGCTCGAAGCCGAGGCAAAGCTCGAATGCCTCGCCGGTCCCAAGGTCGACGAGAGGGAACGGTGGCGGGTGAGTCTGCTCCTCGCCTTTGTCGCCTCCCGGCGAGGCGAGGCGGAGCGGGCGGGGGCTCTGGCGGCCAACGCCTTCGAGGAGGCCGCTCGCATCGGTCAGCCGACTGCGCCGCTCATCCGGGAGCGAGCGATCACCGAGGCGTTGCTCGGCCTGCTCGACCGGGCCGGACGGGCTTCCGCCCTGACTCCCGAGGCCTCCAGCCTTCCGATGTCGCTCGCCATGCTGGGTCGCTTCGAGCTCTGCGTGGCCGGGCGCCCGGTGGCTCTTCGCGACGGCCAGGAAGCCGCCCTCCTCAAATACGTGGCTGCCCGCGGGGGCCGCGTCCACAGTGAAGAGGCGCTGGAGGCGATGTGGCCGGAGGCGGACCCGGCGGCGGCACGGAACCGGTTGAGGACGATCCTGTCCCGCCTGCGGGTCGCCGCCGGCGACGTCATCGAACGGGCGGGGAAGTCGCTCGTGCTGAGCAGCTCCCTCACCGTCGACCTGAACGAGTTCGTCGCCGACGTCGATTCCGCCCGCGCCGCCGCCGCCACGAACCGTGGCCTCGCCATTGCGATCGCCCGCCGCGCCATGGCCCGCTACGGCGGGGACCTCCTCCCCGACGACCCGTACGAGGACTGGGCGGAGGAGCCCCGCCAGCGGGCCCGAACGATGATGATCGGCCTCCTCGACCTCTGCGCCGAAGACGCTGCCGAGCGGGGCGACCTGGACGAGTTGCGCCGCGTCGTCGAGCAGTCGATCGGGTTCAACCCGTACGACGACGCCAGGTACCTGCAGTTGGCGACGGCGCTGGCGCAGCAGGGGCGGCGCGGGGAGGCGCTGTCACTGCTCGAGCGCGCCCGTTCGGCGCTGGCCGAGATCGGGCTCGCTCCGCCGCCGGCACTCGTGGACCTCGAAGTGTCGATCATGCCCCGGCCGCTCGTGCGAGGTGCCTGAGCATTGAGCGCCGGCCGGCTCGTGCGCGGCGCCTGAGCGCCGGCCGGCCGGCGGGCTCGCTTTCGCCCGGTTGTGGGGCTTCGGGCGCTACTGAGTTGCCAAAGTGACCGAACTGACCCCTGTACGGACGCTTTCGTCGCACAGTACGTGCCGGTGACGACCCATCCGCGCCCCGCCCACCACCGGCTCGGTATGGTCGGCGCGTGCCCGGGCCGACCGTCACCGACCACCTCGGGCGGGTGGTGGCGGCGTTGCCGGCAGGACAGGTGCGAGAAGGCCAGAGCGCCATGGCGGAGGCGGTCGCCCGCTGCCTCGCCACGAGCAAGGAGGACGGCGTCGGAGGGCCCTCGCACGTCGCCGTGACGGCCGGGACGGGAACGGGGAAGTCGTTCGCCTACCTCGTGCCCGCCGTGCTCTCGGGCAAGCGGGTGGTCGTCGCCACGGCCACGAAGGCCCTGCAGGACCAGCTTGCGACGAAGGACATGCCGCTCGTGGCGCGAACGGCCCGAATCGGCCGCGCCGTCCGTTGGGCCGTCCTGAAGGGGCGCTCCAACTACCTCTGCCGCCAGCGCCTGGCCGAGATGGAGGAGACGGGCCGGCAGGCGACGCTGGAGGGCGTCGGTGAGAGCCGGTCGGGGCGCCGCGGGCGGGTGGGTGCCCAGGTCGTGAAGCTCGTCGAGTGGTCGGGCGAGACGCCGACCGGCGATCGGGCGGAGCTGAGCTTCGAGCCTCAGCCCGCCGCCTGGTCGGCCGTCAGCGTGTCGGCGGACGAGTGCCCGGGCGCTCATCGCTGCCCGTCGGGCGCCGACTGCTTCGTCGAGCGGGCCCGCGCCAAGGCCGCCCAGGCCGACGTCGTCATCGTCAACCTCCATCTCCTCGGCGCCGACCTGCGCAGCGGTGGTTCCGTGCTCCCGGAGCACGAAGCCGTCGTCGTCGACGAGGCGCACGAGCTGGAGGACGTTCTCGCCGGGTGCCTCGGCGTCGACGTGAGCCCGGGTCGGCTGCGGGGGGTCGCCGCCGGCGCCCGATCAGCCCTGCGCTCGGGCGAGGCGGTCGATGCGGTGCTGGCGGTGGCGGTCCGTTTCGAGCAGGCACTGGAGCAGGCGGCCGATACGCGGCTGCCGCCCGGGCTCGGTCCCGAGGTCGGCCCGGTGGCGAACCTGGCGGTCTCCCGCCTGCAGGAGCTCGAGCGGGCGCTTCGGCGGTCGGCGGATCCCGCCGCCGCGGCGGGGGCGGCCGGGGAGGAGGGCCAGCCGGCGCTGCGCTCCCTCCTCGCCGTGGAGCGCTGCCGGGAGGAGCTCGAATCGTGCCTCGTCGACAGCGGAGGCGCCGAGGTCGTCTGGGTGGCGGGCGGCGACCGGCCCTCCCTCCGGTCGGCCCCTCTCGAGGTGAGCGGCGTTCTCGCCCAGCAGCTCTTCGCCGAGGTTCCCGTCGTCCTGACGAGCGCCACGCTCGCCCCCGGCCTCGGCGAGCGGCTGGGCGCCCCGCCCGCCCACCTGGAGGAGCTGGACGTCGGCAGCCCCTTCGATTACCGCAGCCACGGCCTTCTCTATTGCGCCACCCGCCTGCCGGACCGGCGGAGGCCGGGTGCCGAGACGGCGCTGCACGACGAGCTTGAGGCGCTCGTACGGGCCGCCGGGGGGCGCACCTTGGCACTCTTCACGAGCTACCGCGCCATGCAGGCGGCGGCCGAAGCGCTGCGGCCGCGGATTCCCTGGCCGCTGCACGTGCAGGGCGACCTCCCGAAGCCGGCGCTCCTGCAGGCCCTCAGCGACGAGGAGGAATCGTGCCTGTTCGCCACGATGGGTTTCTGGCAGGGCGTCGATGTGCCCGGGCCTGCTCTCTCGCTCGTCGTCATCGACCGCCTGCCCTTCCCCCGGCCGGACGAGCCCCTCATGGCGGCACGGCGCGATGCCGCCGGCGCCCTCGGGTTCCGGCTCGTCGACCTCCCCCGGGCGGCGACGCTGCTCGCCCAGGGGGCGGGGCGCCTCATCCGCAGCGAGAGCGACCGGGGCGTGGTCGCCGTGCTCGACCCTCGCCTGGCGACCGCCAGCTACTCGGGCTACTTCGTAAAGGCCCTCCCGCCCATGCGGCGCACGCGGGAGCGGGCGGAAGCCGTCGCCTTCCTCGAGGCGATGCACGCGCCGGCGGCGGAGCGGCGGCCGCCGGCTGACCGCCCGGCCCCCGGCTAACCGCCCAGCGCCGGCTGACCGCCCAGCCCCTCGGCCGACAGCATGGCGTAACTGTCGAAGTAGACCATCGCCCGCGTGATGCAGCCGTCCCGGCAGTACAGCAAGGTGACGCCGTCGAGCACCTGCTGCCCGGCGGTCGCCTTCCACTCGTAGGTCCAGCACACGGCCCCCCGGTCACCGTCGGCGACGACGTCGTCCACGACGTAGCGGAAGTCGCCCACCGATTCGCACCAGGCCCGCGTCGTCTCCCGGATGTCGTCGCGGCCGCGCAGGGGCCGCGGCTTGGCCCGATCGGCGGTCCGGTGCTCGAGATCGATCATCACGCCGTCCTCGCTGAACATCAGGGCGAAGCGGTCGGCATCCCGCCCGACGAGGGCGTCGCGCCATTCGTAGGCGAGCTCCGCCGGCCCTCTCACGACGCCTCCTCGTCCTCCTCGTAGAGCGGCTCGCCGCGCCGCAGCCGGGTGGCGATGCGAACGACATGGGAGCGCTCCCGCCGCGTGGGCGTGTGGGCCGCCAGGAAGCGGGCGCATCCGACGAGGATGAGCCGGCTCTGCTCGCTGCCCGCCGGCCAGGCGGCCGCCTGGCGAACGGCCGCCTCGTAGATCTGGAACCAGTGGAACTGGGCGTCCTCGGTCAGGAGGGCCTTGCCGAGGGCGGCGACGAGGTCACGCTCGGAGCCGCCGGAGGCGAGGAAGCGGTAGGCGATCTGGCCCGCCTCGTCGACGCCCCCCTCCCGGTCCCAGCACGCCTGCAGGGCGGACAGCTCCGCCGGCGGGCCGTCCGTCGGCCGCCGGGCGGCCGGGACGTTGAGGAAGCGGTCAAGGTACACGCGCAGCGCCCCTTGGTACACGCCGCGCAGCAGCTCGACCGACGGGGCCCGCACCACCGACTGGTGGACGGCGTTGGCGGCCGTGAAGGCGTGGTGGACCTCGTTCCAGTCGCCGTGGTCGTTTTGGATGTGGAAGCGCACGATGCGAAGCGCTGCCGCGTAGGCGACGGCACGGGCCAGCTGCTCGGCGTTCGCCCCCGCCGAGAGGGCGCCGTCCAGTTCGGACACGACGGCGGCCGGGTCGTCGGCAAGGACGGTCCAGGCGAGGGCGTCCACGTCCTTGTCGGTGAAGGCGACGTTGCCGTTGCCAGGCTCGACCCCCGCCAGGCGGGCCGCCAGCGCCTCCTCCGTGGCCGAGGCGGCCAGCAGCACGGTCAGGTCGACCGGGTGTCGCCAGGCCGACTCCTCCTCGTGGCGCTGGGCCGAGGCCGTCTGGTGCACGAGGGTCGTCAGCACCTCCTCCGCCCGCTCCCAGCCGACGTGTGCCAGGCACTCGAAGGCCTTGTTCGTGAAGTCGATGGTGTGCCCCTCGTCGATGAAGACGTGGTCCGTGACGGCCGCCGACATGAAGCTGGCGATCGACGGCGCCTCGTAGCCGGCGGCGACGGAGGTGGCGAGGCAGCGTTCGGCGGCGTCGCCCGAACGCGTGTCGATGAAGCGCCGGTACCAGGCGGCGAGCCGCTCCACGGGCGGCCCGGACTCGAGGGCGGAAAGGGGGAAGCGGGGCGCCCGACCTGTCGTGTCGCCCGAGAGGAAGGCGAGCCCGTGCACGAGGGCGAGCGTGCGGTCCGCCTCGTCGAGCGACGGCAGGACGTTCGCCATGGCCACGAGGACGGTGAGGCCGGGACCCCAGCCCTCGCCGCGGTATTTCGTCCCGAAACCCACCCCTGCTCCCACGATCCCCTCCGGCTCCACACCGGCCTCGAGGAGGCCGAGGACGGCCTTGGCGATGACGAGCGTGATGCCCTGCTCGAGCCCCTCGTCGAGCCGGCGGAAGTGATGGGCGACACGGTCCTCCGCCACCGGCTGCAGGACGTGCACCTCGCCCTCGCGAACCTCCACGGGAAAGGACGGGACGTCGTCGGCGAAGGGGTCGAGCGTGCCGCCGGAGGCGAGGTCGAAACGGGCATGGTGCCAATGGCACGTCAGCAACCCGCCTTGCACGGTTCCCCGCCGCAGCGGGAAACCCATGTGCGGGCAGCGGTCCTCCACGGCGTACACGTGACCTTCGTCGTAGAAGACGCAGACCGGGCGGTTGCCGAGCTTGGCGGTGAGGCACCCCTGCTCGGCCAGTTCCGTCAGCGTGCCGACACGGACCGATGCGGACTCTGTCATGTCGCTCACCCTACGCAGCAGGAGGCATTAGAGCAAGGGAGTTGTTGCTAAAATAGTCAGTACCCGAGGCGCTCGATGAGCTCGGGACGGCGTTGCCAGGACTTCTCCACCGTCACGAAGAGCTCGATGTAGGCGCCCGGGGCGAGCTGCTGTCGGACGGCCGTCCCGACCGCCTTCAGGACCGAGCCCCCCTTCCCGATGACGATGCCCTTCTGGGAGTCCCGCTCCACGACGATCTCGCAGCGGATGCGCGGCCACTCCCACTCGGTCACCCGGCAGGCGATGGAGTGCGGCAGCTCCTCCTCGGCGTGCCGGAGCAGCTGCTCGCGCACGAGCTCGGCGACGAAGAACGCCTCCGGCACGTCCGTGACCGTGTCGCGTGGGAAGTAGCGGGGACCTTCTGGCAGGCGGCTGACGAGATGCTCGACGAGGGCCGGGACACCCTTGCCGGTCCGGGCGGAGATGGGAAAGTACTCGGCGTCCTCGAGGCCGAGATCGGCGGCTGCCGTCGCCAGGTGCTGCAGGATGCCCGGGCGGGTCGCCCGGTCCGTCTTGTTGAGGGCCACGATCGTGCGTGCCGGCAGGCGCTCGGCGATGAAGCGGTCGCCGGCGCCGATGGCGGCGTTCGCCTCGAGCACGAGCACGCAGACGTCGACGTCGCCGATGGTGTGGGAGGCCGTGGCGTTGAGGCGGGAGCCGAGGGCCGTGCGCGGCTTGTGGATGCCGGGCGTGTCGACGAACACGACCTGGGCGTCCTCCCGGTCGAGGACGCCCCGCACGCGGGTGCGTGTCGTGTGGGGGACGGAGGCCGTGATGGCGACCTTGGTGCCGATGATCTGGTTGAGGAGCGTCGACTTGCCGACGTTCGGCCGCCCGAGGAGCGCCACGAGCCCGGAGCGGAAGCCGGGCGGCTCCTCGACGCCGTCCAGGGCCCGCCCGGACCCGACGTCTGCGTCACTCATCCCGCCCGGTCGTCCCCGCTCGGCACCGTCGCCTCGTCAGGGGGGGACGTGCCGGCGCGCTCGTTCTCGTTCGGTTGGATGGGGGGCTGCCCGTCGATCGCCTCGACGGTGACGGTCCCGATGCGCTGCCCGGAGACGTTGCCGGCGACGAGCCGGTAGCCGTCCACCTCGACGGCCTCGCCCTCGCCCGGGATGCGGCCGGCCTGCGCCATGACGAGACCGCCCATCGTGTCCCAGTCGTCGCTCACGGGCAGGTCGGTGCCGAGGTTCTCGTTCACCTCGTCGACCGGCATGATGCTCGGCACGCGGTAGCGGCCGTCCTCGAGGCGGACGACGGTCGGCTCCACGACGTCGTACTCGTCGGAGATCTCGCCGACGAGCTCCTCGATGAGATCCTCCAGCGAGACGATCCCGGCCGTGCCGCCGTACTCGTCGACGACGACGGCGAGGTGGAAGCGCTCGCGCTGCATCTCGCGCAGGAGGGGGGCGACGCGTTTCGTCTCGGGTACGAAGTGGGCGACGCGGGCGATCTCCGCCACGGGACGCTCCCCCTGCCCGCGGCGGAGGGCGAGCACGAGGTCCTTCGTGAAGGCGATGCCGACGACGTGGTCGATGTTCTCCTCGTAGACCGGCAGCCGGCTGTAACCGGCGGTGATGGCGTCCTCCAGCACCTGTTCGGCCACGGCGGTGCCCTCGAAGGCGACGATGTCGGGGCGCGGGACCATGACCTCGCGCACGATCGTGTCGCCGAACTCGATCACGGAGCGGATGAAGGTGCGCTCCTCGCTCTCGATCGCCGACTCCTCGACGGCGACGTCGGTGAAGGCGAGCAGCTCCGACTCGGTCATCTCGCCGGACGTGCTGGGCGTCCGCCCGCCCGGCGTGAGGAAGCGGGCGATGCCGATGAGGCCGGACGAGATCATCCGCACCGGCGGGAAGCGAACGAAGGAGGCGACGAGCGGGGCCGCCATGAGGGCGGCGCGGTCGGCGTGGCGCACGGCCCACTGCTTCGGTATCGCCTCACCGAAGAGGAAGATCACAATGACCTCGAAGGCCGTCGCCACGGCGACACCGAGGGCGCCGAAGACATGGGCGGCGACGACGCCGACGAGGGTGGCGGCGACGAGCTGGCAGAGCAGCACGAGGAGGAGGACGGGGGCGAGGAAGCGCTCGGGCTGCTCGACGAGGCGGCGGAGCGAGCGGCCACCGCGGGCGCCGGCGTCCTCCAGCGCCTTGGCCCGTGCCCTCGAGGTCCGCGTGAGACCCGTCTCGGCGAGGGCGAGGATGGCGGAGGCGGCGATGAGGGCGGCGACGGCGAGGAGGATCCAGCTGTCCCCGGTGCTCCAGTGGATGGTGGCGAGGTCGCTCACGGCGCCGGCTCCCGGTAGTGGCGGCGAAGGAGGTCCTGCTCGAGGGTTTCCATGGCGACGGCCTCGACCTCGTCCTCGTGGTCCATCCCGAGGAGGTGCAAGATGCCGTGCACGAGGAGGAGGGCGAGCTCGTCGTCGTAGCTGCCGGCATGCTCGAGGGCGTTGCGGGCGGCCACCTGCGGGCAGATGACGACGTCGCCTAGCAGGAGGGGGATGCCGGGGCCGGGCGTCTCGTCCTCCCCGTCGTCGTCGCGTCGACCGGGACCGCCCTCGCCCGGCGCCACGGTGCCGGCGGGGCCGGCGGGCAGCACGACGTCGTCCTCGATCGGGAAGGAGAGGACGTCGGTGGGGCCGTCGTGGCCGAGGAAGCGGTGGTTGAGGGAGGCCATCGCCTCCTCGTCCACGTAGAGGATGTTGAGCTCGACCTCGGCGCCGAGACCGCGGTCGGAGAGCAGTCGCTCCGCCAGCTCGCTCCAGCGTCTGACGTCGACCGGCTGTTGCGACTGCTCGTCTGCCACGAACACGTCGATGGGCACGGCGGTCGTGCTCAGCTCAGGCGGGTGATCGACCCTGCGTCGGCCACCGCCGGTCCCTCGTCGTCGGGCGACGGGTTGCCGGGGATGGTGATCCCGGCCTGGGCGGCGGCGTAGCGGTCGTAGGCGTTGACGATCTCGCGGACGATTCGGTGACGGACGACGTCTGCTTGGGTGAGATGGACGAAGGCTACGCCCTCGATGCCGCCGAGGATGGGCTCGAGCCCGAGGAGCCCGGAGCGGCCGCCCGGGATGTCGACCTGCGTGGCGTCGCCGTTCACGACGACTCTCGTCCCGAAGCCCACTCTCGTGAGGAACATCTTCATCTGCTCGGGGGTCGTGTTCTGCGCCTCGTCGAGGATGACGAAGCTGGAGTTGAGCGTGCGGCCCCGCATGTAGGCGAGGGGTGCCACCTCGATGGTGCCGCGCTCCATGAGGCGCTGCGTGCCCTCCGGCTCGAGCATGTCGTAAAGGGCGTCGTAGAGCGGGCGCAGGTACGGGTCGACCTTGGCGAGGAGGTCGCCGGGGAGGAAGCCCAGCCGCTCTCCCGCCTCGACGGCCGGCCGCGTCAGGATGATCCGGCTCACCTGCTTGGCTTGCAGCGCCTGCACGGCGAGGGCGACGGCCAGGTAGGACTTGCCGGTGCCGGCCGGCCCGATGCCGAAGGTGATGACGTTCTCGCCGATGGCCTCGGCGTATCGCTTCTGCCCGGCGGTCTTCGGGTGCACCCGTTTCCCCCGGGGAGCGCGCCACCTCGGTCGTGAGGATCTCGGAGGGGCGGACGTCCTGCTTCAGCATCTCGATGGAGCGACCGAGGTTGGCCTCGTCCACGAAGTGGCCCCGCTCGAGCATCGTGACGAGCTCCTCGAAGAGCCGCGCCACGCGCTCGGCGTCGGGTCCGTCGGCCGTGATCTCGTTGCCGCGCACGTGGATCGTCGTACCCTCGAAGGCACGCTCGACGGTCCGGAGGAGCTCGTCCTGCTGGCCGAGCAGACCCACCATGAGATGGTTGCCGGGGACGAAGATCTTGGCTTGGGTCGACGGCACGCTGATCGAAACGAGGCTACCAGCCGGTCTTCAGCCGGGCGACGGTTGGCCCGGGACGCACTCCGGTGGCTCAGCCGGGCGGCCAGGCCATCCGGCGGCCGCCGAGGACGTGGAGGTGGAGATGGGGCACGCTGTTGCCGGAGTCCTCGCCCACGTTGAAGACGAGCCGGTAGCCGCGCTCGCCGAGGCCTTCGGACTCCGCCACCTCCTTGGCGGCGGCGAAGACGGCCGCCAGCACCACGGCGTGGGCCGGCTCGAGGGCGGCGGCGTCGGTGATGTGCTGGCGGGGCACGACGAGCACGTGGGTGGGAGCCACGGGATTGATGTCCCGGAAGGCGTAGGCGTGCTCGGTGGAGAGCACTTCGGTGGAGGGGACGTCTCCCGCCACGATCGAGCAGAAGAGGCAGGCCACGAGCGCTCAGCCGTCCGACCGGACGGGCTCCGGATAGAGGTGCTCGAGGCTCCCGGGGGCGATGCGGCTCCGCTCGATGAAGGCCACGACGTCGGCCTCCTTCAGGCGGATGACGCGCCCGAACTTGTAGGCGGGAAGCTCGCCCTCGTCGATGAGGCGGTAGACGGTCCGCGTGTTGACGCCGAGGTACTCGGCCACCGACGGCGTGCTCATCCAGGTGATCGGTTCGGCCACCTGAGCAGGCTAGCGAGCCGGCGTGGCGTTCTCGCCCACTTTCAGCCCATCTGGGCGCAGACGGCACGCCACCTCGTTGGCGAGGCGACGGCCGGCCAGGGTGAGCACGAGCCTGCCGCGGCGCTCGTCGGCCGAGACGAGGTCGCCGAGCGCCGGCTCCTCCTCGAGGGCGCGCGCCAGCGTGCCCGGGGGCACCCCGAGGCGGGTCCGCACGGCGAGCTCCAGCGCCTCCAGCTCCCGCTCGGCGGGCGACAGCGACTCGGAGACGGCCTCGGCCGGCGCCCCCTTCGAGACGAGCTCGATGTAGCGGTCGGGGGTTCGTACGTTCCACCAGCGACGGCCCTGCCGGTGGCTGTGGGCGGCGCACCCGATGCCGACGTAGTCGCCTTCCATCCAGTAGTTGAGGTTGTGGCGGGACACCTCGCCGGGACGGGACCAGTTGGAGATCTCGTACCAGGAGAGGCCCGCCTCCGACAGCACGCTGTCGGCCATCTCGTAGCGCGTGGCCTGGGCGTCCTCGTCCGGATGGCGCCCTCTGTCGTGGGCCAGGGGCGTGCCCGCCTCGACCGTGAGGGCATAGGCGCTCACGTGGCCGGGGGCGGGATCGAGGGCGAGCACGCCGCCGAGCGTCCGCAGCCAGCTCTCGTCCGTCTCCCCGTGGCCGCCGTAGATGAGGTCGACGCTGTAGCGCCCGAGGCCGGCGGCCCCGAGGGACGTGGCGGCGGCCGACACGGCAGCGGGGTCGTGCCGGCGCCCGAGCCCGGCGAGGACGACGGGATCGAGCGACTGGACGCCGAGGGAGATGCGTGTGACGCCTCCTTGCAGGCAGGCCTCCAGCCAGCGCCCCGTCACGTCCTCGGGGTTCGCCTCGACCGTCACCTCGGCCCCCGGCGACCAGTCGAGGCCGCTCAGCAGCCGCACGAGCTCGCCGGGCGGGAGCTGGCTCGGCGTCCCACCGCCGAGGAAGACCGTGGCGGCAGGGCCGGTACCAGGCTTGGCGACCCGGTCGTACTCGCTGAGGCAGGCGTCGACGTAGGGGACCGCCAGGTGGTGCCGATCCGTCCAGGTGGCGAAGGCGCAGTAGTCGCAGCGGCTGGCGCAGAAGGGGATGTGAACGTAGAGCCCGGGGCCGACGGCGGGCAGCCCCGCCAGCTCGAGCTCGGTCGTGCTCGGGGTGAGGCTCCCGGCGGTGCGTGCGGTCAGTTGACGCCGTTCGGGCTCGGGCGGTGGAGGAGCCCGAGCTCCTCCAGGCGGGCGGACAGGGCCTCCACGCTACGCCCGAACATGGAGGCCATGACGCGCAGGTCGCCCTCCCGGATCGTGATGACCTTGCCGTTGAAGTCCTGCCGCTGCACCTGTACGGAGGCGAGGAAATGGCGCAAGAGGTCGCGCTCGGGCCCCGTGGCCTCGTTCAGCCGGACGAGGTCGACGGTGATCTTCCGGTTGGCCCGGTCGCCGTTGCTGGCCGACCGCGTGGAGCCGGAGCGGCCGAGGGGCTGCGTGAAATCCGTCGGCAGCAGCTGGTCGACGGGCACCGAGTAGATCTGCGCCAGCCGCTGCAGGCGCGGGACGGAGATCGTGCGCTCGCCGCGCTCGTAGGCGCCGAGGACGGAGGCCTTGAACTCCTCGCTGGACGATCGCTCGACCGCCTGCAGGGAGAGTCGCTTCTGGCGGCGGACCGCCCGGAGCCGCAGGCCGACCGCTTGGGCGTAGCGCGCGACGTCCTCCTCGCCGAGGTCGAGCCCCGGCCTGCCGGCGGGGGACCGCAGCGGCTCCTTCACATTCTTCCTGGCAGCGGTCACGGTTCTCCTCTCCCGTCCGCCTGCGGTCGTCGACCGGAGGTGGTGCGGAAGACCTCGTTGATGCACGTCCGTCCCCGTTCACCACGTAACGCGTTCAACATTACTACTCTGAGCGGTCGGGTGTCACCAGTCGGGGCGCACGGCCTCACCGAGCCAGCCGCCCCGGCGGGCGACGAGGAGGGCGCCGGCCACGACGGCCGCCGTCTCGATGCGCAAGATGGTCTCCCCAAGACCCACGAGGGGGAGCCCGAGGTCCAGTTCGGCAGCCGTGAAACCCCCCTCCGGCCCGACGAGCAGCCCCCCCGTTGCACCCGTCAGGGCGTCCCCGCCCGGCTCGGCGAGGGCGAGCCCGTCCCCCAGCAGACCGACCGCCTCGGACAGAGTAAGCACCTCGGTGACCTCGGGCAGGAACGGCCTGCGTGACTGCATGGCGGCTTCCCGCGCCAGGCGACGGAGGCGCCCCAGGTGGCCGGGGCGCCGATCCCCCGACGGCACGACGGTGCGGGCGCAGCGCAGCGGCACGATGCGGTCGACCCCGAGCTCGGTGAGCTTGCTGACCGCCCAGTCCGTCCGAGCCCCCTTTGCGAGGGAGAAACCCACCGTCACCTCGCCCCCCACCCTCTCCACGGCCACCGGCTCGGCGCAGGGCCTGAGATGCAGCTCGACGCGGTCCCGGCCACCGCTGCGCCGCGGGGGCGACGTGGCCTCCGCCCGGCAGGCGACGATGCCGCCCTTCCCGTCGCCGGCGGCGACGAGCTCGCCGCTGCGCAGCCGGAGGACGGCGCCCAGGTGGTGGCCGTCCTCGGCGCTCAGCTGCGGATCGGCCAGGTCGTCGACGAAGACGAGCGCCTTCGCCTCCCGCAGCATCGAGGCGACGGCGTCGGGGCGCATGGCTCGGCTCAGGTGATGCGGGAGCGCAGGCGCGAGAGCAGCCCGTGCTCGGGCGGCGCCACCTGCTCGCCCCGCAACAGGGCGAACTGCCGGAGGAGGTCCTCCTCCTCCTTGGAGAGCTTCGTGGGCGTGTCCACCACGATGTGGACGAGGAGGTCGCCGCGTCCGCGGGAGCGAAGCCGGGGGACGCCGAGAGCTCCGAGACGGACGATCTTGCCGGACTGCGTCCCGGCCGGCACCTCGATGTCGGACGTGCCGTCGAGCGTCTCGACCTGGAGCGTGGTGCCGAGGGCCGCCTGCGCCACCGACACGTGGGCGGTCGTCACGAGATCGTTGCCGGAGCGGTCGAAACGCGGATCGGCGGCGACACGTAGGTGCACGTAGAGGTCGCCCGGCGGCCCGCCGCGCAGGGCCGCACCGCCGCCGCCGGACACCCGCAGGGTGGTGCCGTCGTCCACGCCGGGCGGCACGTTGACGGAGAGCGGGCGAGTCTCGTTGCGCCGCCCCTGCCCGCGGCAGTCGGGGCAGGGGGAGTTGACCGTCTCGCCCGTCCCCTGGCAGCGGTTGCAGGGCATGGCCGTCACCATCTGGCCGAGGAGCGACTGGCGGACGCGCTGCACCTGGCCGGCGCCGCGGCACTCGGTGCAGGTGCTCGGGGAGGTGCCGGGGCGAGCCCCGGTGCCCGTGCAGGTGGCGCAGACGACCGGCCCGACGACGGAGATGTCCTTCGTGCTGCCGAAGGCGGCGTCGTGCAGCGTCAGTTCCACGACGATCTCGGCGTCGGCTCCCCGACGGGCGCTCGGCCTCGCGCTCCCCCCGAAGCCACCACCCCCGCCGCCGAAGAAGGCGTCGAAGATGTCGCCGAGGTTGCCGCCGAAGCCGAAGGGATCGCCGCCGGCGCCCCCCGCCCCGGAGCCACGTGCGCCGTCGGGGCCGAACATGTCGTAGCGCCGCCGCCGCTCCGGGTCGCGCAGGGTCTCGTAGGCGAGCGTCACCTCCTTGAAGCGGGCGTCCGTCTCGAGGTCGCCGCCGGTGGCGTCCGGATGCAGCTCCCGGGCGAGGGCGCGGTAGGCACGCTTGATCTCGTCCTCGGTGGCGTCACGCCCGACGCCGAGGAGCTCGTAGTAGTCAGTGGCCACTGTCACTCGTCCGAACTGCCCGGGCTCCCGGCTACGCCCGCCTGGCCCGTGAGGCTTCCCGTCACCCGCGGCGCAGCTCTCTCGTCAGCCGCCGGCCGACGACGGCGACGGTGGCGAGAGCTTGCGGGTAGTCCATGCGCGTGGGCCCGAGAATACCGATGGTGCCGATGGCGTCGTCCTCCCCCACGTAGGGGGCCACGACGAGCGAGCACTCGGCGAGGGGGGCGAAGCCGTGCTCCGAGCCGATCGCCACCGACTGGCCGTGCGCCATGACGTCGCGCAGGAGGGAGACGACGACGAAGGACTGCTCCAGGATGCTGAGGACGGCGCGCACCTGGTCGACCGCCTGGAAGCGCTCCGCCATGCGGGCGGCGCCCCCCACGAAGACCTGGTCGCTCGCCTGGGCGGCGTCGTCGCTGTCGACGAGGACGTCGCGGCAGGCGTCGACGAGGGTCTCGATGCCGGGGCGGCCGCTCGGCGGGAGGACGGTGCCGCCCGGCAGGAGCTCGGCGAGGGCGTGGTCGGCGAAGTGTTGCTGCAGGTAGTTGCTGGCAGCCTCGATGTCGCCATCGGGGGTGTCGGGATCGACGGCGACCGTGTGCTTGTCGACGACGCCGTTCGAGAGGACGACGACGAGGAGGGCGCCGTGGGCCGAGATGCGGACGAGGAGGGCCGATCGCACGACGAGGTGCTCGTGGCCGGGCCCGACGACGATGGCGGCGCTGTCGGTGAGCTGGGAGAGGAGCCTGCTCGTGTCGGCCAGCATTCGCTCGAGCTCACCGTGGGCGCGCGAGAAGAACTCCTGGACCTGCTCCTGCTTGGCCTCCCCGAGCAGCTGCGGTGTCGCCAGGTGGTCGACGAAGAAGCGGTACCCCTTGTCCGTGGGGACGCGGCCGGCGCTCGTGTGGGGGTGGGTGAGGTAACCGTCCCGCTCTAGTGCCGCCATGTCCGATCGGATGGTCGCCGGCGAGACGTCGAGGGCCGGGTTCGCCGCCACCTGGGAGGAGCCGACGGGCTGCGCCGTCTCGACGTAGTCCGTCACGACCGTCCGCAAGATGGCGGACTTCCGTTCGTCGAGCTCCTTCGTGCCGGGTGCCTCGCTCACAATGCCAGCATTTTACCTGCGGATCTTGCTTGAGCAGGGCTGGAGGCGCCCGGGCGCCCGTGAGGTCAGTCCTCGAGCCGCAAGGCGGCGATGAACGCCTCCTGCGGGATCTCGACGCGGCCGATCGTCTTCATCCGCTTCTTGCCCTCCCGCTGCTTCTCGAGGAGCTTGCGCTTTCGGGTGATGTCGCCCCCGTAGCACTTGGCGAGAACGTCCTTGCGTTTTGCCTTCACCGTCTCGCGGGCGATGATGCGCCCGCCGATGGCGGCCTGGATGGGCACGTCGAAGAGCTGGCGGGGGATGAGCTGGCGCAGCTTGGCCGTCATCTTGCGGCCGTACTCCTGCGCCTTGTCCTTGTGCACGATGGCGCTGAAGGCGTCGACGGGTGCGCCGTTCAAGACGATGTCCACCTTCTGGAGGTTCTCGACCTCGTAGCCGTCAGGCTCGTAGTCGAGGCTGGCGTAGCCCTTCGTCCGGCTCTTCAACTGGTCGAAGAAGTCGACGACGACCTCCGAGAGCGGGACGCGGTAGACGAGCTCGAGCCGCTCGGGCGAGAGGTACTGCATCTTCACGAGGCTGCCTCGCCGCGTCTGGCAGAGGTCCATGACCGTGCCCGTGTAGTCCGCCGGCGTGATGATCGTGAGTCGCAGCATGGGCTCGGCGATGGACTCGACGTACTGCGGTTCCGGCATGACGGAGGGGTTGTCCACCTCGATCGTCTGGCCATTGGTGAGGTTGGCGAGGTAGGCGACCGAGGGCGCCGTGGCGATGAGGGAGAGGTCGAACTCGCGCTCGAGGCGCTCGCGGGCGATGTCCATGTGGAGGAGCCCGAGGAACCCGCAGCGGAACCCGAAGCCGAGCGCCGCCGACGTCTCCGGCTCGAAGGTGATGGAGCCGTCGGAGAGCTTGAGCTTCTCGAGGGCGTCGCGTAGCTCCGGCAGCTCGTCGCCGTCGACGGGATAGAGGCCGCAGAAGACCATGGGTTTCGGGTCGCGGTAGCCCTCGAGCGCCGTGGCCGTCGGGTGGGCGGCGTCGGTCACCGTCTCGCCCACGCGGGCCTCCGAGACGGTCTTGATCCCGGCGATGAGGTAGCCGACCTCGCCCGGTCCGAGCTCGGCCACCGGCTCGTTGTGGGGGGTACGGATGCCCACCTCTTCCACGTCGTGGGTCGTGCGGGCATGGAACAGCCGGATCCTCGAGCCGGAGCGGAGCGTGCCGTCGAAGACGCGAAGTGCGCTCACGACGCCCCGGTACTGGTCGTAGAGCGAGTCGAAGACGAGCGCCCGCAGCACCTCCTCGGCACGGCCGACCGGAGCGGGGATGCGGGCGATGACGGCGTCGAGCAGGGCGGCCACGCCTTCGCCCGTCTTGGCGGAGATGCGCAGCACGGATTCGGCCGGCAGGCCGAGGACGGTCTCGATCTCGCCGGCGTAGCGGTCGGGGTCGGCGGCCGGCAGGTCGATCTTGTTGAGGACGGGCACGATCTCGAGGTCGTGCTCGATGGCGAGGTAGCAGTTGGCGAGGGTCTGGGCCTCGATGCCCTGCGAGGCGTCGACGAGGAGCACGACGCCTTCGCAGGCGGCGAGCGAGCGGCTCACCTCGTAACCGAAGTCGACGTGGCCGGGCGTGTCGATGAGGTGAAGGATGTGGTCGCGCCAGTGCACCCGCACGTTCTGCGCCTTGATCGTGATGCCCCGCTCCCGCTCGATGTCCATGGAATCGAGGAACTGCTCGCGCATCTCGCGGGCGTCGACGGCGCCCGTCAGCTCGAGGATGCGGTCCGAGAGCGTGGACTTGCCGTGGTCGACGTGGCTGATGATGGAGAAGTTGCGGATGCGGTCGATCGGGATCATGGCGAGCCATTCATCGTGCCACCTCGGCCGGCCCGTTCCGGTCACCCCGGGGGGACGGGGGCCGATGGCCCGCTGGTAGCATCGACGCCCAGCGAGGGAGTGCGCCGCCCGCCGGGCAGCCATTCGCGTCCGAGGAAGACATGGCCAACATCAAGAGTCAGATCAAGCGGAACCGCCAGAACAAGCTCCGCAACGAGCGCAACAAGGCTGCCCGCTCCGAGCTGAAGACGCGCACGAAGAGCGCGCTGCGCGCCGCCGAGATGGGTGCCGACGACATGGGCGAGCGCCTGCGGTTGGCCGTGAAGCGGATCGACAAGGCCGCCGCCAAGGGGATCATCCACCCGAACCAGGCCGCCCGGCGCAAGTCGCGACTCGTGCGCCACTTCGCCGACCTCGTCGAGGAGCGCTCCGGCGAGTGACGACGGCGCCCCCGGCACCCTCGAGGTGGCGCGGGGGCTCACCGCCGATCAGCTGCAGCACATCGCCGCTCTTGAGGCTGCCTGCCTGGCAGCCGACGGCGGCCGCCTGAAGCTCGAGTACCCGACGCTCCGCGGCCGGAGCCCCGGCATCGCCAACGACTTCCTCTGGTGGTCGGGGGAGGGCGGCGAGCTCGTCGGGTTCTGCGGCATCTATCAGTACCGCAGCGACGAGGCGGAGGTCTGCGGCATGGTTCACCCGGCGTTCCGACGGCGCGGCATCTTCACCCGCCTCCTCGACGCCGCTCTCGTCGAGCTCGCCGAGCTCGCCGAGCGCGCTCAGCGACGCGTGCTCCTCATCGTGGACCGTTGCTGCGAAGCGGGCGGTGGCTTCGCGGCTGCCCGCGGCGGGGTCCTCGAGTCCTCCGAGCACCGCATGACACAGGTGGATCCGCCCCAGCCGCAGGATTCGACGGACCGGGTGCAGGTACGGCAGGCGTCGGGAGAGGCCGGCGACGTCGCCTTCGTCCGGGAGTGTACGGCGGGCGCCTTCGCCATGCCGGAGGAAGCGGTGGCGGGGACGGAATGGGCGTCGATGGCGGCGGGCACCCTCGTCATCGACGGAGACGGCGAGCCCGTCGGCGTCATGCGCGTGGAGCGGGAACCGGCCACGGCATCGGCCGGCATCTACGGCTTCGGCGTCCTCCCGGAGCGCCAGCGGCGCGGCTACGGGCGGGCGGCGCTCGCGACCGTCACGAGGGCGCTGCACCAGGAGGGTTTCTCCTCCGTCCATCTCGAAGTGCTCGTCGACAACCCGGCGGCGCTCCACCTCTACGAGAGCTGCGGGTTCGCCGCGACCGGGATCGAGGACTACTACCTGCTCCCGGCTTAGCGTGCCGGGCGGGGGGAGGCCTCAGCCGGAGAAGACCTGCTCGTCGACGGCCTCGTCGTCCTCGTCGTAGACCTGGCAGCGCATCCCGCCCTGGTCCTTCGCCTGGTACATGGCGAGATCGGCCTGTCGCACGAGGGCCGTCGGCTCCGCCTGCGGGTCGGTCGTGAGGGCGATCCCGACACTGACGCTCGGCGTCAGGATGCGCCCGCCCGCCTTGAGGGGCGCCGCCACGGAGTCGATGAGGTGCCGGCCGAGAGCAACCGCCGTCGTCTCGTCGAGGACGTCCTCGGCGACCACGACGAACTCGTCGCCTCCGAAACGGGCCACCGTGTCCGTCGCCCGCACCGAGTTCGAGAGACGGTTGGCGATCTCGATCAGCATCTCGTCGCCGGCGTCGTGACCGAGCGTGTCGTTGACGAACTTGAGGCGGTCGACGTCGAGGAAGAGCACGGCCACGATGCCGTCTTCGCGCGAGAGGCGGCCGAGCGCCTGCGAGAGCCGGTCGTGCAGGAGGACCCGATTGGGAAGGCTGGTGAGTGGATCGGTGAGCGCCCGCCAGGCGAGCTCCTCGTCGGCGCGCACCTGCTCGGTCACGTCTTCCACCTCGCAGATGCACGTGGAGGCGACGCCGGCTTCGTCGTGGAGGGCGGAGGCCTTCAGGCGGGCGACCACCTCCGAGCCGTCGTGCCGCCGATAGGCGAGGTCGAGGCGGAGGCTGTCGACCTCCCCGGCGAAGAGGCGCCCCCAGCCGTCCCGCTGCTCGACTGCCTGCAGTGGGCTCACGAGGTCATCGACACAGACGCCTTGCAGGGCGCCCGGGCTGTAGCCGAGGTTCTCGCACAGCGTCTGGTTCGCCTCGACGATGCGAAGGTCCGTGTCGACGATCATCTTCCCGAGGGGACTCTCGTCGAAGACGCGCCGGAACCGCTCCGCCAGCGTCCGCATGCCTTCGAGGGCACGGCGGCGATCGGTCACGTCCCGGATGTTGCCGACGATGCCCCCGACGGCGTCGTCGTCCCGCATGTCGGTGAGCGTCATCTCGAACCACCGCCAGCCGGAGGCCGTCACGAAGCGCCACTCGCCGGTCACGATGCCCTCGGCCGGCAGCCGGGAGACGGCGGCGGCGAGATCGGGGATGTCGTCGGGATGAACGAAGTCCCAGCAGCAGGCGCCGATGAGGGCACCCGCCTCGAGCCCGGAGATGCCTCGCACGGCGGGGCTCACGTAGGCGAGGGTGCCGTCGGGCTGCAGGACGATGGCGAGGTCGGAGGAGCGCTGGGCGAGGGCCCGGAACCGGCGCTCGGAAGCGAGGAGGGCGATCTTGGCGTTGTGCTCGACCGTTCGGTCCGCCGCCAGGCTGAGGACGCCGACGACGTCGCCGGCTGCCCCGAAGAGGGGGGAACGCGTCACGTGAACGGGCACCTCCGATCCATCGGCACGGCGTACCCGGATGTCGGCTGCCCAGTGCCGGCCGGCCATGAGGTCGGCCCAGCTGGGGCCCCCCGGCCCGATCGGCTCCTCGGCCACCGACAGCTCGTCGATGTGGCGACCCACGATCTCCGCGCTCGTGCGGTTCTGCAGCCGTTCGGTGGCGGCATTGCAGTACACGACGGTGCCGTGCACGTCCATGACGAGCGCCGCCTCGTCGCTCGCCTCGAGCAGGTCAAGCCCGGAGAAGTGCCAGCCGTCCCAGAAGGACTGGCCGGACGTGCTTGTTTGCACCGTTCCGCTATCGGCAGCGCCCGTGGCCAACCTGAGCGATATCACCCCCGTTCGTCCACCCCTACGGGGGTGCGGGACGGTCTCGACCTGCCCCGAATGGGAGCCCATCGCCGCCCCCGAGGGCGGCCCTACGAGGCCTTCGCCACCTGGTCGCGTCCCCCGCGCTTGGCTTCGTAGAGGGCGGCGTCGGTGCGCTGCAGGAGGCGGCCGAGGTCTGCGTCGCGGGGCTGCATCTGGGCGACGCCCACGGAGGCGGTGATGTCGACGGGACCGGCGGTCGTGGCGATGGGGGCCTCGTTGATGACCTGGCGCAGGCGTTCGGCCAGCTCGTGGGCGTCTTTCAGGGGCGCCTGCACCACGAGGGCGAACTCCTCACCCCCATAGCGGCCCACGATGTCGCCGGAGCCGATGACCTTCGTGACACGCTGGGCGACGACCCGGATGACGTCGTCGCCGGCGGCGTGGCCGTAGCGGTCGTTGACGTTCTTGAAGTGGTCGATGTCCAGCATCATGGCCGAGAGCGGGCGCCCCAGCTGGCGGGCGTCCCGGAAGGTGCGCCCGGCCATCTCGAAGAAGTAGCGGCGGTTGGCGACGCCGGAGAGCTCGTCGCGCTGGGCGAGCGTCTGCACGCGGGCGAAGAGCTCGGCGTTCTCGAAGGCCACGACTCCCTGCCCGGCGAGGGCGGCCGCCACCTCCGTCTGTGTCTGCCCGAAGGCGTTCGGCCGGCGGGCGATGACGACGAGGGCACCGAGGGCCTGCTCGCGGACTACGAGGGGCGCCACGATGAAGGAGCCGGAGCGACCGAGGAGCCCGAAAAGAGGGGAGTTGCGCTCGCTGATGACGCTGGCGACGGCGAGTGGCTTGCGCGCCCTCAGCGCCTCGGCGATCTCGGGCTGCTCCGCCTTCGGGATGTCGTAGCCCTCCGGGGGGAGGTTGACGCCGCCCCCGATCGCCGCCGTGATCTCCAGCCGCTCGCCCTCGGCAAGGAGGATGGCGCCGGCGTCGGCGGCGAGCGCCTGCACGGAGGTCTGCAGGATGGCGCGTAGGACGCCCCGCGGATCGAGGCTCTGGCCGATGGTGCGCATGGAGTCCCGCAGCACCTCTGCCACCTGGCGCTGCCGTCGCTCGGAGGCCACTGACATCTCCATCTCGGCGAGGCGGGCCGTCTCGAGGGCGAAGGCGACGTTGGCCGTGATGGCGCTCAGGATCTCGACGTCGTCGTGGGTGAAGATGCCCTTGGCGAGCCGGCTGTCGAGGTAGACGACGCCGAGCAGCCGGTCCTCGATCTGCAGCGGGGCGACGAGGATCGAGCGCAGCCCGTGCGTGACGGCGCTCTCGGAGCCCAGGGCGGCGCCCTCCTCCGTGCCCGTGAGCACGATGGCCTCCCGCGTGGCGACGACGCGATCCACCACGGTGGAGGAGTAGCCCGTGAGCTCCTTCAAGTCGTTGCCGGTGGCGTCGCGGCCGAGGTGCGGTCGCACGAGACCGGAGTTCTCGTTCGTGAGGAAGAGCAGGGCGCGCTCGGCGTTGAGGATTCGCACGGTCTCGTCGAGCGCCAGGCGGGCGAGCTCCTCGGGGTCGAGGACGCGGGAGGCGGCAGCGCCGACCTGCAGGAGCGCTTCGAGTTGGCGCGATGCCCGGCTGGCGACGCGGACCCCGCCGGCGTTGATGGCGTGGAAGCCGGAGAAGCGCACCGGCCCCGTCCCGAGCGACTGCGAGCGCACGGAGCGGGCGAGCAGCCCGCGCCGCGGCCGCTCCACCATGGGCGGCTGCACCCAGCGCACGAAGGCGGAGATGCCGAGGTCCTCGGCGAGGCGGGCGGCCGACCGGGAGAGGCGCTCGGACTCGTCCTGGAAGCCGGCGCCGGCGAGCGCCCGGCCGCGGGCCATTTGGAGCGCCACCTCGACGCACGGGCCGTCCAGGCCGACGAGGAGCGACTGCCCCTTGGCGCAGGCTCGCAGGGCGGCCTTGAAATGGCCGTGGGCGGTCAAGAGGCCCGCCCGGGCGGCGAAGTAGTGCGCCCGCATGAGGGGCGTGCGGGCGGCTACGTGGAGCTCGAAGACGGCCCGCCGCGCCCGCCGCATGCGCTCGCGACGCTCCTGCGGGGTGCCGTGAAAGACCTGCGACAAGCGCCCGAGCGCCTGCACGACCCAGAACAGCGAGAGGTTGTACGGGCAATTCCACGGCGGGAGCTTGCGGGCCCGGAACTCCGAGACGGCCTCCTCGAAGGGCACGCCGAGCTCGTTCAGGCCGAAGTGGAAGGTGGCGAGGGCGACCTCGTAGCCGGCGATGGAGATGCGGGAGGGCTGCGTGCCCGAGAAGCGCTCGTTCACGCGGGAGATGCGCTCGAGCCCGAGGGTCGGCTGCTCGAGGAGGCCGGCGATGCCGATGCCGACGAAGTCGAGGCCGTTGACGGCCCCGTCGGCGATACGGGTGGCGGTACCCGAGTGCCACGTGGCCTCCTCCACCCAGGCCACCTGCTCCATGATGCGACCGCGGAGGGCAAGGCCGATGCAGGCTGCCACGACGCCGCTCAGGTACTCGCCGGGCTGCAGCCAGCGCGCCTCGTGCCGGAGCACCTCGGCGAGCAGCTGCTGCGACTTCACCGACTCTCCCTGGAACTCGAGGCTGATGGCCTCGAGGAGCTTGGCGTGCACGATCGTGCCGTGGTCGCCGGTCCGCTCCGCCACCTTCGTCGTGTGGCGGGCGACGATGCGGGCGAAGTTGACGAGGCGGATCTGGGCGAGCACGACCCCGAGGCGGGCATAGACGCCGACGTACTCGCGGGAGTGGCCGAGCCGGTTGGCGGGCAGGAGCGCCCGCAGGGCGACGCCGACGGAGAGGAAGGGCCGGTGCTCGAGGTCGGCCGAGTCGCCGGCGATCTCGAGGAGGCGGCACTGCAGGCGGACCTTCTCGCGCTGCCCCCGCTTAGCCTGCCCGAAACCGATCCTCGTGAGACCGGAGAGCAGCCCGAGGAGGAGCTTCCACATCGTCGAGAAGACGGCGAGGACGTTGCTCGAGGGAAGCGGCTTGCCGAGCTCGGCGAGGCCCTCGCGGGCGTGCTGCAGGCCCATGGTGCCGTTCGTGCGGGCGAAGTAGACGCGGGCGACGTACTCGTGGATGCGGGCCTTTCCGATGCGCTCGCGCTCGAGGCGGAGGGCGTTGCCGTAGTGCTGCAGCGCCAGGTCGATGCGCCCGCTGCGGGCGAGGGCGGTGCCATAGTCGGTCTCGAAGGCGCTCCCGACGGCGAGGTGGTACTCGATGGCGATGGCCTCGGCCGTGGCGAGGAAGGCCATGGCGTCGTCGTCGGCCTGCGTGGCGAGGGCGAGGCGGGCGGCCCGGTGGTTCGCCTGGAAGGACCGTTTCGGGTCGGAGGAGATCTCCCCGAGGGCGTAGTGGCGGGCGATGTCGTAGACGACCTCGGGCCGGTTGTCGCCGGTCTCCTGCAGTGCCCGGGCGAGCAGCTCATGCGCCCGGCGGGATGCCCTCTCGTCGAGGGAGCCGAGGAGCACCTCACGAACGCCTTCGTGCAGGAAGACGAAGCGCTCGCTGCCCTGCGCCTCGATCACGCGGGCGGCCGCCGCCTCGCCGAGGGCGACATGGACGTCGGCTGTCTGCCAGTGCGTGATCGTGGCGAGGAGGTCGACGTGGAAGCTCGACCCGATCACGGACGCCTCCGTGAGCAACCACCGAGTGGCGGGCCGCAGGGAGTCGAGGCGGCGCAGGGCGAGCCCGCGGACGTCGGTCGGGAGGTCGAGGTTGGCGAGCGCCTGGGCGTCGACGGAGAAGGTCCCCCATGAGGGCCGCAGGACGCCGGCCTCGAGGGCGGAGCGGAGGTACTCGACGGCGGCCGACGGGTTCCCGTTCGCCCGGATCGTGATCTCGCTGGCGAGGCTCGGCTCGAGGGCGTCACCGCCGAGCTGCCAGCGGAGGATGCTCTCGATCTGGGCGTCGCTGAGCGGGGCGAGCTCGAGGCGGTGGCGGACGGCCTCCCCCATCTCGGTGCGTAGCCGCATGAGGGCCGGCATGTTCGGCGGGTCGTTGCGGGCCGTGAGCACCACCATGAGGGGGAGGCGCTCCAGTTCCGGCACGAGGTAGGAGAGGACGCGGTGGGTGGCGTCGTCGGCGAGGTGGGCGTTGTCGACGATGAGGACGGCGCCGGCCGGCGACGCCGTCGCCACGGACATGAGGAGGTGGGCGGCCTCGATGACGGCGAACTCGTGGAACGACGTCTCGGCACCCTTCTCGTCCCCCGGCGAGAGGAAGCGGTCGAGGTCGCTCGAGAGGCCGAGGAGCGTGTCGGCGGCACCGGTGCGGTCGAGGCCCATCTGGCGGCGGACGTGTGCGAGGCCCGCCTGGTCGCGGATCTCGAGGTCGCTGAGGAAGCGGCCGAGAGCCTGGGCGAGTGGCCCGAGCGGTCCGGGGTGGTCGAGGCCGATGTGCGTCTCGAGGACGGCCATGCCGTTGCCGCGGGCGATGAAGGCCAGCTCGTCGGTGAGGCGCGTCTTGCCCCCGCCGGGATCCGACTCGAGGAGCACGGCAGAGCCGACACCGGCCGTTCGGCACTCGTTGGCCGTCTCGAGGAGCGTCGCCAGCTCCTCGTCGCGGCCGACGAGGGTGACCATGGTCGCCGGCCGGCTGGCGACGGCCTGGCCGAGGGGCACCTCCTCGGCGAGGGTGCCGCGCCGCAGGGCCTCGATGTCGAACAGGAGCGAGGCGGCTTCCTGATAACGGTCGTCCGGGTCCTTGGCGAGCAGCCGGGCGATGATCCGCGACAGCTGCACCGACACGTTCGGGTCGACGCTGCGGGCGTCGGGAGCCGCCTGCACGGCGTGCATGCGCACGACCTCGCCGGCGTCGGCGGCCCGGAAGGGCGGCCGGCCCGTCACGCACTCGAAGAGGACGGCCCCGAGCGAGTAGAGGTCGGAGCGTCGGTCGACGGGGCGCCGCACCATGCCCGTCTGCTCGGGGGCGCTGTAGAGGACGGTCCCGATGACGGCGTCCTCCGGCTGGCGCGTCCCGATCTGGGTGGCGAGGCCGAAGTCGATGAGGACGGCGCGGCCGTCCGCCCGCAACACGATGTTGCGAGGCGCCACGTCGCGGTGGACGAGTCCGACTCGGTGGGCGACGTCGAGGGCAGAGGCGACGTCGTAGGCGAGCGAGAGCACGCGCGCCTCGCCGAGGGCGCCTTCCTCGTCGAGCGCCTCGGCGAGCGTGCGGCCGCCGATGAGCTCCATGGCGAGGTAGGAGACCCGGCTCGTCTCGCCGACCTCGTACACCTTGCCCAGGCAAGGGTGGCGGATGGCGGCGAGGATGGCCGCCTCCCGCCGGAAGGTGAGCCGCGTCGGGTCGTCCGGTCCGCTCAGCTCGTGGACCTTGACGGCATACTCCTCACCGTCGCGGACGGCCCGGAAGACGGCGGTCGTGGCGCCACGACCGAGCTGCTCGACGAGCTGGAACCCGGGTATCGCGATTCGTGACGCCTCGATAGGCACCTAGCCACCCGTCCGGACTCGTAGGAAAGCGGTCGCCGCCTGACACCACTTTGGGCTGCTCACACGGATCATACTCGTTCGGACCAGCGGCCCTTTGAATGGTCGGTCGACCGTCCGAGCCGGTCTCGGGGACCGCACCGTGGCGCCCGCCGCCCTAGTGATTCGGGCCGAGGGGGAGCTTGACGACTGGTGAGCCGCCCGTCAGCAGGCTCACCATCTGGGGCTGGCCCTTCACCATGCCGAGCTCCCAGGCACCCACCCCGGCGACGCCGAACTGGCCGGCGATGGCCGTCTTGAGGGCGACGGAGACCGGGTCGTCGAACCACGTCTGGTGCCATTGCCGTCCGCGCTTGAACACGGTGTAGGGCGTGTCGGTCGTCGGATCCCAGCGGGGCTTGTGATGGTCGTGCACGATGGAGGAGACGACGGCGTCGTAGGTGACGGCATACGGGTTGCCGACGGCCTGGGCCCCGAAGCCCGGGCCTCCTGCCGGGAAGTCGTAGCCGTAGAACGGAATCCCGAGGATGGTCTTGTGGGCGAGGCCGGCGGCCCTGTAGGCGGCGAGGGTCCCGGCCACGCTCAGGTCGGCGCCCGTGAGGGGGGCGTCCGCCGAGGCCACCTCGGTGTCCTCCATGTCATAAGCCATGACGAAGAGCTGGTCGACGACGGGCGCCAGCGCCTGCACGTCGATGAACCCCCCCGTGTCGAAGACCGACTGAGGGAAGACGTTCAGCATGACGTCGGGGGAGGGGTCGAGGGCGGCGAGGCGGGTGGTGAGCGCCTTCACGAAGGACACGAAGCCGTTTCGCCCCAGGGCGTCCTCGCTCTCGAAGTCGAGGTCGATCCCGTCGAAGGAGTAGCGGGAGAGGAGGGGGGCGAGCTCGCCGGCGAGCCGCTCGCCCGTGCGTGACGGCTGGGCGCACAGCGGCCCGATCACCGCCTGGCTCTGGGCGAAGACGCTCAGCAAGACCTGGTCCCCGGCGGCATGGCCGGCCGACACGAGAGCGGAGGCGCCCCCGTTCTGCAAGGCGCTCCAGGCGCCGGAGGAGGAGCGCTCCACGAGGGTGCCGTTCGCCCGCACGTCGAGCGCCGAGTAGACGACGGATGTCAGCTCGGCGAGATTCGTCGAGGACACGGAGCCGAGCTCGTACCACGGCTCGAAACCCACCACCTCATGGCTCCCGAGCACCTTCCGGTACGGGACCTTGCCGAGTCGTGGAGCCGGCGCTCCTTCGGCGCTCGGGAGGACGACGTTGACCGCCCGCTCGGCGCCGCTCACGGCGCGGGCCTCCTCGGCGGCAAAGGGGTTTGCCGTCGTGGGGACCCCCGTCCCCGTCGTGCCGGGGCCGTTCGCACGGTCGTGCCCGGCCACGGCGAGGAGGCCGCCGGCCACCGCTGCGACGACGAGGAGGAGGACGGCGCCGATGGCGATGCCGGTACGGCGGCGACCTGTCATGGCCCGCCCGAGCGTATCGGTGAGGTGCGGCGGGAAGGAGGCACGGCGTGCGTTCTCACCCCTCGCCGGCTGTCATTACGCTTGGGCGGTGGTATTCGTCGAGATCTTCCGGCTGATCGTCGTGCTCGGCGGGGCACTTGCCGGGCTGGCCGTGGCCGGCAGCGGCGCCTCGTCGACGGGGCGGCTCATCGGTGCCACCATCGGGGTCCTCGTCGCCTACGTCATCGGCGGCGCCCTCGGGCGGGTCGTGCAGCGTGCTTCCCAGCAGGCGAATCGCCGCTGGCGGGACCTCCCGGCCACCGAGATTCTGGCCGGTGCCCTCCTCGGCGGTCTCGGCCTCCTCATCGGCTGCGTCGTCTGCATCCCGCTCTTCGTCTTCGTGAAGGAGGACTTCGACTACCCGGTGGCCGCCGCCCTCGCCTGGGTCATGGGGTACTTCGGCCTGCGCGTGGGAGTCGCCAAGGGACGTCAGCTCTCGGACGCCGCCCGTCTCTCGCGGCGGCTCGCCGTGGGCGACGACCTGGCCGCCCCGGGGGCGATCATGCCCGACACGTCTGCCGTCATGGACCGGGCCTTCCTCGTGCTCGGCCGGGCGGGGCTCCTCGGGACACAGATCTTCGTGCCCGAGCCGGTGGCCGACGAGCTCCGTACCCTCGCCGACGCACCGGATCCCGTCGCCTCCCGGCGGGCGCGCCGGGGGCTGGAGGCCCTCGAGTCGATCCGCGAGGCGGGCATCACGGTGTCCATCGTGAGCGGCGACGTGCCCGCCGCCGCCATGACCGAGGAGAAGGTGCTCGCCGTCGCAGAACGTCTCGGGGCTCGCGTCCTGACGTCCTCGGCGGAGGTGGCCCGCCAGCAAGCGACCATCGGTGTCCCCATCATCGACATGCGCGGCCTCCTCGCCGATCTGGCGCCCGACCACGTGCCCGGCGAGCGCCTACGGGTCGACCTCGTGCGGGCGGGGAAGCAGCCGCGCCAGGCCGTCGGCTACTTGCCCGACGGCGACATGGTCGTCGTGAACGACGCCGCCCATCTCATCGGGGAGGACAACGTCGTCATCTCCGTCCTCTCCACCCGCCCGACGACGCAGGGCGTCATGGTCTTCGGCCGCCTCGTGAACGAGGACGAGGACGACGGCTGGGGGACGGGCCGGGGCGCCTCAGAGGCGCTTGATGGCCGCCACGAGCTTGGAGAGTGAGTCCTTGGCGTCGCCGAACAGGAGCGTCGTCTTCGCGTCGAACAGCAGCTCGTTGTCGATGCCGGCGAAGCCGGGGCGCATGGACCGCTTCAGGAAGACGATGTTCTTCGCCTCGTCCACCGACAGGATGGGCATGCCGTAGATGGGGCTCCCGGGGGAGTTCTTCGCCGCCGGGTTGACGACATCGTTGGCGCCGACGACGAGGGCGACATCGGCCGTGGCGAACTCAGGGTTGACGTCGTCCATCTCTTTCAGCTGGTCGTAAGGGACGTTGGCCTCGGCGAGGAGAACGTTCATGTGGCCCGGCATTCGGCCCGCCACCGGGTGGATGGCGTAGATCACCTCGACACCGCGGCTCTCGAGCAGCTCGGCGAGCTCGTGCACGGTGTGCTGCGCCTGGGCGACGGCGAGACCGTAGCCCGGGACGATGATCACTTTGTGGGAGTAGGCGAGGAGGACGGCGATGTCCTCGGCGCTCGCCGAGCGGACGGTGCGGTCGGCGGCACCTTCCGCCGTCCCGGCCGTGATCACCGACCCGAACGCACTGAAGAGGATGTTCGGCAGCGAGCGGCCCATGGCGGCGCTCATCATCCTCGTGAGCAACGTACCGGAGGCGCCCACGAGGGTGCCGGCCACGACAAGAACGACGGCGTGCAGGACGAAGCCGCTGGCGGCGACCGCCAACCCGGTGAAGGAGTTCAACAGGGAGATGAGCACGGGCACGTCTGCCCCCCCGATCGGCAGCACGAAGGCGATGCCGAAGAGGAAGGCGAGGGCGAGCACGACGACGACGATCCAGGTGTGCGGGCTCACGCAGGCGATGACGGCGAGGATGAGGATGCCGCCTCCCACCATGGCGTTCAGCACCTGCTGGCCGGGATAGGTGACGGGACGTCCGGTCATGAGCTCCTGCAGCTTGGCGAAGGCGATGGCCGAGCCGGCGAAGGAGATCGATCCGATGATGACGCCGAGGAGCACCTCGACGATCTGGTAGACGGCGAATCCGTGCGACGGGGTCTTGAGAAACGTCGCGAGCGAGATCAGTGCAGCCGCCCCGCCGCCGACTCCGTTGAAGGCCGCCACCATCTGCGGGATCGCCGTCATCTTCACGAGGCGGGCGGCGGGGAAGCCGATGGCTACCCCGATCACCATGGCGCCGGCCATGAGGGCGAATCGTGACAGCCCGGGTGTCGCAAAGGTCATCCCGATGGCCAGTGCCATGCCGCCGGCCCCGATGAGGTTGCCGAGGCGGGCCGTCTTCGGGCCGGAGAGGCCGCTCAGGGCGACGATGAAGCAGACGGCGGCGATCAGGTAGACGAGGCGGATGCCTGTCTCGAGGCTCACGGCTTGCCTCCCTTCGCCTCGCCCGTGCCGCTCGGCGCGCTCGGGCGCCCCTTGAACATCTCGAGCATTCGGTCGGTCACCACGAAGCCACCGACGACGTTGACGGTGGCGAGCACGACGGCCACGAAGCCCAGCGTCACCTCGAGGGATCCGTGCGCCGTGCCGAGGATGATCATCGAGCCCACGAGCACGACGCCGTGGATGGCGTTCGTGCCCGACATGAGGGGGGTGTGCAGGATGCTCGGCACCTTCGAGATGACTTCGAACCCGACGAAGGCCGAGAGCACGAAGATCGTGATGAGGGTGAGGATGTCGGTGCCGTTCATGCGGCGCCTCCTTCGAGCAGCAAGCGGGTCGGCTCGTGGCGGATCTCGCCGGCGAAGGTGACGCACGTGCTGGCGACGATCTCGTCTTCGAAGTTCGGGGCGAAGCTCCCCTCCGACACGAACAGCCCGAGGAACTCGGCGACGTTGCGGGCGTAGAGAAAGCTGGCGTGTGTCGCCATCGAGCTCGCGAGGTTGCTGGCGCCATAAACGAGCACCCCACCGCTCTCGATCTCCTGGCCGGGCTCGGAGAGCTCGCAGTTGCCGCCCGTCTCGGCGGCGAGGTCGACGATCACGCTCCCGGGGCGCATGCGGCCGACCATCTCGGCCGTGACGAGCAACGGCGCCCGGCGCCCCGGGATGGCGGCCGTCGTGATGACGGCGTCGGACCCGGCGACCTCGTTGCCGATGAGCTCGCGCTGGCGGACGAGGAAATCCTCCGACTGCTCCCGGGCGTAGCCTCCCTCGCCCTCCTGCGCTTCGAGCTCGAGCTCGACGAAGGTCGCCCCGAGCGAGCGGACCTCGTCGCGCGCCGCCGTGCGCACGTCGTAGGCGCGCACGGAGGCGCCGAGACGACGGGCCGTGGCGATCGCTTGCAGGCCGGCGACGCCGGCGCCAATGACGAGCACCTTTGCCGGCGGGACGGTGCCGGCCGCCGTCATGAACATCGGGAAGAACCGGGGGAGGCGGTCCGCCGCGATGAGGCCGGCGCGGTACCCCGTGACGGTCGCCTGCGACGAGAGGGCGTCCATCGACTGGGCGCGGCTGATGCGGGGGAGCAGGTCCAGGCTGAAGACACCGATCTTCCGCTTCTGCAGCGCCTTCACGATCTCGAGGTTGCCGGCCGGTTGCATGAGGCTGATGAGCGCCGTGCCCTCCGGCATCCGCTCGGCCTCCTCGACCGTCGGTGGCTGCACCCTGCAGACGACCTCGGCGCCCTCGAACAGGGCCGTGGCGTCGGGAGCGATGCTGGCGCCCACGTCGGTGTAGGTCTCGTCGCTGAAGAGGGCGCCTTCACCGGCGCCCCTCTCGATGGTGACCTCGACGCCCTTTGGCTGCAAGCGCGTGATGGCGTCGGGCACCAAGGCGACGCGTCGTTCCCCGGACGCGGATTCGCGTGGAACAGCTACATGCATGGCTTGAGGTTTATCAAAGAGTCCCGCGATTGGTCGACCTGCGACTGGATGCGTTGCACTTCCCGTTGAATTACAATTCTTTGGCTAAAGGTTGGGAGTGCGATGCTGACGGTTGACGGGGATGGACACTCGCTTGGTTCGTGCCGTCCGCTCCTGAGACCATGACGAACCCCTTGCCGGTGACTGACCCGACGCCCATGCCCGCCCAGTCCGGCGACGGCTTCGACCGCACGGCCGCCCAGCTGCGGGGCGTGCTCCGCCTGGCGCGCTCGCTCGCTCACATGGAGGACGAGCAGAGCCTCATCAACATGGTCGTCAACACGGCTCGCTCCACCCTTGGTTATTCGGCCTGTGTCGTCGCCCTGAAGGGAGACGACGGGAACTTCCACCACCGCGCCGCCGCCGGCGTGCAGGTTGAGGACGACCGCGTCGTGCGCAGTCTCGTCGTGAGCACCGCCACGTTCGAGGCCCTCACCCATGCCTCCATCGCCCTCGGCGGCGTCCACTGGGTGCCTCCTGGCGCCGCCGTGCGCGACCGGGACGACGTGCGGGCTGCCGTCATCGCCACCGGCGTTTCCGTGCCGTCGCGGACGTGGCAGCCTGGCTCGCTCCTCTTCGCGCCCCTCATCGACTCCGAGGGCAAGGCCATCGGCTTCATCAACCCCGACGATCCCCTCTCCGGTGAGCTCCCGACTCCCGAGCAGGCACTCATGCTGGAGACGCTCGCCGAGCTGACGGTCGTCGGGCTCGAGATCCTGCGGGCGCGCGCCACGGAGCTGGCCGCCCGCGCCATCGCCGAGGCGCAGCGCGGCCAGCTGGAGGCCCTCATGGTGGCGAGCGCCCGCGTGCGGGGCGACGTCGGCCTCGACGAGGTCTTGCAGGGCATCGCCAGCGCCATGTCGAATGCCGGCGGGTTTCGGCGGGCAGCCATCTACCTCCTCGACGAGCCGGACGGCCGCCTCCAGGTGCAGGCAACCGTCGGGCTCACCCCGGAGGAGGACGACACCCTGCGGGAGAACGCTGTCACCCTCGCCGAGCTCGCCCCCGCCATGCGGCCGGGCATGCGCCTCTCGCGCTCGTTCCTCTTCGACCACCGGCGCTTCAGCATTCCGGCGGAGCTGGACGCCAAGCTGAACACGCCGCAGGCGGACCCCACCTGGCAGGAAGGGCAGTGGCACGCCGAGGACATGCTGACCGTTCCGCTCGTCTCCCCCTCGGGCGAGATGTTGGGGCTCATCTCGCTGGACGAGCCCAACAACGGCCTCCTGCCCGACCGTGCGCACGTTCAGGCGCTCGAGTTCTTCGCCGACCAGTGCGCCACGGCCGTCGCCCACGCCCGGCAATTCGAGGTGGTGCGGGCGGAGGCTCAGACCGACCCGCTCACGGGGCTCGCCAACCGCCGGGCGCTCCTGCTGGCGGTGGCGCAGGCGACCGAGCGGCTCCGCCAGCGGGGCGAGCCGAGCACGGTGCTGTTCATCGACATCGACCACTTCAAGCCGGTCAACGACACCTATGGCCACTCGCAGGGCGACCTCGTGCTGCAGTGGATCGGCCGGGCGCTCTCCGAGCGGCTGCGCAAGTACGACGTGCTCGCCCGCTACGGAGGCGAGGAGTTCGTCGCCCTCCTCGGCGACACCGACGTCGAAGAGGGCATGGTCATCGCCGAGGCGTTGCGGGAGCGGATCGCCTCTCTCGACTCCACCGAGCTGACCGGCCACCTGCCCATCCGCATCTCGATCGGCGTGGCGGCCCTCTCGCGGGAGGTCTCCTCCCCCGAAGAGGTCCTCGCCAAGTCCGACGCCGCCATGTACGAGGCGAAGCGCCACGGCCGCAACCAGGTCTGGATGGCCGGGGAGGCCGGCTGAGGCCCTGCGCTCCGGCCGAGCGCTCGGGTGCCCCGGGGTCCGCCTCGTAGACTCGTGCCCGTGACTGACGAATCGGCGGGCGCCGGGACGGGTGGGAGCAGGACGGCCGGCGATCACTGGGAAGCCTGGCGCCGCGCCTACGACGAGCCGCCTCTTCGCGACGTCGACTTCGAGACCCTCTCCGGCGTGCCCCTCGAGCCCGTCTACGGGCCTGGCGGCGAGCTCCCGGGCATCTACCCCTACACGAGGGGGCCGTACGCCTCCATGTACCGCTCGAAGCTCTGGACGATGCGGCTGTTTGCCGGCTTCGGGACGGCCGAGGACACGAATGTCCGCTTCAAGGAGATCCTCCGTTCCGGCGGGGACGGCCTCTCCACCGCCTTCGACCTGCCGACGCTCATGGGGCGCGACTCCGACGACGTCGAGAGCCTCGGCGAGGTCGGTCGCTGCGGTGTCGCCGTCGACACCCTCGCCGACGTGGAGGATCTCTTCGCCGGTATCGACCTCGGCGACGTCACGACGTCCATGACCATCAACTCGCCCGCCGCCGTGCTGCTCTCGATGTACGTGGCCGCCGCCGAGCAGAGCGGCACCGAGCGCCGTGCGCTCGGGGGGACGATCCAGAACGACATCTTGAAGGAGTACCAGGCGCAGAAGGAGTACGTCTTCCCGCCCCGCCCCTCCATGCGCATCGTCACCGACATGATCCGCTTCTGCTCGGCCGAGATGCCCCGCTGGCACACCGTGTCCGTCTCGGGGTACCACATCCGGGAGGCCGGCTCGACGGCCGCCCAGGAGCTGGCCTTCACCGTGGCGAACGGATTCGCCTACGTGGAGGCTGCCGTGGCGGCGGGCATGCCGGTCGACGAGTTCGCCCCCCGGCTCAGCTTCTTCTTCAACGCCCATCTCGATTTCTTCGAGGAGATCGCCAAGTACCGGGCGGCGCGCCGCATCTGGGCCCGCTGGCTCAGGACCCGCTACGGCGCCGAGAGCGAGCGCAGCTTGCAGCTGCGCTTCCACACCCAGACGGCCGGCTGCTCGCTCACGGCCCAGCAGCCCGAGGTGAACATCGTCCGCACGGCCATCGAGGCGCTCGCCGGCGTCCTCGGCGGTACGCAGAGCCTGCACACGAATTCCATGGACGAGGTCCTTGCCCTCCCGACGGAGAAGGCGGCTCGCATCGCCCTCCGTACCCAGCAGGTCCTCGCCCACGAGGTGGGGGTCACCAACGTGGCCGACCCGCTCGGCGGCTCGTACTACCTCGAGGCGCTCACCGACGAGCTCGAGCGCCAGGCGGAGGAGATCTTCGCCCACCTCGAAGAGATCGGCGGCGGCTCCATCCTGGAGGGCGTCTACGCCGGGATCGATCAGTCCTGGTTCCAGTCCGAGATCGCCGACGCCGCCTATGCCTACGAGCAGAAGGTCGCCTCCGGACGCCGCCTCGTCGTCGGGGTGAACGCCTACTTCGAAGGCAACGAGGAGGAACCGCCACCCATTCTGCAGATCGGCCCGGAGGTGGAGGAGCTGCAGTGCAAGCGGCTCGCCGACGTTCGCTCCCGCCGCTCGGACGACGCCGTGCAGGCGGCCCTCGCCGAGGTGCGCGAGACGGCCCGGCAGAGCGACGTCAACCTCGTCCCGGCCATCCACCGGGCCGTCCTCACCTACGCCACGGTGGGCGAGATCATGAACGCCCTCGCCGACGTCTTCGGCCGCTGGCGCGAGACCGTCACCATTTAGGCGGCCGTGGCGAGGCCGAGAGTCAGCGCCGGCCTGCTCCTCTACCGGCTGGTCCCGGGCGGCGGGGCGTTCGAGGTCCTCCTCGCCTTTCCGGGTGGACCGTTCTTCGCCCGCAAGGGCGAGGGCGACTGGTCGGTCCCGAAGGGGGAGTACGGCGAGGACGAAGAGCCGTTTGCCGCCGCCTGCCGGGAGTTCGCCGAGGAGCTCGGCAGCCCCCCGCCCACGGGGCCGGCCGTCGATCTCGGCTCGATCACGCAGAAGGGCGGCAAGGTCGTTCGGGCCTTCGCCCTGCAGGGCGACCTCGACACGGCGGGCGTCGTGAGCAACGAGTTCGAGATGGAATGGCCGCCAAGCTCGGGCAGGACGGCCAGCTTCCCCGAGATCGACCGCGCCGAGTGGTTCCCGCCCGCCGAGGCGCGCCGCAAGCTGAAGGCGTCCCAGATCCCCTTCGTCGAGCGCCTCGAGTCGGCGCTACGGGAGGCGGGCCGGCTCTGAGGGGTAGGTGTCGGCCTCCGGATCGTGGGGGAGGCCGAGGACGCGCTCGGCGATGATGTTGCGCTGCACCTCGGCCGTGCCTCCGCCGATCGTCAGTGCCGGGGCGAAAAGGAACCCGAAGGCCCAGACGGGGTCGGGCTCCCCGCCAGGAGCGGCACTCTGCAGGAGGCCGGCCGTCCCGCAGAGATCCTTCGCCAAAGCCATGACGGCTTGGCCGTGGGCGTCCGAGAGCGCCTTGCGAAGGGACGCCTCCGGTCCGGCCGCCCGGCCCGCCACGGCGTCGGCCACCGTCCTGAGCCGGAACATGCGCAGGATTCCACCGACCGAGTAGACCCGTGCCAACCGCTGGCGCAACACGGCGTCCGAGCAGCCGCCGGCCTCGCGGACGAGATCGACGAGGTCACGGGCCGAAGGGCCACGGCCCCAGAGGGTGCCTTCTGCGGAGAGGGCGATCCGCTCGTTGCCGAGCGTGACCTTGGCGAGGGACCAGCCGGCGTTCTCGTCGCCCACACGGTTGGCGACGGGGATGCGCACCTCGTCGAGGAAGACCTCGTTGAAGTTGTGGGCTCCCGTCATCTCGACGATGGGGCGGATCGTGACGCCGGGGGCGTGCATGTCGCAGATGAGGTACGTGATGCCGGCCCGCTTGGGCGCCTCTGGGCCGGTCCGGCACAGCAGGATGCCGAGGGCGGCCTGATGGGCGTACGACGTCCAGATCTTCTGGCCGCTCACAACGTAGTCGTTGCCGTCGCGCACCGCCTTCGTGCGGAGGCCGGCGAGATCGGAGCCGGCGTCGGGCTCCGAGAACAGCTGGCA
>CAVYKV010000001.1:0-3678163 GCA_963769255.1 uncultured Actinomycetota bacterium | reverse complement strand
ACCGTGTCCGACACGACGGTCACCCCGGACGCCGCCGCGCTGCCGAAGTGGACGGTGGGCGTCCGCCCTCGAGGAAACCGCTCCCGTGGATCGTCACCACCGTTCCCGACTTGGCCGAGCTGGGCGAGATGTAGAACACGGACGGAACGGGGCTCGCCGAGCTGCCGGCGATGTAGTGGAACGCCGCGGCCGACGACGTGGCACTCGTGCCGTTGGCGCCCGAGACGGCAACGGCGACCCCGCCGACCGGCGTGCCGCCGTTGAAGGGCTGCGTGGGCGAGGCAGGTGCGTGCAGCGTGATCGCCGTGCCGGCGCCGTTGATGTCGCCAGGGGTACGGTCACGGAGGCCGGACCGAATTGCGCCTTCGTGACACCCGTCAGGTGGGTACCCAGAGCGTGACGGTCGTGCCGCCCGTGTAGCTGCCGAAGTTTGGCGAGCCCCAGTGTCGACCGGGTGGTTCATCGCCGACACGCCGTCCGCGCACAAGAGGGCGGTGAGGCCGGTCGTGCCGTGCTCGTTCGTCGCCCGAGGGCTCCCGAGGCCGCTCGCCATGTCGTAGCCACGTGTCGCCGGGTAGGCGCCGTCGTGCTCGCCGATCACGTCGTTGTTGCCCGAGGTGATGTAGTTGAGGGCCTCCGCATACTCCACCGGGTTGGAGGCGGTCTGGTAGAGGGCCGGAGCGGCGAAGCCGACTGGGGGCAGATGCTGGCTGGCGCAGTAGGCGTCGGTGAGGGCGAAGAGCGCCGTCCACTTCGGGGCGGCGCCCGAGGTGCCGCCGATGGTCGTCCAGAATCCCCCGTAGACGACCGTGTCGCCGTGCAGTTCGTCGGCAGAGGCGGTCACGTCGGGGACTTCGTGGCAGTCCGTCCCGACGGGGGCGCCGCAGAGGGAGCCGGTGGATTACGAGTTCTTGATCCCGGGGGTACTGGCGGCCGCCTGCCAGGCCGGCATGGGCCAGACCTGCGAGATGCCGCCGCCACCACTGCCGTTCTCCCCGAAGCCGCCCACGGCGCCCGAGCCGCCGTCGTTCCAAACGGTCTCGACGGGCGGGAAGGTGGCCGTCTTGAGGCTTGTCCCGCCGACCGAGACGGCGAAGGGCTGCGAGGCGGGGTCGCTCACCGACAGCGACGTGTTCGTGGCGTCGTTACGGAAGCAGGTCTCCGACCCGGAGTCGCCCGAGGCGACGACAAAGGTCTGGCCCTGGAGGGCGGCCTCCTCGAACAGGATGTTCTCGCTCTGGATGAGGCCGGGCGCCGCCTCTTGCATCTGTGTCTCGCAGAGGCCGTAGCTGACGTTGATGACGCTGGCGACATCCTGGTTCACGATGGCGGCCATTTCGTCCACCCACCCGGTGAAGGTTCCGGGGGCGTCGTAGACGTCGATGTCGGCGGCCGGCGCATAGGCCGAGACGTCCTCGACGTCGAGGGCCGCCTCACCGCCGCCGGGGCCGGCAGGCTCGCCGCCGTCGATGTTGATCAGCTTCACCTGGTTCGTGTGGCTCGCCCCGAAATAGCACCTGTCGAAGGCCCGCAGGTCGCTCGTGGCGTAGGTGTCCTCCTCGAAGAGGCCGATCGTCTCGTGGGCGCTGAGGATGCCCTTGGCGTAGAGCCCGTCGAGGCCGTAGGCGTGTGCCACCTGGTCGTCGGTGAAGGCGCTGTTTTGACTGGCGTCGAGTGAGGCGGCGGCACACGCCTTCGGTCCGCCCGAGGCCGACGTGGCGGTGGACGTATGAGTGGAGGCCCTCAGACGCTGCGACACTGGGTTCGCCGACATGAGCGGCTCGGGTGTCACGACGTCGTCGAGCCCGAGCACGGCGAGAACGGAAGGTGCGACCGATGCCGGCATCTCAGGGGCCGAGAATGCCCAGGTGCCGGCTCGGCCGCTCGGCAGGCGCACCGAGTCGAGCGTCGTGCGGAAGGCGGCGCCCATCTCGGCGGCTGTCCCTTCGACCGGGATGACGAGACCGTCGGCCGCGGCGGGGAGGAGACGGAGGCCGTCGGCTCGCAGCGCCGCCATGACGGCGCCGCGCACGGACCCGCCCGGGGCGAAGTCGGCCCGGAAGGCGGCCGGTGAGTCGAAGTGCCGGTAGAGGGGCGAGCGCGGCGTGGAGACGGCCGTGGCGTAGTCGGTGAGGAGCGACGCGCTGCGCGGTTGCAGCACGACGTCGACGCGCAGCAAGCGATCGCCGGGCAGCCGACCCGTGACACGGTCGCCGCTCGGCAGCCGCGTGGTGGCGCCGATCGCTCGGTAGGCGACTGCCGGACCGTGCGTGACGGCGGCTGCTGAGCCGGGTGGGATCAGGCTCGTTCCGGTGGCAAGAACGAACGTGGTGACCGCGACTGCGCTCGCGAGCCGCCGGAGACCGTGGATCTGCGACATCAAAGCCTCGTTTCGTGCCACTCCGCCGGCGCCCCTGGCCCCGGATGCCCGATGTCTAGCACCTCGATCTTCGGGCTCAAGGGCACGATCGCCAAGCCTGTGAGTGCCGGTGACTACGGCACGGTGGCTGCCCGCCAGGCCTCCGCCGCCGCCAGGTCGCCGAAGACGTCGATGCCCGCAATGTCCGCCGGCGTGCGGCCCCAGGCCCAGCGTGCGAGCGACCAGGCGGGGCCGCGGAGGGCGACATCGCCCTTCGCGTGCCGCCTCGCCACGGTGCGCGCCCCGGTGTCGCAGGTCCACTCCGCTCCCTCGCCGTCGGTGGCATGGAGGTGGATCAGGAGGCGCCCTGTGTCGTCACTCGACGGCTGCGCCATTGATTCGTCGTCGGTCACGTCAGAGAAGCGGAGCAGCATGAAGAGCTCCAAGATCGTGTCGGCGGCGATCGCCGGCTCGAGCTCGGCGACCTCGAGACCGGCGGCGAGCTCGGCATCGACCCGATGGATGACTGTCTCGTGCACCATGCGGCGGAACCAGAAGCTCGGCGGCGCCGGCGACTGCGGGCCGAGGTTCCAGACGAGTGCGTCCTCTGGAACGGCCTGTTCGGCGGCGATGAGTCGATCGAGACGGCTCGAGAGCCAGTCGACGGCGCCGACGTCGTCCGGACGCGACGGCACGTCGGCCGGCGCCGGCCGGTCGAGGAGTCTGCCCTCGAGGACGGTCGCCAGGCGGTTGTAGATGCCGGCGAGGTGCCCGACGAGATCGTTCACCGCCCAGTCGGGGCATGTCGGGACGGGGGCGTCGAGCCCACCGGGGCACGAGCTGACGGCCTCGATCATCCGCTCTGCCTCGCGACGGGTGACGGCGATGTCGTGGCTACGGTCCATGGCCGCAGTCTGGCCGTCGTCCGGGGGCGACGCCAGCCCTGCTCGGGTGGACGAGACCCGCTCGCCGGCGTGCGGCCGCCTGGAGCATGCTGGCCTTCGTGTCCGATTCCCTCGCTGGTTCCCTGTCCGGGCGTACGGCCTCGATCGTGCTCGCCGCGCTGGATCGCTACCGACCGGCCGACGAGGCGGAACGGGCTGACTCCGAGCGGGTCCGTCGCCTCGTGGCGTCGGTGTCCGATCCCTGGTCCCGCTCCGAACCGCTCCACCTCACGGCGTCGGCCCTCGTCGTCGACCCTGCCTCGAACCGGCCGCTCCTGCGCTGGCACGAGCGGCTGCAACGTTTCCAGCAGGTCGGGGGTCACGGGGACCCCGGCGAGGAGGATCCCCTCTCCGTGGCGCTTCGCGAGGCGGCGGAGGAGACGGGCCTGCGCGACCTGCGGCCATGTGTCAGGTCGAGCGGGCTGCAGGAGGGCGACGTCGTTCACGTCGCCGTCGTCCAGGTCCCGGCAGGCGCCGGAGAGGACGCCCACGAGCATGCGGACGTGCGCTACTTGCTCGAGACTGCCGAGCCGCACCTGGCCACTCCCGAGAACCCCCGCGCCGAGCTGCGCTGGTTGACCTGGGAGGAGGCCTTCGACCTCGTGACGAGCGCCAACCTTCGCCGTTTCCTGCTGAGATCGCAGTCTGCCCTCGGCTGAGCGGCGGCGAAGTCGTAGGACCCCGGCGCCGGCCGCTGGCCACGAACGAGCCGTTCTCGCCGAGGGCTACGATGGAGCGCCTCCGAGCTGCCGGTCCCGGCCGCTCCGGAGCCACCGAGTCGCCCTTGGGCGTCCCGGCCCCATCGTCTAGAGGCCAAGGACACCACCCTCTCAAGGTGGAGACACGGGTTCGAATCCCGTTGGGGCTGCCAGGTATTTTGCTCTCTGACCTGGTGAAACTGTCCAAGCGACCGGTACCGGTCGGTACCTCTGCGTGCCACTCCGGCCCGTTTCGTGCCACTCGGTATGGCACACAAGTGGCACGCCGGCGAGGGCGTTTCGTTCCCGGCAAAGCGAATGACAGTCGTGTACCTCGCGGCACCGGCCTGGGGTGTGATCCCAGCTGGCACCATCATCGCCGCCGCGTTGGTCGGGCGTCGTACTGGGCGATTCGCTGGCGCAAGATCAAGCCGCCAAGGGCGTCGAGGCCGTCGAGGCTGAGAAACTTCACGAGCTTGTCGTAGGCGGGTGGGTCCGGTTCGGCGCCGGCAAGCCAGCGGTTCAGTCGTGTCGGGTGTACGTCCATGAGACGGGCCGCTTCCGTCTGAGTGACCCTGCGCCGCGCCAGCTCGTTCGCTAACTTAACTAGCATGTGCTAAGTCCAAGCTCTCATCTCTGTCGCTGGTTGATCCCAAGCGTACCTGAGAGCGTCGAGAAGGCTCGCAACTCTCGGACGAGGGTGTTGGTAGCAGATCAGCCTCGGGTGACCACCGCCAGGTATCGGGCCAGTACTCCAGGGCAGTCGCCTCCGCTGCCACGCGGGCCAGTGAGTTCTCGCTTGACGTATGGAACTTGAGCGTGCACAGGCACCGCCCCCGTCGCTGGCGCGTACCTCGACGGTCGCCCCGGTTGCGACGCAGGTGATTTTGTAGTTGTCGACCTTGACGGTGCCCTGTAGCTCGGGCGTGCGGTCGCACAGACCAGAGGCGGCGTCGGTGAGTAGGGCGGCCTGGTCCTTGTCGGATGCGAACACGTAGCCGCGGCCACCAGGCGGCGCCACGGTCGATACCCACGCGAGCGCGGCGCCGGCTAAGTCCGTCGTCTTCGATCCGCCACGGGGACGGGTTAGGAAGTGCCAGAGCGGCCCGTCCCCGAAGATGGCCCGCATGTCGTCCCATTGGAACGGCGCGGCCACGTCGCCCCATCGCCGGCCATCCTCAAGAACGAGGGCAGCTACGAGGTCGAGGGGTGTCGTCACTTTCGCTCCCTCATGTAGGTGACGGCCTCGATCTCGGCCTTGATGTTCGCGAGGCGCGCCTTGAGCTGTGCGCGGCGTTCCGGTTCGACGTTCGGGCGTTCAAGTAGCGCAGTAATGCGATGATGCGCGGTGCGCAGTCCGCGGAGGCGTCTGCTCAGCGGTGCCGTAACCACGGTCGGTAGTCGTTCCTTGCGACCCTTCCAAAAGAGCAATCTCATAACGCCATTTTCGTCGAAAGCCACGACGACACCGCCGGATTAGCCGAGACGTTCTCGATCTGGTCGGACTCCCGAAGGACACGCATGGCGGAGCGGAGTGTCGCTTTCGAGTAGTGGCCCTGCTTGTTGACGTGACGAAACAAGTTCTCGCTCGTGATGAGTGGGTTACTTTCAATGGTCGTGAGGAATGCCGTTTCCAGCTCGTTCTGCCGCCTCACTTAGCGTCCATGTTAATAATAGTTTCCCGCTCTTCCGCTGTCAGGCTCACGCTTAATCCTTTCACGTACGTTTTTCATTGCCAGGAGTGTAGTTTTAGACCTAAGAACGGCATCTACTGGGCAGCCTGCTTGAGCCGCTTTCTAGCCTTCTTGGCGGCCTTGTTTGCGCGCTTGCGATAGCCTCTCGCTAGATCGGGATCAGAGGTGAGTAGCGCATGCACATCGTCAGCAGGTGGCTTCGGGTCGTCAGGTCCAAGAATCGCCGTGATGCCGTCCCGAACGGTTCGGATGCTGTTGGCCGTGCTGGCGCTGAGACGCTTACCTGCCTTGCCAAGTTCTTCGGCGAAGGCCTCGCCAACCGCTTTGGCCAGGATGGCACTGAAGCCATTGGCCGCACCCGTCACGAGGTGTAAAGACTCAAGATGGCGGGCGATGGCCGAGACAGTCCACCCCCGCTTGAACAACGCATTTGCTTCCACGTCTTCTCCCACTGAGAACATGGCGGGGGGCTCCTCGTGCTGATCGGCTGGATACCGTCAGCTTCGAGGAGCCTTCCGCGCGATTGGCGGACCCTCTTCGGGCCGACCACGCCGCTCAGGGGTGGGGAATTTCAGTGATCGAGTCTGGGGAGAAAACGGTGATCGCTACCAACATGAGCACGGTCAGGCACGCTCAGGTGTTCGGCAGGTCCTGCCGGGGCTTCGATCCTCGGTCGGGCGCTTTGCTGTCAAGAGCAACCTGTGCTTTTGCGCTGCGCGTGCCAAATCGCGCTCGCTTGGAGCATCCCCCCTCTAGTCGGACACCTCGATTAGGAGGTAGTCATGGCAACAGTGACCGAAGAGCCGACGTACTTGGATAGCGGGGTCCACCACCTGAGCAGAGCTCGCGCGTATCGTTGTGGATCTCACCTCGTACCCCTCCCGCCGGCTCAGAGCCCAACTCCTACAAGGAGTTGGTGAGCGAGATCGCCAGTCTGCGGAAGATGCTCGAGCGCAACACCGCCGAGGTCGCGAAGCTGAGCCAGCGCCTCAGCCAGCGCGATGCCCGCATCGCCGAGCTGGAGCGGCTTCTCCAGGACTCCCGCCGTTCGGGCAAGCGCCAGGCGGCTCCGTTCTCCAAAGGCGACCCGAAGGAGGAGCCGGCACGTCCGGGCCGCCGGAGCGGTGATGCTCATGGTCGCCACGGTCATCGCATGGCTCCCGTCGGTCCCCCCGACCGGACGATCGACGTGCCGCTGCCGGCATGCTGCCCTGACTGCGGAGGGGAGGTCGAGCACGAGCGGACTGCCGAGCAGTTCCAGGTCGAGCTTCCCGAGATGCGCCCGGTCACCACGAAGTTCGCCGTCGGCGTCGGCCGCTGCCGCAACTGCGGCAGGAGAGTGCAGGGCCGCCATGGCGAGCAGACCTCGGACGCCCTCGGCGCTGCCTGCTCCCAGGTGGGTCCGACGGCGAAGGCATGGGCGGCCTGGCTGCACTACGGCCTCGGGCTGAGCTTTGTGAAGTCGACCAGCCTGCTCGCCCGCCTCGGGGTCAAGGTCTCAGCCGGGGCACTCTGCCAAGCGGCCCAGTCGTCCTCGACCGACCTCTTCGCGGTGCAGGCCTCGATCGTCAAAGCCGTGAATGACTCGGCCATGATCGTTCCCGACGAGACGGGCTGGCGCGTCGGCGGCGAGGGTGCCTGGCTCTGGGTGGCAGCGACCCATAACGCCACTGCCTACTGGGTCGCCGACGGCCGCGGCTTCGATCAAGCCTGCGAGGTGATCTCGCCGGAGTTCTCCGGCGTCATGGTGCGAGACGGCTGGGCTCCTTACCGCCGCTTCGGCAACGCCACGCACCAAACGTGTTTGGCCCACCTCTGTCGTCGAAGCGACGAGCTCATCGCCGACCTGCCCGTCTCGGGGCGGGACACGCCCCGCAAGGTGCGGGAGATCCTGACCGAGGCGCTCATCGCCCGCGAGCTCGAAGATGGCGAGCGGGCGACGGTGATCGCCGACCTCGCCGAGCGGGTCGAGATGCTCGCCGACGACGCTCATCCCCACAACGAGAACCGCAAGCTCGTGGCGCACCTGTACGCCGAGCGAGAAGCTTTGTTCAGCTTCCTCACCCACCCTGGCACCGACGCCACCAACTGGCGGGCAGAGCAAGCCGTCAGGTGAGTAATCCGGAGGTTTCCGTACACCCGTTCCGGTCGAATCCGTACACCGATTCCGGAGTTTTCGTACACCCGGAGGCAGCGACCCTGGCGCAATGACGTGAGGTGAGAGTGGGGCACCGGCAATCCTCTTGATCTGTCCTGCCAGACGATCGAGGAGATGCCGGTGCCCCGGCCCCACACTGCCATGCGAAAGATCAGAGAAGTGCTTCGACTGCGCTTCGGGGAGGAGCTCAGCCTCCGCCTCGTCAGCGCCTCGCTCAACATCCCGTTCACCACCGTCGGCGATCTCCTCCGCCGTGCCGAGGCAGCCGGGCTCAAGTGGCCGCTGCCGGTAGGCCTCGACGACGATGACCTCGAAGCCCTGCTCTACAAGAAGAACGAGCCGCCGGCAGGCCGGCCGCTGCCGGAGTTCAAGGAGGTGAAGAGAGAGCTTCACAAGCCTGGGGTGACCCTCATGCTGTTGTGGCTCGAGTACCGCGAGACCTATCCCGAGGGCTACTCCTACAGCCAGTTCTGCGAGCACTACAGGACCTGGCGCAAGCACGTCGACGTCGTCATGCGCCAGGAGCACAAGGCGGGCGAGAAGCTCTTCGTCGACTTCCCGGGTGACAGGCTGCCGATCTACGACCCGGACACCGGCGAAGTCGACTTCGAGGCCGAGGTCTTCGTGGCGGTCCTCGGCGCTTCGAGCTTCGTGCACGCCGGGGCGATTGCCTCCCAGCAGCTCGACGACTGGGTGATCGCCCACGTCCGCACCTTCGAGGCGATCGGCGGCTGCCCGGCGATCGTGGTGTGCGACAACCTCCGCTCGGGGGTGACCCGGCCGCACCGCTACGAGCCGGACGTCAACGCCACCTACGAGGACATGGCCGCCCATTATGGGGTGGCCGTCATCCCGGCCAGGCCGTACCGGCCCCGTGACAAGGCAAAAGTCGAGGCCGGCGTGCTCCTGGTCGAGCGCTGGATCCTGGCCCGGCTGCGGAAACAGAAGTTCACGAGCCTGGCCGAGGCCAACATCGAGATTGCCCGCCTGGTCGCCTGGGTCAACGCCCGGCCGTTCAAGAAGATCGACGGCTCACGCCAGTCCCTGTTCGAGGAGATCGACCAGCCGGCGCTGCGCCCGCTGCCGCCGGAGCGCTACGAGACCGCCCACTTCAAGCCGGCCAAAGCCAACATCGACTACCACATCGAGCTCGACCGCCATTACTACAGCGTCCCGTACATCTATGCCGGCGAGGTGCTCGACACCAGGATGACGGCCAGCACGGTCGAGGTCTTCCGGCGCGGAAGACGCGTGGCCTCGCACATCCGCAGCCGCAAGCCGGGCTACAGCACCGATCCGGAGCACATGCCCGAGTCGCACAAGCGCCACGCCGAGTGGACGCCCTCGCGCATCGTCGCGTGGTGTGCCAAGACAGGCCCGTCAACCGCGGAGCTCGCCGGAGCGATCATGGCGGCCAGGGCTCATCCCGAGCAGGGCTTCCGCTCCTGTCTCGGCATCATCCGCCTCGGCGACCGCTACGGCGCCGAACGGGTCGAGAAGGCCTGCGCCCGGGCGCTCAGCGTGAGAGCGCACAGCTACAAGTCGGTCGAGTCGATCCTGAAGACCGGCCTCGACCAGAAACCGCTCCCGCAGCCATCTGCGGGTCGGGCCCATCCCGAGCACGCCAACGTCCGCGGGCCGGGCTACTACGACGGAAAGGAAGAAGGAGAAGATGCTCAACAACCAGACGATTGAGGGCCTTCATGCCCTGAAGCTCCCGGCGATGGCCGCCGGGCTGATCGAGCAGAGGGAGATCCCCGACTACCAGGATTTAGCCTTCGAGGAACGCCTCGGGCTGCTCGTCGACCGGGAGCTCAACGACAGGGACAGACGCCGCCTCGACAGGTACCTCAAGGCGGCCAAGCTGCGCACCAACGCCGTGGTCGAGGACGTCGACTTCCGGCGACGACGCGGGCTCGACCGCGCCCAGTTCCTCGGGCTGGCGGACGCCGGCTTCGTCGTCAACCATCATGACGTTCTCGTCGTCGGGCCGACCGGGCTCGGAAAGACGTACCTCGCCTGTGCACTGGCCAACGCGGCCATCCGCCGTGGCCACAACGCCCTCTACGTGCGGGCACCGCGGATGTTGGAGGACCTCGCCATCGCCAGGGTCGACGGCCGCCTGGGCCGGCTCATGGCCAGCTGGGCGCGCATCGACGTCCTCGTGATCGACGACTTCCTGCTGAGGCCGCTCACCTCGGACCAGGCAGCCGACATGCTGGAGGTGATCGAGGACCGCCACGGGCTCCGCTCGACGATATTCACGAGTCAACTGCCCGTCCCGATATGGCACGCCGCCCTCGGGGATCCGACCGTCGCCGACGCGATTCTCGACAGAATCCTCGAGAAGCTGCACCGTATCGAGCTCGAAGGCGGCTCCATGCGCCGGCCCGAGAGCGAGAGCCGGCGGCGGCAACCGGCCAAGGAAGCGTCGTCGTAGTGGCCGGCCGCCAAAGCCAGCTCCCACAAGGCCAAACCGAGCTGCCGGCGCCAGAACCATTGCGTTACGCTTTCGAGGAGGGGTCGGCGGGAGCTTCCACTGCCCGAGCTGCGACCGGGACATCGTGACCGCCATCGCCGGCGTGTTCGCCTGCCCGAAGGTCGGGTCGCCTCAGCGGTTCTGCTCGGCGTCTTGCCGCCAGGCGGCCTATCGTCGCCAGAAGGCCGGCGTCGCCGAGTCCACCCCGGGCCAGTTCAAAGGCGGCCGGAGTCGTCGTCTCAAGAACGCCGGAGAGAAGACGCCCGCCCAGCAGTCACACAAGGGCTCGGTCGTTCAGTAAGTTCGCATCGTCTGCCAGCCGTCGCCCAACGCCACAGAAGGAGGTGACTTCGAGGGCTCAGCTCGACCCAACGTCGGCCGCCAGGCGGCCTCCGACCGGAGGTGTACGAAAACTCCCGGACTGGGTGTACGAAAACGCCGGAATGCTCACCGTCAGGCCAGCGGTCGTCAACCGAAAGGTCTGGGGCGGCAACCGCACCTGGCGTGGAGCTGTGACGCAGGGCCGCATGATGAGCGTGCTGCGGACGGCGTCTCAGCAGGGAGTCGACGCCATCGACTTCTTGAGCCGACTCGCTCATGCACCCACGCCGGCAGAGGTTCCTTCGCTTTTCATCTGAATCGCCGGCTGTTCGGATCCACATTCACTGAACTACGGGACGTCGCGCCTCGCTATCCAAGTACGAGCCGACGAGGCGCCGGCGCGGTAGATACCAGCGCGAGTTCAGACGCGACGTCGCTACGCTCGTGGTCGACCAGCACCGAACGGTCGCCGTCGTGGCGAGAGAGCTCGACCTCGTAGAACAGACCGTGAGCAACTGGGTGCGCCGGGAACGCGTCGACCGCGGCCAGCGCGCAGGGCTCTCGACCGACGAACGCGACGAGCTGACGCGCCTGCGCCGGGAGGTTCGCCAGCTCCGCATCGAGCGAGATCTCTTGAAGAAAGCAACGGCCTTCTGGGTGAAGGAGTCGGACCGGTGAGCCGCTACCGCTGGATCGACGCCAGACAGGCCGAAGGGTTCCCTGTGGTGGCCGCTTGCCGGACGGCGGCGGTGTCGACGTCCTCCTTCTACGAGTGGGCGGCCAAGCTCGCTCGTGGCCCGACCGAGGCGGAGTGAGACGAAGCGGCCATCGTCAACGAGATCATCGACATCCACCGCCACCACGACGACAGCTACGGGAGCCCGCGGATGACATCGGAGCTGGCCCGGCGTGGCTACTGCGTCAACCACAAGCGGACCGAGCGCCTGATATCCGAGAACGGGATCGTCGCCGTCACGCCGCGCAGATGGGTGCGAACGACACTGCCCGCCAAGCTCGCCGAGCCGCTCCCTGACCTCGTGCGACGCGACTTCTCGACCGGAGAAGCGAACCGGCGCTACGTCGGCGACATCACCTACGTCCGCACTGACGAGGGCTGCCTGTACCTATTAGTTACGTGGAATCAAGCGGCAGGGTTCAATGGCCCTCTGCACCCCCACGAGCTGAGAGGTCGACGACGACATGGCGATCCAACTGGACGAAAAGTGGCCGGTCTTCAGCCGTCACGGGCATGCCGCCGAGTGGCTCGGGATCTGGAGAGATCTGGGCCGGGCGCCGCGGACGATCGACGCCTATGCGCGCGGGCTAGCTGAATATCTCGAGCACTGCGAGCGGAACGGCGTCGACCCGCTCGTAGCAGGCCGCGCTCACGTCGCATCTTTCGTTCGGGAGCTGACAAGCCGCCCCGGTCGTCATGGAGCGAACACACTCTCGCTCGACTCGGGCGCTGGGCTCGCGAATGCGACCCTGCAGCAGCGACTCGTCCCCGTCCGCCTCTTCTACGACTTCTTGGTCGAAGAAGGTCTGCGGGACTCGAATCCGGTCGGTCGTGGCCGCTACGGCGCCCGCAACAGCCTCGGCGGACCCAGAGGGCTCGTGCCGCGCCTCGAGAAGCTGCCCTGGATCCCAACAGACCGGCAGTGGCTTGACGTGCTGAAGGTCTTCCGCGAGGAGCCAGTTCGTAACCGCCTCATGCTCGCTCTCGCTTACGACGCCGCGCTGCGACGCGAAGAGCTGTGCTCGCTTCGCACCGAGGACCTGGATCCAGGACACCGCATGATCCGCGTCCGGGCGGAGACGACCAAGACCCGGCGGGGACGCGCGGTGCCCTACTCGGCAACGACGGGCGTACTGCTCTCGGCCTACCTGGATCACCGTGCCTCCATCAGCAAGAGCCGCGGTCCGCTCTTCCTCTCGGAGTCCCGGCGCAACTGGGCCGAGCCGCTCAGTTTGTGGACCTGGTCGAAGGTGGTGCGTCGGGTCGCTCTCGCCGCCGACGTCCCGCAGTTCTCCACCCACACGACACGTCATCTCTGTCTGACCGATCTCGCCAGGATGGGCTGGGAACTGCACGCCATCGCAACCTTCGCGGGGCATTCGAGCACGGACACGACCCTTCGCTACATCCACCTCTCGGGGCGAGAACTCTCCGACAAGCTCAACCGCGGAATGGCAGAGATCCATGCGTGGCGCATCAGCATGCTGTCGGGCGACGACACGATGGCTGGCCAGAAGTGAGCGCCGTCGCTTTCCCCGTCTGCAGCGGAGAGCCCTGCCGGCAGCTGTGGACCCCGCCTGAGCTGGGCAGCGTCGCTCTCACCGGCGGGCTGAGCGACGACGAGCGCTCGGCTCTTCTCGCAATCGGCCCCAAGGGCTGCGCCGCAACCGGTCGCGAGGCATCCCCCGCCGCACAGCTGCATCCTGGACGCTGCTGGCTCGCGTGGTCGATCCGCTCGACACCGTCCGATCCGCCCTTCACCATCGAGACGACGTCCGCCATCGACGCGCCGGCCTGCATGCCGTCGGACTGGTACTCGAACACTGCGGGGTACTCGAAGAGCCATGGTGGTCCTGGAGAAGCGACGAGTGGGCAAGGCTGCTCGGTCCGAGCTCGGAGGCATTTAGAGCCGAGCGGTCGCGGCCCACCGAGACCACCGTCCGTCCCTTCGTCGCCGCAATCGCCTACCTCGTGGCTGGTTTTGACCGCTTCGAGCAGCTCGGAACCTTCAACCGCCTGCATCTGGCCAAGCTCGTCTTCGGGGAAGGCGCCGTCGAGTCCTCGATCACCGAGGCGGTAACGACGCTGGACGCTTGGGGCTATCGCACCTCCGGCGCTGGCATCCTTCCGGCATCACGAGCCAGGCCCTGCTGGTGAACCGAAGCCCACGGCTCGAAGATCTCGACACCGAGGCATTCGCCCGCCTACGGACGCACCCGGCGACGGGCGACTACCAACTGCCGAGTCTCTACGCCCTACAGCGCGCCGTCTCTGCCCTCGGGCACTGCGACGCTCCGGTGCGCACTGGCCACAACGCTGCACCGATCATCGAGGGGGCGGACCCCACCTGGACAATCTGGGTCGAGCGCTGGCACGACACCTCGACGCTCACGCCGAAGGTACGCGCGATCGTCCGCACGATCATGGCGAAGGCCGGGCGCTGGCTCGTTACCGAGCATCCCGAGGTCACCGACCCATCCCAGTGGACCCGTGGGACCTGTGCCGCGTGGGTGGCGGCCGTCGACCGCATGTCGGTCGGCGACTACGTGCAGCGACGAGACGGACTGGGAGCGCGAGAAGGAAAGCCGATCTCACCGCGCACCAAGGCGCACATCTTGATGTCGACGAGGACCTTCTTCCGGGACTGCCAGGAGTGGGAGTGGATCGCACGCCGGTTCGACCCGAGCCGCGCTCTCGCAGTTCCCCGCAGCGTCGGTGCGCTCATCGCCACCGACCCCCGAGTGATCGCCGACGACGTGTGGGCGAAGCTGCTCTGGGCCGGGCTGAATCTCGAGGCCCACGACCTCCCGGGCAACTCGGCCGACACGTACTACCCAATGGAGCTGATCCGGGCGGTGACCCTCAGCTGGCTCTTCGCCGGGCTGCGATCCGACGAGATCACCCGGCTCCGGGTCGGCTGCGTCCGCTGGCAGCACGACGGCCACTCGATCCGACCCGACGCATCCGACGTGCTCGCCCAAGAGGCGATCTGCCTGCTTGACGTGCCCGTGCACAAGACCGGCTCGGCCTTCACCAAGCCAGTCGATCCGCTCCTCGGCACCGCGATCGAGGCGTGGCAGCAGCTCAGACCGTCCCAGCCGAGGACGCTCGACCGCAAGACCGCCGAGGAAGTCGACATGCTCTTCGCCGTCCGCGGCCAGCCGGTCGCCCGCACGTACCTCAACCGGACCATCATCCCGACGCTCTGTCGAAAGGCTGGCGTGCCGCCGACCGACGTGCGCGGCAGGATCACGAGCCACCGCGCCCGCTCCACCATCGCCAGCCAGCTCTACAACGCGAAGGAGCCGATGACGCTGTTCGAGCTCCAAGCGTGGCTCGGGCACAAGAGCCCCGTCAGCACACAACACTACGCAAAGATCAGCCCCGCCACCTTGTCCAAGGCCTACAACGACGCCGGCTACTTCGCCCGCAACGTGCGGACGATCGAGGTGCTTCTCGACCGCGAGGCCGTTAGCTCCGGAGCTGCTGGAAGCGGACAACCTTGGCAGCATTACGACATCGGCCACGGCTACTGCAGCTACTCGTTCTTCGAACAGTGCCCCCACCGCATGGCCTGTGCCCGCTGCGACTTCTACATACCGAAGGCGTCGAGTCGCGCTCAGCTCCTCGAAGGCGCCGAGAACCTCCAACGCATGCTCGTCACCGTCCAACTCACCGACGATGAGCGTGCGGCGGTCGAAGACGGTCGCGCTGCCCTCACTGCTCTCGTCGATCAGCTACACGACGTGCCGAGCCCGGCAGGTCCGACACCCCGGACCATGTGCTCCACCATCATGGCCACGGGCCTTCGAACGTCACTCTGCGACCGACCCGCCGGCGCGAGAAGATTTGACACCGCAGATTCCACAGAATCGCCTCGGTGCTCGACCTCGGCTCCCGCCGGCTCGCCGGCTGGCACATGGCCGAGCACATGCGGAGCCACAATTGCGACCATGGACACCCCCGCCGTGCTGGTTGTCAACACCGCGGGCATCATCCAGTCCTGGAGTGCGGGAGCCGAGAAGTTGCTGGGTCACCGCCACGCCGACGTGCTCGGCAAGACCCTCGATGTGATCGTTCCCGAGGCCTTCCGGGAGCGTCACTGGGCCGGCTTTCACCGAGCGATGGCGAGCGGAGGCTCGTTCATCGACGGGCAGGCGGCCATCCTGCCGGTCCTCTGCGGAGATGGGCAGGTGCATCACCTGGCCGGCCGGTTATCACTCCTGCGCGATCCGTCAGGCCGGACTTTGACGGGTCAGGCTCGCTTTTGGAGGGCCGCGATGCCCTGACCAGCACTGTCCGCTGAGAAATCGCAGTTTCCGGCGCTCGATGTAGGGGCGACACGTCCACCGCATCTGAGTTACAGTGCTGTAAGATGGTGGCGTGTTCGTCAAGAAGACCGTGAGGCGGCGGGGCGACAAGAGCTACGAGTATCTGTCGCTCGTCGAGGCGGTGCGAGAAGACGGCAAGAACACCCACCGCACGCTGCTTCGTTTGGGAGAGGTCAGCGAGCTGCGCGCCTCTGGGCAGCTGGACCGGATCATCAACGCCCTTCGCGCCTACGCCGAGGGCAACTGGTTCGAGGCAGGTGAGCTCTCCGGCGAGGGTGGTCCGAGTTTCGGTGGAGTCGCCGCCTGTCATTCGTACTTCTCTCGCCTCGGCCTCGAGGCGCACTTCGAGGCCGTCGGTAGAGGCCGCAAGTCGTCGTCGTTGTCCGACACCGTGTTCGTGATGCTGGCCAATCGCCTGCTCGACCCGGGCTCGAAGCGGCGGACGATCACCGAGTGGCTTTCGACAGTGGCCATGCCGAAGCAAGTCGACATCCCGAGCCTCGCCCAGTGCTACCGGGCCATCGATGCCCTCGCCGATGCCAAGGAGTCGACCGAGGCGCACCTGTACTCCGAGCTCTGCACGTTGGCGAACCTCGATCTCCGCCTCGTCTGCTACGACCTGACCTCGACGTATTTCGAGACCCAGGGCGGAGACCGGCGGAACTTTCCGTCGCTCGCCTATGGCTACAGCCGGGATCACCGCAGCGACCGGCCTCAGATCGCCATCGGCCTTCTCGTCACCGGCGACGGCATCCCGATCGCACACCACGTCTTTGCCGGCAACACTTCGGACGTCTCGAGCTTGCCGTCGATCATGGAGGATCTGCAGCAGCGCTTCGGCGTCGGACGCATCGCCCTTGTGGCCGACCGCGGGCTCATCAGCGAGGACAACCTCGCCGAGGTGGAGGCGCACGGCTTCGACCACGTGCTGGCGACCCGGCTGCACCGTGACGAGGACGTCGCTTCGGTGCTCGAGATGGCGAACTCGCCATCCACCGCCTGGGTGGCGGTACCCGAGGCGCGCAGCTTCACTGCCGAGATCGCCCATGACCACCGGCGCTTTGTCGTGGTGTTCTCGCCCACCCGCTACTTCCGCGACCGTGCGCGTCACGCCGTGCTGTGCGCCAGAGTCGAGGACGGGCTCATCGCCCTCGAGGCCCGGGTGCGGGCCCGGCGGCTCAGTGATCCCGCCAAGATCGGTGCGGCCGCCGACCGGGTTCTCCGTGACTCCGGAGTCGCCAGGTGCTTTGTCACGACGGTCAGAAAGGGTTACTTCTCCTGGGACTTCGACGAGAAGGCACGCCGCTACGACGAGGAGCTGCTGTGCGGCCGGTACGTGATCACGACCTCGCTTTCTGCCGACGAGGTCGACTGTGCTCAGGTGCTGCGCTACTACCGGAGCCTGCAGAACGTGGAGCGCCGATTCAGGATCATGAAGGACTTCCTCAACTTGCGGCCGGTCTTCCACTGGACCGAGGAGCGCGTGAGGGGACACGTCGCCCTCTGCGTCATGGCGGCCACCATCGAAGCCGTGATGGCACGAGACCTCGTTGCGGCAAAGGTGATGGACCCGAACATTCCCTTCCAGCACATGACACCGCGCCGAGCACTCGCCGAGTTGGCAGAGGTTCGTCTTGAGCTCGTGAGCGCCGGCGAGCGCACGATCGAGCTCGTCAGCAGGCCGACCCAACCCCAGGCCAAGGTGCTTCGGGCCCTCGGCGTGGACACCTCAGGCTGGGGTAAGGCCACACTCGCCTGAGCAGGGCAAACAAATCCCGCGTAGTGGAAACACTTTCTCCCCGCGCCCCCATCTACCTGGACTTTCGCGAATCACCCGTCAAAGTCCGGTCAGGCGGTGTCGCGAGAGCAGTGGCGATCTACACCCCGTGTGATGGGCTGGATGCACAACTGCCTGAGCTCGGCAGCACGACGATATCTAGCGCTTGAGCCGGTCAATCGGCGCTGTCGTTGATGCACGAGGAGACAAGGGTGAACGTCGGTTTGCTGCCGGCCGGGTTCGTGACGGAGATCTCCTGTACCTCTCTGCTCAGCACGCCTTTTTGGCGGTCACGAGCCAGTAGGCGCCGCCCAGCACGACACCCTCGGGCGTGACGTACGGTCGCAGCGCTTCGAGGGTGGCCTCGGTACCGGCCTGCACCGCCTCGGGGTCCTTGCCCTCCACCAGCCGGCGTCCCATCTCGTCGGAGAGCATGAAGGCGACGACGTCCTCGGGGTCGCGTCCCATCCGCATCGCGTCCTTGTGCTCCTCGACGGTGACCTCCGACCACCCGGCGGACGCAAGCAGCTCCCTGGTCCGCTCGGCGTCCGCCAGGGCGAAGGGTCCGGGGGCGCCAGGTTCGGGCAGCTCGGGGATCCCCACGTGGGCCACCATCGCCATGGCCGGCACGGCGATCCACTCGTTGGCGAACATCTCCTGCCAGCACACGAAGCACAGGCGGCCGCCCGGGCGGGCTCGCCTTCGCCAGATTGGCGAAGGCGGCCTCCGGGTCGTCGAAGAACATTACGCCGAAGCGGCTCACGACAATGTCGAACGGTTGGTCGAAGGAGGCGGTCTGGGCGTCGCCCTGGACGAAGTCGATGTCGATCCCTTGTTCCTCGGCCCGCCGCCGGGCCACCTCCAGCATGGGCGCCGAGAGGTCGAGGCCCGTCACCCGCCCGCCGGGCCCGACGGCTCGGGCCGCCTCCAGGCTGATTGCACCGTTGCCGCACCCGACGTCCAAGACCCGCTCGCCCGGCTCGAGCGCGGCGGCCGTCAGCAGTCGACGGCCGAAGGGGGCGAGCATGGAGTCGAAGCGCTCGGCCTCTGTGACCCAGACATCGGCCGGGCGCCCGTTCCAGTACTCGGCCATCTCGGTGTTCGCCATGGCTCCTTTCTAGTGCCAGGCGGTCCTCCGGCGCGCCGACGGTCATGGTCCAGCTCTGAGTGTCTTGTGACGCTCCTGCTGGAGGGGGCGCGATGCTCAACCGCCTGGTGATACCGTCACCCGAGTCAGACCTCGAATCCGAGCCGGGACGAACGAAACATGTCCAGGCACGAATCCACCACCTCGGGATCGAATTGGCTGCCCCTTCCAGCCCCGATGTGCTCTATCGCCTGCTCGACGTCCACAGCAGGTCGATACGGCCGATGGGACGTCATTGCGTCGAGCGCGTCAGCCACAGAGATGATGCGTGCACCGACCAGGATTTCACCGCCTCGCAGTCCTCGGGGATAGCCCAAACCATCGAAGCGCTCGTGGTGCTGCGCAATCATTTCGGCCACGGGCCAAGGAAAGGTGACGGTGGACATGATTTCGGATCCCGCTTGGCTGTGTCCCTTGACCAGCTCGAACTCTGGGGGTCGAAGCGGACCCGGTCTGGTGAGGATCTCAACTGGGACACCGATCTTTCCGACGTCGTGGATGCTCGCGGCAAGCCCGATGCCGTAGCTCGTCTCCCGGTCGAGTCCCATCTCGTCTGCCAGCACTGACGCCAGTCGGCTCACTCGCTGCTGGTGCCCAGCGGTATAGGGATCACGCATCTCGACGGTGGCGGCGAGAGCGGCCACAGTGGCTCTGGTTAACTCCCGGAACTGAGCCTCCCGGCGCTTTCGCCTCGTGATATCGGTCACGAAAATTCCCACCCCGACGATCTGCCCGTTCCTGTGCACGGGATAGACGCTCGTCGCCCAATGACGGGTTCGGTTGGGCTCAGCGTCGGTTTTGCCGGAGATCTCCATGTTCACAAATGTCTCGCTCCGGTTGAGAACCCTGCGGCACAGAGATTCGATCTGTGGCCAGAGGCGAGGCACCAACTCGGCGACCGTCCGGCCGATGTGGTCGGGCACCGGGTGGCCGTTCATAGCAGCCAGCTTCTCGTTGAGCAGGACGAAGCGAAAGTCCGCGTCGATGTAGCCGAAGCCCACCACGTCGCTGGACTTGAGCCGATCGAGGAGGCTCAGCGTCTCCTCGGCGAGACCTTCAGCCGGCCCGACCTCGCCATCTTTGGACTCGATGCTCTCCCATGGGACCACTGTGGCGGAGCGGTCGAGTGACGAGCAGCATGGAGAAGGGCGAATTCTTGGCACCCGATCGGGCGATTCTGGCCGTGATGGCCCATCCGGCCTGGTGAGCCAAGGACATCCGATCGGGTGAGACCACGAAGCCAGCGAACATATAGCATCGGACCGAAACGGGCCGCCGAACGAACAGGAGGCCATGTGGGGGACCAGGACAACCTCCACGACCAGCTGCTCTCTCTCCACTCGATCTCGGTCGAGATCGCTGGGCTGCATGAGCTCGGCGAGATCCATGATCGGGCGCTCGACTACTGCCTGGAGCTCACCAGCTCGGAGTTCGGATTCATCGGCATCCTCCGAGAGCCCGGGACGGGGTCATCGCAACGGGCGAGTTGGCATCAGCGACATGGTGATGGATGTGGCAGCGATCAAGGGCTTCGATCCAGATCCAGAGTTCTACGAGCCAGTTCCACCTGATGGCACTTCGCTCGAGCGTGGTCGGGGTCGTGATCAGGGAGGACTGCTCCCATCTAACGAACGACGTCGATGGGGATCCACACAGCGTCGGACAGCCTCCGGGCCACCCTCGGATCACGAAGTTCCTGGGCGTGCCTCTTCGACTCAAAGACCGGGTCATCGGGATGATCGGGGTGGCGAACAAGCCCGAGGTTACGGAGCCGACGACGAACGGCTTCTCTCGACTTTCGCAGCTCAGGTGGCTGTGGCGGTCGACAACGCCCGCCTCTATGACACCAGCGCCAGATGATCGCAGAGCTCCGCCAGCTCCACGAGCGTCTCACCGAGGCCGAGCGACTGCAGTTGCTTGGCCGCGAGCGTGAGCGCATCGCGGGCGCGCTGCACGATCAGATCGAACAAGAGGTCTTCACGATCGGAGTCCGGCTGAACGCGCTATTGGAGGACCCTTCGCTCGAGCCCGAGGGTGGCCGAGGAACTCCGCGAGCTGCGACAGCTGTCGATAAGAGCATCCGACGAGATCCGCAAAGCCATCTTCGCCCTCACCAGCCCGAGAAGGGACGGCAGCGGGCTCACGGATGAGCTTCGTTCGATGCTCTCCGAGTTCGAACGCGACACCGGTATCCATGCCCATCTGTCGGTGAGCGGGTCGGCGAGCAAGGACATTGAGCAGGTTGACGACGTGGTGCGCGTTGTCGTAGAGGAAATCCTCACGAACGTCAAGAAGCACGCAGATGCCCGGATGGTGCTCGTCAGCCTTCGATACGAGCCCCAGAAGCTAGACCTCGTGATCCAAGACGACGGCGAAGGCGCGCCGGAGGCTCTGTTACGCAGTTTCCAAGACAGCTACCTCCACTTTGGACTTCGCCACATTCGTCAGTTGGTGATCGATCGCGGTGGAGAGTTTGTGGTCACGAACGGGGAGGAGGCGCGGTCTCGTCGTAAAGGTCACCCTGCCACTCGAGGACGGCGCAGAATGATCCGAATCGCGATCGTCGATGACCACGAGATCGTCCGCGAAGGCCTCAAGTCGATCCTGCAGTGCGAGCCGGACTTTGAGGTGGTGGCAGAGAGCAGAGACCGCGGAGGAACTCGGCGAGCTCGTGGAGAACGCCAAACCTCGACATCGTCTTGCTCGATGCACGGCTTCCCGGTATCGGCGGGGCTGAAGCTTGTCGCCGGCTCGTTGCAGCCCATCCCGAGATAGCGGTGCTCATGGTCTCGACTTATTCCGACGACCAGTTGGTCGAAGAATGCATCTCGGCCGGGGCCAAGGGTTACGTGATCAAGGACATCGAGCGCTTCAGCCTTAAAGAGAGCATTCGAGCGGTGGCACGAGGTCAAGGCGCAGTCTCACCAGTCATAGCCGGCAAGATCCTCGAGCGGCTGCGTATCCAGGAGGAATCGCCTTCTAGAGGTTCGGCGATGCCGCTAAGTGAGACACAGCTTGAGATCGTTCGGCTCATCGCCGCCGGCTTGTCCAACCGAGAGATCGCAAGCCGCGTTCGTCTGAGTGAGAACACCGTGAAGTCTCACATCCAAGAGATCTTTCGGAAGCTTGGCGTGGGGAACCGGGTCGAGGCTGCCCTCACGGCAAGCCGGGAGGGGTGGCTGTGAACATTTCGTGACGACGCGCGCCCCCGCCCACCCGCGGCACGTGCGGCAATGATCAGGCCACGACCGACTCGGCTCGCGTGCCGCTGTCCTCGAGATTCGAGAAGTCGCCCAACAGCGGGGCCGGCAACCTCACACGTCGACTCGAGCGGGCGGCTGACGCAGGCGCCGATGGCCGCCTTGAGCTGGCCGGAGGCTGCCGGCCCCGGCTCGGTAGGCCGGCCACCAGCACCGTGGCAGGGCCGGACGCTGTTGTGGTAGCGGGCTTCGAGGAGGTTCGCCGTTCCAGGCCCGCGCTCAGGAACAGACGGCGGGTGAAGCTGTGCTGGGGCGGCTCGGAGACCAGGACCAGCTCTGAGCGTCTTGTGACGCTCCTGCTGGAGGGAAGCGACGACAACCGCCTAGTGTGCTGTCCGAAAGAAAACTCGCGAAATATCGGGAAAGTGGGAATTTCTGCCTGAACCGGCGCGTTCTCCCCGGCATGAGCCAACAATTGAGCACTGCCATGCCGACAAGAGGACGACCCACCGCGAGGATCGAATTGAGCGAGGCCGAACGCGAGACGCTCGAGCGATGGGTCCGGCGGCAGTCCTCAGCCCAGTCGCTGGCGCTCCGGTCGCGCATCGTGCTTCTTTGTGCAGAGGGCCGTACCAACACCGAGATCGCCGAGCACGAGCACGTGAACAAGGCGACGGTGTCCAAGTGGCGGAACCGCTTCGCCCTTGACCGGTTGGAGGGCCTGCGCGACGCCCCTCGCCCCGGCGCCGAGCGTACGGTCGGCGACGCCACCATCGAGGCTGTGATCGTCGACACCCTCGAGACCACCCCCGGCGAGGACACCCATTGGTCCACGCGGGAGCTGGCCAAGAAGCACGGCATCGGAAAGACCACCGTGGCCGAGATCTGGCGGGCTTTCGGCCTCAAGCCGTGGAAGCAGGACAGCTTCAAGGTCTCACCCGACCCTGACCTGGTCGAGAAGGTGAGGGACCTCGTGGGCCTGTACATGAACCCGCCCGAGGCGGCAGCGGTGTTCGCAGTCGACGAGAAGCCTCACACCGCGGTGAGCACCCACGCCAAATAGGAGACGGACCACTAGCTACTTGCCCCTGAAAAAGTCCCTTGGAGGATCCGCGTCCTCAAGGTTCTGATCGATGATGATGGCCCCGACCCGTAGGGCTAGTACGGATCGAGGCCATCATGCTGAGAACGGTAAACGCACAGCCCACGTTGTGGGAAGCGATCCTCCCCGAGATGTGCCTCGGGATGCCTGCCGAGCTGCAGGCCGTCGATCGACTGCTCGACGACGCGACCTTCTTCGAGCCGTTCCGGGCGCACTTCCACTGCGCCCTCGGGCCGGACTTTGACGGGTGATTCGCGAAAGTCCAGGTAGATGGGGGCGCGGGGAGAAAGTGTTTCCACTACGCGGGATCTGTTTGCCCTGCTCAGGCGAGTGTGGCCTTACCCCAGCCTGAGGTGTCCACGCCGAAGGCCCGAAGCACCTTGGCCTGGGGTTGGGTCGGCCTGCTGACGAGCTCGATCGTGCGCTCGCCGGCGCTCACGAGCTCAAGACGAACCTCTGCCAACTCGGCGAGTGCTCGGCGCGGTGTCATGTGCTGGAAGGGAATGTTCGGGTCCATCACCTTTGCCGCAACGAGGTCTCTTGCCATCACGGCTTCGATCGTGGCCGCCATGACGCAGAGGGCGACGTGTCCCCTCACGCGCTCCTCGGTCCAGTGGAAGACCGGCCGCAAGTTCAGGAAGTCCTTCATGATCCTGAATCGGCGCTCCACGTTCTGCAGGCTCCGGTAGTAGCGCAGCACCTGAGCGCAGTCGACCTCGTCGGCAGAAAGCGAGGTCGTGATCACGTACCGGCCGCACAGCAGCTCCTCGTCGTAGCGGCGTGCCTTCTCGTCGAAGTCCCAGGAGAAGTAACCCTTTCTGACCGTCGTGACAAAGCACCTGGCGACTCCGGAGTCACGGAGAACCCGGTCGGCGGCCGCACCGATCTTGGCGGGATCACTGAGCCGCCGGGCCCGCACCCGGGCCTCGAGGGCGATGAGCCCGTCCTCGACTCTGGCGCACAGCACGGCGTGACGCGCACGGTCGCGGAAGTAGCGGGTGGGCGAGAACACCACGACAAAGCGCCGGTGGTCATGGGCGATCTCGGCAGTGAAGCTGCGCGCCTCGGGTACCGCCACCCAGGCGGTGGATGGCGAGTTCGCCATCTCGAGCACCGAAGCGACGTCCTCGTCACGGTGCAGCCGGGTCGCCAGCACGTGGTCGAAGCCGTGCGCCTCCACCTCGGCGAGGTTGTCCTCGCTGATGAGCCCGCGGTCGGCCACAAGGGCGATGCGTCCGACGCCGAAGCGCTGCTGCAGATCCTCCATGATCGACGGCAAGCTCGAGACGTCCGAAGTGTTGCCGGCAAAGACGTGGTGTGCGATCGGGATGCCGTCGCCGGTGACGAGAAGGCCGATGACGATCTGAGGCCGGTCGCTGCGGTGGTCCCGGCTGTAGCCGTAGGCGAGCGACGGAAAGTTCCGCCGGTCTCCGCCCTGGGTCTCGAAATAGGTCGAGGTCAGGTCGTAGCAGACGAGGCGGAGATCGAGGTTCGCCAACTTGCAGAGCTCGGAGTACAGGTGCGCCTCGGTCGACTCCTTGGCATCGGCGAGGGCATCGATGGCCCGGTAGCACTGGGCGAGGCTCGGGATGTCGACTTGCTTCGGCATGGCCACTGTCGAAAGCCACTCGGTGATCGTCCGCCGCTTCGAGCCCGGGTCGAGCAGGCGATTGGCCAGCATCACGAACACGGTGTCGGACAACGACGACGACTTGCGGCCTCTACCGACGGCCTCGAAGTGCGCCTCGAGGCCGAGGCGAGAGAAGTACGAATGACAGGCGGCGACTCCACCGAAACTCGGACCACCCTCGCCGGAGAGCTCACCTGCCTCGAACCAGTTGCCCTCGGCGTAGGCGCGAAGGGCGTTGATGATCCGGTCCAGCTGCCCAGAGGCGCGCAGCTCGCTGACCTCTCCCAAACGAAGCAGCGTGCGGTGGGTGTTCTTGCCGTCTTCTCGCACCGCCTCGACGAGCGACAGATACTCGTAGCTCTTGTCGCCCCGCCGCCTCACCGTCTTCTTGACGAACACGCCACCATCTTACAGCACTGTAACTCAGATGCGGTGGACGTGTCGCCCCTACATCGAGCGCCGGAAACTGCGATTTCTCAGCGGACAGTGCTGGTCAGGGCATCGCGGCCCTCCAAAAGCGAGCCTGACCCGTCAAAGTCCGGTCGGGCGTCCGTCGGTCCCGATCGAGACCTACCTGCGGCTCATGTTCTTGAAGTACCGCTACCGCCTCGGCTTCGAGCCTCTCTGCCGCGAGGTGGCCGACTCGATCTCCTGGCAGCGATTTTGCCGGATCCCTCTCGGGGTGGCTGTGCCCCATCCGACAACGCTCATGAAGATCACGACGCGCTGTGGACCGGATGCCGTGGACGGCCTCAACGAGGCGCTTCTGGCCAAGGCCGCTGCTGCCAAGGTGCTGAAGACCAATCGGGTACGCGCCGACACCACCGTGGTCCCGGCCAACGTCGCTTACCCGACCGACTCCGGCCTGCTCGCCAAGGGCGTCGCCAAGATGGCCAAGGCAGTCGAGCGACTGAAAGCCGGGGGCCTCGCCCCCCGCATCGCGACCCGCGACCGCACCCAGCTCGTGCGGCGGCACGCCCGCTCCATCGGTGCCAACCTGCGTCGGCGCACCGACGAGGCTAAGGGCGAGGTCATGGCCATCAACGCCCGCATGGCCCGCATCGCTTCCGAGGCTGTGCGCGAGGCGCGAGCCGTGGCGCTCAACGCCCGTCGCATGCTGCGACGCCTCGGCGATGCCGCACCGCCCAGGCTCGAGGTCACCGCCCGCGACTTGGAGGTCACGGCCGAGCGGGTTGCCCGCGTCGCCCGTCAGACGCGCCAACGTCTCGCGGGGCACGTGCCCGACGGGGCGACTCGCCTCGTCTCGCTGCACGATCCCGACGCCCGTCCCATCCGAAAGGGCCGGCTCGGCCGCCCTGTCGAGTTCGGCTACAAGGCACAAGTCGTCGACAACGAAGACGGTGTCGTGCTCGACCACCTCGTCGTGATCGGCAACCCTCCCGATGCGCCCATGCTCGCACCCGCCGTCGCACGCGTCACGAAGCGTGCCGGGCATCCGCCCGGCGCAGTGACGGCCGATCGCGGTTACGGGGAGAGCGCAGTCGGCGAGGCGCTCAGGGAGCTCGGCGTGTGCGACGTCGTGCTCCCCACCAAGGGCAAGCCGAGCGCGAAGCGACGAGAGGTCGAGAGTCAGAAAGAGTTCCAGGAGCTCGTGAAGTGGAGGACGGGAAGCGAAGGCCGGATCAGCTGCCTGAAGCGCGACTTCGGGTGGAGCCGGACGTGTATGGACGGGCTTGCAGGAGCCAAGACCTGGTGCGGCCACGGGGTGTTCAACCACAACCTGGTGAAGATCGCCGCCCTCACGGGCTCGCGATGACGACGGTGGGGGCCGAAAGTACGGCGAGTCCCTGCGGCTCGGTGAGCCGAGCGTCGCGTCGGTGATGCCGAGAGCCGCTGTCGATCTTGCCGACCTTCAACTCGGGTTTTTCAGGGGCAAGTAGCTAGCGCAGCGTGGCGCACCATCGCAGAGTGTGGGCTGTGTACCTCTGGCACAAGGCCAACCAGATCAGCCGTCCCTGCACCTTCCTCAGGATGATGATAGGACGGCTCGTCCGATCGGGTGGTACCGAGCCACCCGATCGGATGGGAACTCCGAGCGAGAAATCCCCGATCGGGTGCCAATAATTGGGTCCTTTCCCAAAGGGTCGCCCCTCGACTGCTCTGCCACACTGTCTCTGTGGACCACGAGCCAAAGCATGGTGCAACGGACGGAATCGAAGGTCCGGCCGAGGAGATACTGAGTCTCCTCGAACGGCTCAAGTCCGACCACGTCGTGAGCCCTCAAACTCCGCCCGTTGAGCCGTTCCTTGCCGCGATCGTAGCCTCGTCGGCTGACGCCATCATCGGCAAGACACTCAGCGGGGAGATTCTATCTTGGAATGCAGCGGCCGAGCGCCTCTACGGCTACCCCGCCGTCGAAATGATCGGGCGTAACATAGCGACGCTGATTCCTCGAGACCGACCGGATGAGCTCCCAGAAATACTCCAACGCATTCGGCGTGGCGGGACCGTTCAAGAGTTGCTCACCGAGCGCGTGAAGAGAAACGGCACATTGTTAACCGTTTCGGTAACTGTGTCACCAGTGTTTGCAGCTGACGGCGGTGTGATTGGTGCTGCCACGAGGGCACGCGATATGACTTCCTATCTTGAGACAGCGAAGGAACTGGACCAGGCCCATCGCGCGACAGCGGAAGCTTTGAGCATGCTGGAAACCCTGCAGGCCAGCGCCCCCGTCGGTCTCGGATTCATAGACCGAGAGTTCCGCATCACCCATCTTAACCAGGTGCTCGCCGAAGTGAACGGATCGAGCGTGTCGGAGCAGATTGGCAAGACTGTCTCAGAAGTCGTGCCGGAGATCTGGCCGCAGACCGAAGGTCTCTACCGCCGGGTCCTAGAGGACGACGAAACAGTCTTGAACATCGAGGTGACCGGAAAGAGCGTCACCGAACATGGCCATCGACGCTACTGGCTCGCGAGCTACTACCCAGTACATCTCGAGACCGAGATCATTGGAGTCGGCATCGTGACAGTTGACATCACCGATCGACGTACCGCCGAAGAGTTCCGCTCGATCGCCATGAACAACATGGACGAAGGTCTGTTCACGGTCGATGCCGAGGGGCGGCTGACCTCCATGAACAACGCAGCAGCACAGATGTTAGGCTGGACCGAAGAGGAGCTGCTGGGCAAAGAGATGCGTCACGTTGTCCTCGGGGAAGGCGAAGGATCCGCATCGCTTGAAGGTGGAAATGCCGAACTCTTGAAGGTACGAAGCCAAGGTCGCCATGTCCGCTTGGCCAACCATGCCTACCGCTGCAAGGACGGGTCCCTTCTGCCGGTTGCGATTTCTGCGTCACCGCTCCTGATCGGGGAATCGGTTGATGGTGCAGTGATCGTGTTTCGAGATATTACCGAGGAGAAGTCCGAGCAGCTCCGCATAGAGCGCGAGTTGTCGGCGCTCACCTGGGTCGGGCGGATACGCGAGGCGCTTGACGAAAAGCGAATGGTTTTGTACTCCCAGCCCGTCGTTCCTCTCGGCGCGGGACAGCCAAGCGAGGAGCTACTAATTCGCATGGTGACCCGTGACGGCAAGCTCATCGCCCCTGGCGCCTTCCTACCAGTAGCGGAGAAGTACGGCCTCATCACCGAGATTGACCATTGGGTAATTAGAGAAGCCGTCTGGCTGGCAGCACAAGGGCGCCACGTGGGGGTGAACTTGTCAGCGGAGTCGATCGTGTGCTCCGACCTGTTGGCGCTGATCGAGCACGAGATTCATGAAACCAGAGCGGATCCCGCCAATCTCGTATTTGAAATCACAGAGACAGCCCTTCTGCGTGACATCGGCAAAGGAGAAGACTTCGCTCGCGGCGTGGTGGAACTGGGCTGTGGCTTGGCCCTCGATGACTTCGGAACGGGGTTCGGCACTTTCACCCACGTGAAGAGGCTCCCGATCAAGTACTTGAAGATCGACATCGAGTTCGTCCGTGATCTTGTCGCAAGCTCCGCCAACCAGCACGTTGTCCAGGCCATCGTCAACCTTGCAAAAGGCTTCGGCTGTCAGACCGTCGGAGAGGGAGTCGAGGACGCCGAGACCCTGAAGCGTCTTCGGGACTTTGGTGTCGATTTCGCACAGGGGTTTTACCTGGGACGCCCCGCCCCTCTTTAGGGCTGTAATCCTGTCGCCGGAGAGCTGCCAGTCCAGACGCGCTCTTGTTTGGGTCACTGTGAGGCAGATTGTGTACAACGCTCAGATGGTCAAAGGCGTGGCGGAGTAGAGCCCACGGACCGGACTTTGACGGGTGATTCGCGAAAGTCCAGGTAGATGGGGGCGCGGGGAGAAGAGTGTTTCCACTACGCGGGATTTGTTTGCCCTGCTCAGGCGAGTGTGGCCTTACCCCAGCCTGAGGTGTCCACGCCGAGGGCCCGAAGCACCTTGGCCTGGGGTTGGGTCGGCCTGCTGACGAGCTCGATCGTGCGCTCGCCGGCGCTCACGAGCTCAAGACGAACCTCTGCCAACTCGGCGAGTGCTCGGCGCGGTGTCATGTGCTGGAAGGGAATGTTCGGGTCCATCACCTTTGCCGCAACGAGGTCTCGTGCCATCACGGCTTCGATGGTGGCCGCCATGACGCAGAGGGCGACGTGTCCCCTCACGCGCTCCTCGGTCCAGTGGAAGACCGGCCGCAAGTTGAGGAAGTCCTTCATGATCCTGAATCGGCGCTCCACGTTCTGCAGGCTCCGGTAGTAGCGCAGCACCTGAGCACAGTCGACCTCGTCGGCAGAAAGCGAGGTCGTGATCACGTACCGGCCGCACAGCAGCTCCTCGTCGTAGCGGCGTGCCTTCTCGTCGAAGTCCCAGGAGAAGTAACCCTTTCTGACCGTCGTGACAAAGCACCTGGCGACTCCGGAGTCACGGAGAACCCGGTCGGCGGCCGCACCGATCTTGGCGGGATCACTGAGCCGCCGGGCCCGCACCCGGGCCTCGAGGGCGATGAGCCCGTCCTCGACTCTGGCGCACAGCACGGCGTGACGCGCACGGTCGCGGAAGTAGCGGGTGGGCGAGAACACCACGACAAAGCGCCGGTGGTCATGGGCGATCTCGGCAGTGAAGCTGCGCGCCTCGGGTACCGCCACCCAGGCGGTGGATGGCGAGTTCGCCATCTCGAGCACCGAAGCGACGTCCTCGTCACGGTGCAGCCGGGTCGCCAGCACGTGGTCGAAGCCGTGCGCCTCCACCTCGGCGAGGTTGTCCTCGCTGATGAGCCCGCGGTCGGCCACAAGGGCGATGCGTCCGACGCCGAAGCGCTGCTGCAGATCCTCCATGATCGACGGCAAGCTCGAGACGTCCGAAGTGTTGCCGGCAAAGACGTGGTGTGCGATCGGGATGCCGTCGCCGGTGACGAGAAGGCCGATGGCGATCTGAGGCCGGTCGCTGCGGTGATCCCGGCTGTAGCCATAGGCGAGCGACGGAAAGTTCCGCCGGTCTCCGCCCTGGGTCTCGAAATACGTCGAGGTCAGGTCGTAGCAGACGAGGCGGAGATCGAGGTTCGCCAACGTGCAGAGCTCGGAGTACAGGTGCGCCTCGGTCGACTCCTTGGCATCGGCGAGGGCATCGATGGCCCGGTAGCACTGGGCGAGGCTCGGGATGTCGACTTGCTTCGGCATGGCCACTGTCGAAAGCCACTCGGTGATCGTCCGCCGCTTCGAGCCCGGGTCGAGCAGGCGATTGGCCAGCATCACGAACACGGTGTCGGACAACGACGACGACTTGCGGCCTCTACCGACGGCCTCGAAGTGCGCCTCGAGGCCGAGGCGAGAGAAGTACGAATGACAGGCGGCGACTCCACCGAAACTCGGACCACCCTCGCCGGAGAGCTCACCTGCCTCGAACCAGTTGCCCTCGGCGTAGGCGCGAAGGGCGTTGATGATCCGGTCCAGCTGCCCAGAGGCGCGCAGCTCGCTGACCTCTCCCAAACGAAGCAGCGTGCGGTGGGTGTTCTTGCCGTCTTCTCGCACCGCCTCGACGAGCGACAGATACTCGTAGCTCTTGTCGCCCCGCCGCCTCACGGTCTTCTTGACGAACACGCCACCATCTTACAGCACTGTAACTCAGATGCGGTGGACGTGTCGCCCCTACATCGAGCGCCGGAAACTGCGATTTCTCAGCGGACAGTGCTGGTCAGGGCATCGCGGCCCTCCAAAAGCGAGCCTGACCCGTCAAAGTCCGGACGGAGCTGGGCGTCGGCAAATCTCACGATCTCGACTTGCACGGGCCCTCCATCCCCAGTACGCCCGCGTCGCGAGACGACGAGGCCGCCAACAAAGCCGCGGTGGCCGTGGCGTACTCCGTGCTCTTTGAGATGGGGAATCTGCATGCTGGGAGTGCCCCCCGGCGAGTCGTATCGTTGCCGGCATGGTGGAGGCGCGCCGGGCGACGTCGCAGGTCCTGGGCGGGCGACGCCCCCTCCCCGCCGCGCTGATCGGCGCCGCCTGCATCTCCTCGGCCGCGATCGTCGTCCGCCTCGCCGGGAGCGCCGCCGGCACGACGGCCTTCTACCGGTGCGCCCTCGCCCTTCCGGTACTCGTCCCGCTCGTCCTCCTCGAGGCCCGCCGCCACGGGCGGCGGCCGGTTCGCTGCCGACTCGGTGCGGTCCTCGGCGGGCTCTTCCTCGCCGTCGACCTCCTCCTGTGGACGCACTCCGTCTACGACGTCGGCGCCGGCATTGCCACGGTCCTGCTCAACCTCCAGGTCCTCTTCGTGACGGTCTTCGCCTGGCTCGCCCTCGGTGAGCGGCCCGGAAGGGCCTTCGGCCTGACGCTTCCCATCGTGCTCGGCGGCGTCGTCCTCACTGCCGGCCTCGTTGGCCGCGGCCCGGCAGGCGACCACCCGGTTGCCGGGGTTCTCGACGGGCTGGGCACGTCGGTCGCGTTCGCCCTCTTCCTACTCGTGCTGCGCCGCAACACACGAGGCCATCCGCACGTTGCCGGCCCGTTGGCCCCGATCGCTCCCCGAAGGATCGTTCGAGCCCTCGGGCGACCGGGTGCTGCCGCTCTGGAAATCGAAGCCTCCCGGGCGCCCCTCGTGGTGGGACATCACTACGGAGTGTCGTGACGTCAGGGTGTGGAACGGTTTGTCGTGGAGCGCGTCAGCTCCACTCGGGCCGGAGTATGTCAGCTGCGTGGCGGCGACCTTCTGCGTGGGCGTGTGGGGCAACTACGCCGCGGTCTACGACGGGACGACATGGTCGGCGACAACGGCGATCGACGCCAGCGGCGGCATTCTCGTGAGCGTCGCCTGCGCGGCGACGGACTTCTGTGTCGCCACCGACATGTACGGCGGGGCCGTCATGTACGACGGAGTCAGCTGGACGGCGCCGTCCCAGGCCGGTCCGGCGGGATATCCGCTGGATTCCCTGAGTTGCCCGTCGCTCACCTACTGTGCCGCCATCGACGGCGAGGACAGCGCCGTCATGCTCGCGAACTGAGCACTCAGGCGAGGAACTCCGCCAGCGCGTACCGGTGAAGACAGACTAGATGTCGTCTCACGAGCATGCCGGTGACGCCGCATGGCCGAGGGTATGTGTCGAGCGCGACCTACTGGGTGTAAGCGGGCAGGAGCTTGAACTGGCCGTTGGACATCTGGCCAACGAGGAAGTACCGCGGATAGTGACCGGCAGGTGGGTGGGCGGCGGGTTCGGTGAGGTGCTCACCCACCCGTAGATCCCCGACTCGAACCTCACCGAAACGCCGTAGCTGCTCACGCTCTCCACGCGCCGAGCAAGTCCCCGGCATCAAGGACGAGGTCGGCCTGGACACCCGCAGCCGCACCGCGTGGGGCCACGGCGACGAGACCTGCGGCTCCGGCCCGCGGGATCACGCCACGTCCTTCCGCCAGCACAGCGGAATCCCTCGCGCCGAACGGCGCGTTGTCCCGCCACTTGCTCGAGCCGATGGCCACCGGAGAGCCGCCACGGGAGGAACCTACGATGTCGTATTCATGTTCGCCTCGTCGGTCCCACCAGCCTCGCACCGACTCGATCGAATCGAAGGGAGTGGAAAGGCGTGGCGCGAGGCGCAACACGGCCTCGCGGACGATCGGTTCCATGGCCTTGCCTCTCCAGGTGCTCCAGGAGCGCGAGAAGGCGCTGAGCGCGAGATCCGAGCGTCCGACCTCGATGTTGCGGATCTGGGGCTCGATAAAGCGGAACCAGAAGCGTAGGTAGGGATCGGCGATCCGATAGCGCTTGAGCCGGCTGCCTTTCTCGCCGGCAGGGATGTCAACGGCGAGGATGCGCTTCGTATCGACGAGGATGTCGGTTGCCCGGGTGACGGCAGTCTTTGCGGCGATCCCGCCCCCGAGGTCCGAGGCAATGCGGGAGAAGTTGGCGACTCCGATCTCGACGGCGCCGACCGCCTCGAGGACGAGGCGAGCGTTGGTCCCGTCCGCGAGCTCGCCGGCAAGGTTGATCTGGGCGATGTCCGCCAGCAGCGTGTGGGGGCGTGAAAGGGCGTCCTCCACGAGCGTCGCAACAGACCTGAAGCCCCGCAGCGTGCGCGACGAGCTCGGGGAATCCACCCGTGACAAGTTGGGTGTCGAAGACCTGCACGGGGGAGCGTGAGCCCCCGAGAGCCTGCGCCGTCTCCGCCGGGTTGAAGGGCTCGACGACGAGATTGCCGTCGAGTCGACCGAAGAGCGGTCGGTCGTGCTCGAACAAGCGGTCCATCATCGCCTCGTCCGAGCCGATGAGGAGCATGAGGACCGGTCGGCGCGCGTAGGTGAGGTCCCAGAGCGACTGGAGGAGTCCGTCGAGGCCCGGGCTCGTCTCGTTCGCCCAGGGGAACTCGTCGATGACGAGGATCGCGGGCCCGTCGTCCAGCGCCAAATGGAGCCGAGAAACCAGGTCGTACCAGTTGCCCGCGGGGAGCGCGGTCACGGCCTCGAGCGCAGGCAGCGGCCGAGTCGACGAGCGGAGCGTCTCGGCGGCCCGGCGCATCTGCACTTCGACCGGCGTGCCCTTCATTCCGGCAACGACGCCGTAGGCAAGGCCGCTACGTTCGGCGAAGTGCTCGACCAACCGGGACTTGCCCACCTGACGACGTCCTCGAATTGCTAGCAGGCGTCCGGCGCCGGATGCGCCGACGCCGCGGAGCTCGTCGCCGAGTGTGGCCAGCTGCCGCTCGCGACCGAAGAAGAGATTGCGCATCCCAGGTAGCATACATCCGTGTAACATACGTTGACGCCGGTCATTGGATGCGGGGTTCGACCCGTTGGGGCTGCTCACGCGCTGCCCGGCGTCAGCGAGCGCGAATCCGCCGGCTCGATGTAGTAGTGGAAACGGGGTAAGCGGCGGGGAGCAGCTTCATGAGCTTCGGGAAGATGGGGGTGAAGCGACCCTGGCCCCAGTCGAGGTCTGGCTCGTTGGCCATGGCCTGGCTCAGCACTCCGACGATCAGTGTCGAGACGAGATCGACGGCCCCTTCGGAGTCGGCCTCGGGTCCGAGCTGACCGGCGGCGACCGCGTCGGCTATCGCTGTGCGCTGGAGCGAGACCATCTCGACGCTGGGGGCGAAGGCGTCAGCGGATGGCTCGAAGCGCGGGACGGGACGCCAGAACATCAGCTGGGCGGTCGCCCGGTTGGCGAGCAACCACCGCCCGCTGGCCTCGAGACCCGCGGTCAACGCCTCCAGCCCAGGGGCGGCGCCTGCCATGGCCTGGCGCATCACCTCGAGGTGCTCGACTTGACCGCGTCTGAAGAGAGCGTCGTAGATGGCGATCAGGGAGGGGAAGTACTTGTAGATCGAGGGGGGCTGCACGCCGAGGCGACGGGCCACCTCTGCGAGACTGAGGCCGTTGACCCCTTCCTCTGTCATCACATCGGCGGCGATGTCGAGAATCTCCTCGATCGTGTCCTGGTGCCGCCGGGCACGCCGGCCGACCCGTGGCTGTGCCGGGCTCTGCAGGGCGGCTTCATCCTGGTCCATGCCAAGCAGCATAGCTTAACTTTCTCTTGACAGCGTTAGCTAATGGTATTAACTTGACGCCACACCCAAGGCCACCGAGGGAGAGAGAGGCACGATGCCGAAGAACCAGAGGTGGTGGCTGACGCAGGACAGCGAGCAGCTCGTCGTGAACGCCACCGCTGAGCACATCTACGACCTCGTGGCGGATCTGCCGCGCATGGGCCAGTGGAGCCCCGAATGCCAAGCGGTCGAGTGGGAGAGCGGCGCCTCCGGGCCGGTGGAAGGAGCCCGTTTCGTCGGTCACAACCGGGGCGGCCCGCGCAAGCTCATGCGGTGGTCCCGCCGCGGCAGGGTCCTCGTCGCCGACCCCGGACGACAGTTCGCCTTCGCCACCGAGGAAGGAGGGCGCGAGTCCACTGTGTGGCGCTACTGCTTCGAGCCGGTAGACGGCGGCACGTCGGTCACCGAGTCCTATGAGGTCAAGCAGATCCCTGCCTGGGCGCGCATCCTCGACATCCCGACGAATCGCCACCGCGAGCTGCTGGAAGGGATGCGCCACACGCTGGCTCAACTCAAGGTTGCTGCCGAGGCGAACGCGCCCGGAGCGGACCTCGGCAAGGAGAACGTGCGATGAGCGGCGATCCCGGCACCCCACTGCGACCGATCGTGTTGCAACCCGACGAGGGTGAAGCGCTGTGGTTCATGGGAATGCTCGCAACGATCAAGGCCTCGACGGAGGGGACCGGCGGCCGGGTGGCGGTGATCGAGCACAAGGGCCCCCACAACTCGGGTTCGCCACTTCACGTCCATCATCACGAAGACGAGTGGTTCTACGTCCTCGAAGGCGAACTGACCATTTGGGTCGGTGGCCAGGTGGTGCGCGCGCCGCAGGGCTCCTTCGTCTTTGGCCCCAAGGACACGCCGCACACCTTCACGGTGTCCGCACCGGAGGGAGCCCGCTTCTTGCTGGTAACGGAACCAGCTGGGTTCGAGGGCTTCATGCGTTCCGGTGCTGAGCCGGCGCATGCCCTTGCCTTGCCGCCTGCTGCCGGCGAACCCCCGGACCCGGATCGATTGGGTGCGCTTGCCGCCGAGTACGGAATCGAGATCCTTGGGCCGCCCGGCATCCCGTCCTGAAGTCGCAGAACTGCTCGTCGTTGCTGTCCGAAGTCAAACGACGTGAACCCCGTGCGCTTGATTGGCTACCCGAGCCGGTGCCGGACCAACGACGAGGTCCGATCCTTGAGGGTCTCACCCTCTGGTCCATGACGCCCGAGCGGCGGTGCCGACTAGCCCGGCCACACCAGACAGAACGGCTTGCCGGCCGGATCGGCGTAGACGCGCCAGTTCGGGCCGGCGCCGTCCAGTCGGGTTGCACCGATGTCGAGGGCAGCGCGTTCCGCCGTGTCCACGTCCTCGACGGTCACGTCGAGGTGGACCTGCTGCGGGTAAGCCGGATCTGGCCAGCGCGGTGCCGTGTACTGCTCCACCTGCTGGAACATCACGGGCTGGGCGCCGTCCTCGCCGATCATGGCGACCCGCTCCGCCTCGTACGTGATCGGCTTGCCGAGCAGTTCCGCATAGAAGTGACTGAGGGCGATCGCGTCGGGGCAGTCGAGCATGACGCTCGTCAGCGTGGTCCTCGGATCGTCCACTCCGCCGCACAGGTCGAACGGGTGGCCGGCCGGGTCGGCCAGCGTGTGCCACCGTTCGTTGCGGCGAAGCAGGCTGGCACCGAGCTCCTGGGCGCGTTCCGCCGCCGCGTCGATGTCCGATACCCGGAAGTCGAGATGGCCCTGCTGCGGACGGTCCTGGTCCGGCCAGTGGGGCGGCACATGGTCGGTGGCCCGTTGCAGGCCGATGCGCCAGCCGTCCCCGGAGTCCATCGTGATCCACTCTTCGTCCCAGTCGGGGAGGCGTCGCCAGCCGGCGAGCTCTTCGTAGAACGTGGCGAGGCGGTTGATGTCCGGGGCGTCCAGCGCCACGGCTCGCAGCGAGCCGATCGCCCCCCGGTGCGGTTCGGAGGTCATGGCCCCGATCCTGCCAATCTCCGGGCCTGGTCGCCACCGAAGTCATCCATTGGGTGTCGCCTCGACCGACCACGTCGAACCGTTCCAATGCTCGGCAAGGGTGACGGTGACGCCCGCACGGTTCGCGTCGCTCCCGACTGCCGTGCAACTGGTGGCGCTTCTGCACTCCACGCCCGTCAACTGACCGTGCGTGCCCGGCGAACGCGTCGGTCCCACGGACCAGGTGGAACCGTTCCATCGTTCGGCGAACGCTTCCTCGCCAGCGGCCGACGTCGAGTAGCCAACGGCGTTACAGGCTCGGGAGCCGGCACAAGCAATCGAATTGAGGAGACTGCTGCTCGTCCCGGACCGGTTGGCGGATCGAGCGAGTGACCAGACCTTTCCGTTCCATGTCTCGACGAGCGTCTGGTAGGACGCAGAGCTCCGTTCGGCGTAGCCGACGGCGATGCACCTCGTGGCGCTCGTACATGCCACTCCTTCGAGGAAACTCCCGACGGCGCCGCGGGGGTTCTCCGTCGGCACCAGCTTCCACGAGCTGCCGTTCCAGTGATCGGCGTAGGTCACATAGACGTCCTTGCTGTTGTAGGCGAAACCGACCGCATTGCAGTCGTTGACCCCGACGCACGTGATCGACTGCAGGTGCGTGCGCGTCGACCCGGCCGGCGTCGGATTGATCTCTGTTCGCCAGATCACTCCGGTGTTCGTGTCGGCATAGCGCTCGATGAGCGGTTCATACACACCGGAGTCGACGCTGTAACTACCGACCATGAAGCAGTCCAGGGTGCCGACGCACGAGACAGAGGCAAAGGCGTTCTGCGTCCCCGGGTCCACCGGAGTCCCTGCCGTCCAGGTGCTTCCGTTCCAGCGCTCCGCAAGGGCCACGCTGTCGTCTTCAGGGGTCAGCTGGTAACCCACGGCCCAGCACACCCTGGCGCTCGGGCACGAGAGCCCGTACAAGAAGCTGCCGTCCAGCGGACTTGACGACTGCCGGGTCCACGTGGCGCCGTTCCAGCGCTCGGCAAGCAGCTGGTACAGGAACTCGGACTGCCCATAGTCTCCGACGGCAAGGCAACTGGTCGGGGCGGGACACGCCATGGACGAGAGTGCACTGTTGGGGGGCGGGTTCGTGCTCGCCAAGCCGACGGGCGCCGCGTCCACGGACGCACCCACGATCAGGCCGAACGCCATCAGGATGACCGCTGTCGAGTATCGGCCTGCCGTGCGAGAGCTTCCTGCCGCCATCTTCATCCCCTCCTCCGCCCGAGACCGAAGAGTACATCTCGGCCCTGTCGGCCGTTCCTCCCGGACCCGGCGGGGTCGGTCCTCGTTGCCCATCGGTAACGCGTACGTTACGGTAACGGCCGTGTTACTGATGGCTTCCCCGCCGGGGTACGACGGTGGCAGGTGAGACCGCCGCCTTCGACGCCCTGGCAGATGACTACCGGCGCCAGATTCTCGCCATGCTCCGGCAGGGTGACCGGGCAGTGCACGAGATCGCGGAGGAACTTCCGATCAGCCGGCCAGCCGTGTCTCGCCATCTGCGTCTCCTGAAGGAGGCGGGTTTCGTGGAGGAGGAGACCGTCGGGACCCGGCATCTCTACCGCCTCAGGGAAGAAGGGGTCGAGGCGGTGCGCCGCTACCTCGAGATGGTGTGGGGCGAGGCCGCCACGAGGTTCCGGATCGCTGCCGAGAACGTCGACGGAGAGGTCCGGTGAGCGAGCCGCTCGAGTTCGCCTTCGAGGTGGCCTGCCGGCCCGCCACCGCTTTCTCGATGTGGACGAGACGGGCATCGATGTGGTGGCCGGCCGACCACTCCGTGAGCGGCGAACGCCATCTCGAGGTCGTCTTCGAAGACGGCGTTGGCGGGCGAATCTTCGAGCGGACGCCGTCGGGAGCCGAACACGAGTGGGGGCGGATCAGGGCCTGGGAGCCGCCTTCCCGTCTTGCCTACACCTGGCATCTGCGTTTCGCGCCCGAAGAGGCCACGGATGTGGAGATCCGGTTCGTCGACGCCGGTGGAGACCGTACCCGCGTGGAGATCGCGCACGGCGGCTGGGAGCGTCTCGGCGAGAAGGCACCCGATCGCAGGGAGGGGAACCGGCTCGGCTGGACCTCGGTCCTTCCGTATTTCGTCGAGGCAATCGAGAGAGGAGACAGCTGATGGCGTCCGGCACCAAGGACGACCCGTGGGAGCTGAAGACACCCCCCGGGACGTCCGAGTACACGATGTACCGAGACGGCGACGTCGATCCGCCGCTCATCGTCTGCCAGGTCGGCGCCACGAGGCTCACCTATCAGGCGCGGGCGGTCGAGGACCTCGTGGCGTGGCTGCGCCAGCAGGGCGACTGGGTGCCGCTCGGGTCCACCGACGAGGGCAAGGACCCGGCTGAAGGGACGGTCGAAGCGTTCGGGCGTTCGGCCTCGAACCCGGTGGGCGGCTGGTACGGCATGCGCAAGGGCTACCGCGGCCGCTTCGGCATGTACCTGCCGCCGCTGCTCGAAGAGCTTGGTCTCGCCGAAGTGACCCACGACGCCCGGAACAACCAGATGCGAGCAAAGGAACACTCATGAGCACCGTGAAGGTCGTCCGATACCGCACGAAGCCGGAGCACGCGGAGGTGAACGCCGAGTTGGTGCGAGCCGTCTTCGAGGAGCTTGCCGCCGACGACCCTGGCGGCCTCCGCTACGCCATCTACCGCTTGGACGACGGCGTGACCTTCGTGCACGTCGCCACGATCGAAGGGGAGGTGAATCCCCTCGTGTCGTCAGCCGCCTTCGGGCGCTTCCAGGCGGGGATCGCCGATCGATGCGAGGAAGGCCCCCTCGCCATGGATGCCACCGTCGTCGGTTCGTACGCCGCCCCCGGCGACTGACCGGCGGAGAACCGGCAAGCTGCTTCGGCACCACCCGTTGAGACGTCAGGCGGGCTCCCGTTGGCGTGGAGCGCCCGCGAAGCAGGCGAGCGGACGACGTGTCAGGGTGGAATCCCATGAGCCGAGTAGGAAGGGCGTCGGCCGCAGCGCTCTCCGTTGGGCTGTGTGCGACGCTCCTTGCCGGTGCGGTCGGGGCGTCGCCGCTCCGGCTGTCGCGGTCACCGGTCCAGGTTGCGCCCACCGCCGGCAGCTGGGGGAGGGCCGAGGAGGTTCCCGGCACGGCGACGCTCAACCTCGGTGGGGACGCCGCTGTCAACGCCGTCTCCTGCACGTCTGCCGGCAATTGCGCCGCAGGCGGGGTCTACGAAGACATCGATCACCATCTCCAGGCCTTCGTCGTCGACGAGGTGATCGGCGTCTGGGGAACGGCCGAAGAGGTTCCCGGCACGGCGCTGCTCAACGCCGGCGGGGACGCCAACGTCTACTCGGTCTCGTGCACGTCCGGCGGATACTGCGCCGCAGGCGGAATCTACGACGACGTCGGTGATCACCTCCAGGCCTTCGTCGTCGACGAGGTGAACGGCAGCTGGGGCAGGGCCATCGAGGCTCCCCGCACGGGGGCCCTGAACGCCGGCGGCGACGCCTCGCTCAACTCGCTGTCGTGCACCTCTGACGGCAACTGCGCAGCAGGGGGCTCCTACGAGGACGGCTCGAGCCACCTGCAGGCCTACTTCGACAACGAGGTCGACGGCCGGTGGCGAAACGCTGGGGAGGTGGCGGGCACGGGAGCCCTCAACGCCGGCGGCGACGCCTCGCTCAACTCGCTGTCGTGCACCTCTGCCGGCAACTGCGCCGCGGCGGGCTCCTACGAGGACGGGTCGAGCCAGGACCAGGCCTTCGTCGTCGACGAGGTGGACGGCAACTGGGGGAGGGCGGAGGAGGTTCCCGGCACGGCGACACTCAACGCCGGGGGGAGCGCTTCGGTCACCTCGGTGTCCTGCCCCTCGGCCGGCGACTGCGCTGCGGTCGGGGCCTACGAGGACGGATCGAACAATCAACAGGCCTTTGCCGTCGAGGAGCTCGACGGGAGCTGGGGCAGCGCCGAGGAGGTCCCCGGAACGGCGACGCTCAACGCCGGCGGTTACGCCTCGCCCAACTCGGTGTCCTGCGCCTCGTCCGGCAACTGCACGGCCGGCGGGTACTACAAGGACGGCGCCGGCGACACGCAGGCCTTCGTTGTCGACGAGGTGAACGGCACCTGGGGCAGCGCCGAGGAGGTCCCCGGCACGACGACACTCAACGGCGGGGGGAGCGCCTTCGTCAACTCGGTGTCCTGCACGTCGGCCGGCGACTGCGGGGCAGGCGGGGGCTACTCGTCCATGCTGCTCGTCGACCAAGCCTTCGTCGTCGACGAGGTGAACGGCAGCTCGGGCAGCGCCGAGGAGGTCCCCGGCACGGCGACGCTCAACGCCGGCGGGAGTGCCGAGGTCGACTCGGTGTCCTGCACCGACGGCTACTGCGCAGGAGGCGGCGTCTACGTCGACAGTTCGGGCGCCTTTCAGGCCTTCGTGGTCGGCCGCACCATGGCCCCCACGGTCACGAGGCTCTCGCCCACGAAAGGCCCGACCCAAGGCGGGACGATCGTGACGATCACCGGGCACAACTTCCTCGCGCCGACGGCGGTCCGCTTCGGGTCAAGGGCGGCACGGATCCACAAGGTCGTCTCGGCGACCGAGATCCAGGTCGTCTCGCCGAGGGGCGGCGGCACCGTGGCCGTCACGGTGGCGACGGCCGGCGGGACGTCGATGATGACGGCCGCCGACCAGTTCAGCTACGTCCCGCGGCCCGCCATCCGACGCGTCGCGCCCCGGAAGGGCGCCCCCGCAGGCGGGACGATCGTGAGGATCACAGGCACGAATCTGCTCGCCCCGACGGCGGTTCGCTTCGGGTCAAGGGCGGCACGGATCCACAAGGTCGTCTCCAGCACCGAGATCGAGGTCATCTCGCCCAAGGGCCACGGCACCGTCGCCGTCACGGTGACGACGGCCGGCGGGACCTCGGCGAAGAAGTCGGCCGACCACTTCACCTACTGAGAACCTGGCCCGCCCTGTGGATCACCCAGCTCTGTTAGCCGAGTGCGATCGACCTCACCTCCTGCTCGCCTACGGGGCGAAGGCAGGCATCACGGTGGGGGCCCGCTCCCGGCGGCCCGCCCCGAACATCCTCACCCGACCGCACCGGTCAGGTCCTTGTCTTCCATCTCCCAGGCGTGATCCATCACGTGATACGCCGTGTGCCGGATGAGGAACCGCAGCGGCCAGGTTCGCGCGGGCTTGCCCACGGACTGGAACGTCCGAATCGCCGTGCAGTAGGCGTCGCGATAGGCCGTGAGCGCGTCGCCGTCGAGGACCACGGCGCCGTCCGGAGTGCGCACCCCGACCTTCTGTGCCCACTCCTGCTCGACGCCGAGGGTATGGCGAACGATCCGCTCCCGGTCACGCCCTCCGCCTCGCGGACCCTTCCGCAGTTCTGCCGACACTCGCCGTCGCACATCGTCGAAGAACGTCCAGCACGCCTGCACGAGGCGCAGCCCGCGGTCCAACTCCTTCGTCGAGAGAGCCTCCGTATCGATGCTGGAGAAAGCGAACGAGATGCCCCAGAAGTCGGTCGAGCCGGTGCCCGCGTACTCCTCCACGACATCGACCGTCCTCGTAGCCGCCAACTGCCTACCCATCCCTGCCAGCTCCGCCACCTCCTTGTAGCGCAGGAGGTACGACTGCAGCGTCTCGACAGCCGCCTCTCGTGTCGCAGCGCCGCGCTCGAGACCGGGCCAATCTGGCGCCACGGCGACCACCTTCTTGCCCTTCGGCCCGACCTCCAGCATCACTCTCAGTTCCTGACCCATTCCGTGCTCCCAGCCTGGATGTTGCCGTCCTGTCCACTCCGGCCGGGCGGCCGGCGAGCTCGCCCGCTTCAGCTCACCGGTGGACGCCGTCTGAGTAGCGTTGGCGGGTGCCCGAGTTGCAGCGCCTGCGCGCCGACCACGCCCGGGCGGTCCTGGCCTTCGAGCTGGCAAACCGGGCTTACTTTGCCACCTTCATCTCCGATCGCGGCGACGCCTTCTTTGAGCACTTCACCGAGCATTACGACGCCCTGCTGGCAGAGCAGCAGGCCGGCAACTGCATCTTCCACGTCCTCGTCGCCGACGACGGTACCGTGCTCGGCCGGTTCAACCTGGTCGAGCTCGAGGGCGGTACGGCCGAGCTCGGATACCGCGTCGCACGAGACGTCAGCGGCCGCGGCGTCGCAACGGCGACGGTTCAGGAGCTTTGCTCGCGGGCTGCCACCGAGTACGGCCTGTGCAGGCTCAGAGCAGCCACGAGCAACGACAACGTCGCCTCGCGAAGGGTGCTGGGAAAAGCCGGGTTCGTCCCTGCGGGCCCTGCTGAGCCCGGCGGGCGGCCGGGCAGGTGGTTCGAGCGTGACCTGTCGGTGATCTCCGTTGACCTCCAGGAGGAGCTGTAACTAGACATTGTCTAGGTAGAGCCGTCCTGCCGACCCATCCCTGAGAGGTGGCGATGGACACGTGGCAAGCGGTGGACGAGGAGCGGTCGGCGCTGGCCGAGGATCTGGCTTCGCTCGACGAGACTCAGTGGGACGCTCAGTCGCTCTGCAGTGCCTGGAAGGTGAGGCACGTCGTCGGCCACCTGATCGGCGGGGCGGACCTGGCGATGGGCTCCTTCCTTGCCGGCATGCTCAAGAGCGGCATGAACTTCAACCGCTGCATGGAGCGTGACGGTCTGGCGCGGGGAGGGGTGCCTTCCGACCAACTCCTCGGGCAGTTCAAGAGGACGATCGGGCTGCACCGCACGCCGGCCGGCGCCAAGCCCGAGATCATGCTCCTCGATCTCGTGTGCCACTGCGCCGACGTCCGCCGACCGACCGGCGCCACCCGGCTCGTGCCGGAGTCCACACTGCTGACGGCGGCCGACACCGTGAAGACGGTGGGTTTTCCCCTCCAGGCCAAGAAGCGGATCGCCGGACTCCGCCTTTCGGCCTCCGACTCCGACTGGTCGGTGGGAGACGGTCCTTCCGTCGAAGGCCCGCTGGCGTCGCTCGTCCTCGTGATGGCGGGCCGATCGGCGCCGCTCGAGGATCTCGCGGGCGACGGGCTCCCCCGCCTGCAGAGCCGTCTCTAGCGGCTGCAGGTACGAGGTCTGAGAGACGCCCGGTCACGAGCCGAGGGACTCAGAACCGCACCGCCCCCTTTGCCGTCATCCACGTCATGACGTCGACCTCGAGCGCGCCGGCACGGACGGCCGGATCGAGCTCGGCGAGGCGACGTGCTTCGGCGAGTGATCCGACGGCGTAGATCGCCAGCCCGCGCCAGCTCACGTCCGGCTGCGCGTCCAAGGGGCCTGCCACCTCGAGGTGCCCGGCCGCCTTCATGGCGGCGAGGTGCCCGAGGTGCTGTCGCTGCAGGAGCTCGGCAGCGTCGTCGTCGAGCTCGGGCCGGTTGGGCGAACTGCGCAGCAGGACGAACTGGTAGACGTCGAACTCCGCCGGCGGATCGGCGACGGGAGGTCCCGAGGATTCGGCGGTCACGGACGGAGCGCCCGCAGCTGGCTGAGGTGCATGTCGAGGTGGAAGCTGGCGTTGCCTTCGATGAACCGGCGGATCGGCACCGGGTCGTCTCTCACGACCCGTCCGCCGTCCACGATGTGGGCGGGGACGAGGTGGGCGCCCGTCTCGTCGTCGAGGCTCGACCACGCCGCCGCCAGGCGTCTCGCCGAGGCCGGCCAGCCCTCCGGCGGCTCGGCGAAACCACCCCGTCGCAGCTCCTCCACGAACGGCTCGTAGGCGCCCGCGATGTCGGCATCGTCCATAGCTCGTTCTCCCTCCGGATGGGTTTCGTCGCCTGCTTGACACTGTCAAGAAACCTTCCCCGTGTCAAGATGCCCTGTGCCCAGGCGCGGATCCGAGCTGCCGGAGCAGCTGCTCGACGCCGTGGGAGAGGCGCTGAAGGAGACGGGGCCGAGCGCCCTGTCGCTTCGCGACGTCGCCCGCCGCGCCGGCGTCTCCCACGCCGCCCCGGCCCACCACTTCAAGTCGAAGACGGGACTGCTGACGGCCTTTGCCGTGCAGGGGTTCCGCCGCCTCGGGGAGACCGTCGTCGACGAGATCGCCTCCTGTGCCCCCCCGGACGGGCCGGCCGTGCTGGGGGCGGTCGGCCGCGCCTATGTGCGCTTCGCCCTCGCCGACCCTGCCCGTTTCGAGGTGATGTTCCGCGTGGACGCCCTCGATCTGAGCTCACCCGATCTCGTCGCTGCCACCTCGGCGGCGTTCTCCCTGCTGGTCGACACGATCGAGCGATGCCGGGAGGAGGGCTGCCTCGGGGGGCGCGACCCGATGATCGTCACGGTGAGTGCCTGGTCGCTCGTGCACGGGCTCGCCAGTCTCTGGATCAGCGGCTGGCTGACCGATCGGACCGGCATGACCGATGCTGAGTCAGTCGCCGCCGGTGTGAGCGACCTGTTCGTCGAGGCCGTGCTTCACGGCCGCTGACGGCGCCCGTCCCCGCTCGGAGCCGGACGCCCGGGGCCTTTTGGCGTCGGCGACGACGGCGGCGGCGCAGCGAGAGGCGAGCGCGGACACGGCGAGGCGCAACTCGTCGCCGCCCTCCACGCGGAAGTCGAAGGGGATGGGCGCCAACCACTCCTGGGCGTACATGGTCGGGTTGCCCGTGGTGCCGGACAGGAGGCACCCGGCGGCGTGCGCTTCGAGGCGCCCCATGGGGGGCCGGATCCAAGGTGCCACGGCGACGGGTGGCGCCGCGAAGACCACACGGGTCGGGAACTCCCAGCCCTCGCCGAGGTTTGCCTCGAGCGCCGCCACCGGGTCGAGCCCCTCAGGAGGCGTGAAGCGGTGGGCGCTCTGTTCGACCGACTGGATGCGATCGACCCGGTAGCTGCGCAGAGCGCCGGCGTGGTGGGAGTGGCAGAGCAGGTACCAGAGCCCGTGGCGAACGACGACCGCCCAGGGGTCGACATCTCCCTCCCACTCCCGACCGGAGCCGCTCCGGTACCCGAGGCGCACCTGGCTCCGGGACGCCACGGCGATGACGAGGGCGCTCGTGACGGCGGGATCCGGATGGGCGGCCCGGCGGTCGGGCGCCGCCGAGGCGTGCTCCCGCAATACCGCCGCCTGGCGGCCGACGGTCTCCGGGAGTGCCCGGATGACCTTCGTCAGCGCTGATCCGACCAGCTCGTCGGTGTCGGTGGCCGAGGGGTGGCCCTCCAGCACGGCCATGACCAGCCCGAGTGCCTCCTCCTCGGTGAAGACGACGGGCGGTAGTCGCATCCCGCGGCCGAGCCGATAGCCGCCATAGCGACCCCGTGACGATTCGACGGGCACCCCTGCTTCCCGCAGGATGGCGATGTACCGGCGCGCTGCTCGCTCGGTGACGCCGAGGCGATCGGCGATCTGCTCGGCCGTCGTGCCGGGCCGGAGCTGCAGGAGCTCCAGCGTCTGCAGGGCGCGGGCGGTCGGGCTGTCTCCGGAGGGCATGATCGGAGCGTAGGAGAGAATCACCGACAACCGGAAGCAGATCGTCCGGTAATGGCTCTACGGTCAGGTGCCGGAGGGTTGTGCCGCTGCGGCCGTCCGGCCTCGCCGCCGCCGGCCCCCCGACCGAGCAGGACGCCCGTCAAGACAAGACGGCCATCAAGACAAGAGGAGCAGCAACCAACATGGACATCGTCCTCGTCGCCGGTCTCTGGCTCGACGGATCCGCCTGGGATGCGGTCGTCGAGCCGCTCCGGGCGCTCGGCCATCACGCCGTGCCCGTCTCGCTGCCCGGCCAAGGGGCCCCACCCACCGAGGCGACGCTCGAGGACCAGCGCGCGGTGGTTCTCGACGCCGTGGACGCCGCCGCCGGTCCCGTGATGGTCGTCGGGCATTCCGCCGCCTGCACGCTCGCCTGGCTCGCCGCCGACGGCCGGCCCGGTTCGGTGGCTCGGGTCGCCCTCATCGGCGGTTTCCCGTCCGGCGACGGCCAGCCCTACGCCGACTTCTTCGAGCCGGTGGACGGCATGGTCCCGTTCCCGGGCTGGGAGCCGTTCGACGGCCCGGACAGCGCCGACCTCGACGAGCAACAGCGGCTGGCGATCGCCGGCGCCGCCATCCCTGTCCCCGCCGCGGTCACGAAGGGCGTGGTGCATCTCAGCGACGAGCGGCGATTCGACGTACCGGTCGTGGTCATCTGCCCGGAGTTCTCGCCCGCCCAGGCACGGGAGTGGGTCGAGGGGGGTGAGGTACCCGAACTGGCACGTGCCCGACACGTCGAGTACGTCGACATCGACTCCGGACACTGGCCGATGTTCAGCCGACCGGGCGAGCTGGCCAACCTCCTGGCGCGATTGGCCGATGGCTGACCGCCCGGCACAGCGGTCGCCCGTAGCCGTCGCACCGGGCGAGAGCCGCTACACGACTCGGCCGCTCGACGTCTCCACGTGGGACGCCTTCGCCGACCTGGTGGAACGCAACAACGGCATCTACGGCGGGTGCTGGTGCATCGGCAACCACGCCGAGTACCAGCGTGGGGTCAGCGATCCCCGCACGTTGAAGGAGCAACTCGTCAGGGCGGGCCGGGCGCGGGCCGCCCTCGTGTTCGACGAGGGGGGACTCGCACAGGGCTGGTGCCAGTACGGCACTCCGGACGAGCTCGGGCTCAAGCACCGTCGCGAGTACGAGAAGGAGCCCCCGCCTCGGGCACGCTGGCGGATCGCCTGCATCTTCGTCGACAAGCGTCACCGCGGTCGGGGCATCGCACGGGCCGCCCTCGCCGGTGGCCTCGGGCAGATCGCCGCAGCCGGCGGCGGCCTCGTGGAGGCCATCTCCGAGACGACGGCCGACCGAGAGGCTCAGGGGCGCTTCCTCTTCAGCGCCACGGTCGAGCTGTTCGAGGAGTTCGGCTTCCTGCGGGGACGGCAGGTCGGCAAGCACGCCTGGATCGTGAGCCGAACGGTCGACCCGTCGACCTGATCGCCGAACCGGCGCGCTGAGCTGCGGAGACGGCGCCGGTCGGGCCGAGTGCCGACGGCCCTAACCGGAGTGGCGCTGGAGGAATTCCAGTGTCCGCTCGTTGAATTCCTCCACGCGCTCGTAGATGGGGGCGTGGCTGCAGGATTCGAAGACGATCAGCTCCGAGTCGGCGATCCCGTCGATGAGCGGCTCGGCGAACCGCGTCGAGGTGACCATGTCGTGGCGCCCGAACGTCACGAGCGTCGGCGCCTGGATGCGGGCGAGCTGATCCGCCGCGTCGTGGCTGAGCACGGCCTCCGACTGCCGCATGAGCGCATCGACCGGCGGCATGGGACGGCCGCGCACGAAATCGGCCAGGGCGTCGACGTACTCGGGTCGTTCGGCGTACAGCTCGGGCGTGAAGCACCAGGGGAAGATTCCCTTGATCACCATGTCCGTCACGCTGTCGAGCCCGTGTGCGATCACCTGCCAGCTCTCGACGACGACCTTCAAGAAGGCGTCGGTGCGGTGCCAAGCGCTGTGGAGCGACAGCGACCTCACACGCTCCGGGTACTTGGCGGCGAGCCACATCCCGGTCGCCGCCCCGAGGGAGAGCCCCATGACGTGGGCCGACTCCAGTCCCACGGCTGACATGAGGGCTGCGATGTCGTCGGCGAAGAGCTCCGTCGAGTACGTTCCCACCGGCTTTTCCGTGAGCCCGGCGCCTCGCAGGTCGACCGAGAAGCAGCGGAGGTGCTTCTCGTACTCGGCCACTTGGAAGGCGTAGCACGCCTGATCGGCTGCCAGGTACGGGATGAGGACGAGTGGCTCGCCCTCACCCTGGACCTCGTAGTTCATCTCGATGCCGTTCGCGGTGACAGTGGGCATAGCGGCCTCCGGGTTCGCCGGTCACTTTCGGGCCGATCATCGCACGCGCGCCGGAATTTGGCACCTGCCGTCCGGCTCCGGCGCGCCATCATGGCAATTGCCGGGCGCCGTCCCGCTGCAACGGTCACGCCTGGGCGGAGCATCCGTGGCCACCAAGACCTTGGGGGGCTCGAGCGAGACCGCCACGACGACCAGCTACCAGCCCACCGCCCCGTCCACGAGCTCACGAATGAGGTCGGCGTGACCGTTGTGCCGGGCGTACTCCTCGATCATGTGGACGTAGATCCAGCGCAGTGAGCAGGCGTCGCCGCGCCGAGTCGTGCCGGTGTCCTCGAGGCTTCGGCCGGCGGCGGCCTGCCGGCTCGCCTCACACTCGGCCTGCCAGGCGGCGACGTCTGCCTCCCAGTCGGCGGTGTCGAGAGGAACGAGCTCGCTGTCCCTCCCCACCGACGGGTCGTACCAGAGGAAGGGTGCGTCCGGTTCGCTCTGCAGGACCCTCCGGAACCAGGAGCGCTCGACCTCGGCCATGTGGCGGACGAGACCGTGGAGCGAGAGCTTCGAGGTGGCCACGGGGCACGCCGTACGCTGGGCGGCGTCGAGGCCTTCGGATTTCAGCAGCAGCGTGACACGGTGGAAGTCCAGCCAACGCTCCAGCATCTCGCGCTCGGAGAGCCCGGTCATGGCCGGTTCGGTACGTCGCGGATCGTTGAGGTCTTCCACCATGGCCGCCACGCTAGCGAGGCGATCCCGCACGACGAGCCCGCTGCGGTCTGCGCCGGGGACGGACGACGAGACGCCTCCGACCCCGGCGGGAGTCCGCTCAGGCGGCGGCGAGTGGAGCCAGCTGCTCGACGAACTGGCGGGCGGCCGTCATCTCTGGCACCGGATTGCGGGCGGCGTCCAGCTCGAGGATGGCCCAGCCCTCGAAGCCGACCTTGACGAGCCCTTCGGCCCAGCCCTGCCAGTCGACGCTGCCCGTCCCCACACGCTTGAAGTAGTTGGCCTCCAGCTCGAAACGGTCCTCGTTGGCGAGATCGCTGTTCGGCCAGCGGCCGACGGCGTCCTTCCAGTGGGCGACCGTCACTCGCTCGTAGTGGTCGGCGAGGACCTCCACGGGCGAGACGCCACCGAGGTAGATGTGCGCCGTATCCGGGCAGAAGTCGACGTAGGCCGGGTCGGTCAGCGACAGGAAGAGGTCGATGTCGCGACGCACGCAGAAAACCGATCCCACCTCGGGGTGCAGGGCGATGCGGGCACCCTCCCCGAGGGAGGCGGCGCCGACTCGGTTGATGAGGTCGGCGATGGCCTTGGCGTACTCGAGATCGACGAAGTTCGGGTTGTCGGGCGGCCCCATCTTCCGCATCGGCATGCCGGAGACGAGGATGCCGCCGCCGCTCTCGGAGAGGAAGGCCGAGAATCGCTTGGCCTCCTCGATGACCTGGCGCTGTGTGGCGGCCTCGAAGAGGTCGGGATGCATCTCGAGCCCGCTGAAGAACCCGCTGATGACCGAGATGCCGGAGGACTGCAGGTGCTCGGAGAAGGCGGCGGCTGAACCGAAGGTCTCCACGGCCGTCTCCCAGTTACCGGGCGGGAACGTCAGCTCGACGCCGGTGATGCCGGCCTCGAGCACGGATTCGACGATGCGGTCCCAGAACTTGCGGGGATCACCGAGCGCTTGCTTCTCGAAACCCTCCCGGTCCTCCGTGTCCCAGAAGCCCGGGTCGTAGAACGTGATGAGATCGACACCGAAGGGGAACTGCATGGGGGCTACTCCTTCTCTTCTGTTGGTTCGTTCGTTGCGGCGACGGCTTTGCCGTCGAGGTCTCCGATGGCGACCGGCTCGGGGCGCGCCGGGACGCTCGTCAGGTGGACCGTCGCGTCGTTGAGGCTCGAGGTCTGCACCGACTCGAGCACTTCGAGGACGTGGTAGCCGACGGTGGCGGTTGTTCGCTGGGGTCGTCCCCGCAGGGAGTCGACGAGAATCTGCGACGCCGAGGCCGCGCAGACGGCCGCCCGGGGCCGCCCAGTTGGCGAGCCGGAGAGCGGGGGCGACGAGCTCGAAGTCGTCGCCCCGGTTGGGCTTGACGAGGACGTCACCGTCGAAGCGGTCGGGGTCGGGCAGGCGGAGGATGCCCTCCGTGCCATAGATCTCGATATGGGGGAGGTGGTCCGACCAGAGGTCGAAGCTGGCCGTGAGGGTCCCGACGGCGCCCGAGACGAAGCGCAGGAGGGCGACGGCGTGCGTCGGCACCGTCACCGTGACCGACTCCACGAGCCGGTCCGGTGCAGTCACGAGGCGGGGATTGGCGCCGATGCGGGTGACGCCGGTCACCGAGGCGATGGGTCCGAGGCAGTTCACGAGGGCAGCGACGTAGTACGGACCCATGTCGAGGAGCGGCCCGCCCCCTTCCTGGAAGAGGAAGGTCGGGTCCGGGTGCCACGTCTCGGCGCGGCTGTGGGGGATGGCAGCCGACACCCCGATCGGCTCTCCGACGATGCCGGCGTCGAGGGCGGCGCGTGCCGTCTGGCCGGGGCCGGCGAGGAACGTGTCCGGTGCGCAGCCGAGACGCCCTCGCGAGGCGGAGACGACCTCCATCACGGCGGTCGCCTCCGCCAGCGAGGCGGCCATCGGCTTCTCGACGTAGACGTGCTTGCCCTGCTGCAGGGCGGCCTTCGTGACGGTGCCGTGGGCGAGCGGCGGCGTGATGTTCACGACGAGGCGGATGGCGTCGTCGGCCAGGAGCTCTTCGACCGAGCCGTACGCCCTGAGGTCGTGGGACTTGGCGGCCGCCTCGGCGCGCGCTTGGTCGAGGTCGGCGCAGCCCACGACCCGTACGGAGCCCAGCTGCCGGAGCCCTCGCATGTAGGACTCGAAGATGTTGCCGCACCCGATGATGCCGACGTCGACGACATCGGTTGAACGCAGGTCAGACACGGCGCGACCTCCTTCGCCCCGGCCCGCCCGGCCGGCGCGTGCCGGCCGGGCGGGCCTCGAGCGGGACGACGTTCATCAGGCCGGGCTCAAGCGGAGGACGACGACCTCGTCCCATGGCGACACCATGGAGTTCGCCTCGTACGGGTTGCTGGCCGAGGGCCACCCGACGGCGTGCACGGTCGTGTAGCCGGCCCACGCTCCTCCGTTGAAGAGCGGGATGGCCGGGATGTCGTTCACCATGAGGCCTTCGAGCGTTGCGTAGTCGCTCTCGAGCTGTGCGGTGTTGTTCGTGGCGGCGGCGGCGGCGAGGGCGGCGTTGGCGGCCGAGCTCGTGAAGCGCTCGACGTCACCGGTAGCCGGCTTGCCGATCGGCGCCGAGAGGGCACTGTTCAGCATGTAGTTGTAGATGGAGTACGGGTCGTTCGTCGTGAACTGCCCACAGAAGGTGAGCTGGTAGCTCCCGACCGTGTAGTCGTTCGTCCAGGCGCTCACCGACACCCCGCTCACCGTCGCCGAGATACCGGCCGACTGCATCTCGCTCGCCATCAGCTGGGCGTCCGTCATCCAGTCCGTGTACGGCGACGGCCCGAGGATCGTGACCGAGAACGGCTTGCCGTTCGGCTCGTCGAGCATGCCGTTGCTACCGGCCTTGAAGCCGATGCTCTCGAGGAGTGCCTTGGCACCGGAGGGGTTGAAGCTCTCGGTTGCGCTGGCGTACTGGGGTGCCAGCCAGCTCTGCCAGCGCGGAAGCGAGAGGCCCGTGGCGCTCGTGTCGGCGAAGTAGAAGCCGTGCTCACCTTCGGAGGCGATCGTGGTGCGGTCGATGGCCTCGCTCAGCGCCTTGCGGACCGTCGTGTTGCTGAAGGGGTACGCGGTGAGGTTCGGGCACATGTAGAAGTTGCCGATGGGCGACACCGACTCGAAGTGCTGCGACGGGTCCTTGTTGACGAAGCCCGTCTGGTAGTTGGGCATGAAGACCGTGTTCCAGTCGATCGACCCCGAGCTGATCTCGAGGCCGGCGCTCGGGTTGGAGGCGTAGGACAGGAAGTGCAGCGTCTTGATCTTCGGGAGGCCGGCCTGCCAGTAGTGCGGGTTGGCGACGAGCGTGAACTCCTGCGCCGTGAAGGTGCTCACCGTGTACGGACCGGTCCCGACGGGGCTGTCGTTGACGTAGGTGACGGGGTTCGAGATGCTCTGCCAGATGTGCTGGGGGACGATGAGGACCTGGGAGATGTCGAACAGCTGTGTGTAGGCGGGGCTGGGGAAGTTGATGATCGCCTCGGTCGCCGACGGGTTGGTCGCCCCGGAGAACGTCACGCCGTTCACATCGAGGGCCGGGTACTTGTGCATGAGGTTGAACGTGAAGGCGACGTCGGCGGCACTGAAGGGCTGGCCGTCGGACCACTTCACGCCCGTGCGGGTGTGGACGACGAGCTGCCTGCCGCCGTCCGCCCAGGACCACGAGGTGGCCAACCAGGGATAGATCTGGCCCGTCTTCACGAGGTTGTACTGCATGAGGGGCTCATAGACCATGCCAGTGGCACCCTGCACGTAGGCAGAGGTCGACAGTGAGAACGGGTTCCAGCCGTTGGCGAAGGGGCCGGCCGGGTCGGCGATGACGGTCATCTCGCTCGCAGCCTTAGAGCCTCCTCCACCTGGCGAGCTGGAGGAGGACCCGCAGGCGGCGAGCACGATCGCCGCCGCCAGCAGGCACACCCCGAGCCCTGCTCCTGTTCGTCTGCTGCCCAATCTGCGCATTGCCTGCTCCTTTGGTTGTCTCATTCGCTGTCGCCCGTGCCGCCTCGCTGAGGCACGTGCTCCACCTGTGTTTGCCCTTCAATGACTGTGGGATCCGGTACCGCCACCGCCTGTGCGGAGGCTTGCTCGCCGTACAGCCAGCACGCGGCCCAGTGCGACTCACCGATGTCGAAGTGAGGTGGCCGCTGTTCGGAGCACACGGGCATGGCATGCGGGCAGCGCGGGTGGAACCGGCACCCGCTCGGCGGGTCGATGAGACTCGGGTTCTCCCCGGCCGCCCGCATCCGCTTGCGGCCGCCGCGTGGGGCGTCGGGGTCCGGCGCCGCTGACACCAGTAGCTGCGTGTAGGGGTGCGCCGGTGATTGCGTGACCTCTTCGGCCGGGCCTGCCTCCAGCACCTGGCCGGCGTACATGACGAGCAGGCGCTCGGCGAAGTAGCGGGCGGAGGCAATGTCGTGGGTGATGTAGAGGAGGGCGAGGTGCTGCTTCGAGACGAGCTCGGAGAGGAGGTTGAGAACGGAGAGCCGAACGGACACGTCCAGCATGGACACGGGCTCGTCGGCGACGAGCACGCTCGGGCGCACGGCGAGGGCACGGGCGATGGCGACGCGCTGGCGCTGGCCGCCGGAGAGCTCGTAGGGAAGCTTGTTGATCACCTGGTTGGCCGGCGTCAGGTGGACCTGCTCGAGGAGTGCTAGCACGCCGCGGCGCAGGTCGTCCTTCGAGCGGGCGAGCTTGTGGATGCGAAGCGGCCGGCCGAGATGGTAGGCGACGGTGTGGACGGGGTTGAGGGAGGCGTAGGGGTCCTGGAAGATCAGCTGTACCTCGGAGCGATAGCGCTTCAGCGCAGACCGCCGCCTCGAGACGGTCGGCTTGCCCTTGAACAGCAGCGTTCCCGAGGTGGGTGGCTCGAGCCTCGCCACGAGCCTGCCGAACGTCGACTTGCCGGATCCGCTCTCGCCGACGAGGGCGACCGCGGTGCCCGGAAAGAGCTCGATGGAGACGTCGTCGACGGCGTGCACGAAGCGCCGCCGGGCGATCGAGCGCACGCTCCGCTCTCGCACCGGGTAGTGCTTCGTGATCGACTCAGCCCGCAGGACGGCGTCCGTGGTTTCCCGAAGTGCGGTATCCGGCGCCGACTCCTCGGGCCGTCGCTCGTCAGGCATCCCACACCCCGCTCTGGCGTGTCGCTCGCTCGGATGCCGCAGCGGTCCCTGAGGGGCCTTCGTCGGCCGGCCCCGCCTCAGGCGGAGCCGTCTCGGCGAGTCCCGTCTCCGCCGACGCGGTCTCGGCGAGTCCCGTCTCGGCTGGCCCCGTCTCGGCTGGCCCCGTCTCGGCTGGCCCCGTCTCGGCTGGCCCCGTCTCGGCTGGCCCCGTCTCGGCTGGCCCCGTCTCGGCTGGCCCCGTCTCGGCTGGCCCCGTCTCGGCTGGCCCCGCCCCCCTCTCGGCTGGCCCCGTCTCGGCTGGCCCCGTCTCGGCTGGCCCCGTCTCGGCTGCTGCAGTGTTCGTGGCACCCGCCTGGCCAGGTCGCAAGGCCGGCGAGGCGTGGCCGGTGTCGGCGGACTGGTCCGTGAACAGCCAGCAGGAGACGAGGTGGGGTGCGTGACCGGGGCCAAGCAGGGACACTTGCGGGGGGTAGGTCTGCCGGCAGATGTCCATGGCGTGGGCGCATCGCGGGGCGAAGGGGCAACCGGGTGGCAGCGCGCGGAGATCCGGTGGGAAGCCGGGGATGCCCGTCAACTCGCGCCGCGGTCCGCTCAACGGCGGGAAGGAGCGCAGGAGACCCTGGCTGTAGGGGTGGGCCGGCTCGAGGTAGAGCCGCTCGGCCGAGCCGATCTCCACCACGCGGCCGGCGTACATGATGGCGATCGTGTCGGCGATGTCGAGCAGGAGCGACAGGTCGTGGGTGATGAAGACGGTGGCGAAGCCGAATTCAGCGCGGCAGATCTTCGATTTTCTCGAGGATCTGCCGCTGCGTCACGACGTCGAGGGCGGTCGTCGGCTCGTCCATGAGGACGAGCTCCGGACCGAGCGCGAGGGCCATGGCGATCATGACACGCTGGCGCATTCCACCGGACAGCTGGTGGGGAAAGCTCCGCAGGCGGTCGGCGCTCACTCCGACGAGCTCGAGGAGCTCGGCGGCACGGGCGGTCTGGGCCTGCCGGCTCATCGACGGTCGGTGGGCGCGAATGGAGTCAACGAGCTGGGTCCGGACGTCGATGACAGGGTTGAGAGCGTTCATGGCGCTCTGGAAGACGACTGCCACTTCCTCCCAGCGATAGCGACGGAGCTCGCGCTTCGAGAGCGTCAGGACGTCGACCGGGCCGGCGTCCTCGCCCGAGGAACCCCTGGCGTGGTACCGAACCTGCCCCTTCGTGACCTCGGCGGGCGGCCGCAGGAGGCGGGTCACGGCGTGCACGAGCGTCGACTTGCCGGATCCGCTCTCGCCGGCGACGCCGAGCGCCTCGCCCCGGTGCACGACGAGGTCGACCGAGTCGACGGCGTGCACGGCGCCGGCTCCCACGCCGTAGTCGACGGAGAGACCGCGGATCTCGAGGAGGGGCTCGCTGGAGACCGGCTTCCGGGCGGTGGCGTCCGCTGGCCGTTCGAACCCCGTGGCGACTGCGCCGGTGCGCTCGGACGGCGCCATCGTCGTCACGCCCCGGCGGCGTCGCCGGCGGCGATGCCGGAGGCGCGCAGTGCGGCGTCGCGCTGGCGGCGGGCGCGACGCCCGACGCGAACGCTCGTGAGGCGCGGGTTGGCGATCTCGTCGACGCCGAAGTTCATGAGGGCAAGGCCGGTGCCGAGGAGGGCGAGGCAGAGGCCGGGGGGCACGAACCACCACCAGGCACCCTGGGCGAGCGCCTCGGCGTTCTGCGCCCAGTAGAGCATCGTGCCCCAGCTCCACGTCGTGACGGAGCCGACGCCGAGGAAGGCGAGACCCGCCTGGATCAAGATGGCGTACAGCACCGTGATGAGGAACTGGGCGGCGATGAGCGGGATCTCGTTCGGGACGATCTCGAACCAGATGATGCGCCAGTTGGACTCGCCGGCGATGCGGGCCGCCTGCACGTAGTCGCGCTGGCGCAGCGAGAGCGTCTGCGCCCGCATGATGCGGGCCGTCCAGGGCCAGGCCGTCACGGCGATCACGCAGGAGATGACGACCGTGCCGGCCCCGTGCAGGTAACCCGCCAGCACGATGACGAGGGGGAGGGCGGGGATGACGAGGAAGACGTTCATGAGCGTCGAGAGGAGCTCGTCCCAGATGCCGCCGAGGAAGGCGCTGAGGAGCCCGATGCCGACGGCGATCAACGTGGCGATGGCGGAGGCGATGAAGCCGACGATGAGCGAGACGTTCGTCCCGTCGATGAGCTGGGCGAGGACGTCCTGGCCGGTGTCGGTCGTGCCGAGGAGGTGCTGTCCGGAGGGGGAGGCGTAGGCGTCGGGTCCCGTCACCGACGGGTTGCCGACGAAGTGGGGGCCGACGATCCCGAGGAGGACGAAGAACACGAGGATACCGAGCCCGACGAGCACTTTGGGTGAGCGCAGGGCGTTGTGCATCCAGCCGCGCGAGCGCGGCAGCACCTCGGCGGTGGCGAGCGTCATGTCCGTGGCGGCCATGGCTCAGCCGGCCTCCCTCGTGCGCGGGTCGAGGGCTGCGTACATGACGTCCGCGAAGAGGTTGGCGAGGAGCACGAGGATGGTGATCATGAGGAAGATGCCTTGCATGAGCGGGTAGTCCTCGTTGGAGACGGCCTCGAAGAGGACGTAACCGATGCCGGGATAGGAGAAGACGACCTCGGTCAGGAGGGCTCCGCTCACGATGAAACCCAACGAGAGCGCAAAACCCGCCATGTTCGGGAGGATGGCGTTGCGGGCGGCATAGGTGAAGGTCACCCGCCGGTTCCGTAGGCCCTTCGCCTCGGCGAGCAGCACGTAGTCCTCGCCGAGGGTGGCCATCATGACGTTGCGCATGCCGAGCAGCCAGCCGGCGATGGAGCTCACGATGATCGTGACGGCGGGCAGCACGGCATGGTCGATGGCGTCGGAGATGAAGCTCCAGTTGAAGCCGACCGTCGTCGTCGGCGAGTAGCCGCTCGAGAGCGGGAACCAGTTGAGGTGGACGGCAAAGATCGTCAGGGCGACGAGGCCCAGCCAGAAGTACGGCACGGCCGAGAGGAACGAGGTGATGGGGAGGAGGGCGTCCATCCAGGTGCCGCGGCGGTTGGCTGCCAGGATCCCGAGGAGCGTCCCGAGCACGAAGCTCAAGACCGTCGACACGCCGACGAGGGCGAGGGTCCAAGGCAGGGCGCTACGGATGACCGAGCCGACGGAGGCGGGGAAGAAGGTGACCGAGACACCGAGGTTCCCGTGCAGCGTCTGGTTGAGGTAGCCGAAGTACTGCCCGATGAGGCTCTCGTGGTTGTCGACCCCGAAGGCGACGCTGAAGGCGTGCAGGGCGGCCGGGGAGATCTGGTGGCGGACCCGGTTGAAGACGAGCTCGACCGGGTTGCCCGGCATGAGCCGCGGGATGAAGAAGTTGATGGTGAGGGCGACCCACGCCGTGACCACGTAGAAACCCAGCCGGCGGGCGAGGAACCGCACCGGTCAGTCCGCCCCGAGGGGAGCGGCGTCGCCGTCCGGCCGCCGCACGAGCGGCCGCAGCGTGTCGTGGGCGATGGCGAGGCCGCCGAGCACGCGCCCGACGTCTCCCGACCAGACGGGGTCCTCGTGCTCGACGGAGAGCACCCCGTCGAAGCCCACCTGGTACAAGGTGTCCACGATGGCGCACCAGTCGATGTCGCCGCGGCCCGGCACACGGTAGCGGTACCACCCATTGTCCCACGGGTTGTCGCGATGGACGGCCCGGCCGAAGAACCCGTAACGGTCCCGTGCCCTCACGTCCACCTCGACGTCCTTCGCCTGGGCGTGCACGATCCGCTCCGGGCACATCCGGATGGCCGCCAGCGGGTCGATGCCGAGGAAGGTGAGATGGGAGGGGTCGTAGTTGAGGTAGAAGCCGAGCGAGAACATCCACTCCCACAGCTCGGGCGAGTAGGCGAGGTTGCCCGGGTAGCCGTCCGGGTGCCATCCCTCCATCGGGCAGTTCTCGACGATGAGGCGGATGCCGCGCTCGCCGGCGTACTCCACGAGGGGCGGAAGCAGCCGGTTGCCGAGGGCGACGTTGTCGCGCACCGAGCGGTCGTTGTCCCGCCCCACGAAAGTCCCGACGTAGGGGCAGCCGAGCAGCACGGCGGCGTCGACGCAGCGCCGCAAGTGCTCGTGGAAGCCGGCTCGGACGGATTCGTCGGGGTGCAGGTTGTTCTCGTAATAGGCCAGGGCGGAGATCTCGAGGTGGCGATCGGCGAGGGCGGAGGTGATCTGCTCGGCGCCGGCGGCGTCGAGGTTCGTGACGTCGAGGTGGCTCGCCTCGAACGGCCGCGAGTCGACCCGCGGCCAGACGGCGACCTCGAGCGCCTCGAAGTCGTGCGCCGAGGCCCAGTCGGCGATTTCGATGAGGGGCACGCCCGGGAGGCAAGCGGTGAGGAAGCCGAGCTTCATGGGAGGCGGACCCACGCCTGTTCGCCGGCCGAGCGCAGCACGGCCTCGGTGATGAGGGCGCTGCGCAGTCCGTCGCCGAATGTCGGGAACTCGCCGGGGGCGCCGCTTCGGGCGGACTCGTAGACCTGCGAGAACAGCTCGGCGAAGGCCTCGAGAAAGCCGCGGGCGTGACCGGGCGGGAGGGCGCTCGAGGCCGGGAAGCGCGAGACCGTCCCGGCGCCGTCGCGGGCGATGAGCCGGTTGGCCGCCCGGCTGCCGAGGAAGAGCCACTCGGCGTTCTCCTGGTCGAAGACGACGCTCGACTCCGCCGCGTCGACCTCCAGCCAGAGCCGGTTCTTCCGGCCGGGCGAGACCTGACTGACGGTGAGCGACCCGACGACACTCTCCGTCGCCCGGAAGACGAGGCAGGCGATGTCCTCGGTGTCGACGCTCACGAGCTCGCCGTCGCCCGAGCCCGCCCCGCCCCCGGCCCCCGCCCGCTTGTCGAACACCCTCGAGGTGACGGCCGCGAGATCGGTGATGCGGTGCCCGCTCACCCACTCGGCCAGGTCGCACCAGTGGGATCCGATGTCGGCGAAGGCCCTCGAGGCGCCGCTGGCAGCCGACTGCGTCCGCCAGTTGCCGTCCGACTCGTAGAGGAGCCAGTCCTGCAGGTAGGTGCCGTGAACGAGCCGGACGGGGCCGAGCTCGCCGCTGCGCACCTTCTCTCGCGCCTCCTGCGCCATCGACTGGTAGCGGTAGGTGAAGCAGATCGCCGCCTGCAGGCCCGACGCCTCCGCCAGCCCGGCCAGGCGGGCCGCACCCGCCGCCGTGGCGGCGAGTGGCTTCTCGCAGATGACGTGCTTGCCGGCCGCCAGGGCCATCTCCACGTACGGCACGTGCAGGTCGTTCGGCGTGCAGACGTGGACGACCTCGATGTCCGGGCGCGCGATGAGTTCGGCGGCGGTGGAGAAGCCGTGCTCGGCGCCGAGAGCCCGAGCAGCGGCCTCCGCGTGGGCGGGCGTGGAGGAGACGACACCGACGAGGCGTGTGTTGAGGGTACGGGCGGCCTGGGCGTGCATGCGGCCGGCGAAGCCCGTTCCGAGGATCCCGATTCCGACGTCGTGTGGCACCGTTTGCCCCTAGCGCAAGTTCAAACCAAATTGAACGTACCCGCACAAAGTTTGACTGTCAACCTAGAAAGTTTGTTCGAAATGGTTCAAACTAGGGGCGTGCCAGCCCGACTCGAGAACGAACGTGAGCTTGGGCAACTTGTGTCACTCGTCGTCCGGCAGCAGACGACGACGAGAGCCGAGCTGGCCCGCATGAGCGGGCTCGCCCGCTCCACGATCTCCCAGCGGGTCGAGCAGCTCATCGGCCTCGGGGTGCTCGTCGAGGTGGGCGACGGGCTCTCGTCCGGGGGCCGGCGCCCCACCCTCCTCGCCGTCAACCCGGCCGCCGGGGTCGTGCTGGCGGCGGATCTCGGTGCTACGCACGCCCGCCTCGCCATCGCCACGCTCGGGGGTCGGCCGGAGGTGGAGGAGGGCTTCGACGTCGACATCGCCGACGGTCCCGAGCGCGTGCTCAGCTGGCTCATCGATCGCTTCCACGATCTGCTGCAGGACCACGGTCGTCAGGCCCGTGACGTGCGGGCGATCGGCATCGGGGTCCCGGGCCCTGTCGAGTTCGCCACCGGGACGATCGTGCAGCCGCCGATCATGCCCGGCTGGGACGGCGTCGTCGTTCCGGAGCGGCTGGCCGGGCACTTCGAGGCACCGGTCCTCGTGGACAACGACGTCAACGTCATGGGACTGGGCGAGTACTGGTCACGGCACCTCGAGAACGAGCAGCTGCTCTTCGTCAAGGTGGCGACGGGCATTGGCTGCGGCATCGTCTCGAACGGCGAGGTGCACCGGGGGGCGGACGGTGCCGCCGGTGACATCGGCCACGTCCGTGTCGCCGTCGACGAGGACGTCATGTGCACGTGCGGGAACATCAACTGCCTGGAGGCGGTCGCCTCCGGTTCGGCCATCGCCCGGAGACTGGCGGCCGAGGGCTTCGCCGTCGAGCACGCCAGCGACGTCGTCGCCCTCAGCCAGGCGGGGGAGCCCCGCGCCGTGTACCTCGTGCGCCAGTCGGGGCAGCGCATCGGCGAGGTGCTCGCCTCGCTCGTGAGCTTCTACAACCCGAGCCGCATCATCCTCGGCGGCGCCCTCGCCGTGTTGCGCGACGACCTCCTCGCAGGCATCCGGGGCGTCGTCTACCAGCGGGCCCTCCCCCTGGCGACCCGCCACCTCACGATCGAGACGACGGCCTTCGGCCACCGCTCGGCGGTGCTCGGCGCTTCCATCCTGGCCTCGCACGGCGCCTTGGCGGCGAGCGGGATCACGGAGTGGGCGTGGATGGAGGAGGCCCGCTGAGACCGCCCGGTTGACCGCCCCGGTGCAAAGGTTTATACCGATGCCATGACGGTCGACCCCTCGGCCGGGGCCTCGCCCAGCGGGCGAACCCTGTACGGCCAGGTCGTGGAGCAGATCGAGGCCCTCGCGCTCTCGAGGCCGCTCGGGGAGGAGACGGTGCTGCCGCCCGAGTGGGAGCTTGCCGAGCAGCTGGGGGTGAGCCGCGGGACGTTGCGGCGGGCCATGGCGGAGCTGGAGGCGGGCGGCCTCGTGCGCCGGGAGCCCGGCCGAGGCACCTTCGTCAACCCGGCCGCCCGCCTGCGGCGAGTCGTCTGGGACCGCCTCGCCGCCGTGGCGCGCCCCGACTCGCGGTTCCACCTGGACTTCACGAGCTTCGTGCCCGACTTCGAGGGGAGCAGTCGCTGCGTGGAGGCCACCCGCCTGCTCCCCGAGTACGCCTCGGCACGCACGATCGTGATGACGCCCGACAACAGCCTCGAGGAGCTGCGGGCGGCTGCCCTCGCCGACGGCAAGCGCCTCGTCGTCTTCACCTACGCCCTCTTGCGCGGCGCCGTGCTGCTCGACCCCGACGAGATTCCGCCCGCCCACCGCCGGCTCGCCTCCACGCTGGACGGCATGGAGCGCTTCGGCCGTTGCCTCGCCTTCGACGAGTTCGCCGCCTCGGGCCCGGTCGATCTCGTCGCCACCGGCGCCGCCGCCGTGAGCCGGGAGGGCGTCCACTTCGGAAAGGGCCACGGCTACTTCGATCTCGAATGGGGCCTGCTCCGCGAGGTAGGCCTCGTGCACCAGGCGACGCCGGTCGTCGTGCTCGTGCACGACTGCCAGGTCGTCCCCGATCGAGTCCCGCACGCCGACTTCGACGCCACGGCCGACGCCATCGTGACGCCGACGGAGGTGATCCGGACCGGACCACTCCCCAAGCCGGAGGGCTTGATGTGGGACCGGGTGCCTCGGGCCTTCATCGCCACCCGCCCCTACCTGGGCGAGGCGAGACGAGTGTCCGGGCAACGGGGCAGTGCCGCCTGAGGATCGGCGAACCGGCAGCAAGGAGCGGGGCGACCCGGCAGCAAGGAGCGGTGATGGGCGACACAGCCATGGACCAGGCAGGTGACCCGGCAGCGGGCACCTTGGACAAAGCCGCCATCCGGGAGGAGGTCTGGCGGCGGCTGCGTCCCGTGGCACGCCCCGACACGCGGTTCGTGTACGACCTGTCGGAATTCATCCCGGACTTCGACGGCAGCGAGAAGCTGTGGGGGCGTCTTGCCGCCCTGCCCTGCTTCCCCGGGACCGGAGCGGTCTTCGTGACCCCCGACAACAGCCTGGAGGACATCCGCCGGCACCTCATCGGGAGCGGGCGTCCCCTCCTGCAGACGATCGCCGTGGCGATGGGGTTCCGCCTCGTGCGGCCGGGAACGCTGTCGGCGACGGAGGCCCGTTTCGCCGCCACGCTGGACGGCGCACAGGTCCTCGCCGACTCCCTCGACCTCGAGCAGGTACGCGCCCTCGGGCGGGTCGACTTCGTCGTGACAGGCGCCTGCGCCGTCGATCCCGAGACGGGCGTCCGTTTCGGAAAGGGCCACGGCTACTTCGACACGGAGTGGGCCATCCTCGCCGAGCTCGGCGTCGTCGACGAGGCCACACCGGTCGTCATCTGCGTGCACGACTGCCAGGTCGTCGAGACGGGCCTGCAGCCGTCCCCGCACGACACGGCGGGCGACTTCATCCTCACCCCGACGCGGGCCTTCTCCGTTCCCCACCGCCACCCGAACCCGCCCGGCGTCGACTGGGACCTGGTCGACCCGCAGCGACTCGCCGACATCGAGCCGTTGCGTCTGCTTCGTTCCCTGGGATCGTCGCAGCCGGTGCCCGGCCGGTCCGAGCCGACGGGGCCGCGCAACGTGGCGGACGTCCAGCAGGTGGTGCGCGAGAAGGTCTGGACGTCGCTTCGTGCCGTGGCGCGACCCGACTCGCGGTTCCACTTCGACTTCGGCTCCTTCATCGCCGACTTCGACGGGTCGGGGGAGTGTGCCGAGACGTTGCGGGGTTTCGAGTCCTGGCGCCGGTCCGACTTGCTCTTCATCACGCCCGACAACAGCACCGAAGCGGTGCGCCGGGCCGCCATGGCAGATGGCAAGCGATTCCTCATGACGACCTACGGGATCCGCCGTGGCTTCCTCCTGCTCGAGCCCGCCGGCGTCGAGCCGTCCGAGATCTCCTATGCCGCCACCCTCGACGGGATGGACGTGTTCGCCACGCCCGTGACCATCGAGGAGGTCGGCCGCCTCGGCCATGTCGGGCTTCTCGTCACGGGCGGCTCGGCCGTCAACCTCGCCGGCCTGCGCATCGGCAAAGGGCACGGCTACTTCGACCTCGAGTGGGCGCTCCTCTCCGAGGTCGGCGCCGTGGACGGCAGCAGCGAGATCGTCGACGTGGTGCACGACTGCCAGGTGGTGGACATCGACGTCGAGGCTGCCGACCACGACGTCCGCGTCGACTGGATCGTCACGCCGACGCTGACCATGCGGGTGCAGGGTTTCGACCGGCCGCTCGGGCGAGTCAGGTGGGAGCTCGTCGCCGGAACCGAGTTCGAGCTCATCCCTCCGGTGATCGAGCTTGCCGCCCTTCGTGATGGCGCAAGCGAACGGCTTCTGGATGGCGACAGCCCCGAGAGGAGACAGGCACCATGACAACAGGCACCGACACGCCCCGCCCGGAGGTGACGGGGAACGACGAGCTCTTCCGGATCGAGCAACGGGGCATCGACCTCGTGCCGCCGGAGGAGCGCCACGGCAAGCCGCTCGACCTCTTCTGGATGTGGATGGGTTCCAACCTCAACGTCTTCTACCCGGTGAACGGGGCGCTCGTGATCTACCTCGGGCTCTCGTTCCCGCAGGCGATCCTCGTCATCGTGCTCGGGAACCTCATCTTCCTCGGCGTCGGCCTCACGAGCTTCCAGGGACCCAAGACCGGCACGTCGACCTTCGCCGTCACGCGGGCCGCCTATGGGCCGAACGGCGGGCGAGGACTGTCGGTGTTCAACTGGGTGACCTGCGTCGGCTTCGAGGCCTCCGGCTTGGCCCTCATCGTCCTTGCCGGCCTGGCGCTCCTCGGCGAGGCGGGTGTGCACTCGACGACCTGGCTGAAGATCGTGCTCCTCATCGTGGCCATGGTGCTGCAGTCCTTCCTCCCCGTGCTCGGCCACCAGACGATCCTCACCGTGCAGCGCTACCTGGCCTACCTGCTCATCCCCCTCTTCATCGTCATGGCGGTGGCAGTCTCCGGCCGGGTGCACCTCTCCGCCATCAGCCACGGGGCGGGCTGGCCGATGGTCATGGTGGCCATCGCCCTCATGATCTCGGCCGGCGGCCTGTCGTGGGCGAACACCGGATCCGACTACTCGAGGTACCTGCCGGAGGATGCGAGCCCGCGCGGCGTCTTCTGGTGGCCCTCCATCGGCGGGATGATCCCGGCCGTCCTCCTCGAGATCCTGGGCGCCGCCATCGCCTCCATCGTCTCGACGGCCAGCGACCCCATCTCCGGGCTCCCGAAGGCGCTCCCGGGCTGGGTGGTGACGCCGTACCTCTTCGTCGCCATCATCACGCTCTTCGCCGTCAACACGATCGACCTGTACTCCTCCGGGCTGACGCTGCAGGCGATCGGCCTTCCACTGAAGCGCTGGCAGTGCGTCATCGTCGACATGGTGATCGCCACGGTCGTCGGCGGGATCACCATCTTCAACTCGGACTTCAACCGTCTCTACTCGGAGTTCCTGAGCCTGCTGATCGTCTGGCTGTCGCCATGGCTGGCCATCTACGTGGTCGACTGGGCGCTTCGGCGAGGGCGGTACGACGCCAAGGATCTGTTGCGGACGCGGGGCGGGCGCTACTGGCGTAACGGGGGGTTCCATCTCCCGGGCATCGCCGCCCAGATCCTCGGCATGGTGGCCTCGTGCCTGTGGATCGACTCGCCGGCCTTCATCGGCCCCTTCTCGAGCCGGACCTCCGGCTCGGACTTCAGCTTCTTCATGGGAGTCGGGGTCGCCGGATTGGCCTACTGGCTCCTCGCCCGCCGCTCGGTGAGGGAGGAGGTCGAAGCTCCGGAACCGGCTGCCGGCGTGACGGCCTGACTACCCGGCTGGACGGCCGCCCAGCCAGTGCTGCTCTCGGTCAGGCGACCCGGATGCCCGCCCAGTTGCAGCGCACGCAGCGGTACTCGTCGTGCCACTCGTCGCCCGGGACGTAGAGCGACATCTCGCTCACGGGCAGGCCGCAGTCGCTGCGGCCGGAGCCCGCGTGCACGAGGTGGACATGGGCGATCGGCACCTCCTCCTCGCGCTGGGCCGGCTCCGGTGGCAGCTCGGCGGCGAGGTCCGGGTTCGGCACCGTGTAGAGGTGTCGGTCTTCGTTTTCGATGTTGGCCACGTCGGTCACGGCGCGGTCTATGCCCCCGACCGCCCCCGTGCAAAACCTCGGTGCCCCTACGCAGGGCCGCCGCCGGCAGAGACGGGCGGGTTGCTGGCGTAGAAGAAGACGTCCCCGCCGTTGCCCACGACGGCGCAGAACTCCGAAGCCGGGCAGGCGACGGAGAGGAGACCGCTCTCGGCCGGTCCGACCTGATGGGGGCCCGACCACGTGTGACCGTTCTCGACGAGGGCGTTGTCGGTGTAGTCGACGGCGACGCAGAAGGTCGAGGCGTGGCAGGCGACCGACACGAGATCGTTGCTCCCGGTGTCGATGTACCTCGGGGTGGACCAGGTGTGGCCGTTCCAGTGGAAGGCGTCGCCGGCGAGGTCGACGACCTCGCAGAAGCCCGTCTGCGGGCAGGAGACGGCCGTCGGAACCCGGCTGCTCGAGTCGATGTGCCGGGAGGCGGCCCAGGAGTGCCCGTTCCAGCTGACGGCGTATCCCTGTCCCGCGATGGCCACGCAGAAGTACCGCCTGGCACACGAGATGCCGTCGAGGTTGCGGCTGCCGGCGAAGAGATGGTGGCCGGCCGACCAGACATGGCCGTTGTAGTCGAAGACGTAGCCGGATCGGTCGACCGCATCGCAGAAGCTCGTCGAGGTGCACGAGACGGCGTCGAGGTCCGAGTGCCCGTCGATGTGGCGGGGAGCGGACCAGCCATGGTGCCAGTACGTGACGACGTCGCCCTCGTTGTCGAGGGCCACGCAGAACGGTGCGCTCGTGCAGGAGACGGCCGTGAATCCTCTGCCTGTCGAGTCGATGTCCTTGTCGGCCGACCACGTCGTGCCGTACCAGACGTGAGCGACGCCGTAACCGTCGACGGCGACGCAGAAGGAGGTGGTCGGGCAGGACATGGCCTCGGGGTAGCCCTCCGTCGGGTCGGCGTAATGGAGAGCCGACCAGGTGGTGCCGTTGTAGGTCACCACATTGCCGGAGGCGTTCACGGCCGCGCAGAACGACGACGCACCGGGACAGGACACGCTGTTGAGCCCGTCCCGGTCGACGGTACGGGGTGACGACCACGTGCTCCCGTTGTAGCGGGCGGCGTCGCCGCCATAGTCGACGGCGACGCACGACGTGTCGAGGGCGCAGGAGATCGAGCTGATCTCGTTGCCGGCGTCGACGGCGTGACGAGCCGACCAGGCGCCTCCCGAGTAGGTGACGATGTCGCCGCTGTAGTCGCCGGCAGCGCAGAAGTCGATGACGCCGTCCGCCGCCGTGCAGGCGAGCGCCGTGAGCCCGCCCGCCGTGTCGACCGCCACGGGCGATGTCCAGGAGACGCCGTCGTAGGTGAGGAAGCGGCCCCGGTAGTCGACGGCGACGCACCGATAGATGGTCGGGCAGGAGATGGCCGCGATGCCGCGGCCACGGGCGTCGACTCGCGCCGGTGCCGACCAGCTCCCCCCGAAGAAGGTGAGGGCATAGCCGAGCCCGTCCCCGGCCACGCAGAACTCGGACGAGAAGCACGAGATGGCCTCGACCCGTCATCGGTGTCGATCTGCACCGGTGCCGTCCACGAGGTGCCGTTCCAGGTCGTCTCCCGGCCGGCCTGGTCGACGGCGACGCAGAAGCTCGCCGAGGCGCACGACACCGCTTCGAACTGCGTGCCAGCGTCGATGGACGATGGCGACGACCAGGAATGGCCGGTGTACGTGAAGACGTTGCCGGCGAGGTCGACGGCGGCGCAGAACGCCGTCGTCGGGCAGGACACCGAGACGGGGTTGCCCTCGGGGGGGTCGATGGACGTGCCGGAGGACCAATGGGGTCCGGCGATGTCCGTGGCGCTGGCAGGAGCGATGGCGAGCACCGCCGGCACTGCCAACGAGACCAGCGCCAGCGCCGAGAGAAGTCGACCGAGCCGCCTCTGCAATGTCGCACCTCCTCCTCTGCACCCCGAGACCCGCCCGGCCGAGCGTACCTGCCCGCCACCGGCCCGCTGGAACGCCGGCCCGCAGCCCGGGCGGCGCCGGCGGTCAGGGCTCGATGCAGCCCTCCACGAGGAAGAGCCGGCTCGTGGCGTTGGCCTGCCGCACCTTGGCGGCTGCCTGGTAGGAATCGGAGTGGTAGAAGGCGCGCGCTCGCTCGATGTCGGGGAACTCGAGGATGACCACCCGAGGCGCCGGCGCCGCCCCCTCGAAGGAATCGGTGGTGCCGCCGCGGGCGATGTAGCGGCCGCCGTACTCAGTGGCGGCTGCCGTCGCCATGTCCCGGTAGCCGGCGTATCCCTCGGGGTTGTCGACGGAGATCTCAGCGACGATGTAAGCGATCACGGCTCTCTCTCCTTGCTGTTCGCCGCCGCGTTGGCGCGCTCGGCCGATCGATGGAACCTACTGGGGCGCGCCGCCGGCACGGCTGCGGCAGGCAGGCACGGCCAGCACGGTGGCAGAGGCGACGTTCACCCAGCGTTCATGCTCGGTTCATCGAGGCATCAGAGTCCCGTTACCGACGCTCGGTAGCCTCCCGGACGACATGCGGGAAACGACGAGTTTCGGGGGTGCGGACATGCGACGATCGATCGGCGCCGCGGTCACGGCAGTGGTCGTGGCCGCCCTCATACCGGCGGGCTTCGCTCTCGCCGGCACGGCCTCAGCCGCCCAGCGTCCGGCGCCGGCGGTTCTCCACCGGGGGCCGGAGGCCAACGCCGTCTTCACCTCCACCGTCTTCGCCAGGGGGACCGGCATCACGCACGCCACGCCCAGCGGGAAGGAGGCCATCGCCGATCCCGACGACATCACGGTCCTCGGCACCCACCTCTTCGTCGGGTTCCAGAACGGTGTCGGCCCGCAGGGCCAGGCCAGTACGACGGGCAACAAGGACAGCACCATCGTCGAGTTCAACCTGAGGGGCAAGGAGGTCGCCCAGTGGGACGTCGTCGGGAAGTGCGACGGGGTGACGGCCGATCCTCAGCTCGGCCGCCTCATCGCCACCGTCAACGAGGACGCCCATTCGAGCGTCTACCTCATCGACCCGGTCGCCGGTAGCAAGCCCGTCCACTACCACTACGGCGAGGCCCTCCCGAGCAAGGGGGGCACCGATGCCATCTCCATCTACAAGGGGATGATCCTCGTCAGCGCATCGGCGCCGGGGACGACCGGCACGCCGGCGCCGCAGCCGACCTATCCCGCCGTCTACCGGGTCTCCTTCCACGCCGCCACGCGTGTCGCCGTCGTCCGGCCGCTCTTTCTCGACGAGGCGTCTGCCGTCGTCGCCAATGCCGGCGCCGACCACGGCAAGACCGTCAAGCTCGCCCTCACGGATCCGGACTCGAACGAGGACGTGCCGAGTTACGCTCCCCGCTTCGCCGGTCAGTTCATGTTGACGAGCCAGGGCGACAAAGAGCAGATCTTCGTGAAGGATGCCGCCGGAGCTCGCCAGAGACTCTCCGTTCTGACGCTCTCCGACTCCGTCGACGACACGGCCTGGGCTTCGAGCTCCCACGGTGCGATCTACACGACCGACAACTCGAACGACACGATCTACAAGATCACCGGCCCGTTCGTCCGCGGCGAGGTGTTCGTCGCCGACACGCCCTGCGATGCCAACGACGCCCCGGCCACCTGCCCCGCCCCCGGGTTCCCGCCGAACTTCCTCGGCCGGCTCAACCCCGACACGGGCGTCATCTCGAGCGTGCGCCTCACCGGGCCGAAGCCCGCCGCGCAGGGGATGCTCTTCCTGCCCTGATGCCATGAGCGGGGCGGCGGTTGGCGCGGTCGGTGCTCAGGGTCCGACGGGCAGCCCGGCGAGCGAGGCGGCGACGCCCACGATGCCGGCGGCGACGAGGCCGATGACGACGTTGCGGCGCAGCAGGAGGAGCCAGACGGCGGCGGCGGCGAGCACTCCCACTTGCCAGACGTGGTCGAGCGCCAAGCCGAGGGGGATGGCCGAACCGGCGATGGCGCCGATGGCGGCCGGCCCGGCGCCGCGGAGGAAGGCCTGGATGCCGGTGTTCGTGCGGAGGCGGTCGAAACGCCGGGCCCCGAGCAGGACGAAACAGAACGAAGGTGCGAACGCCACCACCGCCGCCAGGAGGCCCCCGACGAGGCGGTCCGCCGCGTACCCGACGACGGCCACGGTCTGTACGACCGGACCCGGCGTCACCTGTCCGAGGGCGACGGCGTTGAGGAACTGGACGTTGTTCATCCAGTGGTAGGTGTGGACGACGTCGGCCTGCATGAGGGGGATGATCACGAAACCCCCTCCGTAGGACAGCGCCCCCACCTTGAAGGCCTCCCAGACGAGGGCTCCGAGACCTCCGGCGGACACGACGGCGACGAGGAGGAGGGGGAGCGGCAGGACGGCTCCGAGGCTGCTGCCGGGCGTCCGGCGCCGGCGCCAGGCCGTCTCGCAGCACCCGGCGGCGACGAGCACGAGTACGAGGTACGGCCCGATCGTGGCAGCGGCGGCGCCACCGGCGACGAGGTAGGCGAGCCAGCGCGCGTGCTCCGAGCGTGAGGCGCCCATCCGCTCCCAGCTGGGTCGCATGAGACCGGAGGCGGCGTTGAGGGCGACGGCCGCCACGGCGGAGCCGGCCCCGGCGGCGGCGCCCTGCAACCATCGCGCCGGGTGCCCCCCGAAGAAGAGCGCCGAGAGCGCCAGGATCACGACGAGCCCCGGCACGATGAAGCAGAGGCCCCCGACGAAGGCGCCTGGCGGGCCGCGGAGCCGCCAGGCGCAATAGATGGCGAGCTGTGTCGATGCCGGGCCGGGCAAGAGGTTCGTGGCGGCGATGCCGTCCTCGAATTCCGTCGCAGACATCCAGCCGCGGTCGGTCACGCACAGCCGGCGCAGCAGTGAGATGTGTGTGGGGGGGCCGCCGAAGCCGATGCAGCCGATCCGGCCCCACTCCGCGGCGATGGTCAGGAGCCCGACAGGCGGCGCCGGCGCGGGCGCTCGACCTGTCGTCACCAGCAGCACGATACCGAGGCGGCCGTGGGGCGGCCGGCCCCTCGGCGCCGGAGGGCCGGCGCTACCCTTCGTACCAGCTGGGACGGTCGTTCCGGCTGGGTCGAGACCGGGAGTCAAGGACAGAGGATGCTCCCAGCGGGAGTTCGCCACGAGGCGCCGGGCGGGCGGCCTCTCCCGCGCGGGTTGCTCATCCGCTACCGCGTGATGGCCTTCACGACCGCCGCGCTGCTCATCATCCTCGTCTTCGTCGGCGTCCCGCTCCAGCTGGCGGCCGGCCGGCCCGGTGTCGTCAACGTGGTCGGCACGCTGCACGGCTTCCTCTACATCGTCTATCTGTGCGTGGCGTTCAGCCTGACGCGCCGCCTGCGCATCCCGAAGTGGCAGATGGCGCTCGTGCTCCTCGCCGGCACGGTCCCCTTTTGTGCCTTCGTGGCCGAGCGGAAGCTGACGAGGCGCTTCGAAGCCCTTGCCGGCCCCGCGGCCGGAGGTGAGGCGTCGGGCGGCCACCGGCAGCCGACGGCCCCTTGGCGGACACGATGGCTGTCCCGCCGGGCCCTCCTCCTCCACCTCGAGGTGGCCGTCCTCGCCCCCGGCTGCGCCGTCGCCGGTTGGTGGCAGGCCACCGAGGCGCTCGCCGGCAACGAGCTGAGCTGGGTGTACTCGGTCGAGTGGCCGGTGTTCTCCCTGCTCGCCATCGCCGGCTGGTGGCACCTCCTGCACGAGGATCCGGAGGCCTACCGCCGGCGCAAGGAGGGCGCCCGGGATTCCGGGGAGGCCGCCCCGGCGGGAGCTGTGCCCGGGGAGCCGTCCGGCCCCGCTGTCGCCGTGGCGCCGGGCACGGCGCGCCGCTCCCGGGGACTGGCGGCCGCCGTCGGTGCCGAGCTGGCGCTCGGGATCGCCTCCCTCTTCTTCATCCCCTTCAGCCGCCCGAGCGGCTGGCTGCCCTCGCGGGGGCGTGAGCTCTACCTCGTGCACGCCACCATCGGGCCCCTCCTCGTTCTCGGGGCGATCCTCTTCCTCTGGGGCGTGCGGGACTCACCGCGCCCGCTGCGGGTGGCGGGCTGGATCGGGCTCATCGGGCTCGTCATGGCCGGTGGCGGGGGACTCCTCACCTACGAGGAGTCGGCCGTCAGGTTCCTCGGGGTCGTCCTGATGCTGGCCGGTCCGGCCATGTCGCTCTTCGCCTACCTCGTGCCCGGCGCCCTGCGACGTTCCGGCGGAGCCGAGCAGCCGGGTGCCGCCGTGCCGGCCTGAGGCTCTGCGGCCGGGTTGACGGTCCACGTGCCGTCCGAATTCCCTATCGTGCTCGTGTGCGGAACCGGACAGCACGGCCGGGCGACCCATGGCTCACGAGGCGCGGAGCCCTCAGGGTCCCCGAGATCACCGTCATCTTCTGGATCATCAAGGGGCTCTCCACCGCCATGGGCGAGGCGACCTCCGACTACTCGGTCCACGCCATCTCTCCGGAGGTGGCCGTCGGCTTCGGGTTCTGCGCCTTCGTGGTCGCCCTCGTCCTGCAATTCCGGGCGGCCCGCTACACGGCGTGGACCTACTGGTTCGCCGTCTGCATGGTCGGCGTCTTCGGGACGATGGCCGCCGACGTCCTGCACGTCGGCTTCGGCGTCCCCTACACGGCCTCCACGATCCTCTACGCCGCCGTCCTCGTCGCCGTCTTCGTGAGCTGGCACCGCACGGAGAAGACGCTGTCGATCCACTCCATCGACACGCCGCGGCGGGCCGCCTTCTACTGGGCTGCTGTCGTGGCGACCTTCGCCATGGGGACGGCGCTCGGTGACTTCACGGCGACGACGCTGCATCTCGGATACTTCCCGTCGGCCCTCCTCTTCGCCGGCATCATCGCCATTCCGGCTGTCGGCTACCGCTTCCTGCGGTGGAACCCCGTGTTCTCTTTTTGGTTCGCCTACGTGGTCACGCGTCCCCTCGGGGCGTCCATCGCCGACGGGCTGGGCAAGCCGAAGGCGGCCAGCGGCCTGGGTCTCGGGGACGGATGGGTCGCCCTCGCCTTCGGGGCCGTCATCGTCGTGCTCGTCGCCTACCTCGCCATCTCGGGGGCGGACGCCCGCCGGCCCTCCATGTCGGAGGCGGAGGCCTGAGCAGGCTCCCGCCCGTACGCCAAAGCAGGACCGGTCTCGACGGAAGGAGGGACGTTGCGCGTTCGAGTCCTCGGCCCCGGTGAGGGGCATGCCCACTACGAGGCCCGGGGTAGCGCCATGCACTTCAAGGCGCTGGCGGCCCTCGACGACGGCGACCTCTCGCTCATGGAGCGAACCTTGCCACCCGGTGGACGCCGGCCGCCGCCCCACCGGCACACGAACTGCACGGAGGCGTACTTCGTCCTGGACGGCACGGTCACGGTCGTCGTGGGGGACGAGGAGCTGCGCGTCGAGCGCGAGGGCAGCGTCCTCGTCCCCCGCGGGACACCCCACACCTTCGGCAACTCCTCCGGCATCGAGGCGCGACTCCTCGTCATCCACGCCCCCGCCATGGACGCCTACTTCGCGGGCCTCCACGAGCTGTGGAACCGGTCGGAGCCGCCCTTGCCGGAGGAGGAGCGCAAGCTCATGGCGCGCTACGGCATGGAGCCCGCCTGAGCGACGAGGCGAAGGCGGCGCCCGGCATCGTCAGCCCCTGGCGCCGCCCCATTTCGACAGGAAGGGCGCCAGCACGTCGGCCACGGTCGGATGGCCGATCTCGCGCAGCTCGTAGCTGACGCGGCGAGAGGGATGGCCGAGATCGACGACGCGGGCGAGCGCCATCGGCGTTCCGACGACGACGACGTCGCAGTCCGTCCGCCGGGCCGTGGCGCCCAGCTCGGCGAGCTGCTCGTCGCTATAGCCCATGGCCGGGAGCACGGGGCCGATGGCCGGGAAGCGGCGGTACACCTCGGCGATGGAGCCGACGGCGAACGGGCGCGGGTCGACGATCTCGGCCGCTCCCGCCTGGCGGGCGGCCACCGTGCCGGCGCCGAAGGGCATGCCGCCGTGGGTGATGGTCGGCCCGTCCTCGATGACGAGGACTCGCCGGCCGGCGATTGGCTCCCCCGGCTGCAGCGTGACGGGGGACTCCGCCCGCACGATGGTCGCCCCGGGATTGACGAAGGCGGCGTTGGCTTCCACCAGCTCGATGTCGGCCGAGGTGGCGGAGTCGATCTTGTTGATGACGATGGCGTCGGCCATGCGGAAGGTCGTCTCGCCCGGGTAGTAGGCGAGCTCGTGACCCGGCCGCAGCGGGTCGGCCACGGTGAGGAGGACGTCCGGCACGTAGAAGGGGAAGTCGTTGTTGCCACCGTCCCACACGATGACGTCGGCTTCCGTCTCGGCCTGGCGGAGGATGCGCTCGTAGTCGACGCCGGCGTACATCACCATCCCCATGCGGACGGGCTCCTCGTACTCCTCCCGTTCCTCGATGGTCGGATGCGAGTCGTCGATGTCGCTCACGGAGGCGAAGCGCTGCACGGCCATCGCCTCCAGATCGCCGTACGGCATGGGATGGCGCACGAGGGCGACGCGGAAGCCGGCGTCGAGCAACAGGGCCCCCACGCGTCTCGTCGTCTGGCTCTTGCCGCAGCCGGTGCGCACGGCGCAGACGGCGACGACGGGTCTCGTGCTGCGGATCATGGTCTCCCGCGGCCCGAGGAGGCGGAAACCCGCCCCCGTGGCGAGAGCGACGGATGCCTTGTGCATGACGTCGGCATGGGCGAGGTCGGAGTAGGCGAGGATGACGTCGTCGACCGCGTGCTCGGCGACGAGCCGCCCCAGCTCCTCCTCGCCGACGATGGGGATGCCGTCGGGATAGGCGGGCCCGGCCAGTGAGGCCGGGTACCTGCGGTCGGCGATGCCGGGGATCTGGGCCGCCGTGAATGCGATGACCTGGGTGGCAGGGTCGTCCCGAAAGACGGTGTTGAAGTCGTGGAAGTCACGGCCTCCGGCGCCGAGGATGACGACCCGGCGAAGTCGCTGGGGAGGTGTCATGCCGCCATCCTGCGCCGGTGGACCCTCCACAGGTAGGGCCATTTGACCCCGGGTGACCCGGTCCTCCTGCCGCCGCCCTCGTCGGCCGCGAGGCGGCGACGACCTCCGTCGTCTCAGCCGCGCAGCGGGGTGGGCTGGGCGGCCCGCACGCGCCGGCCCGTGACGAGGACGGGCGAGATGCGGACGAGCACGTCCTTCGGCCCCGCCCAGGGCATCTCGGCCTGCGCCTGCAGCCTCGGGCCGTCGAACTTCGTGATGTCCTCGGCGCGGCCGTGCACGACGACGCTCCAGCCGGAGCGCTCCAGCAGGTCGATGCGGTCGACCTCGAAGGCGACCTCGCCGGAGAGCCCGAGCAGCTTCCGTCCCCGGTTCGTGCGAAACACGATCCCGTCGCCGTCCATGCCGTAGTTGACGGGGAAGATCTCCGGCCGGCCGTCCACCACGACGGCGATGCGGCCGATGCGCTCCTCGGCGAGGAGGAGGCGGCAGTCCTTCAGGTCGAGTTCCTCCGTGGCGATCGCCAGGTCGATAAGGTCCATCTCTCGCCCCTCTCGTGCGGCGTCGGTTGCCCTCCGCGGCTCATTGTCCGCAGGCTGCCCGAGCGGCGCCAGGGCTGAAGGTCCCGAGTTGCCGTGCCGGGGGATGCCCAGCTCCTCAGGCGGCGGCCAGTCTGGAGCCGCCCTTGGCCCTGTGGCGCACCGGGGCGGCACCGTAGGACGCCTGCAGGACGCCCCGCGCCTCCGAGCGGCCGCTCCGCATGAACTCGCCCCACCCGGCGGTGTTCATGAACTGCCGGTAGAACCCGACGCCGCGCACGGCCTCGTAGGGCACGGGCTCGATCATGTGGACGTCGCTCTCGGCCTCGAGGCGCTGCAGGTTGGCGCGGGCGAGCTCGACCTGTTGGCAGGTGCGTATCTGGCTGGCGACGTAGAGGATGCTGCCCCGTCGGTCCTGCCACCCCCTGGCGTCCTCGCCGACGAAGTGGGGCGGGTAGAAGCCGTTGATGGCGAGGGCGACGTCGCAGGGCGGCTCGATGTCGAGGACCGGTCGCACCGGGAAGATGTCGACGATGCCGCCGTCGCACCAGTAACCGCCGTCCAGCTCGACCGGCCGGATGAAGAGGGGAAGGGCGATCGCCATGTGGATGGCCCTCGCCACGGGCAGGTCGGGGTAGGTGGCAGGGCCGAGGTACTCGAGCCGGTTCTCCTCGATGTTCCAGATGGGGGCGTAGGCGGGGATGGCCAGCTCGCCGAGGCGGAGGTCGCCGAGGAGCCGCCGGTACGCCTGCTCGATGCCCTCGCCCCGCAGCACGCCGGCAAAGCCCTGCCCCCGCTTCGGCACGAGGGCCGCTACCTCCCGCCAATCGACGTCCACGTACTCCTCCGGCCGCAGCGAGAGCGTGAAGGCGGCCACCTCGTCGGCCGGCACGCCGGCCGCGATCGGGAAGCCGAAGAGCGACGAGCCCGAGCAGAGCGAGATGACGTCCGGCCGCACACCGGCCTCCTCGAGGGCGCGAGCCGCCCCGACGACCGAGGCGAGCGCCCCGCTTCCTCCCGTGGCGACGAGCGCAAGGCGCCTGCCGGCGAGCCCCGGGAGGTGGAGCGCCTGGGCGGGGGGAAGGGATGCAGGTCGGGCGCTGCCTGCCGATCGAAGAAGAGCGGGGCGACGGCCCGCCGCGTGTCGTTGAGGAAGGCGGCGTCCTCCCGGACGCCGTCCAGCAGCTGGCGGGTGGCAGTGACGACGTTGAAGTACTGGCGCATCCGGAAGATGTCGAGTGCGGAGCTGAGCATGAGCACACGGTGCGCTTGTGGCAGTCCAGCCGCCAGAGGAATTGGTCCGTTTCGCCGGGGCGCCCGCCGGCGTGCCGGCGCCCCGGGCCCTCAGGTGAGGATGTAGGCCTGGTCCTCCTCGAGCTCGGAGTCGAGGCCGGCCTGCTCCATCTCGTCCGGCACTCGGATGGGGTCGAAGTGGTTCAGCACCTTCAAGATCAGGAACGTCACGAGGAAGGCATATGCCGCGATGAGGAGTGCGGCGGCGACTTGCTTGCCGAGGAACCCGGGGTTGCCGGCGAAGAGGCCGTTGTGGCCGGCGGCGTTGATGGAGAGCTCGGCGAAGACTCCGAGGAGAATGGAGCCGAGGAGGCCACCGACGCCGTGGGCCGCCCACACGTCGAGGGCGTCGTCCCACTTCATGCGGGTCTTGAAGGCAACGGCGCCGTAGCAGATCACACCGGCGAGGAACCCGATGATGAAGGACGCCCACGTCGGCACGTAGCCGGCACACGGCGTGATGCAGGCGAGCCCGGCGACGGCGCCCGTGAAGCTCCCGATGGCGCTCGGCTTGCCGTGGCGGTACCAGCTGATGGCCGTCCAGGTGCACATGGCGGCGGAGGCGGCGATGTCGGTGTTCACGAAGGCGTGAGCCGCCACGCCGTTGGCGGCGAGGGCGGAGCCGGCGTTGAAGCCGAACCAACCGAACCACAGCAACCCGGTCCCGAGGCCGACGAAGGCGACGTTGTGCGGGAGGGTCTTCTCGCCGGGGGCGAACCTGCGGGCCCCCACGACCCAGACGGAGGCGAGGGCTGCGAAGCCGGCGCTCGTGTGAACGACCATGCCGCCCGCGAAGTCGAGGACGCCCCACTTGGCGAGGAAGCCGCCGCCCCAGATCCAGTGCACGATGGGCACGTAGACGAGGAGGCTCCAGAGGACGAGGAACTTGATGTAGGCCTTGAAGTGCACACGGTCGGCGAAGGCGCCCGTGATGAGGGCCGGGGTGATGATGGCGAACATCTCCTGGAACACGAAGTGGGCGAGCGCCGGGATGTGCGGCGCCCACTGGTTGGGCTGGACGCCCACACCCTTCAGGAACACCCAGGAGAAGTTGCCGATGACGCCGCCCGGGCCGCCGGAGAAGGCGAGCGAGTAGCCGACGGCCACCCAGATGATGGTCACCACCCCCATGGAGATGAAGCTCTGCAGCATGATGGCGAGGAAGTTCTTCCGGCGCACGAGACCGCCGTAGAAGAACGCCAGTCCCGGAGTCATGATCATCACGAGAGCCGCGCTCATGAGGACGAATGCGGTATCGCCGTCGTTGATCACCTTTCCTCCTCCTCCGGTGACATGCCGCAGACGCGCGACGTCGCCGCTCGCTGGCATTCTTGCTGGTCGAAGCCTAAGAACAAAGGACCTGGGGGTAAAGGGCCGAAAGTCCCGAAGCCTTCGAGTGTGCGCGCCCACCCGGCCAGCAGCTAAGACGGCGCCGTGAACGTCGGGCACCTCGTCACCGTCTACGGCTACTGGGCGGTCTTCCTCCTCGTGCTCGCCGAGAGCCTCGGCGTCCCCCTGCCGGGCGAGACCTCGCTCGTCGCCGCCGGCATCTACGCCGGCCACTCGCACTCGCTCTCGGTCGTCTGGCTCTTCGCCGTCGCCGCCCTCGCCTGCATCACGGGGGGGACGGCCGGCTTCCTCATCGGCCGCCTCGGCGGCTACCGGCTCGTGCGTCGCTACGGCCCCCGCATCCGCCTCGACGAGCCGAAGCTCAAGGTCGGCCGCTACGTCTTCGAGCGCCACGGCGCCAAGATCGTCTTCTTCGGGCGCTTCGTCTCGATCCTGCGCACCTATGCCGCCCTCCTGGCGGGGACGAACAAGATGGGCTGGCGGCGTTTCACGGCCGCCAACATCGCCGGCGCCGTCGTCTGGTCGGCCGTGTACGCCTTCGCCTCCTACGCCGCCGGCAGCGCCATCCGCCGGCTCTCGGGCACGGTCAACCTCGTCCTCATCGGCGTCGCCCTCGTCACCGTCGTCGTCGTCCTGCTCCTCGTCCACCGCCGGACGCAGGCACTCATCGACGTCGCCGAGGCCGCCTACCCCGGACCGCTCGAGTGAGGTGGCGCCGGCCGGGTGCCCGCGGGAGGATGGGGCATGGCACGGTCGGGCTCGAAGTGGTCCATCGCCTCGGAGGACTCGCTGCTCTGCATCGGGTCCCGAGGTTCGGTGCTGTCGGTCGGGTCGGTCGGCTCGACCCTCTCGGTCGCCTCCGTGGGATCGTGCGCCTCCGTGCTCTCCGTCGGCAGCTTCCTCTCGGCCGGCTCGCTCCTGTCGGCCCTCTGCGTCCTCTCGGTCATGTCGTGGCGCTCGCGGCGATCCGTCCTCGCCGCCTGCCGCCCCACCCGAGGTGCCCCGTGACGGTGCTTGCCCGCATGGGCCGGCCCGACTAGCTTGCCCGGCACGGTGTGTCGGGGGGACGACCGGGTTGCTCGATCGAAGCTTCAGCACTCACGGCCGTGACGACTCGAAGGAGCGCGATGTCCTGTCCTCGGGTGAGGTGGCACCCTCCTGCCACGAGGCCCCCGGTCGCGCCCGCCTGCTCCCCGCGCAGGCCGTCGCGCCAGCCTGAGGCCTCGGGTCGTCCCCTGCGGGCCGCCGGAGGACGGCAGCCGGTAAAGATGTGGTCGTGAAGCGCCCGGCCCACTCCCGCTCGGCGAGCGCCATGTCGGAGGACCTCGCCGCCATCATCGGCGCCATGCCGGCTGCCGTCGTGCTCCTCCGCGACCGCCGCAGCATCGCCGAGGTGTCCGGGCGGTTCGCCTCCGTCTTCGGCCGTCCCGTCGTCGACCTCCTCGGATCCGATCTGCTGCGTTTCGTCGCTCCGGGTGACGCCAGTCTCGTCGGGTCGGTCATCCACGAGGCGCGTTCGATGGCCGTCGGCTCCGTGCCCGCCTCCGTCGTGGCGCGCTTCGAGCAGCCGGACGGTTCGCGGCGACTCGTCGAGGTCTCGGCGGCACACCGCGCCGACGGGTCGACACGAGGGGCCACGGTCGTGCTCCTGCGACCGCAGACGCTGCGCCAGGGCCTCAACGCCGCCCTCGTGCCCCAGATCGGCTGGCAGGCGCCGGGGGAGGAGCGCTCGACGGGAGAGGTGGTCGAGACCGCACTCGAGACGATCGTCGGCGTTCTCGGTTGCGAGCCGATCGCCCACGATTGCTACTTCCTCCTGCCCGGCGAGGCGTCCGGTTCCCCCACCCAGCTCCCGCAGACGCCCGACTTCGGCGATGCCCCCCCGGCCGGCCCCTGGGACGAGGTCCTCGTGGGGAAGAAGGCGTGGATCGACCTCGACCTCGCCTCCATGGCCGATCCCATCGCCGACTATGCCCGGCGCAAGCACCTGGCAGCCCTCCGGTGCGTGCCGGTGAGGGCGAGCCACGACACGAGCGTCGTCGGCTGCCTCGTCGCCTGGGACCGCAAGGAGCGGCCGCTCGTGGAGACGGCTGAGACGACCTTCCGCTACGCCGCCGAGATCGCCTCGCTCTCGCTCGGCCGCGCCCAGTCTTCGAGCCCAGCCCCGGTGGCAGCTGCACCCGCACCCGTCACCGCCTTCACCGTGCCCCTCAAGCCGGCTGAGCCATGGCCGTCCGACGTCGACGTCATCACCGGGCTCCCTCTCGAGGAGACGCTCGTGCGCTCCCTCGACGAGATGATCGCCACCGGCCAGCGACCGGGGCTCATCTGCATCCGCCTGAACGCCCTCGACCGCCTGCGGAGCCAGCTCGGCCAGTTCTCCGCCGACCAGCTCGTCCGGGTGTCGGCGCGGCGCGTGAACTCCCTCGTCCGCATGACCGACGAGGTCTACCGCACGACCGACGACGGCCTCGCCATCGTCTGCACCGGAGTCCTCGACGGCGACCGCTTGTCGGAGATCTCGGATCGGCTGCGCGAGCGGCTCGGAGTCCCCTTCCGCGTCGACACGGAGACGCCCGTCGACGTCGAGCCGACCGTCTCGGCGCTCCAGGTGCCCGACAAGGCCGTGACGGCCACCGAGCTCCTCGCCTCCGTGCGCCGCACGGCCGTCTGAGAGCGCCGAGCCCCAGGGGCTGAGCCGTCAGGGGCTCAGCCGGCCTCAGCTGCCCGCCCCGTCGGGCGTGGCAGCCGCGCTGTTCGCCGCAGAGCCCGGCATGGCCCGCACCACCTGCAGCATCTCGGTGATGAGGTTCGTGAGCGTCTCGTCCTGCGCCTGCAGGTGCGCCTGGATCTCGGTGGCCTCGTGGAGGATGGCCTCGGCGTCCTCGTAGGTGCACTGGGCGCGGTGGTCGGAGGCGGCCGCCTGCACGTTCTGCCCCACGATGATGACCGACAGCAGCACGAGCTGCAGGAAGGTCTGGGCGATCCAGGAGATGATGCCCTCGCCGCCCGGGCGCAGCGCCGCCGGGAGCCCGACCAGTGCGATCGCCGTGAAGACGTAGGCACACCACATGGAGCCGACGGCGTTCGTGATCTTCAGCGCCAACCACGAGTTGAACCGGGCGGCGGCATTGCCGCGTGGCAGCTCGTCGGCAACCTTCGGCGGGGGCGGGACGGCGCCCTCGGCATGCGCCCGCGTCAACGGGTGGATGGTGTACTCGAAGACGCGCTTCAGCTCGCCGAGCCGCTTCTCCGGTGGAACGGTGACGTCGGACATGGTTCTCCCTCGTCGCTCGGGTCCGGCACGTGGTCCCGGACTACGTGGAAGCCCAGGTTAGAAGGGGTGGCCGGGGCCGAACAGGCAGCGGGCACTCCACCCTGGGGTGGAGGCGGCGACCGCCGAGAAACCCAACCATCTCTCCACCCGAGCGCCGATGACCCCGACGGCGGGGCCGTGCACACTGACGCCATGACCAACTACCTCCTCGACATCGCCCTCATCGGAATGGTCGTGCTGCAGGTTCGGAGCCGGCGCCTCAGCATGATCACCCTCCTGCTCCCGCTCGCCGTCGTCACCTACTTCGCCGTCCACTACCTCACGGGCTTCCCGACGAACGGCGACAACCTCGTCCTCGAGCTCGGCGGTGCCGCCCTCGGGGCATCGCTCGGGATCGGGTGCGCCCTTGCCACGCACTTCCACCGCAACGAGGCCGGCGCCGTGATCGTGCGGGCGGGCGCCGTCGCCGCCATCCTCTGGATCGTCGGCGTCGGCAGCCGCATGGCCTTCCAGCTGTACGCCGAGCACGGCGGTGGGCCGAGCCTCTACCGCTTCTCGCTCGCCCATGGCCTCAGCCTGAACGCGTGGGTCACCGGCCTCATCCTCATGGCCCTCGCCGAGGTCGTATTCCGCAGCGGCGGGATCGCGCTGCGGGCATGGCGGGCCGGCCACCTCAGCATGCCGCGACTCGTGACGGCACCTGCCGGCTCCGCATCGGTGGAATGATCCGTTCCGAGGATGCGACCGTGACCGACCGACCGGGCACGAGCCCCGGTCGTGCCGCCCCTGTCCCGGGGGCGGCACGACTGTTCTCGCCGACGAGCCTGGCCCTCCTGCGTTTCGTCGGCGTGGCCCTCCTCGCCACCGGCGCCGCCACCTCGAGCCATGCCACCCGGACCGATCAACGTGTCGCCCTCGGGGTCCTCATCGGGCTCGTCCTCGCCGGCTACGTGGGGTGGACGGTGGCCAAACGGGTCGGTGCCCGGCGCCTCGCCCCGCTCGGGCTCGTCGTGATGGCGCTGGCGGGGGGAGGCGTGGGCGGGCTGTCGGGCTTCGGGGTGGGTTTCGTGGCGGTGATCGCCATCGGCGCCGGTGACCTCCTGCAGGAGCGGACGGCAGCCGGCCTCGTCGGCCTCTCCGTCGCCTCCCTCGCGCTCGGCGTCGCCATCACGCACGGCGACGTCGTGCTCATCGGATGGGCCGCTCTTGCCGGGGCCGCCGGCCTGGCAGGGGGAGTGAGCCGCCGTCAGTCCCGCCTCCGCGCCGAGCAGTCCGAGCAGCTGCTGGCCGAGCGGGAGCGCACGGCCTCCGAGGCTGCCCACGCCGCCGCCCTCGAGGAGCGCAACCGCATCGGCCGCGAGGTCCACGACGTCCTCGCCCACTCGCTCAGCGCCTTGGCGGTGCAGCTCGACATGCTCGACGCCCTCCTCGGCGAGGGGGACGTGGTCCGCGCCAGGCAGGCGGCGGCGGCCTCCCGCCGGCTGGCCGTGGAGGGGCTGGACGAGACCCGCCGGGCCGTGCGGGCCCTCCGGGGCGCCCCCCTCGACCTCGTCGAGCAGCTGCGGTCGCTCGCCGCCGCCGGCAACGCCTCCTTCCGGACCGACGGTGTCGAGCGGCCCCTGCCGCCGGAGGCCGCCCTCGCCGTCTACCGGGCCGCCCAGGAGGCCCTCACGAACGCACGCAAACACGCGCCGGGCGCCAGGGCGGACGTCTCGCTCGCCTTCGCAGGAGACCGCGTCGCCCTCGAAGTCGTGGACTCCTACTCGAACGGGACGGCGCCGGAGCCGCCGGCGGGCGGGCCACCCGGTTACGGGCTGACGGGCATGCGCGAGCGGGTGGAGCTGCTCGGCGGGTGGGTCGAAGCCGGGCCGCTCGAGCGAGGTAACGGGTCCGACGGCAACGGCGGCGCCCCGCTCGGCTGGAAGGTCGCCGTCGAGGTGCCCCTGCCGGCGACTGGGGACATCCCGGAGCCCGACCGGTGAGGGTGGTGGTAGCGGACGACCAGGCGACCGTCCGCGACGGTCTCGTGACCCTTCTCTCGCTCATGGCCGACGTCGAGGTGGTGGGCGCCGCCGGCGACGGGCAGCAGGCCGTCGACCTCGTGGAGGCGACCGACCCGGACGTCGTGCTCATGGACCTGCGCATGCCGCGCATGGACGGGGCGGCCGCCACCGCCGCCATCCGCCAGCGCTCCCCCCGTACCCAGGTCGTCGTGCTCACGACCTACGCCGACGACGAGTCGATCGCCGGCGCCCTCTCCGCCGGCGCGCTCGGATTCCTCACGAAGGACGCCGATCGGCACGCCATCAAGCGGGCGCTCGACGCCGCCGCCTCCGGCCAGGCGGTGCTGGACCAGGGGGTGTACGAACGCCTCTGGCGCGCCGGCATCGGGCGCCCGGGCGGCCGGGCCGCCTCGGCCGCCGAGGCAGCGGCGGAGGGGGATGCCCCGGACGGTCTCACCGCGCGCGAGCTCGAGGTGCTCCGTCTCATCGCGGCCGGCCGCTCGAACGCCGAGATCGCCGCCGAGCTCTTCGTGAGCGAGGCCACGGTGAAGACCCACGTGAACCACATCTTCGCCAAGACCGCCAGCCGGGACCGCGCCCAGGCGGTGGGTTACGCCCACCGCCACGGCCTCATCGGCTGATTCCCGGCGCGGCCGGCGGCCGGGCGCGGCGGGAACCGGCGCTACAAACGTAGGAACGACGACGAAGGAGGCCACGATGCAGCTCGCCATGGTCGGTCTGGGACGGATGGGGGCCAACATGTCACGTCGGCTGATGGCCGCCGGCCACGAGATCGTCGCCTATGACGTCTCGGCCGACGCCGTGAAGTCGCTCGAGGCGGAGGGCGCCACCGGGGCCTCCTCGCTCGAGGAGCTGGCCGGCAAGCTCACGCCGCCGAGAGCGGTCTGGATCATGGTGCCGGCCGCCGTCACCGGCGACATGGTGGACCGCCTCGCCGCCGTCCTGCAGCCGGGCGACATCGTCATCGACGGCGGCAACTCGTACTACCGCGACGACATCGACCGGGCGGAGGCGCTGCGGCCGAGCGGCCTCCACTACGTCGACGTCGGTACGAGCGGCGGCGTCTTCGGCCTCGAGCGCGGGTACTGCCTCATGGTCGGCGGCGACGAGGAGGCCGTCGCCCACCTCGAGCCTGTCTTGACGGCGCTCGCCCCCGGCCTCGGCACGGCCGAGCGCACGCCGGGTCGCTCGGGCGACCCGAGCCCGTCCGAAGAGGGCTGGCTGCACTGCGGCCCGAACGGCGCCGGGCACTTCGTGAAGATGGTCCACAACGGCATCGAGTACGCCCTCATGACGGCCTACGCCGAGGGCCTCAACATCTTGAAGGGTGCCAACGCCGGGAGCTCGACCGTGGCGGCCGACGCCGAGACGGCCCCCCTCCGCGACGCCAAGTACTACCGCTACGACCTCGACCTGGCCGAGATCACCGAGGTGTGGCGCCGCGGCAGCGTCATCGCCTCCTGGCTCCTCGACCTCACGGCGGCGGCCCTGCACGAGGACCCCGACCTCGCCCAGTTCACCGGCCGGGTGTCCGACTCCGGGGAGGGCCGCTGGACGAGCATGGCCGCCATCGACGAGGGCATCCCGGCACCTCTCCTGACGACGGCGCTCTACGGCCGCTTCGGCTCCCGGGGGGCCGACCTCTTCGCCGACAAGGTGCAATCCGCCCAGCGCAAGGAATTCGGCGGCCACGTCGAGCGGCCGGCATGACGGTCCCGGCCCCCGTCGACATCGCCGCCACGCCCGAGTGGAAGGCGCTCGGCGGTCACGCCGCCGAGGCCGGCGGCCGCCACCTGCGCGAGCTCTTCGCCGAGGATGCGGGGCGCGTCGGGCGGATGACGCTGCCGGTGGCCGATCTCGTCATGGACTTCTCGAAGCAACGCGCCACGGAGGAGACGATCTCGCTGCTGCTCGCCCTCGCCGAGCGCGCCGAGGTGACGGCCCGTCGCGATGCCATGTTCGCCGGCGAGCACATCAACACGAGCGAGGACCGCGCCGTGCTGCACGTCGCCCTCCGGATGCCGAAGGGCACGTCCCTCGTGGCGGACGGGCGCGACGTCGTGCCCGACGTGCACGCCGTGCTCGACCACATGGGCGAGGTGTCGGACCGCATCCGCTCCGGCGACTGGCGGGGGGCGACGGGCGAGCGCATCACCGCCGTCGTCAACATCGGCATCGGCGGCTCCGACCTCGGCCCCGCCATGGCCTACGAGGCGCTCAAGGACTACGCCGACCCAGGGATCGTTTGCCGCTTCGTCTCGAACATCGATCCGGCCGACTTCCTCGAGAAGACCCACGATCTTGAGCCCGCCCGCACCCTCTTCGTCGTGAGCTCCAAGACGTTCACGACCCTCGAGACGCTCACGAACGCCGCCGCCGCCCGCAGCTGGCTGCTCAGCGGTCTCGGATCGCGAGCCGGTGACGACGCCGTCGCCCGTCACTTCGTGGCCGTGTCGACGAACGCCGAGGGCGTGTCGGCCTTCGGCATCGACCCCGCCAACATGTTCGGCCTCTGGGACTGGGTGGGCGGGCGCTACTCCTACGACTCGGCCATCGGGTTCTCCCTCATGGTGGCGATCGGCAAGGAGCGCTTCGCCGACATGCTGGCGGGATTCCACGCCGTCGACGAGCACTTCCGCCACGCCGAGCCGGCATCGAACGGTCCCATGCTGCAGGGGCTCTTGAACGTCTTCTCCAACGACTTCCTTGGCGCCCAGTCGCACGCCGTGCTCCCCTACAGCCAGCGCCTCGCCCGCTTCCCCGCCTACCTCCAGCAGCTGACGATGGAGTCGAACGGGAAGTCCGTGCGCCTCGACGGCGCCGCCGTCGACTACCAGACGGGCGAGATCTACTGGGGGGAGCCGGGCACGAACGGCCAGCACGCCTTCTACCAGCTGCTGCACCAGGGGACGAAGCTCGTGCCGGCGGACTTCATCGCCTTCGGCGAGCCGTACGCCGACATCGGCGAGCAGCACGACCTGCTCATGGCGAGCTGCCTGGCGCAGAGCTCGATCCTCGCCTTCGGGCGCTCGGCGGCTGAGGTGGCCGCTGACGGCACCCCGGCGAGGCTCGTACCCCACAAGGTCATGCCGGGCAACCGGCCGAGCACGACCATCCTCGCCCCCAAGCTCACCCCGTCCGTGCTCGGCCAGCTCGTCGCCTTCTACGAGCACGTCGTGTTCACGGAAGGGGCCGTCTGGGGCGTCGACTCGTTCGACCAGTGGGGCGTCGAGCTCGGCAAGGTGATGGCCAAGCAGCTCGGACCCGTGCTGACCGCCCCGGGGGTGCCCGATGTGACGGCGCTCGACGCCTCCACGGCCTCCCTCGTCGGCCGGTACCGCCGGCTGCGCGGGCGTCCGGCCTGAAACGCGTTCGCACCAGAGGAGGACGACACGACATGTTCAAACGATCGGGCGGCACGCCGCCCCCTCCGGCACCCACGCTCGAGAAGACGGACGAGGAGTGGCGGGACGAGCTGACGCCGGGCCAGTACCGGGTGCTGCGCCGCGGGGCCACGGAGCCGGCCTTCACCGGCGCCTACTGGGACAACCACGACGAGGGCGTCTTCCGCTGCGCCGGCTGCGGCGCAGCGCTCTTCTCGTCGGGCACGAAGTTCGACTCGGGCACGGGATGGCCGAGCTTCACCGAACCGGAGGTGGCCGAGGCCGTCACGCTCCACCGCGACGGCAGTCTCTTCATGGAGCGGACGGAGGTCCGCTGCCGTGCCTGCGGCGGCCACCTCGGCCATGTCTTCACCGACGGCCCGGGGCCGACGGGCTTGCGCTACTGCATCAACTCCTGCGCCCTGCAGCTCGAGCCCGAGCCCGCCGAGCCGGCCCCGGAAGCCGACGACGCCTGAGTCGGTCGCCGCCGACTGAGGCGGCGGCGCCCGGTCGCTACGTCCAGAGGGCATCGAGCTCGAGGGCGACGGCGCCCGCCGTGGAACCCGCTGCCCGCCCGGTCTCGCCGCAGCCCGGCCTGCTGACCGGAGGCCTCGTCGGCACCTGCTCCTGCACGTCCAGCTGGGCCAGGACGGAGTCGTCGAGGAAGCGGCTGGCCGGCGCCAACGAATGCCGGTCGTCACGGCCGCGGCGGTGGTGGGGCATGCGCAGCGGGGCGTACAACGTCAGCTGGTCGCGGGCCCGCGTCGTGGCCACGTAGAAGAGGCGGCGCTCCTCGGCCAGCCCCGCCGGGCTGCCGAGTGCCATGTCGGACGGGAAGGCGCCGTCGACGAGGTGGGGGAGGTGCACGGCTGTCCACTCGAGCCCCTTGGCCGAGTGCACGGTCGAGATGACGAGGTAGTCCTCGTCGAGATGTGGCCGGCCTGCCCAGTCGCCGGAGGACACGGGCGGATCGATGGTGAGCTCGGCCAGGAAGGCACCGAGGTCCGCCGTGGCGGCGGCCGCCGCCGAGAGCCGTTCCAGATCCTCCAGGCGGGTGGCCGCCACGGCGTAGGTGCGGGCCACGAGGGGCCGTAGGAGGATGCGAACGGTCTCGACCTTGGCGGCCGTCCCCGCCTCCCGGCGTGCCGAGTCGAGCGCCTCGAAGGTGCCGGCGAGCGCCACCCGCGCCCGGGCGGGTGCGGCGGCGACGGCCTCTGCCCATTGTCCGCCGGCCCGGTCGTCACCGAGCAGGCCGAGGAGTTGGCGGGCGCGGGCCGGACCGATGTCCTCGTGCATGCGGAGGAGGCGGTACCAGGCGAGATCGTCGGCGGGGTTGCCGAGCAGCCGCAGGGCGGCGACGAAGTCCTTCACGTGAGCCGCCTCGACGAAACGCAGCCCCCCGTACTTCCGGTACGGCACCCGCCGGGCCGTCAGCTCCAGCTCGACGAGGTCGCTGTGGTGGGAAGCCCGTACGAGAACGGCCTGGTCACGCAGCCGCATCCCCTGCAGGTGGTTGTCGAGCACCCGGTCGACGACGGCCCGCGCCTCGGCGGGGGCGTCGTGGCAGCGCAGCAGCACGGGCCGCCGGCCGCCGGTGCGCTCGCCGTGCAGGAGGAGACGGAGCCCGCCGTCGGCCGGCCGGACGAGGTTGGCGAGGTCCAAGATGGGCTGGCGGGAGCGGAAGTTGCGCTCGAGGGCGACGACGGTGGCTCCGGGGAGCCCGGCGGCGAGGTCGAGGAGGTGACAGGCATCGGCGCCGCGAAAGCCGTAGACGGCCTGGGCGTCGTCGCCGACGACGGTGAGGCCGCCCCCGCCGGGACGGAGGCGCTTCACGATGTCGACCTGCAGCTCGTTGACGTCCTGGTACTCGTCGACGAGGACGTGGTCGAACATGGCTGCGATCTCGGGGCCGAGCCGCTCGTCACCGAGGGCGGCCCGCCAGTAGAGGAGCAGATCGTCGAAGTCCAGCTGGGCCGAGCGCCGCTTGCCGGCGACGTAGGCGCGGAAGAGCTCCCCCATCTTCTCGGAGTGCGGCTCGCACCAGGGGAAGTGGACGGCGACCACCTCGGCGAGCGGCCGGTGGGTGTTGACGCAGCGCGAGTAGACGTCGACGAGCGTGCCGGCTCTCGGGGTCCGCACGTCCTGGCCGGCAAGCCCGTGCTCGGCCCGCAGCAGGTCCATGGCGTCGGCGGCGTCGGCGGCGTCGAGCACGGAGTAGCCCGTGGGCAGGCCGAGCACCTCGCTGAAGGTGCTGACCATCTGGTGGGCGACGGCGTGGAAGGTGCCGCCGCGCAGCCGCCGGCCGTACTCCCGCACCCCGCACATCGCTGCCGCCCGCGCCAGCATGTCGTCGGCGGCACGCCTCGTGAAGGTGAGGAGGAGGATGCGCTCCGGCGCCACCCCGCGCCCGAGCAGCCGGGCGACCCGGGCCGTCAGCGTCCTCGTCTTGCCCGTGCCGGCGCCGGCGACGACGACGAGGGGGCCGTCGCCGTGGGTGACCGCCGCCAGCTGGGCGTCGTCGAGGCCTTCGTCCCACGAAGTGGCGAACACCAGTTCGACATTAGCAGCGCCGGCGCACCGGCACGCCGGAGCGACGCCGGAGTGGCAAGCTGACCGCGGCGCGGCCGGAGCGACGGCCGCCTGGGCCAGCGGCCCGCCGAGGGAAGGGACTCGCCCGATGGACACCACCACGAAGCAGCACTGGAAAAGCGATCCGGAGGACCACGACTTCCCGGCCGCCGTCGACTACCTCACGCTCCTGCTCGATCCGGAGAGCGCCCGGGCGGCCGTCGGGGCGCTCCGGCACGCCCGGGGGACGACGCGGAAGGCGAAGGACTTGTTGCGGGCGAGCAGCCTCCCCCTCCTCCCCCCGGACAACGCCCACGTCGCCTCGGATCTCGCCAAGGTGCGCCTCGGCGAGCAGCTCTCGCCGGTGCTCCTCGTACGCGGGCGGCTCGGCCACGGCGTGCCCCTCACGATCGCCGACGGCTACCACCGGGTGTGCGCCAGCTATCACCTGGACGAGAACGCCGACATCCCCTGCCGCATCGTCGACATGGCCTGAGACCGCCGCCGACGGCGGGAGGTGGCCGTCGAGCCGGTGCGGTGACGGAGCTACGGTGCAGCCCGTGGAGGCCGTTCTCGGGCGTTGCGACCTCGCCGAGCTGCGGCGCCGGAAGAGCGCCAAGTGGCGGGACTACCCACCCGACGTGCTGCCGGCCTGGGTGGCGGAGATGGACTTCGACGTCGCCCGTGAGATCAGCGAAGCCCTCCGGGAGGCGCTCGAGCTGAGCGACTTCGGCTACGCCATGCCGGATTCGATCGCCGAGCCGTTCGCCGCCTTCTCGGCCTCCCGCTGGGGATGGTCGCCGCCGCCGGCGTCGCTGTGCGCCGTCCCCGACGTCATGACGGGAGTGGCCGAGGTCGTGGCGGCCGTGACGGATCCCGGAGACGCCGTCGTCATCAACCCACCCGTCTACCCGCCCTTCTTCTCCCGTCTCGCCCTCACGGGCCGCCGCCTCGCGGAGGTGCCCCTCTCCTGTGACGACAACGGCAGCTACCACCTCGACCTGGAGGCTCTCGAGCGGGCCTTGCGGGCGGAGGGCGCCGCCGCCTACCTCCTGTGCAACCCGCACAACCCCGTCGGCCGCGTCTGGTCGGCCGGCGATCTCGCATCGGTCGCCGATCTCTGCCTGTGCCATGGTGTCTTCCTGCTCGTCGACGAGATCCACAGCCCGCTCGTGCTCGCCGGCGCCGCGCACGTGCCCTTCCTGACCCTCGACCACGAGATGCACGAGCACAGCGCCGCCATCGTCTCGGCGTCGAAGGGGTGGAACATCGCCGGCCTCAAGTGCGCCCTTGTCGCCGGCGGCTCCCCGGCCGTCGTCGACGCCCTCGCAGCGCGCAAGGAGGCGCTGGTGCCGAGCCATCTCGGTGCTCTCGCCAGCGTGGCCGCCTTCGGGCGGGCGGAGGCGTGGCTCGACGCCGCCCGCCGTCAGCTCGACGACAATCGCCGGCTGCTCAGCGCCCTGCTCGCCGAGCACCTCCCCTCCGTGCGCTTCGTGCCGCCGGAGGCGAGCTTTCTCGCCTGGCTCGACTGCCGGGACCTCGGGCTCGGCGACGACCCGTCGGCCGCCTTCCTCGAGCACGGGCGGGTCGCCCTCAGCGCCGGCCCCGTGTTCGGCGCCGAGGGTCGTGGCTATGCCCGGCTGAACATCGGCACGTCCCCCGAGCTCGTCGAGCAGGCCGTGCGGGCGATGGCCTCGGCGGTCAGCCGGCCCGGATCGTGACGCTCGGGGGGAGGGGGGTGCCGACGAGGCTGTCGGCCCGCCCGCCGTTGACCGAGAGGGCCAGGCAGCCGTCGCTGTCGACGAGCAGCACGACGCTGCCGGGCGGTACGTCGTCGAAGGTCCGTCCGTAGCGGGCGGAAACGACCGCCCGCCCGGCGAACACGATGACGCCGTCGCCGGCGACGAGGCCGGCGGCGCCGGCCGTCGACTCGTCCCCGCTCAGCTGCAGGTTGCCGAAGTGGTCCACCTGGAGAATCTCGAGCTCGTAGGAGCCGTCGCCGAGATCGGTGGCCTCCGGCGGCTGCAGGCGCACGAGGGTCGCCGGGTCGATCTCGCTGCCGGCGTCGAGGAGATCGAGCCCGCTGGCCATACGGGCGGCGACGGGGACGAAGACGTCACGGCCGTCGAAGGTGCGGGAGCGTGGTTGCACGAACAGCTCCGGGCGGTCGAGCTCGACGGCCCGGAGTGCCGGAGCGGCCGCCTCCGCCGCCCACACGAGCAGGCCGTTGTCGGGGCCGACGAAGGCGTGGCGGCCGGCGGCGATGGCCACGGCCCGGCGGCTCCCCCCGACGCCGGGGTCGACCACGCCGACGTGGACCCCGGCTGGTGCCAGCCGGACGAAGCGGGCGAGCCGGAGTGCGCCGAGGCGCACGTCGTGAGGCGGCACGAGGTGATCGAGGTCGATGACGGCGAGGTCCGGTGCGATGGAGAAGGCGACGGCGTGCAGCACCCCGACGAAACCCCCCTCGTAGCCGTAGTCCGTCGTCAGTGTGAGGCAGCCGTACGGCGTCCGGGGGGCGGCGCCGGCGCCGGCGCTCATGTGGTGGCGTGCGCCTGCAGGTCGGCGAGGCTCACCCACTCGAGTGTCGCCCGGTGCGTGGCGGTGAGCACGACCTGGGGGGCGGCGCCCGCCTCGAATGCTTCCTGCCAGCGGGAGGCGCACAGGCACCACTGATCGCCCGGCTGCAGGCCGGCGAAGCCGTACTCGGGGCGCGGGGTGCTGAGGTCGTTGCCGGCCCGTTTCGAGAACTCGAGGAAGTCCGCCGTGAGCACGACGCAGACCGTGTGGACGCCGAGGTCCTCCGATCCGGTGTCGCAGCAGCCGTCGCGGTAGAAGCCGGTGAGCGGGTCGAAGCTGCAGGGCTCGAGGTCGGTGCCGAGGACGTTCAGTGCCATGGCGCTACTTCATACCTCGCCCGGCAGGTCGAGGTCGGCGAAGGCAGGCAGACCGGCGTCCTTCTCCGAGATGAGGGAGCGGTCGGAGGCGTCGACGGGGAGGGGCCAGGCGATGCCGAGCGCAGGGTCGAGCGGGTTGACAGCGACGCCGGGCATGCCGGGAGCCCACTCGGCGTCGAAGCAGTAGAGGTAGAGGCAGCCGTCTGTCATGGCCTGGAACCCGTTGCAGACCCCGCGGGGGACGAGCACCTGCGTACCTGGCTCGAGCTCGACGGTGACGAGCTTCCCGAAGGAGCCCGAGCCGGCGCGAACGTCGAGGTAGGCCCCGAAGCAGCACCCGGCGGCGACGCCCACGAGCTTTGTCATGTCCTCGCCGTGCAGCCCGCGCACGGCACCGAGACGCGAGCTCGTGAGGTTGACTTGGCGGGGGACTCCGGCTCCGGCGCCGAGCGGCCGGAAGACGCTCTCGCGGTACAGCTCGCGGACCGTGCCGCGTTCGTCTCCGACCTGCTTCGTCCGTAGGACGAGAAGGCCCTCGATGGCCGTGGAGCTCTGCTCGAAGTCGGTGACCGTGACCGGCATGGCCCGATCATGCCTGCTGTCGCATGGCCGGCGCATCCTGGCGCGGCGCCTGCGCCGCTCCGGACGATCAGGACCGCCGGCGGGCTTCGCCCGGCATCCAGCCGGCGACCGCTCGCCGTGCTGCTGCCGACAGGTCGTAGCCGGCCGTCACGGCGTCGGTGAAGCCGACGACGTCACCGGCCCGCAGCTGCCCGAAGGAAGAGGCACTGCGGCGGGCGAGCACTCCCACGACGGGGTAGCCGCCCACGGTCCCGTGGTCCGGCCCGAGGACGATCGGGCAGCCGTCGGGGGGGAGCTGGACGGCTCCCGTGACCATGGCACGCGAGGGCACGGCGGGGAGCACCTCGGAGGCGGCTCGCAGTGCGCCGGAGCGCTCGAGGGGCCGCAGGCGCGTTCCTACCCGGTCGCTCTCCGGCGCCACCTCGAAGGTCGTCTCGAGGAGGGCCCGGAAGGCGGCCCGAGCCGGGCCGGCGAGGCCGCCCTCCGGACCTGGCAGCAGCTCGAGCAGCCCCCCGGAGGGGACGGGGGGAAAGAAACGGCCCCGCGCCCTGCCCTCCGGTCCGAGCGCCAGCTCGTCTCCGTCCACGAGCGGCCCGGGGGCGAGCCCCGAGCTGGCGTCGGTGGCCCGGCTCCCGAGCACGAGGGGTGTATCGAGGCCTCCGCTCACGGCGAGATAGGCGGCGGCCCCCGCCCGGACGGGACCGACGGAGAGGCGCTGCCCGCTCATGACCGACAAGACGCCGCCCGTGGGCATCTGGCGCCCGTCGACGCTGAGCGTGCCGTCGCCGACGAGGGCCACGAAGGCGTCACCGTCGAGACGCAGCGTCGGCCCGGACATGGTCACTTCGAGGGCGGCGCTCGTCTCGGCGTTGCCGACGGCGAGGTTGGCGATGCGGTGGCGCAGCGGGTCGAGGGGTCCGGCCCGCGGGACGCCCAGGTGGGCGACCCCACGGCGACCGGCGTCCTGCACGAGGGTACGAGTGCCTGGCTGGAGGACCGTGAGGCGGCGCGGGGCGGCGGACTGCAGCGGTCGCCTCGCCTCGGAGGCGGGCGTGCCGCCGCCGTCGAGCGAGCTGACGGGCCGGATGCGGACGACGTCGCCGGGGGCGAACCTCGCCGGGTCGGCAGCCTCGACGTCGAAGAGCCGGATTGCCGTGCGGCCCAGCACGTTCCAGCCGCCCGGGGACGCCTGCGGATAGATGCCGGCGAAGCCGCCGGCGAGGGCGAACGAACCGCCCGGCACCCGAGGGCGGGGGCGGGGGAGACGCGGGACGGAGACGAGGGGCTCGTGCAGCCCGACGAGGTAGGGGAACCCCGGGAGGAAGCCCAGCCATCCCACGACGAGCCGGCTCGCACCCACGGTGGCGACGAGCCGGGCGGCCGACAGCCCGCAGTGGGCGGCAACGGCGTCGAGATCCTCGCCGTCGAAGCACACGTCCACGTCGAGGGTACGCCCTGCCCCGGGCTCGCTCCCGACGGCGATTGCGGCGATCTCGCGGAGGACGTCGGTGATCTCGGCCGTTTCCGGGTCGACGACGACACCGAGGCTGGCCGCAGCCGGGACGACGTCCTCCACGCCGGCCGGGGCGTTCTGCCGGAGCGTGGCGGCGAGCGCCTGGGCCGTCTCCCAACCCCCCGTGGCGACGAGTCCCGCCGTCTCGCCCATCGGCGCCGTGGGTCGGGCCTCGTGCGGGGTCACGCCGTCGTGAACGGAGCAAGGAGGATGCCGGCCTGAAGGAGGGCCGTCCTCACGGCCCGGGCGATCTCGAGGGCGTGCGGGCTGTCGCCGTGCACGCAGAGAGAGGCCGGCCGGAAGGTGAGCGTCGTTCCCTCTGCCGTCTCGAGGACGCCCTCACGCGCGAGCGCCACCGCCTGGGCCGCCGCTCGTCGGGAGGACAGCACGGCGCTCGGCTCCGACCGGTCCGTGAGCGTCCCGTCAGGGCGGTAGGAACGGTCGCAGAATCCTTCCTCGACCGGGTCCCAGCCCAACCTCTGCGCCGTCTCGAGCAGCACCGAGCCGGGCTGGGCGAGGACAGGGAAGGGCCCGAGCCCTGCCTCCTCCAGGCGGCAGAGGAGCCGTTGCGCCAGCTCGGCGTCCCGCCCGGCGCGGTGGTAGAGGGCGCCGTGGAGCTTCAGGTAGGAGACGGGCACATGGGCGGAGGCGGCGACGGCGACAAGGCGCTCCACCTGCTCGACGACGGCGGCGGCAGCCGCCTCGGGCGGCAGACCCAGCTCGGCGCGCCCGAAGTGCTCCCGATCGGGATAGGACGGGTGCGCCCCGACGACGACACCGGAGGCGACGGCCGCCCGCACGGCCTCGGACATGGTCGACTCGTCGCCGGCATGGCCGCCGCAGGCGACGCTGGCGCTCGTGACGACCTCCATGAGGCCGAGATCGCCCGCCGTCTCCCCGAGGTCGGCGTTCAGGTCGATCGAGCGAGCCGGCACCGGACCATGTTGCCTCGGCAGCGGCGGGCGCGCCGCCGTCGAGGACCGCGTTCAGCCATCGCACAGCCACTTCACAGCCTGATGCGGCAGACTGGTGCGACCGCGGTGGGAGTCACCGCACCGACGGGCAGGAGACCGGGAGAGACATGAGGGGCGCCGTCAAAATCGGTCGCATCTTCGGTGTGCCGATCAAGGTGCACTGGACGTTCTCGTTCCTCGTCGTGCTCGTCGTTCTCGGCAACGCCCACGAGGACTGGTCCACGCTGTGGCCGATCCTCGTGTGGGTGGCCGTGCTCTTCGCCTCCGTCACCGTGCACGAGCTCGCCCACTGCGCCGTGGCCCGTCGCCGCGGCCTCACCGTCCGCGACATCGTGCTGTTGCCGATCGGCGGCGTCTCGGAGATCACCGGGCTGCCGGCCGCCCCGAAGACGGAGCGGGACATCGCCATCGCCGGTCCTGCGGCCAGCTTCGGGCTCGCCGTGCTCCTCGGCGTGGCCGCCCTCCTGACGGGAGCGAAGGTGTGGCCCCCCACTCTGACGACTGGGTCGCTCCTGGCCGAGCTTGCCTGGATGAACCTCCTTCTCTGCGGGTTCAACCTGCTGCCGGCCCTCCCGATGGACGGCGGCCGGGTGCTGCGGGCCGTGCTCGCCGGCCACGGCAACCCGTACCGGGCGACGCGCATCGCCTCCTCCGTCGCCCTCGTGTTGGGCGGTGCCATGATCGTCGTCGGGCTGCGCTACGACTACTGGCTCATCTTCATCGGGGCCTTCGTCATGCTCGGTGCCAACGGCGAGCGGCGGGCGGCCAGCGTGCAGGCGTCCTTCCAGGGGATGCACGTGGGCGACGTGATGGCGCACGACCCGACGACGGTGCTCGCCGAGGTCACCGTGCAGCAGCTCCTCCCCTGGCTGCAGGGCTACCCCGGGCGCGCCGTACCGATCGTGGAGAACGGCCGCTATCTCGGCATCGCCGCCGCCGAGGACCTCGTCATGCAGCCCCTCGCCACGGCCGGGGAGGCCTGCGACAAGGACGCCTCTGTCCTCGACGCCTCCCAGCCCCTCTTCCCCTCGGCCCTCGAGGCCTTCTCGATCCACCGGCGCAACCAGCTCGCCGTCATGAGCAACGGCCAGGTCGTCGGGGTCCTCTACCGCTGGACATTGCAGGCGGTCGTCCGCCAGAACCAGGGCGGTGCCGTACCGGCTCCTTGGGGCGGTTCCCGGGCCGCCTGAGGCGGCCGGGCGGGGCCTCGCCCGCCATCGCGGCTCAAGGTGGGCGCCCGGAAGGCCGAAGGTTGTAGGGAGCCCCGTGTTGCAGTAGCCTGACCTGCAGTATCACGGGTGCCTGGCGGGCTCTGGTCGGCGACCCCCTTGCTGAGCCGTCCTTCGAGAGAGCGAACTCGTGATGCAGCGAAAACTGGCGATGGTTCTTGTGGTGGCTCTGCTCGCCACTCTCTGTGGCTACTCGACCGCCCTTGGAGCACAAAAACCTTCCAAGGGGCATCACCGCAAGCACGAGACCGTGACGACCATCCCGCCGGCGGCAGGCCCCCTCCTGCAGGCCATGATCTCCGACGCCGGCCGGATCCGCTCGGAGGACTCCCGCGCCGCAGCCCTCTCGGAGAACTACGACGAGGCCGTCGTGCGCCTGCACGCCGCCGAGCGCGCCGTCGTCGTGTTCGACGCCAGGGTCGTGAGTGCTGAAGCCAAGGTCTCGAGCGCCAAGCTGCAGCTGCGCAAGGCGGCCGTGCTCGCCTACGTGACCGGACAGATGGACGAGATCAATTCCCCCCTCCTCATCGCCAACGCCAGCCAAGGTGAGCAGCTCGCCGTCTACGCCGGCTTCGCCGCCGGCGACCTGCGGTCGTCGCTGTCCCGCTACGAGTCGATCACGAACACCATCACGACGAACCGGGAAGAGGCCGTCGCCACCGAGCTCGGAATCCAGCTGCAGGTGAGCGCCGTCAAGGCGATGCGCGACGAGGCGGCCCAACTCGTGAAGCAGGCCTCCAGGCAGTACGCCGCCATCTCCTCCAAGCTGCTGCGGCTCGTCGGGCAGAAGGAGTTCACCCGCCTCTTCGCCGGCTCACCGACCGGCGCCCGCTACACCGGGAAGAACCTCGCCGGCATCGACGCTCCCAAGCCGGCCTCCCGCAAGCAGGCCCTCGAGGCGGCGGCGGCCGCCCGCAAGTACCTCGGCGTCCCGTACGTCTTCGGCGGCTCCAGCCATTCCGGTGTCGACTGCTCCGGGCTCACGATGCTGGCCTGGGCGGCGGCCGGCGTGTCTCTCGAGCACTCCGCCACGCTGCAGTGGGAGGCGTCGACACCCGTCACCCTCAACCACCTCCGGCCGGGCGACCTCCTCTTCTACCACTTCGCCGACGACGGCAACTTCCCGATCACCCACGTCGTCATGTACCTCGGATCCGGGCCGTACGGGTCCGCCACGGCCATCCAGGCCGCCTATCCAGGCACGAACGTCGCCTACACGCCCATCTACTTCTCCGGCTTCGTGAGCGCAGGGGAGCCCTGAGCGAAGATGAATCCCTGGTGAACGAGAGATGGAGCGGCCGACGCCGCACAGGAGCGGGCCGGTCGTCCACAGTCTCGGGATGACGCCGTCGTCCCCACAGGCTGTGGGCAGCGTAGCGTCATGGGTCCCCAGCCCACAGGCCCGCCGGCGCACGACCCGGTCACGCGGTTTTCAACAGGCCCGCTGACGGAGCTTCACCGCCGCCGCCCGGCCCGAGGGGGTGCTGGCCGCCCTCCTGAACAGGAAGTGAACGCCGGGGGCGGCGGGGCGGCTGGCGCTGAGCCGCCGTCGCAGGCGACCATGGCCGCCATGGACGACACCGGAGCGACCGATCTCCTCTACCTGCGGGACGCCTACGCCACCGACTTCGACAGCACCGTCGTCGAGAGGGAGGGCGACCGGGTGCGCCTGCAGGCGACCGTCTTCTACGCCACCGGCGGCGGGCAGCCGCACGACACGGGCGTCCTCGGCGAGGCTCGTGTCATCGAGGTGACAAAGGAGGGAGGGGTCGTCTGGCACCGGTTGGACGGCGCCGTGCCCGCCGCCGGCGACGTGGTGCACGGGACGATCGACTGGCAGCGCCGCCATGACCTCATGCGGACCCACACGGCGCTCCACATCCTCTGCGGGGTGATCTGGAACGAGTACGGGAAGGCCGTCACGGGCGGCAACATGGAGCCCCTCTCCGCCCGCATGGATTTCGAGTTCGACCCCCTGCCGGACGGCTTCGCAGCCACCATCGAGTCCAGACTGAACGAGGAGATCGGGCGTGACCGGCCCATCGTCGTGAGCTTCCTGCCGAGAGATGCCGCCCTCGCCGACGAGGATCTCATCCGGACGAAGACGAACCTCGTCCCCGAGCACGTGCGCGAGGTGCGCGTCGTCGACATCGTCGGGCTCGACAAACAGGCCGACGGCGGCACCCACGTCCGCTCCACCGCCGAAGTGGGTCGCGTGCGCGTCGTGAAGACCGAGTCGAAGGGGAAGGGCAACAAACGAGTGAGGATCGTCGTGGAGTGAGCAGCTTCGTGGCCGCCGACGGCGCCGAGATCGCCTACGAGGTGCTCGGCGAGGGCGAGGCGGTCGTCCTGCACCACGGCTTCGCTTCGAACGCCGCCACGAACTTCGTGCGCCCGGGCGTCGCCCGCGCCGTCGTCGACTCCGGGCGGAGCGCCGTGCTCATCGACGCCAGGGGTCACGGCGCCTCCTCGAAGCCGCACGACCCGAGGGCCTACGCCGGCGGGGCGATGGTGGACGACGTCCGGCGCCTGCTCGACGTCCTCCGCCTCGAGCGGGCTCACTTCGTCGGCTACTCCATGGGCGCCTTCGTCGGGATGCGCCTGGCAGTCGTCGACGGGCGTCTGCGCTCCCTCGTGCTCGGCGGCGTCGGGCTCGGCCAGATGACCCGCAACCGCCCGGAGGTGGCCGAACGCATCGCCGAGGCGCTCGAGACAGCGCACCCCGAGCTCGTCGCCGAGGCGCGGGCGAGGTCCTTTCGGACCTTCGCCGATGCCACGAAGGCGGATCGCCTCGCCCTCGCCGCCCTGCAACGCTCCGGCAGCCTCGTTCCCCCTCTGCAGGTGCTGGCCGCCATCGCCGTCCCCACCCTCGTGCTGAACGGGACGGGCGACACCCTCGCCGGGCCGCCCGGACTGCTCGCCGAGGCGATCCTCGGCGCCCGGGCCGAGTCAGTCCCCGGCGACCATCTCTCGGCCGTCGTGCACCCGGAGTTCGGGCAGGCGATCGTCAATTTCCTCGACAGCCTGGCCGCTCACGGGTGGTAGAAATGATTCCATGGTGACAGCCCCGCTGTCACCGCATCGCCGACGGTGGGGTGGCCGTCCCGCCCGTTGCGCAGTGCCTGCAGCGTCGCCTCGGAGTTGTTGGCGAAGACGGCGGCAGCATCTCCGGCCTTCGGGTTGACCCAGACGGCAGTGATGAGGACGAGGCGCCCGGCTTCCGAGGCGTCGATGACTCCTTCGTCGAGCGCCCGGGCGATCCCCTGTGCCACGCCGGCCTGCGCCGGTCCCCAGGTCATGGTGCCGTGGTCCGAGTTCTCGATGGGCGCCTTGTTGACGAAGAGCGTCGGCGGCACGGCCGCCACGCCGGGCTGCCCGGTCACCATGAAACCGGCATGGCCCATGCTCGGTCCGGCGAGGCCGGCGGCCCAGGCTGCCCCGACGGGACCCCCGCGGTCACCGAGCACCGTGTTCACGTGGGCGGCGTCCGCCCCTTCGCCGGAAAAGCTCTCACCGATCTGCATCAGGTTCTCCATGGCCCCATCATGGCCGCGCCGTCGGGTCCGGCGGCGGGTATAACCGGTGGGCGTGGACGGTCGCGAGCGTGTCGTGGTGATCGGGGCGGGCTTCGGGGGATTCGCCGTCTGCGAGGCTCTGGCATCCACCGACGTCGACATCGTGCTCGTCGACCGCCACAACTACAACACGTTCCAGCCGTTGCTCTACCAAGTCGCCACGGCCGGCCTCAACCCGGGCGACATCGCCTACCCGGTGCGCGCCTACGGCCGCGCCCACCCGAGGCTGCGGTTCCGCCAGGACGACGTCACCGCAGTGGACTTCGCCGCCAAGGTGGTGCAGTTCGCCGAAGGACCGGATCTCGGCTACGACTACCTCGTGCTCGCCGCCGGCGCCGGCACGACCTACTTCGGCGTCAGAGGCGCGGCCGAGCACAGCCGTGCCATCTACACGATGGAGGATGCCGTCGCCGTCCGCGACGCCGTGCTCGAGAGCGTGGAGCGTGCGGCCGCCCACGGGGCCTCCGACGGCGACCTCACGGTCGTGATCGTCGGCGGTGGACCGACCGGCGTCGAGATGGCGGGGGCACTGGCGGAGCTCCGCCAGATGGAGTTCGCCACCCATTACGCCGACGTCGACGCCACGAGGTCGCGCATCGTCCTCGTGGAGATGCAGGACCGCTTGCTGGGCGCCTTCGACCGGCGGCTGGGCGCCTACGCCCGCACCTGCCTCGAGCACCGGGGTGTCGAGGTGCGCTGTGCCGAGGGCGTGAAGGAGGTGGCCGCCGACCACGTCGTCCTCGGGTCCGGCGAGGTCATCGAATGCGGGCTCGCCGTCTGGGCGGCCGGCGTCGGTCCGTGCTCGCTCACGAGCGCTCTCGACGTCGCCCTCGAGCGCGGGCGCGTGCCCGTCGGCGACGACCTGCGGGTGGCGGGCCACGACGTCGTCTTCGCCATCGGCGACATGGCGGCGGCGCACCCGGGCGACGGGCCCGTCCTCCCGCAACTCGCCCAGCCGGCCATCCAGGAGGGGCGGCACGCCGGTCAGCAAATCCAGCGGTTGCGGGAAGGCCTCCCGACGGTCCCCTTCCACTACAAGGACAAGGGCATCATGGCGACGATCGGGCGCCGGGCGGCCGTCGCCCAGCTGCCCTTCGGCCTCCGCCTGCGGGGCACCCTCGCCTGGCTGGCCTGGCTGGGCCTGCACATCATGTTCCTCGTGGGCGTGCGCAACCGGACGTCGGTGCTCCTCAACTGGGCCTGGCGATACGTCTCCTGGGGCCGCGGGCCGAGGATCATCGCCGGCGGTTGAGGGGTCGCTGCCGGGCCCGCACCGAATCGGGACGCGAAGAAGGGCGCCCGGAGGGACGCCCTTCTTCTCCCCCTCATCTCTGAGGCTGTGGCTGGGCCCCCCGAAGACCTGCGGGCTGCCGGCCCGCTGCAACGGGCGAATAGTAACGCCGCTCGGCGACGCGTGCTGGGCACCACCTCCAGTCGGCCAATATCCTGGCCGGGACCGGACCGAAAGGAACGACGTGACCCGCCTTGCCAACCTTGCCGGACGTGCCGTCCTCGTGAGCAGAGGAGGGGGGTTCGACGTCGAGCGCCGCTCCGAGGGCCGCTTCGCGGCCGACCCGCAGGCGCTCTACGAGCGCTGGGACGAGTTCATCCACTGGGCCGGGCACTTCATGGCCCCCTCCGACGAGCTCGACTACGACGATCTGCCGGAGGCGGACCTCCTCTCGCCCGCCCCTCGCCCGCGACAGGTCTTCGGGATCGGCCTCAACTACCGCGACCACGCCGCCGAGACGGGCATGCAGCTGCCCGAGCGTGTCGCCACCTTCACGAAGTTCCCGACGTGCATCGTGGGCGGCTTCCACGAGGTCGAGCTGCCCGAAGGCACCGTCGACTACGAGGTCGAGCTCGTCGTCGTGCTGGGCAGGACGGCACGGCGCCTGGCGGACTGGGAGGCGTGGAGCCACGTGGCGGGCGTCACCGTCGGCCAGGATCTCTCCGAGCGGACCCTGCAGCGGGCCGCCGGCAACCAGTTCTGCCTCGGCAAGTCCTTCCCCGGCTTCGGGCCGATGGGCCCCCTGCTCGTGACCCCGGACGAGCTCACGACGCCGGACGACCTCTCGCTTCGCTGCGTGCTGAACGGCGAGGTCATGCAGGACGGGCGGACGTCGAACATGGTCTTCTCCGTGAGCCGCCTCATCGAGGAGCTGTCCGCCGTCGTCACCCTCCTGCCCGGCGACGTCATCTTCACCGGCACTCCCGCCGGCGTGGGCATCGGTCGCACGCCGCCCCGCTTCCTGCAGCCCGGCGACGTCCTCGAGAGCACGATCGAGGGCATCGGGACGATCCGCAGCCGGATGCTGTCAGCAGGCTGACCCCGCCGCCGCCGCCCCGGCGTCGCCGGCCACGACGTAGAGGAGCTGGCTCAGGCGCGGACCGACGCCGAGCGCCCCCGCCGGCAGTGCGAGCACGAGCGTCCCGTCCGGTCCCCGCTCGCGCACCTCGGCGCCTTCGCCGGGCAGGAACCCGGAGCCGGCGAGGTATCTCAGCGACTCCCGGTCGGGCTCGAGCGCGGGGCTGAGGCGGACGAGGACGACGTCCTCGCCGACCGGTGCGTCGGAGAGGCGGAACGGCTCCGGCCCCCCCTGAGAAGGCCGCCGGCTCCCCGGGATGGGGTTGCCGTGCGGGCAGGTGGGGGGATCGGCCAGCAGCTCCACGAGACGGCCCTCGACCTCGGGCGAGATGACGGCGGCGAAGCGTTTCGCCTCGGCGTGTACGTCCGACCAGGGCAGGCCGACGAGGTCGACGAGGAGGCGCTCGGCGAGGCGGTGGCGGCGGATGGCGGCACGCGAGCGGGCCTGCCCACCGGGCGTCAGCCGGACCTGCCTGCCCGATCGCGCCACGAGCCCGGCGGCGGTGAGGCGCTCGAGCATCTCGGAGACGGTGGGCCGCGACCTGCCCATGCGATTCGGCGAGGCGGGCGCCGATGACGGGCGCGCCCTCCTCGAACAAGAGGCCGATCGTCTCGAGGTACTCGTCCACCGTGGGGTGGATGTCGTCGTCCAAATGCTCCGTCCCCCGGTGCCGCTCGACCACCCCGAGGCGCCGAACCCCGTTCCGCCGGGTCGGCGCTACCCGAGCATAGGCAGGAGCTGCGCTATTCAGGTTTCCTTGACCTCGATGGTAAGGTTCACCTGATATCGTCCTCCCCGAGGTTCCCATGGCCTTGAGCACACGCGAAGGACGCCGGCGCAGGTGCCCGGCCCGGCCCGGCCGACGCCGTGGCAGCGACCGTCGGGGCGGCGCCGCCGCCGTCGTGGGCTCGCTCGTCGTCCTCCTCGGCGGCCTGCTCACCGGCTGCGGCAGCTTCGGGGATCCGGCCAACTCCATCCTGCTCTACAACGGCCAGCATCCGCAGACGACGAGCGCCCTCGTCTCGGCCTTCGAGAAGGCGACCGGCATCCGTGTCGAGGTGAAGACCGGTGACGAGGACCAGCTGGCGAACCTCGTCGAGAGCGAAGGGAGCCATTCGCCCGCCGATCTCTTCTTCACCGAGAATTCCCAGCCCCTCGAACACCTCGAGGAAAAGGGGCTCCTCGCCCCCGTCGAGCCGTCGACACTTGCCCACACGCCGGGCCGCTACAACTCGCCCACCGACGACTGGGTCGGCGTCTCCGCCCGCGTGAGCGTGCTCATCTACAACCCCGCCCTCATCTCGGCGAGCGAGCTGCCGCGCCACGTCCTCCAGCTGGCCGAAGCGAAGTACCGGGGCATGCTGGCCATCGCCCCGGGCGAGACGGACTTCCAGCCCGTCGTGACGGCCGTCGATCGCGCCTACGGCGAGGCGAGGACGATCAGCTGGCTGCAGGGCCTGAAGGCGAACGCCCCCCTCGACCACGAGTACCCGGACAACGAGACGATCACGTCCGACGTCAACACCGGCGAGGTCGCCTTCGGAGTCATCAACCAGTACTACTGGTACCGCCTGCGGGCGCAGATCGGCGCCTCCAACATGCACTCGAAGATCGCCTACTTCGCGCCCTTCGATCCCGGCTACGTCGTGGACGTCTCCGGGCTCGGCGTCCTCGCCTCCAGCCGTCACCAGTCGGAGGCGCAGCGCTTCCTCGCCTTCGCCACCTCGGCGGAGGGCCAGGAGATCCTCGCCCGCTCGAGCAGCTTCGAGTACCCGATCGCCTCCGGTGTCACGACGGTGCAGCCCGAGACGCCCTTCGGCCGCCTGCAACCCTTCCCGATCACGATCGCCCAGCTGGGCGACGGGCTGCAGGCGGTCGCCTTCATGCAACGGGTGGGGCTCCTGTGAGGCGCCCTCGCCACGGGGCCACAGGCCGCGGGCAGCGGTGGTGGGGCTGCCAGCCGTGCTGAACCTCGCAGAGGGCGCCGGCGGGAAGGCCCCCCGGCCGCCGTCCCCCCCGTGCCCGTCGCCCCAGTCCCCGCCCGCCGAGCACGCCCAAGGCTCCTCGTGGCGGCGGCTCTCCTCGTGGCGGCGGCTCTCCTCGTCCCGCTCGTCGTGCTCGTCGTCGAAGCGGGCGGAGCTGGCGCCGCCACGGTGGACCGCCTCGTCTTCCGGTCGCTCACGGCCACCCTGCTGTGGAACACCGTGCAGCTGACGGTCGTCGTCACCCTCCTCTGCGCCGTCATCGGGACGGCGGCGGCCTGGTGCGTGGAGTGCACCGACCTGCCGGCGCGGCGGCTCTTCTCCGTCCTGCTCGTCGTCCCCTTCGCCATCCCGGACTTCGTCGTGAGCTTCGGGTGGTCGTCGCTCACGAGCTGGATCCACGGCTTCCGGGGCGCCGTCGTCGTCATGACGCTCGCCGTCTACCCCCTCGTCTACCTGCCGGTGGCCGCCAGCTTCCGCTCGGCCGACCCCGGCCAGGAGGAGGTCTCCCGCAGCCTCGGCGTCGGGCGGCTGCGCACGTTCCTCCGCGTCACCCTCGGCCAGGCCCGCGGCGCCATCGGTGGGGGCTGCCTGCTCGTCGCCCTCCTCATCCTGGCGGAGTACGGCGCCTTCGAGATCCTCGGCTACCAGACCTTCACGACGGAGATCTTCACGGAGTTCCAGGTGGGCTTCAACGACGCCGCCGCCGCTGCCCTCTCCCTCGTGGTCGTCGTGCTCAGCGTCCTCGTGTTGAGCGGCGAGAACATGGCCCGCGGCCGCGCCAGCGTCGCCCGCACCGGCGCCTTCGCCGCCCGCGTCCGGCGGCCGCACCGGCTCGGCCGCTGGACGGCACCCGTCGTGCTCGGCCATGTGGCCCTGTCGGCGCTGGCGCTCGGGGTGCCGGTCGGCGCCAGCATCTACTGGATGGCCGAAGGCGGCCCCCACCCGATCGGGGGCGTCTCGCTCCTCTCGGCGGCCGGCTACACGGCCCTCTACTCGGCGACGGCGGCCGCCGCGGCCACGGTCATGGCCCTGCCCGTGGCGCTCCTCGTCGTGCGCCACCCGACCCGGCTCGCCCGCCTGCTCGAGCGGAGCACGTTCATCGTCATGGCCGTCCCGGGCGTCGTCGTGGCCTTCGCCTTCAGCTACTTCATCGAGCGCTACCTGGACGGCCACCTCGCCGAAACGGCCCTGCCCGTCATCGCCGCCTACGCCGTCATGTTCTTTCCCCTGGCCCTCGTCGGGGTGCGGGCCTCCGTCGCCCATGCTCCGGTGGCGCTGGAGGAGGCAGGGCGCTCGCTCGGGCAGGGGCGCCTGGTCGTGCTCCGGCGGGTCACGCTGCCTCTCGTCGGCCCCGGGCTGATGGCCGCCTTCTGCCTCGTCTTCCTCGGTGCCGCCACGGAGCTGACCGCCACCCTGATCCTGCTCCCGCCCGGCGTCGAGACGCTCGCCACCCAGTTCTGGGGTTACCAGACCTACCTGTCCTACGGCCAGGCAGCACCGTTCGCCCTCGTGATGATCGCCCTCGCCGCCGTGCCGAGCTTCGTGCTGGGGCGTTTCTTCGACCGCAGGCCGGCCCGGGGGGCGGCGGCGTGAGCACTCGGGGGCCCATCGAGGCCAACGGCCTGCAGGCGAGCGGCCTGCACAAGTCCTTCGCCTCCCAGCGCGTCCTGACCGGTGTCGACCTCGAGATCCCGCCGGGAAGCTTCACGGCCATCCTCGGCCCGTCCGGCTCCGGCAAGACGACGCTCCTTCGCATCTTCGCCGGCCTCGAGCGGCCCGACGCCGGCACGGTGACGATCGGGGGCAGCGTGGTGGAGGACTCGAGTCGCCTCCACGTGCCGGCCGAGCGCCGGCGGCTCGGCTACGTCTCGCAGGAAGGAAGCCTCTTCCCGCACCTGAACGTGGAGGCCAACGTGGGTTTCGGGCTGCACCGCCGGCAGCGCAGGGGCGTACGGGTGCGCGAGCTGCTGGAGGCGGTGGGGCTGAGCGGGCTCGGACGGCGCTACCCCCACCAGCTGTCGGGCGGCCAGCAACAGCGGGTCGCCCTTGCCCGCGCCCTCGCCGTCTCGCCCGGTGCCGTGCTCCTCGACGAGCCGTTCGCCTCGCTCGACGCCCAGCTGCGCGTCGCCATGCGCTCCGACGTGGGCGAGATCCTGCGCGGTGCCGGCACGACGGGCGTCCTCGTGACCCACGACCAGGACGAGGCGCTCTCGATGGCCGACTACGTGGCGGTCATCCGCCGGGGGCGGATCGCCCAGCTGGGGACGCCCGCCGAGCTGTACGCCCACCCGGCCGACGCCGAGCTGGCCCGCTTCGTGGGTGCAGCCAACCTCCTTCCCGGCCGCCGTGGCGACGGCGTCGTGGAGACGCCGCTCGGCCCCGCCGAGGCCCCCGGCGTCTCCGGGGTGACCGGCGACGCCGTCACCGTCCTCGTGCGACCCGAGCAGCTCCGGATCGCCGCCCTCGACATCAGCTGCCAGGATGCTGGTGACGGCGGCGTCCCGGGCCGGGTGGTGAGCACGAGCTACCACGGGCACGACTGCCTCGTGGCCGTGCAGCCCGACGGGCGGGCGGGCGGGCAGACCGGCCGGGTCGTCGCCCGCACCCTCGGCGACCCCCACCTCGGCGACGGCGCGGCCGTGACGCTCTCGATCACCGGGCCGGTGCTGACGTTCCCGCCGGAGGCCCCCGTCGGCCCGGACGGGGAGGCGGAGACGCCCGGAGACGCCGGCCGTTAGCCTCGCCGGGCGATGAGCGACACCGCCCGGGAGCCCGATCCGCACGCCGTGGACGCATGGGTCGACCACTGCCGCCGGCTCGCCGAGAGCTCGCTCGACAGTGTCGAGTCGCCGGCCGACGATCTCGTCGCTCTGGCGGGGGGCGATCGCCGGCTCATGGAGCAGGCGCGCAAGGTCATCCTCGCCGGTTTGCAGGCGTCGCCCGGCGACGCCGTCTGGACGCAGATGCTCTCGTTCTGGCGCCGGGCCTTCGAGAAGGGCGACTGGGACTGGGAGCCGAACCCGTGGGACGAGAGCCCCCGGCTCACCGGCTCGCGTGAGGTGCTCTAGGCCCCCGACCAGCTGTCGCGGGTGCGGGACATGTGGCTCGCCCCGTCGGCGCCGGGCACGACGCCGAGGACCTGGTGCACGGAGATGCCGCCGTCGTCGAAGCCGTTCGCCGACGCTGTCATGTAGAGCCACCACACTCGGGCCCTGGCGACCCCGACGAGCGCCACCGCCTCGTCCCAGTGCTCCTCGAGGTTGCTGACCCAGCAGTGCAAGGTCGCCGAGTAGTGCTCGCGCAGCGACTCGACGTCGCGCACCTCGAAGCCCGCCCGTTCCATCCCTCGCACGACGTCGGCCGCGTCGATGAGCTCGCCGTCAGGGAAGACGTAGCGCCCGACGAAGGACCGCCGGGAGAGCCGCGAGGTCCCGACGCTCGAGATGGCGTGGTTGAGGAGCCGGCCGCCCGGGCGCAGGAGGTGGTGCAGCGTCTCGAAGTACTCGCCGGCCCGCTTCGTGCCCACGTGCTCGAACATGCCGATGGACGAGATGCCGTCGAAGCTCTCGCCGGCGAGGTCGCGGTAATCCTGGATGCGGATCTCGACGGAGCCCTCGAGGCCGGCCTCTGCCACGCGTCGGCGCGCCAGCTCCGCCTGGGACGTGCTGAGCGTGATGCCGACGACGTGGGCACCGTGCTCGGCGGCGGCGTGCATCGCCATGGAGCCCCAGCCGCATCCGACATCGAGCAGGCGAGCGGCGCCCCCCATGCGGCCGGCACGCCCTGCCGGCTCGGTAAGACCCAGCTTGCGGCAGATGAGCTCGTGCTTGGAGGTCTGCGCCTCCTCGAGGGTGGCGCCCTCGTGGGTGAAGCGGGCACAGGAGTAGGTCATGGTCGGGCCGAGCACGAGTTGGTAGAAGTCGTTGCCCACGTCGTAGTGGTGCGTGACGGCCTGCCGGTCGCGGTCTCGCGAGTGCTTGAGGCCGCGCACCTTGCTCTCCTCCGGCGGGGGCGCCGGCGGCCGGCCGAAGACGCCGAGCCGGGCGGCGGTGCGCACCATGGCGCCGAAGCCCCCCAGGCTCCCGCTGATGGCGCCGTCGCCGAGCTCACGGTTGAGGGCCCGGTGCATGACGCGGAGGAGCTGGTAGAGATCCCCGTCGGCATCGAGGTCTCCCGACACGAAGGCGCGGGCGACACCGAGCTCGCCGGGCGCCCAGAGCAGCCGGGTGACGGCGCGGGGCGAGCGCAGGGTCACTCGCCCGGGGGCGTCGTCGGACCCGATGGCGCTGCCGTCCCAGAAGACGAAACGTACGGGCACCCCTCCCGGGAACATCGTGCGGAGGAGAGGCTGGACGATGGCGGCCACGCCCTCGGGCGGATCGCTCCCTTCGCCGGGAGGCGTTCCGCTCCTGACGCGGGCGGCGCCGCGGCGCCCGCTCCCCGTCGGTGGCTCCGTGCGGAGCAGGTCGGTGGCGGCCTTCGACGCTGCGTGGCCGCTGCCGTTCGTGGAGGTGTCGGTCGTGCTCATGGATCGTCGCTCTCGTTCGTCGGTCCTCGCCGACGGTCTGCCCCCCTCACACGAGCACGACCCCGGCCCGGCGGTCCTAGTTTCGCCGCCGCGGCGGCCGCGTGCAATGCCAAAGGGCCCCCTCCCCGAAGTTCCGGGCGCGCGACCGGTAGCGTGCAGAGGGAGGATCGAGTGGCTACGACGACACCCCCGCCATGACGACCGAGCCGGTGGGGACGGCCGCCGCGGTCGTGCAGCAGGCTCCGCCCGGGTACCCGGCGGAGCTCGAGAGCCAGGTGCTGCTCACCGACGGCCGGGCCGCCGTGCTGCGACCTGTCGTGCCGGAGGACGCCGAGCTCATCCGTGCCCTGCACGGGAGCCTGTCTGACCAGACCATCTACTTCCGCTTCTTCACGTTTCATCGGAACCTCACGGAGGCGGAGCTGCAGCGCTTCGCCAACGTCGACTACCTCGACCGCCTCGCCCTCCTCGCCTTCGTCGAGGGGGCGCTCGTCGCCGTCGCCCGCTACGACCGCCCCCCCGGCCGCGACGAGGCGGAGGTCGCCTTCACCATCCGTGACGACCAGCAGGGACGAGGGCTCGGCACCATCCTGCTTGAGCACCTCGCCTCGGCGGCCCGCGGGCGGGGCATCCGGCGCTTCGTGGCCGACACGCTCACGGACAACTCGAAGATGCTCGGCGTCTTCCGAGGGGCGGGCTTCGTGGAGCGGGCGAGCTTCGAGGCGGGCGTCGTGCGCGTGACGATGGAGCTCGACCCCGTGCCCGCCTACCTGGCCAAGGTGGAGGAGCGGGACCGCCGGGCCGCCGTCGCCTCCATCGAGCGACTCCTCAGGCCCCGTGCCATCGCCGTCGTCGGCGCCTCCGCCACGCCGGGTGATGCCGGCCACGAGGTCGTCGTCAACCTCCTGGCGGGCGGCTTCACGGGCCACCTCTACGTCGTCGGCGGCGGGGGCGGCGAGATCGCCGGCCTCCCGGTGCACGCCTCCGTAGGGGAGCTGCCCGAGCGGCCGGACGTGGCCGTCGTCGCCGTGCCGGCGGCGGAGGTCCACGACGTGGTGACCGACTGCGGCCGCTGCGGGGTGAGCGGTCTCGTCGTGATGTCGGCGGGATTCGCGGAGGCGGGCGAGGCGGGGCGGCTGGCGGAGCGGCAGCTCGTGGAGGCGGCCCGTTTCTTCGGGATGCGCGTCGTCGGACCCAACTGCATCGGGATCGTGAACACCGCCCCTGACATCTCGATGAACGCCACCACCTCGCCCGTGCGGCCGAGGCGCGGGCGGCTCGGCTTCTCGTCGCAGTCGGGCGGGCTCGGCATCGCCATCCTGGGCGAGGCATCGCATCGGGACCTCGGCGTCTCGAGCTTCGTCGCCGTCGGCAACAAGGCGGACGTGAGTGGCAACGACCTCCTCCGCTACTGGGAGGCGGATCCCGACACCGACGTCATCCTCATGTACCTCGAGTCGTTCGGGAACCCCCGCCATTTCGCCCGCATCTCGCGCCGCATCTCCCGCACGAAACCCATCGTCGCCGTCAAAGCCGGCCGCTCCGGCTCCGGATCGCGGGGGGCATCGCTCCACACGGCAGCCGCCTCCTCGCCTGACGCCGCCGTCGACGCCCTCTTCCGCCAGGCCGGCGTCATCCGGGTCGAGACCTTGGAGGAGCTCTTCGACGTCTCCGACGTGCTCAGCCACCAGCCGCTCCCGCGGGGCGGGAGGGTGGCCATCGTCGCCAATGCCGGGGGCCCCGGGGTGCTGGCGGCCGACGCCTGCGAGGGCTACGGCTTGAGCGTCCCGGAGCTGTCGTCCTCCACGCAGCGTCAGTTGCGGGACCTCCTCGCCGAGGGAGCCGCCGTCGCCAACCCGGTCGACTGTGTCGCCGCCGCCACGGCAGAGGCCTACCGTGGCGCCCTCGAGATCGTGCTCGCCGACGACGTCGTCGACGCCGCCATCGTGATCTTCACGCCGCCGCTGCGCGGCGAGGCGGACACGGTGGCCTCCGCCGTCGCCGCCGTCAACGCCACGTCCGACAAGCCGGTGCTGGCGGTCTTCCTCAGCTCGACGGGAACGCTGGAAGCCCTCCGCCGCGGCGACCGGCGGGTGCCCTGGTTCGCCTACCCGGAGTCGGCGGCACGAGCCCTCGGCCGCATCGTGCCGTATGCCCGCTGGCGGCAGCGGCCGGAGGAGGGCCCGCCGGAGCTGGCCGGTGCCGACCCGGCTGCCGCTGCCGCCGTCGTGTCGGCGGCCCTCGCCCGCTCCGTCCCCGCCGACGAGGGTTGGCTGGACGAGACGGAGACAGCGGCGCTCCTCGGCGCCTACGGCATCGTCCTCGGCGGGACGGCGGAGACCGGCGAGGCCGGCGAGGCCGCCGCCGGCAGGGGAGGAGGGGTCGAGGTCGTCTGCGGGCTCCTCGAGGACGATGCCTTCGGCCCCATCGTCACCGTCGGCCTCGCCGGGCCGGCGAGCGAGGTCCTCGGCGACCGGGCGGTGTCGCTCGTCCCCATCGGCACGGCGGACGCCCACCGTCTCGTCGCCTCGCTGCGGGCAGCCCCCCTCCTCGGCGGCTACGGGGGCGCCCCTCCGGCGGACGTCGACGCCCTCGCCGACCTGCTCTGCCGCGTCGGCCGGCTGGCGGAGGATTTCCCCGAGGTCGCCGAGATGGAGCTGTGCCCTGTCGTGGTGGGGCCCGCCGGCGCTGGTTGCGTCACCACGGCTGCCAGGGTTCGGGTGGCCCTGCCGGCCGTCCCGGAGCCTGCTCTCAGGCGGCGCCACCTTCGTTGATCCGGCGGCGGGACTGCCGGCCGGCCGCCCCGGCCCCCGGCATGCGGGCGGCCGCCTCGTGGTCCGACCAGACCGGGCCGTCCGTCTCGGCGACCTGCCCGTCGACCCCGAAGAAGACGAACCGGTCGAAGGAGCGGGCGAAGTAGCGATCGTGCGTCGCCGCGAGGACCGTGCCCTCGTAGCCGTCCAGGCCCGCCTCGAGCGCCTCGGCCGACTCGACGTCGAGGTTGTCGGTGGGCTCGTCGAGGAGGAGCATCGTGGCGCCCGACAGCTCGAGCACGAGGATCTGCAGACGTGCCTGCTGGCCACCGGAGAGTGTCTCGAAGTGCTGGTTGCGGGCGCGGGCGAGCTCGTAGCGGCCGAGGGCGGCGATGGCCCGCTCGGCCGGCAGGTCGAACTCCTTGCGGAGGATGTCGGTGAGCGTGCGGCCGGCCAGCTCGGGATGGGCGTGCACCTGTGAGAAGTGCCCGGGCTGCACGCGGGCACCGAGGACGGCGGCGCCGTGGTGCTCGACGTCGTGGGAGGCGGCCGCTCCCCGATCGGTGGCGTCTCCGCCCCCTCCGGCGAGGAGGCTGAGGAAGGTCGACTTGCCCGTGCCGTTGGCGCCGAGGAGGGCGACGCGCTCGCCGAAGAAGATCTCGAGATCGAACGGGAGGGTGAGGCCGTCGAGCTCGAGGGCCGTGCAGGCGAGGGCCCGCTTGCCCGTGCGGCCGCCTCGCAGGCGCATGGAGAGCCGTTGCGCCCGCGGCACCTCCTCGGGCGGCCCGGCTTCGACGAAGCGGTCGAGCCGGTGCTGGGCGCTGCGGAGCTTGGCGGCGAAGTCGGAGTTGTAGGAGGCCTTGCGGCGGTACTCGACCACGATCGCCTTCAGATGGGCGAGCTCCTCGTCCCAGCGCTTGCGGAGCTCTTCCAGGCGGGCCTGACGGGCGGAGCGGGCCTCGTGGTAGTTCCCGAAACCACCCCCGTGCACCCACGCCGACGCTCCCGCCGGGTTGGCCTCGAGCGTCACTACCCGGGTGGCCGCCTGCCGCAGGAGCTCGCGGTCGTGGCTCACGAGGAGGACCGTCTTCCGGGTGTCGCGGAGGCCTCGCTCGAGCCAGCGCTTGCTCGGCACGTCGAGGTAGTTGTCCGGCTCGTCGAGGAGGAGGACGTCGGCCGGCCCGGCGAGGAGCGAGTGCAGCACCAGGCGTTTCTGCTCGCCTCCCGACAGCGTGGCGACGGGGCGACCTCCGACCTCGGACATGGGCAGACCGAGCGCCTCGGTCGTGCAGGCGTCCCAGGCGACCTCGGCCTCGTAGCCGCCGAGGTCCCCCCAGTCCCCAAGAGCCCGCGCATAGGCGAGCTGCGCCCGCTCGGCGGCAGGGCCGCCGCCGGGCTCGGCGTCCGTGGACGCCTCCATGGCCGCCTCCGCCTCCTCGAGCCGGTCGGCAGCTTGCACGATGGCGGGCGGGGCGATGCTCGTGAGGAGGCGGCGCACCGTCGTGCCGTCGCGGATGGAGCCGATGAACTGCCGCATGACGGCCATCTGCCCGTCGACGGAAAGGGAGCCCTCGTCGGGCTGCCGGTCGCCGGCGATGAGCTCGACGAGTGTCGTCTTGCCGGCGCCGTTCGGGCCGACGAGGGCGGTGACGGAGCCCTCGTCGACGCGGAAGGAGAGGTCGCGCAGCACCGGCCTGCCGTCGGCGAGGGCGTAGCTCACGCCGTTCACGTCGATCGATCCCACCGCCCGAGTATTGCCGCCGCCGCTCGACCTCGGTGGCCGAGCGTGCCGGCGGGCGTCCCGTCGCCGGGACGGCTCAGGTGGCGGCGGTGCCGGCCGGGTCCTCGGCGTCGAGGGACGGGAGGGCGCTCGTGCAAGCGGCGCAACGGGTGGCCCCGATGGGCACTTCGCTGAGGCAGGCGGGGCACGTGCGCGTGGTGGCCGGGGTGTCCTTCGTCCGGCGGGCGAGGACGGCGTTGTACGGCTTCACGACGAGGAAGAAGACGGCGAGGCCGACGAAGATCAGGTCGAGAAGGTAGTTGAGGACGTCGCCGTAGAGGAACGTGCTCCCGTGCACGGTGACATGCAGGTTCTCGAAGTTCGCCTTCACGAAGATGCCGATGATGGGCGTGAGGATGTCGGCGACGAACGCCTTCACGACCGCCTGGAAGGCGAGGCCCATGACGACGGCCACGGCCAGCATGACGACGTCGCCCTGCAAGATGAAATCCTTGAACTGCGTCACGACTTTCGGTGTCTTCGCGCTCACGGCTCTCTCCTTCGCGCCCGTCGGATCGGTGGCTGCAGGGCCACCGTAGCGAGTCGCCTTCCGGAGGGCACGTTCCACCCCTACCGGACGATGGCCCCCATGCGGGCGAGGATCTCGTCGTCGAGCCGCCCGATGACGTCGAGGGCGGCCATGTTCTCGACGACCTGGCTCGGCCGGGACGCCCCCGTGATGACGGTGGAGACGTGCGGGTTGCGGGCGCACCAGGCGATGGCGAGCTGAGCCATCGTGCAGCCGAGCTCGCCGGCGATCTCCTGCAGGGCCTTCACCTTGGCGTTCAGCTCGCCATCGGTGAGTTCGTCGTGCAGCCACTCGTAGCCCGGGAGGGCGCCGCGGCTGCCGGCCGGGATGCCGTCGGCGTACTTGCCGGTGAGCAGGCCGGAGGAAAGCGGGCTCCAGGTCGTGAGGCCGAGGCCGTAGCGCTCGACGAGCGGCGGGTACTCCGCCTCCACGCGCTCGCGGTGGAAGAGGTTGTACTCCGGCTGCTCCATCGTCGGGCGGCGGAGGTGGTGGCGGTCGCAGAATCTCGTAGGCCTCGAGGAGGGCGGTGGCGGGCCACTCCGAGGTGCCCCAGTAGAGGGCCCGCCCGGAGGAGACAATGTCGTTCATCGTGAACACCGTCTCCTCCACCGGGGTCTCCGGGTCGGAGCGGTGGCAGAAGAGGAGGTCGACGAACTCGAGCCCGAAGCGCTCGAGGGAGCCGTCGATCGCCTGCAGCAGGTACTTCCGATTCAGGGTGTTGCTCATGTTCACGTCCGTCGAGAGGCCCCAGAAGAGCTTCGTGGAGACGACGTAGGAGTTGCGCGGCCAGCCGAGCTTGCCGAGCACCCGGCCCATGATCCGCTCGGACTCGCCCCCTCCGTAGGACTCGGCGTTGTCGAAGTAGTTGACGCCCGCCTCGCGGGCGGCCGTCATCGACTCCATGGCGAGGTCGTCGTTCAGTTGCGATCCGAAGCTCACCCACGATCCGAAGGAGAGCACGCTCACCTTCAGTCCGGAGCCGCCGAGACGCCGGTACTGCATCGTCATGGTTCCTCCTCCTGTCGAGAGCTCACGACGAGCTCGCCGTCCTTCCACACCTGGCGCACGCGATCTCGCAGGCCCGAGAAGTCGAGGGCGTCCCCCTCGACGACCACGACGTCGGCTCGCTTGCCCTCCTCGATCGTGCCGAGCTCCTCCGAGACACCGAGGAGGGCGGCGGCCGACGACGTCGTCGCCACGAGGGCGGCGGCGGGATCCATGCCCACCTCGGCCATGAGCTCCAGTTCACGCAGGTTCGTGCCGTGGGGCCCGACGCCGGAGTCCGTCCCCATTGCGATGCGCACGCCGGCCGCGACGGCGCGCCGGATCGACTCCTTGTGGGCGTCGATGACGTCCCGGCATTTCTCCACCATCTGCGGCGGCATGCTGGCGCCGGCGTCAACCGCTTCGAGCACGCTGACGGGAGCCGACAGGGTGGGGACGAGGAAGCTCGAGCGCTCGAGCATCATCTCGATGGCCTCGTCGTCGAGGAAGATCCCGTGCTCGATCGAGCGGACGCCGGCTCGAAGGGCGCTCTTGATGCCGTCGGTCGCCTGGGCGTGCGCCATCACGTAGGTGTGGGCGGCGGCAGCCTGCGCGACGAACTCGACCAGCTCGTCGTCGCGGAAGTGGGCGTCGCGGGGGTCGTCCCGGGGGGAGAGGACGCCGCCGGAGGTGCAGATCTTGATGACGTCGGCGCCCGCCCGGATGAGCTCGCGCACCTTGCGCCTTGCCTCCTCGACGCCGTCGACGAGCGGTGTGGGCGAGCCCGGGACCGCCGGTGAGCCGACCGAGATGCCGCACACCATCCAGCCGTCGTTGTGGCCACCTGTCTGGCTGAGGATCGTCACGGCGATCTTCATGCGCGGCCCGGCGACCAGACCCTGCTCGACGGCCTGCTTGACGCCGAGATCGGCGCCGCCTGCATCCCGTACGGTCGTGATCCCGGCCTCGAGCGTGCGGCGCAGGTTCACGACCGCCTCGAAGTACGGGAAGGAGAAGGGCTTGTTGAGGGCGGCGAGCAGATCCGGCCCGCTCGAGGTGACGTGCACGTGGCAGTCGAAGAGGCCCGGCAGGATCGTCGCTCCGGAGCAGTCGACGGAGCGGTCACCGTCGAGTCCCCGGCCGACGGCGACGATGCGGCCGCCGTCGATGGCGACGTCGCACGCCTCGGGCTTCGAGCCGGTGCCGTCGAAGAGGTGTCCTCCCGTGAACACGGTGCGGGTCATGGTCCCTCTCGGTCAGATCGGTGTTGCGGACACGAATTCCGCCACGACGGCGCCGAGCTCCTCGCCCTTGTCCTCCTGCAGGAAGTGGCCGGCCTTCTCGATGAGGCGGTGCGGCTGGCCCTTCGCCCCGGGCAGGCGGTCCCGGAAGGCGCGGTCCGCACCTCGGGTGATCGGGTCGGAGTCGGAGTAGGCGGTGAGGACGGGTCGCTCGAAGCGCTCGAGGACGGTCCAGGCCCGGCGGTTCGCCTCCGAGGCCGGGTCGTCCGGCCGCGCAGGGACGAGGACGGGGAAGATGCGGGCACCCTCTTTGAAGGTCTCGTCCGGGAAGGGCGCCTCGTAGGCGGCGATGACCTCGTCGGCGGGCCGCTGCACGCAGCCTCCCGCCACGATGCGGCCGACGGGCAGCTCCGGCACCGCCTGGGAGAACGTCCTCCAGGCCTCGAAGGCGGGTGAGACGGCTCCGTCGCCGGTCGGCAGGCCCGTGTTGGCGAGGACGAGGCGTGCGAAGCGCCCCGGCTCCTCGGCCACGAGCCGGAGGCCGATGAGGCCGCCCCAGTCCTGGCCGAAGAGGGTGGCGGCATGCAGGTCGAGGTGCCCGAACAGCGCCGCCCGCATCCAGGCGACGTGGCGGGCGTAGGAGTAGTCACCGCGGCGAGAGGGCTTGTCCGAGCGCCCGAAGCCCACGAGGTCCGGGACGACGCACCGCAACCCTGCGGCGGCGAGCGGCCCGATCATGCGGCGGTAGAGGTACGACCAGGACGGCTCCCCGTGCAGGAGCAGCACGACCTCGCCCGTGGCCGGCCCCTCGTCGAGGTAGTGGATTCGCAGGACCCCGCCCTCGCCGTCGTCGACCTCGACGTAGTGGGGGGCGAAGTCGTAGCCCGGCAGCCCGGCGAAACGCCCCTCCGGCGTCCTCAGGCTCTCCACTGGCCACCTCGCTCGGGGCGCCCCGGCACTCTCGACAGTGCCCCTGTCAACAGTGGCCCGGGCGCGCCACGACCACCATCGGGCCCGGCGAGCTCTTCGTTCGTCAGCGCTTGCGGGCGCCGGCGGCTGCTGATGCCGTGCGGCCGGCGGCCCTCGGCGTGGAGGCCTTGCGGCTCGCCGTGGTGCGCCCGGCGGTGGTGCGGCCGGCGGCCTTGCGGGCAGCTGCCTTGCGGCCGGCGCCGGCACGGCTGGTGACCGGGCTGCTGGCGGCCTTGCGGCTGGCGGCCGCACGACTGGGAGCGGGGCGCCTCGCCACCTTGGCGGGCGCCTTGCGGGCGACCGCCTCGTACGGCGTCAGCACGCTCGTCAACAGCTCCGAGACGATGCGGCGGCTGCGCTCGACCGAGCAGCCCTGACGCGTCCGCAGCATGTCCCAGACCGGCCAGCTGGCGATGAGGTCGACCTCGTCGAGGACGGCCGGCTTGGCGCGGCCCGAGCGGGTCAGCTCGGGTGCGAAGGTGGCGCTCACCTGCCGGCGGCTCCGCCGGTAGGCGTCGTTGAGCACCTCCGCCATGACGGGGTGGGCGGTGGCGAGGCGGGCGGCGATGCGACGTACCGGCGCGATCTCCTCGTACAGCTTCGCCCGCAGCCTCACGATCGAGGCGATGCGTCCTTCGAGGTCCGGTTCGGCTGGCACCGGGGCCAGGTAGGCGTCCACCACGGGTCGCTGGTGATCGTTAGCCGCGAGGAAGAGCGAGTCGAGATCCGCGAAGTGGCGGAAGACGGTCCGCTCGGAGACGCCGGCCCGGGCGGCTACTTCGCCTGCCCCGGGGAACGGCCCGCCCCCTTGCTCTTGCACGATGGCGAGAACGGCATGGACCACGGCGTCACGGTTGCGTTCCGCTCGCAGCCTCCGCCCATCCGCACGGTCATCGTCGACGGTGTTGTTGAGATGGATCTGCCTGGGCGTTGGCGTGGGTATCACCCCCTGGGGAGGAGCTGGCAGGGTGCCAACCCTTCCATCGTACCGGTGATACCCGGTGATACGTCAGTGCACCCGCCACCTTGCCGCCGACTTCGCCACGGCGCTGCCAATATCGCTCGGCTGCCACAACGGCCGGCGCCGGCGAGCCAACGCCCGGACCTCAGTCCGTCACGTACAGCTCACCCCCGGACACCTCGACCCCGATGGACGGCAGCGGACTCGGCGCTGGGCCGCCGAGCACCGCTCCGGTCGAGGCCGAATAGATCGAACCGTGGCAGGGGCACTGGAACTGCTCGACCGACTGCACGAACGACACCGTGCAGCCGGCGTGCGTGCACACGGCGCTGAAGCCCAGGTACTCGCCGGCCTTCGGCTGCACGACATAGGCGGGAATTCCCTGGAAGGGGTCGGTGAAGCCGACGGCGCCGCCGACGGTGACCGCCGTGGCCGGACCGAGCCGTTTCCCCTTCGGCGCCGGAGCGCCCGTTCCGGTGGTGGAGGGGGGAGTGCCCGTCCCCCCGACCGTCGTGCTCGGGGTGCCGCTCCCGGCGGGCGAAGTCGGGAAGGTAGGCCCCGTCACCGTGGCACCCTGGTGCCCGAAACGCCGGCCGAAGGCGGCGACGGCCGCCCCGAGCAGGAGGGTGGCGCCTCCGACGAGGGAGGTGGCCGCCAACTTGGACATGGCGGCCCGGCGGCCCAACGGGGCGGCCGCGCCCCCGCGGCCTGCCACCTGCGGTCGGACGGCACGCCCGAGAGGGGCTTCCCGCCGCCGCTGCTCGGCGAAGTAGGCGTCGAGGGAGAGGGCGCCCGCCCCGTGCAGGGCGAGCACCGTCCAGGCGAAGAAGAAGACGATGTCGGGGCCGTAGTAGTACGGGCTCGTGTTGTAGCTCACCGTCAGGAAGAACATGAGGGCGAGCAGCATGCCGCCCGTCGCCGCCAGCCGCGACCAGAGGCCGAGAAGGGTCCCGACGCCGACGGCGAGCTCGCCCACCGAGACGAGGATGCCCACGAGCACCGCGACGTGTACGAGGGGATGGAGGAGGTGGCCGACAGGCGTCGTGAGGGCGGAAGCCTGCAGCTGCGCTTGGATGGACGCCGGGCTGCTCGCCTCGAAGAAGGCCCGGTTCGAGAGCTTCTGGAGCCCGGCGAAGCAGAACGTCACGCCGAGGAAGGCTCGCAGGACGAGCAGGTGGCCGCCCGGGAACGTTCGCGCCCAGGCGGCCCAGCGCCGTGGATCAGCCGGGGGACGTGTCACCCGACCGCCGCCGGGGCCACCGTCGAGGTCACCTGGGCTCACGGCATGAGGTTACGAGTCGGGGGCGATGGCGGATGGTCGCCCGCCTCAGGCGAGCACGGCCTCCGCCGCCGCTCCGGCGAGAGCACCCTCCGGCTCCGCCGTCGTCCCCTCCGTCGTCCCCTCGGCCGCCACCTGCGTGCGCACGGTGGCACGCAGGTGGATCTCCGGCAGGAAGAGGGCGAAGACGAAGGCGAGCGCCACGACGGGCGTGGCCACGAGGAACACGGTGTCGATGGAGTGCACGTAGGCCTGCACGGCCGCCAGGTGGATGGCGGGTGGGAGTTGCTTCAAGGCCGCCGGCGTGCCCTGGATCGCCTGCGCGATGGAGCCGAGGTGGGAGCGGTCGGCCGCCGGGAGGGCGGCGAGGAGGTTGCCGTCCAGGCGGTCGGTGAGGACGGCGCCCAAGAGGGCGGTGCCGAAGGCGCCCCCCATGGAGCGGAAGAAGCTGTTGAGGGACGTGGCAGCCCCGAGGTCCCGGTAGTCGACGCCGTTCTGCACGGCGAGCACGAGCACCTGCATGACGAGTCCGAGCCCCACCCCGATGACGAACATGTAGAGGGAGTCGACGGCATCGGAGGTGTGCACGCCGAGGAGGGAGAACAGGTACATGCCGAGCGTCATGACGGCCGTGCCGACGACCGGGAAGATCTTGTAGCGGCCGACGCGGGTGATGATCTGGCCGCTCGAGATGGAGGCGCCGAGCATCCCGACCATGAGGGGCAGGAGCATGAGGCCCGAGATGGTGGGCGAGACGCCCTTCACGACCTGCAGGTAGACCGGCAGGTAGATGATCGCCCCGAACATCGTGAGGCCGAGGATGAAACCGGCGGCGTTGCTGACGGTGAAGACCCGCTTGCGGAACAGGTACATGGGAACGATGGGCTCGGGCGCACGCAGCTCGCGGAGCACGAAGAGCACCACGAAGACGAGCCCGCTCACGCCCATCGTGACGATCTGCCAGGAGCGCCATGGATAGCCCTCGGGCGACCCGCCGAGCGTCGTCATGAGGAGAAGGCCGGAGACGCCGGCGAGCAGCAATGCCGTCCCGAGGTAGTCGATGCGGTGCTCCCTGCGCACCGAGCGGTCGTGCAGCACCACGCTCGTCACGAAGAGGGCGAGGATCCCGATGGGCAAGTTGATGTAGAAGATCCAGCGCCACGAGATCGACTCGACGAGGAAGCCGCCGGCGAGCGGCCCCATGACGGAGGCGATCCCGAAGACGCCGCCGAAGTACCCCTGGTAGCGACCCCGCTGGGCGGGCGGGACGACGTCGCCGATGATCGACATGGCGAGCACGATGAGACCGCCGGCGCCGAGGCCTTGCAGTCCCCGGAAGGCGATGAGCTCGTCCATGTTCTGGCTGAGCCCTGCCAAGGCCGAGGCGGCGAGGAACAGGACGATGGCGAACTGGAAGATCTTCTTCCGGCCGTAGAGGTCCGAGATCTTCCCGTAGAGGGGTGCACTTGCCGTGGAGGTCAGCAAGTAAGCCGTGACCACCCAGGTGATGCGGTTGAGGGAGTGGAATTGGCCGACGATGGTCGGCAGCGCCGTGCCCACGATCGACTGGTCGAGGGCGGCGAGGAACATGCCGAGCATGAGGCCCGAGAACACCACGAGGATCTGGCGATGGCTGAGAGGCACTTCGGGGGCTGCGGTTGCGGTCGTGGTGCTCATCGTGTTGCTCCGTGTCGTGTCGGGATGTCGTTGGGGTGGGCGCGCTCGAGCGTCTCGATGATCTCGACGAGCTGTTCGAGCTGCGAGTCGCTGAGCACCGAGAGCATCTCCGCGGTCTTGGCGGCACCCTCGATGGCGAGTCGCTCGAAGAGCTCGCTCCCGGTCGGGCTGAGGGCGAGCCGCACGATGCGCCGGTCGGCGGGGTCGTCGAGCCGCTGCACGAGGCCCTGGCGGACGAGACGGTCCGTGACGGCGGTCGCCGAGCTCTCGCTGACGCCCAGGTCCTTCGCCAGCTCACGCATGGTCACAGAACCGGACTTCAGGTAGCTGAGGGCCGTGAGCTGGTGGATCGTAATGGTGTGCTCGTCGCACACCTCGCGGTAGACCGTCGCCCCGAAGAGCTTCTTGATGATCGGGCGGAGCTCGAAGATCCGCTCGACGAGATCGGTCCGCCGCCTGGAGGCTCGGCGCGGGGACGGTGTCGTCCCCGCTGTGGCGTCGCTCGCCGTCGTGGTCATCACGTCACTCTAACGTTTCGAATGAAGAAGTATTCCCGACTCGAACTGTTCAGCTCTCCGATAGCGCGACACCGTGGCGGCGCGCGGTGGCGAGCAGCTCGTCGCGGAGACCGGCGGCGTCGAAGTCCTTGTCGTCGAAGAAGACGGCCGCCTTCCCCGCCCGCTCGACGAGGGGCGAGCGTCCCCGGGCCGAGAGCTCCGTCCGGCTGGGCGATCCCCGCCGGGCGAGCTCCGACTCGAGGCGGGCGCTCCCGAGGCGGCGGGAGAGCATCTCGAGGTGCTCCTTCTGCTCGTCTCGCACCACGCCGAGCCGGCCATCGCTGAGGAGCACCCAGCGGTGCCAGGTGACAGCGGCGTCCAGCGGGTGGAGCCGTTGCTCGAAGGGCATCGAGAGGATCCACGCCCTCCGCCCGGCCTCCGCCTCGCGGCGCCCACGCCGGAGGCCCTGGCGGCTGCCCGGGGGTGGCGTGGCCGAGACGAGCTCCTCGGGCACGGTGACGGGCACGGCTCCCGGGTAGCCGGCGACCGCCAGGGCGGCGTGGAAGCGGGCGATCGTCGCCTCCAGCCGGCGCCGCTCGTCCTCGAGGCGGAGCCGCTCGGCGGCGAGGCGCTCCTCGCTCAGTCGGTACTGGGTGGTGTAGTGGTCGTGGCGGCGACGGGCTTCGAGGCGGCGCTCCTCCCGCAGCTCCCGCAGGCACAGGCGCCGCTCCCCTGCCATCTGCGAATGGGTGCCGCACACGGCGGCACCGCAGGAGGCGCACGCGCCGACGGCGTAGGTGCCGCAGGAGCAGAGCGGGCCGCCGTCTCGCCCGGCCGGCGAGCTCAGAGGAGCTTCTCCGCCCGCAGGACGCCGAGCACGCCGTCGAGCGACTCCGGGTTGGCGAGCGAGTCCCTGGAGACGGCGTCGTCGGGCGCGCTCCCGAGCAGGATGCGCCGGATGGGAACTTCGACGCGCTTGCCGTTGAGCGTGCGGGGGAGCCCCTCCACGAAGAGCACCCGGTCCGGCACGTGGCGGGGCGAGAGCCGTTGGCGCAGCGCCGCCCTCAGGTCGGCCTCGAGCCTCGCCGGATCGGCGCCCGCCTGCGGGACGACGAGGAGCACGAGCTCGCCGTCGCGGCCGAGCTCGGTCGTGTCGACGACAAGGCTCTCGAGGGCGCCCTCGACGGACTCGACGACTCGATAGAACTCCGCCGTCCCCATGCGGACGCCGCCCCGGTTGAGCGTGGCGTCGGAGCGGCCGTAGACGACGAAGGTGTCGCGCTCGGTGCGCTTCACCCAGTCCCCGTGGCGCCAGAGCCCCGGGTAGGTGGCGAAGTAGCTGGCGTGCAGGCGGCTCCCGTCCTCGTCCCCCCACAGGCACACGGGCATGGACGGCATCGGTGTCGTGACGACGAGCTCGCCCACCTCGTCGACGACGCTGCGGCCGTCGGGCGTGAAGGCCTCGGCGTCGCAGCCGAGGGCGGCGCACTGCAGCTCGCCGGCGTAGACGGGCAGGAGGGGACAGGCGTGCAGGAAGCCGGTGCAGACGTCCGTGCCGCCCGAGACGGAGCCGACGAGGACGTCGTCGCCCACGGCCGTCGACGCCCAGGCGAAGCCCTCGGGCGGGAGGGGGGCGCCCGTCGACCCGATCGAGTGGAGGGCGGAGAGATCGAGCTCGCTGCGCGGGCTCAGCCCGGCCCGCCGGCACGACTCGAGATAGGGGGCGCTCGTGCCGAAGTACGTGACGCCCTCGGCTGCGGCCATGCGCCAGAGCGCCAGCTGGTCGGGGTAGACGGGGCTGCCGTCGTAGCAGATGACGGTGGCGCCCGTGAGCAGCCCGCCGAGGATGAAGTTCCACATCATCCAGCCCGTCGTCGTGAACCAGAAGACCCGCTCGCCCGGGCCGAAGTCGCTGTGCAGCCGAGCCGCTTTCACGTGCTCGAGGACGATGCCTCCGTGGCTGTGGACGATGGGTTTGGGGAGCCCCGTCGTGCCGGAGGAGTACAGGATCCAGAGGGGGTGGTCGAACGCCAGGGCGACAGGTTCGAGGGGGGCGGGCGCCGCCACGAGCTCGTCCCAGCTCAGGCGAGCCGGGCCGGCCGGGCCGGCGACGGCCGTCGACTCCGCCGCCTCGAGAACGGGCACCTCGACGACGGCGCCGAGCCCGGGGAGGGACGCCACGAGGTCGGCCGCCTTCTCACCGAGCCGGTACTCCTTGCCGCCGTAGCGGTACCCATCGGCGACGAGGAGCACGCGGGGGCGGATCTGCTGGAAGCGGTCGGCCATGCTGGAGGCGCCGAACTCCGGGGCGCAGCTCGACCAGACGGCCCCGAGCGAGGCGGCGCCGAGGAAGGCGGCGGCGGCGGGAATCCCGTTCGGCAGGACGGCTGCCACGCGGTCGCCGCGGCCGATGCCGAGCCGGCGCAACCCGTCCGCCACGGCACCGGCAAGGGCCGTGAGCTCGCCGTAGCTGACCTGGCGGCGGTGGCCGGACTCGTCCACGGCGACGAGGGCCGTCGCCGCCGCGTCCTGGCGCAGGACGTGGTCTGCGTAATTGAGCTCGGCGCCTGCGAACCAGCGGGCGCCCTCCGCCCCCTCGCCCCCGTGCAGGATCTCGCCGTCTGCCGCCCGCCGCCACACGACACCGTCGAAGTCGGCCAGCGCCGACCAGAAGGCCGCCAGCTCGCGCACGGACCAGGCATGCAGCTCGGCATAGGTGGTTGCCTCGACGCCCGTGTCGGCCAGGTACTCCATGAACCGCGTCATCTGGGCGCGACGGACGCGCTCGGGGGTCGGCCGGAAGAGGAGGTCTCCCTCCCGCGTCGTAGTCACCGGCCCGAACTGTAGGTCGCAGCAGCCGCCGCCACGCCACGCGGGCTACCGTCCTGCCATGTCATCGCCTCGGGACGAGGTCCCCGCCGACCTCGAGGGCCGCGTCGCCCTCGTCACGGGCGCCGCCTCCGGCATCGGCCTCGCCACGGCCCACCGCCTCCATCGGGCGGGCGCCTCCGTGGCCGTCCTCGACCTCGACGCCGCCGCCGGCGAGGCGGCCGCCCGCCAGCTCGGCGGTTGCTTCGTGCCCATCGACGTCGGCGACCCGGAGAACTGGCGGCGAGCCGTCGCCGAGGTGGAGGAGCGCCTCGGAGGGCTCGACGCCGCCGTGCTGAACGCCGGCGTCGTCACGCCGGAGGGCGACCTCACGAGGATCTCCGACGAGCAGTACCGCCACATCACCCGCACCAACGTCGACGGCGTCTTCTTCGGCGCCCGCGCCGTCGTGCCTGCCATCGCCCGCCGGGGCGGCGGCGCCATCGTGGCCACCGCCTCCCTCGCCGGCCTCATCGCCTACTCGCCCGACCCCGTCTACGCCATGACGAAGGCCGCCGTCGTCGCCCTCGTGCGGGCGCTGGCACCCCAGCTCGAGGCGCACGGCATCACGGTGAACGCCATCTGTCCCGGGCTCGTGGACACGCCGCTGCTCGGCCCGGAGGCACGCGCACTGGCCGCCGGGGCAGGTTTCCCGCTCATCCCGGTCACCGACATCGCCGACGCCGTGCACGGTCGGGTCGTCGGTTCCGAGACGGGGCAGGCCTTCGTGTGCCAGGTGGGGCGGGAGCCGACGGCCTACCGCTTCGCCGGCGTGCCGGGTCCGCGGGGCGAGGCCGCCGGCAGGACGCCGCCCGCCGGGCTGGCGGCCGAGGAGGAGCTGCGCAAGAAGCCCTGAGGTGGCGGCGGCAACCTCAGGGGAGGCCTAGGGCTGGCCGGCCCCGTAGGCACCCGGGGGGATGGGCGAGTACATGACATCGGTCCCCGTCTCCTCCGCCTGGATGATCGTGTCGGAGCCGTAAGGCCCCGATCCCACGTACATGACGACGTGGTAGAGGTAGCTGGCGTCCCCGTAGAAGATGAGGTCTCCCGGCTGGAGGTCGGACATCGACACGTGGGCGATCTCGTAGTACTGCTCGGTGGCGCCATGCTCGAGCTGTACGCCCGCCTGTGCCCACGCCCACATGGTGAGGCCCGAGCAGTCGAAACCCACCCCGGGCGTCGCCCCGGCGTACACATAGGGCACCCCGAGCTGGGACTCTGCTGCCCGCACGGCGACGGCACCGGAGCCACCGCCCGTCACACCGCCGCCGGGGGGCGGCGGAGGTGGAGGCGGCGGTTGCTGGGCGGCTTCCCGGGCGGCTGCAGCCGCCTCGGCGGCGGCCTGTGCCTGCTCCTGGGCGGCCACGGCGGTGGCCAGCTGGCCCTTCACCTCCGAGAGGGTGCTCTCGAGAGCGGCCGTGACGCCTTTGGCCTGCGTGACGTTGTCGCCGATCTGGCGCAACGTCACGACCTCGGACGCCTCCGCCCGCTGCAGCGTCTGCTCGTGCACGAGAAGCTGGTGGTGGGCCGTTTCGACGTTGGAGACGGCCAGGTTGAGGTTGCCCGAGGCGGCCGAGAGGTAGGCCTGCTGCATGGGCAGGTCGTTCTCGCTGCCGTTCATGAAGACGGAGAAGCCGCTCGAGGCACCGTTCACGTAGGCGTCGATGGCCACCGAGCGCAGTCGCAGGTTCTCGGCCGTGAGGAGCTCGGAGGCGTTCGAGATGTCGTGCTTCTCGGTCGCCACCGAGGCCTTCAGGGAGGAGACCTTGGTCTGCGCCTGGTCGTAGGCCTCGTCGAGGACGCTCAGCTTGGCGTAGGCGGCATTGATCTCGCTCGCCAGCTCGGCGGCCTTCGCCTGCAGGGTCTGCACCGTGCCGGCCGATGCGGGCGACTGTGCGATCACGGGCACGGCCACACTGCCGAGCAGCGCTGCTGCAGAGAGAGCAACGTAGAAGAGGCGGCGTGACCGCCCCTTGCCTCGACCCCGGGGCTGGTCAGCCCTGTGGATCCGTGCGGCCGCGAGGGTGACCTCGGCAGGTCTCACGAACTTCGAACCTAACCCTCTGAGCGGAACAGCGCAAGTTTCAAAGAGTTCCGGCGCGGTTCCGTCACGAGGCCGTAACACCCGGCGCCGGCGTGAAGGGGCTGTTGTGACTGCCCGACTGTCGCGAACCCTTACGGGCCGGCAGGCCGGGCGGCCGGGCGGCGCCGGCCGGCCCGGACCGTTACGTTCTAGCCATGACGCACGAGACGAACGCCGGCGAGAACGGCCTGGCGGGCTATCGGGTCGAGCACGACTCGATGGGGGAGGTCCAGGTGCCCGCCTTCGCCAAGTGGGGGGCCCAGACCCAGCGGGCCGTGGACAACTTCCCCATCTCCGGCCGGCGCGTGGAGCCGTCCCTCATCGCCGCCCTCGCCCTCGTCAAGGCGGCGGCGGCGGCCGTGAACGGCGAGCTCGGCGTGATCCCGGCCGACGCCGCCGAGGCCCTGCAGGCGGCGGCGGCCGAGGTCGTCGCCGGCCGTCACGCCGACCAGTTCCCCATCGACGTCTTCCAGACAGGTTCCGGGACGTCCACCAACATGAACATGAACGAGGTGCTCGCCCACATCGCCGGCGAGCGCCTCCGTCGCGAGGTGCGGCCGAACGACGAGCCGAACGCCTCCCAGTCGACGAACGACACCTTTCCGACCGCCATCCACCTCGCCGCCGCCCGCGAGATCACGGGTGACCTCATCCCCTCCCTCGAGCAGCTGGCGACCGCCCTCGCCGCCAAGGAGTCCGAGTTCGCCGACGTCGTGAAGTCGGGGCGCACCCATCTCATGGACGCCACTCCCGTCACCCTCGGACAGGAGTTCGGCGGCTTCGCGGCGGCCGTCCGCTACGGCGTGGAGCGCCTGCAGGGCTCTCTCGGCCGCATCGGCGAGCTCCCCCTCGGCGGGACGGCCGTCGGCACGGGCATCAACGCCCCGCCCGAGTTCGCCCCCCGCGTCATCGCCCGCCTCGTGGCAGAGACGGGATTGCCGCTCCGCGAGGCGAGGAACCATTTCGAGGCACAGGGCTCCCGCGACGCCCTCGTGGAGGCCTCCGGCGTGCTGCGGACGGTGGCCGTCTCGCTCTACAAGATCGCCAACGACCTGCGGTGGATGTCGTCGGGCCCGCAGTGCGGCCTCGCCGAGATCCACCTTCCCGACCTGCAGCCCGGCTCCTCGATCATGCCCGGCAAGGTCAACCCGGTCGTGCCCGAGGCCGTCTGCCAGGTCGTCGCCCAGGTCGTCGGCAACGACGCCGCCATCGCCTTCGGCGGGGCGGCGGGCAACTTCGAGCTGAACGTGATGATGCCCGTCATCGGGAGGGACCTCCTCGAGTCGGTGAGGCTCCTCGCCTCGGCCGCACGCTCCCTGGCGGAGCGCTGCGTGACCGGGATCCTGGCCAACGTGGAGCGCTGCCGGACCTACGCTCTCTCGTCGCCCGCCATCGTCACCTCCCTCAACCCCTACATCGGCTACGAGAACGCCGCCAAGGTCGTGAAGCAGGCCATGGCGGAGGGCAAGGACATCCGCACGGTCGTCCTCGAGTTCGGCCTCATGGACGAGAAGGAGCTCGATGCCGCCCTCGACGTCCTCGCCATGACACGCGGCGGTGTCGTGGGAGGGTGATGCACCCGATCGAACGCCTCCGCTGGATCGCCCGCGCCGACGACGAGCCGGCCGCCTCCCTCGCCAGTGAGGCGGCCTGGACCCTCGCCGAGCTGGCCGAGCAGGAGCCGACCGCCCTCTTGACGGCAAGCCGTCGCCTCCTCGACCGCCATCCTGCCTGCGGTCCCCTCTGGTGGGTGAGCGCCCTGCTCGCCGGCTCCGACGATCCCACCGAGGCAGGACGGCGGGCAGCGGCGGAGCTCTGCTCGGATCCGACGGCTGACCGGCTCGGGCGGGCGCTGCGGGGTTCGTTCACGGCGGGCGACGTGCTCGTGCTCACGCCGCCCGTCGAGCTCGTCCTCGGCGCTCTCGAGTCGGCCCGGCCCTATGAGGTGCGCCTCGTGAGCGAGGGAGTCCGCTTGCATCGGGCCTTGAGGTCGCTCGCCGTCGCCACCTCGTGCGAGGTGATGGGCTTCACCTACGGGGAGGAGCGTGCGGCCCTCGGCGGTGCCGGCGCCCTCGTCGTCGAGGTGACGGCGGCCGGCGGCGACGCCGCCCTCGTGGAGAAGGGGGCGGGAGGGCTCCTACGGGCGGCCCGCCAGCTCGGGATTCCCACCTGGGCCATCGTCGGCGTGGGCCGCAACCTGCCCGGAAACCTCTTCGAGGCGGCGGCGGAGCGCTCCTCGGAGGCGACCGACCGTGTCCCGCTCGAGGAGTTCGACCTCGCCATCGGGCCGGAGGCGACGGGCGACGCCGTCGCCGTCGTGGCACAGGTCACCTGCCCTGCCGGGCCCGAGCTCCTGCGTCGCCCCATCTGAGCGCACGGACCCCCGACACGAGGCGAGATAGCGTCTCGCCCATGGGCGAGATGATCGAGTTCGCGAGCAACGGCACCACCGGTCAGGGCTATCTGGCCACCCCGGAGGGCGGCGGCCCCGGTGTGGTCGTCATTCAGGAGTGGTGGGGCCTCGTGCCCCACATCACGGAGCTGTGTGACCGGTTCGCGGGGGCGGGCTTCGTCGCTCTGGCTCCCGACCTGTACCACGGCGAGTCGACGACGGAGCCGGACGAGGCGGGCAAGAAGATGATGGCGCTCCGCTTGGACGACGCCGCCAAGGACCTGAGCGGTGCCGTCGACGTCGTGGCGGAGCGGGGGAGCGGCAGCGGCGTCGGCGTCGTCGGGTTCTGCATGGGCGGCGGCCTCGCCCTCGTGCTCGCCGGCAAGCGGCCCGACGCCGTGAAGGCGGTCGTTCCCTTCTACGGCGGCATCGCTTGGGAGGCGGGTCCCGACTACTCGGCCATCCACGGTGGCGTGATGTTCCAGGTCGCCGACCACGACGACTGGGTGACGCCGGCGGTGGCCGAGGAGATGGCGCACGCCATCGAGGCGGGCGGCAACGACGTCGTCGTCGTGCACGTCTACGAGGGGACCGAGCACGCCTTCTTCAACGACACCCGCCCCGAGGTCTACGACGCCGAGGCGGCCGCCCTCGCCTGGGAGCGGACGATCGCGTTCCTGCGCCAGCACCTCGGCTGAGCTCGGCTCTGGCCGGCGAAACGGCCCCGGTGGGAAGATACGCCCATGTCAGCCAGAACCCGTTCCATGCCTCGGCGCTCGTGCCTCTCGGTCCCCGGCTCGAGCGAGCGCTTCCTCGCCAAGGCGCCGGACGTGCCGGCGGACATGACCTTCCTCGACCTCGAGGACGCCGTGGCGCCGCTCGAGAAGGAGGCCGCCCGGGGCAAGGTCGTGGCAGCCATCCGCCAGCTTCCCTGGGACGACCGCGTGCTGTGCGTGCGGGTGAACGCCTGGGACACCCGCTGGACCTACGGCGACGTCATCGAGGTCGTCTCGGGCGCCGGCGATCGGCTCGACGAGATCATGCTGCCGAAGGTGCAGCGGGCTGCCGAGATCGTCGCCCTCGACCTCTTGCTCACCCAGATCGAGGAGAACGTCGGGCTGCCTGCGGGTCACATCGGCATCGAGGCGCAGATCGAGACGGCGAGGGGCCTCATCAACGTCGAGGAGATCTGCGCTGCTTCCGACCGCCTCGAGACGATCATCTTCGGCCCTGCCGACTTCGCCGCCTCCATGGAGATGCCGGTGCTGACGGGCGGGGTGCAGCTCCCCGACTACCCGGGCGACCACTTCCACTACGTGTTCTCGAAGATCCTCATGGCTGGGCGGGCGAACGGCCTCCAGGTCATCGACGGCCCCTTCCTCAAGGTGCGCGAGCCGGACGCCTTCCGGGACTACTGCAAGCGGACGCGCATCCTCGGCTACGACGGGAAGTGGGCGCTCCACCCTGACCAGGTCACGATCCTGAACGAGATCTTCTCGCCCACACAGGAGCAGTTCGACCACGCCTTCGCCATCCTGGAGGCCTACAGGCGGGCGACCGAGCACGAGCTGAAGGGTGCTGTCATGTTCGGTGACGAGATGATCGACGAGGCGAGCCGCAAGATGGCGATGAAGTTCGTCAGCCGGGGGGAGCGGGCCGGTCTCAAGCGCTCGGAGGCGGTGGAGCAGGCGGCCGGGTGAGCTCCTCGGGGTCGCTGCCGCCGCTCGCCGGCGCGTTGGCGAGGGCGGCCTGGCCGCCCTGCGGAGGCCCGGAGGGAACGAAGTCCTTCTGGCGGATGAGGAGGGCGCAGAGGACGGCCGCCACGATCGAGACGACGACCCCGATGAGGAGGATGCCGTTGAGGGCGTTGACGACACCGGCGGCGGCCGCATGGTGGACGAGAGCGGTGACGGCGTTCGTGACCTGGACGCCGGGCGGGGCCGCCGTCTCGCCGGACAGGACGGCGGCGGCGATCCGCCCGGAGGCGGCGTGCAGGGGCGTGGAGGCGAGCTGTTGGGCGATGGTGGTGCGAATGCGGCTGGCGAACAGCGAGCCGAGGGCGGCGACGCCCGTGGCCGTGCCGACCTGTCGCAGCGTGCTGTTGATGCCCGATGCCATGCCCGAGCGCGCCGGCGCCACGACGCCGACGGCCGTGGAGGCGAGGGGCACGTTGATGAAGCCCGCCCCGGCTCCGGCGACGATGAAGCCCGGGATGAGGTGGGTCCAGGTGTCGGCGGGCGTGATACCCCGCATGAGGTAGAGCCCGACCGCCACCCCGACGAAACCCGGTGTGATGAGCCACTTCGTCGGGACGCGGCTCGTGAGCCGGCCGGCCAGTGCCGCTGTGAAGAAGATCGCACCCGAGAGCACGAGGAAGCGCACGCCCACCTGCACGGCAGACAGCCGGAGGAGGTTCTGCAGGTACAAGACGAGATACGTGAAGAGCGAGAAGAGCCCGGCGTTGACGCCGAAGGCGGCGATGAGGCCGCCCGAGAAGGTCGGCACGCGCAGGAGGCCGAAGTCCAGCATGGGAGCCTCCTGCGCCAGCTCGACGGCGACGAAGGCGGCGAGGAGCACGGCGGCGGCGCCGAGGCAGGACAGCACGACCGTCGACGTCCATCCGTCCGAGGTGGAGCGGATCATCCCGAACACGAGGCAGGCAAGGGCGGCCGAGAACGTCACGAACCCGAGGTAGTCGGGTCGGTGCCCGGACGGGTCGCGTGACTCCTCCACCTGGGTGAGCGTCACGACGAGGGCGACGACGCCGATGGGGACGTTCACGAAGAAGATCCAGCGCCAGGAGATGCCGCTCGTGATGACACCTCCGAGCACGGGGCCGACGGCGACGGCGATCCCCGTGACGGCGCCGAAGACGCCGAAGGCGGTGCCCCGCTCGCGCCCGTGGAAGGCGTTCGCCAACAGAGCAAGCGACGTAGCGAACATGACGGCGCCCCCGATGCCCTGGAAACCGCGGGCGAGGATGAGGAAGAGGGTGTCCGTCGAGAGCCCGCACAAGAGCGAGCCGAGGGTGAAGATGCCGATGCCCACGGCGAAGACGAACCGTCGCCCGAGGCGGTCGGCGAGCGATCCCGAGGTCAGCAGCAGCGCCGCCAGCGTGAGGGCGTAGGCGTCGATCACCCACTGCAGATCGGAGAGTGTCGCCGAGAAGGCGTGCTCGATCACGGGGAGGGCGACGTTCACGATCGTGAGATCGAGGAGCAGCATGAAGATGCCGACGCAGACGGCTCCGAGCGTCCACCACTTTCGGGTCTCGCCGCTTGCGTGCTCGGCCGGGGCGTTCACCGCCGGTTCAGGCCCGCTCGGCGAGGCGGCGGGCGATCACCTTCAAGCAGAGCGTCTCGTCGGCTCCTTCGAAGATGGAGAGGACGCGTGCGTCCACGAACAGCCGGCTGACCGGGAACTCCTCGGCGTAGCCCATGCCGCCGTGGATCTGCATGGACTCCCGGCTCACCCACTCGGCCGCCCGGCACACGTAGGCCTTCACCATGGACGCCTCCATGGAGCCCTTGCCGCCGGCCATGAGGGCGGCGACCTCGTAGGCGAACTGGCGGCTCGCCTGGATGACAGCCGCCATGCGCCCGAGCTTGGCCCGCGTCAGCTCGTAGTCGACGATGGGACGTCCGAACACCTGGCGCTGGCGGGCGTAGGCGAGTCCGGCCTCGTAGGCGGCCTGCATGACGCCGATGGCCCGGGCGGCCGTCTGCAGCCGGCCGTTCTCGAAGCCTGCCATCTGCAGGTAGAAGCCGCGCCCCTCGCCCTCTGTCCCCCCGATGAGGTTGTTGTCCGGCACCCACCAGTTCTCGAAGGCGAGCTCGTAGGAGTGCATGCCGCGGTAACCGAGGGTGTCGATGGGGCGCCCCTCCAGCCGTCCCGCCGGCAAGCCTGCGGGCCTGCCCTCGCCGGGGCCGTCCTCGGTGACGGTTGCCTCCTGTGTGAGCACGAAGCCGGCGGACTCGCAGCGGGGCTTCTCGACGACGAAGAGGGAGAGCCCCCGGTGCGCCTTCGACCGGTCGCGATCGGTGCGGGCGAGCAGCATGAGCAGGTCGGCCCGGGCGGCGAAGGTGCACCACGTCTTCACACCGTTGACGAGGTAGCCGCCGCCTTCGGTCGGCGCCGCCGTCACGGAGAGCTTGGCCACGTCGGAGCCGAAGTCGGGTTCGGTGACTGCCACTGCCACCATGAGGTCGCCGGCGGCGATGGGGGGGAGGAGGCGCTGCTTCTGCTCGTCCGTGCCCCCGTTGAGGAGCGCTCGAGTGAGGATCTCGGGGCGCGTCACGAGCGACCCGCCCGCCCCGAGGGAAGCCCGCGAGAGCTCCTCGGTGGCGACGACCATCCCGAGGTAGTCGTGCTCGCCCCCTGTGGCGAAGCCCCCGAAGGTCTCGGGCACCGAGAGGCCAAAGCCTCCCATCGCCGCCAGGCCTTCGATGATCTCCTCGGCGATGTCGTCGTTGGCCCGGTGGATGTGCTCGGCCCGGGGGGCGATCTGCTCGTCGGCGAAGCGCCGGAAGCTCTCTCGCACGAGCTCGAAGTCGTCTTCGAGGTGGGACGGGCCGGGCGTCTCGGCGAGGGAGCCGAGCAGCGCCGGATGGCGGCCTGCCTCGAGGAAGTCGGCGAGCTCGGCGTGCCAGCCGGGCGTCGTTCCCCATGCCCGCTCCCGACCGGCGCTGCGCGCCACGAGGTCGGCGCTGGCGTCGGCCACGAAGGCCACCGCTAGGGCGGCCTCCGTGGAGCCCTTGGCGCCGTAGCGGAGGGCGGCGGCGGCCGTCCGGACGGCGGCGCTGGCGTGGGCGAGGTCGTAGGCGAGGACCTGGTGGTCGTCGATGCGCTTGCCGCCCTCGCTCAGCTCGGCCAACCGCTCGGAGGCCACCTGGACGACGCCGGCGGCCACCTCCTGGGCCGCCGAAGCGGCGTCGAGATCGGGGAGCGGTGGTGCGGTGGCCGTCATGGCGCAAAGGGTAGCGGTGGGGTCTGCCGCCCTCGCCTCGTCGCTGCGGCCGGCGGCGGTGTCTCCCGGCGGAGTGGGGCGACGTCACGGCGGGTAGGTTCTCGGCCGTGCGAGTGACGATGATGCTCTGTGATGCCGCTCAGGTTGCCGACGGCAAGCTCTACATCCTCGGCGGCGGCTGGAGCCTGACCGGCCCCGGGCCGATGCCGTCGGCCGTCGCCATGAAGTTCGACGTCGACTGGACGGCCGCCGGCCGCCCGCATCACTGGGAGCTGTTCCTCATGGACGAGGACGGTCACTCCGTGCTCGTCGAGACGCCGGAGGGAGAGCGCCCCATGGAGGTCGGCGGCGACATCATGGTGGAGCGCCCCGCCAGCCTGCGGGAGGGAAGCCCTATCGACGTCGCCCTGGCCGTCAACTTCGGGCCGCTCCCGCTCGAGCCCGACCGCCGCTTCACCTGGCGCCTCACGATCGACGGCGAGAGCCACCCTGACTGGGACCTCAGCTTCTCGACGCGGCCACGACCCGAGATCGACGGGGGCGAGGAGTAGGCGGGCCGCCGTATTGGTTCGCCCTGCCGGCTGCGGGCGGTACCGAGCGCCCAAAGCGTCCGTGTCGGCGGGGTTTCGGTCGCCCTCGCATCTCAGTTCGGGTCGTCGCCCCGCAGGCCGGATTGGCGTGCGTCCTCACCGCACGGTGTAGAAGGGGGGCCATGACGACGTACGAACGCCCCTTCGGGCGGGCTCTCGAGGACTTCGCCGTCGGGGACATCTACCGGCACTGGCCGGGGAAGACCGTCACCGAGTACGACGACCACCTCTTCTGCATGATCACGATGAACCACCACCCGTTGCACACCGACGCCTGGTTCGCCGAGCACGATGCCCCCCACGGGCGAAACGTCGTCGTCGGCAACCTCGTCTACTCCCTCGTCCTCGGCATGAGCGTGCCGGACGTGTCCGGTTCGTGCATCGCCAACCTCGAGGTCGAGTCGCTGCAGCACAAGTCCCCGACGTTCCACGGCGACACGATCTACGCCGAGACCCGCGTGATCGACGTCGTCGAGTCGAAGTCCAAGCCGGACCGCGGCGTCGTCACGGTGGAGACGAAGGGCTTCAACCAGAACGGGCAGGAAGTCTGCTACTTCCGGCGCAAGCTGCTCGTGTGGAAGCGGGAGGCGCTCCCGGCCCGCCGGCGCCCGTACGAGGACGCCTGGGGCTGAGCACGTCGCTCGAGCACGACACCGCCGCCGCCGCCGTCACTGCCTGGTGGCGGGAGTCCGGCGCGCGGTCGGTGCGCGACCGCTTGCCGTGGCGGTCGCCTGCCACATCACCATGGGGCGTCCTCGTCTCCGAGTCCATGCTCGCCCAGACCCAGGTCGGGCGTGTCGCCGAGCGCTACCCAGCCTTCATGGCCCGTTATCCCACGCCGGCGTCGTTGGCCGGCGATTCGCTCGGGGAGGTCCTCCGCCTCTGGCAGGGGCTCGGCTACCCGCGCCGAGCGGCGAACCTGTGGAAGTGCGCCGGAGGTCTGGTGTCCGGCCATGGCGGCGAGGTGCCGAGCAACCTCGCGGCGCTGCTGGCCCTACCGGGTGTCGGGCGCTACACGGCCCGGGCGGTCCTCGCCTTCGCCTTCGAGGAACCGGTCATGCCAGTCGACACGAACATCGGGCGGGTCCTCGCCCGCTTGGCCGGTCGTCCCCTCACCGAGCGCCAGGCGCAAGACGACGGGGACTCGTTCCTGGCGGTCGGCCGGCCGAGGGAGGTGGGGCTGTCGTTCATGGATCTCGGTGCCACCGTCTGCCGCCCGCTTCGGCCGCGCTGTGACGAGTGTCCGCTGCAACCGGGGTGCAGCTTCGGGCAGGCCCCCGGCGCCTCCGGTGGCAAGGGCGAGGATCCGGCAGTCGGGTCCGCTCGGGTGTCGAAGCGGCAGGCGGCCTTCGAGGGCTCCGACCGCCAGGGACGTGGCCGGCTCCTGCGGGCGGCGGCCGGCGGGGGTATCGCTCCCGACGGTCTTGCTGCGGCGGCGGGCTGGCCGGACGAGCCCCTGCGTGCCGAGCGGGTGGCGGCCTCGCTCGTCGCCGATGGCCTCCTCCGCTTCGCCGGGGGACGGTACGTGCTGCCCTAATCCCGCGCCGGCGTTCTGGCGGTGGATCCCGGCCGGCGCCGGTCCGCCACGGCCAGGACAGCCGGGCGAGACGCTCAGGCCGAGCGGGGCGCCCGATGGCGAGCGGGGCGGGCGGTCGCCAGGCGGGAGCTGTTGAAGGCGAACTCCCCGTCGAGGCTGCGGCGCACGTCTCCCTTGGCCGCCCATTCGGCGATGCGACCGCCGATGAGCGGGACCTTGACTTCGACGTGAAGCTCGACGTCGTGCCTGGCGGTGGCGCCGGCGCCTGTCAGCCGCATCGTGCCGAAGACGTGGAGCGGTGCGCCCTGCACCTGCACGTCGAAGGTGCCGGCCCACGATCCGTCACGCCGGCGCTTCCACTCGTCGGTCTGGGTCATGACGTTCGTCGGGCGCAGCACCCGCTTGGCGAACCCCGGTAGGTCGACGTCCACGACCCGTTTCGAGACGATCCGAAGGGAGCCCGCCCGCGACGTGCACTCCAGGATCTCGACGTCCCGGTTCGCCATGCTCTCGTACTTGGCGACCGTGGCGTCGGGATCCCGCAGGACCTCCAGCACGGCTTCGATGGGAGCCTCGTAGGTGTACGAGTCCTTCAGGTCCATGGCGCCACCTCCGTGGTGCGGGGCGGCCCACGAGCCGACCCCGGTGGGACACGACTGCTCACCCCATGATGCGGCCGCCGGAGCGAGCGCAGTAGAGGCGAACGGCCTTGCCTGCGCAGGCGGGACCGCGAGGCCGGACTAGGTCGCCGGGCTCACGGAGCTCATGTTGAAGTCGGCCACGCGCAGCGCCGGCATGGCCGTGCGGTTGTACCACTCGTTCCACTCGCGGGAGAGGGCTCGCTCGGTGCGGCCCGCTTCGATCGTCCGCCCCAGCACGTCGATGGGGCTCTCGTTGAAGCGGAAGTTGTTGACGGCGCCGGCGATCTCCCCCTTCTCGACGAGGAAGACGCCATCCCTCGTGAGGCCGGTGAGGAGCAGGGTGCTCGGGTCGACCTCCCGGATGTACCACAGGCACGTGAGGAGGAGCCCGCGCTCCACGTGGCCGACCAACTCCGAGAGGCTCCCCTCGGCGCCGGGCAGCCCGAGGAGGAGGTTGTCCCCCGGGGGGGTCGGCTGCGTCCCGGAGCGGGCGGCGCCGGCGCGGTGGTAGAGGAGGCGCTCGAGGCGGCCTCCCTCCACCCAGTCGGTGCGGCCGACGGGCAGCCCGTTGTCGAAGACGGACACATCCTGGTTGCTCGCCGTCGTCACGAGGAAGGGCGAGCACTCGAGCCCAGGTGCCGCCGGGTCGCTCGAGAAGCGGAAGGGCAGCTCGGCGAGCTGCTCGCCGACCCGGGTGCGCCCGCCGGCGGCGGCGAACACACTGCGTCCCTCCTCCGCCTCCCGCCCGGAGAGGGCGTCGGCCGCCAGCACCATGAGATCGGCCACGGCGTCGGGAGGAAGCACCACCTCGTAGCGCCCGGCCTCGAGCTCTCTGTGGCGGGAGGCCCAGCCGAGGCGCTCCGTGAGGCGCTCCTCGAGGGCCTCGAGATCGACGGTGCCGAGGTCGGCGGCGCCGGCCCCCACCCAGGAGGACCGGGTGCCGTCGTCGGAGCGCGCCACCAGCTCCACCTTGCCCGTCGGCTGGGCGTGCCGGAGGCGCAGCCCGGTCGTCGTCCCGACGTAGTCGGTGGCGAGCTCGTGCTCGACGAAGCCGGCGAGCCGGTGCCCGGCCGACGAGGCGCGGGCGAAGGCGCCGCCGAGGGCACCCGGCACACCGCCGAGGCCGGAGAGGCCCGTCAACGGGGGCGGGAGGGAGAAGTCGCTCCCCGTGCCGGCTTGCCCCGGCGACAGCAGCGCGCTGGCGTCCTCGGCCGGCGGGGCGCCGTCGGCGTCCGCCTCCGCCTGGGCGACCATGTCGGCGACGTCGACCACACCGCTGCGGCTGCAGATGCCGACGGAGGGGCCGCCGGAGCCCGAGGCGATGGCAACCACACTGACACGACGGTCCCGGCGCGTGCCGTTGGTCGTCACCGTGTTGTTGGCGAAACGGATCTCCGCCTGGCTCTGCTCCTGCACCACGACCACGCACTCGCCCCGGGCGGCCTCGAGCGCCCGCTCCACGAGGTCCTGGGCCGGCACGTGCCCCCCTGCCGGGCGGCTCATCGGCCGGACTCCGCTCGGGTGTTGAGGATGTTGATGCCACGGAACAGGGCGGCCGGGCAGCCGTGGCTGACGGGCGCCGCCTGCCCGGGTTGCCCCTTCCCGCAGTTGAAGGCCCCGCCGAGGAGGAAGCTGGAGGTGCCGCCCACGGCCTCCATCGCCCCCCAGAAGTCCGTCGTGCGGGCCTGGTAGGCGACGTCCTTCACCTGCCCGCTGAGCCGGCCGTTCTCGATGCGGAAGAAACGCTGCCCCGTGAACTGGAAGTTGAGTCGCTGCATGTCGATGGACCAGCTCTTGTCACCCACGATGTAGAGACCGCGCTCGACGCCGGCGATGAGATCGGCCGTCGTCGGCCCGGTGCCGGCGGCCGGCTGCAGCGAGACGTTCGCCATTCGCTGGATGGGCGTGTGCATGGGGGAGTCGGCGAAGGCGCAGCCGTTGGAGCGGTCGAACCCGCTGAGGGCGGCGATCCGCCGGTCGAGCTGGTAGCCGACGAGGATCCCGTCCCGCACGAGGTCGAACTGCTGGGCCGCCACGCCCTCGTCGTCGTAGCCGACGGTGGCGAGGCCGTGGGGCGCCAGCCGGTCGCCGACGACGTGCATCACGGGCGAGCCGTAGCGCAGCGTTCCCAGCTGGTCGAAGGTGGCGAAGGAGGTGCCTGCGTAGGCTGCCTCGTAGCCGAGAGCGCGGTCGAGCTCCGTGGCGTGCCCGATGGACTCGTGGATCGTCAGCCAGAGGTTCGTCGGGTCGACGACGAGGTCGTAGCGACCCGGTTCCACCGACGGGGCGGCCACCTTCTCGGCGAGGAACGCCGGCATCGCCGCCAGCTCGGCCTCGAAGTCCCAGCCCGTGCCCGTGAGGTACTCCCAGCCCCTCGCCGCGGGCGGCGCCACGGTCCGCATTGTCTCGAAGGTGCCCGCCTCGGCGTCGACGGACGTCGCTTCCACGGCCGGATAGAGGCGGACGCGTCGCTGCGTGGTGACCGTGCCGCCGAGATCGGCGTAGTGCTTGTCCTCGACGACGGCGAGCACGAAGGCGCTCACGTGGTCGACGCCGTCGGCCCGCAGGAGCCGGGCGCTCCAGCCCTCGAGGAGGGCGAGCTTCTCGGCCGCAGGCACCGACGTGGGATCGACGTCGTAGTCGGACACCCAGGCGACCTCGCCGTGCGAGGGCTCCTCGGCGAGCTCGACCCGCTCCGTGACGGCGGGGGCGGTGGCCCGGGCCGTCTCCACGGCCTCGTCTGCCAGAGCGGCGCCGGCGTCTGCATCCACCTCGAAGGTGGCCGAGAAACCCATCGACCCGCCGGCCACCACCCTCAACCCGACGCCGACCTCGACGTCGTCGACCGACGTCTCGAGGTGGCCGTCGCGGACGCTCAGCACCTGCGAGCGGATGCGTTCGATGCGGACGGAGGCGTGCTCGCAGCCGAGCTCGGCAGCCCGTTGCAGGGCGGCTGACCGAACGCTCTCGAGCGGCAGGGCCGCCAGTTCCGGGCCGGGCTCGGCCATGGTCTCCTCTCCGTGTCGTCGCCGCGCCCCGCCGAGATCAGATCTTGGTGACGGCCACCACCTCGAAGGTGCCGGTGGTGGTGGACTTCGGCGCCGTCATCGTGCCACCGAGCACCGGCTTGGCGCTGATGGAGCCCGAGTACTTGGCGGGTTCGCCGAACGTCGTCACCCGCTTGTACTTCGTCTTGCCCACGGTGCAGGTGTTCGGGAGGCTGAAGACCTTGGAGGCGACGAGAGTGGCACTGCCGTGCACGAGCGCCGAGGCCGGCGTCGTCACCTTCATGGTCCTGGTGGCGGTGTCGTAGGCGAGGAGAACCGTCTTCGAGACATAATCGGCCACCACGTCAGTCCGTGTGGCGCCGGACGGTGCGCTCAGCTTCGTGGTACGGATGACGGCGACGTCGTTCTCGCCGCCCGCGATCGAGCCGGAGCTGGCGAGCAACTCCGTGGTGGAGCCCGTCGGGGCGCCGGATGCGGCCAGCTTGGCGTTGGCACAGCCGATGTTGACGTTCGGGACGCACCCGGAGTCGACGGTGATCTCGTTCGCCACACCCTTCCAGCTCGTACCCTTGACCGTGCCGGCCCACTCCGGGCCTGTCCCCGTGTCGAGGGTCGCTGTCCCGGAGACGGACAGGTCGTACATCTCCTCCGATCCGGAGGTGCAGGCGACCGCCTTCTTCGAGGTTTCGGAGAAGTTGAGCTTGACCGTGGCGATCGGCTTCGCCTGTGTGGGCACGTCGATGGAGCCCTTCCCGGTCGTCGTCGAGAAGCTCGCCGACGACAGGGGAACGACGAAGTTCCAGGTGTGGTCCTCGAAGGCGAACGGTGACTTCACAGTCCTGAGGAGTGCGACCGTGAGGTCCTGCTGACCGACGCCGAGGCCGCTGTCGAAGCCGACCTCGAGGAACCAGCTGGCCCCCTTCGCCTTCACGGTGGCGCCGGCGAGGAGGTCGACGGTGGACACCTTCCTCGGTGCTGCTGCTGCCAAGCTCGCTCCGACGCTCGGGGCGACGCTGAGCGTCACCACCGCCAGCGCTGCGATGCCGAGCAGACGGCGGCCCGGGCCTACCCGCCAAGACCCCAGGGTCCGATTCCGCGTCATCTCGCCTTCCTCCCCTCCCACCCCGTTCTACGCCTGGCAGGCATCCTGCCACGCCCGGCCCGCCCGGGAAAGCGCGCGTGGCACCGTCCCGCCAAGGCTGCATTCCCGAGCAACTAATGTCGGCGCCGGGAGGTCGCGTGACCGACAATGATGGAGCGGGGCCGAGGCCACCGTCGGTGGGATTCCATGGCGTGCGGGGCTCGTGTCCTTGTTCCGAGCCCGGTCTGCAGCGCTACGGCGGATCGACCGCCTGTGTGGCGGTCGACGGCGGCGACGGTGCCCCACCGGTGCTCTTCGACCTCGGGACGGGCTGCCGGCGGCTCGGGCACGAGCTCGTGCGCCGCTACCTCCCCGGCGTGCAGCCCAGCCCTGGTGCGCCGCCCCGTGACGTGCACGACCCGCCCTACGCCCCGGTTTCCCATGCGGACGCCCGGCTCCGCCTCAGCGCCTTCGTGACCCACCTGCACTTCGATCACGTGCAGGGCCTGCCGTTCTTCGCCCCGGCGCTGCAGAGCGACGTCCACCTCGACGTCTACGGGCCGACGCAGGACGGCACGCTGGCCGAGGCCTTCGCCGCCTTCCTGCAGCCGCCCTACTTCCCCGTGGGGGTGGACGAGCTGCCGGCGGAGTTGGGTTTCTTCGACCTGGCGGACGGGGCCGTCGTGCAGGCGGGTGCGGCGACGGTGACCGCCCGCGAGGTGCCGCACGTCGGCCGCACGCTCGGGTACCGCATCGAGGTCAACGGCGTCGCCGTCGCCTACATCGGGGACCATCAGGCGCCGCAGCGGGACGGGAACGTGCTCGCCGAGGTCTCGCCCGCCGTTCTCGAGCTCTGCAGCGGCGTCGACCTGCTCGTCCACGACGCCCAGTACACCGACGCCGAGTTCGCCGTAAAGGCGCACTGGGGTCACAGCACGCTCCGCTACGCCGTCGAAGTGGCTCGCCAGGCGGGAGCCCGCCGCCTGGCGCTCTTCCACCACGATCCCACCCACGACGACGATCTCCTCGACCGCTTCGGCGAAGAGGCGGAGGCGGCGGCAGAAGGGGCTTTCGAGGTGTTCACGGCCGCCGAGGGCCAACGCATCGAGCTGGAGCCGAGCGGGACGCCCCTCGCACCCTTCGGAGCGACGGCCCGCCTGTAGGCCGCGGCCGGTTTCCCGCTTGAATAGGAGCGTGACGCTCGCCCCAGCTCGCGTCCCGGCCACGAGGCCGACGCCCCCATGACCGCCTACATCGCAGGCGGCGTGGTCGTCGTCCTCATCATCGCTGGGGTGATCTGGTCGAGGTTGCGTGCCGGCCATTCCGATCGGCGGTCCATGGAGACCTACGGCCACGGCCTTGCCGCCCTCGGCGACGTGACGCGGCGCAGCGGCTCCGCCTCCTCGGTGCGGGTGCTGCCGGGCGGGGCGGTACCCTCGGAGACTCCCTCCGGGGCGCCCACGGCGAGCGGGACCCCGGCTGACGTGACGGTACCGCGACCGACGGCGGCGGCTCCCGACACGGCAGCGGGCGACCTCCCGCCGGCTGGCGGGACGACGAGGCTGCCGGCGCTCGAGTCCCGGCCGAGCCGGAGGCCGTCGGTCTCCATGCCGGCGCCGGGGGCGGAGCTGCAATTCGAGGATCCCGCCGAGGGCGTGCACGAGGCCGGACGATCCCTCCGGGAGCCGACCCACCGAGCGACGGGCGCGGCACCTTGGGGCCTCGGTCGACCGGGCGACGGGCTCGGGCGGCAGAGCGCCGGCCGCAAGCTCATGGTGGCCGCGATCGCGGTGGTGGCGGTGGCGGCCATCGTGACGGCCGCCGTCCTCCTCACGCTCCACCCGGCACCGCACCGGGCTGCCAGTCCCCCGACGACGACGGCAGCGGGCACGAGCACCACGACCACCACGACGGCGGTCACGACGACGACGACGCCCGTCGTGGCGCCGATCTCGACGACGGGGAGCACCGCCACCTTCAAGGCCCCCTCCGGGCGGTACACACTGCGGTTCTCCGCCGGCACGAGCCCTTGCTGGGTCGGGATCGAGCCGAGCGCCGGCGCCGGCACCTACCTGTGGTCCGAAACGGTGCAGGCGGGCAGCGTTGGGCACTACCGCCCCTCCGGCCCGGTCGTCGTACAGCTCGGGGCGCCCGAGTACATCTCGGTCACCCTCGACGGGGTGCCCCTCAAGATCCCCTCCGGCGTCACCTACTACGAGCTGATCTTCGCCGCCTCCTGATGGCCGCCGGCGGGACGGAGATCCGCCCCGAGCGTCTCGAGGACGAAGGCCATGACGAAGGCCTGCTTCCGCCAATGCTGGTAGCGGCCGGACGGCCCGCGGTGGCCGGCGGTCATGTCCACTCGCAGGAGGACCCGACCCGGCGCCGCGTTGCCCGGGTGGGCGGCCCGCAGCTTCTGCACCCACTTGGCAGGCTCGAAGTACCCCACGCGAGGGTCCGTCAGCCCGCCCGTGGCGAGCGTCCTCGGGTAGGGCTCCTCCCGGACGTTGTCGTACGGGGCGTAGGAGCGGATGACCTCGTAGTCCTCCGCGCTGGCGATGGGGTCGCCCCACTCCTCCTGCTCGATCACCGTGAGAGGCAGGGAGATGTCGAGCATGGTGGTGAGGCAGTCCACGAAGGGCACCTCGGCGACGACGCCGGCGAACAGCTCGGGGGCGAGGTTGGCAGAGGCGCCCATGAGGAGGCCCCCGGCGCTGCCCCCCTGCGCGACGAGGCGGTCCGGCGAGGTGAGGCCCTCGTCGACGAGGAAGCGGGCGGAGGCCACGAAGTCCTCGAAACTGTGCGGTTTGTTGGCGAGCTTCCCCCCCAAGTACCAGTTGCGCCCGAGCTCGCCACCACCCCGGACATGGGCGATGGCATAGGCGACGCCGCGGTCGAGGAGGGGATGGATGGGCCGGTCGTCGCGATAGCTCGGGTCGACGCTCAGCTCGTAGGCGCCGTAGCCGTAGAGCAAGAGAGGCCCCGGACCGTCCGGCCGCGCCCGCGAGCGGGCGATCGTGACGGGCACCTCGGTGCCGTCCCCGGATCTCGCCCAGCGCAGCTCCGTCTCGTAGTCGTCCGGGTCGTAGCCCGGCGTCGGCTGGCGGCGGAGAACGACGTCGGAGCCGGTGTCGAGCTCGTAGGACCGCAAGGTGCGGGGCATGACGAGCGTCGTCGCCTCGTAGCGGACCGACGTGGCGTGCACGTCGAGGTTGTCCGCCAGGAAGACGGTGCCCGCCTCCGGGGCCGTGATGACGCGCCCGGGAAGGGCGGAGTCGCCGCCGGCGCCGCCGGCTCCTGCTTCCTCCCCGATGGGGACGATCCGGATCGAGGTCGTGGCGTGCCCCCGCTCCTCCACGAGGACGTGCCCGTCGACGACGTCGATCGTCTCCAGTCGCACGTCGTCGCGAGGTGGCAGGAAGAGCCGCCGGTTGGCTCGCGTGGGCTCCGCCGCCGGCAGGCGGTAGAGGGCGAAGTTCTCCGCCTCCTCGTTGCTGAGCACGAGGAGCTCCCCGGCCAGGTGCTCCACCCAGTACATGACGCCCTGCCGGCGGGCCTCGAGGACGAGCGGAGCGGAGTCGGGGCTGGAGGCGGGCACGAGCCGCACCTCCGTGGTGGCGTGGCTGCCCGCCTGCAACACGACGTACTCGCCGTCCTTGGTGCTGCGGGCGTCCAGGTAGAAGCGCTCGTCCGGCTCCTCCCAGACGAGGGTGTCGGAGCTCACGGCGGCACCGAGGCGATGCCGCCACACCTGGTGAGGGCGCATGGCGGCGTCCGGCCGGGTGTAGAAGAAGGAGTCGTCGCGGGCAAAGGCGAGCCCGTAGTAGGCGTTCTCGATGACGTCGGGGAGATCTTCGCCGGCGTCGAGGTCCCGCACGTGGATCGTGAGCCGCTCGCCGCCGTCGAGGTCGACGCCGTAGGCGAGGAGGCGCTGGTCGGCGCTGAGCGCCGTCATCCCGACGGAGAAGTAGTCGTGACCCGCCGCCATGGCGTTCTCGTCAAGGAGAACGGTCTCGAGCTCGTCGTCGGCCTCGGGGCTCGGCTGGGGCAGGGGCGCCCCCGCCGGTCGCCGGCACAGCACCGGGTGCTCCTCGCCCTCGATGCGGCGCTCGTAGTAGGCCCATTCACCCTTCGGGGAGGGATGGCTGACGTCCGTCAGCTGCACCCTCGAGAGGACAGCGTCGTAAATAGCCTCCACGAGCGGCTCGAGGTGGGCGGTGGAGGACGACGTGTGGGCGTTCTCGGCGAGGAGGAGCTCGAGCACCTCGGCGTCGGAGCGGTCTCGCAGCCAGTACCAGTCGTCGGTGCGCTGGTCACCGTGGTTGGTGAAGGTCACCGGCCGGCGGGGCGCCGCCGGCGGGGGCCAGGGCGCAACCGCCGCCACGGGCTCGTCGTCTTCGTCGTTCACCCGGGCAGCTTTCCACAACGCTGCCCTCCCTCCCCCCGGCAGGCATGGAGGCCGAGGTTCGGGGCAGGGTTGGAGTTGTTACTATCTGCGTAGTGGAAATTACCCAGCCAACGATCGAGAGGGTGCGGGTCCATGGCCACCACTGAGCTCGACCTCGACCGCTACCAGCTCGGCTGGAGCGATCAAGAGGACTACATCTTCAAGCCGAAGAAGGGTCTCAACGAGGAGATCGTCCGGGAGATGTCGGCCATGAAGGGCGAGCCGGAGTGGATGTTGAAGTTCCGGCTGCGCTCCCTCGCCGGCTTCTTCAAGAAGCCCATGATGCCGTGGTTCGCCACGAAGATGCCGGACCTCGACTTCGAGAACATCTACTACTACATCAAGCCGATCGACAAGCAGGTCAACAACTGGGACGACCTGCCCGACTCGGTGAAGTCGACCTGGGACAAGCTCGGCATCCCCGAGGCGGAGCGCAAGTACCTCGCCGGCGTGACGGCCCAGTACGAGTCCGAGGTCGTCTACCACCGCAACCGGGAGGACCTCGAGCGCCTGGGCGTCCTCTTCAGCGACATGGACACGGCGGTGCGCGAGTACCCCGACATCGTCCGGAAGTGGTTCGGCAAGATCATCCCGCCCAACGACAACAAGTTCGCCGCCCTCAACTCGGCCGTCTGGTCGGGCGGCTCGTTCATCTACGTCCCGCCGGGCGTGAAGGTCGACATGCCCCTGCAGGCGTACTTCCGCATCAACGCCGAGAACATGGGCCAGTTCGAGCGGACGCTCATCATCGCCGACGAAGGTGCCCAGGTGCACTACGTCGAGGGCTGCTCGGCGCCGGTCTATTCGACCGACTCGCTGCACTCGGCCGTCGTCGAGCTCGTCGCCCTGCCCGGCAGCCGCATCACGTACACGACCATCCAGAACTGGTCGTCGAACGTCTACAACCTCGTCACGAAGCGGGCGCGGGCCGAGGCCGAGGCGCACGTCGAGTGGATCGACGGCAACATCGGCTCCCGCCTCACGATGAAGTACCCGTCGGTCTACCTCATGGGGCCGAAGGCGTCCGGCGAGGTCCTCTCGGTCGCCTACGCAGGCGCCGGGCAGCAGCAGGACACGGGCGCCAAGATGTTCCACGGCGCCCCGGAGACGACCTCGACGATCATCTCCAAGTCGATCTCGAAGGACGGCGGTAAGGCGACGTACCGGGGCAAGGTGCACGTCGACGAAGGTGCCACGCCACTCGAAGTCGTTCGTGCGCTGCGACGCCCTCATCCTCGACGAGGACTCCGTCTCCGAGACGAAGCCCTACATCGAGGTCGCCGAGCGCGACGCCCAGATCGGGCACGAGGCGACGGTCTCGAAGGTCGGCGACGACCAGCTCTTCTACCTGATGAGTCGCGGCCTGTCGGAGAACCAGGCCATGGGCATGATCGTGAACGGGTTCATCGAGCCGGTCACCCGAACGCTTCCGATGGAGTACGCCGTCGAGTGGAGCCGGCTGATCGAGTTGCAGATGGACGGTTCGGTCGGCTGAGCTGGACGGCGCGATGGCCATGCGCGAGGAGTGCAAGCACTTTCAGTCACGGACGTACTCCTCGGGCGAGGTAGCCCGCTTCTGCGTGCTCGGCCTCGCCCCGGAGGCGCCCTGGCGGTGCCCGGAGCACTGTCCGTGCTACGAACGGCGGCTGGCGGATGCCGGCTGGTCGCACGGCAATCTCGTGGATCCGGCCGTCGAGAACGAGCCGGAGATGCCGGGCGGCGACATCGCCTCGCTGCTCGACGCCGCCTCCCTCGTGGTGGAGCAGGCGGCTCCCGGTGCCATCGCCGAGGCACAGGCACGCGAGCGGGCCGCCAAGGGCAAGGGGGGTTTCCTCCGCCGTAAGCGGCGCTGAGTCCCGGCTCGATCAGCCCCCGCTGAAGTCGGGATCCCTCCGCTCGAAGAACGCCGTCACCGCCTCCGTGAGATCGTCGGAGCGCAGGTGGCCGGCGTTCCACGCCGCCACGAAGCGCAGGCCCGCCTCCACCCTCGCCCGCCGCCCCTCGGCGAGGACGCTCTTCGTGCCCTGCACGGCAAGCGGGGAGTTGGCGGCCACCTGGGCAGCCATCTCCCGGGCCGCCTGGAGCGCCTCGGACTGCCCGGGAAGGACGGCGTTCACGAAACCCATCTCCTTCGCCTGCCCGGCCCCGAAGTCCCTCCCGGTGAACGCCAGCTCGGCCACGTAGCCGTACCCGATGAGCTCGGCAAGGCGCTGCAGGCTGCCGAGGTCGGCCACGATGGCCATGCGGGTCTCGCGGACCGAGAACGTCGTGTCCGCCGCGCACAGGCGGATATCGCAGGCCGACGTCAGGTCGACGCCGCCGCCGATGCACCACCCGTGCACGGCGGCGATCACCGGCTTCGGGCAGTCGGCGACGGAGCTGATCGAGGCCTGCAGCCGCCGGATGTCACCGTGCAGTCGTCGAGCGCCGGCGGCAGGCGAGACGTGCTTCATCGCACCGTTGGCCGGCATGCCGCCGCCGGTGTCCCCGCCCAGCCCGGCGAGGGCGGCCACGTCGAGGCCGACGGAGAAGGCGGGCCCCCGAGCCGCCACGACGACACAGCGCACGTCGTCGTCGGCACCGAGCTCCGACATGACGACGGGCAGCTGCTCGAAGAACGCCATGCCGAGGGCGTTGCGCTTCTCGGGTCGGTCGAGGAAGACGGTGGCGACGTGGGCGTCACGCTCCACCGTGAGGACAGGGGCGTCGGTCTCGGTTGCGGGCACCACCGAACCGTACCCGGCCGGGTCTCTCGCCGTTTTCGATACCGGGTTAGACACCAAAACGGTGTCCAACCCCCGACACGAAACCCCCCCAGGCGGGTGCCCGCCCGCCGCCGCCAGCGCCACCGCCGGTGCTCCAATGAGCGGGGTCCCCCGTTAGCATCCCCGTCGCCGCAGGCAGCCGACCGAGGAGCGTTCCAGCCCTGAGCACCACCGAGCAGCATCTCAACGCCTTCAGCGCGGAGGCGGCCGCCCGGCTGGGCGGCACCGGCGCCCCTGCCCGGCACCGGGCCGAGGCCTTGGAGCGCTTCGCCGCTACGCCCCTCCCGACCGGCGCCGAGGACGCCTGGCGCTACAGCCGCATCGGCGAGCTCGACCTCGCACGCTTCGCTCCCGTGCTGGAGGCGCCAGACCCATCCGCTGCGCAGCCGGGGGTCCTGCCTGCCGCCGCCCGGCATCTCCTCGATTCCTTCGAGGAGCGCAGCGGCCTCGTCGTCACCCTCGACGGCTTTCCGGCCGTCGCCGAGCTCTCCGAAGCGGCCGCCGCTGCCGGCGTGCGCCTCGGTGGCGCCTCCGGCGCCTCCGGCGAGGCCGACCTCGTCGGCTCCGTCGAATCCGAGTTCCCGCCGACGGTCGACGGCTTCGGCTCCCTCGCCGACGCCTTCGCCCCCGACACCTGCGTCCTGCGGGTGCCCGCCGGCCTCGACCTCCTGCACCCCGTCTTCCTCGTGCACGTCGTCGGATCCACCGCTCGGAAAGCCGACGGCGCCGTGCCCGCCGTCTTCCCGCGTACCCTCGTCCGGCTCGACGAGAACGCCGGGGCTGAGGTCGTCGAGCTCGTCGTCTCGGCCGCCGGAGCCCCCGCCTGCCTCGTGCTCCCCACCGTCGAGCTGTCCGTCGCCGAGGGCGCCCGCCTCTCCCACGACCTCGTCCAGCAGCTCGACGGCACCGCCTGGCAGATCGCCCGCCTGGCGGCGGCGGCCGGCCGGGACGCCACGCTGCGGAGCTTCCAGGCGTCGCTCGGGGGCGGCTACGCCCGCATGGAGACGGACTCGGTGCTGACCGGGCAGGGCGGCTCCGCCCAGCTGCTGGCGGCCTACTTCGGCGACGGCGAGCAGGTGCACGACTTCCGCACGCTGCAGGAACACGCCGCACCCCGCACGACGAGCGACCTCGTCTTCAAGGGGGCCGTCGCCGGCACGGCGCGCTCGGTCTACAACGGCCTCATCCGCATGCGGCACGGCGCCAAGGGTGCCAACGCCTTTCAGACGAACCGCAACCTCGTGCTCTCCGACGGCGCCCACGCCGACTCGGTGCCCAACCTCGACATCCAGGAGAACGACGTGCGCTGCTCGCACGCCTCCGCCGTCGGCCCCATCGACGAGGAGCAGCGGTTCTACCTGGAAGCGCGCGGCGTGCCGAGGAAGGTGGCGGAGCGGTTGATCCTGTTGGGCTTCTTCTCGGAGCTGCTCGACCGGGTGGACGCCCGCGTGGGCCGGCAGGTTCTCGCCGCCATCGCCGAGCGTGTGCAGGCGGTGGCGGCATGAGCCGCCTCAGGGTCTGCCGCCTCGAGGACGTGGAGGTGGGGACCGTCCGCCGCTTCACTCCCGAGGGGACGTCGCCGGTCGCCGTCGCCCGCTGCGACGACGGCATCCACGTCGTCGTCGACAACTGCAGCCACGAGGACTATCCCCTCTCGGAGGGCGAGGTGTTCAGTGACGTCTGCGAGATCGAGTGCGTCCGCCACGGGAGCACGTTCTCGCTCCTCGACGGGGAGCCGCAGAGCCTCCCCGCTACGAAGCCCATCACCGTGCTGAGCGTCGAGGTCGTCGACGGCGACATCGTCGTGGAGGTGCCGTGAGCGTCCTCGCCATCCGCGGGCTTCGCGCTGCCGTGGGCGGCCGCGAGATCCTGCGTGGGGTGGACCTCACCGTTCGCAGCGGCGAGATCCACGCCGTCATGGGACCGAACGGTTCCGGCAAGAGCACCCTGGCGCACGCCCTCATGGGCCGTCCGGGTTACGAGGTACTGAGCGGGAGCGTCACGATCGACGGCGTCGAGCTGCTCGGCCTCGAGCCGTCCGAGCGGGCGAAGGCAGGGCTGTTCCTCGCCTTCCAGTACCCGATCGAGGTGCCCGGCGTGCCGGTGGCCGACGTGCTGCGGGAGGCGCTCTCGGCCATGGACCGTCTCACCGCCGCCGAGCTGTCCTCAGGCGTCCTCGAGGGCGAGATGGCGTCCGAGGCGGCCGCTCTCGGCATCAACGCTGCGCTCCTCGAGCGCCACATGAACGTCGACCTCTCCGGTGGCGAGAAGAAACGCAACGAGACGCTCCAGCTCGCCATGCTCCGGCCACGCTTTGCCGTACTCGACGAGCTCGACTCCGGCCTCGACGTCGATGCCCTCTCGTCGGTGGCACGGAGGATCGAGCAGGCGAGGGAGGACGGGACCGAGAGTCTCGGCGTCGTGGCCATCACGCACTACCGCCGGCTCCTGAGGGAGCTGCAGCCGGATGCGGTGCACGTGCTCTCGGCCGGACGCATCGTCCGCTCCGGCGGTCCCGAGCTGGCCGAGGAGCTCGAGGACACCGGCTACGCCGGCTACCGGGAGGCCGCGCCCGCCGGCTGAGAGGCCGTGGCGCCGGCGAGAACCCTCAGAGGTGGACGACCGGGCAGGTCAGCGTCCGGGTGATGCCCTCGATGAGCTGCACGCGGCTCACCACCATCTTGCCGAGGTCGTCTACCGAGTCGGCCTCCGCTTGCACGATGACGTCGTAGGGCCCGGTGACGTCGTCAGCGAGGAGGACCCCGGGGATCTCGGAGACCTTCGTCGCCACTGCAGCAGCCTTGCCGACCTCGGTCTGGATCAGAACATATGCCCGTACGGACACAGGTGACCTCCTCGTCGTCTCGGTAACGGCAGCGTAGCCGCCGGGGCGCGGGGCCACCATGGCCCGTAGCATGGCCGGGTGTCGATGCCGGGGCGCCTCGGACGCGTAGGCAGGCAAGTGCGCGAGGCCGTCGCCGGCCTCTTCGACCAGGACCACCCCTTCGGGCGGCTCGCACTCGTCCACACGCTGTTCTCGGCAGGCTCGACGCTCGTCACGATCTCCCTCGCCGGTTCGCTCTTCTTCTCGGTCAACGTGCACCAGTCCGAATCGAAGGTGCTGCTCTATCTGTTGCTGTCGATCGCCCCCTTCGCCGTCGTGTCGCCCATGCTGAGCCCCCTCCTCGACCGGGGCGCTACGGCGCGGCGGGCCGCCATCGGCTGCGCCAGTGCCGGCACGGCCGTGTTGGCATTCTTCATGTCACGAAACCTGCACAGCCTCTGGCTCTTCCCGCAGGCGTTCGGTGTTCTCGTCCTCTCCAAGCTCTACCTCGTCGGTAAAGCCGCCCTCGTCCCCTCCATGACCGACCGGGGCGACGACCTCGCCACGGCCAACGCCAAGCTGGCCGTGCTGGCCGGCCTCGGCGGCTTCGCCGCCTCACCCATCGGCGTCGCCCTCCTGCAGGCCGGAGCCAGCTGGGTGCTCCGCTTCACCTTCGTGGTGTTCATCGGCGTCACCGTGGCGGCAGTGCGCCTGCCGAAGTCCGACACGCTGCCGGCTGCTCCCCAGCCACTCGGCGCCCATCACGACGGCCGCCCCCTTCACGGGCCCGCGGCGCCCGCTCCCCTCCCGGTCATCCCCGCACCGAGCACCTCGGCCCGCGTCGCCGCGAGTGTGGGCGCCGCCGGGACGGCGAACCCGGGGGGCCTCATCTACCGCAGCAAGGCCCGCCGGGCCGCCCGGTCTCCCCGCATCGACGTGAAGAAGGAGCGCCGCCGCCTCGGGCTGGCGATGTTCAGCCCCGAGGTGATGATCGCCCTCGGTGCCATGACGGTGCTGCGGGGCACGATGGGCTTCCTCACCTTCTTCCTCGCCTTCGCCCTCAAGCACGAGAACGCCGCCACCTGGTGGTACGGCTTCATCCTGCTCGCCAGCGGCATCGGCGGCCTTGCCGGCTCCATGGCCGTTCCCGCTATCCGCAGGAGGCTCTCCGAGCAGCAGATCATCCTCGCCGCCCTCGTGCTCACGACCCTCGTCGGCGTCATCGTCGGCATCATCGGGTCACGGCCCGTGCAGCCGGTGCTCGCGTTCGTCGTCGGGCTGGCGAGCACGGGAGCCAAGCCCGCCTTCGACTCGATCGCCCAGACCTACGTGCCGCCGGCGGCGCTCGGGCGCGCCTTCGCACGGTTCGAGACGCAGCTGCAGCTGTGCTGGGTGGCCTGCGCCCTCGTCGCCGTGCTCGTGTCCTTCCGCTACGCCTCCGGCGACATCCTCATCGCAGCGGCCTGCGCCATCGCGGCCGCCTTCCACTACTCGATGCGCCACACCCTCGTCCGGCGGGAGATCGCCCGCCAGTAGCGCCGCCGCAAGAGCGCCTCGCAGCCCCGGCCCTGCCCGGTCGGCAAGAGTAGGGCGCATGCACCGGCTCGCAGACAAGGTGGCCCTCGTCACAGGTGCCGGCTCCGGCCTCGACCTCGTCGAGCTGCCCTCCGTCGGGCAACTCTCCGACGAGGCGTGGAACGCCGTCATCGACGTCAACCTGACAGGGACCTTCCGGGTGTGCCGGGCCGTCCTGCCACATCTCGCCCTCGGCGCCTCCATCGTCAACATGGGGTCCATCAACTCCCTCGTGGCGGCGGCCGGCGAGGGCGTCTACTCCGCCTCGAAGGGCGGGGTCCTGCAGTTCTCGCGAGCCCTCGCCATCGAGCTGGCGCCTTCCGGCATGCGGGTCAACTGCGTCTGCCCGGGCATCATCGACACCCCGATGACCGAGGCATTCCTGCAGCGGTCCGACGACCCCGTGTCGCTCCGGCTCGAGTACGCCGCCGTGTCGCCCATGCACCGGCTCGGCACGGCGCGAGAGGTGGCCGACTGCGTCGTGTTTCTCGCCTCCGCCGAGGCATCCTTCGTCACGGGCTCCGCCCTCGTCGTCGACGGGGCCACGACGGCGCAGTGAGGCGTGACGCGGGCTCGTAGAGAGCCCGGCCACCTTTTCAGCCGAGGCGGTCCTCGAGTGCCCTCAGCTGCGTCGTGAGCTCCGGCGGCAGCCGGTCTCCGAACTGGGCGAAGTGCTCCTCGATGTCCGGGATCTCCGCCCTCCACTCCTCCGGGTGGACGGAGAGCAGCTCGGCCATGTCCGCCTCGGAGACATCGAGGCCCTCGGTCGGGATGGCGCCCGGCGCCGGCAGGTAGCCGATGGGGGTCGTCACGGCATCGCCCCGCCCGGCGCAGCGCTCGAAGATCCACTCGAGCACACGGGAGTTCTCGCCGAAGCCCGGCCACAGCCACCGCCCGTCGGCCGAACGGCGGAACCAGTTCACGTAGAAGATGCGGGGCAGCTTGTCCTCGTCCACGCGCTCGGCGAACGTGAGCCAGTGGGCGAAGTAGTCGGCCATGTTGTAGCCGCAGAACGGCAGCATGGCGAAGGGATCCCGGCGCAGCTTCCCGACGGCCCCGGCCGCCGCCGCCGTCGTCTCAGAGGCCATGATGGAGCCGAGGAAGACGCCGTGGCGCCAGTCGAAGGCCTCGTGCACGAGGGGCACGACCGAGGCCCGGCGCCCCCCGAAGAGGACGGCCGAGATGGGCACGCCCTCGGGGTCCTCCCACTCGGGAGCGATGGCCGGGTCCTGCTTCGCCGGCACCGTGAAGCGAGAGTTGGGGTGGGCGGCCGGCTTCCCGCTGCCCGGCTCCCAGCCCGATCCCGTCCAGTCGGTGCAATGGGCTGGCGGCTCCTCAGTGAGCCCCTCCCACCAGACGTCGCCGTCGTCGGTGAGGGCGGTGTTCGTGAAGATGCAGTTGGCCGAGAGGGTGAGGAGGGCGTTCGGGTTCGTCTCCATGTTCGTCCCCGGCGCCACCCCGAAGAAACCCGCCTCCGGATTGATCGCCCGCAGCCTCCCGTCCGGCCCGATCTTCATCCAGCAGATGTCGTCGCCGACCGTCTCGACCTTCCAGCCGGGCATGGTCGGGATGAGCATGGCGAGGTTCGTCTTGCCGCAGGCGGAGGGGAAGGCACCCGTCACGTAGCGCACGTCGCCGTCCGGCGAGGTGAGCTTCAGGATGAGCATGTGCTCGGCGAGCCAGCCCTCGTCGCGGGCCATGACGGAAGCGATGCGGAGGGCGAAGCACTTCTTCCCGAGGAGGGCGTTGCCGCCGTAGCCGGAGCCGAACGACCAGAATCTCCCGGGTCTCGGGGAAGTGGGCGATGTAGAGGTTCTCGGGGTTGCACGGCCAGGGCGAGTCCTCGGCGCCGTCGACGAGGGGAACGCCCACGGAGTGCACGCAGGGAACGAACTCGCCGTCCTCCCCGAGCGACTCGAGGGCCCCGCGCCCCATGCGCGTCATGATCCGCAGGCTGACGGCGACATAGGCGGAGTCGGTCACCTCGACGCCGATCTGGGCGATGGGCGACCCGAGGGGACCCATGCAGAAGGGGACGACGTACATCGTGCGGCCCTGCATGCACCCGCTGAAGAGGCCGGAGAGCACGTCTCGCAGCTCGTGCGGGTCGATCCAGTTGTTCGTCGGCCCGGCGTCCTCCTCCTTGGCCGGGGCGACGTAGGTGCGGGCCTCCACACGGGCGACGTCGCGGACGTCGGAATGTGCCCAGTAGCTGTTGGGGCGCTTGGCGTCCGACAGGCGCGTGAAGGTGCCCTGGTCGACGAGCAGCTGGCAGAGGCGGTCGTACTCCTCGGCAGAGCCGTCGCACCACTGCACCGTGTCCGGCCTGGCAAGCGCAGTGATCTCGTCCACCCAGTCGAGAAGCTTTTGATGGCTCGTCGGAGGCATGTCGGCTGGGGGTCCTTTCAGCACAAGCAGTAGAGCAGTAGTGACGGCGCGGCCCACGAGCCGGTCGCCGGTGCCCACGTGGGGATGGGGACGATGCTAGGCGCCCGCGTGGGGCGGCGGAAACTCGGGACCTCCGGCCTCGGGCGCTCCCGAGCCGCTCCGGCGACGCCATCGGCTACCGTGCGCGGGCGTGACGGCTGCGGAGGGGGGCGAGTTCGAGGTCATCGCCCGCATCCGGCAGCGCTTCGCCCGTCCCGGCGCCCGTGTCGAGGCAATCCCGCCGCCGGCGGAGGGGGAGGTGTTCTCGGGCGACGACGCCGCCGTGCTCCACGTGCCGCCCGGGGGCCTGCTCCTCGCCATCGACCTCGTCGTCGAGGGCGTGCACATCGACCTCTCGCTCGGTTCGCTCGCCGACACCGGATGGAAGTCGGTAGCCGTCAACGCCAGCGACATCGCCGCCATGGGGGGACGCCCGCTGCACATCGTCGCCGGAGTGTCCGCCCCTGCCGGCACCGATCTCGATGCCCTCGCCGACGGCATGGCGGAGGCCTGCGCCGCCTACGGCATCGCCCTCGTCGGCGGCGACCTCGCCGGCGGCGACCGCCTCGTCGTCTCCGTCGCCATCACGGGGACCTGCGACGACCGCCGGCCGGTGCTGCGGGACGGGGCCTCCGTCGGCGACCTCATCTGGGTGACCGGTCCCCTCGGCTCCTCGGCGGCCGGCCTGCGGCGGCTACGGGCGGCGGGAGGCGGGCCGGAGGCGGACGACGACGGGCTCGTGGGGGCCTACCGCCGGCCGGTCCCCCGCCTCGCCGAGGGGGAGGCGGCGGCAGTGGCCGGCGCCACGGCCATGATCGACGTCTCGGACGGCCTCTCGCAGGATCTCGGCCACATCGCCACGAGCTCGGTCGTGGGTGTCCGGCTGGGCGACGTGCCCGTGGCAGCCGGGGCCACCCTCGCCGAGGCGCTCGGGGGCGGCGAGGACTACGAGCTCGTCTTCACCGCCCCGGAGCAGGCAGCTGTCCGGGAGATCTTCGCCGCCCGCTCCCTGCGCCCGCCCCAGGTCATCGGCGTCTGCACGGCCGAGGCGGCGGAGCGGTCCCTCGGCGGCCGTCCCCTCGAGATGCGGGGCTACGAGCACGACTTCGGCGCACGGGGCTGAGGGTCTCGCCGGCGGACGGCCCGCTCACTCGACGGGCGACTCGACGGGCTGCCGGTGGCGGGCCGCCACGGCGGCGATCGCCACGATCCCGACGAGGCCGCCGCAGATCTGCAGCATCGTGAGCGGTTGGCCGAGGATGACGAGGGCGGCGATGGCCGCCACGACCGGGTTGCTCGACCCGATGACCGACGAGATGGAGGCGTCCACGTAGCGGTGCGCCCAGTTCATGATGACGTGCCCCGTGCCGGGCACGACGGCCAGGAGGGCGATCCAGATCCAGCCGCCGGGGGGGACGCTCGTGAGGGACTGCCCCGAGATGAGGACGGCGGGCGCCACGAGGACGCCGCCGACGATGCTCAGGCTCGCCGTGTACTCGAGGGCGTTCTCGGCCACGCGGGCGTGCTTGGAGACGAGCCAGTAGGCCGAGAAGGCCACGAGCGCGCCGAGGGCGAGGAGATTGCCGACGGCGGCGTGATGACTGGCGACGCCCGGCCCGAGCACGGCCGTCGTGACGCCGGCGATGGCGAGGGCGATCCAGAGGCCGTCCGTGCGGCCCATGCGCTCACCGAAGAGCGGGCGGGCGGCGATGATCACGAGCACCGGCTGCAGGGCGCCGATGACGGTGGCGTCCACGATGCTCGTCAGCTTGATGGCGCTGAAGAACATGGACATGTCGCAGGCGAGGAAGAGCCCGCCGAAGAAGGCGGCCCGCAGCGAGTGGAGGCTGAGCCGGCGCCCCGAGGCGTAGACGACGGCCGTGAGGAGGACCGCACCGATCCAGAGGCGGTAGAAGGTCAGGACGAGCCCGGGAGCCGTCGCGAGCGAGGCGAAGACGCCACCGAGACCCCACCCCGCCGCTGCCACCGCTGCACCGATGAGGCCGTATGTCCGCCCGCGGCGGGACAGGCGGGTGGCCAGGACGGACATCAGATGGAGCGTAGGCGGGGCTCAGAAGTCGTCCGCCGCCCACCGCGGCGTGAATTGGCAGGGCACCGACGCCACCGAGTCGAGGAAGGGACCCGGCACGTACGTCGGCTCGCCGGCGAGCTCGATGTCGGGGAGGCGGGCGAAGAGCTCCGAGAACAGCGTCCGCAGCTCGAGGCGGGCGAGGGCGGCGCCGAGGCAGAAGTGCGGGCCGCCGCCCCCGAAGCTGAGGTGCGGGTTGGGATCTCGCCCGACGTCGAAGCGGAAGGGTTCGGCGAAGACCGCCCCGTCCCGGTTGGCCGACTGGTAGAAGATCATCACGTTGTCGCCGGCGGCGATGGGTTGGCCGAGAAGCTCGGTGTCCCTCGTCGCCGTGCGCCGGAAGTCGAGCACCGGGGTCGCCCAGCGCAGCATCTCCTCCACGGCCGGGGCGGCCAGCTCTCCGAAGTGCTCCTGCAGCCGGCGGCGCTCGTCCGGGAACTCCGAGAAGGCGATCATGGCATGGGCGGCCGTCGTGCTCGTCGTGTCGCTGCCGCCCGTGATGATCACCCAGAACGTGGCGGCGACGTCGTCGTCGCTCAGGCGCTGCCCGTCCACTTCCTGCCGCACGAGGGAGGAGACGAGATCGTCGCCGGGCTGGCGGCGCCGGCGGGCGGCAAGCTCCTTGGCGTACTCGATGACGGCCTCGACCGCCCGCAGCGTGTCCTCGAAGGGCACGCCCGCTTCGAAGTGCACGCCCTCGTGGGTGAGCCGGACGACTTCGGCCCGTTCCGGCTGCGGTACGCCGAGCATCTCGCAGATGACGGTGATGGGGAGGGGCGCCGCGAGGTCGGCGAAGAAGTCGCACTCCCCGCGCTCGGCGAGCGCCTCGATGCAGGCGGCGGCCTCGGCGGCCACGAAGTCCTCGATGCGCCGCATCGTGCGGGGGGTGAAGGCGCCCGAGACGAGCCGCCGCAACTTCGTGTGGCGGGGGGCGTCGAGCCCGACCCAACCGTCGTTCAGGTACTGCTCGGCGGGCGAGAGGTTGTCGAAGAGCATGACGCCGCCCCCGGAGCAGTACGTCTCGGGGTCCCGGCTGACGGTGCGCACGCCCTCGTAGGTCGTAACGGCCCAGTATCCCCGGGGCGGGCGGTCGCCCGACGGCGCCCAGGGCTCGGGAGCCGGCTGCCAGGAGACGGGGGCCTCCCGGCGCAGCGCCTCGAAGGAGGCGTCGCGCTCGGAGCGGGGCCGCAGCCAGAACGCCTCGTCGGACAGGTTGACCTCGGCGGCTCGAAGCGTCGTCCCGGGCATCGGTGGCGGAAGGTAACGCCAGACCAGTGGTCTCGTCAATGCCCCCCTTCGGGGACCACCGGTATTGACTGGTATGAGCTTCGTCCCTAGTGTGACGACGTGCCCGGGCGTGTCGCCGTCGACCCCGACGTCTCGACACCGCTCTACGTCCAGATCGCCCGCCTCATCCTCGAGCAGGCGTCCGGCGGCGAGCTGGAGCGGGGCGCCCGGCTCCCGTCCGAGCGGGTGCTCTGCGCCGAGCTCGGCGTCAGTCGCGTGACGCTGCGCAAGGCGCTCGCCACCCTCGTCGAGGAAGGCGTCGTGGAGTCGTCGCAAGGGCGCGGCTGGTTCGTTGCCACCGGCGTACTCGGCGAGCCCCCCAACGCCTTGCGCTCCTTCAGCGAGACCGCCCGCATCCGCGGGCTCGAGCCGAGCGCCCGCGTGCTTGCCGCCCGCCGGCGGGAGGCGACCATCAACGAAGCGGAGGTCTTCGCCGTGGCACCTGGGAGCGCGTTGTTCGAACTGCGACGGATCCGGTGCTTGGACGGCCTCCCGGTCGCCTCCGACGAGAGCCGCCTGCCGCTCGCCCTGGCGCCGCATCTCGAGGCCGTCGACTTCTCGACGGCTTCGCTGTACGCGGAGCTGGAGCAGGCAGGCGTCGTCCCCGTGAGGGCCGAGTACGCCCTCGAGGCGGCCGAGGCCGACGTCGAGACCGCCGGCCACCTGGGGCTACGCCCCGGCGCCGCCGTCCTCAGGACGTCGCAGACGGGCTACGCCGCCTCCGGACGCGTCGTCGAGGTCAGCACCACCACCTACCGAGGAGACCGCTACCGGTTCCGGGCCTCCCTCTACCGGCCCCTCTTCGACGGAGAGCTGCGATGAGCACCGCCCGCACGGTGGCCCCCTCCGACACCGTCGGCGTCGCCCTCGTGGGGTCGGGCTTCATCGGCGACACGCACCTGCAGTCGCTCGCGCAGGCACAAGGCGCCCGCGTCGTCGCCATCGCCGGCCGCACGGCCGAGGGAGCGGCCGAGCTGGCCGCCAAGCACGGGGTGCCGGAGTCCTTCGGCGACTACCGGGCCGTCCTCGAGCGCGACGACGTCGACGTCGTCCTCGTGGCGGCGCCCAACGACACGCACTGCCCCGTCGTCGTGGCGGCGGCGGCGGCCGGCAAGCACGTCATCTGCGAGAAGCCGCTGGCGCGGACGCTGGACGAGGCGGACGCCATGATCGCCGCCACGGAGGCGGCCGGCGTGTTGCTCATGTACGGGGAGCAGCTGGGTTTTGCCCCGAAGTACCGGCGGGCGGCCGAGCTCGTGGCGGAAGGCGCCTTCGGCGACGTCTTCCAGGTACGCCACGGCGAGCAGCACTTCGGGCCCCACTCTGACTGGTTCTGGCAGGGTGCGCGGGCGGGCGGAGGCGTCATGATGGACATGGGCTGCCACAGCGCCGAGCTCATCCGGATCCTGTACGGCAAGCCCCCCGTCGAGTCCGTCTCGGCCACGCTGCGGACCTTCGCACACGCCGACCGCACCGACCTCGACGACCACGCCCTCGCCACCATCACGCTCGGCGGCGGGCGGCTCGGGCTCCTCGAGGCGAGCTGGGCGAGGCACGGCGGGATGAACGACACCCTCGAGATCGTTGGGGACGGGGGCGTCGCCTGGGTCGACCTCCTCCGTGGCTCCTCCATCGTCGCGTACAGCGAGGAGGGCTACGGCTACGCCGTCGAGAAGGCCTCCAGCACGAAAGGCTGGAGCTACGCCATGTTCGAGGAGAGCTGGAACTACGGCATGCCACAGGAGGTGCAGCACTTCGTCGACTGCGTGCGGGGTCTCGCCGAGCCGCGCGAGACGGGCGACGACGGCCGCGTCATCCTCGAGATCGTGTACGCCGCGTACCTCTCCGCCGGGCTGGGGCGTACCGTGAACTTCCCGTTGCAGCTCACCGACGAGGAGCGTGCCACGCTCCCGTACCTGTTGTGGAAGGACCCGCCGACGAATAGGGAGGCGGATCGCCGCTGAGGGGGCGGACGCGCCCGCCGGGGCGTCGCAGGTCCAAGCTCGATCAAACCGCCGCGTCCGACGAGGGCGCCGAGATGTGGGGGATGACTAGTGACCGAAGACAGACAACGGGCCGTCGCCGAGACGATGACCCGCCGAGGTTTCCTCGGCAGCCTCGGAGCGGGCGCCGCCGTGCTCGGGGCGGGGGGCCTCCTCGGCGCCTGCGGGGGGAGCTCGTCGTCGACGACGTCGACGACCATCGCCTCCTCCACACAGCCGAAGCGGGGTGGCACCCTCAGCGTCGGCCTCACCGGGGGCGCCAGCTCGGACACGCTCTACCCGCTCGCCCAGGTGACGCCGCCCGACCTCGCCCGTTCCCCCCAGCTGTTCAACTCCCTCATCGAGTTCAACAGCAGCGCCCAGCTCGTGCTGAGCCTGGCGGAGGAGATGGTGCCGAACTCGAACGCCACCGAGTGGACCATCCGGGTGAAGAAGGGGATCACGTTCCACAATGGCAAGACGCTCGGTGCCGACGACGTGATCTTCACCTTCCAGCAGTGCCTCAACCCGAAGTCGCCCGCCCCGAGCGCCGCCCTCCTCGTCCCCGTCGAGCTCGCCGGCATCACGAAGCTCGACGACTACACAGTGCGCATCCCGTGCAAGACGCCGTACTCCTCCTTCCCGCAGATGATCCAGAACTACAACCTGCCGATCATGCCGGTGGGCTTCGACGTCCACCAGCCCGTCGGCACAGGGCCGTTCGAGTTCGTCTCGTTCTCCCCGGGCGTCACGAGCACCTTCAAGCGCAACCCGAACTACTTCGAGACGGGGCTCCCGTACGTCGACGAGGTCATCGTCAACGACTACGCCGACGAGACGAGCCTCACGAACGCCCTCCTCTCCGGCCAGGAGTCGGCCATCGGGGCCATCTCCATCGGCTCCGTGGCGACGGTGACGAACGGCGGGCAGGTGCTCGTCTACTCGAACGCCGGCGGCATCACCCCCTTCACCATGCGCTGCGACGCGCCCCCCTTCAACGACGTGCGCGTCCGGCAGGCGATGCGCCTCGCCATCGACCGGCCGCAGATGCGCGAGCTCGTCTTCGGCGGCCACGGGTTGCTCGGCAACGACGTGACGTCGCCCTTCGACCCGGCCTTCGACACGTCCCTGCCCCAGCGTGTGCAGGACGTCGACCAGGCCAAGTTCCTCCTCAAGCAGGCCGGCAAGGAGGACCTGAGCGTCACCCTCGTGACGGCCCCGATCGAGCAGGGCACCGTGCTCGCCGCCCAGGTCCTCGCCCAGCAGGTGAAGGCCGCCGGCATCAACGTCAACCTGTCGTCGATCCCGACGACGGAGTTCTACGGGCCGAACTACCTGAAGTGGACCTTCGCGCAGGACTTCTACTTCTACTCGCCCTACATGCTGCAGGTGACCGACGCCTTCTTGCCGACGTCGCCCTACAACGAGTGCCACTTCGACCAGTCGCACTACAACTCCCTCTATGCCCAGGCGCAGGCGATCACCAGCCAGTCGGCGCTCACGCCCATCGAGCACGAGATGATGCAGATCGACTACGAGCAGGGCGGGTACATCATCCCGTATTTCGTCCCCGTCATCGATGCCCATGTCCCGAAGCTGCAGGGCGTGCAGCCGGCCAGCACCGGAGCGGCCCTCAGGAACTTCGAGTTCAAATACTTCTGGTTCTCCTGAGGCGGGCGAGCCCCCACGACCGACGAGCAACGGACCCCGAGGAGCGACCATGCCCGACGACGACGCCACCGGTGGACCCGCCGGCGCCGCCAGCCCGCCGCCGCCCCGCCGCGTGACGCCATCGCCCCGCCCCACCTATGAGGGGCCGAGCCCCATCCGGGCGCAGCAGGTGGCCCTCCATCTCTGGGGGGACGCCGCGGCGGGCGAGGTGGCCGACTGGATCTACGTCTCCAACGAGCGGATCCACCACTTGGTCTTCGGCCTGCCGCCGGGTGGCGCCTTCCGCCATTCGGCGGACTTCCGCACGATCTTTGCCGCCGACGAGCTCCTCTACGTCCTCGAGGGGACGCTCGTCATCGCCAACCCGGAGACAGGCGAGGTGCACCGGCTGCAGCAGGGCGAGGCCGTGACCTTCGGCCGCGACACGTGGCACCACGCCTTCAGCTTCGGTCCGGATCCCCTGCGCGTGGCCGAGTTCTTCGCCCCGCCGCCCGCCACGGGCGCATCGAGCGCATACGCCCGCACGAAGGAGCTCCTCGAGCACTCCCGCTACCTCGACGAGCGGTGGGTGGGAGGCTGGCCCGCCCGTCGGGCCGACTACGAGGCGGCTGCCTCCATGCGCGTGCTGCGCAGCGACGACGACCTCCTCTGGGAGGTTGCCGGGCCGAAGGGCGACGCTCTCGTCGGCCTCTACCTCAGCACCGAGCACCTGCACGCCGGCCGGGTCGAGATCCGCGCCGGCGGCCGCAGCGGCGAGCGGTCGCACGGCGGGGATCTCTCGCTGCACGTGCTGACCGGACCGCTCTACGTCCTGTTGCCCGACGGTGGCGGTCCGGGCGGCGAGCGCTGGTTCGAGCTGACGCCGGGGGACGGCTTCTTCGTCCCCGGCGGCACCTGCTACGAGCTGTTCAACATGGGCTCGGGCGAGGTGGCCACCCTCTTCGCCGTCGCCCCCGACTACACGGCCGCCTGACGCGCCGCAGGAGGACGAGCCATGAGGTTCGACGAAGCCATCGCCGCCCAGGGAGACAACCTGCGCCACTCCCGTCCGGCGGTGCAGGAGGCGCTCGACGGGGCCGATCTCTCGAGCTGGCGGCAGGACGGCCTCCTCTTCACCGGCATGGGGGCGAGCTCGTTCGCCACCGAGGTCGTCGTGCCCGGCCTCCTCGCCGCCGGCCTCGGGGCGCGGGCGGCCGTCGCCGACGACGTGCCGCCCCTCGTCGCCGCCGGACTCGTCTCCTCGCTCGTCGCCGTCAGCCAGGAGGGGACGAGCACGGAGACCCTGGAGGCGTGCGAGGCGGCCCGCGGCCTCCCCATCCTCGCCGTCACGAACGACAGCGCCTCGCCCGTCGCCGGCCACGCCGGCGTCGTCGTCCCCCTCGCCCTCCTCGGCGACAGCTCCGTCTACACGCTCGGCTACACCGCCACCCTGCAGGCGCTCGGCCTCCTCGCCGAGGCGCTGGAGGGCCACGGCGCCGATCCGCGCTGGGACGCCCTGCCCGACGAGGTGGAGCGCGTCCTGGCCGAAGCGGCGACGGTCGTCTCCGCCGCCGTCGACGAGCTCGGCGTCCCGCGGGCGGTCGACTTCGTCGGGAGCGGGCCGCAGTCCGCCGCCGCCAACGAGGGAACGCTCCTCGTGCGGGAGGCCTCCCGTCTCCCGAGCTCGTACCACCGCGTCCGCCAGTACCTGCACGGGATGATGGAGGCACTCGAGGCTGGCATCCTCGTCATCATCCTCGGCGACAACCGCGAGGTCCGCCTCGCCCACGACGTCGCCGCCACGGGGGCAGGCGTCCTGCTCCTCACCTCCGAGGACGTCGCCCCGGCGGGCGGCCTCCACGTCGTCCGGCTGCCGGCGCTCCCGGCGGCGCAGCGTGCCGTCCTCGACATCCTCCCAGGGCAGCTCCTCGCCGCCGAGCTCGCCGGCCGCCAGGGCATCACCGTCGGGGGCTTCCGCTACCACCAGGCCGACACGAAGTCCGAGGCCGACGCCGGCGCCGGCTCCGACGGAGGAGCCCGCCCCGAGCCGGGGCCCCGATCTGAGGGCTGACGTGCCGGCGGAGGGCGCCGGGAGTATGGCCGCAAAGCCACCGGCCGCCATCGGCATCGACGTCGGCGGCAGCAAGATCGCCGTCGCCCTGACCTGCGGCGAGGCGGCCGACCTCGACTATCTCGGTATCCGGCCGACCCCGAAAGGTGGCCCGGGCGCCGTGGCGGCAGTGGCCGAGTCGCTCGTCGGCGAGGCGCTCGCGGTGGCAAGGGCGGGCGGGACCGAGATCGCCGGCATCGGGGTGGCCGTCCCGGAGGTCGTCGGCCTCGACGGCACCGCCCTCAGCAACGTCGTCGTGCCGGGGCTCCGGTCGGACGACTGGGTCGGCCGCTTCGCAGCGGTAGCCCCCACCGTCGTGGAGTCGGACGTCCGTGCCGGCGCCCTGGCGGAGGCGGCCCACGGCGCCGGCCGGGGGGCCGCCTCCTTCTGCTACATCACCGTCGGCACGGGCGTCAGCTACTGCCTCGTCCTCGACGGCGTCCTGCACCGCGGGGCCAGGGGCGCCGCCATCCTCCTCGGCAACTCCGTGGCGGCGGAGTGGGAGTCCGAGGGCGGGCGGCGGGAGTGGGTGCTGGAGGACATCGCCTCGGGGCCTGCCCTCCTCGGGGGCTACCGCCGCCGCGGCGGCACGCTCGGCGGCGTCGAGGAGATCGTGGCCGCCTACGGACTGGAGGCGGCGGCTACGGACGCCGTCGAGGAGGCGGCCCGTGCCATGGGTGTCGGCATCGGGCTCGTCGTCAACCTGCTCGACCCCGCCCTGGTCGTGCTCGGTGGCGGGCTCGGGAGCGCCGAAGGTCCCTTCTTCGACCTCGCGGTGCGATCGGCGCGCGAGCACATCTGGTGCGGCCCGGTTCGCGACCTTCCGATCGTGCGGGCCGAGCTCGGGGCGCGCTCGGCGGTGGTCGGCGCCGTCATGGTCGGGCGGACCGCCGCCCTGTCATCGCCTGGGCGCTGAGGCCCCGGCCGCCCGGTCGCCTCCAGGCCGACGCCGCAGCGTCAGGCGGAGGTCTTGTCGGGGATTTGCCGGCGAGGCGGCTTCGTCACCTTCCCGGCCCGGATGCAGGAGGTGCACACGTACAGCCGGCGGGGCGTGCCGGCCACCATGGCGCGCACCTTCTGGATGTTCGGGTCGAAACGCCGCTTCGTCCTCCGGTGGGAGTGCGACACGTTCATCCCGAAGCCGGGACCCTTGCCACACAACTCGCAAACGGCTGCCATGGGGACGCGTCACCTCGATCGACGAAGACTGCTCAGAACAGGGATGGAGGTTACCATCCTCGCCCATGACCCCGTCCATGCGCCCTCCCCGCCGCGAGGCACCGGGCGAGGCGACGTGAGCCGGGACGCGCTCGGCGCCGCCGACGTGGTGAGCGTCATGGAGCGGTTCGCGCACCTGCTGGGGCGTCACCGGGAGGCACTCAACCGCCTCAACGTCTACCCGGTGCCGGACGGCGACACGGGTACGAACATGTTCCTCACGCTCGAGTCCGTCGGCCGGGAGCTCGCCACCGTGACCGAGGTGGCGGACATGCGGTCGACCTGCAAGGCGATCTCGCACGGCTCCCTCATGGGGGCCCGCGGGAACTCCGGCGTGATCCTCTGCCAGATCCTGCGGGGCCTCGCCGACACCTTCGCGGCCGACGGCGAGGGAGCCGGCACCGCGGTCGGCCCCGTGCAGTTGGCGGCCGCTCTCGTCGAGGCCAATCTGACGGCTCGGGCGAGCGTCATGAAGCCGGTGGAGGGAACCATCCTCACCGTGGCCGCCGCCGCCGCCGAAGCCGCCGCCCACGCCCTCGACGACGCAGGGGGCGCCGCCCTCGTCAACGTGGCGGACGCCGCCCGCCGTGCCGCCGTCGAGGCCCTCTGGGACACCCCGAACCAGCTGCCCGTCCTGGCGAGCGCCGGAGTCGTGGACGCCGGCGGGGCAGGGCTCCTGCTCCTCTACGACGCCTTTCTCGAGGTGATCGACGGCCGGGAGGCACCGGCGCAGCTCCCCCTGCCGGCCGCCGTGGCGGCGCTCCTCGCCAACTCGGCCGACTGGGGGAAGGACCACGGGCACGCGGTCGAGCCGACGCCGGCCGGCGAGGGCGAGCCCTTCGGTCCCGACGACCTCCGCTACGAGGTCATGTACCTGCTGGAGGCGCCCGACCACTCCATCGCGGGCTTCAAGGCCGTCTGGGCGGGCATCGGCGACTCCATCGTCGTCGTGGGCGGGGACGGCATGTGGAACTGCCACATCCACACGAGCGACATCGGGGCGGCCATGGAGGCCGCCATGGACGCCGGCCGCCCGCGCAACATCCGCGTCACCGACCTCACCGACCAGGTCGAGGAGGAGTCCTGGGTGCGCCGCGCCGCCGGCACGGCTGCCCCCGTCGAGGACCTCGGCCCGCCCCCCGTCACAAGCGTGGTCGCCGTCGCCACCGGCGACGGCATCGGTCGCATCTTCCTCTCCCTCGGCGTGCGCGACATCGTGGCGGGCGGCCAGTCGATGAACCCCTCCACCGAGCAGATCCTCGAGGTGATGGACGCCACCCGCGGGGCGGAGGTCATCCTGCTGCCGAACAACAAGAACATCGTCGCCGTCGCCCTGCAGGCGTGCGAGCTCAGCACCAAGCCGGCGCGGGTGGTGGAGACGGCGGGCATCCAGGAGGGCTTCGCCGCTCTCCTCGAGTACGACCCGGAGGCGGGCGCCGACGCCAACGCCGCCGCCATGACGGCCGCCGCCTCCCGCGTGACGGCCGGCGAGGTGACACGGGCCGTGCGGGCGGGCGAGACCGAGATGGGCGAGATCGCCGCCGGCGACTGGATCGGGCTGTCGCGCCGGGGGATCGAGGTCGTCGCCGGCAACGCCGCCGATGCCGCCACCCGGCTCCTCGACCGCCTCTTGACGGAGGGGTCGGAGATCGTGACCATCATCGAAGGACTCGGCGCCAAGCCGGCCGACACGCGGCGCGTGACCGAGTGGCTCACCGAGCAGCGCCCGGGGCTGGCGGTGGAGCTCCATCACGGGGGCCAGCCCCTCTACCCCTACCTCGTCGCCGTCGAGTGAGCCCGCGGACCCTGCGCGCCCTCGACGGGCACCCGGTGTCGGAGCTGCGCGCCGTCACCGCGCGCAAGGTGCCCGGCCTGCACGCCCTCGGGATCGAGACGGTGCTCGAGCTCCTCATGCACTACCCGAGGCGATGGGTCGACCGCACGCGGGCGTCGAAGATCGACGAGATCGTGGAGGGGGAGGAGGCCGTCGTCACCGCCGAGGTGGTGCGGGCGACGACGCGGCGGCCGCGGCGGGGCCGCTCCATGGCCGAGGTCGTGCTGCAGGACGACACCGGGCGGCTCCACTGCACGTTCTTCAACCAGGCCTGGCGAGCGGGAAAGTTCGCCCCCGGGGAGCGCGTGACGGCCATCGGGAAAGTGCGCTACTACCGCGGCCAGGCGCAGATGGCCAACCCGGAGATCGACCTCGTGGGGGACCAGAGCGGCCGCATCGTTGCCATCTACCCGCAGTCGGGCAAGGCGAACGTCAACTCCGTCGACCTCGCCGCCTACGTGAAGGAGGCCCTCTCCCGCGCCGGCGAACTGGAGGAGCCGGTCGCCCAGAAGTACCTCGAGGATTCTCAGGCTGGTCGGACGGACGCAGGCCTTCGCCGATGTGCACCGGCCCGAGCAGATGGCCGACAAGGACCGCGCCAGGATGCGCCTCGCCTTCGACGAGCTCCTGCGGCTGCAGCTCCTCCTCGTGCGGCGCAAGCGCGTCGCCGCCGAGGCCTCCGTCGGCATCGTGCACGACACCTCGGATGGCGGGCTCGTGCAACGTTTCGTGGCGCGGCTGCCCTTCGAGCTCACCGGGGCGCAGCAGCGGGCCATCCGGGAGATCGCCCTCGACCTGGCGCAGCCGCATCCCATGAACCGCCTCCTGCAGGGGGACGTCGGCTCGGGCAAGACCGTCGTCGCCGTGGCGGCGATGCTGTACGCCGTGCAGGGAGGCCACCAGGGTGCCTTCATGGCGCCGACCGAGGTGCTCGCCGAGCAGCACTACCTGTCCGTGCGGGCCCTCGTGGACGATCTCGCCGTGCCCGATCCCGAGCGCCTCGGCGGCGAGCGTCCCCTCACAGTCGAGCTGTTGACGAGCCGGACGACGGCGGGGGAGCGGTCGAAGCTCCTCGCCGAGCTCGCCGCCGGGCAGGTGGATCTCCTCGTCGGCACCCATGCACTCCTCACGCGGGACGTCGCCTTTGCCTCCCTCGGCGTCGCCGTCGTTGATGAGCAGCACCGATTCGGGGTCGAGCAGCGGGCCGCCTTGCGAGACAAAGGCTCGGCCGAGCCGGACCTGCTCGTCATGACGGCCACGCCCATCCCGCGCACGGCGGCCATGACGGTGTACGGCGACCTCGACCACGCCACGCTCGACGAGATGCCGCCCGGCCGCACGCCCGTGGCGACACGGCTCGTGTCGTGGTCGCAGGAGGCGGCGGTGTGGAAGCGCGTGCGGGCAGAGCTGGGCGCCGGCCGGCAGGTCTACGTCGTCTGCCCCCTCATCGGCGGCGGGGACCTCGAGGAGGAGGGCCTCGAGGAAGGCCTCGAGGTGTACGACGACGAGTACGAGGAGGACGGCAGGCCCGGGCAGGGCCGTTTCTCGGTCGTCGAGGAGGGGGCGGAGCGCCCGCCCGCACGCTCGGCCGTCGAGGAGCGCGACCGGCTCGCCGCCGAGCTCGAGGGCTTCCACGTCGGGCTCCTGCACGGCCAGATGACCTCGAAGGAGAAGGAGGCCGTCATGGCCGCCTTCCGGGACAACGAGATCGGTGTCCTCGTGGCGACGACGGTCGTCGAGGTGGGTGTCGACGTGGCGAACGCCACGGTCATGGTCATCGAGGACGCCGACCGCTTCGGCATCGCCCAGCTCCACCAGCTGCGGGGCCGCGTCGGGCGGGGTCGGCACCGCTCCTACTGCTTCCTCGTGGCCGATCCCGTCAGCGACCTCGCCACGAGCCGGCTGCAGGCGCTCGTGGCGACCCAGAACGGCTTCGATCTCGCCGAGGAGGACCTCCACCTGCGGGGCAGCGGAACCGTCCTCGGCGCCAGGCAGAAAGGCCGCAGCGACCTGAAGCTCGCCTCCCTCCGGTTGCACAAGGAGCTCGTGATGGATGCCCGCCGGGTCGCCCTCGACATCGTGGACGGCGACCCCTCCCTCTCCGAGCCGCTCAACTGCCGCCTCTGGGACGAGGTCGAGCTCTTCGTCTCCGAGGAGGAGCGCCAGTTCCTCTTCCGGAGCTGAGAGGGCCTCCCGATGCTGCGCGTGATCGCCGGTGACGCCAAGGGGCGGCGGCTGCGGGCGCCCGAGTTGCCCGGGCTGCGGCCGACGAGCGAGCGGGTGCGAGAGGCAATGTTCGACATCCTCGAGGCCCGCGACCTCGTGGAGGGAGCCGTCGTGATCGACCTCTTCAGCGGCAGCGGGGCCCTCGGCATCGAGGCCCTCTCCCGCGGCGCCGCCGGCGTCACCTTCGTGGAGCAGGACCGCAGGGCGGCAGGCGCCATCGAGCACAACCTCGAGATCACCGGCTATCTCGGTGCGCCCGGCGTGAGGGTGGTGCGGGGCGAAGTGCTCGGGTGGGTGCGGACGGGGTCGGACCGGACGGCCGACGTCGTGCTCGCCGACCCGCCCTACGACTTCGATCGCTGGGACGAGCTGCTCGGCGCCGTGAAGGCCGCCGTCGTGCTCGTGGAGCACCGCCGGCCGCTCGGCGCCACCGGTCCCTACGGAGTCTCTCGCGAGTACCGATACGGCGGTACGCTCGTGACGCTGCTGCAGGCCATACCGCCTGCTCCGGAGTCCCGGGCCACGTCCGGAGCCCCGGAGGCGGCCGACCCATCCGATCTCGACCCATCTGATCCCCCGAAGGACTCCGTTTGACGATCGCCCTGTTCCCCGGCTCGTTCGACCCGTTCCACAACGGGCACCTCGAGGTGGTCGAACGCGCCACGGCGCTCTTCGACGAGGTCATCGTGGCCTCGCTGCGCAACCCGCAGAAGGGCGAGCCGCTCTTCAGCATCGAGGAACGGGAGGAGATGCTGGCCGAGTCGCTCGCCCACCTGCCCACCGTGCGCATCGTGGCGATGTCGACCCTCGTCGTGGAGCTGGCGGCCGAGCTGGGCGCCAACGTGATCGTGAAAGGGCTGCGCGCCGTCTCCGACTTCGAGAGCGAGCTGCAGATGGCGCAGCTGAACCGGGAGCTCTCCGGCATCGAGACCCTCTTCCTGCCCACCGGCACCCAGTACGCCTTCATCGCCAGCCGGCTCATCCGGGAGGTGGCCCGCTTCGGCGGCGACGTCAGCAACCTCGTCCCCGAGCCCGTGAACCGCCGGCTGAAGGCGCTGTCGACGTGAGCGAGCCTCCGCAGTACGCCCCCGAAGCCGACGGCGACGTCGGGTCCGACGTCGACGGCGGTGTCGAAGGCGTCCTCGACGAGCTCATCGACATCGTGTCGACGGCGAAGTCCGTCCCCCTCTCGTCCTCCGTCATGATCGCCCGTGACGAGGTCCTCGAGCTGCTGGAGGCGGCCCGCGACGCCTTCCCGGAGGAGCTCCGCCGTGCCCGGCGGCTTCTCAAGGACCGCGAGGAGGTGCTTCAGAGCGCCCGGCGCGAGGCGGCCGAGATCATCGAGGACGCCCGTGTGCACGCCGAGCGGATGGTGCAGCGGACCGAGATCGTCCGCCAGGCGGAGCACCGGGCCACCCGGCTCGTGGAGGACGCCGAGGCCGAGAGCCGGCGCCTCCGGCACGAGGCGGAGGATTACATCGACCAGAAGCTGGCGGGTTTCGAGATCGTCCTCGACCGCACCATGAAGACGGTTCGCTCCGGTCGCGAGCGCCTGGCGGCGGTCCCGGAGGACCCCACGGACGTCAACCAAGAGGCCGACGCCCACGCAGAGGGCACCGACGCCGGCGACGGGCTCTTCGACCAAGACGCCTGATGGCCCACGAGGCCTGATGGCCCAGAGACGCCTGATGACCCGAGACGCCCGATGACACAGCCGTCACGCGGCCGGCCGTTCCTCGTCCCGGTGGCGGCGCTGCGGCGCCACCCCGGCTCGCGGCACGAGGTGGACGTCGCCGCCCCCATCGCCGAGATGACCATCACGGACTCCAACGTGCCGGAGGACGCCGAGGCCTCCTTCACCGGCCGGGTGGCGTCGGTGATCGGCGGGCTCTCGGTCAAAGGCACGGTGCGGGCTCCCTGGGAAGGCACCTGCCGGCGCTGCCTGGGCAAGGCCAGCGGCGAGCTCGAGGTGACGGTGGAGGAGATCTGCACCGACGATCCCGAGGCGGACGACGGCTACGGCATCGAGGGTGATTTCCTCGACCTGGAACCCATCGTCCACGATGCTTGTATCCTGGAGCTGCCCCTCGCACCCCTCTGCCGGGAGGACTGCCGGGGCTTGTGCCCCGTCTGCGGTGTGAACCGCAATTACGAGACCTGCTCGTGCGAGGCATCCGACCCTCGGACCGATTAAGGAAACGACGATGGCCGTCCCGAAGAAGAAGACCTCGAAGTCGAAGAGCCGGAGCCGCCGCGCCGCCGCCTGGACGCTCAAGGAGCCGGCGCGCAGCATCTGCCCGCAGTGCCGCCGCGCCAAGCTCCCCCACGTCGTCTGCCCGCATTGCGGGTGGTACCACGGCCGCCAGGCGATCGAGGTCGATTGAGCACCATGCCGACGGGGGCGGACATCGCCCTCCCGGTAACAACCGGCGACCCCGGCCCGGCAGGCCTGCCGGCATGAGCGGACCGGGCGGCCGTCTTCCCGTCGCCGTCGACGCCATGGGCGGCGACCGTGCCCCGGGCGAGATCGTCGCCGGAGCGCGGCGGGCCGCCGAGGAGCTCGGGCTCGACGTCGTCCTCGTCGGACCGGACGACGGCTCCCTCGGCGACACGGGCGGTCTCGAGGTCATCCCGGCGAGCGAGGTCATCGGCATGTCGGAGGATGCCGCCAAAGCCGTGAGGACGAAGAAGGACTCCTCGCTCGTCCGTGCCGCCGAAGCCGTCCGTGACGGCAAGGCCTGCGCCATGGTGAGCGCCGGGAACACGGGCGCCACCATGGCGAGCGCCCTCTTGCGGATGGGGCGGCTGCCCGGCGTCTCCCGACCCTGCATCGCCACGCCGATGCCCGCCCTCGGGGAGCACCCGAGCGTGCTCGTGGACGCCGGCGCCAACTCCGACTGCCAGCCCGAGTGGCTCGTGCAGTTCGCCCAGATGGGGGCCGCCTTCTATCGCGAGCGGTACGGGATGGAGCGGCCGAAGGTCGCCCTCCTCTCCATCGGCGAGGAGGCCTCGAAGGGAAACGCCCTCACAAAGGACGCCCACGCCCTCCTCGCCTCCGCCCCGGCCGCGGACGGCTTCGAGTTCGTGGGCAACGCCGAGGGGCGCGACCTTCTCGCCGGTGGCGTGCAGGTGATCGTGACGGACGGCTTCACCGGCAACGTCGCCCTCAAGACGCTGGAGGGGGCGCTGCGGGTGTTCATGAACATCCTCCTCGAAGTCTTCGCCTCGACGCCGGAGAACAAGGCGGCGGGCGACGTCCTGCTGCCGAGCCTGCTCGAGCGGGCGGAGCCGCTCGACCCGGAGAACACGGGCGGCGCCATGCTGCTCGGCCTGAAGGGCGTCTGCATCATCAGTCACGGCTCCTCCTCCGCTCGGGCGATCGTGAACGCCATCCGCGTCGGTCACGACCTCGCGGAGGGAGGGCTCGCCGGCAAGCTGGCGGCCGCCGTCGGCGCCTGACGGGGAGGGCGGTGCCGGCCAGCCTGCCGGGATCGCCCGCCTCGCCCGCCACCCCGCGGGCGGCCGGGCCGGCCCGGTCACGGCCCCGTCCCGCCGGCCCCCCGGCGGTAGCATCCGAGCCGGACCCGACGTAGGAGGAAGCCCCCGTGGCCGACGTGAATGGCAGTTCCTTGACACGAAGCGACGTCCTCGAGATCGTCCGCAACCAGCTGGCCGAGATCCTGGAGATCGACGCCGCCTCCATCACGGAGTCCTCCTCCTTCGCAGACGACCTCGACGCCGACTCCCTCGCCCTCATCGAGCTCGTGGAGGCGCTGGAGGAGGAGCTGAGCGACCGGGTCGTGGGGTTCCGCATCGACGACGAGGACCTCGAGGATCTGCGCACGGTGCGCGACGCCGTCGACTACGTCACGGCCAAGCTGCCCGCAGACTGACCTCCCGAGCCTGACCTCCGTGGACGACGACACCGCCTCGTCTTTCGAAGAGCGGCTGGCGCCCTACCACATCCCGCCGGAGCTCCTGCGGGAGGCCCGCTCCCACCGCTCCTATTGCGCCGAGTACCCGCCGCAGGCCTCCAACGAGCGGCTCGAGCTCCTGGGCGACGCCGTCCTCGGCCTCGTCGTCACCGACCACCTCTTCGCTTCCTTCCCGGAGCTGCCCGAGGGCGACCTCGCCCGCGTGCGGGCCGCCGTCGTGAGCACGCTGGCGCTGGCGCCGGTGGCCCGCGGCCTCGGGATCGGCGAGGCGCTCCTCGTGGGCAAGGGGGAGGAGACATCGGGCGGCCGCGAGAAGTCCTCCCTGCTGGCCGACTGCCTGGAGGCGGTCATCGGGGCCGTCTACCTCGCCGCCGGCATCGAGGGGGCTCAGCGGTTCGTGCTCGAGCTCCTCGGCCCCCGCATCGCCGCCGTGGCCTCCGAGGCGCGCCTCGGCGACCCGAAGAACCGCCTGCAGGAGCTGGCGGCTCAGCTGAGCCTCGGCCTTCCCCTCTACTCCGTGCAAGAGCGCGGCCCCGATCACGCCAAGCAGTTCACTGCTCTGGTACGGGTCGGAGGCGAGCAGCTCGGCACCGGCCACGGCTCCTCGAAGAAGGACGCCGAGCGCCGGGCGGCCGTGGAGGCCCTCACGGTGCTGCGAGGACGATGGCCGGTCGAGCTGCCCGTAGTCGATCCGAGCGTGCTTGCCTGAGCTCCCGGAGGTCGAGACCGTCCGGCGTGGCCTCGAGGAGCGCCTCGTCGGCCGCCGTTTCGTGGAGGTCCGCGTCTCCGGCCGGAGAACGGTGCGGCGGCAGGACGCCGCCGAGCTCGCCGAGCGCATCCGGGGCCGCCGGGTCGAGGCGGTCCGGCGGAAAGGCAAGTTCCTCGCCCTCGAGCTCGACGACGGCCAGGTCCTCGTCATCCATCTGCGCATGACGGGCCAGCTCCTCTGGGTCGACCCCTCGGCCGCCGGGTCGCCCCCGGCCCTGCCCCACACCCACGTCGTGGCGGAGCTCGACGACGGGAGCGAGCTGCACTTCGTCGACCCGCGCACCTTCGGGGAGTGGTACGTCACCGGCGACGTGGGGCCGGACGGGCTGCCCGTCGACTTCACCCGCTTCGGGCCCGACCCGCTCGTGGACGGGCTCCCCGCCCGGGTCTTGCGGGAGCGTCTGGGCGCCCGTCGCGTGGCGCTGAAGGCCGCCCTCACCGACCAGGGCGTCATCTCGGGCGTGGGGAGCATCTACGCCGACGAGATTCTGCTTCGCCGCCGGCGTGCGGCCCGACCGCCGCACCGAGACGCTCTCGCCCGAGGAGGTCGCCCGCCTCTCGAGGGCGACCCTCCGGCTGCTCCGCAAGGCCGTCGCGCTGCGTGGCTCCTCCCTCAAGGACGAGCGATACCGCGACCTCATGGGGAGCCTCGGCTCCTACCAGCACCACCATCGCGTCTACGACCGCCTCGGGGAGCCGTGCACGGTGTGCGGGACCCCCATCTCGAGGGTGCGGTTTGGGGCTCGTGTTGCCTACTGTTGCGAGAGTTGCCAACGGTGAAAGGCCGCTGAAAGCAACAGTGATCGGGCGTCTCCCGGGCCCGGCGGACATCCCCGGCTCCCGCCGCGGCGACCGCTAGCGTGGCGCTCGCCGTGTACCTCAAGTCGTTGTCATTGCGTGGCTTCAAGTCGTTCGCCGATCCGACGACGCTCGAGTTCGAGCCGGGCGTCACGGTCATCGTCGGCCCCAACGGCTCGGGCAAGTCGAACGTCGTCGACGCCGTCGCCTGGGTGCTCGGAGCCCAGGGTCCCCGCGTCGTCAGGTCCTCCAAGATGGACGACGTCATCTTCGCCGGCACCTCGAAGCGCCCGGCCCTCGGGCGCGCGGAGGTCTCCCTCACGGTCGACAACTCCTCCGGGCGGCTGCCCGTCGACGTCGCCGAGGTCACCATCACCCGCACCCTCTTCCGCACGGGCGAGAGCGAGTACTCGATGAACGGGGCGCCCTGTCGCCTCCTCGACATCCAGGAGCTCCTCTCGGACGCCGGCGTCGGCCGGCAGCAGCACGTCATCATGGGCCAGGGCCAGCTCGACGCCGTCCTGCAGGCGCGGCCGGAGGACCGGCGAGCCGTCATCGAGGAGGCCGCTGGCATCCTCAAGTTCCGGCGCCGCCGTGAGCGGGCGGAACGCCGCATCGAGGCGACGGAGGCGAACCTCCTGCGCCTGCAGGACCTCCACCGCGAGGTGCGCCGCCAGCTCCGCCCGCTCGAGCGCCAGGCAGAGGCCGCTCGCCGCCACGACTCCCTCGTCCGGGAGCTCCGCGCCCTCCGCCTGCACCTCGCCGGCAAGGAGCTCGCCGCCCTGCAGCGGCGCCTCGAGGAGGCGGAGAACGCTCGCCGGAGCAACGAGTCGGAGGAGGGGCGCCTCACGGGCGAGCTCTCCCGCCTCGACGAGCTCGTCTCGGCCGCCGAGGCCGCCCTCACGGCCGAGCAGGCGGACGACGTCGTCCCCACGCTCGGGTCGGCCGAGCGACTGGCCGAGCGGGCACGCGGCATCGCCAACGTGATCGTCGAGCGGCGTCGCAGCACCTCGGCCGCCCTCGCCCAGAGCGCCCGGGCCGACGTCGTGGCCGCCCTCGAAGCCGAGGCGGCCCGCCTCGACGCCGAGCTCGGGGACACCTCGGAGCTCGCCGCCTCCCTCGAGCCGGAGCGCTACGCCCTCGAGACGGCCGCCACCGAGCTCGCCTCCGCCGAGTCCGCTTGGGCGGGCGTCGGCGACGCCGGCGAGGGGCTCACGCCGTCGTCGGCGGCGGCCGAATGCGCCCGACTGCGCCGGTTGCGGGACGCCGTCGGCGGCGAGCTGGCCTCGGCGCGGGAGGCCATCGCCGCCGCCCTCGAGCGGGAGTCCGCCCTCAGCCGCCAGATGTCCGAGGCGGAGGTCGCCCTCGCCCAGGCCGGCATCGAGTGCGAGCGGGCAGCGATTGCCGCCGGCGAGGCACAAACGCTCCTCCTCGCCGCCGAGGAGGCCGACCGGCTGGCGGCGGCCTCCGTCATGGCCGCCGAGTCGGCGGCGCGCGAGGCCGTCGAACGAGCCCAGGGCCTCGAGGCCCGCGCCCAGGCCCTGCAGGTGGCGCTCGACGACGCCCATGCCCGGGCAGGTGTCGAGCACCTCGCGGGGCGACCGGGCGTGCTCGGGACCCTGCTCGACGTCGTCGAGCTCGACGAGGGCTGCGAGCTCGCCTTCGAAGCCGCCGTATCCGACGCCTTGCGAGCGGTCGTGGTCGAGGGTTCCTCACAGGCGCGCGGCGCCCTCGAGTACCTCCGTCAGGCCGGCATCGGCGGATCCGTGCTCCGGGCCGCCGCCGCGCCCGCTGCCCCGCTCGGGCCGGCCGGCGCCGGCGCCCCGGGCGGTGAGCAACTGCGATCGTGCGTACGGGCGACGCACGCCGGCGTCGAGCCGCTCCTCGACCGCCTGCTCGCCGGCGTCGTGCTCTGCAGGGGCGGTCTCGAGCAGGCACTCGACCTCGTCGAGAGGCTTCCCGCCGGGGGCGCCGTCGTGACGCTCGAGGGCGACCGCTTCGGGGCCGACGAGTGGCGCCTCGGGGCCGGCCGCGCCGGTGCCACGAAGGCGGCCCTGGAGGCCGTCAGGCAGGAGGCCACGGCGGCCGGCCGGGTGGCCGGGGCGGCTCGGGCACACGCCGACACCGCTCGCCAGGCGTACGCCGCCGCTCGGGCGGCGGCGGCTGAGCGCGGCCGCATCTTCGCCACGGCGGCGGCGGAGGCCCGTCACGAGGGCGAGCAGCGGGCCGAGGTGGGGCGGCGCCTGCAGCTGCTCCGTGAGCAGGCGCCCGCCGTGTCAGCCGCCCTCTCGCAGCACCGGACGGCCGTGGCTGGGCTCCGCGAGACACTCGTCGCCCGCGAGGCGGATCTCGAAGCGGCCGAGCGCCGTGAGCGGGACATCGCCGATCTCGCCGAGGTGGCAGCCGCCGACCGCCGTCAGCTCGACGAGCGCGCCCGGGCGCTCGCCGCCCGGCGGGCGGAGTGGGAGGTGCGCGCCGCCTCCGTGGAGGAGCGCCGCAACGGCTTGGCGGGCCGGCGGCGCCAGATCGAGGAACGCCTCGCCGGCTACGAGGCGGAGCGAACGGAGGCGGCGGGCCGTCGCCGGCGCCTCGAGACCTCGGCGCGTGCGCTCGAGCGGCTCGCCGAATCCATCGCGTCCGCCCGGCGCCGGCTGGAAGGGGCACTCGGCCAGCTGCGTGAGCGGCGCGCCCGGCACGACGCAGCCGTGTCGTCCATCACCGGCCGGCTGACGGAGTCGCGCACCGCCCGCAGCGCCGCCGAGCGGGATCTCGCCGGCGTTCGCGAGCGCTCACAACGCGTGGAGCTGGAGCTGGCCGAGCTGCGCGTCCGCCTGGAGTCGGCCGTCCAGTCGCTGCGAACCGAGCTCGAAACCGAACCCGCCGACGCCATGGCCGCCGACTGCCCGGAGCTGCCACCGGGCACCCCCCCGGCCGCCCGGGTGCGCGAGCTCGACCGCGAGCTGCGCCTCCTCGGGCCGGTGAACCCGCTGGCGCTGGAGGAGCTGGCCGCCCTCGAGGAGCGCGACACGTTCCTCTCCGGCCAGCTCGAGGACGTGCGGGCGACGCGCCGGGAGCTCGCCCGCGTGGTGCGCGCCGTCGACGAGGAGATCGTGAGCGGCTTCAACGAGGCCTTTGTCGACGTCTCCCGGCACTTCGAGTCGCTCTTCTCGACCCTCTTCCCGGGCGGGACGGGCCGTCTCAGCCTCGTCGACCCCGACGACCTCCTGGCGACCGGGGTGGAGATCGAAGCCCGGCCGGCCGGCCGCAACGTCCGCCGACTCTCGCTCCTGTCGGGCGGCGAGCGTTCCCTCGTAGCCCTCGCCTTCCTGTTCGCCGTCTTCCGCAGCCGCCCCTCGCCCTTCTACCTGATGGACGAGGTGGAGGCGGCCCTCGACGACATCAACCTGCACCGCTTCCTCGACCTCATGGACGAATTCCGCTCCGAGGCGCAGCTCCTCGTGGTGTCGCACCAGAAGCGCACGATGGAGTCGGCCGACATTCTCTACGGGGTCAGCATGCAGCCCGGCGGTGCCTCCAAGGTCGTGAGCGAGCGCCTCAAGGAGGGCACCCGTCTCTGAGCGGGCGCCGGCGGTACCGAGGACCGTCGGGGTTTTCTGAGCGGAGCCCCGGCGTCCCTTTTCGAGTAGTCGGGCGGGACACGTGTGTCCGCGATCCAACGCCCGAAGCAGCCTCAGCGGCCACGGAGGACCTCCCCGACTCCCGGTAGGCTCGCCCGGCCATGACTCTCGTCATCGTCCTCGTGGTCGTCTTCGTCGTCCTTCTCGGGGGCGCCGGCCTCGTCGTCTCCACCCGCTCCCGCCGGAGGAGCCGCCGGCCGGCGGCGCCCCCCGCCCCCACCCGGCTCGCACCCGAGCGAAGCAAGGTGGAGGCGCCCCCGGCCGAGGAAGCCGAGCCCGCCCACGGGGTCGAGCCGGCGGTCCTGGCGGAGCGCCCCGCCCTCCGGGACCGCCTCGGCAAGGCCCGCCAGCTGCTCGGCGGCTACCTCGACGGCATCCGTCGACGGGAGATCGACGACGCCACCTTCGACGAGCTCGAGGAGGCCCTGCTGCTCGCCGACGCCGGCGTCGCCACGACGGCGCAGGTGCTGGATGACCTGCGGGCGAAGTTGCGCTCGGGCGCCGTCGAGAAGACGCCGGAGGCGCTGCTGACGGCCTTGCGGGCCGACCTCGAGGCCATCTTCGACGGCGACATGCCCGACCTCGCCCTCGGTGAGGGCGACGGCCCGACGGTGTGGCTCTTCGTGGGCGTGAACGGCGTCGGCAAGACGACGACGATCGGCAAGTTGGCGGCCCGCGAGCGCTCGGAGGGCCGCGCGGTCGTGCTGGCGGCGGGCGACACCTTCCGGGCGGCCGCCGGCGAGCAGCTCGAGACCTGGGCCGAGCGCGCCGACGCCTCCCTCATCAGGGGCTCGGAAGGGGCCGACCCCTCCTCGGTCATCTTCGACGCCGTCGCGCACGCCGCCGCCCGCAACGCCGATCTCGTGCTGGCCGACACGGCTGGCCGGCTCCACACCAAGGTCAACCTGATGGACGAGCTGCGCAAGGTGAAGCGCATCGCCGAGCGGCCTCCCGGGCAGCTCACCGAGGTGCTCCTCGTGCTCGACGCCACGACCGGCCAGAACGGGCTCGTGCAGGCCAAGCAGTTCACCGAGGCGGTCGGGGTCACGGGTGTCGTCCTCACGAAGCTCGACGGCACCGCCAAGGGCGGCGTCGTCCTCGCCATCCGCCACGAGCTCGGCATCCCGATCAAGCTCGTCGGCGTGGGCGAATCGGCGGCCGACCTGGTCGAGTTCGAGCCCGGCGAGTTCGTGGCGGCCTTGTTCGGCTGAGCTGCCGGTCGGAGGGCACGGGCACCGGTTCCGGACCGGGAGCCCACCCCGGCTAACCTGGCACAACTCATGTTCGAGACGCTGACCGACCGTTTCGAGGGGATTTTCTCGCGCCTGCGCAGCCGCGGGCGCCTCGGCGACGCCGAGGTCAACGAAGTCCTCCGCGAGATCCGCGTCGCCCTCCTCGAGGCCGACGTCAACCTCGCCGTCGTTCGCGACCTCATCGAGGCCATCCGGCAGCGGTGCAGCGGCGCCGAGCTCTCGAAGAGCCTCACACCCGCCCAGCAGGTCATCAAGGTCGTCAACGAAGAGCTGACGAACACCCTCGGAGGCGAGCCGCTCAAGATCCGCTACGCCTCGAAGCCGCCGACCGTCGTCCTCCTCGCCGGCCTGCAGGGCTCCGGCAAGACGACGACGGCCGCCAAGCTGGCTCGCTGGTTCAGGCAGCAGGGCCGCCAGCCCCTCCTCGTCGCTGCCGACCTGCAGCGGCCCGCTGCCGTCGAGCAGCTGCGCGTCCTCGGGGCGGAGGTCGGTGCCGCCGTCTTCTCCGAGCCGACCGACCCGGTCACGGTGGCCCGCAAGGGCGTCGAGGAAGCGATCCGGCTCGGGCGAGACGTCGTCGTCATCGACACAGCGGGCCGCCTCGCCATCGACGAGGCGCTCATGGCCGAGGTGCGGGCCATCTCGGAGGCGACGAGGCCCGACTACACGTTCTTCGTCGTCGACGCCATGACCGGCCAGGACGCCGTGCGCACGGCGGAGGCCTTCAACGAGACCCTGGCGCTCGACGGCATCATCCTGACGAAGGTCGACGGCGACGCCCGCGGCGGGGCGGCCCTCTCCGTGAAGCAGGTCGTCGGCAAGCCCATCGCCTTCGTCTCCACGGGGGAGCGCGTCGCCGACTTCGAGTCGTTCTACCCGGACCGCCTCGCCAGTCGCATCCTCGGGATGGGCGACGTGCTCAGCCTCATCGAGAAGGCCGAGCGCGAGTACGACGCCGGGGTCGCCGAGAAGGCGACCGAGAAGCTCATGGCCGGGCAGTTCTCCCTGGAGGACTTTCTCGAGCAGCTGCAGCAGATCAAGCGCATGGGACCGCTGCAGGGCATGCTCGGGATGCTCCCCGGCGTGCCGAAGGACTTCCGGGATGCCAAGATCGATGACAAGGACGTGGGGCGCATCGAGGCGATCATCAAGTCGATGACGCCGGAGGAGCGCCGCGGCCTCACGGCCATCGACGGTTCGCGGCGCAGCCGCATTGCCACCGGCAGCGGCACGACCACGGCGGACGTCAACAGCCTCCTCAAGCAGTTCAAAGAGATGCAGAAGATGGTGCGGTCCCTCGGCCCGATGAGCAGGATGGTCACCGGCGCCGGCAAGAAGCCGAAGAAGAGCAAGCAGAAGGGCGGCGGACGGTTCACCCCGTCCACCCGGGGCTCGCAGTAGCAGCCCCCGCCGGAGCAGCCCGAGAGTTCGTCACCCAGAGAGAAAGAGAAACCCCTTGTCCGTCAAGCTCCGCCTCATGCGCGTAGGAAAGAAGAAGCAGCCCACGTACCGGATCGTGGCGGCCGACAGCCGTTCGCCCCGCGACGGGCGCTTCATCGAGATCGTCGGCACCTACGCGCCACGTCAAGAGCCCTCCGAGATCCACGTGAAGAGCGAGAAGGCCATCGAGTGGCTGTCGAAGGGGGCGCAGCCGACCGAGACCGTCCGCAAGCTCCTCGAGATCTCCGGCGTGTGGGGCGAGTTCCAGGCGACGCGGCCTGCCAAGCCGGCGCCGAAGAACCGCACCCGGCCGGGCCGCGGGACCCCGGTGAAGAAGTCGGCGGCGGGCCGGGCGGCCCCCCGCACGAAGGCGGCTGCCAAGGCGGCGTCGCCGGCCGATGCGGCCGGCGCCGAGGAGGGTTGACGTGAGCGACGGCTCGATGTTCGAAGAGCCCGACTTCAGCCGTGCCCAGCCGGCCGGGGCGGACGGCGACGACCCCGACGGCGAGGTCGGGGACTTCGAGGACGAGCAAGACGAGCTCGAGGACGAGCTCGAGGAGGACGAGCTCGAGGACGAGGAAGAGCTCGAAGACGAGGCCGAGCTCGAGGACGAGGAGGATGAGCTCGAGGAGGAGGCGGAGGCAGAGGGCGGCTCGCCCGCAGCCGAGGTGGGCGACGGTGCCGTGACCAACCGTGCCCAGGGCTCGGCTGCCGGCAACGTGCTCGCCCACGTCACCCGCACGCTCGTCGACGACCCGGACTCCGTCATCGTCGAGGTGAGCGAGGGTCGCTCCGGAGTGCGCTTCTCCGTCCACGTCGCCCCGGGCGACATGGGGCGCGTCATCGGCCGCAAAGGTCGCACGGCGCAGGCCATCCGCACCCTCGTTCGGGCGGCGGCCGCTGCCGACGGCACGGAGGCGTCGGTCGACATCGTCGACTGAGCGATGCCGGACGAGCCGGAGGTGGCCGGGTCGCCCGGACTGCTCGAGATCGGGCAGGTGATGAAGGCGCACGGCCTGCAGGGTGAGGTCGTCGTCGACCTCGTGACGAACCGGCCCGGGCGCCTTGCCGCCGGCCGGCGCCTCTCGGTCCAGCACCCTCGCCGGTCGGCCCCGGGTGGGCCCGGCTCGCAGGCGGAGCTGACAGTCAGCTCCTCGCGACCGTTCCAGCAGCGCTACCTCGTCAGCTTCGACGGGGTCAGGACCCGTGAGGCGGCCGAGGCTTTGCAGGGTGCCCTCCTGCTCGCTGCCGCCGAGGAGGACCCCGACGCCTTCTTCGTCCACGAGCTCATCGGGAGCGAGGTCGTCGACACGGCCGGCACCTCCCACGGCGTCGTCGTCTCCGTGGAGGCGAACCCGGCGAGCGACCTCCTCGTCGGCGAGGCGGGCTGGCTCGTGCCGCTGCGCTTCGTCATCGAACGGGACGGCCGCCGGCTCGTCGTCGACGGGCCCGAGGGGCTTTTCGAGTGACGGCCGGTCCGGTGACGGCCGGCGGCGCCCTTCGCGTCGACGTGCTGACGATCTTCCCCGACGTCGTCGGGGCCTACTGCGACTCCAGCATCCTCGGCCGGGCGCGGCGGTCGGGCGCCGTCGACGTGCGGGTGCACGATCTTCGCTCCGCAGCCTCCGATCCGCACCGCTCGGTCGACGACGCCCCCTTCGGGGGTGGAGCCGGCATGGTGCTGGCGCCCGAGCCGGTCTTCGCCGCCGTCGAGCAGATCGCCCCTGTGCGGCCCTTGCTGCTCATGTCGCCCGGCGGGCGCCGTTTCGACCAGGCGGTGGCGGCCGAGCTCGCCGGCCTCGCCGGCTTCAGCCTGTTGTGCGGGCGCTACGAGGGGGTCGACGAACGGATCGCCGACCACCTCGTGGACGGCGAGCTGTCGATCGGCGACTACGTTCTCGCCGGCGGCGAGCTGGCGGCGCTCGTGATCGTGGAGAGCGTCTGCAGGCTCGTTCCCGGGGTGCTGGGCAACGACGAGTCGGTCGCCGACGAGAGTTTCGCCGGCGGGCTTCTCGAGTACCCGCAGTACACGAGGCCGGCCTCCTTCCGCGGCTGGGAGGTGCCCGAGGTCCTCCGCGGCGGTGACCACGCAAAGGTCGCCCGCTGGCGACTCGCCCAGTCGTTGCGCCGCACGTCCGAGCGGCGCCCCGACCTCATGGCGGCGCGGGGAGGCGTCTCGGAGGTGGAACGGCGGGTCCTCGACGAGTTCGGGATCGCCCTGCCGCCGGCGGCGGCCGGCGGTGCGGAGGCGGACCGGACCGCCCGGGGATGAGCTCGGGGTGCAGGCTGGCGCCCCATCCGGCTATCCTGTGCCTACCAGGAGTTGAGGTCGGGATACGGCTCCGGCACGGATCGACCGCTGTCGCTCAGCCGTCCCAGCACCGGCCGCCCGCCCGGCTCCCGCCACTGATGCTGACCGGCCCGAGGAGCGTTGTCATGAACCCAACCGATCTCGTCGATCGCGCCAACCTGCGCGATGACGTACCCGACTTCTCCCCCGGGGACACGGTCAAGGTGCATGTGCGGGTCGTGGAGGGAAACCGCGAGCGCATCCAGGTCTTCCAGGGGGCGGTCATCCGCCGGCAAGGCTCCGGGGTCCGCGAGACGTTCACCGTACGCAAGGTGAGTTTCGGCGTGGGTGTCGAGCGGACGATCCCGCTCCACTCGCCCATGTACTCGAAGATCGAGCGTGTGACGGAGGGCGACGTCCGGCGGGCCAAGCTGTACTACTTGCGTGACCGGATCGGTAAGGCGGCCAAGATCAAAGAGAAGCGGGTCGCTCGCTGAGCGCAGCCGTTCCGGTCGTGTGGGTGCTGTCTCGCCGGCTCGAGGAGTGCGATGAGTGCTGAGGAGAACCTCGACCAGTTCGAGGCGGAGGTCGAGCTCGCCCTGTACCAGGAGTACCGGGCCGTGCTTCCGATGTTCAAGTACGTGGTGGAGACGGAGCGGCGGTTCTACCTGGCCAACGAGGTGAAGGTGGTGCCGCACGCCGGCACCGGCACGACATATTTCGAGGTCGAGCTCGGAGACGCCTGGGTCTGGGACATGTACCGTCCCGCCCGGTTCGTGACGTCGGTCCGGGTGGTCACCTACCGGGACGTGAACGTGGAGGCGCTGCCCGAGACCGACGGCTGAGCGGGGCGGTGTCGCAAGCCCGGCGTGCGCTCGGCGGCCACGGCGAGTCGTTGGCCGCAGGTTGGTACTCAGCTCGTGGCTACGAGGTCGTCGCCCGCAACTGGCGAGCGGCCGGCGGTGAGATCGACCTCGTCCTTCGTCGAGGCCGCCAGCTCGTGTTCTGCGAGGTGAAGACGCGGACGTCGGATCGTTTCGGCTCGCCTGCCGAGGCCGTGACTGCGTTGAAGCAGCAGCGCATCCGGCGGCTGGCAGCGGCTTACCTCTCCGAGTACCGCCCGAAGGGTGGTTGCGTGATCCGCTTCGACGTCGCCGCCGTGACGGGTCGTGAGGTGGAGGTCATCGAACGGGCGTTCTGAACGCCACGCCGCCGGCATCCCGGCTCAGTCGGGCGTGTCGCCCTCCCCGTCCTCGGCCTCGTCGGAGCTGCTGTCGCCTTCGTGCTCGTCCGCGTCGCCGGCAGGCTCGGGGGGCACCTGCGGTCCGGCTGCGGCATCGCTGACGGCGAGGTTGCTGCCCGAGGGTGCGTTGGCAGGATCCTCCACCGGGTAGAGCGGGTCGTCGCCCCGCACGCCCTCGTCGGAGACGCGATGTGACCAGTGGCGACCGTCCCAGTACCGCTGCTCGTGACGGCCGGTGGGGTCGGGGTACCAGCCGAAGAGCGGCGGCGGCGCAGGGGCAGGGACGTAGGGCAGGGGCTGGTTCCAGCCGTTCGGGCCCTGGATGGCCAGCTGCGGGGGCGCCGGGGGCCGAGCCTGTCCGGAGGGCGGCTGCCAGGCGGGCGGTGGCGATTGCGGCGGCTGGGGGGCACCCTGTCCGGGGTAGCCCTGGCCTTGTCCCGGTACGGGGTAGCCCTGACCTTGTGCCGGTCCCGGGTAGCCCTGGCCCTGTCCGGGGTAGCCCTGGCCGGCCGGCGGCGTGAAGGCGTCCGGCCCGAGCGGGGGCGGCCAGCTCGGGGCGGCCGGCGCCCCCGGCGAACCGGGAGTCCATGTCCGGGGCTGATCGGAGCCTGCCGCCTCGGTGGCCCCTCCAGGGGCCACCTCTCCGGCAGCACCCGGGCTGCCCGGCGGCTGCCACTGCGACGGTGGCTGCCACTGCGGCGGCTGCCCCGGCGACTGCCATTGCGGTGGCTGCCAGGAGGGCGGCGGTTGCCACGCCGCCCCGGGCTGCGACGGCTGCCAGTCGGCCGGCGAGCCGGGAGAAGGTCCACTTCCCACCGGCGGGTCCGACGAGCCGGCCGCGAAGTAGGACCCGGCCTCAGGGGGCGTGACGGGCCGCGTCGTGAGGCGGGCGATGCCTTCGAGCAGGAGGCTGAACACCGGGATGAGCACGCCGAAGATTCCCCAGATGACCGCCGGTACCCGCCACGGATAGGTTCCCGTCACGCGCCTGCTGTAGACGGCGAAGAGGTAGGCGAGGATGCCGGAGACGGCCGCGGTCACCCAGATCTCGACGACCTGCGTCGAGGTCAGCGTGGGCGAACTGGCGGCAAGAATCGGGGCGGCGCCCCACATGGTGATCACCTCTCGCTCAAGGGTAACGCTCGCGGGCGGCCGCGGCTTCCCAGGGCCCTGAGTCAGCGCAGGCCGTGGCGGCGGGCGCGCTCGAGACAGGGGTGGTGCCAGTGGCGGCGGAGGTCGGGGGCGTTCAACGGCACGAGCACGACATGGCCCGTTCCAGGCCGGATCTCCTGGTTGCAACCTGGGCACACATACTGCTTGCGGGCCTCGAACGGCTGGATGCGTCGCAGCTCGGCAGGCCCACCGGTGAGGGGATCCTCCACGAAACCCGCCGACACCTCCCCATCCCCCCACCCGCCCGCCTTCGCCTCGGCCGCGGCGCGGCCTGGCGAGGCGTTCGGACTTCGTTTGGGAGGGCGTCGACGACGCCGGGGCGGTACCACCAGCTCTGAATTATGTTGCCTTCATGGAGACACTCGTGCTGGAGCGGTCCGGCGGCATCCTGTCCGTCGTGATGAACCGGCCCGCCAAGAAGAACGCCGCCACGGTCCAGATGTGGCGCGAGCTGGCCGAGGTCTTCCGGGAGGCCGCCGCGGACGAGGCCGACCGCGTCGTGGTCCTGTCGGGCGCCGGCGGGGATTTCTGCGCCGGGGCCGACCTCGGTGATCCCGAGCGGTCGATCCACCCGCTCGTCCACATGCGGCTTGTCGGCCAGGCCGCCCTCGCCCTCCACGCCCTTACGAAACCCGTCATCGCCAAAGTCGACGGCGTCGCCGTGGGGGCGGGCTGCAACCTGGCGCTCGGCTGCGACCTCGTCGTGGCGAGCGACCGGGCGCGCTTCTCCGAGATTTTCGTCCGCCGCGGCCTCTGCCTCGACTTCGGCGGCTCCTGGCTGCTGCCGCGGCGCATCGGCTTGCACCGCGCCAAGGAGCTCGCTCTCCTCGCCGACATCATCGACGCCGCCGAGGCGGAGCGGATCGGCCTCGTGAACCGGGTCGTGCCGGTCGACGAGCTCGACGGCTTCGTCGCCGGCTGGGCGGCCCGCCTGGCTGCGGGGCCTCCCCTGGCACTGTCGCTGACGAAAGCCCTCCTCGACGACGGCCTGTCGATGTCGATGGCAGCGGCGCTCGAGCGCGAGGCTGTGGCGCAGGCGGTCTGCGGGCAGTCGGAGGACGGGCGGGAAGCCGTCAAGGCGTTTCTCGAGAAGCGAGACGCCCACTTCACGGGGAGATGATTGCCATGGCCGACGCCGCTTCCGCTGCCCTCGCCGACCGATGCTGGCGAGTGCTCGAGCCTGTTCACGACACGACCTACTTCGCCGAGGAGTCCCGCCTGGCCGCCGAAGCGCTTGGCCTCAAGGGTTGGTGGATGGGTTACTTCGCCTTCCGGGCTGCGCCGCTCGGCCCGGTGCCGGCAGGGGTCGTGCGTGCCACCTTCTACAACTTCCACCGTTCCCGCGTGGAGCGGGCGATCCCGGACGCCTGGGGCCTCGCTTCCATCGGTGCCCTCCTCGAGGCACGGGAAGCCGCCGCCGCGGCCGCCCTTCGCCGCGTCGTCGGGGACGATGCCGCCGTCGAGGCCGCCTTGCCGCTGGCTCGCGAGGCGGCGGAAGCCTGCGACTGTTCGGGCCGACCGCTCGCCGCCGCCAACCAGGCGCTGGCGTTGCCGGACGACCCCGTCGTGGCGCTCTGGCAGGCGCTCACGGTCCTGCGCGAGCACCGGGGCGACGGCCATATCGCCTGCCTCGTCGAGGCGGGCCTCGACAGCTGCGAGGCGCTCGTGCTGCACGCCGCCTCCGGAGTCGTGCCCGCCGAGGTGCTCCGAACGAGTCGCAACTGGCCGGACGACGAGTGGGCGGCCGCCGAGGAGCGGCTCTCCGCACGCGGGCTCTTCGCCGGCGGGTCTGCCACCACGGCCGGCCGGCAGCTGCGTGCGACCGTCGAGGCGTCCACCAATCGCCTGGCGGCCGGGCCCTTCGACGCCCTCGGGGCCGGCCGTGGCGAGCAATTCGTCGAGCACGTCCGCCCTCTCGCCAGGGCGGTCGTGGCCTCCGGGATGATTCCGGCCGTATCGCCGGTCGGCCTGGATCTCTCCACCGTGTAGCCGCCGGCGGCCCGCGCTGGCTGCCGCTGCCGGGACGAGACGTGGCGGGTTTCTCACGTTTCCGTTCTCAACCCGACTCGCCCGAGCCGAGTGGCGTCGAGTTTGGAACGCCTGCGTTACGAAGCCACCCCCACTCGTGCCGGGGCCGAGCCGAGTGGCGTCGAGTTTGGAACGCCTGCGTTACGAAACCACCCCCACTCGTGCCGGGGCCGAGCCGAGTGGCGTCGAGTTTGGAACGCCTGCGTTACGAAACCACCCCCACTTCGCCAGTGACACACCCCATCGGTAGCTTCTCCCCGAGATCGAGCGATCCGGGAGCCGGGGCCTGCCGGCGAAGGCGCTCCACCCGTGCCGCCACCCGGAGGAGCCCTACCATGATCGCCGCCATCCCGTCCGCAACCCTGCTCGGTGTCGAGGGCCGCCGCATCCTCGTGGAGGTGCACGTGTCCAACGGCCTCCCTGGCTTCACCGTCGTCGGCCTTCCCGACGCCGCCTGCCGGGAGTCGCGTGACCGCGTGCGGGCGGCCCTCCTCTCGAGCGGCCTGCCCTGGCCGATGCGGCGCGTCACGGTCAACCTCGCTCCTTCCGGTGTCAGGAAGGCAGGAGCGGGGCTCGACCTCCCCATCGCCGTCGGGCTGCTCGTCGCCGCCGGCGAGGTCGACCCTGCCGCCGTCGCCGGCTGCGCCTTCGTGGGCGAGCTCGGCCTCGACGGCACGGTCCGCTCCGTCCCCGGGATCCTGCCCCTCGTTGCCGCCGTCTCCGTGGAGACGGTCGTCGTGCCTTGGTCGGCAGTGGCCGAGGCGCGCCTCGTCGGCGGGCCCGTCGTGCGTACGGCCCGCTCCCTTCGGGAGCTCGTCGAGGTGCTGCGGGGCACGGGATCCTGGCCGGACTCCGCGTCTGCCGTCGTGAAGGACCGCACGTCAGGCGTCGATGGCGTTCGTGCCCCCGACCTGGCGGATGTTCGCGGCCAGGCCGTCGGCCGGCGCGCCATCGAGGTGGCGGCAGCGGGCGGGCACCACCTCCTGATGTCGGGACCGCCCGGTTCCGGCAAGACGATGCTCGCCACCCGGCTCGCCGGCATCCTCCCTCCCCTCGACCAGCCGGCCATCATCGAGACCTGCCGCATCCACTCGTCTGCTGGACTGCCACTTCCGCATCGGACCCTCGGCGGCGAGCCGCCCTTCCGGGCTCCGCACCACTCGAGCTCAGCGGTGGCCCTGCTCGGGGGTGGCACGGCATACCTGCGTCCGGGGGAGATCAGCCTGGCGACGAACGGGGTGCTGTTTCTCGACGAGATGGCCGAGTTCCCGGCCGCCGTCCTCGATGCCCTCCGCCAGCCGCTCGAGGAAGGCGTCGTGCGGATCGCCAGGGCCCGCGCCACCGTCACGTTGCCCGCCTCCTTTCTCCTCGTGGCAGCCATGAACCCCTGCCCGTGCGGCCGTGGCGGGCCCTATCAAATCTGCGAGTGCTCCGACGCCCAGCTCGAGCGGTATGCCCGCCGGATCTCGGGTCCCCTCCTCGACCGCTTCGACCTTCACATCGCTGTGCAGGCCCTGCCGCCAAAGGATCTGTTCGGCAGCGAGCCGGGCGAGTCGAGCTCGACGGTGGCGGCACGTGTGGCGGGCGCCCGCCAGATGGCCCGGGCGCGAGGCGTGCCCTGCAACGCCGCCATCGCCTCGTATCGCCTCGACGAGCTGGCGCCCCTCGAGGCGAAGGCGGCCGCCCTGCTGCGTCGCCGCATACAGCAGAGCAGCCTGAGCGCCCGCGGGCTCGATCGCGTCCGACGCGTCGCCCGCACCGTCGCCGACCTCATGGGGGTGGAGGGTCCCGTGCCGGCGGAGGCGGCCGCCACGGCGCTCGAGCTCCGGGCGGGCCGGCGCAACATCACCAGCCGGTGGGTGGCGTGAGCGGGCCAGGGGGCGGGAGCGGGCCCGGCGCCGAGGGCGGGCTGCCGGATGTCGCTTACGCCGTGGCCCTCGCCGGGCTCGACGAGATGACGCCGGCCCGCCTCCGCCTGCTCCTCGGCGGTGACGAAGCTCGAGGCGTCTTCGAGCGGGTCCTCGCCGGGGATCCCGAGCTGGAGGAGCGGCTGTGCCGGCTCGGGGGCGCCGCCCAGTCGATGCCGATCGACGAGCCCCTCGACATGGAGGCCGCCTGGGGGATCTCCGGATCGCCGGGAGCTTCCCGCCGGGCGCGGGCGACGGTCGCCGTCAACCTCCGCCGCTGGCGCCGGGAGGCAGCGGCGACCGACGCGGCGGCACTCTGGGCGGATCTCGGTCGCAGGGGCATCTCCGTCGCCCGGCGGGGGAGACCCCCCTACCCGAGGCGCCTGTTGCGGGCGAGGCAGGCACCGGAGCTGCTCTATGTCCGCGGCTCACTCGAGGTCGCCGAGCGACCCTGCGTCGGCATCGTCGGCACGAGGCGGGCGACGCACTACGGGCTCGAGATCGCCGGCGAGCTCGGGCACGAGCTCGCGCGCCGGGGGGTCGTCGTAGTGTCCGGTCTCGCCCGCGGCATTGACGCCGCCGCCCATCGCGGGGCTCTCGCCACCGGCGGCTCGGCCCCGCCCGTCGCCGTCGTCGGCGGTGGCGTCGACGTGGTCTATCCCCGCGAGAATCGGCGCCTCTTCGAAGAGGTGGCCGCCTCGGGCGCCCTCGTCTCGGAGGCACCGCCGGGAGCGCCACCGGAGAGCTGGCGGTTCCCCCTCCGCAACCGGATCATCGCTGCGGTGAGCCAGGTTCTCGTGATCGTGGAGTCGTCCCGGCAGGGCGGTGCCATGCACACCGTGCTGGCGGCTGACGCCAGCAACGTCCCCGTGCTGGCCGTGCCGGGCTCGGTCCGCAGCCCGCAGTCCGAAGGCACGAATGCCATCATCCAGGAGGGTGGGGCCGGCGTCGCCCTCGATGCGAGCGACGTCCTCGTGGCGTTGTCGCGCGCCTGTCAGGAGGACGGGACGATGATCTCCTTCGCAGGCGCAGGCGCAGGCGCAGGCGCCGGCGCCGGCGCCGGCGCCGTCCCCGCCCAGCCGAAGGGCCATGCCGCCGACGCGTCGCACGGTGCCGGCGCTTCCTCGCCATCGAGGCCGGCCGCGGCGGCGCGACCCCGCTCGCCCCAGAGGCTCGACGCCACCGAGCGCGCCGTGCTCGAGGCTGTGGAGCACACGGGGACGCCCACGGATGCCGTCTGCCTTCGCGCGAAGCTCGATCTCGGCGTTGTGGCGCTCGTCCTCGACCGCCTCGAAGAGCTCGGGGCGGTGCGGTCCGAAGGGGCGCTGTGGGTGAGGGCCTGAATGCCGCAGGCGGGGGTGGCCCTGCGCCGGCCGCTACGCCTGCTTCAGCAGCTGCAACGGGTCGCCGGCATCGAGCCCGAGCGCTTCGGCCACGGCGCCGTTCGTGCACATGCCGTTCACGGTGTTGACACCACCGAGCAGGGCCGGATCGCTCTCGACGGCACGGGCGACACCTTGCTCCGCCAGGGCCAAGACGTAGGGGAGCGTGGCGTTCGTGAGGGCGTAGGTCGAGGTGTGCGGCACGGCCGCCGGCATGTTGCCGACGGCGTAGTGGAGTACGTCGTGCACGAAGTACGTCGGGCTCTCGTGCGTCGTCTCGTGTGTCGTCTCGATGCAGCCGCCCTGGTCGACGGCCACGTCGACGATGACCGAGCCGGGGCGCATCATGGCCACCATGTCGTCGGTGACGACGATGGGAGCGCGGCCACCCGCCACGAGGACGGCTCCGATGAGGAGGTCCGCCTCGAGGAGGGCGCGCTCGATGGAGCCGCGGTTGGAGGCGAGGGTCATGATCCGTCCGCGGTGGATTTGGTCGACCCAGCGCAGGCGGTCGACGTTGCGATCGAGGAGGAGCACCTCGGCCTCCATCCCCTGGGCGATCCAGGCGGCGTTCCAACCGACGTGACCCGCCCCGATGACGACGACGCGAGCCGCCCGCACGCCGGGCACGCCGCCGAGCAGGATCCCCCGCGTGCCGTTGCGCTTCTCGAGGAGGGAAGCGCCCACCTGCGTGGCGATCCTCCCGGCCACCTCGCTCATGGGTGCCAGCAGCGGCAGGTCCCCGTTGGCCGTCTGCACCGTCTCGTAGGCGATCCCCGTCGTGCGCGCCTGCAGGAGCGCCTTGGCGACCTCGGGATAGGCGGCGAGGTGGAGGTAGGTGAAGAGCACGAAATCGTCGCGCAGGTACCGGAACTCAGAGTCCTGTGGCTCCTTCACCTTGCAGACGAGCTCGGCCGCCCAGGCGTCGTCGGCGCTCACCATGGTGGCTCCGGCGCCCACGAAGTCGGCGTCCGAGAAGGACGAGCCGAGGCCGGCGCCGGACTGCACGTGCACCGTGTGGCCAAGCGCCGTCAGCCCGCGAACCCCGTCGGGCGTCATGGCCACGCGGTTCTCCGCGGTCTTCACCTCGGTCGGGATGCCGATGATCATCTCGGACTCCTCCTTGTGCTGTCGTCCCTCGGAGGGGCGGTCCGCCCCTCGGCGGACATGGATCTCTACTCGGGCTGGATGGCGATGTGCTCCGGCTGGATACGGACCGTCACGCGTTGCTGTCCGGGATCGGGTGCTGGCAGTCAGTGCCGACGTACTTCCGGGCGAGGGCGTCGAGGTGCTCGTCGCCGCTCTCGTGGGTCATGTCGGTGACGACCCCGCCCAGGGCGAGCACGCGGTAGGGATCGGCGGGGTTCACGACGGAGACGGCGACGTTCGGGTTGGTCCGCAGGTTGCGCGTCTTCAGGCGGCATTCTGCCGTGTTGAAGAGGACGACCCCGCCGTCGACGTCGATCCACACCGGGCTGATGTTGGGCCGGCCGTGGGAATCGATGGTGGCGATGTGGGCGAGCACGGGCTCGCGCAGCAAGGCCCTGGCGTTCTCGCTGAGTCCCTGCGGCATTGCAGTACCTCCACTGACGATCCCGGCCAGCCACGCTATCCGCCAGAGGCCTGCGCAGGGGGCTGCAGCGGCGGTGAGGCGGGCCGGCGTCGTCGGCCGCCGGGCTACCCCGCCGGGCTACCCCGCGGAGGCGCCCGATACGGATAGCCTCTGTCTACGCAGCCAATCCGACCTCTGACCGGCGCGCACCCGACACTATGATCCTCGACCGCATCCAGAGCCCGAGCGACGTAAAGGCTCTCTCGACCGCCGAGTGCGAGACGCTCGCCGAGGAGATACGCGGCTTCCTCGTGGAGTCGGTGTCGAAGACGGGCGGGCATCTCGGTTCGAACCTCGGTGCCGTCGAGCTCACGATCGCCCTTCACCGCGTCTTCGACTCGCCTCGCGACCTCCTCATCTTCGACACCGGCCACCAGGCCTACGTGCACAAGCTCCTGACGGGGAGGAAGGCGGGCTTCGCCCAGCTCAAGCAAGAAGGTGGCCTCTCGGGCTACCCGAACCGCCGGGAGTCCCCCCACGATCTCGTCGAGAACTCGCACGCCTCGACGGCGCTGTCGTACGCCTACGGCATCGCCTCGGCCCTGCGGCTGGAGGGAGAGCCCGAGCCGTCGAAAGGGGGACGGCGCGTGGTGGCGGTGGTGGGCGACGGCGCCCTCACGGGAGGACTCGCCTACGAGGCGCTCAACAACCTCGGCCACGCCAACGCCCGCGTCCTCGTCATCCTCAACGACAACGGGCGCAGCTACGCACCGACGATCTCGAAGCTGTCCGGCTCCCTCACGCAGCTCCGCCTCGACCCTCGCTACATGCAGCTGCGCGAGCGCATCCGCCACGGTCTGCGCGACCTGCCGGCCGGCTTCGGCTCGGTCGCCATCACGTCCATCCACGGCGTCACATCGGCACTACGCGAAGTCGTCGAGCCCCACGTGTTCTTCGAGTCCCTCGGGGTCCGCTACACCGGTCCCATCGATGGCCACGACATCGCCTCCATGGAGCAGGCGATGCGGCGGGCAGCCGGCTGGCAGGGACCGATCGTCCTGCACGTCCTGACGCACAAGGGCAACGGCTACGGGCCGGCCGAGAACGACGAGATCCAGAAGCTGCACGACTTCCGAGCACCGGCCGGCCAGCCCTCCGGCGACGGCGGCCCCGCCTCCGCCCGCATCACGGGGCAGGTGCCGCGCGTCGGCGCCCCCTCCGACGACTCCGGCGGGGTGCCCCCGCCCGCACCGCTCGGCGAGAGCTACACCGATGCCTTCACGAAGGCGCTCATCAACGCCGCCGAGGTCGACGAACGCATCGTCGCCATCACGGCCGCCATGCCGGGCCCGACGGGGCTGTTGAGCTTCGAGGACCATTTTCCGACGCGCTTCTTCGACGTCGGCATTGCCGAGCAGCACGCCTTCACGGCGGCGGCCGGCATGGCCATGGCCGGGCTGCGACCCGTGGTCGCCATCTACTCGACCTTCCTCGCCCGCGCCGTCGACCAGTGGAACCTCGACGTCGGCCTGCACGGGCTCCCGGTCGTCGTGGTGGCCGATCGCTCCGGCATCACGGGAGACGACGGTCCCTCCCACCACGGCCTCTACGACCTCGTGCAAGCGCTCCAGATCCCGAACGTCACCATCTTCGCCCCCTCCGAGCCGGCCGAGCTGAAGCCGGCGCTGCTGGCGGCCCTGCAGTCGAACGGGCCTGCACTCGTCCGCTACCCGAAGACACCCTCGCCGGGGCCTCTGGCGCCGACCGGCTCGGGGCTCCACTGCCGCCTGCTCCGGGAAGGCTCCGGGGAGCTCGTCATTGTCGGCGTCGGCAAGCTGGCGCGGGGGGCCCTGCAGGCTGCCGAGCTGCTCAGCTCCGATGGTCTCGACGCCACGGTGATCGACCCCCGCGTCATCCGGCCTGCCGATCCCTTCCTCCTCGACCAGATGGCCGCCGCCCGCCTCGTCGTCACGGTCGAGGACGGGCTCGCCCATGGTGGAGCGGGCGCCTACCTCTGCCGCCAGGCAGACGCAGTGGCCGAGGAGGAGGGCTTGCGGAGCCCCCACCAGCTGGTGTTGGGCGTGCCGACGACGTATCTCCCCCACGGCAAGCCCGACGCCATCCTGTCCCGGCTGGGACTGGACGCCCGCGGCATCGCCGAGTCGGTCCTGGCCGCTGCCCGCCGCTGCGACCTCGTCGTCCGGCTCGGCTGACGGCAGCCGTCCCCGGAGGCTGAGGGAGCCGGCCCCTCATCCGGCGGAGGCCACCTCGCTCTCGCCGGCCGCCGCCCGTTCCGCGGTGGTCGCCCGTTGCGCGGTGGTCGCCGGCCCGGCGGCTTCGGGCAAGGGCGCCACCAGGTCCGGGCCGTCCGAGACCGTGCTGTTGACGGCCGCCGACACCGGGTAGGCGCGCAGCACCCCGTCCGCCGCCGGCCTCAGTAGCGAGTGGAGCTCGCCCTCGCCGAGATCGCCCGGGTCGAGCCAGGCGGCCCAGTCCTGGTGAGGCAGCACGACCGGCATGCGGTCGTGGAGCGGGGCCACGATGTCGTTGGCCTCCGTCGTGATGATGGTGCAGGAGAGCAGCCAGTCACCGTGCCAGCCGGCACCCTCGGGGTGATCGGGCCGGGCAGCGCCTTCGCCCGCAGGCTCGGCCTTCGCTTTCCAGGCCTCCCAGAGCCCGGCGAAGGCGAGGAGACTTCCGTCGGCGGCCGTGAAGCACCAGGGCTGCCGTCGCACGACGCGGCCGCCCGGAGCGTTCGTGATCTTCTCCCACTCGTAGAAGGCGTCGGCCGGGATGATGCAACGGCGCCGCGCCAGGGCCGTGCGGAAGGCCGGGCGCTCGAGCAGGGTCTCCGCCCGGGCGTTGAAGGCCTTGACGCCCCCGCCTGGATCCTTCGCCCACGAGGGCACGAGCCCCCACCGGTAGTCGGTGAGACGGCGACGGGGCACCGGATCGTCCTTGCGCCCCCGGATGGTGACGGCGAGCACCCCGTCGGTGGGCGCCACGTTCCAGCGGGGCGACGTCAGCTCCTCCGGGATCTCGACGTCCTCCACCTCGAGGAGCTCGGTGATGTTCTCGACGGGCCGGCTGGCGACGAAACGACCGCACATGTCCAGCGCAACCTACCGGTGCCCCGCACGGTCCCAGGCCCGGGCAGGGCGCCGGCCGTCGCGCTAGGAGCCGAGGCTGGCGGCGACGATCTCGCGCACGAGCGGGACGTCGTCCGGATGCGTGAGGCCGATGCAACGCCCGCCCGTCGGGACGACGCGTACGCGGGCGAGGTCCTTGCCGACGAGGTGGGCGACCACGTCGGGGAGCAGGAGCTCCGGCGGCTTGCTGGCGTCGTGCGGAGCCGCTTCCGGGTCGAAGCGATCGAGCGCACGCTCGAGGTCGTCAAAGATCCCCTCCGAGAAACCCCACAAGTTCATGGACACGACCTCCCCTCCCGTGAGGACGGTGGGGGGGTCGGACGGGTCGCTGAGCAACGGGCGACCCGTGAAACCCCCGTCCGCAACGTTGCGCTGCACGGTCTGCTCCACGACGGCCTCCAGGTAGCCGTCCGGCCGCGTGAGGCAGATGCCTCGGGTCACCGGTGCGTCCGTGAGCACCGTCTGGTCGAGCCGGTAGCCGATGATGGCGTGCTCGTCGGGCCCGAGGCTGTCGACCTCGCGGACGAGCGTGCGCAGGCCCTCCTCGCCGTAGAGGTCGTCGGAGTTGGCGACTCCGAAGGAGCCCTCCACGTAGGGAGCTGTCGACGCCACTGCCTGGGCCGTACCGGCGATGGCGCCCTGTACGACCGGCGTCACCTCGATCTCCGGCGGCCAGAAGGCGGCGATGTGCTCCATCAGCTCGTCCTGCACCTCCTGGCGGACGACGAGCACGACGTGGGTGACACCGAGAGCGAGGGCGTCCCTCGCCGTGTAGTCCATGAGCGCCTCGCCGTTCTGCCCGATCGGCGCCAGCTGCTTCAATCCGCCGAACCGCCGGCCGTGCCCTGCTGCCATGAGGACGAGTTGCACGTCAGCACTGTACGGCGATGCCCGCGACGTTCGTATCATTCATGACGTGCGGTAATGCAGCCGTAGCACACCGTGCGGGATCCGTGCGGGACAGGAGATCGAAGGAGCGGGGAGTGCCAGAGCCAGAGCGAAGCGAGGCGGTGACGGACGTGTCGCCGGATCCGGCGGTGGCGACCCAGCCGATCGACGATGCCGAGCGCGCCACCCGCCAGGCGGCGCTCGACCAGCTGATGGACCTGATGCGGCCGGCCGTGCAGGCCGACGGTGGCGACCTCGTCGTGGTGGACGTCGACTTCGACGCCGGCATCGTCGAGGTCCAGCTGCAAGGTGCCTGTGGCTCCTGTGCCATTTCCGGCCTCACCCTGCAGGGCGGCGTCGAGCGGCTCATGAAGCAGCGCTTGGCGTGGGTGACGGAGGTGCGGGGGACCGTCGACGAATCGATGGACTTCTTCGAGAGCGTGTCGCTCGGGCGCGGCGGCTACGTGGCCAAGAGCACCTGAGGCCCGGCCGAGTCGCCGGCGCCGATTTCTTCGCAACCGATCGGTTCGCTGCGGCGTCTCAACACCTGAGAGCCGGTAGCAGGCGCCGGCTCCGAGGTGCCGGAGGCGACGATGAGCAGCCTGGAGCAGCCGAGAGCGGACAAGCCGTCCCCCAAGCCCCTCCTCGTCGTGGGCGCCATGTTGGCGCTGGCGGTGACCGGTGCAGCCCTCACCACCCGATCGGGCCCGGCGCCGGCGCCGGCGCGCCACGGCCCGCCCGCCGTACAGGTGGTCGTGATCCGCATCGAGCGCCAGGGCGGCGTGGCCGCCGGTAGCAAGGTCGGCGCCCGAGGCAAGATGCCTCGGCCGCCGGCGACGTCCTGGGCCTGACGGCCCGGCCGGCGTTCGCGCCTGGCGCCGACTCGGGCTGCCAACACCGCTACTGAGCTGCCAAAGCGTTCGAAACCCCGGGGTTTCGGTCGCCCTCGCAGCTCGGTAGCACCGGAGCGGGCCCCTTCCGACACCCCACCGGCATCCCGCCACGGGACCCCGCCACAGGACCCCGCCAACCCCGCCGGCGCCCGGGAGATCAGGCCGGCGCCGGCGCACCCGCCCCACGACCACCAGCAGCGGCCAGGGCGTCGGCCGGCGAGATCGCCCCGTAGCGGACGATCGGCTCGAAGAGGTCGATCACCGTGCGGTCAGGGTCCGAGATGCCGTGCAGTGGCCGTTGGGCGAGCCGGCGGGTGGCGAAGCGACGGGCGACGACGGCCTTGCGGGCGTCGCCGTCGCGCGACAGCGACCAGGCCGCCTCCTCGCACAACAGTGCTCCCTCGAGCGTGTCCGCCATCAGGTAGGAGAGCCGCCTGAGCTGCAGCGTCGCCAGGTCGTCGGCGACCGAGAGGACGTAGTCGACCGCCTCGGCCACCTGCCGGCGCGCCGAGGAGACGACCGACACGGGTTGCTCGAGGGCGAGGCCCGCCGCCGGCGAGGCGCTGGACACAGCGGAGGCCGCCTCGAGAGCGCGGTCGATTCGTCCGAGCACCGCCTCGTGGGAGCCGCCCGAGCGCATGGCGCGGCGCACGTCGAGGCAGCAGATGTTCTCCGTGCCCTCCCAGATGGTGTGGCACTGGGCGTCCCGCAGCTGCCGGGCCATCGGCCAGTCCTCCATGTAGCCGTTGCCGCCGAAGACCTCGAGGGCCTGTGTCGCCGACTCGAGGGCCACCCGGCACGCTCGCAGCTTGGCGAGCGGGATGGCAATGCGCCGCAGGGCCGCCCCCTCCTCGACCGACGGCGCCGTCCGGTTGGCGGCGGCGCACTCGAAGGTGAGGGCGAGGCCCGCTTCGAGGTCCGTGAGCAGGTCGACGAGGGTCTCGCGGACGAGCGGGTAGGAGTCGATGCGGTTGCCGAACTGCGAGCGATGCGCCGCGTAGATGGCTGCCTCCAGGAAGGAGCGCCGGTGAATCCCGAGCCCCATGAGGGCGACGCCGAAACGACTCCCGTTCACCATCTCCATCATGCGGTTGAGGCCCTTGCCGTCGCGGGCGGCCTCCTGACGCCGAGACTCGGCACCGCTCCCGTTGCTGCCCTCGCCACCACCATCGTCGGTCGCCGGCGCCGCCAGCCAGGCGAGCGCCCCCTCGAGGGTGACCTCACCGGTCGGGACGGCCACGGTGCCGAGCTTCGGCTTCAGCCGCTTCACGGAGAAGCCGTTGAGGCTGCCGTCGGGGAGGTGCCGCGGCACGATGAAGGTGGCGAGTCCCCGGCTCCCGCCTGGTGCCCCCTCCGGCCGGGCGAGCACGATGAAGACGTCGGCGTCGACGTTCGAGCAGAAGTGCTTGTCACCCGACAACCGCCACTCGTCGCCGTCCTGCACCGCTCGGGTCGTGTTGGCGCCGACGTCGCTGCCGCCCTGGCGCTCGGTGAGGAACATGCCCCCCTCCCAGGACTCCTCCGGGTCGAGCGAGGTGAGGCGGGCGACGATCTCGGTGCGCACGGACGCCGGGGCGTACCGCTCCACGATGTCGGCCGCCCCGCTCGTCATACCGAGGGCGCAGTAGATGGCCGTCTCCGCCTGCGAGACCAGATAGGACGTGGCCGCCGTCACGACGGCGGGGACGGCCCGATCGGAGTGCGCCGACAACCCCCCGGCGAAACCCGCCCTCACCAACTCCCCCTTGCTCTCCACCCAGCTGGCGTCGTGCCGCACGAGGCCGACGTCGTTCCCCCACCGGTCGTAGCGGGCCAGCACGGGGCCGTGCTTGTCGCTGACCTCGGCGTTTGCCGCGATGGTCCCCCCGACGAGGACCCCGTAACGGGAGACGACGTCCTCCGCAAAGGTGCGCTCGCCCGCGTCGGGCAGCAGGCGGTCGAGCAGGAGTCGGAGATTGGGGTCGGTGGCGTACCAGTCGAGGCCGATGGCCCGCTCGTACTCCGCGTAGTCAGGGAGCATGTGACCTCCTCACGTCGGGCCAATTCTCCCAGAGGGGCGCCGAGGGGGCGAAGCGGCGGGCGGGCGCCGTCACGGAACGCCGAGGGGGACGCGGCGCGACGAGGGACGGCTACCCGGCGGCCCGCTGCTCGGGAGGCCGGCGCCGGCGCCACGCCTCCGTCAGGGCGGGTGGCGACCAGCCGGCGTCGGCGGGATTCGTGTTCGTCCCGGGCCGCACGATCTCGTCCAAGCGGTCGAGCGTCGAGTCGTCGAGCTGGACGTTCACGCCGGCGAGAAGGTCCTCCAGCTGCTCCATGGTGCGGGGACCGATGATGGCGGCGGTGACGGCCGGGTGGGCGACGACGAAGGCGATGGCGAGGTGGGTGAGCGAGACGTCGATGCCGGCGGCGACCTCCGCCAGTTGCTCGACGAGGTCGAGCTTGCGCTGGTTCTCCGGCAGGGCCGGGTCGAAGCGGGCCGGGATGCGCGACGCCCGTCCCGACGTCATGTCGATGTCGGCGCCCTTCCGGTACCGCCCCGTGAGCCAGCTGCCGCCGAGGGGGCTCCAGGCGATCACGCCCATGCCGTAGCGCTCGCAAGCCGGCAGGACGCCGGCCTCGATGCCGCGGGTCAGGAGCGAATAGGGCGGTTGCTCGCAGCGGAAGCGCTCGAGGCCGCGCCGCTCCGCCGCCCACTGCGCCTCCACGATAGCCTCGGCCGGGAAGGTGGACGAGCCGATGGCGCGCACCTTGCCGGCGTGCACCAGGTCGGAGAGGGCCGACAGCGTCTCCTCGATGTCGGTGTCGGGCTCCGGGCGATGGATCTGGTAGAGGTCGATGTAGTCGGTGCCGAGCCGGCGCAGCGACTGCTCCACCTCGTAGGCGATCCAGCGGCGGGAGTTGCCCTGCCGGTTCGGGTCGTTCGGGTCGTCCCCCATCTGGCCGTGCACCTTCGTGGCGAGCACGACGCTGTCGCGGCGGCCCTTCAAGGCCTTGCCGACGATCTCCTCCGACTCCCCGCCGGAGTAGACGTCGGCCGTGTCCACGAAGTTGATGCCGGCGTCGAGGGCGCGGTGGATGATGCGCACGCAGGCGTCCTCGTCACGGTTCGCCCACCCCCCGAACATCATCGCCCCCAGGCAGTACGGGCTGACTTTGATGCCGGTGCTTCCGAGAGACCGATAGCGCATGGGCCGACCTTACGGCCGGCTGCGGTCGCCTCAGCCTGCCGCCTTCGGCTCCTTCGGGAGGCCGAGCACGCGCTCGCCGACGATGTTGCGCTGGATCTGAGCGGTACCGCCCCAGATCGTCTCGGAGCGGGAGAAGAAGAAGCTCGCCTGCATGGGGCTCACGCCGTATCCCGGCCGGCGGTGGCGAGTCCCGATGCCGGGGATGAACTCGGTGTCGTCCTCGTCAGCGGTCGGGTCGGGCAGCACCTGGCCCGCCATGCCGAGGATGTCCATCGCCAGCTCCATGGTGTCGCGGTGGTACTCCGACCAGTACATCTTGTTGGTGGCGCCGAGGGCGAGCGTTGAGTGGTCGCCGTTCAGGACCGAGGTGAGGGTCCGGTAACCGTTGATCTGCATGATCTTCACCTTCGACCACGCCGCCGCCAGCCGTTGCCGCACGAGCGGGTCGTGGATGCGCCCGTTGCGCCGGGCGGCCTCGATGATGGCGTCGAGCTCCTTCTGGAAGCGGCGGTAGCCGGTCGTCGCCGACGTCCCGCGCTCGAAGCCGAGGGTGTCCATGGCGACCGCCCACCCGTTGTTCACGCCACCCACGACGTTGTCGCGCGGGCAGCGGGCGTTGGAGAAGAAGACCTCGTTGAACTCCGCCGAGCCGTCGATCTGGGCGATCGGCCTCACCTCGATGCCCTCCTGCCGCATGGGTACGAGGAGGTAGGAGATGCCCTTGTGCTTGGGGGCGTCGCCGTCGGTGCGGGCGAGGAGGAAGATGTAGTCGGCGTACTGCGCCTGCGTCGTCCACACCTTCTGGCCGTTCACGACCCACTCGTCGCCGTCGAGCTCGGCACGCGTGGTGAGGGAGGCGAGGTCGCTGCCGGAGTCGGGCTCGGAGAACCCCTGGCACCAGGAAATCTCGCCCGAGAGGATCTTCGGGAGGAAGAAGCGCTTCTGTTCCTCCGTGCCCCACTTGAGGATCGTGGGGCCGACGAGCGTGTCGCCGAAGAAGTCGGCCCGCATGGGGGCGTTCAGGCGGGCGAACTCCTCGTTGAGCGCCACGCTCTCCATGACCGAAAGGCCCCGTCCCCCGTACTCCTTCGGCCAGGAGGCGCAGATCCAGCCCCCCTCGGCCAGCTTCTTCGTCCACTCGTTCGTGAAGGACGACCGTTCCTCGGCACTCATCGAGAAACCCGCCTCACCCCACCCCACCGGGAGGTTCTCCTCCAACCAGCTGCGAACCTCGAGCCGGAAGGCCTCGGCCTCCGGCGGGTAGCTCAAGTCCATGGCGTGGAGGTTACCGCCGGGTACGAACCGGTGGAAGTTGGCCGGCCGGCGGGTGGACGGGCTTGTGGAGGACGTCGAAGGTCTTCGAGGCGCGGCCGTCGACGTCGATCACCGAGATGCTGACGCCACCGGGTGAGTGCGGAGGGACGTTCATCGTGATGCGCAGGTCGCCGCTCACGGAGTACGACGCCGGTGCGCTCCCGAAGTGGACGTAGGCGAATTCGAAGCCGTAGCCCTCGAGCACGACCGTCGTCCCGGGCGCTCCCTTCGTGGGCGTCATGCGGGTGATCACCGGAGGGGCGTACTGGTAGGCGCCGGCGTCGCAGTGACGTGCCGGGCCCTGCCGGCGGGGTTCGCCCCGCTCGTCGTCCGTGTTGCAGAAGTTCTTGCCGGCGAAGCTCGTCGAGGTGGCCACGACGTCGTGGGCGGCGCTGGAAGCCTTGATGCGCTCGGTCCTGGTGTAGCCGCCGTTGAAGGCGAGCGGCTGCAGGCCGACCGCCGCCGCCGAGGCCACCTTGCTCTTCGAGCCGACGCCGCAGGCGGAGGCGTCGATGACGTTGCCGCCGAAGTCGACGTCGCCGGGGCCCGAGCAGATCGAGCCGCCCGTGCCGGCGTCGCCCACGATGACGTTGCCGCCGAGATCGACCTTGCCGTCGAACGTGCTGGCGGAGAAGAGGAAGCCCCCGGCCCCGCCCGCCGAATTGTCGTGAAACGTGGATCCGACGATGCTCGTGTCGGCCTCCGCGTCCAACCCGATGGCGCCGCCCGTCGCCGTTCCCGTCGCCGAATTGCCCTCGAACGTCGAGCTCCAGACGTGGAGGCGCCCGTCGTTGGCGTAGATGGCGCCGCCGGAGCCGTGCGGCCCGACGTCGTTGTGCTCGAAGAGGGACGCCACGATCGTGAGGGTGCCTCCCTCGTCCGAGATGGCCCCGCCGCCCCCGACGGTGGAGGGCACGGAGTTGCCCGTGAACGTCGAGTCCGTCACCGTCATGATCCCGCCGTCGTCGTCGACGGCACCGCCCGACCCGTTGCTCACGCCGTTGTTGCCGGAGAAGACGACGTCGGACAGCTTCATGATGTTGCCGCCGTCGTGGACGGCTCCGCCGCCGGTGCCGGCGGGCTCCTTGCCCCCGCTCACCGTGAGGTTCTCGAGGGTGATCTCCGGCGCGTCGGCGAGGGCGAAGAGCACCTCGCCGTGCCCGCCGGCGCTGAGCGTGGTGTCCTGTGCGGAGGCGCCCATGATGGTGAGGTCGGGTTCGGGGTACGGCTTGTCCGGGAACTGCAGATGGGTGACGAAGCTCCCGCGGCCGACGTTCACGACGACGGGTGTGAACGTGTAGGGCTCGCCGTCGGCGAGCGCCACCGCCCGGGAGAGCGAGTTGCACGGGTGGGCCCGTGAGCACGGGCCGCCGGACGACCCGCCGCGGGTGACGTACAGCTGCTTGGGGGTCACGGCGACGCCGGTCGCCCCCGCCGGCGCCGGGCCGGCCGCGACGCCAGCGGCACCCGCTACGACTGTGATCGCCAGCACCGGGAAGAGCACCGCCGGCCATCGGTGCCGCCGCTGCCGGAACGTCGAAGTCATTGGATGTCCTCCGTGTGCCGCCGAGGCGGCGTCGTCGAGGGCGACCGAGCTGCTGCCCCGAGGCCTAGAGGAGATGATGGCGGAAAGCGGCGGCGCTGTCATCCGGGTGAAGGCGTAGCGTCGCGGCGCCGGGGTCGGGAGCGTCAGAACAGCGACCCACACCTGCGACCTCCACCGGCCCGTCGGGGGTGAGTTGCGCGGCGGCACCGGCGCTTGGGAGAGTTGGCGGTGATGAGCGCTGATGCGGAGAGGCTTCGCGTCGCCTATCTCGTCTACCGGGGGAACCCACGTTGTGGCGGTCAGGGTGTCTACACCCGCCACCTCACGAGAGAGCTCGTCGAGCTCGGCCACGAGGTGACGGTGTTCGCCGGGCAGCCCTACCCCGAGCTCGTGGACGGCGTCAGCTTCGTGCCTGTGCCGAGCCTCGACCTCTACCGGGAGCCGGATCCCTTCCGCGTGCCGAAGCCCTCCGAGTTCCGCACGGCCATCGACGCCCTCGAGTTCGCCGTCATGTGCACGGCCGGCTTCCCCGAGCCCCGCACCTTCAGCCTGCGGGCCCGCAAGGTGCTGGCGGCGAGACGCGGCAGCTTCGACATCGTGCACGACGACCAGTGCCTCGGCAGCGGCCTGCTGGGCATGATGGACGACGGCTGGCCCCTCCTCGGCACGATCCACCATCCCGTCACCGTCGACCGCCGCCTCGACCTCTCGCATGCCACGACACTGCGCCGGCGGCTCACGCTGCGGCGGTGGTACGGCTTCGTGCACATGCAGCGCCGGGTCGCCCGGCGACTGCCACGGATCATCACGGTCTCGCAGTCGTCCTGCAACGACATCCGCGAGCAGCTCGGCGTGGAGCCCTCCCGCATGACCGTCGTGCCGGTCGGCGTCGACGACACCGTCTTCCGGCCCCGCCCGGGCGTCGCCCGCGTGCCGGGTCGGCTCGTGACGACGGCCAGCTCCGACGTGCCCATGAAGGGCCTCGTCCCGCTGCTCGAGGCGCTCGCCAAGCTCCGCACGGAGCGGCCCGATGCCCACCTCGTCGTGGTGGGCCGCCTGCGGGACGGGAGCACGATCCCGGTCGTGCTGGACCGACTCGGCTTGGAGGAGGGGGCGATCCGCTTCGTCTCGGGCATCTCCGACGACGAGCTCGCCGAGCTGTATGCCTCGGCGGAGGTCGCCGTCGTACCGTCGCTCTACGAGGGGTTCTCGCTGCCTGCGATCGAGGCGATGGCCTGCGGGGTGGCCCTCGTCGCCACGACCGGAGGCGCCCTGCCGGAGGTCGCCGGCCGCCACGCCGAGACCGCCCTGCTCGTGCCGCCGAACGACCCCGGTGCCCTCGCCGCCGTCCTCCGGCAGGTCCTCGAGGACTCCGAGCTGCGGGCGCGCATCGGGGCCGCCGGGCGCAAGCGCTCGCTCGAGCGCTTCACGTGGCCGGTGACGGCCCGGCTGACGGCCGAGCAGTACCGGCTCGTGCTCGACGAGCATCGCCGCATCGGGTCGGCCCGTTCCCGTCCCGGACATGTCGTCAGTGGGACGGTCGAGATGACGGCGCCATGCTGACCGTCGACTTCGACCGGCTGGGGCTGCGAAGCGGCGAACGCGTCCTCGATCTCGGGTGTGGAGGCGGTCGGCACGCCTTCGAGTGCTTCCGCCGCGGCGCCCGTGTCGTGGCCTTCGACGCCGACTTCGTCGAGCTGAAGGGCGTCGGCGGCCTCGCCGCCGCCATGGCGGAGGCGGGCGAGGCGCCGGGCGGCGCCCACCTCGAAGTGCAGGGGACGGCGTTCCGCCTGCCCTTCGCCGACGGCAGCTTCGACCGCGTGATCGCCGCCGAGGTCCTCGAGCACCTTCCCGACGACGACACCGCCATCGCCGAGCTGGCACGCGTGCTGGCCCCCCGGGGAGTGATGGCAGTCACGGTGCCACGATTCGGCCCCGAAGTCGTGAACTGGGCGCTCTCGTCCGAGTACCACAACGTGCCCGGCGGGCACATCCGCATCTACCGCCGCAGTCAGCTCGGGCGCCGCCTCGAGCGCGCAGGCCTCCGCCTCGTGGGCTCCCATCATGCCCACGCCCTCCACACGCCGTACTGGTGGCTGCGCTGCCTCGTCGGCACGGGGAACGAGACCCATCCGGCCGTGCGCGCCTACCACCGCCTCCTCGTCTACGACATCATGCGGCGCCCGGTCGTCACCCGCCTGCCCGAGCAACTCCTCAACCCCGTCTTGGGAAAGAGCCTGGTCCTCTACGCCGAGCACGACCGATGAGCCGGGAGGCCGATGCCGTGCTCGCTCCCGACGCCGTCGCCGCCACGGCCGCTGCCATCGAGGCACTGCAGCTGCCGAGCGGCATGGTGCCGTGGTTCGAGGGAGGGCACTGCGACCCCTGGAACCACGTCGAGGCCGCCATGGCGCTCGCCGCCGCCGGCCGCACCGAGGCCGCCGTCGCCGCCTACGAGTGGCTCCGCCGCCAGCAGCTGCCGGACGGTTCCTGGCACAACTACTACTGGCCGGACGGATCGATCGAGGACGCCAAGCGGGACACGAACGTCTGCGCCTATGTCGCCACGGGCATCTGGCACCACTATCTCGTGACGGGCGACGACGCCGTCCTCGAGGCGTTCTGGCCCGTCGTCGAGCGTGCCATCGACTACGTGCTCGGCTGGCAGCGACCGGGCGGGGAGCTCATCTGGTCCGTCGCCGACGACGGGACACCGGCCGCCTACGCCCTCCTCACGGGGTCTTCCTCCGCCTACTTCAGCCTGCGCTGCGCCGTGGCGGGCGCCGAGCGCGTCGGGCTCGACCGCCCCGACTGGGAGCTCGCCGCCGGCCGCCTCCGTCACGCCATCGCCTTCCGCCAGGACGACTTCGAGCCGAAACAGCAATGGGCCATGGACTGGTACTACCCCGTCCTCTCGGGTGCCGTGGAGCCGCAAGTGGGCGCCAGGCGGATCGACGAGCGCTGGTCGGAATTCGTCATCGAGGGGCGGGGCGTCCGTTGCGTCTCCGGGCAGCGCCTGGGTGACGGCGGCCGAGACGGCCGAGTGCGCCATGGCCGTGCTCGGGCTGGGCGGGCGGGCGGAGGCCCGGCTGCTCCTCGAGTGGGCACAGGACCAGCGCTGCGACGACGGCTCCTACCTGACCGGCTACGTCTACCCGCAGCGGGCGAGTTTCCCGCCCGGCGAGCACAGCACCTACACGGCGGCGGCCATGATCCTGGCCGACGATGCCCTGGCGGGCCGGGGCGGGGCCTCCGGGCTCTTCCTCGGGCGTTCGCTGCCGGCAGGTCTCGTGCTCGATCTCGAGAGCGAGCCGCTCGGGGTGGACGAACGCGCCTGAGCCGCCGGCCGGCTCAGATACCCGGCCGCCGGCGCCGGAGGACGCGGAGGCTGCCGAGGCCGAGGGAGGTCTCTTCCAGGAAGGAGCCAGAGGCGAGGGCCCTCGTGTAGAGCTCGAAGGGCGGCCGCCCCCCGTCAGCCGGATCGGGGAAGACGTCGTGGATGGCGAGGAACCCCCCGTTTGCCACCTTGGGTGCCCAACCTCGGTAGTCCGCCCAGGCCGGCGCGTCGCCGTGGCCACCGTCGATGAACACGAGGCCGGCCACGGAACCGAAACGCGGCAGCGATCGTGGGGGAGTCGCCCACGAGGCCGACGACCTGGTCTTCGAGGCCGGCCGATTCGACGGCGCGCCGCCAGTTCGGCAGGGTGTCCATGCGCCCCGTGACGGGGTCGACGAGGGAGGGGTCGTGATGCTCCCATCCCGCCTGGTTCTCCTCGGATCCGTGGTGGTGGTCGACGCTGAAGATCACAGGGCCGGCGACGGCTCCGTCCCCGCCGGACGCTCGCAGCACCCCGGAGGCGAGGTAGAGCGTCGAGCGCCCGCAGTAGGCCCCCACCTCCACGATGACGTCGCCGCCGGCCGCCGGCGAGAGCCGCGCCACGAGGCCGGCGACGGCGGCGAGGGCCTGCCCCTCTTCGTCCGGCATGAACCCCGGGGTGGCGCGCGCCGCTTCGAGCACCTCGTCGGCGCGGGCGGCACGCGACGGGCTCACGTCACGATGCTCACGATCGTGTAGACGCCGAGGCCGAGGAGGGCGACGCCGGAGATGCGGCGGACGACGCCGAGGGGCACCACCCGGGTGATCGTCTTCCCGAAGGCCACCCCGAGCCCCGACACGATCCAGAAGCCCACCGTCGCCCCTACGAACACCCCCACAGGATCCCGGTAGCGCGCTGTGAGGTTGGCGACGAGGACCTGGGTGACGTCGCCGAATTCCGCCAGGGCGACGATCGTGAAGGTCGTGAGGGCGACCCGCCAGTCGGGCGTGAGCTTCGCGGACTCCTTCGGGGTGCCGAGACGCTCGCCTTTTGCCTCCTCCGACTTTTCGGGCACGAAGAAGAGGTAGGCAGCGCCCGCCATGAAAAGGACGGCCACGACGATCTGGACCGTCCGGTGGGGCAGGAGCGCCAGGAGCCGCCCCGCCACGACGGCGATGAGCGCCTGCAGGGTGAGGGCGACGGCGCCCCCGATCCAGACGGGCAGCGCCTTGTGCCGCGACGACAGGACGATGCAGGAGATGAAAGTCTTGTCCGGCAGCTCCGCCGGGATGACGAGCGCTCCGGTGGCGGCGGCGACGGCGAGGCTCACCCCGCCCAGCCCGCTCCGGCGATCACGACTTGGCGAGGAGCTCGCCCAGGGTTGGCCGCTGCTCGCGCACGAAGCCGAGGTTGACCTCGAGCCGCTCGAGATGCTGGGAGACGGTTCGCTGGTGCCCGCCGAGGGGGTGTTCCACGAGGAAGGCCTCCACGGCGCGGGCGAGGAGCGGGTTGCCCTCGGCGTCGATATCGGCCAGCCGGGAGATCCCGCCGATCATCGTCGGGACGGCGTGGGTGGCGAACTTCTGCCGGAGCTCGTCCCAGTGCTGGGTGATGAACTCCCAGGTCGCCGGGCCGTTGATGCGGCTGGCGAGCGTCATGCGAAGGACGTAAGGAGCATCCTGGCTCCGCACGTCGCCGTTGCGGCACATCTCGCGCAGCTCGGCGGCGAGCTCCGGCACGCGTGTGGCGCTGATGGCGACGAGGTGGCGCGACTGGTCAATGGGGTCGACCGGGTGCAGGACGTGCTCGCGCATGGCCTCGAACTCGTCCTCGCCGCCGGTGAACGTCACCACCTGCAAGATGGCCTCGGCCGTGTCGCCGGGCATCGGGTCGCCCGACGCCCGAGCCGCCTCGAAGGCGGAACGAGCCTGCTCCCGCACCCATTCGTCATGGCCGATGGTGCCGAGGACGCTCACGAAGGCCGCCCGCGCCCGGAGCATCTCCTGGGTGTCGTCCGGCGTCGCCTCGAACCCGAGCCGCTCGAGCTCCGGGTGCAGGAGCCCCCGGATGAAGCTCTGCAGGGCGGGACGGTCCTCGGCGGCGACGGCAAGGTCGAGCATGCTCATGGCGCCGGTGACGATGGCCCAGACGTTGGGGTCGCTGTCGCCGCGCAGCGTGCGGGCGAGGGCGAGGAAGTCGTCGAGCGGCGACACCCGCGCCAGGGTGGCGGCCCACGAGTCGGAAACGAGGTTGAAGCGCTCGAGGGGGGTCAGGCTGCCGAGGTGGCCCCGGATCTCCTCGAAGAGGGGGCCGTGGTAGCGCAGGCGGTAGGTCCCGGAGCCGCCGGCGTTCACGACGGCGAGTCCCTCGCCGGTGCGGAGCCGGAGCGGCTCCTTCCCATAGGGCGGTGGTCCGAGCAGCCCCGTCTGCACGGGGCCGGAGGAGTCCGTGGCGTCCGGTACCGCCCCGATGGGGCGGTCCTCCATGCGGATGGGGACGATCCAGTCGTCGCCGATGGCAGACGGCTCGGCGTCCGACTGCTCGTGCTCCTCGAGCGGCAGCCAGGAGAAGGGTTCCTGCGTCAGCTCGATCTCGTCGCCGTCCCGCCGCGCCGTCACGAGAGGCGTACCGCCCTGGAAGATCCAGCTGTCCATGAGCGCCCGAACGGGCTCGCCGTCCGCCACCGACTCGATGGCATCCCACAGGTCGGTCGTCTCGGTGTTCCCGTACTGATGGGCCACGAGGTAGCGGTGCACCCCCTCGCGGAAGTGGTCTTCCCCGAGGTACTGCTGGAGCATGCGAAGGACGTTGCCGCCCTTCAGGTAGGTGAGGGCGTCGAACATCGCCTCGGCCTCGTCCGGAGCCCGCACGCCGAATTCGACGGGACGGGTGGAGTGGAGAGCGTCGATGCCGAGGGCGAAGTCCTTCTCGCGGCCGAAGGAGACCCAGCGGCGCCACTCGGGCCGGAAGTCGTCGAGGCAGCAGATGCTCATGAAGGTGGCGAAGGCCTCGTTCAGCCAGATGCCGTTCCACCACTTCATCGTCACCGAGATCCCCGAACCACATGTGGGCGATCTCGTGCTCGACCACCTCGGCGATGCGCGTGAGCTCCGCCACGGAGGCGGTCTCCGGGTCGCAGAGCAGGTCGCTCTCCCGGAAGGTGACGCAGCCGAGGTTCTCCATCGCCCCCTGTGCAAAGTCGGGCACGTCGACGAGGTCGAGCTTGGATCCCGGATAGGGCAGCCCGAAGTAGGCCGTGTACCAGGCGAGGGCGTGCTCGGCCACGTCGAGGGCAAAGGGCGTCAAGTGCTGCATGCCGATGGGCGTGACCGCCCGGATGGGGACGCCGCAGGAGATGCGGGGCTCGCTCGCCTCGAGGGGGCCGCACACGACGCAGGCGAGGTAGGTGGACATGGAGATGGTGTCCTCGAACTGCACGCGCTTGCGACCGTCGCCGAGCGAGGTGACGGACACCTCGGCCCCGTTCGAGACGACGAAGAGGTTCTCGTCGATCTCGACGGTGACGGAGAAGACCGCTTTCATGTCCGGCTCGTCGAAGCAGGGGAAGGCCCGGCGGGCGTCCGTCGACTCGAAGTGCGTCGTGGCGATCCACTGGTCGACGCCGTCCGGGTCGGTGAAGCGACTGCGGTAGAAACCCCGCAATTTGTCGTTCAGCACCCCCTCGAACTCGCACTCGAGCACGTAGGCACCCGGCTCGATGACGGCGGAGGCGGACAGCCGAACGCGCTCGAGGCGCTCCTCGAACTCGATGCCGAGGGGGGCGGCGGTTCCGCCGGCAGCGGGGCGCAGGAGCGCCCCCGACAGGCTCAGCTCGGCGGCGTTGCACACGATGGCGTCCGTGGCGGAGACCACCTCGAGCTCGATGGCGACCCGGCCCGTGAACGTCGCCGTCGAGAGATCCGGCCGCAGCTCGATGCTGTAGCGCCGGGGGATTGCAGTGCGCGGGAGCCGGTAGTCGGCGTCGTTGCCGGTGGCTGTCGTCATGCGGGCAGGCTACTGCGCAGCGTGTGCGAGTTGCCCCGACCCGCTACGGTCTCGCCCCGTGCTCGACTCCCGCTGGCCCTTCGCCCGTCGCCGGCTGACGGCGAGGTCGATCGACGTCCTCTGCCTCGGGCACGCCCTCGTCGATCGTTTCGCCCACGCCGGTTTCGACGAGGTGGGCGCCGCCGGGCTCGAGGTCGGGCGGATGCTGCTCGTGGACGCCGCCAGGGCCCGTGAGATCGGCGGGCGCCTGCCGGAAGGCGCCTGGGAGCAGGTTGCCGGCGGCTCTGCTGCGAACACCGCCGTCGGGGTGGCTTCCCTCGGGGGGACGCCGGGCTTCGCCGGCGCCGTCGGCGAGGACTCCCTCGGCGCTTGGTACGCCCGTGATCTCGAGCGTGCGGGCGTCCGTTGCGCCGTCCCGGCCGTGACGAACGGCGGCAGCACGGGCGTCTGCCACATCCTCATCTCGCCGGGGGGTGAGCGGTCCATGGGGACGAGCCTTGGGGCCGCCGGGGAGCTCTCGCTCTCCACTGTCGAGCAGATCGGTCCGTCCCATGCCGAGGTTCTCTACCTGGAGGGCTACCTGCTTGACCCCCCGCTCGCCTCCGCCGCCGTCGCAGGTGCCCTCGTCATGGCGGGCGACGCCTCGACGCTCGTGTCACTCTCGCTGTCGGATCCCTTCGTCGTCGACCGGCACGGCGACAGCATCCGTCAGCTCGTCGAGAGCGGTGCCGTCGACCTCCTCTTCGGCAACGAGGAGGAGGTCCGGGGGCTCACGGGCGCACGCACCCGTGCAGAGTGGACGGCCCGGCTGCGGCGGCCGGGTGCAGTCGCCGTCGTCACGCGTGGCGCCGACGGTGCCGTCGCCATCCTTCCCGACGGGGAGATCGAGGTCCCGGCGGAGAGCGTCGGGGCCGTCGTGGACACGACGGGGGCGGGCGACCTCTTCGCCGCCGGCTGCCTCTACGGCCTCACGCACTCGCTGTCGCCGGTGGAGTCGCTTCGCCTCGGGAGCTTCGCCGCCGCCGAGATCATCAGCCACCTCGGCGCCCGCCCGGAGCGGCGCCTCTCCGAGGCGGCGGGCAGCCTCCTGCGCCCGGGCTGAGCGGCCGCCCGGGGCCTGGCGCTTAGCTTAGGCCGGGTGGTTGTCCTCCTCGGGAGGACGGAAGGCGAGCTGCAGGTCGGCGAGGCGCACCAGGGCGCTCGCCACCCAGCGGGCCAGCTCGGCGATCTGCGGGTCGAGCTTGGAGGGATCCTCCAGCGTGGCTTCGTCGAGCCGCAGGCTGCCCTGGTAGGCGACCTCGAAGGCACACGTCGGCTCCTGCTCGCCGTCGAAGGACTGCTCGAGCATGGGAGCGGCCCGCTCCAGGCGCTCCGCCCCGATGGCCGGCCCGTCGGTGTCGAGCACGGAGAGGACCTTCGCGACGTCGGGCGAGCCCACGAGGTGCTGCAGGCGGAAAGCCAGCTCCATCACGAGCTCCGGGGGCTCGGCGGGGGTCTCCCCGATCGACCAGGAGCGGTAGGCGCTCTGGCTCCAGGTCGGCCAGTCGAGCGTGAGGTCGGCCCGTACGCGGGCCGGGCTGCTCTCGCCGGGCAGGCTGTAGGAGGTCTCGAAGGAGAGATCCCCGAGGAAGACGTCGACCTGGAAGCGCTCCTCGACCGCCTGCTGCTCGAGGAGGGCGCCCTCGAAAGCGTCCCGGATCGCCCCGATGACGTCGAGCAGGATGTGATCGATCATGGCGAGCCGACGTTAGTTCCCTCCGCATGCCCGGTCGTCACGGTCCCTCCAGGTGAGCTGGTAGACATCCGACGTGAGGGAGAACCCCTGGCTGGAACGTCGTGTGCTGTGCTTCGCCCACCAGGGCGGGGCCCGCGAGAACCCATCCAGCACGTTGTTCGCCATCACGGAGGCGATCGCTCATGGCGCCACCGCCATCGAGCTCGACGTGCACGCCACCTCCGACGGCCACCTCGTCGTCTGCCACGACCCCACGCTGGACCGTACGACGGACGGTGCCGGCGATATCGCCCACCACAGCCTCGCCGAGGTGAAGGCGCTCGACAACGCCTACTGGTTCGTGCCCGGGGAGGACGCCCAGCCGGGCCGGGAGGCCTCCGAGTACCCCATGCGGGGGCGGGCGCCGGCCGATCGGCGCTTCGGGGTGGCGACGCTCGAGGAGGTCTTCGACGCGGCCGAGGGCGTGGTCCTCAACCTCGACATCAAGCGGACGGAACCGGACGTTTCCGGCTACGAGCGGCCATTGGCCGATCTCATCCGGGAGCGGGAGCGCACCGGCAGCGTCATCGTCGCCTCCTTCAGTGACATCGCCACGGAGCGCTTCAGCCGGTACGCCCCGGAGATCGCCACATCGGCCGGGATGGGCGCCTCGCAGGAGCTCTACCGCTGCTTCACGGCGCGGGAGACACCGGGCGAGGAGCTCCGACGCCACGCCGCCCTCCAGGTGCCGGCCCGCTACCGGGATCTCCTCGTCGTGCAGCCGGACTTCGTCGCCTGGGCGCACGCAGCGGGCTTCGCCGTCCACCCGTGGACGATCAACGACCGCGCCGAGATGGAACGCCTCTGTGAGGCCGGTGTCGACGGCGTCATCTCGGACCTGCCGAGCCTGCTCGCCGGCGTGCTCTCGGAGCGAGGGCTCGCCTGGCGCCCCTGAGGACCGCCGACGGCGGCGGGGCGCTCAGCCCCGGCCGGTCAGCCCCGACCGCAGTTCGGCTTCTTGCCGTGATTGGCCTTTTTCTTCTTCCTGAGCTTGCGCTTGGTCGTTCGCTTGGACACGGTCCGGGAAGTCTAGCGGGCACGCCACATGAGAGAATCCCCTCATGGCGTGGCTGTTGCGCGATGGAACGGTGCTGGCGAGCCTCGAGATCGCCGAATCCTTCGTCGCCCGCAACCGGGGGTTGCTCGGCCGTAACGGCACGACGGGCGCCATGCTGCTGCGGCACACGAAGGGCGTCCACTCGGTCGGCATGCGCTTCGCCATCGATGTCGCCTTTCTCGACAAGGAACTCGTCGTCGTCGACGCCCTGACACTCCGGCGCTACTGGCTCGCCCTCCCGCGCATGAAGGCGCGCTCGGTGCTCGAGGCGGAGGCGGGCGCTTTCGAGCGGTGGGGGCTGAAGGTGGGCGACCGTCTGGAGATCCAGGAGTGAGCGAGCCGCCGACCGGCGGGCACGGCGGGGAGCTCGTCCTCGTGGCCACGCCGATCGGCAACCTCGGCGACCTCTCGCCGCGGGCTGCTGCCGTCCTCTCCGCCGCCGACATCGTGTGCTGCGAGGACACCCGCCATACGGGCATCATGCTGAAGCGCCTGGGCATCACGACGCGGCGCCTCCTCTCCCTGCACGCCCACAACGAGTCAGTCCGTCTGCCCCAGCTGCTCGAGGAGGTGCGGGCCGGCAGCACCGTCGCCGTCGTGAGCGACGCCGGCACCCCGGCCATCTCCGACCCGGGCGAGCGTCTCGTGGCGGCGGCCGCCACCGCTGGCCTGCGCGTCACGGTCGTTCCCGGGCCGTCGGCCGCCGTGGCGGCCGTCGTGCTGTCGGGCATGGGCATCGCCCGCTGGCGATTCGAGGGTTTCCTGCCGAGGCGCGGGGCCGAGCGCCGGCGCCGCCTCGCCGACATCGCCGCCTCGCCCTGCCCGAGCGTCTGTTACGAGTCGCCCCAACGGCTCGCCGCCACGCTGGCGGAGCTGGCCGAGGTCTGCGGGCCGGGACGCCGCGTCGCCGTCTGCCGCGAGCTCACGAAACTCCACGAGGAGGTGGTGCGCACGACCCTCGCCGAGGCAGCCACCGCCGCCACCGCCTCCGAGCCGAGAGGCGAGCACGTGCTCGTCGTGGGCGCCCTCGCCGACGGCGACGAGCCGAGGACGGCGACGCCCACCGGGGCGGAGCTGGCGGAGGCCGTCGGCGCCCTCGTCGCCGCGGGCGCCTCGAGGCGTGACGCCGTCCGCGAGGTGGCGGAGCGCCTCGGCCTGGCGCGGCGGCTCGTGTACGGGGCGGCCGTCGGACCGGGGACGTCGCCGGGGCGCAGCATGTCGGGTCGTTAGGCTCGCCCCGATGTCCGGCCGCTTCTATGTGACGACCCCGATCTTCTACGTCAACGACGTGCCGCACCTCGGCAACGGGTACGCCACGATCGTCGCCGACTGCCTCGCGGCCTGGCACCGGCTGCAGGGAGACGACGTCCTCTTCGTCACGGGCACGGACGAGCACGGGCTCAAGGTGCTGCGCTCCGCCGAGCAGAACAACATGGAGCCCCAGGCCTGGACCGATCTCTATTCCGAGCGCTTCAGGGAGGCCTGGAAGCAGCTGCGGATCGCCAACGACGACTTCATCCGCACGACGGAGGCCCGTCACCACCACACCGTGCAGACCTTCATGCAGGCCATCTACGACAACGGCTTCCTGCGCAAGGGGACCTACAGCGGCTGGTACTGCGTGTCGTGCGAGGCCTACTACAACGAGTCCGACCTCCTCGACGGGCACCGGTGCCCCATCCACGAGCGGCCCGTCGAGTGGTTCGAGGAGGAGAACTGGTTCTTCGAGCTGAGCCGCTTCGAGGCTCCCCTCCTCGAGTGGTACGAGGCGCACCCGGCCGCCATCTACCCCGAGACGCGGCGCAACGAGGCGCTCGGCATCATCCGTGGCGGTCTGCAGGACATCTCGATCACCCGGACGTCCATCGACTGGGGAATCCCCGTCCCCTGGGACGAAGGGCACGTCTTCTACGTCTGGTACGACGCCCTCGTGAACTACATCTCGGCCATCGGCTACGGGCGCGACCCGGAGCTGTTCGAGCGCTGGTGGCCGTCCGTCTGCCACTTGATCGGCAAGGACATCATCCGCTTCCACTGCGTGTGGTGGCCGGCCATGTGCATGGCGGCCGGCATCGAGCCGCCGGCGTCGTATCTCGTGACGGGGTTTCTTCTCGTGGGCGGGAAGAAGATGGCGAAGAGCGCCTTCAACCAGATCTACCCCGTCGAGCTCGCCGCCGACATCGGCAACGACGCCCTCCGCTACTACCTCCTGCGCGACGTCGGGCTCGGCTCCGACGGCGAGTTCAGCTACGAGGGCCTCGTCGCCCGCTACAACTCCGACCTCGCCAACAACCTCGGCAACCTCCTGCAGCGGGTGAGCACCGTCGTCGGCTCGAAGTGCGGTGGCGTGGGGCCGGCGCCGCAGCCGGCCGCTTCCGGCTCGCACCTCGCCGCCACCGCCGCAGAGCTCGTGCCGGCGGCCGTGGCGCACTGGCAGGCCTTCGCCCCCCACGAGGGCCTGGAAGCGACGTGGCGTCTCATCCGGGCGGCCAACGCCGAGCTGGAGGCGGTCGAGCCCTGGAAGCGTGAGCCCGGGCTCGAGGTGGACGCCGTCCTCGGGGACTCTCTGGAGGTGCTACGAATCGTGGCTGTGCTCATCTCTCCCGTCCTCCGTGACACGGCCGCCGAGATCTGGCGACGGCTCGGCCTGAGCGGCGACCCGGCGGCGGCCGGCAACGCCGGCGAATCGGGCGTCCTCGGCTGGGGCGGCTACCCGGGCGGGCTGCCCGTGACGAAGGGAAGCCCCTTGTTCCCGAGACGGCAGGTGGAGGAATGAGCCGGATCGGACGCATCTTCGGGGGTGGCCGGGGCAAGCGGGACGAGCCCGACGACGGCCGGCCGCTCGACCCGGCGGCCCAGGCTGCCCGCCTCGAACGCCTCGCCCGCCTCCCCCTCTGGACCGACAGCCATTGCCACGTGCAGGCCTCCGGGGATTTGGGGGCCGTTCTCGAGCGCGCCCGCGAGACGGGGGCGCGCCGGATGGTGCTCATCGGCACGGACGAGGCGACGTCCCGGGCGGCCGCCTCCACGGCCGACGAGCTCAGCGGCAGCGGGGAGCCGCCCGTCGAGCTGTGGGCGACGGCCGGCCTCCACCCGCACGACGCCTCGAGCGGCCTCGAAGGCGTGGAGCGCTTCCTGCGGGAGCTCTACTCGTCGGGGCTCTCGACGACGCGAGTCGTGGCCGTGGGCGAGTGCGGGCTCGACTTCCATTACGACCACTCGCCCCGCGAGGTCCAGCGCGACGTCTTCGCCGCCCAGGTGGCACTCGCCCGCGAGCTCGGCCTCGCCCTCGTCATCCACACGCGGGAGGCGTGGGACGACACCTTCGCCATCCTCGACGAGGCGGGCGCCCCGGACCGGGTCGTCTTCCACTGCTTCACGGGTGGCCCCGTCGAGGCGAAGGCCTGCCTCGACCGTGGCGCCTACGTCTCCTTCAGCGGCATCGTCACCTTCCCGAGCGCCGAGGCGCTGCGCGAAGCGGCCGCTCTCTGCCCGATGGACCGCATCCTCGTGGAGACGGACGCCCCCTTCCTCACGCCCGTACCCCATCGGGGCAAACCGAACGAACCGTCCTTCGTGCCCCTCGTCGGCGCCGCTATCGCCTCGCTGAAGTCGGTCGACGCGGCCGAGGTGGCCCAGGCGACGACGTCCAACGCCGCCGTCGTGTTCAACCTGCACGGTTGAGCGGGCAGCGGCCGTCTAAGGCCGCGCCCCCGAGCGTGGCACCCGAGACGGGGACGCCACGGCGGCGCCCGCCCGGACGGGCGGAGATCGTCCAGCTCCTCGCCGACCACGGCATCGCGCCCTCCCGGGCGCTGGGCCAGAACTTCGTGACCGACCCGAGCCTCGTCGAGCGCATCGTGCGGCTCGCCGGCGTAGGCCCCGGCGACCACGTCCTCGAGATCGGCGGCGGCCTCGGCTCGCTCACCGTGGCGCTCGCCAACAGCGGCGCCCAGGTGACCGCGGTCGAAGTGGACCGCTACCTCGAGCCCGTCCTCCGCGCGCTCGTGGAGCCGCTCGGCGTTCGTGTCGTCCTCGGTGACGCCATGTCGCTCGACGTCGGCGAGCTGCTCGGCGACGGGGCGCCGGCCGGATGGGTGCTCGTCGCCAACCTCCCCTACAACATCGCCACTCCGCTCGTGCTCGAGCTCCTCGCCGGCGTGCCCGCCATCGCCCGCATGATCGTGATGGTGCAGCGGGAGGTGGGCGAGCGCCTGGCCGCCCAGCCCGGCTCACGCGCCTACGGGGCCCCCTCCGTCCGCCTGGACTACTTCGCGGTTCCGAAGGTCGTGATGAAGGTTCCCGCCGACGTTTTCCTGCCGCGCCCCAAGGTGGAGTCCGTCGTGCTCTCGATCGTCCGCCGTCCGGTCCCGGCCGTTCCGGTCGACGTGGCGAGCTTCGCCGAGGTGGACGAGTTGGTGCGGGCGGGCTTTGGCGGGAGGCGCAAGATGCTGCGCCGCTCGCTCGCCGGCCTCGTGACCGAGGAGGCCTTCGCAGCCGCCGGCATCGACCCGACGCGGCGTCCGGAGACGCTCGGCGTTGCCGCCTGGGGCAAGCTGGCGCAGTGGAAACGGCTCCTTCAGGGCGGCACGACGGCGACGCGACCCTCGTCAGAGCGGCCGCCAAGCTGACCCGCACGCTGCGCGTCACGGGGCGCCGGCCGGACGGCTACCACCTGCTCGAGGCGGAGATGGTGAGCCTCGACCTCTGCGACGCGATCGAGCTCTTCGAAGGCGACGGGCTGGAGGTGCTGGACGAGATCGCCTGGACCGGCGTCGCTGCGCCGTCGGCCGGTGACGACCTCGGCACCGGCTCGAACCTCGTCGAACGGGCTCTCCGTGCGGTCGGGCGGACAGCGTTCGTCCGTCTGCACAAGGCGATCCCGCCGGGCGCCGGGCTCGGGGGTGGCTCGGCCGACGCCGCCGCCATCTTGCGCTGGGCCGGCTGCTCGGACGTCGGGGTCGCCGTCGCGCTCGGGGCCGACGTCCCCTTCTGCCTCGCCGGCGGGCGGGCGGTCGTCACGGGCATCGGCGAGGAGCTGAGGCCGCTCGCCCACGAGTCGCACGTGATCCTCCTCGTCGTGCCCCGCCTCGTCGTGCCGACACCGGCGGTCTACGCAGCCTGGGATGAGCTGGGCGGCCCGGAGGGCGACTGGGGCAACGACCTCGAGCCGGCGGCCCTCGTGGTCGAGCCTCGGCTCGCCTGGTGGCGGGATCTCGTGGCCGCCACCTCCGGCTTGCGGCCGCACCTGGCCGGCAGCGGGGGGACGTGGTGGGTGAGCGGCGGGCACGAGGAGCTGGCCGACCTGCGGGACCGCGTGCGGGCGGCCGTCATCGGGGAGCGGGAGTCGGCGCTCGTGCAGGTGGTGCGGACGGTGCCGGCGGGGTGACCCCGCCTCGGCCCGGCCCGGCCGACGCGGCCAACCACCTTGGGCGCGGATCGGCAACCACCCCCCGCTCGCGGACGGGCGAGGTGGTCGAGCTTTTGTGCAGACGCCTGTACGAAACCTCGATCACCTTCCGGCGTGGACTGGCAAGGTGGTCGAGCTTTGGTGCGGGGCTTTGCTACGAAACCCCTTCAGCTTCCTGCGCCAATCGAGGCGCCCGGAGCGAGCGACTACTTGCCGGCGGCCCGCCGCTGCCAGCGTGTGCGCTTGAGCATCTTCTTGTGCTTCTTCTTCCGCATGCGCTTGCGGCGCTTCTTGATGAGGGAACCCATGGCTTGCCAAAGGATAGTCGCTCTGAGCGCCTTGTCAGATCGGCCCGCCGCCGTTGCGCGGCTTCCGTGAAGGTGCACCTCGAGATGCGCGGGCCGGATCCGCCAGCGGGGTAGCGTCAGGAGCGATGGAAGCGCTCAGTGCGGAGAGCGAGCAGGTCCTCACCGTTGCAAGCCAGGAGGCCCTCGGCCTCCGCCACGAATTCACCGGGACCGAGCACCTCCTGCTCGGGCTCTTGGCGTGCCACGACGACATCGCCAGCCCGCTCTTGAGCAAGCACGGCATCGTGGCCGCCGAGGTGCGGGCGCAGGTCGCCCGCCACGGGGTCGGCGGTGAGCCCTCTGAGCAGAACCCGCTGCCGCTGACGGCGCGGGCGAAGCAGGTCCTCTCTCTCGCGCGCAACGAGGCCGAGGTCCTCGACGACGACGAGGTGAGACCGGAGCACCTCCTCCTCGGGATCATCCGTCAGGCGAGCGGCGTTGCCGGCCTCGTCCTGCACGACATGGGCGTCGACCTCTCCGAGCTGCGAGCTGAGGTGCTCGAGGCCCGGGAGAACAGCGACGTGGTCTTCGTCGGCGGCGATCTCGGTCCTGAGGTCGTCCCCTTCGACCAGGACGAGGGCTCCGAAGGAGCCGAGGGCCGGCCGCTCCGGGCGAGCCGCCAATCGGACGGCGTGCAGCCTCTCTGCCCGAGCTGTGGGAAGCACCTCACCGAGACCGTGGCGACATCGGTCGTGACGCCTGCGGGACCGGCAGCGGGGCGCAAGCGCAGTACGGGCGCCATCACCCTGGTCTACTGCGGGGCCTGCGGCCACACCCTGACGGCGACCCGCTGAGGGCGCCGGTTCGGGAAGGATCGGACGTGGCACTGCCGCGCCTCTCGGGGTCGTCTGTGTGCGAGGCTGTTGGCGCCGTCGGTGGCGGCGCCGTACCCGGACCCACCGTTGGCGGGTAGTTCAACCGGCAGAACGCCTGACTTTGGATCAGGAGGTTGGAGGTTCGAGCCCTCCCCCGCCAGCCACGCCAGCCAGCAAATCGCCTCGTCTCAGAGTGTTGTGAACGACTCGCAAGCCGATTCTTGGGACGTGATCGACGACGGTCAAGGCCCGCCTCGGCTCCTGCTTAGCTTCACTTGGCCCCCAACGCACCCGGAGTCGTAGCGAGTTTTGCGAACCACTCCTCGCCGACCTCGCGAGCCGCAACCGCCAGCATCGCCGTCTCCGAAGCCTCGACGTCGGGCCGGTCGGGGTCCCAATGCCCGCCGTTCGGGTCAATGAAGGTCGGGGTAGAACTCCTTGCCGTCAAAGGCGGCCTCGGGTGTGTGAAGGGCCGACTCGGCCAGCTCGATCCTCGAGATCTTGGCCAACGTGTCGGCATCAACGCCGGTCACTGCTCAACCAACCAGAAGTACTCGGCGAGCGAGATGTACCGGGTCAACGAGCGAGACGTTCGAGCAGCTCGCGATCGCGCTCGAGCAGCCGCTTGGCGCCACTGATGAGGTTCTTGTCGGCGCGGACCCGCTCGGTTTCCGCCTTGAGCGACTCGGACATGATCCGGCGCCAACAGTTCACTGTCCTCAGTTGCGTGGCCTTGGTTCTGGCGAGCTGTCTTGCAGGCTGCTCGAGCAGCGCAGCGTCGACCACGCTGCTCACGAGGCCGTCAATGGCTGGTTCAAGCACGCGAGGAAGAACCTCAGGGACTACGGCAGTGCGAGCGGTGAGCGCCATCGTGACGGTCGAGGAGCTCACTGCCGTCGCAACCGCACCGCCTGGGCATGGGTGGACGGCGACAACATGGCGTCGATCACGACGCCCCAGGGGATCATGCGGACCATCGGCCCTTCGTGGGAGAACGTCACACCAGCCGGTCTGGCTACGGCCACAGGCAAGCGCTACATCTCCTCCGTGTATTTCAAAGGTGAGACACACTTGAACCAATGGCCGGCGCGACCGTCAACGGCATCGAGCTGTACTACGAGGACCACGGCACCGGCCCGGCGCTGCTGCTCGTCCCCGGGCTCGGAGCCGACACTCGTCTCTTCGGCGGGGTCATCGCACCGCTTGCCGCCACATGTCGGGTGATCGTGTTCGATCCACGCGGTGCCGGACGGAGCGACAAGCCGCCTGGCCCCTACACCATCGAGCAGATGGCCGACGACGCGTCGGGGCTTCTCGACATGCTCGGGATCGGGCGAGCGGTCGTGGTCGGCTATTCCATGGGCGGGCGCATCGCCATGAGCCTCGCGCTTGATCATTCAACACGCGTGCGCCGGCTCGTCCTAGCCTCCACCAGCGCTCGCACGCCGCCGAGCCGCATCCTCAGCCGCCGGTGGCTCGCACTGGAGGTCTTGAGCCGGCTCCCGACGCCCGGAGAACGGCAACCCCGTTGGGCCTGGGAGTGCCAGCGCCGAGCGTCCGCCTCCTACGACGCCAGCGCCCGCTTGGGTGAGATCGTCGTTCCCACCCTCATCCTTCATGGCCGGCGTGACCACATGACGCCTCTCGTCCTGGCGCGTGAGATGCACGCAGCGGTCGCCGGATCGGTCTTGGTGGAGGTCCCCGGCGGGCACATCTCGCTCGTCACTCGGGAGCGCCGCCGCTTCGCCGAGGAGCTGTCGGCCTTCGTAGCGAGCTGAGAGATTTGTCTGCTCCCCACTCATTGCCGAAGGGCTGTCAATGCTTGGTGCAGCCTGCACGGCTCGGCAAGATCGGTCGTGCACGCCGGCCTCGAACGGGATCACGGCCGAGCGCTCCTGTCCGACTACCTGGAGAAGCGACCGCGACTGCCGCAGGCGACTCGATCACCGCGGGTGCTGTCGTGCTCGAGGCGTTCACGATCGCCGACGCCGTCGTCTCGGCCGCCATGCGAACCGCTACCAAGGCAGCCGGACTCTCGATCGGCGACCGCGCCTGTCTCACCGTGGCGAAGCGGCTGGGCCTCGACGCCTTGACGGCCGATCGATCGTGGTCGACGGTCGCAGCGGCGGTCGGGGTGGGCGTGCGACTCATTCGGTAGCCGACCACAACATCTGGCGTGGGAGGTGCCGGATGTGTAGCCACGCGTGTAGCCCAGCCGAGGGATCGGCCCGAACGGTCGTGGACGGCGGTGAACACAAGCTCCTGTTCACGCCGACCGTCCGAACGGCTATGGACGACAAAAGACCAGCTAGCGGTACCTTTGGATCAGGAGGTTGAAGGTTCGAGCCCTCCCCCGAGTGTGCCTTCGTCCGCTGCCGGGGTGGCCGGTAACGGAGGTAGCGTTGCCGATGTGAGGTACGACCGAATCACGACCGACCCGGAGCAGATGGCAGGGCAGCCTTGTATCCGTGGTCTGCGGTTCCCGGTGGCAACGGTGGTGGCCATGATGGCGGACGGCATGACGTTCGAGCAGATCCTCGCGGAGCACCCGGACCTTGAAAACGAGGACATTCGCCAGGCGTTGCACTACGCGGCTGAGGCGGTCTCCGAGCGGGAACTGCCGCTGCGCACAAGCGCTTGAGGTTCCTGCTCGACGAGAACCTCTCGCCCGTCGTAGGAGAGTTGATCCAGGCCGTCGGACACGACGCCGTTCACGTCCGAAGTGTCGGATTATCGAGCGCGTCCGATCGCGTGATCTTGGAGCGAGCTCGAACCGACGGTCGCACCCTAATCTCAGCAGACACCGACTTCGGTCAGTTGCTCGCTGCCTCCGGCGAGAGTCTGCCGTCCGTCATCCTCCTGCGCCGAGAAGGCGGCCGAGATGCGTCCAGCCAAGCCGGAGTCGTCCTCGCAACCTCGATCAGGCCGTCGCCGATCTCGAGGCCGGTGCGATCGTCGTTCTTGAGGGGACCCGAGTACGCGTCCGCCGGCTGCCGGTGATACCTCGGGGCTAAAGCTGGGCTACAGCGGGCTGGCGCTCGTATCGGCGCAAGACACGGGCTGACACTCTGTTGTACGAGGAAGCACTCGACACGGCTTTCGACCCGTACCTGGCGGCCGTGCCGATGGCGGTGCCGAGGGTAAGGGCGTTGCCAGGCAGGGCCGAAACGATTGCCGAAGTGCCATCGGAGGAGGGCGAGACCGTGAACGAAGCGAGCTCCTTGTCAACTCCTTCAGCGAAGCTCAGCTGGCGTTCGGCTCCCGGGACGGCGGACGCACCCGACGGCGCAGAGGCTCTCGCCCGAGCTCGGTGCTCACGTCATCGGCTCGCCCACCGGCGTCTCCTGTGCCCCGCACGGCTGCGTGGGCACCGGGTACGGACAGACAGGCACGGGCTACCTCCGACACGGCGGTCCCTCACCGCCCCACTCGGCGACCCCGGTCGGGCAGCGCGCCCGGTGATCCGAGCTGTACAGTCCGGACCCTTGACTCCGGCACCGGGACCGGTAGGCGACACAGGAGGCAGGGAGTGGCCACCAAATACATCGACTTCCTCGTGACAGGCGATCCGGCACGGGCGCGAGCCACGGCCGAGAAGGCGCTCATCGACCGCAAGTTCAAAGTCGCCTGGACCGACGACTGGTCGGCGACGGCCGAGCGCGGCAACAAGGCCCTCAATGTCGTGGCCGGCGCACTTGCGCAGTACTTCAAGGTGGGAGTGCGCCTGTTCGCGGCGGGACCCGAAGAGACGACCGTCCGCGTGGAGCAGCTCTCGAGCGGCTGGATGGGTGGAGGAATCGGCGCCATCCGCACTCGGAAGAACATGGAAGCCCTCCGCGGCGAGCTCGAAGCGATCTTCTCGGCAGCCGGCGTGCTGCGAGGCGTGACCACGGGCTGAGCCCTTCCATGCTCGGCGCCGACGAGCCCACGTAGTGCCGTCGGCCCGGCCCCACGGGTCGCTCCTGTCACGACGCCGCACGACCATGATGGGAAACGCGGTCCCTGACTGGCCGCGCAGCGCATCCGGGGTGGTCTCAGCCGCCGCCGGCGTAGTACTCCGAGGCGTCGCCCTCGAGCGCCACCGACTCCCGGCCGTCGACGCCGACGGGCACAGGCCCTGCCACGGTCACCCGCTCGGCGCGGCGGTGGGCGTTGCCGTAGTCGGACACGGCGATGTGCTGGGTGGCGCGGTTGTCCCAGATGGCGAGGTCGCTCGCTCTCCATCGCCACCGCACGGTCTGCTCGGGCCGCGTGACGTGGTCCTGCAGGATCCGGATGAGGTCCCGGGACGCTTGCGGGCCGAGGCCGACGACCGTCTCGGCGAAACCGCCGAGCACGAGAGAGCGCTCGCCGGTCTCCGGGTGCACGCGCACGGCCGGGTGCTCGGTGCGGAACACCGTGGACACGAACCGGCGGCGATGGGCACTGATGACGTCGTTTGCCGCCTCTTCCCGGCTCGAGGGCTTGGCGTAGTCGTGGGTGTTGGTGTGCACGATGCGCAGCGAGTCGGCCAGATCCCGGAGCTCCGTGGGGAGGCTTTCGTAGGCCGAGATCGTGTTGGCCCAGATGGTGTCGCCGCCCACCTCGGGCATCACGATGCCGTGCAGCAGCGTAAAGGCGGGCGGTCGGTCGCAGAAGGTGACATCGGTGTGCCAACGGTTGGCGGGCGCCGCCTTGGTCGAGTCGACCTCCTCCAGGAACGGCTGCGACTCCGGAGACGGCAGGGTCGGGTGTCCAAGTGTCAGCGGGCCGAGGCGCTGAGCGAAAGCGACCTGGCGGTCGTAGTCGAGGCTCTGGTCCCGGAAGAACACGACGCGGTGGGCGAGGAGCGCCCGGCGGATGGCTGCGATCGTCTCGTCGTCCAACCGTTCCCCGGTGTTCACGCCGCCGATCTCGGCACCGATGCGACCGGCGAGGCGTTCGACCGTGAGACCTGTCTCCGTGCGCACGGTGGTCATGATGGCGTCTCCTCTATCTCAGTCCTCTTCCTACCGCCTGCGCCGGCACGGTGCCGCTCGGGGAGGCCTGCGCCTGGCAGCCCGGTAGCAACGCCGACACTCACGGCCAACGATCCCAGTGCTCGGCCAAGAGCTCGTTGGCAGACCTGGCTCGTGGGTGCGCCGGTCATCTTCGGGTTGCTCTGGGGCTTGAGCGGCGAGGTGCTCCGGCTGTTGCCCAACGTGTCCTGAGGCGTCCCCGGTGCGGGGTCGGCCTGTAGCCGCTGGGGCACGTTCGACGCCCCAGGATCGGCGATCTGCAGATGGAGCGCCTCGTGTACGTCGGTTGGCCGCCCCGTCGACGCCGTGAAACCCAGGTAGATCATGGGCGGGACGTGAGCCGCCACGCTGAAGGCGGCCGTTCCGTCCACGGACACGCTGACGATGTCGTGGCTCACCGAGACCTCGATGACGTGCGGACCGGGACGCAAATCGGGGATGGCGCCGTCGATCACCTGCCAGTCGAGCCTGCTCACGGAGGACCGAGCCGTCACGAGGCCGACGGAGTTGCTGCTGTGGTTGCCGCCGGCCGCCTGCGTGCTGAGGGCGATGGCGACGCCGTCGATGCCGCCGAAACCGAGGGCGGCGCCCCCGCCTCCGAGGCTGTGCGAGCCGGCCTTGGCGGCGTCGGCGAGCGTCAGGGTCATCCCGTCCCCTCCGCTGCCGCCGCCGGTCCTCTCGGTGAAGCTGACGCTGAGGTTGTCCGAGGGGATGGGTCGGCTCCAGAACGCCGAGCCCTTCGACCGTGGCACCGCCCGGGTGAGGCGGAGGCCGGACGGGACGAGTGTCGCCGAGCCGTTCAGCCGCCAACCGCCCCTCCCCGGATCTGGCAGGGTGCGCAGCCGTGCAGCCACCCCTTCGAAGGTGACGGTCTCCGTTGCGCCGTGGATGCCGATGTGCCACGTCGCCCGGGCGGTTCCCGGCCGTTTCGGCCGGTACCTCACGATCTCGGTGAGGACACCGTGCGGCGCGATCCATCGCCCGACCGGCAGCCGCGTGACGGCCGTGAAACCAGAGGACGAGGGCGGTGACGAGATCGTGATCCTCACCGGGAGGCCGCCGGTGTTGCCCACTGTGAATGCCGCGATGCGCGACTGACCGCGGGCCACACGGCCGAAAGCCACGGTCACGGCGCCGACGGCGAGCACGCCCCGGGGCGAGGCGGTGCCCTCGACCGGCACCTCCAGCTCGGACCCCGTCGACGTGTCGAGCGTGATGTCGGCCGTGAAGACGTGGGGAAAATCACCCGAGGTGGCCGGGGGCGTGAACGTCACGGTCATGGTGGTCGAGGCCTTCGGCTGCAGGGTCGCCGGCAGGTGCTCGACGCCGCTCAGGGAGAACGGCCCGCTCGGCAGGACGAGATCGCTCACCGTCACCGGGGAGGCGCTGTCGTTCCGGAAGGTGAGCTTCTCGTGCGTCTGCGGCGCCCCGATGGCGGTCGGGCCGAAGTCGATCGCCTCGGGCGAGGCGACGACGGCTCCGCTGCTGTTCGGGAGGCCGCGGCCAGAGAGTGGGACGGACACGGTGCCGTGCGAGGTCGTGACCGTGAGGGTGGCGTCCTGGCCGCCGAGGATCTCCGGCCGGAACTCGAGGGGCACGACGAAGTACTGACCGGCGCCCACGGTGACCGGCAGCGTCTGAGCGGTCGCCGAGAAGGCCGACGACGCCCCCGTCGTCGTGTTGTCGACGGTGACGTTGTCCACTGTGGTCGTCCCGGTCGCCTTGAAGGAGGCGGCCGTCCGGGTCGTGGTGCCGAGGAAGGTGTCGGCAGCCGCGACGGCGTTGCCCTCGAGATCGGGGGAACCGCTGCGCGGGCCGAAGCAGAGGATGTCGCCGTCCTCGTTGGCCACGTAGAGGTCCGGGCCGGAGGCGAGGGGCGGGTCGAAGGTGGCGCCCTGTCCGACGGGTGCCGAGAAGAGGGGGGCCAGCGTGGCCCCCTGACCGGCGGGCCCGGCAACGGGGTTCGCCGCGTAGGCGTCCAGCGTGGCCCCCGCCCCGACGACGCCCCCGGGCGGGAAGCGGACGATCCACACGACGGCGCTCCCCGGTCGCGTCCCGTTCGACGTCACGATGGGCGAGCTCGAACCGAAGCCGAAGTCCGGCACGGCACCGACCTGCTCGAGCGACACGTCGTCGTTGACGTCGACGAACCGCTCGTAGATGTCGAGGGCGCCGGCCGTGTGGTAGGCGGACTTGCCGCCCGACGCCGTCGGGAGGTAGACGAAGCCGCCGTCGCCCGGCCAGACGGCGGGCTTCGACCACACGCCGCCGAAGGGCCCGAGCTCCTGCACGACGTGGTCGGGGAACTGCGCCGTCATGCCACCGAGACGCTCGGCGTCGAGGAGGTAGACCTCTCCCTGCTTGCCCGCCTCGACGAGGAGGTCGGGGGTCTTCGCCGTGCCGAAGCTCGCCGGCAGCAGGACCGGCCCCCCGGATCCGAGGTCCCAGTCGTTGCTCGTCTCGAGCGGGGCGTCGAAGGGGCAGAAGTAGTCCTTCAGCCGGAGCGTGCCGCCGGTCGTCGACAGCTCGACGACACAGTTGCCGAGCCCACCCGGTTGCGGGTCGGTGATGGTCGGGCCCGGCGTGGGTTCGCCGCCGTTGCCGGTGGCGAAGTAGAGGTTTCCCTGCGCATCGACGACGATTCCGCCGCCGGACTGCCAAATGCCGGCGTCCTCGCCCAGGGACGGATCGGGCTCGGTGCTCCAGAGGTCGGTGATGTGGCCCGCCGTCGAGACGCCGGCGATCCAGCCGATCCACTCGCCGAGGTCGCAGTGCGAGCCGAAGCCGGCGTAGACGACACCGTTCACGAGGGCGAGCCCGGGCCGCTGCAGCTCGTCGTCGGGATCGAAGGACTCCGTCGGGCTGTTGCCGGCGCTGCCCTCGATGCGGACGGGAAAACCCGCCACGGCGGCGCCGTCGGCGACGTGCACCGCCTGAAGGTAGATCTGGGGAGCGCCCGAGAGGTAGACGTCCGTCGTGAAGTAGGCGATGTCGGTGGCGGGGTCGATGACGGGGGTTCCCGTGATCCCGAACGACGGGGTGATGTCACCGCAGATGTCAGGGATGCTCGACGACGGCTGCGGGGGCCCGTAGTTGACGCTCCACTCGACGGCCCCCGTGGCCGGGTTGAGGCCGTAGGCCCAGTTGTTCTCCGTCACGGCCAGCAGGACGCCGTCGCTGACGAGGGGCTCGGCGAGGATCTCGCCGCTCAGCTGACGGGAGAAACGTTCGCCGAAATCGCGGCTGTTGATCTCCGACGGGGGGAGGGCCGCCTCGTCGGGCCACCAGCTCGTCCGGGCCGGGTCGGCGTTGGCGCCGATGAAGTTCGGAGGCGCAGCCTCCGTGAGGCCCGGTGCGAGCGGCCGGGGTGGCGAGCGAACCACTGCCGGGACGGGGGAGGAGGCGGAAGACGGCGGCGATGCCGGCAGGGCCGTGGAGGCGACCGCCATGACGAGAGCGCCCGCCGCGAGCAGCCGCCCCGGGCCGATGGCGCCGAGCCTCATCAGTTCCTCATCCCCTTTCGCGCCACCGCGCAATGCCCATGTGGGCGACTGCGGGGCGAGCCGCCCCCGCCGGCGGTGGACGTACGCTACCGAGCCTGCTTCGAAAGGGGTACCGCAAGCTCTGCTGTCAGCGGCTCGCCAGCCACCGGTCGAGCTCGTGGGCCGGCAGGGCGCGACTCACGACGTAGCCCTGGGCGCAATCGCAGCCGAGCTCCCGCAGCCGCTCGAGCACCTCTTCGGTCTCGACGCCTTCGGCCACGACCTCCTCGCCCAGATTCTTCGCCAGGTCGATGGCGGACCGCACGATGACCTCGTCGTCGGTGTGGCTCGCCATCTTCGTCACGAAGGAGCGGTCGATTTTGATCTCGTCCACGGGCAGCCGGGTGAGGTAGCTGAGCGACGAGTAGCCCGTGCCGAAGTCGTCGACGGAGAGGTGGACGCCCATGGTCGAGAGGCGGTCGAGGATGGCCGTCGTGCGACTCGGGTCGCCCATGGCGGACTGCTCCGTGATCTCGAGCGAGAGGAGCCCGGCCGGTACCTGGTGCGCCTCCAGCAGGCCGGCCACTCGGTCGGGGAAGCCGATGTCCATGAGATCCGGCGAGACGAAGCGGGGGTGGTGGTCTTGTAACGCAGGCGTTACGAACCCGATGCCACTCGGCTGAGCCCCACCGACCTCTCGGGACGGCCTCGGGCAGTTTGCCTGCTCAGCAGCGCCGTGGTTCGTGCAGGTGTAGGCCGGGTGCCGCTCGGGCAGGGGATGTCGTAGATTCCGCACGGACTCGCAGGAAACGACGGAGCGCCCATGGCCCAGGCCGGTCGACACAGCACCCTCACGCTGACGCCTCTCCGTCTCGTAGCAGCCGTCCTCGTGGCGGCAGCGGCCGGGGCCGCTATCGCCGTCGCCGCCACCCAGCACGCCACCGCCCCTCCCGCCCACCGCGGTGCATCCGGCACGGGCGCCGGCACGGCACCCACCGTCACGACGCCGACCCCGCCGGCGGTGCCGGTCCGCGTCGTCTCGATCACACCGTCGAACGGGTCCGTCGGCGTGAGCGAGCACGAGACGATCGCCGTCAGCTTCTCGACGGCCATCTCGCCGACTTCTGCGATGCCGGCCGTGACGCCGGCCGGGACGGGCACGTGGCGGCTCAGCGGCACTCGCCGCCTCGTCTTCGTGCCCGACATGGCCTTCCTGCCGCTCACCGAGGTGCGGATCGTCGTCCCGGCGGGGCGGTCAGGGATGGCGGCGACGGACGGGGCCCGGCTCCTGCGCCCGGTGGTCGACGCCTTCCGCATCGTCAACGGCTCCACCACCCGTCTGCAGCAGCTCCTCTCCCTGCTCGCCTACTCGCCCCTCGAGTTCCACCCCGACGGGGCGCCCGTCTCCGACAGCGACGAGGCGGCTCAGCGCGCCGCCTTGTTCGAGCCGGCTGGCGGGCACTTCGCCTGGGGGTCCCACGGCTGGCCGCGCCAGCTCGTGTCCCTCTGGCGGCTCGGCCACTACAACGTCTTCACCCGCGGCCTCGTCATGGAGTTCGAGGCCGATCACGGCCTCCCCCCGACGGGGGTCCGGACCGAGGCGCTCTGGCAGACCGTGCTGAGCGCACTGGCGTCGCACGAGCTCAATACCGGCGGGTACAACTACGCCCTCGGGGACCAGGCCCAGCCGGAGACCTTCACGCTCTGGCACGACGGGAAGGTCGTGCTCAAGGCACCGGCGAACACGGGCATCAGCCAGTCCCCGACGGCCGACGGCAACTTCCCCGTCTACGAGCGCCTGCGCCATCAGGTCATGAAGGGAACCAACCCGGACGGCACGAAGTACGCCGATCCCGTGCAGTTCGTCGCCTACTTCAACGGGGGCGACGCCGTGCACTACTTCCCGCGGCAGGCCTACGGCATCCCTCAGAGCCTGGGGTGCATCGAGCTGCAGCTGGGCGATGCCGCCACGGCGTGGCCGTACCTCGCCTACGGCACCATCGTCTCCGTCATCAGCTGAAGCGCCGGCCGTCAGGCACGTCCGACCCGCGAACACCGTTCGTGACAGCTCCGCGCCCCGGGGTTGTCCGGCGGGATGGGGAGGCCTCGAACGGGACCGGAGCCGGTGTGGCTGGCCCCACGACCCTCCGGTACTGTGACCGTGCCGCGCCCGCTACGCAGATCGAAGCGTCCACCTGGGAGGTTCCATGTTCGAGAGGATCGTTGTCGGGACCGACGGGTCGGCGACGGCAGACAAGGCCGTGACCCGTGCCATCGAGCTGGCCGCCGCCACCGGTGACGCCCTGCACATCGTGACGGCCTACCGTCCGGTCTCCATCGGCAAGCTCGAGGCGGACCGGGCTTCGCTGCCCGAGGAGTTCCGCTGGGCGCTGAGCGCCGACGCCGACGCCCAGACGACGTTGGCCGCCGCCAAGGCGAAAGCCACGCAGGCCGGCGTGGACGTGGAGACCCACGCCCTGCAGGGGGACCCGGCCGCCTCCATCATCGCCAAGGCGGACGAGCTCGATGCCCACCTCATCGTCGTCGGCTCGAAGGGCATCGAGCGCCGGATCCGCGGGAGCGTCCCCAACTCCGTGACCCAGGACGCCGCCTGCGACGTCCTCGTCGTGCACACGACCTGACATCCAGAGGGCCCGACGAGGGACCAATGCCCCTAGCCCCTCTGCCCGAGGGGGCGCCAGTGGCTGGCATGACGACCTCACTGGGGGGTCGCGGCCAGCTGGGGGCCTCGGCGGCACCGGCTGCGAGCTCTCGCTCCCGTTGGGTGGTGCTCGGCGTCCTCTGCGTGACTCTCCTCCTCGTCAGTCTCGACAACACCATCCTCAACGTCGCCCTCCCCGTGATGGAGCGCGCCATGCACGCCACGACGACGCAGCTGCAGTGGATCGTGGACGCCTACGCCATCGTCTTCGCCGGTCTCCTCCTCGTGGCCGGCAGCCTTGGCGATCGCATCGGTCGTCAGCGGGTCTTCGCCCTCGGCCTGGCCGTCTTCGCCGCCGGCTCCGCCGCCTCGGCGTTCTCCGGCTCGCCTGACCGGCTCATCGCCGCACGCGCCTTCATGGGCATCGGCGCCGCCTGCATCATGCCCTCCACGCTCTCGATCCTCGCCAACGTCTTCACCGTCGAGCGGGAGCGGGCGCACGCCATCGGCATCTGGTCGGGGACGACCGGTCTCGGCCTTGCCATCGGGCCGGTGGTCGGAGGCTGGCTCCTCGCCCATTACTGGTGGGGTTCGGTGTTCCTCGTGAACGTCCCCATCGCCGTCGTGGGCTTGGCGGCGACGGTCCTCGTCGTGCCGAACTCGAAGAACGAAGAGAGCAAGGCCGCTGACCCGTTCGGCGCTCTTCTCTCGGTCATCGGGATGGCCCTCCTCGTCTGGGGGATCATCGAATCGTCGAACCGGACCTGGACGTCCCCGCTCGTACTCGGAGCCGTCTCCCTCTCGCTGCTCGTCCTCGCAACTTTCGCCTGGTGGCAGCGTCGCTGCACCCACCCGATGCTGGAGGTCTCCTTCTTCCGGTCCCGGCGCTTCTCCGTGGCGGTGGCGGCCATGGGAATGCTCATCTTCTCCTTGATGGGCGCCCTCTTCCTGCTCACGCAATACCTGCAGTTCTCGCTCGGGTACACCCCGTTGCAGACGGGACTTCGCATCGCGCCCATCGCCGGGGTGCTGCTCGTCGTGGCGCCGATCTCCGCCGTACTCGTGCGTCTCGTGGGCACGAAACCCGTCGTCTTCACCGGCATGTCCCTCATCGCCCTCGGCCTCGGGCTGTTGTCGACGACGACGGCGCACGGGACCTACCTCAACGCCTTGCCGGCCTTCTGCTGCATCGGCATCGGCGTCGGGCTCGCCTTCGCCCCGTGCACGGAGTCGATCATGGGCTCGCTGCCGCCGGAGCAATCCGGCGTCGGGTCCGCCACCAACGGCACCTCGCTGCAGATCGGCGGCGCCCTCGGCGTCGCCGTCCTCGGCAGCCTCCTCAACACGCGCTACCTGGACCGCCTCGCTCCCGTGCTGGCCAACTACCGCATCCCGAAGTCCGTTCTCGCGCTCATCACGGGGTCCCTCGGCGTCGCCCACGCCGTCGGTGGACCGCTCGGCGCCGGCCTGGCGGCCTTTGCCCGGCAGTCCTTTCTGAGCGGACTCGATCTCTCCATGACCGTAGGCTCCGTCGTGGTCGGCGTCGTGGCCGTCGCCGTCATCCTCCTGCTGCCGAACCGGAGCGCCCAGCGGGAGCGGCGTGACGACGTCGCCCAATCCGTCGCCGAGACCGAGGAGAGGAGCTCCCGTGAACCTGAGCGTCGTGCCGGTTGAGAACCCCGACGAGCTGAACGTCATCATCGGTCAGGCCCATTTCATCAAGACGGTCGAGGATCTGCACGAGTGCCTCGTGGGCTCCAGCCCCCACCTCCAGTTCGGCGTCGCCTTCTGTGAGGCGTCGGGGCCCCGCCTCATCCGGCGATCCGGGAATGCCACCGATCTCGTCGACCTGGCCGTGCGCAACGCCGAGGCGATCGGCGCCGGCCACGTCTTCGTCGTCGTCCTCCGGGACGGCTATCCCGTCAACGTCCTCAACGCCGTGAAGGCGGTGCCCGAGGTCTGCGGCATCTACTGCGCCACGGCGAACCCTCTCGAGATCGTCGTCGCCGAGACGGAGCTGGGTCGTGGCATCCTCGGTGTCATCGACGGTTCCGCTCCGGCCGGCGTGGAGGCGGAGGCCGACGAGAGCGCCCGCAAACAGCTCCTGCGCGCCATCGGTTACAAGCTCTGAGCCGTCGGCACCGAGTGGTGCCGACGGGGCCGCGACGTGACGATCTCGTTTCGTAATTTGACCTTTCGCGCTCGCGTCGGGGAGGATGGGTGTATTCGCGGCGCCCGATATGCGTCGCGGTCACGGACTGTCCTGATGGCACGCTTGCCGTCTTGACGGGGTCGTCGGCGGAACGCCGACCTCGGAGACGCCGCTGAGGTGCCCTGAACCGGAGGTCACGCATTGCACCGCTCACACAATTCTATCGTGCACGCCGCCATGGTCCTACTTTGCGTGGTTGCTTTGTCACTTTCGGTGGCCGGACCGGCAGGCGCCGCCCCACGGCCGGACCCGCAACGAGCCCTCATCACGTCGCACTGGGACTGGTGCAACTCCGAGAGCGTGCGGCAGGCCCCCCACGTGCTCTGGGTCCGCCTCAAGTCGGCCACGAAGCGTCACCCCGACATCCCCGAGCACTTCTGGGGCAACGCCGGATGGCGGGCGGACATCGTCAAGATCGCCTGCTTCGAGAGCACGTTCCGCTACCACGCCGAGAACGGCGTCTACCTCGGCCTGTTCCAGATGTCGTCCTCCCTCGTGGCGTCCGAAGGCATCCCGTTCCGCAAGTACTGGAACGGCTATCACCACATCGGAGCCCTTTGGTACCAGTGCACGGCGGCCGAGCGGTACATCCGCGACCGTTACGGCAACCCGGCGACCGCCTGGCGCCACGAGATGGACTACGGCTGGTACTGAAAGCCGTTGTCGCCCCCTGCGGCCATCCCCCGCACGGGGTGCTGACGGCGGCAGACTGGGCACCATGCACCGCAGCCGTCTGTCCGCAGCCCTCGTCGACGTACCGCCCGAGCGCTACGACGACAGCATCCGGTTCTGGGGCGGTGCCCTCGGTGCCGAAGCCGAGATCGACGACGTCGACCCGGACTACGCCGGCCTCGGCGAGCCCGTGAGCGGACTGCAATTCATGGTGCAACGGGTCGACGACACGGCGCGCATCCACCTCGACATCGAGACCGACGACGTCGACGCCGAGGTCGCGCCGGCTCGAGTCGCTCGGTGCCGAGCGGGTCGAGAAGATCGAGACGTGGTGGGTGATGCGGGATCCTGCGGGCCTCGTCTTCTGTGTCATCCGGGTGCAGGATCCCGACGCCTTCGAGCGGAGCGCCCGGCGCTGGGAGTGAAGGCGCTTTGGGTGAAGTGGCGACGGACTCTGCCCGCCGCTAGGGAGCGACCGTGACGACGCTCACGAGGGGGCGGCCGTCGATGACGTCGATGCGGCTGAAGGCGCTCCCGAGGTGTCCGACGTACACATCCTCGACGAGGACGTCGGATCGGTAGGAGAGGGCGGGGGAGACCCAGACAGGCACCGCGCCCAGCATGCCGGCGCTGGCGTGGTGGTTGTGGCCGCTCAGGACGAGCCGGACGTCGGTGCCGTCGATGACCGCCGCCAGTCGCGCCGGGTCGGCGAGGGCCATGCCGGCCATCGGCTTGATGGGCGACGTGACGGGCGGATGGTGGAGGGCAAGGATCGTGCCGTCGGGCGCCGGGGAGGCGAGCTCCGCCCGCAGCCGGTGCAGCTGCTCGTTGCGAAGCTCGCCCGAATCGGCACCCGGGATGACAGAGTCGAGGGCGACGAGCCGGAGGCCGCCGAACCAGCGGACCCGGTCGATGGGTGCCGGCTCCTCCCCACCCGACTCGTCGCTGCGGCCGGTGTCGTCGAGGAGGCACCGGCCGAAGGCCGATCGCTCGTCGTGGTTGCCGGGAACGAAGACGACTTCGGCGCCCGTGGCCGCCGCGAGGCGGTGCGCCCTCTCCCTCAGGAGGCCATAGGCGACGGCGTCGCCGCCGTCGGCCAGGTCGCCCGTCATCACAACGGCTTCGGGCCGGACCTTCGACGTGGTGAGGAGCGAGATCGCCCGGTCGAGGTTCTCGAGGGGGTCGGCTCCGCCCGGGAGGCGGCCCTCCCGCAGGAGGTGCACGTCGGAGAACTGCAGCAGGACGTGGTGGGTCACGGGAGGTGGCAATGTGTCGTATGGGGTTTCGAGGCGGCGGCAGCGGGAAGGCTCGTCTGCGATGGGCCGATGACACGAGCCCCCGACCCGCCGGAGCGCACGTGCGTTGCCGCTCGGGCGAGGTTTCTCAGACATCTCCCAGAATCGTGCGTCATGCTTTCTCGCTAGCACACGTGGGGCGCGAAGGACGTATCGCACAGAGGAGCCAGAGCTGATGGATGAGGTAATCCAAGGACCCGACGACTCGTGCGCCGATCGTGAGCCTGAGCACGAGGTCACGGCCTCCCTCCCCGTCGAGGGCGGGTCCCCCTCCGGTCTCCCGACGGCCGAGGTGCCGGTGACGAGTGCCGCCGCCCCCGTCGATGCGACAACACCGGGCGACACCTGGTGGTACGGACGGCCCGAGGCCACGAGTGCGGACGCCCCCGCCCCCTCGCAGGCGTGGACGCCGACGCCCCCGGCCCCGGGGCCCTCGGCCGGCGACGTGCCGGCGGACGAGCCTGCGGCGGCGCCCTGGCCCTGGCAGCCGCAGCCCCCCGCCGACGACCGGCAAGCGCCCTTTGAGACACCGCCCTCCTGGGGACCACCCCCCGTCTGGGGCATGCCGCCCGCGCCGGCGCCCGTCTGGGGAGCACCCGGCGACGACGGCCCGGGTGGCATGCAGCCCCCGCAGGCCCCGCTCCTCACGCCCGGGGGCGGGGACGACCCCGCCAAGGCCTCCCGGCGCCTTCGCCGCCTCGTCCTCGTCGGCGTCAGCGTCGTCCTCGTCCTCGGGGCCGTCGCCGGCGGCGTGCTCATCGGCCGTCACTCGAACCCGCCCCACACGACGACGGCGAGCGAGACGATCCCGTCCCCGGGCAAGTCGGGAAGCCCGGGTACGAGCGCCAAGATCAACGTCGCAGCCATCGCCGCCCGCGTGGATCCGGCCGTCGTGGACATCACCTCGGTCCTCGGGGCGAGCAGCACGGGCGACGAAGCCGCCGGCACGGGCATGATCCTCACCTCGAACGGCGAAGTCCTCACGAACAACCACGTCATCGCGGACGCCACGTCCATCACGGCGCAGATCAACGGTTCCGGCAGGGTCTACCGAGTGTTCGTCCTCGGCACGGATGTCACCCAGGACGTCGCCCTCGTGCAGCTCGTCGGCGCCTCCGGTCTCCCCACCGTCGCCATCGGCGACTCGTCGAAGCTGCAGCTGGGCGACCCGGTGGTCGCCATCGGCAACGCCCTCGACCTGAAGGGTCCCGAGACCGTGACCCAGGGCATCGTCTCGGCGCTCGGGCGGTCGATCACGGCGAGCGACTCGGGCACGGGGGCGTCGGAGAACCTGAGCGGGCTGATCCAGACGGACGCCCCCATCAACCCCGGCAACTCCGGTGGCCCCCTCTTGAACGCCAACGGCCAGGTCGTCGGGATGGACACGGCGGCCGCCACTGGGAGCTCGACGCAGGCGGCGACCGACATCGGCTTCGCCATCCCGATAAACACGGCCATTGGCATCGCCCAGCGCATCCAAGAGGGCAAGGGCAGCCACACCGTCCTCATCGACAACAAGGGCTTCCTCGGCGTGCAGGTCATCTCCATCGCAGAGGCCGAGAGCGCCGCCAACGGCTTCTACGGTCAGGTGCCCGCTCCGGGCGCCAGCTCGGGTGCCTACGTCGCCGGCGTGCTGCAGGGCACCCCCGCCGTGGAGGCCGGCCTCCAGGTCGGCGACGTCATCACGGGTGTGGACGGCCAAGCCGTGGCGAACCCGCAGGACCTCGGCACGATCCTGTCGGCCGAGCGTCCGGGCGACTCGGTGACGGTGACCTGGGTGACGCCGAGCAAGGCGCACGAGACGGCCACCGCCGTCCTCGTCGCCCACCCCGTGGCCTGACGGCGCCGATGCATCCGTCGCCTCGACGCTGCGCGCAAGCCAACGGCGGAGCCCGTGCTCAGCGGGCGAAGACGTGCCAGCCCAGCCACATCCAGAAGACGAGCAGGGCCACCCGGCCGGTCCCGACCGAGCGCAGGCGGCCGAGTGCCCGCCGCACGGGGACGAGGCGGCCAGCCGACCGCCGGCCGAGCGCCCCGAGGGCGACGGCCGCCACGGCGATGGCCCCCCAGAGCGCGTACGTGAGGACCCTCACGGCTCGACCCGGATGATCCACCAGCCGGCGGCGAGCCAAGCGATGAAGGCCAGGCCACGCAGCACGTCGTGCGAGGTGACGGCGGCGACCATGGAGCTGAGCGTCGGGTGTTGGGCTCGAGGTGACAAAAAGACGTTGAGCAGCTCGAAACTGACAGCGACGACGCCGATTCCGATCCACGAGGCGGCGGCCGCCCGAGAGAGCTTCGGAACGGCGCCGGCCCGCACGGCGGGATCGTGGCGGCGTCGCAGCGACACGAGGAGGGCGAGTCCGCCCGTCAGCACGGCGACGATGCCGAGGGCCGTGGCGAGGTCGGCCTGCCAGGTGAAGGGCGGGGAGGCGCCCGCCAGGGCCGAGTCGGCCAGAGCGGCGAGGACGAGCCCGGTACAGAGCAACACGGCGGACCCGCTCCATCGCCTCGGCGGCACCCCTCACAGCCTACGGGTTGCACTTCTCCCGGCGGGAGCACAGACGGGGGCGATCTGCCGGAGCAGCACCCGGGCGATAACCTCGCGTGGCGGAAATCCAAGCTCGGAAGCGCCTCGTACAACGTAGGCTCGCGTCGTACCACGAAGGGAACCTCACCAGATGGCGAACAGCGGGAGCGGCCGCAAGACCTCGAGCGGCCAGCGGCGCCCCCCCGGTACCGGGAACCGCTCGGCCACGACTCGTCGTTCCGGCGCGCCGGCGGCCACGCGGCCCGTTCGGGCGCCCCAGAGCGACGAGACCGTCACCGACGTCGCCTCGGCGGACGAGCGGGCGCGTGAGCGCCTCGGCCAGCGCGCCACCTCCGGAAAGCGCCCGCCCGCCCGAGGGGGCCGCCCACCGGCCCGCGGCAGCTCGCGTGGACGCCGGCCACCCACCCGGAGCACGGGAAAGACGGCCGGCATCTTCGGCGGTGCCTTCGTCGCCATCGCCGTCGTCATCATCGTGCTGATCTCGGTCCTCGGCTCCAGTTCGCCCAGCAAGGCCGGCCAGCCGAAGAAGTGGGCTCCGGCCCCCGCCTCGCTCACGAGCGCCCTCGCCTCCATCCCGGTCTCCCAGCTCACCGCCGCCGGCACGGCTCCGACGTACGTGACCACCTCGCCCTTCACCGCGACGCCGAAGGCGGCGCCGATCACGCAGGACAACAAGCCGGTCCTCGTCTACCTCGGTGCCGAGTACTGCCCGTACTGCGCCGCCTCCCGCTGGCCCCTGATCATCGCCCTCGACCGCTTCGGCACGTTCACGGGGCTCGGGACGACCGCCTCCTCGCCCTACGACATCTGGCCGAACACGAACACCTTCAGCTTCTGGAAAGCGAAGTACACGAGTCCCTACCTCGTGTTCCAGCCCACGGAGGCGACGTCCAACGTCTGTGCTGACCTCTCCGGCAGCACCTGCGTCAACGCCGACTACAAGACGCTGCAGCCCCTCACGGCGCTCGACAAGCAGCTGCTCACCAAGTACGAGAGCGGCCAGCTGTCCATCCCCTTCCTTGCCTGGGGAGGAAAGTTCACCTCGGCCGGGGCGCTCTACAGCCCGACGCTCATCAATCTCGGGGGCACCCAGTCGGCTCCCGGTGGGGATCCCCTGACGTTCCAGGAGGTCCTCAACAACCTCCACATCACCCCGCTCACGCAGGCCGGCCAGGCCATCCTCGGCACGGCGAACATCTACACGGGCGCTATCTGTGACATGACGGGTGGCAAGCCGGGCTCGGTCTGCGATACTTCGGTGGTGAAGGCGGCTCAGGCTGAGCTGAAGAAGGCATGACGCGCTGGCGTTCCGTCGTGACGATCGTGGCCTCCGTGCTCGGCCTCGGTGTCGCCGTCTACCTCACCTACGCCCACTACGCGACGGGCTCGGTCGCCAACAAGTACGTCTGCCCGCTCGGCGGCAACGGCAGCGGGGCCATCAACTGCGGGGCCGTGCTCACGAGCGGCTGGTCGACCATCCTCGGGCTTCCCGTCGCCCTCTACGGGGCCGTCTTCTTTGTCTTCATGATCGTCATCAACCTGCCCGCCATGTGGCGCTCCGAGTCCCTCCTCGTCGCCCGCCTCCGTCTCGGGGCGGCCTGTGCGGGGATGCTCTCGGTCATCTACCTCGTCGGCGTCGAGCTCCTCGCCGTGCACAAGATCTGCATCTGGTGCACGAGCGTCCACCTGCTCGAATTCATCATCTTCATGGTCGTCATCACCGGTTGGAACGACACCGGCTGGGCGAACGCCGAGTGGGACGAGTCCGAGGAGGACCTGCAGCTCACCGCCCGCTGAGCGGAGTGCCGGCGCCGGCAGCGGCGAGGCGCTCCTCGGCCGTGCGGTCGGCGATGGCTCCGAGCAGCTCGCCGGTGCGGGCCGCCTCCTCGAAGAGGCGTGCGACGGTGAGGCGGATGCGGGCGACGTGGGCATGGGCCGCCTCGGCGTCGTAGTGCCCGCCCTCGTAGGCGATGTTGATGATGCCGCCGGCGTTGGCGACGTAGTCGGGCACGTAGCGGATGCCTCGATCGGCCAGTGCCCGCTCCGTCTCCGGCGTGTCGAGCTGGTTGTTGGCGGCGCCGCAGACGGCGGCGCAGGAGAGCTCCGGCACCGTGCGGGCGTTGAGGGCGCTCCCGAGGGCGCAGGGGGCGTACAGGTCGCACTCGACGGCGTGCACGGCCTCGGGAGCCACGACGTCGACGGCGAGCTCCTCCCGCAGCCGGGCGATGGCGGCCGGTGAGACGTCGGCGACCGTGATGCTTCGCTCCCGCGCTCGGCACACAGGCGGCGCGAGCGTGCCGCCGACCTTGCCGACGCCGCTGATGGCCACCCGGCGGCCCTGCAGGCTGTCGGAGCCCCAGAGCGCCTCGGCGGTCGCCTCGATGGCGCGCACGACGCCGAAGGCCGTCACGGGGCTCGGGTCGCCGGAGCCGCCCACGGCTGTCGAGCGGCCCCGCACGAAGGGCGTCAGGGTGCCGAGGAAGTCCATGTCGGCCTGGGTGGCGCCGACGTCCTCGGCCGTCAGGTAGCGGCCGTCCAGGCTGTCGACGAACTCGGCGTAGTCACGGAGGAGCGCCTCGGTCTTCGCCACCGCCGGGTCGCCGAGGATGACGGCCTTGCCGCCGCCGAGGTCGAGCCCGGCCATGGCCGCCTTGTAGCTCATGGCCTTCGACAGCCGCAGCACGTCGTTGAGCGCCTCGGCGAGCGACCCGTAGTCGCGAAAGCGCGTGCCGCCGAGCGAAGGCCCGAGCAGGGTCGAGTGGACGGCGATGATCGCCCGCAGGCCCGAGCGCGGCCGCCAGACCGCCCGGACCTCCTCGTGACCGGTGCCGAGGGTCCACAGCTCGTCGCCCATCGCATCATCGTGCCGGTCACCGGACATCGTCGTCCTTCCCGTCATCGTGCACCCGTGTCACCGTGTTGGCCACTGTCATCGTGCTGCCGCCACGTACGGGCGTGCCCCGAAGCCGATGGGGGCGACGGCGATGGGCCGGTTCGGCTTCGCGTCGAAGCCGTAGTACCAGGGCGAGTAGAGCATCCACCACCGCCCGCTCGGGTCGTCGAACAACGACTCCTCGCCGGGGCCCTGTCCCTGCGAGTTCGAACCGATGAAGGGGCCTCGAACGGAGCGGTCCGTGCAGGGCCCGACCGGGCCGGCGCAGCTGGCGTAGCCGACTCCGTAGGTGGGTCCGTTGAACCAGGCGCCCGAGTAGAAGAGCCAGAACCTGCCGCCGACCTCCACCATGTCGGGCGCCTCCACGATCTTCTCCTGCCAGCGCTCGTCCGCCGTCAAGAGGAGCCGGGGCGGCCCGGCGAAGGCGAGGCCGTCGGGGAGGAGCTGCTGCGCGTAGAGGTGCGTCACCGAGTACGGCCCCGGCGCAGAGGCGTTGTCGTCGGACTTCCAGTCGAGGTAGAGGCGCCCGTCGGAGGCGAGGAACGTGCGGGGGTCGATGGCGCCGTGGGCGGCGAAGTCGCAGACGAGGGGGGAGCCCTTGCCGACGAAGGGTCCGCCCGGGCTCTTCGACGTGGCGGTCCCGATGCACTGGGCGTACCGGGCGAAGCCGGAGCCGCTGGAGTCGAAGTAGAGCGACGGCTGGGCGATCGAGTCGAAGTACATGACGTACTCGCCGTCGAGCTGGCGCACGTCAGGCGCCCAGACAAAACCGTTCGTCGCCCACGACGGCACGGTCGTCATGGCGGCGTGCGTCGCCGGCCAGCGGCCGAAGGTCGGTGAGAAGGCGGAGGGCACGACCTGGTCGCCGATGCCGGTCTGGCTGGCGTAGAGCTCGTAGCCGCCCTGCACGGCGAGCACGAAGGGATCCGGCAGGTTGGCGGAAGGGTCGGCGATGGTGGCGGGGCGGGCAGGGTTGCCGGCCGCGAGAGGGGCTCGTCGTCGGCGGGACGTTCGACGTCGTCGCCGTCGGTGACGTCGGTGACGTCGGCGACGTCGTGGCCGTGGTCGTCGTCACGGAGCCGGCCGACCCGCAGGCGGCGAGGACGGCTCCGAAGGCAACGAGGGCGAGGGCGACGCCAAGGCGGGACGAGGCGGCGGCTCCGTACGCCAGAAGCTTCGCGGCCGCCCGTCGCCTCCCGTCCTCACCGCTCCATCCCCGCCGAGCGTATCCCGGCCGGTCGCCGGCGCCCGGACACCCGTCGTCCCCTCAGGCGTCCGTGCCCTCAAGAAGGCCCACGGTGCTCGTGGCGGGAGAGGCGGTACAGCACGTGTGGCCGCAGCGGCCCCTCCGGCACCCGCGGGTGCTCGAAGTCGTCGCCGGCCTCCCGGTGCATGCCGATCTTCTCCATGACGCGCCGGGATCGCACGTTCAGGACGGAGGTGAACGAGACGATCTCCTCGAGGCCGATCTCCCCGAAGCCGAAGTCGAGGCTCGCCCGCGCCGCCTCCGGGGCGTAGCCCCGTCCCCACACGTGGTGGGCGAGGCGCCAGCCCACCTCGACGCCGGGGGCGAAGGGGAGGGGAGGCGACTCCTTCGTCGTGAAGGCGTTCAGGCCGACGAAGCCGACGAATGGGTCCACGCCGGGGACCTCGACGGCGAAGATCCCGAAACCGTCCTCCTCGAATCGAGCCTCCGCCCGCTCGACGAGGGCGTCGCTCTCCTCCGCCGTCATCGCCTTCGGGAAGAACTCCATCACGGCCGGGTCGGCGTTCATGGCTGCGAAGGGCTCACGGTCTTCGCGGGCCGCCAACGGCGCAGCAGCAGCCGCTCGGTGCGGAGGCTCGGTCCACGTTCGACCTGCACGGCCGGCGAGCCTACGGTGCTCAGGTGGTCGGCGTGCTCTCCATCGAGCTGCACTTGCCTCAGGCGCGCTCGCTCAAGGAGAAGCGCGCCACCATCCGCCCCATCATCGACATCTCGCGCAGCCGCTTCCGCGTCGCCATCTCGGAGGTCGGCTTCCAGGACCTCCACCAGCGGGCGCTCCTCGAGGTGGCCGCCGTCGCCTCCGCCGAGCACGTGGTGGCCGAGACCTTGGATGCCGTCGAGCGGCTCGTGTGGTCCGCCGCCGGAGCCGAGGTCGTCGCCTCCAGCAGGCGGTGGGTGGAGGACGACTGAGGTTGGTCCCTCTCAGTCGACCCAGACGGTCTTGGAGTTGGCGAACTCCTTGATGCCCGGCTCGGAGAGCTCGCGCCCGTAGCCGGAGAGCTTCACGCCACCGAAGGGGAGGTCGTAGTAGGAGGTGACCATCCAGTTGATGAACACCATGCCCGCCTCCAGCTCGGAGGCGAACTGCTCCTGCTCTGCCTGGTCCTCCGTCCAGGCGTTCGACCCGAGCCCGAAGTCGCTGTCGTTGGCGAGGGCGATCGCCTCGTCGATGGAGTCCACGGTGAACAAGAGCGCCACCGGCCCGAAGACCTCCTCCCGGTAGACGCGCATGTCGGGCGTGAGGTCCGCCAGCACGGTCGGGGCGTAGAACCAGCCCGGCCCGGCGACGGGCTCGCCGCCGCAGAGGAGGCGGGCGCCCTTCCCGACGGCGTCGGCGACCTGCTCGGCGATCTCGTCCCGTCCGCTCGGCGTGGCGAGCGGGCCGACGTCGGTGGCGGGGTCGAGGGGGTCGCCCACGACGAGGCGCGCCATGCGGTCGGTGTACAGCTGCGTGTAGCGCTCGGCGATGTCGCGGTGGAGGATGAAGCGTTTGGCGGCGATGCACGACTGCCCGTTGTTCTGCACCCTGGCCCGCACGCCGATCTCGGCGGCCCGCTCGAGGTCGGCCGAGGGCATGACGATGAAGGGGTCGGAGCCGCCGAGCTCGAGCACGGTGTGCTTGATCTCGCTGCCGGCGATCTCGGCCACGGAGCGCCCGGCCCCTTCGCTCCCCGTCAGCGTGGCGGCCTTCACGCGGGGGTCGCGCAGCAGCTTCTCGACCTGGGACGACCCGATGAGGAGGGTCTGGAAGGCACCCTTCGGCAAGCCGGCGCGCAGGCAGGCGTCCTCCAGGTAGAGCGCCGTCTGGGGCACGTTCGAGGCGTGCTTCAACAGGCCCGTGTTGCCGAGCATGAGGGCTGGGGCGGCGAAGCGCCCGACCTGCCAGAGGGGGAAGTTCCACGGCATGACGGCCAGCACGGTGCCGATGGGCTGGTACGTGACGTAGGAGCGCTTCTTCGCCGCCGTGCCCGGCACGTCGACATCGGCGAGCAACATCTCGGCGTGCTCGGCGAAGTAGCGAAACCCCCCCGCGCACTTCCGCACCTCCGCCCTCGCCTGCTCGATGGGCTTGCCCATCTCGATGACGACGGTGCGGGCGACCTCTTCGAGGTCGCCCTCCATCACGTCGCCGATCCGGTACACGATCTCGGCCCGTTCCGCGAAGCTCGTTCGGCGCCAGGTCCGGAAGGTGGAGTCGGCGAGGGCGAGGCGCTCGGAGACCTCGGCGTCGGTGTAGGCGTCGTAGGTCTTCACGGTCTCGCCGTTGGCAGGGTTGATGGTCGCGATCGTCACGCCACCGTTCTAGTGCCTCAACGTGGGTGCGGGAACCCCCCGGCTACTGTCGGTGCGGTGACGGATCCCCCGGCCTCCGGAGAGGGCGACGCCCTCTCCCGCATCGAGCGACAGCTCGACGACATCGAGGCCGCCCTCGATCGCCTCGACGACGGCAGCTACGGGATCTGCCAGGCCTGCGGCGACCCCGTGGGCGACGAGCGCCTGGCGGCGGACCCGACTGCTCTGCTCTGCGAGCGCTGCGATCACGCCGCCGCCGGCCCGCCCGAGCACCCCTCGGAACCGGAGGGAGCCTGAGTGGCGCGGGTGCGGTTCTTCGCCCAGGCGCGCGACGCCGCCGGCTGCCGGGAGGCCGACGTCGACGGTGCCACGGTGGAGGCGGTCCTCGCCGCCGTCGTGGCGGGCTACGGCGCCGGGCTCGGCGCCGTCCTCGCCACGAGCACCATCTGGGTCAACGGCGAGCGCGCCGAGCCGGCGCAGGAGATTCACGCGACCGACGAGCTGGCGATCCTGCCCCCCGTCTCGGGCGGCTGAGGGCGGGACCTCGGCGACTCCCGCCCGGTGGGGTCAGCCCTTCTTCGTCTCCCAGAAGATGGCGTCGATCTTGCCGATGCCGTCGAGCAGCCGGTCGGCGACGGCGGTGTCGGTCGTCTTCTTGGCCTCGCCGGCCGCCTTCGTCGTCTGCCAGAACAGGTCGTTGAGCTCGGGGTGCTTCTCGAGGTGCTCGGGCTTGAAGTAGTCCGTCCAGAGCACCCAGAGGTGGTGTTTGACGAGGTCGGCCCGCTCCTCCTTGATGAAGATGGCCCGCTCCTTGAAGACGGGGTCGTCGGAGGCGTTGAACTTCTCCATGCAGGCCTTGACCGAGTCGGCCTCGATGCGGGCCTGGGCGGGGTCGTAGACGCCGCAGGGAAGATCGCAGTGCGCGAGCGCCACCCGCGGCGGGGAGAAGCGGTCCAGCAAGGCGAGCAGGGACGAGCGGGAGCTGTAGAGGCGGAGAGACATGCCACCATCCTTGATCGAAGTCGAGCTGTACGGAGCGACTCACGTTACCGTCGCCGCAGCTGCCTGCCTCCTGCCGGCCGAGGTGGCGTCAGGCACGCTGCTTCGAGGTGCCCCGCCCTACGATGGCGGGGGCCGTGACCGAACATCTCCCGACCGAGCGCCTGCGCCTGCTCCTCTCCGACGGCGAGCGCCTCCGCCGCCACCTCGCCACCGCAGCCCTCGCTGGCGCCCTCGGTGCTCTCCTGACGGCGGGCCTCGTCGCAAAACGGCGCCTCCTGCGGCTCCGCGTCGAGGGGCTCAGCATGGTCCCCGTCCTCGCCCCGGGCGACCACGTGCTCGTGTGGAAGACCGACCGCATCACCGTGGGGGACATCGTCGCCTTCGCCGACCTCGACGCCGGCGACACCATCCTCGTGAAGCGGGTGGTAGGAGTCGACCGCAACGCTGTGCGGGTCGAAGGCGACAACGCCGGCTCGAGCCGCGACAGCCGGCACTTCGGACCCGTCCCCCGCTCGCTCGTCATGGGGCGCGTCGTGTGGAACTACTGGTCCCCCTCCCGGCCGGCGAGGGACCTCGTCTGACGCACTACGCTGCCATCGGAGGTCCGACAGGCCGTTGTCGAGACGACGCCGACTCGAAGGCGACCGCCGACCGGGCCCGCCCCGGCCGGCGGTCCCGGACCGAGGCCGCCGGGCGGATCGGGAGCACCTGGGGACCGCCGCCGAGCCGAGGAAGAAGACCGGGGGTTTGCGCTGATGGCTCTCACGAGACAGGACGTCGAACGGCTGCTCTCGCCCGACTTCGTCGAGGGCGTCTCGGAGGCGCCCGTCGCCGTCCTCCGGACCAAGCGCGCCGAGTGCCGCCAGGTGGAGGAGCTCGTCTCCTATCTTCGCCGTGTCGTACAGGGCCAGATCGACCTGGCGGTGGCGGAGATGGAGCTCCGCCTCGCCGGTGGCGGCGGGGGCGAGCACCAGCGCGAGCTCGTCGAGCACCTGCCGAGCATCCTCGCCGGCTCCCGCACCTTCGGTCCCGACACGTCGCCGAGCTCGGCCGGGGCGCCCCGGGCGACGTCGGTCCTCTCGCCTCGGGCCACGCCCGGGATCTTCGGCGACCACACGGGACTCGCCCTCGACGAGATCGCCGCCGTCGTCTCGCCGGAGCTGGCGGCCACGAAGTTCAAGGGCGGCACGTTGCCCGGCGCCAACCTCGAGGTCTTCGCCGACGCCGAGCTGACCGAGCTCGTGGAGCAGCTCCGCCGGCACGAGGCCGTGCTCTCGGCCGAGCGCAAGGTGCTGCACGAGCGGATCGACCTCCTGCAGGCGATCGTCGTCGAGCGCTACAAGTCCGGCGCCGCCCGGCCCGACTCCCTCCTCGAGGACCACGAGCTCGGCGACGGCGCCACGACGTCCGGCTGAAGGACGTGGCGAAGCGAAGGATCCGGCACGCACGACATGACTGACCGTTGGACCGATCTCGGCGCCTTCATCCGCTCGCAGCGGGAGATGGCTCGCCTCTCCTTGCGGCGCATGTCGGAGATCGCCGGCATCTCGAACCCCTACCTGAGCCAGATCGAGCGGGGCCTGCGCAAGCCGTCGGCCGAGATCCTGCAGCAGATCGCCAAGGCGTTGCGCATCTCCGCCGAGACCCTCTACGTCCGTGCGGGCATCCTCGAGGACAACCACGAGCACAAGGGCGACCTCATCCGGCACGTCCACGCCGCCACGGACCTGAACGACCAGCAGAAGCAGGTCCTCATCGCCATCTATCTCTCGTTCCGGGGCCAGGGCGCGGGGCCGGACGAGGACGGCGACGGCGGCGGCGCCGGGCCGGGCGGGCAGGCCGATGAGCCGGAGGCCGCTCACTAAGCTCTCGGCCGATGCGCAGGCTCGCCGTCCTCTCCCTGCACACCTCCCCGCTTTCCCAACCGGGCTCCGGCGACAGCGGCGGCATGAACGTCTACGTGCGGGAGCTCTCGACGGCCCTCGCCCGCGCCGGCGTCGCCTGCGACGTCTACACGCGCCGTGACCGGGCGGACCTCCCGGCCACCGTCTTCGTGGAGCCGGGCTTCGCCGTGCACCACGTCACGGCGGGGCCGCCGGCGCCCTTGCCGAAGGAGCGCCTGCAGGAGCACGTCGACGAATTCACCGACGGCGTCGTCGCCCACCTGACCGGAGCGGTCGGGAGGGTCGAGGGGCCGGGGATGGGGGGTTTCGGGCCGCTCGAGGACGGGGCGAGTGCCGTTCACGCCAACTACTGGCTGTCCGGCCTGGCCGGCCACGCCGTCAAGCACCGGCTGGATCTCCCGCTCATCTCGACGTTCCACACCCTCGACCGCGTGAAGGCGACGGCGAGCCCCGAGGAGGTCGAGGCCTTCGAGGGTATTCGCCGGGCGGAGGCGGAGGCGCAGGTCATCGGTTGCTCCGACGCCCTCCTCGCCTCCTGTGACGTCGAAGCGGACCAGCTCGTCGAGCTCTACGGAGCCGAGCGGGACCGCATCGAGATCGTCCCGCTCGGCGTCGACCACGCCTTCTTCTCACCCGGGGAGCGGCGCATGGCGCAGCGTGCGCTCGGGCTCGACGGCGTGAGCGGTCCCCTCCTCCTCTTCGTCGGCCGCATCCAGCCGCTCAAAGGGGCCGACGTCGCCCTGCGCTCCCTCGCCGCCCTGCACGCCTCCGGCCGCCGCGACGCCCGTCTCGTCATCGTGGGCGGCCCGAGCGGCCCGCACGGCGACGACGAGCTGAAGGCCCTGCACGATCTCGCCGGTTCGCTCTCGCTCGCCGAGCACGTGCTCTTCGTACCCCCGCAGCCCCACGAGCTGCTGTCGATCTACTACCGGGCCTGCGACTGCTGCGTCGTCCCGTCCCGTTCCGAGTCCTTCGGGCTCGTGGCGCTCGAGGCGTCCGCCTGCGGCGTGCCCGTCGTCGCCTCCGCCGTGGGCGGGCTCACGACCCTCGTCGAGGACGGGCGCAACGGCTACCTCGTCGAGTCCGGTGACGTGGAGGGCTACGCCCGGCGTATCGCCGAGATCGTCGCCGACCCGCTCCTCAAGGCGTCCCTCGGCGCCGGTGGTGCGGAGATGGCGCGGGGATACACCTGGGCGACGGCGGCCGGCCGGCTCCGCGCCCTGTACGGCAAGCTCACCACCCGCCAGCTCGTCGAGTGCTGAGATGACGCGGATCGTCGTCGTGGGCGGCGGTCGCATGGGGAATTCCCTCATCGGCGGCCTCCTCCGGTCCGGCTGGGTCGACCCGGGCGACATCAACATCACCGAGTGCGTGGAGGAGCGGCGCGACGAGCTGTGCGCCCGCTTCCCCGGCGTGGAGGTGACCTGCGACCCGGTACCGGCGCAATCGGCCGTCCTCGCCGTCAAGCCCGGCGACGCCGAGACGGCAGCCCGCTCCCTCGGCGCCGTCGGCGTCCCGAAGGTGCTCTCCATCATGGCGGGCGTCCCCATCGCCAAGATCGAGTCCTGGCTGCCGCCCGGCACCGCCGTGCTGCGCGCCATGCCGAACCTGCCGGCTGTGCTCGGGGCGGCCGCCTCGGCCCTCGCCGGAGGCGACTCGGCAGCCGAGGACGACTATGCCTGGGCGGAGGCGGTGCTCTCGGCCTTCGGCGTCGTCGCCCGCGTGAAGGAGAGCGACCTCGACGCCGTCACGGGCCTCTCGGGCTCCGGGCCGGCCTATCTCTTCTTCCTCGCCGAGGCCCTCATCGAGGCCGGTGTCGTGGAGGGCCTCGACCGCAACGTCAGCCGGCTGCTCGTCACCCAGACCCTGCTCGGGGCCTCCCGCATGCTCGTGGAGACGGGCGAGGCACCTGCTGCGCTGCGCGCCGCCACGACGTCGCCGGCCGGGACGACCGCCGCCGGCCTGCAGGTCCTGGAGCGACAGGCCGTGCGAGCAGCCCTGATGGACGCCGTCTCGGCCGCCGCCGAGCGCTCCCGTCAGCTCGGTCGGTAGTCACACTTTCCACTCCAGCCACAAGTGACGTACAATTTGGCTCGGCGGAGAGGGGTGATCCATCTGACGACGAGTATCGACTATTCAAAGGCGAGGTTCTACACAGTCGCGGAAGTACGCGCGCGTCCTTCGGGTCTCGAGCATGACCGTGTACCGGCTCATCAACTCGGGGCAGCTCCCGGCGGTCCGGGTCGGGAAGTCGTACCGGCTCCGGGAGGAAGACGTGAACCGCTACCTGTCGGAGCGTTTCACCGAGGCGGGCTGACGGCGGTCGTTCCTTCCTGAGTAGCGTTTCGGCCGATCGGCGGGCGGCGGTCCCGCCCGGGCCGAGGACGGGCCGGCCTGATGCCGGCTTGCCACAGGAGAAGGGTCGAAGTGAACCTGGCGGCGGTCATCGAACCGCACCCTGCCGCAGCCGCCGCGCTGCGGTACGAGGGCGAGACCACGAGCTACGGCGAGCTGCGGGAGCAGTCGGCCGCTGTTCGGACAGGGCTCGCCGAACGTGGTGTCGCGCCCGGAGACCGGGTGGCGCTCGTCGTGCCGACGACGCCGGCCTTCGTCGCCGGCTACCTCGGCGTCCTCGGTGCCGGTGCCGTCGCCGTCCCGCTCAACCCGGAGAGCCCCATCGCCGAGCTGGCGGCCGAGCTGGCAACCGTCCGGGCGTCCGCCGTCCTCGTCGGAGGGCCGCGCGCCTCGGTCCTCGGCGGCCCCATCGCGGGCCTTGGCTACCTCGTCCTCGACATCGGGGGCGGCGGCGCCCTCGTCGCCGTGCCCGTCCCGGGCGGTGCCGCGCCGGAGGTGCCCCCGCCGGCTCCCGCCGGCGGCCCGGCGGCCCCCCTCCCCCTCGTCGGGCGCTCGCCGCAGGACCCGGCTGTCCTGCTCTTCACCTCGGGCACGGCCGGCTCGCCCAAACCGGCCGTGCTCACACACGGCAGCCTCCTCGCCAACCTCGAGCAGATGTCGCGGGTGCCCGGGCTGGCGGTCACGCCCGACGACGTCGGCATCCTCGTCGTACCCCCCTTCCACATCTACGGGCTGAACGCCGTGCTGGGCATCCACCTCCACGCCGGCGCCTGCGTCGTCCTCCTGGAGCGGTTCGACGCCCCCTCCCTCCTCGAGACCGTCGCTCGTGAGGGCGGCACCGTGCTGCCCGGGGTGCCCCAGCTCTTCGCCGCCCTCACGGCCTGCGAGTCGGCCACGGGGGACGAGCTCGGCTCTCTGCGTGTGGCGATCTCGGGGGCGGCGCCGCTCGCCCTGGAGGTGGCGGAGGGTTTCGAGAGGCGCTTCGGGTGCAGGATCTGGCAGGCCTACGGCCTCACGGAGGCCTCCCCGAGCGTCACGTTCCCTCTCGTGGACGGACCCCACCAACCCCTCTCCGTGGGCGTGCCGCTCGATGGCATCGAGGTGCGCATCGTCGACTCCGACGGCGCCCCCGTGGAGGCGGACGACCCGGGGGAGCTGCTCGTGCGAGGGCCGAACGTCTTCGCCGGCTACTTCGAGGACCCCGTCGCCACGACAGCGGCCCTTGACAGCGACGGCTGGCTGCACACGGGCGACGTCGGCGTCATGGACGCTGACGGCTCGATCACGATCGTCGACCGGGACAAGGATCTCGTGATCGTCTCCGGCTTCAACGTCTACCCGGGCGAGGTCGAGCACGTCCTCGAGGAGCACCCGGCCGTCGCCGAGGCGGTCGTCACCGGAGTGCCGGACCGTCTCCTCGGCGAGTCGGTCCGGGCCTTCGTCGTTCCGAGGGCCGAGGCCTGGCCGGAGGGGGAGGAGTCGCCCTCCGGCGTGACCGGCGACGAGCTGGCCGAATTCTGCGCCGAGCGGCTGGCCCGCTACAAATGCCCCGCGTCTGTGGTCTTCGTTCGGCAGCTGCCGCGGGGCTCGCAGGGCAAGCTCCTCAGGCGCCGGCTCGCCTGAGACGCGCCCCCGAGGGCCTCGGGCAGCCCGGCTGAGCGGCCGTTTTGTGGCCCTTCGGCACGCCTCGTTACCATCCCCACCCATGCCGGAGCGCTTCGGTCGACGTATTCCCGAGCCCACGGTGGTTCGCCTGCCGCTCTACCAGCGCGTGCTGCACGAGCTCGCCCGCGGCGCCGTCGCCACGGTCTCGTCGGCCGAGCTGGCCGACGCCTGCGGCGTGAACGCCGCCAAGGTCCGCAAGGACCTCTCGCACTTCGGCACCTACGGGACGCGGGGCACGGGTTACGACGTCGACTACCTGCTCGGCCAGATCGACCGCGAGCTCGGGATCGACCAGGACCGGCCCGTCGTGATGGCGGGCATGGGCCACCTCGGCCACGCCTTGGCACGGTCGCCGGGGTTCACGTCGGGCGGGTTTCGGATCGTGGGCCTCTTCGACATCGACCCCGGGACGATCGGCGAGGTCGTGGCGGGCACCCCCGTCAGTCACGTCTCGGAGCTGGCGACGGTTTGCCGGCGGCACGGGGCCACCATCGGCGTCATCACGACAACGCCCTCGGCCGCCCAGGACGTCTGCGAGCGGTTCGTCGAAGCCGGCGTGAACGCCATCTTGAACTTCGCCCCCACGGTGCTCGTCGTGCCGCCCGGGGTGCAGGTGCGCCACGTCGACTTCTCCGCCGAGCTGCAGGTGCTGGCGTTCTACCAGGCACACCCGGAAGCGGCCACGGGCGAGCCGAAGGCGGTCGCGAGCCTCGGGTCGTGACCGGCCCGATACGCTCGAGGCCGGCGCCGGGGCTTGCGGCGCCTGGCGTGGGCACCGCCGGACGGTGCCCGGACACTCGGAGCCGCCGTGCGGCGTCCTTGAGGGAGAGGTAGCCGCCAGTGGCGGTCGTCGTCGTCGGAGTGCACGAGCGAGATGTGCCGCTCGACGTCTTCGAACGCGTCGCCGTGCCCGAGGAGGGGCTGCAGAAGGCCCTCGCCGATCTCGTGGCGAGGCCCAACGTCTCCGAGGTGGTCATCCTCTCGACGTGCCTGCGGACGGAGGTCTTCGCCGCCGTCGACCGCTTCCACGACGGCGTCGCCGACATCGAGGCGTTCTTCCGCGCTCGCATGCGACCTGCCGCCGAGCGGGCCGACCTCGGGATGCCGGCCGCCGGCGAGCTGCCGGACCGTGTCGAGGGCGGCGAGCGCCGGCTCGACCCGGGCGGCGGCGTGCTCGAGCTCGGCGGCGGCCTCGCCTGCCGCTACGACGACGCCGCCATCGCCTACCTCTTCGAGGTGGCCGCCGGCATCGACTCGCCCGTGCTCGGGGAGGGCGAGATCCTGCGCCAGGTGCGGACCGCAGCCGAGGCCGCCCGGCAGGAGAACGCCGCCGGGGCGGTGTTGGGCCCCCTCTTCCGCCATGCCGTGGAGGCCGGCAAGCGGGTGCGCACGGAGACGGCCATCCAGCGGGGCACGACCTCGCTCGCCAACGCCGCCGTCGAGCTGGCGGCGGACCATGCCCATGGCTTCGCCGGCAAGCGCCTGCTGCTCGTCGGTGCCGGCGAGATGGGCGCCGGCATGGCGAGGGCGCTGGCCGGGCGGGGGGACCTCACCGGTGACGTCGTCGTCGCCAACCGCAGCGCGGAGCGCGGCGCCGAGGTCGCCGACATGCTGGCCGCCCGTGTGACGGGCCTCGGGGAGATCGGCGGTGAGCTCGCCCTCGCCGACGTCGTGCTCACGTCCACGGCCGCCGACGACGTCGTGGTCGGTGTCGAGGAGTTCGCCGGCGCCCTCGCCGCCCGGAGGCTCCGCCCCGCCGGCAGCGCTGCCGCGACGACCGAAGGGGAGCTGCGCCCCATGGTCGTGGTCGACCTCGCCATCCCCCGTGACGTCGACCCGGCCGTGGGAGGCCTCGAGGGCGTCGTCCGCCTCGACGTGGAGGACGTGCGCCGCTACGCCGAGGAGCAGATGGCGGGACGGGAGGGCGAGGTGCCGGCCGTGCAGGCCATCCTCGCCGAGGAGCTGGAGCGCTACCGCTCGACGGCGGCGGGCCGCCTGGCGGCGCCGGTCGTGGCGGCGCTGCGCGAGCGCGCCGAGCAGCTGCGCGCCTTCGAGCTCGATCGCTACCGCTCCCGCCTGGAGGCGCTCAGCGAGGAGGACCGCGCCCTCGTGGACGCCGTCACGAAGCGTGTCGTCGCCAAGCTCCTGCACGACCCGACGGTCCGCCTGAAGGAGGCGGCGGGCTCGCCGCGGGGCGAGCGCCTGGCGGAGGCCATGCGGGCGCTCTTCGACCTCTAGCGGCGGCCGGGGACGAGCGTGAGCGCCGTGAGCGAGCGGACGCCGGGACCACCCGGCGCCGGCTCCCTTCGCCTGGCCGCCCGCACGAGCCCGCTGTCGCGGCTCCAGGTCGATCTCGTGCGGGCGGCCCTCGGCCTGACGCCGGCGCTCGAGGGGCCGGCGGCTGCTGGGGAGCCGGCCGGGGCGGCCACGTCCGAGCCCGCCCTCGTCGCCCTCGACACCACCGGCGACCTCGAAGCCGACCTCCCCATCCACAGCATCGGCGGCCGTGGCGTCTTCGTGAAGGAGGTGGACGAGGCCGTCCTCGACGGCCGCGCCGACGCCTCCGTGCACTCGGCGAAGGACCTGCCCTCCAGGCTCGGCGAGGGGCTCGTCATCGCCGCCTACCTGCCGCGGGCCGATCCCCGCGACGCCCTCGTCGGCCGGAGCCTCGCCAGCCTCGCCGCCGGGGCGACGGTGGCGAGCGGCTCCGTCCGCCGCCGCGCCCAGCTGTGCTGGCTGCGGCCCGATCTCCGCCTCGCCGAGCTGCGGGGCAACATCGCCACCCGCCTGTCGAAGGTGCCGCCCGGCGGTGCCGTCGTCGTCGCCATGGCGGCCCTCGACCGGCTCGGCCTCGCCGCCGAAGCCGCCCAGGTCCTCTCCACCCTCGAGATGCTCCCCCAGGTCGGCCAAGGCGCTGTCGCCGTCTGCTGCCGCGAGGGCGACGAGGACGTCCGCGGCGCCCTCGCCGGGGCCGACGACTCCGCCACGAGGTCGGCCGTCGAGTGCGAGCGCGCCTGGCTGCGCGCCGTGGGCGGCGGCTGCGAGGCGCCCGTCGCTGCCTACGCCCGGCCCGCCGGCGAGGGCCGGCTCGTCCTGGACGCCATGATCGCCTCCCTCGACGGCCATGTGCTCGTGCGGGAGGAGGGCTCGGGGAGCGATCCCGTCTCCGTCGGTGAGGAACTGGCCGACCGCATGCTGCACGAGTGCGGGGGCGCCGCCGTCCTCGCCCAGTCGGGCATCCGGCCGTGAGCGGCCGCCGCCCGCTCGAGGGGTGGCGGATCGCCGTGACCCGCCCGAGGGAGCAGGCCGGCGTCCTCTCGGCCGCCTTGCAGGAGGCCGGTGCCGAGACCATCGAGGTTCCCACGATCGCCCTCGTCGAGGCATCCGACGGTGGCGCCCGCCTCCGGCGTGCCGTCGCCGACCTCCCCGGCTACGACTGGGTCGTGTTCACCTCGGCGAACGCCGTCGACCGCCTGTGGCGGGCCGGCGCCTCGGCCGCCTCCTTCGTGGGCGTGAGGGTGGCGGCGATCGGCGACGGCACCGCCCGGGCCCTCTCCGAGCGTGGCGTGACGGTCGACCTCCTGCCGGAACGGTTCGTGGCCGAGTCGCTCGCGGCCGCCTTTCCGCCCGCCGCTGCCGCCCGGCCGGCGGGCCGCCCGGCCCGTGTGCTCCTCCCCCGTGCGGCGGCCGCCCGCGACGTCCTCCCGACGTCCCTCGCCGCCAAGGGGTACGAGGTCGACGTCGTCGAGGCCTACCGGACCGTGCACCCAGCGGTCCCGGCTGACGTCGCCGGGCGTGTCGCCGGCGCCGACGCCGTCTGCTTCACGTCCTCCTCCACGGTCACGGGGTGGTTGGAGCTGTTCGGGGCGGCCGCCCTCCCTGCCGTCGTGGCCTGCATCGGGCCGGTCACGGCGGCGACCGCCCGCGCCGCCGGGGTCGAGGCGACCGTCGAGGCGGAGGAGCACACCGTGGCGGGCCTCGTGGGCGCCCTCTGCCGCTTCGCCGAGGCGGCCCGCCGGCGCTGAGCGACGTGGGGAGGAGCCGGCTCCCCCCAGCCCCGCCGTGGGCCACCGGTAGAGTCCACGACATGGCCGAAGACGCTGCCGATTCCCGTCCCCCGTCCTCACGATCGGAGGGGGCGCCGGCCACGGGAGCGTTCCCCGTGCGGAGGATGCGCCGGCTGCGGCGCACGCCGGCGCTGCGCCGGCTCGTGGCCGAGACGGCCGTCTCGCCGGGCGACCTCGTCGTCCCGCTGTTCGTGCGCGAGGGCATCGACGAGCCGTGCCCGATCCCCTCCCTGCCGGGCGTCGTGCAGCACACCGTCGACTCCGTCGTGACGGAGGCGAAGCACCTCGCCTCCCTCGGCCTCCCGGGCCTCATCCTCTTCGGCGTGCCCCTCCACAAGGACGCCACCGGCTCGGGTGCCTCCGACCCCGCCGGCGTCGTGCAGCGGGCGCTCTCGGAGGTCCGTGCCGCCGTCGGCGACTCGGTGGCGGTCATGGCAGACCTCTGCCTCGACGAGTACACGGACCACGGCCACTGCGGCATCGTGCGGCCGGACGGCTCCGTCGACAACGACGCCACCCTCGTGCGCTACGGGGAGGTCGCCGTCGCCCAAGCGGACGCCGGCGCCGGCGTGGTGGCCCCGAGCGGGATGATGGACGGCCAGGTGGGCGCTATCCGGCAGGCGCTCGACGGCGCCGGCCACACCGACGTCGCCATCCTCGCCTATGCCGCCAAGTACGCCTCGGCGCTCTACGGCCCCTTCCGGGACGCCGTCGACGTGAGGATCTCCGACGGCGGCGACCGGCGCGGCTACCAGCAGGATCCCCAGAACGTCCGCGAGGCGCTCCTCGAGGTCGCCCTCGACGTGGGCGAAGGCGCCGACATCGTGATGGTGAAGCCGGCCCTCGCCTACCTCGACGTCATCGCGGCCGTGCGGGCCGCCACGCCCGTCCCGCTGGCGGCCTACCACGTGAGCGGCGAGTACGCCATGGTGAAGGCGGCGGCCGAGCGGGGCTGGATCGACGGGCCCGCCGTCGCCCTCGAGCACCTCGGCGCCATCAAGCGGGCGGGCGCCTCCTTCATCCTCACCTACTTCGCGGTCGAGGTGGCCGAGGCGCTCGGTGGCTGACGAGCTCTTCGCGCGGGCGAGTGCCGTCACCCCGGGCGGCGTCAACTCGCCGGTACGGGCTTTCGGCTCCGTCGGCGGTACGCCCTACTTCGTGGCGCAGGCCAAAGGCGCCTGCCTGACGGACACCGACGGCAACACCTACCTCGACTACGTGCAGTCCTGGGGGGCGTCCATCCTCGGGCACGCCGACGACGGGGTGCTCGAGGCGATCGCCCGGGCGGCCGAGGGCGGCACGACCTTCGGCGCCCCCACGGAGGCCGAGGTGCTCCTCGCTGAGGCCCTCGTAGCCGCTGTCGACGGCCTCGAGATGGTCCGGCTCGTGTCCTCGGGGACGGAAGCGACGATGACGGCCGTGCGCCTCGCCCGCGGCGTCACCGGGCGCCACCGCGTCGTGAAGTTCGCCGGCTGCTACCACGGCCATTCGGACGCCCTCCTCGCCGAAGGCGGCAGCGGGGTCGCCACCCTCGGCCTCGCAGGCTCCGCCGGCGTGCCGCCCGGCGCCGTGGCCGACACCGTCGTCGCTCCCTACAACGTCGTGCCCGAGCTCGACGACACGGTCGCCTGCGTCATCGTCGAGGCCGTGGCGGCGAACATGGGGCTCGTCCCGCCGGTGGACGGCTTCCTGGCGGGGCTGCGCCGGGCCTGCGACGCCGCCGGCGCCCTCCTCGTCTTCGACGAGGTCATCACGGGCTTTCGCCTGCGTCGGGGGAGCGTCGCCCCCCTCTACGGCGTCCGGCCCGACCTGTGGACCTTCGGCAAGGTGATCGGCGGCGGCCTGCCGCTCGCCGCCCTCGGCGGGGGACGCCACGTCATGTCGCACCTGGCCCCCCTCGGCCCCGTCTACCAGGCCGGCACCCTCTCGGGGAACCCGCTCGCCACGGCGGCCGGTCTCGCCGTGCTGGAGGCCGTGACTCCCGAGCGCTACGACGGGCTCGCCGGGCGCGTGGCCGACCTGGCGGAGGGGCTGCGGGGGGCCATCGCCGCCGCCGGGCTGCCCGTGCAGGTTCCCGTGGCGCGCACGCTCTTCTCGGTCTTCTTCATCGACGAGCCGGTGCGGGACTACGAGGGCGCCAAGGCCGCCGCCTCGAGCGGGCTCTACCCGCCCTTCTTCCACGCCATGCTGAGACGAGGGGTGGCGCTGGCGCCGAGTGCGTACGAGGTGGGTTTCTGTTCGATGGCGCACACCGACGGAGACGTGGAGCGCACCGTGCAAGCGGCGGCCGAAGCCGCCCTCGAGGTGGCGTCCGGGCGAAGTGAGTTGCAAGGGTCACCGTAGAAGGCCCCGTACGCTCACGCTCGCAGCTCAGTAGCGAAACCCCCTCGGCTCCGGCTCCGCCGAGCGTCAGCTTCCCGGCCAGCCCGCCGGCGCCGTCCGCCCCCGTCGGCGGTCGCGCCCCTCCGACACCTTCACGAGTCCCCGGTAGAGCGCCTCGGACCCGAGACGGCGGTCGGGCCGGTTGAGGTTCGCCATGATCCGCAGCACGCCCTTCATGACGGGCGGGACGAGCATGCCGGCGCCCACGAGCGTCCGCATGAGCCTCGGGTCCTCGATGAGGTGCACGAAGGCCGTCGCGATGGCGTAATAGCGGGCGTACTCCTCCCCGAGGCGCCGTTCGTAGCCGGCGAAGATGGCGTCCGCCTCGGCGCCCGAGGGGGCGGCGAGCGCCTTCGCCACGACGTCGGCGGCGAGGCGGCCGGTCTCCCAGCCGTAGGCGATGCCCTCGCCGTTGAACGGGTTGATGGCCCCGACGGCGTCGCCCACGAGGACGTAGTCGCGGCCGCTGCGGGGTTTGATACTGAAGCCCATCGGGAGGCGGCCGCCCGTCGGCTCCGAGCAGGCCGTCGCCGGCGAGAGGCACCACGACTTCGGGGCGAAGCCGATGAACTCCTCCATCATCTTCGTCGTGTTGAGGCCCTTCCAGCGCTCCGAGGTGGAGAGGAGGCCGATGCCGACGTTCACGCGGCCGTCGCCGAGGGGAAGATCCAGCCGTACCCGGGCACGACGTTGCCGGCGCGGTCGCGCACGTCGAGATGCGACTCGATGTAGCCCTCGTCGTGACGGGGGGAGCGGAAGTACCCCCGGATGGCCATGCCTTGCGGCTTCGCCTTGTCGCGGCGGCCCCCGAGGGCACGCCCGAAGCGGGAGAGGGACCCGTCGGCCACGATGACGTAGCGGGCCCGCACTTGCATGCGGGTGCCCCGGTCCTTGTCGACGACGACGGCGCCGCCGGCGCTGAGGCGAGCGTCCCCGTCGCCGGCGGGTGGGTCGAGCGGCTCGACGGCCTCGGCACCCTGCCACACGAGGGCGCCCGCCTTCTCGGCGTGCTCGTTGACGAGCTGGTCGAGCTGGAAGCGTGTGACGGTGTAGCCGTAGGACGGGAAGTCGGGGTGCTGCGGCCAGCGCATCTCGAGCTCGCGGCCGAAGGCCATGGAGCGGAGGCCCTCGTAGCGGTGGTTGCCGGCGAGGGCTCCCTCGAGGCCCATGTCGCGGAGCTGGCGGACGGAGCGGGGGGTGAGCCCGTCGCCGCAGGTCTTCTCGCGAGGGAAGTGCTTCTTCTCCACGCAGAGAACGTCGACGCCCCGCGAGGCCAGCCAGTAGGCGGCCGCCGAGCCGCTCGGGCCGCCGCCCACGACGAGGACGTCGCAGCGATGCTCGCTCGGCCGGGCGGGATGGAGTCCTTCGGGCTTCGGCACGCCTGAATCCTACGGTGCCCCCGCCCTCCCGCCCCGCTGCCGCCGGCACCCCGGGAGGCCGCAGCTGATGTGACCCCTCCGGACAGCGCGTGGTAGAACCGACCGGACATGGGCAGCCTGGACAGCTACCTCCCGATCTTCCTCCTCATCGTGATCGGCATCGCGTTCGCGGGCCTCTCGATCGTGGCGTCGCGGCATGCTCTCGACCCAGCGCCCGACGGCGGCGAAGGAGGCCCCCTACGAGTGCGGGATCGAGCCCGCCCGGGAACCGGTGAACCGCTTTCCCGTGCGCTTCTACCTCATCGCCATGATCTTCATCGTCTTCGACATCGAGGTCATCTTCCTCTTCCCCTGGGCGGTCGTGGCGAACCAGCTCGGGCGCTTCGGCCTCGTCGAGATCCTCGTGTTCGCCGCCGCCGTCTTCATCTCGTTCATCTACCTCGTCTCCAACGGAGCCCTCGACTGGGGCCCCGTCAAGCGCGTGAGGCCCGTGTCGGAGGCTGCCCGCACGACGTCGTCAACCGTCAGGCGGGTGCCACCACCGCGGGGCCCCGACCGTGGCGCAGCCGGCGAGGGCCAGGAGGCGGCCGCCCGCACGTCCGGCGGCGAGGCCGCCTGAGGCGACGGACATGGGACTCGAGGACCTCCAGCACAATTTCCTGACCGGGCAGATCGAGGAGCTCGTCAAGTGGGCACGACGGTCGAGCGTGTGGCCCGCCACCTTCGGGCTCGCCTGCTGCGCCATCGAGATGATGGCGGCGGGGGCGGCCGACTTCGACCTCGCCCGCTTCGGTATGGAGGTCTTCCGGGCCTCCCCCCGGCAGGCCGACCTCATGATCGTCGCCGGCCGCGTCTCGCAGAAGATGGCACCGGTCCTGCGGCACGTCTACGACCAGATGGTCGAGCCGAAGTGGGTCATCTCCATGGGCGTGTGTGCCTCCACGGGCGGGATGTTCAACAACTACGCCATCGTGCAGGGCGTCGACCAGATCGTGCCCGTCGACGTCTACGCCCCCGGCTGCCCCCCGAACCCGCAGACCCTCATCCACGCCATCCTCACCCTGCACGAGAAGATCCGCACCGGCGCCATCACGCAGCGCCGCGACGGCATCGTGGGCGAGGGCATCCGGCTGGACGAGCCGGAGCCGGGCTGGGTGCAGCCCCCGCCCCGCCCCGTCCACATCGGGACGCCGAAGTGAGCGGCAGCGACACGATGGGCGGCGACGCCCCCGCCGCCGTGGCCGGCGAGGCGGCCGGAGCGGGCGCCCCCGCCGACGAGCTCCTCTCGCTGCCGGAGCTGGCCGGCGTGGTGAGCACGACGCAGGGCGGCACGCTCGTCCTGCACCCCTCCCCCTCGCAGTACGTCGCAGCCGTGGAGGCCTTGCGGGAGGCCGGCTTCACCCTCTGCTCGGACCTGTGCGCCGTCGACTACCTCGAGCACCCTGCCCGCCAGCTGCCCGCCGAGGTGACGCCCGAGCGGTTCGAGGTCGTCGTCCACCTCACCTCGGTCACCCATGGGCGCCGCCTGCGTCTGCGCCTGCAGGTGCCCGCCGCCGAGCCGAGGGTGCCGACGCTCTTCGGTGCGTACCCCGGCACCGAGGCAATGGAGCGGGAGGCCTTCGACATGTTCGGGATCGTCTTCGACGGCCACCCCGACCTCACGAGGATCCTCATGCCGGAGGACTGGGAGGGTCACCCGCTCCGCAAGGACTACAGCGTCGGTCGCGTGCCCGTGCAGTTCAAGGAGGCACCGGGCCCGCGATGAGCGATCCGAGGAAGACCGTCACGGTGCAGGCGCTGCCCGGCCGTGAGCACGATGCCGCCGTCCTGCGCCTGCCGGAGGGCGTCGTCCTCGACCCGAACGACTACAACCTCGAGCTCGGCGACGACACCATGATCATCAACATGGGGCCGCAGCACCCGTCCACCCACGGCGTGCTGCGGATCATGATGGAGCTCGACGGCGAGACGGTGCTGCGCTCGAAGCCCGTCATCGGCTACCTCCACACCGGCATGGAGAAGACGGGGGAGGAGCTCACCTACGTGCAGGGTGCCACGAACGTCACCCGCATGGACTATCTCTCCCCGCTCCACAACGAGCTCGTCTATTCCCTCGCCACCGAGGAGCTCCTCGGCATCGACGTCCCGGCGCGGGCGACCTGGATCCGCATGCTCATGTGCGAGCTCAACCGCATCTCGTCCCATGTCATGTGGACTGCCACCAACGGCATGGACCTCGCCTCCACGTCGATGATGATCTACGGCTTTCGCGAGCGGGAGATGATCCTCTCGTTCTTCGAGAAGACGACCGGCCTGCGGATGAACCACGACTACATCCGGCCCGGAGGCGTCGCCGCCGACCTGCCCGACGGCTGGGAGGACGACGTCGAGGCCATCGTCGACACGGTGCCCGGCCGCGTCGACGAGTACGACGAGCTCCTCACCGGCCAGCCCATCTTTCGGGAGCGGTGCGAGGGCGTCGGCGTCATCAGCCCGGAGGTGGCGCTCGCCCTCGGGGCGACGGGGCCGATCCTGCGCGCCTCCGGCGTCGCCTGGGATCTCCGCCAGGCCATGCCGTACCTCGCCTACGACGAAGTCGACTTCGACGTCATCGCCGGATCCGTGGGCGACACCTTCGACCGTTATGCCGTGCGCCTCAACGAGATCCGGGAGTCCTGCCGCATCGTCGCCCAGATCCTCGAGAAGATGCCGGCGGGCGACTACCGCTCGCAGGACAAGAAGGTGACGCCGCCTCCGCGGGCCCGCATCGACGAGTCGATGGAGGCCCTCATCCATCACTTCAAGATCTTCACCCGCGGCTTCGAGGTGCCCGCCGGCGAGACGTACGTGGCCGTCGAGTCGCCGCGGGGCGAGCTCGGGTGCTACCTCGTCTCCGATGGCACGAACAAGCCCTACCGCCTGCACATCCGGGCCCCCAGCTTCGTGAACCTGCAGTCGCTGCCGGCCCTCTTGCGCGGTGGTCTCATCGCCGACGCCATCGCCGTCATCTCGTCCATCGACCCCGTCATGGGGGAGGTGGACCGTTGATGGGCGAGCGCGGCTTCAGCGCCGAGGGCCTGCAGCGGGCGGAGGGGATCGTCCGCCTCTACCCGCAGCGGCGTTCCGCCCTCATCCCCCTCTGCCACCTCGCCCAGTCCGAGCACGGCTACCTGACCGACGGCTCCATCAAGGAGATCGCCGAGCTCGCCGGCTGCTCGCCGGCGGAGGTGCGGGGAACGGCGAGCTTCTACGACATGCTCCACCTGGAGCCGGTCGGCCGCTACGTCGTCGCCGTTTGCACGAACATCGCCTGCATGCTGGACGGCGCCTACAGCGTGCTCTCGCACGCGGAGGGACGTCTCGGCGCCCGCGTGGGCCAGACGACGCACGACGGCATGTTCACGCTGGAGGAGGCCGAGTGCCTCGGTGGCTGTGACAAGGCGGTCTGCGTACAGGTGAACCACCGGTTCTTCGGGCCCATCGACGAGGACGCCTTCGACCGGCTCGTGGAGGATTTGGCGGCCGGCCGCCTGGACGACACGGTGCCGCCCCATGGCGTGCTGAACCGGGTGCAGCGCACCGTTGCCCTGCCGGCGCAGCTCGCCAAGGAGAAGGCGGTGGCGGGCGCCCCGGGCGACGGGGGGCCGGCGGACGGGAAGCCGGTGGGATCGTGATCACGGATCATCCCCGCATCGTCACGGGGCGCCTCGGCTACGAGGACTCCTACACCTTCTCCCGCTTCCTCGCCACGGGCGGCTACGACGGCCTCCGCAAGGCCCTCACCATGTCGCCGGCGGAGGTGCAGGAGGAGGTCAACACGGCCAGCCTCCTCGGACGCGGCGGGGCGGGCTTCCCGGCCGGCCGCAAGTGGTCGATGCGGCGGCCGGCCGCCACGACCTACCTCGTCGTCAACGGCGACGAGAGCGAGCCGGCCACCTTCAAGGACCACATGCTCGTCGAGGGCGATCCCCACCAGATCATCGAGGGGACGATCATCGCCGCCTACGCCGTGGGCGCCGCCGCCGCCTTCCTCTTCTGCCGGGGGGAGTTCGCCCTCGGCTACGAGCGGCTCATCCAGGCCTGCAACGAGGCCTACGAGTACGGGGCGCTCGGGGGCGATGTGCTCGGGTCGGGTTTCTCGATCGACCTCGTCATCCACCCCGGGGCCGGCGCCTACATCTGCGGCGACGAGACGGGGCTCCTCGAGAGTTTGGAGGGCAAACGGGGCTTCCCCCGCATCAAGCCCCCCTACTTCCCGGCCGCCTTCGGTCTCTACGGCGAGCCGACGATCGTCAACAACGTCGAGACGATGTCGAACCTCCCCTGGATCGTCCTGAACGGCGGCGCCGCCTTCGCCGCCCTCGGGCAGGGCTCCTCGACGGGCACGCGCATCTTCGCCCTCTCCGGCCACGTCGAGCGCCCGGGCAACTACGAGGTCGAGATGTCGAAGACGACCTTCCGGGACCTCATCTTCGACCCCAGCCTCGGCGGTGGCGTCCGGGACGGGCGGGAGCTCAAGTGCTTCATCCCGGGCGGCGCCTCGTCGCCCTGGTTTCTCCCCGAGCACCTCGACATGGGCCTCGACCAGGATGCCGTGGGCAAGGCGAGCTCGATGCTCGGCTCCGGCTCGATCATCGTCATGGACGAGACGACCTGCGTCGTGCGGGCCGCCTGGCGGCTCACGCGCTTCTTCGCCCGGGAGTCGTGCGGGCAGTGCACGCCGTGCCGCGAAGGCAGCGGCTGGGCGGAGAAGGTCATGCGCCGCATCGAGGACGGCTACGGGCGGGAGGAGGATCTCGACCTCCTCCTCGACCTCTGCGACAACATCGCCCCCGGCCTCGGCTGGCCCCCCAAGCAGACCACCATCTGCCCGCTCGGTCCCTCCATCCCCTCCCCGATCGTCTCGGCCATCAACCACTTCCGCGACGAGTTCCTCCTCCACGTGAAGGAGGGCGGCTGCCCCCTCCCCCCCGACGAGATCCGCCATGGTTGAGATCACCCTCGACGGGCGCAAGGTGCAGGCAGGCGACGGCGAGCTCATCATCGACGCCGCCGAGCGGGCGGGCGTCTACATCCCGCGCTTTTGCTACCACCCGAGGATGAAACCGGTCGGCATGTGCCGCATGTGCCTCGTCGATGTCTCCGGCCCCCGCGGCGCCTCCCTGCAGCCGGCCTGCTTCATGTCCGTCGCCGACGGCCAGGAGATCGCGACCGCCTCCCCGGCCGCCCGCAAGGCGCAGGAGGGCGTCCTCGAGTTCCTCCTCGTGAACCACCCGCTCGACTGCCCCGTGTGCGACAAGGGGGGCGAGTGCCCCCTGCAGGACCAGGCCGTCTCCTGCGGTCCGGGCGAGACCCGCTTCGTGGAGGAGAAACGCCACTGGGCCAAACCCATCGTCCTCGGTCCCCTCACGCTGCTCGACCGGGAGCGCTGCATCCAGTGCGCCCGCTGCACCCGTTTCGCCGAGGAGATCGCCGGCGAGCCGCTCATCGACTTCTACGGCCGGGGCGACGCCATCGAGGTCGCCGTCTTCCCGGAGCATCCCTTCACGTCCTACTTCAGCGGCAACACCGTGCAGATCTGCCCGGTGGGCGCCCTCACCTCCGTGCCCTACCGCTTCAAGTCGCGGCCGTGGGATCTCGAGCAGGTCGAGACGACGTGCACCTACTGCGCCGTCGGCTGCCGCGTCGCCGCCCAGTCGTCGGCCGGCGAGCTCGTGCGCTACCTCGGCATCGACTCCGAGCCGGTGAACCAGAGCTGGCTGTGCGACCGGGGCCGCTACGGGTTCGAGGCGACGACGAGCCCACTGCGCCTCAGGAGCCCGCTCGTTCGCCGCGAGGGCCAGCTGGCGCCCGTGGGCTGGAGCGAGGCCCTGCGCCTCGTGGCCGATCGCCTGCGCCAGGTCCCCGGCGAGACCGTCGGCATCATCGGCGGTGCCCGTCTCGCCAACGAGGACGCCTATGCCTGGTCGAAGCTCGCCCGCAGCGTCATCGGCACGGACCACGTCGACGCCCAGCTCGGCGACGGCCTCCCGGCCGAGCTCGTCTGCGCCCTGCCACGGGCGACCATCCAGGAGGCCTGCACGGCGAAGGCCTGCGTCGTCATCGCGGGGGACCTCCGCGAGGAGCTGCCCGTGCTCCACCTCCGGCTGCGGGCGGCCGCCGCAAACGACGGCCTCCGCATCGTGGACTGCTCGCCCGTGCCGACCGCCCTCGGCGGCGTCGCCGCCGCCACGGTGACCTACCGGCCGGGCGAGGCCGTGGCCCTCGCCCGCGCCCTTGCCGCCACCGCCGCCTCCTCCGTACCGGGCGCCGCAGACGAGGCGGTCGCCTCTGCCCGCGCCGTCCTCGCCCCGGCGCTCGAGTCCGCCGCCGACGGGTCGGGCATCGTCGTCGTGCTCGGCCGGCCCTCCCTCACGGAGTCCCCCGAGCAGATCGCCGCCGCCGCCGCAGCGCTGTCCTCGGCCTGGCCGGGGGCGAAGTTCCTCCCCGCCCTGCGGCGAGGGAACGTCTTCGGGGCCATCGACATGGGTCTCGCCCCGGGAGTGCTCCCCGGCCGCGTGACCCTCGAGGACGCCTCCGAGTGGTTCCGGGCGAGCTGGGGCTCGCTGCCGAGCGTGCGGGGGCTCGACACCGGCGGCATGCTGCAGGCGGTCCTCGACGCCCGCATCGGCACGCTCGTCCTGCTCGGCGCCGACCCTCTCTCCGACTTCCCGGACCGCCGCCTCGCCACCAAAGCCCTCGAGGCCGTCGGGTTCCTCGTGGCCGTCGACGCCCTCCCGAGCCTGTCGAGCCAGCTGGCCGACGTCGTGCTGCCGGCCGCCACCTCCGTCGAGCGGGCCGGCACGACCACCAACCTGGAGGGCCGCGTCACGACGCTCGCCCAGAAGATCGTGGCGCCCGGCCAGGCGCGCCCGGACTGGATCATCGCCGCCGAGCTCGCCGGCCTCCTCGGCGGCGACCTCGGGTTCAGCTCGCTCGACGGCGTCTGGGAGGAGATCGAACGGCTGGCGCCATCCCATCGCGGCTGCTCGCTGGCGGCTCTGTCGGCACCGTCGGCCGCCGACGGCATCGTGCTGCCCCTCGGAGCCACGCCCGTGGCCCCCCGCCCCCTGCGGCCCATCGACCCCATGGCGACGCCGGGCATCACCTCGGTGGGGGAGCAGGGGGCGCCGTTGTACGCCGGCACGGTGGAGGCCGTGGCGCCCTCTGCCGCCGAGGCGGCCGGCACGGCCGCCCCGGCCGACCCGGCCGCCGGGGAACCGAGGCGCCCGGCGCCCATGACGATGGCGGGCCACCGCTTCGACGCCCCGTCCTCGCCGGCTCCGGACGGCTACGCCTTCCGCCTCGTCACCCGGCGGTCCCTCTACGACCAGGGCACCCTCGTGCAGGCCGCACCGTCCCTCGCCCCTCTCGTCCCGAGCCAGGCCCTCCGCCTGCGTCCGAAGGCGCTCGAGCAGCTCGGCCTCGGCGCCGGCGACGAGGTGCGGGTGCGCGCCCACAGCGGCGAGCTCGTCGTGCCCGTGCTGCCGGACGCCTCGGTTCCCGCCGGGGTCGCCGTACTACCCTTCGGCGTCGTGCCCGCCGACCAGCCGAGCGTGGCCGACCTGCTCGAGGCGACCGCCGTCATCTCCGACGTGCGAGTGGAGACGCTGTCGGATGGGTGACCCGCTCTTCATCCACGGCCTCGACGTCGGCGGCTTCGTCATCGCCCTCGTGCGCGTGGTCGTCGCCTTCGCCGTCCTCATGGTCGCCGTCATGCTGATGATCTGGTTCGAGCGCAAGGTCATCTCGGACATGCAGAACCGCATCGGGCCGAATCGTGCCGGCCCCTTCGGCATCCTGCAGACGCTCGCCGACGGCATCAAGCTCTTTTTCAAGGAAGACCTCCTGCCGACGCAGGCCGACCGCATCGTCTTCAAGCTGGCGCCCTACCTGGCGCTCCTGCCGGCCCTCCTCATCTTCACGGTCGTGCCCGTCGGCGGCGTCGTGAGGATCGCCCACCACGTCGTCGAGCTGCAGGTGGCCGACCCTCCCATCGGCATCCTCCTCGTCCTCGCCCTCGGGTCGGTGGCCGTGTACGGCACCATGCTCGCCGGCTGGTCCTCCGGCTCGAAGTACCCGCTGCTCGGATCGGTGCGGGCGAGCGCCCAGATGATCTCCTACGAGGCGGCCATGGGCCTCTCGGTCGTGGCGGTCATCCTGCAGAGCCACTCCCTCTCGACGCGAACGATCGTGAGCGAGCAGGCCTCGAGCGTCCTGCACTGGAACGTCTTCCGCACGGGCATCGTGCCCTTCGTCATCTTCGTCGTGGCCGTCACGGCCGAGCTGCAGCGGCCCCCCTTCGACCTCTCCGAGGGGGAGCAGGAGCTCGTGGGCGGCTTCCACACGGAGTACAGCTCGCTGCGATTCGCCTTGTTCTTCCTCGCCGAGTTCATGAACGTCATCACCATGTCCGCCGTCATGGTGACGCTCTTCCTCGGAGGCCCGGACGGGCCCGGGTTCCACGTCGTGCGGTGGCTGTGGCCGATCCTGTGGTTCCTCGGCAAGACGGTGGTCTTCCTCTACTGCTACGTCTGGGTGCGCGCCGCCCTTCCCCGCATGCGCTACGACCAGCTCATGGATCTCGGCTGGAAGTTCCTCATCCCGCTCTCGCTGGGCTGGCTGCTCGTGATCGCCGCCATCGAGCAGAGCCGCTGGTGGGGCGTCGGCGTCGTCGTCGGCTGCTTCCTCGTGTACCCCGTGCTGCAACGGGCCCTGCAGGTAGCGCGACGGCGGCGGGAGCTGGCGATCGACGAGATCCTGATGGAGGCACCGACATCGCCCACGAGGGTGCTGCTGCACTCGGTCCTCGGCGACGAGGGTGAGGGAGGTCTCTGATGCTGCCGCCGCTCTTCGGGGGGTTCAAGGTCACCATCCGCCAGGTCTTCGAGCCACGGGTGACGACGCAGTACCCGAAGCAGAAGGTGCCGAAACCCCCCCGGCTCCACGGCCGCCACGTCCTCAACCGGTACGAGGACGGCATGGAGAAGTGCATCGGCTGCGAGCTGTGCGCAGCCGTCTGCCCGGCCGACTGCATCTACGTGCGGGGTGCGGACAACCCGCAGGACGCCCCCGTCTCGCCGGGCGAGCGCTACGGCTTCGTCTACGAGATCAACTACCTTCGCTGCATCCACTGCGATCTCTGCGTGGAGGCCTGCCCGACTCAGGCCATCACGGAGTCGAAGATGTTCGAGTTCTCCTTCACGAACCGCTCCGACGCCATCTACACCAAGCGTGAGCTCGTCGTAGGCGACGACGGCAAGCCGCAGCAGCTGCCGTGGGAGGACTGGCGCAAGGGGGAGGACAAGCACACCTCCGCCTGGATGCGGGCCACGTCGCCGTCCGGTTCGGCCGAGTACGAGGGCGAGGTGCAGTGGTCGGGCGAGCTCGGCTACGGCGTGCGGGCGCCCGAGGGCGGCCAGAGCGGCAAGCGCGACGACGCCGCCACGGGCAACATCTCGATCCGCGTGGTGGAGCGCGACAAGATCCCGGCGGCGCCTCGGCGGAAGGGTGCGCTGAGCACCGTGCAGCTCGTCCTTGCCACCGCCACGTTGCCGGACACGATCACCTTCGCCATCGCAGCGGCCATCTGCATCGTCGGCTCCATCGGGGTGGTCGTCTCCACCCACCCGGTGCACAGCGCCCTCATGCTCGTGATGACGCTGTTCGGCGTGGCCGTCCTCTTCGTGGAGGAGAACGCCCAATTCCTCGCCGCCGTCCAGGTGATCGTCTACGCCGGCGCCATCGTCGTCATCTTCCTCTTCGTCATCATGCTGCTCGGCGTCGACCGCGCCGAGTCGATCGCGGCCGATCCCCTCCGCGGCCAGCGCCTCACCGCCCTCCTGCTCGGGGCGCTCGTGCTGGCCGAGGTCGTGCTCCTCGCCCGCGGCCGCTGGCCGACGGGAGCGCACTCGGGCGCCGGCGGCCTGCAGCAGACGACGGCGTCGAACGTCAACGTCCTCGGCACCTCGATCTTCACGACCTACCTGCTGCCCTTCGAGATCACCTCCGCCCTCCTCGTCATCGCCGTCATCGGCGCCGTCGTCCTGGCGCGGCGCCCCCACACCGGGGCGGGCGTCCCCCACCCGGGCGGGGCGGCCACCGCCACGGAGGGCGCCCCCGCTGACGACGGCGGTCCCGACGACGAGGCCGACCCCGCCGATGACACCTTCCTCGGCGACGGCGACCTCGCAGGGCAGGACCCCGCCGAGGAGGGCGAGCTGGCTCCGTCCCATGCCGCCTCCGGTCCCGACGAAAGGAGCGAGCCGTGACCGTCAGCGCCGCCTGGTACCTCACGCTTGCGGCCGCCATGTTCACCATCGGCGCCATCGGGCTCCTCGTCCGGCGCAACGTGCTCGTGATGTTCATGTGCGTCGAGTTGATGCTGAACGCCGCCAACCTCACCTTCGTGACCTTCGCCCGCGTGCTCAATGACATCGGCGGCCAGGCCGTCGTCTTCTTCGTCCTCGTCGTGGCTGCGGCCGAGGTCGTCGTGGGGCTCGGCATCATCGTCGCCATCTACCGGCGCCGCGCCGGGGCGACGGCCGACGACATCCACGTGCTGAAGGGCTGACCGGTTCGTGCTGCACGCCGCCTTCCTGATCCCGCTCTTCCCCTTCGCGGGGTTCCTCGTGCTGACGGCCGCCGGCCGGCGGCTCGGCAACCCGCGGGCAGGCTGGCTCGCCACGATCATGGTGCTGGCGTCGTTCGTCACGGCGATCCTCGTCTTCGCCGCCCTCTTCGCCCGCTCGCCGGCCACGCGGTCGTACACCCAGACGTGGTACTCGTGGATCACCGCCGACCGCTTCCACGTGACGGCGAGCATCCTCGTCGACCCCCTCTCGATGACGATGGCGCTCTTCGTCACCGGTGTGAGCACGCTCATCCACCTGTACTCGATCGGCTACATGGAGCACGACGAGAACTTCCCGAAGTTCTTCCTCTACCTCAACCTCTTCGTGTCCTCCATGCTCATCCTCGTCCTCGGCGGCAACTTCCTCCTCACCTTCCTCGGGTGGGAAGGCGTCGGCGTCTGCTCGTACTTCCTCATCGCCTTCTGGTTCGAGCGGGCGAGCGCCGCCTCGGCGGGCAAGAAGGCCATGATCTTCAACCGCATCGGCGACGCCGGCTTCCTCCTCGCCATGTTCCTCATCTTCGAGAAGACGGGGAGCCTGCAGTACCAAACGGTGTTCGCCCACCTCGGCGGGCTCGGGACGGGCACCCTCACCGCCATCGCTCTCTTGCTCTTCCTCGGGGCCGTCGGCAAGTCCGCCCAGCTGCCGCTCTACCCCTGGCTGGCCGACGCCATGGAAGGCCCCACGCCCGTCTCGGCCCTCATCCACGCCGCCACCATGGTGACGGCCGGGGTCTACCTCATGTGCCGGATCGCCCCCATCCTGCACGCCGCCCCCGACGCCGCCCACGTCGTGGCGATCGTCGGCGCCGCCACGGCCCTCCTCGGCGCCACCATCGCCTGCGCTCAGGACGACATCAAGAAGATCCTCGCCTACTCGACGATCAGCCAGCTCGGCTACATGTTCCTCGCCGCCGGCGTGGGTGCCTACGTGGCCGCCATCTTCCTCATGCTCACGCACGCCTTCTACAAGGCGCTCCTCTTCCTCGGGGCCGGCTCGGTCATCCACGCCATGAACGACGAGCAGGACACGAAACGATTCGGCGCCCTCGCCAAGGCCATGCCCATCACGAGCGTCACGTTCCTCATCGCCTGGCTCTCCATCGGCGGCGTCCCCCCCTTCTCGGGCTTCTGGTCGAAGGGCGACGTCCTCGAGAACGCCTACGCCCTGAGCCCGTGGCTCTACGCCGTCGGCGCCCTCACGGCGATCCTCACGGCGTACTACCTCGGGCGCTGCTACCTCCTGACCTTCAGCGGGAAGGAGCGCTGGCCGCAGGCGCACGCCGCCGGCGACGGCACGCCCGCCAGCTCCGCCACGGCGACGGCCGGCGCCGCCGGCCCCGGCGCCGTCGGGCACGGTGACGGTGGCATCCACCCCCATGATCCCTCCTGGGTCATGACGCTTCCTCTCGTCGTGCTCGCCACCGCCTCCGTCCTCGCCGGCATCATCAACCTGCCGATCCACCCCCTCGACTTCCTCGAGCGTTGGCTGAGCCCGGTCGTCGGTGCCCAGCTGCGCGTGCTGGCGTTCTCGACCGGCGAGCAGTGGGCCTTCGCCGCCGGCGACACCGTGCTCGCCCTCCTCGGCGTCGCCGTGGCCCTCGGCGCCTGGCGCCGGACGGCCGAGCGGCCCGAACTCGAGCCCGTCTTCTTGCGCCGCGCCTGGTTCATCGACTGGGCCTACGACCGCTTCATCGCGAGGCCCTCCACCGAGCTGGCGATCGTGATCTCCGACGACGTCGAGACGAAAGTCATCGACGGGGCCGTCAACGGGGTGGCCGCCCTCGCCGTCATGAGCGGTCGCCGCCTGCGCCGCCTGCAGACGGGATACGTGCGCAACTACGCCCTCGGCCTCATGGCCGGCCTCGTCCTCCTCCTTGCCTACGTGGCCATCCGGGCGGTGTCATGAGCAGCTTCCCGTACCTGACCGTCCTCGTCCTCGTTCCCGCCGGGGCGGCTCTCGCCTTGCCGCTCGCCACCTCGCTGCTCGGTCCCTCGGCCACGGCCGAGGTGCGGGGGCGCCTCGCCGACCTCGTCGGCTGGGCGGGCGTGCTCGCCACCTTGGGCATCTCCCTCGCCGTGCTCGCCACCTTCGCCAGCGGCTCGGGCGGATTCCAGCTCGTCTCGAGCCACGCCTGGATCTCGTCGCTCGGCATCCGCTGGACCCTCGGCGTCGACGGCATCTCCCTCTTCCTTGTCCTCATGACGTCGGTCCTCTTCCCCGTCGCCCTCGCCGCCGCCGGCCCGCGCCGCCGCGACCCCGCCTTCGTCGCCTGGCTGCTGCTCCTGGAGGCCGGCTGCCTCGGGAGCTTCCTCTCCCTCGACCTCCTCGTCTTCTTCCTCTTCTTCGAGCTGACGCTCGTGCCCGTCTACTTCATCGTCTCCGGCTACGGACACGAGCGCAGGGGCTACGCGGCGACGAAGTTCTTCCTCTACACCCTCGGGGCCTCCGCCTTCCTCCTCGTCGGCATCCTCGCCCTCGTCGCCATCCACGCCGGCCAGACGGGCGTGACGACCTTCGACGTCCGCCGGCTCGCCTCCACCCACCTCTCGGGCACGGCCGGCGTCCTGCTCTTCCTCTCCTTCACGGCCGCCTTCGCCGTGAAGGCGCCCATCTTCCCGTTCCACACCTGGTCGCCCGACGCCTACCGGGAGTCGCCGGCGGCGGGGTCGGTCATCCTCGCCGGCGTCATGGCGAAGCTCGGGACGTACGGGATCATCCGGTTCGACCTCGAGCTCTTCCCGAAGGCGGTCGTCTCCCTGGCTCCGCTGCTGCTCACCCTCGGGGTGATCGGCATCATCTATGGCGGCATCGTGGCGGCCGTGCAGCGCGACCTGAAGCGCCTCATCGCCTACTCGTCGCTCGCTCACATCGGCTTCATCGTCGTGGGAGCCTTCGCCCTCACGGGACCCGCCCTCTCCGGCGCCGTCCTGCAGATGTTCAACCACGGCATCTACACGACGGCGCTGTTCCTCCTCGTGGCCATCATCTACCGGCGCTCGGGCACCTTCTCGGTGCGCGACCTGCGCGGGCTGCAGGCGAAGGCCCCCGTCCTCGCCGGCATGTTCACCGTCGTGATGCTCGCCTCCATCGGCGTACCCGGGCTGAACGGCTTCGTGGGCGAATTCCTCATCCTCTCGGGTACGTTCCTCACCCACCGCTGGTGGGCGGTCGTGGCGACGGCCGGCGTCGTCATCGCCGCCGTCTACCTGCTGTGGGCCTACCAGCAGGTCTTCCACGGCTCGCCCCTGCCGGCGGAGAGCGGCTTTCGCGAGGTGAGCTGGAAGGAGAGCGCCTACATGGCGCCCCTCATCGCCCTCATCGTGCTCGTCGGCGTCTTCCCGGGGCCGCTCCTCTCACGCATCACGCCGTCCGTCGACCTCCTCGTCAACCACGTCGAGCAGGTCGGCCACGCCCACATCCCGGCCAACGGGCAGCCGGCCGTGAGGCTGACCTCGGCGCCGGCGGACGAAGGCGGCTCGAAATGAGCCTCCTCGCCGTCCTCGCCACCATCCACATACCCCACATCGACTACACGGCCATCCTTCCCGAGCTGATCTGCATCGGCGGGGCGCTCGTACTGCTGCTGGCGGCGGCGCTCTCGGTTCGCCAGCTGCCCACCGTCGTCTACACGGCCCTGACCGTTGCCACCGCCGTCGCCGCCCTCGTCTCCTCGCTCGTGCTCTGGCACCTCGTGCAGCGCCACGGCCCCTTCGCCGCGGTGGCTCATTCGCTCGCCATCGACGGCTTCTCGACAGCCTTCGTGGTGCTCGCCTCCTGCATCCTCGTCGTGGCGGCCCTCGTCGCCGACGGCTACCTGCGCCGTGAGGGGATCCTCGGCCCCGAGTACCACGCCCTCACCCTGCTGGCGGCCTCCGGGGCGATGTTCATGGCGGCCGCCAACGACCTCATCGTCATCTTCCTCGGCCTCGAGATCATGTCGATCCCGCTCTACATCCTCGCCGGCCTCGACCAGCGCCGGCAGGAGTCGGGCGAGGCGGCCATGAAGTACTTCGTCCTCGGGGCCTTCTCGTCGGCCGTCTTCCTCTACGGCATCGCCCTCACCTACGGCGCCACCGGGTCGACGAACCTCGCCGGCATCTCCGCCTATCTCGCCCGCAACGTCCTCACGTCGAACGGCCTCCTCCTCGCCGGTCTCGCACTCCTCCTCGTGGGCTTCGGCTTCAAGATCGCCGCCGTGCCCTTCCACATGTGGACGCCGGACGTCTACCAGGGCGCCCCCACGCCGGCGACCGGCTTCATGGCGGCCATCGCCAAGGTGGGAGGCTTCGCCGCCCTGCTGCGCGTCTTCTTCTCGTCCTTCAGCACGCTGAGCGTCGACTGGAAGCCCATCCTCTTCATCGTCGCCATCCTCACCCTCGTGACAGGCGCCGTGCTCGGCCTCGTGCAGCGCGACATCAAGCGGATGCTCGCCTATTCGTCGATCAACCACGCCGGCTTCGTCCTGCTCGGCCTGCAGGCGGTCTCCACGTCGGGCATCGCCGCCAGCCTCTACTACGTCTTCGTGTACGCCTTCCTCGTGCTCGGGAGCTTCACGGTCATCACCTACGTCGGCAGGCGGGGCGACCGTGAGCACGCCATCGAGGGCTACCGCGGCCTCGGCCGGCGCCAGCCCGCGCTGGCGCTCTGCTTCGCCGTCCTCCTCCTCGCCCAGGCGGGGGCCCCCTTCACGACCGGCTTCCTCGCCAAGCTGTACGTCGTGGAGGCGGCCGTGCAGTCGCACTCGTACGCCCTCGCCGTCATCGCCATGCTCTCGGGCGCCATCGCCGCCGCCTTCTACCTGCGGGTCGTCTTCCTCATGTACGGCAGCGAGCCGGCGGCCGTCGTCGTCGCCACGGCGACCGCCGGCGACGTGACCTCGGGTGGGCTGACGGCCTCGCCCACCTCCGGTCTGCCCGGCGGCGAGCCCCTCCTGGCGGCGACCACCTCGGCGTCAGGGAGCGTCGCCGTCGCAGCCGTCGCCGGCGACAGCGACCTCACGACCGAGGTCGTGGAGACGGAGGCAGACCCGATCGTCGTGCCGCCTCTTGCCCAGCTCGGCCTCTTCATCACGGTCGGGCTCACGGTCGTGCTCGGCATCTGGCCGGGCCCGCTCTTCGACTTCGTTCACTCCGCCCGGCTCCTCTTCTGAGGGGGGCGGGCCTCGCCCGGGGGCGCCTCAGCTCGTTCGTCGCCCCGATTCGTGTCAGCGGTTAGGCCTCGTTTTGAGGACTAACCCCCTACACGAATGGGTCGAGACCGCCCGCCGCGCACCCGCCGCTCAGCCGGGACCGGCTCGCACGCCGGCGGCCTCCGGGGGCGACGTCGCCGCCGACGCCGCCTCGTCGGCGGAGGGGACGAGGAAGCGGCCGATGATCGGCAGCTCCCAGAAGCTCTCCGCCCGGGCGATGGCGAGGGCGGCCCCGAGCGACTGCTCGGCGGAGTCCCAGGCGACGAAGCGCGGCTGCCACGCCGGGTCGAATTTGGCATTGAAACGCCACAACGACTCGATCTGCATCGAGTCGGACATGTGCTTCAGAACCCACCGCTCGACCTTGGCGGTGAGCCGCTCGCCGGTCTCGCCGGCCAGCACCGCCCGCATCATGGCGAAGTTGAGGCCGAGGTGGGCGAAACCCTCCTCCCGCAGGTGCTCGATGGTCCTCACGAGGATGAAGTCGAACAGGCCGTTCGGGTGGTCCCCGTTGTCGCGGCGCATGAGGTCGAGGGAGAAGCCGTCGATGGCGGGCGCCGGCACGAACTGGCAGAAGGCGACGGGCTGACCGGACGGGTCGGATGCCACGGCGAGCAGGAGGCCGGAGTCGTGCGGGTCGAAGATGCGGCCGAGCGTCATGGAGAAGCCGCGCTCCACGCCTCCCCGCCGGCTCTGGGTCATGACGGTACGGAGCGCTTCGGCGAGGCCGGCGTCCACCGTGCTCGGGTCGTGGAAGGAGATGGTGTAGCCGTACTTGGCGATGCGGTTGACCGCCTGGCGCAGACCCTTCTTCGAGCCACCGTCGAGGGAGAGCACCCGGACGTCCACGACGCCCTCGTCGCCGATGTAGAGGTCGCGCATGCCGGACTGCCGGTAGACGGGCAGCCAGTCCTGGCCGGCGGCGAGCACGGCGATGGTCCAGCCATGCGCATCGGCAAAGCGACGAAACCCGGCCCACAGCTGCTCCCGCTCCTCCGCCGGCCCGACCGGGTCGGGTGAGACGAGGCAGACGCCGGAGCGGATGGCGAAGGCGACGACGCTGTCGCGCTCGACGAAATGCTGCTTGTCGCTGCGGAGGGCGAAGTAGTCGAGCGTGCCCCCGCGCCGCATGACGATCTCGCGGGCCTGCTCGAAGAGCGCGAGGGACTCGGCTTCCTCGCCGGCGAGCTCGCCCGCCGGCGCGGACGGGCCGGACGACTGCTCCCCGGCGCCTGCCGGGGCGAGGCCGGCGGGGCGCCTGGCGAGGCGGCGGTCGACGACGGGGCGGAAGACGAGGAGGAGCGCCACGGCGGCCAGCCCCAGCCCGACGGCGAGGAGGGCGGGGCCGAGGAAGTCGCCCACGGCGTCCGGCAAGGTGACAGGGCTGAGCCCGACGAGGCCGCCGGCGGCGGCGAGGAAGGCGGAGCCGAGGGGCAGCGACTGCACCGTCGTGTGGTGGTGGGCGGAGCGGTAGAAGGCGACGCCGAGCCAGAGGGCCAATGTCGTGAAGGCGGTGACGCCGACGACCCCGCCCACGAGGGTGAGGACGCCGGCCCGCATGGAGGGCGGGTCGTAGCGGCCCTGGAAGGAGTCGCGCCCCCACACGAGCGCCGCCAGCACGGCGAGGGCGAGGAGGGCATGGGGGATTCTGGCCGCCTCGTACGAGATGGGAGAGGGCCGTCAACCCCTCGACAGCGACCGAGACGATCCAGGCGAGCCGCGAGCCGCGCCGCAGGCCGCGGGCCAGCAGGACGAGGAAGACGCCGGCGAGGGCGTCGAGGGCACCGGCCGCCTCGCTCACGCCGAGAGGGACGTAGCCGAGATAGGGGTGCAGCTGGCCGCGCAGCTGCACGGGTGCCAAGGCCGAGATGAGGTCGAGGACGCCGCTCAGCAGCACGACGACGGCCGCCACGCGGCGCACCGCCTTGTAGCGCCGGGTCTGGTCGACGACCGGAGGCCAGCTCTCCCCGTCGGGAAAGACGGCGACGACGCCGAGGTCCACGGCCGGCCGCCGCTTCCCGACGGCGAGCCGCTCGAGGAGGCTGCCGGCCGGCTGGTCCTCCCGCGAGAGCTGGAGACGGGCGCCCACGACGGCCCCGCCCGTCAGCTCCACGAAGGAGATTTGCCGCTCGCGGACGAAGACGGGAGGCATCCCGAACAGGCCGGGGCGCTCCTCCACGACGTCGGCACAGGCTCCCGTGTTGGCGAAGAAACCCCCCCCGATCCCCACCAGCTCGGCCCTCAGTGTGTGACCGGTGACGAGGCCGGAGTAGCCCTCGGCGACGAGGGCCCGGGCGGCGTCGCGGGCGGCGTCGTTCGCCCGGTCCTGCGGTGGGCCGAGGAGGGCGCTGCCCGCCCCCGCCCAGACGCGGTGGTTGACGACGGCGAGCACGACGGCGACGGCGACGAGCTCGAGGGCCAGCGTGAGGGCGATGTCGGCGAGGAGCCGGGCGTAGTCGTGCAGTCGCCCGCCGAAGAGGGCCACCTCGGGCAGGCGGGCGAGGACGGCGACGGCGATGGGAAGCAGCAGCCACCACGCATAGCGCCCGAGCCGGCGGTACATGAGGCGGGACGTCACGAAGCGGGGCAAGCCGGCGGGGTCTGCCAGGCGGTCGATGCCCTCGAGCCAGCCGTCGCGGGCCGACTTGATGGCGGGGAACAGCTCGGCGACGGCGTGATGGCCGAGGGGGGTGTCCCGCGGATCGGTCGGGTCGGCGTAGTGGTGGAGGGCGTCGTAGCGCCAGCCGGGCTCCACGCGGACCCGCTCGGTATCCGATCCGGCGGCCATGTCGAGGTCGGCGGACAGGGCCACCTCGACCCCGGCGGCGGCGAGCGTCACCATGCTGGGCGGGTCGTAGCAGATCGCCCGGTCCCGCGTACCGGGCAAGACGATGATCCGGTGCCCGTCCCTGCCGACGTAGCCGGCGACCGCCTCTGCCAGCTCGGCGTGCGTCCTGAGCGCTGCCTGCAGCTCGGCGGCGGGCTGGTCGCCCAGCTCGAAGAGGTTGCCGGCCACGACGAGGGCGCCGGGAGGGTCGGAGCCCTTCAGCGCCTCGGCCAGCTCGTGGGTCGCCGAGCGGGAGGCTGCCGTCGGAACGGCGGAGAGGAAGAGGTCAGCGGCGACGAGGACGCTGCGACCGGCCGGCACGCACACCGCCGCACACGGCTCGCCGCCGCTCTCGGGGACCACCCTCGTCGCCCCTGCCGCCGGCAGCCGGTCAGTCCCGGAAGTTGCCGTATTGGAGTGGGATGTCGAGATCGGCCGCCTTCAACGCCGCGATGACCGCCTGCAGGTCGTCGCGCTTCTTGCCGAGAACCCGTACCTGGTCGCCCTGGGTCTGCGAGCTGACGCCCTTCAGCCCGAGGTCTTTCACGATCTTGTTGATGCGCTTGGCGTGGTCGCTCGAGATGCCGGCGTTGAGCGTCGCCACCTGGTGGACCGTCGCCTTGGCGCCTTCCTCGATCTTCCCGAAGGCGACGGCCTTCAGCGAGACCTGCCGGCGGACGAGCTTCTCCTCCAGCACCTGCACGAGGGCGCGCAGCCGGTCCTCCGTGGGCGTGTGCAGCGTGATCTCATGGTCCTTCAGCTCGACGGTGGCACCGGTGTTCTTGAAGTCGAAGCGCGTCGCCACCTCGCGGGAGGCTTGGTCGACGGCGTTGCGCACCTCCTGCAGATCCACCTCGGAGGTGACATCGAAGCTCGGCATAGGACGAAGCTACCAAGCGCACCCCGCACTCCGATGCCAGCGTCAGGGCGGCGCCGTCACGACTCCAGCGGGAGGTAGACGTCGGCGTCCCAGTTCATGATCGGTCGGGGGGCGATGAGCGCTTCGACGGCGGCCATCGCCCACGCCAGCACGCCCTCGGCAGGTTCGCCGGCGGGGAGGCGGAGGACGAGACCCCGGCGGGGGTGGTCCTGTTCCACGAGCCAGCCCGCCGGGACGGGGAGGCCGAGCGCCTCCAGCCGCGCCACGACACGGCGGGCCGTGATGTGGGTGATGCCCAAGCTCGCCCGCCTGTCCGTGCGCTCCCCGTCGCCCGCTGGGATCCAGGTGCACATGGTGACGCCGATGCTGCCCCCGCTGAACAACGTCAGGAACCCGAGGGAGCTCGATCGTGTCTCGTTCTCGGCGAGCCCCGGGAGCAGGTTGACCCATCCGTCGCCGGCGGCGGCCAGTTTGTCCATGCTCGAGACGACGCCCTGGAGGTCGTGGGCGTTGAAGCGCACTCGCTTGACATCTCGGAGTTTCGGGGCCACGGGAGGAGTATCGCAGCCGGCAGGATCGAGACGCCCTCGGCTTTGACAGACTGGGGCGGCGCCTGCGCGGAGGCGGTAGGGGGTGGGAGGGGGTGAGCGTGCTGCGGCGAGGGCGACGAGCGGGGGGCGGTGCTCCCGGAGCCTTCCGCCCTGCCGTCCGGTGCTTCGAGCACGAGATGGACCTCGAAGCGCTTCTACGATTCGTCGCCGACGGCTACCCGAGCGCCGATGCCGTCGCCGTGGACTCGATCCGCAGTCGCCAGTGCCCGGCGTGCCGGCCGCGCTACGTCGCCGGCGCCTGCGCCGGCGGGCACGTCTCGAGGCGGCCAGGACGGCTCGGTGGAATGCGACTGCTGCGGGACGCACTGGTCCTTGGTGGAGGGTAGGTGGGCGGCGGTCGTCGGTCCTGGGCTGCGGACGATCGACGGCTCAGGCCGCGTCCGGGAGGGTGCCCGCATCGACGGCTCGTCGTTCATGATGGAGACCCTGCATCCACCCGCCGTCTCGCCGCCCTCGCCGACCCGTCAGGACGGCTGCGGGCGGCGGCTGCCGTCGGGGCGGGAGCGGCCTCGCCGGACGCCCAAGCGCCGGGACTCGAGGGGACCGGCGACTCGCCGAGCCCGCCGAAGCGCCGGGTGGTGCTCTCGGACGAGCGCATCGACGAGCTCGTGCGCGAGGCGGTCGGCTCGCTCCCTCCCGAGCTCGCCGAGCGCTTCGAGAACGTCGCCATCATCATCGAGGGCAGGGCCCCCGATCGCCGCCTCTTCGGCCTCTACCAAGGCACCCCGGCGACCGCGCTCCCGCCTTCGCTACCGGTACCCCGATCGCATCACGATCTACACCGACGAGATCTGCGAACACGCCAGGTCGACGTCGGAAGCGGAGCGACAAGTCCGGCGGACGGTCCTCCACGAGATCGGGCACTACTTCGGGATCAACGACACGCGCTTGCGCGAGCTGGGCTGGTAGCGGCTCAGCATCGAGCCCTCGTCACGGTCACCTCGCCCAGGTGCACCGGCGCCGTTGTTTGGCTACGATCGCCCCTCACGTGGCTGGGGGCGGGGCCGTATTGGCTAGGCGGCTGTCGCTTCTTCACGAACAGGCGAAGGGGCGCATCACATGGGTCGAGGGAATCTGTCTGCCGGTGCACGCACGCGGCGGTCGCCACGTCAGCAGAACCGTGGCGCCAGGCCGGCTCCGAGCGGAAGGCTCCGGTCGTTGCGCTCCAAGGCGGGACGCCTCGGCCGGGCGGGTGCCGTCCTGCTGCTCGTCTTCGGGTTGGCGAGCCTCATCGCCCCCGTCCTGCAGGCGGTCACGAGCGCTCCGGCGGGCGCCGCCACCAACCTCATCCAGAACGGGAGCTTCGAGCAGCCGGCTCTCGGCGGTCCCTCCTACTTCCAGATCTACAGCGGCGGCTCGACTGCCATCACGAACTGGACGGTGGGCGGCAACAGCGTCGCCGTCGAGACGGGCCTCTACTACGCCCCTGAGGACGGCCTTCAGTCCGTCGACCTGGCGGGCAACGCCGCCGGGTCGCTCGCGCAATCGCTCACCGACACCTCTGTCGGGCAGAGCTACACGCTGTCGTGGTACATGGCGGGCAACCCGACCTGCGCCAGCGATCCCGATCCAGTGAAGACGATGGACGTCTCCTGGGACGGGACGCTCGTCTCCTCGCCGTCGTTCAACACGGCCGGGCACAGCTCGACTTCGGTCGGCTGGGTGGAGGAGCAGGTGCAGGTAACGGGGACCGGCTCCGACACCGTCGAGTTCGCCGACGCGACAGCGGGCGGAGGCACCGATCCCTGCGGTGCCGTCCTCGACAACGTCACGCTGGCGCCGACGGATACCTCGGACTGCTCCTCCGCTTCGGGCTTCAGCGACGACTTCGCCTCCGACACCGCTCTCTCCGACTGCTGGGAAACGGCAGTGCCGAATGCCGCCCTCGTCAACAATGCCACCTTCATGGCTCCCCAGCTGACGTTCAACGGCACGGACATGGACATGCAGGGGGCGGCCGCCGAACCGGAGTTCACGGGCATCGAGTCGGACGCCTCGTATCAGGCGCCGTTCGACTTCACGGCGACCGTGAAGGCCATCCAGTCCGGCGACAGCTCGTTCGTCATCTATCTCGCCAACCAGTCGGGGGGAGGGATCTCCCTCGAGGCGAACCTGTCCCCGAGTGCCTTCAACGGCATCTGGGCGGCGGAGGCCGGCGGGTACCTCGGCGCACAGAGCGACATCGACAGCTCCATCTCCGGCCAGTCCTTTCTCTCGAACCAGCCACTGGGCACGACGTTTCACATTGGAATCTCGATGGACACCGACGCCCACTTCCAGATCACGGTGAACGGCACCACCATCTCGAGCGCCAGCCTCGGACAGATCGGCAACGGCCCCTTCCGGGTCATCCTCGGCCAGCGCGAGTCGGACAACGAGGCGATCGGCTCTCCCCCGCCTGGGCCGACGGGCCCCAACGAGGCGGGCTGGTACTCCGCCGGTCTCACGGAGACCTACTGCTCGTCGAGCGCCTTCAACACGAACTTCGAGGACGAGTTCGCCACCGGAGGCCCGAGCGGGGTGTACGACGGCGACACGGGCAGTTGCTGGCTGGCAGAGCAGGGGAGCTACGAGATCGGCACCCCCCCGGCCATCGCCAGCGCCGAGGAGGCGGGCGGGTTCACGGACGTGGCCCCGAGCTTGGACTTCCCGGGCTTCTCGTCGCCCTTCTCGCCCCTGGCGATGACCGGCACGTTCGGTGGCCAGGCGAACGCCGAATTCACGGGAATCCAGTCGGGCGACGCCTACTCCGCTCCCTTCGAGCTCCAGACGAGCGTCGAGGGCCTCCAATCGTATGGGAGTGCCTTCTCGATCTTCCTCCTGAGCCCCACCGGGGACATGTCGCTCGAGGGGGATCTCGAATCCATCCGACGAGTCCGATCGCGGCATGTGGGCGAGCGCGTCGCTCGGTTCGCCGCCGATACCGGGCGCCTACTCGACGGACACGCCCGTGCTCTCGCCCAACGATCCCAGTGACGACGTCACCTACGACATCACCATGGCCGTCGACAGCTCGGGCAACGGGACCGTCACGGTCGGCTACCCCGGTGGCTCGGCCAGCGTCCCCGTCGGCAACGCCGGCACCGGGCCCTTCTACGTCATCCTCGGCCAGTACGGCAACCCGTCGGCAACCATCGGGCAGAACCAGGCGAACTGGTTCTCCGCCAGCCTGACCCCCGTCGCCTCCACGGTGACGACGGCACTGACGTCGGCCTCGCCGTCGGTGGACGGCGTGGAGAGCGTGCCGGCCTCCGCCCTCTCGGCGACGACGACGAGCTCCTCGACGACCACCTCATCGTCCGGGACCTCCTCCGCCCCACTCAGCTCGATCCCGCTCAGCTCGATCCCGCTCAGCTCCATCGGGCTCGCCTCGTCACCGCTCAGCTCGATCCCACTGAGCTCCATCCCGCTCAGCTCCATCGCCGTGCAAGGGGGTTCGCCCCCCACGGCGCTCGCCTCTGCGGAGCAGGCGCTGTCGAACACGCTCCTCTCGGACATCTCGATCCAGTTCCCGCCCGGTTGCTCGGGCACGGCCTGCACGGGTTGGACCGGTGTCCTCGCCGGCTCCGAGTACGCCGGGGTGCCGCTGCAGTCCGTGACGCTGGCGGAGGTCCTGCAGGACACCACGGCCGGAAGCCTGGGTGCCCCCTCGCCGGCGACCAACCTCGAGAGCGTCGACCTCGGCGACCTCGACCTCGCCTCGAGTCCGCTCAGCTCCATCCCGCTCAGCTCTATCGCGCTCGGCTCGACGACGCTCAGCTCGATTCCCATCGACGGCTCGGCGAGCGGCTCCGCTGCCCTGGAGGCCTGGTGCAGCGAGCTCACGACCTTGAACTCGTCGTGCGCGGACTTCGGCATCGACGCCGCCTCGGACGACGACAACGGGGTCACCCTGCTCGACCTCGCTCTCGCCGGCGTCCCGCTCAGCTCCATCCCCCTCAGCTCCATCCCCTTGAGCTCGATCCCCCTCAGCTCCATCCCGCTCAGCTCCATTCCCCTGAGCTCGATCGACCTGGCGGGCAACCCCCTCAGCTCCATCCCCTTGAGCTCGATCCCGCTCAGCTCCATCCCGCTGAGCTCCATCCCCTTGAGCTCGATCTTCCTGAGCTCGATCCCGCTCAGCTCCATCCCGCTGAGCTCCATCCCCTTGAGCTCGATCGGCAACCTCTCCGAGATCGTGAACTGCACGATCCCCGTCCTCGACTGCACCACGGACACACTCGGGCAAGCCGAGGCGGCGGGCGCCGTGCTGTCCGGCGCCACGCTCGGTGAGCTCGGCACGTACGGCTCCGAGACGATCGGGGACCTTCCGACCGGTGCCATCGCGAGCACGACTCCGCAGACGACCGTCGCCCAACTCCTCGACGGCGACAACACGTCGGCACCGGGCTATCCGGGCCTGACGCTCGCCGACCTCCTGCTCTCGGCCGTCCCTCCCACGAGCTACGCCTGGCAGAACGTGAACCTCTCCGAGCTTCCGCTCGCCGCCAGCCTCGGCGCACCGAGCGAGTCCGGGACCGTGCTGTACACCGCCGATCTCAACGTCACCGGCGCCCAGTCGGAGGTGCAGGTCACGGTCCAGCTCCCGCCGACCTTCAGCTACGTCGCCGACACCAGCCTCCTCGACAGCAACCCGGTGCCCGATCCCGTCGGCACCACGAGCCTGACCTGGAACCTCGTGCTCACGCCGGGCAGCCATGTCCTCGACTTCGACGCCAACGCCGGCATCGGGCTCGGGCCGGCATCCGCCACGCTGTCGGCCTCCATCGACGGCTCGACCCAGTCCACGACGACCACCGCCGTGCAGGTCCTCGACGGTGAAGAGCCCGACAACACGCCGGCGACCGCAAGCTCGCTCGACCCGGCGACGAACTCAAACGGCGGCGTGCTCGACATCGGCTACCTCACGAGCGCCGGCGACCTCAACGACTGGTCCGTGAGCGTCTCGTCGGGCGACGAGCTCGCCCTCGCCCTGACGAACCTCCCGGCCACCTACGACCTCGAGCTGTTCGGGCCGAGCCAGTCCGGGCTGCAGGGCGCCCCGAGCGAGGATCTGGGCGGCGTGAGCGACACCGTGCCCACGCTCAGCCCGGGCTCGACGACAGAGGCGACGCCGGGTTCGCAGGACCTCGCGACGACTCCGCCGCCGGGCTACCAGCTCGACGCCGTGTCGAACAACCCCGACGGTCAGAGCCAGTTCCTGCAGACCACTCCGCTCGCCGCCGGGACCTACATCGTGCAGGTCTCCGGGTACAACGGCGCCTACAGCCCGGACCCGTACCTCCTGGAGGGGAACGTGCTCGGCGGGCAGCCGGCACCCACCTGCCCGGGGGGCGTCTCCTACCTCGGCTCGCTGCCGGGCGGCGGTTCCAGCACGGCCGTCGGCACCCCGCCGAGCGACCTCGACACGACCATCCCGGGCAACGTGAACACGCTCTTCCTCGTCGACACACAGCGGATGTCGGCTGCCTTCGGCACGGCCTGGGACGACCCCGGCAACCCCGGCCAGCAGACCATCGTCTCGGACCTCGACGGCGTCGCCTCGGACTCCACCGCCGGGGTGTACGGAGGCATCGTCGCCGTCGACTCCTACGCCAGCGTGCAAGCCGCCTACGCCGCCTGGAACGCCGATCCGTGCTCCGTGAGCGGCGCCAACGGCGTCGTGGCGGCCATCTCGGCCGTCGTCGATCAGCTCCGGACGGCGCATCCCACCATCCAGAACGTCGTCATCGTGGGCGGCGACGACCAAATCCCCCTGGCGCGCCTCGCCGACGGCGCCTCGGAGTCGAACGAACGCGACTACGGTGCCGCCACCTTCGCAGGCGAGAACAACGTCGAGGCGGACGCCCTCTCGGTGGGCTACTACTTCAGCGACGACCCCTACGTCGCCAGCTCGCCGCTCGGCGTCGGCAGCGCGACGCTGTACGTGCCCCAGCTCGCCCTCGGCCGGCTCGTCGAGTCAGCCTCGGAGATCGAGGGAGCCCTCACGCGCTTCGTGAGCTCCAACGGCGACCTCGACGCCACCGCCAGCCTGACGACGGGATACTCGTTCCTCACCTCCGGAGCCGACGCCGTCGAGGCGAACCTTGCCGCCGACGGCCTCGACTCGGCCGCCGCCTGCGACCTCATCAACGAGACCTGGAGCGCGGCGGGCCTCGAGACGGCGCTCTCCGGCAGCACGGCCACCGGCAACTGCCCGTCGCCTGGCGTGGACAGCATCAACGCCCACTTCGACTACTCGAGAGCGCTGCCCGCCATCGACAACACCGACGGCACGGAAGCGGATCTCTTCACGACGTCGGACGTGAGCGGCGCGGCGTCGTTCGCCGGCCGGCTGCTGTTCTCCATGGGCTGCCACGCCGGTCTCGAGATCGACGACGCCGAGGTGTCCACGAGCGGACTCGCCACGCCGGTGTCCGACTGGGCGAAGACCTTCGCCGACGACGGCGCCCTCTGGGTGGCCAACACGGGGTACGGATACGCCGACACGGACACCCTCGCCTACTCGGCCAAGCTCATGGCCGAGTTCGCCGGGAAGCTCAACGGGCCGCTCACGATCGGCGAGGCCCTCACCGCGGCCAAGCAGCAGTACACCGCCGGCAACGCCGTCTTGAGCCCCTACGACTTGAAGGCCGTCATGGAGTCGACCTTCTACGGCCTGCCCATGTACCACTTGAACACGACGCCCCTGCCGGCGAACGGGACGGCCTTGCTGCAGGCCCAGCCGACATCCGGCACGATCAACACCGGCTCCGCCTACAGCGGTCATCTGAGCGTCACGGGCGCCGCCGGTGCCGTCACCTACACGGAGGCCACCGGGTCGCCGGCCATCACCGTCAGCAGCTCCGGGGCGATCTCGGCGCCGGCAAGCCTCGCCGTCGGGACCTATACGGCAACGGGCACCGACACCGATGCCAACGGCGACACCGGCAGCTGGGCCTTCACGCTGTCGGTGACACCGCAGACCAGTCTCGACGCCACCACTGGGCTCGAGATCGCCCCGGTGACGCTCAGCCTCCCCGTCGGATCGGCCTCCGGCGACCTCGGAGCATCGACGAGCCCCAACGGGACCTACTACGCGGTGAACGGGGCACCCGGTGGCGGCACGCAGACGACGGAGTACCGGCCGATCGAACCGCTCGTCTCCGTTCCCGTGTCCGAGACGGGCCTCGTGCCCCACGGGGCTCTCGTCACCGGGCTGGGGTCGACGGACATCTCCGACTTCCTGCCCGCCTACTCTCTGCCAGCGGTGAGCTCGGGCGGCTCGACGCCGCCTGCAATCGGCGACGCCGCCTTCCCGGGCACGCTGCAGCGGGTCGCCACCTATGGCACGTTCACCTCGTCCGGCACGTCGCAGGCTTCCGAGCTCGACCTCGTCGCCGGGCAGTTCTTCCCGAACTCGTCGTCGACGACGGGCCTCGGCACCGAGCGCCTCTTCACCTCGATGTCGGCGCAGGTCTATTACGACACCCCGGGGACGTCGCTCGCCAACGACTACACGCCCGCCACCATCGACTCCTCGCAGGCGACCTCCTCGGGCACCGGCTTCGACTTCGACGTTCAGACGACCCCTTCGAGCGCCGGCGACCCCGTCGAGGCGGTCGTCGTGCTCTACACCGACGCCGTCAGCCCGGGGCATTGGACCGAGGTCCCCCTGAGCTCCGGCGACAGCGAGAACTGGACGGGCAGCTCGACCTCGTCGAGCGCCAAGATCCAGTACATCGTCGAAGCGGTGGACGCCGCCGGCAACGCGGCGGTCTCGGACAACGAGGGCGTCGACTTCAACGCCCTCACCGCCACGACCACCACCCTGTCGACGTCGGCCGACCCCGCGAGCGTGGGCGCCCCCGTCACGTTGACGGCCTCCGTCTCCCCGGCCTCGGGCGCCGGTCTCCCCACCGGATCGGTCGAGTTCCTCGACGGGGGCAGCCCCATCGACGCCTGCGATGGCTCGTCGGGCGCTCCGCTCAGCGGCCGGACGGCGAACTGCACGGTCACCTACGCATCGGCGGGCGATCACGAGATCACCGCCGAGTATCTCGGCGACACCGATTACGCCCAGTCGGTGTCCGCCTCCACCGATCTCACGGTGGGCAGCGAGACCACGAGCACCCTGCTCGCCATGTCCGCCCCCGTCGCCACCTACGGCGACGAGCAGTCGGTGACCTTCACGTCCGACGTGGCCTCGACTGGCGCCGCCGCCACGGGCAGCATCGTGGTGGCGGCGGGATCGTCGCCGCTGTGCACCATCGAGCTGCCGGCCAACACGTGCTCGACGACGGCGCCGGCGGCGCTCGCCGCTTCGACGACGCCGTACGCCGTGACCGCCAGCTACGGGGGCGGTGGCGGGCTCGGGGCGTCCACGTCGTCGCCCGGGATGCTGACGGTGCAGCCGGCTACAAGCGTGACGTCGCTCTCGGTCTCGGCGCCGTCCTCCACCTACGGCGACGAGCAGGCGATCACCTTCACGGCAGGTGTGAGCTCGTCCGTCCAGGGCACGCCGTCGGGCACGATCTCGGTGGAGTCCGGCGCTACGACCCTGTGCGCCATCACGCTGCCGAAGACGTCCTGCTCGGAGAGCCCGGCGGCCCTCGGCGCGGCGGGTAGCCCGTTCGAAATCGAGTCCTACTACAGCGGCGACGGCAACTTCGCCGGCTCGACCTCGGGGGCGGAGAACCTCGGTGTCGGCAAGGACACCACGACGGCGTCGGTGTCGGAGTCTCCCACCACGGTCGCCTACGGCGTCGAGTCGGCCTCCACCTTCACGGTGAAGGTGGCGACGCAGAACGGGGAGGTCCTTCCCGAAGCGGACCCGGTGACGGTGAACGTCGGCTCCGCCTCGTGCACGGCGTCGGTGACACCGGGCGGCTCCGGCGGCTCCGGAGGCTCCGGCAGCTGCTCCATCGCCAACACGGCGCTCCCCCTCGGCAACGGCTACCCGGTCACGGTGACATACGGCGGTGACGCCGACCTCGACGCCGCCGCACCGGCGACGGCTCCCACCGGGCTCACGGTCATCACCGCCGGCACCAAGACGACCGTGGTCTCGACGACGGGCTCTCCCTCGATCGACGGCCAGGCGGTGACCTACACGGCCGCCGTGACGCCCACCGTCGCCGGGTCGGGTACGCCCACCGGCGACGTCGAGTTCTTCGACGGCGGGGCGGCCATCGGCACGTGCACGTCACAGCAGCTCACCGCCACGTCGCCGGACACCGCCACCTGCACGGTCGGATACGACACGGCCGGCACCCACACGATCACAGCCCAGTACCTCGGGTCCGGCAACTTCGCCGGCTCGGCGGTGTCGGCGAGCATCACCCAGCAGGTGAACGGCTATCCCTCGAGCACGACGCTCTCGCTCTCGAAATCCTCCCTCACCTACGGCTCCGAGGGAGGGGAGACGTTCACGGCCACCGTCACCGGAACGAGCGGGTCGCTCCCGACGGGAACGGTGTCGATCAAGGCCGGGTCGACGACGCTCTGCTCGACCACCACGTTGACGAAGAAGACGGCGAGCACGGTGACGGCGACGTGCAACCTGACCTCTGTCCAGGTTGCGGCCGGCAGCTACTCCGTCACGGCCGTCTACGGCGGCGACCCGTACAACGCCTCGTCGACCTCGGGCGGGGCCAGCTTGACCGTGGCACAGGACTCGACGGTGACGGTGCTGCAGGGGCTCCCGCTGACCGTCACCTACGGCTCCGAGCAGAAGGCGGTCTTCGGCGTCGCCGTCCTTACCGGCAACGGTGAGTCGTTGCCCGCCAGCGAGTCGATCACCGTCACCGTGGGGACGACGTCCTGCGTCGCCTCGCTGTCGCCGTTGCCCTTCGGCGCCGTCGGCACCTGCTCTCTCACCGCCTCGGCGCTCCCCATCGGCAGCTACAAGGTGGCGGCGACCTATGCCGGCGACACCGACCTCAAGTCCTCGAGCGGCACGGCCGCCGTCGGCCTCACGGTGGCGGCGGCCTCCACGACGACGGCGCTGCACCTGTCGGCCTCGACGGTCGCCTACGGGAACGAGACGGCCGAGGTCTTCTCGGCGACCGTCTCCTCGGCGGCGGGCACTCCCGGCGGCACAGTGACGGTCCACGCCTCGAGCGGCACCCTCTGCCAGTTCACGCTCTCCAGCGGTTCCGGCAGCTGCCACCTGACGGCTACCCAGCTGACAGCCGGCAACGTCTCGAGCGTGGTGGCCACCTATGGGGCGAGCGGCAACTTCGCCGCTTCGTCGTCCTCGCCGGCGGCCAGCTTCAGCGTCAGCAAGGACACCACGACGACGAAAGTCTCCGAGAGCCCGACCACGGTGACGTCGGGCGCCGAGTCGGCCGCCGTCTTCAGCGTGACCGTCTCGACTGGCAACGGGGAGGCGGTCCCGAACGGCGAGACCGTGAAGGTGACGGTCGGCTCGACCTCCTGCACCGTCACACTGAGCGCCGGCACGGGAACGTGCAAGATCGGCAACAGCGCCCTCGCGGTCGGCTCGTACACCGTCTCGGCGGCCTACGGCGGCGACGGCGGCCTCGGCTCCTCGAGCGGCACGAGCGCGGCGAAGCTCACCGTCGTGAGGGCGTAGCCGCCTTCACGTGAGCGCTCGAGCGCCATGTCGCTCGGCCGGCCGCCGGCCGTCCTGCCGCCCTCGCATGCCGCCGGCGGTGGAAGCGTGAGCCCGGCCGACGAGGCAGCGGTGTTCGGGGAGCCCCGGAGCGACCTGCAGGGCGACGGTCGGACGGCCGACGTACGGGACGAAGCCGAGCGCCTGGCGCCCTACGTCCCGCGCCTCGCCCTCGAGTGGCTCGTGGACACCCCCTCGGCGCTGCACCGCCGGGTGGAGGGCACCGTGCTGTTCGTGGACGTCTCCGGCTTCACGGCGCTCACCGAGCGGCTGGCGGCCCGCGGCAAGGTCGGCGCCGAGGAGATCACCGACGTCATCGGGTCCGTCTTCACCGAGATGCTGGGCGTGGCGGCTCGTTACGGTGCGGACTTGCTGAAGTGGGGCGGGGACGCCTCGCTCCTCTTCTTCCCCGAGCCGGCGTCGGCGCCCCGGGCCTGCCGCGCCGCCGTCCTCATGTCGCGGACGATGGGGCGCATCGGCCGGCTGACGACGTCTGCCGGCCGCGTCGTCCTCGGGGTGTCGATCGGGGCCCACAGCGGCGGTTTCGACTTCTACCTGCTCGGCGGCCACCACCGGGAGCTCGTCGTGACCGGCCCGGCCGCCACCACGACCGCGCGCATGGAGGCCATCGCCGAGGCGGGCGAGGTGCTCGTGAGCTCCGAGACGGCGAGCCGGCTCGACCGCAGGGTGCTCGGCGACCCCAAACTCGAGGGCGTTCTCGTGGCGGCGGCGCCAGAGGCCGACGAGAAGCCGATCGAGGCGATGCCGGCGCCTGCTGGCACCGACGTCGCATCGCTCCTCCCGGCCGAGACCCGAGCACACCTCCTCGGCGGGGGCGAGCAGGCCGAGCACCGGCAGGCGACGGTCGCCTTCGTGCAGTTCTCGGGCGTCGACCGCGCTCTCCGAACAACAGGGCCCCGAGGCCGTGGCCGCCTGCCTCGATCCCCTCGTCCGTTCTGCCGAGTAGGCGGCCGGGCGCTACGGGGCAAGCTTCCACGGGACCGACATCGGACCTGACGGGGGCAAGATCATCCTCCTCGGGGGCGTCCCCCTCCTTCGTGGCAACGACGCCGAGCGTGTGCTGCGGGCCGCTCGCGACGATCGTCGGCGACCACCCGTGCCGACTCGCCCATCGGGCTGCGCGTCGGCGTGAACGCCGGAAGGGTCTTCGTCTTCTCCCACGACTTCGGCCTCGGCCAGCGACGCATCTTCTCGATCACCGGCGACGCCGTGAACCTGGCGGCCCGCGTGATGGCGCCAGGCCCCACCGCTCCAGGTTCTCGCCACGGAGGGTGCGCTCGCCCGGGTGCGCAACCCGTTCGAGAGCGACCCCGTCCCACCCTTCCAGGTCAAAGGAAAGGCCGAGCCCGTCGCCGCCGCCGTTGTCGGGGCGCCGCGCCACGACGTCTCGAGCCGCCCGAGCGACGGACCTGCCCTTCGTCGGCCGCGAGTCCGAGGTCGAGGTGCTGCTGCAGCTCGCCGACAGCGCCGCCTCCGGGGCGGGGAGCGTCGTCGAGGTCATCGGGGGCGCCAGGCATCGGCAAGTCCCGCCTCGTGTCGGAGGCGATCGAGCGCTGGAGTCTCCACACGCTCCGGGTGGCCTGCGAGGAGTACGGAAGCGCCACCCCCTACCTGGCGTTCCGCCACATCTTGCGCCGGCTGCTCGGGGGCGCGGCGGACGCCCCGAACGACCTCGTCGCCGGCGAGCTCCGTCGCGTCATGGCAGCCGGGACGCCCGAGCTGGAACCGTTCCTGCCCCTCCTCGCCGACGTCGTCGACGTACCCGTGCCGTCCACCCCAGAGGTCGACGAGCTCGAGCCGAGATTCCGGCGGGGCCGCCTGGAGGAGACGGCCGTGGGACTCCTCCGGGTGTTCGTCAGGCAGCCGTCGGCGCTCGTGTTCGAGGACGCCCACGCCATGGACGAGGCGTCGGCGAGCCTGCTGCGCCGGATCGTCCTCGAAGCCGAGGCGCTGCCCCTGCTCGTCGTGCTCACGCGTGGCTCCGGCACGGCGAGGGATCTGCTCGAAGGCTCCGCCCACCCGGTCATCGAGCTGCAGCCGCTCGGCGGGGAGGACGCCGCCCTCCTCGCTCGCGGTGGTGCAGCCTCCGTGCTGGCGCCGGCGCAGGTCGCCGCCATCGTCGAGCGCGCCAACGGCAACCCGCTCTTCCTCGGTGAGCTGCTGCGTGCCGCCGGCGGGGCGGGCGGCTTCGAAGGCCTGCCCGAGTCGCTCGAACCGCTCCTGGCGGCGGAGATCGACCTCCTCTCGCCGGCGGACCGACGGGTGCTGCGGGCGGCCGCCGTGCTCGGGGGCCACTTCGATCCCGCCCTCCTCGTCGAGCTTCTGGACGACGGTCACCTCGTCGACGACACGGTGTGGGAGCGGCTCGGCGCCTACGTCGCCCCGACCGCCGTCGGCCGGCGCTTCACGCACGGCCTCATGCGCGACGCCGCCTACGAGGGGCTGTCCTTCCGACGGCGCAAGGAGCTGCACGCCCGTGCCGCCACGGCCATCGAAACGAGGATGACCACACCCGACGACAGCGCCGAGCTGCTCTCGCTGCACTGGCTGCACGCCGAGGGCTATGACCGGGCGTGGCACTACTCGCGCCTGGCGGGAGAGCGCGCCCGCGCCTTGTGGGCGAACACGGAGGCGGCCACGTTCTACGCCCGGGCGCTCGAAGCCGCCAACCGTCTGCGCACGCTGCCCCGCTCGGAGGTCGCCGCCGTGGCGGAGGCGCTCGGCGACACCTCCGAGCTGGCCGGTGACTTCGAGCGCTCCCGCCTCGCTTACGGCAAGGCGCGACGACTCGGCGGCGACGCCGTCGACCGCGCCAGGCTGCTGCGAAAGACCGGGGTCCTGCAGGAACGACGCGGTCGCTACGGGCAGGCGCTCGCCCTCTACACCCGAGGCCGCCGCCTCGTCACCGGGTCGACACCGGCCGCCCGCACCGAGCGCGCCGAGCTCGACCTGGCCTCGGCGGGCATCTGCTCGCGCAAGGGGCGCTACCGGGAGTGCACGCGATTCGCCCGCGCCGCGGCCGGGGAGGCGCAGCTGGCGGACCACCGCTCGGGGCTCGCCCACGCCCTCTACCTCGAGCACATGATGTCCGTCTACCTCGGCCACCCCGACGACGACCTCGCCGTGCGGGCGCTCGCCATCTCCGAGGAGATCGGCGATCTCGTCGGGCAGGGCAACGTCCTCAACAACCTCGGCATCGGTGCCTACTACCTCGGGAAATGGGAGACGTCCCGCCGGCACTACGAGGCGAGCCGCGAGGCGCGCATTCGTTCCGGCGACGTCATCGGCGCCTCCACGGAGGAGAACAACATCGCCGAGATCCTCTCCGATCAGGGCGACCTCGAGGCCGCCCGCCCGCTCTTCGAGTCCGCACGGGCGACGTGGCAGGCGGCCGGCTACCGCATCGGTGTCGCCCTCGCCACATCGAACCTCGGCCTCCTGGAGGCGCGCGCCGGCAACGTCGCCGCCGGCCGCGGACTCCTCCAGGAGGCCCTGGCCGACTTTCGCGACATCCAGGCACAGGTCTTCATCGCCGAGACGGAAGTCCGCCTCGACGAGTGCCTCGTGCTTGACGGCGACTTCACGGCGGCCGTCGACTGCTCACGCTCGCTCCTGGCGATCTTTCAGGGCCGGCCCGGCTTCGAGCAGGTCGAGCTGACGGCGCTGCGCCTCCTCGGAACCGCCGGCGGCCTCGCCGGCGTGGCAGGCGGTGCCGGCGAGGAGCAGGCCGAATGGGCCGAGGCGCTCGACGTGGCGATCCAACGGGCGAGGGAGCGGGAGGCCCGCTACGAGCTGGCGCTCGCCCTTGCCGTCAGGTCGGAGCTCGGGCGCATGACCGGCTCCGGTGGGTCGCGGGTGGTCGCCGACGACGAGGATGCCGAGGCGACCTTCGACCGCCTCGGGGTCAGGCAGGCGGTCATCACCTGGTCGGGCGCTGTCTCCGGGACGCCGATCCTGGCGCGGGCCCCCTCGTGAGCCAGGAGGCGCCCCTCATCGGTGCCGCGTTAGGGTTCTCGCTCGCGGGTCGGTACCCAAGTGGACAAAGGGAGCAGACTGTAAATCTGTCGGCGCAGCCTTCGAAGGTTCGAATCCTTCCCGGCCCACGCAGCGCATTCGACCGGTTCACATCGAGGCAGGTCTCCGGTTGGTGACCCGGGGACGCTCGCCGGCGGGGCTCCCGCGACGAGGAGCTCGCTCGGGGGGCGAGGCGGGGTTTCGGGCGATTCGTGTCGCGGGTTGGACCTCAAAACCGTGTGCAAGCCCTTACATGAACGAGGCATGACAAGCCGGGTTGCACTCCCGGTACCGTCCAAGCGACCCCGCCGCTCCGAACCGAGGCCCCATGACCGCACCCGAGGCGTTCGACCTCTCCTCCACCTTCGTGCACCTCGGGCTCGGCTCCGTCGTGCGCCCGCTGCCCGACTTCGCCTGGACCGACGAATACCTGAGCGCCTACGAGGACGAGACGGCTGGCGACGGCGCCGAGGGCCGGCTCGTGACGATGACGCCGCAGAAGGAGACCTGGACGGCTTGGGAGCGCCACCCCGCCGGCGAGGAGCTGGTCGTGCAGCTGGAGGGGCGCAGCGTCCTCATCCAGGACCTGCCCGATGGTGAGCACCGCATCGAGCTCGGCCCCGGCCGGGCGGCCGTCAACCCGAAGGGCGTCTGGCACACGGCCGACGTCCTCGAGCCGGGCAAGGCGCTCTTCATCACGGCCGGTCGCGGCACCGAGCACCGGCCGCGCTGAGGCGCCGGTGACGGCGTGACGGCCCCCTACGTCCACGGCTACGACCCCCGCGAAAACGAGCGGCTCCTCGACCAGGCCGGCGCCCTCGTCCATCTGCTGCACGCCTCCACGGCCTACGCGGACGGGAGCGTCGTCCTCGAGGCCGGCTGCGGCGTCGGCGCCCAGACGGTCACCTTGGCGGCTCGGAGCCCGGGGGCACGTTTCGTGTCGGTCGACATCTCGCCGGAATCCGTCGCCGAGGCGAGGGGACGGGTGGAGGCGGCCGGGCTCGTCAACGTCGAGGTGCGGCACGGCGACGTGCTGGCGGCCGGATTCGAGGCGGCGTCCTTCGACCACGTCTTCGTGTGCTTCCTCCTCGAGCATCTCGCCCGACCGGTCGAGGCCCTGCAGCACCTCGCCCACCTCGTTCGCCCGGGCGGGAGTGTCACGGTCATCGAGGGCGATCACGGCTCGGCCTACTTCCACCCGGCGAGCGTGGCCGCCGACGAGGCGATCGCCTGCCTCGTGGAGCTGCAACGGCGCGCCGGTGGGGACGGCCTCATCGGGCGCCGCCTCTACCCGCTCATGGTCGAGGCCGGGCTCTCCGGCGTCGAGGTGGCCCCTCTCGTCGCCTACGTCGACGACAGCCGGCCCGAGTTCGTGGAGGCCATGACGAAGCGGACCTTCACCGCCATGGTCGAGGGCGTCCGGCACCAGGCCGTGGAGGCCGGCCTCGCCACGGCCGCGCGCTTCGACGAAGGCATCCGTGACCTCTACCGCACGGCGGAGGTGGGCGGGACGTTCTGCTACACGTTCTTCAAGGGGATCGGCTTCACGGGCGGGGGCTCCGGCCCGGCCTGAGGCGCCGGCGCCCGAGCGGCACGAGGAGCATGGCGGCGCAGGCGACGGCTCCGGCGAGCGCCAGGTACTGAGCGGCCTGCCAGCCGGGGGCGACGTAGGCGAAGGTGACCGTGGAGGTGCCCGCCGGGACGGCGACGGCCTGCAGGAGGCCGTCCCGGGTGACGGGCACGGAGGCGGCGGCCCCGGCGTGGCGCACGACTGCCCGCCAGCCCGGCACGTCCGCCGTGGCGCGGACGAGGGAGCCGGCCCGCGGCGTGCGGACCGAGACCGAGACGGCGCCCGTCCAGGGATCGCTCCCGATGACGTCGACGACCGCGCCCGTCACCGGGCTGCCGCCGGCGTCGACCTCGAAGGGCGGCGCCGCCGTCTCGGTGAAGACGGAGAAGCCGTCGAGCGAGCCGGACGGCTTCCAGCCACCGCGGCGGAGGGCGTCACCGAGCGGCGTGGAGGAGCCCTCGTGCACGATCTCGGACGGGAGGGCGAGGAGGGCCCGCACGCCGAGGTCCGCCAAGGTGCCGTCGGCCACGGCGTCGTCGTCGACGGCGTCCTGCACGTGGGTGCCGGTGGCGGCGGCGTAGGGCTCCCACGTAAGCGACCCGTAGCCGCCGGCGTCGGGCAGCGCCGCCGCCACCCCTGTGTCGGGTGCGCCCACCGTGGCGAGGGCGCTCCCGCTCCCGAGCGACGGGTCGACGACGAGGTACCGACCGTCGCCGGCGAGTGCCGCCACGGCGGCGCTGTCGGCCGGCGAGAGGGACGAAGCGTGGGCGGGGGCGAGGGAGGACTGGTTGAGGTCGAAGACGAGGAGGTCGACGACGACGAGGCCGGCGACGAGCAGCAGACGGCGCCGGCCCTGGAGGCGCCCGCCGAAGACCAGCAGGGCGCCGGCGGCGAGGGCGACGGCGGCGCTGATGGCGAGGTAGGGCGCCACGCCCGCCAGCGCCCAGTGGGCGGCCGGCGTGAGGAGGGCGCCGCCCGCCGGCCGGCCCGCCACCACCGTGGCGAGCACGACGCCGAGGATGGCGACGAGCGGGAGGAGTCCTGCCACCACCTGGCGCCGGCTCGGGTGGGCGACGAGGAGCGAGTCGAGGAAGTAGCCGGCGAGGAGGGAGGAGGAGAGGGCGACGCCGATGAGCGCCCGGCTCGGCAGCCGCTGGTCGCCCGCCACGGGGAGGTGGGCGACGAGGTGCTCGAGCGGCGTGTGGTCGCCGAACACGAGGAGGAGGCTGACGGCGAGGACGACGAGCCACACCCGCCATCGCCAGGCCGACGGCTCGCGCCACCGCACGAGCAGGACGAAGACCGCCACGAGGGCGAGGACGCCCGGATAGGCGTTCACCTCGGCGAGCGGGAAGGAGCCGGCGAAGGGGCGCATGCCGAGCAGGCCCCCGCCGCGCACGTGCGGCACGAGGAGCGCCTCGAGGAGGTTGGCGGGCGTCAGGGAGCCGCCGGAGATGAAGGCGTAGCTCGGGTGGGCGCGCTGCGAGGCGGCGACGAAGTCGGCCGAGGGCAGCCACTGCAAGGCACCGATGCCGAGGCCGGCCGTCGTTCCGACGACGGTCCAGGCAACGAGGCGCAACCGGGGAGTCAGGCGCCGGCCCTCCTCCGGCGGCTGCAGGAGGAGGTGGACGAGGTAGGCGCCGCAGGCGACGGCGGCGTCGATGACGATGTCGGGGCTGCCGCACAGGCAGATCCACGCTGCCGCGCCGGCGAGGAGAAGGCAGTGGCGTGGCCGGGACTCGTCCGGCCGCCGGGCGAGGCCCTCGAGGGCGACGAGTGCCCAGGGGAGGGCGGCCGCAGCGGCAGCGAAGTCGATGTGCTCCAGCTGCGAGCTGAGAAACCCCCCGATCCCGAACGACACCCCCGCCAGTGCCGCCGGCACCGTGGAGCACCCGGTCCGCCGCAGGAAGAGTTGCAGACCGATCGTGGCCATGGCGAGCACGAGGATCTCGCCGACCACCCAGGCGGCGAGCGGCGGCAGAACGGCGAACAGGAGGGTGATGGGCAGGAGCGCATGGGCCACCGTGCCGCCGAGGAGGGGTGCCCCCGACCAGAGGAAGCTGTCGAAGAGAGGGAGGTGGCCATGGGAGAGGATCTGGCCGGAGAGCTCCTCGAGGGGGAAATTCTGCGTGACGTCGTCGCCCGTGATGAGCGGGTAGCCCGTGGCCGCCGCCACGGTGAGGAGCACGCCCGGCACGCCGGCGAGGACCGCCGATGCCGCCCAGTCCGACCGCTTCCAGAGCGCGACGGACCCCTGGTCGGTGGTGGGCACGACAGAGCGTAGGCCGCCCGGTCGCTCTTGTTCGCAGGCATCACGCTGGTACGATCCCCCTGCAAAGGTCGCCGCGATCCGCCGGGAGACCGCCGAGGGCAGAGGGTGCGGAGTCGGCGGCCGATCCCCTGAGCGGCGCCATGTATCCGTTTCGACACGCGACAGGACGCCATGAGGACCTCGGAACGCCAGGGGGCCGACGAACCCTCGTCGGTGACGCCGTCCGGGCTCGGGGCCGCGACCGATCTGGGGCCGGACGAGCGTGCAGCCGCGGGCGGCCCAGCGGCGCCGCGACGTCGCTTCGACTGGCTGTATGCCCCCGACCCCGAGGCGGTGCCCTACGTCCGGGGCGAGACCCCGCTGCGGCGCGGGATGCTCGGCCCGGCCGCCATGGGGGCCGTCGGCCTCCTCATGGTGCTCTGGGGTGCCTCCCAGCCGACCTCGCCCTTCACGCTCAACCACGCCACCTATTCGACCCTCAGCTCGGCGGGCCCCACCCTCACCTATCCGCTCTGGTACTTCGGGGCGGGCAGGCCCGTCGGCAACGTCCTCGTCGGCGTGGTGGTCGTCTACGCCGGCATGTTCCTCATGATCCGTTCGTGGGTGGCCCTGGCGCGCCTCACCCGCCTCTACACGGGCACGCCGGTGCGTGCTTACGTGCCCGTCTTCGTCATCTGGCTCCTCCCACTGCTCGTCGTGGCGCCCATCTTCAGCCACGACGCCTTCAGCTACGTCGGCCAGGGGGAGGAGATGACGCGGGGTCTCAACCCGTACATCTACTGGCCGACGGTGCTCGGCCAGGGTGCCAACCCGTACACGGCGCTCATCGACGCCCTCTGGTACCACACCACCTCGCCGTACGGGCCGGTCTTCCTCGCCCTCGCCGGGTCGATCGTCGAGCTCGTCAACCACAACGAGCTCGCCGCCGTCCTCGGGTTCCGCGTGCTCGCCATCGCCGGCGTCGTCCTCCTCGGGGTCTTCATCCCCCGGCTCGCGCGCAGCTACGGGCTCGACGGTGCCCAGGCCTTCGTGCTCGTCGTCATCAACCCGATCGTCCTCTTCCACCTCGTCGGCGGCGAGCACAACGACGCCCTCATGCTGGGGCTCCTCGTCGCCGGGCTGGCGTTGGCGCGAGAACGCCACCCCATCGCCGGCATCTTCCTGTGCGCTGTCGCCGGCCTCGTGAAGGCGCCCGCCTTCATCGGCATCCTCTACATCGGCTGGGACTGGGCAGGCGTCGGCGTGGGCTGGCGTCCCCGCCTCGCCCCCACCGTGGCGGCCCTCGGGATCGGCGGCGCCTTCACCGTCGCCATGACCTATGCCATCGGCATCGGCTGGGGCTGGGCGACGGCCCTCCTGCAGCCCGGGATCGTCAGCTCCTGGATGGACCCGGGCACCGGCATCGGCGGCCTCGTCGCCCGTCTCCTGAGAGCCGTCGGGCTCGGCGAGCACAACCTCGGCATCGTGCAGGCGGCCCACGGGATCGGACTCGCTGCCGCCGGTCTGCTCGCCGTCTACTGGCTGTTCCGCTCCGACGGCGGTGTGAGCAGCCTGCGGGCCATGGGGCTCACGCTGCTCGCCGTCGTCATCCTCGGGCCCGTCATCCAGCCGTGGTATCTCACGTGGGGGATCGTGCTCCTCGCACCGCTCGTCGTCGGCAAGGCGCGGGGCGCCCTCATCTGGCTGTCGGCCGTCATGTCCTTCCTCGGCCTCCCGGGCGGGCGCACCCTCCTCAGCCACCTCGAGCACGACGGCGTCCTCACCGTGCTCGCCGCCGTGGCCGTGCTCGTCGGCGTCGGCCTCCTCTCGTACGCCCCACGGGTGGTGCATGCCGTGCGGGTCCGGCACACGACGGTCGCCTCGGCGTGAGCCTCGCCGAAGCTGCTACGACGGTCCGGGTCTCCGCCGACGGGCCCGTCCTCACCGTCGTCATCGACCGACCCGAGGTGCGCAACGCCGTCGACCGCCCGACGGCCGCCGCCCTCGCCGGGGCCTTTCGAGACTTCGACGCCTCCCCCGACCTCGCCGTCGCCGTCCTCGCCGGGGCGGGGGGCACGTTCTGCGCCGGCGCCGACCTGAAGGCGGTCGCCGGCGGGGCCGGCAACCGCGTGGCGCACGACGGCGACGGCCCCATGGGGCCGACGCGCCTTCGCCTCTCCAAGCCCGTCATCGCCGCCGTCTCCGGGCACGCCGTCGCCGGCGGGCTCGAGCTCGCCCTTTGGTGCGACCTGCGGGTGGCCGACGAGACGGCCGTCTTCGGCGTCTTCTGCCGGCGCTTCGGCGTGCCCCTCATCGACGGCGGCACCGTTCGCCTCCCGCGCCTCATCGGGACGAGCCGTGCCCTCGACCTCGTCCTGACCGGCCGTCCCGTCGACGCCGGCGAGGCACTCTCCATCGGCCTCGCCAACCGGCTCGTGCCCGCCGGCGAGGCGCTGGCGGCTGCCCAGTCCCTCGCCCTCGACCTCGCACACCTGCCGCAGACCTGCCTGCGCTCCGACCGGCTCAGCGTCCTCGAGCAGGAAGGCCTCGACGAGTCGGCCGCCCTTGCGAACGAGGTGGAACGGGGGATGGCGGTGCTCGCCGGAGCGGTCGAGGGTGCTGGCCGATTCGCGGCGGGGGCCGGGCGGCACGGCGCCTGAGGGGTGCCCCGAGCGGGAAGGCTCAGAGCATCCGCTGGGCGATGGCCACGTCCAGCCAGCGCCCGAACTTGCGGCCGACCTCCCGCTCGATCCCGACGATCTCGAAACCGCACGCCTTGTGCAAGGAGATCGATGCGGTCTGCTCGATCGAGATCCGCCCGATGACGGAGTGGAAGCCGTGGCTGCGGGCCGCCTCGACGGCGGCGTTGAGGAGGAGGCGGCCGACGCCCTGGCCGCGGTAGGCCTCGCCGACGTAGACGGAGTCCTCCACGACGGTGGCGTAGCCCGGCCTCGGGCGGTAGGCGGAGAGGGACGAGAAGCCGGCGACGACGCCGTCCTCCTCGGCGACGAGCACCGGGTAGACGCCGGAATGACCCGACATCCAGGCCGCCTGGTCGCGGGGCGCCCGCGGCACGAGGTCGAGCGTCGCCGTCGACGTCAGCACTTCTGCGTTGTAGATGAGGCGGATCGCCTCGGAGTCGCCCTCGACGGCGCGACGCACCAGCATGGCGGCCGATCGTAGTGATGCGAGCTGTGCCAGCCGGTATGATCTCGACGCGAACAGTGCCCGCTGGGCGATGTCGCCCCCTTAGCTCAGTCGGCAGAGCACAGCCATGGTAAGGCTGGTGTCGTCGGTTCGATTCCGACAGGGGGCTCGCTCGGGGCCCCGCTGGGTCCCCCGAGGCGGCGTAGCTCAGCTGGTAAGAGCACACGGCTCATAATCGTGGGGTCGCGGGTTCGAGTCCCGCCGCCGCTACCAAGCACAGGGATCGCCCCGAGGGGCACGAGGAGTGAAGGACCAGACCGATGGCAAAGAACGAGAAGCGGGTGCAGGTCACCTTGGCCTGCGAGGTCTGCAAGCGTCGCAACTACATCACGACGAAGAACAAGCAGAACGACCGCGAGCGCATCGAGATGAAGAAGTACTGCCGCTGGGACCGGCAGCACACCGTGCACAAGGAGACTCGCTGAGCGCGAGCGCCTTCTGACCGTCGTGAGCGCCCTCCGAGTTCTCGACGCTCCTCCCGACCGCCCGCGGACGGTACCGGCCGAGCTGACCGAGGTGCTCGTCGAGCGCGCCCGGGGCGGCGACACGGCCGCCTTCGAGGAGCTCGTCCGCATCACCTCTCCTGCCTGCTACGCCCTCGCCCTCCGGCTCGTGGGCAACGAGCACGACGCCCGTGACGTCATGCAGGACGCCTACCTCCGGGCCTTCAGGGGGCTGAGGCGGTTCCGGGGGGAGGCGGGTTTCTCGACGTGGTTGCACCGCATCACGGTGAACTGTGCCGCCTCGCTCCTCGAGCGCAGGCAGAGGTCGTCCTGCGACCAGCTCGACGACCACGAGGAGGCCGCCCGCCTCGTCGAGTACCGGGCCGACGGCAACCCGGAATCGGCTGCCAGCACGGCCGACGACCGTGAGCGCCTGGTCCGGGCCCTCGCCAAGCTGCCCGACCCGCTGCGGCTCGTCGTCGTCCTCCGGGACGTCTACGACATGCCCCACCGCGAGATCGCCAGGGAGCTGGGTATCAGCCAGGCGGCCGCCAAGGTGCGGCTGCACCGCGCCCGGCGCCGGCTCCGCGAGCAGCTCTTCGACGGGCGTCGCCTCCGTTCCGTCGAGCCAGACGGCGCCGAGGCGGTCACGTCGGTGCTCGAGCACTCGGCATGACCTGGATCGCGGAGACGGCCGACGTCGTCGTCGCCACGGGGCGCAGCTGGGTCACCCTCGCTCGCCCCCGCCGCCGCCCGGGGTCCGTCAGCTGCTCCGAGGTGGCCGTCCAGCTGCCGCGCATCCTCGACGACGGGCTCCCGGCGAGCGCCCCCCTCGTCGCCCACGTGGAGACCTGCCTGTCCTGCCAAGCGGAGCTCGCCCGCTACCGCAAGCTCATCCGGCTCCTGCACCAGCTGGCGGCGACGGAGGTCGATCCGCCCCCCGGCCTCGTCGCCGACGTCCTCGAGGTCGTCGGCACGGCCGCCAAGCGGCGCATGGTGCGCTCCGTGCTCACCGGCCGGAGCCTCGCCTATGCCGGTGCCGTCGTGGCTGCCGGCGGAGCCGCCGCCGGCCTCGTCGCCCTCGCCCGCGGCCATGCCCGCCATGTAGTGGGGGCAGGAGCTGGTGCTATCGTGATGGTGCCCGGGATGCTCGGCGCGAAGCCCGGTGTCGGGCGAGGACGTCCGCGCTGAGGGCAGTAGCTCAACTGGCAGAGCACCGGTCTCCAAAACCGGCGGTTGGGGGTTCGAGTCCCTCCTGCCCTGCTGAACCGATGGTGACGAGAACCCCTTGCTCTCCGCCGAGCTGAGGTGAGATGAACAGAGAAACCAAGCGCCTCCTTCAGCGCCAGGGCCAGCTCGGCCCGGACGGGACTCCTCTCGCGCCCCAGCGCGACCGGACGAACGCGGCGGCGGCCCGGGTGGCGGCGCAGCGGAAGGAAGAGCGCCCCAGCCTGCCGAAGCGGACCGCCGAGTACCTGCGCGACGTGCGCACCGAGCTGGTGAAGGTCGCCTGGCCGGGCCGGCAGGAGGTCATCAAGTACACGATCGTCGTGTTCTGCACCGTCGTCCTGCTCACGGCCATCGTCTTCGGTCTCGACGCCCTCTTCGCCAAGCTGGTGCTCGTCCTCTTCACGAAGTGATGGCACAGCGGCCGTCTGCGTCGCCGGGGACGCCCCGGGACGTCGAGGCTCAGGGGGGCGGTACGCTCATGGGGTCCCGGCGATACACCACCGCTGCCATCGCGCCGCTGGAGGGCCGTGCAGGCGACGACCGCGGAGGGTCAACGAGGATTCTGTGACGAACATCAGCGAAGAGACGAGAACCGTGACCGAAGAGCCCATCGACCAGGACGAGAGCGTGGAGGAGCCGGTCGAGGAACCGGTCGAGCAGCCCGAGGCGGAGCGCGCCGGGGCGGCCGACGACGTGCTGTCGCTCGACAATGCGTCGGCCCTCGAGGCCGACGCCGCCCTCGACGTCCCGGAGATCGGCGATGCCGTCAGCGACGTCGAGGAGGTCGAGGAGCTCGTCACCGAGGGGGACGAGGACGGCGCCGACGCACTCGGCGAGCTGCTGGACGAGGAGTCGGAGGAGTCCGAGGAGGACGAGGAGTCTGAAGAGCCCGTCGAGCGGGCACCGAGCCCCTACGACCGGCCCGGCCGCTGGTACGTCGTCCACACCTACGCCGGCTACGAGAACAAGGTGAAGTCCAACCTCGAGAGCCGCATCTCCTCCATGAACATGGAGGACCGCATCTACGAAGTCGTCATCCCGATGGAAGAGGTCATCGAGGTGAAGAACGGCAAGCGGGTGCCGGTGCAGCGCAAGGTGTTCCCCGGTTACCTCCTGTGCCGCTGCGAGCTCGACGACGACTCGTGGTCCGTCATCCGCCAGACACCGGGCGTCACGAGCTTCGTCGGGCCTGGGACGAAGCCGACGCCGCTGCCGCGTGGCGAGGTCGAGGCCATCCTGCAGGTCCGCCCCGAGACGGGCGAGGGTCAGAAGCGGCCGAAGGCGCGCCTCGAGTACGAGGTGGGTGAGACGGTGCGGGTGAAGGAAGGCCCCTTCGCCGACTTCTCGGGCCAGATCGCCGAGATCAACGAGGACCAGCTCAAGCTGAAGGTCCTCGTCAACATCTTCGGCCGGGAGACCCCGGTCGAGCTCGAATTCAGCCAAGTCGCCAAGCTCTAGGGTCATCGCCCGAACGCCGGCCACCTAAAGGAGAGGGTGCACCACCATGGCACGTCGCCGTGTCACCGCAATCGTGAAGATCCAGCTGCCGGCCGGGGCGGCCACGCCCGCGCCCCCCGTCGGGACGGCGCTCGGCCCCCACGGTGTGCAGACGATGGAGTTCTGCAAGCAGTACAACGCCGCCACGGAGAGCCAGCGGGGCACCATCATTCCCGTGGAGATCACGATCTACGAGGACCGCTCGTTCACGTTCGTCCTCAAGACGCCTCCGACGACGGTCCTGTTGCGCGAGGCGGCGGGCGTCGAGAAGGGGGCAACGCTCATCGGGCGGGAGACGGTCGGTTCCATCACCGACGCCCAGCTCACCGAGATCGCACAGAAGAAGATGCCCGACCTCAACGCCAACGACATCGAAGCCGCCAAGCGGCAGGTGGCCGGTACGGCGAAGTCGATGGGCATCACGGTCGGCTGAGGACCGGACCGGGAGCCCGAAGGGAGCCGAAGTGAGCACTGGGAAGCGGTACACCGACCTCTTGAAGCGGTTCGACCGCACGCGCCTGTACTCGGTCGTCGAGGCCATCGACCTCGTGAAGAGCCTCTCGTCCGCCAAGTTCGACGAGACCATCGAGATGGCCGTTCGTCTTGGGGTCGACCCCCGGCGGGCCGACCAGATCGTCCGCGGCTCGCTCGCCCTCCCGGCGGGTACGGGTAGGACGAAGCGAGTGGCCGTCTTCGCCGCCGGGGAGGCGGCTGCCGATGCCCGCGCCGCCGGCGCCGACGTCGTCGGAGCCGACGACCTCGTCACCCGCGTCGAGAAGGAGGGCTTCCTCGATTTCGACGTGGCGATCGCCACGCCGGACATGATGGCCCAGGTCGGGCGGCTCGGACGCATCCTCGGTCCTCGCGGCCTCATGCCGAACCCGAAGACCGGAACCGTCACGACCGACGTCGCCAAGGCAGTGGTCGAGTTCCGGGGCGGGCGTGTCGAGTACCGCACGGATCGCGTCGGCAACATCCACGTGCCCATCGGCAAGGCGTCGTTCAGCCGCGACCAGCTCCTCGCGAACTTCCGCGCCGTGCTCGACGAGCTCGTGCGCGTGAAGCCGGCGGCCGCCAAGGGCCGCTACGTGCGCTCGATCACCCTTTCGCCCTCGCAAGGGCCGGGCGTGCACATCGACCCGGCGAAGGCACGGATCACCGACGAGGAGCTCGCCGCCTCCGCCTGAGCCTCGGCGGCGCCGGCGGCGTCACCAGGCGGCGGGGATTCGGGCTACTGCGCTGCGAAGGCGACCGTAAAAGGCCGAAAACGGTCACTCTGGGCGCTCATTACTGCCTCCAGCGTCGTCTTCACCTACACCTGAGACGACCGAAACCCAAACCCGCTCGACCCGCCCCAGAGCACACCCCGGGGCTGGTTGAGCAGGGCAGCCCCGTCGCCTGCGTGAAGCCGCTCTCGCACGGGCAGCAGATCACCTACGGGGTCATCAACGTGCCGGCGGCGGGTACGGCGCCCGGCTACACGGCGGTCGTCTGGATCGAGTGCCCGTCCTGACGGGCACGCCTCGTCGACCGGCTAACATCGCAGCCGCACAACAGATCGACCCGCCGAAGACCTCCGGTGCACCCCGCGTGCTGAATGGGCGAGAGCCCGCCTGACGAGGCGAAGTCCGCAGGGCTTCCGTTTCGTCGTCGCCGCGCTCCACCTGGGCCTACCGGGTCGCAAGCGATCGCAGCAGGCAAGTACGGACGAAGGGAGCCGCAGGTGGCTGGGCCAAGAGCCGAGAAGGTGGCCGTCGTCGAGGAGGTCCGCGGACACCTCGACCAGGCGGACGCCGCCATCCTCACCGAGTACCGCGGCCTCAAGGTCGGCGACCTCGCCACCTTGCGACGGGCGCTCCGGGCGGCGGGCACGGAGTACAAGATCTACAAGAACACCCTGGTCAGGCGTGCTACGGCTGAGTCGCCACATGCCGCCATGGACGCCTTCCTCGAGGGCCCGACAGCCATCGCCTTCGTCGAGACGGACGTAGCGGCCGCCGCCAAGGTGCTGCGCGACTTCGCTCGCACCCACCCGGCGCTCGTCATCAAGGGCAGCTACGTCGGCCAGGGTGTGCTCGACGCCCGCACGACGAATGCACTCGCCGACCTCCCGTCTCGCGAGACGTTGCTGGCCCAGATCGCCGGCGCCCTGGCGGCGCCGATGCGCCAGTTCGCCGGCCTGCTGAAGGCGATGCCGCAGAACCTCGCCTACGGGATCTCCGCCCTCATCGACCAGCGCGTCGCCGGGGGCGAGGCGCTGCCTCCTTCGGCCGGTGACGTCGACACTGGTGCCGCCTCCGGCGGCGAAACTGCCACCGGCGACGACACCAGCGCCGCCAGCAACACCGACGAGGCTGCCGCTCCCGACGCCACCGCCGCCGACAGCGCAGGCACGGAGGCCGCGGCCACCGAGACTGCGGCCGAGGAAGTCGCGGCGGACGAGGGTGCCGAAGCCGAGGCGTCGACCACGGACGACGCGACTGAGGTGGCGGCCGAGGCGGGCGACGAGGGCGCCCCCACCGACCAGGGCTCAGCCGACGAGGCCGCAGCCGAGACCGATCCAGAACCGACCGAGTAACCAGCGCTAGGAGCAACGATGGCAACCAAGGAAGAGATCCTCGACGGCATTGCGGGCATGACGGTGCTCGAGCTGAGCGAGCTGCTGAAGGAGTTCGAGGAGCGCTTCGGCGTCACGGCCGCCGCCCCGGTCGCCGTGGCGGCGGCGCCCGCCGGCGGCGGGTCGGCCGAGGCCGCTCCCGCCGAGGAGGAGCAGGACGAGTTCGACGTCGTCCTCACGGCTGCGGGCGACAAGAAGATCCAGGTCATCAAGGAGGTCCGGGCGCTCACGAACCTCGGCCTCAAGGAGGCGAAGGATCTCGTCGACGGCGCTCCCAAGGCGGTCCTCGAAAAGGTGTCCAAGGAGGACGCCGAGAAGGCAAAGGCCCAGCTCGAGACGGCCGGCGCCAGCGTCGAGCTCAAGTAACGAACCGGGAGGGCGCCGGCTGGGGGCCGGCGCCCCACGCCGTTCTCAGGCAGAACCCAGCCAAATTGCCTTGACTACGGCGTGAGCTTCCTTTACCCTGCCGCGAGGCAATTTCGCCTCGGGTGTTGCTCGCGCGTCTTCGCGTGACTATGCTCTTCCTCTGTCGTGCCCTCTCCGCGTCCGATTGCAGTCTTCTGTCGTCCTTGACGCGCGCCCGGACACGGCTCGTCCCGAGTTCCCGGCCGTCTCGTTCTCGCGAGGAGTAGCGCCTTGCCGTCTCGTACCCGCACGCCGGACCGTTTTTCGTTCGCCAAATTGGACGAGGTCCTGCCCCTTCCCGACCTGATCTCCGTACAACGCGATTCGTTCCAGTGGTTCCTCGATCGGGGCCTGGCCGAGACCTTCTCGGACATCAGCCCGATCGCTGACTTCACCGATCAGCTTCGTCTCGAGCTCGAGTTCGACCCGAGCGACGCCGACCTGCGCCCGCCGCCCAAGTTCACCATCGACGAGTGCAAGGCGAAGGACATCACCTACGCCGCCCCGATCTTCGTGCGCGCCCGCTTCATGAACGCCTCCACGGGCGAGATCAAGGAGCAGACGGTCTTCATGGGGGACTTCCCGATGATGACCGACCGCGGCACGTTCATCATCAACGGCACCGAGCGCGTCGTCGTCAGCCAGCTCGTGCGCTCGCCCGGCGTCATCTTCCAACCCGGCCGCGACCAGAAGACGATCGTCACCGGCACCATCCACCCCTATCGCGGGGAGTGGATCGAGTTCGACGTCGAGGCGAAGCCGAACCGGGACGTCACCGCCGGCGCCCGCGTCGCCCGTAAGCGGCGCCTCAGCCTCTTCGTCGTGCTGCGCGCCCTCGGCTACGAGGACGAGGCTTTCCTCAACCGTTTCGTCCGCCACTTCGACTTCCTCGAGGGCCAGTGGGAGAAGGAGCGCGAGCTCGTCCCCACGCGGGAGGAAGCCCTCCTCGAGATCTACAAGCGGGCCCGGCCGGGCGAGCCCCTCTCGCTCGAGGCCGCCCGCGTCTACTTCGAGAACGCCTTCTTCAACCCGCGTCGTTACGACCTCACCCGGGTGGGCCGCTACAAGCTCAACCGCAAGCTCGGGCCGGAGATCGAGCGCATCTCGGAGCTCCTCGACACCGACCTCGAGCGTCCGGCTCCTGACCAGGGCGTCCTCAGCCCGAGCGAGGTGCTGGCGGCTGCCACCTACATGCTCCACCTCGCCAACGGGGAGCCCGGGTACCGCCTCGACGACCAGGACCACTTCGCCAACCGGCGCATCCGCTCGGTCGGCGAGCTCATCCAGAACCAGGTGCGCATCGGGCTCTCCCGCATGGAGCGCGTCGTGCGCGAGCGCATGACGACCCAGGACGTCGAGGCGATCACCCCGCAGACGCTCATCAACATCCGCCCGGTCGTGGCCGCCATCAAGGAGTTCTTCGGCACGAGCCAGCTGAGCCAGTTCATGGACCAGCACAACCCCTTGTCCGGCCTCGCCCACAAGCGGCGCCTCTCGGCCCTCGGGCCGGGTGGCCTGTCGCGGGAGCGGGCGGGTTTCGAGGTGCGTGACGTGCACACGTCGCACTACGGCCGCATGTGCCCGATCGAGACGCCGGAGGGCCCGAACATCGGCCTCATCGGCCACCTCGCCACCTACGCCAGGGTGAACGAGCACGGCTTCATCGAGACGCCCTACCGCAAGGTGGCCGACGGCCGCGTGACCGACGACATCGTCTACCTCGCCGCCGACGAGGAAGAGGAGTACGTCATCGCCCAGGCGTCCGCCGTCCTCGACGCCAACAGCCGATTCACGGAAGAGCGCGTGCTCGTGCGCCGCGGCCCGCAAGGCGCCGGCGTGCGGGTCGGGGCGACCTCGACGTCGTACGGCACGACGAGCGAGGTCGACTACGTGCCGCCGGCCGACGTCGACCTCATGGACGTGTCGCCGAAGCAGATCCTCTCGGTCTCGACGGCGCTCATCCCCTTCGTGGAGCACGACGACGCCAACCGCGCCCTCATGGGCGCCAACATGCAGAAGCAGGCGGTCCCCCTCCTCGTCCCCGAGGCCCCCTACATCGGGACGGGCATCGAGGCACGGGCGGCCCGCGACGCCGGCGAGCTCATCGTGTCCGAGGGCACGGGCAAGGTGACGGAGGTGGCGGGCGACCACATCACCGTCGAGTACCGCGCCGGTGAGAAGGGTCGCTTCGGCGTCGAGCTCGGCCGGCGGGTCTACCCGCTCGCCAAGTTCCGGCGGTCGAACCAGAACACCTGCATCAACCAGAAGGCGCTCGTCTCCGAGGGCGAGGACGTCCATGCCGGCGACCTGCTCGCCGACGGGCCGTCCACCCACAACGGTGAGCTGGCCCTCGGGAAGAACCTCCTCGTGGCCTTCATGCCCTGGGAGGGCTACAACTACGAGGACGCCATCATCCTCTCCGAGCGGGTCGTGCGCGACGACGTCCTCACCTCGATCCACATCGAGGAGCACGAGGTCGACGCCCGGGACACGAAGCTCGGGGCGGAGGAGATCACCCGGGACATCCCGAACCTCTCGGACGACATCCTCGCCGACCTGGACGAGCGGGGCATCATCCGCATCGGTGCCGAGGTGGGGCCGGGCGACATCCTCGTCGGCAAGGTCACCCCGAAGGGCGAGACGGAGCTCACGCCGGAGGAGCGGCTCCTCAGGGCCATCTTCGGCGAGAAGGCTCGCGACGTCCGTGACACGAGCCTCAAGGTCCCCCACGGCGAGTACGGCAAGGTCATCGACGTCCGCGTCTTCTCGCGCGACGACTCCCATGAGCTGCCGCCGGGCGTCAACCAGCTGGTCCGCGTGTACGTGGCCCAGAAGCGCAAGATCTCCGAGGGCGACAAGCTCGCCGGGCGCCACGGCAACAAGGGCGTCATCTCCAAGATCCTGCCGCTCGAGGACATGCCGCACCTGGCCGACGGCACCCCGATCGACATCATCCTGAACCCGCTCGGCGTGCCGAGCCGGATGAACGTCGGCCAGGTGCTGGAGGCCCACCTCGGCTACGCCGCCCGCTGGGGCTGGGAGGGGTCGCCCAACGGCAACGGCAAGGGCGGTGCCTCCGGCCGGGGCACGGAGCGCAAGACGCATCCCACGACCGACCCGAGCGTGTGGATCTCGACGCCGGTCTTCGACGGTGCCCACTGGGACGAGGAAGCGGAGGCGGGCGACAAGCCCACCATCAAGCACCTCTTCGAGACGCTCGATTCGGACGCCGTCGACGGCAGCGCCCGCCAGATTGCCCCCGACGGCAAGGCGACGCTCTACAACGGGCGCACCGGGGAGGCCTTCGACAACCCGGTCATGGTCGGCTACGTCTACATCCTGAAGCTGGCCCACCTCGTGGACGACAAGATCCACGCCCGCTCGACGGGCCCGTACTCGATGATCACCCAGCAGCCGCTCGGTGGGAAGGCGCAGTTCGGTGGCCAGCGCTTCGGGGAGATGGAGGTGTGGGCCCTCGAGGCCTACGGCGCCGCCTACGCCCTGCAGGAGCTGCTCACCATCAAGTCCGACGACGTCTTGGGACGAGTGAAGGTCTACGAGGCGATCGTCAAGGGGGAGAACATCCCCGAACCAGGCATCCCGGAGAGCTTCAAGGTGCTCATCAAGGAGATGCAGTCACTCTGCCTGGACGTCGAGGTGCTCTCGACCTCAGGCGAGCAGATCGAGATGCGCGAGCTCGACGAGGACGTCTACCGGACGGCCGAAGAGCTCGGTATCGACATCAGCCGCCCGGAACGGGGCTCCGACGAGGAGGACGCCCGCAGGGCGGCGGAGAGGGGTTTCTAAGGTGCTCGACGTCAACGACTTCGATCAGCTCCGCATCGGCCTCGCCACTGCGGACGACATCCGCAACTGGTCCCATGGCGAGGTCCGCAAGCCGGAGACGATCAACTATCGCACGCTCAGGCCGGAGAAGGACGGGCTCTTCTGCGAGAAGATCTTCGGGCCGACGAAGGACTGGGAGTGCTACTGCGGCAAGTACAAGCGCGTCCGCTTCCGCGGCATCATCTGCGAGCGCTGCGGCGTCGAGGTCACGCGCTCGAAGGTCCGGCGCGAGCGCATGGGCCACATCGAGCTCGCCGCCCCCGTCGTCCACATCTGGTACCTCCGGGGCACCCGCTCGTGGCTCGCCTACCTGCTCATGGGCACCGAGGTCCGTGAGGAGCTGAAGGCCAAGCAGCTCGAGAAGGTCATCTACTTCGCCGCCTACCTCGTCACGAAGGTCGACGAGGAGCGCCGGCAGGCCGACCTGCCGAGCCTCGAGGCCGAGCTGAACAGCGAGATCGGCGAGATCGAGCGCGCCCGCGACCTCGAGGCCGAGCGCCGCCTGTCCGACCTCGAGAAGGAGCTCGCCGAGCTCGAGGCCGGAGGCGCCAAGGACGCCGAGCTGCGGGCCCGCCAGCGCGCCGTCGAGAAGGAGGTCACGGCGGTGCGCGAGCGCGCCGACCAGGACGTCACCATGGCGCGGCGCGCCCTGACGGAGCTGCAGGATCTGCACGCCCGCAAGATCATCGAGGACGAGCTCCTCTGGAGGGAGCTGAAGAGCCGCTACGCCTCCTACTTCGAAGGAGGCATGGGCGCCGAGGCGATCTCCCAGCTCATCGAGCGCCTGGACCTCGACGAGGAAGAGGTCAAGCTGCGCGAGGCCATCGACCCGCCGGACGGACGTCGGCCCCTCTCGGCCCAGCGCAAGCAGAAGGCGATCAAGCGGCTGAAGATCGTCTCGGCCTTCAACCGCCGCGACGAGAACGGCCGGCGCGCCAACGACCCCCGCGCCATGATCCTCGGCGCTGTGCCGGTCATCCCGCCCGACCTGCGGCCGATGGTGCAGCTGGACGGCGGTCGTTTCGCCACGAGCGACCTGAACGACCTCTACCGCCGCGTCATCAACCGCAACAACCGCCTGAAGCGGCTCCTCGACCTCGGCGCCCCCGAGATCATCATCAACAACGAGAAGCGGATGCTGCAGGAGGCGGTCGACGCCCTCTTCGACAACGGCCGCCGCGGCCGCCCGGTCACGGGCCCCGGCAACCGGCCCCTCAAGAGCCTCTCGGACATGCTGAAGGGCAAGCAGGGGCGCTTCCGCCAGAACCTGCTCGGCAAGCGCGTCGACTACTCCGGCCGCTCGGTCATCGTCGTCGGCCCGACGCTCAAGCTGCACCAGTGCGGCCTGCCGAAGCTGATGGCCCTCGAGCTCTTCAAGCCCTTCGTCATGAAGCGGCTCGTCGACACCGAGATCGCCCAGAACATCAAGTCGGCCAAGCGCATGGTGGAGCGCCGCCGCACCCAGGTCTGGGACGTGCTCGACGAGGTCATCAAGGAGCACCCGGTGCTGCTCAACCGGGCACCGACGCTCCACCGCCTCGGCATCCAGGCCTTCGAGCCGATCCTCGTCGAGGGCAAGGCCATCCAGATCCACCCGCTCGTCTGCGCTGCCTTCAACGCCGACTTCGACGGTGACCAGATGGCCGTGCACCTCCCGCTCTCGGCGGAGGCGCAGGCGGAGGCACGCATCCTCATGCTCTCCGCCAACAACATCCTCTCGCCCGCCACGGGGCGGCCGGTCACGGTGCCGTCGCAGGACATGGTCTTCGGCGCCTACTACCTCACGCTCCTGGAGCCCGAGGCAAAGGGTGCGGGGCTCGTCTTCCGCAACCTGGCCGAGGTCGAACAGGCCTACGAGGGCGGTCACGTCGCCCTGCACGCGCCCATCAAGCTGCGGAAGGGGCCGCAGGGCTTCTGCTTCCCGCTGCACGGGGTGCGTCACATCGACGCCAACGGAGAGCTCATTCCCGACGCCAAGACGGGCGACGCCGAGGTCTCCGAGATCGAAACCACCCCCGGCCGCATGTTCTTCAACAGCGCCCTGCCGGTCGGCTTCGGCTACGTGAACGAGGTGGTCGGCCGCCGCGCCACGCCCATCGCCTCCATCGTGGAGCAGATCGCCGCCAACTATCGGAAGGCGGCCGTGGCCGAGAGCCTGGACCGGATCAAGGATCTCGGATTCCGTTTCGCCACCCGCTCGGGGCTCACCATTTCGATCGACGACGTGAAGACGCCGCCGGACAAGCAGGCGATCCTCGACCGCTACGAGAAGGAAGCCGAAAAGGCCGAGACCCAGTTCAAGCGCGGCATCATCACCGACGACGAGCGGCGCCAGAAGGAGATCGAGATCTGGACCTCGGCGAACTCCGAGGTGGGGCGCGCCATGGAGCGCACCCTCGCCACGATCACCTTCAACCCGCTCGACATGATGGTGGACTCCGGTGCCCGAGGGAACCCGCAGCAGGTGCGGCAGATCGCCGGCATGAAGGGCCTCGTCTCCAACCCCCGCGGCGAGATGATCCCGAGGCCGATCAAGTCGTCCTTCCGTGAGGGCCTCTCGGTGCTCGAGTACTTCATCTCGACCCACGGCGCCCGCAAGGGGCTCGCCGACACGGCGCTCCGCACGGCCGACTCGGGTTACCTCACGCGGCGTCTCGTCGACGTCGCCCAGGAGCTCATCATCCGCATCGAGGATTGCGGCACGACCCGCGGCATCTGGATCGAGGACGTCGTCCCGGACGAGGCGGGCAAGCGCAGCTACCTCGAGACGCGGCTGTTCGGCCGGGTCCTCGCCGAGCCGGTCGTCCTCGCCGACGGCCGTCGTTACGAGGTCGGTTCGACGATCCACGATCTCGAGCTGGCCGAGATGGCCGCCGACCCCGGTATCCAGCGCGTGCGCGTGCGCTCGGTGCTGACTTGTGAGGCGCCGCAGGGCGTCTGTGGCTACTGCTACGGGCAGTCGCTCGCCACGGGGCGGGAGATCGAGCTCGGCGAGGCCGTCGGCGTCATCGCCGCCCAGTCGATCGGTGAGCCGGGCACGCAGCTCACGATGCGGACCTTCCACACCGGTGGTGTCGTCGGTGAGGACATCACCCACGGTCTTCCCCGTGTCGTGGAGCTCTTCGAGGCACGTACCCCGAAGGGCGCCGCCGTGCTCGTGCGCGAGCCAGGTGTCGTCCGCATCGACGAGGACGAGACCGGCCGTCGCGTCACCGTCGTCGCCGAGAACGGCGAGGAGCAGGTCGTGACGCTGTCGGCCCGCGCCCACCTCGAGGTCGCCGGCGGCCAGGACGTGCATCCCGGCGATGCACTCGTGGAGGGACCGAAGGACCCGAAGGAGCTCCTCGAGATCAAGGGCATCCGCGAGACCCAGCAGTACCTCGTCGAAGAGGTGCAGAAGGTGTATCGCGACCAGGGCGTGGCGATCCACGACAAGCACATCGAGCTCATCGTCCGGCAGATGCTGCGACGGGTGCTCGTTGCCGAGCCGGGCGACGCCCCCTTCCTGCCCGGCGAGCGCGTCGACTCGCAGCGCTACGCCAACGTCAACCGCGAGCTCGTGCAGGCCTCGAAGCGTCCCGCCGAGGGCCGCCCCGAGCTCATGGGCATCACGAAGGCGTCCCTCGCCACGGACTCGTGGCTGTCGGCCGCCTCGTTCCAGGAGACGACACGCGTGCTCACGGAGGCCGCCATCGACGGCCGCTCCGACCAGCTCTTCGGGCTGAAGGAGAACATCATCATCGGCAAGCTCATCCCCGCCGGCACCGGGATGCTGCGCTACCGCGCCGTGGAGGTGGACACGCCTGACGCCCAGCGCATGTCCTTCTGGTCCTCCGATCTCGACGGCGGGGCGGACGGACTCGAGGGCACGCCCTCGGACCTGGCAGCTTGGCTCCGCGACGTCGGGCGCTCGTCGCTCGGCGAGAACGAGCTGGGCGACGCCTACGACACCTCCGCCTACGGTTACGACACCGGTACGGACGGCGGTGGGCCGCTCGTCGGCTTCACCCCGGAGGAGGACGTGCCGGATCCGTACGCGGCGCCGGCCGAGGACTACGGCGTCCCCGAGGAAGGCTCGGCCTGACGCTTTCGTCGTGAGGAGTCCCGTACTCGGGGGTGTTTCGCCCCGGGTGCGGGGCTTTCTCGCGTGCGGGCCCGGCCGACGAACAGTTGACCGTTCAGCGCGGCGGGGTTACCGTCCTTTCCGCATCCTCGGTTCGGGGGACAGAAAAGGGGGAGGCCGTGTCGCTCAGGCGTTTCGCCGGAGGCTCGCGCACCGGACGGCAGCTCACCGTGCGCCCGTTCGCTGTTGCCGTCGTCGCCGTCGCCGCGGTGGCGGCGACCGTCCTGCCGCTCGGCACCGCCTCGGGTGCCACGCAGGTCCGTAGGGCGAGCGTTCGCGGCCCGGCAGCCCTGACCAACGGGTTCGTCGGGGCCGCCCGCTCGGCCCCCACGGCGCAGGCCCGGCTCCTTGCCGACGAGCACGCGCCCAGGGTGGCCATCGGAGCGACTGGCACGATCTCGGGCAGGGTGACCGACAACCACGGCAGCCCCCTCTCGGGCATCTGTGTGGAGGTGCAGCCGGTCGGCGCCGGTACGGGCGGCTTTACCACGTCGGCTGTGTCGACCGGGACCTACGTCGTGCCGAACCTGGCGGCCGGTGTCTACACGGTGAGCTTCTTTGCCGGCTGCGGGTCGGTGTCGAACAACTGGGTGCAGCAGTGGTGGAAGAACACCGACTTCTACGAGGACGCCACCGACGTGTCGGTGGCGGCGGGCAAGACGACCTCCGGCATCGATGCCGCCATGCAGCCCGGCGCCACCATCTCGGGCACCGTCACGAACGAGTCCGACGCGCCCTTGTCCGACATCTGCGTCTTCGTCGACTCCACCGAGGGCCTCGGTTCGGACACGGAGACGAGTGACGGCAGCTACACGGTCTCGGCGCTCGCCCCCGGCAGCTACACCATCGAGTTCTCTCCCTGCGGAGCAGGTGTGAACCTGCTCCCGCAGTGGTGGAACGACTCCTCCACGGAGGCCGGCGCCACACTCGTCACGCTCGGCACGGGCGCAACCCGGACGGGCATCAACGCCACCATGAAGCCGGGCGGGATCGCCACCGGCACCGTGAAGGGCAACACCGGCGCCGTGCTCGCCGACATCTGCGTCTACTACGAGGGCGTCAACGTGCCCACGCCCGGAACCTTCGAGTCGAGCACCAACGCCAGCGGTGTCTACCAGATCGTCGGGCTGCCCACGGGCTCCTACATCGTCGCCTTCTACCCCTGCACCTCCACGCAGAACTGGCTCGTGCAGTACTGGAAGGACTCGGCCACCGCTGACGAGTCGACGGTCGTCTCCGTGACAGCGGGTGCGACGACATCGGGTGTGAGCCCGAGGCTGCAGCCCGGTGGCAAGGTGACGGGGACGGTGAGGAGGAGCGGGGGCGGCCCGCTCGGCGGCATCTGCGTCAATGTGGAGCTGGCGAACGGCAGCTCCTCGTCGTACTCAGCGACGACGGCCGGCAACGGCACCTTCAGCGTCAGCAACCTCCCGAGCGGCACCTACGTGGCGGAGTTCACCGCTGGGTGCGGGTCGAGCTCGTACAACTGGATGACCCAGTACAGCGGGGGTGCCGCCACGGCAGCGACGGCCAAGACGATCGTCGTGAGGGCGGGGTCCACAACGTCGGGCGTCACGGCGTCCCTCCACGCCGGCGGCGAGATCGCCGGCACGGTCACCGGCCACGGCGCCAAGTTGGCGGGCATGTGCATGGCGGCCTTCAACAGCCAGGGTGAGGAGGAGGCGTCCACGACGACGGCGAGCAACGGCTCCTATCTCCTCGTCGCCCTTGCCTCCGGCAGCTACGAGGTCCAGACCTCGGCCGGATGCGGATCGACCTCGAGCGACTGGGCACCGCAGTGGTTCCGTGCGGCCTCCACACAGGCTGCAGCCACGAGCGTGCACGTCGCGGCGGGCAAGACGACCTCCGGTGTCAACCTCGCCGTGACGGTCGGTGGCACGATCAATGGGACGGTGACGATCGCCGGCGGCGGGGCCGTGGTGGACGGCTGCGTCGTCGCCTACCCGGTCGTGCCCGGATTTGCCGACGGCGACGCCGAGACAAGCGGGACCGGTACGTACTCGATCCCCGGGCTCACGCCGGGCAAGTACGTCGTGTCCTTCGAGCCGCAATGCGGGACGAGCAACGCCCTTCCCGACTACTACACGGGTGCTTCCACGCCGAAGGCGGCAAAGCAGCTGATGGTCGTGGCGGGCAAGGCAGTCGTCGCGAACGCCCGCCTCGCGAAGGGCGCCGAGCTCAGCGGGACGGTGACCGTCGCCAGCAAGGCGCCTCTCTCCGGGGCCTGCGTGGAGATCTTCTCGGCCTCCAGCCAGCTCGTCGAGGTCAAGGAGACGGAGACGGCGACGAACGGGACCTACTCCGTCGTCGGGCTTCCCGCCGGCAAGTACCTCGTCGAGTTCGCCGACTGCTCGGAGGTGCAGCGGTACGCCACGCAGTGGTACAAGGACCGCACCTCGCCGGCGACGGCGACCCGCATCACGTTGCGGGCGGGCGCCAGCGTGACCGGTGTCAGCGCCCAGATGACGGGCGGGGGATCCATCTCCGGAAGGGTGCGACGCTCCGCCTCGACGGGTGAGGCTGCCGTCTGCGTCTACGCCGAGTCCGTCAACGACGCCAACGGCGGCGGCTACACGACGACGACGGGCAACGGGTCGTACGCCATCTACGGCCTCGAGCCGGGCAGGTACGACATCGAGTTCGAGCCGAGCTGCATCGGGCAGACCTTCGCCGCGGTGTGGTACAAGGCCGGCCTCTACGAGGCGAAGTCGACGCCCGTGATGGTGTCCGCGGGGCACACGACGAGCGGCGTGAACGTCACGCTCAGCCTCGCCGGCGAGATCTCGGGCACGGTGAAGGCAGGTTCCACCCCGATCGTCGGTGCCTGTGTGGAGGCGTACTTCGCCCACACCGACATCGAGGCCAACGGCACCGAGTCGTTCGCCGACGGCTCGTACCTCATGGGGTACCTGACGCCCGGCGCCTACGACGTCTACTTCGATCCCTCCTGCGCCTCGACGGCCAACCTGGCGCCGCAGTGGTGGAAGAAGGCCAGCGACGAGGCGAAGTCGACGACCGTCACCGTGAGGGCGGGTCGGGACAGCTCGGGCATCAACGCCGCCTTCACGGGCGGCGGGCAGATTCTCGGGCACCGTGAGGAACTCCTCCGGGGCCGTTCTGCAGGGCGTCGAGGTCGAGGCGATCGCGCGGGGCTCGGACGTGATCGCCGGCTACGCCTACGCCGACGACCACGGCGCCTACACGCTCGCCGGCCTCGTCGCCGGGTCGTACGACGTGGTCTTCGACCCCGCCTCGATCTGCGGCGGCTCCGGCTCCATCTACGCCCAGCAGTATTGGAAGGACACCGCCTCGGCCTCGGCCGCCAGGGCCGTCGGCGTCAGCGTGGGGAAGACCGCGACCGGCATCAACGCCTCGCTCGTGCTCAGCTCGACGGCCTCGTCCTTCCGGCCGGCCTGCTGAGGCCGGCCGGGCCGGCCCCGGCGCCGGGGCCGGCCGAGAGGGCGCCCGGCTCGTACTGAGATGCGAGGACGACCGTAGGGGGCCCAACACGGTCGCTTTGGGCGCACAGTACGTCCCGATCGCCACTCGCGACTCCGCGACCGGCCTTCCGGAGAATGCTCTAGCGTTGCGTGCAGTGACGGACACCTCCGCCGGGGATGTCTCCCCGAAGCCCGTGTGGATGCCCCCGTCGGCGCCCGAACCGGCGGTCGCCGGCGCCGAGCGGCTCCTCAGGGTCTCCGACGCCGAGCGTGAGGAGGTGGTGGGCCGCCTCTCCGCCGCCTGCGCCGAAGGACGCCTCACGCTGGAGGAGATGGGTGGCCGCGTGGGCTCGGCCTACGCCGCCGTGACCCGAGCCGACCTCGAGCCCCTGACGAGCGATCTGCCGGCGCCGAGGCCGCCGTCCTCAAGTGTGGTGCCCGAGAGGCCGAAGACGAAGAGGAAGTGGCACGTCACAGTGATGGGCGAGCTGAAGCGCGGCATCTCCCGTCTCCCGGAGCACACGAACATGGTGACCTTCATGGGCAGCTCGCACATCGACCTCCGCAACGCCCTCGTCGAGTCGCCGACGATGACGCTGCACCTCTACTGCATGATGGGTGAGCAGCAGGTCGTGGTGCCGGAGGGGGTGGAGGTCGAGGTGACGGGCTTCGTCTTCATGGGCGAGAAACACGTGCGTGTTCGAGACGTCCGGCCCCGGCCGGGCGTTCCCCGCCTGCACATCCGGGCCGTCGGCATGATGGGGGAGATCAACATACGGACCGCTTGACCGGGTGGGCAGACCCGGTCGCGTGGAGTCGGTATGGGCCGAGCGTTTCCTGATCCGTTCCGCTCGGCTCATGCCGGCCGGTCTCCCGCCCCGGCCCGGTTCCCGGTCCCGGGTGGCGGGTTCCGGCGGTAGCGGTGGTATAGTCGTGATGCCCAGGCGGGAAGGCATTTCGCGCCTTGGGTACCCCTACGGCGAACGAACTGCAAGAGGATTCGCGTGCCCACCATCGCTCAGCTCGTCCGAAAAGGTCGGGAGACCCCGAGGACGAAGACCAAGACACCTGCACTGAAGGGTGCCCCGCAACGACGGGGGGTCTGCACGCGCGTCTACACGACGACGCCGAAGAAGCCGAACTCCGCCCTCCGCAAGGTGGCCCGCGTGCGGCTCACGAGCGGCGTCGAGGTCACCGCTTTCATCCCGGGCGTCGGACACAACCTGCAGGAGCACTCGATCGTGCTCGTGCGCGGCGGCCGGGTGAAGGACCTCCCGGGCGTCCGCTACAAGATCGTCCGCGGCACTCTCGACACCTCCGGCGTCCGCGACCGCGCCCAGGCGCGCAGCCGCTACGGCACGAAGAAGGAGTCCTAGGTTGCCTCGTAACGGCCCCCCGCCCCGGCGCGAGCTCATTCCGGACCCGGTGTACCGGTCCCTCCTCGTCACCCAGCTCGTCAACCGCATCCTCTCGCGGGGCAAGCGGTCGCTGGCCGAGAGCATCGTGTACGACGCCCTCGAGGTGGTACGGGAGAAGACGGGCTCCGACCCGATCCAGACGCTCAAGCGGGCACTGGACAACACCCGTCCGGAGCTGGAGGTGAAGAGCCGGCGAGTGGGTGGTGCCACCTACCAGGTCCCCGTCGAGGTCCGGCCGCGGCGGGCGACGACGCTCTCGATCCGCTGGCTGACGAACTACGCCCGCCAGCGCCGCGAGCGCACGATGGCCCTCAAGCTGGCCAACGAGATCCTCGATGCCTCGAACGGCATCGGCGCCGCCGTCAAGCGCCGGGAGGACATGCACAAGATGGCGGAATCGAACAAGGCATTCGCCCACTACCGCTGGTAGTCATAGGCGCTGCCGGGTAGGGCAGAGCCGGGGCCGCGTCGGCGGCGACTCCGCACCCTCCCGTCTCGGCAACGACCGGAGGCCGCCAGCGCCGGCACCGGTCCCGCCGACCTGCGCGCCGCCACCGACCGAGAGCAACGCCGACTGAAGCGCACGACACGAGAAGAAGACCGACAGATGCCCATCGCAATCCGCGAATTCCCCCTCGCCAGGACCCGCAACATCGGGATCATGGCGCACATCGACGCCGGCAAGACGACCACGACCGAGCGCATCCTCTACTACACGGGCCGCAACTACAAGATGGGCGAGGTGCACGAGGGCGGCGCCACCATGGACTGGATGATCCAGGAGCAGGAGCGCGGCATCACGATCACCTCCGCCGCCACGACGTGTTTGTGGAAGAACACCTGGATCAACATCATCGACACACCCGGCCACGTCGACTTCACCGTCGAGGTGGAGCGGTCGCTTCGCGTCCTCGACGGGGCGGTCGCCGTCTTCGACGCCGTCGCCGGCGTCGAGCCGCAGACCGAGACGGTCTGGCGGCAGGCGAACCACTACAACGTCCCGCGCATCTGCTTCGTCAACAAGATGGACCGCGTCGGGGCCGACTTCCCGCGGGCCGTCCAGATGATCCGCGACCGCTTGGAGGCCGTGCCCGCCGTCGTGCAGATCCCGGTCGGTTCGGAGGCGTCCTTCCGGGGCGTCATCGACCTGCCGAGCATGAAAGCCCTGCTCTGGGAGGAGGGCATGGGGGAGAAGTGGTCGGAGGAGGAGATCCCCGCCCACCTCGTGGACGACGCCGAGGCGGCGCGCCACGACCTCGTCGACGTCCTCTCGAACTTCGACGACAACGTCATGGAGCGCTACGTCTCCGAGGAGGAGATCACGGCCGACGACCTCATCGCGGCGCTGCGGAAGGCGACGATCGGCAACCACGTCGTCCCCGTGCTCTGCGGCTCGGCCTTCAAGAACAAGGGCGTGCAGCCCATGCTCGACGCCGTCGTCGACTTCCTCCCGAGCCCACTCGATGTGCCCGCCACGATCGGGACCGACCCGAAGAAGAAGGAGCACCTCGAGCGGCATGCCCGCGACGACGAGCCCTTCTCCGCCCTCGCCTTCAAGATCATGAGCGACCCCTTCGTCGGCAAGCTCACCTACCTTCGCGTCTACTCGGGCACGCTCGAGAAGGGCACCACCATCCTCAACACGACGAAGGACCGCAAGGAGCGGATCGGCCGCATCCTGCAGATGCACGCCAACCACCGCGAGGACAAGGACGCCATCTATACGGGCGACATCGTCGCTGTCGTCGGCCTCAAGTCGACGTCGACGGGCGACACCCTCTGTGACGCCTCCCACCCCATCCTCCTCGAGACGCTCGAGTTCCCCGAGCCGGTCATCCACGTCGCCGTCGAGCCGAAGACGAAGGCGGACCAGGACAAGCTCGGAAAGGCCCTCTATGCCCTCTCCGAGGAGGACCCGACCTTCCGCGTGCGAACGGACCCGGAGACGGGCCAGACGGTCATCTCCGGCATGGGCGAGCTCCACCTCGAGGTGCTCGTCGACCGCATGCTGCGAGAGTTCAGGGTGGACGCCCACGTCGGCAAGCCCCAGGTCGCCTACCGTGAGACCATCCGCGACGCCGTCTCACGCGTCGAGGAGCGCTACATACGCCAGACCGGCGGCCGTGGCCAGTACGGCCACGTCGTCATCGACGTGGAGCCGACGGGCGCGGGGGGTGGCTACGAGTTCGTCGACAAGATCGTCGGCGGCGTCATCCCGAAGGAGTACATCCCGGCCGTCGACGCCGGCATCCAGGAGGCGATGAACTCCGGTGTGCTCGCCGGTTTCCCGGTCGTCGACATTCGGATCGTGCTCGTGCACGGGTCCTACCACGACGTCGACTCCTCCGAGATGGCCTTCAAGATCGCCGGATCGATGGCCTTCAAGAAGGCCTGCCGGGCGGCGAGGCCCGTCCTCCTGGAGCCCATCATGGAGGTCGAGGTCGTCACGCCGGAGGACTATCTGGGCGACGTCATCGGCGACCTCTCATCCCGGCGGGGACGGGTGGAGGGCATGGAGCAGCGGGGCGCCAGCCACGTCGTGCGGGCTCAGGTCCCACTTTCCGATATGTTCGGCTACGCTACCGACCTGCGTTCGCGCACTCAGGGTCGAGCCACGTACACCATGCAGTTCGACTCCTACCAGGAGGTCCCGGAGTCGGTGTCGAGGGAGATCATCGCCCGCGTCACCGGCCAGTAGTCGAGTTGCGCCGACGGAGAAGGCCCAGCGCCCGATCCGACGGAGCGAGCCCGGATTGCCGGGCGGGTTGACCCGCTCGGACGCCCGGTCCCAACGATCACAGCAGACAAGAGAGTGCGGCGCCATGGGGCGTCGCCAGGAGCAAAACGGAGCGGTCGGCACCAATGGCCAAGAAGAAGTACGAGCGGACCAAGCCGCATGTCAACGTCGGAACGATGGGTCACATCGACCACGGCAAGACCACACTCACGGCCGCCATCACAAAGGTCCTCCACGAGCACAACCCCAACGTCGCCTTCACGGCCTTCGACGAGATCGACAAGGCCCCGGAGGAGAAGGCTCGTGGCATCACCATCGCCATCGCCCACGTCGAGTACGAGACGGACAAGCGGCACTACGCCCACGTCGACATGCCGGGCCACGCCGACTACATCAAGAACATGATCACGGGCGCCGCCCAGGTCGACGGGGCCATCCTCGTCGTCTCGGCGGCCGACGGCCCCATGCCGCAAACGCGTGAGCACGTCCTGCTCGCCCGCCAGGTCGGCGTCCCCTCCATCGTCGTCGCCCTCAACAAGGCCGACATGGTCGACGACGAGGAGCTCCTCGAGCTCGTCGAGCTGGAGGTACGCGAGCTCCTCACGGAATACGACTTCCCCGGTGACGACATCCCGGTCATCCGCGTGAGCGCCCTCAAGGCCCTCAACGGCGATGCCGAGGCGGCCGAGGGCGTCATGGAGCTCATGGACGCCGTGGACAACTACATCCCGGAGCCGGTTCGCGAGATCGACAAGCCGTTCCTCATGTCGGTCGAGGACGTCATGACCATCTCCGGGCGCGGCACCGTCGTCACGGGCCGCATCGAGCAGGGCGTCGTCAAGGTCGGCGACGAGGTCGAGATCGTCGGCCTCCGCCCCACCCAGAAGACGGTCTGCACGGGCGTCGAGATGTTCCACAAGCTCCTCGACCAGGGCCAGGCCGGCGACAACATCGGCGCCCTGCTGCGCGGCATCAAGAAGGAGGAGGTCGAGCGGGGCCAGGTGCTCTGCAAGCCGGGCTCCATCACCCCGCACACGAACTTCGAGGCGAACGTCTACGTGCTCACGAAGGAGGAGGGCGGCCGCCACAAGCCGTTCTTCTCCAACTACCGGCCCCAGTTCTACTTCCGCACGACGGACGTGACCGGCACCATCGCCCTGCCGGAAGGCACCGAGATGGTCATGCCGGGCGACAACACCACCATGATCGTGGAGCTCGGCAAGCCGATCGCCATGGACGAGGGGTTGCGTTTCGCCATTCGGGAGGGCGGTCGCACGGTCGGCGCCGGCCGCGTCACGAAGATCCTCAAGTAGCGGTCGGGCAACGGCGCCATGGCTGAAAGCCCTCGTCAACGGATCCGGATTCGTCTCAAGGCCTACGACCACGAGATCATCGACCAGTCGACGAAGAAGATCGTGGACACGGTCCTCCGGACCCAGGCGAAGGTGCGCGGCCCGGTGCCGTTGCCGACCGAGAAGCACCGCTACACGGTGATCCGCTCACCCCACAAGCACAAGGACAGCCGCGAGCACTTCGAGATGCGCATCCACAAGCGCCTCGTCGACATCGTGGAGCACACGCCGAAGACAGTCGACGCCCTCCAGCGGCTCGACCTCCCCGCCGGCGTGGACATCGAGATCAAGATAACTACCTAAGCAGCAAACCCCAGGTCAGGGCGCTGCACCGGCCGCGGCAGAAGCCTGGTCGTGTCGGCGCCTCCGCAGCGCGACGAGAATGCTTCGCCCGCCCGGGTCGTCACCTCACTCGGATGGTGGCGCACAGGAGGCGGTCCCGGACCTCGAACCTCGTCCGTGAGCTGCACCTCGTAGGTCCCCGGCGGGAGCGGGGGCACGCGAACACTGACGGGGACGTCGGCGAGACCCACTCCTGCAAGGGCGGGGGCACTCGCGGCAGGAATGTCCACCCGCCAGGCTCCCGTTCCGATCGGACCGTCGGACACGTCGTAGACGACCTGCCACTGTCCGTTTTGCCGCGCTGCGACGCTTCCCCACGACCCGCCCTGTACGTAACGCGCTTCTTCGCGACCAGTGACCCTCAACGTGATGAGCTGCCGGGCGATGGTGTTCGACGGCGAGGCGCTGAGGGCCAGTCCTCCCGTGAAGCAGGCGCCGGAAGCGCTGAGTGCGGTCGTCGACGTTGTCGACACCGTCGAGGTTGTCAGCGTTGTCGGGTGCGAACCGGCCGTGCTTGGCGTTGCGGACCCCCGGCTGCACCCTGCGATGAGACCGACGGATGCCAGCAGGACGAACGCCCACTTTGCCGTTCTGACAGCTCGCCGAGGCATCGCCATCATCTCCTTGGGCGCCTCGAGCAGCTCGAGGAAGAAGTCATCGGTGGCGCCAACACAATTCTCGCGCCCCCTGCCGTCAACGGGGTCCGCAGGCCACTTCCCGGTGGCGCCTAACTTCGGGCAACGCCCATGAGACCGTTCTCCCACCTGTGTTCGTGCTCGTGCCCTGGGGTGTTCCGGGCGCGGGCGATGACGTGACCGACCCACCCGCCGCCCTCAACGGTCACGCACTTGATCGCTGGCGGCGGGCCGTCATCGCCGGCTTCAGCGTGGGCGGGATCACGGTCGGCACGTTCGGGCCGCGGCTGCCGGCGCTCAAGACGGAGCTCGGCGTCACGACCGGGACGATCGGGCTGCTGCTCGCCTGCGTGAGCGTGGGCGCCATGACCGGCCTCGTGGCCTCCACGCCGGTGCATCACCGGCTGGGCAGCCGCCGCGCCGTGACGGCGGCACCCCTCCTCATCGCTGTCGCCCTCGTGGTCATGGGAGTGGCCGTCTCGCTGCGCTCCGTCCCCCTTCTGGGAGCCGCCCTCGCCGCCCTCGGTCTCGGCATCGGCGTCTTCGACGTCCTCATCAACGTGGAGGGGTCGGCCAACGAGCGCGCCGCCGGCCGCACCCTCATGCCCCGCATGCACGCCGCCTGGTCGATCGGGACGGCCGTCGGCGCCGGCATCGGCGCGGGCTGCGCCGCCCTCGGCATCACCCCGGCCGCACAATTCATCGGCGAGGCCGTCCTCATCGCCGTGTTGGCGCTCGGCCTCTCCCCGTCGATCCCCGCCGGCTCCCGCCCGACCGACGAGCAGCGGCGGGAAGGGCGGGCCGAGCGGCTGCGCCAGTGGCTCGCCTGCTGGACGGACCGCCGCCTCTTGTTGATCGGCCTCGTCATGTTCGGCGCCGAGGTCGCCGAAGGCTCCGCCAACAGCTGGCTGACGCTCGCCGTCCGCAACGATCACGGCGAGACGGCGGCCGTCGCAGCCCTCTTCTTCGCCGCCTTCGCCGCCGGCGAGGGCATCACCCGCATCTTCGCCGGTCGCGTCGTCGACCACCTCGGCCGCGTCCTCTCCGTCCGGCTCACGACCGCCCTCGGCGTGCTCGGCGTGGCGCTCTTCATCGTCGGCCGCAGCCCCTGGATCGTCCTGTTCGGCGTGCTCCTGTGGTCGGTGGGTGTCTCGATGGGCTTCCCGCTCGGCATGTCGGCTGCGGCCGAAGGCGGGTCGAACGAGGTCGCCCGACTCAGCGTCGTGGGGTCCATGGGGTACTCGGCCAACCTCGCCTCACCTCCGGTCATCGGTCTCCTGGCCGACTCCACGGGGCTCCTGCACGCCCTCTGGCTTCCGGCCGGCTTCCTCCTCGTCGCCTTCGCCGTGGCCGGCTCGTTCCGCCCGGCGAAGCCTTGACCGACAAGCAACGCTCTCAGCTGCCGTCGGGCCAGCCCCCACGATGCAGCACCATCGGGTGCCAGGGCATCGTCCCGGTCGGGTCGGCCATCAGCCGTCGCGTCTGGGTGAGGTAGGGCTTCTCGCCCCGCCAGCAGCCGTCGGGAGGTGCGAAGCAGGCCGAGAGGGCCTCGCCCTGCTCGAGGACGACCGACAGGGCGCCACGCAGGGGCTCGTCGGCCGGTAGGACGATCCGGCGGCGGTAGTCGTCGAGGGCGGCGAGCCCCCGCTCCGTCAGCTGGATCGTCCGGTTCGCCCCCTCGCGCCCCTCACGGCTGCTGCGGTGCCGTCCGAGGAACCCGGTGGCCATGGCGACGCCCTCCTTCGACACCCCCGTCAGCATCGGCAGATCGCGCATCCGCACGAGGTCGGAACCGACCGCCCGCAGGAGGTTGGCGCCGAGGGGAAGGGAGAACGACGACTCCCGCTCGTGCTCGACGGTGAAGGCCGTCAGGCGTTGGGCGATGAGCGCGACGAGTGGGGCGCCCCCTCCGGCCGCACCGTAGCTCACATGGGTACGAAACCCATCCGACGGGTGCACCTCCGGCACCGCCCACGGCATCGGCGATTCGAGAGCGGCGGCCTGGCGCAGTGCGTCGATCACGCCGCCGCCGAATCGGGCCCGCCACCGCTGTTCGACCTCGGCCACGACGCGCGACCACAGGCGGCGTGCGTAGCTGCCCCCACGGGTGGGGCGAAGGACGGTGTCCGGCTTCACGCCCGCGTGGGTGCCGTAGCCGGCCCGCCGACCAGCGCTTGCGTCGCCGACGCGGATCCAGCCCCACCGCTCGAGTCCGGCGATGTTGCAGGCGGCGCCGGCACGACGGTGCAGCTCGCCGACCGTGACGCCCTCCTCGTCGACGAGGCGCAAGCCGTTCGCCCACATGGCGTACGAGATGCGGAAGCGCCGCCCGACGCGGGCGGCACCCTGCACCTCGAAGGCATTGTCGGCCTCGATGACGTGGGCGATCCACACCCAGGAGAGCAGCGTCGTGAGGGGCGGCTGGTCGGCCACGCCACCAGTATCCCGTCCCAGGGGCGCAGGGGAAGGCGCCGCGCCGCGACGAGACGAGCGGTCCGGTGGGGGCCAACTTCGCCGCTTCCAAAGAGAGCGGCGGACCGCCGCCGGATAGCCTCCGGAGGCAGTCCCGGCCTGCTCGCCGGCCGTAAGAGTCCTGCTATAGTCTCTGCCGAAGTTGGGCATCGTGCCCGAAGTCCTGACGTCCGGGAGCGCCCCAGCACGGGGGACCTTCCGGCAACCGAAAGAACGCTCCGTCTTGGCTCGCCCGGACGGAGCGTCTGCACGAATGGGTTACACCCTCGCCCGGGTCGTGCGCGCGAAGCAGTCGGTCTCCGTACCGGCGTCGTGTGCCGCTCCCCGGACAGGTCACGCCTGCACAACACAGCAAAGGGATGGCACTCGAGATGGCCACGAAGGCGATCGTCGGCGAGAAAGTCGGCATGACCCAGGTCTGGGACGAGGCGCAGCGCGTCGTACCCGTGACCGTCGTCAAAGTCGCGCCCGTGCGCGTGGTTGCCGTGAAGACACCGGAGGGGGCCGGCTACTCAGCCCTCCAGGTGACCTACGGCCGCAAGCGTGCTTCGCTCATCAACAAGCCGGAGACGGGCGTTTTCACGAGCGCCGGCGTCGAGCCGGGTAAGCACCTCGTGGAGCTGCGGCTGGAGGACACGAGCGGTTACGAGGTCGGCCAGGAGATCGATGCCGGCATCCTTTCGGCCGGCGACAAGATCGACGTCACCGCCATCTCGAAGGGCAAGGGCTTCGCCGGCGGCATGAAGCGTCACAACTTCAAGGGCCAGGGCGCCGCCCACGGCAACCACAAGAAGCACCGCTCTCCGGGCTCCATCGGCGGCTGCGCCACCCCTGCCCGTGTGTTCAAGGGCACCCGCATGGCCGGCCGCCTCGGCGCCAGTCGGGTCACCACCCTCAACCTCGAGGTCGTCGAGACCGACCCCGAGCGCGAGATCATCCTCGTGAAGGGCGCCGTCCCCGGGCCGCGGGGCGGCATGGTCCTCATCCGCAACGCCGTGAAGGCAGGGAAGTGATGCCGACCGACACCGCCGAGGCGACCGAGACGACGGCCCCCGCGAAGGTCACGCTCGAGCGACACGACGGCGAGGGCGAAGTCATCGACACCGTCGAGCTCGACGCCGGCATCTTCGGCGTGACGCCCAACGTCCCGCTCATGCACCAGGTCGTGACAGCGCAGCTGGCAGCACGCCGCTCCGGCACGCAGTCCACGCGGACCCGGGCCGAGGTCCGCGGCGGCGGCGCCAAGCCCTACCGCCAAAAGGGCACGGGCCGCGCCCGGCAGGGGACCATCCGGGCTCCTCAATTCTCCGGCGGTGGCGTCGCCCTCGGTCCGAAACCCCGCAGCTACGCCCAGCACACCCCTCGCAAGATGATCCGCCTGGCGCTCTTCTCGGCCCTGTCGGACCGACACCGTGAGGGCAAGCTCCGTCTCGTCGATACCTGGCCGTTCGAGGTGCCGAAGACGAAGGACGCCATCAAGCTCCTCGGCGCCCTCGAGATCGATGGCCGCATCCTCGTGGTGCTCACGAGCGAGGACACCCTCGCCGAGCGCTCTTTCGGCAACCTCCCCCACGTCCGTCTCGTCGAGGCGGCGCAGCTGACCGCCTACGAGGTCCTCGCCAGCGACTGGGTCGTGTTCACGACATCGAGCGTCCCCGGCGGGGTCACTGTCGTCGAGGGGTCGGCACCCAAGCCGAAGCGCAAGCCTCGTGCCAAGAAGGCCGCTGCTGACGTTGCTTCCGAGGACGAGAGCGCCACTGGTGTCGTCTCCGACGACGAAGCCGTCGCCGGCGACGACTCCAGCGCCGCCGCCGACGCCACATCGGACGCCGACGAGACCGCCACCACCTCCTCTGCCGCCGACGAGCACGCTTCGACCTCCGCCGGTGATGAGGTCGCCGACGAGGTCGAGACGGTCACCGAGGCAGGAGCGGACGCGGCGGGCGACGAGGAGGAGGGCGACGTTTCGGAGCCCGAGTCCTCGACGGCCGAAGCGGTCACTGAGGCCGAAGACGAAGACGAAGAAGACGAAAACGACGAAGATACCGAAGACGAGAAGGAGGACAAGTGACTGAGAAGGCGGTCCTCCTACGCCCCGTCGTCTCCGAGAAGTCCTACGCCCTCATGGACGAGGGCACCTACGTGTTCGTCGTCGACGGGCGGGCGAACAAGATCGAAATCCGCGACGCCGTGCAGAGCGCCTTCGGGGTGCGCGTGGCGAGCGTCAACACGCTCAACCGCAAGGGCAAGCGCAAGCGACAGCGCCGCATGCAGGGCTACGGGAAGCAGCCCGACACGAAGCGAGCGATCGTCCGTCTCGTCGGTGACGACAAGATCGAGTTGTTCGAAGGCTGAGGGACACGACATGGCACTTCGCAAGCGCAAGCCGACCAGCCCCGGACGCCGTTTCCAGTCGGCCTCCGACTTCTCCGAGATCACGAAGAGCCGCCCCGAGCGGACGCTCGTCGTCCCGAAGGCGGCCTCCGGCGGCCGCAACAGCTACGGCCGGAAGACGGCCCGCCACCGCGGCGGCGGCCACAAGCAGCAGTACCGGCTCGTCGACTTCCGGCGGGACAAGGACGGCGTCCCCGCCAAGGTTGCCGCCATCGAGTACGACCCGAACCGCAACGCCCGCATCGCCCTGTTGCACTATGTCGACGGCGAGAAGCGCTACATCCTGGCGCCCGCCCGTGTCTCGGTCGGCGACATGCTGCAGTCGGGACAGGGAGCCGACATCCGGCCCGGCAACGCCCTGCCGATGCGCTACATCCCCGTCGGATCGGTCGTCCACAACGTCGAGCTGCGGCCGGGAGGCGGCGGCAAGCTCGCCCGCGGCGCCGGCATGAGCGTGCAGCTGGTGGCGAAGGAGGGAGCGTTCGCCACGCTCCGCCTCCCCTCCACCGAGATGCGCCGTGTCTCGATCGACTGCCGCGCCACGATCGGCGAGGTGGGCAACGCCGAGGCGGAGCTCATCTCCGTCGGCAAGGCCGGTCGCAACCGCTGGAAGGGCATCCGCCCCCAGACCCGCGGCGTCGCCATGAACCCCGTCGACCACCCGCTCGGTGGTGGCGAGGGCAAGTCGTCCGGTGGCCGTCATCCCGTGTCGCCCTGGGGCAAGCCCGAGGGCCGTACGCGGCACCGCCACCGCCCGTCCGATCAGCTCATCATTCGTCGACGCCGCACTCGCGGCGCTCGCCGCTAGCGCGGAGGAGCTATGCCCCGCAGCCTCAAGAAGGGCCCCTTCGTCGACGACCATCTCCTCAAGAAGGTCGACGACCTCAACTCGAGGAACGAGAAGCGCGTCGTGAAGACGTGGTCCCGTCGTTCCACGATCATCCCCGACATGGTCGGGCACACGATCGCCGTGCACGACGGGCGCAAGCACGTGCCCGTCTACATCACCGAGTCGATGGTCGGCCACAAGCTGGGCGAGTTCGCCCCGACGCGGACCTTCCGTTACCACGCCGGTCAAGAGCGGTCGGCGAGGCGCTGACATGGCCGGAGTGAAGACGAACGAGCGCCCCGGGACGCGAGCCGTGCTCCGGCACTCCCACGTGTCGGCCTACAAGGCTCGGGAGGTCCTCGACCTCATCCGCGGCCAGAGCTTCGAACGCGCCTCCGAGATCCTCGAGTTCTGCGACCGTGGGGTTGCCGTACCGATCGCCAAGCTGCTGAACTCCTGCGCCGCCAACGCACGTCACAACGATGGCCTCGAGCCCGCCGAGATGTACGTCGCGGCGTGTTACGCCGACGAGGGGGCGACGTTGAAGCGCTGGCGTCCGCGGGCACGCGGCCGCGCCACCCGCATCCGCAAGCGCACGTGCCACATCACGGTGATCCTTTCCCGCCTGCCGGAGGACCAGCTCGCCCGTCGGCGTGCCCGCCTCTCCGCCGAACAGACCGAGCGACGGGCCCGCCGCGTGGCCGGAGGCCTTCGCCGCAACCGCGTGGCCGGGAGCACCGGAGGCCGTCGAGGCGACGAAACGGCAGTCGGGGCCCACGAGACGACCGAAGACACGACCGAAGCGATGGCTGCACTCGAGGAGGCACAGGAGCTCGAGTCGGCCAGCCACCACCAGGAGCTCGAGGCGGAGGCCGAGTCGGCGCTCGACCTCGAGGACGAGGAGAGCGAGGGCGCCGAGACGGATGACGCCGCACCCGACCTCACCTCCGACGACGAAACCGTCGTCGGCGATGAGTCGGGCGCCGCGCACGACACCACGTCCGACGCCGGAGCCGCCGAGGCGAGCGCGGACACGGAGGGCGACGAGGAAGAGGGCGACGTTTCGGAGCCCGAAGCCTCGACGGCCGACGCGGCAAAGACCGACGAAGACAACGCCACAGACGGCGAGGAGAACTGATGGGCCAGAAGGTCAACCCATACGGGTTTCGGCTCGGTGTCACCACCGACTGGAAGTCCCGGTGGTTCGACGACCGCCACTACCAGGACTCGGTGATCGAGGACTGGAAGATCCGCGACTACCTGATGCGACAGCTCGAGGCAGCCGCCGTGAGCCGCATCGAGATCGAGCGCACGCGTGACCGCCTGCGCGTCGACGTGCACACGGCGCGGCCCGGCATCGTCATCGGCCGGCGCGGGGCCGAGGCCGACCGGCTGCGCCGGCAGCTCGGGCGCATCACCCACAACGCCAACGTGCAGCTCAACATCCAGGAGATCAAGCAGCCCGAGCTGGAGGCCGCCCTCATCGCGCAGGGCATCGCCGACCAGTTGGCGCGGCGCATCAGCTTCCGCCGCGCCATGAAGCGGGCCATCCAGACCGTCCAGAAAGCAGGCGCCCAGGGCGTGCGCGTGCAGTGCTCCGGCCGCCTCGGCGGCTCCGAGATGGCCCGCAAGGAGTCGTACCGCGAAGGACGCGTTCCCTTGCACACGTTGCGGGCTGACATCGATTACGGGTTTCGTGAGGCGAGGACGAGCACGGGCCGCATCGGCTGCAAGGTGTGGATCTACAAGGGCGACATCCTCCCCTACAAGATCTCGAGCGAGGACAAGATCTCCCGCGAGGTCGCCATGGCCGTGGGCGAGACGTCCGGGCAGGGTCGCCGGCGGATCGTGAGCGCCGGCGGCGGCCGCCGCCGTCCCGAGCTCGGCGAGCCCGGCTCGCTCATCGAGCCCGAGGTGACCCCTCCCGAGGCGCCTCCCGTCGAGGCGGAGGCGCCCGTCGAGGAGGTCCAGGAGGCCGCAGCGCCGCCCGCCACCCCGTTGCCCGGTGCCGGCGGCGGTGACGACGCCCTCGAGCGCCTCCTCGCCGAGGAGGAGGAGATCGAGCGGCGCACCCGCGACGAGCACCACGACGTGCCGCACTTCCGGAGGGAGAACGACTGATGTTGATGCCCCGGAAGACGAAGCACCGCAAGCAGCAGCGCGGTCGCCTCAACGGCATGACGAAGGGCGGCGAGTCCGTCGACCTTCGGCGACTACGGCATCCAGGCGCTCGAGCCGGCTTGGATCACGGCCCGCCAGATCGAAGCTGCCCGTATCGCCATGACCCGCCACGTCCGTCGTGGCGGCAAGGTGTGGATCCGCGTCTTCCCGGACAAGCCCGTCACGCAGAAGCCCGCCGAGACCCGCATGGGCTCCGGCAAGGGCAACCCGGAGCACTGGGTCGCCGTCGTGCGCCCCGGGCGGATCCTCTTCGAGCTCTCCGGCGTGGACGAGGCCCTCGCCCGCGGCGCCATGGAGCGGGCCATCCAGAAGTTGCCGATCAAGGCCCGTTTCGTCACCCGGCCGGGTCTCGGCTCGACACCGGAGGTGCAGGTCTGATGGTGAAGGCCGCAGAGCTCCGCGAGTTCGACGACGACGAGCTCGACAACCGGCTTTCCAACGCCCGCAAGGAGCTGTTCAACCTGCGCTTCCAGGCCGCCACGGGCCGGCTCGACAACTCGGCCCGCCTCGGCATCCTGCGGCGGGACATCGCCCGCATGATCACGGTGCAGCGCAGCCGGGAGATCGACCTCGCCGAGGCCCCGGCGCTGGGTGGCCGGCCGGCGGCACGCCGCCGGAAGGACGAGGAGGAGTGATGGCAGAGAACGAGACCACCAACGACGACATGTCCGAGACAGCGGCCCCGCCCGCTCCGGCGGCGACCCCGTCGAAGGCGGCGAAGCCGGTGGCGAGCGCCTCCGCCGAGGCCGGGCGGGAGAACCGTCGCAAGGTCCGGGAGGGCATCGTCGTCTCGACCGCCATGGACAAGACGGCCGTCGTCGCCGTCACCGAGCGCGTCCGCCATCCCCGCTACGCCAAGACCGTGCAGCGCACCAAGCAGCTCTACGTCCACGACGAGGAGAACGCCGCCTCGCAGTCGGCGACCGGGTGCGGGTGGCCGAGACGCGGCCGTCTCCAAGCTGAAGCGCTGGCGCCTCGTCGAGATCCTGGAGCGGGCCCGATGATCCAGCAGGAGTCCCGGCTCCGCGTCGCCGACAACTCCGGGGCGAAGGAAGTCCTCTGCATCAAGGTGCTCGGCGGCTCCCGCCGCCGCTACGCCCGCATCGGCGACGTCTTCATCGCCACGGTGAAGGACGCCGTGCCCGGTGCCGCGGTGAAGAAGGGCGACGTCGTGCGCTGCGTCGTCGTCCGCACCGAAGAAGGAACAGGCGCCGTCCGGACGGCAGCTACATCCGTTTCGACGAGAACGCCGCCGTGCTCATCAACGACCAGCTGCAGCCGCGGGGCACCCGCATCTTCGGGCCCGTCGGCCGCGAGCTTCGCGACAAGCGGTTCATGCGCATCGTCGTCGCTCGCCCCGGAGGTGATCTGAGTGCGGATCCAGAAGGGCGACCGCGTGCAGGTGCTTGCGCGGCAAGGACCGCGGCAAGACCGGCGAGGTCATCCGCGCCATCCCGACGAAGAACAAGGTGATCGTCGCGGGCGTCAACATCTCCAAGCGCCACAGCCGGCCCCGCCGCGGCGACGATGCAGGGCGGCATCATCGACAAGGACATGCCGATGCCGTCTCGGCCGTCGCGCATCATCTGCTCGCACGGACGGCCCGATCGAGGATCGGCTACCGAGATCGACGACGCGGGCACGAAGGTCCGCGTCTGCAAGAAGTGCGGGGCGGACGCTGTGAGCCGGCACCGCCACCGAGACGGCCACCCGGCCGCGGCTCCGCCTGCGCTACGACGCCGAGATCCGCGACCAGCTGCGCACCGACCTCGGGCTCTCCAACATCATGGAGGTGCCCCGCCTCGCAGAAGATCGTCATCAACATGGGCGTCGGCCGCGCCACCCAGCAGCAGTCGCTCCTCGAGGGGGCGGTGCGCGACCTCAGATCGATCACCGGCCAGAAGCCCGTCGTCACCAAGGCCCGCCGCTCGATCGCCGGCGTTCAAGCTCCGCGAGGGCAACGCCATCGGCTGCGATGGTGACGCTGCGGGGCGACCGCATGTGGGAGTTCCTCGACCGCCTCATCAGCCTCGCGATCCCGAGGATCCGCGACTTCCGAGGGCTGTCGCCGCGCTGCTTCGACGGGCACGGCAACTACACCTTCGGGGTCACCGAGCAGCTGATCTTCCCGGAGATCAACTACGACCAGGATCGACACCACCCGCGGGATGGACATCACGATCGTGACGTCCGCCCGCACCGACGCCGAAGGCCGGGCGCTGCTCGACCGCCTTCGGCTTCCCGTTCCGACGCGAAGGGCAGTAAGCCACAATGGCCAAGAAGGCACTGAGTCGAAAAGCAGCAGCGCAAGCCGAAGTTCAAGGTGCGCGGCTACACGCGCTGCCGGCGCTGCGGCCGGCCGAAGGCGGTCTTCCGCCAGTTCGGCCTCTGCCGCATCTGCCTGCGGGAGCTCGTGCACGCCGGCGAGGTTCCCGGCGTCACGAAGGCGAGCTGGTGAGAGGAGGGGATCGTCCATGACGATGACCGACCCGATCGCCGACATGCTGACGCGGATGCGCAACGCCAACATCGCGATGCACGACACCGTGACGATGCCGAGCTCGAAGCTGAAGGACGTCGCTCGCCGTCGATCCTCGAGCGCGAGGGCTACATCGCCGGCTTCACGACCAGCGAGCGACTCCAGCCGGCCCGGCCGCGACGCTCGAGATCCAGATGAAGTACACCGCGCGAGCGCGCCCGTGCGATCGGCGGGTCTGAAGCGCGTCTCCAAGCCCGGTCTGCGCGTCTACGTCCGCGCCGACCGCCTGCCCCGAGTGCTCGGCGGCCTCGGCGTCGCCGTGCTCTCGACGAGCCAGGGCCTGCATGACCGACCGCGAGGCCCGCCAGCAGCAAGATCGGCGGCGAGGTGCTCTGTTATGTCTGGTGAGCGCACGGCGGAGGTCGCTGATGTCCCGGATCGGCCGGAGCCCGATCCCGTCCCGTCCGGCGTCGAGGTCGACCCTCGACGGCCGCACGGTCGTCGTGCGGGGGCCGCAGGGCCAGCTCGCAGCGCGACCTGCCCGGGCGAGATCACCGTGCGCGCGAGGAGGACGCCGACGCCTGCTCGTCGAGCGGCCGGACGACGAGCGCACGAACCGGGCGCTGCACGGCCTCACGCGCACGCTCGTCGCCAACATGGTGACCGGCGTCACCGACGGGTTCTCGAAGGACCTCGAGATCGTCGGCGTCGGCTACCGCGCCACGCTCGAAGGGCCCGAGCCAGCTCGAGCTGGCGCTCGGCTTCAGCCACCCGGTCGTCGTCGACGCACCCGAGGGCATCACCTTCGAGGTGCCGGCGCCCGACCCGGATCGACGTGCGGGGCATCGACAAGGAGCTGGTCGGCCAGGTCGCCGCCGACATCCGCAAGATCCGCAAGCCCGAGCCCTACAAGGGCAAGGGCGTGCGCTACGCCGGCGAGGTCGTGCGGCGCAAGGCCGGGAAGGCCGGCGAAGTAGCATGGCGTAACGCAGCAAGTCGCACGAGCTGCAGCGACCGCCGGCACCGGCGCGTCCGCAAGAAGGTCGCCGGCACGGCGGAGCGGCCGCGCCTCGCGGTCTTCCGCTCGAACCGCCACATCGTCGCCCAGGTCATCGACGACGGCGCCGGCCGCACGATCGCGGCCGCCTCGACCGTCGAGGCGGAGCTGCGCAGCGGGCACGACCGGCAACGCCGCGGCCGCCGCCGAGGTCGGCCGCCTCGTCGCCGAGCGCGCCAAGGACAAGGGCGTCAGCAAGGTCGTCTTCGACCGTGGCGGCGCCCGCTACCACGGTCGCGTCGCGGCGCTCGCCGACGGCGGCGCGCGAAGCCGGATTGGAGTTCTGAATGGCCGAGTCCCAGTACGAAGAGCGGACGATCAAGGTCAACCGCGTCGCCAAGGTCGTGAAGGGCGGCCGTCGGTTCTCCTTCACCGCCCTCATGGTGATCGGCGACGGCAACGGCCGCGTCGGCCTCGGCTACGGCAAGGCCAAGGAGGCCGGCCTCGCCGTGCAGAAGGGCATCGAAGAGGCGAAGAAGAACCTCTTCGACGTGCCGCTCGCCGGCTCGACGATCACCCACCCGGTCATCGGCGAGGCCGGCGCCGGCCGCATCCTGCTTGAAGCCGGCGGCGCCCGGCACCGGCGTCATCGCCGGCGGCGCGGCCCGCGCGATCCTCGAGATGGCGGGCGTCCACGACATCGTCGCCAAGTCGCTCGGCACCTCGAACTCGATCAACGTCGCGCACGCGACCGATCGCCGGGCTGAAGGCGCTGCGCCGGCCGGACGAGGTCGCCGCGCCTGCGCGGCAAGACGCCGGAGGAGGTCACGCCGGCGGGCGTGCTGCGCGCCTACGAGCGAGCGCCGCCGCCGCTCGGCCGAGGGCCGCGATGCCGCCGCGCGAGGCCGGCTGACGATGCCGGAGCTCGTCGTCACCCAGGTCCGCTCGGCGATCGGCACCGAAGCCGAAGCACCGCGGGCACGCTGCGGGCGCTCGGGCTTGCGGCGCATCGGCCAGTCGAACGTGCTGCCCGACCGCCCCGAGATCCGTGGCATGCTTGCACGCGTGCCCCACCTCGTCGAGGTGACCGAGGCGGCCGAGGCCAGAGCGACGCACGCGACGTCCGCCGATGGAGGCGAGTGATGCACTCACGATCTCGCCCCCGCGCCCGGTTCCCACCGGGCCCGGCGCCGCGTCGGCCGCGGCATCGGCGGCAAGGGCGGCAAGACCGCCGGCCGCGGCACGAAGGGCCAGAGGCCCGCGACACGATGAAGCCGGGTTTCGAGGGCGGCCAGCTGCCGCTCACCCAGCGCATCCCGAAGCTGCGCGGCTTCGCCAACCCGTTCCGGGTCGAGTACAACGTCGTCAACCTCGACGATCTCGAGTCCCTCGAGGAGTCCGAGATCACGCCTGACAGCCTGCGGGCGGCCGGCCTCGTGCACCACAAGGGCCTCGTCAAGGTCCTCGGTGCGCGGGCGAGCTCACCCGCGCGGTCGCAGGTCGCGGCGCACGCCTTCTCGAGCTCGGCCGCGTGCCGCGATCGAGGCGGCCGGCGGGAGCGCCACCGTCGTGGAGACGCCGTTCGGCGACCGCCGCCCCCCGTGCAAGGGCAACGCACTCGCCAACCGCTAGGGTTGGCGGACGCGGCGGGCGCTCGCCGCAACCGCTGAGACCGCCCCGTGCCCGGGGCACGCTGGAGGAGAGGCGCATGCTCTCAAGCCTGAGAAACATCGTCCGGGTCGCAGACCTGCGCAACAAGGTCCTGTTCACGCTGCTCGTCATCGCGATCTACCAGCTCGGCGCCAACATCCCGGTCCCGGGGGTCGACTTCGCCAAGATCCAGGCGATCAACAAGTCGGCCTCAAGGGCCAAGGGCATCCTCGGCTTTCTTGACCTCTTCTCCGGACGGGGCGCTCGCACGGCCGCGGTGCTCGGGCTCGGGATCATGCCCTACATCACCTCGTCGATCATCATCCAGCTGCTCACGGACGGTCATCCCGAAGTTCATGCGAGTGGCGCGAGCAGGGCGCCGTCGGCCAGCGCAAGCTCACCCAGGCGACCCGTTACCTGACCGTGTCGCTCGCCCTCATGCAGTCCTCCGGCCTCGTCTTCCTCTTCCACTCCGGCGAGCTCTTCTCGCCCGCCCAGCCCATCATCGACCTCATCCCGAACTTCACCGCCCCGCACGTGCTGTTCATCATCCTCACCTTCACCGCCGGCACGGCCTTCGTCATGTGGCTCGGCGAGCTCATCACCCAGCGCGGCATCGGCCAGGGCATGTCGATCCTCATCTTCTCGAACGTCGTCGCGACCCTCCCCATCGACGGCGACCTCATCAAGGAGGACAAGGGCTGGGGCTTCCTCATCGCCATCATCGTCGTGTGCATCCTGCTGCTCGTCGCCATCGTCTTCGTCGAGCACGGCCAGCGCCGCATCCCGGTCACCTTCGCCAGCGCCGTGCAGGGCCGCCGGATGTACGGCGGCAGAGCACCTACATCCCGCTGAAGGTCAACCAGGCCGGCGTGATCCCGATCATCTTCGCCAGCTCGCTGCTCTACATCCCGGTGTTGCTCTCGAACGTCATCCCGTGCCACGGGATTTCGCAACTTGGTGCAGGACAACTTCGCCGGCGGGACGGACGGCGCCTACCTCATCGCTCTACGGCTTCCTCATCGTCGTGTTCACGTTCTTCTACGTGCAGGTCACGCTTCGACCCGTACCAGCAGGCGGACCAGATCCGGAAGCAAGGCGGCTACATCCCGGGCATCCGCCCGGGGCCGCCGACCGAGCGGTACCTCTCGCGCATCCTCAACCGGCATCACGCTGCCGGGTCGCTCTTCCTCGCCATCGTGGCGCTCCTGCCCTCGGTCGATCCTCGCCGCGTGGCACATCACGCAGATCCCGTTCTTCGGGACCACGCTGCTCATCGCCGTCGGCGTCGCCCTCGAGACGATCAAGCAGATCGACAGCCAGCTGATGATGCGCAACTACGAGGGCTTCCTGCAGTAAGTGATACCGGGCGGAAGGCTCGTCGTCCTCGGCAAGCAGGGGGCGGGAAAAGGGACGCAATGTGTGCGCCTGTCGCACCACTACGTCATCCCTCACATCTCGACGGGCGACATGTTGCGAGGTGAGACGAAGGCGCACACCGACCTCGGTCGGGAGGCGCAGCACTACATGGACGAGGGCGAGCTCGTGCCGGACGAGACCCTCCTCAAGATGGTCACGCAGCGGCTCGACCAGGACGACACTCGAACGAGGGGTTTCGTTCTCGACGGGTTCCCCCGCACGGTGGCGCAGGCGGAGGGCCTCGACGACCTGCTGTCGCCGGCCAGCCTCGACCTCGCCGTCAACATCGTCGTGCCCACCCCTCTCGTGCTGCGCCGCCTGGCGAGCCGCCGCGTCTGCGAGGACTGCGCCGCCATCTATTCGACCTTCTCGCCCCCTCGGGTCCCCTGGATCTGCGACGCCTGCGGTGGCGAGGTCATCCACCGGGAGGACGACACCGAGGCCGCCATCCACCGCCGCCTCAACCTCTACGAGGAGCAGACGCAGCCGCTCATCGCCTGGTACCGGCGACGCGAGCGCCTCGTGTCCATCTCCGGGGTGGGCAGCCCGGAGGCGGTGTCCGACCGCCTCATCGCCGCCATCGACGACCACCGCTCGGCCACCGGGGGCTTCGGGGCGCCGCTGCGAGCCTTCGGAGAGCTCGGTCTCTCCCGCAGCCTCGGCGCCGACCAGTCCGTCAACGGCACCGGCCCCCGCGAGGGCGTCGGGGCGGGGGCCGATGCGGGTGGAGCGGAGGACGAGACACCATGAGGCGAAACGCCGACGAGATCGCCAAGATGCGCAAAGCCGGCAAGGTCGTGGCCGAGATCCACGAGAAGACGCGCGCCATCATCCGTCCCGGCGTCACCACCCGCCAGATCGACGAGGTCTCCCGCCAGGTGCTGGCGCAGCGGGGAGCCCGCTCCAACTTCCTCAACTATCACGGCTTCCCGGCGACGGTCTGCACGTCCCCGAACGAGATGATCGTGCATGGCATCCCCTCCGACCTCGTGCTCGAGGACGGCGACATCATCTCGGTGGACTGCGGGGCGATCGTGGAGGGCTACCACGGCGACGCCGCCTACACCGCCGCCGTGGGCGAGGTGTCGGCCGGGGCCCGGCGCCTCATGGAGGTGACGGAGGCGAGCCTCTGGAAGGGCATCGACCAGCTGCGTGACGGCAACCGCCTCTTCGAGGTCGGACGGGCGGTGCAGGCGGTGGCGGAGGCGGCGGGTTACTCCGTGGTGCGCAATTACGTCGGTCACGCCATCGGGACCGAGATGCACGAGGAGCCGCAGGTGCCCAACTACTGGCCGGGCACGCCCGGCCCGAAGATCAAGGTGGGGAACGTCTTCGCCATCGAGCCCATGGTGAACGCCGGCGGGCCCGAGACAGTGGAGCTCGCCGACGGCTGGAGCGTCGTAACGGCGGACGGGCAGCTCTCGGCCCACTTCGAGCACACGATCGCCGTCACCGAGGACGGGCCGGAGGTTCTCACCGTCGCCTGAGCGGAGCGGCTGCCGCCTCCCGCCCGGTCCCTCACCCCTCGAAGTACCAGTCCTGCGGGTCGAGGGCGGAGAGCGGGCTGAGCGGCGTCACGCCGTGGAGGTGCTTGGCGATCGCCACGACCGTGGCCGCCTCGGGCTGCCAGATGACCGGAAGGTTCCTCGCCGCGTAGTTCTCCCAGGTGAGAAGGTCCGTGACGTCGTTGCTCGAGATGGACTGCCGGATGAGCGAGTCGTTCCCGGCGTCGGAGTAGGCGCCGAGGTTGAAGGAGGAGCTCGTCTCGAAGAGGACGTCACCGCTCGGGTAGAGGTCGGGCAGGTACTCCCAGCCGCCGCCCCAGAACGCCATCTCCCAGGCGCAAGACGACTCGCTCACCGTGCACGGCGTCGCCGTCTCCAGCGTCTCGGTGTACGACATCGCCACGGGGGTGACGTCGATGCCCGCCCGGCTCCAGCCGGCCACGTCGTCCTTCACGACTTCTCTGTCCGCACCGGCCGGGTTGAAGGCGAGCCGGAGGTCGAGCTTCGTCCCGTCCGGGACGCCGGAACCGCAGCCCTTGGAGCCCGTGCAGACGGAGATCCCGCCCGGCTTGACCGTCCAACCGTGCGCACGCAGGAGGTCGGCGGCGGACGACGGGTTGTAGGGGTAGAGGTCGTGCCGCTCGTCGCTCGAGAGCAGGCTGGTCGCCGGGGTTGTCGGCACCGGGCCGTCGTTCTCGACGGCGCCGCCCCCATAGGCGTCCGCCACGATCGTCGGTTGGTCCACCAGCTCCTGCATGGCCTGGCGTATGTAGAGCTTCCGGAAGAGCCGGGCGGCCCGGCCGCCGTCGCCGTTCGAGTCGAAGTTGAGGACCAGGTAGTTCACCCCCCACGGCTGCTCCGCCACGATGCCGTAGTGGGCACCGAAGACCGAGGCCTGCGTGGTGCCGTCCGGCACGTAGCCGACGGTGATGTGGCCCTTCTCGACGGCGTCGTACTCGGCGCGGTCGCTGCTGTAGGGGACCTCGACGAACCGGTCGAGCAGCGGCTTGTCGGGACCCGAGTACTCCGGGTTCGGGATCATCGTGAGGCGGCCCGTGTGGGTGAGGGCGTCGAGGCGCCAGGGACCGTCGACGATCTTCCAGAGCGGGTTCGTGGCATAGGTGCTCAGGTCGCCGGCCTCCTTGGGAAGCTGCGACTTCCCGTTGTCGTCGGTCATGAAGGCCCAGACCGCCTGGCAGTGGCGCTGCGTGGTGGCGTCCCATTCCATGGCGGAGCAGCCGCCCGACCCGGGCGGGGCCGGTTTGCCGCCCACGAGCTTCGAGATGTCCCAGACCAGCGGCATGGGTGTGATCTGGCTCAGCTCGTTGTCGATGATCCAGGTGCGGCTGTAGGGCTGGTCGAAGGTGATCGTGACCGTGAGGGCCCTCGGGCCGGGTGCCACGACGGAGGCGATGTCGTCGGGGAGGGCGCCGGACAGGTAGCCGTACCACTTCGTCTTCTCCGCCCGCAGCATGTTGAGGAAGAAGACGACGTCCTCGGCATCCGCGACGGTGCCGTTGGACCACTTCCAGCCCTTCAGCGGGATGGTCACGACACGACCGCCATGGGAGAAGACGGGTGGGTCGGCGAGCGACTCGGCCGTGTCGAGGACGATCGTGCTCCTGAGGACCATGTCGTAGAGCGGCCGGTACATGAGCTGCTGGAACTGCTGCTGGTTGTAGCTCGTTGCGAAGTCGGACGAGCTGAAGGGAAAGATCCAGTTGGGCGCCTGTCCCGGGAGCTCGGCCCAATACGCCGTGCCGCCAGACGGAGGACCTGCCGCCATTCCGCCCTCAGGCATCGTGAGCAGGGCGATCATGCAGGTGGCGGCGACAAGCAGGAGCGCACCTGCCCGCCGGCGCCGGTTCCCCCTCGTCGTCATCGCCACCCCACAACGATCGTCTCCCCAAGGCCGACGGTAGCAATGTCCGCCTCCTAGAGTGACGACACAGGCGGGCGAGACGGTGGCGAGCCGGACGCCGTTTCGCGCCGAGCATGGGCGTCGGCACCGCCGTGGGCCCGCCGCGACCCGCTGTCGCAGCGCTGGTGACCGGGGGCTATGCTGGTGGACGCCGCAAAGCGGCCCGCGTCCACGCGGGCGCCGAGGTCCACGCGGCAACACCCTCTGTCGGGGTGCTTGCCGCGTCGAAGCCAGCCGATCAACCCTGGAGGGTCACCTGCCGAAGCCGAAAGAGGATGCGATCGTGCTCGAGGGCACGGTCGTGGAGCCGCTGCCGAACGCCATGTTTCGCGTCGAGCTCGAGAACGGGCACAAGGTGCTCGCACACAGCTCCGGCAAGATGCGGATGCACCGGATCCGGATCCTCCCGGGCGACCGGGTACAGGTGGAGATCACGCCGTACGACCTCAACCGGGGTCGCATCACTTACCGGTACAAGTAGCTGGGCGGCGGACGGGCTCCGGCCCGGCCGGGCGCCCCGTTCGAGAGATGCAGGAGCCATGAGCCCGGTGCACTGCGCCCGGCTGGCCGAGAAGGTTCGTTTCAGGAAAAGGGAAACAGGTGAAAGTACGACCGAGCGTCAAGGCGATGTGTGAGAAGTGCAAGGTGATCAGACGGCACGGGGTCGTCATGGTCATCTGCGAGAACCCGCGCCACAAGCAGCGGCAGGGCTGATCGGATGGCTCGTATCTCCGGTGTCGACATCCCGAGGGAGAAGCGGCTCGAGATCTCGCTCACGTACATCTTCGGCGTGGGGCGGACGACCGCCCAGCAGGTGTGCGCCGCCACCGGCATCGACCCCGACACCCGGGTGCGCGAGCTCACCGACGAGGAGGTGGCCCGCCTCCGCGGCTACATCGACGCCAACCTGAAGGTCGAGGGCGACCTGCGGCGAGACGTCAGCCAGGACATCAAGCGAAAGATGGAGATCGGGTGCTACCAGGGCATCCGTCACCGCCGGGGACTGCCCGTGCACGGGCAGCGCACCCACACGAACGCCCGCACCCGTAAGGGACCGAAGAAGACCGTCGCCGGCAAGAAGAAGGTTCGCAAGCACTGATGGCAAAGACGACCAAGCCCGGCGGCCGCCGCCCCAGGCGGCGTGAGCGCAAGAACGTCACCTACGGTATCGCCCACATCAAGAGCTCGTTCAACAACACGATCGTCTCGATCACCGACCAGGAGGGCAACGTCCTGTCCTGGGCGTCGGCCGGCAACGTCGGCTTCAAGGGCTCCCGCAAGTCCACGCCCTTCGCCGCCCAGATGGCGGCCGAGCAGTGCGCCAAGCGCGCCATGGAGCACGGGGTCCGCCGTGTCGACGTCCTCGTGCGTGGCCCCGGCTCGGGCCGCGAGACGGCCATCCGCTCGCTCTCCAGCGTCGGCATCGAGGTCGTCGGAATCAAGGACGTCACCCCCATCCCGCACAACGGCTGCCGCCCCAAGAAGCGGCGCCGAGTCTGAGCAGCCGAGGAGCACGAGACACTCATGGCCCGATACACAGGCCCGGTCTGCCGCCTTTGCCGGCGGGACAAGACCAAGCTCTATCTGAAGGGCGCCAAGTGCGACACCGTGCGCTGCCCGGTCGAGCGCCGTCCGAGCCCCCCGGGCGAGCACGGGCGTGACCGCCTCCGGCAGGGATCGGAGTACAACGCCCAGCTCCGCGAGAAGCAGAAGACGCGCCGCATCTACGGCGTGCTCGAGCGCCAGTTCGCCAACACCTACGAGGAGGCGAACCGCCAGGGCGGCATCACGGGCGAGAGCCTGCTGCGCATGCTCGAGCTGCGGCTCGACAACGTCGCCTTCCGCACCGGCTGGGGTGCCAGCCGCAACCAGTCCCGCCAGTTCGTCCGGCACGGGCACGTCCGCGTCAACGGCAAGCGGGTGACGATCCCGAGCTACCGCGTCCGCCAGGGCGACGTCGTCGAGCTGAGCCCGAAGGCGAAGGACTTCATCGTCATCCGCCACAACCAGGACACCCTCGACCGCCGGGCCCCGGCCTGGCTCGAGGTGGCCGAGAGCGGCCACTCCGCCCGCGTGCTGGCGGTGCCACTGCGCGAGCAGATCGACACCCAGGTCCGCGAGCAGCTCATCGTCGAGCTGTACTCGAAGTAGCCGGCCCCGCGGCAGCCACAGATACCGACCCCGCCCAGAGAAACCCCGACACCGCACACAACGCACCACACCGAGGCAGTAGGCCTCAAAGGAGCCCAGTAGCCCAATGCTCATCATCCAGCGCCCGACCGTTGAGCCCCTCGGAGAGGCGGACCAGTTCCGGCAGCGTTTCGCCGTCGGCCCCCTCGACCCGGGTTTCGGTCGTACCCTCGGCGCCTCCCTGCGCCGCACGCTCCTGTCGTCCATCCCTGGTGCCGCCGTCACGCTCGTGCGCTTCGACGAGGCCCTGCACGAGTTCACCTACCTCCAAGGTGTGAAGGAGGACGTGAGCGACATCATCCTCAACCTGAAGGATCTCGTCCTTCGGAGCGAGTCGGACGAGCCCGTGACGATGCGGGTCGACGTGAAGGGCCCCGCCGACGTCACCGGCGCCGACATCAAGGTGACGGCCGACGTCGAGGTCCTCAACCCCGAGCTGCACATCGCCACCGTGAACGCCAAGGGCCGCCTCGCCATGGACGTGACCGTCGAGCGCGGCAAGGGCTACGTGCCGGCCGAGCGCAAGCAGACGCCCTCCACGATCGGCGTCATCCCCGTCGACGCCATCTACTCGCCCGTGCGCCGGGTGGCCTTCGACGTGGAACCCACCCGCGTCGAGGTCTCCACGGACTACGACCGGCTCATCCTCGACATCGAGACCGACGGGTCCATCAGTCCCCGCGAGGCGCTCGCCTCCGCCGGCCAGACCTTGCGCTCCCTCCTCTCCCTCGTGGCCGAGCTGGCCGACGAGGGCCACGGCCTCGAGCTCGGCGACGTCGGCTCCACGACGGCCGGCTCGCCCGACCTCGACCTCCCCATCGAGGACCTCGACCTGTCGGAGCGCCCGCGCAACTGCCTGAAGCGCGCCCAGATCAACACCGTCGGCGAGCTCATCCAGCGCACGCCCGAGGAGCTCCTCTCCATCACCAACTTCGGTCAGAAGTCCCTCGACGAGGTGCTCGTGCGCCTCGACGAGCGTGGCCTGGCGCTCCGAGAGGGAGGGATGTGACGTGCCGGCTGCCCCTCGCAAGTCCAGGCGCTTCGGAGGCGACGCCGCTCACCAGAAGGCCATGATGGGCAACCTGGTGGCCTCGCTCATCGCCGTCCACCAGGGTGCCGACAAAGGCCTCACGACAACGGAGGCGAAGGCGAAGGCGCTGCGGCCCATCGCCGAGAAGATGGTCACGAAGGCCATCAAGGGCGACATCCACAGCTACCGCCAGGTCATCGCCTTCATCCGTGACGAGGACATGGCGCACGCGCTCTTCCATGACATCGCCCCCATCTACGAGGACCGCCCGGGTGGCTACCTGCGCATCCTCAAGCTGGGTCCGAGGCCGGGCGACAAGGCCCCCATGGCCATCGTGCAGTGGGTCTGAGGCTCTTCGAGCCAGACGATCCCGACATCGGCGCCGCAGGCGGCGTCGAGGCGCCAGGCGAGCCCGTCGTCCCGGCGGAACCTCACGTCCGCATCCGATCGACGTACACAGCGGCCCCCATGGGGCCGCTGTGTCGCGTTCGGCTCCTCGTCGCCTACGACGGCGGTGCGTTCCGAGGATTCGCCTACCAACCGGAGCAGCCCACCGTGGCCGGGCGCCTCATGGAGGCGCTCGAGCGGGTGGTGGGCCACCCGGTCACCCTGACGTGCGCCGGCCGGACGGACGCCGGCGTGCACGCCGCCGGCCAGGTGGTGCACGTCGACGTCGACGAGTCGCGTCTGGGGCTCCTCGAAGACGCCGGACGGGTCGCTCGCTCGCTCACGCACCAGGTCGGGCCGGAGGTGGCGGTGCTGGATGTGCGGGTGGCGGAGGCGGGTTTCGATGCGAGGCGGAGCGCGCTGGCGAGGCGGTACCGCTACCTCGTGCTCACCACCCCGGGCCCTGACCCCTTGCTCCGCCACCTCACCTGGCACGTCCCCGGCGAGCTCGACCTGCCGGCCATGCGGCTGGCGGCCGACGTCCTCCTCGGCGAGCACGACTTCTCCGCCTTCTGCCGGCGGGCGCCCGATGGGGGCTCCAGCGTGCGCCGCGTGACCGAGAGCGTCATCGGCCACGACACCGACGAGCGGCTGCTGCGCTACGAGATCGAGGCGAACGCCTTCTGCCACCAGATGGTGCGCTCGATCGTGGGCGCACTCGTGTCGGTGGGCGAGGGGCGGCTCACCGCCGCCGGCGTGCTCGAGCTGCTGCGCGCAGGCGACCGCTCCCGCGGCTCCCGGCTGGCGCCGCCCGAGGGGCTCTGCCTCGAGCTCGTGCGCTACCCGCCCGAGCTCGTGGAGGGAGGCGTCTGGATGGCGCCCGGCCGCCCGATGGTGGGCGCGCCGGGCTGAGAAAGCGCGGCCGACTCGGCTCGGCGGAGCGTTCCAGGTGTGGCCGCCGCACCTGAGGTTGCCCGGCCAGCTCAGGGCGCCTATCCTGGTACGACGGCGTTTGCCGCGCGGCCTGCTCGCCGCGCAGCCTCTAGGCTGGTGATCCTACGGTTGCCGTGCCTGGACAGCCTTCAAACGGCCCGCAGCAGCGGGTCGCTCCGACGAGACACCGATACAAGGACGAGTGGTGCGGACCTACTCCACGAAACCCAGCGAGATCGAGCGCGTCTGGTACGTCGTCGACGCCGAGGACATGGTGCTCGGCCGCGTCGCCACCGAGGTCGCCCGGATCCTGCGGGGCAAGCACCGCCCGATCTTCGCCCCGCATCTCGACGCCGGCGATCACGTCATCATCGTGAACGCCGCCAAGGTCGTGCTCACCGCCAACAAGGGGCAGCAGTCCTTCTACTACCGACACAGCGGGTATCCGGGCAGCCTGCGTGCCACGAGCTACGGCGAGCTGCTGCGGGAGAAGCCCGAAGAGTTCATGCGCTCCGCCGTGCGGGGCATGCTCCCGAAGGGCACCCTCGGCCGGAAGATGCTCACAAAGCTGAAGGTCTACGCCGGGCCCGAGCACCCGCACGCCGCTCAGATGCCGAAGGTCCTCGAGCTGCCCGCCAGCGCTAAGCGGGCCTCGTGACCCGCGGCCGCACCATCGATTCGAAGGAAAGGTTGTCTTCCTGATGCCGAAGCCGCTCGTCCAAGCGACCGGTCGCCGCAAGCAGGCGGTTGCCCGCGTGCGCTTTCGCCCGGGGGAGGGGGCGATCAAGATCAACAAGCGGGGCTTCGAGGACTACTTCCCCTCCGCGACCGCCCGCATGCTCGCTTCCGAGCCGCTCCGGCTCGTCGGCCGGGCCGAGGACTACGACGTCGATGCCACCATCGACGGCGGCGGGCTCTCCGGCCAGGCGGGGGCGCTGCGGCTCGGCATCGCCCGCGGCCTCATCGAGATCGACCCGGAGCTGCGCGGTCAGCTCAAGAAGGCGGGCATGCTGACGCGTGACGCCCGTGAGAAGGAAAGCAAGAAGTACGGGCTGAAGAAGGCCCGCAAGGCGCCTCAGTACTCGAAGCGCTGAGGTCCGCCGAGGTGCTGGCATTCGGCACCGACGGGATTCGCGGGGTCGCCAACTCGGAGGTCACGCCGGAGCTCGCACTCACGCTCGGCCGGGCGGCAGCCCGCCACCTGGCGGGGTCGCCATGGCTGCTCGGCCGCGACACCCGTCGGTCCGGACCCATGCTGCTGGCCGCTCTCGCCGCTGGGCTCGCCTCCGAAGGCTGCGACGTCGTGGACGTGGGCGTGATCCCGACGCCCGGGCTCGCCTGGCTGGCAGGGGAGTGGGGCTACCCGGCCGCCATGGTCTCGGCCTCCCACAATCCCTTCGGCGACAACGGCATCAAGTTGCTCGCCACGGGTGGGACGAAGCTCTCGCTCGCCGACGAGCGGGCGGTGCAAGAGGAGCTCGAGGGCCTCGAGACCGGCCGCCGCTCACCGTCGGGCACCTCCGAGGTCGGTCGTGTCTCGTCCGACCCTGACGCCGTCGACGCCTACGTCGACCGCCTCGTCTCGGTCGAGCCGGGGGCGGCCGGGTACGACGGGTCGATCGTCGTCGACTGCGCCAACGGCTCTGCCAGCGTCGTGGCTGGTGCCGTCTTCGGGCGCCTCGGCATCGAGCACCGCCTCGTCAACGCCTCCCCCGACGGCACGAACATCAACGCCGGCTGCGGCTCCACCCACCTCGACCGCCTCCAGGAGGAGGTGCGCACGAGCGGCGCAAGCCTCGGCATCGCCTACGACGGCGACGCCGACCGCATGCTCGCCGTCGACCACAGCGGTGCCGTCGTGGACGGGGACCAGCTCGTCGCCCTCTTCGCAGCCGACCTGCACGGGCGCGGGGAGCTGGCGGGGGGCCACGTCGTCGTGACGGTGCTCTCCAACCTCGGGCTGCGCCTCTATCTCGGCGAGCTCGGCGTGTCGCTCGTCGAGACCCCGGTGGGCGACCGCCACGTTGCCGACGCCCTCGAGCTGGGCGGCTACGTGCTCGGCGGCGAGCAGTCGGGCCATCTCATCTTCCGCCAGCACGCCACGACGGGAGACGGAGTCCTCACGTCCTTGAAGCTGCTCGAGCTCCTCGCCCGCTCCGGCATGCCGCTCGCCAAGCTGGCGGCCGGCTCCATGCAGCGACAGCCGCAGGCGATGGTGAACGTCCCCGTCGCCGACCGCAGCCGCCTCCAGTCGGCGACCGCCGTCTGGACCGAGGTGGCAGCCGTCGAGTCGGAGCTCGGCGCCACGGGGCGGGTCGTCATCCGCTCGAGCGGCACCGAGCCGGCCGTGCGGGTGATGGTGGAGGCGCCCACCGCCGACGAGGTCGAGCGCCACTTGCAGCGGTTGGCCGCTGTGGTGCGCCGCGAGCTCGCCTGAGCTCGTCGGGGCCGCCCGCCGCGGTGCGTGAACGGTGGTGCCGGGGCGTGCAGGGCACCCACCGGTAGCCTGGACGTCCATGTGCGGCATCATCGGTGTCACCGGCTCTGACGAATCGCTCCGCATCATCCTCGACGGCCTCACCTCCCTCGAGTACCGGGGCTACGACTCGGCCGGCGTCGCCCTCGTGACGCAAACGGGTGAGGGTGCCGAGCTCTGGCGGATACGAGCCGCCGTGCGGGCCGAGTCGATCCCCGTCCTCGAGCGCCGGGCGGCGGCCGCCCCCACGGCCCGGGCGGGCATCGGCCACACCCGCTGGGCCACGCACGGGGCGCCCACGGAGGAGAACGCCCACCCGCACGTCGACTGCACCGGCACGGTGGCGGTCGTGCACAACGGCATCATCGAGAACCACCGGGAGATCGCCGCCGGCCTCGATGCCGCCGGTCACCACCGGACCTCGCAGACCGACACCGAGGTCGTCGTCCACCTCGTCGAGGCGGAGATCGCCAATGGCGCCAGCCTCTTCGAGGCGGTGCGGCGCTGCGTCGGGGCGGTGCGGGGCGACTACGCCCTCGCCTTTGTCAGCACCGACGAGCCCGACGTCCTGGTGGCGACACGCCGGACGTCCCCGCTCATCGTCGGGCGTGCGGTCGGGGTCGGACTCGTCGCCTCCGACATCTCGGCCCTCCTCGGCACGACACGGGAGCTCTACGCCCTCCTCGACGACCAGGTGGCCGAGATCAGGCCGGGTGCCTTCACGATCGTCGACGCCGAGGGCGCCGAGGTCCGCCCGGAACGGCTGCACGTGTCCTGGGGCGTGAGGGCGGCCCAGCGCGAGGGCTTCGAGGACTTCATGTCGAAGGAGATCCACGAGCAGCCGAGGGCGCTCGCCGACACGCTCCTCGGCCGCCTGCACGCCGGCGGGAGGATCGAGCTCGAGGAGCTCGTCATGTCGGAGGAGGACCTCCGCAGCATCGAGCGCATCGTGGTCATCGCCTGCGGCTCCAGCTACCACGCCGGGCTCCTCGGCCGTGCCGCCATCGAGTCGTGGGCGAGAGTGCCCTGCAGCGTGGAGATCGCCAGCGAGTTCCGTTACCGCAACCCCGTGCTCGACCACGACACCCTCGTCATCGCCATCAGCCAGTCCGGCGAGACCGTCGATACCTTCCATGCCCTGCGGGAGGCGAAGCGCCGGGGGGCGAGGACCCTCGTGCTCACGAACGTCGTGGACTCCCTCATGGCGCGGGAGGCCGACGGCGTGCTCTACACCCGCGCCGGACCCGAGGTCGGCGTCGCCTCCACGAAGTGCCACACCGCCCAGATCGTCCTCCTGCAGGTCTTCGCCCTCCACCTGGCCGCCGTCCGAGGGACGATGGACGCGGCCGAGCGTGCCCGCCTCGCCACCGAGCTTCAAGCGCTGCCTGCTCACGTCGCCACGGCGGTCGGCGACTTCGAGCGCTATCGGAAGACGGCGGAGCGTTTCGTGCTGGTCAACGACGTCTTCTTCCTCGGGCGCGGGCTCGGCTACCCGGTCGCCCTGGAAGGCGCCCTCAAGCTGAAGGAGCTCGCCTACGTGCGAGCGGAGGGCTACCCGGCCGGCGAGATGAAGCACGGGCCGATCTCCCTCATCGACCGCGACGCCGTCGTGGTCGTCGTGGCGAACCGGGGGAGCCTGTCGGAGAAGGTGCTTGCCAACGTCGAGGAGGTGCGCGCCCGCGGCGCCACCGTCCTGGCCCTCTGCGATGCCGGCGACGACGAGGTGGAGGCGCTCGCCGACGTCGTGCTCGAGGTGCCGCATGTCGACGAGATGGTGGCGGCGGCCGTGCTCGTCGTGCCGATGCAGATCTTCGCCTACGCCATCGCGAGGGCTCGGGGCAACGACGTCGACCGGCCGCGCAACCTCGCCAAGGTCGTCACCGTCGAGTGAGCCCCGTGCTCGGTGTGGGGATCGACGCCGTCGAGATCGACCGCTTCCGAGACGCCCTCGCCCGTTGGCCCCGCATGGCGGACCGCTTGTTCTCGGTGGCCGAGCGCGAGTTCGCCGGCGCCAGGAGCGATCCGGTGCCGACGCTGGCGGCCCGTTTCGCCGCCAAGGAGGCCGTCATGAAGGCCCTCTCCACCGGCCTCGGCGGGGTCGACTTCACCGACATCGAGGTGCTCTCGATCCCTGGCGGGGCGCCCAGGCTCTCCATCTCGGGGCGGGCGTCGCAACGGGCGGCCTCCCTCGGGGTCAGCCGCTGGCACGTCTCCCTCTCGCACACCGAGACGCTGGCGACGGCCATCGTCGTGGCGGACTGACCTCCCCGATGGCCCGCTAGGACAACACGTATGCAGCCGGTCCTCACCGTGGTGGAGATGCAGGCGGTCGACGCCGCCGCACAGGAGAGCGAGGACATCTCCGCCCTCGTCGACCGGGCGGGCACGGCCGCCGCCGCGCAGGCTCTCGACATGCTCGGGCCCTCGGGCGCCTACGGCCGGCGAGTGTCGGTCGTGGCCGGGCGGGGCAACAACGGCAACGACGGGCGGGTGGCCGCCCGCCGTCTCGCCGCCCGGGGCGCCCTTGTCACCCTCGTGGATGCCAAGGAGGCGCCGAGACAGCTCGCCGGCGCCGACCTCGTCATCGACGCCGCCTACGGCACCGGCTACCGGGGGACCTACGAGGCGCCCGACCCGGGCACGGCCCCCGTGCTCGCCATCGACGTGCCGACGGGGCTCGACGCCGTCACGGGCGTCGCCGGCGAAGGTGCCGTGCGGGCGGCACGGACGGTCACCTTCGGCGCACTGAAGCCCGGTCTCCTCCTCGGCGACGGCCCCGAGCGATGCGGCGACATCGTCGTCTGCCCCATCGGGCTCCCCCTCGAGGTCGTCGAGCCCGCCATGCACCTCCTCGAGGACGCCGACGTCGTCGCCTGGCTGCCCGACCGGCAGCGCAACGGGCACAAGTGGAGCAACGCCATCATGGTCGTCGCGGGGTCACCGGGCATGTACGGTGCCGCCGGCTACGCCGTCGCCGGTGCCGGCCGTGCCGGTGCCGGCATGGTGCGACTCGGCGTCCCCGGAGCCGACCCGGCGACACTGCCCAGCGGGTCGGCGGTCGCCACGACGCTCCCCGCCGAAGGGTTCGACGACGGCGTCCTCGCACAGATCGGGCGGTTCCGCAGCCTCGTCGTCGGACCCGGGCTCGGGACGGGCAACGCGACGGTGGAGGCGGTCCGCCGGCTCGTCGCCGGTGCCGGCGTGCCCACCGTCGTGGACGCCGACGGCCTCACTGCGCTCGGCAGCGCCGACGAGGCGGCGGCGGTCGTCGCCTCCCGCGGCGGGGCGCCCGTCGTGTTCACGCCCCACGACGGGGAGTTCGCCCGCCTCGCCGGCGCAGCCCCCGGCGCCGATCGGGTCGGCGACGTCCGTGTCCTCGCCGCCCGCACCGGAGCCGTCGTGCTCCTGAAGGGATCGACGACCGTCGTGGCCGCCCCGGACGGCCACGTGCTGCTCTCGACGGCCGGCTCGCCTCGCCTCGCCTCGGCCGGCTCGGGCGACGTGCTCTCCGGTGTCATCGGGGCGTTTCTCGCCCGCGGCCTCGGGCCCCTCGAGGCGGCCGCCCTCGCCGCCCACGTGCACGGGCGCGCCGCCGGTCTCGGGCGCCCGGAGGGCCTCCTCGCCGGCGACCTGCCCGAGCTCGTCTCCGACGTCCTCTCGGCAGCGGCCCTCATGCGGCAACGGCGTGGCTGAGGGGGCCCGCCGGCCGGCCCGCGTCGAGGTCGACCTCTCGGCCATCGAGCACAATGCCACGGTGCTGGCGGCCATCGCCGCCCCCGCCCGCCTCTGCGCCGTCGTGAAGGCGAACGCCTACGGGCACGGCGAGGTGGCCGTCGCCAAGGCGGCCATCGCCGGGGGAGCGACCGAGCTCGCCGTCGCCATCGTCGACGAGGGTGTCGAGCTGCGCGACGCCGGCGTCGAGGTGCCCATCCTCGTGCTCGCGGAGCCCTCGGCGCAGGCGATGGAGGAGGTCTTCGCCTACGGGCTGACGCCGACCGTCTACACCGAGGAGGGCGTCGCCCGGGCGGCCGCCGCAGCCCGCCACCACGCAGCCAACCGTGACGCCGGCCCCGCCACCGTCGAGGTGAAGGTCGACACGGGCATGCACCGAGTCGGCGTCGACCCGGCGGCGCTCACCCGGCTCGTCGCTCACCTGGAGGCGACCCCCTCGCTGCGCCTCGGAGGGCTCTGGACCCACCTTGCCGTGGCCGACGAGCCCGGCAACGAGATGACCACCGTCCAGATCGCCCGCTTCCGGGCGGCCTGCGAAGCCCTCCAGTCCGCCGGCCTCGGCCGGCCCCCCCGCCTGCACGCCGCCAACACGGCCGGCACCATCACGGGGACGGAGGCCCGCTTCGACATGGTGCGCTGCGGGATCGGCCTCTACGGCTACGCCCCGAGCCCGGCCATGGTGCCCGCCCTCGCCGCCGCCGTGGCCGCGGCCGGGCAGGGGGAGGGCCTGCGGTCCGCCCTCTCCCTCGTGGCCGAGGTGAGCGCCGTCCGTCACCTGCCCGCCGGCGAGCGGGCGAGCTACGGCCTCTTGCGGCCGCTCCCGGCGGACGCTCTCGTCGCCACGGTGCCCCTCGGCTACGCCGACGGCATCCCGCGGGCCTACTTCACCGGCGGGGGCGAGGTCCTTGTGCACGGCCGCCGCCGCCCTCTCGCCGGCGGCGTGACGATGGACCAGATCGTCGTCGACTGCGGCGACGACCTGACCGTCCGGCCGGGCGACGAGGTCGTCCTCATCGGCCGGCAGGGCGACGAGCGCCTCGGTGCCGACGACTGGGCGGAGCGCCTCGGCACCATCGCCTACGAGGTCACGACGCGCATCGGTCCCCGCGTGCCCCGCTCCTACCGGGGCGGCTCGGCCGCCGGCAACTGCGGGGACCCCGCCACGGCGGCCCCTCGAAATCCGAGGCTCGACCGGTAACATTCGGCGCCATGGCCACGCTCGGCGAGATCGAAACCGAGGCCCGCGCCTGCGTCGCCTGCCCCCTCGCCGCCACCCGCACCAATGTCGTCTTCTCGGCAGGCAACCCCTCCGCCGATCTCATGTTCGTGGGGGAGGCGCCGGGCCACGACGAGGACCTGCAGGGCGAGCCGTTCGTCGGCCGCTCCGGGAAGCTGCTCGACCGGCTCATCGGGGAGGAGCTGGGGCGGGACCGGTCGGGTTTCTACATCTGCAACGTCGTGAAATGCCGGCCCCCCGGCAACCGCGACCCGCTGCCGGGCGAGGTGCAGTCCTGCCGGCACTTCCTCGAGGCGCAGGTGGCGGCCGTCTCGCCCAAGGTCATCGTCACCCTTGGCAACTTCGCCACGCGGACGCTGCTCGACACGACCGAGAGCGTCACGCGGCTGCGGGGCAAGCACTACGCTTACGGCAGCACCGTCCTCGTGCCGACCTTCCACCCCTCCTACGCCCTGCGGGGAGGCGCCGTCATCGTGGCCGAGATGCGGGCAGACCTCGTGCGGGCGAAACGCTTCCTCCCCGGCCGACCGTGACGACCACGCACACGCACACGGCCGCCGCCACGCAGGCCCTCGGGGCGGCCCTCGCCCCCTTGCTCGAGCCGGGCGACATCGTGCTGCTCGTCGGCGGGCTCGGCGCCGGTAAGACGACGTTCGTGCAAGGGATGGCGACGGGACTCGGCTACGGCGGGGCGGTCACGAGCCCGACCTTCACGCTCCGCCACACCTACGGCGGGCGGGTCGAGCTCGTGCACGTCGACCTCTGGCGCCTCGAGCAGCGCAGCGAGATCCTCGACCTTGCCCTCGAGGAGGAGCTGGAGGAGGGTGCCGTCGTCGTCGTCGAATGGGGGGAGGGGGCCGAGGACATCCTCGGCGAGCGCGCCCTCGTCGTTCGCCTGGAGACGACCGGCGAGGACGAACGGCGGATCTCCTTCGAGGCGCGAGGCCCCTGGCGCCGGCGCGGCACCGAGCTCGAGCAGGTGCTGCTGCAGGTGGGATGACCGCTGCCGTGACCGTTCTCGCCATCTCCACGTCCTCGCCGGCCGCCGCCACGGCACTCGCCGACGAGAGCGGCCTCCTCGGCTCCGTCGAGCTGCGGGCGGGGCGCCGCCACGCCGAGCTGTTGCACGTCGCTGTCGACCAGCTCGCCGCCGCCGCCGGTGTCGGCCTGCACGAGCTCACCGGCGTCGCCGTCGACGTCGGCCCGGGCCTCTTCACGGGCATCCGCGTCGGTGTGGCGGCCGCCAAGGGGTACGCCATGGCGCTCGGCCTCCCCGTCGTCGCGATGACGAGCCTCGACGTCCTGCGGCGGGCCTGCGAGTCCGCCGGGCAGCCGGCCTGGCGGGTCGTGCCCGTCGTCGACCTGCGCCGGAGCGAGGTCGCCTGGAGCCTGCCGTCGACGTGGGCCGGCGGTGATCCGTCCCCGCCACGCCACGGACCCCCCGGGGCGCTCGTGGCCGAGCTCGTCGCCCGCCCCACGACGCACGCCACCGGCGAGCCGCCCCTCCTTCTCGCCGGCGACGGCGCCCTTCGCTACGACGATCTGCTGACCGAGGCCCTCACGAGCGCCCTCCCGGGCGGCGTGGCCATCGCCGGCGGCGAGCTCGCCGTCCCGCCCGTCGCCTCCCTCGCCCTCGAGGGCGTCCGGCGCCTCGCTGCCGGCGAAGGGCTCGACCCCCTCGAGGTCCGGCCCCTCTACTTGCGGGAGGCGGACGTGCGCATCAACTGGACGACCCGGCACGACGCCCCCGGCCGCACGGTGGGGGCGGCCTGATGGGCTTCCGCCTGCCCGGCCTCTCTCGGGAGCGGCGCCCGTCGCCGCCCGAAGGTATCGACATCGTCCCGATGAAGCGCCGCCACCTCAAATCCGTCGTCGCCATCGAGCAGATCGTCTTCCCGAGCCCGTGGTCGATCAGCCTGTACCTGTCCGAGCTGTCGCAGCCCTCGACGCGGGCGTACTACGTGGCGAGGTCTGCCGGCGAGGTGGTCGGCTACGCCGGCCTCATGATCGTCGTGGGGGAGGCGCACGTCACGACGATCGGTGTCGCCGAGCCCTGGCAGCGCCGGGGCATCGGCCGCATGCTGCTGTTGACGCTCGCCCGCACGGCCATCGAGCGCGGCGCCGAGGCCATGAGCCTCGAGGTGCGCGTGACGAACACGGGGGCGCAGGCCATGTACCACCAGTTCGGTTTCGTGCCGGCGGGCATCCGCAAGAACTACTACGCCGAGGTGCACGAGGACGCCATCGTCATGTGGGCGAACGACATCCAGAGCCGCCAGTACGCCGAGCGCCTAGCCGCCATCGAGCGCCGCGAGCACCCTGACCCTCCGCCGGGGGCCTCCTGGCGGCCCGGCGACGGGCCCCCGCCGGCGGGACCGCCCGGCACCCGGCGTTCGTGAGCCGGTCCACCGCCGGCGCAACGGGGGCGTCCGCCACGAGCTGCCGTGTCCTCGCCATCGAGACGTCCTGCGACGAGACGGCGGCCGCCGTCGTCGACGACGGGCGCACCGTCGTGAGCTCCGTCGTCTCGAGCCAGGTCGATCTGCATGCCCGTTTCGGCGGCGTCGTCCCGGAGATCGCCAGCCGGGCGCACGTCGAGCTCGTGGTCCCCATCGTGACGGAGGCCCTCGAGGCGGCCGGCCTCGACCGCCGCGGCCGTCCCCTCGACGGGGCCGACACCACGAACCCGGTCCGCCCGATCGGAGCCGTGGCCGCCACGAAGGGGCCCGGCCTCGTCGGCTCCCTCCTCGTCGGCGTCAGCCTCGCCAAGGCGCTCGCCCAGTCCTGGGGCGTCCCATTCGTCGGCGTCAACCACCTGGAGGGCCATCTCTACGCCTCCCTCCTCGAGGAGCCCCGCCTCGAGCTGCCCGTCGTGGTGCTCCTCGTCTCGGGCGGCCACACGCTGCTCGTCGAGATGATGGCCCCCGGCACCTACCGGGTGCTCGGGGGCACGAGGGACGACGCCGCCGGGGAGGCCTTCGACAAGGTCGCCCGCTACCTCGGCCTCGGTTACCCGGGCGGCCCCGCCATCGACCGCATCGCCCGGGAGGGCGACGCCACCGTCGTGCGCTTCCCCCGCGCCCACGCCGCCGGGCCGGCCGACTTCTCCTTCTCCGGGCTCAAGACGGCCGTCGTGAACTACGTGACGGCCCATCCGGAGATCTCGAGCGAGGACGTCGCCGCCTGCTTCGAGGAGGCGGTCGTGGACGTCCTCGTCGAGAAGGCGTTCCGGGCGGCCGCCGACGTTGGCGCCAAAGGCGTCTGCCTGGCGGGCGGCGTGGCGGCGAACTCCCTGCTCAGAGACCGTGCGAGCGCCGCCGGGGAGGCGGCCGGGCTGCCCGTCTACCTGCCCTCGCGGGCGATGTGCACGGACAACGCCGCCATGATCGGGGCAGCCGGCTACTTCCGGCTGCAGCTCGACGGCCCGAGTGGGTGGGGGACGGGGGCGGAGCCGGGGTTGGGTTTCGCCGGGTAGGCGCCGCCCCCGAATTGTCGGCACTCTCCTGGCGCGTGTGCCAACGAGTTCTGCTACATTGGCACTCACGTTCTGAGAGTGCCAATGGAGCCAGTAGGAGGCCCTGAGAGATGAAGCTGCAGCCCCTCGACGACCGGATCGTGGTTCGGCCGAGCGAGTCCGAGGAGACCACCGCGTCCGGTCTCGTGATCCCCGACACCGCCAAGGAGAAGCCCCAGCAGGGCGAAGTCCTCGCCGTCGGCCCCGGCCGCCGTGCCGACCAGACCGGGGAGATCATCCCCCTCGACGTCGCCGTCGGCGACAAGGTCGTCTACTCGAAGTACGGCGGCACCGAGATCACCATCGACGGCGAGGACCTGCTGATCCTCTCGAGCCGCGACGTGCTCGCAAAGGTCGGCGCCTGATGTCCAAGATGCTCGTATTCGACGAGTCGGCTCGCCGCCGGCTCGAGACGGGCGTGAACAAGCTCGCCGACGCCGTCAAGGTGACGCTCGGCCCCCGCGGCCGCAACGTCGTGCTCGACAAGAAGTACGGCGCCCCGACGATCACCAACGACGGCGTCACGATCGCCCGTGAGGTCGAGCTGGAGGACCCCTTCGAGAACATGGGTGCCCAGCTCGTGAAGGAAGTGGCGACGAAGACGAACGACGTCGCCGGTGACGGGACGACGACGGCCACCGTGCTGGCGCAAGCGCTCGTGCGCGAGGGCCTCCGCAATGTCGCCGCCGGCGCCAACCCGATGTCGCTCAAGCGCGGCATCGAGGCGGCCGTGGCCGCCGCCGTGGCGTCCATCCACTCGCAGGCCAAGGAGGTGGAGGGCCGCACGGAGATCGCTCAGGTGGCCGCCATCTCGGCCGCCGACAGCAGCATCGGCGACGTGCTCGCCGAGGCGATCGACAAGGTCGGCAAGGACGGCACCGTCACGGTGGAGGAGTCGAACACCTTCGGGCTCGAGCTCGACTTCACCGAGGGCATGCAGTTCGACAAGGGCTACCTCTCGCCCTACTTCGTCACCGACGCGGAGCGTCAGGAGGCGATCCTCGAGGACCCGTACCTGCTCATCGTCAACTCCAAGGTCAGCTCGGTGCACGACCTCGTGCCCGTGCTGGAGCGCGTGATGCAGAGCGGCAAGCCCCTCCTCGTCATCGCCGAGGACGTCGACGGGGAGGCTCTCGCCACCCTCGTCGTGAACCGCATCCGCGGGCTCTTCCAGTCCGTGGCGGTGAAGGCGCCCGGTTTCGGCGAGCGGCGCAAGGCCATGCTCGGTGACCTCGGTGTGCTCACGGGCGCCACGGTGGTCTCCGAAGAGGTCGGCCTCAAGCTCGAGAACACCACGCTCGACCAGCTCGGCCGTGCGCGGCGCGTCGTCGTCACGAAGGACGACACGACCGTCGTGGACGGCGCCGGCAGCGAGTCCGAGGTGAAGGGCCGCATCGCCCAGATCAAGCGTGAGATCGAGGACACCGACTCCGACTGGGACCGGGAGAAGCTGCAGGAGCGCCTTGCCAAGCTCTCTGGCGGCGTCGCCGTCGTGAAGGTCGGGGCCGCCACCGAGGTGGAGCTCAAAGAGAAGAAGCACCGCATCGAGGACGCCCTCTCGGCGACCCGGGCGGCCATCGAGGAAGGCGTCGTGGCCGGCGGCGGGACGGCGCTCTTGCGTGCCCGCTCGGCGGTCACCACGGCGGCCGGGAAGCTCGAGGGCGACGAGGCCACGGGGGCACGCATCGTGTACCGCGCCCTCGAGGAGCCCCTCAAGTGGATCGCCGTCAACGCCGGCTTCGAGGGTGCCGTGCAGGTGCAGGACGTCGAGAAGGCGAAGGGCCACCACGGCCTCAACGTCCTCACGGGCAAGATCGAGGACCTCGTGAAGGCGGGCGTCATCGACCCGGCCAAGGTCACCCGCTCCGCCCTGCAGAACGCCGCCTCCATCGCCGGCCTCCTCCTCACCACGGAGGCCATCGTGGCGGACAAGCCCGAGAAGAAGCCGGACATGCCGGCGGCTCCTCCGGGCGGCATGGGGATGATGTAGTCCCCACTTGTTCCTTTCGTACGACGGGCCGGGCCCTTGCGGGGCTCGGCCCGTCGTCGCGTGAGGGGCTCGGCCGAGGGCTGAGCGGCGTTGGGTTTGTAACGCCAGCGTTCCAAATCCACCCCCGCTCGGCTCGGCCGAGGGCTGAGCGGCGTTGGGTTTGTAACGCCAGCGTTCCAAACCCACCCCCGCTCGGGCCGCTCCGACCCCCCGAAACCCCCCCGGTAGGCTTCGGCCATGACGAGGGAGGCGGAGCCTGCTGCGGCGCGGCCAGAGCTGCACCGGAGGCAGTACCGCCAGACCATCCCGCGCCCGGCTTCCGTCGTCGTGGGAGGGACGGCCCCCTGGGCGGCCCTCGCCCACCACGGGCACACGTCCATCCCGCTGCGGCAGGTCGTGAGCCGGCTCGGCGACGTCCTCGTTCCGGTGACGGCCGAGCCCGAGGAGCCCCCGCAGGCGGCCGTGCTCGTCGCCCTCTTCGAGATCGGTGGCGACACCGTTACGACGCTCATCCGGCGCTCGTGGACGCTCGTCATGAACCCGGGCGACCTCGCCTTCCCGGGTGGCCGCCTCGAGCCGGGGGAGCGGGCGGTCGACGCCGCCGTCCGGGAGGCACACGAGGAGGTCCGCCTCGACCCCGCCGCCGTCGAGGTCCTCGGTTCCCTTCCCGTCGTCAGGCGGGGCCGCTCGAGCGAGCAGGTGCTGCCGTTCGTGGCGACGCTCCAAGGCGAGCCCGCCCTCACGCCGCAGCCGAACGAGGTCGAGGCGGTCCTCACCGTGCCGTTCTCCGTCCTCGCCGCCGAGGGCGCCTACTGGGAGGAGACCTGGAGCGAGCCGGGCCGGGGGGAGCGGCGGCTGGCGTTTTTCGCCGATCCTGTCTCGCTCGGCGACGACGTCATCTGGGGCATGACGGCCGGCATCCTCCATCAGCTGCTCACGATCGTGCTGTCGCCGGAGTGACGACAGGGCGGCACATCGGCGGGCCGGCTCGCCATGGCGCAGAATGAACGGGGAGGGACCCGCTCATGGCTGACATCGACATCGGCATCGGCAAGTACTCACGGCGCGGCTACAGCCTCGACGAGCTGACGCTCGTGCCGGCCCGCCGCACGCGGGATCCGGAGGACGTCAACCTCTCCTTCGCCGTGGAGGGCTACACGATGGCGCTGCCGTTCCTGGCAGCCGCCTCGGACGCCGTCGTGAGCCCGGCGACAGCGGTCGAGATCGGGCGACTCGGCGGCCTCGCCGTTCTGAATCTCGAAGGGCTCTGGACCCGCTACGACGATCCCGAGCCCATCTTGGAGGAGATCGCCTCCCTCCCTCCGGGAGGCGCCACGGGTCGCCTGCAGGCGCTGTACGACGCCCCGGTGCGAGAAGAGCTCATCACCCACCGCATCCGCCAGATCGCCGAGGCGGGAGTCGTCACGTGCGGCTCGCTCTCGCCGCAGCGCACGGAGCGTTACGGCAAGGCCGTCGTCGACGCCGAGCTCGACCTCCTCGTCATCCACGGGACCGTCGTCTCCGCCGAGCACGTGGCGCGCAGCTCGGAACCGCTCAACCTGAAACGGTTCATCCGCGAGTACGAGATCCCTGTCATCGTGGGAGGCTGTGCCTCCTACCCGGCGGCCCTCCACCTCATGCGAACGGGGGCCGTGGGCGTCCTCGTCGGCGTCGGGACGTGCTCGGCCAGCACGACGCGCGGCGTCCTCGGCCTCGGCGTGCCGCAGGCGACGGCGATCGCCGACGCCGCCGGGGCACGCAGCCGCCACCTCGAGGAGACGGGGGTGTACGTGCACGTCGTGGCGGACGGCGGGATGTCGACGGGAGGCGACATCGCCAAGGCGATCGCCTGCGGGGCCGACGCCGTCGTGCTCGGCGAACCGCTCGCCGCCGCCGCCGAGGCACCGGGCCGGGGTCGCTACTGGGAGCTGACGGCCGCCCATCCGACCCTGCCGCGCGGCGGCCTCGAGGAGGTCCCCGTGCGCGGCTCGCTCTCCGAGGTGCTCTTCGGGCCGGCCCACTCGAGCGACGGCGCCGTCAACCTCGTGGGGGCGCTGCGGGCGGCCATGGCGATGTGCGGCTACGCCTCCGTGCGGGAGATGCACAAGGCCGAGGTCACGGTGTCCCGGTAGGTCCCCGCCGGTTCCGGAGCGCCGTTCCGGCACCCGCCAGCCCGTAGGCTCGAAGCGATGCCGGAGGCGGAGAACGAGTGGGATTCTGTTCGGGGATTTCGCCACGCTTCCCGGGCTCGCCGGCGGGCCGGGCGGGCGTCCGGCGCCCGCCGGGGCGGAGGGCGCTGACGGCGCCGGCGCAGCCGGCCACACCCCCGGCGGCCCGGCTTTCCTCGACGAGGAGCGCCTCCTCGAGGACCTGAACCCCGTGCAGCGGGAGGCGGTCCTACACGAAGGCGGTCCGCTCGTCATCGTGGCCGGCGCCGGATCCGGCAAGACCCGCGTGCTCACGAGGCGGATCGCCTCCCTCGTGGCCCGCGGCGTGGCGCCCTGGCGCATCCTGGCGATCACCTTCACGAACAAGGCGGCCGACGAGATGCGCCGCCGCGTCGTCGAGCTCGTGGGCGAGGACGCCGACCGCATGTGGGTCTCGACCTTCCACTCCGCCTGCGTGCGCATCCTCCGGCGCAACGCCGACCGGGTCGGCTACCGCTCCAACTTCACCATCTACGACGACTCCGACTCCCGCCGCCTCATCGAGCACATCCTCGGCGATCTCGGCGTCGACCAGAAGCGCTTCCCGCCCCGCTCCTTGGCGGCCGCCATCAGCCAGGCCAAGTCGGAGCTGCTCGACGTGGAGGGCTACGACCGCCGGGCGACGACGCTCTACGAGCGGCGCATCGCCGACACCTACGCCGAGTACGAGCGCCGCCTCGTAGAAGCGAACGCCATGGACTTCGACGACCTCCTCGTGCGGGTCGTCCGCCTCTTCCGGGAGCACGTCGACGTCCTCGAGGGCTACCAGGAGCGTTTCGCCCACATCCTCGTCGACGAGTTCCAGGACACGAACCCGGCCCAGAACGAGATCGTCACCCTGCTCGGCCGGGGGTCCCGCAACGTCTGCGTCGTGGGCGACACCGACCAGAGCATCTACCGATTCCGCGGGGCCGAGATGCGCAACCTGCTCGACTTCGAGCGCTCCTTCCCCGACGCCACGGTGCTCCTCCTCGAGCAGAACTACCGCTCCACACAGACCATCCTCGACGCCGCCAACGCCGTCATCGCCAACAACCTCGTCCGCCAGCCGAAGCGTCTCTGGAGCGCTCTCGGGCCGGGCGAGAAGATCAAGCGCTACCGGGCGAGCGACGGCGACGACGAGGCCTCCTTCGTCGCCAACGAGATCCACTCCCTCTCGAGCGACGGGCACGTGCCCTTCGGGGAGATCGCCGTCTTCTACCGCACGAACGCCCAGTCGAGGGCGCTCGAGGCCGGTCTCATCGAGCGGGGCGTCGCCTACAAGGTCATCGGTGGCACGCGCTTCTACGACCGCCGTGAGATCCGTGACTCGCTGGCGTACCTGCGGCTCGTGCTCAACCCGGGCGACGAGGTCTCGCTGCGCCGCGTGCTCAACGTCCCGAGACGGGGCATCGGCGACACGACGCTCACCCGCCTCGTCGCCTTCGCCCGCGAGCAGGGGATCAGCTTCGCCGACGCCCTCCGACGGGCCGAGGAGGCGGGAACCGCCAGCAAGGCGGCGACGGCGATCCGGCGCTTCCTCGACATGGTCGACGGCATGGCCACCGACGGCGGGGCCGCCCGGCCGCCCGCCGACGTCCTCGGCGACATCCTCGACCAGACGGGCTACCTCGACATGCTGGAGGCGGACGCCCGCAGCGGCGGCTCCAAGGCGATCGACGCCGAGGGCCGGCTCGAGAACCTGTCAGAGCTCCTGTCAGTTGCCTCCGCGTACGAGTCGGTCGACGCCTTCCTCGAGTCCGTCTCGCTCGTCGCCGTCACCGACGAGTTCGTGGAGGGCCCGGCCGTCTCGTTGATGACACTGCACGGCGCCAAGGGCCTCGAGTTCGACGTCGTCTTCCTCACCGGCCTCGAGGAGGGCATCTTCCCGCTCAACCAGACGCTCGCCGAACCGGACGAGCTGGAGGAGGAACGGCGCCTCTGCTACGTCGGCATCACGCGGGCGCGACGGCAGCTCTACGTGTCCCACACCTGGCGGCGCCTCCTCTACGGCTCGTTCCAGGACAGCCTCCCGAGCCGGTTCCTCAAGGAGATCCCGGAGGATCTCGTGGAGGACGTCGGGGGCGGCGTCGTGCTCGGCCGCGGCCGCTTCGGCGAGGGAGGCAGTTGGGCCGACCGCTACCGGCAGCGCTACGGCCTCGTGGCCGCCGGCGGCGGTGCCGCTGGAGCCCGCACCGGCGCCGGGGCCGGCGCCGCCGACCTCCACGGCAAGGAGCGGGTGGCCGCCCTCGCCACGAGCGGGGCGCCTTCGCCCTCGACGGGTGCGGAGCTCCTCGGCCTCGTGGCGGGCGAGGCGGTCGCCCATCCCCGCTTCGGCGCCGGCGTCGTGACCCACGTCGAGGGGGAGGGCGATGACGCGAGGGCCGAGGTGCGGTTCGTGGAGGGGCGGACGAGGCGCTTCATCCTCCACCTGACGCCGCTCACGAGGGTCTGAGGCCGCCGCCCCGCCGCCGGCGGGGGACTCACCCTCAGGGGACGATCGTGCTCTTGTTCTCCAGCACCTCGTACTGGCCCGTGTGGATGATCGTGAAGTTGCGGGAGAAGTAGCCGTTCATCTGCGGGAGGGTGGCGAGATCGGGCTGGCCGGGCGCCAGCACGACGTAGCGGGCTTCCGTGAGGAGCTGCTGCCAGGCGGCAGAGGCCGCCACCGTGCTCGACGCCACGTCGATGATGCCCTGCGGGTCGACGACGTAGGGGCAGCCGGGCGGCAGGGCGTTGAACCGGTCGGCGAGCACGAGCGCCTCCGGGTTGGTCGAGACGACGCAGGCGCCCTTCGGCACAGCGCCGGTGATGGCGGTCGTCGGGTCGTTCCCGTTGGCGATGAAGTACGACCGCCAATAGTCGGCTTCTTTCGGCACCCCGACTGACGCCACGGCGACCATGGCGGCGATGATGATGATGGTGAGGCCGCCCGAGATGACCGAGGCGCCCGTCTCCCCCGGGCTGATGCTGATGGCCGAGATGAGCGAGAGCAGGGTGCCGACGGCGTTGCCGATGACGATGGCGCCGAAGGCGGCGAGATAGTACGAGTAGGCCTGCGGCAGGTGGTTCGGCACGAAGGCGATGGCCGCCAGCCCGACGACGGTGGCGATGAGCGCCCAGTCGAGCGTCGTGGAGGCCGATGCGCGGGCGATGGCGGCGACGGCGACGAGGACGACGATGACGATGCCGATGCCGATGGCGAGGGTGCCCGGGCTGGAGAGCCCGAGCGGCGGCCCGAGGCCGAGCAGCTCGGCCACACGATCGTTGAAGGGCGTGCCGGCGGAGGCGACACCCGGGCCGCCCCTGAGCTCGCCGGTCACGACGTCGGTGAAGAAGGAGCCCGGGGCGGCCAGCACGAAGAAGATGCAGGGGACGACGACACCGATGACAAAACCGCCCAGCACTCGCACGAGGGCGGAACGCCACTCGATGGCGGCGCAGACGAGGAGGACGAGCGCCGGCACGATCGCCCACGGCTTGATGGTGACGGCGACGCCCACGAGGATGCCCGCCAGGACGAGACGGCCGCCGCTCGCCAGGTGTCCCTGCGTGAAGGCGACCTGGATGGCCAGCAGGGAGAAGAGGAGGAGATAGGGCTCGAGCGTCACCGTGGAGGTGGCATAGAAGGAATTCGGGAAGGTGGCGAAGAGCACGCCGGCGATGAAGACGGCGGCGATGCCGTGGAAGCGGGCCGTCAGGGCCACGAGGAAGACGTCGACGATCGAGATGAAGGCGGTGAAGGCGCGGGCGGCGTCGAGCGCCGTCGTCCCGTTGCTGTGGGCCCCCCAGGCGAAGGGGAGGAGGAGGATGCTCATCCCGGGCGGCTGCGTCAGCACGAAGTCGTTGTAGGGCAGCTGCCCCTTCGAGAGCGCCAGCGACGAGGCGAAGTTGACGCCTCCCTGCGAGAGGGTGACGCCGCCGATGACGTCGTGCAGCGTCAGCTCGTGGATGATGAGGAAGATCCCGAGGACGGTCGGAATGATTGCCAGATAGGCCGCCACGTACGGGCTTGCCCACCACACGCCTGATTCAGATCGTCGCCGCACGGTGCGGATCGTAGTTGCAGCTGGTCGGGCACCTTGACATTCCGCCCGCTGCGACGTGCGGGGATGCCCTCGCGGCGCATCGTGGTTAGCATCGGCCGCGCATGGAGCGCCGATACCGCGTCGTGGTCGCCAAGCCCGGACTGGACGGTCACGACCGCGGGGCGAAGGTCATCGCCCGAGCGCTCAGGGATGCCGGTTTCGAGGTGATCTACACAGGCCTGCACCAGTCGCCCGAGCAGGTCGTGCAGGCGGTCCTGCAGGAGGACGCCGACGCCGTCGGCCTTTCCCTCCTGTCGGGTGCGCACCTCACCCTCGTGCCGAAGATCGTGGAGGGGCTGCGGGCCGAGGGCTTGGACGACGTTCTCGTCGTGTGCGGAGGCATCATCCCCGACAAGGACATCCCGATCCTGAAGCAGGCCGGCGTCGCCGAGGTCTTCACCCCGGGGGCCTCGCTCCCCGAGATCGCCCGTTGGCTCGAGTCCGCCCTCGACGCCCGCGAGGGCGCCGACCCGGCGGGTTCGCCGGGCGGCTCGACGCTGAGCGGCTGACGCCGGCGCCGGCACGAAGAGAGAGCGGAGGAATCCGAGCAGTGGACCTTGTCGAGTACCAAGGCAAGCAGTACTTCGCCCGCTACGGCGTGCCCATCTCGCCCGGCCGGGCCGTCGACACGGTGGAGGACGCTGTGGAGGCGGCCGACGAAGTCGGCTACCCCGTCGTCATCAAGGCACAGGTGCAGGTCGGCGGCCGGGGCAAGGCCGGTGGCGTCAAGCTCGCCGCCGACGCCGCCGAGGCACGCCGGCACGCCGGCGACATCCTCGGCCTCGACATCAAGGGCCACATCGTGCGGCGCCTCTGGGTCGAGCACGCCACCGACATCGCCAGGGAGTACTACGCCAGCTTCACGTTGGACCGTGCGGCGAAGATGCACCTCGCCATGGTGTCGGCCCGCGGCGGCGTCGACATCGAGCAGGTGGCCGAGGAGGACCCTGGCGCCATCGCCCGCCTCCTCGTCGACCCGCTCGACACGCTCTCGCCGAGCGATGCCCGACAGCTCGTGACCGATGCAGGCCTCGACCCCGAAGCGCGCGAGCAGGCCGCCGCCGTCCTCGTCGACCTCTACCGCTGCTACATCCAGGGCGACGCCGACCTCGTCGAGGTGAACCCGCTCGTGCTCACGACCGACGGGCGGGTGCACGCCCTCGACGCCAAGGTGACCCTCGACGACGACGCCGCCTTCCGCCACCCGGAGTGGGCCGACATCGAGTACGTGGGCGACACCGATCCCCGCGAGCAGCTCGCCCGCGAGAAGGGGCTCCAGTACATCGGGCTCTCCGGCACGGTCGGCATCATCGCCAACGGCGCCGGCCTCGCCATGTCGACCCTCGACGTCGTGAACCAGGTGGGCGGCAGCGCCGCCAACTTCCTCGACGTCGGCGGGGGAGCCAACGCCGACGTCATGGCGAACGCCCTCGAGGTCATCAACACGGACCCGAACGTCTCGGTCATCCTCGTCAACATCTTCGGCGGCATCGTCCGCTGCGACGACGTCGCCCGCGGCATCATCACCGCCCTCGGGCGCGTGGACCTCCGCTCGCCCATCGTGCTGCGCCTCGACGGCACGAACGCCGCCGAGGCGCGCCGCATGATCGACGAGTTCAACTCGGAGCAGATCATCCCCGAGCTCACCATGATCGGCGCCGCCCGACGCGCCGTGCAGATCGCAGGAGGCGCCTCATGAGCATCTTCGTCGACGAGAAGACGAAGGTCGTCGTCCTCGGCCTCACCGGCAGCCAGGGCCGCTTCCACGGGTTGCGCAATCGTGACTACGGCACGAAGGTCGTCGCCGGCGTGACGCCCGGCAAGGGCGGCCAGGACGTCGACGGCATCCCCGTCTACGACAACGTCCCCGCCGCCGTCGAGGCGCACGGGGCCGACGCCGCCTTCGTCGTCGTGCCGCCGCAGGCGGCCTCCGAGGCCATCGTCAACTGCGCCGCCGCCGGCATCCGGCTCGTCGTGTGCATCACCGAGCACATCCCGGCCAAGGACGAGGCGCTCGTGGGCGCCCGGCTGCGGCGCGACTTCCCCCACACCCGCCTCATCGGCCCGAACTGCCCGGGCGTCATCTCGCCGGGCAAGTGCAACATCGGCATCACGGCAGGCGACATCGCCCTCCCCGGCGGGCCTGTCGGCATCGTCAGCCGCTCGGGCACGCTCACCTACCAGGCCCTGCACGAGCTGTCGCACCAGGGTGTGGGTCAGACGACCTGCGTCGGCATCGGGGGCGACCCCGTGCCCGGCACCTCCTTCGTGGACGTGCTGCGGGCGTTCCAGGCCGATCGTGACACCCGCGCTGTCATGATGATCGGGGAGATCGGCGGCGACGGGGAGGAGCGGGCAGCCGACTACATCCGCAACGAGATGGACAAGCCAGTGGTTGCCTACATCGCCGGCGTGACGGCGCCCGCCGGGCGCAAGATGGGGCACGCCGGGGCCATCGTCTCCGGCTCGAAGGGAACGGCGAAGGCGAAGATGGAGGCCCTCAGCGAGGCGGGTGTCATGGTCGCCCAGAACCCGACGGAAGCCGGTGAGCTCATGGTCGGCGTCGTACGCCAGCTCGAGGGGGAGTGGACGGCGACGTCGCCCGGCCGATGAGCCGGCCGTGACGGAGGCCGCGGCTCCGGCCGTCACCCTCGCCGACGTCGAGGCGGCGCGGCCGAACGTCGAGCGTGTGGCCTTGCGCACGGCCATGTTCAATTCGCGCCTGCTGAGCGCCCAGGTCGGCTCGAACGTCGTCTTCAAGGCGGAGATCCTCCAGCGCACGGGCTCGTTCAAGGTCCGCGGGGTGGCCAACAAGCTCGCCTCCCTCGGCGAGGCGGCCAAGGTCGGCATCGTCGTGGCGAGCGCCGGCAACCACGCCCAGGCGGCCGCCTTCGTGGCCTCCCGTCTCGGCATCGACTGTGAAGTCTTCATGCCGGCGGACGCCTCCATCATCAAGTACGAGGCGACGCGGGGCTACGGGGCGACCGTGCAGCTCGGTGGCGAGGGCATCGACGAGTGCCTCGAGCTCGCCCGCGTGCGCGTGGCCGAAACGGGCAAGATCCTCGTCCATCCCTTCGACGACGCCGCCATCATCGCCGGCCAGGGCTCGCTCGGGCTCGAGCTCGTGGAGGACGTGCCGGATCTCTCGACCGTCATCATCCCCCTCGGCGGCGGCGGTCTCACGGGCGGGACGGCCCTCGCCGTGAAGTCGCTGCGGCCCTCCGTGCGCGTCGTCGCCGTGCAGGCGGCGAGCGTCGCCCCCTATCCGCTCTCCATCGCCGCCGGCCGCGCCGTCGAGGTGCCGAGCTACCCCACCCTCGCCGACGGCATCTCCGTCAAGCGGCCCGGCGACCTCACCTTGCCCCTCGTCTCCCGCTACGTCGACGAGATCGTCACGGTCGCCGAGGACGAGATCGCCGACGCCATGGTCCTCCTCCTCGAGCGCGCCAAGCTGCTTGTGGAGGGTGCCGGCGCCGTCGGGGCGGCCGCCATCCTCTCCGGCCGTGTCGACCTCGGCGAGTCCACGGGCACGTCGGTCGTCGTGCTCTCCGGCGGCAACGTCGACACGGGCGTGCTCCTCGCCGCCATCCGGCGCCACGAGACGCTCTCCGGCCGTCGCCTCGTGCTCTTCTGCCGCATGCCGGACCGGCCGGGACAGCTGGCCCGTCTCCTCACCTGCCTCGGGGCGAGCGGAGCGAACCTGCTCGAGGTGGACCATCTCCGGGAGGGTTTCGACATGCACATCCGGGAGAACGGCGTGCAGCTCATCTTGGAGACGCGCAACCCGCTGCACGCCACGCGGGTGATCCGGGAGGCACGGGCGGCCGGCTTCCAGGTCGAGCGCCTCGACCACGCCTACCTGGCGGCAGATGGTGACAGCTGAGCTGCCGGAAGACCCGCTCGCTCAGCACCTCGCCGACGCCGACCCCGAGGTGGCCCGGCTCATCGCCGGCGAGCTCGTCCGGCAGCGGGCCACCCTCGACCTCGTCGCCTCCGAGAACGTGCCGCCCCGGGCCGTCCTCGAGGCGCAGGGGTCGGTGCTCACGGCCAAGTACGCCGACGGCTACCCGGGCGAGCGCCAGTACGACACGTGCGAGTGGGTCGACGGGATCGAGTCCCTCGCAATCGCCCGGGCGCGGTCGCTCTTCGGGGCCGAGCACGCCAACGTGCAGCCCTACTCGGGCTCCAGCGCCAACCAGGCCGTGCTGCGGGCGCTCTGCGAGCCGGGCGACGCCGTCCTCGGCTTCGACTTCCGCCACGGCGGCCACCCGTCCCACTACGACCCCGAGACCTTCGCCGGCCGCTACTACGACGCCGCCGCCTACGGCGTTCGCCGTTCCGACCGCCTCGTCGACATGGACGAGGTGGCCGACCTCGCCCGGCGCCACCGCCCTCGGGTCGTCTTCGCCGGCTGGTCCTGCTATACGAGGTTCCTCGACTTCGCCGCCTTCCGGGCGATCTGCGACGAGGTGGGGGCCGCCCTCGTGGTCGACATGGCGCACTTCGCCGGGCTCGTCGCCGCCGGCGTGCACCCCAACCCGGTGCCGCTGGCCGACGCCTGCACCATGACGGTGCACAAGACGCTCGGGGGCGCCCGAGGTGGTGCCATCCTGTGCCGGGGCGATCTCGCCAGGCGCATCGACGCTGCCGTCTTCCCCGGCGAGCAGGGCGCGCCGCTCGTCCACGTCATCGCCGGCAAGGCCGTCACGTTCGCCATGGCCGCCACCCCCGCCTACCGGGAGCGAATGGAAGCGACCGTGCAGGGCGCCCGCATCATGGCCACGGCGCTCGCCGAGGCGGCCGGCTCCACGGGCGCCTCCGTCGTGACGGGTGGCACGGACGTCCACCAGTTGCTCCTCGACCTCGCCCCCTCCGGGCGGGAGGCCGCCGCGGAGCTCCGCCACCTCAACTCCCTCGGCATCTCCGCCAACGCCATCGGGCTCGCCTACGACGCCCGCGTCGAGCCCGCGGTGAGCGGTCTGCGTCTCGGATCGGCGGCCCTCGCCACGCGGGGCTTGCGGGAGCGGGAGTTCGATGAGGTCGGTGCCATCCTCTGCGACGCCCTCCGGCCCGGCCCCTCGGCGGCTTCCGACGAGGACGTCGCCGGGCGGGTGGCTGCCCTCACGGGGGCGTTTCCGCTCTACCCCTATCTGCCCTGAGCCGTCCCGCCGGACGGAAGCGGATCAGTGCGGGTGGCTGTGGATGACGAGGACGGCGATGGTGCCGGCCGCCAGCACGAGGAAGAGGATCGTGAGGAAGAGGGCGGTGCTCAGCCGCCGCCGCACGTTCTGGCGGGCCGGCTTCGTCTTCTTCGTGACCGGCTTCAGCACGAAGAAATCGGCCTCCCGGTTGGAGAGGCGGGGGGGCGCCGTCTGGGGGCCGCCGATGGTGGCCCGCCCGCCCGTCGTGGCGTCGGTGTGGGTGAGCCGTTGCACGGGCTGCACGACCCGTTGCGGCCGGCCGGCCGGCTCGGCGCCGAAGGTCTCGAGCCACTCGTCGAAGCCGTCCCCCCGCGGCTTCTGACCCTGCGACTTGGAACGGTAGGGCGTCTGGGGAAGCTGCTGGCGGACGGTGGAACCAGGCGGCGGGGCGATCGGCCGGTCGAAACCCGGCCTCGACGGCCTCCCCCGTTCCCCACCCCCACCCACGGGGGGTGCGACGGGCGGGCGAGTGGGCGCCTGTGCCGGCGGGCGAGCCGGTGGCGCCGGCGCCGGCGGGGCGGCAGGAGCTTGGGCGTTCCAGTCCCCGAGGAGCGTGGCCGGATCCTGCATGGGGTCGAAGGGCAGGTCGTCCGGCGGGCGCCCGCCCCCCGAGGCGGCGAGGGAGAGCCCCGGGGAGGCGGGCGCGATCTGTCGGGCGGTCATGCCGGCGGAGACGATGACGGCAGTCCCCGAGCCGGCGACGCCGGGACGGGGGTTGCCGCCCCCGAGTGGGAGGTCGGTCGGAGTCGGGCGATAGTCGGGAAGGGGCCCGCCCCGCACGGTGCGGGCGTTCCCGTTGACGGGCGAGCCGTCGCCGGCGTGGGCGGCGACGACGTGGCCGTTGCCGGACGCGTTCGGCTTGGGCAAACCGTTCCCCGAGCCGAAGGGCCGGCCGTTGGCGTGGCCATTGCCGTTCACGTAGCCGTTGCCGTTCACGTGGCCCCCATTTCCGCTCTGTCCCGGACCGTAGCCGTTCCGGCCGGCGTCGTGGTAGCTGCCGGTGACGGCGCTGTGCCCGCGCGCGCCGGAGCCGGCCTGACGGCCCAGGTAGTCGGGGTGCAGCTCGGGGGCGTACCAGTGCCCGTCCGAGGCCTTCCACCAGCCGGGTCCCGGCGGCGTGGCCGCCCCGTCGGACGGCGACCAGCGAGTCTCGGTGTCGACGTGGGCGTCCGGTGGGTACCAGCGTCCATCGGAGGCGATCCACCACCCTTCGCCAAGGGGGACGTCACTCAAGGCCGTGATCCCTTGAGTTGCCGACCCCGTTCTACGGATCGCACGACTGCACCTCCGTCCCCGATGGCGCCATGGTACCACTTTTAGTGAGGTTGGTACCACTATGCGTGAATGGAGAGACGAGGCCCTCACCTGCTTCCGGACCAGGTCAGGGACGTGGCGGCTGCGCTCCGGCGTTTGCGCTCGCTGGTACCGTGCCCTCGTGGGAATCGCCGTGCTGGCCTCCGGTGCCGGCACCATCCTCGAGGCGCTCGCCTCGGCCGGGCTGCCCATCGCCGTCGTCGTCGTCGACCGGCCCTGCGGTGCCGAGGCCGTGGCGGCCGAAGCCGGGATAGAGGTCGAGAGGGTGATGCGGGGGGGTTTCGGGCCGGGGTTCGATCGCGACGCCTTCACGGACCGCGTGGTGGGCGCCCTCGAGCCCTACGACGTGACCCTCATCACCATGGCCGGCTACGGCACCGTGCTCGGCAGATCCATCCACCGGGCCTACCCGGGGCGGATCCTGAACACCCACCCGGCCCTCCTCCCCGCCTTCAAGGGCTGGCACGCCGTGGAGGACGCCCTCGCCGCTGGGGTGGCCGAGACGGGCTGCACCGTGCACGTCGCCACCCTCGCCGTCGACGAGGGGCCCATCCTCGCCCAGGAGGCGGTGGCGATCCGACCGGGCGACACAGCCGCCGTCCTGCACGAGCGCATCAAGGCGGTGGAGCGCCGGCTCTACCCTGCCACCATCCGGGCGGTGCTGGAGGCCGGCGGGGCCACATTCGTGTCGGGGGTTAGACCTCATTTTGGTGTCTATCCCCCTACACGAATGCCACCCGAGCCCGCGCTCGAACAAAGGGGGTCGCCCTCATGAGGGCCTTGCTCTCCGTCTACGACAAGACGGGCCTCGAGCCCTTCGCCCGTGGTCTCGAGAAGCTGGGCGTCGAGATCGTGGCGAGCGGCGGGACGGCCACGGCCCTCGCCGAGGCCGGCATCGCCCACCGCACCGTGGAGGCCGTCACGGGGGCGCCCGAGATGCTCGATGGCCGTGTCAAGACGCTGCACCCCGCCATCCACGGGGGCATCCTCGCCGACCTCGACAAACCCGAGCACGTGGCGGATCTCGCCTCGCAGGGCATCGAACCCATCGGTCTCGTGGCCTGCAACCTCTATCCCTTCACGGCGCGGCCCTCCATCGACACCATCGACGTCGGCGGCCCCACCATGGTCAGGGCCGCTGCCAAGAACCACGCCCACGTCGCCGTCGTCGTCGACCCCGGCGAGTACGGGGCCGTCCTCGACGAGCTGCGGCGGGAGGGCGAGGTGACGGAGGTCACCCGCCGGCGCCTCGCCCGGGCGGCCTTCGCCCATGTGGCGGCGTACGACGCCGCCATCGTCTCCTGGTTCGACCGGCCCCAACCGGGGCAGCCGGCCGAGCTCCCACCCACGCTCCACCTCGCCCTCGAACACGCCCAGTCGCTGCGCTACGGGGAGAACCCGCACCAGGAGGGCGCCCGCTACCGGGTGATGGGCGGCCTGCCGGGCTGGTGGGACTCGGCCGTGCAGCACGGCGGCCGCGAGCTCTCCTACCTCAACCTCTTCGACGCCGACTTCGCCTGGCGCCTCGTGCAGGAGCTGGCGGCGCTCGAGGGCACGGCCGCCGCCGTCATCGTCAAGCACGCCAACCCGTGCGGTGCCGCCGTCGCCGAGGACGCCACCACGGCCTACCGGCTCGCCTTCGAGGCCGATCCCACCTCCGCCTTCGGGGGCATCGTGGCGGTCTCCGGCGCCGTCGACGACGAGCTCGGGGAGGCCATCGTCGCCAACCCGCTCGCCGACGTCCTCGTGGCACCCGGCTACAGCGACCGGGTGCTCGAGCTCTTCGCCGGCCGGCGCAAGAACATGCGTGCCCTCACCGCCACGGCGCCGGGCCCCCTCGGCTGCCGGCTGCGGCAGATCGACGGGGGTTTCCTCGTGCAGGAGCCGGACCGCCTCCTCGCCGCTCGCGACACCTGGCGGGTCGCCACGAAGGTGGCCCCGACGCCCGAGCAGTGGCGCGATCTCGAGCTCGCCTGGCTCGTGTGTGCCCGCACCTCCTCGAACGCCATCGTGCTCGCCAACGGACGACAGGTGGTGGGCGTAGGCTGTGGTCAGCAGAGTCGTGTCGACGCCGCCCGTATCGCCGGCCGCAAGGCCGGGGGAGAGCCGCCGGCGGGGTCGCCGCCAGCGATGCCTTCTTCCCCTTCCGGGACGGGCTGGATGCCGTCGTGGAGGCGGGCGTGGGCGCCGTCGTCGAGCCGGGAGGTTCCCTCCGGGACGACGAAGTGGTGGCTGCCGCCGACGAGAGCGGCATCGCACTCGTCCTGACAGACGAGCGCCACTTTCGGCACTGAGCTCTGGTTGCGTTCGACACGACGAGGAGGAGCGAGATGACGGCGACGCTGATGGACGGGGAGGCCCTTGCCCAGCAGATCAAGGCCGAGCTGAGAGAGACGGTGAAAGGGCTGGCGGCAGTTGGCGTGCAGCCCGGCCTTGGCACCATCCTCGTGGGCGACGACGCCCCGAGCCACCGCTACGTGGCGAAGAAGCACGAGGACTGCGAAGAGATCGGGATCGCCTCCTTCGGCGAGTACCTGCCCGCCGACACGACGCAGGCGCAGCTCCTCGACGTCGTGGCCGGCTTCAACGCCAACCCCGCCATCGACAGCTACCTCATCCAGCTGCCCCTGCCGCGCGGCCTCGACGAGGAGGAGGCCCTCCTCGCCGTCGACCCGGAGAAGGACGTGGACGGACTCCATCCCGTCAACCTCGGGCGCCTCGTCATGGGCACGCCGGGCCCGCTCCCCTGCACGCCGGCCGGCATCCTCGAGATGCTCCACTTCTACGGCGTCGAGGTGGAAGGCCGCCACGTCGTCATCATCGGGCGCGGCCTCACCATCGGGCGCCCCCTCGCCATGCTGCTCACCCTGAAGCGCCCCGGCTGCAACGCCGCCGTCACCGTCGTGCACACGGGCGTGAAGGATCTCGCTCCCTACGTCAGCCAGGGCGACATCGTCATCGCCGCCGCCGGCCGGGCCCACCTCGTGACGCCGGACATGGTGAAGCCGGGCGCCGCCGTCGTGGGGGCGGGGACGACCTGGGAGGGCAAGAAGCTCCTCTCCGACGTGGCCGACGAGGTGGCCGAGGTCGCCGGTTGGATCACGCCCCGCCTTGGAGGCGTCGGCCCCATGACGAGGGCGATGCTGCTGCGCAACGCCGTGCGCGCCGCCGAGCGGCGGGCCGCTCGCGCCTGAGGCCGCCCGGGAGCGGGCGCTCAGCCGAAGATCGTCGTGGTGGGACGCTCCCCCTCGGTGATGTTCTCGGCCCGGCGCCGGGCGGCCGCGGCCACCTGCTCGTGAGGCAGCACCCAGAAACCACCCCCCTTCACCGCCTCCACCACCTTCCCGGCCACCACCTCGGGTGGGAGGCCGGTCTCGACGAGCTGGGCGATCACCTGGCGCCCGGCGCCGCCGGGGTCCCCCTCCCCGAGGGCGGCTGTGACGGCGGGCGGGGCGTTGCGGCCCGACTCGTGGATGCGGGTGCGCACCCAGAGGGGGCAGAGGACGGAGACCGCGACGCCGCTGCCGGCGAGCTCCATGGCGAGGGTCTCGGAGAGGGCCACGACGGCGAACTTGCTCGCCGTGTAGGGCCCGAGGAAAGGGGAGGCCACGAGGCCGGCGGCCGAGGCCGTGTTGACGACGTGACCGGTCCCCTGGGCGACGAGGTGGGGGACGAAGGTGCGGATGCCGTGCACGACGCCCCAGAAGTTGACGCCCATGACCCACTCGAAGGCTTCGAGGGGCACCTCCCAGAGCGGCCCACCCGTGCCGACGCCGGCGTTGTTGCAGACGACGTGCACGCTCCCGAAGGCATCGAGGGTGGCGTCCCGCAGCGCCTCGACGGCGGCCGGGTCGCTCACGTCGGTGGGCACGGCGAGTGCGTCCGCCCCGCCCGAGCGCAGCTCCTCGCAGGCCCTCGCCAGCTCGCCGGCGTCGATGTCGGCGAGGACGATTCTCATGCCCTCGGCGGCGAAGGCCCGGGCGAGGGCGAGCCCGATGCCCCCGGCTGCACCCGTCACGACGGCAACGTTCCCGGCAAGATCGTCCATGGGGGAAGTCTGCCGCGCCGGCCGCGGCGGCGGCGTTCCGCCATAGGCTCCGCCAGCAAGTGACACAGGAGACGTAGATGCCAGAGAAGATCACGATGTCCCCCGAGGGCACCTTGCAGGTGCCCGCCGAGCCCATCCTGCCCTTCATCGAAGGCGACGGCACGGGCGTCGACATCTGGCCCGCCGCCAAGCTCGTGCTCGACGCCGCCGCCCGCAAGCATGGGCGGCGGGTGGAGTGGAAGGAGGTGCTGGCCGGCGAGAAGGCCTTCAAGGAGACGGGCGACTGGCTCCCGGATGAGACCGTGGAGACTTTCCGGGACCACCTCGTCGGCATCAAGGGACCCCTCACGACGCCCGTCGGGGGCGGCATCCGCTCCCTCAACGTCGCCATCCGGCAGATCCTCGACCTCTATGTCTGCCTCCGTCCCGTGCGCTGGTTCACGGGCGTGCCCTCGCCGGTGCGCCACCCCGAGAAGGTCGACATGGTCATCTTCCGGGAGAACACGGAGGACGTCTACGCCGGCTTCGAGCTGCAGGAGGGGACGCCGGAGGCCCGCCAGCTCATCGAGTACCTGGAAGCCTCCTTCGGCTGGACCATCCGTCCCGACTCGGGCCTCGGCCTCAAGCCCGTCTCGGAGACGGGCTCGAAGCGGCTCGTGCGGGCCGCCCTCGTCTACGCCGTACGGCACGGCCGCCGCAGCGTCACCCTCGTGCACAAGGGGAACATCCAGAAGTTCACGGAGGGGGCGTTTCGCAACTGGGGCTACGAGGTCGTGCGGGACGAGTTCGCCGACGTGGCCGTCGCCTGGGACGACTGTGACGGCAGGCCGGGTGACAAGATCCTCGTGAAGGACTCCATCGCCGACATCACGCTGCAGCAGGTGCTCACGCGGCCGGACGAGTTCGACGTCATCGCCACGACGAACCTGAACGGCGACTACCTCTCCGACGCCCTTGCCGCCCAGGTGGGCGGCATCGGCATCGCTCCCGGAGGCAACATCAACTACGTCACGGGCCACGGCATCTTCGAGGCGACTCACGGCACGGCCCCGAAGTACGCCGGGCTGGACAAGGTCAACCCCGGTTCGTTGCTGCTCTCCGGAGCCCTCATGTACGAGTACATCGGCTGGGCGGACGCCGCCGCCGACATCGTGCGGGCCCTCGAGCACACGATCGCCGACAAGATCGTCACCTACGACTTCGCCCGCCTCATGGAGGGGGCGACGGAGGTGCGCTGCAGCGAGTTCGCCGCCGCCATCGTCGACCGGCTCTGAGCCGGTCCAGATAGTCTCCGATCCCGTGAGCACAACGAACCCGTCAGCCGCGCCCGTTCGCGTCGCCATCACCGGCGCCGCCGGCCAGATCGGCTACTCCCTCCTCTACCGCGTGGCCTCCGGCGACCTCCTCGGCCGCCACCAGCCGATCGTCCTCCAGCTCATCGAGATCGAGCCCGCCATGAAGGCGCTCGAGGGCGTCGTCATGGAGCTGAACGACTGCGCTTTCCCACTGCTTGCCGGCATCGAGACGACGAGCGACCTCGCCACCGGCTTCGACGGCGTCTCCTGGGCCCTCCTCGTCGGTTCCGTCCCCCGCAAGGCCGGCATGGAGCGCAAGGACCTCCTCGGCATCAACGGCGGCATCTTCAAGCCGCAGGGGCGGGCCCTCGCCGAGCATGCCGCCGACGAGATCCGGGTGCTCGTCGTGGGCAACCCCTGCAACACGAACTGCCTCATCGCCCGCTCGAACGCCCCCGAGATCCCGGCGGACCGCTTCTTCGCCATGATGCGCCTCGACGCCAACCGTGCCCGCTGGCAGCTGGCCGCCCACGCCGGCGTGGGCGTCTCCGAGGTGACGAACATGGCCATCTGGGGGAACCACTCCTCGACGCAGTTCCCCGACTTCGAGCACGCCCGCGTCGGCGGCCGCCCTGCCGGCGAGGTGATCGGCGACCGCGCCTGGCTCGAGGGCGACTTCATCAAGACCGTGCAGAGCCGGGGTGCCGCCATCATCGAGGCGCGGGGAGCCTCCTCGGCGGCTTCCGCCGCCCACGCCGCCATCGAGTCGGTCCACAGCGTCGTCGACACGACCTCGGAGGGCGACTGGGTCTCGCTGGCCGTCGTCTCACGGGGCGAGTACGGCGTACCGGAGGGGCTTCAGTTCGGCTTCCCGGTGCGCAGCGACGGCTTCAACTGGTCCGTCGTCGAGGGACTCAAGCACGAGCCCTTCGCGGCCGATCGCATCCGCCTCACGACCGAGGAGCTGCAGGCCGAGATGGCCGACGTGGCAGACCTGCTGCCGTAGCGCGTCAGCGGGCGTCGTCCCGCACGATGGCGGGGATCGTCTTCAGGATGATGAGGAAGTCCTTGAAGAGCGACCACGTCTCGGCGTAGTGGACGTCGAGGCGCAACATGTCGGCCGGGCTCAGGCGGGACCGGCCGCTCACCTGCCAGAGCCCCGTCATGCCGGGGAGGACGTCGAGGCGGCGCATCTGCCAGTCCTCGTAGAGGTCGACCTCGTAGGCGAGAGCCGGGCGGGGGCCGACGAGGCTCATGTCGCCCCGCAGCACGTTGAGCAGCTGCGGCAGCTCGTCGAGGGAGAAGCGCCGGAGCAGCCGGCCGATCTTCGTGATCCTCGGGTCGTCCGTGAGCTTGAAGAAGGTGTCCGCGTCCGAGCCGGTCGTGACCTGGTTCGCCAGCATCTGGAACATGAACTCCCGGTGCACCTGGTCGGAGACGCCCGAGATCATGCTGCGGAACTTCAGCAGCTCGAAGCGCTTGCCGTCCATGCCGACGCGCTCCTGCCGGAAGAGCACGGGCCCTGGCGACGTCATGCGGACGATGACGGAGATGACCGCCATGGGGAGGCCGAGGAGCGTGAGGAGGAAGGAGGCCCCGAGGACGTCGACGGCCCGCTTCACGGCCCAGTGGGGGCCGCGCACCGGGTTCTCGAACAGCGTGAGGAGCGGGAAGTCCCCGAACGGCTCGATCTGCACCTTGGAGGGCGGCAGGCCGAAGAGCTCCGGCACGGCCCGCAGGCGGGCGCCGCGCATGCCGGGGTGGCTCACGAGGCGGGCCACCTGGTCGGGGGAGATGGTGTAGGAGGCGATGACGACCTCGTCGATGGGGACCTCCGAGGCGATGTGCTCGATGACCCCGCCGAGGTCGTGGTTCAGCTCCGTCTCGGTCACGGCGGCGATCACGCGGTAGCCGATGCCCGTCGTCACCTCGAGGCTCTTGATGAACGAGGCGGCGGAGGGACCGTCGCCGATGACGACGACCGTCGACTGGTTGTGCCCGACCTTGCGGAGGCGGAGGAGCACGAGGCGCATGGCGGAGCGGACGGCGCCGAGGCCGGCGGCGACGAGAAGGACGGAGACGAGCACCGTTCCTCGCGAGAACGGGCTGTGGAAGAAGACGCCCGGTCGCCAGAAGAAGGCCACGATGGCGAGCACGACGCCGACGATGGCGGCTTCCCGTCCGGCCTCCACCCACTCCTCGAGGTAGCCGGCGCCGCCCCGCGACTGATCGGGCCGGCTCCGCCAGGCGAGGATGGCGACGACGCCGGCGCCGATGCCGCCGAGCTCCAGGTAGGCGGGGGAGGTCAACAGCTTCGTGTCGCCGTCGACGAGAAGGTGGGAGATACCGATGACGAGGAACGTCGTGATCGCCGAGAGCAGGCTGGCGAGGGCTACCCACGCCAGCCGCCGCGAGCGGCGGCCGGGTGCCAGCTTTCGCCCTTTGGCGTAATGACTCGTCAGCAGCACCTTCGGAAATGCCGCCGCTTGCTCGCGATTCGCGAGGTCAGTCGTCGTGAAGAATTTGAGGACCTCACCAGAGCCCTGAGCCGCCACTGTCCCGTCGCCTTTTCCCGTCCGAGGGCTTGCCTTAGCCCGCCGACGATGCCGCCTCCATTGTGGCGCATTTCGCGACAGGTTGCGAACCGAGATGGTGAGGTCTTTTCCTCAGTTTCTCCTTGTTACAGCGGGTGTTCAGTCGACCACTACGAGCGCTCGAGGCGCCGCGGCGGGACCGCTCAGGCGAGCTTCAGCTCGAGCTGCTGACCCATCTGACGGAGGAAGACGAGGCGCTGCCGCGCGGCGTTCGCCCATTGCGAGAGGTCCGCTTCGAAATGATCACGATCGCCGTCCTCATAGGCGTGCTCCAACTCGTCGAAGGCAGCGTCCTCATTGTCGAGCAGCTGTCGGTACTTGAGGAGCATTTGATCGTCGATCACCCCGGTGAGCGTCATCCCGTCTCCCTTCGTGGAATCCGATCGGCCCAGCCTACCCCCGCCTGTCGTGGTGGGGGAGAGCGACTCAGGTGACGATGAGGTGAAGACCGCCGATCGCCTCCGCCGCCTGCTGCAGGGCTTCGGCGACCTCGACGAGCCGTGCGGCGTCGCCCCGGATCTTGATGCGGCCGCTGGCGATGAGGGAGCTCGCCGAGGCCTCGCCGGCGGCGAGGGCGCGGGCGTCGGCGTACTCCGTGACGACGACGGCGTCGGCGCGGGCCACGCTGCCGCGCTCGAGGGAGGCGGCCCGCCCCCCGCCGAGCCGGATCGTGTAGGCGACCTCCCCGGCGGCTGCGCCGCCCTCCCCGCCGGCCGAGGCGTCTTCGCCCTCAACGCCGGCCCCGTCGGGCACGTCCGTCACCAGCTGCCCGAGGGCGAAGGGCGCTCCGTCGGAGGCGGGGGCGCCGGCAAGGGCGGCCGCGAGGGCGTCGAACCAGGCGGAGGAGAGGAAGGCGACGGCGGTCTCGGGAGCCACTCCCACTCAGCCCGCCGCGCCGTCCCCTGCGGCGGCGCCGGCAGCGCCGTTCGGCGACGAGCCGTTGCGGGCGGCGAGGGCGGCGGCGCCCGTGTGCTCGGCGGCGGCCGCCGCCGGGAGGGGGGAAGGCCGCCCGAGGAGCTTGCGCCCGAGCCAGGCCACGGGGTCGTAGCGGGCGTCGACGACACGCTCTTTCAACGGGATGATGGCGTTGTCGGTGATGTGGATGTCCTCCGGGCAGACCTCCGTGCAGCACTTCGTGATGTTGCACAGCCCGATGCCCATTCGCTCGGAGATGTAGTTGCGGCGGTCGAGGGTGTCGAGGGGGTGCATCTCGAGCTCGGCGAGGCGGACGAAGAACCTCGGGCCGGCGTAGCGGGGTTTGTTGTCCTCGTGGTCGCGGATGACGTGACAGACGTTCTGACACAAGAAGCACTCGATGCACTTGTGGAACTCCTGCCCGCGGTCGATGTCGACCTGGGCCATGCGGTACGCCCTCGGCCGGCCGGGCCGCCGGCGTGAAGGCCGGGATGAGCTTCGCCACCTCGAAGTTGTAGGAGACGTCGGTGACGAGGTCCCGCATGACGGGGAAGGCGCGCATGGGCGAGATGGTGATCTCGCCGGGCGGCAGCGTGCTCATGCGGGTCATGCACATGAGGCGGGGACGCCCGTTGACCTCGGCCGAGCAGGAGCCGCACTTGCCCGCCTTGCAGTTCCAGCGCACGGCGAGGTCGGGGGCCTGCGTCGCCTGGATGCGGTGGACGACGTCGAGGACGACCTCGCCCTCCTGGGCGGGGATGCGGTAGGTCGACGAAGTCGCCGCCGGAGGCGTCGCCCCGCCACAGCTTCATGACGATCTCGCCCTGGGCACTCGATGATGCCTTCGCCTCCTCGAAGAGCTCGGCGAGCTCGGGCGGCATGACCGGCTTCGGCTCGGGGGCGACGACGACCTCACCGTCGCGCAGGCGGGAGACCATGTTGACCTTCTCGAGCTCCGGGTCGGCCTTCGGGTAGTCCTCCCGCGTGTGGCCGCCCCGGCTCTCGTGCCGCTCGATGGCCGACAGCGTCGTGCAGGAGGCGCACCCGAGCATCGACTCGAGGTCGAGGGCGAGGTGCCAGCCGGGGTTGAAGGCCCGGGCGCCCTCCACGGAGGCCTTGGCCGCCCGCGCCGCCAGGTCGACGAGGAGCACCTTCGCCTCCTGCAGCTCGCTCTCGGTGCGGATGATGCCGACGAGATCCTGCATGGTGTCCTGCAGGGCGTAGTGGACGGTGTAGGGGTTCTCGCCCGACTCGTTGCGGAAGTAGCCAAGGGCGTGCTCGGTCACCGCCCCGACGGCCGCCTCGTCGAGGGGGATGGCCGGGCGGCCGAGGGCGTACTCGCCGGCGGCGAGGCCGGCGCGTCGCCCGAAGACGACGAGGTCCGAGAGGGAGTTGCCGCCGAGCCGGTTGGCGCCGTGCATGCCGCCCGCCACCTCGCCGGCGGCGTACAGGCCGGGCACGGTCGTGGCGGTCGTGTCCGCCTCCACCCGGACGCCGCCCATGATGTAGTGGCAGGTCGGTCCGACCTCCATGGCGTCCACGGTGATGTCGACGTCGGCCAGCTGCTTGAACTGGTGGTACATGGAGGGCAGGCGGCGCTTGATCTCCTCGGCGGAACGGCGGGAGGCGATGTCGAGGAAGACGCCGCCGTGCGGGCTGCCCCGTCCCGGCCTTCACCTCGGTGTTGATGGCGCGGGCGACCTCGTCACGGGGCAGCAGCTCGGGCGGCCGCCGGTAGTCGACCTTGTCGTCGTACCACTTGTCCGCCTCTTCGATCGTGTCGGCCGTCTCGGCCGCGAAGTACGGCGAGATGTAGTTGAACATGAAGCGCTCGCCGCTCACGTTCTTCAGCACGCCGCCGTCGCCCCGCACGCCCTCGGTGACGAGCAGCCCGCGGGCGGACGGTGGCCAGACCATCCCCGTCGGGTGGAACTGCACGACTTCCATGTCGATGAGGTCGGCGCCGGCCCAGAGGGCGAGGGCGTGGCCGTCACCCGTGCACTCCCAGGAGTTGGAGGTGAACTTCCACGTCTTGCCGACGCCACCGGTGGCGAGCACGACCGCCTTGGCGGAGAAGGTGACGAACTCGCCGCTCTCCCGCCACAGCCCGACGGCACCGTTCACGGCCCCGTCGCCGCCCTTCAGGAGGCGGATGATCTTGCACTCCATGAAGACGTCGATGCCGAGCGAGACGGCCCGGTTCTGCAGGGTGCGGATCATCTCGAGACCGGTGCGGTCGCCGACGTGGGCGAGGCGGGCGTAGCGGTGGCCGCCGAAGTCCCGCTGCAGGATGCGGCCGTCCGCCGTGCGGTCGAAGAGGGCTCCCCACTCCTCGAGCTCGTAGGACGCGGTCGGGCGCCTCCTCGGCGTGCAGCTGCGCCATGCGCCAGTTGTTGAGCATCTTGCCGCCGCGCATGGTGTCGCGGAAGTGCACCTGCCAGTTGTCCTGCGGCCAGACGTTGCCCATGGCAGCCGCCATGCCACCTTCGGCCATGACGGTGTGCGCCTTGCCGAGGAGCGACTTGCAGATGAGGGCCGTGCGGGCGCCGAGCCGGAGCGACTCGATGGCGGCCCGCATGCCGGCGCCGCCGGCGCCGATGACGATGACGTCGTACTCGTGCGTCTCGAGCTCGGCCATCAGAAGAACCTCGGATCGTGGATGGCGCCCGACGCCACGAGCCAGACGTAGAAGTCCGCCCAGGCGATCCAGATCAGGGAGAGCCAGGCGAAGAGCTGGTGGTGCTGGTTGAGGGGCGTCACGAGATCACGCCAGAAGCGGTAGCGCGCCTTCGAGCGGGAGAAGCGTTTGGCCCCGCCCCCGCAGAGGTGGCGGCAGGCATGGCAGCCGAGGGTGTAGCTCCAGATGAGGACGGCGTTCACGACGAAGATGAGCGTCCCGAGCCCCATGCCGACGCCGCCCGGGAAGCGGAACGCCTCGATGGCGTCCCAGGTGAGCAGGCAGGCGAAGACGACGGCGGCGTACCAGAAGTAGCGGTGGATGTTCTGCAGGATGAGAGGGAAGCGCGTCTCGCCCGTGTACCGGCTGCGCAGGCCCCCCGGCGTCGTGGAGCCGGCGTCGGCGACGGCGCAGGCGGGTGGGGAGGCCCAGAAGGAGCGGTAGTACGTCTTCCGGTAGTAGTAGCAGGTGACGCGGAAACCCATCGGGAAGATGAGGATGAGGAGGGCGGGCGAGACCGCCCCGATGCTCCCGAGGCGACCGAACTGCGCCGCCGGCCCGCAGCTGTCGACGAGGCAGGGCGAGTAGAAGGGGGAGAGGTAATCGCGGGGGTAGCCGACGAAGTAGTTGCCGTTGCGGAAGGCCGTCCAGATGCCGTAGGCGACGAAGGCGAGGAGCCCGAGCCCGGTCACGAGCGGCTGCACCCACCAGCGGTCCCTCCGCATGGTCTCCGAGCGGGGCGGGCCCCCGCGGGGGGCGCCGATCGTCACGGGGATGGGCGCCGGTACAGCCTCTGCGTCCTGCACGATGCTCACGCGTTGCCTCCGACTCGCACGTACTCGCCGGTCGTCCGAGCCCCTCGCCGCCCCCTCGAGGGATCCCGGAGACGAGCGATCATCGCATCAAAACCGGGTGGCTGGCGAGTTCGCACCGGCCCCTCTAGGAGCGGGAGCGGTAGGTGGCGCGCGGCCCGGCGGCGTCCTTGTTGAGGCGCTTCGACAGGTGGAGCCCGTCGAGCACGAGCTCGATGGCGCTCGCCACGGCGCCGGGGCTCTCCGAGCCGGCGAGTGCGACGGCCGTCTGGCGCAGTGCCGGGATCTTCTCGAGCACCCCGAGGTAGGCGGCCGAGTTGAGGTCGGGGCCGGTGTGGACGACGGTGCCGTCCTCGAAGCTCCCCACCACCTGCCCCAGCTGCTCGCTCGGGCAGTTCTCGCGGAAGGTCTGCACGATGGCCGCCTTGAAGAGCTTCTCCACGACCTCCTCGTCCTCGCCCTCCTCGAGGGACTCGATCTCGAGCTTGCCGAGGGTGGAGGACCAGAGGGCGTCGAGGTCGCTGATGCGGGGCACCGCCTCGTTCTCCTCGTGGCGGATGGAGCGCCGCACGGCGGCGGCGGCGAGCGTCTCGTAGTTGGCGACGCTGAGGCGCACGGACACGCCGGACCGTTGGCTCACCCGCGGGCTGCGCCGGGCGAGCTGGCTCACGCGGGCGACGATCTCGGCCATGAACGCCGGCACCTCGACGCGCACGCCCCGGAAGTCGAGCGGCTGCGCCTCCTGGTGGATGATCGTCAGCTCCGTCTCGATGTCGAAGGGGTAGTGGGTGCGAAGGCGCGTGCCGAAGCGGTCCTTCAGCGGCGTGATGATGCGGCCGCGGTTCGTGTAGTCCTCCGGGTTGGCGGAGGCGAGGAACATGACGTCGAGCGGCAGCCGCACCTTGTGCCCGCGGATCTGGATGTCGCGTTCCTCGAGGACGTCGAGGAGGCCGACCTGGATGCGCTCGGCGAGGTCGGGCAGCTCGTTGACGGCGAAGATGCCCCGGTTGGAGCGGGGAACGAGCCCGAAGTGGATCGTGTGCTCGTCCGACAGGTAGCGGCCCTCGGCGATCTTGATGGGGTCGACCTCGCCGATGACGTCGGCGATGGAGGTGTCGGGCGTGGCGAGCTTCTCGCCGTAGCGCTGCGAGCGGTGCACCCAGACGACGGGCGTCTCGTCGCCTTCGGCCGCCACGAGCTCGCGGGCGTAGTGGGAGATGGGGTTGAAGGGGTCGTCGTTGATCTCGGAACCCTCCACGACGGGCAGCCACTCGTCGAGGAGCTCGACGAGGGAGCGGATGATGCGGCTCTTGGCCTGCCCGCGCTCGCCGAGGATGATGATGTCGTGCCCGGCGATGATGGCGTTCTCGAGGGCGGGCAGCACGTCCTCGTCGTAACCGAGGACGCCCTCGACAACGGGGCGTCCCTCGGCGATGCGGGCGAGGAGGTTGCGGCGCATCTCCCGTTTGACGGGCTCGGAGCGGTACCCGGACGCCTTCAGCTCGCCGAGGGTGGAGGCGGAGGGCATTCCGTCCGGGCGGCGGGGGGACGTCGGGTGGGGAGCGTTTGCGGCATCAGGCATGGCCCGAAAGACACTAGTGAGATCGCCGGCGGCTGAGATCGTCGGCAGCGGGCGCCTCGGAGCGGCCCTCTCGGGCCGGCGGCCCCTGCGGGGGCGGGCCTTCCTACACTGAGCCTCATGGCACGTGCGTCGTATTCGCGCTGGGACGGGACGCAGGAGGGTTTCGATCTCGACGCCGACGCCATCCTGGCGGAGATCAACGACGACGTCATGTACCACGGCGACGTCGCCGCCGCCCTTCGCCGCCTCATGCAGCAGGGCTTCACGGACCGGGACGGCCGGCGGGTGGAAGGCCTCCGCGAGCTGCTGGAGCGCCTGCGGGAACGCCGGCGGGAGGAGCGCGAGCAGTACGACCTCGGCGGCGTCTACTCCGAGATCGCCGCCGAGCTCGACGAGATCGTGGAGACGGAGCGCCAAGCCCTCGACGAGCTGCAGGGCGAGGCCCGCTCCTCCGGCGACGCCCGCCGGCAGGAGGTGACCGACGAGGTCGTGGCGGAGCGCCGCACCGAGCTCGGTCTCCTGCCCGACGACCTGGCCGGCCGCATGCGGGGGCTTTCTTCCTACGAGTTCGCCTCCAGCGAGGCCCGCGAGCGCTTCGAGGAGCTCACCGAGCGCCTGAAGCAGGAAGTCGTGCAGTCCTACCTCGACCAGGCGGCCGGCGCCGTCTCCTCCATGGGGCCGGAGGAGCGCGAGCGCCTCCGCCAGGCCCTCGACCGGCTCAACACGATGCTCGAGCAGCGGGAGGCGGGGCAGCCCCTCGACCCGAGCTTCGAGCAATTCATGCAGGACTTCGGCGATTTCTTCCCGGGCGACCCGCAGAACCTCGACGAACTGCTCGAGCAGCTCGCCCAGCGCATGGCGGCCACCTCGGCGATGCTCGCCTCCATGACAGAGGGCCAGCGCCAGCAGCTCCAGCAGCTGATGGACGAGCTGCTCGGCGACATGGACCTCTCCTGGCAGATGAACCGTCTCGCCGGCAACCTGCGCTCCATGTTCCCGGACGCCGCCTGGGACCGGCGCGTCTCGTTCTCCGGCTCGGACGCTCCCGGCCTGGCGGAGGCCTCCGACGTCTTCTCCCGCATCGCCGACCTCGACCAACTCGAGCAGCTCCTCTCGGGCGCCCCCCAGCCCGGCGCCCTCGCCGAGGTCGACCTCGAGCGGGCCCGGCACCTCCTCGGCAACGAGGCGGCCGCCTCCCTCGAGCAGCTCGCCCAGCTGGCCAAGCGCCTGGAGGAGGCCGGGCTCGTCGAGAACCAGGAGGGCCGCCTCGAGCTGACGCCGCGGGGGCTTCGCCGCATCGGGCAGCGCGCCCTCAGCGAGCTCTTCTCCCGCCTCTCGAAGGACCGCCTGGGAGGCCACGAGCTCACCCTGCAGGGCACCGGCCACGAGCGGGCAGACCGTACGAAGCCCTACGAGTTCGGCGACCCCTTCAACCTCCACATCGAGCGGACCCTGCGCAACGCCCTGCGCCGCCAGGCGACCCCCGGCGAGGCGGGCGCCGCCGCCGTGCAGTTCCCCGTGCGCCTGCAGCCGGAGGACTTCGAGATCGAGCAGACCGAGCACCTCACGACGTGCTCGACGGTGCTGCTCCTCGACCTCTCGCTCTCGATGCCGATGCGCGACAACTTCCTCGCCGCCAAGAAGGTGGCCATCGCCCTCCACTCGCTCATCTCGAGCCAGTTCCCGCGCGATTACTTGGGGATGGTGGGTTTCTCGGAGGTCGCCCGCGAGATCCGGGCCGCTGAGTTGCCCGAGGTCTCCTGGGACTTCGTGTACGGCACGAACATGCAGCACGCCCTCCTCCTGGCGAGGCGCATGCTCTCCAGCCACAGCGGCACCAAGCAGATCGTCATGATCACCGACGGGGAGCCGACCGCCCACCTCATGGAGGACGGCGAGGTCTTCTTCAACTACCCGCCCGTGCGGGCGACGGTGGACGCCACCTTGTCCGAGGTCCTGCGCTGCACGCGGGAGGGCATCCGCCTCAACACCTTCGCCCTCGACGCCACGGGACACCTGCGCGAGTTCGTCGAGAAGCTCACGCAGCTGAACGGCGGCCGCGCCTTCTTCACGACTCCGGAGACGCTCGGCGACTACGTCCTCGTGGACTTCATCGAGCACCGGCGCGCCATGGGCCGGGTGGGCCGCTCCGCCTGAGGGCGACCGCTCGCCGGGACCTCCCGGCGGCGAGGCAGGCGATCTTCTGGCAGCAGGGTGACGCTTGCCAGCGGCGGGCGACCGCCACGAGCGATGGCTCCTATCGGAATTTCCGCTTGCAAATCACGCGCGTGTAGTCCATAGTTGATCACATTCATGTAACTACATGACTGCGAGTTGCCGAGGAAGGGGAGCGCCGTGGCCTTCCAGTCAATGATTCTCGAGGGACCTGACCGATCCTGGCAGGGCCGCGCCAACTGCATGGGTGTCGATCCCGACCTGTTCTTCCCGGAGCGGGGCGCCTCCACGCGAGAGGCGAAAGAGGTGTGCCGGGGGTGCGTCGTGCGGGAGGAGTGCCTCGACTACGCCATAGCCAACGGCGAGAAGTTCGGCATCTGGGGCGGCATGAGCGAGCGTGAGCGCCGGCGTGTCCGCCGCGCCCGCGTGCTCGCCCAGCAAGAGGCGAACACCGCCTCTTAGGCGGCTCCGCCGCCCGAGGCGAGGCGCCACTCGATCGTCTGTTCCTCCGAGAGAATCCAGCTCGTGCCAGCGCTCGGGCGCGATGCGGTGGAGGATGTCCGCCGGCAGCAGACCCACCAGCTCGGCCCCCGTCACGACGGCGTGCCGGGCGACGAGGTCGTAGGCGTCGGCGGGACCCGCCTCGTACGGGGCGATGAGGTTGAACGAGACCTGTCCGACGCCGCCGAAGTCCAACCCGAGCGTCCGCAGCACCGGTGAGCGAAGCTGGCGGGCGATGGCCCTGGCCTCCTCCACGTCGCCCTCGATGAGGACGTTGTAGGCCACGAGGACCGGGCGGGCGCCCACGCAGCAGCCGCCGGCCGTCTCGTGCGGTACGGGCGGCCCGGCCGTCGGCGCCAGCGTCGAGAAGGCGGAGCGGCGCAGCTCGGGCAAGGTGCGCTCCGGCGTTCCAGGCGGCTCTGGGCCGTAGGTGAAGCAGGGCACACCCGCTGCGGCGAAGAAGGTCACGAAACGGTCCCTCGCCGCCACCGCCTCCTCCATCCCTGTGCCGCCGAGGGGCACGAAGGGCACGACGTCGACGACACCGAGGCGGGGGTGGATGCCGCGGTGCTCCCGGAGGTCGAGCACCTCGACGGCGCGCGTGGCGAGGGCGTGGGCGGAGGCCTCCACCGTCTCGGGGTCACCGTTGCAGAGCGTGAAGACGGAGCGGTTGTGGACGGCGTCGGAATGGACGTCGAGGAGGGCAGCGCCGGCGGAGGCGGCGAGCTCGGAGAGCCGGTCGGCGGAGCGGCCCTCGCTCAGGTTGATGACGCACTCGAGCATGCGAGCGCGATCATGCCCGACGGCGGACGGGCCGAAGTGGCCGGACCGAGGTCAGGTCCGGCGGCGGTGAGAGGCGGGCCGGCTCAGGAGGGGGCGGCGGAGGCGAGGCGGCGACGCCGGGCGATGCGCCGGCGCTCCCGCTCGGAAGTCCCGCCCCAGACGCCGTGGTCGATATGGTTCGACATGGCGTACTCGAGGCACGGTGACTTCACGGGGCAGTCGGCGCAGATGCGGCGTGCGATCTCCACCCCGACACCGTCGCTGGGAAAGAAGAGATCGGGCGGCTGGTCCTTACACCTGCCCCGAGCCATCCACGAAGTGTCCACGCGGGCAATTGTTACTGGTTTGAAACATAAAGTCACGCGTTTTCGCTTCAGATTTCCTGAGAGTTTTCGATCGAGTGTCCTCCGGGCCCGCTGGCAGCCGCCGGAGCTGGGCGGTTGTCTCCCGATACACTCCGCCCGATGACGATGACTCCCCCCGTCGAGAGCGAACAAGCGCCGGAGCCGCCCCGAGGACACATCCGGATGGTCTATCTCGGGCCCGTCGCCCCCCACTGGGAGGTCGAGTCGGAATTCGGGGACCGCAGCCTCATCGAGGAGTTCCGCCAGCGGGCCCTCGCCCGGCTCGTGCTCCTTCCTCCTCACGACCCGCAGTTTCGCCGCAACAGGGAGCGCATCGTGCGCGACGCCGAGCGGGAGAACGTCATCCTCGAGTGGGACCTCGGCATCCCCGAGGAGGAGGGCGAAGCAGGCTGAGCCTGGCCGGCCCTGGCGTGCTGCTCGACGCTCAGTCGCCCGGCAGGTCGAGGCGGGCGAGCCAGAGGCCGGGGGCGTCCACCTCCGCCGGCGTCGGGAGCAGCTCGGCGGCCGTCCACATCGTGGCGAGGCGGTGCTCGCCGGAGCGCCCGAGGACGCCGGCCACGAAGCGCTCGCCGCGGTCGACCTGAGCCTGGTCGAGTCGCAGCCCGAAGAGCAGCTCGGCCGCCCGCTCGCCGTCGCCGCGGCTCACCCGCCGGCGGCGCATGGCCTCCCCGATGGGCGTCGTGTTGCCCACGAGGCGCTTGGCGATCGTGCTCGTGACGTGCTCGGCGTAGCCGGCGACGGCCGCCATGACGGCGTCGAGCTCGGCCCGCACCTGCTGGAGAGCCTCGGAGGCCTCTCCCTGCAGGAGGGCGGAGGGGTCGCCGAGGACGCGGGCGAAGGAGGACATGTCCGTCGGGTCGGCCTGCTGGAGCAGGTTGCTGATGCTGTCGGCGTCGGGGCGCACGCGTTGGGCGTGCTCGACGACGAGGCTGGCGATGCGCTCGGACGCCGCCGGGCGGGCGAGGACGGCGTGGTAGGCCATCTCGTGCACGCAGAGCCAGAGGCGGACGTCGTCGATGGGGAGGCTCCAGTCCGCCGCCACCTTGGCCGAGTTGGCGCTCACGACGAGCAGCTCGTTGCCGCCGGCGGGGGCGAGGGGGACCTCGTAGGGGCCGAGGGCGGTCTCGGAGAGGTGGCCGGCGACGGAGCCCACCTGCCAGGCCGTCATGGCGGGGAACATGGCGCTCGCCCACTGCTCGAAGAGGGCGTCCATCCCGGCCTCGCCGTCCTCGGAGTCGAGGTCGTCGGCGCCGAGGCCGGCGGCGGAGAGATCCGTCCCGAGGTCCTCGAGACCGAGGCCGGCGAGGGGGCCGAGGTCGTCCGAGGAAGCAGCGCCCCCACCCTCCGGGGCGTCGCCCGGCCGTTCGCCGGCGGCGCCGGCGGGGCGGCCGGCGTCCTCGTCGGCCGAGGGCGGCGCCAGCACCTCGACGAGACGGTCGAGCACGGGGTGCCAGATCTCGAGGATGCGCCGCGACCACTCGAGGCGGCTCGCCGGCACGAGTCGGACGCTCCCGGCGGAGGGGGAGACCGCCATGCCCGTCAGCTCGGCCACGTGCAGCTCGGCGATGGCGCTCAGCTCCTCGAAACGGATCCGCTCCATCGGATCCGGATTGGCGTCCGGCTTCCCCCCGGAGGCGATCTGGCCGGCCAGCTGGTAGGCGAGCTGCCACTGCATGCCCGCCCCCGACGGCATCATGCGCACGAGGTCGCCGAGCAGGTTGCGCAGGAAGTCGCCCCCACCGAAGAACGGCGTGTCACTCACGCCAGTGGATGCTACGCAGGCCGCAGCGCTCAGGCAGCCGGCTGCAGCAGGGCGTCGATGGTGTAGATGGACCGTCCGCGCTGGATCGTGAGCGAGACGTCGGCGTGCGGGGGCAGCACGTAGAGGACGTCCTGCAGCCCCTGCATGGAATCGACGTCCTGGCCGTCGACGGCCTCGATGATGTCGCCGGCCTTCACGCCCGCCTTGGCGGCAGGCGCTCCCGCCCGGACGGCCAGCACCTCAACGCCGGGAGGCATGTGCGCCTCCACCGTGGGCGCCATCGGGTTGTAGTGGAAGAGCCCCGTCTGGGGCGGCGTCGTGCGGCCCTCGATGCCGAGCCATCCGTGCGTGACGCGGCCCTGGGAGACGAGCTCGGCACCCACGTGCTCGGCGAGGGCGCCCGGTACCTCCTCGACGTCGCTGCCGTGGCGCGCCGTGATGATGCCGAGCAGCTTGGCGTTGCTGCTGAGGATGACCGCCCCGACGGGGGCGGAGGCGATGTCCTTCCCCTCCAGCCGCACGGTGTCGAGCAGCTCGTAAGCGCCCGCCGTGGCCGCCGTCGAGGAGCTGACCGATCCCATGGAGAGCTCCGAGGTGACGTAGTCGACCCCGGCGAGGCGGGACCACTCGACGCAGAGCCAGCCGTCGCTCGGCACCGACGTGTCGGAAGCGGCCACCATGGCGGCGACAGCCGGGTCGCCGCTGCCGTCGCGTATCTGCACGACGGCGAGCTGGCTGGCCGTGTCGCTGCCGACGAGGCGGCCGGAGAAGATCGCCCCGTCCGCCGTCGTCACCGTGATGGCCGTGCCACCCGTCACGAGCCCGAGCGGCACGAGGATGTTGCCGTCAGCGGAGATGACGACACCGTTGCCCGTCTCGGCGCCGTCCGGCTTGGCGACATGGACGACGGTGAGGCTGAGCCGCACGGTGTCGGCGATGCCCTCCAGCCCGGGCGGAGCCACCGCCGTGACGGCGGACTGCACGAGGGTGGACGTGACGGCGTCCACCCTGGGGTCGGCCGTGGGCGGATGGCGTCCGAGCCAGAGGGTCAGGTGCGTACCCATGAGGACGACGCCGGTGGCGAGGACGGCGCCGACCAGGCCGGCGGTCCAGGCACCCGAACGCGTGGGCGTGCGCATGAGCCAGCGCTCGCGGGCGGCCGACACCTCGGGAGCCGTCGGGCCGGTGCCGTGGTGGGCGACTTCGGACGGGTGCCTCCAGAGGCGGTCCTCCGGCGGGAGGAGACGGCCGCTCTCTTCGTCGTCGAAGCTTTCATCGTCCTGAAACGCTTCGGCCACGGCCCACGAGGATACAAAACAGCGGACTCGGATTGTGCGCGGCAACCCGGGGAGACACCCGTCCCGAGCGCTGCCTACCATGCATCCATGCCAGAATCGCCCCGCCTCGATGCGCCCGCCGGGGACGACTGGCTCATGCTCACGACCGAGCCCCTCGACGGCACGGCCGCCCTCGGGTGGGTGGAGGGGGAGCGGTTCGGGGCGGTGGTGGGTTTCTTCGGGGTGGTGCGCGACCATGCCGAGGGCCGCAGCGGCGTCGTCGCCGTCGACTACGAGGCCTACGACACCCAGGTGCTGCCCCGCCTGGCCGAGCTGGCCGAGGCGGCCCGCCGGCGCGTGCCCGCCCTCGGGCGCATCGCCATCTGGCACCGCACCGGCCGCCTCGCCGTCGGCGAGACGTCGGTCGCCATCGCCGTCTCCTCCCCCCACCGGGCGGAGGCCTTCGACGGCTGCCGCTTCCTCATCGACACGCTGAAGTCGACGGTGCCGATCTGGAAGCTGGAGCACTGGGACGGCGGCTCGGACTGGAGCCCGAGCGCGCACGGGATCGAGGACGTGGTGCCGTGAGCGGCTCGCTCGCCGTCGACATCGGGACGGCCCGCACGATCGCCGTGGAGGCGACGAAGGGGCGCCTCCTCGACGAGCCGACGCTGGCCGCCGTCGAGATCCCGACGGGCAAGCTCCTCGCCTTCGGCAGCCACGCCCTCGCCATGGCGGGGCGGGCGGCGGGCGAGGTGGCCGTCGTCCGGCCCGTGCGGGAGGGTCAGCTCGTCGACCTCGACCTCGCCGATCAGATCGCCGACGACGTCCTCGCCCGTGCCCGCCGCGTCGGCCTCCACCGGCCGGAGGTCCTCTGCTGCGTGCCCGGCTCCGCCACGGGCGTGCAGCGCCGGGCCCTCGAGCGCTCCTTCAAGAAGGGCGGCGCCCACCGCGTCGAGTTCGTCGAGCACGCCGTCGCCTGCGGCATCGGTGCCCGTCTCCATCTCGAGGAACCCGTCGCCTCCATGGTGATGGACGTCGGGGCGGGCACGACCGACATCGCCGTCATGGCGCTCGGCGGCGTCGTCACGCAGGAGTCCATCCCCGTCGGCGGCAACAACTTCGACGAGGCGATCCGCCAGTTGTGCCAGCGCTCCTTCGACCTCGTGCTCGGTTTCGGCGTGGCGGAGTCCATCAAGCTCGCCATCGGGAGCGCCTGGCCGAGCGACGAGCGCAAGGTGGAGGTGCGGGGGCGCGACCTCGGAAACGGCATGGCCCGCACGGTCGTGCTCTCCCGGGACGAAGTCGCCTCCGCCCTCAGCGAGCACGTCGAGGCGATCCTGCGTGCCGCCGTGCGCTGCATCACCGAGTCGCCGCCCGACCTCTCGAACGACCTCCTGACGCGCGGGCTCTACCTCGCCGGCGGGGGCGCCCGCCTCGAGGGCTTCCCCCGGCGGCTCGCCACGGCGACGGGCATCCCCATCCACCTCGTCGCCTCCCCCGAGACCGTCGCCGTACAGGGGGCCGCCCGCGTGCTGCGGGCCATGGGGGGCGGTCCGACCGGCTCGGGCTCCTCCGTGCGCATCGGCGCCCGGGCGCCGGAGTGAGCCGGTCGACCTAGCCGGGTCCGGGTTCCTCGGCCAGCTGGTCCTCCGCCGCCTGGCGGACCTGCCAGTCGCGGTCGCCGAGGGCGCGCCGGAGGGCGGCCTCCACCTCGGGGCCCTCGAAGGGGGCGAGGGCGATGACGGCGCGGCGCCGCACGGCCGGCTTGTCGGAGAGGGCGGCGAGGATGGCGGTGAGCCCGGCGGCGTCGCCGATGGCCCCGAGGGCGGCCACGGCCGACTCGCGGCAGAGGGCGTCGTCGTGGCCGGCGGCGATCCTGCAGAGGGTGGGCACGGCCGCCCCGTCGCCCCGCTCGCCGGCGGCGAAGCAGCCGGCCTCCACGACGCCGGCGTCGGCGTCGTCCAGGAGCGGCCTCAGGTCGCCCTCGGGGAAAGAGGCGGCCAGCTCGGCGACGCGGCGCCGCACGGCGGGCGACGGGTCGGCGACGGCGGCCCCCACGACCTCGGCCGTCGCCCTCCCGAGGCGCACGAGGGCCCCGAAGGCGGCCGCCCGCACAGCCGGCGACTCGTCGGCGACGGCGGCCAGCGCCGTCTCGGCATCACCCTCGAAACCCGCCCCCACCACCCCCCGCCGCCGCGCGCCATCTCCCGGGGCGGCTGCGTGCAAGGCTGATCGGTCGTGAGCTTCAACGATGGCGAGAGCCTAGGGACGGCGCCGCCGTCGTCGGAGTGGCCCGCCCCGGGCGCCCTCAACGGAGGCCGCCGCCGGCGGCGTGGCGATCCCGAGGACGGCGGCACCACGCGGCGGCGGCCCCGGCGGTACCTCACCGTGCTCGGCATCGTCTGCTCCGTGCTGGCCGTCGCCGTCGTCGTGTGCTCGCTCGTGAGCATCCCCTACTACGCCATCACGCCGGGCACGACGCAGAGCGTGCTGCCCCTCATCGCCGTGCCGAGCGGCTACGAGCAGCACAACAGCGGGCAGGTCGATCTCGTCGACGTGGAGGAGACGCCCCTCAAGCTCATCGACTGGCTCTACTTCCACTTCGACTCGAGCGCCACCATCTACTCCTCGGCCGAGATCCAGGGCCCGGAGACGAACGCCCAGTACAACACCGAGGGCATCCTCGACATGGCCGACGCCCAGCAGGCCGCCTCCGTCGTGGCGCTGCGCCAGCTCGGCTACCACGTCACCGTCGTGGCGAACGGGACGCTCGTGTACGCCCTCGACCCCGGTTCCCCGGCCGAGGCGGCCCTGCAGGTGGGCGACGTCATCGTCGGCGTCGGCTCCACTGCCGTGAGCGGGCCGACGCCGCTCGCCGTGGCGCTCTTCGCCTACAAGATGGGCGAGCCCGTCACGCTCCACTACCGCCCCTACCCGAGCGGCGCCACGAAGAGCGTCACGACGACTATGGGCGTCTGGCGCTGGCAGGGGACGGGCGCCAACCAGCAGCTGGCGTGCGTGCCGGCGGACGAGAAGACGTCGGAGCCGGTCGCCAAGCTCAACGACGACGACGGCGTCATCTCGCTCCCGACGGCGCAGCACCCGGGATCGGCCACGGCCTGCATCGGGCTTCTCGACGCCGAGCCGTCCTACGACGTGACGCTGCCGCTCCGCATCAACCTGAACAGCGAGGGGATCGTGGGGCCGTCCGCCGGCCTCGCCTTCACCCTCGGCCTCATGCAGAAGCTGGACGCCGCCGACCTCACGGGCGGGCGGAAGGTGGCGGCCACGGGGACGATGGCGGTGAACGGCGCCGTCGGGGCCATCGGGGGCATCCAACAGAAGACGCTCGCCGTGCGGGCCTCGGGGGCGAGCATCTTCCTCGTGCCGCCGGCCAACTACGCCACGGCCGAGCAGTACGCCGGGCCGACCCTCAAGGTGTTCGCCGTCTCGACCATCTCGCAGGCGATCGCCATCCTGGAGCGTTTCGGCGGCAAGGTGGTGAAGCCCCCGAACCCCTGAAGCTTCGCCCGTGCTTCCTAGCCGAACCGCTCGAGAGGCGGTAGCGGCGGTCGAGGTGCCGCATGACCTGTCGATCCGCCGGCAAAGCGTCGTAGTCTGGCGACCATGTCGGATGAGATTCCCGTCGTGACGATCACGTCGAACACGACCACGACCCCCGACGAGATCTCGCGAAAGACGTTTCCCCAGGTGCGTAAAGGCGTCGACGGCGAGGCCGTGCGGCGCTTCCTCGACACCATCGCCGACGACATGCGGGGGCTCCTCGAGCAGCACAACCAGCTGCGGCGCCGCCTCGCCGAGGCGGAGCGGAAGGCGGCCGAGCCCCCCGTGCTCGACGAGGCGACGCTCGACCGGGCCGTCGGCGAGGAGACCGCCCGCGTGCTGCAGACCGCCCGGGACGCCGCCCGCGAGGTCGTCGCCCGCGGGGAGGCACGCGCCGCCGAGTTGATCGCCGCCGCCGAGGAGCAGATGGCCACACGGCGGACCGCCGCCGACGCGGAGGTCGCCGCAATCCTGGAGGCGGCGGCCGAGCAGTCGGTGGCCACGGCGGCCGACGCCCAGGCGGAGGCGAACGCCCTGCGGGAGGCGGCCGAGGCGGAGGCCGATGCCGTCGTGCAGACGGCCCGCGACGACGCCGTCAGCCTCCTCGACACGACGAAGCACCGCTGCCGCCAGACGGTGCGGCAGGCTCGGCGCCTCCGCAACGAGGTGCTCTCCGATCTCGTCGAGCGCCGGCGGGCCCTCTTCGTACAACTCGAACAGCTGCGCACGGGCCGCGACTCGCTCGTCGAGGTCGTCGGGGCGGTGGAGGAGACGGTGGAGGCCTTGAAGGCGGCCCTCACGGGGGCCGAGCACGACGCCCGCATGGCGGCGGCCGAGGCGGGCGACCGCGCCGTGGAGATCGTCGACGCCGAGATGGCCACCCTCATGGAGCCCGACGTCGAGCTCGAGTCGCACAGCGAGCTGCTGGGCGAGGACGAGCTCGGTGAGTCGGACGAGGGGTCGGAGGAGACGGCAGTCGCCGAGGTCACCGTCGAGCCGGTCGTCGACCTCGCCGAGGAGACCCTCGCCGTCGACGAGGAGGATGAGGAGCACGTCGTGCGGGCGCGCGACACCGCCGCCTCCCACCGCAGCGTCGGCGAGCTGTTCGCCCGCATCCGGGCGGCCCGCCAGGAGACGGGTGGGGAGGAGGCGGAGCCCGAGCCCGAGCCCGGCGCGACGCCGGACCAGCCCCTCGCCGACGTGCCCGCCAACGAGGAGATCCCGGCCGAGGACGCCGTCGCCGAAGGCGACGAGGTCGGGGACGACGAGGCCGCGGCGGACGAGGCCGACTCGGACGAGGCCGAAGCAGAGGATGCCGAGGCGGAGGACGAGGTCACGGAGCTCGTCGAGGTGATCGTTGTCGTGGACGACACCGCTGAGGACGAGGCGGATTCGGAGAGCGAGGAATCGGACGACGAAGGCGACACGGTCGCCCGCCGCCGGCGCGACGAGCTCCTCAACCCGGTCTCGTCCCGCCTGGCGCGGGCGCTCAAGCGAGCGCTGCAGGACGACCAGAACGAGCTCCTCACGGCGCTGCGCCGTTCCACCGGCGCCCTCGACCTCGAGGAGCTGCTGCCGGCAGAGGGCCAGCGGGAGCGCTTCGCCCTCGCCGCCGGGAGCGTGCTCGCCGACAGCTGGCTCGTTGGGCGCACCTGGCTGCTGCCGGACGGCTCCCCGGATCCCGGCCACGGCGCCGAGGCGACGGAGATCGGGCGGGACCTCGGGCGGGAGTTGGCAACCGAGCTCGCCGGCCTCCTCCGGCACCGCCTCAACGAGTCGCTCGCCGCCTTCGCCGACGGAGCCGACGGCGCCCAGGACGCAGCCGGGGCCGCCTACCGGGAGTGGAAGGGCCCCCGCGTGGAGGGAGTCGCCGGCGACTTCGCCACCCGGGCCTTCTCCGCAGGGGCCGTCGCCGCCGGCGAGGGGACGCTGGTGCGGTGGGTCGTGGACGACGGCCGCCCCTGCCCGGACTGCGACGACAACGTGCTGGCGGGCGAACAGCCCGCCGGCGAGCCCTGGCCGACGGGGCAGATCCACCCGCCCGTCCACCCCGGCTGCCGCTGCCTCCTCGTGGTGACAACCGCTTGAGGCCTCGGGATGCCACACTCGGCGCTCTGTCGAGGTATGGCCGCAACGGCGTGAACGAGGTGACGTAGGTGAGAGTCCCGAACGAAGCGGCCATCACGCCCGCCAGCCCCATCCGCCGCTACCAGCTCCTCGTCCTCGGCGTCATCGTCGCCATCATCATCGTCCTCGTCATCCTGCAGGAGACGGCGAACTTCTTCACGAACTACCTGTGGTTCCGCTCCGTCGAGTTCAGCCATCTCTGGCGTTCCATGACGGCGACCCGGGTCGAGCTGGCCGCCTTCTTCACGGTCCTCTTCTTCGTGGCCTGCTGGGTGAGCCTGCTCGTCGTCGACAAGGTGGCACCGAAAGCGCTCTTCATGTCGCCCGAGCAGGAGTTCGTGCGCCGGTACCAGCTGGTCGTGGGGAGGCATCGTTTCGCCGTGCGGACGATCGTTTCTGCCTTCGTCGCCTTCCTCATGGGCAACGGGACGGCGGCGCAGTGGCAGAACTGGCTCCTCTTCCTGCACGGCGACACCTCGAGCTTCAAGGCGAACGGGGTGACGGCGACCGACCCCTTGTTCCACAAGGCGATCGGCTACTTCGTCTTCAAGCTCCCTTTCCTGTCCTTCCTCATCAGCTGGGTGCAGGTGGCCTTCATCGTGCTCGCCATCGTGCTCGTGATCGCCTACTACCTGAACGGCGGGCTCCGCTTCTCCGGCCCCGCTCCGCGGGTGGACCCGCGGGCGACGGCCCATTTCTCCGTCGTCTTCGCCGGTCTCGCCCTCGTGCGGGCGGCCGGCTACTTCTTCGTCGACCGCTACACACTGGACACCTCGTCGAACGGGCTCTTCCAGGGGGCCGGCTTCACAGCCGTGCACGTTCGCCTCCCCGCCCTCAACCTCTTGACGATCGTCGCCCTCGCCGCCTTCGCCCTCTTCGTCTACAACGTCTACGCCCGCACGTGGGTGCTCCCCGCCGTGGCGGGCGGGCTGTGGCTCTTCCTCGCCATCGTCATCGGCGTCATCTTCCCCTGGGCCGTGCAAACCCTGCAGGTGAACCCCTCCCAGCAATCCCTCGAACTGCCCAACCTGGAGCGCAACATGGCAGCCACGCAGGAGGCGTACTCGTTGAACGCCGCCTCCCAGCTGCCCTACCAGGCAGACAATGCCGCCACGCTCGGGGTCATCAACGCCGATGCCACCTCCATCGAGGATGCCGACCTCTGGGATCCGACCGTGGCGAGCCAGACCCTCCAGATCAAGCAGCACCTGAAGGGCTATTACCGCGTCGAGGGGGTGGCGGCCGACCGCTACGTGCTCGACACGGGGACGAACCACGCCGCCCAGCTGACGCCCGTCGTCCTCGGCGTGCGGGAGATCTCCGGCGCGAGCTCTCCCACCTGGGTCAGCACCCATCTCGTCTACACCCATGGCTACGGCGTCGTGATGGCGACGGCGAACACGCCGGCAAGCTTCCCGAACTTCGTGATGAGCAACCTCCCGACGCAGGCCTCCTCGGGAGCACCCTCCCTCGCCTTCCCGGAGATTTACTACGGCATCGGGCAGACGGGCTACGTGGTCGTCGACTCGAAGACGCAGGAGTTCAACTACCAGCCCGCCTCCGGGTCGGCCCAGTACTCCACGTACACGGGCGGCGGCGGCATCCGCATCGGCAGCATCTGGCAGAAGGCCGCCTTCGCCCTGCGGTTCCACGATTTCAACCTGCTCGTCTCGAGCCAGGTGACGCCGAACTCGAGGATCATGTTCAACCAGGACGTGCGGGCGATCGTCTCCAAGGTTGCACCCTTCCTGCAGGTCGACTCGAACCCGTACCCGGTCGTCGACAACGGTCAGGTCGACTGGGTCGTCAACGCCTACACGACGACGAGCTTCTACCCCTACTCGCAGTCGGCCAACACGGCGGCCGTCACCTCGGGCGGGTTCTCCAGCGGGTTCAACTACATCCGCAACTCCGTCATCGCCGTCGTGAACGCCTACACCGGCAAGGTGACGCTGTACGACGCCGACCCGAGCGACCCCATCCTCTCGGCCTGGCGCAGCATCTACCCGACGATGTTCCAGCCCATGACTGCCATGGACTCCACGCTCCTCGCCCACCTGCGCTACCCGCAGAACCTGCTCTCGGTCGAGTCGACGATGTTCGGCCGCTACCACCTCCCGGCCACCTCGACGGGAGCGCTCTCCTTCTACAGCAACTCGGCCACGTGGCAGGTGGCGCTCATCGCCCAGAGCACAGCCAGCTACACGGCGCCCTACGCCTCCCCCCTCTACCAGCTCGTCGAGCTGCCCGGAGAATCGAGCCCCACGTTCGACGCGCTGCTCCCGATGTCCGCCCGGGGGTCGCCCAACCTGGCCGCCCTCGCCGTGGCGGGTTGCAGCGCGTCCGATTACGGGAAGCTGACCTTCTACGAAGTGCCGTCCGGGTCCGGATCGGCCATCGCCGGGCCGGCTCTGGCGAACTCCGACATCGATGCCGACTCGAACGTCGATGCCGCCACGACACTCCTCGGCCAGCGGGGCGCCGGGGTCATCTGGGGGCCGACACTGCTCATCCCCATCGAGGACTCGATGCTCTACGTGCGGCCGCTCCTCGTCGCCTCGACGGCGACGGCCGTGCCCGAACTGCAGTACGTCGTGGTCGTCTGGGGGAACACCGTCGCCATCAAGAAGACGCTGCTCGGACCGAACGGGGCGCTCGCCGCCGCCATCGGGACGGGCGTCGCCCACCTCGGCCTGCCCCCCACGGCGGACCTGCCGTCCAACATCGCCGCCGAGGTGCGGGAGGCCTCCGACCTGCAGACCGATGCCCTCAAGGCCTTGAAGGCCGGGCAGTTCGCGGCCTTCGGGCGGGACCTCGCCGGCGTGCAGCACCTCCTCAACGAGGTGAAGGCGCAGCTCGCCGAGCTGGCGAAGAAGAGGACGGGCTCGACCACCACGACGACCACGACGTCGACCACCACGACGACCCTGCCGACGTCGTCCACCACGTCCTCGAGCGAGGCGACGGTGACGAACACCACGGTCGGGGTGGGTGGCGCCTGAAGCCTTGACGGGCCGGCGGCGGCGGCCCACTGTGTTACCAAGCGACGATCGGGAGGGCGAGAGATGACGACCATCGAGAGGGAGCGTTTCGTGCCGGAGCGGCAGGAGCTCGAAGTCATGCGCCCGCCGACGTTCGACTCGGTGGAGGAGGAGCGGGAGCACCGCAAGCAGCGGCTGGCGGGGGCGTTCCGCATCTTCGGGCGCTTCGGGTTCTCCGAGGGCACGGCCGGCCACATCACGGCGCGCGATCCGGAGCTGACCGACCACTTCTGGGTGAACCCCTACGGCATGAGCTTTCGCCACATCCGCGTCTCCGACCTCCTCCTCGTGAACGACCGAGGCGAGGTGGTGCACGGGCGGAAGCCGGTGAACTGGGCGGGCTTCATCATCCACTCCGCCATCCACGCCGCCCGGCCCGACGTCGTCTCCGCCGCCCACGCCCACTCCCTCTACGGCAAGGCCTTCTCGTCCCTCGGCCGGCTCCTCGACCCGATCACGCAGGATGCCTGCTCCTTCTTCGAGGACCACTCCGTCGTCACCGACGGCGCCGGGCGGGTCGTGCTGGAGGAGGCGGGCGGCAAGGCGCTCGCCGCCGGCCTCGGCCCCTACAAGGCGGCCATCCACCAGAACCACGGGCTCTTCACCGTCGGGCACTCGGTCGACGAGGCCGTCTGGTGGTTCGTGACGATGGAGCGTTCCTGCCAAGCGCAGCTGCTGGCGAGCGCCGCCGGCACGCCCATTCTGATCGACCGGGACAACGCCGTCTACACGAGGGACAACTCGGCCACCCACCACTATGGCTGGGAGTCCTTCCAACCGCTGTGGGACGAGGTCGTGAGGACGGATCCCGACCTCTTCGACTAGGGCCGGCGGGCGCCCCCGGCGCCTCGTCGTCGTGGGTGCGCCGGTGCTCGTCACCGGTCTCCGGCGGTCGCCCCGCGCGCTCAGTCCGCCGGTCCTCGCCGTCGTCTCATCACCTCGGTAGGATTTCGCCCGATTCGCGAAGGGGGAAGAGCGGATGAGACGGGCGTTGGGAAGTGCGGTCGTCGTCGGGGTCGTGCTGGCGGGGGTGCTGTCCGCACCGTTGGCGGGGTCGGCGGCGGCGGCGGCGGCGCGGTGGGTGATCGAGAGCTTTCCCCACCCGACGCTGCCGAACGGTCAGCTGGCCGGCGTCGCCTGCCCGAGCAAGACGGAGTGCCTCGCCGTCGGCTTTTCCGGCGTCCCCGGCACGCAGACGGTGCCGGATGACGCCCCCCTCGCCGCCACCTGGAACGGCTCCGCATGGACGCTGGCGCCGGCCGTGTCCGCCCCCGGGGCGACATCCTCCTCCCTCACCGCAGTGGCGTGCTGGGGCCCTTCGGGGTGCATGGCCGTCGGTGGGTACGAGAAGGGCGCGGCCGACCTGGCCGGGCTCGCCGAGATCTGGAACGGGACGAAGTTCGCCTTCGAGGCGGTGCCGAACCCCCGTGGTGCCAAGTCCGTCCATCTCAAGAGCGTCAGCTGTGCGACGTCGACCTTCTGCATCGCCGTCGGCTACGACGGCGTCACCGCCGGTGATCTCACCCTCGCCGAGTCCTGGAACGGACATGCCTGGAAGGTCATGAAGACGCCCGACCGGTCGAAGTCGTTCGACGTCCTCACGTCGGTGTCCTGCGCCGGTGGCCACTGCCTGGCCGTCGGCTACGACGCGATCGGCTCGACCGAGCTGCCCCTGTCCATCTCGCTCAAGGGGACGGCCTGGACACTCGGCGCTCCCGTCTCGCCGGCCGGGAAGCGGGCGACGCTCAGCGGTCTCGCCTGCTACTCGGCTACGGGCTGCATCGCCGTCGGGACCTACACCGACGTCGACAGCCTTGTCCTCATCGACTCCTGGAACGGCTCCAAGTGGTCGTCGATGACACCGGCCTCGAGTGTCGGCTGGCTGCAGGCGGTGACCTGCGCGGCGCCGACGTCCTGTCTGGCCGCCGGGGTCGGGGCCAGCGGGCTGCAGGCGATGTCGTGGCACGGGACGTCGTGGGGGGCCTCCCCGGTCGTGCAACCTCCCGCTCCGAACAAGACCGAGACCTCGCTCGAGGGCGTCGCCTGCTCGTCGGGCGCCGCCTGCGTCGCCGTCGGTGTCACGGCCTCGGAACCGCAGAACTCGATGGTGACGCTGGCCGAGACGCTCACCGGGGCCGTGTGGCGGTTGAGCGCCAGCCCCGACGTCGCCGGCCCCACCCACGTCAAGTGGTTCAGCGACTCGTGCGTGTCGGCCACGGCGTGTTTTGCCGTCGGGCAGTACTGGTACAACCAGGGCGACGGGGCCGTCGTGTACTACCCCACGTACCTCGGCCTCGTGGAGGAGTGGAACGGCCACGCCTGGAGGATCATGCCGAGCCCCAGCCTCGGCGTGGAGCAGTACGGGGCGAACGGTGGCTGGTTCATCACGTGCCTGTCGTCGACGAGCTGCGTCGTGACGGGAGGGCCCGAGCCCCTGCAATGGAGCGGCAAGGCGTGGTCGGCCATGCCGGTGGCGGGCGGGTCCCGGCAGCCCCGACAGCGGGTCTTCTGCGTCACGAGCAGCAACTGCTACTCGTCGGGCAGCTACCTGGCGCAGAGCATCTCGCCGGCCCCCTTCATCGACCACTGGAACGGCGTCGACTGGTCGACGCAGTACCCGCCCGTCCCGGCGAACATCCTCGAAGCCGGCCTCTCCGGGATTGCCTGCCGCTCGGCCACCTCGTGCGTGGGTGTCGGGACCTACGACAAGGTGGCCGGGGACTACGGCCTCGTCGAGACGCGCTCGGGAAGCCACTGGGTGCTCGGCTCCCTGCCCTACCCGAAGGGTGACTACAACATGAACATGAACAGCATCTCCTGCACGGCGTCGGCCTGCACGGCGATGGCGTCGGCCGACGATACGCAGGAGACCTTCGCCGACCGCTGGAACGGCTCGACCTGGAGCGTGGAGGGAGTCCCGCTCCCGTCCGTGGACAACGGAGGCACCCTGCTCGGCGTGTCATGCCCGACGGCGAGCGACTGCCTCTCGGTGGGCTACGGCTACAACCGCGTCACGTTCGGGACCAACCCCATCACGGAGCAGTGGAACGGGTCGAAGTGGTCGATCGACCCCGTCGTGTACCCGAAGCCCGACCCGTACCTCGGCGTCGTGTCGTGCTCGGGCCCTTCGGCCTGCACGGCCGTGGGGGGGCAGATCGAGCGGTATGTGGCGTGAGTCTGCGTTGGGTGGCGTTGCTTGGTGTCTCCAACGGGTCGTCGGTGGTGGCTTCGTTGCTGCCGGTGGCACGAGGGGGAGAGGCGACGGTAGACTCGTTGGACCGCCGCGGGGTGGAGCAGTCAGGTAGCTCGTCGGGCTCATAACCCGAAGGTCGCAGGTTCAAATCCTGCCCCCGCCACCAAAGAAAGTGCAGGTCAGGGCCGGTCCGCAAGGACCGGCCCTTCTGCTGCCCCCACGAGAATCCCAAAACGAATCCCAAAATCTCGCTACGCTTGCTCTCGTGCGTGGATCGAAGCGTGAGATCAAGCGTGGAGTGTGGGAGCTGCGGGTCTCCCTCGGGAAGGACCCGGTCACCGACAAGTACAAGGTGCGCTCGAAGACGTTCCACGGCTCCGCCAGGGCCGCAGACGAAGCCCTCCGTGACCTCATCGACCAGCAAGCTCCTTCCCGCTCAGATGGGATCGGAGCGACCTTCGGTCAGCTCCTCGACCAGTGGCTCGAAGAGTGCGAACGGCTCGACCTCTCCCCAACCACCCTTCGGACCTACCGGGCACAGATCAAGCAGACCATCCGGCCACGGCTTGGCAAGGTCCTCCTGAGCCGTCTCTCTGCCAGGAATCTCGACGAGCTGTACGGCGCCATGAAGGACGCCGGAGCCTCGCCGAAGACCATCCGGAACCACCACGCCATCATCGCCGCCGCCCTTCACCAAGGCGTCCGGTGGGGGTGGGTTCGGTACAACATCGCCGAGCGTGCCAAGCCGCCACGAGTAGAGCATCACCAAGTGCAGGCACCGTCCGTTGAGGTCGTCCACAACGTCATCGATGCGGCAGAGAAGCGGGACCCACGCCTTGCTCCCCTCCTCATGCTCGCCGCTCTCACGGGAATGCGCCGAGGGGAACTCTGCGCTCTCCGGTGGTCAGACGTAGACCTCCAGCTTGGGATCGTGAGCGTCTCCCGTTCCCTGGTTGTCGTCCCTGGAGGCGTAGCCGAGAAGACCACGAAGACCGGACGCTCCCGGAAGGTTGCTCTCGACCCGTTCGGCATTGCGTTGTTGACAGAACACAGGGCCAGGGTCGAAGAGTGGGTCACCGCCGCAGGATCGACGCTTGCCTCGGATGCCTTCGTCTTCTCCCCCTTCGTCGAAACCGAAACCCCCTTCCGTCCCGACAACGTGACGTCGTTCTTCATCCGTGTCCGGGACGAGGTCGGTGCTCCAGACGTTCGGCTTCATGACCTTCGACACTTCACCGCCACCCAGCTCATTGGAGCTGGCGTGGACGTCCGGACTGTTGCCGACCGGCTCGGCCACTCAGACCCCTCGTTGACCTTGCGGGTCTACAGCCATCTCATCGAAGAACGGGACCGTGCAGCCGCCGCCATCATGGGCGGAGTCCTTGGTCCGAAGAAGCAACTGCCCAAGGCGGCTGCAGGATGACCGAGCACGAGCAGCAAGAGGAGCAGCGACAACAACAACAACGTCAACAGCAGCAGCATGAAGACGAGCATGAGCATGACGATGATGTCGAACATGGTGATGCCAATGATGATGAGGTTGCACTTCCCTTCGAAGTGACGGTCGGCGTCATCTCGATGATCCAGCAGGACTGGTGGCTGGATCACCCGGATGCCCTCAGTGAAGCGGAAGCAGTCCTCTCCTGGGAAGAGCTACACGTCGAGCGACGCACCGTCGGGCCAGTCATCACGGACCGGCCAGAACAGCGCCTGACGATGTCCGTCGAAGAAGCGGCCATCGCCCTTGGCATCTCCCGCACCTTCGCCTACGAGGCCGTCGCCCGTGGCGAGATTCCCTGCATCCGGATTGGTCGGCGCATCCTCATCCCGAAGGTCGCTTTGCAGCGATTGCTCGAAAGCGCCGGAGAGTCGTCGTGACCACCGTCATACCGAACGAGCCGATTCACCGGCTGACGCTCACCGTCGAAGAAGCGGCTCGCATCCTCGGCATCTCCCGTGCATTCGCTTACGAGGCCGTTGCCCGTGGCGAGATTCCCTGCATCCGCATCGGGAAGCGCATCCTCGTCCCCATCGCCGGTCTCAACCGCCTGCTGGAGAGCGCCGGGACGGCGACGAAGAACCATAAATAACCCACACGCCTTATTGGAGGTTGTACACTAAACTCCAATAAGGAGATTCCATGTCAAAGGTTGTGAAGCGCCGCTGGCAGAGCGACCTCGGAGGGTCCGGGCTTCCCCGGAGGGACCGTGTTCCCTGCGACTACGAAGCCTACGTCCCCGATCCGCTCATCGGTCGCAAGATCGTTCTCGACGGCGACGTCGCTGCTGACGTCGCTGACGCCGAGGCTGCCATCGTCCGTCTCAACGCCGATGCTCGGGCACTCGTTGACACCGAAGCGCTTGCCCGCATCCTCTTGCGGGCCGAGGCCGTTGCCTCGTCACGCATCGAGGGGCTGGAAGTCGGAGCACGACGGCTCCTCCATGCCGAGGTCATCCGTGGGCTGAAGGAAGCCTCCTCCGATGTCACCGCTACCGAGGTGCTCGGGAACATCGACGCCATGGTCTACGGCGTCGATGCCGTCGAGCCAGGGGGACCTATCACGGTCGATGTGCTCCTCGAAGTGCATCGTCGGCTCTTGGCTGGCACCAGGCTTGAGGAGTACGGAGGCCGGTTTCGGGAGGAACAGAACTGGATCGGCGGAAGCAGCCACAACCCGTGTTCTGCTGCGTTCGTCCCACCCCCTCACGAGTATGTCGAGGAGTTGATGGCGGACCTCTGCGCCTTCTCCAGCACCGACGACCTTCCAGCCGTCGCACAAGCGGCCATCGCTCATGCGCAGTTTGAGACCATCCACCCGTTCGTCGATGGAAACGGCAGAACGGGACGAGCACTCATCCATCTCATCCTTCGCCGGAGAGGACTGGCGGTCCGTGTCCTCCCTCCCGTCTCGCTCGTCCTGGCGACTTGGGCGCAGAGCTACATCGATGGGCTTACGCAGTTCCGGTTCGTCGGGTCACCCACGTCGCCGAAAGCGGTCGAGGGAATCAACACGTGGGTCGGGCGTTTTGCCGGAGCGTGCACTCGCTCCGTCGCCGATGCCACCACGTTCGAGGAACAAGCTGCTGCCCTTGAAGAGCAGTGGCGAGAGCGACTCGGCACGATCCGTGCCAACTCTGGAACGGATCGACTCCTGCGGAGTCTTCCTGGCGCCCCGATCCTCACGGTGGACAGCGCCGCTGCGTTGATCGGGCGAACCTTCAAGCCTGCGGCTGATGCCATTGAGCGACTTGTCGATGCGGGCATCCTCAAGCAGGTCACCGTCGGTCGGCGCAATCGTGCCTTCGAGGCGCCTGAGGTGATTGCTGCGTTCACGGACCTGGAGCGACAGCTCGCCAGTCCTGAAGCCGACACTCGCACGAGTAAGCCTGTGCGATCCGTCCCTCGGCGTCGCTGACGTGCAAGGTCTTCCGTCTACCGTTTACCGTCCACGGACAACGGTAGTTCTGGCGACGACCGCTCAGGTCGCTCTGAGTTCATTGCGGGTAAACCGTCATCGGGCAACGGTTTACCGTAAACGGTCATACGTCACTGCGCTTGACTATCCATTAGCGATTTCCTCATACTCCACCATGTCATGGAAAAGATTGTTATCGCAGCTCACAAGGGTGGATCGGGCAAAACCACTGTCGCAGTAAATCTCGCTGGTGCTTTCGCAAACCTAGGAATGCGGGTTCTTCTTGTTGACACCGATCCTCAAGGAGCGTGCGCCGCTGCCCTCGGAATCACTCCGGGCAAGCCGACACTGTACGAAGTATTGATGGGTCAGTCTCAACGCCAGGAAGCCATTGTCGGCACCAGCGTGCCGGGGCTCTCTCTCCTTCCTTCCGATCTCGATCTCGCCGGGGCAGAAGTGGAACTTCCGAAACTCGACAACTGGCACCAGAGCCTCGGTCGAGTGTTGATCAGCCTTGAGTCCGTCTGTGACCTTGCGATCATCGATACTCCACCTGGGCTCGGCGTCCTGAGTTACAGCGCATTCAATGCAGCCACTGGAGCCTTGGTCACGTGCCCTCCGGAGTTCATGGCATTCCGGGCGCTGCCACACCTCCAGGAGATGACGGACCGTGCGGGTGTGCCGCTTCTCGGCATCATCCCCACCATGGCGACTGCAACGACCAGACACGCCCGTGAGGTCATGGAGCAACTGAACAGCCAGTACGCCAACCTCGTCCTTCCAACCATCCCTCGTCGTGTAGCTCTTCAAGACGCAGCCCTCGCTGGACTTCCGATTACCTCGTTCGAGCCATCAAGCGATGTCGCCGAGCGATTCATGGCGCTCGCCAGGGAGGTGCTCAGCCGTGGCAAGAACCTCGCTGCATGATCGGTTGCAAGCTGGGAACGCACCAGCACCGAAGGGCCGTGAAGCGCTCTACCAAGCTCCCCCCAGCGTCTCGGATGTCTCCGGCCCCACCGTTGACCGTCCACCGTTGACCGTAGACGGTAAACCGTCCACCCCCCCGGAGGAGCGCTGGGAAGACACCCACACTCGGGTCACGTTCTACTGCCCTGTATCACTTGTGAAAGCCGTTGAAACAGAGGTAGCCAACTCCGGGCGCAGCAAGAGCCAGGTCATCGTCGATGCCCTTCAGGGACATCTTCGGACCAGGAGAGCACGAACATGAGCGACGATCTCTTCGACTCCATGGGCAGCCTGAGCGCCATTGCCGCTGAAGTCTTCGCCGCCGAAATCGAGATGGCCCGCCGTACCGAGAATCTCGGCTACATGGCCCGGGTCATGGCGCAGGTCACGCTTCCGCACTCCAAGCCAACGACGAACGAGTACACCTGTCAGCCGTCACGTAATTCCCGATTCGAAGCCGTTTTCCGTCACGGAATTCCCTAACCCGCTGTCACGGAATTCCCCATGGCTCCGTCACGGAATTCCCTAGCGGGAGGGTATCCCTCGCTCCGGCCACTGACCCGTTCAGCATCCTCCTCGTCGCCGAGGCGAGGAGGGCAAGTGGCAAGGAGAGCGATCAGAGTGATCGACGTCGTAGAACTGCTGCAGCACTGGCACGCAGGCCGCCGCATCGGCGAGCTCTCGAGCTCGCTCGGGATCGACCCGAAGACGGTGCGCAAATACACCCAGCCGGCCACTGCCGCCGGCATCCTCCCCGGTGGGCCACCGCTCAGCGCGGCGGACTGGAAGGGCCTCGTCGAGGGGTGGTTCCCCGAGATCGTGGACCGCTCGATGCGCCAGAGCACCTGGCCGGAGATCGAGCCGCATCACGAGCGCATCAAGGGATGGATCGGCGAGGTGACCGTGGCAACGATGCACCAGCGGCTGCGCGACGACCACGGCCTGTCGTCCTCGCAGTCCTCGCTCCGCCGCTACATCGCCGGACGCTTCGACGAGGAGGTGGCCCGCTCGGCGGTGCGGGTGCTGCGGGAGACACCACCGGCCGGCGAGGAAGCACAAGTTGACTACGGCCTGCTCGGACGCTGGCTCGACCCGGCGAGCGGACGGACCCGCCGTGTCTGGGGCTTCATCATCGTGCTCGCCTTCTCGCGGCTGATGTTCCTCCGCCCGGTGCTCAAGATCGACGAGCGTTCCTGGGTCGAGAGCCACGTGCTGGCCTTCGAGTTCTTCACGGGCGGCGTGCTCCGGATCGTGCCCGACAACCTGAAGACCGGCGTCATCAAGGCGGACCTCTACGACCCGTTGATCAACAAGGCCTTCGGGGAGTTCGCCAATCACTACCAATGCCTCGTCGACCCGGCTCGCCAGGGAAAGCCGCGTGACAAGGCACGGGTCGAGCGACCTGTTCCATATGCACGCGACTCCTTCTTCGCCGGCCGGTCGGCCGAGTTCACGAGCCTCGCGCAAATGCAGGCTGACGCACTGCGCTGGTGCGCGGAGGTAGCCAATCGGCGCCAACACCGCGGCCTCGACGGCGCCGTCCCGTCCGAGCTGTTCGAGGCCGAGGAGAAGGCCGCCCTCGTCCCGCTGCCGCGCTCACCCTTCGAGCTCGCCGACTGGAATGACCGCAAGGTCCCGCCCGACATCCACGTCAAGGTCGGCAAGGCGATCTACTCGGTGCCCTGGCGTTTCATCGGCAAGGAGGTGAAGACCCGCGAGGGCGCCGTCACCGTCGAGATCTACGCGGATGGAGTACTGGTCGCCACCCACGTGCGCGTCGAGCGCGGCAAGCAGACCAACTACGACCACTACCCGCCCGAGAAGATCGCCTTCATGATGCGCACCCCGACCTGGTGCCGTCACCGGGCGTCCGAGCTCGGCGGGTCGGTGGCCACCCTCGTCGATGGCCTGATGGAGGTGAACGCCCTCTATCGGCTGCGCCAGGCGCAGGGCATCGTCGGTCTCGCCGACAAGCACGGCGCCGATCGTCTCGACGCCGCCTGCCGCAAGGCTCTGGCGAGCGGGGATCCCTCCTATCGCACCGTGAAGGGGATCCTCGTCGCCGCCACCGAGAACGACGACCACCAAGAGCAGCTCGTGGCGCCCTCTGCACCTGCGCACCTGCACGGGCCAGAACGGCTCTTCGGGCTCGAGGAGGCGCAATGAAGGCCCACCACCTCGAGGAGTCACTCGCCCGCTTGAAGCTGCACGGGATGCTCGAGACCCTCGACGCCCGGCTGTCCCAGGCCTCCGCAGGCGAGCTCGGCCACGTCGAGCTGCTGCAGGTGCTCTGTGAGGACGAATCGGCGCGACGGGACACCGTCGGGCTCGCCCGGCGCCTCAAGGCGGCCCACTTCGAGCAGACCTGTGTGATCGAGGACTACGACTTCTCGTTCAACCCGAAGATCCCCACCACCCAGATCCGTGACCTCGCCACGCTGCGGTTCGTCGAGGCCGGCGAGTCGGTGATCCTGCACGGACCGGTCGGGGTCGGCAAGTCGATGATCGCCCAGGCACTCGGTCACCAGGCGTGCCGGCGTGGCTACTCGGTCGTGTTCACCAAGACCTCGAGATTGCTCGCCGACCTCGCCGGCGGCCATGCCGATCGCAGCTTCGAGAGTCGCCTGGCTCGCTGGGCGCGGCCCCAGATCGTGGTCTTCGACGACTTCGCGATGCGTGACTTCACGCTCTCGCAGGCCGACGACCTCTATGAGCTGGTGACCGAGCGAGCCGGCAAGCCCTCGATCTTCACTGCCAACCGCCAGGCCTCGGACTGGGTACACACTGTTCCCTAACCCGGTGGTCGCCGAGTTTATCTACCCATATGAGTCCAGAATTGTCCGCTGAACTGCACCAATGTGTTGTGGACAAGTGTGCATGACTGGCTCCCCGTCAGCCGCGATCATTGTGGTCGCGAGACGTCGTGTGACCCTCAGAAGCCAATGGCCGCTTCCCGCAACTGACCGTGCAGGCGTGCGACTGCATCTCGCAGCTGAGTGTTCTCCTTCATCAGTTCCGTGACCCGGTCGTGGGCGAGTTCGAGCCGACGAAGATTCGAGTCTGTGCTCGCTCGGCTGTCTGTCGCGACCCTGCCGCCTCCGACCCTCGAGTGGTTCCGGTTCCCGATACCGTCCAGTAGGTCGGGCTGGCCGTAGAGCCACGACCGCGACACCCCTGCGATCGCGGCCAGCCGCGCCACCGTGACGACCTCGCCTCGTGGCATCGATGCCAGCGCTGCCTCTGCTCGCTGCAACGTCGCTTCATGGCGCGTTCGAGCCAACTTCCTCAACCGCTCGGAGTTGTCAGGCAGCATCGGAGCCCGCGTCTCGCGATGTGAGCTGCTTTACCGGCCGTCTCGGAGCGTGCTTCGCCGGGCCGACGCTCGCCCCCGTCGTGATCGGAACTGAGCGCAGCGATGATCGCCTGCAGGTTTCGCTCGACGGTGCGGTTCATCTCGGTCATCCGCTGATGGCCCTCTCGTTCCGCATGGTCGATCAACGCACGAGTCGACTCGAGCTGGCGCTGGTGCTGGGGAAGGAACTCGACGGTGGTGACAAAGACCGGGCACGTCAGGCAGGCGTTCGCATACTCACAGCGCTGCTGGACCGGAAGGGTGCAGTACCCGTTCGGCAGCGCCATCTTGGCGCGGGCGACGTTGTTCTTCATCCAGACGGCCTCTGCGAGCGGTCCGGACTCTCGTCGCCAGTACTTCGCCGGCGACGTTCACCTTCCGAGCCTGCTCCCACTGGTCGCGGATCGTCTGGTCCGAAAACGGGCGTAGTGAGACGTCATCTCGTGAGAGTCGTGGTCGAGGAGGCGCCGCACCGTCTCTTGGGGGACGTCGTTGTTGATCAGTCTTGTCCCATAGGTATGGCGCCATTGGTGCGGAGTCACCTTGACGGGGCGGCCGAGCTGGTCACGCACGTCGCAGGCGAGCAGCCAAGCTACGAGCTCTCCGCGGAAGGTGGCTGTGCTGAAGGCCACGTGGCCATCGGGGTTCCGCGTCGGGCGAGGCAACAAGTACCGCCCACCGGGGAACTCAGCGATGACAGCGTCCTGTTGGACCCTGATCCTCTCGCCAGCTCATGGTCGATCGGGACAACCGCCTCGCGTCCATCTTGTGGTTCCTGTATCGCAGGTACGGCGCTCCTTGGACGTCACGAACGATGCAGTCGAGTGCCAGCGCTGCAGCCGTCCCCGACCCGAAGACCTGTACCATAAGGATTCTCGCGATGAGGCGACCACGGAGATCGGAGAAGCGAGCCAGGTTCTCCTCCCGCTCCAGTTGGCTCATCACCACCTCGGGCAGCGCTCTTGGGAGGGCAGCGTCTCGCCGTGGGTAGTCCTCGCTGTAAATCTCGGCCTGCGGACCGAGCCGTGGCTCCCACCCGTGCTGTCGAGCTGCGACGAGCAATCCGGCAAGGCTTCCGATCTGACCGATCCGCGTCTTCGCGTGCGGGTAGAGCACGGCGAGGTTTCCGAGATGGGCCTCGATCAACTGGCGCGTCAAGGCCTCGGGCCCTCGCTCGAGTGACGAGCACGACTTGGAGAACCTCGTGATGGCGCGGACGTCGACGATCACGGTGGCCACTCCAATCCCGGTCGACAAGCGCCAACGTGCCCAGCGTTTGGTCAACGAGCGAAGCCATAAGGGCCCGAGCCCGTCGAACCGCAGTGCCATGTCCCGGCCCGGGTGGCCGATCCTGCGTAACAACCAGACGTCTCTCGGGTACTCGCAGTCCCATCCGACGCCGTCGACGAGGTCGGTGAGGTAGCCAATGGCGTCGAGGAGGAATCGGCGGCTGACGCTGCCACGCTCGCTCGAGAATCCGAGATCGACTGTCCACTGCGTCGGGCTGCGTTCGAACAGCGAGGTCGAGCCACTGTCCCGAAGTTGGTTGAGAAGACGGCGCAGCACATCCGGCCGGGTCTTCGTGCGCCGCTCGTCGACCCGACGCTGGATCGCATAGGCGATCTCGAGGCGCATCGGCGTGGGCAATGGCCGCAGGTCGAACCGGTCCCGCCCGAAGCTCTCGCAACTGAGGACGTAATCAGCGATCGGTGGCCGACCGTGCTTGGCCCACCGAACACGGTGGGAACGGCACAATCCTGATGGACCCTCGCTGTCGAGCAGGCAGAGGGTGATCGCGCACAGCGCCTCGCGCTGAGAAGGCTGGGCCGCTGTGGCCGGCCGCCCAAGGTGCCAAATCCGGGAACTCGGCCCGCTCCCAGCGAAGGTGGTGGCTGTGGCACAACCCGTCCTGGAAACGACCGCGGTGGCAGGACTCCGCGATGCAAGCCGGCCGCTGCCCGAGCCACCTCGTGCTCGGCGGGGCAGAGGTGGCCCAGTTCTCAACTTCTGGTCGACCCGCGCTCAGCCAGCTCTGGTGATGGGCGGTGCACATCCCGATGACGACGCCGGTGCGCTCGCAACTGGCTGCTTTACAGGAGGCGCCTCCCATCACGGCATCGGAAGCATCGACGAGGACGTACTTGGATAGCGAGGCGCGACGTCCCGTAGTTCAGTGAATGTGGATCCGAACAGCCGGCGATTCAGATGAAAAGCGAAGGAACCTCTGCCGGCGTGGGTGCACGAGCGAGTCGGCTCAAGAAGTCGATGGCGTCGACTCCCTGCTGAGACGCCGTCCGCAGCACGCTCATCATGCGGCCCTGCGTCACAGCTCCACGCCAGGTGCGGTTGCCGCCCCAGACCTTTCGGTTGACGACCGCTGGCCTGACGGCTTGCTCTGCCCGCCAGTTGGTGGCGTCGGTGCCAGGGTGGGTGAGGAAGCTGAACAAAGCTTCTCGCTCGGCGTACAGGTGCGCCACGAGCTTGCGGTTCTCGTTGTGGGGATGAGCGTCGTCGGCGAGCATCTCGACCCGCTCGGCGAGGTCGGCGATCACCGTCGCCCGCTCGCCATCTTCGAGCTCGCGGGCGATGAGCGCCTCGGTCAGGATCTCCCGCACCTTGCGGGGCGTGTCCCGCCCCGAGACGGGCAGGTCGGCGATGAGCTCGTCGCTTCGACGACAGAGGTGGGCCAAACACGTTTGGTGCGTGGCGTTGCCGAAGCGGCGGTAAGGAGCCCAGCCGTCTCGCACCATGACGCCGGAGAACTCCGGCGAGATCACCTCGCAGGCTTGATCGAAGCCGCGGCCGTCGGCGACCCAGTAGGCAGTGGCGTTATGGGTCGCTGCCACCCAGAGCCAGGCACCCTCGCCGCCGACGCGCCAGCCCGTCTCGTCGGGAACGATCATGGCCGAGTCATTCACGGCTTTGACGATCGAGGCCTGCACCGCGAAGAGGTCGGTCGAGGACGACTGGGCCGCTTGGCAGAGTGCCCCGGCTGAGACCTTGACCCCGAGGCGGGCGAGCAGGCTGGTCGACTTCACAAAGCTCAGCCCGAGGCCGTAGTGCAGCCAGGCCGCCCATGCCTTCGCCGTCGGACCCACCTGGGAGCAGGCAGCGCCGAGGGCGTCCGAGGTCTGCTCGCCATGGCGGCCCTGCACTCTCCTGCCGCAGTTGCGGCAGCGGCCGACGCCGACGGCGAACTTCGTGGTGACCGGGCGCATCTCGGGAAGCTCGACCTGGAACTGCTCGGCAGTCCGCTCGTGCTCGACCTCCCCTCCGCAGTCAGGGCAGCATGCCGGCAGCGGCACGTCGATCGTCCGGTCGGGGGGACCGACGGGAGCCATGCGATGACCGTGGCGACCATGAGCGTCACCGCTCCGTCGTCCGGGACGTGCCGGCTCCTCCTTCGGGTCGCCTTTGGAGAACGGAGCCGCCTGGCGCTTGCCCGAACGGCGGGAGTCCTGGAGAAGCCGCTCCAGCTCGGCGATGCGGGCATCGCGCTGGCTGAGGCGCTCGTTCAGCTTCGCGACCTCGGCGGTGTTGCGCTCGAGCATCTTCCGCAGACTGGCGATCTCGCTCACCAACTCCTTGTAGGAGTTGGGCTCTGAGCCGGCGGGAGGGGTACGAGGTGAGATCCACAACGATACGCGCGAGCTCTGCTCAGGTGGTGGACCCCGCTATCCAAGTACACGAGGATCACCGGTTCTGCGAACTGAGGGCGCAGCTCAGCGGCGAGGCGATCGCTCAAGTTCACCGCTTCGGTCTGAAGTGCCAGAGCGAGCGCGCTCATGCTGCCGGCCTCGGGGACGTCTCCGCCAGCACCCCGGCCGTGACAAGCGCCCGCCTGGCGTCCTCGGCCCCAAGGTGACAGTACGTGTCGATCGTTGTCGAGATAGAGGCGTGGCCCCATCAGTCTCTGCACGACCTCCGGTGCCACACCGCGTCGCAGGAGGTTCGTGGCATAGGAGTGCCGGAACTGGTGGGTGAGCATTCCGGCGTTTTCGTACACCCAGTCCGGGAGTTTTCGTACACCTCCGGTCGGAGGCCGCCTGGCGGCCGACGTTGGGTCGAGCTGAGCCCTCGAAGTCACCTCCTTCTGTGGCGTTGGGCGACGGCTGGCAGACGATGCGAACTTACTGAACGACCGAGCCCTTGTGTGACTGCTGGGCGGGCGTCTTCTCTCCGGCGTTCTTGAGACGACGACTCCGGCCGCCTTTGAACTGGCCCGGGGTGGGACTCGGCGACGCCGGCCTTCTGGCGACGATAGGCCGCCTGGCGGCAAGACGCCGAGCAGAACCGCTGAGGCGACCCGACCTTCGGGCAGGCGAACACGCCGGCGATGGCGGTCACGATGTCCCGGTCGCAGCTCGGGCAGTGGAAGCTCCCGCCGACCCCTCCTCGAAAGCGTAACGCAATGGTTCTGGCGCCGGCAGCTCGGTTTGGCCTTGTGGGAGCTGGCTTTGGCGGCCGGCCACTACGACGACGCTTCCTTGGCCGGTTGCCGCCGCCGGCTCTCGCTCTCGGGCCGGCGCATGGAGCCGCCTTCGAGCTCGATACGGTGCAGCTTCTCGAGGATTCTGTCGAGAATCGCGTCGGCGACGGTCGGATCCCCGAGGGCGGCGTGCCATATCGGGACGGGCAGTTGACTCGTGAATATCGTCGAGCGGAGCCCGTGGCGGTCCTCGATCACCTCCAGCATGTCGGCTGCCTGGTCCGAGGTGAGCGGCCTCAGCAGGAAGTCGTCGATCACGAGGACGTCGATGCGCGCCCAGCTGGCCATGAGCCGGCCCAGGCGGCCGTCGACCCTGGCGATGGCGAGGTCCTCCAACATCCGCGGTGCCCGCACGTAGAGGGCGTTGTGGCCACGGCGGATGGCCGCGTTGGCCAGTGCACAGGCGAGGTACGTCTTTCCGAGCCCGGTCGGCCCGACGACGAGAACGTCATGATGGTTGACGACGAAGCCGGCGTCCGCCAGCCCGAGGAACTGGGCGCGGTCGAGCCCGCGTCGTCGCCGGAAGTCGACGTCCTCGACCACGGCGTTGGTGCGCAGCTTGGCCGCCTTGAGGTACCTGTCGAGGCGGCGTCTGTCCCTGTCGTTGAGCTCCCGGTCGACGAGCAGCCCGAGGCGTTCCTCGAAGGCTAGATCCTGGTAGTCGGGGATCTCCCTCTGCTCGATCAGCCCGGCGGCCATCGCCGGGAGCTTCAGGGCATGAAGGCCCTCAATCGTCTGGTTGTTGAGCATCTTCTCCTTCTTCCTTTCCGTCGTAGTAGCCCGGCCCGCGGACGTTGGCGTGCTCGGGATGGGCCCGACCCGCAGATGGCTGCGGGAGCGGTTTCTGGTCGAGGCCGGTCTTCAGGATCGACTCGACCGACTTGTAGCTGTGCGCTCTCACGCTGAGCGCCCGGGCGCAGGCCTTCTCGACCCGTTCGGCGCCGTAGCGGTCGCCGAGGCGGATGATGCCGAGACAGGAGCGGAAGCCCTGCTCGGGATGAGCCCTGGCCGCCATGATCGCTCCGGCGAGCTCCGCGGTTGACGGGCCTGTCTTGGCACACCACGCGACGATGCGCGAGGGCGTCCACTCGGCGTGGCGCTTGTGCGACTCGGGCATGTGCTCCGGATCGGTGCTGTAGCCCGGCTTGCGGCTGCGGATGTGCGAGGCCACGCGTCTTCCGCGCCGGAAGACCTCGACCGTGCTGGCCGTCATCCTGGTGTCGAGCACCTCGCCGGCATAGATGTACGGGACGCTGTAGTAATGGCGGTCGAGCTCGATGTGGTAGTCGATGTTGGCTTTGGCCGGCTTGAAGTGGGCGGTCTCGTAGCGCTCCGGCGGCAGCGGGCGCAGCGCCGGCTGGTCGATCTCCTCGAACAGGGACTGGCGTGAGCCGTCGATCTTCTTGAACGGCCGGGCGTTGACCCAGGCGACCAGGCGGGCAATCTCGATGTTGGCCTCGGCCAGGCTCGTGAACTTCTGTTTCCGCAGCCGGGCCAGGATCCAGCGCTCGACCAGGAGCACGCCGGCCTCGACTTTTGCCTTGTCACGGGGCCGGTACGGCCTGGCCGGGATGACGGCCACCCCATAATGGGCGGCCATGTCCTCGTAGGTGGCGTTGACGTCCGGCTCGTAGCGGTGCGGCCGGGTCACCCCCGAGCGGAGGTTGTCGCACACCACGATCGCCGGGCAGCCGCCGATCGCCTCGAAGGTGCGGACGTGGGCGATCACCCAGTCGTCGAGCTGCTGGGAGGCAATCGCCCCGGCGTGCACGAAGCTCGAAGCGCCGAGGACCGCCACGAAGACCTCGGCCTCGAAGTCGACTTCGCCGGTGTCCGGGTCGTAGATCGGCAGCCTGTCACCCGGGAAGTCGACGAAGAGCTTCTCGCCCGCCTTGTGCTCCTGGCGCATGACGACGTCGACGTGCTTGCGCCAGGTCCTGTAGTGCTCGCAGAACTGGCTGTAGGAGTAGCCCTCGGGATAGGTCTCGCGGTACTCGAGCCACAACAGCATGAGGGTCACCCCAGGCTTGTGAAGCTCTCTCTTCACCTCCTTGAACTCCGGCAGCGGCCGGCCTGCCGGCGGCTCGTTCTTCTTGTAGAGCAGGGCTTCGAGGTCATCGTCGTCGAGGCCTACCGGCAGCGGCCACTTGAGCCCGGCTGCCTCGGCACGGCGGAGGAGATCGCCGACGGTGGTGAACGGGATGTTGAGCGAGGCGCTGACGAGGCGGAGGCTGAGCTCCTCCCCGAAGCGCAGTCGAAGCACTTCTCTGATCTTTCGCATGGCAGTGTGGGGCCGGGGCACCGGCATCTCCTCGATCGTCTGGCAGGACAGATCAAGAGGATTGCCGGTGCCCCACTCTCACCTCACGTCATTGCGCCAGGGTCGCTGCCTCCGGGTGTACGAAAACTCCGGAATCGGTGTACGGATTCGACCGGAACGGGTGTACGGAAACCTCCGGATTACTCACTGGTGGGGCGTGAAGTCGATGCCCGTACTGGCTCGCAGGCGAGCGACGAGGCGGTAGACGCCGGCATAGGCCATCGGCTCTCCAACCGGCTCTCGCCATAGGTTCACGAACACGTAGTCGCAGTCCAACGGCCCGTACTCCTCGTGCAGGTAATCGCTGTAGAGCCTTATGAGACCGGCGTCGACCGGCACCTCACGGGACCAGGTCTTGGCGCGGGCGGCATTGGAGTTGTTTCGCTGGCGGACGGCGATTTGGCAGCGGCGGGCGTCGATGTCCTCGTGACGAAGGCCGAGCGCCTCACCAACTCGGATGCCCGAGCCTGCGAGCAAGCTCAGCAAGAAGCGGTCGCGCAGCCGGTCGCAGGCATCGATCAGGCTGCTCATCTCGACCAGCGCCAGCTCTCGTGGTGCCCTGCGTTCCCGGCGCAATCCGACGACCTGGCGTCGCTCGGGCCTCGACCCCAGATGGGCAAGGAACGGCTGCCAGGATCCTCCCCGGCGGCCAGGGCGCCATCTCGTCAACAACTTGGCAACGTCGACACCGTGTCGGGCGTGGAACTCGTAGAACGAAGCCAGCGCGGAGAGCTTCCGGTTCACAGTCGAGGCGGACAAGGCGCCCTCCACCCACGGCAACGAGGCCACGCGGCCGCTTCGCGCCTCAATCGGGAGCCGGAGCCAGGCTACGAACCTACCGAGGTCCTCGAGACGCACCTCGGTCCACTCCAGATCGCGGATTTGTAGGTACGAGAAGAAGTCGCTCAGATCGTGGGCGTACGCCCGCACCGTGTTCGGCGAGCGCTCGATCGCGCTCAGGTGCGCCAAGAACTGCTCCACCGGCTCGATGACCACACCATCCGACAAAACCGTCGAAGACTCTGCGCCCGAAGGCATGACAACTCGCTGAACCCGCAACTGGTCTCCTGTCGTAGGCACCGCAAGATAAGGCGTCCAAGACACGAAGCTGGGGATGGTCCGGGTCCCGTAGTGGACGTCAAAGACAACCGCGACCGACAGTTAGATAACCGAGTCGATCCTCGACCGGATCGTCAACGCCGCGCACCACGTGCACATGGACGGCAAGTCCTACCGTACTTGGATAGCGGGGTCCACCACCTGAGCAGAGCTCGCGCGTATCGTTGTGGATCTCACCTCGTACCCCTCCCGCCGGCTCAGAGCCCAACTCCTACAAGGAGTTGGTGAGCAAGATCGCCAGTCTGCGGAAGATGCTCGAGCGCAACACCGCCGAGGTCGCAAAGCTGAGCGAGCGCCTCAGCCAGCGCGATGCCCGCATCGCCGAGCTGGAGCGGCTTCTGTCCGGACTCCCGCCGTTCGGGCAAGCGCCAGGCGGCTCCGTTCTCCAAGGGCGACCCGAAGGAGGAGCCGGCACGTCCCGGACGACGAAGCGGTGACGCTCATGGTCGCCACGGTCATCGCATGGCTCCCGCCGGCCCCCCCGACCGGACGATCGACGTGCCGCTGCCGGCATGCTGCCCTGACTGCGGAGGGGAGGTCGAGCACGAGCGGACTGCCGAGCAGTTCCAGGTCGAGCTTCCCGAGATGCGCCCGGTCACCACGAAGTTCGCCGTCGGCGTCGGCCGCTGCCGCAACTGCGGCAGGAGAGTGCAGGGCCGCCATGGCGAGCAGACCTCGGACGCCCTCGGCGCTGCCTGCTCCCAGGTGGGTCCGACGGCGAAGGCATGGGCGGCCTGGCTGCACTACGGCCTCGGGCTGAGCTTTGTGAAGTCGGCCAGCCTGCTCGCCCGCCTCGGGGTCAAGGTCTCAGCCGGGGCACTCTGCCAAGCGGCCCAGTCGTCCTCGACCGACCTCTTCGCGGTGCAGGCCTCGATCGTCAAAGCCGTGAATGACTCGGCCATGATCGTTCCCGACGAGACGGGCTGGCGCGTCGGCGGCGAGGGTGCCTGGCTCTGGGTGGCAGCGACCCATAACGCCACTGCCTACTGGGTCGCCGACGGCCGCGGCTTCGATCAAGCCTGCGAGGTGATCTCGCCGGAGTTCTCCGGCGTCATGGTGCGAGACGGCTGGGCTCCTTACCGCCGCTTCGGCAACGCCACGCACCAAACGTGTTTGGCCCACCTCTGTCGTCGAAGCGACGAGCTCATCGCCGACCTGCCCGTCTCGGGGCGGGACACGCCCCGCAAGGTGCGGGAGATCCTGACCGAGGCGCTCATCGCCCGCGAGCTCGAAGATGGCGAGCGGGCGACGGTGATCGCCGACCTCGCCGAGCGGGTCGAGATGCTCGCCGACGACGCTCATCCCCACAACGAGAACCGCAAGCTCGTGGCGCACCTGTACGCCGAGCGAGAAGCTTTGTTCAGCTTCCTCACCCACCCTGGCACCGACGCCACCAACTGGCGGGCAGAGCAAGCCGTCAGGCCAGCGGTCGTCAACCGAAAGGTCTGGGGCGGCAACCGCACCTGGCGTGGAGCTGTGACGCAGGGCCGCATGATGAGCGTGCTGCGGACGGCGTCTCAGCAGGGAGTCGACGCCATCGACTTCTTGAGCCGACTCGCTCGTGCACCCACGCCGGCAGAGGTTCCTTCGCTTTTCATCTGAATCGCCGGCTGTTCGGATCCACATTCACTGAACTACGGGACGTCGCGCCTCGCTATCCAAGTACGTTTTCCGATCGTGCCTGAATACAGCGAGGATCCCCTTCTCGACGCCACTCTGGAAGCCCTGTTGGCTGGGCCGCTCTCCTTGCAAGAACTGACCGCCAGGTTGGACGCCCTGGGACTGCTAAAAGAGCTACGGGCCGAGATGGGCGACGAGGATCTCGTGCGAGCCGTTGAGGACGAGGTTGCCCACACCGACGACACCTGGCTGTCGGTCGACGGAACGTTGATCCTGGCGTCCTCTTTGACCGACGGGCTCGTCCTCACGCATCGCCTCACCGCTGAGGAGGTGACCGACGAGACGGTGGCGCTCTGTCCGGATCTCGAGGTCATCGACTGGAACGCGCCGGCCCATGAGCTCCTCTTGGCCGACGGCCGCGCCCTTCGGTGTGAGGAATACCCGGCGGCACCAGGCGAATCCGGCTCGACGCTTGCTGGCCCGCCAGGTTGGCTAGCTCCCGCCGCCGCGGGCGACCTCGTTGCCTTCAGTCGCCACGACCTGACGATCACGGTCGAGGTAATCAACGGACCCTTGCCCGATGACGGCCGCGAGGTCGAGGCGCTTCGGCGGGGGGCAGAAGCCGTGATCTCCCGGGATCGATGGGAGGAGATGACGCCTATCTTGATGGAAGCCCTCAGCACCGATCCGACTGTCTTCCGCAGAGCGGTGCGACCGGTCGGCGAGCTCGCCCTCGACGCCGGGTTGGAGCGACGCGGATTCTCCTTTGGCCGCGCTGGTGAGGACTGGCGATCGGCCGGCGAGAGCCATAGCGACCGGGTTCGCCAGCAGATCGGCGGCGATCTCGGGGCGTGCTGCCGGACGCGTTTCGAGAGGTGTTGCAATGCGTTCACGGCGTTCCAGGCAGGCGAAGGCGTCGACGCCCGCGACGCTCTGCAGGCCTTGCGGCACGGCGGCGTCGCCGCCGCCTTCGCCGAGTTCATCCGGACTACGACATCCGACCGCTCCCGCGACCGGCGCGACTTCGCCCTCCTTTTGGCCGAGGCACCGCGGGCCGGCGTCGCCCATTACCTGTTGGGCGTCGAGGCCGAGCGCGCCGGCCACGCCCTCGAGGCCGAGGCGGAGTACCGGGCGGCGCTCGAGAAGGATCCGGACCTCGGCCCTGCCGCCGAGGCGGTCTCGAACTTCGAGATCGACCGGGGCAACCTCCGGCGCGCGGTCGCCTTCCTGCAGCACCAGCAACTCGACCCGGACTCGCCTGTCCTCGAGCACCTGAGCGAGCTGATCGGCGGTTCAGCCGCCTACGCCGGCACTGGCCGCAACGATGCGTGTCCGTGCGGGTCGGGCCGCAAGTACAAGCGGTGCCACCTAGGACGGGACGTGGGCCGGTCTTCGAACCTGTTCGATCTCCTTGTCTTCAAGCTGGCGCTGTTCTGTCGCGACGAGAACCGGCGGAGCCGCATGGTCGCGCTGGCCGCCTCTGCCTGCGACGGGGACGAGCCGGAGCTGCGTGAAGCAGTCGATCGGTGGTCGAGCGATCCGGTCATCGTCGACATCGCCATTTGGGATGGTGGTGTGGCCGAGGACTACCTGCAAGAACGTGGTGCGCTGCTACCAAGCACCGAGCGGAGGCTGCTCGAGGCGACCCTCGCCACCCCACGCCGGCTCTATGAGGTGACGGAGGTCGAACGAGGAGCGTCTCTCGGGCTGCGTGACACCACCACGGGGGAGCGGCTCGAGGTTCGCGAGCATCTCGGCTCGCGCGAGGCTGCCGTCGGCGACCTTTTGCTCGGCCGCGTCGTCGAACTCGAGGGTTCCCCCTCGCTCACCGGCCAGGTCGTCGCTGTGCCGCTCGCCCAGCGGGCCGAGGTCATGGCAGTCCTCGACGAAGGTGGCGACGCGGACGCCCTCGCCCGCTGGTATGGGCGCTCGCAGGCGATCCCACGGCTGGCGAACCGGGAGGGCGAGCGGCTCGTGCTGTGCCGGGCCGAGTTCGCCAGCGCAGCGGACGAAGCCTCGATCGGAGAGGCCCTCGGCTCGCTGCTCGAGGTCGAGGGCGACCACTTCGTCGAGCGGTTCCGGCTCGACGGCGGCGACACCGTCCTTCGCTCCAGCGTAACGTTGAGCGACGGCGTCATCACGCTCGAAACGAACTCGCGCGAACGGTTCGAGCGCCTGGCCGATCGGCTCGGGGATGTCCTGCCCGGCCTCAGTCTCGTCGACTACGACGAACAGGACCCTCGAATCGAGCTCATGCGGCGACGTGCCGGTGGCCTCGCCGAGGACGCAGATGACCCTGTAGGGCTCGACGAGCCTGAAAGCTCGGAGCTCACCGAGCTCCTCAAGTCCTATATCCAGCAACGAGAGCTGAAGTGGCTCGACGAGTCGATCCCGGCCCTTGGTGGGCTCACGCCCAAACAGGCGCGCGACGACCCGACGCGGCGCGAGGACCTGATGCGCCTGTTGCGTGAGTTCGAGCAACGGGGAGGTGGCCACGGAGCGGGGGGCGGTTTCGACGCGGCCCGACTCCGGGCGCTGCTCAATCTCGGCGAGGCGGCCGGTGGGGAAGCCACCGCGGCAAATCTCAGCATCTGAGCACGCGAGCTCTTCTCGGAGATCTCCGTCGAGCACCTGTTCACCGATGCCACCTTCGAATCGCTCCGGCGCCGTGGCGCCCGGCGGGCCCTCCCCGTAGGTGTCGAGATCGTCGAGACAGTCGGATCGAGACGGCACGGTGCGCGCCTCGGTGATCGTCATACCCGCACCCAAGTTTCGCACTCTCCTGTGAAATTGTGTTACAGTGAATCTGTGAAGAATATCACCGTCACGGTTTCGGACGACATCTACCGTGAAGCCCGCATCCACGCCGCCGAGCAGGACACCTCGGTCAGCGCACTCGTCGCTGACTACCTGCGCCAGCTGTCGGAGCAGGCCGTCGAGTTCACGAGACTCGAATCCCAGCAGGAGCTGGTGCGTAAGAAGATAAAGCGCTTCAGCGCTGGCGACCGCCTCGGTCGAGAGGAGCTCCACACCCGTGGAGTTCGCTGACACGAACGTTCTGCTCTACTCGATCTCGACCGATCCGATCGAGGAGGCCGAGGCCGAGCGAGCGAGGCAGATTCTCGAGGACAGGAACCTGCGCCTCTCCGTCCAGGTGCTGCAAGAGTTCTACGTGCAGGCCACGAGAGCTGGACGTGCCAACCCGCTCACCCACGAGCACGCGTCCGCCCTGGTGGAGTCGTTCCTTCGTTTCTCCGTGCAGGACATGACAAAGGCGGTGCTGCTCGCGGCTGTAACGACGAGGGCCAGGTTCGGGATCTCCTACTGGGACGCCGCCATCATCGAGGCCGCCCGACTCTCGGGTGCCGAGGTCGTGCTGTCCGAGGACCTCCAGGATGGACAGGACTTCGGGGGCGTGCGGGTGGAGAACCCCTTCACGTAGTCGCCACGATCGGAGTCAGGCGTGGGCGAATTGTCCGGCTCGGTCGTGCGAGCTCCCACATGAGGAAGAGCGCGGCGGCGAGCTGAGCCTGCAGGTTCTTGCCAGGACTGCCCAGGACACACCGGCCGCGGCTGATAACGGTGCAGCTTGCCCGCGGGTCGAAGGGACCCCGCCGGATGGAGCCGCTCATAACCCGACGGTCGGAGCTTCAAATCCTTTTCCCGCCACTCAGTTGAATACGCTGGTCAGCAGCGCATGCGGGGCTAGCAGTTCGCACGCGGTGTGACCACAGGGCCGTGCTGGCGGCAGCGTGACCGAGAGGCTCGGAGAGCGCGGAAGTCCACCGCTCAGACACGGGCGGCGCTGCTCGGCTGAACCGCACAGCGATCACGACGTGCGTTGCCTTGGTCGCGTCGGTGGCCGCCTTTGTCTATTACCCGCGCCGCCCGCTCGACTGCCGCTCCGGAATAACGGGAAGGGTCGTTCGGCGCGAGCAGGCTCGCCGCTGGCGATCGAACTTTCGCGGGGCCTACGGACATTATATGGATGTGCCGACGTACAGCGAGGTTGGAGACGTCGAGCTGGTGTCCAAAGCGGCAAAGGATCCCGAGGCGTTCGGCGAGCTGTTCAAGCGCCACTCGCGTGCGGTCTACGCCTACTGTGCCCGGCGGACGGGCAATCTCCAATTGGCCGAGGATCTGACAAGCGTCGTGTTCTTGGAGGCGTTCCGTCGACGCCGAAAGCTGCAGCTCTCGAGCACGAGCGCTCTGCCCTGGTTGCTGGGCGTTGCCAACAACGTCACCCGCAACGCGGATCGATCGCTCCGACGGTATCGAACGGCCCTCGACCGCGTCCCTGCACTGCCAGATGGCGCGAGCTCAGAAGACGCAGCCATCGAGCACATCGCCGCCCAGGAGGCTTTGGCTCGCGCCCTCGAGGCGCTCCGGCCGCTCACGCAAGCCGAGCGAGACGTTGTTCTTCTGGTGTTGTGGAGCGAGCTCTCCTATGCCGACGCTGCGGCCTCGCTCGGAATTCCGATCGGCACCGTCCGCTCTCGGATGGCCAGCGCTCGCAAGAAGTTCGCCGCGATCACGATCCCGACGTTCTCATAGGAGCACCGATGAATGACCTCGAAGTCCCTCCGATCCCATATCTGAGCGATGCCCGACTCCTCGCTCGCCAGGAGCACCTCGTGCAGGAGATCGCAGATCGTCGTCGCCATCGCCAGCGGCGAAGGTTCGCCTTCGGGGGTGTCGGCCTGGCCGCGAGCGGAGCGGCCACCGCCCTCGTGGTGTTCGTCGGTGCCGGGACCCCGTCTGCGTTAGCAGCCTGGAGGGCGGCGCCGACCACGCCGACCCCCGGCCAGGTCGCAGCCGCAAAGGCCAACTGCACAGCGAGGCCAAGCAATCCGCCACCCGGAGCACCGACGCTGCCGAGCACACTTAGTCTCACCGACACGCGCGGGCCCTTCACATTGCTGCTGTTTGGCGCCAACACCGCCAATGAAGGAGCCCTTATGTGTATGAGCGGCCCGGACGGCACCCAGTTCAGCATTGCCAGCGGTAGCCAGCCAACGCTCCCCGGGCCCGGCCAGATCACCCTCGATCGGCTCCAGGAGGCTTCCGCCAGCGGCCAGGGTTACACCATCGCCGAAGGCTCAACCGGTTCGAAGGTGTCCGGAGTCACCTTGGTGTTGAGCGACGGCACCCGGGTGGTCACCACCGTGGGCAATGGGCTCTTCTTGGCCTGGTGGCCCGGAAGTGCGGTCGTCACATCGGCCACCTTGATCACCCCCTCGGGGATCACCACCCAAGCAATTCGCTCGCCGAGCCTCGATCCCGGCTCATCCAGCGGCATCAACGACCCTCTCGCCGGGGCCTCATCGCAAAGCGAGGCGATCCAGCGCTTTTGTGCCTACGTGAATGCCCACAACATTCATGTGTACTTCGGCGGGCCGGATCCGTGCGAAACGATCGCACCGTAGACACCGACCCGCGCCGCCAAGTCCAGCCCGGAGCCGGCGGCCGTCCTCGAGGCGTGGCGGGAGATCCGATTCGAGTTCGACGTGGTCGACAAGCTCGACGAGACGACCAAGTGACCACACGAGAGCGAGGAGCCATGGCGACGAAGATCCGCCATGACCCGTCCCGGATCGGCGACGCGGCGTCGAAGCGGCTCGGGACCTTCGCTTATCTTCTTCGCTTCGACACGTCGGCCGTCTGATCGGCTTCGACCCTCGGCGCCAGACCCAGGTGGTCGCCTTCGTCGTCAGCCGGGGCGTGCCAAGCGACTGACTCTCGGAACCGTGCCCCGCTTCTGGCGGGTGCTCACAGTCATCGACACCGGCAGGTGAGGCCGAGGACGCCCTCAATATGCAGGTTGAAGAGCCGTCGCCGCTGAACGAGGCGAAAATCGTCGCTCACCCGAAGTCGCGCCGACGGCCAAAGCGGATCCGGCCAATGCGCGCCGCGGTTCTCTGAGGCAGGGACTTCGAGCATGTCGCTTCCCGACCGACCCCTCGTGACCAAAGGCCCTATCGGGAAGGCCCGGAGGCTCGTCACCATGTCCGGTATGGAGTGGTGGAACGCCGAGACGTGAGCCAGAGGAACCCAATGGCCGAGATCCCAGGATGCGACGAGCAGCTCCACGGCGTGCTGGCCGCCTGGTCCGATGGCGCCGCTCAGCGTCAAGCCGTAGCGGCCGCCGTCGTCTCCCTCACCGGCGCCGGCGTGCGCATCGGTCGCGAACTCGCGGTTGCGCCCCTCGTGGGCGGCCTCGACGATGTGGTGGGCAACAATGCCAGTGGCGACCCCCAGAAGAAGATGGACCTGTTCGCCCACCGGCTCGTCCTCGAATCACTCGGCGCCGCCCCGGTCGCCGCCCTCGCCTCCGAGGAGGAGGAGGTGCCCGCCGTGCTGGTGCCGGGCGCGCCGCTGGTCGTCGCAGTGGACCCGCTCGACGGCTCCGGGAATCTCGCCATCAACGGCCCGGTCGGCCTCATCTTCTCGATCCGACCCAACACCGGTGAGGCACCCGAGAGCGTCTTCTTGCGACCCGGGGTCGAGCAACTGGCAGCCGGGTTCGTCCTGTACGGCCCGGCGACGATTCTTGCGCTGACAACCGGCTCGGGCACGGATCTCTACGTCCTGTCACCCGACGACGGGGTGTTCGTCCGGTCAACGCCGGGAATCCGGATCCCCACCGGTACTCCCGAATACGCGGTCAACGCCTCAAATGCCCGGCACTGGCTACCCGGGTTCCGCTCCTACGTCGCAGACCTGCAGGCCGGCGCCGAGGGTTTGCGGGGCCTGGATTTCAGCACGCGGTGGTATGGCGCCCTCGTCATCGAGGCCCTGCGGATCCTGATCCGCGGTGGCGTCTATCTGTACCCGGCCGATCGGCGTCCAAAGCACCGCTCAGGGTCGCTACGACTGGTCTATGAGGCACATCCGATCGCGATGTTGGTCGAGGAGGCCGGCGGGGCGGCGACCGACGGCCGGGACCGCATCCTGACCAAGTCGGCCGACGACCTCCATGAACGCACCCCCTTCGTGTTCGGGTCGGTCGACAAGGTGGCTCGGGTCGGTCGCTACCTCGACGAGGCCTACGACGCCGAGCGTGCTCCCTTGTTCGCCACTCGCGGCCTGTTCAGGGAGTAGAGGAGATATGTCCGCCCTCCATCCCATCATCTCGGTGACCGGCTCCTCGGGTGCCGGGACGACGACCGTCAAGCACACCTTTGAGCAGATCTTCCGTCGGGAAGGAATTCGCGGGGCCTCCATCGACGGTGACGCCTTCCACCGCTACGACCGGGACGAGATGGTGGCGACGATGGCAGCCGCCGAGGCGGCGGGAAACCACCATTTCAGTCACTTCGGCCCCGAGGCAAACCTGTTCGACGAGCTCGCCGCCGTGTTCGCCGAGTACGGTGAGCGCGGCACGGGCCGCACTCGACACTACGTGCATGACGAAGCCGAGGCCGAGAGCTACGGCTCCCCCCCGGGCACGTTCAGCGCGTGGGAGGAGTTCGAGCCGGGCTCCGATGTGCTGTTCTATGAGGGCCTGCACGGCGCCGTGGTCACCGACACGGCCGACGTCGCCCAGCATGTGGACCTCAAGATCGGTGTCGTCCCGGTCGTGAACCTCGAGTGGATCCAGAAGATCGAACGCGACCGCTCGACGCGTGGCCACTCGCTCGAGGCCGTCACGGCCACCATCTTGCGACGCATGCCCGATTACGTCCGGTACCTGTGCCCGCAGTTCACCTCGACGGACATCAATTTTCAACGAGTGCCGATCGTCGACACCTCCAACCCGTTCGTCGCGCGCTACATCCCCACGGCCGACGAATCGCTCGTGGTGATCCGCTTCCGCGACCCGCATGGCATCGACTTCCCCTATCTCGTGTCAATGATCCACGACAGCTTCATGACGAGGGCGAACTCCATCGCCATCCCGGGAGGCAAACTCGACCTCGCCATGCAGCTCATCCTCACCCCCATGATCCGTCGCCTCATCGAACGCAAGCGGCGTGTCGCCTGACGTGGCGATCGTCGCTCCCGACTGACTGGAGAAACGAGCATGACCACCTACGACGCCGGTGTGAAGGACTACCGCCAGACCTACTGGGACCCCGCCTACACGCCGGCCGACTCCGATCTCCTGGCCTGTTTCAAGATCACACCCCAGGACGGCGTACCCCGCGAAGAGGCGGCGGCGGCAGTGGCGGCGGAGAGTTCGACGGGTACGTGGACCACCGTATGGACCGATCTCCTCACCGATCTCGACCATTACAAGGGCCGGGCTTATGGAGTGGAGGACGTGCCCGGGGACCCGAAGTGTTTCTACGCCTTCGTCGCCTACCCGATCGATCTTTTCGAGGAGGGCAGCATCGTCAACGTGCTCACGTCGCTCGTGGGCAACGTGTTCGGCTTCAAGGCGATCCGGGCCCTTCGACTCGAGGACGTGAGATTCCCGTTGCACTACGTGATGACCTGTGGCGGACCGCCCAACGGGATCATCGTGGAGCGCGACAAGATGGACAAGTACGGACGTCCCCTGCTCGGGTGCACGATCAAGCCGAAGCTCGGCCTTTCGGGGAAGAACTACGGCCGGGCGGTCTACGAGTGCCTGCGGGGCGGCCTCGACTTCACCAAGGACGACGAGAACGTCAACTCCCAGCCGTTCATGCGCTGGCGTGACCGCTTCGAGAACGTGGCCGAGGCCGTGAAGCTGGCCCAGGACGAGACCGGCGAGCGCAAGGGCCATTACCTCAACGTGACTGCCCCCACGGTGGAGGACATGTTCGAGCGGGCCGAGTTCGCCAAGGCGCTCGGCATGCCGATCATCATGCACGACTTCTTGACCGCCGGATTCACTGCGCACACGTCACTCGCCAACTGGTGCCGGCGCAACGGGATGCTCCTGCACGTCCACCGGGCGATGCACGCGGTGATCGACCGGAATCCGTACCACGGTGTCCACTTCCGGGTGCTGGTCAAGTGCCTGCGGCTCTCGGGAGGCGACCATCTCCACTCCGGGACGGTCGTTGGCAAGCTCGAGGGGGACCGCCAGGCGACGCTGGGTTGGATCGATCTCATGCGCGAGCGCTACGTCCCCGAGGATCGGACGCGGGGCATCTTCTTCGACCAGGACTTCGGCCACATGCCCGGACTGTTCCCGGTTGCCTCGGGCGGCATCCACGTGTGGCACGTGCCTGCGCTGGTGTCCATCTTCGGAGACGACTCCGTCTTCCAGTTCGGTGGGGGCACGATCGGGCATCCCTGGGGCAACGCCGCCGGCGCGACGGCCAACCGGGTCGCGCTCGAGGCCTGTGTCGAGGCCCGCAACGAGGGTCGGGAGGTCGAGCGCGAGGGTGCGGAGATCCTCACCCGCGCCGCCAAGTCCAGCCCGGAGCTGGCGGCCGCCCTCGAGACGTGGCGGGAGATCCGATTCGAGTTCGACGTGGTCGACAAGCTCGACGAGACGACCAAGTGACCACACCAGAGAGAGGAGCGATGGAGATGAACATCCGCGACTACCCCTCGCGGCTGGGCGACGCGGCCTCGAAGCGGCTGGGGACCTTCTCGTATCTTCCTCGCTTCGACACGTCGGCCGTCGAAACGCAGATCGAATACCTGGTCGGTAAGGACCTGACGCCAATGATCGAGCATGTCGAACCGAATCGGGCCACTTCTCGGTACTGGTACATGTGGAAGCTTCCACTCTTCGGCGAGCGCGACCCCGAGGTGATACGGAGCGAGGTCGAGGCGTGTATCCACGCCAACCCGACCCACCATGTGCGTCTGATCGGATTCGACCCCCGGCGCCAGACCCAAGTCGTCGCCTTCGTCGTGAGCCGGGGCGTCCCAAGCGACTGATTCTCGGAACCAGCCCACGTCTGGCGAGTGCTCGCCATGATCGACACCGGCAGGTGAGGACGATCCTCAACGGCAAGGCTTGAAGAGCAGTAGAACGAACACGCAAGTGCCTGGTCAGAAGGGGTGCTTCCAGCCGCGTCAGCCGACTGCCACTCAGGCGGAATCCCACAGCGCCATCCCGCAATTGCCGAGTGACCTGGTCATTCTCGTGTGCGACTCCGGCTCATAGTCGACCCCGTGGCTCCGGCACCTCGACGACACTCTCCGGCGCGGTTCCGGTACCTGGGCGACACTGCTCCTGCACCTCGGCGACACCAGTTCCGATACCTCACACTTCGCTCCGGCTGAGCATCCACCAACCAGCCTTCGCCACCTTCTTTCGCTCTCAACGTACGCGTCGTCGGATCTCCTTGCGGAAACGGACCTCTCTCGCCGTCGTCCCGCCGTCCTGGTACGGTCGGTCGGGCATGCAGAACGTCAATTCCGATGGACGCAGTCCTCATGCCGATCTTCGAACGCCGCTCGAGGAGGAGGGGACCGTTGCCGGCTGACGGGAGGCAAGGCGATGGCAGGCTGCTCTCCGAACAGGCGGCCGTCGAGGTGCTCGCCTATCTGATCACCGCTGCCCGTACGCAGCTCGACGAGGCGGCCGAGTACGCACCCCTGCGGCTCCTCGGAGGAGCCCGTCGCTTGGCAGAGCATCTGGGCGACGCCACCTCCCCTCCGCTGCGCACGCTGATCGCAGCCCTCGATGCATTGCCTCCCACGGCGACCCCGACTGCCGACCCCGAGGCCTACGCCGCCCGGCTCGACCGCATCTGCGTCGCCGTGGCGGACTGCCTCCTCGCTCTGTCAGATGGGAACATCGACGATGGCTGACGCCGGTGCCGTCTACGAGGCCGTTCGGACCCGCCGAGTCACCAGGCAGATGGACGGCCGTCCGGTGGAACCTCGCCATCTGGAGCTCGTCGTCCGCTCGGCCCGCTATGCCCCGAACGCCGGGAACCGGCGGCTTCAGCCCGTGATGGCCGTGACCGAACCCCGCATGCTGCGGCTGCTGCGGACGGTCGCTCCGGGCATGCTGCCCCGGCCGCAGGCGGCGGTCGTGATCTGCATCGACGAGAACCGTGCGGCCGGTTACGGCATGCGTCCCGGGGCTCCCGGCTTGTATGTGGACGTCGGGACGGCGGCCGCCACGGTGCTGCTGGTGGCTCACGAGCTGGGCCTCGGGTCCTGCCCGGTCACCTCCTTCAGCCGGGCGGCAGTGGCGCGGCTGCTCGCCCTCGAGGACGGGATCGAACCCCGGATGGTCATCTGCCTCGGCCATCCCGCCGCCCAGCAGCCATCGGCGATGGGGGACGGCTGGGTCCGGGCGGCGGCGGGAGATCGTGCGTCGGGTGTGGTGTGACGGCTCCGGGGCCGCTCATCACCCGGAGGTTATGTGCGCCGGGGTCGTCGGTTGATTGCGAGGTCTCGTGCATAACCCGCTCATTGGATCGGCGGGGTCGCGTCCATTTGGTGGATCACGATGGAGCCCAGGCATGTGCCAGTTCGGCTTGCCTGCGTAGAGGAGTGCCCGCGTGCGGTCGGTTCAGGAAGGTTGCGGAACCCGAAGGCGATCCTGTTGATGCACTTGACGAGGTTGTTGAACGCTGAGGTGGGGCTGTTGGAACACCTTGGCCGAGTGGTGGTTGCCGAGCTCGTAGAACCATGAGCTCGTTTCGCTGACAGAGAGGCTCCCGTGCTTCTCCTCGGAGGAAGCAGCAGCCCCGCGTACTTGAAGGCTGATCTGATCAAACTCTCGTCGGCTGGGGCGGCTCATCTGAGTCCGACCCACGCGGCCGGTTCCAGTCGGCTCGGCGCTGGAGGACGGTACGTTCTCCAGCGTTCCCGGTACGCGAGGCTGCCTTCGTGAACGCCTCGCGCGCCTGCGCATGCAGCCCGGCCCGCTCAAGCAGGTCCCCGCGCACGCTCAGAACCAGCGGCGAGTCGCCGAATGAGTCGCCGTCCACCTCCTCCAGCACGGCGAGCCCGGCGCCAGGGCCGTACGCCCGCCCGTCCGCGACCGCCCGGTTCACCTCGACGATGGGGCCGGGCGCGGCGCGGGCCAGGACGTCGTACAACTCCGCGATCCGGCACCAGTCCGTGTCCTCGGCGCGCACGGCACGGGCGTGCTGCGCAGCGATCGAGGCCTGCAGGAAGTACCTCCCGACCGGGGTCCCGCGGGCAGCCAGCTGTCCCGCCTTCTCCAGGGCGGCCATGCCACGCCGGATCAGTAGCTGATCCCAGAGGTTCCGGTCCTGTGCCTCCAGCAGGACCGGAGCTCCCTCCTCATCGAGCCGGGCCGGCATCCGCGAGCCTTGGATCTCGAGCAGCGCCTGCAGGCTGAGCACCTCGGGCTCGTCGGGAGCGAGAGCGGCCAGCATACGCGCGAGCCGGCTCGCCTCGTTCGCCAGGTCGGGGCGCATCCACTCCTCGCCGGCGGTGGCGGTGTAGCCCTCGTTGAAGATCAGGTAGATCACCGCCATGACGTCGTCGAGCCGCTTGGTCCGCGCCGGCCCAGCGGGAAGCTCGAATTCGGCGTGCGCCTCGGACAGGGTCTTCTTCGCTCGCGAGATCCGTTGGCCCATCGTGGACTCGGTGGTAAGGAATCCCCGGGCGATCTCGGCGGTGGAGAGGCCGCCCACCAGTCGCAGCGTGAGTGCGGCCCGGGACTCGGGCGTCAGAGTCGGGTGGCAGGACAGGAAGATGAGCCGGAGTACGTCGTCCTCGATGTAGTCGACCTGGCTCTCGACGTCGGGCATCGCCTCCTCCTCCCTCCCTCGGGCATGTTTGAGCTCCGCGACCTTGCGGCGGAGGTTGTCGGCACGCCGGAAGTGATCGATGGCGCGCCGCTTCGCGGTGATCATCAGCCACGCGACCGGGTTGTCCGGGACGCCGGTGGCGGGCCACTGCTCGAGCGCGGCGATGAGGGCGTCCTGCGCCAAGTCCTCGGCGAGGCTCACATCGCGGGTCATCCGGGTGAGGGCACCGACGAGGCGGCCCGACTCGGCCCGCCAGGCGGCGTAGATGGCCTGGTTCGGATCACCGGGACGGGTCTCTGCCGGCACCACGCCAGCGTAGTGAGCCCGGTTTCAGCCTGGACCCGCCGACCCTTGCCGCGGACGGCGAAGGATCGGCAGGTCCAGGGTCACTCGCCGGGCGCCTCGGGGCCGGTCGAGATCTGGCGCAGGGTGGAGATCACGGTGATCTCGGGCCAGTACTTCGCGTGGAGCTCGGCGAACGACTGCTGGTCCGCCGCGGCCTCCTCGAGGCTGGGATAGTCCATGATGGCCCAGCCGCCGACGACCTCCTTGGCCTCGGCGTACGGCCCGTCGACGCGGGTGACCTCGCCTTGGCGGACGACGTAGTTCACGGCGTCCTCAGTCCCGTACAGACCGCCCCCGTCGAGGAACACGCCTTTGGCGGCCCGCTCGCTGATGTACTCGTCCATCGCGTCGAACAGCGCCTGCGGTGGCGTCCCGACGCCCTCCTCCATTCGCACGAATCCCATAAAACGCGGCATCCCGATCACTCTCCTTGTCGTTCCTCCGGGGTACTTTCTCGCACGTACGTCGAACGGGTATGCGGTCCTTCGACATCGACCCTCGAGGTTCCTCGACCATCTTGCATTCACGGGGTCGCTCCCCGCTCTCGGAGTCTCAGGTCGCCGAGATCGTGGGGCCGTGCCGCCGGGCGGTTGAGGAGAGTCGGCGGCGTGCGTTGCGGACTACTCGGTTCGGAGCTGCGCGAGCTGGCCCTCGACGGCGCTGACGATCGAATCCGGAACTCCGGCCGTGTCGTCCCGAGCAGCCTCGATGGCGCCTGGGGAACGGTCGAGGAGGTCAGTGACGATCTCCTCGCACCGCTGGCGTGGCAGACCCCAGCTCGCTCCTTCATTGACGAGTCGCTCAGCGGTCACCCGGTTTGTCCGGTGGACATCGTCCACGTGCATCGCCAGCCGGTCGTTGTCGTAGGTCAGCGTGCACATCGCGTCGTAGAGAGGGGCGAGGTGCAGGACTCCGGAGCGTTCGTGGAGGAGCGAGAAGTTCTTGGCGTGAGCGTCGCCGTTTCCGAGCAACGTGTTGAGCGTCACCGCTTGCAGGAGGCGTTCCACAGAGCCCCGGACGGTCACGGCGGCGACGATGTCGGCGATCCGCGCCAGCGACGGCCCACCGTCCTCCTGGTACTTGTGGTCCGGCCTCGTCCCGGTCGCCTGGCAGCAGTCCTCCTGGTGGATCCGCTCCACAGTGCCGTCCGGTTGAACCAAGCGGTCGTAGCGCTCGACGACGATCAGCTTGCGTCCCGCAACCTCCGTCGTCTCCACGTTCGCGACCCGGAGGCCGAGGTGCTTCGCGACGCGCATGCAGAAGGCCTCGTTCTCGACCGTGTTCGGGTAGGCGGCGATCTCCGCCTTGAGGATGTGCGTGGACGGCGTGCCGTCCACTGGCCGGCCCCACACGCCGTCCGGCCTCCGCGTCAGGAGCAGCTTCTCCTGCACACCGGCGAGCGAAACCCGAACCCGGCCCCCTGCGCCGAGTGGGGCGCGCCTGAGGTTGCGCACGAGGTCGGCGAGTTCCTCGTCGGAGAGGGGCTCGGCGGTCAGGGTCGTCGACGGTGGCGGGGCGGACTCCTCCATCGGCTGGATGACGATGGCGCCGGCACAGTCCCGACCGAGCGCTTTGATCAACCCGTATGTGTCGTCGGCATCAGCTCCGACCTCTCGGGCGATGAGCCGTCGCGACTCGCCTTCGGGGAGAAGGCCGTCGAGGAACGGTCGAACGATGCCTTGAGGAAAGCGTTCTGCCCGAACAGGCAGCGACAGCGACAGCAGGGGCGTACCTGGTGCGTACAGGCGGCGCGCCTCGTCCGTGTAGGTCAGACGCGGTCGGCGCCTTTCGCTGTCGATCGTCGCCACGCACGATCCGTAGAGCCAGACGGCAAGCTTGTGCGCCACTACCAGTCCGCCTTGACCAGGGTCATGCGCACGCCCAGTTGCCGGAGCACCCGCAAGATCCGGCGGATTTGCTCCGTCTCCTTACCGCTTTCGAGATTCGAGAGGTAGGTCCGGTTCAGCCCGGCGATCTCAGCGAGCTGAGCCTGGGAGAGCCCCGCCTCCGTCCGGTACTGGCGGATGGCCGCGCCCAAGGACTCCGCGGTGTAGACGCGATATGACCCATGGGAGGTCGGGGAAGAGTCGGATGTCTCCATATCCGGACATGGTAATACCGTCTGGATTTCGGGACAAGAAACTGTGTCTTGATTTCCGGAAATCGATCTGCGGTCCGGATTTCAGGACCACGTCCCGCGAGCCGCAGCCGACCGACCAGTCCCCTCACGGCTGGGTGGGTCGCCCGCTGAGAGCTCTCGACGATCTGCGGGACGTCAAGCGCGACGTCGGTTCGTGGATAGACCAGAGGTCTAGACCCACGTCTCGCCCATGCGAGCCAGGCGAACGGCCCAGCACGACGGCTGTCCGTACCTGATGAACTCTTGCATAGTGGTGGGGACGGCAGTCTGGTGCCTGAGCTCCGAGTGGCGAGCCATGATGTCGGCTTCTCGGTCGACGGTCGTCGCCGGCAACCCGGCTCGGTCAGGTCAAGCTGCTCCTCGGAGTGACAACCGCCGTCACGATCGAGCTGTCTTCGCGGACGAGGCCGCGAGGTGCGTTCTCGAGATGCACCACACGAAGGTACCTCGTATACCGTCTCGTCTGTGGAAGGCGGCTCGCCCGAGGGGGTCTATGACGAGCTGATCACCGCCGGTCTCGACACACTCCTCGACCAGCTCGCACTCGAGGCCCGGATCGAGCCGGTCGACCCCGCAGAAGCCACCGAGCTTCTCGCAGCCCATCTCGAAGCAGTCGCAGCCCGGGTCCTCCAATCCCTGCCACCGGATCGCCGCCTCGCCGTCGCCAACACCGTCATCAGTTACCTGATCGAGGAGACACATCGGGCCGAGCCGGCCGATCTCGTCGCCGGTGGTCCCAGGATGCTCCTCGCTATCGGTCCCGACACGCCTCGACCCCGAAACCCCCTTCGACGCGCCGACTTGTTGATCAACGCCCGAGGCGAGCCAGCTCTGCATGAGGAACTGGCCGCCGAGATCGCCGCAGCCGACCAGGTGGACCTTCTCTGCGCCTTTATCATGTGGCAGGGCCTCCGTCTCCTCCTCGACGCCATTGGCGAACACCGCCGTCGGGGCCGACCCCTTCGGGTCATCACCACCACCTACGTGGGCGCCACCGAGCGTCGAGCGGTTGATGAGCTCGCACGTCGCGGTGCAGAAGTCAAGATCAGCTACGAGACCCGCACCACCCGCTTGCATGCCAAGGCCTGGCTGTTCCGCCGTGACACTGGTTGGGACACCGGCTACGTCGGCTCCTCCAATATGTCCCGTTCGGCCCTTGTGGATGGCCTGGAGTGGAACGTCCGCCTTTCCAGGGGCGACACACCCCTCCTCCTCCAAAAGTTCGCCGCCACGTTCGACTCCTATTGGGCAGACCCCCGCTTCGAGGACTACGACCCCGATCGCGATGGCACCCGGCTCGACCAGGCCCTCCGGACCGCCCAAGGCCAAACGCCCATCGACATCTCAGGCTTGGAAGTCCGTCCCTACCAGTACCAGCAGGCGATGCTCGACCAGCTCGACGTCGAGCGCAAGGTTCACGGCCGCTGGCGGAACCTGGTGGTCGCGGCCACGGGGACCGGCAAGACCGTCGTGGCCGCGCTCGACTATTCGCCGGCTGGTAGAGGAACTCGGCGAGCTGTCGCTTCTCTTCGTCGCCCACCGTCGAGAGATCCTCCAGCAGAGTAGGTCCACCTTCGCCGCCGTGATGGCCGACGGTGCATTCGGTGAGACGTGGGTGGGCGGCTACCGGCCCACCGAGTGGCGCAATGTGTTCGCCTCCATACAGAGTCTCCATGCCGACGGCCTCGCCTCGGTCCAACCCGCCCAGTTCGACGTGGTGATCGTCGACGAATTCCACCACGCCGAAGCGGCGACCTATCGGCGCCTTCTTGAGCACGTCCGGCCCAAGGTGCTGCTGGGCCTCACAGCCACGCCTGAACGGGCTGACGGCGGAGACATTACCGAGTGGTTCGGCGGGCACATCGCGACCGAGCTCCGTTTGTGGCATGCCCTCGAGCAGGACCTGCTTTGCCCCTTCAACTACTTCGGCGTCGCCGATAACACTGACCTCCGCGGCATCGACTGGCGTCGAGGCGCCTACGACGTGCGAGGCCTCTCCAACCTCTACACGGGCAATGGTGCCCGAGCCGCCATCGTCATCCGTAGCCTGCGCGATCTCGTCACGGACGCCGGGGCCATGCGGGCGCTCGGCTTCTGCGTGTCGATCGACCATGCGCACTACATGGCCCGCGTCTTCAATGATGCCGGTATCCCAGCTGTCGCCGTCGACGCCAACACCGACGCTGAGACCCGCAACCGTGCCTTGCGAGACCTTCGGGGCCGCAGGGTCAATACCGTCTTCGCCGTCGACCTTTTCAACGAAGGGGTTGACGTCCCCGAGGTGGACACCGTCCTCTTCCTTCGGCCCACGGAGAGCGCCACGGTGTTCCTCCAGCAGCTCGGCCGTGGCCTGCGCCGCACTGCCGGCAAGGCCTGCCTCACCGTGCTCGACTTCGTCGGCCAGCACGACCGCCGGTTTCGTTGGGACATCCGCTACCTGGCGCTCACGGGGACCTCGCGCTCGGAGCTGATACGCCAGATCGAGCATGGCTTCCCGTTTCTGCCCGCCGGTAGTTCCATCCATCTCGATCGGGTCGCCCGGGAGCTCGTGCTGGACAATGTCAAGGAGCAGGTTGTCCTTCGCCGCCCGCAGCTGGTGGATGACGTCCGCCGGCACGGGGACATATCCCTCGCGGAATACCTCAGATCGTCCGGGCGCGATCCGGCGACCATCTATCGGCGCCAGTCCTGGACCGGCCCGCGCCGGGACGCTGGCTTTCCCGGTCCCTCACCTGGTCCGGGGGAGGACCAGCTGCTACGTCGGACCGCCCGTTTCCTGCACGTGGACGACCAGGAACGGCTGACCATCTGGAGGGAGATCCTCAACGCTCCTGTTCCTCCGGCGATGGAAGGCTTGGGCGATCGGGAGGAGCGTCTCCTCTTGATGCTCTTCTTTTCGCTCTGGCGCGACGGCGGAGGGTTCTCCGACTACTCGTCCGGATGGGCCCAACTCTGGGCAAACCCAGCGGTTCGCCATGAGATCGTCCAGGTACTCGAGGTGGCCGCTTCGCGCATCAGTCACCTGCCGGTGCCGCTTTCGGCGATGGGCACGGTGCCATTGTGGGTGCACTGTCGCTACAGCATCGACGAGCTGCTGGCCGCGGTAGGCCGCGCCTCGATGGGCCGCTCGCCCGCCAACGACCGCGAAGGTGTGCGGTTCGCCGCGGAGGAGCGAGCCGACGTCTTCACCTTCACGCTGCTCAAGACCGAGCGTGACTACTCCCCAACAACGATGTACCGCGACTACGCCGTCAGCCCCGACCTGATCCACTGGGAGTCGCAAAGCACTACGAGCTCCGAATCGCCGACTGGCCAGCGCTACATCAACCACGTCGACAGGGGTAGTCGGGTGCTGCTGTTCTGCCGAGAGGCCAGCTCGGGCGAGTTTGGGGCGCAGCCGTACTTCTTCCTCGGCCCGGCCCGCTACGTGACCCACGCCGGCAGTAGACCCATGGCCATCACGTGGAGGCTGGACCGCTCAATGCCGGCCGATTTCTTCGAGGCCGCCTCCATACTGGCCAGCGGATGAGCGACCTATCGCCGTTTTGAGCAGGTTCTGCCAGCACGTGGCTCGTGTGCAACGAGAGGGCCTTTGCGATCCGCGACGCCTTGGCGATGACTTGCTCGACGGCGAGCCGTCTGATGGACGAGGCGACAGTGACCAGTGCTACCTGACCACGAGGAAGGGAGACGTCATGGACATCATCAACCTGGGTGCGACGGACGGGCTACCCCCGGTGGACTGGGCGGACGTCGCCGAGAAGCTCGACGCCGGATCGCGGCCGGCCCCGGACGCCCGCAACGCCCGTACGACGTGGCTCTCGACGGTGAACGATGACGGGAGCCCGCACGTGACCGCCGTCGGAGCGCTCTGGCTGGACGGGAGCTTCTGGTTCCAGACGGGATCGGCCACCCGGAAAGGTCGCAACGTCGCCCGCGACCCGCGCTGCTCGATGGCGGTGTCGATCCAGGATGCGGACGTCGTCGCCGAGGGTGAGGCGGCGCGGGAGACGGACCCGGCCACACTGAGGCGCCTTGCGAAGGCCTGGGCGGAGCAGGGGTGGCCTGCCGAAGTCGATGAGACCGGGGCCGGTATCACCGCCCCCTTCAACGCCCCGTCGCAGGGACCACCGCCGTGGAACGTCTATCGCCTGAAGGCACGTTCGGTGACCGTGGTACTCGGCACCGAGCCGGGCGGGCTGACTCGCTTCAGGTTCTGAGTCTTCACCCTGCTCCAGCCGGCGTGGAGCCGCCCGATTAACGTTGCACGGCATGTCAGTCCAACAGACGAAGCCGGCATGGCGGCAGTTCCGTGACGTCACTCCTGCCAGTGACATCCCGCCGACCCGCAGCACAGGCCTCGACCCGAGCTTCTGGTACCCCGTCGCCCGGTCCCGCGATCTCAGGCCCGAGAAGACACTCGCCGTGAGGTTTGCCGGGACGGAGATCGTGCTGGTTCGGCCGAAGACGGGCAAGCCGTTTGCCCTGGAGGACCGCTGCGCCCATCGCCAGGTGCCGCTGAGCTTGGGCGTCGTGAAGAACGAGCGGTTGCAGTGTGGCTATCACTGTTGGACCTACGACCGCACCGGTGCGTGCGTGAGCGTCCCGTACCTGAACCGGGAACGGACGCTGCCCAACGGAGTTCGCGGCTATGCCTGCCGTGAGGCGTACGGCTTCGTGTTCGTCTTCCCGGGCGACCAGGAAGTGGCACGGGTCGCGGCGCTGCCGGAGTTGCCCTATTACGGCGACCCCCGATTCAAGTTCCGGGTGCTGGATCGGGAGATCGCCTGCCACTACTCGTTCATGCACGAGAACCTCATGGACATGAACCATCAGTTCCTGCACCGCAGTCTGATGGGCCGGATCCGGGCCAAGCTGCTGGACGTCCGCGAGGGCGAGGACTGGCTGGAGGCGGACTACTCCTTCGCCCGCACCGAGGGCAAGCAGTCCCTGGGCGAGCGCTTGATCATCGGCACCAACAACAGCGACAAATTCGCCGACCTGATGACCATCCGCACCGGCTACCCCTACCAGACGCTGCGTTACTGGACCGACGGCAAGAACGACCAACCCCCCGCCCTCGACCTGTGGAACGTCTACGTGCCCACCGACCGGACCCAGCACCGCAACCACACCTACGGCCTGATCATGGTCCAAAAGCCCCCGATCCCCGGTGTGATCCATCTCCTGTGGCCGGTCATCACCCTGTTCACCGAAGGCATCTTCCGCCAGGACCGCCTCATCGTCGAGGCCGAGCAGCGCGCCTACAAGGCCCAGGGCGCGGACCTCAACAACGAGGTCTCTCCGGTCATCCAGTCCCTGAAGGCGCTGCTCGCCCGTCGCGGTGTGCCGCTGCCGCCGGCAGGCTGCTGACCACACGACCGCCGGCCCGGGCGCGACCACATCCTTCGATCCGCCTACGGGCGGTCACGCCTCCGCCGCCGAGCTGCCGGTGCGGGACTCCCGTTCGGCGATGGCGCGTCCCAGTTCGGCCCGCGACCGGATGCCGAGCTTCATATAGACCCTGGCGAGATTGCCCTCGACCGTCTTCGGGCTGAGAAAGGCACGATCGGCGATCTGGCGGTTCGTCAGGCCGGTGGCCGCAAGGCGGGCGACGGTGGCTTCCGTCACGCTGAGCTCCGCCGTCGATCGCCGGACGGGGATCCTTTGTAACTCCGCAGCCGCACGCTCCGCCCAGATGGGCGCCCCCAGTGCTTCGAAGGCCGACCGCGCCTCGTGCAGGGTTGTCCGGGCCTCGCGCCGCTCCTTTCGCCGTCGCAGGAGTTGACCCTGCACGAGCAGCGTGCGGGCACGCTCGAAGGGCATGTCGAGTTGCTCGTGGAAACGGATCGCCTCGACGGCAGCAGCGATGGCCCCATCCAGGTCGCCGCCGGCCGCCAGGAGCAGCGCTCGGCACCGCGCCCCGGTGGCGAGAACCCATGGCCTCGGAAAGATGCGGCCTCGCTCTTCGAAGCGCCCGAGCACTTCCTCGGCGCGCCGCAGTTCCCCGAGCTTGATGAGTGCCTCGATCAGATCCGGGTGAAAGCGCGTCTGGGCGGGTTCGCGCTGGCCAAGCTCTTGAAGCACCTCGTCAGGCCCGGCAAGGGCGTCGACGACGCCGGCGGCGTCGTCCAGCGACAGGGCGACGAAGCCGAGCACTTCCCTCGCCGGGATCTCCTCCGCCCGGCCGATCCGCCTGCAGTGAGCGAGCGCAGCCTCCGCTGCCTCCCTGGCCGCCTCGAGCCGGCCGGCACGTGCTTCCAGCATTCCTCTCAGGGTCGGGAGGAGGTTGTCGCCCCAGGAGAAGCTCGGGTCGCACTGTTCGACGAGCCGCCCGAGGTGGCTCGCCCACTCCTCCGCCTGGCGCGCCCGGCCGCGCCACATCTCCAGATAGCCGAGGTACCAGGCCATGGACATCTCCAACGCCTGGTCCCCGATGTCATGAGCCCACCGCAGATGTTTCGTGTGCACCGACACCGCTGAGGCGAGATCGTCTTTCAACAGCGGCCAGATGATGGGCACCGGGCTTCGCTCGCGAGGATCGACCTGGGCGTCCTCGATGGCCTGCCCGCGCTGCACGGCCTCGTCGTCGGCACCCTGACCGCTCAGCAGCCGGAAGTACGCCTGCATGAGGACGCCGCCGGAGTAGAGACCGGGATCGGCCGCCGGATCGAGCAATTCGAGCATGGCGTCGCAATGGCGGAGGCCGCGGATCGGGTCCCATTCCGACATCCACATCGCCTGGAGATGGATGCGGGCGATGAGCCTCGGGTCCTCGGCCTCCAAGAGCGCCGTGAGCAACTGCGGGTAACCCGCCTGAGGACGGCCCTCGCCGCGCGCCACCATGGCCAACCACAGCCGCAACTCCGCCCGCAGCTCGTCGTCTGCCGTGGACAGGCCCTCTTCGAGGGCCGCTTTCGCCTCCGAGACGTCCCCGCCACCGAACAGGCTGTGCTTGGCGAACGACAGCACCCGTCGCACGCGGGCGCTGTCGGACCGGGAGGGTGTCTGCTCGATTGCCCGGCGGGAGAGCTCGATGGCTGCCGACGTTGCCCCGCGGGAGGCGGCGTGTTCGGCGGCGACGTCCAGCGCGCAGGCAACGGACTCGTCCGGACCGGCCGCCGCGAAGGCGGCGTGCCGGGCTCGCTCCTCCGGGTCAAGGTCCAGCTCGGCGAGCAGCCGGTGCACGGCTCGGCGCCGCGACGGTGAGGCGGAGTCCCGCACGGCGGCGGCGAGCAGCGGGTGGCTGAAGCGGACTCGGCCCTCGGCCTCGATCCGGGTGATCCCCGCGTCCTCGGCCGGGGCGAGGGCGTCGGCATCGACGCTGAGGGTCGTCGGTTGCGACAAGCAGGCGGCGACGAGAAGCGCCTCTCTCGTCCGGTTCGGTAGGCGGCGCATCCGGGAGCGAACGAGCGTCTGCAGCTCTGCCGGCACCGGCAGGGGCTCACCGAGTGGGGGGACGCCGACGCGTGCCAGCTCGCGCCCGATCTCGAGGGCGTAGAAAGGGTTGCCGCCGGAGGAGTTGGCGATACGGACGAGCACAGGACGAGGGAGCACCTGCCCGAGCTGTCGTTTCAGGACTTCGTGGAGGCTGGCGACGCTGAGCGGGCCGAGCTCGAGCTCCTCCCGCTCGTCGCCGGCGACGGCAAACTCGAAGGTGGCCGGGCGCTCCCCCTCACGTCGAACGGTGAGGACCACCCCCACCGGTAGTCCATCGAGACGGCGCATGACGTAGGAGAGGCTCCCGGCCGTCTCCTGATCGAGCCACTGAGCATCGTCGACACCGATGATCACGGGCCGGGTGCCGGCGGCACCCTCGAGAAGGGAGAGCACGGCGGCCGGGATCGCACCCTGCTGGAAGACGTGAGGATCGGCTTGGGCGCGCATGAGGGCGACGTCGATGGCGTGGTGCTGAACGGGCACGAGTGAGTCGAACGCCGCAGGGTCCATCGGCCGGAGGAGATCTGTGAGGCCCGCGAAGGAGAGGCGCCGCTCCGCCTCGCCGGGCCGGGCAGAGAGCACGGTGTAGTCGTGCAGCCCGGCGCGCCGAAGCGCCTCCCGCCAGACCACGGTCTTGCCGATCCCGGGCGGTCCCGTCAACGTCAGCACCGACGGGCGCCGTTTCGACCTTTCGAGGAAGGCGTCGACCGCAGCGAGCTCGCGTTCTCGGCCGGACAGCTCCCCCTGCACCCCCACATCGTGGCATCTGTACCCGGGACGATCGCGCCCGAGGCGGATCCGCGTGTCGTTGGAGGGGGGTTTCCCTCTATGAACCCAGGGGCCCATGTCCGTACCGTCCCAGTGTGGCCGATGCGAAGACGAGCGAGTACGTGGCTGAGTGCTTCTGGCCCGGTGTGCGGGACCGCGACCTCGGGGTGCTCGACGAGCGCGTCCAGCTGGTCACTGCTCAGTTGTCTGCTGCCGGCGAGGACGTTTGCTACCTCGGATCGCTGCTCATGCGCGAGGACGAGGTGGTCCTGTGTCGTTTTGCCGGCTCGCCGGCCGCCGTGCGCCGCGCCGCCGAGGGAGCTGCCGTCCCGTTCGAGCGGATCCTCGAAGCGGACCATTCGCCCTGGTCGATCTCGTGAGCGATACCAGGCGGACGAACACAGAGCGACAGGGAAAGGACCCGACATGAAGAATCTGAATCCGCGCCGCGGTGCTCGAAGCGCCGTTCTCGCTGGTGCGCTCGCGGCGGCGATCGCGGTGGCCGGCCTGGCCGGGAGCACCGACACGGGTGGTGTGACAGGACTTGGGCTCGCCTCGGCGGCTCACCGGCAGCTGCTGGCCGCGCCGGGACGGTGGACCCTCCTCGCCGAGGGTCCGAATCTTGTCACCGGGCAGTCGACGCCCTCCATGTGGGTCAGCTCGACGGACACCGCCCTCGTCGTCTGGCAGCGGCGCATCAAGAACAATTTCACGTACGAGACGGTCTCGTACTCGGCGAAGGGGGTCGCCGGAACGCCGTCGGAAGCCCTGAATGCCTCCGATTGGACGTCGCTGCTGTCCGGACCACCCGTGATCCCCGACGGTTCGGAGCCCCTCATCGTCTTCGAAGGAGCTGGCAGCCTCAAGCCGTACAACGACGGCTGCGTCATCGGCGACCTGCTCACCGCCAGTGGATGGAAGTTGCAGCCGTGGTCGCTGTCCGCCAACTGCAACATCCCCGGCTTGGCCGCCGCGAATGTCAGTGGTGTGATCTCGGCCGCCTGGCCGGGCGGAGGCTGGAACACGAAACCCATCGATCACGGGGTGCAGTACCGCATCGGTCCGTCGTCGTCGTTCCCAGCTGCCGGTCTCGACGGTCGGATCCCGGCCGCCACGGAGTCCTCGAACGTCTACAAGACCTCAGAGGCGAGCGACCGCTCCGGAAACCGCCACCTCTACGTGGTGTGGGCCCTCACCGCCTCGCCGGACGCGAGCGCCGGCGGGTTGTACGTGAAGGACGTGACAGCGAACAGCCCGACGCAGAAGGTGCCGGGCACCGGCGAGACGTCGGCAACCCCCAACATCGGTGTGTTCTCGCCGCTGCCGGTGACCAACACGAACACCCACGGCGGCGTCTGGATCCTGTACTGCACGAACACGCCGGTCTGCTCGCTACGGATGTGGCGGCCGGGCGGCGGTCAGCCGCTCGACGTCCCGCACTCCGCTCACGCCGAGAACTACGCCATCTCGGCAGGCCCCGACGGGCGACTGTGGGTCTCCTGGACAAGCTCCGTCTCCCCGTACGAGATGTACACGACGCGGACGAACAAGGCGGACACGCGCTTCGGCCCGGTCGTGAGCTACAAGGAACCGTGTGAAAGCCCCGGGTGGCTCGCCCTCACGAGCGGATCCTTCGCTCGGGTCGACGTGGCGATGATGTGCACGAACACCCTGGGCAAGTTCGCCGAGTACGCCATGCGGACCATGGCAGAGCTCTCCTTTGCCGCCTCGAAGCTGAGCATCACCAACACGAAGGGCAACTCGGTGACGTTCTGGGTGAACGACGCCCGAGACCCTGTCGCCGGCGCCACCGTCTCGGTCGCCGGGGTGAACGGGAAGACGAGCGCTTCGGGCTACGTGACGCTGAAGTTCCCCGCCGGCTTCGCCCTCGGCAAGCACGGCATCACCGTGTCGGCGCCCGACTACTACGCCGCCCACGGGACGCTCGTCGTGAAGTCGTAGCGGCTGCGGCGGTCATCGGGAACGTCGGAGTCGGCTGGTTCGTGGGTGCCCATCAGCCCCAACGGGCCAGCCGACTGGCGCGCCGGCCGGCCGGCCCGCCCTCCGATGGTGAGAGGTGGTACGCGTGGAGAAATCCGTGCAGAGTTGTCGATCGGGGCCGTCCTGGAGCGTCGTAGTCAGTAGCGGGCGCCGAGAGCGGCGCCCATCACGAGAGGAGAGCACCGTGGCCGAGTATCTGATCCTGATCTACGGGGACGAGGCTGCACTGGGCAATTCCGAGCCCGAGTCGTTCGGCCAGATGATGAAAGGTCATCAGGAGTTCGGCGAGCGCAACGCCGCAGCCCTGCGGGGTGGGAACGCCCTGCAGTCGACGGCGACGGCGACGTCGGTCCGGCAGGACTCCTCCGGCGGGTTCGTGGTGACCGACGGAGCGTTCGCCGAGACCAAGGAGGCGCTCGGCGGCTACTACCTCGTCGAGGCAGCGGACCTGGACGAAGCCCTCGAGTTGGCGAAGCAGGTGCCCATGCCCGCCGGCGGGGTCGAGGTCCGGCCGATCAGGACGTTCAGCTGAGCGACAACCGTCGTCTGGTCCACGCCTCGGTCGAGGCGGCGGTGGCGGACGCGCACCGGAAGGAGTGGGCCTTCGTGCTCGCCGCCACCGTGCGGGTCGCGGGGGACATCGACCTGGCCGAGGAATGCGTCCAGGATGCCTATGCCCGGGCGCTGGCCACCTGGTCCACCTCGGGGATCCCCTCGAAACCCGGCGCCTGGCTGACCACCGTCGCCCGACGTCGCGCCATCGACGTGGCTCGGCGGGGCGTGACCCACGTGCGAGCGTTGCCGTTGCTGGTCGAACCGGTGACGGTGGTCGGCCCCGGCGAGACGGAGGAGCCCGACATCGTCGACGACCGGCTCCGGCTCATCTTCACGTGCTGCCACCCGGCGATCGCCCTCGAGTCCCAGGTGGCGCTGACGCTCCGCCTCGTGTGCGGGCTCACCACCGCCGAGGTCGGCCGGGCGTTCCTGGTCAGTGAGTCGGCGATGGCAGCCCGCATCACCCGGGCCAAGAAGAAGATCGCCATTGCCCGCATCCCCTATCGGGTGCCGTCCGTCGGGGAGCTGCCCGCCCGCATCGACGCCGTGCTCACCGTGTTGCATCTGCTCTACACGACCGGGCACACCGCACCCGAGGGCGCCGACCTGAGCCGGCGCGACCTGGTGGAGCGGTCGCTCGACCTGGCCCGCCTGCTGCGCAAGCTGCTGCCGGACGACGCCGACGTCGCCGGGCTACTGGCCCTCATCCTGCTGACCGACGCCCGCCGGGCGACCAGGCTCGGAGGCGACGACCAACTCGTGCTGCTCGCCGACCAGGATCGGTCCCGGTGGGATCGCACTGCCATCGCGGAGGGCCTCGAGCTGGTGCGCGAGGCCCTTCGGCGCCGACCACCGGGCCGATTCGCCCTCATGGCGGCCATCGCCGCGGTCCACGACGAAGCCCCGTCCTGGGACGCCACCGACTGGGCCGAGATCGTCGGGCTCTACGACCTCCTGGTGGACCTGTGGCCGTCCCCCGTCGTCGCCCTCAACCGAGCGGTAGCCGTCGGCCTGGCGGTAGGGCCCGGCGCCGGACTAGCCGCCCTCGACGCACTGGCCACCGAGCCCGTGCTGGCGACGTACAGCTACCTGGCATCGGCCCGCGCCGACTTCCTCAGACGGTTGGGCTGCACCGACGAGGCTCGCGCCGCCTACGAGGAGGCCGTTCTGCTGTGCGAGAACGTGGTCGAACGGGCCTTCTTGACCGACCGGCTCAACGAGGTGAAGGGCTGAGCCACCGTACGGAGGGCGCCCCCGGACGTAACTCCTGGTACTGCTCGCGCAACCCCAGATCTGCTTGACTGGGTCTATGAAGCACAACAACTTGGGCACCACTGGCGTAACGGTCAGTCGCCTCGCCTTGGGCACTCTTCTTCTAAGTTCCTTTGGCAACACGGATCGGCGCGAGTGTATCGACACCATCGTGAGGGCCGTCGAACGCGGTATCAACTACATTGATACGGCGGACTCGTATGCCGATGGTGACTCCGAATGTGTGGTGGGCGAGGCGCTCCCTCATCTGAGGCGCGACGAGCTGTTCCTCGCCTCGAAAGTAGGATTTCCTGTTGGACCGGGCCTCAACGTCGAGGGGGTCTCCCGGCGATGGATCGTGGCCGCCTGTGACGCCAGTCTGCGACGCCTGGGGACCGACTACATTGACCTCTACCAAGTGCACATACCCTCGCCGGACACCGATATCGACGACACTCTTGGTGCGATGAGTGACTTGGTCCACGAAGGCAAGGTCCGCTACATCGGGAGCTCGAACTATTCCGCGAAGGAGATCGTGGAGGCACAATGGGCTGCGTGGCGCCGATCGCGGGAGAGATTTCGAACAGAACAGTGCCAGTATTCCCTGTTAGCCAGGCATGCCGAAGTCGACGTCTTCCCGACCTGCCAGCAATATGGGCTGGCTGGCGTCGTCTGGAGTCCCCTTGCGGCCGGGTGGTTGACGGACGACTTCGGCGCTGGAAGGGCCAACACGCCGAGGGCGCGGGTGCGAGGCGAATCGCTTCCGACTCGCTACGACCTCTCCTTGCCGGAAAATCGACGACGGGTCGAGGTGATCGATGCGATTCGGGAGGTGGCGCGGGGTTGCGGCCTCTCTCCGTTCAGCTGGCGTTGGCGTTCGTCCTGGAACATCCGGCCGTGTCTTCGGCCGTCATCGGTCCGATGACGGTCAGCGAGCTCGAGGACGATCTGTCCGCCCTCGACGTTCGGCTGACGGAGGACGTCCTGGACCGTCTTGACGAGATCGTTGCGCCTGGAGAGCACGTCGGGGCCACGGAGGACCTCCCTCCGACGCTTCTCGCGCAGTACCGACGCCGGAGTCAGCGGGAGCACGAACCGTACGGTTCCCCGTAACTTGCTACCCGTATCCGTCCCCGAGATCGACCTCAGCTGGATGTCGGCCGGGCTCGGCAAGGAGTCGTTGCGGACGAAGACCGGCAGGTCGCCCGCGGTATACTCCGGCGTCCCGAAGCCCGAGTTGAGACGTGAGGCGTCCCTGACGCAACCTTTTTCAAAGGAGGAGTGCTATGCCAGAGCAGCCGCCGGGGTCCGCGTCGCAACCTGTTACGAGACGAGAGTTCTTGCGGTACAGCGCCGGAGCTGCGGCGCTCGCCGCAGCGGGCGCGACCGGTCTATCGGCGTGTGGCGGCTCGTCGAGTAGTACTCCACCGAACCAAAGTGGCTCTCCAAAGAGGGGCGGTACGCTCACCGCCGGGCTGTCCGGTGGATCCAGCTCCGACACCGTTCAGGCCTCGAACTCGATCAACGCGGTCGACGAAGCGCGACTCGAAAATCTTTACGACTGTCTCGTTACACTCGATGTCAACGCTCGTCCAGACTACCGACTCGCTGAGTCAATAACTCCAAATACCGATGCCACGGTATGGACCGTCAAGCTTCGGCCCGACGTGGAGTTTCATAATGGAAAGCCCCTCACAGCGGACGATGTGATTTACAGCTTTCAATACGTGGTCGACAATAAGCTGGGTGGCTCCCTCATGGAGCCCGTTGACGTTGCCAACCTAAAGGCCCTGGACTCCCTGACGGTTCAAATTCCCTGCAAGGCCCCCTACGGCACGTTTGTCTCGCAACTTACCTGCGAATACTATCCGCAGATCATTCCCGTAGGGTATGACGTCAAGCATCCGGTAGGGACGGGCCCGTTCAAGTATCACTCATTCACGCCCGGCGTGACGAGCACTTACCTACGTAATGACAACTACTGGGACGAAGGCTCCGGTTCCGTGAAGCGGCCCTACATCGACACTCTCGTTATTAATGACTTTGCGGAGGAGTCCAGCCAGGTCGACGCACTTCTCAGCGGTGCCGTTGACTGTATCGATAACCTCTCGCAGGGCTCAATTGCCGCCGTGCAGGGTGGGGGTCAAAATGTCTTAATCGCGAAGGGCGGCGGTATCAGTCCAATTACGATGCGCATCGACGTTGCTCCATTCAACGACGTCAATGTCCGCCAAGCCATTCGCCTCTGCGTCGACCGGCCGCAGATGTTGGAACACGTTTTCGGAGGACATGGCGCCATCGGTAACGACATCACGTCGATCTGGGACCCAGCGTACGATTCTGCCATTCCCCAGCGGGAGCAAGATATTGCCCAAGCGAAGTATCTGCTCAAGAAGGCAGGCAGAGAGGGCCTGACGGTAGATTTGGTCGCAGCCCCAATCTCCACGGGTACGATTGCGATGGCCCAAGTCCTTCAACAACAGGCTAAGCAGGCTGGCATCACGATCAACATCCAGCAGGTGACGAGTGACAGTCTCTTTGGTCCTAATTACCTGAAATGGGTGTTCAGCATGGACTATTACTCCTTCAACTACTACTTCCCTCAGGTCGGTCTTTCATTTCTTCCGACTGCGCTCTTCAACGAGACCCATTTCGCATCGCCGGTCAGCGCGCCCCTGCCATCCGGCATCGGTGAGAGATACATCAAGCTCTACAATCAAGCGCAGACTACTGCCAGTGAGGCGACGCTCACGGATATCGCGCACGAGATGCAGATGATCGACTTCACGTACGGTGGCTACCTGATTCCTTATTTCACTCCCGTGATCGACGCATACAGCACGAAGCTCCACGGGGTACAACCGAGCCTGGCAGGCCAGGACCTCGGGAATTACAGCTTCCAGAACATGTGGTTCGCCTGAGAGCTCCCCGGCGCCGGCCGCATCACGCGCGGCGGGCGGTAGTTCTCCAAGCACTCGAAAGCCTGCCCGGCGCGCTCTCCGCCGGTTTCAAGCTTCGTTCAATGGCCGGTCACCGAGAGGACCGTCGCGCCGCTCCTCGTCGCGGTCCGCAGCTTCGGCACGTCGTCCATGAGCCGCACGGTATACGGGTGCTTCGGATGCTGGAGCACGTCGGTGACCGAGCCGGACTCAACGGCGCGGCCCTCCGAGAGCACCGTGACGGACTGGGCGATGCTGCGCACGAGGGCGAGGTTGTGGGTGATGAAGATCATGGCGAGCTGGCGCTCCGTCTGAAGGCGCCGGAGCAGTTCGACAATGACTGCCTGCACGGAGACGTCGAGCGAGGACGTGACTTCGTCACAGATGAGGAGGTCGGGCTCGACCACCAAGGCGCGGGCGATGGCCACTCGCTGACGCTCCCCGCCCGAAAGCTGGTCGGGGTACCGGTTGAGGAACTGGCTCCCGAGCGAGACGTCCTCGAGGGCTCCGAGGACTCGGTTGTTCTGCTCTGCATTCGACAAGTTGAAGTAGTGCTCGAGCGGTTGAGCGATGAGCTGGCCGATCGTCTTTCGCGGGTTGAGCGACGTGTAGGGATTCTGAAAGACATACTGGATACGGCGGAGGGCCTTCAGGGAGCGCCCTTTCGTCCCCGCCGAGAGCGGCTCCTGTTCGAGGCGCATCTCTCCGGACCAGTTCGAGTGCAGCCCCACGACGCAGCGGGCGAGGGTCGTCTTGCCCGACCCGGACTCTCCGACGACCGCCACGCACGAGCGCTTCGGGACGTCGAGGTCGATGTCGGTCAGCACCTGCAAGCGGCCATAGGAGGCCTCGACGGCCCGAATGGTGAGGATCGCGTCGCTTGACTCCTGCGTAACCGGTAGTGCCCTCGATGCGGTCTCGTCGATCACGCTGAGGTTCTCGGCGGCTCGGTGGCAGCGCACCTGGCGCGAGTCGACCCAAACGTACGCGGGCTCCTCCTCGGCGCAGAGCTCGAGACGGGCAGCACAGCGGGGGGCGAAGAAGCACCCCCGTGGCCGCCGGCCGGGACGCGGCGGCTGTCCCTCGATGCCGATGAGCACCTCGGAACGCTCGGGCGACGGGGCGGCCGCCAGCAGTCCTTGGGTGTAGGGGTGGACTGGGTCGGAGAAGACCTGCGCAGTCGGACCGAGCTCGATGATCCGCCCGGCGTACATCACGGCGACCTGGTTGACGAGTTGGCCAACGACGGCGAGATCGTGGCTGACGTAGACCCCTGCGACCCCGTACTTGCTGCAGAGCGTACCTACCGTGTCGAGAACATGGCGTTGCGTCGTGACGTCGAGTCCGGTCGTCGGCTCGTCGAGCACGATGAGGGCAGGGCGGCATGAGAAAGCCATGGCGATCACTACTCGCTGCTGCTGGCCGCCGGAGAGCTGGTGAGGATAGCGGTGCAGCATTTCCTCGCCGGCGTCGAGGTGGGCCTCGGTGAGGACCTCGGCGATACGGTCGCCGACCTCACCGTCGACGGCCTCGGGGTGATCCTTGAACGTCTGGGCCAGCTGCTTCCCGATCCGAAGTGCCGGGTTGAGGGCGCTCGCCGGGTCCTGCGGCACGTAGGCGACCTTTGAGCCGCGGACGGCACGCAAACCGGCATCGGTGAAGCGGAGGAGGTCGTTGCCGTCGAGCAGCACACTCCCGCCCTTGATCTCGAGACCCCTGCGGGCATGTCCCATGATGGCGAGAGCCACGGTCGTCTTTCCCGAGCCGGACTCCCCGACCAGGCCGATGACCTCGCCGGCGCGCACCGTGAACGCCACCTCGTCGACGACGTCGACGTCGCGGTTCTTCATGCAGACCTTGAGGTCGGTGACTTCGAGTCGAGGGACGTCCGGCACCGTTGTCGATGCGCCTGGAAGAGCCACCGTCATAGCAGGGTCGCTTCCATTACCTCACCGTGTGGGCGCCGATGCCAGCCTCGAGCACGGCGATGTTGTGGGCGGCGTCATCGTCGTCCTCTCGGCGGTCGATTCCGATGGTCACGCGAGCGATCGCGTCGGTGAAGGTGTTCATGCCGATCGTCAAGATGGCGATCAAGAGCGCCGGGACGATGACAGACCACGGATTGGCACTGATCCCGACCCGGTTCTCGTTGATCATCTGGCCCCAGCTCGGAGCGGGCGGCGGCAGCCCGAAACCGAGGAACGAGATACCGGCGATCGAGAGGATCGAGTAGGTGAAGCGCAAGCCGGACTCCACCATGAGAGGCGAGATCACGTTGGGGAAGATCTCTCTTGCCATGATTGTCCGCTGCTTCACCCCCTGATTTCGACGGCATGAACGAAGTCGCGCTCGGAGACGTCGAGGGCGGCGGCGCGCATCACCCTTGCCACCGGTGGCGCCTGGGAGAAGCCGACAGCGAGCGTGATCAGCCACGCCGAAGGCCCGGCGACGCTCACGAGCACGAGGATGAACACGAGACCGGGGAACGCCAGGATGACGTCGACCGTGCGCATGATGGCGGTGTCGGCCTTTCCTTGCGCGTAGGCAGCCGTGATGCCGGCCGCCGACCCGACGAGGAGTCCGAACAGAGTCCCGATGGCGGCCATGGCGAGAACTTCCCAACCACCGTCGAGAACTCTCGAAAGGACATCGCGGCCGAGGTAGTCGGTTCCGAGCCAGTAGGCGCCGGACGGGCGGGCGAAGTCGATGGTCGGCTGGAGTGCCGTCGCGGAGTACGGGGAGACGAACGGGCCGATGATGGCGAGGAGCACGATGGAGCCGGCGAGGGACAGCCCGAGAAGCCCCCGCTTCGTGCGGGCTGCCTGGCCGAGAATCGAGAGCCATTCGTGCCGTCGCAGCTTGGGAGCGGTGGCGCCTTCGAGGGCGATGGCTGTGGCCATGGGCCGCTACCTGGCGACTCGGCGGCGGGGAGATGACATGAGCGCCACGACGTCGGTGAAGACGTTCATCACGACGTAGAACGCCGCCAGCATGACGACGATGAATTGGATTGTCGGAATGTCACGGTTGGTGACGGCGTTCACCAGGGCGAAGCCGATTCCGGGGTAGTTGTACACGTACTCGACGACGACGATGCCGCCGGCGAGGTACAGGAAGTTGAGCCCGATCACCTGGATCCCTGGGGCGGTCGCGTTCGGCAGAGCGTGCACGAGGAGGACTCGCCAACGCTTGAGGCCCCTCAGTCGGGCCATCTCCACGTATTCCGACTCGAGCGCCTCGATCATGGCGCCTCTCACCATGCGGGTGATGTAGGGGAAGATGACGATGACGAGCGTCGCCACTGGCAGGATCAACAACCGCGGTTGATCCCAGGCCGAGGTGCCCGGCTGGATGAGTGAGACGGCAGGGAGGACGTGGAAGACGTTCGTCGACACGAGGAAGATCAGGATGAGGGCCACCACGAACTCCGGCAGGGCGCTGATCGTGAGGGCGATGACAGCCATGACGTGGTCGAGGATGCCGTCGCGACGGATGGCTGTGACGACGCCGAGTACGACGCCGAGAACTGAGCCGATCACTCCCGAGAGGACGACGAGCACGGCGGAGTTCCCGATGCAGGGGCCGACGATCGACGAGACGGAGTCGCCGTTTGCGAGCGACGTCCCGAAGTGCCCGGTCAGGATCCCCTTGAACCAGGTCCAGAACTGCGTAACGACGGGACGACCGAGGCCCATCTGGCGCTCGAGTTGGTGCAGGCGGGCCGGGTCGGCCGCCTCCCTTCCCAAGGTTGCGTAGGCGGCGTTCCCCGGCAGCACCTGGGTGGCGGCGAAGACCACGACCGCGACCGCAAGCATTGTGAACAGCCCGTAGACACAACGCCGCATGATCAGCTTCCCCAGCGGGTGCTGCGGCCGGCGCCCGCTGTGCGGGTCAGCACCCGCGACCGCCCCGACGACCGTCACCTCACTTGTCGTGTGCCGTCGGGCATCGGCGTCCAGCCCCCCTCCAGGAGCGACTCTGTTCCAGGTGTTCGCAGAGTAGCCCAACCGTGCGCGGGAGCCGTGGGCGCGGTCCGGTGCGATGCGGTGTCGCGGCGGTCAAGGAGGCGGTGCTTCCGGTTGCCCGTAGGCCTTTGGCACCCGGTCGCGAGGGACGGCAGCGAGGTCCGGACGTGCCGGAGATAGTCGCGCCGATCGTCGCGAAGATGACAGTCTCCTCATCGGCCGCCTGGGCCAGCACCGTCCCCCACGGATTGCAGATGAGTGACCTTCCGTACGATGGCTTGCCCGGGCGCGACTCGCCGTATTGCGCCGCGGCGGCGATGTAGAGCTGGTTCTCGATCGCACGCGCCCGAAGGAGAACCTCCCAGTGGTCGCGTCCGGTGAAGGCCGTGAAGTTTGCCGGCACCGTGATGAGCTCAGCGCCATCGAGGGCGAGGTCCCTGTAGAGCTCCGGGAAGCGCAGGTCGTAACAGACGGTAAGGCCCACTTTCCAGTCCTCGAGCTCGGTCGTGCATCGCCGGTCGCCTGGTTCGACCAGGGCCGACTCGTGGTAGCCGACGCCCCCCACGTCCACGTCGAAGAGGTGGATCTTGCGGTAGACAGCCGTGATCGCTCCCTCGCGGTCCACGGACACGCAGGTATTGAAGACTCTGTCGTGGCCGGCCCCTGCCTCCATCGTGGAGCCTCCGACGATCGCCACGCCGTGTCGTTTGGCCCACGAGCACAGGCTGGCCGCACTCACACCTGTCTCGATGTCCTCTGCCGAGCGCCGGAGCTGCTCGTGGTCGCCCATCATGTCCCAGTGCTCAGGCAGCACGACCACGTCCGCCCCTCCTGCAGCCGCCCGCTCGACGAGTGCTTCGGCGCGCTCGAGGTCCAGATCCCGATCCGCGACGCCCATCATCTGGGCGCACGCCACCTTCAGGCTGCCTGGCAACTGCGTCTCCTTTCACATGGCGTCCACGCTCGTGCGAGCGTCCCCGCCTGACTGCTCACACGAGCAGCAGCAGCTTGCCCGACGTCGCGCGGGACTCAGCGCTGCGTGCGCCTCGGCTGCCTCGGCGAGCGGGTACCGGCTGTCGATCCGTACGTTCAGTCGTCCATCGCCGAGCCACGCGAAGAGGTCGCCAGCCCGCTCCCTCACCTCCTCGCGACTCCTCGTGTAGTACCCGAGGGTGGGCCGGGTGAGGAAGACCGAGCCGGCGCTGTTGAGTCGCTCCACCGCCAGTCCTTCGACCGGGCCGCTGGCACCGCCGAAGACCACCAGCATCCCCGTACTCGGAGGCTCGCCAGGCTGGCGTCGAAGGTCGTCTTTCCAACTCCGTCGTAGACGGCGGCGACGCCCTCCCCGCCTGTCAACTCCCGAACCACCGCCGCGACGTCAGCATCTCCGCTCGTTAACGGATTACCTCGTCAGCCCCGGCTTCCCGCGCGATGGGCTCCTTGTCCGAGGTGGAGACGGTGCCGATCACGCGGCCGCCTCGGATCTTGGCGATCTGGGTGAGCAGCTGGCCGACCCCGCCGGCTGCAGCATGTACGAGGATCATGTCTCCCGGCTGCACCGGGTAGGTGGAGTTGACCAAGAAGTGGGCCGTCGAGCCCTGCAGCATGACGGCTGCTGCCGTCTCGTCGGAGACGCCCTCCGGGATGGGGACTGCTTGCCAGTCGACCACCAGCACCTGCTCTGCGTAGCTTGCGCGGGCAAGCTTCCACGCAACCCGTACCCCGGGCGAGAAGTCCGTCACCTCGGAGCCGACGGCGAGCACTTTACCGGCTCCTTCGAGGCCCGGCACGAAGGGCACCGCCGTCGGATAGCGACCGGCCCGGTTGTGGGTATCGATGTAATTCACGCCGGCGACGCTCGCACTGACGAGCACCTGGCGGGGTCCCGGTTCGGGATCGTCGAGCTCGACGAGCTCGAGCACTTCGGGACCACCGTGTACGGGGACCTGTATCGCACGCATACGACCTTCCTCCTGTCTCGCCGAATCGGCACTGTGATCCCAGGCACGGATGAGCGGTCCGGAGGTCGTCCGGTCGCGCCCCGAGGACCGGGCGACACATCGTCACGTCCCCCTCCGCGGTCGTCCAGGGGTCATCAGTCGATCACCGTCAGGTCGGGTTTATCACCTGGCTCGTCCCTGATCTCCGACCTGAGGCGGAGCTTGGCCGCCGGGTCCGCGTTCGAGAAACCGATCCTCTCCGAGCGCTTCGAGCCGAACCTTGACGATCCATATCGTGAAACCTATAGTCCAAAACGCTTGTTGTGGGAACCTCGCACGGTCGCGTCCACGGCGCTTGCTTGTCGGCGACCGAGATCACGAGGGACGAGATGGTGGTCACGGTCAGGAGGTCTTCTTCGTGGGTGGCCACCGTGGGCAGCGACACTGTGACCGCGCTCGTGCCGCACACCCGAGATGCGACGGCATCCGTCGCCGGGGCGTGATGCGCATCGTTGGCAGCCACGGGTCGCCTGGACGATCGGAGATCCGATCAGGGGCACCAGGGGCGAGGAGTCGATCTCTGGAGGGAGGAAGTGATGTCACAAGCGGCACGTCTACGTTCGGACGTGGCCTGGGAATCCGGGTTCCTAGCCCTCTCGGGGCCCGATCACGTCCTCACGCTGGACGACTTCGCCCCGGGCGCAGCCGGACCGGCCGCACTGTCACCCCTCGCCATCACCGCCCCGTTCCGGATTCTCGGCGGCACCGGTGTCGCGCACCTGCAGAGGATCTGTGCTGAGCTCGAGCAGCATTCGGGCAGCGACGAGCGAATCGCCCGACGCGCCCGGGACGGCGTCTACCGGTCGGCCTTCTTGAAAGGGCTCGCGACCGATCCGGTTCTGATCTCCTTTCTGGGGCGCATCGCCGGCGCCTCCATAGAGCCGCATCCGATCAGCCGCCAGGCGATCCACGTCAACTATGCCCCCCTCGGCACCAAGCGCGAGGTTGTCGACCAGGGGTGGCACTGGGAGGGAGTCTCATTTGACTACGTGATGATGGTGAGCCGGGTTCTGCACCGGGTCGAATCCCTCGCCGAGCCGTACCCTCGCATCTCCCTCATCGGCTCGTTCTATACCTACGACCCGCGAGTCCCTGATCCGCAGGAGCGCACGGGCCCTCTCTACGACTCGGACCCTGCGGCGGCTGCCATCACCGAGTGGAGCCGCTTTTCAGCCGTGGCCGCTACACGCAAACTCTGGCCCGCCCGCGACGTCAATGCGGCGTTCGGGCTCGACCTCGGGTCCCTGCGTCAGCTGATCGCAGAGAGCGAGGCGCTGCTCACGAGGGCGCTCCACGAGATCAACGCGTACGAGAGACATCGCGACGGTCGAGGAAGAGACGGTGGAGACTCCGAGGCGCGCCGCGTACCCCCAACCCCACAGCTCGCTCCCGAAGCGGAGGCAACTGAGGATGGCTCGGCCCGCACCCGGATCCGAGGTTCTCTACTCTCCAGTCACCCAACGTCCGCGGATCGTGTGGCCGGAGGGGAAGCGCCTCGCCGTCTGGCTGGCATTCAATATCGAGCACTACCAGTACCTCCCGCCCGACAACGCCTACATCACACCGTGGCCTCGAGTCGCAGCTCCGCCCGACCTCATGATGTACGGGTACTACGACTTCGCCAACAGGGTGGGTTTCTGGCGGATGCTCGAGGTGATCGACCGCTACGGCGTGCCGATGACGGCCTCGGTGAATGTCGCCGTGCTCGACCACTTCCCTGAGATCCGAGATGCCATCGCGTCGCGCGGATGGGGGGTGATGTGCCACGGCGTCTACAACACCGAGTACCTGTTCGGTCTCGACGAGACGCGTGAACGCGGTTCTTCTCCGACATCACCGAGACCGTTGAGCGACAGCTTGGGCGCCAGCTGAAGGGGTTGCTCGGCCCCGCAGGCAGCATCACGACCAACACGATGCGTCTGGCGGCGGAGTACGGCCTGAACTACTGCGCCGACTTCGCGATCGACGATCAGCCCTTCCCTCTGCAGGTGGACACCGGGCGATTCGTCGGGGTGCCGTACGGGTTCGACGTCAACGACGACGGCATGATGGCCCTCGGTTACGGCGGGCGGGCTACGAGGCCGACGAGTTCCTGCGCGTGGCGCGAGACCAGTTCGAGACGCTCTACGCGGAGGGGGAGAGGAGCGGACGTGTCATGTGCGTGGGCCTGCACGGTCATGTCTTCGGCCATCCTCACCGGATCGACTACTTCGCGAAGTTGCTGGACTTTCTCACCTCCCACGACGGCGTGTGGATGACAACCGCCGACGACATCGCCGCCTGGTACTTGGAGAACTATTACGACGAGCAGATGGCAATGCTCACCGCCGGCGAGAGCGCCCCGCCATGACCAGCTCGACACGACAAACCGGAACCGACAACCCGTACTCGGTGTGGTCGCCGATGCCAGGGCGGCAGAAGCTCTCGTGGCCCAACGGCGCCCATCTGGCAGTAGCGGTTGTCCTCTCCATCGAGCATCTCGAGTGGGAGCCACCCGTCGGCGCCGTCATCGCCCCCACCAGTGTCGGGTACGGTCCCTACCCGGCCGCGTTCCAGATCGTGCGTGTCTCCGACCCTGAGTACGGCAGCCGCGTCGGCGCCTTCAGAGTTCTCGAAGCCCTCGACGACTCTGGCATACGGCCCATGGTCGCGATGGACTCGCTGATCGTCAACGAGCGACCGGCTCTCGTGGGTGAGCTGGTGGAGCGCCGAGCTGAGTTCCTCGGCCATGGTCTCGCACTGAGCCGCGTCCTTCATGAGGCCATGCCGGACGCAGAGCAAGCAGCGCTCATCACCCAGTCGCTCGACCTCGTCGAGCGGGCGACAGGCACCCGCCCGGTGGGATGGCTCGGGACGGCATATGCCGAGTCGACGCGAACCGTACGACTGCTCGAGGAGGCGGGGCTTCGCTACGTATGCGACTGGCCGAACGACGAGCAGCCGTTCCGCATGGGAGACACCTCGCTCGTGGCGCTGCCGGTCGCGGTGGACCTCGACGACTTCATGGCAGAGGAGATCCGCAAGCTGCCGGCGTGGAGATGGTCCGCCACCGTTCAGGAAGCAGCCGAGCGTCTTTGCAGAGACGGGTCCGAGCAAGGTCGCCTACTCGTGCTCAACCTGCATGCCCACGTCAGCGGTCAACCCTTCCGGATCAAGTACGTCACGGAGATGCTCTCGTCGTTGGCTCGCGACAACCGCGTCTGGCTCACGACCGGGAGCGAGATCATCGACTGGTTCCTCGCCAACGACAGGAGCAACGCCTGATGACGCCACCTTCGGGAGCGGTACGGACGGCGGTCGTCGGTGTCGGCGCCATAGGGGCCCGCCACGCACGGCTCCTCGCACGACAGGAGGGTGTCTCGGTCGTCGCCGCTGCCGACCTCGACGCCGACCGGCTCGAGCAGCTGGCCGACACCGGCGCCCGGGGTTACGAGCGCTGGGAGGACATGCTGGCGGTCGAGCAGATCGACGCCCTTGTCGTGTCGACGCCGCCGATGTTCCATGCGGCCCCCGCCATCGTGGCCCTCGAGAACGGTATCCACGTGTTCATGGAGAAGCCGATCGCCCGTTCCATCGAGGATGCAAAGGCGCTGGTAGACGCCGCCAGCCGGAGCGGGGCCGTGTGCTCCATGGGGTACCAGTGGCGGGCCATCGAGTTTCTCGACGAGGTGAGGGCGGAGCTGTCGAGCCAGCAGGTCGGTCTCCTCGCCGGCCGCAGCCTTGGTTCAGCGAAGGCTCGCCCATGGTTCGTCAACTGGCAACAGGGGGGTGGATCCTGCTCGAGCTCGCGAGCCACGACATCGACCTCCAGCGGGCGGTCGCCGGAGAGGTGACGTCGGTGCAGGCAACGGCGAGCGACGTGCCCATCTCGGGCAAGGTTCCTGACGGGTTCCGGTCCGTTATGTCGATCAGCCTCCGCTTCGAGTCGGGCGCGCTCGGCACGATCGCCGTGGCGGTGATTGCCGACGAGCTGCCGACGAGCTGGGCGCTCGACGTCATCAGCGACACCGGCGCCTTCTTCATGTCGCTCGACCCCGAGTTTTCGATCACCGCCCAGTCACGCGGACGCGCCATCCGCCGCGCCGAGTTCGACCCCCTTCGGAGACGAACATGGTCCGCTTCCTGCAGGCGGTCCGGGCGGCCGACCCGTCCCTCGTCTCTTCGAACTTCGATGACGGGATGAGAACCCTCGAGGTGGCGCTCTGTTGCGACAGGGCGCTCGAGGCCGGAGAGACGGTAGTGGTGCGCCGGTGACGACCGCGGCGCTGACGTCGGAGGCATCCCTGCGGCCTCACCCCGACCCGCGGTCCCCGGTCGCCCTCGTCACGGGCGCGGGCCGGAACATCGGCCTGGCGATCGCGCGGCGGCTCCAGTCGGACGGCTACCAGATCGTGACGACGATCTTCGTGGGCGACCCACTGTCCGGCTCCGGGTCGCCTTCACGCGTCGGGATCGACGAGGGTCGCCGGCTCGGTCAGGAGAACGACTGGGATGTCGTGTCATGCGACCTGTCGGACCGCGGCCAGTGCGGGCAGGTCGTGGAGTTCGTGCGGCAGCGTTATGGCCGGCTCGACTGCCTCGTGAACAACGCCGCGACGTGGACCTACGGACCGGCCCTGGACGTCTCCGACGACGACTGGTCCCGCGTCCTTGACGTGAACGTGGTCGCCATCGTCCGCCTCGTCCGCAGTTGTGTCGACCTTCTCAGGGCATCGAGCGCGCCAAGGATCGTGAACCTGAGCTCGATTGGGGCCGACTGGTCTGGGAATGGCGTCGCCGCCTACAACGTCTCCAAGGCTGGCGTAGGTGCCCTGACCAGATGCCTCGCCGTCGAGCTCGCCCCTGACGGGATCCTTGTCAACGCTGTCGCGCCGGGCTTCATCGAGACGACCTCCAACAGCCACGAGCTCGACGAGCCCGAGATCATGGCGGACCATTTGTCGCTGATCCCGCTCGACGGCACAGGATCCCCCGACGACGTCGCCAACATCGTCTCGCTCCTCTCCTCGCCGCGGCTCGCGTTCGTGACGGGGTCGATCATCCGCATCGACGGGGGGCAGTTGGCCGGCGCAAAGACGAGCTACGTCCGCGAGGCGGGCGCAAATCTTGCGGCGAGCCCCTAAGAACCGAACACGCAACCCGAAAGGACGAACATGGGCAGAGAGGTGGTAGGAAGCGAGAGCGCTGGTGGCGGCTTCTCGACGCAGGCGGTGAGAGCGGGCGGGCTGATCTTTACCACTGGGAGGATCGGGACCGACCCGACGAGCGGTGAGCTGCCTGACGACCTCCAGTCCCAGACGCGCAACACCCTCGAGAACCTGCACGAAGTGCTCCACCGAGCCGGCACCGACCTCTCCAATCTCGTCAAGGTCAACGTCTACCTCGACGACATCGACTCCGACTTCGACGCCATGAACGAGGTGTACTCGCAGTTCTTCACAGCGCACGGCATCGAGGCGCCCCCGGCCCGCACGACGGTCGGCGTTCGCCTGCCCTGGTCACGCGTTGAGATGGACATGGTCGCGCTGGCCTGACGGGAGGGACCATGACATCGACCAGGAAGGCAATCGGCGTGGACGTCGTCGAGCCGTACTCCAAGATGATCTGCACAGACGAGCTCGTCTATGTGAAGAGCCAGATCGGCGGCGACGCCAACGGCGATTACCCGGCCGATGCAGGCGCACAGACGCGCAACACGCTGGAGCACCTCGAACACGCCCTCGAGATGGCGGGGACCTCTCTGGCGGAGGCGGTCAAGATCTCTGTCTACCTGTCGAACATCGACCGCGACTTTGACGCCATGGACGCGGCGTACCTCGACTTCTTTGCGGAGCGCGGCGTGCGCCAGCCCCCGGCGAGGACGACGGTCGGCGCCGCGCTCTCGTGGCCCCAGCTGCTCGTGCAGATGGACCTCATCGCGGCCATCTGACCCTCGTACCGAAGCTCATCGTCTCATGATCCAGAATTTTCGACATGCTGCAGCGGGATCTCTCGGGCGAACGCGCCCAAGCCCACGTACGCGAGCTCGGAAGGTTCTACCGCTCGCCCGGCTCGGTCGGTTATCGCTCGGCCATCGACTACATCGAGCGGACGCTCGACGCCGATGGAGTCGGCTACGCGATCCGCGAGTTCCCCATGGACGGGCACTTCGCCGTCGGCGACGAGACGACGCCGCTCGCCTGGGAGCCGTACGGCGCGCAACTCGACCTGGTCGTGCCCTCAAGCGAGGTGCTCGTGCGTTGGGACCAGTGCGGCTCGTGCCTGCCGTGGTGGTGCCCACCCACGCCGAAAGGCGGCACCGAGCTTGAGCTCGTCGACGTCGGCACTGGCACGAGCGACGCCGACTACGCGGGCAAGTCCGTGCGGGGCAAGGCGATTCTGGTCCACGACTCGGGGGAGAACTTCGCCTGGTCGGACATCGTGGCACGCGCTGTACGGCACGGGGTGGCCGGGATGGTGAGCAACTTCCTTCTCTACCAGTACGAGCCGTGGCGGACCCGCTCGAAGCTGCCGGAGGCCGTCCAGCAGATGAGACTGCCGGCCCGCCGCGAGAACCCGCTCTGCTTCACCGTCTCGGAAACAGCCTTCTCCCGCCTCGAGTCGGCACTGGCCGGCAGCGAGTCGGTCGTCGTGCGCTTCAGCGTGGAGGCGCGTACCTTCGAGAGCTCGTCGAGGAGCGTTCTGGCGACGATCCCGTCCGCCACGCCGACCTCGGAGTCAGTCCTCTTCGTAGCGCACGTGTCAGCCGCCACCATGCCCGGGGCCAACTGCGCGTCCGGAGTCGCCTTGCTGCTCGAGCTGGCGCGCTGCCTGGACTCGTTCAGGAAGGACTCGGGCGGCACGGTCTTCAGACGCAACGTCCATCTGCTCTTCGCGAACGAGGGCTACGGCAGTCTCGAGCTCGCCGACGCCGGCGGCCCCGAGCTGCTTGAAGGGATGATCGCCGCCGTGGCGTTGTGCAGCGTCGGTCACGACCAGTCTGAGACCAAGTCCGTGCTCGTCGTCGGAAGGTCGCCCGACGCCTTTCCGACGTTCCTCAACGACCTCGTCGAGGCGCTCGCCGACGAGACCGTGGGCCAACTCCCGTGGGCTTACCGGCCGCGCACCGGCGACCTGCCCTACGTGCGCTGGAAGGTCATGCCCTACACGCCCTGGAGCGACAACTCGACGTGGTCGAGGCTCGGCGTCCCGGGAATGTTGGTGATGTCGCTACCGGACCGGTACTTCCACACTCAGCTGCTCACGCCCGAGAAGACCGACCCGTACGTGTTCGTACGGTCGGGCAGTGTCCTCGGAACGGCGGCGCTCGTGGCGGCGACGGCGGGCTGGCCGGAGGCGGGCAACCTCATGCGTCTTGTCGCGGCCCGCTCGGCCAGCCGCATGGACAGCCTCGCCCTGCGTGCGCTCGACGAGGGGAGCGGGTCGGCGGCGAACCGCGCTCGGGAGGCAATCTCCTACGTCGTCGAGCGCGATGTCGCGAGTCTGCGCTCGGTGCTCGAGCTCGTGGCGGAACCGGACGAAGAGGCGGCCGAGGTGCTCGCGACCCGGCTGGAAACCGAGCTACGAGCAGCAGCCGCCCGCCTGGTCAATGATCTGCCCGGCGTGCCGACCCCGGACGAGGGCACGAGCGGTCCTCTCGTCGGCAGGCGGCCGGACGCCGAGGCGCCCCACCGCGTGCCCGGCTTCGACTACGCCGGGATGCTCGGTGTCGTCGCGCGGATGCGTGAAAAGGACAGCAACGTCGTACCCGAATCGCTCCAGCTCATCGTCGACGGGATTTGGTACTGGACCCAGAGCCCGATCGACCTGGCGTCATTGACACGGGCGATCAACTACGAGTTCGGATTCGCTCTCGGGCCCGAGCACGTCCTCACGCTCCTGAAAGGACTCGAGAGCCAGGGGTACGTGACCCTGTCCGATGCAAGCACCTGAACACGTCCAGATTTGCCCTGTCGTAGGTGGCTTCAGTCCGGCAGCTCGCGACGAACCACCCCCTGGCTCGCTGTGGACGTGAACGGCAGCGCCGCCATATCGTCGCATCGGCCCCCCTGTCGCCGTCAGTTGTGGAGGTCTGGACCCTCTACCATGGCGAGTTGGTCGTGCGAGGCCTGCTCAGGGGCTGAGCGGTCCTGGCGGCCCCAGCTCCAAAGCAGGCCGACTCGGATGGTAATGCTGCGAGCTCGGAGGACGCCGCCGGCTCAGCTGGCCGGCAGGCGCCAGCCCATGCCCTCGGCGACCTCCTTACAGGTGGGGCAGAGCGGGTAGCGGCGGGGGTTGCGGTCGGGGACCCACACCTTGCCGCAGAGCGCTCTGACGGCGGTGCCGTTGACGATGCCTTCGACGACGGTTGGGCCCGCCGAGACGAAGTCTCCCCCTTCGGGGCGAAACCCCTCCAGCACGACATGGGCCATCCGCTCGTGATCGCCTTCGTCCGTCGGCACGTCCTCCAGCGTCGTGGTGCGCTCGAGTGTCGTCGTGGGCTCGAGTGTCGTCGTGGGCTCGAGCTTCGTCATCGGATCGAGAGTGGCCATTGGCAACATGGTAGGCAGAGCCGCCCCTCTCACGCGAGAGGGGCGGCTAGCTCCGCCGCCGGCACGACGGCCGTCAGCCGAGTCCCAGCGTGACACGCAACGGCGAACCGACGATGACGGTGCCGTGCTGTTCGGTGGCTGACTTGATGCCGTCGAGCTGGTCGGGCCCGGACGGCACCCGAGCCATGTCCTCGATCATGGGGAAGAGCCCTCCCGGCGTCATGACGTTGACGGCCCGGACGAGCCGTCGCCGTTGTGGAGGTTGTCGAAGGTGTGCGCCACTCCCGGTGGGATGCTGAGGAAGTCGCCCGGCCCGAGGTCGAGGATCTCCTCGCCCGCCTGCACCGTCAGCAGCCCCTCGAGGACATAGAAGGTGTCGTCCTGCTCTTCGTGGTAGTGCAACGGCGGACCGGTCATGGGCGCGAAGGTGGCAACCATGAAGTCGAAGCGTCCCGCCGTGTCGGCGGCGGTCGTCTTGAACAGGTGGGGGCTGCCGAAGGCCAGCTGACCCTCGTCCGCCCTGATCGGGAGGTACCTGCCGGCATCGGCCGGCGTCGTGGTGTTCGTCGTGAGCCTGGTCATGTTTCCTCCTCGGTGGTTGGTTGGAACCTGTGCGACAGAGACAGGTTGCGCTCACGACGGGGGGAGGGGACATCGGTGAGACTACGTAGCCGGACCGGGGGGCTACGTATTGGTCGCCCGGTTAGGGCGTCGTTCGCTGCGGGACGGCCGGAGCCATCAGTGCCGCCAACTCCGTGCGTGACCGAGTTACCGGTCTTGCGGAGGAGCGCTTCCACGTGCTTCTCGACGGTGCGAACCGACAGCTGCAGCTCCGCCGCGATCTGCTTGTTGGGCATGACAATCGAGGCGATCTTCGAGCGGGCACCGAGGACGGCCTCCAGCGGTGGCGACGCTCCACTGAGCGAGGGCGCCGGGGCTTCGCCCAGCGCTCCTTCAGACGCCGCGCTCCTTCACTTAACCTCTTTCAAGTGTTGCTTCACACTGCTACAGTCACAGCAACGCCGCACTGCACAAGGGGGAGAGCGCTATGTCGGAACCAGCGCGAAGTCGTGTCCTACTGCCACGTCGGGACATCCTCAAGTTCGCCGCCGCGGCCGCCGGTGCGGCTGCGCTCGGACCCACCTTGGCGGCGTGCGGCTCCAGCACCGCATCATCCACCACCACTCAGGCGGGAGCGGGCACGCCGCGGCGAGGCGGCACCTTGAGCGCGGCTTTGGCCGGGGGAACGAGCTCGGACACCCTGGACGCCCATGCAGCAGTGAACACTCTCGACTTCGGGCGCCTGAACCAGCTCTACAATTGCCTGGTCGAATACACGCCGGACGGGTTGCTCCGGCTGGCGCTCGCAGAGGAGATCACGCCGAACGCGAATGCGACTGTCTGGACCATTCGTCTGCGTCAGGGCGTCGAGTTCCACAATGGAAAGACGCTCACCGCGGATGACATCGCCTACAACTTCAGGCGGATCACGAATCCGAGCCACCCTTACACAGGTGCTTCCTTGATTCCCAAGATCACCGATCTTAGAATGTTGGATGCGCAAACGCTGAGAGTCTCACTGGCCAGCTCATTCTCACCGTTCTATCAAATGATGGCGGGCTACTACTTCTACATCGTTCCCACAGGTTACGACCCGAAGCGTCCGGTAGGAACAGGGCCCTTCAAGTACCAGTCATTCACGCCCGGAGTCGAAAGCGTCTTCGACCGTAACCCACACTACTGGGAGGAGGGACTACCCTATATCGACAGCTTGGTTATGCAGGACTACAACGACGAGTCCGGTCAAGTCAATGCACTGCTTGGTGGTTCCGTTCAGGCGATTGACCAACTGAGCGCCGCGTCCATTGCCACGGTCACCAATGGGGGCGGTCAAATCGTGGTGTCAAATGGCGGTGCTTATACGCCGTTCACCATGCGAATGGACCGCCCACCGTTCGATGACGTGCGGGTGAGGCAGGCCTTTCGATACATGGTGGATCGGCCCCAGCTTCGGGAAACCGTGTTCGACGGGCACGGCATTCTGGGTAACGACATCTTCGGCGTCACCGACCCTGACTACGATGGCAGCCTTCCGCAACGGGAACAGGACCTGCCGAGGGCGAAGGCGCTGCTGAAGGCGGCCGGCAAGGAGGGCCTCACTGTGACCCTCGTGACAGCGCCGGTTGCACAGGGCGCCGTCCAGGCGTCAGAGGTGCTCGCTCAGCAGGCGACCGCAATCGGGGTAAACATCAAGATCCTCCAGACCACCACCACGACTCTCTATGGTCCGAACTATCTTCAGTGGCTGTTCTCCCAGGATCCCTGGTATGGCATCTATTACCTCACTGGTGTCGCGGAGAGTCAAGCCCCAAATGCTCCGCTGAACGAGACGCACAATCATATACCGCAGTACGACACCCTCTACCAGCGGGTTCTGTCCACGGTGGATCCAACTTTGCAGAAGGAACTCTGCCACGAGCTGCAGACGATTGAATACGACCAAGGCGGTTACCTCCTTCCCGTCTTCAATCCGAACATCGATGGGCACAGCAACAAGCTCGCCGGCGTAGTTCCCGGGAAGGTAGGCCTTTCGTTCGGGGCATACGACTTCAAGCACTATTGGCTCACCTGAGGGAATGCAGGGTGTCGCAGCCCAGAAGACGGGGAGGATAGAGTCCGGTGACAATCAAGATCTACGCGTTTCACTGCGGTGGAGACCGGTCCGCAAAGGCAATCTATGATCCTTTGGACGACAATCCGGGCGAGATCGTGTACGGACCGTATTTCTTCTTTCTAATTACCCATCCAAGCGGGAACGTGCTGTACGATGCCGGTTTGAATCCCAAGTGGAAGTCTTCCGACGGCCAGTCGGAGGACGAGACCTTCGCGATCGAGATGGCCGAGGATGATGACGCCGTGAATCAACTCGGGCTCGTCGGCGTCCGTCCGGATCAAATCAGTCATGTGATTGTGTCGCATTTGCACTTCGACCACGCCGGCGGCCTACAGTTCTTCCCTGATGCGACCGTCGTCGTACAACGCAAGGAGCTGGAGTTCGCACATTGGCCGGCGGTCTATCAGCGTGGAGTCTACAATCGCGCGGACTTCGACCACCCGCTGCGGTGGCTGGAAGTCGACGGGGACTACGACATCTTCGGGGACGGGGCGATCGTGGTCACACCGACGCCGGGTCACACGCCGGGACACCAGGCAGCGGTGGTGCAGCTGGCGAGCGGGATGCATGTGCTGTGCGGGGACGCCGCCTATCTGACGGAGAAGATGCGGGCACGAAGGCTGCCTGGGGTCCTCTGGAGCCCGGACGAGATGGTCCGTAGCTGGGAGAAGTTGGAGGACCTCGAGCGAAAGTTCGACGCAAAGCTGATCTTCACGCACGATTTTGACTATCGTGTGTCCAAACCCTCTCCTCCGGACGAGTGGTACGAGTAGTGGTCGGGCTGGTGCTCAGGGAGTGCCTTCGCCGTCGCGGCACGCCGCGGACGGGAGCGAGATAGGAGCGACGTGCGAACGACGGTTCGAGGTGACGAGGCGCGCTCGGACTGAACCCGACGGCGTTCGTACGCGCCTGGGTGAGCGCATTCGCGCCTATCGAACGGCACGCGGCCTGACTCTCGAGCAAGTCGCCAAGCATGCCGGGGTGAGTTCGTCGTTTCTGAGCCAGATAGAACGAGGGAGGTCTGGAGCCAGCGTTCGCACGCTCACGCTGATCGCCGAAGCGTTGGGGTTGACGATGTCGGATCTGTTCGACGACGCCGCGAGCGGACGATCGAGAGTGCTCAGGCGGGATGAGCGGCCGACACTCAGGGCAGATGGCGTCACGAAGTTCTTGCTGAGCAAGCCTCCCCTCCAGAACGTTGAGCTGCTCGAAGGGGTCTTCGATCTCGGCGCGACGACCGGCGGACCGGAGTACGTGCATGGTGACTCCCAGGAGCTGATCTACGTTCTCGAAGGCGAGGTGCAGTTGGACCTGGCCGAAGAGCAGCACTGGCTGCGAAGTGGAGACTGTGCGGAATTCCGGAGCTCGGTGCCGCATGCCCTCGCAAACGTCGGAGCCTCTCAGGCCAGAGTCATGTGGATCATTGCGCCTCCGACGAGCCGAGGCATCGAGGATCACGGTCTACGTCGCAGCCCCGAAGCGGCGGACGGCTAGATGATCCCGGTTCCCCGGAGCGAGATTCCTGATGTTCATGGGCCACCGGAACGCCTTTGCAAGGCGAGGCCGCGTGTCGCGGAGAAAGGAATCCGGGCTTGCGTGGCGGGCATGAGGCGCCTGACCGTGTGGAAGCACCGCACGGTTTGGCTGTCGACGAGAGGAGGCGCAGGTTGAGCGAGACACAGTTTCCGAATCTGTTCAGCCCTTTGAGGGTCGGGAGCGTGACGCTTTCGAACCGGATCGTGTCGTCTGGACATGACACGGTCATGGCCGAGAACGGATTCGTCACGGACCAGCTGGTCGCGTATCAACAGGCGCGTGCGGAAGGCGGTGTGGGTCTCATCATCATGCAGGTCGCCGGCGTACACGAGACCGCTCGTTACACCTACCACGTGCTGATGGCGACCACTGACTCGTGCATCCCCGGCTACCGAAGAGTGTCGGACGCCGTACATGCGTACGGATGTCCGCTGTTCGGTCAATTGTTCCACCCGGGAAGAGAAGATCCTGGAGTCACAGGACGGCTCGGCCCCTGTGGCGTATGCCCCGTCGGCAGTACCGAATGAGCGGTTCCGCGTCATGCCACGGGCGCTGACGGTCGATCTCATCCAGGAGATCGTGGCGTCGTACGGCAGTGCGGCCCGGCGGTTGCGGGAGGGTGGCTTAGACGGGGTGGAAATTGTTGCCAGCCACGGATACCTCCCGTCGCAGTTCCTGAACCCTGCCGTGAATCAGCGCGAGGACGAGTACGGCGGCACCTTCGAAAAGAGATTGCGGTTTCTGAGGGAAGTCGTCCTGACCGTGCGCGAGGAGATCGGGAGCGACTTCGTCGTCGGACTACGAATCTGTGGTGACGAGCTCGAGGACGAGGGACTGTCGGAAGGCGACTCGCTTGCCGCGACGGAGGCCCTCGTCAGGGATGGAGCCTTGGACTACGTGAGCGTGACATTGGGAACGTCGGCGACTCTCTTTGGTTCGGACCATATCGTCCCTGCAATGAACGAGCGCGTCGGCTACGCGGTGCCCCACGCCGCGGGTTCAAGGCTCGAGTCGGCATCCCCGTGTTCGTTGCCGGACGGATGAACCAGCCTCAGGACGCAGAGCGGGCACTCGCCGGGGGGCTGGCGGACGCCGTGATCATGAACCGGGCTCTGATATGCGATCCCAAGATGCCCTCGCTTGCCAAAGCTGGCCTGGTCGAGGACATTCGCGCCTGCATTGCATGCAATCAGGCATGTATCGGGCACTTCCTTGCTGGGTATCCCATCTCGTGCATTCAGCATCCGGAGACCGGACGAGAGCTGCTCTACGGCCGACGGGTGAGAGCAACGCGTGCCAAACGCGTACTGGTGGCGGGTGGAGGCCCGGCGGGGCTGAAGGCGGCGGCTGTTGCCGCAGAGAGGGGCCATTCAGTGACCCTCTTCGAGGCGGCTCGGCGAATAGGTGGACAGATTCTTCTTGCCGAGCAGCTTCCCGATCGCGTGGAGTTCGGGGGGGCGGCTTCGAATCTGGCGAGGGAGGCAGAGCGGGCCGGGGTGAAGGTTGTGACCAAGACGGTGGTGGACCTGCAGCTCGTGCGTTCGGAGCGTCCGGACGCGGTGGTGGTGGCGACGGGCGCACGACCGAGACGACCGCCGATCGAGATCATCGGCTCTCCGAGGATTGTCGATGCATGGGAGGTGATCAACGGAGCCAGCCTCCCCTCCGGCCGCATTGTCGTCGCTGACTGGAAGGCTGACTGGGTCGGCGCCGGTGTCGCTCGTCTCCTTGCCCAAAGAGGACATCGCGTCGTGCTGGCGGTTGACACGCATTATGCCTGCGAGCGGTTGCAGCAGTACGTGCGGGACTTCCACGTTGCGGCACTGTTGCGAGAACGAGTCGAGATCATGCCGCTCGTTCGGCTGTTTGGAGCCGACGACAGTGCGGTCTACCTGAAGCACGTGCTGACGAGGGAGCCGGTGGTCATCGAAGACGTGTCGGGTCTGGTCTTGGCGCAGGGGCACGTCCCGGTAGATGCGTTGGTCCGAGATCTTGCCGCGGAGGACGTCGAGGTCGTTGCCATTGGCGACCGCCTGACCCCCCGATCGGTGGAGGAGGCCGTACTTGAAGGGTTGGTGGCCGGCACCGTCCTGTAAGCGCATCGCGGCGGCCACTCCGACCGCCCGCTGCAGCCGTACGCAAGACGCAGGGCGAGATCCCCGCCGTCGTGCTTGGCGTCCTCGGTCGAGCCGACGCCAGCCCGCCACCACCTCGAGAACTCCGACGCCGGCAGAGGACGCGTCCAGAGGAAGCCTTGAGCCATGTCGCAGCCGAGGCTGGAGACGATCTGCTGCAACTTCTCGTCGCTGACGCCTTCAGCGACGGCACGCAGCCCGAGGGCATGAGCCATGTCGATGATGGCCTTCACGACTGGGGTCGAGTCGTCGACTGCACGCAGGCGCTCGATGAAGGACCGGTCGATCTTCACGGCGCTGACAGGCAGGGTGTGAAGGTAGGCGAGTGACGAGTAGCCGGTGCCGAAGTCGTCGATCGCAACCTGCAGGCCCAGGTCCTTGAACACCTGCAGCGAGGACCGGGTCGACGAGGTGGCCGCCATCATGACGGACTCGGTCACCTCGAGAACGAGGCGCTCGGGGCTGACACCATGGATGTCGAGCAGGTCCCGCACGGTTTGCGAGCTCGTGGGGTCCTCGAGTTGCTTCGAGGAGAGGTTGACCGCGACATGCCTGAGGCGGCACCCGCCCGGCTCCGCATCCCAGGCGGCCCCGTTGAGCCAAGGAATGCTCGAGCACCCAGACGCCGATCTGCTTGCCCGAAGTCATGAACCGTCGAAATACGCGCTGCTTGGCCCCTTGCCTCCGTCCCGAACAAATGTTAGTTTGCAAAGACTGAGAGGGCGCGTCGAGACCACTCGACGGCAGACGCGAGACCTGGGGGTGGCATGAGGTTCTTCCTGAACGCCCAACCGTTTGGGGCAAGCCTCGAAGAGTTTGACGCGGGCGTCCGCCTTGCCGGCTCCGACCCAGCCCGGTTCCAGGCGTTGCTGGAGCGGATGCGGACGGCGGCGGTCATCGCCGAGGAGGGGGGGATGGAAGGGGTCTGCTGGAGCGAGCAGCACTGCAACACCGAGGGCGTACCGGAGAACACGTCGAACCCGATCCTGTTCGGCGCCTTCGTCGGCAACCACACCAAGCGACTGAAGGTCGGCCAACTGGGCATGACCCTGACGGCCAACCACCCCCTTCGCGTGGCCGAGGACCTGGCGATGCTCGACCAGATGACGAACGGCAGGATGTTTTGCGGGTTTACGCGGGGCAACGCCACGCGGTGGGTCAACACCTTCGCGCAGCACTTCGGCCTCGCCGCCACGAAGTCCGACAAGAGCGAGGCCGACGAGAGGAACCTGCGCGCCATCAAGGAGGCATGGGCGATCATCAAGGCCGCCTGGACGCAGGAGACGTTCCACTTCGAAGGAGAGTTCTGGACGATCCCGGCGCACGATACGGAGTGGGCGTATCCGGCGACGGCAACGCACGGCGCCGGCATGTCCGAGGACGGACAGCTCCACGAGCTCGGCATCACCCCGCGGCCGCTGCACTTTCCACGGGTCTTCAGTCCGTTGGCGTTCCGGATGACGACCGCTCGCTTCTGGGCGGCGGAGGGCGCCACGGCCGTCTGCTACACGACGCGAGACGACTTCCTCGCCACGGCTGCGTCGGTGCTCGGCGAGGAGGCCGCCAACGCCGGCTACCACGACGTACCGCCGCTGGCTCCAGGAGCCATGCTGCTGCTCGGGCGAGACAGCGCAGATGTCGCCGAGCTGCAACGGAGCTACGACGAGCTCTTCCGCCGGTTCTACACGGTGCCTCCCTTCAACATCCCCGGGGGCCGTCTCCTCGTCGGCACGGCGGACGACGTCTGTCGCCAGATCGATTCGCTCCTCGAGGTCTTCCACTTCGAGGACATCTTCCTCTGGCACAACATCGGCTTCGTCTCGGACGCAGTGGAGAACGGCGCCCTCGAGGAGCTCGTGTCGAAGGTGATGCCCAGGTATGGGTCGTAGGAGGAACGCAGCACTCGTCAGCAGGAGCTTGGGGAGGGATTCGTAGTGGATGCAGGCCTCGAAGTTGTGCCACAGCGCTTCGCGTACGCCAGTCTGGTGAGCGACGACACCAAAGCGACGGTCGACGTCCTGTCCGCCATAGGCCTCGTCAAGGTGTGGGAGGGCACGCACCCCTTCCTCCAGTGCGGCGGGACGTTGATGGCAACCCGGCGGGGGGGCGTGCTCGTGCTCGCGACCGGTGCCGACGCTCACCCCGCCCTTGGCGCCGTGGCCGCGACCAAGGAGCGATGGTTCCACTTCGCCCTGGAGATGCCCGACCTGGCCGCTGCCCCGTGGGCGGCGCTGCAGGGTGTCGAGGTCTCTGACGTCTACGAAGGCCCGATCGGGCGAGCCGTGATGGCCGAGGTGTCCCTGGACGACGCCGACCGGATGTTCGTCGAGATGGTTGAGCTCGGAGCGGGAGTCTCTGCGCCGGGGTCGGCGTTCGCGCGCGTCGAGAGCACTGCCATGGTCACCTCCGATCGTGTCGACATGGCCGCCCGCCTCGGTGTGCTGGGCTTGAGCACCGACCCGCGCCAGGACGCCCTCTTTCCGACGCTCGCCGGCCTGAACAGGATCTCGGTGCTCGACTGGCACTACCTGGAGTTCGTCGAGCCGACGGACACCGGAGTCATCTCCGGCCTGCGCGAGCGCCTCGGCAGATCCGGGATCTTCGGCCTCAACATCGAACCGGTGGACATGGGTGGGTTCCTCGCCGTGGTCCAGACGACAGGCCTGGACGTCAACAGCAAGGAGCCGATCGTCCTTCCCGTTGTTGTCGAGGGACGCGACATGTCCTGCGCCAACATCATCACCGTGAACCCCCGTGCGACGGGGGGTGGACGACTCTTCGTGTTGACTCCGCTGGAGTATCCGTGGGGCTTGGTGGGGTGAGTCCCGAAGGCCTTGCGTCCCGCTGCGGTGCTTGCGGCCGCCTCTTCGTCCCGGCCCGGCACTACTGCAGCCGCTGCGCCCTCGTGCCCACGCAGCCGGCGCCGGTGCCCACCGACGGCGTCCTGCTGTCGGTCACCCGGGTGCATCGGGCGGGCTCGCGCTCGGTCCTGGCGGCGCCGTTCTACGTCGGCCTGGTGGCCGACGCCCCCATGCAGTCGACCTTCCTCGCACCCGTGAGGGCGGACAGCGATTCACCGCCTCGCATCGGTGACCACGTTGTCATCTCGACGGAAGGGTGGGACCTGGCCGATGGCGAAGCCTTCGTTGGAGTCGTCGCCTCGGTGGCGCCAAGGCCGCATGCAGAGGACAGATCATGACCACGGTCTCGGTCGCAGGGGTAGGAATCTTCCCGTTCACGAGGCGCCAAGTTCCCCGCGGCGAGATGGCGGCGGCCGCGATACGAGACGCGCTGTCCACGGCAGCGGCGGCCATCGACGAGGTCGACGAGGTCTTCATCGGGTGCGGTCTCGGTGCGCCGAGCGCGGGATCGAAGCTGGCGCAGGAGCTCGGCATTGGGCGCATCGCCGTTACCCGCATCGACCAGGCGTGTGCCAGTGGGAGCACCGCCCTGCGCCTCGCCTACGAGGCGGTGGCGTCCGGTCGTCACAGGCTGGTTCTCGTGCTCGGGATCGACGCCATGTCGGGCGGGCTGCTCGAGCTCACCGATGCCGAGAGCCCCGCTGATCTGTATTCGGCCCGCCTCTCACTGGACCTCCTGACCGTGCGGTACGGACTGAAGGCCGCTCAATACCTGGCCGAGTACGGGGTCGCTCCCGAACAGCTGGCCGAGGTGGCGGCCCGCGCCAAGCTGGCGGCCACGAAGGCACCCCATGCCGCCTTCGCCGGCGACTACACGATCAAGGACGTGCTCGAGTCGCCGGCCGTGGCCGATCCGCTCACGAAGCTGCAGTGTTGTGCCAACGCCAACGGTGCCGCCGCCGCCGTCGTCAGCGCAGCGGGCAACGAGCGGGATGAGATCCAGTTCGTGGCCGCCGCCTACGGTTCGACGTTTCCGGATCACGCCATGGTCCCGGTCGGTGGGTGGGACAATCTCGAACAGATCGTCTCCGAGCTTTCTCAAGAGCTCTACCGGTCAGCCGCCGTCGGTCCGGAGGACATTGCCCTCCTGCAGCTCAACGACGCCTTCTCCGTGGCCGGTCCCCTGTACCTCGAGGCGCTGGGCTTCGCTGAGCGAGGCGAGGGGGCCAAGCTCGCCAGCTCGAGTCGAACGCTACCGTCCGGGGACCTCCCGACAAATACCGACGGCGGCCTCCTTGGAAGGGGACACTGCCTCGGCGCGACCGGGCTGGCCATGCTGTACGAGCTCTGGATGCAGCTGAAGGGCAGAGCGGGAGCGCGGCAGGTATCGATCGAGCCCGACCTCGCCCTCCTACAGAGCCACGGCCTCGGCGGTGACAACCTGTTCTGTCTGCGCCGGTATCGCTGAGAGGACGACCCGCCGGCGATGCTCATTCACGAGATCATCGAGCGCAACGCGAAGAAGACTCCGGGCGCCGTCGCGATCTCTGACGGTCACGGCCGCCGTGAGACGTGGCGGGCCTTCGACGACTCGATCACCGCCTTGGCCGGCCGACTACGCCGGCTCGGCGTGGGACCGGGTGACCGAGTGGGGATGCTCGCCGACAACCGGATCGAGGTGTACCACACCTTTCTCGCCGCCAGCCGGCTCGGTGCCGCCTTTTCGCCCGTGAATTACCGCTTCGCGCCGCCCGAGGTGGTAGCCGTCCTCGAGAACAGCCAGCCGAGGGTCATGATCGTGGAACCTCGGTACTTTCCCGTCGCGAAGGCCGTGCAGCAGAAAACGGCGCGGCTCGACACCAAGTGGCTGAGCCTCGGAGAGCAGGATCCGGAGCTCCCGGCCCTCGACGACGTCGAACCCGCCGTTGATCAGGAATGGCCGCGCGGAGATGAGGAGGACATCGCTCTCATCTGTTACACCGGGGGCAGCACTGGACGGGCAAAGGGCGTGATGCTGTCGCACCGCACCATCCTCGCCAACGCCACCAATACGATCGTGCACGATCAGATCGTCCCCTGGGACGTCTATCTCGCGGCAGGCGCCCTCTTCCACATCGGCATCGTCGTCCCCTTCGCCTACTGGCAGGTCGGGGCTCGCTGCGTCACGATGAACTTCCAACCTGCCGCCGCGCTCGCCCTTGCGGAGCAAGAGGGGATCACGAAGCTCATCGCGTCGGGAACCATCTTCAAGATGCTCATCGACGAGATGGAGGCCCACCCGCGCTCGGTGTGTATCAGGCGGATCGACGCCGGTGGTGCACCGGTGCCCACGAACCTGGTGAAGAAGGCCCGAGAGCTCTTCGGCTGCGCTGTCGGGCAGATCTACGGGCAGACCGAGGTGTGCCTCACCGGCAGCTACCTCTATCCGGAGGAGTACTCGGCCGGGTTGTCTGATGCTGCCGGCGAGACAGAACGAGCTCGCGCCGAGTCCGTCGGGCGTGCCGCCGCTGTGTCGATCGTGCAGATCGTCGACCCCCAGCGGCCCGATCTCACCTTCCTCGATGCCGGGACCGTCGGAGAGATTGTCATTGCCGGCCCCAATGTGATGTCGGGCTATTGGCTGCAGCCGGACCTGACGGCGGCAACGCTTGTCGACGGCTGGGCACGGACCGGCGATCTCGGCCGCTTGGATGACGACGGTTACCTGTACCTGTCCGGCCGGAAGAGGGATCTCATCATCACCGGCGGAGAGAACGTCTACGCCAACGAGGTGGAGCTCGTGCTCCTTGAGCATCCCGCCATCGACGAGGTCGTCGTGATCGGCGTGCCTGACGAGCACTGGGGCGAGCGCGTGCACGCCGTCGCACTTGCCCGCCTGGGTGTCGAGGTCGACGCGGAGGACATCCGGGCGTTCTGCCGCGAGCGGATGGCCGGATACAAAGTGCCGAAGACGATCGAGTTCCGAGAGTCGCTGCCGAGACTCACGTCGAACAAGATCGCTCGCGGTGAGATCCGCAGCGAGTTCTGGGCAGCCCCGTGAGCGCCCACGATCGCGGCACGGCGTGCCTGCCGCGGACCCCATACCGTTTGAGCCTCGACCGAACAAGTGCTAGTTTGCCGACGATCGGGCATGGAATCAGGGGGAACGCTTGATCTCTCCGGTTGACATCGCTGCAGTGACGGAGGCGAGGGAGCGCGCACTCCCGCCGGAGTGGTTCACGTCCCAAGCGTTCTACGACTTCGAATGGTCGGCCGTCTTCGAGCGCAACTGGTTCTGCGTCGGACGCGACAGCGACGTGCCGCACAGCGGGGACTTCACCACCCTGCAGGTCGGTGACGAGCCCCTTCTCCTCGTTCGCGGTGACGACGAGAGGGTCAGGGTCCTCAGCAACGTCTGCCAGCACCGCGGGATGGTCATCGCCGAGGCCCGAGGCAACCATCGGCTGCTTCGGTGCCCCTTCCACGCCTGGACATACCGCCTCGACGGGCAACTCGTCACGGCGCCGGGCATGGAGGACGTCGAAGGCTTCGACTGCTGCTCGGTTCGCCTGCCGGAGATCCGTTCCGAGGGATGGTGCGGCTTTCGCTTCGCGACGTTCGCGAGCGAGATCGAACCCGTCGCGGACCGCCTGGCACCGCTGGCCGCCAGCCTCGAGCCCTACCAGGTCGCCGAGCTGAGGTCCGCCGCGCCCCTCTCGTTCACACCGTATGACTGGAACTGGAAGCTCTTCTCGGATGAGTGCTACCACTGCGTGCACCTGCACGCCCGCTCCTGGCACCGGATGTTTCCCGTGCCCCCTTCACGTGTCGACTGTTCGTCCGGCCTGACCGACGTCGAACGGGGAATCATCGAGTACCGCTTGCTTGGTTCCGGTCCCGACGCCTCGCCGACGCGGACCGGGAAGGCGTTGCACCCGATCCTGCCTCGTCTGTCCGTGGAGGAGCGCTCTGTGCTCCGGTATATCACGGTCATGCCGAATCTCTTGATCATCGGTATGCCCGACAAGGTCAAGTACTTTCTCTGGCTGCCAACCGGCCCCTCCTCGTCGCTCTTCGGCGTTTCCTGGCTCTTCCCGGCCCTCACCATGGAGGACCCCTCGTTTGCCGAGACCTGGACAATGGAGCGCGACGACTTGGCGCCCGTCATGGAGGAAGACATCCAGGCGTGGTCGGGCGTGCAACGCGGGCTGAGGTCCCGATTCGCTCCCCGCGGCCGGCTCGCCCCGAACGAGGTGGTGGTTGCCGAATTCAACGAGTGGCTCGTGCGCCAGTTCCAGGCAGCCGCAGCCGCAGATGGCTGACGGTTCGTCAGACAAGCCAGCACGACCGAGGACGGGGGGATCAGACGTGATGCAGAATCAGATGTCGAGAAGAACGCTGCTCCGGGGGGCTCTCGCAGGGGGTGCTGCGGTCGCTGTCGGTGGCCTGCTCGACGCCTGCGGGGGCTCGAGCAGTTCGGCGCCGACGACCTCGAGCGCGGGTTCTCTCAAGCCGAAGCACGGTGGGAAGCTTCGCATCGGCATGATCGGGGGGAGCTCGGCCGACACCTTGGACCCGAGCGGTTGGGTGACCGATCCCGACCTCGCCCGTACCACAGCACTGTTCGATCCCCTCATCGGGATCTCTGTCGCCAACCAGCCCGTCCCGTGGCTGGCCGAGTCCGTCGAACCCCAGAACAACGATCCCTCCAAATGGATCATCCGACTCCGCCAGGGTGTCGAGTTCCATGACGGCCACGAGCTCACGGCCGCTGATGTCCTCTACACCTTCCAACGGATCATCAAGACGCCATTGGAGGGCGCTCTTCAGCTGAAGCCGGTCGACGTCGCCGGCATGAAAGCCCTCGACCGCTACACGGTGTACGTCCCAATGGTGTCGCCCTTCTCCTCGTTCAAGCAACAGCTGATGATCAGCTTCGTCTCCTCGATCGTCCCCGTCGACTTCAACCCGAAGAAGCCGGTAGGGACGGGGCCTTTCAAGTACGCGAGCTTCTCACCGGGTGTCGAGAGCACGTTCGTCCGCAACGCCAATTACTGGATGTCCCCCGAGCCCTACGTTGACAGCCTCGTCATCACTGACTTCCCCGACCCGACCTCCCTGCAGAACGCTCTCCTCTCGAACGACATCGACGCCTGCGGTGCGTTGCCCCCTTCCTCGGCGGGCGAACTCGCCAGTTCGAGCGGGATCAGTGTGCTGGACGCCCCGACTGCCGGTTTCGTGCCAATCACGATGCGGATGGACAAGCCTCCGTTCAACGACGTTCGGGTCCGGCAGGCATTCCGGCTCCTGGTAGACCGCGACACGGTCATCCAAGCGGCCTACGCAGGGCACGCCACCTACGCCAACGACGTCTTCGGCGAGACCGACGTCGACTTCGACCACAGTCTGCACCGCACCCAGGACGTCGACCAGGCCAAGTTTCTCCTCAAGCAGGCCGGCCAGTCGGATTTGCACGTGGCGCTCGTGACGGCGCCCGTCGCCATCGGCATGGTCGAGATGGCTCAGGTATTCGCCGAGCAGGCGAACGCCATCGGACTCCAAGTGGCGCTGCAAGATGTCACGTCCAGCAATTTCTTCAACTCCCAATACCTCGAGCGGGACTTCTCGCAGGACTTCTGGGTGAGCGACACGTACCTCTGCATCGCCGCCCAAGGACAGCTGCCCGGTGCTCCCTACAACGAGTGCCACCGTGACGACCCGCAGTACAGCCGTCTCTATACCGAAGCCAATGCAACGCTGGATCCGGTGAAGGAGCGCGACCTCCTCTACGAGATGCAAACCCTCGACTTCAACCAAGGCGGCTACATCATTCCTTGTTTCTTCAACAACATCGACGCCCACACGTCGAAGTTGAACGGGTTCTACCCGTACAAGCAGGGCCCTCCCCTCTCCAATTGCCAGTTTCGACAGATGTGGTTCTCCTGAGGGTGTTGCAAATCCGCCCGATCCGTGGCTACCTCTTGAGCCTCCGGTCGCCCGTCGGATTCAGCTCGCAGGCGAACGGCCCGACGGCGTGATCCTGGCCAGGGCGGCTGTTGTTGCCGATCTCAGAGCGGTTGGCGCAATCAGCGAGCTCCATCCGCAGAGCTGACAAGGAGAGGCGTCGCTCATGACTGATCAGCACAACGCCGTGGCGGAAGATGCTCCGCCCGACCACTGGACGGCGCTGACCGATCGGCAACGGGACATCCTGCGCGTGGCCGAGTCGCTGTTCAGTGAACGGGGCTACAAGGCGACAACGATCCGTGGCATTTCCGACGCTCTCGGACTGAAGCCGGGGAGCCTCTATTCCCATATCGAAAGCAAGGAGCAACTGCTCTACGGCATCATGCTCACCGTCGCCGACCTCTTCTGCGAGCACGCCGCCGCCGCCGAGCTGAGCGGTGGCTCGGCCCGCCAGCGAGTGCGAAAGTACATGCTCGGTCACCTCGAGGTCCTGGCCACACATCGGGCCATGGCAACGATCCTCGTCTTCGACTGGCGGTCCTTGGCTCCCGAGCAGGCCACACAGATCAAGGCCCGGAGAGACGCCGGGGAGGAGAGCCTCCGGCGGATTCTGGCTGACGGGGTCGAGGCCGGGGAGTTCGTCCCTGATGCCGTCCGCTGGGGACGACTCGTCATCCTCTCGGCGCTGAACTGGGCGACGCAGTGGTACGACCCTGACGGCCCGCTCTCCTTCGAGGAGATTGCCGACAAACTGTGCGATACGGCGCTGCACGGACTGCTTGCCGCCGCGTGATCCGTGGGGATGCGGCGCCGCCGGTCGTTCATGAAGAGGCTGTCCTCGGCGGACGCGAGCAGCGACATCCCGGTCGGGTGGCCGCAGCTCTACGTGTGCACCGCGGGGGGATACGGAGCCTTCTATCTGCTCTACGCCCTCATCCCGTATCTCGGTGCCCGCATCGACGGTGGCTTCGCCGCCGGCCTTCTCACCTTTGCCTTCATGGCGGCAACCCTGCCGATGCAGTTGGCAGTTCCGGCACTCTCACGGCGGGTGTCCGATCGCACGTTGACGGGGCTGGCGTTGGCGCTGCTCGGGTTGCCTTCGCTCGCCTATGTGCCGGGCACGTCGCTGGCTGCCATGGTGGCCATCACGATCGTCCGCGGGATGGGCTTTGGCCTCTTCACGGTCATCAGCGCGACGGTGTTCACGGCGAAGGCGAGCGCAGCCGCCCGCGGCAAGACCGCCGGCCGCTATGGGGTCATAGCCGCTACGACCGGAGTGCTCATGCCCAGCGCCGGCCTGTGGCTGTACAGCGCCTTCGGGCGCCTCGTCGTCTTCCCGGTGGCCTCCGCTTTACCAGTGCTCGCCCTCTGGTCGTTGACGGGACCCTGGCATGGCCGGGCCTCCAACCCCACCTCCACAGTGTCCGTCTGGCGCACGATCCGCACTCGGGACACGTTGCCGTTGTCCTCGATCTTCGTCGTGGGTGCCTCGCTGTCGGCCATGTATTCGTTCCTGCCCCTCCGAACCGGGCGGATCACGGCGTCATGGATCCTGATTGCCTTCGGCGTCGCCTTCGCGATCTCCCGGACCATCTTCGGCGCAGCTGTCGATCGCGCCTCGCTCAGGGCGGTCATCCTGGTGTCGAGCACCCTGGCGGCGCTCGGCGTGAGCGGATTGGCACTCTCGACCCGGTTCGGAATCTCGGTGGTCTCCGCCGTGGCCATGGGAGGCGGGCTCGGCGGCCTCGCGACGGCGACGCTCGTGTACATGGTGGACGACCGGCACGACCGCAAGCGTGTGGTCGGGGCAGCTCTCTGGAACGTCGCCTACGACACCGGGGGCGCCGTGGGCGGTATCGCGCTCGGCGCCACGATTCCCGTGCTCTCCTCCAGCGGACCGTTTCTCATCCTCATCATTCCGTTCGTATTCGTGATGGCGGCGGCCGCGTCGAGGTTCGCGGCCCCCATGTAACGCGGAGGTCGCCAGCGTGAGCATCGATGGTCGAATAGCAAGAGTCGTCGTGACCGGCGGGTCGGGGAGGGTCGGCCGGCACGTCACGAAGGAGCTGGCGTCCCATTTCGACGTGCTCAATGCCGATCTCGTGCCTGATCCGGACGTCGCCTATGCGGAGACGGATGTCATGCAGATCGAGCAGGTTCGCTCTGCGCTGAGGTCGGCGGACGCCGTTGTGCACCTCGCGGCATTGGACTTCGACATGATGGCCCGGCCGGAGGAGTACATGCGTGTGAACACGATCGGCACGTGGCATGTGCTGCAGGCGGCGGCCGAGTTGGGGCTGGCGAAAGCCATCGTCTGCTCCAGCGTGTCAGCCACCGGCCTGAGCGAGATGAGGGCCGACTGGACCCCGCAATACCTGCCCATCGACGAGAACCACGAGTGCCGCCCTGTTCATGCCTACGGGGTGAGCAAAGCGTCCATCGAGGCCACCGCCTTGAGCTTCGCACGGGCCGGCCCGATGGACGTGCTGTGCATCAGGCCGGTGGCCGTGGTGCTGCAGGATGCCTTCGACGACTACCTCCACCTTGTGGGCGAACCCGACAGGCGCTGGCTCTTCTACTACGTCACTGCGGAGGACCTTGCGAGAGGGTTTCGGTTGGCCTTGGAGGTCGATGGGCCGCATTACGGCGTCTTCTTCATGAGCGCCGACGACAGCTCCCTCGACGAGCCGACGCTCGAGTGGTACGAGAAGCGGGTAGGGCCGCTGCCCGAGATCAGGAACCCGCGCCGCTACGAACTGAACGAGCGAGCCTCCGTGTTCTCGAGCTCTCGGGCGCGCGACGTGCTCGGCTGGGAGCCATCTTCTGATTTCAGGGAACTCCGGCGAATGAGCAGAAAGGCGTGACCGTCATAGAACCCCCGATCCGATCCGGCGAAGTTGTCTGGACAGGCGACAACCCTTTCATTTATCTCAAGCGCGAGGGTGATGAGCGGTGGGCCAACCTCGCCCTGTACTTCCGGGTGACGGCGTCCGATCACGGGACCGGTCACATGGTGCTCGTGGTGCAGGATCCGAGCGGTGACGGCGAGCCCAGCACTGCGCCGGTGTGTCTCAGTGACAACGAGGCCCTGGCCCGCTCTCTCCTCTCCGAGTTTGTCATAGCGTTTGCTCTCTTCCGCCCAGTAGCCGGCATCGAAACGTGCGCCATCAGTTCACCAGCCCGCTTCGAGAGCGAGAGCGATGGACAGGGCGGCGTCGTCGAGCGGGCTGTGTCGGGTGACCAAGAGGTCGTTCTCACCTGGGGGGACCTCGAGACGCCCTTCCTCGCTGACCTCGCCCCGGGCCAGTCATCGACCGGGCGCCATGAGATGGTGAGCGTGTTCAGGCCGGCGCACTCGGCGAGCATCAGCGTGGGCGGTGTGCGGTTGGACGGCCAGCCGGTGATGAGGGACTTCCTCGGGCGACGATGCCCCTCAGCCGCCCTCGCACTGTCCGAGACCTGGATTCTGCCTGCCGGCGGTTGACGCGCCCCTTCAGAGTTGAGGGTCAGGCTCACGCGGCGACAATGGAGGCTCTGAGGCTCCGAGCGACCTATGTCCCCCAGCCGTGCGGCGTGTCCGGGAAGGGCCCGAGCCCACTCCAACCCTCGCTCCTGATGCGAACGAGCAGGTAATCGGCCTTGCGGGGGTACTCGTCAAGGCCCATATAGCGCCGTGCCAGGCGATCCTGGAAGGTGGTGTCGGTCATGGCCTCGAGAGAGGCTCGACCGCGGATGCGCACGTAGCAGGGCACGCCGGGATCGACGGACCTCATCGGATCGACGACGAGAACGACAACCGACGGATGACGGCGGAGGTTGCGCGCTTTCACCGTGTCGCTCCCGCAGAAGAATGACAGGTCATTGCCCTCCCGCTCGATCCAAACGACCGAGCACTGGGGACTATCGGGTCCGCCGGTCGTTGCGACGACAGCGGGGTAGGGCTGATCGAGCAGCTCTCGGACTGCGACGGGCAGATTGTCCACACCAACCTCCTCGCTCGTAGCGTTCGTGCCGAAGCAGATTCTGCCTCACCGGCCATCCCTGTCCACCCGCGTCAGGGGGAGTTCTCACCCTGCTTGCTGACCGACAGCCACGCGCCCCAACTGCTCGGCTACGGGGTGCGGCCCGCTTCCACGATCGTGCCGATCACCGTGACGACGGCGAGCGCTCCCGCCAAATCCGCCGCCGCAGGTCAAGGGACGGTGTCACTCGTGTGCCCGGCGCGGACCCCCGGGACGTGCACGGGGCGGTCGTCATCGAGACCTCCGGCAAGCGGCCAGTCACGATCGCGGAGCAGACGTTCAGCATGGCCGCCGGTTCCGTAGCGAACGTGACCATCGAGGTGAGCGGGGCGGTTCTCACCCAGCTCGAGAAGGCGCACACCATGAACGTCAAGCTCACGACCAACGCCAGGGATTCCGGCAAGCCGCCTGACGGCCAGACCTACACGGGGCAGCTCAGTTTGACGTACCGGTAGCGGCGGATCAGCCAGGGCGCTCGACCGGCGCGCCGAGGGCGTCGAGGCGCCCCATCGCCTCGCCGTCCAGCTCGAGCGGGCCGGCGGCGACGTTCTCCTCGAGGTGGGCCAGGCTCGAGGTGCCCGGGATCAGCAGGAGGCCCTCGTCGTGGGCGAGCAGCCACGCCAGGCCGACCTGAGCGGGGGTGGCCCCGAGGCGGGCGGCGGTGTCGATGACGGCGGCGTCCTCCGTCACCTTGGGCATGCCGGGAAAGGCCGAGCCGAGGGGGAAGTAGGGCACCCAGGTGACGTCGTTCTCCCGGCACAGCTCGAGGAGTGGCTCGTCGCTGCGATCGAGGAGGCTGTAGCCGTTCTGCACGCAGGCGATTCCTGCGGGCAGTGCCCGGCGGAGGTGCTCGGCGCCGACGGTGCTAAGCCCGATGCCGCCGATCTTGCCCTCTTCCCGGAGCGCCACCATCTCGGCGAGCTGGTCGTCGAACTCGGCGCCCGGCCCCGCGCCGGCACCGTGCGGGTTGTCCCCATGCAGCCGCAGGTTGACGACGTGCACCTGCTCGATGCCGAGGCTGGCGAGGTTGTCCTCGACGCCGGCGCGCAGCTCCTCCGGCCGCTGGGCGGGATGCCATCCGCCGGCTTCGTCTCGCACCGCACCCACCTTGCTGACGAGCACGAGATCGTCGGCGTAGGGGTGCAGGGCGGCGCGGATCAGCTCGTTGGAGACGTCAGGGCCGTAGTACTGCGCTGTGTCGATGTGGTTGACGCCGAGCTCGACGGCGCGGCGGAGCACCGCCAGCGCCGCGTCGCGGGTCGCGAGGCGGTCCGAGCACGCCCGGCCCGGGAAGCTGCATGGTGCCGAACCCCATGCGTGCGACGACGTGGCCGGCGAGCGTGGCGGTACCCCCGGGCGGCGCGACGGGGGTACCGGCCATGGTCATCTGAGCCCTCCGGGTTCGTCGGTTCCTGTGAGCGCCCGCAGGGCGTTGCGGCGTCGCCGCCCGACGTGGTCACGCTAACGGGGGAGGGGGCGACGTCTTCCGCTGCTCGGCTCCTCGTGCGACGTCGATGTCGCACGAACGGTCCGCACCTACTCGGACAGGACCTCCACGTATCCGTTCGTTCCGTCCACGCGGATCCTCTGTCCGTCGCGAATCAACTGGGTGGCGTCCTCGACCCCCACCACGGCGGGCAAGCCATACTCGCGTGCGATCACGGCGCCGTGAGTCATGAGGCCTCCGACCTCCGTCACGAGTCCCTTGACCGTCACGAAGACGGGCGTCCAGCTCGGGTCCGTGAAGGCGGTGACGAGGATGTCGTCGGGCTCGAGGCCCGCCTCGGCCATGTCGAGGACGACGCGGGCTCGCCCCTCCACAGTCCCGGCGGAAACGGCGAGGCCGACCAGTGCGCCGGGCGGGACATCGACCCGACCGTACGTCCCGACGACGACCTCGCCATCCGACGTGAGCACGCGAGGTGGCGTGAGGGCTTGAAAAGCCCTGAACGCCTCCTTGCGCCGGCCGATGAGCCCGTCATCCAACTCGTTCGTGCGCACGACGTCCTCGAGCTCCTCGAACCTCAGGTAGAAGATGTCCTCCGCCTCACGCAGGAGGCGGGCGTGGACGAGCCGCTCGGCCTCGTGCAGCAAGGCCTCCTTGTAGACGAAGTAGCGGCTGACCATCTGGTACTTCGGATACTCCCGGTACCCCGCGAAGGTCCGGATGCGGGCGATCAGCGCCTCGGCCTCCTCGGCCTGCTGCTCCCCGTCGGGCAAGACACGTAGGCGCGCCAGCACCTCCTGTTCCTTCTCGGCGGCCTGCTGCCACCCCCGCTCGAAACGCCGCGCCGCCTCACCGGGCCCGAAGTTCTTGATGTTGGCGAGGATCGTGGGCAGGAGCAGGGTGGGGCGTTCGCTCCAGCGCGGCCTCGTGATGTCGATCTCACCGACGCAGCGCATGCCGCAGGTGTCGAGGTAGCCCACGATGGCGTCGCGGACCTCCCGGCCGCCGTCGAGGGCGGGCAGTTCGTGCAGGAAGGTGTCGTCCTCGACGTGGCGCAGGAACGTCACCACGTCCGGATGCGGTCGGATCACGTCGGCGACGTCCAGGAGAGCCAGCCCCATCTCCGACGTCACGTTGCCAGGGACGGACCGGGTGAGCGTGTCGACGACGTTCTTCTCGCCGAGCGAGGTCGCCAGCTGCTCGTTGAGCTTCCAGGTGGCCCTCACGGCCGCAATGATCACCTGGAGGCTCCGAGGTTCGAAGAGGAGCCGCTTCAGCTCGGCGACATCCGCACGGATGAAGTCGAAGAGCGCCGATCCGGACTTCCCCCGGATGTCCCGCTTCAAGGCGGCGAGGGAGGCCTCGCTGCGCTCGACCAGTTCGGCGACGATGGCCGGATCGGTCTCGATCGTCTCCGGCGCCTCCCAAGCCGGCGCGCCCACCGGACCGTCATCCGGGCGGGTCGGGATGAAGTCTCGTTCGACGATGCTCTGCAAGGAGGCGCCGATGAGCGGATCGGATCGCCCCAGCGCCAGGAGGCCGGCGCGGAGGCGTGGCGCACCCAACTCCTTGGCAACGTCGACGAAGAGCCGTCCGCCCGCATCCAGCATCGGCCGCGCCGCCGTCAGCTGCCACATGGAGAGTCCGAGTGGCTTCATGGCGTCGGTCATCATCTGCTGGTGGCCGACGGAGACGTAGACGTGGTGCTCGTCGTCGCTCGCCACGGGGACGGGGAAGAGCGTCGTGATCGGCCGGCTCTGCACGATCTGGAACGCGTCGTCGACGAGGCACCATTCGATGTCCTGCGGGGCCCCGAAGTACGCCTCGATCCGCCGGCCCAGCTGCGCCAGCCGCATGACCTGTGCATCTGCCAGCGCCGGTTGGTCCTGGCGGTCCGGCTCGATCGCCACGTCCCGCGTCCCGCCGGCCGGGGAGGCGTATAGGGCTCGCTCCTTGCTGGCGATCGTCTTGCCGACGACCTCGCCGTCTCGCACCGTGAACGTGTCCACCGTCACGAGGCCGGCGACGAGGGCCTCGCCGAGGCCGAAGGTGGCCTCTACGCACGAGACCCTCCGGTTCGAGGTGACGGGGTCGGCCGTGAAGAGGACTCCGGCCGCGTGCGGGACGATCATCCGCTGCACGATCACGGCCATGTGGACTGTCCGGTGATCGACCCCGTTTCGCAGCCGGTAGGCGACCGCTCGCTCGCTGAAGAGGGAGGCCCAGCACCGGACGACGTGCTGGAGGATCGCAGCCGATCCCACGACGTTCAAGTAGGTGTCCTGCTGGCCGGCGAAGGAGGCCGTCGGCAGGTCCTCCGCCGTGGCGCTGGACCGCACGGCGTAGGCGGCGGGTCCCCCGAGCCGCTCGACCGAGTGGGTGATCGCCACTGCCACGTCGTCCGGCATGGTGGTCGCTTCGAAGCGGTCCCGGAGCTCCGCGCTGAGCGTGCGGATGGCATCGCGGTCGTCCGGGTCCAGGCGCCACAGGCGGTCGAGTCGATCGTCGAGGGACGGCACCATCGCCGTGATCCGGCGAAAGGCCTCCGTCGTCACGCAGACACCGGCCGGCACCCGAATGCCCTCGATGCGGGAAAGCTCCCCAAGACTGGCGGCCTTGCCGCCGGCAAGCGCGACCTGCGTTCTGTCGATCTCCTCGAGACGCAGCACCCAGCGCTCGGTCATGGCGGAGGCATGGTGCGTCGGGGCATCAGGCTCCTCGTCGAAGACCGCATCGACACATCCTCATCTCGTTCTCGCCGCCGTCGAGCCCGCCGGTCGGAAGGCAGACAGGTATTGAAACCACAACCGTGGCCCTTGATTCAAGCCCCCCACCCTGGGCTATCGTGAGAGTAGAAGGACTGCGATCGGGATTCCGAGACGCTCCTCGCCCCGCCCCACCGAGGCTCACATGCCGCGAGCCGACAGGCCAAAGTGGCCGTCTTGACAGGGTGTCCCGGTGCGAGCATAATCCACAACAGTTGTTCGGTATCACAGGGAGCCCTGCAAGGAGAAGTCTCCGCGGTGCCCGTGCTTGGCGTGGCACCCGGCAGCGTGTCGGCGCGCTGAGGGGTACGAGGTCTACGGCTGGCGTGTGACGGATCGTGTGTCCGCGTGCCACGCACCCGGTTCGCGATGACTAGAGACCATCGGTGTTCTCGAGGATCCACCAGCAGGTTCCAGTAATGCCGGAATGCTCGGACTGCGCGAAGCAATCGTCCGATGGCCAACGTTGTGGACACACCGGCTTTGGGGGGTCGAATGGCTGAATTTCAAGACGACGTCCATGACGGACGGTCGCGTCGCTCAGTGCTGGGCGCCGATCTGGCGGAGGGCACGTTCAGCCGCCGTCAGCTGCTCGGTGGTGTTGGCGCCGGGCTGACGCTGGCGGGCCTCGGCGCCGTGGCGGCCGGCTGCAGCAGTAGCACCAGCAGTTCGCCGACGACCGTGGCGGCGTCGACCACCACCAACGCACCACGTCGAGGCGGCACGCTGACGGCCGGGCTCAGCGGCGGTGGGTCCTCCGACACGATCTCGCCCTTCAATCCCGAGAGCACGGTCGACGCCGCCCGCATGTACCAGCTCTACAACCTGCTCGTCACGCTCGACAACAACGCTGACGTCGTCCTTCAACTCGCCAGTGAGGTCACCCCGAACGCCGATGCCACGGAATGGACGATCCGGGTGCGGAGCGGCGTGACCTTCCACAACGGCAAGGATCTCGGCGCCGACGACGTCCTCTACAGCTTCCAGCAGATCGTCAATCCCAAATCGCCCCAGCCCGGCGCCCCGCTCCTCGCCGCCGTCAACCTCGCCGAGGCGAAGATCCTCGACAAGTACACGATCCGCCTGCCCATGCACACCCCGTACTCGACGTTCGAGCAGGCGTTGACAGCGCAGTACTTCTTCATCGCCCCGACGGACTACAACCCACAGAAGCCGGTCGGCACAGGGCCCTTCGAGTACAAGTCCTTCACCGCCGGTCAGCAAAGCGTCTTCACCCGCAATCCGAACTACTGGGTGGAGGGCCTGCCGTACGTCGACGAGGTGGTGATCACCGACTTCAGCGATGAAACGTCGCAGGTCAACGCCCTCCTGTCGGGCCAAGCCGACGTCATCAACGCCTTGTCCCTGGCGTCGAAGGCGCCCGTCACCAACGGCGGGGCGACCCTCCTCGTCAGCGAGTCGGGTGGGTGGACGCCCTTCACCATGCGCGTCGACCAGCCGCCGTTCAACGACGTCCGAGTGCGCCAAGCCATGAGGGCGCTCGTCGACCGGACGCAGATGAAGTCGATCCTCTTCGGCGACCTCGGCATCGTCGGCAACGACCTCTACGCCATCTGGGACCCTGACTACGATCGCAGCCTCCCGCAGCGGGAGCAGGACATCAGCGAAGCCAAGGCGCTGCTGCGGGCCGCCGGACGCAGTGACTTGACCGTCACCCTCGTGACGGCCCCGATCGCCACCGGCTCGGTCAATGCCGCCCAGATCCTGAAACAGCAGGCACAGGCCGCCGGCGTCACGATCAATCTCGATGTCCTGACGGACACCGCCTTCTACGGACCGAACTACCTGAAGTTCACGTTTGCCCAGGACTGGTGGAGCTACGCGCCGTACCTCATCCAGGTTGCGGCGGGGTCGTGTAACTCCGCCCCGTACAACGAGTGTCACTTCCATGAAGCGGCCTTCAACAGCCTCTTCCAGCAGGCGTTGAGTACGGTCGATGCGACCAAGAAGCGCCAGATCGCCTACGAGATGCAAGCCATAGAGTATGCAAGTGGCGGGTACATCATTCCGTACTTCTTCCCGACCATCGATGCCTGCACAGCCCGCACGCACGGCGTGCACGGTTCGAAGACCGGTGAGTCGCTCGGGAACTACGACTTCACGCAGGCCTGGCTCGGTTAGGACAGCGACATGAGTGGAGGGTCATGAGGAAAGAAGCGGTCTTCCTGACGCCGGAACAAATCGACAGCGTCGCCTGGACGCCCTTCCCGGGCAGCCCGGGCTTGTGGGAGCGTGAGCTGGCGAGAGACACGGAATCGGGAAGTTACACCCGTCTCATCAAGGCGGAGCCCGGCTACGCGTCCACCGAGCCGGTCGCCCACGACTTTTGGGAGGAGAGCTTCATCGTCGAGGGCGCCTTCATCGAGAACGGCACGGCGTTCGGGGCCGGTACGTTCGTCTGCAATCCTCCCGGGTTCTCCCATGGCCCCTATACGTCTGAAGACGGCTGGATCGCTTTGGAGTGGGTGTACTACGACGATTGACCCGGACGGACGAAGTGACAGGAGGCGGCAATCCGGGGCTGTCCCATGGCCCAAAGGGGTGCCCTCGCGGCGGGAACGCTAGGGTTCCCGCCGTGCACGTTTCCAGGGAGCAGCGTCGCTCCGCCATGTGCCGCCGACCCGAGCCGGCCGCCGCCGCTCGAGAGCCCGTCGGAGGCGGGGGGCGGGCAGTCCGACGGCCGCAGGATGCGAGGGCGCCGCGACGATGCCGAAAGTAGTCGACCACGACGAACGCCGCGCGGCCGTCATCGAGGCGACGTGTCAGGTCATTGCCCGCTCCGGCATCGAGGCGGCAACGATCAGGGGAATTGCCACCGCCGCCGGCTGCAGCACCGGCCTTGTCACCCATTACTTCAGGAACAAGGACGACATCATCCTGGCGGCGGTGAAGCACGTCTTCGGGAGGTCCCGGCAGCGGGCAATGGCGGAGCTGCACGGGCCACCCATGGAGGCGTTGGAGCGAATCCTCCTGGACTCGCTTCCCTTGAACGAGACGAGCCTGCTGGAGTGGCGGGTCTGGCTGGTCTTCTGGGGCCGCGCCTACACGAACGAGGACCTCGTCCTCGAGCAGAGCCGCAGCTACAACGAACGGATCGCCACGATCCAGGAGCTCCTGGCCTCCGCGCAGGCCCTCGAGATGATCGACGCGGCCATCGACGTGGGGATGGCCACCACACAGACGCTCGCCATCATCGACGGCCTCGGAATCCAGGGGGTGTTCAGCCCGTCCCCTGCCGTGCGCAAGAGGCTCCGCCTGGCCGTCAAGGACTACATCGAGAGCTTCGCCCCCGGGGGGCAGCTGGCGAGGCGGGCGGACGAGTCCCACGAGGTGGCGACGTGAGCTGGTACCGCCCCTCGAACAGTGGCGGCCCGGCCTCCGCCTGACGATCGAGCGGCTTGCTGGCGCGGCGCCGATCCGTCCCCGGGGGCGCCCAAGAGACCGCCGGATCGGGCCCCGGCGGCCGGCTCCTCCGACCAGGATCCGGCAGCGGGCGGACCTTGACAGCTGGCGGGATCGGGACCATAATGCGCAACAAATGTTATGGAACGGGAGGGGTTTCGCGTCCCGGCCGGGGGAGCCGCACGCGTGAGCGGCGAGTTCGTCGAGTATCGGGCCATCGTCGACCGCCCGAAGATCGTCTGGCCGGGGGACGCCAAAGTAGCGGTCTGGCTAGCGCTCAACATTGAGCATTACCAGTTCCTCCCGCCCCGCAACGACTACATCAATCCGTGGCCGAGGGTGGCGCAGGCGCCCGACACCATGATGTACAGCTATTACGACTACTCCAACCGGGTGGGTCTCTGGCGCATGCTCGGAGCGATCGACGATTCTGGCATGCCGATCACCGCCTCGTTGAACGTGGCGGTGCTGGATCATTACCCGGAGATCACCGCGGCGATACGTGAGCGCTCGTGGGATGTCATGTGCCACGGCCTCTACAACACCGAGTACCTCTTCGGGATGGACGAGGAGGTGGAGCGTTCCTTCTTCGAGGACGTCACCTCCTCGGTGCTGGAGCACCTTGGCACCCCGTTGCGGGGATTCTTCGGCCCGGCCGGCAGTACGACGCTGAACACGATGAACCTGGCCGCCGAGCACGGCATCCGGTACTGCGCCGACTGGGGCATCGACGACCAGCCGGTACCGGTCCGGACCTCAGGTGGGCGGCTCGTCAGCGTTCCCTACGGGTTCGAGATCAACGACGACGCCTTGCTATCACTTGGATACGGGTCGGCAGGTCTCGAGGCCGACGACTTCCTCCAGATGGCGATCGACCAGTACGAGGCCCTCAGCAGTGACGCCGCCGACACGGGGAGGGTCATGTGCGTGGCGCTGCACGGCTACGTGTTCGGGCAGCCGCATCGCATCGCCGTCCTCCGCCAGCTGATCGAGTACCTGCTCGGTCGCCAGGATGCATGGGTCACGACCGGCGCGGCCATCGCCGACTACTACCTCGAGAACTTCTATGACGCGTATCTCGCCGCGCCGGCCGAGGATGGCGGGCCGTGAGCGCCTCGGGCCGGGCGGCCCGTCGGGTCGGTGGTGACAATCCGCACCTGCGCTGGGATCCGCTCCCTGCTCGAGACCCTCTCACGTGGCCGCAGGGGGCGCGGCTCGCCGTCGCCGTGGTCCTCTGCGTGGAACACCTCGAGCTGTTTCCCGATCCGGCCTTCCAGCCGGCCCCGAGTGCCATTCGGTACGGGCCCTACCCGCGGGCGTTCCAGATCTCGCGAGTCTCCGAGGCCTCCTACGGCGGGCGGGTCGGGGCGTTTCGTCTCGTGGACGCCATGGCGAGGATCGGCGTTCGCCCCACGGTCGCCATGGACGCCGAGCTGTTCGAGGACCACGGGCGTCTCGTGGAGGCCTGCCTACGAGCGGGGGCCGAGTTCGTCGGTCACGGCCTGGCCTTGAGCCGGTACATCAACGAGTCGGTGCCGGCCGCCACGGAGGCGGCGTGGATCGAGCAGTCCGTCGCCGGCGTGACGGCGGCAACGGGCACACCTCCCACGGGATGGCTGGGCGCAGAGTACGGGGAGTCGACGAGGACTCCCGGCTTTCTGAGCCGCTTCGGCATCCGCTACGTGTGTGACTGGGCCAACGACGAGCAGCCGTACGACCTTCACGTCGGGGACGACCGGCTCACGGCCTTGCCGGTGGCGATCGACCTCGACGACCTCATGGCGGGCAAGGTGCGGCTGCTGCCTCCGTGGCGTTGGGCCGACCTCGTGAAGGCAGCGGTGGCGGAGCTCTGGAGCGACGGCGCCGGCAGTGGGCGCCTCGTGGTCCTCTGCCTGCATGCGCACGTCAGCGGCCAGCCCTTCCGCATCAAGTACGCCACCGACGTGCTGGAGTCGATCGTGAGCCTCCCGGACGTCTGGCTCGCCACCGGCAGCGAGATCGACGAGTGGCATCGCGGCGGGGGGACGGGGCGGTGAGGCGGGAAGCTCCGGTGCGCGTCGCCATTTTGGGGTTCGGCCACATGGGCACCACGCACCGGAAGACACTCGACGAGCTTCCCGGTGCCACCGTCGTCGCCGTCGCCGACAACGACGCCGAGAAGCAACGGCTCGCCCGCCGTCTCGCACCCGAGCAGGTGAACACCTTCGACACGTGGGAGGCCCTCCTCGAGTGGGGGGAGTTCGACGCACTCTTCGTCTGCACCCCTCCCACCGATCACGCCGGGCCGACCGTCGCCGCCATGGGGGCGGGCATTCACGTCTACCTCGAGAAGCCGCTGGCGAGGAGTTTGCACGAGGCGGAGACGATCGTGGCGGCCCAGCCGGACGGCGTCGTCGGCGCCGTCGGTTACCAGTGGCGGGCCATCCCGTTCCTCGACGACATCCGGGCCGAGCTCGACGCCACGCCGCTCGGCATGCTCGTCGGGAGGAGCATCGGGGCCGGCGTCTCCCGCAACTGGTTCGCCGACTGGTCCGTGGGGGGCGGAATCCTCTACGAGTTGGCCAGTCACGACATCGACCTGCAACGCGCCCTCGGAGGCGAGATCGTCGCCGTGCAGGCCGCCGCCTCGACACCACCCATCGCCGACGTCTCGGTGGCGGGATTCCGTTCCGTGCTGGCCCTCAGCCTGCTCTTCGAGTCCGGAGCCTTGGGCTCGGTCTCCGTGGCGTGCGCACGACCCCATCTCGAGCCGACGTGGGCGCTCGACGTCGTTGCGGCCGACGCCATGCTCCACGTCGCCCTCGATCCGATCTTCCGGCTCGAGGGGGTGTCGCGGGGGGAGCCGCTGCGAGGGGAGATGGACCGGCTGCCCGTCGAGCTGAGCGTTCGTCGGTTCATCGAGGCAGTCCAGCTGCAGGTTCCGTCGAGGGTGGCTTGTGACCTCCGGGAAGGCCTCAAGACCCTCGTCGTCGTGGACGCCTGCGAGCGCTCCCTCGCCACGGGGCAGCGTGTCGTGGTCGGGGCGGAGGCTCCCCGGTGAGTTCTCCGCCCGCCTTCGCCGTCGCTCACCTGAGCACTCGACAGGCAGCGGGCGACGCTCCCGTTGCCGTCGTGACCGGCGCCGGACGCAACATCGGTCGAGCCATCGCCAAGCGCCTGCAGGAGGACGGGTACCGGATCATCGGCACCGTCTTCTCGGATGACCCGCTGGAGGGGACCGGGGCGCCGGCCCGCGTCGAGACAGCCGAGGGGCAGGCCCTCGGCGAGCAGGAAGGCTGGGACATCGTCTCCTGCGACCTCTCCGACGCCGGCGCCTGCGCCGGCCTCGTCGACCTCGCCACGGCGCGCTACGAGCGGCTCGACTGCGTCGTCCACAACGCCGCCACGTGGACCTACGGCCCCGCCCTGGAGGTCCCCGACGCGGATTGGACGAGGGTGTTCGACGTGTCCGTCCTCGCCTTGGTTCGGGTCGTCCGGGCGGCGGAGGCGATGCTGAAGGCGTCGCCACACCCGCGCGTCGTGGCCCTCAGCTCGATTTCGGCCGACTGGGCGGGGATCGGCGTGGCGCCGTACTCGGTGGCCAAGGCCGGCGTGAGTGCCCTCGTGCGGGCACTGGCGGTGGAGTTGGCGAGCTCCGGCATCTTGATCAACGCCGTGGCGCCCGGGTTCATCGCCACGACGTCGAATCCGCAGTTGGAGGTGCCGGACGATCTCCGTCGCCGCCTGTCCGTCGTCCCCCTCGCCAGAGCAGGCCTCCCCGAGGAGGTGGCGGACGTCGTCTCCTTCCTGGCTTCCCCCCGGCTCGGCTTCGTCACCGGCTCGACCGTGCGGATCGATGGCGGGCAGCTGGCCGGCGGAGAACGTTGAGACACAGACCCAAGCCATGACCAGCGCCGGGCTCCGGCGCCCGACAGAAAGGCAAGCATGCAACGCGAAGTGATCGTCAGGAGAAGTGAGACAAGTGTCACGACACTTGCCGTGAAGGGGGCCGGCTTCGTCTACACGACGGGCACGATCGGGAGCGACCCGGAGACGGGCGTGTTGCCGGACGACCTCCAGGAGCAGACTGCCAACACGCTCGAGCGCCTCCGCCGGATCCTGGAGAGCGCCGGGACGAGCCTCGATCGCCTCATCAAGGTCAACGTGTACCTGAACGACATCGAGTCGGACTTCGACTCCATGAACGAGGCGTACAAGAAGTACTTCGACGACCACGGGGTGACCGAGGCGCCGGCGCGGACGACGGTCGGCTGCCGCCTGCCGTGGTCGAAGGTGGAGATCGACATGGTGGCGCTGGACCGATAGCGAGGAGACAGCGATGACCACGAGAGAACTCATTGGTATCGACCCGGTCGAGCCCTACTCGAAAGTCGTCAAGGCCGGCGGCCTGGTGTTCGTCAAGAGCCAGATCGGGCGCGACGACGACGGCGAGTACCCGAAGGACGTGAAGGAGCAAACGAAGAACACCCTCGCCCACCTCGACCACGCCCTCGAGATGGCGGGGACGAGCATCCATCACGCCGTGAAGTTGAACGTCTACCTGGCGAACATCGACGACGACTTCGACGGGATGAACGCCGGGTGTCGCGAGTTCTTCGCAGAGCGCGGCGTGGAGGACACGCCGGCCCGGACGACGATCGGGGTGCCGCTGTCGTGGCCCCAAATCCTTGTCCAGATGGACATCATCGCAGTGGGAGGCGACGACGCTGTCGGGGTTGCGGGCTGAGGCGGGATGACGATCCGCGCCACGAGTGCCGCCATCAGCCGGAACCTGTCAGGGCTGCGCGCCCAGGAACACGTTCGTCGCCTCGGCGGCTTCTACCGGTCCCCGGGATCGCAGGGCTATCACGACGCCATCGACTACGTCCTCTCGCAGCTCGGCGAGAGCGGCGTGAGCGTCGAGGTCGACGAATGGCCGCTCGACGGCGTGAGCGAGTTCTGCGGCGAGCGAGTGCCCTTGGCCTGGGAACCCGGCCCTGCGTCACTGCGCATCGTCTCGCCCTTCGAGGAGGACGTCGTCCGTTGGCCCGAGTGCTCCTCCTGCCTGCCCTGGTGGTGTCCTCCGACGCCGCCCGGTGGCGTCGAGCTCGACCTTGTCGATGTGGGTGCCGGGACGGACGACGCCTCGTACGAGGGGCTGGACGTCGCCGGCAAGGCCGTCCTCGTGCACGACAGCGGCGAGAACAGTGCCTGGGGCGAAATTGTCAGCCGGGCGACGGGACACGGGGCTGCCGCCCTCGTGACCAACTACCTCCTGTACCAGTTCGAGGGCGGCCGAACTCGCCAGACGCTGCGAGACGCTGTGCAGCAACTTCGGCTGCCGTCCCGGCGCGAGAACCCCTGGGTCTTCACCGTCTCGGACGACGCGTTCGCCCGCCTGCGGGACGCAGACCGGATCAGCGGGGGCACGGCGCGGGTGAGTCTCTCCATCAGCGCCCGAACCTTCGAGGGCGTGTCTCGCAGCGTGTTGGCGACCATCCCGGGCGAACTGCACGGCGGCGAGGTGTGGCTGGTCGCCCACGTGTCGTCCGCCACGATGCCCGGGGCCAACTGCGCCGCCGGTGTGGGACTTCTCCTCGAGCTCGCCCGCGCCATCTCGGCGGCCGTCTCGAACGGGGAGCTCCCGTCCCTGCGGCGAAGCCTGCGTCTGCTCTTCGCCCACGAGGGCTACGGAACCTTCCACCTGGCGGCCACGCGGCCGGAGCTCGTGCAGGATGCCCTGGCCGCCATCGCCGTCTGCAGCGTCGGTCACGACCAGGCGATGACCAGCTCCAGCCTCGTCGTCAGCCGCTCGCCGGACTCGTTGCCGACGTTCATGAACGAGCTCTTGGAGAGCCTGACGCTCGAGCCCAGCGGGGAGCTCCCCTGGGCGTACCGGCCGAGGACGGGGAACATCCCCTATGTCCGCTGGGACGTGAAGCCCTACACGCCCTGGAGTGACAACAAGACGTGGTCGGGTCTCGGGGTGCCGGGAGCCCTCGTCATGTCCCTTCCGGACCGCTACTTCCATACGCAGCTGCTCGACGTCGGGAAGACCGACCACCGCGTCTTCGAGCGGTCCGGTGCGGTCATCGGCACGGCGGCGGTGGCGGCGAGCTGCGCCGGCCCGGCCGATCTCGACGTCCTCATGCAGCTCGTGGTGGCTCGGACCGAAGCGCACCTGAGTCGGGTCGGGTGCGAGCTGATCGACGACCCCGCCGCCGCAGGGGAGGTGCCACCCCTCCACCACATCCGCTACCTGGCGGAACGAGGGATCGCCAGCCTGCGGTCGGTCCTGCAGGTCGCCGAGGCCGACCGTGCCACGGCCGAGGAGGACGTGGTGCGGTTCACCAAGCGACTGCGGGACGGCGCAGCCGCCTGGAGCTCCGAGCTCGAAGGGCGCGGCGCCCCGAAGGCGGGGGGCGCCGGAATGGCGATCTGCCGCACGGCGGGGGCGACAAGACCCCACGGGATCCCGGGTCACACCTACGCCGACATCGTCGCCACGGTGAAGCGGATGAACGAGACCGACCCCGGCATCGTGGCGGAGTCGCTCTACCCCATCGCCGACACCATCTGGTACGCCACCGTCGATCCGGTGGACGTGACTGAACTGGCGGAGAACATCTCGCTGGAGTTCGGGCTCTCCGTGCAGCCCGCCGTCTTGCTCGAGTTCGCCCAGCGACTGGAGAGGGCAGGGGTCGTGACACTCCTGCCCTCTCTGGAAGCGACCCTAGAGAAGGATGCATCCCATGCCCAGTGACGTGGTCACGACCGAGATCGAGAAGGCTCTGCCGCGCACCGTCGACCAGATCCGCGAGGCGGTCCGGCATCCGAGCGTGAGCCCGGAGCACCTGGGGGGCCGGGAGTACGCCGGCTTCCTACGCGACCTCTATGCCGACGTGGGCTGTGCCGAGTCGCACGTCGTGGAGACGGGTGACGACTGGCCGGGCGTGTGGGGCTTCTTCGACGCCGGGGCGGAGCACACGATCGCCTCGTACTGCTACTTCGACACCTACGGCGTGAGGGAGGAGGCGTGGACGCAGCCGCCGTTCGGCGGCACCCTCGGCAGCTCCGACGGCTTCCCGAGCGTGGTGTTCGGCCGCGGCGCCGGCGTCAAGGGATCGCACATCGCCTGGGTCAACGCTCTCGCCGCCCTGGCGGCCGACGGCTCGTTGCCCGTCAACGTCCTCCTCCTGGCGGAGGGGGCCGAGATGATGGGGAGCCCCAACTTCCAGGCCATCTGCGCCGACGCCTCCCGGCACCTCGGCTCGGTCGAGGCCTTGCTCTCCCCCCGAATTGCCGAAATCCCGGGCCGCAAGGATGTCTCCGTCGTGCTCGGCTACAAGAACATGGTCACCTTCGACCTCGAATGCCGGGCGGCGGACTGGGGACGGGGTCCCTCCGGGGGACGCGTCTTCGGCAACTCGAAGAGCGTCGTCGATTCGCCGACCCACCGCTTGATCCAGGCCGTCGCCTCCATGCTGTCGCCCGACGGCAACGGCGTCGCCATCGAAGGCCTGGCGGACAGCTTCGCCGAGCGCAGGGAGCTGTCGGACGAGGAGGGCCGGCTGGTGGCGTCGCTAGGCGACCGCTTCGCCGGGCGGGAGTGGAACGAGGTCCTGCCCACGACGGCGGGGGTGCGCGTCTGGGCCGGCGACGTAAGCGGCGACCACGTCCTCTACAACTACCTCTACGGCGCCTCCATCAGCGTGAGCGAGATCCGGTCGGCCGGCGTCGCCGAGGTCCCGCAGCTGACGATGCTGCTGCCGGAGTCGGCGCGGGCGAGCGTCGAGCTGCGAATGGTCACCGACCGCGGCGCCTCGGACATCCTGGACGCGGTGCGTCAGCACCTGCAGCGGAGCGGCTTCCCCGAGATCGAGGTCATTCCCGCCGGCATGTGGGACGCCTGGCAGATCTCGGTCGACGACGCCGTCGCCAAGGCGGCCATCTCGACGCTGGAGCGCTACGGCAAGGAGCCTGTCGTCTGGCCGATCCAGCCCTTCGGCGGGCCCTGGGCCGGGCTGGCACGCCAGCTCGACGTCCCGTCCCTGACCGGGTCGGCCATCGGCTACGGCGCCAATGGTGGAGCCGGCAACGACGAGTACCTCGTCATCGAGAGCGACGGACGCGTGGGGGGGCTGAAGGAGGTGGAGTCGTTCATGTGCGATCTCCTCCTCGCCTACGAGTCCGCCATGCGACCCGGGAAGGAGGCGTCGTGAAGGCCATAGTCGTCACCGAGGCCGGCGGACCGTCGGTCCTTCACCTCGAGGAGGTGCCGGCGCCGGAGCCGGGACCGGGCCAGATCTCGGTCCGGGTCCACGTCGCGGGCGTGAACTTCATCGACCTCCACCAGCGGGCCGGACGGTACCCGGTGAAGCTGCCGTTCACCCCGGGCCTGGAGGGTTCCGGCGTCGTCGTTGCTCTCGGCGAGGGTGCCCACGACGTCGGCGTGGGGGACCGGGTGGCCTGGAAGTTGGGCCGGGGGGCGTACGGCGAGATCGCCCTCGTTGAGTCCTGGCAGGCGGTTCCCGTGCCGGACGACGTCGCCGACGACACGGCGGCGGCCGTCATGCTGCAGGGCTGCACGGCGCACGCCGTCGTCAACTCGGTCTGGCCCGTCGAGTCCGGCGAGTGGGTCCTCATCCATGCCGGGGCGGGTGGCGTCGGCCATCTTGCAACGCAGATGGCGACGATGCGAGGTGCCCGCGTCATCGCCACGGTGTCGAGCGACGTGAAGGAGCAGGCGGCTCGCGAGGCGGGCGCCGAGCACGTCATCCGATACGACCAGGACGTGAACGTGGCCGAGATCGTGCGCGAGATCACCGGCGGCACCGGCGTGAGCGCCGTCTACGACGGCGTCGGGCGGGCGACCTTCGACGCCAGTCTCGCCAGCCTGCGCATACGGGGATGCCTCGTCGTGTTCGGGGGCGCCAGCGGGCCGGTCGAGAACCTGGCGGTGGAGCGCCTCAACAGCGGAGGGTCGGTCTATCTCACACGGCCGGGACTGGGGCACTACACGCGTACCTCCGAGGAGCTGCGCTCGCGCACCACCGAGCTGTTCTCCTGGCTCCGAGACGGCCGCCTCGTCGTCCGGATCGGAGCTCGCTACCGGCTGGCGGACGCGGGCGAGGCGCAGGAGGCGCTCGAGTCACGTCGGACGATCGGGAAAGTGCTGCTGGACGTCGAGTGATCGCCCTGCGGAAGCCGCCAGCGTCGGGAGCCGATCGGTGGGAGTAGGTCGGCTCTCGCCCGAGAGCTCCCCCTTCGGCGAAGGCTCCGCCACCGGCGGCTACTGCGCGGAAGCCTCCACCATCGCCGGCGGTGAGGTCGGGTTCATGCTGAGCGGCGACGGCCCGGCCAGGCTCACCGTGGCGCGGCTGCTCCACGGCGACCCGGCGCCGGACGGACCCGGCTACGTGGAAGAGGTCGTCCCCTGGTTCGAGCCGCAGACGGTGCAGCTCGAGAGGCAGGTCCTGCAGCTCGGTTCCTATGTCGAGTTGCCCCACGACGAGCGGCTCGTCCCCTCGGACAGCGGGATGTTCCTCGGGATGTGGATCTTCCCGACCACGGTCGGACGCGGTGGTGGCTGGGAGACGCTGGCCTGCAAGGGCGTGGCGGGCGACGTGTCCTACGGGTTGTTCCTGTGCGGGTCGGGCCTCCTCGTCGGCGCCGTGTCGGTCGACGGCCGGACGATCGAGTGGTGCGGCGGTCTCGAGTACGTCACGCCCAACGTCTGGCAGTACGTCGGGATCGGCGTTGCGCCATACCCCGCCCGCATGGCCGTCTGCCAGTACACGCCTGGCGCCCCTTCGTCCCGCTTCCGGACCGACGGCGACGTCATCGCCCTCAACTGGAAGCCCATCACGTCGTGCCGGCTGCACCCGAGCGAGCGACCCCTCGTGCTCGGGGCGGCCGATCGGGCCGAGCTCGGGCCGTCATCGCACTTCAACGGCAAGCTCGGCCGCGTCCGCGCCATGTCGGCCGGCCCATCGGAGGAGCTGGTGACGAGGGCGGCGGCGAGGGACGTGGCGCCCTCCGACGACCTCATCGCCGCCTGGGACTTCAGCGTGGACATCGACACCTGGACAGTGGTGGACACCTCCGGGAACGGCCTGGACGGAGTGCTGCGCAATGCCCCGACGCGAGGTGTCACAGGACCGGGCTGGAGGGGAGTTCCTGCCACGCTCTACAGCGACTCGCCCGACGGGTACGACGCCGTGCACCTGCACGAGGACGACCTGGACGACGCCGGTTGGGCCGAGACCCTCCGCTTGGCGGTGCCCACGAATGCGAAGGTCGGCATCCACGCGCTGCGGACTCGCCACGACGACGAGGAGGACTGGATCCCCTTCGTCGTGGCGTCCCGGTCGGCGACCTCCGAGATCTGCCTCGTCGTACCGACCCTCACCTGGCAGGCCTACTCGAGCAACCGGGCCCCCTTCAGCTTCACGGAGGAGGCCCGGGTCGACGCGGCACTGGGGCTCTACGACCGCCATTCGGACGGGTCGGCCGTCATCGTGTGCAGCCGGCGAAAGCCGACCCGGTCGGGGAACCCGACAGCAGGCATCCGATCGTGGGGCGCCCACACGATCGCCGCCGACCTCTACCTCGTCCACTGGCTAGAGCACCTCGAGAGGCCGTACGACGTCGTGACCGACCACGATCTTCACGCCCGCCCGTCGCACAGTCTGGACGCCTACGCGTGCGTGATCCTGAGCAGTCACCCGGAGTACTGGACCGGTCCCATGCGAGACACGCTCGATGCCTATCTCGCCGGTGGCGGCCGGCTCATGTACCTGGGAGGCAACGGGCTCTACTGGGTCACGAGCCTCCACGAGGCCAGTCCGTGGCTCATGGAGGTGCGGAAATCCGGCGAGGGAGTCGGCCGCAGAGGCGACGCCGTCGGTGCCGGCGAGATGGAGCAGAGCTCGTCTCGTGAGGTCGGTGGGCCGTGGGCGCGGCGTGGACGTTCCCCCCGCCACACCCTCGGTGTCGAGTCCGCCGGAGGGGTCTTCGTCGACGCACAGCAGCGGTGGGGGTACGTCCGTCTGCCGCCGAGCTACGAGGAGCGGTTCAGCTTCGTCTTCAGAGGCGTGGCGGACGATGTCATCGGTGACTTCGGTCTCAATCTCGGCTCCGCCGTCGGCTACGAGATGGACTCCGCCCAGAACAGCGCCGGGAGCACCGGTGGCCCGGTCGTGCTCGCTCGATCTGCCCATCCCCTCTTCCAGCCGGTGGTGAACGTCGCCCTCAGCCCGGTGGCGGACATGACGCTGAAAGTCGGGGACAGGGGCGCCGCCGTGTTCTCGGTCGGCTCGATCGCCTGGTCCGGGAGCCTCTCGACTTCGAGCTACGACAACAACGTGGAGACCATCAGCAGGAACGTCCTCCAGCGCTTCATCACAGTCCCGAAGGGAGAGCCCGTCGCGTGACCCGTCACACATCGACCGCAGGTCGTCAAGAGGCCGCTCATACGAGTCCCGAGCGCAACGAACGCAGGCCCAGCTTCGTCCCGTCCAGCGCGCTACACAATCGTCCGTCAGCCGCCGGCCGGGGCATATCCGGATCATCGAAACGTCATCGCTAAACTTGACCACGTCATCGTCAACGCCTACTCTGCAGGCAGCAGAAGGGGAATCCAGAAGGGGAGTGTTATGACGCGAGAGCCGTCGGGGCAGAGGTCGCAGCCGGTTTCGAGGCGGGACTTCTTACGGTACGGCGCTGGAACAGCCGCCCTCGCCGTCGCCGGAGCGACCGGACTGTCGGCGTGCGGCAGCTCTTCTTCCAGCGGGACGACGACCTCCTCGGGTACGAGCAGCGGCTCCCCGAAGCGAGGTGGCACGCTCACGGCGGGACTCTCCGGCGGCTCGAGCTCCGACACGGTAGACGGCCAGAAGACGATCAACTCCGTCGACGAGGCACGGGTGGAGGCGCTGTATGACGCCCTCATCGCCCTCGACCTCAACGCCCGGCCGCAGCTGCAGCTCGCCGAGTCAATCACCTCGAACTCCAATGCGACCGTGTGGACCGTCAAGCTGCGCCCCGACATCGAGTTCCACAACGGGAAGACCCTCTCCGCCGAGGACGTCGTGTTCAGCTATCGCCGCATCGTCGACGGGAACCTCGCCGCAGCAGGCGCCTTGTCACCGGTGGACGTCGCGAACATGAAGGCGCTCGACCCGCTTACGGTCGAGATTCCCTGCAAGTACCCCTACGGGACCTTCCTCTCGTCGATGGCGAGCGACTACAACGCCGCCATGATCGTGCCGAGCGACTTCGACCCGAAGCACCCGGTCGGAACGGGTCCCTTCGAGTACGTGTCCTTCACGCCCGGCCAGACGAGCACCTTCGTTCGGAACGACAACTACTGGAACGGCGGCACGGGAGCCGTGAAGCGGCCCTACGTGGACACGCTGATCATCACGGACTTCAACGACGAGACGAGCCAGGTCAACGCCCTCACGAGCAAGGCGGTCGACTGCATCGACTCGCTCTCCATCGGGTCGATCGACGCCGTTCGCGGTGCCGGGGAGCAGGTGCTGATCTCGAAGGGCGGAGGCATCACGCCGATCACCATGCGAATCGACGTGCCGCCGTTCGACGACGTCAACGTGCGCCAGGCGATTCGCCTCTGTGCCGACCGGCACCAGATGCTGGAGCAGGTCTTCGGCGGGTACGGCTCGCTCGGCAACGACATCACCTCGATCTGGGACCCCGCCTACGACTCCTCGATCCCGCAGCGGCAACAGGACATCGCCCAGGCGAAGTACCTGCTCAAGAAAGCGGGGAAGGAAGATCTCACGGTCACCCTGGTGGCGGGGCCCATCTCACAAGGCACCATGGGTATGGCCGAGGTACTCCAGCAAAATGCCAAGCTTGCCGGCATCACGATCAACATCCAGCAGACAACGACAGACGAGCTGTTCGGTCCAAACTATTTGAAGTGGACCTTCGCCATGGACTACTACTCGTTCAACTACTACTACCCCCAGGTCGGCCTGTCCTTCCTCCCGACTGCCAGCTTCAACGAGACGCACTTCGCCGAGCCGGCGAAGTCGCCCCTCCCGGCGGGCATCGGCGAGAAGTACATCAGGTACTACAACGAGGCTCAATCGACCGGTAGCGAGTCGCTCCGGACAGAGATCGCCCACGAGATGCAAATGATCGACTACACCTACGGCGGGTATCTGATTCCGTACTTCACTCCGGTTCTCGACGCCTACAGCTCGAAGCTTCACGGCGTCACGCCCGGTCTCGCTGGGCAGGACCTCGGTAACTACAGCTTCGAGAACTTCTGGTTCGAATGATCCTGCCGGTGGGTGAGTGGTCCAATAGCCCGGCGGTTCGGAAAGAGCATCCTGTGGAGGAGCGATCGTGACTGACACGTCCGAGTTCGGCGTCTTCGACTTCCAGCTGTCCGCCGACGAGGAAGAGCGGGCGAGACGGGTGCACGCCGAGAGCATCGTCGTCGACATGATGTACTACGGCCCCTGCGGCTACCGCTGCTTCACGGCGGAGATGACCGAGATCTTGAAGGCCGAGTGGAATCAGCATCACGACGGGTGGATGGCGTTCACCTCGGCCTATCTCCTGCCGTTGCGCATGGGCCTGCAGGACGGAGGTGGCGAGCTCGAAGCGCACTGGCGGGCGTCCGGCATCACCGGGGGCAACCGCGAGGTCCCGTTGGACTTCATCGAGACGCCCTTCCGCGACACCGTGCGCACGGTCGGCATGACCATCGCACTCTTCGACCGGATGCCCTGGATGCGAAAAGTCCTGCAAGCGTCCGACTTTCGCGCCGCCAAGGAGGAGGGCAAGTTCGCCGGCTACATGAACGCCCAGATGACGGCCGGCCTCTATCGGTTGGAGCTGCTCGATGTGGCCCATGATCTGGGCATCCGGATGATGATGCTGACCTACAACAATCAGAACTTCATCGGCTCGGGCTGCCAGGAGACGCAGGACTCAGGGTTGAGCGACCTCGGAGTGCGGTTCGTTCGTCGGATGAACGAGCTCGGCATCATCGTCGATACGTCCCACTGCGGGAAGAAGACCACGCTGGACGCCTGTGCGAAGTCGAGCAAGCCGGTGGTGGCCAGTCATGTGGGGGCCGACGCCGTCTACTCACACGTGCGCAACAAGGACGACGAGGAGCTCAGGGCCATCGCCAACTCCGGGGGAATCGTCGGCATCGTCGCCCTTCCGAGCTTTTTGAGCGGGGACGCCCATCCGACGGTGAGCGACATGCTCGATCACATCGACCACGTCGCCTCGACGGTCGGTTGGCAGCACGTCGGCGTCGGCACGGACCATCCGCTCATGAGTGACAAGTGGACCCTGGCGGAGACCTCGGAGCTGTACCACGAGCAGCTGGGCTTCCGGGGCGGCGACTTCGGGGATGCAACGCTCAACCTGGTCGGCTTCGACGACCACCGTGACTCCGTCAATCTTGCCCGCGGCCTGCTGAAGCGTGGGTACACCGACGAGCAGATTCACGGCATCCTCGGCGAGAACTTCGTCCGGGTCTTTGCCGCCGTGTGCGGTTAGGCGAACTGCCTGCCTTCACCTCGGCGGCGGTTCTCGGCGGCCAGCGCCGGAGTCGGGTAGGTCGCCCCGACGTGGGTGCCGGGCGGAACGATCTCATCGAGGCGATCGAGCACGTCCGGAGTCAAGCGCACCTCCAGAGCCGAGAGGTCGTCCTCGAGCTCGTTGACCGTCATCGGGCCGATGACCGCCGAGCAGACGGCTGGATGCTCGAGCACGAACGCCAGCGCGAGTTCGATGATCGAGAGCCCACAGTTCTGTGCCACCAGCAGGAGCTCGTCAAGGGCGGCGAGGCGGCGCTGATTCTCCGGCAGGGACAGGTCGTAGCGGGACGGGATGGCGTCGGCCCGCGCCTTCGATCTCGGCTTGCTCGCTCGGCCCGTGCCGAAGTCGCCGGACAGCCAACCCGCCGCCAGAGGACTCCAGACCACGCCGCCCAGACCGTAGTGCCGGCAGGCGGGAAGAATCGAGTGCTCGGGTTCCCTGGCCAGCAGGGAGTACTCGCACTGCTCGGTCCGAAATCGCTCGCGTGATCGAACCGCTGCCGTCCATTGAGCCTCCACGATCTCCCTCGCTGAGAAGTTGGACGTGCCGGCGTAGCGAATCTTCCCTGCATGCACCAGGTCGCTCATCGCCCCCAAGGTGTCGTCGATATCGGTGTCGGGCGAGGGAATGTGGACTTGATAGAGGTCGATGTAATCGGTATGCAGGCGGCGGAGGCTGGCCTCGCAAGCCGTCATGATCCACCGCCGGGATGCTCCCCCCTCGCCCGGCCCTGTCCCCACCGGATAGCCGACTTTTGTGGCGAGGAAGATCTCGGACCGGCTCAGTTGTGTGAGAGCCTCGCCCAGGATGGACTCCGATTCTCCGCTCGCGTAGGAGTCGGCCGTGTCGAGGTAGTTGATGCCCAGTTCAACGGCTCGCACGATGACGTCGATGCACTCCTGCCGGTCCGTGTTGCCGAAAGGGCTGAGGAGCAGCGTGCCCAGGGCGAGACGGCTGACCGTCACGCCGGTGGAACCGAGCAGGTCGTATCTCACCACGTCATCCAATCATGCTCAGGGTCGCGGATCAATCGGGCGAACTTGCGGGCCGAGTGGGCCGCCAACCCTGTCGGCAACAGCGATTGGACGTGGGATGTCGCTTGCTCCCGGTAGGATTCCGAGGTGGCCTCCACCACCGTGATCACAGACCGGAAAATCCGACGCGGGCATGTGCGCTCCGTGGAGAAGGCGTCAACGATCCTGTTGCTGATCGCTCGGGAGGGTGGCCTCAGCGCGCGGGAGACAGCGGCGCACCTCGATATGCCCGTGTCGACGGCCTATCAGCTGATGGAGACGTTGGTCTCCAGTCAGATCTTGTCGAAGGATACGAAGCGGGTCTATGACATCGGACCTGCCGTCGGCATACTCGCCGATGCCTTTCTTGGTCGCCGTTCGCCTCCGGAGTTCTTGTCGGCGCCCCTTCGCGAGCTGGCGGCACAGACGAAGGAGACGGTTTACCTCACAGCCTGGAAGGACGGCGACGCCGTCATTCTCGAAGTCCTCGAGGGTAAGGGAACCCTGAGGGTGGCCGGGTTGCATGCGGGCACGCGGGGTGATGTGCACGCCCGCGCTGCCGGCAAGGTCCTGCTGGCGTTTTCGGACGACGACACGGTGGAGCGCTATCTCGTCTCCCACCGGCTGCACCCCCGGACGAAGTACAGCATCACGGAGCCGGCTACGTTCAAGCGTGAGCTTCGGAAGGTGCGCAAGCTCGGCTTCGCAGTCGATCGCCAGGAGTTCTCCGAGGGCGTCATCGCCATCTCGGTTCCCGTGTTGAACGACGGCGCCGTGGTCGCTGCCTATAGCCTTGCCGTTCCCGTGCATCGGTTCGAGTCGAACTTCGAGAAATTTCGCGCAGCTCTCTTCGAGGCGGCGCAGTCTGCCACGCGCTCGTCCAGAACGAACACTGTGTTGACTGCGCGCCAATAGTGGGCCCCGTTGGCCCTTCTCTTCTTCGTCCACTACGTTGACGCCATGAGCTCCCTCTCTCGCCGTGAAGGCACAGTTCTCATCGGGAAACAGCGTGTGAGAAGGGGGCCATGATGCCGGAAGAGGCTGCTTCCGGTGAGGTGCATGCGAGGGTGGTGAAGTGTGCTCTCCTCGACGATGCCGCCGTCCCCGAATGGGTACTCGAGGCGTTGCGAAGCGGGGGTGGTGAACTGGTTGCGCTCCCGGAGGCCGAGGCCCTCCTGGTGTGGCACCACCCACCGGACATCGGCAGGATCACGGAGGCCCTCGCGGCGGCGCCGCAGATTCGCTGGGTGCAGCTGCCGTCGGCAGGTGTCGACCGTTATGGCGGGGTCTTGACGGCCGGCGCCCCCACCTGGACGTGTGCCAAGGGTGTGTACGCCGAACCGGTTGCGGAGCATGCCCTGCTGATGGCGTTGGCCGGCGCTCGCGACTTGGCTGTCCGGGCGCGAGGGGGCCGTCACTGGTATCACGATCAGGCCGTCGTGGAGGGACAGACCTTGTTCGATTCAGCGGTGACGGTCGTGGGTGGGGGGACGATCGGGCAGGCGTTCGTCAGCTTGCTGCAGCCGTTTCGGGCGTCGGTCACCGTGGTGGCTCGGACGGTGAGGGAGATCCCCGGCGCCGCTCGCGTCGTGGAGCGATCGGGCCTGCGGGCGGCCCTCGCCGAGGCTCGCATCGTCCTGCTCGCGGTGCCCCACACGACCGAGACGGAGCACCTGATCACGGCCGACGAGTTGAGGGTGATGTCGCCGACGTCGTGGTTGATCAATATCGGGAGGGGCGCCTTGATCAAGCAGGATGACCTCGTTGGCGCCTTGCGGGAGGGGTGGATCGCGGGGGCATTCCTCGACTCCACGACGCCCGAGCCCCTGCCTCGCGACCACGAACTGTGGACCCGCGACAACTGCTTCATCACCGGTCATCAACTCACGGTGCCGTCGAAGGTGGGGTTGCGACTCTTGATGAACAGATTCGCGGAGAACATCGCTCGCTTTGGAGAGGGCCGGCCCCTCCTTGGGGTCGTCGACGTGGAGGCGGGGTACTAGTTGGACTATCGGCTGCTGGGAACGACCGGCCTGAGGGTCAGCACGTTGTGTCTCGGAACGCTGATGCTCGGTGCCACCGGCAATCCGGATCACGCCGATGGGGTCCGCATCATCCACGCTGCGGTCGGCCATGGCATCAATTTCATCGACACGGCGGACTCGTATTCGGACGGCGAGGCCGAAGTCATCGTGGGGAAGGCGCTCAAGGATCTCAATCGGGATGAGATCGTGCTGACGAGCAAGGTGGGATGGCCGATGGGGGCGGACCCGAACGCGCAGGGAGCGTCCAGGCGTTGGCTCATCGCCGAGTGCGAGAACAGCCTTCGGCGGCTCGGTACGGATCACCTCGACATCTACCAGATACATCGTCCGGCGCCTGAGACGGACATCGACGACACCCTCGGGGCCCTCGATGACCTGGTTCGAGCAGGCAAGATCCGGTACGCGGGAAGCTCGAACTTTGCGCCCCATCAGATCGTGGAAGCGCTCTGGGATGCCGAGCGTCGAGCTCGCGGACGGCTGCGTACCGAACAACCGCAGTACTCGATCCTGGCACGCTCCGTGGAAGCCGAGCTGTTGCCGGTCTGCCAACAGTTCGGCCTGGGCGTCTTCACGTGGAGCCCGCTCGCTGCGGGGTGGCTCTCGGGGGAGTTCGGCGAGAAGAAGGCCAATACGTCGATCCGATCGGGTATGTTCCCGAGGCGTTACGACCTCTCGTTGCCCGAGAATCAAGAGCGCCTCGCCATCGTCACCCAGCTGGACCGCCTGGCCGCCGAGAGCGGGCTCTCCCTCATCGAACTGTCCTTGGCATTCGTCTTGTCCCATCCTGCGGTCAGCTGTCCGATCATCGGGCCATACTCCTTGTCGCACCTCGAATCGGCCCTGCCGGCGGCGACGGTCACCCTGGACGATGACGTCCTGGACCGGATCGACGAGATCGTGCCCCCTGCCCGGCACATCGGTCCGGATCTACCGTATGCATCGCTCGCCGTCGCCGACAAGGGTCTGCGACGGCGATAAAGCGCCCACGATGAGGATCATGACCAATTCATTGGGGCGCCGGCGGGGACGCCTGCCGGCGGTGCCGTATAGGATCGCACGGAACCCTTGGTCCGGAACCGTTTACAGCGAATCCGGCAACGGCCACCACCGACAACGGAGGTACGCATGATCTTCTATCTGTCAGGCCGCGACGCCGACCTGCAGGCTGAGCAGCTCGACGCCCTCCACGATGGCGCCTTCCAGGCGTCCTACCGCACGGCGTACAAGAGCTCAGACGGCGGGTTCGAGGGCGGCTTCTGGGAGTTCTCCGGCGAGATGACCAACCCACCCACGGACGGGAGGGACATGGCCGTGGTCCTTCTCGAGGGCTCGGTCGAGATCGACTGCGGAGACGAGCATTTCTCTCTGGTTGCCGGGGATCTGATCGTGTTCGAGGACGCCGTGGCGGCCAAGACGTATCGCTCCGACGGCTTCCGCGCCGTCTATCTGCGCCGGTTCCGGGGGGTTCCGCCGACGGAGGAGGAGCGGGCGGCGGCACGGGCGGGCCGCCCCGTCGCAAAGGAGGGGTGACGCCTCCCGCCCACGCCTTGCAACGTCGGGCCGAGCCGGGACGCCGTCGAACCCACGACACCGCTGACCCGTCCCTCGTTGCCGCTACGGACCGATCATGACCGGCCTCATTCACACCGTCAGGGGTCCGGTCCCAGCAGAGGACATCGGCTTCACGTTGCCGCACGAGCACACCTATGTCTACCTGTGGCGCATCGAGGAGCGCTTCGATTATGCGACGCAGACCGAGAGCGAGGACGTGCTCGCCGCCGAGCTCGAGGAGTTCCGCACCCGAGGCGGGAGTTGCCTCGTCGACCTGACACTTCCCGGCATGGGTCGTGACGCCGCCCGGGTCAAGGCCTTGTCGGAGCGGACCGGCGTCCACATCGTCCTCGGCTGCGGGTACTACCGCGAGCCTTACTATCCGCCCGGGGCGCTCGTCGATCGACGGAGCGTCGGCGCCATCGCGGACGACCTCGTGGAGGAGATCGAGAACGGCATCGACGGCACGGGTATCCGGCCGGGAATCCTAGGCGAGATCGGGACCCACAAGCCATGGATCTCGGCCCAGGAGGAGCGCGTGCACCGCGCCGTCGCCCGGGCACAGCGACTGACGGGGCTGTCGATCACCACGCATTCCGTCTTGAGCCGTGTCGGGCTGGACCAGCTGCAGCTCTTTCTCGAAGAGGGTGCCGACCCGAGCAGGATCATTATCGGTCACTGCGACGGTTATCCGGACCTCGACTACTACCTCGAACTGCTGAACCTGGGTGCCTCCATCGAGTTCGATGGGTTGGGCTACAACGCCCCGTACCTTCGCTTCGGGGAGCCGATGATCCTCGGCCTGTTGCTCGAGCTGTTGGAGAGACGCCTTGAGAGTCAGATCCTGCTCTCTCAGGACGTCTGCACCATGGAACGCCTGAAGCGGTTCGGGGGCAACGGCTACTCCTATCTGCAAGAGGCGATCGTCCCGAAGCTCCGTGAGGCTGGCGTGACCGACGATCTCATCGACACGCTCACCGTGGAGAATCCGAGGCGCCTGCTCAGCGTGGGGTGAGGCGGGCACTGGCGGGCACGGCAGGGGCTGCGGTCGACCCCTGAGGACGATCGTGCCATGTCATGGCACGGCACCGTCACGCGCAGAAGGCATGACAGCCGGTACCCGCGACTCCCTCGCGTAGGGGCAACTCCCCCTTGACGCCGTCCGGCACCGATACGAGACTCGTGCCGGCGGTTCGGCGGCGCCATTCCGGGGACGTTCGGCATGCATCCTGACGAGATGTGGGGCGAGGAGCGGTGATGGGTCTTCCCGCCCGGAGCCGCATCCCCCTGGTCCGGACGCTCGAGCGCCCGCGTCTCTCCGCCAAGCTCGAGCAGAGCTGGCAGGTGCCCCTGACGGTCGTGGCCGCCCCGGCCGGCTCCGGCAAGAGCTGGCTGCTCGCCGGCTTCGCCCGCCGCGACCACGGCTCGGCCCGGACGGTCCTGTGGTACGAGGCGGACCGGACGACGCTGGACGACCTCGGGCTCGTCCGGCACCTGTCCGAGCTGCTGCCACCGTCCACGGAAGCCGGCGGTTCGGCGCCGCCCTCGGTGCAGGCCTTTCTCGACAACCTGCAGCGAGTCGACGCGGAGGATGTCCTCCTCATCGTCGACGACACCCACGTGCTGGCCGGCTCCCGCGCCGCAGACGTGCTCGGGCAGCTCGTCAATGGCTTGCCTCCCTGGCTGCACCTGGTGCTGTCGGGCCGCCAGCCGCCGGCCCTCGACCTGAGCCGCCGGCGCGTGGGCGGCGATCTCCTCGAGATCGGGCCCGATGACCTGCGTTTCCGGTCGTGGGAGGTCTCGGATCTCTTTCTCCGTCACCACGGTCACGACCTCCCGCCGGAGGAGATCGCCGAGCTCGCCCGCCGCACGGGCGGCTGGGCGGCCGGCCTGCACCTCTTCCATCTCGCCATCGCCGGGAGGCCCGCTGCCTACCGCCGTCAGATGTTGGTCTCACTGCCCTCCCGATTGAGAACCTGCCGCGACTACCTCACCGAGAACGTGCTGGCGGGTCTGGAGGACGACCTGCGAGGTTTCCTCATCGACTCGAGCGTGCTCGGTGCTCTCTCCGGATCCACCTGTGACACCCTGCTCGGCCGCCACGACAGCGCTGCCGTCCTCGAGGAGCTGGCGGCCCGCCACCTCTTCCTGACGACGACCGACGCCGTCACCTACCGCATGCACGAGGTGCTGCGGGGGCACCTCGAGCAGCTGCTCGTGGAGCGCTCCGGCGAGGAGGCGGCCCGCCTACACTGCCTGCGGGCGGCACGTCTCCTCGAAGGCGAGGGCGTGCTCGGTGAGGCGTGGCGCGCCTACTGCCGGGCGCAGGACTGGGAGTCGGCCGGCCGCTTGCTCGCCTGCTCGGGCGGGGAGCTGCTCGACGCCCCTGCCACCTGGTGGGAGCCGGTGCCGGCGGTCGTTGCCGGCAGCGACGCCTGGGTGCTGTTGGCACGCTCGCGCCGGCAGGTGCTGGCCGGCCGCTGGGCGCAGGCCCTCGACGGCTTCCGTCAGGCGGAGAAGCTGGCCGACGTCCCCCGGCTCGCCCGCACCTGCACCGAGGAGCTCATGGCCCTCGAGGGGTGGGTCGAGCCCCGGTCGATGGTGCTCGTGGGCTGGTCGGGGGCGCTCCGCCAGGCCTGCACGGCCGGCCCCGGCACCGTCGCCCCATCGGCCGGCGCCGAGCCGGTCGACCGCCTCGTGGACGCCCTCGTCGCTCTCCTCGCCGGCAGCCCGGCGCGCGCCTGGGAGCTGCTCGCCGTCGGAACCGGTCTGGCCAGCCCGGCGCTCGAGCGCTGGGCGACGCTCGCCGCCGCCGTGGCCGCTCGCATGCTCGGACGGCACGGAGCCGGCGAGCTGGCGGCCACTGCCGCCGACGCCCTGGAGGCGAGCCTGCCGCCCTGGATCATGCGCCTCCTCCAGCTGCTCGCCGGGGCCGACGCCGCCCTCGTCCTGCAAGCGGCGGCTGCAGCCTCCGAAGCCCTCGCAGACACCCGCAACCCGTGGGCGGAGAGCCTCCTCGGGCTCGTCCACGGCACCGCCAGCGTGTTCGGCGGCGAGGACGGCTCCGCCGCCGGCGAGCTCGCCGCCCGCTCGCTCGATCTCGCGCAGGGACTTGGCTCGCGGACGCTCGAGGCCTGGTCGACACTCCTCGTGGCCATCGCGGCGCAGCGCAGCGGCTCCGCCGAGGCCGAGCCGGCCCTGCGGGCGGCCGAGCGGCTGGGACGCTCGATCGGGTGTTCCGGCGTCGCCTTCCTCGCCGAGGAGCTTGGCTCGCCGCCGACGTCGACTCGTCCGCACACGAACCCGCCGCCGGGCCTGCGTCCCGCCGACGCCGCCTTCTGGTCGCGGTTGGCGGAGCGGCTGCGGCCCTCGGCCGGCGAACGGTCCCGTACGGGAGTCGACGGCACGGTGCGGTTGCGGTGCTTCGGGGACTTCGAGCTGACCCTGGGCGGGCGGCGGGTCGACATGTCGCGCGCCCAGCCGAAGGTGCGCTCCGTCCTCCACCTGCTCGCCGTCAACGCCGGCAGCGTCGTCCACCGCGACGTCCTCTCCGCCTCGCTCTGGTCGGCCAACGGCGACGCCGCCACGCGGAACCTCCAGGTGGCGATCAGCTCACTGCGCAAGTTCCTCGACGTTCTCGCCGGCGGGAGGCCGGCGCCCGACGGCGACGGCTCCGAGGCGGCGTCGCTGCCCTTGGGCGGAGCGCTCATCAGCCGACGCGGCGACGGCTACGCCCTGGAGCTCGACTCGGCCGAGGCGGACGTGCCGCGATTCAAAGAGCTGCTTCGCTCCGCCCGCGCCGCCGGCGTAGCGGGCCGTGAGGCCGATGCCGTGGCCGCTCTCGCCGAAGCGCTCGAGGCGTACCGCGGTGACCTCCTCGCCGGCGAGGGGACGGCGGACTGGCTCCTCGAGGAGCGCGAGCTGCTTCGCATGCGGGCGACGGACGCCGCCGAGGAGCTGGCGAGGCGCCTGCTTCATGCCGGTGACGCCGCCGGGGCCTTGCGGGCGGCCGTTCGCGGGCTCGAGATCGACCGCTACCGCGACGGGCTCTGGCGCATGGCCATCGCCGCCCACGAGGCCGTCGGCGACGTCGCCGCCGCCGCCCGGGCGACGGCCGACTATGCCCGGGTGCTGGCGGACCTCGGAGTGGGTCCCGAGCCGGCCGGGCGGCTGGCGGCCCACCGGTAACAGGCCGGCCGAAGGGCTCAACCCGCCTGCGATCCCCCCTTCGGGCTGACGAAGTCGCCGATGTCCTCCGGGAGGGGAGGAGCCGGCAGGGCGGGATCCAGGTTCTCCTGCAGCTTGTCGACGCCGCTGTCGCTGAGCTCCGGGCTGAGCAGCCGCACGGCCTTGCTGGAGACGGAGTCGACGGCGTCGGGGAAGATCTCGTGGATGCAGATGTCGTGCAGTACCTCGTCGTGCCACTCCTCGAGGCCGTACCAGCGTCCCGTGATGCGCGTGCCGAACATGCTCCCCGATCTCCAGTCCTGCCAGGGGGCCGCGAAGACCGACGTCGGGACGAGCCGCCAGATGGCATCGACCGAGAGGTCGGTGGATCCCTTCGTGAGGAGGTCGTCGATGGCCCGCTGCGACCGCTTGCTCGCCTCGGCCGCCATCTCGGCGCCTTTGGGATCGGACTTCTCGAGCAGGCTGTTGTCGCCACCGACCTTCAGCACGTCCCCGTTCCCGTTGCTGACGTAGAGGCCGCGGTGGTTGAAGTAGTCGTGCGTGTTGCCGGCCGCCAGTGATAGGAAGCTGCTGTTGAGGAACTGGAGGTACGACTCGTAGTTGTACTCGCGGGAGCGCCCGTTGGAGGCCCGCACGCCCGAGCCCCCGATGCGCTGCTCCCGGGTCGCCCGCTCCTGGGTGGTCTGCGGATCCGTCGGGGCGAACCCGGCCCTCCACTCCTCGGCGAGACTCGGGGCGTTCCCGGGGGAGCTGTAACGGTCCCTGCCGGCCATGTCGGGCTGCTCGGCCGTGCCCATGTTCTCCATCACGTCGGAGTCGGGCATGCCGTACCACGGTCTCGTGGCGTTCACGATCCAGCCACCGATGTAATCCCACCAGGGAGAGGCGAGGCTGTTGACGTAGTCGACGAACCACTGCATCACGAGGGTCTTGTTGATGAGGTGGCCGGCGGCGAAGGAGTCCTGCAGGAAGTGCTCGCCGTAGCCGGTTTGCAGCCATGCCTGGCGGACGTTCTCGTCGGCCGTCGTGTCGACGTCCTTGAGCGGGCGCACCTCGGCGTTCGTCCGGTAGTAGGCGAGGGCGAAGTCGCTGGCGCTTTGGTGGAACTCGGCCCAGCGGTGCCAGCTGAGGGGGGCGAAGTGGCAGGCGTTGCGGGCCACGAGGCTGAGGTACCGGTCCGCCCCGAGGGCGGCCGTCGAGGCGTCGACCGCCTTGTCGCTCTCCACGCCGGCCTCGTCGAAGGCCCATCCCTTCGCACCGGAGATGGTGGCCGCTCCCTGGAACTCGCCGGCGATCATCTTGGCGGCGCCCGGCGCCCCGGGCAACAGCATTCCCATCACCTTCTCGCTCGTGTCCTGGCGCATGCGCTGCAGGCCGGGGAGGACATCGGCCGCCGGCAGCGTGTCGAAGTTCGGCGGCATCCAGTCGGCCAGCGAGGTCATCTCGCCGTAGCTGACCCAGAGCCCCGATCCCCGCAGCCGGATCCACTTCACGTCCTTGAAGTCAGCGGACTCGGTCGGGTTCTTGAAGGCGTCGTCCCGGAAGAAGAGCGCCCGCAGCAGCTCCTGCTGGAGGACGTGCTCACGGGCCTGGCCGGGGACGGCGGCGTTGCCGAGCTGCTTCGGGTCGGTGTCCCCGAGCATCGTGTGCTCCCAGGAGGCGTGCCGTTGCAGGGTCGGGGCACGGCCGGCCGCCGAGGGGGCCCACACCGACGGCGACGTCCCGAGGAGGGCCGAGACGGCCCGGTTGCCGGCGAGGCGCTGCAGATCGAGGACCTTGCGCTGCGTCGCCGTGCCCTGGCGGCCCGCCGCCGCCCGCGCCGGCAGATGCGTGGGCGCCGGGCGGCGTCCCGTGCGCGAGAAACCCAGCACCTCAGCCCACCTCGACCCGGTGGCGCACGTGCGCCGGCTTGGACATCCGCACGATCTCCTCCACCTCGTTCAACCGGGCGGCGTCGGCACCGCCGACCCGCACCACGATCTCCCCGCCCTCCTCGCCCGGGAGCGCCCCGAGGGGTGTTTGCGACCAGCTCACCCCGCCCGGGTCGAGGATTCTCCGGTTCGCCGCCGGTGCAGATGCGGAGGTGGGCGGACAGGCCGGCGGCCGTGCCCTGCCAGCGGTAGAGCTCGGCCGCCTGCAGGACGAGGGCGCGGCGGTTCTCCTCCGGCCACGTCTGCTCGCCGGCGAGCCCGACCCAGCCCGCCAGGAACTCGAGGAAGTCGACGGGCGTCAGCAACGGGTCGAAGTAGCTCCAGAGGCAGTCGAGGGCGACGAGCGCCGGGGCCAGCACGTCGTCGAGGCCGGCGACGAAACGCAGCACGAAGTCGTCGTCCTGGAACATCGCCGGCAGCAGGTCGGAGAAGGGATGCGGCGTGGGGCAGCAGCCCGCCTCGGCCGCCCCCCGTCCGCCCGCACGGGGTCGTTTCGGGGCGGGCGGCGGGCTGGGCGCCTGCGGCAGTGCGGCCGGCGCCGTCACGCTTCCACCCGCAGGACGTGCTCGTAGCTGAACACGAGGGCATGGGCGTCGATGAGCATCTGGCTCACGGCCTCACCCCGGTCTCCCGTGAGGGGATCGGCCGGGAAGAGGCGGGCGTCCTCGAGGTAGTCCACGCCGGGTACCCCCTGCAGGACGGCGTAGAGCTCTCCCACCCGCACGGGGCGGCCGAAGGGCCAGCCGGTGCCGCCGGGGCCTCCCACGATGGGGTGGAAGTAGGTGTAGAGCGCCCGACGCCCCTCCTGTTCGACCTCGGCCGGGTCGGCACGCTGCCGGGCGCGGATGCGCACGACGGCCGTGAGACCCTGGTAGAAGGGCGGCTCGACCGAGACGCGGGCACCCAGGGTCCGACGCTCGTCCAGGTACCCGGCGACCCGTTCGAGGACGCCGACAGGCGGGATGAGCTGCTCGAAACGAAGCCGCCCGACCTCGTCGCTCTCCGCCGCCGGGACCACGAGGACGCGGACGCCGTTGGCGTCGGCACCGTCGCCCGAACCGACCGGCAGGCAGCGCACGCGGGCCACCTCCGGTGCCGCCTGCCGGGCGAGGTGCTCGAAGTCCTCTGCCGTCACCGCCCGGTTGCGGGTGCGGAGGACGAGGGGGCCGCGGATCTTCGTTTCTTCGAGCGTCTCGCCGTCGACGCCTCCCCCGGCCGCGGCGCGGTTCTCCACCCGCGAGACGAAGGGGATGGTGGAGCGCAGCACCGAGATGGCGTGCTTGCCGACGTCGCCACGGTTGCCGCCCCCGATGGCGTAGGTGGGCACCCGGATCGTCGCCCCCTTCGGCGGCACCCCCCCGTACTGCGTGACGGCGCCGTCGCTCTGACGCACCTGCGGCCCGAAGAGCACGTGGCCACTGCGGCGGTCGAGCACGACATGGTGGTCGAACGGACCGCTCTCGGCGAAGTTGTCGACCTCCGCCCACGGCTCCCAGCCCTCCTCGGCCGCCACCTCGACGACGGCTTCGCCGTCGCCTTGCAGCACGGGCCCGTGCTGAAGCACGAAGCGCTGGCCGGGCACGCCGCTCGAGATGCCGAGCACCTCGCCGGACACGAGCTCGGCGTTCACGACCGTCGTGGTGCCACCGATCGTGAAGGCCCGGGCGGAGTCGATCTGTGGCGAGGCCGAGTAGGCGGGCTGCCCCTCGGCGGCCGCCAGGACGATCGCCCGCAACCAGCCCGCCCGCTCGCCGTCGATGACGGAGGCGGTGTGGCCGGCCGGCACGTGCAGCACGACGTCGCCGTCGCGGTTGAGCCCGCCGGTGGAGTCGCGGTCGACCTCGCACGGCTGCCATTGGCGGCCGTCGAAGGCTTCCCATCGCAAGGGCGGGCGGGTCGGGTCGACGCCGATCCCCTCGATGTGGCACTCGAAGCGCAGCGCCACGGCGCAGCGGGGCACGGGGTCGCTCAGGCCGACGTAGAGAGCGTCGCCGGCGGCCGGGACCTCGGCGAAACAGGCGAGCGCCGCCGGGGGGCCGGAGGCCTGCCCCGCTTCCCGGCGCGCCCGCATGACGGCCTCGTGGTGGTCGACCATGGCCGATGCCCCGGCGGCCTCCGCCCGCGCCGCCGTCTGGCTCCTCATGAGCAGGAGCTCGCAGGGGACGATGGGCAACGGCTCGTCCACGCGGAAGACGACCGCCTCCTCGGCGTCGGTCCGCACGGTCGCCACCTCGGTGTTGCGGGGGACCTGCACGGTCGACGGCGTGGGGGCCGAGAGCCAGAACGTCACGTAGCCGCGGGCGGCAACGGGCGGGAACTGGCGCACGCCGATCATCTCCAGGAACTTCACGTAGTGGAGGTCGGGCACCCGGTTGAGCCGGTAGAAGAGCTGGTCGACCATGAAGGCGAACGTCTCGATGAGGGTGACGCCGGGGTCGGAGACGTTGTGGTCGCTCCACTCCGGGCAGCGTTGCTGCACGAGCCGCTTGGCGTCGTCGACGAGATCCTGGAAGCGGCGGTCGTCCAGGTTCGGCACGGGCAGGGGCATCAGTCCTCACCCTCCTCGGGGATGACGTAGAAGGGGAACACGAGGTTGCGCCGGTCGTTCGTCTCGCGCGCGGCGTAGGCGACGGCGACGAGGAGCAGTCCGGGGCGGTCGTCGTCCTTCGAGACGGTGACGTCGAGCACGTCGACGCGGGGCTCCCAGCGCTCGAGGGACGTGCGCACCTCGTAGGCGACGCGTCCGGCCGTCGTGGCGTCCGTCGGGGCGAAGACGAGGTCGTGGATGCCGCAACCGAATTCCGGCCGCATGGGCCGCTCGCCGAGGGCCGTGCCGAGGACGAGCCGGATGCTCTCGTCCAGCTCGCGCTCGCGGCCCACGAGGGCGATGCGCCCCGTGGCGTCCGTGCGCACGGGAAAGGCCCATCCCCGGCCGATGAACTCACCGCTCATGTCGTCTCGTCCGTCCCCGCCGCGCCGGCTAGTTCAGCTTGATGGGAGTGCCGGACACGGACACCTCGCTGGTGGCGCTGATCTCCACCTGGGCGCCCTTGAGCGACAGCGTCCCGCTCGCCTCGACGGAGATGTCGCTCGAGGAGGTGATCTTCACGCCGTTGGAGCCGTCGATCGTCACCGTGCCGTTGGCGCTGATCTTGATCGTCGTGTTCGTCTGGTTGAGCGACACCTTGAGCGACTTGTCGCCGCTCAGCAGCGCCACGCCGTCGTCCCCGTCCCCGTCGAAGAAGACGAGCATGTGGCCGTCCTTCGAGACGATGCCGCGGCGCTTGACCGCCCCGGAGGTGGCATCGACGAGGCCGGCGCCGAGGTTGGGCTTGTCGACGCCGTTGTAGAGGGAGCCGAGCACGATGGGCATCCGCTGGTCGCCGTGGTCGAAAGCGACGACGACCTCGTCGCCCACCTCGGGCAGGAAGACGGCGCCCCGGTTGTTGCCGGCGCCCGCCTGCGCCATGGGCGCCCAGTCGGACGTGTAGGAGTCGTCCAGCCACGGGTAGGTGACCTTGATCCGCCCGAGGTTCTGGGGGTCGGCCACGTCCGAGACGATGGCGACCACGACGCCGGCGATCCGGTGCGTGGCGGCGGCGCCGCCCCCCGTGGCGAGGCCGAGCAGGGAGCGCTGGTTCTTGCCGCTCACCGTGAAAGCCGTCGTGTACCCGTCGTGCGGGTCGAAGCGGTGCCGCGCCGTCGTCACCACGTACCGCCCGTCGAAGGGGTCCCCGGCCAGGCTGAGGCTGATGCCGGTGCCCGGGGCGAGCTGGGCGTTGCCGCGGGCGACGCCGTCGAGCTCGGCGAAGCTCCCTCCGACGTGGTCGGCGAGGGCCTTGGAGGCCTGATCCGCCTCGCTCTGCTCGCCGTGGGGGACGCCCACGCTCGTCAGCGTGCTCGCCCCGAAGACGCCGGCCAGGCCGGCGGGGGAGGCGGCCGTGGACGCCGACGACGTCCCCGCCGGCGCCGTGCTCACGATGGCCTTCTTGGCAGAGGCGTCCCACCCCCTCACCTCGACGCTCCCCACCTGTTCGGCCGAGGACACGACCCCGCGGAGCCTCAGCACCTGGTCCCCCATCGTCAGCTGCAGGGCGCTGTCGTTGCCCGTGAGGCTGCCCTGGCCGGGCGCGCTGGAGGAGTGCGTGGGCTGGCAGAAGTTGAGTTGGCCGCCGATGACCGTCACCTCGAAGCCGACGTCGGTCGCCAGGCGCTTCAGGAATTGCCAGTCGTTGCAGTTGTCCTGTGCCAGCCATTCGTAGACGGGCGTCGTCGAGTCGATCTGCCCCGGCGTGAGCCCCGCCCGCTTGGCGACGGCCGTGGCGACGTCGCTGTAGGTCATGTTCTGGTACGTCTGGCTCGTGCGCCCCCGGAAGAGCCGGTGCGACTCGTCGTAGCCCCGCATGGTGACGAACGTCCCCGAGCTGTCGAACTCGGTCTCGAGCCCCGTGAGGTCGCCGCTCAGCAGTTGATCGCCGCCCGTGGAGATCGTGGAGAAGGCCTTCAGGACGACCTTCGAGCCGATGTGGGCGCCCGTCGCCGCCAGCACCTGCCGATTCGGGTCGCGAAAGCGGAGGCTGAAGAGATCGGGCTCGTTCTGGTTGCGGTCCACGAGGGCGACCGTGAGCAGTTGGGCGACGTCGTCGGTGAGCGGGGTGCCGTCGATGGTGACGACCATGGTGCCGGCGGTGGCCTGCGAGGGCATGCTCAGGCCTCCGCCAGGGCGCCGTCGATGTCCGGCACGAGCACCCGGGTGCCCGGGCGCAGCCGCATGGGATCGTCGATCCCGTTGGCAACGGCGATCGCCCTCCACCAGTCCGCCTTGCCGTACTCGCGGTAGGCGACCGCCGCCAGCCCGTCGCCTTCCACGAGCATGACGGAGCGCACGCCCTGGCGGCTGCCGGAGGTGGGGTTCTGGCCGGCCGGCGTGGGGGCGATCTCCTCCATCGTCACCGTGCAGGTCGCCCGGAGCGGGGTGCCGTCGGGGTCGAACATGGTCACCTTCGTGTCGACGGACTTCACGAGGGCGGTGAGATGGACGGTGGAGCCCCAGCCGAAGATGACCCAGGGGGGGCTGGGTTTCTTGCTCGAGAGGGTCGAGTCGAGCGGCATGCAGCAGCTCTGCAGGGTGAGGATGTCGGGCGAGATGTCCGTGCCCGGCTCGTAGCCGTCGAGAAACACCTCGACCGTGAGGCTCGCCGGGTCCGCCCCCTTGAACTCGGGCATGGCCGCCTTCTTGGCGCCGCGTGCCGGCTTGCGCTCCCATTGGGCGCTCTTCTTCAGGCTGAATTCCTTCGGGTTGTAGAGGAACGTCACGCGGCTGATCTCGCTGCCGCCCGGAGTGGGCTGGATGAGGGCGATGTAGGCCTTTTCGATGGCCATGGTCAGCTCCCCGCCAGGAACCCGTGATGGGCGAGCTCGAGCGATTCGGTCGCCACCTTGGCGGCGTCGGTCCCGAAGCTCGGTCCCGCCCACTTCACCGGGATGACCTGATCGAGGCTCCACGAGCAGACGACCGTGCCGTCCGCCGTCATGGCCTGGATCTGGGCGGTGCGGCGCTGGATCGAGCCCACCATGGAGGACATCCAGGAGGCGATGTTGGCGCTGTCGGAGTTGACGGCCCGCGTCAGCTTGACATTCGTGAACTTGACGCGGCCGGGCAGCTGGTAGACGAAGCCGTTGTTGCCGCCCTCCTCGCGCATCTCGAGCGTCACCTCGCACCCGAGGCCGTCACAGGTGGTGAAGGTGCCGAGGTCGATGCCGTCGACGCTGACCGTGAAGCAGACCGAGATGGCCGGGTCGGTCATGGACACGGGGAGCCTCCTTTCTGGCAGCCGGTTGCCATCAACGAAGGCCGAGGTCGTTCAGGAGCCCGGCGCGCTCGCGGTCGATCGTGAGCTCCGCCTTCAGGTGGTCGCGGATGCGGGGGTAGAGACGGCGCCCGAGCTCGTCGAGATCGGCGTCGCTCGTGCCGGGCGCCGCCCCTCCGGGCGGGGTGGCTGCGGGGGCGGGCGTCACGCTCGGGGGCGACGCTGCGGCCGAGGGCGCTCCGCCGCCGCCCTCGTCCTGGCGCTGCACCGCCGCCAGCGGAGCCCGTGTCGATGCCGTTGCGGCAGCCGGCGCGGCGCCGGGCACGGGCGGGAAGAGGTACGTGACCTCACCGTGGCCGCCGGCCGGGAGGGGCGGCGCGGCCGCGGGGCGATCTGGGGATGCCGGCGCTCCCAGGCGCTGCGCGGTGGCGATCGCCCGGTTCGCCCCCGGCACCGGTGGCGCGCTGGGGGGATGCGCACTCGGTGCGGCCGGCAGGGGATCGTGGCGCCCCACGGCAGGCCGCGCCGGAGGGCCGCCCGGCAGGGGAGGTGGCTCGAGGCTCGGCCGGATCGGCTGGCGCTGCGCCAGCACCGCCTCTGTCGCCGGGGCGGTCACGGCCGGACCGTGCCCTCGGCCGGCCGGCTGGTGTGGCTCGGGACGAGGTGGCGGCGCCGTGCTCACGCTCGGCCCCGGGCGCTCGCCAACGACCACCGACGGTCCGATCGGCAGGCGAGCGAGCGTGAGTGTCGTCGGCGCTGCAGGGCCGTCGATCGCGGCGAGATGGATCGCCGGGAGGTCGAGAGCCCGAATATCACTGGGAGAGGGGTCGAGCATTGGGCGCTCCGTCGGCGGCGTCTCCTCCCGTGGGGTGACCACAGGCGCTGGGCCGCCGCCCGTGTCCGCTTCGACACGGGCGGGGGTCGGCGCCGGTGACAGACGTTGGAGCGACGGCGGGGCCTCCGGCAGAGCGCGGTCCCGGAGCGAGAGGTTGGCCGGGCGGCGCGGCGCTGCGCCCGACGGCGGCCGGGAGGCTACGGGCCGCCGGTGGCGACGCCGGAGCGCCGCCGACCGTGGGGGCGAACGACGGGGCGGCGCCGAGGGGGAGGGTCGCAGGAGGACCCGGCGACGGTGGTGGGTCGCCGGCGACGGGCCGGCGGGCGACCCGGACAGGCAGGGGCGCTTCACCCTGGGACTGCGCCTCGGGCTCGCCCAGGCGGTACGGCTGCAGGCGGCGGGGCGCCGCCACCGCGTCGTGCTCGCCCACCGCCGGAGCCTCCGGGACATGGCTCCGGGCGGCCCGGACAGGTTGCCCGGAGCGGACGCCGCCTGGGCGGTCCGGCCGGAGCGTCGGAGACGGCGCTGGCGTCACGGCAGGGGAGCGGCCTGCGGGGGGATCGGTAGCGTGAGCGACCCGCCCGACCGTGGGCGCCGCCGGCGGCTCGGCGACAGCACGCTGCAGGCCCGGCACGGCGGGCGCCCTCCGCACGGGCGAGGCGCCCGACCCGACCGCCGGCGGATCCGCGGTGAGAGGCCCCGAGACGTCTCGGCTCGGCGGCGACACGGGCGCCGGCAGCTCGGTGGCGGTGCCCGAGACGACGGGCGCCGGCTCGGGTGCGCTCGGAGCCTCTCCGACCACCGGCAGGCGCAGGGCTGGTCCGGACTCCGGCATGGCCGGCTCGGCGACGAAGACGGGCGCCGGCGGGCTGTCGATGCCGATGGGCGCCACCTCCTCAGCGGCGTCGGCCTCGGTCAGCCGGCTCACTCGAGGCAGGCGGGGCGGGACGGGGAACGTCACCTTCTGCTGGCGGGGCACCTCCGCCGCCGGCGCCGTCACGTGGCCGCCGGGAGCCTCGGCGGCCACGTCGTGCGCCATCGGCCCGATGAGCGCAGGGCGTTGGCGGGTCGTGAGGTTGCTCTCGAAGGTCGCCGGTCGCAAGGTCAGTTCCGTCGGGCGAAACGTCGCCTGCAGCGGCGGCAAGTCCACCCATGGCCGCACGGGGGCGGCGGGGACGGCCGCCGGAGGGGCGGCCGAAGGCGCCGCCCCACCGAAGAGCCGTTGCAGGAAGCCCATGACGGGTCAGCCCCCGGAGGCGAGCCGCCGGTTGATCCGGTCGATCTCGGCGCCGAAGCGGCGACGCATGGGGTGCTCGAGATCGAGGATGTCATCGAGCGACCAGTGGAAGTGGTAGGCGACGTGCGCGACCTCCTCGTAGAGACGGTCGGGCGCGCACGTCACGATTCCCCCAGGCGACCACCGGCCACGTCGACCGAGAACTCGTGCTGGCAGGCCGGGCACGTCACGGCGGCGCGTGTGTGCCCTTCCTGGTTGACGCGGCGATAGAGGTCCTGCAGGAAGGCGACGTCGGCCGCGAACATGTTCTCGACAAGGCCGGGGTGGACGTCGGTGATGGTGCCGAGACGGGTGAGGACCCGCGAGACGAGGACGATGGTCAGGTAGGCGGGGTTCTCCCGTACACGGTCGTCAACGAGGGGGACGAGCTCGTCGCGGGCCGTCGCCAAGCGCATGACACCGTCGCGGTGCACGGTGCCGTGCGGGTCGACGTAGCCGCGCGGCAGCAGGAACTCGAACTCCGTCCGCAGCACTTCGCGCTCGGCGGGCGCCCCCCGCCCCGAGCGGCGGTCCGCCACCTCGGCGGCGCTGAGCGCCGGCATCACTCGACCTCGATCTCCTCGTAGGTGAGGGTCAGCTTCTCGGTGAGGACGCTCGTGTCACCTGCCTTCATGGAGCCGATCTCCATCGACTTCGGCCAGGCGTTCGTGAGCTTGTAGCGCTTCACCGGGGCGCCCATGTAGTCGTAGACGATGATGGCGCCGCCCTTGCGGGCGTCGCTCATGTTGCCGAGCCGGGACTTCTCCACCCACTGGGAGAAGCTCTGGTCGGCCGTGAGGCCGCGGGTGAGGGTGACCTCGCCGGCCTTCGGGCGACCGGGCAGTTTCTTGATGACGTACTTGCCGTCCGGAGTGTTCTCCTTCAGCTCGATCACGTCCTGCTCGATCTTGAGGCCCGTCACCTCCTGTATCTGCTTGATGACGATGCTGTCGAACTCGAGGCCGAACGAGTGTCCGACCCCTGCGTCCATGTCGGGGAGCGCCACGGCATTACCTCCTCAGGTGTTATTCGACCAGGCTGGTTCCGCCCGAGAACTGCGACAGGCGGAAGATGACGAACTCGGCCGGCTTCACGGGGGCGACGCCGATCTCGCAGATGACCTGACCGAGGTCGATCGTCTCGGACGGGTTCGTCTCGTCGTCGCACTTCACGTAGAAGGCCTCCGCCGGCGTGGAGCCGAAGAGGGCGCCCTTGCGCCACTCGACGGCAAGGAACGAGGCGATCGTGCGGCGGATCTTCGACCAGAGCATCTCGTCGTTCGGCTCGAACACGACCCAGTCGGTGCCGTTGAGGATCGACTTCTCGAGGTAGTTGAAGAGGCGGCGCACGTTGAGGTAGCGCCAGGCCGGATCGGAGGAGAGCGTGCGGGCGCCCCAGACCCGGATGCCCCGTCCCGGGAAGCTGCGAAGGCAGTTGATCCCGTGCGGGTTCAAGAGATCGTGCTCGTTCTTCGTGATGTTGAGGCTGACGGAGACGGCGCCCCGCACGACCTCGTTGGCGGGCGCCTTGTGGACGCCGCGGGTGTTGTCGTTGCGACCCCAGATGCCCGCCATGTGGCCGCTCGGCGGCACGTCGATGTTGCGCCCCGTCGCCGGGTCGAACACCCTGACCCACGGCCAGTAGAGCGTGGCCTGTTTCGAGTCGTAGCCCGCCTTGTCGATGCGCCACTCCCGCACCTGCTGGGCGTTCAGGCCGGGCGGCGGGTCGAGGATGGCGACCCGGTCGCCCATGAGCTCGCAGTGGGCGATCATCGCCAGCTGCACGGCCTGCACGCCGTCGAGGTCGATGAGGCCCTGCTGATAGGCGGCCATGAGGTCGGGGACCGAGACCATCGTGACGGCGTCGATCGCCTCGAGGCCGCCGAAGCCGGTCCGATCGGCCGAGTCGCCTACGTAGTCCGCCGGCGACATGGGCCGCGTCGACACGACCGGGAGGGGGGCGCTGCCGCCGGAGAGCTCGACCGTGCCGGCGTCCGGCCGCAGAATGGGGGAGGCGCCGGGCAGCTCTTCCACCCGGATGAGGCTGGAGCGGGCGTTCACGACGGTGGCGATGTTCTGCCGCCCGCGGCGGGACGAGAGGCGGTCGAACTCCTCCAGGGTCTCGCCGCCGCGGCTCACGACGAGCTTGAAGCTGTCCTCCGGGGCGCCCTCCTCCGTCGTGGGCGACACCTCGACGGTGAGGCCGTCGCCACCGGGGCCCGCCTCGAGGGCGCTGATCCGGTAGGCCGGGCCGCTCCCGGTGTCGGGTTCGCCCTCTTTCTGCTCGCGGGCGGCCGAGAGGACGCCGATGGCGCTCGGGACGGCGTCCTGGGTGGCCCCGTCAGGCCCGACCCGCACGACGTAGCAGCTGCCCCCGCCGTTCAGGAAGTAGCCGTAGACGGCATGGGCGAGGTAGGAGCCCTCGACGATGTCGCCGAAGTTGCGCGTGAACTGTGCCCAGTTCGTGACGAGCGTGGGGGCGTTCATGGGGCCTATGGGCGCCGCCCCGACGAAGGCTGCGACGGCGGTGCCGACGCCCTCGATGGGCCGAGACCCGGAGTCGATCTCCTCGACGTAGACGCCTGGGGACAGGTACTGAGGCACGCGTCGTCCCTCCTCTTCGATGGTCTGCTCTGAGTGAGCGTGCTTGCGCCGAGGCCCGAGGACAACGCCCGGCGAGCGGTCTGAACGGCCCGACCGGGTTGCCCGATCGGCCGGTACCTCCGCACGTTCCTCGGCGCCACGACCTACGCGATGATCGGTCGGGCGGCGCCAGCAGCCGGCGCCGAAGGAGGTGGGTCGTGAGCGGCTACGAGGAGTACCTCCCGTCGAAGCTCGTGCAGTCGACCGGGAGGGCCACCAAGCGCCCGGAGCCTGCGGAGGGGGACGAGGGCGCCTCCCTTCGGCGCCACGGCGCCGGCCACGTCCCCATCGCCCCGGACGGCGGGGCGTCGATCCGTCAGCTGCAGCGCGACGTCGGCAACGCCATCGTCTCTCGCCTCCTCGAGGACGAGGCGACGAGCGAGACGGGCGCTTCCCCGGTCCTCGACGTCATCGGCAAGGGCGGCGCCCCGCTCGATGCCGGCCTGCGGGCCACCATGGAGGCCGGTCTCGGGGCCGACTTCGGCGACGTCCGCATCCACACGGGCGAGCCGGCGGCGCAGTCCGCCCGATCCGTGCAGGCGCGCGCCTACACGGTGGGCAACGACGTCGTCTTCGGTGACGGCGCCTACCGGCCCGGCTCCCCGGAGGGCCTGCACAACCTCGCCCACGAGCTCACCCACGTCGTGCAGCAGCGCTCGGGGCCTGTCGACGGCTCGCCCGCCGAGGGCGGCATCGCCCTCAGCGACCCCTCCGACCGCTTCGAACGGGCGGCCGAGAGCACGGCCGCCGAATTCGTGGCCACGGGGATGGCCGACGGGGCGGGCGGCGAGGGGAGCGGCGCCGAGGCCGGCATCGCCGCACCCGGCGTCCAGCGCGAGGAAGAGGACGAGGAGGACGTCGAGACCTAGCCGCCGTCGCCGGCCGCCGTTGTGCTCGGGCGCCGGCAGCTGCCCGAAGGAGTCGCCGCAGTGACGGCAACCTGGGAGAAGAAGGACACAGCGGCGGAGCCCGCCGAGGCCCGAGTGACCGAGAGCGGCCCCTCGCAGGGCGGCGGGTCGCTCCTGCGCCTGCAGCGCTCCGCCGGCAACGCCGCCGTCGTGAGCGTCCTCGCCCGGCGGCCGGGATCCCGCCTTCCGGTGCAGAGGGACGATCCGCCCCCGGGCAAAGCCGGCACCGTCACCCCGACCGAGGGCGGGGGAGCGCCCCTTACCATCCCGGCGTCGCTCCTCGGCTCGGACGAGGACCTCGTCGTGAGCGACACGCCGGCTGCCGCCACGGCGCTCCTCGGTGTCGCCCTCAATCTGGAGGACACCGCAGGCTCCCTCGACAGCATCGGCGAGACCTCGCTGCGGGCCATGGCGCAGACGACGCGGGACGAGGCCGCCAAGCTCACGGCGCCCGGGCCGCTCAGCGCGAGTGACCACGCCTACCTCGTCAGCTTCCTCGCCATCGAGGCCGCCGGCGAACGCGACGCCGTCGACCAGGCGATCCAGCGACTGCTGAGCCTCTTCCAACAGGCCCAGCCGTCGCCCGCGGAAGTCCAGCAGATCGAGAACCTCGAGCTCGACCTCGCCGAGACGCTGCACCAGCGCTTCATCGCTCACGAGAACGACCAGATCAAACAGCTCGTGGAGCTGACCGAGAAGGTGAAGGGCTGGAACGGGAAGGTCGGCGAGTATGCCGGCAAGGTGGAGGCACAGACGAAGAAGATGCAGGGCGCCGCCGCCGCCGCCAGCGCCGGAGAGCGTGCCAAGCAGCTGAAGGGGCTCAGCAAGGACGTCGGTGAGAAGCTCGGCAGCGCCAAGGAGATCCTCGAGGTCGCCAACGACGTCGCCACCATCGCGGGCGCCCAGGGCCACCCGGACGGCACGGCCATGATGCAGGGGATCGACGGGTTTCGTGCCGGCATCGATCTCGTCGACAAGACGGTCGGCAAGCTCGCCTCGTCCGTGCCGCTCTTCAAGGATCTCTGGGACAAGTGGTACAAGCCGATGGTGGATGCCTGCATCACGGGCCTCACGAAGCTCGCCCACCTCCTCGAGATCAAGGACCGGGGGGAGGCCGTCGGCTACTGGCAGATCGACCAGACGAACGGCACGCTCGAGCGGGACGCCAACGGCGCACCCGTCATCGACAAGCTCTACCTGGCGAAGGGCGACTTCCCGGGCGGGCAGGCGGTCTTCAGCTACCTCTACTGCCTGCGGGAGGGGCGGGAGCCGCCGGCGATGAGCACGGACGTGAAGACCTACTTCCTCAGTCGCCGGGACATCATGAACGAGATCGCCTCCGGCAAGGCGGACGAGCTCACCTCCGACTGGAAGCTCTTCTCCCCCTCCAGCTGGTTCACCTCCGGCCGGGAGACGAACCTCGTCACCTGGCTTGCCGGGCACTGGGAGACGGTCTGGTCGATGCTCTACGGCGAGTTCGGGGCCGCCGTGCCCCACTGATCGAGGGGCGCTGCCCCGGCGGTTGGATTTGCTCGTCCGGCGGGCCTTCGCCGGGTCAGGCGTCGTCGGGTCGTCGTGGCCGCTCGACGCTGCCCGCGATGCGGAAGGTGCGTCCCGGCAGGTCGCCCGAGCCGCCCGTCACGGTTTCCACGGGCGGCCCCGTGACTGCTTCGGCGGCTGCCCGCCGCCGGCCGCCCCGTGTCCGCGGCTGCTCGGACACGCCGGGGCCGCGCACACCGAGGCGGATCGGCTCCAGCACGGGCGGGGCGATCTCGTCGGCCCGCGTGATGTCGAAGGGGGCGCTCACGACGAGGTCGAGAGAGGGCTTCAGCTCGCCACCGAGCGCCGTCCAGACGTCCGAGACGGCGCGGTCCTGCGGCGGGGGGTGGGCAATCGTGACGGGCACGGGCAGTTGGGTGCCGGCGAGCTGGCCGCCGAGGACGTCTTCGGGAAGGGCTTCGTGCAGGAGCATGCAGCCGAGCACGGCAGCCAGGAGCCGGTGCTCGTCCTCGGGACGCTGCGTCCAGGCGGTGACGAGATACGAGAGCTTGTAGTAGCGGGGCGGGCGGTCCCGGCTCACCACTCGCCCCTCGTCGTCGCGACGCTCGATGAAGCCGTTCTCCCGCCTGCGCAGGTCCTCACGGATGTCGTAGAGGTAGAGGTCGAGCGTGGGGGCGTTGCGGCGGGACGCCCACTCCGTCGTCGGGGCGTCGAGGGCCACCTCGATGTCCGTCCCGGCCAGCGCCTCGCGGCGCAGCAGGGTACGGAGGGCCTCGTCGACGTCCTGGATCACCGGTTCCCACTGTGCACGAGGGTGCCGGCGGCGGCGAGGGCCGATCGGCCGTCCGATTGGGCAGCCGCGCTGCCCGCCTGACCGGCGCTCACTCCTGCAGCACGGGGAGCCAGGCGCCGAACTCGGCTTCGACGCAAAGGCGTCCGAGCTTGCGGTACTCGGCGGCGGTGCCGCGGACCATGTGGGTCATCGTCAGCGGGACGCCCTCGTCTGCGGCGGCGAAGGCGGCGGCGACCACGACGTTGTGGATGTTGCCGCCGGACAGCTCGAAGGAACGCGCGAGGAAGCCGATGTCGAGGACGCCCTCCACGGGGACCTCGCGGCCGAGCAGCCGCCGCCAGAGCCGCTCCCGCTCCTCCGCCAGCGGCAGGGGGAACTCCACGACGACGTCGATGCGGCGCAGGAACGCCTCGTCGACGTTCGAGCGCAGGTTGGTCGTGAGGATGGCGACGCCGTCGAACTGCTCCATCCGCTGCAGCAGGTAGGCGACCTCGACGTTGGCGTAGCGGTCGCGGGCGTCCTTCACCTCCGAGCGCTTGCCGAAGACGGCGTCGGCCTCGTCGAAGAGGAGCACCCCGTTCACCCGCTCCGCCTCGACGAAGATGCGGTCGAGGTTCTTCTCGGTCTCGCCCACGTACTTGTCGACGACCGTCGACAGGTCGATCACGTAGAGCTCGAGACCGAGGCTCTCGGCCACGACCTCGGCCGACATGGTCTTTCCTGTGCCGCTGTCGCCGGCGAAGAGGACCGTCACCCCGCGTCCCGTCGTGGCGGCCGAGGCCATCTGCCAGTCGTCGAGGACGAGCGAGCGGTGGCGGACGCGGCCCGCCAGCGCCCGCAGCTGCCGCTCGACGGCGGCGGGCACCACGAGATCGCTGAAGCCCACGCGGGGCGTGACGCGGCGGGCCAGACGCTCGAGGCCGGCGGCGTTCTGCGCCCGGGCACCGAAACGGAGGTCGTCAGGACCCACCTCCCGCCTCTCCGCTTCCGCCCGGCGTCGCGCCGACCCGACCGCTCGGCGGATCTGCTCAGGGCTCAGGCGGTAGGCGCTCACGCTCTCGCTGAGGGCGCCGGCCGCCGCCGGCGGGATCGGGCCGAGCGCCTCGGCCCAGAGCCCGGCCCGCTCGAGGTCGCTGAGCATCGGCGGCTCCACCGACAAGGGGGTCCGGCTCGACCAACGCGGATCCCACACCTTCGAGCCGATGATGGCCACGGTGCCGGGCAGCTCGGTCCACGAGCGGAGGAGGGACGGTTCGTCGGCGAGGTGGTCGATCCCGCTGACGACGAGCACGCCCGACGACAGCCGGGCCTCGCGGGACGCCACGACGGCCGTCCGGGCATGATCGTCGTGGGTGTCCGTGAGCTCGAGGGCCACGGCGAAGGCGGAGCGCCCCGCCGCCCGCAGGCTGGCCGCCACCCAGGCGAGGGCGGTGCCGCCCGGCGGGCACTGGACGTAGACGACCTCCACGCCGGCAGCGAGCGCCCGGCTCATGACCTGGCTCGGGGGGCCCGGCCAGGGAGCCGGCTCGCAGACGAGCGGGCTGACGCCCGGGTCGGGCTCGTCGCGTCCGAGGAGGTGGGCCACGACACGGTCCGGCACGCGGAGCGCCCGGCTGAGCAGCGGCCGGTCGAGGTCCTCCACCACGATCAGACCGGAGGCGACAAGGGGTGCGCCGGGGGCAAAGCACTGGCGGGCTGGCCCGTCGTGCAGGGCGGCCCCGCAGAGCTCGAGGGTCAGCCCGACGCTTGCCCGCCGCCGAGTGACGTCGTCGTTGAGGTACCCGTAGAGCTTCTCGAAGCGCGGGTTCAGATCCGGGGCGATCGCCGTCGCCACGATGTCGAGCTCGAGCTGCGAGAGGGCGAAGTCGGCCGCCAAGCGGACGAGACGCGCCTCAAGGAGATCGCCGCCGAGCGTGGTCTCGCCGCCATCGGGCGGGAGAAGGAGGCGATCGGCCTGGGCGTCGTCGATGTAGAGACCGCGGAAGGGGTCGTCCGGGTTGGCGTCCACCTTCCGTCGCGACGCCACCGTGGCGGCCACGCGGGCGAGCAGCCCGCCGAGCCGGGCCTCGAGGACACCCGCTGCGGCCTCCGGCGACACGGTTGCCGCAGCCCTAGATGAGACCCTGGCGAAGGGCGTAGGCGACGGCGTGCGTGCGGTTGCGCAGGCTGAGCCGCCGCGTGATGTCGGCTAGCACGTTCTTCACCGTCCGCTCCGAGTAGACGAGCTGGCGGGCCACCTCGGCCGTGTTGTGCCCGTCGGCGAGGAGGCGGAGGACCTCGATCTCGCGCTTGGTGAGGTTGGAGAAGGACAGTCCTCGGGGCGACAGCACCTGCCGTTGCGCCCTGCCCACCTGGTCGAGCAGCCGGCCGAGCAGGTCGGGCGGGACGGTTCCGTCGCCCGCGGCGGCGCGCAGCACGCAGCTGACGAGGGTCTCGGGCCGTGTGTCGCAGCGACGGAGGAACCCGCAGGCGCCCGCTTCGACGGCATCGAAGACGGAGGCGGCGTCGAGCTCCCCGGCGATGACGACCACGCGGGCGCGCCCCTGGCGCTGGGCGGCCCGGATCACCCGCACGGCGGCGTCGTCGACGCGGTCCACGACGACGACGGCCACGTCGGCCGCCTCCAGCTCCGACTCCTCCAGCAGGGTGATGCCCGGATAGGCCCGCAGGTGCCCGCCGGTCCCGAGCAACGACACCGAGTCCGTGGCGAACACGACGACCTGGATGATCCGCCCCTCCATGCCACCGACCTCCCCTCCGTCGTGCCGCCCCGTGACGGCGGCCTCCCCTCCGGAGGATCACACGGCGCGCTCAAGAGGCAATCAGCATCTGATCAAGAGCGGTACTTTCCCGGGAAGATTGCCCGATCGGGCAAGACGCAGCCTCCAAAGGGCAAATCGCCGCGGCGTGGCGGACCGTCGGTCTACGATCCAGCCTTCGGCGCAACAAGCGGGTGGTGCATTCGGGATGGACGACATCGTCTGCAGGGTGTGCGGCACGCACGCGGCGAGCGGCGAGGCTTTCTGCGGGGGATGCGGCGCCTTTCTCGAGTGGGACGGCGAGCGAATTGCCGGAGCAGCCGCACCGGGGGCTGGGGGCGCCGCCGCGGCGGCGACGGCGAGTGGCACGGTCCCGGACCCCCAGCTCGCCTCGCCCGCCACCGTCTCGCCGCCGGCGGCTGGCGCGCCGGAGAGCGGGCCTCCCGCCGCCGCCGAGGCCATCGATACCACGGTCGCCCAGAAGGCCCAGCCGATCGCCGTGCAGCCGGCGACACCGACCGAGCGTCCGAGGCCGGCCCAGGTCCCACGGGCGAGCCGCCTCGTGCAGGACGCCGTCTATTGCGGCTCCTGCGGTGAGGCCAACTCGCCGGAGCGACGCTTCTGCCGGCGCTGCGGCGCCCTCCTGGAGGCGCCGGCCCCGGTCGTCGCCACTCGGCTGCCTTGGTGGCGCCGGATCTTCCGGCACCGCAATGCCAGTGCGACGCCCGCCAGTGCCACGCCCGGCGGGTCGGCGGCCGGCGTGCCGGCCTCCGCGGCCGGCGTGCCGGACTCCGCGGGCGGCCGGGCGGCTCCCGCACCCGCTGGCGCGAGCCCTTCCGCCCCGTCGGGCGCCGGGAAGCAAGCGACTCTTCCGAAGGTGCCGGGGGCACCGAAGGCCCCGGCGGCTCCGGCGATCCCGACCCGCGGACTGCAGCACGCCGGCAGCCAGCCCGTCTTTCACCAGCCGAACCTCTCGGGCGGCGGTCGCTCGCTCACGCCGTCCTCCCTCCCGAGGAGGGGCTCGAAGGTCGGCAAGGGGCTGGCCCTCGTGGTCGTCCTGGCGGTGATCGCCTTCTCGGCCATCCCCCCGCTCCGCCACGACGTGACGAGCACCTATGACCGCATCTTCTCGAAGGCTCATCCGATCGCCCTGGCCGGCGCCCCGACAGGACGGCACCACGGCGCCTGCTCCGCTCCCGTCCTGGGCCAGGACAACGCCACGCTGTACTGGTACACGCGGCCGGCCTCCGTCGCCGCCCAGTCGGTGACCGTGACCGTGGCCCCCTCCTTCACGGGCTCTGTCTCGTCGATCGTCTTCACACCCCTCGTCGCCAATCCGTCCACCACGCTGGCCGGGCCGTCCCCTCATCCCGTCACCCTCGATGTCAGCTCCGAGCCCGCCGGTACCTCGACGGTCATCCAGTTGAAGAACCCGCCCGTGCTCCAGGGCGTGACGGTGTCGATCTCGCGCCCGACGAGCATCACGTTGCGCCTCGTCTCGTCGGATCCAGGAGCCGCCCGCGGCACCTGTGCCGAGACGGGCATCGTCTTCGAGGGAAAGAACAGCTGATCATGGGGATGCCTGCAGCGGTTGCCGGCGACCAGATCACCGGCCTGTGCGCCATCCACCTGATCCCGAACCCGGCCACGGGGGCGCCGCAGCCCTCCCCTCCACTTCCCTTCAGCGCTCCCGTCACGCTCGGCACCGCTGCCTCGGTCCTCATCAGCGGGAAGCCGGCCGCCGTGGCCGGATCGAGCGGGTTGTGCACGCCGCCGCACGTCGGCCTCTACCCGGCCGACCCCTTCATGGCACCGCCGATGCAGCAAGGGCAGATCGTCATGGGGAGCGCCACGGTGCTCATCGGGGGTGTCGGGGCCGCCACGGCCGCCTCGCAGTGCACCGTCTGTGGCGGGGCGCCGGGACAGCTGCAGGCGAGCGCCGCCAGCGTGCTGATCGGCTGACGTCGACGAGAACCGAACGGTAGGAGGAGACTATGGGTGCCGAAGCCCGTTTGTCGCTCGCCAGCCTGAGCGTCGTGCCCGGCGAGTCCGGCGAGCTCGAGGTGACCGTTCGCAACAACGGCACGGTCGTGGACCAGTTCGGCTTCGACGTCGTCGGGATCCCGAACGACTGGGCGAGCTTCGAGCCACCCAGCGTCTCCCTCTTCCCGGCGACCGAGCAGACGGTCCGCCTCACGATCGCCCCGCCGCGGGCTCCGACGACGGCGCCCGGCGCCATGCCCTTCGGGGTGCGCGTCTCGTCGACGGAGGATCCGGCGGGCAGCACGGTGGAAGAGGCGACACTGTGGGTGGGCGCCTTCAGCGACGTCGTCGGGGAGCTCGTGCCCCATGCCGCCCGCGGGCGGTTCCGGGCGAAGCTGCAGCTGGCCGTCGACAACCGGTCCAACATCGCCTACCGGGCGCGGCCGTCCGGTCTCGACCCCGACGAGGCGGTCGGCCTCTCCTTCCAGCCGCCCTACGTCGAGGTCGAGCCCGGCTCGGTGAGCTTCACCCGCGTCGGCCTGCGCGCCCATTCGAGGCTCTGGCGGGGCAGCTCCGTCACCCGTGCCTTCCAAGTCCTCCTGGAAGAGCAGGGGGCGATCAACGCCGCCGAAGCCGGCGCCGCCGGCCAATACGCCACACCGGAGGGGAGCGTCCACCCGCCTTCGATCCTCCTCGACGGGGTCATGCTGCAGGATCCGATCCTCCCGTCGTGGATCCTCAAGGCGCTGCTCGCCCTCCTCCTGCTCGCCATCGCGGCCGTCATCCTCTGGTTCAACCTCTTGAAGCCGCAGATACAGGCCGCCGCCCAGAACCAGGTCACCAAACAGCTGGCCGCCGCCGGCATCACGACCACGCCGACCACGGTGCCGCCCACGACGACAGCGACCGGCGGTGGGGGAACCACCCCGAAAGGGGGCGGTGGCACCCACACGGGTGGAGGTGGCTCCACCGTCGGGCTCACCATCAATCGCAGCCTGCTCGTGAGCGGGAACACCACGGCCACCTACACGGTGCCGAAGGGACAGATCCTCGAGATCACCGACGTCCTCGTCGAGAACACGGCGGGCACGACGGGCGTCGTCCAGCTCTCGGGCAACGGTGTTCAGCTGATGCAGTGGGCGATGGCCGACTTCCGCGACCTCGACTACCACTGGATCACGCCCACGACCTTCGCTTCCAGCACCAAGGTGCAGTTCGGCCTGAGCGGTTGCAAGGGCACGTGCTCGGCCGGGCTCTACTTCGCCGGCAGCCTCGACAAGGCCTGAGCCGCCGCGTGAGCCGGCTACGGCGCCCCCGTTTCGTCCTGCTGGCCGCCCTCGTCGTCGGCCTCGGCCTCGTCAGCACCGTCCCCGGCCGCACGATCGCCACGGGCGCCCCAATCGGGGCCTCGCCCCTCGTCTACGTGACGGCGAACGCCGGGGAGGTGGACGCCTTCACGCTGTCGGCCATCGCCGCAGGCGGCACGTCGACGCCAACGCAGACGAACGCCCTCTCCGGCGATGGGGAGCTGAGCGGCGTCGCCATCTCGGCGGACTCGTCCACCGCCGTCGTCCTCGGCAACGAGGACGGCTCCGAGGATCTCGGGACGATCGACACGACGACCGGCGTCGCCATCGGACCGTTCGGCACCCTCCCGGGCAACGAGGGCACGCTCGTCGCCGTCGGGGCCGACCCGGCGAACTCCGCCGTTGCCTACGTCCTCACCGCCTTCGGCTTCCTGTACCAGGTCGATCTCGGGACCCAGACCGTCACCGAGGTCGCCGACATCGCCAGCACCCTCACGGCGGAGAGCTCTCCCTTCGACCTCGAGCAGGCGCACAGCCTTGCCATCGCAGCCGACGGGAAGACGGCCTACGTCGGCGCCTTCGGGGTCTTCCAAGACGTCGACGGGGAGGCCGTGATGGAGCTCCCGCTCGGGACGACGAACCCGCCGGTCGCCGTCTGGGCACAGAGGTCGCCCACCTTCGCCGAGCGCATCGGCGTCTCGGGCCTCGCCCTCACGCCGACGGGCAACGAGATCTTCGGCTGCGACCGAGGCGAGGTCTTCGGTCTCCAACTGCCCATCTCGGCGACCGAGACCCCCTTCGACGTCGTCCCGCTGCCCGGGGTGGACTCGGTGACGGTGGGGCCGCACGGTAAGAACCTCTACGCCGGCGTGATCAACGCCAACGCCCAGGCGTCGGTGATCGGCTTCCCGCTGACGGCGCCGGGCAACATCACGACGGACTCGCTGCAGACCGTGACGGGCTTCCCGCTCGCCGATGCCAACGCGGGCATCCGCCTCGCCGAGGCGCCCTCCGGTGCCACGCTGCTCGCCACTGTGACGCTCGAGAGCGACGCCGGGGTCCCGACTCCCTTCCTGTTCGCCGTCTCCCTCGGCAACGTCACGGCGGCCGGGGACCCGGTCATGAACCTCCAGCCCGCGCTGTCGCTGCCGAGCAATCTCCTGTATCCCGTCGGCATGGCGATCACCCCGGACCAGGCGCCCCATGCGCACCTCACCGTAAGCCCCGCCCTCGCCGGCTCGGCCTCCGGCTTCGATGCCGCCACCTCCACGGTGAAGTACGGCGCCGTGACGAGCTATCGCTGGAACTTCGGTGACGGCACGCCGGTCGCCACGACCTCCTCCGACACGGAGACGCACGTCTACACCTCCGCCGGTACCTACACCGTCACCCTCGTCGAAACGGACGCCGTCGGAACCTCCATCCCGCCCGCCTTTTCCGGGACTCCGACGTCATGGGTGGCGAATGGGCCGGGACAGACGCCGTACCGGCTCTCCTCCACACTCGCCGAGACCTCGCAGAGCCTGACCATCGTCGGCAAGCACCACAAGAAGCCGCCGCCGCCACCGCCGCCCCCGAAGCACCCGAAGAAGCGTCCGCGTCTGATGCTGCAGCCGACGGTGGGGCCCCCGGGCAGCGTCGTCACGGTCACCGGCGTCGACTTCCCGAACAACGCCTCCGTAACGGTCGAGTGGTCGACACCGAACGCCTCGGGGACAGCTGTCACCGTGAAGGCGCATGGGGGTCGCTTCGTCACCCAGCTCCTCGTGCTCGTTCCCGACCTGCTCGGTCAGCGACGGGCGATCGCCCTCACGTTCACGAAGGCGAACCGTCCCACCTTCCTCGTCGTCGCCAGCAGCGAGGAGCCGGGCGGCCCCGACTCGGACCCGGTGTTCCGCTCGGAGGGTCCGTAAGGCTCGTTAGGAGAGCCACATCTCGGCGAAGTTGTAGCTATTGAACGAGAGACCTGTCTTCGAAGGGACAAAGCCGTGCACCTGCGGCTGGTATCCGTCGATCAGGGGCGTGAAGTAGGGGATGATCATGCCGCCTTGCTCGTAGTCGATCGTCATCATCTCGTGTTCGAGCTCGTAGCGCTTCGAGACGTCGAGCGTGCGCTGAGCCTCCGTATAGAGCTGCGCGTACTGCGCGTTGTTGAAGTGCGTCTCGTTGAACGGCGCCGTCGGCAGCGTCGTGAGGGCAGCCTGCGCCAGGTACGGGTTGTAGAACCAAAGGTCCTGGGCGAAGGGCCACTTCAAGAAGGTCGGACCATAGAGGACAGCCGATGTCACCTGGTCCAGGTTCACCGTCACGCCGGCAGCCTTCGCCTGCTGGGCGAGAACCTGGGCGACGAGCACGGTTCCGGGGCCGATGTCCGCCGTCGCGAGCTGCACCGTCATGCCGTCGTGGCCGGCAGCCCTCAGTAGCGACTTCGCTTGCGCGATGTCCTGTTCCCGCTGAGGAAGCGACTGGTCGTAGGCGGCATCGAAGATGGCGAAGACGTCATTGCCGATCGTCCCATGCCCACCGAAGATGAGCTCCAGCATCTGCTTGCGATCGCAAATGAGGCGCATAGCCTGGCGCACACGTACGTCATTGAAGGGCGGTTGGTCGACACGCATCGTAAAGGGGTCGAACCCTCCGCTGTCAGAAACGAGCACCTCCTTGCTCGAGTTCTGCAGCGTCTTGACGGAACCGAGCGACAGGTTATTGACGGCCTGTGCGGCCCCGGAGAGCAGTGCATTTACCTGACTCGTTTCATCGGGAAAGTCGCTGATAATCAGCTTATCGAGATACGGATAGGGGTGCCGCCAATAGTTCGGATTCCGGTTGAATACAGCCTGAACACCTGGGGTAAAGCTCTCGTACGTGAATGCTCCTGTTCCGACCGGGTGCTTTGGGTCGTAGCCAACGGGCACCACGTCGTAGAGCCACAGTCCAAGGACCTCGACGAACGTGGAGAACGGTGTCGTGCAGGGCACCTTGACCGTGAGGTCGTCCACCTTGGTCAGGGCGCCTGTGGCGATGGGGGTGAGCAGGCCAGCCCCCTCGAGAGGCGTCTTCGGGTTGAGGATCCGCTGAAACGTGAAGATGACGTCGTCAGCACCAAGGGTCTTGCCGTTGTGGAATGTCACCCCGGGACGGAGCCGGATGGTCCACTCGGTGGCGGTCGAGTTGGACGTGATCTCCTCGGCGAGCCACAACTCGTACTGGGCGTTTGGTTTCATGTAGACGAGCGGCTCGTAGAGGCAGTTGACGTACGCCCAGGCAACCTGGGTGACGGCGGTGTGGGCGTCGAGCGTGTCAGTAGTGCCGCCGCTGGTCATCGCTGCGGTCAACGTGCCCCCGCGACGTGCTGATCCGCTTGCGGTTGTCGACGTCGGCGTCGACGAGGAACTGCTACCACAGGCTGCGAGGACGCTCGCGCTCCCGAGCGCCAGGCCGCCGGCGACGGCCGTCTGCAGAAACTGCCTTCGGGAAATCGCGGCGGGAACGCGGGGTCCGTCGGTCAAAGAGCCAGCGCGATCGGAAAGATCTTTCTCCATAAATAGGTACTACAGTAAAAGGGCATGAATGTCAAGTGTTGATAGCTGCGAGTCGGCGATCATGTGACGGCAGGGAAAGACTCCTCTCATACTCCACTACAAAGTCCACCAAAGGATCCGAACTGGAGTCGCATAGATGCGGGGACGACTGGGGTCCAGTTGCTCCAGCGTCAACGAAGAGCTGGCTGTTCGGTTGTGGAGCCCACTTCGAGAAGCGTCGCGCGGGCGCGAACATCCGCCTCATGATCAGTCGGCTGAGTCTTGTGACTTGGCCAGGTCTATGAACGATGTCTCGGCATGGCTAAGATTACGACCATGCTCGTTTGGTACGCCCGGATTCACCGCCCTGCCATATCTAGGGCTGGCTGTCGGATGGCTACTCGCAGGTCTCGCCCTTCATCGGTGAGACCTGCCTGCATCGCGAAGACGGGGGAGGACGTCCGCCTTCGGCCCGCGTGCGTCGGCGTCGGCCGGGACCGGCGCCCGATGGGAGCATCCGATGGCGACCGGGTCGGGCGGCCGACGCGATGAGCGTGCAGCAGTCGTGACAGGACCGGCCGATTCGCCTGTCGCCGTCGTGACCGGCGCCGCCAGCGGTATCGGCGCTGCCTGCCTGGACCTGCTGGCGCTTCACGGTTGGCGAACCGTTGGGATCGACCTTCGCTCGTCGCGGGCCGAGATGTCGCTCGAGTGCGACGTCGTCGATCTTGCCGGCATGCGCACCGCCGCCGGACGGGTCGCCTCTGCGTTCGGTCGGATCGACCTGCTCGTGACGGCGGCCGGCTACTACGAGTCGGGCATCTCGGTCACCGCCATCGGTCCGGAGCAGTGGGATCGCATGCTCACGGTCATCCTCGGCGGCACGGTGAACGCCTGCCGCGCGGTCCTGCCGCGGATGCTGGAGCAGAACTCGGGCGTCATCGTTGCCATCTCGTCGGAGCTGGCGCTGAGCGGCGGTGCGATGAATCTGCACTACGTCGCCGCGAAGGGCGCCGTCCTCGGACTCGTGAAGTCTCTCGCGCTCGAGGTCGCGCAGACCGGGATCCGGGTCAACTGCGTGGCGCCGGGGCCGACCGACACGCCCTTGCTGGCGGCCGACTCTCCCTCCCGCAGCCCGGAGTTCCTTGCCACCGTGCCGTTGCGCCGTCTCGTGACTCCCCAGGAGGTCGCCCGCACGGTCGAGTACCTTGCAACGGAGGGCGCCATGTATTGCGGGGAGGTGCTCTCCCCAAACGGCGGGGTCGTGACGTGAGCCGTCCGGCTCGGTTACACGGTGGCGCTTCAGACGCTGGGATCCGTTGATCCTCACGAGGCCGTGCCACCCCACATGATGAGCCGAGACGTCGTCATCTCCTGGATGGCGTAGGCGGGACCTTCCCGCCCGAAGCCGCTGTCCTTCACCCCGCCGTAGGGCATGCCGTCGGCCCGAGTGCTCGAGGTGCCGTTGACGATGACGCCGCCGACCTGCAATCCTCGTGCCCACCAGAGTGCATCGCCGATGCGTTCGGTGTAGACGCCCGCCTGTAAGCCGTAGCGCCCGGCGTTGATCTCCCCGAGAGCGGTCGTCGCGTCGTTGTAGGGGATCGCCGCGACGACGGGTGCGAAGATCTCCTGCCTCGCCAGGTCCATCTCGGGTCGGACGTCAGCGATGAGGCTGGGCGCGAAGAGGCTCCCCACGGCGGTCCCGCCCACGACCACCCTGGCGCCCGTCGAGGTCGCTCCCTCCACCAGTTCGCTCGCTCGCTCCGCCGCCGGTTCGCAGATCAGCGGACCGACCCGCGTCCCCTCGGCACGTGGATCTCCGGCCTGCAATTCCTCCACCCTGGCGGCGAGGGCGTCCACGGCGCGGTCGTAGATCGACCGGTGAACGAAGAGCACCTGGACGGAGGTGCAGACCTGTCCTGCCTTTCGGTAACCGGCTCGCTGTACGTCGGCGGCGACCTGAGCCAGGTTGGCGTCGTCGCAGACGACGGTGACGGACACGCTTCCCAGCTCGAGCTGCACGGGCCGAATGCCAGTTTCGCGCTTGACGACAAGGCCGACCTCGGTCGAGCCGGTGAACGTCGTGAAGTCGACCCGAGGGTCACGGAGCAGGCGCAGGCCGAGGTCGCCGCCGGTCCCGTAGAGCACATGCAGGCGCTCCCGGGGAACTCCGGCCTCCCAGAGCAGTTCCACGAATGCCCGAGCGGTGAGTGGTGTGAAGGCGGCAGGCTTCAAGATCACGGAGTTCCCTGCGGCCAGGGCCGGCCCTACCTTGTGGCAGACGGTGTTGAGCGGTGCGTTGAACGGTGTGATGGCGAGCACCACGCCGGCCGGGACGCGAATCGTGAAGGCGACCCGCTCCTCGAAGCCGGGGCTGGCGCCCAGCGCCACCACCTCGCCCGCCAGCCGGGTGGCTTCTTCTGCGCACAGGCGCAGCGTCACGAGCGCCCGCTTGAATTCGTCTCGAACGTCGCCGGGCGTGAAGCCCGTCTCTTGTTGCATGACGCCGGCGATGTCGTCCTGGCGCTCGGACAGCATCCGCCGCGCCGTGTGCAGCGCCTCAGCCCGCTCCGAGGGAGTCCATGGGTGACGCTGAGCGACTTGGGCTGCCTCGAGTGCATCGTCGACCTCGTGGTCGGTCGAATAGGGGAGCTCACCGATGCGCTGCCCGGTCCACTTGTCGGTCACGAGAAGGCTGGTCATCCCCCGACAGCTCCGGACTCGAGGGACGAGTACGACCGGGCGTGCGGTACCTGATTCACGCAGCTGGGGACCGGTGGCATGACCGCTTCGCTACCTAGTACTCGAACTGAACGGCCGCACGGGACTCGGGATCGATGAGACGCGCCGACAGCTCCGTGCCGACGGCCCGATGGGCGGGGTGGGACATGTAGGCCTCCCACTCGTCCCAGCCTGGGAAGTCCGCGACCAGCGCAAAGGCGTACGTCTGATCGTTGCCCCGGTTCGGGCCCACCTCGATCGAGGTGAGCCCTGGCACGATTCCCCGCAAGCCCCGCCACCGAGACATCAGCTCCTGGATCTCGTCATCGGTCGTCGTCGCCAGCCAGCGCCCGAGAAACACGTGCCGAATCAATGAATCCCCTCTCTCTTCACGACCAGTCCTCGTTCCAGCCGAAGTTCGGCAACGGGTGAGGCAGCGGAGGAAGACTCCAACTTCCCGTCGCAGGCGGGGGGATCTCGCTGTCCACGGGGACGTCGAGAACCGTCGGCACCCCTGCGGACACGGCACAGAGGAGCCGCTCACTCAGTTCGGCCGGGGTTGTCACCGTGTAGCCGTCTGCCCCCATGGACCGCCCAAGAGCCGCAAAATCAGCAGACACCAACTCGCCATCAGGGTTGCGGAAACGGGTCGCCAGTTCTCTGCCTTGACCAAAGAAGCCAAGTTGCTGATCACGGATGGACACGTACCCGCCGTTGTTCCACACGACCCAGACCACGGGGATCCGGTACTCCACCGCAGTCGCGACCGCGCTGCACGTCATGAGGAACCCGCCGTCGCCGCACACGGCAACCACCGGGCGGTCCGGCGCCGCCAACTTGGCTCCGAGGGCGCCGGCCACACCGAAGCCCATGGAAGCGAATCCCCAACTCTGCAGGAGCGAGTGTGAGCGGTAGGCGGGGTAATCGCACACGAGCCAGTTGTGGTGGACTCCCACGTCGGCGAGGACGATGCCCTCATGGGGCACGGCCTCGCGTACAGCCCACACCACGCGAGCCGGGTGAAGCGGCACCGCCTCGGACGAGCGCTGCCCGGCGAGGTGAGACTCCCAGCGCTGCTTCCACTCGGCCCAACGCTGGCGCCATTCTTCGGGGGCACGGCCGACACCGTCTTCCGCCCAGCAATGCCGCAGCTGGTTGAGGACGAGCCGGGCGTCTCCGATGATTCCGATATCGACGGGATAGTTCCGACCGATCTCCGCGGGATCGATGTCCACGTGTATCAGTCGGGTTGGCGGGATCGTGTAGGTGAATCCCGGAATCCAGGCGCTCGTCGAGCGGTCGTCGAAGCGGGTTCCGAGTGCCACGATCACGTCGGCGTTCCGGCACGCCGCGTTGGCCGCATAGGAACCGTTACGACCCGTGGCACCGAGCGACAGCTCGTGCCGTGCGTCCAGCACTCCCTTACCGAGCGGGCTCGTGGCCACGGGGATCCCGGAGGCCTCGGCGAACTCCCGCAGGGCCGCCTCGGCGCCCGAGAGCTCGACGCCGTGACCGGCGACGATGACGGGCCGGGCGGCGCCTCGGAGGAGCTCCGACGCCTGCCGCACGAGGGCGGGATCTCCCGCACCGCCCGGGTGCTGCACGGCGACCGTCGGCGAGGCGTCCGTCGGCGGATTCTGTCGTCTCGACGAAGACGTTCAACGGGACATCGATGTGTACCGGTCCTGGGCGTCCCATTCGCATCAGGCCGAAGGCCTGCCGCAAAGCGAGGGGAATCATGTCGGCCCGGGTGGGCTGGAAGCTTCTCTTGACGAAGGGTCTCAGGACGTTCACGAAGTCGCCCTGAAAATGACGGCCCGTCTCCTGGAACGGACCCCGATTCCACTGAGAGGTCGGGACGTTGCCGGTGATGGCGAGGAACGCCGAGGAGTCCATGTAGGCGGACGCCACACCGACGGGGAGGTTGCTCGATCCGGGGCCGCACGACGTGAACGTCGCGATGGGTGAGCCACGAACGCGGAAGTACGCATCGGCCATCAACGCCGCCACGCTCTCGTGATGCACCGAGATCGTCCCAATATCGTCGGTCCGTTCGTAGAGGGCGTCCAGCAGTCCGAGGATGCCGTGCCCGCAAAGGCCGACGGCGTACGGAACTTGCTCGTCCACGAGACCATCGACGAGCAGTTGCGCCCCGGTCCTCATCGAAGCGGCGGTTCTTCCTGTCGGCACGTCATGGTTCCACTCCATAGGTGAGGAGAGTCTCGTGCAGCGTCTCTTGCCAGTCGTTGCCTTCGTGCCGCCAGCCGATGATGAGCGAGGCCGTACGGCCATAGCCGTGCAGCGCGGCCGCATCTGCCTTGCAGCCCCGGACGACGACGGCACGTGGGGGCACTCCGCCCCGGACCTCGCGGGGTTCGTCCCCCGTCAGATCGATCACCGGTACGTGGGCACTGATCACGACGCCGGCTCCGAGGACCGCCTGTTCGCCGATGACGACGCCACCGTCGTCGGCGGCGACCGGCACGTCGAAGTAGGGATCCGTTCCTTCACTGACGACGGCGTGCATCCCGACATAGGCCCCGTCCTCGATGATGATCGGTCTCGAGCTGAGCGGCAGGAGCATCACGCTGCCAATCGTCGCACCGGCGCCGATCCAGACGTCTGCGCCGATGTGAGTGCACAGGCCGACGGAGGCACCGGGTGCGATCATCGCCCTCGGACCGATCCAGACTCCCATGCTGACGAAGCTCGGCATGAGGCGAACGTCGTCGCCCACGTAGCTGCCGTACCTGACCGTCGTCGGACACGGCATCCACTGCGTCTTCAGGCGCTCCGGCGACTTCAGTAGGAACTCTCCGAACTCTCGAGGGTCCTCCTCGGGAATGCCGCTCCCGAACACGTGAATGCGCTCGTGCCCGCGCAGGTCCATGTAGAGAAGGAGGGCCATCTTCACCCACTCGTTGACCGTCCAGCGCCCCTCCACCCGCTCAACGGTGCGGATCTCACCCCGGTCGACCATGTCGACGACGAGCTCGATGGTGTCGGCGCCATCCGAGAGTTGCGACTTGTCGTGCCAGATGGTGGTGATCGTCTGGCTCAGCTCACCGATGTCCGGGCCGTCCACCCGGCTCAACCGACTTTCGCCTTCGAGGTGGACAGGCCACCCGAAGCCAGGACCGTCTTCCGGGGCAGGGTCCCATCTCGTTGCGTGCCGGCCGCACCTGCCATGGCCTGCCTTCCCCCATCTCGTCGTACAGCGGCTTTCGGCGGTACACGACTGTATACGACCGGATGCCTATCATGGGGTGAGACGGATTGTCAAGGGGTGACGCTAGGTGTCGGGCGACCTTCGCACCGACGCTCCGACGCCCTCCCACGGCCATGCCGACCCGGTCGCAGCCGGCTATCGGCTGGCCGTCGGCTCCCGCTCGCCGTGCTCCCAGTCGGTCTCTCCGACGAGCATCTCGATTCGGATTCGCTCGGCGTCCTGCATGTGCGCCCGGGCCACGGCCTCGGCCCGCGGGACATCGTGCTTCTCGATGGCGTCGATGAGCTCGTCGTGCTGAGTGAGCGCAACCTCTGCCCGGCCCGGGAAAGACAGAGTCGTCGTCGGTATGCGGCGGGTCCAGTTGTGGATCTCCTGGACGAACCGCCGGAGCAGACTGTTACCGCTCACCTCGGCGATGGCCCCGTGGAAGCGCAGGTTGTCGGCCGCCATGGCTCCGAAGTCGCCTCGATCTGCCGCCCGTCGACACGCCAGGTTCAGCTGGCGAAGCCGGATGACGGCGGCGGCCGAGGCGACCTGCGCTGCCGTCGAGGCGGCAAAACCCTCCAGCACGACCCGGACGGCGTAGACCTCGAGAATCTGGTCGCTCGTCACCGAACCGACGCGCAGGAGACCTCGGCCGTCTCGCGTGGCGAGGTTGGCGTTCAGGAGCCCGACGAGCGCTTCGCGCACCGGGGTTCGGCTGACGCCGAACAGCGACGCCAGGGCCTCCTCGCTGAGGCGCCGCCCGGGGGTGAGGTCCCGATTGATCACGGCATCGGCAAGCGTGCGCCGGACGGATTCCGAGGTTGAGAAGGCGTCTGCTCCCGCCTGGCTCTCCTGCCACCGCTCGAGCAGGCGTTCCTCCCACGGCTCCGCAGGCAGGCGCGAATTCGTCTTCATCTGGTTGACACTCTTGCACCCTCACCGTTAGCCTGCATACGCTACCATACAGTCAGCTTTCGAGGGGTAACGGAGGATAGCCATCAGCTCGGGTCGCGCTCTGGGCATGCCCGCCGGCCGAACCTCGTTGGCGCTCGGAACCTCCCCCGAAGCGGCGGCGGGCCTGCCTCGTCCGGCACAGCCCTCGGAGATGGTGGCCGTGACGGATTCTGCTCTGGGACGTCACCGTCGTCGGCGGCGGCAACGCAGCCCTCGTCGCCGCTCTCACCGCTGCCGAAGCGGGCAGGCGGGTGCTTCTCCTCGAGGCGGCGCCGCGGCACCTGCGAGCGGGGAACACACGGCATACGCGAAATATTCGCACAGCAAGTCCAGCCTCCGATGGCAACGGCGAAGGGACCTATTCGTGCGAGGCTCTCCTCGGTGACCTCGGCAGCGTGGGCGCTCGGCCCGTCAATCCACGACTGGCGCAACTGGCAGTCGAGAGCTCGGCGGCGGCTCGAGCGTGGATGACGGCGCACGGTGTCCGTTGGCAACCGGCCTTACGTGGCACCTTGGCGTTGCAGAACACCAACCACTTCTTTCTCGGAGGCGGAACAGCTCTTGCAAATCTCTACTATCGCATCGCGGGGCGCTCCGGGATCACTGTCCTGTACGACGCCAAGGTGAACGACTTCGATCTGACACACGCCGACTGTGCCCGCCTCGCCGTCCTCCGCGACGGCTGCACCCATGTTGTGACGACTCGCTCGGTTGTCGTGGCCTGTGGAGGATTTGAGTCCAATCTCGCATGGCTGGAAACACTTTGGGGGGAAGCCGCCCGGAATTACATCATCCGGGGGACACCCCACAACGACGGCACGGTCCTCTCGCGCCTCCTCGATCTCGGGGCCGCCTCTGTCGGCGATCCGAGGGCCTTCCATGCCGTTGCCGTCGACGCCCGCGCACCGGTGTTCGACGGCGGTATCGTCACGAGAATCGACTGCATTCCTTTCGGGATCGTCGTCAACCGGAACGGCGAACGCTTCGCCGACGAGGGGGCTGACATCTGGCCGAAGCGATACGCCTCGTGGGGCTCACTCATCGCCTCGCAGCCCGGTCAGATTGCCTATGCCGTGATCGACTCGGCGGCTCGGCATCGCTTCATTCCGCCGCCGTATCCTCCGATCGAGGCCGCCACCATCGACTCGTTGGCCAATGAATTGGGCTTGAGCCCTGCTGCCCTCGTTCGCACCGTGGCGAACTTCAACGCCCACGTCAGCGGGGAAACAACGTTGGACCTACGGCGACCTGACGGAATCGCGGCCGCCGGCGTGGACCCCCCGAAGACGAACTGGGCAGCCCGCATTGAGGAGCCACCGTTCTTCGCATTTCCGGTGAAGGCCGGCATCACCTTCACCTACATGGGATTGATGGTCGACGAGGCGGCCCGGGTTCTCGACACCGACGGACGCCCGATGCACGGGTTGTTCGCCGCCGGAGAGATCATGGCCGGGAATGTGCTCACGACCGGTTACCTTGCCGGCTTCGGAATGACCATCGGCACCGTGTTCGGTCGCATCGCGGGCCAAGGGGCGGCGGCACATGCTGGCGAATGAGGACACAATGGCGGAGGCCGAGCGGCAGCTGACCATCTGCAACGCCTGTCGATACTGTGAAGGGTATTGCGCCGTCTTTCCTGCCCTGGAGTTGAGGAATCTCGTCGGTCCGGCTGATGTCAACTACCTCGCAAACCTCTGTCACGACTGTCGCGCCTGCCTGGATGCCTGCATGTACGCGCCGCCCCACGAGTTCAGGGTCAACATCCCGCTGGTCCTTCGCTCAGCTCGCGAGGACGGCTACGTCCGCTTTGCGGCGCCGAGACGGGTCGCTCAGCCGGTGTGGCAGCATCCCTGGCAATCCCTCGCCATCGCCTCCGGTCTTACCTTCGTTGTGCTCTGGACGGCCGAGATGGCCTCCGGGCGCGATCCGTTTCGCCGGCACTCCGGCGCAGGGAGCTTCTACCAAGTCGTCCCATGGCTGGCGATGCTCGTTCCCGCCCTCGTCGCCACGGCCTTCATCATCGTCGTCATCGCACGAGCGGTCGTCGTCTCTTGGCGGGCGCAGGGATCGTCCACCGTCCTCGTCGATGCTTCGAAAGCGTGGACACGCGGCGTGGCAGACGCCCTTCGTCTCCGCTATCTCGGCGGGGGCGGCGCCGGTTGCTCCTATCCGGACAGAGATTCCCCCAGCACCGAGAGGAGGAGCCTCCATCATCTGGTCTTCTATGGGGTGGTGGCGGCCTTCCTGTCGACGTGCAGCGCGGCCCTGTACCAAGACGTCCTGGGGCGGCTGCCTCCGTATCCGTTCATATCCGCACCGGTCATTCTCGGCACGATCGGCGGGGTAGGGATCGCCGCCGGCACCAGCGGGATGTTCGCCATGAAGTTTCGTGCGAGGCGCCTCGGCTGGGAGCGGCCAACCGCACAGAGCCTTTCGTTCTTGGTCGATCTCGACCTGGTTGCCTTGTCCGGGCTCGCGTTACTTGCCGGTCGGAGCACGGTGGCGATGGGATATTTGTTGGACATCCATCTCGCCCTCGTGTTCGGCTTGTTCTTGACGCTCCCGTACAGCAAGTTTGTCCATTCCGCTCATCGTCTGGCGTCGCTGATTCGGTTCGGCTCCGAGATGACCGGACTCGCCAAGGAGGAGTGAGGATGTCATTGAACACAACGTGCGCCGCCCAGGGCCGGCGTGGGGCGGGTGATGACTGATGGACGTCGGTGTGGTTCTTCCGCAAATCGAGCTCGGAACCGACGCGTCTAGCATCCGGAAGTACGTCCGGCGCGTTTATGAGCTCGGCTTTCGTCATGTGCAGGCATCGGAGCACGTCGTCTGCGCAGACCCGGCCGTGCATCCGTCTGCCAGGCTGCCCTATGTCGCTGAGACGACGTTTCACGAGCCGTTTGTGCTGTTCGGGTTCATGGCGGCTCTCGCCGACCTGGGGCTCGCCACCACGATCTTGATTCTTCCGCAGCGCCAGACTGCTCTCGTGGCCAAGCAGGCCGCCGAGGTCGATCTCCTGTGTGGCGGACGGTTGCGCCTAGGGGTTGCCGCCGGATGGAACGCCATCGAGTTCGAAGCGCTGGGGATGGACTTCACGACTCGTGGTCGCCGCCTGGAAGAGCAGGTCGGCCTGTTGCGCCGGCTCTGGCTGGAGAAGTCCGTCACGTTCGCCGGATCCTTCGATCGCGTGGACGGAGCTGGGATGGCCCCCGGCCCTGTGCAGCGGCCGATCCCCATCTGGCTCGGTGCGAAGGCGCCGGCAGCCCTGCGGAGAGTGGGTCGTCTCGCCGATGGGTGGTTTACGCAGTCGAGGCCAGGCGCCGAGTTCGATGCCGAGTGGTCGATCGTGCGAGCCGCCGCCTCGGAAACCGGTCGTGACCCGGACTCCCTCGGTCTCGAGGGCCGGATTCAGTGGAACGCCGGCGGGCTGCCGCATGTGCTCGAGGAGCTGGCGGCCTGGGATGCCATCGGTGCCACCCACGGCGCTGTCGACACTACGGGGTGCGGTGTTGCGATCGACGCCCATCTGTCGGCGCTGGAGACCGTCGCCGAAGCGCTCGGTCTCGGCGCGCCGGCGTCGTCAGGCTGACACATCCTCGTCGTGAGGCGCCCGTCGCGTCCGTCTCACCGTCCGGAAGAACGACGAAGAAGGGCGTGCTGAGCTGCCGACTCGTCAACGAGTGAGAAACGTCGTCGTGACGGGGGGATCCGGCCGCGTCGGACGCCCTGTCATGGCGGAGCTCCAGCAGGAGTTCAACGTGGTCAACGCCGATCTGCTGCCGTTGCCCGGGGCCCGGTCTGTCGAGACGGACGTGATGCGCCTCGACCAAGTCCGCGCCGCGCTGAAGGGGGCCGACGCCGTAGTGCACCTGGCGGCTCTCGACATCGGGCGTCGGGCCTCGCCCGAGGACTACATGAGGGTGAACACCATTGGCACCTGGCACGTGCTCCAAGCCGCCGCCCAGCTCGGTCTGCTCAAGGCCGTCGTCTGCTCGAGCGTGTCGGCTACGGGTTTGACCGAGATGAGACCGGACTGGACGCCCGGGTATCTTCCCATCGACGAGGACCACGACTGTCGACCTGTCCATGCCTACGGAGTGAGCAAGCTGTCGATGGAGGCCATCGCCCTGAGCTTTGCTCGGGCAGGCGCCATGGACGTGTTGTGCATGCGCCCGGTCGTCGTGCTGTCGAAGGACTCGTACGACGAATACCTCACGCTCGCCGGCGACGAGGGCAGGCGCTGGCTGTTCTCCTATGTCACGGCTGAGGACGTCGCGAGAGCGTTCCGTCTCGCTCTGCAGGCCTCCGGGCCGCACTACGGCGTGTTCTTCTTGAGTGCCGCCGACGGCTCGCTGGAAGAGCCCACGCTCGAGTGGTACGAGCAGCGAGTCGGTGCCCTCCCGGAGATCGTCAACCCGAGAACGTACCGACTGAACGCGCGCGCCTCCGTCTTCTCGTTCGCTCGGGCCCGTGACGTGCTCGGCTGGGAGCCGAGCTCCGACTTCCTAACGATCCGACGTCTCAACCAACAACGAAGGCCATGACAGCGGCACACCTTGCGACGTAGGGGTGAAGGTGCTGTCCGAACGCGTCAGCGTGTCGCCACCGTCGTCAGCGGACGGACTCCTCGTGCCGGAGGTCCGGCAGAGTCCTCTCGCCGAGCGCCTGGCCGGGATGACCGCTGGGCGGCCCGGCGGCAGTCATGCCACGCCTCGGCGTGCCGCGCTGATCGCCGAGGAGGGCGAGGGCCCGGAGGGCGAACCACCACTCGGCGAGGTCCTCCGTCCTCGTCGTCCCGCGACCGGTCAGCTCCTCGATCTTGCGCAGGCGATAGGCGAGCGTCTGCCGATGGACGTGCAAGTCGGCGGCGGCCGCCTGCCACGACCGGTCCCGCTCGAGGAGCGCGCGGAGCGTCTCGGTGTACTCCGTCCCGTGCTCGGCGTCGTAGGTGAGGAGCGGCCCAAGGACGCGCTGGACGATGGCGCCCGCCTCCACCGGGGTGCGGGGGAGCAACAGGGCGGTGGCATCGCCGTAATGGGCGACGTCGCGGCCCTCCGCCTCGGCGACGCCGAGCGCCCACCCCGCCTCCCGCCCGGCCTCTGCCACACGGTCAGCTGAGAAGAGCTCGCCGCTGAGGCCGACGGCGAGAGCCAGTGGGAGGAGGGAGTCAACAGCTGCCGTTTCGGGGAGCAGCACGAAGCAGAGGCTCTCGCGGACCACGAGAAGGTGCGGCACGCGGGCGCGCTGCAGCCGCCCGTGAATGAGGTCTTCGGTCAGCTCGCCCGAGGGCCGGACGGCGGCGAGGACGCAGCTCGACAGTACGATCCCGGCCTCCTCGAGCTGCCATGCGCCCAGCTGTGCATCGAAGCGCCCGCTCAACAGCTGCGACAGCAGCTCGGCGCCGAGCCGCCGGCGCCGAGCCTGGGTGGCGACGAGCTGCGCGAGCTCGAGGCCCGCGCCGATCGCAAGATGCTCGAGCATGACGCTGCTCGGCAGCTCGGCCGACGACGACTCGACGACGAGGGCGGTTGGCCGGACTCCGGGCACGGCTACGGCGACGGCCGTGGTCGGGACGGTCCGACTCGAGAGACGAAGGAGACCGGGGATGCCGCGGCCGTGCGCCTGATATGCGGCCGCCAGGGCGGGGCCGAACGAGCTCTCCTCCTGACCGTCGACGACGGTCAGACCCGACTCGGGGTCCACGAGCGTGAGCGTCACCCCGAGCTCGCGCCCGAGGGTGCGGAACAGCTCTGGTCCCGCCTGGGCGTTCCCGAGCGAGGCGCGGAGGAGATCGTAGAGGCGGGCGACCTTGGCGAGCTGGCTCGACTCCTCGAGGTCGTTGGCGTGCGCGACCGCCCGAACGACTGCCGTGAAGCGCAACGAGTAGGGCGCTGTGAGGAGCGGGAACTCGAGCTCGTCGGCTCGCCGGACGAGACGTCGGGTCAGCGTGCAGCGGGCCGTGCCGAGGCCGATGACCAGCCCGCTCGCCGCGATCTCGGACAGCCGGTCGAGATAAGCGACCTGGGCGGTGGCCGACGAGCCGAGCCCCATCCCGTTGGTGAGCAGGAGCTCACCCGTCCCGAGCCACTCGCACGGGTTGGGCAGGTCGGACGTATGCGCCCACGCCACCTCGCGGCAGGCCCCACGCTCGCCGGCCACGAGCGTGAGTTGCAGCTGCGGCATCTGGGTCAGCTCGAAGACCGTGATGGTCACGGCACCCCCTCTCTGCGCGACCGGAACCCTCGCCGTCAGTCGCAGGCTTCACGACCACCTGATCATTCGTACTTGCTGATGAGAGGGCAGGCGAGTTCCGCACTCTAGTCCGATGGCCCTCCGGCGGGTCGCCTGCTTATGCTCGGCAGCGACCGTAAAGGGGACCTCTATGACGCCCGAGTCAGGCCGGACGGGGGAGCAGCTGCGAAGCCCGGCCACGCCGCCCACGCCCGTCACGTGGCCCGACGGCGTCCAGGCGGCTGCCTGCCTCACCTTCGACGTCGACGCCGAGGCGCCGGCACTCACGGTCAACCTCGCAGCGGCCAACCGCATGATGCCGATGAGCCACCAGTCCTACGGGCCGCTCGTCGGCGTCCCCCGCATCCTCGCCCTGCTCGACCGCCACGAGATAAAGGCGACCTTCTTCGTACCCGGATACACGGCGCATCGTTACCCCGACGTCGTCCGCTCCATCGCCCAGTCGGGTCACGAGATCGCCCATCACAGTTACTTCCACGAGGACGTCCAAGGCATGGACGAGCGGACCGAGGCGGACATGATCGACCTCGGGCTCGAGGCCCTCTCCGAGGTGGCCGGCGTCCGGCCGATCGGCTACCGGGCGCCCATGTGGGAGCTCAACTTCCACACTCCGAGGTTGCTCGCTGAGCGCGGGTTCCTCTACGACTCGAGCCTGATGGACTCCGACCACCCCTACGTGCTGTCGATCCCAGGCCGGCCCGAACCGGCCTCGATCGTGGAGATACCGGTGTCGTGGGGTCTCGACGACTGGGAGCAGTACGCCTTCCTGCCCGGCCTCTTCGGCGATGGTCTGATCGAGAGCCCGACGAAGGCGCTCGAGCTGTGGACCCTCGAGCTCGAGGCGCTCCACCGTCTCGGGGCGCTCTTCACGCTGTGCTGCCACCCGTTTCTCTCGGGCCGGCCCTCGCGGAGCGAGGCGCTCGATCGCCTTGTCGAGGGGATGAAGTCGCTGCCTGGTCTGTGGATCACCACGGTCGGCGAGGTGGCATCGCACGTAGCCGGGCTCGGATTGACGCCCCGGTCGGTGGAGCGGCCCGTGATACCGCAGCGGGCTTACTGGCTGGACGGCGGGAACGGCCGGAGCAGCGCGATGGAGTCCGGGCACGCATGACCGCGACGCAGGAGCAGCGGGTTGCCGTCGTCACCGGGGCCGCCAGCGGGATCGGCGCCGCGACCGCAGCACTCTTTGCGGCCGTAGGTTGGCAGACGGCCGGCCTCGATCTGCCGCGCCTCCGCCTGCGACCTGAGCCATGAGGTCGATGTCGGGGACCGTGACGGCGTGCGCAGGGCGGTCGACGACACCGTCAGCTCGTTCGGTCGGGTGGACGCGCTGGTGACGGCGGCGGGCTACTACGAGGAAGGGATCCCGGTCACCGACATCACACGGGCACAGTGGGACGGCATGCTGGCGGTGATCCTCGGTGGCACCCGCAACGCCATCACGGCGGTGCTGCCGCACATGCTCCAGCGCGACTCGGGCGAGATCGTCGCCATCTCCTCCGAGCTCGCCCTCGCGGGGAGCGCGACGGATCTGCACTACGTGGCGGCGAAGGGCGCCGTCCTCGGGCTCGTCAAGTCGCTCGCCGTCGAGCTCGCCCGTACCGCCATCCGGGTGAACGCCGTGGCACCCGGCCCCACCGACACGCCGCTCCTTGCCGCCGACTCGATCTGGCGGGAGCCCGGCTACCTCAAGAGCCTGCCGCTCGGGCGTCTTGTCACGCCGGAGGAGGTCGCCCATGCGGTCTGGTACCTCGCGAACGAAGGCGCCATGTACTGCGGCGAGGTGCTGTCCCCGAACGTGGGCGCGGTGATCTGAGGTGCCGACTGCAGAGGGCCGACGGGTGGCCATCGTCACCGGCGCCGCCCAGGGAGTGGGGGAGGCCACGGCGCGGCGGCTGGCGGCGGACGGGTACGCCGTAGTGGTCAACGACCTCGCCGACGATGGGCGCCTCGGGATGCTTGCCGACGAGCTCGGCGGTATCACGGCGACCGCCGACATCGCCGAGCTGGACGCCGGTGCCGCCGTCGTCGAGCGAACCCGGACATTGCTCGGCGAGGTGGACGTGTTCGTGGCCAACGCGGCCGACATGGAGATGGGTCCCTTTCTCGAGCAATCGCAGGAGCGCTGGTGGCGTCAGATCGACGTCAACCTCTCGGGCCACTTCCGCCTGATCCAGGCGGTCGTGCCGTCGATGAGGCGGGCGGGAGGGGGATGCATCGTGATCATCGCCTCCGGCTGGGGCGTGGTCGGGCATCCCAACGCCACCGCCTATGCCGCCTCGAAGGCCGGGCTCATCGCCCTCGCGAAAGGCCTCGGGCGCGAGCTCGCTCCGGAGGGGATCATCACGAACGCCATCGCCCCCTCTTACATCGACACCGCCCAGCTCCAGGTCGACGCCGACGACGCCGGCATCAGCCTCGACGAGATGCGGCGACGCTACGAGGAGCTGGTCCCGATCGGCCGTCTCGCCACGGTGGACGAGATCGCAGCGGCCGTCGCCTTCCTGGCGAGCCCGGTTGCCGCGGCCTTCGTCGGCCAGGTGCTGCAACCGGCCGGCGGCGTCACGAGGACGCGGGCCTGAAGTGTCCCCTCTCCATCAGCAACCGAGCAGGGCAATGGAGCCACGATGAACGACGACACCTACCATCCCATCGGCCCCGTCGACGGCAAGGTCGTGCCGCGATTCGCCGGGGCATCCACGTTCGCCCGTATCCCCGAGATCGACCGCGTCGATCGATACGACGTGGCCGTCTTGGGCGTGCCCTTCGACGGCGGCACTTCGTTTCGTCCCGGAGCCCGGTTCGGCCCCATGGCGGTGCGGCAGGCGTCGCGGCATCTCCGGCCCGCCCAGCACGTCGAGCTCGGCCTCGCGCCGTTCGAGACGATCCAGGTCGTGGACGCTGGGGACGTCGCCGCCTCCCCGTTCGACATCGACGAGGCGATGCGCCAGATCGACGGGCACGCCGGCGAGGTGCTCGCAGGCGGCGGGGCTATCGTCAGCATCGGCGGCGACCACACGATCGCCCTGCCGCTCCTGCGATCGGTGACTCGCCGGCACGGACCGGTCGCCCTGCTGCACTTCGATGCCCATCTCGACACCTGGGACACGTACTTCAAGGCGCCGACGACGCACGGCACCGTCTTCCGGCGCGCCTTCGAGGAGGGCTTGTTCGTGGAGGACCACTCGATGCACGTCGGGATCCGCGGTCCCCTCTACGGAGCACAAGACGTGGTCGAGGACGAGCGGATGGGGTTTCGCACCCTGCGGACGAGCGACCTCGACGTGATGGGGCACGAGGAGGCGCTCGCCGCCATTCGAACGCGAGCCGACGACCTCCCCGTCTACTTGTCGGTCGACATCGACGTGCTCGACCCCGCATTCGCCCCGGGCACGGGCACGCCCGAGGCCGGCGGGCTCACGAGTCGCGAGCTGCTCCGGCTGTTGCGCGGGCTGACCGGGCTCCACCTCGTCGGTTGCGACGTGGTGGAGGTGGCGCCAGCCTACGACCACGCAGAGGTCACGTCGCTGGCGGCGGCGACCGTCGTCTTCGACATGATCTCGCTGCTCGCCTTACGGGGACGCTCATCGGGGCGTCGGGGCACTACCGGCGCTGAGGACGGCGCCGCCCCGGCTGAGGGCGCACCCGGCTGAGCCCCAGGAGGAGATGACCAGGGCGGTGGAGTCGAGTGTCGGCGTAGCGGTGTCTCAGTGCGACGTGCTCGTCGTCGGCTCGGGTGCTGCCGGCTTGGCGGCGTCCGTCGCGGCGGCGCACGGCGGCCTCGATGTGGAGCTGGTCGAGCGAGAGCCTGTCTTCGGGGGAACGTCCGCCCTCTCCGGCGGGTGGGTCTACGCGCCGGGTAACACCAGCGGACGCGCCATGGGCGACACGCGAGAGGACATCGAACGCTACCTCGAAGCGCTCTCGGGACACGCCTTCGACCGGGAACATGTCGGCGCGTTTCTCGATGTGGTGCCGGAGATGCTCGCGTTCCTCGAGCGGAGGACACAACTTCGATTCGTCTACCCGGCCAGCGCACCCGACTATCACATGGAGTTGCCGGGAGCCAGGCTCGGAGGGCGGGCGATCCATGCCCAAGGCTTCGACGGCGGCCAACTCGGAGCCTTGCTCGAACTGCTGCGCCCGCCGATGCGCGAGATGAGCGTCTACGGGGTGGTGCCGCAGATAGGGACGGAGCTCAACCACTTCATCAACGCAAACCGCTCACTCGTGTCGTTCGCCCACGTTGCCGGCCGCATCACGGCCGCGACCATCCAACGACTCAGATTTGGCCGCACCGCACGCCTGAGCAACGGCAACGCCCTCGTGGCGCCATTGCTCGCGAGCGCTCACAGCCTTGGAGTCAGGATGCAACGGTCCTGTCGGGCGACGAGCCTGATGATCGACGGTGACCGAGTGTCCGGGGCCGAGGTGATCACTCCTGACGGGCCGCGAACCGTTCGAGCCAGCAAGGGAGTCGTCCTTGCCTGCGGTGGCTTCTCGCACGACGAGCCGCTTCGCCGGGAGCTCTTTCCCCACTCGCGCCAGGACCAGCCACATCACTCCGCCGTGACGGTGGCGCACGACGGAGCAGCCGCCCGGCTGGCAACTGCAGTGGGGGGCGCCTTCGTCCAGGATGTCCTCGAGCCGGCGGCCTGGGCACCCGTCACCGTCTGGTCGGACAAGGGAGCGAGGCGGCTCTTCCCGCATCTGCGGGGCATCGGCCTGCCGGGCCTCATCGCCGTCAACAGGCACGGACTGCGGTTCACGAACGAGGCTGATTCCTACCACGACTTCGGTCGAGCACTCATCCGAGACAACGACGGCGAGTCGGATGCCGCCGCCTTCCTCGTTGCCGACGCCACGACCATGCACAAGTACGGCATCGGCTATGCGAAGCCGTGGCCCGTTCCGCGTTGGTGGTATCTGCGGAGCGGCTACCTGGTCTCAGCGTCTAGCTTGGCCGAATTGGCGAGCAGGGTGGGGATCGACGCCGGCAACCTGATGAGAACGGTCGGAGCGTTCAACAACGACGCACGCGAAGGCAAGGACGGTGCGTTTCACCGGGGGGAGACCGTCTACAACCGCTTTCGCGGTGACCCGAGGAATCTCCCGAACCCGTCACTCGGGCCTGTGGAGCAGCCCCCGTTCTTCGCGGTGCGAGTTGACATCGGCGATCTCGGTACCTTCGCTGGACTCTCGACCGACGCCGAGGGCCGGGTGCTGACGAAGGACTCGGAACCGATCGCCGGCCTCTTCGCCGTTGGATCGGCTGCGCGGAGTGTCTTCGGCGGCGCCTACCCAGGGTATGGAGCGATGCTCGGCCCCGGCCTGGCCTTCGGCTTCAAGGTCGGGCGGGACATGGCGGCTCACGCATCGGGCAGCACCGGCACGAGACTCCGGGACCACCCGGAGGCCTCCAACTCGGCGAGATCCCGTTCGAGGCGTGGGTCGGGGTCTTCACCGTCCGCCAGCTCGTAGACCGTGGGACCCGCGAACTCGACCGCCTGGAGCGCCTGGGCGAACGCCGAGAAGTCGACTTCTCCGCGCCCCACCGAGGTGTGCGTCCACCGGGTCCGCCAGGTGTCGCTCACGTGCGCCAAGGCGAGAAAGGGAGCGAGACGCGAGACTGCCGCTGCCGGATCCTCCAATGCCAAGGCGTTCGCGACGTCGTAGGTGATGCGGAGCCTCGGCGAGTCGAAGTGCCGTACGACCTCGAGCATCTCCTGCGAGGTTCCCAAGAAGCCGTACGGGCTGTTCTCGAGCGCCAGGGCGACACCCAAGGCGGTTGCACGGCCGATCAAGTGTTCCAGCCCTGCGTAGAGCACGTCCCGCGCTGCCTGCTCAGGCGCCGGCACGAGCGCGTGGCGCCGCCCCGGGATCACCACCACGTACGGAGCGCCGAGCTCGGCTGCTAGCTCGAGATCGGAGGTCAGCTGCCGGAGGGTGGTCTCGCGGATTTCGGGATTGGTGCTGACGAGGTTGAGGTCGACGAAGGTCGGGTTGAGCGAGACAGGCCTCAGCTCCAGCTCGCGCAAGGTGCGCGCGAGGTCGTGCCGTTCGTATGCCTCGAGCCGCCATGACTGTAGATGGGCAGGCGCAGTGGTCAGTTCGAACGTGCGAAGTCCATGAGCAGAGAGCGTGCGGAGCGCCTCCACCAGACTCTTTCGGTGAAGCCAGCCGAAGTTGCAGCCGGACAGGGGCAGCGTCACGCTAGCTTCTCGCTGCACCAAGGTGTCGCAGGGGGTAACCTGTCATGAGCATCGTCGGACGGTAGCACGCATCGATCATTGTCGTTTGTCTGCGGCACAAACCCTCCGCTTCGCCGTCTGACTCTGAACGTGCGACTCGAGTCTAACTCTCTGTGGGGTTCTTGTGGCCGAGTATGGTTTGGCCCGATTTCATTCGGTACCTGGAGTAGGAATGGCCATTGCCTATTGACACAGCATGTCTTCGTACGATACCAACGGGCCATGGAGATGCAATGTCCGCCTACACGGCAGCCGGATACGCTCCAACAGGTTCCTGTCCGTGACCCGGCCTCAAAGAGGTTGCCTTGCACGCCGGGGTCATCCACCGAAGCACAACAGATGGAGTGTAGGTATGCAGTTTGATCGCTATCTCACGGAACTGACCCGTCGACCGATCCCCAAGGAGATGGCCTTTCCGGAGGAGGAGTATCGACGGCGGCTCCGGAAGGTCAGGTCTTACATGTCGGAGCGAGCCCTGGATGCCCTCTTGGTCACGGACGTGCCGAACATTGGTTACGTGTCGGGCTTCGAGACGTTCGTCCCGAGCAGCTTTGGCTGCCTCATCCTGACCCATGACCAGGACCCTACGCTTCAGGTGGCCGAATTCGAGATTCCGGGCGCTCTGCTGAATGGATGGGTTACAGACGTGCGGGCAACTAGATTCAACGATCCCGATGCTGCCCACGAGGAGCTGTCCTCCATATTGAGGGAGCGCCATCTCGACGGGAGGCGTATCGGTGTGGAGACGAGGCTGCCCGGTCTCAACATCCACAGCTACCAAGCTATGCAGGCGGCCCTGCCGAGTGCCTCCTTTGTGGAGACATCCGACCTCGTCTTTGAGGCACGACTCGTCAAGTCGTCGGCTGAGTTGGACCTCATGCGTCGGGCGGCCGAGATGGCCAAGTCGGCGATCGCCGAAGCCGTAAGGGTCGTCCGGGCAGGACTCAGTGAAAACGACGTCGCCAGCGTGGCGTATGCCGTGCTGGCGAAGTCGGGCAGCGAGTATTTCAGCTGTCAGCCCTGCGTCATGGCTGGCCACCGGAGTGGGTGGATTCACACCTCGCAGAAGCGAACCCGGATAAACAGCGGGGATACGGTGATGATGGAGATGGCGGCCTTCGTCCACCGCTACACGAGCGCCGTCATGCATACGGTCGTGGTTTGTGAACCGTCACCGGTCGTGGCGCGGCTCGCCGACGCATCTCTCGAGACACTGAATCTGATCCAGGGAGCGGTGAAGCCCGGCCGTACGGCGGACGACGTCGCCCGCGAGGCCAAGAAGGGGCTCGACGGTGTCAAGGACGAGGCCTACTCCACCGGGATGTTCGGGTACTCGGTAGGGCTCAGCTTCCCGCCGACCTGGCGGGAGGGGACCTTCATGATCGCTGAGGGTGTCGATCGGGCCTTCGAGCCGGGGATGACCTTCCTCTCTCCCATCACCCTGCGGATACCCGGCACCGTTGGCGTCGGCTTCAGCGACACCTTCGTCGTCACTCAGACGGGATGCGAACCCTTGACTGCTCGTGACCGGGCGCTGGTCGTGGCACCGGAGTAGCAGCCGCTGGACGCCACGATGAATACGCTTGGCCCGATGACGCCGGGGCTCCACCCGTGAACCTGTCGCCCCACGAACGGGACAAGTTGCTGGTGTCGCTTGCCGCCATGATCGCCACCGACCGGCGCCGGCGAGGCCTCCGGCTGAACCATCCGGAGGCGGTGGCCGTGCTGACGAGCTTCGTGCTCGAAGGCGCTCGGGAGGGTCGCTCGGTGGGCGAGCTCATGTCGGCGGGCCGTGACGTGCTCGGCCGTGACGACGTCATCGACGGCGTCGCCGAGCTGATCGACGAGGTGCAGGTCGAAGCGACGTTCCCCGACGGGACGAAACTCGTGACCATCCACCAGCCGATCCGGTGATTCCCGGCGAGGTGTTCTACGGGGAGGGCGACGTGGACCTGAACCCGGAACGGGAGATCGTCGTGCTGCGGGTGGTCAACACGGGGGACCGCCCCGTCCAGGTCGGCTCGCACTTCCACTTCGCCGAGGCGAACCCGGCGCTGGAGATGGACCGCGGCCTCGCCCGAGGGAGGCGCCTGGCGGTACCGGCCGGCACGAGCGTGCGCTTCGAGCCCGGCGCCGCCCGCGACGTCGAACTGGTCGACTACGGCGGGCGGCGCATCGTGGCGGGGTTTCGGGGCGAGGTACGGGGTCCCCTCGATGCCTGAGCCCCTGCCACGCCAGCGCTACGCCGCCCTCTACGGCCCGACGGCGGGCGACCGAATCCGTCTCGCCGACACCGACCTCGTCATCGAGATCACCGAGGACCGCTGCGGCGGGCCCGGGAAGGCCGGGGACGAGGCCGTCTTCGGGGGAGGCAAGGTCATCCGGGAGTCGATGGGGCAAGGCGGCGCCACCCGCGTCGAGGGCACGCCCGACCTCGTGATCACCGGGGCGATCGTGCTCGACCATTGGGGCGTCGTGAAAGCCGACGTCGGGGTGCGCGACGGGCGCATCGTCGCCCTCGGCAAAGCGGGCAACCCCGACGTCATGGACGGGGTCGACCAGGCACTGGTCATCGGCCCGTCGACCGAGATCCTCGCCGGCAACGGGCTGATCCTCACCGCCGGGGCGATCGACTGCCACGTCCACCTCATCTGTCCGCAAGTGCTCGAGGAAGGCCTCGCCTCCGGTATCACGACGATCATCGGCGGCGGCACCGGGCCGGCCGAGGGAACGAAGGCGACGACGGTCACTCCGGGGGCATGGCAGCTGGCACGGATGCTCGAGGCGCTGGACGGCTGGCCGGTCAACGTGGCGCTGCTCGGCAAGGGCAACACGGTCTCGGAGGAGGCGCTCTGGGAGCAGCTGCGCGGTGGGGCGTCGGGCTTCAAGCTGCACGAGGACTGGGGCACGACGCCCGCCGTCATCGACGCCTGCCTGCGCGTCGCCGACGCCGCCGGCGTGCAGGTCGCCATCCACACCGACACGCTCAACGAGGCGGGCTTCGTCGAATCGACCCTCGCCGCCATCGCCGGGCGGGCGATCCACGCCTATCACACCGAAGGTGCCGGAGGAGGCCACGCCCCCGACATCATCCGGGTCGCCGGCGAGGCCAATGTGTTGCCGAGCTCGACCAACCCGACCCGGCCGCACACGGTCAACACCATCGCCGAGCACCTCGACATGCTCATGGTCTGCCATCACCTCAACCCCTCGGTCCCCGAGGACCTGGCCTTCGCCGAGAGCCGCATCCGCCCGGAGACGATCGCCGCCGAGGACGTCCTGCACGACCTCGGCGCCATCTCGATGATCGGCTCGGACTCACAGGCGATGGGCCGCATCGGGGAGGTGGTGATCCGCACCTGGCAGACGGCACATGCCATGAAGCGCCGGCGCGGACCCCTCCCCGGCGACGGCGGGGGCGGACCGGGCGGTGGGGCCGACAACCGGCGCGCCCGCCGCTACATCGCCAAGTACACCATCTGTCCGGCCGTCGCCCACGGGCTGGCGGGCGAGGTCGGCTCGGTCGAGCCGGGCAAGTTGGCGGATCTGGTGCTCTACGACCCCCGTTTCTTCGGCGTACGCCCGAGCGTGGTGCTGAAGGGCGGAATGATCGCCTGGGCGCAGATGGGTGACGCCAACGCTTCCATCCCGACCCCGCAGCCGGTCTTCTCCCGGCCGATGTTCGGCGCCGCCCCCGTCCCGGCGGCGGCCACCTCGCTCGCCTGGGTCGCCCCCGCTGCGCTCGAGGACGGCCTTGCCGAGCGACTCGACGTCCGGCGGCGCCTCGTCGCCGTGGCGGACACCCGCCGGCTGGGCAAGGCCGACCTGCCCAACAACGACGCCCTCCCCTCGATTGCCGTCGACCCGGACCGCTTCGTCGTCAGCATCGACGGCGAGGAGATCACCGAGGCCCCCGTCGCCGAGCTCCCGATGGCCCAGCGCTATTTCCTCTTCTGATGGCGCCGTTGACCGCCCGACACCCGCCGCCCAAACCCAACATGGCCACACTGCTGCTGCTCGCCGACGGCCGCCTCCCGACGGGCGCTCACGCCCACTCCGGCGGTGTGGAGGCCGCCGTCGCCGACGGGCGCATCGGCGGCATCGCCGGCCTGGGCGCCTATCTCCGCGGGCGGCTTGACACGACTGGAGCCGTCGAGGCGGCGTTCGCCATCGCGAGCCGGCGTTGGGCAGCCGGCAGCGGTGAGCCCCAGCGGGCGGACGAACTCGATGCCGAGCTCGCCGCCCGCCTCCCTTCCCCAACGCTTCGCCGTGCCAGCCGGACCCAGGGCCGTGGGCTTCGACGCGTGGCCTCGCGTTGCTGGCCGTCGGGCCCGCTCGACACCCTCGGGGCCGTCCACGCCGATGGGCCGCTCCTCGCTCTCGTGCTCGGCGCCGCCGGCGCCGCCTGCGGTCTCGGCGACGAAGCCGTCGCTGTCGCCGCCCGTTGGGCGGTGATCACGGGGCCGGCCTGGGCGGCGGTCCGCCTCCTCGGACTCGACCCGCTCGCCGTGGCCGAGCTCCTGGGCGAACTGGCCCGCCAGATCGATGCCGACTCCGAGGCCGTCGCTGGCGACAGCCGGGCACGTCTCGACGTGCCTGGCCGGGGTCTGAGGTCCCTGCCGGCATCGAGCGGCCCGCTCTGCGAGCTGGCGGCCGAGGCACACGCCACCTGGGAGGTGCGCCTCTTTGCCTCCTGAGCATCGACACGACAACCACGATCACGACTCCCCTCGCGCAGTACGCCCCGGGCCGCTGCGCATCGGGATCGGTGGTCCGGTGGGTTCGGGCAAGACGGCGCTCGTCGCCGCCCTGGCACGAGCGCTGGCCGGCGACACCGACATGGCCGTCGTCACCAACGACATTTACACCACCGAGGACGCCCTGATCCTGCGGCGTGCGGCGGTGCTCCCCGACGAACGGATCGCCGCCGTCGAAACGGGATGCTGCCCTCATACCGCCATCCGGGACGACATCAGCGCCAACCTCGACGCGCTGGAGATGCTCGAGTCGCGCCTCCCTCTGCTGCGTCTCGTGCTGGTTGAGTCCGGCGGCGACAACTTGACCGCAACGTTCAGCTACGGGTTGGTGGACACGCAGATCTTCGTGATCGACGTTGCGGGTGGCGACAAAGTGCCCCGCAAGGGCGGGCCGGGCATCACCTCCTCGGACCTCCTCGTGATCAACAAGACCGACCTCGCTCCGTTCGTCGGTGCCGATCTGGCCGTCATGGCCGCCGACGCGGCGGCCCGGCGGGACGGCAAGCCCCTGCTGTTCACGAGCCTCGTCGAGGATCCGACGGCGACGGCGGTGGCCGAATGGGTCCGAGCCCAGCTCCGCGATCGGGATGGTCCGTGCGCGCTGACGCCCGCCTCGTCGTAGGACCCGGCCCGACGGTGGCCGGCCTGCGCGACGACCCACCCATCGCCTGGCGCCCGACGCCCGAAGGAGTGTTCCTCGTCGGCACGGCCGGCGGCCCCACCGGTGACGATGCTGTGTCTCTCGACGTGGAGGTGCGTCCGGGTGGCGACCTGCGGTTGCGCTCGAGCGCGGCGACCGTCGCCTACGCGGGCAGGGGGTCGCGCTGGGATCTGGCGCTGACGGCCGGCCCCGCCAGCCGAATCTCGTGGCAGCTCGAACCGCTCATCGTCGCCTCCGGCGCGCGCCACGCTCAACACGCCTACGTCCACCTTCACCCCGAGGCCGAACTCGACTGGCTCGAGGTGACCGTGCTCGGTCGCCACGGCGAGCGGCCCGGGGATGCCGACCTGCGCCTCGACGTCGACGTCGGTGGTCGGCCGCTGCTCCGCCATCAGCTGCGGGTCGGGCCGGCCGCCGGTGGCTGGGACGGGCCTGCGGTGCTCGGCGGCCACCGCGCCTGCGCCACCCGACTGGTGACATTTCGTGGTGTTCGAGCTCCACGCCAGCTCATCGGCGAGAACTGGGCGTGGTGCGAGCTCGACGGTCCCGGCTGGCTCCTCCTTGCCGTCGCGGCCGACGTGCCGACGCTGAGGACTGCGCTGGCGGAGGCCGGAAGGGCCTTCCCGATTTCTCGCCCGACCGGACGGTCGATGATACCCTGACACCATGTCGGCACGGGTGAACCGATCAGAGGCTCGGAAGAGGGAGGTCACCACCGAGGCGGTGGCGCTCTTCGAGCGTGACGGGTACCACGCGACGAACATGGTCGGTGTGGCCGAGGCGGTCGGCATGAAAAAGCCCACCCTGTATCACTACTTCTCCGGCAAGCAAGCGATCCTGTTCAGCATCCACGAGGAGTTCATCGACCTGCTCCTGGAGAAGTACGAGCGGCGTCGGGGTTCCGCCCTGTCAGCGGCGGAGGAGATCCATGCCCTCATGGCCGACACCTTCGACGTGATGACGACGCATCGCGGTCATATCCAGGTGTTCTTCGAGAACTATCGCGAGCTGTCGGATGCAGATCAGATCACGATCCGCGGCAAGCGTGACCGCTACCAGCACATCGTCGAGGAGACCGTGGCGCGGGGGATCCGGGACGGGGAGTTTCGCGCCCTGGACCCGCGACTGACGAGCCTCGCTCTCTTGGGAATGTGCAACTGGGCCTTTCACTGGTTCGAGCCGACCGGTGCCCGTACCGGCAAAGAGATCGCCGACCTGTTCTTCGACATCTTGCTGAACGGGCTTCGCCAGTGAGGGCACGGGTTGCGCCCGGGCGTTGACGCACCGCACCCGTCGAGAGCAACACCAACACAGCCGAGAAGGAGAGTCTCGCCGTGACGCAAACCATACGGGCCGCCGTCGCCGAGGAGTCCGGCCAGCCGTTTGCGATCCGTGACCTCGAGCTCGGGGACCCACGTCCCGATGAGATGGTCGTTCGGATCGTGGCCTGCGGCGTCTGCCACACGGACAAGGCGGCTCGCGATCAGCAGCTTCCCGCCCCCTTGCCCATCGTGCTCGGACACGAGGGGGCGGGCATCGTGGAGGAGGTCGGATCGTCGGTCACGAGTTTCGTACCTGGCGACCGGGTCATGTTGACCTACGGCTCCTGCGGCGCTTGTGCCAACTGCGCCGTGGGGATGTCCATGCACTGCTTCACCGGCCCGGACTGGAATTTCGCGGGCGGTCGGCGGGACGGCACGACGTCCCTGTCCTCGGACGCAGGACCGGTGCACTCGCACTTCATCGCCCAGTCGAGCTTCGCGACGAAGGCGGTGGTGCGGCAGAACTCGGCCCTGAAGATCGCTGACGACGTGCCGTTCGACCTCATCGCGCCGTTCGGATGCTGCGTGATCACAGGCGCCGGAACGGTGCTGAACGCCTTGCGGGCAGAGGCGGGTAGTTCGATCGCCATCTTCGGGGCAGGTGGGGTCGGAATGTCTGCCCTGCTTGCCGCCCGGGTCGCCGGGTGCGCCACGATCGCCGTCGTCGACGTCCACCCCAACCGGCTGGAGCTCGCTCGAGAGCTCGGGGCGACGCACGTCCTCGAGGCGTCCGACGACACGGTCGACGAGATCCGGGGCGTCACCGGCCAGGGCGTGAGCTATTCGATCGACTGCACCGGCTCACCGGGCGTCCTGAGACGCGCCATCGACGTCACGGCTCCGCTCGGAATCACTGCGGCGGTGGGATCGCCTCCGATGGGCTCGGAGGTTCACGTCGACATCATCCAACTGATCATCACGGGCAAGCGCCTGATCGGCGTGGCCGACGGCTGGAGCATTCCTCAGGTGCTGGTGCCCCGTCTGCTGCAACTCTGGCGGCAGGGACGGTTTCCCATCGAAGCCATTCTGCAGAACTTCTCCTTCGACGACATCAACGGGGCTGTTGCCGCCTCGGGGAGCGGAGAGGTGATCAAGCCGGTCCTGCTGATGGCCTGACACTGCCGCCCTGCTCCGACATCAGTCGGGCGGCCAGCATCGTCGCTGCGATGATCCCGTCGTAGCCGGTGCAGCGGCACACGTTTCCGGAGAGGAAGTCCCGTACCTCCTCCTCGGTCGGGTCCGGGTTGCGTTCGAGGAGTTGCTGCACACTCAGGAGGAAGCCCGGCGTGCAGAAGCCGCACTGGAGGGCGTGCTCACGGTGAAAGGCCTCCTGGATCGGGTGCATGGCGTCGCTGCTCGCCATGCCCTCCACCGTGGCGATCTCCGCGCCCTCGACCTGGACGGCGAAGAGCAGGCAGGAACGGGCGAGCGCCCCGTCCACGCGCACGGTGCAGGCGCCACAGACGCCCTGTTCACAGCCGACGTGAGTTCCGGTCAGGGACAGCTCGTGGCGGAGAAAGTCCACGAGGAGCGTTCTCGGCTCGACCAGGGCGGACCGTCGCAGCCCGTTGACGGTCACCGAGACCGTCACCGGCTCAGTCATGTCGAGCCTCGGGGGAGGTGGCCGCCAGGAGGGCGCGTCTCGTGACGACCTCTGCTACAGAGAGCCGGTACGTGGCGGGGACCTCGGCGTCGTCGAGGAGCTGCAGCGATGCGGCGGCCATGCGCGCCGCCTCACCCAAACCCGCCACGTCATGCGGATCGCGATTCACCAGGAACTCCTCGACTGCCGGCACCCGAATCGGAGTGGCTCCGACTCCGAAGAGCGCCATTCGCACCTCGCCGATTGCACCGGCGGCGTCGATCGTCACGACGACAACCGCCCCCGCCAGCGCAAAGTCCCCTCGCCGGCGAGCGACCTCGTGCACCGCGCAGTGTCCCGGCACGATCGGAAGCGTGACGCCGCTCAGCAGCTCCTCCGGCCCGATCGAGGTGGTGAACATGTCCGTGAAGAGCTCGTCTGCACGGACCGTGCGCTCACCATCGGTGCTGGCGATGCGCGCCTCGCCGCCGAGGGCGAGCAGCACCGCCGGCAGCTCGGCGGCGGGATCGGCGTGGGCGATGCTGCCGCCGATGGTCCCTCGACTCCGGATGGCGACGTGGCCGACGTAGTGCAGTGCCTCCCCGAGCAACGGCACGGCGGCGGCGATCTCAGCAGAGTCTTCTGCCGCGAGTTGACGGACGGTGGCGCCGAGGGCAACCACGTCGGCTACCTCGATGTGGTCGAGGCCCTGTACCCGGTTGATGTCGATGATGACGGACGGCTGCGCGACGCGGAAGTTCATGAGCGGCACGAGACTCTGGCCCCCGGCGAGGACCTTTGCCTCGTCGCCGTACTCGGCCAGCAACGAGACGGCTTCAGCGAGGGTCTCCGGCGCGAAGTACCGAAACGGCGCCGGTTTCACGAGGAGTCCTTCGCAAGCCATCGCGGGGAGGGATTGGACGCGGAATCGGCGGCGTTCCGGTTCAGCCCGAAGATGTCCTCGGCGTTCGACCGGCCGATCCGGAGGCGGTCGTCCGGGCTCAAGCCGAGATCGTCGAACCAAGCGCTGCCGGCCTCGACGTCGGCGAAAGGGTAGTCCAGCGCAAAGAGGATGCGGTCACTCCCCAGCTCCGATGCGGCCCCCAGCAGGCTTGCCTGGTGGAAGTTGCCGCTCGTCGTGATCACGAAGTTGCTGCGAAAGTAGTCAGCCACCGACTTCTCGATGGGGAGCCTGCTCGTGTCCATCCGCGCGGCGGCGCGGTGGATGGCGAAGGGCAGCAGCTCACCGAGATGCCCGAGAACGATGGTGAGGGTCGGCAGCTCGTCGAAGAGGCCGCTCGTCATCAGGCGGAGGGCATGGACCGCCGTCTCGGCCGCAAATGCCCAGCTGGCTCCGAGCAGTTCAGGATGGCCCTCGTAGATGCGGCATTGGCTCGGTGGCGGGTTTCTCGGGTGAAGATAGAAGGGCACCCCGAGCTCGGCCACTCGCCCCCAAAAAGGCCTGTAGGAAGGGTCGTCGGCGTAGACGGCCGTATCGACGTCACCCACGCAGCTGTACCCGTTGACGAGGACGCCGACGAGCCCGAGCTCCTGTGTGGCGCGGTCGAGCTCGGCGACGGCCGCCGAGGGGTCCTGCATCGGCAGTGCCGCCAGCCCCGCAAAACGGTCCGGGTGGCGCCTGACGATGCCGGCCAGCAAGTCGTTGGCGGTCGAGGCGAACTCGACGGCGCTTCGCACGTCCGGATCACCCTGCACCCCTGGGCCGGCGAGCGAGAGCACGGCCGTCTCCACGCCGAGGGTGTCCATGAGAGCGAGACGTTGTGCGCCGGTGTCGGTGAGGCGATCGAGGATGGGTCCCGTGAAGGGAAGGCCCACGTGGCCGACGAGCTCGGGCGGGATCATGTGCTCCTCGACCGCGATCTTCCCGCCCGGCGTGGTGTCACTCATGAGCGCTGCGAGAGAAGCGGAGGCCATCGGTCCTTCCAGGAGGCGGCCGACTCGAAGGTCGCCGCCGCCCGCAAGACCGTCACGTCGTCGTGGCACTTCCCGACGAATTGCAGGCCGACCGGAAGCGAGCGGCAGAAGCCGCACGGCACGGTGATGGCCGGTTGTCCACTCAGGTTGAAGGCGTAGGTCATGCTCGCCCAACTGAGCCACGGCCGAGGGGAGCCTGCCACGCTGCCCGGTCCGTCGCTGAAGGGCCGGAAGGGGAGTACGGGCACCGTCGGGGTGACCAGCAGGTCGAACGGCTGCATCCACAACTGGAGTCGCTCGACCCAGAGGGCGCGCGCCGCCAAGGCCTCGCCGACGTCGGCGGCCGAGAGGCTGAACCCCTTCTCGATCAGCGGCAGGCGATCGGGATCCAGTTGAGATCTCACCTCGTCGAAGTTGTTCCTGACTGCTCCCGCCATGCCGGCGGCAACGAGCGTCTCGAGCACCCTGAAGGGATCCTCGAGCTCGGACGGCACCTCCTCGACGGACCACCCGAGGTCGCTGAGGCCGAAGGCCGCCGCCTGCGCCACCATGACCGGTTCCTCCTCGACGGCGGCGAAGCCGAGGTCGGCGCTCCACAGGACCCGGAGGGACTCGACGGGTGTCCGGAGTTCTTCCCCGAGGCGCGGGAACGGACCGGGGAGAGACAGACGGTCCCGGTAGTCCTGGCCGCTCACCACGTCGAGAAGGAGGGCGACGTCGCGGACCGATCGGGCGATGACGCCGACGTGCGGCAGGGTCTCCATTCCGCCGCCTGGTGCCACCGGCACCCGGCCGAAGGAGGGCTTGTAGCCGACGGTCCCGGTCAGGGCGGCGGGGATGCGGATCGACCCGGCGGCATCGGAGGCAAGCGCCAAAGGCCCCATGCCGAGCGCCACCGCCGCCGCGGCGCCGCCACTGGAACCTCCCGGGGAGAGCTCGGTGTTCCACGGGTTGACCGTGCTGCCCACGAGGGGATTCGAGGTCTCGGCCTTCCACCCGAACTCTGGGCAGTTCGTCTTCCCGAGGAGAGCGGCTCCCGCTTGCCCGGCGCGCTCGAGCGCCGGCGCATTGGCCGTCGGCACCCACTCGGCCAGGGAGCGGGAACCCATGGTCGTCCGCACTCCCTTCGACACGATCGTGTCCTTCACGGAGATCGGGATGCCGAGCAACGGTCCCTTCGAGGCCGCAGCATCGCGAGCTACCCCCTCCGCCTCCCGGGCACGGTCGAGCGCCAGGTCCGGCGTCAGCGTGATGAAGGCGTTCACCGAAGGGTTCACGGCGTCGATGCGGGAGAGGACCGCTTCCATCACGTCGACGGGAGAGAGAGCCCTCGTGGCGTAGAGCTCGCGGAGCTCGACGGCTTCCAGGTCGGCGGGCGAGTCGACGTCGAGGGGCGACGGCATCGTGGGCAAGCTCAGCGGGGAACCGAAGCGGCCACCGTCGAGACGGGTTGCCCCGTGCCGGCCGTTCTCAGGTACTCGATCACGTCCTCGCTCGTCACCACGTCGGCATAGCGGGACTGCATGTCGGAGAGGTTGGCCTCGTGAGGTCCCGCGGCCCGATCGGCCACGCAATCTCTCGGGACGAGCGTGGGCATGCCGTACGAGTAGAGATCCACGCAGGTGGCGCGGATGCAGCCGCTCGTCACGGCGCCGCAGAGCACGACCGTGTCGATGGAGTGGCCCATGAGGATGGCCGGGACGCTCGTCCCGAACAGCGCCGAGGGCGCCCGTTTCAGGATGACGACTTCGTCCTCTCTCCTCCCGAGCCGCGGATCCAGGATCGACGACGGTCCCCCGGCTACCAGCTCGACACCTCGCGGAGCTTTTTGCAGTGCGACGCCGGCATCCTTGTAACTCGGGTGGTAGCCGACCGTCGTGAAGATGACCAAGTGGCCCCGGTCGCGGGCAACGTCGAGAAGTCGGCGCGTCGCTTCGACCTCCTCCGACATCTCGGCCCCGAAGGACAGCGAAGGATCCGTGAATCCCAGCGTGAAGTCGACGACCAGCACCGCCGGTCTGTCTCCCCGCCGCATGTATCCTCCGAAGCTCGCCCGCTCGTAGGACTCCGGCACCGGACCGTCGGCCACAACTCGCGTCGTCGGCGAGTCCGCCCGAGCCTCCGCCCCGTCCACGACGATCGCCCGGACCTCGGCGGACTCGGCCCGTAGCGCCACGAGATCCTGGTACTCCTTGCAGCGGTACCAGCGCTCGACGTGCTCGCGATCCCGAAATCGCAGTACGACGATTCGTTTGGTGTCCCAGTCGCCTTCCAGCACGGACGGGTCGCCACCTCTGGCGACGTACTCGACCCCGTGAGCGGCCAGCACGGCCGGGACCGCTTCCGCGTACTGTGCGAAGGCCACGGGATCCAGCACGCGCACGTCGGAGATTACGTAGGTTGTCATTGCCGCTCCGTCCCTTCCGTTCGGGTATGTGTGGTGGGCGCTTCGGAGACGACCACGACGCCGTCGGAGGCCAGGGCGCCGATCTCCTCGGACGTGAGGTGGAGCAACTCCATGAGCGTGCTGGCCGTGTCCTCGCCCAGCTCGGGCACCCGCGCCGGCGGAGTGACCCGATGCGAGGGCAGTTTCATGGGGTTGCCGACGACCTCGACGGCGTTCCCGGCCCGGTCGCGCACCTCGACGACCATGTCACGCTGGCGCACCTGGGGTTCCGCAAGAGCGTCCTCCACCGAGTTGATCCGCGGCAGCGGGGACTCCTGCCTGCATGAGCCGTTCCGACCAGTCAGCCGCCGTCCGTGAGGTGAATCGTGCCTCGAGCACCTCCCACAACGACTCCTTGTTCCTGAGGCGGTCGGCGTTGGTGGCGTAGCGGGCATCCGCGGTCAGCTCGCTGACGCCGAGCACCCCACACATCGCTCCCCACATCCGCTCCGTGTTCGCCGTGACGAAGAGGTCCTTGCCGTCGGCGCACACGTAGGAGCGGTAGGTGGGGATGCTCACGTGCCGGCGACCCTGCGCCGTGGGAACGCGACCCGAGACCCCGAAGTAAGCGGCGTGATAGGAGAGCAGCGACAGCTGCGAATCGAGCATGGACACGTCCACGTACTGCCCGTGACCCACCCGGTCCCGCTCGGCGAGCGCCGCCAAGGTCGCCACGGCGGCGTAGAGGCCTGCCCCGATGTCACCGATGGGCGGTCCGATGATGACGGGTTCGCGACCCGGTTCGCCCGTGATGCTCATGGTGCCGGCCTTGGCCTGGACGATGGCGTCGTATGCCGGGTAGTCGCGAAGCGGTCCCGTCTGTCCGAAGCCACTGATCGAGCAGTAGACGAGCCGGTCGTTGACGGCCCGCAGCTCGTCATATCCGAGCCCGAGCCGGTGCATCACGCCCGGACGGAAGTTCTCCATGACGACGTCGGCCGTCTCGGCCAGGCGCAGGCACAGCTGGCGGCCCCGCTCCTGCTTGAGATCGAGCACGACGCTGCGCTTGCCTCGGTTGAGGCTCCAGAAGTACGCGCTCTTCTCGCCCACAAAGTGGGGAGCGACCCCCCGGGTCATGTCGCCCTCGGGAGACTCGATCTTGATGACGGTCGCCCCGAGGTCGGCGAGGAGCTGGCTGCAATACGGCCCTGCCAGGAACTGGGTGAAATCGAGGATTCGGAGATGGCAGAGCGGTCCCGAGCTCTCCGTGTCCGATTCCTGCGCCGACTCAGGCAATGCCGACATCGCATTCGTCCGATTGCAGGCAGGCAGCCAAAGCCGCCGGATGCTCGAGGGCCAGCATGTGGCCGCCGCCCGGGATGATCCGGAGGTGGGAGTCCGGCACGCGACCGGCGATGGTCTCGCTTTCCGCAACGGGCGTCGAGACGTCATGGTCGCCGACCACGATCTGCGTGCAGACCTTGATCTGGGGGAGTCGTTCGTAGGTGTCCAGATCCGCCAGCACGCGCCAGGCAGCCGACCAATCGGCCACCCTCATGGCCGCCAGCTGCTGGCGGGCGTACGAGACGGCTTCCGGGCACTCGGTGAAGGCGGGCGGGGTGAACCAGCGGAGGATCGTGGGCTCGATCTGGGGACCGATGCCCTCGCGCTCGGCGTCGGCCGCACGGGTCCGGCTGATCGGCTTTCCCTGCGACAGGGTCGCGCACAACGAAAGACGGGAGACGAGCTCGGGAAAGCGCAGCGTCAGCTCCTGGGCGACCGCTCCCCCGAAGGAGAGGCCGATCACGTGCACCGGCGACACCCCAAGGGCGTGCAGGAGATCCTTGCCGTCCTCGGCCAGCTCGGCGAGCGACGAGGGCGCCGGTGCGCCGGCGGCGTGGCCGTGACCCCTCAGGTCGTAGGCCAGGAGGAGGCGTCCACGGCCCAAGAGCTCGGACACGGCGGTCCACATGCGCCGGTCGAGGCCGATGGCGTGAATGAGCAGGACCGGCGCCCCGTCGGCGTCTCCAGAGGTCCGTAGGAGCGTGACGTGATCGGAAAGCTCGATCGTCTGGTCCCGAAGGTGCTCAGTCACCGATGCACACCACGACGCCGCAACTTGCGCCTTCCGTGCCGGGGACCGAGCCTCCCCTGGTGTGCGCGAGGGCAATATCCGCCTTGCCGAGTTGACGTTCCCCGCCGAGTCCCCGCATCTGCGTCGTGATCTCGCAGAGCTGCGCCACCCCGGTGGCGCCCAGCGGATGCCCCTTGGCAAGGAGGCCTCCGCTGGGGTTGACGGGCGTGCCTCCCTCCAGCGTCCATCGGCCGGTCGACTGCAGCTCCCTGAAGTAGGTCCCTGGCGCAGTCAGCCCCAAGGCCTCCACGCGCAATCCTTCGGCGATGGTGAAGCAGTCATGAACCTCGCAAAAGTCGATGAGCTCGGGGGTCACCCCGGCCTGCGAGTAGGCGCTGCTGGCGGCGCGGAAAGTGATGTCCTCGAAGAGCGGCTCGTAGAGGCCGTCGGCACGACCCGACGTGAGGCTGGCTCCGGCGATCCTGACGGCGCGTCCGTGCCGCCTTTTGGCGTCCGCCAGGTAGCGCTCCGAGCCGATGACGACGGCTGCCCCGCCGTCGCTCTTCGGGCAGCAGTCCTGCAGGCGAAGGGGCGTGGCGATCGGACGCGACGTCGAGACGTCGTCCTCGCTCACCTCCTGCCGGAAGTGCGAGAGGGGATTGAGGGAACCGTTGTGGCGGTTCTTCACCGCTACGAGGGACAACTGCTGGCGCGTCAGAGCGTATTCGTCCATGTAGATACGTGCCCGCATGGCGTACCAGCCGGGAAAGACGAGGCCGAGCTCTCCCTCGTAGTCGCCGGCGGCCGGGGTGATCATGCCCTGCAGGGTCGACACCTGCTCGAATCCACACGCCACGACACAGTCGTAGCGGCCGGCCCGCACGGCGTGCACCGCTTCGATCACCGCCGTGGTGCCGCTGGCGCAGGCGTTCTCCAGGTTCAGCGTCGGGATGCCGGCGAGTCCCGTGGCGGCGCCTACCCGCTGCGCGGCCACGGGGCCGGCGTGGACGTGTCCGGCGTAGAGGGCCTCGACCTCGGAGGGCCCGACGCCGGCGTCGTCAAGGGCCGCCGCCACCGCCTCTTCGCCGAGCTCGACGGGGCCACGCTGATGCTTCGTGAACCTCGTCATCCCGATCCCGATCACATACGGTTCACTCATGGTGCCTACAGGATGCCTTCAACGTGAATCCGATGGTGCAGGCGCCTCTCGGCCCGGATGACCGAGGAAGTGAACTCCAGCAGGATGGCCTGACCTCGCAGCAGGTGCTCCTCGCTGCTGACGGCGAGCGGGCCGAAGAGGCGGACCGTCTGGGCGTCCTCGCCGTCGCCGACGAGGCAGTACCCGATGACGTAGCTCGGTTGCCCGATCACGGTCGTCCAGGTGTCGAGGACCCCGTGCTCGGACAGTCTCGTGAGACGACCGCTTCTGCAGCCGCAGAGGCCGCAGATTCGTCGCGCACCGAAGGAAAGGTGGTCGCACGCGCTGCAGCGCCAGCCCACGAGCCATACGTCCCCCGGGTCGGCGCCCTGCGCGATGAGGGTCTCGTTGAAGGCCGGGAACCGCTGCGGGCTCTCCGTGGCGGCGCTCACGAGCCGCCGTCCTCGGGGACCGCCTCGAAGCCGGTCACCACGGAGCCCGCCTCGACGACGAGGTCGTCGTCGACCCACAGCGAGCAGTTCCGCATCGGCATGTCGAAGTGGCAGCTCGAGGTGTTGCTGCCACCGAACTCCGTGTTCGGGCCCGTCGAAAACATGACGCACCCCCGGAAGCTGCGGGCGTCGAGGCCCACCTGCTTGGGGTCGACCCGCAGGGCGTCCCACCGTGCGCCCGCGTGCAGGCCCCATCCGACGTGGGAGACGGCTCTGCCGTCCTCGCCGTGGCGTTCCATCTGGTCCCGTACGAGGAAGGCGTCGACTCCGCCCGACACGCCCACCACGTGGCCGCCTTCGATGGTCAGCGTGATGGGTTCTCGCACGTACTGGATCGACGGGAGCACCACGTCGCCGACATCGAGCACGACCTGGCCGTTGACGGCGCGTTCGCCGGCGGCAGTCGCCACGAAGGCGCTGGCGAAGTGGTCCCATCGTCCGGGTTCGTCCGCCTGCCCGTACTGACACATCGGGGACAGCTCGCCGAGTTCGTAGGTCACGTCGGTTCCGCCGGGGCTGCGCACGACGAGGCGCTGTGCGGTACGCAAGCGGCGTTCCCCCGCTCGCGCCTCTTCCCGGTACGTCGGTTCAGGGAAGAGTCGCTTGATCGTCTCTACGGGTTCGACGCAGGTCAGGATTCGAGTGCCGCCCTCCTGGATGGCGATCTTCTCCGGCAGGAAGAGGAGGAGCGCCAGGTCGACCATCAGATCGCAGCCCTTGAAGGCGTCGACGAGGGCCGGTCTCGTCGCCAGCCCGCTCGTTCGCACGTGAGACCCCGGCGGCCCCGTTGGAGGCGGAGGCACGTCGACCGCGAAGGCGGTCGCACCGAGCTGTTCGGCGGCGATCACGAAGGCCTCTGCGTAGTCGCGGCGAACGCCGCCCTCGCTGTACACCCCGACCGTCTCGCCCGGAACGACAGCGGAGGCCGCCAGACCGCTGACGAACAGGCCGATCAGGTCCGCGGACCGACTGGTGCTCATGACAACGTAGTCCCCAGGGTCTGACGCTCTCGAACGTCGTCCGATGAATTTCGACCGCCTGGACGGTCGAAGAAACCCCTGTCTAACATGGCCCCACGTAGGTGTCAACGCCCGCTCCCGGCGAGCGCGGCGAAGTTCGAGCATCGGTTGAAGAGAGCTGGAGCGAGTGAGCCCTTTCGTCGGTCGGAGCGTCCGGCGCGTCGAGGACGTGAGGTTCCTACGGGGCCGAGCGCGCTTCGTCGACGACATCGAGCCGGCAGGGACGCTGCACGTCGCCTTCGTTCGCAGCACGCAGCCGCACGCGCGAATCCGCCGGGTCGACGTCTCGGCGGCGCGGGCCGCGGCGGGAGTGGCGGCGGTGATCACGGGCGAGGACCTTGTCTCCCTCTGTGGCCCCCTCGTCGCCAGGATGGACCGGCCTGAGTCGATCGCGGTCACCCGTCACCTGTTGCCGACCGACACCGTGCGCTTCGTGGGGGAACCCGTCGTGGCTGTCCTGGCGCAGAGTCGAGGGGGCGCCGAGGACGCCGCCGGTCTGGTCGAGATCGACTATGACCCGCTTGCTCACGTGCTCGACGCAGAGGCGGCCCTAGAGGAAGGAGCCCCGCTCCTTCATGCCGACGTCCCGAACAACAACGCCGGACACATTGAGTTCGCCTCCGGCGATACGGCGGAGGCGTTCGACGGGCGGTACCGGATGTTCTCCAAGCGGTTCTACGCGGGGCGCCACGCCGCCGCTCCGTTGGAGGCACGGGCGGCCATCGCATCCTGGGACGCCGCCGACGACAGCCTGACGTTGTGGACGTCGAGCCAGGCACCCCATCTCGCCCGCACGGCCATCGCCCATCACTTCGGCCTGGCCGAGACGCGAATCCGGGTCGTGTCACCGGATGTCGGCGGTGCGTTCGGGGCGAAGGGTTTCGTCGCCGTCGAGGAGTATCTCCTCGTCGCCCTGACGCGGCTGGTCGGGCGACCCGTCAAGTGGACCGCTGATCGTTACGAGGATCTCGTCGCCGGCTCGCACGCCAAAGAGCTCACCGTCTATCTCGACATCGCCGTGGACTCCGAGGGGCATTTCAAGGCCTTCCGGGCTCGCTACATCGGCAACGGGGGCGCCTACTCCCTGCCGTTCACCACGGCGCTGCTGGATCCTCTGCACGCCGCCACCCTCCTCCCGAGCATCTACGACATCGACAGCTGCGCGTACAGTCTCGATGCCGTGCTCACGAACAAGACCTGGTCAGCGGCCTACCGAGGTGTCGGGATGACGTCGGGGCACACGGCTCGCGAGCTGCTCATCGACGAGATCGCCCGCGAGATGGGCATGGACCCGGTCGACCTGCGCCTGAAGAACTGCATTCCGAGCCGTCCGTACCGATCGGCGACGGGCATGCAGTACGACGGGGGGAGCTACAGCGAGGCCATCGTTCGAGCTCAGGAGCTCGTGGGCTACGGGGGGTTCCGGGAGCAGCAACGGTCGGAACGCGCAGCCGGCATCTTCCGAGGAGTCGGCTTTTCACCCTTCGTGGAACCGACGGGGTTCGGCTCGGCCATCGCTCAAGCGTGTGGGCTGAGTGCCACCTTCTTCGACACGGTGAGCGTCACCATGCAGCCGGATGGCTCCGTCGCCGTGTCGACCGGCCTCCACTCGCACGGACAAGGCCATGAGACGACCCTGGCCCAGGTGACCGCTGACGCGCTCGGCGTTGCCATGTCGGATGTCCGGGTGTCCTTCGGCGACACCGGGCGCGACGTCTACGGATCGGGCACGTACGCCAGTCGAAGCGCCGTGGTCGGCGGTGGCGCTGCCAGGCGGGCGGCCTTCGACGTGCGGGCGAAGCTGGTCTCGATCTTCGCCGATGAACGGGAGGTCAGTCCCGCCGACGTGGAGCTCGAGAACGGGATGGCATGGGTGAAGGGGTCGCCCAGCACGACGACCCCGGTGTCGGCGCTCGCCGCCACAGCGTATTGGGGGGCGCGGAGCCGTCCCGAAGGCTTCGAGCCGACCCTGACGTCGACCCGGCATTACGACCCGCCGCAGACCTATTCGAACGGCGTCGTGGTGGCGATCGTGCGTGTGGACGTTGAAACGGGCCTCGTCGAGGTCGAGCGCTGCGTCGTCGTCGAGGACTGCGGCGTCATGCTCAACCCGATGGTCGTCGACGGCCAGATCGCCGGTGCCGTGGCGCAGGGGATCGGGGCTGCGCTCTTCGAGGAGTGTCACTACGACCAGGCCGGGCAGCCCCGCTTCGCCACCCTGATGGACTACCTGTACCCGTTGACGACCGACGTGCCGACGATCGAGATCGACCACATCGAGACACCGTCGCCGGTGACCGAAGGCGGTATCAAGGGCATGGGGGAGGGGGGGACCATCGCGGCGCCGGCCGCCGTTGTGAACGCCATCTACGACGCCCTCGAGCCCTTCGCCGTGGAGCTCGAGCGCACGCCCGTGAGCCCCAGCTATCTGCTGGCCCGCCTTCGTGAGGCGACCCCGAGCCGAGCCTGACCTCACGTCGTCCTCCCTCCGGGGCCGCAGACCGAGCGGGCGAGCCGACGTGCCGGGTCCCGCTGTCGGAGCGCCCAGCCCGCCGGCTGGTCGTTCCCGGCTGGTGCGCGTTGACACGGCGGGGGCTGCTGGTTAGCGTAACGTCGACCGCCCGGTCGGTCGGGGAAATGGGGGACCTTGATGACAGCGTCAAGTGCAGGAGCCGAGGGTCGGCTCGGCCGCAGGGAGTTTCTGAAGATGGCCGCCGGAACAGCGGCGTTGGTGGGTGCCGCTGCGTGCGGAAGCAGCACCTCGTCGACGACCACCACGACGGCAGCGCCGCCGGCCAAGCGTGGCGGCACGCTCACGGCCGGACTGACGGGCGGCGACACCGCCGACACCCTTGACGGGCAAAACGCCGTCAACAATGTCGACTTCGCCCGCATCGCCCAGCTCTACGACACCTTGCTCGTGTGGAGCCCGGATGTCATCCCTCAACCGGGTCTCGCCGAGGAGATGATCCCGAACTCGGATGCGACAGAGTGGACGATTCGGCTGAGACCGGACATCGTGTGCCACAACGGCAAGGACTTCACGGCCGACGATGTCATCTACAGCATTCAGCGCATCGTGAATCCGAAGAAGCCGTTGGCGGCAGCGGTGATCCTCGCTCCGATCGATGTCGCCGGCCTCAAGGCGGTCGACAAATACACCGTCAAGGTCCCGTGCAAGACGCCCTTCTCGTCCTTCAAGAGCGCGGCCGCCAACCAGGGTATCTACATGGTCCCGATCGGCTTCGACCCGAAGGCCCCCAACGGCACGGGGCCGTTCAAATTCAAGAGCTTCACGCCAGGCGTCGAGAGCACGTTCGTGCGGAACGAGAACTACTGGCAGAACGGCCTCCCCTACCTCGACGCCGTGGTGATGGCGGACTACTCCGACGAGACCTCGCAGCTCAACGCCCTCGAGGGCGGTCAGGCACAGATCGTGAACCTGCTGTCCTCGGACTCGATCAGCGCTGTCCTCGGCAGCGGCAACAAGATCCTCTCCTCCCCCGGAGGGGGTGCCTCGCCCTTGACGATGCGAGTCGACAAGCATCCGTTCAGCGACGTGCGGGTCCGCCAGGCGATGCGCCTCATCGTCAACCGTCCGCAGATGGTGGACACAGTGTTCGGCGGTCATGGCGAGATCGCGAATGACATCTTTTCGATCTGGGACCCCGAGTACGACACGTCGCTTCCCCAGCGAGCACAAGATCTCGATCAGGCCAAGTCCCTGCTGAGAGCGGCCGGCCAGGAGGGCCTGACGGTCCAGCTCGCCACGAGCGACATCTCACAGGGAGCCATCCAGACGGCCACGGTGTTCCAACAGCAGGCAAAGGGTGCCGGCGTCAATGTGCAGTTGAGCCAGTTGACCGTGACGGCGTTCTTCACGGGCTATCTGACGTTTCCCTTTGCCCAGGACTTCTGGTTCTACAGCCCCTATCTGATCCAGGTCGCCGAGACCATCGTCCCCGGCGCCTTCTTCAACCCGACCCACTGGAACAACGCCAACTACAACTCGCTGTATGCGCAAGCGCTGGCTGCGGTAGACGAGACGCGACAAGCCGAGCTCGTGCACGAGATGATGACGATCGACTACAACGAGGGTGGCTACATCATTCCGTTCGTTCCGCCCGTGATCGACGGCTACAGCTCTCGGTTCCACGGTGCGGTTACGTCCAAGACGGGTATCTCGTTCAACAACTACGACCTCAGTCGGTGCTGGCTCGGCTGATCGGCGACTGCTACCTGCCGTTGCGCTCGCGGTGCTTGCAGCCCGGCCAGCAGCAGGGCCGGCGCTGACCTTCCTCCAGCTCCTCCTGGGTCCGGCGGATACGGCGTTCCCGCGTCATCTCCTGCTTGGCGTCTTCCACCCAGCAGATGAACTCGTTGCGGGCGAGGGGGGTGATGTCGTTCCAGAGGCCGAGCGCTGTCGGGTTGGCGATCAGCGCGCTGCGCAGGTCTGCCGGGAGCTTGTGCACCACCCCACCGGGTACCCGCGAGCTGGCCACGGGGTCAGGGTAGCGCCATGGCGAGCCCTCACGTCTGCAAACGAAAGGGCCGCCGGTCGGTGGTCAGGTCACGAGCAGTCCGTGACGTCGGTGGGCAGCACGTACGATTCCATCGAGGCCGAGAGAGGGAGATCGTGTGTGCAGCCGCTTTGCAGGAAAGGTAGCTCTCGTCACGGGTTCCGGTCACGGAATCGGCCGCGCATCGGCCCTGCAGTTCGGTCGGGAAGGTGCGCGGCTTGCGATCCTCGACCGCCGGCCTGAAGCCGCCGCCGAGACGGTCGGCCTGCTCGAGCACGAAGGGGTCGAGGCGCTCTCCCTGACGGCCGACGTGTCCAGCGAACACGACATCGGAAGAGCCATTGCAGAGGTCCTGCAGCACTTCGGGCGGATCGACGTCCTGCACGCCAACGCCGGCGTCGCCATGCCGGGCACGGTGGTGAGTCACACCGTCGAGGAGTGGGACCGGACGTTCGCGGTGAACGTTCGTGGCGCCTTCCTGACGGCCCGCGGCGTCGTGCCCTCGATGCTCGAGCGCGGCGCGGGCTCCATCGTGTTCACGGCCTCGGTGTCGGGCCTGATCGGAGAACGGGACTCCGCCGCCTATGACGCCTCGAAGGCCGCCATCATCAATCTCACGCGCCAGATGGCCGTCGAATACGGACCGAACGGGATTCGCGTCAACTGTGTTTGTCCGGGCTGGGTTGCCACTGGCTTCAATGACCCCTGGTACACGAACGTGAGCGAAGAGCAACTCGCCGAGATGGCCGCCTCGGCGATTCCCCTCGGTCGTCAGGCCACAGCCGATGACATCGCGCCGTGCGTCGCCTTCTTGGCGTCGGACGACGCCAGGTACGTGACCGGGCACGCCCTCGTGGTCGACGGGGGCCTCGTCGCCATGTGACGCCACGCCGGCTGCCGGTAAGGCCCGGCGGGGCGCGTCGCCACCGTTCCTCGATGGGCGCCTCTGACTAGACGGGGTCCACGTCGAGCACGGGGTGGCCCCTCGGCACGTGGAGGAATCGGCGGAGGACGTTGCCCGTAATCGTGGCGACGTTGTTGTCGTACTGATGGTGGCAGAGGCTCCCGGTCCATGTGACCGACCCTGCCGAAAAGACCGCCGATCCGTTCGGGGAGGCGATGAGGGCGATGTCGGCAACCCTCGGGACGGGCATGCGCTTCGGCGACATGAAGCTGTCATGGCTGGCACGGGCGAGCACGGTGGGCTGCGCATCGTCGGGCCAGCACCATTCGCCCACCGAATCCATCTCGAAGCCGGCGGCCGTTCCGAGATTCAGGCCGAAATTGCCGATGACCTCCTCCGTGACGCCCTCGAAGACAAATCGGTAGCGCGGGTCGTAGCTTTCCGGACGGCGCTCGAATCCCCACCTGCCGTCGGCCTGGACAAAGACGTTCGCCGAGTGCTCGACTCCGAGGAGACGGCGAGGCGGGCGTCCGCGACGGGCCCAGAGACCGCCCACCTCGAGGGTTGTGCTGTGCTGCATCGCCCCCGGCTCGAGGAGCGAACCGGGCCCGAAGTCCCCATCTCCGGACTTACGAACCTCCATGATGTAGGGCCGCTCCGGGTCGAGGGAGGCGACCCAGTAGAGGCCGTTGCCGCCGAGGTACATCACCCGCCCTCCCGATGCGATGTACAGATCGAGCGCGTCGAGCATCTGCGACGTCCAGTACTCGGGGTGTGCGCCCAGGATCACGCACCTGTAGGAGAGCAACGCATCCGCCGACCCGTGAAGGTGCTGATCGCCGAGGACGTCGTAGTCCTGTCCGGTCGTTTCGAGCCAATCGACCAGGTAGAGGTCGGCGGGAAGCGTGTGGGCCCCGCACTGGCGGATTGCCTCACTGGGGTTGCCTGAGCGAGTGGGCTTGCGCCGGGTGCAGTAGTTGACGACCGAGCCGTCGCTGTGCAGGTCGTAGAGGCAGAGCGCCTGGTCCAGCACCCCGTCTTCGGTGAAGCGATACGGTCCGCGGTTGCTGCCGTAGGCCTGCCAGGTGAGAGTCGGGGCGACGAAGCAGAGGTCAGCACGCGGGCTCGGTGGACTGACGACGAAGGGCACGGTGAGGCGGTCGTGGTCGGTGGAGACCACGGCGGCGTAGATTCCGGGCCTGGCGTCTGGTGGGACCTCGAGCTCGACCACCGCCGGCCAAGCAGCGTCGGCGAGGTCGTCGTCGTGCAGGTGCACGGCGTCGTAGGCGCCAGGGTCGTCCGTGTAGAGGGTGGCGGTCCGGCCGGTCCATCTCGGTCCCGTCACGGCCCGCGTCGGGGAATTGCGAAGGACGCCATGACGCTCGTGTCCGGAGACGTCGGGGACTCGTGCAGTCGACACGTCTCGGGAGAGGTCCCAGGCACCGACGAGACTCCGGTGAGGCCACCCGACCGGTTCGTCCTTCAGGTGCTCGAGCTCTCGGGCGGTGAGCGCCTCCGACAGGAGCCAGGGTGCGGCGATCTTCCCGTTGAAGTGAGCCCAGTGTCCGTCGCCATCGGGGCGGGGCAGCGCCCCGAACACGAGCGGAGCGTGGCTCACGGGCGATACGCCAGCGCCGACGGTCTTGAACGAGCTGGCCAACTCCGGCGGCCGTGTCGGATGCTCGAGCTCGCTGGTCACGTGCGGCGAGTACTGGTGAACCCCGATCTCGCCGGCGGCGGCGTCAAGGACGAGGGCAACGAACTGCCAGGAGTCGGGCTCGAGGTGCACGTGGGCGGTGCACCATTCCAGCCCGGCTCCATCACGGGAGATGGCGCCGGCGAGCATGCCGTCCCCTCCTGCGAAGAGGCCGAAGGCCAGCTTCCCGGCCGTGCCCCGGGCTGCGATCGCTTGCCAGCCACCGGTGAGCAGCGTGGGAGAGATCCACAACCCGAGCGTGAAGCCGCGCGGGAAGGCCTCAACCGAGCCGAGTGGAACCTCGAGGAACGAGCCCAGATCGAGTGGCTGTTCGGTCAGCTCGACAGCGGCAGGAACGGTCCAGGCGACGGGATCGTCGCGATAGCCGGGACCTGCAGGGCTCGGGTCCCCGTGCAGGAGGCGGACGACGGAGAGGCGGGCGGAACCGGCTCCGCTGACCATGAGATCGAGGGTTTGCCCCGCTGTCACTGCCACCTCGCTCGAATAGCCCGTGAGTGGAGCGGTGAGCTCCGGCGAGGAGGGCTCGCGCCAACCGTTCATGCCCCTGCGCCGCCAAGGCTGTCCGGCACGCCTGGGTCGTGCCGGTAGAAGTCGACCGCCCCCGGAGCCAGTGGCGTCGCGCCGAGAATCAGGTCCGCCGACTTCTCCGCCATCATCATCACCGGGGCGTAGATGTTTGCGTTCGTCACATACGGCATGGCCGAGGCGTCGACGACTCGGAGGCCGTCCAGCCCGTGCACTCGCATGGAGGCGGGATCCACGACGGACATCGGTCCCAGTCCCATCGCGCAGGTGCAGGCGGGGTGGAGTCCCGTCTCGGCCTCGTGTGCGACCCAGTCGACGATGTCCTCGTCGGTCTCGATCCGCCGCCCGGGGTAGAGCTCGCCCCCGTTGAACTCGTCGAAGGCACGCTGGTCGAGGATCCGCCGTGCGATGCGCACCGCCTCGACCCACTCCTGTCGGTCGCGCTCGGTCGACAGGTAGTTGAATCGCAAGGCCGGGTGCACGCGGGGATCCGACGAGATGATTTTCACCGAGCCACGCGAGTCCGAGTACATCGGTGCGAAGTGCACCTGGTAGCCGTGGCCTTTCGCGACGGCCGATCCGTCGTAGCGGATGGCGAGGGGGAGAAAGTGGAACATGAGATTCGGATACGCCACGGCCTCATTACTCCGAACGAAGCCGCCTCCTTCGAAGTGGTTGGTGGCGCCCGGGCCGCGACGGAACAACAGCCAGTCGAGTCCGATCCATGGCCAGTTGCGCCACTTGAGCGCCGGAGCGAGCGAGACCGGCTGTCTGCTGGCATACCGCACGAAGACGTCGAGGTGGTCCTGCAGGTTCTCACCGACGCCAGGCACGTCGGCGACGACAGGGACCCCGAGGGCACCGAGCTCCTCGGCATTGCCGACTCCGGAGAGCTGCAGTAGCTGAGGTGAGTTGAACACGCCGCCGCAGCAGATCACCTCGCCGGCGCGTGCGCTCTGGACGGGACCCCCGCGGCGAGAAAACTCGACACCGACAGCACGCGTGCCGCGAAAGAGGATCCGCCTCACGAGCGCCCGCGTCGTGACGTCCAGATTCGGTCGCCGCCTGACGGGATGAAGGAACGCGCCTGCCGCGCTGAGGCGCCGGCCGCGGGAAATGGTCCGGTCGAAGGTCCCAAAGCCCTCCTGGCGGTAGCCGTTCACGTCGTCGGCACGGGCGTAGCCGGCCTGCTCGGCCGCTGCGAAGAAGGCACGGAAGAGGGGGTTGTCGGCACGGCCACGCTCGAGCACGAGAGGTCCGGAGGTACCGCGGTACTCGCCGGTTCCCGCCGGGCAGCTCTCGATGCGCTTGAAATAGGGCAGACAGTGGGCGTAGTCCCACTCGTGCATACCGGGGTCAGCGGCCCAGCGCTCGTAGTCGAGCGGGTTGCCCCGTTGGAAGACCATCCCGTTGATGCTGCTCGAGCCTCCCAGCATCTTGCCGCGGGGATGGGCGAGGCGACGGCCCTGCAGGAATGCCTCCGGCTCCGATTCGAATTTCCAGTCGTAGAACCGGTTGCCCATCGGGAACATGAGGGCTCCGGGCATCTGAATCAGGGGGTCGAAGCCGAAGTCCGGTCGTCCCGCCTCGAGGACCAGCACCCTCACGCCCGGATCGGCGCTGAGGCGGTTGGCGAGGGCGCTGCCCGCCGAGCCGCCACCAACGATCAGGAAGTCATACTGCGGCGGCATCTGCCTGACCTCGGGGCATTGGTCGGTCGGGGCGGGCGAGCCCCCGTCTCACCTCCCGTTCCCCGTCACGGGACCCCTCGGGTGACGATCAGTTGAACCACAGATTGTCCATCGAGCTGCTCCCGAAGGGAAAGCCGACGGCGCTTGGTCCATACCCGCTGAGCTTTGCGCTGTAGACGTCGTTGATCCCGACGAAGCACGGGATGATCAAGCCACCCTCGTCGAAATCGAGGCGCATCATCTCCTGCTTGATGGCGCACCGCTTCGTCGGATCAAGCTCGGCATTCGCTTGGGTATAGAGCCGGTTGGTGGTGGGGTTGTTCCAGTGGATCTCGTTGTACGGTGACTTGGGCAGAATCTCCACTGCCACCTGCGCGAGGTAGGGGAGGTACGACCAAAAGTCCTGGGAGAACGACCAGGCCAGATATTCCGGACCGAACAGCACGTCCGTGGTCACGCTTTGAAGAGTGACGTTGACTCCAGCCATGGCGGCCATCTGCTTGAAGACCTGCGCCGCCTCGACCGTGCCGTTGAAGATCGGTGCGGTGACCAGTGACACCGACAAGTCCTGCCTGCCGGCCTGCTTCAACAGGAACTTCGCCTGATCGATGTCCTGGTGACGCTGGAGGGAGCGATCCAAGCACGGGTCGTAGGGCGAGAAGACGTCGTTGCCCAAGGTGCCGAAGCCATTCAGCACGAGCTCGAGGAACTGTGGCCGGTCGATGATGAGACGCATGGCCTGGCGAACTCGGACGTCGTTGAAGGGCGGCTTGTCGACACGCATCGTAAACGGGATCATGCCCCCGGCCTTCGAGAGCACGACCTTGACGGCGGAGTTGCTCCCGAGCTCCTTCGCTGAGATGCCGTCGATATTGCCGGCGGCGTCGATCTGACCACTCGTCAGGGCGTTGATCATCGAAGAGGTATCGGTAAAGTCAATGGTCGTCACGCTGTCCGCGTAGGGAAGACCGTGCTGCCAGTAGTTGGGGTTGCGGAGAAAGACGCTCTGCTCGCCCGGCGTGCAGGATTCGAACCGGAAGGGACCCGTCCCGACCGGGTTCTTCAGATCGTAACCCACCGGCACGATATACAGGTAACCGTAGTCGGCGAGTTGTTCGACAAAGCTCGCAAAGGGTGCCGCCATGGGGAGCTGTACGGTGAGCGGGTCGAGCTTCTTCATGTTCTTGACGTCGAGCGGGCCGAGGGCTGTGGCGCCCGCCAAGGGGAACTTCGGATTCAGGATCCGCTGAAACGTGTAAATGACGTCGTCCGCAGTGAGATCCTTTCCGTTGTGGAAGGTGACACCGGGCCGAAGGCGCACCGTCCACGTCGTGGCGGTGGAGTTGGGGGTGATCTCTTCGGCCAGGGCATATTCGTTCTGGGCCTGGGCGTTCAGTACGACGAGGGGGTCGTAGAGCTCGGCACAGCGCATGTTGGCGGGTTGCCCCACCGAGTTGTTCGCGTCGAGGTTCTCGGCGCTCGAGCCGCCGGTCAGCCCGACCCTGATGTCGCCACCGTACCGTGGCTTGTTGTTGGAGGCCGACGTCGTGCTCGTCGATGCTTTGCTGGACCCGCAGGCCGCCGCGATCCCCCCCAGGAGGGGCACCGTGGCGCCGACCTTCAGGCTGCGCCGCAAGAACTCCCTCCGGCTCACCGCGCTCTTGCGCGTCGTCTCATTCGACTCCGAGGTGCTGTCCTGCATGCCTCAACGCCTCCGTGCTAGAGCCCTCTACCGAGAGCGGACGGTTGGAAATGTGCCGTTATTTGCCGGAGCATGGTTCGACACCGAGCGGCGTCGAACACGTTCGTGTTCGGCCGAGGGCAACGGTGTGCGGACCGCCGAGCTGCGGCGCCGAGAGGGAACCCATGGCGCCGGCTCCGGCGGGGTCGTGAGGGCGGCGACGTTATCTCGGGGCGGCTGACACGCTCGAAGCGGACTTCGCCCACCTAGCCCCCCTGCTGAGTCCACGAGCTGATTGCACTATATGCACCGAGCCCTACTTGTGGCGCGATCCTATCTGCGACCCCTTGATGCGTCAAGGAGTCGCCGACCGTGGCGCCAAGGGTCCGAGAGACAGGCCGTTCAGGGAGGCGGCCGGCGGCCCAAGGCCTACCCAGCCGACGGCAATGAACGGCTCGAGCAGGCTTCACGCACCGTGGTGCAACGCGACGTCAGGTCGACGCAAGCGATCCAGCCGTCCGACGAGTTGTCGCACCGACGGTCGGTGGGGAGGTGAGGGTCCGTGCTGTCGTGGCAGGCAGCTTGGTCAGCTCGAGTGCAGCGCTGCCCCGATGTCGTGAGCAGCAGCAATGATGCGCTCGCCGTATTCGGGCATCGTCGCAGCGGTCACGCGTTGGGACGGCGCCCAAATGGCGACGATCGCCAGCGGGCGGCCGGCATATCCCATGACCGGTGCTGCGACTCCGTTCGAATACTCCTCGTACTCGCGATCGCAGGTCCCGTAGCCCCGCGTCCGGGTCAAGGTCAGATCCGCCAGGAGGCCGTCCTTGTCGACGAGGGTGTGCTCCGTGAACCGCTCCAGGTGCTCCGGGACGACGGCGTCGAGCTCCTTCGGCGACAGGGAAGCGAGGAAGACCTTGCCGCTCGAGGTCGCGTGCAGCACGGGGAGCTTTCCCAGCCAGCTGGGTCGAACCACGCCGGGCGGATCGACCTGGTCGACGTAGACGAGCTCGAACCCTCTCGGAACGGCCAGCGTCAGCGTCTCACCGAATGAGTTGGCGTATTCCTGCAAGATGGGACGAGCTCGCCGCAAGAGCGGCTCGTAGTCGGTTCGCGAGGCGAGGGCGACGATTTCAAATCCGAGGGTGTAGCCCTGCGTCAGCGAGTCCCGCGCCACCAAGCCGTGATGCTCCAGCGTTCCGAGCAGGCGCCAAGCCGTGCTCCGATTGAGCTGGCACGTCGCAGCGAGATCGACGAGGGTGGGGGAGCGGGTGGATGTGGCGATGGCCTGAAGCAGTTGAACGGCACGGTCTATCGCCTGGATGCGTTGTGCCGGACCGCGAAGGACTCGGCCCTGATGCGGCGTAGGCGAGAGGCTCATGGGCTCTTTCTAGTGCTTCTCGCCTTCGTGACCGACACCTTCCCGGTACGAGTCGAGCCCAGCCCCGGGCGGCATGGCTCGCAGCCGTCTAGCCAAACGTGCGCGTGCTCGGCAAGGGGGCGCTCCGCATGTCCTCCAGCAATTCCACGAACTCGCTCGTCATGCGTTGCAGCGCTTCCTCGCCGCGCTTGGCGTCGGCGCTACGCGGGTCGCCGATACTCCCTGAGGTACTGACGTCGTCCCAGGCCGCGAAACCCATGATGCGAGGATAGGTGCCGTAGTACTTCAGCCCGAACGAGTCCACGGGCATCTCCGGCTCCATTCGGTCGGCGTGGACGAGGTGAGGGGCCACCGACAGCATCACGGACGTCATCATCTCGCTCCCGTGTCCGAACGGGTGGGCGTCGGTGACGGCAAGATTGGTGGAGAGCTTCTCGACACAGCGCCACACGTCGAGCTGTGCCACGAGCACACCGCGATCCCGCAGCAACTCCGCCGCGTTCGCAGCAGGCCAAACATTGCTGGAGTGACCCGAAATCAGCGCCACTCGTTGGAAGCCGTGAAACGCCACGGACATGCAGAGCTCTGTGATGATCCGCTCACATGTGCCCGGCGAGAGCGTCAGGGTGCCCGGGAAGCCCATGTTCACCGAGGACACCCCCCACGGGATGGGGGGAGCGATGAGCACGCCGGTGGCGCGGGAGGCGGCCTCTGCCAGTGCGACCGCCACGAGCAAGTCCGTCGCCAAGGGGAGATGAGGCCCGTTGTTCTCGATCGAGCCGAAGACGAGGATGACTCGATCATCGCGGCTCAGGTACTCGCGAATGTCGACCGGCGACTCGTCGCTCAGGTATCGCGGCTTCGATTCCACTCGGACACCGTTCCTCTCCGCCCCGGCAAGGGGGCTCGACTGGCTCTCAAGGATCGCAAACGCACCTCACCGCCGCCCCCGCTGGGCGCACCGGTCGCCATCACGAATCGGCGGGTACGCCGTAGTCCTCCATGGCGCTGACTTTCGACACGAGACCATCGAGGACATCGTCCCGTAGCAGCTTCGGCGCCCGTTCTCGGGGGTCGCCGTAACCTCCGCCGCCCGGCGTCCTGAAGATGAGACGGTCGCCGGCCGGGATCACGTGCTCGCCCTTGCCCGGCAGGGCCCGACCCGATCCGAGAAGGATCTCGCCCGCGGCGCCGCTGTGGCCGCCGGCCCGGCCACCGGCCGGATGCTCAACTCGGTCGACGGAGCTGAACAGCAAGATGGCGGCGTTCTCGCTGCTCTCCAGCTCGATGATCTGGCCCAGGCCGCCTCGGTGCCGGCCCGCTCCGCCACTGTCGGGCCGGAGCTCCCGCCGAAGGATTCTCACCGGTACCGTGCTCTCCGTCACCTCGACCTGAGAGCCCCACACCCCGTTGGGGAACGCCGTCGCCGAGAGGCCGTCGCGCTGCGGATCCGCCCCCGTGCCGCCGTTGTGGGTCAGCTCGATTGCGAAGCCCGTCGCCCCGTTCGCCTCGCCGGCGAGATCGCCGTTCCGAATTGGGATGTCCCACATACACGAGGAGCTCTCCGCCGGAATGCGGTCGGGAAGTGCCTCGGCGAGACACCCGAGGGCGGCATCGGCAACGAAGTGCCCGATGCTGTGACGCATTGCGACCGGCGCCGGGCGGGGTGCGTTGAGAATCGATCCCTCGTCGGCGGTCACGCGAAATGGGAGCAGCGATCCTGCATTGTTGGGTATCGAGTAGCCGATCACGCACCGCAGCGCGAAGACCGAATACGCCGCCGTGTAGTTGATCGGGACGTTGATACCAAAGCGGGAACACGGCGACGAACCGGAGAAGTCGAGGTGGATGTTCCCGTCCTCAACCGTCAGCTGTGCTTTGAGCACGACTTCGGTCTCGTAGCCGTCCACGCGCATCTCGTTGCGGTACGTCCCTTCCGGCACCTCTCTGATGGCGGCGCGCGATGCCTCCTCAGAGGTCGTGAGGATGTGGGCGCCGAGCTCGTCGAGCCGACTGATGGCGAACTCGTTCATCATCTCGTTCAACCGGCGCTCGCCGACCTCGCAGCAGGCAAGCAACGCGTAGAGATCGCCCTCGTTGGCGATGGGAGATCGCGAGTTGGCCTTGATCAAGGTCATGAGGTCTTCGTTCAGGACGCCCGCACGCAGGAGCTTCATCGGCGGGATGAAGAGCCCTTCGTCGAAGACGTCTCTCCCGTTCGGCCCCATGCCGACGCCACCGAGATCGTAGAGATGCGACGTGCACGAGGTGAAGGCGATGAGGTCCCCGTCGAGGAAGATCGGCGCCACGAGCAGGACGTCGTTGAGATGGCCGGTGGCAAGCCACGGATCGTTCATCACGAACACGTCGCCCTCAGACATCGTGTCGCTCGGGAACGCCGCCATCATGTGGTGGACGGCGACGGCCATCGTGTTGACGTGACCGGGCGTCCCCGTGACCGATTGCGCCAGCATGCGACCGTCGGTATCGAACACCCCAGCCGAGATGTCGCCGCACTCGCGGGTGATGGGGCTGAAGGCCGTGTGGATCAGCACCTGCGCCTGCTCCTCCACGATGGACAGCAGGCGCGTCCACATCATCTGGAGACGGACGTCGAATCGGGCGACGTCGCGCTGGCTCGGGGCGAGGCTCATCGCAAGCCTGCCTGCAGCTCGATGACGAGGTTGCCCATCTCCCTGACCACGAGCTCGGCTCCCTCGGGGACATAGGTGGTCGTCTGCGGTTCGGCGATGAGCGCCGGCCCTTCGAGCCGGTCGCCCATGACGAGATCTCTCCGCTCGAACACCGGGACCTCCGCGGTGCCGTGCTCGCTTCCCATGAAGACCTCGCGCTTGGCGAGCGCCTCGGGCAGCGATGTGCCCCGGCTCGCCGGCAGCTCTGCGTCGGCGCCAAAGGCCAGCTCGCGATCCGGGGTGGCGATGGACACCGCCCAGTTCGTGATCTCGATGCTCATCTGCGGCGGGATTCGTCCGAAGAGCCTGGCGTACTCGGCCTCGTAGGCAAGCCGCAACTCTCCTTTGCCTTCCTCGGTGAGGGAGCCCTCGGGAAGGAGCACTTCGAGCTCATGGCCCTGCCCGCGATACCGCATGAAAGCGGAGCGCTTGACCGCGAGCGGCAGCGCCGGCACGGCCACCTCGACGATCCGCCGCGCCTCGACCTCCATCTCGGCGAGCATCTGGTCGATCTCCGCCCCGTCCATCCGGTCCATGAGGCAATAGTGGCTGCGCACGATCTCGTGCGAGACGGGGGCACACAGGAAGCCGATGGCCGAGCCGACGCCCGGCGACGGGGGGACGATCACGGTTCCGATTCCCACCTTGCGGGCGACCTGTGCGGCATGGAGGGGGCCGTTCCCACCAAAGGCGATCAGGACGCTCTCGCGGAGATCGAAACCGCGCTCGGCGGCGTGCACCCGTGCGGCATTCGCCATCGACTCCTCCACGACGTCGCAGACGGCTCGCGCGCTCTCCTCGACGGGTTGACCGAGGGGCGCCGCCACGTCGCTCGAGAGGGCAGCCGCCGCACGGTGCCGGCTCAGCTGGATGTCGCCATCTCCGAATTGGTCAGGGTCGAGGTAGCCGAGGACGCAGTCGGCGTCCGTGACGGTCGGCCGCAGGCCTCCACGTCCGTACGACGCCGGCCCCGGCTCGGCGCCGGCACTCTCCGGGCCGACGACGAGGCCGGTGAAGTGCTCCACGCGGGCGATCGATCCGCCGCCTGCTCCCGTCTCGATGATGTCGATCGCCGGGATGCGGATGGGAAAGCCGCTTCCCTTCGTGAGGCGGGCAACTCGGGCCACTTCGAGCTCGCGAGCACGGTACGGCTGACCCGACTGGATGATGCACACCTTTGCGGTCGTTCCGCCCATGTCGAACGAGAGCGCCTTCGGTTGTCCCGCCTGTGTGGCGATCCGCGCCGCCAGCACGGCACCCCCACTGGGGCCCGACTCGAGGAGGCGGATGGGAAAGCGAAGGGCGGCTTCCACACTCGTCATGCCTCCCGCCGACGTCATCATGAGGACAGGACAGTTGAAGCCCTGCCCTCTCAACGCCTCGGCGAATTCGAGCATCACGCGGGTCATGAGCGGCTTGATGTAGGCGTTGGCGACCGTCGTGCACAGGCGGTCGTATTCACGCAGCTCAGGAGAGATCTCGCTGGACTGCGACACGGCCATCCGCGGCTGGTGACGCTCGATGAGCGCTGCCACCTGTTGCTCGTGGCTGGCGTTCGCGAACGAGTTGATGAGGCCGATGGCGACGCTCTCGACGCCGTCGCGCTCCATGCATTCCAGCGCGTCCAAGACGGAGCGCTCGTCGAGCGGTGTCAACACCGATCCGTCCGATCCGACCCGCTCGCGAACCGTGTAGCACCGACGGCGCGGGACGAGGGGATCCGGGCGATGACTCCCGAGGTCGTACTGGTCGTATCGCCGCTCGTAAGCGATCTGCAGGACGTCCCGGAATCCCTCCGTGGCGACGAGCCCGACGACGGCGCCGCGGCGTTCGATGATGGCGTTCGTTGCAAGGGTGGTGCCGTGCTGGAGAACGACGTTGACGTCGGCGGGCGTAAGGTCGGCTCGACCCAGCGCAAGCGCCACGGCGTCGAGCACCCCATTCATCGGGTGCTCCGGTGTCGTCGATCGCTTCGCCGTCACGTAGCGTCCGTCGACTTCAATCGCTACGTCCGTGAAGGTTCCGCCGATGTCAACGGCGACCCTCACCTCTCGAGCCCGGTTCACTCGGTTCCCTTCTCGGTTGTCTCGCGCTATCTGCACCGATCGTTCGAGTACCGCGAAGGGCGAGGCTACACTCGGCGCGTCGTCACGTCAACGTTCAGGGCGTCGCCCCGAAGACGGCGTCCGCCACTGCACGCACTGCCTCGGCCATGCGCCGAGGGGCCGAGCGCGGATGGCCAGGTGAGGAGCGGCGCTCGGGACGTACTGAGCGCCCGAAGCGACCGTACTGGGCCCTCTACGGTCGTCCTCGCATCTCAGTACGGGCCCGAGTCCCCTCTGGGGCTGGGTCCGCCCGACGACAGGATCTTCACGGCGACGCCTCGCCTTCGGTCGCTCGGGGCAACCTGGGCCACTTCACGAGCACGGCCCACTGTCCTACCCTGCTGCAGTGAACGAGTACGAGGTCCAGCTCGTGACGGTCGAGGCCCGCCCCACGGCCGTCTCGCGCGGGGTGGCGAGGTGCAGCTCCCCGAGCTCCTCCGTCGTCGGCCCGGGCGCGAAAGGCGGCCGCCACCGGGCACGCAGGACGGCCCGCGCCCGTTCCTCGACGGCGCTTCGGCCAGAGCTCAGCGCCTCGGAGGCCGCCGACGTTCTCTGGCTGCTCAGCGACCCGGCCGCTTACCGGCGTTTCGTCATCGAGCGGGGATGGAAGGAGGGCCGCTACGAGCGATGGCTCGGGCGCACCCTCGTCGCCCTCCTCATCGCCGACGACTACGAGCCGGTCCCGGCCTGAGAACCGCCGGCTACAAGGACTCCCGGAGATCGCCGATCCCGAGGGAGCCGTCGATCTCGGCCGCCCCGATCGCCTGAGCATCCGTTGCCGTCTCGGGGCCGGGCTCCTCGCCGGCGACCGGCTCGTCCGTGGCCTCACCGGGAGCCGGCGGCAGGTCGTCAAGGAAGTCGGCTGTCGGCACGAAGAAGAGGCTGCCGGACACCGCCGTCGAGAAGTCGAGGATTCGGTCGTGGTTTCCCGGGGGGTCCCCGATGAACATCCGCTGCAGCATGCGCTCGGTCACCGTCGGCGTCGCCGCGTAGCCGATGAAGTACGTGCCGAACTCGCCTCGCCCGAGCGTCCCGAACGCCATGTTGTCGCGCAGGATCTGGCGCTGCGTCCCGTCCGGGTCGATGATCGTGTTCAGCGCCACGTGGGAGTTGCTGGGCTTCACGTCGTCGGCCAGCTCGACGTTGGACAGCTTCCTGCGGCCGACCACGCGCTCCTGCTCCTCGACGCTGAGGACGCTCCAGGCCGTCATGTCGTGCAGGTACTTCTGGACGATCACGTAGCTCGACCCTGCGAAGTCGGCGTCCTCCGGTCCGACCGTCACGGCTGCCGACGCCGCCGGCCCGACCGGGTTCTCGGTGCCGTCGACGAAACCCAGCAAGTCCCTGTCATCGAAGTACTTGAACCCGTGCACCTCGTCGACGACGGTGACGGAGTCGGCGAGGCGGTCCATGATCTGCGAGCCCAGCTCGAAGCAGAGGTCGGCCTGCTCCGCCCGGATGTGGAAGAGCAGGTCGCCCGGAGTCGAGGGAGCGTGGTGGCGGGCGCCCCGGATCTCGGCGAACGGGTGCAGCTCGGCGGGCCGCCCTCCGGCGAAGAGCCGGTCCCAGGCGTCCGAGCCGACGCCCGTCACGAGGGCCAGCCCGCCCGCCGGCACGCGGAATCCCACCGTGCGCTCGAGGCCGGAGAGGTCGGCGAGGAGGTCGCGCACGATCTGCTCCTGTCCGGGGTCGATCGTCACGACGAGGAATAGGGCGGCCGCCGTGAGCCGCGAGAGCACGGCCTGCGGCTCCTGCAGCCGGACCGGCGAGTCGGACTGGCCTGGAGTGATCACCCGCCCAAACGTACCGTCTTCGAGCCGGCGACGGCCGCGGCGACGCCGCCCTCGTGACGGCGCCGATCGCCGGCGCCGGCGATCACGGCGACAGGGCCCGGCGGTCCCTCGCGGCCTGCCAGCGAGCGGCGACGGCGTCCAAGGCGACGGCCGTGCAGCCGCTCACGGCGAGGCCGAGCGGGATGCCGGCCACGACGTCGCTCATGAAGTGGAACTGCAGGACGACCATGGCGATGCCGATGGTGCAGCCGATGCCGAGCACCACGACCATGAGCAGGCGGCGCCAGACCGGCCCGAGCAGCCGGCCGAGCGGGCGATCGCCGGCTGCGGCCAATGTCACCGCCCCGGCCAAGGCGAGGGCGACGGCGGCGTGACCGGACGGGAAGGTCGGTCCTCCTGGCCAGGTCCCGTGGTGGCGGTCGAAGAACGGCTTGAGGGCATCCTCGACGAGGACGAGGGCGACACCGACGCTCACAACGGCGGCAACGGCCGCCCGGTAGTCGCGCAGGAGGATGAGGGCGAGGGCGACGACAGCGGTGATCGTCACGAAGATCTTCGGATCCCCGGCCTCGCTGAGGATGACGGCCACCCGGTACTCGAGGCCCGAGGTCCGGAGGAGGAACGAGTCGACGGTGGCGTCGAACAGGAATGGACGAGTGGAGTTCCGGACCGCAAAGCCGAAGCCGGCCAGGCAGCCGACGGCGAGGATGCTCACGCCGAGCACCCATCGACGGAGACGGGCGGACACGAGCGGCGCGCCGCCGAGCAGGCGCTCGAGCCGACTGCTCCCGCGCCTGCGCCCCGCCACCGTTTCCGAAGGTGCTACCCGCACAATGTCAGCCTACTTTCACGGGATCGTTGTCGATTTCGCCGGCGTTCGCCCGTCACTTCGGTGTCAGAATCGAAGACGATCCGAAAGGACTCCACCCCATGCGTTACGCACTCTTGCTCCACTACCCCGAACCGACCGCCGAGGAGATCGGTGCCGAGGCCCTTGCGGAGGGAATGAGAGCCTTCCAGGTCTACGCCAAGGCGCTCGACGAGGCCGGCGTTCTCGCAAGCGCCGAGGTCCTGCAGCGGTCGAACACCGCAACCACCATCACGCTCGCAACCGGTGAGCTCGTCGTGCAGGAGGGACCCTTCGCCGACTCGAAGGAGCAGCTCGGCGGCTCCTTCGTTATCGACGTCGAGGACCTCGATGCGGCCATCGAATGGGCGAGCCGGGCACCATCGGTCGCCTGGGGCCACATCGAGATCAGGCCGTCGGCGACCCGGTACGTGGACGGCGCCTGGCAGGGCGAACCGCCCGTCAAGTGACCGTTCACGACTCCCGGGCGGCCGCCGCCCGCGCCGCCCGGGAGTCGTACGGCCGCCTCGTGGCGTTGCTGGCGTCCTCGACGCGAGACATCGTCCTCGCCGAGGACGCCCTTGCCGACGCCTTCGAACGGGCGCTGCGCACCTGGCCCAGGACCGGCGTCCCCGACAACCCGCAAGGGTGGCTGATGACCGTGGCCCGCAATCGCATCCGAGACGTCTTCGCCTCCGCCGCCGTGCGCACGGCGGCATCACTGGACGGCGACGTCCCGGCCTCGATCGCCGATCCCGACCCCGATGCCATTCCCGACAAGCGACTCGAGCTGCTCTTCGCCTGCGCCCACCCGGCCATCGATCCTGCCGTGCGCACGCCGCTCATGCTGCAGGTCGTGTTGGGTTTCGAAGCGGATCGCATCGCCGGCGTCTTCGCCGTGCCGCCTGCCGCCATGGCGCAGCGCCTCGTGCGGGCGAAGCGGCGAATCCGGGACACCGGCATCCCGTTTCGCGTGCCCACGCGGGCCGACCTGCCTGCCCGCCTGCCCGCCGTGCTCGAGGCCATCTACGGCGCCTACGCGATCGACTGGCTCGATCAGCACGAGCGCATCAGAGAGTCGATTGCCGACGAGGCCCGCTGGCTCGCCGTGTTGACGGCGAGCCTGCTCGACACCGAGCCGGAGGCCTGGGGCCTCGCCGCCCTCCTCACGTTCGCGCAGTCACGGGCGCCGGCACGAACGGGCCGACCGTGGCCGCCGCTCGACGAACAGGACACGGCGTTGTGGGACCGCTCGCTCATCGCCGAAGGCGAAGCGTTCCTCGTGCGGGCCCACGCACTCGGCGCCCCCCTCGGGCGCTTCCAGCTGGAGGCGGCCATCCAGTCGGCCCATTGCGACCGGGCCCGCACCGGCACCGTCGATCGTGCCACCATCGTCCGGCTCTACCGGGGGCTCGTGGCGATCGCTCCCACCACTGGGGCGGTCGAGGCCCTGGCGGCCCTCACGGCGAGGGCGACGAACGATCCGGCGATCCGCTCGGTCTAGCCGGCGTTGTAGGCGCGAAACAGCACGGCGAGGTCACAGCCCGCCGCCGACCCGGCCTGCCGGGCGATCGTGCGCAGGAAGTCGTCCGGATCGAAGTCCTTGCCGAGAGCCCGGATGTAGGCGCCGTGCTCGCGTAGCGAGGACACCCCGGCCTCGATGGTGGTGGTGACGTCCACGTAGTGCGTCGGCGGGTCGGCGGCGTTCATGTAGACCGCCGTGATCCCGCCCCATGGCGGACCGAGGTGGGGGAACACCCACTCGTTGGCGGCGTCGCGGCAGGCGTCCAGGACCGCCAGCCCGACGGCGCGGTGGTCCGCATGGTTGACGTTGCCGCCGGCCCCCCACGTGAGGTCGAAGTTCATCCCGATCACGATGTCCGGCCGGAAGCGGCGAAAGGCTCCGGCGAGGTCCCGCCGCAACGCCAGGCCGTACTCGATGGCACCGTCGGGATGCCCGAGGAACTCGACGGTGGAGACCCCGACGACGGCGGCGCTGCGGCGCTGCTCCTCCTCTCGCAGGGGTCCCGCCTCCGCCGGGGCCAGGCCGGCGATCCCGGCCTCTCCCCGCGTGGCGAGGACGTAGGAGACCTCCTTGCCCTGAGCCGTCCAACGCGCCACGGCGCTCGCCGCCCCGTACTCCAGATCGTCGGGGTGGGCGACGACCGCCACGGCGCGCTCCCAGTCCTCCGTGATGGGTTCCATGACACCTCTCCTCGAGTGCCTCAGGCTACGTGGCGTCATGCCCCGGGGCGTCGTATCGCCTCTCATATGCTGAAGACCGATCACGTCGAGGAGGCGAGCGCCATGACGGTGACGGAAGACGCAACCGAGCAGCCCGCCCGGCTCCCGCCGTCGGCGCCGTCGTCAGGGCCCGGGACGACGACTCAGGCGATGAGCGACGCGGTCAAGAATCCCACGACCTTCGATCGCTTCGCCGACTGGGTGTCCGAGGCGATGGGGCGGCCGCTCAATATCGCCTTCTGGTTCGTCCTCGTCGCCGCCTGGACGCTGCTCTTCGCTCTCGGCGGCCACAAGCTGTCGAGCGGGACCTGGCTCCCGGCCTGGTTCACGAGCCAGGGCTTCAACTTCCCGCTCAACCTCGTCACCACGGTGGCCGAGCTGTTCATCGGGTTCCTCGTCGCCACCGCCGCCAACCGGGCGCAGAACGCCCTGACGGCGCTCCTCGACAAGATCGACCTGCAGGAGCAGCAGATCGAGGAGACCGAGACCAACATCGTCGCGCTCATCGAGGAGAACACCGACCTGACGACCGCCATCCACGCCCTCACGACCGAGATGGCCAAGAACGCCGCTCTCATCGTGGAGATACACCGGCACGTCACGGCACTCACGGACAAGGCCGGACTGAGTGCCGGCGAGTTCCCGCCCGACGCCTCACCGCCCATCACGACGTCCTGACGAGCCTTTCGTCAGCAGGGCCGTCGAGCTACCGCTCCCCGCCGTACTCGGCGTCGGTGACGTGGGCGCCCCAGTGTGAATCGCCCTCCGTGAGGGAGAGCTGGGTCATGAAGTGGTCGGGCGCCGCACCGTGCCAGTGCTCCTCGCCGTCGGGGGTGGAGACGACGTCGCCGGGACGCATCTCGATGATGCCGTCGCCCCGTGACTGCGCCAGCCCGCGGCCCTCGGGGACGTAGAGCGTCTGGCCGCCGTCATGCGAGTGCCAGGGGCGCGACGAGACTACAAATCGCCTTGGTGAAGGAGCGGGCGCCTGGTCTGCCACAATGTGTGCGACCGCGACCGGATGCAAACCCCTGAGGGGCGCCGCGGAGGGACGAAGGGGAGGACCCATGCCTCGAAAGCACTCCATCGGCCGCATCTCGCTCGCCTGTTGCGCCGGCCTGCTGGCCGCCACGCTCAGCGGCCTCGGCAGCAGCGCCTTGGCGGCGCCGAGCTCTACGATCAAGGGCTCGCCGCAGCCGGAGCTCGCCTCCTTCGTGGCGGGCACCGCCAACGGCCCGAGCAGCGCCACGACCGACGGTGACAACGGGAACCTCATCATCGCCTACCGCATCGCGACGAAGAACACCGAAGGTGGTATCCAGGTCTGCGTGCTGAAGCGGGGCGCCAGGTCGTGTGCCAGCAAGACGGATCTGTACACGAAGGACGCGAGCAGCGTGGACGACTCGCCCTTCGTCACCGTGGAGGACAACGGCGACGTCTTCGTCGCCATGGACGAATGCTGCGGCGCCAACGACCTCCTCTTCGAATCGACGAACGGCGGCAGGACGTTCGGCGCCCCCGTCCCTCTCGGCACGGCCTCCGGACCCAACATCGACGCCGCCGAGGCCTTCGGTGTCCACGGCGTCGGCCACATCATGTGGGCGGAGAACGATGCCGGCACGAAGTTCCCCGTCGAGTTCGCCCCCTTCAGCGACCCGGCGAACGCCACGGTCGTCACCGCCATGGCGGACACGGCCTCGGCGGACTTCTTCACCGCCGGTCTCGGCAGCTACAAGGGTGGCGTCATCGCCGCCGGTAGCGACAGCAACGACGCCACGATCGCCAGCTTCGCCCCGGCCGGTTCCACGGTCTTCCACAAGGTGGGCCGCTTCACGGGCCAGCAGCTCATCGCCGTGAGCGGTCAGGCCCTCGTCACCCAGCTCACCTCCGGCTCGCAGTCCCTCGTGCTGCGCCTCTTCAACGGCACGAGCTTCGGGCCGCCACACGTGGTCCCGAAGAGCGGCGGAGGCGGTCCGAACTGGAACACGGCCTACGAGACTCCGGCCGGGCGCACCTTTGTTTTCACGGAGCGCAACCAGGACGGCTACGACTTGGAGGGGCAGTCCACGATCTCGGGCTCCACGTGGAGCACTCGCGTGAACATGGGGAGTGCGATCAAGAGCAACGCCTTCTCGGCGGCCATCGACAACACCGGCGCCGGCATCGTGGTCGGGACGAGCGGCCCCCTCACCGTCTGGCCGGTGCTCCCCACGCAGAACGTGACGTTCAGTCTCTCCAAGAGCAAGGTCGACACCGGCACCGCCATCACGGCCTCCGGAACCGGTAGCTCTCCCAAGGCGGGCCGCAGGGTGCAGCTCGAGCAGCTCGAAGGCAAGTTGTGGCACAACATCGCCACCACCACCGAGTCGGCCAGCGGGAAGTTCTCCTTCCACATCGCCGGCCACGGCACCGTCGGCAGTTACACCTACCGCGCCTACGTGGACTGGAATCCGGGGTATCTGCAGTACGGGTACTCGCCGGGCCGTGCGGAAACGGTCGTCAAGCCGAAGAGCTGAGGTCCCACCAGGGAGGCGTCTTTCCGCTCAGCTCTCGACGTCGAGGCTGCCGGACTGCACCGCGGTGATGGTCGCCGTGGGGACGACGGTGTTCCCGGTGTTGCCGGCCCCGACGCACTTCACCGCAGCCAGGCCGGTAGCGGTGATGGTGGCGGCCACCGTCAGCGACATGGCGCCGTGGTTCTCGGGCGCGCTGCTCGGGCCGAGCAGACCCGTGTCGACGGCGTCGGTCGCCGATCCGAGCGTCAGCTGGCACTCGACGAGATCGGAGGCGTTGCTCCCGCTCGTGTCCTCGAGCGACAGGTCGGCATTCACGACGTAGGTTCCCGCCAAGAGAACGAGAACGGTGATCGTGCCGAGCGTTGAGGGGATGTGCAGGTCGGTCTCGGAGGAGAAGAAGCTGTTGCTCGGCCCGGCCGGCCCTTGCACTCCCTGTATCCCCTGTATCCCCTGTAGCCCTCGCGGCCCGCGGGCTCCCGCTGGGCCTCGCGCACCTTTCGGCCCGGTGGCGTTCCACGACACGGCCTTCGACCCCAGCGGACATGCCGGCGGTGTCGTGCCGACCTTCGTCAAGGTCCCCTGCCTGAGACATGCGTGAAACGTCGTGCCCGACGAGCCCGGCTCAGCCGCGACGGCTGTGGTGACGCCGAGTGCCAGCAGGGCGCAGACGACGAGGGCCGCCACGAGCGGCCGCCTCAACGTGCCGGCGAGCCGTCCGGCCGTTCCCGAGGTGTTGTAGTCCGAAACCTGATCGCTCTTCCAGATCCGTGCGCGCATCGCTGCCCCTTCCTGACGGCGAGAGGTGCCGGCCTGTGGACCGGCATCGGGTGTCACCGTACGTGGAGGCGGGGACGGTCGGATCGGGGATCTCCCTAGTTTCCCGGGCGAACCCCGCACGACCCGGGGAGCCCGACGCCGACCCGCCCGGTCAGCTCCGAGGCTGGGCGAATCGTCGGGCGAGCTCGGTGCGGGACCCGATGCCGAGCTTCCGGTAGACGGCCCCGAGGTGGAACTCGACGGTCTTGGCGCTAAGGAAGAGCGCCGTGGCGACCTCCCGGTTCGAGGCCCCTTCGGCGACGGCGAGCGCCTCGCGCAGCTCCTGCGGCGTGAGCTCCTCCGTCGTGGTGGGGTCGCGGCGGCGGGCGCGCTCGCCCGTGGCGGCCAGCTCCTGCTCGGCTCTGTCGACGAACGGGCGTGCGCCGACGGCCCGGAAGACCTCGAGGGCCTGCCGCAAATGCCCGCGCGCCTCGGCGCGGCGCTTCGCCCGTCGCAGGCGCTCCCCGAAGCACAGCTCGGTGCGCGCCCGCTCGAAGGGCATGGCGATCTGATCGTGCCATGCCAGCGACGCCTCGAAGGCGCCCTCGAAACCGTCCTCGGATGCCACGATGCCTGCGCACCGTTCGGCCGCCGCCTGTCCCCAGCGGCTCTGGGCGCCGGCCGCCTGCCCGCTGAGCTCGGCAAGTGCGGCAGCGGCCTCGTCCGGGCGCCCCGCCCGTGCCAGCGACTCGATCCGTTCCGGGGCGGCCCCGAGCAGGCTCGGCTCGCCGACGGCCTCCTCCCGGAGGACACCGGCGAGACGTTCGAGGCGGACGAGGGCGTCGGCGTAGCGCTGCTCCGAGAAGTCCAGCAGCCCGAGCATCTCGTCGGCGCTGATCGAGGCCGCCCGCGAGCTCCCGAGGGTTTCGGCCCGCACCAGGCTCTCGGCGACATGCGCCCGGCAGCTCTCCGCCTGGCCGCGGGACGCCTCGACGCCGCGCCAGCCCTGCCAGCAGGCGGGGGAGGTGCACGGATTGGCCCGTCTGGTGAGCCAGTTCCACAGCTTCGTGCAGGCGCGAGTACGAGGCGTCCCAGGCTCCGGTCCGGAAGTCGAGCTCGCCCAACACGGAGAGCGGAAACGGCAGCAGGCCGGGGGCACCGGCGGCGCGGGCGGCGTCGACGATCCGTTCGAGGAGTTGCCGAGCGCTGTCGAAGGCCTCGACCCAGACATAGGTGATGCTCACGCCCTGCGAGAAGGCGAGGTGCGGCCCCCAGATGGGATCGGCCGCCATCAGGAGAGGCAGGCAGGTGTCGAGCAACTGGCGACCCCGCTCGCACTCGCCCCGGATGACGAGCGCTTGGGCGAGGACCCCGTCGGCGAAGATGCCGAGCGGGCCACCCACCCGCTCCGTCCACTCGTGTGCCTGCTGCGCCGTCCGATAGGCCAGCCGGCCGTCGCCGACGAGGTAGCAGGGAGCCACGGCGGCCATCTGCAAGATGGCGGCTCGCCCCGGCTCGTCCTGCTCGAAGCGGGCGGCTTCAGCCGTGAGCAGCCGGTGCGCCTCGACGGGCTGCCCCACGAGGATCAGGAAGGACGAGTGGACGAGCTCGAGATCGGCGTGCAGCTCCTTGCTCTGGACCTCGCCGAGCGCCTCTGCGGCGAGCGCCACGGCTTGCGCAGGACGGCCGATGAGGTTGAGGTCGACGGAGGCCTCCCCGAGTCGCCGCGCCCGAAGGTCCGGCTCGGGTGTCAACCTGGCCGCTCGCTCACCGGCGCGGGCGGCCACGGCGTGAGCCCCGCGCAGTCGGCCAAGGCGGAGTGCGCCTTGCGCCGGCTGGAGGCGAGGGCGCCGTGATAGGCGGCGGATCGCAGCAGCGGATGGCGGAAGTCCACGCCGCCGAGCTCGAGGCTCACGACGCCCGCTTCCTCCGCTCGCTCCAGGGCGGCGGCGGGGATGCCGAGGTCGTCGAGGGCGTCGATGATGACGCTCGCCTCACCGCCGCCGCTGGCCGCCGCCACGAGCACGGCGGTGCGGGCGTCGGCGTCCAACCCGGCGATCTGGCGCCGGAAGGCACGCTCCGTCGTCGGCCCGGGCGGGAGGGGGTCGTCGAGCGGCTCGGAGCCGTCCAACTGTCCCTTGCTCAACAGCGATGGCAGCTCGACGAGCGCCAGTGGGTTGCCCCGGGTAGAGGTGTGGAGCCAGCGAGCCACGGCGTCGTCGATGGGCGCGCCGGCGACGGCGCGCACGAGTTGAGTGGCCGCATCGGCCGAGAGCCCCTCGAGCACGACCGTGTCGAGGTCGAGCGCCGGCGAGCCGGGGCCGTTCTCGCGGCGATTCGTGAAGATCATGGCGATCCCCTCCGCCTGCAGCCGTCGTGCCGCGAAGGTCAGGGCCTGCTCGGAGGACGCGTCGAGCCACTGCAGATCGTCGACGGCGCACACGAGCGGGGACCTCTCGGCCGCAGCGGCCAGCAGCCCCAGCGTTGCGACGCCCACCGCCAGCGGGTCGACGCTCGTGGCCGGTCCCAACGCCAGGGCGCCTTCCATGGCGGTGCGTTGGCGGTCGGGCAGCACCGCCAACAGGTCGACGACGGAGGCGAACAGCTCGGCGAGGCCGGCGAAGGGGAGCTCCGACTCGGCCGCCACGCCGCGCGCCCTCAGCACCACGAAACCCGCCGCCTCCTCCACCGCCGCCCGCAACAACGCCGTCTTCCCGATTCCGGGGTCGCCCGTGATGACGAGCGCACCGCTGCGTCCCTGCGTGGCGTCGGCCAACAACTGCTCGATGCGGGCCAGCTCGTTCTCCCGCCCGACAAGCACGACGCATCGTATGCATGCGTCCGGCTTCTCGCGGAACCTAGGGATTCTCCGGGTCCGAAGACGGCGGGTACTGCCTACCCTCGAGTTGGGTCGTCATCGTTCCCTGCGGCGATCCGTCGCGTCGGGCGACACGGAGGAGGAGCGCCCATGTTCGACGTCACCCTCGACCACGACGTCCTCGCCCGCCTCGTGGAACGGCTCGAGCTGTGGACGCCCGAGCTCCCCAACGCCGAGTGGTCTCATCTCGTGGCGTTGCTGGGACTCGGTTCGGCCGCCGTGGCCTCCGCCGTCGGCGCGCCGGGAATCACGGGAGGAACTGCGGGCGGCGCCATGGTGGTGATGGGTTCGCCGGGCTTTGCCGATGCGCTCAGCGCGGCGGCAGACGCCGTGCTCGCGCAAGCCGCCAACGGTCACGCCATCACCATCACGGTCGGCCCCGAGCTCTCGAGGTGGGCGGCCGCCCGTCGCCCGCACTGTCCGTGACGGGTCAGGACTCCTGGCGGGCCGCCTCGAGGAGGGCGAGCCATTCCTCCCCGTACGCCTCCAGCTTGGCCGGGCCGACGCCCTTCGTCCGCGCCAGTTCCCCCATTGTCGTCGGCATGCTCTCGGCGAGCGCCTCGATCGTGCGGTCGTGCAGGAAGACGTAGGCCGGTTTCCCCTCGGCCGACGCCCGCTTCGAACGCCATGCCCGCAGCGCTTCGCCCGCCCGTTGCGCCGCCGCCGACGACGCCGGCGCCGCCCCGGGTCTCGCCGGCTGTTCGGGGCGTGCCGACGGCCGCCTCGTCGCCGGCTCCGGGCGGATCGCCCGCCGTGAGGGCGCCCACTCCTCGCTCAGCTCCTCGAGGAAGGGGGAGGGAGCCTCTCCGCCCACGACGTGGACGGAGGCGGAGGCGCGGGTGAGGCCGACGTGGAAGATCCGTCGCTCCTCTTCGACGTCGTCGGCGAGCCGGTGCGGCATCAGCCCGTCGGAGGCGTCGTGCAGCACGACATGTGGCCACTCGCGTCCCTTCACGCTGTGGATGGTGGCGAGGACGACCCCGTCGGGCGAGCCGGGCTGCGAGAGGGCGCTGCGGAGCCAGCCTTCGAAACCCTTCGGATCCGGGTGGAGCGCCGCCAGTGCCAAGAGCGAGTCGAGGTCGTCGGTCTGGGCGGATCGATCCAGGCGTCGCCGTGCCGTCTCCAACAGCTCCATGGCGCGCCCGAGGCCGATGGCGTCCCGCACCTCCGTGAGGACGGCGGCGGTGGTGCCGGACTTGGCGGTGCGCCGCACGCGGTGCAGGTCCTCGACGAAGCCGGTGATCTTGTCGGCATCCCGATCGCTCAGCCGGGAGGCCAACCGTTGCAGGCCGTCGACGGAGCGCTGCTCGCCCATCCACCCGACGACCCGGGGCGAGAGGCCGCGGGCGGGCCGGCGGGCGCCCGCCGCGATGTCGGCGCCGCTCAGGGCGCCGGAGCCGGCGCCCCCGGCCGAGAGGCGGAGCCAGGCGAGGGCCGCCTGCACGCCGCCCCGCAAGAGGTAGGACTCGTCGACGGCTGGGCGGACGGGGACCCCCCCGTGCGTGAGGGCCACCTGCACGGGCGCCAAGGAGGCGTTCACACGGGTCAGGACGGCCACGTCGCTCGGCAACGCCCCGCCGGCGAGGAGACCCGTCACGACCTCCACGGTCGTGGGAACGGCCCCTGCACCCGTTCGCAGCTCGAGCTGGGCCGCCGCCTCCTCCCGGCCCGGCGCCGCCACCATGGTCTTGTCCACCCGGTGGCGGTTGTGCGTGAGCAGTGTCCTCGCCGCCCGCACGATCGGCGGCGGGCACCGGTAGTTCACCTCGAGTGCATGTTCGGTGGCGCACGGGAAGTAGCGGCGGTAGTCGATGAGCCACTCCGGCGAGGCGCCCGAGTATCCGTAGATCGTCTGGTCGTCGTCGCCCACGGCGAAGACGGCGCCGTCGGGGCCGGCGAGCAGGCGGATGAGGAGGAGGTGGGCAGGCGTGAGGTCCTGGAACTCGTCGACGAGGAGGACCCGGCAGGCGGCACGGGCTCTCGCCCGGGCGTCCGGATCGGTGAGGAGGATCTCGATGGAACGGTAGATCTGCTCGTCGAAGTCGAGGAGGCGTCGCTCGGCCAGGACCTCCCGGAATCGCTCGAAGACCTGCGGCAGCCCGTCGACGTCGCCGCCGAACTCCGCTTCCACCACGTGGGGCGACCGGAGGCCGAGGCGCACGGAGGAGAGCGCCTCCATCCAGGCCGCCGCCGGGTCGGTGTTGGCGCGGCGGGGCATGTCCACGAGGTCGGCGAGGATCGAGCGCACCTCCCGCTCGTCGATGGTCGAGGCCTGCTGGGAGCGGACAACGAGGGAGAGCCCGAGCGCGTTGAGGGTACGGACCTGCAGCTCGGGCAGGTCGGTCGTGCGCTCCTTCATCTCGTCGGCAGCCCGCTTGTTGAAGGCCAGCAGCGTCAGGCTGCGCGCCGGCACGTTCCACCGCCGGAGGAGGTGCCGGGCGCGTTCGGTGAGGACGCGGGTCTTGCCCGATCCGGCCGGGGCGATGATCCGTGCCGCCCCCGGGCGGCACCGCACGGCCTCGAGCTGGTCGGGCGCCAACTCGGCGTCGTTCCCGTCCGGCCCGAACGGGAGGAGCGATCCGGCCAGCAGTGCCAGCCGCGGGACGACGGCGTGCCCCCCGACGTCCCCCTGCCACTCGAGGGGCCCGCCGTCGCAGTAGGCGGCCCGGCCGTCGGGCAACAGCACGTCGGCGGGACCGCCCAGGCTGGCGCCGAGTCGGCCGGCCTCCTCCGCCCAGCGCCAGCGAAGGGTGCCGTGGCGGGCGTCGACGGCGTTGGCGAAGCTGGCGTGCGAGCGGCGCTCGCCGGGAAATTCGAAGAGGGGCGAGAGGGACCACGGTGGGCTCGTTTCGACTTCACCGAGGGCCGGCTCCTCCGCCACCTCGATCACGAGCGGCCGGCGCTCCCGCCAGGCGCTCTCGAGCTCGTCGATCGCCCCGCCGGCGCGCTCGCAGCCCGCCCAGGCGTCCGGTGCTGCCTCGCCGGGCGCCACGATGACGCTGCGGCCCAGCAGGGGCCCGAGCGGCGCGGGTTCCCCGACGGGCTCCACCGGTTCGCGCTCGGGCTCCGCCCGGTCCGTGACGACCCCGGCCGGCGAGATGTCGTCGTCTCCGACCTCGGGCCGCCCGGACCGCTCCCAGCAGTCCCGCACCTCGGAGGGACGATCGTGGCGTCGGCCGCAGTAGGTACAGGCGAACCGACCGCCGCTCTCGGCCACCTCGACAACCTAACTGCCGATGTCGGCGCAACGGCACGCCCGCTGCCCAAACCGGGACGGCGCCTCGGTGGCGTCTTTCCCGTCCGCCATGTCCAGAACGCCCTCCTCGCCGCTTACAACCCGCACACAGCAGGTGCGGGGTTTCGCCGGCTGCGATCTCGGCGTTCTCGGGCTCTGGGCGGTCGGCGGGCTGCTCGTCGCCGTGTGGCGGTGTCGCTGGGTTCCGCAGCGTTGACCCTGACGCCCGGGCGGCAAGGTGTTCGAGGTTCTGTACGGGCGTCTGCACAAAACCTCGAACACCTCGGTGCCGGTCGGGGTGAAGGTGTTTGAGGTTTCTTACAGACGTCTGCATAAAACCTCAAACACCTTCCCGAGCACGGAGTGGGCTCAGGGCCGCATCGGGACGTTGCCGGCCCTGAGCGGCGGAGCGTCGAGGCCGCAGTGCATCTCTCCCGGCGCAGACGGCGCCGGCCGGGCCGGCACCGCCGGCGCCGGGTTGCGGATGCCGACGGCGGAGAGGAGACCGCCGAGGACGCAGGCGAGCCCGGCCCCGATGGCCGTCACGTGGAACCCGTGAGCGAGAACCGTCGGGTGCAGGTAGCCGTTGCCGCCGATGCCGGCGGCGGCCGGCAGCACGGCGACGGCGATGAGCCCTCCGACGCGGGCGACGACGTTGTTGACGGCCGACGCGACGCCCGCCCGCTCCTCCGGGGCCGACCCGAGCGCCGTCGCCGTGAGGGGGGCGACGGTGATGGCGAGGCCGGCGCCGAAGACGAGCACGGCGGGCAGCACTCTCGACCAGTAGTCGGCGTTCGGTGCGACGCGCCCGAGGAGGACGAGCCCGAGGCCGATGACGACCGGTCCGGTGCTCATCTGCAGCCGCGGCCCGATGCGGGCGGCCAGCCGCCCGGACGGCGTCGAGAAGAGCAGCATCTCGACCGTGATCGGCAGCAAGGCGACGCCGGATTCGAGCGGGGTGTAGCGGCCGGCGATCTGCAGCTCGACGGGCAGCAGGAAGAGGACTCCGCCGAGGGCGGCGTAGACGATGAAGGTAGCGGCGTTCGTGACGGAGAACTGCCGGCTGGCGAAGAGGCCGAGGGGCAGACTCGGATTCGCCACCCGTCGCTCCGTCGCCGCCAAACCCACCGCAGCGGCGACCCCGACCACGATGGCCACGAGCACCGGCGCCGTGCGCCACCCGAGCGACGGCCCCCCGATGAGACCGAAGGTGATGCCGCCGAGGGCGAGCACGGCCAGGCTCGCTCCCAGCCAGTCGATGGAACCGGTATCGGTGGGATCGACTGACTCGGGGACGTGGCGGATCGTGAGGATGAGCACAAAGACGCCGAGGGGGAAGTTGATGAGGAAGATCCAGCGCCAGCTGGCAGCCGACACGAGGTAGCCGCCGATGAAGGGTCCGGCGGCTGTGGCGACGCCCCCCAGCGCCGTCCAGGCGCCGATCGCCCGCGAGCGGTCGTTCGGCGCGAAGGAGGCCTGCAGGATGGCGAGGCTGCCCGGCGTGAGGAGAGCGCCGCCGGCGCCCTGCAGGACGCGGAGGACGATCAGCGCCGTGGAGTTCGGAGCAACGGCGCAGGCGGCCGAGGCGATGGTGAACCAGACGACACCGATGGCGAAGACCTTGCGCCGGCCGAATCGGTCGCCGAGGTGTCCCGCCGTCAGCAAGAGGGCGGAGAGGGTGAGCGTGTACCCCTCCACCACCCACTGCAGAGCGCTCACCGGTGCGTGGAACTCGCGCCCGATCGTCGGCAGCGCGATGCTCACGACTGTCGAGTCGATGGCCGCCATGCCCGAGCCGAGCACGGTGGCGGCGATCACGAACCGGCCGGCGCGTGATCGTACGATCAGCTCAGGTGACGCGTTCGGAGCCATCTGCCCGAAAGATGTTACGAGTCGAGCCGAGGCGTAGAAGGCCCTTGACGGGGCTTACAGTCAGAGTGTAAAAGTACTGCTGTGGTGAAATCGGTCGAGCCCCCTCCCGACGACTCCGGGCGCCAGTACCTCAATGTCAGTCGCCTGCGGGAGCTCCGCCAGGAGGTCGGCCTGACGCTCAACGACCTGGCGACGAAGAGCGGGTTGAGCGTCAGCCTCCTCAGCCAGTTGGAGCGGGGCGTGACGTCGCCCAGCATCAACAGCCTCCTGAGCCTCGCCCACGTGCTGCACGTGTCCGTCTTCGACCTCTTCACGACGAGCCGGCCCGGGGAGGAGGTCGTCCGTGCCGACCGCCACCGCAAAGTCGAGCTCCGCCACGGCAACCTTGTTTACGAGCTTCTCTCCCCGAATTCGCACGGCCGCTTCGAGGTGTGGCTCGGTCGCGCTTCCGATGCCGCCGCCGAGGACGAGGGCCATGAGATCGCCTCCACACACGCCGCCGAGGAGTTCCTCCTCGTGCTGGACGGGCGATTGCAGGTCACCATCGGCGACACCGAGCACCTGCTGGAGTCAGGTGACTCGGTGCAGTTCGACAGCGGGCGACCGCATGTGCTGAGGGCCAAGACGAAGAACGTGACATTCCTCTCGGTGGTGGCTCCGCCCACGCTGTAGCACCCGTACTCCTCCGCGTCTCTCGACACCTCTCCTCATGGATGGGATAACCGACTCATGCCTGTCGCCGACAGCAAGATCGCAGCAATCCGCACGACGACTGTCAACATCCCTTTCCGTACGCCCTACCGCTGGGCACCCGGGTTGTACGGCGGCCTCACCCGCGTCATCGTCGAAGTCGAGGACAGCTCCGGCGCCGTCGGCCTCGGTGAGGCCCCGCACTGGCGTCGGGAGGAGCTCATCCGCGACGAGATCGCTCCGGTACTCATCGGCACCAACCCGTTCGAGCTCGTGACGTCGCGGGCGGCCACCATACCGGCCGTCTTCGCCCTCGCCAACACGGATACCCCCGATGTGCTGCATGCCTTCGGCGGTGTGGAGATGGCGCTGTGGGATCTGCAGGCGAAGATCCTCGGCGTCCCGCTCTGCTCGCTCTATGGCGGGGCGGTGCGCGACACGGTGCCCTTCACCGAGTACTTTGCCCCCCGCATCCCGCCCGTGTCCGGCGCCGACGAGGTCACTCCGGTCGAGCTCGCCCGCTATTGCGCCCGCATGCGGGAGACCTACGGGTCGACCTCCTTCGAAGGCAAGCTCGGCTACGAGGACGTGGCAACCGACGTCGCCGTCGTGCGGGAGGTGCGAACCGCCATCGGCGACGACGTCACCTTGCGCGTCGACGCCAACATGGGTTGGACCCTCGCCACGGCCATGACGACGCTTGGCCGCCTCGAGAACTACCACCTCGACAACATCGAGGACCCCGTGGGCTCGTTCGAGGAGATGGCCCTCCTCCGCCCGCACACGAGGGTCCCCTTCTCCACCCATGTTCCCGATCTGCGGCGCGCCGCCGGGCTGGGCGTACCAAACTCCTTCGTCCTCAACCTGGCGTCGCTCGGCGGTGTGGCAGCCACGCGGCGTTTCATCGCCGCCTGCGAGGAGATGCGGATCGGGTTCTGGTTCTACAGCGGGGACACCGGCGTCGCCACCGCTCATTACCTCCATCTCACGGCTGCCGAGCCATGGCTCGTCCAGCCCCACCAGTCGCTGCTCCGCTGGTACTCCGACGACGTCATCGCCAGCGGCCCGTTCGCTCCTCGCGGCGGCGCCCTGCCGGTGCCCTCAGGCCCTGGCATCGGCGTCGAGCTCGACCGCACCGCCGTCGCTCGCTGCCACGAGCGTTTCCGGCAGGAGGGGCCGATCCCGCAGCTGCGCGCCCTTCCGGGGAGCTCGGCCTACCTCTCCCTCCCTCGTTATTGACACCACACTGACACGTCATCACGGACACACGACGTCCCCGAACGCAGAAGGAGTCGGCCATGACGGACTCGACCGATGCAGGCACCCGCTTCCACCGCCGCGAGCTTCTGAAAGCCGGCGTCTACGGCTCGGTGCTCGCCGTGGCAGGCTCCCTCGCCGGCTGCGGCAGCTCGTCGAGTGACGCCCCCTCCAGCCTGGCGGCGACGGCCGCACCGAAGCGGGGCGGCAACCTGAGGGTCACGCTCCTCGGGGGCGGCTCCGCCGACACGCTCGACGCCCAGAAGTGGGTCACGTACCCGGACCTCGCACGCGTGTCGTCCCTCTACGACCCCCTCGTGCGTCCGGACGCCGACGACCGGCCGGCGCTCTGGCTCGCCGAGGAGATCAGCCCCTACAAGGGTTCGGCCAAGGCCTGGGTCGTGCGGGTACGCAGCGGCGTCGAGTTCCACAACGGCAAGGAGGTGACAGCCGATGACGTCCTGTACAGCTTCCAGCGCGTGCTCAAACCCTCCAGCCCGCTCGAGGGCGAGACGGCACTGGCGGCCGTCGACATCGCAGCAGCGCGCAAGCTGGACAAGTACACCGTGCTGTTCCCGATGAAGTTCGGTTTCTCGAGCTTCGTCAGCCAGCTGTACTCGTCCTATGCCTCCAACATCATCCCGGTGGGCTACGACCCTCGCCACCCAGTCGGGACGGGACCGTTCAAGCTGCAGTCCTTCGTGCCGGGCGTGCAGAGCGTCTTCGTCCGCAACGACAACTACTGGCTGTCGCCGCAGCCCTACCTCGACACGCTGACCATCATCGACGGTTCCGACACCGTTTCCCAGATCAACGCCCTGCAGGCCGCTCAGACTGACGCCGTCGCCAATATCGAGCCGACGGCCGTCGCAGGGCTGCTCGGCCAAGGCGGCATCAAGATCCTCAATGCCAAGACGTCGGCCTACACCCCCATCACCATGCGCGTCGACGTGCCCCCCTTCAACGACGTGCGGGTGCGCCAGGCAATGCGGCTCCTCGTCAACCGGCAGCAGACCGTCACGACGGCCTTCGATGGCTACGCCGTTGCGGGCAACGACGTCTTCGGTATCTCCGACCCCGACTTCGACCATTCCCTCGTCCGTCAGCAGGACGTCGATCAGGCCAAGACCCTCCTGAAGGCGGCCGGCCACTCCGACCTGAGCACGACGCTCGTGACGAGCGCCGTCGCCAACGGGCTCGTCTCCGGCGCCGAGGTCTTCGCTCAGCAGGCGGCGGCCGCCGGCGTGCACGTGAGCGTGCAGAACGTGCCCTACGCCACCTTCTTCAACTCCCAGTACCTGCAGCGGCCGTTCTCGCAGGACTTCTGGTTTCCCGGCTACTACCTCGCCCTCGTCGCCCAGGAGACCATCAAGGGAGCGCCTTACAACGAGACGCACTGGAACGACGCCGAGTACACATCGCTCTACTATCAAGCCAACGCCACGCTCGACCCCGCCCAGATCAGCAGCATCCTGCAGCGCATGCAGGAGATCGACTTCGAGCGCGGTGGCCTCATCATCCCGACGTTCAACAACAACGTCGACGCCTACACGGCGAAGTTGGAGGGTTTCGAGCCGTATGCATCCGCCATCCCGCTCGGCGGCTGTCACTTCGAGCGCGTCTGGTTCAACAGCTGAGCTGTGGCGTCGTTCGCCAAGCCGATGACAGAAGGAGGAGTCCGCCCATGAGCACGGGGTTCACCGAGTCGGCCGTCCGGGTGAAGCAGCGCCCGGAGGCGACCGAGAGGAACAAGCTCCCGATGTACATGAAGGTCGGCCAGACCATGCGCACCGGTGGGATCGACACCTATTACGAGGTCTTCGGGCGGGGCGAAGCCGTCTTCGCCATCCCGGGCGACCAGTGCACGCTCGACACGATGCGGCCGATGCACGTGCTGACCAACGAGTTCCAGCTGATCCTGTACGACCGCAGGGGGCACGGGCGCACCGGCGACACGGATGACGACTGGACCTACCGCGATCTGGCCGAGGATCTCCTGGCGCTCATGGACGGCCTCGGGATCGAGCGGGGTCACGTCATCGGCCACAGCGGAGGCGCCGACACCGCCCTCGAGTTCGTCCTGGCGCACCCCGAGCGGGTCCGCAGCCTCGTGCTCATCGGTGCCAACTACGACAACACCTGGATGGACGAAGAGCTGCGGGCCGACGTCGAAGGAGCCACGCCGGAGAACTACATCCCGGAGATGGAGGAGCTCAACCGATCGCTGTCACCGGACGGCCCCGACCACTACGAGGCCGTCTTCTACAAGCTGCGCCGCCTCTGGCTGGAGGAGCCGACGATCTCCCTCGAGCAGCTGGGGACCGTCCAGGCCCCCGTTCTCGTGCTCGTCGGCGACTACGACATGATCGCCCTCCCGCACACCATCCGGCTCTACGACGCCCTGCCCCGGGCCGAGCTATGTGTCATGCCGAACTGCGGCCACGAGCAGTTCTTCGAGGCGCCAGACTTCGTGCTGCCGATCATCCGAGACTTCCTCAACCGCCACACCTCCTGAGGAAGCATCCCCGCCCGGTTCACCCGGCGTCGGTCACGGCTCGTAGGAACCGGGCAGCCAGGTGCGGGTGGAGGCACCGATGCGGTTCCAGCCGTTGATGGCGACGAGCAAGGCCACGAGGGCGGCGAGCTCGGCGTCGTTGAACTGACCGGCCGCCTCCGCCCAGACGGCGTCGGCGACGTGGCCGTCGGCACAGAGCGTGACCGCTTCGGTGAGGGCGATGGCCGCACGTTCTGCGTCGCTGTAGTACGGAGCCTCCTCCCAGGCGGCGAGCCCGTACAGGCGCTGCTCGCTCTCCCCGCCGGCGCGGGCGTCCTTCGTGTGCATGTCGACGCAATAGGCACACCCGTTCAGCTGGGAGGCGCGCAGGCGAACGAGATCTCGCAGGCCTGTCTCGAGGCCGGCCTGGTCCGCTTGCTTGGTAGCGGCGTGATCGAGGGCGGCCATCGCCTTGGCGAAGCCCGGGGCGGCGGCGTCGAAGTCGAGCCTCGGCTCCCAGGGCTTCCGGTCGGTCGGCGTATCGGTAGTCGTCATACGGACAAGGTACGCCGAATGTGGCCCGCGACTATGGTCCACTCTGATGGAATCAACGTGGGCCACTTCGGGCCTCGACTTGCACCTGGATCTCGACGCAGGGCGTCCGAGACGGAGCCTCGAGGAGGCCCTCCGGCGGGACGTGGCCGAGGGCCGGCTCGCCTCGGGAACACGCCTGCCCTCCTCGCGTGCCTTGGCGGCGGATCTCGGCCTTGCCCGCAACACCGTGGCAGAGGCCTACGCCCAACTCGTGGCGGAGGGATGGCTCGTGGCACGCCAGGGTTCGGGCACGACGGTGGCCGAGCGGCCCGAATCCCGGCCTCTCGTCGGCGACGCGATGATCGAGCCGGCGAAGGCCTGGCGCTACGACCTCCGGCCGGGGAGCCCGGATGTCTCCTCCTTTCCCCGTCGGGACTGGCTGGCTGCGAGCCGCCGCGCTCTCGGCGACGCTCCTGACGCCGCCTTCGGCTACGGGGATCCGAGAGGCACCCTCGAGCTCCGTGCAGCCGTGGCGGCCTACCTCTCACGCAGCCGGGGCCTCCGTGCGGACCCGTCGCACATCGTCGTGTGTTCCGGCTTCTCGCAGGCCTTCGGCTTGCTCTGCCACGCCCTCGCTGCCCGTGGCGACTCCACCCTCGGCGTCGAGTCGTACGGGCTCCCCCTCGGCGACCGGGCCGCCGCCGCCGGACTGGCCCTGCAGCCGCTCCCCGTCGACGGGGAAGGCGTCAACCCGCGTGACTTCGCCGGGGCCGCAGCCGTCGTCGTGACACCCGCCCACCAGTTCCCCTTGGGCGTCGTCCTCTCGCCCCGGCGACGGGCGGACGTGCTGGCCTGGGCGCGGGCGAACAGAGGCATCGTCGTCGAGGACGACTACGACGGCGAGTTCCGCTACGACCGCGACCCTGTCGGCGCCTTGCAGGGTCTCGACCCGGAGCACGTCGTCTACGCCGGAACGGCCAGCAAGACCTTGGCGCCGGCCTTGCGGCTCGCCTGGCTCGTGCTGCCCAGCCGGTTGCTCGATCCCGTCGTGGCGGCCAAGGATCTCGCCGATCGCCACAGCGAGGTGCCCGGTCAGCTCACCCTCGCCGAGCTCATCAACGGCGGGCAGTACGACCGCCACGTCCGCCGCCGGCGCCATGCCTACCGCCACCGCCGCGACCGCTTGGTGCGAGCCGTCGCCCAGGCCGACCCACGCTGCCGGATCGAAGGCATCTCGGCCGGGCTGCACGCCCTGGTGAACCTCCCCCCAGGGACGGGCGAGAGCGAGGCGGTGGCAGCTGCGGCGGGGCGCTCGCTCGCCCTCGCCGGCCTCGACGCCTACCGGCTGGGACCTGTCGATCGGGCGCCTGCTCTCGTCGTCGGATACGCCACTCCGCCCGACCATGCCTACAGCACGGCCGTGGGGCGGCTCGTCGCCACCCTGCGGGAGCTCTGTTGACATCGCCCTCGGAGCCGGGACGGCAAGGTCCTGTCCGTGCGCGCCTACTTCGATCCCCGCCCGCTTCTCGCCCCTCCCGGCCCCTCAGCCGACAGCTGACGGGCGGGAGGCCTTACCGCTGAGGGCGCCGTCAGGACTCGAGCGTCGCCGCCAGCGTGATCTCCGGAACGCCGGCAAGTGCCCGGCTCACGGGGCAGCCGGCTTTGGCGGCCGCAGCCTGCTCGGCAAAGGCGGCTTCGTCGACGCCCGGGACGCGGCCGACGGTGACGAGGTCGATCTTCGTGATCGTGGGGGCGCCCTCGACGAGGCGCAGCGTCACGGTCGCTTCGGTCTTGATCGACTCCGGCGGCGTGCCGGCCTGGCCGAGGAGACTGGCGAGCGCCATCGAGAAGCACGAGGCGTGCGCCGCCGCGATGAGCTGTTCCGGGTTCGAACCCGGACCGTCCTCGAAACGGGACTTGTACGTATAGCCCCCGCTGATGCTGTCACCGGCGCTGAAGGTACCGGTCCCGGTCGGGATGTCGCCTCTCCACTCGGCTGTCCCCTTGGCTGGCACGCTGACCTCCGATCGTCGTTCCCGAGCTGTCAAATGGCACGGTAGCGACGCTGTAGTGCCGGCCGTCCGGCGCCCGCTCAGTCGGCGACGAGGAGCTTTCGGGGGTGGCGGCCGTCGACGTAGCCGATGAAGGGCGGGCTGATGTTGTAGCCGAGCAGCTCCTGGAGTCGCTCGTCGAGTCCCCGGGCCATGGCCGGGGGCACGACGAGAACGTGGTTCTCAGCCGGCCGTAGCCAGCCGACGCAGTAGTGGAGGACGACGCCGAGGCGCGCTCTGGCGCTCTCGTTGGCACCGCCGCCGTGCCAGAGGCTCCCGAGGTACAGCAGTGCCGACCCCGCCCGCAGCTCGGCGGCCACCGTCTCGGTGGCGGGGCCCGGCCGCTCGGTCGCCCAGCGGTGGCTGCCGGGCACGATGCGAGTGGCGCCGTTCACGGCCGTGAAGTCGACGAGCGGCCACATGACGTTGACGACGAGCTCGAGATGCGGGCGCTGCAGCGGGTAGATGGCGTCGTCAGGGTGGAGGGGCTGTGCCTTCTCGCCGGGGCCGATCGAGATGGCCGTCGGAGCGCTCAACTGGTAGTGGCCCAGAACGGCGTCGAGCACACCGAGCACGACGGGATGTGTCGCCATGGCGTCGAGCGTGCGGGTCTTGCCGAACAACCCGTACACGCGCTTCGTCCGCCGCCCCTCGAAGTCGTCGCGCCCGGCAGGGGTCTGTTCGAGGAGGGCTTCGAGCTCCCGCCGAGCTCTCTCCACCTGCTCGCCGCCGATGGCGTCTTTCACGACGGCGTAGCCGTCCTCGCTCATGGCGGCGACGATGTCCTCGACCACGGCACCCTCCCCCAAGGGAATAACATCTGGGTCGAGTGTCCACCTTCCAGAAGGGAATGTCAAGATGCCCCGCAGCGCCGAGACGACGGACGGTTTGAACGCTACGCAGGGATCGCTGTTGGGGTTTCTCCTCGAAGGCCCGAGGACCGGGTGGGAACTCCTCGAGGAGGTGAGGGCAGGCCTCTCTCGGTTCTGGAACGTCACGACGAGCCACGTCTACCGTGAGCTCCGGGCACTGGAGGATCGCCGGCTCGTCGTCGCCGGCCCGACGGGCCCCCGCGACCGCCGTCCGTTCTCGGTCACGCCGGCCGGCCGGCGGGCCTTCAAGGCATGGCTCCGCACGCCGCCGGGGGCGGAGCAGATTCGCTTTCCCCTCCTCGTGACGCTGTGGTTCGGGAGCAGGCTGGGGGCGGGGGAGCTGGGGGGCTTCATCGAGGCGAGCCGGGCCGAGCACGAGGAACGCCTCCGCCTCTACGACGGCGTCGCGCCCCGGGATCCCTACACGGACGCCGTCGTCGCCTTCGGGGTCGCCTACGAGCAGGCGGTCCTCTCGTGGATGGCGACCCTACCCGAGCGCCTGCAGCTTCCGGCGGGGACCGGCCCGCCGCGCCAGGCCGCCATGCGAGCCTCGCCGGCCGGCCGATGACGCGAGCCGAAGCCCTGCCGATGCACGGGGTCCGGGCACTCGACCACGTGCCGGACGACACCTCGCCAGACTCGTGATCCTGGCCAATACGGCCTGGGTCGAGTACGCCGGGGCACGGGGAGTGCCGTCGATCGACGCATCGTCACCCATCGTCGAGCTGATTCAGGACGACGACCTCTCGCCGTCACCGAGCCTGTCGTCATGGAAGTGACCGCCCGCGCCCGCACCGACGAGCGCGACTTCCAGCTGCGCCGCCTCCTCTTGCGATTCGAGCTGCATGCCTTCGACAGCACGATCGACTTCGACGCCGCCGCCACGATCTATCGGCGGCGGCGCCAGGAAGGCATCACGCCGCGTGACTTCTCGGCTGCATGATCTCCTCAGTGCCTCTCCGCTACGGAGCGGCCCTGCTGACCGCCGACGCAGACCTCGTGTATGTCGCCCGGGTGATGGGAATCGAGCTCGACCACTCGTCCCGCTCCCATTGAGTCGTCGTGTTGCCGCCGCTCAACGCCACTCGATCGGGGGCCGCTGCGGCCCGACGACGGCTTCCTCCCGAAGGAACCGCTTCTGCACGGCAGGCGTGGCGGCATCGATCTCACGACCGAGGCGGTGGCCGTCGAAGATGGCGTCTGCGAGCAGGCGGGGGGTGACGCAGTCACCGACCCGGTACAAGGCCTTGACATCGCCGCCGCCCGCCGCCTCCCGGGCCGCTGCCACCTCGGCGTAGAGCCGATCGTCCGATACTCGCTGCGTCACGAGGACGAGTGCATCGGTCTCGAGGGTGAGGAGGTCGCCGAACTCCGAGCGGGCGAGAGCGGAGCCGGCCCCGTAGCCGAGGATCTGCGTCGAGCGCTGGAACTGCACCCCGACGTCGTGCAGGCGATCGCGCAGGAGGGGGCCTTCGAGGGTCTCGACGCACAGGGGTGCCACCTGCTCGAAACAGGTGACGAGGTTCACCTCGAAGCCCTCGAGGGCGAGCAGCTCGGCCATGCCCGGCCCGACGAAGTACCCGTCGGTGTCGTAGACGATGACGCGGGAGCCGGTCGGGCGCTTGCCCTCCAGCATGATCTGTTCGGGTGTGAGGCAGTCCGGCCCGCTGGCGTCCGCCCCGCCGATCGGAGCGCGGGTGGCGGAGTTCAGACCGTCGGGCGACCACTGCGAACCGGTGGCGACGACCACGATGTCGGCGCCGTACTCGAGCACCTGGCGGGCGTCGAGCGCCGCCCCGGTGATGACCTCGACGTTCTTCAGCTTGCCGAGCTGGATCTGCCGGTAGTTGAGGACCCTCGCCCACTCGCCGAGCCCCGGCAGCCGTGGGATCCAGCGCATGCAACCGCCGAGCTCCCGAGCGGCCTCCACGACGTGGACGCGGCTCATGCCGCGCTTTCCCAGCACCATGGCGCACTCGAGCCCGGCCGGTCCGCCGCCGACGACGAGCACGTCCTCCTCGGCGTTGGCGGCCCTCGAGAAGCGTTCCGGGTGCCAGCCGCGCCGGAACTCCTCGCCGGCGGTGGCGTTCTGGGTGCAGCCGAGGTGCCCGCCCCAGGCCGAACGTCCGGTGCAGGCGTTGCAGCCGATGCACTCGCGGATGTCGTCGAGGCGTCCCTCCTCGATCTTGCGGGGCAGGAAAGGATCGGCGATGGAGGGGCGGGCCGCCCCGATGAGGTCGAGGGCCCCGCTGCGCACGGTCTCGACCATCGTGTCGGGACTGACGTGCCGGCCCACCCCCACGATGGGCTTGGCCGTGGCCTCGCGGACGCGGTGCGTCCACTCGAGCTGGTACCCCTCCTGGAAGAACCGCGAGGCACCCGAGTCCTTCGACCACTCGACGCCGCTGCCGACGTGCACGTCCCAGAGGTCGACGAATTCGTCTGCCATCCTGACGAAACCCAGCCCCTCGTCGATCGAGATCCCCGGTCCCCCGAGCGAGTCGACGGCCACGCGGACGGCGATGGCGCAGCGGCCGCCCACGGCGGCGCGAACGGACTCGAGGACCTCGAGCCACAGGCGTGCCCGGTTCTCGAGGGATCCGCCGTACTCGTCGGTCCGTTTGTTGTAGTACGGCGAGAGGAACTGACCCAGGAGGTAGGTGTGCCCGCCGTAGACGTAGACGATGTCGAAGCCGGCCCGCTCGGCCCGCTCGGCGGCGGCGACCCAGTCCTCCCGTAGCTTCCGCATGTCGTCACGGTCCATCGCCTTCGGGACCGAGAGGGCAGGAAGGGTGAAGTCGCCCGCCAGCTGCGACGGGCCCACGGAGGGGAGCCGGGAGTCCCGGCGGGGTGAGTGCACGCCGCCGTGGTGGAGCTCGACGCCGGCCAGGGCGCCTGCCGCGTGCGTCTCGTCGCACATGAGTGCCAGAGCCGCCACGTCGTTGTCGTCCCACAGGCGCGCGGCGTAGAGGGGCGCCTCGTCGGACTGCTCGTTGATGGAGCAGAACTCCGTGCAGACGGCAGCCCAGCCCCCTTGCGCTTTCACGCTCCGGTGCCGGGCCTGCGACCACGGCTTGGCGACGCCGAAACCGGTGCAGTGGGGCACTTGATAGAAGCGGTTCCTCAGTGTCTTCGGGCCGATCTCGACCGGCTCGAAGAGGATGTCGTACTTGCTGTCACGCCCCACGGAGAGGCCCGAGCTTCCGTGCGATCCAGGTGCCGTGACCCTGCTGGCCGACGAGCTCGCCGTCGCGGACCATGATCTCGCCGCGGAGGATCGTCGTCACCGGCCAGCCCTTCACCTCCCAGCCCTCCCAGGGGGTGTAGTCGGTCTCGTGCAGCTGCGCCGTCGTCAGCGGGCGGGAGACGGTCGGGTCGAGGACGACGAGGTCGGCGTCGCTCCCGACGGCGATGGCCCCCTTGCGTGGGTACATCCCGAAGATCTTGGCAGCGTTCGTCGAGGTGATGTCGGCGAAGTGCTCCAGGCTGAGGCCGCGCTTCACGACGGCTTCGGTGTACATGACTCCCATGCGCACCTCGACGCCGGCATGCCCCCCCGTCACGTCGTCGACGGTGTGACCGCGCAGCTTCACCTCGAGCGACGTGCACATCTCGTCGGTCGCCACCGTCTCGATGGTTCCCTGCCGGACCCCGTCCCAGAGCGCGGCCTGGTCGTCGGCGGACTTGAGCGAGGGGTAGGTGTGGAACATCGCCCCGCCGGGCCGCTTGTAGTCGTCCGAGGTGAACGACAGGTAGTGCTGCAAGGTCTCGGCGTGCACGTCGAGTCCGGCCGCCTGCGCCTCGCGGACGGCCCGCACGCCCTCCTCGGCGCTCACGTGCATGAAGTAGGCGCGGCCTCCCACTCGCTCGAGCAGGTTGATGAGCCGGCGGAACGAGACGGCCTCCGAGAGGCTGTTATGGGCGAGGTGGACGTTCTCGAACGACCATTTGTCCTCGTGGGCGAGGCGACGGTAGGAGAACATGACGATGTCGTCGTCCTCGGCGTGCACGGCGAGGATGCCGTCGTGGCGGGCGAGCTGCTCGAGCACCGCCCAGATGTCGCCGAGGCCGATCTTCTGGGGCGGCCGGCTCGGGGTCGTGTTCGTCATGAACACCTTGAAGCTCGGGTAGCCGGCCGCGATCGCCTCCGGGATCTGCTCGATGACCTCGAAGGGGATCTCGCCCTTCAGGATGCAGTGGTAGGCGTAGTCCGTGTAGCTCTTCTTCGACCAGTCGGCCTCTTTCCGCCTGAGGGAGTCCTGCAGGGTGTCGCCGGGCAGCCAGGTGGCGAAGTCGATGATCGTCGTCGTGCCGCCGTGGATCGCCGCCAGGCTGACCTGCTCGGGCGGGAAGCACATGAGCCCTTCCTTGGCGGCCGTCGGGATCAGCCAGGAGGTGTGGACGTGAGGGTCGATGCCGCCGGGCACGACGATCTTGCCGGAGGCGTCGATCTCCGCCGCCGCTTCGGGGGCCTCGGCATCGTGATCGAGCAGGAGGGCGATCCGTCCGTCGCTGACGCCGACGTCGAGGTGACCGACTCCGCCGGGCGTGACCGTCAGTCCGTTGCGGACGAGCAGATCCAACATGCACGATGCCTTTCTCGGTGGGGCCGCAACGGTCCGGCTGCGGCGGTCATGTGAGCCACATGTGCTTGAAGTCGTAGTTGCCGAATGACTGGCCGGTGGCGGCCCCGTGGGTTCCCATGACCTTCTTCGCGTAACCGTCGATCACCGGGTAGAAGTAGGGGATGATGTAGCCACCCGTGTTGTACTCGATTGTCTGCATCTCATAGGCGATCTCCTTCCGCTTCGCGAGGTCGGTCGTGGCGATGCCCTCCCCGTACAGGGTCATGAACTCCTGGTTGGCGAAGTGGGTCTCGTTGTAGGGGGCCGTCGGGAGCGTGCCGGAGGCAACTTGGGTGAAGTACGGGTAGCCCGTCCACCAGTCCTGTGCGAAGGTCCACTTCGTGTAGTTCGGGCCGAAGAACTCGGTGACCGGAACCTGCTGCAGGTTGATGGTGACGCCGGCGCCGGCCGCCTGTTGCTTGAGGATCGTGGCGGCGTTCACCATGCCCGGTGCGATGGGTGACGTCACGAGCGTGACGGTGAGGTCCTCGTGGCCGGCTTGCTTGAGGAGGGAACGGGCGAGGCCGAGGTCCTGCTGGCGTTGTGGCAGCTGGCTGTCGTAGTCGGGGTCCTCGATCGAATAGAGGTCGTTGCCGACCCGGCCGTAGCCCTCGAAGAGCAGGTGCAGCATCTCCGGGCGGTCCACGAGCGCTCGCATGGCCTGTCGGACCCGCACGTCGCTGAAGGGCGCCTGGTCGCACCGCATCGTGAAAGGTGTCCATCCTCCGCCCTTGGCGATGAGCAGCTCGGCACCGCCGCTCGTGACGGTGTGCATGGAGGCGGACGACAGGTATTGCACGAGGTCGGCCTCGCCGGCGAGGAGGGCGTTCACCTGTGAAGCCTCGTCGCTGAAGTCGGAGATCACGACCTTGTCGACGTAGGGCAGCCCGGCTTCCCAGTAGTCGGGGTTCTTGGTGAAGGTGCTCTGCACCCCCGGCGAGAAGGATTCGTAGCGGAACGGCCCCGTCCCGACGGGATGCTTCGGGTCGAATCCGACGGGGACGATGAAGAAGAACGGGCCGGTGGCGAGGGCCTCCTGCAAGATGGCGAACGGAGCGTGTGTCGGGATGCGGACCGTCAGCTTGTCGAGGATCGTGGCGCCGCCGAGGTCGAGCTGTTCGATCACGAGCGCCCCCGGCTGCGGGAACTTGGGGTTCACGGTCTGCTGCAGGCTGTAGAGGACGTCCGCCGCCTCGAGGTCCTTCCCGTTGTGGAAGGTGACGCCGTCCCGCAGGCGGATGGTCCACTCCGTCGCGTCGGAGTTGGAGCTGATCTCGGTGGCGAGCTCCAAGGCAGGGACGCCGTCGTCGTCCAAACCGATGAGCTGGTTGAAGAGCTGGTAAAAGCGCGCCGTGTCGAGCGGGTTCTCCGGGTTGAAGGGAGCAAGGGAGTCACTCGACGCCCCACCCGTCAAGGCTGCCGTCAGCGTGCCGCCCCGCCGAGGCTGTGGTGTGGACGGCCCACTCGTCGTCGTGGCCGAGCTGTTGCTGCCGCAGGCGGCGGCAAGACCGCCCAGTCCGACGAGCGCCGCACCGGCACCGAATTGTCGAAGTGCCTCTCGTCTCGTCAGCGTCCGGCCCCGCTCGTCGCTCCCCTGCCGTTGAGCGGTGCGGCTCTCCCGTGCCGGTGCGTGATCCGTGTTCACGGTTCCCCCCTTAGTTGAGCAAGTTGGCGCCCTTCGTGTCGCTGCAGTTCGCCGTCAGGCGGTGCGCTCGCCCTCGGAGAGCTCTCGTTCCGGGGCGAGGCAGGCGTAGCCGGCATGCGACTGCTGCTCGTGCTGTGCCTCGGCGTTGTTGCTGAGGTGGTCGTGGATGGCCTCGGCGGCGGCCGTGCCGTCCCCGCGGGCGATGCTCTCGACGATGGCCCGGTGCTCGGCGATGGCGGCGAGGCGGCGGTTCGGCTGCAGGATGGAATGGGTCCCGAGCATCCAGAGCTGTCCGCGCAGGGCGGTGAGGATCCAGGCAACGCGGGAGAGGCCGGCGAGCTCGGCCATGGCGACGTGGAGCTCCTCCGCAAAGTGCAGGAATTCCTCGTCGTCCTCGATGGAGCGTTCCTGCCGGTCGATCATCTCCATGAGCGTGCGCGCCACCGAGGGGTCGCCCCGGCTGGCGAGCGTGCGGGCGACGTAGGACTCGAGCATCTCGCGCAGGGCGAAGAACTCCTCGATCTCGGCCTCCGAGATCGCCCGCAACCGGAAGCCCCGCTGGGGGAGGACCTCGACGAGCGCCTCGGCCTCCAAGCGGCAGACGGCTTCACGGACGGGCGTTCGAGAGATGTTCAGGCGCTCGGCGACTTGCCCGATCGAATAAATCTCGCCGAGCACGAGATCGCCGTGATGGATGGCGTGCCGCAGCGCCCGGTAGGCATGGCGGCTCGCCGTGGCGTCCCGCGAGGTCGCGAGGTCGAACACGGGCAAACGGGTCGAGGCGACGTCGTGCATCTCGGATGCTAGTATACTAGTATATAAGTTGCGGTCAAGGGCATCCCTGCGTGAAGGACCGCCAAGGCTGAGGGGGTTTCGGCCGTGCAGAGACGTGAGCGCACGGACCTACGGCGCGACGGCATCATCGGTCGATGCGCGGTGTGATCATGGGGCGGTACGGCGGTGCCGAGGTGCTCGAGTACCTCGAGCTTCCCGACCCCGTTGCCGCCGACGGCGAGGTGCTCGTCCGGATCGAGGCGGCGGCCCTCAACCACCTCGACATCGACCTGCGGGAGGGGACGTCCCGCCTTCCCCTCGAGCTTCCGCACGTCCTCGGTTGCGAGGGTGTGGGCCGTGTCGTGGCGGCGTCCGCCGGCGCCGGCGGACGCTGGTCGGCGGGGGACCGTGTCATGGTGCTGGAGGAGACCACCTGTGGTCGCTGCGACATGTGTCGGCTCGGCTGTCAGAACCGGTGCGAGGACACCGTCTGGGTCGGTGTCGGCCGGCAGGGAACCTATGCCGAGCTCGTCGCCGTCCCCGCCGACGGCCTCGTCGCCCTGCCGGAGGCGAGGACGGCCGAGGAGTGGGCGGCCGTGCAGGGAGCCTTCGGCACCGCCTGGCACGTGCTCATGGCCCGCGGCCGTCTCACGGCGGGGGAGTGGTTGCTCGTCAACGCCGTCGGGAGCGGCGTCGGGAGCGCCGCCTTGCAGGTCGGCGTCCTGGCCGGTGCGCACGTGCTCGTGACGGCGGGCTCGGGCGCAAAGCTCGAACGTGCCCTCGCCCTGGGGGCGTCCGGCGCCATCGACTATTCCTCGCAGGGGGCTGACCGCATCGCCCCCGCCGTCCTCGAGGCGACCGGCGGGCGCGGTGTCGACCTCGTGTTCGACCACGTCGGTGGTTCGGTCCTGACCGAGAGCCTCAAGGCACTGCGGCCGGGGGGACGGCTCGTGACATGCGGCGCCCATGGCGGCGAGACGGTCCCCCTCGACGTCGTCGAGCTGTTCCGCTCGGAAGATCTCGCTCATCGGCTCGCGCGCCTGCACGCCGGCGGAGCTCCTGACCGTCGTCGAGCTCGTAGGCGCCGGGAAGCTCGATCCGGTCGTGGACTCGGTCTTCCCGCTCAGTGACGTGCGGGCTGCGCACGAGCGGATGGAGCAGCGCCAGCAGTTCGGCAAGATCGTGCTGCGCGTGTCGTGACGGGCACCCGAGTCGTTGCGGCCGGCGGACGGCGGACCCGACGCCCCTCCTTGCACTCAGCCGTCGCCGACCTGGCCGAGCGGGCGGTCGCCCTCTCCCTGGCGGAGGTCCCGTCCACCCTGCAGGTGCACGCCTCGGTCGTCCTGGCCGACACCGTCGGAGCCATCATGGGAGGAGTCACGCAGCCCGAGATGGCTGCACTGTTGACGTCCTCGAGCTTGCTCGGCCTGCGCCGAACGACGTCGAGGCGGTCGGCTCCGATCGTGCTGGCGCCCGGTTTGCCCTCGGGGCCCGCCACGACGGCCGCCATGATCAACGGGGCGGCTGCCACCTGGCTCGAGCTCGACGAGGGGGTGCGGCCGACCGGGCATCCGTCGGCCCACATCGTGCCCGCCCTCCTGGCGGCCGCACAGGCCATCGGCAGCAGCGGTGCGGAGGTGTTGGCCGCCTACCTGTCCGGCTACGAGGTCGCCGCCCGCTTGTTCGAGGCCCTCGAACTGCGCGAGGACACGCATCCCCATGGCCATCTCGGGGCGATCGGGGCCGCCGTCGCCGTCGCTCGGCTGCGCGGCGTATCGCCCTCCGCCGCCGCCCTTGCCGCCGGCACCGTGCCGATCCTCGGATCGTGGGAGGCCTGCTACGAGGGCGCAACGGTGCGCAATTTCTACACCGGTCTCGGAGCCGCCACCGGCGTGGTGGCGGCGGAGCTCGCCGGCAGCGGGTTCGTGGGGTCATTGGCATCATTGAGCGGGCCCCGGAGCGGGATCGCCCCCCGGGTGCGGTCGATGGAAGCCCTCACCGACCCGATCGAGCTGTCGTCGCTCCGGCTCATGGGCAACTACTTCAAGCTGCACAGCGCCTGTGCCCTCTCGCACACCGCCATCGACGCCGTCCTTGCGATGGGTCGCCTCGACGCCAACCGGGTGAGCCGGATCGACGTCGAGACGTGCGGGCGGGCGCTCCGCCTGGCGAGGCCCTCGGCGGGCAATCCGCTCTCCGGGCGTTTCAGCCTGCCGTATGCCGTCGCAACAGCCATCACCCACGGCACGGCGGGAGCGAGGGACTTCGACCCCGATCCGGCCGTCGCCGAGCTCGCCCGGCGGGTCAGCATCCGCGCCGACCCGGCGATGACGGCGGCGTGGCCGGACGAGCTCGGCACCCGGGTCACCGTGCACCTCATGAACGGCCGCACGATCGAGCGCCAGGTGGCGAATGCCGTCGGGCACGCCACGAAGCGCCCCGAACCGACGGCGCTGGAGGACAAGTTCCGGACGCTGGCGTGGGTGCCGCAAGCCGGGGAGCTGTATCGCCGGCTCTGCGCCATCTCCTCCGAGAACGACGTCTACGCGCTCTTCCTCGACGCCTCACGCTGAGCCGGGACGCGACTCACCACGCCCGCCGCCTCACCGCCTCACGGAGACAGCGCCCCCAGCACCATGGCGCTGTCGACGACCTGCTCGAATCGGACGATCAGGTCGTCGCGCACGACGTACAGATGCGTGAAGCGGGCCCTGAAGCTCTTCTGCGTCGCCTTGTAGGTCCCGGAGTACCAGCCCACGGTCACGACCTCGCCGCCCTCGTTGACGAATTTCTCCGGGGTGGCGGAAAAGCCCTCCCACTCGGCTCGATCCCGTGCCACCACGCCGTCGACGATGGCATCGTGGCCGCGGTAGGTGCCCCCGTAGATGTAGCCCTCCGCCTCGATCCACTCGATGTCCGGGTCGAGCACGGCGAGCATGGCAGGGACGTCGTCCTCGGCGAACGCCCGATACAGCTCCTTCACGACGTCGACCGCTTGCATCGCCTGAGCCTCCGCAACCACAGCACCCGGGCGCCCTGCCCGGCAGGAGACTAGGAAGGCGCTCGCGGCGGCGTCAAAGTCGGAACCCTCCCTCGAACCGCTCCCCCGGGTTTGTGTCACCGTACCTGACACGATCCGGAACGTGGGGGCACGTGAAGACCCTCGCCGACGAGCTCGACCCGCGAGGGGTGCTGCCGGCGCCAACACCTTCGCGGCCCGTCCACCGCCGGGCCTGCCCGGAGGTAGCGTGCCGGGATGACCGACACGCTCACGTCAGGCCCGAGCACGAAGCGCCTCTGGGAGCAGAGGGTCGAGCTGGCGACGGCGTTTCGCGCCGCTGCCCTCCATGGCTTCCACGAGGGGGTCGACAACCACTTCAGCGCAGTCGTGGAGGGCACCGACGACCGCTTCCTCCTCAACCGGTTCGGTCCCCACTGGTCGGAGATGTGCCCCCGCGACCTCCTCACCATCGACCTCGAGGGCCGGCGCGTGGGTGGCAGCGGGCAGCTCGAGCGCACCGCCTTCGTCATCCACCGGGCCGTCCACCGAGCCAGGGCGGACGCCCGCTGCGTGCTGCACACGCACATGCCCTACGCCACGGCGCTCGCCATGACGGAGCGAGGGCTCGAGACGCGCAGCAGCCAGAGCGCCATGCTCTTCCACCGTCGGATCGCCCGCCTCCCCTTCGCCGGCCTCGCAGACGCCGACGACGAGGGCGAGCGCATGGCGGCCGTCGTGGGGGCGGGGACGACGGCCGTCCTCCTCGACAATCATGGAGTCCTCGTGGTCGGCTCCTCGGTGCCCGACGCCTGGCACAAGCTGTACTTCCTCGAACGGGCATGCCAGGCACAGGTGCTTGCCCAGTCGACCGGTTCGCCCTTGCGGCTCGTCCCCGAGAACGTGGCGGAGGAGACGGAACGTCAGTGGCGCTCGATCTCCGACGCCGCCGACACCCTGTTCGCGGCTGAACGTCGGGCCGTCGACCGACTCGATCCCGGCTGGGAGAACGAGGGCGGGCCGTCCTAGATGTCCGTGGCGCGGTTCACGGACCGGACCGTGATCGTGACGGGGGGAACCTACGGCATCGGTGCGGCCGTGACGGAACGGCTGCTCGAGGAGGAAGCCCGCGTCGTCGTGGTGGCGCGAGGCACGCAGGAGCCGGAGGTCGATTTCCCCCGCTTTGGGGCGGAGCGGGTCCGCCTCGTGACGGGGGATCTCGAGCGAGCCCGTCACGAGCGAGGAAGCCGTCGCCTGCGCCCTCTCATGGGGCGGCCGCCTCGACGCCGTTGTCAACAACGCCGCCATGGACTACACGAGCGACCTGCTCTCGACGCCGTTGGCGGACATCGAGAGGGTGTTCGCCGTCAACTTCTTCGGCACCTTCTTCATGCTGCAGCGCGCCGCCGTCGCCATGCGGGAGGCCGGGGGCGGCTCGATCGTGAACGTCTCCTCCCGGACCGCCGTGGCCGGCGTCCCGACCATGGTCGTCTACGGTGCGGCGAAAGGCGCCGTCGAGAGCCTCACCCGTGGCGCCGCCGTCGAGCTGGCGCCCTACGGCATCCGGGTCAACGCCGTGGCACCCGGACTGACCGAGACACCCCTCGTGTCGGCGTGGCTGCGCCGTCAGCCCGATCCCGAGGCGGTCAGGCAGGCCTCGACCGAGCGCATCCCGCAACGCCGCTTCGGGATGCCGCAGGACGTTGCGTCGGCCGTCGCCTTCCTGGCCTCCGACGAGGCCGCCCACGTGACAGGGGCGACGATCGCCGTGGACGGGGGCTTCACCGCCTCCTGAAGCCCGCCCGCCCGTCTCGCCGCCGCCGTCGGCGCCGCCGGCGAGATCGGCCGATCGGCTCAGCCGGTGGCGGCCTCCTGCACCGTCCACGGGTCCTCGAGAACCCCGAGCTGGATGAACACCCCGAGCTTGTCGGCACCGATCCATTCACGCACCACCCGGTCACCCTCGAAGTGCATGATCGACACGACCCACTCCTCGACGGGCCGCCCGGTCGGAGGCCGTCCGACGTATCCCCCCGTGTCGGTCCCCCGAAACGTGGCCCTCACCACGACCACGTCGCCTGCCACGATCAGCTCTTCGATGTCGAAGCGCAGATCCGGGAAGGCGGTGCGATAAAGGCGGATGGGCTCGGCGCGGGCGGAAGGACCGGTCCCGAAGGGATTGACGTAGGTCTCGCCGTAGAGATCCGCGGTGGCTTCGTACTTCCCACCGTTCCAGACGTCCGTGACGAAGTTCCGCACCTGCGCCTCGCGTTCGGCGGCGTCCATGATGTCCCTCCTTCGGCTCCCCGGCTGGGAAGCCAGATCACACTAGGGCTGGCGAGACGGCGGGCGAATCCTTCGCCGCCGTGGGACCCGCGTCACTACCCTGTTGCGGTGACCTCTCCTCCTCCGGTGTCGCCGCGCGACTTCGTCGGCTACGGCCGCCACGAGCCTGCCGTTCGTTGGCCGCATGGCGAGAGGCTCGTGATCAACCTGGTCCTCAACTACGAGGAGGGCTCCGAGTACTCGAAGCTCGACGGCGATGCCGCCAATGACGGATGGGGCGAGTACGGGACGGACGTCGTCGAGGGACCGCGGGATCTCGGCAACGAGACGCACTTCGAGTTCGGCAGCCGGGTCGGCGTCTGGCGGCTCGCCCGCCTCTTCGACCGCTTCGCCGTGCCCGTGACGATCAACGCCTGCGCCGTCGCCTTGGAGCGCAACATGGACGTCGCCGCCTGGATTCTCGAGCGCGGCCACGACGTCATGGGCCACGGTTGGCGCTGGCGGGAGTACCACGCAGCCGAGCGTGCGACGGAACGGCACGACCTCGCGCTGGCCTTGGAGAGCTTCGAGCGGGTGCTCGGGCGACGGCCCGCCGGCTGGAACGTTCGAACGATGCCGAGCCCCAATACCCTCGAGATCCTTGCCGAGGAGGGCTTCGTCTACAGCTCCGACCCCGCCAACGACGAGATCCCCTACGCCGTCGAGGTCGGCGGGCGGTCGATCCTCGTCGTCCCCTACTCGCACGTCTACAACGACGAGCGGTACTTCATCCCCCCGACGTTCTCGACGTCCCGGCACTTCGCCGAAACGCTCGAAGCGGCGGTCGACTACCTCTGCGAGGACGTCGAGCACGGGGCGGCTCCGCGCATGATGACGGTGGCCTTGCACGCCCGCTGGAGCGGGCAGGCGAGCCGGACGGCGGCCGTGCGGCGGTTTCTCGAGTACGTCGGCGCCCGCGACGACGTCTCCTTCATGCGTCGCATCGACATCGCCGACTGGTGGCTGGGCAACGCCGGCGACTGGAGCCGAGAGGGAAGCTGAGCGCCGGCAGCAGCCTGCCCGTCAGCGCTGTCGCGTCTGCTTCGCTTCGGCGTGGACCGCCTCGGCGAGCCGCTTGACGGCGGCGAGTCGCCGGTCCCACTCGGCCGCCACACCGGCCATGGCCCGCGTGGCCTCGTCCAGGCGCCTCGCTTCCACCTGGTAGAGCACCTCCCGGCCGACCTTGTGCCGGCTGATGAGGCCGGCCTCCTCGAGCACGACGAGATGTTTGGAAACGGCTTGGCGGGAGAAGGGCACCCGGCCGGCCAGCCAGCTGGCGCTCACGTCGGCGTTGTTGACGAGGAGATCGAGCACGCGGCGCCGGGAGGGATCGCCGATGGCCGACCACAGCTCGTCCTCGGTCTGTGCCTTCATCGCGCCCGGCGTTCCGCCACCACGCCGGCGAAGCGGTCGAGGAACTCGCCCCAGCCCTCCTGGTGCTCGTCGGCGTAGCGCTCCTTCTCCGCCGCCGGCCAGGCCCTCACCTCGTGGCCGCTCTCGCACACGCAAAGGCGGGTGCGCTCGTCGCCCTCGGGCGTGAGGGTGAACTCGACGAGCATCGAGTTGCCCACAGCCGGTTGTTCCCCTTCCGGGTAGTTCCAGCGAAACGAGAACCGAGTCGGGGGATCGACCGTCTCCACGACGACGGGGCCGCCTTGGTCGCCGAACTGCAGGAAGCCGCGGGCACCGGGCTCGACGACGAGATCCACTCGATCGGCGAACCACCGGCTCATCTGGTCCGGCTCGGTGATCGTGCGCCAGACCACCTCCGCCGGCGCCTCGATGACCACCTCCCGCTCGACGCGGAGGCCCGCCATCAGTGACCGCCTGCTCGCTCGGTGTCCTCCCCGTGGCAATGGCAATGGTGCGGACCTCCCGCCGGCCCTGCGCTGCCGAGCTCGTCGGAGCGTCCGGCCTCGATGCGCGGCCACTGGGCGATGGGGCGCCCGCCCGGCCACGCCGGCGCCGGCGGCCAGGCGGGCGAACCGGCGGCACTCCGCGTGATGGAGCAGTCCTGCGGCCAACCGGGCGGCGAGTCCTCCCACGCCTCCTGGCGGCCGTACACCGTGAGGTCCATGAGCGCGTAGCTGTAGTCCATGACCTCGGCGCCCCTGCGTTTCGTCCAGTAGGTCTCGAAGATCTCGTCGCCGTCGCGTAGGTAGCAGGCGAGATGGAACAGGCCGACCTGGCGCCCGACGAGCAGGGACTCGACGGAGGGGAGCGATGAGTACCAGGGCATCTCCCAGCCCATGAAGTCCCGGTAACGACTGCTCTCGGCGTAGGGCCCCTGGCAGAGGACGGCGAAGGTGATGTCACGAGAGTGCAAGTAGGACAGCTCCCCGATCTGGGTCGTGACCCACGTGCAGCCCTCGCACTGCTCGGCCGCCGGATGGCCGGCGTGCCACATGAAGTAGTAGGCGATGAGCAGTCGGCGCCCTTCGAAGGCGTCGAGCAGGCGGAGCGGCCCGTTCGGGCCGGTCAGCTCGAGGTTGCCGTCCACTGCCACCATGGGGAGACGCCGCCGGGCGGCGGCGATGGCGTCGCCTTCTCGCGTGTGCGCCTTCTCTCGCACCCGTAGGGCGTCCAGCTCGGCCTGGAAGCTCGCCCGGTCGACGACGGCCGGCACGCCCGCCGCGTACCTGGCGGTGGGAGCCGGCCCACCCGGGCGTGTCGTCTCCTCGTTCATGGCGTCCTCCTCTGCGTCGGCTTCGCCGGCGGCCTCGGCAATGTGCAACCAACGGTAGCACATAAGGAGAGAAACTGCAACTGCTGATTGCAGATGAGTCGGACGTCGGCTGGCGGCGTCAGTCGCGACCGAACCAACGCTGCCGGCGCTGGGCGGCGAACAGCTGCTTCTCATGAATGCCCTCGACGGAGGGGGGCGTGAAACGGGCGGTGGGCGTCGGACCGGAAAGGAAATTGACGTCGACCTTGGCGATCGTGTGGTCACCCATCTCCACGTAGCAGACGACCTCGCCGGCGAAAGGCGGGGGCGGCGGCCCACCGGCCAGCTCCTGGACGAGGACGCCGGCAAGGGTGACGGCTTCCCCTTCTGCGATCACGCCGGCCCGCGGCACGGGAGCGCTCGTGATGTCGCCGACGGCGTAGACGCCGGGGAACTTCGTGGCGAAGCTGGCGCGGTCGACGGCGATCCACCCGTCGTCGGTGAGCCCCGAGTCGACGGCGACCTGCGGCGCCCGGTGGACCGGGATGCCGAGGAAGAGGTCGAACGGGAGACGCCGCTCGTCTCGCAGCACCACCTCATGGCTGTCGGGGTCGAGGCGATCGACCCAGGTGGCGTGCGAGTGCTGGATGCCGCGCTCGTCGCAGAGGGCCAGGATGGCGTTGGAGACCCCGTCGGAGATGGGGATGGGTTTCGGCATCGTGGTAGTCAAGGTGATCGTGCAGTCCTGGCGGACACCGCGCGTCGTGAGCAGGTCGTGCAGCATGAAGGCGGTCTCGTAGGGCGCCGGCGGGCACTTGAAGAAGCCGCCGAGAACGGCGATCACGATGTTCCCGCCGTTGAAGGCTGCGAGCAGGTCGTGCAGGTCGGCGGCGCCCTTCGGCGAATAGAACTCGTGGCCGCACTCGGTCAGGCCTGGCGTGGCATCGACGTCGAGATCGGCCCCGAGGGCGACGACGAGGATGTCGGCCTCGTGGACACCGTGCTCCGTCACGACGCGTTTGTGCTCGGCGTCGATCGACGTGACGGTCTCCTGACAGAAGTGGACTCCCGGCGCGGCGATGTCGCTGTAGGCGAGGCGAACCTCGTCGAGGCTGCGGCGGCCGAACATGACGTCCAGCTTCGAGAACCCGAAGACGAAGGCGTCGCTCTTGTCGATGAGGGTGATCTCCGCCTGGTCGCCGAGCTCCCGGGCGAGCCGGGTCGACAGCTCGAGGCCGCCGAACCCGGCACCGAGGATCAGGATCCTCGTGGGCATCGTTTACTGGGGCTGAGGGACGATGCGGAGGTACGGCCGGGGCTGCTCCCAGGTGCCGAAGATCTCCTTCGCTTCGTCGTTGGAGACGGAGCCGGCGATGATCACGTCCTCGCCTTGCTTCCAGTTGGCCGGAGTGGCCACCCGGTGCTTGGCCGTCAGCTGGAGCGAGTCGATGACGCGCAGCACCTCGTCGAAGTTGCGCCCGGTCGTCATGGGGTAGACGAGGATCAGCTTGACCTTCTTGTCCGGCCCGATCACGAAGACGTTGCGCACCGTCTGGTTGTCGGCAGCGGTTCGCGTCTTCGGGTCGCCCGACGTGGCGGCCGGCAGCATGCCGTACAGCTTGGCGACGTTGAAGTCGGTGTCGCCGATGATGGGGTAGTTGGGACGGGCGCCCTGTGTCTCCTCGATGTCGCTCGCCCACCGCTCGTGGTCGTCGGTGGCGTCGACGGAGAGGCCGATCACCTTGACGTTGCGGCGGGCGAACTCCGGTTCCAGCTTTGCCACGGAGCCGAGCTCGGTGGTGCACACAGGAGTGAAGTCCTTCGGGTGCGAGAACAGCACCGCCCAGGAGTCGCCCATCCAGTCGTGGAAGCTGATCTTGCCCTGCGTGGTGTCGGCCTCGAAATCCGGTGCCGTGTCGTTGATCGACAAACCCATGATGGCTCCCTCCCTCAGTCGTTGGACCTGCTCACGCTCCGGGAGTCGTCGCTGCTGACACCGGGCATGACGTCGGCGAGATGTCGCGTCGCAGCCGGGACGATAGTCCGGTGCGTCGCCGAGTGCCGGGGCCCGTCAAGACCCGCCAGAGGGTGCAGCGACGAGAGTGCCCGAGCGACGCTCTCAGGTGGGCAGTGCTCCGCCCGTGCGCTCCTGCACCATGTAGGTGGCGTACCAGTCCGGCCAGTTGGGGTCTGCCGCCCCGATGCGCGTCTCGTGCTCACCGTGAGCCGCCTCGGCTCGCCGAAGCGCAGCCGCCAAGTCCTCCGCCGAGGAGTACGAGGACACCGCCTCGTCGACGCGGCCCGGCAACCGATGGGTGATCTCCTGGAGGAGCCACACGTTGCCGTCGGGATCGCTGAAGGTCGCAAACGACTGGTAGCTGTTGTCGGTATTCGTCGAGGCGCCGGGCACACGTCCGGGCTCGTGGAAACGGTCGCCCAGGTGACCCTCGTGGAAGACGTCGCTGACCTCGATGCCGCGCCCCAGTAGGTCCGCTCGCGCCGCCGCGATGTCGGGAACGACGAGGTAGGCGCCCTTGCTCGAGCCCGGGGGCGCCGTCGTGAGGTTGTCGCCGAACTGGATCGAGCACCCCGATCCCTTCGGTGTGACCTGAACCAGCCGAAGGTCGTCCCCGACCGCAACGTCAGCGTCGAGCCGCCAGCCGAGCCGCAGGTAGAACTCCTTGGCCCGCTCCGTATCGGCGACGGGGAGGACGACCACCTCCAGGCTCATGTCGCTCTTGGCGGCTTCCACTCCCGCAGCTGCGTCTCCGGTGCGGGCTTCAGTCGTGCTCATCGAGCCTCCTCAAATTTGTCCTCTCCGCCACTTTGACGCATCGACGGCTTCGTCGCACCAGGAGGAGTCCCTGGGAGTCCCTGGGAGGCCCGTTGGTGGATGTGGGTCGACCAGTGCCTTCCACGGGCGCAAGCGGGCCTCTGCAGTGCGATCCTCCATACAGCATCTCCCGCCCATCAAGGAGACACGATCGACGTGGTCTGGTACCGGTCTGGAGCGCAGGTCGCAGGAGGCACGACGTGAGGCGGTTTCCATGGCGCCCACCGACGGACCACTCAGTCTCCGCCGGCGGGTTGTGCCTCCTGGCCGAAGCCGAGGCGCTCCTGACCGGCCACTACGAGCAGTACGAGCAGCCGCACCCCGAGCCTGTGCCGGCCTGGTCGCGCATCAACATGCTGGCGCACGGTGATGTCGAAGCGATCCGACGGGTCGGCTCGTCGACGCCTGTGAGCGTGGGAGCTCCTCGTGAGGCGGATCGACTGTGGCTGGACCTCCAGCGGATCATTGCGCTCGACCTGCTGGCGCTCGCCGACGACGAGCCGCTCCTGGTCGCCCACCTGCAGCGGGCGGTCCTCGTACCGCTCGAGTTGCAGCTGATGGAGGCGCCGTCGAACGAGCTCAGGGCCGCTCACGTTCTCCAGGTCACACGCGCCGCCATGCGTGTCTTCCGCAATCCGCGGTTGTCGTCATGACGGCCCCGTCGGAGCCACCTCGCGACAAGCTCGACGAGGCGCTCTATCACCTTCACTTCGCCGGTCAGCTCCTCGATCGTTTGAAGAGTGCCGACGGCCTTTTGGACGGCGGAGTCTGGATCGCGATGAAGGAGGCGTCGCACAGCCTGCAGGCCACGATGGTGCTCCTCCAGGAGGGAGACCGGTCGCCGGCGGGCTACCGGGAGGGGGCGACGTTGTCGGGAGGCTGCGGGGCAGCATCGCCATGGATGTCTGAGGCAAGAAGAGGTTCACGTTCGTCGGTGGGCGTGGAGGCGGGCGTACCGGGCCCCCGGTGACTCGTTATTGGTGCAGGTGACGCTGCCAGTCGGCCGGGACCCGTCCGGCCGGGCCCGGTACTGGCTGGTCGACGGGGTGGTGGTGGGGAGCTGCCAGCGGGGGGCCCTCGAGGACGTCGCCGTTCCGGTAGTCGTAGTACCAGTCCTCGCCCGGCTCGTAGCTGGCGATGACCGGGTGGCCGCCCTGCTCGAAGTGTCTCGTGGCGTGCTGCGATGGCGACGTGTCGCAGCATCCGATGTGCCCGCACTTGGCGCAGCGGCGGAGGTGGAACCACCAACCGCCTGCCTCCTCGCACTCGAGGCAGCCGGTGCCGCTGGGCGGCACGCTGGGGTCGATGTCGTCGTCGGTCATCGTGTTCTCCTTCAGCTCGGCATCGTGGCGGGAGGGGTCCGGCTGGCCTGCCAGCCGGTGAAGCGGGCGCCGACGAGGTCGACGGGCCATCCGGCCAGCTCGACGGCGGCGTCGTACACGGCGTCCCCGAAGGCGACGATCGCGCCGCGCGGGTCGGCCGCCGACCGAAGCTCGTTCCAAGGGAGCAGCACGAGCCCCGCCTCGCTGTTCCACCGGCCGCCCACAGCGCCCCACTCGTGTGCCTCCATGCCCGCCGGCTGAGGTGCGATGTAGGCGTACACGCTCGCCTCCGGCACCGCCGGGTTGCCGAAATAGAAGCCGACGGAGACGTACTCCTCGGTCATACCGTGCTGTAGGAAGGCCGGCCGGTCCGGTGGTGGCGTGGAGCGGCGCCCGCGGTAGCGGGTCGACGACAGGTCGAAGCCACCCCACATGACACCTGTTCTCGGCCGGTGGCCCCGGTAGGGCGCCTGGTAGTCCTCGAGGGCCGCCGCCACGGAGGCGAAGCCCCGCCAGACGAGCCGCGCCGCGTCGGCGTCCCAGTGCCGCTCGTCCACGTCGTGCTCGAATCGGGTCGCTCCAGACGGCAGCTCGCAGAGGAGCGACGTCCCGGGCGGGCGGAGGCCGAGCTCGGCCGCCGAGGCGCAGAAGCGGTGGTAGAAGTGGGCGACGGACCCGTCGAGCAGGCTCAGGTTCCGCTCTCCCTCGTTCGACTCGATGACGACGTCCCCGTCGAGAAGGCGGTAGTGCACGCTGAAGCGCTTCGGTCCCTGTCGCAGCGTCGTCGTGCGCAGTCCGCGAGGCGTGACGTCGAGGACGATGTTGCCCCAGCCCGGCTCGAACAGCTCGTCGAGGGTGTACTTGCCGGCCGCCTGGACGAGGCGGTTGAGGAGATCGACGGTCGGTGCGAGCTGCTCGTAGTCGAGCACCGGCCATTCCTCGTCGGCATTCATGCCACGTGCCTCTCCCCATGTTGGCAGCGTCCTGCCGACTCGCCTCGGCGCGGCGGGCGAGCGGCTCGACGGACGGCAGCTTATTGGCGCGCCCCACCTCGACCCGTCGCGCCGGCTGCACCAACGGGCACCGCCACCGGGTTCAATGGAGGGTGGAAGGAGGAGGCGATGCACCGCGGCGACACGGCGGGCCGTCCGGCCATCGGGCCGTGAAGGGGCGCACATGGTGAAGGAGGCGATCGGGGACCGCCCCCGTCTGGTGACGCGGGCGCTGCTCTGGCGACTCGTCACGATCTTCGGAGCATCGAGCAGCTTTTTCCTCCTCCTCTCCGTCGCCCCCCTCTACGCCGAGCGGTCGGCCCACACGACGGGTGCCGCCGGCTCGACGACGGCAGCTCTCATGCTCACGACGGTCGTCGGCGAGCTCGCCACGCCCTGGGTCGTGGGACGTTTTGGCGAGCGAAAGGTTCTCGGCTTCGGCCTCATCCTCCTCGGCCTTCCGGCCTGCTTCCTCACCGTCTCGGACACGCAGGCGTGGATCCTCGGCATCTCCGCCCTGCGAGGCATCGGTTTCGCCGGCACCGTCGTCGCCGGCGGGTCGCTCACGGCCTCGCTCGTGCCTGCCCAACGGCGGGGGGAGGGGCTCGCCCTCGTGGGGGCCGTCTCGGGGCTGCCGGGGCTCGTGGCGCTCCCCCTCGGTGTCTGGTTCGCCGAGCACGTCGGCTTCACACCCGTCGCCGTCGCCGCCGGGCTCGTGGCCGTCGCCTCGACCGTGGCCCTGCCTCAGCTACCGGCGCACCAACCGCATCACGAGGTGCCCGTCGGCATGATCGAGGGGCTGCGTCGCCGGGAGCTCCGCTTGCCCGCCGTCGCCTTTTTCGCCACGACGGCGGCTTCAGGCATCATCGTCACCTTCCTCCCCCTCGCCCTCGCCAGTGCCACCACGGTGGCCGCCGTCGCACTGTTCCTGCAGTCCGGCGTGTCGACGGTCTCCCGTGTCATCGCCGGCCGGGCAGGCGATCGCCGCGATCCCGCCCGCATGATGATCCCCGGGCTCGTGACGGCCGCCCTTGGGGTCCTCCTGCTGGCAGGCGTCCACGACTCGGCCGAGGTGCTCGTCGGTGCCGCCGTCTTCGGCGTCGGCCTCGGCATCTGGCAGAACTCCAGCGCCACCCTCATGTACCAGCGCGTCTCGCCCGCCGGGTACGCCGCCGTGAGCGGGATGTGGAATCTCGCCTACGACGCCGGCATCGGGGCGGGAGCCCTCGGCTTCGGCTTCCTCGTGAGCGCCACCGGGTACCCGCTCGCCTTCGCCCTGGCGTCGGCTGCCATGCTCCTGGCCCTGCCGGCTGCCTGGCGTGCCCGCCTGGCGGCTCCCGCCACCCCCTGAGCCGCTGCGCCTCGTAGCCGGAGGCCGGAACGGCCCCGGGCGGCAACCCGGGCGTGTGGGATTCGTGTAAGCGGCTAGAACTCGTTTCGGTGCCTAACCCCCGACACGAATCGACCCTGCATCCCGCTCAGCCGGCGCCTCGGTGCGCCGGCGCGCCGGCGCGCCCGGGCCAGCACGAGACCCCGGGGGCAGACCAGTGCACACACTGGTGCGAGCGACAGGCCCGACGTGCAAGCTACGGCTCACGGGTCCAGCCTTGAACGAGAGGAACGAGCTCGAGCAGCGAGGGGAGCGCATCGGACTGGAACGGTGAATGCATCGTTGGCGCACCATGATCGCTAGTGGGGAGGACTCCAGTGGATGAGAGGTCGACGTTGGATCATGCGACGTACTTCGCGACGGGAGAGGGCATGGGGGCGATCGGCGACTGCACGGCTGCGGCGCTGAACAACGCCCTCGGCTACTACGCCGCCGCCCTGGCGGCGGCCGAGAGCGCCCACAAGCACTCGCAGCAGCTGGGCATCGCACCACTGGTGTTGCCCGAGCTCATCGAGGCCGCCAGTCGTTGCGGTCAGCTGGCGCGGGCATCGGAGGCCCTCGAGGAGCTCGTCGAGACGACGCAGGCCTGTGCCAGCGACTGGGCCGTCGGCCTGCGGGCGCGGTCACGGGCGCTCATGAGTGAAGGCTCCGTGGCAGAGGCCTGCTACCTGGAAGCCATCGAGCGCCTCGGTCGCACCGACCTCGGCACGGAGCTGGGGCGCGCCTACCTGCTCTACGGCGAGTGGCTGCGCCGGGAGAATCGCCGCTTCGACGCCCGGGTCCAGCTTCGGTCGGCCCTCGAGATCTTCACCGCCGTGGGCGCCGAGGCGCTGCGGGAGCGTGTGGCACGCGAGCTCCTGGCCACCGGTGAGACCGTGCGGGGGCGGCGGGACGACACACGCTACGAGTTGACCCCGCAGGAGGCGCAGATCGCCCGCCTCGCCGGTGCCGGGCACACGAATGCCGAGATCGGCACGGAGCTGTTCATCAGCGCCCGCACGGTCGAGTGGCACCTGCGGAAGGTGTACACCAAGCTCGGGGTCGGTTCTCGCCGGCAGTTGCGGAGAGTGCCCGTTGCCCAATGGGTCGGCGGCATGGCGATTGCCTCGTAGGCCAAGCTCGCGTCGCTCCCCGAAGCGGCCAGCCAAGCGGGATCACTCGGTCGAGCCGGCGGCTCAGCCGGCCGCCACGTTGTTGTCGGTCAACGTGGGCCTGCCGAAGAACGTCTCCTGGCAGGGCAAGACGGTCTTCACGGGAGTCTTCAAGGAACCCGTTGCAGGTTCCTGTCACGTCGGCCGGCTCAACGTCGAGGGCGACGGACAGGGCGATCTGGCGGGGCATGGCGGCGAGCAACGTGCCGTCTTCGTCTACCAGATGGATTCGTATCGGTACTGGGAAGGCCAGCTCGATCGAAACGACTTCGTCTACGGACAGTTCGGCGAGAACTTCACCGTGGACGGGCTGGCCGACGACGAGGTGTGCATCGGGGACCGCTACCGGATCGGCAGCGCCGTCTTCGAGGTCACGCAGCCACGCGTGACCTGCTACCGCGTCGGGATCCGCATGAACGACCCGCAGATGCCCGCCCTGCTCGTCTCCCATCACCGTCCCGGCTTCTACTTCCGAGTGCTCCAGGAGGGCGAGGTGCAGGCGGGCGACACGATCACGAAGGTCTCCGGCGGACCGGAGCAGATGACGGTGGCCGAGGTCGACGCCTTGCTCTATCTCCCCGGGCACAGCCGCCAAGGACTGCTCCGGGCGCTCCGGGTCCCCGCCCTCAGCCCCGGCTGGCAAGGCTCCTTCCGTGCGCTGCTGAACGAGGAACCCGGCAGCGGCAACGCCGGTCTCGCCGTGACGAGCCCGCCTCCTGCTTGGGCCGGGTTCCGTCAGTTCACCGTCACAGCGATCACGCCCGAGAGCGACTCGGTGATCTCGATACGCCTGCAGGACCCCGCGGGCGCTCCCCTCCCGGCCGCCCGGCCGGGCCAGTACGTCACGATCCGAGTCCAACCCGACAAGCACCAGCGGGCGTTGCTGCGCAACTACTCGCTCTCCGGACCGCCCGGGGCGGACTATTACCGGGTCACCGTCAAGCACGAACGCGACGGTGCCGTCAGCGGCTACCTGTGCACGCGGCTCGCCGTCGGCGACGAGCTCGACGTTGCGGCACCGCGCGGCACGTTCATCCTCGACGAGACGAAGGCGCCCGTGCTGCTGATCAGTGCCGGGGTGGGTGCCACTCCCGTGCTCGCCATGCTGCAGGCACTGGCGCAGGAGCACTCCGACCGGGAGATCTGGTGGCTGCAGGGCGCACGCGATGGGCGCGAGCACCCGTTCGCGAGCGAGGCGCGCAGCCTCCTCGCTTCCCTGCCGAAGGCGCAGTCCCACGTGTACTACAGCCGCCCCGGTCCGGACGACGTGCAAGGCCGCGACTTCGACGGTGCGGGACGCCTCACCGCTGATCTCCTCGCACAGCTGGAGCCACCGTCCGATGCCGAGGCCTACCTGTGCGGACCGACGTCGTTCATGGACGACATCAGTGCCGGTCTGGCGGCCCTCGGCTTCGATGCCTCCCGCCTCCACACCGAGGTGTTCGGCCCGGAGGCCAGTGTGACGCCAGGGATCGCGGCGACGCCGCCGCGGGCACCGCACCCACCCGCCGGCGACCCCGGGAGCGGCCCGGCGATCGCCTTTGCCCGAAGCGACCTCACGATCCCGTGGAGCAGCGACTACGGCACGCTGCTCGAGCTCGCCGAGGCCTGCGACGTACCTGTCCGCTGGTCGTGCCGCACCGGTGTCTGCCATACCTGCGAGACGACCCTCGTCGCCGGCACGGTCCGGTACAACCCCGACCCGGTCGAACCGCCTGCTCCGGGAAGCGTTCTCATCTGCTGCTCACAGCCCGGCGACGACATCGTGCTCGACCTCTGAGGGCCGGTCGTCGGTCAGAGCCGTCAGTGGCCGGCGATCTGGCCGCCGTCGATGTGCAGGATCTCGCCGGTGATGAAGGGCGACGACTCCAGGAAGAGGATGCCGTCGACGATGTCGGAGACCTGACCCACGTGCCCGAGTGGGACGAGCCGGGCGCCGAGCCCGGCATAGCTCTCCGGCGGATGCACCGGCGTCTGGATGATCCCGGGCGAGACGGCGTTCACCCGGATGCCGCGGGAGGCGTACTCGATGGCCAGTGACCTCGTGGCCGAGGCGAGGCCGCCCTTCGTGAGCGAGGTCAAGACGGAGGGCGAGCTGGAGTCGGCGTAGTCCGCCAGCGTCGTGGTGATGTTGACGACGTGACCGTGCCCGCGCGTCAGCATGTCGGCGATGGCGCGCTGGGTGAGCATGAAGAAACCGGTGAGGTTGACGCCGACCATGGCGGCGTAGTCGTCGGCGGTGTAGTCGGTGAAGGGCTTGGAGATGAAGAGACCGGCATTGTTGACGAGGGTGTCGATACGGCCGAAGTGCTCGAGTGCGCCCGCGACGATGCGGTCGGCGGTGGCGGCTTCGGCGATGTCGCCATCGACGCAGAGCACCTCCGGGTCCTGGCTCGGGGTGATCGTCCGGGACGTGGCCACGACCGCCCAGCCCCGCTGCCGGTATCCGACGACGAGGCCGGCGCCGATCCCTTGAGAACCTCCCGTGATGATGGCGACCTTGCGGTCTTGACTCGTCATGGCCTCCCCTTCGTCAGTCGGAACACGCAGCCATCGTTCATCAGCCCTCGTGCACGGTGGACTCGGCGTGGCCACGATGGCGCCCGTACGGGACCCTGGTTCGCGAGGGGCGTCCTGCTTCGGTCGGCGAGACGCCGACGAGGGAATGACAACCAGGGAGATCCCCTGGCGCGACGGGTGAGCTCGTGGAGGAGGATCGCGTCGTTCGGCGACATCGGTCGTCGACCCCGCCGAGAGGAGTGCGCTCGAGGCGACGAGAGAGGGGACCATGCGATCCGACATCAGGCCCGGCGGCACGTTTCCCGACTACGCCCTCCCGGACGAGACCAGCACCGAGCGCACGCTCAGTGAGCTGCAAGGCGACGACCCGCTCATCCTCACACTGGCGCGGGGCAACTACTGCCCGAAGGAGCACCAGCAGCACCTCGAGCTCGCTGCCAACCATGCGAAGGTCGCCGTCGCCTACACCCACATCGTCACGATCTCGACCGATGACCATCACTCCTCTCAAGAGTTCCGTGCGTCGGTCGGGGCCGACTGGCCCTTCCTCTCCGATCCCGGTCGGACGGTCCAGAAGGACCTCGAGATCCAGGAATACACCGACCCCGAGCACGACCCGATGATCCCCCACACGCTCGTGCTCAAGCCGGGGCTGGTCATTCACAGCATCTACAACGGTTACTGGTTCTGGGGACGCCCCTCCTTCGACGACCTGTGGCGTGATCTGCGCGCCGTGACGAGCGAGAGCCGGCCCGACTGGGATCTGAGCAAGCCGGGGCTGCGGGAGGCCTGGGATGCCGGCGACTACGCGAACTTTCACGGGTGGGCCAAGCGGGCCCCTCAATCCATGCCGACGTCGTATGACTCGTAGCTGAACGCGCATCCGCCGCAGCCGCCGGACGCCCGTCGAGGCTCGTCGTGGGCCCGTTCCGGGGTGCAACGAAGAGGAGGTCACGGTCATGAAAACGCCGGTCTGCGAGCTGCTCGGGATTGAACAGCCCATCGTGCAGGCGCCGATGTCGGCGTTGACGGAACTGGCGGCGGCCGTCTCGAATGCCGGGGCCCTCGGCATGTTGGCGTTGACGTGGTCGTCTCCTGCCGGAGACCCTGTTCGTGAGACGGCGGCGCTGACCGACCGTCCCTTCGGCGGCAATCTCATTCTCTCCTCCGACCAGCATCGCCGGCTCGAGGAGGCCCTCGACGCCGGGCTGAGGATCGTGTCGCTCATGTGGGGGGATCCCGCCGGCTACGTCGAGCAGGTCCACGACGCCAACGCCCTCCTCCTGCAGACGGTCGGCAGCGCCGAAGAGGCGCGGCGGGCAGCCGACAGCGGAGTCGATGTCGTGGTGGCGCAGGGTTGGGAAGCCGGCGGGCACGTCTGGGGTCACGTGGCGACCCTGCCCTTGGTGCCTGCCGTCGTGGACGCCGTGGCACCGCTGCCCGTGATCGCCGCCGGCGGGATCGGGGACGCTCGGGGAGTGGCCGCCGTGCTGGCGCTCGGCGCCCAGGCGGCCTGGCTGGGGACACGCTTTCTCATGGCGGAGGAGACGCCCATTCACGAGGTGTACCGCCGTTGCCTCGCGGAGGCGGCCGAGACCGACGCCCAGTGGTACGCCAACCTGTACGACGTCGGGTGGCCGAACGCGTCCCACCGCGCCCTTCGCAACTCGACGGCCGAGAAGTGGGAGGCGGCCGGACGGCCCCCGTCGGGCAGCCGGCCGGGAGAGGGGGAGGTCATCGCACACTTCTCCTCCGGCGACCCCATCGTCCGCTACTCGACGGCGGCCCCCATGGTCGGCACCACGGGCGATGTCGAGGCACTCTCTCTGTGGGCCGGACAGAGCGTTGCGCTCGCCCGGCGGCCACAGCCCGCCGCAGAGATCGTGGCCGAGCTCGTCTCCGCCCTCTAACCGCTCTCATCGGCCGGCTGCTCCGGCCACGCCGCGAGGTCGCTGACGGCGTCAGTCGACCGGGTCCATTCGCTGGGCGAGCTTCGCCCTCGACGCCGGCGCTGCGAACGGGTCGGCGAAGTACTGGGTCTCGTGCGCCACGAAGCCGTCGGCGAACTCCATGATGCTCACCGACATCGAGGGCGCGCCGTCGTAGGTGATGACGCACTCGCTCACCCACGTCGGACCGCCGCCGAGCACCCTCCGCAGCGTGAAGTGCCGTTTCGCAGGGTTGCCGCCGCGTTGCTCGGCGATGGTCGAGCGCCCGACGAACCGTTCCCCCGACTGCGGGTAGTCGAGGATGGCGTCCTCGGCGTAAAGGCGATGCTCGAGCTCGGAGTCCCCGGACTCGGAGGCCGCCCAGTGCTCCTCGATCGCATGGCGCTTGTCATCGTCGGTGCTCACGACCGCTCCTCTCCGTCGGGATGCTTTCCTGCGACGTGATCATCTCTCAGTGGTTTCGCGGATCGTCCTCGGGGTTCAGATACTCGAGGCCGAGGGGGCCGATCGCCGTCACCTGGGTGACGTACTCACCTGACTTCGCCCAATGGAAGTGAGGTGTGCCGCCGGGCAGGACGACGACGGCGCCCGGCGGGTACGCAGTGAGCAGATCGGCGTCGAATTCCTCGCCGACGCCTATGTAGAAGACGCCGGAGATGACGGTGTAGACGCGATCCTCCGGGTGCTGGTGAGGCATGAGCTTGACGCCCGCCGGCACCTTGACCCTGATGACGTAGGGCGCCGGTTGGGCCGGATGGCCCACCAGGACCGCCAGGCGGACGGAGCGGGGAAAGGCGGGGAACGGCTCCCATGCGACGTCGTGGGACAGGATCGCCCGGAAGAGATCCTGGTCCGGTTGGTGGGTGAGCATCTTCCGACAGCCTCCTGACTCGGCGGCATTGGTGACGCGAGCACATGGCTCCACCTCTCGAGAGTGAAGCGGACGACAGCCCATCGCGCCCGTCGGAACCCCCGGTCTGCTCAGGCCAGCTTCATGAACATGCGCTGGACCTCTTCCAGGGGGTAGCCCTGGGCGGCGGCGTCCTCCGGGTGCTGCACGCAATAGGTGAGGCCGGCGGCGACGAGCTTGAAGCCGACCTGCTCGAGCGCCTTCGTGGCGGCGGAGATTTGCGTGACGACGTCTCGGCACTCGCGGCCCTCGTCGAGCATGCGCTCGATGGCCTCCACCTGGCCGCCGATTCGGTGCAGCCGGCGGCGCACGTCTTCGACCACCTCGTCGGGCATCTCCACGCCGGGGCTCCTTCCCGTGGAATCCAAATTTCAGGGCCGAAAGACCCTGTCGCATCACCGGTCCATCTTATACCCTCGGGGGTATATGCGGTGCAGTGCCGTCGGCAGAGGCACGCCCTCTGCACCGGCCGTTCAGGAGGTATCCGATGAGCAAGGTCGTGCGGGTCGAGCACAAGGACGGCGATGTCTTCGAGATCGACATCCGCCAGCACCTGCAGTACGTGGACCAGCCGATCTCCGACGGCGGCACCGACTCTGCCCCCACCCCCACGGAGCTCTTCGTGGCGAGCCTGGCCTCCTGCGTTGCCTTCTACGCCCGCCGCTTCCTGGTGCGGCACGACCTGCCGACCGACGGCCTCGCCGTGACGGCGACGTTCTCCATGGCGGAACGCCCGGCCCGGGTCGGGGAGATCACGGTGGAGGTGACGACGCCGAAGGGGCTGCCGGAGGAGCGTCGGGCCGCCCTCCTCGCCGTGGCCTCCCATTGCACGGTGCACAACAGCCTCGAGCAGCCGCCCGCGGTCAGCATCGGTCTCGCCGCCTGAGGGCGGGCGGTCCCTTTACCAGGCCGGTCGCCCTGTCAGTTCCTCGACGATCGCCTTCACGGCCGAGATCGTGAGTGTGGTGTAGCGGGGGCTGAGCGACTGGGGCCAGGTGGAGAACTTGACGACGACCGTTGCGGACGGCACGTGGACGAAGATGCTCTGCCCGTTCACGCCGGAGGCGTTGAAGAAGGGGACGGAACGGTCGCGCACCCACCAGCAGTTGCGGTAGTGGGCGCCGGGAGGGAAGCCGGGTCGCCGCTCGGCCGCCACGAAGGCGGTCGCCCCGTCCGGGGCGCCCTCGATGGTGTCCTCCATCCAGGCCCGCGGCAGCGCCGTTCGACCTCGTCCGAGAGTTGTCTCGAGCACGAGCAACCCAAAGCGGCCGACGTCCCGCAGGCTGGCGCAGATGCCGCCGTCGGCCAGGGCGTAGCCGGAGGAGTCCACCGTCACCTCGGCGTCGTGCTCGGCTCCCATCGGTCCCCACACCGTCTCGCTCACGAGGTCCGCCAGGCGCTTGCCCGTCGCCTGCTCGAGCACCCAGCCGAGCACGTCGGTGAGCACGGAGCGGTAGCGAAACGGCCCGCCGTGCGCACCGTCGTTGTGGAGGGTGGCGAAGTAGCTGCGCCCGTCGGGCGGGAGGTCCCTGTGCCGCCGCGGGCGCCAGCCGAACACCTCCTCGAGCAGCTGCACGTCGGCGTCGGGCCGCTCGTACGTCTCGTCGAACTTCGTGCCCGTGCGCATGTCGAGCAGGTGCTGCACGGTGGCGCCCCGCCAGGAGGTGCCGCCGAGCTCCGGCACGATCGACTCGACCGGCTGCGCTGCGTCGAGCAGTCCCTCGCCGGCCAGGCAGCCCGCCACCGTCGAGACGATGGACTTCGAGACCGACATGAGGAGGTGGGTCGAGGCCGGTGTGAGCCCGTTCCAGTACTGCTCGGTCACGACCCGGCCCCGGTGCAGGACGAGGAAGCCGTCCGTCCATGTCTCCTGCAGGACGTCGGCGACGGTGAGCGGGCGGGCGCCCGTGCCACAGCTGAGGGCGGCCACGTCCAGCGTCTGGGCGGGCAAGCGGCGGGGTGTCGGCGAGCGGGTGATGGGCGCCGTCGGGATGAGCTCCCGTACGTGCTGGAACGACCACCGGTTGAACGGGGGCAACTCCCAGTTGCCGAGCGTGACGGCCTGTCCCCGGCCGAAGGGAGGGGCACCCGACATGATCCCGAGCTCGGCGGCGCTCGGGCGCCGGGTGGTGGGTCGACTCACCGAGCGCCTCGGTGTCATCGCAGCTCCGGGATCACTTCGGCGGCGAGCCGCTCGACCTGCCGGCTCATGTCACCGAGCGGGTGCAGCTGGACGAGCTCGGCTCCTGCGTCGATGACCTCCTGCAGGCCGGCGACGCAGTCGGCGTCCGTGCCGTGGACGGCGACGGCCGTCAACCCGCTCCGTCCGTAGATCTGTTGCAGTCCCGCGTCGACGTACCGGCGGGCCGTCTCGGCGTCGTCGTCGGCGGCCAGGTAGACGCGCTTGGCGATGCGGAAGTCGGCGGGCGCTCGGCCCGCTTCCGCCAGCAAGGAGCGGACGAGCACGACCTGGGCGGCGAAGTCGACCGTCGTGGTGCCGCCCGCCCCGAAGAAACCACCCGCCTCCCTCACCGCCCGCCGCAACGCCCAGGGCCGGGAGCCGCCGATCCACAGCGGGGGGTAGGGGTGCTGCAGCGGCTTCGGCTCGACGGCTGCGTCATCGACCTGCCAGAAGCGACCGTCGAACGAGACGGACGTCTCGGTCCAGCAGGCTTTCATGAGCTGCAGGCCCTCGTCGAAGCGAGCCAGCCGGGAGTCCGGATCGATGCCGAAGGCCGTCGTCGCCGGCGTCGGCCTCCCGGCGGCGACACCGATCTCGAGGCGGCCGCCGCTGAGCTGGTCGAGGCTGGCGAGGCCCTTGGCGAGATGGATGGGATCGTGCAGGCTGCTGACGAACACGGCACAGCCGAGCCGGAGGGACCCGCCGGCGGCGGCGGCGAAGGCCAGGGCGGCGAGCGGATCGAGGACGGGTGCCCGGCTGAGGACGCTCTCCTGCGCCCACACGCCGTCGAAGCCGAGCTCTTCGGCCCGCCTCAGGTATTCGGCGGCGGCGTCGGGATCGAAACCGCCCTCGGGCAGCAGCTGCTGCGGGAGAGCCACGGCGAAGGTCGTCATGGCCGGCCCCCCGTCAAGCGTCGGCCGGGATCACCGTTCCCGGCGTGGCGGTCGTGTCGAAACGTGGTGTGCACGGGCGCAGGGTATCGGACCCGATGCCCGCGGCGTCCGTTCAGCCGGCGCCGAACCACTGCTCCCGCAGGGGGAACAGGTAGCGGTCCGTCACGGCGTTGAGGACGCGGCGGGCGTGCCGGAAGTGGTCGGCCATGTAGTCGACGACCGAGAACGAGGCGGTGACGGGAGTCCCGGCGGCCTTGGCGGAGGAGACGGCGGCGTGGTACCAGCGGGCACCCAGCAGCTCGAGGAGCGGCTGCTCCCCGAGCTCGTCGGCTGAATCCCGGCCGAGCCCGGAGATGCGCAGCAGGCGCTCCGTCGCAGCTCCGATCCCGAGAGGGGAGGGGGAGTCGGGGAAGACGCCGAGGAGGAAGAGGGAGACGTCGCCGAGGCGGCGGTAGATGCCCGGGCGCTCCGTGGCGTCCACGACCTCCAGCATTTCGGCGAGGCGTCTCGGGTCGAGCTCGCTGTAGCGCCGCCGGCGCCATCCGCGGGCGGTGCGGGTCCAGGTGACACCGCTCGTCACGCGCGTGTAGGACGCGAGCAGCTCGACGAGGAAGTAGCGACGGGTGGGGTCGGCGAGGAGCGCCCGGAGGTCGGCGACGTCGAAGACGGGGATGCGCGAGCGCGGCGTCCACCGTTCCTCGACGAACGACTGCGTCTCGAGCGTCTCCGCCGTGCGGTGGACGGCGGCGGCGAAGGCGAGGAAGGGCGAGACACCGACGGGGAGGGGAAGGCGGTCGGGGCCGCCGAAGAGGGCATCCTCGAGCGCCGGCAAGCCGAGAGCGCGCGTCACGTCGGCGTCCGGCCCGGCGACGGAGGCCAGCACCTGCCGGTCCGCCTCCGTCAGCTGCTGGCGGTACAGAAGCTCGACGTCGACCATCCCCGACGGAACCTTAGGCGGCGCCGGCCGGCGGCGGGCGGATCACCCGGGGTGCCGCTGCGGTCAAGGCGTGCCGAACAGCGACCGCGCCTCGGCGAGGCCGACGACGAGATCGTGCAGATCGCCGTCCACGTCGAGTCGACTCGACTGGTCGATCCCGCCGACCTTCACCGGCTCGAAGCCGGCCGTCCGGATCAGCCGCTCCACCTCCTCGGCGGCACGGTCGTCGTCGGTGGCGTAGAAGAGCACGGCCTTCTCCGGCGAACGGTTGCTGGAGGACTCGAGGAGGCCGCCCGACATGGACCCGAACGCCATGGCCAAGGGCGTGCCGGCCGGCAGCCAGCCGGCCACGACCTCGCCGGAGGATTGCCCGCTCGGGAGGAGGTGCACGAGGTGGCCGTCGGGGTCGAGGCCGACCGGGTTGCTCGGGACGACGACGACGGTGTCGGCGAGGGCGCCGGCGATCTCGCCGATGACACCCTGCAGCACGGGAAACCGCAACGCCAGCACGACCGCATCGGCGCCCTGCACGGCGTCGCGGTTGTCGGCGGCGACGACGGCGGCTGCACCGATCTGTGCGGCCAGCGCCTGCGCCGATTTCTTGTCGGCGCTCGAGAGCCGCACGGTCTCGCCGCCGGAGGCGAGGTGGCGGGCGATGACCGATCCGAGCCCTCCGGTACCGATGACAGCGGTGGTCATGACCGACTCCTCCTCGGCGTCACACTACTGACAGCACTGACAACAAGGCGCAGAGCTCGACCTAGAGACCGGCCTCGGCGGCGATGCGACCCTGGGCGATGGCCGTGCGGAACAACTCGTAGTCCCGTTCGTTCCGGTCGGCGTAGGCGGCGCTGAAGCTGACGATCGCCCGGTCGAAGGCGTCGCTCTTACCGAGATAGGCGGCGATGGCGATGCGGTCTCCCCAGCGGGCGTGCGCCCGCGCCAGCGTGGCGCCGCAGAGGCGGGCGTACGACGTCGCCCCGCTCGGTCGAAGTGTGTCGACGTCGATATTGCCCTTCCAATCCTGGAACTGCCGGACGTAGAAGTCCCGGGAGATGCCGTCGAAGCCGCGGATTCGCTGCCAGCCGAGAAAGATGTCCGTGGCCGCCTGCATCAGGTGCTGCCCTGCCACGACGCGCTCGCCGTGGTTGTGGTGGCGGCTCGAGCCGAGGAACGGCTCCATCACTGACGCTTGCGCCTCCTTCACCTGCAGGAAGAGGGGGTCGTTGCGGTCGCGGCCGACGAGGAGGAGGAGGTAGCAGCGCGTACCGACGCTTCCGACACCGACGACCTTGCGAGCCGCGTGCACGTATTGGAACTCCTCGACGGGGTGTCCCTCCCGTCCGAGGGTGCGCCGGTAGGAGGCGAGCAGCCGCTTGATGAGGGGGGCGGGGTCTTCCCACTCCGACCCGGGCCTGACGAGATCCTCGATCGGGACGACGAGCGGGGGGTCGGCCACGATGCGCAGCTCGCCGTCGACATCGCTCGTACGCTTGGCGAGGACGCGGGCCGAGTCGTTCGAGTAGGCGCGCGTGACGGCCCGTTGCGCCGCCTTCGCCTCCGTCGGGTGCAGGCGGTCGACGCGCACCTCGTCGTGCACGAGACGGAGGAGGGCTCCGGCGTCCACATGGTCGTACCAGGCCGCCAGCGTCGGCATGCCCGCGGCCTGTCGCATGCGTTCCCGGTATTCCTGCACTGCCGCTGCCACGACCGTCCCCCGCTCATCGCCCGAGAACGACAGCTGCCGGCCGAGGATCTCGAAACTTGCCGCCAACCGCTTCACATCCCACTCCCACGGACCGGGGAGCGTCTCGTCGAAGTCGTTGATGTCGAAGAGCATCCGCCGCTCGGGCGAGCCGAAGAGCCCGAAGTTGGAGAGGTGGGCATCCCCGCACAGCTGCACTGTCACCCCTGCCGTCGGGGTGGCCGCGAGGTCGCCCGCCATGATCGCAGCGCCGCCGCGAAAGAAGGCGAAGGGGGAGGAGGCCATGCGTCCGTGCCGGATGGGTATGAGCTCGGTGACACGGGAGTCTGCCTGCGCCACGAGGAGGCCCACCGGGTCGGGGCGGTCGAGCCGCCGGGCGAGGTCGGCGTGCGACGAGCGGGGGTGCCGGTCCCGGGCGCTTCGTCCCCGCGCCGCTCGTTCCTCGACGCTCAGGTGTGCCCGCCGCCACAAGGGTGGGACGGGGCCGCTCCGCGTGGCGACGCCGCCCTCCCCGTCGCCGCTCGGACGCTCTTCCTCGACCACGGCACCCCTCCCGCTCGTCGACCCTCCCGAGCATGATGGCAGAAGAAGACCTTCTCGAGGAGTGCTACGAGAGGGCGTTCGTCCCCGCCCGGATGGGGTTCTCCCGGATCCAGGACTCGAGCGGGTTCGCCGCCCGCCACCGCTCGGCATAACTCCTCATGGGCTCGAACACGACGCCGGGTCGCTCCATCGCCTCGATGAGCCGCTCGAGCATGACGAGGCGATGGCCGCGGCCGATCACCTGCGGGTGCATGCAGAGGTCGTAGACGCCGCCGGGTGCGTGCTCGTAGGCGTAGTCGAACTCGCCCTGCCAGATCTCGAGCACGGCGGAAGGGGCGCCCTGCTCGGAGCTCCAGCCGGGCGAGAACTCCATGTGGGGGAAGTCGTCCAGGATCCAGGTGAAGGGCACCTCGACGAGATCCACGGTCCTTCCGAACACGTAGGCCTCCGAGTTGGAGGCGACGTCGCCGACGCGCTGGTAGTACGGCATGAAATCCGAGCCGCCGCAGGACGAGTCGTAGAGCATGCCGTGCTCGAGGAGGATCTCCATGGAGCTCGGGCTGAGCTCGCTCGAGGGCGAGCGGTACCCGACCGGTCGCGTACCGGCGACGCGGTCGAGAGCTTCCAGCCCGCGCGCGAAGATGCGGCGCTCGCCTTCGGTGTGCAAACCCGACGGGCTCTCGTGCACCCAGCCGTGGTGGGCGATCTCGTGGCCCCCGTCGCGAATTTGGCGCACGAGGTCGGGGTAGGCGAGGGCGGTGTGCCCGGGCACGAAGAAGGTGGCGAGGATGGCGTGGCGTTCGAGGAGGGCGAGGAGGCGGGGCACCGCCACGATGGCGAACTCCCCGCGTGAGATGGCGGCCGGGTTCTCCGTGCCGGCGATCCAGACCGAGAGGGCGTCGACGTCGAAGGTCAGGCACACGGAGAGGCGTGGAGCCACGCCGGCGGTGGTGTCGAAATCGGTCATGGGCCGTTCCTCCCGGCGTGGCGGGTGTGCGTCGAGCGGAGCCGAGACTACTCAGCGAGCCCCGCCTCGACGAGGTGGAACTCCACCCGGTAGAGCAGTGTGTCCTCGTTGATGGGGCCGGCGTGGGCGGCTCGGCGGCGGAGCGCCTCGCGGCTGGTTTCGCCGCTCCGCCTCACGTCGCCCGACAAGACGGTCGAGAACGGGACGAGTTCGACGGAGTCGACCTCGATGAGTACCGGCCCGACCGGGTAGCGGCCGCCGGCCTTTACCTTCGGTCGCTGCCAGAGGCGAAAGGAGAGCTGGATCTGCCCGGTGATGACGCCGTCCCGGAGCTCGCGGCTGAACTCCACACCGCCGAACGTAGCCCCGCAGGGAAGCGGGCCGTCCTATCGTCAGGGCATGGTCTTCTGGCAGCTGACCGTCGATGCCAACGACCCGCCTCTCCTCGCCCGCTTCTGGAGCCGGGCGCTCGGCTACGAGCCGGTACCGCCGGCGGAGCCGGAGACGGCCTGGCACGCCCACTACCGGAGCCGGCTCGGGGGCGAGGCGGCCTTCGACGACCGGATCTTCGACCCGGGCGGACTCCGGCCGCCGATCTGGTTCCAGCGGGTGCCCGAGCACAAGGCAGGGAAGAACCGCCTCCATCTCGACCTCTTCCCGACGGGTCGCGACAACTCCCTCACGATGGATCGGCGGGTCGAGCTCGTGGAGGCGAAGACTGCCGAGCTGATCGCCCTCGGTGCGACGGTGCTGTCCCGAGTCCAGGAGGACGACCCGGACGACCCGATCTACACCGTTCTCCTGCGCGATCCGGAAGGCAACGAGTTCTGCATCGGCTGACCGCCCGCCGGGGTGCCGGCCCGGGACCCCGGCGATGCGGACGTCAGCGGACGTAGAGCGAGGCCGCCTCGCGGGTGGCGAACTCCGTGGTGGCCGTCACCTCGCCGGCCAAGCCCAGCGACTGGAAGACGGGGACGAGACGCTCGGACTCGTAGCGGTCCTTGTGCGCCTTCGGCCACCGGGGCCAGGCTAGGGGCGGCGCCGGCCCGCCGACGACCGCCGGGGCGTACTGTGCGACGAAGGTCACCGAAAACGGGGGGTTTCGGGCGTTTTGGCAGCGCACTACATGGCGCCGCGCCGAGGGGCGGCGTGAGTTGGCCGGCAGGTGCCACCTCGAAACCCCCTCCGCCTACAATCGGGCACATCCCGAAGGGAGCAGCCATGTCGAGCGATGCAGCCCTCTACCCCCGCATCCGCGTCTCCGGTTCTCCGACCGAGCGCGGTCGCCAGTACGGGGAGGCGGCCCGGGAGCGCATCCTCGCCTGCCGGGACGGCTACGAGGCGGCCTTCCAACGGGCGGCAGGCTGGAGCTGGGGGCAGGCGAGGACGGCGGCGGAGGTCTTCGAAGCCCCCATTCAGGCCGCCTTTCCGCAGTACTTGGATGAGATGCGAGGCATCGCCGAGGGCGCCGGCATCGAGTTCGGCGACGTCCTCACCCTCAACACCCGGACGGAGGTGATCTGGGCGGCGACGGCCCGCCAGGTCGCCGGGCAACGGATGGGGGAGTGCACGTCCTTCGCCCTCGCCGGCTCCCGCACGACCGCCGGCCGCCCCCTCGTCGGGCAGAACTGGGACTGGCTCGCCGAGAGCTCGGAGCGCCTCGTCGTTCTCGAGGTCGAGCAGGAGGGAGCTCCCAACTTCGTCACGGTCGTCGAGGCCGGGCTCCTCGCCAAGTTCAGCCTCAACGCCGCCGGCCTCGCCGTCGCCACGAACGCCCTCGTGACGGCCGCCGACCGCGGCGCCCCAGGCCTGCCCTACCACGTCGTGCTGCGTGCGCTGGCGGACTGCGTGCAGCTCTCGACGGCCGTCGACACCGTGCAGCGCTGTGTGCGGGCCTCCTCCGCCAACTACCTGCTCGCCACGGGCGACGACGTCGTTGTGGATCTGGAGGCAGGTCCGGGGGGTTTCTCGTGCGTGCAGGCGCTCCTCCCCGAGGGCGGTGCCATCGTGCACACGAACCACTTCCTGCGCCCCCCACGCGACGTGAGCGACGTCTCGCTCTTCGCCATGCCGGACAGCCTCGTCCGCCTGCAGCGGGCCGAGCGCGAGATCGCCGAGCGGAGCGAACCGCACGATCTCGCCTCCCTCCGCCGGGCGCTCTCCGATCACGCCGACCACCCGTCCGGCGTCTGCTGCCACCCGAAGCCCGAGGAAGAGGAGCAGTGGTCGACCGTCTGCTCCGTCGTCATGGATCCCCGGGAGCGCCGGATGTGGTTGGCGCCCGGCCGGCCGTGCGAGGTCGACTACGCCGAGGTCGAGCTCGGCGATCTGCTCGCCGGCGGGCGGCGGTTGTCGTCCGTCCGCTCCGTCTCCTGAGGGCGACTACGCCCGGCGAGATGGCCGGCCGGGCCTACCAGACGGCGCCGAGAGTGACGTCGATGGCGGCGCCGTTCACACCGCTCGAGTCGTCGCCCGCCAGCCACGTCACGACGTGCGCCACCTCCTCGGCGTCGAGCACGCGGCCGGCTGGTGCGGCGGCCGCTCGCTCCCGCCAGATCTCCTCCACGCTGAGGAAACGGGCCGACGCCTCAAGCTGGGCGTCCGCCTCCGCCATCTCCGTGCCGCGTACCCAGGTGGGCAGTACGGCATTGCAGGTGATCCCGAAGGGGGCTACGTCGCAGGCGACCGAGCGCATGAGGCCGACGAGGCCCGCCTTCGAGGCGGAGTAGGCGGACATCGAAGGGGCGCCGACGGAGCCTGCCGTCGACCCGATGAGGATGATGCGCCCGCGGCCGGCCGATCGCATGGCCGGCGCCGTGAGGCGGATGAGCTCGAAGGCGGCGTCGAGGTTGACGGCCATGGTGGCGCGCCACGCCTCGGTCGTCTCCTCGAAGATCGGCCGGTCCATGAAGCCCCCGAGGCCGGCGGCGTGCACGAGGACGAGAGGTGCCCCCGCCGCCGCCACGGCGGCGGCGACGGCACGGCCACAGCCCTCCGCCGAGTCGAGCGACTCGGCCACGGCGTGCACGGAAAGGCCGGCCTCCTCGAGCGAGAGCGCCTCGAGCGGCGCAAGGCGCCGGCCCACCCCGACGACGACGTTGCCGCTGCGGGCGAGGGCGACGGCGCTCGCCCGCCCGATGCCCGTCCCGGCGCCCGTCACGAGGGCGACGTCGCCGGTCGTCACGGCCCCGCCTGCTCGTGGATGGCCTCCCGCAACTGCCGCACGGTCGCCGCCGGGTCGGTGGAGCCCCAGACGTTGCGCCCGACGGCGGCGCCGGCGGCGCCCGCACCGAGCGCCTCCTGCACGCGGGAGAGGAGGAGTGACGCCTCGGCGAGCGGGTCGCCCCCGGCGACGAGGACGGGAATGCCGAAGCCGGTCGCCTCGGCGAGGCCTTTCACCGGCTCGGGAAACGCCGTCTTCACCACATGCGCCCCGATCTCCGCACCGGCCCGTACGGCGGCGGCGATGGCGAGCGGGGCGGCCGGCTCGGGAAAGCGCTCGCTCTCGACCGGGATGATCTCGGCGATATAGGTCATGCCGACGGCGTCCGCCGCGGCGGCGACACGGGCGGCCGACCTGAGGGCCTCCAGTTCGAAGTCGGCGCCGAGCTGGACGTAGGTGAGGACGTGGGTGACGCCGAGACGCCGGGCGTCGTCGAGGTCCCAGGCGGGAGCGAACTCGCTGACCGGATAGTCGTTCCCGAGACAGACGACAGTGAGGTCGAGCTTGAGGATGGGGACGGCGTTGCCGAAGGAGACCCGGCAATCGCGGATCGTTCCATAGGAGGCGATGACGGCGTCGGCGCCGGCGCCCGCCACGGCGGCGAGGAAGCCGTCGCGGTCGGCCAGCCCGTGGCAGGGCCAGGAGTAGAGCGGATGGTCGATGGCGACGACGAGCCATCGCCCGTCGGGGCCGAGGGCGGACCCTGCGGACTCGCCGAGATGTGCGGTGTTCATCGGGCGGCTCCCATTCTCAGGACAGTCTTCACGGCGGGGTCGTGGAAGAAGCCCGCCAGGACATCGGCCGCCTTGTCCAGCGGGGCGACGCGCTCGACGAGCGACTCGAGGGCGAGGCGACCGGAGGCGAGGAGGCCGAGGGCCTGCCCATAGCGCTCGCGCCGCTGATTGGGGGGCGTGCCCACCCATTCGCTGCCGACGATGGAGAGCTCCAGGTAGTGCAGGAGGTTGAGGTCGAGCACGGCCTCGGGCGACGCGCCGAAGCCGGCGAAGGCGACGATGCGGGCCCCCGGGGCGGCGGCGTGCAGCGCCTGGGACACGGCCTCCGTCCTGCCGACGGCGACGATGACGACGTCGGCGCCGTCGCCACCCGACCACTCGCGGGCGGCGGACACCCAGTCGTCCGGGGTGATCGCCTCCTCCGCTCCGAGCGAGCGGGCGACCGTCCTGCGGTGCTCCTCCGGCTCCACGACGAGGACGCGGCCACCCGAGAGGCTTGCGACGGCGGCGATCTGGAGACCCATGGCGCCGGCGCCGACGACGACGACCCGGTCGCCCTCCGCCAGTCGGGCTTGGTCGTGCACGGCGTGCAGGCAGTCGGCGAGCGGCTCCACGAAGATCGCACGTTCGAGCGGGAGGTCGTCCGGGAGGGAAAGGGCGCCATAGGACCAGGGGTCCACGGGCGTCACGGCGATGGCGGCGTACTCGGCGTAGCCGGCATAGGTATCGCCGAAGACGAGGTCGCCGGGGCCGAAGGTCTCGACGCCGTCGCCGACCTCCACGACCCGCCCCGCCCACTCGTGGCCCGGATTGAGTGGGTAGCTCCCATGGTTGACGCCGATGTGGAACTTGCGGGCGTCCGTCGAGCAGACCCCGCACATCTCGATGGCGACGAGGAGCTCACCCTCGGAAGGGCGCGGGCGTTCGAGTTGCTCGAGGCGGAGGTCGGCCACGCCGTGCAGGCGCGCCGCCCGCATGAGCAAGGCCTCCTGGTCGCTCATGGCTGTTGCTCGCGAAGTGCGTCGAGGGTGTGCATGGTCTCCTTCAGCAGGGGATAGAGGGTGTCGTACACGGTGGCGAGGCGGTCGTAGCGAGCCGTCGCCCGAGCATCGGGGACGACGCGCCCGGTCGGGTGCAGCTCGACGTCGAAGCCGATGGAGGCGAGGGCGAGCACGCCGGCGGCGAGGCCCCCGCCGGCGTCCAGCACCTCGAGCTCGTGGCCGATGCCGTCCGCCGTCGCCTGCAGCCAGGCGGCGTGGCGAGTGCCGCCGCCGCCCGCCAGCCAGCGCGGGGCGGGGCGCACTCGGCGATGGTGCGCATGACCTGGCGGGTCGAGAGCACGACGCCGTCGAGCACGGCGCGATGCAGTTGCGGCCGCGTCGTGGCGGCCGTGAGCCCGACGACGGCGCCGGAAGCGTGCTCGTCCCAGACCGGCGTCCGCTCGCCGGCGAGATAGGGAAGGCTGACGAGGCCGCCGGAGCCGGGATCCAACAGACCAGCCGTCCCCTCCTCCTCGTCGCTGAGGGCAAGGAGGCGCCGCGACCAGTCGAGCGCCGCCCCGGCCGACGAGGTCCAGCCGCCGACGAGAACGGCGTCGCCGAGCGGCCATCGCACGGTGCGCAGTCCGAGGCCGTGGGCGCGCGGTTCGATGCCAGGCGCCGCCAGGGCTGCCGCCACCATCGTGCTGCCGAGGAGGAGGCCGGCGTCCCCCGGCCGGCGAAGCCCCATGGCGAGGAGGTCGACGTAGGAGTCGTAGGCGCCGACGGCGACGGGGAGGCCAGCCGGCAGTCCGAGCGCCTCGGCGACCGGAGGCAGGAGTGCACCGGCGATCGCCTGCGGCGGCCGCGGCGTCGGGAGGGCGACGAGGGGCTGGGAACCGGGAACGACGTAGTCAAAGGCCGTGATGTCGTCCATGACCGGCTCCCCGGTGAGCCAACCCACGAGGTAGCCGGTGGCGTCGAGAGCGAAGGAGGCGGCCGCCACGACGTCCGGGCGGCGGGCGGCGAAGGCGGCGAGCGCCGGCAGCACGTGATCGCTGGGGAGGACGTCGCCGGCGAAGGCGCCGTCTGGGGAGGCCGAACCCCATTCGCCTCCCGTCTCGGAGAAGAGGAGGGGATCGGCCATCGCCTCGAGCCGGGCGTCGACGAGGACCGTGCAGGGACCGACGGCCCCGACGGCGAGGGCCGCCACCTCGACCGACGGTGCCGAGGCGAGGGCTTGTCGGGTCGCCTCGGTGATCTCGTGGCGCCATCGCGCCGGCATCCCGTCCTCGCCCTCACGCTGGGCGACGCTGTGGCGGGGGCACGCCCCCGTGGCGAGGACGCCGCCGTCGGCGGCGACGAGGGCCGTGCGGGTCCCGCTCAGGCCGACGTCGATGCCGAGGGCGACGGGTTCGCCGGTCACCGGCCAGGTGCCCGTGACGGCGGCGACTCGGCGGCGCGTTCCTGCCACCCCTCCGGCATGGTGGGCGCGAACAGGCGGGCCGAGAACCGGTACGAGTCGCCCCGGAAGAGATTGTTGCTGAGCTCGATGGCGCGGCCCTGCTGGTCGAAGGTCGTGGCGACGATCGCCTGCAGGGGGGCGCCGGCATCGGTCTCGAGGAGGGCGGCCTGGGCGGCATCGGCGGCCACCGCCTGCAGCTCGTAGTCGGCCCGGGTGGGGACGACCCCGCAACGGCGGAGGGTGGCGTAGAGCGACTCGGCCGCGAAGTCCGTGTGGGCCAGCACGGGCGCCAGCCAGACGGCGAGCCGGGAGCGCTCGATCGCCACGGGCACCCCCGAGAGGAGACGGAGGCGGCGGAGGTCGAGGATGCGCTCGCCCGCCGGCACGGCGAGGGCGGTCGCTTCCTCCAGGTCGGGCCGCCGCACCGTCGCCGACACCAGGCGGGAGGCGGAGGGCAGAGCGCGGGTCGCCGCCATGTCGGAGAAGCTGACGAGCATGCTCGGCTCGCCGAGGAAGCGGCTCGTGACGAACCATCCGCGGGTGCCGACCGGCTCGATGAGCGATTGCAACCGGAGCTCCTCGAGGGCCCGCCGCACCGTGACGCGGCTGACGTCGAAGATGCGGCAGAGCTCCCGCTCGCCCGGCAGCCGGTCCCCCCTCCGCAGCTGCCCGCCCGAGACGGCGGCCGCCAGCCGGCGCGCCACGACCACGTAGCGGGGCTGCTCGAGCAACTCTCCCGAGAGGGCGTCCGTGGGGGTTGCGGTGGTCACCGGGTGGGGTTTCTAGTGCTCCCGGGCAAGACCAGTCAAATACCAGATGCCGTCCAAGAAACCGACCGGGTCACCCCAGCCCGGCATGCATCTCCCACACGAGGATCTCGGCCGGCCCCGCCGCCGTCACCTGCTGGCCACCGCTCCCGGTGAAGCGGACGGCGTCGCCCTCGTGCAGCTCGCCGGCGCCTTCGAGCGAGACCTCCCCCCGCGGCACGAAGAGGTGGAGGTATGGCGCCTCCGGCAGCTGCACCGTCTGCCCCGCCGCCAGGCGGGCGGCGTGCAGGGTGGCGTAGCGGTTCTTGATGCGGATGGCGGCGGCGCCGGCGTGGCGCTCCATGCCGGAGGCGATGGGGACGAGCCCGCCCGAGAGGAGCTCGTGGTCGATCTCGAGCTGCTCGTACCCGGGGACGATGCCATCCTCGTCAGGCACGACCCACATCTGCACGAAGTGCACCGGGACGCTGTGGCGGTCGCCACCGAGGCGCCACGAGTCGTTCTTCTCGCTGTGCAGGATGCCGGTGCCGGCGCTCATCCGCTGGGCGAGGCCCGGGTAGATGATGCCGGCGTTGCCCTCCGAGTCCTGGTGGACGAGGGATCCCTGCAGGACCCAGGTGACGATCTCCATGTCGCGGTGCGGATGCGTCTCGAAACCCGACCCCGGCGTCACCGTGTCGTCGTTGTTCACGAGCAACAGGCCATGGTGCGTGTTCGCCGGGTCGTAGTGGCTGGAGAAGCTGAAGCTGTGCTTGCTGTCGAGCCAGTCGAGGCGGGTGGCGGAGCGGTCGCCAGCGCGGCGGACGTCGACGATGGGGGCAAGCGCGCTCGTGTTGGTCATCTCGGGTCCTTTCGAAGGTCTCCCAAGCGGCAACATACATGACAGATCATGTATTCCGCTAGGGTCACTGGTGTGAAGCCGTGGCTCAACGCCAACGAACAGCGAGCGTGGCGGGGATTGCTCGCCATGACGGGGCAGCTCGAGGCGCGGCTCAACCGCCAGCTGCAGGAGGACTCCGGCCTCTCCCTCGCCGACTACGACGTGCTCGTTCCCTTGAGCGAGGTATCGGTGGGGCGGTTGCGCGTCTTCGAGCTGGCCGAGCGCCTCGGTTGGGAGCAGAGCCGGCTCTCCCATCATCTCGCCCGCATGCAGCGCCGTGGGCTCGTCGAGCGGCAGGAGTGCCGGTCCGATCGCCGAGGGGCCTTCGTCGTGCTCACCGAGGCAGGGCGCCAGGCCATCGAGGCGGCCGCTCCCGCACACGCCGACGCCGTTCGCCGCCTCGTCTTCGACGGCCTCACCCCGGGTCAGGTGGCGACCGTGGCGAGCGTCGCCCGGCACGTCCTCGAGCACCTGGCGGATGATCGACAAGTTTCTTGACTAACAAGCAGCTTGTCCATAGTCTGGCCGCATGAACGCTCCCGACCGGCACGACTATTCAACCCCGACCCTCATGCGGTCCGCCCGGGCCGCCTACTCGCAGGCGATGCGGGCGGAGCTGGCCGCCATCGGGGTCGACGACCTCCCCCGCAACGGCGGCTTCATCCTGGCGGGCATCGACTCCACGAGGGGACCGCGGCAGGACCTGCCCTCCGAGCTCGGGGTCACGAAGCAGGCGGTCAGCCAGGCGCTGGACGTCCTCGTGCAGCGCGGCTACCTGGAGCGGCATCCCGACAACGAGGATCGGCGCCGCGTCGCCCTCGAGCTGACCGACCGCGGCCAGGAGGTCGTCGATGCCATCCTGCGCGGCACCGAGACGGTGGACCGACGGTTGGCGGAGCGAGTCTCGAACGAGCAGATCGAGGCGCTGCGCGCCACCCTCGTCGCCCTCACGGAGATCAAGGTCGAGGCCGGCGGTGCCGGTACAGGCCGGAAGCGTTCGGCTCGTCAGCTCCGCCGGGTCAGCCCGATCTTCGAGGTCCGCCGCCTGCGGGGGGCGCTCGAGCATTACACGGCGCTCGGGTTTCAGGTCTTCGCCTACGAGGACGGCGACGAGTACGGATTCGCCCGACGCGACGGCGTCGGGCTCCAGTTCACGCAGGTTCACGAGGGCGAGGAGCCGTCGGCCGGCTCCGCCTATCTCTTCGTGCGGGACGCCGACGCCCTCTACGAGGAGTGGAAGGCCGCCGGGCCCGGCGGCGAGCTGCACCCCGCCGAGGACACGCCCTGGGGCATGCGGGAGGGGTCGCACACCGACCCGGACGGCAACGTGATCCGATTCGGCTCCTCGCTCGACGCCTGAATGGCGCCGCGCGCCGCTCCGACGCTCAGCCGGCGCGCGGCGTCGACAGTTCGAAAGCCCGTAGACCCCCCGACATATCGGGGATGTACACCCACGACCCCGCGATCTTCACCGTCGCCCACTGGGAAGCGTTCTTCGTGGGGTCGAAGTACGAGAAGAGAGTCTTGCCGGTCGCCGTGGCGATGGCGTTCACCTGCGGCCCGTAGGTGACGAACACGACCCCGGCGACGCCGCTCGGGGCGCCCAGCACCGGATCGTAGAGGCAGAGCGTCCAGATCACCTTGCCGTTGGCGGGGTTGACCTTGCGCAGCGTCCCGCGGCACTGCTTCGTCCCAACGGTCGCCTTCGTGCCGCCGAGGTAGAGATCAGTGCCGTCGAAGGCCGCCGAGGCGATCGTGCCGTCGCCGCACTGGGGGCAGTTGCCCATGACGGCGATGCGATCCGACCAGACGAGGGAGAGGTTGCTCTGCCGGAGGGCGTAGAAGACCCCGTCCTTGTTGGCGGCGCCCACGAGCCCGACCGTGCGACCCCCGAGGCGGACGTCGAACAGCGTCGCCGTGGCACCGAAGTCGGCGTCCAGGTATTCCTGGCGCTTCGGGACCTGCCAGCGTGCCTCCAGTTTGAGCGTCGTCATCGACAGCTTGAGGATGGCGTCGTCGTCCTTCGTGTAGCAGTTGGCGCCTGCGGCGGTGTTCGAGTTGCCGGTCGTGATGAAGAGGGCGTTCAGCGCCGGGTCGAGCGACGGGGCCGACCACATCGTGTCGCCGCTGCACGTCGCCGGGAGCGAGACCGTGAATTCAGCCTGGATCGAGCCGTTTGCGGCGTTCAGCTTCACCATCTTGCCCGGCACGAGCGGACAGTCGCCAAGCGAGGAGACGCCGATGAAGACGGAGCCGTGGATCACGGCCGGAGAGCTCCAGATCATGCCGCCCACCTTGGGGGCGATCCGCCGCTGCCAGACGATCTTGCCGTTGCTGGCGTTGATGGAGGCGATGCCGCCGTTGCCCGTGCCGACGAGGAGGCGGAGGGCGCCGCTCACCTCGGCGAGCGAGGCCGAGCTGGCGACTCCGGCACGCTCCGGCGAGCAGTCGCGACCCTCGCTGGCCGACCGTGACCCCGAGGTAGACACGCCAGATGCGCCGTCCCGTCGTGGCGCTCGAGGCCGTCTCGTAGCCGGCCCAGTCAGCCCAGTAGACGACTCCGTCGTGGACGACGGGCTCGGCCGAGATCGAGGACCCGGCGTGAGCGATCCATCGTTCCTTCAGGGCGTGCACCGTGGCCGTCGTGATCGACGGGTCCGTCGTGAAGCTCGTGCGCGCCAGGTTGCCGAGGAACGTGCCGAGGACCGTCGTCGTTGCGGCGGCGTGCCGTGGCGACGAGCCGGGTCGCAGCGGCTGCGCACCGGAGGCGAAGCCACCCTCGACAAGGGTGCCAAAGGCCAGGGCGGCGACGAGCAGGGTGATGGCTGCCCGCCAAGGGTGCCGCCGGGACGAAACCCGACTCGCGGAGTCCATGGTCATCCTCCCGCTATCGCTCAGGCGGCGGTCTTGACCAGCTCGAAGGCCCGCAGTCCGCCCGACATGTCCGGGACGTAGACCCACGACCCGGCGACGGCGACGGTGGCCCATTGCAGGGCGTTCTTCGTGGGGTCGAAGTACGAGAAGAGCTTCTTGCCGGTCGCCGTGGCGATGGCGTTCACCTGCGGCCCGTACGTGACGAAGACGACGCCGGCGACGGCAGTCGGGGCGGCCAGCACCGGGTCGTACAGGCAGAGTGTCCAGACCACCTTGCCGTTGGCGGGGTTGACCTTGCGCAGCGTCCCGCGGCACTGCTTCTTCCCGACATTCGCCTTCGTGCTCCCGAGGTAGAGGCTGGTGCCGTCGAAGGCGGCCGAAGCGATGGTGCCGCCGTCGCACTGAGGGCAGTTGCCCGACGTGGCGAACCGAAGCGACCAGACGAGCGAGAGGTTGCTCTGCCGGAGGGCGTAGAAGATTCCGTTCTTGTCAGCGGCGCCGACGAGGCCCACGGTGTGGCCCTTCAAGCGCACGTTGAAGAGCGTCGGCGACGCACCGATGTCGGAACCGCGGAACTGCTGTCCCCTCGGGACCTGCCAGTGCGCTTCCGCCTTGAGCGTCGTCAGCGACAGCTTGAAGATGCTGTCGGCGTCTTTCGTGTAGCAGTACTTGCCCTTGGTCGTGTTCGAGTTGGCGCTCGTGATGAACAACGCCTTGAGAGTCGGGTCGATGGAGGGGGCGGACCACACCGTGTCCCCGCTGCAACCCTTCGGCAGCGACATGGCGAACTGCGCCTGCAGTGCTCCGGTGGCGGCGCTCAGCCGGTCCACCTTGCCCACGACGAGCGGGCAGTCGCCGAGCGAAGCGACGCCGATGTAGACCGAGCCGTCGATCACGGCGGGGGAACTCCAGATCATGCCGCCCACCCTGGGAGCGATGCGCCGCTGCCAGGCGATCTTGCCGTTGCTGGCATTGATGGAGGCGATCCCGCCTGCTCCCGTGCCCACGATGAGGCGGAGAGCGCCGTTCACCAGGACGAGGGAGGCCGAGCTGGCGACGCCGGCCCTGTTCGGCGTGCAGTGGTGGGCGCGCTGGCCGACGGTCACGCCGAGGTAGACGCGCCAGATGCGCCGTCCCGTCGTGGCGTTCGATGCCGTCTCGTAGCCGCCCCAGTCAGCCCAGTAGATGACGCCGTTGTAGACGAGGGGCTCCGCCGAGATCGACGCGCCGGCACGGATGATCCAGCGCTCCTTCAGGGCGTGCACAGTGGTAGTCGTGATCGACGGGTCCGCCGTGTCACTCGTGCGGGAAAGGTTGCCGAGGAACATGCCGAGCACGGTCGTCGTCACTGCTGCCCGGGAAGACCGGGCGGCCGGGCGCAGCGGCTGGGCGCCGGCTGCACCACCAGCCGCGAGGGCGCCGAGCGCCAGGATCACGACGAGCAGAGCGACCGGGACCGCCCGGTGCCGCTGCGCGAAGTCCTGAGGAGATGGAGTCGAAGAGTGCATGGCGATTCCCCCAAAGGCCCACCGATCACGCATGTAGGCCCGCCATTGTGGTGGCACCAGGTGCGGTCCGCAAGGTCGCGACGGCCAAAACCCACGAACCATCGGCGCTCCGTGACGGGACCGTCACGCATCGTGAGACTGGGTGTTCAACGGCTCACCGTGCGATTATCCTACGGCCGACGGGCAGCCGGGGCTGTCGATTCGTGGGCAGGCTCTAGTGGAGGGAGAGCGAGCTGAGAACGGCGGCGTCAGTTCGCGACCGGTTTCTTGACGAAGCGGTCTGGGACGAGGACGAGAGACGACAACTAGCGGCGGCGGGTCCGGAGCACCGGACCTGGAGTCACCCGTCGGACTGGCCGTGGCTGCCGATCATCCTGATCGTGCAGATCGCCCTCTCGCTCCGCCTCCTGTGGGCCAACACCGCCTTCCTCGACGAGTCGCTCTACGTTCGCGCCGGTCTGCTGGACTGGTCGCACTGGTTGCACGGCACCCCCGTTCCGGACTTTGCCGCCTACTTCTCCGGCTCGCCCGTCGTCTACCCGCCGCTCGCCGCCCTCGCCTTCGACGCCGGCGGCCTGGCGGGCGCCCGCGCCCTCTCGCTCGTCTTCATGCTCGGCACGACGGGGTTCCTGTACGCCACGACGAAGTCCCTCTTCGGGCGCACGGCCGCCGTCGCTGCCGCCGCCATCTTCGCCCTCCTCGGCCCCTCCCAATTCCTGAGCGCATTTGCCACCTACGACGCCATGGCCGTCTTCTTCATGGCCGCCGCCACCTGGTGCGCCGTGCGGGCGCGCGGCTCGGCGAGCGAGGCGTTCCTTCTCGCTGTCGGCCTCCTCCTCGCCGTCGCTGACGCCACCAAGTACGCCACCGGTCTGTGGACGCCCGTCGTCCTGCTCGTGGTCGGGTTCACGGCGCCGCAGGCGGGTTTCCTGCGGCCTGCGTTTCGTGTGCTCCGCACCGCCGTCTACACGGCCGTCCCCGTCGTGCTCGAGCTGTTCGTGCTCACCCCCAGCTCTTACCTGCACGGCCTCATGTTCACGACGATCGAGCGCCAGGCGGGCGGCGTCTACGCCTCCGTCTCGACCGTCCTCAGCGACTCCTTCTCCTGGGTCGGCCTCCTCTTCCTGCTCGCCATCGTCGGAACGGTCACCAGCTTCTTCACGGCACCGGTGCGCATCCGGTGGCTGTGCGCCCTCTGCACGACCGCCGTGGTGTTGGCGCCGCTGCACGAGGCGCAGCTGCACACGACGATCTCGTTGCACAAGCATGTCGTCTTCGGCGCCTTCTTCGGCGCCATCGTCGTCGGGTTCCTCTGCGACAAGGCGGCGGCTCAGGTCGCCAACAACCGGGGGTGGCTCATCGGCATCGTCGCTGCGCTGCTCACCTTGTTCATCGGCCTCCCCCAGGCGACGACGATGTACGTGGACGGCTGGCCCAACACGGCGGGAACCGTGGCGGAGCTCGCCAACGTGGTGCCGCAGCAACGCTGCCCCTGCCTCCTCTGGCAGCAGGATCCCGTCCTCCTCTCCCTCCCGAAGCTTCCCTCCCCGGTCGTCGGGCCCTTCTACTTCGCCTACTACGACCACGCCACGCACGACCTGCTGCTGGGCAACTCCGCCTATGTGGCGGCTATCCGAGCCCACTACTTCCACGTGGTGGAGCTCGATCCCTCCGAGAGCCTGTCGCTCTACCTCGCCGTGCTGCCGGTGCTCGACCGTCACTCCGGCTACGAACGGGTCTACGCCTCCGGCCGGCAGCAATGGACGATGCAAATCTGGGTGTACCGAGGCGCCGCGAGCTCTCAATGAGCACGCCGAGGGACGGTGTCCTCACGCGCGACGGCATCGTGCTGCCGCCGCCGCCGAACGACCGGGAGAAGTACTCCTACGTGGAGCGGCGCCTGCCCTACCTCGCCGTGACGATGAGCATCGGCTTCGTGACGGCGACGATCAGCCAGGGCTGGTTCGAGGTCACCTCCGGTTGGTGGCCCTTCGCCATCTTCACGCTCGTCGTGGTGGCGAGCTTCAGCTTGGCATTGCCGTTCTCGTTCGTGGGGCCGGGTTTCGACATCGAACAGCACATCGAGCGGGTCGGCACCTGGCGCCCTGAGCGCTACCCCGACGTCGACATCTTCCTGCCCATCTGCAACGAGCCCCTCGCCGTTCTCGAGAACACCTGGCACGGGGTGCGGGCGCTCGTCAACGCCTATCCCGGCATCGCCCACCCCTACGTGCTCGACGACGGCGCCGACCCGCGTGCCGAGGAGCTCGCCGGTGAGCTGGGTTTCAACTACGTCGTGCGGCCAGACCGGGGGCTTCACAAGAAGAGCGGCAACCTGCGGCACGCCTTCGCCGTCACCGCCGGCGAGTTCTTCGTCGTGCTCGACGCCGACTTCGTCCCGCGGCCCGACTTCCTCGCCGAGACCTTGCCGTACATGGACGATCCGCTCATCGCCATCGTGCAGACGCCGCAGTTCTTCCGCAGCGACGCCCGCCAGACCTGGGTGGAGCGTGCCGCCGGTGCCGTGCAGGAGGTCTTCTACCGCTCCATCCAGGTCTCGCGGGACCACCTCGGCGCCTCCATCTGCGTCGGGACGTGCGCCGTGTACCGGCGTGCCGCCCTCGAGCCGCAGGGCGGCACGACGCTCATCGACTACGCCGAGGACGTCCATACCGGCCTCGACGTCCGCCGGGGCGGCTGGAACCTCGTGTACGTGCCCATCCTCCTCGCCACCGGGATGTGCCCCGACAATCTGGCCGCCTTCGTGCGCCAGCAGTACCGGTGGTGCACCGGCTCGACGAGCACGATCTTCACGCGGCGCCTGTGGACCGTGCGGATGACCAAACGCGCCCGCTGCACCTATCTCTCGGGCTTCTGCTACTACCTCCAGACGGCGATCGCCGTCTTCGCCGTGCCGCTCATCCCCATCTGCCTGCTGTCCCTGCGGCCGGACGTGATCCGGCTGAACAACTCCCGCCTCATCCTCATCGCCCTGGCGGCGAGCGCCATCCTCGTGCCTCTCTGGAACCAGAGCTCGTACCGCGCGCACGAGGTCCTGCCGCTCTACCTGGCGCGCGGCTGGGCACATGCCCTCGCCATCGCCGATTATTTCCGGCGGGCGACGATGCCGTGGCAGGCGACGGGTGCCGGGGTGCGGTCGGTGCGCCGCTTCGTCGTGGGCGTCGTCGTCTGGAACGGCGGGACGGCATGCGTCTGGCTCGGTCTCGCCGTCTGGCGCACGGCCCAGTTCCGATCCTCGAACTTCGCCATCGTGATGTTTCTCGGGCTGCTCAACCTGCTCTCCACGATCCGGCTCCTCCTGGAGCCGTCGCAGGCGAGGCTGCGGGCACGGACGCTCTCGGCTGCCCACCTGCGCCGCTGAGCGGCCTCAGGACTTGGCGGCTGCCCAGGTGGCGAGCCCCGTCCGCATGGCCGCGAGCGACGTCGTCGAGCTCTCGAGCGGCCAGTCGGCCTTCGCCTTGAACTCCGTCCAGACGAAGCCCACGATGCGCGGCTGCGCCTTGAGGAACTGGAACATCTGACGGATCCAGGTCGCCTTGTTGCCGCCCTGCTCGCTGCAGGCCACTTCGGCGAAGATGACGGGCTTCTTCGGGGTGATTGTCTTCACGGCCGCCACGGTGGCGCCGAACACCTGGTCGGGGGTGAGCCAGCGGAGGTTGGCGACCGACGTGCCGAAGTTGTAGCCGTCGATGCCGATGTAGTTGACGTAGGCGTCGCCCGGGTAGAGGGACGCCAGGAACTTCTCCGTCTGCCCGGGCAAGAGGACGTTCGGGCTCCAGATCCAGCGGATGTTCGTGGCGCTCGCCATGAGTCCGTGCAGGTGGCGGAAGGCGCTCACGTAGTTCGCCGCCGTGTTGCCGTTGATACCGATGCACCACGGGTACCACGTGCCGTTCATCTCGTGGCCGAAACGCAACAGCAGCGTCCCGCCCCACGTCTTCGCCGCCTTGGCGAAGGCCTGGACGTAGGCGTCGAAGGTGCCGCCGGCGATGGAGGAGAGCGAGTCGGTGGTCTGGTGCAGACCGAGGCGGTAGTCCCAGGGCTCCCAGGTGATCTCCGGCACGTCGCCCGCAGCCCGGATGCGATTGACCTGTCCCTTCGGGAAAGGTGCCCCCCAGCCGAGGTAGAAGTCGACGACCGCCACCTTGTGGTCGAGCTGGTGAGAGAGCGTGCCCGCGACGGAGAGCTGGGTCAGATTGGCGATCGAGACGCCGAAGATGCGGGTCGGCAACGTGGCCGACCGGGGCGGCACCGTTGAGGTCGTCGTGCTCGACGAGGAGGGGGTCGTCGTGGACGAGGGCCGCGTCGTCGCCGAGCTGGTCGTGGCCGCCGTCGAGCACGCCGCGGCACAGGCGAGCAGGCCCGTGAGGACGCCGACAACCGGCCCGCGAATTCTGACCACAGTGGAGTATCGACTCCAGGGCGAGCGCACTTGACGTGAGATTCCGGTTGTTGAGCGGTGATCGAGAGCGCCCGCTGGCGGGGCGGCCGGGGCATCGTAGCCCGCCTCGTCAGGGCTCGCCGGACGCGTGCGGGCGTGCGCCCGGGCCCGTCATCCGGCCTGACGTCAGGCCGACTCCGCTTCCGTCGTCCCGGTCCTGCCGCCGAGCGCCTCCCAGAGGGCGGCGCGGAGCTCCTCGGGGGACCGCGAGGCGAGGCGGGCGGCCAGGTCGGGATCGCCGATCGTCGTCGTGGTCCCTCCGAGCCTGATCTCGATGAGCTGCGGGGCGGGAGCGTCGCTCGTCGTCTGGACGGCGATCTGGGCGAGCGCCTGCTCCGCCGACTCGGCTGTGACGCCGAGGGCGGCGAGGGCCTTGCCGGCGTGGCTGTCGTCATCGGCGAGGAGGGCGAGGAGGAGCAGCCCTGTCGTCATGGGTCCGGAGGTGGCGATCTGGCGCGCCTGCTTCAGCGCTTCGGCGACGGCCGGCGAGCGCTCGGAGGTCGGGACCTTCACGGTCCCGAGCAGGTCGAGGGCCGTCTGGCGGATCTGCTGGCGGGGCACGCCGACGAAGCGGACGATGCGATCCTCGTCGACGACATCGAGGACACCGAGCAGGATGTGCTCGGTCCCGATGTAGTTGTGGCCGAGGCGGAGCGCCTCCCGCAACGAGTGCTCGAGGCACTTCTTGGCCGACGGGCTGAAGGGCGGCTTCGAGAGGATGGTTGGCCTCGCCCGCCGGTTCGTCTTCGGCTCGATTGCCTCCGACACCTTGGCGCGGAGCTCCTCGTGGCTCACGCCGAGCTCGCGGAGCACGCGGGCGGCGATGCCGTTGCCCTGGGAGAGCCCGACGAGGAGGTGCTCCGGACCGATGAAGCCGTGCTCGAGGTTCCTCGCTTCGGCTTCGGCGTCCACGATGACGACACGGGCTCGGTCAGTGAATCGTTCGAACATGTTTGCATTATAAGACCCCTGTCAAGACAGTGATATCTGATAGGGTGATCGACCGTGACCTCCGAACAACATGGAGAAGGCAGCACGGAACCGGAAGAAACACCCGAGACACCCGAGACACCCGAGACACCCGAGACACCCGAGGCCACCGAGACGGAGGCGATGTCGGTCGACTGGGACCAGCTCCTGGCCCAGCTCGCCGAGGCGCCGCCTGCCGAGGGGTGGGTCACGCTCGAGGAGGCCACCCAGGCGGCCGGCGTGGCCCGCTCGACGCTGCGCTCGTGGTACCGGTCCGGGCAGCTGCCCTCTCGCATGGTGGCGGGCGTGCACGGGCCGCAGCGCCTCGTTCCGCTCGAGGGAGTCCTCGACCGCGCCCTCCGCTCCTCCCGTATCCGTCGCCAGCTCGACCATGCCCGGTCCCTCGAAGCCGAGGTGGAGGATCTGCGCCGGCGCCTCGACGCCGTCGAGCGCCATCTCGGGATCCGCTGAGGGCACCGGCCGTCCGTCGGGCGTCCCCTGCATTGCCCTTGTGGCGGGGAGTCCGTACCATCCGGGCATCGAAGGCGTCACGACCAAGGGACAGGACCGAGCCATGACCGCTGCAGCGCACGACACGCCTCTGTCGGGCAGTGAGATCGTCGAGATGTCGAAGCGGTACACGCTCTTCGACTGGGCCGTGCAGTCGAAGATCGCACCCATGCCGGTCGCCCGGGCCGAGGGCGTCTACTTCTACGACCCGGACGGCAAGCGCTATCTGGACTTCAACTCCCAGCTGATGAGCGTCAACATCGGCCACGGCGACCAGCGCGTCGTGGAGGCGATGGCGCGCCAGGCCGGTGAGCTCGCCTATGTCAACTCCGCCGTCATGACGACGGAGATCCGAGCCCGCCTCGGGCGCAAGCTCGCCGAGCTGTTCCCGGGCGACATCGAGAAGTCCTTCTTCACCCTCGGCGGGGCGGAGGCGAACGAGAACGCCGTCACGCATCGCCCGCGCCGTCACCGGCCGCCAGAAGATCCTCGCCCGCTACCGCTCCTATCACGGCGCCACGGCCGGGGCGATCACCCTCACGGGCGACCCGCGTCGCTGGGCGAACGAGCCGGGCATCCCCGGAGTCGTCCACGTGCTCGACTTCTACCACGGCACCACGCGGCCGATGGACTCGGCAGCCGATGCCCTCGTGGCGCTCGAGGAGACGATCCAGCTGGAGGGACCTGCCACGATCGCGGGTTTCATCCTCGAGCCCGTCACCGGGACCAACGGCATCCTCGTGCCGCCCGACGGCTACCTGCCGGGCGTGCGGGAGCTGTGCGACCGCTACGGCATCCTGCTCATCGCCGACGAGGTCATGTCCGGCTTCGGCCGCACCGGGCGATGGTTCGCCGTCGACCACTTCGACGTCGTCCCCGACATCATCACCTGTGCCAAGGGACTCACCTCGAGCTACGTGCCGCTCGGGGCCGTCGGGCTACGGCCGCACGTGGCCGCCTACTTCGACGACCACGCCTTCGCCGGCGGCCTCACCTACAACTCCCACCCGGTCTCCCTCGCCGCCGCCCTCGCCACGATCGCCGTCTACGAGGAGGACGGCCTCGTCGAGAACTCGGCCAAGATGGGCGAGGTGATGGCCCGCCACCATCAGGAGCTCGCCTCCCGCCACCCGTCGGTCGGCGGCCACCGCAACATCGGGCTCTTCGGCTGCCTCGAGCTCGTCCGCAACCGGGCGACGGGCGAGCCCATGGCGCCCTTCAACAGCTCGAGCCCGGAGATGGCGGAGCTCGGCGCCTTCATGCTGGCGAACGGCGTCTACCTGTTCACCCACTGGAACCAGGTCATGACGAACCCTCCGCTCACGATCAACGAGGCCGAGCTCGCCGAGGGCTTCACGGTGCTCGACGACGCCCTCGAGATCACCGACCGGGCCGTCGTCGGCTGATCACTCGCCGTAGTCGTAGCCGTCGTCGAGGGGTTCCTCCCGCTCGGCGTCCGGCCGCAGCTCGGCGATCTCGTCGCCGACGGCCAGCTCCTGCTCGAGCGAGTCCGCCTCCGGGAGATCAGGGTCGTGGTCGTGGTGGCGGGGGTCGTCGCCCTCGGGTTCCTCGTCCAGCGGGTCGGCATCGGTCGGTAGCGCCATGGGTACCAGTCATACCCGCTCCGGCTCGTCACCACCACGGGTTTCGTGTCGGGGGTCGGTACTCGTTTCGGTGACCAACCCCGGCACGAACCCGGCGGGGCGCCGCCGTCTCAGGCCGCCTCCAGGTCGAGGAGCTGGCGCTTGCGCTCCGGCCCACCCCGGTACATGCCGGGGAGCCCGTCGGAGCGGACGACGCGGTGGCACGGGATGACGAGGGGCAGCGGGTTCGTGGCACAGGCCGTCCCGACGGCCCGCACCGCCCGGGGGTTGTCGACGGCGGCGGCCACGGCTTGGTAGCTGGCGGTCTCCCCGTAGGCGATGTCCGGGAGGTAGCCGAGAACCCGGCGCCGAAACCCCGACGACAGCCTCAGATCGACCGCCAACTCGAACCGGCGCCGCCCGCCCCCGAAGTACTCCTCGAGTTGGCGGGAGGCGAGGTCGAGGCGCTTCGGAGCCCGCAGGATGCGGGGGCTGACCGTGCCGGCGAGCGCCTCCAGCACCTCGTCGAAGCCCTCGGACTCGAAGGCGATGCGGACGAGCCCCTCCGGGGTGGCGGCGAGCAGGAGGGGCCCGATGGGCGAGTCCACCGTCCGGAACGCCACGTCGAGCAGTCCGCCGCCGTCGGCGGCCGCCGTCAGGCGTCCGTGCAGGGCGGCGAGCGTGGGCTCGTCCGCCGGCAGGGCGATGCTCAGGAGATCGGCGAAGTCGTTGTCGTGGTGGCTCATCGTGGTGCTCCTTGCTCGGGGCGGAGGTTGCTGTTCTTGCGGAGGTTGGAGAGGCCGTCGGCCGCCGCCCGGCGGGCGGCCGCCGTCGTGCCGCCGACGATGCCGGCCACCTCGGCGTAGGAGAGTCCGCCGAGGTAGTGGTAGACGACCGTGAAGCGCTGGCGGTCGGGCAGGGCGGCGAGTGACCGCACGAGGTCGAGGTCACGTCCGGCCGCCTCGGCCGCCGCCGAGTCGGCAAGCAGCTCGCCGACCGGGACGGCGTGGCGTTGCCGGCGCCGGGTGACGTCGATCGCCTTGCGGTGGGCGATGGTCACGAGCCACGCCTCCACATTGGCGTCGCCCGGGAGTCGGGGATAGGCCTCGAGGGCGGCGAGGAACGTGTCCGACCAGGCGTCCTCGGCGTCGCTGTGCCCGAGCATGGCTCGGCACACCCGCAGGACGGTGGCGCCGTGCTCGGAGACGACGTCCTCGAACGGTGCTGTGGCGTTCACGTCAGGTAGACGCCGCAGGGGCGGGAAACGTGAGCCCGCATCTCGATTCCTCCACAGCTCGGCAGCGGAGGCACCTGCAACCCGCTCGCGTCGTCTCCGCCGTGGCTGTCTCCGGCATCGGCCGAGGTTCTACCGCCCGAGGCTGAGGAGCCGAGCGAGGCGGAGCCGTCGCCCCGCAAGAGTCACGATGGGCCGAGCGGGCTTCGACCGAGGCGGCCTTCAACGAATACACTGCGCCGGAGCAGGTAAAGGTGGGGACCGAGCGAGGGGGACACATGCGAGGCGCTCGAAGGTTCTGCCCAGTCGTCGCTGCCGTGCTGGCGGTCGGCGTGGCAACAGTGGCGACGGCGACGTCGACGGCTGCTGCGAGCATCGCCTCGCCGACCTGGAGAGTGCAGGCAAGCCCGAACCCGCTCGTGCCCGACGACACCGGGCAGCTGAGCGCCGTCAGTTGCGTCTCGAAGACCTTCTGCATGGCCGTCGGAAGCAGCTTCGTCCTCGGCGGAATCCTCCGACCAGGCGGTGGCGGAACGATGGAACGGGAGGGCCTGGTCGTTCGAGCCGACCCCTGACCCGGACGCCACTGAGGTCGGCGTTCTCGTCGGGGTGTCCTGCACGTCGCCCACGTTCTGCATGGCCGTGGGTCAGTTCGCCTCCCCGACCGAGCAGGCGAGCCTCATCCTCGCCGAGGCGTGGAACGGGACGACGTGGCGGACGGTGCCGACACCGGACGTCGCACACAGCCCCGGCCAAATCCTGAACGGAGTGTCGTGCACGTCGCCGAAGCAATGCGTCGCCGTCGGGGTCTCCGCCGACGAGCAGCTCGACAACTCGGCCGTCGTCGAGACGTGGCAAGGGACCTCGTGGCGCCTCGCCACGTTGCCCAAGGTGTCCGGCGCCACGTCGACGACGCTGGCCGGCGTGTCGTGTGCCAGGGCAAGCTCGTGCGTGGCCGTGGGCGAGTCGGAGCGCCCAGGTCTCTCGCCCCTCGCCTTCGGCTGGAACGGGGCCTCGTGGCGCCTCGAGACGACGGTGGATCCCGCCGGCGCCTCGGCGTCCCTCGTCGCCGTGGCGTGCACGTCCGCAACTGCCTGCGTGGCCGTCGGAAGCTTCCTCGGTTCGAAGGGCGACCGCACCCTCGCCGAGATCTGGAACGGCACAGCCTGGAAGGATTCGACGACCACGAACCCGAACGAGCCCAGCGCCTGGCTCGCCGGCGTGTCGTGCCCCGCGGCAGGCTCCTGCATGGCGGTCGGGTACGCGAGCACTTCGTCGGGCACGACGTTCACGCTCGCCGAGTCGTTGAGCCGCGGGAGATGGACCACGCGGAGCAGCCTGAGCCCGACCTCCTCCGTGACGAGCGAGCTCACGGGGATCGCCTGCATCTCGGCGAGCGCGTGCCAGGCGGTCGGTCCCAGGCGGAAAGGGTCGCTGAACCACGGCTTCGCCGAATCGTGGAACGGCTCGCTCTGGAGGATCGAGACGACGGCCGAGGTACCGGCGTACAGCAGCTTGAACGCTGTCTCCTGCACCTCGACCACCTCGTGCACCGCCGTCGGCGGAGCGGGAGTCAAGGTGCTGGTCGAGGCCTGGAACGGCAAGGCCTGGACCGTGCGGGCGACCCCCGATCCGGCCAAGGCGGCCGACACGAGCCTTGCGGGCGTGGCTTGCGTGGGTGCGCAGTTCTGTCTCGCCGTCGGCGACACGCAGCCCGACCAGTTCACCCAGGCGGTGTTCGCCGAGAAGGAGTCGGCCGGCTCCTGGAAGCTCCTCGGCCTCCCCCGGCTGTCGGGTGCCCAGTCCAGCAGCCTGGCTGCTGTCTCCTGCACCTCGGCGTCGGCCTGCACGGCCGTCGGCTACTACTTCAACGCCTCGTCGACCCAAATCGGCCTCGCCCTGCGCTGGAACGGCACCTCGTGGACGAACGAGTCCTTACCGGCCGGCACGACGTCGTTGGCGGGCGTCTCGTGCTCGGCCGGGTCGTGCATGGCGGTCGGCGTCCGCGACAGCACCATGGCCGCCGAGTCCTGGAACGGGCGGGTCTGGACGGTGAGGCCCGTGGCGGCGCCGTCCGGCGCCGCCGACGGCAGTCAGCTGCTCGCGGTCTCCTGCGCAGCGGCCTCGGCCTGCGTCGCCGTAGGCGACTACTCGAACGCCAGGGGGGACATGCTCAACCTCGCCGAGCTGTGGAACGGCGCCTCCTGGAAGGTGACGAACGTGCCGGATCCCTCGCGAGACAGCGGTGGCAGCGAGCTGACCGGTGTCTCCTGCAACTCGACCAAGGATTGCACCGCCGTGGGGACCTCGAGCGCCTCGACGGCTCAGTTCACGCTCGCCGAGGCATGGAACGGCAAAGCCTGGACGATCCGGCCGACTCCGGACCCGGCCTACCTCAGCCTCCTCTCGGGTGTGTCCTGCCGATCGGCCACGATGTGCGAGGCAGCCGGCAGCTCCTCCATTGGGGGACCAGGATTCGACGACACGCTCGTGGAAGCCGAGACGTAGCCGTCTACCTACACTGACCTCGTGCCGCGTCCGCTGCGCCTGGGCGTCCAGCTTCCCGAGGTCGAGCGCGACGCGAGCTGGGAGGAGCTGCGCGAGATCGCCCGGGCGGCGGAGCGCACGGGCTTCGACTCGGTGTGGGTGGGCGACCATCTCCTCTACCGGGGGGACGGTCGTCCGGAGCGGGGACCCTACGACGCCTGGAGCCTCCTCGCCGGCCTCGCCGCCTCCACCGAGCGGGTGTCCATCGGGCCGCTCGTGGCCTGCGCCGGCTTCCGGGCGCCGGCCCTGCTGGCGAAGACGGCCATGACCGTCGACGACATGAGCGGCGGCCGCCTCGTGCTCGGGCTCGGGTGCGGGTGGAACCGCCCGGACTTCGAGGCCTTCGGGCTGCCCTACGACCACCGGGTCGCCCGTTTCGAGGAGGCCTTCGAGGTCATCCGGCGCTTGGTGGCCGGCGAGCGCGTGACGATGCGCGGCCGCTATGTCGACGTGGAGGACGCCGTGCTGCGGCCGGCGCCGGTGCGATCCCTCCGCCTGATGGTGGGGAGCAACGGCGCACGCATGCTGCGGGCCACCCTGCCGCACGTGGATGGGTGGAACACGTGGTGGGACGACTACGGGAACACGCCGGACGGCTTTGCCCGGTTGAACGCCGAGGTGAGCGCGGCGGCCGAACGGGCCGGCCGGCCGCCCGAGGAGATCGACCGCAGCGCCTGCGTCCTCGTCCTCGTCGACCCGGCGTCGCAGGAGCGTTCCGTGCCGGACGGCATACAGCCGCTCGCCGGCTCGCCGGCCGAGATCGCCGACGGGTTGCGTCGCTTGGCGGCGGCGGGCGCCGACGAGGCCATCCTCGTTGTGAGCCCGATCACGCGGCAGTCCGTGGAGGCCCTCGGCGACGTCGTCGCCCGGCTCGACCGCACCTGACCGGCGCCCGCCGGCGGTGTCGGCCCGGGCATTCCCTACAGTGGCGCCCGTGCCAGACGAAGCGAATCCCGGCGAAGCGAATCCCGACGGCCCCGCCGACCCCCACGGCCCGGTGATCGTGGGCATCGAGACCATCCCGGTCCGTGCCCCCCTCGCCCGCGAGTTCCGGGGCAGCTACTACAGCATGACGAACCGCGCCACGCTCATCGTGCGGGTGCGCACCGAGGGCGGTGTGGTCGGCGAGGCCTACGTAGGCGACGAGGACCACGACCTGCCGGAGATCGAGCACATCGTCCTCGACGAGATCGCCCCTCGTCTCGTCGGCCTCGACGTCTTGGCGACGGAGCGCACCTTCGAGGCGGCCTTCCCCGCCACCTTCGACATCCTCCGGAACCGTCGCCTCGGCCTCGTCGCCGTGGCCGGAACCGACACCGCCATCTGGGACGCCGTCGGCAAGACGGTCGGCCAACCCCTCTGGCGCTTGTGGGGCGGTTACCGCCGCAGCGTCCCGATGATCGCCATCGGCGGCTACTACGGGGAGCCGCTCGGCTCCATCGCCGAGGAGGTCGCCTCCTACAAGGAGATGGGCCTCGCCGGCATGAAGTTCAAGGTCGGCGGCGCTGCTCCCGGCGAGGACGCCCGCCGAGTGGCGGCGGCCCGCCAGGCGGCAGGGGACGACTTCGTGATCGCCATCGACGCCAACCAGGGCTATACGGTGGCCGAAGCCGTCGACCTCTCCCGCCGCATCGCCGAGCTCGGGATCCGCTGGTTCGAGGAGCCTGTGCGATGGGCGAACGATCGGCGGAGCCTGCGCGACGTCCGCTTCCGCTCGCCCATCCCCGTCTGTGCCGGGCAGAGCGAGTTCTCCCCGAGCGGCTGCCGGGATCTCATGGAGACGGCGTCCATCGACGTCTGCAACTTCGACTCCTCGTGGTCGGGAGGTCCGACCATCTGGCGGCGCACTGCCGCCATGGCGCACGCCTACGAGGTCGAGATGGCGCACCACGAGGAGCCGCAGGTGGCGTCGCATCTCATCGCCAGCCAGTCGCACGGCACCTTCGTGGAGTGCTTCCACCCGGACCGCGACCCGTTCTGGTGGCACCTCGTCGCCAACCGCCCGCCTCTCGTAGGGGGAACGATCACCCTGAGCGACCGGCCCGGACTCGGCTGGGATCTCGACTGGGACTACGTCGACCGCTACCGCCTCCGAGCCGACTGACGTCGGCCTCGGTACGGCCCCCGGGCACCGCCCGGACGCCCTTGACCGCCGCCATGCGGCACCCTACGCTGAGCCGACGATATGAGCAGCGAGTTCATCATCTGAAATGCCGGCACCGGTCAGCACCCCGATCACGCCCGCCGAGCCAGGCGGCCGCATCCAGTCGGTCTCCCGCGCCGTGCGGCTCCTCATGCTCGTCGCCGCCGGCGAGACCGACGGCACCGCCAAGGAACTGGCGCGGGCGACCGGCATCGCCACGCCGACGACGCACCATCTCCTGAGCACGCTCGTGCACGAAGGCGTGCTGGCGAAGGACTCGAAGGCACGCTACCTCCTCGGCACGAAGGTGGCCGTGCTCGCCGACGCCCTCCAGCGAGCCGTCACGGCCCCCGAGTACCTCCTCGAGCCCTTGCGGCAGCTCGCTGCCACGACGGGAGAGACGTCCTACCTGGCCGCCTGGCGGCAAGGCGACATCCGGGTGCAGGCCTCGGTCGAGGGCCACCATCCCGTGCGCGTCTCGCTCCCGCTCGGCCCGTACACCGACGCCCATGCCAGGGCGACGGGCAAGCTCCTCCTCGCCATGACGAGCCAGGAGCTCAGCCGTGCCTACCTCGCCGCCCACCCGCTGCGGCCGCTCACGCCCCGCACGATCGTCGACACGGCCCGGCTGGAGGCGGAGTTCGAGCAGATCCGGGCCAACGGCTACGCCATCGACGAGGAGCAGTTCCAGCCCGGAGTGAGCTGCGTGGCCGCCCCGGTCATGGACGAGGGCGTCGTCGTGGCCGCCTATTCGATCTCCGTGCCGACGCCCCGTTTCGAGGAGGGAAGGCTGCGGCTCATCGACGCCGTCCTCTCCGTGGCGCGGGCGGCGGCACCGGCGAGCCGCCTCACGACGGCGAAGCGGGAGAGCCGCCAGGCCGCGCGGACGCCCTCCGGGGGTGTGGCCGGGTGATGACGGCTCCGAGCGTGCCCGACGGCAGCGGTGTGGCGAGGGCCGCGCCGGCGGCAGCCCCCTTCGACCTGCTCACCCACGTCTTCGGCGACCCCGCCATGGCGGGCGTCCTCTCCGCCGACAGCCTCGTGGCGTCGTGGCTCGAGGCCGAGGCCGCCCTCGCCCTCGCCGAGGCCGACGCCGGGGTCATCGAGCCCGAGGTGGCGGCGGCCATCAGTGAGGCCGCCTCGTCCGCCTCCGTGGACCAGGAGGCGCTCTGGGCGGGTACCCGCCTCGTCGGCTACCCGATCCTTCCGCTCGTCCGCATGATCGCCGCCGCCCTCCCGGACGGCCCGAACGGGCGGGTGCACTACGGCGCCACGACGCAGGACATCATGGACACCGGGCTCGTCCTGCAGCTCATGCGGGCGCTCGCCCGCCTCGACGACCTCCTCGTCGAGCTCGGCGACGAGCTCGCCCGCCTCGACGCGGGAGCACCGCGACACTCCGATGGCGGCGCGCACGCACGGCCAGCAGGCCGTGCCGACGACCTTCGGGGCAAAGCTGTCCTCCTTCCTCGGGGAGCTCGCCCGCCACCGGGAGCGGCTGCGCGAGGTCTCGGGGCGCCTCGGCGTCGTCTCCCTCTACGGGGCGGGGGGCACGAGCGCCGCCCTCGGGGGCGAGGTCGCCGGGCGCGTGCGGGAGGCCTTCGCCGAGCGGCTCGGCCTCGGCGTCGCCGCGACGTCGTGGCATGCCGCACGTGACTGCGTGGCGGAGCTCGGGACGCTCGCCGCCATGATGAGCGCCACGGCGGCGCGCTTCGCCAACGAGGTCATCAGCCTCTCGCGCACCGAGGTTGCCGAGGTGTCCGAGGGTGGCGGCCACCACTACGGCGCCTCCTCCACGATGCCCCAGAAGCACAACCCGATCCGCTCGGAGGTCGTGGTCGGCATGGCCATCACGGCCGGGGCCCTCGCCGGCGGGCTCCCGCGGACCATGGTCGTGCCGCACGAGCGGGCGGCCGGCGAGTGGCAGGCGGAATGGAGCCTTCTCCCGCAGCTGGCGTCGCTGGCGGCCGGCGCCCTGTGCAACGCCTGCGAGGTCGCCCGCCACCTCTCGGTGCACCCGACGCGGATGCGGGCGAACATGGAGGCCGACGGGGGCGGCATTCTCGCCGAGGCGTTCATGATCGGCCTCTCGGTCCCCATGGGGCGCGAAGCCGCCCACGACCTCGTCTACGAGGCCGCCCAACAGGCGCGCCAGGCGGGCAGCCTCCTGGAGGCGCTCCGCCGCGTCGTGCCCGCAGCGCGGGCCCTCCTCGAGGAGGTCGCCGGCCGTACGAGCTACGAGCAGTACCTCGGGGAGGCGGCGGCGCTGAGCGACCGCGGCCTCGCCCTCTGGCAGGAAGCGACCATCGATCGGAGACAGGAGGGTCGGCGATGACCAATCTGACAGGACGGGTGGCGCTCGTCACCGGTGCAGGGGCAGGGCTGGGGCAGGCGATCGCGTTGGAGCTGGCCCGGGCGGGGGCGTCCGCCGCCGTCCTGGACATCGACGGCGACGCCGCTGCAGGGACCGTGGCGATGCTGGCGGGCGAAGGCCGGGAGGGCCGCGCCTACGTGGCCGACGTGGCCGACCGGGCCGAGGTGGACGCCACCTGGGATCAAGTCGCTGCCGACTTCGGCCGGCTCGACATCGTCGTGAACAACGCCGGCGTCAGCTTCGTCGGCCCCCACATCGTCGACACCACGGACGACGCCTGGCACAAGTCCATCGACGTCATGCAGCACGGCGTCTTCTACGGGATGCGGGCGGCCGCCCGCCACATGCTGCCGCAGCGTTCCGGCAGCGTCGTGACGATCTCGTCCATCCGCGGTTTCTCGTCCAACCCCGGGCGCATCGCCTATTGCGCCGCCAAGGCCGCCGTCATCATGATGACGCAGGTGGCGGCGGCGGAATGGGCACCCTTCGGTGTGCGTGCCAACGCCATCGCACCCGGCGTGCAGCACACCCCGATGTGGGACCGCGACGCCGCCCGCGGCGCCGTCGACGAGCCCGCCATCCTGGCGGTGCTGCCGGCGGGCCGCTTGGGGGAGCCCTCCGAGGTGGGTCAGCTCGCCGCCTTCCTGTGCAGCGACGAGGCCGCCTACATCAACGGCTCCTGCGTGACGATCGACGGAGCGCTCACGACGGTGCCCTCCGGCTGAGGGCCGGGAGGACTCGACATGACGACAGGGCGTGCAGGCAGGGGACATCGGCAGTCAGAGGACATCGAACGAAGAGAGGTGGAGGCAGATGGCCAGTGACACAGTGACAAACGGGGCGCTCCGCGAGGCGGTGCTCGCCAGCTTCCCGACCGAGCCGAGGAGCGTGCGCGTCCGCCGGCTCATGGCCGACAATTCGCTCGACTGCATCGTGGCCGTCGGCAAGCAGTACGCCACCTGGTTGACGGGCTACAGCCGGTACTTCGCCGGCATCTCCGCCACCGTGATCGGGACCGGCGACGAGACGGAGCTCGTCACCTCGCCGGACGAGGCTCCGGTGGCCGAGCGCGAGAGCTCGGCGACGAAGGTGTGGACGTACGGGACGGGCGGCTTCGGGCTGGACATGAACCCGCTCTCGACGCTGCTGAGCGCCTTGCCGCAGGTCGACCTCATCAAGAATGCCTCCCGGATCGGCCTCGCCGGCCTCTCCCCGTCCGCCCTGTCGGGGCTCGGCCTGCCGGCCCTCACGGACGTCGGCTCGGCGGTGGAGGCCCAGATCCTCCTGAAGGACCGGGACGAGGCCGAGAAGGTCGCCACCTCCTACAACCTCTGCCTGGCGGCCCAGAAGGTCGTCGGCGACGGCGTGAAGGAGGGTGCCAGCGAGCTCGAGCTCTTCACGCGGGCGCACTCGACCGCCCAGATCCTCTTCGGCGCTCCCGTCGAATTCATCTCGGATCTCCTCTCCGGCCCGAACACGGCGGAGGTGTGCTGTCCGATCGCCGTCGCCGGCGAGCGCCGTGCGGGCGAAGGCGAGCCCGTCGTGGCGGACATCGCCGTCGGTGCCGGCGGCTACTGGGGCGACACCTGCCGCACCTACCTGAACGGCAGCAACGGCGAGATCTCCGAGCAGCTCGAGCAGCTGGCCACCCTCCTCGACTCCACCGTGGCGGGGATTCGCCCGGGCATGACGGGCCGCGAGGTGCACGCCGGCATGGCGGAGGCCCTCGCCGCCGCCTTCCCGGGATCGAATCCGTTCCCCCATCACGGCGGTCACGGCATCGGGCTCGGCCCGTGTGACACCCCGCATGTCATCCCGGCCGAGGAGACGAAGCTGGAGGCCGGCATGATCCTCGCCATCGAGCCGGGGGCGTACTTCACGGGACGCCACGGCGTCCGGCTCGAGAACGAGTACCTCGTGACGTCTGCCGGAGCCATCGAGCTGAACGCCGCCCTGGCGGCGGCCGGGGCGTAGGCCGGCCATGAACGCAGCGGACCACCCGACCGCAAACGAGGAGGAGTCGTGAGCATCGTCACCGGGGTCGACCACGTCGGGCTCACCGTCACGGATCTCGACCGTTCCATCAAGTTCTACACCGAGATCCTCGAGTGCAGCATCGTCGTGCAGCAGGAGAAGGAGGGCGGCTACCTGGCCGCCATCGTGGGCTACCCGGACGCCCACGTGAAGATGGCCCACCTGCAGCCGCCCGGCAGCACGCAGCGCATCGAGCTCTTCGAGTACTGCACGCCGAAGAGCGCCCCACGTGACCTCGAGCCGCGCAACGTCGGCAATGCGCATGTCTGCTTTGTCGTGAACGATCTCGCCGCTCTCTACGAGCGGCTCGTCGAGCACGGCGTCAGCACGCTCAGCCCGCCCATCGAGGTGGACACCGGGGTCAACAAGGGCGGCGCAGCCCTCTACCTGAGGGATCCCGACGGCATCACCCTCGAGATCTTCCAGCGCCCGAAACGGGACGGGTGAGCCGCCCTCGGCGGCAACAGCCGGCAGCACGGACGGGCAGTCAATCGCACCAACAGATGGGGCCGGACAGAGCGGCCGTCGACGGAAGGGAATGAAGCGATGGGCATCGACAACGCAATGAACCGGAGGGCGTTCCTCACAAAGGTCGGCCAAGGGGCCGCCCTCGTGGGCGTCGGCGGAGCGCTGGCGGCATGCGGGGGCAGCAGCAGCGGAGGCGGCTCGCCGTCGAGCTCGGCGACCACGAGTGCGGGCACGCCGAAGTCCGGCGGCACGCTCACCGTGGCGCTCAGCGGGGGCTCCAGCTCGGACACGCTGAACGCCCTCAACCCCATCCAGAGCACGGACTTCGCCCGCACGCTCAACCTCTTCGAGCAGCTGACGATCTTCGGACCCACGGGGGCGCTCGAGTACCTGCTCGCCGAGGCCATCACACCGAACGCCGACGCCACGAGCTGGACCATCCACCTGCGCCCGGGCGTCACCTGGCACAACGGCAAGCCGGTGACCGCCGACGACGTCATCTACACCTTCAACCTCATCAACAACCCGAAGACCCCACAGTCGGGGGCGCCCCTCCTCGGGCGCCTCGACATGAAGAACTTGAAGAAGCTCGACGCCGTCACGCTCGAGGTGCCGTGCCTCGCTCCCTATTCCACGTTCCCCGAGGCCATCGCCGGCTGGTACTTCAACATCGTCCCCCAGGGCTACGACCCGGCACACCAGCCGTCGCACCCGATCGGCACGGGGCCGTTCATGTTCCAGAAGTTCACCCCTGGCGTCGAGAGCGTCTTCGTGAAGAACCCGAACTACTGGAAGCACGGCCTCCCCTACGTGGACACGCTCGTCCTCGCCGACTACACCGACGAGACCTCGCAGGTGAACGCCCTGTCTTCGGGCCAGGCCGATGTCATCGACCTCCTCTCGTACGCCTCCATCAACCCCGTGCGCGGCGCCGGCAACCAGGTCCTCGTCTCGAACACGAGCGGCTTCACGCCCATCTACATGCGGCGAAACAAAGCCCCCTTCAACGACGTCCGCGTCAGCCAGGCCATGCGCCTGTGCTGCAACCGGCCGGAGATGCTGAAGGTGATCTTCGGCGGCTACGGCAAACTCGGCAACGACATCTACGACTACTCCGACCCGGCCTATGACCACTCCATCCCGCAGCGGACCCAGGACATCGACCAGGCGAAGTTCCTCCTCAAGCAGGCGGGGCAGGAGAACCTCTCCGTGACGCTCACGACGGCTCCGATCGCGCAGGGCACCGTTCAGATGGCCGAGGTCTTCGCCCAACAGGCGGGTCTCGCCGGCGTGAAGGTCAACATCGACCAGACGACGCCGGGTGTGGAGTTCGGCCCCCAGTACGCCAAGTTCGAGTTCGCGCAGGACTACGTGATCTACGCCACCTATCTCACCCAGATCGCCCTCTCCGGCCTCTCGAACTCACCGTTCCCCGAGACGCACTTCGTCGACGCCGCTTACTCCAGCCTCTTCAACCAGGCCTTGGCCACGGTCGACCAGAGCAAGCGATTCGACATCGAGCACGAGATGCAGGTGATCGACTGGAATCAGGGCGGGAGCATCATTCCTTACTTCTACCCGACCATCGACGGGTACTCCTCGAAGGTCCAGGGTGTGCACACGTCGGTGACGGGCTGGCCACTCGGGGGGTTCGACTTCAAGTCGATGTGGCTGTCGTGACGGCCGTCTTTCCTCCCGACGACGACGGGCTCGCCGGCGGGGCACCAACCGACTGGCGCGAGCTCCTCGAGGCCATGTGGCGCATCCGCTACTTCGAGGACGAGATCCGGGCGCTCTTCGTGAAGGGCGTCGTGCGCGGCAGCACCCACCTGTGCCAGGGCCAGGAGGCGGTGGCCGTCGGCGTGAGCTCGGCGCTCAGCAAGGGGGACACGGCCAGCTGCACCTACCGCGGCCACGGGGTCGTCCTCGCCATGGGCGCCCCCCTCGATCGAGCCTTCGGCGAGATCCTCGGTCGCGCCGGCGGGCTCTGCGGCGGCAAGGGCGGTTCCATGCACCTCGCCGATCTGTCCGTGGGGGCGCTCGGCTCCAACGCCATCGTCGGCGCCCATCTCCCGATGACCGTCGGTGCGGCCCTCGCCAGCCAGTACCTCGGCTCCGGAGCGGTCAGCGTCGCCTTCTTCGGGGACGGTGCCACGAACATCGGTGCCTTCCACGAGAGCTTGAACATGGCGGCCGTCTGGCGCCTCCCGGCCATCTTCGTCATCGAGAACAACCATTACGGCGAGTACAGCCCGCTCGCCGCCACGACGCCCATCGAGCGCCTGGCCGATCGCGCCGCCAGCTACGGCATGCCGGGACGGCACGTCGATGGCAACGACGTCACGGCGGTGCGGGCTGTGGCGGGCGAGGCGATCGAACGGGCCCGCTCCGGCGAGGGACCGACGCTCATCGAGGCCGACACCTACCGCCAGCAAGGGCACTCGCGGTCCGACCCGGCCACCTACCGTCCGCCGGGCGAGCTGGAGGCCTGGCTCGAGAAGGACCCCATCAAGCGCCTCGAGAACGCCGTCGTACTCGACAGGCTCGCCGACCGCGACGCCCTCGCCGAGGTGGCTGCCGGGGTGTTCGGCATGGTGCGGCAGGCATTGGAGACGGCACAGTCCTGGCCGGAGCCCGACGTCGCCGTGCGCCTCGAGGACGTATTCGCATGACGGCAGAGGTCACTTACCGAGAGGCCATCGCGCGGGCGATCGCCGACGAGCTCGATGCCGACCCGATGGTGCTGCTCATCGGCGAGGACGTCGGTGAGGCGGGGGGCGCCTTCAAGTCGACGGCCGGCCTCTTCGAGCGCTTCGGGCCGCGGCGGGTGCGGGACACGCCCATCGCCGAGCAGGCCATCGTCGGCGCCGCCTTCGGCGCCGCCGTGATGGGCTTGCGGCCCATCGCCGAGATCATGTTCGCCGACTTCGCCGGCGTGTGCTTCGACCAGATCGCCAACCAGCTGGCGAAGTACCGCTACATGACCGGCGGGCAGGCGAAGGTGCCGGTGACGTTGCGGTTGTCGAATGGAGCCGGGGCGGGTTTCGGGGCGCAGCATTCGCAGGGGGCCGAGAACTGGTTCCTCAACATCCCGGGCCTCAAGATCGCCGTGCCCGGCACGGTGGCCGATCTCTACGGCCTCATCCGCTCCGCCGTACGTGACGACAACCCGGTGCTCGTCTTCGAGCACAAGAACCTCTTCGGGTTGAAGGGAGAGCTGACGGAGGATCCGGTCCCCCTCGGCGTCGCCAGCGTGGCCCGTCGCGGGCGCGACGTCACCATCGTGGCGGTCCAACAGATGCGCCATCGCGCCCTGCAGGCGGCGGACACCCTCGCCGCCGACGGGGTGGAGGCCGAGGTGATCGACCCGCGCACCCTCGTCCCCTTCGACGACGACTGCGTGGCCGAGAGCCTCGAGCGCACGACGCGCCTCGTCGTCGTGCAAGAGGCCCCGGTCGACGGCAGCTGGGGCGCCTCCCTCGTGGCGCGCATGACCACGCAGCACTTCTCGTCGTTCGACGCACCGCCCGTGCTCGTGGCGGCGGACGCCACTCCGATCCCGTACGCCGACCGCCTCGAAGCGGCCTGGCTGCCTTCGGTGGAGCGGATCGTCTCGGCCGCCCGGCACGTCGTGACGTTCTGACTGTTCGCATGTTCGAGCCTGGAAAGGAGACGGTCGGTCGTGCAGCTTGACGGATTGGAGGGAAAGGTCGCCTTCGTGACGGGTGCGGCGGGCGGCATCGGCAGCGTCGTCTGCGAGACGCTGCGAGATCAAGGCGTCGTCGTGGCCGGCGGGGACCTCGAAGCGCCCGTCATCGACGACGTGCTCGGGGTGGCGCTCGACGTCTCCGACGAACGGCTCGTGGACGCCGCCTTCGAGCGGATCGAGGACGAGCTCGGATCCGTGAGTCTCCTCGTGCTCAATGCCGCCATCCTCATCGCCGAGCCGTTCGAGCAGACGAAGGTCGAGTCGTGGCGGCGCCTCATGGACATCAACCTCACGGGGGCGTTCCTCTGCGCCCGCCGTGCCGTGCCGGGCATGCTCGATGCGGGTTTCGGCCGCATCGTCGCCGTGTCCTCCAGCGCCGGCCGCACGGGCGGCGGCGTCGCGTCCTCCGCCTACTCGGCCTCCAAGGCCGGGCTCATGACCCTCATGCGCTCGCTCGCCAAGGAGTACTGCCGCCGCGGCATCCAGGCGAACGCCGTGGCGCCGGCGCTCATCGACACCAAGATGATCGCCGAGCTGGAGGATCTCGCGCGACCGCATCCCGCTCGGGCGCTACGGCAAGCCCAAGGAAGTGGCCGACGTCGTCGCCTTCCTGCTGTCGCAGCACGCCGCCTTCATGACCGGGGCGGTCGTCGACGTGAACGGCGGGTTCGTCATCGCTTGAGGCGCTGGGCGCTCGAAAGCCCTCAAGGCGGACAACGTTCCGCCGATACCAAGACACGTGGCGGGCAGCAGGGTCATGAGCTTGCGGTACCCGGGCACGTGTGTGCGGTGCTCGGAGAAGATCGGCAAGAGCGGTCCGGCGTTCTGGGATGCCGATGCCCGAGCCGTCACGTGTCTCCGGTGCCATGTGGGCAACTCCGGGGAAGCACCGGAGGGCTCGGGCGGCGAAGAGCGACTGGCGCGTTACCTCGGGGAGATCAGCGCCGTCATCGTGCTGCACGACCGTCGGATGCCGCGCAGTCCTGCCAACATCGACCACCTCGCCGTGGCCCCGTCGGGGGTCTTCGTCATCGACGCCAAGCGTTACGCAGGGATGGTGCGGATCGAAAACCCCGGAGGGCTGTTCCGGTTCGACCCGCGCCTCAGAGTGGGCGGCCGCGACTGCACGAAGCTGCTCGAGGGTGCGCTGTCACAGCGCAACGCCGTCGTTTCGGCGCTCGAGGGCATGGACGTTCCCGTCAGGACGGCGCTGTGCTTCGTGGAGGCGGAGTGGGGTTGGTTCGCGAAACCCACCCTCCTTCGCGGTGTCTGGATTCTCGGCCAGAAGAGCTTGGTGAGGAAGCTGTCCGAGCCAGGCAGTCTGCCGCCGGCGCGAGTTCGCGAGACGGCCCGCCTGTTGGCCGAGCGGTTCCCGCCGCGGTAACCGGTTCGGGTCCGGGGGGCGGTCCGGCGTGGCGGGTTTAGAACGAAGGCGGGACGGCGAAGTGGGGGTGGTTTCGTAACGCAGGCGTTCCAAACCCTATGCCGCTCGCTGCCGGCGGCTCAGGCGTCCCGCAGGCGCAGCACGAGCCCCCCGACGACGAGGGCTCCGGCCGCCCAGAGGGCGAGCACCCCGAGCCCGCTCCACGGTGTCAGCGCCGAGTTGTGGAGACCGACGGTGTCCAGGATGTCGAGTCCGGCCGTCATGGGGCTGATCTGCTCGAGGTGGCGCTGCCACTGTGGGCTGGAGACGAAGGTCTGCACGATGGGGAACACGTAGAGGAGGGCGAGCACGCCGCCGATGGAGACGGCCGCATCGCGGAGGATGGTGGCCAGGCCGAGGCCGATGAGGGCGACCAGGGTGAGATAGAGGACGGCACCGCCGGCCGCCCGCAAGGTCGGCCCGTGCAGGAGGGACAGGGCGGCGTAGCCGTGGACGGTCGTGAAGCCGTGGTGGAGGAAGATGATCCTCGAGACGAGCACGGAGGCGAGCACGGCGGCGGTCCCGGCGACGAGCACGAGCCCGCCGACGACGGCGCTCTTGGCGGCGAGGAGGTGGAGGCGACGGGGAACGGCCGTGAGCGAGATGCGGATCATGCCGGTGCCGTACTCGCCCGCGACCACCATGACGGCGAGGACGGCGACGACCGCCTGCCCGAGCTCGATGCCCGTGAGGCTCAGCTTCGTCGTGTCCTGCGGGCCTCCAGTGCTGTAGCTGGCGCCGGCGGCGACGAGGGTACCGAGGGCGATCGTGAGGACGACGGCACCGGCGAGGAGGCCCGCTGGACCGGGGACGGTGCGCAGCTTCGTCCACTCGGCGTGCAGCGCCTCTTTCATGCGTCCCGCACCCGCAGCAGGTGGGTGGCGATGGCGACGGCCACTGCGGTGTAGGCGCACAGCACAGCGAAACCCTCCCAGGGCGACAACGGGAAGTACCCCTGCCCGGGCGTGTAGTAGCCGGTGACCTGGCTGTAGCGCGGGAGCGACTGCTGGATGGCAAAGGCGGCCGCCGGCGTGAGCCGGAGCATCCAGTCCGCCACGGCGACGGGGAGCACGGAGGCCCTCGAGAGGATGAACGGGAACACGACGAAGACGATCCCGCCGGCCACGGCGCCCGCACCCCGACGGAGGATCGTGGCGACGGCGAGGACGAGCACGGAGATGACCGCCAGCATGGCGGCCGTGCCCACGATGACCCGGACATGCGTGAGCGGCGACACGTTGTAGAGCACGTTGCCGTTCTCGCTCCAGAAGTGGTTGAAGAGCGGCGTCGTGACGAGGCCCGCGACAAGGCCGGCGACGAAGGTCACCCCGCCGATCACGACCGACTTCGCCGCCAGCACGCGCCCGCGCCGGGGGCTCGCCGTCAGCGTCGTGAGGATGAGCCCTCGCCGGTACTCAGAGGTGATGAAGAGGGCGGCGAGCACGATCAGCACGATGAGGCCGAGGAAGGAACCCACAAGGCTCGTCTCGGTGACGTCGATGAGGCCGGTGGCCGGGGCGATGTCACCCGAGCCGATGACCACGAATTGGCTGCCGTGGCGCCGGAGCCCGCCGCCGGCCGCCGGATAGGGGCTGGAGAACGGCCCTGGCGGGGCTTGGACATCGGTCCCGGTCCAGTCACCCGGAGCAAACGGGCCGGATGTGCCCAAGTGGTCGAAGGTGGCGGTGGCGAGGGTCGCGTAGGTGGAGCCGTTTTCGCCTCCCACGTGCTGGGTGTTGGTGGTGTACTGCGGGGAGGTGACGAACAGCCCGGCCTTCACCGTTTCCGGCAGGGACAGCTGCACCGCCCCGACCTCGGTCCAGTGGCGCCCGTCCGGCGACTCGTAGCCGGTGAGGGTCCTGCCCGTCCGCGTGAGGCGGAGCCATCGGGGCGAGGCGGCTGAGACCGTCGCAGAGGTCCCCGCGATATCGCCCGTGTAGTCGTACTGCAGGCGTACACCGTGGCCCCCGGTCACCATGACGGCGGCGTAGGCGGCGCCCTGGGCCGTGCTCGCCTCGACGATGAGACCAGCCTTCGACCACTTCTGCACGCCCGGCGTGCCGGGCGGGAAGCCGGAGGAGGTGGTGCCCCCGGCGCCGACATTGACACCCGTCCCATTGCCAGCAGTGAGCGTCTCCCCGGTGAGCGATGTCAGGCGCACCGTGAGGCTGCCGTTGCCGTCGAGGGTGCGGTGAACGAGGTAATAGAGGTCAACCACGGGCTCGCCGCCCGGCCCAACGGCGTACCGCGATGCCCCGACGACGCAGTGGTTGTTGGTGCAGATCTCGAATTTGCTGCCGCTTGCCCCGGCGACGGAGAGCAGCACCATGACGACGGCCGCCAGGAACACGGCGATGACCCAGCCACGTACGGTCCGGAACTTCGTCCACTCTGCCCGAAGGACCCGGCGGAACCTGTCGGCCCCTGCGGTGGCGTCCCCTGCGGTGCGGTCCCCTACGGCCTTCATCGCTCGCCGCCCGTCGCCGCCGCCCGGAACTCGACGGCGTTGCGGGTGAGCTCCATGTAGGCTTCCTCGAGGTTGGCACGATGGGCGGCGATCTCGGAGAACGGGATGGACGCCGCCCCGAGGATCGACACGATGCGCTCGGAGGCGAGGCCGGAGATCGTGAGGGTGTCGGCGCTGTCGATGGCGACCGTGCCCCCGGCGGCCGTCAGGACTCCCAGGGCGTCGGAACGGGCCTCCGTTCGCACCGTGACCCGCCCGTCGGAAGCAGCGGCGATGAGCTCGCCCACGCTCGTGTCCGCCACGAGCCGGCCGCGACCGATGACGACGAGGTGGGTGGCGGTGTCCTGTAGCTCGCTCATGAGATGGCTCGAGACGAGGACCGCCCGCCCCTCGGCGGCAAGGGAACGAAGAAACCCCCGCATCCAGACGATGCCCTCGGGGTCGAGGCCGTTGAAGGGCTCGTCGAGCATGAGGACAGCGGGATCGCCCAGGAGAGCTGCGGCGATGCCGAGCCGCTGTCGCATGCCGAGGGAGTAGCCGCCCGCCTTTCGCCGGATGGCCGAGCCGAGTCCTGCCTGCTCCACGACCTCGTCCACGCGCCGGGCCGTCAGACCCTGGGAGTGGGCCAACCAGAGCAGGTGGTTCCGTCCGGTCCTGCTCGGTTGCAGGGCGCCGGCGTCGAGGAGCGATCCCACATGACTGAGCGGGTTGCGGAGGCTGACGTAGGGCTTCCCGTTCACGAGCGCCTTGCCCTCGTCGGCGGAATCGAGCCCGAGGATGACCCGCATGGTCGTCGACTTGCCGGCACCGTTCGGGCCGACGAAGCCGGTGACGCTCCCGGACGAGACGTCGAAGGTCAGGCCGTCGAGGGCCACCGCCTGGCCGAACCGCTTGCTGACACCGTCGACCTCGATCGCTTCGCCCATACGACCACCGTACGGATCAAGTCCTCCCAGGTCATCACGGCTGCAAGCCATCTTCGGCCTCCCCCCGAGCAGGGAGGAAGCGCCTCGGTGTCCCTCGTGAGGGGGAGGAGGTGATCACCACAGGCGGGGACGCCTTGGTGGCGACCAGCGGCGACAATGACGGTCGTGGTCCGAGACGCCGGCCGTTGGCCCTACAGGCTCGAGTCCGCTCGCCGCAGCGTCACCGACGAGCGCAGGCTGTTCGCCGTCACGGCCGTTCTCGCCGTCGTCGCCGTGGTGGAGTCGACGGCGGCGTTGGCGGGGGAGCACCGCCAGCCGCCCTTCGTCCTCGCGGTCGTCGTCCTCTCGCTCTCCGCGACCCTTCCGCTCGCTCTCCCCGGCAGGGCGTCTGCCGGGGTGGCCGTGACGGCCGCCAACGTGCTCGCCCTCAGCTTGTTCAGCACCCTGACGGTGGCCGGGGCGGTCGCTGAGCTCCTCGTCGGCTACCGGTTCGGGCGCGACAGCTCAGCCGGCGGCTCGACCCATCTCTGGGCCGGCGTCCTCGCCGTACCCTTCGTCGTGGCGGCGCTCGCCGGGCAGCGCCCGACGGCGTCGCTCGCCGCCTTCTTGACCGTGCTGCTCGCCGTCCTCGTCCCCGTCGCCGCCGGGGCGGGCGTCGTCCTGGAGGCCCGATGCGAAGCGACCCTCCACCGGTCGGCGAGCGAGGCCATCGCCGGCACGCTCATCGAGCACACGGCGCGCGGCGAACGCGCACGCATCGCCCGTGAGCTCCACGACGTCGTGGCGCACCATGTCTCGATGATCGCCGTGCAGGCGGAGACCGCTCGGCTGACGACCCCGGGCATGCCGCCGGCGGGGGCCGAACGCCTCTCGGCCATCGGCGACACGGCCCGCCTGGCGCTCACGGAAATGCGGGGTCTCTTGGGCGTGCTTCGGGAGGACGCCGCCGCCGACGTGGCGGACCGGCGTCCCCAGCCCGGGCTACAACAGCTGAACGAGCTGCTCGACGCCACACGGGGCGCCTCGGGCGCGGGTGCCCGGCTCATCGTGAGCGGCCCCGCCGTGAGGCTCGACCCCGTCGTCCAGCTGGCCGCCTACCGCATCGTCCAGGAGGCCCTCACGAATGCCCGCCGCCACGCTCCCGGCGCTGCCGTCGACGTCGAGCTGCAGTTCTCCTCCGGCGCGGTACGGCTACGAATCCGCGACAACGGGCCGGGGCCGCCGATACAGGGCGCGTCCGGAGGACACGGACTCACGGGCATGCGCGAGCGCGCCGTCGCCGTCGGGGGGGAGATGCGGATCGGGCCGGCTCCAGGGGGCGGTTTCGTCGTGGACGTCGCCCTGCCAGCCACGGCGGAGGAGTCGTGACGGTGGCCGTGCCTCCGAACATCAGCGTCGTCGTCGCCGACGACCAGGAGGTGGTCAGGTCCGGATTCGCCGCCCTCCTCGAGACGCAGCCGGACTTCGACGTCGTGGGGACGGCGGCGGACGGCGACGAGGCGCTGGCGGTGTGCGAGCGGGTACGGCCCGACGTCGTCCTCATGGACATCCGCATGCCGGGGATGGACGGCATCGAGGCGACGCGGCGGCTCGGCGAGCACGGCGGCGGTCCCCGCATCCTCATCCTCACGACCTTCGACCTCGACGAGTACGTCTATGACGCCCTGCGGGCCGGGGCGAGTGGCTTCTTGCTGAAGGACGTCACAGCCGAACGCCTCTTCGACGCCGTGCGAGTCGTCGCCCAAGGGGAGGCGCTGCTGGCGCCTTCCATCACGCGACGGCTCATCAGCCAGTTCGCCGAGATGCACCGTCCCGAGGTCCGAGCAGTGGCCCTCGCCGCCCTCACCCCACGTGAGACCGAGGTGCTGCGGCTCCTGGCGGAAGGTCTGTCGAACCCCGAGATCGCCGTTCGTCTCGTCGTGAGCGAGGAGACCGTGAAGACGCACGTGAGCCGCATGCTCGCCAAGCTCGGCCTGCGGGACCGGACGCAGGCGGTCGTGATGGCCTACGAGTCCGGTCTCGTCGTGCCCCGGGGCACGAGGCGCGGGGAGCCAGGGGATCCATGACTCCTTGTGGGGAGGGGATCCGACCACTTCCAAGCGGCCGCCCACGGTTGAGTCGCTTCAACCGCAGGCACCGGAGGACATCTGGACGGTAGGATCGGGACGGCAACGCGAAGCTGTTGGGGTCCCCGGCCGACGAAGTCCGAGGGGGTCAGCGGGTTCCGCGCAACGAGGTGGTGCGTCGGGGTGGACACTCGCGCTCAGTCTGCAGTGCCTGCTCCTCCGCCTGAGGGGGAAAGGACAATGGGGGATGATCCGAGCAAGTGACGGCTCGCCGTCGTCAGGCCTGAGCTCCGCGCGGTGGGGGGCAAGAAGACGGAGCCACCTGACCGGGTTCCGGCTCGCCGGCATTGCGCTCGTTCTCGGCTTGCTCGTGGCCGCCTGCAGCAGCAATAGCGCCACCTCGGGCCCGCCCAAGGGGGGGACCCCGATCTCGGGGGGCACCGTCACCTTCGCCGAGGAGCCGGGCGCCGCCCCCGTCTACATCTTCCCCATGTATTCGCTCGAGTTCTACTCGAACAACAACACGGCTCTCCTCGAGAACCTGCTCTATCCGCCGCTCTACTGGTTCGGCCAAGGCAACACGCTGAACATCAACCCGTCGCTCAGCCTGGCCGACCCGCCCGTGTACAGCGACAACGACCGGACGGTGACGATCACGCTGAAGTCGGGCATCAAGTGGTCCGACGGGCAGACGCTCACCTCCCGCGACGTCGAGTTCTGGATCAACCTCCTCAGGGCGAACAAGGCCGACTACGGGCCCTATGTCCCGGGCACCTTCCCGGACAACCTGGCGAGCGCCGACTACCCCAACGCCCAGACGATCGTCCTGCACCTCACGTCCTCGTACAACCCGCAGTGGTTCACGTACACGGCGTTGAGCGAGATCACGCCCATCCCGCAGCACGCCTGGGACCGCACGTCGCTGTCGGGCCCGATCGGCAACTACGACCTCACCACGTCGGGCGCCCACGCCGTCTACAACCTCCTCAACAAGCAGTCCCTCAACACCTCGGCCTACGCCTCGAGCCCGCTCTGGAAGGTCGTCGACGGTGCCTGGAGGCTGCTCTCGAACACGCCCACGGGCAGGTTCACGTTCGTGCCCAACACCACGTACTTCGGGCCGAAGGCGCGCATCTCGAAGCTCGTCGAGCTGCCCTTCACGAGTTCCACGGCCGAGAACAACGCCCTCCTCACGGGCAGCGTCGACTACGGCTACGTCTCGGCCACCGACACTCCCGAGATTCCGCGCCTCCAGCACAGCGGGATGTACGTGTCGCCGTGGCCGATCTGGGGCGTCAATTACCTCTACGTCAACTACACGAACCCGACGTCGGCGCCCTTCATGAAGCAGCAGTACGTGCGCATCGCCATGCAGGAGCTCATCGACCAGCCCCTCCTCGTGAAGAGCATCTACAACGGCTACGCCTACCCGACCTACGGCCCCGTCCCCGACAAGCCCGTCACGAGCTTTGCCAGCTCGTCGGAGCTGAACCCGACCTACGCCTACAACCCGACGAACGCCGTGGCGCTGCTGCGCAGCCACGGCTGGGACGTCGTGCCGAACGGCACGACCACGTGCACGGACCCGACGAAGTGCGGCGCCGGCATCACCCAGGGCATGCCGCTCGCCATCACGGCCATCCAGCCGACCGGCTTCCCCGAGATCGACGACATGATGGCCGCCATCCAGTCCTCCATGACGGCGGCCGGGATCAAGATGTCGCTCGTCGGCCTTACCAACAATGGCATCGGGGCCATCCTCGCCCCCTGCAAGGCGGGGAGCCCGTGCAAGTGGGGGCTCATCGACTACGAGGTCGGCTACTACTTCGCCCCCGGGCCCTACCCGGACGGCGGCGCCCCCTTCGGCACGGGGGCCGCCCTCTACGAGGGGAGCGCCCCCTACTCCACGCCCCTCGACAGCCTCATCGCCAAGGTGCGTACGGTCCCCGGCAGCCAGGCGACGAGCGCCCTCTACACCTATGAGAAGTACGTGGAGCAGGAGAACCCCAACCTCTGGATCCCGATGATCTACAACCAGATCTCCATCATCAAGGACACCCTGCAGGGGACGCTGCCCCAGAACCCCGTGGCGGGCAACATGACGCCGCAGCTCTGGTATTTCACGAAGTAACGCCGCAGGGGCCGGGTCCTGCCACAGGGCCGCCCCGCCGGCTTGTCCGCCCAACCGAGACACGAGCCGACAGGAGGATGTCGTTGCAGGTCTTTGACATGGAGATGTACCTCCCGGGACGTACCCCGTCGCCCTACCGGGAGGAGAACGGCCCCGCTGGCCCGGACCGGCTGCCGCCGCTGCCCGGCTACGGCTTTCCCAACTACGCCACGATCTTCTCGTCGCGGTCGGACCCGGCGCCCGATGACACCCGCCCTATCGCCGAGCGGGCGGCCGAGATGGTCGCCCACATGGACAAGGCCAACGTCACGATGGCGGCCATGTCGACGGGCGCCAACGCCATCACGAGCGAGATCATCTCGAACCATCCCGACCGGATCATCGGCTTCGCCCACTTGAGCGCCTACGACGGCATGCGAGCCGTGCGCGAACTCGAGCGTCTCGTGAAGGAGGAGAACTTCAAGGGCCTCAGCGTGGCGTCCCTCTACGACCAGGTGCGTGCCGGCGACGCCCGCTATTACCCGCTCTACGCCAAGTGCGTCGAGCTCGGCATCCCCGTTCGCATCTACACGGCCATGACCTATGCGAACGACCGCCCCTACGAGCTCGGGCACCCGCGGGAGCTCGATCGTGTGGCCATGGACTTCCCGGAGCTCAAGGTGATCGCCGGCCTGGCCGGTTGGCCCTGGGTGAACGAGATGGTGGCGCTCCTGCGACGGCACCCCAACCTCTACGCCGACACGGCCGCCCACCGCCCCCGCCACTTCGCTACGAAGGGCTCCGGTTGGGAGATGTTCTTCCAGTACGGGAACACGCTCCTGCAGGACAAGATCATGGTCGGTCTCTCCTGGACCCTGCTCGGGATGAGCATGGAGGACGTCATCCAGGAGTACCTCGACCTGCCCCTCAAGGACTCCGTCAAGGAGAAGTGGCTGTACTCGAACGCGCGTCGCTTCTTTGAGCTGAGCTGACGGGCGTGTCCCGGGTCGGGATGCCGCCGGCGCAGGGCCTCCCTCCGCACGAACAGACGCCCGGGCGGTCGCCCTGCGAGCGGCCGGCGGCCCACCGGCGCAGCGGTGGTGCCTGATGTGGCACTTCATCGTCCGGCGGCTCCTGCACGCCGTCATCGTCGTGCTCGGAGTGACGGTGCTCGTCTTCCTGCTCCAGCACGCCATCGCCAGCGGCACGACGCTGGCGCGCTCGATGCTCGGCCCGAGGGCGAACGCCGGCAGCATCAACGCCTTCGTGAGCCAGTACGGGCTGAACCAGTCGCTGCCCGACCAGTACTGGAAATTCCTCTGGCTGCTCCTGCACGGCAACCTCGGCTACTCCTACAAGCTGAACCAGTCGGTGAACTCGATCCTCCGCCACGACCTGCCGAACGACTTCCTCCTCGTCGGCATCGCCCTCGTCGTCGCCCTCGTCATCGCCATTCCCCTCGGTGTCGCCCAGGCCAGCCGCCGAGGGAAGTTCTTCGACCACGCCGCCACGGGAGTCGCCTTCATCTTCTACTCGATGCCCTCCTTCTGGCTGGCGCTCATCCTCATCCAGCTCCTCGCCGTCAACAATTCGATCTTCCCGGCGGAGGCCCCCCAGAGCAACAGCATCGGCGACCTCAAGGCCCTGGTGCTCCCCATCGCCACGATGACGCTCGTGAGCACCGCCCTCTTCAGCCGCTACATGCGCTCCGGGGCCATCGAATCGCTCGCCACCGACTACATCCGGACGGCTCGGGCGAAAGGCGCCTCCCGCTTTCACATTCTGCGCAAGCACGTGTTGCGGAACTCGCTGAGCGCCGTCGTCACCCTCATCGGGCTCGCCCTCCCGGCCGTGCTCACCTGGGGGGTGGTTGTCGAGTACGTCTTCAACTACCCGGGCACGGGCCTGTCGTTCTACAACGCCGCCGTCACCGACGACTATCCGCTCGAGCTCGGCATCATCATCCTCGTGGGCACGGCCACCGTCGTCGGCAGCCTCCTCGCCGATCTCGCCTACGCCGTGCTCGATCCGCGCATCCGCTATGAGTGACCGGCGAACCGGCTCCTCCACGGCACCGCCCCTGCAGCCGTCACCCGGCGAGACGCCGCCGCCGGGCGTCTCCGATGCCGGGGTCGAGCAGGGGGAGGCGGCCGGCCGCCTCGCCGTCGCCCGGTCGACCGCCCGCGATGCCGGGCGCCGCTTCTGGAGCGACAAGGCAGCCGTCCTCGGCGGCCTCCTCGTCCTCCTCGTCCTCCTCTTCTGCTTCGTGGGGCCGCTCGTCTACCACACGGACCAGATTCCACACGAACCTCACGGGAATCAACCTGCGGCCGGGTGCCGGCCATCCGCTCGGCACCGACGATCTCGGCTACGACATCCTCGGGCGCCTGATGGCGGGCGGGCAGTCGTCGCTCGAGATCGGCCTGGCCGTCGCCGTCGCCGCCACGAGCGTCGGCGCAGTGTGGGGCTCCCTCGCCGCCCTCTCGGGCGGGCTCGTCGACGCCGTCATGATGCGCGTCGTCGACGTCCTCCTCGCCGTCCCCGGCCTCTTCATCGTCATCTTCCTCGCCACCACCGTGCGCCCGACCATCTGGATGCTCATCGGCGTGATCGCCTTCATCTCCTGGCTCGTGCCGTCGCGTCTCGTCCGCGGCGAGAGCCTGACCATCCGGACGTTGTCGTACGTGGAGGCGGCGAGAGGTGTCGGCGCCGGCCAGACGAGACTCCTGCGGAGCCACATCCTGCCCAACAGCATCGGCGTCATCGTCGTCAACGCCACCTTCCAGGTGGCCGACGCCGTCCTTCTCATCTCCTACATCTCGTTCCTCGGCTTCGGCCTCCCACCCCCCACCGCCAGCTGGGGGCAGATGCTCAACGAGGGCCTGCAGAACCTCTACAACGGCTACTGGTGGGAGATTTACCCGGCCGGCATCATCGTCGTCATCACGGTCCTCGGCTTCAACCTCCTCGGCGACGGGCTGCGCAACCTCCTCGACGCCCGCCTCCGGGAGCGGTAGGCGGGGGTGCCGACCCCTAGGCCCGGCGCCCCAGGAAGTAGAGGAACTCCGTCTGCGTGTCGGCGCCGGCCGGTGGTTCCAGCTTCGGCCCGAAGACGTTGGGCTGCCGGATCATGGCGTCCATCGGCTTGAGCGCCTCGTAGGCGTAGTGGACCGAGTCGGCGTCCAGCTGCTCGTCCGCACCGACGGCGCGGGCGAGGTCCCACGTGTGCACGAGGAGGTCCATGGTCACGAACCGGCCGATGAGCTGCCCGGCAGGCATCTTGCCGACCGGCCCGTCGATCTCCTTGGCCGCCTCCTCGGGATCCCCGGTGATCTCGGCGATGGCCCGCGAGACGTCCTCCCAGGCATGCTTCGGGTCCTCGTCGGCGCCGAGCGGCTTCGGCTCGCCACCTCTCACGCCGGCGACGACACCTCGATGGTTCTCCACCACGTGGGCCACGACGTCGCGGGCGTTCCACAGCTCGCAGGGGGACTGGGCCTCCCACTTGTCGGGCGTCATTGCCACGACGGCGGCGTCGAAGCCGTCCGCCACCAGCCGGTACCTGTCATGGACGTCGGTCATCGCCTCAGCCTAGGGGCGCCAGGCCGCTCTTCGCAGCGAGGGATAGCCTCCACAACCACCCGCGCCGGCACGAGCACCAGTGCGGGCTCGGTTCACGACCGACAAGGAGCAGATCGACATGACCCTCTTCCAGAAGGCCCATGACATCCTCGAGGCCAAGGCGAACAAGGCGCTCGACGCTGCCGAGCGGCCGGACGAGATGATCGATCTCTCCTACGAGCAGATGCTCGACCAGCTCACCCAGGTCCGCCGCTCGCTCGTGGACATCGCCGCCTCGCGCAAGCAGATCGAGCTGCAGGAGCAACAGCTCCAGCACTCCATCAGCCATCTGCAGGATCAGGCCAAGGAGGCGATCGTGCAGGGCAAGGACGATCTCTCGAAGGAGGCCCTCTCCCGCAAGGCCGCCGCCCAGGCCCAGATCGACGCCATGGAGCCTCAGCACCAGCAGCTGACAGAGCAGGAGCAGCAGCTCGAGCAGACCCTCGCCACCCTGCAGAAGAAGGTCAACGACTTCCGCACGCAGAAGGAGGTGATGAAGGCGCAGTACACGGCGGCGAAGGCCGTCAGCTCCGTGGGTGAGAGCACCGCCGGCATCTCGAGCGCCATGAGCGACTCCGGGGAGATGCTGCAACGCGCCCAGGACAAGATCGCCGCCATGCAAGCCCATGCCGGCGCCGTCGACGAGCTCCTCCAGTCCGGCGTGCTCGAAGACGTCGGGGGCAGCACCGACGACATCCAGAAGGACCTCGACGAAGCCGGGACGGCCGCCGAGGTGGACAAGGAGTTCGCCGCCCTCAAGGCCGAGGTCGCCGCCGGCACGCCGGCTCCGCCGGAGCTGACTCCGAGCTGACCGGGCCGCGACGCCCGGTCCCTTTGCAGCGAGAGCGGCGCCTCCCTCAGTCCCCGCCGGCGACGAGGAGGGCGTCGACGACGGTCACCCGCCCGGTGCCCGGCTCGACGAGGGCCGGGTTGAGATCGCCTTCGCGTATGAGGCCGCAGAAATCGTCGGCCAGTGACGAGAGATTGCACAGGACCGTGGCGAGACCGCTGAGGTCGGTGGGTTCCACGATCTCCCGGTAGCCGGAGAGGATGCGGCCGAGCGCCGTCCCCCTGATCATCTCGACGGCGCCGGCCACGCCCAAGGGCGCCAAGTCGGCGCAGCGGTCCGCCAAGAGCTCGACGGCCGAGCCCCCGGAGCCGACCACCATCATGGGACCGAAGGGTGGAGCGGAGGCGAAGCCGACCACGCTCTGCACCGACGTCGGGATCCACTGCTGCAGCTCGTAGCCCTCGATGCGAGCAGACGGGGCCGAGGCGGCGAGGTTGTCGGCGATCTGCCCGAGGGCGGAGGCGAGGCCGTCCGCGTCGACCACGTCGACGACGACCCCGCCCATCTCGAGGCGATGGGGGACATCGGGCGAGGCGACCTTCACAACGAGCGGGTACCCGACCTCGCCGGCCCGCTCGAGCGCCTCGTCCGAATCGACGGCGAGGAGGGAGCGCACGAAGGGGATGTCGTAGGCGTCGAGCAGCGAGCGCACGATCCGGTAGGGGAGCGGCCCACGATGCGCCGCCACCTCGGTCCGCAACTCGTCGAGATTCGCCGGCCGGTCCTGAGGGGGCGCCGGCGGTGCCGGCCGGGCGGCGAGGTTGCGCAGGGCCACGAGGGCGGGCCGGAGCCCTCGGATGAAGGGGACGGCGGAGTCCTCCACGATGTCGGTGAGCATGCGATGGGTGTCGCCGGCGGAGCTGGAGGCGAGGACGAGGGGTTTCGTGGACTGCCGGGCCACCCGCTCGACCATCGAGACCTGCGTGACGTACATGTGTCCGGGATCGAGGGGAATGGTGCCCTGGGCGTCCTGGATCACCAGCACCGAGTCCACGCCCGGGTCGTCGAGGACCGCCTGCAGCGCCTCGTCGCTGCGCCGGCGCTCCGCCCCGACGCTCGCCCCGATGTCGACGGGGTTGCGCCCGGGGGCGTCCGGCAGGGCGGCCTCGACGCGCCGGACGGTCGCCTCGGAGAAGTCCGCCAGCTCGGCACCGACGTCGGCGGCGACGTCGCAGGCGAGGGCCACCTGACCGCCCGAGATGCCGACGATCCCGACGCGCCCGCCGGCGGCCGGCGGCATGTGCTCTTTGGCGAAGCACTGCAAGGTGCCGACCATCTCGTCGTAGTCGAGCACCGTGGGGACGCCGTGACGGGCGAAAAAGGCCTTGTAACCGTCGTAGTCGCTCACGAGCGCTCCCGTATGCGCCTCGGCGGCGAGCGATCCCTTGAGCGAGCGGCCGACTTTCAGCGCCACCACCTGCTTGCCGGCGGAGTGGGCGGCGGCCACGGCGCCGGCGAAGCTCTCGGGCGACCGGATGGACTCCACGACGAGGCCGATGCATCCCGTCGCGGGGTCGTCGGCGAGCCAGCGGATGTAGTCGGCGGAGGTCACCTCGAGCTCGCTCCCGCTCGAGATGATCCTCGAGAAACCCAGCCCGAGCGAGCTCATGATCGAGATCGCGGCCGAGCCGGATTGCGCCACGAGGCTCACCGGGCCGCGGGGGAACGACGCCCGGTAGCGCGCCGTCCAGAGCGGCGCACAGTCCGTGAGACTGAGGATGCCGAGGCAGTTGGGCCCCGTCACCATCATCTCGATGGAGCGGCAGGTCTCCTGCAGGCGCTCGTACTCGGCGGCCGAGAATCCGGCCGTCGGCACGACGGCGGCCTGGCAGCGCACGGCCTCCAGCTGGGCGAGGACCTCCGGCAGGGAGGCGGCCGGGATGCAGGCCATGGCGACGTCGAGGCCACGGGGCAGATCGGCGATCGCCGGGACCGTGGCCCTGCCTTCGATGACCTCGACCCGCGGGTTCACCGGGATGACGGTGCCCGTGAAGCCTTCCTGGGCGAAGTTGTGCAGGACCTGGTTGCCGAGCGTGTGCCGCTGCGACGAGGCCCCCAGCACCGCCACCGTTCGCGGCGTGAGGACGGAGGTCAGTCGATCGGACCGGTCGGGCACTCATGCTCCTTTCAGGTTGCCGACAGCCTTGGCGTGCAGGCGTACGGCGGGCGAGGTCAGGTAGGCGAGCGGTGTCTCCTCGAGGGCGACTACCTCGACCGAGGTGGGGTCGGCCCCGGCGGCGACAGCGGCCCGGCAGGCCTCCTCCGAGATGTCGGCGATGCAGTCCGTCCTGGACCGCTTCCCGTAATGGACGATGTGGTCCACTTGTCCTCCCACCTTGGCGATGGCCGCACCGACGGCGTTCGCCACCTCGAAGTACGCGGGGCGGACGATGTCGCCGACCCCGGGGAGGCCGTCGGGTACGAACGTGCTGGCCCCGCCCACGGCGACGAGTGGGACGGGAGCTCTCGAGGTCTTGACGCCGTCCACCGCGGCGGCGAAGAGGGCGTCGGCGCGCAGCATGGCCGCCTCGAGGAGGGGCGCCCGATCGGCCAGGCGGCGGCGGTCGCCGACGTGCAGGCGCCCAGCGGCGACGGCGGCGTCGGTGAGCGTGAGCGTGGGGCCACCGAAGCAGGCCGACTCCTCGAGCAGCCGGCTGCCGACGCTCCTCGGGCCTAGGCGCACACCGCCGGCGGCGTCCGAGCTGACGTGGGAGCCCCCGCCGAGGGCGATCGTCACGAGATCCGGCGCCCGGAGGTTCGTACGGATGCCGGCGATCGAGGCGCCGCGGGACGACTGCCGCGGGAAGCCCGCAGTCAGCATGCCGACGTCGGTCGAGGTGCCGCCGACGTCGACGACGACGGCGTCCGGCAAACCGGAGAGGGCGCCCGCCCCGAGGATGCTGTTGGCAGGGCCGCTGCCAATGGTGAAGACGGGGAACTGGCGCAGGTAGTCGATCGACATGAGGGTGCCGTCGTTCTGCGAGAAGAGAACCGAGGCGCCGAGCCCGTGGCTCGAGGCCGACGCCTCCACGGCGTCCGCCATGGTCTCGGCGACTCCGAGCACGGCAGCGTTCAGCACGGTGGCGTTCTCCCGCTCGATGAGGCCGACGGAGCCGATGCGGTGGCTCATGGAGATGTCGATTGGGCCGAGCTCGCGCCGCACGGTCGCCGCCGCCGCCAGCTCGTGGTCGGGGGAGATGGGGGAGAACACGCTCGTGATGGCAACAGCGTCCACCCGTTGCGCCACCTCGGCGCAGAAGCGGGCGATCGCCTCGAGGTCGAGCGGGACGATGTCCCGGCCGTCGAACTCGATGCCCCCGCCCACAACGGTCTCGGCGACCGAGATGGCGGCGCGGTAGGCGGGCGGCCAGGTGAACAGGGGCCTCACGGCCAGCGTGGCGGGTGCGCCGATGCGCAGGACGGCGACCTTCCTCAGCCCCTCGAGCTCCAGCACGGTGTTCACGACCGTCGTGGTGCCGACCATGACGTGGGTGACGCGCCCCGTTTCGATGGAGCCCCCCGCCAGCACGGCCCCTATGGCGGACCGGATTCCCTCCGCCGGCGGGGAGGTCGTGGCCACCTTCGCCGTGGCGAGCACCGACGCGGCGGCGTCGACGACGACGGCGTCGGTGTTCGTGCCGCCCACGTCGACGCCGATGCGGAGGTCAGCAGCCGGCACTGTTGAGCTCTTCCACGGGGACGTAGTCGAGGTCGTGGCCGAAAGCGCCCGGCCCGGCGAGGGCGAGCCCCGCCGGGGAGCGCCAGATGGGGTCGCAGGGGAACGACAAGGCCGTCACCCGCTGGCCGTAGCGCAGCCGCTCGGTGACGACGACGTCTGCCGTCTCGCTGTCCACGATGGAGATGATGTCGGGCACGAGGGCGCGGACCTCCCCGTCGAGGAAGGCGGCGAGGTTCTCGTTCTGGAAGGCGATGCGAAGCTCGCGCCCGGCATCGCCCTCGAGGCCGTGCAGGAGGACAGAGCCGGTGGCAAAGCCGCCCGCCGTCTGTCGCTCCACGTCGGCGATCTTGCCCTTGAGGAGGCGAAACGCCCCCAGGTGCTCCACGAGCGCCTCCACCGGGTTCCCGTCGGCGCCTGCCACGGCGCGGCCGATCGCCATGGCGCGCCCGAGGAATCCCACAACGGTGGCGGAACGAGCCTCCGCCACCGTGAGCGAGTACTCCGTGCCGCTGCCGGCGCCGCCCATCTCCACGACCGCAGCTCGCACGAGGCGCTCGAGCCAGTCGCCGGACAGGCCGTGAAAGACGATCTCGTGCCCCCGCTCGTCGGTGAGCACGCTCGGGCAGGGGGAGATGCCGGCGAGCTCCATGCTGAGCTGGGGGATGCGGGGAAAGGCCCGTCCCATGCCGTCGGCGTCGAGGAGGGGGAGCCCCATGCGGGCCGCCCACGCCACCGGCAGGAGGCCGTTGGAGCCTCCCACCTCGGCGCACATGAGGGCGACGACGGGACGTTCCCGCAGCTCTTCGAGCCGGGTACGCAGTCGGGCGCCCTCGCCGCCGTTCACGTACTTCTCGATGTGAACGGTCGGTGCGCCGATCATGCCGCAGGGCATGACGAGCCCGTCCCCCGGGAGCTCTCCCAGGTCGCAGAGCTCTGCCGGTCCGTACTCCTCGACGGCCTGCAGGGCAGCGAGGAGACCGATCTCCGAGTCGCCGCCTCCCCCGGAGCCGAGGACGGCCGTCCCGCCCGCGAGCAGCCGCACGGCGGCCGCATCGAGCAGCCGGCTCATGGTCCGGCCGCGCTGTCGGCGTCGAGACCGTAGATGTCGCGGGCGTCCTCCTCGCTCACGAGGCCGTCGAGGAGATCCTCGGAGACGAGCCGGCGGTCGCGCCGGCGTGGGTCGCCGCTGCCGCCACCCGTCCCCGTCACGAGCCGGACGAGGTCGCCCGCCTCGAGGGGAAGGCGCGTGGCGGAGCCGAAGCGTGCCGGCGGAGAGCCGTCCCCTCGGCAGACCTCGACGTAGTTGGGCGAGCCTGGCCGACCGGCTCCCGTCGCCCAGGGAGGGAAGCGGTGGCGCCCGAAGACGGTCGTGAGCAGAGCGGTCGGAGACAGGACGCGGTACTCGCGCACGAGGCCGCGGCCGCCTCGGTGCTCGCCGGCGCCGGCGCCGGCGACGATGTCGAGCCCGAACCGCTCCACTCGCAAGGGGAATCGCTGCTCGGCCACCTCGATCGGCACCGTGTAGGTCTCGCCGTCGCCCACCGAGACGAGGCCGTGCTCGCCGTCGGCCTTGCTGCTGGCGCCCCAGCCTCCCGCCTGCGGTTCGACGAGGAGGCTGGCGCTGCCGTCGGCATCCGTGAAGGCGAGGGACGTCGAGCAGACCGAGAGGAAGCTGCCGGCCGTGAGGACGTCGGGGAGGACGGGGGCGAGCGCCTTCCAGACGAGATCGCTCGCCATCTCCTCCGCCTCGAAGAAGGCCCCGACGGCCGCCGGGCGCTCGGCGCTGAACACCGTGCCGGGCGGGCAGACGATGCGCAGGGGGCGAAACCACCCGTCGCTCGCCGGCACGGAGGGGTCGGTGACGGCTTTGAAGACCGTTCGAACCCCCGAGTTGAGGGCGCTGCGTGTGCAGTTGACCGGGCCTGCCACTTGCCGGTGGCTGCCCGTGAAGTCGCAGACCATGGCGCCCGGGGTGACCTCGACCCGCACGCGCACCGGGACGGGCCCGCCTCCGAGGCCGTCGTCGTCGAGGAAGTCCTCCGCTTCGAAGATGCCGGCCGGCAGCGTCGCGAGGGCCTCGAGGGCGAGCTGCTCGCTCCGCTCCAGCACCTCGGCCATGGCCCGCGTGACGACGTCGGCACCGTATCGCCCGCAGAGCTCGGCGAGGCGGCGGTCGGCCACCTCGAGGGACGCCAGGGCGGCGAAGAGGTCGCCCGCCGTCTGGTCGGGAAGCCGGCTGTTCACGCGCAGGATCTCGAGGAGATCCCGATCGAGGGTGCCGCCGCGCACGAAGCGGACGAAGGGCAGCTGCAAGCCCTCCTGGAAGATCTCCGTGGCGTCGGCGCTCCACGATCCGGGGTCCTTGCCGCCGATCTCGGTCCAGTGCCCTTTGCAGGCGGCGAAGCCCACGAGGGTGGGACCGTGGAAGAGAGGCCGCACGAGCGCCACGTCGGAGAGGTGGGTCCCGCCCCCTGCGAAGGGATCGTTGGTCGCCACGACGTCGCCGGGCGCCAGGTCGTGCAGCCGTGCCAACGTGCCGCCGACGGCGTCACCGAGCGGACCGAGGAACCCCGCCACGCCGTTGCCCTGCGACACGAGCTGGCCCTCGGCGTCGGTGAGCCCGACGGCGAAGTCGAGCACCTCGTAGATGAGCGGGCTCTGCGACGACCGCTGCATGGCGACGAACATCTCGTTCGACGTAGCCAGGAAGGCCTCCCGCAGGACGTCCAAGTCGAACGGGTCGGGGCGGCTCACGACGCCTCCTCCACGACGAGGTTCCAGTGCTCGTCACAACGAGCGGTCTGCCCGGGCAGGACGAGGGTGGTGGCCGCCGTCTCCTCCACGACGCAGGGGCCGCCCACCGTCTCGCCGGGGGAGAGCGCACATCGGTCGACGACCCGGGTGTCGCACAGCCCCCCGTACTGGTCGAAGTCGACGCGCCGGCCGGTGGGCTGGCGGCCGCCGCAGCCGCAGCCCGCCTCGTCGGGCGGTGGGAGCGGCGGTTCGGCCAGAGTGGCGCTCGCCCGCACCGCCACGACCTCGGCGGCGGCGTCGAGCCGGAAGCCGAACTCCTCCATCGATCGCCGGTCCAGTGCCGCCCTCAGCCCGGCGATGACGCCGTCGTCGAGCTCCCCGGGAGGAACGTCGATCTCGAGCGAGTGCTCTTGGCCGCGGTAGCGGACGTCGAGCGAGCGACGGAGGGCGGCGTCGGCGCCCTCGCGGCCGAGCTCGTCTCGCGCCTTCCGCTCGGCCTCGCCCAGCGCTGCACTCACCACGCGGGCGTCGAGTGGCCCGACGTGCGTCCGGATGGCGTCGCAGCGAAGCCCGGTCTCGAGCATGCCGTAGGCAGAGAAGTGTCCCGGGCCCGGCGGCACCACGACCCGCCTGATTCCGAGTTCCCTGGCGAGGAGCGTCGCGTGCAGGGCGCCTGCGCCGCCGAAGGCGACAAAGGCGAAATCGCGAGGGTCGTGCCCTCGCTGCAACGTGACGAGGCGCAGGGCGTTCGCCATGATGGCGACTCCGAGGCGCAGCACGCCGCGAGCCGCCTCCTCCGCCGTGATCCCGAGCCGGCTCCCCAGGTGGGCGAGGGCGTCCACGGCGGCCGACTCCTCGAGGACGATGCTGCCGCCGAGAAAGAAGGCCGGGTCGAGGCGTCCCGCCACGAGGTTGGCATCGGTGACGGTGGGGAGGCCGCCGTCCCTCCCGTAGCAGGCGGGCCCGGGGTCGGCTCCCACGCTGGCCGGTCCGACATGCAACCCGCCCGCCCGGTCGACGGCGGCGACCGAACCGCCGCCGGCACCCACCTCGACGATGTCGACGACCGGGCATTGCACGGGGTAGCCGGCCGAGCGGGGCGTCGCCTCGATGTGGTGGAGCGACCGGATGGCGACGTGGCCGTCGCGCACGGCCGCCGTCTTGGCCGTCGTGCCCCCCATGTCGAAGGTGAGGACATGGCGGGCGCCCACGCGCCGGCCCACGGCGGTGGCGGCCGCCACGCCGGCGGCAGGCCCCGACTCGAGGAGCGTGATGGGTTGCCGGGCAGCCGAGGCGAAGGAGCTGACGCCGCCGTTGGAGCGCATGACGAACATCGAGGGGGCGGCGCCCCCGGACAGGAGCGATGCCTCGAGCGACATGAGGTACCGGGAGACGGCGGGTGCCACGTAGGCGGACAGGACCGTGGTGCTGGCCCGCTCGTACTCGCGCCACTGCGAGCTGGCGGCGTGCGAGGCCATGACGGTGACACCGGGCAGCGCCGTTCGGAGCAGCGTCACGGCGCGGGTTTCGTTGACCGGTGTCGCCCAGGCGTGCAGGAAGCACACGACGACGGCGGCGACCCCTTCCTCCTTCAGCCGGCGGCTGACGGCGTCGAGCTCCCCCTCGTTCACGGGCTCGAGGACGGTACCGTCGTGCGTCGCCCGTTCCGAGATCTCGAAGCAGAGATTGCGGGGGACGAAGGGGGGCGGCTTGCGGTAGCCGAGGTTGTAGAGATCCGGCCGGTTGCCGCGGCCGATGAGGAGCAGGTCGCGAAACCCCCTCGTCGTGACAAAGCCCACCCGTGCCCCGCATCGCTGAGTGATGGTGTTGATGGCCACCGTCGTGCCGTGCACGAAGGTGGCGAGGTCATTCGCCGAGAGGCCGGAGGCGGCGAGCGCCGCCAGCACGCCGTCCTCGATGTGCCTGGCATTCGTCGGCACCTTCGCCCGCAGGACGCCGTTACCGGCTCCGCGCTTCGGCACGGCCACGAGGTCGCTGAAGGTCCCCCCGACGTCGACGGCGACACGGAACGACTGCGATGCCGGCTTCCTCGAGTCCTTCACGGCGAGCGGCGGCCTCGAGGGCTCGAGGACGTCCGGGCCCGGAATCGGGCGCGAACTTCGTATCGTCCGGCGCCGGCCATCTCGTGATGGTAGGACACCGATCGGAGAATCTGGCTCGTGATCGGGAGGAGATTCAGCAATGACGGAGACATATCGCTACAGCACCCTCGAGTGTTCCATCGATGGTCCCGTCCTCGTCGTGATGCTCAACCGGCCCGAGCAGCGCAACGCCATCACGGGCGAGATGACGGCCGACCTTCATGGTGCCCTCCGGCTCGCCGCCACGGACGACTCGGTGCGGGCGATCGTGCTCACGGGTGCCGGGGATGCCTTCAGCGCCGGCTACGACCTGTTCGAGGACGCACAGGCGGCCAGTGAGCGCCAGCGCGTCCGGGACGTCGTCATGGGTTGGTGGAATGCCGACACGACCGCCGCCAGCAGGCACATGGAGATCATGCGACTCCCGAAGCCGGTCATCGCGGCGGTGAACGGCTGGTGCCTCGGCGGCGGGCTGTGGTACGCCCTCTGCTGCGACATCACCCTCGCGTCCGACCGGGCGGTCTTCGGGCAGCCGGAGGTTCGGGAGAACCAGAACTCGACGTTTCTGTTGGCGGCCTTGGCGGGTTGGAAGCACGCCCACCGCTATGCCCTCACCGGCGACCATTTCGACGCCACGGAGGCCGAGCGGATCGGCATCGTCAACGAGGTCGTCCCTCACGAGGAGCTGCTGCAGCGGGCCGTCGATCTCGGCAAGCGCATCGCTCTCCTGCCGCCTGACTCCGTCCGCCTGAACAAGCTGATCACCACGCTCGGGCTCGAGGCGATGGGGCTGCGCACCGCCCTCGAGACGGCCGGCCTCGTCTCCGTCTCCATCCATGCCGGCTCGGTCGATACCCCCGCACTGGACGAGCTGCACCGCGTGCGGGAGGCCGAGGGCCTGCGGGAGTCGCTCAAGGTGCGGGACACACCCTTCCTGCCGGAGCCGGGTGGGCCGCGGAGCCGTCCCCGTCCCGAGTAGGCCCGGCCTGCGCACAGCAGGCCCTCGCCGAAGGGGCCTCACCTGGCGAGGGCCGGGCGACACACCCCGTCTATAGCCTTCGGTGGCGTGGAGGTCTACTGAGGCGTGTTGTGCGTGCACCGGTCGGAACGGGCCGACTACCTCGTGGAGGCCCTCGGCGACCTCCTGCTCGATCCGCTCGACGATCCCATGGCGACCGAGGTCATCTCCGTGCCGACCCGCGGCGTCGAGCGCTGGCTCTCCCAGCGGCTGTCCCATCGTCTGGGCGCCGCCGGCGGCGGCGGGGACGGGGTGTGCGCCAACGTCGACTTCCCCTTCCCCGGCTCCCTCGTCGGGGCCGCCACGTCGACGGCGTGCGGTTTCGATCCGGACACGGACCCCTGGCCGCCCGAACGCTCCGTCTGGCCCCTCCTCGAGCTCGTCGACGAGCACCTCGACGACCCGTTCCTCGCCCCCCTCTCCGCTCACCTGAGGGCTTCGTCGCCCACCTCGCCCGAGGGGGCACCGACCTTGCGGCGCTTCGCCACCGTGCGGCATCTCGCCGACCTCTACGACCGCTATGCCGTGCACCGCCCCGATCTCGTTCTCGGGTGGGTCGCCGGCGGCACTCCCGGCGGTGGTCCCGGGCGGGCCGGAACGGCCGCAGCTGTCGCCAGAATCCGAGGCGGGCTGGCAGCCGGAGCTGTGGCGACGCCTCCGTCACCGGCTTGGCGTGCCGAGCCCGGCCGAGCGCCTGGAGGATGCCTGCCGGCGCCTCGTCCTCGAGCCGGAGTTGCTCGAGCTGCCGGCGCGGCTGTCCCTCTTCGGCCTCACGAGGCTGCCCGCCAGCCACCTCCGGGTCCTGGAGGCCATCGCCCACCGGCGCGATGTCCACCTCTTCCTCCTCCATCCCTCCGGCGCCCTCTGGGACAGCGTGACGGCGAGGATCGAGTCCCTGCCGGTCACCGCGGCGGGCTGGCGCCGGCCGGACGACCCGACCGCCGCCTTGCCGGCCAACCCGCTCCTCCGGTCGTGGGGACGGGACGCCCGCGAGATGCAGCTCGTGCTGGCCTCCCACGGGGTCGGCGGCGGCGAGCACCGCTCCGTCCCCGCCGGTGAGGCGCAGGGCCACCTGCTCGGCCTCATCCAGGCGGACGTACGGGCCGACCGGTCGCCTCCCGGAGCACCGAAGCCGGGCGCCGCCGACGCCCGGCCGGTGCTGCGCGAGGGCGACGACAGCCTGCGGATCCACGCCTGCCACGGCCGCGCCCGCCAGGTGGAGGTGATGAGGGACGCCGTCCTCCACCTGCTCGCCGAAGACCCCACCCTCGAGCCTCGCGACGTCATCGTCATGTGCCCCGACATCGAGTCCTTCGCCCCTCTCGTGCACGCCGCCTTCGGCGTCGCCGCCTCCGTCGGCGAGCACGCCGCTCGCCGCTCCGGCCAGGGGGAGCCCGGCGTGCCCTCGCCCGGCGTGCCCGAGCTCCGCGTCCGCCTCGCAGACCGCTCGATCCGCCAGACCAACCCCTTGCTGGCGGCAGCAGCCCATCTCCTCGAGCTCGCCGACAGCCGCGTGACGGCATCCGACGTCGTCGACTTCATCTCGCGGGAGCCAGTGAGCCGGCGCTTCCGCTTCGACGAGGACGACCTCGCCCAGGTCGAGCGGTGGGTGTCGGCGACCGGGATCCGGTGGGGTTTCGATGCCGAGCACCGCAAGCCCTGGAAGCTCGACGACGTCGATGCCAACACCTGGGCCATGGGACTCGACCGCCTGCTGCTTGGGGCCGCCATGACGGAGGAGGACGAGCGCCTCTTCGGCGGCGTCCTGCCCTTCGAGGGCGTCTCGAGCGGCGCCGTCGACGTGGCCGGGCGGCTCGCCGAGCTCGTGTCCCGCCTCCAGAGCGCCCTCGATGCCCTCGCCGGGTCGCGGCCGGTGAGCGAGTGGACGAGTCTGCTGGCGGCGGCGACCGAGAGCCTCGCCCTCGCCGCACCCGCCGACGCCTGGCAGCACGACCAGTTGCGCCGCCTCCTCGACGACGTCGCCGGCTCGGCCGGCGGTGCCGACGGCGCCACCGAGTCGGCTCCCCTCGACATCGCCGAGCTGCGCGCCCTTCTCGACGACCGGTTGCGCGGCCGCCCGACCCGGGCCAACTTCCGCACCGGCGACCTCACGATCTGCACGCTCGTCCCCATGCGCTCGGTTCCCCACCGCGTCGTCGGCCTCCTCGGCCTCGACGAGGGCGCCTTCCCCCGCCACAGCGATCAGGACGGCGACGACCTCCTCCTCGGCGACCCGCATGTGGGAGACCGCGACGCCCGCAGCGAGGACCGCCAACTCCTCCTCGATGCCCTCATGGCCGCCGCCGACCAGCTCATCGTGACCTACGAGGGTCACGATCCCCGCACCAACCAGGAGCGCCCGCCCGCCGTCCCGGTCTCCGAGCTGCTCGACATCGTCGACAAGACGGTGCGACGCCCGGACGGGGGCGGCGACGCCCGTCTCGAGGTCGTCGTGGAGCATCCCCTGCAGGCCTTCGACGGGCGCAACTTCGTGCCCGACGGGCTCGTGCCCGGCGGGCCGTGGAGCTTCGACCGCATCAACCTGGACGGAGCCAAGGCGCTCGCCGCCGGCAGCCGGCCCGGCCGGCCGTTCCTCGAACATCCCCTGGCGCCGTTGCAGCTGCCGGTCGTCCAGCTGGAGTCGCTCGTCAGGTTCCTCGAGCACCCCGTGCGCGCCTTCCTCCGCGAGCGTCTCGGGCTCTTCCTCGGTGGGGGCGCCGAGCAGGTGCCCGATGCGCTCCCCGTCGAGCTCGACGCACTGGAGCGCTGGGGCGTCGGGGATCGCCTCCTCGAGGCCCGCCTCGGTGGAGCCGACCTCGACCGGGCGGTGACGGCCGAGGTCGGGCGCGGGCTGCTGCCCCCAGGCTCCCTCGCCGACGGCCTCCTCGCCGACCTGGCCATGAATGTCGAGGCACTCGTGTCCGCCGTCGAGGCGGAGTCGCCTGCGAGCGCGGAGCGGCGCTCCGTCGAGATCAACGTCGTGCTCCCGGACGGCCGGCCCCTCATCGGGACGGTGCCCGACGTGCGGGGCGGGACGATCCTGCGCTGTGTCTACTCGAGGCTCGCCGCCAAGCACCGTTTGGCCGCCTGGGCGCGTTTCCTCGCCCTCACGGCGTCACAGGAGCTCCTCGAGGTGTCCGCCGTGACGATCGGCCGGGGGGCGGGCAACTCTGCCCACGGGCCGCGGCTCGTGACGGCGCGGCTGGAGCCCCTCGAAGGCGGGGCGCAGGGACGCAGGGCGGAGGCCCTCGCCCTCCTCGGCTCCCTCGTCGAGCTGTACGAGCGGGGCATGCGCCAGCCGCTGCCCCTCTACTGCGCAACGTCGGCCGCTTGGGCGCAGGCGAGCCTGCGCGACGAGGACCCCTTCGAGGCGGGCCGGCGCACGTGGGAGTCGTCCCTCTTCGCACCCGGGGAGGACGCCGATCCCGAGCACGTCCTCGTCCTCGGCCCGGCCGTCCCGCTCCACGAGCTGGCGAGGACTCCGCCCGCCGCCGACGAGATGGGCGCGGCGTGGCCGGCGGGGGAGCGCTGGCGGCTCGGCCGCTACGCCCTTTCCCTCTGGGGCGGCTTGCTCGACCACGAGCGGTTGCGATGAGCGGTCTCACCGACACCCCCGCCGTCCCGGTGACCGAACCGTTCGACGTCTGCGGGCCCCTGCCGGCGCCGGGGGTGACCGTGCTGGAGGCGAGCGCCGGCACGGGCAAGACGTTCACGATCGCCGCCCTCGTGGCCCGTTTCGTGGCGGAGGGCACGCCGCTGTCCGAGCTGCTCGCCGTGACCTTCACGCGCATGGCGACGGGCGAGCTCCGCGACCGGGTTCGCGCCCGCCTCGCCTCGGCGGAGGAAGCGCTCGGGCGGCTGCTCGACCTTGGTGAACAGCCGGGCGGCGGGGACGAGGTGCTGGCCCTGCTGGCGGACGGACCGGAGGAGGACGTCCGGCGGCGCCGGGACCGTCTCGCCTCCGCCGTCTCGTCCTTCGACGAGGCGACCATCACGACAACGCACGGCTTCTGCCAGCTGATGCTCGCCGGCCTCGGCGTGGCCGGCGACGTCGCCACGGGTTCCAGCTTCCTCGAGGATCCGAGCGATCTCGTCGAGGAGGTCGTGGACGACCTCTACGTCCGCTGGGCGCTGCGTCATCGGGGGCCCCCGCCCTTCGGGCGCGCCGATGCCCTCAGGATCGGCCAGGCGGCCGTCGCCAACCGGGAGACACGCCTCGAACCGGAGGCCGGCGACGACCCGGGCGGTCTGCGACGCCGCATCGCCGACGGGGTGAGGAAGGAGGTCGAGCGGCGCCTCGTGGCGGCGAACGTCCTCACCTACGACGACCTCCTCGTCCGGCTGTGCGCCACTTTGCACGACCCCGGGCGCGCCGAGGCGGCGTGCGCACGCTTGCGGGCCCGCTACCGAGTCGTCCTCGTCGACGAGTTCCAGGACACCGACCCGGTGCAGTGGGACGTCGTGCGCACGGCCTTCGGCACGGGCGCCACCGTGCTCGTCCTCATCGGCGACCCGAAGCAGGCCATCTACGCGTTTCGGGGCGCCGACGTCTACTCGTACCTGGAGGCCGCCCGCCTGGCGGACCGCCGTTTCAGCCTCGACGTCAACTGGCGAAGCGACGCCGGGCTCCTCGAGGCCTTCGACGCCCTGCTCGACCCGCTCCGCTTCGGCCACCTCGACATTGCCTACCGCCGGGTGCGGGCGGCCGCCTGCCACAACGGGCCGGGCCTCGCCGGGACACCCGTGACGGCCGAGCTGCGAGCCCGCGTCGTGTACGGGAAGGACCACCACCTCCCGACGACGAAGTCGGGCGACATCCGCAAGAGCGACGCCGTCGCCTTCGTCGCCCGCGACGTCGCCACCGACGTGGCCGCCCTGCTGCGATCGAAGGCGGCCGTGCTCGATCGTGCCGACGACGGCAGCGAGCGCTCGCGGCGGGGCGTCGCCCCGGGCGACGTCGCCGTCCTCGTGAAGACCAACCGGCAGGCGGGCATCGTGCAGCGAGCCTTGCGGGCCGCCAACGTGCCCGCCGTCGTGGCAGGCGCCGAGAGCGTCTTCGAGACGCCGGCCGCCCGGCACTGGCTGAGCCTCCTCGAGGCCATCGAGCAGCCCGCCTCGCCGTCCCGGGCGGTGGCCGTCGCCCTCACCCCGTTTCTCGGCATGACGGCCGACGACGTGGCCGCTGCCGACGACGCCACCTGGGAGGAGGTGCACGCCCGCCTCCACCGTTGGGGGGACGTGCTGCGAGATGGCGTCGCCTCCCTCTTCCGCGCCGTCGTGGCGGGCGAGGGCATGCCCGGGCGGCTCCTCGGCGAGCGGGAGGGCGAGCGCGAGCTGACCGACCTCGGCCACATCGCCCAGCTGCTGCACGCCGAGGCGTCCCGCGGCCAGCTCGGCCCCTCCGCCCTGCGCGCCTGGCTCACGCGCCGCGTCGACGACACGACGAGCGACGGCGCCGACGCCGAGGAGCGGAGCCGTCGCCTCGACTCCGATGCCGCCGCCGTGCAGGTGCTCACGATCCACCGGGCGAAGGGGCTGGAGTTCCCGATCGTCTACTGCCCGTTCCTGTGGGACGTCGGCATGGTCGCCCAGACGGGGCGGCCCGTCGTCTACCACGACCCCGACACCGGCAGCGCTCGTACCCTCGACGTCGCCGGCGAGGGGACCGACTACCAGCGCCACTTCAACCTGCAGCGAGACGAGGAGCGCGGCGAGGCGCTCCGCCAGCTGTACGTCGCCCTCACGCGTGCCCAGCACGAGGTCGTCGTGTGGTGGGCGCGGGTGAGGGAGTGCGAGCACTCGGCCCTCGGCCGCCTCCTCTTCAGCCGGGAGGCCGACGGCAGCGTGTCGGCGAGCGGGCGGCGGGCGCCGAAGGACGACGACGTCCGCGCCCGATTGGAGGAGCTGGCGGAGCGGGCGCCCGGCCGCATCAGCGTCGAGCGGGCCGTCCCTGTCGAGGCGGCCGGCCCGGAGGCGTGGGACGGTGTCGGCGAGCGGCCGGGACCGTCCCTCGAGACGGCGGCCTTCGAGCGTTCCGTCGACGTGGGCTGGCGGCGGAGCTCCTACACGGCCATCACGGCGAGGCTGCACGGCGACGCCATCGGCAGCGAGCCGGAGGAGGCGGGGACGAGCGACGAGCCGGTGACAGTGGAGGTGCCGGGGGCGGCGGCCCTGGAGCAGCCGGTGGGGCGGCGGGCCCGGGGCCGACCGTCCGATCCGGAGGCGGCCCTGCGGTCCGTTCCCTGCCCGCTCGCCGTTGTTCCCGGCGGCGTGGAGACGGGCACCTTCGTGCACCGGGTGCTCGAGCTCGTGGACTTCGCGGCGCCGGATCTCGCCGCCGAGCTGTCGGCCGTCATCGACGAACAGCTCCGTTACCGGCCCGGGCTCGGCAGCGGCGAGGCGCTCGTCGACGGGCTCGTCGCCGCCGTCACGACGCCGCTCGGGCCACTCGCCGGCGGCGTGGCGCTCCGTGCGGTGGAACGGGGTGATCGGCTTGACGAGTTGGGCTTCGAGCTGCCGGTGGCCGGCGGCGACCGTGCCGGCAGGGCGGCCGTGACCACCGCCGACATCGCGCAGCGCTTCGCCGAGCACTCGGAGGGCGCCGGCCCCCTCGCCGGCTATGCCGGTCGTCTCGGCGACCCCCTCCTCGCCGCCGAGCTGCGCGGCTACCTGACGGGGAGCCTCGACCTCGTCTTCCGGCAGGACACGGGCGACGGCGTCTCGCAGTACTTCGTCGTCGACTACAAGACGAACTGGCTGGGAGGCCCGGAAGCGCCCCTCACCGCCTGGGACTACCGGCCGGCGGCCCTCGATGCCGAGATGCAGCGGATGCACTACCCCCTGCAGGCCATCTTCTACAGCGTCGCGCTCCACCGCTACCTGCGGTGGCGCCTCAGCGAGTACTCGCCGGAGACTCATCTCGGGGGCGTCCTCTACCTCTTCCTGCGCGGGATGCTCGGCCCGGAAGGCCCGCTCGTGGCGGGGGCGCCGGTCGGGGTGTTCTCCTGGCGGCCCCCCTCGGCCCTCGTGGAGGGGCTCTCCGATCTCCTCGAGACCGGCTCGAGGGCCACCCGGCGGGGGCGGCGGGCGTGAGCCTCTCCGTCGGAGCCGCCGGCTCCGCTGCCGGCGCGACCCACCCCACCGTACCCCTCGGGGCGCAGGACGGCGCCGGCGCCCTCGCCGACCTCGATGCTGCGCTCGTGCTCTCGCTCCGGGGCGGCAGCGTGCTCGGGGCCTTCAACCGGGCCGGCGTGCTGGCCGCCGCCGACGTCCACGTCGCCCTCCGCCTGAGCGATCTCGGAGGCGACGAGGACGACATGGTGACGCTGGCGGCGGCCCTCGCCGTGCGGGCACCGCGCATCGGCAACGTCCGCGTCGACCTGGCGGCGGTGCGTGCGACGGCGGCGGCCGACGTCGACGAGGACGTCGACGTGTCCGAGCTGCCCTGGCCCGATCCCGCCCCCTGGCTCGAGCGCCTGCGCAGGAGCCCGCTCGTGTCGGTGGGCGAGGAAGGGCCGGAGGATCGGCCGCTGCGGCTCGTCGGGAGCTCCCTCTACCTCGACCGCTACTGGCGGGACGAGCGCGCCGTGGCAGCCGACCTGGCCGAGCGGGCCGCCTGGCGCATCGCCGGCCCGGGCCCGGCCGACGGCGCCCTCGGGGGCATCCTGCAGCGCCTCTTCCCGGACGACGCCTCCGGCGAGCAGCGCTGGGCGGCCGCCGCCGCCGCCCTCGGGCGGCTCGCCGTCATCGCCGGCGGGCCCGGCACGGGGAAGACGACGACGATCGCCCGCCTCGTCGCCACCCTCTTCGAGGAGGCGGCCGGCCGGGGCGGCCGTCCACCCCTCGTCGCCCTGGCGGCCCCGACCGGCAAGGCCGCCGTGCGCATGGAGGAGGCCGTGCGGGGAGCCGCCGCGCTCCTCGAGGTGTCCGAGGAGGTGAGGGCCCGCATGACGGGGCTCGGCGCCTCCACGCTGCACCGGCTCCTCGTGCCGCGCCCGGGCAACACGGGGCGGTTCCGCTACGACCGGCACAACCGCCTCCCGCACGACGTCGTCGTCGTCGACGAGACCTCCATGCTCTCGCTCTACCTGATGGCCCGCCTCACGGAGGCGGTGCGGCCGGACGCCCGTCTCGTCCTCGTGGGCGACCCGGAGCAGCTGGCCTCCGTCGAGGCGGGCGCCGTGCTCGGCGACATCGTCGGGCCGGCCTCGGGCGGCTTGCGCATGCGACCCGCCGCCGCCGCCCAGCTGGCAGCCGTCACGGGCGTAGCGCAGGAGGACGGGCCGCCGCCCGCCGCCGGCGTGGCCATCGGCGACGCCGTCGTCCTCCTGCGGGCCAACCACCGCTTCACGGGCGCCCTCGCCACCCTCGCCGCCGCCGTGCGCGCCGGCGACGCCGGCGGCGCCCTCGAGGTGCTCTCCTCCCGGGTACCCGAGGTGTCCTTCCTCGATGTCGACCCCTCCACGGAGGACGCCGAGGCGCTCGAACCCCTCCGGCTGGCCGCCGTGGACGCCGCCTCCGGCGTGCTGGCGGCGGCGAGGGGTGGGGACGGGGCGGCCGCCCTCGGTGCCCTCGGGCGCTTCCGCCTCCTGTGCGCCCACCGCCGCGGCCCCGCCGGCGTCGCCGTCTGGAACGCCCGGCTGGAGTCCTGGCTGGCGGACGCCGTGGCGGAGTTCGAGGCCGCCTCCGACTGGTACGTGGGGCGCCCCGTCATCGTCACCCGCAATGACTACGGGCTCCGTCTCTTCAACGGCGACACCGGCGTCGTCGTGGCGCGAGAGGGGGCGGGGCAGCCGACCTTGTCCGTCGCCTTCGAGCGCGGGAGGGCACTCGTGTTCATGAGCCCCTCCCGGCTGGCGGACGTCGAGACCGTGTACGCCACCACCGTGCACAAGGCGCAGGGGTCGGAGTTCGACAGCGTGGCCGTCGTGCTCCCCGAGCCCGGCTCCCGCGTGCTCACGCGCGAGCTCCTCTACACCGCCGTCACGCGGGCGAAGGAGCGCCTCATCCTGGCCGGCACGGAGGCGGCCGTCCGGGCGGCCGTCGAGCGCCCTGTCTCGCGGGCCTCCGGGTTGACGGAGCGATTGTGGGGGGCCGACTGACCGCTGCCGGCGCCGCCGGCAGACGCCGGCAGTCGCCGGAGATCGGTGCGTGACCGTGCCCGTCAGGTGCCGCCGGCGCCGGCCGCTTGCACCGGCACGAGGGCCACCTTGCTGGCGACCCTGGAGGACACGAGGCCGATGCCGGCCTCCGCCTCGCTCATGGGGAGGGTGTGCGACACGATGGCGGCAGGTCGCAGGAGGCCACCGGCGATCATGCGCAGGGCACTCCCGTAGTGGCGGCGGGCGGCCGCCGAGACGCCGGCGAGGACGAGCCCCTTGCGGACGAGGTGGCGGAGCGGCTCGATCTCGCTGCGAGGGGCGAACCCGAACACGGCCACGCGGGCGCCCGGGCCCGCCACCTCGAGGGCGATCTGCAACGAGTCGGGCGTGCCGCCGCAGTCGAGCACGACGTCTGCCCGACCGCCGAGCCGGGCGGCCGCCTCCTCGGCGGTGGCAGCTACGTCGTCCCCGTGGGCGATGGCCTCGTCGACACCGGCGTGTCGCAGTGCCACGTCGAGCCGTGCCTCGTCGACTCCGGCGAGGCCGACGGCGGCGATGCGGCCGGCCCCGGCGCTGCGGGCGATCTGGCACATGAGGAGGCCGAAGGGACCGGGGCCGACGAGGCAGGCGCGCTCGCCCGGTGCGAGCCGCACGAGCTCCATGGCATGGGCCGCCACCGCCGCCGGCTCCAGCATCGCCCCGTCCTCCACCGTCACCTGCGGCGGCAGGCGGACGAGGCGGGCGGCGTCGACGGCGATCCGCTCGGCGAAGACGCCCCCGAGCGCCGAGGCGCCGAGGTGGTACCAGTCGGGGTCGAGGTTCTCGTGGCCGAGCAGCGACTCGGCCGCCTGGGCGTGCCCCCAGATGACCTGCAGGGCGACACGGTCGCCGACCTCGATGCCGTCGAGGCGCCCGTTGACCGCCGTGACCACGCCGGCGGCCTCGTGGCCGAGGACGCTCGGCACGAGCACGGGCCGGCGGGGGCGGTAGCTCCAGTCGTGGATCTGGACGTCGGTCGAGCAGATGCCGGCCCGCAGGATCTCGACGAGGGCCTGCCCCGGCTGCGGCACGGGGTCCGGCCACTCCCGCCACGCGAGGCACCCGGGCGCCTCCGCCGTCTTGACCATGGCCTTCACGCCGGGCGCCTCAGCGTGCCGTCGCCCCGCCGTCGACGACGAGAGCAGACCCTGTGACGAAGGATGCCTCGCTCGAGGCGAGGAAGGCCACGCAATTGGCCACCTCCCTCGCCGTCCCCATGCGCTCGAGGGGGGCGTAGCGCTCGAACTCCTGGCGCACGGCGGCGCCTCCCGGGCCCGTGAGGAAGGCGTCGGTGAGCGGCGTGGCGATGATGCCCGGGCACACGCAGTTCACGCGGATGCCCCGGGGGGCCAGGTCGAGGGCGAGGGCGCGGGAGAGTTGCAGCACGGCTCCCTTCGAGGTCGAGTAGGCGGCGTTGTTCGGCCAGGCCACGAGCGAGTTGACGGAGCCCATGTTGACGACGGAGGCGCCCGGCGACAAGTGGGGGATGGCGGCGCGGCAGACGCGCATCGTGCCCGTGATGTTCACGTCGAGGACGAGATCCCAGGCGTCGTCCGGCGTCTCCTCCAAGGGCGGGGCCTCCGCCAGGTCGATGCCGGCGTTGTTGGAGAGGACGTCGATGCGGCCGTGCTCGGACACGACGGTCGTGATCAGGCGGTCGACGGCCGCCTGGTCCGTCACGTCGGCCACGATGCCGCGGGCGGGCCGCCCGCTCGCCCGGCCCACCGCCTCGCAGGTCTCGACGACGTGCCGGTCCGTGCGCGAGCTCACCACCACGCTCGCTCCCGCCTCCGCCAGCCGGATCGCCACGGCGCGGCCGATCCCGGAGCCCGCTCCCGTGACGACTGCCACGCGGTCTTGCAAGTCGACTGCCATCTTCTACGTAACCTCCCCGGTGATGCCGCCGGCCACCGACCACGCAAGGTGGCGACAGCGGCAGCACGTGTTGATGCTCTCCTACGATACGGATACGGTGTCCGTCAAGTGAGACCAAAGGGGGACGAGCGGTGCGAACCATCCGGCTCGAAGACGGCATCCGATTCGACGGTCTCGGCGCTGAAGTCCTGCGGCTCGTCCACCCGGACACGGTCGGCTCGGACAATCTCGGCGTTTCCATGTGCATCATGCAGCCGGGCGAGGTCGTGGCCCGTCACCGCCACGACTACGAGGAGGCGTACTACATCGTGCGCGGCCGGGGCGAGATGACCCTGGAGGGCCACGAGGTCATCCGGCTCGAGCCCGGCCTCTCCGTCTACGTTGCCGCCGGCGAGGTGCACGGACAGGTGAACGACGGCGACGAGCCGCTCGAGATCCTCTGCTCGCTCTCGCCACCCCCCGGTGAAGGGCGCCAGCCGCAGCTCGTCGACGAATGACGCCGCTCCAGTCGCCGCCCGAGGCCGCCGACCTCGAGGCGCTCGCCGAGCACGCCCGACGCGTGCGCACCGAGACCGTGCGGCTCATCGAGATCGCGAAGACGGGGCACTACGCCTCGACGTTCTCGTGCGCCGAGATCCTCGCCGTCCTCTATCACGACGTCCTGCGGCTGCGCTCCGGCGAGCCGGCCTGGCCCGACCGGGACCGCTTCCTCCTCGGCAAGGGTCACGCCGCCGTCGGCGTCTACCCCCTCCTCGTGGACTGGGGCTTCCTCGAGCCCTCGGTCCTCGACGAGTACGCCCGGCTCGGCAACCCGCTCGGCGACCACCCTGACATGACGAGGGTGCCGGGCATCGACTTCAGCTCGGGCTCGCTCGGCCACGCCCTCTCCGTCGGCGTCGGAATGGCGCTCGGCGGGCGCATGGCGGGCCGCGACTTCTCCGTCTTCGTCCTTCTCGGCGACGGCGAGCTGCACGAGGGGCAGGTGTGGGAGGCCGCCTTGTCGGCCGCCCACCGGCGCCTCGACACGCTCGTCGCCATCGTCGACCGCAACGGGCACTCCCTCGACGGCGAGACGGAGGAGGTGCTCGCCATCGAACCGCTCGAGCGCAAGTGGGAGGCCTTCGGCTGGAGCGTCGAGACCCTCGACGGCCACGATCTCGCCGAGCTGCGGGCCGCCCTGCGCGGCGCCCGGGCGAGGAGGGACGGCCGGCCCACCGTGCTCATCGCCAACACCGTGAAAGGCAAGGGCGTCAGCTTCATGGAGTCGCAGCCGGGTTGGCATCTCGGCTACCTCGGCCCGGAGGACCACCTCCGCGTGCTCGACGAGCTGGGCGTCCGCCCATGACCTCCGCCACGGCGCCCGCCCGACCGGTCGACCCCGCCTCCTGGTCCCTGCACGACCTGCTCGGGCAGGCGCCCGTCTTCCTCACGATGGCCGACACGCTGAACGCCCTCGCCGACGAGGGCGTCCCCCTCGTCGTGTGCACGAGCGACCTCAAGTACTCGAACGGCCTTGCCCGCTTCGAGGCGCGGCACCCCGACCGCTTCTGGCAGTTCGGCATCTCGGAGCAGAACATGGTGTCGGCCGCCGCCGGCATCGCCACCGTCGGCTACGAGACCTACGTCGCCACCTTCGCCTCCTTCCTCGCCCTCTTGTGCTGTGAGCAGATCCGCACCGACGTCGCCTATACCGGCCAGCGCGTCCGCCTCGTCGGACACCATGCCGGCATCTCGCTCGGCTTCTACGGCTCGTCTCACCACGCCACGGAGGACTTGGCCATCATGCGGTCGATCGCCGGCCTCACGGTGCTGTCCCCGGCGGACGGACCCTCTCTCGCCGCCGCCCTGCGGGTGCTGACCGAGCTCGACGGCCCCGCCTACGTGAGAGTGGGGAGGGGACGCGAACCCGACGTGTACGAGACGGGCGCGCCCTTCGAGATCGGCAAGGCCATCACCCACTTCGAGGGCGACGAGCTCACCGTCATGGCGACCGGGTCGATGGTCCACCCCGCCCGCGAGGCCGTGCTGTCGCTGCGTGAGGCGGGCCGCTCCGTCGGGCTCGTCGACGTCCACACCCTGAAGCCCATCGACTCCGGGACGATCCTGCAGGCGGCCGACCGGTCGCGGGCCGTGCTCACCGTCGAGGAGCACACCGTGCTCGGCGGCCTCGGGGGCGCCGTCGCCGAGGTCGTGACGACCGAGGGGCTGCCCGTCGTCGTCCGGCGCCACGGCATCGCCGATGAGTACAGCCTCATCGGGCCGCCCACCCATCTCTACCGTCACTACCGCCTCGACGCCGCCGGCATCGAGGCGACGGCCCGCGAGATGCTCGACGGCAGGGGCCCGATGTGATGGCAGCGAGCTGTCAGGAACGTTGCGGAAGGAGGATGCGATGAACCGCTTCGAGGGGAAGGCCGCCGTCGTCACCGGCTCGAGCAGTGGCATCGGCCTGGCCGTCGCCCGGCGCCTCGCCGGCGAAGGCGCCGACGTCGTGCTGACGGCCACCGAGCGCGACGGCGAGGACCTCGAGCAGGCCGCCGCCGAGCTGCGGGCACTCGGCCACCGCGTCGTCTCCGTCGCCTACGACGTCTCCGACCCCGCCCAAGCGGAGCGGGCCGTCGAGACCGCCCTCTCCGAGCTCGGGCGCCTCGACGTGCTCGTCAACAACGCCGGAACGAGCTACTTCGAGGAAGCCCTCGCCACACCGGTCGAGCATCTCGACCGCACGCTCGCCGTCAACGTGCGGGGCGCTCTCGTCACCTCCCTCGCCGCCGCCCGCGCCATGCAGACGGCAGGCGGGGCGATCGTCAACACGCTCTCCACGGCCGCCCTCATCGGCGAGGAGTTCCAGGTCACCTACAACATCTCGAAGGGCGCCCTCATGGCCCTCACCCGGTCGCTCGCCGTCGACCTCGCCCCCTACGGCATCCGGGTGAACGGCGTGGCGCCGGGCTGGGTGGTCACCCGCGCCACCAAGCCCGTCATTGCCGACCCGGCGCAGTGGTCGAAGCACCGCTCCCGCATCCCCATGGACCGGCCGGGCCAACCCGATGAGATCGCCGCCGTGCACGCATTCCTCGCCTCCGACGACGCCTCCTACGTGACGGGCGCCGTCTTCATGTGCGACGGCGGTCTCACGGCCGGGTACCGCTTCAGCGGGTGGCAGGCGGTGGAGCCGCCGGAGGGGGGTTTCGACATCGGGTTGCCGGCGCTGCCGACGGAGCTGCACGGCGCCTAGCTGCCAGGCGTCCGGTCGATCGCCGCCGAGAGGATCGCTTCGAACAGGAGAGGGAAGACGTGTACTACATCGAGTTCGTGGAGCCGAAGCCCGGCGTGAGCCAGCAGCAGTTCCAGGAGGTGGTGGCTCACTCGAGCAACCGCTGGGCCCGCGACCATCCCGACGACGAGCTCGTCCTCAACATCGGGCGGACGTGGCGACTCGGGCCGCGGCCGGCCTACATGACCGTCTGGAGGATCAAGGACGCCACCGTGCTCGACCGCTGGCAGAAGGAATTCCAGACGCAAGAGGTCATCGAGGAGCACGCCGAGTTCACCGACGTGGCGACGATCGTGGACGCGGGCCTCTACGACGATCTCGGAAGCGAGACGTGGTGAGGACCGGCGCCCCGGCCGGGGTGCCGCGCAGCGAGGACGCACGGTGACGTCAGGCGACGCAGCGCCCGTGCCGGGGAGCGACGGCCCGTGCTGATCTACATCGAGTACATCAGCCGGCGGCCGAATGTCTCGCTCGCCCACTTCCACTCCATCGCCTCCCGCAGCCAGGGCGGGTGGGCGGACAGCTATGCCGCCGACCAGCTGCTGCTGAACATCGGGCGCACCTGGCGCCTCGGCCCCGAGCCGGAGTACGTCGCCGTCTGGTACACGCCGGGCGCCCAGCTCGAGCGGCTGAACGACTGGGAGCGAGCCTTCGGATCCGGTGAGGCGGACTCCTTGGAGAAACCCATGGAGCTCGCCGCCCGCCTCGACCGCGCCGGCTGCTACGACCCGCTGCTGGAGCCGACCGCCCACAGCGGCGGCCGCTACTACGGCGAGTACTTCGACTTCGCCGCCGGCGCGTCGAGAGCCGACGTGACGGCGTACTTCCGCAGCCGGCAGGAACGGTGCGGCCTCGAGCTCCCCGTCCTCGTCGATCGCATCGGCACGCTCGGCCCCGACCCGCGGGGGGTCGCCTTCTGGGCGCTGCAGTCCTACGGAGACCTCAACACGCTTGCCCGCGAGGTGGCGGACGACCCGGAGGCGCCCATCGCCCTCGTCACCTCGGCCCTCTACGCCGAGCTCGGGGAGGAGGTCCTCTGAGCGGCCGGCGCCGCCGTGGGTGCCGAGAGCTCGAGGCCGTAGCCGAGCAGGCGTGACACCTCGGCGGCGCCCTCGACGACGAGGCGCCGGACACGGCCGGCATCGGCTCCGAGGATGGCCGGCTTCACGCCGCTGATCGACAGGGCGGCGCGGAGGCGGTTGGCGTGGTCGAAGATGGGCGCACCGAGGGCGGCGATGCCGATCGTGACGTCCTCGTCGCTCACGGCGTAGCCGGTGCGCCGCACCTCGGCGAGCCGGGCGCGGATGGCCCTGGCGGTCGTGGGGGTCCGCGGCGTGAAGCGGTCGGGGCGGGTCGAGCGGAGGTAGCGGTCCCGGAACTCGTCACCCTCGAAGGCGAGGAGCACCTGCGGCGCGGCGCCGACGTGGAGGGGCAGCGTTCCGCCGAGGGTGAGGGCCAGCGTCTGCACGTGCTTGCCGTTGAGCCGCTCGATGCACACGGCCTCGTCCTCCCGCCGCACGCACAGGAAGACCGTCTGCTCCGTCTCCTCGTGGATGCGCTCCATGATCGGCCGCGCCACCTGCCGCTCGTCGAAGCGCTGGGCCACCTTGCTGCCGAGCTGGAAGAGCTTCATGCCGAGCCGGAAGGTGCCCCGAGTCGAGCCCGCCTCCACGAGGCCGGCGTCGGAGAGGGCGGCGAGGATGCGGTAGACGCTCGAGCGTGGCTCACCGAGCTTCGCCGCCAATTCGGCGGCCGTCAGCTCGCCGGCCTCCGCCACGCCGTCGAGCGCCGCCGCGGCCTTTGCCAGGCTCTGCACGGGACTGAGCCGGCGACCGCCACCCCCGTTCGCCGTCATGGCCACTTCCTACACCCAAGCGGCCGTCGCCGACTGGAGGACGGCCGTTCCCCGGCAGCTGCCGCCGTGTCGCCGCTGCCGACTCCACGCTCAAGCTGGCGCCGTAGACGCCGATACACATCTCAGTGGCGGACGGTCCTATGAAGCTGGCACCTCAGGCGGTGGAACGACGGGGGCGGTTGGCCGGCATCGCCCAGTTTCTCAGCTCGGAGCCCCGCGCCCACCGGCGGTGGGGCAGCCCGACCTCGACCGAGGAGCAGCTGAGCGCGCTCTTCGAGCAAGAGGTGGGCAATCGCGGCGTCTTCCTGCACGACCTCAACCTCCCGAAGGCGCCCGGCCTCATCGACCATGTCGCCATCGGGCCTTCGGGAGTCTGGGTGATCCACGCCCGGCACGGCCGCGGCCGCGTCACGGTGCACGACGTCGGCGGCCTCCTCAAGCCGGAACGGCGGCTCTTCGTGGCGGGGCACGACCGCTCCGCCCTCGCCGCCGAGCTGGGCTGGCAACTCCGTGCCGTCCGCGCCGTCGTGGCCGACGACGGCGTGCCGGTCATCCCGGCCCTCTGTTTCGTCGGGGCGGAATGGGGGCTCTTCCCGCGGCCCGAGCGTTTCCGGGGCGTCTGGGTGTGCTGGCCCGAGCGCCTCGCCGACCTCATCACCGTCCCAGGGGCGCTCGAGGCGCCGCAGGTGCACACCATCGCCCGCCGCCTCTCCCTCAGGCTGCTCTCGTCCGCCAGCTGACTCGCCGGCGCCGCCTCCGCGCCGACGGGTCCTCAAGCGAGCGTCCCGCTCCTCGCCAGCTCGTCGGCCGCGGCTGGTGTGCGCCAGCGCACGACCTCGCCGATGAGAAACGTCGTCGGGGGCCGGTGAACCCCACCTCCCACCTCCGCCAGCGACGAGAAGGACACCGTCTCGGCGACCGTACCGGCGCCGTGCACTGCGGCGACGGGCGTCTGCGGCGCCAGACCCGCCGCCATGAGACGGGAGGCGATGCCGCCGATGCGGGCGGCTCCCATGAGGACGACGATGGTCCCCCCCGCCGCCACGATGCCTTCGAAACGCCGCCGTGGCACGCCCACCGGGTCCTCGTGGCCGCTCAGCACGGTGAAGGACTGCGTGACGCCCCGCATCGTGAGCGGGACGCCGGCCACGGCCGGCGCCGCCAGGACGGAGCTGATGCCGGGCACCACCTCGACGGCAACGCCGGCGGAGGCGAGGGCCACGGTCTCCTCGGCCCCGTGGGCGAGCACGTTGGGATCGCCGCCCTTCAGGCGGACGACGCAGTCGTGGCGTCGCCCCCGTTCCACGAGGATCTCGTTGATCGTCTCCTGTGGGACAGGGGCCGACCCGGTCGCCTTGCCGACGTCGACGAGCTCGGCCACCGGGCTTGCCCAGCACAAGACGGGTGCCGCCAGGCGGTCGTGCACGACGACATCGGCGCGGCCGAGGAGGCGGGCGGCCTTCACGGTGAGGAGCTCCGGATCCCCCGGTCCGGCGCCCACGAGGTAGACGGTCATGCGGACGCCGCCTGGCGCCGGCTGATGCGCCCGGCGAGCCCGCCGGCGCACTGCTGCCAGGTCCGCTCGCCGGCGAGCCACAGCCACAGCTCGCGGCGGTAGCCGGCGCAGGCGGCGGCGATCTCCGCCCAGGCCCGCTCCGAGGGTGGCGTGGGCAGGCGGCAGGCGACCGCCTCCGCCATCTCGGTGCCGAGGAGGTCGCGGGCCTGCTGCGGCGAGAGGGCCGCCACGGCGCGCAGCCGGTCGCGCAGCTCGAGCGGCTCGGTCTCGAGGAGGCTCGGCGTCACTTCCACACCGGCGCCCTCTCGGTCCCGCCGTAGAAGGTCACGTGCTCGCTCCAGTCGATGAAGAGGGGGCCGTTCGGGTCCAGCTGCCGCTGCAGGGAGGCGCGGGCCGTCTTCTTGTCGAAGCGGTCGAGACGTTCGAGCGCCGCCGGGTCGGGCAGCTCGGTCACCTCGAGGCCTCCGACGGCGAGCCGGAGGGCGCGCCGTCCAGCCTCCGTGCGGACGAGGACCGTCGACCAGCCGTCCTCGCTCCCGACGCTGCCGACGGAGAGGTCGGCGGCCCGCCCGAGGAAGTCGGCGCACTCGTCGCAACCCTTGAGGGCGGCGCCGTGGAAGTCCTTGATCGGCTCGTCGAGCATCGTGGCGCCTGCGTGGTCCTGTACGATGAGGCGGCCCCGGATGACGTCGAAGCGCCCGACCTCGGCCAGGTCGAGGCCGCGCTCGTCCCGCAGGTCGCGCAGCACGAGGGATTCGTAGTCGAAGCTCTTCGTGCACAGGAGGGCGATCGAGAGGGCGACGGCGTCCACGCGCGATCGCCCGCGTCGCCACTGCCTCGCCTGCAGCGCCCGGATGCCCTGGATCTCGCACGGCGTGCCCACGAGGGCGACGCGGGCGTCGGGGGGGAGGCCGGCTGCGGCGAGGTCGAGGCAGGCGAGTGCCATCGTCTGGTTGTAGAAGCTGCCGGCCGCCTGACGGATCTCGTCGGCCGTGGTGGCGAGCGCCGGCACGCCCTTCCACGGTTGCTCGGGATCGGCCCGGGCGACGAGCGCCCCCTCGATCTCTCCCGCCTGCAGGGCGGCGAGGAGGATGGCCGTGACGACGCCGCCGTCCTGGCCCCGCGGCGCCGTGGCGTCGTCCCGTGACGTCCTCGCCGCCAATTTGTTCGAGCGTCACGCCGAGCCCCGGTGCCGGGTCGGCCCCCGTGATGCGCCAGTCCTCATCCGGTGAGGCCGGCGTCGCCACCGCCTCGATCGGTTCGGCCACGACGGCCGGCGGCTGCAGCCACGTCGCCTCGTAGCGGAGGCCGCCACGGGGGCAGAAGTCCCAGCAGAGCGAGCAACCCGTGCACATCTTGACGAGCACCGGGAGGTCGTCCCGGCCGATTCCGATGGAGTCGGTGGGGCAGGCGGCGACGCACGCACCGCAGCGCACGCAGCGGTCGGCGTCCATGACGGCGGCGGCGAGCTCCCAGAACCACACCTTGCCGGGCGCTTCGGCGATGCCGTTCATCTCACCACGGAGCCGGAACGCCGCCGGGACCTGAGTGGAGGCGGACCGTGTCCGCAGCGTGACAGGAACCGGTGGGGAGATCGTCATGGTCGCTGCCTCTCGTCGGTCGGGAGATCTGACGCTTCGCCGCCGAGGGCCGAGCGCAACGAGGCGGCCTCGTGGCGGCGAGCCCATTGGCGGAACTGCTCGTTGCCCTGGCGGTCGAGGAGGAAGCGGTCGAGGAGCCGCCCGACCGAGTCGACGACCCGGTCGACCGGCATGGCCCCCTCCACCCAGTCGCCGAAGGCGGCGTCGGCACCGAGGCTCCCGCCGAGGCCGATGTCGACGGCCTCCACGATCTCCCCGCCGTCGTGGGCCGTGTCGCCCCGAAAGCCGATGTCGGCTACTTGCGGCTGGGCACAGGAGGCAGGGCAGCCGGAGAAGTGCATCCGGACGATGCCCTCGCCGCGGCCGTCTCGGCCTGCCGTCCCGAGCTTCGCAGCGAAGCGCCGATCGAGCTGGCGGGCCCACTCGAGGGCGCGGGCTTTCGTTTCGACGATGGCGAAACGGCAGAACTCGCTGCCCGTGCAGGCGACGACGCCCCGCTCGAAGGGGGTCGGGAAGGGCGAGTGGCGGGCGAGCAGATCCTCGGCGAGGAGGTCGTCGAGGCGGTCGTCGGCGACACCGGTGAGGACGAAGTTCTGGTCGGTGGCGAGCCGGATGTCGCCGTCGCCGTACGTCTCGGCGAGGCGGGCCGCCTCCACGAGGTCTCGACCCGGGAGCCGACCGACCGTGACGGAGCAGCCGACGTAGGAGAGGCCGTCTTGGCGTTGCGGGTGGACACCGACGTGGTCGCCGCGGGCGCCGCCGGTGAGCTCCTCGCCGGCCGGGCGCAGGGCGATGCGAGCACGTGCCGCCAGCTCGGCGCGGAAGCCCTCCGGCCCGAGCTCCTGCACGAGGTAGCGCATTCGGGCGGTGCCGCGGTTCTCCCGGTTGCCCAGCTCGCCGAAGACCTGGGCGACCGCCCTCGTCACCTCGACGGCCTCGTGCGGCGCCACGAACACGTCGATGTCGCTCGCCATGCGGGGGCCGTCGGAGAGGCCGCCGCCGACGAGGAGGTTGAAGCCCACCGTGCCGTCGTCCAGGCGGGCGGGCCAGAGCCCGACATCGTTGATCTCGGCCCGGGCGCAGTCCTCCCGGCAGCCGGTGACGGAGAGCTTGAACTTGCGGGGGAGGTTGGCGTACTCGCGGTTGCCCGTGAAGAAGTCCGAGATCGCCGTCACCACGGGGGAGGCGTCGAAGACCTCGTCGGCATCCACCCCGGCGACAGGGCAGCCGAGGACGTTGCGGGCGGAGTCGCCGCACGCCTGCACGGACGTGATGCCCACCTCCTCCAGGAGATCCCAGATGCGGGGGACGTCGCCGATACGCACCCAGTGGAGCTGGACGTCCTGGCGCGTCGTGAGGTCGCAGTAGCGGTTGCCCCAGACGGGATGGTCCTCGGGCCCTTCCGCAAAGGTGTCGACGACTTCGCCGAGGCGTCGCGCCTGGGAGGCGTTCAGTCGGCCCCCCGGCACCTTGACGCGCAGCATGAAGGCGTCCCCGCCCTGGCGCTGCGGGTAGAGGCCGACCCACTTGAGCCGTTCCAGCTCGCCCGGGACGGCCTCGATGGCGGCCGGCCCCGCCGTGGCGTACCGCCCCCGCACGGCCTCGGAGACGTCGAGGGGATGGCGCTCCAGCTTCCACCGCTCGACCTGGTTGAGCTCGGTGCCGCGTCGGTAGGGGCGGAGGAATTCCATCGGACCGGTCAGCTCGTGACCAGGCCGGGCCAGGTCGTCGGGACTGCTCGTTGCCTCATCGCCAGTGCCCCCGTGCGGTCGTCTCGGCGCCCCTCTCCGGGTGTTCCGCCCGACGGCGGGCCGGTCCTCCCGAGTGGGGCGTACCATACATGACTATTCAGATCATATTTTGTGGATTTAGCCGTCGTGCGCCCCGGGAGGGAGCCCGATGACGGGAGCGCCGCTCTTCCCCATCGCACTCCGCCTCGAGGCACTGCCCTGCCTCGTCGTGGGCGGCGGTCCCGTCGCCGCCCGCAAGGCGGCGGCCCTCCTCGACTGTGGTGCGGCGGTCACGGTGATCGCCCCGCGGCTCTCGCCGGAGATGCGGCGCCTTCCCGTGCGCCAGTTGGTGCGGCCCTACGAAGCGGGCGACCTCGCCGGCTACCGGCTCGCCGTCACGGCCACGGGTCTGCCGGAGGTCGACCGGGCGGTCTTCGAGGAGGGAGAGGCCTCCGGCGTCCTCGTGAACGCCGCCGACGATGCCGAGGGCTGCCGTTTCTTCCTGCCGTCGCTGCTGCGGCGGGGGCCAGTCACCGTCGCCGTCTCGACGGCGGGGACGAGCCCCTACCTTGCCACCTGGCTGCGGCGCCGCCTCGAGGTCGAGCTCGGACCCGAGCTCGAGGAGGTGGCGGACATCCTGGCGCTCGCCCGCCGCCACCTGAAGGAGGCGGGGCGCTCCACGCAGGCCGCCGACTGGGGTCGCCTGCTGGACGAGGATTTCGTCGCCCTCGTCGCCGACGGCCGGGGGAACGAGGCGCGGGCGCGCCTGGAGTCGTGGCTGGCCGAGGAGCTCGCTCCTGAGGCCGGACCGCTCAGCTCGATGACGGCGCCGGCTGGCGGCGGAGCAGTGCCAGGGCGGGCACGGCTCCGGCGAGGGCGAGGGCGGCGATGACCCACCACGCCTGCCGAAAGACGGCCAGGCCGGGCGCTCCGTGGGTGGCGCCGCTGTCGAGGAGGGCGACGAGGACGGCGACGCCGAGGGCGAGGCCCGTTTGGCGGAGCATGTTGATGACGGCCGATCCCGTGGCGAAGGCGGCAGGCGGGAGCGACGACGAGGCGGTCGCCATCATGGTCGGCAGGGTGAGCCCGACGCCGATGCCGGTGAGGAGCATGCCCCCGAGCCCGCCGGTGAGGTAGTCGGGTCCCGTGGCGATTCCGATCGCCCACCAGGCGAGACCGCCTGCGAAACAAGCGGCGCCGACGGCGATCACGAGCGCCGGCCCGTAACGGGCGATGAGTCGCCCGGCGATGACGAAGGAGACGAGCGGCACCATGAAAGGCCCCGGCGCCAGCGAGAGACCGGCCCGCAGGGCGGACCAGCCCCAGACGGTCTGCTCCCAGAGCACGACCGAGAGGAGCATGCCCCCGAAGGCGGCGGAGAACAGGACGGCCACGAGGGAGGCGCCCGTGAAGGCGCGCGACCGGAAGAGGCTCGGCGGCACGAGGGGCGACCGGCTCCGCAGGCAATGGAGCACGAAGAGGCCGAGGAGTACGACGGCAGCGCCGAGCAGAGCGACGATGCCCGGCGAGCCCCATCCCCAGCTGCTCGCCTCGACAAGGCCGAAGGTGAGCGTGCCGACGCCCGCCGTCGACAGCACGACGCCGAGGGAATCGGGCGGCGCCGCGGGGTGCCCGGGCAGGCGGGGGAGGAGGCGGCCGCCGGCTACGAGGGCTGCCAGACCGATGGGCACGTTCACGAGGAAGACGAGCCGCCAGTCGACGGCGACGAGGAGGCCGCCCACGACGGGGCCGAGGGCGGCGGCGATCCCGCCCGTCGCCGTCCAGGCGCGCACGGCGCCGTGCCGCCGCGCCGGCTCGTAGGAGGCGAGGACGAGCCCGAGCGAGGTCGGCGTGAGAAGGGCGGCACCTGCCGCCTGCACGAGACGGAACGCCACGAGCATGGCGACGCTCGTCGAGGCCGCGCAGGCGGCAGAAGCAGCCGTGAAGACTGCCACGCCGAGGAGAAACCCGAGATCGCGGCGGTAGCGGTCGGCAAGCCGGCCGAAGAACACGAGGAGGGAGGCGTACACGATGGCGTAGCCGTTGAGGACCCAGGACAGCTCGCTGAGGTCGGCGGCGTGGAGGTCACGGGCGATCTGCGGGAGGGCGATGTTCACGATGAAGAGGTCGAGGCTGGCGAGGACGACGCCGGCGCACACGATGAGCAGCACCTGCCGCGGGCTGCTGCGGAGGGCGGTGCCGGGATCCCCGGCCACCACCGGGCGGGTCAGTCTTGTCACCTCTGTCAGTCCTGTCATGGAATGGACTGTACGGTATTGCATTCCATAATGCAACCCACTAGGATTGGGGCGTGGAACGCAAGAGCTTCTCGGAGATGCACTGCTCGGTGGCGCAATGCCTCGAGGTCGTGGGCGAGTGGTGGTCCATGCTCATCGTGCGGGACGCCTTCCTCGGGGTGAGCCGGTTCGACGACTTCCAGCAGCGCCTCGGGATCTCCCGGAACATCCTCATGCAGCGCCTCGGACATCTCGTCGAGGCCGGCGTCCTCCGGAAGGTGGCCTACAGCGAGCACCCGCCCCGCTACGACTACCGGCTCACTGCCAAGGGGAGGGATCTCTGGCCCGTGTTGACGACGATGCGTCAGTGGGGCGACAAGTACGCCGCCCCGGGTGGTCCGCCCCTCCAGCTCACGCACACGAGCTGCGGCCAGGCGGCCGATGCCGAGCTCGTCTGCTCGGAGTGCGGCGAGCCCATCGGGCCCCTCGACGTGCGCGCTCTGCCGGGGCCGGGAGCCGTCGACACGCTCGTCCCGGCGGGCCAGGTTCGGCCCACCTCTCGGTGACGGTGATCCGGCCTCCGCGGTGGCGGAGGCGCCGCTCTCGGCGTCGCGGACCGTGACCTTCACGGTGTAGGTGCCGTAGGGGCCGGAGGGCCGGCGATCCCGCCCTCGCGCTCAAGCCGGCCGGCCCGGAGGCCGACGAATTCATGCAGAGGGACCGTCATCCGTCCGCTCCCTTCTCATGCGAGGGAATCCTGCGCCGGGGTCGCCCGGGCGCGGGCGGGAGCTTTCACTGAGCCAAGGCACGATGAGCGAATACCAGGTGGGACCAGGTTGGTGGCAGGCGTCCGACGGGCGCTGGTACCCGCTGCACCTGCACCCGCAGGCCGCCGAGCGGAGCGATGCCCACGTGTCGCCCGAGGGCTGGTGGCAGGCGTCCGACGGGCGCTGGTACCCGCCGGGCCTTCACCTCGATGCCGTCCGTGCGGACGAGCCGGCGGAGGGACCTGGAGGGCCGGCGGCGTCTTCGCCGCCCGCCGAGGCGCCGGCGGAAGATTCGGCGACCGGACCGGCGGCGGGTCCCTTCCCCTCCTCGCGGGAGACCTCCGGCTGGGAGGAGCTCTGGCGCCCGCCACCGCCCGACGAGTCCGGCGACGCCGTCGGAGCTTCCAGCTCCTCTGCTCGAACCATGCGGCGGCTCAGGCGGGGCCGGCGCGGGTTTCGCAAGGATGCCGCTGCCGCCGTGCTCATCTTCCTCGTCGTCGGCGCCCTGGCAGCCGTCTTCGTCATCCCCCTCACGAGCCGGCCGAGCACGGCCGCTCCCACGACGACACGGGGAGCGGCCAGCACGCGGGCGTCCACGTCGGAGGCGACGGTGGCGGCGTCGATGCTGTCGGCGCGTCTGGCCGATCGGATCGTGGCGAGCGAGTGGCACGTCTTCGTGCGGGCCGCCACCACTCGATCCCTCCACAGCCTCGAGAGCGTCGCCTCCGGCTATGTCGCCAAGGTGGTCGAGTCGTCCTGGGTGTGCCGTTGCAGCTCCTGGTCGCCCAGCTATGCCTCGGTCGAGGTGACGGCGCCGCCGGAGCGGGCCTACCCCCTCTCGTTCCTCGCCGAGCTCGATCAACCGGCCGATCCCGCCGGAGCCTCCGTGCAGATCGTCGTCTTCGAGCAGCATTCGCTGCACGCTCCGTGGCTCATCATGAGCGTCTCCGGTTATGGAGGGCGCAGCCACGAGCTCGTGCAGCCCTCCGATCTGTCGGCCACGCCGGACTCGTTGGCACCCGGGGAGCTTCCCTTCGCCGAGCTGGCCGAGACGTTCGCCTCGCTGCGCCAGACCGGCAAGGCGCCGGCCGGCGATCGCTGGCAGGACACGCCCGGCGGCGGCAGCGCCGTGCAGCCGAGCCGCCTGGAGGCGACGTACGAGGACAGCTATCGCAACGACGTCCGGGCGGGATTCATCGTCTCCGCCAGCTTCAGCGCCGTCGGCTACTCGCCGACGTTCTCCACGGGGAAGGCGGACCTGCAGTGCGTCACGATCCTCGGACGCGTGATCGTGCGGCCCCGGGCGGGGCGGGTCATCGCCGACCCGCCGAACTCCGTCCTGGGGCTGGCGCCCGGGACGTACTCGTCGGTCACTCAGCTGGAGGCACTCGGTGTCTGCATGGCCCGCCCGCCCTCGGCGCAGGTGGACGTCGTCGGGCTCGTCGGCGGGTCGTTCCTCGTCGTCGGCAAGCACCGCACCTGAGCGGCTCCACGCCCGGGCGGGGCGAGGGGCGCAGCCGAAAATAAGTCGGTATTGTGGCGCCACCGCACCGGGACATCCGATGTCCGCGGTGACGTTCGCCAGAAGGGGGAAGATGATCATGGCATCTGGGCTGCCAGTTGACGCCGGTATCCGGACGCTCTCGCGCCGGCAGTTCCTCGGCACGGTGGGGGCCGTCGCCGGCGGCATCGGCCTCGCCGCCTGCGGCTCGTCCTCACCGACGAGCAGCACGCCGGGATCCACGACGTCTCCCGCCGGGGCGCCGAAGAAGGGCGGCACGCTCATGGCCGCCCTGAGCGGCGGCGACAGCACCGACACGCTGGATGCCCAGAACCCTTACAACAACACCGACTTCGCCCGCGTGCGCCAGCTCTACAACTCGCTCGTGGAGTACGACGCCAACGTCGTGCCTCAGCTGGTGCTCGCCGAGTCGATCACGCCGAACACCACGGCGACGCTGTGGACCATCCGACTGAAGAGCGGCATCACGTTCCACAACGGCAAGCCCCTCACGGCCGACGACGTCATCTTCAGCCTCCAGCGCATCGTCAACCCGAAGTTCCCCCTCCCCGGGGCTGTCGGGCTGACGCTCGTCGACGTGAAGGGCCTGAAGAAGCTCGACGACCTCACGGTGCAGGTGCCGTGCAGCGCGCCGTTGTCGACCTTCGTCGAGCTGCTGGGCGCCTACTACTACAACATCGTGCCGGTCGGCTACGACCCGAAGTCTCCCGTCGGTACGGGGCCGTTCAAGTACGTCTCGTTCACCCCGGCCGTCTCGAGCACGTTCACGCGCAACGACAACTACTTCGAGAACGGCCTTCCCTATCTCGACAAGGTCGTCATCTCGGACTTCGCCGACGAGACGAGCCAGCTGAACGCCCTCGAGTCCGGGTCGGCCAACGTCATCGACCTTCTCTCCGCCGCCTCCGTGGCGGGGGCGAAGCAAGCCGGCAAGGAGGTGCTCATCGCCTCGGGCGGTGGCTGGACGCCTTTCACGATGCGAGTGGACCAGGCGCCCTTCAGCGACGTGCGCGTCCGCCAGGCGATGCGCCTCATCGTCGATCGCAAGCAGATGCTCGACATCATCTTCCTCGGCCACGGCACGATCGGCAACGACCTCTTCGCCATCTGGGACAGCGAGTACGACCAGTCCCTCCCGCAGCGCGAACAGGACATCGACCAGGCGAAGTTCCTCCTCAAGCAGGCGGGCCACGAGAGCCTGAGCGTGCAGCTCGTCACCACGCCGCTCGCCCAGGGCACCGTGCAGGCGGCCACGGTGCTCGCCCAGCAGGCGAGCGCCGCCGGCGTCACGATCAATCTCAAGTCCATCACCGGGACGGCCTTCTTCAACGATTACCTGAAGTGGACCTTCGCCCAGGACTACTGGTACTACAACCCGTACTACCCGCAGGTGGCGCAGGCGACGTTGGGCACTGCCCCCTTCAACGAGTGCCACTTCTCCAACTCGAACTACAACAAGCTCTTCAACGAGGGCCTCGCCACCCTCGACGCCACGAAACGGGCCGACATCGCCCACGAGATGCAGCAGATCGACTACACCGAGGGCGGCTACATCATCCCCTACTTCCCTCCCGTCATCGACGCCTATGCCACGCAGGTGCAGGGCCTCGTCCCCTCGAAGACGGGCCTCCCCTTGGGCGGCTTCAACTTCAAGGAGCTGTGGCTGTCCTGATGCTGGGAGGCCCATCGTGACGGTGGGGTCGGCGCACGTCGTCGGAGGCGGCATCGCAGGGCTGGCGGCCGCCGCCGCCCTCGCCCGCAGTGGCTGGCAGGTCGTCGTCCTCGAGCAGTCGGCGGAGGTCCGCGAGTTCGGGGCCGGCATCTACCTGAAGGAGAACAGCCTGCAGCCGCTCGACGGCGTCGGGGTGTCGCAGGCCCTGAGGGCCTCCGGCGTCAAGCTCGACGAGGTTCGCATCGTGGACGAGACGGGTCGCCCCGTCGCCGTGCGCGACGTGCGGGCGGAACGTGTCATCGTCACATTGCGGGCCGACCTGCATGGCGCCCTCCTCGAGGTCGCCACGGAGGCGGGCGCCGAGATCCGCACGACGAGCACCGTGACGAGGGCGGCTCCCGACGGCACCTTGCAGCTGGCGGACGGGTCGAGCCTGCGGTCGGATCTCGTCATCGGGGCTGACGGCTTCCGCTCCGTCGTGCGGGACAGCCTCGGTCTCGCCAAGCACGTGAGGACCCTCGGCGACGGTGCCACCCGTGTCGTCGTGCCGCGGGGAAGCGAGGAGCCCGTCAGCACGGAGTACTGGGCGGCCCGGCGCCGCGTCGGCATCGCCCCCTGCTCCGCCGAGGACACCTACGTCTTCCTCATCGGCCCGGAATCCGACGCTGCCGGCGTGCGCCTGCCCGTCGACGTCGGTCACTGGAGTGCCGCCTTCCCGCACCTGCGGGAGATCTTCGAGCGCATCCCGCCCGGCGCCGGCGTCCACCACGCTCACGCCTACGTCCTCTGCCATCGCTGGGTGAGCGGGCGAGTGGCGCTCCTCGGGGACGCTGCCCACGCCCAACCGCCGAACTTCGGGCAGGGAGCCGGCCTGGCCATCGCCAACGCCTTCCGGCTGGCCGAGATCCTCGAGGGGGCCGCCTCGGTCGGCGAGGGCCTGGAGTGCTGGCACGAGCAGGCCTTTTCCGTGGCCCGCAACGTCCAGCGGCTCACTACCTGGTACGACCACCTCGGCTACCGGACCCCTGCGTCGGCGGCGGCTCTGCGGGCCGGCCTCGTGCGCCGCCTCGCCGCCTTCGGGCCGACGCGACGTCGCTGGGAGTGGTGGTGGCGAGGCGGTGTCGGGCGGCCGCTGCCGCCGGGGGCTCCGGACACGCTCGGTGCCTAAGGAGGCACGATGATCTCCTCGCCGGTCGGCCTCCTCCTCGTCGGCGGGCGCGTCCATTCGATGGACGATTCCCGCCGCGTCAGCGAGGCCGTCGCTATCGCCGGCGACCGCATCGCCGCCGTCGGCCGATCGGCCGACCTCCTCACGCTCGCCGGCGAGGACACGACCGTCGTCGACCTCGGCGGGCGCACCGTCGTGCCCGGGCTCATCGACGCCCACACCCATCTCGAGCTGAGCGCTTACGCCCGTCACTTCTGGCACGACGTACGGGGCCTCAACAGAATCTCAGGTGCTCGAGCGTGTGGCCGAGCTGGCGCGGGAGGACGCCGTGGCGGACTGGCTCGTGCTGCAGGGCACCTTCGGGCAGGAGCTGCCCTCGCGCGCAGAGCTCGACGCCGCCGCCCCCCGCCGTCCCGTGGCGGTCCGCTCGACGATGCACCGCTTCGTGCTGAACACGGCCGGGATGTCGGTCGCCCGGCTCCTCGACGCCCACCCGCCCGTCGGTTCCCGCCTCGTACGGGGCGAGGACGGCGAGCTCACCGGTGTCGTCGACGAGGGCTGGGATCTGCTCGGCTGGCTGCCGCCGACGGGACCCCAGCTGGCGGAGGCGCTCGCCGAGACGATGGCGGCGCAGTACCTCGCCCATGGCGTCACGACGATCTACGAAGTCCTGGCCAGCACGGACGCCCTCGTGCAGTACCGGCACCTCGCCGCCGCCGGGCGCCTTCCCTTGCGGCTGCAGGCGGTGGCGACGGTGCCACCCGGCCACCAGCCGACGGCCGACCTCGAGACCTTCGCCGTCCTCGGGCTCTCACGGGCGCTCGGTGACGACTGGGTTCGCTTGAGCGGGATCAAGGTCTTCCTCGACGGCGGCCGCCACGGTGCGCTGCGGTCCTCCGAGCTCGACCTGCCCTCCCAGCAATGGGGCCTCCTCACGCGGACGCCGACCATGCTCGCCCACGAAGTGGCAGCGGCTCTGTCACAGGACCTCCAGGTCTGGATCCACGCCATCGGCGACCTCGCCCAGCGCATCGCCCTCGGGTCGGTCGAAGAGGCCGTCCGCAGCGTGGGGGTGACGGACCACCGCACGAGGATCGAGCATTTCGGGAACGAACGCTACGAGCCGGCCCGCTTCGAGCACCTGGCCGAGCTCGGCCTCATCGCCGTGCCGAACCCGACGTTCCTCTACGCCGAGGCGGACGACCCGGCGAAACGCATCCCGCCCGGCGTCGAGAAGTACGTCCTCCGCAGCCTGCGGGCCGCCGGGCTCCGCCCTCCCGGCAACTCCGACACGGCCGGCAGCCAGCCCTTCGCCACGAGCCCGTGGTTCGGCGTGAGCTGCATGACCCGCCGGCTCAACCGCAACGGCGTTCCCGTCTCACCCGCCGAGGCGCTCACCGTGCCCGAGGCCGTCGCCGCTTACACCTCCGACGCCGCCGTGGCGGGGGGCGAGGAGGCGGCGAAGGGCAGCATCGAGGCAGGCAAGCTGGCCGACCTCGCCGTGCTCGACAGGGACCCGTTCTCGTGCCCGGACGGCGAGCTCGCCTCGGTCACGAGCGTTCTCACCATCGTCGCCGGCCGTCCGGGCCACGTGGGGACAGAGCTCGCCAGAGCGTTCGGGGAATGACGAGCACCGTCGAGACACTGCCGCCGTCGCCACGCGACGACCTGGCGACACGCCGCCGCCGCCAGATCATGACGGCGGCCTTCGAGGTCATCTCGACCGAGGGCTTGGGTGCCGCCCGCCTGGCGGACATCGCCGCCGTCGCCGGTCTTTCCCTCGGGTCGATCCAGCACTACTTCAGAAAGCGCGACCAGCTCGTCACCGAGACGTTTCGTGCCCTCATCGAGCTGTCGGGCGCCATCTGGCGCCACGTCAGCCGGACGGAGCCCGACCCCTTGCGCCGCCTCTTCGCACTGCTGCGACTGCAGGCGTCCGGCTGGTCGCCCTTCGAGCGTCGATGGACGTTCTGGCTCGAGTTCTGGAGCGCCGCCCGTCGCGTCGACGAGCTGAAGGCACATGTGGCCGAGATCTACGCCAGCTGGCAACGGCCCTTCGAGGAAGCCCTCACGGAGGGTGCGCAGGCGGGCGTGCTGACGATGGGCGAGCCGGTCGGCGTCTACTCGCTCCGGCTGATGGCGATCATCGACGGTTTCGCCATCCGGGCCCTCGTCGACCCCGAGAACTTCGACGCCCGCCGCATGTCCGAGATGCTTCTGTCGACGGTCTGCCAGGACCTCCGGATCGCGCCGGACGACTTCGCGGCGGCACTCGAGGGCCTGCCGGAGGTGATCGGCATCCTCTATCCGGCCGAGACGCCAATCGCCGAGCAGATCGACTGGTCCCCGCTCGACCGGGACGCCGGCGTGATCTAGCCGGGCGCTTCGTCGGCTCGCCCGGATGCCGTGCCGGGCGCCCGTTCTGCCGCCCGCGAGAGGGCGAGGTAGGTGGCCTGCTCGAGCGCCACGGCAACGTCCCGGGGGGCGTCGAGCACGAGGTCGATGAGGGCCTTGGCACGGCGAGTCGCCCCGGGCGGCGTGGCGGCCGCCCGGGCGGCGAGCTCGCCAGCCCTCGGCAGCAGTTCCCCCGCCGCCACGACTTCCGAGACGAGCCCGAAACGCTCCGCCGCCACGGCATCGAGACGACGGTGGAAGAGGAGCAGCTCTTTTGCCCTGGAGCTCCCGACGAGCCGGGTGAGCCGGTAGGCCGCCCCGGTCGTGACGATGCCGTAGGCGACCTCGGGGAGGTCGAACACGGCCGTCTCGTCGGCGATGCGCAGATCGGCCCCCAGCGCCATCTCGAGGCCGCCGCCGATGCAGTAGCCGGTGACGGCGGCGATCGTCGGCTGCGGGAGCCGGGCGAACAGCTCGTACACACGGCCGGATCCCTCGAGGTTGTCGAGAAGGGCGGCGGCGTCGAGGCCCGTGAAGTCGTCGAGGTCGGCCCCGGCCGAGAAGGCCCGGCCGGCGCCCGTGAGGACGACGCAGCGGCTGTCGGCGATCGCCTCGCTCTCGAGCACTCCGAGCAAGCACGACTCCATGTGGCGGGAGAGGGCGTTCAGCTTGCCCGGCCGTTCCAGCGTGACGACGGCGACGTCGCCCTCCAGACGGACCGTGACGTCACCAAGCTCTGTAGCCATGGCGCCCCTCCTCGTCGCTCAGATCGCACCGTGGTGGCGGAGCGATGCCATCTCTTCCTCGCTCACGCCGAGCCAGCCCAGGACCTCTTCGGTGTGCTCGCCGAGGCGCGGCGGCGGCAGCCGCACGAGCTCCGGGGCGTCGGAGAGCTTCACCGGGGTACCGATGAGCGGGATGGCGCCGGCCTCCGGATGCTCGGCCGTGACGGTCATCCTGCGGGCCTCAGCCTGCGGGTGTCCGAAGGCGGCGGCATGGTCGAGCACGGGCGCCGACGGCACTCCGGCGGCGTTCAGCCGCGTCGCCCAGACCGCCGCCGGTTCCGTCGCCGTCACCGATTCGATCAGGTCCACGAGCTCGCTCCGGTGCTCCATGCGGGCGGCGTTCGTGGCGAAACGCTCATCACCCGCCCATTCCGGGTGCCCGAGCACAGCCGTGGCTGCCGCCCATTGCCGGTCCGAGAGCGCCGCCACGCTGACGTGCCCGTCCGCCGCCGTGACGGCCTGGTAGGGGGCGCTCATTCGGTGGGCGGAACCGTGCCGGCGGGGCGTCTGCCCGCTCCACCACAGCTCGGTCGCCTCCCAGATGGAGAAACCCAACCCCGCCTCGAACAAGCTCGTCTCCACCTTCTGGCCGGCGCCGGTCCGCTCGCGGGACGCCAGAGCGGCGAGCACGCCGACGAGGCAGTACAGACCGGCTCCCACGTCCGTGATGGCCACTCCCGCTTTGACGGGCCGGCCTTCCTCATCGCCCGTCACGCTCATGATCCCGCTGAGCGCCTGCGCCATGATGTCGTAGCCGCCTTGACCCGAGAGGGGACCGGTCGACCCGTAGCCGGAGACGGAGGCGTACACGAGGCCCGCGTTGAGCTCCCGCAGCGCGTCATAGCCGATGCCGAAACGCTCCGCCGTGCCCGGCCGGAAGCTCTCGATGACGACGTCGCTGCGCTGCGCGAGACGGTGGAAGAGGCGGACGGCTGACTCGTGGTGAAGGTCGAGCGTCACGCTGCGCTTGTTGCGGTTGACGGCGAAGTAACCGGCCGTCTGCCACCCGTCACCCTTCTGGCCGCGAGACGAGTCGCCCGTCCCCGGTTGCTCGACCTTGATCACGTCGGCGCCGAAGTCGCCGAGCATCATGGCGCAGTAGGGCCCAGCCAGAACCGTGCTCACGTCGATGACCCGGATGTGCTCGAGACCCTGCATCGCGAAGGCAGGCTAGCCAGGCGGCCCCGGGTGCGGGCTCGGACGCTTCGCCCTGCTGTTCTGCGATGATCGCCCGTATGACGACCGCTCAGGGGACGCACGACTACGTCGACGATCCTCGAAACGCCACCGTCCTCGTCTCCGTCAACGGCTCCCTCGTGCCCCGGGCGGAGGCGGTCGTGAGCGTCTTCGACGCCGGCTTCGTCCTCGGAGACGGCGTCTGGGAGGGCCTGCGCGTCTGGCGTGGCCACCCTGCGTTCCTCGACCAGCACCTCGACCGCCTCTTCGAAGGGGCCGCCGCCATCGCCCTCGACGTCGGTCTCAGCCGGGAGGAGCTCACGGCCCAGCTGTACCGCACGCTGTCGGCTAACGAGATGACCGACGGGGTGCGCGTCCGCCTCATGGTGACGCGGGGACCGAAGTCGACGCCGTACCAGGATCCTCGCCTGTCGGCCGGTCCCGCCACGGTCGTGATCATCGCCGAGCACCGAGGGCCGGTGCCGGCGAGCGTGGACGTCGGGCTGTCGCTCTTCACCGTGCACGTGCGCCGCGCCTCCCCGGACACGCTCGATCCGAAGATCAACTCGCACAGCAAGCTGAACGACATCCTCGCCTGCATCCAGGCCTACACGGCGGGGGCGGATGAGGCGTTGATGTTGGATCCGGGGGGTTTCGTGGCGACGTGCAACTCGACGCACTTCTTCGTCGTCCGGCGGGGCGAGGTGTGGACGTCGACGGGGGAATATTGCCTGCCCGGGATCACGCGGGCGAACGTGCTGCGGATGTGCTCGGAGGAGGGCATCCCGGCGCGTGAGCGCCGCTTCAGCCTGACCGACGTGTACAGCGCCGAGGAGGCCTTCGTGACGGGGACCTTCGCCGGCGTCGTGCCCGTCCACACGATCGACGGGAGGCGCATCGGAACGGGGGAGCGGGGACCGATGGTGGCGCGGCTGCAGTCGCTGTACCGTCAGCTCGTGCTCGACGACGTGGCGGGGCGCTCGGCTCCGTGACCTCGGGTGTCCGCCTGGCCGTGTGGTCGGGGCCGCGGAACATCTCGACCGCCCTCATGCGCTCGTTCGAGAACCGGCCCGACTGCCGGGTCGTCGACGAGCCCCTCTATGCCCATTACCTGGCGGAGACGGGCCTCGACCACCCGGTTCGGGAGGAGGTGATCGCCGCCGGTGAGACCTCGGTCGCCAGCGTCGTCTCGGACCTCACGGCCCCCGTGGAGGGCGTCTACTACCAGAAGCACATGGCCCAGCACCTCATCGACGACGTGCCGCGGGACTGGATCGGCCAGTTGACCAACGTCCTTCTCATCCGTGACCCGGCGGAGGTCGTGGCGTCGTATCGACGCGCCCGTTCGTCCGTCGTCGGCGACGACATCGGGCTCGTCCAGCAGGCCGAGCTCTACGACTCGCTCGGTGGTGACGTTCCCGTCATCGACGCTGCCGATTTCCTACAGGACCCCGAGGCGTATCTGCGGTGGTTGTGTCAGTACGCCGGCATCGCCTTCACCGCTTCGATGCTGCGCTGGCCGGCGGGGCTGCGGGACTCGGACGGCGTCTGGGCGCGGCACTGGTACGACGCCGTGGCGGCTTCGACGGGCTTCGAGCCGTACCGCCGGCGCGACGTCGACCTCGACGAGCCGGCTCGGGAAGTGGTGGCGGTGACTCGGCCGTACTACGAACGGCTGCACGCTTCTCGGGTGGTGCTGTGAGGTCGGGTGACACAGCCCCCTGCTAAGGTATCGAACACCTGTTCCCGAGGGTTCGTCTGTTCCCTCTCGGCGGGTCTCGCGCTCCTGCGCCGTCGTGTCGTGTGTCGTCCCGTCGTGTCGTGGAGGAAGCGTGCTGTCGGAATCCCTCGAGAAGGCTCTCTTGATCGTGTCGGGCCTCGTGGGCGATCTCGAGGTTGCTTCCTTGTCCGGTGCGGAGGCTGCGGTGCTGGCCGGTGCGTTCTCCCGCCTCGGTCGCCTTGCCGAGGCGGGCACGGCCCTGTGCGCCCGGCGCGTCGCCGAGGTGGGGCATTTCGAGCGCCTCGGTCATGCAAGTGCCGAGTCCTGGCTGGCCGATCTCTCGGGACGGCCCCTTCGAGGTGCCCGCTCGCTGCTGGAGACGGCCGGGGCGCTGCCGGGCCTTCCTGCTCTCGAGTCGGCCCTGCGCTCCGGCGAGCTCTCCGGCGAGCAGGCGGCCGAGGTGGCGCGGGGGGCCACGGCGGAGCCCACCGTGTTGGGAGGACTCCTCGAGGCGGCACGTCACGGCTCGCTTTCTGAGCTGCGCTCCGAGGCGGAGCGGGCCGAGGCGGCCGCCCGCTCCCGTGAGGCCGACGAGGCCCGCCATGCCCGGGTGCGGGCCGGGCGCCACCTGCGCATGTGGAACGACCCGGACGGCTCGCTGCGGGGCCGCTTCTCCCTCCCGCCCGAGGAGGGTGCCGGGCTCCTGTCGGCCCTCGAGGCCGAAGCGAACCGGCGCTTCGACGAGGCCCGCCGGGCGGGCTCGAGAGAGGGGCGGGAGGCCTACCTGGCCGACGCCCTCTGTGCTCTCGGCTCCGGGGGCGGTACCGCCCGCCCCGGCGGGCGCCTCGAGGCCTCCGTCCTCTTCCACGTCTCCCTCGAGGCCCTCGAACGAGGGAGCCTCCGTCCCGGTGAGGAGTGCACCCTCTCCTCCGGTGCCCACGTCCCCTTGTCGGTCGTGGAGGGCTACCTCACTCGCTCCCGCCTGCGCCTTCTCGTCTCCAGGGGGGTGGACGTCTGCTCGGTCTTCACCTTGCGCCGTGCCATCCCGGCAAGTGTCGAGACGGCCCTTGTCGCCCGTGACCGCAGCTGTGTCGTGCCGGGCTGCTCGAGCACCTTCCGCCTCGAGATCGACCACCTCGTGCCCTTCTCAGAAGGAGGCCCCACCAGGCTCTCCAACCTGGCGAGGCTCTGCCGGGCCCATCACGCCATGAAGTCCGAGCAGGGCTGGCGCCTCGAGGGTTCCCCCGGGCACTGGCGCTGGCTGCCCCCTCTCGGGCCGCCTCCGGCGCCCGCCGGCACGAGGGCCCGGGGGAGGAGCCGCCGGCGCCCACCTGCCGGGGCACCCGCCCGCCCGGCCGGGGTGGGACGCCCGCCGGACCCCGACCCGCCCGACTTCGACCCGCCAGACTTCGGGCTGCCCGACCCCGACCCGCCCGACTTCGGGATGCCCCCGGGCGGGTGCCGGGCCGAGCCCGGAGCAGGGGCGCCTCCTCCTCGAGTGACGAGGCGCCTGGCCTGAGCGTGCCGAGTGGCCGGTGTCGTGCCGGGCGGTTCGGCGCGCCCATCCTGCGGCCCCCCAAGAGCCGTTTGGCGTCAGGGTCCCGGAAACGCCCGTTTGAACGCTGCGGCCAAGCGTGCGTCGCCGGTCGTGTCCAAGGAGTCGACGGGTAGTCGACCGAGGAGGAAGGCGAGCAGCTCTGCGCCGGCTCCGGTGAGGCTCGCCGCCGCGGTGGCCGGAGGATCGACGGGCGCGGTCCGCACCTCGGGTCCGGACGCCTCCACGAGCCAGGCGGCGCCGAGGTCGGTCGCCTGGAGGAGCCACCGGCCGTCGACCCCGAGGGCGGCGTCGGGTCGGGCTCGGTGATGCGAGCCGAAACCAGGCGATCCGAAGCGGCAGGCACGTCGCGACGAACACGGGCGGCCAGTCGCTGATGCCATGACCCACCCCCAGGTCGGTGAGGTGCACCTCGAGCTCGGTGAGCCGCAAGGCGGCGAGGCGGCCGAGCGCCATTCGCCCCCGCCTCGTGTCGACCAGCTCGAGGCCCCAGTCGGCCGGCGCCAGCGAGGACCAGTCCGCCAGGAGACCCCGACCGGCCTCGCGAAAGGCGGCGACGACGACGTCGGTGGCGCTGGCCGAGGCGAACGCACGCAGCGACGCCTCTCGTTCGGCCGCGTCGCGGGGTACGTCGTCGTGTCCCTCCCGGCCAGCACGTCGCTCGTCATGCGCCGGTACGCCGTTGCCACGTAGGTGAGGTGAGCGGCGATGACGGCGCGGCTCCAACCGGGGAGCTCGCTCGGTGCTGCCAGGCCGGCCGCGTCCAGCCGCTCGAGGGCCTGGGTGAACCGATCCGTCGAGAGAGCGATCTGCGCCAGGAGGGCGCTCACCTCCCCGGCGGTGGGGTCGCTACGGCCGGCGCTCAGCGAGCTTCGCCTCCGGCGGGCTCCGCTGCCACGACGACCGACCGCCCCGAGGACTGGCCCTGGCCGAGTCCGGCGATGTCCCTCGAGGTGATGACGCACCAACCGGTGGCGGCAAAGAGCCGGAAGTGCTCCGGTAGCGGGAGGATCGTGCGCCACGGCTCCGTTCGACCGCCCCCACGGCGGGCGTTCGCCGCCCCTGCCACGGCGGCCATGTCGTCGGCGTCGAGGGCACCCGGGTGGACGGCGAGACTGGCGGCGAGGCGGCTTCCCGCCGCCGCGCGGTCGCGGAGGCCCGCCAGCAGACGTTCGCACCCGGAGCGCTCGAGGTAGACGAAGAGACCCTCGCACAGGAACAACGACGGACGCCTGGCCTCGTGCCCGCCGGTGGCGAGGACGGCGGCGACGTCGTCGAGCCCGAGGTCTGCCGGCACGAGCACGAGCCCGCTCGTGTCGGCCCCCATCTGCAGCAGGCGGCGGCGCTTGTCGTCCTGCGTCGTCGGGAGGTCGAGCTCGAAGTAGCGCACCCCCGGGCTGCGGAAGCGGAGCGCCCGGTCGTCGTAACCGGCGCCGCAGATGACGACCTGCTGCACACCGCCGGCGATCGCCTGCAGCACCTCGTCGTCGAAGAACCCAGTCCGAGCCGCCACGTGCGCCGCAATCGCCCTCGTCCTCGCCCCGGTCGACATCCCGGCGCACAGCGATCGCTGCGCAGACGGATCACCCTCCGGCGTGCAGGGCCGGTCCAGCTGTGCTCGGGCGACGGCGACGGCCTGACCCGTGCTCGACGGCTTCGGCATCCCCAACAGTGTGTCAGTGCCGCCGACGACGACGACCGCCGCCGTCGACCACTCCGCGGGCAGCCGCCCGGAACGCACACGTCCCAGCCGACCAGGTGGCGTCGAGGTCCGACCGCGGTGGATACCGGTCGTCCAGCTCGAGAATCACCATGCCGTGGGCGAAGGACCAGAGCGCTTGGGCGAGGCACGAGTCGCCCATGACGACGAACCACGGGTTGCCGGCCCACTCCTCGAGGCCCGGCGAGAGCCGCGCCCGTGCGAGCGGGCCGCCGGTGGCGAGCCGGTACAAGTGCGGGTGGAGCGTTCCGAAGCGGCGGTACGTACCGAGCAACTCCGTCAGCGGGTCGGCTGAACGCAGCGCCTCGTGCGACGCCACGCCGATGTCGTGCAGCGCCTCCTCGAGCAGGGCGGTCTCGAGCTCGGCCTTGTTCCGGAAGTGCTTGTAGAGCGAGGGTGCGCGGATACCGAGCTCGTCGCCGACCCGGCGCATCGTGAGCGATGCAGGGCCTTCCGCCTCGAGGAGCCGGCGGGCGGCGTCGACGATCTCGTCGGCCCGAGCCGAGCGACCGGCAAGGGCGGGAGGGCCCGGCACCTCGCCCGCCAGCAAGCCGGCCGGCGCCTCCGCCCGTTCGCCCGTTGTGCCGGGAGTGTGGACGCCCGGCATCACGCCCGAGCCCGGCGATCCCCGCCCGGCGCACTCCCCGGCGCACCCGAGTCGCGGAGCCCCAGGACCCGAAGGGCGATGGCGTTGCCGCACCCGACGCCAACAAGGACGAAGGCGAGGACGACCGCCTGCCCACCCGACCTCGACCCCGACACGGCGAGTGCCGAAGCGGCGCCGCCGAAGACGGCCATCTCGCAGACGATGGCCGCGGGATCGCCGAGGCGCCACCTCGCCTTCGGGGAGAGGAAGAGGCACCAGAGCGCGATGGCCACCCCCGGGAGGGCGACCGCCGTCACGATCCGTAGCCCGAGGGGCGAGTCGAGACCGGCGCCAAAGGCGGCGAGGGCTGCGTAGGCACCGAGCTCCACCACGAAGCGGCAGCCGAGGTTCACCCAGGCGACCAGGGCGAGCACGCCGCGTGGGCCGGCGGCGGTCACTTCGGCACCTGGCTGAGCACGAACACCGGGTGACGGGGGGCGATCGCCAGCAAGGCCTCGTCGGTCGAGTCCGCCCCGACGCCCTCGAAGAACACGCCGACCTCCATCCTCCAACGACGCAGGTAGGCACGAAGCACGGAGGCCTTCTCGTCGTCGGGAACCTCGACCGCCACGAACGACTCCCGGCGCCGGCCGAGAACGAGCGTCAGGCGCCCATCATCGGCCCGGACGTTGCGCACCCACTGCGATTCCCCCCGGGGCGAGACGAGGTAGCGGCGCCCGTCGATGTCGAGCAGGTTGACGGGCGTGCGGCGGATCTCGCCGCTGCTGCGCCCCTTCACCTCGAGGACGCGCCCGCCCCAGACGCTGATACCGGCACGCAGGGCGGCGGCGAGGAGCGGGTTGGCGAGCCGCCGGACGATGGGTCCGGGCTTGCGGTAGTGCGGCGTGGCTTCGGGCATCGGTGGCTCCTGGACTGGATAGCTAACGTTGTTAGCGAGAGTAGCTAACAGTGTTAGCCGCGTCAAGAGCCCGAGCGAACAGCCCCTCAGCCCCGGCGCAGCACGAGGTAGAACTCCGCCACGCCGTGATCGCCGAGCGATCCGAGCGGCCCGAACCCCGCCGGCCCGGCGATCCCCCACGCCGGGAAGGCGACCGGCAACAACCCGGCCAACTCGAGCTCATCGCCGCTGCGACGCCCCGACAACTCGACGCGCACGGTGTGCGTCCTGCTGTGCAGGCGCAAGGAGCCGGTGGCCGTGAGCGACACCGTCCCGCCTGACACGAAACCCGGACCGAGCGCCACCGGGCGCAGGAGCCGAAACACCCCCGTCGGATCCGAAGCCGTCCCGAGACTCGACGCCAGCTGCGACGACGACTTGCCCCCGACCGTCACGGCCGTCAGGTCGACGGAGAACGTGGCCGAGGTGACCTCGTCGCCGGCGACGGCGACCGACCCGGTCACCGAACCCGTGCGGCCGACGATGGTGCCCGTCATGAACACGACCATCTCCGGCAATCGGAACCCCGCCAGGGACCCGGGAGCGACCTGCCAAGAGCCGGCGAGGGCGCCTCGTGGTGCCGACGCCACCGCCGAGGGGAGGGCCAGGACAGGCGGGGTCGACTGCAGTTTCACGGAGAGGCCGGCTGCAACGAGCGCGCCGAGGAGCACAAGGAGGACGACGAGCAGGACGCGGCGGGCCCAATGGCGCCGGCGTGGCGTGGCCTGGCCGGCGGGTGCGACGGAGGGGACGACAGGGGCGACGGGGGCGACGGGGGCGACCCGGAAGACGGGATACCCGGGCGCAACGGCGGAGAAGGCCGAGACGGGAGCGCCGCGGTTGACGGGGATGTGGGGACGGCCGCCCGGCACCTTCTCGAGGTAGCGCTGGAGGATGGGCGCCCGCTCGGCCACCGGCACCTCGTCCAGCCAGCAGGCGCTCGCCCTCCCGTGCCAGAGCGTCACGACGCCGCCGGCGGCCCGCACGTTGCGGACCCAGTTGCACTCACCGAGCATCGACACGACGTACCACTCGCCCCCGACGTCGGCCATGCCGAGCGGGAAGCGCCGGCGCTCGCCTGACCTGCGGCCGGTCACCTCGAGCGTCACCCAGCGCCTCGGCAGCACACCGTGGCGGAAGACGAACGCCCAGACCCGCGCCATGCGACGAGCGGCCGCGTCGGCCCGGCCTCCGGGATACATCGCCCTCAGCCCCTCGTCGGAAAACGGCCATGTCGCCATCTGACCCTCCTCGGCCCAGGCCCCCGTCGGTCCTTTGCACTGGACCCACCACGGAGTACCATAAGAAATACGAAACTTGAGACATAGAGTCCAAAGTCCCGAACCGGCCCGGGAATCGGTGGCAAGAAGCCGAGACCCTGGCTCCCAGCCGCGGCACTGGCCGGCGGGCACAAGGAGTCAGCGATGAGGACGTACGCACCAGCACCCACAGGCCTCGCACGGCGCGGCCGGCGCCTCTCCGACGTCGAGACGGAGCGCCGCATGCTCGAGGCAGCGGTGGCGATGCTCAAGACGACGGGCCTCACGGTGAGCCTGGACCACATCAGCTTCGAGGACGTCATCCACGACGCCGACGTCTCCCGCAGCGCCGTCTACCGCCGCTGGCCCTACAAGGACCTCTTCTTCAGCGACCTCGTGAAGGAGCTGGCCAGAGCGGCCGTACCCTCCCCGGCCGACAACGCCGCCATCGAGGCGGTCGTGCACGAGACGGTTCGGGAGCACCCGGACTGGCTGAAGACGTCCAAGGGTCGCCAGGGACTCCTCGTGGAGCTCTTCCGGCGGGCCGCCCTCCTCGACTTCGAGACGCTCTACGACTCGGCGGAGTGGCGTACCTACCTCGCCCTGCACGCCACGTTCATGAGCATCGCCGGCGGTGAGCTGCGCGACGAGGTGCAGGAGACGCTGGCCGAGTCCCAGGCCGGCTTCGTCAGTCGGGTGGCGCAGGCCTGGGAGACGCTCGCCGGCCTCCTCGGGTACCGGTTGCGGGCGGAGACGGGGGCGAGCTTCGAGACGGTGGCGACGCTGGCGAGCGCCCTCGTCCGGGGCCTCATCGTCATGGCCCTCGCCACACCGGAGATCGCCTCCAGCCGGCGCCGGGCCGCGCCGTTCGGCGCCGTGAGCAAGGAGGAGTGGTCGTTGTCGGCCCTCGGCCTCGCCGGGCTCGCCGCCTCGTTCTTCGAGCCGGACGCCACGATCACCTGGGACGCCGAGACCGTGGAGCACGTGCTCGCCGAACTGCAGCGGACGTTGGTGCCGTGACGCAGCGCTTCGAGGATGCACGGCGCTTCCTCTACCGGGAGGGGCGCCTCCTCGAGCGCCGCCTCTTCGAGGTCCACTTCGGAAGCGCCAACGCCGGCGACGCCCTCCTCCTCCTACGCGGTTACCGCAACCACGACGGCGGCTACGGCCACGGTCTCGAGCCTGACAAGCGGGTGCCGCACAGCCAGCCGCTCGACGTCGAAACGGGCCTCCAGATCATGGACACCCTCGGCACCTTCGAGGTGGGTGTCGTCATGGGTGCCTGCGGTTTCCTCGAGAGCCTCGGGCCCGGGGTCGGCCTCTTGACGGAGACCTACGCCGACTATCCGGCGGCGCCCCACTGGGGCGACTGGGCGACCGCCCCGAGCCTCAACCCCACCGCCGGCATCGCGGGCCTCCTCTGGAAATGGGACGCGGCGCACCCGTGGCGCTCGGCTGCCACGACCTTCTGTTGGGAGCGCATCGAGGCGGGTCTCCCGGAGGACGCGCATGGGTTTGGCGAGGTGCTGACATTTCTCGCCTGGGTACCCGATCGGGAGCGGGCGGCCCGGGCAGCGGCGGCGCTCCCGGAACGGCTCGCCTCCCTCCAGCTGTTCCGGCACGACGCCGCCTCCGGCGACTACGGCCTCACACCCTTGCACTTCGCCCCGGCGCCTGGTGGCCCCTGGGCGTCCCTCTTCGAGGACCGGGTGGTCGAAGGGCACCTCGACGCCCTCGCCGCCGCCCAGTGCGAGGACGGCGGCTGGCCCATCAGCTGGGAGACGGTCGGCCCGGCCGCCCAGTCGGAGTGGAGAGGCATCGAAACCCTCCGCGCCCTTCGCACCCTCCACTCCTACGGTCGCATCGGCTGAACCCCACGCTCAGCCAGCCACCCAGCCGCCATCGACGCTGAGCACCGCCCCCGTGACGTAGCCGGCGTCCGGTCCGAGGAGGTAGGCGACGGCGCCGGCGACGTCTTCCGGGCGCCCGGGCACTCCCATGGGCGAGCGGGCGGCGATGCGGGCCGCCTCTTGGCTGGAGCGCTCGCTGCCGCTCGACGTCGAGCGGCGGAGCATGGCCGTGTCGATCGGGCCGGGGCACACGCAGTTGACGAGGATGCCCTCGCCGGCATGGTCGAACGCCATGGCTCGGGTGAGGCCGACGACCCCCGCCTTCGTCGCCGTGTAGGCCGGGTGGCCGGCGCCGGCCACGAGACCGTACTGCGAGCTGATGTGGACGACGCGCCCGCCGCCCCCGGCGCGCAGGAGAGGGAGGGCGGCCCTCGAGACGTGGAAGACGCCGGACAGGTTGATGCCGATGGTCCGGTTCCAGAACTCGAGCGTCGTCTCGCCGATGTCGCCGCTGAAGCCCCCGATGCCGGCGACGTTCACGACGGCTCCGAGGCGGCCGCCCCGCTCGGCCAGCCAGTCCCCGAGCGTGGCGACGGCCGCCTCGACGGCGGCGTAGTCGGCGACGTCGGCCACGAGGGGGACGGTGCGTTCCCGCCGGTCCGCCACGAGGTCAGCGACCATGGCGTGCAGCCCTTCGCCGTTGACGTCGAGCGCCCCGAGGGAGGCACCGTCGGCGAGGCAGCGATGGGCGATGGAGCGTCCGATGCCGGAGGCGGCGCCGGTGACGAGGACGGTCGTGCCGGCGAGAGGGCCGGAGGTGGAGGATTCGGTCATGGCGGTGACTCTGTCACACCGCCACCGAAGCTGGCGGCCCTCGCCCACAACGGCCGCCCGACGCTGACGATGGCCATCACGCCGGCTCGCCGGCGATCGGCCGGGGCGTCAGCTGCCTGCCGGCCGACCAGCGAGCGGTCGCCCGCCCGGCGACAGGATGCGACGCCGGGTCGTACGGGAAGACGAAGGTGTAGGGGCGGCCGATAGCGTTTCGCCCGATGGTTGGCGGTCTCGGTGTCCTCGACCGAAGTCGTCGGCGAGTCGAGGGGTCGGCAAGGCTGCGCCTCGTCCGCCTCCTCTGGGAGACGAGCCCGGCCTGGGCCGTGGTCCTCGTCGTCTACGTCGTCGTGTCGGCCGTGCTGCCCATCGGCATCCTCGCCGCCATGGGGCAGGTCGTGGGCCGCATCCCGGCAGCCGCCCGATCCGGTCTCGGTTCGCAGGCCGGCCACGGCCTCGTCGTGGCGCTCGTCGTCTCGGTCGTCGCCTACGCCGGGGCGGTCGCCCTCGGACCCGTGCAGACGATGCTCTCGAGCGCCCTCAAGGTCCGCCTCACCTACGCCATGCAGGACCGCCTCGTCGCAGCCGTCTGCCGGCCGACGGGCATCGCCCACCTCGAGGACTCCGTCGTCCTCGACGAGCTCGAGCTCGCCCACGGCAAGCTCACGACCTACTACCCGGCGGACGCCCCCATGAGCCTCGCCACCGTGATCGGGGCGCGGGCGAGCGGCCTCCTCGCCTGCGCCGTGCTCGCCACCTACCGGTGGTGGCTCGGCGCCGGCATGCTCGTCCTCTGGCTGCTCGTTCGAAAGCCGCTGCGCGCCGTCATCTCCGAGCAGGCGCAGGTCTTCGGCCGCACGGCCAGCCTCATGCGCCGCGCCCGCTACCTGCAGCAGCTGGCCGTGCGTCCCGCCGTCGCCAAAGAGAGCCGCATCTTCGGCTTCGGGGACTGGCTCGTCGACGAGATGTCCCGTCAGTGGACGATCGCCATGTCGGCCGCCTGGCGCATGCTGCGGCGCTACAACGTCGGCGTCACGAAGCTCGGCGCCGTCGTCTTCGCCGGCTACGCGGCAGCGATCTCCGTCCTCGCCGTCGGCGCCTACCACCACGAGCTCACCCTCACGGCGCTCTCGACGTACCTTCCCATGCTCGTGGCCTCGGCCGAGGTGGGCGACATCAGCTGGACCGACGTCGGGCTCGAGTGGCAGCTCATCTCCCTCCCGAACCTCGAGAAGCTCGAGTCGCGCCTCGGCGCCCCGCCGGCAGCTCCATCGCCACCCCGCCCGGCCGTGCCCGCCCCCGCCCCACCGAGGGCCTCCGGTGGGGCGGTGAGGTTCGAGGGGGTGGGTTTCGCCTATCCGGGAACCGGTTCGGCCGTTTTCACCGACCTCGAGCTCAGCCTCCCGACGGGGCAGTCGACGGCCCTCGTCGGTTACAACGGCGCCGGCAAGACGACGCTCGTCAAGCTTCTCGCCCGCCTGCACGACCCGACCTCCGGGCGCATCACCGTCGACGGCGCCGACATCGCCGGCCTCGACGCCGCCGCCTGGCAGCGGGAGGTCGCCGTCGTCTTCCAGGATTTCGTGCGCTACCCGTTCTCGCTGGCCGAGAACATCGGGGTGGGGGCCGTCGAGCATCTCGGCGACCGGGACGCCGTCGCCGAGGCGGCTGCACGGGCGGGCGTCGCCGGCCTCGGCCGCTCCCTCCCGCTCGGTTGGGACACGAAGCTCTCGCCTCAGTACACGGGCGGCGTCGACCTCTCCGGCGGCCAGTGGCAGCGTGTCGTGCTCGCCCGCGCCCTCATGGCGGTGTCGCACGGGGCTCGCATGCTCGTGCTGGACGAGCCGACGGCGTGGCTCGACTCGAAGGGCGAGGCGGAGTTCCTCGCCAACTTCCTCTCGCTCACGGCGGGCCTGACGACGCTCGTCATCTCCCACCGCTTCTCCACGGTGCGCCAGGCGGACCGCATCTGCGTCCTCGAGGACGGCCGAGTCACGGAGGTGGGCTCACACGAGGAGCTGCTGCGGGCGGGGGGCCGCTATGCCGAGATGTTCACGACGCAGGCGGCGCAGTTCGAGCGCGCGGCGGGCGAGGAGGAGTCCGTATGAGCACCTCGCCCGCCTACAGCCGTCGCCGCTCCACGACGAGGCGCCTCCTCCGGGTGCTCGTCACCTACGGCTTTTCCGCCTCGCCCTGGTGGATGACCGTCACGCTGCTGCTGTACCTCGGCACGGCGCTGGCGTCGGTCTTCTACCCGGTGGGCATCCGCATCATGGTCGATGCCTTCCTGCATCACGACGGCAGCGGCATCATCGCCGGGGCGGCCCTCATCTGCGGCCTCTACTCGTTGCAGTGGGTGCTCTCCAACAACGCCGCCAGCTCGGGCACGACGCTGGCCGACCGGGTCAACCTCTACCTCTCGGCCCACATCGCCCGCCTCCTCAACGGCGCCGCCGGTGTCGAGCACTTCGAGCAGCCCGAGTACCTGAAGGAACTCGACCTCCTCGACGAGGACCGGCCCCTCCTCGCCAACGGGCCCCGCCAGTCCGCCATCGTCGCCGCCGTCGTCCTGCGCATCGCCGGCATCGTCGTGCTCCTCGGCCTCGTGTGGTGGCCGCTCGCCCTCCTCCCGCTCGTCACCGTGCTGCCCATCGCCGGCGAGCGGCTCTCCGTCCGCATCCGCCAGCGCTCCGACGAGCGCCTCGCCGAGGACCGGCGGCTCGCCAACGACCTCTTCGACATCGCTGCCAGCGCCGGGCCGGCGAAGGAGCTACGCGTCTTCGGGCTCTCCGGCGAGCTGGCGAGGCGGCACCACGAGGCAGCGGAACGGGTGGCCGCCGCCACCGTGCGGGCGGCCCTCCTCGGGGGCGTCTTCGGCATCATCGGCTGGGTGCTCTTCGCCGCCGGGTTCGGCGTCGCCATCGTGGCCGTCTCGCTGCGGGCGGTGCACGGCAACGCCTCGGTCGGCGAGGTCGTACTCGCCGTCACGCTCGTGCAGCGGGCGCAATTCCAGGTGTCGCAAGCGGCCAACTCCGTGGGCCAGATCCTCACGATGGTGCGCACGGCCGGGCGCCTCTTCCTGATCGAGGACTACACGGAGGCGTCGCAGCCGCCACCGACGGCCGGCCGCTCCGGGACCCCGCCCGCCCTGCCCGACCGCCTCCGGGACGGCATCACGCTCGAGGCCGTCAGCTTCCACTACCCGGGCAGCGCGGAGCTCGTGCTCTCCGACGTGAACCTACGGCTGCCAGCCGGCGCCGCCGTGGCGCTCGTGGGGGCGAACGGCGCCGGAAAGACGACGCTCGTCAAGCTCCTCGCCCGCATGTACGAGCCGTCCGCCGGGCGCATCCTCGTCGACGGCATCCCGCTCACCGGGCTCGATCTTGCCGGCTGGAGGGCTCGCATCTCGGCCGCCTTCCAGGACTTCCTCCGCCCGGAGCTGACGGCGGGACAGGTCGTGGGCATCGCCGACCTCGCCCGTCTCGAGGACACGCAGGCCCTCGAGCGGGCCGTGGGCGACGGGGGAGCCGCCGACGTCATCGCCGGCCTTCCCGGCGGCCTCGCCACGCCGCTCGGGCGCTCTCACTCCGACGGCCTCGAGCTCTCGGGCGGCCAGTGGCAGAAGCTCGCCCTCGCCCGCTCGATGATGCGGGCCGAGCCCCTCCTGCTCGTGCTCGACGAGCCGACGGCGAGCCTCGATGCCGCCACGGAGAGCGCCCTCTTCAGCCGCTACATCGGGGCGGTCCACCGCGCCCGCTCGGCGGCTGGGGCGATCACGTTGCTCGTCTCGCATCGTTTCTCCACGGTCGCCCTCGCCGACCTCATCGTCGTGCTCGATGCCTCCCGTGTCGTCGAGTGCGGCTCGCACGCCGAGCTCATGGCACTCGGCGGCGTCTACGCCGAGCTGTACGAGCTGCAGGCGTCCGCCTACCGCTGAGGAGCGCCACCAGCGGCCGCCGAACGCCCCAGCGCCTCAGCGCCGCTGCAGCCGCACCTCCACGGCGTCGCGCAGGGCGTCCCCGAGGACGTTGAAGGCCACGACGGTGAGCACAATGGCGAGGCCGGCCGGGTAGATGAGCCACCAGTAGCCGTCGTAGGCGTAGTTGAGGCCGTCGCTCAGCATGCTGCCCCAGTTCACGGCGGGCGGCGGCGGCCCGAGGCCGAGATAGCTGAGGCCGGCGAGGAGGAGCACGGCGTCGGCCACCGAGAGCGTCGCCTGCACGATGATCGTGCCGAGCAGGTTCGGTGCGATGTGGCGGGCGATGATGCGCCCGCGCCGGGCCCCCATGATGCGAGCGGCGTCGACGTACTCCCGGGTCCGCAGGCTGAGGGCCTCGGCGCGGGCGAGCCGGCAGGCGTTGAACCAGGAGACGGCCGAGATGACGAAGATCATGCTCGTGTTCGAAGGCGTCGTCATGGCCGCCACGATGAGCACGATGACGAGCGCCGGGATGGCCATGGCGCCGTCGACGACCCGCATGAGCAGCTCGTCGACCCACCCACCCGTGAAGCCGGCGAAAGCGCCCCAGCACGTGCCGAGGAGGCTCGCCAGGAGGGCGGCGGCAAAGCCCACCTCGAGCGCCGACTGCCCCGCCACCATGAGGCGCCCGAGGACGTCGTAGCCGGCGGCGTCGGTCCCGAGGAGATGGCGCCCGCTCGGGTGCTGGAGGGAGAGCGGCAGGTTCGAGGCGACCTGGTTCGTGTGGTAGAGGAGCGGCCCGACGAAGCAGAACAGCACCATGAAGGCGATGACGAAGGAGGCGGCGATCGCCAGCTTGTTCTCCCGGAAGGTGGCGAGGAGCAGCCTCGGGTGCCGCTCCCCCTCCTGCCCGAGATCGGTGTGCTCCTCGAACAGCCGCGAGTCGGCGACGATCGCCATCAGTACCGGATGCGGGGATCGGCGGCGGCGTACAGCAGGTCGGCGAGGAGGCTGCCTGCGACGGTGGCGGCGCCCGCCACGAGAGCACAGCCCATGAGGACGGGGAAGTCCTTGGCACTGGCGGCGTTCCAGAGCAACAGCCCCATGCCCGGGTAGTTGAAGACGTACTCGACGAGGATGGCGCCCGAGACGATGTTCGGGAGCGCAAGGCCGATGAGCGTGATGACGGGCAGGACGGCGTTGCGGAACACGTGCACGCGCAGCACCCGCCCCTGCGACGCCCCCTTGCTGCGGGCGGTGCGCGTGTAGTCCTGCACGAGCGCTTCGATGCCGGAGGAGCGCATGAAGCGGCTGAAGAGGGCCGTCGTGACGATCGTCAGGGTGAGGACGGGGAGCACGAGGGCCGACGGCTGCGACAGCACCTGGGAGATCGAGGTGCCCTGCGGCGCCTCGGAGGGGAAGACCTTGAAGTGCACGGCGAAGATCTGGATGAGGACGAGGCCCACCCAGAACACGGGCATGGAATAGCCGACGAAGGCGAAGAACGTCCCGATGTAGTCGACGGCCCGGTTGCGGCGGGACGCCTGCAGGAGCCCGAGCGGCACGGCCGCCAGCACGGCGATGACGGTGGCGAGACCGACGAGGATGATCGTCTTCGGGGCGTTCTGGGCGAGGAGGGCGCCGACGGTCTGGTTCGAGTGGTAGGAGAACCCGAAGTTCCCGTGCAGGAGCTGCCAGAGGTAATGGAAGTACTGCACGAAGAGCGGCCGGTTGTAGCCGTTGGCGAGGATGAAGGCGTGGATCGTGGGGGCGCTCGCCCGCGGGCCGAGGAGGGCCCGCACCGCACCACCCGGCAGCAGCCTGATGAGGACGAAGACGATGAGAGAGACGAGCAGCAGGACGATGATGGCCTGCAGCACCCGCCGGACGAGGAAGCGCGTCACTGCGCTCCCCGTCCGGCCGTCGTCGTCACCCCCATCGGGACATCCTTCCTCGCGTCAGCCCATCGACCACTGCGAGGGGATGATCTCGAGGACCGGGCTCTGCGGCGTCACGCCGTTGACGCCCTTCTTGATCAGTGTGAGCTGGTAGTCGTAGTTGGGCTGCCAGAGCACGGGCAGTTGCTGGGCGAGGTACGTCTGGTACTTGTCGAGGGCTGCCTGGCTCTGGGCGGGGGGCGCCGTGTTCGTGTAGATGATGTTGGCGTCGTTCGTCGGGTCGCTGTAACCGCCGAAGTTGGCGCCCGCCCCCGTCTCGAAGGTGTCCTCCCCGGTCGGGTAGTAGTCCGGGAAGTACGTCCAGCCCACCCCGTAGTTCCCCATCTGCCAGCTGCAGCTAGCGCCCGTGCAGGGGGACATGTCGCCGAAGACGGTGAGGATGGGCGCCTGCGTGAGCGTGATGTCGATGCCGGCCTTGGCGGCGTCGGTCTTGTAGTCCTCCATCGCCGTGAGGAGCGGCGGGTTCTCGTTGGCGACGAGCATCGTGAAGCTGAGCGTCGCCCCGGACTTCACGCCGGCGCCGCAGTCGCTGGCGCCCGTGCCCGGGCTCGAGCAGGAGGCCACGCCGTTGTGCACGACCCAACCGTGCGAGCTGAGCAGGCTGGAGGCATCCGAGGTGCTGAAGGGGTAGGGGTTCGTGGTGACCGTGTTGTAGGAGTTCGCCGGCTCCGGCGGCACGGGACCGTAGATGGGCCAGGCGTAGGTGCCGTAGGCGAACTTCACCATGGTCTGCTGGTCCATGAGGTGCTGCAGGGCCTGGCGGATGTACAGCTGCTTGAAGATGGGGCCGACCGTCGGGTTGTGGAAGTTGAGCCCGATGAAGTTGTAGTTCCAGTCGACCCAGGGGGCGAGCGTGTAGCCCTGCCCCTGCACGGCGCTCGCCTGCGGGAGGTCGGTGACGGGCAGGTAGCCGACGTCGGGGCCCGAGCCCGACTCGATGGCCGAGAACTCCGCCGTGGCGCTCGTGAAGGGCACCTCGATGAACTTGGCGATGGAGGGTTTCGGGCCGGAGTACTTCGGGTTCTGGACGAAGACCGAGTAGCCCGTCGTCTGGAACTCCTGCAGCGTCCACTCGCCGTCGACGATCTTCCAGAGGGGGTTCGTGGCGTAGGTGCTGAGAATCCTTCGCCTGCCCCTCCAGGTAGTTGTAGACGGCCTTGGCGCCGGCCGTCGTCTCGTCGGCGGTGCCCGTGGGGCAGGTGGCGCAGGTCTTGTCCCAGGCGATGGGCAACGGCACGATCTGCGCCAGTTCGTTCAGGAGAAACCACTGCTGGTTCCACGCCTTGTTCAACGTGAACTGGACCGTCGTGGCGCTCAGGGCCTTCGTCGAGACGACGTTGTCGGGGTAGTTGCCCGGCACGTAGCCGCCGTCGTCGTCCTTGTTCGCCGTGACGAGGTTCTGCCAGAACACGACGTCGCGAGCCGACACGGGCGTCCCGTTCGACCACCGGTAATTCTTCAGGTGAACGGTCACGACCTTGCCGTTGGCGGACCAGACCGGCGTTTCGGCGAGGGAACGGCCCTCGTTGAGCACGACCTGGGAGCCGTCGCCCACCCAGTAGAGGGGCCGGAACAGGAGGTTCGTGAACTCGTTGAGGTTCACGTTCGTGTACTGGGCGGAGCTGAGGAGCGGGAAGATGTCCGTCGGCGGCGAGCTCGGCGGGAGGGCGAAGGTGACGGTCGCCCCGCTCACCGTGCCGGTCGGGCTCGTGCCGCCGCTGCTGGAGCCCGACGAGCAGGCGGCCAGCAGGGTCCCGGCCACCACGAGCACGGCGGCCACCCTGGATCTGTGCACCACTCCCATCACACGCGAACGACGCATCGCTTCGTCTCCTCTCCTAGTACGTGAGCAATCCGCCATCCACGTGGATGGCCTGGCCGGTGATGAAGTCCGCCTCGCTCGAGGCGAGGAAGGCGACGAGCTTGGCGACGTCCTCGGGCGTGCCGAGGCGGCGGAGCGGCGTGAGGGCGACGTAGCCCTCCCGTACGGCCTCCGGCTCCTGCCCGGTGAGGGCGCCCTCCCAGACGACCTCGCGGTCCTGCATGGCCGTGCGGATGAAACCGGGGCACACGGCGTTGACCCGGATGCCGAGGGGACCGAGCTCCTTCGCTATGGCCTGGGTGAGGCCGACGACGGCGAACTTGGAGGCGGAGTAGTGCGCCAGCAGCTCGGCGCCCGTGTGGCCGGCGACGGAGGCGACGTTCACGATGCATCCCGTCCCCGCCGCGACGAAGGTGGGCAGCACGACCTGGGAGACGACGAAGGTGCCCGTGGCGTTGACGGACAGGTTGAGGTCCCACTCCTCCTGCGGGATGTCGGCGAAGCGCCGCATCGTGGAGACCCCGGCGGCGTTCACGAGGAGGCGCAGGGGCGCGTCGGTCGGCAGGTGGCCGAGCGCATCGGCGACGGACTTCCGATCGGTGACATCGGCCTCCGCCGTGGCGAGGGCGCCGCCTCCGGCACCAGCGCCGGCTGCCTCGGCTCGCAGGCGTTCGAGTCCCTTCGCCTCGCGATCGAGGGCGAGGACGTGCCAGCCGCCCGCCAGCAGCTTGTTCGTGATCGCCCCTCCGATGCCGCCGCCGGCGCCCGTCACGACAGCGGCTCCCCCCGTGGTCACCGGTGGCCCCTCAGACCTCGTAGTGGGCGAGCAGGCGCTCGCGCACCTCGTCGGCGTCCTCGAGGTCCCCGAGCCCGAGCTCGTGCGGCTCGCCGAGCGACTTGGCGTAGATGGCGAGGCGGGCCATGTCCTCGGTGATCTCCGCCACGCTCATCGCTTCTGCCATGTCCTTGCCCACACAGACGGCGCCGTGGTTGGCGAGGAGGGCGGCCTTGCCGTGCTTGCCGAGGCACTCGACGGCGCTGAGTGCGACGTCGTCGGTCCCGACCCCTCCGTAGATGGAGCAGAGGATGGGCGCCGCCCCCGTGTAGATGAAGGAGTCCACCATGAGGGCCGGGATGGGCTGGCGGAGGGCGGCGAAGATCCTCGACCAGCGCCCGTGGCTGTGCACGATGGCACCGACGTCGCTGCGGTGCTCGTAGATGCGCAGGTGGGTGAGCAGCTCGACCGTCGGCTCGATCTCGCCCTGGCGGATGCGGCCGTCGAGGCCGACGACAGCCACGTGCTGCGGCTCGATCACCTCCCAGTTGGGGATCTCGAGGCCGGGGGCGGGCTTCGGAAGGATGTAGATCTCGCCCGTCTCCGGGTCGCGGGCGCTCGTGTCGCCGGCGTCGCGGCCCCACGACAGCCGCTTGTGGCTGAGGTCGTGGGCGGAGCGGGCGACGGCGTCGCGCAGGTCGTCCCTCATCGTGCCTCCCGTCATCTCTGGCCCGCCGTCGTCGGGGCGGGCGCGTGGCCGTCCCCGGACGGTGCCGGCTGGGCGTTCTGCAGCTCCTCGAGGGCGTCGGCGGCCGGCCAGCCGTCGGCGAAGATGCGCGAGAGCGACCGCGTGAGGGCGAGGGGGTTGGCGTGCTCGAACATGTTCCGCCCGACCGAGCAGCCGATGGCGCCGGCCGTCCGGGCCCGCTCCATGCGCTCGAGGAGCTCCTTATCGGGCACGACGGGCCCGCCGGCGACGATGACGGGGCGCCCGCAGCCCTCGACGATGGCCCGGAAGGAGGCGACGTCCCCGCTCCAGTTCACCTTCACGATGTCGGCTCCGAGCTCGACGCAGAGGCGGGCGTTGCGGGCCAGGTACTCGGGGCCGAGCGTCGTCGAGATGCTGTCGCGCTCGGCGTAGGCGTTCGGGTACTCCGCTTCAGCGATGAGGGGCACGCCGCCGGCGGCGCAGGCCTCGCCCACGTCGGAGAGGTAGCTGATGACCTCCCGCTCGTCGTCCCCGCTGAGGGCGACATAGACGACGACGGCGTCGGCGCCGAGGTTGTGCGCCTCGTCCACCGAACCGATCGGAACGATGCAAGGCCCCGCCGGCCTGCCCGCCGCCGAGGCCGTCAGCATGAGGGCGAGGCCGGCCAGCCCGGCGAAGGCGTCGCCATAGGCCGCGGCCGAGCCCCTCGAGAGCATGAGCGCCGTCGCCCCGCCCGCCACGGCGTCCGCGATGCGCCCGCGGGTGTCCCGGAGGCCGTCGAGGAAGCGGGGCGACGTCATGCCGTGGTCGATGGCGACGACGATGCAGGCGCCCGAGCCCCGGTCGACGAGGCGCTCGTAACGGATGCGCTTTCCGACGGAGCCCGCCGGCCGGTAGTCACGCATCGGGCAGTCTCTTGTCCATCGCTGGCCTCTCCATGTCCGGCCCAGCCCTGCGTGGGCCTCTCCCTGTGTCTGTCGTCGCCCTCGGCGTCCCCGCCGGGCTCTGTCCCGGCCGCCCTGCCGGGCGGGTCGCCGCCCTCACCAGTCCGCCAGCCGGCCCGGACCGAGCCGCTCGATCACGAAACGCACCCAGTTCGACACGTGATGCTCGATCGAGTACACGACGGGCTTGCCCGAGTCGTCGAAGTCGACCTGGCTGATGCGAAGGAGGGGTGAGCCCGGCTCGACCCGCAGCTGCCGCACCATCTCTTTCGTGGCGATGACGGGCTCGAGGGTCGCCTGCCCGCGGTAGATGACGACGCCGCGGGACTTGTAGAGGAGGCCGTAGAGCGACTGGTGGTCGTTGTCGACGAAGGCCTCCAGCTCCTCCTCGGCGAGCAGCTCGCTCGAGAAGATGTCCGTGGAGGCGACGACGGGGCGGTCGTCGGCGAGGCGGATGCGCGAGACCGTCGTGACGGGCGCCCGCGCCGGAAGGCGGAGCTTCTCGGCCACGAGCGCCGGCGCCGGGCCGGTCCGCACGCTCAGCGAGGCGCTGGAGGGGCGGTAGCCGGCCACCTGGATCATCGTCGTGATGCCGAAGTTGCGGCTCAGGTCCTTTTCGATGGGGCGCTCGGCGACGAAGGTCCCCTTGCCGTGACGCCGGACGACGACCTGGCGGTCCTCCAGGATGCGGAGGGCCTCCCGCACCGTGGCGCGGGACACGTCGAGCTGGGCGGCCGTGGCGTCCTCGGAGGGGAGCTGGCTGCCGGGGGCATAGCCCTCGCCCTGGATGATGTCGAGCATCGCCTGGACGCAGGCGTCCACGAGGGTGCGCCGGCCGATGGCGGACATGCCCGGTCCGGCGGGGCCGGCCGGCGTCTCAGGCATCTCCGCCGCCGGTGCTGTCGAAGACCGGCCTGTCGAAGACGGACCGCAGGGCGTCGACGGCCGCCCTGTAGGTGCCGTAGGCGTCGTCGTAACGGCGGTGGGTCGCTTCGTCCGGTTCGTAGGTCGCCCGCACCGAGACCATGGACTCGGCCGCCTCGGCGGCGCTCCCGTACCATTTGAGGGCGGCGCCGGCGAGGATGGCGGCGCCCAGCGTGGCTGCCTCCAGCTGCGCCGTGACGGCGACGGGGCGACCTGTCACGTCCGCCTCGATCTGCTTCCAGACGGCGCTGCGGGCCCCGCCGCCGAGCGAGCGGATCGTCGCCACCTCGACCCCGAGGCTCTCCAGCACCTCGATGTTGTGCCGGATCACGAAGGCGATGGACTCGAGGACGGCACGGGCGAGGTGGGCCTTGCCGTGGCGGAGGGTAAGGCCCACGAAGGCGCCCCGCGCCCGTGGGTTCGACTCCGGTGCCATCGCCCCTTGCAGGTGGGGGATCATGACGAGCCCCTCGGCGCCCGCCGGCACGGTCGCCACCTCGTCGTCGATGACCCGGTAGGCGGACGTCCCCGCCGCCCGGGCGACCTCGCGCTCGGCGCCGCACAGCTCGTCGCGGTACCACTGCAGCGTCACGCCCCCGCCGGTGAAAGTGTGGAACATGTAGGTGTCGGGCAGGCCGTGGTAGTGGCAGGGCATGCGGGCCTCGGGGTCGAGCACCGGCCCGTGCAGCGTGGCGCAGATGGCGACGGCGGCGCCCGTGTTCTCGCTGAAAACGCCCGGCCGGACGTTGCCGACCCCGATGGCGCCGCAGGCCTGGTCGAGGGCGCCCATGCACACGAGGGTGGAAGCGGGAAGGCCGAGCTCGTCGGCGACCTGGGGGCGCAGGGGGGCCACCGCCGCGCCAGGCTCGACGAGCTCGGGGAGTTGGGAGACTTCCAGTCCGAGGTGGTCGAGCATCTCGGTCCACCAGATCTTGCGGCGGAAGTCCCAGTAGGCCGTGGAGGTGACGAGGGAGCCTTCGCAGGCGTACTCGCCGGTGAGGCGGGCGACGGCCCAGTCCTCGAGGAGGAGGAGCTTGGCCGTGCGGTCCATGACCTCCGGCTCGTGGCGCCGGAGCCAGAGCGCCTTGGACGCCGGCCAGGTCGGCACCATCTCGGTCTGGCCGGTCACCTCGTAGCAGCGCGCCCCGAAGCGGTCCGCCAGCTCGACCGACTCGGCCTCGGCGCGCGAGTCGAGCCAAACGATGGCGTTGCGAAGGGGCGACCCGTCGGCACCGACGGGGACGAGGGTCTCGCCCTGGCAGGAGATGCCGAGGGCGGCGATGTGGCGGCTCTGTGCGCCGGCGGCTGCCAGCACCTCGCCCACGGTCTGCTTGAGGGCGCTCCAGTACGTCTCGGGCGCCACTTCGACGACCATGCCGGGAGCCGTAAGGAGGTCGTACTCGCTCGTGGCGGTGGCGAGGCAGCTTCCGTCCCGCCCGTGCAGGGCGCACTTCACCGCCGTCGTGCCGAGGTCGATGCCGAGAACGAGGGGGCCGGCCTCACTCACCGGGTGCGCCCGCCCAGACGACGACGGCCGGCCCGTCACCCGTGTTGCGAATGGCGTGGGGGATCGAGGGAGGGATGAGGAGGGCGTCCCCCTCGGCCAGCTGGTAGGCGCGCTCGCCGTCGCTCACGCTCACGCTGCCCTGCGAGCAGTAGAAGACCTCGACGGAATGGGGGTGCCCGGGATCGACCGCACCCTCCTCGCCGGGAGGCACGACGGAGACGCCGAACCACATCGTCCCGTTGCGCAGGTACTCGCGGCACTCCTCCGGCCCCTCGAAGAAGCGGCGTGCCTCCGATCGCTGAACGACCCTGGCTTCCGTCAGACTCGTCAGACGACTGTCGTCTGTCGTCATGGGGCGATGGTAGCGAGGGCGGTCGGAAGCGTCAAGGGACTCCGTGGGCGCGGGGCGGCACCCTTCTGGCGGTGCAAACGGGCACATCTGCCCGGGATCCACCGCCACTACGGCGGCGAGGCTCAGTTCAGGCGCCCACCGGCAGCTCGGCGCAGAAGCGCCCGGGCGAGATGTTCCCCCCGCTCACGACGACACACACCGCACCGCCGGCCGACAACGACGCCCGCCCGGAGAGCACCCCCGCCAGTGCCACGGCTCCCGACGGCTCGGCGACGACGTGGGCGTGCAGGAACATGGCCGCCATCGCCTCGGCGATCTCAGCCTCACTCACGAGCACGATCTCGTCGACGAGCTGCTCGATGATCGGGAACGTGAGCTCACCCGGCATCTGCGATCGGAGGCCGTCGGCGATCGTGTCGGGCGGCGGGATCTCCACCCGTGTGCCGGCGAGCAGCGACTGATAGGTGTCGGAGGCGAGCTCCGGCTCGACGCCGATCACCTTGACGCCCGGCAGGAGGGATTTCACGGCCGTCGAGACGCCGCTGATCAGGCCGCCGCCGCCGACCGGGACGACGACCGCCTCGAGGGCCGTGCCGCCGGCCTGCTGGGTGATCTCCAGCCCGACGGTGCCCTGCCCGGCGATGACGGCCGGTCGGTCGTAGGGCGGGATGATGACGGACCCGTCGCCCGTGAGGGTGGCGGCGATGGCCGCCCGGTCGCCCGTCTGGCGGTCGTAGTCGACGATGGTCGCTCCGAGCGCTTCGATCTGCGACCGCTTCTCGGGCGGGGCGTCCGTCGGGCAGACGATCGTCGCCCGCACGCCGTGCAGCTTGGAGGCGAGGCTGACGGCGATCCCGTGGTTGCCGGACGAATAGGCGATGACCCGGTCGACGGGGCCCTGCTCCATCGCCTCCGTGATGGCGTTGTAGGCGCCCCGGAACTTGAAGGCGCCACCGCGCTGGAGGTTCTCGCACTTCACGGAGACGGGGCGCCCGGCCAGGACGTCGAGACCGGTGTCAGCCAAGAGCGGTGTGCGCACGGCGGTCCCGGCGAGGCGCTCGGCCGCCCGGGCGATGTCCTTCTCGTCGATCGCAAGGCTCGTCATCCGGGCGAAGGTAACACCCGTCAGCGGCCCGCGAGCCGGTCCACGATCCCATTGATGTCGGCGAGGTCGGCGGCGAACTCCCCGTCCCAATCGACCGGGCGCTCGAGAAACGGGGCCAGTGCCCGATGGCCCGGCAGCTCCCCCTCGGGCAGCTGGCCGCGACCAGCCCGCGGCCCCGATCCGGCGGAGAAGCGGCCGTTCGCCTCCGAGACGGCGTAGCCGATCACGAGCGTGCTCACCAGGCGCTCGACCCGCGGCACCTCGGCGGGCGGGACGCCGGCGTCGAGGAGGGCGGTGTAGATGGCGTCCACGACGCGCACGGCGTCAGCCGTCACCGACGGACGCGAGAACACGAGGGCGGTCGCCCCGGGGTGGCGGCGTGCCATGTCGCGCACGGCGGTGGCCAGCGTCGTCATCCGTTGCGGCCAGGGCTCGCCCGGGTCGGGCAGCGGGAGCTCGGCGAGGAGACGGCCGAGCATGGCGTCGAGGAGGCCGTCCTTGTCGCCGACGTGGCCGTACAGCGCCATTGCCGTGACGCCGACTCGTTCGGCCACCGCACGCATCGTGACGGCCGGCAGGCCGCCCTCGTCGGCGATGGCGAGGGCGGCATCGAGGATCTCTTGCTTTCGGTCCGTCATCCCTATACACTGTATACATATACAACGTATAGAACACGGAGAGGAGCCGACGGTGCTGAGAGCGGAGGGTCTGGTGAAGCGCTTCGGCGGGATTCCCGCCTTGTGCGGCCTGGACCTCGAGCTGGCGGCCGGCGAGATCGTCGGCCTCGTCGGCCGCAACGGCGCCGGCAAGACGACCTTCGTCGAGGTCGTGGCCCGCGCCGGCGGGCGTCGTGGGCGGCGTCGACGTCGTCTCCGGCGCCGGGCCCGGGGCTCATCGGCGTTTCGCCGCAGGAGCAGGCGCTCTACCCGTCGCTCACGGTCGACGAGCACCTCCGGCTCTTCGCCTCGCTCTACGGGCTACGCCGCCGGGAGCTCGCCGGTGCCGTCGACACCGTCACCGAGGAGCTGGATCTCGGCGAGGTGCGGGCGCGGCGGGTTGGCCTCCTCTCGGGAGGCCAGCGACGACGGACGCAGGCGGCCTGCGCCCTCGTCGGCTCGCCACCGCTCCTCCTCCTGGACGAGCCGACGGTGGGTGCCGACCCCGGCACCCGCCGCTTCCTCCTCGCCACCGTCGCCGCCCGCGCCGCCGCCGGTGCGGCCATCGTCTACACGACCCACTACCTGGCCGAGCTCTACGACCTCGACGCCACGCTGGCCGTCGTGGACGGCGGCCGCGTCATCGCCCGCGGCACTCAGGCCGAGCTGCTCGCCCGGCTGCCGAGCCGGGTGCGGGTCGTGTTCGGCCCGACGGCGCCGGAGCGGGTGGGCACCGCCGGCGACTGCGGCGCGGCCGTGGGCGATGTCGGCGAGGCCGTCGAGGTGTCGACCTTCGATCCCGCCGGCACCCTCGTCGAACTGCTCGCCGGCGGCGGCAGCCCGACGAGCGTCGAGATCGACAAGCCGACCCTCGACGCCCTCTACGACGACCTGGCGGCATCCCGTGCTGCCTGACCCGGCGGTGACGACACGAGGGCCGGCGCCCGCCGGTCGAGTCGTGGCACTCGTGCGCCACAACACGAGGCTTCTGCTTCGCGAGCCGGGGCCACTGCTCAGCCGTCTCGTGATGCCGCTCGTGGCCGTCGCCGTCTTCGAACCCCTCGACCGTGCGGCCCTCGGGGTGGGCGGACCCGCCCAGGCCGTCACGGGGATGCTCGTGCTCTTCTCCTTGCTGGGCCTGTCGATCGTGGGCGTCTCGATCCTCACCGAACGCCTCTGGCACACCTGGGAGCGCCTGCGCACGACGCCGGCGCGGCCCCTCGAGCTCGTCGTCGGAAAGGCGGTGCCGGTCCTCGGGGCGTTGCTCGTGCAGCAAGGGGCCATCCTTGTCTTCGGCGTGGCCGTGGAAGGCGTCCACGTGGCCGACGCCGCCCTCCTGGCCGTCGCCGTCGCCGCCTGGTCGGTGACGCTCCTCGCCATCGGGTCGGCCCTCGCCCTCCTCGTGCGCAGCCAGGCGGAGTTCGCGGCGGCACAGGACATCGGCAGCTTCATCGCCACGAGCCTCGGTGGCGCCCTCGTGCCGCTCTCCAAGCTTCCCGCCTGGGCGCGTCACGTGGCGCCGGCCTCACCGGGTTATTGGGCGATGTCCGCCTTCCGGGGCGCCCTCTCCGGCGACGGCACGCTCGTGCTGCACTCCGTTGCCGTCCTCGTCGCCGTGGCCGCCGCCGCCACATCGCTCGCCGCCTGGTGCCTGACGCGGGGGAGCGCCCGCTCGAGCCGTCTCTGAGGCTCGCCTCGCGGTTGGCGGCGAGACGGCGCCCGGACGTGTGAAGATGGCACCGTGAACCCCGACGACGTCGTCGACGAGCTCTACGGCTTGCTGCCGTCCGAGTTCACGGCCGCCCGGGACGCCCGCGCCTCCGAGGCCCGTAAGGCCGGAGATCGCGAGCGGGCGGAGGCGCTCAAGCAGCTTCGTCGACCGACGGCGGGTGCCTTTCTCGCCAACGTCCTCGTGCGGGAACGCCGGGAGGATCTCGACACCCTCCTGGAGCTCGGGACCGCCATGCGGCAGGCGCAGGCCGAGGGCGAAGGAGGCCAGCTGCGCCGGCTGTCGCAGGAGCGTCGGCAGTCGATCGCCCGCCTGGCGAAGGAGGCCGGGCGGCTCGCCGGCGAACGCGGGCAGGAGGCCGGCGCCGGCGCCGTCCGAGAGCTGGAGGACACCCTCGAGGCAGCGGTTGCCGACACGGAGGCGGCGGCCGCCCTGCGGTCCGGGAGGTTGACGACGGCGCTGCGGTTCAGCGGCTTCGGGTCGGTCGACCTGACCGCCGCCGTGGCAGTGGCGCCGACCTCGGCACCCACTGCCGCCTCGCCCAAGGCGCCGGCTCGTGCGGCTCGTGCGGCCAAAGGCCCGGCTGCCAAGACCCCTCCGCCCAAGGCCCCACCGCCCAAGACACCGACGAGGCCCCGAGCCGCAGCGCCCTCCGAGCGCCGGCGGCGACAGCTCGAAGCCGCCGAGGAGGCCGTCCGCCGGGCGGAGGACGTCCTCCGGGAGGCGGCCGACGCCGCTGACGAGCTCGCCGGGAAGTTCGCCGACGCCAGGCAGCGCGTCGAGTCGCGCCGAGCCGAGCGACAGGAGCTGGAGGCCCGCCTCCGGCAGCTGCGCCAAGACGAGGAGGTGGCCGACCGCGAGCTTCGTGAGGCGAAGACGGCGGCGGAGGGCGCCGACCGGGCCCGCCGCACGGCTCGGGCCGGCCTCGATCGGGCGGAGGCCGCCCGCCGGCGTCTCGAGGCGTGAGCCCTAGACCGGAGCCGTCCGCAGGCGAAACTCCGCCCCCATCGGATCGGCCACCGTGGCGATGCGGCCGTAGGGGGTGTCCTGCGGCTCTGCCACGACGGAGCCGGCGAGCGCCTGCACCTGCTCGATGGCGGCGGCGCAGTCCGTCACGGTGAAATAGACCGTCCAGTACGACGGCGTGCCCTCCGGCAGGAACCCGGAGGCGTCGAGGACGCCGGCGAGCTCGCCGTCGCCGCCGGGGTTCACCATGACGCTGTAGCGGAGCCCCTCCGGAAGAGCACGCGTCTCCCACCCGAAAACGGAGCGGTAGAAGTCGAGGGCCTTGTCGTAGTCGCGGCTGTGCAGCTCGAACCAGCAGGGAGTGCCGGGCTCGTCGAGAACGGTGATGCCCGGGAAGGTGCCCGGCTGCCACGTTCCGACCGTGGCCCCCGTCGGGTCGACGAGCACCGCCTGTGAGCCGAGGTCGGCGACCGGCACGACGGGACTGATCACCTGGGCGCCCGCGCCCTCCGCAGCCGCCACGATCTTCGCGGCGTCCTCACCGGCGAGATAGACCTTCCAGGTGTTGTCGGCCTTCATGTCGCCCATGTCGCCCATCCCGCCGGCGAGGGGGACGCCCTTCAGCGTGAACATGAAGTACCCGCCGAATTCCGCCGAGGGCTCTTCCGCCGTCCAGCCGAGCAGCCCGCCGTAGAAGGCGGCCGCCCTCGCCGTGTCGGAGGTCCACAGGTCGATCCAGCAGGGTGCTCCAGCGGGCGCGCGGTCTCGGGTCGTCACGGTGGTCTCCTCTGTTTCGCTTGGCTGGATTTCGTCGTTGCGCTGTCAAGTTCGACGGCGGCGCGAGCCGGGACTCATCGCTCGCCACGCCGATGAGATCACGCCCGAGGTGCCGTCCACTAGACGATGCCATCGGTTCAGCTCTGGTGCCGGGTCACCCTGGTGGCGCCTGACGGAACGGAGCTCGGGGCCTGCGAGCTCGAGGGCGCCGGATCCCCCGACCTCTCGGCCGTCGATGTCGTGGCCCGCCTCGCACTCCTGGCGAAACGCCTCGGCGGCACCGTCACCCTCCGCGCCGTCTCACCCGGCATGAGGGAGCTCCTCGACCTCGCCGGGCTAGGCGTCGAGATGGCCGGGCAGGCCGAAGGCGGCGAAGAGGTGCTCGTGGTCGAGGAAGTCGAGGAAGAACGACATCTGGGCGATGCGTCCGGATGAGATCTCGAGGACCTGCAACGCCCAGGGCATGTACCCGCCCGCCGGATCCCGCCGGTACTGGCCGAAGGCGGGGCAACCGCTGGCGTTCGTCGCCACGAGGCGGGATCCGCGGCACTCGCTCGGGCCGGGCTGCACCATCCAGCTCGCGATGTTGGCGGCACCCTGCAGCCACATGGCGAACGGCGGCATGCACTGCACGGCGTCGTCGTGCAGGAGGGTGACGAGGCGCTCGATGTCATAGGCCTCGAAGGCCTCCACGTAGCGCTCGAGCAGCTTGGCGTCGGCGTCGTCGAGCGCCGCCGGTCGCCCGCCGTCGGGCAGCGAGCCGAGGGTGGCCCGTGCCCGCTGCAGGGCGCTGTTGACGGCGGCCACGCTCGTGTCGAGCAGCTCGGCGACCTCGGTCGCCTGCCAGCGCAGGACCTCGCAGAGGATGAGCGCCGCCCGCTGGCGCGCCGGCAGGTGCTGGAGGGCCGTCACGAAGGCGAGGCGGATGGACTCGCGGTACTCCGCCACCTCGGCCGGATCGCCGTGCTCCGGAGCCACGCGGCTGTCCGGCACGGGCGTCACCCAGGTCGCCTCCGGGAGCAAGGGGCCGAGGAACGACTCGTCGGGCGGCGACGAAGGCCCCATCTCCATCGGCCTCGCCCGGCGCTGCACGTGGCGGTGCATGTCGATGCAGACGTTGGTGGCGATGCGGTAGAGCCACGACCGCACGCTGCTGCGACCCTCGAAACGATCGGCGTTGCGCCAGGCCCGCACCATCGTCTCCTGCACGGCGTCCTCCGCCTCGGAGCCGGAGCCCAGCATGCGATAGCAGTAGCCGGTGAGCTCACGGCGGAACATCTCGAGGTCGGACTGCGTGGGGGCGGCCGTTCGGACGGACATTGGCCCCGATGCTACCGAGCCGTTTTCGAGCAGCGCGCTGGTCATCACGGGTGAGACGTCGGGGGGCAGGGAAACTCATCGCGGCTTCCGGTCGAGCGTGCCCCCGCAGGTCGTTCCACAGCCGGGCGTCGTACCCTTGGCCGTGTGAGGGGTTTCGCCGCCGTGACGGTCGTCGTCCTCGCGGCCATCGCCGCCGGGGTCGGGCTCGTCTCGGGCCTTCCCGCCACGCAGCCAGCCAGTACGATGCCTGCCCTCTGCATGTCCGGTCTCACCACCGTTGGGTGGCGGTACATCGCCATGCCGAACCCCGTCCGCCTCGAGCAGCCCGTGACGATCCTGGACATCGAGCTGCAGCCGCCGCCGCTCGCCTTTCGCTCCCGCGTGTCCCCCGCAGCGGCATGGGGCGAGCTGCGGCGCGGCGGGCCGCTCATGGAGCGGACGGCAACGTACCGGCTCTACCTCGCCACGGTCGTCGGGGCGACGGTGCCCAACAGCGGCGGGGTGGACTGGGTGGTCGTCGCCACGCACATCGCCTACATCCCAAGCGCCCCGCCCAGCGGACCCCCGACGACGACGGAGCAGTCGTGCATCTTCGGGGCGGGCTATGCCGTCATCGACGCCACCTCCGGCCGGTACCTGATGGGTTGAGCTCAGGCGCCTCTGACGAGTGGCGGGTGAGGCACCGAAATCGTTCTCAACCCACCACCTCTTCGACCGAGAAACCCCGACCTCCCCGCCCGCACGGGCCCCCCGACGTTCGGCTCGTCTCCGGCGGGGCCGCCCCGACCGGGCACGCCCTCAGGGCGCCTCCGACACGAGGAGCCCGGGCTGCTCGGCGCGCACGAGGCGGAGGTGCACGACCGCCGGCGAGGACGTGTGCTCGGCGCACTCGTAGCCTTCGGCATCCCCCGGCGCCTCGAAGAGGCGCTCGCCGTCGCCGAGGATGACGGGCACGAGCACGAGGTGAAGCTCGTCGAGGAGCCCGGCGCGCAGGTACTGGCGGATGGTGGCGGCACCGCCGCCGATGAGGACGTCGCTGCCGGCGGCGGCCTCCACCGCCCGCTCGAGGGCGCTCTCGATGCCCGTGTCGACGAAGTGGAACGTCGTGCCCCCCGCCATCTCGAGCGGCGGCCGTGGGTAGTGGGTGAGCACGAAGACGTCGTGGTGGAAGGGCGGATCCTCACCCCACCAGCCCGACCAGGTGGTGTCGCCCCACGGGCCCCGCAGCGGCCCGAACATGTTGCGCCCGATGATGGTGGCGCCGATGTCGTCCTCGCGGCCGGCGAAGGTGTCGTCGTCGAGGCCGCTTTCGCCCCCCTCGAGGTCGATCATCGCCCGGCCGTGCCGTGTGGCGAAGATCCAGTCGTGCAGCTTGCGGCCCCCGACGCCGAGGGGATGATCGAGATCCTGCCCCGGCCCGGCGGCATAGCCGTCGAGTGAGAGCGAGAAGTTGCGGACGACGACGCTCGTCATGGCGGCGAAGTCTCGCAGGCGGCGGGCACCGGTGTCACGGTGCCCGCGGCGGCGGTGTGGGGCGTCCACCACCGCCGCCCACCGGCGGCGGGCGTCAGTCGAGTGCCACCTCGCGGAGGCGGCCCGTCTCGACCTCGTAGACGAAACCCCGGATGTTCTTCCTCGGCACGAAGGGGCTCGCCTTGATGCGGGCGGCCGTCTGTCGCACGTCCTCCTCTGCGTTCGGGAAGGCCTCGAGGGCGAAGCTCGGCCTGAGGCCCGTGTCGGCGACGATCTGCGCCTTCACGGCGTCGTCGCTGAAGGTCTCCATGCCGCAATCGGTGTGGTGGACGAGGATGATCTCCTCGGTGCTGAGGAGGCGTTGGGAGATGACGAGGCTGCGGAGGGCATCCTCCGTGGCGACGCCGCCGGCGTTGCGGATGACGTGTGCGTCGCCCTCCTCGAGTCCGAGCGCCCGAGCGGGGTCGAGCCGGGCGTCCATGCAGGCGAGGACGGCGACCTTCCGGGCGGGTGGCAGGGGCAGGTCGCCTTTGACGAAGCCGGCGGCGTAGCCGGCGTTGTTGGCGACGAGCTGGTCGGTTGCGCTCACGATGTCCCCTTGAGGTCGGAAAACCTGACTAATAGCATCATAATAGTCAACTTAGCCGGCCGACAAGACGTCATCCGGCTTCCCTACAGGGCGAAACCCGCCTCCAGCCTCGCCAACGACTCGTCCAGCACCTCCATGTAGCTGCCGTCCGGGTGCTCCGCCCACCAGAGGACGGCGACGATCATGACGCCGAGGGTGGCACCGGCGAGCGTCCGCACGGAGACGTCTTCCGGGTCCCGTCCCATCCGCTCCGCCGCCATCTCGCTGATCTGCCGGATCGTCCCGGTGAGCTGCTCGAGCATCGCCGCCCGCAGCTCCGGCACGCTGAAGATGAGCTCGGTGCGCTGGCGGCTGTCCGCCATCTCCTCCTCGCTGAGGCGCCCGAAGACCTCGGCGAGGGCCGCCCGGAAGGCGGCGATGGGGCCGAGCTCGGGCGGCTGGGCGCGGAACGCCCCGATGAGAAGGGGGTCGTAGTCGTCGGTCAGGACGACGTCCTCCTTCGTCGGGAAGTAGCGGAAGAACGTGCTCGGGGAGACCTCGACCGCCTCGACGATCTGGTCGATGGTGGTCGCCTCGTAGCCGTTCTGGCGGAAGAGGCGGAGCGCCTCGTGCTGGATGGCCGTGCGGGTCTTCGCCTTCTTGCGCTCCCGCAGCCCGACGGGCGGCGCCGGTTCAGCGGGGGGCTCGCGCACCGAGCTCATCGTCCAAGTCTTGCGCGGCGGCCGTGCCCGCCGCAGGCTCCGGGCGCCCCGGCATGAACAGGATGGCGATGGCGAGGCCGAGGAGGGCGAAGCCGACCGAGACGAGGAGGGCGACGTCCATGCCGTGCACGAAGGCGTCCCGCACGGCGGTGAGGAGCGAGGGCGAGGCGAGGAGGCGGGCGACGGCGATGCCGCCGAAGACGCTCTGGCGAGCCGTCTCGGCCGCCGCCGGGGGCAGCCCGGCAAGAGGGAGGCGGTGGACGTAGGTGGAGAGCAGGGCGCTCCCGAGCACGGCGGAATCCCAGGGGTGCACCCATGTTCTTGAGGGCCTGCAGCACGCCTGAGCCGACGCCGGCCCGCTCCTCCGAGAGCCCGCTCAAGGCGGCCGAGGCCGCCGTCGCCATCGTGAGGCCGACGCCGACGCCGGCGATCGCCAGCCAGAGGGCGTTGAAGGCGGTGCCCGAGCCGAGCGTGGTCGTCGAGCCGAGGGCCAAGCCGCCGCCGATCACGACGAAACCCGCCGCCACCGTCACCTTCGGACCCATCCCTCGGGCGAGTCGGGCGGCGAGCAGGAGGCCGATCATCATGCCCCCGACGACGGGAAGCAGGCGGATGCCGGAGCCCTCCGGGTTGGTCCCGAGGACACCCTGGAAGTACTGGGGCATCGTGAAGAGAAGGCCGACCATGGCGAGTGTGAGGACGGCGAAGAGGACGACGCCCCATGTGAAGGCTGCCGACCGAAAGAGACTCATGTCGACGAGCGGATGTGCCCCGGGGCGGCCGTCGAGGCGGCGCTCCCAGGCGACGAAGGCGAGCGCGAGGGCGACGCCGGCTACGAGGGGCCCGATGGCCTCGGGCGACGCCCAGCCGTGCTGGCCGGCCTCGATGAGGCCGTAGGTGATGCCGACGAGGCCGGCGCTCGAGAGCACGACGCCCGTGCGGTCGATGCCGGGCCGGACGCTGGAGCGCGTCTCCGGCACGAGGACGGCGACGGCCACGAACCCGAGGACGGCGACAGGGACGTTCGACAGGAAGACCCAACCCCACCAGTAGTGGGAGAGGAGCCAGCCACCGAGGATCGGGCCGATGGGGAACGACACCATGTTGGCCGCCGCCCAGAGCCCGACCGCCCGCGGGCGCTCCTCCTCGGTGAAGAGAACGGCGAGGGCCGACATGGCCATGACGACGAGGCCGGCGCCGGCGAAGCCGAGGAGGACTCGGGCGGCGATGAACTCGGCCGCCGTACGGGCGCCGGCGCAGGCGAGGGAGCCGGCGGCGAAGACGGCGAGCGAGATGAGCATGACCTTCTTCCGCCCGTAGCGGTCACCGGCCAGCCCGGCCGGCAGCATGGCGGCCGCCAGCACGAGGGCGTAGCCGGACGAGAACCACTGCAGGTCGGACTCCGAGGCCTTGAAGGCGCCGGCGAGGGTGGGCACGGCAATGCTGAGGACGGTGAGGTCGAGACCGACGGCGAGTACCGCCAGCACGACGGCGGAGAGGGCCCACCACTTGGTGCTCCCGGTCGCTCCGGCGGTCGCCATGCAGCCTCCCCTCGATGGTCGATATGCTATTGACAATCATATGAAAGTAACTCTCAAAAGCAAGGGGCTTTCGACCTTGGTCCGGCCGGCCGCGGGCCAGGCATTCGCCCAACGGGCCGGCACGCCGTAGCCTCGGAAGGAGAGCCCGGGATGCGGGGTCGCCTTCCGGGCATCCCAGGGAGGTGCGACATGTGTCCAGCGAGACGATGGGTTGCCGGCGCTGCCGGTCTCGTCACGGCGGGTGCCGCCGGAGCGGTGGCGCTCAGTCCCGGCCTGCGCAACGACCTCCGCCGGCTGCGCTCCTTCGCCCGCCCCATCGAGGAGGACGGCGGCGCCCCCATCCCACCGCCCCTCCCACCGGGCCGCATCGTGGCCGTCGAGGGCGTCGGCGAGCTGTTCGTGCGGGACACCGGCGGGGACGGCCCCGTCGTGCTCCTCCTGCACGGGTGGACGGCGAGTGCCGACGTGAACTTCTTCCCTGTCTATGGGGCGCTCAGCGACGCCTATCGCGTCGTCGCCCTCGACCACCGGGGCCACGGGCGTGGGCTGCGCTCCCTCCGGCCGTTCCGGTTGGAGGACTGCGCCGACGACGCTGCCAGCCTCCTGGAGCAGCTCGGCATCGCCAAGGCGATCACCGTCGGGTACTCCATGGGCGGCCCCATCGCCCTCCTCTTCGCCCAGCGGCATGCCGGGCGCTGCGCCGGGCTCGTCCTCGAGGCAACGGCGCTCGAGTTCCAGGACGGGCTGCGAGAACGCGCGCTCTGGTCCAGCCTCAACGTCCTCGAGGCCGGCCTGCGCCACGGCTCCGGTGCCGGTTTCGTGCAGCGGGCGCTGCGCACCGCCGCCGACTCCGACCCCGCCCTCGAGCGGCACCGCGCCTGGCTGGCGGCCGAGTTCCGCCGTGGCGACATCAACAGCATCGTCGGGGCGGGCCGAGCGCTCAGTGAGTACGACGCCCGGCCCTGGGCGCCTTCCCTCGGCGTCACGGCCGCCGTCGTCGTGACGACGAGGGACCACCTCGTGCCGGCCCGCAAGCAACGGGCCATGGCGACGGCGCTCTCCGCCCGTGTCTTCGAGCTGCCGGCCGACCACGACGTCCCCGTCACCGACGGCAGCGCGTTCGGCCGCCTCACCCGCGCCGCAGTCGACCACGTGGCGGGGGGCCCGGCGGCCGCCCGCCCCGTCCGCCGCCACCGCGGCCCCGTCGGGTCGCACCGGTGAGGCCCTGCCGCCCACCGACGGCAGGCTGCCCGTGAGCGCCGGCGGCGACAGCGTCATCGACGAGGGGGACCTGCGGTCGCTCCTCGGCTCCCTCGTGTCGATCGACTCCGTCAACCCCGATCTCGTGCCGGGCGGCGCCGGCGAGGGGGAGCTCGGTGAGTTCGTCGGCAGCTGGCTGGCGGACGGCGGCATCGACGTCGCCTACGAGGAGGTCGCCCCGGGCCGCCGCAACGTCGTCGCCCGCCTGCCGGGCGGCGGGGGCGGCCGCTCCCTCCTCCTCAACGCCCATCTCGACACCGTCGGCACCGCCTCCATGCCGGGCGCCCTCGAGGCCAGGGTGGAAGGGGACCGCCTCTACGGCAGGGGCTCGCAGGACACGAAGTCCGGCCTCGCCGCCGCCATGGCCGTCATGCGGGCGGCGGCGGGCTGGGGACTCGCCGGCGACCTCGTCCTCGCCGCCGTCATCGACGAGGAGGGCGACAGCAAGGGGACCGAGGCGCTCCTGCGGACGTGCGCAGCCGACGCCGGCATCGTGCTGGAGCCGACCGGGGAGGTGATCGTCACGGTGCATCGGGGTTTCTACTGGGGGGAGCTCGAGACCCATGGCGTCGCCGCCCACGGCTCCGATCCCGAGACCGGGGTGGACGCCATCATGGGGATGGGCCACGTGCTCGTGGAGCTGGACCGCCTCGGCGAACAGGTGCGCCGCCGGCCGCCCGGACCGGCCGGCGCCGGCAGCATGCACGCCTCCCTCATCTCGGGCGGCATCGAGGGGCCGACCTACCCGGATCGCTGCTGGCTCCTCGTCGAGCGGCGCACCGTGCCGGGCGAGACGACCGAGCTCGTGCAGGCCGAGATGGAGGCGGCGGTGGAGTCCGCTCGCCGCCGGCTCGGTCCCGCCCGCTGGACGGCGACGGCGTCCCTGCGCCTCGCCCGCCCTCCGCTCTCCACATCGCCCGACGCCCGTGTCGTGGGCGCCCTCGAGAGCGCCTGCCGGTCCGTCCTCGGGTCGGCGGTACTCGGCTCGGCCCCGTTCTGGACCGACGCCGCCATGATGTCGGAGGCCGGCATCGAGTCCGTCGTCTTCGGCCCGAAAGGCGGCGGTCTGCACTCCGCCTCCGAGTGGGTGGAGCTCGGTTCCGTGCGGGCGGTGGCCGACGTCCTCGCCGCCGCCGTGAAGGAGCTGTGCGCCCCGTCGGGGTAAATCCATCACCTACCTGCAAGTCCAACTATCATGAGGGCCGGCGAAGCGGCCGGCACCATGACCGGCAGGGGGTGGGTTCAGATGGCACAGTTCGATCCCAAGAAGATGTCGACAGTGGACTGGATCGTGGGGGGTGCGGGGCTGCTCGCTCTCATCGCCCTCTTCCTCCCGTGGGAGGGGTGGTCGGCCGGACCCTTCTCGGCCTCCGTGAGCGGGTGGAGCTCCAGCTACGGCTGGCTCGGCGCCCTCCTCATCGTGGCCGCCGGGGCCTACCTCGTCCTCCTGCGTTCCGGTGTCAAGATCTCGCTGCCCGTCGGACCGGGCGTGGCGGTTCTCGGCGCCTCCGTCCTCGGCACCGTCATCGTCATCCTCAGATGGCTGACGCTGCCCCGCGGATCGGTCGACGGTGCGAGCTTCAGCTACGGAGCACGCATCGGCATCTACATCTGCCTCGTCGCCGGTGTCGCCCAGGCCGTCTCGGCGCTGCGGCTCTTCAAGGAGTCCGGCGAGGCCTTGCCCTGGACGGCCTCCCAGACGACGTCGCAGACCGGCTTGACCTCGGCCACGAGCGCCGGCTTCCCCACCTCCGGTGGCATCCCCTCCTCCGGCGCGATGCCCATGAGCGACTCGATGCCGATGAGCGACTCGATGCCGACGAGCGAGTCCATGCCGAGCAGCCAGTCGATGCCCGCGAGCGAGCCGATGGCCGGCGCGACCGAGGGCTCGTCGGCGACCGAGGTCGCCCCGGCCGCCGAGGACACGCCACCCGCCTGAGCTCCGAGCTCGTTGGCTCTTGTCCGTCGCTCCCGGGCGATGGACAATGACGGGTGATGGCTGAGGTGAAGAGCGAGGCGGACCGCGTTCCCTTGTCGCCCCCGGCGACGCCCTGGGCCGCCTTGTCGATCGGCGCCGCCCTCGTGCTGCCGGTCGTCGCCTCGCTCGTGCTCGTTCCCTTCCGGGACCATTTCGCCAACGCGGCGGCGGCCCTCGTCCTCGCCGCCGTCGTCGTCGCGGTGGCCGCCTTCGGTGACCGCCGGGCCGGCTGGCTGGCGGCAGTCTCGAGTGCCGTCTGGTTCGACTTCTTCCTGACGAAGCCGTACGAGCGTTTCAGCATCGCGGGGGCGCACGACGTCGAGACGACCGTCGCCCTCCTCGTCGTGGGCGTCGCCGTCACCGAGATCGCCGTGCGCAGCCGGCAGCACTTCGTCGTGGCCGTCGCCGAGGGCAACTACCTGGCGCTCATTCACGACGTGTCCGAGCTCGTCGCCCGTGGCGCCGCCCCCGGCGAGGTGGCCTCCGCCGCCTGCGACGAGCTCGTCGAGCTGCTGTCCCTGGCCTCCTGCCGATTCGAGCTACCGAGCGTCCGGCCGGAGCGACCCCAGCTGCAGCGAAACGGGGAGGTGGAGCTCGGCGAGGTCCGCTTCGACGTCGAGCACGACGGCCTGCCCGATCCGGAGGTCGACCTCCCCGTGCAGAGCAGCGACCGCACCTATGGGGTCTTCGTCATGACAGCCGCCTCCCACCGATCGGTGACGATCGAGCAGCGCGTCGTCGCCCTCGTCCTCGCCGACCAGGTCGGTGCGGCCTTCGCCGGCGCCGGTCCCGCCGGCACCTGAGGCGGCGAACGACGCCGCGAACTGCTGATTGAGTAGCGTGGCGGCGTGTCGGAGGCGATCCCGTCCGGGCTGGAGGAGTCCGAGCTCTTCGAGGCCGTCCTCTCCATCGCCTCCGATCTCGACCTGGCGGGCGTCCTCCGCCGTATCGTCGCCGCCGCCTGCCAGCTGACCGACGCCAGGTACGGAGCCCTCGGTGTCCTCGACGCCACGGGCGACGGGCTGGCCGAGTTCGTCACCCACGGCCTGAGCGCCGAGGAGGAGGCGGCCATCGGTCCCCGTCCGAAGGGCCTCGGCGTCCTCGGTCTCCTCATCCGGGACCCCCGGCCCATCCGGCTCGCCCATCTGCAGAGCCACGAGCAGTCCTACGGCTTCCCGCAGAACCATCCACCCATGACCACCTTCCTCGGTGTGCCGGTGCGTGTGCGCGGCCTCGTGTTCGGCAACCTCTACCTCACGGAGAAGCGCTCGGGCAGCGAGTTCACGGAGCGGGACGAGCGGCTCCTCTCCTCCCTGGCGGCCGCCGCCGGCGTCGCTATCGACAACGCCCGGCTCCACCAGCGACTGGGTGAGCTGGCGCTCTTCGCCGACCGGGAGCGCATCGCCCGCGACCTCCACGACACCGTCATCCAGCGGCTCTTCGCCGTCGGCCTCAGCCTGCAGGGCGTCTCGCAGGTCGTCGACCCGCCGAGCGCCGGCGAGCGCATCGAGGCGGCCGTCGACGAGCTGGACCGCACGATCGCCGACATCCGCAGCACGATCTTCGCCTTGCAGACGCGCAGCGACTCCGGCCTGCGGGCCGAGATCACGGGCGTTGTCACCGAGGCTCGGGAGGCGCTCGGCTTCCTTCCCCGCGTCGCTTTCGAGGGACCCCTCGACTCGACGGCGGACTCGGAGGTCGCCGAGTCGGCCGTCGCCGTCGTCCGCGAAGCGCTCTCCAACGTCGCCCAGCACGCCCGGGCGACCCGTGTCGAGATCGTCGTGTCCGCCTCAGGTCACACCCTCGAGGTGTCCATCAAGGACGACGGCATCGGCATCCGACGCTCTGCCGTGGCGACCGGGCACGGGTTGCGCAACATGGCGTCGCGGGCCGAGCGGGTGGGCGGTTCGCTCGACGTCCGCTCCGAGCCGGGTGAGGGCACGACGATCACCTGGCGGGTGCCCGTCTGACGGACGCCTCCGGGCGGAGCTCGCCCGGAGGCGTGACCCGTCCAGCTCAGGGTGCGGGCGCGACGCGCGAACGGGCCATTCGGCCCTAGCGAGGCCCGTGGCGCATCGCCAGCATGTATCTGCATGACCGTCGAACGACCCATCGGGCCCGGTTTCGGTCGCAGGACCGTGATGCCTTGGGCACCCCGGCGGCCTCGATGATGAACGCCGTCGCAAACGAGCAGAGCGGCCCATACCAGCCTGCGGCGGGCGGCGCCGAGCCCCCTTCTCGGCGCCGCCACGCCGTGTTCATCACCGACTTCGTGCACCTGGACCATCCCTTCGAGGCGTTGGCGGGCCCCCTCGTCGATCCGGAGGCCCCTTGGCGGCAGGCGGCGGCGGATTCGGCCGCCCGGCAGCGCTTCGACGTCCTGATCGGCGACGCCCGGCGCAAGGCGACCACCGTCACCGTCCCGATGCGATGGCAGCCGGCAGCCTTCGAGCGGCTCCTGCCGGTCCTCGATGCCGACCTCGAGCTCCAGAGCCTCGGTGACGGGCATTGCCGCCTCGCCATGAACGGGCGCTATCAGGTGCCTCTGGCGCAGTTGGGGGCCACTCTGGACCGTCTGGCCATGCACCGCGTGGCCGAGTCGGGGGTACGCCGCCTCCTCAGGGAGATCGCCGAGGCCCTCGTCGGTCCTCCGTCCGACTGACGGCGCCCTCGGGGGGCGGTGGCTAGGCCGGCTCCTGCCCTCCCGGTACCGCCTCGCCCGCGAGGACTTCGTCGACGGGGCGGCGGGGGGCCGTCGGATGGCCGTGGGCGTAACCCATGCGGAGGACGATCTGCGGGTGGCCCACGAGGCCGAGCCCGTCGGCCAGCATGGCGCGGGCAGAGGCGACCTCCGTCACCTGCGTCATGGGCGATGCCTGTACGCCGGCCGCTGACGCCTCGAGGAGCAGGCGGCCGAGGGCGCCACCGGCGAGGAGCCAAGCCCTCGCATCGTCGCCGGCTGTGCCGATGATGGCGACGAGGGGCCGCTCGACGGCAGGTGGACCGGCGGCGTGGCCGGCGCCGAAGACGGGTGGTTCCTCGCCGAGGCGGTCCGCCTCCAGCTCGCGCAGCTGGAAGGCGGAGCCGCGCTCGTGGATGGAGGCGACGGCCTCGGGGGGGATGCCGTCGCCGGAGCCAGCCGGCCGGTGCAGCCAGCGGGCGAGCTCCGCCTCGTAGCGGGCGTCCTGCCGCTCGATCTCGTCCGAATGCGAGAGGAGGACCGCCAGCGTGACCTCCTCCGCCTTCGACCCGAGGATGCGGAGGAAGACACCCTCGCCGGCGGCGGCGCCCTCGAGGCGGCCGACGAGGTCGGGAGGGATGGGCGCCTCGTCGAAGGGCTCCCGCGCCGTGTAGCGGCCGGGCACGGCGGCGGCGAGCCGCCTCTCCTCCTCCGTGGCGGGCTGGCGGAGGCCCACCTCGAGGTGGGCGAGATGGTCGGGGTCGCCGTCAGGCAGCAGCTCCACCGGGCAGGAGTGGTCGTGGGCCCGCACGGCGATGCGGGCGATTTCGATGGCGGCGCCGCAACTCAGGTGTAGGTCGCGGCCCTCCGGGTCGATGACCTCGAGGGAGCGGGTCCGGTCGGCGAAGACATCGAGCCCGTCGATCTCCCCCGCCGGAGAGTGGTGGACCGTGAAACGCCAGGGCTGCGTGTTGTGCACCGAGGGCGCCTGCGTCGCCAGCGCGATGACGTCCCGGAGTTCCTCGGCGTTCATGGGCTCCTCCCCGACTGCGCGAAGACAGCTCACGTCACGGTACTCGGCGCACCGGCGGCCGCCGCGCTCGGCACCCCTCGGCCACCGCCGGCTCACGACCGGTCGGCAGCCGCCAGCCGGAGGGTCTCGTCCATGCGGGCGAGGTCGTCCTCCCGGTGGCTCATGAGAAGGATCGTCCGGTCGCCGAGGACGCTCAACATGTCGTCGAGCACTGCGCCGCCCGTCGCCTCGTCGAGATGGGCGGTGGGCTCGTCGAGGACGACGACGCCGCTCTCGCGGAGCAGGAGCCGGGCGAGGCAGAGGCGCTGGCGCTCGCCGCCCGAGAGGCGGCTGCCGTCCTCGCCCACGGTCGCCTCGAGGCGGCCCGGCAGCCCCTCCACGACGTCCGCCAGGTCGACGGTACGCAGCGCCGACCAGAGCTCGCCCGAGGTGGCGTCGGGTCGGGCGATGCGCAGGTTCGCCTCGATCGAGCCGGCGAAGACGTGGTCGTCCGCCCAGAGGGCCCCGACGAGGCACCGCACGTCGCCGCTGCGCGCTCGTGCCGTGTCCGTGCCGCCGAGGACGACCCGCCCGGCCTCGAGATCCACGAAACGAAGGAGCGCTGCCCCGACCGTCGACTTCCCGCTCCCGCTCGGCCCGGCGATACCGAGATGGCGTCCTTGGCCGAGGCTCCTGCTGAACCCGCTGAGGGCGCTGGCGGCGCCGGCGGCGTAGCGGATGGTGGCGTCCTCGAAGGCGACCGGCTGCGTGCCGTGCCCCAAGGCTTCGGGGGCCTGCGGCTCCCGCACGGGGCTCGGGCGTCCCTCCAGTTCGAGGAGGCGGTGCCCGGCCTCGAGATCAGCCGGCAGCTTCGAGAACGCCTCGGCGAGGCCGGCGACGCTCTCGAAGGAGGCGAGGCCGAGCACGGGAAGGACGGCGACGTCGACGCGGGGCAGCTGGCCCGCCCGCAGCGAGGCGAGGGCGAGCAGGAGAAGGGCGACGAGGCTGCCTCCGACCACGAGGAGGGAGAGCGCCTGACAGGCGCCTCGCCGCCAGGCGGCGCTCAGTTGCGCCCGGCGCAGGGCGGCATCGCTGGCGCCGATGGCGTCGAGCCTCGGGTCGAGCCCTTCGCTGGCGGCGAGCTCCGGCGCCGCCGACAAGAGGTCGCCGACGTCGCCGGCGATGGCGCCCCGGATGGCGGCGATGTCGTGGGCCGGTCCGGCCCCGAGGTGGCGGGCGAGGGCCGGGATGGCGAGGGAGTTGAGGAGAAGCCCGCACCCGAGGGCGAGGGCGGCGCTCGGCACGAGGAGGCCGGCGACGCTGACGGCGGCGATGATCGTGACAGCGGCACTGACGGCGAGGGGCATGACCTGCAGGTAGAGGTGCTGCAGGCGGTCGACGTCGTCGATGCTGCGCGCCAGGATGTCGCCGCTGCGGACGGCACCGAGGCCTGCGGGCGCCAGGCGGGCCAGCGTGGCGAAGAAGCGCACGCGCACGAGCGCCAGCATGCGGAAGGCGAGGTCGTGCGTGCGCAGGCGCTCGGCATAGCGGAGGACGGCCTTCGAGAAGGCGAGGATCTGCACGAGGCACATGACGGCCGTGAGCGCCGTCAGCGAGGGGCGCTCGGCGGCCCTGTCGATGAGCCAGGCCGAGCTCGTTGCGAGGGCGACGGCCGCCAGCGAGGCGGCGCTGCCGAGGCCCACGGCGACGGCTGCCCGGCGCCTTTCCGGGCGGAGGAGGCCGAGGAGGGGCGCCAGGACGTCCCTCGCCCGCGCCGTGGTCTCAGCCACGGCCTGTCACCCCCGCCGGCTCCGGCGCCCAGGCGGGCACCCGGCCCTCCGGCGCACCCACCCGCGGGGCGGCGAGGTCGAGGACCCGGTCGCAGAGCGCCGCCACGCTGCTCGAGTGCGTGACGAGGACGACGGCGGCCGATCCGGCGGTCTCGAAGATGCCCGAGACGACGCTCTCCTCCAGGCGTCGGTCGAGATGGGCGGTCGGCTCGTCGAGGAGGTAGAGATCGGCCCGGCGGCAGAGGACCCGTGCGAGGGCGAGGCGCTGCCGTTCGCCCGAGCTGAGGCCCGAGCCACCCTCCCGGAGCAGCGCCCGCGGGCCGCCGAGGGAGGTGACGAGGTCGCCCGCACCGGCCCGGTGCAGCGCCTCGAGGGCGTCGCCGCCGCGGGGGCCTGTCGTGAGGGTGACGTTGTCGAGCACGCTCCCGCTCACGATGGCGGGCGCCTGCGGCAGCCACGAAACGCGGCGGCGCCAGGCACGGAGGGCCGCCCCGTCCACCGAGGCGGAGCCGGCGCTCTCGCCGAGAACGAGCTCGCCGGAGGCCGGCACGAGGTACCCGAGGAGGGCCAGCAGCAGCGTGGACTTGCCGCATCCGGTCGGCCCGACGACGGCGAGGCGCTCGCCCGCCGAGATGCGAAGGTCGAGCGGGCCGAGGACGAAGCCGCTCTCCGGTCGCCGGAGGACCGTCGCCCGCAGCTCCACGAGGGTCCCCGGGGCGAGGCGGGTGGCGGCACCAGGGCTGTCGAACCATTCCGGCGTGCAGCACGCCGCCTCTTCGCACTCCCCGCCGGCCGGGCGGTCGCCCAGCACGGCGAGCACGGCGTCGGAGGCCCCGATGCCGTCGGCGGCGGCGTGGAAGCGGGCGGAGGCCTTGCGCAGCGGGAGGAAGACCTCCGAGGCGACGAGGAGGACGCCGAGCGCCGTCCCGAGGTGGACGGCGCCGGAGAGGAGGCGAAGGCCGAGCACGATGGCGACGAGCGCCGTGGCGACGGAGGCGAGCAGCTCGAACACGAAGGAGGAGAGGAAGGCGTACCGCAAGGTGTCGAGGGCCGCCCGCCGCAGCCGGTCGGTTGTGGCGGCGATGGCCTGCAGCTGGTGGTCGACACGGTCGAAGAGCTTCAAGGTGGTGATGCCGCCCACGACATCGGCGAAGTGGCCGCCGAGGCGCTGCAGGGCGGCCCATTGGCGCCGCATGCGCTCGGCGGCCTCCTGCCCGAGCAGCACCATGAAGACGGGGACGACCGCCAGGGCGGCGGCGAGGATGAGGGCCGACCAGCGGTCGGCGAAGAGCAGGAAGCAGAGCAGGAGGACGGGCGCCAGCGTGCCCACGACGAGCTGGGGCAGGTAGCCGGAGAAGTACTGGTCGAGGGCGTCGATGCCGCGGGTCGCCAGCACGACGAGCTCGCCCTGCGCCGGAGCGGCCCCGCCGCTGCCCGCCGCTGAGCCGGTCGGGTCGCCCGAGCCCGGCACCGTTTCGACGATACGCCGCAGCAGCCGGGAGCGGAGCTCGCTCCGCACGGCCGTGGCGCCCCGCTCGGCCACGACCTCGCCGGCGAGGGCGAGGAGCGCCCGGGCGACGATGGCGCCCGCCAGCAGGAGGAGCGGCGCCGTGAGCGTCCGTGCCGACACCGTCGCCGGCGAGGCGAACGCCCGACCGATCACGGTGGCGAGCGCCACCAGCTGCACGAGGATTGCCCCCGTCATGGCGGTGCCGACGGCGACGGCGCCGACGAGGGCGGGGCGCGCCGCCCGGGTCTGGCGGAGCAGCCGCCGGTCGAAGGGCGGGCGGGAAGCCCGGCCGGCTCTCTCGCCGGCAGTCCGGCCGGCGCCCCCGAGCGGAAGGCTCAATTCGGTCGCCGCACTCGGGAACGGAAGACCCAGTACGACCAGGCCTGGTAGGCGAGCACGAAGGGCGGGAAGATCGCCGCCACGATGGTCATGACGCCGAGGGTGTAGTGCTGCGAGGCGGTGTTGACGATCGTGAGGCTGTTGGCCGGTGAGGTCGTCGAGACGAGGACACGCGGGTAGAGGTTGAGGAAGAGCGTCAGCACGGTCAGCACGATCACGAGACCCGTGGCGATGAAGGCCCAGCCCTCCAGGCGCTCGCGCACGAGCCAGGCCGTCCCGGCCAGGGTGACGAGGGCGAGGACGGGCACGAGGGGCGGGACGATCCCGACGTCGTGCACTCGGTGCGCCGTGATATAGGTCCACGTGAGGAAGCCGAGGGCCAGCACGAAGGCGGTGGGGCCGAGCAGGAGGGCCGCCTTGCGCGCCCGCTCCCGCAGCTCCCCCTCCGTCTTGAGCGAGAGGAAGGTCGCCCCGTGCAGGAGGAAGAGGCTGAGGGTCACGAGCCCGCCGAGGAGGGCGTACGGCTCGACGAGGCGGAAGAAGCCTCCGCCCACCTGGCCGGCGGCGTCCACGGGAACACCGCTCACGAAGTCGGCGAAGGCGACCCCCCAGAGGAGTGCCGGCAGGAGGGAGCCCCAGAAGATCATGCGGTCGAAGGAACGCCGCCAGCGGGCTTCCGGTCGCTTGCTGCGGTACTCGAAGGAGATACCCCGGCTGATGAGGGCGAGGAGGACGAGGAGGAGCGGGAGGTAGAAGCCGGAGAAGACGGTGGCGTACCACTTCGGGAAGGCCGCGAAGGTGGCGCCGCCGGCGACGAGGAGCCACACCTCGTTGCCGTCCCAGGTGGGGCCGATGGCGTTGATGCACAGGCGCCGGTCCGTGTCGTCTCTCGAGAGGAAGGGCATGAGGATGCCCACCCCGAAGTCGAATCCCTCCAGGAAGAAGTAGCCCAACCAGAGGAGGGCGATGAGGGAGAACCAGAGGATCTGGAGATTGCCCGGGTGGGTGGCGATGGACGACGTCATGACCTTGTCCCTTGCTCGGCGGCGGTGCTGACGGGAGGCTCAGTAGACGAGGGCATCGTGGGAAGCCTCCGGAACCGACGGCTCGGTTGACACGATTCCCGACTCGCCGCCCTCGCCCGGGGGTGGCGTCTCCATGATCGGGACGCGGGCGAGGCGGGCCATGAGGCCGATCTCCACGATGGCGAGGATCGTGTAGACGAGCGTGAAGGCGACGAGGCTGATGCCCACGGTGACGGCACTCACGTGGCTCACGGCCTTGGACGTCGTGAGGAGCCCGTACACGACCCACGGCTGGCGTCCCATCTCGGTGAAGATCCACCCGGTCGAGTTGGCCACGAAGGGGGCGCCGATCGACCAGACGGCGATGCGCAGGTATCTCGGCGCTTTGTCGAGTCGCCGTCGCCGCATGAGCCAGATCCCGTAGATGCTGACGGCCAGCATGACGAAACCGAAGCCCACCATGAGCCTGAACGACCAGTACGTGATCCAGAGCACCGGCTTGTAGTTGCCCGGCCCGTACTCGGCAGCCTCGGCCGCCTGCTCCTGGTTGATGCCGGTGACCTCGCCGTTCCAGGAATTCGTGGCGAGCACGGAGAGGAGGTGGGGGAGACGGATCTGGAAGACCGGGTTGCCCGTGAGGTCGCCGATCGTGATGAGCGAGAAGCTCGCTCCCGCCTGCGAGTTGTAGAGCGCCTCGGCGGCGGCCATCTTCATGGGCTGCTGCTTCGTCATGAGCTTCGCCTGGCTGTCGCCCATCCACATCGTGCCGAGGATGGCGAAGAGGGAGACGACGAGGGCGAGCCGGAGGGAGAGGACGTAGGTGGCCCGCCGCTCCTCCTTCCGCATGTGCCAGGCGCTGATGGCGATCATGAACATGGCCCCCGTCGCGAGTGCGGCGAACACGACGTGGAAGTACTCGCCTACGAAGGTCGAGTTGGCGATCACGGCCCAGAAGTCGGTCATGACGGCCTGGCCCGTCTTCGTGTCGATCTTGAAGCCGACGGGGTGCTGCATCCAGGCGTTGGCGGCGAGGATGAAGGCGGCCGACAGCAGGGTTCCCACGCTGACGAGCCAGATGCAGGCGAGATGGACCCGCCCCGAGACGCGGTCGCGTCCGAAGATCCAGACGCCGAGGAACGTCGACTCCATGAAGAAGGCGAGGAGCCCTTCGATGGCGAGGGGAGCGCCGAAGATGTTGCCCACGAACGTCGAGTACTGCGACCACGCCATGCCGAACTGGAACTCGAGCACGATGCCGGTCACGATGCCGATGGCGAAGTTGACGAGGAAGAGGTGCCCCCACCAGCGGGCGAGCCGGTCGTAGCGCTCGTCCTTCGTCCGGTAGGCCGCCGTCTGCAGGAGAGCTACGAGGAAGGCGAGCCCGATCGAGAGGGGGACGAAGAGGAAGTGGAAGACCGTCGTGATCCCGAACTGCCAGCGGGCGAGCGAGAGCGCGGAGATCGAAGCCACCATCGGTGTCGACATGCCTTCATTGAAGCGGTGGCGCCGCCGACCCCCCTAGGGCCGAGAGTCCTTGCGGAATCGGGCCGAAGGACCCTCCAAACAAGCCGCCCGTCGATCAGGGGACGAGCACGGCGGCGCCGTTCACCCGGTCGCCGGCGAGGTCGGAGAGGGCCCGGCTCGCCTCCGCCAGCGGGTACGGGGTCGTGGCGACCGTGATGCCGATGCGGGCGGCCGCGGCGAGGAACGCCTCACCGTCGCGCCGGGTGTTGGCCGTGACGCTTCGCAGCGTCCGCTCTTCGAAGAGGTGCGTCTCGTAGTTGAGCGATGGGATGTCGGTGAGGTGGATGCCGGCGACGGCGAGCGTGCCGCCCCGATCGAGTGCCGCCAGGCACGTGGGCACGAGCGTCCCGACGGGGGCGAAGAGGATGGCGGCGTCGAGCCGCTCCGGCGGTTCGTCCTCGGCCTCGCCCACGCTCGTGGCCCCGAGCCGGCGGGCCAGCTCCCGTGCTTCGGCCGATCGCGTGAGGACGTGGACGCGGGCGCCCTCGGCGAGGGCGATCTGGGCCGTCAGGTGGGCGGAGCCGCCGAAACCATAGATCCCGAGGGCACCGCCGGGCGGCAGCTCCGCCCGCTCGAGGGCCCGGTAGCCGATGATGCCGGCGCACAAGAGGGGCGCCGCCAGCTCGTCCGAGAACGCCTCCGGCAGGGCGTAGGCGAAGGCTTCGTCGGCGACGGCGTACTCGGCGTAGCCGCCGTCGCGGTCCCATCCCGTGAAGGTGGGCGCCAGGCAGAGGTTCTCGCGCCCCTCCGCGCAGAATCGGCACGACCCGCACGTCCGCCCCAGCCAGGCGATCCCGACCCGTTCGCCGAGGGCGAAGCGCCCCGCCCCGGGGCCGAGGGCGTCCACCGTCCCGACGATCTCGTGGCCGGGCACCACGAGCGGGGACCTCGGCGCCAGATCGCCTTCGGCGAGATGGAGGTCGGTCCGGCAGACGCCGCAGGCTCGGACGCTGACCCGGAGCTGCCGAGGACCCGGCTCGGGGAGGGGACGCTCCAGCTCGACGAGGGGATGCGAGTCGATCGGTCCCGGCTCGCCCACGGCGAAGGCGCCCATCGTGACTGTTGCCATGACACCACTGTGGCAGGGCGCTGTGGTCGAAACACTGCGATCCCGACCAGATAGGGCACAAGGACCCTGGTGAGACCCCCCGCAGACGGACCATCCTCGCGGTATAGGGACCGCAAGGTCATCGACGGAGGTCAGGGAAGATGACCGAGACAACTCGAAGGGACGACCTGGCGAGACTGGGCCGCATCGTGGTCGGGGTCGACGGCTCCGAGCCCTCCAAGCGGGCGCTCGCCTGGGCGGCCCGCCAGGCGAAGCTCACCGGAGTGCCGCTCGAGGTGCTCATCACCTGGGAGCTGCCCGCCACCTACGGGTGGGCGGCGCCGCTCCCGGAGGGAATCGACCTCGAAAGCGACTGCCGCAGCGTCGTGGCAGAGACCGTGGGCGACGTCGTCGGCCGGGAGGCCCAAGAGATCGACCTCACCGTCACGGTGGTCGAGGGTCACCCGGCTCCCGTCCTGTTGAAGGAGTCCGAGACGGCCGGCCTCATCGTCGTCGGCTGCCGCGGCCACGGGTCGTTCGCCGGCATGCTGCTCGGCTCCGTCGGCCAGCACCTGGCGGCCCACTCGCACTGTCCCGTCGTGATCGTCCGCGACGGCAAGCCGGCCGCCCACTCTGGGGGCTGACCGGCCGCCCTCCTGGGGGCTGACCGGCCGCCCGCTGAGGCGCTCAGCCGCCGGCGGGCAAGTGATAGCGGGCGAGCGCCCCGACGGCGAAGCGGCGCCCCGAGAGGCGGTCGGCGTGGATTCGGACGTAGACCTGACCGGCCTCGGCGACGAGGGGGGTGAGCCCGAGGGCCGCGAGGTCCGAGAGCTCCGTCGGGTCGCGCACGATGCGAGCGGCTCCCTGCACGAGGACGCTCCAGGCCTCTGGTCCCCCTGCCGCATCGTGCCCGAGGGCGTCGACGGTGAAGCACACGAGGGGTTCCTCGGACAGCGCCTGCAGCGTCGCCCCGGGGGCGAGGCGGATCACGACGCTGCCCGACCAGGTTGTGAAGTTGAGCGGTAGCACGGTGACGGCGCCCGTCGTCACGAGGCCGATGTGGCCGACGCCACCGGCGGCGGCCTCCAACAGCTGCCGGCACTCTGCCTGCGACAGGATGCGGGAGCCGCGCTGGTCGATGCGGTCCGCCGCCGGGCGGTGGTGGGGGCTCGGGTCGCTCATCTCTCGTGTGCTCCTCGGGTCGAAGTGGGGCGGGCGATGGGAGGCGGGCGGCGCCGAGGGGAAGAAGTGGCCGGCGCCGCCCGCCCCACCTAGGTCTCTCGGTGCTCCGTCACGACGTAGGTGTAGTAGCGCAGTCGCCCGTCCTCGCGGCGGGGGAAGATGCCTTGCATCTCGGACCCGAAGCCGGGGAAGCGGTTGTCGCTCTCCTCGAAGAGGCGGAGGTAGGCGACGGCGGCGGAATCCTCCGCGAAGCGCTCCCCAGGCACCATGATGGCGATCCCCGGCGGGTACACGACGACGAGGTTGGCCGCCACGCGCCCGGCGACCTCGTCGAGGCGCAGGAGCTCCACGTCGTTGCGGAGGAGGGCGGTGTGCCCCTCCACCGGCGACATGGCGATCTCCGGCTCGTGGGCGGCGTTGTAGACCGCCCGCTGCAGCTCGTCTGCCCGGCGGCCGCGAAGTAGCTCGTGCATCTCGTCGCAGAGCTGGCGGAGCGTCGTGGCACCGTAGCGATCCGGGTGGGCCGCCGCGAGCGCCGGCAGCACCTCGGCGAGGGGCACGTCGTTGTCGTAGGCCCGCTTGAAGTCGAGCAGCTCCGACAGGAGCGTGGCGGACTTGCCCCGCTCGATCGCCGGGGTGACGAGGAGGAGGATCGTGTAGAAGCTCGTCTTCTCGTTGACGATGCCTCGCGCCCGCAGCACGGCGGCGGCGACGGCGGCCGGGATACCGCTTCGGGCGAACTGGCGGCCGTTCTCGATGCCCGGCGTCGTGAGGGAGCACTTCGTCGGGTCCAGCATGACGTAGCCAGGGGCGAGACCGTCGAGGTCGTGCCAGTCGTCGCCGGCGTGGAACATCCAGCACTCGGGCACGCTGGCGAGGATGTCGTCGGGCACCTCCCGCCAGGCGACCTCGGAGAGGCCGCCCGCGGCGATGGCCTTGGCGATCGTGTCGCGCGTGTCTGCCGTGAGGTACTCGGCGCCGAGCGCCTCCTCGAGCTGCTGCGGGCTCACATTCACGCGGTGCGGCCCGAAGATGTCGAAGAACCAGCCGAGCTTCGAGTCGGTCTCGCGGACGGCGATCTCGTCGTGGTAGCGCTCCACCTGCTTGCGCAGGGCGATTGACTCCCGCACGGCCTCGTCCATGAGGGCGAAGCCGGGCCTGCCCCGCATGATCTCCGCACCCACGTCGAGCGAGGCGATCATGTTGTACTGGGGCGACGTGGAGGTGTGCATCATGAACACCTCGTTGAAGCGGTCGTGGCTGAGGCGCCGCCTCTGCCCCTTCAGGTGGGAGTCGCGAACGTGGATCTGCGACGCCTGCGACATGCCCGCCAGGCACTTGTGGGTCGACTGGGTCGTGAAGATGCCTGGGTCGTCGGGGCCGAGCTCGGTGAGCGCCATCCCATAGCGGTCCTTGAAGAGGGGATGGAACTTGGCATAGCCCATCCAGGCCTCGTCGAAGATGACGTAATCGCACAGGCTGCCGATGCGGGAGAGGACTTCGCGCTCGTCGTAGCAGACGCCGTCGTAGGTGGTGTTCGTCAAGATGGCGAGGCGGAACGGCCGGGGCTGGCGCCAGGCGTTCGGGTCGCTGACGAGCGGGTTGGCCCGGATCTGGTCCCGGATGGAGGCCTCGTCGAGCAGCCGGTGGTCGACGGGGCCGATGATGCCGTTGGCGTCCCGCGTCGGGTTCAGGTAGACGGGGACGGCCCCCGCCATCATGAGCGCCCCGTGGTGCATCGACTTGTGGCAGTTGCGGTCGAAGAGGACGAGGTCGCCCGGTGAAAGGAGCGCCAGGGTGACCATCTTGTTGGACGTGGACGTGCCGTTCAGCACGAAGTAGGTGCGCTCGGCGCCGAAGATCTCGGCGGCTCGCCGCTCGGCGTCGATGACGGGTCCCTCGTGCTGGAGGATGGAGCCGAGCTCGGGAGAGGCGTTGCAGAGGTCGCCCCGCAGGAACGGCTCGCCCACGTAGTCGAAGAAGATCCGGCCGAGGGGCGTCTTTCGGTAGAACATGCCGCCGTTGTGCCCCGGGCAGCACCAGGTCCAGTTGTAGTCGTCGACGTAGCGCTTGAGCGCCCCGAAGAACGGCGAGAGCAGCTGGTCGGCGTACTCGGTGACAAGGCGCTCGATGCGCCCGGCGACGAAGTCTGGCGTGTCCTCGTGCAGCCAGAAGGCGCCGTCGATCTGCTCGGCCACCTCGAGCGGGAAGCTCTCGATGTCCGAACGCTCCGCCAGGAGCAGGATCGGGAGCTTCTCGTGCAGCCCGTGCAGTTGCTCCACGACGCTGCGTAGCTCGCGGGGCGAGGCGAAGAGATCCCAGTCGAGGAGGGCGGCCCCGATGCCGGCGTTCTGGGCGATGGAGAAACGGACGTCGGCGAGTGTCCTCGCCGTGATGACCGTGAGGCCGCGCTCGCCGAGGGCGGCCTCGATGGCCTCGGCGGCTCGGCCGATGGCCGAGCCGCTGCCGAGCTCGTGCTCGGCGACAAGGACCGGATAGCGGTCGTAGTGCTCCATGGCGTCCGCCTCAGTTCGAGGGGGTCGTGACGGGCGATTCGTCATCGTCCGGCTCGTCCTCCTCGGAGGCCGCCACGGCTGCCATCGTCTCGGCGTCCGCCACCCAGGAGGGCTTGCGGTAGTGGGCGATGAAGAGCGGCGGCAGGGCCAGGATGGCCGTGAAGAGGATCATGAGGCAGATGTAGAGGGTGTGGTTGCCCGTCGTCACCTGGGAAGGCGGCACGAAGCCGACGTAGAAGGCGAAGACGCAGCCGGCGATGCCGAGGCCGGCCATCATCCAGACGCCCGGCAGGCCGCCCGGGATCTTGTAGGGCCGCCGGCGGTCCGGCTCCGTGTACCGCAGCCGGATGACGGCGGCGAACATGAGGACGTACATGACCACGAGCAGCTGGGTCGTGAGGGCGGAAAGGATCCAGTACGAGGCGCTGATCGTCGGCTCGAAGAGGAAGAGCAGGGCGAAGAGCGTCCCGATGCCGGCCTGGATCCACAGGACCGAAGTCGGCGCCAACCGGCGGTTGTGCCCTTGGAAGATGCGCGGGAAGTCACCCTCGAAGCTTGCCCGCATGAAGCCTCGGGCCGGCCCGTACATCCACGTCGACAAGAGGGCGATGCCGCCGGCGAAGACGAGCAGGGCGACCGGCCGGCTCAGCCAGCTCACCCCGAACTTGCTGAAGAACGCCTGGAAGGCCTGCAGGAGACCGGAGTTGAGCTCGAGGGACTTCTGCGGGACGACGAAGGCGATCGCCAACGTGCCGAGGATGTAGAGGGCGACGAGGGCCACGCAGGCGAGCAGCGTGGCGCGGGGGAAGTCCCGCTTCGGGTTCTTCGCCTCACGGGCGTGGAACCCGGCCATCTCCATGCCGGAGAAGGCGAGGATGACGCCGGAGAAGAACACGAGGTTGGCGATGTTGAGGGGCGGCATGAGCGACTTGGCGCCGTGGTAGGTGATGGCCAGCGTGTGGCCGGAGGCCCACCAGCCGATGCCAAGGCCGATGAGCAGGATGCCCGGGAAGATCGATCCGATGACCGTGCCCCAGCTCGAGATGCGGGCCGAAGCCTTGACGCCGAAGAAGTTGGCGAGCGTGGTGCCCCAGAAGACGACCATCATCACGGCGAACAGCCAGGCGCGGTTGTTCGCCCAGGCGGGGACGATGACGTAGGCGAGGGCGGCGGCGATGAACGACAGCACGGTGGGGTACCAGGCCAGGTTCTCCGCCCAGTCGGCCCAGATGGCGACGGCGCCGGACTTCTTCCCGAAGGCCTCGCGGACCCAGACGTAGACCCCGCCCGTCTCCGCCCAGCCGCTTGCCAGCTCGGCGGCGGCGAAGGAGATGGGGATCATGAAACCGAGCAGGGCCATGCCGAAGATGAAGATCATCCCCCAGCCGTACTCGGCGATCGTCGGCAGGTTCCGCAGGCTGATGACGGCGGCGATGTCGATCATCGCCAGACTGCCGACGCCGAGAACGCGCTTCGCCCGGATCGGCTTCGGGGTCTTGCCCTGCTCCTCGTCCCCTCCAAGGATGACGGAGAGGGCGTGTCGACCGTGGTGGTGCGACGGGGCCTGTACAACGGCCATGGATATCGCTTCCTTTCCACATGATGCAATGGAGGCGTCGATGCCTCGCACCCATCAGGATCCGCCGCGGGGAGCGATCTGACCAGGGTCGAAAGTCTCGACTTGCTTGCCTTTCACCCACCAGTTGGCGACTTTCGGCCCTAGTGGCCATGACGCCGGAAGAGCAGCCTGGAAGCAAAGCGGCGAGACAGCCGGACACCGAAACCCGGCTGCCCGCGCGGAGCGAAGCTCGCCGCCGAAGTCGAGACGCCGCCTCCGGCGGCGCCGGAAGAAGGAACGCATGCAGGGCATCGACAGCCTCCCCATCCTGGTGGTGCACGACCGCAGCGAGTCCGGCCTCACGGTGCGCAGCGCCATCGCCCAGATCACGAAGCAGCTCGAGCACACCGGCCTTCAAGTCCTCGAGGCGGAAAGTCACGAGGACGGGCTGCACGCCCTGCGTACTCATCCGGAGATCGGGGCAGTTCTCATCGGCTGGGCCGAGCACGCCGCCCCGCCGGCAGCCGCCGACGGGCCGAGCCGCCTCGTGGCGTTGGCCCATCGGCGTTTCGACGGGCTGCCGGTCATCCTCATGACCGAAGGCCTCTCCGTGGAGGATCTCTCGCCGGAGGTGGCCGCCTCGCTCGCCGGCGCCATCTGGCTGACGGAGGACACGCCGGAGTGGGTCGCCGGCCACATCAAGAAGGCCATGGAGCACTACCGGGACCACCTGCTGCCGCCGTTCTTCGGCGCCCTCGTGCGTTACGTCGACGAATACAAGTCCGGGTGGCACACGCCCGGGCACATGGGCGGCCTCGCCTTTCTCAAGTCGCCGGCCGGACGGCTCTTCTTCGAGTTCGTGGGCGAGAGCGCCCTGAAGGCGGAATCTGTCATCCTCCGTGCCGGCACTCGGGTCCATCCTCGAGCACGAAGGGGTCGTGCGCGACGCCGAGGAGCGGGCAGCCCGGGCCTTCGGCGCCGACAGCACGTACTTCGTGACGAACGGCACGACGATGTCGAACCAGATCGTCTTCCGGTCCATCGTCACCGCCGGCGACGTCGTCCTTCTCGACCGCAATTGCCACAAGTCCGTGCTGAACGCCGTCATCCAGACAGGAAGCATCCCGGTCTGGATGCTTCCTGTCCGCAACCACCACGGCATGATCGGCCCCATCGACGTCTCGCAGATGGCGCCGGCGGCGATCCGGGAGAAGCTCGCCTGCCACCCGCTCCTGAACGGCATCCCCATGGCGTGGCGACGCCCGCGGCTGGCCGTCCTCACGAACTCCACCTACGACGGCACGATGTACAACGCCGACGGCGTGGTGGAGCGCCTCGGTGAGGTCACCGACGCGGTCCTCTTCGACGAGGCGTGGATCCCGTATGCCGCCTTCCACCCCGTCTACGACCGCCATTTCGCCATGCGTCCGCTGGAGGGCGCCGACCCTGCCGGGCAACCGACCGTCGTGAGCACCATGTCCACGCACAAGATGCTCGCCGCCCTCTCGCAGGCCTCCATGATCCACCTCCGCCAGGGACGGGCGCCGCTACCGCAGGACCGCTTCAATGAGGCCTTCATGATGCACACCTCGACATCGCCGCAGTACCTCATGGTCGCCTCGCTCGACGTCGCCACGCGGATGATGGAGGGCGCCCCCGGGCGGGCTCTCATGGACGACGCCATCGCCGAAGCCCTCTCCTTCCGCCGCGAGCTCGTCACCGTACGGGACCGAATGGCTGCCCAGCACACGTGGTGGTTCGACATCTGGCAGCCGGAGGATCTGGGCGCCCCGGGTACCGGCGACGAGCTCGCCCCCGTCGACGACACGCAGCTCGGCACGACCCAGGCGGCCTGGCAGATGCGGCCCGGGCAGCAATGGCACGGCTTCGACGGTGTGGAGGACGGCTACACGATGCTCGACCCCGTGAAGGTGTCGCTCGTGACGCCCGGTCTCGGACCGGACGGCTCGCCCGAGCCCTGGGGGGTCCCGGCGGCGCTCGTCTCCGGTCTCCTCGCCGAGCGGGGCGTGGTGAGCGAGAAGACGGGCTTCTACTCGCTGTTGTTCCTCTTCTCCATCGGCGTCACGAAGGGCAAGTCGGGAACGCTCCTCGGCGAGCTCTTCGAGTTCAAGCAGCTGCTCGACGAGAACGCCGCCCTCGCCGACGTCATGCCGGAGCTCGTCGCCGCCCACCCCGACCGGTACCGGCACGTCGGGCTCTGCGACCTCGCCCTCGAGATGCACAGCTTCCTCTCGGCGTACGACACCTCCGAGATGCAGGAGGCGATCTACCGACGCCTGCCGGAGCCCGTCATGACGCCGGCCGAAGCCTTCGGGCACCTCGTGCGCGGCGAGGTGGAGCACGTCCTGCTCGCCGAGCTCGACGACCGCGTGACTGCGACGCTGTGCGTCCTCTACCCACCCGGCATCCCGGTCGTCGTCCCGGGGGAGCGCTTCGACGGCGGTACGAAGGCGATCATCCGCTACCTTCAGCTCTTCGAGGCCTGGGACGACCGCTTCCCCGGCTTCGAGAGCGAGGTGCAAGGGGTCGTGAAGGAGCTCGTCGACGGGCGGACGCGCTTCTCGGTGAACTGTGTGGTCGGGAGCTGAGGCGCCGTCAGCCCGCCAGCTCGGCGTGTCGGTAGCACGTCGTCACGTGGTCGTTGGTGAGCCCCGCCGCCTGCATGAACGAGTAGACGATGGTCGGCCCCACGAAGCTGAAGCCCCGGCGCCGCAGGTCGGCGCTGAAGGCCTTGGCGAGCTCCGTCGTGACGGGCACGTCGGCCGCCCGGGCGTGGTCGGGCTGCAGGGGCACGCCGTCGGTGAAGGACCACACGTAGTCGACGAAGGCGAGGCCGCCCTCCCGCATCGCCTCGAGCGCCTGGGCGTTGCGCACGACGGAGGTGATCTTGCCGCGGTGGCGGATGATCGAGGCGTCGCTGAGGAGCCGCTCGATCTCGCTCTCGCCCCAGCGGGCGAGGAGGGCAGGGTCGAAGCCGGCATAGGCCGTCCGGAAGGCGGCTCGCCGCGAGAGGATGAGCTTCCAGCTGAGGCCCGCCTGGGCGCCTTCGAGGCAGAGCAGCTCGAAGAGCTCCCGTTCTCCCCGGTGCGGCAGGCCCCACTCGTCGTCGTGGTATTGCCGGTCACGGGTGTTGCCGTGTTCCGCCCAGCCGCAGCGAGGCCGGCCATCGGTCGGGGCCGGCGACGTCTCGCCCTTCGGCATCGAGTTCCTCCTCCCTCGGCGCCCGGTCCTCGGGCACCCATGCGCGCCGCTGTGCGCTAGGGTAAGAGGCTCGAACACGATCCCGTGCGCTGCCGAAGGTGAGGTGACCCGATGACAACTGGAATCAGAATCCCCATGCTGACGGGTCGGCGCCTCCTCCCGGGGTGGTTCGTGATCGTGGGAATGCCCGGTGCCGGCACCGGGCCCACGCTCTAGCCAGCCAGGCTGAGGACCGCTCGCCCCGGCGAGCGTCCCGAACCGGCATCGAAGCGCTCGCCCCCGGCGCAAACTCGCGGGACCGCTGAGCGTCTCCACCGCAGCACCCGGCTCCGTCGGGAGCCATCCTCCCAAGGCCCTCCCGGTCCCTCCGACCGGCCCGGGCATCGCAGCACCACCGTTTCGAAGGAGCAACGGAGTCCGCCATGGACACGGACAAACTCTTCCCAGCAGCCTCGACGAGAGACACCGTCGCCTTCTGCTGGCGCCAGGTCGGCCCCGAGCAGCGCAACCTCGTGCTCGCCTGGGTCCTCATCACCCTCGGCACGGCGATGAACGCCATCGCCGGACCGATCGTGTTCGCCCTCCTCCTCACGAGAGTGGCCGACCTGCCGCCGCACGCCAGCCTCGGGCGGACCTTCGGGCCGCTCGTGATCGCCTACGGCGTCGTCCTCGCCCTCTCGACCGTCCTCTGGCGCCTCGCCGGTTGGGTCGAGTGGGGTGCCACGCTGCGCGCCTTCGCCCACGCCCTCGAAGCCGGCTACTCGCATCTCGTGTCGCTCAGCCACCGCTGGCACACCGACCGTCCCTCCGGCGAGGTCATCTCGACCCTCGAGACCTTCTCGTGGGCCTTCGTCGAGCTGCTCGACACGATGACGTGGGGCTTCCTGCGCATCGGGATCACCATGCTGGGCGCCGTCGGGGTCCTCGCCGTCGTGGCGTGGCCCGTCGCCCTCGTCGTGCTCGGGCTCGTGGCCGTCTTCGCCATCGTGCTCTCGCGTCGTATGTCGAGAGTCATCACCGCCTCGAAGGCTTTCTCCGAGGCGCACACGAAGGCGACCGGCGTCGTCGCCGACACGATCGCCAACCTGACGACGGTGCGGACTGCCGCTGCCGAGGGCCGGGAGCAGCGAAACGTCCGGTCCCTCGTGGCCGACTCGGTGGCGGCCGACCTTCGGGCACGGAAGATCTTCGCGTCCACGCGCCTGCAGATGGAGTCGTCCCTCGCCGTCTTCAGCTGGCTGGCCGTCTTCGTGGGAATCGGCCTCGCCCTCGACCACCGGGTGGCCGCCGGCGCCGTCTACCTCATCCTCTTCTACGCCACCCAGGTGGTGGCCATGCTGGAGGAGTCCTTCGAGTACATGCGCTCGGTGTCCCGTGACCTCGGGCGCTGCGCCAAGTTCGCCGGCATCTCCGCCAGCGTCCCGGAGATCCGTGACGCGCCCGGGGCGGGCGAGCTCGTGCTCACCGACGGCCGCCTCGAGTTCGACCGGGTGGCCTTCTCCTACCGTGCCGGCGTCCCCCTCTTCGAGGATCTGCGCCTGTGCGTGGAGCCAGGGGAGCACGTCGGCCTCGTCGGGCCGTCCGGGTCGGGGAAGACGACGCTGACGAAGCTGTTGCTGCGCTTCGTCGACGTCGACGCCGGCCGCATCCTCCTCGACGGACAGGACATCTCCGCCGTGACCCAGCACTCGCTGCGGCGCCACATCTCGTATGTGCCGCAGGAACCGCAGATGCTGCACCGCAGCATCGCCGAGAACATCTGCTACGGCATCGAGGGGCTGGAACGGCCGGACATGGACCTCGTCCGGGAGGTGGGGCGGGCGGCCCACGTCGAGGAGTTCGTCTCGAGGATGCCCGACGGCTACGACACCGTCGTCGGCGAACGCGGTCTCAAGCTCTCCGGGGGCCAGCGCCAGCGCGTCGCCATCGCCCAGGCCATGGCGAAGGGCGCACCCATCCTCATCCTCGACGAGGCCACCTCGGCGCTCGACTCCGAGTCGGAGTCGCTCGTGCAGGAGGCGCTCTGGCGGCTCATGGACGGCGTCACCGCCGTCGTCGTGGCCCACCGGCTCGCCACCATCGCCCGCCTCGACCGCATCGTGGTCATCGACCAGGGCCGCATCGTGGAGGAGGGCTCGCACGGCGAGCTCCTCACCCTCGGCGAGGCCGGGGTGTACGGGCGGCTGTGGCGGCACCAGTCGGGCGGCTTTCTCGCCGCCTGATCGCCGGCTCTGCCGCAGGGCTAGCGTCCGGGCGGCTCTCACCGGAGAGCCGCCCGGGCCGCCACCGGCCGCGACCGGAGCATCCCGGGGCGAGCGGCACAGGAGGAGCCATGGGTCTCGTACAGCTGGAGCTGCTCGCCGGCGACGAGGGCACGCCGGGGGTCGCCCTCGTCACCCTCGAGGACCCGGGACGCCGCAACCGCATGTCGCCCGACCTCGTCGCCGAGCTCACCGGCCTCGTCCGGGATGCGGGCGCCGATCCCGGCGTCGGCGCCCTCGTCGTGACGGGCGCGCCGCCGGCCTTCTGCGCCGGCGCCGACCTCGGTGACCTCGCCGCCCATGGCGGGGCCCGGCGCCACGGCAGCGGCGGTGGGGCCGGCACCGGCGACGCGGCGCGCAGCGATGAGACCGAGGCGGGGCTTCGCGCCATCTACGAGGGGTTCCTCGCCCTCGCCCGCTGCCCCCTCCCGACAGTCGCCGCCGTGAACGGGGCGGCGGTCGGGGCCGGCATGAACCTCGCCCTCGCCTGCGACGTCCGCATCGCCGGGCGGTCGGCGAGCTTCGATACCCGGTTCCTCGAGCTGGGTCTGCACCCCGGGGGAGGCCACACGTTCATGCTCGAGCGCATCGGCGGCCCGCAGCTGGCGGCCGCCCTCGTGCTGTTCGGCGAACGCCTCGACGGGACGCAGGCGGCCGCCCACGGGCTCGCCTGGCGTTGTGTGGAAGACGACGATCTCGTGGCCGAAGCCGTCGCCCTCGCCCGGCGTGCGGCCTCGGCACCCCGTGAGCTCGCCGTCAGGGCGAAGGAGACGTTGCGCCGTGTCGCCGCCATCGACGAGCACGCCGAGGCGGTCGACGTCGAGATCGCCGCCCAGCTGTGGTCCCTCGGTGAGCCCTTCTTCGCCGAGCGGCTCGCCCGCCTGCGCGCCCGGGTCTCCGGCGGCACACCCCTGCAGCGGTGAGGCGGCAAGCCGCTGGTTTCCCGCGACGGGCGGCGGGGAATCCAAGGTGCCATGCCAGCACATACACTTCGGAGGCGTAGAAGGGCGGCGAGTAGAGGTGGCGGCGGCGAGATGAGCGAGGCGATGAACCGGATCCAGGTCTCCGAGACGATCAGTGCGTCACCGGAGTCCGTCTTCGAGTGCGTCTCGGACTATGCCGTCGCCCCCCTCTTCATCGAGGGGCTGCAGCGCCTGACACCGGTCGGCCCGACGACGACGGGGGAGGGGGCCCGCTTCGACGCCGTCATGAAGGTCGGCCCGAGCACGTACCACGCCACCGTCGAGATCACCGCCTACGCCGAGAACCGCCGCGTCACGTGGGCCTCCTCCAACGGGAAGTCGCAATCGGTCACCTTCGACCTCGAGCCCGTCGGCCACGACACGAAGGTCAGCCTCGAGGTGACCTACGAGCGCCCGAGCGGCATCGCCGGCGCCGTCGTCGCACCCGTCGTGGACGAGACGGTGCGCATGCGTGCTCACGGCGCCCTGCGGCGGCTGCGCCACAACGTCTGAGGGCCGCGAACCCCCTTCACGAGGGCTACGGCACTCCTTCACGCCTCGGTCGCCGGTTGGACGGCTGCGAGTCCTTTGAGCCGATCAAGGTCCTCCGGCCCGCCGAGCGCCATGAGGCGGTCGCCGGCGCGCACGATCGTGTCCCCGCTCGGCGTGATCACCTCCTGATCGCGTTCGACGGCGGTGACGAGGAGGCCGCGGGGGAGACGTGCCGAGCGGAGCGACCTTCCTGCGATGGGTGCACGGCTGGCCACGACGACATCGGCGAGCCCTGTCGACCCACCGAGCTCGGACACCTTCCGCAAGGTGGTCAACACGGTCCGGCGGTAACTGCGCACGATGTCCGAGATGGCGATGGTGCCGATCACGCGTCGTTCGCCGTCGACGACGGCCGCCCAGCTCTGGGGCGTTGACGTCACGGTGTCGAGGACGTCGTCGAGGCGTGCCGCCGCGTGAACGGGCACATACCCCGAGTCGGCCATGTCACCGGCGCTCCCCCCGCCCATCCCCTTGCCGGCGTCGCGCAGAGCCTCGAGCGAGACCACGCCGACGTAGCGGCCGTCCTCGTCGATGAACGGGGCGGCCTCGACGCCGCTCGCCTCCATCTGTCGAAGGGCGCTCGCCACGGTGACGGGCGCCCTCAGGACGCAACGCGGCACCGCCATCGCCTCGGAGGCTCGAAGCGAGACCACGAGCGGCAGCCCGGTCAGGATGCGGTGCGCAGGGGACTCGGCTCGGCTGCGGAGCTGGCTGCGGTAGATCGTGTCGTCCGACCTGTGGACGATGAGCGTCGCCAGACCGACCGCCACCATCGCCGGCACGACCAAGGTGAGCGTTCCGGTCATCTCGGCGACCATGAGCATCACGGCGAGGGGCGCACGGGCGATGCTTCCGAAACAGCACATCATCCCGACGATGACGTAGGGCGCAGGGTCGTGCCCGAGGCTCGGCACGATGGGTTCGAGCACCCTCCAGACTGCAGCGCCCAGGAAGGCGCCGATGACCATTCCTGGTCCGAAGATCCCCCCGACCCGCCCGAGCCGATGGAGAGCCCCGTCGAGACGATGCGGGCGAAGGGGATCACGAGCACGATCCAGAGCGGGATGTGGAGGAGCTGCGTCCCGAAGCTCTCCTGTATCCAGCCGTATCCCGTCCCGAGCACCTGTGGGATCGCCAGAGCGATGCACCCGACGGCGAGACCGCCGAGCGCAGGTCGAAGGAAGCGTGGAATGGGGAGCCGGGGGAAAATGCCTGCGATCCCGTAGAAACCCTTCGCGTAGAGGAGGCCGACGAGACCGCCGAGGATGCCGATGATGGCGAACCAGACGAGCTGGCGGGCGTCGGTCAGGTGGTAGTCCTCGACGGTACCGAAGAGCGGCTGGAAGCCCTCGATCGAGCCGAAGAGCACATAGCCGATGATGGAGGCGATGAACGAGGGGAGGAGTGCCTCGACCTCGAAGTCGTCCCGGTACATGATCTCCGTCGCCAGCACGGCGCCCCCGAGCGGAGCCCCGAAGATGGACCCGATGCCTGAACCGATCCCACTCATCACCGCGATGCGGGCGTCGGACGGGCTCAGGTCGAAGAGGCGTGCCAGGAACGAGGCGAAGCCGGCACTGATCTGCCCCGTCGGCCCCTCGCGACCACCAGAACCGCCCGAGCCGATGGTGATGGCAGACGCGATGATCTTCACGACGACGGTACGCAGGCGGATGCCGAGGGGGTCGTGGTGAACGGCGGAGATGGCAGCATCGGTCCCGTGGCCCTCCGCGTCAGGGGCGATGCCGAAGACGAGGGCTCCTGCCACGAGCCCCCCGAGACAGGTGACGAGCGGTATGGCCCAAGGTCGGCTGTAGCGGGCGGAGGCGGCATGCGCGCCCTCGCCGGCAGGCGTGGGGACGGTGTACCCCGCCACGACACCGAGGAACAGGTGGGTGGCCTCCCGCAGCGTCTCGTAGAAGACGACGGCGCCGAGACCGGCGACGACTCCGATCACCGCACCGAGCACCAGCCACTTGCGGCCGTAGGACGCTGATGCCAGCCAGCGGGCGGCCCGCGCCCGTAGCGAGCGCGCCGCTGCTCGCCGGGGGGACGTCGGCGCACGCCTGCGGGCCACTAGACGTCGCGTTCCCTCGTGCCGATGGCGGGGATGATCCCGTCCAGCAGGTAGCCGAGGGAGACGGCGAACTGCGGCGCCGTCGCGTACGCGGCGAGCCGTCTGGCCGTGTCGTCGCCGCCGTCGTCGGACGTCCAGCCGGCCCGCGACGCCTCGAGCGCGGCGAATCCGATGGTGTAGGTGTGGATGGCGGCATAGGCGTGCCCGGCCGCCTCTTCCTCGCCGACGGCCCGGCGCAGGACGTCCATCATCGCGTTCATGCGCGCGATGGCGGCGGGCGACACGACGGGATGGCTCAGGTACACGTGCAAAGCAGCTGGCTGGTCCACGAGGAAGCGGCGCAGCCTGTCGGCCGCCTCGGCCACCCAGGCGTGCCAGTCACCGGGGTCGCAGGCCGGTTGCCAGACCGCGGCCAGCAGCCGGTCGACCACCTCGCCGAGGAGATCGTCCTTGTCGCGAACGTGGCGGTAGAGCGACATCGGTCCGACCCCGAGCGCCCGGGCGAGGCTGCGGATCGTCATCTCCTCGTAGCGCCCGGCGCTCACCTCCTTCGTCGCCGCCTCGACGATCCGCCGGCGGGATATCGAGCCCCACGGGGCACGGCCGACCGGCTCCGCCTCCACGACCTGCTCAGCTGTCCCCCGTCGATGTCGAGAAGTCACTGGGCCAGTGTAGGGAGATTTGCGTACGCGTACGAATGTTGTCCCGGCACGTCCAGCCGCCCGGCACGTCCCGCCGCTCAGCCGGGCGCTGCTCCCTTCGCCACGGGACGGGATGGCCCGCCGATCCACTCGCTCCACGAGCCGGGGTAGAGGGCGGCTTCCACGCCGGCGAGCCGCAGGGCGAAGACCTCGTGGGCGGCGGTGATGCCCGACCCGCAATAGGCGCCGACGCCGGGTTCCCCGCCCACGCCGGGGCCGCCCACGCCGGGTTCCCCGGCCTCGCCGGGGCCGCCCACGCCAGAAGGAGCCACATCGCCCGCCACGGCCCCGAGGCCGGTGAAGCGAGCCCGCAGCTCCGCCACCGGCCTGAAGCGACCGGACGCCTCGAGGTTGTCCCACGTGGGGGCGGACACGGCCCCCGGGATGTGCCCGGCGACGGCGTCGACCGGCTCGACCTCGCCCCGGTAGCGCTCGCCGGCGCGGGCGTCGAGGAGGAGGCCGCACTGAGCCACTCGTGCGGCACCCTCGGCGTCGAGGACGGCAAGCCCGCCGGCGACGGGCTCGAAGTCGCCCCCCGCCGGCGGCGCCGGAGCGCCCGCCTCGACCGGCCCGCCGGCCTCGACCCAGGCCGCGAAGCCGCCGTCGAGGATCGAGACGTCGGGATGGCCGAAGTAGGCGAGCAGCCACCAGCTACGGGCGGCGCTCGTGGAGTCCCGACCGTCGTAGACGACGACGGGCACGGAGGAGGTCACGCCGAGCCGGCGCATCGACCGGCCGAAGTTGGCGGGCGCCGGGAGGGGGTGGCGGCCACCCTCGCCGGGGGGACCGGCGAGATCCGTCTCGAGATCGACGAAACGCGCGCCGGCGACATGAGACCGCTCGAACTCCGGGCGACCGGGCGGCCCCCCGAGCTGCCAGCGCACGTCGAGGACCGTGACGGGACCGCCTGCCGCCAGGCGGGACGCCAGCGCTTCCGGCTCGACCAGCACGGCAGGCGATCCCCTCAGCCGGTGCCCTCGAGCTCGCAGCCGAGCGGCCAGGAAGCCGACGACACTCCGAGGGAGTACCCGAGGAGGTAGGCATCGGCCTCGGCGAGGCGCGGGTAACGCCCCGCCAGCTCGCGGAAGCGGGCGGAGTGGGAGGCCTCGAGCAGGTGGGCGAGCTCGTGCACGATGACCGAGTCGAGCACCCATTCCGGCACGATCTGGAGCCGGCTCGAGATGCGGATGTCCCGCGTCGACGGCGTGCAGGATCCCCAGCGGCGGTTCTGGCGGTGCGACCAGCGGATGGAGCGCGGGCGCACTCCGTCGAGATAACGGTCGGCGAGGTGGGCGGCCCGCGACCCGAGCGTCTCGTCGGAGGAGACGGACCGCGACGTGCGCTGCAGGAGCCGGTCCACCAAGCGTTCCACGAGCTGCTGGCACTCCTCCGGCTTCAGGCGGGCCGGCACGAGCACGACGATGCGGCCGCTCTCGTAGTAGGCCGTCGCCGTCTTGCGGCGCCGTGTGCTCCGCCGGATCTCCACCTCGGGACGGAAGGCGAGGTCGGTCTGAAGGGACAGCTGGACGCCGGTCTCCGCCGTAGCGGGGGGCGTCGAGGAGGAGCGGTACTCGGCCATGGTGTCCTCCTTGGGTCGTGTGTCGGCCGCCTCACAACCTAATGAGGGCCTGTGTCACGGGGGCGGACCCTCCGCCAGAGGGGGAGCCACGACGAGCTCGTAGCCGATCCCGGGGTGGGACACGAGGAAGGCGCCTTCGTCGTCGCCGAGCTTGCGACGCAGGCGGTAGGCGTACTCGCGGGGATAGCGGGTCGAGCGGACGTGCCGCGGTCCCCAGACGGCCTCGAGCACCATGCGGTGGGTGCAGATCTTGCCGGGGTTCTGGGCGAGGAAGGCCAAGAAGGCGAACTCCCGGTTCGTGAGCTCGAGCGCTCGGCCGTCCATGCGAGCTTGGTGGTGGACGAGGTCGAGTTGGAGCCGCCCGACCCGCAGCTCGGTCTCGGCCGGCTCGCCGCGGTGGCGTAGGGCGACGCGGAGGCGGGCGAGGAGCTCGTTCACCCCGAAGGGCTTCGTCATGTAGTCGTTGGCGCCCTTGTCCAGCACCTCCACCTTGCGGTCCTCCGTGCCGTCGGCGGAGAGCACGATGATCGGCACCTCGCTCCATTCACGGATCCGTCGGCACACCTCGGCGCCGTCGACGTCCGGCAGCCCGAGGTCGAGCACGACGACGTCGGGCGACTCGAGCGCCGCCTCCGAGATGCCCAGGGTGCCGTTGGAGGCCGTCACGACGTCGTAGTCCTTTGCCCGCAAGGCGATCCGCAGCACGCGCACGAGGGCTGGGTCGTCGTCGATCACGAGCACCTTGGGAACCGGTATCACCTCTCCTCGGTATCGACGGGCAGCGAGAAGGCCACGCGGGTGCCGCCACCGTCGGCGTCGTCCGCCCAAATGGCCCCGCCGTGTGCCTCGACGAAGGCCTTGGCGATGGCGAGCCCGACGCCTGAGCCGCCGGCGATCCTGGCGGGCGGCCGGCCGGAGGCCGCCCCTGACGCCGCCCTGCCGGCGGGCACCGCCGCTACGACGGGGACCGGTTCCGTCGGCCGGGCGAGGCCGAAGATGCGGATGCGGTCCACCCGGGAGAAGCCCGGGCCCCGATCGGTCACTGCCACCTCCACCGTCCGGCCCACCGCTTTGGCGGAGAGATCCACGGAGGTGCCGACCGGGGCGTAGCGGAGGGCGTTCTCGAGGAGGTTGACGACGACCTGCTCGACGAGCACGCGATCGGCCCTCACGCGGGGCAGGACGGCGGGGACGTGCGCGGTGAGGCGCCCCTCCGGAACGAGCGGCCGCAGCCCGCCGACGGCGGCGGCGAGGACGTCGTGGAGATCGACGCTCTGACGGTCCACGACGAGCGAGCCCGTCTCGATGCGGCTCATGTCGAGGAGGTTCGTGACGAGCCGGGCGAGGCGGTCGGCCTGCTCGTCGATGAGGCTGAGGAGCTCCGTCCGCTCGTCGGCGGGGATGCTCGAGACGTCGTCGAGGAGGGCGGAGGAGGACGCCTTGATGGTGGCGAGGGGGGTCCGGAGGTCGTGCGAGACGGCGCTCACGAGGGCGCCCCGCAAGCGGTCGACCTCCTCGAGGACGCTCATGCGCAGGGTCGCCTCTTGCAGCTGCGCCCGTTCGATGGCGATGGCGATGTGATTGGCGAAGGCCCGCGCCAGGAGGCGGCGGTGCGGGCTCAGGTGGGCGCCGACGAGGACGATGAGACCGACCGGGCGCCCAGGGGCGGACAGGACGATCATCTCGGTGGGGGAGCCGTCCGCCGCGGCGTCGATGTCCCGTGTCGTCTGCGGTGTGAGCGACGATGCCACGCCCGGCTCGGGGCTCACCCGCCGGAGCTCGGACTCGGTCAGCTCCCGCCCCGACCGGGCCACGATCTCGAGGCGACCCTCGTTCGGGAGCAGCAGGACGACGCTCTCGGAGGCGAAGGCATCGTGCACCATCGAGACGACGAGGGGCAGGAGGTCGCTGAGGGCCCGGTGCTCGATGAGCAGCTCGGAGAGCTCGAGGAGGCGTTGCGTGTCGGCCTCCCGGTTGCGGGCGGCATCTTCGGCCAGCCGCAACCGGTCGACGACGCGGGCGACGAGCCAGACGACGACGACGTAGACGACGAGGTTGAGCCAATCGCGCCGGGAACCCACCCGCAGCGTGTAGTAGGGCGGTATGAACACGAGGTCGTAGAGGAAGAAGCCGGCGAGGACGATGGCTACGCCCGACCAGCTGCCGGCGAGGACGACGGCGACGACGACGGGCACGACGAGCACCAGGGCGACCGTCGCATCGCTCAGGTGCGACCGGTACGCGAACATGACGGCGCCGAGGACGGTCATGAGGGCGAAGGCGACACTGGTACCCGGCAGCACCCGGCGCCTTGGGCTCGACGTGACCGGAGCAGCACTCATCTGATGGGAGGATAGGCCGGTGCCCGACGACGCGATCGCTGCGCAGCCCTCCGGCCCCGGGCGAGAGGCGGCTCGCGCGGAGGCCCCCCCATCGCCGGCGCCCCCCAGCGCTGAGGACAACGCTTTGGAAGAGGCCGCGGTCGAGCCGACGGGGCGCTTCCGCATCTACATCGGGGCGGCCGCCGGCGTCGGCAAGACGGTCGCCATGCTCGACGAGGGCTATCGACGGCACAACCGGGGGACCGACGTCGTCGTCGGTTTCGTCGAGACCCACGGCCGCGCTTTCACCGCCGACATGATCCGGGATCTCGAGGTGGTGCCGAGGAAGGTGATCGAGTACCGGGGTGCCACCTTCGAGGAGATGGACACCGAGGCGGTCATCGCCCGACGGCCTCAGCTCGCCCTCATCGACGAGCTCGCCCACACGAACGTCCCCGGCTCCGGCGAACACACCAAGCGGTGGGAGGACGTCCTTCAGATCCTCGACGCGGGCATCTCCGTCATCTCGACGGTGAACGTGCAGCACCTCGAGTCCATCGCCGATGCCGTCGAGCGGATGACCGGCTCACAGGTGCGCGAGCGCGTGCCGGACTGGGTGGTGCGCCGGGCCGACCAGATCGAGCTCATCGACTCGTCGCCGGAGCAGCTGCGCCGCCGCATGGCACACGGCCACATCTACCCGCCGGCGAAGGTCCAGACGGCCCTGCACAACTTCTTCAGCACGGACAACCTCACAGCGTTGCGGGAGCTGGCACTGCGCTTCGTGGCCGACGAGACGGACGACGCGCTCCTCGAGCGGCTCCGCCAGCGTCGCACCCGTGATCTCTGGGAGACGACCGAGCGCATCCTCGTGGCCGTCCATCCCTCGCCTGGCACGGACGGCATCATTCGGCGGGCGGCCCGGCTCGCCGGCCGCTTCAAGGCCGACCTTGACGTCGTGTACGTCATCAGTTCCGAGTCGACGCCGAGCAAGGGCACCACCAGCATCGCCAGCCTCCGGAAACTCGCCGAGGACGTCGGCGGGACCTGGTACGAGGTGCGTGCAGACGACCCCGCCAAGGCGCTCACCGAATTCGCCCAGGAGCACCAGATCACGCAGATCGTCCTCGGGTCCAGTCGGCGCAGTCGCTGGGAGGAGCTCATCCAGGGCTCCGTCGTCGCCAAGGTGATCCGCCTCGCCTCCACCCTCGACGTCGACGTGCACGTCATCGCCCGCCGCAACCTCGCCCAGAAGCTCGGCGAGGAGGCCCCCGAGTAGAGGAGGCCCCCGAGTAGGGCTGTTGTCGTCTTATTGACGCCCGGACCGACACATTTGACGGCTACGTGACGCCCTGGGCCCGCAAGCTGGGGCCATGGCTGATCTTCTCGTGGTCGTTGGGGTAATACTGCTCACGCTCTCCATGCTTGGGCTGATCTGGGCGTTGGAGCGGGTATGAGCGTCGTGCAAGGCCTCTTGCTGGCCCTCTCCGTGATCGTGTTCGTGTACCTCGGCGTCGCCATGTTCCGGGCTGAGTGGTTCTGATGCGCTTCACCGTCGAAGTCATCATCCTCGTCGTCGCCGTCGGCCTCGCCTGGCGCTTCCTCGGCTCCTACATGGAGGCCGTCTTCAGCGGCCGCGTCCATTGGATGGGTGCCGTCGAGCGGGGCACCTACAAGGTGCTCGGCGTCGACCCGGAGTCCGAGCAGAGCTGGCAGCGCTACGCCGCCTCCCTCATCATCTACTCGGGAGTCGCCATCCTCGTCGTCTACGGGTTCGAGCGCCTGCAGGGTCACCTGCCCTTCAACCCCCAGCACTTGCCCGGCGTCGGGCCCGCCCTCTCGTTCAACACGGCTACGTCCTTCGTGACGAACACGAACTGGCAGAACTACGTGGGCGAGGCGACGATGTCGTACCTCTCCCAGATGGTCGCCCTCGTCGGCCAGCAGTTCGCCAGCGCGGCGGCCGGCATGTGCGTCATGGTCGCCATGATCCGCGGCTTCGCCCGCAAGGACTCCACCACGATCGGCAACTTCTGGGTCGACCTCGTGCGCGGCGTCTACTACATCCTCCTGCCGATCGCCTTTGTCGCCGCCATCATCTACATCGGGCAGGGCGCCGTGCAGACCTTCGCCGGACCCGTGCACGTGCACGACGCCCTCAACGGTGCTAAGCAGCTCATCCCCCGTGGGCCACAGGGCTCCATGACGTCCATCAAGCAGCTCGGCAACAACGGCGGCGGCTATACGAACGCCAACGGCGCCGGCCCCTTCGAGAACCCCACCGCCTTCACCCAGTGGCTCTCGCTCTTCCTCCTCCTCATCATCCCCATCGCCAGCACGTACATGTTCGGCAAGATGGTGAAGTCCATCCGCCAGGGCGTGGCCGTCCTCGCCGTCATGGCGGTCCTCTTCGTGTCGTGGGCGGCCTTCGCCCAGTACGCCGAGTCCCGCGGCAACCCCGCCATCACGTCGGCCGGCGTGACCGTACAACCGGGCGGCAACATGGAGGGCAAGGAAACCCGCTTCGGCGTGGCGCCGACAACGCTCTTCGACATCATGTCGACGCAGACCTCGACCGGTTCGGTCACGGGCTCCAACGACTCCTTCACGCCCATCGGGGGCATGGGCCTGCTCACGGGCATGATGCTCGGGGAGGTGTCGCCGGGCGGTGCGGGGGCGGGCATGTACACGATCCTCGCCTTTGCCATCATCGCCGTGTTCATCGGCGGCCTCATGGTGGGCCGAACACCGGAGTACTTGGGTAAAAAGATACAGGCGAGGGAGGTGAAGCTCGCCGGGTTGCTCATCCTCGCCATGCCCATGCTCGTCCTCATCCTCACCGGCATTGCCGTCTCGATCCATCAGGGCACCTCGAGCGTGGAGAACGGAGGACCGCACGGCTTCACCGAGATCCTCTACGGCTACACATCGCCCGCCAACAACAACGGCTCCGCCTTCGCCGGCCTCAACGGGAACACGCCCTTCTACAACATCACGCAGTCACTGGCGTTCTACTTCGGGCGCTTCGTGGAGATGGTGCCGGCGCTCGCCCTCGGTGGCGTCCTCGCCGGCAAGGGCGTGACGCCGGAATCGGCCGGCACGTTCCGCACCGACTCGGGGCTCTTCGTCGGCCTCCTCGTCGGCACGATCCTCCTCGTCGGGGCACTCGTGTTCTTCCCCGCCGTCGCCCTCGGCCCCATCGTGGAGCAACTCGTCCACAAGATCTTCCCGTCGCCGAGCTCGATGCACATGTTGTTCCAGCACGCCTACTACCGGGCGTCCCTCATCCACGGCAAGGTGCTTCCATGACGACCGACACGATGACGCCGGCCGAGTCGCCGACTCCCGGGCAGCCCACGCAGGCACACGGCGTCGTGGGTGAGCGAGGTCTCTTCGACAAGGAAATCCTCGTCCCGGCCATCTGGGACTCCTTGAAGAAGCTGCACCCGAAGACCCAGATCAAGAACCCCGTCATGTTCGTGGTGCTCATCGGTTCCGTCGTGACGTTCCTCTACGCCGTCACGTCGCCGAACCTCTTCGACTGGAGCATCACGATCTGGCTGTTCCTCACCGTCATCTTCGCCAACTTCGCCGAGGCGATGGCGGAGGGTCGCGGTAAGGCGCAGGCGGACACCCTCCGCAAGATGCGCTCCGAGACGGAGGCTCGCCGCCTCAACCCCGATGGCACGGAGCAGCGGGTGCCCGCCGCCGAGCTGCGCAAGGGAGACCTCGTCGTGGCCGAGGCGAACGATCTCATCCCCTCCGACGGGGAGATCGTCGAGGGCATCGCCTCCGTGGACGAGTCGGCCATCACGGGCGAGTCGGCGCCGGTCATCCGTGAGTCCGGTGGCGACCGCTCGGCCGTCACCGGCGGCACGAAGGTGCTCTCCGACCGCATCGTCGTGCGCATCTCGGCCGAGCCGGGCCACACCTTCCTCGACCGCATGATCTCGCTCGTGGAAGGCGCCAACCGGCAGAAGACGCCGAACGAGGTCGCACTGACCATCCTGCTCGCCGTCCTCACGATCATCTTCCTGCCCGTCTGCGTGACGCTCGTACCGTTCGGCGGCTATGCCCACACGGCAGTGTCGGTCGTCGTGATCGTCGCCCTCCTCGTCTGCCTCATCCCGACCACGATCGGCGCCCTCCTCTCCGCCATCGGCATCGCCGGTATGGACCGCCTCGTGCAGCGCAACGTGCTCGCCATGAGCGGCCGCGCCGTCGAAGCGGCGGGCGACACGCAGACGCTGCTGTTGGACAAGACGGGCACGATCACGCTCGGCAACCGCATGGCCTCCGACTTCTTCCCCGTCGGGGGAGCCACCGAGCAGGACGTGGCCGAGGCCGCCCAGCTCGCCTCCCTCGCCGACGAGACGCCGGAGGGTCGGTCGATCGTCGTCCTCGCCAAGGAGCGCTTCCAGATCCGCGAGCGCGACATGGGCGAGGAGCACACCTTCATCCCCTTCAGCGCCCTCACGAGGATGTCGGGCCTCGACATCGACCACCGCCAGGTTCGCAAGGGAGCGGGCGAGGCCGTGAAGCGGTGGGTGGTCGAGCAGGGCGGGGTCATCCCCGACGACCTCGACCCCATCGTCGACCGCATCTCCCGGGCTGGCTCGACGCCGCTCGTCGTCGCCGACGGCCCGAAGGTGCTCGGAGTGATCGAGCTGAAGGACGTCGTGAAGCAGGGAATCCGGGATCGCTTCGACGAGATGCGCTCCATGGGCATCCGCACCGTCATGATCACGGGCGACAACCCGCTCACGGCGGCGGCCATCGCTTCCGAAGCCGGCGTGGACGACTTCCTCGCGGAGGCCACGCCGGAGAACAAGCTCGCCCTCATCAAGCAGGAGCAGGAGGGCGGCAAGCTCGTCGCCATGACCGGTGACGGCACGAACGACGCCCCGGCGCTCGCCCAGGCGGACGTCGGCGTCGCCATGAACACGGGCACGACGGCCGCCAAAGAGGCCGGCAACATGGTCGACCTCGACTCCAACCCGACGAAGCTGCTCGACATCGTGGAGATCGGCAAGCAGCTCCTCATCACCCGAGGGGCGCTCACGACCTTCTCGATCGCCAACGACGTCGCCAAGTACTTCGCCATCATCCCGGCCATGTTCGCCATCGCCTACTCGACGGGAAAGTCCCAGCCGCTCAACGCCCTCAACATCATGAAGTTGCATTCGCCGCAGAGCGCCATCCTCTCCGCCGTGATCTTCAACGCACTCGTCATCATCGCCCTCATCCCTCTCGCCCTCAGGGGCGTGAAGTTCCGGGCGGCCGGTGCGTCCCGAGATCCTTCGGCGCAACCTCCTGATCTACGGCCTCGGAGGCGTCATCGTTCCCTTCATCTTCATCAAGCTCATCGACCTATTCCTGACTGCCGTGGGGTGGTATTGATGCTCGTACACCTTCGTAGGGCGATCGTTCTCTCCGTCGTCCTCATCGTCCTCTGCCTCGTCTACACGGGCGTAGAGACGCTCATCGGTCAGGGCCTCTTCAGCTGGCAGGCGAACGGCTCCCTGATCAAGGACGGCAACACCGTCGTCGGTGCGGCCAACGTCGGCCAACAATGGACGGGCCCGAAGTGGTTCCAGGGACGCGACGACCCGGACAACCCGGCCGCCTCCGGACCGACGAACTACGGGCCCCGCTCCGAGCAGCTCTACCAGCAAGTCCTCACGGCGGAGAAGCTGCTCGAGAAGGAGGGCATCACTCCCACCAACGGGCTCGTGACGGGGTCGGGCAGCGGCGTCGACCCGGACATCTCCCCGGCCGATGCCGACGCCCAGGTGGACGCCGTCGCCAAGGCGAACAACCTGCCGGTCGCCGAGGTGAAGGCCCTCGTCGCCAAGTACTCGGCCGGCGCCTACGACGGCGTCTTCGGGGCGCCCTACGTCAACGTTCTCTCACTCAACATGGCGCTCGCCAAGCTGGTGGCGGCCTCGGGCGCCGGTTCCTGACGGGACCGGCGGCCGGCCCCGCCGACCGGTTGCAACCCCCGGCGCTGCACTCGCCCGGTAGGTTGCCCGAATGGCTCTCCCCCCGGCCGATGCGCTCCGCCGCATCGCCTACCTGCTCGAGCGGGAGCGTGCGGACACCTACAAGGTACGGGCCTTCCGCAGGGCGGCCTCCACCGTTGACGCCACGGCCCCCGACGAGCTCGAGAAGCTGGCCCTCGCCCAGCGCCTCACGTCTCTCGAAGGAGTGGGCGACACGACGGCCCGCGTCATCACCGAGGCGCTCGCCGGCGAGACGCCCCCCTATCTGACCGAGCTCGAGTCGACGACCTGGATGACCGAGCCGGCTCCCGGCGCCGCCAGCATCCGCTCCATGCTGAAGGGCGACTGCCACTCCCACTCCGACTGGTCCGACGGCGGCAGCACCATCGCCGAGATGGCGAGAGCAGCCCGCGACCTCGGCCACGACTACCTCGCCCTCACCGACCACAGCCCTCGCCTCACCGTGGCCCACGGGCTCGACGCCGAGCGCCTGCGTGCGCAACTGCAGGTGGTGGCGGAGGTCAACGAGGAGCTGGCGCCGTTTCGCATCCTCACGGGCATCGAGGTCGACATCCTCGAGGACGGCTCCCTCGACCAGACCGATGAGCTGCTCGCCGGGCTCGACGTCGTCGTGGCGAGCGTGCACTCGAAGCTCTCCATGGAATCCCGCCAGATGACGGCCCGCATGATCCGGGCGATCGAGAACCCGCTGTGCGACGTCCTCGGCCATTGCACGGGTCGCAAGCTCGTCGGCCGGGGGCGACCGCCGAGCAAGTTCGACGCCGAGGCGGTCTTCGGCGCCTGCGCCGCCACAGGGACGGCCGTGGAGATCAACTCGCGGCCCGAGCGCCAGGATCCCCCGACGGGGCTGCTGGAGGAGGCGCTCGCCGTCGGCTGCGACGTCATGATCGACACCGACTCGCACGCCCCCGGGCAGCTCGAGTGGCTCGTGTTCGGCTGCGAGAAGGCAGCGGCCGTCGGCCTCGGGGACGAGCCGGCACGGATCATCAACACCCGGGCGGCCGATGAGCTCGTCGCCTGGGCATCCTCACACGGATGAGCCGCCATCACTAGATTGTGGGGGACCGCCGAGGCGGCCGGTGGAAGACGGGGAGGTCCGGGACGATGCAGTGGCTCATCGTGTTCGTCGTATCGCTCGCCTGGATCAATCCCGCCATGCGCGAGCACGAGGACGAGTTCCGCCAGGCCTGGCAACAGCGTTACGGCACCGCCGGGCTCGGCCCCGACGGCGCCGTCCCGAAGGGGACCTACAAGGCCTGGTACAAGCAGTTCAAGCAGACGGGCATGCGCCCCGCGGAGTGGCTGTCGGCCCTCGCCCAGGGCCCGCCCGGGGGTGCACAGGTCTGAGCGTCCGCAACGGCCCCCGGTTGGCCGGGCGTCCCTGACGCCTGCCGCCGGAGGGCGGGGCATCTCACCGGCGGGGCGGCCGCTCTTGGCAGACTGCCTGTCGTGAACGAGACTGACGCCGCCGTGCCGCCGAGGACTGAGCCCGCCCGACCGCAGGGAGCCGAGCGGACCCGGCTGGCAGCAGCGGGCACCGCCTGGCGGGAGTTCGGCCCCTATCTCGCCGAACGGGCATGGGGCACGGTGCGGGAGGACTACAGCGCCAACGGGGATGCCTGGGAGTACTTCCCTTTCGACCACGCCCGTTCGAGGACCTACCGCTGGAGCGAGGACGGCCTCGGAGGCGTCTGCGACGACGCCCAGCTCCTCTGCTTCGCCTTCGCCTTCTGGAACGGCCGCGACCCCATCCTGAAAGAGCGCATCTTCGGGCTGAGCGGGCCGCAGGGCAACCACGGCGAGGACGCCAAGGAGTACTGGTGGTACCTCGACTCCACGCCGACGCACTCCTTCATGCGCTGGCGCTATCTCTACCCGCAGGCGGCCTTCCCCTACGCGGACCTCCTCGCCGAGAACGCCCGGCGCGGTCGGCTCGACCCGGAGTACGAGCTCGTGGACACCGGCATCCTCGACGACGACCGCTACTTCGAGGTGACGGCCGACTACGCCAAGGCGAGCCCCGACGACTACTGCGTCCGGGTCAGCGTCCGCAACGCCGGGCCGGACGAGGCGCCCCTCCACGTGCTGCCGACGCTGTGGTGCCGCAACACGTGGTCGTGGGGCGACGTGGCGGAGCCCCCGCCCGTCATCACGGCAGCGGGCGGCGCCCTGCGTGCATCCGTCCCGCGTCTCGGCACGGTGGACCTGAGCGGCGACGGCGAGCCCGAGCTCCTCTTCTGCGAGAACGAGTCGAACGTCGAGGGCCTCTGGGGCGCCCCCGGAGGCCCGCCCTACCCGAAGGACGGCATCGGCGACCATGTCGTCTCCGGCTCCGCCACCGTCAACCCGGCCGGGACGGGGACGAAGGCGGCCTTGTGGTACCGGCTGTCCGTCCCGGCCGGCGGAACGGCGACCATCGCTCTCCGGCTCGCACGTGCCAAGGACGGGAAGCGACCCGCCAAGGCCGGCACGAAGAAGTGGTCGCGCGCACTCGAGGCGCGGGAGCAGGAGGCCGACGAGTTCTACGCCGGCGTCGTGCCGTCCGCCGCCTCCCCCGAGGAGGCGTCCATCGCCCGGCAGGCCTTCGCCGGCATGCTCTGGACCAAGCAGTTCTACCACTACGACGTCGAACGCTGGCTGGCCGGCGACCCCGGCCAGCCGGTGCCTCCGGCCTCCCGGCGCAGCGGGCGCAACGCCGGCTGGTGGCACCTCGACAACCACGACGTCATCTCGATTCCGGACAGCTGGGAGTACCCCTGGTACGCCTCCTGGGACCTCGCCTTCCACTGCGTGACGCTCGCCCACGTGAGCCCGGCCTTCGCGAAGGCCCAGCTGCGCACGATCTGCCGCGAGTGGTACATGCACCCGGACGGCCAGCTGCCTGCCTACGAGTGGGACTTCGGCGACGTGAACCCGCCCGTGCAGGCCTGGGCGGCGCTGCGCGTCTTCGAGATCGACGGCGGCGGCGACTACGAGTTCCTCGAGCGGATCTTCCAGAAGCTGCTCCTCAACTTCACGTGGTGGGTCAACCAGAAGGACGCCGCCGGCAACAACGTCTTCGAGGGGGGCTTCCTCGGTCTCGACAACATCGGGCCGATCGACCGCTCGGCCCATCTCCCCGTGGACGGGCTCCTCGAGCAGGCCGACGGCACCTCGTGGATGGCCATGTACTGCCTCAACATGCTCGAGATCGCCCTCGTCCTCGCCCGCTACGACGACGTCTACGAAGACATGGCCGTGAAGTTCTTCGAGCACTTCTGCTACATCGGCGACGCCGTCTACAGCCAGGGCCTCTACGACGAGGAGGACGGCTTCTTCTACGACCTCCTACGCTTCAGCGGTGGCGACAGCGTGCCCTTGCGGGTGCGCTCGGCCGTCGGGCTCCTGCCGCTGTGCGCCACCGCCACGCTCGACGTGGCGACGTTGCACGAGCTGCCTTTCTTTGCCGAGCACTTCGAATGGTTCGTCGCCAACCGGGCAGACCATGCCGGCGCCGTCGTGCGGCCGTCCGAAGGGGGCAGCGAGGTCTGCCACCTCCTCTCGATCGTGGCGCCGGACCGCCTCGGGCGGCTCCTCTCCTACGTCCTCGACGAGGCGGAGTTCCTCTCGGACCACGGGCTGCGGGCGCTCTCACGGGTCCACAAGGAGCACCCGTTCAGCATCGAGCTCGCCGGCACGGTGGACACCGTCGACTACGAGCCGGCCGAGTCGACGACGCCGCTCTTCGGGGGCAACTCGAACTGGCGCGGCCCCGTCTGGTTCCCCATCAACTTCATCGTGATCGGCGCCCTCCGGCGCTTTCACCGCTTCCTCGGCGACGGCTTCACCGTCGAGTGCCCCACCGGCTCGGGCCGGCGCGTGACGCTGGAAGAGGCGGCCGACGAGATCAGCCGCCGTCTCGTCTCCGTCTTCCTCGACGACGCTCGACGGGCGCCGCCCCGTCTTCGGCGGCTACGAGAAATTCCAGACCGACCCAGGTCTGCACGGCCTCATCCCGTTCCACGAATACTTCAACGGGGACACGGGGGCGGGCCTCGGCGCCTCCCACCAAACGGGCTGGACCGGGCTCGTCGCCAACCTCATCCTCACCCTGCGGCGCCACCCGGCCTGACCCTCCCTCGCCCTCCGACTCGAGAGTTCTCAGGCCGCCCCGCCGGCACTCAGGTGCTCGGCGAGGGCGCCCCGCCCGGAGATGCCGAGCTTCAGGTAGATCCGCTGCAGGTGGTTGTCCACCGTGCGGGCGGAGACGAAGAGCCGCTCGGCGATCTGGCGGCTCGTGAGGCCGTCGGCGGCGAGCAGCGCCACCTCCTGCTCGCGGGCGGAGAGGTCGGCTCTCACGCCGGGCGAGGAGAGGACGGGGGTGCGGGCTCCTTCGCAGCGACGTCCCAGCCGCTGGGCGCGGGCGGCCGCAGCCGTCGCCCGGCGGTGCAGGAGCGAGGCGGAGGCGAGACGCGACTCGGTAGCAGCGGCCTCGGCGGCGTACAGGAGCGCCCCGCACGACTCGAAGCCGTCCGCCGCCTCGGCACAGAGGGCGACATCGGAGAGCCGCAGGGCGCGGGCGAGCAGGAAACGGGCCGCCGTGAGATCCCCGTCGACCAGTCCCTCCAGATCCTCCAGGCGCCGGCCGGCGGCGGCGTCGCCGCCCATGCGGAGGAGGTCGTGGAGCACGGCGGCGGCCGAGGAATGCTGTCCCCAGCCGGCGGCGAGCTCGGCGGCGTCCCAGAGGGTGGTGCGGGCGGCGGCCGAGATCCCCGGCGGCGAGCGAGGCCCACGCCAGTCCGCGGGCGATGTGGACGTCGAACATCCGCATGGTCGTCGATCCCATCTCGGAAAGCTCCGCCACGGCCGCCACGGCCGCCAGGGCGCTCGAGCGATCTGCCATCTGCCCGGTGGCGAGGGCGATGCCGCCGAGGCACCAGCGGGCGCCCGGATGACCGCGTGCTTCGAAGATGGGCGCCGCCTCCCGGAAGAGGCGATCGGCCGTGAGGAGGCGGCCCTCCGTGGCGCGGGCGAGGGCGAGGACGACTCCGAACCAGGCTTGGCCGTGGCGGTTGCCGCGGCTGACGGAGGCCGCATAGCCGAGCTCGGCCGTTCCCACCGCCTCGGCGAGCAGCCCCGCCTCGGTGAGGGCGACCGCCTTGGCGACGAGGAAGACGGCCGCCGCCGCCACGTGGTCGAGCTCCTCGAGCTGGCGGCGCGCCGACAGCGCCGCCTCCGTGTAGCGGAGCGCCTCGCTCGTCCGGCCGGCGAGGGCGAGGGCCACGCCGAGGTCGCGGGAGGCCTGCACGAAGGCGGTATCCCCGGTGTCCTCCACGAGGGGCCGGTCGATCTCGATGACCCGTGTCACGTTGCCCGTACGGAGGAAGTGGTCGCCCCGCTGGGCGACGAGGGCGCGCCGGCACGCCGGGTCGGAGACCGCAGCGACGGCCTCGAGGAGCAGGCGGTCCGCCTCTTCGGCGCGGGCGGGCACCTGGAAGATGGCGGAGGCGAGGCCGTTCGTCACGGCCGTCACCTCGGCGTCCCCGCTGGCGAGGGGCAGCGCCGCCCGGAGGACGCCCTCGACGTCGCTCGAACGCCCGTGCACGTCGATCGAGTCGCCGAGGAGGAGGGCCGCCTCCACGAGCCCGCCCTGTTCCCAGGCGGCCGTGGCGAGGCGGATGGCGAGTGCGTAGTCCTCGTCGCGGTAGGCGATCTTCGCTGCCTCCAAGAGCAGCGCCGGCCGGCCACCCCCGCCGTCCAGGCGCCAGACGGCCACGCGCAGGACGTCGCGGGAACGCAGCGGCCCGCGGGCTTCGGTCACCTCGGCGAGCGACCGGCACAATCGCTTGCGCCGCGTCCTCGAGAGGTGGGCGCGAACGACTTCGCCGTAGAGCGGGTGGGCGAGGCGCACCTCCGGGGCGTTCGCACCCGTGGAGGAGTCGAGCAGGCCCTGCTGCTCGAGGCTCTCGATCGCCTCGGCCGGGGCAAGGAGGTCGAGCACGGCGGGTTCGAGCGGCTCGGCGAGGGCGGCCAGCTCGAGCACCTCCCGCTCGGGGCGGGAGAGCCCCTGGAGGCGCCCGTCGATGAAGTCCCGCAGGCGGGTCGAGGCGGCGAACGACCCCTCGATTCGCCAGATGCCCCGGTGCGACCGCAGGGCGCCCGAGTCGAGGGCGCCCTGCAGGAGCTCGCGCAGGTAGAGGACGTTGCCGCTGCTTTGGTGCCAGATCGCCTGCTGGGTACCGGCATCGACGGGACCGCCGAGCACCGCGCCGACGAGTGCCTCCGTACCGGCGGCGCCGAGCGGCTCCACCTCGAGCTGGACGATACGTTCGTCCGACCAGATGTCGTGCAGCCCCGCCGGCCGGTTCTCGCCGTGCCGGAGCGTCATGACGGCGAAGACGCCGCCGGAGGACACGAGGTGGCCGATCACCGTGGTGGAGGCCTCGTCGAGCTCGTGGACGTCGTCCACGACGAGCACGAGCCGGTTCATCGGGCCGGAGCGTTCGGGGGCAGCCGACGTTTCGAGGCCGCCCGCCCCGGCGCGGGGAGCGGCACCGTTGCCGCCCCGCACCCGAGAGCTGCTGCGGGCGCGGCCCCGTCGGGCGGCGGCGGCGAGGCCGGCCACCGCCGCCGAGACGGCGCCGGCCGGGTTCTCCACCGTCGGGTCCACCCCGAGGCTGGCGAACAGCGGGATGAGGGCGATGAGCGGCACGTCGGCGGAGCTCCTTGTCGCCCGCACCGACACGGTCGTGAGCCCGCGCAGCGAGGCCAGCTCGGCCACCTCTCGCGCCAAGCGCGTCTTGCCGACACCGGGAGGACCGTTGAGGGCGACGCCGAGGCAGGACGGGTCGTCCACGGCAGCGCTCAGGATGGACAGCTCGGCGTCGCGCCCGAGGAGGGGCCAGGCTCTGGCCACGGCGCGGGCCGGTGGGGGTGCCACGGCGGTCATTCTCCAAGGCCCGTTCCGGCCGGCGCAAGATTGAGTACCCGCTACTCATGCGCTCGGCCGCCGATGCCCGCATGATCCACGTGGCGGTGGATCCCGGACTCGCCACGCCGCACGCACCCCTCCGGAGGCCGGCCCGCGGATCAGGCAGCGCGGGCCGGCCCGGGGTGAAGCCGTCTCGGCACGAGGCCTCCCTGCGATCAGGCGCCGCCGCTCAGAGGGCGCTGAAGGGACCGGGACGGCGCCGCCGCCGGCGGCGCCTCGAGAGGACGACGCCGAGGGCGACGCCCACCACCGTGGCGGCGAGCGTGACGCCGCTCACGGCGAGGCCCCGGCGCCATCCGGACGGCTCGTAGGAGAAGCGCACGATGCTGAGCCCCGGCGGGATCTCGACGCCCTGCGTGACGCCGACCTGCCGCACGGTCGTGGCCGAGGCGCCGGTGAGCGACGCCCCGCTCGCCGCCGTCGCGAGGTCGGCCGAGGCGGCCGGGCCGCTCACGATGGCGGCGCTCCAGCCGTAGTCCCAGGCGAGGCTGCGCACGAGGAGGGACGCTTTCGCCGTCCGCACGGCGATGGTGGCCGAGTCGGTGCCGGCGGCGAGGACCGTGACATCGGCCGGCAGGTGGGCGGCGACGGCGTAGGTGCCGAGCGACTGCACCCAGGCCTGCTGAGTCGCCGAGTCGGCACGGAACACGGCGAAACCCTCCGCCTCCCCCACATACCTCCACGCCGACGGGGCCATGGCCGTGACGAGGGGACCGTCGACGGCATAGGCGTGGCCGGCTGTCCCGACGGCGAGGCGGAGGGGTCCGAGGCTGGCGCCGCCCAGGAGCTGCACGACGAGTCCGACGGCCGGCCCCGCCGGCAACGCCAGGTCGGCGACCTCCGCCCCCTGCCCCAGGCGCTGTGCGCTCTGCCAGTCGACAGCGCCGGCCGGTGTGACGACGCCGAAGCGGACGCGCTGGCCGGCGGACGGGCGGGAGAGGACGAGGGCGACGGTGTGTGGCGACAGCACCGTCCCGAAGTACCAGCCGTCCTGCCGGCCGGGCGAGAGGGCGGGCAGGGGGCCGGACGGCGCGACGGTCGGGAGATCTTCCTCGGGTGGCAGGTACGTGCCGCCGGGCAGGAGCGGGTCGGTCCCCGCAAGCTCCGTCACGGGTGTGAGGCCGGTGGCGCCGCCCGGTACCGGCATGGCGGCGATGGGGGTGAGGAACTCCTCCGCCGGCGAGACCATGACCTGCAGCCCGAGGCTACGGAAGTAGCCGGCCCCGAGCTCGCCGACGGCGAGGCCGCCCCGGATGTGGGTGGCCGTGCTGGCGGAGTAGGCGGCCCAGAGCACGGCGCCGTAGCCCTGCACGCTCGGGAGGTCGAGGAGGATGCCCATGTTGGCCTCGCCCGCCCCCACGATGCCGGGCGTGTCGAAGAGGTCGGGGTCGAAGACGGCGTAGCGACTGCCCGCCGGCAGGTTGTCCGCCACGAGGCGGAGGACGGGTCCCGGGTCGGCCGTGCTCGGCACCGCCTGGCTGCCGGCGAAGTCGGTACCCGTGGCGAAGAGGCCGACGTCCACGACGACGAGAACGGCGGCGGCGGCGAGGAATCCCCGGCGCGGCCAACGGTGCCTGCCGAGCGTGAGCGCCAGGGCGACGGCCGCCAGGGCGAGCGAGATCGAGGAGGCCGTCAGGATGCTGCCTAGGTCCGCCTTGGCGGGCGCCACCGTCTCGAGGTCGCGCCAGAGGGAGGACGGAGCCACCGCCACCCAGACGACGAGGGCGCCGGCGGCAGCGGTGACGGTGCCGGCTGCCACCGTCTCGGAGGCCGTGCGGACGCCCTCCGGTCGACTGCCGCCGTCCAGCCACCAGGCGAGCAGCATGCAGAGGGCGAAGTCGACGTCGACGATGTTGCGGCCCTGGTCGCGCTGCTTGCCGTAGTAGGGGATGTGCCAGATGACGTTGTCGATGGGCGTCTTCGCACCGATGGCGAGCACGAGCCCGACGGCGCCGAGGACGAACCAGGTTCGCCGCTCGCCGTGAGGGAGCCAGGCCGACCATCGCCGACCCGCCAGGGCGAGGGCCGCCACGATGGGAAGGAGCCCGACGTAGAAGGATACCTCCGGCATGTTGGACAGCCCGAGATAGTGCGGCTCCCCGAGGAGGGACCACCCGCCTTGGACGAAGGGTGAGATCCCGAGAACGAGAGAACGGGCAGGAAAGCTGTAGCTGGCGGCGAAGGTGCGGGAGACCGATCCCCGTTGCGACGACGCGATGAAGCGGAGGGCGGGCACCCAGAGCACGGCCGAGAGCCCGACGCCCATCGCCAGGCCGGCAACGGCCCGTGTGAGGAGCCGGCCCCAGGCCGAAGGCTGCAGCGACCACCGAATGACGGCGTAGACGAGGCAGAGGATGGAGACGTCGAGGATGGCCTCCGGCGCCCCCGCCAGCACGAGGCAGGCGACGGCGGCCCCGAGGAGGAGGGTCCACCGCCATCGCCCGTCCTCGATGATGCGGCGGAGGGCGATGAGCATCCAGGGCAGGGAGGCGAAACCCTCCGCCATGTCCATGTGCACCGATCCCTGGGCGGCGATGGCCCCCGCGAAGGCGAACGAGAGCGCCCCGAGGAAGGACGGCGCCTTCCGGATGCCCGTGTCGCGCATGAAGACGTACGTGCCGACCGAGACCGAGGCGGAGGCGAACACCTGGGTGATGACCCAGGCTCCCGTCGCCGGCAGGACGGCGAAGAGGAACGTCGTCGGGTAGAAGGCGCCGGCGTTGAGCCCCGCCAGGAGGGGCGTGCCGCTCCAGATGTAGGGATCCCAGAAGGGCAGCTGGCCGTGCCGGTAGTCCCGGCCCACGAGGACGCGAAGCGGGTAGCTCTGCAGGAGGTTGTCGCCGAGGAGGAGGGGGTGACCCGTCACGACGACGGCCCCGGCGAAGATGGCCACGGGGATGAGGACGAGGGCGGCGATCGGGAGCGCGCCCTCGGCGGACGGGAGCCGCCACCAGCTCCTGACCGGTGCATCGAAGTCGGGGACGTCCGCCCCGGTGTCGAGCGGGGCCTGGATGACCGTCACGAGCCTGCTTGCGGGGCGGGCCAGTGCCCCTTGGCCGGTAGCCAGATGGCGATGTCGCGTGATAGGGAGTCGGTCGCCGGAGGCCCGAGGGCACGCTCGAGGAACTGGAAGACGACCGCCGAGTTGTCACCCCCCGCCCAGTAGACAACGGCACCGACCGAGTAGCGGGCGAGGAAGACGTACAGCTCCTGCTCTTGGGCCGGTCCTCCGGGCGCCGGTGCCGGCCAGTGGTCGCCGACGCGGGTGTAGCCGAGGAGCTCCTGCACGTACGGCGGGGCGAGCAGCGGCGGCCAGCGATGGCCGCTGTGGTCGAAGTCGATGTTGGCGTAACCGCCGAGCAGCCGGTAGTCCATCCCGGCGAGCGCCACCCAGGTCAAGGCCTGCGGTCTGAGTGGCGTCGGGTAGGGATAGGCGAGGATGACGTCGCCCGGCGGCACCACCCGGCGGACCGAACGCGTCAGCTCGCGCGGCCACGGCAGCCCCTTGCTCGGGAAGGGGATGGCCGGCACGAGCGAGAGCACGGCGATGCCGGCGACGATGCCGAGGCGGGCTCGCCGGGCGGACAGGGTGTCCCGCCCGAGGATCCCGAGGAGGCGGCGCCAGCGTTCCGGCAGAGGCCGGGCGGCACCACCCCGGCACCAGAGCCGGTCGACGCCGACGGCGAGGAGCACCGTGGAGAAGAGCAGGACGTAGAGCGCATAACGGGCCGGGATGGTGTTGTCGAGGAGGGGGACGTGGGCGAAGACGGCCTCCGGGAGGGGGATGTGGGTGCCGCGGTTGGCGATGCTCAGCGACGGCCCGAGGGAGAGGACGTAGGAGGCGACTGCCAGCCAGGTAGCGGCTCGCACGACAGGGTCCCGCCGGAGGCGGCGGGCGATGACGAGGAGGAGCAGCACGAGCGGCAAGCCGAGGAAGGAGCCGTTCTCGGAGAGGTTGCCCGCCACGAGGCCGTCGCCGAAGCGGGAGAGCGCGCGGGGCCAGAGGAGCTGGTTGCGAGTGGGTTCGAGCGCTCCGAGCAGGTCGGCGTGCAGGCCCTGGAGGGCGGACGGGGGGATGACGGCGCCCACGACGTGATCGGGTCCGGCCACCATCTCGACGATGAGGTACCCGCAGAGGAGGAGGAACACGACGAGGGCCGGGACGGCCGTCCTCACGATGTAGCGGAGCCGGTCCGTCCAGTCCCGCCACCCCCTCCCGTGCAGGCGATGCACGACGGCGCCTCCCACGAGGGCGACGCCGGCGAGCACGGCGCAGCCGCTCAACACGTCGGGGGAGATGAGGAGCTGGCACCCGGCGACGAGGCCGATCGCGACACCGAGGCGGAGCGGGCGCATCTTCTGCGTCCGCACGAGCTCGTCGGTGCACCACAGCAAGAGCGGGGGGAGCGGCACGAAGACGAGGTCGAGATGGAGCTCCTGTCCCGTCATGTACGGGCCGAAGCCGTAGAGGAGGCCCCCGAGGAACGGCGCCAGCAGGCCCGAGCACCAGCGCCTGAGGACGAGGAACATGCTCGTCGCCGAGAGCCCGAAGGCGAGCCGGAGGAGCAGGTTGAAGGTGGCGACAGGGCCGAGCGTGGCCGTCACCGGCCAACCGAGCAGGCTGAGGAGCGGGACGGAGGTGTTGTCGGCGAGGTTGACACCTTGCGGGTAGTCGAAGAGGTTCGTGTGGAAGATGCTGAGCCCGTGGGTGAGGGCGAAGGGCAGCCACGAGAGGAACCAGATCATCTGGAACGGGTCGGGATCCGGCCGGGTTGCCGGGGTGGGGCGAGGGGACGGAGCGGGAGGCGAGCGGCCCCGCCGGCAGGAAGGCCACGACGGCGAGGCCGAGGTAGACGGCGATGGCGACGACGGTCCAGAGCCGTCGGTTGTTGGGGTGGGCGGCCGTGCCGGTCGGCTGTGTCGAGGTGGCGCCTGCGGCTCCTCCCGACGGGGCGGGCGTCTCGGTGACGACGGTCGTCATGCCGCCGGCACGGTGCCGGGCGGGGCGCTCCCGGCCGTTTCGCCCGTGCGATGCGGGCGCACGGCCACGGCCGCCAGGATCGTGAGCAGCACGAGGGTCATGCCGAAGGCGCGCCAGAGCGAGAAGTTGGCATCGCTGTTGAGGCCGAGGAGGGAGGCGGGTGGGGTGAGGCCGAGGAAGAGGAGGACCCCGATGCAGGCAGGCGGCCAGCGCATGGGGCTGCCGGGGACGACGGCCGTCATGGCAAGGGGCACGAGGGCGAGCATGAAATGGCTCTCCGAGAGGGTGCCGGCGAGGAAGGTCCCGATGAGGAGCACGCTCGAGGTCGTGACGAGCCGGACCGCCCCGTCCGCCTGGCGATGCCAGCACCACCACGCCGCCGCCAACGCGAGGGCGACGGTGGCGAGGCGGACGAGGATCGTGACGGCGTCGGAGACGCCGAGATCCTGGCGCAGCACGTCCACCCAGGCGGAGTTGAAGAAGACACCCGAGCCGGATCGGTCGAGGAGGCTGGGCAGCTTCGAGAACACGTCGCCCGGATCCCTCACGACGGCGAAGCCGATGGCGTTGAGCACTGCCGGGATGGCGATCGTGACGGCGAGGGGTCGCCACTTGCGGGCGAGGACGAAGACGAGCAGGACGGGGAGGAGGAGCGGCTTGATCGACAGCGTGAGAGCGATGAGGACGCCGCCGGTCATGTAGTGGCCCCGCAGGGCGAGCAGGAAGAAGACGGCGAGCACGAAGGCGCACAGGACCGACACGTTCGTGAGCTTGAGCTCGTCGGTGAGCGCAGGCAGGAAGCGGAGGGCGAGGATGACGGCGGCCGAGGTGAGCCCGAAGGGGCGGCGCCCGAGAAGGCTCGAGGAGACGATGACGGTGAGCCACATGAGGACCGCCGTCGCTACGAGGCCGAAGATCTCGGCCTGCCCGATCGTGAGGGAGGCGAGCGGGCGGTCGAGGAGCAGGGCGCTCGGCGGGTAGACGAAGAGGCGACCGTCCGTGGCCGCCCGCGAGTACGGCTGGCCGCCGTGCACGAAGACGACTTCGGCCCGGAAGGAGGCGATGAGGTCCCAGCCGAGGGTGCGGTCGGTGCGGTCGAGGTGGAGGCAGTAGAGGGCCCATGTGACGGCAGCCCCCGCCCAGCAGGCGGCCGTGATGCCGGCGGCCAGCCAGCGGTGCCGGATCGCCGAGCGGAGCCCCCGCCCGGCACGGTGGCGGAGGAGATCGCTCGGGGGGGCATTCAGCTCCGGGAGGGCCGTCGCCGTCGTGGGGTCGGGCGCGCCACGGCCATCGGTCTCGATGGTGCCGGGCATCACCGGAATGTTACCCGGAGGCGTCTTTCGGGCTGGTGGCAGCCCCGCTCAGCGGCGGGGCGGGTCCACCCAGTCGGGGCCGAGGTCGGCGACGCGGCGGCAGCCGAGGAGCGTCATGGTGCGGGACATCTCCGTCCGGAGGAGGTCGAGCATGTGCTCGACACCGGGCTGGCCGCCGGCGGCGAGGGCGTACAGGTAGGCGCGCCCGATGAAGACGCCGCTGGCGCCGAGCGCCAGCGCCTTCACGACGTGCGTGCCACGGCGGACACCGCCGTCCAGGAGAACCTCGGCCGAGCTCCCGACGGCCTCGACCACCTCCGGCAGGACCCGGATGGTGGCGGGCGCTCCTTCCAGCTGGCGCCCGCCGTGGTTCGAGACGATGACGCCGTCGGCTCCTGCGTCGACGGCGAGGCGGGCGTCGGCGCCGCCGAGAACCCCTTTCACGGCCAGCCTCCCCGGCCAGCGGGACCGGAAGTACTCGATGTCCGCCCACGTGAAGGGGGAGGCCACCATGTTCAGCATGGGGAACCCGAGCGCCTTCATGCCGTCGCCCTCCACGCCGCCGGCCCGGCTGCGCCGGATCGTGCTCACGCCGTCGCGGGCCATGCGGTACGTCCAGCCCGGCTTGGCGAGCACCTGCGGTCCGAGGTGGACGGCGTTGTAGGCGTCCACCCGCAGCGGCGGGCTCACCCCGTGCTTGCGGTCGCGCTCGCGGTTGCCGAGAGCGGCCGTGTCGATCGTCACGACGAGCACGCCGACGCCGGCCGCCTCCGCCTCCGCCATGAGCTTGTCGGCCTGCGGCCTCCCTCCGGCTGCATACAGCTGGAACCACACCCTTCCCGGTGCCTGCGGGGAGACCTCGTCGACGCCGGCGCCGGCGACGCTGCTCAAGACGGAGATCGTGCCCCTCCCGGCGGCCGCCCTCGCAACGCCGGCGGCACCGTGCGGGTGCATGATGCGCACGAGGCCCGTCGGGGCAAGCATGAGGGGCATGGACAGCTCGGCGCCGAGCACGCTCGTGGAGAGATCGGGGTCGAGGGCGGCCGTCCCCATGCGGGGGCGGAAGACGACGTCGTCGAAGGCGGCGCGGTTGGCGCGCATCGTCGTCTCGTCGTCGGCGGCACCGTCGATGTAGTCGAAGACGACGCCGGGGAGCGTGCGCTTGGCGGCCCGCCGGGCGTCGTCGACATTCGTGATGCGGTCGAGCTTCACGCAGCCCTGCCTCGCGAGCGGCCCGCCAGCACGGCCACCCCATTGCCTTTCAGGTCGGCGAGGGCGATCTCGCGTCCCACCATGGCCATGAGGATGGCGATGCCAGGCCCGGCCGCTTCCGGCCCGGAGCCGTAGGACCAGTCGGCGTCGGTCATGCGCAGCGTCACGCCGCGGATGCGGCGCCTCACCCGCAAGGGGAAGCGGTTGCGCTTGTAGAAGTCCGCCGCCTTCACGACGTGCTCGACCGGGTGCTCCGAGAAACCCTTCTCCACTACCCGGAAGATGTCCTCCCCGTGCACGAGCACCTCGCCGAGCACGGTGGTGCGCGGCCCGGGCGGCTTCGCCCGCGACGAGACGGTGGAGCGGAAGTCCTCCAGGAGCTCTGCGGGGGACTTGCCGTCGGTGCGCTGCCGGATGCCCTCTGCCTGGAAGGCATCGAAGTTCATGCGGTGGCGCCTCATGCCGTTGAAGAACACGACGGTGGACATGGAGCCGATGGCGACGAGATGCCCCACGAGGTCGCGGACCGACCAGCCCTCGCACAGCGTCGGCCCCGACCAGGCGTCGTCCGTCAGGCCGGCGAGCCGGTCGGCGAGGTGCCGGCGCTCGGCGCAGGCCATCTCGAAGGCGTCCATCGTCTCCCTCTTCCCCGGTGGTGGTCCCCGGCGGTGGCGGTCGTCCCAGGTGACGGAGCCGTCCGGACCCGCGGCGACGCCCGAGTCTAGAGGGCGGGGGCCGCCGCGACGGGAGGGCCGGCCGCCGGGCCTGCGGCCGCCAGGGCGTCCTCGATGCAGCGAACGAGGGCGCGGGCGGACTCCGCCGTCAGCTCGACGGCCACGCGGGCTCCCGGGCCCTCCGACTCGTTGAGGAAGTCGATGTTGAGGGTGTGCTCGAAGGGGGAGTGGTACGGGTGGTCGAAGTACGCCATCGCCCCGCTCAGGCGGAACCATCCCTGTGCCCCCTTGCCCGAGCCGGTGAGCGAGGTCGCGGACGTGAGGTAGCTGCACATGTCGGCGCCTCAGGCGGCGAGGTAGCGACCGAAGAACGTGAAGATGCGACCCCAGCCGTCGGCGGCGGCCACCGGGCGGTAGGCGTCCCTCCCCGTGGCGAAGAAGGAGTGGCCGGCTCCCTCGTAGCGGTGGAACTCGTGCTCCTTGCCGAGACGCTGCAGCTCGGCGTCGAGCTCGTCGACCTGCTCGGGCGACGGGTGCTGGTCCTCGAGCCCGAAGAGGCCGAGGAGGGGACAGCGCAGGTTGGGGGCGAGATGGATGAGCGGCTGCATGTTGAGCCCCTCCGGCGGCGTCCCGACGACGAAGGCTCCGTAGCAGTCGACGGCGGCGTCGACGTCGAGCGAGCAGGCCACGAGGAAGGATTGCCGGCCGCCCGAGCAGTATCCGATGACGCCCACCTTGCCGCTGGCGCCCGGCTGGCGGCGGAGGAAGTCCATCGCCCCCTTCACGTCGCCGAGGAGCTGGTCGTCGGGGACGCCGCCAGAGGAGCGAGCAGCCGCCGCGGCGTCGTCGGGAGCAGCGCCGGGGGCGTAGCGATGATGAAGGTTCGGGACGATGGTGGCGTAGCCGTGGGCGGCGAACCGGTTGGCGATCTCCGTCGTCTCCTCGTCCCAGCCCGGCATGTGGTGGATGACGACGACCCCGGGGAAGGGCCCGTCGCCGTGCGGATCGGCGGAGTAGGCGTTGATCTCGTCCCCGTCGTGGCCGGTGATGCGGATCTCGTCGGCGCTGATGCCGGAGTACATGCAGTCCTCCTCGAGTCGTGGTCGTTCCTCCGAAACTAGTCACCGCAACGCCCCCGCGAGCTAACTTGCACCGATGAGCCCGTCGATCGACGAGGTCGTGTCGGCGTGCTGGCCGGGTGAGAGGGTCGGCGTCTCGCCGCTCGCCGGTGGCATCACGAACACGAACTACCGGGTGGACGTCGGCGGCGACAGCTACGTGGTGCGCCTCGTCGGCGAGCGCACCGACCTCCTCGGCATCGATCGTGCGAGCGAGCTCGACGCGTGCCGGGTGGCGGCCAGCCTGGGGGTCGGGCCGGAGCTCGTCACCGCCGACGTGGCGGCCGGCATCGTCGTCACGCGCTTCGTGGAGGGAACCGCTATCGCGCTCTCCGAGGTGGGCGAGGAACCCGTCGTGGCCGAGGTCGCCACCGCCCTTCGGCGCGTGCACGCTGCCGGCAGCGTGGCTGCCACTTTCGATCCCTTCCGGCTCGTGCCCGACTATCGCCGCCTTGCGGAGGAGAACGGCGTCCGCCCGCCCTTCGATTACGAGGCCATGTGGCAGGCCCTCGAGGCCATCGCCGTCGCCCGGCCCTTCGCACCGACATGTCTGTGCCACAACGACCTCCTCAACTCGAACCTGCTGCGCACCACCGACGGGGTGCGCATCGTCGACTGGGAGTACGCCGGCATGGGCGACCCCTTCTTCGACCTCGGCAACCTCGCCGTCAACCATGGCTTCGGAGAGCAGCAGGAAGTGGCGCTCCTCCGCTACTACTTCGGGGAGGCGGGCGAGGCGGCGCGAGCGGCCTTGCGGCTCTTCGAGCTCGTCTCCGAAGCGCGTGAAGCCATGTGGGGCGTGTTGCAGACGGGCATCTCCCGCCTCGAGGTGGACTTCGTGGGGTATGCGGGGGAGCACGCGGCGGGTTTCTTCGCGATGCTCGCCGAGCTCGACTTCACCGAGTCGCTCCGCCTCGCCGCCGGCGCCCCGGCGAGGGCTCAGGAGCGCACGCGCTCGTTCTTCGGGTCGTAGAGCGGTTCTGACGCAATCGTGGCGGGGATCCACCGCCCGAAGATGTTGACGTCGACGGGCCTGCCGGCCATGGCATCCTCCGAAGGGAGGTAGGCGTAGGCGATGGAGCGCCGGACCGTGTAGCCGTAGCCGCCGCTCGTCACGCGGCCGGCGAGGCGACCCCCCGCCCGCACCGGCTCCTCGCCGAGAACGACGGACTGGCAGTCGTCGAGCACGAGGCAGGCGAGCCGGCGTGGCGGCTCCGCGGCGGCGTCGAGGGCGGCGCGGCCGATGAAGTCGCCCTTGCCCATGGCGACGGCGAAGCCGAGCCCTGCCTCGAAGGGCGTGTCGACGGAGGTGATGTCGGAACCCCACACGCGGTAGCCCTTCTCCAGCCGGAGGGACTCGATCGCCCGGTAGCCGGCGGCGCGAAGGCCGCAGGGTTGGCCGGCCTCCCACAGCACGTCCCAGAGGCGGCCCCCGTACTCCGAAGGGCAGTAGAGCTCCCAGCCGAGCTCGCCGACGAAGGTGACGCGGACGGCAAGGCACGGGACAGGGCCGACGTTGAGCTCGGCGGCCGTCAGATAGGGGAAGGCGCCGCCGGAGACGTCGTGGTCGGTGAGGGGGGCGAGGAGGCGGCGGGCCGCCGGCCCCCAGAGGCAGAGGCAGGCGTAGCGGGAGGTGACGTCCTCGATGTGGACCGTGCCGTCGGCAGGGAGGTGCGCCTCGATCCAGGCCCGGTCGTGACGGCCCGTGGCAGTGCCCGTGACGAGACGGAACTGCTCCTCACCGAGGCGGGTGACCGTGAGGTCCGCCTCGATGCCCCCTCGCTCGTTCAGCAGCTGGGTGTAGACGACGCGGCCGGTGGGGCGGTCGATGCGGTTGGCGCAGAGGTGCTCGAGGGCTGCAAGGGCACCGGGGCCGGAGATCTCGAGCTTGGAGAAGGAGGTCTGGTCGAAGAGGGCCACCGCCTCCCGGCAGGCCTGGTGCTCGGCGGCGATGGCGGGCGACCACTCCTTTCCCGCCCAGCCGAGCGGCCGCAGGCACTCGTCGCCTTCCCCTTCGTTCGAGGCCACCCAGTTGGCCCGCTCCCACCCGGACTTCTCCCCGAAGGCGGCGCCGAGGCGCTCGAGACGGCCGTAGAGCGGCGAGGTCCGCAGCGGACGTCCGGCGAAGCGCTCCTGCCCCGGGTACTTCACGTCGTAGTAGGTGGCGTACACCTCCGTCGTGCGCTCGAGGGTGTAGCGACGGCTCCGGTACTGGTCGCCGAAGCGACGCGAGTCCATCTCCCAGGCGTCGAGGCCGGGCTGTCCGGTCGTGATCCACTCGGCGACGAGGCGGCCCATGCCTCCCGAACCGGCGATGCCGTGGGCGCAGAACCCGGCGGCGACGAAGAAGCCGGCGACCGCCGACGGGCCGAGGATGAACTCGCCGTCGGGCGTGAAGGCCTCGGGGCCGTTCACGAGCGTCACGATCTCCGCCTCGGCGAGCATGGGGAGGCGGCGGGTGGCGTTCTCGTAGAGCGGGGCGAAGCGCTCCCAGTCCTCCTCGAGCAGCCGGTTGTTGAAGTCGCCGGGGATGCCCTCGAGGCCCCACGGCGCCGGGTTGCGCTCGTAGCCGCCGGCGACGAGACCGCCGCTCTCGCCCCGGAAGTACACGAGCAGCGATGGGTCGCGAAGCGTCGGCATCGTGGGGGGGAGGCCGCTCGGGCGTGTGATGGCGTACTGGTGGGCCATCGGGACGAGCGGCACGTTGATGCCGGCCATGGTGCCGATCTCGTGGGCATAGATGCCGCCGGCGTTCACGACGACGTCGGCCCGTATGACCGACCGCTCGCCGTCGTGCTCGACCTCGACCCCGCCCACGCGCCCCTCGGAGACCTCGACGGCGGTGACCCGCCACTCCGTGCGGAGATCGGCGCCGCCCAGGCGGGCCCCCTTGGCGAGGGCGAGCGTCAGCTGGCTCGGGTCGAGGTACCCGTCGGTCGGGAGGAAGGCGGCGCCGAGGACGCCGGAGGGGTCGAGGGGCGGGAACCGCTCGGCGGCCTCGGCGGCCGAGACGAGATCGAGGGGCAGGCCGAAGGTCTCCGCCCAGGCGGCTTGCCGCTGCAGCTCCTCCATCCGCTCCGGCGAGGAGGCGAGCCGAAGGGAGCCCACCTCGTGCCAGCCCGTGTCGAGGTCCACGTCGGCGCCCAGCTCTCGGTACAGCTCGACGGAGTTCATCATCATGCGGGTGAGGGGCAGGGAGCCCCGCAGCTGGCCGACGAGGCCGGCCGAGTGGAACGTGGAGCCGCTCGTGAGCTGTGCCCGCTCCAGGAGGACGACGTCGTCCCACCCGAGGCGGGTCAGCCAGTAGGCGATGGAGCAGCCGCCGACGCCGCCCCCGATGACGACCGCCCGAACGCGCTCGGTCATCCCGCCCCTGCCGCCACGTTGTGCCGCCTTCGGTTTCGGTCGGTAGAGTGCCAGTTCACCGCAGGCAGGTACTGCACCGCCCGGCGCTTCGGGCTCTGTGACGGCGACGAGAGGGGAGTCCGATGGCGAGAGGGATCGGTGCTTCCGCCGTGCAGCGCGGTGAGGGTCCGCTCTACGTGCAGATCGCCGCCGCCATCGAGCGAGGCATCGCCGACGGGCGCTACGAGCCCGGCTACCGCTTTCCGCCCGAGCCGGAGCTGGCGTCCTCCCTCGGTGTCAGCCGCCTCACCCTCCGCCAGGCGCTCACCCTCCTCGAGCGCCGCGGCCTCATCGACCGCGTCGTCGGGCGCCGCGGCGGCACCTTCGTCCGCAAGTGGACGGTCGAGCGCGACCTCACGAGCTTCGCCGGCTTCTCCGAGCAGCTGGGCCGCCAGGGGCGCGTCGCAGGCGCCAAGGTCCTGCAGGCCCGCCAGATGGCCGCCTCGGCCGCCGTGGCCGCCGGCCTCGACCTCGGCGAGGGGACGGCGGTCGTGCAGGTGGAGCGGCTGCGTTTCGCCAACGGGACGCCCGTGTTGCTCGAGTGCTCGTCCTTCCCGGCCGACGCCTTCCCTGGCCTCCTCGACGAGCCGCTCGAGCAGTCGCTCTACGGGCTGCTCGGCGAGCGCTACGGACGCCGGCCCACGCACGCCCGCGAGGTGCTCGAGCCGCTGGCGGCCGACCGCCGCGTCGCCAAGCTCCTCGGTGTCAACCCGGGCACGCCCGTCCTCCTCGTCGAGCGCACGGCCTTCGACAGCGACGACACGCCCGTCGAGTACGCCCGGGACATCTTCCTCGGGGACCGCACGCGCGTCGTCGTCTGGAGCTTCGACGTCCCGCCCCACTAAGCAGGCTGTCCGGTCTCGCTCGGGATCGAGACGGGCGGCAGGTTCTTCCGGCGCTGGAAGGCGAAGTAGTAGATGATCCCGAGGATCACGACAGCGAGGAAGACGCTGTAGAGGATCGGGATCTTGTTGAGGAAGCCACCGATCGACAGTGCTCCGGCGGTCTGGTTGGGTGTCGGGTTGCTGGCGGCCCTCGGCCAGGCGAAGTTGATGATCATGGCCCCGCCGTAGACGAGCCCGAGGACGTTGACGGTCGTGCCCCAGCGCCCGAGCGAGAAGGGTGCCTTCGCCTTCGGCCAGCCCCGGAGGCGTGCTCCCAGAGAGGCGGCGTTGCCGAGGAAGTAGCTGAGGTAGATCATGCCCGTGGCGGCGATGGCGACGTAGGCGGCGCCGGCGTACTTGATCATGGGGACGGCGGAGAGGATGCCAATGACGACGCAGGCGACGACGGGGGTGTGCAACGAGGGGCTGACCTTGCGAATGAAGCCGGAGAGCGGGAGGTTGTTGTCCCGCGCCATGCCGAAGCACAGCCGGATGGTGGCCGTCATGATGCACATGCAGCACACGAGGATGGCGGCCGAGACGATGAGCAGGTAGACGGAGGCAAAGTCCTTCGAGAAGTTCGCCTCGATGATGTTGGCGGGACCGAAGCCGACCGTCGTGATGCCGGCGTGCAGGTTCGGCAGGGCGATGAGGAGGGCGAGGAGGAAGATGCCGCCGATGACGAAGGCGCCCGCCACCGACGTGAGGACCGCCCTCGGTGCCATGCGCCGCGGGTCGTTCGTCTCCTCGGCGAGCGTGGAGGCGGTGTCGAAGCCGTAGATGACGAAGAGGCTCATGAACATGGCGGCGAAGAAGGAGCCGAAGTTGACGGGGAGGCCGCCCGAGTTCGTCACGATGCCGATGCTCTGGTGGTGGTGGGCGACGAGCAGGATGACGGCGAAGACGACCATGCCGAGGATCTCGAAGAGCACGCCCGTGTTGTTGATGATCGCCACCAGCTTCACGCTGAAGATGTTGAGCACGAGCACCACGACGAGGAGGATGAGGGCGATCCACCGCTGCGCGCTCGAGGCTGTCCGAGAGGTTCCAGCCGAGCTCGTTCATGGCCGGGATGAAGGCGAGCGGGAAGGTGACGAGCACGGCCGTCGTCGTAAGGATGCCGGCGGCGACGTAGATCCAGCCCGTGAACCAGGCGTAGGGGCGGGTGGCGAGGTACTTCGTCCACTGGAAGACGGAGCCGGCGAGCGGGAAGTGGCTCGAGATCTCGGCGAAGTTGAGGGCGATGATGAACTGGCCGGCGGCGACGATGGGCCACGACCAGATGAAGACGCCGCCGATGGTGGCGAGGCCGAGACCGAAGAGCGTGAAGATGCCCGTGGAGGGCGAGATGTAGCTGAAGGCGGCGGCGAACGAGCTGAAGAAGCCGAGCGAGCGGTGCAGCTCCTGCTTGTAACCGAACGAGGCCAGGTCGTGCTCGTCGCGGCGGCTGGCGCCGGCGGCCCCCGATGGCTCCATCGTCTGCGACATCGTCTCCCCCTTGTCCGACGATCCCCTTTGTTCGGCGGCACGGTACACCCGCGACCTTTAACTGTCCATACATTTCACGTCCGACCATGCCGCCTCCGTGGCCGCCGAGCGCTCAGCTGTCCTCGTCGTAGCTCCAGCGGCGGGCGACTCGTTTCGCCTGCGCTCTCGAGCGTTCCTCCCGCCGGACCCGCTGCACCCGCCGGCTCGGCCGGGTGGGGCGACGTTCCGCGGGGATCTCGAGGGCGTCCGCCAGCCGATCGGCCAGGCGCTCGGCCGCCAGTCGCCGGTTGCGCCACTGCGAGCGCTCGTCGGAGGCGACGACGCGCACCACCCGCCCGAAGCGCTCGATGACGAGCCGGCGCTGCTCCTCGTCGAGGGATGCCGACCGGGCGGCGTCGAAGGTGACCTCGGCACGCGTGTTGGACGTGTTGACGTGCTGGCCACCGTGGCCGCCGCTCGCCGAGTAGCGCCAGCGCAGCTCGGAGGCGGGGATGAAGGGGCCGCCGGGCACCTGTAGGCCGCCGGCGGAGGAGGCGGCGTCACGCCCGGCCACGTGCCTGGGTCCCAATCATGTCGCCTCGTCGCTGGTGCCGGCGCCGGACCGCGCTCAGGCCGGGAGGGCCGCCTCGATGGCGCTCGTGATCTCCTCCGACTCCGGCTCGACGGTGGGGCGAAAGCGCGAGACGGAGCCGTCCGGGGCGATGAGGAACTTCTCGAAGTTCCACTGGATGTCGCCGGCGGCGCCTTCGGCGTCCTCCACGGCCGTCAGGTCGCTGTAGAGGGGGTGCCGGTCCTCACCGTTCACCTCGATCTTCTCCGTCATGGGGAAGGTGACGCCGTAGGTCGTCGAGCAGAACGTCTGGATCTCCTCGGCCGTCCCCGGCTCCTGCTGCCCGAACTGGTTGCAGGGGATGCCGAGGACGGTGAAGCCGCGGTCGGCGTAGCGCTCCTGCAGGTGTTCGAGCCCGGTGTACTGCGGTGTCAACCCGCAGCGGGAGGCGACGTTCACGACGAGGACCGCCTTGCCGTCGAGCTCGTGCAGGTCGAAGGGCTCGCCGTCGAGGTGGTGGATGGGGTGGTCGAAGAGGGCCATTCCCACAGGGTAGGCAGGCCGGCCCGCTCAGTCGCCCGGGGTGAGCCGCTGGCGCACGATCTTGCCGAGGGCGTTTCGCGGGAGGGACCCGACGAGGTGCACGATGCGGGGCCGCTTGTAGGGCGCCAGCCGCTCTGCGGCGAAGGCGTCCAGCGCCTCCACGAGCCCCTCGGGCGCCCCGGCGGGCACGACATAGGCCGTCACGACCTCGCCCCACTCCGCCGAAGGTGTGCCACTGACGGCGATCTCGGCCACGCCAGGGTGCTCGGCGAGGGCGGTCTCGATCTCGGCGGGGTAGACGTTGTAGCCGCCCGAGATCACGAGCTCCTTCGTCCGCCCGAGGACGCGCACATAGCCGTCGTCGCCGACCGACACGACGTCGCCCGTTCGGTACCAACCGTCCTCGAGCACCTCAGCCGTCTCGGCCGGACGGTTGAGGTAGCCGGCGAAGACGGAGGCGCTGCGCACGAACAGCTCGCCGGAGCCGTCTTCGCCGGCCTCGTCGCCGTCGGGGCCGCTGGCCGGCCCGAGGCGGATGTCGACGCCGGGGAGGGGGAGACCGACGCTGCCCGGGCGTCGCTCCCCGTCGTAGGGGTTCGAGAGGCTCATGAGGGCCTCCGTCGTGCCGTAGCGCTCGAGGACCCGGACGCCCCCATCGGCGGAGAGGGCGGCGTGCAGCGACGCTGACAGGGGTGCCGAGCCGGAGACGGCGAGCCGGAGGGAGGCGAGCTCGCCCGCCCGCCCGGATGCCTCCAGGCGGTGGTACATCGTCGGGACTCCGAAGAAGAGCGTGGCGCCGCGGGGGCCGATGGTGTCGAGCACCTCGCCCGCACCGAAGCGGGGGAGGAGCACGGCGGAGGCGCCGGCGTGGAGGGTGCCGAGGAGGCCGACGCAGAGCCCATGGGCGTGGAACATGGGAAGGGCGTGCACGAGCCGGTCCTCCGGCGCCCAGCGCCAGGCGAGGCGGAGGGACTCGGCGTTGGCGAGAAGGCCGGCGTGCGTGTGGGCGGCCGCCTTCGGCTTTCCCGTCGTGCCCGAGGTGAAGAGGATGAGCGCCGTGTCGCCCGGGGCGGCGGTGTCGAGGTGAGCGCCGCCCGCCGGCCGCGGCCCCGGCGGCGGCGCCCCAGTGCCCGCCCGATCGAGGGCCGGGGGCGGCTCGATGAGCCGGAGGCCGTGTGCGAGCTCGCCCACCGTCCGGGCGAGCGCCGGGTCGTCCACCGCACTGGCGGACGGGGCCACCTCGGCGAGCACGTGGCGGATCTCCGGCGGCGTCAGCGACGGGTTGACCGCCACGAGGACGAGGCCCGCCCGCAGGGCCGCCACGGCGACGAGGGCCGACTCGAGCGGGCGGCCCGGGCTCCAGAGGAGCCGGTCGCCCGGCGAGAGGCCCGCCCCGAGCAGCCGGCCCGCCAGTGCGGCCGTCAGCTCCTCGACGTCGGCATTGCAGAGGGCGAGGCCGCTCGCCCCGTCGACGAGGGCGGCAGCGCCGGGGTCGGCCGCCCAGTGCCGCCGGAAGGATGCCGGCAGCGTGGCCGGCGAGCCGCCGCTCTCTACAGGCGCGACCATGCCTCCTGCAGCACGCTGCGGAGGATCTGCTCGATCTCGTCGAAGTGCTCCTGCTCGCAGATGAGGGGCGGCGAGAGCTGGATGACGGGGTCGCCGCGGTCGTCGGTGCGGCAGATGAGGCCGCGGTCGAAGAGCTCGGGCGAGAGGAAGCCGCGCAGGAGGAACTCCGCCTCGGCGTGCGAGAAGGTCTCCCTCGTGGCCTTGTCCTTCACGAGCTCGATGCCGTAGAAGTAGCCGGCGCCCCGGACGTCCCCCACGATCGGGAGGTCGAGGAGTCCCTCGAGCGAGCTGCGGAAGTCCGCCTCGTGCTTGCGCACGTGCTGCAGGATGCCCTCCCGCTCGAAGGCGTCGAGGTTGGCGAGGCCGACGGCGGCCGAGACGGGGTGCCCCCCGAAGGTGATGCCGTGGGTGAAGCTCGCCCCGTGCTCGAGGAAGGGTTCCATGAGGTGGTCGCGGGCGATCATGGCCCCGATGGGTGAGTAACCGCTCGTCATCCCCTTGGCGCAGGTGATCATGTCGGGCACGTAGCCGTAGCGGTCGCAGCCGAACATCTCGCCGAGGCGGCCGAAGGCGCAGATGACCTCGTCGGAGATCATGAGGATGCCGTAGCGGTCGCAGATCTCGCGCACGTGCTGCATGTATCCCTCCGGCGGCGGGAAGCAGCCGCCGGAGTTCTGCACGGGCTCGACGTAGACGGCGGCGACCGACTCCGGCCCTTCGAATTCGATGACCTGCTCGATGGAGTCGGCGCAGCGCATCGTGCAGTGATCGAGATGCGAGCAGTCGCGGCAGCGGTAGCGGTTCGTGTTCATGGCCTTGCGGGCTCCGGGCACGAGCGGCTCGAAGGGCATGCGGGCGGCCGGGATGCTGGTGATGGAGAGGGCGCCGAGGGTCGTGCCGTGGTAGGCGATGTTGCGACTGATGACCTTGTAACGGTTCGGCTGCCCGATCGCCTGGAAGTACTGGCGGGCGAGCTTCCAGGCGGACTCGACGGCCTCGCTGCCGCCCGTCGTGAAGAAGACGCGGTTGAGGTCGGCCGGGGCGTAGTCGGCGAGGCGGTCGGCCAGCTCGATCGAGCGGGGGTGGGCGTAGGACCAGAGTGGGAAGTAGGCGAGGGTCTCGGCCTGCTTGCGGGCCGCTTCGGCCAGGTCGTGACGGCCGTGGCCGAGCTGCACGACGAAGAGGCCGGAGAGGCCGTCGAGGTAGCGCTTGCCGTGGTTGTCGTAGACGTAGGGCCCTTCGCCCCGCTCGATGATGGGGATCTCGTGCTGGTCGCTGAAGGACCCCATCCTCGTGAAGTGGAGCCAGAGATGGTCGCGGGCGGCGGACTGCTGGGCCTGCGGGTCGCGGACGGCGTGGTCCTCTTGAGTCATGTCGTCTCCGGTGTCGGCTTGGTCGCTGGTCTCAACGGGTACCCCACGCATAGCTCTGCTTCACCAGGCGCAGGTAGATGAAGGTCTCGGTCTCCCGCACGCCGTCCACGGCACGGATGGACTCGTCGAGGAGACGCAGCAGGCTCTCGTCGTCCTCGCACACGAGCTCGACGAGGATGTCGAAGGATCCTGCGCAGAGCACGACGTACTCGAGCTCCGGGAGCTCCGAGAGGCGCCGCGCCACGTCGCGCAGGTCGCCCTCGGCGCGGATGCCGATCATGGCCTGACGCGAGAAACCCACCGTGGCCGGATCCGTCACGGCGACGATCTGCATGGCACCGTCGTCGAGAAGACGGCGGACCCGCTGGCGGACGGCGGCTTCGGAGAGGCCGACGGACTTGGCGAGGTCGGCGTAGGACCGCCGGCCGTCGCGCTGCAGCTCCTCAACGAGCTGCTTGGAGACGTCGTCGAGGAGCGGGGCGTGCATCGTCGCCGTGCCATTTGCCCGCGCCATGGCGGCCAATATTCACACCGAAACCGCCCATTGTCAATGGAATCCGTCGCAGATATGCTGCGCAGCAACCGATTCAGCAACCCCGAGAAGGAGCGCCATCGTGGAACACCCCTCAGTGCCGCAGCGGCGCCAGCTCGTCACGGAGATCCCCGGGCCGCGGTCCCGTGCGCTCATGCAACGGCGAAAGGCGGCAGTGCCACCCGGCGTGAGCGGGACGATGCCGGTCTTCGCCGAGCGGGCGGGCGGTGGCGTCCTCGTCGACGTCGACGGGAACTCCTTCATCGACCTCGGGGCAGGCATCGCCGTCCTCACGGTCGGTTCGAGCGCCCAGGCGGTCGTGGAGGGCATCGAGGAGCAGGCGGCCCGCTTCACGCACACGTGCTTCCAGGTGACGCCGTACGAGGCCTACGTGGCGCTCGCCGAGAAGCTGAACGCCCTCGTTCCCGGCGACCTCGAGCGGCGCACGTTCTTCGTCAACTCCGGGGCGGAGGCCCTCGAGAACGCCGTCAAGATCGCCCGCTCCGCGACGGGACGCCAGGCCGTCGCCGTGTTCGAGCACGCCTTCCACGGCCGCACGCTCCTCACCATGAGCATGACGGCGAAGGCCATGCCCTACAAGGCGACCTTCGGCCCCCTCGCCTCCGAGATCTACCGGCTCCCCTTCAGCTATCCCTACCGCTGCCCAGTCGGGGCGCCGGCCGACGAGTGCGGCCCGGCCTGCGCGGCGGCCGCCATCACGGCCATGGACCGTGAGATCGGCGGCGACCGCATCGCCGCCCTCGTCGTCGAGCCGGTACTGGGGGAGGCCGGGGTGGTGATCCCCGGGGAGGGTTTCTTGCCCATGCTGGCCGAGTACTGCGCCGCCAACGGGATCGTCTTCGTGGCCGACGAGGTGCAGGCGGGCTTCGCCCGTACCGGCCGCTGGTTCTCCTCCGAGCACTGGGGACTCGTTCCCGACATCATCACGACGGCGAAGGGGCTCGGCGGCGGCATGCCCATCGGCGGCGTCACCGCCCGGGCCGACCTCGTCGACAAGGTGCACACGGGCGGGCTCGGCGGCACCTTCGGGGGCAACCCCGTCTGCTGCGCGGCTGCCCTCGGCGCCATCAGGGAGGTGGAGCAGGGCGGGCTCGGCGAGCGGGCCCAGCACATCGGCGAGATCTTCTCCCAGCGCCTCACGCCGCTCCTCGACGACGTGAGTGCCGTGGGCGACGTCCGCGTCATCGGGGGCATGGCGGCCGTCGAGCTCGTCTCCGACCGGGCCAGCAAGATGCCGGACGCGGCGGCGGCCTCCAAGGTGCTCGCCCGCTGCCATTCCGAGGGCGTCATCGCCTTGAAGGCCGGCACCTTCGACAACGTCGTGCGTCTCCTGCCGCCTCTCGTCATCGGCGACGACCTCCTCCACGAGGGCCTCGAGATCTTCGAGAAGGCGCTCCGCTCGATCTGAGGACGCCCCCGTCGCGCCCTGTCTCACCCTGTGAGAAACTACGAGTAGGCGAGGGAAGGACGTGGTCGATGGCTGGCTACTGGGAAGACGAAGGACACCCGCACACCCCGGCGGAGGCAGCGGAGGGTGCCTCGGTCCCACCGGCGCCCGCCATACCAACGGGGGCGGCAGTGCCTCCGCCCCCGCCTCCGCCACCACCGCCTCCGACTCCTCCTGAGCCGCCCCTCCCGGCCTCCCCGCCGCCGCCCCAGTGGGGCGAGGCGGCCGAGTTCGTGACCTGGGGCGGATCCACGCCGTCGTGGGCTCCGGCGGCGCCCGCCACGCCGCCGTTGTCCACCGAGCAGCTGCCGGCTCAGCCGCCGGCCGCCCCGGCAGTGGACTGGAGCGCCGCCGCACCGCTCCCGAGCGCCCCGTCGGCACCCCGCCGCCGGCGCCTCGTCATCGCGGGTGCCGCCCTCTCCGTGCTCGCCGTCATCGGGGTCGTCGCCGGCTTCGAGCTGCAGGCGAGGGCGAGCGGCGTGCACGCCGCTCTTGCCAGCGTCCTCGCCTCTCCCACGCTGCAGGTCGTGGCTACGGCGCAGGTCCCGAACCCGTCGGAGGAGGCGACCGTGTCGCAGTACTCGGTCGTCCTCACCGTGACGAGCAAGAACGCCTCGGCCCCCATCTCGTCCGGCTCCGACAACATCGGTGCCTACGAGATCTCCGTCCTCAGAAGCGGCAGCGACATCGTCGACGTCGTCGGGACGGACTCGGCCATCTATGCCCGCGTCAACCTGCGGGCCATCTCACAGAGCACCTACGAGCAGGCCCTGCAGTCGCTGGCGTCGGGCGGCGCCACCGGGGCGGCCTACACGATCGAGTCGGACGTCGTGCACGATCAGTGGGTCGGTGTCAGCCTCGCGACGCTGCGCTCGCTCGAGTCGGCGCTCGGCACGACGACGACGCAGATCCCGACCGCCTCGCAGATCGCCAACCTCCGCAACGCCTTCACGATGTCGTTCTCGCAGTCGTGGGACACCTGGACCAGCATCCACCAGCTGTCGTCCTCCAACGGGACGACGGAGTACTCCCTCACGCTGCCGGTCGAGCACTTCGTGGCGAGCTTCCTCGCCGACATGAACGGTGCCATCACGAAGGACCTCCCGACCGCCGAGGCCGCCACGGCCGCTCGCGAGCTCGGAGCCATCGAGTCGAGTGTCCATGAGATCCCGGCCGGCCTCGAGATCCCGATGACGATGTGGGTGACGAACGGTTCGCTCTCCCGACTGCAGGTGAGCTACGAGGGGTACTCCGCCAACCTCGACTTCTCCCACCCGGCCGTCGGCGTCACCGCCCCGCAGGGCGCCTTCATGATCTCGGCGGCCACGATCAAGTCGCTCATCGACTCCGCCCTGGGCTGCACGGCCTCAGGGACGGCGGACAACGGTGGCGCTCTCTGCCCCGGCACCGGCATCTCGAGCATCACCGGTGTGCCGGGCGTGTCCGGCATCACGGGCATCACGGGAATCTCGAGCAGCTCCGCCGTCGCTGTGGGTGGTATGACGAGCTCGTCGAACTCGGGTGGTGCCACCGGCTGAGGAGGGCTATCCCGGTCGTGATTCGGCGGCTCTGAGCCCGCGCCCGTCGAGCGCCGGTAGCTGCTGTCAGTGGCCCGTCAGGCGGTCGACGAGGGCGGCGAGGGGTGAGGCGCCGCCGGTGCGGTTCTCCGCCCTGTCGGCGAGGCGGGTGGCGGCGAGGCCGGCGTTGATGCCGAGCCAGCGCAAGGGCTCGGGCTCCCATTGGGGCGAGCGGTGGCCGACCCAGCACAGCCGCGTCTCGTCGGTCTCCCGTCCACAGACGAGATGGGCAAGGGTGCGGCCGGCGAGGTTCGTGGTCGAAACGCCGTCGCCGGCGTAACCGCCGGCGGAGGCGAGCCCGTTCGCCCGGTCGAAGGCGACAGAGGGGTACCAATCGCGGTGCACCCCGAGCGGCCCGCCCCACCGGTGGGTGATGGCGACGCCGTCGAGCGCGGGGAACAGCTCGACGAGGGTGCGTCCGATGGCGTCGTGGACGGCGGGCACGCGGTCGTAGGAGTCGTCGATGCTGGAGCCGAAGTGGTAGGGCGCGCCGCGGCCGCCGAAGGCGATGCGCCCGTCCACCGTGCGCTGTCCGTAGATGACGAGGTGGCGACCGTCCGTGAACGTGATGCCCTTGTCGATGCGCACGTCCTCGAGGACGCTCGCCTCGAGGGGCTCCGTCGCCACCATCAGGGAGTAGAGGGGCGCCACCGTGCGGTCCTGGCCCGCCAATGTGGCGGTGTAGCCCTCCGTCGCCACGACGACGACGTCGGCCCGCAGGCGACCCCCGGGCGTGGAGAGGCGGTGACGGGTGCCGCCCGGCCCGGCACGTGAGAACCGCTCCACCGGCGTCTCTTCGAAGATCGTCACGCCCCGCCGCTCGACGGCGTCGGCGAGGCCACGGACGAGGCGGGCGGGATGGATGGAGGCGCAATGGGGCGTGTAGGTGCCGCCGAGGACGTCGGAGGCACCGACGAGGGCGGCCGCCTCGTCCGGCTCGCACCATCGCGCGTGGTCCTCGCCGAGCCCGAGGTGGCGGGCTTCCTCGACCTCGGCCCGGCAGCCGGCGACGTGGGCGGCTGTGCGGGCGAGCCGGAGGCTCCCGCCTTTGCGGTAGTGGCACTCGATGCCCTCGGCAGCTGCCACCTTGCCGACCTCGTCGACGGCGTCCTCCATGGCGCCCCGCATGGCGTGCATGCCGTCGAGGCCGACCTGTTTGGCGATGTTGGCGTCGGAGACGGCGAAGTAGGCGGAGCACCATCCTCCGTTGCGTCCAGAGGCGCCGAAACCCGCCACCTCTCGCTCCAGCACCGCCACCCGCAGGCCCGGGTCGATGGCGGCGAGGTAGTAGGCGGTCCAGAGGCCCGTGTAGCCCGCCCCCACGATGGCGACGTCGACGTCGAGATCGGCGGCGAGGGCAGGCCTCGGCGTGATCGCCCCGGGGAGGGACTCCCACCAGAACGAGAGCGAGCGCCACCGCGAGTCGGCCGGAGCTGGGGCTGGGGCGGGGCTGACGGAGGGCGTCACGCCGGCAGGTTACTGGCGGCCGGTGGCCGGCCACCCGAGGGGTGGGCGGGTGGCCGGCCGGCTTCGGTTGTGGCTCCGGTCAGGACAGCGCTGCGGCTGTCGCGGAACTGCCCGAGGAACCCTTGGACGTGGATCCCGAGTGGGATCCGGAGCCCATGTTCGGGCAGCTGTGCGTCGAGGACGACGGAGGCTTCGTGGTCGCCTTCGACCCCGAGCTCGTGACGGCCACCGCCGGCGCCGCCATGGCGGCGGGCCGGGCTGCGTCGACGGCGGGCTTCGACATCGTGGCGGCCACCGTCTTCACCGAGTGCGTGCTGCGATTGGGTGTCGATTGGGCGCTGGCGACGGCGACGCCGACTCCGGCGCTCCCTCCGATGAAGGCGAGTCCTGCGACGGTCGCTCCGATCACTCGTTTTCGCATCATGGTTCTCTCTTTCCTTCCTTCCGGCTCAGGGGGAGAGCCGGTGAGTCAGGTCTACGCACGGCGGCTGCGCGTGCCGTGGGGGCTTCCTCCGAGATCCATCCGAACTCGTCCCCCGCTCCGGGCGACGCTGCGGATTCGTGCGTCCTGCCTGTGGACGCGACGGAATCCGTCGCCGATCCTCGACATCGGCGTGAAATACCGCTTGTCCGCCGACCGGCCGTCTGCCAGGATCCTCGAATGGCCAACGCGACCGACACGAAACTCCGCAAGCTGCAGAACTTCGTCGACGGCAGTTACGTCGACGCCAAATCGGGTCGCACGAGTGACCTCATCAACCCGAGTACCGGCGATGCCTTCGCCGAGGCGCCCGTCTCCGGGCAGGAGGACGTCGACAGCGCCTTCGCTGCGGCAGCGGCCGCCTTCGCCTCCTGGAAGGAGTCGACGCCCTCCGAGCGCAGCCGGGCGCTCCTCAAGATCGCCGACTCCATCGAGGCTCGTGCCGAGGAGCTCGTCGCCGTCGAGAGCGAGAACACCGGCAAGCCCCTCGGCCTCACCATGTCGGAGGAGATCCCGCCCATGGTGGACCAGATCCGTTTCTTCGCGGGCGCCGCCCGTGTGCTCGAGGGCCGCTCCGCCGGGGAGTACATGACGGGGCACACCTCGATGATCCGGCGTGAGCCGGTCGGGGTCTGCGGCCAGGTGACACCGTGGAACTACCCGATGATGATGGCGGTCTGGAAGTGGGCGCCCGCCATCGCCGCCGGCAACACGACCGTTCTCAAGCCGTCCGACACGACGCCCGCCTCGACTCTGCTCATGGCCGAGATCATGGCCGAGCACCTGCCGCCGGGCGTCTTCAACGTCATCTGCGGGGACCGCGACACCGGTCGGGCTCTCGTCTCGCACAAGACGCCGCAGATGGTCTCCATCACGGGCTCGGTACGCGCCGGTATGGAAGTGGCCGAGGCGGCCGCCCACGACCTGAAGCGCGTCCACCTCGAGCTCGGCGGCAAGGCGCCCGTCATCATCTTCGACGACGCCGATGCCGAGGCCGCTGCCGAGGCCATCGCCGTCGCCGGGTACTTCAACGCCGGGCAGGACTGCACGGCGGCCACACGGGTGCTCGCCGGGCCGAAGGTCCACGACGACTTCCTCTCCGCCCTCGTCACCCAGGCCGAAGGCACCGTCACGGGCGCCCCGGACAACGAGGACGCCCTCTACGGCCCCCTCAACAATGCCAACCAACTGGCGCGGGTGAGTGGGTTCCTCGAGCGCGTCCCGAGTCACGCCGAGGTGCAGCTCGGCGGTTCGCCCGTCGGCGGCGCCGGTTACTTCTTCCCGCCGACGGTCGTCGTCCGGCCTGCTCCAGGACGACGAGATGATCCAGAACGAGGTGTTCGGGCCGGTCATCACCGTGCAGTGCTTCTCCGACGAGGAGGAGGCGCTCGCCTGGGCGAACGGTGTCGATTACGGGCTCGCCTCGAGCGTCTGGACGAGGGACCACGGGCGGGCGATGCGCATGGCCAAGAGCCTCGACTTCGGGTGCGTCTGGATCAACACCCACATCCCCCTCATCGCCGAGATGCCGCACGGCGGCTTCAAGCACTCCGGCTACGGCAAGGACCTGTCCATGTACGGGTTCGAGGACTACACGCGCATCAAGCACGTCATGACCGCCCTCGGCTGAGCCGAGGCCAGCTCGGGCCGGCTCGTTTGTATGATCCGGCCGTGCTCAGGAACGGCTGCGCGACTTCCGCGCCCGGACGAAGGCAATGAGCGGGCCGGCCGACAACGGCGGCCCCCAGCACCTCCGTTCCTCGCGGCCGGGCGCGCGGTTCGGGAGGCGGGCCGACTCGACGATCCCGGCGGGCGCGCCTCACGGCGACGATCAGCGTCCTCGTGGTGCTCGTCCTCGTCGGCGTCCTCCTCGCCGTGACGCTCGGAGGCGGCGGAGGCGGCAAACCGCACGGTGGCGGCACGACGTCGACCTCGACGGCGACCACTCGCACGACGATCCCGGCGGCGCCGAACCCCTCCGATACCCACACCTTCCTCGGGCCCGACGGCGTGGAGGCGTCCTGGGTCATCGCCGAGAACAAGCTGTCCGGCACCTCGAGCTGGAGGATCTCGGGACAGCCGGCGTCCGGCTCCATCGACGGCTTCGCCAACCGCGAGTACGCCGCCGTCGGCAATTCGGTGACGCTTTACGTCGACTCGACCGCCCCGAGCTTCAAGGTCTTCGCCTACCGGATGGGCTACTACGGCGGCACGGGCGCCCATCTCGTCTGGACCTCACCCACGCAGGCGGGCCACGGCCAGCCCACCTGTCCCGTCACCCAGGGCGTCAACATGGTCTCGTGCGCCAACTGGAAGCCGTCGCTCAGCTTCACGGTGTCGTCCGCCTTCGTGCCGGGCGACTACCTCCTGAAGCTCGTCGGCAGCGGCAACGAGCAGTACTACATCCTCCTCGTCGTGTGGGATCCCACGAGCCATGCCGCCTACGTCGTGAAGAACGACCTCTTCACGGAAGAGGCCTGGAACACCTACGGTGGTTACGACTTCTACCAGGGCCTCGGCAACTGCGCCCCGACCTACCCGGTCTGCAACCGGGCACGCATCGTCTCCCTCGACCGCCCCATGTTCGGCAATGGGGCGTCCGACTTCCTCGCCAACGAGTTCCCCCTCGTCGCCTGGGCCGAGCAACGCGGCCTCGACGTCACCTACGCCGACGACCTCACTCTGGCCCAGCACCCCTCCTTCCTCCTGCAGCACCGGGTCCTCCTCTCACTCGGCCATGACGAGTGTTGGGCGCTCCCGGAGCGCAACGCCGCCATCAACGCCGCCAACCACGGCCTGAACATCGTCTTCTTCGGCGCCAGCGCCATGCTCCGGCACGTCCGGCTGCAGGGCTCGTCGCTCGGGCCGGACCGGGAGATCGTCGACTACCGCGACTCGAGCGAGGACCCCCTCAACGGCCACGGCAACCCCCTCCAGGTGACGGGAAACGCCTGGTACTCGCCACCCACCGACTGGCCGGAGAGCGGGTTCGTGGGGGAGATGTACGCAGGTTTCATCGAGCCGGGCGACGCCTCTGCTCCCTTCGTGGTGCACGACGCCGGCGCCTGGATCTTCAAGGGCACGGGCCTGCACGACGGGTCGACGCTGCCGGGCGTCATCCAGGCCGACTTCGACCACGTGACGCCCAGCTGGCCCATGCCCTCCAACGTCGAGGTGCTCGGGCACTCGCCCATCTCGGCAGCCGAAACCCAGACGGACGAAGGCACCTGGGGTAGTGACACCTACTCAGACATGACGTACTACACGATGTCCGGCAGCAAGGCCGGCATCCTCGACACCGGGGACAACAACTGGATCTACTCGATGAGCCCCTGCGGCCGGCGTCACCCGGTCTGCTCGTCCCCCGTCGTGCAGAAGATCACCGGGAACCTCTTCTGGCTGTTCGGGCAGGGCCCCGCCGGGCGCATCATGCCGTCGAGTGCGAACTGGCAGCAGGTGACGCCCTCCGGCTCCTGAGCGGGCGGGCGCTCAGTCCGGCGTCTCGTCGCGCAGGTGCCAGGGCTCGCCGTACTCCATGAACATGTCGAGGAGGGGCACGGCGTCGAAGGCCTCGCAGCCGAGGACGCCGGCACCCTGCCAGAGCCCCTTCGAGCGCAGTTCGAGTGCCGCCACGGGGGCGATGGCGGTCTGCCAGACGACGGCCTGGCAGCCGTGGCGGCCCATCGTCTCGGCGTTGTCGGACACGTGGTACAGGTACACCTGGCGGAAGTTGCCGTCCTTGCCGGTGCCCCGGATGTGCGTGCCGGCGCAGGTCCGCCCGGTCATGACGTCGCCGAGGGTGGCGGGGTCGGGTAGGCAGGCGGCCACGACGTCGCGGGGCGAGACGCTCTGGCCCCTCACGTCGACCGGTCGCGTGGAGTCGAGCCCGAGCTTGTGGAGCGTCTGCAGCACACCGATGAACTCCTCACCGAGCCCGTATTTGAACGTCACGCGGCCGGCCTCGAGGAACCGGGGGATGAGGAGGACCTCCTCGTGCTCGACGTTCACGCAGGTGATCTCGCCGATGCCCTCCGGGAAGTCGAAAACCTCCGGCTCAGAGAACGGCACCGTCGTGAACCAGCCCCGGTCGCGCTCGAAGATGACGGGGGGATTGAGGCACTCCTCGATGGTGGTCCAGATGTTGAACGTCGGGGCGAAGTCGTAGCCCTCGACGACGAGATCGGCACCGTCACGCACGCCGACGTCGTCCATGGTCTCGAAGAGGTGGTCGGAGGCGTAGCGGGCAAAGGCATCCGAGAGGCCCGGCTCGACGCCGCATCCCACGAGGGCGAGGCGGCCCCGCTCGGCGAAGAGGTCGTGCGCAGCGAACTGCTGCTCGCCGAGGATGGTGCCCACCTGCTCGTAGGGCACGTCGGGGTGGGGGAGGGAGAGCGACATCGCCATGTCGAGGTAGTCGGTGCGGGCGTCGATGGCCGCCTGGAAGATGGTCGGCACGAAACGCGGGTCGCACGCATTGAAGATGACGTCCACATCCTCGGCCGTGGCGAGGGCGGCGACGGCGTCGGCATCCCCGGCGTCGAGGCGAACACCGCCGGCGGCCGTGCCCTTGCCGCCGGCCTCGCAACGGGCGGCGACCTTGGCGGCCCGGGCCTCCGAGATGTCGCCCACGACGAGCTTCTCGAGGAATCCCCGCGAGCCGAACATGACTGCGGCTGCTTCGCCGACTCCACCTGCGCCAACGAGCAGGACCTTCATAACCGCACACCGTCCCCGTATCGATCCGACGGATCGAGTCTGCCATGGCGGTGACCGCCTGCGGCGTGCGGTCCGATCAGTGCTGGATGGACACGGCGTAGCTCTTGTCGGGCACGAGCTCGACCCAGGTGTTGCCGGGGGCGAGCGTCATCGTCTTCCCATCCCGGAAGTGGTAGCGCGTGATGTCCCCGTACTGCGGGCAGCTCCAGGTGCCCTCTTCCACCATGCCGTTGCGGAGGATCCATGCCGGGCCGGTCCCCTGCGTGAGGCTCTCGACATCCGGCGAGTTGGGGCCGGACTCGTTGTAGGGACCGGGCTGCGTCTGCACGAGGTCGATGACGACGTCGGTGGCGCGTAGCTGGGCCCCGCTCACGTCCACGTCGGGTTCCCCCCCGACGAAGCGCAGCCAGGCCCCGAGGTGGGCGCTCCACTCCCACTGCACGGTGGCGGCGGAGGCGAAGTCGGCGACGGAGGCTCCCCGCGTTCTCTTCGTACCGGCCGCCGGCCGGGCCGAGTACACGAACTGGGCCGGCGGCGTCTCGTGATTCTTCGGGTCGAGGCCCCAGAGCCCTTTGGCCGATGTGTAGTAGTTCCACGGGGGTACACGGTTCGATGTCCGGTAATAGGCGTTTGCCGTCGGGTAGGCGGATCCGCTGGCGTCGAAGAGCCAGGGCAGGCTCGCCACTTCCTCCGTCCAGGGGGTGATGCCCCCTGAGAAGGCAAGGATCGGGTGGCCGTAGGAGGCGAGGATGTGCCAGTCGTCCCAGCGCACCGATCGCGTGGGGCCGATGGCCGCCGGCTCGTAGCACTGGAAGATGGCGAGGTAGCGGGTGATGCCGCCCTCGGCCATCTCCTCGTAGACGATGTCGGCGTCGGGCAGCCCGCTCTGGGGACGGGAGGCGGGGTCGTTGCCGATCTTCACGCCGACGGCTGGGCGCTGTTGCACCTTGCCGCCCGGCGCACGTGTCCCCCGCAGGGGGCAGAGGTGAGTGTCGACGTGCCCCTTCACACGAGTCGTGACGGGGACGGTGAGCGTCGTCGTCGTGGTGGTCGTCGTCGTGCCGCCGGCGGAGTGCTTCGGCTTGGAGGTGGTGGCGAGGCCGACGCCGACGCCCACGAGGCCGAGGACGAGCACGATCGCCACGATGACGAGGGTCTTGCTACCCGTCTTGGCGCCGGTCCAGGACTGCTTCACCTTGGCCGCGAGGCGCCCGAACGGTCCCCGGCGCGAGTGTGCCGACGACGGGCTCACCGCAGCCCCGCCTTCCGTCTCGGACTTGCCCCCGAGCGGTGGGCCCGTCGCGTCGGATAGGTGGATTTCAGATGCATCGCTCAAATCCCGTCACTTCGGCGTACTTGGAAGGTAGTGGACGGGAGTGCCGAGGTGGGGGACCCTCCCGGGTGGCGGCGGGGGTGGGTGGTGGTTTCGGGCTACTGATGAGATGCGAGGACGACCGTAGAGGGCCCAGTACGGTCGCTTTGGGCGCTCGGTAGCCCCGAAACCGCGCCGTCCCCGGCAGAATTGCGGCGTGCCCACCGCCGAGACGCCCGAACCGCCTGGCGGGCTGACCGACGGGCAGCGCAGGCCGAGGGCTCAGCGCCTCGGGGTCAACCTCGACTGGTACGTGGCGGCGGCGGGGCGTTTCGAACGGGTCGGCTCGGGTGACGTCAGCGACGACGATCTCCGTGCCGTCGGTCGTGAGCTCGGCGAGGCGGCCGTCTTCGTCTGCGTGGCGAAGCCGAAGCCCCTCGAGACTCACCTCCGCAAACCCGGCGTCGGCACCCGGCGCATCACCCGGTCATCCAGGTTGACGGGGAAGGTGCCACCGAAGGCCCGTTGGGTGGCCCGCGGCGCCCGCGTCGCCGTCCTCCCGTCGAAGGGCACCGTCTGGGTCGACGACGAGCACCTCTTCAAGCCCGGCGAGCGTGTGCCGCTGCCGTGGACGGATCCACCAGTGGAGCTCGTCGTGGTGAGGCCGGCCGCCGTCTACGCCGCCATGAAGGCCGCCATGGGGCGGAACGGGCCGAAGCGGGCGGAGCTCCACCGCTGAGAGCTGCCGGCGCTCAGGGCTCCGCCGGAGCCTCCTGGCAGCTGGCGCAGACGCCCCGGAAGACGATCTCGACACCGGTGACCTCGAACCCTCTCCGGTCCGCCTCCCCCAAGGTGACCGGCGCCGACGAGCGCCGCATGACGTCCCACAGGTCGCCGCAGGCCGTGCACACGAGGTGGTGGTGGGGGACGTGGGCGTTCGGGTCGTAGCGCTTGGCGCCGGCGGCGGCCGGCACCTCGAGGACCTCGCCCATGCCGACGAGCTCGTTGAGGGTGTTGTAGACGGTGGCGAGGCTGATCTCCGGCAGCCGCGCCTGGGCGCGGCTGTGCACGGCCTCGGCGGTGAGGTGGACGTTCTCACCCGCGAGGACCTCGGCCACGACCCGGCGCTGCGGCGTGAGCCGCCAGTCGCGTTCCCTCAGGCGCATCAACAGGTCACTGATGCGGCAAATCTTACGTGGCTGGTCAGCGATCTAGTGTTCCCGAGGTGACGACCTGGCTGGAACGATTCGAGCTCCCCGCCGGCGACGGGCCCACCGTGGCGGTGAAGGACCTCATCGACGTGGAAGGCTCCGTGACGACGGCCGGCTGCCGCGCCCTCGCCGAGCGTGCGATGCCGGCCGGACGGGACGCCCCCTGCATCGCCGATGTCCGGCGGGCCGGCGGGCGGCTCGCCGGCAAGGTGAACCTGCACGAGCTCGCGCTCGGCACGAGCGGCGTCAACCCCTGGTACGGGACGCCGCCCAACCCGGCCGACCCCGGTCGTGTGCCGGGAGGGTCCTCCTCGGGCTCGGCCGTCGCCGTCGCCCTCGGCGAGGCGGACGTCGCCCTCGGCTCCGACACGGGCGGCTCCGTCCGCATCCCGGCCGCCTGTTGCGCCGTCGTCGGGCTCAAGACGACCCATGGCCTCATCTCGCTCGAGGGGGTCTGGCCCTTGGCGCCGAGCTACGACACGGTGGGCGTGCTGGCGGCGGACGTGGGACGGGTCGTCCTCGGGATGCAGCTGCTCGGTGTGGAGATGCCTGCCGTCGAGGCGCCCTCCGTCGTCGGCCGGGCCGTCACGCCGGGCGTCGAGGTCGACCCGGTGATCGACGCCGCCGTCGACGAGGCCCTCCGAGCCGCCGAGCTCGCGGCCGAGCCGATCGTGCTCGGGGGGTGGATGGACGCCTTCACCGCCCAGCAACGGGTGCTCGTGCACGAGGCCTACGTGACCGACCGTCACCTCCTCGAGGCCGATGGCGGTGCCGGCGTCGGCGATCAGGTCCGTTCCCGCCTCGAGATGGGGCAGGCCGTGACGGCGGAGCAGGTTGCCGCCGGCCGGGCGGCAGGTGTCGTCTGGACGGCGGCGCTCGCCGAGGCGGTCAACCGCCACGGGGCCCTCGCCCTCCCGACACTGGCCGTGAGGCCGCCCACGCCCGAGGACTTCCGTCTCGGCTTCAACTCGCTCGTCTCCCCGGTCAACTTCGCCGGCCTGCCGGCCATCTCCGTCCCCGTGCCGGCCTCCGACGGCCGCCCGCCCTGCGGGCTGCAGTTGGTCGGCGCCGCCGGGAGCGAAGCGATGCTCTGCCGGCTCGCCGCTCGTCTGGAGGCGGCCGTCGCCCGCTGAGGCGCTCGCCTCCCGAGGCGGGTCGGCGCTCAGCCGGCGAGCACGACCCCGAGCACGAGGGCAGCGGAGGAGGAGGGCCCGGCCACCGATCCCCAGATGCCGAGCCCGAGGCGGGAGCGGGAGCGCTGGTGGAGGAAGGCGAGCACATGGAGCGTGAGCCGGATGCTCGTGACGGCCGTGGCCAGCGCTCCGATCAGCACGGCCGCAGTCTCACGCCGGCCGATCGTCCGCACCAGTTGGCCCGGGCCCGTGGCAGGTCACGGGGCGTGGAGGCGGTGTGCGAGACTCGCCAACCGTGACCGAGGCGCCGGGGGAGCCGTTCGAGCTCGACGCCGACACGACCGTGAAGCCGACCGGAGAGGGCCTCTACGAGGGAGAGCTCACCGGCCGCTGGAATGTCGGGATCGGCATGAACGGCGGCTACCTGGCGGCCTTCTGCCTGCGCGGCGTGCTCGCCGAGAGCGCGCTGCCCGACCCGCTCTCCATGACCGTCCACTACCTCTCCCGCCCTCTGCCCGGCCCGGCCACGGTGCAGGTGACGGCGGCTCGCGTGGGTCGTGGGCACGCCACGTACCGTTTCGAGCTGCTGCAGGAGGCCGTGCGGGCGAGTGGACTCGTCCTGACAGGGCGTCTGCGCGAGCCCGGGCCGTACGACTTCGCCCCCGATCCTCCGCAGGGACCGGGCCCCGATGAGTCCCATCCCGTGCGCCGCCACGACGCCGAGGGCGAGTCGGTGGCGCTCTGGCAGCGGCTCGACACCCGGGTGGCCGAGCCGGAAGATCTCTTCTTCCTCCGCCGAGAGGCGGGCGAAGCACGCACGGGCGGCTGGACGCGCCTCGCCGACGGGCGGCCGACCGACGTGCTGTGCATCCCGCTCTTCCTCGACTGCTGGCCGCCCTCTGTCTTCTCGCGCACGATGCGGGCGGACGAGACGGGTGCGCCCACCCTCGAGCTCACCGTGCACTGGCGCAACCGGGTGCCGGCGGGCTGGCTGAACGCCCGCTTCCATACGCGGCAGCTGGCCGGCGGCTACATCGACGAGAACGGCGAGCTCTGGTCGCCCGACGGCGTCCTCGTCGCCGAGTCCCGTCAGCTGGCCCGCTACGCGGCCTCCGGCGACGGGTTTCGGTGACGGCTGTCCCAGCACGTGTCGGCGGCCTCGGCGAGGTCCCCTAGCGTGGAGCAGGTGATCGACCAGACGCCGTCGACAGCGCTGCTCACCGATCGCTATGAGCTCAGCATGCTCGATGCCGCCATCGAGTCGGGTGTCGCAGGCAGGCGGGCCGTCTTCGAGGTCTTCGCCCGCGGGCTGCCGCCCGGCCGGCGCTACGGCGTCGTGGCGGGGGTGGGGAGGGTGATCGAGGCACTCGACCGGTTCCGTTTCCTCGGGAGCGAGCTCGCCTTCCTCCTCGGCGACGATATCGTCTCGGAGGAGACGGCCGAGTGGCTGCGTGCGTTCCGGTTCTCCGGGCACCTCGACGCCTACGCCGAGGGCGAGTGCTTCTTCCCCGGCAGCCCGGTGCTGACGATCGAGTCGACCTTCGGGGAGGCCGTCCTCCTCGAGACGCTCGTGCTCTCGATCCTCAACTACGACTCGGCCGTCGCCGGCGCCGCCTCCCGCATCGTCGGGGCGGCGGAAGGTCGCCCGGTCATCGAGATGGGCTCCCGCCGTACCCACGAACAGGCGGCCGTCTCGGCTGCCCGGGCGGCCTTCGTGGCCGGGTGCGCCTCGACGTCGAACCTGGAGGCCGGGCGGCTCTACGGGGTCCCGACAGCGGGGACGGCGGCGCACGCCTTCGTGCTCGCCCACGAGGACGAGCGTGCCGCCTTCGCCGCCCAGTTGGACACGATGGGCACGGGCACGACGCTCCTTGTCGACACCTTCGACGTCGACACGGCGATCCGTACGGCCGTCGCGCTGGCGCGCGAGCGGGACGCCCACGGCCCGGGAGCCATCCGCCTGGACTCGGGCGACCTGCTCGACCAGGCGATCCGGGCGAGGGAGCTCCTGGACGAGCTCGGTGCCCGCTCGACGCGGCATCATCATCACCTCCGACCTCGACGAGTACTCCATCGCGGCGCTCGCCCGCGCACCGGTGGACGCCTACGGCGTGGGCACGCGCATGGTGACGGGCTCGGGGGCGCCGACGGCCGGCTTCGTCTACAAGCTCGTCGCCGTGGCACCGCACAACGGCCCCGACGCCGATCTGCGTCCCGTCGAGAAGCGTTCCCCTGCCAAGCACAGCCTCGGCGCCCGCAAGTACGCCTGCCGGTGGATCGACGACGAGGGCCGGGCGCGCGTCGAGTTCGTGCGGGCGGGGGGCGACCCTGCCACCGTCCCGGCCGACGAACTGCCGCACGGCTGGGAGGTTCGCGAGCTGCAGCGCCGGTTCATGGCCGGCGGTGAGCTGACGGGCGAGCTCCCGAGCCTCGAGGACTCCCGTGAGCACCATCGCTGGGCATTGCGCGAGCTCGGTGCCGAGGCCTTCGACCTCCAACCGGGATCTCCCATCATCCCCACCCGCTACGGGCGGGCGCAGGCGGAGGCGGCGCCGGTCTCGCCGAAGTCGGCGGGCGGCCAGCCGCTTGCCGCCGTACGGGAGATCCGGCCCGGGGCCAACGCCCACTCGTCGGTGAGCGCCGAGGTGCACGCCACTGGCGGGGCCGAGAGGCACAGTGGCCATCGGGCCGGCGGCAACGGCCCCGGCGTGGCCCTCCTCGTCGTCGACGTGCAGCAGGACTTCTGCGAGGGGGGCTCCCTCGCCGTGGCCGGCGGCAACGCCGTGGCGAGGGCGATCGCCGAGCTCGTGGCCGAGCAGTCCGGCCACTACGCCGCCGTCGTCGCCACGCGGGACCGACACGTCAACCCCGGCACCCACTTCGCCCAATCCGGTGCCCAGCCGGACTTCGAGACGTCCTGGCCGGTGCACTGCGTGGTCGGCAGCGCCGGCGCCGAGCTGCACCCGGTGCTCTCGAGCGTCGAGTGGGACGCCGTCTTCGACAAGGGCCGCGGGGAGGCGGCCCTCTCCGGGTTCGAAGGCACCATCGGCGGCGGCGTGACCCTCACCACCTGGCTCCTCGACCGGGGCATCGACCGCCTGGACGTCTGCGGGATCGCCACGGACTACTGCGTGCGTGCCACGGTGCTCGACGCCCGCCAGCTCGGCTTCAAGGTGCGGGTCCTCGTGGACGTGACGACGGGGGTGTCGCCGGCCACGACGGAGAAGGCCTTGCGGGACATGGCCGACGCCGGCGCTCAGCTCGTGGGCGACGACGTGCGCCCGGGCACCGTCGCCGGGATGCTCGCCGAGCAGCTGGCCCTGGACGACCGCTAGCGCCGTGGGAGCGGAGGAGGGCGGAAAGGGTCCGCTCGAGGGCATCCTCGTCGCCGACCTCTCGCGGGTCGTGGCCGGCCCCTACGCCACGATGCTGCTGGGAGACCTCGGGGCCAACGTGGTGAAGGTGGAGCGGCCGGGGGCGGGAGACGACACCCGCGGCTTCGGCCCGCCCTTCGTGGAGGGCGAGAGCGCCTACTACCTGGCGGTCAACCGCAACAAGCGAAGTGTCGCCTGGGATCTGTCGAGCGAGGAGGGGCGGCGCAAGGCCAAGCTCCTCACCGGGCGCGCCGACGTCGTCGTGGAGAACTTCCGCCCGGGGACCGCCGCCCGCTTCGGTCTCGGTTACGAGGACGTCGCCGCCGTGAACCCGCGGGTCGTGTACTGCTCGGTGTCGGGTTTCGGCTCCGGCAAAGGGGCGTCGTTGCCGGGCTACGACTTCTTGCTGCAAGGGCTCGGCGGCCTCATGTCGATCACGGGCGATCCCGACGGCGAGCCTCGGAAGGTCGGCGTCGCCGTCGTCGACGTGCTCACGGCGCAGTTCGCCACGAGCGCCATCCTGGCCGCCCTCTACGAGCGCGAGCGATCGGGCCGCGGCCAGCTCATCGAGGTGAACCTCCTGTCGAGCGTGCTGGCGGCCCTCCTCAACCAGGCGTCCACCTACGTCACGACCGGCCGCGTGCCGCGGGCGATGGGCAACCGCCACCCGAGCATCTCGCCCTACGAGACGCTGCACGCCGCAGACCGGCTCTTCATCGTCGCCGTCGCCAACGACACCCAGTTCGCAGCGTTCGCAGAGGCGATCGGTCTCGGGTGGATGGCGACGGACGCCCGCTTCGAGCGCAACGCCGACCGGGTCCACCACCGGGAGGAGATGCTGGGCGTCCTCGACGCCGAGCTGCGAGGCCGGCCGGCCGACGAGTGGGTGGCGCGCATCCAGGGGGTGGGCGTGCCCTGCGGCGTCGTCAACGACCTCGCGGGGGCCTTCGAGCTGGCGCAGTCGCTCGGTCTCGAGCCGGTGGTGCGTCTCCCACGCGAGGGCGACGGCCAGGCGACGGCCGGGGCACCGGGACTGCCGTCGGTGGAATCGCAGGTGCGCAACCCGATGGCGTTCTCGCGGACGCCCGTTTCCTACCGGAGCCACCCACCCGGCCTCGGTGAGCACACGGTTGCTGTCGAGGAGGAGCTGGGCTTGGCATGATGTCGGGCGTGGCTGATCCCGGCGGTCCTGCCCGCCTCGTCGACCTCGAGCGCTACCCGCTTCTCGCCGCCGAGCGGCTCGCTCCCGTCGTCGGGTCGGCCCGAGCCGCCATCGCTGCGACGGGCGCGGCCGAGCTGCCGGGCTTCGTGCGCCCCGAGGCGATGCCCGATCTGCTGGCCGACGCCGAGGCGCTGGCACCGCTCGCCTGGCGCTCGAGCGGGATCGGGTACGCCTACCTCGGGCCGCCCACCGACGACGTGCCCGATGGCCACCCCCGCCGGTGGGCAGGCCCGCGCTCGCTCGGCGCCGTCGCCTACGACCTCTTCCCGCCGGCGTCCCCGCTCCGTGCCCTCTACGAGTGGGATGTCCTCAAGGACTTCGTGGAGGCGATCCTCGAGGCCGGGCCCCTCTACCGCTACGCCGACCCGTGTGGCGCCCTCAACCTCGCCGTCATGGCCGAAGGCGACGAGCTGCAATGGCATTACGACATGACGGACTTCGTCGTGTCCCTCGCCCTGCGGGACTCCGAGTCGGGCGGCGACTTCGAAGTGGTGCCGAACCTGCGGTCGGCCGAGGACGAGCACTACCCGGAGCTGGCCAAGGTGCTCGCCGGCGACCGCTCCCGCGTGGTGACACTCGAGATGACACCGGGCACGCTGCTCGTCTTCGCCGGGCGCTACTCGATCCACCGCGTCTCGCCCGTGGTCGGCCCCGTCGACCGCTTCGTCGGCCTGCTGTCGTACGACACGGCGCCCGGCACGGTCGGCTCCGACCACCTCCGCAAGGTCCGCTACGGACGGGAGCCGGCCGGGGCGAGCTGAGGCGGGCGCCGCTTCGTGCGACGGTCGAGCGGCACCGTGTCGCAGCGATCACCTTCTGGCAAGATGGCGCCGAGATGGGGGACTTCCTCGCCGCCGCCCCGAGTGCCGCCCGTCGCCTGCGCGAGCTCATGTCCGGCGATGAGCCCGTCGTCGCCCCGGGCGCCTACGACGCCCTCAGCGCCCGCCTGATCGAGCAGGCCGGCTTCGGCGCCGTCTACATGACGGGGTTCGGGACGGCGGCCTCCTACTTGGGGCGTCCGGACGTCGGGCTCCTCGGCATGAGCGAGATGGCCGACCAGGCGAGGCGCATCGCCGCCGCCGTTTCCCTGCCCGTCATCGCCGACGCCGACACCGGCTACGGCAATCCCCTCAACGTCGTGAGGACCGCGCAGACCTACGAGCGGGCGGGAGTCGCCGCCCTCCACATCGAGGACCAGCTCGCCCCGAAACGCTGCGGTCACATGGACGGCAAGCAGCTCATCCCGGCCGCGGAGATGGCCGAGAAGGTGAAGGCGGCCGTGGCGGCCCGCTCCGACCCGGACTTCGCCGTCATCGCCCGCACCGATGCCCGCGCCGTCGAGGGGCTGCCGGCCGCCCTCGAGCGTGCCCGCCGCTACCGGGACGCCGGGGCCGACGTCCTCTTCGTGGAGGCGCCGGAGACGGAGGCAGAGGTCGAGACGATCGCCGCCACCCTGTCGGACGTCCCCCTCCTCTTCAACTGGGCGGAGGGCGGCAAGACACCGCCGATCAGCCTCGAGCGGCTGCGAGAGCTCGGGTTCCGCATCGTCATCTTCCCGATCGGTGCCCTCCTCGCCGCCACGAGGGCCGTCCGCGAGGTGCTCGCCGGCATCCGGGCGACGGGGACGCCGTCACTCGATCGGCTCGTGCCGTTCGGCGAGTTCCTCGACCTCATCGGACTGCCGGAGATGAGGGAGCTGGAAGGGCGCTTCGGCGCTGTCAGTGCACCACGAACCACGGAGGAGGCATGAGATGTCGGACACGTACGAGAAGGCGAGCGTCTCGACGGCGCTGGCCAGGCGGATGATCGAGGCGGCCGAGGCGAAGGCGACCGAGATGGGCCACCCCTTCGTGATCGCCGTCGTGGACGAGAGCGGGGTGCTGAAGGCCTTCAGCCGCATGGACGGCGCCGCTCTCCTCTCGGTCCAGGTGGCGCAGGACAAGGCGTACACGGCGGTGGGTTTTGGGATGGCGACGGACGCCTGGTACGACTTCGTGAAGGACGACCCGCCCCTCGCCCTCGGCGCCCCCTCCGGCATCGACCGGCTCGTCGTCTTCGGCGGCGGTTACCCGATCAGCCTCGGGGGCGCCGTCTGGGGGGCGTCGGCGTGAGCGGCGGGCACTGGTCGCAGGACATGGAGGTGGCAAAGGCCGCCCTCGCCGTGCTCGGCTGAGGCTGACTCAGGGGTTGCCCTCGTCGGCTTCCTCCAGCCAGCCCGGCGTGTGCTTGCGGGCCCAGGCGCGGGAGATGCGTCCGGTCAGCATCGACTTCAACTGCTCGGGACTGTTGAAGGCGTAGTAGAGGTGGCCGAGGATGCCGATGCCGATGAGGACGAAACCGATGTCGTGCACGAGCGTGGCACCTTGCTGCCACTTGTCCCAGCTGAGGGGCGCGAAGCGCATGACGACACCCGTGCCGAGCATGACGACCATGGCACCGAGGACGAAGGCCGCCTCCGCTTTCTGGCCGCCGTTGAACTTCCCGGCCGGCAGGCCGGACCGCTTCGCCCTGCGATGGAACCAGTCCCAGTCCGAGCGCGACCATTGGTCGAAACGCCGCACATCGGCCACGAGCCGCCGTCTCCAGGGGCCGAGGAGGCCGACGATGAGCGGGACGAGGAGCCCGAGGCCGCTGTAGACGTGGATGTTCTCCACGAGGGCGCGGTGACCGACGTGCACGGCGATCTCGGGCAGGCGGAGGATGGCGCCCGTCACGAGGAGCTCGATCATGAGCAACGCCGTCGTCCAGTGCACCCATCGCTCCGTGCCGTCGAAACGGCTGACGGTTTTGCCCTGCCGGTCGCCCCGTGCCGCCGCCGGGGAAGGCCCGGTCGCCGTGCCGCCGGCGTCGGGCTTCGCGGCGGCGCCGGTCTGGACGCTCACTCGCTGCCCCCGATCCAGCCGTCCACGGGGTAGCCGTAGTTCTCCCAGTAGCCGGGGACGACCTTGTCCACGACCTCGATGCGGTCGAGCCACTTGATCGACTTGTAGCCGTACATGGGGGCCACGTACATGCGCACCGGGCCGCCGTGGTCCGTCGAGACGTCGTCGCCGATCATCTTGTCGGCCACGAGGACGTTCGGGAGGTGGGCCTCCTCGATCGTGAGCGACTCGGTGTAGACGCCGTCGCCGGAGAAGAAGCGCAGCGCCGTGCCCTCCTTCTTCACACCCGCCTTGGCGAGCACGTCGGAGAGGAGGACGCCCTCCCAGTGCACGTTCGGCACGACCCAGCCCGTGACGCACTGGAAGTTGTGCGCGAGCTTCGTTCGCTTCATCGAGCGCAGATCGTCGATGCTCAGGTCGAGCCGGTGGTCCACCATGCCGTCGACCCGCAGGCGGTAGGCAGTCGGGGAGACGTAGGGAAAGGTGCCCGTGACGGTGTAGAAGCGGAACTGGTTCGCCCCCGGGATGAGGGCACCGAGGCCGCCGAGGTCGTTCCCGATCTTCGTGAGCGCCCCGCCGACGGCGTTGTCCACGGCCGCCCCGAAGGCGATGCCGGCGGCGCCGATGGCGCCGATGCCAAGGACCGTGCGGCGCCCGATGTGCGTCGTGCGGGCCATGGCGTTGTCGTCGCCGTGATCGTCCTTGCTCCCCATAGCGGCGCGGCTCACCTCCGGTGCACCAGTCTTGCCCGTTTCCGTCTCTCTACGGCGTCGGGCGTTACGCGGATTGCAGGCCGGTCCCCCGGACGCGCCGGCAGGCCGGGCGGCTACCCTGCGGCATGCGATACACCCAGCTCGGCACGTCCGGCCTCACGGTGTCGGTCGTCGGCCTCGGAACGAACAACTTCGGCGGGCGCCTCGACCTCGAGCGCTCCCGGCCCGTCCTCGACACCGCCCTCGACGCCGGCATCAACCTCGTCGACACGTCCGACTCGTACGGCAACCGGGGCGGCTCGGAGGACATCATCGGCCAGGTGCTCGCCGCCAACGGGCGCCGCGACGAGGTCGTGCTCGCCACGAAGTTCGGCTCCGACATGGCCGGTTCCAACGGGCCCGACTGGGGAGCCCGCTGCAGCCGCCGCTACGTCGTGCGGGCCGTCGAGGCGTCGCTCCGGCGCCTCCGCACCGACTACATCGATCTCTACCAACTGCACTGGTGGGACCACGTCACGCCGCTCGAGGAGACGCTCGCCGCCCTGCACGACCTCGTCACCGCCGGCAAGGTCCGCTACATCGGCTCCTCCAACCTCGCCGCCTGGCACGTGGCCGACGCCGACTGGATCGCCCGCCAGCGGGGCACCACCCGCTTCATCTCGGCCCAGAACGAATACTCGTTGCTGCGTCGCGAGATCGAGTCCGAGCTCGTGCCCTCCTGCCTCGAGCACGGCGTTTCCGTCATCCCCTACTTCCCGCTGGCGAGCGGCCTCCTCACGGGCAAGTGGCGCAAAGGGGAGGAGCCGCCCGCCGGCAGCCGTCTCTCGGAGGACTGGGCGAGGTCGGTGGCGACGAGGAACGAGCGGGGTTTCGATGTGGTGGAGAGCCTGCGTGGCTTCGCCGAGGGCGCCGGCGTCCCCATGGTGTCGGTCGCCATTGGCGCCCTCGCCGCCCAGCCGGCCGTGGCGTCCGTCATCGCGGGGGCGACGTCGGCCGAGCAGGTGCGGGCCAACGCCGCCGCCGCCGACTTCGTGCCGACGCCCGAGCAGCTCGTCGAGATCGATGAGATCGCCCCCCCGGCTCGGTAGAGCCCCCGCCGCCCCTCAGTCGCCCAGCTCGGTCCGCCGGCGGTTCACGTACGCCTCGAGCTCCTGGCGGATCGCCTCGTCGAGCGGGGGCAGCTCGTAGGCATCCAGCGTCTTCTGGCAGAGCTGGCCGGCCCGGGCGGCCGTGTCGAGGCCGCCGTCGCGCTGCCAGCGCTCGAAGTTCTTCGAGGAGGACAGGGGCGAGCGGTAGAAGCAGTCGCGGAAGCGCTCCATCGTGTGGGCGGCGCCGAGGAAGTGGCCGCCGTGGCCGACCTCCTCGTGGGCGCCGAAGGCGAGCGCCTCCTCGTCGATCTCGAGGGGGGTGAACTCCACCTGGAGCATGCGGAGGAGCTCGATGTCGATGATGTACTTCTCGTAGCCGCTCACGAGGCCGCCCTCCAGCCAGCCGGCGGAGTGCATGACGAAGTTCGTGCCGGTCAGGAAGGTCGGCAGCATCGTCATGAGCGCCTCGTAAGCCGCCTGGGCGTCCGGCACCTGGCTCGAGGTGAGGCCGCCGCCGGTGCGGAAGGGGAGCCCGAAGTGGCGGGCCAGCTGACCTGTGCACAACAGGCCGACGGCGGACTCCGGCGTCCCGAAGGTGGGCGACCCCGACTGCATGTCGATGTTCGACAGGAAGGAGCCGAAGATCACGGGGCAGCCGGGTTCGATGAGCTGTGAGAGGGCGATGCCCGAGAGCGCCTCTGCGAGTTGCTGCGTGAGGGCCGCCGGCACGGTGACGGGCGACATGGCGCCCATGAGGAGGAAGGGCGTCAGCACGGTCGGCTGGCGCGCCCGGTTGTAGACGAACTGGGCGTCCAGCATGCGGTCGTCCCACCGCAGCGGGGAGTTGCAGTTGATGAGCGAGATGGTGGCGGGCACCTGACGGATCGTCTCGGCTCCGCCGAAGAGGATCTCCGTCATGGCGACGGTGTCGGCGGCGTTCGTGCCGGAGACGACGTTGCCCATGTAGATCTTGTCGGTGAGGGTCTGCAGGGCGAAGATCATGTCGAGATGCCGGGAGTCGAGCGGCAGGTCGTTCGGCTCGCAGATGATGCCGCCGGCCGAGTCCATCTCCGGGAAGCTCTGCGACAGCATGACGAAGCGCCGGAAGTCGGCCATCGTGGCGTCTCGCCTGACGTCGCCCTCTCGCACGAAGGGCGGGCCGTAGACGCCCGAGAAGACCATCGTGTCGCCGCCGATGTGCACGGTGTTCGCCGGGTTGCGCGCCTGCACGTCGAACTCGCGAGGGGCGAGGGCGACCTGGGCGAGCACGAACTCCGGGTCGAGGTACACGACCTCGCCGTCGGTGCGCTGCCCGGCTGCCTTGAAGAGCTCCACGGCCTCGGGCTTTGCGAACTGCACGCCGATCTCGGAGACGATGCGTCGCCAGCCTCTGTCGAGGACGCCGACGGCGTCTTCGGAGAGGATCTCGTAACGGGGCATGCGGTTCTGGAACATTGCCACCTCGACCTGGTCGGACCGCTCGGCATGGTATCGTCGGGCATCACATCGTAGAACAGAGTTCCGCAACATGGAACCTCACGACCGGGGCCCGGCGGAGCTCGACGACACCCACGGCAGCTCGACATGACCCACGCGACGAACTCCGCCAATCCCACGGGCACCCAAGCCGTCGACCGCGCCGCCCGCCTCCTCACCGAGATCGTCGACGCCACCACCCCCGTGACCTTCAGCGAGCTGGCGGCCGCCACCGGCCTCGCCAAGAGCACGACCTCTCGCCTCCTCTTCGCACTCGAGCGCCACGGTCTCGTCCGCAGGGAGGACGCCGGGGGCTACCGCCCGGGCTCCGTCTTCATCCGCTACGCCTGGAGGGCAGGGCGGGAGGCGGATTCTCGTGGAGATCTCGAAGCCGTTTCTGGAGCGCCTCGGCGCCCGCACGGGCGAGACCGTCAACCTCGGCGTCCCGAGCCAGTCCCTCGTCGAGCAGATCGCCCAGGTCGACAGCCGCTACGTGCTGGGCGGGACGAACTGGGTGGGTCGCGCCGTGCCCCTCCACTGCTCGGCCCAGGGCAAAGTGCTGCTCGCCTACGGGGCCGCCGAGCTGCCGCCCGGCCGCCTGGAGCGCCTCACCGGGCACACGATCACGAGCCGAGCCGTGCTGGCGGCTCAGCTCGACGAGGTGCGCCGGCGCTCCTACGCCATCACGGCGGAGGAGCTGGAGCCGGGTCTCGTCGCCATCTCGGCACCCGTCATGCGGGAGGGCGGCGCCGTCATGGGGGCTCTCTCGGTGTCCGGCCCGACGACCCGCATCGGGCCCGCCCGCGTGCGCGAGCTCGCCGCCGCCTGCCTGGCGGAGGCTTCCGCCCTCTCCGGGCTGCTCGGCCATCGACCGCGAAGTGACCGTCCACGAAGAAAGGGAGCGGCATGAACGAACAGGATCTCCTCACCCAACTCTACGATTTCACGCTCGTCGGAAATGCCCCGGAGGTCCTCCGCCTCACGAACGAGGGCCTCGAGATGGGCGTCACGCCCGAGTCATTGCTCTTCGACGCCCTCATCCCCTCGCTCGAGGAGGTCGGCGCCCGCTTCGAGCGGGGCGACTTCTTCGTGCCGGAGATGCTCATCGCCGGCCGGGCCATGGCGGGAGCCCTCGATCGGCTGCGCCCGCTCCTCGCCGAGACGGGCGTGGAGTCGGTGGGCACCTTCGTCATGGGGACGGTCAAAGGCGACGTCCACGACATCGGCAAGAACCTCTGCAACATCATGCTGGAGGGCGCGGGTTTCCACGTCATCGACCTCGGTGTCCAGGTGGCGCCCGAGAAGTTCGTGGCCGCCGTGGTGGAGTACGAGCCGGACATCGTGGGTTTCTCGGCGTTCCTCACGACGACGATGCCCATGTTCAAGGCGAACATCAACGCTCTCGAGAAGGCGGGCCTCCGAGACAAGGTCTTCGTGATGGTGGGTGGCGCCCCCGTCACGCAGGAGTACGCCGACGCCGTCGGCGCCGACGGCTATGCGGCGGACGCCTCCGCCGCCGTCAGCCGGGCGAAGGACCTCGTCGCCCGGCGCCGCGCCGCTGCCGCCGCCGCTCAGCCGGCCTGATCGCCCGCACCAACTCACCACGACAGGAAGGCCGCCCAGCAGTGGACACCGTTCTCCGCTCCGCATCGAAAGAGCTCGTGATCGGAGGGGACCAGCCGTTCTGCATCATCGGTGAGCGCATCAACCCGACCGGCCGCCGCATCTTCCAGGACCAGTTGCGGGCCGACGACCTCTCCCGTATCGAGATCGACGTCGCCCAGCAGGTCGCCGGAGGCGCCATGGCCCTCGACATCAACATGGGAGTCCCCCTCGCCGACGAGGCGGAGCTCATGGTGAAAGCCGTGCGCCTCATCCAGAGCCTGACGGACCTACCCCTCGTCATCGACTCCTCCATCGTCGAGGTGCTCGAAGCCGGTCTCGCCGTCTACGAAGGCAAGGCGCTCGTGAACTCCGTGACGGCGGAGGACGAGCGGCTGGAGGCCATCCTCCCCATCGTGAAGCGGCACGGCGCCGCCGTCATCTGCCTGCCGAACGACGAGGAGGCCATCCCGGAGGAGCCGGAGCGGCGCCTCGAGCTCGTGCGCAAGATCGTCGAGGTCGCGCACGGGAGCTTCGAGATCCCCCTCGCCGACATCGTGATCGACCCGCTCGCCATGCCCATCGGAGCCGACACGACGCTCGTCCGCCGCACCCTCGAGACGATCGCCATGGTGCACGAGGAGTTCGGCCTCAACATGAGCCTGGGCGCCTCCAACGTGTCCTTCGGCATGCCCAACCGTGCCTCCCTCGTCGCCTCCTTCCTCTCCATGGCGATGCGGGCCGGCCTCACGAGCGCCATCATGGACGCCCGTTCGCCCGAGCTCGTGCGTTCCGTGCGAGCGGGTGACCTCCTCCTCGACCGTGACCCCTGGGGGGCGGCTTGGATCGCCGCCCACCGTGCCGAGCAGGCGCAAGCCGCCGAGTCGGCGAGCGATGGTGCGGCTGCGCCCGTCGGCACCGGGTGAGAGCGTGACGGCCGTGCAGGAGGGGATCGGCCGCGTCGATCTCCGATTCGAGCCGAGCGGCCGGCAGGTGCGCGTGCCGGCGGGCGTCACGCTCTTCGACGCCGCCAGCTGGAACGGCATCGCCATCGACTCCACCTGCGGCGGGCACGGGACCTGCAAGAAATGCAAGGTGAAGGTACTGAGCGGAGCCGCACCCATCACGTCCCTCGACACGCGGGCCTTCGGCCCCGACGAGCTGCGCGCCGGCTGGCGCCTCGCCTGCCGGGTCGAGGTGACGTCCGATCTCGGCATCGACGTGCCGCCTCTCGAGACCCGTCCGAAAGCCGCCACCGTCGGCGTCGGCCGCAAGGTCATCCTGCGGCCGGCCGTACAGAAGCGCCACGTCGTGCTCTCGGAGCCGACCCTCTCCGACCAGACGAGCGACGTCGAGCGGCTGCTTGCCTCCATGGACGACCTCGAGCTCACCGTCGATCTGTACGCCCTCCGGCGTCTCGGAAAGCTGATGCGGGCGGGCCACGCCTCCCCGGAGGATGCCGGCCTCACGGCCGTCGTCGTCGACGACGTCCTCATCGACGTCGAGGCGGGGGACACGACGGGGCGCATCTTCGGGATCGCCTTCGACCTCGGGACGACGACCGTCGTTGCCACCCTCCTCGACCTCACGACGGGCACGCCGGTCGCCGTTGCCTCGAAGCTCAACCCGCAGCAGACCTTCGGCGCCGACGTCATCACCCGGATCAGCACGATCATGATGGACGAGCGCGCCCTCGAGCGCTTGAGCGGCCTCGCCCACGAGGTGCTCGACGAACTGGCGCACGACATCTGCGCCGAAGGCGGCGTGGATCCCGCCGAGGTCTACGAGATCGCCATCGCCGGCAACGCCACCATGACCCACATCGTCCTCGGCGTCGATCCCGAGCCGCTCGGCATGGCTCCCTTCATCATGACGGCCCGCCGCTGGCCGACGGTGCTCGCCGCCGAGGTCGGCGTGCAGATGCACCCGAGGGCGCGGGCGACCGTCTTCCCGGCGCTCGGCGCCTACGTGGGAGGCGACATCATCTCCGGCCTTCTCGCCTCCGGCATGGATCGCGACCCGCGCACCCGGCTCTTCATCGACATCGGCACGAACTGCGAGATCGTGCTCGGCAACAACGAGCGCCTCCTCGCGACGGCGGCGCCGGCCGGGCCTGCCTTCGAAGGGGCCGCCATCCGTTGCGGTATGCGGGCCTCGTCCGGTGCCATCGAGGGGGTGCGCATCTCCCCCGAGGACATCGAGCTGCAGGTGATCGGCGACCTCGAACCGGTCGGGCTCTGCGGGTCGGGGCTCGTCGACGCCGTCGCCGCCCTCGTGAGTCTCGGTCTGTTGGATCGCTCGGGTCGTTTCGTGTCCGACGAGGAGGCGGCGACCCTCGCTCCCGGTGTGGCGTCACGGCTCACCATGCTCGGGGCCGAGCGCGTCTTTGTGCTCCACGACCCGGACGGTGCCGGTGGCGCGACCGCCCCGAGCGCCCACAACGGCGCCGGCGGCCACGGTCCCGGGGAAGGCGCCGTCTACCTCTCGCAGCGGGACGTGCGGGAGCTGCAGTTCGCCAAGGCCGCCATCGCCACCGGGTGGACACTGCTCCTCGAGGACGCCGGCCTGGCACCCGGCGACGTCCAGCAGGTGCTGCTCGCCGGGTCCTTTGGCAGCTACCTGTCGCCGGCGAGCGCCGTCCGCCTCGGCCTCGTCCCGAAGCTGCCCGTGCTGCGGGTCGTGAGCGCCGGCAACGTGGCGGGCGAGGGGGCGAAGATGGCGCTTCTCAGCGTGCGTGAGCGGGCGGGCGCCATGGCACTGTTGGAGGAGGTGACCTATGTCGAGCTCTCGGATCGCACTGACTTCAACGACCGATTCGTCGAACTGCTGCAGTTCCCTGCCTGAACGACCCTCGGCGGCTCGGACTCCGGCCACCACCCCGCTCGCCGTCGTCGCCTGCGGGGCCATCGCCGCCCAGGTGCGGGCGGCGACCCGGCGGATGCGGGCCGGCGAGGGCTCCGGCGACATCGACATCGAGATCCACGTGCTCCCCGCCCTGCTGCACGACCGTCCCCACCTCATCGCCGGCGAGGTCGCCGACCAGGTGCGCCGCCTGCAGGCGGAGGGGCGCACCGTTGTGATCGCCTACGCCGACTGCGGCACCTACGGCGCCCTCGACGGCGTGTGCAAGGAGCTCGGGGTGCAGCGCCTCGGCGGTCTCCACTGTTACGACGTCCTCGCCGGCCCTGACCGGGTGGAGGAGCTCTTCGAGGAGGAGCCGGGCACCTACCTGCTCACCGACTTCCTCGTGCAGAGCTTCGGCCGCACCGTCGTGGCGGAGCTCGGACTCGACCGCCACCCTGAGCTCCGCGACGCCTACTTCGGCAACTACCGGCGCGTCGTCTGGCTGGCGCAACACCCGACACCGGAGCTCCACCGCAAGGCGGCCGAGGTGGCCGAGCTGCTCGGCCTGCCCCTCGAGGTCGTCCCGACGGGGAGCCTGCGTCTGGAGGCGGAGCTGCAGCGCCTGCTCGGCGCCGCGAGCGCCTGATCGCCATGCTCCGTCCCGGCTTGCGGGCAGCGGCCCCCTCCGTTCTCGCCTCCCGCTACGAGGTCATCCCGACTGCCAGCATCGAGGAGGCCGTCCTCGATGCCGTGCCACGAGACGTGACCGTCACGGTGACGGCCTCTCCCACGAAGGGGCTCGAGGCCACGCTGGATCTCTGCGACCGCCTCGCCGTCGCCGGCTACAACGTCGTGCCCCACCTCTCGGCCCGCCTCGTGCGCGACGAGTCGCACCTCGCCGAGATCCTGCGGCGCGTGCAGGAGATGGGCGTCACCGATGTCTTCGTTCCCGCCGGCGACGCCGAGGCGCCGGCGGGCAAGTTCGACAGCGCCCTGTCGCTCTTCGAAGCGCTGCGAGACCTCGGCGAGCTTGGCCTCGGCGACGGCGCCCTGCCCCGCATCGGCATCACGGGCTACCCGGAGAGCCACCCGAAGATCGACGACGACGTCACCATCCAGGCGATGTGGGACAAGCGGCGGTACGCCGGCTACATCGTGAGCAACCTCTGCTTCGACCCTCGCGTCCTTCGCAGCTGGGTGCGACGGGTGCGGGTGCGCGGGGTGGAGCTGCCGCTCCGGATCGGGATTGCCGGGCCCGTCGACCGGGCCAAGCTCGCCTCCATGGCGTCGAAGATCGGCGTGGCCGACTCCATGCGCTACCTCCGCTCCCACAGCTCCACGGTGCTCCGGCTGAACGCCCCCGGCGGCTACTCGCCCGACAAGCTGCTCGGCCACATCGGGCCGACGCTGGCCGACCCGGCCTCCAACGTCGAAGGCCTCCACGTCTTCACGTTCAATCAGGTCCGTGAGACGGAGCGTTGGCGGAAGGAGCTCCTCGAGCGCGTCGGTACCGCCACCTCCGACATCTGAAGCCGCCTGCGGCTGAGCTGTCTCGGTCGGCCCGCCGTGGAGCGAGAAGTCGCAGGAGCGCCGGTGGCTTCGCCATGATGGCGGCATGCCAACCCACCTGTCAGCCGACCTGGTCGTGGTGGGCGGCGGCATCTCTGGGGCGTCGGCGGCCTACCGCCTGGCGCGTGACGGCGTCGGTGTCGTCCTCGTCGACGCCCGTCACGAGGGGCAGGCCACAGCCGCCGGGGCGGGCATCATCTCGACGGGTGCCCTGCGCGACCTCCCGCTTCATTGGGCGCGGCTGTTCCAGGACTCCACCCGCTACTACGGCGACCTGATCTCCCGCCTCGCCGAGGACGGCGAAGGAGACGTCGGTTATGCCATCGTCGGCGACCTCATCATCGCCCCCGGGCCGGAAGAGGCCGAGCGCTTGGCCGAGGTGGCAGCACGGCTGACAGAAGAGAACGACCGCTGGCCAGGCGCTCCCGTCGGCGAGATCGACCTGTTGACTCCCGCCGAGGCGCGCCGGCTCTTCCCTCCGCTCGCCGAGGGGCTCGGAGCCGTCCACACGAGCAAGGTCGGTCGCGTGGACGGTCGACTCCTTCGCGTCGGCCTTCACCGGCCGGAACTGCTCGCACCGCTGGGCGTGGGCCCGCCCGTCGTCCCACAACGCGGGCAGATCATCCACCTCGACCTTCCCGGCGCTGAGACGGCGGCCTATCCGGTCGTGAGCGGGCACGGATCCGACTACATCGTCTCCTTTCCACCAGGGCGGGTGGTGTTGGGGGCGACGCGGGAGGACGGTTCGGGTTTCGACTATCGGGCGACGGCGGGTGGTGTCCACGAGATCCTGAGCCGTGCCCTCGCCGTAGCGCCCGGCCTCGCCGAAGGGACCTTGCAGGAGATACGTGTCGGCTTTCGGCCGGCGTCCCCCGACGGGATGCCGATCCTCGGGGCGGTGCCAGGCTACGACCTGCTGTACCTCGCCACCGGCTTCGGACCGTCCGGCCTCACACTCGGCCCCTATAGCGCCGACCTCGTTGCCGCCGCCGCCATTGGCGGCCGGCCACCGACGCCGGGCGAGGCACCGACGGATCGCTTGGGTCCGTTCTCACCGAGCCGGTTCCCGGCCGGCCCCCCGCTGGGAGACGAGCGGTGAGCCGGCCGTACGCTCCTCAGCGCGACCGCGCCTCGAGGGCTTCGACGAGCGCCGGCAGGATGAGATTGACGTCCCCGATGACGGCGTAGTCGGCCCGTCCCATGATGGGCGCTTGCGTGTCGGTGTTGATGGCCACCATCACCTTGGCGCTCTGGCAGCCGGCCAGGTGCTGGATGGCGCCCGAGATGCCGCAGGCGAGGTACAGGTCGGGCGACACACGCGTCCCCGTCTGGCCCACCTGCTCGGAGTGCGGCCTCCAGCCGAGGCTCGTGACGGCGCGGGAGACGCCGACGGCGCCGCCGAGGATCCGGGCGAGCTGCTCGATGGTCCGGAAGCCGTCCTCGCCGCCCATGCCGCGGCCGCCGCTCACGACGACCTTGGCGCTTGCCAGCGAGACGCCCGAGGTGGCGTCGCGCGACTCGGTCGCCCGCACGGCGAGGTCCGCCTCCGAGACGTCCGGCGTGAGGGTACGCGTGTCGGGCTCCACGGGCGATGCCACGGGGACGGCCGGCACGGAGTCGGTCGCCACGGTGAGGAGGGCGACGGAGGCCTCCAAGGTGGCGTCCTCGATAAGGCTGCCACCCCAGCGGTGGCGGCTGAGGCGCAGCGTCGTCGGCCCCGTGCGCTCGGCCTCGAAGCAGTTGGCGACCATCGGGAGGTGGCTGAGGGCGGCAAGGTGGGCCATGATCTCGTTGCCGTGGTCCGTGCCGGCGGCGACGACGGCGGAAGCCCGGGCGGCGCCCGCCACCTGGGCGAGGCCGGTGGCGAGCGCTCTCGGGGCGTAGCCGACGGTGCGGGGCAGCGTGAGGGCGCACACCTCGGCCACCCCGAAGGCGCCGAGCGCCTCCAGCACGTCGGCGTCGATGGGCGGCCCGGCGAGGGGGGAGGAACCCGTCCCCGGGCCTGTCGTGGCGAAGGCCCTCGGCTTGCTCGTGAGGGCGACGGCGAGGACCTCCTCGCCGGTGACGGCACCGAGCTGGCGGGCGAAGGTGAGCGCCCGCAGCGTCGAGTCGAGCACGACGCCCTCGCCATCCTGCTCGACGAAACAGACCACGCTCACGTCACGACCCCGAGCTGTTCGAGGAGCTCCACGAGCGCGGGCACGGCCTCGACCCCGTGGCCGAGGACCTCGGCGCTGCGCCGCTCGTTCGTCGGGACGCGCAGCACCTCGAGGTGGAGCCCGTCCTCCCAGTACTCCGGCTCGATCTCCTCGATGGTCGCCTTCTTGGCCCTCATCCGCCCCGGCAGCGACGGGTAGCGGGGGAGGTTGATACCCTCCTTCACGCTCACGACGGCCGGCAGCGCCAGCTCGAAACGCTCCGTCACGCCCCGGTACTCCCGGCTGGCGTGAGCCCCGTGCACGTCGATGTCGAGGTGTTTGATGCCGGTTGCGCAGGGCCGCCCGAGGAGATGGGCGACGCGCACCGGTACCTGGTAATCGCCCGTGTCGGCCGCCTCGTTGCCGAAGAGCATGACGTCGTAGAGGCGGCCCGTCTCCACCTGACGGCGCTCGGCCAGGCCGGCGATGGCGCGGGCGGTCGCCGTCGGCCCCCACTCTCGCCCGTCCGTGCGCAGCAAGATGGCCTGGTTCGCCCCGACGGCGATGGCGTCGCGCAGCTGATCGGCCGCCTCCGGCGGCCCGAGGGTGGCGACCGTGACGGAGCCGCCTTCCCGCTCCACGAGGCGGACCGCCTCCTCCACGGCGCACTCCTCGTGGGGGCTCGTCGTGAAGGCGAGGGAGCGGGCGTCGACCTCCCGCCCGTCGGCCGTGAGCGTGATACGGCCACCCACCATGGGGACGCGCTTCACGCACACGAGGATGTCCATCACGACCTCACGCGGCTGTTGTCCGGGTCGAAGAGCGGGGTCGCCCCGGCGACGGCGACGGTCACCGGGAAGCCCTCGTTCATGTACTGCACCTGCAGCCGCGTACCCTCGACGGCCTGCTGCGGCGGCAGGTAGGCGAGGAGGAGGTGCTTGCCGAGCGAAGGGCCGGAGCCGGCCGTCGTGGCGTAGGAGGGCCGCCCTTTCGAGTCGACGATGCGCTCGCCGCCGGCGGTGAGGATGGGCTCCCCTCCGATCATGTAGCGCTTGCGGCCGGCGGCGTCCGTGTGGTCGTCCACCGTGAGCGTGCAGAGGGTGGCGCACGGCGGCTCCTCGCGCTGGGCGAGGTAGGCGGCCTTGCCGATGAAGTCTTGTTTCTTCACCTGGGGCCGCGCCATGCCCGCTTCCACGATCGTGTACTCCGCCGTCAGCTCACTGCCGAACGCACGATACCCCTTCTCGATGCGACCGGTGGTGCCGTACACCCCGATGCCCACGGGCACGAGGCCATGGGGCTGACCGGCCTCGTAGAGGGCCTGCCAGACGCGAGCGCCCTGCTCGATGGGGACGTAGATCTCCCAACCGAGCTCACCCACGTAGGAGATGCGGGAGGCGAGGACGGCGACGCCGGCCATCTCCAACCGGCGGCAGGTCCCGAAGGCGAAGCCGGCCGCCGAGACATCGTCCTCCGTCACGCTCGAGAGCACGTGGCGGGCGTTCGGCCCCCACAGGCCGATGGTCGTGAAACAGGACGTGAGGTCGGCGATCTGCGCCGACCCGTCGGCCGGCAGGTGCCGGGCGATCCAGTGCCGGTCCGCCATGCCCCCGGCTCCGCCCGTGACGACGCGGAAGTGGTCGTCGGAGAGCCGCATGATCGTGAGGTCGGCCCGGAAGCCCCCCGCCTCGGTGAGGAACGGCGTGTACACGACGCGGCCGGGGGCCACGTCGAGCTGGGCGACCGCCACCTGCTGCAGGGACTCGAGGGCAGCCGGACCCGTGACGTCGAAGACACAGAAGGCCGAGAGGTCGACGAGGCCGCAGCCGTCGCGCATAGCGAGGTGCTCGGCGTTGATGATGGGCGACCACCAGCGGGACTCCCACTCCGCCTGGCGGGGCATAACGGCGTCGCCGTAACGCTCGAGGAGGCCGGCGTTGCTCTCGTACCAGAACGGCCGCTCCCAGCCTGCCGTCTGGAAGAAGACGGCCCCGAGGTCGCGCTCGGCCGCCTGCATGGGCGCCAGGCGGAGGTTGCGCTCGTCCCCCCACTGCTCTTGCGGGTGGACGATCCCGTACATCTTGTTGAAGCTCTCGCTCGCCCTCGCCTGCACGTGCCGCCGCGTCGTCTGGAACGGGTAGAAACGGGCGATGTCCGCCTCGGAGATGTCGATCTCCGGCTCCTCGCCGTTCATCCACTCGGCCACGGCCCGCCCGATGCCGGGGCCCTCCTTGATCCAGCTGGCTGCGACGGACCAGAGGCCGCCCACCTCGGGCGACTCGCCGAGCACAGGGTGGCCGTCCGGCGTGATGGAGATGAGCCCGTTGATGGCGTAGCGAATGCCTACGGACTCGTCGCCGAGGAGCTCCGGCATCAGCTCGAGCGCCTCTGCCAGCTGGGGGTCGAAGTCGTCTTGCGTGAACGGCATCTCCGTCGGGGAGAGGGACGCCTCCTCGTTGGAAGGGATGTCGTCGGGGCGGACGATGATGGCACGGTGGGCGTAGGAGCCCACCTCGAGGTCGCCTCCGTGCTGGCGCTCGTACATGTTCGTGTCGACGTCGCGCACGATCGGGTAGGCGATCTCGCCGACGGTGCCGGCGAAGAGCGGGATGGGGCCGACGCTGATCATCTGATGGACGATCGGCGTGAGGGGGATGTGGGCTCCCGCCATGGCGGCGATGCGCGGGCTCCAGACGCCGCAACAGACGACGACGACCTCGGTGTCGATGTCGCCCCGCGTCGTGCGCACCTGCCGTGCCCGCCGGGGTGAGCCGGCCTCGGTCTCGATGCCGAGCACCTCGGTGTTGGCTCGCACTTCGAGGGCGCCGAGGCGCTGCGCCTCCTCCCGCATGATCGTGCCGGCACGTAGCGAGTCGACGACGCCGCAGGTGGGAAACCAGAGGCCTTCGAGGATGACGCCCGGGTCGAGATAAGGGACCATCTCGGCCACGCGGGCGGGGGAGATGATCTCGGTCTCGATGCCCCAGGCAACGGCAGTCGAGGCGCGGCGGCGGAACTCCGCCTGACGCTCGGGGGTGCGAGCCACCTCGATGCCGCCCGACTCGATGTGCACGCCCATCTCCCGGTACTGCGCCGAGGAGTCGGCCGTCAGCTCGGTCATCATCCTCGAGTAGTCGATGGGGAAGATGAAGTTGGAGGCGTGCCCGGTGGATCCGCCCGGGTTCGGCATGGGTCCCTTGTCGAGGAGGACGAGGTCGCGCCAGCCGAGGCGGGCGAGATGGTAGGCAATGCTGTTGCCCACGATGCCGGCGCCGATGATGACGGCGCGGGCGGAGGTCGTCGTGGCGGAGTCGGGAGTCGGGCTTTCGGCCCCGGTGGCGTCGCTCATGGCAACGATTCTGGCCGGTGGCGCAGCAGCGTGTCGCAACGTCCCACGTTGTGGGCAACGGCCGGCCGGGGCGACCCGCCGGCGGTGCCGGAGGCGCCCGCCTCTCTCACGGCGCCGCCTGCCACGGCTTCAGCACGCCGCGGGCGACGACGCCGGCGTTCATGTCGGCAAAGGCTTCGTTCACTCCCTCGAGGGGGTAGCGCTTCGTCACGAGGCGGTCGAGGGGGAGCCGGCCGGCGGCATAGAGGTCGAGGATCATCGGCATGTCGAGCTGAGGCCGGGCCGACCCGTAGAAGGTACCCGTCACGACCTTCTCGGAGCGGACGAGCTCCGGGGCGGGGAAGCTCACCGTGGAGCCGTCAGGTGGCAGGCCGACTGTCACGAGCATGCCGCCTCGGCGCAGCAGGCCGAAGGCGAGCTCGGTGAGGAACGCCTTGCCGGCGGCTTCGAAGGCATAGTCGAGCCCTCCCGGGGAGTGCTCGGCGACGGCGGCGGCGAGGTTCGGATCCGTGCCGTCGAGGGCGACGGTGGCTCCGACGTCGAGGGCGAGCTGACGCTTCGACTCGACGGGCTCGATGGCGATGATCGTGCCGGCGCCCGAGAGGCGGGCGCCCATGATGGCCGAGAGACCGACGCCCCCGGCGCCGAAGACGGCGACGGTCGAGCCGGGCTCCACCTTGGCGCGGTTCACGACGGCCCCGAGGCCGGTCATGACAGCGCAGCCGACGAGAGCGGCGACGTCGAGGTTGGTGCCGTCGGGCAGCACCACGCACGACCGCTCGTGCACGACGGCGTGGCGGGCGAAGGCCGACAGGTACGAGTAGTGGTAGACGCGCTCGCCCCCCTGCGAGAGGCGGAAGCCGCCGCCGGGGAGGGACCCGATGCCCATCTCGGCCGTGGCGACCTCGCAGAGGGCGAGGCGTCCGCGCTGGCAGGCTGGGCACCGCCCGCACGTCGGCAGCCAGGAGAGCACCACCTTGTCACCGGGCCGCACCTTCGACACCTCGTCCCCGACGGCCTCTACGACGCCGGCGCCCTCGTGCCCGAGCACGGCTGGCAGGCGGGTGGCGGAGGTGCCGGTGACGGAGTTCCAGTCGCTGTGGCAGACACCGCTCGCCTCGATGCGGACGCGCACCTCCTCCGGACCCGGGTCGTCCAGCTCGAGCTCCGTGACCCGGAGGGGTTCGCCGTAGGCGGTGAGCACGGCGGCAGTCGTCGTGAGTGGCATGGGTGGCTCCTCCTCGGTGGTCGTTGCTGGTGCTGCGGGCGCTCGCAGGGACGCCCCCCGGCCGTCTCGCCGCAGCGAGGACCGAGGGGCGCCTCAGTGTCGAGCAGGGAGCGTCAGGAGAGGCCGACGATCTCGCCGTCCTCGTCGATGTCGATGCGCTCGGCGGCCGGTGCCGACCCGAGCCCTGGCATCGTGCGCATGTCTCCGCAGATGGGGTAGACGAAACCCGCCCCCACGGACGCACGCACCTCCCGCACCGGGAGCCTCCATCCCGTGGGAGCGCCCTTCAGCGTCGGGTCGGACGAGATCGACAGGTGGGTCTTGGCGATGCAGACGGGGAGGTTGCCGAAGCCGTTGCGCGTGTAGTTGTCGAGCTGCCGGTTGGCGAGCGGCGTGTAGTCGACGCCGTCGGCTCCGTACACCTTCGTGGCCACCGTCTCGATCTTCTCCTTGAGCGACGCCTCGTCCGGGTAGAGGAGGTGGAACTCGCTCGGCCGGTCGGCCGCCTCCACGACGGCCTCGGCGAGCTCGATGGCGCCCTTGCCGCCCTCGGAGAAGTGGTTGGAGACGGCCGCCTTCACGCCCATGGACTCGGCGATCTCGCGGATGGCGTCGTGCTCGGAGGGGAAGTCGCCGGGGAAGGCGTTGATGGCGACGACAGGGGTCACGCCGAAGAGCTGCATGTTGGCGATCTGCTTGCGCAGGTTGGCGCCGCCGACCTGCACCTCCTCCGGGTTCTCCTCGAGCAGGGCGGGCGGGAGTGCCTTGCCGGCGACGACGCGGTGCTTGCCGGAGTGGGCCTTGAGGGCGCGCACGGTGGCGACGACGACGACGGCGTCGGGCTGCAGTCCGGAGGTGCGGCACTTGATGTTGAAGAAGCGCTCCGCCCCCATGTCGGCGCCGAAGCCGGACTCGGTGATGAGGAAGTCGCCCGAGTGGATGCCGATGAGGTCGGCCACGACGGAGGAGTTGCCGGTGGCGATGTTGCCGAAGGGCCCGGCGTGCACGAGCACCGGCGTGTTCTCGAGCGTCTGCAGGAGGTTCGGCTTGATGGCCTCGCGCATGATGACCGTCATGGCGCCTGCGCCGTGCAGCTGCTTCGGCCGTCACGGCGTCGCCGCTGTCGGTGTAGCCGACGACGATGCGGCCGAGGCGCTTGCGGAGGTCCTTGAGCGACGTGGTGAGGCCGAGGATGGCCATCACCTCGGAGGCGGCGGTGATGTCGAAGCCGGTCTGGCGGGGCACGCCGTCCTCCTTCGTGCCGAGGCCGGTGACGATGTTGCGCAGCGCCCGGTCGTTGACGTCGAGCACTCGCCGCCAGGTGATGTTGTGCAGGTCGAGGCCGAGGGCGTTGCCTTGATGGAGGTGGTTGTCGACCATGGCCGACAGCATGTTGTGGGCCGCCGTAACGGCGTGCATGTCGCCCGTGAGGTGGAGGTTGAACAGCTCCATCGGTACGGCCTGGCTGTAGCCGCCGCCGGCGGCGCCGCCCTTGATGCCGAAGGTCGGCCCCATGGAGGGCTGGCGGATGGCGATGGTGGCCCGCTTGCTGATGTGCTTCATGGCCTGGCCGAGCCCGACGGTCGTCGTCGTCTTGCCCTCGCCGAGGGGGGTCGGGGTGATGGCAGTCACGCAGACATATTTCGCCTTCGGCCGCTCCGCCAACGCCTCGATGGCCTCGAGCTTGATCTTGAGCACGCTGGACCCGTACTGCTCCAGCAGATCCGGCGTGAGCCCCATCTCGGCGGCAATTTCCATGATGGGGCGCAACGTGGCCTGGCGGGCAATCTCGAGGTCACTGGGAAACGTCATCGGTTCAGATCTCCTTCTCGAGGTATCCATCCACTTCTATCGCGAATTCGGAGCCTGCCTCGCTCAGGGCCTCGAAGAGGTACTGGCCCGAGGAGCGATCGCTCTCGATGAGGTAGGACCGCTCCTCCCCGAGGTCGTCGCGGGCGACCGTGCAGCGAAGCCGTGCCAGCGAGGAGCGGAAGCAGCTTCCGTCCGGCGTCACCCGGTCGGAGAAGTCGATGGCGCAGACCTTTGCGAGGCACCGGTGGGCCTTGTCGCCCGAGAGGCGCAGCACGACGGAACCGTGCGTGAGGTCGATGACGGTGACGAGCTCGCCAGCCCGGTCCCGCTCGAAGGCGCTCTCGAGCTCTCCGGCGAGCTGCGAGCGCCGGCCGGCGGGGCTGAGGATCAACCACTCGTCCGGGCCGGCCCCGAGTACGAGGCTGCCGTCGGCTTCCCGCCGCGTCGCCCCGTAGGGGCAGTCGAGCCGGCCGGCCGCCGCCGAGGAGGCGGCTGCTCGCACGAGCTCCTTCGTGAGGGCCGTGAGGTCGGAGAGGCGCAGGGCGGCCTCCGAGCGGGCGGCCGAGACCTCCCAGCCTTCGTGCATGCGCACTGGCCGTTTCGGCGCGATGGGGGAGCGGGCGATGGGGGCGGTGCCGGTGTCAGCCACGGAGCCGGCTCCCTTCGTGGTCGAAGTGGGCGTGGTGCTCCGTGACCCGGGCCGTCGCCGACGTGCCGTCCGGGAGGCGGATCGTCACGAGCGTCCCCGGCGCCGTGAGGCGGGCCGAGACGATCCCGAGGGCGATGGAGCGGTCGAGCGTTGGCGAGTACCGGCTCGAGGTGATGCGGCCCTCGATCTTGCCCCCGGCGCTCACGATCTGGCTCGCCTCCGCCGGGACGAGCTGCGGGTCCGTCGGCTGCAGCCCGACGAGCTGCGCCTCGCCCTCCCGCTCGGACTGCCAGACGAGCTCCGGCTTGCCGGCAAAGTCGTCCTTGTCGAGCTTCACGAGCCAGTCGAGCCCGGCGGAGAAGGCCTGCGTCACGCCGTCGGTGTCCTGGCCGACGATGAAGTGGCCCTTCTCGAGGCGCATGATGCGCTGCGCCTCGAGGCCGAAGGGGGCGATGCCGAGGTCGGCGCCGGCCGACATGAGCGTCTCCCAGACGTAGAGGCCGTAGGCGGCCGGCACGTGGATCTCGAAGCTCAGCTCGCCCGTGAAGCCGATGCGCCACATGTGGCAGCCGCTGATGCCGGCGATGGACCCCGTGCGCACCTGCATGTACTTGAAGGCCTCGGGTGACAGGTCGACGCCTTCCACGAGGCGCGAGAGGAGCTCGCGCGAGTTCGGGCCTGCCACGTTGATGCTGGCGTAGGCCGACAGCACGGAGGTGACGTGCACCTGCAGGGTCGTCAGGCTCGTCTGCAGCCAGTTCTCGATCCAGTCGTGCACGCCGCCGGCGCCCGAGCTCGTCGTCGACATGAAGTAGTGGTCGGGGCCGAGGTGGCCGGTGACGCCGTCGTCCACGACGACGCCGTCCTCCCCGCACATCACCCCGTAGCGGACCGACCCGACGTCCAGCTTCGACCACTTGTTCACGTAGAGGAAGTTGAGGAGGGCGGGCACGCCGGGGCCGCGGAGGTCGAGCTTGCCGAGCGGGGTCACGTCGATGACGCCCACGTTCTCGCGCACGTTGCGCACCTCGGCGGCGGGGTCGCCATAGTGCTCCGGGCGGATCCACTGCCCGGCGATGATCGGCCTCGCGCCGTGGGCGTCGTGCCAGGGCTGCATCGGCGAGTACCTCGTCGGCTCGAGGATGCGGCCGGCGAGGGCACCGAGGCTGATGGGGGCATGGGGCGGCCGCCACACGGTCGTGCCCGTCTCGGCGATCGTGCTGTGGTTCGCCTCCGAGAGCACCGCCACGGTGTTGATGGTCTCGAGCTTGCCCTGGGCCGGACCCATCGTGGCCGTCGTGTAGCGCTTCAGCAGCTCCACCGAGTCGTAGCCCTCGCGGGCGGCCGACACGAGGTCCTTGGCGGCGACGTCCTCCGAGTAGTCGACGAAACCGCTCGTGGACGACTGGAAGAGCGCCGGGTGCTCGGCCGGGGCGAGGGAGGGCAGGGTGGGGGCGGAGCCGTCGTGGGCCGAGCCGGCGTGAGCAGCACCGAGGGCGTGGGCGGCGGCGATGGCCCCCGTGGCCTTCCCGTGAGCGACGAGCTCGTCGGTGGAGCCGTCGCCGACGATGCCACCGGTGGCGAAGACGCCGTCCGCCACGTCGCCACCGGGCACGAAGCGGGCCGCACGCTCGTCGTAGGCGGGGCGGTCGCCGGCCATGTTGAGCAGCAGGGTGGGCGCTGTCCAGCCCGTCGCCGTCACCAGGAGGTCGCAGCTCACGGTGCTGCCGTTCGAGAGCTCGACCGACTCGAGGGTGCCCTTGCCGCTGGCGCGGACGATGCCACCGCCCCGGCGGGCGTCCACGATCCCGGCGACCTCGACGCCGGCGCGCCCGAGGGCCTCGGCGGCGGCGTCGCCCGACTCGTTGGCGGCGAAGACGACCGCTCGCTCGCCCGGCTTCACGGCCCAGAGCCCGACGAGACGCCTCGCCGCCGTCGAGAGCATGACCCCGGGGAGGTCGTTGTTCTCGAAGACGTAGGGGCGCTCGATGAGCCCGGGTGCCACGACGAGTGACTTCACGCGGGCTTTGATGAGACGCTCGATGATCTCCGGGTGGCTCCGCTGCGCCACGGCCACCCAGTTGTCGTCGTAGCGCCCGGTCACGGTCGAGTCGACGAGGACCTCGATGTTGTCGTGGGCGGCCACGGCGGCCCGCAGCTCGGCGAGGGCGGCCAGCTCGTCGGCGCCGCCGAAGCGCAGGTGGCCGCCGAGGGCGTGCTCCTCCTCGACGAGGACGACCTCCGCCCCCGCCTCGGCGGCGGCGATGGCGGCCGCCATGCCGGCGGGGCCACCGCCGGCCACGAGCACGTCCGGGTGGGCGTACCGCTTGTCGTAGGCACCGTGCGGGCTGTGGGCGCTCACCTGCCCGCCGGAGGCAAAACGCTGCAGCACCTTCTCGTACGTCGGCCACAGTCGCTGCGGCTTGATGAACGTCTTGTAGTAGAAGCCGGCCCCGATGAAGCGGCCGACGAGCTGGTTGGCCGTGCCGACATCGACTCGCAGGCTCGGCCAGGCGTTCTGGCTGCGGACGCTCATGCCCGGCGCCACCTTGCGGTGGGCGGACCGCACGTTCGGCTCGTCGTCGACCTGCAGGAGGCAGCCGGGGTCGTGGTACGTCGCCGTCAACAGGCCGCGGGGGCGGTGGTACTTGAAGCTGCGGGAGAAGACGCGCTCGCCGCTGGCGGCGAGCGCCGACACGATCGTGTCGCCCTCGAAGGCCTGTCGTGTGGAGCCGTTGAAGCGGAAGCTGAACGACCTCGTCCGGTCGATCTCCTCGGAGGGTTGCGCCCCGAGCCGCATGTCGGCCTTCTTCGCCGGACGAAGTCCGATCATGACAGCAGCTCCTCCGGCACGCTGTCGCCGGGCAGGCCGGTCCAGCGCACCTCGTTCGTGACCGTGTGGCGCACGGCGCGGAAGTACTTGCGGCAACCGGAGGCGTGGAACCACTGCTCGGTCGTCCAGCCGGCCGGGTTGCGCTTCTCGTAGAGGTAGCGGCGCCACTCCGTGGGTTCGTCGCCGGGGGACACGGTCGGGCGCGGGCCACCCTCGCCGACGTAGGTGAACTCGTTGGAGTTGCGTGGCCCGCAGTGCGGGCAGGGGATGCGGATCATGGCCTCAGTGCCCCACGGCAGCGGCGCCGCGTTCGCTCGCCAGGCGCCCTTCGGCGAAACGGGCGAGGTCGAAGGCCGCGATGAGCGGCGGCGTCCTTCCCGTGGCGATGAGCTGGGCCATGGACTCGCCGGCGGCCGGGCCCGCCTTGAAGCCGTAGGTCCCCCAGCCGACGTCGACGAGGAAGCCCTCGAGCGGCGTGATGCCCATGACGGGGGAGAAGTCGGGCGTGATGTCGCACAGCCCCGCCCATTGGCGCAGTACCCGCATCTTGGCGATGGAAGGCATGAGCTCGAGGACGTGTCCGGCCAGCTCCTCGGTGAACTCGAGGGAGCCCCGCATCGAGTAGGAGGCGTACGGGTCCGTGCTCGCCCCGAACACGAGCTCGCCCCGGTCGGTCTGGCTCACGTAGACGTGCAGGCTGCCGGAGACGACGACCGTGTCGAGGAACATCTTCACCGGCTCGGTCACGGCCGCCTGCAGGGGGTGGGTGATGATGGGGAGGGGCACCCCGGCGAGCTCGTTGACGAGGCTCGCCCAACCGGCCGTGCAGTTGACGACGGTGGGGGCGGAGATGTCGCCCCGGTTGGTGGAGACGCCCGTCACCTTCCCGCCCTTCTGGTGGATGGCGAGGACCTCGGTGTTCTGGTGGATCTGCACGCCGAGTGCGTCGGCCGCCCTGGCGTAGCCCCAGTTGACGGCGTCGTGGCGGATGATGCCGCCGGGTGGGTGGTAGAGCGCCCCGAGGATGGGGTAGCGGGTGTCGCTCGAGACGTCCATGAAGGGGACGAGGCGCTTGATCTCGTCCGGCCCGATCACCTCGGAGTTGACGCCCTGCAGCTTGTTGACCTCCGCCCGCCAGCGCATCGTGCGCAGCGAGCCGTCGTTGTGGGCGAGGGTGAGGTGGCCGCGGGGCGCGAACATGACGTTGAAGTTCAGGTCGGCGGCCAGGCTGCGGTACAGGTGGACGGAGCGGTCGTAGAAGCGGACGCCCTCCGGCGTCAGGTAGTTGGACCGCAGGATGGCCGTGTTGCGGCCGGAGCCGCCGCCCCCGACGTAGCCCTTGTCCACGACGGCGACTCGGCGTACGCCGTGGCGGCTCGCCAGGTAGTAGGCCGTCGCCAGCCCGTGCACGCCGGCGCCGATGATGACGACGTCGTAGGAGCGCTCGAGGTCGACGCTGCGCCAGACCCTCGGCCAGTCGTCGTGGCGAAGCCCGTGGCGGAGGAGGCTGAAGGCCGAGTAGGTGGGGGGCTTCTTCCCGTTGCCGCTGTGCCCGTTGCGTCGCCAGCTCACGATGGGCACCCCATCCGGTCCTGTCTTTTCCGATCGTGCCCGGCTTGCTCGCGCAGGGTCTGCGAGAGCCGCTTCGATCCCCCCAAGGCGGGTCCTCCTCCGATCGATCCGACCCGGGGAGGCTAACAGCCCCAGTGAAACTCAGTCCACTCTGGGTAAACCGGCGCCACCATCCGGGCCGCTGATTCGTGTCAGGGGTTGGACCTCGTTTTGAGGTCTAACCCCCTACACGAAACCCCGACAAGCCGTGCCCGTCGCCCGGCCGGCCGCTCAGGCCGGCGCCGCCGAAACGGTGATCTCGAGTCCGTGCACGGCCGAGCTCTCGGCCATGTCGGTCTTCACGCCGGGGTTGAGGACGTTGACGTTGGAGCCGGTCCGCTCCAGCTTCGGCCAGCGACCCTTGTAGACGAGCGCCACCGAGGGCGGCACGTCCTCGCTCGTCGCCACGGGGGCGAGCAGCTCGCCCGTGTCGCTCCTGAGGAGGGCGAGATCGCCGTCGCGAAGCCCCCGGGCGGCCGCCTCCGCCGGGTTGAGGACGACGGCCTGTGCCCCGTTGTGCGACCGGGCGACGGGGTCGTTGCCGTAACTGTCGTTGAGCGTCCAGGCCGACGCCGGTGACAGCAGGCGCAGGCGGCCGGGGGCCGGGGGAGGGTCGGCGAGGGGGAGGGGCGTGCGCCCGAAGCCGTCGGCCTCCGCCCGGGCCGAGGCGAGCTCGATGCGCCGGCTCGGGGTCGGGTACCCGTCGGGGAACTGCATGCGCGGCTCGTCCTCCGGCCACAGCGTCCCGCCGGCGGCGAGAGCGGCGAAACCACCCTCCACCCCCACCACACTCGTCAACCGGGCGAGCACCTCGGCGTCGCTCTCGAAGAGGGCCGGCTCCTCGTAGCTCATCGCCCGCGCCAGGCGGCGGAAGATCTCGGAGTTGGGCAGCGCCTCACCGGGCGGCTCCATCGCCTTCACTTGGGCACCGAGGCTGTGGTGGAAGTACGAGAGGACGAGGTCGTCGTGCTCCAGGAAGCCGGCAGCCGGCAGCACGATGTCGGCGAGGTCGGCCGTGTCGGTCTGGAAGAGGTCGACGACGACCGTGAAGAGGCTCTCGTCCGAGAGTGCCCGGCGCAGCCGGGCCTGCTGCGGGTTGGAGGCGGCCACGTTGATGTTCCAGCAGACGAGCGCCTGGAAGCGGGCACGGTCTTCCAGAGCGGCGGCCAGGTCCATCTGGCTCAGCCTGGGCGGGGCGCCGCCCTCCCCGAGAAGCTCGGTCCCGAGGAGGTAGTCGCCGTCGAGGCCGCGCGTCTCGATGCCGTTCAGGTAGAGGAAGCCGCCGCCGGGCTTGCCGATGCTCCCGGTGACGGCGGGCAGGAGGGCGACGGAGCGCACGACGTTGCCGCCCGCCGGCTGCCGTTGCAGTCCCTGTCCGATCCACAGGAGGGAGGGGGCTTCCCCGTAGAGATGGGCCGCCTCCTCCACGAGTGAGGCCGGTACGCCGGTGACCGCCTCCGTCGTGGCGGGATCGCAGCGGGCGATCTCTGTCTCGAGCTCCTCGAAGCCGACGGTGTGGTCGGCGATGAAGTCGTCGTCGGCGAGCCCATCCCGGCAGATGACGTGCAGCAGGGAGAAGGCGAGGAGGGCGTCGGTCCCGGGCCGCAGTTGCAGGTGGAGGTCGGCCTGCTTGGCCGTCTCGGTGCGGAGCGGGTCGACGACGACGACGGGGCAGGGCGACTCCACGAGCCAGTACTCGTGCTGGTGCGGGGCGGTGGCGGAGGGGTTCGCCCCCCAGACGACGATGCTGGCGGCGTCCTTCGCCGTGCGGGGGTCGAAGCCGTCGACGGAGGTCCCGTAGACGTACTCGAGGGCGGCGTGCCCTGCCTTGTTGCAGACGGTGTCGGGGTCGACCTCGGTGGCGCCGAGGCGGTTGAAGAAACGCATCGGGAAGTGGTACCCGATCATGGCGAAGGTGCCCGTGTAGTGCGTGTTGAGGATGGCGGCGCCGCCGGCGCCGTCCACGATCGCCTGCAGCCGGCCGGCGATCTCGCCCAGCGCCTCCTCCCAGGACACCTCCGCGAAGCGGCCGCTCCCCTTCGGACCGCTGCGACGGAGCGGGTGTTGCAGGCGGGCGTCCGGGTCGAGGAGCACCCCGTTGTAGGCGGCCGAGCACTTGCGGCAGAGCTTCCCCCGGCTCACCGGATCCGACTTGTCCCCCCTGACGATGGGGCGCCGGCCCTCCCGCTGCAGCACGACGATCCCGCACGCGTCGTAGCAGTCCCGCGGGCACGTCGTCCGCGTCTCGGCCTGCAGGGTGACCATCGTTACCGCCGCGGGCTCCCGTAGGCGATGATCGAGAGGAACTTGATGGGGACCTTCACGAGCTGCGTGGGTCCGTGCACGATCTCGCCCGAGAACTGCAGGGCGTCGCCGGGGTTGAGGAGGTAGCGGTCGGCCCCGTAGCCGTACTCGACGACCCCCTCCAGCATGTAGATGAACTCGATCCCCGGGTGCTGGAAGAGGGGAAAGACCTCGCTGTGCTCGTTCAAGGTCACGAGCATGGGCTCGACGACCTTGTTGGGACCCCGCATCTCGCCGAGCAGCTCGTAACGGTGCCCGACGCGGGTCCCCTTGCGCACGATCTCGACGCCCTGCCCGGCTCGCACGAGGAGGGCGTCGTGCTCCTCCTCGAGTCCCCGGAAGAGCGAGGTGAGGGGAACCGAGATGGCCCCGGCGAGCTTCACGAGGGTGCCGAGGCTCGGGGACGCCTGGGCGTTCTCGATCTTCGAGAGCATCCCCTTCGAGATGCCGGAGCGCTCGGCCAGCTGCTCGACCGTGAGGCCGAGCTGGTTGCGGTACTCACGCACGCGCTGGGCGATCACCCAGCCGACGCCGGGGTCGAGCGGGTCGAGCCGGTTCGCCTGGTCGACAGGGCGTTCCGGGCTCGGCGCCTTGGCCGCCTCGCTCGGCCGGGCGCGGCTGCGGGCCGGCCGCTCGGAGATGGCCCGCACACCGGCGTGCTCGGTGCGGGCTCGCGGACGCCTTTCCACCGCCTTCTCGGCGCCCTGACGGCTCATCGGTGTGTCCCCCTTGTCAGCCCGATCCTGAGTCTATTCCTGCCCGATCGGCCCTGACCGCATGCCGGCAGCCGGGATCCCGCCGTCGTCGGACATCTAGGCTGCAAGCGAGCCCGACGACGACAGGGAGACGACGAATGAGCAAGGAGACCGCCTTTCACCCTCGGCTGGCGGCCATGACGGACCAGTGGATGGACCTCTTCGGATACCTCGCCCCGTCGACGGTGACCGACACGCTCGAGGAGTACCGGGCGGTGCGGGACACGGCCGGCCTCATGGACTTCTCCATGCTCCGCAAGGTCGATCTCACCGGTCCGGGCGCCCTCGCCCTCCTCAACTCCCTCGTCACCCGCGACCTCACCAAGGTGCAGACGGGCCACATCGCCTACGGAGCCCTCACCGACGAGGACGGCAAGATGGTCGACGACTGCACGGCCTCGGTCTTCGGGCCCGACCGCGTGCGCTTTTGCGGGGCGAACGACCGCGACTTCGAGATCTTCTCGGCCGCCGCCGAGGGGAGCGGCGTCGAGGTCGTCCACTTCACCGACGAGATGCCGCATCTCTGCGTGCAAGGCCCGAGGGCGCGGGAGATCCTGCAGCCGCTCGCCGACACGGAGCTGTCGAACCATGCCTTCCCCTACTACACCTTCCGTGAGGAGGTTCGCATCGCCGGCATCCCGGTCTTCATGACGAGGCTCGGCTACACGGCCGAGCTCGGCTACGAGCTCTGGGTCGCCGAGCCGCAGGCCCTCGATCTCTTCGACGTCCTCGTGGCGGCAGGCGAGCCGGCCGGCATGCGCGTGATCGGGATGAACGCGCTGGACTTGTTCAGGATCGAGGGCGGTTTCATCATCGGTGGGATCGAGTACGACCCGAGCGTGTCGCCCTACGAGTGCGGGCTCGGCTGGGCCGTCGACCTCGAGAAGGGCGAGTTCCAAGGCCGTGAGGCACTGCGGCGTGACAAGGCGGAGACGAACGTGCGCCTCGGGAGCGTCGTGCTCTCCGGCGGCGGGGCCGACGCCTCGGGTGCCCCGCTGCAGGTGGAAGGCGGCGAGGAGGTCGGCTACGTCACGCAAGCGATCGAGTCACCCTTCCTCGACGGCGCCACGCTCGGGCTCGCCAAGCTGCGGCGGCCTCACAACGCCGCCGGCACGAAGGTCGCCGCCACCGTGGGGGGTGCGGAGGTGACGGGCGAGGTCGTGAGCCATCCGGTCTACGAGCCGAAGCGGCAGCGGGCGAAGGAGACGGCCTGATCGGCGGAGGCGTCTAGACGGCGGCGCCGGCGCGGAGCCGGTCCCGCCGCCGCGCCTCGAGGCGCCTGAGCGGCGAGGCGTACCAGGCCGTCGCCACGACGAGGGCGGCGAGGCCTCCCCAGAGGTTCGAGTAGGAGTGACCGTCGAGGCCGATCGCCACGGCGGCGTAGGCGACGAGCACGACGACGACGCCCGGCCACCACCACAGGAGGCGCCCGGCCCCCCGGGCGACGGTGCCGAGCACGGTGCTGCCGAGCGACGAGCCCGTCTCGGAGGGAGCCGTGTCGCTCATGACTTCGGCTTCGACTTCTCCGGGTCGTAGAAGGGGATGCGCTCGACCGTGGCGCCGGCCACCTCGCCGCCCTCCGCCCGCTGGACCTGGAGGGTCGTCCCCAGCTCGGCGTTCTCGACGGTCACGCGGGCGAGCGCCAGGTTCTTGTCGAGGAGGGGGGAGACGGCTCCGCTGGTGACGATGCCGCAGGCCTCACCACCGGCGAGCACGGGGTCGCCCGTGACGAAGGGCTCGGTGGAGTCGACGAAGAGCCCGACGAGGCGCCGGGTGGGGTGCTCGCGGCGACGCTGCAGGGCTTGTTTGCCGACATAGTCGGCGTTCTTGTTCTTCGGGACCGTGAAGCCGATACCCGCTTCGAAGGGGTCCTCCGTGCCGTCGTACTCGTAGCCCTTGAAGATGAGGCCTGCCTCGATGCGCACGATGTCAAGGGCGTCGAGCCCGAGGAGGCCGATGCTCTTGTCGCTGCCCGCCTCGTAGACCGTGTCGAAGACGGTCGGCCCGTCGTCGGGATGGCAGAAGATCTCGTAGCCGAGCTCGCCCGAGTATCCCGTACGGGAGACCAGCACGTCCGGCCCGTTCTCGCCGAGGGTGCCCTCCGTGAAGGTGAACCAGCGGAGGTCGTCGAGTGCCGGCCGGCCCGCCGGTGTGACGACGATGCGCTGCATGATCTGGCGGCTCTCCGGGCCCTGTAGGGCGATGTTGTGCAGGCGGTCGGTGGAGTTCTCGAGGTGCACCTCGAGCCCGAGCCGGCCGGCGTGGTCGGCGAACCAGGCCTCGTCCTCGTCGGTGTAGCCGATCCAGCGGAATTGTTCCGGCCCGAAGCGGAAGACCGTGCCGTCGTCGACGACGTTGCCCTCCTCGTCGCACAGCGCCGTGTAGACGACGTCGCCGTCGCCGAGCCGATCGAGATCCCGCGTGACGGTCGCCTGCAGCACCGCCTTCGAGCCGGGCCCGGTCACCTCGACCTTGCGCAAGGGGGTGAGGTCGACGATGACGGCGTGCCGGCGGCAGGCCCAGTACTCGGTGAGCACGTCTCCGTAATTGGACGGGAAGTCGTAGTCGGCGTATTCGTTGAAGACGGCGCCGTGGGCGGCCGTTCGGCTGTGGAAGGCGGTCTGGCGGAGCGTCACGTCTCGGTTACCTCCGGTGTCGGCGGGACGGGGACGGCGCCGGGCGCCGCTACTGCGGGATCGTCACAGGGGGCGGGCGGCGTCAGCTCCACGGGTAGGGAGAGTGGCTGACCGGGAAGAGGCGGCCGGCCGCGTAGCGGGAGAAGCGGAAGGGCTCGAGGATGTCGTCGGGCTTCCCGAGGACGTCACGGGCGACCAGCTCGCCGACGCCGATCATCTTGTAGCCGTGGTTGGAGTCGGCGATGACGTAGGCATTCTCCCGGAAGCGGTCGAAGACCGGGAAGCTGTCCGGCGTGAAGCAGCCGAGACCGCCGGACGGCTCCTTGGCGAAGAGGTCCCGCTTGCCCTCGAAGCGCTTGTGGCAGTGGGCGAGGGCCGAGGTCCACATGCGGGCGAACTCGTCGCCGACGACGAAGTCGGGGCTGTCCGGCCCGTACGGGTCGACGGCGACCTCGTCGAGGGGGCGGTCGACGATGTAGGGCATGGCGCCGCCCTGCACGCCGCCGAAATGCAGGTCCGGCTTGTAGTAGATGCCCCAGAGCTCGTCGGTGACGAGGCTCCCGTCCGTGTCGTCGTAGAGGGGGGCATCCGTGTCGACGTGCAGCACGGGCGGGAAGTCGCCCGAGTCGGTGAGGAAGAAGTCGGGCGGGAGCGAGAGCGTCCCCTCCTGCAGGCACCAGTACGTCCACATGGGGCGCTCGTAGACGTTGCCGTCGCGACCTTTCACCTCGATCGTGTTGGGGAGGTCGAGCATCGTCCAGAAGTCCCGTACCCATGGGCCGGTGGCGATGATCACCTCGTCGCAGGCGACCGTTCCGTCGGACGTCTCCACGCCGCTGACCGCCCCACCCTTGAAGGCGAAGCCAGTGACCTTGACGCCCGTGTGGATGGTGGCGCCGGCGGCGCGCGCCTTCGACTCGAGGCCCTTGAGGGACTGCACGTTGTTGGCGTAGCCACCCCGCTTCTCGTGCAGCACGACGGAGATGTTCTGTGCCTGCCAGTCGGCGAACATCGCCTGCATGTACCTGTTGCAGTCGTCGAGGCCCTCGACGAGCTCGGACGGGTAGCCGATCTCCTTCTGCTCGGCGTAGATCTGGGCGACGTCGTCGCCCATGACGTCCGGCCCGATCTGCATGTAGCCGACCGGATGGTAGGAGAAGGCGGCCGGGTCCGACTCCCAGACCGAGACGGAGTGCGCCATGAGGCGCCGCATGGCCGGCTGGAAGTAGTTGTTGCGAACGACCCCGCAGGCGATGCCGGAGGCGCCGGCGCCGACGCCGTTCTTGTCGAGCACGACGACGTCGCCGGGGTGGAAGTCGCTCTCCGCCTCGAGGGCGGAGGCGAGGTGCCAGGCGGTCGAGAGTCCGTGGATGCCCGCCCCGATCACCACGTAACGAGCGGCCTGCGGTACTGCCATGCTGTCGTGCCTCCTTTGGGCTGTCTAGTGACCGGCGGGATGCTCCCAGCCTTCGAGCACGGGCGGTTGCCAGTGCTCGCCGACCATCTCGGAGTTGTCCTGCCAGGGACCGAGCATCCGTTGCGGGAACTTCGTGTGCTTGCGCTTCAGCACGATGCCGTAGGAGTTGCCCGACTGCAGGTGGGCGATGAGCACCTTGCGGGCGATCTCGTCCTCGCGTCCCTCCGGGATGGCGAAGTGGATCTTGAGGAAGGAGTTCGAGTAGCGGTCGAAGACGGCGGGGACGCCGTCCTCCACGAGGAGGTGGATGTCCTCGAGCCAGTTGATGCCCGGCCCCGGCGTTGACGCCTCGAGGTCGATGTCCTCCACGAGCGAGAGGTCGTGCTGGTAGGGGAAGGACCGGCCGGAGAGCTCCTCGGAGTCGATCGTGATGTGGCGAGTCTCAGCCATCTCAGCTCCCGCTCTCGTCGACGTACTTGGCGAACAGCTGCTTCATCTCCGACAGCATGCGGTCCTCCGTGACGCCCGGGGTGTAGCCGGTGCCTGCCAGCGGCACCTTGGCCATGGCGGCGGCCTCGAGGGTGAGGGCGCAGAGATCCTCGGGCTCGAGGCTGTGCACGTCGGTCTTCCCGCAGGCGCGGGCGAGCATCTGCACCTCGAGGGTGAGGGTGTGGAGGAAGTTGTAGACGCGCTCGGCCGCCTCGTCGACGACGAGCCGCTTGCGCAGCTCGGTGTCCTGCGTCGTGATGCCGACGGGGCAGCGACCCGTGTGGCAGTGGTAGCAGTAGCCGGCGGGGACACCGATGGTCCCCTCGTAGTCGGTGACGCCGGGGATCTCCTTGTTGCAGTTGAGCGCCATGAGGGCCGAGTGCCCGATGGCGATGGCGTTCGCCCCGAGGGCGAGGCACTTGGCGACGTCTCCGCCGTTGCGGATGCCACCGGCCACGACGAGGTCGATCTCGTCGGCGAGTCCGACGTCCTCGAGGGCGCGGCGGGCCTCCGGGATGGCCGCCATGAGGGGGATGCCCGTCTCCTCGGAGGCGACGTGGGGACCAGCTCCTGTGCCGCCCTCGGCCCCGTCGAGGTAGATGATGTCCGGGCCGCACTTGGCCGCCATGCGGACGTCGTCGTAGACGCGGGCGGCGCCGAGCTTGAGCTGGATGGGGATCTGGTAGTCGGTCGCCTCCCGGATCTCCTGGATCTTGAGGGAGAGGTCGTCCGGTCCCAGCCAGTCCGGGTGCCGGGCCGGGCTGCGCTGGTCGATCCCGACAGGGAGGGAGCGCATCTCGGCCACCTGCTCGGTCACCTTCTGGCCCATGAGGTGGCCGCCGAGGCCGACCTTGCATCCCTGCCCGATGAAGAACTCGCAGGCGTCGGCCAGCATGAGGTGGTGGGGGTTGAAGCCGTAGCGGCTCTGGATGCACTGGTAGTACCACTTCGTCGAGTGGTCCCGTTCCGGCGGGATCATGCCACCCTCACCGGAGCACGTCGCAGAACCCGCCATGGAGGCGCCCTTGGCCAGCGCCATTTTGGCCTCGAGGGAGAGGGCACCGAAGCTCATGCCCGTGATGTACACGGGAATGTCGAGCTCGATCGGGTGCTTGGCGAATCGGGCACCGAGCACCGTCTTCGTGGCGCACTTCTCCCGGTATCCCTCGATGACGAAGCGGGTGAGCGTCCCGGGCAGGAACATGAGCTCGTCCCAGCTCGGCATCTTCTTGAAGAGCGAGAACCCGCGCATCCGGTAGCGGCCGAGCTCGGACTTCACGTGGATGTCGTTGATGACCTCCGGCGTGAAGATCTTCGAGTGGCCGAGGATGCTCGTCTTCGAAAGTGCGTCCTCCACTGTGGCTCCTGTCCAGTCTCGGCGCTTACAGCACCAGTTTGCGCTCGCTCGGCTCGAGCGAGTCGTAGTTCCACAGCTTGCGTGCGCAGCTGAACTTCCGGAACGACCCGGGGTTCCCGACCCCGTAGTAGGTGAGCTTCTCGTCCAGCATCGCCTTGTCCTCGGGCGTCACCTCGACCTCTTCGCAGTCGACGCCGAGGGAGGCGACCTTGCCCCCGACGAAGATAACGCCGTCGTACATGGAGTCGCCGAGGCCGGGGCCGACGTTGCCGCAGATGATCTGGCGGCCGCGCTGCATCATGAAGCCCGTCAGAAGGCCGGCGTTGCCACCGGAGATGATGGTGCCGCCCTTCTGGTCGATGCCCGTGCGGGCGCCGACGTCACCCTTCACGACGAGGTCGCCTCCCCGGATGGCGGCTCCGGCGAGCGACCCGGCGTTCTTCTCGATGACGACGGTGCCCGACATCATGTTCTCGGCCACGGACCAGCCGACCCGTCCGGTGATGGTGATCTCCGGGCCGTCGATGAGGCCGACACCGAAGTACCCGAGGCTCCCCTCGAAACGGATCCGGCATCGCTGCAGGATGGCCACGCCGATGGAGTGCTTGGCGCCCGGGTTGCGGACCGTGATGTCGTGCACGCCCTTGTTGGTGAGGAGCCAGCGGATCTCGAGGTTGATGCGCCGCGTGGAGAACCCGGTGGCATCGAAGACGGCCGTGTCGCCGGAGATTTCCGAGGTGCGGGGCGGCTCGGCGTCCGGCTCGACGAGCCCGCGGGCGTCGTAGGTGATGCCGCGTTCGCCGACGGCTACCGATTCCATACGAGCACCTCGCCTTCATACGGGTCGTGCGTGTCGATCTCGTGGTCGATCAGCGCCCGGATGGCGACTTCCTCCGAGGCGAGGGCGACGAGGTCGTCGGACTCGAAGAGCACGAGGGGCTTGGCGGCCATCTCGTCCTTAGCCATGCCGAGGCTGTCGCCCGTCACGACGACGTAGGTGAAGACGCCGTCGAAGTCGTGCAGGCTGTCCTTGATGGCGCTCTCGAGGGGGACGCCGTTGTGCAGCTTCTCGGCCAGGTAGACGGCGATGATCTCCGAGTCGCACTCGGACTGGAAGCGGTGGCCGAGGCGCTCGAGGCGTCGCCGCCACTGGTGGTAGTTGGTCAGCTGGCCGTTGTGCACGACGGCCGTGTCGCTGAAGGGGTAGGCCCAGTAGGGGTGGGCGCCGGCGATGTCGACGTCCGACTCGGTCGCCATGCGGACGTGGCCGATGCCGTGGGTGCCCCGGAAAGTGGAGAGCCCGTACTGCTCCGAGACGGTCTCGGCGTCGCCGAGGTCCTTCACGATCTCGAGGGAGTGCCCGACGGAGAGCACCTCGCAGCCGGGGATGTCCTCGACGTAGTCGACGAGGGACTTCAGGTCGCCCTGGTAGTCGACCGTGACGCGGGCGGTGTACTCGGTGATGCCTTCCAGCCGCTCGATGTCGGCACCGACCTTGCCGAGGCGCGCCTCCAGCTCCATGCGATGGCGCTCGATGCGGTCGCTCCAGTCGATGGTGCCGGCGCCCCGCGGGTCGGCCAGCTTCACGCGCATCACCACGTGCTCGGAGGGCTCACCGTAGAGGGCGAAACCCGTCGAGTCGGGACCCCGGTGCTTCATCGACTGCAGCATCCGCGTCATCTCGATGCCGATGTCGGCTGGCCCGTCCTTGTGGATGACTCCCGCAATTCCGCACATGGCTCTACCCCTTGTCGTCCGTCGTGCCGCTCACGGCAGCACGTCCAGGTACTCGGCGATGTCCCAGTCGCTCACCGTGGAGATGAAGCGCTCCCACTCGTCGTCCTTGTAGTGCTTGAAGACGCGGTACATGTCGCCGGGGAGGGCCGACTTCACGACCTCGTCCTGGTCGAGCGCCTCCAGCGCCTCGCCGAGGGTGCGGGGGATGCGCCGCACTTCTTTGCCGGCCGCCATGGCGTCGTAGATGTTGCGCTCCTCTGGTTGACCCGGGTCGAGGTTGCGGTCGAGCCCGTCCTTGATCGTCGTCAGGAGGGCGGCGAAGGAGAGGAAGGGGTTGACGGCGGAGTCGACCGAGCGGTACTCGAAGCGCCCTGGGGCGGAGATGCGCAATGCCGTCGTCCGGTTCTGGAAGCCCCAGTCGGCGAAGATGGGCGCCCAGAAGCCGGCGTCGGCGAAGCGGCGATAGGAGTTGACTGTCGGCGACGAGATGGCGCAGAGGGCGGAAAGGTGGGCGAGCACGCCACCGATGGCGTTCAGTCCCACCTTTCCCGGCATGCGGGGGTTGTCGGTGTCGGGCAGGAACATGTTCTCGTCGCCCTGCCAGAGCGAGATGTTGTGGTGGCAGCCGTTGGCCGATACCCCCATGAACGGCTTCGGCATGAAGCAGGCGAAGGTGTTCGTCTCCCGGCCGACCTGCCGGCAAATCTGGCGATAGGTCGTCAGCCGGTCCGCCGTCAGGTCGCAGTGGTCGAACTGGAAGTTCAGCTCGAGCTGACCGGGGGCGTCCTCGTGGTCGCCCTGGATCATGTCGAGACCCATCTTCTGGCCGTAGTCGATCACCTTGTGGATGATGGGCTGCAGCTCGGAGAACTGGTCGATGTGGTAGCAGTACGGCTTCGTCATGCCCTCGACGGAGGGCTTGCCGTCGGGGCCGAGCTTCAGCCACATCATCTCCGGCTCGCAGCCGGCGCGCAGGTGCAGCCCCGTGTCCTTCGTGAACTGGGCGTGGATGCGCTTCAGGTTGCCCCGGCAGTCGGAGGTGAGGTAGGCGCCGCCGTCCACCTCCTCCTCACGGCCCCGGAAGAGCGTGCAGAAGACGCGGGCGACCTTGCGGTCCCACGGCAGCACACAGAAGGTCTCGGGCTCGGGCATGCCGACGAGCTCGCGTGCTTCCGGGCCGTAGCCGATGTAGTTGCCGTGGCGGTCGATGAACAGGTTGGCCGTCGAGCCGTAGACGAGCTGGAAGCCCTTGTTGGCGATCGTCTCCCAGTGGGGGGAGGGAACGCCCTTGCCCATGATGCGGCCCGTCACGGAGACGAACTGGTAATAGATGTAGGTGATGCCCTCGGCGTCGATCTGCCGGCGTACTTCGGCGATCTGCTCCTCGCGGCCCTCTGCGGCGACGAACCGCTCGATGTCTGTCATCGCGTCCTCTCCCCCGAGCCACCGCGTGTGCGGTCAGGCTGTTTCCCAGCAGTAAACACCGACTGCTGTGATGATACGGGTTCGCGGACGCCGGGCGCAACGCAGCCGGGCCGGCCGGCGCCGCCGGCGCCCTCGAGCGGCGCCGAGCAGGCCGGAGTTAGCGGACGACGAGGACGGGAACCCGGGTGACGTGCAGCAGTTTGTGCGTCGTGGAGCCGAGGAGGACACCCTCGATGTCGGTGAGCCCGCGAGTGCCCGTGACGATGGCGTCGGCGCCCCACTCGTCCGCCTCGTCGGCGATCTCGCCGGCCACGCGGCCGTGCTGGGCGGCACGCACGTTGCCGGTGGCGCTCGCCCCGCCGGCGGTCAGCCCACCGACGGCGTCGTCGACGAGCTTCTGCACCTCGGACTGGTCCTCGAGCTCGACCTGCCCGGCGCGGCCGGCAAAGCCCATCTCGAGGACGTGGATCACGCGCAGGGTCGAGCCGACCTGGGAGGCCAGCTCTGCGGCGGCTTTCAGGACGGGCTTCGAATGCTCTGAGCCGTCGATGGCGACGAGGACCTTCTGGAACATTCCTGCTGCTCCCTTCTGACCGACGATGCGTGACGCGGAGCGCCCGACGGTGCGCGCGTCCCGGTGAGCCCCGCTGTCCCCCGTGAAGCGGCCCCGTCGTCCTCCGACTGTGACTGCTGCGAGTGCCACCGTACACTGCTGGTCGTGAAGGGTGCTCGGATCACTGTCAAGTGTGACTGTGGCCGGGTCAACTACCTCCTCTACGGAGAGCGGTGGCAATGCGAGGACTGCGGGCGCCGCTGGAACACGACCCAGATCCCCTCTGAGGAGTACTGGGGCCTCATGCGCGCCATGCGGGCCGAGCGCGTCAAGGTGATGATCGCCGCTCTTGCCGTCGGTGCCCTCTTCGTGATCCTCGGCGCGGCGATCTCGACCGCGTTCTTCTTCTGCCTGCCGCTTGCCTTCTCCGGCTGGTACCTGATGTACATGCCGCGCTGGCGCGCCCGACTGCGCCAGAAGGCGCGGGCTGCACCCACCTGGAACCTGCGGCCCGAGTGACGGCGCGGACGGCGCACCGCTCCAGCTCCACCGGACTCGGGGCCGGCGGCGGCGGGGGAGATGTGCTCCTCGCCACCTTCGACGTCCCCTTCGACGAGGAGGCCGCCCACTTCGCCGTCGACTCCGCGGTCGAGGCCGGACGATCGCTCATCGTCGCCAATGTCATGGAGCTACCGCCCCTCCCGCTCAGCGTCGTGCTCGGCTACGACACGCTCGAGTACCGGCCCGAGCTGGCCGCCTCGCTCATCGCTCCTGCCCAGCTCGCCACCTCTCTCGGCGTCCACGTGGAGCGCCTCCGTGTCCGCAGTCCTCGCCGAGTGGAAGCGCTCGTCTCCCTCGTACAGGAGCGAGGAGTCGGCATACTCGTGCTCGGACCCGACCGCAACCTCGTCGGCCGGCGGCTCTACAACCGGGCCGCCAAAGCGGTGCGCGAGCACTTGAGCTGCCTCGTCTGGCTCAGCTGGGATCTGCCGACGCGCTGACCGAGCTCACTCGCTCGTCGCCAGCGCCCTCAGCTCGGCGACGGAGTCGCGTACGATCGTGGTGAGGGGGCGGTCGTCGCCGCAGGCCCACCGCTCGAGGGCGAGGCGGAGCACCGTCATGCTGGCCTCGGCGGCGAGGGTCGCCTGCGGCTCGCCCACCCCCCGCTCCCGCAGAACCCCCGCCACGGCGGCGGCGTAGTCCGAGAGCTTGGCGAGCTCCCGCTCGCGCAGCTCGGGGTTGGCGGCGATGACGGCCTGGCGCTGGCGGGTGAGGTCGCGGCGGAACTCGCCGAGCATGGCGGCGGCGGCGGCGAGCCCCCGCGAGACCGCCTCGAGGGGCCCGTCGGCTGCCGGGGCGCTCGCGACCCCGGCCACGATGCGCTCGTGCAGGATGGCCGAGCCGCCGAAGAGCACTTCTCGTTTGTCGGCGAAGTGACGGAAGAAGGTGCGCTCGGTCACCCCAGCCCTCTTGGCGATCTGGGCAGCCGTCGTCTGGTCGAAGCCGCGCTCCGAGTACAGCGCCAGCGCCGCTTCCTGCAGGCGGCCACGGCTGTCCGGCTCCCATCGACCCACGATCCGAATCTTATCTCGTTGACAGTCACTGACATCAGATCTAGAGTCTGATGACAGTTACTGACATCGTGGACGGAGGGATTGTCATGAGAATCTTTGTCACCGGCGCCTCGGGCTGGATCGGCTCGGCGGTCGTGCCCGAGGTGCTCGGGGCGGGTCACGAGGTGGTCGGCCTCGCCCGCTCCGAGGCATCTGCCCAGCGGCTGGAGGCGGCAGGCGCCATGGTCTGGCGCGGCGACCTCGACGATCCCGATGGCCTGGCGAAGGCTGCCGCCGACTCCGACGGCGTCATCCACCTGGCTTTCCAGCACGAGGTGGCCTGGAGCGGCAACTTCGCCGCCGCCGGGGAGGCGGACCGCCGTGCCGTGGAGGCTATGGGGAGCGCCTTGGCCGAGTCCGACCGGCCCTTCGTGCTCGCCTCGGGAATGCTCGGGATGCGGGCCGGTCACGTCGCCACGGAGGATGACGGCCTCGTGCCGAGCGCCGAGGCGCGGTCCAACCCGGCAGTTCGGCGGATGGCCACTGGCCTCTTCACGCTGTCGCTTGCCGGCGTGGGTGTGCGTTCATCGGTGCTGCGCTTCCCCCCCACGGTCCACGGCGACGGCGACCACGGTTTCATCGCTACCATCGTCGGCGCCGCCCGCCAACGGGGCATCTCCGCCTACGTCGGCGACGGCTCCATCCGCTGGCCAGCGGTGCATCGCTCCGATGCCGCCCGCCTGGCCCGACTCGCCGTCGAGGCCGCTCCGGGCGGCTCTGTCCTGCATGCGGTCGCCGACGAGGGAGTGCGTTTTCGGGAGATCGCCGAGGAGATCGGCCGACACCTCGGGCTCCCCACGGCATCGTTGACCCCCGTAGAGGCCGTCGAGCAATTTGCCCACCTCGGTCGCTTCGTCGCCGTGGACAGCCCCGCCAGCTCCGCTCTCACCCGGGAGCTGCTCGGCTGGGAGCCGACGGGACCGACCCTGCTCGAGGACCTCGCGCAGGACTACTACTACCGCCAGGCGTAGTTCAGATCGCGGGCGGTCGGAGCCGCCGTTCCTCGCCTCTCACCGCCGGCTGGCGTCGATGTACTCGTCGACGAATGCCGACCGTCCGCCATGGCGTGACCAGACGACAGGAAAGAACGCCTCGTCCATCTCCATCTCGTTCGGCCGCCGGTAGCGGGAGTAGATGGGGTGGGGCTCGGCGGGGTTCCAGCGGGTCGAGGCGTCGATGAGGTGGCTGATGATGGCCCGCCGCCCCGCATCGGAGCGTTCGTTCGGCGGGCTGCCGTGGAACACCCAGGCGTCGTGGAAGGCGGCGCCCCCGCGGGGGACCTCGATGGGCACGATCTCGATCTCGGCCCCGGGCGGCTTCGTCGCCTTCGCCCACGAGAGCCAGTCGTCGGGGGCGTGGAACTGCCCACCGACCGGGACGCGGGGCCAGCGGTGGGAGCCACGCAGGTAGCAGATCGTGCCCGTGTCGGCCGCCGTGTCGTCGAGCGCCATCCAGCAGGTGATCATGTTGGGCGGCGAGAGGTAGTTGAGGTACGAGCCGTCCTGGTGGGCGAGGAGCGCCTTCCCGTTGGGCGGTTTCCAGATGAGGTTGTCCTGACCGATGCGCAGGCCGGCGGCGCCGGAGAGGCCGGCTGCGAAGGCGGCATTGCGCTCGGCGAGCGTCGTGGCGGCGAGCACCCGGTCCGCCTTCCAGACGTTGCAGAGCTGGCGGGTGCGGTCGCGGGGCGTCGTCTGCGGGTCGTAGTTGACCTCGTCGGGCGAGAGGCCGGTCTCCCACTCGTGGGCGAAGACGTACGGGAATCGCTCGAGGACACGGTCCACCTCGTCGGGCGGGAGGAACTCCTCGACGACGAGGAAGCCGTCCCGCCCGTAGGCAGCGATCTGCTCGACCGTGGGCCAAAGCCCCGCCGGCGCCCCGCTCATCGAGGTGCCGGCGGGGGTTGCGACCTTCTCAAGCCCTCGTGGCAGGAGCCGCCGCCGGAGCGACGTCGAAGAGCGTGGCCATCTGCTCGGGCGTCGGCATGGTCGGCGCCGCCTCCCGGAAGGTGAGGGCGCTGCGGTCCTGCACGACGCGGCGGAACACGAACAGGATGAGCGAGCCGACGAGGACGCCCACTCCGATGTAGAGGTCCGTGGCCGTTCCGTAGCCCGTGAGTGCGGGGTTGGCGATCCCGAAGGCGAGGAATACGGCATTGAGGACGGCCAGGAAGCCGGCGATGTAGAGCCAGAATGTCCCCACCTTGATCGGCCGTGGCCAGTTCGGCCGGTCCTTCCGCAACAGCAGGAAACCCGTGAGGGCGAAGATGTGAGCGGTCACGTAACCGATGTTGCTCATGTACAAGATGGCGAGGTTGTCCCCTCCGAACAGCACGATCAGCCCGATGTTCACGACGAGGTCGACCGTCATGGCGCGGCCGGGGACGTGGTGCTTGTTCAGGTGGTAGAGCTGCTTGACGGTCATGTCGTCGCGGGCGATGCCGTAGAGGGCGCGTGAGCCGTCGGCCGTGGACGAGATCATCGAGAGGAAGAGGCTCCCGATGAGCAGTGCCGTGATGACTCCGGCGCCGGCGCTCCCCACGATGATCTTCATGGCGGCCGTGTAGAAGGCGCCGCTGGCAGTGGCGGCGCTCGGGGCCCCGAACTCACCACCGATGCCGAGGGGCAGGAAGATGAAGACGAAGAGGGCGAACATCGCCGTCGAGCGAAGGGCGAGGGCAGTGTCGCGCTTCGTGTCGCGGTACTCCGGGGCGAAGGTGGCGCACACCTCGACGCCGTAGGCGGACCAGGCATTCAGGAACATGTAGACCATGGCGAGCTGGAAGCCGCTGAAGTGGCTGATGCCCCAGGTCATGTTCGAGCTGTGCCAGTGGCCGGTGAGGTAGGGCACGATGATGAACAGCGCCAGCGGCACGAGGAGCCCGGCGCCCGTCACATACGAGATCCAGACGGCCGGCCGGATGCCGAAGATGTTGAGCATCCAGACGAGGGCGATGCAGATGACGCCGATGAGGGCCGGCAGCCCGAAGGCGTGACCACCGATGGACCACCACGTCCAGGTCGAGTGAGGGAACCACTGCGACTGGATGAGCGTGCCGATCAGGTTGCCGAAGATGGCGAGGACCACGGACCAGCCGATCCAGTAGCCGAAGGCGCCGAGCGGTCCGACGAGGGAGAAGCGGCTCCGCCAGCCCTCGTGGGCGTACAGCGAGATGCCGCCGGGCTTGTCCGGGAACATGGCGGCCGTCTCGCAATAGATCCAGGCCTGCATGAGGCCGATGGCCGACGAGCACCCCCACAGCAACATGGCCCCCCAGGGACCGAGGGCGCCCATCTCGAAGCCAAGGGACGCGATGAGGAATCCCGGGTTGCACAACCCGATGACGAAGCCATCCCACCAACGAAGCGACTTGAGAAGCTGCCGCTCCTCGACGACCGCAGTGGCCACTGAGTCTCCCTCCCCTGGTTGCGGGGCTCCAGGCCCCCCTGCCGTTCTGCTGCCCAGCGCTGCCCGGGTATCCCCCGCGGGCAGCCTGTGCACCCCCTACTGTCCACTCCTGCGAAACTGCGATCACTATACGTGCTCGCGGTCCGGATCGCAGGCAAACTTGCCCGCCGTCGGCCGGCGGGCGTTTCTCGTTGCGAAACGCCGTCCACTGGCGGTAGGAATGCACCTGCCACCGCACCGTCGGAGGCCCTGACCATCGGAGGTCGCACCGTTGAAGGTTGTCGTCTGCGTGAAGCAGGTAGCCGTGCTGGGGGACGAGGTCGAGTTCACCGACGACGAGCGTGACGTCGATCCCGACTACCTCGAGACGGCGCCCAACGAATGGGACGTCGCCGCCGTCGAGGAGGCTTTGCGCCTGAAGGAGGCGGCCGGCGACGGCGAGGTCGTCGTCGTCTCGGTGGGCGGCGACGAGGCCGAGGAGGTGCTGCGCCGCTGCCTCGCCATGGGGGCCGACCGCGCCGTCCGCGTGGCGGCCGAGGATCCGCACGACCTCGACCCCCTCACCGTCGCCCGCTCCCTCGCCGCCGTCGTCCGCCGGGAGAGCCCGGACTTCGTGCTCTGCGGCGTGCAGTCGAGCGACTCGGTGCAGGCCGCCACGGGCGTCATGCTGGCCGAGCTGCTCGACCTTCCCCGTGTGGCCGTCGCCATCAAGCTCGAGCACGACGCCGGCTCGGGCCGTGCCCTCGTCCAGCGCGAGCTGGAGGGGGGCCTCCGCGACGTCGTCGAGGTCGACCTCCCGGCCCTCCTCACGATCCAGACCGGCATCAACGAGCCCCGCTACGCCACGTTGCGGGCCATCAAACAGGCCAAGGAGAAGGAGATCGAGGTGACCGCCCTCGACGATTCGGCCCAGGGCGCCTACCGCATCCGCCGCATGTACGTGCCCGAGCGGGGCGAAGGAGCCGAGATGCTCGGCAACGATGCCGCCGGCGTCGCCGCCCGCATCGCCGAGCTCGTGAAAGGGAGGCTGTCATGAGCGGGACCCTCGTCGTCGCCGAGCACCTGCGAGGGCAGCTGCGGGACGTCACTCGCGAGCTCGTGACCGCCGCGCAGGAGTTGCCCCGCCCCGTCATGGTGGCCGTCGTCGCCGCCCAGCCGGCCCCCCTCGCCGACGCCGCCGATCTGGCGGGCGTCGACGAGGTCGTCACGGTCACCGCCGGGGGCGACGAGTTCGAGAACGACGTCGCCCAGGACGCCCTCGAGGCTGTCATCGCCGCCCGCCAGCCCGACGTCATCGTGGCCGGCTTCACCGTCAACAGCATGGACTTCGCCCCGGCCGTGGCGGCCAAGCTCGGTCTCGGCTTCGCCAGCGACGTCTTCGGCTTCTCCCTCTCCGACGGCGTCGTCGTGGCCCGCCGCTCCTTCTACGGCGCCAAGGTGCACGCCGAGGTGGAGCTGCCCGCCGGCAGCCCGGCCATGCTGCTGCTCCGCCCGACGGTGTGGGCGCCGGCCGAGGGGGCGGGGAGTGCGGCCCGCGGCGAGGTGGCGGTCACCGCCCGGTCGCCTCGCGCCCGCCACGTCGAGTACGTGGAGGCGCCCGTCGGCGACGTCGACATCACGGCGTCGGACTTCCTGCTCTCCATCGGTCGCGGCATCGGCGAGCGGGAGAACATCGAGCGCTTCCTGCGACTCGCCGAGAAGATGGGTGCCACCTTGTCGGTCTCCCGGCCCATCGTGGACTCGGGCTGGATGCCGTCGGCGCGCCAGGTCGGCCAGTCCGGCAAGACGGTGAAGCCCAAGGTGTACCTCGCCTTCGGGATCTCGGGTGCCGTCCAGCACCTCGCCGGCATGAAGACGAGCGGCACGATCATCGCCGTCAACAGCGATCCGGAGGCTGCCATCTTCGGAGTCGCCCACTTCGGCGCCGTTCTCGACCTCTTCGACGTCGCCGACGAGCTCGAGAAGCTCTACTGAGCCCGCCGCGCTCGCCCGAGCACTGCCCGCCCGAGAACCCGCTGCACGGCGCCGGTGGCTGACACGCGAACCGTCTTCGACGGCCTCTCGCGTGCCGAGATCATCCTCTGGTACGGCCTCATCGTCGCCTCTACGGCGGTCTTCGTCTGGGGGGTTGCCCGCCTCGTCCAGAAGTACCGCTCGGGCCGGCTGGGGGAGCCGCTCTCCCCCCGGGACCTCGTCAGGCGGCTCGCCTCGATGACGGGCGTCGTGTTCTCCCACCGCTGGATCCGCCGGCGCGACCGACTCGCCGGCATCGGCCACCTCTGTATCTTCTACGGCTTCCTGACGCTGTTCCTCGGCACGTCCATCCTCGGCTTCGACACCGACTTCACACGGCCGATCTTCCACTGGAGCTTCTGGCAAGGCGGCTTCTACCTCGTCTACAAGCTGGCCCTCGACCTTGCCGGGCTCCTGCTCATCGCCGGGCTCGTCCTCATGGCGATCAACCGGCGGGCCCGGCGGCCGGTCCGACTCGACTACGCCCGCCCCGACCGGGCGCCCGCCGAGTACGACCGCCGCCTCTACCGGGCGGGCGACTGGGTCTTCGTCGGCACGCTCGGCTTCCTGGCGGTGACGGGGTTTCTCCTCGAGGGCTTCTGGCTCGCCCAGTCGAACCAGCACTTCGCCGACTGGTCGCCCGTCGGCTGGGTGCTCATGAAGGCCTTCCGTGGGATGGGCCTCACGGGTTCGCCCGCCGAGCTCGCCCACCACATCACCTGGTGGTTCCACGGCCTCGTGGCCCTCAGCTTCGTCGCCTCCATCCCCTTCACGAAAGCCGTGCACATGCTGGCCGGGCCGGCCAACGTGACCGTGCGCGACGAGCAGGCGGGCAAGCGCCTGCCTCCGCTGCCGGCCGACGCCGAGCCGGAGGCGGTCGGATACTCGCGGGTGACCGACCTCACGTGGCAGCACCTCCTCTCCCTCGACGCCTGCACGAAGTGCGGCAAGTGCACGGCCGCCTGCCCCGCCGCCGCGGCCGGCCACCCGCTCTCGCCCCGCGACCTCATCTTGGATCTGCGCGAAGCGGCGGAGTCCGCCCTCGGGGCACATGCCGCCCTCGGCCTCGGCACGGCCGTCGTCCCTCCGCCGAGCGGCGACCGGCTCGTGCTCGGCAACCCCATCCGCCCGGCCTCCGTCTGGTCCTGCACGCAGTGCATGGCCTGTGTCGAGATCTGCCCCGTCGGCATCGAGCACGTCCCGATCATCAACCAGTTCCGCCGCCAGCTCGTCGAGCAGGGCGAGCTGGATCCCCTCCTGCAGACGACGTTCGAGACGATCCACAAGGCCGGCAACTCCTTCGGCGAAGCGAAGCGAAAGAGGGGGCGGTGGGCGGACGGGTTGGGTTTCGAGCTGAAGGACGCCCGCAAACAAGCCGTCGAGGTGCTCTGGTTCGTGGGCGACTACGCCTCCTTCGACCCGCGCAGCCAGCGGGTCTCGCGCTCGCTCGCCCGCATCCTGCATCATGCCGGCATCGACTTCGGGCTCCTCTACGACGCCGAGCGGACGGCCGGCTGCGACGTCCGCCGTGCCGGCGAGGAGGGCCTCTACGCCACCCTGGCGGAGGCCAACGTCGAGGCCATCGGAGCCTGCGACTTCGAGCGCATCGTGTCCTCGGACCCGCACAGCTTCCACACGCTGAAGAACGAGTACCCGGCCTTCGGCGGCAACTGGACGGTCCTGCACCACAGCGAGCTCCTCCTCGAGCTCATCGAGGCGGGATGCCTCGTGCCGCAGCGCCCGCTCGGCTACCGGGTCACGTACCACGATCCCTGCATGCTCGGCCGCTACAACGGCGTCTACGACGCCCCGCGGCGCGTGCTCGAGGCCATCGGCGCCGAGCTCGTCGAGATGCCCCGCAACCGCGACAACTCGCTGTGCTGCGGGGCCGGCGGCGGTCGCATCTGGATGAAGGAGGTCCGCCCGGAGGGGTCACGGCGCACGAGCGAGCAGCGCATCGACGAGGCGACGGCCCTCGGCGGGCTCGACTACTTCGTCGTCGCCTGCCCGAAGGACGTGACGATGTACTCCGACGCCATCAAGACCTCCGGCCACGAGGGCGAGATCGAGCTCAAGGAGCTCACCGAGCTCGTCCTCGAGTCGCTGGCCTTGCCCGAGGGCGAGGCGGCGGAGGCAGCCGGGGTCGCCTCGAGCTGAGGGCCCCGGCCGCCGTGGCGCCTGCGGTTCTAGGCCGGCATCGGCGCCATGTCGGAGTTCGTGAGCAGCTGCGCCTCGTAGGTCTTGTTGTCGACGCCGCCCCAGAGCCGGCGCTCCCGGATGAAGGGGAGCGGGAGGGCGGGATTCGGGCTGTCGATCTCGCGGGCGAGACGGTGCCCGTCGAAGATGCAGTCGACCATCATGCGGGGGGCGGCGGCGTCCCCGATGAGGTAGAGAGACTCGACACCGTTCTCCCGGAGGGCGGCCTCGTCGGACTTCAGCTCGCGGTAGAGCTCGTCGTTCGACAGGCGGGCCGTGCAGAGCACGACCGTGTCGACCTCGAAGCGCTCCTTGTGGGAGGGATCCCACATGTTGTACGCGCTCACGACGCCGGAGTCGAGCTCCTCGACCATCGTCTCGGCGTGCATGTGGACGCCGAGACGGTGGAGCTCGCGGTGCATCATGGGCGCCTCGAGCGTGAAGTCCATGTACTTGGCGACGTCGCCCCGGTGGGTGAGGAACGTCACGTCGTGTCCCTCGCCTGCCAACTTCTGGGCCATCGTGACGCCCATGTAGTAGGCCTCGTTGTCGAGCACGAGGACCCGGTGCCCGATCTCCTTGCGGCCGAGGGCGACGTCCTCCGGCGTGAGCTGCCAGGACTCCCTGAGGGCGTCGGCGCCCGGGATGGTGTCGTGCGTTGCGGAGTTGAGGCCGTCCGTCACCCAGTGGCAACCCGTGGCGATGACGACGATCTCGGCGCCGTACTCACGTACCTGCTGGGCCGTGAGCCGGCTGCCCGTGTGCACCTCGACGTTGCGCAGCTTGTCGAGCTGGATCTGGCGGTAGTTGACGACCCGCTTCCAGTCGCCGAGCCCGCGGGCGGTGCCGCGGAAGATGTTGGCGTTGCCGTCGGAGTTGCCGAGCGTTGACACCCAGTTGACGTTCCCGCCGATCTCCGGCTCCGCCTCGAGGAGGTGGACGGCGGACATCTCCCGCTTGCCGAGGATCATGGCGCACTCCATGCCGGCGGGGCCGGCGCCCACGACGAGCACGCTCTTGTCGGCGTTGGCAGCCTTGTGGAACTTCTCCGGGTGCCAGCCGCGGCGGTACTCCTCGCCGGCGGTGGCGTTCTGCGTGCACACCATGGGAGGCCCACCGATCTCCCAGCGGGAGATGCACTGGTTGCATCCGATGCACTCGCGGATGTCGTCGAGGCGGCCCTCCTCGATCTTCTGCGGGAGGAAGGGATCGGAGATGGAGGGGCGGGCGGCGCCGATGATGTCGAACTGCCCCGAGTTGATGATGGCGACCATCGTGTCCGGGCTGACGATGCGGCCGACGCCGACGACGGGCTTGTTCGTGTGGTTGCCCGGCTTGATGCGGCCCGTGTACGGCTTCTCGTGGTTCTCCTCGAAGAAGCGGGAGGGACCGGCGTTCTGGCCCCACTCGGCGATGTCGCCGACGGTGAGGTCCCAGAGGTCGACGAGGTCGTCGACGTACTCGACGAAGCGGATGCCGTCCTTCTCGAGCTCGACGCCCGCCGAGCCGTAGAGGGTGTCGACGGCGAAGCGGGAGGCGATGGCGCAGGTGTCGCCGACGGCCTCTCGCACCTTCTCGAGGCTCTCGCGCCAGAAGCGGGCGCGGTTCTCGAAGGACCCGCCGTACTCGTCGGTCCGCTTGTTCGACCAGGGGGAGAGGAACTGGAGGGGGAGGTAGCTGTGGGCGCCGTAGACGTAGATGATGTCGAAACCCGCCTCCCGCGCCCGGATCGCCGCATCCACGTAGTACTTCTGCAGGAGCTGGATGTCGTCCTTGTCGGCGTAGCGCGGGTAGATGTTCGACTCGAACTCGGAGGCGATCTGGGAAGGGCCGCGAGGGGTGTCGCGGGATTCGTGGCACGGAGCGTGCGGGCCGCCATACCACAGCTCGATGCCGGCGAGGGCGCCGTACTGGTGGAGCCGGTCGCACATGGCGGCGAGGTTCTGGATGTCGCCGTCGTCCCAGATGCGGGCCGACATGCGCATCGTGTCGTCGGACTCCGGGTTGATGGAGCAGTACTCCGTGCAGCAGGCGGCCCAGCCGCCCTCGGCCTTGATGCCGCGGTGGTAGGCCTGCATGCCCGGCTTCTCGGATCCGGCGCCGATGCAGTGGGGCACCTGGTAGAAGCGGTTCCTCAGGGTCTTCGGCCCGATCTTGACCGGCTCGAAGAGAACGTCGTACTTCGGGTCACGCGCCACGGATTCCTCCTCAGTCACCGGGGTCATGCACCCGCGCCCGCCCGCACTCGTTCGCGCGTCACCCCGACGTCCCTTGTCAGTGAACGATGTTGACTCTAGGTGGCCGCTCCCAGGTCTGCAACGCCAAGCGGGGGGGGTGCCGCCAACCCAGGTTTCCCTCCGTTCACCCTGAGTAAACTGGCCCGCCGAGACCGATCTACAATCCGCCGGCACCGCCGCCGGAGGCGACGGTCCGGGGGCAGGATGTGCCCGTGCGGGTCGAGGAGGGGGGAGGGGACGTGACAGGCACTCGAGTCTCCGAGGCGGGAAGCGGGCCGCACCGGTGACCGTCGCCACCGCCCCGGCGCCGGCGGGCTCGGTCACGCCCGGCACGAAGCTGAGCTGGAGCGCCGCCCACCCGCTGCTGTACCTGGCCGCCCGGCGCAGCCTCGCCGGCGTCATCACGCTCTTCGTCGTCTCCATCGTCGTGTTCTGGGCCACCCAGCTGCTGCCGGGCAACGCTGCCTACTCGGTGCTCGGCCGCAACGCCACGCCCGCCCGGCTGCACGCCCTCGAGCTGCAGCTGCACCTCAACCGGCCTGCCGTCTCGCAGTACTGGACATGGGTCACGGGGATCCTGAGCGGCAGGCTCGGTACCTCCCTCGCCAACGGCCTGCCCGTCTGGAGCCAGATCGAGCCGAGGCTCGTCGACTCGAGCGGCCTCGTCTTCATCGCCGGAGCCATCGGCACCGCCCTCGGCATCCTCCTCGGCGCCACGGCGGCGCTCCGCAAGGACAGCTGGTTCGACCACATCTCCTCCGTCGTCGCCCTCGCTGTCACCTCGCTCCCGGAGTTCTGCATCGGCCTGGCGCTCATCATCCTGTTCGCCACCGACGTCTTCCACCTCGTGCCTGCGGCGTCGTTCCTCGGGGCGGGCACGTACTTCTGGAACTCGCCGAAGCTCCTCGTCCTCCCCGTCGCCACCCTCGTCATCGTCATCATCCCGTACATCTTCCGCATGATGAGGGCTGCCATGATCGAGGCGCTCGAGTCCGAGTACGTGGAGATGGCACGGCTGAAGGGTGTGCCGGCGCTGCGGCTCGTCGCCAAGCACGCCCTCCCGAACGCCATCGCTCCGACCATCCAGGTGGTCGGGCTGAACTTCCTGTACCTCGCCGGAGGCATCGTCATCGTGGAGGTCCTCTTCGCCTACCCCGGCATCGGGCAGGGCCTCTACTTCGCCGTGGAGAACCGCGACATCCCCGAGATCCAGCTCATCGTCCTCATCCTCGCCGCCTTCTACGTCTTCATGAACATCGTCACCGACGTCATCGCCCTCCTCGCCAGCCCGCGGCGAAGGATCGCCCGCTAGCCATGGCCGTCGCTGCCCCCACGCTCGCCCAGTCCGCCCAGCCGCCAGCCGTCAAGCTGCGCCGTCACCAGTGGCTCTCCATCATCGGACAGGCCATCCGCACGCCGCGTGGCGCCGTCGGGCTCTCGCTCACGACCGTCATCGTGCTCATTGCCGCCATCGGCCCGGCCGTCGCCCCTCACAACCCGAACGCCATCTTCGCGATCGGCGGGTTCGCCAAGCCGTCTGGCAGGTTCCTCCTCGGCACCGACTACCTCGGTCGCGACGTCCTCTCCCGTACGCTCGACGGCGGCTGGGAGCTGCTCCTCATGGCGCTCTCCGCCACCGTCCTCGGCCTCGTGGTCGGGGGGGCCGCCGGCATCACGGCGGCCTACCTTCGGGGCCGCTGGGACGGGCTCATCATGCGGACCGTCGACGTCATCCTCTGCTTCCCGCAGCTCGTCTTCGCCCTCCTGCTCGTGAGCATCGTCGGACCGAAGATTCTGGCTCATCATCCTCGCTGTGGGTTTCTCGCACGCCCCGCAGGTCGCCCGCGTCCTTCGCTCCTCCACGCTCGACATCTCCGAGCGCGACTTCGTGAAGGCCGTGGAGCTGCAGGGGCTGCGGCCGACGAGGGTGATGAACCGCGAGATCCTGCCGAACCTCATCTCCCCCATCATGGTGGAGGCCGGGCTGCGGCTCACCTACTCCATCGTCATCATGGCCGGGCTCTCGTTCCTCACCCTCGGGCCGCCGCCGCCCGCCGCCAACTGGGGGACCGATATCGGCCTCAATCAGCTCGGCCTCGCTCCGGTGAACAACCCGTGGTCGGTCATCGTGCCGGCGACCCTCATCGCCCTGCTCACGATCGGGACGAACACCTTCACCGATGCCATCGCCCGAGTCGCCATCGGTGTCGACCGCCGGCCCGAGGCGGCGGCCCTCGTCGACGACATCGGCCTGAGCGCCTCGGTCGTCCCATGAGCGACGACACCCTCGCCGCCGGGGCCGCCGTGCCGGCACCACCCAGCGACGATCGACCCGTCCGCCTCCAGGTGCGCGACCTCGAGGTACGTCTCAGCCGCGGCGGGCCGGACGTCGTGAGCGAGGTGTCCTTCGACGTCCGCGCCGGCGAGGTGCTCGGCCTCGTGGGGGAGTCGGGCTCCGGCAAGACGACCGTCGCCCACGCCCTTCTCGGTCACGCCCGGAGGGGGCTCACCATCAGCCGGGGCTCCGTCCTCCTCGACGGCATCGACGTGCTCGCCCTCGACCGCAAGCGCCTCGAGGCCGTGCGGGGCGCCAAGGTCGCCTACGTACCGCAGGATCCCTCCGCCGCACTCAACCCGACGCTCCGTATCGGCTCGCAGCTGCGGGAGGCCCTCGAGGTGCACCCGGGCGCCGCAAGCGACGCCGGCAAGCGCATCTCGGAGGTCATGGCGGAGGCCCGCCTCGACGCCACCCCCGCCATGCTGCGTCGCTACCCGCACCAGCTGTCGGGCGGCCAGCAGCAGCGTGTCGCCCTCGCCATGGCCTTTGCGTGCCGGCCGACACTGATCGTGCTCGACGAGCCGACGACGGGCCTCGACGTCACGACGCAACGTCACGTACTCGAGACGGTGCGCTCGCTCTGCGTCTCTTACGGCGTCGCCGCCGTCTACGTGAGCCACGACCTCGCCGTCGTCGGCGGCCTCGTGGCCGACGTGGCCGTCATGTACGCCGGCCGAATCATCGAGCTCGGCTCCACCGGGAAGGTCTTCGGGTCCCCGGTGCATCCCTATTCGCGCGGCCTCCTGGCAGCCGTCCCGTCCCCGGACCGGGCCGAGGTGCTGGCGGGCATCGAAGGGCAACCGCCGCGGCCCGGCCGCAGGCCTGCGGGCTGCAGCTTCGCCCCGCGCTGCAACTACGCGCTCGACGAGTGCCGGGCGGTGACGCCCGAGCCCGTCGTCGTCGCCGACCGCGCCGTCCGTTGCCTGCGCGCCGCCGACATCGAAGCGACGGCGCCCGAGCGGGGCTCCGTCATCACCCGTTCGGCGACAGAGCCGGCTGCTCCCAGCCTCGAACTACGAAAGCTGTCGGCCCGCTACGGCTCGACGCCGGTGCTCTTCGACGTCGACCTCGAGGTGGCGCCGGAGGCGTGCCTTGCCGTCGTGGGCGAGTCCGGCTCGGGCAAGACGACGCTTGCCCGCTGCATCGTCGGTCTCCACCAGAACTGGACCGGGGAGATGCGCTTCGAAGGCTCGCCCGTGCGCGCCGGCGTCGCCCGCAAGCGGCCGAAGGATTCTCTTGAAGCGGGTGCAGTACGTCTTCCAGAACCCGTACACGTCGCTCAACCCCCGCAAGACGGTCAGCCAGATCGTCGCCCAGCCACTCGAGCACTTCTTCGACCTGTCCTTCGCCGCCCGTTCCGCGCGCGTACGGCAAGTGCTCGAGGACGTCTCGCTCGGGGGCGACTTCGTGAACCGGTACCCGGATCAGCTGTCCGGCGGCGAGCGCCAGCGCGTCGCCATCGCACGCGCCCTCGTCGTCGAGCCCGACCTGCTCGTGTGCGACGAGGTCACCTCGGCCCTCGACGTCTCGGTACAGGCGATCATCGTCGAGCTCCTCCGACGCCTGCAGACCGAGCATCACCTGGCGATGATCTTCATCACGCACAACCTCGCCCTCGTTCGCAGCATCGCCCAGGACGTCGTCGTCCTCTGCGAGGGCCGCGTCGTGGAGAGCGGCGCCACCGACGAGGTGCTCGAGCACCCGAAGGAGCCCTACACCATCCGACTGATGGAGGACGTGCCGAAGCTCAGCCAGGCGGGCGTGGGGCCGGCGGTGGCCGCCTCCACCCTGTGAGCCGACGCCTGCGCCGCTCAGCTCCGGGGACCTGATCGCTCAGGTGAGCCAGAAGCGCTGGAAGCCGTAGTTCGACAGCGAGAGCCCTGTGAGGCTCGGCGTGACGCCTCCGACGTTGTTGGCGTAACCGTCGATGACCGGCGGGAAGTAGGGGATGATGTAGCCGCCGTAGTTCCAGTCGATCATCTGCATCTCGTGGGCGATCTCGGTCCGCAGGTTGTCGTCGAGCGTGGCCACGGCCTGGTTGTAGAGGTTGATGTAGTGCTGACCGATGTCCGGGGGCCACGGGTGGTTGGCAGGGCTGGCGAAATGCGTCTCGTTGAAGGGCGAGATGGGCAGCGTCGCCTCCGAGACCTGCGGAAGGTAGGCGGCGTAGTACCAGTAGTCCTGGGCGAAGGTCCACTTGAGGTACTGCGTGCCGTAGAACGACGTCACCGTGACCTCGTCGAGCGAGATGTTGACGAGTCCGGTGAGCTGCTCCTGCAGGACCTGGGCGGCCTTCAGCGTCCCCTGGGCGATGTCGGACGTCTGCATCGTGAGGGTCTTCCCGTAGACCCCGGCCTTCTGCAAGTAGAACTTCGCCTTGTCGAGGTCCTGCTCGCGCTGCGGGATGGACGTGTCGTACTCGGTGTCGAAGGGCGAGAAGATGTCGTTGGCGACCTTCCCGTGCCCCGAGAAGACGGACTGCAGCATCTCCGTCCGGTTGATCGCCCAGCGGAGGCCGAGCCGGGTGTTCTGGTCGCTGAAGGGGGCGACGTCCACGCGCATCGTGAAGGGCGTCATGCCTCCGGCTTCGGAGATGAGCACCTTGGCGAAGCTCTCGACGTCGCCGATGGAAGTGGACGAGAGCAGGTTGACGAGTTGGATCTCGCCCGACTGCAGGGCGGTCACCTGTGTCGTCTCGCTCGGGTAGTCGTCGATGATGACGGTGTCCACGTACGGGAGCGGCTTCCCATCCGCGCCGTTCTGCCAGTAGTTCTTGTTGGCCGTGAAAGTGCTGGAGACGCCCGGTGCGAACTTCTCGTACTTGAAGGGTCCCGTCCCGACCGGGTTGGAGGCGTCGAAGCCCACCGGCAGGATGCTCAGGTAGTAGTAGTAACCGATGATGGACGGCACGAAGGTGGCGAAGGGTGTCGTACAGGGGATCTGGACGGTGAGGTTGTCCAGCTTCTTCATGTTCTTGATGTCGCAGGGAGCAAGTGACGAGGCTCCGCCGAGATCCCCGCTCACCACCCGTTGGAAGCTGAAGATGACGTCGTCGGCCGTGAGCGACTTGCCGTTGTGGAATTCGATGCCGGGGCGCAGCTTGATCGTCCACACGTCCGCCTTGGCGTTGGGCTCGATGGACTCGGCGAGCGACAGCTTCGGCTTGCAGTCGAGATCCCAGATGGCGAGGGCGTCGTAGAGGCTCACGATGCGGGCGAAGTCGACGTTGTTGACGCCCTTCTGACCGTCGACCGTGTCGGAGGAGTCACCACCGGTCAGGCCGGCCGTGAGGGTGCCGCCCCGCTTGGGGGCACCGGACGCCGTCGTGCCGCCCGCGCCTGGCGACGAGCTCGAGGATCCGCAGGCCCCGAGCGCACCGCCCGTCGCCCCGAGCAGCACGGCGCCACCGCCGTAGCGGAGGAAGTCCCGCCGTGAGAACCCTCGCCCAGACGGCGTGTCGATACCCGGCGATGAAACCACGTGATCCATCCAAAAACCCCCTGGCCCCTGCAGCAGTTGGCCGACGGTAGAGCGCCGTAACGGTCTTGTCAATAACACCCCGGCGCCGCTCATCGCAGACTTCGGCCGAAAACCGCTCGCATTGCGTAGGCACCTCCCCCTATGCTTACGCAATCAGCATCCCCCGAGGGAGACGAGGTGTTTCGTGGCGCAGACGGACGAACTGAGGACGGGCATCGAGGCGGGCTGGACCTTGCCGGCCAACTGGTACCTCGACGAGGACATCTTCACCCTCGAGCGAGAGCGCATCTTCGAGCAGAGCTGGCAGTACGTCTGCCACGACTCCGCCCTCGCCAATCCGGGCGACTACGTCACCGCTGAGATCGGCCGCATCCCCATCGTCGTCGTGCGCAACCAGGCCGGGGCGCTGGCGGCTTTCGTGAACGTCTGCCGCCACCGCTGCGCCGAGGTCGTGCAGGGCGCCGGTCACCGCAACGTGCTGCAGTGCCATTACCACGCCTGGACCTACGACCTCGACGGTCGTCTCGTGTCGGCGCCCCGCTCGGAGCGGGAGGCGGGCTTCGACCTCGCCGACTTCTGCCTGCAGGGGGTCCGCGTGGAGGCGTGGGGGCCCCTCGTCTTCGCCAACGTCAGCCACGACGGCCCGTCGCTCAGCGAGCAGCTGGCCGAGCTGCCCGATCTCATGGGGGCCGACGGGGTCGACTTCGCCACCCTCCATCACCGTGAGCGCACCGAGTGGGAGGTGGGCGCCAACTGGAAGATCGTCGTCGAGAACTTCGACGAGTGCTATCACTGCCCGGTCGCCCACCTGAGCTTCAGCCGCATCATGGAGGTCGGCCCGGACGATTACCGGCTCGAGTCGGGCGAGTGGTGGTCGCGGGCGACGACCGGGCTGCGTTCGTGGCCGGAAGGACGGGTGCCCAAGCTCGCCTACGACCCCGTCGGTGCCGTCTCGGCGGCGCAGTTCTCCTTCCTCTGGCCGAACTTCACACTCGTGCAGAACCCCGGACCGAGGAACCTCATGGCCTTCTACTTCGTCCCGAAGGGACCGGAGAAGACGGTCGTCGTCTCCGACTACTTCTTCGGGGAGGACGCTCCTGACCAGACCGTCAGGGACATGGTCGACTTCAACCTCGCCGTCGGCGCCGAGGACCAGCGCCTCGTCGAGTCGGTGCAACGCGGTCTGCGCTCGGAGCGGGTCCCGCAGGGCCGGCTGCTCCTCGACTCGGAACGGCTCATCCAGCACTTCCAACGGCTCGTGCACCGCTCGCTGACGGCGTGAGGCGCTTCGAGGGCCGCCGCGTCCTCGTCACGGGCGCCTCGAGCGGCATCGGCCGGGCGACGGCGCTGGCCTTCGCCGGAGAGGGAGCCACGGTGCTGGCGCTCGGGCGGCGCCGGGACCGGTTGGAGGAGCTGGCCGCAGAAGTTGCGATCGCCGGCGCCGGCGCCTCCCATGGTGAGGGCGACCGGGCCGCGGGGCGCGTCGAGACGGCCGTCGTGGACGTCCGCCAGCGGGCGGCGCTGCGGGCCGCCGTCGCCGGCATGGCAGCAGACGGCGGCATCGACGTCCTCGTGAACAACGCCGGCATCGCCGTGCAGGAGGGGCTCCTCGAGGTGAGCGACGAGCACTGGGACGACGTGCTCGAGACGAACCTCACAGCCGCCTTCGCCGCCAGCCAGGAGGCGGCCCGGCACATGGTCGTCGCCGGCGGCGGCGCCATCGTGAACGTCGCCTCCGTCGACGCCTTCGTCGCCGAGTCGCCCTTCGGCGCCTACTGCGCCTCGAAGGCCGGGCTCGTGATGCTGACGCGCTGCCTCGCCTTCGAGCTCGGGCACCTCGGCGTGCGGGCCAACGCCGTCTGCCCCGGCATGGTGCTCACCGAGATGACGGCGGGCGACCTCGCGCCGGATTTCGAGGACGCCTATGTGCGGCGCATCCCGGCGCGGCGTTTCTCGACGGCGGAGGAGCAGGCGGAGGCCATCCTCTTCCTTGCCTCCGACGCCGCCTCCTACGTGAACGGCACGACCCTCGTCGTCGACGGCGGGGAGACGACCGGCTTTTGGTACTCCGAGCTCGAGGCCGACGCCGCCCGAAGGGGACGCTGAATGACCCGCCACGCCGGTACGGAGGCCGCTGCCGACACGGAGCCGTCCCGCCGCCACCCCGCCACCCTCACGCTCGACGAGCTCGACCGGGGCATCATCGCCTGCCTGCAAGAGGACGGCCGCCGACCCTACCGGGAGATCGGGCGGGAGCTCGGCGTCTCCGAAGGGACGATCCGCTCGAGGATGCGGCGCCTCGTCGACGCCGAGGCGCTGCGCGTCGTCGCCATCGCCGACCCGTTCCACCTCGGCTACCGCGTGCTCGCCTTCGTGCTCGTCTCCGTCGAGACGGGCGCCAACGAGCGGGTCATCGGGGCGCTCGTCGAGCTGGCCGAGGTGACCTACGTGAGCGCCTGCACGGGGCGCTTCGACATCTACATCCAGGTCGTCTGCCGCGATCACGATCACCTCTACGAGCTGCTGGCCGAGACCATCCCGGCCATCGGCGGCGTCGTCCGCACGGAGACCTTCACGGAACTGAAGATGTACAAGGTGTCCTACCGCTATCCGGCGCTCGACCGCTCCGCCCCCGCCCCGGCGGCGCCGGCCGGCGGCGCACGGCGGTCGCACTCGTCCCCCGAGCCTTCCGGTCGCCCGGCCCGTCCGGTCCGTGCCCGCAGGCCCCCCGTGCCGGCGCCGTCGCCGTCCCGCCCGGTGGGAGCGCACTGAGCACCTTGTCCCGTGAGACCATCTCTGCGATGACCGAAGGAAACGGCGACCGGCGCAACCTGCGCGCGCTCTTCGACCCTTCGTCCCTCGTCGTCGTGGGGGCATCGAACGAGCAGCACAAGTGGGGTCACTGGATCGCCCGGGGGGCCCTCCGCGGCCAGGACCGGCGCCGGGTCGCCCTCGTCAACCGGCGTGGCGGCGAGGTGCTCGGTCAGCGCGCCTTCCCCTCCATCTCGGAGGTCCCCGGCGGGGCCGAGCTCGCCGTCCTCTGCACACCGTCCGGGCAGTTCGAGTCGAGCGCCCTCGAAGCCCTCGCCTGCGGGGCGCGGGCCATCGTCGGGATCAGCGCCGGCTTGGCGGAGACGGGCGAGACCGGCCGGCAGATCGAGGCCAGGGTGGCACAGCGCGTGCGGGAGGCCGGAGCCGTCCTCCTCGGCCCGAACTGCCTCGGCGTCGTCGACAGCCCGAGCGCACTCTTCCTCACCTCCAACGACCTCCCGGCAGGGTCGGTCGGCCTCATCTCCCAGAGCGGCAACCTCGCCCTCGAGCTCGGAGTCAAGGCCGCCCGTGCCGGCATCGGCTTCAGCCGCTTCGCCTCCCTCGGCAACCAGGCCGACCTCGACGTCTCCGATCTCATCACCGACTACGTCCTGAGCGACCACATCGAAGCCATCGCCGTCTACTGCGAGGACTTCCGCGACGGCCACCGCTTCCTCCAGGCGGCGTACGCGGCGTCCGCCGCCGGCAAGCCGGTCGTCCTCCTCACGGTCGGGACGAGCGCCGCCTCCGTGCGGGCCGCCCGCTCCCACACCGGCTCGCTCGTCTCGGGCGAGCGTGTGATCGAAGCAGCCGCCCGGGCGGCCGGCATCGAGCGGGTCGCCTCGCCCCAGGAGCTCGTCGACGTGCTCTCGGGCCTCCTGCTCGGCACGGCGCCGGCGACGCCCCGCATCGGCGTCCTTGCCGACGGCGGGGGGCATGCCGCCATCGCCGCCGACGTCGTCACCGCCACCGGCCTCGAGGTTCCTGCGTTCTCCAGCGAGCTCGCCGCCCGCCTCACGGCCGTCACGGAGACGACGGGGGCCACCTCGAACCCGGTCGACCTGGCGGGCGCCGGCGAGCAGAACACCTGGTCCTTCGCCGGCGTTGTGGAGGCGATGCTCGAGTCCGGCGAGGTCGACGGCGTGCTCATGAGCGGCTACTTCGGCGGCTACGGCCAGTACTCGGCCGAGCTGGCGAGCACCGAGAACGAGGTGGCCGGAGTGCTCGTGGAGCTCGCCCACGGTTCCGGAAAGCCGCTCGTCGTCCACACGATGCACGACGGCGACGACTTCTCGGAGGCGCTCGTCCGCCTGCAGAACGGCCGCCTTCCTGTCGTCAACCGCGTCGAGGCCGCCGCCGGCATCCTCGCCCGCCTCCATCGGCGGGCCGTCACGCCGCCGGACGGCCCGCCCGAGCTGCTGCCGGACGAAGGACGGCCGGAGGAGGACGGCTATTTCGGGGCTCGCCGTCTCCTCGAGTCGGCCGGCATCGCCTTTGCCGCCGCCCGGCCCGTGCGCGATGTCGAGGAGGCCGTGGCGGCCGCCCGTGACGTCGGCTATCCCGTGGTGCTCAAAGCACCCCTTCTCGAGCACAAGTCGGACGCCGGCGGCGTCGTGCTCGGGATCGCCGACGAGGCCGCCCTCGTCGGGGCGGCGACGACGATGTGGGAGCGGCGGGGCGGGGAGCCCCTCTCCGTCGAGGCGATGTTCGACGTGGCCTCCGGGGTGGAGCTGCTCGTGGGGGCGGTGCGGGATCCTCGTTTCGGGCCGCTCGTCACGGTCGGCTTCGGCGGCATCTACACCGAGGTGCTGGCCGACGTCGCCACGGGCCTTGCCCCCGTCGGCTCCGAGCAGGCCGAGCGGATGATCGCCTCGTTGCGCGGAGCGGGGCTCCTCCTCGGGGTGCGGGGCCGTCCCCGCCTCGACCTCGAAGCGGCCGCCGCTGCCGTCGTCGCCCTCTCGCGGGTGGCCGCCAGCCGGCCCGACGTGAGCGAGATCGAGGTCAACCCGCTCCTCGTCCTCCCGAGGGGGGCGGTCGCCCTCGACGCGCGCATGGTGCTGGCGGCGCGGGAGCCGGCCGGGGGCTGAGCCCCGCCGCCGGCGTACTGAGCTGCAAGGGCGCTCGAACCATGCCGGCTTCGCTCACTTTGGTCACTCGGTAGCGAGATCTGAGCCGCCTGCGGCGGCGGACCGATCAGCGCCGGGGCGCCGGATAGACGACCACCTTCGGCTCGGTGAAGGCCTCGCTCACGAAACGCCCCCCCACTCGCCCCCGCCCGCTCACCGACCCGGACCGCCCGCCGAAGGGCAGGTGGGTCTCCCAGTGGTTCGTGGAGAGGTTGACGTTCACCCAGCCCGCCCGGGCCGCCTCGGCGAAGGCGAGGCCGCGCTCGAGGTCCTCGGTGAAGACGGCGGCCGTCAGCCCGAAGGGCGACGAGTTCGTGAGCTCGAGCGCCTCCGCCATGGAGGCCACCTCCACGACGGGAACGACGGGACCGAAGGTCTCCTCCTCGGCGATCGCCATGTCGAGCGTGACACCGTCGAGCACCGTCGCCTCGGCGTAGAGGGCCGTCGGCATGCCCTGCTCCCGGCTGCCCCCAGCGCAGAGGCGGGCGCCCCGGCCGAGGGCGTCGCCGACGTGACGATCGAACTTGGCCGCCGTCGGCTCGTTGTTGACCGGACCCATCGTCGTCGCCGGGTCGAAGGGGTCGCCGAGATGGATGTCCGCCTTCGTCGCCTCGACGACGCGCTCGACGAACTCGGCGCGCACGTCCCGGTGGACGAGGAACCGCTCGCCCGCCGTGCAGCTCTGCCCGGCACAAAGGTAGGCGGCCTCGAGGGCGGCCGAGGTGGCGAGCGCCAAGTCGGCGTCCTCCAGCACGACCATGGGGCCGTTGCCCCCGAGCTCGAGGAGCTGCGTCTTGCCGGCGGCGCGGCTGGCGACGAGGGCGCCGGTCGCCACCGAGCCGACGAAGCCGACCCCGGCCACGAGGCGGTGCGACACGACGGCGTCGCCGACGACGGCGCCCGGCCCCGGTACGAAGTTGAAGACGCCGGGAGGGGCCTCGGCGGCCGCCAGGGCTTCGCCCAATACCTCGACGAGGAGCCCCGAGCACGCCGTCGTCGTGGGGGCGGGCACCCACACGACCGTGTTGCCGGCGGCGAGGGCGGGGGCGAAGACCTCGGCGCCCATCGTGTAAGGCCAGTTCCAGGGCGAGACGACGCCGACGACGCCGAGCGGCACCCGCAACGTCATGACTCGCCGCGAGCCGGAGACCGAGGACGGGACGGACCCCTCCAGGCGCTTGGCCTCCTCGGCCGCCATGGTCAGGTAGGTGACGAGCTCGTCGACCTCGTCGAAGGCCTCGGCGAGCGGTTTTCCCTGGTCCTCCGTGAGGGCGCGGGAGAGCTCCTCCCGTCGTGCCGTGACGGCGGCACCGAGGGAGGCGACGATGGCGGCCCGCTCGAAGTTGGAGAGGGCGGCCCAGGGACCGAACGCAGCAGCGGCCGCCTCGACGGCCTCGCCCGCCTGGGCGGCGTCGGCGACACCGACACGGGCGAAGATCTCGCCGGAGGACGGGCTCTCGGCCGGTATGTCGCCGGCGGCGCCGGCGACCCAACGGCCGCCGATGAAGGCGCCCCGCACAGGGTCGGTCATGGTGTCCCTCCCTTCTCGAGGGGGCTCGAACCGTGGCGGTAGAACTCGGTGTGGTCGGGCGGCAGGAGCGTGTTGCCGAGGATGAGGTCGGCGGACTTCTCGGCGATCATCATGACGGGAGCGTAGATGTTGCCGTTCGTGACGTACCGCATGACAGAAGCGTCGACGATCCGCAGCCCGTCCAGCCCGTGCACGCGCATCGAAGACGGGTCGACGACGGAGAGGTCGTCGACGCCGAGGCGGCACGTGCAGGAGGGGTGGAGCGCCGTCTCGGCGTCGCGGGCGACCCAGTCGAGGATCTCGGCGTCGGTCGAGACGCCGCTGCCGGGGGAGAGCTCACCGGCATTGAACTCGTCCATGGCGGGCTGGTTGAGGATGCCGCGGGCGACATGGATGGCTTCCACCCACTCGCGCCGGTCCTGTTCGGTCGAGAGGTAGTTGAAGGAGATGGCCGGGTGCACGGCGGGATCCCGCGAGACGAGGCGCACGCTGCCGCGGGCGTCGGAGTACATCGGGCCGATGTGCACCTGGTAGCCGTGACCGGACGAGGGCGACGAGCCGTCGTAGCGGATGGCGATGGGAAGGAAGTGGAACATGAGGTTCGGGTAGGCGACGTCTTCGTTGCTCCACCGCGAAGCCACCGCCCTCGAAATGGTTCGTAGCGCCCGGCCCGCGCCGGAGCAGCCACCACTCGAGGCCGATGAAGGGACGCCGCCACATGGCGAGGGCGGGGGCCATCGAGACGGGCTGCTTGCAGGCGTACTGCACATAGACCTCGAGGTGGTCCTGCAGGTTCTCGCCCACACCGGGGAGATCCGCCACGACGTCGATGCCGAGCCGTTCGAGGTCGCCGGCGGCACCGACGCCGGAGAGCTGCAGGAGCTGGGGGGAATTGAAGGCGCCGCCGCACACGATGATCTCCCCGCCCCGCACGGTACGAGCCGGGCCATGGCCCGTGCGGTACTCGACCCCGACGGCGCGACTGCCTTCGAAGACGAGGCGGCTGACGAAGGCCCGCGTCTGCACGGTGAGGTTCGGCCGGCTCATAACCGGGTGGAGGTAGGCACGGGCGGCCGAGAGGCGCCGGCCCCGGTTGATGGTGCGATCGAACGGCGCGAAACCTTCCTGGCGATAGCCGTTCACGTCGGACGTGAGGGGATAGCCCGCCTGCTGTGCAGCCTCGAAGAACGCCGTGAAGAGCGGGTTGCGCGCCGGCCCGCGCTCGAGCACGAGAGGCCCGCTCTCGCCCCGGTACTCGTCGGTCCCGGCGAGGCAGGTCTCCATGCGCTTGAAGTAGGGCAGGCAATGGGCGTAGTCCCAGTCGCCCATGCCCGGATCGGCGGCCCAGCGCTCGTAGTCGAGCGGGTTGCCTCGCTGGAAGATCATCCCGTTGATGCTGCTGGAGCCTCCGAGCACCTTGCCGCGTGCGTGGTAGATGCGCCGCCCGCCCATGTGCGGCTCCGGCTCCGACTCGTACTTCCAGTCGTAGAAGCGGCTCCCGATCGGGAAGGTGAGCGCCGCCGGCATGTGGATGAAGACGTCGAAGGGGTAGTCGGAGCGACCCGCCTCCAGCACGAGAACCCGGTGCGAGCTGTCGGCCGAGAGCCGGTTGGCGAGCGAGCTGCCGGCCGAACCGCCGCCCACGATGATGAAGTCGTACTCCCCGCTGGCCAAGAGCCTCTCCTCGTGTCGCGTCGGGCGGATGGTACCGTCTCGTGCCGGCCTCGGGCGCTGTGGCGGTCTCGTCGCGTGCGTCCCCGGCGCACGCATGAGAGCTCAAAGGAGATGCCAGCATGCCGGAGCGGGCTGGGCCGGACGGAACACGACCCGACGTGATGTCGCCGAACGGCGGCGGGTCGTACGCCGATCTCACCGTGTCGCAGCTGCTCGACTCGTTGGCCTCCCGCACGCCGGCTCCGGCAGGGGGATCGGCCGCCGGCCTCACTCTCGCTGTGGCTGCGGCGCTGTGCGCCATGGCGGCCCGCTTCTCGGAGCGGTCCCTCGACTCCTCCGGCGAGATCGCCGAGACGGCCGACCGCCTGCGCCGGCGCGCCGTCGAGCTGGCCGACGAGGATGCCCACGCCTACGCCGCCGTGCTCGCCGCCCGCAGGCTGCTCGCCGCCACGGCGACGCCGGAACGCGAGGCCGCCTTGGCGGCGGCCATGTCGCACGCCACCGCCGTCCCCCTCGAGCTCGCCGAGATCGGTGGGGAGATCGGCCTGCTCGCCACGAGAGTCGCCTCCGAGGGCAACCCCAACCTCCTCGGCGATGCCCTCATCTCGATGTTGCTGGCGGAGGCCGCCGCCTCCGCCGCCTCGACCATCGCCGAGATCAACCGCTCGGAGGACACGGCCGACGACCGCCCGCGGGAGGCGGCGGCAGAGAGCTGAGGTCTCGGGCGCGACACGACGGCGGCCCGAATGGGCGAGCCGGGTCGCGGACCCCCATTAGCGTGTGGCCGATGGACACACTCTCGACGTCTCCCCCGACGCCCGTGGCGGCGCCCCCGGCGACGTCGGGGCCCGGCCCCGCGAGCGTCGGTGACGTCGTGGAGGCACTGGCCGCCAACGACTACCTGGCCGACGAAGGGCTCGCCACGGCCGTCTTCCTCGCCCTCCGCCTCCACCGCCCCCTCCTGCTCGAAGGCGAGGCCGGCGTCGGCAAGACCGAGGTCGCCAAGGTGCTCTCCCGCTGGACGGGCGGGGAGCTCCTCCGCCTGCAGTGCTACGAGGGGATCGACCTCTCGCAGGCGGCCTACGAGTGGGACTACGCCCGGCAGCTCCTGCACCTGCGTGCCGTGGAGGCGAGCGGCGAGTCCGCCCGGGCGGCGGAGGACGAGCTCTACGACGAGCGGTTCCTCGTCCGTCGCCCCCTCTTGCGGGCGCTCGAGCCCACCATCGGCTCCGTGCCGGTGCTCCTCGTGGACGAGATCGACCGGGCGGACGACGAGTTCGAGGCGTTCCTCCTCGAGATCCTCTCCGAGTACGCCGTCACGGTGCCGGAGCTCGGCACGATCCGGGCGGAAGCGCCCCCGGTCGTCGTGCTCACCTCCAACCGCACTCGGGACGTGCACGACGCCCTCAAGCGGCGCTGCCTCTACCACTGGGTGGAGCACCCGAGCTTCGAGCGGGAGGTGCAGATCGTGCTCCTGCGGGCGCCGGAGGCTTCCCCCCGGCTCGCCCGGCAGATCGCGGCGGCCGTCGAGACGCTCCGCGGCATGGATCTCTACAAGCCGCCCGGCGTCGCCGAGACGATCGACTGGGCAGCTGCCGTGGCGAGCCTCGGCGCCGTCGAGATCGACGAGCACCTCCTCGAGGTCACGCTCGGTGCCGTCGTGAAGTACCAGGAGGACCAGCACCGCGTGCGCTCGGTGGGCTTCCGGGCGCTCATCGAAGCGGCCGCCGCCCGCCTGGCGTGAGGCCGTCGCCGCCGGGGGAGGCGGGCGAGCCGGCTCCCGCATCGGCACCAGAGGTTGGGGCGGTGGCTGACGACGTCGGGGGTCGAGTCGCCGTCGGCTTCGCCACCTTGCTGAGGGCGGGCGGTCTCGAGGTGCCCGTGAGCAGCGTCATCGCCTTCGCGCAGGCGCTCGGCACCGTCGGCCTCGATCGCCGGGCGGAGGTCTACTGGAGCGGGCGGGCGACGCTCGTGCATCGCAGGGAGGACGTGGCGGTGTACGACTGGGGCTTCGGCGTCTTCTTCGACCGTGCCGAGACGACGCGGCGCCCCCAGGCCGTCACCCTCTTGCCCGTCGTGATGGATTTCGCCTCCGAGGGAGACGGCGACGAGTCCGGGAACGAGGAGGAAGACACCCTCTCGAACCAGATCGTGCGCTACAGCGCCGCCGAGCTCCTCCGGCAGAAGGACTTCGGCACCTACACCGAGGAGGACTGGGCGGAGGCGAGGCGTCTCTTCGCCGAGCTGCGGACGATCACGCTCGCTCGGCGGTCCCGGCGCCTCGCTGCCACGAAGCGGCCCGGGGACACCCCGGACATCGCCCGCACACTGCGGCGGGCCCTCCGCTCCGATGGGGAGCCCATCCAACGGGCCTGGAGGGCTCCCTCCGTGCGGCCGCGGCGCACCGTGCTCATCGTCGACATCTCGGGGTCGATGGAGGAGTACGCGAGGGGGTTTCTTCGTTTCGCCCACGCCGCCGTCTCCGCACGCTCGAACGGCCTCGTCGAGGTCTTCGTCCTCGGGACGCGCCTCACCCGCATCACCCGGCAGCTCTCCTGGCGCGACCCGGACGTGGCGCTCGCCGAGGCGGCCGTGACCGTCTCCGACTGGCACGGAGGCACCCGGCTCGGCGAGGGGCTGAAGGCGTTCAACGACGGATGGGGCGTGCGCGGTCTCGCCCGTGGGGCCGTCGTCGTGATCCTCTCCGACGGCTGGGACCGCGGCGAGCCGGAGGTGCTCGCCGGCGAGATGCGCCGCCTGCGGCGAGTCGCCCACCGCCTCGTGTGGGTGAACCCCCTCAAGGCCTCGCCCGGTTACTCGCCCGTCGTACGAGGGATGGCGGCAGCGCTTCCCTTCCTGGACGATTTCGTCGACGGGCACTCGCTCGCCTCCCTCGAGAACCTCGTCGACGTGCTCTCCGGGAGCCACCGAGCCCGGTCGGGAAGGGTCGGGTCACGATCGACAGCGGACGGTTCCGAGGGAGGCGCCTCGTAATATGCCCGGATGCCTGTCATCGACCCCCTGACCCGTCGCGGGCCCGCGCCGGCGGGCGACGGCCCCGTCGTGGCCTACTTCACGATGGAGGTGGCTCTCGACCGCCGCATCCCCAGCTACAGCGGCGGCCTCGGGGTCCTCGCCGGCGACCTCCTCGCCTCGGCTGCCGATCTCCGCATGCCACTCGTCGGCGTCACGCTCCTCTACCGTGACGGCTACTTCCGCCAGGAGGTCGACGGGACCGGCAAGCAGGTGGAGGAACCCGTCGCCTGGCGCCCGGAGGACCTCCTCGAGAAGCTGCCGGAACACGTGGAGGTGGAGATCTCCGGGACGGTGGTCACCGTCGGGGCCTGGCGCCTCGTCGTCGGCGGCCAGGGTGGGGGAAGCGGCGTGGCCGTCGTCTTCCTCGACACGAACCTCCCCGACAACGCCACGGCGGACCGGGGCATCACCGACCAGCTGTACGGGGGCGACACCGAGCACCGGCTGCGGCAGGAGGCCGTGCTCGGGATCGGCGGCCACGCCATGCTGCGCCGGCTCGGCTACGGCCAGGTCGCCAAGTTCCACATGAACGAGGGGCATGCAGGCCTCCTCACTCTGGCGGAGCTGGAGGCCGAGGGTGGGGCGGAGCCCTCGGACGCCGACGTGGCGTCGGTGCGATCGCGCTGCGTGTTCACGACGCACACGCCGGTGGCGGCCGGCCACGACCGTTTCCCCGCCGAGCTCGTGAGGACCGTGCTCGGGGAGCGGCGCCGTGACCTCCTCGAGTCCATCGGCGTCCTCACGAACGGGTGCCTCGACATGACGTCGCTCGGGACCGCCCTCTCCGGCTACGTGAACGCCGTCTCGCGGCGGCACGCCGCCGTGGCGAAGGCCATGATGCCGGACGTCCACGTCACCTCCATCACGAACGGCGTCCATCACGTCCACTGGGCGTCGCCTGCCATGCGGTCCTTCTTCGACGACCACCTCCCGGGCTGGCGGGGCGAGAGCGCCCTCCTGCGGTACGCCGGCGAGGTGCCGCTCGAGGCCCTGGCGGCCGCCCACCGCCGCTCGAAGGAGGCGCTCCTCACCCTCGTGGCCACGGCCACCGGGCGGCAGCTGCGGGCGGACGTGCTCACGATCGGTTTTGCGCGGCGCATCACTCCCTACAAGCGCGCCTTGCTCTTCCTCTCCGACCCGGCGCGGTTGGCCGCCATCGCGGCCCGGCACGGCGGGCTGCAGTTCGTCTGCTCCGGAAAGGCCCACCCCCACGACGAGGAGGGCAAGAAGGCCGTGGCCGCCCTCGTCTCTGCACAACGAGGCGCCCCGCCCGGCGTGGAGGTGGTCTTCCTGCAGGACTACGACCTCGCCGTCGCCGGCGCCGTCTGCGCCGGCAGCGACATCTGGCTCAACACCCCGCTACGCCCCCTCGAGGCGTCGGGTACGAGCGGGATGAAGGCGGCCGTCAACGGCGTCCCCAGCCTCAGCATCCTCGACGGCTGGTGGGTGGAGGGCTGGGTGGAGGGTGTCACCGGCTGGGCGATCGGTCACGACGCCACCGTCGACTCCGAGCTCCCGAGTGCGGCCGCCGGCGACGACGACCTGGAGGACGAGGCCGTGTCGGCCGACGACGCCGCCGCCCTCTACGACAAGCTCGATGCAGTCGTCGCCCCTCTCTTCTACGGCGACGCCGATGGCTTCGCGCGGGTGCGGCGATCCGCCGTCGCCCTCAACGGCTCCTTCTTCACGACCGATCGCATGGCCCGCGAGTACGCCCAGGAGGCCTACGGGCTGACACCGGCGGACTGGATCCCGGGTACGGCGTGAGGCCCGGGCGTCAGACCGCCCGGATCGGCCGGTACTCCGGCTTCCACATCGCAGCCTCGATGCCGCCCGCCTCCGGCTCCGGAAGTGCCCAGCGGGCGACGCCGTCCTCCATGGCCGCCTCCCCGACGGCCTGCGCGACGCCGAGCGAGGTCGCCCGCATGGCGTCGATCTCGGGCAGGAGGGGTGCGCCTTCGATCGACATGTCCGTGGCGGCCGAAACGGCCTCGGCCGCCGCCGTCAACATGTGGTCCGTCACGCGGGTGGCGCCGACGAGGGTGATGCCGAGACCGAGGCCTGGGAACACGAAGGCATTGTTGGCCTGCCCGATGTAGTGCGTCGACCACGCGTATGTGACCGGGTCGAAGGGGCTGCCCGTCGCCACGAGGGCCCTGCCCCCCGTCCACTGCATGATGTCCCATGGCTCCGCCTCGACGAGGTCCGACGGGTTCGAGAGGGGCAGGATGATCGGGTTGCGGCAGGAGAGCGCCATGTTGCGGATGGCGTTCTCCGTGAAGGCTCCCGGCTGCCCGGACGTGCCGACGAGGATGGTGGGCGACACCGCCCGCACGACCTCGTTGAGCCCGAGCCGCCCCTCGGAGTCGCGCTCCCAGGCGGCCGCCTCGCCGTCCGGCCTGGCGAGCTGGCGCTGGTAGTCGGCGATCGACGGGCTCGACTCGACGAGGAGCCCGTCCTGTCCGACGAGGTAGAGGCGCCCGCGTGCCTCCTCGGGGTCGAGGCCGTCCGCCATCATGGCGTCGCGCAGCTGCTCGGCGATTCCGACACCGGCGGTGCCGGGACCGACGATGACGACTCGCTGTTCCGACAGGTGGCCGCCGAAGGTGCGCAGCCCCGAGAGCACGGCGGCGAGGGCGACCGAGCCGGTGCCTTGGATGTCGTCGTTGAACGTGCAGATCTCCCGCGCCAGCGCTGCAGGATTCGCCTGGCGTTGCGGGCGGCCAAGTCCTCCCAGTGGAGAAGGGCATTCGGGAAACGCCGCCTGACGGCCTCCACGAAGGTGTCGACGAAGGCGTCGTAGGTGGCCTCGTCGACGCGCTCGTGCCGGTTGCCGAGGTAGAGCGGGTTCTCGAGCAGGGCCTGGCGGTTCGTACCGACGTCGAGAACGACGGCAACCGTGCGGCTCGGGTCGATGCCGCCGGCGGCGGTGTAGAGAGCGAGCTTGCCGAGGGAGATGTTGATGCCGCCGACGCCCCAGTCCCCGATGCCGAGGATGGCCTCGCCGTCGGTGGCGACGACGAGGTCGACGTCCTCGGCGGCGAGCCCCGTCGCCTCCAAGGACGGCTCGATGTCCTCCACGTGGTCGACCGAGAGGAAGACGCCGCGAGGGCGGCGGTACTCCTGGCTGAAGTGCTCGATGGCTTCGCCGACCGTCGGCGTGTACACGACGGGCAACATCTCCGGGAGGTGCTCGCCGAGCAGCCGGAAGAAGAGGACCTCATTGCGGTCCTGCAGGAGTGAGAGGTAGACGTTCTTCGCCAGGTTCGTCGGCTGGGCGTGGTACTGGCCGATGGCGCGCATGAGCTGCTCGTGCATCGGGATGACCTGTGGGGGGAGCAGCCCGATGAGCTCGAGGCGCCGGCGCTCGTCCTCGGTGAAGGCGACGCCCCGGTAGAGGCGGGAGTCGTTCATCACCTGGCGCCCCCGAAGCGTGGTCTCCCAGGCGCCGTCGGCGGCCAACCAGCGACCCCTCGCCCGGCTGCCCTCCTGGAAGGGCTTTGGTGGCAGCACGGGCAGGTCCGTGCGGGCGGGACGGGTCGGAGCCGCAGGAGCCGGGTGCGCCGGCACCGCCGGGTCGCTCACGACCGATGCGGGTGGGGGAGGCATCGGAGCGGCCGGCACGGTCGCCAATTCGGCGGCGGCCACCTCGGCTGCCATCGCCGCCAGCTCGGCCTCGACGGTGGTGTCGCCGAGGTCGGAGGTCGCCTCGTCCGCTTCCGGCTCTAGCGACACGACAAGTGCGCCGTCTTCCGCGACGGCCTCGGCTGCCGAAGCGCCCGCCGCCGCCAGCTCCGCTTCCACCGCGGCCAGCTCGGCTTCCACGTCCGCCGTGCTGTCGTCCAACAGCACCTCGGCGGCACGATCGGATTGCGCGCTGCCGTTGCGGGGCGGGGCGCCGCCGGTCTCGGTCTCGGCCGCCTCGGCAGCGAGGGCCTGCACGTCCTCGTCGTCGCCGGGCTCGGCAGCAGCGTCGGCCTCGGGTTCGGCCTCGGGCTCGGGCTCGGGCTCGGCAGCAGCGTCGGCCTCGGGTTCGGCCTCCGGCGGCTCCTCGGCGCTCCCTGCGGGCTCGTCCTCGACGGCAACGCCGGCGGCGGAACCCTCCGAGAGCTCCTCGTCGGAATCCGGGTCGGACTTGGATGTGTCGGCGCGTTCAGCCCCGCGCCGAAATCGTTTCACGCCCGCCCACCCGCAGCGGAGTTCACTTGTGGACCACCCGCGACTCGCTTCCCTGATCCCCGGCGAGCCAACTCTATGTCAGTTCACCGCCCCTTTCGCCACGTTGGAGCGGTGAGCCGCCGGCGGCAGGACCCGGCCTCGCTGAGCGGAGAGCCGTTTCAGGCTCCGGCGGCGGGGTTGTTCACCACCGACGAGAAGAGGATCATGCCCGTGCGCACGTCCCTCAGGAGGAACAGGTACGGGTGGTCGAACGACAGCGTCGCCTCGACCGATCGGGTGCTCGACGGGATGACGCTGATCCCGGTGGCGGCGGCGGCGTCCGTCCCCCACCGGCTCACGTCGAGCGTGACCGCTTGCTGCACGCCGGCGATGGCCTGCTGGTCGCCGATGGCAGGACCCAGCATGGGGACGAGGTCGGCGGATTGGAAGAGGGGCGCCATGCCCATGTCCGAGAGCGGTGTGGCGAGGCTCCCGAGCGAGCTGAGTTGCAGCTTCGGCATCGACAAGGCGATGTAGTTGCTCGTCAGGGCCTTCGTCATGACCCCGAGAGAGCGCGCCGTCAGGTGGGCGAGGAAGCCGGCCATCGAACCGGCCGGCTCGACCAGCAAGGCGGCGAAGCGGCCGTTGCTGTAGGGGATCTGCACCGCCTCGTAGCCGTGTCCCGTCGCCGAGAGCAGCTGGTCCTGATCGGTGATCGTCGGCACGGCGACCTCGCCTCCGGAGGCCGGGTAGAAGGGGCTGCTGCCGACCGTGGCGGACCCGAAGAGGCCCTTGCTCCAGGGGGCATGGAAGTGGACGGCATTCGCCAGCACGACTTCGGTCGTCGGCGAGAGGTCGCCCGGCTTGTAGAGCGTCCTGATCCGCCCGGCCGTCTCCTCGTCGACCCAGGCGTTGATGGCCCGGGTGGCCGCATCGGTGTGGAAGTCCGCTTGGTAGGTGTCGTTCCCGAAGCTCTCGGCCAGTCCCCGCAGGAAACCCGCCTGCACGGTGAGCCCGTCTTGCACCCAGAGCGAGTCGGCGAGGTGCAGCTCGCCGGGCGATTGCCCGGCGAGGAGCGAGCTCACGAGGTCGCTCCAGCCGGCCGCCTGCGCCTTCGCCGAGAGGCCGGACGTCTGCAAGGTGGTGGCGAGCTCGCCCAACGTCGGGCCGCCCGAGCCGAGCTCCAGCATGGCGAGGGCGGCGTCAGCGCTGATGGGGGACACGAGGGTGTTGCCGTCACCGGCGCCGGCGGCGGCCAGTGCCGTGAGTCGCAACGAGAAACCCTCCTCGGCGGCCGCCACCGAAGCGGCCTCCTCCGAGCCGGCTCCGCCCGCGTGGCTCGTCGTCACATCCGCCACGAGCTGGGTGGAACCACCGGGGCCGGTGACCGTTCGCACGCCGAGGGCGACGTGTGCCGGGCCGGTCGTGCCGGGGTTCCTCGTGCCGCCGGATCCGAAGGGGACGAGGGCGACGACGAGGACGACGGCGACGAGGAGGGCACCGCCCCCGGAGGCACCGGCGATGCGCCGCCTCCGCCGCCGGATTCCCCGCCGAGCGAGCTCGGCGGCGTCGGTCCAGCCGTGGCCGCCTTCGCCCCGTCCCTGCAGCTGCGAGAAGGCCTCCCGCACGATGTCGTTGGGCTCATCCATACGGCGTCATCTCCTCGGCGCGGCCGCTGAGGCGCTCGGCGAGGTGCTGCCGGCCCCGTGACAGCCAGGACTTGACGGTGCCGGCGGGGACCTGCATCCCGCGGGCGATCTCGTCCACTTTCTGTCCGACGAGGTAGTGCAGCACGAGCGCCTCCCGCTCCTTCATGGGCAGTGTCGTCAGCGCCGCCACGAGGTCCTGGTGCTCGGAGGGATCGGTGCCGCCTTCGTCGGCCCGCTCCGGAGGCGTCGGGCTGAAGAAGGTCCGTTTCAGGCGGCGCCAGTGGCTCTTCGCGAGGTTGAAGGCCACCCGGCGCACAAACGCCTCCGGGTCGTCGTAGCCGGCGACCCGCTCCCATCTCGCCCAGGTTCGGACGAACGCTTCCTCCACGAGGTCGTAGGCGCCGTGCTCGTCGCCGGTGAGCGCGTAGAGCTGGCCGGCGAGCCGTTGCCGGCTCGCCGCGTACAGCTCGGCGAACTCGTCAGCTGCGGTCACGGCGGACCTCGTTCCTCTACCCGTCCACACTCCGCACGAGCCGAAAAGGTTGCGTGAGCCCGGCGACAGTGTGGCAGCCCTCACGGCGCGGCGCGACGTTGCACGGCCGAGCCCTCCTCTTGATAAGATGCTTGCTAGCAAGCAAGTAATTTGTCCAGCCAGGGAGACCGGGAGAGCCCGGTCGGGACCGGGCTGGCGTTCCGAAGGAGCCGGGATGGCAGCAGTCGTAGTGGACGAGGTTCAGGCAGAGGCACCGGCCCGCCTGCGACTCGCCGTCGCCCGGCTCGCCAAGCGGCTGAAGCCGACGGCGGCAGCCGGATCGCTCACGACGACCGAGGTCGACGTCCTCCTCACGGTGGCGCGGGTCGGTCCCGTGAAGCTCTCGGCGCTCGCCGGCGAGTCCGGCCTCAACCCGACGATGCTCTCTCGCGTCGTCGCCAAGCTGGAGGACCAGGGTCTCCTGCGCCGGCTGGCCGATGCCAGGGACGGACGGGTCTGCCGGGTCGAGGTGACGGAGGAGGGCGAGACGCTTCGCGACCGGGTGCGCTCCGAGCGGACCGACGTGCTCTCGCACGAGCTCGAAGGTCTCACACCCGCCGACCGTGCAGCGGTGGTGGCTGCCCTCCCGGCGCTGGAGAAGCTCGCCGAGCGGTTGATGCAGCGACCCATCGTCGCCGGAGGCGAGTCTCGACCGTGAGCCGGCTCTTCTCCGTCAGTCGCCGAACCTTCTCGGCGCTCGGGATCGCGAACTTCCGGCGCTTCTACACGGGGCAGGCGGTCTCGCTCGTCGGGACCTGGATGCAGTCCGTCGCCCAGTCGTGGCTGGTCTACGTGCTCACGCACTCCTCCACCGACCTCGGCTTCGTGGTCGCCATGCAGACCTTGCCCGTCCTCCTGCTCGGCCCTTACGGAGGAGTGATCGCCGACCGGGTCGACAAACGGCGGCTCATGGTCGTGCTCCAGTCGGCCATGGGCGTGCAGGCGCTCGTTCTCGGGCTCCTCACGGTGACCGGTGTCGTTCGGTATTGGGAGATTCTCCTGCTCGCCGCCATTCTGGGGCTCAACAACAGCTTCGAGAACCCGTCGCGGCAAGCCTTCGTGCTGGAGATGGTCGGCCCGGACGAGGTGCGCAACGCCGTCAGCCTGAACTCGACGATGGTCAACGCCGCCCGGGCGGTCGGGCCGGCGGTGGCCGGCATCCTCATCGCCACGGTGGGGGTCGGCATCTGCTTCCTCCTCAACGCCGCGAGCTTCGCGGCCGTCGTCTACTCCCTCGTCACGATGGACCGTGCCCTCCTGCAGCCGAGCCCGCCTGCCGGGCGCGAGAAGGGGCAGGTGCGTGAGGGGCTCCGTTACGTCGCCGGCAATCGCCGCCTGCTCATCCCCCTCGTGATGATGGCCATCGTGGGAACCCTCGCCTACGAATTCCAGGTGGTGCTGCCCGTCGTGGCGAAGGAGACGTTCCACGGCAACGCCGAGGCCTACGGCTTCCTGACCGGCGCCATGGGGGTCGGGGCGGTGCTCGGCGGGCTCGTGACGGCGACGAGGGGCAAGACCGGTCTCCGGCCCTACACCATCGCCGCCACCGGCCTCGGGCTCGCCATGGCCCTCGTGGCCGTCGCACCGGTGCTCGGCCTCGCCTTCGTGGCGATGGCGCTCGTCGGCTACGCCAGCGTCTCGTTCATGGCGACCGGCAACACGACCCTGCAGCTCGAGTCGGCCCCGTCCATGCGCGGTCGCGTCCTGTCGCTGTGGTTCGTGGCCTTCAACGGGACGACGCCACTCGGAGGGCCGCTCCTCGGCTGGATCATGGCCGAGTCGAACGGGCGCGTCGGGCTCGCCGTCGGCGCAGGAGCCTGCCTCGTGGCCGCCGCCATCGGCGTCGCGGCGGCCGGGCGGTCGGTGCTGAAGACTCAGCGGACCCGGAAGGCCGCCTCCCCGATGGGCGCTTCTTCCGTGCTCACGACCGACGTCACGGAGGCGTGAGGCGGCCCGAGGAGGCACCAGGCGGTCATCGTCTCGACGGCGGCTGGCGAGCCCTCGAAGGCGGCTTCCACCGTGCCGTCCTCGCAGTTGCGCACCCAGCCCCCGACCGATCGCGACACGGCCTCCCGGCGGCACGACTCGCGGAACCAGACGCCCTGCACGCGGCCCGAGACGACGAGGCGGCGACGGACGACGCCGGTGGCCGTCGCCGGCGCCCCGCGCGGCGGATCGGCGGTGCTCACGGCGCCACGTTAGGGGCCTCGCGACACGGGGGAGCGACGGACATGCCTACGGTGTAAGGCGATGACGGAGTCTCGGCTGGTGTGGGAGCGGCGGGACGGCGCCTTCGCGCGCCGCCCGGACGACCTCGCCGTCGAGGAGCCCCTCGAGGTACGGCTCGCCCCCGACAGCGCTCCGCGCACCCTCAACGTGACCATGCGGACGCCCGGGCACGACTTCGAGCTGGCCGCCGGCTGGCTGCTCTCGGAGGGTGTCGTCGACGGCCCCGCCGGCATCAGGACACTGCGTTACTGCACCGACCCCGACCTCGACGGCGAGCAGCGCTACAACATCGTGACAGTCGATCTGGCACTTCCTCCCGGCCGCCTGGCGGAGCGGCTCACGCTCACGTCGTCGTCGTGCGGCATCTGCGGGTCGGCCTCCATCGAGGCGCTCCGGCAGCTCGGGCACCCCGCCCTCGGCGTGGGGAGCACGATGGCCTGGAAGACGCTGCTCGATCTGCCCGAAGCCTTGTCGGCAGGCCAACGCCAATTCCGGGCGACCGGCGGGCTGCACGCCGCCGCCCTCGCCAGCTACGAAGGAGACGTCCTCGTCGTGCGGGAGGACATCGGTCGGCACAACGCCGTGGACAAGGCCGTCGGCTGGGCGCTCCTCGAGTCGCGTTTCCCACTCACCGACATGATCCTGCTCGTGAGCGGACGCACCTCGTTCGAGATCGTGCAGAAGGCCATGCGGGCCGGCATCGGCCTCGTGGCGGGCATCTCGGCGGCCAGCGGGCTGGCGGCCCGCCTCGCCGACGAGGAGGGCATGACGCTCGTGGGCTTCCTGCGGGGCGAGCGCTGCACGGTGTACGCCCACCCGGAGCGGATCGCCCTCCCAGGCTGAATCTTGCGAACGACGAGCCACGGCCCCCGTGGCACCACGAGCCCGCCTCGGTCTCCGCTGCAGGGTCCCGGTCGCCTCGGGACCTCCCGCGGGCGGCCAATCGGTCGGGCGCCTATCGTCATGAACGTGGCTCCCGGCTTGCCCCGTGCGCGACTCAGCTACGAGGCGCGCCGCCAGGCTGCCCGGCGCGCCGGACACTTCCGCCTCGCCGTGCTCGTCGGCGCCGTCGCCCTCATCGTCGTCCTCGTCCTGGTTCTGTCGTCCGGACCGTCACCATCGAAGGGGCACGGCGCCACCACGACGACGACGTCGCTGCCGCCCGTGTCGACCTCCGCACCGACGGCCTCGTCGGTGCCGGCCGTGACGAGCCAGGCCGCCGCCTGGAAGCTCAACTCCCCGCTGGCGAGCAGCATCGTGCTGCCAGGGGCACAGAGCGGGACGGTCATCGTGGCCGGTGGTAGCGAGCAAGGGGGCAGCAGAGGCCAGGGCATCTACGAGGTGAGCACCTCGAACGGTTCGGCCACGCAGGTGGGCGTCCTCCTCTCCTCCCTCGACGACGCCGCCAGCGCAGAGCTGAACGGCAAGGGCTACGTGTTCGGCGGGAACACCGGCACGCCGAGTGCCACGGTGCAGCTGCTCCCCAATCTCGGGACGGGCCAGGCGAGCACGATCGCCGCCACCTCCGCCGGGACGATGCCGTCGGCCCGTTCCGGCGCTGCCGCCGTCACCCTCGGCGGGACGATGTACGTCGTCGGCGGCTCCGGGAGCACGGCGGACGCCGCCGTACTCGCCACGACCGACGGCACCCACTTCACCTCCGTCGCCAACCTCCCCGTTCCCGTGAGCAACGCCGCCGTGACCGCTGTGGGCGACCTCATCTACGTCTTCGGGGGTGATGCCACGACGGGCGCGCACGCCGGGCAGCCCGTCGACGCCGTGCAGGTCGTCGATCCCTCCGCTCACAGCGCTTCGCTCGTGGGCACGCTTCCCGAGCCGCTCGCCGGAGCCGCCGCCGTCACCCTGGGGGGCGTCGCCTACGTCGCCGGGGGAGATGCCACGCCGAGCTCGGGTGGCTCACCGTCCGCCGTGACGACGGTGCTCGCCTGGTTCCCGACCGCCAAGCGGGCCGTCACGGCCGGCCAACTCTCCGAAGCCGTGGCGGATGCCGGCGTCACCGTCGTCGGCTCGCTCGCCTACGTCATCGGCGGCTCCGGCGCCTCCGGCACGCTCGTGTCCACCGTGCAGACCTTCGGGCAGAAAGCGGGCTCGTCCGTGAGCGCCGGCTCCTCCTGAGCCTCGGCCGGCGACGCTCGGGGCCTCACCCATGGCGACACGGGAGGAGGCCGGCCGCCCGGTCAGCTCTCCACGATCGAGCGCGTGATGGCGACGGTGGCCACGAACCGCCGGAAGATCGACACCGGGTCGTCCCCGCCGATGGCGACGGTGCGGGAGGAGCGGCGCTCGATGGCGCCGACGAACGTCGCCATCTCCGCCATGTCGGCGGTCAGCCAGTCGACTTCGAGCTCGGCCGGCAGCTTGATCGCCGGCAAGCCGATCTCGCCCTTGCCGGTGCGTTCCGCCGCTGCCCGAGCACCCGCCCGGATGGCCGCGCAGGCCTGAGAGGGGTGGAGGCTGCAGGCCGCCATCCGCGTGACCGCCTCCTTTACCGTCACCCCGACGACGTCGGGGACGACCGCCGTCGTCTCGGCGATCGTCACCTGGTCGCCCGTGACGAGGGCGACCGGCACGCCGTGGCCGAGGGCGACGAGGGCGTTGATGCCGGCCTCGCCGACGGCCGTGCCGTTGAGGCGCACCTCGGAGACCGCCCGCGGGTTGTAGGTGTGGGAGAGGACCCCGTTGGAGCCCATCGAGCCGTGATAGGAGACGAAGAAGACGGCATCGAAGGTCCCATCCAGCCCCTCCATCATGTAGAGCGGCTTGTGGCGTCCCGAGAGGTAGCGGGCGCGGTGGTGCAGCTCCCCGGCCGGCAGGTTGGCCATGGCACCGTGCGAGTCGTTCACGAGCACCTCCGTGGCCCCGCCCTCCACGGCCCCGTCGATGGCGGCGTTGACCTCGTCGAGGAGGAGGCGGCGCCCGAGCTCGTACTCCGTGCCCGGGCCGCGGCACTGCGACCAGTCGACGATCCCGGCGGTGCCTTCCATGTCGGAGGAGACGAAGACCCTCACGACGGCACAGCCCTCAGCGCAAACCGGCGAACAGGTCGTCCTCGGGCGTCGGGTGCCCTGTGACGTCCTGTGCCCGCAGAAAGGTCTCGACGGAGAAGAACTGCTTGAAGAGATCGAGTCCGAGCCCGAGGAAGAAGGTGTTGTCGGCCTGGCTCCCGTGCGCCTGCAGGGCGCGGAACTTCGCCTCGGCGAAGTCGGAGCAGTCGACGTAGGACGTGACGAGCTCGTCGGGCGTCCCGAAGTCGAAGTCGTCCTCGAAATCGTCCGGCGGCTCCACGCCCGCTTTGCGAAGCGTCTCGGCAAAACCCGGTACCGCCGACTTCGGGATCACCGGGTAGTAGAGCTTCTTCGGTATGCCCGTCGTAGCCGCCGCCGCCACCGTGATGCGGTGGGCCTGGATGTGGTCGGGATGCCCGTAGAAGCCGTTCTCGTCGTAGGTGACGACGACGTCGGGCCGGTATTTCTCCATGAGGGGGGCAAGGCGGGCGGCCGCCTCCTCCACGGGCACCTGCCAGAAGGCATGGGCGTCGTCGTTCTGCGGCCAGCCCATCATGCCGGAGTCGTGGTAGCCGAGGAGCTCGAGCTCCGTGATGCCGAGGACCTGCCGGCTGGCGGCCAGCTCCTGCAGGCGGTGGGCCTTCACGCGCTCGCCGTCGTGGCCGGCCTCGCCCGGGGCCGATCCGTCGGCGGCGTTGCCGAGCTCGCCGTTCGTGCAGGTGACGAGTACCGTGCGGACACCCTCCTGGCCGTACTTGGCGAGGATGCCGCCCGTCGAGGAGGCCTCGTCGTCCGGGTGGGCGTGCACGGCCATGAGGGTGAGAGGCGTCACGGGCCGCAGCCTACCGGCGGGATCCCGGCCGCCAGGGGGTGCCGTAGCGTGAGGGCGTGGTCGACCTTCCCGCCCTGCCGGAGGACTTCGTCGCCCGGGTGCTCGCCTCCGGCGACCGGGCTGAGCGACGCAGCTGGCTCAGTGACCTGCCGGCGCTGGCAGGCGAGCTCGCCGAGCGCTGGGAGCTCCGCCTCGGCGAGGTGCTGCCCCTCTCCTGGAACTACGTCATCGCCGCGGAGCGGGGCGCCGGCGGGCGTTGCGTCCTGAAGCTCGGCCCGCCCGTGCCGCCTGGCGGGGAAGGCACGGTGCGGGAGGGCCTCGCTCTGCGCCTCGCCGGCCCCTCCGCCGTCGAGATGCTGGAGCAGGACGAGGAGGCCGGTGCCCTCCTCCTCGCCCGGGCGAGCGGGCAACCGCTCGCCGGACGGTGCGCCGCCGACGACGACGGGGCGAGCGAGAATCCTGGCGGCGGCCATGGTGGGTTTCTGGGTGCCGGCGACCTCGGGGTCGGGCCTTCCGGGGCTGGAACAGCTGGAGGAGACCTTCGAGGAGTTCGACCGAGGGCGCCATGGTGCCAGCTACCGCCATCGCGGCCTCGCCGAGACGCTGGCGGAGCTCGACACCGGGATGCGCGAGGTGCGGGCGGCCGTTCCGACGGCGCGGCGGGTCCTGCAGGAGCTGCTCGCCGAGAAGGCGAGCCCGGTGCTGCTGCACGGCGACCTCCATCATGGCAACGTCCTCGAGGACGGCGACCGCGGCTGGGTGGTCATCGACCCGCAGGGCTTCGTGGGCGACGCCGGCTACGACGTGGCCGCCATGTTCTACAACCCGCTCGAGGTCTTCCCCAGCCTCGGCGAGCCTGCTGCCGTCGTCCGCCGGCGCCTCGGCCTCGTGGCCGAGCTGACCCGACTCGACCCCGAGATCCTGGCGGCCTGGGGCTACGTGAAGTCCGTGCTCTCGTTGCTCTGGTCCCTCGAGGTGGAAGAGGTAGGACGGGACGATCCACGCATGGACACGATGGCCGTCTTCCGCGCCATGATCTGACGGCGCCCCGCCGCGGCGGGGAGGCCGCGGGAGGCTGCCGCATGCCAAGCTGGCACCGTGGGAGACGTCCGCATCGGCTTCGGCCTCCTCCTCGTCGCCGTCACGGCCGCCGGCATGGTCTCGACCGTCGTGACGCCGCGGGGCCGCTCCTTCTTCCAGGTGATCGGGCGCAGCGTCAACCGCTCCTCCCGTTTCGTGATCGTCTCGCTCTGCCGCCTCGCCAAGGACTACGTGCTGAAGGACGCCATCCTCGCCCTCCTCGGCCCCGTGGCCCTGCTCGCCCAGCTGGCGACCTTCCTCGCCCTCTTCCTCGTCGGCTACTCCATCGCCCTCTGGCCCTATGCCGGCACCTACGCCGCCGCTTTGCGCGAGGCCGGCTCGTCGCTCTTCACCATCGGCCTCGCCCACGTAGGAGGCCAGAGCAGCGACGTGCTCGTCATCATGGCGGCGGCGACGGGAGCCATCGCCATCGCCCTCCAGATCGGCTACCTGCCGGCGATCTACCAGGCCTTCAACCGGCGCGAAGCGCTCGTGACGCTCATGGAGGCGCGTGCCGGGCTGCCCGCCTGGGGGCCCGAGGTGCTCGCCCGCCACCAGCTCGTGCAGACGCTCGACGCCCTCCCCGCCCTCTACCGGGACTGGGAGCAGTGGGCGGCGGAGGTGTCCGAGACCCACACGAGCTACCCGGTCCTCCTCTACTTCCGCTCCCCGGAGCCGTGGTACTCCTGGGTCCTCTCGTTGCTGGCCATCCTCGACGCCGCCGCCATGCAGCTCGCCCTCTGCCCCTCGACGGCACCGAGCGAGGCGCGCATGTGCTGCCGCATGGGCTTCACGTGCTTCCGCCGCATCTCGTCCATGCTCGGCTGGGTCTACGACCCCGACCCCCTGCCCGATGCCCCCTTGCAGCTCACCTTCGAGGAGTTCGAGAACGCCGTCGAAGTGCTGACGGCGACGACGGGGTTCGAGATCGAGCGGTCGCCGGCGGAGGCGTGGCCCCACTTCCGCGGGTGGCGGGTGAACTACGAGACCATCGCCTACCGCCTGGCCGATCGCGTCGTGGCGCCTCGTGCCCCTTGGTCGGGCGAGCGCCGCCACCTCGCCGAAACCCTCCAGATGCCCGTTCGCCCCCCTCACCGAGCACCGGAGGGCAAGGCCGTGGCGGCGGACAAGTACCGCCGTGTGGCGACGATGGGGACGAAGGAGGCGCTGCGCAAGCTTCGGGCAGGCCCGGGTCCCGTGCAGCGGACCCCGGTGAGCGCCCCCGGCTCGGACACCCAGGCGTGAGCGCCCCCGACGGGGGAGACGACCCCGTCGACCTGCCCGCCGTCGAGGTCGTGCCGGCCGGGCCGCTCGGTGGCGCCCTGGCGGCGCCCGCCAGCAAGAGCGTGACGAACCGTCTGCTCGTGATCGCCGCCCTCGCCGAGGGGGAGAGCCGCCTCTCCGGCCCGCTGCGCAGCGACGACACGACCGTCATGAGAGCGGCCCTCTCGTCCCTCGGGGTCGCCCTCGCCGAAGCGCCCGACGGCACCCTCGTGGTCTCCGGCTCGGGCGGCCGCCTGTCGGCTCCGGCCACGGTCGTGTCAGCGGGACTGTCAGGGACGACGCTGCGTTTCCTTGCCGCCGTCGCCCTCCTCGTGGACGGCACCCTCCTGCTCGACGGCGAGCCGGCCCTGCGCCGGCGGCCCATCCTCCCCCTCGTGCATGCCCTCGAGTCCCTCGGGGCCGAGGTCGCCACGGCGGACGGCCGGCCACCGCTGCGCATCTCCTCCCGGGGGCTGCGGGGCGGCCCCGTCACCGTCGACGCCGCCGAGAGCTCGCAGTTCGCCACGAGCCTCCTCCTCGTGGCGCCCTACGCCGGCTCGGACCTGGAGCTCGAGATCCGGCATCTCGGGGCGGCCGGCTACGTCGAGCTCACCGTCGAGGCCATGTCGCGCTGGGGCGCCGGCGTTGTGAGGGAAGGCCCCGACCGCTATGTCGTGGCAGCCGGCCGTCACTACCGCGCCCGCAGCGAGGAGGCGGAGTACGACGCCAGCGCCGCCGGCCATCTCTTCGCCCTCGCCGTGGCGACGGGGGGCTCCGTCACGGTGACGAACGCCGTCGCCACGACCCAGCCCGACGCCGCCCTCGCCGGCATGCTCGCCGAGATGGGCGCCGCCGTCGCCGGGGAGCCGGGCGGCGGCGTCACCGTCGGCCGTCCCGGCGCCCTGCGGGGAATCGACGTCGACATCTCGCCCATGCCGGACCAGCTGCCCACCCTTGCCGTCCTCGGAGCACTCGCCCAGGGCACCACGCGCCTGCGCAACGTGGCCGTGGCGCGCGGCCACGAGACCGATCGCGTGGCCGCCGTCTCCCACGAGCTCGCCAAACTGGGCGCCGACGTCGAGGTGGAGCCCGACGCCCTCGTCGTGCGGGGCGGCCGGGCCCTGCACGGCGGCGTCGTCGAGACCTACGACGACCACCGCATGGCGATGGCCTTCTCCTCCCTCGCCGCAGCCGTGCCCGGCGTCGTCATCGTCGCCCCCGCCTGCGTGCGGAAGACGTACCCCGCCTACTGGCGCGACGCCGGCGCCCTCGGACTTCGCTGGCGCCGGCCGGAGGCTGAGGCGGGCCTCCTCAATGGGCCGGCCTGAAGAACTGGCCTGTCCGACCGGGCAGCGGCCCGGCGTCAGGAGCAACAGTCGGGGAGCGCCTCGGCGCCGTCAGCTCGGCGAGCCAGTCCGCCACGACGCCGGAGACGAGCTCGCACGGTCGTGCGAGGGCGGCTGCCCCGCCGAAGCGCTCGCTCAAGTCGGCGACGTCGAGCCCTCCCGCCGTCGCAAGGCGCAGGCCTGCCGCCGTGGCGCTGCCGACGACGCAGAGGGTGGGTCGCCCGAGGCGGCGGGCCGCCACGCCGCTCACGACCTTGCCCTCGAAGGAGAGCTCGTCCAACCTGCCCTCACCGGTGACGAGGGCATCGGCGGCGAGCACGTGCGCCTCGAGGGCCACGAGGGAGGCAACGAGGTCGAACCCGGAGACGAGCGTTCCGCCGATGGCTGCCAACCCGCCGGCGAGGCCGCCGGCGGCGCCGGCGCCCGCGAGGTGCCTGACGTCCCTGCCGAACTCGGTGACGTAGCGCTCCGCCAGTTCGCCGAGGCGGGCCTCGAGAAGTGCCACCTCGGCCGGAGAGGCGCCCTTCTGCGGGCCGAAACCCCTCGCCGCCGCGACGAAGCCGATGCGTGTGTCGCAGGCGACGACGAGCTGGGCACCGCCGAGCCCCTTCGGCCCGCCGAGCACCGAGAGCGCTCCGGCGCCGCCGTCGGTCGTGGCGGAGCCGCCGCAGCCGACGACGAGTCGGCGGGCGCCGGCGGCGACGGCGGCCACGACGAGCTCGCCGACTCCTCGCGTGGTGGCGGCGACGGCGTCGTTGCGTTCCCCGCCGCCGGCGAGCACGAGGCCGGCGGCCTGTGACATCTCGATGACGGCGAGCGGGGCGGCACCGCCGTCTGAGGGCTCGGCGTCGAGTCGCCAGGCCGCCGTCACGGGCCGCCCGTGCGGCCCCGTCACGACCGACGAGCGGTTGGCTCCGCCCATGGCGTCGAGGAGTCCCTCGCCGCCGTCCGACATGGGAAGGGCGACGGCCCCCCAGCCGGCGGCGGCGGCACCGGTGGCGATGGCGCTGGCGAGCTCGGCGGCCCCTGCCGTGCCCTTGAACTTGTCGGGGACGGCGAGCAGGCTCGGCACGGCGGCTCAGCCTCAGTCCCTGAAGGGTGCGGCGACCTCCTCGAGGAAACGGGCCATCTCCTCGAGACGCTCGTTCAGGCTGTCCCCAAGCGTGTGGTTGCTCACGACGAACTCGTCCACGCCGAGCCGGGCGAACGCATCCATCTGCTCGGCGAGCTCGGCGGGTGTCCCGATGATCGTCGGCGTGGGTGACTCGGCCGCCCGCCAGGCGGCGAGACGACCGGTGTCGTCCGACATGAGGAGGCGGGCCTGCGTGGAGCGCTCGAGTGTCGCCGGGTCGCGACCGACCGCCTCGCAGTGGGCGTCGAGAACGGTCATCTTGTGTGCCATCGTCCCGGGCGTGCTCCAGCAGTTCCACACGTCGGCCCGCTCGGCGGCCACCCGCATGCCGAGGCGCTCCCCGGAGGTGCCGACGAGCAGGGGGAGGTGGTCCTGCAGGGGCTTCGGCTCGCAGGGGGCGTCCACGAGGCGGTAGTAGTGGCCGTCGAAGCTCGCCCGCTCTTCGGAGAGCAGCAGGGTGACGACCTGGCAGGCCTCGTCGAGGCGGGCAAGACGTTCGGGCACCTCGTAGAGGTCGAGGCCGTAGGCGTCGTGCTCGTTCTCCTGCCAGCCGGCTCCCAGGCCGAGCACGTGGCGGCCGCCGCTGATGCGGTCGGTCGTGGCTGCCATGTTGGCGAGGATCGCCGGGTGGCGGTAGGTGTTGCCGCTCACGAGGACGCCGAGCCGGGCCCGCTCCGTGAGGGCGGCCAGGGCCCCGAGCACCGTCCAGGCTTCGAGGCGCGGGCCGAGGCCGGCGGGCTGCTCGTTCGGCATGAAGTGGTCGGCGACGTAGATGCCGTCCCAGCCGCCGGCATCGGCGAACTTCGCCGTGGCGGCCACCTCCGCCCACGGGTCCTCGGTGGAGATCCAGGTCACGAAGCGCACTGCGGGCGAATTTAGCCGTGGCTGCCGGCGACGCCCCGACCCACGACGGCGGTGGAGGATCGGGCACCTCCGGACGGTTCGTGCTTTGCTGGAGGCCTGGCCCGCGCCGAGGAGTGGGCAGGACGGAGGAGGCCCGGACGGAGCCGCTCAGTCCCGGAGGGTCTGCCGCCTCCGGGTGACGATGCCGCTCGCCGCCATCACGGCGCATGCCAAGACGCCGGCGGCGCTGAGGGTGAGGCCGATCTCGACGCGACCCGAGTGGTACTGCCAGGTCACCCGGTAGCGCCCCGCCGGCACCTCGACGCCCTGCAGCAGTCCCACCGCCCGCACCGGCTGGCGCCTGGCCGGCCCGAGGGCGCCGGAGGCGGAGACGGCCTGCAGCGTGACCGACCAGCCGGGCGCGTACTGCTCACTGCGGACGAGCAGGCTCGGCTGGGAGGCGTTCACGATCGTGACAGGGTCCTGCCACTGCTGCAGCGGGAGGGAGGTGACCGAGCCGCCGGAGGGTGACGCCGGTTCTCCCGCTCCGGCAGCCTGCAGCCAGGCCTGGCCCCGCGCCGAGGTGTTGCGGTAGAGCACGAGCGGGCCGATGTGGCCGCTGTAGACCCAGCGCGGTGGCGTGAGGAACCCCTGCAGGAGGCCGTCGAGAGCGAATCGCACGCTGCCGGAGGACGGCTGGTGGAGGGCGAGAGGGGCGCTCCCCGCCTCCACAGTGGCGACCGCTGCGCCCACGACGGCCGTGCCGGCCGCTCCTGCTCCGGCGGCCGGCGAGCTGGTCTCGGTGACAGTCACGGCGAGAGCCCCACCCCCAGCGGCGATGGCGCCCGGCTGCAGCGGCACTTCCACCGTCGTCCGTCCGGCCGTCGAGACCGAGGGCGAGCTGACGGTGCGTCCGTCGGCGAGACGGGCCGAGACCTCGACGCCGGCTGGGACGCCCCCGCGCCTGGCCTCGAAGACGAGCGTGAGCGCCTGGAGGACGCTGGGCGCCGGCAGCTGCCACGTGACGCCGGCGGAGCCGAGTCGCCAGGGGCCTGCGGGCGGGTAGGCAGCTCGCGCGGTGCCGCCCGGCTGCAGATCGGCGGCGCTCGTGCCGAGGGGACGGGGCGGGCCGGGCGGGACGGGGACGGGGGCGCCCGCCGGAAGGACGCTGCCGAACTGCTCGGGGACGACGACGAGGAGACCGAGGTCGAGCTCGTCGAAGGTCGGACCCAGCAAGGCGCTCGGGAGGAGGTTCTCGACGTCGTGGGTCCCCGTGGCTGAGCCGTAGGCGGCCGGCACGGCCGAGCCGTAGCCCTGCACGGAGTCGAGCGAATGCAGGAGCACGAGGTCGTTCACGCCGAGCCGGTCGGCGAGGAAGGCCGGGTCGTCGAGGGCGAGCTGGTCGGGATCGTCGATGGCGATGCGGCTGCCGGGAGGCAGCTGCGCCATGAGGCTGCGCAGGGGCGGGTTGCCGGCCGCCAGCACCGGGGAGGGGACCGCCTGGTAGGAGGCCATCGCCACGAACAGGAGGACGTCGGCGGCGGCGACGACGGCGGCGGCGCCCCGGTGGGCGGCGTCAGACCGCCATCGTCGCTTGAGGAGCACGCCGGCGGCGGCCAGGGCGATGACGACGACGATGGCGTAGTAGGCGGCCATCTTGCCGGGGAGCCCCGCCTGTACGGGGTCGACGCCGAGCCAGCGCTCCATCGCGCCGGTGGCGGCGAACATGGCGACGACGAGGCCGATCACGGCCGCCACGGGCGCCAGGGCGAGGAGGCGGCCGAGGCGCTCCCGTTGGGCGCCGAGGGCGCTGAGGGCGGCGTGGCCGTCCGCCCGCAGGCCGTCGACGAAGATGGCGAGAAGGGCGGCAAGGGCGAAGTCGGCGATGGCGGCGTTGCGGTTCTGGTCTCGCTGCCCGCCGTAGAGCGGCACGTGTACGAGGAGGTGGCCGAGGGCCGTCTTGCTGCCCGTCGTGAGGACGACGCCGGCGAGGAACATGACGTACCAGACGCCGAGACCGCCGCCGGCCTCGCCACGCAGGCGCCACCGCCGGAGGAGGGCGGGCAGGAGGGCGAAGAGGGCGACGAGCGGAAGGATGCCGACGGCGAAGGTCACCTCCGGCCCGTTCAGGGGTCCGGCGTAGTCCGGCATGCCGAAGTTGCCGTTTCCGCCGATCAGGTAGGGGACTGCCAGGAGGGGCAGGCTGTTCCAGCCGAGCGAGTAGTAGCCGAAGGCGGCGAGGCTGCTGACGGATCGCTGCGACGTGTGGAGGTAGGCGAGGCCCGGCAGCCACTGCACGGCCCCCACGGCCACGGCGAGGACGGCGCCGCTGACGAGCCCGCCGGCGAGACGTAGCGACAGCCCGCGGGCGCGCCAGCAGCGCGCCGCCAGGTAGATGACGGCGATGATGGCGTCGTTCGAGATCGCCCTCGGGTCGCCGGCGAGGACGACGAGCCCGCCCGACAGCCCGAGCAGAGCGATCCAGGGCCCGGCTCGGCTGCGGGAGTCGGCCGCCCGGAAGAGCCCGTCGATCGAGAGCAGGATCCAGGGGGCCAGGGCCGTGCCTTCCACGAGGCCGAGGTGGACGTCTTGTCCGCTCACGAAACCCATCTCGCTCCACGTGAGCGCCCCCAACAACGAGGCGAGGGGTGAGCAGCCGGCCCGCCGGAGGAAGAGATGGAAGCCGACGCCGCAGGCGATGCCCGTGACGATGACGTTGAGCTCGTAGGCGGCGATGGGCGGGAAGAGAGCGAAGAGCCAGGTGCCGGGGAAGAGGGCGCCGGCGTTCCATCCGGCCAGGAGAGGGACGCCGCTCCAGATGCCGCCGTCCCAGAGGGGAAGCCGGCCATGGGCGAGGAGCTGACCGGCGAGGACGCGCAGCGGGTAGTTCTGCGTGAGGTTGTCGCCGTTGAGCACGGGGTGCCCGGCCAGCGCCCAGGGCAGGTTGACGACGACGGGCAGCGCCACGAGGACGGCGAGGGCGACTCGGTCCCCCCGGGTCAGGCGAGCTCGCAGCACCGGAAGAGGGTAGGGCGCCGCGCCGCCTGCGTGCGGCCGGGCGTCGCGGTCTATCGTCCGGGAGATGAGATACGGGGTCTTCGTGCCGCTGTTGGGGGACTTCGCCGAGCCCTCCCGCGCCGTTCAGCTGGCGCGGGAGGCGGAGGGGGCCGGCTGGGACGGTTTCTTCGTCTCCGACCTCGCCGAGGCCGAGATCGCCCCCACGGAGGCGGATGCCTGCATCGTCGCCGCCGCCATCGCCGCCACGACGACGAGCATGCGGCTCGGCGTCGTCACACCGGCCGCCGACCGCCGTCGTCCCTGGGTTCTCGCCCGCCAATCGGCCATCATCGACCACCTGAGCCAGGGTCGCCTCGTCTTCGGCACGGGAGCCGGCTATGCGAGCTGGCACGCCAACCTCCTCGCACCGGCCGGGCAGGGTGACGACGACGACGAACGGACGTCGCTCTTCGAGGAGTCGCTCGCCGTCCTGCTCCTCTGCTGGTCGGGCGAGCCCGTCCATCACGAGGGCCGCTGGATGCAGGTCGACTCGCCCCCCTTCCTCCCCACCCCCCTGCAGCGCCCGCGCATCGCCGTGTGGGTGAGCGCCGAATGGCCGCGCCGCACACCGCTGCGCCGAGCCGCCCATCTCGATGGCATCCTGCCCGTCTTCACGGAGGCCGGCGGTGGCGGGGTGCCGCCGGAGGTCGAGGACGTGCGGGCCATCCGGGAGGAGCTGCGCCAGCTCGGGGCACCCGCCCAACACGAGCTCGCCCTCCGTGGTGTCCTCGGCCCCGACTGGGGGCCGGAGTCGCTCGATCTGCTGCGCAAGCTCGAGAACGCCGGCGCCACCTGGTGGCTCGAGACGGTGCTACCCGGCCAGAGCCTGGCGTCCGTGGCGGCGCGGGTGGCGGGCGGGCCACCGAAGGAGCGCTGAGAATCCCGGAGCCGCCGGTCACCCGACGCGAGACGGTCGTCGTCGGCGGGGGACTCGTCGGGCTGTCGGTGACGAGGGAGCTCGCCCGTCGTGGGCGCGATGTCGTCTGCCTCGAACGCGCCGGCGTGGGGAACGACCGGGCCGGATCGAAGGGTGAGGCTCGCATCTTCCGCTGCGGATACTTGGATCCGTTCTACGTGCGGCTCGCCATGGCGGCGCACCCCGGCTGGCGCCGTTGGTGCGAGGAGTCGGGCACCGACCTCCTCGACTCGAGCGGCTTCCTCTCGATCGGCGCCGAGCTGGAGCCGTTGGCCGCCGCCCTCGAGGCGGGTGGGGTGCCCTTCGAGCGGCTGAGAGGACGGGAGGTGGCCAGACGCTTTCCCGGCTTCGAAGCAAGCGGAGACGCCATCTTCGAGCCGACGGCGGGCATCCTGCGGGCCGGCGAGATCCTGGCGCTCCTGGCGGGCTCCGCACGAGCCGACGGCGCTGCCGTCGTCGAGGGCGTCGAGGCGGTGACGATCGACGACGCCGGCAGCTGCGTGCGGCTCGGCACGACGGCGGGCGCCTACGAGTGCGAGGTCGCCGTCCTCTGCGCCGGCGCCTGGTCAGGCTCCCTGCTGGCCGCCGCCGGACTCCCCGCCGGGGGCGTCTTCCGACCGACGCTGCAGCAGGTCGCCTACCTGGCGGGCGTCGCCGACGAGGTCGCCGCCCTCCCAGCCTTCGTCGAGCGTGGGGAGGAGACCGTCTACGGCCTGCGCAGTGGAGACCTCTACAAGGTGGGAGACCACGACGCCGGAAAGGTCGTCGACCCGGGCACGGTCTCGCTGGAGGACGACGCGGCCGGCCTCGAGCGCATCGGGCGGGCGGCGCGGCGGCTCCTGCCCAGGCTCGACCCCTCCCCCGTGCGCACCGAGCGTTGCTTCTACGACAACACACCGGGCGGGGGTTTCGTCATCGACCGCCTCGGTCGCCTCGTGATCGGAGCCGGTACTTCCGGCCACGGCTTCAAGTTCGCACCCCTGTGGGGAGAGGTGCTGGCCGACCTGGCCGTAGGGACGCAGCCGGCCCTCCCGCTCGAGCGTTTTCGCTTGGCGGCACACGGCGGCCGCTGAGGCGGTCGCCGGCTCCACCCGAGGGATGACGGCTTGACGGCACGGGGCGGCGGCGCGACTCTCGTCGCATGGCCACGTCAGATCGGCGGCACGAGGACTGGTCGGCCACACTTCATGCCCGCAAAGAGCTGGGCGACGAGTACGACCGCGCCTTCGTCGAAGGCGTCGTGGAGCGCGTCTCGAAGGAGATCGACGAGCGCGTGGACGCCCGAGTCTCGGAGCTGGAGGGGCGCCGCCGGCGGCCCCGGCGTGGGGGCAGCTCCGGCCTGGCGACCCTCTCGCTCATCTTCGGCATCCCCATCACCGCCATCGCCGGCGGCGATGCTCACCTGGCCGGCATCGCCGTCGCCTGGGGAGGCATCGTGCTCGTCAACGTCGCCAACGCCCTCCGGCGCGAGCCGTCGCGCTGATCTCGTGGCAGTAGGAGTGCCACGACGGGTCACCGAGCAAACAGCCGGCCTGTCACGACAGCCGGCCTGTCACGACAGTCTGGTGACTCTTCCTCTCAGAGGCCGAGCTCGGCCGAGCAGGAGGGCCACTGCCCCCAGCCCGCCTCCGCTTGCAGCTTCTGGGCCGCCGCGTCCTGTACGGCCGGTGATGCCTCGCTCGGCAGGCCGCTGAGGCCGAGGCCGTACCAGGTCGCCAACGAGAACTGATAGGCGCCGTAGTAGCCGTTGCCCGTGTCCTCGGCGTAGTTGTCCCCGGACTCGCACACGCGGAGCTCGTACCAGACGCCACCGGCCGGGATGGAGGGCGCCGAGGTCGTCGTCGTGACGACAGAGGGGGTGGGCGTCGGCGGGGTGGTCGTCGGCGGGATGGTCGCCGGCGGGACCCAGACGGTGGCCGTCACGGCCACGTGGCGAGGGGCCCGCCGTATCACGGGCAGGCCGGTGCGAGCGCTCAGGAGGAGCCGAGAGGGGTGGCGGAGGTCGTGCATGACGGCGAGGTTGCGACCGCCGGAGACGGTCCGGCCGGTGACCAGTGCGACAGGGGAAGCCGTCGTGCGAGCAGTCGTCGCCGGGGCGCTCGCCACGTCGGCGCTGGCGCCGGTGAGGACGGAATTCGATTCGAATGTGCCGGTGGACGCACCGGCGACGGCGCTCGCAGTGAGCGCGGTGAACGCGGTCAGCGCGATCAGGGGGTGCTTACGCATCTGCGCTCCTCCTGTGGAGTCGGAAACCCGTTGGGCTCCAGGTGGGTGCTGTGATGCGGGCGTCCCGTCGAGTAGTGCATGCGAACCGTGGCCCGGTGCCGGCAGGGCGTTCCGGGCCGCGAGGCGAGCTGCCTCACGGTGTGCGGACGGGGAACCCTTCGATGTGTGCTGTTCGCAGCTCCTTTTCGGTCCCGGCGTCGGGACGCGCTCAGGACGGCAGGTACCGGCCCACGCACCGTCGATGAAGACTCGGGGTTAGGACGGGAGCCCTGATGGGACGGAAAGCGAGCCGCCCGTCAACTCGGGCGAGTCTGTCTCCGAAAGGCTTGGCACCGTCCGTCTGTGACAGTTGGTATGACTCGACCCTAGCGAGCAGAGTCTTCGGAACGCAACACGATGTCGCCAATCGTCACCGATTTGTCAATGACCGCTTGCCTGACCTGGGCAGACGCGAGAAAAATTTGCAGTCAGCAGTCACAACATCTTCAACACATGCCACAGCAATCTCACGAGCCTCAGCAGTCACACCCCACGCCTCCGCCGGCACCCGTCCCAGCCGCCAAGAGGCAGAAGCACTGTCGGTGACGGCGCGAACGCGGCGGGCGCGTGAGCTCGGAATTTGCGGTGTGGCGGGCGCTTCAGGCGGCCGGGCCGTCTACTTCGACGGTGTCGGGGGGACGCAGCCCGAGAGCGCCGGCCGTCTCGAGGATGGCCGCTTCCACGGTCCCGGCGACGTCGGGGCGAAGATCCTCCGCCACGCTTGCAAGTGGCGTCACGGTGACATAACCGCGCGTGCTGAGGGCCTCGTCCGTCTCGTCGTCGGGCTGGGGAGCGACGAAGCCGAGCTCCAACAGCATCCTTGAGCCCTCCGCCTCATTGATGACAGCCGACCTGACAAGACCGCTGCGGGAGAGGTGCGCCCGCCGGATGCCACGCAGCTCGCTCACGGGGAGATTGGGCACGTTGCAGTTGAGCACGGTGCGGGCGGGCGCCGCCGCCACGAGCGGGAGAAGACGGGTCGCCACGGCGCAGGCCGTCTCGAAGTGGATCGTGCCGGCGGCGGACTCGAAGCCGGAGAACGGCCCCGACTGGATGCTCACGGCGAGCGCCCGCCGATTGAAGTGCACGGCCGTGAGGGCCGCCCCCACCGTGCCGGAGTGGAGGGCGGCTCGCCCGACGTTGCGGCCGGGGTTGATGCCGCTCAGCACGACGTCGGGCGGCGGACCGAAGGCACCCACGCAAGCGGCGAGCACGATGAGGGCGGGGAGAGCGTCCACGCCGAAGGTGAGGACGCCCTGCAACCCCGGCAGGCTCGGCCGCTCGACGATGATGCCGTCGCCCATCGTGTGCACGGGCCCGACGCCGGCGCCGGCGCCACTCGCCTCGTTCAGGGGGGCGGCGATCGTGAGGTCGTGGCCCGCTCCCCTGATCGCCCTGGCGAGGTGCAGGAGGCCGGTCGCCGTCACGCCGTCGTCGTTCGTGACCAGTACGCGCACGTTCCTCCTCGTCCGTTCCGGGCTTGGCCTTCGGCCGCCACCTACGATACCGGGGCATGTCCGACGGCCGAGAAGACTCCGCCGGCCCGGGAACCCCTTCCGGGCGCCAATTCGTCCTCTCCGCCGGCGGGACGCAGGCGATCGTGGCCGAGGTGGGGGGCGGGCTCCGGGAGCTCAGTGTCGGAGGGGCGCCGTTGTTGTGGGGCTACCCGGCCGACACCATGGCCGCAGGTGGTCGCGGGCAGTTGCTCGCCCCCTGGCCGAACCGCCTCGCCGACGGCACCTACACCTTCGGGGGGCTCAGCTGCCGTGCCCCGCTCGACGAGCCGGACCGCCACAACGCCATCCACGGCCTCGTCCGCTGGCTCCTGTGGAGCGAGAAGTCGCGGGAGGCGGATCGCCTCGTGCTCGGCTGCGAGATCGCCCCCCAGCCTGCCTACCCCTGGCGCCTCGCACTGGAGGTCGGTTACGAGGTGAGCGCCGGGCAGGTCGTCGTCGAGGTGAGCGCCGAGAACCGCTCGGCAGTGCCGGCGCCCTTCGGCTTCGGGGCCCATCCGTACCTCGCCGCCGGACCAGGCGGCGTGGATGCCTGCTCTCTCCAGGTGCCGGCCGGGCGCCGACTCGTCCTCGACGAGCGAGGGCTGCCGACCGCTTCGGAGGAGGTCGCCGGCGGCAGCTACGACTTCCGGTCCGGGCGGAGCCTCGCCGGCGTCCGCCTGGACGACTGCTTCACCTCACTCGGCGCCGGCCCCGCCCTCGAGGCCGGCGCAGGTGCCGCCTGGGCGGTACGCCTCGAGCGGCCCGGAGGAGCCTCGGCCACCGTCTGGGGGGACGGCGCCTTCGGCTACGTGATGTGCTACACCGGCGACACGTTGCCCGTGGCGGACCGGCGCCACGGGATGGCGGTCGAACCGATGACGTGCCCACCGAACGCCTTCCGCAGCGGCGAGTCGGTCGTGACCATCCCGCCCGGAGGTCACTGGAACGGGCGTTTCGGCATTCGTGGCACGGGGTTGACGGCACAGGCCTGAGGGCGTCCGCAGGGCACACCCGGCGGCACGCCCGGGTCGGGTGGGCAGCCAGCAAAGGCGGACGGCGCCCGAAGGCCGCCCGTCCGTCCGGCTCACTGGACGGTGACGAGCGTCCCGATCGGGGTCCAGGGGTAGACGGTGCCGGCCGCCTGGTACGGCATCTCGACACAGCCGAGGCTCTGGGGAAAGCCGTAGTACGAGCGGAGGAACCCGTGGAGGGCGTCGCCGCCGTGGAAGTAGCTGACCCACGGGATGCCGGGGTCGGCGTAGTGCGTTCCGTCCGGGTTCTTTCCGGTCATCGTCGTCGTGACGTAACGGGCATACACCGGGTAGGTGCCGGCCTGCGTCGGAGCCTGCGAGATACCCGTGTTGCACGGCGTCTGGAAGATGACCTTGCCATTCACCCAGAGCGTCACCGTCTCCGGCAGCGAGATGGAGACGTACACGTAGGCGTACGGCCTCTTGTCGACCTGGCGGTGGGCGACGGCGAGGAGGAGGGCGCCCCAGACCCCAGGCCCGGCGACTCCGTCGGTCGCCAGCCCGTGGTTCTCCTCGAACTGCATGACGGCGCCTGTCGTGATGCCGTTCGCCTTGCCGGCGGCCCAGAGGGAGGCGAGCGAGGCCGGGATGTGCTTGAAGCGCCAGACGAACTTCCCGCTCTGCGGGTCGAGCGGGATGGCGCTTCCCACGACCGGCTCCCGCACCTTCGTCGGTGCCGGGCCCGGGCCGGCGATGGTGGACGGCGGCGGGGGCTGCGTCGTCACGGGCACGCCCGTCGTGGTCGTCGTGGAGCTGCTCGGGGTGGTCGTGGACGGTCGTGTGGTGGTCGTCGTCGGTCGCGTGGTCGTCGTCGTGCTCGACGTGGGCCGCGTCGTGGTCGTGGTCGTGCTCTTCGCCACCGTCGTGGACGTCGTGGAGCTGCGTGAAGCCGAGCTCACGTCGCTCGTGAGCTCGGGCGCCGACTCCTGCGGGGCCGCCGAGGGGACGAACTCGAGCGGGAGGTAGCCGAGCTCGGCCAGCAGCTGCTGGAGGCGGAGCTCGGAACCGCCCCGCACCATGAAGTTCGCCTTGATCGAGCGGTGGAGGATGCCGCCGTTCTGGCCGAGGAGCCCGTGCACACCGCCCGGCAGGGAGAGCTCCTCGACGGCGAAGGGAACGTAGTTGCCGCGGGGGTGGAAGACGAGGACGCTCGGGCCGTGCAGCACCCAGCTTCCCGGTGGCAAGGGAGACAACCGGGGGAGCGCCGAGTTGGAAGCGAGCGCCTCGGAGAACCGCACCGTGATGTCGGAGGAGAAGTCGACGTGGCGGGAGCCGGAGGAGGGGGAGATGGAGAGGACGCGAAGCGGCGGGGCGTTGACGTTCGGGCGCACGGAGGTTGCCCCGGGCTGGTCCGAGACGCCGATGCTGCCACCGCCCGGGGGTTGCTTCAGGTGGCTGCCGGCAACGGCCGAGCACGCACCGGCGACGACGGCGACCGCCACCATGGCCGCGACGACAGCCGGCCTGCTCGCTCGGAGGCGGGCGGATCGACCATTCTGTGCGGATCGCGGCAACGCTGTCTCCACCGTGGGCAGTGGTTGGTGAGCTGGAATGTTACTGGACGCCTGGCCGGCCGCCGACGCGCCCGTCCGCGCCATTCGGCGCAGGCGGCGGCCCCCTCAGGAGGGATGGAACCGCTTGCGGCCCCGGTGAGGCCGGAGACGCTCCCCGATGGGGAGGGGCTGCGGCGCCGGCGCCTCCTCGACGTCACGCCCGCTCGCGCGAACCACCGGAAAGTCGGCGTGCGGCTACGTTGCTGGGAGGAGGTGTCGACATGCTCGAACCCCATCGGGGATCCGGAGGCCTACGGCTGGTCCACAAAGCCGTTGTCGTCGGCGCTGTCGTCATCGTGGCGATCGTCGCCTACGTCCTCTTCGGGTTCGTCGTCTCGATCGCCGTGAAGCTCATCGAGATCGTGGTGATCATCGCCGTCGTTGCGGCCGCTGTCGCCGTCATCCGCCGGGCCCGAGGCAAGCGCTACTGAACGCCTGCGCACGAGTCGCCCGCCGCCTCTGCATTCTCCCCCCCGGCGGACTATCGTCCTGCAACGACTCTGAGTCCGCGGGGTGGCGCGGCCGGTGCGAGCACCGCAGCTTTGTCCCACGGCGCGAGGGAAGGGGAGATCCACGCAGCGTCGTCGGCGAGGGCATAGCCTGCTCATCGGTACGAGACGGCAGGGTCGTGCCACGACACCGCGGCGCGCCTTGCGGGCCTTGCTGCCCGTCGGCCTCGTCGCCACCGTGGCGCTCTCCGTCCCGCAGACGGGCGCGGCGCTCGCCGCCGACGGCGGGGGAGGGGCCGGTGCCGCGCCCGCTTCCTGCGCCACCGAGATCGCCTCCACGCTGCGGGTCCCGAAGGCCGCCTCCGACGTCGCCATGGACAACACGATGACCGCCTACGGCGACAGCGGCCGGGGCTGGTCGGGCAGCGACGGGGGCGACTCCGTCGAAATTGCCGGGCGGCCGCACCGTGTGGCTCTACGACGACACCTACCTCGGGCTTCCCGTCAATGGCCACCGCAGCTTCCTCCACAACTCGATGGTGGTGGAGCAGGGCGCCAAGTTCACCACCCTCTACAACGAGTCCGGCGGTAACCCGCTCGAGTACATGAACTACGGCCTCGGCCCGCGGTCCCCCGACTGGTACTGGAGCTACGGCGCCATGCTGAGCGACAAGACGCTCTACGTCGCCTACGGCGAGTACCACAACGGAGACGGGAAGGCGAGCGTCTACGGCTTCGTGCACACGGCGACCGTGCTGGCGGCTTTCAATTTGCGGACGCTCCGCCTCGAGCGGGTCATCCCCGTCAGCGTGGCGCACGGGATCCTCTGGGGCGTCTGGATGGTCAACTTCGGGGCCTACGCCTACATCTACGGCAGCGCCGCCAACGGCCACCAGCTCGTCAACTACAACAGCATGTACGTGGCCAGGGTCGCCACCGGGCACCTCGCCTCAACCGGGAACTGGGAGTACTTCAACGGCAAGTCCTTCACGAAGGGGGTGGTCAACGCGAGCGCTGCCAGCATGGCAGCGCAATCGCAGTTCAGCGTCACCCGTGTCGGCAACGTCTACGTGCTCGCCACCATGGCCGACGTCTTCCAGGATCCGGACCTCATGCTCTACTTCGCCTGCAGCCCGACGGGACCGTTCACGGACGGGCTTCCCATCTACGACACCCTCGGCCATGGCGGGCCGTACGGAACGCAGGGCATCGTCGGCGTCTACACCTACGGCGCCTGCGCCCACGTCGGCCTGACGCACGACCCCAGCCAGCTCGTCATCACCTACGACGTCAACAGCTCCGATTGGAGCCTGCTCGAGGACGGCCTCAACATCGTGCGCCCCCGCTACGTGGAGACGACGGTCACACTCTGAGACAGACGGCGGCGAAGCACGCCCTCACCTCCCGCTATCCTGAGGCGACGCCGCAGCCAGGTAGTTCGGGAGGTCGGCCACCGGTGGAAGACGCAGGGCCGACTGGCGAGACCTGGACCGGGCGGCGTCATGTCGGCGCCCTCGACGGCCTGCGGGGGGTAGCCGTCCTGGCCGTGCTCCTCTTCCACGGCGGCGTCTCCTGGGCACCGGGCGGCTTCTTGGGCGTGGAGGCCTTCTTCGTCCTTTCCGGCTTCCTCATCACCTCGCTGCTCGTGGCCGAGTGGGAGCGATCGGGCACGATCTCCCTCACGGCCTTCTGGGGGCGCCGGGCGCGTCGGCTCCTGCCCGCCCTCCTCTGCGTCGTCGTCGCCTGCGCCGTCTACGAGCGGGTGGCGGGGCCGTCGGGCGCCGTGCCCGACTTCGGCGCCGACGCCCTCTCGACCCTCCTCTACGTCGCCAACTGGCACCAGATCTGGACGGGGAGCGGCTACTTCGCCCAGGTCGGGCTTGTCTCTCCCCTCCAGCACACCTGGTCCCTCGCCATCGAAGAGCAGTTCTACCTCCTCTGGCCTCTCGTGGTCCTCGCCCTCCTACGCTGCAAGCGCCCGCTCGAGTGGTTGCTCGGCGTCTCCTTCGTCGGGGCTGCCGCCTCCGCCCTCGAGATGGCCGTCGTCGTTCACGGCGCCGGAGGCGTGAACCGGGCGTATTACGGAACCGACACTCGGGCGCAGGGCCTCCTCGCCGGTGCCGCCCTCGCCGTGGCGCTGGCGATGGCGCGGCGGCACCGTACCGAGAGCGGCGCCGGGACAGCCCGCCCCGCCCGCCTCGTGCCGGTCGCCGGCGTGCTCGGAGCAGCCGGCCTCGTCGCCGCCGTGACCGGCGCGGAAGGAACCTCCTCGTGGCTCTACGACGGCGGCTTCCTCGCCGTCGACCTGGCGGTCGTCGCCGTCATCATGGCGGCGGTGTCGCCTGCCGACCCCTCGCCCGTGCGGTCCGTGCTGGCGGTCCGACCCCTGCGTGCCCTCGGCACGATCTCCTACGGCGTCTACCTCTGGCACGTCCCGTTATTCCTCTGGCTGACGGCTGCCAGCACGGGCATCGCAGGCTCAGCCCTCCTCCTCGTGCGCATCGCCGCCACGCTCGCAGCCGCCACCGCCTCGTTCTTCCTCGTCGAGCAGCCCATCCGCCAACGCCGCCTCCGGGGCATCACGCTGCGGGCGGTCATGTCGCTCGGCACGGTGCTCGCCCTCGCCTCCGTCTCGCTGGCATGGACGGTGGGCGAGACAGGCGCCGCCGCGCCGCCGCCGCCGGGCGGCCTGGCGGCCGTGCCGCCGGCCGCCGGATCGGCGCCGATCGCGCACGGCCGCACCTGCAGGGTGCGCCTCGCCGGCATGTCGGCGGCGCAGTCGTTCGATCACTGTCCCGTCGTTACGGCCCTCGTCGTGGGCGACTCGATCGGGCTCACCCTCGGGATGCAGGTCGGCTTCTCGGACAACCGCTACGGCGTCTACGTCGATGACGACGCCCAGCTGGGCTGTGGCTTCGTGACGAACGGCGAGAGGGACGTGGACGGCACGGGCTACGGAGGCATTTACCCCGTCTGCCTTCACGTCGTCCAGCTGTGGCGCCGCGCCGAGCTCGAGGTCCACCCAGGCGTCGTCGTCGTCGAGATGGGCTACTGGGACGAAGCCCAATGGCTACAGGGTGGACGGAGGGTGCATCTGGGCGAGGCGGGCTTCGATGCCGAGGTGCGGGAGCAGATGGTGGCATTCGTCCGTGCGCTCAGCCTTCCCCGCGTGCCCATCGTGCTCCTCTCCGTGCCTTGGGTGCGGCCGCCGCCGTGGCCCGACGGGTCGTCGTCGCCCCAGGCGTCGGCCGCCCGACACGATCTCATCAACTCGCTGCTCGCCTCCGTGGCGACGCAGTTCGCAGGCCGCGTTCACTACTTCGACATCGCGCCCTACGTGACCCCCGGCAACGAGTTCCAGCCCGTCGTGGCCGGTGGGCAGTGCCGGACGTCGGACGGCATCCACTTCTACGTCGGCAGCGGCGACGCCCTCACCCAGACGCGCTGCGGCGCCAGGGTTCAGACGGCGCTCCTGCCCTACGTGCGCGGGCTCATCCTCCCCGCAGGCCGGTGACCCCGCGGGCCGCCGGCCGAGAGTCGCCACGCAGGAGCCCAATCGCTGCTCTGCGGTGGGCTTGATGACCGCAGTGGCCGGCTGCCGCTCTGGCGGGACGGCGCCTGGGTCTGGTACGGGCTCGGCACCAGCCCCCCGACGGGGAAGGGTCCGGCAACACTGACGATGCGTACCTTCGCGCCGGGCAGGGCGTCGCCGTTCGTGGTGCCGCGCTGCGTTCTCGGGCTGGGCTGCTCCCCCTGAGGACGTCTCAGGCGGCGTCGGCGAGCATGGCGGCGATCACGAGGAGGTGACTGGGGGAACCGTCTTGCAGCCAGGCGTCGGTCGCCACGGCGAGCGCCAGCTCCTGCTCCAAGCTGGCGCGGTCGAGGAGGCGGGCGATCACGGCGAGCCCGGCAATCGTGTCGTCGGGGGAGAGGGCGTGGTCCATGGCGTCGCAGGCGTCGGAGAGTGCTCGCAGCATGCTCCTGCGAACCTCGCCGCGGCCGCTCTCCTCCGACTCCCAGAGGAAGTAGCCGCTGAGCCGCCGGCGTTCCGAGCGGTCGAGGCCGTGGAGGGCGGCGATCGTCTCGTCGAAGCCGTCGGGCGGTGACGAAGCGTCCGAAGAAGCCGGACCAGCGCTCATGTCCTCCTCGCTCCCTGCCGGCGACCCGGCGTCCAGCTGTCGCTCCGATGGGTCCTTCGGTCGGGCCCGGCCCTTCGCACGTGGAACGCCCCCGGCACCCCGTGGCGGTGGGGTGCCGGGGGCTTGGCGTGGACGGGAATCCGAGATTCTCGGTTCTGCCCGGCGGCGGCCGCCTGGAAACGTCGCCGGGCGAAATTTCTTCCTCTAACCGCCGCCGCCTTCGGCTGCCAGCTCGAACCACACGGTCTTGCCGTTCCCGGTCGGCCGGTAGCCCCAGGCGAGCGCCAGCACCTCCACGAGGAGGAGCCCGCGGCCGCCGCGGCGGAGCGGGTCGTCCGTCGGTGTCCGCTGCGGGAGGTCGGCGCTGCCGTCACTCACCTCGACGTGGGCGACGCCCCCGTCGAGCGCGATCGTGACCTCGAAGGTCGTGCGGGCGTGGTGAAGGGCGTTCGTTGCGAGCTCGGACACGAGGAGGGCGAGAACCTCGCTGTCGACCCGGCCGGTCAACACCTGGAGTGCGAATCCGCGGGCCTCGGCGACGGACGCGGGCTTGGCATCGAAGGACCGGGAGACGGCAATGCTGGGGGCGGCCGCAGCGCCCGGGCTGCATCGAGCGGACTCTCGCTCGCCGTTGGTCTGCACAACACCTCGTGGTTAGCAACTGGGAGTTGCGGGTAAGCCTGTCACGCCACTGCCTGCCCCGCACGCCATTCGTCGAAATCCCCGGAGGTGCCCCCGTGTCCACCGCCAACAACGCCGTCGCCGAAACGTTCGACGAGGTCGCCGACGAGCTGGACCGAACGGCCAAGGACACCTCGGCTGTCGCCAGGCGGGTTCGCCGACTGCGGCGGGCGACAGCCAAGGGCCGGCCGGCGAGGGAGGTGTTCGCCTCCGAGCCGGCGCGCACGCTGCTCGGGCGGCTCGCTTCCGTCTCGGCGCGGTTGGCGGGGGCGACGGGAACGCTCCGCCGGACCGTGGCGAGGGCGCTCGTCGGGGACGGGTTGCGCGTGGGGGAGATCGCCGAGCGCCTCGGCGTCAGCCACCAACGCGTCTCCAAGGTCATCAACCACCATTCCGGGAGAGATACCTAAAGGGAGCACCGGGTGCTCCCGGGCGGGCGGGAGCCGGTCAGGCTCCGCCTTCCGGCCTGTCGCGGGTGCCGTGCCCGTTACCGGAGGACTGGGCGAGCTCGTTCAGCCGGGCGACGAGCTCGAGGAGATGGTCGACCGAGGCCGTGTCGAGCCAACGTGTCGTCGCCTGGGCGATGAGGAGGATTCTTCTCCGCCGTGAGGGCGGCGAGACGGTTGCGCAGGTAGGAGAGGTCGACGCGGCCGCCCGCCGGCGCCCCCTCGGGGTCGAGCGACTCGCACGCCTCCGAGAGTGCCTGCAGGGTCCGGCAGGACTCAGGGTCGCGGCGCCCGGAGGTTGCCTCCAGGAGGCAGAAGTGACTGAGCACGCGCCGGTCGGAAGGCCGCAGGCCCCGGAGGGCGACCAGCGTGGGGCCGATCATCAAGGCCACGGTACGAAGCGGCAGTCGCGGTGGGAAGTGCCGGACGTCACGACATCCGACATTTCGTGATGAGTCCTTCGGCCCTACGCGGGCACCTGAGAACCCCGGTATCGTGCGGCGCTCCGCCGGCAGGTGGCCCGCCTCGTCCGCCGGCCCCGCCCGGACCGATCCTGCGGGGCAACCGCCCCACGGACCTTCGTGGTGTGACGCCGGAGTGACGGCGCACACCTACCGTCTCACCCGATGGCTGCCCGGATGTGGCCGCCCACGGATCGAGTGTGAGGGAGCGAGAACATGAGGCACAAGCGAGCTGGGGACGCCGGCGCTGAGCCCGCCGGCCGCGGCCGGAGGTGGGCGGTGCGTGGCGCCACGGCCGGCCTGCTCGCCGGCGTGATGCTGGTCGCCGGCGCCTGTTCGTCGTCCTCGACATCCCCGACGAGCACGGCGTCCCCGACGAGCACGACGAGCACGACGACCTCGGCGAGCGGGGCGCCCTCCGTCAGCAGGATCGAGACGGAGCTCGCTGCCGGTGCGCCGACGTTCCTCGCCACCTACAACTTCACGAACACGGGGTCGAGCGCTACGCCGAGCGGTTCCTACGTGGTGGCGCACGAGGGCAGCGACGAGCTCATCTCCATCGACTCGAGCCCCGGACGGCTCGAGCAGGTCGTGCTCGGCAGCAAGACCTATGTCTGCGCCCAGCTCAGCACAGGCTGGCAATGCTTCTTCGGTCCTGCCAGCAAGGACCTCGGCCTGGAATTCAGCAAGATCTTCGGCGTCGTCGGGACGGCGGCGGCCTTGGCGGCCCTTCGGGCGGACTCGGCCGGGGCCACCACCTCGACCGGCACCGTCGACGGTCGAGCTGTCGTCTGCGCTCATTCGACCACCTCGTCCAAGACCGTGACGGTCTGCGTCCTCGCCGACGGTGTCCTCGCCGAGTTCGAGTCGCAAAGCAGCTCGGGCACGACCAAGGTCGTCCTCTCGAGTTTCTCCTCGTCGGTGCCGAGCGACGAGTTCATGCTTCCTGCCACGCCGACGACGCTCCCCTCCGTCGAGTAGACGGGCCGTCCCCGCGGCACTAGCTCTCGATGTGGAGGTGCCCGGAGGCTGGGAAGTAGTCGGTCGCCGAGGCCTTGACGGCGAACTTGCCCGCCTTCGACCCCTTCGGGAACGTGATCGACACCGTGCCCGACGTGCCGGTGTGAGCGCTCTTGCCGTCGACGGTCACGGTGGCTCCGCCGACGGGATCGCCGGCGTCGGTCACCGTGAAGGTCACCGTGTTGCCCAGGCTGTTCTTGATGACCCCGTGCGACAGGTGGAGCGAGAGGCCGGCGAGCGACTGCGTCACGTAGTCCTGCGAGCGCAGATGAGCGTTGTTGACGCATTGCAGGGCGACATCGAGCCGCCCGAATGGTCCACCGCTGATGCCGAGCAGCCCGTCCTCGAAACACGGCGTCTTGAACGTCTCCACCGGGCCGAAGGCCGTGTCGGCCTTGTTGGTCCTCAGCGTCGAGACGTCGTTCGTGGCGTGGTTGTACCAGGCGATCCAGATGCGACCGTCGGGGCCGGCCGAGATCGCCACGTCCGAGGCCGGCGAGGAGCTCGGGATCTCGCGCGCCGTCGGGGAGCCCACGTGCCAGAGCAGCAGCGAGCAGGTCGGCGCACTCCCGCAGTAGGCCAGGTAGATGCCGGCGTGGGTGTTGGTGTTCGTCATGGCGAGGTCGGCGGCGGAGAAGAGGTTGTTGACCGAGTTGGTGTCCGACCCCGGCGCCTTGCGCACCGCCCCGTTGCTGGTGGCGTCCTTCACGTAGTAGCCGTCGTCGCCGGCCGGCGAGGAGAAGAACTGGTCCCAGGCGACCCAGACGTCGTCGCTGCCGGCGGTGTCGCTTGCTTCGGCCGTCTGCCCGGCGTCACCCTTGCCGGCGGTCGTGACGCCGTCGTCCATCCCGGTAGCCGGGATCGTGCCGGACGTACCCAGCCGGTACAGGACGGCGCTGTGACCTCCGATGGAGCCGGGCCAGGCGGCCGACAACTCACCGCCGGCGGTTTCGGTGCCGTGGGCGTTCGGGTTGTAGCAGTCGTGCGACAACGACCACCCCTCGAGGGTCCATGCCGGGTGGGCCTCCACGGCACCGACGACGCAGCCCTTTGCGTACGGATCGTTCCCGTAGTCGCGTCCTCCGTTGAAGATGATGAGCGGCACGGTGCCGTGGGTGACGAGTGTGGGGTCGTTGGTGAGACCGACCCATCCCGTTGCGCCGAAGATGTCCAGGGGGGCCCCGACGACGGCGCCGGTGGCGCTCATGGTCACCTCTTCGTAGGTGTACTTGGTGCCGCCGATGTGGCGCTCCCACAGGACCATGGCGTCGTCGTCCGGGGCGATCCAGACGGCTGGCGTACCCGTGAACGTGGCGCCGAGGGACGGCGCCAGCTCCGTCCAGGTGCCGGGCGCCACCTTCTCGAGACGCGGCGGAGCTGCGACGTGCTCTCGCACCGGCCCGGCCAGTGACGCCGAGCTGCCCGCTGCGACAGTGCCGCAGACGATCAGGCCCAGAAGGGCGGATGCGAGTAGGCCCCGCCGACTCCTCGTGTGCATGGTTGCTCAGCTCCTTTCACGCGGGCTTCTGGCCGGCCCTGTCGCACGACGCCGCCCCTGGGAACGCTCCACAGGAGCATCGTGAGCATCCCGCTTAACGTGGCCTTAAGGCTCTTCTGGATCCCTGGTCAGGGGCTTCGGCCTGTCCCAGGGAGCGGCCCTCTCAGCGTGCCGGCAAGATAGACAACACTATTGACTACAAACACTGTTGTTCATATCATGTGAGTATGGCCGGCACGGCGGGCTCCCCGAACGAGGTCTCCCTGCCGACCCTCATGGGGGCGGCGCAGCGGACCTATGTGGCGGCGATCCAGGCGGCGCTCGAGGCTGCGGGCTACGGCGACATCCCACCGACCGGTTACCGAATTGTCGGGGCCCTCACCCGCGCCGGGTCGGGGGTGCAGGAGCTCGCCGGTCGGCTGGCGATGTCCAAGCAGGCCACCGGCAGGCTGGCCGACGTCCTCGTCGTGCGGGGATACGTGGCGAGGCAGACCGACCCGGAGGACCGCCGCCGTGTGATTCTCACCTTGACCGAGCGGGGCCGTGCCGCCACCGACATCGCTCGAAGTGCCATCGGCCTCGTGGACCGGGCGCTTGCCGAGGTCACGGCCGAGGAGGATGTCGTCGTGACACGTGCCACGCTGCGGGCGCTCGTCTCCATCGGCCGCCTTGCCCGGGTGGGGGCAGGATCGCCCGCGGCATGGTCGTCGTGACGAGGGCCGGGCCGGTCGAGGAGGGGTTGAGGTCGTCCGCCGTCGGGACGACCCAGGCTCCGGCCCGGGCGCCACGGAGCCACCTCGCCGTCTGGAGGTCGCCCCCGGGCCAGCCGGCCTGGAGCCGGCCTGCATTGCTCGGCCTCGCCGCCGTCGCCGCCTTCCTGTACGCCTGGGGCGCCGGGAACTACCTCGAGATCTATTACGCCGCCGCCGTGCGCAGCATGTCGACGAGCTGGCACGACTTTGTCTTCGCCGCCTTCGACCCGGCGGGCACCGTATCGGTCGACAAGCTGCCGGGTGCGTTCTGGGTACAGGCGCTCTTCGTCCGGCTCTTCGGTGCCCATGCCTTCGTCCTCGTGCTTCCCCAGGTGATCGAGGGAACCCTCACGGTCCTCGTCCTCTACCGGGCGGTTCGCCGCCTCGCCGGACCCCTCGCCGGCATCCTCTCTGCGGGCCTCCTCGTGGTCTCGCCGGCCACAGTTGCGCTCAACCGCGGCAACATCCCCGACACGCTCATGGTCCTCCTGCTGGTTCTGGCCGCTGACGCCACCGTGAGCGCCGTCGGGCGCGGGCGACCGTCCATGCTGCTGCTCGCAGGGCTCTTCGTCGCTCTCGCCTTCCAGGCGAAGATGGTGGTGGCGTGGCTCGTACTGCCCGCCTTCCTGCTCGCCTACCTCGTCGCAGCACCGGGGCGACCCATTCGACGCCTGATCGCCTGTGCCGCCACGGTCGTCGTCACCGCGACGATCTCGCTCAGCTGGATGTGTTACGTCAGTCTCACCAACCCGAGCCAGCGCCCCTCTGTGGATGGGAGTACCGACAACTCCGTCTTCCAGCAGGTGTTCGTCTACAACGGTCTCGGGCGACTCGACGAGGAGTCGCCGGATCAGCTCCTCGAGCGTTCGATCGGCTTGCGTCTCGTCCCCACGCCGCCCGCGTCCTGGGACCGCCTGCTCACCGGGGGTCTCGGACTCGACGTCGGGTGGCTCGTTCCCGCCGCACTCATCAGCCTCGTGGCCGGCCTCGTGGCCCGGCGGAGGGAGGAGAGGGGGGACGCCGAGCGACGGGGTTTCGTGCTATGGGGCCTCTGGCTCGTGCCCTTCGCCCTCGTCTTCTCCGTCGGGTCGTCGGTCAACCCGTACTACATGGGCGACCTGTCACCGCCGATCGCCGCCTTGACCGGCGTGGGACTCGCCCTCGCCTGGCAGCACCGGAGCAGCCTGGCGGGGCGCCTCGTGCTCGTGGCGGCCCTCCTGGCAAGTGGCGCCTACGCAGCCTGGCTCCTGCCGGTGTCCGGGACCGGTCTGCCCACCTGGCTGAAGCCGACGGTGATCGGTCTGGTGCTGGGGGCCGCGGCGGCCGTGCTCGTCGCCGGCATGGCCGTGCGACGGGGGAAGCTCGCCTTCGCCGCCTTCTCGGCGGCGGCCGTGGCGCTCGCCCTGGCCCCCGCCGTGGCGGCTGCGTCGGTCGTCGTGAACCGGCTCGGACCGTTCGACACACCCTTCCAACGGCCGGCCGTCACCGCCTTCATCCGGCAGGTGCTGAGCGCCACGCCTGCGGCGGCGGCGAAGACCCTGCCCACGCTGGAAGCGGCCAGGCAAGGCGCCCCCTATCTGATGGCGACGCAGAGCGCGGCGCTGGCAGCGCCCTTCATCTACTACAGCGGCCTCGAGACGCTGCCCATCGGAGGCTTCACCGGCACGGGTCCCGAGCCGACCCTCCAGTCCCTCGAGACGATGATCGGGCGTGGCGACTTCCATCTCGTGCTGGAATCGCCGACGACGACCGATCCGCGTCTGCTCTGGATCGCTGGTCACTGCATCCACGTCGGCAAGAAGCAGGGGGTCGGGCCCGCCCGGGGGGCGCCCGTCTTCGCCGTCTACTACTGCCTCGGTGGCGGGTCGGCCTACAGCCCGTGAACGGTGCCTGTGCCATCGAACGGGCTCAGAACGGCATGGTCCTCAGGTGGAACGGTGCGACCTGGACATCGGCGGAACCGGTCGCCGCCCACGGAATCCTGGACCTGGACGCCGTTGCCGCCATCAGCAACACGAAGGCTGTGGCGGTGGGCGTCAGGCTGAGCGACGTGGGATTCGAGCGCGTGAGGTTCGTCGAGTCGGGGAGTCAGTGGGCATCGACGTGACCGCGCCATGGCTCCCCTCGTCAATGGTCAGTGGTACACGAGGACCAGACCGCTCCCGGCCTTGTTGGCTCCTCCCGCCAAACAGGTGTCCGGCGCTCTGCAGGTGACGCCGTTGAGGGCCGCAGTCGTCCCCGGAATGGCTTGAGTCTCCCAACTCGTCCCTCCGTTCGCGGTGCCGAGGACGACGGCTGCGGAGGTGGGAAAGCTCCCTTTCTGGCCGATCGCCTCGCAAATCTTCCCGGAGGCGCACGCCACGCCGAAGAGTTCGGTGACCGCCTTCGGGACGCCTTGGGCCTTCCAGGTGATGCCCCCGTTGCTCGTGCCGAGGGCGACGCCGGCACTTCCACCGGGCCGGAGGCCGACGGCCTCGCAGGTGGCGGCGACGCAGGCAACGCTGCGGAGCTCGGCGACGCCCTTCGGGATGCTCTGAGCCTTCCAGGTCGTGCCGCCGTCGATCGTTCGCAGGACGACGCCGCCGCTCGTGCCGGAGCCGACCGCCTCACAGGTGACGGCCGTCGGACAGGCCACACCGTAGAGACTGAGGACGTTGCCCGGGATGGTGCGGTCGGTCCAGAAGCCTCCGCCGTCGGAGGTACCGATGAGGACACCACCACCGCCGGCGGTGACACCGACCGCCATGCACACCGTCGCCGAGGCGCACGCGTCGCCGTTCAGTGCGGCGATCCCGACGGGGATGACCTGGGCCTTCCACGTTCGCGCCGGCATTGGTCGTTCGGAGGACGACACCGACATTGCCGGTGCTGGTGCCGGTGAATCCGACTGCCTCGCAGATCGCGGCCGTCGCGCACGAGATGCCGTTGAGAGCGGCCGATGAGATTCCCGTCAGGTTCGAGACTCCCCACGTCTTACCATTGCTCGTCCTGATGACGGCACCCTTGCCCAGGGAGGTGGCACCGACAGCTTCGCAGCCGACCGGCGATGTGCAGGCGACACCATTGAGGAGGGCGACCCCGCTCGGGGTGCTCTGGAACTTCCACAGCGCCCCGCCGGTCGTCGTTCGGAGGGCGACGCCTCCGGTCGAGGAGTTGCCGAGCGCTTCGCAGGTTGTCGCCGAGACGCAGGCGACGCCGAGGAGATCGGCGGACCCGTGCGGGATGCTCTCGGCCTGCCACTTCCTGCCGCCGTCGGTGGTGCCGAAGGCGAGGCCGTCGATGAAGATGTTGTCCTCGGCGACCGCCTGACAGTCCGTCGTCGACGCGCAGGCGACGCCGTTGAGCGAAGCGGCCGATTCCAGGGTGCTCTGGGTCTTCCAGGTCGTGCCGCCGTTGCTCGTGCCGATGACGACGCCGCCGGCGGAGCCCGGACCGACGGCCTCGCACATCGTCGTCGACGGGCAGGCGATCCCGAAGAGATTGTCCGCCGTCGTTGGCGTGCTCTGGGCCTTCCAGGTGACGCCCCCGTTGCTGGTGGCGAGGGCGACGCTGCTGCCGGCGCGTCTGCCGACGGCCTCACATCGCCCCGACGACGCGCAAGCGACGGCATTGAGGATGGAGATCCCCTTCGGGATGCTCCTCGTCTTCCACGACTTTCCTCCGTTGCCGGTCTCGATGACGACGCCGGCCGTACGGCTGTCGCCGACGGCGGTGCAGGTCGTCGCCGATGGACAGGCGATCCCATAGAGGGGAGCGGTCCGTTTCGGGATGGTCTCCGTCTGCCAGGACTTTCCGCCATTGGTCGTACCGATGACGACGCCGGCGCTCGCCGCCGCAGAGCTCTGGCCCACCACTGTGCAGATCGTCGCCGACGAGCAGGCAATGGCATTGACAGCCGAGATCGCCTCCGGGATGCTCTGCGCTCTCCACGTCGTTCCGCCGTTGGTGGTCCCGATGACGACACCGGCATCGGTGCCGCTCTGGCCGACCGCCTCGCAGATCGACGTCGATTTGCACGAGACGGCGTTGAGAGCGTTCGCCACGGCCGGGTACGACACGCTGACGCTCCAGGCCGGCAGCCTGGATCCGGCGACCGCCGGGAGTGGTGCGAGCACGCCCACGACGGCCAGGACCGCCCCGGACAACAGGGCGCTCCCGAGCCGTGCGTCACGGGATCTCGACCGATGGAAGGCCGGGACTTCTCGGGTCATTCCTTTACCTCGCTCCCTCGCTCCGAGCGGCACTCGGCACGCTCCGCGCCGAGCAGGCAGGCGGTCCGACGAGCACAGGCACCCCAACCGGCAAACGGCGTCAGCATCATCGCGCGATCGTCCTCTTGACGCTGCCGCTCGGCGATGCCTCGGCATCGACGTGTTCCCCGGCACGGGGAACCCGGGGGCTCAGGGAACCGGCCGCCCATACTCGACGAGAACGGGATGGGGAGGAAAGCTCGTCAGCGATCGGTTCGCCGTCGCCCGCCATCCGGGCTTCTCGTAGAAGCGTCGAGCCCGGTGGTTCTCCTCGAAGACGCGTAACCGTGCCCGCGTCACCCCGTCGCCCGCCAGCGCCCGAAGCAGGGCGTCGTGCGCGCCCGCCGCCAGACCGCTGCCCCAGGTCTCGACGGCGGTTCCGAAGTGCAACAGCTCGTCGTGGCGGGTCGCCGCGAAGCCCACGACGACATCGGCGCCGTTCGTGATGACATAGGCACGGATCTCGGGGTCGGCGATCTCGTCGGCCCATCGGGATCGCACCTGTTGGCGGGGAAAGGGATGGACGTCCTGGGGGAAGATGTGCGAAAGGGCACGAGTCGCGCCCGCCTCCTGCACGGGGAGCAGCGCGTCGAGATCGGCCTCGGTCGCCTCCCGGAGGTTCACGGCACCATCTTGGCCGATGGGGTGAGACGGGCCCGCGCTCCGGGAAGCGTCGTCAGTGGGCCGCCGGGAGAACCGGGAATGCCTGCTCTCGCCTACAGCTCGGCGGACGACACCGGCTTGTGCGCCGGCTCCGAGAAGTCGAGCCGTCCCGAGAGGGCGCCGTTCGAGAGCACGTGGGCGAGACGGCCGGCCTCGGCCCCGAGGTTCTTGCGCCGTCCGGCGATCGGTGCCACGACGGAGCGAACCCCCTCGAGCAGATCACCGAGGGGCGGGGCATGTGAGCGATCGGAGACGAAGAGGGCCTGACTGGCCGTCAGAGCGAGGATTGCCAGCACGCCGTCGAGGCACTCGGCGGCTCGCCGTTCCTTCGCATAGGCGAGAAACGTCGGTGAGCTGACGTCGTCGCGGGCGTCGTTGACGCAGGCCGGCAGGAGTGTGGGCGCCGCCGCCGCCCTTGCTCCCTCCACGAAGCCAGTCGCCACCCAGCCGAAGAGGTTCGTCTCCGAGCCGGCAGCTCCGGGGAGGGCCAGCAGGTTGGGAAGCCCGGAGACCGTCCCCGAATGCAGGCACGTCACGTGTCGCTCGCCGAGGAGGGCGGAGATCCGCCCACGCCGCCGTCAGTTGGTTGAGCGCCGAATAGCCGGCGGCGTTGTGGTACCCGCCCGTGGAGAACAGCCGGCCGTGCGGGTGCCGCTCGTCGGGCGGGACGAAGACGGGGTTGTGCGCCGCCGCCCGAAGGGAGATGCGAGCGACCTCCTCCAGCTGTGCCACCGCCCGGTCCACCTGGCCGAGGATGCGGGGGACGATGCGGTAGCTCACGGGGGCCTGCTGCAGGAGCCGGTCGGTGGTCTGGGCGCCGGCGAGGTGGCGACGCAGACGTCGGAGCGCGGCGGCCTCGTGCTCGTCGCCCCACAGTTCGTCGAGGGCGGCGTCGTAGGCCTCGAGGGGTGCTCGCAGCGCCTCGATCGAGAGGCCGAGCACCAACTCGGCGTGCTCGAGTCGGTGGCGGGCGTGCAGGGCGACGTCCGCCACGAGGGCGGCCGAACAGGGGGAGCCGTTCACGAGCGTCATCCACTCGCCCTCCTCGAAGTCGCCGGTGTACATCTCGCTCATCACGTGCATCATCGGCAGGATCTCGCCGGCGCCTGCCTGGCCGTCGAGCGGCACGGCAGGAAGGGGACCATCGAGCAGGGCGGCGATGCGGTCGGCCACGAGCGGCCGCGTCTTGGCGTTTCCCTCGACGAAGTCGGCCAGACGGGCAAAGACGATTCCTCGCGTCACGCGCCCGTCGAGGACGCTCTGGCCAAAACCCCTCCCCGTCCCGAGCAGCTCCGTTCCCGTCGCCCAGGCGGCCTGCTCTTCCGGCGCAACGGCCACCTGCACCTCGATGCCCGGCCGGCTCGTCACGCCGTACATGAAGGCCGTGCGGTCCGAGCCGAGGAGTGCCACGAAGGCGGCGCGTGCGTGATCCATCGCCCGTCGCGCCTCGTCTCCGATGGCGACCCCTTCACCGTCGACGGCGACGAGGCGAAAATTCTCGAGCGTGAGATCGGCCCGGGTGTTGAGGACGACGGTCATGGCCTGATCAGCGTTCCGTGGAGTCGGGTGGGCGTCGTCGTCGGCATCGTGTCATTGTGCCTCCCGACGGAGCCGGTGAGACGACTGGGATAATCGGGCCGGCGAGGTCGGCCGGAAGCACCTGACGATGGGAGGAACTGTGGAGGAGAACCAGACGGTCGCCGGCGCCCCGCTCTCCGACAGGGGCCGCCTCTCGGTCGAGAACGGCTACGAGATCGCCTACCGGGTCTACGGCAGCGGGAGCCGCACGCTCCTCGGCTTGCACGGCGGTCCCGGCGCCAGCAGCAAGTATCTCAACCGCCTGAGCGAGGTCGTCGGCGACGACCGCAAGCTCGTGCTCTACGACCAGCTGGGCGGAGGCGAGTCGGACTGGCCCGACGACCCCTCCATCTGGCAGATCCCCCGCTTCGTCACCGAGGTCGAGACCGTCCGGCGTGAGCTCGGTCTCGGCACCATGACCGTCTTCGGGCAGTCCTGGGGAGGCATGCTGGCGCTCGCCTACACCCTCGAGCACCCCGAGCACGTCAACGCCCTCGTCCTGTCCAACACGACGGCATCGGCCAAGGATTATCTGCTCGACGTCTCGGATCACCGGGTAGCGCTGGGCAAGGACCTGCACGCCCTCATGCTCAAGCACGAGTACGAGGGGACGATGGACGATCCCGAGTACCAAGACGCCGTGCTCGAGCTGAACGCTCGGCACCTGCGCCGGTCTTCCCCATACGACCCGGCCCGCTCGCGGGCCGAATTCGCCGTCATCGAAAAGGACTACATGGCGGACCTCGGCCCCGCCTATGCGCTGTGGGGTCCCCATGAGTTCATGGGGACAGGCCCGGAGGCACACTTCGACGTGTCCGACCGGCTGGGCGAGATCGCCGTGCCGGCCCTCATTCTCTGCGGCTGGTACGACGAGCTGACCCCGACGCGTTGCCACCGGCCCCTCGCCGAGGGGATCGCCGACAACGAGTTCGTGGTGTTCGGCAACTCGAGCCACCTCACGATCCTCGAGAAGGAGGCCGACCTGTACCTCGCCGTGATCCGGGACTTCCTGAGCCGGCGGACGTGATTGGTCCTTCGACCACAACGGTGAGCGGTCCCCCCATCCGTATCGGCCTGCAGCTGGCGCAGCACCATGCGGACTACGCCACGATCCGTCAAGCGGCGCGTGCGGCGGAGGAGCTCGGTGTCGACGTCCTCTTCAACTGGGACCACTTCTTCGCTCCTGGCCGGGAAGACGCCCAGCACTTCGAGTGCTGGACGATGCTCGGCGCCTGGGCGGAGTCGACCTCCCGAGTGGAGTTCGGGCCACTCGTCAGCTGCACGAGCTACCGGAACCCCGACCTCCTCGCCGACATGGCCCGCACCGTCGATCACATCAGCGGTGGCAGGTTCATCCTCGGTGTCGGCGCCGGCTTCAAGGAGCGAGACTTCGTCGAGTACGGCTACGAGTTCGCGAGCCCACGTAGCCGCGTCACGGCCTTGGAGGAGGCGCTCGGCAGGATCACTCGACGGCTGGGTGAGCTGAACCCGCCGCCCCTGCGGAGGATCCCCATCCTCGTGGGCGGTGATGGGGAGCGCCGCATGCTGCGAGTCGTCGCCGAGTACGCCGACATCTGGCACACCTTCGCCGAGGGCGATGTGTTTGCTCGGAAGGCTCGCGCCCTCGACGCCCATTGTGCCGAGATTGGGCGAAACCCGGCCGACATCGAGCGCTCGGTCCTCGTCGCCGGCGACCCCGAGACGGTGGGTGAGCCGCTGCGCCGGCTCGGTGTCTCCCTGTTCGTTCTCCACGCCGGCGGTCCGGACTACGACCTCAGCCCCCTGCGTCGGTGGCTCAGCTGGCGGGATGAGCGCAACGGCTAGCTCGGCCCAACGATCTCATCGATTCTCAGCAGTACGATGCCGACCGGTGGGCGGACGAGCGGTTCGGGCGGGTTCCTGGCGCTGTTGGCGGCCGGAGTTGTGCTCGCGGTCGGCGGCACCCCGCCGCTGGATGCCGGAGCCTCCACAGCGGTGCCGGCGGCGAGGCGCCTGCCGCCCGACTTCGGCAACCCGGCCGGGCACGCACCCGTTCCGCCGACCGCCCAGGCGGTCGACGTCAGGCACCCCGACTGGGTCGTCGGCACCGGCACGCCGGCCGGTTGCACGTCAGCTGCCGTCGTGAGGGCCGTCGCGAAGGGCGGGGTCATGACCATGCGTTGTGGGGTCGTGGGCCGGTTCCTGCGGCCCGATGGGGTTTCTGTCGCCCAAGAGCCACAACACCAGCCGCCCAAGCCGACTCGGCTTCCTGGCGCGCTCCGCAGCTTTGGCCTCTGCTTCGTGTTCACCGGTGACGTGGTAGTCCCGCGTGCTGTAGCCGCGCCGGTAGTTGGGCGGCCTCCACGCCATCTCGTGAACGATAGGCGCGGCCGTAGTGCTGGAAGACTCGAGCCCCCACCAGTCTCCGGTCCGTCTCGGGCTCCGCACCCGGGAAGATGGCTGAGTTTTCCCCCCGTCAGGGGCAGAACCTCGACCGCCTCGCAGGCTTGGTTCGTTCACGGTCAACTCGCTCCCGTGATGGCCGCACCGCCACCCTCGCGATGTTCGAAGGGTGGTTCTCAGTGCCGCCAAGGTGACGGGGATCCCGAGGCGCCGCCCAGATCCGTACCCCGAGCCCTTCACCGTGGCAAACTGGCCGCCCGGGCTCACGATCCAGCTTGCTCACAACATGCCTGATCCTGCCTGGACGGGGAGGGGGGCTTGCGGGAACCCCCACCTCCCCTCTTCTCTAGGTCCGCGGGCGCGTCAGGCGGGGTCGGCTCCGGCGAACTCGGCAACCGGCTCGCCGGCGTGAAACGGCACGATGACTCGACCACCCCGCGCCGGAGCGGGAGCTGACTCGGTGACCCCTTCCGCGTCACGGCGGCCATGCCGAGTTGCTCAAGGCCCGGACGAGCTCCCGGGTGACCAGGAAGAACACTGGAGGCGGCGAGCGGAATCGAACCGCTGTACAGGGCTTTGCAGGCCCTTGCCTAAACCACTCGGCCACGCCGCCAGACGGTCGTCACCATAGCGGCCGGTGGCCCGCCGCCGGGACCCCAAGTCTCCCGCCGATGGGACGGGACAGTACGGTACGGGTCCGACAGCCCGGAGTCTCGTCCGGGCCGATTCGAGGGGTTGGGAGGTGGCGAGTACGACGGTGACGATCGCTGACGTGGTGGCGGAAGCGGACGCCGCCGCCCCGGAGCTGGCCGCTCTGGCGGCGATGGATCCTGCGGGCTCTCAGCAGGGCATGCCCTCGGACGGGGACTGCCGGGCGGTGTACGCCGCCCTCGGCGAGCGGGGCCTCATCGGCTTGCACTGGCCGGAGCGCCTGGGCGGCCGTGGGCTCACCTCGCTGCACACCATCGCTGTCGAGGAGCGGCTCGGCTACCACTGGCTGCCGCTCTCCAGCTATCTCCTCTCCGTGAAGACGATCGGCAACGCCCTCATGCAGTTCGGCCCCGACCTGGCCGAGCGCCTCCTGCCCGAGATCGCAGGAGGGCGGCTGGTGTTCTGTCAGGGTTTCTCGGAGCCGGAGGCGGGTTCCGACCTGGCTTCCCTGCGCACGACCGGACAGCTGCAGGGCGACCGCATCGTGGTGCGGGGCCGCAAGATCTGGACCTCGAGCGCCGGCGAGGCCGACTGGATCTACCTCGCCGTCCGCACGAACCCGGACCTGCCCCGCCACCGCGGCCTCTCCGTCCTCGTCACCGAGATGTCGACACCCGGGCTGTCATGGTCGCTGCACCCCACGCTCGGGGGTGGCGTTCTCGGCGAGGTTGCCCTCGACGGCGTCGAGGTGCCGGCGGACCAGGTCGTCGGCCCGCTCGACGCCGGCTGGCGCGTGCTCATGGGCACGCTCGACTACGAGCGCGTGACGAGCGAAAAGGTGGGCACGGCGCTCTACGTGCTCGACCGGCTGGACGAACTGGCGGACGGACCTTGGCGCCCCCGGCTCCGCCGCCTGCGGGGCGCCGCTCTGGCGGCCCGCCTGCACGGCCGGCGGGCCACCGAGCTCCTCGCCTCGGGCCAACCCGCCGCAGCCAGTTCCTCCATGGCCAAGTTGTCCATCGCCCTCCTCCTGCAGCGGATCGCCGAGTGCTCCCTCGAGATGCTCGGGCCCGCCGCCCTCGTGGAAGGGGGCGAGTCCGCCGTGGCGGGTGGGCGCCTCGCCGCTTTCGTGCGGGCCGTGACGGCTTCGACGATCGCCGGCGGGTCGGCCGAGATCCAGCGACGCGTGATCGCCCGGCAGGGCCTCGGGTGCCGGCGGTGAGCGGGGGCCGGCCCCTCGAGGGGTTGCGGGTGCTCGATTTCTCGCAGTACGTCGCCGGGCCTTTCTGCGGCATGCTGCTCGCCGACCTCGGTGCCGACGTAGTGAAGGTGGAGCGACCGAACGGCGATGCCTACCGGCGCTACGACCCGGTGGCGCCGGACCAGAGTCTCTTCTTCTGCAGCCTGAACCGCGGCAAGCGCTCCGTCGTCTGCGACCTGAGCGATCCCGAAGGGCGGCGGTTGGCCGAGCGCCTCATCGCCGGGGCGGACGCCGTCGTCCACAATTTCGTGCCGGCGCGGGCGGCCGCCTTCGGGCTGGACGCCGCATCGGTGGAGCGGCTCAACCCGAAGGCCGTCGTGTGCGCCGTCTCCGCCTTCGGGACGGACGGGCCGGAGGCGGGGGCGCCCGGCTACGACCTCATCGCCCAGGCCATCACCGGCCTGCTGGCCCTCGGGGCACGTCCCGGGCAGGAGGTGCCTGAGCGCGTCGGTGGCATCCCCCTCGCCGACTTCACCGCCGGCCTCCTCGCCGCCGTGGCGATCCTGAGCGGCCTCGTCGAGCGCTTCCGCCGCGGTGCCGCCGGTGGGCCCACCACGTCGCCGGGCGCCTTCGAGGTGTCGCTCCTCGGAGCCTGCCTCACCCTGCAGGCACAGGAGCTGCCCGCCATCGGTCACAACGAGATTCCGGCCCGTCTCGACGCCGCCACGCTCGGGGAGATGTCGACGGCGCGTGCGGCCGCCCGAGCCATCGAGCCCTATTACCGGTGTTATGCCACGGCGGACGCCTTCGTCGCCGTCGGCTGCCTCGACGTCGCCCAGCGGCGGAAGTTCCTCCGTGTCCTCGGCCTCGAGGATCCCATGGTGGCCAACCCTCAGCTCCCGCCCGCCGACGAGGAGGAGCGCGCAACGCGTCTGGCCTTCACCCGCCAGGTGGAGGCCGCCCTTGCCGCCGCCCCGGCCGCCGAGTGGCTGCTGCGTTTCGCCGACGCCGGCGTACCGGCGGCCGAGCTGCGCTCGACGGCAGCGGCCGTCGCCTCGGAGCAGGCGGCTGCCAACGGGCTCGTCGTGACGCTCGACCAGCCGGGCATCGGTCCGCTCCGGCTCCTCGGCGGCGTCGTCAAGCGTGGGGGCGAGCCACTCCTGGCCGAGCGGGCGGTGCCTCTCCTCGGCGAGCACCAGAGCGAGCTGGATCCGGAGCAGGGGGCCGGCGGCGGTATGGCGGCTGCCGTGACGGCGGCGCCGATCGGAGGGGACGAATGACCGAACCGGCGGGCGTTGCGAACGTGGATCAGGAAACCTCCGCCGAGGCCGACGCTCTGGCGACGGCCGTGGCGAGAGCCGTCCGGGACCACCCCTCCGCCGATCCCTGGCGAGCGGGGGAGCCGGCCGACGACGCCTCTGGCGAGGGGGCGAGCGCGCTTTATGCGGCGCTCGAGGCCATCGGGTGGTGGTCGCTCGCCGGGGAAGGTCCGCCGCCGGCGCTGGTGGCGAGAGCAGCTGTGGAGCTCGGCCGAGGCGGTGTCACCCTCTTGGCCGTCGACAGCCTCCTCGGGGGCCGCCCAGTCGTGTCCGGCCTCGTCCGCCACGGTGAGCCGGGCGCCACCGGCACCGAGATTCTCGGGGGGAATGCGCTCTCCGACGCCGAGCTGGTGGCCGTCGAGCCAGTCGCCTACGGCGACGCCTCCGGCGTTGCCCTCGTACGGGAGACGACGTCACGCCGGGCAGTTCCGGCCGAGGAGGCCAGGCGCCGCCTCGGCCTCTGGCGGGCAGCCTCCATCGGGTATCTTGCCGGCCTCGCCGGCGCCGCCTTCGACGACTGCCTGGCGCACGTGCGCGGCCGCGAGGCGTTCGGCTCCACACTTGATGCCCTCGAAGCCGTGCAGTCGCAGCTCGCCGACGCCGCAACGGCGCAGGATGGCATTCGCCTGCTCGCCGTCCACGAGCACTCCTGGCCCGCCCTCTGCCACGCCGCCGACGCCGCCGTTGCCGTCACGGCCACCTGCCATCAGCTGACCGGTGCGCTCGGCTTCACGATGGAGTACCCGCTGCAGCGCCGCTCGAGGCGCGCACGGGCGATGCGGGCCTGGGCAGAGGCCGCCGCCGACGCTGCTTCCGGTCGGTGATCCCCATTGCTGTAAGGGCTTAGCGCCCGGGGGCCTGGCGGCCCACCTGATGGATGGGGAAATCTTGTAGGGCAGCACGCCATCGACGTCGGGCGTACTTGGTGCCTAGCGCCCGTGGCTTAGCGTGACGTGGAGGCCCCGAGCACCGATGACTGCCGCTTTGAGCGCGTGCCTTAGATTTCCACCCCTCGGCCTCCTGGCGTGGTGCACGACCAAGACCACCAGCTGAGGAGGTTCCATCATGGATGTCGTCGTCGAGCGCTGTGCCGGCCTCGATGTGCACAAGGATCTCGTCGTCGCCTGCGTCCGCTACCCCGGACCAAACGGCGAGCGCAGGACCGAGATCGCCAGCTTCTCCGCCTTCACGGCCGATCTGCTTGGCCTGCGCGATTGGCTCGTGTCCCACGGCGTCACCCGGGTGGCGATGGAAGCGACCGGGGTCTACTGGAAGCCCATCTTCTATGTGCTCGAAGACGCCATGGAGTGCTGGTTGCTGAACGCCCGCCACATGCGCAACGTCCCGGGGAGAAAGACCGACGTCGGTGACGCCGAGTGGATCTGCCAGCTCACCGAGCACGGGCTCGTGCGTGCGAGCTTCGTCCCACCAGCAGAGATTCGCGACATTCGCGAGCTCACTCGCTATCGACGCACCCTGGCTGAGGAGCGGACACGGGAGGCCCAGCGCCTCGACAAGGTCCTCCAAGACGCCGGTGTGAAACTCTCGTCTGTCGCCTCTGACGTCCTCGGTGTCTCGAGCCGGGCGATGCTCGCTGGCCTTGTGGCGGGGACGCGGGATCCTGAAGTGCTCGCCGAGCTTGCCAAGGGCAAGCTTCGAGCCAAATTGCCGAAGCTACGAGCTGCTCTCGAGGGGCGCTTCGGCCCCCGCCATGGGATCCTCGTCTCGGAGATCCTCTCCCACCTCGACTATCTCGACGAAGCTATGGGCCGCATGACCTCGGCGATCGAGGAGGCGATCGCCCCTTTTGCTGACGCCCGGGACCGCCTGTGCTCGATACCCGGTGTCGATCGGCGCATCGCCGAGGCCATCATCGGCGAGATCGGCGTGGACATGGACCGCTTCCCGACCGCAGCCCATCTCGCCTCGTGGGCAGGGATGTGCCCGGGCCAGCACGAGTCAGCCGGCAAGCAGAAGAAGGGGACCGCTCGACACGGCGACAGCTGGCTGCAGAGATACCTTGCCGTCGCCGCCATGGCGGCCGCCTCCTCGAAGGGCACCTACCTGCAAGCCCAGTATCGACGTCTCAGCCCGAGGAGAGGCAAGCTCCGGGCGCGAAAGGCCGTCGGGCACTCGATCCTTGTCGCCTGCTGGCACATTCTCGCCAACGAGGGCGTCACCTACCTCGACCTCGGACCGGACTGGTTCGACAGACGCAACGCCCCGGTGATCAGGGCTCGTCGCAAACTCTCCGAACTGCGCGCCCTTGGCTGCGAGCTACGGACAAACGATGACGGCTCCACCACTGTTGTCCTGCCGGCAGCTTGACCAGGCGCGCCGAAAACCGGTGCTCAGCTCACATCTCGCCCGCCGGGCACCTGGCGACGTCGGGATGATTTCGCCTTAGGACTCAAAACGGTGTCTAACCCCCGACACGAATGCATCGCCGCCGCCCGCAACAGGCGGATTTCGCCCCCCGCAACGGGCGGATGACGCCGTCCGGTCGTAGCATCGAGTCATGGACATCGCCGCAGTGCGGCGGCTCGCTCTCGCCCTGCCGGAGGCGACGGAGGAGCCTCACTTCGAGATGACGTCGTGGCGGGTGCGCAACCGCATCTTCGCCACGGCTCCACCGGCCGGTGACCGTTTGCACGTCTTCGTCGGCGAGCACGAGGTGCGCGCCTGTGTGGCGGAGGATCCCGCCGCCTACGGCGAGCTCCGCTGGGGCCAGCGCCTCTCCGGCGTGCGCGTCGAGCTGGCGACGGCCGACGCGTCACGTGTCAAGGAGCTCCTCACGGAGGCGTTCCTGCGCAAGGCGCCCCGAGCCCTCGCCTCCAAGCTCGGCGACACCGCCTGACGGGGCTCACCCCGAGAGAGCGGCCTCGATAGCGGCGAGGTTGACGGGGTGGGCCGGCGCCGAGATCGTCGTCGCCCCCGGATAGGTGATCACGAGGGCGAGGTCGAAGCCACTCCCAACCGACCCCGTCCCGCTGATGACGAGCGGGAGGAGGGGTCCGGAGGCCGCCACGAGGATGGCGGCGCCCTCGCTCGAGGTGACCTCGACGCCGCGCACGCCGTCGATCGTGCGGTTCCCGGCGTTCGTGAACGTGCCCTTCACGCCGGCGAGGCTGCCCGAGACGAACTCCTTCGGGTCGGAGAGACCAAACGTGTCTTTGTAGATGACGTCGGTGCTGGCCGCCGGGAGCTGCACCCAGCGGTTGACGACCTCGGGCAGGATCTCGGCCTCGAGAGCGGCCACCTTGCTCGTTTGGCTGCCGAAGAGGCCCTTCCAGAAGGATGTCCCGGCCTTGACGTAGGTGGTCCCGTCCACGACGACGTAACGGGTCGACCCCTCGAAACCCAACCCCGGCCCCTCCAGGCTCAACGTCCCCTCGGCGTCGCCGGGGGCACCGGCGGAGGTGGCGTCGACGGAGAGGGAGACGGAGGTGGAGCCCGACTTCTCCGAGAGCGTGCCGGACAGGTGCACGACGGCCTCGCGGGCGAGGGCCGCTTGGGCGCCCTGCAGCAAGGGGGCAGGCGGCTGCGCCGCCCGGCCCGTCGGGCTGCTCGTGCTGCCGCAGGCGGCGACGAGGAGGCCCAAGGCAAGGACCGGCGCCGCCACCGCGACGCGCCGCAGCGTTGCGACGGATTTCGATGGCCGGGGCACGTGTCGTCTCTCTCGTCGCTCTCGGTCAGGACGGCCGTATGGTAGACGCTCGAGCCGTCCGGCCCGGAAGCGGCGGCGGGTGACCCGAGAGGCCGTGGAGCGGAGGAGGCAGGCGTGCAGCAGCCGGACCGCCCGTCCTTGCAGGGCCTTCGTGGCTCCCTCCTCGTGTGCGGGACCGCCAGCGACGTAGGCAAGAGCCGCATCGTCACGGGGCTCTGCCGTCTCCTCGCCCGTGGAGGCGTGAGGGTGGCGCCCTTCAAGGCGCAGAACATGTCGCTCAACGCTTGGGCGACGGTCTCGGGCCACGAGATCGGCCATGCCCAGGGGGTACAGGCGGTCGCCGCCGGAGTCGAGCCGGAGGTCGCCATGAACCCCGTCCTCCTGAAGCCGACCAGCGACTCCCGCTGCCAGGTCGTCGTGCTGGGCCGGCCGGTCGCCGAGCTCGATGCCGCCGCCTACGAGAGCGTCAAGGCAGAGGGCCTCATGGCGACGGTGCTCGGAGCCTTCGAGGAGCTGAAGGGGCGCTTCGACGTCGTCGTCTGCGAGGGTGCGGGCGGGGCAGCCGAGATCAACCTCCTCGAGCGGGACCTCGCCAACCTGCCCTTTGCCGCCGAGGCGGGCGTGCCGGCGCTCCTCGTGGGCGACATCGAGCGCGGGGGCGTCTTCGCCGCTCTCTACGGAACGGTGGAACTCCTGCCGGAGGCGCTGAGGCGGCAGGTGAGGGGTTTCGTCGTGAACAAGTTCCGTGGAGAGGTGGCCCTCCTGCAGCCGGGCCTCGACGAGCTCGAGGCGAGATCGGGCCTTCCCATCCTCGGGGTCCTCCCCTACCTGGACGATCTCGGCCTCGACGCCGAGGACTCCCTCGGACTCGCCGCCACCGTGCGGGCACCCGGCACCGGCGCCACGCTCGACGTCGCCGTCGTCGCCTACCCGCACCTCGCCAACTTCACCGACCTCGACGCCCTCGCCTGTGAGCCGGCCGTAGCCCTCCGCCTCGTCCGCTCGCCCGGCCAGCTCGGCGACCCCGACCTCCTCCTCCTGCCGGGTTCGAAGGCCACCGTGACGGACCTCGCCTGGCTGCGCAGCAGCGGCCTCGCCGAGGCCGTCGTGGCTGCCGCTGCCCGGTCGGAAGGTCCGACGGTGCTCGGCGTCTGCGCCGGCTACCAGATGCTCGGCAGCGACATCGTCGACGAGGTTGAGTCGGGCGAGGGTCAAGTCGGCGCGCTCGGCGTCCTCCCGGTCGGCACCGCCTTCGAGCCGGGGAAGCTCGCCCGGCGCCGGCGAGGCACGGCGCTCGGGGAGGCGGTGAGCGGCTACGAGATCCGCCACGGCCGGCCCATCCCCGCCGACGGCGCCGAAGCGTTCGCCCACCTCGACGACGATCTCGGCGCAGAGGTGGACGGTGTCGCAGCGGAGGGTGGCCGGCTCGCCGGCACGAACCTGCACGGGCTCTTCGAGTCCGACGCTTTCCGGGGCGCATACCTGGCGGCCGTTGCGGCGCGGCGGGGCAAGCACTTCGAACCGGGGGAGATCGGATTTCACGAGGCGCGGGAGCGCCAGATCGACCGCCTCGCCGACCTCCTCGAGGCGCATCTCGACGTTCCGGCCGTTCTCCGGCTCATTGCCGGGGCGTCGCCCTGAGGCCCCAGAAGGGCGCCAGCGTCGTGGCCTCGTCCTCGTCGACGCCGCCGGCGTCCGCCTCGCTGTACTGCCAGACGACGCGTCGCCCCCGGCAGGCGGGGAAGAGGGCGCCCGACGACCCGCCGGCGTAGGCGGGAGCGCCGCCCGGCGCCGAGGAGGCGGCGGCCTCCGGCTCGCTCTCGCTCGCCCACAAGAAGGACGCCCCCACGGCGGGATCGTCCCGCACGGCCGCGCAATAGGCCACCCCGCCGCTCATGCCTGGCTCGGCGTCCAGGTAGAAGCCCGGGGCGTAGCCCGCACCTCGGACGGCCTCGAAGAAGGCCAGGACGTAGGCGGCGTTGACCCGACTCTCGGCCTCCAGGTCCTTGAAGATGGCCACCCGTTTCGGCACGCCGAGGACGCCGGCAGCCCGCACGGCGTCCTCGGCGTCGGCCCGTCCGTTGCGGGCGCCGAGGTCGAAGCCGCCCTGCCGGTCGGCGACGACGAGGAGGAGGCGGACGCCCCGGGCGAGGTCGGCGTCGGCCTCCGAGCGGCCGAGGTCGCTGCCGCAGCGCCCGCTGCAGTCGCTCAGGTAGCGGCCCCAGAACGAGGGGGTGGCACCGTAGGCCGCCTGCACGGAGGAGAGCCGGGATCCCAGCGTGGCGACGGAGTCCACCCCCCAGTAGTCACCCCCCGGGGTTCGCCGCATGCCCGGGGCCGCCGAAGGGAGGAGCGCCCAGGTGAGGAGGCCCACGACGGCGAGCGCCCCCAGGAGGGGGAGTGCCGGGGGGAGCCGCCCGAGGCCCCGCCCGGCGGTGCGCCGCCGAGCCGTCAGGGCGTCACCTCAAGCGCCGGTGGCGTGGAAACCTCCGTCGACGTGGATCATCTCGCCCGTCGTCTTCGGGAAGTAGTTCGAAAGGAGCGCTACGGCGCTCTTGGCGACCGGCTCGGCGTCGCGCACGTCCCAGCCGAGCGGAGCCCGCCCGTCCCAGACGTCCTCGAACTTCGAGAAACCAGGAATCGACTTCGCCGCCATCGTCCTCACCGGCCCGGCGGCGATGAGGTTGACGCGGATGTTGCGGGGCCCGAGGTCGCGGGCGAGGTAGCGCGTGAGGGACTCGAGGCCCGCCTTGGCGACGCCCATCCAGTCGTAGGCAGGCCAGGCGACGGTGCCGTCGAAGTCGAGGGCGACGATGGAGCCGCCCTCCGGCGCCTTCTCGAGGAGCGGGGCGAAGGCACCCGCCAGCAGCTTGAGAGAGAAGGTGGAGATCTGGAGGGTGAGGGCGACATCGGACCAGTCGGCCCGCAGGATGTCGCCCCCGAGGCAGCTCTCGGGGGCGTTGCCGATGGCGTGCACGACGCCGTCGAGGGAGCCCCACCGGCGCTCCAGCTCGGCGGCGAGGGCATCGGCCTGCTCCGGCACGGTGACGTCGAGCTCGAAGACGTCCGGCTCCACGGGCAGCCGCCTCGCCGTGCGCTTGGTGAGGGAGAGCGCCCGACCGGCTCCCGTGAGGACGATCTCCGCCCCCTCTTCGATCGCCAGGCGGGCGACGGAGAAGGCGAGGGAGGCGTCGGTGAGCACGCCCGTGACGACGATGCGCTTGTTCTCGAGGATGCCCATGACGCCTCCCGGCTCGGGAACGGGGTGACCGGCCGAAGGCTACCGCCCTCGGCCTCCCGGCGGCCGGAGGAGCACGAGCTCGTCACGGTCGCCGGGGCGACAAGATGAGGGGGTCCGCCACGTGTCGGCGGTCGGGAGAGGGGAGCCGTCGCCATGAGCGGAGTTCGGGTCGAGGAGCGGGGAGCCGTGCTCGAGGTGACCCTCGACCGGCCGGCGGCGAACGCCATCGACAACGCCACGAGCCGCCGGATGGGCGAGATCTTCGCCGCCTTCCGGGACGACCCCGAGCAGCGTGTGGCGATCGTGACCGGGGCGGGGGAGCGTTTCTTCTGTGCGGGCTGGGACCTGAAGGCGGCAGCCGGCGGCGAGGCAGTGGACAGCGACTACGGCGTCGGGGGCTTCGGCGGCCTGCAGGAGCTCCCCGGTCTCAACAAGCCGGTCATCGCGGCGGTGAACGGGATGGCGGTGGGAGGGGGTTTCGAGCTGGTGTTGGCGGCCGACCTCATCGTGGCCGCCGACCACGCCCGCTTCCGCCTTCCCGAGGTCCTCATCGGCGTCCTCCCCGACGCCGCCAGCATCAAGCTGCCGCGCCGCATCCCCTACCACGTGGCCGTCGATCTCCTCATGACCGGTCGCTGGATGGAGGCGGCGGAGGCGAGGCAATGGGGCCTCCTTCGTGACGTCGTACCGGCCGGCGAGCTGCTGCCGACCGCCCGCGCCCTGGCCGACGTCATCGCCTCCGGCCCGCCCCTCGTCTACCCGGCCATCAAGGAGACGCTGCGGGAGACGGAGGAGATGACGGCGCAGGAGGCCTTCGCTGCCGTCACCGCGGGGCGGCTCCCCACCGTGGCCCGCCTCTACTCGAGCGAGGACGTGCAGGAGGGGGCCCGCGCCTTCGCCGAGCGGCGGGATCCGGTCTGGAAGGGGCGCTGAAGCGCCGCGTCGTCGTGTCGTCCGTGATGCGACGACGCCAAGTGGCATCGAGTTTGGCACCTATGCGTTACGAGTCCACCCCCACTTCGGGCGGGCGGGCTCGGGCGGCGGCGCCTCCCGCCCCGGGGCGGGACCATACTGAGCGGGACGCCGAGGAGAGGGGAAGTCGTGAACTGGGAGCCATGGCTGACATGCGCCGTCACGGGCGCCGGCGACTCGTTCGGGAAGCACCCGGACCTGCCCGTCACCCCGAAGCAGATCGCCGAGTCCGCCATCGAGGCGGCCGAGGCGGGGGCAGCCATTGTCCACATCCACGTCCGCGAGCCGGAGACCGGGAAGGGCTGCCGCAGCCCCGAATACTTCCGCGAGGTGGTCGAGCGCATCCGCGACTCGAAGGTCGACGTCCTCCTCAACCTCACGACCGGGATGGGCGGCGACTACGTCGTGGGGGAGAACGGCGCCGAGGACGGCTTCCTGCCCGGCAGCGACCTCGTCGGCGCCCTCGAGCGCATCGTGCACGTCGAGGAGCTCCACCCGGACATCTGCTCCCTCGACTGCGGGAGCATGAACTTCGACGACGACAACCTCGTCATGATGGTGCCGCCCTCCTTCCTGCGGGCGGCGGCACGGCGGATCCAGGATCTCGGCGTGCGGCCCGAGCTCGAGGTCTTCGACCTCGGGCACGTGGCGCTGGCGAGCCGCCTCATCGCCGAAGGGCTCATCGACGCCCCGGCCCTCTTCCAGCTCTGCCTCGGCATTCCTTACGGCGCGCCCGCCACACCGGAGGCGATGCAGGTCATGCGGGACCACCTGCCCGAGGGATCGTTGTGGAGCGGCTTCGCCATCGGGCGCATGGAGATGCCCATGGTCGCCCAGGCGATGCTCCTCGGCGGCAACCTCCGGGTCGGCCTCGAGGACAACCTCTACCTGAGCCGGGGGGTGCTCGCCTCCAACGCCGACCTCGTAGCACGGGCGAAGGAGATCGTGGAAAGCGTGGGGGGACAGCTCGCCAGCGTCTCCGAGGCGAGGGACCGCCTGTTCGGCTGAGCTCGTCATGTCCGCCGGCCCGCCGCCCTTCAGGTCGGATAGTGGGCCATGAGCTGACGGTAGAGGGCGGCCGTCTCGGGGTGGACGGCGCGTAGCGGGTCACCCTGCCACTCGAGCGCCTGGGCGAGCGACCTCAGCGCTGCCTCGACGGCGCCGCGGCTCCCGGTGACGTCGGCGGCGCGCATGAGCAGGCGGTAGAGGCGCTCGTCCCACGGTGCCGAGCGCGAGGCCACGGCGGGCTGCCCATTCCGCGTCGGACACATCCCCGGTGCCGAGCACGTGCTCGCCGAGGCGGACGGCCACGTCGAGAACCCTCGTTTCTATCGACGCGACGTGCCCCTCCAGGACCGTCCAGTCGCCCTTGGCGAGCCCCTCCAACGGGCGACCCCGCACGAGAACCATGGCTCGTCGCCAGTCTGACGGGGCGGCGCCCTCGTCGGAGAGGGCGAGGAACCGCGACCAATCCGTCCGGACGTCCGGACCGAGCAGATGACGGCCCCGCCATCGGACGAGTCGGGGCTCACCGGTGGGCATGTTGCCGAGCGCCCGCCGCGCCTCCGAGAGCCGGTTGGCGAGGGTCTGGGCCGGGACACGCCGTTCCGGCCACAGCGCCGCCGCACAGGACTCGCCCGTCACCCCCTCCGGGTGCATGGCGAGATACGTGACGAGCTCCTTCAAGAGCGGCCGTCCGTCGAGGGATTGCTCCAAGCCGCTCAATTCGACGTGGCCGAGGACGAGAACGTTGAGGCCCTCGGCGGCGTCCTCGCCTGTGTCTTCGTCCTCGGGGCCTCGTCTGAGCACGGCCGAGACGGAGGGCCGCGAGCCCCTCGCGGAAGCCTGGCCGGCGGAGCCGGGACGGTAGGCGAGCCGCCGGCTCGGTCCCAGCCGCTCCACCCAGCCATGGGGCGTGACGACCGCCGAGAGGCCAGACCGTCCCGCCACCTCGAGACGGACCGTGTGAGCGTGCGCCGCCACCCGCCAGGTGCAGTGGGCACCCGCCTCCGTGTCGCAGCACACGGCTCCGACGAAGGGAGTCTGTTCGACGAGCGTCACCAACCGCCGCAGGCTGCTGCGATGGGCCCATTCCACCGGCATCGGGGCGATGACAAAGCAACGTGCCCCTCGATGGCCCAACCGATCCCATCCGGAGACGAGGGCGATGGCATCCTCGAGACCAGGGAGGTAGTGAACCCGCTCGAGGCCGTGCATCTCCTTGCCGAAGCCGACGAGGTAGAGCTCCTCGAGGTCGGACCATCGGCGGGTGGCAAGCTCCACGACGAGATCGGCAAGGGTGTACCCGATGGCGACGGGCGGTCCATCGAGAGTGAGGGTCCGTGCCGCGACGACGTCGAGGAGGCAGCGAGTCGTGTCGTCGCGCCAGAGGGTGACGAGGCCTGCTCGGGTGGCGCCGAGTTGGTCGGGCGTAACGCCGGCGACGAGCACGCTCTCTCGGCGGACGCAACTTCCCGCACCAGAGGCTCGTGGCCGAAACGGCGCCGGCGGCTCGGTGTTCTCCGAGAAGGCGGACGTGGCATCTGGTTCGAGCAACCAGACGAGGGGCATCTCGGGCAGGGCCGCCCCTCCGGCAGCCAGGCCGAGGAGCAGGCGGCTCCACTCCGGCTCCTCGAGATGGCCGCTCGGCATTGCAGGACCGGTGCCGCCTCGGACGTCCGGCGTGCTCGGGGATCGAACCAGCGGCGACTCACGACGGCGGTCACCGTCTCGGCCGGGCTCCTGGTCCGCAGTCGCCGGGACCCCGACGACGTCGGCGTGCGACGTCATCGGTCTCGCCGGCTGAGCGGAGTGCGCCCGCGTCCCGCCCCGTGCGGGGCTGTCCGACCCCGCATCGCCGCCTGTTCCCTTCCGACCTTCCGACATGTCACAACAGTTCTTCGCTGGGGCAGTGCGCCCCGAAGTGGCCGTCTCCGTGGGCTCGACGCCACAGGCACGGTCGTCGATACGACGTCCGCCGAGACAGCGGCCATTCTCGCAGATCGCCGAGTCGTCGGTACAACCCGGACCGCACCGCCTCGCACGGACTGCGGGCCGTCCCACTCGAGCGTCGTCCCCATCAGCCGGCTACCGCCTCGGCGCTCGCCGAGGCGGTGACGGTGATGGAGGGGACCCCGGCGAGCGCCAGCAGTGGCGTGCGGACCCGGAACGGTCGGACCGTGGCCGTCACGGTGCCGTCGTGATCTGTGGCGACGCCCGGGTGTCCGCTTGCAGCCATGTCTGCTTCGGCCGCCGTCACCGCGGCGGCGCCGTCGGGTGCGATGCCACCGGCCCGCAGCGTGGCCGGTGTGAGCATGGCGGCGCCGGCTCGAGCGGCCTGCTCGGCCTCGGCGAGTACCGTCTCGCGGGCGCTGAGGACGAGGCCGCCCTCTGCCACGAGCCCGAGGAGGGTGGCGAGCCCAAGGCAGAGCAGGAGGACGAAGGGCGTGACGGAACCCTCGTCCCGCCAGCGGCGAACGGCCGTCGGGGCGGTGTTCACGGCCCGATCTCGCGGTAGGGCTCGAGGGGTCCGCTCCGCGTGGCCGTCACGTCGACCGACTCCGGAAGCTGGAGAAAGGCAAGCGTCGGAAGACGGACGGTGCAGGTGACGGTGACCGAAACCGTGCCGCCCGCGGTGAAGCGGGCGGTGTCGTTATCGGTTCCCTCCGTCGAGCACAGTCCCGCCGAGCCGAGCACCTCGCGGGCCGTCGACTTCGCCATGGCTGCTGCATCCCACTTGTCAGGTGTCATGACGGCTGCCTGGAGGGCGCTACGGGCGGCGTCGTCCACGACCTGCCTGGCAAGGGCGAGACGCCCGGCGAAGAAGGCCACACCGACGAGAACCACGAGCAGCGGCGTGAGAAGGACGATCTCGACGGACGCCGAGCCCCTCTCGGCGTCATCCGCCTGCATGGAAGGCCTGTTCGGGTCCGACGCTCTCGGCGCTGACGTGGAGATGGATGCCCGGCAGCAGACCGAGGACGACACCCGAGGCCGTCACGGTGACGACGGCGTCCGGGCTCCGTTCCACGGCGACGTCCAGGGAGCCCACGAGTGAGCCGGCGACAGCGTGCACGTCCCTCCTGACAAGGCTGGCGGCCACCGTCGGGTTACCGAGTGCGGTCCGCGCCGTGGCGCCTCCTTCTGCTACGGCGAGGGCCAGGGCGTGGGCCGCCAGAGCCCACAGCACGAGCTGAAGTGCGAACAGCAGAAGGCCCATGAGCACCGGCAGCACGAGGACGAGTTCGGGCGACTCGCCGCGATCGTCGAGACGTCGAGCTGCCACGCAGAGGCGGTGGGGGGCGGCGCCCGCCGCCGGCTCCTGCAACGTCATTTCGCCTTGATGATCTGGTTGGTGATGTTGCCGGCGTCGACCGTGACCGCATGTGTGATGAGGGCACCGACCGTCACGGCGAGGGCGACGAAGACGCCGACGATGACGATCTTCTCGGCCACATCTCCTCGCTCCGCCCTCTGTCGGAGCAGAGCGATTCGAGAGGCTGCCAGCGAGAACAGGTTCCGGATGGACCGGCCGTAGGGCATGCGGAGTCCTTTGCGGGGTCGGAGGCGGGTCAGCGGGGGCGACCCGGAGGCCGTCGCCGATCGTCACAGCACGTGGGCCAGGCTCACGCCCGCCGGGTACATGACGAAGACGAGGAAACCGACCATGAGCACGATCGACGGGATGAACAGCCGCTCCGTCGTGGCGTTCGCCCTCGACTCCGCTTCCGCGATGAGCCGCCGGCGGAGCGAGGCGGACTTCGCCTGGAGGCTGGCGCGCACGCGTGCCCCCTCCGAGCCGGCCAAGGCGAGGCTGGCGGCCAGCTCCTCGAGGTCGTCGAGGCCGATCCGGTCTCCCAGGCGTCCGAGCTCGTGCCACGGTGTGGTGCCGGAACGACGGCTTCGGTCCAACGCCTGCCGCATCCGCCCGAAGACCGGGTCACCCGACACGCGAGTGGCGGCCTCGAGTGCCCCCTCCACACCCATACCTCCTGCCTGAGCCAGTGCGACGAGATCGAGCCAGCAGCTGAGCGCCCAGCGGAATCGGTCCCGTCCGCGACGAGCGGCCCGTCGCAGCTCCATACGCATGCCCAGCGTCGCCGACACGCCACCGGCTGCGGCGAGCGGTAGCACGCTGACGCCCGGCACGTGAATGCCCGCAAGGCGCCCGAGGGCCGAGAGCAGGACAGGCCCCAGGATGCCGGCCAGTGCCGCGAGCGCCGTGGCGAGCCAGTGGCCCTCCGTCGTGCGGCCGGCGGCTGCCAGATCCCGTCTCCGCCCGAAGGCTGCGGTCGGGGACTCCACAATGCCGTCGATGAGCCTACCGAGGTCGACGATCGGCTCTCGCCACGAGGTGTGACCGCCGCTCCGTGCGCCGGCACGTCCGGCGTCGGGTCGCCCGGCTGGGCCGGGGCCGGTGTCGTGCCGCCGCTTCAGGCCGAGAAGAGCCATGAACAAGCCCAGGCCGGCGCCGGCGCCCGTGAGGATGAGGTCGATCGTCATGTGGCCACTGCGGCCGAGAGCGGCAGTCGTGGGAACGCCTTCGGCCGGGCCATGACCGTCATCAGCCAGAGCCCGAGGCCGTACAGGCAGCCGACCGCCCCGAGCACGACTTGCCCCTCGAAGCTGTGGTAGGGCGCCAGGTAGGGACGGGCGACGACGGCCATGAGCGCCAGGAGTCCGAAGGACGAGCCGGCGATCATTCGCACCGCCGTGCGGGCCGAGGACCGTGCCGCCTCGATGCCGAGGCACATCGTCACCTCGTCCCGAGTCGAGGTGGCGAGGGCGCTGAGGAGCTCCCCGAGGCGCTGTGCCCGCTCCGTCGCCGCCAGGACGAGCGAGGCGACGACGACATCTGCCGCCGGGTCGGCGACGTCATCGGCCAGCTGGCCGAGGGCGGCCCGCAGCGACACGCCGGCCTGCAGACGCGCTGCGAGGGCTGCAAGATGAGGGCGCAACGGGCGCGGTGCCAGGGTCGAGGTGGCGACGAGGGCCTGTGTGAGCCCGGCGGCGCCCGACAGCGTGTCACGAAGCATCTCGGTCCAGCCGGCGATCGCCTCCAGGCGCTCGATCGCCTCCTTGGCGGCGCCGCGCCCCACCCCTCGGGTGCCAAGGATGCCGAGTACCGTCAGCGGCACTGCCATCGGCCAGCGAGTCGCCGCGTAGGCGGCAAGGCCCGCAACGCCCGCCAGGACGAAGACGGAGGCGTCGCCGCCCCGGGGCGCCGGCAACGGTGGCCATCCTCGTCGATGTCCGGTCTTCCCCACCCTGCCGCCCTGCAAGCGGCCCGAGCCGGCCGCCACGAGGACGATGCCCGCGCCGAGAAGAGCGCCGTCGAGCGCGAGCGGGTCGGTCACCACGCCCCCCAGGCGGGGAGGCGGGCGTCGTAGCCGTAGCCGGCCAACAGCGTCGCCGTCCCGTCCCGCAACGGTGTCGCCCGTTCCGAGCCGCCCGGGCCCGGCCTCCAGACCTCGTTGGAGATGATGAGCGCACCGTCGGCGTCGACGATCTCGCGCACGGAGCTCAGCTGTCGCCGGCCACCACCGCCGGCCCCTCGCGACCCGGCGGCGGGGTCGGCGATGTCGACATGCACCACGAAGTGGATGGAGCCCGCGATGAGCAGGTTGACGGCCTCGAGGGGGAGTCGCTCGGGTGCTTGCACGGCATAGGAGGCGATCCGCCGGAACACCGCCAGGGACGAATCGGCATGGATCGTCGCCATCGACCCGGAGCGTCCCTGGCTCATGACGTTCAGCATGGGGATCACCTCGTCTCCGAGCACTTCGCCGACGATCACCCGGGAGGCGTTCATGCGGAGGGAGCGCCGGACGAGCTGTGCCATCGGGATGGCCCCCACGCCTTCGATGTTGGCGGGACGCGCCTCCATTGCCACGCAGTCGGGATGGCGCTCGACGTTGCGGTCGAGGCCGAGCTCGAAGGCCTGTTCGATGGTGACGACGCGCTCGTGTGGCGGGATCTCGGCGGCGAGCGCCCGCAGCAGCGTGGTCTTGCCGGCATTCATGGCTCCGGAGACGAGGAGGTTGCGCTTGGCCCTCACGCAGGCGCCGAGGAAGCCCGCCAGCTCGGTGTCGAGCATGCCGAGGGCGACGAGGTCGCCGAGCCGGTAGTCCCGCAGGCGGTGGCGGCGGATGTCGATGACGGGATGCTCCGTCACGCCCATGACGGCGGAGAGACGGCTTCCGTCCGGGAGGCGGAGGTCGAGCTCGGGTTGTGCGTTGTCGAAGCGTCGCTCCGCCAGCCCGAAACGGGCCCCGGCCGCCCGCACGACGGCAACGAGCTCCTCGTCGCTCTCGGCGATCGGGCCGATGGCCTCCTTGCGCCCGTCGGCGTAGGTCACGAAGCCCAGCTCGGCCCCGTTGACATCGATGTTCTCGACGGACGGGTCGCTCAGGTAGACCTGCAGCACGCCGAGCCCGAACAACATGGCGATCACGAGGTCGACGACGAGATCCTCGTCCGCCCGCGAATCCCGGCCAGGTCGCGGGGCGAGCCCTTCCGATCGCCGCTCGTCGAGCGCCTGTCTCGTGACGGCCCGGGCGAGCTCGATCGTGGCTGCCTCGGGTTGTCCACCTTCCCCGAAGGGCGTCTCCTCGGTCGCCAGCGCCTCCGCCACCTCGGCGCGCAACTGCCCGGCCAGTCGCAGGAGGCTGCGGTCCACCCGAAGGCCGCCCGGAGGCGCGCTGACCGACGTCCCGGTCGTCACTCGGCCCCCCCGACGATCTGAGCGAGCGACACATCGCCGTCGGCGCTCGCTGCCGTCACGGCGCCGGCGACCGGCCTCGGGACCTCGATGGTGACGACCTCGCCGCCGGGCGAGTCGGCCGAGGTCGCCGTGAGCGCATAGACGGTTCCCGTGGCGATGACACCGCCGCCCTCCGACGAAGGGCTCGGTGACGTTGGCCCCGCTCCGGACGTGACCGGAGACTCGGTGCCCGATGCCCCTTGACCGGCCAGTACGACGAGCACGGTGTCGCCCACCTGCAGGCTGGCCGGCATCTGGTCGGCGGCGAGGTTGGCTCCGACGAGGGCATCGGCGGAGCTCAGCGGCCTGGCCGTCGTCAGGTCGGCCGGCGAGACCAGCGTGCCCGGGAGCAACGGCTCGCTCGCTCGTTTGCCCACGACGGCGGCTGCCTCGTCGACCGGGACGACGTCCAGGGCGCCGGGCGCGCTGAGCTGCACCAGGGTCAGGTCGGCGGCCGTGACGACGGCACCGGTGGGGACGTAGGCGGAGACGGCCAGATAGCCCGACCGGCGCTCGGCGTGGGCTGCCAGCTGGGCGCCGGCGAGGGCACAGCCCGCCACGACAAGAAGGCCGAGCATCGCCATGACGGGCCGGCGCCCGCTTGAGCGCGCCGGAGGGGAAGATCGGTGGGGACGTCCCGTCCCCCCGGTCGGTTCGTGGGGCGCCACCGACTCGGCTGCCGCTCGTCTCGGGCGCGGCGATCGCAGGGTGGCAAGGGGCACGGGACGATCGTCCTGGCCATGCCTACCGGTCCACCTACCGGCGAACGGTCGAGTTGTCCACCGCGAGGTGCACAAGGGTCGCCCGCTGACAGGCTCCATCGACCCACGCCGACCAACGGCGGTCGCGTACGCGATCGGAGGGCTCCGGCGCTTTGCACGAGATGATGGAACGCGACCTCGACCTTTCGAACCTCCTCGAGACCGGCGACCCGCCCACGGCTTCCCCGGAAGGCCTCGAGCAGGTGGTTCGTCGTCACCGGCGCTACCGGGGTCAGCGCCACCGGGCCATCGCCAGCCTCGGCGCCGTCGTCGCCCTGGCGGTCGCCGGCGTCGGCGTCGGTCTCGGTGTGAGCACGTCGGCGAAAGGCCCCACGCAAGCGGCCTCCCGGGCACCGGCCGGCCTGAAGTGGGACGGTGCCACGGCCCCCGTGAAGCAGCAGACGGCCGCGCCGGGGGCCGAGAACCCTCACGGGACCTCGGCGCCGGTGGAGACCACCTCGGCCGCCCCGGGAGAGTTCGGCTTCGTGATCTCGGGGACGACTCACGGTGATTCCACTCACGGCTCCGGGGCCGCCGTATCGTTCCTGCCGACCGCCGTCTATACGAACGCCGGTGGCGGCTACGGCGCCCAGACGAACCGGTTCTGTGGAGCGCCCTGCGCACCGGTCTTCAGCCCCGGGCTCGAGCACGTGCTGTTCGTCCGGCGCGTCGACGGCGTCACGATCACGGCGACCCAGGTCTCGTTCACGTTCCCCCTCAACTTCCGTTCTGAGCCCGTCGGGAGCGTCGGGGGCACCGTGGTCTCGGAGCCTCCCACCCCCTCCGCATCCTCAGGCGCCGGTTCGTCGGGGTCGGGCAGCTCGAGCGGTTCCGGCACGGCCAGCCCCCCACCGTCGGTGATCACGCCGGTCAAGCCGATCAGCGGCACCTGCCCGAGCTCGACGGAGCTCGAGGTGACGATCTCGGGCCGCGGTGGCCTCGAGACGCTCCTCGTCCCCGCCGGCGGAGCGGGCACCCGGCCTTTCTCCGTCCTCGCCTCCGCCGACGCCGACCTCCCCGGTGGTGGGGTCGTCGTCCTTGCCGTCGCCCGTACGAGTCCGGCCGTGGCCTCCGTGAGGGCCACCTTCGCCTCCGGTCGCATCGACGCCATGGCACCGAAGGACTCCTGGTCGGTGCTCGCCGAGGTCGTTCCCACCACGCCTGACCTGGCGACGGCCGGGGCGGCCCGGGTCGTGGCGGAGTCGTCGTCCGGATCCACCCTCGAGACGGCGACGCTCCCGGCAGCGGGCTCGCTCGCCACGGCGCCAAGCCTCGTCTGCCACTACCTCGTCGAGCCGCTGAACTCGGTCGGCGTGGTGTCTCCGCCTCACGGCGTGACGACTCCGACGACGGGCTCTTCCACGACGCCCCCGGTCGTCTCCGTGGCCCCTTCCTCCGACCCTTCGGGGGCTTCCACCACGACCAGTGCAGCTGGTTGACGCGGCGGGCGGTGCCCTCCGCCAAACTGTCCCGATAGCAGGGGACCAGGGAGTCGGCGCCTCCCCCGACTTCATCGAGGTGTACGAGGCCCACTACGGGCGCCTCGTGCGCGCCCTCGAGCTGGGCGGCCTCGGGCGGGCGTCCGCCGAGGACGTCGCCCAGGAGGCCTTCGCCCGCACCCTCTACCACTGGCGTCGTGTGCGGGAGGGCACGAACCCGCCCGGTTATGCCTATCGGGTCGCCTTCCGCCTGGCGAGGCGGACCTTCGCCCGCGAGACGGCACACAGCCAACCGCTCGAGGGCGATCTGACGGCGCCCGGGGACGTTGCGGGCGAGGCGACGGCCCGCACCTCGGTGGAGGCGGCCCTCGATGCCATGCCACCTCGCCGGCGCGCCTGTGCCGTGCTCTGCTTCATGGGCGGTGTCAGCACGAAGGACGCCGCCCGCTCCCTCGGGATCGCCCAGGGCACCGTCCGCAAGCAGCTCGAGCATGCCCGGGCGACCCTGCACACCGCCCTCGGCGACTCGGGGGCCTGAAGGGGCCGACGCCTGGGCCGCACCAGGGGGTGGCGGCACGCGACGGCGAGGTCGGGAGTAAACTCGGCGGCGCCGTTCGGTGGATGTGCAGCGAAAGGACGTGGGCGGTTGCCCACGTTTTTGTTTTGTCAGGAGTCGATACGGCCACGAGCAGATAGACACGAGCAAGAGAGGAAGGAGGGCAGGTGGGCACGGTGGAAACCGTCGAGTCCGTTGTCGCGCCCATCCTCTCGACCCTCGGGATCGAGCTCGTCGACGTCGAGTCGCACCCCGGGCACCTCGTCGTGACCATCGAGCGGCCGGAAGGCCTGGACGTCGATGCCCTCAGCCGGGCCACGAACGCCGTCTCGCACGCCCTCGACGAAGCGGACGCCGTTCCCGGTGGCCGCTACGAGCTCGAGGTGACGAGCCCCGGGTTGGAGCGCCCGCTGAAGCGACCGGAGCAGTTCCGGCGCCACATCGGCAGCGAGGTCGCTGTCCGCCTGCGGGCGGGCGTGGCCCTTATCGGGGGCGAGCGGCGCCTCGGCGGCCGGCTCGTGTCCGCCGGGGACACGAGCTTCGTCCTCCTCTCCTCGGACGGAGAGGAGCAGGCGATCCCCTACGGGGACCTGGAGCGTGCCCACACGGTCTTCGACTGGCGGGCGGCCCTCGCCGAGTCCCCGACGCCCGAACGCCGGCCCCGCCGCGAGGGGCGCCCCTCGGCGTCCGAGCGCAGCCGGGCCGCCACGGCCGCCCGTGGGGGCGCCGCCCATCACCGCCCCGACCGACAACGACCGACTGACGCCGACCCACACGTGACGGAGAACTCATGAGCGCGACCAACTTCGACCTCCTCGAAGCCCTGCAGCAGATGGCGAGGGACAAGGGGATCACGGTCGAGACGCTGTTCGACGCCCTGGCCAACGCCCTCGTGGCCGCCTACAAGCGGCTGCCCACGGCCGCCGAGGAGGCGGTCGTCACGATCGACCCCGACGTGGGCGAGATCCGCGTGTACGGGCAGGAGCTCGACGACGAAGGCAACGTCGTGCGCGAGTGGGACGACACGCCAGACGACTTCGGCCGCATCGCCGCCCAGGCCGCCAAGCAGGTCCTCATGCAGCGCGTGCGCGAGGCGGAGCGGGACAAGAAGTACGAGGAGTACGCCGGCCGGGAGGGCGACATCGTCACCGGCATCATCCAGCAGACCGACAGCCGCTTCACGCTCCTCGACCTCGGCAAGGTGGAGGCCCTCCTCCCGCAGGCCGAGCAGGTGCCCTACGAGCGCTACGACCACGGCGCCCGCCTGAAGGCCTACATCGTCGAGGTTCGCAAGACGACGAAGGGCCCGCAGATCGTCGTCTCGCGAAGCCACCCCGGCCTCATCAAGCGGCTCTTCGAGCTCGAGGTGCCGGAGATCTCCAACGGCATCGTCGAGATCAAGGCCTGCGCCCGCGAACCCGGCCACCGCACGAAGATCGCCGTCTGGTCGAACGACGCCAACGTCGACCCCGTCGGGGCCTGCGTGGGTGCCCGCGGTGCCCGCGTCCGCATGGTGACGACGGAGTTGCGGGGTGAGAAGGTCGACATCGTCCCGTTCTCGGACGATCCTGCCGAGTTCGTGGCCCGAGCCCTGCAGCCCGCCAAGGTGAAGGAGGTGCTCCTCGACGAGGAGCGCGGCCGGGCGACCGTCATCGTGCACGACTACCAGCTGTCGCTCGCCATCGGCAAGGAGGGCCAGAACGCCCGCCTGGCCGCCCGGCTGACCGGCTGGCACATCGACATCCGCAGCGAGTCCGAACTGGCCGCCGAGGCCGCCTACGAGCAGGGCGAGTGGGCCGAGGGCGAGTGGGTGCAGGACCCCGACTCGGGTGAGATGGTCTGGCGCCCGGCCGAGGGCGGAGAGTCCGTCTCGGCCGAGGAGTGGGCGGCCGGCGGAGGGGACGAAGCCGGTGAGGCGGCGCCGAGCGCCGGATCGGGTGATGGCACCGCCGATGCGAGCGCAGCTGCGGGTGATGGCGCCGCCGCCGAGGCGAGCGGCCCGGCGGGCGATGGCGCCGCCGCTGAGTCGGAGGCAGCCGAGGAGGCCGCCGCCGACGAAACCGTCGCCGATGCCGAGGCGGTCGTCGAGATGGCCGAGGAGGACGAGATCCTCGCCGAAGTGGCCGATGAGCTCGAGCTCTCCGCCGAGGACGAGACGGAGAACCCGGACGTCGCCCAGACGACGGACGTCACGAGCGGCGAGGGCTGATCCGGCACGTTCATGCCAGAGCCGGTCCGCACCTGCGTCGGGTGCCGCCGCCAGGCTCCCCAGTCCGAGCTCCTGAGGGTGACGGCCGGCGACGACGGCGCCCTCGCCCTGAGCCGGACGGCTCCGGGCCGCGGCGCCTGGCTCTGCCGGGCGTCACCTGCCTGCGTCGTCCTCGCCGCTAGGCGGAGTGCCTTCTCACGGGCTCTGCGGCGGCCCCTCGACCCGGCCGCAGTGAGCGCCTTGGCGAGCGAGCTGGACGGGGGCGGCTCGGACCCCTCCCCGCGCGCCGAGACGGCCGGAGCAAAGCCTCTCAGCCGGTAGAACGTGAGTACGAGACTCGCGCTCCGGTTCACGGCCCCGGCGCCGGTGTGCGAGTATAGGACACCGCGCGGGACAGCGACATCGCCGCGCGCGTCCCCAACGAGAGGACCGAAGGGACCAGTTGCCGAAGAAGATCCGCGTCTACGAGCTCGGTCGGGAGCTCGGGCTCACGAACAAGGAAGCGCTCGACCTGTGCCTCGAGCTCGGGATCGGCGTGAAGAGCCACTCGTCCTCGATCGAGGACGCCCAGGCGGACCGCGTCCGGCGCAAGGCCGACCGCGACGGCCTCCGCCGCCCGGTGCAGCCGGAGGAGACGGCCCCCGCTCCCCGTAGCGGCGGGCGAGCCAGCACGGCGAGCCCTGTCGCCCCCGCCGTGGAGTCGCCGGCGGCTGTCATCGACCTGCCCGTCTCCAGCCCCGCGCCTGCCCCCGAGCCTGCGCCTGCGCCGCAAGCTGCACCCGAGCCGGTGTCTCCGGCCGCCGCCGCCCCGGTCGCACCGGCGGCCGCCGCCACGCCGAGCACCCCCGCCCCCGAGACCGTCACCGAACAGCGCCCGGTGGTACCCGGTACCCACGAGGCGGAGCCTGGTCACCGCCTCGTCGTGAGCCGGCCGGCCCGCGAGCTCACCGAGCAGCCCCGACCTGCCCCGCGGCCCGCCGCCGCCCCGGCGGCCGCAGCCGGCGTCACAGCCCCGGCGCCCACCCGACCCGCCGCCGCCTCCCGGCCTTCCGCAGCACCGTCGACACCCCGCCCCGAGGGCGAGGCGTCGCGGCCCGCTGCCCCCCCGACGCAAGGTGGCTCCGGAGCCGGTGGCCAGCGCCCCGCTCAGGGAGGCCAAGGCAGTCAACGCCCGGCCCAGAGTGGCGGCTCTGGCCAACAGCAGCGGCCGGGCGGCCCTGCCGCCCCAGGTGGTCCCCGTCCCGTCTCCGCCAGCGGTCGCCCGATCCCGCCGCCTCCGGGCGGCCCGCCCCGGTCCATGACCGGCCGAGTCATCCCTCCACCTCCCGGCTTCCCGCGCCGTCCCGGTGCCCAGGCGTCCACGGGGCGCCCCGCCGCGGGAGCGCGTCCCGGTGGCCCGCCCGGTGGCGCCCGCCCCGGCTTCGGTGCCGGGCGACCCTCTGCGGGCGCCCGCCCCGGCGGCCCCTTCCCGAGCCGGAGCGGCTCGTCCACGGCGACAGGCGGTACCTGGGCCGGTGGTGGCCGCCCGGGAGCAGGAACGCGAGGCGGCGGCATGGCGCCCGGTGCCGGCGGACCTCCGAGCAACCGCGGGGGCGGCCCGGGCGGCCGGGGCCGTGGCCCGCAGCGGCCACTCCGCCGCCGCCGGCGCCGCAACGTCGAAGAGCTGGAGCCGATCCAGGTCACGACGTACGTGCCCTCGAACGCCCCCGTGCCGGACGGCGACGTCATCGTCGAGCGCGGGTCGACCCCCCAGCAGCTCGCCCCCAAGCTGAACCGGTCGGCCGGCGACGTCGTCCGCTTCCTGCTCCTGCAGGGCGAGATGGTGACGGCCACGCAGGCCCTCAGCGACGACATGATCGAGCTCTTCGCCGCCGAGATCGGCGCCCGCGTCCGCCTCGTCGACCCCGGCGAGGAGCAGGAGGCCGCCCTCCGCGCCCGCTACTTCGGTGAGGAGGACGAGGAGGACGAGGGCGATGCCGACTTGCGGCCCCGCCCGCCCATCATCACCGTCATGGGCCACGTCGACCACGGCAAGACGCTGCTGCTCGACCGCATCCGCTCCACCAATGTCGTGGCGGGCGAGGCCGGCGGCATCACCCAGCACATCGGCGCCTACCAGGTCGAGTGGAACGGCACCCTCCTCACCTTCATCGACACCCCCGGTCACGAGGCCTTCACCGCCATGCGCGCCCGAGGGACGAGCATCACCGACATCGTCGTGCTCGTCGTGGCGGCGGACGACGGTGTCATGCCGCAGACCGTGGAGGCCATCAACCACGCCAAGGCGGCCGAGGTCCCGATCGTCGTCGCCATCAACAAGGTGGACCGGGAGGACGCCGACCCCAACCGCGTGATGCAGCAGCTCTCCGAACGTGGGCTCGTCCCCGAGTCCTGGGGCGGCGACACCATCACCGTCGAGATGTCGGCCCTGCAGAACATCGGGGTCGACGACCTCCTCGAGCAGCTCGTCGTGCTCGCCGAGGTCCTCGAGCTGAGGGCCAACCCGGAGGCGGACGCCCGCGGCACCGTCCTCGAGGCCAACCTCGACACCGGCCGAGGGCCTGTCGCCACCGCCGTCGTGCAGCGCGGCACCCTGCGGGTTGGCGACCCCATCGTCGCCGGTCCCGCCTGGGGCCGGGTGAAAGCCCTCATCAACGACCACGGCGATCACATCAAGGAGGCCCCGCCTTCCACGCCGGTGCAGGTCCTCGGGCTTTCCGAGCCGCCCACTGCCGGTGACGAGCTGCGCGTGACCGACGACACCTCTGTCGCCCGCACCGTCGGGGAGGCCCGAGAGCAGCGCATCCGCCTCGGCGCCTTCGCCCATGCCGCCTCCGGGACGGCAGCGGCGCCGGGCGCCAAGTTGGAGGACATCTTCGAGCAGATCAGCCGTGGCGAGACGGCCACCTTGAACCTCGTGTTGAAGGCGGACGTGCAGGGCTCGCTCGAGGCGGTCACCGAGAGCCTCCGCAAACTCGAGCGCGACGAGGTGAAGATCTCCTTCGTGCACCGCGCCGTCGGCGGCATCACGGAGAGCGATGTCGATCTGGCGGCGGTTTCGGGGGCGACCATCCTGGGCTTCAACGTGCGGCCGGACCGGCGTGCTCGCGAGCTCGCCGACGCCCGCAAGGTGGAGATCCGGACCTACGAGATCATCTACAAGCTCATCGAGGACATCGAGGCGGCCATCGTCGGCATGCTCGCCCCCGAGTTCGAAGAGGTCGTCACGGGTGAGGCCGAGGTTCGGGCGATCTTCCGGGTTCCGCGCGTGGGCGCCATCGCCGGCTGCTACGTGCGCAGTGGCGTCATCACCCGCGGCTCCAAGGTCCGCTTCCTGCGCGACGGCGTCATCATCTGGAAGGGCGCCATCTCCTCCCTCAAGCGCTTCAAGGAGGACGCCCGCGAGGTGCAGGCGGGCTACGAGTGCGGCATCGGTCTCACGGACTTCCAGGACCTGCGGGAGAACGACATCATCGAGACCTACGAGGAGCGCGAGATCCCGAGGACCTGATGGCGGGTTCGACGGGCCGCCGGCACGACCGCGGCGACGGCCGCCGGCAAGTGCCCTACCCGCGGATCGCCCGCGTGAACGCCTTGTTGGCGGAGGTCATCGGGGACGCCTTGGAGCGTCTCATGGACGACGACGAGCGTCTCGGGCTGCTCACGGTGACGGGGGTGAGTACCGATCGCGACCTGAAGCACGCCGTCGTGTTCTTTTCCTCCCTCGAGGCCGAGGTGGCCGACGCCCTCGAGGAGCATCGCGCCGAGCTGCAGCGAATCATCGGGCGTTCCGTGCGCATGAAGCGCACGCCCCTCCTGCAGTTCCTGCCCGATCCCGCTGTGGCCGCCGGGGCCCGCGTGGAGGAGGCGCTCCGTCGCATCGAGCGCGGCGGCGGCTGACGCCGTGACGGGCGAGGCCGCCCCGCCGGCCGGGACCGGTCACCGCACCGTCACGACGTCGCTCGACGGCTGCCTCGTCGTCGACAAGCCCGCCGGGTGGACCTCGCACGACGTCGTCGCCCGGGCGAGGCGACTGCTCGGGACACGGCGGGTCGGGCACGCCGGCACGCTGGATCCTGATGCGACCGGCGTGCTCGTGATCGGGGTGGGGCGGGGGACGCGGCTGTTGCGTTTCGCCACCTTGGCGCGCAAGACGTACGTGGGCGAGGTCGCCCTCGGCGTCGCCACGAGCACGCTGGACGCCTCGGGCGACGTGACGGCACGGGCGGACATGGAGGCGGTGACGCCCGAGGAGGTGCGCATGGCCGCCCTCAGCCTGACGGGCCGGCTCGAGCAGGTGCCGCCCATGGTGTCGGCCGTGAAGATCGGCGGCCGCCGCCTGCACGACCTCGCCCGTGAGGGCATCGAGGTGGAGCGGCCGCCGCGGCCGGTCGAGGTGTTCCGTTTCGACGTCTTCGAGACGGGGCTGCCCTCGCTCTACCGAGCGATCGTCGAGTGCTCGTCCGGCACGTACGTCCGCGTGCTCGCCGCCGACCTCGGCGAGCGCCTCGGGGGCGTCGCCCACCTGCGCTCGCTCCGACGCCTGGCGGTCGGCTCCTTCAGCGACGCCGAGGCGATCGCCCTCGAAGACATCTCGCCGGAGCGGCTCCTGCCCTTACTCGAGCTCGTGCGCGACCTCCCCTCGGCGCGGCTCGACGAGCGAGGACGTTGTCGCCGTGCGGCACGGGCGAGCCCTCGATCGCGCCGCCCTCCTGCTGGCGGGCGAAGGGCCCTGGGCACTCGTCGGCCCCGACGGCGAGCTCGTGGCCGTGGGGGAGCCGAAGGGGACCGACAAGGTGCGGCCGGCGGTCGTCCTCTCCTCCGCCGGGTAGCTTCGCATCAGTGGACGCCGGCGGCCGGAGCGCGGTGACGATCGGGGCATACGACGGGGTGCACGTCGGGCACCGTCTCGTCATCGAGCGCGTCCGCGCCCTGGCGGCGGCCGAGGGTTTTCGCAGCGTCGTCGTCACCTTCGACCGTCATCCCGCCGGTGTCGTGCGACCCGAGTCGGCCCCTCGTCTGCTCACCGACCTCCCGCAGAAGCTGGAGCTGCTCGCCGCCACCGGCATCGACGAGATCGAGGTCGTGCACTTCGACGAGGAGCGGGCCTCGGAGACGGCGGAGGACTTCGTCACGAGTGTGCTCGTGGGCGAGCTGCAGGTGGCCGCCGTCGTGGTCGGGCGCAACTTCCACTTCGGCAAGGGCCGGGGCGGCAACGTCGGCCTGCTGGAGGAGATGGGATCGGAGCTGGGCTTTCGCGTGGTGCCGTTCGACCTCGTGATGGACGAGGCCGCCGGCGATCCCGAGCCCGTGTCCTCGACGCGGATCCGCCGCCTCATCGCCGAGGGCGATCTCGCCGGCGCCGCCGGGCTGTTGGCCCGGCCCCACGAGGTGCGGGGCACCCTCCTCGAGGGCGCCCGGGCGGAGGGGACGGTGGCTGTGGCCGTGCCGGTGGAGATCCTCCTTCCTCCCGCCGGGAGCTACCCCGTCCGGCTGGCGCCGCTCAATCGCCGTGAGGACTGGCACGCGGCTCGCGGGCGCGTCGGGGGAGACGCACGTGAGGGGAGCAATTTCGTTCTCGTGAGCGGTGACCGCTTCGGCGGGCGAGCGGGCGACGCCGTGCGCCTCGCCTTCGACCCGCCACGCTGAGAGCGCCGGGCGATCACGAGCAGCTCGCCGGCGCCGGCGCCGGCGGCGCCCGAGACGGACCCGGCGGTGTAGCTGCCCGGAGGAGGAAGGCGCCCTCTTTCGCCTCGCCGGTGGTCAGCCGGACTGGCCCAGGTGAGGCCTAGGTAGGTTGGATCGGACCGAGGCTGCTCCAGTCCGACAGCTCCTTCTTGAGCGTGAGGCTGCTGCTCAGTGCCAAGGCGACGATGTTGTCGTCGTGGCGGTACCAGAGCAGCTCCTGCTCCCCGGACTTGTCCGTGAAGCAGGCGATCTGGCCGATGACGTCGGACGTGTCGTTTGTCGGGGTGTAGTTGCCCTCGTGGTCGTTGCCGTTTACGCAGGAGCCGCTCTGGAGGCCGGCGGGGACCTCTTCGGTGATGATGCCGTTGTAGGTGCTCTTCGCCTCGGGCGGAGTGCTGTAGATCGTGTACAGGACCGAGAGGCCGGTATCCGGGGTGCACGAGAACGAGGCCTCGGCACCGTTGCCGATCGTTTTCACCTCGGTGGCCGATACCGGGGTACAGGCCGATTCGAAGCTCGAGGGGATCGCGTTGGCGAGCGTGGAGGAGGCGTTGGCGTTCGTCGTCGGTGTCACCCCGGTCGTCGTGGTTGTCGTGCTCGACGTGGGGGGCGTGGTCGAAGAGGTCGTCGAGCTCGTCGTCGTCGTGGTGGTGGCGCTCTTGGCGAAGGGGGGGAGCTTTGCGCCGGCGGCGATGCCGACATAGGCGAGGATGATCACGACGACGGCGCCGGCGGCGAGAAACCGCCCGCGATTCCCCTGCTTCGGCCCCTGCGGAGGCCCTCCCTGCCCGACGAGGCCCGGGCCACCCGTCGGCGGGTACTGGGAGCCCCCCTGCTGGCCCGTGTACTGCTGGCCCGTGTACTGCTGGCCGGTGTACTGCTGGCCCGTGTACTGCTGGCCGGTGTACTGCTGCCCGGCGGGGGGCGGCTGAGCACCGGTGTACTGCTGGCCACCGACCGGCTGCTCGGGCCCTGCCGGCGGTCCCGGCGTCTGGGGGGGCGTCTGGTACGGCACGTCCTGCGGCAGCGGTGTCGTCGCCGCCGCGGCGGCCGGCGCCAGGTCGTCGACGCCCTGCGTCATGTCGTCCGAGCCGGCGAGCGCCCCGGCGGCAGCAGCGATGCCGGCGGCACCGGCGACGGGGATGCCGGGACTCTCGATGGGGCTCGGCGTCACGGGGGGCGGCTCGGGCGCCGGCGGTGGGGGAGGAGGGGGCGGCGGCGGTGGCACCGCTTCGTTGCTCTCGGGCTCCATGTCGATCGGAGGACCCAGCTGGAGAGCGTTCCACCAGCTCTGGACGGCCCAGCGGGCGAGGTCCTCCCGCAGCCCGGCGCCTTCGGTGAGCTGCGAGGCCGAGCCGTGGATGGAGAACTCGAGGCCCTGGGGGGCGCGATCGGTCATGTACTGGATGGCGCCGGAGCGGATCGCCTCTACGAGGGCGTGGATCTCCGCCGGCGACTCCGGGAAGGAGTCGAGGAGGATCGCTTCGGCGAGGCGCGGGTCTGTGGAGAGGTCAACGCCGCGACTCTTGTAGTCCGCCACGATCTCCCTGAGGCCCGCACTGAGGGCGCTCCGGTTAGTCATCCCGGGGATCGTAACCAAGTGGCCCTCTTGCTGCACGGGAGGCCCGGTGCCGCGAGGAGCGGTGCTGCGCAGGACCTGTCCCCCGGGTCAGGTCGACCTGACCCGGTTCGCAGGCGACTCGCCACGTGGCGGTCATTCTGAAAAACGGCCCATCGGCTCAAACTCGACTCAACGATCGAACGAATGGTTCGACAACGAAAGGAGAAACTCCGATGAGCACCCAGCACCCCGCTTCCCCCGCTTCCTCGCAGCCCGTCGCCCGCAGGTCTCGTCGGGGCGGTACCGCCTCCAAGGTTGCCGGCTTCGCCGCCGCCGCCGCTCTCGTCGCCGGCGCTGTCACGATCCACCACCACAACGGGCCCGTCAACGTGAAGTCGGTCCCCGAGTCAACCGCGTGGAATTCCACCTCCAACAACTGGTCCGGCTACGCCGAGACCTCCGCCCAGACCGACGAGCGCTACACGAACGTGGCCGCCGCCTGGACGATCCCCGCCGTCGCCCCCACCTCCTCGAGCTCGCTCAGCTGCTCGGCGCAGTGGGCCGGCATCGGTGGCGCCACGAGCAAGGACCTCATCCAGCTCGGCACGAGCAGCTGCTCGGAGTCAGGCCAGACGGGCTACTACGCCTGGTACGAGATCCTCCCGGCTTCCAACGTCGTCGTCTCGAACCTCAACGTGGCCCCGGGAGACCGCGTCGTGGCCACCCTGCAGCTCGTGAGCGGCGGCTCTGGCTCGAACGCCGGTTCCGAAGCGGCCGCCTACCAGTCGGTCGTCCGCCTCATCGACCGCTACGACCCGAGCTTCGGCACGCAGAACGTCATCCAGCGCCTGCGCCAGCTCCTCGTCGAGGGTGAGTCCCGCCTCGCCAGCGAGCCCTGGTTCCCGAAGGTCGTCGCCGAGCTGCGCAGCCTCTTCACCGAGAGCGCCCCGACGGCCGCCCAGGTGTGGCAGTTCCACTTCCAGGTCACCAGCCCGAACGGCGCCGTCCAGACGTTCACGAAGGACGTCAACTACCAGTCCTCGATGAGCTCGGCCGAGTGGATCACCGAGGCCCCGACGGACCAGGCCGGCGTTGAGGTCCTCCCGAACTACGGCGTGACCCACTTCCTCGGGATCGCAGCCAACAGCGGGACGCCGAGCCTCTCGCCCAGCAACGAGATCCTGCTTGCCGACCCGCACGGCGAGGCCTCGATCCCGTCGCAGCCGGTTGGCCAGGCCGACGAGTTCAACACCTGCTACTTCCCGACCTACCACGTGAACGCCTGCCCGGCGCCATGAATCCCCGGCAGCGAGGGGGACACGAGGGGAGCCATCCGGCTCCCCTCGTTGTCGCGTGTGGGGGCCACCCCCGAGCGGACCGAACGGAGTCGGGTTGTGAACGTATTCGTTCTGAACCCGGCTCCCCTCGGCAAGGCCAACAGGCAAGGTGGTCGAGCTTTTGCGCAAACGCCTGTATAAAACCTCGACCACCTTCGCGGCCCCGCCCGGCAAGGTGGTCGAGCTTTTGCGCAAACGCCTGTATAAAACCTCGACCACCTTCGCGGCCCCACCCGGCAAGGTGGTCGAGGGTCGCTACCGCAACCTGCACGGTTCCGCCATCATCTCCCCGACGCCGCCGCCACGGTGGGTGCGGGCAGCGTGAGTCGGACGGTCAGGGAGGAGGGCCTGGCGGAGCCGGACCGGCGTAGGGGCTCGGTCGGGCGGCCTGACCCGGCGCGGGCGGTGGCGGGCCGGCAGGGCCCCGCCACGCCTGCCCCGGTCCCTGGCCGTTGGGTCGCCCGGGGGCGACACCTGCACGAGCTCCGGCCTGCGCCTGGCGACCCTTCGCAGCCTGCTCCGCCACGAAACCCTGCACATCCTCGAACAACGACCTCCGCGACCCCGTATCGAGGCGCCGCATCATGACGAGCGTCCCGGCGAGGTAGATGGCGATCATGAGAAGCAGGATGAAGATGGCGAAGTACCAGGTGCCGGCGTTGTGCGCCCAGGAGTGGTCGCCGAAGAGCGCCTCTCTGCCTTGGGCGTTGGCGAGAGCGGGCGGGGTCCCGATACCGCCGACGACGGCCTTGAACTTGTCCTGCCCATAGCTCAAAGCGATGATGTAGCTCGTCATGAGCTGGTTGAGGCTCGCCGTGGAGGCTGCGGCGTTTACGCCCCAGCTGGCGCTCGTGAGGTCGCCGAGGACCTTGATGACGGGGCTGGGTGCCTGCAGCTGGAGGAGTGGCATCGAGAGGGCCATCTCGACGACAAGGATGACCGGCAGCATGAAGACCGCCTGGTCCGACTTCCGTACGGCGCTCGAGACGAAGAGGCCGATCGCCATACCGCACAAGCCCGCCAGCGTCATGGCGATGAAGAGCTCCACGAACTGGTTCGGGATCGCCGCTCCGTTCTTGTAGGGGCTCAAGCCCTTCAGCACGCCCAGCTGCTGCAACCCGGGGATGACGCCTAGTGGGTCGGCCGGCGGCAGCGGTTGCCGGATGACGACGACGATGAGGACGAAGAGCGACTGGATCGTCGTGATGATGCCGAAGACGATCGTCTTCGAGGCGACGTAGGCGAGCATGGACAGCCCGCTGGCCCGTTCCCTCCGGTAGATGGGCTGCTCCTTCACGATCTCTCGAACCGTGTTGGAGGCACCGAGCCACGTGCTCGAGATGATGAGCAACCAGAGGAGTAGGCCGGCGAAGGGCCCCTTGTTGGTGCCGAGCGTGTGGGCCGGGAAGAGGACGAAGAGGACGACGGCGAACATCGGCGCCTGGGCGACGAGGAGGCGGACGCTCTTCTTGTCGCCGCGGATGAGCCGGAGCTGCCGGCGGCAGAGGATGACCGTCTGGCGGCGGCCGTCCACCGGCCCGATGGGCTTGCGCGGACCCGTCTGTGGTGTCGCCGGGGCCCGCTGTGCGGCCTGGGGAGCGGCGATACCCCCCACGAAGCGGCCGAAGTCAGGGTCGGCCCGGAAGCGGTTGCCCCACGCCGCCCCGTCCGCACCCTCGAGCGCCTGGAAGACCGCCGGCCAGCCGCCTTGCACGCCCTGGCGCTCGAAGTACTTGAGGGCGTCGGTGGCCGGCCCGAAGTAGGCCATGAAGCCGCCCGTGGCGAGGAAGAGGACGCGGTCGGCGACGTCGATGCTCTGCGTCGAGTGTGTCACGACCACGACGATGCGGCCGCCGTCGGCGAGCGTGCGCAGCACCTGCATGACCTGACGTTCGTTGCCGGGGTCGAGCCCGCTCGTCGGCTCGTCGAGGTAGAGCAGGGCCGGCTGGGTCAACAGCTCGACGCCGACCGAGGTCCGCTTGCGCTGGCCGCCGGAGAGCTTCTCGATCGGCAGGTCGGCGCGGGCGGTGAGGCCGAGCTCGGACATGACCTCGTTGGCCCGTTTCTCGAAGCCTGCCGAGCCCAGGTCGGGAGGCAACCGCAGGGCGCCGGCGAACTCCAGCTCCTGGCGCACGGTGAGGTTCTCGTGCACGAGATCTTCCTGTGGCACGTAGCCGATGCGGGAGCGCAGCTCGTCGTAGTCCGAGTAGAGATCCCGGCCACCGAAACGGATCGCCCCCCGCGTGGGCTGTGCGAAGCCCGTGAGCGCCCGCAACAGCGTCGTCTTGCCGGCCCCGGACGGCCCGACGACGGCGAGGAGGCTGCGGGAAGGGATCGAGAACGAGACGCCCTCGAGAAGGTTGGATCCGTCGATCGAGACGCCTACGCTGGCAACGTCGAGGCTGGCTTCGTCGCTCTGGGCGAACTCCTCGAGCGCCCCGTTGTGGAAGCGGAAGACGTGGTTGCCGATGGCGACCGTGTCGTCCTCGTGCACGACGGTCCGGCTGACGCGGTGCCCGTTGACGAAGGTGCCGTTGTGGCTGCTCAGGTCGACGATCTCGACCTGGCCGTCGTCTCGGCGCCGCAGCTCGGCGTGGTGGCGGGAGGCGCGGGCGTCGTCCTCGAGGGCAAGGTCGTTGTCGGCGGCGCGGCCGATGCGGAACCGTGCCACCGACGGCCGGTGGACGGCCTGGAAGCGGCCGAGCTCCGACTTCGGCTCCTCGCCCGCCCCCGCCATGGCAGCCGCCGGCCGGGCCGCTGGTGGTTCGGCGGGCGGGGGTGGTGGCGGCGCGGGTGCCTGGGCCTCTCGAGCGGGCCGGGCTGGGGGCGTCGGTGGCGTCGCCGGCGCTGGTGGCGGTGGGGAGGCAGGAAGCCGCGTGGCAGCCTCGGCCACGGGCGGCGGGGGCGCCGCAGGGGCCACCGGGGTGTCGAGGGCGATGTGCAGCGGTGTGCCCTCCGTGGCCGATCCGAGCTGGAGGTCGAAGGCACCGTCGACCAGGATCTCGGTCATCCGGTCGCCGCCGCGGAAGGTGCCGTTGCGGCTGCCGGCGTCCCGAATGAGCCAGCCGCCGGGCACGGCTTCGACGGTGACGTGGTGGCGGGACACGCGGGCGCCATCGACGACGACGTCGGCCGCCGGGTCGCGGCCCACCGTCAGCTTCGTGCCTGGAGCCCACTCGAAACGCTGCCCGCCGACGACAACAGCGGGTGAACTGCCCCCCTCGCCTCGCATGGGCGGGATGATAGCGGGGGGTCGCCGCCGTTGCCGATGGCATAATTCCGCTCGTGCCTGGCCGCTCTCGCTGCGCCCGATGACGGCGTCTGGCGGCTATCTCGAGGTGTGGGAGGACTCCGGGCCACGCCTGGTGCCCCTGCAGGACGATCCCGTCGTCGTCGGCAAGAGCGACCGCTCCTCGCTGCGCATCGCCTCCGACCCTTCCATGTCCCGCGTGCACGCCGTCTTCGAGCGGCTCGGGGACATCTGGTGCGTGCGCGACCTCGGCAGCAAGAACGGCACGGTCGTGAACGGCCGCGCCGTGACCGGCCAGCAGGCGTTGCACAGCGGCGACGAGGTCCGACTCGGCCGCACGCGGCTCGTCTTCCGCAGCGACGCCGGCACCGAGCAGTCCGCCACCCGGGTCGGGCTGGCGCCCCCGGAGCTCACCCGCCGCGAGCGCGACGTCCTCGTCGCCCTCTGCCGGCCGCTCCTCGAGGGCGGCGCCTTCCGGGAGCCGTCCGAGACGAAGGAGATCGCCCGCCGCCTCGTCGTCACCGAGGGTGCCGTCAAACAGCACCTCCTCCACCTCTACGACAAGTTCGGCATCTACGGCACGAGTGAGCGACGCCGGGTGCAGCTGGCCAACGAGGCGCTCGCCCGCGGCGCCGTGCGGGTCACCGACCTGACGGACCCGCCCACCTGAGGGCGGCTGCCGGCGGGGGTCGCTTCGCCGAAACCCCTACCGCGCTGCGAAAGTACCCGTCCCGGGCCGATTTCGGTGGCCCTCGCAACTCACAACGCCGAGACCCGCCCCGGCTCACCCCGCACCCGGAATCCGGACGGTCGCCCGCGCCGTCCCGAAATCGATGACGGTGCCGGCGGTGAGCCCCACGGTGGCGCCGGGCGGCACGTCGACGGGCTCCCGGCCTGCCTTGTTCGACCGCCACGGCCGGGCGGAGCGGTTGGAGAGGCCGAGCAGCTCCGGGCGCGAGGGGTGCGTGCGCATGGTGGCGAAGGGCTGGCGGAAGTCGTAGGGGGCGGCCAGCTCGACGTGGTGGCGGAAGAGGTTGGCGCCGTCCCGCATGACGACGCCCTCGTGGCTCGAGAACTCGAGGTAGCCCGGCCTGAGCGCCTCCTTGCAGCGCCAGCACATGGCCGGCTCGCTGCTGAAGGGATCGGCGTAGTTGGAGGCGCCGCAACCGGCGCAACTGGCCACGCAGTCGAGCAGGCGCGCCATGGCGCCACGCCACTCGCTCTCGCCCACGCGGCCGTGCAGGGGGTCGCGGATGCCGTCGGTGAAGGCCCGCGTGAAGAGCTCTCGGATGAAGGCGGGATAGAACGGCCACAGCAGGAGCGCGTTCACGTGCTCCTTCGGATCCGGCCGGTTGCTGTCGTTCGTCGGGTCGAAGATGAAGACAGGGTCCTCGCCGTAGAGCTGGCGGGCCGCCGCCAGGTCGCTCAGGGAGGTGAGGGCGATCTCCTTGGCACCTTCGAGCGGGTGGTGGAGGACGAGGAGGCAGAAGAGGAGGACCGACAGCGACCAGAGGTCCGTCCGCGAGCTCGGCAGGGCCTGCTGGCGCACGATCTCCGGTGCCATGTAGCGGGGGGTGCCGAGGACGCCACCGCCGATGGTGCCGTCGATGGCGACGTTGTCGTTGTCGCAGATGAGGATGTCCCCGTCCGCCGGCTTGAAGAAGATGTTGCGGGGCGAGATGTCCCGGTAGCAGAGGCCTTCGGTGTGGAGGCGAAGAAAGGCGTCGGCGAGGTAGAGCCCGAGGACGGCCAGCACCGGCAGGGGCAGCTCCGTCTCGCGCCGGAGGATGGCGTTGAGGTCCCGGTACTCGGCCGGCCGCAGCGCCATCACATAGCCGTAGCCGGGCGACTGCTTCGACTCGGCCAGGTCGAGCGGCCACAGGAAGGCGCGGCTCGGGGCCGGCCGGTTGCACAGCTTCTCCAGTGAGGTCCGCTGCCAGGCCGACAGCGAGGAGGGGAAATACCACTTGACGGCGATGGGGTCCCCGCCGAGATCGGCCCCGAAGACCTCGCCCTGCCCGCCACCACCCTTGAAGTCGATGATGCGGCACAGCTGGCCGGTGCGCAGCGTGCGCACCTCGTCGCCCGGGTGCAACAGTTCGCCGCTCACGGCGATGTCGCCGTCGTGTCGTCGTCGAGAGCGGCGGCGTCGTAGAGCAGGGCCATGCTGGCGTCGTCGCCGGTGCCCTCGGTGCTCGTGCTCTCGAGCCAGTTGGCAAGGGAGCCCTCCACAGCGCTCGGTCCGGCGTCGTGGAGGAGGGCGTGCAGGTCGCGGCCGGCGGTGGCGAAGCCCTCGTCGCCACGGAAGGAATTCACGTAGCCGTCGGTGGCCGCCACGACGACCTCGATCTGCTCGAGGCGGACGTCAAGGTGGCTGCTGCGGAAGTCGTCTTCCGCCGAGCGGGAGGCGAGCGACGTCGTCGTCGTGCCGATGAGGCGGTCGTCGGGCGGGAGCAGGCGCATGACCTCGCCGTTGGACCGTACGGCGAGGAAGTCGCCGTCGCCCACCTGGCAGGTGACCATGGAGTCGGCGATGGCGAGGCAGAGCAGCAGTGTCGTCCCGTAAGCGAGCTCGGGGTGGGTGGAGATCGACTCGGCGTGACCCGAGCGGATGAGCTCGGGCTCGGTGAAGGGGGAGACGGAGATGTGGCGCTCGACGAGTCCCAGCCAGGTGGTGGCGATGGCGGAGGGAAGCTTGGCGGCCACTTGCTCGCCGACGAAGCGGGCGCTGTCCCCGTCGAGGGCCTCCCAGCAGTCGCGGGCGGCCCCGAGCGCCGTCTCGACGGCGAGGCGGGCGCCCCACCCAGCCCGCACGGCGAGGGCGTGACCGTGACCGTCGGCGACGGCGATCGCTCCCCACAGGCCGTCGTCCGCTTGCTCGAAGGCGACGGCGTCCTGGTTCGGGATGGAGTCGCGCACGTGGGCGCTGCCCTGCACGCTCGCCCCGAAGGTGAACCAGCGACGGTCCCTAGCTGGCGTCGTCAAACCACACCTCGGGAGCGTCGCTCGCGTAGGACTTCGAGAGCATGCCGCCCGGGATGCTGCGCACGTGCTCGCTCTCGGTCACCATGCCGATGCGAGGCGATGAAGCCGTGTCGAGAGCGACGGTGGAGACCCAGCGCATCTGGCGGGCGAGGGCCTCGGGCGAGTTCGCCTCGAGCGGGGCCATGTTCGGGTCGGCGATGAACTGGCGCAGGACGTCGCGGTCGGCGTCCCGCCCGATGGCCACGGCGAGGCGAACGGCGTGCTGCCCCCAGGGCAGCGCCAGGAGGTCGTGGAGGGCGACCTCGTAGTCGTCGGTGGGACGGCCGTCGGAGAGGAGGACGACGACGGGGGAGAGGGCTCGCTTTGGCATCGGGGGCGTGCGCAGATCCTCGGTGAGGAGCCGGATGGCGGCGCCGAGATCTGTCACCCCGCCCGCCTCGAGGGGCGGCCAGAGGAAACGGGCGAGCGGCGCCGCCTCGTCGGTCACCCAGGCGGCGCCGGTGGCGAAGCGCATGACGCGCACGATCACGTCGACGTTCGGGTTGTCCTTGGCGACCCGGCGCATGTGGGGCAGCGCCTCGGCGGCGGCGTTGTTGAGCGCCTGGATGCGGCCGTCGCGCATCATCGAGCCGGAGCAGTCGGCGAGCCAGAAGAAATAGAGCGGCCGCGCCGAGACGACGCCGCCCGGCCTCGTGAGGTCAGGGCTGTCGGTCACTTCGGGCTCCTGACATGGGTGGGAGCCTACTGGGGCGACCGCCGGCGGATCCGGCCCGCTGCCTCGGGCCGGTGGGGGACGTCGTCAGGGCGTTCAGAGGGGCGTCGGGCCGCGCTCGGGCGCCAGCGGTCGGCTGCCCCCGGGCGGCACGGGGTTGCCGTCGGCGCCGAAGGCCGCCTGCTCGGCGAGGAGGGATTGCCCGCGGAAGAGCGAGGTCGCGCGCACCTGCGCCTCGATGTCGGGCGCGAACAGGGTGTAGCCGAGGAAGAGGACGGCCCAGAGCACCTGCAGTGCCACCCAGAGCCAGGAGGACTCGCTCGTCGACCAGTCGTTGGTGGCGTGGATGATGGCGCCGAAGCCGTATCCGAAGAGGATGAGCGGGATGCGGCGCCTCGTGTAGTTGAGCCCGAGCCCGATGAAGAAGCAGGCGATGCCGGCCCACTCGGCGTGTTGCAACCCGTCGGTGAAGATGCGGAGCGAGAACTCGAGCACGTACTGCACGAGAGCGTGCGGGCCGGTCGTGAGCCCGAAGGCCGTGAGGTCCTTGTCCTGGTAGAGCGCCGCCTCGCGGGCGCCGAAAGCGAGGCCGGCCACCGTCCCGAGGAACATGCAGCTGCGCACGCCGAGACGCTCGCCGAGCTGGGTCTTGAAGTACGTGCCGGCGACGAGGACGACGAGGAGGACGGGGAGGTCCTTCGTCATCTCCTCGGCGATGCCGGGGGCGAGGAGCCAGCCGAACCAGTTGCCCGGGTGCTTCGAGGGGTCCGGGATGGCGTTGTAGTACCACTGCAGGGGGCCGGCCATGATGAGGAGCACGATGGCGGCGACGGCGGCCCCGGTGATGGCGAGCGTTCGCTTGCTGTTCTCGGGTTTGATGAGGTACCAGAAGGCGAGCAGCCAGAGCGGAGCCGTGTAGATGGCGTACACCCAGCCGAGCGTCTGGAAGTTCGTCGTGTTGAGGAAGGCGACGAGGAACACCACCGGCAGCATGGCGTAGACGAGGAAGAGCACCCGCACGGAGGATCGCAGGCCACGGTTCTCGACCCAGCTGCGGTAGGGCACGAGGATCTGGAGCGCCCGCTTGACTTGATCGCCCGTGAGGCCGCCCCGAGCGGCCGGGCGCTGCGCGGGAGCCTCGTCGAGCGCCGCCCCCGGCCGGTAGGGCTGCCATTGGGCGGAAGGAGGCCCGCCCGGCCAGCCGGTGGAAGCAGCAGCCGCCCCCGTGGTGGCACCGACGGCCGAGCCGGCCGCACCGGCAGCCGCCGCCGGCATGGGATCGGTGTGCGGTCCCGGAGTACCGCCCGGGCGCGCAACGGTGTCGAAGGCGTCCGGCTCGGCCATCGTGGCCGTCACCGGAGTGGCCGCTGCCCCCGCCAGGGGGCCCGCCGCCGGCGCCGCCGCCTCCTCGACGGCAGGTGCAGCCGTGAGGGTGAGGAAGGGACCGGTCGGCGACGAGAGGGCGAGCCGGACGGCGCCTGTGAGGACGACGCGTGCGACGGGCTCGCCGTCGAGGAACGTGCGGCCGCCCGTGAGATCCTCCAGCACCCATCCCTCGGCCTCGAACCGGACGACGGCGTGCTGGCGGGACACCGTCGGGTCGGCGACGATCACGCGGTTGTCGTCGCGGCGGCCGATCGTGACGACGTCACCCTCGCTGAACGCGTACGTTCCCTCGCTCGTGGCGACCTCGAGATCTGGCATGTCGTTGGCTCCCCCGCTTCGGTCTCGAAATGCCTGCTGCGCCATTGTGGCATGAGGAGCCCAAAACCGGCCGGTTCTCCCCCCACCTGCCCTTCCGGGGATCCGAGGTGCTGACGACCACCCGTAGAATGCTCGCCGTGCCGACCTACAACATCCGCGTCTTCGGCGACCCGGTGCTGCGCCAGCGAGCCCGCGAGGTCGAGAACGTCGACGGGCGCATCGTGCGCCTGGCCGAGGACATGATCGACACGATGCACGCCGCCCCCGGCGTCGGGCTGGCGGCCACCCAGGTCGGCATCGAGCGGCGCCTCTTCGTCTACGACGTCGGCGACGGCCCCCAGACGATCGTGAACCCCACGATCTCCGAGGCTCGGGGCGAGTGGGAGTTCGAGGAAGGGTGCCTGTCGGTGCCCGGCCTGCACTGGAACATCGTGCGGCCGAAGGAGGTCCACCTCTCGGGCTACGACCTCGACGGCAACGAGATTCTCGATCGAGGCCGACGAGTACCTTGCCCGCGTCTTCCAGCACGAGCTCGACCACCTCGACGGCGTCCTCCTGCTCGAGAGGCTGCAGCCGGACGAGCGCAAGGCGGCCATGCGGATCCTGCGCTCCCGCGTCCTCGGAGAGGCCGCCCCCGTGCCGGAGGAGGCGATGGCGCCGGCTTCGGGGCGGCGGTCGTCGGGCACGCGTCGGCCCCAGCTGTAGGGCACCCGCCGCCGAGATGACGCGGGTGGCCTTCCTCGGGTCGCCCGAGCCGGCCGCCCGCTGCCTGCGTGCCCTCGTCGGCGCCGGCCACGACGTCGCCCTCGTCGTCACCGAACCGGACCGCCGCCGCGGCCGGGGCGGCGCCACCGCCCCGACGCCGGTGAAGCAGGCGGCCCTCGAGAACGAGCTGGCCGTGTCCGACCGGGTGGCCGACGTCCTCGACGTCGGGGCCGAGCTCGGCGTCGTGGTCGCCTTCGGTCGCCTCATCCGTCCGGCCGTCCTCGAGCAGCTCACGATGGTCAACCTTCACTTCTCCCTCTTGCCGCGTTGGCGGGGGGCCGCCCCCGTGGAGCGGGCCCTCCTCGCCGGCGACGACCGCACAGGCGTCTGCCTCATGCGCCTCGACGAGGGGCTCGACACCGGTCCCCTCTACGACTGCGCCCCGGCCGCCATCGAGCGCACGACGACGGCCGCCGATCTCATGGACGAGCTCACCGACCTCGGTATCGCCCTCCTGCTGCGCCGAATCGCCGCCGGGGCGGGCGGCCTCGGCGCGGCCGAGCCGCAGCGCGGAGAGGCCACCTACGCGGCGAAGATCACGACAGAGGATCTGCACATCGACTGGAGCCGGCCGGCGAGGGGCATCGAGCGGCAGGTCCGCATCGGCAGGGCGTGGACGACGTTTCGGGGTCAACGCCTCCGCCTGCCGGCGGGCGACGCCGTCGACGACGCCGGCTCGCTGCCGCCGCCCGGCACCCTCGTCGGCACGCGTGCGGCCACGGGGGAGGGCTGGCTGCAGCTCGCCCTCGTGCACCCGGAGGGGCGCCGTCCCCTGGCGGCAGCCGACTGGGTGCGGGGAGCCCGCCTCCGGCCCGGCGAGGCGTTCGCGTGAGGCGGCGGCGCACGAGGCCCCTGCCGCCAGCGCCGGGGCGATACCGTGAGTGAGATGCTCTCCGGCCGGAGGTCCGCGCTGCCGCACCTGGAGCCGTCGGCCGTCCGCGTGGCGCCCTCCATCCTCTCCGCCGATTTCGGCATCCTGGCCGACGAGATCGCGAGCATCGCCGGCGGCACCGACTGGCTGCACGTGGACGTCATGGACGGCCACTTCGTGCCGAACCTCACGCTCGGGCCCCCCGTCGTCGCCTCCCTCCGACGGCACTGCGACCTCTTCCTCGACTGCCACCTCATGATGACGAACCCCGGCGACCTCCTGGAGGAGTTCGCCGGGGCAGGCGCCAACAGCGTCTCGGTGCACGTCGAGGTGGGCGGAACGGCCGGGCTGTGCGCCCAGGCTCGGCGGCTCGGTCTCGCCGTCGGGCTCGTCGTCAACCCGGAGACGCCCGTCGAGTCGGCCTGGCCCTACCTCGAGCTCATCGACCTCCTCCTCGTCATGTCGGTGCATCCCGGCTTCGGAGGGCAGAGCTTCATGCCCGAGGCCGTTCCGAAAGTGGCAGCTGCCCGTCAAGAGATCGACCGCCGCCGGCTCGATGTCACCGTGCAGGTCGACGGCGGCATCGACACGACGACCGCTCCCGTCATGGCGCAGGCGGGCGCCCGCTGCTTCGTGGCCGGCTCGGCCGTCTTCCGCGAACCCGACCACCTGACCGCCGTCCGCGCCATCGAGGAGGCGGCGGCGAGCCACGTCACGGGGGCGGTGAACGGGGCGTGAGCGGGGCTCCGGGGCACCAGCCCGACCACGGCCCCGACCACAGGCACGGCCACGACCATGACCACGGGCCGGAGGCGCCGAAGCTGCAGGCGAAGGTCCTCACGGTCTCCGACGGTGTGTCGAGCGGCGCACGGGAGGACGGCGGTGGCAAGGCCGTCGCCGAGGCGCTCGTGTCCCACGGCTTCGAGGTCGTCGAGCGGCGCGTCGTGCCGGACGGCGACCGCGAGGTGGCGGCCGCCCTCGAGGTCATGTCCTCCGGCTTCGGCGGGCTGATCGTGACGACGGGGGGGACCGGCTTCGGGCCGCGGGACCGGACGCCGGAGGGCACGAAGTCCGTCCTCGAGCGCGATGCACCCGGCCTCGCCGAGGCCATGCGGCTCGCCAGCCCGCTCGGTCGACTCTCGCGAAGTGTCGCCGGCACGAAACGGGCCGCCCTCATCTGCAACCTCCCCGGTTCGCCGAAGGGCGCCCTCGAGTGCCTCGACGCCATCATCGACGTCGTACCGCATGCCCTCGACCTCCTCGGCGGCGGGAGGCCCCACTGAGTCTCGACGAGCGCCTCGAGGACGCCCGCTGGATGACGCGGGCGCTCGAGCTCGGCCGCAGCGTCAGGGCGCTCACCTCGCCGAGGCCGTGGGTGGGTGCCGTCGTGCTCGACGCCGCCGGCGACCTGGCGGGGGAGGGGGCGACCGCCCCGGGCAGGGGGCCGCATGCCGAGGTGACGGCGCTCCAGGCGGCCGGCGAGCGTGCCCGGGGCGGCACGTGCTACTCGACGCTGGAGCCCTGCGCCCACTACGGGTTGACGCCCCCGTGCGCCGAGGCCCTCGTCGCTGCCGGCATCCGGCGAGCCGTCGTCGCCCTCGTCGATCCGGACGACCGCACGCAGGGCCGGGGCATCGCCCGCCTCGAGGCGGCCGGCATCGAGGTGACCTCGGGCGCGCTCGAGGCGGAGGCGACCGAGCAGCTACGGCCGTACCTCGTGCAGCGCAGGACGCTGCGCCCCTATGTCGTCCTGAAGCTGGCCGCCACCCTGGACGGGCGTATCGCCGCCCCGGACGGGACGAGCCGGTGGATCACCGGAGCGCAGGCGCGCGCCGACGTGCAGCAGCTGCGGGCGGAGAGCGACGCCATCCTCGTCGGTGCCGGCACGGTACGAGCGGACGACCCCCGCCTCGACGTCCGCACCGAACCGCCGCCCGAGCGTCAGCCGCTGCGGGTGGTGCTCGGGCGGGCGCCGGAAAGCGCCCGTCTGCTGCCGGCCCTCGAGCTGGCCGGCGACGTGCGCGGCGTCCTCGACGAGCTCGGCCGGGCCGGCGTCCTGCAGCTGCTCGTGGAGGGCGGCGCCGGCGTCGCCAAGGAGCTGCACGAGATCGGGGCGGTGGACCGGTACGTCGTGTACGTGACGGCGGGGTTTCTCGGGGGCGCCGACGGCCGGCCGATGTTCGCGGGCCCCGGCGCCCCCACGATGGCCGACCTCTGGCGGGGGCGCCTCGCCGGCGTGCAGCGCTTCGGGGACGACGTCCGCCTGGACGTGCTGCCTTTGGGCGCCCAGTAGGCTGGAGTGCCAGATCGCGAGGAGCCGGACGGTGCCGCTGTCGAACGTTGAAGAAGCCATTGCGGCCATTGGCCGCGGCGAGATGGTCGTTGTCGTCGACGACGAGGACCGCGAGAACGAGGGCGACCTCGTCATGGCCGCCGAGTTCGCCACGCCCGAGAAGATCGCCTTCTTCCTCGCCTACACGTCCGGGCTCATCTGCGTCCCGCTCACCCCGGAGCGTCTCGACGAGCTCGAGCTGCCGCTCATGGTGCCCAACAACACCGAGTCGCAGCGCACCGCCTTCACCGTCGCCGTCGACTACAAACCGGGAACGACGACGGGCATCTCCGCCCATGACCGCGCCGCCACCATCCAGGCGCTCATCGACCCGGAGACGCGCCCGAACGACCTAGCCCGCCCGGGTCACGTCTTCCCCTTGCGCTACCGCACCGGCGGCGTGCTCAAGCGGGCCGGGCACACGGAGGCCACGATCGACCTCGCCCGCCTTGCCGGCCGCAATCCGGCCGGTGTCCTCTGCGAGATCCTGACCGCCGACAAGCGGGGGATGGCCCGCCGCCCCGAGCTCGAGGCCTTCGCCGCCCACCACGGCCTGCAGATGATCACGATCGCCGACATCGTGCGCTACCGCCGCCACCGGGAGAAGCTCGTCGAGCGCATCGCCTCCGCCCGCATCCCGACCGAGTACGGGGAGTTCACGGGGCACGCCTACCTCTCCACCGTGGACGGCGAGCACCACTTCGCCCTCGTCGCCGGCGACGTCGCCGGCCGCCAGAACGTCCTTGTCCGCGTGCACAGCGAGTGCCTCACGGGCGATGTCTTCGGATCGCAGCGCTGCGACTGCGGCCCCCAGCTCCAGTTCGCTCTCGAGAAGATCGCCGCCGATGGCTGCGGAGTCGTCGTCTACCTGCGCGGGCACGAGGGACGCGGCATCGGGCTCGCCCACAAGCTGCGCGCCTACACGCTGCAGGAGCAGGGTCGTGACACCGTGGATGCCAACTTGGACCTCGGCTTGCCGGTCGACAACCGCGAGTACGGCATCGGGGCCCAGATCCTCGTCGACCTCGGCGTCACGACGATGCGGCTCATGACGAACAACCCGGCCAAGTACGGCGGCCTGGAGGGTTTCGGGCTCGACATCGTCGAACGGGTGTCCATCGAGTCGGCGCCCAACCCGGAGAACCTCCGCTACCTCCAGACCAAGCGCGAGCGGCTCGGCCACTTCCTCGGTCAGCTCGAAGACGGGGAAGCCTTCCTCAACGGCGAGCACGACGACGACCGCGAGCCCGATCCCGCCGGCGTCGATGGTTGAGGCGACCCACCGTCTCTCACCGCTCGACGAAGGCGTCACAGAGGGGGCCCTCGTCGGCTCGCACGACGGCCGGGGGCTGCGCATCGCCGTCGCCTGCGCCCGCTTCAACGGCGGCCTGACGGCCCGCCTCCTCGACGGGGCGCTGCGCAAGCTCGACGACTGCGGCGTCGAGCAGGCGGACCGGCTCGTCGTGTGGGTGCCGGGCAGCTTCGAGCTGCCACTGGCGGCGCAGGCGGCCGCCCGCGCCGGCTACGACGGCGTCGCCTGCCTCGGGGTCGTCATCCGCGGGGAGACCGCCCACTTCGACTTCGTGGCGGGCGAGTGCGCCCGCGGGCTGCAGCAGGTGCAGCTCGAGACGGGTGTGCCGGTGGCCTTCGGCGTGCTCACGACGGAGAACGCCTTCCAGGCGTTGGAGCGCTCGGGCGGGTCCGTCGGCAACAAGGGGGAGGAGACCGTCGAGACCGTCGTCGAGATGGCGAACCTCGTGCGATCGCTCGTCGCCGGCTCGCCGCCGGCGGCCGGCACCGCCGCGACGCCTCGTTAGGGAGTTCGGCCGTGCTCCGCCTCGTCCTGCCGAAGGGATCGCTCGAAGAGGCCACCTTCACCCTCTTCGCCGAGGCCGACCTCGCCGTGCGGCGGTCCTCGGAGGTCGACTACACGGCCACGATCGATGACCCCCGTGTCGACGAGGTCCGCATCCTGCGGCCGCAGGAGATTCCTTCCTACGTGGCGGAGGGACTCTTCGACCTCGGCATCACCGGGCGGGACTGGATCGAGGAGACGGGTGCCGACGTGGTCTCCCTCGGCCGCCTCCACTACTCGAAAGCCACCTCGTCGCCCATCCGCGTCGTGCTCGCCGTCGGCTCGGACTCGCCCATCGCCACCGTCGCCGACCTTCCGCAGGGCTGTCGCGTGGCGACCGAGTACCCGAGGCTCACCGAGCGCTTCCTGGCGAGTCACGGGGTCGAAGCCGACGTCCGTTTCTCCTACGGGGCGACGGAGGCGAAGGTGCCCGAGATCGCCGACGCCGTCGTCGAGATCACCGAGACGGGTCGGGCCATCCGGGCGGCCGGGCTGCGTGTCATCGACACGCTCCTCGTCTCCCACACCGAACTGATCGCCAACAAGGACTCCCACGCCGACGCCGGCAAGGCCCGCGCCATGGCACAGCTCCTCGTCCTCCTGCAGGGGACGCTAGAGGCCCGCGGCAAGGTGCTCGTGAAGCTGAACGTCTCGTCGGCCGACCTCGACGCCGTCATCGACGTGCTGCCCTCCATGAAGTCGCCCACCGTGTCCAAGCTGTTCGGTGACGACGCCTACGCCGTCGAGACCGTCGTCCCGAAGAGCGAGATCAACGCCCTCATCCCGGCGCTCAAGGAGCGGGGGGCGAGCGACATCATCGAGCTCGCCCTCTCGAAGATCGTCCATTGAACGCCGGCGCCCGGCTCGGGCGGGTGACTGCCTACGACGCCGCTCGCGGCCTCGGGACGCTGCAGGCGGTCGACCCGCCGTCGTCGGCGGCCGCCGCCGTCTTCCCCTTCCACTGCACGGCCATCACCGACGGGACCCGCCAGATCGAGGTCGGGACGCTCGTGGCCTTCGTCACCGTTGCCGGGCTGGGCGGCACCGTGGAGGCGCGAAGCGTGCGGCCGGTGGGAGCGTCGGCGCCGAGCCGCTGAGCAGCTTGGAGGCTGACCGCCGCTCTCAGGCCTCGCCGGGCTCGGGCGGTGCCGCAGCCCCGACTCCGTCTCCCGCCGGGGCAGCCGGCGTCGCCGCCTCGGAGATGCGCACGTAGGCGAGCCGGAGCTGCGTGAGTCCGTCGGCAAGGGTGGCGGCGTGGCCACCGAGGCGGTCGCCCAGCCCGTCGACGAGCGCACCCATGGCGTCGATGGCGAGGCGGGCGGCGACGAGGTTGACGGGCATCTGGGAGAGGTGGAGGGCGGCGAGCTCGAAGAGGCCGTAGGCGTGGTTGGCGATGATGTCCTCGACGGGCGTCTCGGCGAGCTCGCGGGCAAGGGCACGCAGCTCCTCCTCGCTCGCCTCGGACCCCGGCGGCCCTCCGAAGTCCCCGCCTCCGCCTCCGGGCGGCGCCCCACCGGCAGGGCCAGTCGGGGCGCCCTCCCCGCTCGGCCGTGGGACCCTGTGCTCACCTTCGGGTGTCCAGAGGCTGCTCACGGCTGCTAGCGTAGAGCCCGACAATCCATGGGGAAGCGGGGTGCGCTCGTGCGCTCTCCCACCCGGCCACAGCCCGACCGTCAGCGGTCGGGGCACCCGAGTGCGCCGGGTCCACCGGAAGGGCTGGCGATCGCCTCGCCTCGCCTCCCCGTTCGCTATGCCGCACCCGACGTGCGGTAGGACGAGAGAGGACCGACAGCCGATCACCAACGCACCAACCACCAACGAGCCTCGGATCAACGACCGCATCCGGGCTCGCGAGGTCCGACTGGTAGACCCTGAAGGGCGCCAGCTCGGGATCAAGCCACTGTACGAGGCGCTGCAGATCGCTCAGGCGCAGGATCTCGACCTCGTCGAGGTGGCTCCGCTCGCCAGCCCGCCGGTGTGCCGGATCATGGACTACGGGAAATTCAAGTTCGACGAAGCGCAACGGGCGAAGGAGTCCCGTCGCAAGTCGAACAGCATCGGGATCAAGGAGATGAAGTACCGCCCGAAGATCGGGGCCGGCGACTTCGAGACCAAGACCCGGCAGGTCATGAAATTCCTCCATGACGGGCACAAGGTGAAGATCACGGTGATGTTCCGGGGCCGGGAGGTCTTCCACTCCGAGCTCGGCAAGCGCATCCTCGATCGCATCGCCGAGCAGCTCGACGGCACCGCCCGCATCGAGTCGGAGGCCCGTCTCGATGGGAAGAACATGGTGATGGTGCTCGCACCCGACAAACGAGCCAGGCAGGCCGACGCCGCACGCGCCCAGAACGAGGCGCGGGCGGCGCACGTGGTACCCGGCAGCTCCGGAGGCGCCGGGCAGTCAGCTGCGCCACCGGCAGCCAGTGGACCGGCGCCCAGCGAACCAGCGGCCAGTGAGCCGGCAGCCAGTGAGCCGGCGGCCACGACTGCCGGCCCGGACGGCGCGTCGCCCGTCCAGGCGACGGTGGTGTCGGGTGGGACGAGCGGTACGACAGGGACGGAGGAGTAAGGACGATGCCAAAGCGCAAGACGGATCGAGGGGCGGCCGCCCGCTTCAAGGTCACGGGCACCGGCCGGCTCCGGCGGCGGCAGCAGAACCGCAAGCACCTGCTCGAGCACAAGAACTCGGTGCGGACGCGGCGGCTCGCCGCCGACGTCGACGTGTCCAAGGCCGACGAGAAGAACGTGCGGCGGCTGCTCGGCCTCTGAGGCCGCTGCCGAACCGCCACCGGCGACCTGCGGGCGCCGGTCGAAGCCCGGGCGGTGCCCGGGCCTCACAGACCACAACCATCGCGGATGAACTGAGGAAAGGAGCCCCAGATGGCAAGGGTGAAGCGCGCTGTCCACGGGAAGAAGCACCGCCGGACCGTCCTCGAGCGCGCCCAGGGCTTCTACGGGAACAAGTCGCGCTCGTACCGGTCTGCGAACGAGCAGGTCATGCACTCGCTGCAGTACGCCTACCGCGACCGGCGGGCGCGCAAAGGGGACTTCCGAAAGCTCTGGATCCAGCGCATCAACGCCGCCGCCCGCCTGAACGGCATGCCCTACAGCCGCTTCATCGCCGGGCTCCACCGAGAGGGCATCGAGGTCGACCGCCGCATCCTCGCCGACCTGGCCGTGCGTGACCCCGAGGCCTTTGCCACCCTCGTCCGCCTCGTCGCCGACGGCGAGGAAGGGGCCGCCCCTGCCGCCTCGGCAGGCGGCGCCGGCACCCGGAAGGCCGACGACGAGAGTGCCACGGCCGCCGACGACGAGGACATGGCGCCGGCCGAGGAGGCCGCCTCCTGAGCGCGAGCGGCCTGGGCATCCGGCATCAGCGCGTCCAGCGCCTTCGCCGGCTCCTGAGCCGGTCGAGCGCCCGCCAGTCCGAGGGGGTCCTCGTCGCCGAAGGATCGAAGCTCGTCGAGGTCGCCCTCCGCAATGGGCGGACGATCGAGTCCGTCTTCGTGGCCCCGGAAGGGCGCCGCCACCCTGACATCGACCGCCTGCTGACCGAGCTCGAGCGGCACGGCGCTCGCGTGTTCGACCTCGGCCCCGGCGTCATGGAGCGCGTCGCCGACACGGTCACCCCCCAGCCGGTCTGCGCCGTCGTGGCCGTCGCGGAGGTGACGCTCCCGGTGCTGCTGGAGGCGGCCCCGCCGGGCGACCGCCTCTACCTCGTCTGCGCCGACGTTCGCGATCCCGGCAACCTCGGGGCCGTCCTCCGCATCGCCGCCGCCTCCGGCTCGGCCGGCGTCATCGCCTGTGCCGGTTGCGTCGACCCGGCCAACCCGAAAGTCGTGCGCGCCAGCGCCGGCGCCATCTTCGAGCTGCCCGTCGTGAAGGGGCCTGAGGCAGCCGAGACCCTGCAGCTGCTTCGCGCCGGTGGCCTCCGCCTCCTCGGCACGACGGCACGAGGTGGTCTCGACTACCTCGCCGCCGACCTCTCGGGGCCGGTCGCCCTCGTGCTCGGGAACGAGGCCTCCGGACTCGCCCCCGCCCTCGAGACGACACTCGACGGGACCGTCACCATCCCGATGGCCGGAGGCAGCGAGTCGCTCAACGTCGCCATGACGGCCGCTGTGCTGTGCTTCGAGGCGGCCCGGCGCGCCCGATCCGTGCCGGCGCCGGCCCTACCGGGCCAGATCGGGGCCGCGGACCCCCGGTAGCATGAGGCCGTGGCCGAGACCGACGTGACCGAGAACGCCGCGCGCCCGGAATCGGGTGACGATCTCGCCGGCATCGAGACGGAGGCACTGGCGGCGGTGGCCGCCGCCACCTCCCTCTCCGGGCTCGAGGAGGCGGAGCGCGGGGCCATCGGCAAGCGCTCCCGCTTCGCCGCCAGCTACCAGGAGGTCGGTCGACTCGCACCCGAGGAGCGCAAGGCGGCCGGGCAGCGGCTGAACGAGCTGCGCGCCCGCGTGGCCGCCGCTGTCGAGGACCGCCGGGTGGAGCTCGCCGGCGTTGAGCGGGCGGAGCGGCTGGCGGCCGACCGCATGGATCTCACCGAGGTGCTGCCCGGGCGGCTCGCCGGGCATCTCCACCTCGTCACGAGGGTGACGGAGGAACTGGAGGACGTCTTCGTCGGCATGGGCTACGAGATCGCCGAGGGGCCGGAGGTGGAGACGGACTGGCACAACTTCCAGGCCCTCAACATCCCCCTCGACCACCCGGCCCGCAGCTCCGTGGACACGTTCTTCGTCGACGCCGGCGAGCCCGAGACGATCCTCCTCCGCACCCACACGTCACCGGTCCAGATCCACCTCCTGCAACGAGGGCGGCTCCCCATCTACGCCGTCGTGCCGGGCCGCGTGTACCGGCGGGACACGCCCGACTCGACCCACCTGCCCGTCTTCCACCAGATCGAGGGCCTCGTCGTCGACCACGGCGTCAGCTTCGGCGACCTCGCCGGCACGATCGACACCTTCGTGCGCGCCATCTTCGGCTCCGACGTGAGCACGCGGCTGCGGCCGGCCTACTTCCCCTTCACCGAGCCGTCGGCGGAGTTCGAGATCTCCTGCACGATCTGCGGGGGCACGGGCTGTCGTACGTGCGCAGGGACGGGCTGGATCGAGCTCGGCGGCTGCGGCATGGTCCACCCGGCGGTCTTCGAGGCGACGGGCGTCGATGCGGAGGAATGGACGGGTTTCGCCTTCGGTTTCGGCATCGACCGTCTCGCCATCATGCGCCACGGCATCGCCGATCTGCGTTCGTTCATCGAGAACGACGTGCGCTTCCTGCAACAGTTCTGACCCCCGGCCTCGTGTTCCCGAAAGGTCCCCGCTGATGCGAGCACCCCTCTCCTGGCTGCAGTCGTTCACCCCCCTCGAGGCATCGCCGTCGAATCGGCAGGCCGTGGCCGACCTGTCTGCGGAGCTGGACTCGCTCGGCCTTGTCGTGGAGGGCGTCGAGTGGGTGGGGGAGGGCCTCGGCGACGTCGTCGTGGCAAGGGTCCTCGAGATCGCGGGCATCCCCGGGGCCGACCGCATCCGCCGCGTCGTGGTGGACGCCGGTGGCGACGACCCCGTCGAGGTCGTCTGCGGGGCCTGGAACTTCGAGGTTGGCGACGTCGTGCCGCTTGCTCCCGTCGGCGCCGTGCTGCCGGGCGGGTTTCGCATGGAGCGGCGCAAGATGAAGGGCGTCGTCTCGAACGGCATGATCTGCTCGGCCCGCGAGCTGGCCCTCGGCGAGGACCACGAGGGCATCCTCGTGCTCGGCTCCGCCGGGGCGGACGGGCCGCTGCCCGTGGGGGTGGAGCTCGGCCGCAGCCTCGGCGAGCATCTCGGCATCACGGCCGACGTCGTCTTCGACCTCGCCGTCGAGCCGAACCGTCCCGATTGCCTCTGCATGCTCGGCGTGGCCCGCGACCTGGCCGCCCATTTCGGCCTTCCCCTCGAGATCCCTGCCCCCGTCCTCGTCGAGTCGGACGAGGCGGCCGAGGGGCTCGCCAGCGTGTCGGTGCAGTCGCCCGAGCTCTGCTGGCGCCTGACAGGGCGTGTTCTCACCGGCCTCCTGCCCACCGCCTCGCCCCTCTTCGTGCAACGGCGGCTCGCTCTGGCCGGCATGCGCCCCATCAGCGCCGTCGTCGACGCCTCCAACTACGTCATGCTCGAGCTCGGCCAGCCGACGCACCCCTACGACCTCGACCGCCTCGGTCAGCACGGCCTGCTCGCCCGCGCCGCCCGGCCGGGCGAGACGCTGCGCACGCTCGACGGCGAGCTGCGGACGCTCGGGACACGGCGGGCGAGGGCGGACGACCCCACCTCGGGGCTCGACTGCCTCATCTGCGACGCCGCCGGCGAGCCCGTGGGCATCGGCGGCGTCATGGGCGGCCGCGAGAGCGAGGTCGACGACGCCACCTCCCGTGTGCTGCTGGAGGCGGCCCTCTTCCGGCCCGTCTCCGTCGGCCGCACGGCTCGCGGCGTCGGGCTGCGCACGGAGGCGTCGGTGCGTTTCGAGCGGGGCGTCGACCCCGCCATGGTGGAGCGGGCGTCCGCCCGCGTCTGCGAGCTCGTCGTGGAGGCGGCCGTGGCGGCCGGCCGTACACCGCCCGCCATCGCCCGCGGGCTGCTCGACGACCACCCGGTGGCGACTCCATCCGTCCGCCTCGCCGTGCGAACGGGGCGTGTGAACGCTCTCCTCGGGACGTCCCTTGGCGCCGAGGAGATGTTGGCGCTCCTGGAGCCCATCGGCTACTCGTCGCCGGACGCAGGCGCCAGGGGTGCCGCCGCCGACGCCGTCGAGGTCATCGTCCCGACCTTCCGGCCCGACGTCCAGCGCGAGGTGGACGTCGCCGAGGACGTCGCCCGCACCTTCGGGTATCGCAGGATCGCCCGCACCGAGCGGCGCTCGCCCCACGTGGGACAGCTCGACGACGTCCAGCGCCTGCGCCGCCAGGTCCGCCGCCTTCTCTGCGGCCTCGGTGCCCACGAGGCCTGGACGAGCTCCATCGTCGACCCGGCCGTACAGGGGCGGGCCGGCTTCGGCGAGCGCCTCGTGGCACTCGCCAACCCGATGGTGGCGGAGGAGTCGGTCCTCCGTCCCAGCCTGCTGGCCGGCTTGCTCGGGGCGGTCCGCTACAACGCCGGCCACCGCCACCAGTTCGTGCGGCTCTTCGAGATCGGAGACGTCTTCGCTGTCGCCGAGCCGCCTGCCGAGGGCGCCCTGCCCCACGAGCACGAGCGCGTCGGCCTCGTCCTCGCCGCCGAGGGCGACGGCGCCGCCTCGGCCGTGGAGGCCTGGCGAGTGCTGGAGGACGCCCTCAGGCTGCAGCCCGTGACCGTCGAGCAGACGGCGGCAGCCTCGGAAGAGGTCGCTGTGACCGGCATGCACCGCACGCGCTCGGGCCGCCTCCGGTGCCCAGGCGGCGCCGTGCTCGGACACCTCGGCGAGGTGGACCCCGACGTCGTTGCTGCTTTCGGTCTGCCGCACGAGCGCGTCGGCTGGCTCGATCTCGATCTCGGCCTCCTCGTAACCGCACCGCGGCGCTCGCTGCAGGCGGAGCCGGTGAGCCGCTACCCGTCGAGCGACGTCGACCTCGCGTTCGTCGTGGAGGACGCCGTCCCGGCCGCCCGACTCGAGGACGCCCTGCGAGAGGCCGGTGGCAGCCTCCTCGAGTCCATCGAGCTCTTCGACGTCTACCGCGGTCCCGGCGTGGACGCGGGGAAGCGGTCGCTCGCCTTCCGCTTGCGCTTCTGCGCCCTCGACCGCACCTTGACCGACGCCGACGTCGCCGAGCTGCGACGAGCCTGCATCGAGGCCGCCGAGGCCAGCTTGGGGGCGACGCTTCGCGCCTGACTCTCCGCCGGCCCCGGACCCTGAGGCGAAGCCTCCGTCAGGACCCGCCCGCCTCGGGGCCGGCCTCTGCCGCCGGGACGGGCACGGTGACCCGCCCGAGCACCTCGACGTGCCAGAAGTCAGCCGCCAGCTGCGCCGTCAACGGTCCGAGGCGATCATCGAGGATCATGCGGGCGCCGGTCGGCAGCACGTTCAGGAAGCAGTAGCCGACGAGGTCGGGGCCGTCCTCCCTCTCGGCGAGCTCCTCCACGGCGTCCAGGCAGCGTTCCACCAGCTCCTCGTCGGCGTGGCGGGGGAGGAGGTCGGCGACGTACTCGGCGAGCTCCATGACGACGATCTCGGGTGTGAGGTCCTCGTCGTAGAGGTCCAGGAGGTCGAGGTAGTGGTCCTCGAACTCGGGCAGCCGGGCAAGGAGGGTGGCAATGGCGGAGTCGTCGGTGGGTGGGCGCACGGGGGCGCTCCTCTCGGGCGAGTGCCGCACGGCACGGGGAGGTGGCGGGGCGACCCAGGTCACCGAGACGTGACACCAGCATAGGGATGGTCAGGCCGGGTGGTGCCGGTCGCCTCCGTGCTGAGCGGTCTCCGGGGCAACCCGGCCCTGCCGACGCCGAGCAGGCCCCGGTCGAGCGACCGGGGGCCTGCGGCCGTCTCGTCGCTTGCTCCCCTCCGTCCTCGATTGTCTCCCGCACCACGGCGCCCGCCGTGGCGTCTCGATGCGCCCCTCCGTGGCCCTTCGTGCACTACGTCTGAGCAGGACTGTTGTGGCGTCAGAACAGCGAGCAATCGGCCTAAGCAGTCCCTAGGTACACCGCCTCCGGAAGATACGGCGGATGCCCGATGCCCCGCCTGGGGCCTTACGAGCACACTCACTCATGCAAGCAATGAGGAGGACACGATGCACCCCTACCAGTTGGAGAGCCTCGCAGCAGAGCGAATCCGCGAGCGTCTGGTCGCCGCTGAGGCCGCCAGGCTCGCCCGTGAGGGACGGCGCGCAAAGCGCCGTCCCCGCGGCGAGCGGTCGAGCGTGCGCGCCCCCCACCGGGACCCGTGGATCCTCGAGCTGTTGCCCCGCACCTACGTCGGCCCCCTGCGGAGGATTCTGATCGAGCCTTTCCTTTCGGTCGCCGCTGACGGGCGCTCAGTCGACCCCGTCGGCGTGGGCGATGGCCGCCGCCTCCGTCCTCGTGGAGGCCCCCAACTTGGCGAGGATGTTCGAGACGTGCACGCTCGCCGTCTTGGGAGCGATGAAGAGCTCGTTGGCGATCTCGCGGTTGGAGCGGCCCAGCGCTATGAGCCGTAGCACGTCCCGCTCGCGGGGGGTGAGGCGGCCGAGGACGTTCGAGTCCCTGTTGTCTCTCGTGCCCGCCGGGACGGCCGCCTTCTCGACCGCTCCGGACGAGAAGCGGGCCCGTCTCCCCAGTTCCGTCAGCCTCGACAGCAGCGGGCGCGCCCCGAGGCGCTCGGCGACGGCGACGGCCTCGGCCCACGCCTTCTCGGCCTTGTCCCGCCGCCCGGCTCGCACGAGGGAGTGGGCGAGGCGCCAGCGGGAGCGGGCGGTCTCGTAGACGAAGGCCGGCCCGAAGGCGTCGACGACCACCTGCCAAGCGTCCGGGTCGTCGTCACCGATGGCTCGCAGGTACTCCGCCTCGGCACGACAGAGCCAGGCACGGCCCTCCACACCGAGCACCCAGTGGGGCCGCCGCGAATAGGCGGCACCCTGGCGGGCGATCCCGATGAGACGGCCGGCGCCCTCCAGGGCGGCGGTGGCGGTGCCTTCGTCGCCCGCCGCCCGAGCCGCCTCCGCCCGGTCCGCCTCGGCCGCCAAGCCGATGGCGGCCACCCGGATCGCCGGCGGCCCGTAGCCGTAGCCGTCCTGCGCCATGCGCTCGAGCGAGCGTTCGACCTCGTCGAGAGCCGACTCGCTCTCGCCGTGCCAGAGTGAGTGCTCGGCGAGCAGACCCCGCCCGAGGTACTCGCTGAAGCGGTCTTCCGCCCAGTACGGCTCGAGCCAGTCCCGCCGCTCCGAGAGCGTGGGGTTCTCGCGGGCGACGTCGATGAAGAGGGCCATGGCGGACAGCACCGCCTCGCGGGCGCTCGTCAGCCGGACCGGGAAACCGTCGGCGAGGCGCTGGGCGTGGTCCCAGTCGCCGTCGGCGACGTGCGACAGGTAGTGCAGGTACTGCAGGTCGAGACCGTAGGGAGCGAGGCCGAGCCCAGCCGCCTCGGCGCGCCGCAGGCCTTCGTGGGCCGTGCGGCTGGCGGCCTCGAGCTCCCCCTGCTCGAGACGCAGGCGCCCGAGCTCGAAAGCGGCGCGGAGGTGGACGTCGAGCACGCCGGCTCGCGAGGCCTTCTCGTGGGCGGCCACGAAGAGCTCGGCGGCGTCGTTCACGCGGCCTTCCCGCTCCGCCATGCGACCCATCGTCACGAGGGCGTCCGCCTCGATCCAGGGGGCGCCCGCCGACTCGGCGGCCTGCCGGGAGAGCTCGGCCAGCTCGCCGGCCGAGTCGTCCTCAACGAAGAAACGGGTCTGCGCCAAGGTCGCCAACGCCTGCGCCCGCTCCCACCCCTCGTAGTCGTCCGGGAGGGCGTCGGCGGCTGCTTGGGCGGCCTCGAGGGCGCCGGTCTTGTCGCCGAGCTCCAGGCGGTAGTAGGCGAGACGCTCGTTCGCCCTGCTCGACAACGAGACCGCCTCGGCCTCCGAGCCGGCGAGGGGCCCGCAGGGATCGGCCGAAGCGCCCTCGCGGACGGCCTGGAGCCGGCGGGCGAGGTGCTGCAGCTCGTGCTCGGCCCGCTGCAGGTCGCCGCTCGCCGCCGCGTTCGTGGCGGACGCGAAGCTCACGGCGCCCCTCGTGGCGCCCGCCAGCTCGTCGGCCTCCTCGACCTGGTCCCAGAGCGACAACGCCTGCTCGTAGTGACGGTGGGCCTCTGCCGGGGCGGCCAGGCGCTCGGCCTCCCTGGCGGCGCGCACGGAGGCGGCGAAGGCACGACGCAGGTCGTGGCTGGCGAGGCTGTGGTGCGCCAGCTCGGCCGCCGCTCCGGGCTCGGAGGCGAGGCGCCCTTCGTCGTCGAGGAGCTCGGCGAAGCGTGCGTGCAGGCGGGTCCGCTCGCCCGCCAGCAGATCCCCGTAGGCCGCCTCCTGCAAGAGGGCGTGTCGGAAGGCGTAGCCGGGGCCGTCCGGTACGAGGAGCTGGTGGGCGACGGCCTCGCCGAGGGCGTTGTCGTACTCCGGAGCCGCCAGGCCGCAGACGGAACGCAGCATCTCGTCGTCCACCCGACGGCCGGCCACGGCGGCGGCGTGGAGGACCCGCTGCGTATCGGTCGACAGCCGGTGAACTCGCGACAGCAGCAGGTCGGCGAGGCCGGCTGGCAGCTCCGAGCCGTCCGTGGAGGCCATCAGGATCTCCTCGGCGTAGTAGGCGTTGCCCTCCGCCCGGCCGATGATCGCCTCCAGGGCACGCGCCTCGACTGGCTGGCGGGCGAGGGCGCGCAAGTGGGCGGCCATCGCAGCGGGCTCCAGGGGGCCGAGCGGCAGGGTGGACACGTTCGGCAGGCGGGCGAGTTCGGCGGCGAGGGGGCGGAGGGGGTGGCCGCGGTGGAGGTCGTCCGTGCGGTAGGTGAGGACGACGGCGACGGCCTCGCGGCGGATCACGCGGCTGAGGAACGTGACGAGGTCGCGGGTGGAGCGGTCCGCCCAGTGCAGGTCTTCGAGCACGAGGAGGAGCGGGCAGTGGCCGGAGAGCTCGGCCAGCATGCCGAGGAAGGCGCCGAAGAGCCGTTGCTGCGCCATGCCCGTGAGCTCGGCGTCTTCTTCCTCGGCGTCGCCCTGCTGGTCCGGCAGGAGGCGGCCGAGGATGGGCCGGGTGGAGAGGGCGCGCGCCACGGCCACGGGGACGGCGGGACCCGTCGTGGCATTCCGCAGTGCGTCCGCCACCGGTAGGTAGGGGACGCTGCCGCCGACGTCGGCGCAGCGCCCCGAGAGCACGCTGAAGCCGCGGGCCGCCGCCAGGGTGGCGAGCTCGGTGACGAGGCGCGTCTTGCCGACGCCGGCGTCGCCGCTCACGAGGGCGACGACGGGCTGGCCGGCGGCCGCTCGCTCGAGCAGCTCCGTCAGGCGGTCGATCTCGGCTCTCCGCCCGACGAGCTCGCCGGGTCTCACGCGTGCCACCGCATCAGTATCACGGAATCGCCCGGCGGCTCGGGCTGTATGGGGCTGGGTCTTCGACCTCAGCCCGTCGTGCGCCGCCGGAAGAGGTGGGCGGCGAGGGGTGCGAAGACGAGGAGCATGCCGACCGACCAGGCGAGGGCCGCTGCCACAGGGTGCTGCATCGGCCAGTCATGGATGGCGGCGGACGGGTTCGGGTTGCCGAAGAGATCTCGCACGGCGGCCGTGACGGCGCTCACCGGGTTCCAGTTGGCGACGGTCTGCAGCCACGCCGGCATGCCGTTCGTCGGCACCATGGCGTTCGAGACGATGGCGGCCGGGAAGAGGAGGATGAGGCCGACCCCCTGAGCGGACTCGGGGCCCTTCGACACGATGCCGAGGCAGCCGCATCCCCAGGAGAGGGCGTAGCTGAAGAGCAGGGCCACCCCGAAACCGGCGACGACCGAGAGGGCGGCGGCGTGCGGGCGCCAGCCGATGACGAGACCGGAGACCGTGACCATGGCGACGCAGAGGGCGGCCGAGAGGAGGTCGGCCACACTGCGGCCGACGAGGACGGCAGAGCGCCACATGGGCATGCTGCGGAAGCGGTCGATCGCCCCCGAGTTGAGGTCGCTGCTCAACCCGACGGCCGTCCCCATGGCCGAGGTCGTGAGGTTGAGGAGCAGGAGGCCGGCCACGGCGAAGGCCTTGTAGCCGCCCGGAATGGGCACGGCCGAGCCGAACACGTAGATGAACAGCAGCGTGAAGAGCACCGGCTGCACGGTGACGTCCGACAGCTGCAGCGGCTCGCGGGAGATGTGGATGAGGTTGCGCCGGGTGAGCACCACGACGTCGTTCCACCGCGAGGCGAGGAAGCCGCGCTCGGGCCGGGCGGCGGCGGCCGGCCGCAGCCGGGCGGTCACGGTCATGCCGGCACCTCCTCGACCTCGAGCCCGGCATCCTCGTCGTCGCTCGCCTCGTCGCCGGCCGGATGGCCCGTGAGGGCGAAGAAGACGTCGTCGAGGGAGGGTTGGTGGACCTCCACGTTGTCGACCGCCACGCCGGCGAGGTCGAGCGCACGCACGACGGTGGTGGCGAGGCCGGAGCGGCTGCGCACGGCCGCCCGCAGCCGCCGGCCGTCGTGGCTCGTGTGGATGGGCCCGTCGACGAGCGGCCGCAACGCCGTGAGAGCGGCGGGGTTCTCCTCGGCGAGGGTGACCTCGAGGCGGGCGCCGCCGATGGCGCCCTTCAGCTCGGCGGAGGTGCCTTCGGCGATGACGCGGCCGTGGTCGATCACGACGATGCGGTCGGCCAGCTCGTCGGCCTCCTCCAGGTACTGCGTCGTGAGCAGGACGGTGACGCCGTCGGCCACGAGCTCGCGGATGATGCCCCACATGCGGGCGCGGCTGGCTGGGTCGAGCCCCGTCGTGGGCTCGTCGAGGAAGAGCACCGGTGGCTTGGTCATGAGGCCGGCGGCGAGGTCGAGGCGCCGGCGCATGCCGCCCGAGTAGGACTTCATGACCCGGTCGGCGGCGTCGCTGAGCTCGAAGCGCCGCAGCAGCTCGGCAGCGCGCGCCCGGGCGTGACGCCGGCGCAGCCCGCTCAGCTCGCCCACCATGACGAGGTTCTGGCGGCCCGTGAGAAGCTCGTCGAGGGTGGCGTCCTGGGCGGTGACGCCGATGTGCCGCCGCACCGCAGCGCTCTGGTGGACGACGTCGAAACCCGCCACCTTCGCCCACCCCCCATCCGGGAGCGCCAGCGTCGTGAGCACCCTCACGGCCGTCGTCTTGCCGGCGCCATTGGGGCCGAGGACGCCGAGGATGGAGCCGGCCGGCACGACGAGGTCGACGCCGGCGAGCGCCACGGTGGACCCGTAGCGCTTCTCGAGTCCCTCGGCTTCGATCATCGGAACGGAGTCCACGCCGCCTCCCTGCGTCGGATCATACTTACTTGCCGTATGGTAAGTCACCTACTTACCGGTCGTCAAGTAGAATGATCTCGTGGCACGATCGACGGCTGCGGCAGCAACGGCGGAAGGCGAGCGCTCGACACGGGATCGAATCCTCGACATCGCCCTCGACCTCTTCACGGACAAGGGTTACGAGAACACCTCCCTCCGGGAGATCGCCGAGCAGCTCGGCTTCTCGAAGGCCGCCATCTACTACCACTTCGCCAGCAAGGACGAGATCCTCATGGCGCTCCACCTCCGCATGCACGACATGTCGTGGCCGGTGGAGCGTCTCGGCGAGCTCGTGGGGGCGGGCCCGGAGGCCTGGACGGGCTTCGTCGACGAGATGATCCGCCAGATTCTCGCCAACCGGAAGATCCTCCTCCTGCACATGCGCAACCGGTCCGCCTTCGAGCAAATCCACGAGACGGGCGTCGGCCATGCCGGCCGGCACGAGGATCTGGAGGACGCCTACCGCCGCCTCCTCGGCGACCCGTCCGTGCCGGTGACGACCAGGGTCCGGCTCGGCTGTGCCGTCGGGGCCGTCATGGGCGGGCTCTTCCTCTCCGGGGAGCTCACGAACACGGCGGATCCCACTGAGCTCGACACGGTCATCGAGACCGTCAGCGCGGCCGTGCGCGACCTGATCACCGGCCTTCCCGGGACGTCGGCAGCGGCGAAGACACCGTCCAAGACACCGGCGAAGACGCCGACGGAGAAGCGGGGCCGCGCCCGCCGGTAACGCCGCATCGCCGACATGGCGCAGTCGTCGGCCCAGCTGAACATCAGGCTGTGCCCGGCGAGTGCCACACTGGCGGAGTTCAGCGTTGTTCCGGGGGGGATGATGAAACCAGAGGAAGCGAAGGCCGCAGGGCGCCTTGCGACGCGGCGCCTTGCTGACACCATCTCGCACGTCGAGCAGTTGCATCGCGCCGTTGCGGGCCGAACGTTCGCCTTCTCCGGCCCGGCCGCCCAACCCGCCCGGGTCCTCCACGACGGCATCGCCACCGGCGTCTACGCCGTCATCCGAGGAGCCGGTCTTGCCCTCGGCATGGCCGGCAGCGAAATTCTCGGTGCGACGTCACGTTCGGCCCTTCCGACCGGGTCGACCCACCGGAGCAATTTGGCACTGGCGGTGTTGAATGCCACCGTGGGCGACGAGCTCGTCGACCAGGACAGTCCGTTGGCGATCCCGATGGCGATCAGACATGCCCGAGCAGACGTGGCGCCTCGGCGCGACGCCCTCGAGCTCGCCTTTCCCGAGGCGACGTCGAAGGTGGCGATCTTCGTTCACGGCTTGGGCGAGACCGAGGAGTCGTGGAGGCTGTACTCCGATGAGCAGGAGTCGGGTACCGAGTCCACCTATGGCTCGCGGCTCGCCCACGATCTCGGGTTCACCCCCGTCTATCTCCGATACAACTCCGGCCTCCATATCTCCGAGAACGGTCGGCAGCTCACCTCGCTCCTCGACGATGTCACTGCCGCCTGGCCGGTTCCCATCGCCGAATTGATTCTCGTGTGTCACTCGATGGGTGGTCTCGTCGCTCGCAGCGCCTGTCACTACGCAGAGCAGATGGGCCACTCGTGGACGTCGGCGCTGCGCCACGCCTTCTACCTTGGCTCCCCACATCTGGGGGCAGGGCTCGAGCAGTGGGTGAGCCGCGTGACGAGCTTGCTCGCCAAGCTCGAGGAGAGCAGGCCGCTCGCGTCGGTCCTCGACCGGCGGAGCGCCGGGATCAAGGATCTGCGAGCGGGCCACCTCCTCGACGAACAGTGGCGCCAGGCGGGCCTGCGATCCACGAGTTCGGGTAGCGAAGTCCCCCTCGTGCCTTGGGCGAACCACTACGCCGTCAGCGCCACCATCACCGCGAGCCGCCACAACCCGTTGGGCAGGTTGGTGGGCGATCTCCTCGTTCAACCGGCCAGCGCCCGCGGCCAGTCCCGTCGCGGTGGACAGATCCCGTTCGCAAGCGAGCACACCTGTCACTTCGAAGGCGTGAACCATTTCAGACTTCTCAACCATCCCCCCGTCTATGAGGCGATGCGCCAGTGGCTCGAGTCTGCGTCTGACTGATGTGGCGCCGGCGGCCGCCGAACAGTGGCCGGCCGTCGCAACTTCTCCTCGCCCTCACTCATCCGCGCGTGCCCGCCGCCCCGTAGTTCCACCGAGCGGGCGGGATGCCCGCCGTGCGTACCCGGTGCGGGTCGCCGACACAGGAGGATGAGATGTCCGAGATCACCCGGCGGTCGTTCCTGAAGCAGGGCGGCGCCACGGCCGCCGCGGCCGGAGCGCTCGTCGCCACCCCGAAGGTCCTGCGGGGCCCTTCCGGGAAGACCCGCACGAAGCCGGCGCGGACGACGACGCCCGCCTCCCGCCGGCCGGACGCCGGCCGCGACCTCGTCGTGCACGTGCCGGACACCCGCAAGGACGAGGTACACCTCCACTTCGCCGACCGCGAGGTCGTGCTGCACGACCGCGACCTCGTCGCCCGCCTCTCACGCGCCGCCAGCTGATCGTCGTCCCTTCGAAGAGAAACGAGCCCTACCGATGTCTTCACACCGCGAAGCCCCCGGCATCGCCCTCGATCCGGTCGCCGACAGCACGGACCTCTACGCCTTCGTGAGTCCCGACAAGCCGTCGACCGTGACGATGATCGCCAACTACGTGCCTCTGCAACTGCCGCCCGCCGGGCCGAACTTCTACGAGTTCGGCGACGACGTCATCTACGAGATCCACGTCGACAACGACAATGACGGCGTCAGCGACATCACCTTCGAGTTCCGCTTCCACACCACGCTCGCCGACGAGGACACGTTCCTCTACAACACGGGCCAGATCACCTCGATCTACTCGAAGAACTGGAACCGCAAGCAGCTGTACTCGGTCACCCGCGTCGACAAGCACGGCGGTCACGTGCTCGGCACGGACCTGCACTGCCCGCCCTGCAACGTGGGCGTCCGTTCCATCCCGAACTACGAGCCGCTCCGCAAGGAGGCCATCTTCGATCTCGGCGGCAATATCAAGGTCTTTGCCGGGCAGCGGGCGGAAGGCTTCTACGTCGACCTCGGGTCGATCTTCGACCTCGGAGCGCTACGGCCGTTCCAGGACCTCCATCTCATCCCGCTGCCGGCTGCGCCCGGGGTGAACGCTCCCGCCATCTTGAACGTGCACAGCATCGCCCTGCAGGTGCCGATCGACAGCCTCACGTCCAACGGCAAGAGGCCGAGCGCCTCCGCCGACGACGCCACACTCGGGTTCTGGACGACGGCCGCCCGCCAGTCGGCCACCATCCTCAGCGAGCCGAAGGCCAAGGTGGGTGGCTGGATCCAGGTCTCCCGCCTCGGTAACCCGCTCATCAACGAGGTCGTCATCCCGATGGCGAAGAAGGACTACTGGAACGGGCAGGCGCCCGGGCACGACAAGCAGTTCGCCAGTCACTACGCCCATCCGGAGCTCGCCGGCCTCCTGCCCGTGCTCTACCCCAAGGTTTTCCCGAACCTCGGCGCCCTCGACAAGAGGGGCTCGGACCGGGCAGACCTCGAGGCCGTCCTCCTCACGGGCATCCCGAGCGGGGTCGTGAAGGGCTTCCAGAACTACACAGGCCCCGTGCAGGCCGACATGCTCCGCCTGAACGTCGGCGTGCCGCCGAGCTCGAAGCCGAGCCTTCTCGGGCTCCTCGGCGGCGACGCCGCCGGCTTCCCGAACGGGCGCCGCGTCTTCGACGACGTCGTCGCCATCGAGCTGCGGGCGATCGCCGGGCTGACGTACGCCCTCGTCGACTCGAAGTTCACGCCCGACGGCGCCGCCGGTGAGATCTACGACCTCGAGAACCCCAACACGTTCACACCGGCCCAGCTGAAAGAGATCGGCGAGACGTACCTCTCGAGCTTCCCGTACCTGCAGGACCCCCACGGCGGCTTCCAGACGCCGCCCAAGACCCCGTGAGCCTCCTCGTGGGCGTGAGCCAGCCGCAGGACGGGCCGGCTCACGTCCACGAGCACGGCGCGGAGCACACCCACGAGCACCCGCCCGCCACAGCCGGCGAGCCCCGCCCGACGGGGCCGAGCCGGGGAGTCGCCATCGACGTGGGCGACGGCCAGGGGGCGCTCATCCTCTACGCCGACGCCGCACGCGAGTGGGCCGAGCCGGAGATCCATCCCCTCGACGATCCTTCGAGACGCCAGCACGTCTGGGTGCTCGAGCGCCTCGCCGCCTCGGGCTCCGTCTACGCCGCCGTTTTCCCGTCCCTGCCGGAGGGCACCTACGGGATTTGCTCGCCGGACGGGTACACGACCCAGTACGTCGACATCGTGAGCGGGCAGGTGAGCAAGGCGACCTGGCGTTAGCGGGCGGCCCCCCCGAGGGCGTCGAGCGCTGCCAGCACAGGCCCGGGCGGGAGCAGCATGAGTGCGCCGACGTTCTCCTCCATCTCCGCCATGTCCGCCGTGCCGGGGATGGGCACGATGGCGGGGGAGCGGTGCAGGAGCCAGGCGAGGGCGAGCTGGGCGGGCGAGCAGCCGGCGATGGCCGCCAGTGGGCCGAGGGGGCCGTCGGGCGCCGCCAGGCGTCCGTCGCCGAGCGGGAAGAAGGGCACGAAGGCGATCCCGCCGGACTCGCAGCGCCTGAGCATCGCGTGGCTGCGGCGCTCGAGGACGTTGTACTCGGCCTGAACCGAGGTGACGGCCGTCACGGCGGTGGCGGCCTCCAGTTGTGCCTCCGTGACGGAGGACAGCCCGATGTGGCGCACCTTGCCCTCCCGTTGCAGCTCGACGATGACGCCGAGCTGCTCCTCGAAGGGCACGAGGGGGTCGACCTCGTGCAGCTGGTAGAGGTCGATCGTCTCGATGTCGAGGCGCCGGAGGCTCAGCTCGCAGCACTGGCGAAGGTAGGCGGGCCGGCAGACGGTCGCCCAGGCGTCGGGTCCGGTGCGCACGCAGCCGCCTTTCGTGGCGACGACGACGTCGGTGTAGGGGTGGAGCGCCCGGCGCACAATCTCCTCGCTGGCGTACGGCCCGTAGGAGTCTGCCGTGTCCACGAAACTGACACCGAGGCTGACGGCACGCCTGAGGAGCGCCACGGCGGCTGCGGGATCGGCCGGTGGCCCCCAGATGCCCGGCCCCGTCAGCTTGGCGGCGCCGTAGCCGAGACGGGTCACCGTCCGGTCGCCCATCCGCAGGGTCGGCGGCGTCTCCCCGCTCACGATGTCGTGTCGCAGGCGCGCCGGAAGGCGGCGGCCCGCAGGGCGATGTCCCCATGGCGGGCGGCTGCGACGTCGGCCGGCGCCACGACGCTCGTGCCTGCTGTGACGGCGAAGGCGCCGGCGGCGAGAAAGGCCCCGGCGTTGTGTTCGTCGACACCGCCGGAGGCGACGAAGGCGACGCCGGGGAGCGGGCCGCGCAGGTCGGCGATGTAAGCGGGGCCGCCGAGGCGGGCGGGGAAGATCTTGACGGCAGCCGCCCCCTCTTCGAGAGCCGCCGCCACCTCTGTCGGGGTGAGGGCCCCGACGATGACCGGTAGGCGGAGCTCGCACGCCGTTGCGGCGGCGGCGGGAGCGAGGTGCGGGGTGACGAGGAACTGGGCGCCGGCATCGGCGCAGCGGCGGGCATCCTCGGCGCTTCGCACGGTGCCGGCTCCGACGAGGGCGCCCTCGACGGAGCGGCAGGCCTCGATTGCCTCGAGGGCGCCCGGGCACGTGAGGGCGATCTCCACGACCGGCAAGCCGGCGGCGACGAGGCAGGCGGCGAGGGCCGCCGGGTCGGCGATGGCCGGTGCCCGCACGACCACGACGGCACGAACACGGCCGAGCTCGTCGACGGCGTGCTCGCCGTCGCTCACGGGCGGAGGGCCGCCACGGCGTCCAGCTCCACGAGGATGGGCGGCTGGAACCCGCCGATCTGCACCGTGGTACGGGCCGGCAAGGGCGTACCGGCGAAGATCTCGGCGTAGATGCGGTGATACTCGGGGAAGTCCTCCAGGTGGGCGAGGTAGCCGTTCACCTTGAGGATCGTGCCGCGGTCGCCGCCGAGCGCTTCCACGGCGGCGAAGACGCCTTCGAGGGCGACCCGCAACTGCTCGGCGAAGCTGGTCGGCTCGGCGCCCGAGACCGTGCCGAGATGTCCCGACGTGAAGATGAACCCGTTGTGGCGCACCGACGAGCTGTAGCGCCTGCCGTCGTTGTCCGGCGACAGCCAGCGGTCGATGCCCTCGCCGGTCATGCCCACCCGATTGCGGCGGCCGTCGTGGCGGCGGCGGCGCCCTTGAAGCTGAGGGCGCGCCGGGGATTGGCGACGAAGACCGTTTCGAGGACGGCCTCGGCGTCGTGGTGGCGGTCGGCGAGGGCCGAGCCGAGCCGGTGGCGGAACGTCGTGAGGAGGTAGTCCATGCCGGGTCCTTTGCTCCAATGTCCGAAGTAGCTCTTGCGGGAGAAGTCGCCCGACAGCAGCAGGCGTTCGGCGTGGCCCTCCTCCACGAGGATGACGACGCGGCCGATGATCTCGTCCTCGAGGCCGTACTTGGGCTTCGGGATTTGGTCGAACTCGACGTAGGCGCCTCGCTCCGCCACGCGCCGGATGACATCGAGATCGTTGCAGAAGTCGAGGTGACCGATCGTCACGGCCTCGAGGGGAACCCCTTCGGAGCTGAGGATGTCGAGCTGGCGCTCCGGCAGCGTGCCCAGCTCGGTGTGGGTGGTGACGGGGCAGCCGGTCTCGAGGTGGGTGCGGGCGACGGCCCGCAGCACGGCGTGCTCGGTCGGCAGGATCTCGTTGAGGCTCGTGCCGAGCTTGGCGATGCCACATCGCACGCCCGTGTCGCCGACTCCCTGCAGGATCTCGGAGACGAACCACGTCGTGAGCTCCTCGACGGTGCGGCCAGCGGCGAGCTCCGAGGAGTAGCGGGCCTTGTTGAGGCCCGTCGTGGCGACGACGTGGACATCGCTCGCTTCGCTCAGCTCGGCGAGTCCGGCCACGTCGCGACCGTAGTCGGGCGTCGTCAGCTCCACGACCGTCCGCCCGCCCGCCCGGCGGAAGGCCTCCAGGTCGGCGAGGACCTCGGCGCCGGAGTCGAGGACGAGGTCGGGGTCGGCCGCCCCGATGGGGGCCGGGGGACCCGTGAGGAGGTGTTCGTGGGGGTAGACGACGCCGAGCTCGCCGGCGGGCACCGGCCCGCGGACGGTGATGGCGAAGGGGGCCGTCCCGGGAGTGGCGGCACCGGTGCCGCCCCCGTCACCCATGGGAGGCCAGCTCTCTCACGGCGCCGGCGGCTCGCTCGTAGCGGGGGCGGACAGCGGCCAGGCGCTCGCTGCCGGCGGCGTCGGGCTGGACGGGCGCCGGCGACGGGACCCCCCGCCCGATCTCCTCGTCCCCGAGCGCCAAGGCGGCGATGCGGGCCGCCCCGACGGCGGCCGCATCGGGCGAGGCGGAGGGCCACAGCTCGCAGCCGAGGGCGTCCGCCAGCAGCGAGACGATGGGGCCGAGCCGCATGCCACCGCCCGTCACGTGGACGCGCCGTCGCCCACCGGGGTCGTGGGCGGCCCGCACGTTGGCCACCTCGAAGACGAGCCCGAGCAGGACGGCGCGGGCGAGGTCGGCGCGGGAGTGGCCGAGCCGCAGTCCGAGGAAGGCGCCCGCCGCCCCCGGGACCTCGTGGGGGGCTCCGGCGCCGCTCAGGTAGGGCACGAAGAGGGCCTCCTCGGACGCTGGCCGGTCCGGGGCGCCGGCGAAGAGCTCGAAGCCGCCGGGGTCGCCGAGCACGCCGAGCAGCCAGTCGGCGCAGATGCCGCCGCTGTAGACGGCGCCGAAGCGGAAGAAGGGTGCGCCGGATGCCGAGCTGTACTGCTGCACCGGCCAGACGTCAGCGAGCTCGTCGACGGGCGAGATGACGTGGGCGGCCGTCCCGAAGCTCACGACGAGATCGTCCGTCGTCGTTGCGCCGAGGCCGACGGGTACGGCGGCCATGTCGGAGGCTCCGGACGCCACGGGGGTGCCCGCCGGCAGCCCCGTCTCGCCCGCCGCCTCCGCTGTGACGCGGCCGGCGACGGTCGCCGAGCCGAGGAGCGCCGGCCACTGCGCCGCCGGCAGGCCGAGCTCCTCCAGGAGGGCCTCGTCCCAGCGGCCCGTGCCCTGGTCGAACACGAGCGTGCCGGAGGCGTCGGAGGGCTCCGTCGCCCACTGTCCGGTCAGGCAGCCCCGCACGAAGTCCTTCGGCAGCACGACGAGATCCGTTCGCTCGAACGCCTCGCTGTGGGTGGCGCGCAGCCAGAGGAGCTTCGGCAGGGTGTAGACGGGAAGGGACCCGTTGCGCTCGTGCCGACGGAGGTGATCGCCGTGTGCCCGCTCGAGCGCCTCGCTCTCGGCGATGCTGCGATCGTCGAAGATGGGCAGGCAGCGGGCGGCGGGCTCGCGGTCGGCCCCGAGCGGCACGAGCCCGCACATCTGCCCGGTGACACCGACAGCCCGCGTGGCGCGCCGGGTGTCCTCCGGCAGCTCGCGAACGGCCGTGGCGGCGGCGAGCCAGAGGTTGCAGGGCTCGACCTCCCAGCCACCCGCCGTCGGCCGCTCCACGAGGAGCGGGCTGCGACCGGTGGCGACGACGGAGCCATGGCGGGCGTCGACGGCGACGGCCTTGGCGGCCGAGGACCCGACGTCGATCCCGAGGTAGACGTCCTCGGTCGTGCCCGTCACCCCCGCCACCCGTCGACGGTGGGGACGCCCACTCCCTCGAAGGCACGCGAGGCCTCGAAGGCGGCCCCCAGGATCTCGACGCACTGCAGGGCGGCACGCAGCTCGCTCTGGTCCGTGCTGCCGCGGCGGGCGGCACCGAGCAGCGCCCTCATCTCGTTCTGGTAGGTGATGTCGGGCACGAGGCTGATGGCCGCCCCGCTGGAGGTTCCGTCGGAGTAGGCCTGCTCGTAGGTGCCGACCTCGTAACCGCCGCCGGGGCGGCGGACCGACAGCCGGTAGAACGGCGGCATGAGGCCCGCCTCGAGCGTGGCGTTTGCGCCGTAGAGCTCGAGGCGCCACTTCTCCACCCAGTTGTGGGCTTCCCAGCCCGTCATGTCGAGGACGGCCACGTGCTCGGGGTAGTCCATCAGGACGGCGCCGGCGTCCTCGTGGCGGAGCTCGCCGATGCGGAACTCGTGCGTCGTGCCGAGGCCGGAGAGGACGTCGGCCTTGTAGATGTCGGACTCCACCGGCTCGCTCGCCCGCAGCCGCCGGACCCGCCCCGTCACGCGCTGGGCACGCCGAGCAGCTCGATGATCTCGCGCACCATGTGGATGCCGTCGGTGAAGATCATGCCGCCGAGATCCTCCGGGATGCTCTGCCAGATCTCGGCCGAGCACCCGACGGGCGTGGCGGCGTGGAATCGGGCGAGCGTCACCGGCCCGAGGACACCGCACTCGACGATCTCCCGCAGCTTCGGGACGACGGGGGAGTGGTGGAGGATGAAACCCACCGTGACGTGCACAGGATGAGCGGCACAGTGCGCCACGACGGCGCGCATCTCCTCCACGGTGGGCGCCCCCACCTTCTCGAGGAGGACGGCTCGCGGGCCGGGGACGGCCGCCCGCACGAGCGGCGGGTTCTCGGAGTCGAGCCCGTTCACGATGACGACGTCGGGCTCGGAGGCGAGGGCGGCCCGCGGGTCCTCGTGCACGTCGATGCCGTAGGTGCGCGCAACGTGGTCGCGGACGGCGGCCTCGCGGTCGTAGAGCCCCGTGACCTCGCACTCGTCGGAGAACATGCCGGTCAGCAGGTCGAGGCGGGGGAAGACATGAGGGTGCTGGGCCCCGAGCACGGCCACGGTGAGGCGGCCGCCGTCGAGCGTCATGGCGTTGCCCCTTCCCCGCCTGTCGAGGCGACGTGGTCGAAGGTCTTCATGAGCAGCTCGCCGTCGAGCTCGAGGAGGAGGTGCTGCACGGCCGAGCCACCGGCGGCCACGACGACCGCCTCGCTCGACATGAGCGGGTCGCCCCGCCTCCCGGTGATGTGCTGAGCGCGCAGGCCAGCCATGTACTGCGCCGCCAGCGCCATGCCGCCGAACCACACGGTGGCGTCGAGGGCGCCGGCCACGATCTGCGGCGGGATGAGGCGAAACGGCGTCGGGACCGCCTCCGCCCCCGGGAACTCACGGCCGACCATGAGGCGGTGATCGGGCGACTCGGTGTCGACGCCCACGCGGGCGACGGGCTCCCGCCCCTTGCGCATCAGCCGGTAGAGGCCGGCGGTGCCGTAGTAGCTGCCGGGACCGAACCCGAGGACGGGGACGATCTCGCTCGAGGCGAGAGCCCCGGCTGCGTGACCTGACATGACGGCGAAGTCGCTGAGCCCGCGCCCGACGGCGTCGAGGCGCCGCCCAGCCCCCTCCTGGTACACCATCGCCACCTCGAGGCCGCGGGCGGAGAAGGCGGAGGCGAGGGCCACCTCGATCGCCTGCATCTCGACCGAGACGTTGAGCGGCAGTTGGCCTCGGAGGATGGACCGGCCGGCGAGGCCCCAGAGGGCGGCGTAGTCGAGTCGCAGCACCGTCGTGCCCGCCCGCTGCACCCCGTCGACCTCGACGGCTCCGGCGGCGAGGAGGGAGTCGAAGGCGCGCTCCAGCGTCCCGACGCCGGCCCCGGCCCGTGCTGCCAGCTCCACCCTCGGCGGCAGGACCTCGCCGACGTCCACGGTGAGGAGGTACTCGGCGAGCGAGACCAACGTCACGCTCGCCCGCGAGGCGATCTGCCTCAACTCTTCCACACCTGCTTGAAGCCGTAGTTGCTCAGCGACCAGCCGATGCGGTCGGGCACGAAACCGTTGACGTTGTGGCGGTAGGCGTCGATGACGTCGGGGAAGGCGTAGATGAGGTAGCCGCCCTCGTTGTGGTCGATCATCTGCATCTCATGGGCGATGTCGGCCCGCTTGCCCTCGTCGAACTCGGCGTTCGCCTGGTTGAAGAGCGACAGGTAGTCGGCGTTGATGAAATGGGGCTCGTTGAACAGCGAGCTCGGGAGGTTCGTCTGGGTCACCTGCGACAGGTAGAAGTTGCCCGTCCAGAAGCTCTGCGAGAAGGGTCGGTGTAGGTATGTCGGACCAAAGTAGTTGGACGTGGGCATGGTGTTGAGGTTGATCGTGATGCCGGCGAGGGACGCCTGCTGCTTCAGCACCTGCGCCGCCTCCACGAGGCCACCTGCCACGGGGCTCGTGTCGAGGGTGACGGTCAGGTCGCTCTGCCCGGCCGCCTTGAGCAGCGCCTTGGCCTGGGCGATGTCCTGCGTCCGCTGCGGGATGCCCGTGTCGTAGAGCGGGTCGTAGAGCCCGAAGAAGTCGTTGCCGACCTGCCCATAGCCGGCGAGGGCAGCGTTGATCATCTGCTGGCGGTCGACGACGAGCTTCATGGCCAGGCGCACGCGGTTGTCCGTGAAGGGTGCCAGGTTCTCCTGCATGACGATGGGCGTCCAGGAGGAGTTCCGCGACTGCAGGATCTCGACCCCGCTGATCGCCTTGAGGCTGGCGATGACCGAAGGCGGGAGCTGGTCGACGCAGTCGGCCGCTCCCGACTCGACGGCGTTGACCCTCGCCGCCAGATCCGGGTAGTCGACGATGCGGAGGGTGTCGACATAGGGGAGGCCGTCTTCGAAGTAGTTCTCGTTGCGGGTGAAGATGCTCTCCTCGCCCGGCGTGAAGCTCTCGAACTTGAAGGGGCCGGTCCCGATCGGGTGGGCGCGGTCCCAGCCGACCGGGGCGACGAAGTAGAAGAAGTCGGCCAGCATCTCGGGGAAGACGAGGAAGGGCTGGTGCATGGGCACCGTCAGCGTGAGGTCGTCGATCTTCCTCATGTTCTTCAGGTCCACGTAAGTGAGCCCACCGGCACCCTGCAGGGGGGCCTTCGGGTTGGTGATGCGGTTGAAGGTGTAGATGACGTCGTCGGCCGTCAAGGGCTTGCCGTTGTGCCACGTGACGCCCTTGCGGAGCCGGATCGTGAAGCTCGTCGCCGTGGCGTTGGGGACGATCTCCTCGGCCAGGTAGTACTTGAGCGTGAAGTCCGGCTCGATCTGGACGAGCCCGTTGTAGAGATTCATGATGCGGGCCCAGTCGGGGTTGACGACGCCGCCGTCGGGATCGATCGTGTCGGACGGGCCGCCCCCGCCGATGCCGGCGGTGAGCGTGCCTCCCCGCTTGATGGAGGCTGCCGAGGTCGTCGCCGTGCTGCTGCTCGGCCCGCTGCTGCTGGAGCCGCACGCCCCGAGCAGGGGCGCCAGGCCGAGCAAGCCGGCGCCCGCGGCAGCCCCCTTCAGGATCTGCCGCCGGTGGAGCGTCGGCGGTACTCCTGCCTGCTTGCCCCGGGCGTCCGTCGGCGCGTTGCGAGAGTCGTCGTGCATCACAGCCCCCTTGTCGGCTCTCCCCGCCGGGTCGTGTCGTGTGGGCGGCCGGTGGGGATTTCTTTTAAATACAGTACTCTGAATATTACGAGTACGTCAAGGAGGCCGGCAGGCGGCGGCGGCTTCAGCTCGGGCGCTGCTCGAACTTCTGGCGGAGGAGCTCGCGGCGGTGTTGGATCTCGCGGTAGGTGATCTCCCGCGTCTCGGTCGAGAGCCCGATGGAAGCCCGCAGGCCGTCGAGGTCGACGGGTGTGGAGCGGACGTCGACGCCCACCTCGGCGGCGATGCGCTCGCCGTGGTGCTGGGCGAAGTAGGCGGCGATGACGGCGATCTCCCCGAGGAGATCGATCTCCGGGGCCATGGTGGCGACGGCACCGTCGAGGAAGAGCATGTTCTTCACGAACAACATGAGCTCCTTGGGCATGCGGACGCCGTAGGAGAGGAGCTGCTTGGTGAGGTCCCGCATCTCCGCCGTCAGCTCCTCGGCCGAGAGCGTCACGATGTCCTGGGCGGGCTTGTCGAGGCCGAGATCCCGGATGACGTCCTCCGTGCTGGCATCGGGCGGCAGGGCGCCGAGGGAGCGGAGGGCTTCGATCTGGGCGGGCACGTCGTTCGTCGTCCCGCCCACGAGGAGCCGGAGGAAGGCGAGCCGTTGCGGCTCGTCGAGCCGGCCCGTGATGCCGTGGTCGAGGAGGGCGACCCGGCCCGTCGCCTGCACGAAGAGGTTGCCGCCGTGGAGATCGCCGTGGAAGACGCCGTAGAGGAGGGCACCCTCGAGGAAGCTGATGATCTGGCTGCGGAGCACCGCCGGGGTGTCGATACCGGCCTCCCGCATGCCCGCGACGTCGTCCCAGGCAAAGCCGGACAGCTCTTCCATGACGAGCATCCGCCGCGTCACGAGGCGGGGATGGGGCCGCGGGACGATGATGGAGCGCTGGTTCGTCATGGCGAGCACCCGCCCGGTGTCGAGCATGTTGGCGGCCTCGAGACGGAAGTCGAGCTCCTCGACGATCGTCTCTGCGAAGAGCTCGATGAGGGCCGGCGGGTTGGCGAGGGCGGAGAGGGGGATGCGCCCGACGAGGAAGGGCGCCACGAAGCTCATGACGGCGAGGTCGTGGCGGACCAGCTCGGCCACGCGGCGGCGCTGCACCTTCACGACGACGTGCTCACCCGAGTGCAGGACGGCCCGGTGCACCTGGGCGATGGAGGCGGCGGCAACGGGCGTCGGGTCGAAGTGGGCGAAGGTGCCGGAGAGGGGGCCGGCCAGCTCGGACTCGAGTGTCGCCTTCACCGTCTCGAAGGACTCCGCCGGCACACGGTCGCGCAACAGCTTGAACTGCGACACGACCTCCTCCGGGAAGATGCCCTCCCCGGAGGAGAGGATCTGGCCGAGCTTGATGTAGGTCGGGCCGAGCGTCCCGAAGCCGGTGCGGAGGCGCTTGGAGAGACCGCGCCGTGAGCTCGCCCGCCCCTTCGGCCGGTCGAGGGTGTACCAGAGGCCGAGGGCGGTCCCGAGCACGGTGAGGACGCGGGCGATGCGACGGGAAGGGGGCAGGCGCCGGCGGCGCACGAGGCGGGGCACGTCGTCATGCATGCGCGCCCGGATGGCGTCGACGTGGAGACGCCAGGGGAGATCGTCGCGATCGACGATCCAGGGCGGATCCTCCGAGAAGGAGTAGTGGGCGAGGTCGCTCGGTGACCCGGGGTCGACCGGCGGCATCCGGCTCAGTCTCTGGAGCCGGGCTCGTACCCGACCGGCGCCATCACGAGACATCCGTTGTGCCCGCCGAAACCGAAGCTGTTCGACAGCAGCACGCCGCTGCGCAGCGGGCGGGGCTCGCCCGTCACGATGTCGAGGTGCACCTCGGGGTCGAGCTCTTCGAGCCCGACGGTGGGCGGGATGACTCCCCGTTCGATCGTGAGGGCGCAGCAGACGGCCTCGAGGGCGCCGGCGGCGCCGAGGGAGTGGCCGGTGACGCCCTTGATGGAGGTCACGGCCGGCCCGGGCAGGCCGAAGAGCTTCTCGAGGGCCTCCGCCTCGGCGAGGTCGTTGAGGGGTGTGGAGGTGCCGTGGGCGTTCACGTGGGCGACGTCGGCCGCCGTGACGCCGGCGTCCTCGAGGGCGAGCTCCATGCAGGAGAGCGCCCCGGCACCGCCCGGGGCCGGGGCCGTGATGTGGTGGGCGTCGGCCGTGGAAGCGCTCCCGAGCACTTCGGCATAGATGCGGGCACCGCGCGCCCGCGCCATCTCGAGCTCCTCCAGGACGAGCGCCCCGCCGCCCTCGGCGATGATGAAGCCGTCGCGGCGGCGGTCGAAGGGACGGGAGACGCCGGAGCTCGAGAGCGCCGTCATGTTGGAGAAGGCCGCCAGTCCGATGCCTGCCATGGCGGCCTCCGCCCCGCCCGTCAGGACGGCATCGCAGCGGCCGTACTGGATGAGGCGGGCGGCGTTGCCGATGGCCTGCGTGCCGGCGGCGCACGCCGTCACGACCGTCTCGCACGGCCCCCGCCAGCCGACGCGCATCGAGACGGCGGCCGCCCCGGCGTTGCCCATGATCATGGGGACGAGGAAGGGCGAGACGCGTCGTGGGCCCTTCTCCACGAGCACGGTGATCTGCTCCTGCAGCGTCTCGAGGCCGCCCACCCCGGTCCCGAAGATGACGCCGGCCCGTGCCGGGTCGACGGCGACCTCGCCGGCGTCGTCGAGCGCCATCTGGGCGCTCGCCACGGTGAACTGCTGGAACCGGTCGGCGCGTCGCGCTTGCTTGACGTCGAACCACGGGCTCGGGTCGAAGTCGTGCACGCGGTGCTCGCCCTCGGGGGCGGGGCCGAGGATGCCCTCGAAGAAGGCGTCCTTGCCGATGCCGCAGCACGAGGCGACGCCGACGCCCGTGACAGCGACGCGGCGACCGGTCCGAGCCATCAGAGCTTCGAGGTCACGAGCTCGAAGGCCTGCCCGACGGTGAGCACGCCGTCGAGCTCGCTCTCTTCGACCGTGATGTCGAAGGCCTCCTCGAGCGCCATCACGAGCTCCACGACCTCGAGGCTGTCGGCCTCGAGGTCGTCGGCGAAACGGGCCTCCGTCGTGATCTTCTCAACGGGCACCTGCAGCACTTCCACCGCGCACGTCTTGAACTTCTCGAAGGCTTCCTTGTTGTCCACCTCGTGCCTCTCCTTTGTCTCTCGCTCTGCGGCTCGCCTGTCCGGGCCGGTCTTGTCGGTGCCGATGCCGCCCCGGCGGGCTCAATGACCCATCCCGAGGCCCCCGTCCACCGGGAGGACGGCACCTGTCACGTACGCCGCCTCGTCCGAGGCAAGGAACGCCACCGCCGCCGCCACCTCTTCCGGCGTCGCCGGCCGGCCGAGCGGGATGGCGGCCGTGAGGGACTCCAGGCGCTCCCGGCTCAGTGGGGTGATCATATCGGTGGACACCAGGCCGGGAGTGACGACGTTGCAGGTGATGTTGCGGCCGGCGAGCTCGCGGGCGAGAGAGCGGGCGAAGCCGATGAGGCCGGCTTTGGAGGCTGCGTAGTTCGTCTGGCCGGGCGAGCCCATGAGGGCCACGACGGAGGACACGAGCACGATGCGACCGAAGCGGGCCCGCAGCATCTTGGCGCTGGCGCGCTTGCAGGCCCGGAAGACGGCGGTGAGGTTCGTGTCGATGACGCGGGTCCAGCGCTCGTCGGTCATGCGCAACAGGAGCGTGTCGTCCGTGATGCCGGCTGAGCAGATGAGGACCTCGACGGGACCGAGCTCTGCTTCCACCGCGTCGAAGGCGCCATCGAGTGCTCCCGGGTCGACGACGTCGCACTGCACGGCGAGGAGGGGCCGGGTTCCCGACGGGCCTTCGAGGGGGCTCGGGGGCTCCGTCCGCCACGTCACGGCGACGCGGTAGCCGTCTTGCTGCAAGCGCCGGGCGCAGGCGAGCCCGATGCCCCGCGACCCCCCGGTGACGAGGGCGACTCGGCCCTCGGGCGACTCGGCCGTCTCGCTGCCGGCGTCTCCTGCGCTCACGTTCCCCAGCGCAGGAGGGCGCTCGCCCAGGTCATGCCGGCCCCGAAGCCCGAGAGAAGGACGAGGTCGCCCTCGTGCAACCGGCCGCCCTCGGCCGCTTCGGCCAGGGCGATCCCCATCGACCCGCTCGAGGTGTTGCCCGTGCGGTCGAGGACGATGGACGCCCGTTCCCGCGGGATGCCGAGGCGCTGCAGGGCGGCGTCGATGATGCGCAGGTTGGCCTGGTGGGGAACGTAGACGGCGATGTCGTCGGCCGTGACTCCGGCCTCCGCCATGACCTTCTCGGCCGACTCGACGGAGGCGCGCACGGCCCGGCGGAAGACCTCCCTGCCCTCCATGGCGATGTAGCCCCCGTGGTCGCAGTAGAGGATGGACGTCAGGTTGCCGTCGAGGCCGAGGTCGTGGGCGAGGAGGAGGGGGCGTTGCGGGCGAGCCTCGATCACGACGGCGCCGGCGCCGTCGGCGAAGAGGACGGCCGTGCTGCGGTCCTCCTGGTCCGTGATGCGCGACAGGGTGTCGGAACCGATGACGAGAGCCCGTTCGAAGCCGGTGCCGAGCATCGAGACGGCCGTGACGAGCGAGTAGACAAAACCCGCACAGGCGGCATTCAGATCGAACGCCGCCCCCCTGCACCCCAGGCGGGCGTGCAGGGCCGACGACGTGGCCGGCACCGTCTGGTCGGGCGTCGTCGTCGAGAGCACGAGGAGATCGATGTCCGATCCCTGCAGCCCCGCCCGCTCGAGGGCGGCGGCGCCGGCCTCGAGGGCGAGACCGCCCGTCGTCCCCCCGTGGCGCCGTTCCCGGATACCCGTGCGTTCGGTGATCCAGGTGTCGGAGGTGTCGAGACGCGCCTCGTAGTCGGCGTTCGTGACGACCTTGTCGGGCAGGGCACACCCCCAGCCCGTGATGGCGGCGCCCGGGTAGGTGGTCACATGCCCTCCTTCATGGAGGCCCGCAGCCAGGCGACGGGCTGTCCCGTGGTCACGCGCTCGCCGGGCAGGACGAGGACGCCCTCGAGCGAGCCGGCGAAGGCGGAGCGGACCTCGGTGCCACCCACGAGCCCGATGAGGCCACCCACCTCGATGTCCACGGGATCATGGGAGGTCACGCCAGGTCTTGGCACGAGGCCCGCCACGGCACCGTCCGGCTCGAAGAGCCCGGAGGCGGGGGCGAGCACGAGGCGCTCCGACATGTGGAAGCGCTCGCCCACTCGGTCGTCGAGCGCCTCCTGCTGGGCGAGGCTGCGGCCGGCGAGCGACTCCAGCAGGCGGTCCAGATCGTCGGGGGTGGCGACGGAGACGGCGATGGTTTCGAGCGTGGGGAGCACCCGGCGGGCCAGCCCCGTGAGGACCCCGCCCGGGCCGAGCTCGAGGAAGGTCTGCGTGCCGGCGGCGGCCAGGCAATCGAGCGTCTGGCGCCAGCGAACGGGGCTGCAGAGCTGAGCCGACAGCAACCGCTGCCAGTCCTCCGCCTCGGTATGCGGGCGGGCGTCGACGTTGGCGAGAACGGCCGGCTCCGGGGCGTGGAAGTTCACCTCGGAGAGCGCCTTGCGCAGGCGCTCGCGGGCGGGGTTCATGAGGGGCGTGTGGAAGGCGCCGCCCACCGGGATGGGCAGGACCTTCTTGCCCCCCATGGATTTGGCGATGTCGCCCGCCTCGGCCACGCCCTCCACCGTGCCGGCGATGACGACCTGGCCGGGAGCGTTGTAGTTGGCGACCCAGACGTCGCCCTCGGCGAGGGTGCAGGCCGCCTCGACGGCGTCGTCGTCCATGCCGAGGACGGCGGCCATGGTGCCCGGGTTCACCTCGGCGGCGTGTTGCATGGCGGCGCCCCGCTCGGCCACGAGCCGGAGGGCGTCCTCGTAGTCGAGGGCGCCGGAGGCCACGAGGGCCGTGTACTCACCGAGGGAGTGGCCGGCGCACAGGCTTGGCTCGAGCCCCACCCGCTCGGCGGCGTCGAGCACGATGAGGCTGAGGACGAACGTCGCCAGCTGGGCGTTGTCGGTCTGTTTGAGCGTCTCCTGATCCGCCTCGCACAAGAGCGACTCCACGTCGCGCCCGGTCACCTCGGATGCCTGCTCCACGAGCTCGAAGGAGGGGTGGTCCCTCCACGGCGAGCCCATGCCGGGACGTTGTGAACCCTGCCCGGGAAACGTGAACGCCAGCACGGCACCTCCCCTCAAAACTTCGCCGGGCGCGAGGGCACCCGGGCTTTCCCCTACTTTGACCGTAGACGGACCGGAATGGTTACCGCTGGCTTTCGGGCGGCGGGGCGGCTCACGCCCCGAGCACCCCCTGCCACTGACGGGAGATGCGGCGGTGCGCCGCCAGCTGTTCGTCCAGGCCGGGCGCCCTGAGGCGGCCGTCCCGCACGACGACGCGGCCACCCACGACGCTGTGGCGTGCCGCCACCGGGCCGCACCGCAGCCACGCCTCCACGAGGTCGGTGTGTGCGCCGGCGAAGGCGACCCCGTCGAGCGGCCAGGCGACGAGGTCGGCGGGAGCCCCCGGCCGGAGGCGTCCGAGCTCGTCCTCCCGCCCAAGGCAGCGCGCCGATCCCGTCGTCGCCAGCCGGAGGGCGTCCCACGCCGACATGGAGCCCGGGCCGTCCCGGTACCGACCGAGGAGGAGGGCCGTGCGGGCCTCCAGCCACATCGAGGCGTGGTCCGTGGAGGCGGAGCCGTCGCAGCCGAGGCCGACGGGGACGCCCAGCTCCCGCAGGGCTCTCACCGGCGTGCTCGCCCCTCCGATGAGCATGTTCGAGCTCGGGCAGTGCGCCACGGCCGTTCCGCCCCGGCCGAGCTGGGCCATCTCGGCCTCGTTGGGGAAGATGCAGTGCGCCACCCAGGCGCGGCCGGTGTTCCACCCCACGTCGCAGAAGTGGGGCACGGGCCGGCAGGCGAAGTGCTCGAGGCAGTAGGCCGTCTCGTCGGTGTCCTCGGCAAGGTGCGTGTGGAGACGGACGTCCCGTTGCTCGGCGAGCTCGGCACTGGCTCTCATCAGCTCCGGGGTGACGCTGAAGGGCGAGCAGGGCCCGAGGGCGATGCGCACCATCGCCCCCGGGGCGGGGTCGTGGTACCGGTCGATGAGGCGCTCGCAATCGGCCAGGATCTCGTCGTCCTGCTGCACGACGGAGGCGGGTGGGAGACCCCCGTCGTCCTGCGACCGGCTCATGGATCCCCGCGTCGGGTGGAAGCGGAGCCCGACCTCGCCGGCGGCGGCGATCTCGGCGTCGATGAGGAAGGGGCGGGGGTGCACGTAGAGGTGGTCGCTCGTCGTCGTGCAACCCCCGAGCGCCAGCTCGGCGAGCCCGATCCAGGCCGAGACGTAGGACGCCTCCTCGTCGAGCCGGCTCCAGAGGGGGTACAGCGTCGTCAGCCACGGGAAGAGGCCGCCCGTGAGGGCCGGGCCGTAGGAGCGTGTGAGGTTCTGGTAGATGTGGTGATGGGTGTTCACGAGCCCGGGTGTCACGAGGCTGTCCCTCGCTGAGAGCTCCTCGGCGGCCGGCGGCTCGTCACCTGCCCGGCCCACGGCCTCGACGACTCCGTCGCGCACCGACACCCAACCGCCCCGGACGGGCTCGCCGTCGAGCGTGACGAGCAGCTCGCTGTCGCGCACGAGGAGGTCGGCCGGGGTCATGCCGGCGGCCCGGGCGGCCAGGGTGTCCACGGCGAGGGCTGCGGGCCGAGCGCGGCCGCCCGTTCCTGCGCCGCCGAGAGGAGGGCCGCCTCGTCGAGGACCGTGACGGTGCGCGCCCGCATGAGCCAACGTCCGGCGCACATCACCGAGTGCACGTTCTCCGACTTCATGGACGTGACGAGCGCCGAGACAGCGTCGTGCACCGGCGTCATGTTGGCGGTCGCCGGGTCCACGAGGACGAGGTCGGCTGCCTTGCCCACCTCGAGGGTCCCGATCTCGTCGTCCCAGCCGAGCGCCCGGGCGCCGCCCCGTGTCGCCAGGTCGAGCACCTGCCGCGCCGGGAGGGCGGTCGGGTCGCCCCGCATCGCCTTTTGCAGCAGGGAGGCGACGTACATCTCGTCGACGAGGCTCATGCGGTTGTTCGTAGGCGCCCCGTCCGTCCCGAGCCCCACTGTCACCCCGCGGTCCAGCATGTCCACGACGCGGGGCATCCCGAGCACCCGCATGGCGGAGGCGGCGTTGTGCGAGACCGGCGTGCCGGTGGACGCCAGGAGGTCGAGCTCCTCGTCGTCCAGCCAGACGGCATGGATCGCAAGAAACCCCGGCCCCAGCACCCCCAGCTTGTCCAAGTGGCGCACGACGGTGGTGCCCCGGGAAGCGCGCACGAGCTCGACCTCCGCCGGCACCTCGGCGACGTGCATCTGCAGGAGGAGGCCGGCGTCGCGGGCGCGCTCGGCGCTGCGCACGATGAGGTCGTCGGAGCAATTGAAGATCGTGCGCAAGGTGTAGGAGGCGCGCAGGCGGCCGTCGGCGGCGCCGTGCCAGCGGGCGGCCAGCTCGTCCTGTGCCTCGAGGGAGGCCTCCGTGCTGGCGCGGAACGCCTCTGGCAGCCCGTCGGGGATGTCCATCGTGCTGCGGCCGAGCACCGCACGCAGCCCTGCCTGCGCCAGGGCGGCGCCCATGGCGTCGACGTGTTGGCCGCCTGGGTCGGCCAGGGTCGTGACCCCGCTGCGGATCTGTTCGAGGCTGCACAGGAGCGTGCTGAGCTCGACGTCCGCCGGCGACAGGCTCGCCTCGTAGGGCCAGATGCGGTCCTGCAGCCAGGTGAGGAGGTCGACGTCGTCGGCGAGCCCGCGAGCGAGCTGCTGGCTCGTGTGGCAGTGCGTGTTGACGAGGCCCGGGATGACGATCATGGCGGCGGCGTCGACGGTCTCGGCGGCGGCCGCGGCCGTCGGGGCCGTCCCGACGTGCGTGAGGACCCCTGCCGTGACCTCGAGGACGCCGTTTCGGATCTCCTCGCCGCTCGCGGTCACGACGAGCCCGGACCGCACCCTCGTGTCGACCGCCGCCGGCGGCTGCGTCGTCACGATCAGAACGACGAGGGCGTCGCGATGACGAGGAACTGCGCCGGCCTCGTGCCCACGACCTCCCAGCGGTGCGGGATGGTGGCCGGGTGGTAGAGGCAGTCGCCACGGCCGAGCTCCTCCGCCTGGGCGCCCCGAAGCTCCACGCGGCAACTTGCCGGCGAGCACGTAGAGCATCTCCTCGCCGGAGTGGGCGACGAAGTCGCCGGAGGTCGACCCCGAGGCGGCCCGGATCTCCGAGGGCTCCATGAGCCGCCGGCCGCGCACGAGGAAGCGCTCCAGCATCGCCCCGGGGAGTTCCGCCCGCTCGTAGAGGCGGCCTTCCCTCGCCCGTACGAGGCTGACGACGTCCGGCTCGTCGCCCGGCAGCAGCGTCTGGGCGCTCACCCCGAGCGATTCGGCGATGCGGTGGAGCGTGAGCAGGCTGGGCATCGAGCGGCCGTTCTCGAGCTGGCTGAGGAACGCCTCCGTGACACCGGCGCTCCGGCCGAGCTCCACGAGGGTCATCCCGCTACGCGCCCGGGCGGCCCGCACGGCGAGGCCGACGGCCGTCGACAGCTCCCGCTCCGGGGTGCCCGACGCAGGGGCGGGCGCGGGTCGACCGTGCCTGCCGTTCTGTGCCATGGGCGGCAAGCTTGCCACCTCGGACGCTCTCGGCTGCCGGCGGCCTGCCGCCTTCGGCGCCGCCCGGTCGTCGGCGGCACGGCTCACCCCGGGACGACCGTCCCGGCGTCGGCGCCGAGCGAGGTGAGCGGCCTCTCGCCGCCGGCCGCCAGCTGGCGATTGATGGCCCGGCGGGCGAGGACGTAGTAGAGCACGCCGCTCACGACGAGCCCGGACAGTGCGCTGAAGTCGGCGTCGCTTACGGCGCTCGAGAGGGGGCCGACGAACAGCGTGGTGTTGATGAACAGCGCGGAGGCCAGCATCCCGCCCACGAGGGCGGCGATGCCCGGGACGGAGACACCCTTCCAGCTCCAGTAGACGTTCGGCTTCCTTGCGAAGAGGGAGGGGACGTCGTAATGGCCGCGGCGCATCGCCCAGTCGACGAGGAAGACGGCCGACCACGGGGCCGCCCAGATGATCGTGCAGAGGAGGAACTCGGAGAGGAACGTGTTGAAGGACTGGGAGAAGATGATCACGAAGAGGAGCACGAGGCAGATGGCGAGGTCCACGAGCGTGCACTTCCAGCGGGCGAGCTTGACGCCGATCGCCTGCAGCGTGAGGCCGGACGAGTAGAGGTTGAGCGTGTTGAGGGCGAAGAGCTGGATGATGACGAAGAGCAGGTAGGGGACGACGAACCACCCGGGCAGGGCGGCAGGGAAGCCGTTCACCACGTCGCTTGCGGTCGGCACGATGGACGACACGAGGAAGCCCACGATCTCGAGCAGCACGCAGGGGATAAGGGCGCCGATCGTCACCCATCCCACGATGCTCGCCTTGCGTGTGCCGGGCGGCAGGTAGCGGGAATAGTCGCTCGCCTCGTTGATGTAGCCGAGTCCGCCGGCGATGAGGATGAACGAGAAGGCGCTCGAGAGCCCGACCCAGTTGGCGTGCGTATGAATGCCGCTCAGGTGGACCTTCGGGAGCACGAGGATGGTGAGCACGATCGACAGGACGATGAAGGCGTAGCTCAGCCAGCGAAGGCTCGTCATCACCATGGCGTGGCCGTAGAAGGGGAGGGGGAGATCGATGACGCACACCACGATGATGACGATGGCTTTCAGCCAGCCCGACCCGCTGACCCCCGCCTTGGCGAAGAGTGCGAGGGTGGCAAGGACGATGATGGCGAGGTTGAGGGCCTCGTAGCCGACGAGGGTGAGCCAGTTGAAGACGCTCACGCCCCGTGCGCCGTTCGGCCCGAAAGGCGCCCGCGAGATCATGAACGACGTCGTCCCCGTGGTCGGCCCCTGCAGGCTGGCGAGCCCGAGGATCACCCACGAGACGACGTTGCCGACGAGGATGATGACGATCGCCTGGGCGAACGAGACGCTGAAGAAGTACAAGAGGGCGCCGAAGAGAAGGTTGTTGACGCTCCAGAGGCCGCCCGACCACATCCAGAACAGGCCGAGGGCGTTGCCGTGCCGGTCGCTCTCGGGAATGTGGTCGATCCCCCGGTGCTCGATGACGAGCGGCGCGTACGCCTCGATGTCGCCGGCGACGATGTCCTTGCTGTCCATCTCCCCCTCCTTCACGTGGGCCCCCCCCGAGCCGGTCAGCTCGTGTACTTCCTGCCGAGGCCGAGCTCGCCCAACGTCTTGCGGTAGGCAAGGGTCATGCGGTCGGCCTTCACGTGCAGCTCGGCTGCGAGGTCGAGCGGCAGCTCCTCCGGCCGCTGCAGCTCGATGATGCGGCGGTCCTCCGCCAAGATGGCGAGGTCCCAGGCGAGGAGCTCCTCGTCGGACCTGTCGTGGTCGTAGTTGCGGGCGACGAAGAGGAAGACACGATCGCTCTTCGGCGTCACGGGGGCGGCCGTGATGAAGACGACGTCCCGCTGCTCGCCCGGGTAGTCGATGACGAGCCGGGCGCTGAAAGGCAGGGTCAGCTCGTAGTGCATCGTGCGGTGGATGTCCTCGCCTCCGCTCAACGGCGAGGTGCCCGGGTTGGAGGCCATGTAGACGAAGTCGTAGCGGAGCCCCACGTCCGTGCGCTCGACATCCACGTCCCCCACTTCGGCCCAGTCGGGATTGCCGAACGTGCCGGCGTGCACGAAGGAGAAGTGGCTGACGTCGAGGAAGTTCTCCACCTGGCGCCCCGCCGAGATGGCCCACTCCTGCGGATCCGGCTGCACGGTGCGGTAGCCCGCCTGCCCGATCTCCGGCCAGCTCGGGACGCCGCAGCGCTCCTCCTCGCCGAGCAGCACCCAGACGATCCCGTAGCGCTCCTGGGCGCGGCAGGTCATGAGGCGCGCCTTCGGGGGAATGGAGTGCTCGCTCCCGAAGGAGGGGATGAGCGTGCAGCGGCCGTCGCCGCCGTAACGCCACCCGTGGTAGGCGCAGACGATCTCGCCGTTCTCCACCCGGCCGAGGGAGAGCGGAGTGCCCCGGTGGACGCAGAGATCCCTCGCCACGACGATGCCGCCCGCCGAGCGGTAGGCGATGAGGTCGTGATCGAGGAGGCGGACGGGGTAGGGGCCGTCGCCGATGTCCCGGCTGTAGGCGAGGGGGTGCCAGCAGCTCGCCAGCACCTCCCAGTCCGAGGCGGCGAACGCCGTCTCGGGTGGCATCGAAAGCGCCACAGTGCCCCCCGTCGCCTATGCGTGACTTATGCGCGACAAGTCATACTTATATCGCCGGCAGCGGCCGAGAGCAAGGGACGGTCGCTCCCGGCGGCTCGGCGGGGCGACCGAACGTGGAGGGCACATGGCTTCTCGGAGCGATGACGACCAGTTCCTGACGAACGTCGATCCCCGCCTGCGGCGGGCCTTCCACCCCGTCGCCCTCTCGAGCGAGGTCGCCGCGGCGCCCCTCCCGGTGGTGCTCCTCGGCGAGCGCTGGGTGCTCTGCCGCCTCGGCGGCGTGATCGCCGCCTTCGACGACCGCTGCCCCCATCGGGGCGCCCCCCTCTCCCTCGGGCACATCGAAGGTGGCGATCGCCTGCGATGCCGCTACCACGGCTGGTGTTATGGCGCCGACGGCGCCGTCGTCGAGATCCCCGCCCTCGGACCGGAGGTGAGGGCGCTCCCGCCGTGCCGCCTGACCCGGCCGGCCGCCGTCGTGGAGCGCTACGGCATCGTGTGGCTCGCCCCGGAGGAGCCGGCGGCCGGCGTCCTCGACGTGCCCGAGGCGGACGACCCGTCCTACGACGTCGGGTTCCTCCCGCCGCAGCGAGCCCACGTCGGCGCCGGCCTCATGATCGACAACTTCCTCGACATGGCCCACTTCCCCTTCGTGCACGGCGGCACCTTCGGTGCCGACTCACCCGAGGTGATCCGGGAGTACTCGGCCGGGAGGGTGGAGGGGGGTTTCGAGGTGGTGTACGACGACACGTTCTCGAACCGGGAGGATCCCGGCGTCGCCGCCGGCATCCGGCCCCTCCTGCAGCAATGGCGGATGACCTACGTGTACCGGGTGCCGTTCTCCGTGCGGCTGCGCCTCGACTTCCTCGACGCCGGCGGGGCCAACGTCGTCGCCTTCTTCGTGCAGCCGGAGACGGCGGAGGAGTGCCGGCTCTACACGTTGCTGTACCGGGACGACACCGCCGGCGATGCCGCCGCCATGGCCGAGGCCGTCGCCTACCAGGAGGCGGTCATGGCGGAGGACCTGCTCGTGCAGGAGCGTTACGAGGACAACCGGCTGCCCCTCGATCTGCGGCGAGAGGTCCACACCCGGGCCGACCGCATCACGCTCGAGCTGCGGCGGCTGCTGCGGGAGCTGGTGGCTCCCTGAAGCGCCGGCCGGGTCGGCGCCACCCCTGCTAGAAATCCACGACCGCCCGCACGGCCCGGTGGTCGGAGTTGCCCGCCCGCACGACGCTGCCGCCCCGGACGGTGACGGCCTCATTGACGAAGATGTGGTCGGCCTGGCTGTGCGGACGCCAGGCCGGCCAGGTGCGCCCCCGCACCGCCCGGCGCCAGCCGGGGAGGAGGAGGCTGAGGGGAGGGCCCCAGAGGTTCATGTCGCCGGCGAGGGCGGCGGGCGAGTCGGCCGCCGGCAGGTGGGCGTGGAGGTGCCGGATCTGTCTCGGGGACCCGACGGTCAGGTGGGCGGCGTGAGTCCCGACGACGGTGAAGCGGCGGTGGCCGCTCTCCTCGTCCGGCACCTCGAGCTCGACGACGAGGGCGCCTCGCTGCGTGAAGTCCCGCTTCAGCTTTCCGAGCTGGAGCGTCCGCCCGGAGACGACGGCCGGGCGCGCCAGGACGGCGAGGCCCCAGGTGCCCTCCTCGTAGCCGGCGAGCTCGTAACGGCGGCTGTAGTCGACGCGCCCGCCCACACGCAGCGCCTTCGCCGTCGTGGGCAGCACCTTGCGGGGCTCCCAGCCCTGTCCCTCGTCGATGCCTTCCTGCCGGCGCCAGGCGCGGGCGAGCGGGAGCTCGAGCGCTTCGTAACCGAGCTCGCCGGCGACGGTCTCGGCCTGGCTGATGGCCTCGCGGGGCGCGAAGGTCTCCTGCAGGACGATGACGTCGGCGTCGAGCTGCTTGCAGGCGCTCACGAGGTCGTAGCGGCGCCCCCAGCCGTCCATCCCGGCGTGGGTGTTGAAGCTCGCCAGGCTCAGCTCGGCCACCTGCCGGAGGGTAGTCGCCGCCGCCCACCGGCCAGCGTCATCGTCGTGGCGCTCGAGGCGCCGGGGCCGCACCGTTGCAGTCGCGTCTCGATCACCTCGCCGATTCGTGATCGGACGCACATCGCTCTAACGTTGGAGTGGTGACCACCTTCCGTGTCTACGGGGGCAGGCGCATGCTCGGAACCGCTGTCGGCATCACGAGCGTGCACCGGCCGCGGGTGTACCACGCCGCTCGGTCCGAGGGCGGGTGGGGCACGAAGACCTTGTGCGGCAAGCACTTCCTGGGCGAGCTTCAGGAGTCGGGCCGCCGGTGGCCGGAGCTCGTCACGCAGCGGTGCCCGCGCTGCGCCGCCGTGATGGAACGCCTCGTCACCCCCCTACCTGCCAGCACGATCTCGTCGCTCAGCACTTGGCGCGAGAGGGCGGGGGCTCGCTAATCGGGCTCGGCGCCAACTCGCGGTGGAGGGCCGACGTAGCAGGCCACCGGGAAGACGCCTCCCGTGCTCCACGGTAGGTCGGAGACACCGACGAGCTGCCAGCCGGCCGACTCGTAGAGGAACCTTCCGCGAGCACCGCCGGCGTCCACGTCGAGGACGGGCCGGAGCCCGAGCCGATGGGCGTCTTCCACGACGGCGTCCAGCAGGCGGCGGCCGATGCCACGACCGGTGACGCCGGGGTCGACGAAGAGGCGCTTCACGACGGCCAGCTCCTCCGGGGTGCAGCCGACGGCGTCCAACCAGATGGCGGCCGCATTGTCGCCGGTCACGACGGCACGGGAGACCTGGCCGACGAGACGGCCGTCGAGCGTCGCCACCCAGCTCGCCCGCACCCGCTCTCCACACAGCCAAGCGCCCGCGTCCGGGGGGAGGTTGACCGGGTAGCCGTCCGCTTCGTGCACACGCCGCAGCACCTCGACGAGCCCGGGGACGTCGTCGTCCTGGCGCGGACGGATGAGCACCGTCCCGTCCGTGGGGTGCGTGGGGGGGAGCGAGCGTCGGTCCTCGGCGATGCCGCGTACGGTAGCGGTAGCCGTCCGCCCTGACGTCCGCGCAGTGGAGGGCCGCTACTGTTCCGCTCGGGGCAACCGGGGGTTGCGGCCGTCTGCTCGCGGGCGAGGGAGCGCCGGGGGAACCGTGGAGATCACTCTTCAGAGCTTCGACGGGCGGCACGGGTCCCCGGGGGACCGGGTGCGCCTCGGCTTGCCGCTGGCCCACGTCGCCCGCCCGAGGCTCGTCGGCCCGGTGGTCGACCGGGCCATCGGAATCGTCGAAGGTGGTGCCGGTTACGGCAAGTCGGTGCTGGCAGCCGAAGTGCGAAACAGTCTCGGTGTCGCCTGCGCCTGGGTGTCGCTAGGCCCCCCTGCGTTCGATGCGGACGGCTTCGCCGCGTCGCTACGGAGGGCTCTGCGGACCGCACGGCTGTCAGACCTGAACGGCGCCATGGTTGCCGACAGCGCCTCGAGATCGGTCGAAGGGCTGCTCGAGGCTCTCTCGCGCACCGACGACCCGCTGCTGATCGTCCTCGACGACGCCCACCATCTCTCCGACCGACGCGCCACCGAGCTGGTCATCGAGATCTCCCGCTCGCTCCCCGCTCCGCACCGGTTGCTCTTGACTGCGCGTGCCCTCCCACGGCATTTGGAGGCGATCCGTGGCCACCCGGGAGCCGTCGCTCTCCTCTCTCGAGACTTGGCTTTCACGGGCGACGAGGCCGCCGAGCTCGTCGAACTGGTGAGTGGTCGCCGGCCCACCGCCTACGAGGTGAACGTCCTCTTGGAGGAGACAGAGGGCTGGCCGACGGCCATCGTCCTGGCGGCTGCGACGGCCGTACGTCAGAAGAGGGACGGACCCCCCGGGCCGGCATCGGCCCTCCTCGCCTCACGGATGGCGGTCATCCTGCACGAGCTGACGGATCAGGATCGCTGGGGGATACGGCAGCTCGCACGGTTGCCGCACCTCTCACCGGGCCTCGCCGACAGGGCGACCGGCGTAGAGGGGCTCTTCGACCGGATCGTCGCCGCCGGCGTCCCCCTTGTCCAGACTGCCCCGGGGTGGTGGGAGATGCCGGGGCCGCTCGTCTCCTTCCTGTCGGAGGGAGCACCCCTCGATCGACGGGTGGCACGGGGAGCCGCCTCCGCCTATCGCGACTCGGGTCAGGTGTTGCCCGGCATTCGAACCCTCTTGGGCGCCGGCCTTCACGACGAAGCCGCCCGGGCGCTCGCAGCTCTCTCACCCGGAAAGGCCGAGGAGCTGGGCTGCACGGAGATGAGGATCATCGTCGAGGCTCTCGGCGACTCCGCCATCACCTCCCATCCGAGAGTCCTCCTCCATCTCGCCCGGGTCGCCGAGCTCGCCTACCGGGCCGACCTCCGCCGCGCCGCACTCGAACGTGCCTTCGACATCGTCTGTGGGCGGGGGGACGAGGAGTCCACCGTCGGCCACGAGCTCGACGCAGAGCGAGCCCGCGATCTCGTTTGGGACGAGCGCACGCGGCAACAAGCGCGAGCACTCGCGGAGTCGGTCCTGCAGCGGACGGAGAAGGACGAGGTCGTCGCCAGGTGCCGAGCGCTCGATGCCCTCGGTCGCCTCTCCTCCTGGTGGAGCGACGACGGCCCGAAGGCCGAAGCGGAGCCACTCCTCGACGAATCGGCCAAGCTCGCTCGATCTCTCGGGCACGACACGTGGGCTGCCCGTGCTCTCGTTCCTCTGGCCATGGGCTTTCATTTCGCACTGTGCCATTACGACCACGCGCTCGCCACGCTCGACAGAGCACTCGCCGACATTCCGGCCAGGAACCCGTATCGAGGCGTTGTTCTGAACTTCCGGGCGACAGTGCTCATCGAGATGGCGCGCTACCAAGAGGCCGCCGACGCCATCGCTCACATGCACGAGCTGGCCGAGCATCTCGGGGACGAGTGGCTTCTCGCCCTTTCGTGGTGGTCGGCAGCGGAGCTCGCCTCTGTCCTCGGCGACGCCGGACGTACCGTCGGCGCCGTGTCCGAGGTCGAGCGACACCGTGCCGAGTGGTTCGACGAAACGCCTGGCATCGAGTTCCTCGCACAAGCGGCCGATTTTCTCGACCGAGTTGGCGAGCACGACCGAGCCATCGACTATCTGGCGCGAGCGAGGGCACACGCCGAGGGATTCGGGCGAGTCGTCCGCGTCTACGAGGCATCCGTCCTCGGACGTTCGGGGGACGCTCGCCAAGCGGCAGCCGTACTGGATGCGGTGCTCTCGAGATCCGATCTGGACCCGCAGGAGCGATGGCCTCTCGTCCTGATGCGGGCCTTCGCCGGCCTTCGGCTCGGCGACGCGCAAACGCCGACTCTGGCAGCTGCCGCCTTCGAGCTCTGCCGTGTCCTCTGCGTGGGCGAGGCAGCTCTCCGGCGCGAACCCGAGGTGGCCGAACGGCTGCTACCCCTGGCGGCGGCTGCCGGCTCGACCTTCGCTAGCGACCTCATGATGAGTGCCAAGCGCTTCAGCCTGTCCCTTCTCGGCACCTTCGAAGTGCGGCGCGGGCCCGCCAGGATCGTGTTGCCGGCGGGACGGCCGGCACGAGCCGTGAAGGCCGTGGCGGCAGCGGGAGGCCGCCTGAACACCGACCAGCTTCTCGAGACGCTGTGGCCGACAGCGGACCCGGTCGTCGCGCGCAATCGGCTGCGGAACCTGCTGAGTCGGGTGAGAACCGCAGCCGGCGCCCTCCTCGAGCGCGAGGGAGAGATCATCAAGCTGTCGGACAACTGCGAGCTCGACTTCGTGCTCTTCGAGGCGGAATCCGCCATGGCACTCTCGGCGAGGGCGAGCGGTGATCTCGGACGGGCAAGCGCACTCGCCAGCGCTGCGCTCGGGCGTTACCGGGGCGAGTTCCTACCGGATGATCGCTATGAGGGGTGGGCCGCTCATCCACGGGAGCGACTCCGCGCCACCCATCTCCTCCTTCTCGACCTGCTGGCGCGCCAGGCGGACGCAAAAGGTGATGTCGACGAAGCAGTACGCCTCGTGGAGCAGGCCATCGAGCAGGAGCCTTTCGACGAACGTCCGTATCGCCACCTCGCCTCCCTGCTTGCCTCCCAGGGGCGTGTCGCCGCAGCCCTGGTGGTCGTGTCGCGGGCTCGAGCCGCCCTCGGTGATCTCGGGCTTGGGCTCCCCGAGGGACTGGCTCGGTTGGAACGAACGATTCGCTCGGGGCTCCCGGAGCCGTTCGAACGCGGAGAGACGGAAGGTTGACGCCCTGAGCGTTTAGCGCTCATTTAGCGTCCCTTTCCTACTGTCGGCGTCGGTGCTCACCACCTACGTCGTTCGCCTGGTGACGTCCGAGATCGCGTCGGGCAACCTCGTCGGGCGAATGGAGCGAGTCGACACGGGCGAGGTCTGGCTGATCCGCGATGCGGAGGAGCTCGTGACAGCGTTCTTGCGCTGGGCACCGGCCGTCGGGGAGGCAGCACCGGAGGGGGAATGAAGATGCTGATCGGACGCTCACGCGTGCGAGTCGCTGTAGGTCGCCGACTCGTCGGAGCTGCCTTGTGCGCGAGCCTCGTGGCGGCTCTGACGCTGACGGTGGAGACGAGCGGACCTGCCGAGGCTTCGGTGTCGGCCGCGGCGCAGAGCGTCCGGCTCGCTGGCGCCGCCATCCCGGTCGTCTCCTCTGGTCGCGCCGTCCGTGTTCCCGTTCGAGCATCGGAACCTCGATCTGGCCTCACCGTCACGATCACACTGCGCCGGAGCCACGAAGCGGCGTTCGAGGACTACTTGGCCGCCGTCACCAACCCGGTGTCTCCCCTCTACGAGCACTTCCTCAGCCAGGTTCAGATCGCCAACGTCTTCGGCCCGAGCGAGAGCCAGTACTCGGCAGTCGTCGCGTGGCTACGCGCCGAGGGCTTCAGGCTCGTGGCGGGATCCAGCAATCGCCTCACGGTCACCGTGAGCGGCACCCGTGCCGAGGCCGGCGCGGGCCTTTCGCACTCCGATCTACGACTACCGCCTCGGAGGACGGATCTTCTACGCCAACGCCGAGAGCCCAGCGCTCCCCCTCAGGCTGTCGGATTCCGTGCAAGACGTGACAGGTCTCTCCGATCTGGCTCGCCCGGAGGCACCGATGGCCACCGTCGACCCCGCTACCTCGCCCACCATCCCCCGGCCGTCGCTGCAGGAAGTCAAGCTCGTCTGCGGGCTGGCGGCCAGTGCGAACAAACTGACGTCTTCCGGTTCGCTGCCCTCGGCTGTCCTCAAGTCCTTCCTGCTCATCGTCGAGTACCTGTCGTACCTCACTTCGGCCGGGATCAGCTATGCGGCCGTCAGCTCGTTCCTCAAGGGCTACCTGCTCGTCGCCTGTGGCGGTCTCGGCGTCGCCGTCGGCGTCTCCGGGCTCGCCTGCATGATTGCCGGTGCCATCACCCAAGGAAACTGGAGCCAAGCCGAGTGCGACGAGCTGAGGAACGCCGGGCTCCTGCCGGGCAAGGCCGGGACTCGGTCGACCTCACGAGCGCCGACCGCCGCAGCGCCCAACGACCAGAAGATCGGCCTCCTGGAGTTCGACACCATTCACAGGAGCGACGTCGCCAACTGGCTGGCATTGTTCGGAGCGGGTGCCACGCTGCCGGAGCTGAGCGAAGTTCCCGTGGACGGCGGCGTCAACCAGCCGGGGCCGGAAGAGAGCGAAGTGCTGCTCGACATCGACACGGTGATGTCCCTCGACTCGCTCCCCGGGACCAGCTACGTCGTCTACGACGCGCCCCCTGACACGAGCTTCCAGACGATGTTCAACGCCATGGTCAACGACGGGGACACGGTCATCAGCAATTCGTGGTCGGAATGCGAGGACGAGGTCAGCAAGTCGGACGCCGACGCCATCGACTCCGTCCTGCAGGAAGCCGAAGTGGGAGGCGTCACCGTCCTCAACGGGACGGGGGACACCGGCAGCACCTGTCTCGACGGCGCGGCGAACACGATCGGCGTCCCGGCGGACTCCCCGCACGCCACGGCTGTTGGAGGGAGCAGCCCGACCCCCGGGCCAGGTCTGACGTACGGGACGGAAACGTGGTGGAACGGCACGAACGCCACCCCTCCGACAGGCCAGGGCGGCTATGGAGTCAGCCGCTACTTCTCTCGGCCCAGCTTCCAGAACGGCTTCGACACCTCGTCCGAACGGTCGGTCCCCGATGTGGTGGCGGACGCCGATCCCGCCCAAGGGATGACGATCTGCGAGGCGGACGCCGGCGGATGCCCGGACGGCCTCTACTACGGAGGGACGAGCATGGCGACTCCCGAATGGGCCGCCTTTGCCGCCACGCTGAACGAAACGATCGGACATGACCTCGGTGACCTGGACCCCTTGCTGTACCCCCTTGCGAGCACCGACGCCTTCCATCCGCCCACCGCGCTCCAGAGCGACTTTGCTCACGTCGGTCTCGGATCCGTCGATCTGCCGGACCTGGAGCTGGCTCTGAGCGGGAAGTCGCTCGGCTCGGTGAGTGCGAGCGTCTCGTTCGCCGGTGCGGGCGGGCCGAACGCCGACGGCACCGTGCCGGCCGACGGATCGACCAGTGGTTTCGTCAGAGTGGGGCTCAACGACGCCGCTGGCATACCGGTCGCCGGGAAGACCGTGACCCTCACGGCCGACGCCTCGAGCGACGCCACGATCACACCCTCCAGCGTTGTCACGGCTTCCGACGGCTCGGCCGTGTTCTACGTGACGGACGCCACCTCCCAGGCTGTGACCTTTCGGGTGGAGGATGAGACCGACGGGATCACCCTGGACGCCCAACCAGCGTTGACCTTCGTGCCGCCTTCGGCCGCGGGGGCGAGCATCGTCGCCTCGGAAGCCAGCGTTCAGGACAACGGGAAGGCCACCTCGACCATCATCGTCTATCTCGAGAACGCACTCGACGAACCCGCTTCGGGAAAGACCGTGTCGGTCTCGGAAGGAGGTGGGCAGGCCACGATCACGCCTGTCGGATCGAGCACTCCTTCGGCCACCGCCGTCACCAACTCGGCCGGCATCGCGGAATTCAAGATCTCCGACACGACCGCGGAGACCGTCGAGCTGACCGCCGTGGACGTCACCGATGGCGACCTTCCCGTACCGGGGACCGCGGAGGTCACCTTCTCGAGCGGCAGCCCGCCCGCCTGCCCGAGCAAGGAGCCGACGCCGACGGCCGGTTACACGATCTCCACCTTCGCCACCGGCCTCGCCGAGAACACCGAGCAGATCGACTCCGCGGGCGGCTTCCTGTACGCCTGTCAGGGAGTGGTGGCTCCGGTGATCGACGATGCGGGCAGCATCTACGCCTCCGATATCGTCTCCGGCGGGATCAACGTCTTCGGACCAGCCGGGGGCAAAGCGACTGCTGCCACGGCTCTGCCCGACACGCCCTTCGGGCCGGCCGAGCTGGGATCCCTCGTGTTCGCGCCGAACGGCGACCTCTACGCCGGCTCCCTCCAGACGAACGACGAGGGTTTTGGGACCCCCGAGGTCGTCCAGCTTGATCCGACCACCGGCGCGATCGAGCGCGTCGTGGCTAACGCCTCCGACGGACTCTCCACCTGCCCCGTCTACCTAGCGGTCGATCCGAAGAGCGGGAACCTGTTTGCCACCCAGGAGTGCAGCGGCGGGAGCAGCCAGCTGAGCGAGATCGACACGAGCACCGGCGAGGTGACTGCCTACGCAGACCCCGGACCGGGCCAGCAGCTCGTCTTCGCCCCTGACGGAACGCTCTTCATGGTGCAGGCTGCCGCCGACGCCACGTCGGCGACGATCGACGAGATCGGTGGCACCCACTCTGCCTCCCCGGGCAAGGTCACCCAGCTCGTCTCCCTTCCGTTCGGGGCGGACGGCATCGCCATCCGTTCCGTGAGCTCGGCCGGCGAGGCGCAGTCGCTCTACGTGACGGGGACGAACGGAGAGATCCTCTCGGTCGACCTGACGAAGAGCCCTGCGATCGTGACGAAGTTGGCATCGGGGGGCTCCGTACTGGACGGCGTCGAGCTCAGAAGAGGATGCCTCCTCGTAGCGGCAACCGATGCGATCGAGGCGTTCGGTCCCCGAGGAGCCTGTTCGAAGCCCGCCACGACCGGGCCAGAGGTGACGTTGAAGCGCCTCGGTTCCTTCTCGCCTCGCACGGGCGGCTCCGTGAGCTTCGACGCGACGGTGACGGGCCTCGCCCGAGACAACGGCACCCCGATCTACTTCACGGTGGAGGGTGCGAACTCGCAGGAGCAACTCGTCGACGCCACCTCGAAGGGGACGGCCTCGTTCCACTACGCCGGTTACAGGCCGGGTGACGACGTCGTGACGGCCTTCGTGGTGGAGCACGGTTCCCTGTACTCCTCCCAGCCGATCACGTTTCGTTGGCTGGCAGGGAAGCAGACGACGTCGCTCTCTCTCGAGGGCTCCCCCCAAGATGGCAGGGTGGGCAAACCTGCGCGCTTCAAGGCTGCCCTCTGGGACCTCACCACCATGAAGCCGATCAGTAAAGCGGTCGTGACGATCACCCTCGGGAAAGGTCACTGCGCTGCCAAGACGAGCTCAGGGGGAAAGGCCTTCTGTTCCATCGTGCCGAAGGGCGCCGCAGGAACCTGGACGGTGAGTGCCAGATACGCGGGCAACGCCTCCCACACGCCGGCATCGGCGAGCTCCACCTTCGACGACTCGGTGCCCATCACAGGCACGACGAGGACAACGGTGAGGGAGTCGGTCGGAAGGGTATTGACCCGCGTACTGGTGACCTTCCGTGCCGTGGTAAAGCCCTCACGGCCGACTGCCCTCTCGGGCACGGTCACGTTCTTCCGAGGCGAGCAGCCGCTCGGGAAGCCGGTCAGGCTCATCCGCGGTGTAGCCGTGGCGGAGTACTCCTTCTCGAGGGGCGGGCTCGAGACGGTGACAGCCCACTACAACGGAAGCCGTTACTTCGGCGGCTCCATCTCCCGCTCCGTGACGCTGCTCGTTCAGGCGCCGGGGTTCAGGTTGGTGGCCCACGACGGTGGCGTCTTCGACTTGGGGGGAGCGAGGTTCTACGGCTCCCTCGGGGACACCATCATCCCGTCGCCGATCGAAGGGATGGCCTCGCTGCCAAACGGCTTGGGCTACTGGCTCGTCGCCTCGAACGGGAGCGTGTACGCCTTCGGCGGGGCACGACTCTTCAAGGCCGACCGGGCCGGCTCGCCCTCATCAGTCGTGGCGATCCTCTCCAGTCGAGATGGCCGCGGCTACTGGCTGATCGGCTCGTCCGGCCAAGTCTGGCGCTACGGTGACGCCGCCCGTCTGGGCGAGGCAAAGCGCTCGGACGCCCCGATCGTTGGGGCAGCGGAGACCCCGGGCGCAGGGGGCTACTGGCTCGTCAACTCGAAAGGCGACGTCCAGGCCTTCGGCGACGCCAGGATCTTCAAGTCGGCGGGGCGGCAGGCCAAGGTGAGCGGGAAAGTGACCGGCATCGCCGCCACGATCGACGGAAAGGGCTACTACCTCGTCAACAGCGCCGGGAGGGTACTCGGGTTCGGCGACGCCAAGGTCTACGGGAGCGCAAGGCCGAGGCGCGGCGTGAGCGTCGTCGGCATCGCCGTCAACCCCAGGGGCGGCGGATACTGGCTGGCGACGACGGACGGGCACGTCTACAACTTCGGGTCGGCGCCTCCGTTGGGCAGCGTCGGCAAGCTGCATCTGCACGCCCCGATCTGCGGAGTCACCAGCTTTCCGTAGAACGCCATCGCTGCGACGACGCCCCGCGAGGACAGACGACAACCCAGGCTGCTGCCGACATCGTTGTCACCGCGATGTCACCGAAGGCCCGCGTTCAGCACCCTCACGGCGCTGTGACCTGCGACAACGCCGTGCCCGGAGCGGGACTCGAACCCGCACGCCCTCTCGGACAGCGGCTTTTGAGGCCGCCGCGTCTACCATTCCGCCATCCAGGCCCGCCCCGAGCGTAGCGGCCGGCACCCACCCACGCCGGGACGCCGGCGGGACGCCGCCAGGCCCGCCGCCGGGCCCCTGGTCACGGTTCACCCGGCCGATCTGCAAGCCTGATGGCATGGACACCGACGCCGCCACGGCTCCCGCAGCTGCCGAGCGGCCGCCGGTCCGGCACGGGCCGCTGCGTCCGAGCGAGCTTGCCGAGGCTGCGGTTCTGGGCGACCTCGCCCTCGTCATGGAGGTGATCGGCTGGTTCGCCCCCGTCGGCATCGCCGGCATCTTCCAGGCGCTCGCCGTCGTGCCCTTTGCCGTGCTCGCCGGTCGCCACCGGCTGCGGGCGGCCCTCGTCTCGGCCGTGTCCGCCTCCACGGTGGCCGCTCTCGTCGGCGGCATCGGCATCATGGTGCCCGTCGCCATCGCCAGCGGCCTCGGCATCTCGGTCGGCATCGTCTACCGCCGGCGGTGGTCCGCCCTTGCCGGCATCGGCTTCACGATCCTCATCGTGGGCGTCCCCCTGGCTGCGCTCACCGACGCCCTCGACGCAGCCTCCGCCGGCTACCGCAAGCTGTCCTTCGCCCAGGTGAGGATCGTTTGGAAGATCATCGCCGACCTGCTCCACGCCATCGGGCTCGCCTCCGTGCAGCGAGGCGGCAACACGTTGCTCGACTGGGCCATCGCCCACTGGTGGGTCTCGCTCCCCATCGCCGAGATCCTCGTCATCGCCCTCATCGCCGTCGGCTGCGTCCGCCTCCGCGTCCTGCTCGCCGAAGTACACCGGCACGTGCCCACGCCCGTCCTGGACGAGGCCGTCGAGCGCCGCCGCCACCGGGCGCCCACCGGCAGGTCGGCCCGTCTGCCTCTTGCCGAGGCCGCCCCCCAACCGGTGCCCGTCCGGCTGGAGGACGTCACCTACCGCTATCCCACCGCCGGGTCCGACGCCATCACGAACGTCAGCCTGCAGCTGCAACCGGGTAACTTCCTCGCCGTCGTCGGCCCCAACGGGTGCGGGAAGTCCACTCTCGTGCGGATCCTCGCCGGCCGGCTCGAGCCCACCTCGGGCAGGGTGGAGCGCCCCGGCCCGGCCGGCCTCGGGCGGCCGGGCGGGACGGCCATCGTCTTCCAGCGCCCGGAGAGCCAAGTCCTCGGCGTTCGTGTGCGCGACGACGTCGTCTGGGGGCTGCCGCCCTCCACACCCGTCGACGTCGGGGGGTTGTTGCGGCGAGTGGGTTTGGGGGGTTTCGAGGAACGGGAGACCTCGACCATGTCGGGCGGCGAGCTGCAGCGCCTCGCCATCGCCGCCGCCCTCGCCCGTTCACCACGGCTGCTCGTCTCCGACGAGGCCACGGCCATGATCGACCGGCCGGGACGCCAGGAGGTGGTGGCGCTGCTACGCGAGCTGGCATCGAGCGGCATCGCCGTCGTGCACGTCACCCACCGCCTGGAGGAAGCGGCCGTCGCCGACGAAGTGCTCGACATGACACCGGTGGAGGTCCACCAGATCGTGGCGGAGCGGTCGCCGGATCCCGCCGCCGCCGAAAGCGGGGGCCTCTCCGGGCTCTCCCCGAAACCCATCCGTCGCTACCGCCCCATCTCCCCCCGCCTCATCCGGTCGGTGCCGCCGGCGCCCGAGCCGGTGGTGCCGGCTCCGGCGCTGCCGCCTCCCGTCCCGGGAGGCGAGCCCCTCGTGGCCCTCGAAGGCGTCGGCTACGTCTATGCCGAGGGCTCGCCCTGGGCGCACCGGGCCCTCGAGGGCATCGACCTGCACCTGCGACGGGGTGAAGGCGTCGTGCTGACCGGTCCGAACGGCTCGGGCAAGTCGACGCTCGCCTGGCTGCTGGCCGGGCTCACGGAGCCGACGGAAGGCTCGGCCCTCCTCGACGGCGAGCCCATCGCCGATCAGCCGGGCCGTGTCGGCATCTCCTTCCAGCACGCCCGCCTGCAGCTGCTGCGCCCGACGGTGCTCGCCGACGTGCGCCTCGGCGCCGACGACGAGCGGGCCCGCCGGGCATTGCGCTCGGTCGGGCTCGACCCTGACAGCATGGGACCTCGCCGCGTCGACGACCTCTCCGGCGGCGAGCAGCGCCGCGTCGCCCTCGCCGGCATGCTCGTGAAGGAGCCCGACCTCATTGTGCTGGACGAGCCCTACGCCGGCCTCGACGACGACGCGCGTGTCTCCCTCGCCCGCACGCTCGAGAACCTGCGGCGCCTCTCGGGCGTGACGGTCGTCGTCGTGACGCACGACCTCGACAACGCCGAGGCACTCGGTGGGCGCCTCATCCAGCTGGAGGACGGTCGCATCGGCGCCCAAGAGTTGCTGCCGGAGCGCTGGTGAGCCCCATCCGTCCCGTCGCCGACGGTCCCGAGGAGGCCGGCCGGGGCCGCCGCCGGCGCGCCATGCAGTCCATGAGCGACTTCCACGTCCTCCGGTACGTGCCCGGCCGGAGCCCGATCCACCGCATGTGGGCCGGCACGAAACTCGTCTGGTTCGGCCTCGTGTCCATCGGCCTCCTGCTCTGGCCGACATGGAGGGCGGTCGGCGTGGGCGCCGCCATGCTGCTCGGCAGCTTCCTCGTCGCCCGCTTGCCTCGGGGGGTCGCCCCGCGGCTGCCCCGTTGGATCTCGGCTGCTCCTCCTCATCGGCCTCGCCGTCGCCGTCGGCGCCAGTGGGAAGCCGTACGTGCACCTCGGCAGCCTCCGCCTCGGGTTCGGGGGGCTCTACCAATTCGCCCTCTTCTGGTGCATCACGCTCGAGGTGCTGGCGATGGCGCTCCTCGTCAGCTGGACGACGCCCCTCGCCGACCTGGCGCCCGCCCTCGGCCGCCTCTCCTGGCCGCTCCGCAAGCTCCGGCTGCCCGTCGACGAGGTCGTGGGGGCCATCGCCCTCTCCATCCGGTGCCTGCCCCTCCTCCTCGAGGAGGGACGGGTGTTGGCGGCAGCCCGCAGGGCGAGGCGGTCCTCCGCGCGGCCGACGGCCCGGGAGCTCGGTCAGGGCTTGGAGGACCTCATCTGGGCCGCCCTCTCCAACGCCATTCGGCGCGCCCGGGAGGTCGCCGAGGCGATCGAGGCCCGCGGCGGCGTTCCGACCATCGCCCCCGAGCGGCACCGCTTCCAGGGCCGAGACCTCGCTCTCGTCGCCCTCACGGTGGCCGGCCTGACGGCCATGGCCCTGTTACGCGCCTGATGCCGGTCGGGGCCGCTGCGGGCCGCCCAGCCCGGCCTACACTGCGGGCGTGGAGCAGCAGGACGTCCGGCGTCGCCTCACGGAGGTGCACGAGCGCCTCGTGAAGGCGCGCCAGGAGCTCGCCATCGCCGAGGAGCAGCTCGCCGTCTTCGACGACACGGCCGACGACGCTCGCATCCGTTCCCTCGTCTCGGAGACGCCGCTCGCCAACCACGACTGGAACGAGGCGCGCCGCCATGCCGACGCCTACCGGCGCGGCACCGACCTCGCTCGTGCCCGCGTGGCCGAGCTGGAGCGCGCACAGGACGAGTTGCTCGCGAAGCTCGTAGTCTGATCGCCGCCGGCAACCCGCCGGTGCAACACCGACCGAGGGGCGAGTCCGTCGCGCCCTCGCCGAAACAGGAGGAGCAGTACCTTGGCCAGGACCGTCGTCATCGCTGAAGATGAAGCGATCGTGCGCCTCGACTTGCGGGAGATTTTGGAGGAGCAGGGTTTCGAGGTGGTGGGGGAGACCGGGCGCGGTGACGAGGCCGTCGCCCTCGCCAAGCAGCATCACCCGGATCTCGTCATCCTCGACATCAAGATGCCCGGGCTGGACGGGCTCTCCGCCGCCCGCGACATCAACACCGACCGGAAGTCGGCCGTGCTCATCCTCACGGCGTTCTCGCAGCGCAACCTCATCGAGGAGGCTCGCGACGCCGGCGCCCTCGCCTACCTCGTGAAGCCGTTCCAGCAGGAGGAGCTATTGCCGGCGATCGAGGTCGCCCTCGGACGCTTCGCGGAGATGCAGGCGCTCGAAGCCGAGAACGCCGCCCTCGCCGACGACAAGCGGAGCCTCGAGGAGCAGCTCGAGACCCGGCGTTGGGTCGACCGGGCGAAGGGCAAGCTCATGGACGACCTCTCGATGACGGAGTCCCAGGCCTTTTCCTTCATCCAGCAGACGGCGATGAACCAGCGCACGACTATGCGCGACATCGCCAAGCAGGTCGTGGAGGGCAACCTCGCGCCCTGATCGCCACGGGACCGGGCCCGGACGGGGCCCGGTGCACGGCTCGCCATCGCCGTGGGGAGACACCGCCGGCGACGACCGGGCTTCTAGGCTTGCCCACGGTGGCAGCAACCGACGACAGCGGGGAGGAATCGCCGGCCGAGAGCGCGGCCGACGTCCTCGAGCGCCTACGGCCCCGCCTCCCCCTCATGGCTGCCTGCATCATCCTCCTCGCCGGCCTCGTCGCCGCCATCACGGTCGCCACCTCGCACCCGCCGGCCGCTGCCACGCACACGAGCGTGCCGGCCCACCCCGACATCGACTCCAGCACGGGGGCGGCCGCCACGCCGCTCGATCCCTCCTTCTTCTCGCCCGGGTCGTGCATCGCCTTCCCGCCCACTCACGGCAATCGTCACGAGACGGTGTTCCTCGACGCCGGCCACGGCGGCGTCGACCCGGGCGCCGTCGGGCGGACGAAGTCGGGAGCCACGGTCTACGAGAAGGACCTCACCCTGCCGGTCGAGCTGGACACGGCCGCTCTGCTGCGGGCCGACGGCTACCGGGTCGTCGTCTCGCGCACGAACGGCGGCCCCGTCGCCCGCCCCCGCCCGGGCGCCCTTGTCGGTGGCATCTACACGACGACGGGCACCCACGATGAGGAGGCCGCTCGCGACATCTGCGCCAACCTCGCCGGAGCCAAGGTCCTCATCGGCATCTACTTCGACGCCGGCGCCTCCCCCCTCGACGCCGGCAGCGTCACCTCCTACGACACCGTGCGGCCTTTCTCGGCGGCCAACCGCCGGCTCGCCGACCGCTTGCAGCACAACGTGCTCGGCGCCATGAACGCCCACGGCTGGCAGATCCCGAACGGCGGCGTGAACTCCGACGTGTACGAAGGCGGCCCCGCCCTCACGCCCGCCGCCGCCAGCTACGACCATTTGTTGTTGCTGGGGCCGGCGAAGGCGGGATTCTTCTCGACGCCGAGCGAGATGCCCGGTGCCCTCATCGAGCCGCTCTTCGTCACGGATCCCTTCGAGGCGACCATCGCCGTGAGCAGCCTCGGCCAGCACGTCATCGCCGGCGCCATCGCCGAGACGGTGGAGGAGTTCCTCCCCTGAAGACTCCTCAGGCGGGCACGACGTAGAGCTGGCGGCACATGGCGGCCCCGAGCGAGACGGAGTGCCCGTCGAGATCCAGGGTGACGGTGCCGTCGGGAGCCTTCGCCCGCACCTCGGCCCCGACCCCCGGCACGAAACCGTGCTCGCTCAAGAACTCGAGCGCCGTCAGGTCGACCTCCACCTGCTCGGTGATACGGGCGAGGCGGACGTGCTCGCCCGGCTCCGACTCGGCGAGGGGGTGCTGGTCGCCCGCCGCCTGCGGTGCGCCCGGGATGGGGTTGCCGTGCGGGCAGGTGGAGGGGTTGCCGAGTATCTCGACGAAACGCGACTCCACCTCCTCCGAGATGACGTGCTCCCAGCGGCCGGCCTCGACGTGGGCCCGGTGCCAGGGGAGACCGACGACCTCCACGAGGAAGCGCTCGGCGAGCCGGTGCTTGCGCACGACGCTCTCCGCCCTCGCCCGGCCCGCCTCCGTGAGCACGACGCCCTTGCCGCGCGGCTCCAAGTAGCCCTCCGACTGCAGGCGGTGGACGGTCTCGGAGACCGATTGGGCGCTGTGGCCGAGGCGCTCGACAAGGCGCGCCTGGATCACGACCACGCCCTCCTCCTCCAGGGCGTGGATCGTCTCGAGGTACTCCTCGAGCGGCGGGTGGAAGCCGTCGGGCACTGGGCCGAGCGTACCCGGCACCTGAGCAGCGGGACCGGCCCGGCCCGGCCCTGGGCGGGACGGCCCGCCCGGCCGGGCCGCCGCCCCAAACCGGCCGGGACGCCGTGCCCGTAGCATGGCGGTCGATGGCCACCTACCTCCTGCTCGACGGGCATTCGCTGGCGTACAGGGCCTGGTTCGCCCTGCAGGAGGCGGATCTCACGACGGCCTCGGGTCAGAAGACGGCGGCCGTCTACGGCTTCGCCGGCATGCTCGGCCGCCTCCTGGAGGACCATTCGCCCGCCGGCATGGCGGTCGCCTTCGACCGACCCGAGCCGACCTTCCGGGACGGCATCGCCGACGACTACAAGGCGGGCCGGCCGACGACGCCCGAACCGCTGCGGGAGCAGCTCGACCTTATCCGCCGCCTCGTCGACATGATGGGTGTGCCCGTCGTCGACGTCGTCGGCTACGAGGCGGACGACGTCATCGCCACCCTCGCCACGACGCTCGAGTCCGCCGGCGAGGACGTCATCATCGTGACGGGCGACCGCGACACCTACCAGCTTGTGCACGACCCACACGTGAAGGTCCTCTACAACCGCCGAGGCGTCACCGACTACGTGCTCTATGACGAGGCGGGCATCGAGGAGCGCACGGGAGTTCCGCCGCGGCTCTACCCCGTGCTCGCTTCCCTGCGGGGCGACCCGTCCGACAACCTGCCGGGCGTGCCCGGGGTGGGAGAGAAGACGGCGGGGAAGCTCGTGAACACCTACGGGAACCTCGACAACCTCTTCGAGCACCTCGGCGAGCTGACGCCGAAGCTGCGCGCCTCCCTCGAGTCCTGCGAGGCCCGCGTGCGCAAGAACTTCGAGCTCACGCCGCTCGTGCGCGACGTCCCTCTCGATTTGCCGCTCGCGCGACTGGCCTTCGGCGGGTCGGACCGCAAGGAGCTGGAGAGCCTGTTCACACTCCTCGAGATCAAGGGCCCGCGGGACCGCATCCTGCAGGCTCTCGACCGCCTCGAAGGCGGGGGAGTCGGCCTCGGGGGTCCCGACGAGGAGGAGGGGGGCGCTCCGGCCGCCTCCATCGAGGTGACGGAGCTCGACGAGGTGCCGGCCGCCGTGGGCTGGCTGGAGGATCTCTCCTTCCGCTCGCCGCTCGTGGCCGTCGAGCCCGAGTGGGCCGGCCTGCCCGGCCGCTCGGCCATCGTCGGGCTGGCTTTCTCCCCCGTGCCACCCGTGCCACCCGTGGAGGAGCCGGCCGTCGAGCCCTCGACTGCCGACGCCCCCGACGTCCCCATCGTGGAGGTCGGCTGGCTCCCCGGCGAGCTCCTCGCCGAGCCGGACCTCGCCCGGGTGCTCGAGTCCCTCTTCGCCACCGGCGAACGCGGTGGCCGCGTCGTCGCCCACCGCGCCAAGGAGCTCATGCGCGCCCTCGAGCCCATGGGCATCGAGCTCACCGGTCTCTCCCTCGACACGGCCGTCGCCGGCTACCTGGCCGACCCCCGCGTGGGCCAGGCGACGATCGAACGGCTGGCGGAGGCCGCCTCGGGGCTGGGGCGGGGCGAGGCGGACCGTTTCTCGCCCGTCGGTGGGGCGGTGGGGGGGAAGGGGAGGGCGGAACAGCTGGGCTTCGACCTGTCCGGTGACGGCGGCGACGCCAGCCCTCAGGCGGAGCTGGCCGCCCGCCGCGCCGTGCTCATCGCCGGCCTCGAGCCGTCGCTCCGCGCCGCGCTCGCCGAGGTGGGGGCCGAGCGCCTCTACCGGGAAGTGGAGGAGCCGCTCGTGCGCGTGCTCGCCAAGATGGAGGTGGCGGGCATCGCCGTCGATGTAGAGGCGCTCGAGGCCATCAGCCGGGAGATGAACGAGCAGGTGGCGACGCTCGAGCAGGAGGTCTGGCGGCTGGCGGGAGAGGAGTTCAACGTCAACTCGACCCCCCAGCTCCGCCACATCCTCTTCGAAAAGCTCGGCCTCAGCACCCAGAAGCGCACGAAGACGGGCTACTCGACCGACGCCCAGAGCCTCGAGCGCCTGCGCGGCAGCCACGAGATCGTCGACACGCTGCTCGCCTACCGGGAGGTCGAGAAGCTCCGCTCCACCTACGGCACCGGCCTCCTCGCCGAGGTCGCCCCGGACGGCCGCATCCACGCCAGCTTCAACCAGACCGTCGCCCGCACGGGGCGGCTCTCCTCCGATCAGCCGAACCTGCACAACATCCCGGTGCGCAGCACGCTCGGCCGGCGCTTCCGGGAGGCCTTCATCCCGGCGGCGGGCTCGGAGCTCCTCGTGGCGGACTACGACCAGATCGAGCTGCGCGTCATCGCCCACCTCGCCCAGGATCCAGGGCTCATCGAGGCGTTCCGGACGGGTCTTGACATTCACAATGCCACGGCCTCGCGCGTCTTCGGCGTCGATCCGTCCGAGGTGACGACGGCGCAGCGGTCGAAGGCGAAGATGATCTCCTACGGCCTCGCCTATGGCATGGAGGCCTACGGCCTCTCGCAGCGCCTCTCCGTCCCGGTGGAGGAGGCGGCCGAGATCCTCTCCCAGTACTTCATCGCCTTCCCGAACGTGAAGGAGTACATGTCCCGCACGGTCGGCGAGGCGCGGCTGCGCGGCTACACCGAGACGCTCTTCGGCCGCCGTCGCTATCTGCCCGAGCTCGACTCGCCCAACTACCGCATGCGGCAGGCGGCCGAGCGGCAGGCCATGAACGCCGGCATCCAGGGCCTTGCCGCCGACATCTTCAAGGTCGCCCTCGTGCGCCTCGATGCCGAGTTGACGGCGCGCCGCCTGCAGAGCCGGGTCGTGCTCCAGGTGCACGACGAGATCCTCGTGGAGGCCGCCCTGCCGGAGGCCGACGAGGTGAGCGACCTCACCGTCTCGGTCATGCGCTCGGCCTGCGACCTCGCCGTCCCGCTCGCCGTGCACGTCGCACGCGGCGCCAGCTGGGCGGAGGCGAAGGAGGTCGGCGGCGCCGGGCGTGAGGGACCCGACGAGGAGGCGGACGAGCTCGCCTACGAGCTGGCGCTCGACTCCTGAGGTCTCGCCGTGAGGATGGCGGACCTGGGCTGATAGCATTTTGGGTTGCCGGGTCAGCGGCGAACCAGCCAGTCGGGCATGCCCCGAGGACCCACCGTCCATACTCACCCGTTGGTTGGAGGCGCGTCGCCACGCCGCCCAACCCTGAGACCAAGTCCGAAAAGAGCGATCACCCCTGATGTCCCTCACCACTCCAGCCCAGATCGAGAAGCCCGACCAGTCGCCGCACCTCGGGACGTTCGACGCCATGGGGACCTACATCCCCGCCCAGATCACCGAGGACGACCTCGGGGGCATGTCCTTCGAGGAAGCGATCGACGGCACCATCGTCGAGTTCGACGACGGCGACATCGTGAAGGGCACCGTCGTGAAGGTGGACCGTGACGAGGTGTTGCTCGACATCGGTTTCAAGTCCGAGGGCGTCATCCCGGCCCGTGAGCTCTCCATCCGCCACGACCTCGACCCGCACGAGATCGTCTCGGTGGGCGACGAGATCGAGGCGCTCGTCCTCCAGAAAGAGGACAAGGAAGGGCGTCTCATCCTCTCGAAGAAGCGTGCGCAGTACGAGCGCGCCTGGGGCGACATCGAGCGCATCAAGGAGTCCAACGGCGTCGTGAAGGGGCCGGTCATCGAGGTCGTGAAGGGCGGTCTCATCCTCGACATCGGGCTGCGTGGCTTCCTGCCCGCCTCCCTCGTGGAACTGCGGCGAGTGCGCGACCTTCAGCCCTACATCGGCCGCGCCCTCGAGGCCAAGATCATCGAGCTCGACAAGAACCGCAACAACGTCGTCCTCTCCCGCCGTGCCTGGCTGGAGGAGACGCAGCGCGAGCAGCGCGGCGAGTTCCTCGTCAACCTGAAGCCGGGCGAGGTTCGCAAGGGAACGGTTTCCTCGGTCGTCAACTTCGGCGCCTTCGTCGACCTCGGCGGCATGGACGGTCTCGTCCACGTCTCCGAGCTGTCCTGGAAGCACGTCGACCACCCCTCCTCAGTCGTGCAGGTGGGCGACGAGGTCACGGTGCAGGTGCTCGACGTCGACCTCGACAAGGAGCGCATCAGCCTCTCCCTCAAGGCGACGCAGGTGGACCCGTGGCAAGAATTCGCCACCAACCACCACGTCGGCGAGCTCGTCTACGGCCGCATCACGAAGCTCGTGCCCTTCGGCGCCTTCGTGCAGGTGGGCGACGGCATCGAGGGTCTCGTGCACATCTCGGAGATGGCCGCCCACCATGTCGACCTCCCGGAGCAGGTCGTGACCCCGGGCGAGGAGCTCTGGGTCAAGATCATCGACATCGACCTGCAGCGCCGGCGTATCAGCCTCTCGATCAAGCAGGCGGCCGAGGGCGGCATCGTCGCCGAGGAGTACCAGGAGGCCTTCGGCGAGCACGCTTACGACGAGCAGGGCAACTACATCGGCACCTACGACTACACGGCGGACTTCACGCCGGAGAGCGAGGGCCAGGCCGCCTGGGCCGAGTTCACCGCCGGGCAGAGCGCGGAGGCGGGCGAAGGCGGCGAGGGCGCCGAGGGCGCCGAGGCCGACGGGCCGGTCGCAGCCGCCCCCCTGGAGGAGGCCGTCGCCGACAAGCCGGTCGCAGCCGACGGGCCGGTCGCAGCCGCCCCCCTGGAGGAAGCCGCCGGCGAGGAGCCGGTCGCAGCCGTCGAAGGCGAAGCCGCCGCCGAGTAGGTCACGCCCTGTCGGCGGGGCCGACGAGCGCTACTGAGTTGCGAGAGCGAGCAACGCCTGGGGGTTTCGGTCGCCCACGCAACTCAGTAGCCGCCGGGCGGCACTCATCACGTCGTCAGCCGACGACGGCCGCCTCCTCCTCGTCGTCGTCGAAGGATGCGACACTCGACTCGGCGCCGAGCGGGAAGTGGCAGGCTACGAAGTGATCGTCCCCGATCTGGCGCATCATGGGCTCCTGCACGGCGCAGATGGCCTGCGCCCGCGGGCAGCGCGTGCGATAGCGGCAGCCCGTCGGCGGGTCGATGGACGAGGGCATCTCCGTGCTCGGCTCGTCCTCCTGACGGACGTGGTGGGCGTGGGCGGCTCGTGACATCGCCCGCGACGAGATGACGCTCGCCATGAGGAGCGCCCTCGTGTAGGGATGCGCCGGCTGCGAGTACAGCGTCTCGGAGTCGGCGACCTCGCACAGCTTGCCGAGGAACATGACGACGACGCGGTCGCTCACGTTCTTCACGACGGCGAGGTCGTGTGAGATGAAGAGCAGCGTGAGGCCGTAGCGGCGCTTCATGTCCTCGAGGAGGTTGAGGATCTGGGCCTGCACGGAGACGTCGAGGGCTGAGACGGGCTCGTCGCAGACGATGACCTTCGGGTTCAGCATGAGGGCACGGGCGATCGAGATGCGCTGGCACTGCCCGATGGAGAACTCGTAGGGCCGGCGCCAGCTCACCGTGTCGTAGTCCATGTTGACCTCGCCCAGCATGAGGCGGGCGCGGGCGACACGGTCCGGTTCGCTGCCGACGTTCCAGATGGCGAGCGGCTCCGTCACGAGGTCGGAGACGGTACGGCGGGGGTAGAGGGACGAGATGGGATCCTGGAAGATCACCTGCAGCTTCGTGCGGACGGAGCGGAGCTCCTCGCCGCTGATCGTCGTGATGTCGGTGCCTTCGAAGAAGACCTTGCCGCTCGTGGGCTTCGGGAGGGAGAGGATGGCCCGTCCCGTCGTCGACTTCCCGCAGCCCGACTCGCCCACGATGCCGAGCGTCTCGCCCGGGAGGACGTCGAAGCTGACGTCGGAGACGGCGTGCACCTTCTTGCCGCCGGGGGCCGCGAACTCGACGACGAGGTTCTCGACGCGGATCATCGCCTCCTGGGCGTCCCGCAGCTGGGCCGTGCCGCTCCCCGCCATCAGCTGTACGCCTTCTTGGCGTGGCGACCGCGCTGGTTCTCCTCGAAGGCGCTGATGCCCTCCGGCGACCCCACCGGGAACCAGCACCGGAACTCGTGGTTCGGGGTGTCGGCGTCACGCAGTGGCGGTTCCTCCTCGATGCAGCGGGGTTGCACGTAGGGGCAGCGGGCGGCGAAACGGCAGCCGGGCGGCAAAGCGGCCGGATTGGGCGGGTTGCCCGGGATGGCGTGCAGCCGCGTGTGGCTGGGGTTGGCGAGCCGCGGTGCGGAGCGCAGCAGCGCCTCGGTGTAGGGCATCTTCATGTCGCGGAAGAGGACCGCCGTGGGCGCTTTCTCGACGATCTGGCCGGCGTACATGACGATGACGTCGTCGGCTCGGCCGGTGACGACGCCGAGGTCGTGGGTGACGAGGATGACCGACATGTACCGCTCCTGCTGCAGGCGGCCGATGAGGTCGAGGATCTGCGCCGAGACGGTGACGTCGAGCCCTGTCGTGGGCTCGTCTGCGAGGAGGAGCTTCGGTCCGCAGCAGATAGCGACGGCGATGACGATGCGCTGCTGCATGCCACCGGAGAACTGGTGGGGGTACCAGCCGAGGCGCTCCTCCGGCTCCGGCAGGCCGACGGAGCGCAAGAGGGCGATGGCCGTCTCGCGAGCGTCCGCCCGGGACATGGCGAGGTGGTAGCGGAGCGACTCGGTGATCTGGCGCCCGACGCGCACGACCGGGTTCAGCGCCGTGGCGGGGTCCTGGAAGACGATGGCGATCTGGGCGCCCCACAGCTCCCTGAGCTCGTTCACCGAGGCGTTCGAGAGCTCGACGTCCCCGAAGCGGACGCGGCCCTCCCGCACGACGCCCCGCGGCGGCAGCAGACCCATGATGGAGCGGGCGAGCACGCTCTTGCCGGAGCCCGACTCGCCCACGATTGCCAGCGTGCGGCCCCGCTCCAGGTCGAAGCTGACGCCGTCGACGGACTTCACGAGTCCGTGAGGCGTCTGGAAATACGTCTTCACGCCCTGCACCTGCAAGAGGGCGCGGTCCTCCAGGTCGTCCATCTCACGGACGTGGCGGCGAGGGCTCATATGACGCCCTGCCGGCTGTCGAGCACGGAGCGGAGGCGGTCGCCGATGAAGTTGACGGGCAGGATGAACGAGAAGAGGGCGATGGCCGGGGCGATGAGGAGGATGGGGTCCTGCGAGACGTAGGTGGCCCCCTGTTGGATCATGTTGCCCCACGTTGCCGTGGGGGGCGGCACGGACTGGCCGAGGTAGGAGAGGGCGCCTTCGGCCACGATGGCGAGCGGGACGCCCAGCAGCGCATAGGTGATGGCGGAGGGCACGACGTCGGGCAGTAGGAGTGTGCGCAGGATGCGGCTCGGCTTGGAGCCGAGGGCCTGGGCGGCCAGCACGTACTCGCGTTGCGAGTACTCGATCGTGGCGGCCCGCACGACCCGGAAGAGGAGCGGCCAGGCCAGGATGGCGATGATGGCGATGATGTCGAACACGTTCGGGCTGCCCCCGAGGTAGGCGACGATGACGAGGGCGAGCACGAGGTAGGGGAAGGACAAGAAGACGTTCGACACGACGCTCAGCACCTCGTCGATCCAGCCCCGGAAGTAGCCGGCCACGATGCCGAGGACGCCGCCGACGAGGAGGCCGATGGCGATCGAGCCGAAACCCACCTCGAGCGACACCCTCGACCCGTAGATGATGCGGGAGAGGATGTCCCGCCCGTTGTTGTCGCAGCCGAGCCAGTGGGCCGAGTACATGTGCCCGAGGCTCTGGAAGCAGTCGGAGGACGCCCCGGGATTGAGCTGGGCGTAGTTGGGGTTGTCGAGGGGCAGGACGTTGGCGAAGACGGCGAGGATGATCCAGATGCCGCAGAGCGAGACGGCCACCCAGAAGCCCCACCCGAGCTGGCGCCAGACGGGCCGACGCGGTCGCCCCGCCAGGCCTTCCACCTCGGCGGCCGTGGCAATCGCCTCCTCGGCCCGCACGATGGGGTCCTCCAAGTCCGGGTGGGGGCCGCCCAGCCCGCCACCGAGGCGGACAGCGCCGGTCGGCTCAAGCGGTTCGGGCACGACGAACCCTCGGGTCGATGACGGCGTACAGCTGGTCGATGGCGAAGTTGATGACGATGAAGGCGACCGCCACGATGATCGTGATGACCTGAACCGTCGGGAGATCCTTGTTGCTCACGGCATAGACGAGGGCGGCGCCGAGGCCGTGCAGGCCGAAGACGTTCTCCACGATGACGGCCCCCGTGATGAGGGTGGCGACCTGCACCCCCCCGACCGTGACGAGGGTGAAGGTGGAGGGCCGGAAGGCGTGGCGGAAAAGGATGCGCCAGGTCGAGAGCCCCTTCGCCCGTGCCATGACGATGAAGTCCTCCTCGAGCGTGGCGATCATATCGGCCCGCAGGAGGCGCTGGTAGACGGCGAGCGATCCGATGGCGAGCACGAGCGAGGGCAGGAACATGACGTCGAGGTTGCGGGCCGGATTGCTGCCGATGGAGGGGAGGCTCGAGGAGACGGCCGGGAACCAGTTGAGGGGCTTGCCGACGGTGAAGAGGAGGACGAGGAGGGGGCCGACGACGAAGGTCGGGAGCGAGAGGGTCCCGAAGGTGACCGTCGTCGTCACCTTGTCGAAGAGGCCGTTGGCTCGCAGGGCCCCCCACATGGCGAGCGGGATGGCCACGATGACAGCCATGACCTGGCTGAAGATGATGAGCTCGAGCGTGACGGCGTAGTCCTGCTTGAGCAGCGTCGTGATGGGAACGGGGGGAGTCAGGGTATTGCCGAGGTTGCCCGACACGAGGTTCCCGAGCCAGTGGAAGAAGCGGGCGAAGAAGGGGTGGTTGAGGTAGAGGATGGCGTCCTCGTGTCGCACGCAGGACGGCGGCGCCGACCCGCAGATGACCGATCCCTCGTTGCCCGGCAGTTTGGAGGTGAGGAAGTAGGTGACGAGCGTGACGAGGAACAGCGTCACGATCACCTCCAGCAGTCGCCGCAGCCTCACCAGCTGAGCCAATTGATCCCCTTTCGACCTGTCACGGATGGTACCGCCCGACCCCATCCACGACGGGGTTCAATCCCATTCGGCCCGATGCCCCGGCGCCTTGAGGCCTTAGGTGTCCTCGGTCCAGATCTCTGTCGGCCAGATGATGCCCGACAGCATGGGGCAGCCCCGCTGGTCGCCCGTCACGGTCGTGGGGTTGTTCCAGTTCTGTACGGTCTTGAGGGCACCGATGCTCCAGACGTCGCGGGACGCCCAGATGTAGGGGAGGTCGACGGCGAATCGCTCCGCAACCGTCTGGTAGGCGCCGATGCGCGTGGCCGAATCCGTCGTCTGGCGCGCCACGTTGAGGGCGTTGTCGATGACCGGGTCGTGGTTGCGTGAGAAGTCGATGGCACCGCCCGTGGACGACCAGAAGACGTAGTTGAGGTCAGGGTCGATGCTGGCGAACTGGCGCCAGGCGAACACCTCGTAGTCGCCGAAGACGGCATCGTCGATGAGGGCCGACTGTTGCACGGTGCCGACGGTGACGTCGAAGCCCGCCTGCTCGTAGAACTGCTGCACGAAAGCGGCGGACGTCGCCGACTCGGGCGTCGCCGTCGTCGTGTACTTGATGGTCGGTTTGGCGCCCCCGTGGTCGGCCGACCAGGCGGCGACGAGCGACTTCGCCTTCTGCGGGTCGTAGCCCGGGTAGTTCGTGGGGGCGTAGTACGGGCTCGGCGACGGGAAGGGGCCGGTGATGGGCTTGAGGAGGCCCTTGCCGATGTCGGAGCAGTAATCCTCTTGGCTGAAGCAATAGGCGAGGGCCTGGCGCAGACGGATGTCCTTCAGGACGCTGTTGGAGGTGTTCACCATGCCGAAGTTGCAGTCGGGCTCCCCGATGTGGACCTCGTCGTCGAGGAGCACGTCGATCTTCTTGTTGGCCTCCATGAGGAGGATGGTCGGGTCGTCGTCGGTGTGCATGATCTGCAGTGACCCGCCGTCGAGGGCGTCGTAGCGCGTCGTCACAGCCGGCAGCGGCTTGTAGGTGAGCGACTCGAGGTAGGGGAGCCGGCGACCCATGGCGTCCTTGCGCCAATAGTGGGGATTGCGGTTGAAGGTGATGAAGTTGTTCACCTCCCATTTCACGAAGGTGAACGGCCCCGTCCCGACAGGGTGGGTGGCGAGCACGGACTCGCCCTTGCGGAACTGCGTTGGCGAGAACACGTAGGCGATCTGGCCGCCGATGTAACCGGCGAGCCAGGCCGGGAAGGCCACCCAGGGGTCGGTCATCGTCAGCGTCACCGAGAGGGGGCCGGTCTGCTTGAGGCCGCCCTTCTTGAAGTACGTCAGGGCGAAGTTGACGAGCGAGGAGGCGTAGTACTCCTTCATGTTGAACAGGAGGGCGGCGCCGTCACACGGGGTGCCGTCGTGGAACGTGAGACCGGGGCGCAGCGTGATCGTCCACTGTGTGAAGGTGTTGTTGGGCACGATCGACTCCGCGAGGTAGGGCACGACGTCGCCCGAGAAGGTGACCATGGCGAGCGGGTCGTAGACGGCGCGGGCGTAGCAGACGCCCGTCGAGTCGAAGTGGGCCTCCGTCGGGTCCATGCTCGACTCCTCCGCCTCGGTGCCCATCGTGAGGCTGCCCCCGAGCTTCGCCGAGGCGGGTGGCGGATTCACCCCGATCTGCTTCGCCTTGGCCGTCGAGACGGTCGTCGAGGTCTGCTTCGTGGTGTTGTTGCCGTTGCCGCCGCATGCCTCGAGGAGGGTGCCGCCGGCTCCGAGCAAGGTGAAGGCCGCACCACCCTTGGCGGCTTTGGCGAGGAACTCCCGTCGGTCGTAGTTGCTCGGCACGTCGCCTCCCCCTGGTACCTGGTGCCGGTCATCATACGCACGCCCACCTCGGCCCCGGGGGCACCTCGGGTGTCGCAACCGCCCTCGGTTGCAGGGATCCCGGGGTTATCATGGCCTCCGATGCACCTCGAAGACCCGCCGGTGCGGACCTCCGGGGTGACCGCCGAGCGGGACGCACCGGAGGCTGCGCTCGCCGACTCCCACCTCGTTGCCGGCCCTCCCGCCCCCGCGAGTTCGCGTTGGGACCTCGTCATGAAGATCGGCGTCGTCATCACGCTCGGGGTGGCGATCTTCCTCCGTTTCCGGACGACCTCCGCCCTCTGGCTGGACGAGGCCCTCACCGTCGACATCGCGAGGGCGCCGCTCCACCAGATACCCGGGCTGCTGCGCGACGACGGGGCGCCACCGCTCTACTACTACGTCCTCCACTTCTGGATGCTCGTGTTCGGCCAGGGGAACCTTGCCGTGCGCTCCCTCTCCGGCATCCTCGGCATCGTCAACCTGCCCGTCGCCTGGCTGACGGGCTACCGCTTGGGCTCCCACTGGTGGAGCCTCGACGCCGCCTCGCCGTCGGAGCAGGCGGTCCGCCTCGACCGCGGCCGGACGACCGCCTGGGCGGTGACCCTCCTCATGGCGATGTCACCCTTCGTCGTCTACTACGACACGGAGGCCCGCATGTACGGGCTCCTCATTCTCCTCGGTACGTTGACGGCGCTCTCGGTCATGTCGTTGCTTCGCCGCCCGACGATCTGGAACGCCGCCGGCCTCGCCGTGCTGACCTCGGCGTCGCTCTACACGCACTACTGGGCGCTCTACTCGACGGCGGTGCTCGGTGTCACCTCCCTCTGGTGCCTGTGGAAGGGGCCCTATCGGCACGAGGCGCGCTACCTGCTCGGGGCCCTCGTCGTCGGGACGGCCACATTCCTCCCGTGGCTGCCGACGCTCTGGTTCCAGACGCACCACACGGGCACGCCGTGGGCGGCGCCGGCTCAGCTCACGGCCGTCGTCTTCACCGTGACACAGTTCGCCGGCGGCAACTCGGACTTCGGGCGGGGGCTCGCCATCCTCTTCTTTTTCTTTGCCGTTCTCGCCGTCTTCGGCACGCCCATGGGGCGCTGGCTCGTCGTGCTGGACATCCGCACGCGACCCGGCGTGCGGGCGCTCGCCGTCGGCGTCCTCGCCACCCTCGTCGTCGGGATCCTGGCCGGCCGCATCGACGGCTCCACCTTCGCCGACCGCTACACCGCCTTCGTGCTCTTTCCCGCCCTCGTCATCATGGCCTACGGGCTCACCGCCATCCCCGACCGGAGGACCCGCCACGGCTTCCTCGCCCTCGCCGTCGTGTTCGGGTTCCTTGCCGCTGTCCCGAACGCCTACATCGCCCGTACGGGCGCCGGCAAGGTCGGCGCCGCCATCGCGGCCCAAGCGCGGGCGGGCGACGTCGTCGCCTACTGCCCGGACCAGCTGGGGCCGGCCGTGAGTCGCGTGCTGGCCGGGCGCTACCAGGAGATCACCTTCCCCCGCGGCGACACCCCGGAAATCGTCGACTGGGTCAACTACCTCCAGGTGGTGAACGCCGCCTCCACGACCGCCTTCGCCCGCAAGGTGGAGGCGCTCGCCGGCTCGTCGGGCAGCGTCTTCTACGTCTGGGCGCCCGGCTACAACGGCTTCGGGTTCAAGTGTCAGGCCATCTTGCGCGATCTCACGCAGTGGCAGGGGCACTCGTACAAGGTGGTCCTTCAGACGTTGAAGAGCGACACGCCCTTCGAGATCTACGAGGGGTCGACGCTCGACCGGTTCAGCCCGCGGTGACGGGCGGGCCCGAACCGACCGGGCTCACGGACTCCGTGACGCGCGAGAATGAGGGCATGGAGGCTCCCGGCGACGACGGACCGGGTCGCGTCCTCGTCGTCGGTGCCGGCCCGGCAGGGCTGACGGCGGCCTACGCCCTCTGCCGGCGGGGCACGAGCTGCCGTGTCGTCGAGGCCGACACCGTTGTCGGTGGCATCGCCCGCACCGTCGAGCGCGATGGCTGGAGGTTCGACATCGGGGGGCACCGTTTCTTCACGAAGGTGCCCGAGGTGGAGGCGCTCTGGCACGAGATCCTCGGCCCGGAGGACTTCCTCGTGCGCCCCCGCCTGAGCCGCATCTATTACGGGGGCAAGTTCTTCGACTACCCCATCCAGCTCGGCAACGCCTTGCGGGGGCTCGGTCTCATCGGCTCCCTCCGCTGCGGCGCCTCCTATCTCTGGGTCCGTCTCCGCCCGCCCCGCGACCCGAGCAGCTTCGAGGGCTGGGTGGCCAGCCGTTTCGGCTGGCGCCTCTACCGCATGTTCTTCAAGACCTACACCGAGAAGGTGTGGGGGATGCCTGCCTCCGAGATCCAGGCCGACTGGGCGGCCCAGCGCATCAAGAACCTCTCACTGTGGAAGGCCGTCACGAACGCCCTCCTCCCGAAGCGCCGCCGCGGCGTCATCACCTCGCTCATCGAGGAGTTCCAGTACCCCCGCCTCGGTCCCGGGATGATGTGGGAACGGACGGCCGAGGCCGTGGAGGCGCACGGGTCGACCATCTCCTTCGGCCATTCCGTCGAGCGCATCGAGCGGTCCGGGAGCGCCGCCGTCGCCGTCGAGCTGGTCTCTCTCGGTCCCGACGGGCGCCCCGTGCACGAGATGGTCCCCGTCGACCACGTCATCTCGTCGATGCCGCTCAGCGAGCTCCTCCTGTCCCTCGACCCGCCGGCGCCGGAGGACGTGCAGATGGCGGCAAAGGGGCTCCACTACCGCGACTTCCTCACGGTCGCCCTCGTCGTTCCCGCCGAACGGGGGTTCCCGGACAACTGGATCTACGTGCACGACGAGAAGGTGCGCCTCGGGCGCATCCAGAACTTCGGGTCCTGGTCGCCCGACATGGTGCAGGACGGCCGCACCTGCCTCGGTCTCGAGTACTTCGTGTTCGAGGGCGACGAGCTGTGGAGCCTCGATGACGACGAGCTCGTGGAGCTCGGGATGCGTGAGCTCGCCGCCATCGGGCTCGTGCAGCCCGGGGACGTCGAGCGGGGCTATGTCGTCCGCATGCCCAAGGCGTACCCCGTCTACGACCCGGGCTACCTCGAGCGGGTGGAGGTCATCCGCCGGTGGCTCTCGAGCGAGGTGCCGAACGTGCACGCCGTCGGACGCAACGGGATGCACCGCTACAACAACCAGGACCACTCCATGCTCACTGCCCTCCTCACCGTCGAGAACCTCTTCGGCGAGGCGTACGACACCTGGAACGTGAACGTCGAAGCCGAATACCACGAGGAGCAGCTCGGCAAGGCTCCGGCTCCCGCCGGCACCTCGGCCGGCACGGCTGCAGGCGATGCCGGCTCCGGCCGCGGCGCTCCTGCCCGCCTGGTCCGACCGTGACCGACGCCGGGAGGGCACGGCCGCCGGAGGAGCGGCCGGACCTCGTCGACGACTGGCGCCGGCGGCTCGCGGTTCTGGCGGCCGAGACCGGGCTCCGGCGTGTCGGCATGGTCGCCTGGCGTGATCTCGACGACCCCGAGGCCGGCGGCTCGGAGCTGCACGCCCACGAGATTGCCCGCCGCTGGGCGGAAGCCGGCGTCGACGTGGTCGTGCGGACGAGCGGCGTCGCCGGGGCGCCGGTGACGGCGGAACGCGACGGCTACCGCTCGAGGCGGCACGCCGGCCGCTACCGCGTCTTCGCCGAAGCTCCCATCGAGCTCGCCGCCGGCCGCCTCGGTCCCATCGGGCACCTCGACGGGCTCGTCGAGATCTGGAACGGCATGCCCTTCATGAGCCCGCTCTGGTGGCGAGGGCCTCGCCTCGTGTTCCTCCACCACGTTCACGCCGAGATGTGGAACATGGTGCTGCCACCCCGCCTCGCCAGGCTGGGCAACCTCGTCGAGTCCCGTCTCGCACCACCTCTCTACCGCCGCAGCAGGGTGGCGACCCTCTCACGGTCCTCCCGGGAGGAGATCGTCGAGTCCCTCGGCCTCCGGCCCGGGCGCGTGAGCGTCGTGCCGCCGGGGGTCGACCAGCGCTTCAGCACGCTTCCCGGCCGCGCCGGCAGGACCGATCACCCCCTCGTGCTGGCCGTCGGCCGCCTCGTCCCCGTCAAGCAGTTCGAACGCGTCGTGGCGCTCGCCGGGCCGCTCGCCGCCCTCCACCCAGGGCTCGAGATCGTCATCGCCGGCGAGGGCTACGAGCGAGCCCGCCTAGAGGCGGCTATCGCCGAGGCCGGCGCCGGCGGCATCGTGCGCCTCGCCGGCCACGTGAAGGACGACGAGCTCGTGGAGCTCTACCGCCGCGCCTGGGTGCTCGTGTCGGCTTCCGCCCGCGAGGGGTGGGGCATGAGCGTGACGGAGGCGGGGGCTTGTGGCACCCCGGCTGTCGTCTCCCGCATCGCCGGCCACCTCGACGCCGTGGAGGACGGCGTCACGGGACTCCTCTTCGACAACGACGACCAGTTCGTGAAAGAGGTCGACCGCGTCTTGTCCGACACCGTCCTGAGGGGCCGCCTCTCGCGGGCGGCGAGGGAGCGGGCCGGCACCCGCTCATGGGAGGCCACCGCCCTCGGCACCTTCGAGCTCCTCGCCGCCGAGGCCCGTCTGCAGCGACGGTCCTGAGTCGGAACGCCGCGGGCGCTCCCGCCGGTGAGCCGGCCGCTCCCGCTCCGGGCGGCCGGGAGCACGTTCCCGTACGACCTCCACGAGGGCGTCGGCCGCCAGCGCCAGGAAGGCGGTGAAGGCCGCGATGTCCGTGCCGGAGAAGTTCTCGGGCCAGTTGTCCCCCGTGGTGTAGTGGTGGGCCATCTGGCCCGCCACGGTGATGGCGCCGGCCAGGACGGCCATGGTCACGGCCGTCACGAGCAGGACGACGCGCAGGCCGGCGAAGCGGGCGGCCCCGAAGGCGACGACACCGATGCCGAGACCCACCAGGAGCGGCCATCCCGGCGGGACGACGACGGCGGACACGGCGCCGGCCACGACGCCCGCCGCCAGGGCGCTGGGGAGACGGGCAGGTCGCCCGGCGACCCAGGGGGCGCCGAGCGTCGCCCGCCAGCCACCCTCGAAGGCCCGGTCGGGCGGCGCTCCGTGGCCCTCGGTGCTGGCGCCCTCCTCGCCGTCCTCCTCGCCTTCGGACGCCGCCCCCGATCGTCTTTCCGCCCGCCGGCGCCACCGGCGTTGAACCCGCCACCAGGGCACGACGGCGAGCACGAGGCAGCCCACGATGGCGACCGCCGACACGACGAGGGCGACGTTCACCTCGCGCTGCGGCGTCCAGGACAGATCGACCGTGAAGGAGCCGGCGGGCGGGTCGACGTACCAGCCGTTGGCGTACCCGTCGATGAGGGTGGAGCTGCCGAGGGCGCTGCCCCCGGCGATGCTCGCCGTCCAACCGGCGTTCTGGCTCTCCCCGAGCACGAGCCAGAACGGGCCGGAGGCTCCCGTCACGGCGAGGCGCCCGCCTGTCGCCGTCGAGGAGACGAGCCGGACGTTGGGGGCCGCCAGGGCGGGGGAGCCCCCGCCGGCGAGGGTGCCGGGCACGGGACGAAGGTCCCGGTCGGGCAGCAACGGCTCGCCGCCGCCGCCCGGGGCGGAGTCGAGCACGAGGCGGTCGAGGTCGATGCCGGTGAGCTGTCCGAAGACGGTCGTGACGGTGTGGGTGCCGGGACCGAGGTGGATGCCGTGGGCATCGGGGCCGCAACCGGAGATTTGCAGTCCGCTGCCGTCCTCGCCGGCGCCGACCGTCCCCGTGATGGCCACCCAGACGGGCTTGCCGTCGATCGCCATGAGGTTCCCACGGCAGACGCGGGGGATCTGTGCCTTCGGGTTCTCCGGCGTGAACTGCACCCCGGGCAACCCGATGGAGGCGATGGCGAAGGGGAGGACGATGGCTTTCTCGGAGTACCAGTTGATCGTCGTCACCGGGCGGACGGCCTCGACGGTGAAGCGGATGATGCTGCCCGTGAGGCGGGGAAAGGAGATGGGCACGTCCGCAACGGCCCCCGGGCGGTCGAGGTCCCGCACGGCCGGCAGGTGGACGAGGACGTCGCCTCCGTCGTTCGTCGTGATGCGCAGCTCCGTCGGCACGGAGTGCTCCTTGTCGGCGAGGACCTGCAGGTCGAGGTGGTCGAAGCTGACCGGGCGCGTGAGGTTCGCCTGCATCCAGGCGCCCACCTGGGCGGCGGCGTCGAAGCCGGGCCCCCACGACGTCGACGGGTTGTCGTCGAAGGCGAAGACGGCGCGGGCGTTCAGGTCGCCGTTGAGGCGGCGGTTCGAGCCGAGGACGGCACCACCGAAGACGTGGGAGCCGCCGAGGATGTCGTCGATCTCGTTGTCGGGGATGAGGGCGGAGATACGGGCGGTGCCCCCGAGGGAGAACGTGCGCGCCGTCGGGAGCACGAAGCTGCGGCGCATCGACGGCTCCGGGTCGGTACGGGGCGGGAAGGGCGAGACGCGGTCGCGGGTGAGGATGACGGTGAGGCGGTGGGAGAGCGACGACGGCCCGAGGGCAGAGAGGAGGTCGGAGGGGAGCTGCAGGGACTCGGTGATGTTGACACCCGGGATGCCGACTTCGGCGAAGCCCACCCCGGACGCCCCTCCCGCGTTCCTTTTCCCCCACGTCGTGTCATCGATGGTGACACGAAGGGTGGCGAAGGTCCTCGTCGGAAAGGAGACGACCTGGCCGTTGCCTTGGCGGGAGGCGGCGCCGAGGGTCGTCGTGAGGCTGTGGTCGCCGTCGAAGGTGAGGGTCACCTTCGTGATCCAGCGGTTCGGCTGCTCGAGGTAGGGCTGCACGAGGTCGATCTCGCCCGTCGTGACGGGCTGTTGGAGGCCGACCTGGAGCCACTGGCCGTCGGCGTCCGAGAAGGCCGACGTCGTCCAGGCGGTCTCGAGGTTGCCGTCGAAGGCCATGTAGGGCCGGTCCTCCGGCGTGAAGGCGACGGGGTTGCCGTAGGAGGACGCCGAGACGTAGTGGGCCCCGGCGTAGGTGGCGACGGTCTCGGTCGAGCTCGCCGAGGTGTCGAAGATCTGAAGGGGCTGCGCCGTGGGGTCGGCCACCGTCGGTCCGGGGGTGGCGGGGAGGACCTCGCCGACGTTGTCGTTCACGGTGGACCAGTGGCGCAGCACCTTGGCGTTGGAGTCGGTGAGCACGAGGGCGGCGCCGGCCGGGACGGCCTCTCGCTCGAGGGCCGGGTGGCCGTCGAGGGAGCCGGCATAGAAGACCGTCGCGTTGTCCGCCAGCAGGCCGGCGGCGGCGGCTGCCACGAGGCCCGCTCCGCTCCCGTCGAGCACGAGGGGGGCCGTGGCCGGTTCGGCCCGGTAGATGGGCCGGGCGTCGCTCACGGGGAAGACGGCGACGGGGGGCGGCCACGGGGCGTCCGCCGGCGTGGCGAGCGCCTGCTCGTCGAGGAGTGAGTCGGCGGCGGGTGCCTCGTTCGGCGCGGCGGGGCCGAAGGCGACGGGCTGTCCGATGCCGGCCGGCGGAGGGTCGAAGAGCTCCCAGGTGGGTCGGGGCGCCGGCGTGTTGTAGTGCCAGAACGTGTCGTCGGACTCGAGGACGACGTCGCCGGCGCTGAAGAGGCGGGCGATGGGGGCGAGGGTGCTCGGCTCGTAGGTGCCCTGTTGGAGCGTGAGGTCGAAGGCGGAGAGGAGGTCGACGGTGGCGGGCCCCCCGTCGGGGAGCTGTTGTCGTTGGATGGACGGCCGCGTGAGGATGCCGGGCCACACCGGGTCGATGGTGTTGCCCCACGTGTAGTCGGCGAAGTCGTTGCCCGGCTCGATGAGCACCCGCGTCGAGTCGCCCTGGCTGTCGAGGTACTTGGCAGCCGACACGAGGTAGGAGGGCAGGCGGGACGGCCGGTCGAAGTGCGGGTCGACGGCCAGCCCCGTCATGAGCGGCCCGGCATTCACGACGGCGAGGGCGACGCAGAGCCCGGCCGGCACGAGGGCCCCGTAGCGAAGCGGCGAGCGGAACGAGGCGAGGGAGCTCCCGAAGGCGGCGAGGCCGGCGCCGAGGAGGACGGCGAGCGACATGACGACGAGCGGGGTCGCACGGTCCGTCGAGCGCAGCGCGAAGCCGGCCGTCGTTCTCGTCATGAACTCCTTCAAGGCGCCCCCGAGGAAGGAGGGGCCGGTGTAGGGGTGCGTGCCGACCGAGAGCACGAGCCCGACGAGGCCGACGAAGGCGAAATAGGCGCGTGCCTTCCAGCGGGTGACGGCTCCGGCGAGCACACCGAGGGCGGGCAGCACGAAGCTCACGACGATGAGCCCGACCCGCTGCGTGTACTCGACGGCGGAGGAGAGCCAGGGCCCGAGGCGGTCGCTGCCGTAGAAGTACCAGTAGCCGAGTCCCCTCATGACCTCGGAGGCCGTCGAGGGGCCGGCGATGGCCGGCACCGTCTCGGTGTACTTGAGGACGTCGAGCCCGTAGGCGCTCTCGACGCGCAGGCCTGCGATCCACCAGAGCGAGACGAGGACGGAGGCGACGGCGATCTGCACGCTCGAGCACAGGACGCGCCGGAGCGTTGCCTCCCTCGTGACGAGGAGGGCGTAGAGCACCCAGGCGACGGGGGCGATGCCGACGTAGATGAGCGATGTGGCGTTCGTCCCGCCGGCGAGGGCGACCGTGAGGGCGAAGAGCGCCGGGTACTTGAGTCCGCCCCGGCGGAGGGCGAGGACCGTGAACCCGAGCAGCCAGCCGAGGGCCGCCCAGGGCATGAGGATGGCCGAGATGCGCTCGATGTACTGCATGGCGTACGGGCTGAGGGCGTAGACGACGCCGCCCACGAGCGGCCCGGCGCCGCTCAGCCCGAGCGCCCGCACGGCGTAGCGGATGCCGGCGCCGGCGAGGAAGAGGAGGCTCCCGAACCAGAGCCGCTGCGCCACCCAGGGGGCGACCCCGAGGTGGGCGAGGGACCAGTAGAAGGGGCCCTGCGGCAGGAGGTAGCCGATCTGCTGGTGGGTGACGGTGCCCGCCGCCGTGGAGGGGTCCCACATGGAGAGCGCCTGGTCGAGCAGCGAGCCCGGGTCGAGGTAGAGGTACAGCTTGGTGTCGGCCGACACCATGCCGGGCTTCGTCAGCAGGAGGGGGACGAAGGCGAGCGCCGCCAGCACGAGGAGCTCGAGACCGGCGCGCCAGCGGGCGTGGTCCCTGTCGTCTCGGCGCACGGCGCAGATAGTGTACGCACGGTGACCTGGGGATGATCGTCGTCGGGCTGACCGGCGGCATCGGATTCCGGCAAGTCCACCGTTGCCCGCCTGCTCGTCGAGCGGGGAGCCGTTCTCGTCGACGCCGACCAGCTGGCCCGTCAGGTGCTGGAGCGCGGGACGGAGGGACTGGCCCGCGTCGTGGAGCGCTTCGGCCCGGGCGTCCTGCTGGCTGACGGCGCCCTCGACCGTACCGGCCTCGCCGCCGTCGTCTTCACGGACGGCAGCGCCCTCGCCGACCTGAACGCCATCGTCCACCCGGCCGTCGCCACTCTCATGGCCGAACGCCTGGCGTCGCTGGCGGGGACCGACGAGATCGTCGTGCTCGACATCCCGCTCCTCGCCGAGGGCCACGGGCGCGACCGCCACGATATGGCGGGCGTGCTCGTCGTCGACGCTCCCGTCGACCTCGCCGTCGAGCGCCTCGTGACGAGCCGGGGGATGGACCGCGACGACGCCGAGCTCCGCGTCGCCGCCCAGGCGACTCGAGAGCAGCGCCTCGCCGTCGCCGACTTCGTCATCGTCAACATGGGGACGTTGGCCGAGCTGGCGATCATGGTGGACCGGGCCTGGGCCTGGATGTGCTCGTTGCGGGGGGCCGCCGGCTGAGGAGGCCTCACAGGCGCCTCCTCGACATGCTCTGAGCTGGGACGGAGGGCAACGCGCACCCCGTCTGTACCATGCGCAGGATGCCCAAATTTCACGTCGAGAGCGAGTTCCAGCCGGCCGGCGACCAGCCGGCGGCCATCGCCGCCCTCACGGCGGGCATCGAGCGGGGCGACCGTTTCCAGACGCTGCTCGGCATCACCGGGAGCGGCAAGAGCGCCACGATCGCCTGGACGATCGAGAACGTGCAGCGGCCGACCCTCATCCTCGAGCCGAACAAGAGCCTGGCGGCGCAGCTGGCCGGCGAGCTGCGCAGCTTCTTCCCGGAGAACCGGGTCGAGTACTTCGTTTCCTACTACGACTACTACCAGCCGGAGGCCTACCTACCGGCCTCCGACACCTACATCGAGAAGGACTCGTCCATCAACGACGAGATCGACCGCCTGCGCCACTCGACGACGGCCAGCCTCCTCACGAGGCGGGACGTCATCGTCGTGGCCTCCGTGTCGTGCATCTACGGGCTCGGGTCGCCGGAGGAGTACCGCGATCGCATCCTCGTCATGCACCCGGGCGAGCTGCACGACCAGCGCAGCGTCCTCACGCGCCTCGTCGAGATGCACTACGAACGCAACGACGCCAATCTGGTGCGGGGGCGCTTTCGCGTGCGGGGCGACACGATCGAGGTGCACCCCGCCTACGAGGAGTACGCCGTCCGCGTGGAGCTGTTCGGCGACGAGGTCGAGCGCATCACCCGCTTCGACGTGCTCACGGGCGAGATCCTCGGCGAGCTGGACGAGATCGCCATCTTCCCGGCGACGCACTACGTGGCCGGCGACGAGCGCATGCGGCGGGCCATCGCGGGCATCGAGGTGGAGCTGGGGGAGCGCCTGCGGGAGCTCGAAGGCGCCGGCAAGCTCCTCGAGGCCCAGCGGCTTCGCATGCGCACCGAGCACGACCTCGAGATGCTCGCCGAAGTGGGCAGCTGCAACGGCATCGAGAACTACAGCCGGCATCTCGACGGACGCAGCGCCGGCGAGCCGCCCTACACGCTCCTCGACTACTTCCCGGACGACTGGCTGCTCGTGCTCGACGAGAGCCACGTGAGCGTGCCTCAGCTGCACGGCCAATTCGCCGGCGACCGGTCCCGCAAGGACGTGCTCGTCGAGCACGGCTTCCGGCTCCCCTCGGCGAAGGACAACCGCCCCTTGCGCTTCGAGGAGCTGGAGCGGCGCATCAACCAGTGCGTCTTCCTCTCGGCCACCCCCTCCCAGTACGAGCTCAGCGTCTCGAGCCAGATCGTCGAGCAGATCGTGCGGCCGACTGGGCTCATCGACCCCGAGGTCGTCGTCAAGCCGACGAAGAACCAGATCGACGACCTCATCGCCGAGATCAACGTCCGCGTCGAGCGCAACGAGCGCGTCCTTGTCACGACGCTCACGAAGAAGATGGCGGAGGACCTCGCCGACTACCTCCTCGAGATCGGCTTGCGAGTGCGCTACCTGCACTCGAACGTCGACACGATCGAGCGCATCGAGCTCGTGCGCGACCTCCGGCTCGGCGAGTTCGACGTGCTCGTCGGCATCAACCTCCTGCGGGAGGGCCTCGACCTCCCCGAGGTGAGCCTGGTGGCGATCCTCGACGCCGACAAGGAGGGCTTCTTGCGGTCGAGCACCTCCCTCATCCAGACGATGGGTCGGGCCGCCCGGAACGTCTCGGGCCGTGTGGTGTTGTATGCGGACGTGATCACCGACTCGATGCGCCAGGCGATGGGGGAGACGGAGCGCCGGCGGCTCCTGCAGCAGGCCTACAACGCTGAGCACGGCATCGACCCGCAGACGATCCGCAAGGCCGTCACCGACCTCGTGGCCCAGTTCCGACTCGCCGCCGGCACCCTCGACGACGGCGCCCCGCTGCCGGCCGGGCACCGCGCCAACGCCGACCGTTCCCGCCGGGCCGGCCGCCGGGCGAGCGAGCGGATCGCCGCCACTCTGGCGGCGGGCACGGGCGGTGGCGTCGGCGGCGGCCACGGCGGCAGCGCGGCGCGGGGCTCCGACTCGGACCTCATGCCCGCCGAGGAGCTCGAGCGCCTGATCGACCTCTTGGAGTCGGAGATGCACGCCGCCTCGGCGGACCTCCGCTTCGAGTACGCGGCCCGCCTGCGCGACGAGATCCGGTCGTTGCGGCGCGAGCTGCGAGAGGTGGGGTGATGGCCACCCACGACCTCCTCGTCGTGCGGGGCGCCCGCGAACACAACCTGAAGAACGTCTCGCTCGAGATCCCACGAGACCGGCTCGTCGTCTTCACGGGCCTCTCCGGCTCGGGCAAGTCCTCGCTCGCCTTCGACACGATCTACGCCGAGGGGCAACGGCGGTACGTGGAGTCGCTCTCGTCGTATGCCCGGCAGTTCCTCGGGCAGATGGACAAGCCCGACGTCGACTTCATCGAAGGGCTCTCGCCCGCCATCTCCATCGACCAGAAGTCGGCCTCCCGCAACCCTCGCTCGACGGTCGGCACCGTCACGGAGATCTACGACTACCTGCGGCTCCTCTTCGCCCGCATCGGTCAGCCGCACTGCCCGAAGTGCGGGCGGCCCGTCACGCGCCAGAGCCCCCAGCAGATCGTCGACCGCGTCATGCAACTGCCGGTCGGCACGCGCTTCCAGGTGCTGGCGCCCGTCGTGCGCGGCCGCAAGGGCGAGTACTCGACCGCTGCTCGACGACCTCACGAAGCAGGGCTACGCCCGCGCCCGAGTCGACGGCAACGTCATCGACCTCTCCGAACGCGCCTCGCTCGAGCTCGCCCGCTACGAGCAGCACACGATCGAGGTCATCGTCGACCGGCTCGTCCGCAAGGACGGCATCGAACGGCGACTGACGGACTCGATCGAGACGGCTCTCCGACTCGGCGAGGGGACGGCCGAGATCGTCGTGTCCGGCACCAACGGCGACGGCGACGACCAGATGACGTTCTCCCAGCACCTCGCCTGCAGCTACTGCGGCATCTCCCTCGACGACCTCGAGCCCCGCAGCTTCTCGTTCAACTCGCCGTACGGTGCCTGCCCCGTCTGCAACGGGCTCGGCACCCGCTACGAGGTCGACCCCGACCTCATCGTGGCCAACCCCGACCTCTCCCTCGCCGCCGGGGCGATCGGTCCGTGGGCGGGGGCTCGCACGGAGTACTTCACCCGCGTGCTGCAGGCGGTCGCCCAGACGTTCGGCTTCGGCATGGACCGGCCCTGGTCGAAGCTGACGAAGGCGCAGCGCAAGGTGCTGCTGTACGGGGCGGGCCCGAAGAAGGTGCACGTGCAGTACCGCAACCGCTACGGCACGCTGCGCAGCTACGACACGACCTTCGAAGGGGTCGTGCCCTGGCTGCAGCGCCGGCATTCCGAGGCGGAGTCGGACTACATGCGCGAGCAGGTCGAGGGCTACATGCGGGAGGTCGCCTGCAACGAGTGCGGCGGCGCCCGCCTGAAGCCGGCCTCCCTCGCCGTCACGGTGGGCGGGCGCAATATCGCCGAGCTCTCCGCCCTCTCCATCCGGGCCTGCCACGACCTGCTCGGCACCCTCCAGCTGAGTTCCCGCGACGAGATGATCGCCGCCCGCGTGATGAAGGAGATCCGGGCCCGCCTGCAGTTCCTCGTCGACGTCGGACTCGACTACCTCACCTTGGACCGCTCGGCCGCCACCCTCGCCGGCGGGGAGGCACAGCGCATCCGCCTCGCCTCCCAGATCGGCAGCGGGCTCGTCGGCGTCCTCTACGTCCTCGACGAGCCCTCCATCGGGCTCCACCAGCGCGACAACCGGCGCCTCATCGAGACGCTGAACCGCCTGCGCGACCTCGGCAACACCGTCCTCGTCGTCGAGCACGACGAGGAGACCATCCGCGTCGCCGACCACGTCGTCGACATCGGTCCGGGCGCCGGCGAGCACGGTGGCGAGATCGTGTGCTGCCGGCACCGTCGCCGACCTCGTCAAATGCAAGGCCTCCATCACGGGGCAGTACCTCTCCGGTAAGCGGAAGATCGAGGTTCCCGCCATGCGCCGCGAGCCGAAAGGCGAGTGGGTCACCATCCGCGGCGCCCGCGAGCACAACCTGAAGAACATCGACGTCGAGATCCCCCTCGGCTGCTTCGTAGCCGTCACGGGCGTCTCCGGCTCGGGCAAGTCGACCCTCGTGAACGACATCTTCTACCGGGCGCTCATGCAGCGCGTCTACACGATCTCGCGTCGTGCCGGGGCGCCATCGCACGATCGAGGGCGCCGAGTCGCTCGACAAGGTGATCGACATCGACCAGTCGCCTATCGGGCGGACGCCGCGGTCGAACCCGGCCACCTACACGGGCGTCTTCGACCACATCCGCAAGCTCTTCAGCCAGACGGCCGAAGCCCGGCTCCGCGGCTACCAGCCCGGCCGTTTCTCCTTCAACGTCTCCGGCGGCCGCTGTGAGGCCTGCGCCGGCGACGGCACCATCAAGATCGAGATGCACTTCCTGCCGGACGTCTACGTGCCCTGCGAGGTCTGCAAGGGCGCCCGCTACAACCGCGACACCCTCGAGGTCACCTGGAAGGGGCGCAACATCGCCGAGGTGCTCGACCTCTCCTGCGAGGAGGCGCTCGAGGTCTTCGCCGCCCAGCCCGTCATCTCCCGTCACATGCAAACGCTCGTCGATGTCGGGCTCGGGTACGTCCGGCTCGGCCAACCGGCCCCCACCTTGTCGGGCGGGGAGGCCCAGCGCGTGAAGCTCGCCTCCGAGCTGTCGAAACGCTCGACGGGATCGACGCTCTACATCCTCGACGAGCCGACGACCGGTCTGCACTTCGAAGACGTCCGCAAGCTCCTCGGCGTGCTGCAGCGCCTCGTGGACGCCGGCAACACCATCTGCGTCATCGAGCACAACCTCGACGTCATCAAGTCGGCCGACTGGGTCATCGACCTCGGGCCGGAGGGCGGCGACGGCGGCGGCACCGTCGTCGCCGAGGGGACGCCGGAGAAGGTGGCGAAGACGCCGGAGAGCTACACGGGCCAGTTCCTCGCCCGCATGCTCAACGTCTGAGGTCCGGAAGGCCCGCCGGGCACCTCAATAGGGCGTGAAGTCCACCTGCCCGGGCGACGGGCTGCGGCCGATGAGCCACGAGAGCACAGCACCGCGCTGCGAGGGATCCGGCACGCGCGCCGGCAGATTCTCGACGGCATCGGCGAGTGCCACGCTCACGAAATCCTCCGGCCAGTCGTGCGCCTCGTAGCCGTTGCCGAGGTCGACGTGGTGGATCTCGACCTCCTTCCAGCGCCGCAACGGCAGCTTGGCGCACGGGGCGGGCTGCCCGTCAAGGCTGACCCCGGCGCCTCGCCAGGCGGTCGGTGTGGCGTCGGCGAAGGCCTGCTCGAGGCGCTCGGCGGACCGGCGCACGTCGTTCACGCAGGCGGCGGCACTCCGGTGGGCGCCCGCCTCGATGTCGGTGTTGCGCTGGGCGACGCTCGGGTACTGGCTGACGCTCTCGCCCACCTCGGCGGCCCCCAGCATGCGGACGAAGGAGTCGGCATTGCGCGCCAGGTGCGTGAGGACGTGGCCGACGGTCCACGAAGGCAGGCGACTCGGCCGGGCGAGCACGATGTCGTCGACCTTCTCGAGATCGACGAAGAGGCGGGCGTGGGCGGCGGCGCAGCCGGCGATGGCAGCGGTGACCGACTCGGGGAGGGGCTGTTCATCGGACATGGTGGCCTACAGGATCGCACCTGCGGGACCCCCTCGCGCGCAGCGGGGCTCCTCCGCCGGGTCTGGCAGCTGCCCCAGCTCGCCGCGTCGCCGTCTCAGGCGATGGCGAGCATGCGTTCCAGCGCCAGGCGGGCGTCCGCCGCCGTCGTGCCGTCGACCGAGATCTGATTGCGGATCTCGCCCTCGAGGAGGCCGTCGAGCACCCAGGCGAGGTGCGGCAGGTCGATGCGGAACATCGTCGAGCAGGGGCAGACGAGGGGGTCGAGCGAGACGATCGTGCGGTCGGCCCCGTGGCGGCGGGCGAGCCGGTCGACGAGGTGGATCTCCGTGCCGACGGCGATCGTCGAGCCGGCCGGCATGGCAGCCACGGCGCCGATGATGTAGTCGGTGGAGCCGACGTCGTCGGCCATCTCGGCGACCTCGTGGGAGCACTCGGGGTGGACGATGACGATGCCGCCCGGGTGGGCGGCCCGGAAGGCCTCCACGTGGGCGGTCGAGAAGCGCTGGTGCACGGAGCAGTGGCCCTTCCACAGCAGCAGCGTGGCCTCCTTCACGTCGCGCTCCTCGAGGCCGCCGAGCGAGCGGCGGGGATCGACGACCCGCATGTCACCGGCCGCGAAACCCAACTGGAACCCCGTGTTCCTCCCCAAGTGCTGGTCCGGGAAGAAGAGCAGCTTGTCCCCCCCACCCCCACCGAGGCGGCTGGGGGCGGCGCCGGGGAGCCCGAGTGCCCAGCTCACGACGGAGCGGGCGTTCGACGAGGTGCAGACGGCGCCGCCCTGCCGGCCGACGAAGGCCTTGAGGGCGGCGGCCGAGTTCATGTAGGTGACGGGCACGATGCCCTCGATGTCGGTGACGGCCGCCAGCTCGTCCCAAATTTGCTCGACGCCCTCCAGGTTCGCCATGTCGGCCATAGAGCAGCCGGCGTTCAGGTCGGGCAGCAGCACCTTCTGGTCGGCCGTCGTGAGCACGTCGGCCGACTCGGCCATGAAATGCACGCCGCAGAAGACGATGTACTCGGCCTCCCGCTGCTCGGCGGCGAATCGTGCGAGCCCGAACGAGTCGCCCATGGCGTCGGCGAACTGCACGACCTCCTCGCGCTGGTAGTGGTGCCCGAGGATGACGAGGCGCCTGCCGAGGGTCGCCTTGGCGGCGCCCACGCGCTCGGCGAGCTCCTCCTGCGAGGCGCGGCCATACTCGTCGGGAATGGGTCGTTGGAGCCGGAGCAAGGGGACCCCCTCTAGAGCGCCTCGTCACGGCCGGCGGGGACAGCCTGGTCGCCCATCCGCGGGTGTGTCGGCCAAGAGGCGGGATATGTCCGCCGGGGTACCAGGCCGGCGTACCCTCAATGGTAGTGCTCGAACGACCCGCTGCCATCCCCGACGCCCCCGGCTCCTACCAGTTCAAGGATGCCGACGGCCGCGTCATCTACGTCGGCAAGGCCCGCTCGCTCCGGAGCCGCCTCTCCAACTACTTCCAGGACCCGCGCCACCTCCACCCCCGCACGGCCCAGCTGGTGGCCACGGCGGCCTCCGTGGAGTGGATCGTCGTGGCGAGCGACGTCGAGGCGATCATGCTCGAGTACAACCTCATCAAGACGCACCGACCCCGTTTCAACGTGCGCCTCGTCGACGACAAGAGCTATCCCTACCTCGCCGTCACGGTGGGCGACGAGTGGCCGAAGGCCGTCGTCATGCGGGGGGCGAGGCGCAAGGACACCCGCTACTTCGGGCCGTACGCCCACGCCTATGCGATCAGGGAGACACTCGACCTGCTCTTGCGCTCATTCCCCATCCGGACGTGCTCGGACGCCAAGATGCACCGCCACGAGCTCCTCGGGCGCCCGTGCCTGCTGTACCACATCGAGCGCTGCTCGGCGCCTTGTGTCGGCGCCGTGACACCGGAGGAGTACGGGAGGCTCGTGGGGGAGCTGATGGGGTTTCTCGAGGGCGACACGAAGCCGATCGTGCAGCGCCTCGAGAGCGAGATGCGGCAGGCGGCCGACGATCTCGAGTTCGAACGGGCTGCGCGGCTGCGCGACCGCCTCGCCGCCGTGCGACTGGCCGTCGAGCGCCAGCAGATGGTGACCGACACCCCCGAGGATCTCGACGCCGTCGCCATCGTCGACGACGACCTCGTAGCCGCCGTGCAGGTCTTCCACGTGCGCCGCGGCCGCGTCGTCGGGCGGCACGGATTCATCCTCGAGAAGGTGGAGCCGCTCACGCCGCCGCAACTGCTCGCCCGTGTGCTCGAGCAGCACTACGGGGGCACGCCCCTCGGCGTCCCGAAGGAGCTGCTCGTCCCGGAGATGCCGGAGGACGCCGAGACCTACGCCGCGTGGCTCTCCGAGCTCCGCGGCGGCCCCGTGCGCCTGCGCGTGCCACTCCGCGGCCGCAAGCGGGAGCTGCTCGACACCGCCCGCCAGAACGCCTCCGAGCAGCTGAACCGCCACCGCCTGCGGCGCTCCTCCGACCTCACCAGCCGGGCCGTCGCCCTCGAGGAGCTGCAGGCGGCCCTCGGCATGACGGAGGCGCCTCTCCGCATCGAGTGCTACGACATGAGCCACCTGCAGGGCACCGACTACGTCGGGTCCATGGTCGTCTTCGAGGACGGGCTCCCGAAGCGCAGCGACTACCGGCACTTCAAGGTGTCCGCCGTGCAGGGAAACGACGACTACGGCGCCATGCACGAGGTGCTCACGCGCCGGCTGCGGCACCTGCTGGGTCGGGACGGGAGCCGCGGCGATGACGAGGAGGCCGAAGGCGGTGGCGAGCCGGAGGACGGCAGCGAGGATGCCGCTCAGCTCCGCCACGGCGACGCCGGCGTCGCCCTCGAGGCCATCGGTCGGCGCCGGCGCCCCTCCCGCTTCGCCTACCCTCCCCAGCTCCTCCTCCTCGACGGGGGCAAGGGACAGCTCGGCGTCGGCGTGAAGGTGCTCGAGGAGCTCGGCCTCTCGGACAAGATCGCCATCGCCTCCCTCGCCAAGCAGCTGGAGGAGGTCTTCGTGCCCGGCCGGCCAGACCCGGTCGTGGTCCCCCGCGACAGCGAGGCGATCTACCTGCTGCAGCAGGCGCGGGACGAGGCCCACCGCTTCGCCATCACGTACCACCGCAAGCTGCGCAAGCGACGCATGACGCGGGGTGCCCTCGACGGCATCGCCGGGCTCGGGCCGACACGGCGCAAGCGCCTCGCCGACGAGATGGGAGGCGTGCGGGCGGTGCAGGCGGCCACGCTCGCCGACCTGCAGGCGATCTCCTGGCTGCCCACCTCCGTGGCGGAGGCCGTCTACGACCACCTGCACGCCCCACCCGGCCCGCCGCGGCAGCCTCGTGCGTGCCCGTGACTGACGCTGCGGGCGAGGTGGCATCCACGCCCACCTGGGACGAGCTGGCGCCGTGGTGGCGGCAGACCTTCACCCACGGCGCCGACGCCGAGTACGAACTCCAGATCCTGCCCCTCGCCGTGTCGCACATGGCGGGTGCCCGCCACGTGCTCGACCTCGGCACGGGGGAGGGGCAGCTGGCGCGGCGCCTCGCCGGCGAGGCACGGCCCCCGGACCTCATCGTCGGTCTCGACGTCTCGAGCGGCCAGCTCGCCAATGCCCGGGCGGAAGGCGGCGGTCCCGCCTTCGTGCAGGCGGCGGGCGAGGCGCTGCCCTTCCCGGACGGCAGCTTCGACGGCGTCGTGTGCTGTCTCGTGATCGAGCACACGACGGATCCCGACCGTGTCCTCGCCGAGGTGGCGCGCGTGCTGTCGCCCGCAGGACGCTTCCTCCTCCTCATCAACCATCCCATCGTGCAGGGGCCGGCGAGCGGGCTCGTCGACGACGCCATCCTCGGCGAGCGGTACTGGCGGATCGGCGCCTACCTGCCTGAAACGAGGAACGTCGAGCAAGTCGATCTCGGTGTGCGCGTCACCTTCGCCCACCGCCCCCTCTCGCGCTACATCAACCCGCTCGCCGAGCTCGGGCTCTACCTCGTGCGCATGGAGGAACCGGCGCCCCCGCTCGAGTTCCTCGACGGCTCCGTTGACGTCGAGCTGGAGAGGGCCATGCCGCGTCTCTGCCTCATGGCCTTCGAGCGCCGCTGAGCCGGCGGCGGGCTGCGCAGTGGAGGGGGACCGCTCGACACGGCCGCCGCGATGGCAGAATGGCCCCGAGATGGCGGAGTACCTCTTCCTCGTGGGCATGTCGGGCGCCGGGCGCTCCACGGCGGCCGCCACCTTCGACGACCGCGGTTGGTTCGTCATCGACAACCTGCCGCCCGCTCTCCTCGGCCGCGTGGGCGAGCTCGCCAACCAGCCGGGCAGCGAGTACGAGCGGCTCTGCCTCGTGTCCGGGCGAGGCGGCTACGAGGGCATCGCCGACCTGCGGCCCGCCATCGACTCGCTCAAGTCCTCCGGCGCCCGCGTGCGCGTGCTCTTCCTCGAGGCTCCCGACGAGATCCTCGTGCGGCGCTACGAGGGGAGCCGGCGCCGGCACCCCATCGAGATCGAGGGCGGCGGCGTCCTCGAGTCGATCCGGCGGGAGCGGGAGCTCCTGAAGGAGCTGCGGGAGGAGGCCGACGTCGTCATCGACACCGGTGACCTCACGGTGCACGAGCTGCGCGAGCGACTCATCGACCTCCTCGACCAGTCGGGGGCGGGCGGCATGGACATGAACCTCGTGTCGTTCGGTTTCAAGCACGGGCTCCCCCTCGACGCCGACCTCGTCATCGACTGCCGCTTCCTCCCGAACCCGCACTGGGTGCCCGAGCTCCGGGCGCTGTCCGGGCTCGACGAGCCCGTGCGCGACTACGTCCTCTCGAACCCGGACTCGAAGGCCCTCCTCGCCCGCCTCACCGACCTGTTCGACCTCATCCTCCCCGCCTACGCCCGGGAGGGGAAGTCCTACCTCTCGATCGCCATCGGCTGCACGGGTGGCCAGCACCGCTCGGTCGTCATGGCCGAAGAGCTCGCCGCCGTCATCCGCCAGGCCGGCTTCAACCCGACGGTGTACCACCGGGACCTCGGGCGGTGACGGGCGCCCACGTCGATCTGCCGGAACCGGCGCCGGCGTCCTCGGGGGCGGCGGTCGTGCATGCCGATGAGGGCGTGAGCGCCCTGCGGGCCGGAGGACCCGCCGTCGTCGCCATCGGAGGTGGCCACGGGCTGTCCCAGACGTTGCGGGCTGCTCGCCGTTACGCCGGCCAGATCACGGCCATCGTCTCGGTGGCCGACGACGGTGGCTCGAGCGGCCGCCTGCGCGCCGATCTGGCCATCCCGGCCCCGGGCGACCTCCGCAAGTGCCTCGGCGCCCTCCTCCCGTTCCCGGCGTCGCCACTCGGGTTGGCCATGGAGCATCGTTTCGAGACGGGAGCCCTCGCCGGACACGCCTTCGGCAACCTCCTCATCGCCGCCCTCGCCGTCTCGACGGATGGTTTCGCAGCGGCCGTGGCCGAGGCGGGCCGCCTGCTCGGGGCACTCGGGCTCGTCCTGCCGGCGACGGTGGGCCCCGTCGACCTGAAGGCGAGCGGGGACTTCGGCGAGGTCGACGGGCAGGTGCGCATCATGGCCACCACGGGAGTCCGCCAGCTGTCGCTCGTCCCGCCCGATCCCGAGCCGCCGGCTGCAGCCGTGCGGGCGCTCGAGACCGCCGACCAGGTCGTGATCGGGCCGGGTTCGCTCTACACGAGCGTGCTCGCCGCCTGCTGCGTACCCGATCTGCGGGAGGCGCTCGCCCGCACCCCGGGCCAGCGCGTCTACGTCGCCAACCTGCGCGAGCAGCCCCCCGAGACAGCCGGCTACGACGTCGCCACCCATGTGGCGGCGCTCGCCCGCCACGGCGTCGGCGCCGACGTCGTCCTCGCCGACCCGGCCGCCCTTCCCGTCGGTGAGCTCGCGGGCGCCCCTCGCCTCGTCCTCGCCTCCCTTGCCGCCGAGGGCTTCGTCGCCCACGACGAGGCGCGGCTGGCCGAGGCACTGGCGGCGCTCCTCCCGGCTTGACGGCGGCGTCTCCCTGCGCGGCGGTTCCGGCGGCCAGGGCGATACCTTGCCTTAGCGTGCGCCCTCTGGGAGCATGGCCGAAGGGCCCCGTGCGGCCCGGGCAACTGGCGCGCGGGCCGTGGTCGCAAGCCAACTCGGCAAGGCGTGGAGGGATGACCAGGTGACTGTGAGAGTCGGTATCAACGGGTTCGGCCGCATCGGAAGGAACTTCCTGCGCGCCCTCCTCGCTCTCGACGCCGAGGGAGCCGACCCCGGCGTCGACCTTGTCGCCGTGAACGACATGGTGTCGCGGGAGACATCCATCCACCTTCTCAAGTACGACTCGACACACGGCCGGTTGGCGCAGCACGTCGAGGAGACCGAGAGCGGCATCCGCGTGGGCGGGCGCGACGTGGCCGTCCTGCGAGAGCCCGACCCGAAGGCACTCGGCTGGGGCGCCCTCGGCGTCGAGGTCGTCATCGAATCGACGGGGCGCTTCACCGGCAGGGACGCCGCCATGGCGCACGTCGAGGCCGGCGCCTCCCGCGTCATCATCTCGGCGCCTTCCAAGGACGCAGACGCCACCTTCGTCATGGGCGTGAACGACGGCGACTTCGACCCCTCCCGTCACGTCGTCGTCTCCAACGCCTCCTGCACGACGAACTGCCTCGTCCCCATGGTGAAGGTCCTCGACGACGCCTTCGGCCTCCGGCAGGGACTCATGACGACGGTGCACGCCTATACGAACGACCAGGAGCTGCTCGACCTCGGGCGTGACAACCTGCGGCGGGCGAGGGCGGCGGCCGTGAACATCGTCCCCTCCAGCACGGGGGCCGCCCGGGCGACGAGCCTCGTGCTCGAGGCCATGAAGGGGCGCCTCGACGGCGCCTCGCTGCGCGTGCCGGTCGTCGACGGCTCCATCACCGACCTCACGGCCGTGCTCGGCGCCGCCCCGAGTGCCGCCGAGGTCAACGATGCCTTCCGCTCCGCCGCCTCCGACGGGCCGCTGCAGGGATACCTCGTCTACAACGAGGACCAGATCGTCTCGAGCGACATCGTGGGCAACGCCGCCTCCTGCGTCTTCGACTCCACCCTCACGATGGCGATCGGTCTCGACGACTCCTCCGCCCTCGTGAAGGTGCTCGGCTGGTACGACAACGAGTGGGGGTACTCGAACCGGCTCATCGATCTCTGCCGCCTGGTAGGCGCCCGGTGACAGGACGCCTGCCGCTCCTCGAGGATCTCGGGGAGCTGAGATCGAAACGCGTCCTCGTCCGCCTCGATCTCAATGTCCCCCTCGGCACCGACGCTGCAGGGCGCCGCGTCGTCACCGACGACTTCCGCATCCGCGCCGCCCTCCCCACGCTGACGTGGCTCCTCGAGAAGGGCGCCGTCGTGACGGCGTGCACACATCTCGGCCGGCCGGCAGGGGCGCCCGACCCCCGTTATGACGTCGAGCCCGTGCGGGAGGTCCTTTCGGCCATGGTCCCCGGGGTGCGCCTGCTCGAGAACCTGCGGTTCTCCCCGGGCGAGAAGGCGAACGACCCGGCCTTCGTGGCCGAGCTCGTGGCCGGCCAGGACTGCTTCGTGAACGACGCCTTCGGTGTCTGCCACCGGGAGGACGCCTCCGTCGTCGGGCCGCCGACGCTGCTGCCCTCCGCCGCCGGCCGCCTCGTGCAGCGGGAGGTCGAGCAGCTCGGCGGCCTCCTCGACGACCCCGCCCGACCCTTCGTCGTCGTCATCGGGGGCGCCAAGGTGGCCGACAAGCTCGGGCTCCTCGAGAGGCTCTCCACAGTGGCCGACCGCCTCCTCGTCGGCGGCGCCATGGCCTTCACCTTCACGCAGGCCCTCGGGGAGGGCACCGGCGCCTCCCTCGTCGACGCCTCCAGGGTGGAGGCGTGCAAGGCGCTCCTCGCCGAGCGCGACAACATCGTGTTGCCCGTGGACTTCGTGGCGGCTGCCCCCAGGGTCGAGCTGCACACGGAGGGTCCCCTGGTGGCCGGGGACGCCACCTCGGCCGGCGGCGACGTGCAGATCGTCGGGCGTTCCATCCCGGCGGGATGGACGGGCTACGACATCGGGCCTGCGTCGGCCGAGCTCTTCGGCGGGATCATCAGGGAGGCAGCCACCGTGCTGTGGAACGGCCCGATGGGGGTCTTCGAGGACGCTCGATTCGCCGCCGGCACCCGTGCCGTGGCGGCGGCAGTGGCCGCCTCCTCCGGGCGCACCGTCATCGGGGGTGGTGACAGCGTCGCTGCCGTCAACCGCTACGGGCTCAGCGACCGCATCGGCCACATCTCGACGGGCGGCGGTGCCTCCCTCCAGCTCCTCGAGTACGGGGACCTCCCGGGCCTCCGCGCCCTGCGGGAGTCCTTCGCCCGCACCTCAAGCGGTGGCGGCGGTGGTGGTGGCGGTGGCTGACCCGCCGGCGCGACGGGAGCTGCTCATCAGCGGCAACTGGAAGATGAACCACAACCACTACGAGGCCATCCAATTCGTCCAGAAATTGGCCGCCATCCTCCGCGCCTCCCCCCTCCCCGACGGCCGGGTGGCCTCCCTGCACCCGACGTTCACCTCCTTGCGCTCCGTGCAGACGGCCGTCGAGTCGGACTCCGTGCCCGTCGCCCTCGGCGCCCAGACCTGCCACATGGAGGACCGGGGGGCATTCACGGGCGAGGTGAGCGCTGAGATGCTCGCCAAGCTCGGAGTCCGCTTCGTCCTCGTGGGTCACTCGGAGCGCCGCGCCCACAGCGGCGAGACCGACGAGATCGTCCGCCAAAAGCTCGACGCCATCTTGCGCCACGGCATGACGCCGATCCTCTGCGTCGGCGAGACCCTGGCCGAGCGCCAGGCAGGCGACGCCGTCGGGAAGGTCGTGGGCCAGCTCGAGTGGGCGCTCGAAGGCCGCCCGGCCGACGTCGTCGGCGGCCTCGTCGTCGCCTACGAGCCCATCTGGGCCATCGGCACGGGTGAGGTCGCCACCCCGGGCGACGCCCAGGAGATGGCCGCCTGTGTGCGGGCGGCCGTCGAGCGGCTCGGCGGACAGCAGGCGGCCGCCGCCGTACGGGTGCAGTACGGCGGCTCTGTGACCCCCGACAACGCCGGGAGCCTCCTCGCCTGCCCCGACGTCGACGGTCTCCTCGTCGGGGGGGCCAGCCTCGATCCCATCAGCTACTCCGCCATCGCCCACGCCGGCGCCTGAGGTCGGCCCGGGCACCCCCGGTGGTAGCCTGACGAACCGTCCGGCTGGGCCGCACAGGCGCCGCCGACTGCCCCGTGAGATCGATCGAGGAGAGCTGTACCGGTGCTGACCGACGTCCTGGTGGTGATCGACACGATGGTCGCCTTCGGCCTCGTCGTACTGGTCCTCCTGCACAGCGGGCGCGGTGGCGGGCTCTCCGACATGTTCGGCGCCTCGAGCGGCGCCTCGGCCGCCGGGTCGACCGTGGCGGAGCGCAACCTGGACCGCATCACGGTGGCCTTCGTCCTCCTTTTCGCTTTCATCACCCTCGCCCTGTCGCTCCGTTGGAGCGGTTGAGGCACAGGCGACTCCCGCTCCTCGTGGCGGCGCTAGGCGCCGTGTCATGCGTGGCGGGGTGCACCAGCAGTCCCTCCCTGACGAGCCACACGACCACGACGCTCAACCCTCCCGAGTTCCAACGGAACGCCACCGTCGTCATCGCCGTCCCGAGCCTGCCGACGAACTTCAACCCCTCCTCACCGGCCGGCGCCAACGAGATCACGACGGAAGTGATGGAGCAGGTGTGGCCGCAGGCGTTCCTGACGGAGCCCCAGTTGGGGACGACGACGGAGCCGGGCTTTGTGGAGGATGCCGAGGTCGAGTCGCTCTCGCCCTTCACCGTCGTCTACACCCTCAACCCGAAGGCGGTCTGGTCGGACGGCACCCCCATCGGTGTTGCCGACTTCGTCTACAACTGGCACGAGCAGGTGCTCTGGGCGCGTCACCTGCCCGACTCGGGGCTGGCGGCCGGCTACGACGACATCACGAGCATCACCGCCGGCAGCGGGGGATCGGTCATCACCGTGACCTTCTCGCAGCCCTTCACGGAGTGGGAGTCGCTCTTCTCTGACCTCGTGCCCGCCCACATCGGGCAGGCTTACGGCTGGGCGGCGGCCTTCCAGGGCTTCGACCCGTCACGCGTCGTCTCCGGCGGGCCCTTCGAGATCACCTCGTTCACTCCCGGCAAGGAGCTCGTGCTCTCCCGCAACCCGCGCTATTGGTTGGTTCCCGCCGGCCTCGCCCACATCGTCCTCAAGATGGTGCCCCCGCGTGACGAGCTGGCCGAACTGCGCCGCGGGCTCGTGAACATTGCCGAGGTGCCGAGCAGTGCTGAGGTGGCCGAGACGACCGCCACCGCCGCCGCCTCGGGCCTCGCCCTCAGCTCGACGGCCGAGCAGGCGCCCACGCTCTGGCAGTTGTGCTTCAACATGGACGACGCCACCGTTGGCTCGCTCGAGCTGCGGACCGCCATCGAACACTCCCTCGACCTCGACGAGATCACGGCCGACTCGGCCGGGCTGGCCGATCCCGCCTACGCCCCCTACGGCAGCCGCCTGGCGCTCGGGCTCGGCCTTCCGACGGGCGCCGAGCCGAGCGTGCCGAGCGTCGCCGCCGGCGCGACGTCGAACGGCTCCACGACCCTCAACGCCGGAAACGGGCAGTACGACCCGGCGGCCGCCACGGCGGCCTTCAAGCAGGCGGGCTACGTTCTCGGGCCGTCGGGGACCTGGGAGTCGTCGCTGTCCGGGGAACCCCTCACCGTCTCCCTCCTCGTCCCGACCGGCATCTCCGTCGTGCGGTCGGCGGCTGTCGTCATCGAGAGCGAGCTGGAGGCGGCCGGTCTCGTCGTTCACGTGCGCGCCGAGTCGCTCCCCGAAGTCCTCGGCCAGGCGCTGCCTCTCGGCGACTACCAGCTGGCCATCGCCCCGTTTCTCCTCACGCCGTTCCCGGCCACGCAGCTCTCCGTCTACTCCGGCTCGGTGCTCCCGCCGATATCGCCCGGGGCGGACGTCACGCCGGGGGCGGTGGAGCGGGAGCGGGCGCAGCTCCCGGCTCCGTACGGCCGGGAGGAGGGCGCCGTCGAGGGAGGTGTCGTCACCGCCGACGTCTTCGGTCTCGAGGACCCGGCCGTGGCGAGCGATCTCGAGCAGGCGATGTCCAACCTCAACCCGAGCGACGACCAGACCCTCGTTATCGCAGCGGACACACGGCTCTGGCTCGACCTGCCGAGCATCCCGCTCTTCCAGCAACCGATGGAGCTGGTCTTCGACACCAAGGTGCGGGGGGTGAGCGACAGCCCGACCTGGGCCGGCATCTTCTGGGACGCCGAGCGGTGGGCGGTGCAGCAGTACCCGGCGGTGGTGCCGGCGACGATGGGGTCGTAGTTTGCGTCGGGGTGCCCGGCGGGCCGGTGGCGTCGGGCTTCGGACCGGTGCGAAGGCCGAGGGTGGCCGGCGAGCGGCGTCGGGTTCGTAACGTATTCGTTCCTAACCCACCGCCGCTCAGCATCGTGGGGCAGCGAGCGGCGTCGGGTTCGTAACGTATTCGTTCCTAACCCACCGCCGCTCAGCATCGTGGGGCAGGGTTGCGGCGCTGGTCTGCGCGTTGCCACCGAGAAAGCCGACGCCGCGTGGCGCTAGAGTCGGCTCCGGCCACCGCTGATGGTGGTCGAGCAGTGCCACGTCGGAGTGGCGGAATAGGCAGACGCGCTAGGTTGAGGGCCTAGTCCGGGCAACCGGGTGGGGGTTCAAGTCCCCCCTCCGACACGCACGTTTACGACACGCGAGAGATTTGCGGTCGCGTGGACAGTCTGATCGCGAGGGTCGTATCTCAGGCTGACACCCAGGTCGGCGTAGACCGTCGCTCGCTCTGCCGGGTCCGCCGACTCGAGCACAGATACCAGCCCGCGGAGCTCGGACAGCATGGCGCGAATCTCCGCGGCGCCGGCTGGTCGAAGATTGCGGCGGTAGGCGAGCTGACGCTCTACTTCGCGTCGCTCTGTCGATAGTGCGGCGATTCGGGGATTGAGTACCTCGACATCGCCACCCGCCTCGATCGCGGCGACGAGTCGAGCCAGTTTGCTGTTGGTGTCGGAGAGCCTCTGTTTCAGGTTGCTCACATCGGAATCCGGGGGAGCAGCGTCAGCCAACGCCTCCGGCGTTGCCAACGACGCCAGCCAGCTGTCCAGCCGCCCGACGATTGCGTCTTCGCGGACGTAGACGGTCGGCGGATGCTCGCAACCCTGCGGGAGAGCGCGATCCTTCCCATATTCGCAGCGGTAGAGGATGCGCCCGCCGGACCGAGCAGAACCCTGCATGCGACGGTCGCACAGTCCGCACTGCAACACGCCGCGTAGAAGGTAGGGATGAGGACTGTTTCGGGAGTGGCTTCGTCCGTGATTTCGTGCGGCAAGGCGCTCGGCGACCGCTTCGGCGAGCTCCTGGCTCACAAGGGCTGGATGAGTTTGCTGCCTCGCTTCGATCCACTCGGTCCGCGGGCGCCAGCGCATGCGCGTGACGTTGCCCGCCGCAACGTCGTCGGGATCGACGAGCTCCTCGAACTTCTGTTGTTTGCCCCATGTCGCGTAGCCGCGATAGACGGGGTTGGCGAGGATCGCTCGCACCGCGGTGAATGCCCAGCCGGTGGGGTCGCGATGGGCATTTCTCGCCCGGTCGTACGCCGCAGGAGACAAGATGCCATCGGCAGTTAGTTGCGTCGCGATTGAGCGAAGACCGAGACCTGCCGCGTACTCGCGGTAAACGCGCTCGACCACCGGAGCTGTCACCGGGTCGATGTCAAGCCGGTGGAGCCGTTTCCCGTGGGCGGCCTTCGACGGATTGGGATGGGGCCCGGCATCGACCAACCGGTAGCCGAATGGCGGGCGGCCTCCGAGATAGCGACCTTCGTCGGCAGCCATCGAGGACATGGAAGCCCTGACTCGGGTTCTGATCCGTCCGCGCTCTGCCTTCGAGAGTCCTCCGAACATCGCCATCATGAGGTCGTGTGCCTCGGAGTCCGGGTCGACCCGGCCGCCCACCTCGGGAACCCACAGCGCGATGCCGTAGTGACATAGCAGGGGGAAGGTGAGCGAGAACTGGTTCGAGTAGAACGCACGGTGTGGTTCACCGATGACGATGGCAGTCCAGTCGGCCCTGCCCTCCCGGATCGTCTGAAGGAGCTCAGCAGCCATCGGCCGCCGCTGCCACGGAAGTGACCTGCTGACGCCTACGTCGAAGAACTCCCGAACGATGGTGCCCGTTGGCGCGACGAGCTCTGTCGCGCGTCGAAGCTGCCAAGCCCTCGACGCAGCGGGGTCTTGGTTGTCCTCGGTCGACACGCGTCCATAGAAGGCAAACCGCTGCATGGACACGGTCTAGCTCGCCTGTTGCTCCGAGCGGTGACTGGCCTGGTCAAGGATCAATTTCAGGAGTCGGCGGAGAACCTCAGTCGGGAGCTGGTAGCTCTCGGCGAGGATGAAGTCGACGACCAAGTCCGACCGTACCGGCTTCTCCGGCGAGCAGATTGTGGGCCTGGCACTCTGTGGGCGATCCGGGCTCAAATTCCCACTCCGCTCTCAATATTGCGGCTCGGGTCTACGGTGGCTCCGACTGCCTGCGACTGCGCACGGAGCCCGCGATTGAGAGTGACGGCCTGTCGCAGAGCGCTCCGTGCCAGTTCGCGCTGGCCGGCTTGCTCCCTGCTGACAATGGTGTTTTCGGGTCCGAGAGGTCGGTGGTCGTCGCCGATGCTCCAGCGCTCCCGGTATGCGGCGACAGTGCAGACAGCTTGGAGCCACTGGTTCCGAGCGGAGGGGTTGGCGGGTGGCTCGCCGAGGTGGTGCAACCAGGGGGCGCGGCTCGTGACGGCCTCTTGGGCGAGATTCCAGGCTCGGCTCTGCAGGGCACGATCGCGTCCTTCGAGGGCTCGCGCGAGGTCGGGATCGGTGACGTTGAGGCCTCGGGGGACGAGACCGGCGATGAGGTTGGTGCTGCCCACTCGGCGGCGGCCGGCTGCTTGGGTGAATCGTTCGATGCGTTGGTGGAGCACGGAAGCGACGTCGTCGACCTCAGCGATTGGGCGGGCTGTGACGAGGTGGGGGAGTGCGGCGCCGATATCGACCCCGCGAGCCTCTGCTCGCCTGAAGGCGGCGACGAGCGGCCCCTGTGCGTCGCTCGCGCTGACGTCTTCCAGCTGTTGGACGGTGAGCCCGGACTGGCCGAGGAGGGCATTCCAGCGATCCCGTTGGGCGGCCTGGGCTAGCGTCTCGTACTCGGCCTGCAGGCTCGCCCAGCTCTCGGCCTCGTGCTGTGCGCGGCGGAGGGTCTCGTGGGCTGAGGTCTCTTCTCCGGCGTTGGTGAGCACCCTGGCCAGCACCTCTCGGGCGGTTGGGGGGTCGCCGGCGTTGCGGTGGCTGGTTTGGGGGTCGGGGTCATAGGCGGTGTCGACGTAGAGGAAATTCGCCCCACGGCCCCGCGTGGCGGCAACGTAGAGGGCTTCTCGGGTGGTACTCGGCGAGACGAGCGCGTGGGCGGTCCCGACGGTCCGGCCTTGGGAGCGGTGAGCGGTCGTCGCGTAGGCGAGCTCGACATGTTGAGCGACGTAGTCAGCCGGCAGAACGACGAGGCCGTGACCGCCGGCCCGTCGGACAGTCATGGTCCCGCCGTCGTCGGTGCCGGTCACGACCCAGCGGTCGCCGTTCTTGACCCAGCCGGTTCCGGAGACGAGGTAGCGGTCGTTGCGACGCGTGACGATGTGGTCGCCGACTCCGACCATCTGCCCGGCGGCGACTTTCACGCCGTGTTGGGCGACTTCTCCTGCGGCGATGCGGTCGGCTCGGGCGCGACGGTTCAGCTCGGCCACAGTGGCGGTGTCAGGGGCGATCATGAGGCTGGAGGTGCCTGCGTCGATGTCGTGCTTCCATGCGGTGTAGATGGTCTCCAGGAGCTCTTCGCGGGTGCCGCCGATGATCCTGTCGTGGGACTCGTAGGTGTCGAGGGCGCTCTCGTAGCCGTGGCGGAGCTCGATGCTGACGGTGCGTTCCCATTCCGAGCTGAACCGGTGGACCTCGCCCAGCTCGGCCACAGAGGTGTTCTCGTCGCGGGCGAGGAGCCCGAACGCACCGCCGGCGTCGACGGAGCCTTGTTGGGCCCAGTCGCCCGAGAGGAGGATCTTCGCCCCGGCGTCGGCCGTCGCCCTGGCGAGCTCGTCGAGGGCGAAGGTCCCCGCCAGGCCGGCCTCGTCGATGATCAGCAACTGACCGGGCCGCAGGCGCCATCGGGCGATCTCGGCGTCCAACGACTGCATTCGTTCCCGGAGCTGTTGGGCGTTTGCAGAGTGCGGGTTGTCTGACAGGAGAGCCGCAATCCGCCGGCCTTCGTCGAGCCGGGCGGGAAGCTTGCGATGCTCGGTGAGCCACTTGGCGGTGTTGTCGGTGGCGATGCCGAGCTCGCCGGCAAGGACCTCGGCGGCGGCTGCCGACGGTGCCAGTCCGATCACCGACCCGGTCCCGTGCTCGGCTTCCCAGACGGCTCGGAGGCCGGCGAGGGTGGTGGACTTGCCGGTCCCCGCCGGCCCCACGAGGACGTCGATCCACCGCCCGGAGGTGGCGATCTTCTCCACGGCGACGGCCTGGTCGACCGACAGGCGATGGTCCCTGCCGGGCAGGTTGTCCTCGGTGACCCTTGCGACGCTGGCGGTCGTGACCGTCGGTCCACCGCTTCGTTGTGCGCTCTCGAGGAGGCGGGCCTCGGCATCGAGCAAGGTCTCGGTCGTGTAGATCCGATGGCTGCTGGGCGCCAGCCGGGACGATCCGTCGGGCCGGAGATAGCGCTCGGGCGTGTAATGCAACGGTGCTGGGGTGAGGCTCAAGGAGGCGTCAACGGCGAGGTCGGTGATGTGTTCCGCCACAGTGACGCGCTCGTCGGGGCTGGCGAAACGGACGCCGTGGAGAAGACGGTGGGCTTCGTCGAGGAGGTTGTCGCGCCGATAGGTGGCGCGCCGATCCGCCACCGCTGCCACGACGGCGCGGGCGGCGTCTTCGAGCATCGGTTCAGCCAGGTCGCCGGCCGCCAGTAGGGGGAGATCGTTGCGATTCCGGAGCGATGCCACCCAGGCTCCCTCGGCGTAGGCGTCGTCGAGGGAGCCGGCGCGTCGGCGCCAGTGCTCGGTCATCTCAGCCAGGCTGCGATGGGACTTGGCGGGTCGGGTGGCGATGGTGGCTTGCTGGCGGAGGCGCACGATCTCGACGCCGGTCGGGCGGCGGCCGTGGTCGGCGGCGAAGGACTCGATCAGCTCGTCTTTGGAGGCCTCGATCTGCTCGACGCGCTGTGAGAACTCGGCCATGAGGTGCTCGGGGACACCGGCGATCTCGAAACGGGCGCGTTCGGAGTGACGGCGGTCGCGGGCCTCCCATCCGACTCCCAACCGCTTCGTGAGGAGGTCTGAAAGGACGCCTTGGTGCATGGAGGAGAGGGCGGAGCGGGCCTGGAAGATCGCCCTGCTGTCGAGGGTCCTCCAGCGCCCGTCGCAGATCGAGCGAGCTCGATTCCAGATGATCACGTGATCGTGCAGCTGAGGGTCGCCGGCCCGCGAGTCGAAGTGGGTGAAGCTCGCGGCAATGACCCCGTCGATGTCCTCGGTGACGATGCCGTTCGTGCCTGAGCGGGAGTGGAACACCTCGCGCTCCGCGTAGGACAGTACGTAGTCGACGGCCTGGCGGTGGCAGTCGTAGATCACCTGTCGGGTCTCTTTATCGGTCAGCGCCCATGCCACCGATATCGACTTGCTCGGGCTGAAGGTGAGATCGAATCCTGCCACGGGGGCCAGCTTCGAGCTCAGGTTCGGGCAGCGGCCGACCGGCTCGCGGGTGACCGGGTCACAGCACAGACCGAGCATGTTGTAGAGATGATCCTCGGTCACGACCGAGCCCTTCTCCACCCCTCTGCGGCCGGCCAGAGCGGGAAGACCGGAGCCGAGAAACACCCCCGGCGGGGTGCCAGACGCCGCGTAGTAGGCAGCCAGGGTCTCCGGGCGTTCGGGCGTGCCGTCGCCGACGGCGACCGAGTCCATCAGGTAGCGGAAGCCGCTCCCCAGACTGATTCGCCGCATCGAGATCACTGGCCGTTCCTCCTCCTCTACCTACTGGCGCTATGGCGCTCCACAGTTGGACGACTTCGCGGAGCGCAGCCGCCGAGAGCTCCGATAAAGGGAGGCAACGGCGAATACACGCAAACTGCGGGCTTCCCCAAAACGAACGGTTCACCTGCAGATTTCAGAGATGGACGTCAGGCTCTGCGATCATTCCGAGCAGTTGACGAAGCCGTAAGACGGCGGACCGAACGATGCACATCACGGGGGAAACGGTTGTCCTTGGGACGGGAGGAGTGACACCTTCGCCGCGGCCGGCGCTGTCACCTTTGCGTGCAAAGGGGACCTTTCAACCCCGAATGCCCATCGTGTGAAGCCGGTGAACTCTTGGAAGCGGGGTGACGTGCGGGGACGAGCGAGCCGCGTGGCAGGGGTCGAGTCGGCCTCGGTTCGGCGATCGTGGAGGCGGATCGTGGTGCGAGGATGAAGTCGCGGGAGGTTCACGGCGGATGGGGTGCGCTGGAGGCCGGGTGGGTAACGCGGTCGGCGGTCACGGATGCGACCGAACGGTGCGACAGTGCCTGTCTGGCAGATCGGCCCGAGGAGCGCCGGGTGCTGGGTGATGTCACTGAACGACAGCGCACCTGGACCGAAGATACCCCTCGAGAACGACGAGCCCTGTGGGTCACGCCCATCACCTCGAACACCTCTGCCGGGCGCTGCGGGCTCGATCCAATCTCGCGCCGGCGGAAGCGCCAGCCCGGGACGGAGCGCTGGTCCAGCAGACCGAGATCGCTGACGCTGCCGCCTTCTCGCTAAGGCCACCCAGCCCCTCACTGCTCAGATGCTCAGAGCGGGTTAGTTGACCGGGCTACCGATCGTTGAGTCCTTGGAAGTGGTGCACCGCACTGGCCTGAAGATCTGAGGTCCACCACTCGCGGCGACTACCGCGTCATCTTCTGGAAGTCCGACAAGCCAATCCGAGAGGAGAACGCGGTGGTCCCTACAACCTTGGACGCCGGCGAAGCACGTCGCGCCCTGTCTGAGTTCAGGACATAGTTCGCAGGTGTCGAGACATAGTTCGCACCTCAAAGAGGAGGTGCGGCGATGTCGTTGGCGAGGCTCGTCATCACGGCGGTGACGGTCGAGGGGCGCACGAGGACGGCGGTGGCGGCCGACTACGGGGTCTCGCGGCGATGGGTGCAGAAGCTCCTCCGGCGCTACGAACAAGAGGGCGAAGCGGCCTTCGAGCCCCGGTCCCGCCGCCCGCTCACGAGCCCGCGGAAGACGCCCGTCGCTGTAGAGGACGAGATCCTCGAGATACGTAAGCACCTCGCCGAGGAGGGCCTCGATGCCGGGGCCGAGACGATCGCCTACCACCTCGGAAAGCGCCACAAAGAGGTGCCCTCCGCCTCGACGATCTGGCGGGTGCTGTCCCGGCGGGGCTTTGTCACCCCAGAGCCCCACAAGCGGCCCAAGAGCTCGATCATCAGGTTCGCTGCCGAGCAGCCGAACGAGCGCTGGCAGGCCGACATCACCCATGTGGCGCTCAGGAGCGGCACCGTTGTCGACATCTTGAACCAGCTCGACGACCACTCCCGCTACCTCGTCGGCTCCGACGCCAGTGTCAGCTTCGACGCCCGCCAAGTGGTGGTGAGCTTCGAGAAGGCCGGCCAGGCCCACGGCTTCCCGGCCACCTACTTGACCGACATTCAAGCTGTGTCGTCCTCGTATCCGCGCGTTGGCCGGCCGGCGGCGTGAGGCTTCGAGGTGACCGGCGCCTGCCCGTCGTCGTAGTTGTCCGATCGGAGCGTTCACACGACTTCTCGCCTGTTGATCACGAGGCGGGCAGGAGCATCGCCGGGACGAAGACGCCCTGTTGAGAACTCGGTGACCGGCCCCGCGTCGGATCCCTGTTGGCGAATGTCCGGTGCGCTCGTCCCGTCGCTGCTCGTCGCTCGGTCGTCTACCAACGACAAGGAGGGCAGATGGAGAAGATGACGCTCGGCATCGACGTTGCCTGTCGAGCCGCACACCAGGCGAGCCTCGCCGACGACAAGGGGACCTTCGTCTGGAGTGCCAGACGCTTCCATACGACGAGCGACGACCTCGAAGCGCTGTGGAGCTCGCTTCCAGACGGCATCGAGCTCACGGTGGTGATGGAGCCCACACGTAATGCCTGGGTTCCGCTCACGGCCTGGTTCCGTCGCCGAGGGGCAAAGGTCATCGTCATCCCGAGCGAGCAGTCGGCCGATCTCAGGGACTACTACTCAAAGCACACCAAGTCCGACCGCCTCGACTCGAGGATCCTCGCCCGAGTGCCGCTTCTTCATCCTGAGGGCCTGCGGGCCTCCGAAGGGCTCGGTCCTGCAGAGTCCATCCGACGAGCCACGAAGCTGCGGTCCTCGCTCGTGAAGCGGCGATCCGCCATCGTGGCCAGGCTCGACAGCTACCTCGAGCTGCTCAGCCCGGCGTGGCACGCCTGCTTCAAAGCCGACCTCGTCCAGAACACGCCACTGCAGCTCCTCGCCGCCGGATATGCCGACCCGCATGCCCTTCGACGACTCGGAAAGGCGCGGCTCGCGAAGCTCATCTGGCGCTACTCGCACAGAAAGCACGGCGAGGATCGGGCCGTTCCCCTTCTCGAAGCGGCCGCAGAGACGCTCCGGCTCTGGGACGGCGACGAGATCGACTTCGGCGAGCTCGCCGACGACATCGCCGTCGAGGCTCGCCTCGCCCTGCAGCTCACACGCGAGATCGAGGAGCTCGAGCGGCGTATCGCCGTCCTCCTTCACGAACTCGACCCCAGCGGGATCATGGTCTCTGTGCCCGGGGTCGCCCTCGTGAACGGAGCCCAGAATCCTCGCTCGCCTCGGTGACCCGAACCGGTTCAGGTCCCTCGCCGGTGCGCGCTCGTTCAGCGGGTTGGTGCCAAGTCTCAACTCTTCTGGCGTGAACGCTCGTCACGGCGGCCCCACCAAGTCCGGCGACGCCCATCTTCGCGAGTCGCTCTTCATGGCTGCCAACTGGGCACGCCGCATCGACCCCACCCTCGCCCGGCGCTATCACCGGCTCATGGTCCACGAAGGAAAGCACCACAACTCGGCCCTCTGTCACATCTCGACGGCGCTGCTGAATCGGATCATCGCCTGCTGGCGAGCCGGTGAGCCCTACGTGATCCGCGACGTCGACGGCTCGGTTCTCACCCGCGAGGAGGGCCGACGTATCTGCCAGAGCCGCTACCACGTCTCTGCCGATATTCGGGCCGAGCGCCGAGCGGGAGGAAAGCAAGTGGGAACGAGCCGACGAAGTAAGGAGTCGCCAAGCGCTCCGTCGACCGGCTCGTCCCCGAATGAGGCTACGCCGATCAGCGCTTGACAAGCATTAAGAACTCAACGGGGCCGTGTTCACCGGCGCCTACCGGGGCCGTGGCTGGGTCGCCCTCGAGCGGTTGTGCATCTCGATGGGGATCGGGCTTCGTCACTCGCGTCCGTACCATCGCCAGACCTGCGGCAAGGTGGAGCGGTTCCACCAGACCCTGAAACGCTGGCTTGCCATGCAAGAGCCGGCACGATCGATCGCCCAGCTGCAGGCACAGCTCGACTCCTTCCGGGACTACTACAACAACGTCCGCCCCCACCGCGCCCTTGGACGGAAGACCCCGGCCGAGGCCTACGCGGCGAGGCCCAAGGCCTGTCCCCGCCGGGAGCCGAGCGCCGTCGCCCACTACCGGGTAAGGCGAGACGTCGTCGACGCGGGCGGAACGGTGACTCTTCGCCACAACTCCAAGCTGCACCACATCGGCCTCGCCCGCCGCCACGCCGGAGTCGCAGTGCTGGTGCTTGTCCACGAGCTCGACGTCCGAGTGATCACCGAGGAGGGTGAGCTCATCCGGGAGCTGACCCTCGACCCGAGCCGCGACTACCAGCGCCAAGTCACTCTGGTGTGAACTATGTCGCGGGACAGGTGTGAACGATGTCCCGCGACATCACAAAGCACGTCGCGCCCTCGTCGAACCCGCTCACGACCAGGATGCGGCTGAACAACGCGCCGGTCACCTAGCGCCTTGGGTCTCTCGCCTCAGGCACCACGCCGCTCAGCCACGAGGGGATCGACGCGATGCCCGGTCCCCAGGAAAAGGAGTACATGCGCGAGTTCCTCGTCGATCTCGGAGCGCTGCCCTCTCGCGACAGGTACCTCGCCGCCTTCAGTTCCCTGGAGCGGAACTGTCTCGCCTCCATCGACGATCCGGAGACGAGACGGAGATCAGGATCTATCTCGCCTGGCGCCACGAGCGCGACCTCGCCGTGCGCGCCGAGGCTGCACCTCGGCCCGCCGGACCGTCAACCGCGCCCGAGACGCCATCGACGGAGCGTGCGCTTCCTGCGCTTCATTCGGGTCGCGGCCACCGCCTCACCGAACTCGCCCAGGACGAAGGCGACGCCTTCTTCGCCGAGGCCTCCAATCCCGCCATCTTTGGTGACTTCCTCGCCTTCGCCATGCGAAGACGGCGCTGTCGGCCGGTGCGCGTCCTACAGCGACGCCAGGTGCTCTCGTCCGGGGCGCCCCTGTCCCGGCCGCAGGAGATAGTCCGGCGGCTCCTCCGCGACGAGGACCTCCCCCTCGCTGACCGTGTCGCCGGCGTCCTCGTCGTGCTCTTCGTCAGCAGGTGACCCGTGTCGCCGCACGGCGTCTCGTTAACATCACCGTGAACCACGGCACCGTCGTGGTCGCCCTCGGTCCCGACCCCGTCCCTCTCCCGGAGACGGTCCGAGATCGTCACCCGCTACCTCAAGGTTCGGCTGACCGTCCAAAGTTACGAGGCGACGCCACCTGTTCCCGGAAGGCGACCGGGATAGCTCATGACCGCCTTCCAGCTCACCAAGCGCCTCAACGGCCTGCGCCGGCCTCGGTCGTCGCCAAGCCACGGGCGACTCCCTCGGGACGTCGGCGGCGCGGCGGTCATCACCGGCGCTCACTGGTAGCGCTACGCCGGCACTCAGATCAGCTGGGTTGCGGCGAGCCCGTGAAGCGTCGTGTGTTCGCGATTACGCGCCGGGGAGAATATGCGTCTTCACCGGTAGTACCAAAAGAGTCTCCGAAGCTTCGGCGAGGTCAATCGGAGACGGGAGAGCCAATTCGTCTACTATCGCTGCCACGAGGTGAGGACCTCACCGAAGCTGGCCTCAACATGTCCAGACCAAGAATTAATTAATTTCGTCGCGATTCTGGCCTCTCGTGCGTCTTAGTAACCAGGGCGACCGCGATCGAGGTACAGGGAGGGCGCAGTGACGGACGACGTGCAGCGACGTCCTGGACGATTGGACGTCGACACGCACGCCTTCGATGACTTCTTCACGAATCACTATCGAGAACTATTCGGGCAAGCCTACCTACTCACGGGTAACATTGAGGACGCCCAGGACATCCTTCAAGAAACCTTCGCGCAGGCCTGGAGGCACTGGGGACAGGTTTCTAGCTACGACCATCCCGAGGCATGGGCTCGACGGGTCCTTCACAACTTTGCAGTCAGCCGCTGGCGTCGCGCCGTACTACGTCACCTTCACGAGCGACGATTCATCATCGTCCCGGTGTCACCCCCCAATGAAGACCACCTGGAGATGCTCCGCTGGCTTCGGCTTCTGTCAGGAAAACAGCGGAGGGCCGTGGTCCTCCACGATTTAGTCGGGCTCACTGCCGAAGAGATCGCCTCGGAGATGGGCGCTGCTCCGTCGACCGTCAGGACCTGGCTTTATCGTGCCCACGCCCGTCTTGCAAAGGAGGTCCATCTTGACGACTAACCGCACACCTGACAGCCCGGCCACGCTGCAGCGCATGAGCAACTATGCCCAGGAACAGTTGATAGACGTGAGCCCGTCTGACATCACTGCCGGAAAGGTTCGTCCCCGACTGCCGCGACCGCGCTTTCATCAGCGACGGATGCACCTGTATCTCACCCTCTGTGCCGCCACGCTATCGGCAATCCTGATCATCAGCTTGTCAGGCGCGCGTCACCCTCCGACGACCGCACCGCGCGGAGGATCACGCCCAACGGCCGGCTCCACCGTTCCTACGACCATAGCGACACCAACGACTACTCGGATGCCGACAACGTCAGCGCCATCACGTCACGCGCCCGGATGCAAGACAGCCCAGCTCCGCGTTTCGCTTCAGGGGCCTTTCGAAGCGAGCGGCACCGCCATGTACGTCGCCACGCTTTCTAATGTCGGGTCCACTGACTGTGCACTTCACGGATATCCTAAGGTGATTCTGCGCGATCGGTCTGGTAACGTGGTCGCTCGCTTTGAGCCGCATGTGAGCGTAATGATGCTGTCGAACCCGCCATTACCCGGTAATGTAATCCTGGCAGCGAATGGAGGGCGCGCCCAGTTTCGCTTCGGAGGAATAGACTGGATACCGGAGGCCAACAATGGCAAAGGAGGAGCCTGCCCATCCGCGTCGGAGGCGATCATTACGCCACCTGGCGCTAAGACGCCCGCAAAGGTATCCGACCGCTTCTTTCTTTGCTCCGGTGGCGTTGAGGCAATCACTAGCTATGGATGGCAGCCATGACACCAAACGGGCTCTACGCGTCTGAGTGGGGAGACCTCGACCGGATCCTCGGTGGCTTTGGTCGTGACGGCCAGGTGACACCACCGGCATGGAGCAGTACCCGAAGGCGGTAGTGGTTGAAGCTGGCAAAGCCATGACCGGCGCGCTTGACCTTCTTCACGCAGAGGTTCAGCCCTTCGGTCGGACCATTCGATGCACCGGTCTGGTGGTGGGCGAGAATCTCCGGCCGCCATCTCTTGAGGGTGTTCCCGAGCGATCTGATCTCGGGCACGTCGTCGGCGAGGCAGCCGGCGATGGCCTTGTCGAGGAGCACGGCTGCGACGCTCGGATCGTCGGTGAGATACACGTCGCGCACGGACTCCTTCGCCAGCCAGGCACGGAGAACGTGGTCGTCGGGATCACCGAGACGAAGCCCGAGCAGCATCCTCGAGCTGCCGCGTTCGTCGAGGCGTTCGGATCCCGATAAGAGGAGCTTGCGGATGCGGTAGAGCGGGTCGTGCTTGCGTCCGCGGTGGCCGAGCAGCTCGTTCTGCACGCGCCGGCGCACGGTGTCGAGGCACCGGTTGGCGACGCGCACGACATGAAAAGGATCTGCCACGCGTACGGCGTGATCGAGGTGAGGGCTCAGTCCCGCCCGGTAGGACTCCGCCAGGTCTGTGGCGACGACCTGAATGCCGGCCAGCCACACAGGGTCGACACTGGCGCACCATCTGCGCAGGTCACGGGCTGCATTGCCCTGCACCATGTCGATGACCTTCTTCCCGTCGAGATCGACGAGACCCGTGGCATGGATGATCGGGTGCTCCCGGTTGGCCTTTAAGAACGACGTCTCGTCGACACCGAGGGCGGCGACCGGTCCGACGCGATCCGGGTCGTTCACAAGTGGCCTGCCGTGAGCTTCGACTGCGTGCATGACCGTCCACCAAAACACCCCGAGCTCGTCGGCGACACCGGAGACGGGACGGGCCAGCTCGCCCACCTGGCGGCACGCCTCGATGCCGGCGCGACACGTGAGCACCGCCCTTGCGGGCACGTGGGCGGATCGCCCGGTCCAGGTCTTGACGGGGCACTCGAGTTCCCTGCAGCGCCAACGCCGCTTCGATTCGACCACACGAGTCGTGCCGGACGTGGAAGGGAATGTTCGGGTCCATCACCTTTGCCGCAACGAGGTCTCGTGCCATCACGGCTTCGATGGTGGCCGCCATGACGCAGAGGGCGACGTGTCCCCTCACACGCTCCTCGGTCCAGTGGAAGACCGGCCGCAAGTTGAGGAAGTCCTTCATGATCCTGAATCGGCGCTCCACGTTCTGCAGGCTCCGGTAGTAGCGCAGCACCTGAGCACAGTCGACCTCGTCGGCAGAAAGCGAGGTCGTGATCACGTACCGGCCGCACAGCAGCTCCTCGTCGTAGCGGCGTGCCTTCTCGTCGAAGTCCCAGGAGAAGTAACCCTTTCTGACCGTCGTGACAAAGCACCTGGCGACTCCGGAGTCACGGAGAACCCGGTCGGCGGCCGCACCGATCTTGGCGGGATCACTGAGCCGCCGGGCCCGCACCCGGGCCTCGAGGGCGATGAGCCCGTCCTCGACTCTGGCGCACAGCACGGCGTTGTCGACGCCGCCGTTATTCCCTAGCGGAAAGTTCACGGAATTCCCTACCGGGCTCCGTTTGTTGTTCTACTCGACGACACCTCCCTTCGCCCGTTGGTCGCCCCGCCCGAGCAGCTCGCTGAGCTGACCGGCGAGATGGTCGGCTGACGGGCGGCCGAGCCCTGACGCCACTACGACGTTCGTTGTTCCGTCGCCCAGTTGCACGATCCAGACGCGTCCGATCGGCCGCGACCCAGGCTCCGTCGGCTCGTGGCCGATCTCGACGCTGAGCAGCCGTGCCGAGCGGCGCTTGTGCGAAGACGGGCGGCATGCCGGCGAGCAGTACAGGGCGGGCCTCCCCCTCGTGCTCGTCTGGGCTACCTCGTTCGTGCACCCAACCGCTTGACAGCTCGAGGTGATCACGACTTGTCCTTCGCGCCGGGCCGTTTGTTCGGCCTGTAGCTGCGACCCTGCATCTCGAGGTGGTGGGCCGTGTTGACGAGGCGATCGAGGATCGACTCGGCGACAACCGCATTTGGGAACAGCGAGTACCAGTCCTTGGCCGCCCGGTTCGCCGTGATGATCACGCTGCGCCCGGCCCTCTCGGTGACAAGCTCGTAGAGGTCGTCGGACTGTGTCGGCGTCAGCTCTCGCATGGCGAAGTCGTCCAAGATCAAGACGTTCGGGCGCGCCCAGCGCCGAAGACGCGTCTCCCAGGTCCTGTCGGCATGGCCACCGGCCAGGTCGGCCAGAAGGCGCGAGGTCTTCGTGAAGGCGACGGCGTACCCGCGCCGGCAGGCCTGGTGACCAAGACACTGGGCGATCATCGTCTTTCCCACCCCGACGGGGCCGTGGATGATGACCGACTCGCCGGCCTCGATGAACCGGAGCGTGGCGAGGTCACGTATCTGGGCGGCAGGCACCTTGGCGTTGAAGGAGAAGTCGAAGTCCTCGATCGCGCACGCCTGCTCGAAGCGGGCCTGACGCAGGCGCCGCTCGATGCCGGCGGCGTCGCGCCGGGCGAGCTCGTCCTCGCACAGCGCCTGCAGGAACTCGAGATGGCCGAGGTCGCCCGCATGTGCCTGGGCGACGCGAGCCTCGAGGGTGTCGAGCATGCCGGAAAGGTTGAGGGACTTGAGAGCGCCCTCGAGTTGGTGGGTCCGTGTCATCCTGCTGTCTCCTCTTCATCTAGGTGGCTGAACAGGCTCTGCTGGCCGTGGAGGTGGGCCGGCGCCTCCGGCACGGACGCCTTGCTGTCCGACTCGGTCTCGGTACCGGCGACGAGGATGCCCTTGATCGTCCTGTAGCCGGGGTCTCCCACCTCGACGGCCCGGCGGCAGGCGGCCTCGAGGCGCTCGGGGCCGTACTTGTCGGCGAGGCGGATCACGCCCTGGGCGGATCGCAGGTTGTGGAGCGCCCCGTCTGCGAGGAAGCCCCTGATCACCTCGGCCACGGCGCCGCCCAGCTCGCTCGCCCGGTGGCGGCACCAGGCCGGGTTCTTCATGAAGAAGGCGACCTTCTCTGGCGGGTAGTCGCCGTAGTCGGTCTGACGCCCCTTCTCGATTCTCGCCCAGGTCTTTACGACCTTGCCGTTCTCGAACATCTCGACGGTGCGCTGCCCTTGCCTGGCGTCGAGGTTCTTGCCGATGTGGTGCCAGGAGACCGAGTAGAGGGCCCTGCCGACCTTGACATAGCAGTCGGGGCCCACCTTCGGGCTCGACCAGCTGGCGAGCTCGAAGGGGAGCAGTGGCAGCGGGAGGAGCAGCCTGAGCTCATCGGCCGCAAAGACCGTGAGTGGGGCGGCGCCTTCGAGCGATCTGTGGCGCCGCATACCGGCCACCTCCGTGCACCACTTGAGGGCCGCAGCCGCCATCTCGGCCTCGGCGCTGAAGTTACGGCCCCGGTAGAAGCTGTCCCGTACGTAGGGCATCTGTCTTTCGACCCGTGGTTTGTCCTTTGGTTTCAAGCCCCTTGCCGGGTCGAGGAGGCAGCCGTAGTGGGCGGCGAGCTCAGCGTAGGACTTGTTGAGCTTCGGGTCGTAGATGTCGGCCTTCAGCACCCCGGTCTTCAAGTTGTCACTGACGAGACGGCGCGGCGCACCGCCGAAGTAGGAGAACGCCGCCACATGGGTCGCCGTCCAGGAGGCCTGGTCCATCTTGAGGACGGGCCGTACGAACATGTGGCGCGAGAAGGCCAGCACCATGACGAAGGCCCACACCCTGCGCAGCTTCTGGGTCACTGGGTCGGGGAACGTGCCGAGGAACCCGTAGTCGATCTGAGCCTCGTCGCCCGGGTCGACGTCGGGCCGCGCCACGGTCACCTTGTCGCGGTTGCGCTCGTCGGGGAACTCCACCCAGCAGTACCGGCGAAAGCTCGTGATCCCGACCGACAGGCCCTCCTCGTCCCGCAGGCGTTGGTGGGTCGTCGTGATCGTGTTCGTCCTGAGCATCTCTTCGATCCTCGGGCGGTACGGCTCGATCACCTTGCGGGAGAGACTGCGCTCGCGGGCGTCCACGAGCTCGGGGCTCCAAGTGCGCACCAGCTCGGACCACTGCTCCCTCGTGAGCCCCTGGGCGCCCGGCGAGAGCCCGGCATCCTCGGCGAGCTTGACGTACTTGCGGACCGTCTTCGGGTCGACCCCGAGACTCTCGGCGATGATCGCCTTCGGGCGACCGGCGTTCCAGTGTTGGTAGATCTCGACGACGTCGAACACCTCGAAGCTTCTCCTTGCCATGTCACCTCTCTCGTCGGGGGACGAGAGAGCGCCTAGTTCGACAAGGAGCCCGGAGGGTGGATGCTCACCCCGGCAGGTGGGGAATTACCTGAACGCCGGGGTAGGGAATTACTTGAACGCCGTGGCGTCCAGCTAGGGAATTACTTGAACGCTGACAGGCGTGACGCGCACGGTCGCGGAAGTAGCGGGTGGGCGAGAACACCACGACAAAGCGCCGGTGGTCATGGGCGATCTCGGCAGTGAAGCTGCGCGCCTCGGGTACCGCCACCCAGGCGGTGGATGGCGAGTTCGCCATCTCGAGCACCGAAGCGACGTCCTCGTCACGGTGCAGCCGGGTCGCCAGCACGTGGTCGAAGCCGTGCGCCTCCACCTCGGCGAGGTTGTCCTCGCTGATGAGCCCGCGGTCGGCCACAAGGGCGATGCGTCCGACGCCGAAGCGCTGCTGCAGATCCTCCATGATCGACGGCAAGCTCGAGACGTCCGAAGTGTTGCCGGCAAAGACGTGGTGTGCGATCGGGATGCCGTCGCCGGTGACGAGAAGGCCGATGGCGATCTGAGGCCGGTCGCTGCGGTGATCCCGGCTGTAGCCATAGGCGAGCGACGGAAAGTTCCGCCGGTCTCCGCCCTGGGTCTCGAAATACGTCGAGGTCAGGTCGTAGCAGACGAGGCGGAGATCGAGGTTCGCCAACGTGCAGAGCTCGGAGTACAGGTGCGCCTCGGTCGACTCCTTGGCATCGGCGAGGGCATCGATGGCCCGGTAGCACTGGGCGAGGCTCGGGATGTCGACTTGCTTCGGCATGGCCACTGTCGAAAGCCACTCGGTGATCGTCCGCCGCTTCGAGCCCGGGTCGAGCAGGCGATTGGCCAGCATCACGAACACGGTGTCGGACAACGACGACGACTTGCGGCCTCTACCGACGGCCTCGAAGTGCGCCTCGAGGCCGAGGCGAGAGAAGTACGAATGACAGGCGGCGACTCCACCGAAACTCGGACCACCCTCGCCGGAGAGCTCACCTGCCTCGAACCAGTTGCCCTCGGCGTAGGCGCGAAGGGCGTTGATGATCCGGTCCAGCTGCCCAGAGGCGCGCAGCTCGCTGACCTCTCCCAAACGAAGCAGCGTGCGGTGGGTGTTCTTGCCGTCCTCTCGCACCGCCTCGACGAGCGACAGATACTCGTAGCTCTTGTCGCCCCGCCGCCTCACGGTCTTCTTGACGAACACGCCACCATCTTACAGCACTGTAACTCAGATGCGGTGGACGTGTCGCCCCTACATCGAGCGCCGGAAACTGCGATTTCTCAGCGGACAGTGCTGGTCAGGGCATCGCGGCCCTCCAAAAGCGAGCCTGACCCGTCAAAGTCCGGACCGAAGCAGGCGAGGTCGCGTATGTCGACGCGGACGCGATCGTGACATTCGGCCTGCACGCCGCAGTCCCAACATCCCGTCACTGCTGCGGTCGTCTCCACCGCGATGACGAGCTCGTGCTCGCCCTCGGTGACGCTCAGCACTTTGAAGCCGTCGAGTCCGAGCAGTGCCTCCGCCAGGCCAGTACCGTCGATCACGTCAGGGGTCCCCTCGTCGTCGATGTCGTAGAACAACACCAACGATGTCGGGGCCCCTGGCCCCTGTGGGGGATGGTCGGCTAACTCACGATCCCCAGTTCAACGCGAAGAGCCACCAAACGGCTGGTCGATTGGCGCCAACGCGATGCGACATGATAAGAGGGCTACGACTGTGGTGCAACCGCGCCAACGCCCGGCCATCGACGCACCTGCTGGTTGCATCCACAATCCCCGCTCATCTCGCGTGACGCTGCTCGCGGGCGGAATCGGGCACCGACGTCCTCGATCATAGCCTCGGAGCTTTCGCCGACGAAGGACAACAGAGGCACGACATCTACGCTCACGCGTGAAGTACGGACTATTCCTCGACTTGCTCTAATTTCCACGTGTAGAAGACGACCATCTACTATTACGTCCTCGCGCACAGTCGCGTTGCGACCCTCCCGTACCGCCCGATCACCTAGCCAGGACCTGGTTTCCGATGGCAGCCAGGTGAGCTTCCGCGAACCGACGATCGACAGCCTCAGATTCCGCGTATCTCGGTCCAGGTCTTCCGTCCAGCATCCCAAATAGCAAGAGCAAGGCTGAGGATCCGACGAGCAACAAACCGAGAGCGACAACAGCGCGAACCGAGTACTCTGTCGCCCGGGTAAGGATCGCCAAGACTCCCAGGACTGCGACCGAGATAGCTAGCCAGCCTGCGCTTCTCTCGGAGAGGGGCACCCTATTACCAAGGCAACCGCATCCGCCAACCGTGCCGGCGCCACGGCCGGCGACAGCCCAGGGACTCCCGGGCCTCCACCCTCTCACCGGAATGTGATACGCACAGAAGCCAATGCCCATTGCCAAGGAACTGACCGAACCGACATACTGCGTTTCGGGTACCACTAGCAGCCCAACACAGATCACCTCACCGACGATCGCCAGACCGTTCAGCCATCCCAGAGTCCGTTCGAGGAGGTCACGCGCCTTGAGAACCGCGGCAGTTCCCAACAGCACAATGAGTGCCAGCCGAGCGGCTGCCAGGGTCGTCATCAGTTGGTAGCGCAAGATGACGGCTTCGTGCATCCACTTGTCGAAGGAACAGAACTGAGATACAGCATGGTAGCCAAACCGTCGCCAACGACGGATGCCTCATCGAGGTCTACACTGGACGAAAACGGATACGGCGGTGTGGTGCAGCCAGCACCCGTACAGCAGTTCTGCGAGCACGTCAAGGGGCAGCTGGAGCAGAAGCCATATTCGGCGAACTGCCAAATGTATCCTGGCATCGTCTCGCACTCATCACCATACCAACCCAAGCTCCCATATACACCTGACGCACAATTAGAGCAGGGTTCCGGCTGACTCGTGTCGATGCCGAACGCATAGTCGGACCCGGCTATTACGCCACATGTGTTTGGACTATCACCGCATGTCGCAGTGGCAGTGGGAGCAATGTAACCTGCGGGAACAAAAGGAAGCACCTGGCTACCCCCAATTTCTATGCTGTAGTTGTAGATATAGGCAGCCCAAGTACGCCAATATTCTGGACATAATCCAGTGCCGCCTTCAACATCAAGATAGAAGAAGCACTGATATATGTCCTCATATTGAGAGATCTGGAGGGGACCTACCCAGTCATACACGTTTAGAACTGCTTGGCATGCTGCCTCTGCATCCTCGAGCGCCCACGCTTGACCTTGCGAACCACCAGTTCCAATACGATCTTGGCCCGGATCACACAGCACAAAGAGATGGGTGCCGCCATTGTACGTCCACTGGCAGTACAATTCCCAGTTAGCATTACACGAACTTTCGTCAATTACGTTCGTGCCGGGTGACGGCGAAAAGTAGCGACCAAAGAAGCCGCGACCGAACTGTTTGCTCGTAGCGTGGGCGATGTTGATGGTCGCGTAGTCGCCATTGACACTGTCCAATCCACAGTCCCACAGCGGGGAGGCCGTATCAAACCCGTAATCAGGCATTAGCTCTTACTCTCAATCCCTTGTAGGTCTCACGGGAGACCAGTCGGAGCAAATGGTAACTCTGCCGTGGCGATTACTGCGCCAGACGGTGACAGGGACATAGCTAGAGGCTGGGCCGCCATGGACGGAGTTATGGCGAATATTGCTGCTCCGGCAGGTGGAACAACAACAGCTGCAAATGGAGTTGAGGATAGCCAGCGATCAGCTAGCTGCAGGGTCGGCAGGTTGTAGACCCAGATACCGCCGTTCATGTCGGCGACATATAGCGTAGTGGAAGAACAGGCGGCAACCCATCTACGAAGCGGGGTGGCCATCAGAGGCGGGAAATTCGATAGCACAGCGCTAGATTGGACAGCAGCGGTGGTCGTGTTCAAGGTCGCCGCGGAGGGCAGGCCGGGATTCACAAGTAAGGCCGTCTCTGCGTCAATCGCCAGAACGGAAGCCGGGCTTGGCTTGGCGCTGGTGCCAGTGAGCGGCCTTAGTTGTGTAGTTGTAAGATCTGAGTTCACGATCTCTGCGCCGTTCATTCCGAGTGCGCGGACGAAGGAGCCAGACGCCAGGGACACGCTCGACGCGTGCTGTGGCATTAGACCCCCAATTTGGTTGGAGGCTGACGTCTGAACTGTTGGACTCGAATTCAGTAGGTACTGCTGAAGCATGCCACCTGGCTGACCGATAAGGACGAGGGGGTCGCTTCCCAGGAATGCGAGGTCTACTGCCACAATGTTATCTACCAGGTCCTCTAGTGCAACGAGTCCAAGCGAAGCGACGGTTGATGCTAGGAACACTTCCACGGTGTGCAGGCTCTGGAACCCAAGACTGGGTAGGGTCGTGGTAGCACCGAAGATGGAGCGACTCAGGGGAGCACCAGGTGTAATGGTCCATGCGGAGTCAAGAATCGCCAAAGTTGTGGAATCGGAGCTGATTCTTACTGTCAGAGCATGGCAGCTGACACCGTCATCGTTAAAGGGTAGTCCGGACGCCTCGGTTGACTGTCCGGTGCTTAGGTCGAGGATAGTCAGCACGTGGTTTGCCTCGGCGGTACCAGGATGTTGGATGCTCGCACATGCGAGATACAAGCCGTTACTCGCGAATTGACAAGCGAGCGGCATCGTGAGACCGGAGGCGGCGGTAGTCGCGTCCGGGTTGATCGCACCCAGTTCAATCGTCTGGCCAACAGACCGATAGAACCACAGGGCAGCCGACTGAATGGTCGCGGCTGAGCCCGGGGCTGCGACGAGAGAAGGCGTGGCTTGGTGCGGGGCTTGTCCCCATCGGACCGTCGGAACAACCAAGGCGACCGCTCCGGCGCCTACGGCTCCTTTGAGGACCTGCCGACGCGTTAGAGGTGGTTGCCCTTCCGCCGAGGTGTCCTGCGGCCGCCACCTCGCTCTTCTCGGACGAGCTTTCACGAGCACCTCCCTCCAAAGCCCACAAGCATGCGCAGGCTATACCGGCGCTCGGACGTGATCAAGTGGTTCGTTCTCCTCGATAAGGGCCGGGTCCATTGGTCGCTTGTGCAGAGTGACGACGCAGCGTCGGCGCTCCGGTCCCGGGCACGACCGCGGTAAGGCTTAAACGGCGCCAAGGTTCATGACCCGTCCGGCAAATTGGCTGACCGGCACGCGGACGTTCGTCGGCTTACGGGCGAACCCGTCGACTCCGGCTCCGCACGATCCAAAGTCCAGTCTTCGTGAGGCGTTTGGGATGCGGATCCCGCCATCGGCCTATCGAGGCGTCAGTCCTGAGCAGCGCTGGCGTCCCACCTGTTGGTGTAAAATCGGTAGAGGGTCCACCACTTGGCGGACCGCCGGAGTGAATCTCGACGTGTCCCTCGAAGAGACACGACAAGGAGATCACACCGGCGGCCCAGCATGTTTTTGGCCCCTGCGAACTACTCGACGCGCTCCGTGCCGGCGGCGACGTCGACCTCATCCGCCGCGTCGAGGTCGTCCTGCAGGTCCTCATCGAGGCGGAGGCGACCTCGGTGATCGGAGCCGGTCCACACGGGCGGACTGAGGAGCGCGAGAACTACCGCAACGGGCACCGCCCGAGGCTGCCCACCAAGGCCGGGGACGTCGAGCTGCAGATTCCCAAGCTCCGCCAGGGCTCGTTCTTCCCGCAGATCCTCGAGCGCCGGCGCCGCATCGACCGGGCCCTCTTCGCCGTGGTGATGGCCTACGTGCACGGCGTCTCGACGCGAAAGGTCGACGATCTCGTGGGATCCCTCGGGGTCACCTCCGGCATCTCTAAGTCGGCCGTCTCGAGGATTCTGTGCCGAGCTCGACAGGGAGCTCGAGGTCTTCCGGGCTCGAAAGCTCGACCACGTCGCCTTCCCCTACCTGTTCTGCGACGCCACGTACGTGAAAGGCCGCGTGGACCAAGCAGATTTAGGAAGCCAGTGACCAGCTGGTTTGCTGTGTCGTATTGCTACGAGTCCCCCCTCCGACACGCTCTGTAGCACACGCGCCCGTGGGGTTCGCCGTGACGGCCACCATCCGTTGATCAGGGTGGTACGTGAGGTGAAGCCCGAGCTGCGAGCACAGTCCCGCCTTGTCGTCCCCGTCAGCATTCGCGATCCGCTCGCTGATGAGGTTGACCTCCGACATCATCTTGCGAGCCTCCTCTATCGTCACCGGTTTCTGCGTCGTCAACTCCTGTTAGGCGGCGTTGTGCGCCCGTCCGCTCGCCCTGCAACTCGCGAATCCACCCCGCTAGGGTCACGGGATCCGCTCCAGCGTCAAGGGCGGCTCGGTAGCGGGCGAGACGCTCCTCACAGTCGTGAACGTGACGAGTAGCAGTTGCCAGCGCGCCCGGCGGTCGTTGGCCCGCCGAGGCTCCAGGGGACGATGTGGTCCCCGTGCATCAGGTATGGGATGGAGCGTCCGCAGTGCTGGCAACGTTCGCCCTGCAACTGCCAGGCGCGCCACACGTCGTCACGGGAGAATGTCCGCCTTGGATCAAGCTCCACGGTGAGAGAGGGTAGGCGGCCTCAGGGCCGGCAAGATGCGCAGGCGGTTGACAGCAAACGACCGGCCTGGGGTTCAGGTGCAGAGACGGCCCGGGACGGAGGAGGGCGGGACGGGCGCTCTACAAGCCTCGCTGACGAGGCGGCGCCGAACCGACGACCTGGGTGAACCGACAGTGACGGGCGCCTTCCAGACTGATGCTGAGCGTGGCGCCGTCGGCGCTGAGGTTGGCAGTGACCCCTCCGCCAGCCCACACCCCGGCTGCAACGGGGACCACGAGCCGCCTCTCGGCAAGGCCGACGGCGAGCGTGGAGGCCCCCTCGACGCCCTCGAACGGATCGAGCGTCGCGAATGCAGACAACTCGTCGCTGTAGTAGGTGCCGGCGGGCGACTCCGGCACAGGCGCCTCCCGCCCACGTACGAAGAGCTCCTCTGACGGGTCCGCCACGGTCGCCTGGCGCCTCAGCGTGTCGCCAGACTGACGAAAGCACGTGCCGGCGGCGCTGCCGAGCCCGCTCCAGGTGCCATCGGAGCGGGCGGCGTAGCGGTCTACCGACCCGTGTTCGCTCACCGCCACCGTGCCGCCCTCGCTGGCATCGACGTCGATGTACTGCTCGAGGTCGGCGGTGAACCAGCGGCCGAGGACCGAGGGCCGGCGTGCAAGTGCTGCGGACGAGCCGAGAAGGCCGGGCTGTTCGGGCAGGTCGCTGCCGGAGAGCCGGGCGAGGATCTGCAGGGCGATCTCCGCTGGGACGGCGTCGTCACGGTTGGCCAGTACTGCCACCCCCGTACCGGCCTCGGGGAGATAGCCAAGCGCCGATCGGAATCCCTCGATGCTGCCGGAGTGGAGATAGGCACGGTGGGGGCCGAGTTGGAGGACCTTGAGCCCGAGGGCGTAAGGAAGCCGGCGCCCATCAGCGAGAAGGGCGGGCGCCAGCAGGCCGTCGCGGACATCGATGCCGAGGCCGGCGCCCGAGGACATGAACTCGTACCAGCCGCAGAGGTCGTCCAAGGAGGTGATGACGCCACCATCGCCGACGGTGCTCTCGCAGATGTCGACCCGCCGCCACCCGCCGCCCTCCCGTGGGGACGTGTAACCGGTGGCGAGGTGCCGCACTGGAACGGTGAGGTCGTCTCTGAAACGGGTGATGGCCATGCCGAGCGGCCCGAAGAGTCGCTCGCCGGCGAACTCGGCGAGCGACCGCCCGCTCAACCGGCGAACGATGGCGGTGGCAAGGGCGTAGCCGCTGTTCGAATACGACCACGACGAGCCGGGCGCGAAGTCGAGGTCGGCCTGGCCAACGAGGAGCTCCGTAAGCCTGTCTTCGTCCATCCCCGCAAGCGGTATCCCCGCCAGCTCGCAGAGTGAGTAGTACTCCCGCAGCCCGCCGGTATGGCTCAGACACTGCCTGATGCTCACCGGTAGCCGGAACGAGAGCTCGGGGAGGTGCCGGCGGACGTCGTCGTCGATCGAGAAGGCGCCGTCGCTCTGAAGCAGCAGCAAGCACGCCGCCGTCATGTGCTTGCTTGCCGAGGCGATGTCGAAGACCGTCTGCTGTCCGAGAGGCACTGCGTGCTCGATGACGCACTGACCGCCCACTGCGCTCGCCGCCAGTTCGCCGCCGGTGTATACGCCGATCACCACACCGGGCGCGTCACCGCTCTCGAACGGCTCGACCAGCTCCGAGAGCCCGAGGTCCTTCACGCCGGCAGGTTAGTTACTTGCCCCTGAAAAACCCGAGTTGAAGGTCGGCAAGATCGACAGCGGCTCTCGGCATCACCGACGCGACGCTCGGCTCACCGAGCCGCAGGGACTCGCCGTACTTTCGGCCCCCACCGTCGTCATCGCGAGCCCGTGAGGGCGGCGATCTTCACCAGGTTGTGGTTGAACACCCCGTGGCCGCACCAGGTCTTGGCTCCTGCAAGCCCGTCCATACACGTCCGGCTCCACCCGAAGTCGCGCTTCAGGCAGCTGATCCGGCCTTCGCTTCCCGTCCTCCACTTCACGAGCTCCTGGAACTCTTTCTGACTCTCGACCTCTCGTCGCTTCGCGCTCGGCTTGCCCTTGGTGGGGAGCACGACGTCGCACACGCCGAGCTCCCTGAGCGCCTCGCCGACTGCGCTCTCCCCGTAACCGCGATCGGCCGTCACTGCGCCGGGCGGATGCCCGGCACGCTTCGTGACGCGTGCGACGGCGGGTGCGAGCATGGGCGCATCGGGAGGGTTGCCGATCACGACGAGGTGGTCGAGCACGACACCGTCTTCGTTGTCGACGACTTGTGCCTTGTAGCCGAACTCGACAGGGCGGCCGAGCCGGCCCTTTCGGATGGGACGGGCGTCGGGATCGTGCAGCGAGACGAGGCGAGTCGCCCCGTCGGGCACGTGCCCCGCGAGACGTTGGCGCGTCTGACGGGCGACGCGGGCAACCCGCTCGGCCGTGACCTCCAAGTCGCGGGCGGTGACCTCGAGCCTGGGCGGTGCGGCATCGCCGAGGCGTCGCAGCATGCGACGGGCGTTGAGCGCCACGGCTCGCGCCTCGCGCACAGCCTCGGAAGCGATGCGGGCCATGCGGGCGTTGATGGCCATGACCTCGCCCTTAGCCTCGTCGGTGCGCCGACGCAGGTTGGCACCGATGGAGCGGGCGTGCCGCCGCACGAGCTGGGTGCGGTCGCGGGTCGCGATGCGGGGGGCGAGGCCCCCGGCTTTCAGTCGCTCGACTGCCTTGGCCATCTTGGCGACGCCCTTGGCGAGCAGGCCGGAGTCGGTCGGGTAAGCGACGTTGGCCGGGACCACGGTGGTGTCGGCGCGTACCCGATTGGTCTTCAGCACCTTGGCAGCAGCGGCCTTGGCCAGAAGCGCCTCGTTGAGGCCGTCCACGGCATCCGGTCCACAGCGCGTCGTGATCTTCATGAGCGTTGTCGGATGGGGCACAGCCACCCCGAGAGGGATCCGGCAAAATCGCTGCCAGGAGATCGAGTCGGCCACCTCGCGGCAGAGAGGCTCGAAGCCGAGGCGGTAGCGGTACTTCAAGAACATGAGCCGCAGGTAGGTCTCGATCGGGACCGACGGACGCCCGAGGGCGCAGTGGAAGTGCGCCCGGAACGGCTCGAAGAAGGTCGCGTCGTCGAGCAGTCGATCGACGGCCTGCAGCTCGGCAGGCATCCCGAGGCACATCTCGGGGAGGATCGCTTCCCACAACGTGGGCTGTGCGTTTACCGTTCTCAGCATGATGGCCTCGATCCGTACTAGCCCTACGGGTCGGGGCCATCATCATCGATCAGAACCTTGAGGACGCGGATCCTCCAAGGGACTTTTTCAGGGGCAAGTAGTTAGTTCTCGACCGATTGGACGTCGTTCCGCTGATTCCCCCGGCTCAGCAGGCAAGACATCGTTCCGACCGATGTTGCCCGTCTGCCAGCTGCAAGCCCGCCCTCTCGCGAGTGACGGCTGCCGCAGCGTTAGAGTCCTCCTCGATGCCGACGAGCGACTCTCGACGGCCGCTCGGGGCCGAGCTCGAGATCGGCGTGTCCGACGGGTTCCGGCTCGCTGCGGTCGGGGACTGCATCATCTCGCGCCCGATCAGCCAGCTTGCCGGCGGAGACAAGGGCTTCGCCGGCGTGATCGATCTTCTCGGCAATGCCGATGTGGTCTGCGGCAACCTCGAGACTCCGATCCTCCGATCGGATCTGGACGGCGCCTTTCCCTGTTCCGATGCCGGAGACTGGACGTTGCGGGCAGAGTCGTCAGTCGCCGGCGACCTCGCCGCGATGGGCATCCGGCTCGTCGCCCGGGCGAACAACCACGCCCTCGACTGGGCGCCGGCCGGTATGCGAGAGACGGGCCGCCTCCTCGAGGCGTCAGGCATCTCCCACGCCGGAACGGGCGAGCACCGCGGAGCGGCCCGTGCGGCTAGCTATCTCGAGACCGGAGGTGGGCGAGTGGCGATGCTCTCGGTGACCACGACGTTCCGCCAAACGACTGATGCCCTGCCCCCGAGAGGCGCTGCGCCGGGAAGGCCGGGCGTGAGCGCGCTGCGGCTGCAGCGCCGATGGGTCGTGCCCGATGAGACCTTCGAGCGTGTGACAGCGCTCGCCCCTCTTCTCCCGGACCCTGACGGCTACGGAGAGCCGGCCCCTCAGGACGGGGTCGCACTGCTCGGCGAGCGCTTCATCGCTGGAGATGTGGCAGAGCCCTACCGCAGCTACCACATGAACGGGTTGGATCTCGACGAGCTTGCCTACGCTGTACGCCAGGCCAAGCAGCATTCAGATTCTGCTGCTCGTGTTCGTGCACTCACACGAGGGTTCCCGAGGAGCCGGGACGACCGAGGAGCCCGGCGAGTTCCTCGTGGAGCTCGCTCACAGCCTGATCGACGCCGGAGTGGACGGTGTCTTCACCACCGGCATCCACCGCCTCGGCCCCATCGAGGTCTACCGGAACCGGCCCGCCTGCTACGGCCTCGGGAACTTCATCTGCAGCGACATACAGGAACCGCTCGGCGCTGACCTCCACGAAGCGAACAGAGCCCTCATGCGCCACGCACTGGGGCACGGGCAGCCCGCCACCGACGGCGACCTCACGAATGTGCTCAACGCAGGCTGGTTCGCCGATCCTGAGTGGTTCACGAGCATGGTGGCGCTGTGCACGTTCGGGCCGACCGGCCTCCGGCAGTTCGATGTCATCCCCATCGACCTCGGCTACGGCCGGACGCTGACGAGGAGCGGCATTCCCCGTCTCGCCGATCCGGACGCTGTCGCCATGGTGATCGAGACACTGGCCGAAGCCTCCCGCCCCTTCGGCACCACGATCGAGGTCGTGTCCGATCCGTCGGGCTGCGGGCGAGGAAGGGTGCTGTCGGGCGGTTGACGGTCCGGGTGCTCCGCCCCGGCGATGAGTTCGAGGGCTGCCCTTCGCTCAGGCTCCGTCCCGGGGGAACTCCAGGTGCCAGTCCCGGCTGAGCAGGCGTCGGCTGCCCTCGATGGCGTCGAGGTGCATGGTCACGAGGAACGTGTCCTTTGTCGCCGTGAGCTCGCCGTTGGTCTTCACCGTGACGTCGAAGTCACCACGCCGGAGAAGGGCGGACTGCTCGGTCACGACGCTGGCCGAAAGGGGGTCGTGCTCGCGCACTCGAAAGGTCGTGATGTTGACGCCGTCCATCTCGAGGCCGTCGCCGAGGCGAGCACGGCCGCCGACGTCCCAGTCGAAGAAGACGGCGGACTCCTCGGTGACGAGGTCGGTCGTGAGGCGGCGCGTGGTCGGACGCCGAGCAAGCGTCTCGAAAGGCATGCTCTCGGGGCTCTCGGGCGGACCGAAGTCCGGCAGCTCGTTGTCGAGCTCGAGCCGATCCCGGACGGGGAGCTCGAGGAAGCTTGCTTCTCCCGTGACTAGCTCGAGTTCCACCTCCTCCGGCGATGGCCACAGCCAGGGCCAGTACGTTGTCGAGACGGCTAGGCGCATGCGATGGCCGGCCTCGAATCGATGCCCGATCGCCTTCATCGCCACGACGACATCCTCCCGCTCACCGGGGACCATCGGATCGGAACGGTCGAAGCCGTACCGGCGGGCGAGATTGAGCATCCCGAAGGTGACGCGTAGCGATGCCCCGTTCGGTGCCACGTCGCACAGACGCACGATGATCGTGGCGGCCGGCCTGTCACAGGAGAGCGCCAGGTGGACCGATGGGCTGCCCAGGAACTCGAACGGTGCCTCCAGCGGGGTGGTCGTGAAGCTGAGCGACCGGCCGTCCTCCGAACGCTGGTCGCCTGACCAGTCCCCGTAACCGCCCTCGATCGTGATGGCGCCGGCATCGAGCCCGGCGCTCTGTTGGCCGCTGTGGCGAAGGACGCCCTCGGGCCCGGGCTGCAGGCCCGGTGCAAGTTGCCCGCCGCCGTTGAGGTGCCAGCGCCCCAATCGACCCCGAGGCTCTCGTGGAGGCCAGCTGGCCTCGGCGACCCACCGGCCCGGGATCTCGGCGTGAAAGGCAGCGGGCGGAACGTACTCCTGGATCCAAGCCCGCAGCATGGGCTCGTCCATGATGCCGGTTTCGATTCCCTTCAACCAGTAATCCCACCACCGCAGGGACTCCTCCAGGAAGCCAATGGCCGGGCCGGGCACGCCGTGGTTCGGGTAGGCGTGCCCCCAGGGGCCGATGAGCCCTTTGCGAGGGCCACTGAGGCCGGCGAGGAGACGAAGGATTGCGTCGGTGTAGCTGTCCGCCCAGCCGCCGACGGCGTATACCGGGATCTCGATGGCGTCGTAGTCCTCGCAGACCGAACCGTGCCGCCAGTAGTCGTCCCGACGTTGGTGCGCCATCCACGGTTCCATGAAAGCGGGCGTCTGCTCCACCCGCGCCTGCCAGATCTCCCTCCAGCGCTCGCCGGCGACGACCGGGTCCGGGGGAAGGGCGTTCCAGGTCAGCATCGACACTGCCCACTGCAGCATGTCGACGGCGTCGAGGCAGCCACCCCGGTAGTGGACGTCGTCGGCGTAGCGGTCGTCGGTGGCGCAGAGCGAGACGACGGCTTTGAGGGCGGGAGGCCGGAGCGAGGCGACCTGGAGGGCGTTGAAACCTCCCCAGGAGATCCCTGTCATCCCGACGGCACCACTGCACCACGGCTGCGCCGCCAACCACGCGATCACCTCCGTGCCGTCCTCGAGCTCCTGGGGTGAGTACTCGTCGACGATGATGCCGTCGGAGTTCCCCGTGCCACGGAGGTCGACCCGTGCGCAGGCGTAGCCTCGGGCGGCCAGGTAGGGATAGATCTGCGAGTCGCGCACGGCGAGGAGGTCGCTGTAGCGGTAGGGGAGGAAGTCGAGGATGGCCGGGACCGGCTCGCCGTCTGCATCCTCGGGCAGCCAGAATCCGCCCCGCCAGGCGTGTGCCGTCGCCGAGGGGGATGAGGGTGTGCTCGATCGTGCGGACGGGTCGCAGCGAACGCCTGGCACCGGCTGGCTGAACGAGGGGGCTCACTTCGTACTCCTTGCAAGGTGGCAGGCGACCAAGCGGTCGCCGACGGGCACGAGGGGGGGACGCTTCACACAGGCCCGGTGGACGTCGGGACATCGCCCGGCGAAGGGGCAGGCTCCCGCGGGCACCGGACGCTCCTCTTTCAGCCGGATGTGGTTCCCCAACTTGCGCTCCTCCGGCGTCGTCCCCGTCACGCCGGAGAGGAGAGCCCTCGTGTAGGGGTGCAGCGGGGAGGAGGTGACGGCCGCCGTCGGGCCGGACTCCATGGTCGCCCCGGCATAGACCACCACCACTTCGTCGCTCACCCGGCGCACGACGTCGAGGTCGTGCGAGATGAAGAGGTAGGCGAGGGAACGCTCAGCCTGCAGCTGGAGCAGCAGGTTGATGATCTGGGCCTGGATCGAGATGTCGAGGGCCGAGGTGGGCTCGTCGCAGACCACGAGCGACGGGTCGAGGGAGAGGGCCCGGGCGATCCCGATGCGCTGACGCCCGCCGCCGGAGTAGTGACTCGGGGACGAGTCGAGCGATGCCTTCGGGAGCCCGACGGCGTCAAGCAGCTCGCGGACCCGCTGCAGGCCGCCGTCGCGCCAGCGACCGTGGGCCATGAGGGGTTCGCCGACGATCTGCCTCAGGCTGCAGCGGGGATCGAGGGCTTCGTAGGGATCCTGGAACACGATGCCGATGTGCCGGCGCACGGCGCGCATGGCGCGATCGCTCCGGGGGTATGGTCGCCCCAAGTAGCGCAGCTCGCCGCCGGTCGGGCGCTCCAGGCCGACGACGAGACGGGCCACCGTGCTCTTGCCGCACCCGGACTCTCCCACCATTCCGACCGTGCGCCCCGGGAGGATCGGGAGGGAGAGGTCGTCGACGGCTCGGGTCGTCCCGAAGCGCTTCGTCACGTTCACGAGCTCGACGACGGGGGACGCCGAACTCGGCGGCGCCGAGGGCGGCGCGCCAGTGGGCACCGCCTGCCGGCTCATCGCGGCTCCAGGTGGCAGCTCACGCGATGGCCGGAGGGAAGGCTGCGGACCTCCGGCATCTCCTCGAGGCATGGTGAGAAGGCGTGTGGGCAACGGGGGTGGAAGGGACAGCCGGGCGGGATGGCATCGACGGGCGGCGAGCCCTCGATGGCGAGGAACGGCTCCTTCGGGGCCGCCTTGCGACCGCTTATGAAGCTCGAGAGGAGGGCGCTGGTGTAGGGATGGACGGGATCCCTGAAGACCTCCGGAGCGGTGCCGTTCTCGACGACACGCCCCCCGTACATGACGGCGATCTCGTCGGCGATCTCGGCCACCACTCCCATGTCGTGGGTGATCCACATGAGCGTCGTGCCGTCGCGCGCCTGCAGATCCTTCACGAGGGCGAGGATCTCCGCCTGCACGGTCACGTCGAGCGCGGTCGTCGGCTCGTCCGCCACGAGGAGCGCGGGGCGCAGTGCCAGGGCGATGGCGATCATGACGCGTTGTCGCATCCCTCCGGACAGTTGGTGGGGATAGCTCCGGGCTGCAGCGCCCGGGTTGCGGATGCCGACCTGACCGAGGAGGGAAACGGCCTCGTCCATGGCCTCCTGCTTGCGGAGCCCGTGGCGGACCCGGAACACCTCGGCCACCTGCCACCCGACCCGGTGGACCGGATTGAGGGCCGCCGAGGCGTCCTGGGGGATGTAGGCGACCAGCTCACCTCTCGCTCGTCGGAGCCCTTCACCGTCGAGGGCGAGCAGATCGGTGTCGCCGAGCAAGGCCCGGCCGGCCGCGATGTGCCCGGCGGGTGGGAGGAGTCGGCAAACGGCGAGGGCTAGGGACGACTTGCCAGAACCGGACTCGCCGACGAGGCCAAGAACCCGGCCAGCTCCGAGGCTGACGCTGGCGCCGGTCACGGCGGGGAAGTCCCCATAGCGCACCGAGAGGCCTTCGATGCGCAGGGGCTCGCCGGTCTTCGGAGCTGAATCGGCGCCCGCCTGTAGCGCCAACGGACGCACGCTCATAGAGACTCGGCGCGCACGCGCGGGTCGACGATGAGACGAAGGATGTCGACGAGCAGGTTCACGATGACGACTGCAGTCGCCGCCACGATGACGGTGCCCATCAGCACCGGCCGGTCGACGTTGTCGAAAGCCTGTACCTGCAGCTGCCCGATGCCCGGCCAAGCGAAGATGTTCTCGACGAAGACGACTCCGGAGAGGAAGAGCGCCACGTCCATGCCTGCCATGGTGAGCACCGGCGGGATGACGACGCGGAACACGTGGCCGCTGAGGATGGCCCGGCGAGACAGGCCCTTGGCGAGGGCGGTGCGCACGAAGGGGGCCGAAAGGGTCTCTCGGAGCTGGTCGCGCACGACGTTGGCGTAGTAGGGCGCCCCGAGAAGCCCGAGCGTGAGGGCCGGCAGGATCAGCTGCTCGCCACCGAAGCCCCCTGTCGCCGGCAGGACCGGCCACACGTAGCCGAACAGCAGGAGGAGGACGAAGCCGAAGGTGAAGGTCGGCACGGACAAGAGCCCGATGTTCAACGAGGCCAGGACCCAGCTGCGGCGTGGTCGCAGCCCGTCCCAGAGCCCGAAGGCGCCGCCCACGAGTAGCTCGACGGCGATCCCACCTGCCATGAGGAGGGCGGTGGCGGGCAGGCGCCCGCCGACGAGGCTCGTCACCGACTGTTCCGAGACATAGGAGTAGCCGAGGTTGCCCCGCACGGCATTGCCCAGGTAGCTCAGAAGCTGTTGCCACAGGGGGCGGTTGAGGTGCAGGTTGCGCACGACCTCTGCGATCACTTGGGGGCTCGCCTTCGGTCCTGCGACCGCACGGGCGGGGTTGCCGGGCACAACGAACTCGAGGACGAAGGTGAGCACGAGCACGGCGAGGACGGTGAGGGCGGCGAGCACGATGCGGAGGGCCACCTTGCGGGCGAAGCCCAGGCGTTCCGAGCGGCGGACGGCCGTCGGTGGCGTGAGTTGCGCCTCGGCTTCGGCGCCGGCGAGGAACTCCTCCCAGCCGAGCGGGAGGGCGGAGTCGCTCATTTGTCCAGCCATGTCCGCTCACGCTCGCTCGAGCGGCGGTTCGTGAGCCCCTCGGAGATGAGCATGAAGGAGAGGACCGTGAGAATGATGATGACGAGCGGTTCCACGACGAGGTGAGGGGCATAGCCGAGGGCGCTCTCGCCCGACTCCAGCATGTTGCCCCAGTCGGGACGTGGGGGCTGGATGCCGGCGCCTAGGTAGGAGAGCCCCGCCCCGATCGAGACCACGGCGGCGGCGTTCAGGGCCGAGAGGACGAGCATGAGGGAGGAGAGATGCGGCACGATGTGGCGGCGCAGGATCGTCATACGCGGCACCCCGGCGGCGATGGCGGCGTCCACGAACACACGGGTCCGTAGCCTGAGGACCTCGCCGTAGATAACTCGTGCCGTCCAGGCCCAGTAGAGCGCCGTCACGACGATCACGATGCCGGTGAGGCCCTCGCCGACGATGCTGGCGAGTGCGAGGCCCGAGACGATCGTCGGGACGGAGAGGAACACGTCGGTGATGCGCATCAGGATCTGCTCGACGAGACCCCGATAGAAGCCCGCCACCAAACCGACCAGGATCCCGAGACCCATCGAGGCGGCGTTGGCGAACAGCGTCATCTCGAGTGTGACGCGGCCGCCGGCGGCGAGCCGGGCGAGCATGTCGCGGCCGATCTCGTCGGTACCGAGGAGATGGCCGGAAGCGAAGATGGGAAGGGGGAGTCCCGCGGCGTTGAGCCCGTCCGGGTAGATGTGGTACGGCGAGCCGAAGAGCGGGGCCACGAGCGCGAACACGATGAGGAGACCCAGCAGCAACAAGCCGGCGACGAGCGTTCCCCGAGGCCGAATCCGGACCCGGCGCTCGGTGACGATCTCGACAGGATCGCTCTGCAGGAGGATGGTGGCCATCGGCTAGAGCCAGAGGCGTTCGTAGCGTGTGCCGGTGTAGCCCTGGTACTGGAAGTTCTGTAACGACGGGTTCCGGCCCACCGGGTAGCGCACGTCGAAGAGGAACACTGCGGCAGCGTCGTCAGCCAGCACCTTCTCGATCTGAGCCACGTAGCGGTTGCTGGCCGTCAGCGACGTCTGGTCCTGCGCCTGGGTAACGAGGTCGTCCAGCTGCTTGCTGCTGTACGAGACGGTGTTGTAGCCGCCGCCGGTCGTGTAGCAGGGGATGATGAGGTCGAGGGCGCTCGGCTGCACCATCTCGTAGATGTCCTGGAAGGATTCGGTGCGTAGCGGGAGGGTGGTCGTGATCGTGTCCCAGGCCGACTCCGACACGGTGTCGATGTTGAGCGTAACCCCAAGCTGTGCCCATTGCTGCTGCAGTAGCTGGGCCACGTCCTGCCACGGGCTCTCGCCGTCGGTGAGGAACTGCAAGCTGAACTTCGACATCCCCGCCTGCGAGAGCAGCGATTTGGCGCGGGCGAGGTCGTAGCCGAAGGGGGTGATGATGCTGTGGTAGTCGGTGAGGTTGGACGGCAATGGGTATCCCGAGGGCGCGTACAGCCCGTGGGTGACTCTCGCGAGGGCGTCCCTGTCGGTCCCCCAGTTGAGCGCTTGGCGCACGAGGACGTTGTCCAGTGGTGCCTTGGCGAGGTTGAGCGCCACCCAGCTCGTCGCGTTCAGGGTGACGTCCACGACGTAGCCCTTGAGGGATGGCTCGGCGTCGACCTGCGCCAGCTCCTCGCTGCCGACGCCGTCGCCGATGATGTCGATGTCGCTGCGTTGCAGCTGGAGGAGCTCCAGCTGCTCGTTGAGCCCCCAGGTGTACTTCACCCCGGAGAGGTAGGGCAAACCCTTCCAGGCGTAGTGCGGGTTGCGGACGAAGGTGGCGTTCTGGTCGGAGGTGTTGTAGCTCTGCACCATGAACGGGCCGGTGCCGACCGGGTTCGTGTTGAAACGGCTCCCAAGGCGCTCCACCTCCTCAGCGGGAACGGCCGCCATGAACGGTTGGGCGAGGTAGTTGAGGAAGGTGAACACCGGCGAGGAGAGGCGGATCTCGATGGTGTAGTCGTCGAGGGCGGTCAATCCGGACACGGTCTTCGACTTGCCGTTCACGACCTTGTCCGATCCCTTGATCGGGTAGAGGTATGTCGAGGCCCAGGAAGCCACCTTCGGGTCGAGCACGCGGGTCCAGCTGTAGACGTAGTCGTCGGCCACGATCCGGCGCCCGTTGGAGAAGCGGGCGTCGCGCCGCAGCCGGATCACATAACGCATCCGATCGTCGGAAATCTCCGGCATCGACTCGGCGAGTGCGGGCGCCGCCGGGCCGTAGGAGCCGGCGAACATGTAGAGCGGGGTGTTGAGCAAGCAGGCGATGGCTTCCCAGGCTTGGGCGTTGTATCCAAGCGCAGGGTCGTAGGAGTTGGCCTCGTCGAGCCAACCAGTCGTCACGGTGCCGCCGTAAGAGCCCCCGGAGAACGGCCCGGGACCAGGGGGACCGGAGGCCACCTTCGCCCCGCCGCCCGTGGGCTTGTTGGCGCCCCCGCTCGTGCCGCAGGCACCGAGGCCGACGGCAGCGGCCCCGATGGCTCCCACGCCGAGAAATGCCCGCCTCGAAAACCTGTGATCTGGCATCGACCTGAACCTCCCCCTTCGACGAGCCGCCCGACGCGCATAGAGATTTGCCCGGGCGCCACGGACCGCCGCAGCGCCTGGACGGGAACCCCGTGGCCAAGACGCCGACAGCGCCGCCAGTCGGCGCCGCGGCATACTCGCCTTGGAGAGCTCGTTACGTGACAGTCATAGTACAAAGGCGGTGTCACGAGGAGAGGACGGTGACGCAGGTATCTTCGACAGACGGCAACGGCCGCGACAGAGGGCGGCGGCAACGAGAGCGAGCGGTGCGCCGAGGGGTGGTCCGCTACTCAGGGTCGCCCGCCGCGCGTAAAGCGGTCATCGAACCGCCTCCGAAGCGGGCTCGACTTGGATCCGTCGCGCCCATGATGACGCCATGACGCCTGGTGCAAGTCGGGTCGATCTCCCGGCAGCGACTAGGAGGTGCCCGACGACGAGCCCATTGGCGTCGTGGACGCCGCTGCGGAGGGGACGGTGTCGGTGCACCTGCGGCGACCCGACCCTCCGGCGGGGCGGCTGTCGCGAGAAGAGTTCGCAAGCACCTACGGCGCGTCGGAAGCGGATGTCACGGTGATCATGCTCTTCGCCCGCGAGTACCACCTTCGCGTCGGCGACGTCGATCGGGGCCGCCGTCGCGTGGAGCTCACCGGCACCGTGGCTGACCTCGCCACCGCTTTCGGCACAGAACTGTTCCTCTACCGCACGCCGACGGCCAGACGTACCGCGGGCGGAGCGGCACCCTCACGCTGCCGTCGGAGCTGGACGGCAGCGTCACGGGCGTCTTCGGCCTGGACGGGCGACCGCAGGCCAGTGCACAGTTCCGCCCCCGAGCCGATGCCCGAGTGCAGTACACGCCGCCGCGGGTCGTCGCTGCCTACCGCTTCCCCACAGGGCTGACTGGATCGGGCGAATGTGTGGCGATCGTTGAACTTCGCCGACGCGGCGCGAATCCACCTACCGACGCATCACAGCGAACGGGATAAGCCCGACGCCGTTCGCCCAGCTATAGCTAGCGTTGCGGAAAAGGGGATCTCGTAGGCGCGTCAGACAGAGACGACCTCGACGAGATGGTCGATCCCGCCAAAATCTCGTGCGTTCCGGGTGTAGAGACGTGCAGCGTGGGCGTGTGCGGTGGCGGCGATCAGCAGGTCCATCACCCTCGAACGCGGTTGACGTCCTGACGCAACGGCGGCCGCTGCGAGTTGGCCGTAGCTCGTAGCGACGTCATCGTCGACCGGGAGAGCATCGAAGTGTCGCTGAAGTTCCGAGAGCCTTCGGAGGCGTTCTGCCCGGATCGTGGCATCGTCGGTAACGAGCACGCCGAAATGAAGCTCGGCAAGCGTCGCCGCGCTGATCGCAAGCTCGCCGGCCAACGGCAGCACCTCGGTCGCCAATACAACGCTCGTGTCGAGGATGGCCTTCATCGGGGGCGATCCCAGGCATCCGCGATGGACTGGTCGACCAGATTCCGGTCTTGCTCCCAGGCGGGGTCGGGACGTCCTGCGAACACGTCGGCGATGTCGGCCCAACGCTGCCAGCGTCGGGGTGTGGCCGGGACTATGCGAGCGGCGGGCCGACCTGCCACCGTGATTTCGATCTCCTCGCCGTTCTCCACTTGGCGTACGATTTCGGAAGCGTCCTGGCGCAGTTCACGAAGACCGACTGTTCTCATGCGCTCAAAATAGCACAAGTGCTACCCCTCTCAGAATGGCAGGCCGCCGAAGAGAGGTGCGGCCACCTCACCCCTCTGACACCAGGTCTCAGCCAGGGCAGGCTCCCGTTCGACGGTCGAAGCTTGCGGCACCGAATAGCTGAACCGCAGGTCACGGCCAGTCGCAGATTCGCGACGTCGGTCCTCCGACACCAGTCCTGAGCTAGGAGAATGCCCCAATCGCGATAGGCGGTTGAGTTCTTGCGACTCTGGCGCTTATTGCGCGCTCGACGGCGGTCATTGCATTGAGAGAAGGGTGACGTCGTACTCGGCAAACCTGTCATCAACGGTGACCAGGGTCAGCCGTTCCATCCGGGCTTGCGCGATGAGCATTCGGTCAAACGGGTCGGCGTGATAACGGGGAAGGGCGCCAGCCTCCATGGCGTGCGGCGCCGTGATGGCGAGCGTGTCGAACGCGCTGGTGTGCAGGGCGTCAAGAAGATCGTCAGGCGCCTCGAGTCGGCCAACAGCCTTCTTGACGGCGATCTCCCAGACCGACGCCGCCGATACGAGCACGATCGTGTCGGAGTCCGCGATGACCTGAGCGGCACGCGGTGGCAGTGCTTCGTCGGCAGCGAGCCACCACAAGAGGATGTGAGTGTCGAGCAAGACCTTCACGGCTTCTCGCCGCGGAACGCAGCGGCGACATCCTCAGGTAGCTCGTCGAAGTCGGGGCTCAGGCGGACTCGGCCGGCCCAATAGCCGGGCTGCCGCGCCGAGCGGGGGCGTGGCGGGACGATGCGGGCCACGACATGGCCGGCGCGTGCGATTTCGACCTCGTCGGCTTCACCTGCCTCGAGAGCGGCAACCAGCCGTGACAAGTTGGTCTTCGCTTCGTGCATGTTGACGCGCATGGTCCGATTTTAGCTAGATTAGCTAAGTAGGTCAACGGCAGCCCCGGTTGCCCGGGAGCCCGGAGGTACGGGCGAACGTCCTGCTCACGACCAGTCGCAGATTCGCGATGTCGGTCCTCCGACACCGAGAGAGCGCCAGGGGACCGGAGTGGACCCTGCGACAGCAGCTCAGTGCCGTCGATAGACGTCGGCACGGTGATCGATACGCAGGACATTGACGACGCCGCTGTCGTCGTCAACTTCGTAGACGACCCGGTAAGGGCCGCGCCTCGCGGCGAGCAGTCCCTCGAGCTCCCGCTGCAGCCGGTGCCCGACTCGGTGCGGCTCGGAGAGGAGGTCGCCGAGCATGAACTCTACGATCGCAGCTGCGGCCGCCGCAGGTAGACGAGCCAGCGAACGTTCGGCAGTCGCCGCGACGGCGAGTCGGTAGGCCGCAGGCGTCACCGACGAAGGTACTTGTCTCGCAACTCGTCCCCAACAAGGACTCGACCGGCCGTGAAGTCGTCCTGCGCAGCGCGGATCTCTGCCAGTGCCTCGGGATCTGAGAGCAAGTCCAGGGTGTCCTCGAGGGCGTCCAGGTCCTCCGGACTCACGATCACGGCAGCCGGGCGGCCGTTGCGAGTCAAGATGACCCGATCATGCTGTTGCTCTATCCGGTCGACGATCTCCGAGAGATGCGCCTTGATCTCGGCAAGTGGGAGCGTGCGCGTCATGACCACGATTGTAGTCATATCCGGCTTACAAGCCGCCCGCAACGTGGTTGAACAGCCGCCACGACGAGGGCACCCCCCACGTGAACCCCAGGACACACCCAGTCGCAGATTCGCGACGCGGTTCTCCGACACCGACCGGCCGGGAAAGGCCAGGTCAGGCGGTAGAAATGGCATGCCGCTCCTGACCCACCGGCAAGCGCCCACCGCCTTCCGCCCTGTCGCTCTCGAGCCGCAATCCGCTGCCTGGACATTCGCGAGCGAGGAGTGGCACAGACCGACCTGTTCGGCAAGGTTGCGGCCACTCGAGAGAGCGGCTGCGCCGTTACATCCGGCGTTGTAGACGAAATGATCTACGATTTTGTATACTGAACCTCGTGAGCACGACGATCAGGGTGAGCCAACAGACGAGGGACCGCTTCGCTCACCTGGCGAGAGCGACCGGCCGCCCGATGACCGAGCTGCTCGACGAAGCGGCCGACGCCCTCGAACGACGCATCTTCTTCGACCACCTCACCCGCCGTTACGCAGAGTTGCGCGGAGATGACGAGGCTTGGCGGGAGATCGAGGCCGAGCGCTGGATCGAGAGCGGGGCCCTGTCCGACCGCTCGACGTGAGTGCCCGTCGAGGCGAGATCTGGCTTGTCGACTTCGGCGAACCCGTCGGACGTGAGCAGGCAGGCCGGCGACCCGCGGTGGTCGTTTCGGCAGACCGGTTGAACCAGAGCCAGGCCGGCGTGGTGATCGTGGTGCCCTGCACGACGAGAGAGCGCGGCCTTCCGTCTCATGTCGAGATCGACCCAGCAACCAGTGGCCTCGACGAGACCAGTTACGCCAAGTGTGAGGACGTGAAGTCCGTCTCCGACCACCGTCTCGTCGCTCGTCTCGGCACTGTGGACCAGGAAGCACTGTTCGCTGTAGCTCGCTCCCTGACGTTCCTTCTCGACCTATGAGGCGCGAGCCGCAAGCAAGGCGAACTGCCCGGTCCTGAGCTGCGAGAATGCCCCGTTCGCAGTAGGCGGTTGAGTTCTGGCGACCCTGATGCCAAGTCCGCGCTCTACTTCGGTCATTGCATCGAGAGAAGGGCGACGTCGTACTCGGCGAACCTCCCATCAACGGTGATCAGGGTGAGGCCTTCAATCCGCGCTTGTGCGATGAGCATCCCGTCGAACGGGTCGGCGTGGTAGGCGGGGAGGGCGCCGGCGTCCAGGGCGTGCGGCGCCGGGATGGCGAGCGTGTCGAACGCGTTGACGTGGTCACAGTTCGCCGGGTCTGTGTCAGACATGAAACACATACGCCCGGCCGCCGCCTTGCGCAGCCGGCGCACCCACCATGGCGATGGGACCCGAGACGGCGACCCAATAGCCGAACGAGTCGCCCCGCACAGCGCCGGAGCCCCTCAGCTCGGCGTCTTGAGTCCAGCCGGCCGCGGTCTTCGTGTACGCGTAGGCCTGGCCGGGAGCCCTGCTTGGAAAGCTCATTTCTTCGCCCACGACCGGTGCGCCCACCAAGACTGTGTTCCCGGAAATGCCCACTGAGTAGCCGAAGAGGCCGGCTGCGCTCGATCCCTTCAGCTCGGCGACCTGGGTCCAGCCGTTCGCGGTCTTCGTGAAGACGTACGCCCGGCCGGTCCTTCTCGCGTCCTGCGCACCGACGACGACGGTGGTGCCGGATATGGCGACCGACGACCCGAACGCGTCCGTGGCGACCGTGTCGGAGCCCTTCAGCTCGGCGGTCTGCTTCCAGCCGCCAGCCGTCCTGGCGAACACGTACGCCCGCCCGGTACTCCCATCCCACGTCGGTGCACCACTGGCGGAGCCTGATGCACCCACCACGACCGTGCTTCCCGAGATGCCGACAGACCAACCGAACGAATCGCCGATGACCGTGTCGGAGCCCTTCAGCTCGGCGGTCTGCTTCCAGCCGCCGGTCGTCTTCTGAAATACGTACGCCCGGCCGGCATATGTCTCGTGCTGAGATGCGCCCGCGACAATTGTGGCGCCCGAGATGGCCACCGGGTAGCCGAACTTATCGTTGCCGGTGGTATCGGAGCCCTCCAGCCGACCTGTCATCCTCCAATCGGTGGCCTCCCTCGTGAACACGTAAAGCCGCCCAGTGTCGCCCGAGTAACAGGCGTCGTTCACGACAGCGGTGGAACCCGAGATGGCGACCGCGGAGCCAAAGCAGCTGCCAGGACCGCCCGAGGGCTTCAGCTCGGCGACCTCCCTCCATCCGGCGCTGGTCCTCGTGAACAGGTACGCCCGCCCGAACGGGCCATGGCAGGGGGCACCCAGGACAGCCGTGTTGCCCGAAACGGCAACCGCTGAGCCAAAGCAGCTGCCGGCGACGCCATCGGAGGCCGTCAGCACCGCCAGCTGCTTGGCGATCCGCGGCACGCTCGGGGAGGTTGGCGTCTTGGTGGGAGTGGCGAGGTGGTGAATCAGCGGGACGAGGACCACCGCCAGGACGGAGGCGGCCATTGCCACGACCAACGCGCGACGGGTCCACGGCCCCGCTTGGAGCCGGCGCGATCCGCCGCGCCGAGACGGATCGTCGGTCAGCGCCGACAGAATCATCCGCGCCTCTGAGGACTCGGGTCCCGGTACTGTGCCCGAAGACGCCGGGTTGACATCGCGGATCAGCTGGTCGAGGTTCACTTCTGGCTTCTCCATTGTCAAGTTGGACCGAGCTGGATGTCGGGGCGCTCGACGGAGGTCGGAGTCACACCGAGGGCCTTGCGGATGCGGTCTTGCGCGTGACGGAACCGGAGCTCGACCGCATTGACCGAGCAACCGAGGACGGCAGCAGCTTCGGCGTGGGTGAGGTCGTCCCACAGCACCAGCTGAAGCACTTCGCGGTCCCTTGGCCGCAGCTTCTCAATCGCGGCGGTGACGCTGGCGTGAAGCGGATCTGGACTGCTGATCGGTTGCGATACCGGACGCAAATCCCGCGCGAGGCGGGCGTGGAGCCGAAGGCGTCGCAACCCCGAGCGTCGGTGGTCGGCGACGCTACGGCGGGCCACGCCAAAGAGCCAGAGCCGATCTTCCGGCGGGTCCGGCACATGCTCGAAGCGCCGCCAGGCGACCGCGAAGACTTGGGCGATCACATCGGGCGCTTCGTGCTCGGGGACGCGGCGCCGCACGTAACCGGAGATCTCGCGGTACTGGGCGTTATAGAACGACTCGAAACGTACTGCGGAATCCAAGTAGCCGGCCGACTCACTCATCCAGCCGCCCCCTCCCGGCGCAGGTTCACAGCCTTACATGGCCGGCTCGGCTCCAAAACCGTCAACGACTTTCGAAGTCGCCTGCCTGAAGCTTCGAAGGGGCTCTTCACGGTCCGGTCTCGACGCTTGCGAGCGCCCCCTCCGGCGCTCGTGACCTCAGGCTTGGAACACGTACGCCCGGCCGGCATGGTTGGCATGGGACGGCGCACCGACGATCGCGTTCGTGCCCGAGATGGCGACGGAGGTGCCGAACTCGTCGTCGGCGACGGTGTCGGAGCCGTTCAGCTCGACGACCTGCTGCCAGCCGGTGGAGGTCTTGGAGAACACGTACGCCCGGCCGGCGCCTTTGGCGTGGAACGGCTCGCCCACTACAGCGGTCGTGCCCGAGATCGCGGCCGAGAAACCGAAACTGTCGGGGGTGACGGTGTCGCGACCCTTCAGCTCGGCCAGTTGCTTTCCCATCGGTGGAGTCGTCCGCGGGGCCGCGGCCACCCCTGCGGTGGTGCTGGCCAGGAGCAGCAAGGTGATGGCGCCGGTTACGAGGAGTGCAGACAGACTCGCGATTCCGGATGGGCGTCGCGTGCGAGGTGCTGAGCCGGTCGTCCCTTCGATCACGCCGTCGATATCGATCCGGACAGCGCGAGCCAAGCCCGAGGCGTTTGTCGAACATCACTACGTCCCCCTCCAGCAAGCGGGGGTCAGCAGCCCTTGAGGCCGCGACCGTACACCCAGTGAGAGAGCGGGGTCCGTAGCGAGCCGTGAACGACTTCAACGAGATGGTCGATCCCGCCAAAGTCCCGTGGCCTTTACCACGAGCCCCGGTGCTCGGGGACGCGGGTGATCACCGACATGGAGAGCAGAAGCAGAAACGCGAAGGCGACGTAGATCGTCGCCTGGAGCTGTCCCGGCGTGTGACTCTGAGCGAGGATGGCCGTAGTGATCGACACCGATGCAATCTCGCCGACCTGGATTCCCGTCGAACGCAGCGCAGCGAGCGCCGCAGCGCGCTCCGGAACGAGCTGCAGACCGGCGTTTCGGCTGGCGGGGGAAACGAGGCCCTCCCCAACGCCGACCACACAGGCGCCCATCGCGAGCCAGGGGTAGGCCGAAACGCCGGGCGGCGGGACCGCGAGTATGACCATCCCCGCCACGATGAACGCCAAGCCGACGTAGAGCGGGAGGCGATAGCCAGTTCGCCGCAGCGCCACTGCTGCGCCGATCCCGATCGCGATCACGACGACGCTCTGTGCCGTGAGAAGCGTCCCCGAGCCCAGAGCGCTGATGCGGTAGCGGTCGACCGCGTACAGCGGTACGAGCGCCGTCATGCCGAACACAGCGCCGGTGACGAGGTTGATCACGTTGACTGCGGCGAAGCCCCGCCCAGCGATCAGGAGCGGCGCAATGAAGGGATCCACGACGCGCCGGATGTGCCGTCCGAATTGACCCAAGAGGAGTACTCCGATCGCGATCGGCGCGAGGAAGAACGGTGACCAGACGCGGGTATGGGCCTCGCCGAGGAAGCTGATGCCTGCCATGAGGGCGAGGACCCCGATGCCGAGCAGGATCATGCCTCGAAGGTCCATCGCCCGGCGCTCGCCGGTGCCCTTGGGGTCCCGAGGGACGAAGCGTAGGCAGAGCACGATCAGCAGGATTCCGATCGGCACGTTCACGAAGAAGATCCCGCGCCAGGTCCAATACGTCACGAAGAGCCCTCCGAAGATCGGCCCGATGATCGATCCGATCGAGAAGATGCTGGCGAACAGACCGACCGCCTTGTCTCGAGCGGAGCCAAAGTGATCTACCACGATCGCCGTCGCTGACGGGGTGAAGCCCGCACCGCCGGCGGCCTGGATGACACGCAGAGCGATCAGGACGTAGATGCTGGTGGCGAGTCCGCAACAGAGCGAGGACCCGGCGAAGACACCGACAGACACAAGGAAGAAGCGCCGTCGTCCGAAGCGATCGCTCAGCTTCCCGGCGAGCGACAGCGCGACGAGTAGCCCGACCGCGTAACCCGTGATAACCCAGCTCGTCCAATTGATCGAGGAGTGGAGGCCGTGCTGGATCGTGTGAAGCGCGGTGGCGACGATCGTGCTGTCGAGCGCGCTCATCAACAGCGCCACGGCGACGACCGAGAAGATGGCGATGCGGCGCGAAGCCGGCGTGAGCGGCGCCTGCCTGCTGATCTCGGGCTCCCGCTCCACCGTCACTTGGGCGAGGTTACTGGGGCACCTTCGCGATGTTCCTGGCTGAGCGACGGCTCAGGCGTCGGGCAGAGGACCGTGAGCAACAGCTCCAGCCCTATGAGATCAGTGCCGAGGCCGACGAGCGTGTGACGTCGGAGTGACGCTCCGGCGTCACGCTTGCTCAGACACGCCCTAGATCCCAACCCTGGGATCAGGCAAAAGGGGGACCGAAATGAGGCACGTGTTCGCAACCGGTCGAAGTGGGCTCCTGACCCCTACGGCGTCATCTCAGCGGCGAATCTCATGGCTGAAGACCTCAGCCGCGGTCCTGGCTGCTTCGGCCACGGCAGCGTTCGGCCCCGGGTTCGCCGGGGGCGTCGCCAGGGCCGCCGGCGCCACTTACGGCTTCTCCCGTGCAGTCTTGGTTCGGCCGCCTTCGAACGCCGCCAAGGACGACCCGATGGCCGGTCTCAAGGCCGCGTCGTGCACTTCGGTGGGCAACTGCGTCGGCGTCGGGAGCTATGAGACCACCTCCGGAAGGTTCGAGGCGATGGTTGCGACAGAGAAACGGGGCAGCTGGGGCGAGGCGACCGAGGTCGTGCTGTCCGGCACCGCTTACGCCAATGGCAACCCCGAGGCGGCTCTTCTCGGTGTCTCATGCCCCTCCGCAGGCAACTGCACCGCGGTGGGCACCTACGAGAACATCGTCGGGCGGCACCAGGCTCTGACGGTGACCGAAAAGGGAGGGACCTGGGGGAAGGCGACCGAGGTGCTCCCCCCGCAGGACCCCGAGTACTTCGCACAACTCAACGGCGTGTCGTGCACCTCGGTGGGCAACTGCGTCGCTGTCGGGTTCTACGAGAACCCCGCCGGCAAGCCCCAGGCTATGACTGCGACGGAGACGAAAGGCAAGTGGGCCAAGCAGCGCAAGGTGAACTCACCCGCTGGGGCCGGCTCCAGCGGCAACACCTACGCAACTCTCGGCGGCGTTTCATGCACCTCGGCAGGCAACTGCTCTGCAGCCGGGTACTACGAGAACACATCAGGGGGCGATGATCTCCTGGCTCTGACTGAGAAGGCAGGGGCCTGGGGCAAGGCCATCGAGGTGCGCTCGCCCCAGAGCGCCACCTCCGCATGGTTCCAGGGCGTGTCGTGCACCTCGGCGGGCAACTGCACGGCAGTCGGCTATTCCCGGCCGACGTCCGGCGGCTACGACCTCACGGCTGCAACCGACAAGGCAGGCACATGGGGCGAGGCCACTGAGGTGGGCTCGCCTGCGGGGACCGGGGGCTGGATCTGGCAGCAGCTGCTGGCCGTGTCCTGCACCTCGGCGGGCAACTGCGTCGCCGTCGGCTACTACGAGAACTCCGACGACACTCGCCAGGCGATCACGGCGATCGACTCGGGAGGTGCGTGGACGCCGACCGAGCTGGGCTCTCCCTCTGGGGCGGGGACCGGCGCCCATGCGAACTCCTCCTTGAGCGGTGTGTCGTGCACCTCCACAGGCAGCTGCTCCACAGTAGGGACCTACAGGAACAGCTCTGACTACACGTTGGCGATGGCAGCCGGCGGCGTGATTCGCTGAGGTCTCAGTGATCGCCGGCACAGACTAGGTACTTCGTCCTGAAAAACTAATCGCAAAAATAGGCTCTGAGCAGGGCACCCTTACCGGCAGGGTGCTCGCGATCCGGCTCGAATGCAGGCACGATGGCTCCAATCACCCTGTTCACAAGCCATTGGAGCCACCGTGCTGCGTACCAAAGTAGATCCTCAGCCCTCCCTGTGGGAAGCGATGCTCCCGGAGGAGTTTCGCCGCCTTCCACCTGGTCTTTCCGCCGTCGACCGTCTTCTCGACGACCCGGTGTTCTTCGAGCCGTTCGTCGCCTACTTCGACCCTCGCTATGGCCGGCCGTCGATCCCGATCGAGACCTACCTGCGCCTCATGCACCTGCGCTTCCGCTACGGCCTCGGCTTCGAGACGTTGTGTGCCGAGGTGACCGACTCGCTCGGGTGGCGGCGGTTCTGCCGGATCGGTCCCTACGACAAGGTGCCGGACCCCTCCACGCTTATGAAGATCACCAAGCGCTGTGGCGACGACGTCGTGTCGCAGTTGAACGAGGCGCTGCTGAAGAAGGCGAACGCCCAACGTCTCGTCAAGCTCGACAAGGTGCGGGCCGACACCACGGTCGTGCCGGCCAATGTCGCCTACCCGACGGACTCGGGTCTGTTGACCAGAGGCGTCGCCAAGCTGGCTCGTACGGTCTCCTCCTTGAAGAAGATGGGCTTCGCTGCCCGGACGGACTTTCGTGACCGCACCCGTTCGGTGCGCCGCCGTGCGCATTCGATCGGGGCGTGGCTGCGCCGGCGCAACGACGAGGCGAAAGCCGAGGTGCTCATCATCACCGGCGAGCTCGCCGACATCGCCGAAGCGAGCATCGCCGAGGCGCTCGCCGTCGCCCGCAACGCCAGGCGTTCGCTGGGGCGCGCCGGGAAAACAGCTTCGGGCAAGGCAGCCTGCCTCGTCGCCGACATCGAGCAGACGGCCAAGCTGCTCGAGCAGATCGTCGCCCAGACGCGCACCCGGCTCGGCGGCGAGATCCCCGACGGTTCGAGGAGAATCGTGTCGCTGCACGATCCAGACGCACGGCCGATCGCGAAGGGAAGGCTCGGCAAGCCGGTCGAGTTCGGTTACAAGGCCCAGATCACCGACAACTCCGACGGGATCGTCGTCGATCTCGCCGTCTTCAAAGGTAACCCGAACGACGAGCTGCTCCTCGTCCCCGCTATCGGGCGCATCAAGGCGATGTTCGGCCGGGCACCGAGGCCGTCACGGCCGATCGGGGTTACGGCTCGGCCGGCGTCGAGAACGGCCTCGCCGAGATCGGCGTGCAGACGATCGCCATCCCGAGAAAGGGACGGCCCGGCCCGGCTCGGCGATCGGTCGAGTCCGCTCGAGGCTTCCGCTCCCTCGTGAAGTGGCGCACCGGCTCCGAGGGCCGCATCTCTCACCTGAAACACGCCTTCGGCTTGGAGCGGACGGTGCTCGACGGCATCGCGGGCGCATCGGCGTGGTGCGGCTGGGGCGTGCTTGCTCACAACAGCGTGAAGATCTCCACTCTGCTCGAAGAGAGGAACGACAAATCGGCCCAGAGTAAAGAGTGCCGACCACCCGCTCAGCCTCCGAGCACGGGGCCGCCGACTGGGCGCTCACCCACGAACCGCCTCACTGCCTGACCGATCCTCGTCCGTGTCGGCTCCACCCTTCACACCCCGCCATCATCGCTGGCGGAGGCGGGAGTTGGGGCCGTTGGGGCGAGGATCGAGCCGCACAGCTCGACGGCGACGGGTTCGTGGCGGCAGGCGCCGACGCTCAACCCTCGTTTTTCAGGGCGAAGTAGGTAGCTCCCTCTGGCGTTGACCGCTCGGATCGATCCCGCTCCTCGCTGACGGCGACCAGGATCTCGAGTTCGATGCGATCTTTCGGCCTTCCGGCAGCTCGCTTCATCCGGATCAGGTCCTCGAGGTCACATACCATCACGACCACTCCCTCGCCGAGGTCGAAGCTCGTTGCGTTGACGGCGAGTTCGCGGAAGTCTCTGACGCCGGCGGGCATTCCGAGGACGTCGAGGGGACCGACCCTCGTTGCGAACGTGAAGTTCTGGCCCTTTGCGAGCGTCGTCGAGTCCAACTGGAAGGGCTCGTCGTCATCGACTCCTCGGAGACGAGCCTCCAGGTCGCGGAGGGCGACCGCCAGGCGTTCGAGATTGACGCGGTCACGGCTGTAACAGATGTCTACGTCATTTGTCATCGTCGGCGAACCCCAGAGACGACCGGCAACTCCCCCTATGACCACAAACTCGACGTCGTAGCGCTGCAGAGTCGCGAGGGCCGCGATGGGATCGGACGCCATTCAGACGATCCGACGAGCGCGCTCGAGGCGATCCAGCGTTGCGGCTTCTTCAGCCAGCGTGGCGGCACGCTCAGCTGGTGTGAGAGCGAGGAGTTCGCGGATTTGTGTCCTGTCGATCCCGACTCCGGCCTGCGGGACCGCTTCAAGGCTGTCGCCGCAGGCGCGAAGTAGCCGATCCAAGGTGTCGACTCGCGGGTTGTCTTTTCCGGTCTCGATCCGAGCGATGGTCGGCTGGGCGATGCCGGTCAACGCCGAGAGCGCTCGCTGGGAAACCCCAGCCCTCCGGCGGGCACTCCGGAGGCTACGTCCTACCTGCATACCACCATGATAGCGAATTCACTATCGCAACTACCATCATCCAGGCTGCCGAGCCGCCGATCTCCCCGGGGACACTGACTTGTGCGCGCCGTCTGATCAGGGTCGTAATCTTTCTCAAGCGATGGGAGGTCGTCGTATGCGGTGCCCGGCGTGCACCTTGGAGAACCCGGACGGGATGCGCTTCTGCGGGAGCTGCGGTTCGCCTCTCGCGCAACCGTGCTCGTCCTGCGGGAACGAGCTCCCTTCGGGCAACAGGTTCTGCGGCTACTGCGGCGCACCCGTCGAGAGCGCAACTGCTCCGGGTCCGGGCGTGCCAGCACCGCCGAGCCCTCCTCCCGGTGACCAATCTGCGAGGACGGCGATGGGTCCGACAGAACTGCGCCAGGTCTCGGTCCTCTTCTGTGATCTCGTCGGTTTCACCCCACTCGCCGAGTCGAAGGACCCGGAAGAGGTCCGTGGGCTGCTGTCGGGATACTTCGATCTCGCCCGAGCGACCGTCTCGAGATATGGAGGCGTCGTCGAGAAGTTCATCGGGGACGCCGTCATGGCCGTCTGGGGCGTGCCGATGGCCCGCGAGGACGACGCCGAGCGGGCCGTGCGGGCGGGGCTGGACCTGGTCGCCGGTGTTGCCTCCTACGGGATCGAGACAGCGGGCGTCGAGATCGCCGCCCGCGTCGGGATCGTCACCGGCACGGCCGCCACGACCGAGAGCCGCGAGGAGGGGTTCGTCGTTGGCGATCGGGTCAACACCGCCGCCCGCATCCAGGCTGTGGCTCCGGCGGGGTGCTGCTACGTCGACGAAGCAACGAAGCGTGCAACCGACGCCTCGATCGTCTACGCCGACGAGGGCATTCATGAACTCAAGGGCAAGACCGAGGCGGTCCAGCTGTACCAGGCGCTACGCGTTGTCGCCGGCGTGCGCGGAGCGCTCAAGTCCGAGGGACTTGAGGCGCCATTCGTCGGGCGAGACCGAGAGCTCCGCTTGGTCAAGGACCTGTTCCATGCCTCTGCGGAAGAACAGCGCGCCCACCTCGTCACGGTGGCAGGGATCGCCGGCATCGGCAAGAGTCGCCTCGCCTGGGAGTTCTACAAGTACATGGACGGGCTGTCCGGGGTCTTTTACTGGCACCGCGGCCGTTGCCTCTCGTACGGGGATGGTGTCGCCCACTGGGCGCTTGCCGAAATGGTGCGAGGCCGGGCCGGCATTTTCGAGGGGGAGGATGCCGCCGCATCGGCCGCCAAGCTGCACTCGGCGGTAGAGCAGCATCTCGCAGACCCCGACGAACGGCGCTGGGTCGAACCCCGACTGGCCCATCTGATCGGGGTCGAGGAACGGAACGCCCGCGACAAGGAGGACCTCTTCGCGGCCTGGCGGCTGTTCTTCGAGCGCATGTCCGAAGTCAACCCCGTGGTCATGTCCTTCGAGGACATGCAGTGGGCGGACGCCTCGCTGCTCGACTTCATCGAATACTTGCTCGATTGGTCGCGAAACCATGCCATCTTCGTGCTCACCCTCTCCCGACCCGAGCTCCTCGAGCGACGGCCCAACTGGGGTGCCGGTCGGCGCAACTTCACCTCCATCTACCTCGAGGCGCTCTCGCCCGGCGCCATGCGCGATCTCGTCACAGGTCTTGTTCCCGGTTTGCCGGATGACGTCACGAGGCGGATCATCGAGCACTCGGAGGGCGTCCCCCTCTACGCCGTCGAGACGGTGAGGATGCTCATCGACCGGGGACTGCTCATCCGCGAAGGCTCGAGCTATCACCCCGCCGGAGCGCTCGGCACCCTCGACGTCCCCGAGACGTTGCAGGCGCTCATCACGGCACGACTCGACGGGCTCTTGCCGACGGAACGGGCGGTCTTGCAGGATGCAGCCGTTATCGGCAAGACCTTCAGCAGGGAGTCTCTCTCCGAGCTTTCCGGTGTCGCCGTGGAGTTCCTCGACGAGCTGCTCGCTTCGCTCATCCGGAAGGAGGTGATCAGCCTCCAGTCCGATCCCCGCTCGCCGGATCGCGGTCAGTACGCCTTCCTGCAGGACCTCGTCCGCACGGTCGCCTACGAGACACTGACCAAACGCGACCGGAAGGAGAAGCATCTCGCCATCGCCGGCTACCTGCTTGGAAGCTGGCGTACCGAGGACGACGAGATCGTCGAGGTGATTGCCTCGCATTACCTCGAGGCCTACCGTCTGGCCCCGGGGGCGCCCGACGCTGAGGACGTGAAGGCGAAGGCGCGGGAGATGACGATTCGGGCAGGCGAGCGTGCCCGCGCCCTGGCCGCCGCCACCGGCGCACAGCGCTATTTCGAGCAGGCGCTCGAGCTCACCGACGACGTTGCCGAGCAGGTCGCGCTGCACGAACGGGCCGGCGATATGGCCCTCTCCGGCGGCAAGGGGGAAGAGGCCAGGGCACACTTCGAGCAGGCGATCACCATGTTCGACGCCATCGGGGACTCGCACGCCAGCGCTCGCCTTTCCGCCCGCCTGGGCGAGGTCGACTACAACGACGAAAGGCTCGAGCAGGGCATCGAGCGGATGGAGAAGGCCTTTGCCTTGCTGGCGGATGAGGAACCCGACGCCGACCTCGCCAGTCTCGCCTCCCAGTTGGGCCGGCTCCACCTCTTCGCGGGCGCGCACGACCTGGCCGGTTCACGGATCGAGTTCGCCCTCGCCCTGGCCGAGAAGCTGAGACTTCCGGAGCAGTTTTCCCAGGGTCTGAACTCGAAAGGGGTCCTTCTCGGCTTCCACGACCGCGTCGAGGAGGGGAACATCCTGCTGACGCACGCGCTGAAGGTTGCCCTCGACCACGACTTGGTACCGGCCGCGCTCCGTGCCTACAACAACCTCGCCGCCTTCCTCGCCGGAGAAGATCGTTACTCAGAAGCGCGCCAGATGATGTCCAACGGCCTCGAGTTGGCACGCCGGGTAGGCGATCGTGGCTGGGAGAGTGTGTTGTTCACGATGGCGGTGGGTGCCCTTGACGAGCTGGGCGAGTGGGACGAGGCGTTGGAGCGGGTGGCCGAGGCATTCAGCTGGGAGGAATTCTCAACCACCTGGATGAGCCGCCTGCTGCCAGCCGTGCATATCCACTTGCAGCGCGGGCGCCTCGACCTCGCTCGCGAGCTGATTGAGGCGTGCTCGCCAATGGAGGACTCGGAGGAGATCCAGTCGCGCACGTCCTTCACGTGCGCGAAGGCGCAGCTACTTCGAGGTGAGGGCCGTTACGCGGACGCGCTTGCCCTCGCCCGGACCGCCGCGTCCGCGCGGCCGGAGCTGGGTGTTCGCTCGCTGGCGGTCAAGACAGGGTTGGTCGAGGAGATGGAGGCTGCTTACGCCGTCGACCCGACGGAGGCGGAGGGTCCGCTCTCCCGTCTCGAGCAGCTGAGCCCTGGCGAGACGACGCCGTTCCTTCGTGCCCAGGCTGCGCGTTTTCGCGCCAAACTCGACGTCCTGGCGGGTGAACAGGGTTTCATCTCCGCCGAGGCCATCTACAGGGACCTCCCAGCGCCCTTCCGGCTCGCCGTCACCCTGCTCGAGCATGCCGAACTGCTGGTCTCGCTGGGACGTGAAGCAGAGGCCCGACCGATGTTGCACGAGGCGAAGGACGTATTCGACCGCCTCGACGCGCGTCCCTGGGTCGATCGTGTCACAAGGGCAACAACAGCCGACACGATCTCTGCCTGAACGACCGCCCGCTCCGCTGAAGACGACGGACGGTCACGACTCCGCCGTTCGACTACGGCGGAATCGTCCCGGCCTCGGGCAGGGTTGTGACGATGAACGGGTAGCGGCGCTCCGCCCCGCTCGACGAAGCTGTGCCAGCGCGACCGATCCGGCCTGAGAGTATCGCTGGCTGCCGAGACCTAGAGTGCAGCTACCGTCTCACGTTTGCGATCGTGCAAACCTCCGTGTACTCGGGGGAGATTGGGGGTCCCCGTGGGACCCGTCCCAGTCGTGCCGGCTTCGCCATGTCGCCCCGGGGACCAACGGATGGATGGATGTCTGCCGGCGCTGCGGTGCTCAGACGGACGGTCCACAGGGGCGCCACATTCCGAACGAGCAACGAATGGAGCGGGCGCTGCAGTGGCTCGACGCGCAGACGCGAGGCAGTGGCATCGACCGCGCCAGGAATCGCCGCAACACCTGATCCTCGTGTCTGGCACCACGCTCGCAGGCGTGGATCGCCCTCAGGCGTGCCGCCTGGATGGCCGGCGCCTAGCCAGCTGCCGTTGGCGAGGCGCACTTGCGCCCTCCGTGGACGGCCTGCCGACGTTCACGACCTGGACGCGCAGGTCACCCGCGGCCTGAAGGATCTTGGCGACGGTTGTCTTCTTCGACGCCCGCGAGAGGCGGGAGCGGTGGCTAGTTCCGATCACGATCTGGGAGGCGCCGGCAGCGCGTGCCGCCTCGACCAGCTCAGTGGCGATGTCGTCCGCCCTCAGCTCCAGCATCGTTCCGTGCAGCTCTCCCAGAAGACGCCGGTCCTCCTCGAGTCGCCCGATCGGTGGCCGCCCGAGATTGTCGCCGGCACGGACGTGGGCGCCGATCACTGGCGCATTCGACAGCTCGGCGAGTTGGGCGGCATAGCGGATGAGCCATTCGTCGGCGGACGACCCTTCGAGGCCGACGAAGACACAGTCGCACGGTTGGGGTAGCACGACACCGTGGGCCTCCACGAAGGCACCCGCCGCGTCGGCCACCGAGTCGTCGAGCCAGAGCCGCACGAGCTCCTGCAGGGCGGCGAGATTGGCGAAGCGGTAGTAGCTCGAGAGAGCCACCGCCACCCGTTCTTCGGAGAAGACGAGACCTCCGGTCAATCGATCTCGCAGCGCCGAAGGCGCAAGGTCGACAAGCTTGATCTCACCAGCGCGAACGAAGAGGTCCGGAACCGGCTCGGCCGGGTGAACCCCCGTGATGCGAGAGACAAGGTTGGCGAGCGAGTCGATGTTGGCGACGTTGAGGGTCGTGTAGACGTCGATGCCGTTCTCGAGGAGCTCGTCGACGTCCTGCCAGCGTCTTTCGTGACCCTCGCCGGGGACGTTGGCGTGGGCGAGTTCGTCCACGAGCGCCAGCTCCGGCCGCCGGGCGAGAACTGCGCCGACGTCCAGCTCCTCGAAGGTCCCGCCGCGGTAGGTGATGGTCCTGGCCGGAAGCAGCTCCAGGCCGGCCACCTGTGCTGCGGTTGCCTCGCGGGCGTGGCGCTCCCAGTAGGCGAGAACGACGTCACCTCCCGCCCTCTGCCGGGCGCGCCCGTCTCGCAACATTGCGTAGGTCTTCCCCACACCGGGAGCGATCCCGACGTAGGTGCGTAACCTGCCGTGGCTCGTCAGCGCCTCCATGCCTTCTTGTATAGAGAGCGATTGCCCTCGCGTCCACGCCCTCGGCCATGGTGCCGGTCGAGCGAGGGCGGCGAGCTGACGCGCCCCCAGGCCCCTTACCGGCGCGAGCTCCCTGCGATGAGCCGGGAGAGGGCGAGTACCGTTACCGCTGCGAGGAGCCAACCTGACCCCGCGCTGATCCGAGGGGGGGACACGATGCCGTTCAAGCACCTTCGTCTGAGGTTGCGCGGACACGGCGCTGTTCGTCGTCCGATTGATGGGATGAGCGCCCCAGCCCCCCTCGCGCGGCGCCGGTCTCGAGTTGCCCGTATATGCGTAGTCCTCGTGATAGGAGCCATCTCCTTGCCGCTCCTGGCAAGCACGACGTCGGTGGCCGCGACTCCCAGGGTGACTCCGCCGATCGGGAAGCAACTGGCCGAGCTGAAGGGTTCCGACACCGTCGCGGGCGACTACTTCGGTCACTCGGTCGCCATCTCGGGCACGACCGCCGTCGTCGGGGCCTTCAACGCCCGCAGGACCGCCGGCCGGGCGTACGTGTTCGCCGAGACCACGAGCGGCTGGAAACAAGTGGCGGACTTGAAGGGCTCCGACACTGTCGCCAACGACTATTTCGGTTACTCGGTCGCCATTTCGGGAACCACCGCCCTCGTGGGCGCCCCAGACCACGACCGCGTGGCCGGCCGGGCGTACGTCTTCACCAAGAATGCGACCGGTTGGCACCAGGTCGCTGAGCTGAAGGGCTCCGACACGGCCGCCGGCGATGGGTTCGGATCCTCGGTCGCCATTTCGGGCACGACCGCCGTCGTCGGCGCGTGGGAGGCCGACAGCAGGCGAGGCCGGCCGGGCCTACGTGTTCGCCAGGACCGCGAAAGGGTGGAGGCAAGTCGCCGAGATGAAAACCGCCGTCTACGACAAATTCGGGTATTCGGTCGCCATTTCGGGCACGACCGCCGTCGTCGGCGCGCCGGCGGCCGCCGCCGGCGCCGGCCGGGCCTATCTGTTCACCAGGACAGCGAAAGGTTGGAAGCAGGTCGCCGAGCTGAAGGGCTCCGACACCGTCGCAAACGATGCCTTCGGATCCTCAGTCGCTGTCTCTGGCACGACCGCCGTCCTGGGCGCGCCGAGGCACGGAGCCAGGCTCGCCGGAGCGGCCTATCTGTTCACCCAGACCGCCAAAGGTTGGAAGCAGGTCGCCGAGCTGAAGGGCTCCGACGCCGGCGTCGACTTCGGCTGGTCGCTTGCCATCTCGGGCACGGTCGCCGTCGTGGGCGCCGTCGGCTGGGCGTACGTGTTCGCCAGGACCGCGAAAGGCTGGAACCAGGTGGCCGCGCTGAAGGGCTCCGACTCCGTCGTCAACGACTACTTCGGTTGCTCAGTCGCCGTCTCGGGCACTACCGCCGTCGTGGGCGCAGCGCTCCACGCCAAGGATGCTGGCCGGGCGTACGTGTTCGAGGTGTGAAGCAACGGGCGTGGTGCGGGAGTTACTCGGCGCCTTCTGGGGATGGATGACGGAGGCCGTCGAGAATCATCGCCAACAGACGCCGGCTCTGCTCCTCGGTCAACGTCGATGCGGTGCACATGGGGCCGACGAGCTGCATGACGTCGGCGCCGGTGACGTCAGTCCGGATCGCCCCCTCGCGCTGCGCCCGTCCGACCACGAGTTCAGCAGCCTGGTCGATGACCTCGCGGGAATGGAGCTTGAGTTCTGGATTCTTGTCGAAGGCTTCTCGCAGCTCCTGAAGGAACGTGCGCTTCGACTGCGCATAACGCACGAAGGCCTCCAGGAACGCCACCACTGCCTGCCACGGCTCCAGGTTCGCTACCGCCTTCTGAGCCTCGAGGCTGAGGCCGTCGACGTCGTCGCGGTAGACCGCCTCCACGATGTCGATGCGCTTCGGAAAATGGCGGTAGAGCGTTCCGACGCCGACGCCGGCGTGTTTGGCGATCGCCTCCATCGATGCTCCTCCGCCCTCGCGGGCGAAGACCTCGCGTGCGGCGGTGACGAGGAGCTCGTTGTTCCGCCGCGCGTCCGCTCGAAGCGGGCGCCCGCCCTCAGCATCGCTTTCCTGGGCCATTTCTGCCTCTGAAGAAGATGGGTTGCAAACCGGAGGTACCCTCCGTATACTAACCGGAGGAAGCTTCCGCTTACAGGATACCAGCGGAGAGGTCGAAGTCAATGCCCACAACAGCCCTTAGCTCGTCGCGCCCAGTCACAGCGCTCGACGGGTCACCCACCGGACGGAATCGGCTCGGTCGCGTGTTCGCGCGGCCCTCGATGTTTCTTTTTGTGATCCTGACTGCCCAGCTCATGGTGGTCCTCGACAGCACGGTCGTGAACGTGGCGCTGCCGCACATCGAGACCGGGCTGAGTTTCTCGGCGACCTCGCTGTCCTGGGTGCTCAACGCCTACATCCTCACTTTCGGCGGCCTCCTGCTTCTCGGTGCGCGGGCAGGGGACTTGTTAGGACGCCGGCGTGTGTTTCTCGCCGGGATCGCGCTGTTCACCCTGAGCTCGATGCTCGGTGGCCTTGCGGTCACCTCATGGATGCTGCTCGCAGCACGGGCGCTCCAGGGTGTCGGCGCTGCCTTTGCGGCTCCGTCGGCCCTCTCCCTCCTCACCACCACCTTTCGCGAAGGCGCGCAGCGGGTGCGAGCCATCGCCCTCTACACGACGATGTCGGCGGCGGGTGCCGCCACCGGCCTTGTCGCGGGCGGCCTCCTCACCGAATGGGCGTCCTGGCGCGCGGTGATGTTTGTGAACGTGCCGATCGGGATCGTGGTTCTCCTCGTCGGCCGTGTCGTGTTGGCCGAGACCGAGCAGCGCAACGGGCGCTTCGACGTGGCGGGCGCGATCACATCGACGCTCGGCATGACGGGCGTCGTCCTCGGCCTCGTCGAGGCAGGGACAAAGGGATGGGGCTCGCTCGACACGCTCGTTCCTCTGTTCGCCGGAGTCGTACTGCTCGGACTCTTTGGGCACGTCGAGCACCGCGCGGCCGAGCCGATCCTGCCGCTCCGCCTCCTCGCCCGCGGGGCGCGCTCGGCCGCCAACGCCGCCCGGGGTCTCGTCTATGCCGGTATGTACGGCATGTTCTTCTTCATGTCGCAGTTCCTCCAGGACGTGGACCGGTACTCCCCGATCCGCGCAGGAGTCGCCTTCTTGCCGGTTCCGATCTCCGTGTTCGCTTCGTCTCAGGTCACGAGCCGGGTACTGGTCCGTCGCTTTCCTCCCCGCGCCGTCATCATGTCGGGCATTGCGCTGTCGCTGATCGGCCTCTCACTGTCGACGCTGATCCACGCAGGGATCCCGTACGCCGAGATCCTCCCCGCGCTGGTCCTCCTCGGCGCCGGTACGGGAATGTCGTTCGTGAGCCTCACGTCTGTCTCGCTCGCGGATGTCGGACCGGACGACGCCGGCGCGGCGTCAGGTCTCGTCAACGTCTCGCAGCAGATCGGCGGGGCACTTGGGCTGGCCGTCCTCGTGACCGTGTTCGGCGCCGCCACCCACCACGTCCGTGTCGGCAGCAGCCTGGGAGACGCCGCCGCTCGAGCGGCCGACGCGACCTTCATCCACGGACTGCATGACGCCTTCGGCGTCGGTGCTCTCTTCACTCTCTTCGCCCTGACGCTCGTTGGGGGACTTGTCGGACGGGGGCCGAGCGCAGTCGAGGCCGTCGCAGTGGCCGTCCCGCGGGTCGTCGAGGGCACGGAAGCGTCGGCGGCATAGGGCTCACCGGGTCGCATCCTGGAGCGCCAAGACCCGCGCACCAAGTGGCACCAACCTCTCAGTGCCTTCGCGAACTGAACGGGCTCCCGAGCGCCCGCTCCTGCTGAGGTGCTCGCCTCACGACTCGAACAGGTACGCCCGACCGATTCCGTATCCGTGGTTCGGGGCGCCCACGACTGCCGTCCTTCCCGCGATGCCCACCGAGATACCGAACCTGTCGCCGATGACCGTGTCGGAGCCTTTCAGCCTGGTGACCTGCTTCCAGCCTTTCGCCGTCTTGGTGAACACATATGCGCGGCCGGCCTCGTTGCCGTCGAACACCGCACCGACGACGGCCGTGGCACCGGAGACTGCCACTGAGTAGCCGAACTGTTCGTCGTAAACGGTGTCGGGGTCCTTCAGCTCGGCAACCTGCTTCCAACCTTTCGTCGTCTTGCTGAACACGTACGCCCGGCCGGCATCACCGGCGTGGTACGGCACACCCACGACGACGGTGGTACTCGAGACGGCCACTGAGTCGCCGAATTGGTCATAGGTGGCGGTGTCGGAGCCCGAGCCCTTCAGTACGGCAACCTGCGTCCAGCCGGAGGCAGTCTTCGTGAACACGTAGCCCGTCCTGGTGCGTAATCGATGTGTCCGGGTGCGCCTACAACGACGCTCCCGCCCGAAGTTGCCACCGACTTGCCGAAGGAGGCGCCAGTTCCGATGCCAGAGCCCTTGAGCTCAGCTGTTTGCGTCCAGCCTTTCGCTGTCTTGATGAACACGTAGGCCCGCCCGACGTCGGAGCCGTAGGAAGGTGCACCCACGACGGCGGTGGTGCCCGAGAGAGCGATCGAGGCGCCGAATTCATTGCCAGCAACCGTGTCGGAGCCCTTCAAATCTCCGGTCTGCTTCCAACCGGTCGGAGTCTCGGTGAACACGAACGCTAGGCCGCCCGCCCCCGCGTGGCCCGGCGCACCCACGATGGCGGTCGCGCCCGAGACGGCCACCGAAGTCCCAAACTCGGGGAGGGTGCTCGAGTCGGAACCGGCCTTCAGCTCGGCCAGTTGTCTTCCGATCGCCGGGGTCGTCCTCGAAATCGCGGCCACGGCCGAGGTGGTACTCGCCATGAGCGGCAGACCGATCGCACCCACCGCGAGGATCGCCGACAGGCATGCGATCCGGGAATTGCGTCGCGCGAGGTGGCGTGTAGGTCGGCGGGTGAGTGGCGCCTCCGTTCTCGTGCGCACGCAAGCCAAACACAAGACGCTTCTTGAGCATCACGATCCCCCCCCACATGCGCGGGGAGTCGAACTGGCTCCTGGCTGTTGCCACCGTACACGGCGTTGTCTCGCCGTGGCCGGAAGGAAACGAGAGCGTTACCACTGCGCCCGACCCGGCCCGAGAGTCCGGCCGGCCGCGAAGAGGTAGAGTGGAACACCGTCTCACATTTGAGATCGGGAGAACCTCCATGTACTCGGGGGAGATCGGGGGTCCCCGTGGGACCCGTCCCAGTTGTGCCGGCTTCGCCGGGGTTTCGACCGCTCGCGATTAGCGGTAAGCGGCGGGCAACTCTTTGCCATGGCAAAGTGCATCTGCAGTTGGTGTTGAGCGAACGTCCCGACCGATCGTGGGTCGAGGCGTTCTGCCAGCGGGACCCGTTGAACTCCGCCTTCGACGGCGCGGCCGAGTTGCCGAGAATCGAAGGCGACCAGATCCGCTGGTCGATCCCGCGGGCTGATTTGATGCCCGCTTGGTGGTATCTCGGTCGCTGCGTTGACCGAGCCAATTCCGCCAGTTCGCGCCTTCGTGGCACTCCAGCACAGTTCGGGCCCGGTAAGGGGGCTGAGCACGCTCGATTACCCGGACCAAGCGTGCACTCCGTACCGCGAATCACGAGTTTCAAAGCGCAATGAGCGGACCTGGCGTCGAGCAGGCTGTACCGGGAGAGGTCGTCGTATCACCTGAAGTACTGCAACTGGGTGCCCGGCTCGACGAGCATCATGCCCCGGAGACCAACGGATGGATGGCTGTCTGCCGACGCTGCGGTGCTCAGACCGACGGCCCGCAGGGGCGGCACATCCCCAACGAGCAAAGAATGGAACGAGCGCTGCAATGGCTCGACGCCCAGTCGCGGGGCAGTGGCATCGACCGCGCGAGGAATCGTCGCAACACCTGAGACTCGTGCCCGGCGCCGAGGCAAGTGCGCTCGCCGAGACTTGTCGGCGCCCTCCGCGGACGGCCTCCCGACGATCACGACCTGCACGGGCAGGTCACCGGCGGCCTCGAGGATCCTCGCGACGGTTGTCTTCCTCGAAGCCCGTGAGAAGCGGGACCGATGGCCATACCTGATCACGAGCTGGGCGGCGCCAGCAGTGCGTGCCGCCGCGACCAGTCGAGGGCACACCGGAGAGTGCGAGCAGGTCGGAGGCGATATCGGCGGGATAGCCGTCCACGTCGGCGCCGGCGTGGCTTCCCTTGCGGCGACGGGCCAGATTCTCGTCTCCCAGACGGTGAAGGACATCATCGCCGGCTCGGGGATCAGGCTGGAAGACCGTGGCGGCGCCGTGCTGAAGGGGCTTCCCGGAAAGTGGCAGCTCTACCGTGACGCCGGCTTTGACGCATGGGCTGCCCTCCCCGCCAACCCGGGCGCGGCCGCTGGCCGCAGCGGCCTCATCGTCACCGGGCATTGTGCGCAAGTGAACGTCGACGTTCAGCCCCGAGCCCGGCGGAGTGTCTCTCCCGGCGCAGGGTAACGGCGGCCGACAGACCAGGGTCTTGCCCGGGGGCGATCCGCGCCAAGGAAGGCGAGAGTGCAAATGCCGCAGTTGTACGGCGCGGCCAGGGCCGCCTCTGAGGCGTTCAACGGTTGGCGGACCGGGAGGAGAAAGGAGTTGTCCGTTGAGCGAGACGTTGGCCTCTCCGCAGTCCGTCGCCACCCGCGACCAGGCTCACACCCTGTTCGCCCAGACGATGGCATATGTAGCGGCCACGACCGGGCTCTTTGCGCTCGGCACGTACCTCGGTCGCGATATGACAGGTGGCGTCGGCATCGTTGGCTTCATCGCCGCCTTCGCTTGCCTCATCGGCATGCGATTCGCCGCACGCAGGTCCGTCGAGCTCACCGTCGGCCTGCTCGGAGCTTTCGGGGTGCTCATCGGCCTGGCAGTGGCTCCGACCATCGCCTACTACGCCAACGCCGACCCACGCGCTCTCTGGGAGGCGGGTGGCGCCACTGCTCTCTTCGTCGCTGGCTTTGGTGCCGCCGGATACGCCACCCGGCGCGATCTGGCTCCGCTGGCGCGGGCCGCCTTCTGGGCCCTCCTGGCACTGATCGTGGCCGGGATCGTGCTGATTTTCGTGCACATTCCCGTTGGGGCGCTCGCCTACTCCGTCGTCGGGTTAGCCATTTTCGCCGTTTTCACCATGTTCGACTTTCAACGGCTCCGGCAGTCGAGCGACACCGCCTCTGCCCCCCTCCTGGCTGCATCCATCTTTCTCGACGTGCTGAATGTCTTCCTCTTCTTCTTGACCATCTTCTCGGGCTCCCGCGAGACATGAGCCACATCGAGGAGTTCGCAAATTCGCGCAGCCGCCCCGCCGGCAACCCGGGCGATCGTTCTCAAAATGAGCACGTCGGCATCTGTGCTCGGTACCGGCAGGTTGAGCACCGACGCAGGCTCGTCCTGGCTGAAACCCCCCCACATGACCGATCGACAGCGCCGCCGGGTGATGACCCGAGTCGACGACCTGACTCCGCCACGGTCGGAGATCGCGACGGCGGCCCTGCGGCGATCCGAACGTCCTCGCCTGCGGCTCGTTGGCACGCTGCTCGGCTCGAGTCCGCCGGACTACGAAGTGAGAGCGGCCACAGCCAGGATGCCCTCTCTGGCCAGCCGCTCCACCTCCTTCGGGACGACGGGTCGAGCAAAGAGGAAGCCTTGGCCGTATCGGCAGCCATGCCGTCGCAGCTGATCGAGCTGGGCGGGCTGCTCGATGCCTTCGGCAATCGTCTCCAGCCCGAGATTGTGCCCGAGCCCGACGAGGGTGCGAACGATGGTGGAGGCCTCATGTCCGTCGCTCAGGCCGGTGATGAAGGCGCGGTCGATCTTGAGGATGTCGATCGGGAACTGGCGCAGGTAGCTCATCGAGGAGTAGCCCGTGCCGAAATCGTCGATGGCGATCCGTACACCCAGCGAGTGCAGCTCCGCCAACTGCTGGATCGTCGCCTCGGAGTTGCGCAGCAGCGTGCCCTCCGTCAGCTCGAGCACGAGGTTCTCCGGCTCGAGATGCGAGCTCTCGAGCGCCGAGCGCACCTGGCTGACGAGGTCGTGCTCGAGCTGTCGAGGCGAGACGTTGACGGCAATGGCGATGCTGAGGCCCGCCTCCTTCCAGCGAGCGCCCTGTTCACAGGCCGTCCGGAGCACCCACGACCCAACGTCGACGATGAGTCCGGACTCCTCGAGGCTCGGCAGGAACTGATCGGGTGAGAGCATCCCGCGAACCGGGTGTGGCCAGCGGATCAAGGCTTCGGCTGCCGACCACTTGGAGGGACTCGAGATCGACCTCCGGCTGGTAGAGCAGCAGGAACTCTTCTCGCGCGCTCGCGTCGCGAAGGTCGGCCTCCAACACGAGGCGCTCCTCCAGTGCTTCGTACATCTCGGGGTGGAACATGACGTAGCGGCCTCTGCCGGCGGACTTGGCTTGGTAGAGCGCAACGTCGGCGTTTCGCATCAACTCGTCGGCCGCGAGACCGATTCCGGCGGCCACGCCGACGCTGGCCGTCATCGACACGCTGGCCGGCCTGTCGCTCCCGACGGTGAACGGCTCGGCCAGGACGTCGAGGATTCTCTGAGCGAGCAGCTCCGGCTCCACCGGCGTCGTGCCGTCCTCTGCCAGCACGACGAACTCGTCGCCCCCGAGGCGACCGACGGTGTCGCCCCTGCGCAACGCAGCCACGAGTCGCTCGCTCACGGCGACGAGTAATGCGTCGCCGGCCTCGTGCCCGAGCGTGTCGTTGATGTCCTTGAACCGGTCGATGTCGATGTAGAGGACCGCCATGCACGCGAGCACACGCCGGGAACGAGAAGCCATCTGGGCGAGGCGGTCCTGCACCAGTGCCCTGTTGGCCACACCCGTGAGCGGGTCGTGCAGCGCCTGGTGCCGCAACTGCTCTTCGAGCGCCTTGTTCTCGCTGATGTCGTGCAGCACGACGACGAGGCCTTGCACTGCCGGGTCGTCGAGCAGGTTCGTCATGACTCCGACGCAGAAGCGTTCGTGTCCCTCGACGTCCCGGACGCGTACCTCGGTCCGGACGGTCTGGCCCTGTGAGGCCATGGCGCGTGTCAGTGCTGCCGCCACGCTCTCACGGTCCTCCGGGTTCACGAACACCGGCAGCCGACTCTTGTCGACCATTTCCTCCAATCGGAGGCCGAGCAGCCGGAGGAAGGGTGGACTGGCGTAACGGGGTGTGCCGTCGCGCCCGAGCACGACGAGGAAGTCGTTGATGCTCTCGACGAGCGCTCTGAAGTAGTCCTCCCGCTCGCTGAGTCGGAGTTGGGTGGTCCGCAGCGACGTGGCGCTGGCGGCGACCACCTCACCGGCGACGACCGATATCGGTATGGCGAGAAACACCGAGATCACGTCGAACTTGCTCCTGGGCGCCCCGTTCAGGAGTGGCAGGACGTAAGCGGCGGCGGCAACGGGTGACATCGCGAACACGGTGCCGCGAGGGAACCAGAGGCCGATCCATACCGCGATGAGCACGAACCACGCAGCCAGCATCACGGCCGGGATGAGGCCAAACAGCTCGTTGAGAGCGACCATGGTGAGCGCGGCGAGTGGGAGCGCGACCGCCCCCAGGCCCTTGACCAGCCAATGCCCTGCGATGAGCCAGGCGATGACGCCGGCCGCGACGACCAGGAGGTTGAAGATGATCGCCGAAGCGCGTCCGTATCCATAGGCGCCCGGCACAAAGTCGTTCGCCGCCCCAACGCTGCCCGCGATGGCGAAGAGGAGAGCCGCCTGGTAGACCCCTTTTTTGGGGAGCGTCCACGAAAGTTTCACCAGCTGGGGTTTCGGCATTTCGGCGTCCTCGCCCTAGAGCCGAAGGTCCCGAGTAGGAGTCGCCGTCAGGCACGTTCTCGGAGCTGATCGCGGCAGCTTGCCGCGCAGAGCGGTCCGAGACCTAAGGCGCCCATTCCTCGATGACGGTCAGATCGACGAATTCCGGTGCACCGTCGAAGATCTGCCCCATGAGGGTACGGACCTCGGCCAGCCCCTCCTGACGTCGCTCGTCGTTCTCACGGGCGCGGGCCTTCTCCTCGCTCTCGAAGACGACGAGCATGTAGGCCCGGCTCGGGTCGTTTTGGTCCACCATCATCAACGATCGCAGCAGCCCCGAGTTGGCCTGTTCGGTGGCCTGCAACTGCCGCGCCAGCTTCGGCAGGTCGCCCTCCCGACCCGACCTGACTCGTGTCGTGATGAGTTGTGCCCACATCGTGTGATCCTCCATGTCGCTTGTGGGCCCGGAACCAGCATCCCCGCACCCACTCCGGCCGGGAGCGTAGACGGTGGGCCCAGCCCGATGCCGGTGGACGAAGTGTCCGGTTCTGGCCGGAGAGCGTGGGTTGGGACGGCGGGAAGGCGACGGCCGGGCGGTCGAGCTCGCGAGTGCAACTTCGAGCCCGGTCCGTTGCAGCGCAACTAGACGAGGTCGCGGGGAATCTCGAACGACCAGGCGCGGTCGAAGAAGCAGTCGCCGCCGTCAAGGGCGAGCAGTGTCGCGGAGAAGTGAAACGTCGTGGCGTCGGAGCTCAGTTCACTGGCCGCCGTCAACCGGGTCTCCCACTCCCCGCGGGCGAGGCCAACGGTTCGCTCCTCCCGGTACCGGGCGGACAATGGATCGCCCTCGGTGATCTCGTAGGAAGAGCCGCTCGCCTGTGCGATCTCGAGGCCGTCGGCTAGGCGCACTCGGGATGCAGCTCCCAGCTCGTCGTAGATCGCGGTTCCCGGGTTGTGGATGACGGTCGCCAGTCGGCCGGAGAGTGGGCTCTTCACGACGGTGTGCTCTCCGGCCGCCCGCTCGATGACCTCGACCTCGAGCTTCGGAGCGATTTCCGGCGGCCCGAAGGCCGCAAGTCCCTCATCGAGTGGGCTGGCGCTCCTCACGGGGATCTCGATCGAGCTCACCCCCGTGTGCACTGTGAGCGTGACAGTCTCAGGTGACGGCCACGCCCACGGGAAGTAGGTGGGGGAGACCGAGACGCGCAGCCGGTGGCCGGCTGGGACGACCTGGCCAATCGCTCCGAGGACGACTCGTGCGGCGAAGCGCTCTCCCGGCCGCAGCGCTTCCGGATGCTCGTGGCTGTTCCGGTGGGTGAGGTTGAGAAGTCCCCGGGCGATCAACGAGGAGGCTCCATCGGGCCAGATGTCGCACAGCCGCACGACGACGAGGGCCTTCGGGCGGTCGACGGAGAGCTCGAGATTGGCCGTCGGGTAGCCCAGCATCTCGAGCGGATCCTCCAGCGGCGCCGACGTGAACGAGAGGGACAAGCCGTCCTCGGCCCGCTGGTCCGGCGCGGTGTCGGGGCCACCGAAGGAAGACCAGGCACGCGCATCTTGGCCGGCCACCTGGGCGCCGACGAAGGCGAGTGGGCCTACTGCAGCGGGCTCCTCGTCGAGCGTGCCGTCATTGAGGAACCTGTGATGCGTCGTGACGTTGGGAGAGGGCCACGACGGCTCGGCCACCCAGCGCCCCGGCCGCGTCGGGTGGTGCGTCGCCGGTCGCACCGCCTCTTGGATCCAGATGCGCACGGGGGGCTCGTCCATGATCCCCGTGGCCTCACCCTTCAAGCACTCGTCGAAGAAACGGATGCACTCTTGCAGGAAGCCGATGTGGGGGCCGGGCTCGAACGGTTCCATGGCGTACTGGTGAGACCACGGCCCGATGAGCGCCTTCTTCGGACCGGGCAGGCCTTCCATCAGCCGCAGGACAGAGTTCACGTACCCGTCGTTCCAGCCGGCGACTGCGTAGACGGGGCACGTGATGGCCGAAAAGTCCTCGCACACCGAACCGTGCTTCCAATAGGAGTCGCGACGCTGATGACCGAGCCAGGTTGCGATCTGGGGATGGAAGGCTTCGAGGCGCTCGACCCACATCTGCTTCCAGGCGTCACCCACCGACGTGGGGTCGGGTGGGAGCGTCGCAACCTCGTGCATCTGGGTTCCCCAGCCGAGCATCTCGAAAGCGAAGAGGCACCCTCCGATGTAGTGGGCATCGTCGGCGTATCGGTCGTCGGTCGAGCCGATCGAAACGACCGCCTTGAGCGCCGGCGGCCTCCGGGCGGCCACCTGCAGGCCGTTGAACCCGCCCCACGACTTGCCGATCATCCCGATGGCGCCGCTGCACCACGGCTGGGAGGCGATCCACTCGATGGCGTCGAGAGCGTCCTCCTGCTCCTGCAGGGCGTACTCGTCGGTGAGGACGCCTTCGGAGTCTCCGCTGCCCCGGATGTCGAGCCGGACTCCCGCGTACCCGTGGGCGGCGAGATAAGCGAAGCGGCCCTGGTCGTTGACCGCGTACATGTCGTTCTTCCGGTACGGAAGGTATTCGAGGACGGCGGGAACGGGTCGATCCTCGGCTCCGTCGGGAATCCAGATTCGGGCGGCGAGACGCGTGCCGTCCGGGAGCGGGATCGTCACGTGGTCGAGGCGCCGATACGTCCCAGGGCCTTCCACGATCGTGACCAAGGTCTTGCCTCCGGGGCCAGGCCGTGCGAACGGAGCGCGCTTCGTTCGCCGGGACGGGGACAGCGAGACTGTACCTCGACGCACAGATGTCACAGGCGAGACGGCGAAAGCGCTTGCGGCGTGCGGAGATGCCTTGTAGAAAGGCGGCGCTGAGCCGCAGGATCGAGACCGAGAAGTGCCATCCTCAATGGCTTGGCTCGTCCACCTGATGGTGACGGCGTCGACACGTCGCACGGTGTTTCGTCGCCTGAGCGAGACGATCGTCTGAGAACTCGCCGACCCCGGGGTACCATCCTCCCCGCCGCCGCAGCCCGCACAACGACGGGCACCCGACTGGAAAGGCAACCCACCGTGACCCGTATCCTCACGTTGCTAGCGGCCGCCACCGCCGCCGTGCTGCTCCTGCCGTTGGCAGCCTCCGCTTCTGCTCCGAAGCACCCGAAATGGGAATCCAGCGCCCGGGAGGGTGTCTGGAATCATGGCGGTTACCTGTTCCAGAACGACATGTGGAACTGCCCGCAGCGTGCATGCGGCAATCAGACCATCTGGGCCAATGCGGCCAGCGACTGGGGGGTGATCTCCGACATGCGCTCCGGCAACACGGCCGTGCTGACCTACCCGAACATCGGGAATGTGTTCAACAATCCTCGTCTGTCCAGCTTTACCCTGATCCGCAATCGGTTCACGGAGTCGACCCCGCGAGGCGCTAGGGGCTTGAGCGCCGAGGCAGCCGATGACGTGTGGTTGGACAACTACAAAGTCGAAGTGATGATCTGGGTCGACAGCATCGGCCGATCACTGGCCGGAGCTGACCGGATCGGCAACGCCACGATGCTCGGCCAGCGTTTCAGCGTATGGAGATACGGGAGACTCCGAATTCGTCTTCGATCTGAATCACGACGAGACCTCTGGCCAGACGGACGTCTTGGCAGCGTCCGAGTGGCTGATTCACCACCACGACGTGGCGTCGACGGCGACGCTCACCCAGGTGGAGTTCGGGTGGGAGATCGCCAGTACGGGCGGGCACCGCCTGGACTTCCAGATCAGCGCCTACGCCCTCCACACCCGCCGGTAGGCGGCAGCAACGAGACGCCCCGGTGAGTGGGGCCGATTCGACCGTCGGTAGCGTTTCGTGATGGCGAGAGTTCTGGTGACCGGGTCCAGCGACGGCATCGGGCTGATGTCGGGCCGACTCCTGTTGCAAGAAGGCCACGAGGTGACCTTCCACGCCCGCAACGAGGCGCGAGCCGCCGACCTGCGTGCAGCGGTTTCCGGTAAGGCCCCCTCCGTGGTCGTCGGGGATCTGGGCTCACTCGAGCAGACAGGCTCGGTGGCGGAGCAAGCCAACCGCATCGGCCACCACGATGCCGTCATCCACAACGCCGCCATCGGCTCCCGCCGGCCCTCCCGGGAGGAGAGCGAAGACGGTCACGAGCTGACCTTCGCCGTCAACGTGCTGGCGGCCTACGTGCTGACCGCTCTCGTCGCTCGGCCGGGCCGGCTGATCTATCTCAGTTCGGGTATGCACCGGGGCGGAACGCCGAGTCTCGACGACGCCGAGTGGACGAAGCGGCGCTGGAACGGGGCGCAGGCGTACTCGGACTCGAAGCTCTTCGACACGGTCCTTGCCTTCGGGATGACCCGACGGTGGCGGGAGGTTCGGAGCAACGCCGTCGAGCCGGGGTGGGTGGCCACGAAGATGGGCGGTCCTGGCGCACCCGACGACCTGGAGGCAGCCCCGGTCACGCAGTGCTGGCTGGCCGTCGGCGAAGATGCCGAGGCCAAGACGACTGGTGGCTACTGGTTCCACCGGCGGCAGCTGGAGGCTCACCCGGCGGCTTCCGACCGCGGGTTCCAGGACGAGCTGATCGCCTACTGCGCGTCGCTCAGTGGGGTGCCACTGCCCGATTGACGGGGCAGACTACTGAGGTGAACGTCGGAGTTGTCTTCCCGCAGACCGAGATCGGCCACGACGGCGGCGGTGTCCGCGCCTATGCGGAGGCTGTGGCCGCCCTCGGGTACGACCACGTTCTCGCCTATGACCACGTCCTCGGGGCAGACACGACCGTCCACCGGGACTGGCGCGGTCCCTACCGTCTCGAGAGCTCGTTCCACGAACCGTTCGTGCTCTTCGGGTTTCTTGCCGGTTTCACACAGCTGGAAGTCGTGACCGGCATCCTCGTCGCACCTCAGCGCCAGACCGCTCTCATTGCCAAGCAGGCGGCCGCCGTCGACGTCTTCACGGGCGGGAAGATGCGCCTCGGGCTCGGGATCGGTTGGAACGCAGTCGAGTACGAGTCGCTCGGCAAGGACTTCTCGAACCGGGGTCGGCGCATCGAGGAGCAGATCTCCCTCTTACGCCGTCTGTTCACCGAGGAGAGCGTGACCTTCGAGGGTCGCTACGAGCAGGTGGTCGGCGCAGGGCTTTGCCCCATGCCGGTGCAGCGCCCGATCCCGATTTGGGTGGGCGCCTCGACCGAGCCAGCGTTGCGGAGGGCGGGCCGGTTGGCCGACGGGTGGTTCCCCCAGGAGGTCCCTGGCGACGGCCTCGAGGAGGCAATGGAGGCCGTACGGGCAGGTGCCGCCGAAGTGGGGCGCGATCCGGCGAGCCTGGGGGTGGAAGGCTTTGTCAGCGTTGGCGCCGGTATCGGCCGACTCGAGGCGGACCTCGCCCGCTGGCGGGACGCCGGCGCCACTCATGTGGCCATCGACACGATGGACGCCGGGTTGCAAGGCCCCGACGCCCATGTCGCTGTCCTGACTGCTGCGGCCGAGATCGCCCTGGACGGAAAGGCAACTGACGGCCGATAAATGGACCTGGCTTCCGGCCTGGCGTGGAATCCTGGTGCGGGAGATGAACACTCGACCCGATCGGAAAGGAAGGCCTCATGAGCACCCAGCAGGGAGAGCCGGGACGGCTGTCGTTTTCGGCGGATGTGAAGCCGCTCTTTCGCGAGAGTGACCGCACGGCGATGAGTGGCGCCTTCGACCTGTGGTCCGTCGACGACGTACGCGCCCATGCTGCGGCGATCTCACAGCACCTGCACGACGGGAGCATGCCCTGCGACGGACCATGGCCGCCGGGAGATGTAGCCCTCTTCGACCGATGGGTGACCGACGGCGCAGCCTCCTGAGCGCGGCGCCTATGGCGCAGGGCAGGCTGACACCGTCAGCGTGGGGAAGAAGCACGTGTTGAAAGCGTCGGCCTGGGCGCCGGGCACCGACGGCACGGATGCTTGCCCGTGCGGATCGGCCAGCACGATCCGGTTGACAGGCGCGAGGGCCGGGACGGCGCCGTTGGCGGACGCCCCGAGGTAATGGGTGGTGCCGTAGGCGGGAAGCACCGAGATGCCCGAGGAGAACGTGGGGGCTTCCGTGATCCACTCGATCGAGCTGAGCGAGGAGTCGTAGCTCACGGTCTTCGTCCAGTTCTGCACGGTGCCGTCCGGCGCCGTCACCCTGAAGGCGAATTGCCAGGTCTGCGCCGTGCTGGCTGCCGGCGTGGAGAAGAGCTTGTGCAGCTCGGCCGCGACGACCGGGAACCACGGCTCGCTCCCAAGATGCGCCTCGCCCTCCTGGAGCAGTTGGCGGAGTCGTTGGATGAGGTCGGAGGTGCCGAAGTTCGGGTCGAGACGACGGATCTCGGACATGACGGTGGCGAAGGCGGCCGTCTCGGCCTGCGTGTCGGTGTTCGTGTCGCCGTTCAGTAGTTGAAGCGTCGCCAGCACTTGGTCGCCGGGCTTGATCGTGAGCGTCGTGATCGGCGTCTCCGCCGCAGGCAGTGTCTCGTACCAGATGTCGTAAGCGGTCCCGGAGGAGTTGGAGCAACTCTGCGTGCCGAGCTGGATGAGATCCTTGCCCGTGACGCCGCCGATGCCGGTCCAGTTGGCCACGCACCCGAATGATGACATCGTCGAGACGGTCGGGACGTCCCACTCGAGGGACACTTTGGTGTACTTCTGGCCGGTCTGGGCCGTGGACAGGGCGTAGCCCGACCAGTTGCCCGAGGTCGCGTTCCAGCCGGTCGTCGTGGAGACGGCCGCCGGGTTCGGAGCACTGTGGCGACGCAGCACGAAGAAGCCGACGACAAGGACGACGACGACGGCGAGTGCGACGACCATCATCAGATTGGCGCGTTGCCGCCTCCGTTGCGCCGATGTCGGCGGTGCCGGAGTCCCCGGCGGGAGCGGGCCTGCATTCTGGTTCGTCATCGATCTTCCTCCCGGTCTGGAACTCTATGCTCCAGCCCTTGGGCGCATTTGGAGCATGAGGTAACCTGACTGCCGCGCTCGTCGGCCGGTCCCCGTCAGGGGACCGATGGTTCGGGCGGTGCCCCAGGAGGGAGATGGCAGTCCGTGCACCTGCACACGCTCGCCACACGCTCGGTGCTGCCGATCCTCGTGCTGCTGTTCCTGCCGGGCGATTCTTGAAGACCTGCCGAAGGCCCGGAGTTTTCGCCGTTTCCCTGCTGCTCGCCGGCGTGACGGCTGCGGTGGCCCCCGCTGCACCGACCGGAGCGTCGTCGCTCACCCGCCGCCCGCAGGCTCCTTCATCCTTCAGCGTCAGCGGACAGCTCAACGGCGTGGTCGCCATCTCTGCGGGCGACGCCTGGGCGGTCGGGTGCACGAGGTGCCTGACTTCCTCTGCCGGGACGCTCATCGTGCACTGGAACGGCACGGACTGGGTCCGCATGGCCGGTCCCAGCGGCGTCCTCGCCGCAGTGACGGCAACCTCCGCCAGCAATGCCTGGGCGGTCGGTTCCACCGATGCGGGCAAGACGCTGATCATGCACTGGAACGGCATCGCCTGGAAGGAGGTGCCGAGTCACGTCGGGAACGGTCTCTCCGGAGTGGCGGCGACCTCCGGGAGCAACGCCTGGGCTGTCGGCGGGTCCTCCATCCTGCATTGGAACGGCACAGCTTGGAGTCGGGTGGCCAGTCCGGCCATCAAGGGCGACGTCGTCTCGTTGTCCAGCGTGGTCGCCACCTCGCCTGGTAACGCCTGGGCGGTCGGCTCCACCTACAGCACGGTGAACGGTTCGGAGACCCTGATCGACCGCTGGAACGGCAAATTGTGGAGACGGGTGCCGAGCCCGAGCCCGGTGAGCAACGGCGCCGGGCTGTCCGGTGTTGCGGCCGTCTCCGCCAGGAGCGCCTGGGCGGTGGGCTGCGCTGAGTGCGCTCTGGGCGGGTACGCCGAATCCCTCATCGAGCGGTGGAACGGAACGTCGTGGGAGCAGGAGGCGGTTCCAGGTCGCGGGGGCAACGGCGACCTCTTCGACGTGGTGGCCCTCTCGACCCGCAATGCCTGGGCTGTCGGAGGCTATTACTCCGTCAGCGGCGAGAGCTTCTCCGTGAGGACCGTGACGGAGCGGTGGAACGGCACCGCGTGGAATCGGGTGTCGAGCCCGAGTGACGGCAAGGAAGCCAGCCTCTACGGTGTCGATGCCACGTCGTCTCGCGATGCCTGGGCGGTCGGCGCATATCAGACTGTCACGGGTTCCGCCAGCAGCGACAAGACCCTGATCCTGCATTGGAACGGCAGCAGCTGGAAGTGACGAGCTCCCGGCCACGGGGGCGCCGGGGATCGTTCGCCACACCGGATCACTGGCGCTGGATGCTCTGGAACTCGAAGGTGCTTTGCCCGAGCACGAGCCGCCCTCCGGGATGGAGCACGACGGACTCGTCGCCTCGCAACGTTCGCCACCCGGTGTCGCCCGGATTGAACACTTGCGTTCCGTTGTGGGAACCGAGGTCGGTGACGGCCACCTCCCAGTCGCGCAGCGCCACACGAGCGTGCACGCGGGAGATCCTGCCGGTCTGGTCCTGCACCCTGAGCGGACGCGCCCGCCCGGCGGCGACGTCATCGGCCAGCTCGGGCTGTCGTCCGAGCACGTAGTCGCCGTCGAGGCTGTAGGCGGTCCCGTCGTCGCTCAGCAACACGCCCAGGGGTGGGCGGGGACCGTCGACGACGACGACCGAGTTCTGCACCATGGCGAGGCCACAGATGCCGCAGTAGAGGGCGCGTGGGTTGTTGAAGTGACCGCGGGCACAATTGATGCCCCGCACGATGGGGGGGCCAGGCGGGGCCGGCTCCGGCGTTCTCCCGCCCGATGAGGTTCCGGCCTCCAGACCGGCACCGGCGACTTCGGCCACCGGCGCCGCCGGTGCGCCGATGACTGCTTCGGTGGTCTCCAGTCCCGGCCGGGCGGGTGCGGCCTCCAGCGGGGGCGGAGGCTCCGACGGCTCCTCCGGTTCCTCGGGCGCCTGCGCCGCCAACACGGAGGCGACCGGAAGGGGCTGGCGTCGATCCTGCGGTGTGGACAGGTCGAAGAGCACGACGTGCTCGGCGAGCGCGGGAGCCGCCGTCGCGGGCTGGAGCGGGGACGGCCAGAACGTGACGCCGCCTCCCGGCACGGTGCCGTCGCGCAGGTCGAATGCGATCGACCCGGGGCGGTCGAGCTGGTCAGGATCGGCGCTGCCGCGAACGGTCAGGCTCGTTTCGGACACGAGGTTGGCGGAGACGATTCCCGGGGTTTCTGCTCCTCGGAGTCGCTCGGTGCCGTCCTCGCTCACGACGACGCGCCCTTGCAGGGCGATCAGGAGGGAGCTCGCGTCCTCCCGGATCACGCAGAGGGCGTCCGCCGACCCGGCCAACGCTGCCTCCAAGCGGGACGGGAGCTGGCCCGTGTCGCCGCCGGCGGGGAAGCGAGCGACGTCGAGGACGGCCGCTGCCAGCTCGCGTGAGAATCCCGGGGCGAACCAGCACACGAGACCGGCCTCCCGGTGGACGGTTCCGGCACCACCGAGGACCTCGACCCTGCGCGGGGCGTTCACGGTTGCCCCGCGAGCGCAGCGATGTCACTGGCGAGCTCCTCGGCCGTGTCGGGGCGGTCCGCCGGGTCACGTGCCAACGTGCGGGCGACGAGGGCGGCGAGGGGGGCGGGCAGATCCGGCGAGATGAGGGGTGGCTCGGTCAGCAGGCGCCGCATGGCGGCGAAGGGGTCGAGATCGGCGCTGCGGGGGTGGAGTCGTTGACCGCCGCTCATCGCCCAGTGCAGGCTCGCCCCCAGCGACCAGATGTCCGAGGCGCGTGACGGCAGCTCACCGGTGATGAGGCCGGGATCGAGGAACTCGATATCGCTCACGTCCGGCATCTGGCTCACGGAGGCGTCCGCATTGAGGCGCTTCGCCATGCCGAGGTCGGCGAGCTTGGCACCGGTGTCGTAGAGGAGGATGCAGGAGGGTCGGATGTTGCGGTGGGCGATGCCCGCCTCGTGCAGAGCGTGGGCGCCCCGGGAGGCATCGGCCACCGCGGTGAGCTTCTCGTCCCATCCGACGGGTTGGTCCGGGTCCTCGAGCGTGCCCCGGGAGGGGTGTTCCATCGCGTAGAAGAGCTTGTCACCGTCTTGGCCGGCGTCGTAGAGCGTCACGAGGTGCGGTGACTCGACGGCGGCGAGGATCCGGAGCTCCTCCGCCGCCCGGTGGAGCTGGCGGGGTGCCAGCTCGATCTGCACGACCTTGAGCAGGACACGGTCGGACGCAAGGCCGAGCCGCACCGGTGGCCGGGCGGTGTAGAGGCGGTCGCGCTCATCCCCTGACACGCTCGAAAGCAGCTCGTAATCGGCAACGCGGTTCATGACTCGGCCCTCACGGGGGTGCTTGCAGCAACGCCGACTCCGCTGCCGTTCAGGCTGGCCCGGCGCGCCGAATCCAATCGTAGAAGACGCTGGTCGACGCCGACCCGTTGCGGATCCTCGTTCGAGTACACGAACGCCGAGCCCCCACCTCGGGGCGGTGCGAGCCCGGCGTCGCCCTCTCGCGGCCAGCCGCTGACGACGAGCTGGTCTGCCTTCGCCTCCTGCTCGACGACGACAGCCACCCCGAGGCCTCCGAGGCGTTCGGCGAGCCGGCGGGTGCGCGCACGCTCCGAGGGCCGGTCCGGGTACAGGCCGAGTGGCGGGGTCCCCGTGTCGGCGGACGATTCCGACATCCAGAGCCGCGCCGAGATCTCCAAGACGGCGCCGTCCGCCGTGCCGCCCGTGATGACGCCCAGCACGGACGGACAAGCGGCAGAGCCCGAGCGCAGGGTTACGAGGTCGCCTGCGGCGTCGCCGCAGAGACGGGCGGCCGCCGCCTGGTCACCGACGAGGGCGTTGCCGACAACGGTTGCATTGACCCCCGTTCTGGCGATGAGCGCTGTCATGTCGGCCTCCACGTCCGTGCTGAGCTGGGCGATCGGGCTCACAGCGACGGGTCGGTGGGCCGCCGCGAGCGAATTGAGCTCTTCCACGGCGGCTGCCATGCGCAGAAGGGACCCGGAGAGGTCGGCGTGATGGGGCTGCTCGGGCCGATGGTCGAGGAGTCGGGCAAGCAGCACCTGGCCACCGGGGCCTGCCACCTTGACGCCAAGTGCCGTGAGCGCCGCCGGGTCGTCCGCCGCGTTCAGCAGCACCAGGACGCCGTAGCGTGAGCCGGAGCCGAGCCGCTCCTGAGCCTCGGCGATGTCGGCATCGAGCAGCCGATCGGGGTACACGCGGCGCAGGGCGGGCGACGTCATGAGCGTCGTCAGCACGGCCATGACGACCATCAGCGTGTAGAGCCGCGTGTTGAGCACGCCGATGGTGAGCCCGATCGTCAGGATGACGAGCTCGGTCAGGCCGCGGGTGTTCATGAGCGTGCCGACGGCCATCGCCCGCCGCCGGGTGACGCCCTGCAACCGCGCCGCCACCGCCGCCCCGAAGAACTTGCCCCCGATGGCGACGGCGAGGATGAGCAGGAGGTAGACGAGATCGCCGGCGGCAAGGGTGCGGAAGTTGACGGACAAGCCGGCGACGACGAAGAAGATGGGGAGCAGGAGGAGCAGGATGGCGCTCTCGAGCCGCTCGACGATCGCCGCGACGAGCGACTCGGCTCCACGCTTCGGCACTGCGGCGCCGAACAGGAACGCGCCGAAGATGAGGTTGATCCCGATCTTGTCGGTCACCCAGGCGGACAGCAACGTACCGACGAGTGTGGCGGCAAGAGTGTTGAGCGAGAGAGAGCCGTGCCGTCGATCTCGTTCGAAGAGCCAACGGAGAGCCGGGCGTACGGCGAGGAGCACGACGGCGACGAACGCCGCCAGCTCGAGGACGATGCGGAGGAAGCTGAGGTCGCCGCTCGACCGGATGATGCCGATGACGACCGCCAGGATCGTCCAGGCGAGGACGTCGTCCATGGCAGCGCAGGCGAGCACGAAGGAGCCGAGCTCGGTCCCGAGCATTCGGCGCTCGCTGAGCACGCGGGCGAGGACCGGGAAGGCGGTCACCGACATCGTGGCGCCGATGAAGAGAGCGAAGGAAAGGAGGCGCACCTCGTGCGAGCCCACGTGGGAGAACCGCTCGTGCAGGAGGAGGGCGGCGGCGACACCGAGGCCGAACGGCAAGGCGACCGAGGAGAGCGACACAGTGGCCGCCACGCGCCGCCGGCCCCGGATGAGGCCGAGGTCGACCTCGAGGCCGACGATGAACACGAACACCACGACGCCAAGCTGAGCGAGCACGTTGAGCGTCGGCAGGGCGATCGCCGGGAAGAGATGGGTGCCGAGGTGGCCGGGCAGGAGGCCGAGGACACTCGGCCCGAGGAGGATGCCGCCGATGATCTCGCCGATGACGGCCGGCTGCCGGAGCCGGTTGAAGAGCCATCCCATGGCTCGGGCGACGACGATGATGATGGCGACGTCGGCACAGACAAGACCGGGCAGGTCGATCTTCGTGGCGGCCAGGAGCACGGGGACGCTCACGCGATCCGTCCACCCCGGTACCGCCATCTCGGGACGAGGACCCGCATCGGGCCGATGGCCGTCAACCACACGAGGATCCACAGCGGCACGAATTGGGCAAGAAACGTCGCCGTCGTGACAGCAGGCGGATGCGGCCTGGGGCCGATGGCGTGGAGCAGGACGAAGGCGAGGACGCCTTCCGGTATCCCTTGCAGGAGGCTGAACATGATGGGCCAGTCCTTCTCCCATCGGAACTGCATGAGGAAGTGGTACAGGGGCTCCCAGAGCAGGGAGCCCACGATCGCCACCTCGGCCAACACCCAGTACGTGGTGCCGAAGACGGCGCTCAGGTGAGCACCGCTCGCCCTGGGTCCGATGACCGAGATGAGCGCCGTCCAGGGGATGCCGATGAGGGCAAGGAGGAAGAGGCGGGTCTCGATCCGTCCTGCGAGCGTGGGAACCACGTCAGACCTCCTTCACGGCAGCTGCGCTCCGTGCATCCAGCGCGACCACTCGCGAATCGAGCCGATCGACCGGAAACGAGGTGCCATCCCGATGCTCACGAGGTCATCGACGATCTCACGCGCCGCCAGCTGGAGGCCGAGGAAGGTGTCGACGCCGGGGAAGTAACCCCCGAGCGTTGCGGCGCCGGAGGCGTACAGGCGACCGTCGCCCGACCGCGTGCCGCGGACCTCGAAGGTGCGCTCGACATCGAGCCGGTCGAGGACGTTGCGACCCGCTCCGGAGTGCTGCAGGAGGTCGGCGAGGACCCGATGTTCGCTGATGTCGGCCTCGAGGCCGGTGCAGTCGACGATGAAGTCGGCAGCGATCTGCAAGGTGGCGGCATCGCCTTGCTGAGACGACAGGTGGATGGCGGTGACGACCTTGCCGTCCTCCCCGGGCATGACCTCGAGGACATTGCCCGTGAGCGTGCGGTACCAGCCCTCCCCGCGGCCGCGAGCCTGCTGGCGTAACCAGTTCTTGCGGTGGGGAGTGTTCGTCCCGCCGATGACCTTGTAGAGGGCGAGTCGGTCGTCGCCTTCGAGCTTGCGGAACCTGGCCCAGAGCTCGCCGCCCCAGACGCTCTTCGGGTAGTTGAAGCCCTGGTAGGCCCAACCATCGCCCCCGCGCCGCCGGTTGAACACGTTTGGCCCGTGCGAGCCGGAGATGAACGTCCGGAAGAGGTGGATGATCGTGGTCTTCGCACCGTGGTGATCGCGGTCATCGATCAGCCGTTGGAGAATCCGTGAGGCCACGATTCCGCCCCCGCGCACGACGACGACCCCACTGCGGCGGCGGAGCTCTGCGTAGACGTGCTCGTGCGGTTCGTAGGCGTTGACGACGTGCTCGTGGTCGTTGTACTTCTCCCGGTATTCCTGCAAGTCCGGCAGGAACTTGAGGCCGGGATACCCCACGGCGACGTGGACGACACGGCTGCGGAAGGCCACCCGGCGGGTCGGCGAAGCGCCCGCCGGAGGCGTCAGGATCGTGAAGTAACCGCCGCCGTGCCGTCGCCGCACCATGCGGACCTGCCCGCGCACGACGGAGGGCCAATAGCCGATGCGGTCCGCCTCCTTCTGCAGCCCCCGGAAGACCATGCCGGCTTTCGGTGTCCAGTAGTCGCAGAAGATCGGCTCGCTGAAGACGTTCCAGAGAGAGGCGAGCGACCTGTCCTCGATGGCCTCTTGCACGGCGTAGCTCGGGAAGCCCCAGATGTTGTTCGGCATGGAGGAGGAGTCCGAGCGCAGTCGCTCACCGGCGGGGATTTGCGAGTTGCGCGTGAGGTACTCGTAGGTCTGCCAGGGGTAGTCGAGAACCGTCAGCACCTTGATCGATGCGGCCGGCACGCCCCAGACGCGGAGGAAGTCGTAGAGCACGAACGAACCGATTCCGCCCCCGACCGACACGATCGGACTGTCCTGGACGGGGATGCCGGCGGCCGCGAGCATGCCGTCGCTCCAGACGTCCGTCCCGATGAGCTCGGGGGTCAGCTCCCCCCTCCCTCCTTCCGGACGGACTGGCTCCTCGTCCTCCTCCATCATGACGATCCCCCGCGGACAGGTGCCGATGGCCAGCGGACGGGACTCTAGCCGGATCGCGTGATCGGTCGCCGGGCCTCCGCCCTCGCCCGCCTCGCACCTCGGGCCCCGGTGTGGCTGCGTTACGCTGCGGCCTTCCGTGGCGTCGAGTTCTGGCCGAGGCGAGACATGCTCAAGGGCGCGGTTGTCGGGATTCAAGGCTCCCTCAAGGGGAAGCGCTTCACGCTGCTCGGCGGACAACCGATCACGTTCGGACGCAGCGATGAGAACGACGTGGTCCTCCGCAGCGAGAGTGTCTCGCGCCTCCATGCGGAGCTCCGGCAGGACGAGGAGGATGCCTTCGTTCTGGAGGACCGCGGGAGCAGCAACGGAACGTGGGTGAACGGACGGCGAGTCACCGTTCACCACCTGCAAGCGGGGGACCAGATCGCCATGGGCGAGGAGGTCTTCCGCTTCGAGACCTCGGGGACGGAGGGCGCCGCGCCGGAACCCCCTACCGTGCTCGCCTCGACGGGGACGTTGCGGGTGCTGGTCACGGGCGGCGGGCCGGTGGGATTGGCCTTCGCCCTTCTCCTAGAGGATCTGCTGGGGTCGCGTGTCGACATCACGATCTACGAAGGCCGCTGGAGGCGGACCGGTGGCCAGGTCGTCTGGAAGACCCCCGACGAGGGCAACGTGCGCCGGCAGCAGGTCGTGACGGTGCAGAGCCGCCAGTACCTGAGGCTTCCCCTCGAGGCGCAGGAACGTCTGTTCAGTCCGGGCAACTACTCCGAGATGTGGCCGGTGGGCCCTGATTCCATCGGGGACCTCGGCCCTCGCAACATCCGCATCGCCTACATCGAGGACCAGCTGCTCGCCCTCGCCAACGAGAAGTCTCGCATCCATCTCGTTCCGGAGGTCTTCGATGCGGCCGCCACGCACGACGACATCGCCACGCGGCACGTGCTCGCCATCTGCGAGGGTGGCCGTTCGCGCACGCTGGAACATTTCGCCGACCGGTTCGGGGTCGGGGACCCGCTCATGTACGCGCTCGACGGCAAGCACGTGCAGGACATGGTCCTAGGCCTGCGAGTGAAGTCCGAGCTCCCCGACCCGATGGCCGTGCTCCTGACCGTGTCGCAGAACCGGTTCCTCCTGAATTCCTTGCGCGGCGACGGCTTCCTCAACATGCGATTGACCGATCAAGAGACGCAAGAGGCGGTCGGCATCGACCCGGAGCAGCGTGTCTTCACGCCGTGCATCCAGTCGGAGCCCTGCGTTCTGGAGCTTCGGGGGGACCGGGAGTTCTACTGCGCCGGGCATCGCGCCGTCTTCCTACCGGCCTTGTTGAAAGGTTCGCCCCTCTGGCAGCGGGTGCAGGAGGGGCTGCAGCTCTTCGGCGTCCCGCCGGAGAACCTCACGGCGGTGACGGGTTTCCGACTGGACATGGTGCAGCGGGCCCGCTTCACGGCACCGATGTTCCCGAGGACGGCGACGACTCCCGGGACCTTCGGGTTCCTTCTCGGCGACGCGGCGAACGCCATTCACTTCTGGCCCGGCCGCGGGCTCAACAGCGGCCTTGCCTCGGTCATCTCGCTGGCCCGCTGTCTCGCTTCCAATTGGAGGGAGGCCGGCTTACGGGACGCTGACTTTCTCCGCCACGAAGCCGTGATGGCGATGCTGCAATACCGGCACAAGAGTCGGGCGTGGCGGCAGATGGTCACGACCGACGCGGCCGGGAACACTCGGGCCATCAAGGACCAGATCGCCCTTGGGATCGCGGAGGGGGACCAAGGCGCCTACGACGGGGGAGCGGACCTCGATGCGTTGATGGAACGCCTGCGCCGGATTCGGGGGCGGCTGCAAGCTCGCGTGGTGGGGTTGCCGGACGACGCGACGCTGCAAAGCCACCTCGGGCGCGTTGCAGGAGCAACCTTGCACACGCTTCTCGTCAGCGAGCCCTGGGACACGGGCGGCGTCGGCGGGGAGGAGGTCGACGTCGAGTGGCTGCTCAAGACGGCGGCCGCCGCCGACCTCGCCTAGCGAGTGGGGAACGTTCGCCTTCTCGCTGCGCACGAGGTCGGCTCTCGTAGACTCACCGGAAGCCCGAGGGTCATGACGGCAGAAGGACGGTGCGATGAAGGCGACGGCGCGGCGTGCAGAAGGCTTCACCCATCGGATCGCGATCCGCGACCATGAGCTCATCGTCGACGAACCCACCGAGCACGGTGGCAATGACCGGGGGCCGAGCCCGCAGGAGCTGTTGGCGGCAAGCGTCGCCTCGTGTACGGCCATCACGATGGAGATGTACGCCAACCGTAAAGGTTGGGACGTCGGCGAGCTCGAAGTCGAGTGCGACTACGAGACACCGCAACGCGGCGCACCCGGCCAGTTCAGCCTCGTGCTGCGCCTTCCGGAGAGCTGCACGCAGGAACAGATCGACGCCTTGCGCGTGATCGCCGGCAAGTGTCCGGTCCATCGCATGTTGGAAGGCGAGTCGGTTTTCGAGGAGCGGATCGAGTTCCTGGCACCGGAGCGAGCCTGAAGCGGCACGGCCTCCCGAGCCGGCCCTCGACGTGCGCTGAGATCGCGCTCAGACTGAGGCGATGACTTTTGGCGCCAGTCGCGTCGAGCTTCCCGGAAGCAACCGGGAGGCGCCCGGCGATGAGTACACCGGCCCCCCAGACCCCGCTGCCGAGGCGACCGTCTCGGTCTACCTGCGCGGCCCGGAGGCTCCGCCCGGGCGGCTCTCGCGAGAAGCATTCGCACGTACCTACGGCGCTACGGACGACGATGTCGCCGCCGTCTCGCGCTTCGCCGACGAGTACCACCTCCGCCTCGGTGACGTCGATGCCGGTCGCCGACGAGTGGAGCTCACCGGCACCGTGGGCGACCTCGCCACGGCATTCGGCACGGAGCTCTCGCTCTACGGCGGTCCCGTCGGAATCCCCCTACCGGGGGCGAACCGGGACCCTCACGCTGCCGTCCGAGCTCGATGGCGTCGTCACCGGAGTCTTCGGCCTGGACGGCCGGCCACAGGCGAGGGCCCACTTCCGCCCCCGCGCCGACGCCGAAGCGCAGTACACGCCACCGCAGGTCGCCGCTGCGTATGGATTCCCCACGAGCCTGTCGGGATCCGGCGAGTGCGTGGCGATCGTCGAGCTCGGCGGCGGATTTCGCGAGAGCGACCTCAGCGCCTACTTCTCTTCGTTGGGGCTGGCCCCGCCGAAGGTGAAGGCCGTCTCGGTCGATAGCGGGGCGAACGACCCGGGGGAGCCGAACGGTCCCGACGGCGAGGTGATGCTCGACATCGAGGTCGTCGGCGGTGTGGCGCCTGGCGCCGCCATCGCCGTGTACTTCGCGCCGAACACGGATCAGGGTTTCCTCGATGCGGTCTCCGCCGCCGCCCACGATGCCACGCAGCGGCCTTCGGTCATCTCGATCAGCTGGGGCGGTCCCGAGAGCACGTGGACAGCCCAGGCGATGAACCAGATGGAGCAGGCGTTCACGGCGGCCGCGGCGATGGGGGTCACCGTGACGGTCGCCGCCGGCGACAACGGATCGACCGATGGCGTGACCGATGGCCTCCAGCACGTCGACTTTCCCGCCTCTGCTCCCCATGCGCTCGCCTGTGGGGGAACGCACCTCGATGCCAGCGGGAACACGATCGTCGCCGAGAGCGTCTGGAATGACGGCGCCGGCCAGGGCGCCACCGGCGGTGGTGTCAGCGACGTCTTCGCCCTTCCGAGCTACCAAGGCCAGGCAGGCGTTCCGCCCTCGGTGAACCCCGGTGGCCGAGTCGGGCGGGGCGTCCCCGACGTTGCGGCGGATGCGGATCCCGACTCCGGTTACACGGTGCAGGTCGATGGCGAGATCATGACGATCGGCGGGACGAGCGCAGTGGCGCCGCTGTGGGCGGGCCTCGTGGCGCTCCTCAACGAGGGGCTGGGGCAGCCGGTGGGCTGGCTCCAACCGTTCCTCTACTCGGCCGCCGCCGGCGGAGCGCTGAACGACATCGTGGAGGGATCGAACGGCGCCTATTCGGCCGGACCGGGCTGGGACCCGTGCACAGGGCTCGGCAGTCCGAACGGTCAGGCGCTCCTCACGGCCATCCAAAAGACTCCGACAACCTGAACGGGTCCCCAACCGTGGCGATGCTGCTCACGAGGACAGAACGCCTGTACCCGACATTCCGGACCCCTTGAGCTCGTGGTTCGCCCCTGCGCAGCTCGGCATGGGCGTCTCCAATCGCTTCGATGAGTAGTGCGCGCCAGCGTGCTGTCCTCCTGCTACGGGACGTTCTCGCCTACTCGTCCGAGGAGGTTGCGCAGCTGCTGGGCACCACGGTTCCGGCGGTCAATTCTGCGCACGGGTGGCGGGGGTGATCGGGTTTCTTCGATCCGAGGTCAAGCACGGGTTGCTCGACCGGGAGCTGCTCCCTCGACATCTTCTGGTTCGAGGGGATGTGGAGCAAGGTCGGATCCCATGCGCTGAAGGCGAGAGAGCTCGAGAGTCAGGCGAGCCTCTACGAGAACTTCGAGGCACTGGCGCTGGTGCACACACAGCCGGCTGCGACGTAGGCTCCCGCCGAGGATCACGGCCGGATCGATGATTGCAACGGCCACGCGGAGGGAAAGGGATCCTTACGACGACGGGTGGCAGATGGGACGGTGCCATGGCGGAGGAGCCGTTTGCGGTCGACCAGTTTCAGGTGGACGTCACGCCGAGTGGAGACGCCCTCTTCGTCGCCCTGAGCGGCGACCTCGACGCCCGGGCAGCTGAGACCGTACGGGACGCCTTGAGCGAGATCACCGGATCGTCCGTCGTGGTCGACCTCGGACCGCTCACGCTGCTCGACTCGTCCGGTCTGTCGACGCTCGTGGCGGCCAAGCGCCGTATCGAGGAGAGCGGCTACTCCTTCGACCTGGTGAATGCCCGCGGCAGGGTGCGACGGTCATTCCAGATCATCGGTTTGGAGCACCTGCTGGCGCAGTAGCCGCAGACCGGCGAGCCTGGCCGTCGCGGCTACTGGCCGACTCTTCCGTCGATGCACTCCCGCAAGAGGTCGGCGTGCCCGCAGTGACGGGCGTACTCCTCGACCCGGTGCAGCATCACCTCCCGAACGGCGATCCCCATCGTCCCGAGGCGCTCGCTGAGATCCGGGTGCCTGGCCAGGGCGGCGTCGGTGGCCGCCTGTTCGCGTGCGAGGGCTGAGAACGCCGCCTCGACCTCGACCTGCTCGGGGAGGGCTGCGTCGAAGTCGGCGTCACGTTCGCCGTACAGCTTCGGCAGCGGGTCGCCCTCGCCGATCCAATTGCGCCAGGCACGCTCCGCCTCGGCGAGGTGCCGGAGCAGGCCCAAGAGCGACATCGTCGAGGGCGGCACCGAGCGGCGGGCCAGCTGCTCCGCATCGAGGCCTTCGCACTTCATGCGCACGGTCATCCGGTAGTGCACGAGGTAGTCCTCGAGCGTGGCGAGCTCGCCGTCCGGACTGACTCCGTCGCTGTTGCGGGGGTCGTCGTCCGGATCGGCCCACATGTCGGGGTAGACAGTCGACTGGCTCCATCGTGGGGGTCGGTCACTCATGCAGTCCATGTTCGCCCGTGGGGCGATGATTCGCTCGACGGTTCTCGACGGTTGCACAGGCGCCGGCGTCCCGCCATACTGTCATCTGTGAGGCAGTCAGACAGGTTTACAACCTGTCGGGGATCGAAGGTGGGACGAAGGGTGACGAACGAGAAGGGCGATGGACCCGTCCGTCCTTCCGCGTCCCGACTCGACCTCGTCGTGCGCACGCGCCGGGCCGTCACGAGCGCCGGTGAGGTGGCCTGCTCCGTCGCCATCGCAGGCGGGCAGATCGTGGCGGTGGAGGCGTACGACTGCTCGCTCGAGTCGGACCGCCAGCTGGTGCTCGACGGCGACGTCGTCCTCCTGCCCGGTCTCGTCGACTCGCACGTCCACATCTGCGAGCCGGGCAACACGGACTGGGAAGGCTTCGAGACGGCGACGCGTGCCGCCGCCGCCGGCGGTATCACGGCCCTCGTCGACATGCCGCTCGACAGCATGCCGGTGACCGTCGACGTCCCCTCGCTGCAGGAGAAGGCGTCCGCCGCCGCCGGCAAGTGCCATGTCGATGTGGGGTTCTGGGGCGGTGTCGTGCCGGGCAACGTACGGTCCCTCCGTCCCCTCCTCGACGCTGGCGTCCTCGGCTTCAAGTGCTTCCTCGTCGATTCCGGGCTGGCGGAGTTCCCCCCCGTCGATGCCGCCGCGCTCGAGACGGCCCTCGCCGAACTGGCCCCGACCGGCTGCCCACTGCTCGTGCACGCCGAGGACGACGAGACGGTGGCCGCCCAGCCGGCTCCGAGCGGCCCGAGCTACGCCGAGTTCCTGGCGTCCCGGCCGAAGGCGGTCGAGAACCGGGCCGTCGAGGTCGTCGTCAGGGCGGCTCGCCAAACGGGTGGCTGGGCACACGTGTGCCACCTCTCGAGCGCCGAGGCATTGCCCCTCCTCGCCGCCGCCCGGGCAGGCGGCGTGCGGGTGACGGCCGAGACGTGCCCCCACTATCTGAGCCTGACCGCCGAAGAGGTGGGGACTGGGGCGACCGCCTTCAAGTGCTGCCCGCCCGTGCGGGAGGCGGCCAACCGCGACGCCTTGTGGGAGGGTCTCTCCGCCGGCGTGCTCGGCCTCGTCGTCTCGGATCACTCGCCCTGCACCGTCGAGATGAAGCACCTCGACGACGGTGACTTCGGCGCCGCCTGGGGTGGGATCTCCTCGTTGCAGGTCTCCCTCCCGGCGGTCTGGACGGAAGCTCGGCGACGTGGTTTCGGACTTCGCGACGTCGTCCGCTGGATGGCCGAGGAGACGGCCGGCTTCGCAGGGCTGACACGAAAGGGGCGCATCGCACCGGGCTTCGATGCTGACCTCGTCGTTTTCGCCCCCGACGAGGGCTTCACGGTCGACGGAGCCGCCCTCTTGCATCGCAACAACGTGACGCCCTATGACGGGCACACGCTGTCCGGCGTCGTCAGGACCACCCTCTTGCGCGGCGAGGCCGTCGGGGTGTCGGCGCCGAGCGGCCGCCTCCTCCGCCACCGCACGACGAGCGACCGAACGGGAGCGCAGCCATGAAGATCCTCGTCGTCAACGTGAACACGAGCGAGACGATGACCGAGACGATCGCCGAAGCAGCGCGCCGCGCCGCGTCGGAGGGCACCGGGATCGTCGCCCTCCGTCCCCGTTTCGGGGCTGACTCGGTCGACTGCGCCTTCGAGAGCTATCTCTCGGCCGTGGCCGTCATGGACGCCGTGTCCACCTACGAGGGCACGTACGATGCCGTCGTCCTGGCGGGCTTCGGCGAACACGGCCGTGACGGCGTGCAGGAGCTGATCGCGCAGCCGGTGCTCGAAATCTGCGAAGCGTCGGCCCACGTGGCGATGATGATCGGGCGCAGCTACTCGGTCGTGACGACCCTGCAGCGCTCGGTGCCGGCCATCGAGGACCGCCTCCGGCTGGCCGGCCTCGACGATCGGTGCGCCTCGGTGCGGGCGACCGGCATGAGCACGTCCGCCGTCGACGAAGACCCCGAGCAGGCGGTTGGCGCCGTCGTCGCCGAGGCCCGCAGAGCGGTGGAGGAGGACCACGCCGAGGTGATCTGCCTCGGGTGCGCCGGGATGGCCGGCCTCGAGGAGGCCATCACGGCCGCCCTCGGCGTGCCGGTCATCGACGGCGTGGCGGCAGCCGTCAAGCTGGCAGAGGCACTCGTCGGGCTCGGCCTTCGCACGAGCAAGATCTCGACGTACGCCTATCCCGTCGCGAAGGCGATCGCCGGCTGGCCGCTCGCGCCCGGCGAGAGGCCCATGGGCGCCGCCGGGGGCACCAGTGGGAGACTCGCCCCATGACCCAGGAGGCGAGCTTCGAGGAGCGCCCGGCCGCCGAGACGGATCTCGCCGCCCGGCGCCTCGGCGGCACGGTCATGGGCGCCAGCGACGAGTCCTTCGGTGAGAAGGAGAACCTCCTCGTGGAGGCGCCCGCCAGCTTCGAGCCGGGGCACTACGGCCACCGCGGCGAGATCGTCGACGGATGGGAGACGCGCCGGCGCCGCGACGGTCCCGGGCACGACTGGGTGGTCGTCCGCCTCGGGGTCGGGGGCGTCGTGACCTCCGTCGACGTCGACACGAGCTTCTTCCTCGGCAACTACCCGGAAAGCTGCCGGCTGGAGGCCTGCGGCGTGGAGGGCTTCCCGTCGCTGAGAGACCTCGAGAGCCCCGAGACGGTGTGGGTCGAGCTCGTCCCTCCGACACCCCTGAAGGGGGGCGAGCACAACCTCTTCCCCGTGACCGACGAGCGACGCTTCTCGCACGTCCGGCTGTCGGCCGTGCCCGATGGCGGCATGGCGCGCCTGCGCGTGCACGGCGTGCCGCTGCCCGACCCACGGGAGCTCGACGCCGTCAGTGTCGACCTCGTCTCGGAGCGCAACGGCGGCTTCGTTGCGGCCTGTAGCGACGGCTTCTTCTCCTCGCCCCGCCAGCTCATCCGGCCGGACGAAGCCCGCGTCATGGGAGAGGGCTGGGAGACGCGGCGGCGGCGCGACGACGGCCACGACTTCGTCGTCTTCGGGCTCGGCATCGCCGGGACCGCTCACCAGGCCGTCGTCGACACGAGCTGCTTCCGATACAACGCCTCCGCCTCGGTAGCGCTCTCGGCGTCGGCGCTGGAGGTGCCCCCTCCTTCCGAGTCGCCCGACTGGCAGCCGCTCCTGCCTCAGACCAGCCTGCAGCCGGACACTCGTCACGTCTTCCGGCTCCACGAGGGCGGAGTACAGCGCTGGGTGCGTCTCGACGCCTTCCCGGACGGCGGCATCGCCCGCTTCCGCCTCACGGGCGACGTCGACTCGGAGGCTCGCGCATCGGCAGGGCTTCGTTTCTTCAACGTCCTGCCGCCAGCTCAGGCGGTTCGTGTCCTCACCGATCTGCATCTCGATGCAGCGGCGGCGAGCGACCTCGTCGGGCGTCGCCCTCTCGACAGGGACGAGGCGGCCGGCTTCGAGGCGCTCGCCCCGCTCTTCAGAGGGAGGCCTCGTGGCAGCTGAGCCCGGCACCATCCACCCCGTCACCGCAGCCGTCGAGGGCAGCCGGCTGACGGAGCTCGTGCAGACCGTGGCGAGTTACGGCACCCTGCCCGGAGGAGAGGGGATCGAGCGCCAGGCGCTCACGCCGGACGACCTGGCCGCCCGTCGCTTCCTCGTCGATCGGGCACGGGCTGCGGGGGCCGAGGCGTTCCGGGACCCCGCCGGCAACTTCTTCTTCCGCTGGGCGGGCCGAGAGGACGCCCCTCCCGTCGCCACGGGCAGCCACGTCGACTCCCAACCGAGGGGGGGTGCGCTCGACGGCGCCTACGGCGTGTGCGCCGGCATGGAAGTGCTCGACGCCCTCTCGACCACCGGCTACCGACCGGCACGGCCTGTCGAGGTCGTCATCTGGACGAACGAGGAAGGATGCCGTTTCGCACCCGGCACCATGGGCTCGTCGGCCTTCGCCGACCCCCGACTGCTCGCCGGGTACCTGGAGGCGACCGACGCCGACGGCACGACGTTCGGCGACGCCTTGCACGCCCTCGACAGCGCCTTCGACGACGTGGCGCTCCGGTCCCTCGGCGAGCCGTTCACGGCCTTCGTCGAGGCGCACATCGAACAGGGCACACGCCTCGACGAGGCGGGAGTGCCCATCGGCGTCGTCGAGCGCATCCAGGGCGCCCGATGGTTCGGATTCACCGTGACGGGCGTGGCGTCGCACGCCGGCACGACGCCGCGCAGCCGCAAGCGCGATGCCCTGGAGGCCGCGGTCGGGATCGCCCAGGACATCTACGGCCTCTTGGCGGCCGGCGACGACGACCTGCGCCTGACGATCGGTCGCCTGCTCGTGAGCCCGGGCTCGACGAGCGTCGTGCCGGCCGAGGTGCGCTTCAGCGTCGATCTGCGCCACCCGAGCCTCGACGTTCTCGACGCCCTCGAGGCGGAACTGCGAGCGCTCGCCCGGCCTCTCGGCGGCTGCGGCGTCGAGATCGAGCGCGCCATGGAGATGAGCCCTGCCCACTTCGACAGCAGCGTCGTGCGCACGGTCGCCCAGAGCGCCGAGCGCGTCGGCGTGCCCTACCTTGAGCTCTTGTCCGGTGCCTTCCACGACTCGCTCCGCTTGATCGGCTTCTGCCCGACCGGCATGGTGTTCGTGCCGAGCATCGACGGCCTCAGCCACAACCCGCACGAGCGCACCCACTTCGCCGACCTCGTAAGCGGCGCCCGTGTGCTGGCCGAGACCGTCGTCACGTTGGCTGACAGATGACCGTCAGGACCCGCCCTTCATCCGCAAGGCGAAACGAAAGGACGCGACCATGCTGAACCAGGTGTACACCGACGACGACACCACGTTCGACGAGGTGAGCGACAAGGTGATCGCTGTGGTCGGCTACGGCATCCAGGGGCGCGCCCAGGCGCTCTGCCTCCGAGACAGCAAGCTCGACGTCGTCGTGGGCACGCCGCCCGGCAAGCCGTCGGCGGCACGGGCCGAGGAGGACGGGTTCAAGGTGATGCCCGTCGCCGATGCCGTGCGGGAGGCCGACGTGATCGACTTCCTCGTCGCCGACCCGGCGCAGCCCCAGGTGTACGCCGAGTCGGTCCACGGCAACCTCTCGGCCGGCAAGACGCTGTTGTTCTGCCACGGCTTCAACGTCGTCTACGGCCTCATCGAGCCGCCGAAGGACGTCAACGTCGTGCTCTTCGTGCCGAACGGCCCGGGCCACGTCGTGCGGGAGAAGTACCTCGCCGGGTCGGGCATCTACGGAGCCGTCGCCGTCGAGCAGGATGTGACCGGCCATGCCCTCGAGATCGTCCTCGGCGTCGCGAAGGGCGTCGGCAGCACGAGGGTCGGTGTCGTCGAGGTCGACTTCTGCCAGGAGGTCGAGGGCGACAACTTCGAGGAGCAGGTGCTCTACGGCGGAACGATCGCCCTCATGCGGGCGACGTTCGACACCATGGTCGCGAACGGCTACCCGCCCTATTTCGCCTACGCCAAGGCGATCCGCTCGCTCCGCTCGGTCGTCGACGTGATGGACAGCGTCGGAATCGAGGAGTACATCTCGCGGCGCTCGAGTCGAACCTGCGAGTTCGCCGTCCGCATGACCGGTCCCCGCGTCGTGAACCACGACGAGATCAAGAAGGTGTTCGCCGAGACGGAACGGGGCGATTTCGCCTCGAACTGGGTGACCGAGTGGCAGCGCGGCATGATGCACCTCCACCGTATGCGCCGCACGGGCGCCGCCTCCGAGATGGAGCAGGTCGGGCGGGACTGGCGGGCGAAGTTCGGCGAGGCGTGAGGTCGGAGGAGAGACCCGTGGCGAAGGCGCAGCTGACGATCCTCAACTCGATGGCATCGAGTGACTTCGAGCAGGGTCTGCGACTCCACCGTGAGTGGAGCCTCAAATGGGTCGACTTGCGGGACGCGATCTACGGCAGGTGGGTCGAGGAGCTCGATCTGCAGACGGCACGACGAGCCAACGATCGGATCGTCGAGTTGGGGCTCGGTGTGTACTGCGTCTCGACCAACGTCTTCGTCGAGGAGGTCGCTCACGGAGAACGGGCATTCCGGGCTCACCTGGACAACCTGCGGAGGGTTGTGGAGTTGTGCGAGGAGGCGTTTCGTCCGAAGCTCGTGAGACTGAACGCGGCGAGCTTCGCCGAGCGATCGGACGCCGTGAGCTCGATCACGGTCATCAAGGAGGACTACCCGTGGCTCGTCGACGTGTACAGAGAGGCCGTCGATGTGCTGCACGAGGCCGGGTTCGTCGCGACGATCGAGAACGAGGCGTTCGACTGCTGCTTGTCGAAGCCTGCGGAGTTCGTCGAGTTCTTTCAATGGCTCGACCGCCCTGGTGCCGCCGGGTTGACGTGGGACGTCCAGAATCAATGGTCGTCAGGGGTCTTCCCGTCCCTCGAGACCTATCGACAGCTGAAACCGTTCATGAGGTACTACCACGTCAAGGGCGGACAGACGGCGGAGGGTTCGGATCGGCTGGCCTGGAACGTCGCATTGCAGGATGCCTCGTGGCCCGTGGCGGAGATCACGGCCGCCGTGGTGGCGGACGGGGTATCGCCCGTGATCTGCTTGAATCCAGCCCAACACGGCGCTCAGAAGAGCTCGTATGACTACGAGGGAATCGTGTCGAGGGACATCGAGTTTCTTCGTCGGTCGGTTCCCGGGATCGAGTAATCCCGGCCAGTGAGCCCGGCCAGTGAGCCCGGCCAGTGAGCCCGGCCAGTGAGCCCGGCCCGTCAGCCCCGGGCCGACATCGTGCGGGGGGCGGCGAGGACCTCGCGCACCTTCCCGGGGACCTCGTGGGGCGTCTCGGCGGCCTTGAGGAGGGCGTAGTCGTCGTCACCGGCGATGAGGACGGGGCGGAGCTGTTCGAGGAGACCCGCCCAGCGAGGGCCGACCAGGACCACGCCGTGGGGGCGTAGCTCCGTCTGGGCGCTCGCCCAGCCGAGCGCCCACTCCGACAGGGTTCCCACACCTCCCGGCAGTGCGACGAGCACGTCGGCGCGGGCGAGCTGATCGAGCCGTTCCGCGTACGACGAGCACCACACGAGGTCGTGGTGGGCGGGATCGGGAGTCAGGTGCCCCCACGCCGTCATCGGCAACCCCGTCGCCCGCCCTCCCCGGGACCTTGCTCCCTCGGCGGTGGCTCCCATGAGGCCGCCGTACCCACCCGTGAGGATCCGCCAGCCCGACGCCGCGATGACGGCGCCGACCTCGAATGCGTCCTGCCACTCCGGCGTGCCACGCTCCAGGCGGGCCGAACCCACGACCGCCACTACGACCTCGGCTTGTGTTGTCATGGTCGCCCCCGCTCGGTGGGATGCCTCGTGGCAGCTCGGTGCCATCGGGGCTCGGGATGTCGCCCGCCGCCTGTGCACGGGCTCTCGCAGATGGTAGGCAGGCGTGGGGCCCGGCCGTGACGTTCAGCGGCGGGGCTCCTTGCGCCACTGTCGTTCGGGCGCGATACTGCGCCCCGTGTTGCAGTCTGACAGGTTGACCACCTGGGAACCGGATCCCCCCGTCTCCCTACCGCTGTCACCGCGTCGTCCGGCGCAGCGCCGCCGACGAAGTGCAAGCCCAGCTCGTGGCGCTCATCGACTCCGGCCAGGTACAGGTCAACGACCGGCTGCCGTCGGAGGCCGAGCTGTCGCGCCGCTTCGGGGTGAGCCGCCCCATCGTCCGCGAGGCCCTCGGCCGGCTGCAGGCGCTCGGCCTCACCGAGGCGCGGGCGGGCCGTGGCACCTTCGTGGCGTCCAACGTGACCAAGCTCACGGTCACGTTCGGTCAGTACTCCGCCTCGGACCTCAACGAAGTTCGCCGCTGTGTCGAGGTGCCGGCAGCCCGCCTGGCGGCGCTCCGCCGGACGCCGGCGGATCTGCAGTTGCTCGCATCGATCCTCGAAGCACACGAGCGTGCCGCCGACGTGGAGGACGCCGTCGCCACGGACGCCCGCTTCCACTGCACGATTGCGCTCGCGACGGGCAACAAGCTCTTCGTGCGGCTGGTGGAGGACCTGCGCGAGATCCTCCAGGAGCAGTCGCTGGCGGTGTCGACCTTGCGCGACCGCGGCGAGCACGCCGCCAGGGAGCACCGACGGGTTCTCGACGCCATCGTCGAGGGGGACGGCGAGGGGGCCGCGGCAGCAATGAGCGACCACCTCGACGCTGTAGAGAAGGCGATCTTGAGCTGGGCACCACGAGCCGTCCGAGCGGGGGACGGCGCACCAGGCCCGGCCAAGCGCAATCAGAGGTCTGAACGGCCGGGAACGAGGGACCGGCGCCGCGTCGCAGACCCCACCTAGGGGGAGGAGAGGGCTGTCATCATGGAGAACGAATTGAACGCTGGAGGAGCGCCGACACCGGAGGAGGGGAGCCGACGGCTGGATCGCCGAACGTTCCTTCGCTCCGCCTTGGTGGCCGGCGCAGCCGTCGCTGGCGGTGGTCTCCTCGAAGCGTGCGGGAGCAGCACGTCGGCGTCGACGACCCTTGCCCCGAGCAACAACTCGAAGCCACGGAAGGGCGGTGACCTGCGCGTCGGGCTCACCGGCGGCGGCAGCACGGACACGCTGAACCCCTTCCTCGGCGGCCTCACGGCGATCGGCACGGCACGCGCGCAGCAAATCTACCAGCCGCTGATCCAGCTGGCGCCCAACGCGCAGCTCCAGTACGTGCTGGCTGAGGAGATCACCCCGAACGGGTCGACGTCGAACTGGATCATCAAGCTCAGGCAGGGCGTCACGTTCCACAACGGCAAGCCCTTCGGTGCCGATGACGTCATCTCCTTCTTCCAGGCCAACCTGGACCCGAAGGCGGCGCTCACGGGTGGACTCGTCCTCAACCCCATCGACGTGAAGGGCCTGAAGAAGGTCGACGAACACACCGTCGAAGTTCCCATGAGCATCCCCTTCGGCAGCTTCCCCGAGCAGCTGGCCGCCCTCTGGTGGGTGCTGTACGTCCCGCCGGCCGGGTGGAAGCAGGGCGACCGGCCGGTGGGTACCGGTCCGTTCGTCTACAAGAGCTTCACTCCGGGCCAAGAGAGCGTGTTCGTGCGCAACGAGAACTACTGGAAGGCCGGGCAGCCGTATCTGGACACGGTGACGATCTCCGACTTCACGGACGCCACGAGCCTCCAGAACGCTCTCACCAGCAACGCCATCGACGGCACGGGCTTTCTCACCGGCGTCCAGTTGAAGGAGCTGCAGAACGTTTCGGGGATCAAGACGGTCGTCACGAAGACGGGAGCCATCCAGCCCTTCACGATGCGCGTGGACAAGGCGCCGTTCGATGACGTCAACGTCCGGCAGGCCTTCCGGTTGCTCATCGACCGTCCGCAGCTCATCGAAACGACCCTGGATGGCCTCGGCTGGCTGGCCAATGACGTCACGTCGCCCTATGACCCCGACTACGACACGTCCCTCCATCGTGAGCAAGACGTCGACCAGGCCAAGTACCTGCTCAAGAAGGCAGGCCATGACAACGACCTGACGGTGACGCTGAACACCTCGCTGGCAATCCAGGCGAGTGCCCCGCTGATGGCGACGTTCTTCAAGCAGCAGGCGAGTGCCGTCGGAGTGACCGTGAACATCAACGACGTCTCCGCCAGCAACTTCTTCGGGCCAGACGTCTACACGGTCGTACCGTTCGCACAGATCTACTACGACTACTCCCCGTACCTCTCACAGGTCACCCAGACGTTCTTGCCGACCTCTCCCTGGAAGGAGACTCACTTCGACGACGCGGTGTACACGAATCTCTACTACCAGGCGAACAAGACACTGAGCGCGAGCGTGCGGCGCGAGATCGAGTTCGAGATGCAGCAGATCGACTTCAACCAGGGTGGCTACATCGTTCCCTGCTTCATGGACTCCATCGATGCGTACAGCTCGAAGCTGACCGGGTACACGAATGGGAAGGTCGGTGAGGCGATGGGCAACTTCAACTTCGAGGACTACTACTTCCTCTCCTAGACACGACGATGCCCGGGCGACTCTCTGGCTCCGGGACGGCGCCCAGGTCAACTCGACGACTCAGAGCATCTCCGTCGCCCTCCGGCTTCGTCGCGCGGGGAGGACGGCAACCGGTCGCAGGCGCCATGGGGTGCCGGGTCACGATCGTGGTGAGGCCGCCGTCTCCCGGTGACCCGTCGACGGGCGCTGCAAGAAGCCGCAGGACAACGACGCAGGACAACGACGCAGGACAACGAAGAGAAGGGGAACACGTGGAATCGTGGATGGACTCACTGCCGGCAGAGGTCCAACGACCGATCGTCGCCTTTGCCGATCCTCATCCCCCTGGCGCTCGGGCGAGAGCGGTCTACGCGGCGACAGCGCTGCACGAACTGGCGAGAGCATGGCCGACGAACGAGCCCGGTCTCGAAACGGCGCTGCGACAGCTTGCCGATCGGTTGCTCACGATCGGGCAGGGAACGGCGCACCAGCCGGGCGTGCGGAACATGATCACGTTCACGCTGAGCGCCGATTGCTCCGGGCCGAGCGACGCCGTGGCCGAGCGTCTCCTCTCCCGCCTGGAGGAGGCGAAGCTGGCCGTCACCACGGGTTCGGCGGCGATGGCGGCCGCCGGTTCCGCCTTGCTGCACGACGGCGATCGCGTGCTCGTTCATGACTTTGCAGACCGCTCGACACAGGCCGTGATCACGGCGGCCGCCGAGCACGGGAAGCGCCTCCACGTCATCGCCACTGCATGCCGCAGCCGACGGGCCGACGGGCTCCGCGTCGCCAGGGAGGCCGCCAGCGTGGGGCACCGCGCAACGGTCGTCACCGACGCAGGTGTCGCCTGGGTCATGGGCCACTACGACCTGAAGGCCGCCTTCGTCGGCGCTGACGCCGTGATGGGCGACGGCACGCTGCTCACGACCCCGGGCGCCCTCGTCGTTGCCATGGTGGGAAGCGTCAGCGGCGTTCCGGTCCATGCCGTCACGGATCTCTGGAAGCTCCTCGACGCCATCGGCGAGGAGATTCAGCAGGTGAACGAAGAGCCTGACCCGGACGGCGTTCCGGAAGCCATGAGCTGGGCCGAAGAGGGCTACGGGTTCCTGAATCCGCTCGTGGACATCGTCCCTGGGACCTATCTCACCAGTTACATCACGGAGTTCGGCGAGCTGGCGCCTGCGGCCGTCGGCGAGATGGCCCGTTCGAAGTATGGGCTCGGGAGTGGGGGGCCCGCTCCGTCCGGTGCAACGGTTGCAGATGCCACCAGCTCCCGCACGTAACGAGCTCCTCCTCACGGCCGGCAATTTCTCTCTCGACGACACGATGAATCCGGATGGCACGGCAACGGCAGCTCCGGGAGGCGACGCCCTCTACTCCGCCCTCGGAGCCGCTGTCTGGAGATATCCGGTCGCAGCGCTGAGCCGAGTCGGCTCCGACTATCCCGACGAGTTCAGGACTCGCATCGCCGGCCTCGGCATCGGCACCGACATGATCCGGGCCCAGCCGGGAGCGACGGTTCATTACCGCATCACGAATTCCGAATCCGGTGAGCGACGCTACGAGCACTTGACACCGGAAGGGCGCCTCCACGAGTTGTCTCCCCAAGGCACCGATCTGGACAGCGTTTCCTGCGCCGACTGGGTCCACGTGGCGGCGATGCCCATCGACCTCCAAGAGAAGCTGATCTCCAGGTGTCGTGCCGAGCACGTGCCCTACTCCCTCGACCCGCACGAGGAGTACGTCACCGGATGCGAACGTCGTCTCGGTGCCATGATCCCGGGCGGCACCTTCACGCCGAGCCAACTGGAGCTGGCCCTCCTCTTCCCGGATCTGGCCGACCAACCACCGGTGAGCATGGCCCGCAACGCCACCGCGCGGCTTCTTGCCATGGGCGCACGGGCCGTCGCCATCAAGCTCGGCGCCAGTGGCTCCTTCGTGGCCGATCCGAGCTACGAGGCCACCGTGCCCGCCGTGCCCACGCGGGTCGTCGACTCGACGGGCGCCGGCGATGCCTTCTGCGGAGGCTTCGTAGCGGGTTACCTGAGGACGGGTTCCCTCGCCGTCGCTGCCGTCTGCGGGAGCGTGTCAGCCGCCCACGTCATCAAGGGATTCGGCGCCTTTCACTCCGAGCTTCCGACCGCCGAGGTCGTGACCACCCAGGCACTCGATCTCCTTCGGAACCTCGGTGCGGCAACGGACACCGCCGCGCTCCTGCTCACCGGGTTCCCATGGCTCGCCGTCACTAGCCGGAGAGGAGCAGTACGCCCATGAGCTCACCTGATGGAGAGGTACGGCCGGATGCAGGGTCCGTCATGCGTGCCGACTGTCGTGAAGTCGAGGAGACACCGTGGGGTCGCCTGGTCTGGATGGTCGCCGGCCGGCTCGGCAATTCTGCGACCATGACCGTCGGCACGTGTTACATCAGTGCCGGTATGGCCAATCCCCGCCACTCTCACCCCAACTGCGACGAGGTGCTGCACGTGCTTCACGGGGAGATCGAGCACTCGTTGAACGATGACGTCTTCCCGATGGCTGCCGGGGACACGGTGAGCATTCCTCTCGGTACTGTTCACAACGCACGCAACGTAGGGGACGAGGAGGCCGTGCTCCTCATCGCCTTCTCCTCGGCCGATCGCCAGACCGTCGGTGAGTAGCGGCGTGCCCGGCCTGCCCGCCCACTCCTTCGTCCGCCGCGCCGAGGCTCGAGGGACAGTGTGAGCTATCAGCGCGAGTTCCCGGCTCGTCTCGACATCGCGCTCGTCGGCGCAGGGTCGCATGCCTACCGGAACCTGCTACCGGCCCTGACCTTCTTGCCGGTTCGCCTCGTCGCCGTGTGCGACATCGACCCGAGCCTGGCGGCGAGCACGGCGCAACAGTACGGTGCGCGGCCGTACTCGACGACGAAGGAGCTCTACGCCAACGAGACCCTGGACGCCGTCGTCCTGAGCGTCTCCCCACAGCTGCATCCCGACCTGGCGTGCGAGGCGTTCGAGGCCGGTGTGCATGTTTTCATGGAGAAACCACCCGCCATGCGAGTCTCGGGCGTCGAGCAGATGCTGAGCCGCCGCGGCGGCCTCGTGGCGGTGGTCGGGTTCAAGAAGGCCTTCATGCCCGCCACGGAGAAGGCCGTCGAGCTGTTCACCGACGGCGGTGAGTACGGCCCGGTGCGAAGCATCGCCGGTATCTATCCGGTCAGCATCCCCCGCGACGGCGAGCGGGCGTTGCAAGGGCACGAGGTCACCGACTGGCTGGCAAACGGCTGCCATCCCCTCTCGTTCCTCATGACGGTCGGCGGTCCTGTGGCGGCGCTCACCACGCATCGCGACCACGAGGACGGTGGAGCCTGCGTTCTCGAGTTCGCGAGCGGGGCGATCGGCACCGTGCACCTGGCGCACGAGACTCGAGGTCATCCTCTCGAGGAGTACACGGTCTTCAGTGAGCATGCTCATCTGAGGATCGACAACTGCACGACGGTGGTGCTGCAGCCCGCCGCGCCCGAGTTCGGCTACGGCCGGACCACCAACTTCATGCCGGAGGGGATTGCGTCCGGCGCCGTCATGTGGCAGCCGCAGAACGTCCTCAGCACGCTCGAGAACATGTCGCTCTTCACGCAGGGGATTTACGCCGAGCTGCGTTACTTCTGCGACTGCGTGTTGGAGGGACGCCCGGCGAGCAAAGGCTCGCTGGAGTTCGCGCTGGACGTGATGAGGCTCTACGAGGCTGCGCTGCTGTCCGACGGGCGACGCGTCGTCGTTGCCGGCGGTGGCGAGCTGCGGACGCCGCGGTAGCGCGGCAAGGAGACGGGAAGGCGATGAAGGAAGCGACCTCGGCGGTCCCCACGGTGGTGCTCTTGGGCACGCTCGATACGAAGGGAACGGAGTACACCTTCCTTCGTGACCGTCTCGTGGAGCACGGTGTTGCCGTCACCGTGGTCGACGTCGGTGTTCATCCACCTGTCGGCCTGGAGCCGGACATCGGGCGCCAGACCGTCGCGGCCGCCGCCGGCACGACTACGGAACAGCTGGCGGCGGCGGGCGACCGGGGTGCCGCCGTGGCGGCGATGGCGGAGGGAGGCGAGAAGGTCGTCGTCGGGCTGCACCGCGACGGGCGCCTCGACGCCGTTCTTGCTCTCGGGGGGACAGGCGGCTCGACCATCGCGAGTCGGGCGATGCGGGCACTGCCGGTGGGCGTGCCGAAGTTGATCGTCTCGACCGTGGCGTCCGGCGACACCCGTCCCTACGTCGGCTCCGTGGATCTGACCCTGATGTTCTCGGTCGTCGACATCGCCGGCGTCAACTCCATCTCGGCGAAGATACTGGCCAATGCGGCCGGTGCGATCGCCGGCATGGCGAAGGTCCGGGCGCCGTCGCTCCAGAGCAGACCGGTCATCGCGGCAACGATGTTCGGGGTCACCACGCCATGTGTCACACGGGCGCGGGAGCGGCTCGAGGAGCTGGGGTACGAGGTGCTCGTGTTCCACGCAACCGGCGTGGGCGGCCAGGCGATGGAGACGCTCGTCAAGGCCGGGCTCATCTCCGGGGTACTCGACGTCACGACGACCGAGCTCGCCGACGAGCTGGTGGGTGGCGTGTTCTCGGCCGGCCCCGGCAGGTTGGAGGCGGCATGCACGTACGGCGTCCCGCAGGTCGTGTCCCTGGGGGCGCTCGACATGGTCAACTTCGGCCCCTTCGAGTCTGTGCCTCCGCAGTTCTCCGAGCGCCTGCTGTACCGGCACAACGCCACGGTCACCTTGATGCGGACGACGCCGGAGGAGTGCAGGGAGCTCGGCCGTCAGATCGGGAGGAAGCTGTCGCTCCGATCCGGCCCTCTTGCTGTGTACGTACCGACAGGAGGCATCTCCATGATCAGTGTCGCCGGTCAACCCTTTCATGATCCCGTCGCCGACGAGGCGCTGATCGACGGTTTGAGGGAGACGTTGGATGTCGCGGTGGAGTGTCACTTCTCGGAGACGGACATCAACGATGAAACCTTCGCCGTCGAGATGGCCGACCGGCTGCACGAGCTCATCGGAGCGGCGGTATGAGGCGGGACGAGTTCCTCGGCAGGCTTCGGGCGAAGGTTGCCTCCAATCAGCTCATCGTGGGCGCCGGCAGCGGCATCGGGCTGTCGGCGAAATGTGCCGAGGCGGCCGGGGTCGACCTGATCATCCTCTACAACAGCGGCCGCTACCGAATGGCTGGAAGGGGGTCGCTGGCTGGTTTGCTGCCCTTCGGTGATGCCAACGCCATCGTCGTCGACATGGCTCGGGAGGTGCTTCCCGTCGTCGCCCACACACCGGTGCTCGCCGGCTTGTGCGGGACGGATCCGTTCCGGCAGATGAGCGTCTTCCTCGGAGAGATCACGCGGTTGGGGTTCAGCGGCGTGCAGAACTTCCCGACCGTCGGCCTCATGGATGGGAACTTCCGGCAGAACCTCGAGGAGACGGGGTTGGGCTATTCCCTCGAGGTCGAGATGATCGGCCTAGCTCACCGCATGGACCTGGTGACGGCACCGTACGTCTTCAACGTGGAGGAGGCGATCGCCATGGCGGAGGCCGGAGCGGACATCGTCGTCGCCCACATGGGCCTCACGGTCGGAGGAACGATCGGCGCGAGGACGGCGCTCTCGCTGGAAGAGTGTGCTCACCGCATTCAGGCGATCGGCGACGCCGCCCACGGAGTCAACCCTCAGGTGATCGTGCTGTGCCACGGCGGGCCGATCGCCGAGCCCTCCGACGTCGAATATGTCCTGTCGAAGACGAGCGACGTCGTCGGCTTCTTCGGGGCGTCCTCCATGGAGCGGCTACCGACGGAGACCGGCATGACCGAGCACATTCGCCGCTACACGTCCCTCCCGGGCGCCGGCGGGGCGGCGCTCTGATGGGTCGAGCCTCGCCGGCCCGTGAGCCGGGCGTCGGCTCGGGCTTCACCACGGCGTCGACCGCGCCGGGGCCACGTCTGTGACGGGGGGAGCGGCGGTCGCCCTTGCCGTGCTCACGCCCGGCGAGAGGAGCTCGGACGCAGAGCAGGCCCGCAACATGGTGCTCGGCGCCGAGCTGGCGGCTCTCGAGATCAACGAGGCCGGGGGGCTCCTCGGTCAGGAGCTTCGGCTCGTGAGGTGCGAGACGGGTGACATGGGCCCGGCCAGCGTCGCCGGGGCCGTTGGCCGGTTGCTGACGGAGGATCGGCCGCAGGCCGTCGTGACCGGATACGCCAGTCGGAGTGCCTTCGAGGCCGAGGCCCTGGCGGATGCTCGCATCCCCTATCTGCTGGGCGAACACTCCATTCAGCTACAGCGCCGAATTGCGGCGGAGCCCGAACGGTACGCCACCGTCTGGGGACTGCTTCCGTCGTACGATCCCTACGGTCACGAGGCGGCGAGCAGGCTCATAGAGCTGAGCGAGACGACCCTGTCGCCCTGCCGACACAGGGCATTCTTGATCAGCTTCGACAACGACTACTCCAGCCGATGTGTGGAGGGCCTCGCTGTGGGGCTCGTGCGTGGCGGCTGGTCGCTGGTGGGCGGCGCTGTCGTCGAGCCGGGGCGGTCTCCGGACTGGGACGCCACGGTGCAGGAGGCGAAGCACGCCGAGGCCGATCTCGTCGTCAGCACCGCCCATTCGGTCGTCGATTCCGCCGCGTTGTCCAGGGCATTCTGCCGAAGCGAGACGAGGGCGCTGCTCTTCATCCAGTACGGGCCGAAGTATCCGGAGTTCTTGGCCCTTGCCGGACGGGCGGCCGATGGCGTCGTCTTCAACGTCCTCGGTGGCCCGATCGAGAAGTTGGCGGTCACTCAACGAATCCGGGACCGCTTCCATGCTGCATATGGCGTCTACCCCGACCGTTACGGCATCGACGTGTATCAGGCCGTTCAACTCTATGGCGAGGCAGTGGCGGCGGTCGGCTCTCCTTGGGAGCCCGAAGCCGTCGGGCGGGCTATCGGAGGGCTGCGACGCGAAATGTCCCAGGGCATGGTCAGCTTCGATCCGCACACCCACCTGGCTCGGACGGGTGACGATGCGATCCCAATGCAGTGGTTCCAGTACCGCGGGGGAGAGAAGGTGTGCTTTGCCCCGGAGTCGCTCGCCACCGGGGACTTCGTGGTGCCACCGTGGCTAACCAGTGAAGGCTAGTTGCCGCCGCGACGCAGCCTGCTATGACGTTGTTGCGGATGGCGGCCATTGCAGGCTTCGAGCCGAGGTCGCAGCCGCACAAAGGCGTGATGTTGCGGGCAAGATCAGGTTGACCGTTTGGGGTCCGGCTGCTAACGTGGAAAGCAATGACCACACCTACGCTGACAATCGAGTACTGCAAGCCGTGTAACTATCTGGCCCGCACGCTGTGGCAGGTTGAAGAACTGCACAACGTGCTCGGCGAGGACGTCGGGAACATCGAGCTCATTCCTGCTGACAACGGACGCTATCGTGTGACGTACGGCGATCACGTGCTGTTCTCCAAGGAAGTTGAAGGCCGCTTCCCCGAGCCGATGGAACTGCTCGAAGCCGCCTTCGCCATTCTCGGCAAGCCGAAGCCGCCGGACTGAGGTTGGGCCCTCGACGGACCTTCGTAACCCGGAGGAGCCTGCCGGCGACTGCCACCCGTCGATCGCACCGTGTGGCGCCATGGCTAGGGAGAGGGGCATGAACGGCCCGATACGAGTGGGCGTGGTGGGTTGTGGGGAGATCGCTCAGATCATGCACCTGAGGTTCCTCGAGGAGTTACCCGACTTTCAGATAGAGGCACTCTGCGACATCTCGGAGTCCGTGCTCGCCAGCTTGGGGGACAGATACCGCGTGAAGCAGTTGTTCACCGATTATGCGGAGCTCGTCGAGCTAGACGGACTCGATGCCGTTGTCGTCTGTACACCTGATCATGTCGGTCCCGTTCGGGCCGCTCTTGCTGCCGGCAAGCACGTATTCTGCGAGAAGCCCCTTGCCTTTGATGTGACCGAAGCGCGGGAGCTTGCCGAACTGAGCAGGCGCTCGTCGTCGGTGGCTATGGTTGGCTACATGCGCTTGTTCGACCCCGCCTATGAGTATGCGCAGTCCCTTCTTGCCTCGATGGGGCCTCTGAAGCTGGTGGAAGCGCATGATTTCATGGCGCGATTCGACAAGCACTCCTCGTTGTTCCCGCTCGTCCTCGCGCCACGACCTGAAGCGACCGGGGGGTTGTCGAGCGGCGATGATGACGGGAAAGATCGGGTTGCCGCACTCGCACGGTCGGTCGGCGATGACGCGGCGACTCAAGCACTGTATTGGAACATGCTCATGGGGGCCAGTCATGACGTCTCCTTGCTGCGGGGCACCTTTGGTCTGGCCCGGGATATTCTCTTTGCCGCCTCGGATGCCCCCGGTCGATTGATTGCCTGTCTCAGGTACGAGGGGGATGTCCAGGCGGTTCTCACCGTCGACATACTTGCTGCATACAATTGGTGGGATCAGTACCTGCGCGTCTACGGCGCGGCGGAGGTCCTGACACTCACGTTCGCGAATCCGTACAAGCCGTACGTACCGACCCTCGTCACTCGACGATCCGGCGAGGGCGAGGAGAGGGTCGAGGCCAGCGTGGTCGTCTCCGACGAGCCGCCGTTTCGCAGACAGTGGCGGCATTTCGCCGAGTGCATCAGGAGCGGGGCGCCTCCCCGGTCCACCTTCGGAGGCGCCGCCGATGACATCCAGGTGATCGCGGAGCTCGTGCTCGCCGCAGCGCCAACCAGAGGCTGAGGACGGGAGGCGAGATGCCTGAGGGAGCCGGCAAGCCGGCGATCGGACTCGAGCTCGTGACGCTCTATGCGCCGGCCTTCTGGGGGGTCGAGAGCGACAGGGAGCTTCTCGACCTGGCTGAGAAGGAGCCCGCAAGCTTCTGGGAGCGGATGCTCGACTCGGTCGTGGCGACCGGCGTATCGGGTGTCGAACTGTGCTTTCCTCCGGGGGACTGGCGGAGCGCCGTGGCGGGGTACGGGAGTGCCGACCGGTTCGCAGCCGCACTGAGGGGCCGCGGCCTCGGGCTCGTCAGCAGCTTCTTCGACGCCTTCGACGCCTATAGGGGTCCACTCAGCCCTTCCGACGAGGCGGTCATCATGAGGGTGGGCGTCGAATCCGCCCGCTTCCTGCAGGTCGCTGGGGGTCGGGTGTTGGTCACGGGGATGCCGGCGCTGGAGCGGGGCTCTCCGGGAACGCCGATGTTGTACGACCTCGAGTACGGAAAGAGGCTCGCCGGCTTCCTGAATCGCCTCGGGGCGGCAGTGGCGGAGGAAGGTGTACAGCTCGCCCTCCATACCGAGATCGGATCGGTGTTCTGCAGGCGGAGAGACATCGACCTGATCATGTTGCTCACGGACCCGGGGTACGTGTCGCTGTGCATCGACACCGGCCAGATCGTGCTCGCCGGCAGCAACCCGGTCGACGTCGTGAACAGTCACTTCGAACGGCTGGTCATCACTCACTGGAAGGACGCCATCGGCTCGGTGGGTGAGCCGGCCTTCGGGCACGATGCGAAGTACGCCGCCTCCTTCCGGCGGGTGGGCGCCGGCGTTGTCGACTGGTTCGCTCTGGCGAGGCGGCTTCGGGACGTCGGGTATGCAGGCTGGATCGTGTTGGAGCTCGACAGGGCGGAGGATCCGATTGCCGACGTCGGCGCCGCCCGCCAGTTCATCGAGACGTCCCTCGCGACCGCTCGACCCTTCTCCCGGTCCGGCCCGTAAGAGGTCGCCGGACTCAGGCCGGATGGCCGATCGTCACGCGATGGATGGTGTCGTAATGCTCCTTCTTGGCGGCGGCGTCGGGGAAGTTGTAACTCCGCTTGCCCCGCAGCCTCATGAGATGAAGGCCGACCTGGCTGAGCGGGATGCAGGCCAGCACGGGCGAGAGGGCCTCACCGAGGCCCCGGGCGAGCGGCAGGTGCAGAGCCGGCCCCGGCGGTGCCTGGTCGCTGACGAAGACCGCGGCCGCCCCGAGGTAGTTGATCTCCGAGAGGATCTCCGCTGCCCGGTCGGAGGCAGCCCCGGTCGGTGTCACGAGCACGACCGGGTCGCCCGGCCGGGTGATGAAGTACTGCTCGTGCGCCCATTCCTCGACGTTCGTCGAGAGGGCGAGCTGCTGGGCCCCTTCGAACAGCTTGGCGGCGCCGAACTTGGCGCTCGCTTCGTTGGGACCGGCGCCGAGGAAGGCGATCATGCGGGCTGCGGCGAGCCGCTCGGCAACGGCGAGGGACGGGAGCTCGCACAGACGCAGCGTCTCTTCCGCCAGCTCCGGCAGGCGCTCGAGATCCTCGGCGTAACGACGACTGGCAACGGCGGAGGTGGCATCGACGGGGGCCAGCTCCGTCGCCAGGCCCAGCAGGGTGACCAGCATGGCGGTGTAGGTGCTCGTGCCCGGCGAGAAGCCGAAGGTCGGAATCTCCGCCGAGAGCACGCAGTCCGAGGCCCGGGCGAGCGGGCTGTCGTCCGCCGCCGTGAGGGCGACGACGAGATGGCCGAAGCTGCGAGCCTGCCGGGCCGCCTCGATGGTGCGCCCGGTCTTGCCCGAGAAGGAGACGGCGACGACGGCGGCGTCGGCCGGGTGGTAGCGCACGCCAAAGCGGGAGAAGTCGAGGGCATGCTCCCAGTCGGCGCGAAGTCCCGAGTGCTGGTTGAGGGCGAGCGCGGCCGCCTGGCAGGCGAATGCGGAGTCCCCGCACCCGACGAGAACGAGCCGGCGCACGCCGGCCTGCCGAATCCGCTCCACGACCGGGCGGGCCTGGCCGGCCAGCCGCAGCCGGTCCCGAATCACGTCGGGGATCGTGGCGATCTCCTGCTCCATGACGTCGCTGTCGTCGCGCTCCTCGCTGAGCGGCCCGATCGTCGGCGGGGAACCGTCCTCGTAGCTCGCCAGGAGGCGCTCGGCGACGGCGGCGCGGTGCAGGAGGCCCAACGAGCCGCGGGTTCCAACAGCGGCGCCCGCTGCCGCCGATCCCCGCTGCGCCGCCGCCACGAGGTCCGACCCGAGGGCGAGCCCGGCAGCCAGTCCGCCACAGAAGGAGTCTCCCGCCCCGGTGGCGTCCACCAACTCCACCTCGGCGGCGGGGATGTGCCTCGGCGGGCCACCGGGCTGGCCGACCACGACACCCCCGGCACCACATTTCACGACGACGGCTGCGACGCCCTCGGCCAGCAACTCGCCGCAGGCTCGGCCGGGATCGTCGTAGCCGAGGATGGAGGCCAGCTCTTCGTGGCTCGGAACGAAGACGTCCACGCTGCGGGCAAGGGCGACGATCTCCTCCCGCCCCGCCTTCCATGCCTCGTGGGTGTCGAGGGTCACGACGGCGGCCCGGCCGTCGGCCCGCACGTGCCCGACGAGGCGAGCCGCCGCCTCGAACGGCATGGCGGCGACGTGGACGACTGCACGCCGACCGGCCTGCGACGCCACCCATCCGGCCGGGATGTCCTCGGGCGCCGCGGCCACCTCGACGGGGCGCACGGCCGGCGTCCGGTACACCCAGCTTCGCCGGCCGTCATGCTCGTAGATCAGCCAATTGCGGACGGTGGGGCCGTCGATCGGCCGCAAGCCGGCGGTGTCGAGGCCGGCGGTACGAAGGCGGTCGAGGGCGTCGGCCGGGAAATCGTCGCCAACCCTCGCCACCACGCCCACCGAGACGCCGGACAGGCGTGCAGCCGTCGCGGCGTAGATGGCGTTGCCGCCGAGCGACGCCATCGTCGTCTCGCCGTTGGGGTCCACGACGTCGTCGATCGTCAGGTTGCCGACGACGACGACGTCCGGGCCGGCCCCGGGCGGAGTCGGCCGGCTCATGCGGGGAGGGGCGGCCTCGCCGCCCACGTGGGGAAATGCAGGACGCGACCGTCGACACGGTGGCTCTCGAGGCTGAAGCTGAAGCGATCCACCCGGTAGAGGACTCTCGAGAACTCGACAGGGACGTCGTCGGCGTCGAAGGTGGTGGAGTCGACGCGGAGCACCATGGCACGGGTTCCCACCTCGAGGGGGGCCGCCTCCTCGTCGTCTGCCTTCACCACCTCGATGACGCTCGTGGCACGGGCGAGATCGGTTCCGTAGCGGGCTGTCAGCGTCCGGTAGAGCGAGCCGCCCTCGAGCTCTCGCTTCTCGAGCGCCGGGAAGCGGGCGGAGTCGAGGTAGGCGGACAGCAGCGCCACCGGGCTCGCCTCGAGGCGAGCCAGCCGTCGCATCAGTACGAGCCTGCGGCTGGTGACGCCGAGCGCAGCCCCGGCGTCTTTCGGGGCCGGCACGAGGCCCGAGAAGAGGGTCAGCAGCTCCAACCGGTCGCCATAGGCAGCGTGGATCTCGCTGAAGCTGGCGAGGATGGAGACCTTCTCCTGGAACTTCGTCTGCTGCACGAAGGTGCCCCGGCCGCGGGCCCTGTCGAGGAGGCCCTCGGTGGCCAGGTCGGCGAAGGCTTGCCGGACGGGCGCAAGGCTGACGCCCAACTGCGCGGCCAGCTCGCCCTCCGAAGGCAGCCGCGTGCCGGGAGCGAGGCGGCCGGCGACGATCTCCTGGCGAACGCGGTCGTAGATCTGCCGGTGCAAGGGGACGAAGGAGCCACGATGCACGACGAGGGCGCTCAGCCAGCCGCCGGCGGGTCCAGGCAGCACCTCTTCGCCCGACGCCGACACGCTCACCGACGCATCCCTCCTCTGGAGCCGGCGCTCCAGACACAATAACATTATAAGGTTATTGCCCTCCGGTGCGAGTCGACGCCCGACGAGCGCCACGTCCGCCGTCGGCGGGGTGGGGAGAGGGATAGGGTCGGGCGGTGCCGACGATGCCCGAGGCGGACTTGGCTCATCTCTACCGCGACACCCGTGAGCGGCTGTGTGGGATCGTTCTCGAACTGGACGACTCCGAGCTGGCCGCGCCCGTGCCGGCCTGCCCCTCCTGGTCGGTGTCCGACGTGATGTTCCACCTCCTCGGCGTCGTGGAGGACGTCATGGCCGGCCGGCTGACCGGGCCACCCAGCGAGGCCGAGACGGCGGGCCAGGTGGAGCGTCACCGCAGGACGCCCATGCAGGCGGTCGTCGAGAGCTGGACCGAGCTCGCCCCTCCTTTCGAGGAGCTGATCGGCGGTGCCGCCGTGTGGCCCGCCGTGCTCGACGTGGCGACCCACGATCAGGACATCCGGGGCGCCCTCGGCCGCCCGGGGTGCCGCGACTCGCAGGTCGTGAAGATCGGCGCCGAACGGCTGGTGGCGCTCATGCGGCCCTCGGTCCCCCTGAGGCTCGTGTGCGAGGACTTCGAGGCCCGGATCGGGCCGGAGGAGGCGAGGCAGCCGGAGCTGCTGCTGCGCACGACCCGATTCGAGACCCTCCGCTGGCGGCTCGGGCGGCGCAGCCGCTCGCAGGTGCAGCGCCTCGACTGGTCCGGTGACCCGGAGCCGTTGATGGACGAGCTCTTCATCTTCGGGCCGTCCCCGACCGACATCGTCGAGTAGCGCCACCTCGGCGGAGGCCCCGGCCGCCGCCGAATCATCGGAAGAAGTCGAGCGCCTCCTCCGGTAGCTCCTCGGCGTGATCGGCGCACACCGGGCAGTCGGGGCGCCGATCCAGCCAGAGCCCGAACCACTGCTGCACGCGGGGGCCCTCGCCGAGACTGTCGGCCAACGGCGGCCAGTCCTGGTAGATCGTTCCCGGCTCCCGGCGACCGATCCACAGCAGGCGGGGAGCTGCCAGATCCTCGGCGAGGGCGTCGAAGCGGGCGGAGCCGGAGTCTGCCAGCATGCGAACGAGGGCCAGCTTGGCGAGCATGAGGGAGACGGGGGCGATGTCCATGGAGAGCCCTGGCTCCGCTGCCACCGGCCGGTCGGCGTAGGCAGGTACCTCGACGTGGGCGCTCTGGTCGCCGTTGACGGAGGCTGCATCGGTCGCCCGCTCTTCGGGCAGGCCCATGACAAAACACTGATAGCACGGCGTCACACCAGGCAGCACCTGCAGGATCTCCCCCGCGTAGGCGCGACGCCGGACGGCGCCGAAGAGGCAATAGGCGTCTGCCTCGACGGCCGCCCGGTTCACGATCAGGCGGCTCTCCCGATTGTCCGTCCCGCAAACGATGACGTCCGGGGCGATGGCCCGAATGGTGTCGGCGAAGGATCGGGCCGTGTCGGCGTCGAGCCGTTGCGGGAGGGTCTCGACGACGGCGCCCGGGTGGCGATCCAGCACGTAGTCGCGAAGGGCGTTGACCTTCAGGCGGCCGACGTCCCGCAGTGAGAGCTCGTGCCTGCACACGTTGGCGGGGCTGAGGTGGTCGTGATCGGCGAGGAGGAACCACCCGACGCCCGCATGCACCAGTTCCCGCAACACGGCGCTGCCCCCCGAGCCGAGACCGGCGAGCACGACCCGCTTCCCCCTCAGGGCGTCGCTCTCGAAGATGCCGGCATTGCGGTCGAACAGCTCGCCGCTCGACGGCAGCATCGTCACCGGCAGGAGCTGCGGGGGAGAGCGGTCGTCGAGCGTCAGCTTGGCCGTCTCGCCCTCGATCTCCATCGAGGCGTCCTGCAACACGGCAGGGTCGAAGCCGGGCAGGTGGCCGGCAAGAATGACGCCGAGGGGGTCGCCGGCCGGATCGGAGATGGCGACCGTGCCCTCGTCCACGAGCCTGAACCGCATGGACAGGGGATCAGCCCCACGTTCGAGCGCGGCGGCCGGAACGACCAGGCGGAGATCGAGGGTCGTCACCTACGATCGGCAGAGGAAGGCTTGCAGATCCTCGTCCCGGACGATCGGCAAGGTCTCTGCCGTGCCTCGGTCGGCCACGACGAACTTCTTCTTCACGGCGTCGTAGCGCAGCTCCTGCGATCCGGTGTTTTCCCCCTGCTTTTTGGCCTCCATGAACTCACGGATCCGGTCTCGATCTGTCGGCATGTCTCACCTCGAGCTGGTTTGCGCCCTTCTGACTGTCTGCACCTGCTGGTCTCGTCGTCTTTGTGACCCGTGAGCCTAGAGGAAGGCATCGACCGGCGCCCCGTCGTCACAATGGAACTCGTAGGCAAGGATCCAGAGCAGGGACATCCGAACGATCCTCGTGAGGGTCCAATCAGCGTCCCAGACTTCCGGCCTCACCACGCAGAGCTTCGTGACTCCCGGCACGTCGGAGTCGAAGGTGTGCATGAGATGGGACGTCCCGTAGCTGTCCATGGTTCTGCCGCCGAAGCCGACGAGGGGGTAGGGATCGATGATGTAGACCGGTGGCACGACGTCCGGATACGCCTGGTGCAGCTGCACACGGATCCGGTAGGACCGTCCGGTCTCGCTCCTCCAGGTCCCCTCGACATAGGCGGAGGTGGATTTCGGCTTGTGGAAGGAGAAGTCGGGGAACGTGCGCTCGAGGGCGGCCTTCTCGTTCGCCAGCCGCCGTACCTGCCACTCCGTCCAGGTGGCTTCCGTCCTGTGAGAGCGTGAGTGCAGCATCAGACGGGGCGTCCCTGGTTCCAGGTCGGTGCCAGCCGTTGTGTTCCCGGGGCTGGCATGTCGAGAAGATCGGAGAGGCGCTCGTAGTAGAAGTCGGCAAGAGGCTGGCGCGGCCTCGCCGTATAGATGACGGGGTAGACCGATGTCGTTCGGCACTCCATCTCCGTGGGGGACTCGATCGGGAAGAACAGCGAGGCGCGGCGGCCGGGAGGATCGATCCTCAAGATGAGGCCGGAGGCGTCGATCCGGAGCTTCACGAGCCTCGTCGCCGATTCCGGCAGCCGGGCGAGGGCCGCCTCCAGGGCGAGAACGATGTCGGCAGCGACGTCCGCTCGCTGCGGGGCGCCCTGGGCGAATGAAGGCCGTTGCCGTTCGCTGCTCGGCGATGGGGCCGGCTCGGGTTCGGGCTCCGGCACGAGGATGTCCGCCTCGAGCGAGTACGAGGGCACCGCATCCTCGGCGGCGTCGTCTTCGGTCTCGCCGGGCTCGGGACCGGGGCGGGTGGTCCAGGGCGTCCTCGCGCCGCCGAGCAGCAGGCTCGTGTGCAGTGCGGTGGGCGGAGGGTCGCTCCGTAGGGTGTCCCGGATTGGGCTGCGGCCCGGCAGCTCGAGTATCTCGACGGGCGACTCCGCGAGCTGACCGGCATCGGCGTAGAGATACGGCCGGATGCGCGGTCTCCCGGCCGGGTCGATGTAGCCGAGAAACTCGACGTAGCGGGCCCTGCCGTGCGTGTCGGCGTAGCGCTTCGTGCGATGGCGGTCGCCATCGCTCAACTCGGTGAGGCCGAGGCGATGGTGCGAGTGCCAGATCCCGAGGACCTGCAGCCCGAACCTGTCCCACATGTACCGCTCGATCATCATGTGGATGTCAGGAGGCTGCAGGAAATGGGTCTTCGTCCGCGTGGCATCGTCGTCCGGCCCCGTGACGAGCATGATGGTCGGGCTGCCTTGATGGCTCCACAGGCCGAGCAGCTCGCCGCCGGTCTCGACGTCCTCGCTCTCCGCGATCAACTGGTAGAGCGATGCGAGCTCTTCCGAGAAGACGCGAGCGTCCACGGAGGACATCAGTTGCCGCCCACCCAAATCCCCTCGCTAACCCAGGCTCTCCTGAATCGGTGCCAGTTGCACACGATGAAGTTAAGCATGGGCGAGAAGGGAGGCGGCGCCACCGCATTTGACCGGTGACGACCGCCCCGGCATCATGTCTCGCCACCGCAGCAGCGACCCGGATACCGGTGCGCGGGCGACGGTGGAGACGTGGTGCCACGCTGGCGGGGCGACAAGACGACACACCCGGGTAGCGTCGGCACCCTTCTCCGGAGCGAGGGAAACTGCCGAAAGGGGCGCCGAACAGTGCTCGAACGATCGTCATGGCTGCTGCAGAACCAGATCAATCCGTTCCCTGTCTCGGGTGTGCTGAGTCTGGACGACGAGGGACGGCTCCGCTTCACGCTCGACGCCGGGGCGGCCAACTGCATGCTCGGCTGGCTCGAGAAGGCACTCGGCACGGAGGGCCTCAAGGAGCGCATCAACGCCGGTGAGCGCCCGGTCGTCTTCGACCTGCCGGTGGCGCAGCCGACGATCACCTGGCCGAAGAGCCTCGGCGGCTACGGCCTCAAGGTCGAGGACGGCTCGCGCACCTGGGTCATCACGCTCGACTACCCCTCGGGTGGGGGCATCTCACAGCTCGTTCACATCTTCAAGAGCAAGGGGACGAGCAAGCCCTGGAAGGACGCCCTCGCCGCCGCCGGCGCCAGGTGACGGGTCCGCACCCGCGCCGGCCTACTCCTCCCCCGAGAATCGCTCCCACGCCGACTGGCGAGTCATCCCCAAGGCCGTTCCGATGGCGGCCCAGGTGGCGCCGAGCTGTCTCGCCCTCCTCACGAAGCGGGCGAGATTGCTCTCCGCCTGCGAGCCGACGGCTGCCATGCGAGGGAGGCTGGCCAGCACCCCGGCGAGGTCGAGCTGCTCCTCCCACGATGTGAGCCCTTCCGGCAGAGCGGGCGGACTGCTGACGATCTGGCTGCAGAGATCGACGCACTCGTTGCAGATGTAAACCCCTGGGCCGGCCACCAACTTCGCCACCTCGTTGCTCGGCTTCAGGCAGAACGAGCACGATATGACGACGGGATCCTCGATGACGGCCACAGGTTCTCCCAGCGGTGTCGGTCTGCTGTCTGTCAGGCTCAACCTTACATAGTCAGGGCTTGCCTGACAAGGCCTGGCGCCTACCTCGTCGTCAGCGCCGTCATGGAGGAGCGCTTCATGCTCAGCCGCTTCCCCGATTCGTACCCCGAGTACAAGCGGTCCACCACGATGCTCATACCGTTCATCTTCTGAGACGTTGCGCCACCCCGTACTCGCGCAGGAACGGCTTCGGCGTGGCGGGGTCGGCGGAGTCGATCTCCCGCGCCAGGCGGTGGCCGTCGAAGATGACGTCGGCCAGCAGTTGCGGGGCCACGCAGTCGCCGATCCGGTAGAGGCCTTCGATGCCCTCGGCCGAGAGCGCCTCCGGATCGGCCGCCAGCTCCCGGTACAGCTCGTCGTTCGACAGGCGTTGTGTCACGAGGACGACGGCGTCCGTCTCGGCCTCCCACGCTCCGTCGAAGTGGTCTCGCCCCCGCAGGCCGCCCGGAGCGATGGCCTCGAGTTGTATGCCCGTCTCCATGCTCACGCCGACGTCGTGCAAGTGGCGCCGGAGGAGGGGGCCTTCGAGCGTCTCGTCCGAGAGCGGGGAGACCAGCTCGAGGCCGCTCACGAGGCGGACCTCGAAGCCTTCGAGCGACAGCAGCTCGGCCATGCCCGCGCCCATGAAGTAGCCCTCGCAGTCGTAGACGACGACGCGCCGCCCGGGCGGCCGCTTGCCCTCCAGCATGACCTGCTCCGGGGTGAGGCAATGCGCCGTGGCGACGTCGGCCCCGGCGATGGGGCGGCGGGACCCGGGCCCGAGTCCGTCGGCGGCCCAGCGGGCACCCGTTGCGACGACGACGATCTCGGCGCCGTAGCGGCGGACGCCGCCGGCGTCGAGTCGGGTGCGGGGGACGAACTCGACGTTGCGGAGCTTCCCGATCTGGATCTGGCGGTAGTTCACGACCCGGCCCCACTCCTCGAGACCGGGAAGCCGGGGGATCCACTGCATGCAGCCGCCCAGGGCGTCGGAGGCATCGGCGAGGTGGACGCGTCGCATCCCGCGCTTGCCGAGCACGATGGCGCACTCCATGCCGGCCGGTCCGGCACCGACGACGAGCACGTCGGAGTCGGCGTTGGCGGCCCGCTCGAAGCGCTCCGGGTGCCAGCCCCTGCGGTATTCCTCCCCGGCCGTGGCGTTTTGCGTGCACCCCAGGTGGTACATGGCACCGCGCCCGGTGCACTGGTTGTTGCCCGTGCACTCCCGGATGTCGTCGAGCCGGCCCTCGTCGATCTTGTTCGGGAGGAAGGGGTCGGCGATGGACTGCCGGGCCGACCCGATGAGGTCGAGGGCGCCGCTGCGCACGATGTCCGCCATCCGGTCGGGGCTCGTGAGGCGGGCGACGCCGACGATGGGCTTCGCCGTTGCCGTGCGGACGTGGCCGGTCCACTCGAGCTGGTACCCCTCGGTGAAGAAGCGGGACGACCCGCTGTCCTTCGACCACTCGGCGATGGAACCGACGTTGACGTCCCAGAGGTCGACGAGGTGGTCGGCCAGCCGGATGAATTCGAGCGCCTCGGGGAGCTCGACGCCGGCTGGGCCGAGCGCCTCGACCGAGATGCGCGAGGCGATGGCGCAACGCCCGCCGACGGCCGCCCGCACGGCCTCGAGCGTCTCGAGCCAGAAGCGGGCACGACTCTCGAGCCTCCCCCCGTAGTCGTCGGTCCGCTGGTTGTAGAACGGCGAGAGGAACTGCATGGGCAGGTAGCTGTGGGCCCCGTAGACGTAGACGATGTCGAAACCCGCCCGCTCCGCCCGCTCCGCCGCCTCCGCCCACTCCCGCTGTACGCGCCGGATGTCCGACAGCTCCATCGTTTTCGGCGTCACGAGCTGGTGGTCGCCGGCGATCTGTGACGGGGCCAGGGAGGCGAGGCGCGACTCCCGGTTGCGGGAGTTGACGCCGCCGTGGTGCAGCTCCACACCGGCGAGGGCGCCGTGGGCGTGCACCTCCTCGCACATGATCGAGAGCGCCCGCACGTCGTCGTCGTCCCAGAGCCGGCAGGGCGTCTCCGTCGACTCCGGGCTGATCGAGCAGAACTCCGTGCAGACGGCCGCCCAGCCGCCCTCCGCCTTCATGGCCCGGTGCCGCGCTTGCGACCACGGCTTGTGGACGCCGAAGGCCGTGCAGTGGGGCACCTGGTAGAAGCGGTTCCTCAGCGTCTTCGGTCCGATCACGATCGGTTCGAAGAGCACGTCATGCTCCGGGTTGCGCCCCACGCGGGCTCCTTTGTCTTTGTCGTCGGCCTTGTCGTCGGCGGGATCAGCCAGATGATCGGCCCGGACACACGGCAACGCAAGTGTCACGGCAGCGACCCGGTTACGGTGGTCGGCGTTTACCGTACCCGGAGGGGGAGGTCCCATTGCCTGTCGTCCAGGAGATTCCCGTTGAGATCGAGCGGTTTCGGCAGCAGGCGATGGCGTTTCTTCGCGAGCACGTCCACCCGCTCGAGCAGCGGATCGCCGAGACCGGCGTGCTCGACATCGACGAGTACGACGGCCTCCGCCGCCGCGCTCTCGACGAGCTCGTGCTGCCGCCCGAGTTCGTGAAGTCGCCCGCCGCGGCCGGTCCCGACGTTCCCATGCTCGTGCACGTGGCGATCGAGGAGATCGCCGGCCACGTGACGAACGGGCTCGGCGGCGTGATTCCCCGAGCCCGCGGCCGGGACGTGCTGGAGGGCATCGCCAGCCCGTCGCAGACGGAGCGATACGTGCTACCGATGCAGCGGGGGGAGGCCCGCACCGCCTGGGCGATCACGGAGCCCGACTCCGCCGGGTCCGACGTGACGGGCATCGAGGCGTCAGCCGTGCGCGACGGGGACGACGCCTGGCTGCTCAACGGGGAGAAGTGGTTCGTCACGGGCGGCGACCGCGCCACCTTCTTCCTCGTGCTCGCCTGGGCGGAGGGCGAGCAGGCGCTCTTCATCGTCGACCGGGATACTCCCGGGCTCGAGGTGGTCCGGCGCCCCGAGTTCATGCACGACCCCTACACCTCAGGGCACATCGAGCTCCGTCTCACCGACTGCCGCGTGCCGGACGAGAACCGTGTTCCCTCCGGTGAGGGCGGCACGCGTTGGTGGCTCGCCGTCGAGCGCCTCATGATCGCAGCCCGCTGCTGCGGTGCCGCCGAGCGGCTCATCGCCGAGACGACGGAGTGGACGAAGAACCGGGTCGCCTCCGGGCATGCCATCGTCGAGTACCAAGGCGTGCAGTTCCCCCTCGCCGACTCGATGACCGAGCTGCTCGCCGCCCGCCTCCTCACCTATCACGCCGCCGAGTCGTGCGACGTGCACCCGGACCCCCGCATCGTGCACGGGAAGATCGCCATGGCCAAGCTGTATGCCTCCGAGATGGCCAACCGGGTCGCCGATCGCTGCGTGCAGCTGTACGGCGGACGGGGCTACATGACCGAGAACGTCGCCAACCGCTACTTCCGTGAGCTGCGGGTGGACCGCATCTGGGAGGGCACGAGCGAGATTCAGCGGGTCATCATCGCCCGCGGCTTGGTGAAGCGGGGCCTAGCTCCGTACTCCGCCCTGTGGCCGGTGCCCGGCTGATCGCCTCCGGGGTCGGGTGTCTCTGATCAACGGAGGGCGCTGCAGCGCGGAAGAGTTTCGATCACAGCCGACTCGCACGGGGAGGAGTGGCGCCGGCCCGGTACCGTTGGCCCCAGCTGTTCGAGCGACCCCGGCCGTGGCCCCCTCATGCTGCCGGGGTCGTCTCGCGCCCTGGGCCGGCGCAGGTTCTGATCCGTCGAGGCGTCTCGGTAGGCTCCTCGCATGTCGGCCGTCCCGCTCTTCGTGGTCGCCGTCGCCATCGCGGCGGTCAGCATCGCCACGCGCACGACGGGAGGACGCGCCCTCATGCGCGCCGTGGCGGCGCTGGCCTTCGTCGCCTGGGGCGTTGCCCAGCTGACCTCGGGCCAGTTGTCGGGACGCTTCGACGATCTCGCCATCGCCCTCTTCGTCGCCGACGCCGCCTACGGGCTCACGATCGAGATGCGGGCCGTCCGGAGGCGCCACGGCGAGCCGGAGCTGCTCTGTGGCTGTGGCCGGCCCTGCCAGTGTGCCGGCGCCGGATCGGACTAGCCGAGCCCGTCAGGCCTTCTTCGTCGTCGCCGACACGATCGCCGACCCGGCGCCGGGGCCGAAGGCGTTGAAGGCGGATGCCTGGAACCGGTACGTCGTTCCCGCCTTCAGGGCCGTCACCGTCTCGTGCCCCGCCGTTGCGAAGGAGAGGTGGCGGACCGACGTCACCGAGCAGGTCCCGCTGTGGGCCCGGCAGGCGTCGACGACGAGGCGGTAGCCGCGGATCTTCACGCCGCCGGTATCGGTCGGCTGCCTGAGCTCGAGGGTGACGCTCGTCCTCGTCGCCGAGGTCACCGAGAGCGACGGCGCACCCGGGATGTTCTCGAAACCCAGCACGACGACGTCACCTTGCGACTTCGTCCCACTGATGCGGGAGTCGCCCACGGCCATGCAGTACGTCGTGTCCGGACAGCTCACGGCGTACAGGGGGCCGTTCGCCTGCCCGCCCGCTCCGACGGAGGAGCGACCCGGGCGGGCGCCCGGGAACCGGACGACGAAGTGGTTCGAGGAGGCCGCAACACCGTTCGTGATCAGATCGACGCCAGGAGCGCCGACCGCCCCGGTGCCGACGGCGATCTGGTGGTGGGGATCGAGGTTCGCCACACTGCTGAGCGAGGCGAAGGCGGGTAGCTGCTGAACCGTCCCGGCGCTGTCGGCGGAGAGCTTCTCGGCGTAGGAGATGTATTGGAACTGCGACGGATTCGTCTCCAGCGTCCCGACGGTCGTGCAGGTCGTGGCGGCGCTGCACGCCACCGACAGGTCACCTCCGTAGTCGGGGAGCGTCGTCGTCACCGTTGCCCCCATCGCCGTCCTGGTGATCTGGAACTCGGCCGCCGCTCCCGTGGGGCCGTCGCCGACCACCCAGCAGCGACTCGCCGTCGGGCAGGTCACTCCGTTGAGGGCGGTGGTCTCGGCGACGGACGAGACGTCGGCCGTGAACGTCGACCGGGCGAGGTCGACGCTCACCTCGGCGAGAACGCCGAAGTAACGGTCGGTCCCATCCGCCTGCGTGAAGCCGTAGCCGACCGCCCAGCACACGGTTGCGGACTGGCAGGCGAGACCGGAGAACTCCGTGAGGGAACCTTTGACGCCGTTCGCCGACGGGTAGATCTGGAGGTGACGGATGGCTCCGTGCGTATAGAGGGCGAGCGTGCCCTCTTCGATCGCCGCCGGCGTGGCGGGGACGAGGGCTTGGCCCCCGACGAGGCAGAAGGCGACGCTGGGGCAGGTGACGGCCAGCAGCCCCGAATCGGCCTGGTCCTCCGTCACGGGCTTGCCCGCCTTGCCCTTGACGATCTCGTCCACGAGGCCCTCGGCCTTCTGCGACGCCCCCACCACGACGCACTCGTCCGCAGTGGGACAGCTGACGCCGGCCAGCCCGCTGGCGGACGGCAGGTCGGAGATGCGGGGCGGGAGGGCGACGGGTGCCGGAGGCTTACCGGCCGGCGACTGGGCCGCCCCCGCCTCGGGCACCGCCGAGGTCGCCGCTGACGCCAGCGCCACGCTCAGGAGAACCGCCAGTGTTGCTGTGCGAATCGAGCCCATGGTTCGCTCCCATGCCGGCCGTTGGCCAGGTCATCGTACGCTCGGTGCGGCGCCGGAGGGACCGCCCGTGGACGGAAGGACGTCCGGCACGAAGCCTAAGCTCGCCGAATCGCACGCGCCGAGCACGAGAGCCCAGCCGACCTTGTGACCGGCGTGGAGGGAGGAGCGGATCCACCCGCCCGGAGCCTGCCACCCGGCCGCCTTGGCGGCGTGTTCGACCCGGCCCGCTGGCGCAGCCCCATCCGCGGACCCTGGCTCACGTCCGTCTTCGGCCTCGTGCTCCTCGTCGGCATCCCGATCGAGTTCGTCACGGGCCTCCTCTCCTACGCCGCCTACAACCCCCGCCTCGGCGGCAACGACCCCAATCCGCGCCACGGCCTCTTCGGCCTGTACCTCTTCGACTGGACGACGGCACCGAGCTGGCTCTACCGGGTCACCGAAGGTGTCCACGTCATGCTCGGGCTCGTCCTCGTCCCTGTCGTGCTCGCCAAGCTGTGGTCCGTCATCCCGAAGCTCTTCGCCTGGCCACCCTGGACGTCGGTGGCGAGGATGCTCGAGCGCCTCAGCCTCCTGCTCGTCGTGGGCGGCGTCGTGTTCGAGATGACGACTGGCATCCTCAACATCGACTACCTCAACCCGGTGAGCTTCTACACCGGCCACTTCTACGGTGCCTGGGCCTTCATCGCCGGGTTCCTCCTGCACGTCTGCGTCAAGTTCGGCGACATGGTGCGGGCCCTGCGCTCCCGCTCCTTCCGGGCAGAGCTCGGTACCGGGCTCGCCGGCACACGACCGGAACCGCTCGACGACGGGCTCGTGGCGCCGAACCCGTCCGCTCCCACCATCTCCCGGCGGGGCGCCCTCGCCCTCGTCGGCGGCACCTCGTTGGCCGTCTTCCTCCTCACCGCCGGCGAGAGCATCGGCGGTGTCATGCGCCGGTTCGCCCTCTTCGGCACGCACTACCGGACCTTCGGCAGCGGCGCCAACGACTTCCCGATCAACCACACAGCGGCCTCGCACGGCGTCACGGCATCCGAGACCGGTCCGGACTGGAGGCTCCAGCTCGTCGCCGGGGACCGAACGGTCTCCCTCAGCCGCCAGCAGCTCCTCGACATGCCGCTCACGACGGCGGACCTGCCCATCGCCTGCACGGAGGGCTGGTCCACACTGCAGCGCTGGACCGGGGTCCCACTTGCCGATCTCGCCCGCCTAGTGGGCGTGAACCGTCCCGCCACGACGGAGATCACCTCGCTCGACACGTATTCGGTGGCGCTCGCCGGATCGCAGATCTCCGCACCCGAGTCGCTGCTCGCCCTCCGGGTCAACGGCGAGGAGCTCTCGCTCGACCACGGCTTCCCTGCTCGAGTCATCGTCCCGTCGATGCCCGGCACTCACAACCTGAAATGGATGGCTCGCATCGACTTCACGGAGGAGGGCTCGTGAGCCGGTTCCGGCGACACTACGGTGCCGGCCCCCTCCACCTCGCCGGAGTGCTGGCCTGCGCCGCCGTGGCCCTCTATGCCGTCACGCGGGTGCTCGACCAGGGTGGCTTCGTCGGCATCGTGCTGTGGTTCGGCTTCTGCATCGTCGCCCACGACGTCATCGGCTGGCCGATCTACGCCGCTGTCGACCGGTGGTTGGTCCGACGGGGACGTCGCCCCGGGCGGCCGGCACCGACCGTGCCGTGGGTGAACCACGTGCGGGTGCCCGTGATCATCTCGGGCGTGCTCCTCGGCATCGCCTTCCCCCTCGTCCTGCGGCTCTCGAACCCCTACTACGAGGGGGCAACGGGCTTCAGCGAGAACGTCTACCTGAGGAACTGGCTCCTCGTCACCGCCATCCTCGGGGGGGCCTCAGGCCTCCTGTACCTGCTGCGGCTCGGGTGGGCACGCCGCCGGCGCCTGGCGAGGTGAGGTCTGCGGCGGAAAGGCCGCTGCTCAGACCCCTTGCGAAGCGGGAGGCGGAGGGCCAGGCTACGGACAGACACAGACGGACGAGGAGACACCATGCCTGAGATGACGAGCTACGAGCACGGAGTGCCGTCCTGGGTGGACATCGGCACGACCGATTTGGCGGCCGGCCTGGTCTTCTACAGCCAGCTGCTCGGCTGGGAAGGGCAGGACATGGGAGAGGAGGCGGGCCATTACACCATCGTCTTCAAGGACGGGAAGATGGTGGCGGCCCTGAGCACGGCCCAAGACGAGGGCCCGCCCCGCTGGACGACGTACGTGAACGTCGACGACGTCGACGACGTGGCGAAGAAGGCGGAGGCCGCCGGCGGCACGACCATCGTCGCCCCCATGGACGTCATGGGCGCCGGCCGCATGGCTATCTTCCAGGACACGACGGGCGCCGTGATCGCCGCTTGGCAGCCGGGGAGCCACAAGGGTGCGCAGCTCGTCAACGAGCCGGGCGCCCTCACCTGGAACGAGCTTTCGACCTCGGACCTCGCCAAGTCGAAGAGCTTCTACGGGGACGTCTTCGGCTGGGGCTGGGGCGGAGCCGACGAGTATGCCGAGGGACAGGTGGCCGGGCGCACGATCGCAGGCGTCATGCCGCGGCGGCCGGACCTCCCGGCGGACGTGCCCGACCACTGGCTCGTGTACTTCGCCTCCCCCGATGTCGACCGGGACGCGGTGAGAGCCGTCGAGCTCGGCGGCACGGTCGTCGCCGGCCCCATGGACATCCCCGGCACCGGGCGCTTCGCCGTCGTCCTCGACCCGCAGGGGGCGGCCTTCGCCCTCGTCACCGGGTGACGACGCGGGCCTACGTGCCGTAGGCCCGCGTCAGCACCTCGAGGTTGTTGCCGGCGGGATCCTCGAAATAGAAACCCCGCCCGTTCCCATTCAGCTCGCCCTCCCGGGCGTGACCGGGGTCCGCCCAGTAGGTGAGACCGCGCGCCTGCACGCGGGCGAAGATGGCGTCGAACTCCTCCTCGGAGACGAGGAAGGCGTAGTGGAGCGAGACGGGGTCCCAGCGGTCGTCGTAGTCGAGGCTGACGCCGTTGGCGGTCTCGACGCACAGGAACGGCCCGAGGGCCCGCGGTGGATCGAGGCCGAGGACGTCGGCGAGGAACTCGGCGGCGGCCTTCTTGTCCCTCACGGGGACGATCGTGTGGTTGAGCTGCACTGGCATCGTGAGTGCTCCTTTCTCCCCTCTCGGCGCCGGCACGCCGGGACCACCCGTTTGTCACGCTACCGGCGTGCCGGAGAGCGGGTCGGTACGATGCCGCCATGCCGGAGGGCGGCGACAGCACCGAATCGGGGAGTCGCCTCCGGTACTGGGTCCGCCAGTACGGCGAGCAGGGGCAGGATCTGACGTCGGACACGAGGCTGGCCGAGGCTGTGCTCCTCGACGGCCTCCCCGAATCGTCCGCCGAGGTGAGGGCGCTCATCGAGGCGGTCCGCTGCGGAGCGGTCACGCAGCTGCAGGACTCCGCCGCCCACGGTTTCGCCTTCGCCGTGCGGGTCGCCTCGTCCTACCTCGCCAGCAGCACGGGACTGCGTGACGGCCTCTGCCGCTGGGCCATGGAGACGTGGTGGCACGCCCTCTACGCCGGGCGGCACCCCGAGGACGCGCCGACGGTGGTGCTTCGGGGCAGGGAGGACGTCACCGAGCCGAATCGGGAGGAGCAGCCGGTTGCGCTCACCGTCGTGCCCGAGGAGCGGCCCGTCGTGCGGGCCGGCGCCGGCCAGCGCCTGGCGCACGACGTCCTGCCCTTCCTCGGCGCTGCCGCCGTGCTCGCCGCCTCCGTGGCCCTGCAGCGGACGATCTACCTCGCCGGCAGCCGCCCCGGGCAGGTGGCGGGAGCACTCGTCATCGCCGCCGCCTCCGCCCTCGTGATCGGCCCGGAGCTGCTCGCCTGGAACGACGCGGGGGGAGGCCGTCGTCGACTCGCCTGCGATGCCCTCGCCGTGGCGGGTGCCGTCGCCCTCCTCGTCGGGTCGCTCCTCATGGCCTGGGTCGCCACTCCCGTGCTCGTGAACGGGCACACGCACTTCGTCCTGCACGCCACGGGCGACAACAAGGCCATCCGGTGGCTGACACCGACCCTGCCCGGCCTCATCGTCGTGGAGGTGTTCGTGGCAAGCCGTCGGATCCAATGGCCGCACCGGGCCTTCCTCGTCCTGCTCGCCGTGCTGGCGTGCGCGGCCGTCGTGGCGGCACTGTTCGAGCATGGCCGCCTGGACGCGCCGACGGTCTCGCTCGCCAAAGGCGCCTGGGTCGCCCTCGTCGGGGCGGTCTGCTGCCTCGCCGCCGCCATCACCGGCATGTACGAGCCGGTGAGTGGGACGGCGGCGACCGGCTAATGGGGGTCCACCACCGGCGGGCGCCCCGGCGCGTCAGGGGAGGGCGGCGACCGCCTTCACGATGAAGCCCTTGAATTGGCTGACACTGGGCGTCCCGACTGTGCCCTCGAGGAGGCCCATGACGATGTCGCCCTTGCGGACGATGACGGCGTCCTCCCCGAGTGTGGTGCCGTTCACGGTGAAGATCGCCCGGAAGGCCGATGACTGGTCACCGTAGTGCTGGAAGGCGATCGGCGTCACGGATCCCTTGACGGGCTGGCCGTCGACGGTGCCGCTCACGAGCTTGCAGGCGTCCACGGCGGCCACGACCTTCGAGTAGGCGGTCGTGGCCGGCTCCTCGTAGGTGGCGAGCTTCTCGTCGACCTCGGGCACGTTGCTGTGGAGGGCGAAGTCGCCCCCCGCCGTGGCGGACTCGGTGATGCCCGCCGGCTTGAGGACGTGCACGAGGCAGCCGATCCCACCTCCGCTGGAGGACTTCTCGGCGACCCAGCCGGCAGGGAAGTCCTTGATCGTCAGGAGGAACGACGACAGCGCCGGAGGTGGCGCCGTCGTCGAGGTCGTCGTCGAGGAGGTGGTCGTCGGCGCCGCCGTGGTGGTCGTCGCCGCCGTGGTGGTCGTGGTCGTACTGGGGCTCGAGCTGCAGGCGGCGAGCAGCGTGCCGCCGGCCACGAGGGCGAGGGCGAGGCCGAGTGATTGGGCGAACCGGGACGTTCTGGGCTTCAGCATGTCCGGCGGAGTCTACGTAGCCGCCGCCGGCGGCTAGCCTTGTGTCCGTGGCCCACGGGATTCCCCTGCGATTTAGGGGCCTCCCGGCATGAATGTGGGTCATCCGTCGGGAACGAGTGTTCGCTCGTGGGGTAGGACGTGGGTGATCGGCCCGACCGTGATCATGATGAGGGCGAGGGCGGCCTCGGCGGAGTGGAACCCGTAGGCCCGGTTGATCAAGAGGCGTACCCGCCGGTTCAAACCTTCGTGGCGGGCGTTGTTCACGCCGAGTCGTACAGCGGCCAGGATGCCGTCGCGGTGCTTGCGGATCGTCTGAGCCAAGGTGACGAATGCCTTGAGGCCGCTACGGGAGGCTTTCGAGCAGAAGCGATCGAGGAGAGCCTCCACGTCGTCGATCCGTAGGTCGCCGGCAAAGATCGCCCGAAGGGCCTCCTTGAGGGCATATGCCCGCCAGACCGCCCCTCCGTGTCGCTTCAGCTTGCGCAGTGTCGCCGCCTGGGACTCGTCCAGGTGCTCGGGGTTCTTGAGCAGGCACCATCTCGCCCCCTTGAACCGCTTGGCGGCGGTCTCGTCGGCCCGCCGCATCTCCTGCCAGTGCTGGCGCCTCACGGTGTCGAGCGCCTTCGTGCCGAGGCTGACCACGTGGAACGGGTCGTAGCAAATGGTCGCCCTCGTGGCATGACCGGGCTTGCGCACCGACTTGGCGTAGCCGGCCGACATGTCCATCGACACAGCCGTCAGGTTCTCCGAGCGCTCAGGCCCGAGCTCGGAGAAGAACGAGTCGAGGGTGGCGGTGTCGCCGCCCTCCTTCCCCCAAACCACCTTCCGTCCCCGGTGGTCCGAGACGAGGGTCAGGTACTTGTGGCGCTTGCGCCAGCTCACCTCGTCGACGCCGATCTCGAACAGGTTCTCGAGCCGGGCCGGGTCGAGCCCAGTCTCCATCACCCGGGTGATCATCCTCCCGACGGTGTCCCAGTCGACACGCACGAGCCGGCAGATGGCCGTCTTGTCCATCTGGGTGGCGAGGAAGCCGACCAAGTCCTCCAAATCGGAAGTGTGGCGGGAGCCGGCACGTGCGAAGGGGACGCCTTCGGTCCTCACGCCGTGGTCCGGGCAGTTGAGCCGGCGCAGGTTGGCGCGCACCTCGAGTCGCCAGATGCCGAGGTCGAGGTGGCGCCATGACGACTCGACGGGTCGGATGTCATAGCGAGCCCTCGTGGAGAAGCCGCACTCGGGGCAGACGAGGTTGCGCCGTCGCAGCATGACGGTGACCAGCACCGACTCGTCTGTGAACTCGACCTCCCGCACCCAGATGCCGGGGAGTGCCAAAAGGCGACACAATGCAGCGGTGACGCGCACGGGAGAGTCCTTTGTTCGGTTACTAGACATCTCCAAACCTAGGACCCCGTGCGTGTCGCCCGCGAAGGATCACAAGCCGCCGTTGACCAACGGCAGGCTGCTCCGTCAGCCTGCCTGACAGCCCACGAGCAGCTGGCGGGTCGGGGTCAAGCCCGGCCCGGAGGGCCGCCCAGAGGGCCGGAGCGAAGCGGAGGGCTTGAGGCCGACTTGGAGCCGGCTGCTACACCACCGTGAGCGGCCCGCCTGTCTTGGCCCACACGGGATCCCCGGGGCCGGGTTCCCCGCAGGGACCCACATTCATGCCGGAAGACCCCGATTTAGCGACCCCCTGGCCGTCCGGCGCCCAGGGACCGCCTCCTCCACGACCTGCGGCTGACGAACTCCGGGTGACCCCTCCGGTCAGGGGGGCGCGTGCTCACCCTCCCCGTCCAAGGAGTTCCTCATGCCCGTGCATCTCTCGGACAGCCAGCTGCAACGCGACCTGGCCATTGCCGACCTGACCGATCCGGCCGAGGGTCATCACGCCCTCCAGCTGCTCGTCGACCGCGCCGTCACCGCCCTCGCCGCCGCCTGGCGGTGCGAGGTCCGCTGGTGCCGGGGCGACCGCATCGTGAGCGTGGCCGACAACTACGACGACCTCGGATTCGACGGCGGGGCGGTCACCCGCGACGCCCGCTACACCCGCTACGTCGACGACGAACGGATGCTGCGCAGCCACTCGAGCGCCATGGTCCCGCCCGCCCTACGGGCCCTGGCGGAGCGTCCCGGCGAGGACGTCCTCCTCGTCTGCCCGGGCGTCGTCTTTCGCCGTGACGCCATCGACCGGCTCCACAGCGGCACGCCGCACCAGCTCGACCTCTGGCGCCTCAGGCGGCGCCACCTCGGGATCTCCGAGCTGGACGACATGATCGCCATCCTCCTCTCGGCGCTCGTGCCCGGTGCCGACTCCCGCTGCGAGGGGCGGGTGCACCCCTACACGCTCGACGGCCGCCAAGTCGACGTGGAACGGTCCGGCCAGTGGGTCGAGGTCTGGGAGTGCGGCCTCGCCCACCCGGACGTCCTGCGACGCGGCGGGCTCCATGGCTTCAGCGGCCTTGCCCTCGGCATGGGCCTCGACCGCCTGCTCATGCTCGTGAAGGACGTCCCCGACATCCGGCTGCTGCGGTCGGCCGACCCTCGCGTGTCGTCCCAGATGGCCGATCTCGACCCGTATCGGCCCGTGTCCGCCATGCCCGCCGTCCGGCGCGACCTCTCGATCGCCGTCGACGCCGGGGATCTCGCCGAGGATCTGGGTGACCGCGTCCGCGACGCCCTCGGCGGCGCCAGCGCCTCCGTGGAGGAGGTGCGGGTGCTGAGCGAAACGTCCTACGACACGCTCCCGCCGTCGGCTCGTCAGCGGCTCGGTGCCCTGCCGGGACAGAAGAACCTCCTCGTGAGGGTCGTGCTGCGCGACGTGGAGCGGACGCTGAGCGACGCCGAGGCGAACGAGGTGCGCGACCGCATCTACGGAGCCCTGCATGGCGGGACGGCTTTCGAGTGGGCCGTCCCGGCGAACCCATCCGGCACGACGTACATCCCCCAGTAGGGGGCAGGGTGCCCACTACCATGGCCCCGGATGCGTGAGGGAGACCTGGTGTCGTCGTTGAGGGCGCGTCCGCAGGTCGCTGGAACAACGGCGCAAGCTCGGCGTAGTAGCGGAGGACGACACAGGACCGGCACCGGCGAGGGCGCAGGGCTGGTCCACGATTGGGAGGCTCACACTCGTGGCAGGAGCGCACCGCCGGATCACACGGAGGCAACGGACCATTCGGGCCGGGCTCGCCGCCGTCCTGTCGGCCCTCTTCCTCACCGGCACCGGCTTCAGCGTGGAGGCGGCTCTGTCGCCGTCGCCCGCCCTGGCCGCCGGCACTCCCTTCACCTGTAACCCGTCGCTCTACTTCCAGGCCGTCAACAGCCCGACGCAGCTCTACCGGGAGGCCTACAACGCCTCCGGCGGGCTGACGTTCACGGCGATCGGCACGACGACGACGCTCACGTACAACGCCCTCGGCTACGACCCCGTCGACAACTTCCTCTACGCCTCGACGCGCAACCTCGGCGGTGGCCAGGAGATCGTGCAACTCGACGCCACGGGCGCCCAGACGCTGCTGCCGGCCTACACCCTTCCCGGCTCGGGTTTCCTTGCCGCCACCTTCGACCCGAGCGGTGACTACCTCGCCACGAACGACAGCGCAGGGGGGCAGCAGTTCGTGTACTCCCTCAACATCGCGGGCGGCACCACCTCGGAGACCCCCATGACCCTCAACGGCGTCGCCTACACGACCGCTCTGATCGACTGGACCTACTCGTACGGTTACCTGTGGGCGGAGGACAGCGCGACGACCGAGATCGTCCGCGTGAACCCCACGACGGGGGTCGTGATCGAGATCCCGCAGAGCTACATGCCGAGCGGGTCGTACGGCGCCGCCTGGACCTTCGGCAACGGCAACCTCGTCTTCAGCAACAACGGGACGGGCGAGGTCTACCAGTTGGCCGTCACGAACCCGACGTCGGCCACGCCGACCATCACGGGTGTGTCGGCGGCGCCCGGACAAGTCACGAGCAACAACGACGGCGCCTCCTGCCAGGGACCGCCCGTCGACCTCGGCATCTCGAAGGCCGGTCCGGCCTCCGTTGCCGTCAGCACCCACGTGAGCTGGACGATCGCCGTCACCGACGACAGCGCCGTCGACGACAGCTCCGGCTACAGCGTCGAGGATCCGGTCCCTGCGGGTTACACGAACGTCGCCACCACGACGGCCGGCTGCACCGTCACGGGCAACAACGTCGTCTGCGTGGAACCCGAGATCGATGCAGGCGCCACCTTCACCGTCACGGTGACGGCGACGTCTCCGGCCGGCGGCGGCGTCTATACCAACACGGCCACGGTGATCGGGAACGAGGACGACCCGAATTCCTCCAACAACTCCTCGTCGGTGACGACCGACGTCGGATTCGCCAACGTGTCGCTCACGAAGGTGGCGACGACGACGGCACCGGAGGTGGGCGCGGCCGACACCTTCACGCTCACGCTCACGAACTCCGCCGCCAGCACGGCGCCCTCCGGCCAGGTCGTCGTCACCGACACCCTGAGCGCCGGACTCGCCTACGCCTCCTCGGCGTCATCGCTCTGCCCCACCGGCTCCTGCATCACGGTGACCGCTGCCACGGTGACCTGGACGGTCGCCGACCTCGCCCCCGGGGCGTCCGCCTCCTTGCAGATCACCGTCGACGTCGACACGTCCTCACCGGTGACGAACGACGCCACGTTCACCCAGGCGTTCCCCAACTCGACGGGCGGCACGGCAGGCACGTCGAACACCGCCACCCTAGATCCGGCCTGGGCGAACGTGAGCCTCACCAAGGCGGTGACCGACTTCAACCCGGAGGTGGGCGCCGACGACATCTTCACGCTCACAGCGTCGAGCGCCGGCGCCAGCACGGCCGGCAGCGGTGTCGTGACGGTGACCGACGTTCTCCCCGTCGGGCTCGCCTACGAGTTCTCGACCCCATCGAACTCCTGTGCCGGCGCCTGCGTGTCGGTGGCCGGCCAGACCGTCACCTGGACGATCGACAACCTGGCGGCAGGAGCGGATGCCACCTTGCAGATCGTCGTCAAGGTCACAGGGACGACGTCGGTGTTCAACGTCGCCACCTTCGCCCAGACGGTGCCCAACGACACCGGGGGCACGACTGGCAGTTCGAACGCCGTTCCGGTCACACCCGTCTACGCCGACGTCAGTGTCACGAAGGTGGCGACGACGACGACGCCCGACCTCGGCACGGAGGACACCTTCACGCTCACGGCGACGAACTCCGGGCCCGACTCGGCCGGCACCGTCGTCGTCTCCGACCCCGTGCCGGCCGGACTCGAGATCGAGTCGGCGAGCGCCTCGCTCGGAAGCCTCGGCGTGTCAGGCCAAACGGTCACCTGGACGATGCCGGACCTCGCGTCCGGCGAAACGGGGACGCTGTCGATCGTCGTCACCGTGAACGCGACGACGCCGGTCACGAACTCCGCCAGCTTCACGCAGGAGACGCCCAACAGCTCCGGGCTCACGAGCGGCACCTCCAACAGCGTCACGCTGAGCCCGCAGTGGGCCGACGTGTCCCTCGTGAAGTCCGTCAGCTCCGCCACGCCGACCGTGGGGTCGGACGACACCTTCACGCTGACGGCGTCCAACGCCGCCTTCAGCACGGCCGGAAGCGGCATGGTGATCGTGAGCGACACCCTCCCCGCCGGGCTCACCTATGTGTCGTCGACGCCTTCCAACAGCTGCACGGGGCCGTGCGTGACCTACTCCGAGGGCACCATCACCTGGGTCGTCGACGACATCTTCGGCGGTGACTCCGCCACCTTGCAGATCGTCGTCGACGTCACGAGCTCGGCGCCGAGCACGAACACGGCGACGTTCACGCAGTCGAACCCGAACGACACCGGTGGTACGACCGGCTCCTCCAACACGGTCGACGTGACGCCGGCCTTCGCCGACGTCACCGTGCAGAAGTCCGTGTCGTCGTCGACGCCGGCGGTCGGCGCTGAGGACACCTTCACGCTCACGGCCGCCAACGACGCCGAGAGCACGAGCGACTCCGGTGAGGTCGTCGTCACCGACACTCTCCCTGCAGGGCTCACCTACGTCTCCTCGACGCCCTCGAACACCTGCGCCGGCTCCTGCGTGTCGGTGGGCGGGCAGACGGTGACGTGGACCATCGACGACGTCTCACCCGGCGCCACGGCGACGCTGCAGATCGTCGTCACGGTCACCGCCACGACGCCGGTGACGAACACGGCCTCGTTCACGCAGACGAACCCGAACGGCACGGGAGGCACGACCGGGACCTCCAACTCCGTCACCCTGACGCCCGGCTACGCCGTAGTGAGCCTCACGAAGTCCGCCTCCTCCACGAGTCCCGGCGTCGGGACGGCGGACACCTTCACGCTCACGGCCACGAACGCCGGCCCGGACGCCTCGGGCGCCGTCGTCGTGACCGACGTGCTCCCAACCGGGCTCAGTTACGACTCCTCGTCGCCCTCGGCCGGCACGGTGGCCGACGCCGGCCCGACGGTCACCTGGACGATCCCCGACCTCACCGCCTCGGGCGCCGGCGCCACGGCGACGGCGCTGATCGTCGTGAGCGTGGACACGACGGCGACGGTGACGAACACCGCCACCTTCACCCAGACGACCCCGAACGCCGTTGGCGGCACGACGGGGACCTCGAACCCGGTCTCCCTCACACCGCTCTACGCCGACGTCAGCCTCACCAAGTCGGCGTCTTCCGCCACGCCGGGCGTCGGGTCCGAGGACACCTTCACGCTGACGGCCGCCAACGCCGGGCCGGACGCCGCAGGAAAGGTCGTCGTCACCGACGTGCTGGCGAGCGGGCTCAGTTACGACTCCTCGTCGCCCTCGGCCGGCACGGTGGCCGACGCCGGCCAGACGGTCACCTGGACGATCCCCGACCTGACCGCCTCGGGCGCCGGCGCCACAGCGACCCTGCAGATCGTCGTCACCGTGAACACGTCGGCGAAGGTCACGAACACCGCCACCTTCACACAGGCGACGCCGAACTCGAGCGGCGCCACGAGGGGATCGTCGAACACGGTCACGCTGACGCCACCCTCGGCCGCCGTCACGCTGACGAAGTCGGCCTCCTCGACGAAGCCGGCGCTCGGCTCCGACGACACCTTCACGCTGACGGCCGCCAACGCCGGCCCGGACGCATCCGGCAAGGTCGTGGTGACCGACATCCTGGCGAAGGGCCTCAGCTACGAGTCGTCCACTCCGTCGGCCGGCTCCGTCTCGACATCGGGCCAGACGGTGACCTGGACGATTCCCGACCTCACCGCCTTCGGTGCCGGCGACACGGCGACGCTCGGCGTCGTCGTGCAGGTCGACACGACGGCGACGGTGACGAACACCGCCTCGTTCACGCAGACGACGCCCAACGGCTCCGGCTCCACGACCGGATCGTCCAACACGGTCACGCTCGTGCCGTCCTATGCCGAGCTGGGCCTCACGAAGACGATCGCCGACGCCTCCCCGCACGTCGGCACCGACGGCACCTACACCATCACCGTGACGGACAAGGGACCGGACACCGCCACCGACGTCGTCGTGACGGATCCGCTGCCGGCCGCCCTCAGCTACGTCTCCGCCACGACCGCGACGGGAACCGCCACCGAGTCCAGCTCCAACACGGTCGAGACGGTCACCTGGAGCGTCGGCTCCCTCGACGTGGGCGCCTCGGCGACGCTCTCGCTCGACGTCCGATTCACCAGCGCGGGACCGGTCGTCAACATTGCTACAGCGACCGACTCCACCTTCGACCGAGCCGGTCAGGTCGCCATGGCCTCGGCGGCCGCCAACGTGGAGGCTCCCGTCGTCGTGCCGCCGGCCCATACGGGCGAGCCGTGGGCAGGCTGGGGCTACTGGCTGCTCGTGAGCCTCCTCGGTGCTGCCGGCCTCGCCGCCTTCGAAGGCGCCAGGCGTCGCCGGGCGGGAGCGACCCGGTAGGGAGTCGCCCCACCGGGCCCCAGCCCCAGCGACGGCGGCGGCGAAGATCTCGTTTGTCACGCTCCCGGGGTGATCGGCGATGCGGGTGACGGCTCGGTCAAGGCCAGAGCGGCCCTCCTCCTCGTCCCGCCGGCGGGCTTCCCGGGTGTGCATGTCGAGGCAGACCGAGCAGCCGTTGCTCTGGCTCGCCCAGATGTAGACGAGATCGATCGTGGACTGCGGGAGGCCGGGCGCCGTGGCCGCCCTGGCGACCGACTGGAGCGCGCCTCGAGGGTGCCGGGGAGGACGAAACGATGCGACAGGCCGGCTTCAGACCGGCGAGCGCGGCGTCACCAGCGATCCCAGTGCACCACCTCGCCGACCGGGCGGCGCTCGGCCGGCCGGAAGTCGGTCCCCTTCGTGTAAGCGACGGGGATGAGGCAGGCCTGCATGTACTCCTCGAAGGGGATTCCGAGGAGGTCGGCCACCTCGCGTTCGTAGTCGAGATGGAAGGTCGTCCAGGCCGTGCCGAGCCCTCGCGCCCGCGCCGCCAGCATGAAGCTCCAGGTCGTGGGGATGATCGACGCCCACGCAGCCGCCTGCTCCGGTACCCCTTGTCCGTCCGTTCGCCCCTTCACGCACGGGACGACGAGCACCGGCACCTCGTGGAGATGCTCTGCCAGGTAGCGGCTCGAGAGGACGTTCCTCGCCTTGGACGGCTCCGGGTCGTCGTGGTACCCGCGGGTCGCCCGGAGGTACAGCTCCGCCACCCCGGCACGCAGCCCGGCGTCGGTCACGACGACGAACTGCCAGGACTGCTGGTTCGAGGAGGTCGGCGCCTGCAGGGCGACCTGCAGGCATTCCTCCACGAGCTGGCGGGGCACGGGCCGGGACAGGTCCAAGCGGCGGCGCACGGCCCGCGTCGTCGTGAGGAGTTCGTCGGGGTCGAGGGGGAGGAGGCTCATGGCTCACAACGCTACGACGCCGCCGCCCCGGCGGCTCACTCCTCCTCGCGGGCGCCGCCCTCCCGCATCTTCTCGTTGATCATGTTGACGACCGTCGGGTCGAGGAGCGTCGTGACGTCGCCGAGCTCCCGGTTCTCTGCCACGTCGCGCAGGAGGCGGCGCATGATCTTGCCGCTGCGCGTCTTCGGGAGCTCCGGTGTGAGGAGGATCTGGCGGGATCGGCCCGATCTTCGTCGCCACGGTGGCCCGCAGGCTCTCGACGAGGTCGTCGCCCTCCCCGCCCCTCCCTCCCCGGCGGCGAGCTGGATAGTGTCAGCCCATCAGCCCTTCGGAGGAGAGACCATGGCCGACCGACCGCCCCTCCCGCCTTTCACACGGGATACCGCAGCCGTCAAGGTGCAGGCCGCCGAGGACGCCTGGAACACCCGGGAGCCCGAGCGCGTCGCCCTCGCCTACAGCGAGGACTCCGTCTGGCGCAACCGTGATCGCTTCGTCTCCGGTCGGGACGAGATCGTCGCCTTCCTCACGAGCAAGTGGGAGCGGGAGCTCGACTACGCCCTGCGCAAGTCGCTCTGGTGCTTCGAGGGCAACCGGATCGCCGTCCGCTTCCAGTACGAGAGCCACGACGCGGCGGGCACGTGGTACCGCAGCTTCGGCAACGAGCTCTGGGAGTTCGACGAGCACGGCCTCATGGTGCGACGGGAGGCGAGCATCAACGACGTCGTGATCGAGGAAGCCGAGCGGCGCATCTTCGGGCCTCGCCCCCCGGAGGAGCGGGGCGTCGACATTCCCCTGCAGTAGGGCGGGCGATGCCGAGCGACATGCGAAGACGATCGTGAACCCGAGGACGGGTGGCTGCCCGGTGGCCGAGGGGTGGCGCTTCAACGGGTCGGGCGATGCGATGACGGGGTTTCGCCGCTACGACGAGCTGCAGGACCGTCACCGGGTCGTGCGGGTGGAGGAGCCCGAGGGGTCGTACGTGGTCCTGCTCGATCGCGAGCTCATCGTGGCGGGACTGCAGGATCACGAGACGTTCTCGAGCAGAGCCCTCACGCCTCTCATGGCCGATCCCCATTACACGATCATCCCCATCATGCTCGACCCGCCCGAGCACACGAAGTGGCGCCGGTTGCTGGCCGGCTACTTCTCCTTGCGCCGCCTGCCCTTGCTGGACGACCGCATCCGCCGGCGCTGTGCCGATCTCCTGGACACCTTCGAGCGGTCGGGCACCTGCGACTACGTGAACGACTTCGCCTTCCGCTTCCCGACGTCGATCTTCCTCGAGCTCATGGGGTTGCCGGCCGACGAGCTCGACACCTTCCTCCAGTGGGAGCGCGCCATCCTCTACCCGGGCCCGGACGGCTCCTTCGACCCGCAGCAACGCCTCGCCACCGTCCTACTGGTGTTCGACCGTTTCCGCCGCATCATCGCCGAACGGCGGGCCGATCCGGTCCCGGGTGCCACCGACATCGTGAGCGAGGCGGCCTCGTCCTGGCGGATCGAGGGTGCGCCCGTCTCCGACGACGAGATCCTCTCGTGCTGCCTGCTGCTCTTCATGGCGGGCCTCGACACGGTCGCCAACGCCCTCGCCTTCGCCATGCACCACCTCGCCACCCACCCGGCCGACCGCGCCTACCTCTCGGACGACCCGTCGCGTACGGGGCAGGCCGCCGAGGAGCTGCTACGAACCTTCGCCATCGGGCAGGTGGCCCGCAAGGTGAGGCGCCCCACGGTGGTGGCGGGGGTGGCGCTGGAGCCCGGCGACATGGTGCTGTTCCCCTTGGCCGCCGCCAACCGGGACCCGCACGACCGGCGACGGGCGAGGGAGGTCGACTTCGCCCGCCGCCCCGTGCCTCATCACAGCTTCGGGGCGGGCCCGCACCGTTGCCTCGGCTCGCACCTCGCCAGGCACGAGATCGCCGTCGCCCTCGAGCTGTGGCACCGGCGCATCCCGGAGTACGAGCTCGCCGTCGACGGCCCCGTGCCCGGCCATTGGGGCAACGTTCACGGCATCGCCACCCTCCCGTTGCGCTGGCAGCCGGGCGGCGGCGCTTGACCCTCAGGGGCGCGACGAGGACGGATGCGATGGCGGCGGGGTACGCCGGCGAGGTCGCCGGGCCGGGCGGCGGGGTCCGGTGTCGCCGGCCGGGACGTCGAGAGCCGGGGTCGACCCCTCGAGCTGCTGCACCATGCGCTCCACGTCGGTGAGGATGTGGCCCGAGGCGAGCCAGATGCCGGTGTCGTCGGCCCGCCGGACCCATCCGAGGGAGTCCCGCCCCGCCTTGCGCACCGCCTCGAGGGCGATGTCGAGGTTCGGCCCGCCTCCCTCCAGCTGGGCGGCGTGGCTGCGGAAGGCGGCGGCCGTCCCCTCGAGGACGGGCACGAGGGAGTCGGCGAGCACGCTGCGGCGTGTGCTCACGCTCGCCTCGAAGAGGCTGCGGGCGATGTCGCGCACCTGGATGACCGAGTGCTCGATGGAGGCGTAGGCACGCGCCAGCTCGTCGGCATCGCCCTTGCGCCCGAAGGGATCCCAATGGAGAAACGCCACCGCCTCGTCGACGAACTCCCGCTCCTTGCCCGTGTCGGCGTCGAGCCGTCGGGAGCGGGCGAGCCAGCGGCGGGCATCCTCCCTCATGAGCCCCTTGTCAAGGCCGCTCGCCATGTCGTCGAGGAGCTGGGCCGTGGCGCGGGCGATGCCGGCGATGGCCTGGCGGACATGACCCTGTGGATCGCCGGCGTGCGCCGCCACGGAGGCCACGGCGCCGACGATGGAGCCCACGAAGGTGCCGAGCACGCGGGCGAGCAGGGTCCAGCCCGTCACCGAGGTGCCGAGGGCCAGGACGAAGATCGCCGTGGCGGGGATCTGCACGGAGGCGCGGGCGCCGAGGCCGGCGAGACGGCTCGTGGCCATGGAGACGAAGACGAGGATGACGACGGCGGGGACGGACAGCCCCACGGTCCGCAGGATGACGACTGCGAGGAGCACGCTGAGTGCCATGAGGCCCGAGCGCCTCACCCCGTCGCGAAGGGACGAGCCGAGTGTGAGCTGCACGGCGTAGACGGCCGAGGCGACGGCGAAGGCAGGGGCGAAGTTGCCCATCGGGATGCAGAGCGCCCAGGCGACGCCGGCCGCCACCGCCGTGAGCGCCATGACTCGCAAGGTGAAGCGACCTTCGTAGAGGCGCCGGAGGAGGCGTCGGGCGGTACGGCGGAGGACCGCCACGGGTGCGGCGGTCGCAGGCTGACGCTCGACCCGACCGGACACCCAACCTCCTTCTCCTCAAGTATCCGGCGTCGTCCTCCGTCTGGCCAGGGCCGATGGTCCCGTTTCGGGCGGGGGAGCGTGTGCAGCGGCCGGCGTCGGCGCATCGGCGGGTCGCTCGAGCACGACGAGGTCGGCGATGGCGCGGCGGAGAGCCTCGCCCGGCGGGAGCGCTTCGAGAGCCGCCACCACCGGGCCGGTCACCTCGGCCAGAGCGGCCTCGTCGAGCTCCCGCATGGCCGGCCAGCTGCGCTGTGCGATGGCGGCGATCTCGTCGGAGGGGGCCGAGCGCCACCGACGCTCGACGGCCTGCACCGTGCCGGCAAAGCCTGCTGCGGCAGCCCATGCCAGCACCTCCTGTGTCGTGACGCCTCGCGGCCGCCGGGCACCTCGACGCTCGTCGATGCGCCGGCTCATCGCCTCGAGGAGGCGCCCGACGACGTCGTCCGGCGCCGGCCGCTGCGTGCTGGCCACGACGTAGCGGCCGCCCGGCCGCAACACCCGGGCCACTTCGGCAAAGAGCCGGACGGGGTCGGCGACCGAGTGCACGACCCAGACCGAGAAGGCGTGCGCGACGCTCCCGGAGGCGACGGCCATGCGGAGGGCGTCGCTGAGCACCACGCTCGGGCCGAGGCGCTGCCGAGCCCGCTGCAGCATCGGGCGGGAGAGGTCGAGCCCGACGACAAGGCGCCCCCGCCGGCGCAGCCCGAGGCAGACGACCCCCGTGCCCACCCCGACGTCGAGGAGGGGACCGTCGCCGGCGGGCAGGACGGCATGGATGCTGGCGGCGTACTCGTCCCCCCGGCTCTCGCCCCCGCGGGTCTCGTCATAGTGCTCGGCGAGGGAATCGAATTCCGTCATCGTTGGACGCCGTTGTAGCGCCCGCCGCCGGGGTGGGCAAGGGAGTGGCCTCCGTCGCCGTGGCCGTCGCCGTCGGCGTCGGCGTCGGCGTCGGCGTCGCCAGGCTGTCGGTCTCACTGCCGGTCCGGCGGAAGGCGTGCCGGTTGACGACGAGGGCCGTCACCACGATGGCGGCACCGACGACCACGTAGACGGTGCCGACCTGTCCGGTGGCGGAGATGACGGCGCCGCCGGCGAGGGAGCCGACCGGGATGGCGGACCAGGCGATGGTGACCCCGACGTTCCAGACGCGGCCCATCATCTCGGGCGGGACGAGCCGCTGACGTAGGCTCACGACGCCGACGTTGTACAGGAGGGTGCCGGCTCCGACGATGGCCCAGAGGGCGACACCAGCCGCGTACGACGTGACGATCCCGAGGACCGCGATGCCGGAGCCATACAGGACGAGGGCGCTGAGGATCATGGCACCGAGGGAGAGTCGGTCGGCGAGGCGCCCGGTGGCGAAGGAGAGGGCGATGACGCCAAGGCTGGAGGCGCCTTGCAGGAAGCTCACCTTCGAGTTGTCCGCGCCGAGGCGCTTGATGGCGAGGAGCGCCACCTCCGAGGTCGCGGCGGAGCCGAAGAGGTTGACGGCACCGACCTGCAGGGAGAGGCTGCGCAGGAGCGGGTGGTGCCACACGTAGGCCACGCCTGCCTTCGTCTCTGCCAGGAGCTGGCGAATCGTCTCTGTCGCGCCGGCGCCGGCGCCGGCACCGGACAGCCCGAGCGCTGGCGTGGCGTTGAAACTCGGCCGGATGGCGGCGAGCGTGGCGGCGGACACGAGGAAGCTGGCGGCGTCGACGAGGAGGGCGTCGGGGATGGGAGCGACGGCGAAGAGGAGTCCGGCGAGGGCCGAGCCGGCCAGCCTCGCCGCCGACTGGCTCGCCTGCAGCCGGCTGTTCGCCCGCACTCGGTCGGCCTCCTCCACGAGAGCCATGACGGCGATGACCTCGCCCGCCGAGAAGAGGATCTGCAGGCAGGCTTGCACGACGAGGACGGCGTAGATCCAGTCGACGCGCAACCCGCCGGTGAACTGGAGAATGGGGATGATCGAAGTGGCGGCGGCGCGTGCAAGATCGGTGACGATGAGCAACCGTTTACGATCGAGCCGGTCGACGAGTGCACCGCCGAGGAGGCCGAACGCCAGCCACGGAAGATAGCTCGCCGCCGTAGCAGCAGCGAGATCGGTGGCCGAACCGGTAAGGCGAAAGACCAGCAACGGCAAGGCGATGGTGGTGAAGGCGGAGCCGAGATCGGAGACCGCCTGGCCCGCCAGGAAGAGGAGAAACTCACACTCCGGGTGGCGAGCACGTCGGCGTGCCATAGCGTGGAGTCAACCACTCGCCCGTGGCATTGTCCAAAAGATGCACAGTGACAGAGAGATATATTGAGCCGGTGAGGGAGAGATTCCTTCATAGCCATACTGTCAGTGTTCTTGAGTTCCGTGGGCGCTTCCACGTGACGGGGGAGCGGGTCCGGTCGATCGAGCCGTGCGTCGAGGCGCCTCGTCACTCGAGGAGGAGGCGCCCCTGCTCCGGACTCGGCCCGGCACCGCCCGGGGGCATCCCGAAGTCGGGCGGGTCGGGGTCCGGCGGGCGTCCCACCCCGGCCGGGCGGGCGGGTGCCCCGGCAGGTGGGCGCCGGCGGCTCCTCCCCCGGGCCCTCGTGGCGGCGGGCGCCGGAGGCGGCCCGAGAGGGGGCAGCCAGCGCCAGTGCCCGGGGGAACCCTCGAGGCGCCAGCCCTGCTCGGACTTCATGGCGTGATGGGCCCGGCAGAGCCTCGCCAGGTTGGAGAGCCTGGTGGGGCCTCCTTCTGAGAAGGGCACGAGGTGGTCGATCTCGAGGCGGAAGGTGCTCGAGCAGCCCGGCACGACACAGCTGCGGTCACGGGCGACAAGGGCCGTCTCGACACTTGCCGGGATGGCACGGCGCAAGGTGAAGACCGAGCAGACGTCCACCCCCCTGGAGACGAGAAGGCGCAGGCGGGAGCGAGTGAGGTAGCCCTCCACGACCGACAAGGGGACGTGGGCACCGGAGGAGAGGGTGCACTCCTCACCGGGACGGAGGCTCCCTCGTTCGAGGGCCTCGAGGGAGACGTGGAAGAGGACGGAGGCCTCGAGGCGCCCGCCGGGGCGGGCGGTACCGCCCCCGGAGCCGAGAGCACAGAGGGCGTCGGCCAGGTAGGCCTCCCGCCCCTCTCTCGAGCCCGCCCGGCGGGCCTCGTCGAAGCGCCGGTTCGCTTCGGCCTCGAGGGCCGACAGGAGCCCGGCACCCTCCTCGGGCGGGAGGGAGAAGCGGCCCCGCAGCGAGCCGTCCGGGTCGTTCCACATGCGCAGGTGGCGCCCGGCCCGCACCCGGGCATGGCGGGCCTCGTCGGCCTCACGGGAGCGGGCGGCCGCCTCGGCCCGCTCCGCCTCGGAGCGCAGCTCAGAAAGCGAGCCGTGACGTGCCGCCTCGAGGAGTCCTCCCAACACGGTGGGCTCCGCCGTGGCCCCCCGCGCCACCTCGGCCGCCTGCTCGCCGGAGAGCTCGCCGGAGCGCAGGGCCGACTCGAGAGCAGGAAGGCCCGGCAGCGCCCCGGCCGTCTCCAGCAGCGAGCGGGCACCTCGAAGGGGCCGTCCCGAGAGATCGGCCAGCCAGGACTCGGCACTTGCATGACCGAGGCGCTCGAAATGCCCCACCTCGGCGACGCGCCGGGCGCACAGGGCCGTGCCCGCCTCGGCAAGGCGACCGAGGCGGGAGAACGCACCGGCCAGCACCGCAGCCTCCGCACCGGACAAGGAAGCAACCTCGAGATCGCCCACGAGGCCCGACACGATCAAGAGAGCCTTCTCGAGGGATTCCGACAGCACGCTTCCTCCACGACACGACGGGACGACACACGACACGACGGCGCAGGAGCGCGAGACCCGCCGAGAGGGAACAGACGAACCCTCGGGAACAGGTGTTCGATACCTTAGCAGGGGGCTGTGTCACCCGAGCCCGGGCCACGACTGACAGGATTCTGCTCATGCCCCGCTACGTGGCACTGCTGAAGGGTGTCAACGTCGGTCGCAGGAAACGCATCGCCATGTCCGACGTGCGGGAGCTCCTGACCGGGCTCGGCTACGCCGACGTCGTCACCTACCTGGCGAGCGGCAACGCCCTCTTCACGACGCCCACCCGCAGGCCGGCGGCCTCGCTGGCCGCCGACATGGAAGCGGCCATCGCGGCCGAGCTCGACATGGCCGTGCGTGTCGTCGTGAGGACCGCCGCCGACCTCGCCGCCGTGAAGGCGAGCAACCCCCTCGGGACGGAGCCGGAGAACCCGTCCCGGTTCTTCGTGGGGTTTCTCAGCGCCACCCCCCGGCCTGCGGCCGCTCGCTCCCTCGAGGCCGACTTACGAGCGCACGCTCCCGACGGGGACGCCGTCTGGTTGACCGGTGCGGAGGCGTTTCTCTGGTGCCCCGGGGGCTTCTCGCTCCTCGACCATGCCGCCGCCATCGAGAGGCGCCTCGGCGTCGTCGTGACGACGCGCACCTGGAACACGGTCACGAAGCTGGCCGAGATGGCTGCCGGCTGAGGCGTCCCGCGCCACACTCGTGGCAGTCAACCGCCACGAGCCGGCCCGGCGGCTGGCAGGGTGGCGCCGTCGCCGGCGTAGGCGGACACGAGCTCCCGCCCGATGCGGGCGAGCTCTTGTCGTACGTCGCTCGGCGACAGGACGCGCACGTCGGCGCCGAAGGCGGCAAGCTGTACGGCGGCCGCCCGCGGATGGGGGAGCGCCACGGTGAAGCGTCGCCAGCCCTCTCTCGCCCCAGCAACCTCCTCGATGCCGGCCCAGCCCTGGAGGGACGCCGTCAGAGCGAGCACGGCGCCATCGGCCACCTCGATCTCGACGTCGACGAGGCGGGCGCGGGCGAGGAAGTCGCGCTCGGCGGACTCCCACTCGCCGGCGAGGTCGAAACCCTCCGGGATCGACGCCGGCTCGCCGCTCACCTGCAGGCCGTGCAGACGAGACAGCCGGTAGGTCCGCCGGCCCCCCTCCGTGCCGGCGAGGAGGTACCAGACGCCGCCCTTCGAGACGAGCCCGTAAGGGTGCACCCGCCGCCGTTCGGGGCCGCCCCCGGGCTTGGCGTAGTCGATGTCCACTTGTACCCGGGCGAGCACGGCGGCCCGCAGCTCGGGCAGGAAGTGGTGCTCCTCCCGCTGCCGACCCCACCCACTGGCGTCGAACACCGTCGAGCGTGTGGCGGCGGCGGCGTGTGCCCGCAGCGGTTCGGGAAGGGCCGTGAACACCTTGCGCAGGGCGGAGCGCAGGACGTCGTCAACGCCGGTGTCGGCGCTGCTCCGGGAGCCGGCGACGAGGAACAGTGCCTGTGCCTCCTCCACCGTGAAGCCGGTGAGATCGAGGCGGTTGCCGCCGAGGAGGGCCCAGCCACCGCCGCGGCCGCGCTGGGAGTAGAGCGGCACACCGGCGACGCAGAGGGCGTCGAGGTCCCGCCGCACGGTGCGCTCCGACATCTCGAGCAGCTCGGCCAACTGGGCCGCCGTCAGCTGCCCGTGCACCTGCAGGAGGAGCACGATGGCGACGAGTCGGTCGGCTCTCACCCGTCACAGTGTACGAAACAAATAGGACAGAAGATGGCCACTTTGTCCCCGTAAGATCACGGCAACGACAGGGATTCCGACCAAGGAGGGCCGAGATGGCCGACGAGAACGACCCCCGAGAACTGCTGCGACGCTCCTTCGAACAATCGACGAGGCTGATCTCGGGCGTCACGCCCGAGCAGATGTCGCTCCCCACGCCCTGCACGGAATTCGACGTGCGCACCCTCATCGGGCACATGCTCTTCGCGGCGGAGCGCATCGTGCGCGCCGGTCGGCGTGAGCCGATCCCCATGGACGGTCCGGCCGTCCTGGGAATCGCCGACGGCGACTGGGCGCCGGCTTTCGAGAAGGTCACGGAGGACGTCGTTTCGACCTGGGCTGCCCCCGGCGCCCTGGAGGGCGAGATCGAGCTGCCGTTCGGGACGTTTCCCGCCCCCGTGGTGGCCTCCATCTACGCCCTCGAGCAGACGACGCATGCCTGGGATCTCGCCACGGCGCTCGGCTACGCCGGCGGGCTCGACGAGGAGCTGGCCGCCGAAATGCTGCCCTTCGCCCAACGGATCCTCCCGCCGGAGGGCCGGGCCGGCGACGAGATGCCATTCGACCACGTCGTGGAGGTGCCAGCGAAGGCGCCGGCGACGGACCGCCTCGCCGGCTTCATGGGCCGCCACCCCGGAGAGGACGCCTCCACCGAGCGGGCCGACCTGCTCGCCCTCCTCGGCGGCGCACGTCACTTCCTCCGTTTCACGCTGCGCGACCTCACCGACGAGCAGGCACGGCAGCGAACGACCGTCAGCGAGCTCACCCTCGCCGGCATCCTGAAGCACGTCACGGAAGTCGAGGAGGGATGGAGGAAGTTCATCGTGGAAGGCCCCACGACGGACTTCACCGATCCGGCCGCCATGGAGGAGCATGCCGCCAGCTTCCGGGTCCTCGAGGAGGAGACGGTGGCGCAGCTGCTCGAAGCCTACGAGAAGGTCGCCGCCGTCACCGGCGACCTCGTGCGGTCCCTGCCGGATTCTGGACGCCACCCAGCCGTTGCCGACCGCACCCTGGTTCCCGCCCGGGAGTCGTTGGACGGCGCGGCACGCCCTCCTCCACATCGTCGCCGAGACGTCCCATCATTCGGGCCACGCCGACATCATCCGGGAGGCGCTCGACGGCGCCAAGACGATGGGCTGAGCGCAGACCGGCTCAGTCCGCCTCTCCGAAGCCGCCGCCCCCGCTCGTCTCCACTCGGATGATCGTGCCCGGCTCGACCTTGACCGTGATCTTGGAGGGAAGATCGATCCGAAGGCCGGCCGGGTCGATCACCGAGAGTCGCGAGGCGCCGGCGTCCCCGCCCCCGGAGATGCCGCGGGGAATGAAGCGAGGGTCCGTCTGCTCGCAGTAGGCCATGACCGTGGCCTGCTCGTCGAGCACGAGATACTCGCGCCGGAGGCCCCGCCCGCCGTGGAAGCGACCGCCCCCTTCCGAGCCCCGGATGAGCTCGGTCCTCGGGATGCGGATGTGGAACTCGCTCTCGCAGACCTCGACGGGCAGGAAGCCGACGTTGGCCATGTAGGTGTCCACGCCGTCGAGGCCGTGCCCGTGGGCGTGGGCGCCCGTACCGCCGCCGAGAACCTCCGACATGACCGTTCGCAGGCCGGTGCGGCGGGAGCGGGTTTCGAGGTTCATCCCGAAGAAGGTGACCGTGCTGCTCGCCACGGCCCGCCACGGCCACAGCTCGGAGAAGGCCCGCACGAGGACGTCGGCGAGGCGTTGGCACGTGTTGTGGCGCACGGAGACGGCCGCCGGGCGGCACGGGTTGAGGACGCTGCCCTCCGGGCAGACGATGTCGATCGCTCGCAGGATGCCGTCGTTCACCTTGAGATCCGGGTCGACGAAGGCGCGCACGGCGTAGATGACGGACGCCCGCGTGCTCGCCCAGGGGACGTTGAGGGCGCCCCGCACCTGCGGCGCCGAGCCGGAGAGGTTGATCGTGATCCGGTCGCCCCGCTTGTCGAGGTGAGCGTGGATGCGCGTGGGCGGACCACCGCACCCGTCGTCGTCGAGGAAGCCCTCCGCCTCCGCCCTCCCGTCGGGCACCTCGGCGAGGGCCGCCCGGAAGCCGGTCTCGCAGGAGTCCACGATGACCTCGAAGGCCCGGCGCAGCGTGCCGGCGCCGAAGCGCTCCACGACCTCCTCCACCCGCCGGCGCCCGACGAGGCAGGCGGCTCGCTGGGCCTGCAGATCGGAAATGGTGGAGCGCGGGTCGCGGACGTTCTCGGTGACGATGTCGAAGACGTCCTTGGACTCCTCGCCCGCCGCGTAGAGGCGGACGGGCGGCAGCACGAGCCCCTCGGCGAAGAGGTCCTCGTTACTTGCGCCCTCCGTGCCCGGGTTGACGCCCCCGACGTCGATGTGGTGGGCCGTCGACCCGCTCCAGGCGACGAGCCGGCCCTCCACGAACACCGGCATGATCACGTTGAGGTCCGGCGTGTGCATCGCGCCCAGGTAGGGGTGGTTGGCGAGGAAGGCGTCCCCGTCGGCGAGGCGCCCTCCCCAGCGCTGAAGCACGGACTTCACCACGAGGGACATGGCACCGAGCTGAGCGGGGATGTGGTCGGCCTGGGCGACGAGATCGCCGTCGGCTCGGAAGAGGGCGCAGCTGAAGTCGTCCATCTCCCGGATGATGGGGCTGTAGCTCGAGCGCTTGAGGGTGGCGCCCATCTCGACGGCGGCGGCGCGCATGGCCGAGTCGATGAGCTCGAGCGTGACGGGGTCGAGGCGAGCGTGGGCACCAGCCGCCCGCTCGCCCGCCGCCGTCGCCCTTCCAGAGGGACCGGGCCGGCCGGTCGGGGTCATCCCGCTACCTCTTCGAGGAACATCGTCCCCCGCTCGTCGACGCGGGCGCGCTGGCCGGCGAGGAGGACGATCGTCGAGTCGAGCTGGTGGATGACCGCCGGACCCTTCACCCGGTTGTTCGCCAGCAGCTCGGCGCGGTCGAAGATGGGTGCGTGGCCGCGCCTTCGCAGGAAGGGCGGCCCGAGCGTCGCCGTCCCGATGACCGCCCGGCGACGCGGGGCGGACCGGCCGGCGGCAAGGGTCGACGGCCGACCCCGCGAGATGCGCCCGAAGGCGGACAAGCGGAGCGCCACCACCTCGATCTGTTGCGAAGCGTCGGCATGCCCGTAGGTGGCCCGGTGCAGCTCGCAGAAGCGCTTCGTGACGGCGGCGAGGGAGCGTTCGTTGACCTGTCCGATGGGGACGTTCAGCTCGTAGCCCTGCCCGACGAAACGGCAGTCGGCACTCGCCGACACCCGCACCCTCGAGGCGGGGATGCCGTCGGACCGCAGCTGGGAGGCGAGGGAGCGCCCCGTCGCCTCGAACCAGGAGGCGAGCTCGGCGTGCACGGCGGGCACGAGCGGCGTGAGGACGGTCTGCGACTCGTCGATTCGCAGGTCGGAGGCGAGAAGCCCGGAGGCGGCGAAGAGGCCAGGGTGGCGGGGGATGAGGACGGCTCGAGTCCCGAAGGCCCGTAGCAGGAGGCCGGCGTGCAGGGGGCCGGCTCCGCCGAAGGCGACGAGGCTGTAGTCACGCGGGTCGATGCCCTGCTCCACCGAGACGCGGCGGACGGCCCCGATCATCTCGGCGACTGCCAGGTCCACGACACCAGCGGCCGCCTTCTGACGGGAGAGGCCGAGCCCGGCGGCCAGTTCGTCCACGACGGAGGCGGCGGCGGCCGGGTCGAGGGCGATGGTGTCGCCGAGGCGGAGCGAGGCGGGCAGGCTGCCGCACACGACGTGGGCGTCCGTCACGGTGGCATGGGTGCCGCCGTGGCCGTAGGCGGCCGGTCCCGGGTTGGCGCCGGCGCTCTCCGGTCCGAGCCGCAGGCGGCCGGCACGGTCTACGCGGGCGATGCTGCCCCCTCCAGCCCCGACGGCCACGACGTCCACGGAGGGGCAGAGCACCTGGTAGCCGTCGAGGAGGCGGGTGGGCCGCAGTGGGGGCGTGCCGTCGCTGACGAGGCAGACGTCGAGCGAGGTGCCGCCCATGTCGAGGGAGATCAGCTTGTCGATCCCGTACTCGGCGCCGAGGGCGATCGCCCCGGCCACCCCGCCGGCCGGGCCTGAGAGGGCGAGGCGGTGCGATTCCTTCGGAGCCCGTGCCGCCGGGACGCAGCCGCCGTTCGACTGCATGACGAGGAGGGGGGCGACGGCTCCCGTGGCGTCGAGGGCGGAGCGCACCTCCGTGAGCGCTCGGTCGATGACCGGCGAGAGGGCGGCGTTGAGCACCGTCGTCGCCGTCCGCGGGTACTCCCGGAACTCGCGGGCGACGGAGGCCGAGGTGATGACGGGCACGTCGAGGCGGGCACTGAGGGCGGTGGCGAGCAGCTGCTCGTTCCGGTCGTCGACATAGCTGAAGAGGAACGAGACGGCGACGGCCTCTGGCTTGCGGCGGGCGATCTCTGCCACGGCCCGTTCGATTGCCGCCTGGTCGAGCGCCACGATGGCCTTTCCCTCCGAGGAGAGCCGCTCGTCGACCTCGATGCGGTCGTCCTCGCCGACCCACTCGCGGTGGGAGGGCTCCATGAGGTCGTAGATGCGCTCCCTGCGCCCGTCCCGGTAGGTCATGAGGTCCCGGAACCCCGCCGTGCAGGCGAGCACGACCCGGGCGAGATCTCCGGTGATGAGGGCGTTCGTGGCGATCGTCGTCCCGTAGAAGAGGAGCGTGGCCTGCTCGAGGTCGACGCCTTCGGACGACAGGCGCATGGCGGCGTCCCGGAAGGCCTCGGCCGGGCTGTCGGGACGGGAGGGTACCTTCACGACCCGCGTCTCGCCGCCGTCCCCGAGGGCGATGACGTCGGTGAAGGTGCCGCCCACGTCGGCGGCGATCAGCCAGCTCACGTCACACCCACGGCGCGGGCGGCCGGCACGTCGCACCCGAGGAGCTGCGAGATGGTGCCGAGCGCCACCTCCTCCATGCGGGCCGGCGTGACGGCGGGGTTGCCGAGCGTCATCGGGATGGCGAGCCCGTCGAGCAGCGCAGAGATGGTGAGGGCGGCGGTGTCGGGCGCCGGCCCGGCGAACTCGCCGGCGGCCTGGCCCTGCCGCACGACGCCCTCCACGATCCCTCGCCACCTGGCGTCGAGCTGCAGCCGGATCGTCTCGAGCTCACGGTTCGTGCGGGCGACGCTCCACATCTCGAGCCAGAGGACGTAGCTCGTCGTGCTCGCCGGCGGCTCGCAGCAGGCACGCACGAGCACGGCCAGCTTCGCCGAGGCCGTCTCCTCGCCTGCCATGGCGCTCTCGACGGCGTCGAAGAAACCCTCCTCCGCGTGCGCCAACGCCTGCGCCAGCAGCTGGCTCTTCGAGGAGGCATAGTGCAGGACGGTGCTCGGGTGCAGCCCGACGGCGGCCGCCACGTCGCCGAGGCGCGTGTCGTGGAAGCCACGTTGGCTGATGACGGCGACGGCGGCGTCCAGCAGCTGCGCCTGCCGAAGCTCACCGAGCCGCGGTCGGGGTGACATCAGGCCGGCTCGTAAATGCAACCATGGTTGGAAAAACCTAGACAGCGACCGTTCGGCCGTCAACCGGTCCCGGCGGTGGCGTGGGACGTGGGAGGGAAACGATGGACGATCGCACCGGCAACGGCGGCTCGAGCGCCGACCTCGTCCTCGTGGGCGCCGACGTCTACACCCTCGATCCACGGCGTCCGTGGGCAACCGCCGTGGCTGTCAGGGCTGGCGCCATCAGCTATGTAGGCGACGAGGCCGGGGCGCGTGAGCTCGTCGGGCGCCGCACGGAGGTCCTCAACCTCCCGGGCTCCCTTGTGCTGCCGGGGTTCCAGGACGCCCACTGCCACCCGGCGTCGGCGGGCCGAGACCGGCTGCGCATCGACCTGCGTGCCCACCACGACGCCGGCGCCTACCGTGCCGTTGTCGCCGAGTACGCCCGTACCCACCCCGACGAGCCCGTGCTGGCGGGCAGCGGGTGGTCGATGGATGCCTTCGCCGGCGGCAACCCGCGGCGGGAGCTGCTCGACGACCTCGTGCCGGATCGCCCGGTCTTCCTCATGAACCGGGACGGCCACGACGCCTGGCTCAACGGGGCCGCCCTCGCCCTCGGCGGCATCACGAAGGACACGCCCGATCCGTGGGACGGCCGCATCGAGCGGAACGCCGACGGCTCGCCGACGGGCGCCCTTCACGAGGGCGCCGCCACGCGCTTTCGCGACTCCTACCTCCCGCCGGCGACCGACGCCGTGCTGGAGGCGGCGCTCCTCGAGTCGCAGCGCTACTTGCACAGCCTCGGTATCACCGCCTTGCAGGACGCCAACGTGTCGCCGCAGCTGCTCGCCGTCTACCGCTCGATGGCGGAACGGGACCTTCTCACGATGAAGGTCGTGGCCTCGCTCTGGTACCGCCGCGAGGAGGGTGTCAAGCAGGTGGAGGCGCTCGCCGAGCAGCGGCGTTGGGGGACGTTCGGCCCGATCGACGCCGGCACCGTGAAGATCATGGTCGACGGCATCCTCGAGAACGGCTCGGCTGCCGTGCACGACCACTACCTCGACGGTGCCGGGCGGTCGACGGGCGGCAACGGTACGCTCTTCCTGGAACCGGACGAGCTGGCCGCCGCCGTCCGGAGCCTCGACGCCGAAGGATTCCAGGTCCACTTCCACGCCATCGGGGAGCGCGCCGTACAGGTGTCGCTGGACGCCTGCGAGGCGGCGCGGCACGCCAACGGCCGGCGGGACGCCCGCCACCACGTCGCCCATCTCGAGCTGATCGCGCCCGGGGACGTTCCGCGCTTCGCCGCTCTCGACGTCGTCGCCAACTGCCAGCCCCTGTGGGCGTGCAGCTCGCCTCAGGTGATGGAGCTGACGGTCCCCGTCGTCGGCGAGGAACGGGCGGGCGAGCTGTACCGTTTCGGCGACCTGGAGCGGGCCGGGGCCATGCTCGCCTTCGGGAGCGACTGGGGCGTCTCCTCGCCCGACCCCCTCGTCCAGCTGGAGGTGGCGACGACGCGCGTGAGCCCGCACGACAGGGCGGGCGAGCCCCTCTTGGCCGGCCAGCGCCTGACCCTGGCCTCGGCCGTCGAGGCCTTCACCCTCGGCTCCGCCCTGGTCAACCGGCGCGAGGACGTCTCAGGGTCGATCGAGATCGGCAAGGCGGCCGACCTCGCCGTCGTCGACCGCAACCTCTTCGACGGCGGTGCCGGCCCCATCGGGGAGGCCGCCGTCGACCTCACGGTCGCCGGCGGCGTGATCGTCTATGCCCGCTTGTGACGGGAGCGCTCAGTCAGCCCACCAGAGGGTGCGGAAGTAGTAGTTGACCCACGGCGTTGCCGTCAGCTGGTTGGCGGTGCCCATGAGCTTCGGGCTCTGTCCGGCGATGACAGGGTTGAAGACGGGAATGATGTAGCCGCCGTAGTTCCAGTCGATCTCCATCATGGCGTGGGCGTACTCCGCCTGCTTGGTCTCGTCGTCCGTTTTGAGGGCGCTGCTGTAGAGGCTGAGGTAATGGGGCTCGTAGGAGCTGAGGTCCCAGTGCGTCTCGTCCCAGGGCGCTCCGGGCGCCATGGAGTAGGCGACCTAGGGTAGGTATGGATAGCCGTCCCACCAGTCCTGCGAGAAGACCCATTTCAGGTACTGCACGAAATACCCGTCGACGGTGAGTTGCGAGAGGTTGATGTTGATGCCGGCCTGCGAGGCCTGCTGCTTGAGAACCGTCGCCATCTCGATGGACCCGGCGTGGATGGGGGCGGTGACGAGCGTGGTCGTGAGGTTCTCCTGGCCAGCCTGCTTGAGCAGGAACTTCGCCTGGTCGATGTCCTGCTCCCGCTGCGGGATCGAGAGGTCGTAGAGCGGGTCACGGCGACCGAAGATGTCGTTGCCGAGCAGCCCGTAGCCGCCGTAGGCGACCTCTCGCATCTGGGGACGATCGACGCACAGCCGCATGGCCTGGCGCACGCGCACGTCGTTGAAGGGGGCGGCATCGACTCGCATCGTGAAGGGCACCCAGCCGGGGCCGTCCCAGATGTTGACCGTGATGTTGCCGTTGCGGAGCGTCTCGATGGAGGCCTGCGAGAGCTGGTCGGCACAGGTGATCTCGCCCGACAAGAGCGAATTGTCCTGCGAGGTCTCGTCCGTGAAGTCGAGGATCTCGACCGTGTCGACGTAGGGCTGACCCGAGCGCCAGTAGTTGTCGGACTTCGTGAAGACGCTCTGCACGCCGGGCGAGAACGACTCGAACTTGAATGCCCCCGTGCCGACCGGCTTCTTCGGGTCGTAGCCGACGGGCACGATGCTCATCTCGCCCTCGCCCATGAGCGCCTGCGGCAGGATCGAGTAGGGCATGTGCATGGGCGTCTGCAGCGTGTACTTGTCGATCTTCTTGAGGTTCTTCACGTCCATGGCCGTGAGGGCGGAAGCGCCGGAGAAGTCGTTCTTCACGATGCGCTGCAGCGTGAAGATGACGTCATCGCTCGTGAGCTCCTTGCCGTTGTGGAACTCGACGCCCTGACGCACCCGGATCGTCCAGTTCGTGAAGTCGCTGTTCGGCGTCACCTCCTCGGCAAGGCCGAGCTGCGGCGTCGCCTCGGCGCTGAACTCCACGAGGCACTCGTAGAGCTGCGGCGCCCGCGCGAAGTCGAGGTTGTTGACGGCGTTGTTGCCGTCGAGGGTGTCGGCCGACCCGCCGCCGGTGCTGCCGAGGGTGATCTTGCCCCCGTAACGCGGCTTGACCGTGGTGCTCGCCGCCGTCGTCGTCGTGTTGCTCGAGGAGGAGCCGCAGGCAGCGAGGACACCGCCCACCCCGAGGGCGGCGGCGCCTCCCAGGGTGCCCCGCAGGAAGTCACGGCGGGAGTGCCGGCCGGGCGAGGCACCGCCCCCGGCCGGCGCCGCAGCTCGAGCACTCAGGCCGTTCGCTCTCGTGATGCGGCTGCCAGGAAGGGATGCTTCGCTCATCGCTGCTCCTCTCGGCGGGAGTCCTCCAGCGCCACGATGCGCCCCCAAGGGTGTCCCCCCCTTTGGTGCCGAGACATTACCGAGCGGAATAGGGGCGTTCAAGGCACCCGGCGTCGCGTGAGACAACTGTCGGGCGCACAACGACTTCTGCTGTCATGCAGCCAAAGGTGCTCAGCGACACCGCCCCGCCTGCGCTCCCCAACAGTGTCAGTTCAGCCGTCAGCACCGATGTGGTGCGGTTCCACGTGGCGGCGCCCGAAACACTGAGATCCGGCACGAAGCACCTTCGAGAAGTTCAGGACGAGGGGGCCGTAGGAGTCGTCGGCACCGCTGACCCTGTAGTTCCCGCCGTAGAGCCCGTGGCCGGAACCCCCGCCAAGAGGTTGTACCCGCGCAACGCCACGCCGGTACTCGGGCGGTGGCGGTGCGCCAAACCCCACTCGGCAGGGGGAGATTCCCCACCATCTGCCCGGGCCGAGCCAGCTCTCCGGCTGTTCCGGCAGCGGGTCCCGCGGGCGCATCCTGAGACCACGAGTCGCCGACGGGGCGGCCGGTTCGAAGGAGCAGGGTCATGAACACGCGATCGATCCACCCGGAACAGGCACCGGTCATGGGCATGAATGCCAAGGCGGTGACCGCCCTCGTGGTTGGGATTCTCTCTCTCGTCTTCTTCTGGGGAGGCTGGCTCTTCGTGGCCGGCGCCGCCGGAGCAGTGGTCGCCGGGGTCAGCGGCAGCCGGGCGGCTCGTGGGGGCAGGGGCCAGCTGGGCGTCGCCACGGCGGGCCTGGTCCTCGGATCCATCGCCCTCGTCCTCGAGCTCATCTGCCTCGCCTCCATCGGAAGGCCGTGAGGCGACTCACCCGCCTCCGGCCATCCCGATCAGGTCCCTCCTGGGCTCAGCATCTCGCCGAGACCGGGAGGGACGTGGCGCGTGTGTCTCCCGGGGTCGACACCCGGAGCCGGACGGTTTCAGGCGATGCAACCCTGAGGCGGTCCTCGAGAGTCATCGACCGAGCTCCCGCCTTCACCGCCACGTGGCCGGTCGACGAGCCGGCCGGTGTCGTCCAGGTGTACCGCAGTGTCCCGGCGTGGCCGTCGAGACGCAGCACTGCCACGATCGCCACCGACCGGCAGGAGCCGGCACCCGGCGGCAGGCGGGAGGAGAGCGACACGGACTGCACGGCGAGCGGTGGTGTCGGACCGCCTCCCGAGCGGGCGTGCACGACGAAGAAGCTGCCGACGGCGGCAAGGAGGAACACAACGGTGAGCGACATCCATCGCCGCGCCGGCGACCGGCGGGGGCTCGTCGTCCGCACGCCAACCGGAGAGGAGCGGGGTATCACGCCGGTTGGTGGCGGCTCCTGCTCGGTCACCGTCGGGCCGCCGGCTGGCGCTGCCAGGCTCAGGGTGCTCGACATCGCGCCGACCTCCTCGACGGTTCCGTCGAAGATCGCCGGGAATGACGCACCCTCGAGCACCGGAATGCCGGCGGCGATGAAGGAGGATGTCGCGACGAGGGCGTCGAGATCCGCCTCCCGCCGCCAGTGGGGCCACGTCGCCGACGCCGCCGTGTCGAGACGCTGCCAGAAGTCGGCGGCGCTCGCCGGACGGCGGGTGGCATCTTTCTCGAGGGCCCACAGCAGCGTCTCGTCGATCGCCGGGCCGAGGTCCGAGCGCAGGCTGCTGGGCGCCGGAGGATGCTCGCCGGCATGGGCCGCCAGCACGGCGAGGAGGTTGCCGCGACCCGGGAAGGGCAACCGCCCTGCGAGCAGCTCGTAAGCGATGACTCCGAGGCTGTAGATGTCACTGGCGCGGCCGGCCTGGCGGCCTTCGGCCTGCTCGGGCGAGAGATAGGACGGCGTTCCGAGTATCGTCCCCGGTCTCGTCACTCGGTCGGCTGGCAACTCCCCGCCGGGGGGCGCCTGCTGACGGGCGGCGGCCATGAGGGCGAGGCCGAAGTCGCCCACCTTGCACCGTCCCGCCCCGCAGACGAAGACGTTCTCCGGCTTGAGGTCGCGGTGGACGATGGAATGCCAGGCGAGATGGTCGAGGCCCGCCGCCAGCTGTTCGAGCACGGCGAGCGCGTCGGGCGGAGCGAGGCGCCGGCGCCGGGTGAGCACGGCTCGCAGCGTGGGTCCCTCCACGTATTCCATCACGAGCCACAGGGCAGCTCCGGCGGTCTTCACGTCGAGCAGGCGCACCACGCTCGGATGCTCGAGACGGACGAGGGCGGCGATCTCGGTGTCGAGACGCCGCGCCGCTTGCGGGTCGGTGAACCCGTCGCCGGGCAGCCGCTTGAGCGCCACCACCCTGTCAAGGAGAAGGTGCCGACCTCGATAGACGACTCCGCTGGCGCCCCTGCCGACCTCGACCTCTACGGCGATACCGGACGCGCGCAGCGACTCCGCCTCGCGCCGGTCCACCGCCATCGGCTGGATCTCCGGGCGCCGTAGCCGCCGCTACGAGGTCCCGTCGGCGTGTCGCAGCTCGGCGAGGGTGACGGCGCCGCGACGGAGCGCTTCGTTGGCAAGCGACAGTCGGCGACCGTCCCCCGGTTCGAGGAGGCCGAATTTGTCGTAGAGGTTGTCGAGGTGGAACTTCACCGTCGCCTGCCCGATGTAGAGGCGTGCGGCAATCTCGGCCACGGTGGACGGGCGCCCGAAGGCGACTGACTGGTCGATGAGCGGCCGGCACAGCTCGACGAGCACCTCCCGCTCCCGCCTCGTGACGGCCGGTGGCGCCTCGCCCCGGATGGTCGCCCCGGCCGAGTCACCGTCTTCGACCGCCCGGAAGACGAACACACTGGCGCCGACTCTGACCTCGTCCCCGGGCTGCAGCGGCCGGTCACCGACGAGACGCTCGCCGTTGAGGAACGTGCCGTTCGTCGAGCCGAGATCACGCAGCACGAAGCCGCCGCGGTAGCGCTCCACGGCCGAGTGCAGCCGGGAGGCGGTCGGATCCGATCCCAGCGGTACGTCGGCCTCGGCCGCCCGACCGATGGTCGTGCGCTCCTTCGAGAGCATGACGATGCCGGCCGTCGCGGCTCCTCGCGACTCGAGATAGGCCTCCAGCGCGCCCCTCCAGGGTCGTGGCTCGGGTAGTCCGCTCATCGTAGCGGCGGGCCCCCGCCTGGAGGAGGGGAAAGACCCCCCGGGGCGCGAGCACGACCCACCCTGGCTGCCGTTCTTCACGCGCCGGAGATTCTTCATGCTCAGACCATGGCCTTCCGCCCCGCCACCAGCACCGACGCCCTCTCGTCGCCCGCCACGCCGTGGCTCGTCTGCCGCCTGGTTCGCGTGTGCGCAGCCGGGCTGTCGGTTCTCGTCCTCTGTGCGGTCGACTGCCTTCACCGGCGGGACGCCACGTTCGCCGCCATCGCCGGCCGGCGCCTCCGTCGTGCCTTTGAGCAGCTTGGCCCGACCTTCGTCAAGGCCGGGCAGCTCATCAGCTCGTCGCCAGGCTCGCTGCCAAAGGCCTTTGTCGACGAGCTCGCCCACTGCCGCGACCGTGTCGCTGCGGCGCCCTGGGACTCGGTGTCGGCACTCATCTGCCAGGAGCTCGGCGAGCGTGCCGGCCACCTCCGTCACCTCGACCCGACGCCCATGGCGGCCGGCTCCATGGCCCAGGTACACAGCGCCCTCCTCGGCGACGGGACACCGGTGGTCGTGAAGGTGCAGCGCCCCGGGCTGCACGGGGTGCTCGCCAAGGATTTGGCGGTGCTGCGCCTCGCCGCACGGTTGGTGGCGCGCTTCAGCCGGACGATGCGGGCGGCGAACCCCTCTGCGTTGGTGGAGGACTTCGCCCGCGGCCTCGCCGAGCAGCTGTCGTTCCGCACAGAGCTCGCCAACCTGAAGCGGATGCGAGTGTCGCTCGCCCCCATGAGCGTTCGTATCCCCCGGGTGTGCCGGGCGCTGTGCACCGAGCACGTGCTCGTCATGGAGCGCCTCGAGGGTGTCAGTGTCACCGACCTCTCCTCACTGGACGCTTTCGGCGTGGACCGGCGCTCGCTCGTGACGACCATCGCCGAGAGCCTGCTCGTCCCGGCGCTGGCGGGCTCGGTCTTCCATGGCGACGCTCACGCTGGCAACCTGCTCGTCACTCCGGACGGCGAGCTTGCCCTTCTCGACTTCGGCCTCGTGGAGAAGCTCGAGCGGACGACCGCTGAGCAGCTCGGCGGGCTTCTCTCGGCGATCGTCGAGCAGCGCTTCGACGAGGCAGGCCTCCGAATCTTCGCCCTGGCGAGAGGCGAGTGCATGGACCTCGCCGGCTTTGCCGTGGAGGTCCAGTCGCTCGTCGGCGGTTGCCTCGACCGCTCGATCGGAGAGCTGAACGTGGCGCGAACGATCTCGGATCTCCTCGCCTTGGCGGCCCGCCATGGCCTCGATCTCCCGGAAGAGCTGGTGGCGTTCTTCAAGCAACTCGTCTACCTGGACGGGATTTGCCGCGGCCTGGATCCGGCCTTCGACCTCCTGGGTGACGGCGGCAAGATCGTGGAATCCGCTCGAGAGCGGCGCTTCGCAGCCTGCTCGCCGACCTCCCGGCGCCCTCGGAGGCCGGGCGTGGCAGCAGCCCGCCACACCGAGGCGCGGCTCGCCGTCTCGGCGTAGCCTGTCGGGCTGAGCGGGGCGGCGACCGGAGTCATCTTCGGAAAGGGACGGTCGCGATGTCGGAGGGGCTACCGGGAATCGTCGGCTACGAGATCGATGCACGGCTCGGCTCGGGAGCCACGGGTGTCGTCTACCAGGCTCGCCAGCTCTCGACCGGTCGCACGGTCGCTGTGAAGGCTCTGGCGCCGGAGCTGGTAGGGCTGCCCGGCTGGCTGGAGCGCTTCCGTGCGGAGGCCCGGCTCATGACGCGATTCGACGACGAGAACCTTGTCAACGTCTATGACTACTTCGAGTCCGCAGGCAGTGCGTACCTCGTGATGCAGTACGTCGCCGGCGTCAGTCTGCGGGACCTCCTTCGCTCCGGCGAGCGATTCGGGCCAGAACAGGCGCTCGGCGTGCTCGCCGGCTCGCTGTCGGGCCTCGCCGCTGCCCACCGACTCGGCGTCGTGCACGGCGACCTGAAGCCGGAAAATGTCATCGTCACGGCACAAGGTGTCTCGAAGCTCATCGACTTCGGGCAGGCGAGCCCTGCGGGCTCGTTGCCCTCCGGGGGGACGCCCGCCTACGCCTCGCCCGAGGCGCTGCGCGACGAGGTCGTGGACGCCCGCTCGGACGTGTATGCCGCCGGGCTGCTCGTCTACGAGCTGCTGGCGGGCTCCCCGCCCTTCACAGGCAGCCCGGCTGAGGTGGCCGCCGCCCACCGGGATGCACCGGTGCCGGTGCTCAAAGGAGTGCCGGCCCCGGTCGCCGATCTTGTCGCACGCTCGCTCTCGAAGCGACCGGCGGACCGTCCCCCGAGTGCCGAAGCCTTCCTAGCAGAGCTGGAGGACGTCGCCACAGCCTCCTACGGGGCGGACTGGCGCCGGCGGGCATCGATCGCTGCTCTGGCCGGCGTCCTCGCCGGGGGGAGCGCCGGCGCCCTGGCGTCGAGCTCCGCCGAGCGGGCGAGGAGGAGCCTGAGCCATCTCCGGCGGGCCCGCAGGATCGTCTCCCGCGGGCGGGCGGCCGCCTCCAGCCATCCCATCGCCTCTGCCGGTGTGGCTGCTGTCGTGGTGGCCGGATCGGTCGTGCTCGCCGTGCAGGGATCCCCGCTCCCCATCGCCGGCACCTTCACCGCTGTCTCCCTCACCGCGAGCGCCACGGGCGTCACCTGTGCGAGCGGGCGTTGCTGGGTCGACCTCGGCTCCGCCATCCTCAGCCTCGGTCCAGGGAAGACTCGCTCACTCTTCCAGGTGCCGCCGGCTGTCGGCACCATCTCCGACATCTCCTGTCCGACTCCTGACTTCTGTGTGGCGGGAGGCAGCTCGCCCGCAGGTGGCGGACTTGCGCTGCGTTCGACCAACGGCGGCCGGACCTGGACGACGGCCACCGTGCCAGCGGCGGCCGGAGCGCTGGCGTCGGTCAGCTGTGCCCCCCGGTCGATGGCCTGCTGGGCGACGGCGCACAACGGGCTCGTCTCCTCCGTCGGCGGCGCAGCCTGGCAACTGCAGCGGGCGCCTCCGAACGTAGGCGGCTTCGGTGCCATCTCCTGTGCCACGACGAGCGATTGCGTTGCCTTCGCCGGTTCGAGCCCGGTCTGGACCCGCAACGGGGGGCTCACCTGGACGGGGGAGAACGGTCTGGCAGAGCTCTACGGATCGTCGGGACTGGACTGCGTCACTGCGCAGGTCTGCTGGTCCGTCGGCGCCTACCAGAACAGCCTGCAGAGTCAGATCGGCGCCGTCTTCCGCACCACCGACGGCGGCGCCGCCTGGAAGGTGGTGTCCGTTCCGGCGAGCCCGCAGCCGTACGCGTTCGACTCCATCTTCTGCTGGAGCCCCTCCTCGTGTCTCCTCGACGGCACGGTGGAGCTGGGAGGCCTCGAGAGCGCGAGAGGCACGCCCTTCTTCCTCGCGACCGTCAACGGTGGTGCGCATTGGAGCGTGCGTCTCGCACCCGCCACGATGCCGTACGCGCCGGTCATCTCGTGCACGTCGTCGACGGAGTGCTTCCTCGCCGGCCAGAGCGGAGTGGGCACGACCTCCGACGACGGCGCCACGTGGCAGCCGACCACCTACCCGACAGAGCTCTCGGTCGCCGCCCTCGCCTGCACGAACGGCGGCGGCTGCTACCTCGCCGGGTCTTTTCCGCAGGTGACGAAAGGGCGCCTCGGCGCCTTCATGGTCTTGAACTCCAATCCCGTCGGCGCGCTCGTCCGCCTTGACGGGACCGAAGGTGGCTGGTCAATCGGGGCCTCCGACCTCGCGGCCGTCAAGCTCACGGCGCTCTCGTGCCCGGCGGCCGGCCCGGTGGACGAGTGCCTCGCCGTCGCCCAGTCGGCGAACAACGCCGAGAGCCTCGTCTGGCTCGGAATCGGCGGGGCGAGAGCCGCCGTCCACCTCCCGGCGACTCCGCAAAGTGTCGCCGGTCTCTCTTGCCCCACCACCTCCGTCTGCTGGGTCGGCGCCGGTACCTCCTCCGGGCTCGTGCTCTGGCGGGAGAAGGGCGGGAGGTGGGCAGCCGTCCGCCTGCCCTCCGGGATGCAGACGCTCGGCCAGGTCTCCTGTGTCTCGACGACGACCTGTCTCCTGGCGGGCACGGGGCCGAGCGGCCCCGTGCTCCTCGAGGTCGATGTCAGCTCAGCCGCCACGAGATGGTCGCTCGTCTCGCTTCCCGTCGGGTTGCAGTCGCTCTCCGCCGTCGAGTGCCCGACGGCGGCGGTGTGCTGGATCACCGGTACGCGTACGGTGACAGCGCCGTTGGGCGGGTCGTCTTCGGCGGCACCGCAGGTGGTCATGTACCGCACCGTCGACCTCGCCTCCGCCGTCCATCCGGCACCCTTGTCGCTCGCCACGACAACAACCACATCGGCGAGCACGACATCGACGACGGTTCCGCACCCGACCGCCTGGGCGCCGCAACCGCTGCCCAATGGTCTCGCCTCGGTGACTGCGGTGGCGTGTCAGGGTGTGTCGTCGTGTTTTGCGCTCGGCACACTCTCTTCGGGGGCCGAGGTGCTCCTGGGAGCCGGCGCAACGATGAGCCCGCTCGGCGGGATGCTTGTCCCTCCCACAACTTGAAGGTGACCGGCCCACGGTGCCGTGGATCAGTCGGATGGGCGGGCGGGCGCGACGAACGGGAGCACCTGGAGGTGCTCCCGTTCGGTCCGGTGTTGGTGATCTCGGTTCAGCTCCAGTTGATCGTGCACCAGTCGGAGTAGCCACCAGTCGAGGTCATGTAGTTCCTGCAGTACGACTCGCCCGGAGTGACGTCGTAGCCGTCGAGGTCGAGCACCGAGAGGATGACGCTCTGGTTGTACCAGGGGTTGACTTCCTTGGAACCCTGGCCGATGACGCCCGAGGTGTGGTTGACGCACGTGAAGTTCACGAGGACGTCGACGAAGTTGTTGCAGTAGATGTGGTACGACTCCGTGTACACCTTGCCGGAGCACCACTTCGTATAGTCGACGCTCGAGAGCGACGTCAGCACGGTGGACGTCCCGGCAAGGTCGTAGGCGGCGTACAGGTCGTAGGTGAGGTACTGCCCGCAGCTGATCCGTGGGGTCGCACCGGGGACGACGGCGCTGGCGTCTTTCGCCCCGCTCTCGCCAGCGGGCGCTCCGGAAGTGACCGTTTCGGTCACGAAGCGGGCAAAACGGAGCTCCGGGTGGGAACCGGCGACCGCAGTGCCTTCGCTCCTTGGCGACGGGACTGCCGCCCCAGCCGTCGAGGCGAACCCCACGACTCCGGCGAGTGATGCAACGGCGAGCCAAGCACACCTGCGCAACGATGACATTGTCCTTCTCCTTCCTCGGTATCCCCGACTTTCGGGGAACCTCGAAGGAAAGGGTGCGCCTCGGAGCGGTGGCGGAGAACAGCGTCGGCGCCGGAAGAGCCCATGAGAACGGCGGGGAAATCCCCGCCCGGGCGACGGCCGCCCCCTCACCAGGTGCCGTGGACCTCCACCGGGTAGACGCGGCGGCGCGGCGAGACGGAGGCATCGCCCAAGGCGTCGGCGACGTTGTCGAGATCGGGCGCCGTCCGCTGCTGCCAGTAGCGGTTGAGCCACACCCGCAGGAGATGGCGCCGCAGCGACGGATCCTCGTCGTCCTCGAAGGCCGTACGGGCATGCCGAATCTGCCCGTCGCTCAGGTACTGGATGTCGCCCCGTTGGAAGTGCATGTCGAACGCCATGCCGTCGCGCTCGGCGACCTCGCCGGCGAAGAGGAGTGCCTCACGGAGCCGATCGGACATGCGAGGGAGCGCCGGCACCTGTTCTTGGAAGCTGAGGAGCGCCCGCGGGAGCCAACGTGTCGTGAGGCGCCCTTCGAAGTAGCTGAAGGCGTGGAACCAGTAGTAGCCCAGCTGATCCGGTGGCGCGTCCGCCTGCCAGTAGTAGTAGCAGGGCTCGTCGTGGAGAGCCTCGAACAGGTCGGGCCGCTCGGACATGACCGTGTTGTGGACCGAGACGGCGCTCACGATGCGGCTCGTCCCGCCGGCGCGGGCGGGCCGCAGGCAGCAGAGGCCGACGACATCGACGCAGTCGTTGTGGAAGGCGAGCTCGATGTTGGAGGTGTAGCCCCGCAGGTTGACGTCGATCACCGTCGTCTCGTTGCGGACGTCGCCGAGGATGTCGTTCTTCGTGCTCTGGGCGAGCGGGATCCCGAGGTGCGTCGAGAGCCCGAAGTAGGCGATCCTCGCGTCGTCGGCTCCGAGCTCGTCGAGGGGGAAGCCCCGTAGGAGCTTGAAACCACGCCCGAACTCCAGCTCCCGGGCGATCCGCTTCAGCCGCGGCCCGAGGCGAGGCAGTTCGAAGTGGCGGGGGGCGATCTCGGTGAGGCCGAGCCCTCGCCGCTTCACGGCGGCGACGGCCCTCAGCATCTCGGCGGCGTCCCCTTCGCTCAGCTCGTAGAGCCAGTCGGCCGCCCCGCTGCGGTTGAGCTCCCCACCCGTCCAGGCGCCCGGGCTCTCGATCGGTGCTGGGGCGGCGAAGGAGCACGCGGCCATCTCCTCTCCTGCCCGCTCCACCCGAGGGCTGGGCGGGCGACCGGCTCAAGCGTAGGCACGGCCGGGGCCGAACGTCGCCGTGCTCGGCACCTGAACGGCCCCCTCCGCCGTACGGGCTCACGGCCAGCCCGCAGGAGATGGAGACGATCCTCGAGAGCGGCTATGCCGCCACGACCTGGGCCATGGCAGGCCCTGACAGCCCCACCGTCCTCCCGAGGTCGCAGACGGCCGACGACCACTGACGAGCGGGGCTGCCTGCGCTTGCGCCGGCTCAGGCTCGCCATGATTGTCCCGCCCGGAGCTGGGTAGAGGAGAACGGGACATCACCTGCCCCGCCGAACGCAACGGTCCGGGATCCGGCTGCCTCCTGAGCCGCCGGCTCCGTGAGGCCGGCGACAGCCGGCGGGCGTCCATCGGCGTCCCGAAGGAGGAGACATGGCAACGGAGCGTCAGAAGGCTGCTGCCAGGCGCAATCTCGTGAAGGCTCGTCAGGCCCAGAGTGCCCGCGCCAAGGGTCGGTCGGCGCCGCAGGGGGCGGGGCTGAGCACCGCCCAGCGTGACCGGATGGGACCGAAGGCGTTCGCCTTCCCCGACGAGCGCAAGGAGCCGCTCACCGACGCCGCCCACGTTCGCAACGCCATCGCCCGCTTCGACCAGGTCGAAGGCGTGAGCGATGCCGAGCGGGACGGCGCATGGAGTCGGATCACCTCCGCGGCGCGGCATTTCGGTGTGGAGGTCGAGGCCGACGATTGGCGTGAGCTCTTCGTCGGTGGCAAGGAGCACAAGAAGTAGGTGCCCGAGATGCCAGGCACCGTCCGGAGTCAGCCACTGAGCGGCCAGGCAGCGGACGGCGTCGTCCCCGACTGCTTCGGCCTCGGCTGGCAGGTGTCGCTCCTCCGGCGCCACCGCCACGAGGAGGCGGCCTCGAGCACGCCCGAGGGAACGCCCTCAGAGGTCTCCGCGCCTGAGGGCGTCGACCTCCGCCTCGAGCGGGCGGCACGCTTGCTCGATTCGATCGCGGCGTCGTCGCCGGAGCGTCAGGGCACGCTCTCGCTTATCGACGACGTCCGTCGTGCCGTCGCGTACAGCGCGGAGGAGTCCGCCGTGCGGCGGGCCGTCTCGGACCTCGACGCCGAGCTGCTCGTCACCCTGAGCGCCGTTGCCGAGCCGTGCGCGACGGCCTATCTGCTCGGCCGCGCCCTCGCCGACACCTGCGTGCCCGCCCAGACGGTGGCCCAGATGAGGCAGCATCTCGCCGCCGAGCGACTCGGCCGGCTGATCGGCTGGCTCGACGAGTTGGGGGGCACCCTGCCCGAACACGCCGCCGGCGCCGTCGGGCGGTCGCTCGAGAGCTGGGGCGCCTGGGCGGACGAACACCTCGTGCCCGCCACCGCCGAGCCGGTGGCCTGGCGCGCGGCGGGTGCGCTCGAGCGGCAGGGCGGCCGCTGGCACTCCCTGCTCACGGGCGAACGGATGGCGGCCGATGTCCTCCTGCCCGAGGACTACGAGGACGTGGCCGGCGCCGTCCTCGGGCGGACCCGCTCCGTCGCCGCCAGGGCCGCCCGCACCTTCTGGCTGCCCCTCGCCCTCGTCACGGCGCTCTTCGGACTCGGCGTGGCACTCGTCGTCGACCCGCAAGGCGGGACCCAGGTCATCGCAGGTCTCGGCGCCATGGTGCTCGCCGTCGCCGTGTCCTGGCGCATGGCCGTCAGCCTCCTCGGGCCGCTGCGTGACCGCCTCCAGGGTCCGATCTGGCAGGCAGCCTGCGCCGGCGCCCTCGCCCGCCGACTGACGGTCCTGCCGGAGGTGGAGCGCGCCGCCCCCGACGCCCCGCCCCCCATCCGGATCACGCGCCGGCGCGTGCTGCGGGAGGCCTCCACCCCTGAGCCGGCGCCGCACGACATCGGCCCCGCCGACACGGCCTACGGGGAGGGACCGAGCCTCCTCTTCGGGCCGCCGGCGCCGCCCCCCGGCGAGCCCAACGGCGACCCGATGGAAGAGCACGGCACGACCGGGCGGCTGCAGGCGGCTTCGCGCTCAACCGGTCGGCAGGACTGAGGAGGGCTCCGGCCGCCGTTCACGGCGAGGAGGGTGGCTCCTCGTGCTCGTCCACCCCCGCCGCGAACCCGCTGTCGCCGGCCGCCGCCACCAGGAACCGCCAGGTCCATTCCTCGGCGAACCTTCGCGAATCGGCGAAGACAACGGGGATCTCGTGGTAGCGCACCTGCAGCCGTGCCAGGACGTCGGCGAGCCAGCCGGCGCGGCCGGCCGGCTGGCGAAAGAGATCGGCGTAGTGCGCCTCGACGACCACGGCCGCCCTCGGCAACTGCGAGAGGCGCTGGAGCTGGAAGGCGAGGGTGCCGTCGGAGAGGGAGCTCGTGAAGTTCTCGAGCGTCTTGCGCTCGACGGAGGCGGCGAGGACTCCGTCAGCGCGCACGCCGTAGTCCCCGGCGGCGAGAGCGGCCCGAGTCGTGGTGGCAACCCGCCCCGAGAACCGGTAGGGATAGCGCTCGCGGGTGTCGATCTCGATCTCGATCGGTGCCGGCACACGACCGCTCGGCACCCGTCCTCCCGGGTTCGATCGGCGGGCGGCGGCCTGCGTCTGCCAGAAGATGGCGGACCGCCCTCGCGCCGTCGTGAAGATGAACTGCGAGCGAGCGAGGCGGGGCCGGTCGAGCACGAGGTCGATGGCGGGGCCTCGCCTTCGGCACAGCGTCACGGCGACCTCCTCGAGCACGTCGAGTCCCTCGGGCCACGGCTCCTCGACGAGCGAGCAGTACACCCGCGACGCCCGCGGCCAGCTCTCGCGGGCCTTCAGGACGAGGCCGCCCTCGATGGGGAGGCGGACGAGGTAGGGGAGTCTGCTGTCGGGATCCGGGTTGCGGGCGACGACGAACAGCGACGGCATGCCTCGATCATTGTCCGGCAATCCAACGGCGCGGTGGACCTCCACGGCGGGTCGCTGCCGCTCGGCCGGAGGCCGCAACGGCTGCTCGGATATCGTCGGACGAGGCCGGGGGCGAGCGCCGGTCCTCTCCGGTTGCCGCCCCGCTCGACCCACCCGGCCCGCTCGAAAGAAGGTCGTCGATGATCCACGAATGCGACGGGGAAGATCACCGTTTCGAGAGCTACGCCGCCCGGGACCGGCGCCTTCTCGCTCTCGTCGAGTCCTTCAACCGGCGCCTCGTGGCGGCCTTCGACGCCGGGCTCGACCTGACGAAGGTCCTCGCCGCCCTCGACCCCGATCCCGCCCGCTACACCTGGGTCGACGAGGGCGGTGGCCTCGTGGAGACCGTCCTCGAGGAGGCGGAGGCGGAGCTGGGCTCGGCGCCCCCCCTCGCAGGCTTCCGCAGCGTGGCGAGCGCCCTCCTCCCCGTGCGCCTGCCGGCGGCGCGGCCCGCCGTCGCCACATCGCCCGACGGCACGACCCTCGTCGCCTGGGTGGAGTGGGCCGAGCACGAAGGAGAACGGGTCGTTGCCGCCGTCCTCGATGCCGCCGGCGCTCTCCTCGGCGACCCGCAGGACGTCTCGGGGCCACTCGCCGACTGCCTGCGGCCGTCGGTTGCCTTCGACGGCGACGGCACGGGCTGGCTGTTCTACGGCCTGCGAAGCGGTGAGGACGTCGCCGTCTGGCACGCAGCACTGAGCAAGGGGCGCTTCGGGGCGCCCGAACTCTTCAGCACGACGGCCCACCCGTCGTTCAACCAGGAAGTCGTGAGGCATCCGGACGGCCGCTTGGAGGCCTGCTGGCAGGGGTACCGGGACGGGCGCTTCGGTGTCTTCACGCGGCGGCAGGCGCCCGGCGGCTTCGGCGAGACACGGCTCGTCAGCGACCCGACCGAACGCAACGTCTGGGATCCCGCCCTCGCCGTCAACGACGCCGGCGAGGTCGCCTACGCCTGGACGAGCTACGGGGGCAGGGGCTACGAGACCCGACTTCTCCTCGAGGGCGGCGGCCCCCACGCTCGTCGCCTCGCCCTGGCCGAGCCCGTCGGCTACTCCCTCCACCCCAGCATCGCCTTCGGCCCCGACGGGTCCCTCTGGTGCGCCTACGACTCGGTGGCGCTCGGCGGGCACGCCGGATCGGGACCGACAAGGCTGCGCACGCGAGCGGAGATGTCGTCTCCCCGCCTGAGGGGGACGCGGCCGGACGGGCTGGCGGTCCCGGGCGACCTCGCCCCCGACGTCTCGGCCGAGGTCGTCGTGAGGCGCCTCGACCCGTCGGGCCGCTCCGAGGAGACCGGCACCGTGGGCAGCGGGGCACTCGTCTCCCCGTCGGGGCTGCCGCGCATCGCCGTCACGGGCGACGGATCGGTGGCGGTCGCCTACCGGGCGCTCCGGCGCCTTCCCCTCATGCTCTACTTCTGGGACACCGTCGTCGAGTGGAACGGCCCGAACGGTTGGGGGAACCTCACGTCCTTCGACGAGGCGGACGGGCCGCTCGAGGAGCCCTCCGCCACCACGTGCGGACGGGACCTCGTCGTGGCGTGGCAGGAGGACGGCCGCAAGTCACGCGAGCTGCGCTGGAGCGAAGGCTTCGGAGGCGAGGAGTGCGTGCGCCGGCGTGACCACTACGGCGAGGTCGTCTGGCACACGCTCCACACCGGTGGACGCATCCGCCTCGCCCGCGTCTCGCCGCCGGAGGTGGCGGTGGGCGGCGACGACCGCTGGCGGCCTTCCGCCCGCGTCGCCGGCGGGGACGCCCCGGCGGACGCCCGTCCTTGGGCGGTGGCACGTACGACCGAGCGTTCGGATCGCTACGAGACCGAAGTCGCCGGGCAGGCTTACCGCCTCTACTGGGGGGACCTCCACCGCCATTCGCTCATCAGCCGGTGCACGGCCGGCGACGAGCCTGAGCTCGACGACTTCTACCGCTACTCCTTCGACATCTGCGAGTACGACTTCTGGGCGGTGACCGATCACGCCGAGAACACCTCGCAGTACCAGTGGTGGTCGATGCAGAAGCTGGCCGACATCCTCCACGTGAAGGACCGCTTCGTCCCGTTCTACGGGTTCGAGTGGACCTCCTCGACCGGGCACCAGAACGTCGTGTACGAGTCGAAGCTGCGGGGGGCGCCCATCTATTCCTCGACGGCGGAGGCCACCTCCGACCCCGACCGCCTCTGGGCGCACCTGCGGGGCGCCGGTCAACGGAGCCTCACGATCCCTCACCATCCGGGATCGGCCATGGTGCCCTTCGACTGGTCGTACCGCGGCGACGACCTCATGCGCCTCGTCGAGGTCTTCCAGGCCTGCCGGGGCAACTACGAGGACGGGGGCTGCTTTCGGCAGTACTCCGACGGCACGCTCGTCGGGACCTTCATGTCCGACGGGCTGCGGCAGGGGCACCGTTTCGGGCTGATCGCCTCCTCGGACCACGGCAACGGCGCCAGCTACGTCGGCGCCTTCGCCCCCGAGCTCACGCGGGAGGCCGTCTTCTCGGCGCTCTACGACCGCCGTACCATCGCCGCCACGACGCGGGACGTCGTCGTCGACTTCCGCCTCAACGACTGCTTCATGGGCCAGGTGGCGGCGCCGGCGGCGACGGCCACACTGGAGGTGCTGGCGCGTGGCTACCGTGATCTCGCTCGTCTCGACGTCGTGAGCAGCCAGGGTGCCGTTCACACCGTGGCGCCGGAGCCCCCGCGGGAGCCGTCGGACCTCGCCGTGGCGCTGCGCGTCGAGTGGGTGACGGGCGACGCCGCCCGAACGGAGTGGAGCGGGCGCCTCGAGATCGAGGGCGGCCAGGTCCTCGAAACGGAGTTCTGGTCTCCCGAGATCACCGAAGTGCATCGCCATGGTGTCGCCTGGGCGGCGGAGACTCGCAACTTCCATTCCCAGTACGGAGCCCAGCGGGGCGGCGTCGAGCTGACCCTCGTGGGCCCGGCCTCGGCCACCGTGCGGGTGAGGACGCCGCCCTTCGGCGGCTCCTGCACGCTCGGAGAGCTCGCCTCCGGCGCCGCCGTGTCGCTCGGGCACGGGCCGGACGGCGCCCTCGCCCTCCAGAGAGGGACCGGGGGCCTCCTCAGCCTCGGCACGTCGGAGCGCACGCTCTCGCTCGAGGTGCCCGTCGTCGAGCCCAGCTGGTACTACGTGCGCGCCACCCTCGTCGACGGCGAGATGGCCTGGTCGTCACCGGTGTGGATCTCGCCGAGCTGACCGGACCCGGGGCCGGGAGGTCGCTGCGGGCAGGAGCGGAGCCGTGATCTCGACGGGAGATACCGCCTTGCTCGTCGCCGCCGGCGCCGTCGCCGGAGTCGTCGGCACGGCCGGCGGCATCACCTCGCTCATCTCCTACCCCGCCCTGCTCCTCGCCGGGGTGGGCGCCCTGCCGGCGAACGTCGCCAACATCGTGGCCCTCGTCGCCTGTTGGCCCGGCGCCGCCCTCTCCTCCCGGCCCGAGCTGGCCGGAGTCTGGCGCTGGCTGGGCCGCTGGGCGCTCGTCGGCGCCGCCGGAGGGGTGGCCGGCGCCCTCCTGCTGCTGTCGACGCCGAGCGGCGCCTTCCGGCACGTCGTGCCGTTCCTCGTCGCCCTCGGCTCCCTCGCCCTCGTCCTGCAGCCTCGCCTCTCACGTTTGACCAAGAACCGCCTCCGAGGCAACCGCCCCGTGCTCGCCGGCTCGCTGTTCTCGTTCTCGGCCTACAACGGCTACTTCGGTGCCGGCGCCGGCGTCATGACGCTGGCGCTCGTGCTCCTCGTCGTGGACGATCACGTTGCTCGCGCCAATGCCTTGAAGAACCTGCTCGTGGGAGCCGCCGGCACGGCTTCCGCCATTGTTCTGGCCGTGGCGGGACCCGTTGAGTGGTCAGCCGTATGGCCGTTGGCGGCGGGCATGTTCGTCGGCAGCACCGTGGGGCCCCGCCTCGCCCGCCGCCTTCCCGGCGCCGTGTTGCGCTGGCTCGTGTTCCTCCTCGGCATCGGCGTCGCCGTCAAGCTCTGGGTGAGCCCCGGCTGAGGAGACGGCGACCCTCGGGGTGGCTCCACGTCCGAGCAGCGCCGGCCCACAGGCCGCCTGCCTACACTCGGCCGGTGAGCTATCACCCCTCCGGCGGTACAGGCACGGTCACCTTCACGATCCCGTCGGGAACGCCCGACAGGGCAGTCGCCGTCGAATTAATGCCTGACGTCTCGATCCCCGCCCGCGACGGCATCTCCTTCGGTGCCGACGTGTACCTGCCGGCCGAGAGTGCCCCGGTGCCGGCGATCGTGATCCGCCAGCCGTACGGGCGGAGGACGCCCGAGATGGGTTTCGGCGTCGTCGCCGAGTTCTTCGCCCGCAAAGGGTACGCCTGTGTCGTCGAGGACGTGAGGGGCAAGTTCTCCTCCGGCGGCGAGTTCGACCCCGGCGTGAACGAGGTGGAGGACGGCTACGACACGATCGAATGGGTGGCGGCTCAGGCCTGGTGCGACGGGCGGGTCGGTTGCTGGGGGGAGTCCTACTACGGGCTCACGAGCTATGCGGCGGCCATCAGCGGGCACCCGGCCCTGCGCTGCATCGCTCCGGGTGACATCGGGACCGACCGGCGCGCCTCGTGGCTGCGCCAGGGTGCCTTCCTCCTCAACACCACGGGCTACTGGGCCATGTCGATGGACGCCAAGGAGTACGGCGACGTCAGCACGGTGGACCCCTGGCACCTGCCGCTCGTCGAGATGCCGGCGAGCGCGGGCCTCGAGGGGGCCTTCTTCCGCCAGATGGTCGAGCACGCCGCCGACGGAGCCTGGTGGCACCGGCATGGCCTTGCCCACCGACTCGGCGAGGTGACCGTCCCCGTGCTCTGCTGGGGCGGCTGGTACGACAACTACATCGGGCCGATGCTGGGCGATTACGGGCGCCTCAAGGCGGGGCACCCGAGCCCGGAGGACGTTTTCCTCCTCATCGGCCCGTGGGACCACGACGGCTCCAACGGCTACACCGATCTCGCCGTCTGCCACCGCTTGCCCGCCACGGCGCAGCACCGCTGGGACGCCTACCAAGCCTTCTTCGACCGCTACCTGCTCGGCGCCGGCGGGGAGGGGCCGGCCGGCAACGTCGATCTCTTCGTTCTCGGAGCCAACCGGTGGCGCACCGAGACGTCCTGGCCGCCGGCCGGCACGGTCACGACGCCGCTCTACCTCCGTGCCGGCCGGACGTTGTCCTTCAGTCCCCCCGCCACAGGAGAAGAGCCGGACACCTACCGCTACGACCCGGCCGACCCCGTACCCGAAACGGTGGGCCGTGACTGCTGGGCCCTGTGCACGGCGCTCGACGACCGCCGGCGGCTCGACGCTCGCGGCGACATCGTCCGCTACCTCTCGGATCCGCTCGAAGGCGACGTGACGCTCATCGGTCCCCTCACGGCCTACCTGTATGCCGCCTCGAGCGCCCCCGACACCGACTTCACCGTGACGCTGTGCGAGGTCTTCGCCGACGGCACCGTCAACACGATCCAGGACGGGATCGTGCGGGCGCGCTACCGCGACGGCCTCGACGACCCCGCCTTGCTCGAGCCCGGGCGGATCTACGAGTACCGCATCGACCTGTATGCGACGGCCTACGAGGCCCGCCGAGGCAACCGCCTACGAGTGGACGTGTCCTCCAGCAACTTCGACCGCTACGACCGCAACCCGAACACGGGAGAGCCTTTCGGGCGCTCGGCCGCGCTCGTGACTGCGGAGCAGTCCATCCACCACTCCGAGCGCTACCCCTCCCGGATCGAGCTGCCCGTGAGCGGGAGGTGAGCACGGGCGAAGCGATGCGCGTCGTCGAGCACGCCTGGATCGAGATGTCGGACGGCCGCCGGTTGGCGGCGAAGCTCTGGGTGCCCGAAGTGACCTCGCGTAACGCGTCCAGCGCGTCGGGTCCGGCGCCCGGCGAGGCAGCAACCGAGGGGCGCTAGTTTCCCAGTTGCGGCCCTGCGCCCGCCGTCCCACCCTCGAGGAGGCGATCTCACCGTGTCCGGGATCTTCTATGTCGCAGTCGACAGCGGGGGGATCGAGCACAGCGCGGGGGGCGACATCTCCTGGGATCTCCCCGGGGCGACCGGCGAGGCTCGTCCCATCTCGCCCGGACGCCCGCTCGAGCTCCGCCGGCCCGCCGCCCTCCTCGACGTCCTCGACGAGCTCATCTTCGAGGTTGCGCCCACGGAGGAAGGCGACGAGAGCGGGGACGGCATCATGACGGCGTCGAGTGCCCGCCTCGTGCGCCGGACCGCTTGGGACACGGAGACGGCGACGAGGTTCGCCATCGACTGCGCCGCTCACGTGCTCGGGAGCGCCGCCGAGGTGCCACTTCCCGACGGGACGACGTTCCAGGACGTGCTCGCCGAAGCTCGCCGGAACCTCGACGAGGCCTCCGACATCCATGCCGAGCATCTCGGCCACCTCGCCCGGTTGTTCGCCCTGCATCGCCTGAAGAAGGCGCGCCACGAGCTCGGCGAGATGGCGGTCGGGGTACTGGCGGAGGACGCCGCCAAGGGAGTCGACGCCCTCGACGACGCAGCCTACGAAGCGCTCGAACCGTTGATCGACGCCGTTCTGGCGGCCATTTCAGCCCTTCGTCACCACTCTGTCCTCCGGCTGCTGGAAGCCGACGAGGAGAAGGCCGAGAACCGGGCCGAACACCGGCTCGTCGAGCGGGAGCGCCCGCCCTCCACACCATTTGTCACCTCCACGCCATGGGGACTCATGGAGGCCGGCGGCCTCCATGCCCCCGCCTATGAGCCGTCGTGGGCCGAAGCGCGCGAGGCGGCGAGGCACGCCCGAACCGTCGCCCGGAGCGACGGGGGCGAGGCGGCGGAGCGAAGCGAAGCGGCCTGGCAGTCCGAGCAGCTGGCCGACATCCTGCGGGGGTAGTGGAGGAGGCGACGGTCACGCGACCGCCGCAGCCTCAGGCGTAGCGCAGCCGCAGCCCGTGCCCGCCGGCGATCGCTCGCTGCACGATGGCGTGCCCGAGGGCGATGTCGGAGAGCGAGAGCCCGCGGTGCCACAGCAGGATGGTCTCGTCGTCGTTCTCCCGCCCGGGTCGCAGACCGGCGACGATCTGGCCGAGCTCGGCGTGCAGCGAGACCTCCGACAGCGTGCCGGCATCGACGTGGGCGCGGAGCGCACCGAACTTCCCCGTCCGGCACTGTCCCCAGTCGTCGACGACGAGCTTCGACATGATGTCGGTGAGGCTCAGTTCCACGGCGCTCATCGTCCCGTACGGCACGACGAGGGCTCCCGGCATGATCCAGTCCGTCCGTAGCAGCGGTTCCGGCCGGCCGAGGCGGGACGCCTCCACGACGATGTCGGCCCCCTCGACGCACGACTGCCAGTCGTCCGTCGCCAGGACACGCTTGCCGAGGTCGGCCGACAGCCGCTCGGCGAAGGCGTGACGGCTCTCCGGGCGGCGGGAGTGCACCCGGATCTCCTCGAAGTCGAAGAGGTGGTCGAGGAGGCGGATGTTCCAGTAGGCGGTGCCCCGGGCGCCGATGTGCCCGAGGATCCGCGAACCCCTGCGTGCGAGGTACTTGGCGCCGACGGCCGTGACGGCGCCCGTTCTCATGTCCGTGAGGCCGCTGGCGTCGAGGACGGCCGTCGGGGCGCCGTTGCGGGGATCGAAGAGGCAGAGGAGCCCGAGCTCGGACGGCGAATCCTCCTCGTAGTTGGCCACGAAGTCGCCCACGACCTTCACGCCGGCGCGATCGACCTCACCGCCGATCCAGCCCCGCAGGACGTTGAAGTGGCCCTCGACGCCCGCCCGTGGCTCGAGGTGCATGCGTGGCTCGATGACGGTCTCCCCGCGGCCCTGCATGGCGAGGCTCGCCTCGATGGTGGAGATGATGTCGGCGTCCGGCGGGGAGGCGGACGCCACCGCCTCCCGGTCGAGATAGGTGAGGAAGAGCTCGCGCACGGTCGGGCCGCTCAGCGTTGGCCGAGGGCGCGCCGCAGGAGCGGGCCGGCGCTCGAGAGCCAGGTGGCGATGGTGTCTGCGAGGGAGCCGAACTGGTCCTCCGTCACGTAGAGGCCCCGCGTCGGCACGCTGGCGCCCAGCTCGACGAGGAGGGGGCGCAGGTACGCCTCCGGGGCGAGGGCGTGGATCGGTGCCGCCCCCGTCATGAGCGGGACGCAGGTCGTGCCGACGAGGGCGTTGTTGCCGTACCGGTCGAGGAACGCTTTGAGGAGTCCCGTGTAGGTCGCCTTGTAGGTGGGAGAGGCGACGACGACCAGCGTGCTCTGTGAGACCGTGGCAAGCGCTTCCTCGAGCTGGGCGGGGGCAGGGCCGAAGAGGCCGCCGGCGATGTCGGCGAGGTCGACGACGGCGGGTTCGGGCAGAGCGAGCAGCTCACGCAAGGCCGAGGCGACGGCGACGGCGACCTGCAGGGTGCGGGAGGCGGGTTTCGGGTTGCCGACGAGCACGGTGAGGCCCACGGGCGACACCTTCTCACGGACGTCATTGCTCGCGCGCCCAGATTGTGCGATCGAATCGTCGGTCCGCCGGGTCAGGCCATGGTGGGACGGGCCTGTGCGAATCGCCAGCGGTTGCCCTCGAGGTCCGACGCCACGTAGAAGGGAAGTCCCCACGGGCTCGCCAGCTCTTGCAGGATCGTCGCCCCCTCTGTTACCGCCGTCTCGTAGTGGCGCCTGACGTCGTCGACGTAGACCCACGGCTCGTGCACATCGGATCGCGAGGCCTGCCCGGCGCCGAGGGGGAAGAGCATGAGCGAGCCGTTGCCGAGGCGGAACTCGATCCACGGGTGACCGTGGTCACCGTCGGCAAGGGGGTCGTCACCCTCCGGGAGGGGATCGGGCGACTGGAAGGCGAAGACCCTCGCCAGCCAGCGAGCCGCCGTGGCCGGCCGGGCGTAGGAGACGGCGAGGGCCAGGCGGGCGATGTCGCTGATCGTCGATGGAGCTGTGCCAGGCCAGCCGCTTGCCGGGTTCCCATTCGGTGATGCGGGCGAGCTCGAGTGCGTGGCCGGTCTCGTCGTCGTACACCTCGAGAAGCCGCCCGCCCACGCCCGGCTCGCATCGCATGGCCCGCATGCGGCCGGCGGCATGGTGGTTGATCGGGCCACGCACCCACCAGAGGTCGAGCTCCTCGGTGAAGGCGGTGAAGGCAGCCTCCGGGTCCACGGGCACGTCGACGCTCGACGAGATGCAACGTTCGGTGGTCGGGGAGGGGTCAGTCTGTCGGCTCATCGGCCTTCCTTTCCTTCGGTCCGAGGCTTCTCCGCTCCGGCTCGTTGCTCGACGTGTGCCTTGAAGGAGCCGAGCTGTTCGTCCCAGTGCGCCTGCAGTTGGTCGAGCCAGGCGCGCATGGCGGCCAAGGGCTCCTCCCGCAGGAGGAACAGGCGGGCGCGGGCGTCGTCGCCGGTACGGGCGTCCGCCACGATGCCGGCGCGCAAGAGGACGCGCAGGTGCTTGCTCATGCTGGGCGCCGTCACCCCGAGCTCGTCGGCGAGGTCGCCGGCACGCCGCGGCCCGCGGCTGAGCGTCTCGACGACGCGTCGGCGCGTGGGCTCGCCGAGCACCTGGATGAGCTCCGGGAGCCGTGCCTCGGTCCTACCCATGGGGAAATAGTTGCCTATCAAGGCAAGTATGTCAAGTCGCCGCGCCTGGCGCGCTTGCCGTCCACGATCCTGCGGGCGACGCAGTTCCACGAGCTCCTCGGTCTCGTGCTCGGAGGTGCCGAACGGCTCCCGGCGGCACCCTTGCCGCTCGAGTTCCGATTCCAGACGGCGGCGGCGGCGGACGTGGCGACACACCTCGCCGGCGTCGCCCTGGCCGCGCCATGCGGTCGGGCGCCCGACTACGGAGGGCCTGAAGTGCTCACGCTCGGCTCCATGGCGAGGACGTGGTGCTCGCTTCGCGGGCGGCCACGGCTGCTCTGGCGTCTTCCCCTGCCGGGACGAGCGGCGGAGGGCTTCCGGCTCGGACGCAACACGTGTCCGGGGAACACCCACGGCGGGCAGCGCTGGGAGGAATGCGTGGCGGCACTCGGCCGCCGGTGAGAACGTCGCGTCGTCGTCCGGCTCGCCTCAGCGGGGGAGGCCGAGGCTGGCGATCACCCCTTCGGGGTCGGCGCACCCGACGATCCACTCGTCGTAGGCGGTGCCCTCGAAGACGACGAGGATTCCCCGCGGCGTGTCGTGGTGGACGGCGGCGAAGTGCCTGCGGCCACCCTCCAGGATCGTGCCCACCTCGACGACGCCGGGCAACCGCTCGCCGATGCGGAAACCGTGGTCGGCCGGTTCGTGGGCGTCCTCCAGCACCTCGAGGCGGCGGACCGACGACAGGGGGGCGCGGGGATCGCCGTGCACGGCGGCCGCCTTCTCCGTCCAGGCGAGGTGCAGCACCAGCTCGTCGCCTTCGACTGCCAGCTCGGCCATGGCGGTCCTCCCCTCCGGTCGCTCACGAGTCCTACATCTGGGAACGTTAGCAGTTCTGTGAGTATTGGCCTACGCTGGCCGGATGGCAAGCGCCGACCTCCTCCTGCACCCCGTTCGGCTGCGGATCGTGAAGGCCTTCCTCGGCGACCGGGCGCTCACGACGGGCCAGCTCGCCGGCGAGCTGGAGGACGTGCCGGCAGGGAGCCTGTACCGCCACGTCGCCCTCCTCACGCGAGCGGGCGTCCTCCAGGTCGTGGCCGAGCGCCGCGTCCGTGGTGCCGTCGAGCGGACCTACACGCTGCGCCTGGCCGCCGCCCAGATCGGGCTGCAGGAGGCGGCGGCCATGACGGCCGACGAGCATGCCCAGGCCTTCACCGCCTTCGTGGCCGGGCTCCTCGCCGACTTCGACCGCTACCTGGCGGCCGGCCCGCCCGACCTCGTGCGTGACGGCGTTTCCTACCGCTTGGCGTCCATGTGGCTCTCCGACAAGGAGTTCGCCGAGTTCGTGGGCGGGCTCGTGGCGCTCGTGCAACCCCGCCTCGCCCTCCCGCCCGGGCGTGGCCGGCGCCGCCGCGTGATCGCCACGGTCATCCTGCCGGCGCCGGAGACCGTCGAGCCCGGCGCAAGGCCTCGGGCGGCGCCTGCCACGGCCGGGGCCGCCCGGAGCCGGCGGCATCGCTCGTAGGAGAGGTCTCAGAGGACCCGGTACGCCTCGAGCAGGTGTGAGAGGCGCCGGAGGGCGAGGGCGGCGGCGTCCTCTCCGATGCGGCCGTAGCCGAGCACGAGCCCCTGCCCGTGCTCGTGGGGGGCGAAAGCGAAGCTGTCGATGTCCCGCACGGCGATGCGTTCCTCGGCACAGGCGGCGAGGAAGGCCGCCATGTCGACCGGGTGGCGGAGGAGGGCGACGACATGGAGGCCGACGGCGGCCCCGGCGATGGTGACGTCGCGCAGGCTGCGCTGCACCTCCGCCACGAAACGGCGCCGCCGGCGCGCATAGAATCCGCCTCGTTCGCCGCAGGTGCTCGTCCATGGCACCCGACTGCAGGAACCTCGCGTAGGCGAGCTGATCGAGCCCGGGGGACCCGGCGTCCGCCTGGTTCTTCTCGCGTCGGGCGTCCTCCACGAGGTCGTCCGGCACGACGAGCCAGCCGATGCGCAGCCCGGGGGCGAGCGTCTTGCTGGCGCTGCCGATGTAGGCGATGCGCTCGGGGGCGAGCGGCTGCAGAGCCGAGACGGGCTCGCTGTCGAAACGGTACTCGGCCGTGTAGTCGTCCTCGATGACGAGAGCGCCCGTCTGCCGTGCCCAGTCCGTCACGAACGCCCGGCGCGCCGAGCTGAGCACGCCGCCCATGGGGAACTGGTGGGCGGGCGTGAGGAGGAGGGCGTCGGCGCGGTAGGCCCCGAGGCCCTCGACGACGGCACCGTCGTCGTCGACGGGGAGGCCGCAGCGCTCGAGCCCGCATCGCTGTGTGATGCGGAAGGCGAAGGACGGGTTCTCGATCACCATGCGGGTGGCGCCCCGCCGCCTCAGCGTCCGGGTGACCACCTCCAGTGCCTGCGTGAACCCCTGCGTGATGATGATCCGGTCCGGTTCCACGCGCACGCCACGGACGCGACCGAGGTAGGCGGCGAGCTCGGTGCGCAGCTCCAGGAGACCCTCCTCCGGGGCGTAATCGAGCACCGAGTCCGGGCCGCTGCCGATGGCGAACTCCATGGCCCGTTGCCACTCGCGGCGGGGAAAGAGGGAGATGTCCGGCGCCACGGCCGTGAAGTCGATGAGGGGCTTGCGTGGGGTGGCCGGGGCGGGAGCGCTGGCAGGCTGCACGTCGCTCACGCGGGGGACGGACCTCGAGCGCGCCTCGACGTAGCCGCCGGCCGAGAGGTGCTCGTACGCCGTCGTGACGACACCTCGCGAGACGCCGAGCTGCTCGGCCAGCCGGCGGCTCGACGGCAGCGGCGTGCCGGCGGCGAGCCGGCCGTCGTCGATGGCGTCGCGCAGCTGGCCCTCGAGCTGCGCCACGAGGGAACGCGATGCGCAGCGTTCGAGCCGTAAGGGCAGTTCGAGGAGATAGCGCGCCTTCATAGTTCCGTCACATTGTGACGGCAATGGCGGTGAAGTGTTTCGTGGCCGTCGAGCCCCATGAGAGTTCGTCAGTGTGCCGCCAGGACGCTTCGTCAGGGCACGTAGCGATGTGAGCTGGATCTTTGCCATCTGGCCCCTGGATTTGGCAGAGCACTGGATTCTAGTGAAGTGGCTTCAGGCTCCTGTATGTTACGAACTACGAAACATTACGGAATCGCTACGGCGCCTGCCCTGCAACCGCGCTTGCGGTGGATCGCAACCAGGCGTCGCAGCGGTTCTGTTTCGTCGCGTCGGGCACCGACAGGACCGGACTGGAGGACGAACATGGGGCAGTCACTACACAAGCGCTGGCGACTGGGGGTGAGCGTGGCCGCCGTCGCCGTCGTCCTGGCCGCCTGTGGCTCCGGTACGACCGGCAACGCCGGCGGGACCTCGCCGTCGGCGACGACGACACCGAAGTCCCACAGGGTCGGCGGCACCGTCTACTGGTCGGAAGCGCCTGCGGCGACTCCGAACTTCATCTTTCCCTTCACGAGCTACGCCTACTTCAGCGTGGCGAACCAGAACCAGTTCCAGTGGCTCATGTACCGCCCCCTCTACTTCTTCGGGCAGGTGACCTCGTCGGCGCCCACCGTCAACTTCCCCCTCTCGCTCGCCGCCGCACCCGTCTGGTCGAACGGCGGCAAGACGGTCACCATCAACTTGAAGGGTTGGAAGTGGTCGAACGGCCAGACGGTGGATGCCCAGAGCGTCATCTTCTGGCTGAACATGATGAAGGCCGAGTACAAGAACTGGGCGGGCTGGGTTCCGGGCCTCTTCCCTCAGAACGTCAAGAGCTACTCGGCGCCGAGCGTCACGGCCCTCACGGTCACCATCAACCTGACGTCCGCCTTCAACGCCACCTGGTACCTCTACAACCAGCTGTCCGAGATCGACCCCATGCCGGAAGCCTGGGACATCACGAAGCTCGGTGCGGCAGCGGGCTCCGGCGGCTGCGGTGCAGTGGGCAAAGGCCCCCTGACAGGCGCCGCCACGGCGAAGGCCTGCACGGCGGTGTGGACGTTCGACACCGACGACAACGGCCAGTCGAAGAGCCCCCAGATGGCCGGTGACGAGGCCACCTACGGGAGCAACCCCGTCTGGCAGGTCGTCGACGGCCCCTGGCGCTTGAAGAGCTACCTCACGAGCGCGGGCGGTTCCACCGTGACGATGGTGCCGAACCCGGCCTACAGCGGGCCGCAGAAGCCGATCATCTCGCAGTTCGTCGAGCTGCCCTACACGACCGACTCGACCGAGTTCGCCGCCCTCGAGGCCGGTGGCAGCGGTGCGCCCCAGGTCGGCTACATCCCGACGCAGGATCTGCCGTCGTGGGGCGGCAAGCCGGGGACGGTGGGGTCGAACTTCGGAGCCGTCTCCTCGAAGTTCCAGCTGTACCCCGTGTACGACTGGGGCATCAACTACTTCCCGGAGAATTACCACTCCAACACGCCGGCCGGTGGCAACACGGCGGCGGGCTACATCTTCCAGCAGCTGTACTTCCGCCAGGCGCTGCAGTACGGCATCAACCAGCCCGCCGTCGTCTCGGCCGTGTTCAAGGGCTACGGCGTGCCGAGCTACGGGCCGGCTCCTGTCTATCCGACGAACACCTTCGTCGACAGCCAGGCGACCGAGGATCCGTACCCGTACAACGTCGCCGCCGGTAAGGCGCTCCTCACGAGCCACGGCTGGACGGACGAGAACGGCGCGGACGTGTGCACGAAACCGGGCACGGCCGCCGACGAGTGCGGTGCCCACATCAACGCCGGGGCCAGGCTCGCCTTCAAGGAGATCTACGCCAGCGGCACGAACGCCGTCACGCAGACCGTCAACCTCGAGACCTCGGCCTGGAGCCAAGAGGGCATTGACATCAGCACCTCGGCCGAGCCGTTCGACCAGGTGATCGGCATGGCTGTGCCGTGCGCCATGAGCGACGGCTCGAAGTGTGCCTGGGAGTTCCTCAACTGGGGCGGGGGGTGGGTCTACTCACCCGACTACGAGCCGACGGGGGAGGAGATCTTCGCCACCGGTGCCGGTTCCAACTACGGGAACTACTCCGACTCGCGGAACGACACTCTGATCCGGCAGACGAACGTCTCGTCGAGCTCCACGGTCTTCGACACGTGGGAGAACTACCTCGCCAAGCAGCTTCCGGTCGTCTTCCAGCCGAACCCGGCGGCTCAGATCGACGAGATCTCCGACCAGCTCGGTGGCGTGACGCCCATCAACGCCCTCCTCACCCTCACGCCGGAGTACTGGTACTACAAGTCCTGAGGACGCCTTCGGCCCGGTCCCCCTCCGGCTCCCGCCCCCGTCTCCAGCCGAGACGGGGCGGGCACCGGAGGCCGCCGGTAGGGGCGCTCAACCCCCCGCCATGGCACCCACGACGAAGAACGGCTCCCGGCCGGCGGCGACGGCCTCCGGCAGGACGGCGTCCGGGGACTCGTGAGAGAGATCCTCCTCGCAGGCGAAGAAGCGGACGAAGGCCCGACGTTGCTGCGTCGTGACGTCGCGGATGGTGCCGCGTAGCGTGGGGTAGGCGGCCTCGAGGGCGTCGATGAGGAGCCGTTGCGTGGGGGCGCCCTCCACCTCGACCGCCACCTCCTTGCCGGTGCCGGCGAGGACACGCAGGTGGTAGGGGAGCACGACCCGGATCACGGCAGCGACTGCACCTCTACCGACAGCACCCTCGGGAAGTCGTGGACGATGGTCTGCCAGTTGTCGCCGCCGTCGGGCGAACCGTACACCTGCCCTCCCGTCGTCCCGAAGTAGATGCCGCACGGAGCCAGCGAGTCCACTGCCATGGCGTCGCGCAGGACGTTCACATAGCAGTCGCTCTGGGGCAGGCCGCTCGTGAGCGGCTCCCACTCGTCGCCGCCCGTCCGGCTGCGGTAGACGCGCAGCTTGCCCTCCGGCGGGTAGTGCAGCGAGTCGCTCGTGATGGGGACAACGTAGACGGTGTCCGGCTCGTGGGCGTGCACGGCGATGGGGAAGCCGAAGTCCGTCGGCAGGTTGCCGCTGATCTCCCTCCAGGACTCGCCGCCGTCGTCGCTGCGCATGACGTCCCAGTGCTTTTGCATGAAGAGCACGTCAGGCCTCGAAGGGTGGCGCGTGATGCGGTGCACGCAATGGCCGACCTCGGCGTCCTCGTCCGGGATGCCTTCCGACCGCAGCCCGCGGTTGGTCGGCCGCCACGTCTCCCCGCCGTCGTCGCTGCGAAAGACACCGGCGGCCGAGATGGCGACATGCAGCCGCTCGGGATCCTCCGGGTCGATGAGGATGGTGTGAACGCACATGCCGCCGGCGCCAGGCTGCCAGTTCGGGCCCGAGTCCTGCGTCCGCAGCCCGGCCAGCTCCGTCCAACTGGCGCCCCCGTCCGTGGACTTGAAGAGGGCGGCGTCCTCCGCCCCGGCGTAGATCGTGTCCGGGTCCGATGCCGAGGGCTCGAGGTGCCAGACGCGGGCGAACTCCCACGGGTGGGGTGTGCCGTCGTACCACTGGTGGGTCCCCGGCGTGCCCTCGTAGGTGAAGTCGTTGCCGACCGAGTACCAGGAGTCGCCGCCGTCGTCCGACCGCTGCAGGATCTGGCCGAACCAGCCGCTCGACTGCGAGGCGTACAGCCGGGAGGGGTCGGCCGGCGAGCCCGTCATGTGGTAAATCTCCCAGCCCCCGAAGTGGGGTCCCGACACCTCCCAGTCGGTCCGGGCGCCGTCCGACGTCAGGACGAAGCCGCCCTTCTGTGTCCCTACGAGCAAACGCACGCCTGTCATCGAGATCCTCCTTCGCACGATGGGTACCAGTCTGTCTGACGACGCTCGCCGCCCATACTCATCGCGCCGGCCCCGTACCGCTTCATTCGGTCCCGAACGGCGCCGGCGGCCGCAACGAAGGCAACGCCCGTTCGATCGTGGCGGCCGCCCCGAGGACGGCGGCATCCGAGTAGCGCCGACCCATCACCTGGATCCCGACGGGGAGGCCGCCGCTCGTCACCCCGCACGGCAGCGAGGTGACGGGCTGCCCCGTGAGGTTGGCGATGGCGTCCATGCCCCACCAGTCCTCGTCCCCGTCGGCCTCGGCGTCCGCGATCCGCATGGCCGGGACAGCCGACCCGGGCGAGATGACGACGTCGACATCGTCGAAGACCTCGCCCCAGGCCTGCACGAGCTCCCTGCGGCGTTCCTGCGCGTCGAGGTATTGGCCCGCCGACACGGCCTCCCCCCGCCGGATCATCTCGATGCTGAACGCTGTCAGCTCGGCCTCCTGGGCGAGGAAGGGGCCCTCGGAGGCGAAGCTCTCCGCATCGGCGATCTCGTACCAGAGGGCGACGGGGTGCGTGGCGGGCAGGCTGCGCTCCACCACCGTGCAGCCGAGGGCCTCGATGACGCCGACGGCGTCGGAGAAGACCCGGGCCACCTCGGCGTCCACCGTGCCGAAGCCGAAGTCCTCGCTGAAGGCGACGCGCACGCCGGCGAGGTCGGCGCGGCCGTCCCCGGCACTGCGCAGCGCCTCGGTCTCCACCGGGAAGCTCGACGGGTCGGCCGGGTGCTCGCCCGCCATGACGGCGAGCATGAGGGCGACATCGCCGACGCTACGGCCCATGGGACCCTGCACGGACAGTGTCGGCCAGCCCCGGAAACCCGGCCTGACGGGCACGAGACCGAGCGTCGGCTTGTGCCCGACGGTGCCGCAGAAGGCGGAGGGACCGCGGATCGAGCCGCCGCCGTCGGTCCCCATGGCGAGGGGCACGAGGCCGGCGGCGAGGGCGGCCCCCGAACCGCCCGACGAGCCGCCCGGCGTCCGTTCCAGCCCCCACGGGTTGCGGGTGAGGCCGTACACGGGCGAGTTCGTGTCGCCCCGGTAGCAGAACTCGGGATTGTTCGTCTTGCCCACGAAGACGGCTCCGGCTTGGCGGAGGCGGGCGACGGCCACGCAGTCGTCGTCGGGCACGAAGTCCCGCAAGGCGAGCGAGCCGTTGGTGGCAGGCGCACCGGCGAGCCAGATGTGGTCCTTGATGGCGACCGGGACACCCGCCAGCGGTCCTGTGCGGCGGTCGGCGGAGAGGGCGGCCGCATCGGCGCGGGCACTGTCACCGAGCACGACCGTGAACGCGTTGAGCTGGGCGTCGAGGTCGGCGATGCGTCCGAGGACGGCCTCGACGACGTCGACCGCCGAGACGGAGCCAGAGCTGACGGCGTCGGCGATCTGGCGAGCGGAGGCGAAGGGCCGGAGAGTGGGGTGGTCATCCATGCGGTCATTCTCGCCGGTGGTGGGCCTCCTGGAAAGCACTGCACGTGCGGCCCCCGGTAGCGTCCTGCGTGGCCGTCGCCCGCTGAGAGATTCCTGGGGGCAATCGCTCACTGGCCCTCGCCGTACTAAGTTGACCGGCGCCCACGCGGCGGCTGTGGCCGGGTCGGGCAAAGGGGGGACGGTCGTCGGGCAAGGTCCGTGCTCCCGCCAGTGAGTCCGTGCCCTCAGTGCAGAGGAGGATCCTCGTGTCCGTGTACGACCTTCGTCGCCGACCAGCAGCGTCCCGAGCAGGCTCCGCAAAGCAGCGCCGGGGCCGCCCGCGGCTCTCCGTGCGGGCGTCGTGCACCGCCTTCCTGGCCTCCGTGCTCGCCCTGGCCCTCGCCGGCCTCTTGACGCCGGCCTCCGCCTCGGCGGCGACGTCGTCGCAGCGGCAGCTGTCGGCCCTCGTGGGCGTGACGGCGAGTCCCCGCCTGGCGGCGCTCGGCGACACCGTCGTCGGCACGGTCGCGTCGGGCAGCGAGGTCACGGCAGAGGTCGCCCTCAAGCCGCGTAGCCAGGCGGCCATCACCTCCTTCGTCTCGGCGGTGAGCAACCCGCGCTCACCCCTCTTCCACCACTACCTCGCCCCCGGGCAGTACGCCGGGCGGTTCGGGCCGACCGAGACGGCTGTGTCGGCCGTCGAGCGGTCGCTTCGTGCGGACGGTCTCTCGGTCCTCAGCGTGTCGTCCAACCGGCTCCTCGTGACGTTCCGTGGTACCGCCTCTCGCGTGGAGGCGGCCTTCCACACCGGTCTCGAGCGGGTGCGCCTCGCCAGCGGCGGCATCGGGCGGGCCACCACGACAGCCGTCCGCCTGCCGGGCTCCGTCGCCCGCTATGTGCAGGCTGTCATCGGTCTCGACGCCCTCGTGCCGCTCACGAGCGGACTTGAGCGCGACACCCGTGCCCCCCGACACGTCTCGGCTGCGTCGCTCTCCCGCCTCACCCGCGCCGCCCGCGGCGTGACGTCGAGCCCCGTCGCCTGCTCGGCCGCCCTCGCCGACCAGGCCGAGTACGGCGCCCTCACCGACACGCAGGTCGCCACGTCCTACGGCGCCGAGGGCCTCTACCACTCCGGTGACCTCGGGGCCGGCCAGACGGTCGACATCTACGAGCTGGAGCCGTTCTCCCTGAGCGACGTCGCCGGCTTCGACCAGTGCTACTTCGGCGAGAGTCACACGAGCAACATCACCGTCACGAAGGTCGACGGCGGACCCGGCACCGGCCTCGGCAGCGGCGAGGCCGCTCTCGATGTCGACGACGTCTCCGCCCTCGCCCCGAATGCCAAGATCCACGTCTTCGAGGCCCCCAACGTCGGGCCGGACACGGACGCCCCCTTCTCCTCGCTCGACGTCTGGAACGCCATCGCAACGGCAGACGACGCCCACCAGGTGAGCACGAGCTGGGGCCTCTGCGAGACCGAGTTCCAGCAGGGCCAGCCGGGCGTGCAGGCGGCCGAGAACGACATCTTCGAGCAGACGGCCGCCCAGGGCCAGTCGGTCTTCTCGGCGGCCGGCGACGACGGCTCCGACGACTGCGCCGGGCACGACAGCACCCCCGTCGCCACCGACCTGTCGGTCGACGACCCGGCGAGCCAGCCCTACGTGGTGTCCGTCGGCGGCACCACCATCACGAACGCCACGGAGCCGCCGGACGAGATCGTCTGGAACAACGGCGACGACGGCGGCGCCGGCGGCGGCGGTGTCTCCGAGACGTGGGCGATGCCGTCCTGGCAGGCCGGCGTCGCCGTGACGGAGACGACGGCCGACGAGGCCTGCAGCAACGACTCGGGCGGGACGGCGGATCTCTACCACCTCGCCGGCGTCCCGACGGTGCTGTCCCCCGGCACCCTCTGTCGCGAGACGCCGGACGTGAGCGCCCTCGCCGACCCGCAGACGGGCATCACCATCGACTACGACGGGCAGTTCTTCCCCATCGGGGGCACCTCGTCCTCCACCCCGCTCTGGGCGGCCATGACGGCGGACATGAACGCCTCAACGGCCTGCGGCGGCAACACCCTCGGCTTCGTCAGCCCCCTCCTCTACGAGGTGGGCGGCTCGACCACCCACGGCACCGCCTTCGACGACATCACGGCCGGCAACAACGACAACCTCGGGATCGGCAACGGCACCACCTGGTCGGCCGGACCGGGATACGACATGGCGTCCGGACTCGGAACCCCCCGCCTCACGAACACCAATGGGATGCCCGGCCTCGACGCCCAGCTCTGCGGGATCGTGGCTCCGAGCGACACGACGCGGCCGTCGGTCTCGACGCTGACGCCCTCGAACGGGCCGATCGCCGGCGGCACGCCGGTGACGATCGCCGGCTCCAACTTCGGTGCCACGAAGGGCTCGGTGTTCTTCGGCACGGAAGCCGTGCCATCCGCCGACCTGACGTGGTCTGCCACGTCCATCGCCGTTTCGAGCACCCCCGCCTACGTGGCGCCCCCCGGGACGCCCCTTCCGGTGGCGAGCGGTGCCGACGTGACGGTTGTGACGGCGGCAGGAGCGTCGTCCTCACCCGGTACGCACAGCGTCTTCCACTACACCGGCAACACGACGGGGACGGCGCCCATCATCGACTACGTCAGCTCCTCGTCGGGACCGACGGGGGGCGGTAACACCGTCACGATCAACGGGGCCGGCTTCACCGGCGCCACGAGCGTGACCTTCGGTGGCGTGGCCGGCACGAGCCTCACCGTCGTGAACGACGACCGGATCACCGTGAAGGCCCCGGCCGACACCACCGCCACGTGTGCCAACTCCACTGCCGGCATCTGCCAGGTCGTCGTGGAGGTCTTCACGGCGGGCGGCCACAGCTCGACGACGGTCACGCCCATCCTGCCGCCCTACACGGGACCGATCACCTACACGGCGTCGGGTGCCTTCCTGCCCACGCCGGACTGTGGGTGCGAGGTGGTGCCCCAGCCGGACGAGTACGACTACGCGGCTGCGCCGGTCATCACCTCGATCTCGCCGAGCTACGCGAGCGAGGCGGGCGGCACGGCGGTGACGATCAACGGGAGCGGTTTCGACATCCTCGACGTCTACTTCGTCGACTTCGGGCCGGCGAGCGAGAACACGTCGCAAGTCTCGGACTACCTCTCCATCGCCCCGACGCAGATGGTCGTCGTCGCCCCCGGGGCGCCGATCGCCGCTGCCACGACGCAGCCGGTTGCGGTGGACGTCTCCGTCACGAGCGGTGGCGGGGCGTCGGCCGTGACCACGTACCACTTCGCCGGCATCCCGACCGTGACGCACCTGTCCACCCACGCCGGCTCGCAGCCGGATCCGGGCTCCCTCACGATCACGGGCAAGGGGCTCATCGACGCCAACCTGGTGGAGTTCCTTGGGCAGGCGCCCTTCCCGCCCATCGCCTCGACGTCGAGTTTGATCACGGACCAGAGCAACACGTCGCTCAAGGTCCAAGTGCCGCAGTTCTTCGACGTTGCCACTGACGTGCTCGTGTGCAGCGAAACGGGTTGCTCGACGCCGAACCCGGCCGTCGACACCTACACCTTCGCCTACCCCGGCCGTCCCGTCGTGAACTCGAGCTCCCCCTCGAAGGGACCGGCACACGGGGGCACGATCGTGACGATCAACGGCTCGAACGACGCCAACGTCACGAAGGTGCTCTTCGGCAGCACTCAGGCGACGTTGCTGGGTGAGCCGATCGCCACGGCGAGCGGGCCGATCACGGTGGCAGCGCCGCCCGGAAAGGCCGGCGGCACCGTCAACGTCACGATCTTCACCGTCGGCGGCAGCCTCGTCGGAAAGGCGCAGAGCGCCGTCACGACGAAAGCGAGGTTCACCTACTCGACGAGCACGCCGAGCGCCCCGCTCGATGTCGCCGCCACCGCCGGGAAGAACTCCGCCCACGTCACCTGGCTAGCGCCCGTCACCAACGGCGGGGACGCCATCACGGGCTACGTGATCACGGCGACGGCGAAGGGTGAGAAGACCGTCACCGTGGCCGTCTCCGCCTCCACGCGGCACACGAGCGTGCTCGGGCTGAAGGCCGGCATCTCCTGGACCCTCACGGTGAGGGCCTCCTCGAAGCTCGGCCTCGGCCTGGCGGCCTCCGCCGCCCCCGTGAAGCCGACCTGACCGGGCGGCGGGCCGGCGGATGGGGGCCGCCGGCCTGCCGAGGCGGGATCGAGCGGGGCGTCGAGGGCGCTCAGCCGAGGAGTCGTGAAGCCGGCGGTGGCGGCCGCTCGGAGAGGAAGCGGTGTAGCTCCTCGGCACTGGCCGGCTCGAAGGCCTCCGGGAGGGCGACGCCGAGGGCGGCGAGGGCCGGGCCGAGCGCACCGGGTGTCCCCACCAGGACGACGTCGTAGCCGCGGCGGACGAATTCCTCGGCGTGCTCGGCCACCTCGGCCGCCACCGGCCCGGCCGTCTCGGGCGGGTAATCCTCCGACGGCAGTTGCAGCACACCCCACCCGGTCGCCTCCGCCACGGCGAGGCCGTCGATGCCGCCCTCCGTCGGGTTGACGTAGCGGTCGGCCATGAGGGCGACCCGAAAGGAGCGCTCGTCGCCCTGCATCAGCCGCCGAGGGCCTCGGTGAGCCGCCGGCGCTCGGCCTCGGGCTCGTGGGAGGGGAGCGGGTTCGTGACGCCGACAGCGGTCACAGGCGGGCAGCCGATGCCCCGCCGCTGCAGCTCGGCGCGCAGCTCCTCGACGAAGATGCCCTCGCCGTCGGTCAGCTCAGGGGCGCCGTCCGGCCAGCTCGGGCGGCCGCCCCGGCGCGGGTCGGAGCTCGTGATGCAGACGCCCATGGAGGGGCTCCCCTCGACGCCGATGAGGACGACGTCCTCTCCCTCCTCGACACGGAGCTCGATGACCCCGGCGACGGCGACGGCGAGGCGCCGGCAGTGGCGCCGGTAGGCGAGCGTGTCGAGCTGCTCCCGCACCGCCCAGAAGCGGTTGAGGCCGGTGAAGGACAGCTCGGGGCAGGGCAGCTGCTCGATGCGCCAGCCCTGCTCCCGCAGCAGCCGGACGACCGGAGGGTAGACGCCCGGGCAGACCGCCCCGCCGTCCACCTTGGAGTTCTGGTTCAGCAAACAATTGGCGACGAAGGCCACACCCATCGGCCAAGCGTACCGGCGAGCAGGGCGACCGTCCCGACCGGCGCAGCGCAACGTCTTGCGAGGCGCCGAGGCAACGTGCTCTATTGGGAGACCTGCAACGGGCGACCCGCCAGAGCGGAGCCGTTGCCGGCACGGCCATGACACGACAAGGAGGCGCCATGCGGGCGGTGATACTCAGCGGCGGAGCGCTCACGGTGGAGGACCGGCCCGATCCGGTGCCCACCGCCGACGAGGTTCTCGTAGCCGTGGAGTCCGCCGGCATCAACGGGGCGGATATCGCGCAGCGCGCCGGCAACTACCCGCCCCCGCCCGGGGCCCCGGCGGACATCGGCGGCATGGAGCTCGCCGGCACCATCGTGGCGGCGGGCGGCAACGTCCGGAGGTTCGCCGTGGGCGATCGCGTCATGAGCATCGTCGCCGGCGGCGCCCAGGCGGAGCTCTGCGTCGTGCACGAGCGCCATGCCATCCCCGTGCCACCGTCGCTCGGCCGCCTCGAGGCGGGGGGCTTCCCCGAGGTCTTCCTGACGGCGCACGACGCCCTCTTCTCCCAGTGCGGCCTCGAGATGGGCGAGCGGCTCCTTGTCACGGGTGCCGCCGGCGGTGTCGGCATTGCCGCCGTGCAGCTCGGCGTACAGTGCGGCGCCGCCGTGGTGGCGAGCGTCCGGCACCCCGACCACCGCGAGCGGGTGGCGGCGCTCGGGGCGACGGCGGTGGCGCCGGAGGAGGCGGAGGGGGCCGGGCCTTACGACGTCGTGCTCGAGCTCGTGGGCGCTCCCAACCTGCCCGGCAATCTGCGTGCCCTCAACACGTGGGGACGCATCGTCGTCATCGGGACGGGCGCCGGGGCCGAGACCGCTCTCGATCTCCGCCAGCTCATGGTGAAGCGGGCCATGATCCGGGCCTCCACGCTTCGGGCGAGAACTCTCGAGGAGAAGGCCACGGCGACCCGCCTGCTCGAGCGCCACGTCCTCCCGCTCGTCGAGGAAGGCCGCCTGCAAGTCCCCGTCGCCGCCTCGTTTCCCCTCGAGGGCGCCAACGACGCCTACGAGTACTTCGCTGCCGGCGGCAAATTTCGGGAAGGTCGTCATCGAGGTCGCAGGCTGACGCCGGCGCCGGCCCGGCGGCAACTCAGCCGAGGTTCCCGGCGGGCCGGAGGGGCCGGAGGAACTCGCCGGCGGGTTCCCCGTCGCCGACGAGGGTCCCGTCGCGCACGATGACCCGTCCGCCGAGGACGACGTGCCGGATGCGTCCGCGGCGCCCCATCCCGGCATACGGGTTGCCTCCCGTGCCATCGTCGAAGCCGTCCGGTTCGATCGTGTGAACGCCGGTGGGGTCGTAGACGACGAGATCGCCGTCCGCACCGGTCCTCAGCGTGCCCTTCCTCGGGTAGAGGCCGAAGATGCGCGCCGGAGCCGTCGAGGCGAGCTCGACGAGGTGCTCGATGGCGAACCGCCTGGCGAGCCCCTCCGAGAGCAGCAGCGGCAGCCGGGCCCCCACCCCGGGTAGGCCGTACCGGTAGCCGGCGCCGTCCTCCGACAGCTCTCCCCTCGTGCGCGACTGCCGCTGCGAATGGTCGGAGGCGACGACGTCGACGGTGCCATCCGAGATGCCGTCCCACAGTGCCTGCACGTGGGTGCGGGAGCGGAGAGGGGGACAGACGAGGTAGCGCTCGGCGTCGTCGCTTCGCAGGCGGCTGTCGTCGAGCAGCAGGTGGTGGACGCACACCTCGGCGAGAAGGGGAGCCGTCGTATGGCGCCGGGCGGCCCGCACGAAGTCGAGTGCCTCCGCGGACGAGAGGTGCACGATATAAGAGCTCGCCCCCGTGAGGGCGGCCATCTCGGCGACGAGGGCGACGGAGGCCGCCTCCGCGGCCGCCGGCCGGGTCTCGGCGAAGACCGCCGGCCCCCGCAGACCCTCCCGCGCCGCCTCCTCGAGGAGGCCCTCGATCATGGCGCCGTCCTCGCAGTGCACCTGAAGGATTTGGCGGTGCGCCGCCGCCAGTCTCATCAGCTCGAGAAGGCCCTTCGTGGACCACATGATCCCGAGCTCCGGGTAGGCGAGGAAGACCTTGATGCCACACGTGCCCGCCTCCGCCAGCGCCTGCAACTCGGCTGCCGAGGGCCGGTCGGGAACGTAGAGCATGGAGTGCAGGCCGATGTCGACGTTCGTCCCCGACCGCCCGAGCTCATCCCGGCGTCGGAGCAGGCAGTCGAGGGCTCCCTCCCCCTCCTCGGGATTCGTGAAGCTGAGGACGGTCGTCGTGCCGCCGAGGGCGGCCGCCCGAGTTGCCGCTACGACGTCGCTCATGAGATGGCAGTGGGCGTCGACGCCGCCGGGCAGGACAACGCAGCCACCGGCATCGAGAGGCTCGGCCGTGGCCGGAGCCGTGCCCGGCTCCAGGAGCGCCCGGACGGTTCCTCCGGACACGAGGACGTCGCGGCGGGCGCTCGTCCCTTCGCTCACGGTCGTGCCGCCGACGACGGCGAGTTGCGGTGCTGAGGCGCTGTCCCCCGAGCTCACCGCGGCGGGCCCGGTGCTTGCCCGCCGCCGGCCACCGGGGGCGGGTCGTCCAACTGCCGCGGCTGGCCGCCGCGGATGACGAGCCGGGGCACGAGGAGGGTCTCCACCGTCTCGGTGGCGCCGGCTCCGTCCGTGAGCGACCACTCGCCCGGGCGCAGCTCGAAGCCCGTCACATCCGCCTCCTGCCCCGGCTCGAGGGAGCCGAAGAGGTGGCGGCGCCGCACGGCGCCGGCCGGGGTGGCCGTCGTCGCCCGCACTACGTCGGCGAGCGGCATGCCGCAGTGGAGCAGTTTGGACAGCGTCGTCGCCTGGTCGAAGACCGGTCCCTCCACGTTGTGGGAGTGCAGGTCGCTGGACACCGTGTTCGGGGGGAAGTCCTGCGCGAAGGCGGCCCGCGCGATGTCGTAGGAGAAGCTGCCGATGCCATGGCCGACGTCGAAGAGGACGCCGCGCCGCCGAGCCTGCACCACCTCGGGGAAGAGGCGCCCGCTCTCGTCGAGGATGCCGCCCTCGTTGGCGTGGAAGCAGTGGGTGATGACGTCGCCTTCGCCGAGGTGCGACAGCAACCACGTGATCGGCCGGCGCATGTCGATGATGTGCACCATGAGGGGGAGGCCGAGCTCGTCGGCCGCCCGGCGGGCGAGCAGCAGGGCCCCCTCGGGGTCGTCGCCGACCATCTGGTAGCCGAGCCGGACTTTGACGCCCACGATGACGTCGGCGTGCTCGCGTGCGCGCGCCACGGCCTGGTCGGGGGAGGCCCAGCGCAGGTCCTCCAGCTCGCCCACGATGTTCGTGATCATCCCCTGCACGGCGACGTGCAGGAAGGCGAGCACGCGGGTGCTTGCCGGGTCGATCACGTAGCGCCGGAATCCCGGGAAGGTCTGGGCGCCCGACGATCCGGCGTCGACGGCCGTCGTGACGCCGCGCGCCAGGCAGTGCTCGTCGGGGTCGATGCCGTAATGGGAGACCCCGACGTACAGGTGTGTGTGGAGATCCACGCACCCGGGCACGAGGACGAGGCCGGAGGCGTCGAGCGTGGCCTGCGACGGCCCGGAGCCACCGACGGACTCGATGCGACCGTCGGAGATGCGGAGGCTGTCGGCGCGGTCGACACCCTGCGCCGGATCGAGCACCCGCCCGCCGGCGACGACGAGATCCGTCACGTCTCGAGCTGGCCGGCGAGGTTGGCGAGCGTCCTGGAGAACGCTTCGACCGTTTGCTCGACGTCCCGCTCGTCGTGGGCCGAGCTGACGAAACCCGACCCGTGGAACAGCTGGACGCCTTCCAGCAGCATCCCGTTGTGGAGCTCGGCCGACAGCGGGCGGCTGAGGGGCGACTTCAACGTGGCGGCGTCGAGATCGGCTGGCTTCCCGCCGTGGCCGACGAGGAGGTGGAAGGTGGAGCTCTCGCCGTAGGCGCGCCCGGGCACACCGGAGCGCGCCAGGACGGCGGTGAGCTCGGAACGGAGGGTGGCGGCGAGGGCGTCGGCCCGCCCATGAGGCTCGCCGGAGGCGACGATGCGAAGGGCGGCGACGCCGGCGGCGGCCGAGACGGGATGGGCGTTGTGGGTGCCCGGGTGACCGACACGGCGGGGGTCGCCGGGGCCGAGGGCGAGCTCGCCGACGAGGTCGGCACGCCCGGCGACAGCCCCTCCGGGCATGCCGCCGGCGAGGATCTTGCCGAGCACCGTGAGGTCGGGCGTCACGCCGCTCACGGTCTGAAGTCCCCCCGGTGCCCAGCGAAAGCCCGTGACGACCTCGTCGAAGACGAGCACCGTCCCCGTCTTCGTCGTGAGCTCCCTCACCGCCGGGAGGAATCCTTCCGGCAGCGGGACGGTGCCCCAGGAGGCGCCGGAGGGCTCGAGGATGAGGGCGGCGACGTCGCCCCTCTCGAGCTCGGCGGCGATCGCCTCGGCGTCGACGGGCAGGACGGTGACGGCGGAGGCCAGCGCGGCCGGGAGGCCGGCCGTGTCGGGTCCCTCGAAGGGGGCGTCGGCGCCGTAGGACACCTGGTCGTGCCAGCCGTGGAAGTGGCCGGCGAGCTTGACGATGCGAGGTCGGTCCGAGCTGGCGCGGGCGAGCCGGAGGGCGAGGAGGGAGGCCTCCGTGCCGCTCGAGGTGAAACGGACGCGCTCGGCCGAGGGCACGAGCGAGACGACGAGCTCGGCCCACTCGCTCTCGAGCTCGTGGGAGGCACCGGGCAGGAAGGAGATCGTGGCCTGCCGGCGCACCGCCTCCACGACCTCGGGCCGGCTGTGGCCGAGCAGGAGGGCGCCGTGGCCCATGACGTAGCAGATGATCTCGTGGCCGTCGACGTCCCACTTCCTCGAGCCCTCCGACCTCGCCACGGCGAGGGGGAACGGCGTCGACCGTCGTACGTCGTGGGTCACCCCCGCCGGGAGCACCCGGGAGGCACGTTCGTACAGCGCCCTCGACCGCGGGTTGGCCTCCGACCAACGCTCGCTGAGCGAGAGGGAGACCGGGGCGCTCAAGTCGTGAGGCCGGCGTTCCAGAGGAAGAACTGGCCCTGTGCCGTCGGGTAGACGCCGGTGCAGTCCTTCTGCGTGGCGCTCAGGTAGTCGTAGAAGTAGGCGTAGATGATGGGTGTCTGGTCGAGCAGGAGCGTCTCGATCTCCTGGGCGAGCATCCGTTGGGTCGAGAGGTCGACGGCGGCGACGTACTCCTTCGAGAGCTTGTCGTAGCTGGCGTCGTTGAAGTGGGCGGCGTTCCAGGATCCGGTGCCGGTCGTGGAGTCGATGCTCTGCAGGGGCGCCTCGAGGTACACGTTCGGCACGGCGCGGGCACCGTAGTCGACGAGGCTCATCTGGGCGTCCAGCCAGTCGGAGTGGCCGAAGACGGCCGTCCCGTAGTACTTGTCCGGGCTCTCGATGGTGAGCGTGATGTCGATGCCGATCTGGGCGGCGGACGACTTCACGATCTGGGCGAAGTCCGGCATCTCCTGCGTCGTCTCGGTGTAGAGCTGCGTGGAGAAGCCGTTGGCGACCCCAGCCTGGGCGAGCAGCTGCTTGGCCTTGGCGATGTTCATCACCCGCTGGGGGACCGTGGGTGGCCCCACCGTGAAGGGGAAGGATGGAGCGAACGGGCTGTCGTTGCCGATCTCGGCAGTGCCCTTGAAGAGGGCGCTCACGATGTCGGGACGGTTGAGGGTGAGGGCGACTGCCTGGCGCACGAGATTGCTCGCGAACGGGCCGGTGTCGCAGCGCATCGAGAGCTCCCGGTGCGTGGCGGCGCTGAGCTTGATGACGTTGTAGTCGCCCGTGAGGAGCTGCGGGCTCGTGGCGACGGAGAACTGGTCCAGGCAGTCGATCGAGTTGGCCTGCAGGGCGGCCGTCATGGGCGTCTCGGTGGCGTAGAAGGTGAACTGCACCTCCTTCGGCAGCGCTGCCGTGCCCCAGTAATGCGGGTTGGGCACGAGCACGGCGCCCTGGTTCGGGGTGTAGCTCTGCTTCATGAAGCGTCCCGTCCCGGGCCACGTGCTCGGATAGTTGGCGAAGTCGAAGCCGTTCGGGACGATGATCATGTTGTAGTTGTCCTCGGTGACGGCATCGAGGAAACCGCCGTCGGGGGCCACGAGGTGGAAGGCCACCGTCTCGTCGTCGACCTTGACGACCCCGTCGGGCACGAGGGTGCCGCCGAAGACCGAGAGGGCGTTGGCGGTGCCCTTCGGGTTGCACTGCTCCTTGAAGCTGTAGACGACGTCGTCGACGGTCATCGGTGTCCCGTCGTTGAACTTCACGCCCTGGCGGATCTTGAAGGTCCAGACGGAGGCGTCGGCGTTCGGTGTCCAGCTCGTCGCCAGCCAGGGGTGGTAGTTGTACTGCTGGTCGATGAAGACGAGCCACTCGCCGACGTTGCCGATGAGCTCGAGGCCGCCCTGGTCGGCGATCGTGAGCGGGTTGATGGCGCCTGCCGGCACGAGGATGCCCGCCCGGATGGTGGCGCCCGCCTTGGGCTTCACGGTCGTCGTCGTGGCGCCGGCTGTCGTCGTCGTCGGCGTGGACGACGAGCTCCCGCAGGCCTCGAGGATGGCACCGAGGAGAGGGATCGAGAGGCCCACAGCCGTCCCCTTGCGCAGGAAGGTCCGGCGGTCGATGCGGCCCCCGACGAACTCGTCGATGACGTGCTCGGGGATGGGACCCCGGCCCTTTCGCAGGTCGTCGAGCCGCTCGTGGTTGATGCCCGTCCTTCGATCGCTGCTTCTCATCTCCCGGCCCCCCTTGGGAAGTTCACCGGCCCGGGGCCGGACGACGTTGTCAGCTGTTCGTAACGAAGGTAGTGGGTAGACCACCGCCCTTCAACTACCTCCGGCCGGAGCACGGTGCGACCGACCGGAGATCGGCCATAGTCTGCCTCGCTCGGGAGCAAGATTCCCGTCGCGGCCCGCCGGGCCGCAGGAAGGAGCCGAGCCATGGCCGAGGAGAGGCCGACGACGAGCGATCGCCCGAGGGACTTCGTGGGCTACGGGCGGTTCCCGCCGGTGTTCACCTGGCCGGGCGGAGCGGGCGTGGCGGTGAGCGTCGTGCTCAACTACGAGACGGGGGCGGAGTACTCCTTCGGCGACGACGGCCGCAACGACAGCTGGGGCGAGTACACGACCGACATCGGGCCGGAGATGCGGGACTTCGGTACGGAGACCCACTTCGAGTTCGGCAGCCGCGTCGGGGTCTGGCGCCTCGCCCGGCTCTTCGACCGCCTCGGTGTCCCCGTCTCCGTGGGCGCCTGCGGCGCCGCCCTCGAGCGCAACCCGGCCGTGGCCGAGTGGATCGTCGGCTCCGGCCACGAGCCGCTCGCCCACGGCTTTCGCTGGGCCGACTGCCCGACCATGACGCGAGCCGAGGAACGTGACGACATGCGGCGGGCCGTGGAGGTGTTCGAGGCGATGACGGGAGGCCACCCGATGGGGTGGTACGTGCGCTCCTTCCCGAGCGTGAACACGCTGGAGCTCGTCGTGGAGGAGGGCGGTTTCCTCTACGACTCCGACCCCTGCAACGACGAACTGCCCTACTACGTGGACGTGAAGGGCGAACCGCTCCTCATCGTGCCCTACTCCAAGGTCTACAACGACACCCGCTACCTCCTGGCGCCCACCTACGCCGCCCCCCGCCACTTCTTCGAGAGCCTGCGGGCCGGGCTCGACTACCTCTGCGAGGAGGCGGCCGAGACCGGGTGCGGGCGCATGATGACGGTGGGTCTGCACGAGCGCTGGAGCGGGCAGGCGAACCGGGCCTCGGCCGTACGCGACTTCCTCGAGTACGCACTCGAGCGTCCGGGCGTGACGTTCATGCGCCGGGGGGACATCGCCCGCTTCTGGAGGGACCACCACGACGACTGGGCGCCGGCGGGTTGAGGAGCGCCACGGCCGTCACCGCGGGCCGGCGGGGGACGTGGGGGTGACTTCGTAACGCAGGCGTTACAAACCGGACGCCACTCACGGGCCGCCGGGGGGAAGTGGGGGTGAGTTCGTAACGCAGGCGTTACAAACCGGACGCCACTCAGCAGCGTCGTGGGTCAGTGCCTCACGCGGCGGCCGGCCCGGCGGCTGCCGTGTGCACCGCGACGCAGGTTGCCCGGCACGGGCGGCCGCGGGCGCCGGCGGTGGGACCGGTCGACCGGGTCGAGGGCACTGCCCGAGCCGCCGTCGGGCGCCGGGAGGAGCGGATCCGGCCGGGGGCGACGACGCCGCCACCAACCCCCACCACCATCGCCGCCGGCCAAAGGGAGAACGAGCGGTACGCCGATCATGACGACACCCGCCAGCAGGTAGCGGACGAGGAGCCAGGGCACCGCCCCGTGGGCCGGCGGCATCGCTCCGCAGCGCACGAGCGGGTTGCACAGCGGCGGTATACCGGCAGCCACGCTGGTCGAGGTCTGAAGCAATCCCACCGAAAGCTCCCCCTGAGGACTCCCTTCCGTGGTGAGGCTACTCCAGCGCCGCGGCGGCCCCGGCTGGTGGCCGGGGCCCCCAGGCGGCGATACTGCCCGTCGTGCGTGTGACGGTCGTGGGGGCGGGTTTCGCCGGCTTGGCCGCCGCCGACGCCCTCACCCGAGCGGGCCATGACGTGACCGTGCTCGAGGCGAGGGACCGCGTGGGCGGGCGAGTCTGGACGGAGCGCCTCGGCGAGGACGTCATCGAGCGCGGTGGCGAGTTCGTCCTCGACGGCTACGACGTGTTCCGCTCCATGGCGGCACAGCACGGGCTCGACCTCTGCGACTCGGGGATGAGCTACTACGTGCGCGAGCCGCGGGCCGACGGCGCTGCCGCCACGGTGCAGGAGCTGGCGGCTGCGGCGCCGGAGCTGAAGCGGCTCGCCAGGGCGGACCCTCTCACGCCGGTGTCGAGGCTGCTGGAGGGAAGCACGCTCGCTCCGGCCGTCAAAGAGGCGGTGGCCGCCCGCGCCTCGATCTCGGCCGCCTGGTCGGCGGACGATCTGGCGGCCGTCACCTTGGCGGAGATGGCGACGCGAACGGGGGCGGCGCCGTCGCACCGCCTGGCGGCCGGCAACCAGGCACTGGCCGTCGCCCTGCGCTCGAGCGTGACGGCAGCGGGCGGTCGGGTCGTGCTCGGCGAGCCGGTGCTGGCCGTCGCCTGCGCAGGGGAGAACGAGCGCGGCCCGGCGAGCCCGGTCGTGGTGCGGACGCCGCGGGGCGAGCTCGGCTCGGACGCCGCCGTCGTCACCGTCCCGTCCGCCGTCCTCGCCACCATGGTTTTCGAACCGGCGCTGCCGGGCTGGAAGCTCGAAGCGCTGGCCGGCACGGCCGCCGGCCAGGCGGCCAAGCTGCACGTGCCTATCCGGGCGACGCCGGGCACCGTGGCGGCGAGCGCCGTCATGTCGGTGCCGGACCGTTTCTGGTGCTGGACGTCGGCGGCCGGCGACGGCACCGTGTCCACTGTCCTGCACTGCTTCTCCGGCTCGCCGCCGGCGCTGCGGGCCCTCGGCGTCGAGGACGGTGCTGCCCGCTGGCTCGAGCGCCTGGCGTGGCTTCGACCCGACCTCGAGCTCGAGGGCGGGGGAGCCGTCCTCACGAGCTGGGGGGAGGATCCCTACGCCCGCATGGCGTACTCGACCCAGGCGGCCGGCCGGCGCCCGGACCCCGACAGCCTGCTGCGGCCCGTCGGTTCCCTCCATTTCGCCGGCGAGCACACGGAGGACGAGTTCTCCGGGATGATGGAGGGCGCTCTCCGAAGCGGCCTGCGTGCGGCGGCCGAGATCGGAGCCTGAGGCCGGCCTCGAGAGGTGCGGCACCGTCGAGGCGCCGCCGTGCGCTGCCGAGGCCTCAGGCCGGAGGCGTCACCACTGCGGCCAGCCGGAAGGGAGGCTCCCCGTGGGCGGGTCGTTCTGCAGGATGCCCCCGGGGGCGCCTGTCGTCTCGAGCAGCAGGGAGAAGTTGTACCCGAAGGCGGTCGAGTTCGAGCCGCTGAACTGTCCGTACTCCGCTGCCATGGTCTCGCCGAGCGCCGAGCCGTCGGCCCAGCCCGTCTCGATTCCGTCAGGGCCTTCGTACATCTGGCCGAGGACCGTGCTCGACGTCACGTCCTCGCCGACGGAGACCTCCGGGTTGATGTCCTCGGCGGCGTAGACCACGAGCCCGCTCGCCGGCCCGTTGCTCAGCTGGTAGGCGATGAACGTGCCCCCGGGCCAGCCGCCGTTCACGGTCGAGAGCACGACACCGTCCCCGATTGCATAGATGGGGCCGTAGCCGCTGTAGTCGACGCCCTGGTCGATCCGCTCGGGCGTCAGGCCGCTGATGGCACGCAGCGGGTCGGCGTAACTGCCCGACGTCGTCTTCGGCGGAGGTGGCGGGTCGGGCGGCGGGGGTTGGTGGTGCTGTTGCTGCTGGCGCGCCTCCCGCTTCTCCTGCGCACGCTCGGCGGCCTGCTGCCGCTCCTCGTTGGCATGGATGATCAGCGTGAGGAGGTTGCCCCGCACCGAGCTGAGGATGGCCTCGTCGTGGGTGATGGCCGACTGGGCGTTGCGCCGCGCCGCCGCCAGGCGGACGAGGGTCGTGGCGAGGTTGGCCTGCTGCCGCCGTAGGGCGGTCTCGTCCACCGAGGTGTGATGCTCGTCGGTCTGAAGGGCCGCCACGGCCTCGTTCAGGCTGCCGCTGGCGACGCCGAGGTACACCTGCTGCTCGGAGGCCTGGGTCGTGTTGGTCGAGGAGTCGAGGACGGAGCCCGAGGCGGAGGCGGCGCTCACGTAGGCGTCGACGGCGAGGGAGCGCAGCCATGACGCCGCCTTCGACTGCTGGTGATGGTCCGTCACGAGATGGGCGCGGGCGGCCCCCACCTGCTTCTCGACCGTGATCAGGTGGGCCTGCACCAGGTTGGAGCGCTCCACGAGGTTCTGCACGACGACGCCCTCGTGGGAGATGAGCTGCTCGAGCTGGGCCACGCGGCTGCGGTCGGATCCGATGCTGGCCGCGGCCGTGCCTGGTGTGGACGACACGAGGACGGCGGACGTGCTGAGCAGGCAGGAGATGGCGCCGAGAACGCCGGCGACCCGCACGACGGGCGTGCGCCTCCGGCGCCCCCAGGAGAGGAGTCTCGCCCTGACGGTGGCGTCAGAAGCCATGCCAGCGGGAGCCCCATCCGCAGAAGGCATCTGCGCAACCTAGCCAATATCGAGCCCGGCGCCAAGTTTTGTCGCTACGGCGGCTCCAACGTCGCCCCCGGCAGGCGGTCGCCCTCAGCGGGTGTGGGTGTCCGCCTGCAGCCGGCGGAGCCGCTCGTCGTCGTAGTGGGGACGGTCCGGGTGGGACTTCGAAAGGAGCGTCTGGAGGGCACAGCTCGACTCGCCGTCGTTGTGCACGTCGTGGGAGACGAAGGCCGGGATGGAGACGAGATCCCAGCGCCCGAGCGTGATCGTGGCCGTCTCGCCCTCGCGGAAGATGTTGACGGTGCAACTGCCATCGAGCACGAAGAAGGTCTCGTCCGTCTCGTGGCAGTGGGCGGGGATACGGTGGCCGCCCGGCATGGTCTGGATGGACATCGTGAAGGCGCCGGCAGGAAGCGACTGCGGGTCGTCGTGGTCGACCGAGCCGGAGGCACCGATGTAACGCCGCTGGCTGCGGGCGAAACGGGGATCCAGCTCCGTCTCGCAGGCGAACACCGTCCAGTCCTCCCGCCGCTCCTCGTAGCGAGCGACCCTCCCGAGCATCTCGTCCTCGAGCGTCATGGCGTTCCTCCTCTCATCGGAGCTCGGGGTATCCGAGCGCGGCCGCCGACTCCTCGTAGCCGAGAAGCATCTCGTAGTCGGCCATCTTGGCAGGCACGATGTCAGCGAGACGCAGGCCCGCTCTCACCTCGGACCATTCCGGCGAGCGCGCCACCGAAGCGAGCGCCTCGCGCAGCAGGCCGACGGTGGCGGCGTCGGTCGACGCCGAGGTGACGAAGGGGATGGACGGGCTCGAGGGCGTCGCGCAGAGGATACGGAGAGCGGCCGCCAGGTCCGGACGGTGGGCCGCCACGTACTCGAAGGTCATGGTGTCGACGCAGGTGCCGTCCATCGTCCCGGCGGCGACGGCTTCGAGGTTGCCGACCTGGCTGTCTGTCTCGATGGCCTCCCGGAAGAAGGCGGTGGCACCGGCCACCTCGGCGAGAGCCCGTCGCGGGAGGTTCATCCCGGAGTTGGACATCGGTCCGCCGAAGACGAAGGTGCCGCCACGGAGATCGGCCAGGCGATCGAAGGGCGCCTCGGCGGCCACGACGAAGACGCCGCAGTGCGTGGCGCCCTCGCAGCGGGCGGCGTCGTAGACGGGAGCCGCCAGCACTCGGACCTGCGACCCGAACAGCTTGAGCATCGGGTAACCGCACAGCTGGGTGAAGAGCGTCCCCGGCTCGATGCGGGCCGGCACCGCCGGCCCGAGGAGGTCGAGAGCCGCCGGGGCGAGGTCGCAGCCGGCGCGCCCGAGCTCGGTGGCGAGCGCCTGCCAGAAGGACGATTTGGCCTCCTCCAGCTCCGGCAGGCGGTAGAGGGGGAGGCTCGCCTGCAGGCTCGCCCCGCCGCCGTGCATCGTTGCCGTCGAGGCGTCGGCGGCGGCCGTGCCCTCCGCGTGCTCGCCGGCGGACGCCATCGTCAGACGTGGTCCCGGGGGACGTCGAGGTGCCAGGTCTTCACGAACACGCGGCGCCCGTCCTCGTAGCCCTCGACGACGTTCGAGAGCTGGAACTGCTCCGCCGTGGACGTCATCGAGCTCGAGGTCGTGACAACCGTCTGCCACGATCCACGCCCGAGGCCGAGCCGGCGCTCGCACAGGACGGCGGCCGAGAGGGGGTCGCCCTGCACGATCCGGAAGAGGTCGCGCTCGGTCTCGACGTACTCGATGCCGGACTCGAGCAGTTGCAGCGGCTCGGGGGAACCGGAGGCCGACTCGATCTCGACGGTGCCGGAGGCGACGTCGTGGCGCACCTGCCGCCAGTGGGGCTCGTGCCTGCCCACGGGGAGGTGAGGCGGCTCAGGCCCACGCTCGGGCCGCCAGAAGTGGGGCGGGGTGGCGTCCTCGGCGAGGCCGGTGAGCACCGGGAGGAGGAGGGCGGCCTCCCCGCCGGTGAAGAGGGAGAGTGTCACGGCCTGCGGTGACGGCCACGCCCAGGGCCAGTAGGAGGGCGAGATCGCCAGCCGTAGCCGGTGCCCGGCGGGGACGGCGTACCCGATGGCGTTGAGCGGGATGTCGACGCCGTAGCGGGCGCCCGGGTCGAGCGGCTCGGGGTGCTCGTGCCCGTTGCGATGGGCGAGGTTGAGGAGACCGCGGGTCACGAGCGTCGAGGTCCCGTCCGGCCAGAGGTCGCAGAGGCGAGCGACGACGAGGGCGAGCGGGCGGTCGGCGCAGAGCTCGAGGCGGGCGGCCGGCCTGCCGAGGATCTCGAGGGGCTCCTCCAGCTCTATGGTGTCGAAGCAGAGGGAGAGTCCGTCCTCGGGGCGCTGGTCACGAGGGCAGTCCGTCGAGCCTCCGTGACCGCCCCAGTTGCCGGGGTCGGTGGCGACCGCCTCGGCACCGAGGACATTGAGCTCCCCGACCTCGAGAGCGCTCCCCTGCGCGGCACCGAGGCGGCCGTCGGCGCCGAGGCCGAAGCAGCGCTCCTCGACCGCCGGGGAGGGCCAGCCGTCGAGGGCGACCCACCGTCCCGGCCACTCGGCGTAGCTGGGCGCCGGTCGCCGCGCCTGCCCCATCCAGCAGCGAAGCTTCGGCTCCCCCATGATGCCGTTGTCCTCGCCCTTCAGGCAGTGGTCCCAGAAGCGCACCGCCTCCTGCAGGAAGCCGATGGCCGGCCCGGGCACGCCGTCGTGCGGGTAGACGTGCGCCCATGGGCCGATGAGGCCCTTGCAGGGCCCCCGGTGGTGCTCGAGGAAGCGGAGGATGGCGTTGCGGTACGAGTCGGACCATCCCCCCACCATGTAGACCGGGCAGGTGATGGTGGCGTAGTCCTCGCAGACGGAGCCCTGGCGCCAGAACTCGTCCCGGCGTTGATGGCTCATCCAGGACTCGATGAACGGCGGCGTCCGCTCCATGCGGTCGAACCACATCTCCCGCCAGCGGTCGCCCACGACAGCCGGATCGGGTGGCCGGGCGTTGTAGCCGAGCATCGTCGACGCCCAGGGCAGCGCCGTCCATGCGAGGACGCAGCCGCCCATGTAGTGGACGTCGTCGGCGTAGCGGTCGTCGGTGGAGGCGACGCTGATGACGCCGCCGAGCGCCGCCGGCCGGTGGGCGGCGATCTGGAGACCGTTGAAGCCACCCCACGACTTGCCGATGATCCCGACCCTGCCCGAGCACCAGGGCTGGGCGGCGAGCCACTCGATGATCTCCACCCCGTCGCTCTGCTCGAGGGGCAGGTACTCGTCCTCGAGGATGCCGTCGGAGTCGCCGGCGCCTCGGGTGTCCACCCGCACGGCGGCATAGCCACGAGCGGCGAAATAGGAGTGGATGGGACCGTCGCGCAGCGCCAGCTCGTCGTTCTTGCGGTAGGGGACGTACTCGAGGACGGCCGGCACGGGTGCCTCCTCGGCCTCTGCGGGCATCCAGATGCGGGCCGCCAGCCGCGCACCGTCCTGCATGGGAATCCACTCGTGCGGGAGCAGCCTCACCGAGTCGCCGCGCGGCACGACCGGCGCCCGTGCCGCACCGCTCGAACACATGAGCTTCCCCTTCCGACCTCTGGAGGCGACCCCGACCCTTTTCGGTGAGGCATCGGACCCCCTGCAGACAGTGGAGATATTACGAGGCCCTTCTTCGATCAACGGCGGCGATGCCCGCCCGAGGCCGCCCCGCTCATCCTCCGGCGCTCTCATCGGTACGACGACCAGGTCATTTGCTAAAGCAAGCGGCAGTACAGGCCGATCAACTGTCAAAAGCGAAGCTTGCCGAGGGGGTTTCGTTGCGCCCATCACCTGTTGGCTCGCCCGCCGACGGGCGGGGGCATGGACATCGACATCCCTGGAGCCTCGTCGCCTTCGCCGTCCTCCTCGTCGGTGTCGCCGCCTCCGTCCTCGGTGCGCGCGCCTGGCAGTCGTACGTCGGCACGCAGCAGACGCAGGCATCGACGGCCGCTGTCTCCGGGGTCTCGCAGGCGCTCACGAGCGCCCTGCAGCAGGACGGCGACTTCACGGGCACGGCCACGACGCTCCTCAGCACCACGCCCGGTCTCACGAACAAGCAGCTCGCCCGCTGGTTCGGCGTCCTCGACACGAGCATCCGCTATCCCGGCGTCTTCGGCCTCACCTACATCGAGGTCGTCGGACGCGGCCGGGTGGGCGCCTTCGCTTCGGTCGCCAGAGGCGATCCTCCCTTCGGCCTCCCCGTCTCGTCGAAGTTCTCGGTCTCGCCGGCGACGGCGTCGGGCGCCTACTGCCTCACGCGCTACGGCTACGCCGAGCTGCCCCAGCACGTGACGGCGTCGCTCCTCGTACAGTTCGCCCGTTTCGTGAGCCCGATGTTCAACTACTGCGCCAACTCCATCGACGGGCTCTTCCGCCTGACCGCGGAGACGGGCAAGCCCGTCGTCGAGTCGCTCGGCTCCCTCTTCGCCAGCGCGCCGGCCGCCGACGGGCTGAGGCCGCCGCCGATGCTCGCCAGCAGCGGGATCATGGCCGAGATCACGCCCCTCTACGCGGGCGGGCTCGTGCCGGCCAGCACCGCCCATCGCCAGCAGGGCATCCGGGGATGGGTCCTCAGCCTCTTCGACGCCTCCCAGATCGTGGCCCCCGTCTTGAAGAGCGCCCCGCACGCCTCGCTCACGCTCGAGTACCGCAACCCGAGCGGCGTCGCAGCCCTCGTCGGCCCGGACGGCCCGGCACAGGGCGGCGACACGACGCGGGAACTCGTGCTCGACGGCACCCACTGGACGGCCACCCTGCGGGAGCCCGCCACCCCGAGCGGCGTGCCGCCCTCCGAGCAGGGTCTCGCCGTGCTCGCCGGCGGGCTCCTCTTGAGCCTGTTGCTCTTCCTGCTCATCCACGTCCTCAGCCGCTCCCGGACCCGCGCCCTCGATCTCGTCGACCAGCGCACGAATGAGCTCGAGTACCAGGCGCTGCACGACGCACTCACCGGCCTGCCCAACCGCACCCTCATCTTCGACCGCGCCAACCAGATGCTCGCCCGCGCCCAACGCGAGCACCTCCCCGTCGCCGTCCTCGTCATCGACCTCGCCGGCCTCAAGTTCGTCAACGACTCCTACGGGCACGACGCCGGGGACCAGCTCCTCCGAGTGGCTGCCCGGCGCTTCGAGGTCACGACGCGGGCCTCCGACAGCGTCGGGCGACTCGGCGGCGACGAGTTCGTCGTGCTGGCGGAGGGCTCGTCGGTCACGGCCGGCGCCGATCTCATCGCCGAGCGACTCCTCGCCGTCCTCAACGAGCCGTTCGACATCGGCGAGGGGCACACGGTCGTCGTCGGTGCCCGCATCGGGATCGCCACCGGCCTTCGCTCCTCGGCCGAGCAGCTGCTGCGCGACGCCGACGTCGCCCTCTACGAGGCGAAGTCGCGTGGCCAGAACCAGTTCGTCACGTTCGACCCGGACTTGCACGCCACCTTGTCGGGGCGCGGCGAGATGGAGTCCGAACTCCGCAGCGCTGTTGCCCACAACGAGTTCCGCGTCCTGTACCAGCCCATCTTGCGCCTCGGTGACTCCGCCGTCGTCAAGGTGGAAGCGCTCGTGCGCTGGAACCACCCGACCCGCGGCATCATCTCGCCGGCTGACTTCATCCCCGTGCTCGAGGAGTCCGGCCTCATCACGTCCGTCGGGCGCACCGTGCTCGAGGAGAGCTGCCGCCAGGCGAGGATCTGGCACGACCTCGGTTTTCCTTCCGTGGGCATCTCGGTCAACGTCTCGGCCCGCCAGCTGGAGTCCGATGCGCTCGTGGCCACGGTGGAGGAGGTCCTGGAGCGATCGACCCTCGACCCGGCGGCGCTCACCCTCGAGATCACCGAGAGCACGATCATGCGCGACATCGACGCCACCGTGGGGCGCCTCACCCGTCTGAAGGCGCTCGGCATCAAGTTGGCGGTGGACGACTTCGGCACGGGTTATTCCTCGCTCGCCTACCTGCAACGATTCCCGGTCGACGAGCTGAAGATCGACCGGTCCTTCATCTCCGGGGTGGGCGATACCCTCGACCAGGGAGCCCTCATCCGCACGCTCGTGCAGCTGGGGCGCCTGCTCGGTCTCGAGACCGTGGCGGAGGGCATCGAGAGCCCGGCGCAGCTCGAGCGGCTCCGGCTCGCAGGCTGCGACTGCGGGCAGGGGTACCTCTTCGCCAGGCCGCTCGACGCCCCTGCCATCGAGTCGTTCCTGCGACAGCACTCGACGGCCTACGCCCACTCCTGAGCACCCCGCCCGACGGCGGCGCCGCTACGGGCCGGAGAGATCCCGGCGCCTGAAGGCTGTGGCCGCGCCGACCATGGCGGCGAGGGCGACGGCCGCCACGACGCCGTTCACCGCCCAGTCGGGGCGCACGGCCGGGGCGGAGGCCATCTGGTGGAAGACGGAAGTGTCGAGGAGCCAGTGGCTCTGGCTCGCCACGCCCCCGAGGAGCGAGACGAACAGCGACCACACGAGGACGGCATAGGCCGCCCCGGCAGCGGCACGGGGCGCCAGGCCGAAGGCCAGCGCCCCCGCCCCGAGGACGAGCATGCCCGCCGGCACGACGTTGAGGCCGGCCACCACCAGCACACCGAAGCCGACGCCGGAGTGCTGGCTCGCCGCGCCGAGCCAGGCGAAGGCGCCGGCGAGGAGCCCGTCGAGGACGAGGAGGCCGACCGAGAGCGCCAGCCGGCCGCCGAGAAACCTCGTTCGCCCGATCGGACGGACGAGGAGGTGATCGAGTCGCCCCTCCGCCTCCTCGCTGCGCACCGAGGTGACCTGGCCGGCGGCGACGAAGGCGACGAGCACCGCCAGGATGAGGAAGGCGACGCCGAGGAAGGCCGTGGAGCCGGTGCCGCTCGAGCCGAGGCGATGGAAGACCTCTGCGACGGAAGAGCCGGAGATGGTCGACCCGGCCGCCTTGGCGACGACGCCCATGAGCAGTCCGGCGATGGCGAGGGAAGCTGCCCAGCCGAGGGCCGTCGCCCGGGTCAGTCGGACGGCGAGACCGGTCGGCCCCGTGAGGAAACGGAGACGGGGGGCCGCGGAATCACGGTCGCGCAACGTGCTCGAGCCGAGATCACGGCGGTCGGCCAGCGAGACGGCGGCGGAGGCGAGCGCCGCCGTGAAAGCTCCGATGGGGAGGAGGGCGAGCGGCCGCGGCGAAGTGAGCGGGGACAGCTCCTCGACCCACCCGAGCGGCGATAGCCAGACGAGAGCGTGCAGCCCGACCCCGGCGTCTGCCACCATGCGCACGGCGTAGCTGAGACCGAGAAGGATCGACGCCCAGGCTGCGGCTTGGCGTCGCGTCGGGGCGAGTTGGCTCGTGAGGGCTCCGACTGCAAGAAACATGACCGCCGTGGCCACGAGCGCCAGCGCGAAGAAGAGCGACGGTGCCACGGCGAAGCGCACGTTCCCGGAGCGACCCACGAGTGCGGTGACGAGGGCGGTGATGAACCAGAGCGTGCAGACGCCGGCGCCGAGGCCGGCGAGCGCCTGCACGGCGACGTGGCGACGTGTCGTGACGCCGGAGAGGACGAGCTCGGAACGACCGGCTTCCTCCTCGCCGCGAAACAGCCGGGTGCTCGTGAGCAACCCCCAGAGGGCGCCCATGATCATGACCGTCATCGACACCTTGAGCACCGTGAAGCCGGCGACGGTCTGGAGTTGCGGAGCAGGGCCGAAGAGGGCGGCCGAAGCGTGGTTGGCGCCGAAGGAGGCGGCGAGCCGTTCGCGGTCGGCCGCCGTCTTGTAGAACCTCGTGTAGGTGAGCGCCGAGGAGGCGACGAACACGGAGAAGACGTAGCCACAGACGACGGCGGAACGCGTCGCCCGTTTGGCGGTGTAGCGGGCCACGACGAAGCGCTCCGGCCGCCCGGCTGCCGCCGGTGTCGTCATGGTCACTGCCATTTCAGCGTGCACCGGCGGCGCCGCCGCTGTCGACGGCGCCGGCATCGCCGTAGCTGTCGGCGGCGCCGGCATCGCCGTAGAGGGCGAGGAACAGCTCCTCCAACGAGGGTTCGCTGCACAGGAGCCGGCTCACCCCGGCGGCCGCCAGCAGCTGCAGGAGCGGCTCCACCGAGCCGCTCACCTGGCAGCGGACGACGGCGCCCTCGACGACGACGCTGCTCACGCCCGGGACGGCCGACAGGTCGGGTACGGCGCCGCTGAAGGTCGCCTCCACGTTCACGGCCGAGAGGTGCCGCATCTCCGCCAGAGTCCCCATCTCGACGAGGCGCCCGCCCCGCAGGATGGCGATGCGGTCGCAGAGGGCTTCGACCTCGCTCAGGCTGTGCGACGAGAGGAACACCGTCTGCCCGCGGTCGCGTGCCTCCCGGATGGCCTGGCGGAAGGTCTGCTCCATGAGCGGGTCGAGCCCGCTCGTCGGCTCGTCGAGCAGCAGCAGGTCCGGGCGCCCCATGAGGGCCGCGATGAGGACGACCTTCTGGCGGTTGCCTTTCGAGTACGCCCGGACCTTCTTCGACGGGTCGAGCCCGAACCGCTCGATCAGCTCGTCGCGGTAGCCGGCGTCGAGGCGGCCCTGCAGGCGTGAGAGGAGTTGCAACGTCTCGGCGCCGGTCATGGCGGGCCAGAGGTTCGTCTCACCCGGCACGTAGCCCAGGTGGCGGTGAGCCTCGGCGGGCTGCCGCTGGCAGTCGAGCCCGAAGATCTCGCCGCGGCCCCGCGTGGGCCGGATGAGGCCGAGGAGCAGCCGGATCGTGGTCGTCTTGCCGGCGCCGTTCGGCCCGAGATACCCGACGACCTCCCCTTTGGCGATCTCGAGATCGAGGCCCACCAGTGCCGCCACGGTGCTGTAGAGCTTCGTCAGTCCCTCTGTGCGCAGAGGCGGTGCGTTCAGGTCGGCCACCGCGGCGACGGAGGAGGAGCGGCGGTCTAGCTGAAGTTGCCGTAGAGGTAGCGCGGCTCAGCGACGACCCGCCGCACCATCGGCTCGAAGAACTCGAGGGGGAGCGACTCGAAGTTCGGGTCGAAGGAGACCTGGTCGTAGCGCTCGCAGAATTCGGCGCAGGCGTCGAAATTCGGATCGCCCGCGTAGCGTTGGCGGGCGTCGCGGTCTCCGCCGAGGTGGTGCGCGTAGTAGTAGAGCTGGAAGACGCCGTGATGCTTCAGGATCCACCAGATATCCTCCGACACGAAGGGTCGGAGGACGGCGGCCACCATCTCGCCGTGGGTGAAGGGGGCGAGCTCGTCACCGATGTCGTGCAGGAGGGCTGCCACGACGTACTCCTCGCTGCGGCCGTCGAGGTGGGCGCGGGTGGCCGATTGCAGTGAGTGCTCGAAACGGGTGACCTGGTAGCCCCCGAGGGATCCTTCGAGAGCCTGCAGAGCGGCGAGCAGCCGGTCGGCCAAGAGGGCGCAATGCTTCTCTGCGAAGCGGTCGAGGAGGGCATAGTCCTCCCGCGTCCCGTCGGCCATACGGGTGAAGCTGACGGTCTCCGTCGTGGCGTCTGCGGTCATGGCTCGACGCTACTCCCGCAGCTCACCGAAGGTGTCGGTGTTGCAGCGTCCGCCCGCTGCCAGCGAGCACAGGCGCTCGCCATCCGGCACGATGGCGCCATGGACGTTGCCGACCACATCGATGCCCTCGAACGGGAGGGGAACCTCCTGGCGGACTGCGTCATGCAGGCCGGCCTCGCGCTGGCCGTTCCCACCTGCCCCGGTTGGACGCTCGAAGCCCTCCTGCGCCATCTGGGCTACGTGCACCGCTGGGCGCGTGCCTACGTGGCGGAGGCTCGAATCTCGATGGCCGAGGAGCTGAGTGAGGCCGAGATCCTCGCCTCCGGGCCGGAGAGGGACGGCCTCGTCGACTGGTTCCGCCACGGCGTCGGCGATCTCGCCGGCACGCTCCGTTCCGCCGACCCCGGCGCCGCCTGTTGGACGTTCCTGCCGGCGCCGTCACCGCTGGCGTTCTGGGCGCGCCGGCAGGCGCACGAGACCGCCGTCCATCGCGCCGATGCGGAGATGGCCGGTGGCACCGTCACGCCGTTTCCGGCGGCTCTTGCCGCCGACGGAGTCGACGAGCTGCTCGTCGGCTTCGCAGCGCGGCGAAACGGGCGACGGGAGGCGCCGGCGCCCTCGTTCGCCGCCGTGTCGGCGGACACCGGTGACCGCTGGGTCGTGCACGTCTCGGAGGCCGGTGACATCGATGCCGAGCGCTCGGGCGCCGGCGCCGACGGCACGCTCGCCGGCAATGCGTCCGACCTCTACTTGTTTCTCTGGAACCGCTCGGCGGCCGTCCGACCGGACGCCTTGGAGGTGACGGGCGACCTCACCGCCCTCGACGCCTTCCGCCGTCGCCTGAACCTGCGGTGGGGGTGACCCCGGCCGACAAGGGCCTCGCCTTCGGGCCGATCGGCCGGTTGCGGTTGCGAGGAGCCGGCGGCGAGCCCGTCCATCTCGGCCGCACCCTCGCCTCCCACGGGGTCGCCACGCTCCCGCCCCAGAGCGTCGATCGGGACGCCCTCGTACTCGAGACGACCGTCGCCCTTTCGGCCGGCGGCGCCCGCACGATCCGGCTGCGACCGCGAGGCGGGGACGGTGTCGCCGTCGAAGTCCTCGGCGGTGAGCCGGACGCAGCCACCCGCCGGCGCCTCGTGGGGACCGCCCGGACCATGCTCGGCCTCGACGAGGACCTCTCCGGCTTCTACGCCCTCGCCTCCGGCGACGCCTCGATGTCCTGGGTCACGTCCGGTGCCGGTCGCATGCTGCGCGGCGCCACGGTCTTCGAGGACGTCGTGAAGACGATTTGCACGACCAACTGCAGCTGGTCCGGCACCGTGCGGATGGTGACGAGCATCGTGACCGAGCTCGGCGCGCCGGCGCCTGGCGGCCGGCGTTGCTTCCCGCCGGCGACGGCCATGGCGGAGGCGGGCGAGGAGTTCTATCGCGAGGTCGCCCGTGCGGGCTACCGGACCTCTTCCCTCGTCTCGCTGGCGACCGCCGTGGCCGACGGCCGCCTCGACCTCGAGGTGCTGCGCGAGGGCGAGCTGAGCGACGAGGAGGTGGCCGCCCGGCTGCTGGCACTGCCAGGTGTCGGGCCGTACGCCGCTGCTCACGTCATGCTCATCTCACTCGGTCGCTACCACCGCCTGGTCCTCGACTCCTGGACTCGGCCCACCTACGCCAAGCTGAGCGGCCGGGCGGCGACGGACGCCGCCATCGAGCGCCGCTTCCGCCGTTACGGCGACTACGCCGGGCTGGCGTTCTGGCTCTTCGTCACGCGGGACTGGCTGGAGGGCTGAGGCGCCACAGGCCGCTCAACTCGAGGAGTGTGGCGGCGCCGAGACGTCGAGGCCGCCGTCGATGACGATGGTCGTCCCGGAGATGTAGGCGGCGGACGGGGTGGCGAGGAAGGCGATGACCTCGCCGATCTCCTCGGCCGTGCCGAGCCTGCCGAGGGGGACGGCTCGTGTCCACTCGGCCACTTGCGCCTCGCCGTACTGGTCGAGGCCTTCGGTGCGGATGTTGCCGGGGGAGACGCAGACGGCCCGGATCCCGTAGCGGCCCCATTCGGCCGCCAGCCCACCGGCAAGGTTCTCGACGGCGGCACGGGCCGCCGAGGCGTGCACCATGCCGGGGATGCCGCGCCTCGGGCTGAACCCGATGAAGACGATGAGCCCGCGGCGCCGCGGGATCATGCTGGCATTCGCCACCTGGCGGGTGAGGTCCCAGGCGGCGTCGACGGCCAGCCGGTGGACGGCCCGCCAGCCCTTGAGGCTGATGTCCTCGGCGGGCGCCTGGAACTGCCCGCCGGCGTTGTTGACGAGAACGTCGACGGCGCCGAGCTCGGCCATGACGCGCTCGACGACGCCGCTCAGCTCGTCCGGCTCGCGCACGTCGGCCGGCACCACGAGGCAACGGCCGCCTTCGCTCTCGATACGGGCTGCCGTCGTCTCGAGCAGGTCGGCGCGCCGCCCGCAGATCGCCACGTCGGCGCCCGACTGGGCGAAGGCCACGGCCGTCGCCCGGCCGATGCCGGTGCCCCCGCCCGTGACGAGCGCCACCTGGCCGGCGTTGGCATCGGGGGACAGAACTGAGGTCATGGCTGCCTGCTCTCATGTCGTGGCACCTACGGGCTCGGCGTTCTAGTCGAGCCAAATGCGAGTGAAATTGAAGTTATTGAACGAGAGCGCCAGTTTTGTGGTCACGGTGCCCTGTACCCGTGAGCCGTGTGCGTCGATGACGGGCGCGAAGTACGGGATGATGTAGCCGTCTGAGTCCCACTCGATTCGCTGCATCTCGTGCGCGATATCCGCTTGTGCCGAGGCGTCGACGGTTCGCAGGGCCTTTGCGTACAGGCTCTCGTAGTCTGGGTCGGAGAAATGCGTTTCGTTTCCTGCGCTCGTCGGGGTCATAGATGAGGCAACTTGGAAGAAATAGGGATTATAGTACCAAAAGTCCTGCGCGAACCCCCACTTGAGATAGTTTGATCCATAGAAGGTCGTGACCGTCTCCTGTTGTAACGACACGTGGACGCCAGCGCCTTGAGCCTGCTGAGCGAACACCTCAGCCATTTCGACCGTTCCTTGAGCAATAGGCCCGGTGACAAGGGCGATACTCAAGTTCTCGTGGCCCGCCTGCTTCAAAAGAAACTTCGCCTGACTAATATCCTGTTGTCGTTGTGGGATTCCGCGGTCGTACACGGGATCCCAAATCGAGAAGATGTCGTTCCCGATGATTCCTTTGCCTTCAAAGACTGCCTCGAGCATCTCCTGACGGTCAACCATGAGCTTAAACGCTTGGCGTACGCGTATGTCGGTGAAGGGAGGCGTGTTGCAGTTCATGGTGAACGGTGTCCAGCCCCCTCCGTCCGAGACGAGCAGCACGCCGCCGCCCGACTTCACGGCATTGACGCTGCCGGCCGAGAGAAGCGACACGGCATCGACATTGTTTCCCAGCAGGGCGTTGACTTGGCTGGTCTCGTCGGCGAAGAAGGTCATCTCGAGAGAGTCGAGGTAGGGAGCACCCTGCCAGTAGTCGTTGTTCCGCTCAAAAACACCTTCGACGGCAGGTGTGAAGGAGCGATATTTGAATGGACCCGTACCGACGGGGGATTTGGGGTTGAACCCTACCGGAATGAGGAAGTAGTAGTAAGCGGCAAGAGTCGGGATGAGTGTCGCAAATGGTGCGGAACAGGGTACCCGCACCGTAAGATTGTCGAGCTTGCTCATGTGTGCAGAGTCTATGGATGCAAAGGCTGGCGCCCCCGATGTCACCAGCTTCGGGTTCTGTATCTGCTGGAACGTATATATGAGGTCATCGGCCGTCAGGTCCTTTCCGTCGTGAAATGTCACCCCGGACTTCAGCCGGATCGTCCACTCGGTTGCGTCAGAGTTAGGCGTGATCTCCTCGGCGAGACTGAGCTGAGGTACGGCGTTTCGATCGAAAGCGACAAGGGAGTCAAACACTTGAAGGCACATGGCACTGTCAACATTCGTGTACTGGAGGAGTGGATCGATAGTGTCGGAGCTGGACGCCCCAGTCATACCGAGGCGAAGCGTGCCCCCTCGACGGGGATTCCCGCCCCCCGTCGTCGTTGGCTGCGAGGATGGCCCGCTTCCGCATGCTGCGAGCACGCTAGCTCCACCCAGCGTGAGAGCGCCGGCAAGTGCCGCACGGAGGAAGTCCCTACGGTTGAGCTCCCCCGTGTCGCTCGCCGAGCCACGCAACAGTTCATCTCTTCTCATTTGGTGTTCCCCCTTGCCGATAGCACTACGGTTTCGAACAGAGCCACGAACGATCAATCTCCCTGAAGGGATCGGGCGACGACGAGGGCGTCGACGGCGACACAGCCGGCGGCGGTGCACACGAGCGGGTTGATGTCGAGGGCCTGCACGTGCCCGGTGAGATCCCGCGCCAGGGCCGAGACGCGCACGACGATGTCCAGCACGGCGTCGACGTCCGCAGCCGGCAGGCCGCGGTGGCCGTCGAGGAGCCTCCGTAGCCTGAGTCCGTTGAGGAGGCGGCCTGCGCCCGCCCGATCGAGCGGCGGCATGGCCACTCGGCGGTCGGTGATGACCTCGACGAGCGTCCCTCCGGCGGCGACGACGACGAGCGGGCCGAAACCCTCGTCGTCCACGATCCCGACGGCAAGCTCGACGCCCGCCGGCGCCATCACCTGCACGGTCATGGTAGGGCCGAGGCGGGCGGCCAAGGACCGATAGACCTCCGACAGCCGCTCGGCGCCGGCGATGCCGAGTACGACGCCTCCAGTGTCGGATTTGTGGGCGACCCCAGGTGCAGCCGTCTTGAGCGCCACGGGCCAGCCCAGCCGGACGGCGGCGGCAAGGGCGTGCGCCTCGCTGTGGACGAGCTCGCTCGGCGAGACGGGGATACCCCAGTCCGCCACAAGCGTCAGCGCCTCCACCTCGCCGAGCGGGCGCCCCTCGTCGAGACGCCCGACCCAGCGGGCGCGCACGGCTTCGTCGGACGCAGGCGGCGGGATGAGCTCCGGACGTGTCCGGAACTCTCGTTCGTCGAAAAGGTGCCCGACGGCGGCGAGACCGGTGGCCGTGCCTTCCAGTACGGGTACGCCGCCGGAGCGGATCCGGTCGGCCGCCTTCCGGTTCATGCCGGCCGGGACGTTCGTGAGCAGGGCAAAGGGCTTCGTCGTCCGCGATGCGGTGGAAAGCGCTATTCCGGCGTAGCCGTCGAAGCTCAGGCCGGTGAGGTCGACGGCGAAGAGGAGCGCACCGGTTCCTTCGTCGTCGTGCAGCGCTTGGAGCGACCGGGCGAAGACGGCCTGTGAATCCGCACCCGTCCCGAAGGCGTCGAGCGGGTTCACGGGAGGCAGGCCGGGGTCGAGAATGGCCGCCAGCCGGCCGGTGGTCTCCGGGCTCAGCTGTGTGAGCGGGACATCGCCGGCGAGATCGGTGAGGAGCGCCCGTTCCCCGCCCGAGTCGGACACGACCGAGAGACCTCCGGGCGCAGCCCGGCGCCCGGCGGCGAAGAGCTCGAGGGTGTCGATCATCTCGTCGAGCGTCCGCACGCGGTGCACGCCCGTATGGTCGAAGAACGCCTCGTAGGCGCCGTCGTCACCGGCGAGGGCCCCGGAGTGGGCCGTGATGAGCGCCTTCGTGCGCGGGGCGGCTCCCACCTTGAGCACGACAACGGCTATGCCGCGGGCGTGCGCCGAGTCGGCGGCGGCTGCGAAGCGGGCAGGATCTCGTATCTCCTCGAGCATGAGGCCGACGACGCGGGTGCCCTCGAGGCGCGTGCAGTAGTCGAGGTAGTCGGCGGAGGTAACCGTCAGTTCCTGGCCGGGCGACACGGCGAGCCCGAAGCGAAGGCCACGGTCGTTGTGGAGGAGGGCAGAGAACGTCGAGCCCGAGTGCGAGACGATGGAGACGGGGCCCGGTCCCAAGTCGCGGGGGAGCAGGTAGCCGCAGAGCCGCAGCCGGTGGGCAGTGTTCACGAGGCCCATGCCGTTTCCTCCGCACACCGCTATGCCGCTGCCGCGGGCGACGGCGGCGAGGCGCTCGGTGAGGGGCGGCTGCCCGTCTTCGGACTTCTCGAAGGCGCTCGCGTAGATGACGGCCGCCCCGATGCCGCAGCGGGCGGCCAACTCCATTTGCTCCTCGAGGCGGGCGTTGGCAACGGCGATGACGGCGACGTCGACGACGCCGGGCAGGTCGGCGATCGACGGGTAACAAGTGAGGCCGTGCAGCTCACGGTGCTTTGGGTTGACCGGGAAGACCTCGCCCGTGTAACCGCCGGCGAGCAGCTCGGTCACGGTGAGGGCGCCTACGGAACCCGGCGTGGCGCTCGCACCGACGACGGCGACGGAGCGGGCTTCGAGGAGCGGCCGGAGGGCGTCCGGCGGCCGCTCCTCGTCGGTCGGCTGCGCCGTCAGGACCAAGGCGGGGCGAGCAGGCCGTCGAGGCCCCGTTTGGCGACGTGGTTGGCGACGATGAGCCGCTGCATCTCGGAGGTGCCCTCCCAGATGCGATCGACGCGCAGCTCGCGATAGAGCCGCTCGACGGCGTAGTCGCGCATGTAACCGCGCCCGCCGAAGATCTGCACAGCGCGGTCAGCGACGCGGCCGGCCGCCTCGGAGGCGGCCAGTTTTGCCATGGCCGCCTTGGCGTGCACGAGCTTGCGGTCGGCGCCCTCGTCGATCTCACGGGCGACGTCGTAGACGAAGCCGCGGTTGAGGGCGATGTCCACGGCGCTGTCGGCGATCATGCTGCCTATGAGCTGGTTCTCGATGAGCGGGCGGCCGAACTGGACGCGCTCGCCCGCCCAGCGCGTGGCCTCACTGAGGGCGCGCCCGGCGGCGCCGACGCACCGGGCGGCGATCATGACGCGCTCCTCCACGAACCACTCGCGCGTGAGCTCGTAGCCCTGGCCGACCCGGCCGAGGACGGCGCCGTCGTCGAGCTCCACGTCGAGGGCGAACCTCGGGTGCTCGAAGACGTAGGTGTGCATGAAGCGCGGCACTTCGACCATGTCGACGCCCGGCAGGTCCTTGTCGACGAGGAAGAGGGCGAAGTCGCCCGACGGCTGCACACGGGCGAGAACGATGAGGAAGTCGGCGACGTCCCCGGAGGTGACGAACCACTTCTCGCCTCGCAGCCGGTAGCCGCCCGACGGCCCGGGCTCCGCCACTGTGGCGATGGCCGTCGGATCCGAGCCGGCTCCCTCCTCGGTCACGGCGAAGGCGCCTCGCCGCCGGCCCGCGATGGCCGGCAGGAGATAGCGCTCCCGCTGCTCCGGAGAGCACGCTGTGAGGGCGTTAGCCGGCCGCCACACGACGGCCCAGAGCGAGCTCGTGAGGCGACCCAGCTGCTCTTCTACGATGGCTTGCTCGAGGATGTTGAGACCCTGGCCCCCGTCCTGCGCGGGCATGTTCGTGGCGTTGAGGCGGGCCCCACGCACCAGCTGCTTCAAGGTCTCGTGGTCGTCTCGACTGAGGCCGTTGTTGGCCTCGCAGGCGAGCTCGTATGGCTCGATAGCACGCGCCAGCTCGTCGGCGCGTCGCCGGAGCTCTTGGTGGGCGTCGCTGAGCGCGACCGTCACGTGGTCTCCCTCCCTGCGTATCGCTGGTATAATATCATATTGCTGACTTCGGCCGTAAAGGTCTGCGCGTAAGATGACAACGTTGCTGCCGTGAAGGTCGCCGTCCGCGATCAGCTCCTCGAGGCGGCCGCTGAATGCCTCTCGGACCTCGGCTTCGAGCGAACGCGTCTTCTCGATGTCGCCCGTCGAGCGGGCGTCTCGATCGGCCTCCTCCAGCATTACTTCGAGACTCGCGATGCCCTCCTGCGCGAGGCATTCAGCTGGACTTGCCAGGCGTACGTCGACGTTTGGCGTGAGCGCGCCAACGCGTCCATCAGCGACCCTTGGGAGCGGATCGTGTTTCTGGTGGAGTCGCTGACATCGGATCCCGATCTCTGGCGTCATTCGGCGACGTGGGCTCAGCTTTGTGCGAGTGCCGCGCATTACCCGGACTTGCGAAGTCCGGTGGCTGAGGTTTTCGGAATCTGGCGAGAGGTGATCGTCGCCGCCATCGACGATGGAGCCGACTGCGGACGGTTTGCCCCCGAACTGCCCGCCGAGGACATCGCAGATCTGCTTAACGCCTGTGTCGACGGCTGCGAGCTGGCGATCGCGGTGGATGCGGGCATCATGACCCCTGAGCGTTTTCGGCGACTCGTCGTTTCGCTCGCAGAACGTCTGCTCCACCCCGCCTCTGTCGAGCGCGGCCCGACCAGCGGCGAGGTTCTCCACGGCCGAGCGGGCGGCCGCTGATACCTGCGGAACGGGCACAAGCGCTGTCGCGCTCGGTGCTCGCCAGGTTCGGAGATCAGGCACCGGTGGGCTGTGACGGCCCGCCCGAGGGCATCTCTGCTGGCCCCGGGCCGGTCCGGCACCCTCGCGGCGGCACGGGCGGGTCCGTATCGTTCACGGCGTGACCACCATCGCGATGAAGGCCGCCGTCTGCCGTGAGTTCGGTTCGCCCCTCTGTGTCGAGGAGGTCGAGCTCGGCGGGCCGGAGTCCGGCGAGGTGGGCGTCCGCATCGCCGCCTGCGCCATCTGCCACAGCGACCTCTCCTTCATCGAGGGCGCCTGGGGAGGCGGCTTGCCGGCCATCTACGGCCACGAGGCCGCCGGCGTCGTGGAGGAGGTCGGTCCGGACGTCGTCGGGATCGAGCCGGGCGACCACGTCGTCGTCACGCTCGTGCGGTCCTGCGGATGGTGCTCACTCTGCCAGCGGGGTCAGCTGTCGCTGTGCGAAGAGGTCGGCTACTCGCGGTTGTGGGCGACGTCGCCCCTTCGGGCCGGCGACGGGACGGTGATCCAGCAGGGACTCCGCACGGCCGCCTTGGCAGAGCACGTCACCGTGCACCGCTCGCAGGTCGTCCGCATCCCGCCCTCGCTGTCGCTCGAGACGGCCGCCCTCATCGGCTGCGGCGTCATGACGGGGGTCGGTGCCGTCATCAACACCGCGCAGGTCGAGGCGGGGGCGACGGTCGGGGTCATCGGCACAGGGGGCGTGGGGCTCAACGCCGTGCAGGGCGCCGTGCTCGCCGGCGCCCGCCTGATCGTCGCCGTCGACGTGCTCGAGAGCAAGCTGGCGGCCGCTCGCAGCTTCGGTGCTACCCACACGCTCGTCGCCGTCGACGTGCTCGAGAGCAAGCTGGCGGCCGCTCGCAGCTTCGGTGCTACCCACACGCTCGTCGCCGGCGACGGCGACCTCGCCGGCGAGGTGCGGGCGATCACCGGCGGCGCCAAGCTCGACTACGTGTTCGTGGCTGCCGCCGTCGCCTCGGCCGTCGAGCAGGCCCTCTCGCTCGTCGCCCCCGGCGGTGCCGTCGTCCTCGTCGGGATGCCGCCGGGAGCCCGCGTGCCCATCGAGCCGGAGACGATCGCCGACCGGGGGCTGCGCATCCTCGGCAGCAAGATGGGGGCGAGCCGACCGGAGCTGGACGTGCCCCGGCTCGTTTCGCTCTACGAGGGCGGGCGTCTCAAGCTCGACGAGCTCATCTCCGGGCGCTTCCCGCTGGAGCAGGTCAACGAGGCGGTGGCGACGGCAGCCGGCGGCAGCGCCCTGCGGGCGCTCGTCCTGCTCTGAACCGCAGGCGCCCAGCCGACCCAGCCGGGCTGCCCACCCGGCCCGGCTCCAGGCGTACTGTGCGCCCAAAGCGAGCGTAGAAGGCCCGTTACGAGCGCTTTCGTCTCACAGTAGGCCCGGCGGGCTCACGCCACCGCCGGCGGACCGGGAGCGGATGCCGGGGCCGCCGGCACCCACCGACGCTTCCGTCTCACAGGAGGTACGCCGCCCCGTCCGGTCGCCGGGCGGGTGCCCTTGCGGCCCTCCCGGTCCGCCTCTAGGCTGGCGGCCCGTTACGACCCTGTGACGGTGTCGTCACGGACGGGAAAGGGGGCTTCCCGATGGGGGAGACGGAGGGCAGCGAGAGGTCCGGGTATTCCCGGCGGGAGTTTCTGGGCAAGGCCCTCGGAGGGGCCGCCGTGCTCGGTGCCGGGGGATTGCTGGCCGCTTGCGGGAGTTCGTCCTCGACGAACACGAGCACGACGAGCGGGACGTCGGCGGCGATGACACCGAAGCGGGGAGGGACCTTCACGCTCGCCAGCTCGGGTGGCGGATCCTCGGACACTCTCGACGCCAACAACTGCGTGGAGAACCTCGACTTCGCCCGCGCCCCGCAGCTGTACGACTGCCTCACGGCGCAGGACGCCAACGCCAACATCGTGCCGCTCCTCGCCGAGGAGGTGACGCCGAACGCCGACGCCACGGAGTGGACGATCCGGGTCCGCAAGGGCATCGAGTTCCACAACGGCAAGACGCTCACGATCGAGGACGTCATCTACACGTTCAACCGGATCCTGAAGAACAACTACTCGGGCGCTTCAGGGCTCGCTTACATGAACCTCAAGGACGCCAAGGTTCTCGACACCTACACCGTCAGCATCCCCATGCACACGGGGTACTCCATCCTGCTGCCCAGCTTGATGGGCGATGGGGAGATGTCCATCGTGCCCGTCGGCTACGACCCGAAGCACCCGGTCGGCACGGGTGCGTTCAAGTACGAGTCGTTCACGCCCGGGCAGACGAGCACGTTCGTTCGTAATGACAACTACTGGATCAGTGGTCAGCCGTACTTCGATGCCGTCGTCATGACCGACTACGCAGACGAGACCTCACAGGTCAACGCTCTCGAGTCGGGGGCCGCCACGGCGGCCGACCAGCTTTCCATCGCGAGCGTGCAGCCGCTCAAGAACGCCGGCAAGACGGTGAAGATTCTGGGGGTCCCCGGGTTGGGTCCCCTTCACGATGCGGGTGGACCAGGCTCCCTTCAACGATGTGCGCGTCCGCCAGGCCATGCGCCTCCTCATGGATCGCGACCAGATACGCGAGCTGGTCTTCGGCGGCTACGGCGAGCTCGGCAACGACGTCTTCGGGATCAACCAGGTCGACTACGACACCGCCCTTCCCCAGCGAACCCAGGACATCGAGCAGGCGAAGTCGCTCCTCAGCGCCGCCGGGCACAGCAACTTCACGACGACCTTGGTGACGGCCCCCATCAAGACGGGTGCCGTGCAGATGGCGACGGTCTTCAAGCAGCAGGCTGCGCAGGCCGGCGTCACCATCAACCTGAACTCCATCACGTCCGGCGCCTTCTTCGGGCCGAACTACCTGAAGTGGACCTTCGCGCAGGACTGGTGGTCGGGCTACCCCTACATGCGCCAGGTCGGCTACTCCATGGTGCCGGGCGCTCCCTGGGACGAGACCCACTGGGCGACCAGCCAGTACGGGGCGGCCTACCTCTCGCTCTACAACCAGGCCCTCAAGACGGTCGACCCGACGATGCAGGCCGAGCTCGCCGCCGAGATGCAGAAGATGGACTACGACGAGGGCGGCTACATCATCCCCGTCTTCAACCCGATCATCGTGGGCCAGGCCAACAACGTGCAAGGCGCCGGTGCCCAAAAGACGGGCAACCCCTGGATCCAGTACCAGCTGCGCAGCCTCTGGTTCTCCTGAGCCCGAGCCCGTGACGGCGGCCGCCAGGGGGGGCTGGCGGCAGCGTTGCATCTTCCGGTCCGACACGGCACGGCCATCTCGGCACCGGGAGCCGAGTCGCCTCAGATGTTCACCTCGACCTCGATGAGCGTCGGGCGGTCGCGACCGAAGGCCTCCTCGACGGCGGCACCCACCTGCGTCGGCGTCGTGCGCACGCCTTCGGCCCGAAGGCCGCGGGCGACGGCCACGAAGTCGGGCACGGGGAAGTCGGTGCCGACGGGGCTCGCACCGAGTGCCTGCAGCTCGCGCCGGATCTCGCCGTAGCCGCCGTTCGTCACGACCACGATGGGGAGACCGAGCCCGAGGGTGGCGGCCGTGGCCAGCTCGGACAGCGTGAACATGATGCCGCCGTCCCCGAGGATGCCGACCACCTGCCGACCGGGAAAGGCGATCTTGGCGCCGATGGCAGCCGGGAGCCCGTAGCCGAGGGTGCAGAACCCCGTGGGGTAGAGCCATTGCGAGGGCCCGGCGAGGGGGAGCAACAGCCCCGTGCCGTAGTAGCAGGCCATGGTGGCGTCCCCCGCCACGATGGCGTCGTCGCTCAACACCTGCTCGAGCGACTTGTGCAGCTCCCGGTAGGGGGCGAGCTCCGGCCCGAGCTCCGCCTCGATGGCCCGGCGAACCTGGGCGAGCTCCTCGGCGGTGGCGCCACCGGCCTCGTCGCCCCCCGCCGCCGGGAACCGGGCGGCGAGCGCCTGCAGGGTGAGCTCGGCGTCGCCCTGCACGGCGACGTCGGCGGGGACGTTCTTGTTGAGCTGGGCCGGGTCGACGTCGAGGCGGACGAAGGTGCCCCGCGGCCGCAAGGCGTGCCCCCACAGGTCGGAGTCCCCGAGCTCGGTGCCGACGGCGAGGACGACGTCGCTGCTCTCGATGTGGGAGCGCACGGCCGAGGCGGCGAAGGTGGCGCCGAGCGAGAGGGGGTGGTGCTCGGACACGACGCCCTTGCCGTTCATCGTCGTGACGACGGCCATCCGGCGGGCTTCGGCGAGGCGGGTGGCGGGGCCGGCCGCCTGCCGGGCTCCGCCGCCGAGGACCAATGTTGCCCGGCCGGCCTTCTCGAGTGCGGCGGCGGCAGCGGCGATGTCGTCGGGCCGCGGCGGGGCGGGGGCGCCCGTGGCGGCGGAGATGCCGTCGACGTGGCCGACGCCGTCGAGCACCTCGAGGGGCACCTCGACGTGCACCGGGCGGGGCCGACCCTTGCGGAAGAAGGCGAAGGCCTGCTGCAAGGTGTCGGCCAGCTCCTGCTGGGAGCCGACCCGCCGGCTCCAGGCCACGATGTTCGCCGTCACGCCGATCTGGCACTTCGTCTCGTGCAGGTACCCGTGATCCCCGCCCTCGACGTCGAAGGGGAGCCCCGGCGAAACGACGAGGAGCGGGATGGAGTCCGAGTACGCCTGCCCGAGCGCCGTGGCGATGTTCGTCACGCCCGGGCCGGTCGTGACGAGGCAGACGCCGGGGCGGCCGCTGGAACGGGCGTAGCCGTCGGCGGCGTAGCCGGCCCCCTGCTCGTGGCGCGGGGTGATGTGACGGATGCCGCTCGGCCCGAGGTGCCGGTAGATGGGGAGGCTGTGCGTCCCCGGGATGCCGAAGACGACGTCCACGCCGTTGGCCGCAAGCGAGTCGACGACGACCTGTCCTCCGGTCAGATAGGGCATCGGCCGTTTCCTCCCTTCACTCGGGTGCTGCGCTCGAGCCGACCATGGAGGGGGCCAGCTCCTCCATGGCCTCGACGAGCGAGGCCATGAGGTCGTCGGGGCCGATCGTGATGCGAAGGTGGCCGGGCAGGCCGAACTCCGAGCCCCGCCGCACGAGGAAACCCCGCCGGAGCAGCCCCTCATACCACCGGTCATCGTCGCCCCCGGTGCGGGCGAGCAGGAAATTCGCCTCCGAGGGGTGACTCGGGACGCCGATGCCCGTCAGTGCCTCGGCGAAGCGCTGGCGGGCGGCCACGACCTCGAGGCGACGAGCCTCCACGGCCGAGGCGTCCGCCAGGCAGGCAGTTCCGGCCGCGAGGGCGAGTCGGTTGACGTTGAACGGCTCCTGCACCGCGTCGTAGCAGGGCACGAGGTCCGGGTGGACGATGGCATAGCCGAGGCGGAGGCCGGCGAGGCCGAACAGCTTCGAGAACGTCCGCAGGACGACGAGGGGCCGGCCTTCCGCCACCTGGGCCACCCGGTCCGGCCACGTGTCGGCCGACCGGTAGTCGCCGTAGGCCTCGTCGACGACGGCGATGCACCCGGGCGGCAGGGCATCGAGGAACTGGTTCCATTCCGCCGTCGAGAGGGCGTCGCCCGTCGGGTTGTTCGGGTCGCACACGAAGACGAGCTTGGCGCCGGCGGCGGCCGCTGCCATCGCTTCGAGGTCGAAGCGGTAGCGGCGCGTCGGCACGGAGACGACCTCGGCGCCGGCAGAGGCGCAGGCCTGCCGGTAGAGGCCGTACGTCGGCTGCGGGAGCACGACGCGGTCGCCCTCCTCGACGAAGGTGGTCACCGTGGCGAGCACGAGGGCCTGGATGCCGTGGGCCGGCAGGATCATCGCCTCGTCCGCCCCCGTCCAGTCACCCACGAGGGAGCGGAAGGCGCTGTAGGCCTGCTCGGGGTAGAGCGATGCCCGCACCATCTCGCCGGCGACGGCCCCGGTGACGCCAGGCAGGAGGCCGAAGAGGTCCTCGTTCCAGTTCAGCTTCGCCAGGCCGGTGACGCCGTAGCGCTCCTCGAGCTCGGCGACGCTCGGGCCCGGGTCATAGGGGGTGACGGCGGCGAGGGGGTGGCGGACTAGCCCTCGGAGGTCAGCCACGGGCGTGTTCAGCTGTCAGCCGCATCCGCCGAATGTAGCTGGCGGGCGAGAAAGCCCGACAACGCCTGCCGCCGCAGGAGCACGACGGCCGACAGCACCACGACGCAGCCGAGCTCCGCCAGGGCGAAGACGGAGGGGGCGCTCACGTGCTCGGCCACGATGCCCGCCACGAGCGGGGTCACGAAGGACGTGACGGCCCAGACCCCGTTGAGGAGACCCATGACGACCCCGAGACCCGCCCCCGAGCGGGCGGCGCCGGCGGCGCCGAGCGGGTAGCTGATCGTCCAGAGGACGGAGCGGGCGGAGGAGGAGGCGCACAGCATGGCGACGACGGCAACCGGCGCCGAGCTGAGGGCGGCGGGGGAGAGAGCGATGGCGAGCGCCAGCATGCCGCCGCAGGCGACGGCGAGGCGCACCGCCCGAGTTCCGTAGGACGTCGTGAGGATGCTGCCCACGACGAAGAGCAGCCCGGCGGCCGAGAAGGCGAGCCCGATGGCGCCCTGCGAGCCGCCGTCGGCGTGCAGCTCTCCGGGGACGAGCAGGTAGGCGACGCCGGAGGTCACGCCGGCGATCATGATGGCGGCCGCAGCCGAGACGGTCGTCCGGTCGGAGAGGGCAGCCAGCACGCTGCGGGTGACGTGGCCGCTCGGGGAGGCCGTGGAGGCGGGCAGCCGGAGAAGGCCGAGGGCCGCCGTCACGGCGACGAGCACGACGGCCGAGCCGACGAAGGGGATCGTGAGGCCGAAATACTCGGCGAGGAGGCCGAACAGCGCCGGGCCGACGACCGAGCCGATGCCACCTGCCGCCACTGAGCCGCCGAGGCTGGAACCGCCCGGGACCCCCTCCGCGAGCCAGGAGAGGCCGGCTGTCCAGATCAACCCATAGCCGACGCCGAAGATGAGGCGGGCCAGCACGAGCAGGGCGAACGAGGGGGCGAAGGCCTGCACGACGGCGGCGATCGCCATGAGGTAGCCCGCCCAGAGCGTGACCCGCCTCGCACCGAGACGGTCCGAGAGGGCGCCGGCCGGGAGCGAGACGGCGAGCATGGCGAGGCCGGTCGCCCCGAGCAGGACGCCCTGGCCGAAATGCGACAGGTCGAACCGCCGGGCATACGCCGGGAGGAGGGGGACGACGGCCACCTGCAGGCAGCTGCTGGCGAGGACGACGACGTACAGCAGCGCTCGCAACACCCTTGCGTGCTCTGGACGTCCCAGGTCAGCCACCGCGTCCACGCCCTCCCCCCATCACGGTAACACTCAAAGATATGACGCAAAGCTGAAGAACTGGGGGATTTGCGATCGACAGAACTACTCATACGAGGGCGGCCACCGCACCGGAAAGGTGCGCCGACGGCGGGCCGATGCGGCGCGGCGGGGAGGTTCTCGGCGGCGCCGCATCGGCGCCGGGCTCAGAGCGGGCTGCTGGCGGCGGCGGCCGCTCGGGTCGTGACCAGCTTCGGCACGTCCTTGATGAGCCGGATGGTGTACTCGTGGGTCGGGTGCTCGAGCACGTCCTCGACCGGTCCCGCTTCGACGAGGCGGCCTTCGCAGAGCACGACGGCGGTCTGGGCGATACTGCGGACGAGGGCGAGGTTGTGGGTGATGAAGATCATGGCGAGGCGCCGCTCCCGCTGCAACCGTCGTAGCAGCTCGACGATGACGGCCTGCACGGACACGTCGAGGGCCGAGGTGACCTCGTCGCAGACGAGGAGGTCGGGCTCCACCACGAGGGCGCGTGCGATGGCGACGCGCTGGCGCTCGCCGCCCGAGAGCTGGTCGGGGAAGCGGCGAAGGAACTCGGAGCTGAGCGAGACGTCGTCGAGCACGCGGGCGACGCGGTCGTCCACCTCCCGGCCGGGCAGGCGCCGGTAGAAGTGCTCCAGCGGTTGGGCGACGATCTGGGAGATCGTCTTGCGGGGGTTCAGCGACGTGTAGGGGTTCTGGAAGATGTACTGGATGCGCTTCAACGTCTCGGCTTTGCGCTGCTTCGTGCCGCGGGCGAGGCGTGTCTCCTCGAAGGTCATCTCCCCCCGCCAGTTCGAGTGCAGCCCGACGATGCAGCGGGCGAGCGTCGTCTTGCCCGAGCCGGACTCCCCGACGATGGCCATACAGGACTCGGGCGCCACGGCGACGTTGATGTCGTACAGCACGGGATGGCGGCCGTAGGAGGCCGACACGTCCTTCAGCTGCAGGAGGGGGTCCGCCGTGTTGAGCACCGTCGGGATGAGCACGCCCTTTCGCTCGAGCGATCCCTCCCCGATGTCGTTGGCCCGCAAGCAGCGCACGACGCGGCCGCCGGCGAGGACGGGGAGCGGCTGCTCGGCCGAGCAGCGCTCGACGGCGAAGGAGCAGCGGGGGGCGAAGGAGCAGCCCTTCGGGCGCTTGCCCGGCCGCGGAGGCTGGCCACGCATGCCACTCAGGACCTCGCTGCGGTCCGGGGAGGGCACCGCCTCGAGGAGACCGCGCGTGTAGGGGTGGACGGGGGCCGTGAAGACCTGCTCGGTCGTGCCGAGCTCGATGATGCGGCCGGCGTACATGACGGCCACGTTCGAGACGAGGCCTCCCACGACGGCGAGGTCGTGGCTCACGTAGACGGCGGCCACCCCGTACGCCGTGCAGAGCGAGCGCACGGTCTCGAGCACGTGGCGCTGCGTCGAGACGTCGAGGCCCGTCGTGGGCTCGTCGAGGACGATGAGGGAGGGCCGACAGGCGAAGGCCATGGCGATGGCCACGCGTTGCTGCTGGCCACCGGAGAGCTGGTGCGGGTAACGCTTGAGGAGGCCGCTGCTGACGTCGAGGCGGGCGTCGGCGAGAACTTCGACGACACGGGCGTCGAGGTCGTCGGCGGATCCTGGGTGCACCTTCAGCGCCTCCCGCAGCTGCAGCCCCACGCGCAGCGTCGGGTTGAGGGCGGCGGAGGGATCCTGTGGCACGTAGGAGACCTTGGCGCCCCGCAGGGCTCGCAGCTCGGCCGGCTTCAGGCCGAGGATGTTCTCGCCGTCGAGGATGATCTGGCCGCCGGAGATGCGCAGCCCGCGGCGGGCGTGGCCGAGGAGGGCGAGGGCGACGGTCGTCTTGCCCGAGCCCGACTCGCCCACGAGGCCGAGCACCTCGCCGGCGCGGACCTGGAAGGACACCTCGTCGACGACGTCGGCACCGCTCGAGGTGAGCTCGATGCGGAGGTCCCGCGTCTCGAGGCGTACGCCCGTCATGGCCGATCCGTTCAGGTCTGGTGCAGCTGTGGTCGTGCTCATGCGGCCTCCCGAATCACGAGCTCGTCGATGAGCGCTGCCTGCTCCGGCTTGCGGTCGACACCGATGGCGACGCGGGCGATGGCGTCGGTGAAGGTGTTGGTGCCGATCGTGAGGACGGCGATGAGAGCGGCTGGCACGAGGACGGCCCAGGGGTTGGACGTGATGCCGATACGGTTCTCCTGGATCATGTAGCCCCAGTTGGCGGCGGGCGGCGGCTGCCCGAAGCCGAGGAAGTTGAGGCCCGCCATGAGCACGATCGAGTAGGTGAGGCGCAGACCTGTCTCCACCATGAGCGGGCTGATGAGGTTGGGCAGGATCTCGCTGCGCATGATCTTGGAAGACTTCACGCCCTGCAGCTCGATGGCCTTGATGTAGTCGCGCTCGGAGATGTCCAAGGTGGCCGACCGCAGCACGCGGGCGACGGCGGGGGCATGGGCGATGCCGACCGCCAGGACGATGAGCCAGAGCTTCGGGCCGACGATGCTCACGAGCATGAGGGCGAGGACGAGGGACGGGAAGGCGAGGATGACGTCGACGGTGCGCATGATGAGGCCGTCGATCTTGCCTCGCAGATAGGCCGCCGAGACGCCGGCGATACCGCCCAGGATGATGCCGAAAGCGGTGGCGGCGATGGCCATGAGGAGCAGCACCCAGCCGCCGTCGAGCACGCGGGAGAGGACGTCGCGCCCGAGGTCGTCGCCCCCCAGGAGGTATTGCCCTGTCGGCTCGGCGAAGGGGATGGTCACGAAGTTCGTGGCCGAGTAGGGCACGACGGACGGCCCGATGATGGCGAGGAGCACGATCATCGAGGTGAGGCCGAGGCCGACGGCCCCTCGCGTCGTCTTCACGGCGGACCCGAGGGTGGAGAGCCACTGGAAATGGCTGCGCATCCGGCGTCCTCGTCCGGCGTCGACCGTTCCGGCGGTGTCGGCCACGACTACCTCGCGATCCGTCGCCGCGGCGTGGCGAGGAGGGCGATGATGTCGGTGACGATGTTCATGAACACGTAGAAGGCGGCCAGGATCACCACGATGAGCTGGATGGTCGGGATGTCCCGGTCGTTGACGGCGTTCACGAGCCCTTGGCCGATGCCGGGGAAGTTGAAGACGTCCTCGACGATGACGATGCCGCCGGCGAGATACAGGTAGTTGAGCCCGATCACCTGGATCGTGGGCGCCACGGCGTTCGGGAGGGCGTGCACGAGGACGACGCGCCACTCCGGGACGCCCTTCAGGCGGGCCATCTCCACGTAGTCGGACTCGAGGGCCTCGATCATGGCGGCCCGCATCATCCGAAGGATGTACGGGACGACGACGATGACGAGGGTGGCGACGGGGAGCACGAGGAGGCTCGGGGAGTCCCAGGCGTAGCTGCCGGGGGCGATGAGGGAGACGGCCGGGTAGACGTGGAACACGTTCGTTGCGAGGAGGACGATGAGCCCGATGGCGACGACGAACTCCGGCAGGGCCGTCACCGCCAGGGAGGCGATCGAGGTGATGTGGTCGAACCAGCCGTCCTTGCGCACGGCGGCGATGGCGCCGGAGAGGACGCCGAGGACGCTCCCGATGGCGCCGGCGACGAAGACGAGGACGGCGGAGTTCACGAGACGTGGTGCCACCTGACCCCACACGGGGTCCCCGTTGGCGAGGGAATTGCCGAGCCGGCCCGTGAAGAGGCCCGACAGCCACACCCAGTACTGGTTGACGAGCGGCCGGTTGAGGTGGAGCTGCAGCTCGAGCGCATGGATGCGCTGCGGCGTCGCCGTGTGGCCGAGCACGGCGTAGGCGGCGTTGCCGGGCAGCACGGCCGTCGACCAGAAGACGACGACAGAGGCGATGAACAGCGTGACGATCCCGATACCGGCGCGACGCGTGGCGAGGGCAAGGATCGGGTGCTCCTCCCACCACGTGGTGGCAGGCGCCGTCGTGCCCGCGGGTAGCACGAGCGTGGCCACGCTGCTTGCCATGGAACCCCCTCTCTGTCGTGGACGAACCGGCCCCCTTGCCGAGTCGCAGCATTGTAGGTCGCGATGACGCGCGGGTACCTATCGGCACGGCATCGCCACCTCCAGGCGACGCATCGCCCCCTGGAGGCCGTTCGGCACAAGTTGATCAACCTCCGGCGGCCAGCGCCAGCCGGTTCAGATGGTGCAATGATGTAAGACACTTGTGGTGCTAAATAACCACCCGGAGGAGGCGGCCACGTGCCCAAGATCGTCGACCGTGACCAACGGCGGGAGGAGGTGCTCGAGGCCACCTGGCGGGTCATCGCCCGCAACGGCATCGACGGCGTCAGCATCCGCGAGGTGGCGGCCGAAGGGGGCTACTCGACCGGTGTCGTCGCCCACTACTTCCGGAACAAGGACGACGTCGTGCGATCGGCCCTCTTTCGTGTCTGGCGACAGGAGTCGGCCCGCATCCGCCAGCGCACGGCGTCGCTGCGAGGCTTGGCGGCACTGGAGGCGATCGTCCGCGAGGTGCTGCCCCTCGGGGCGCAACGGGCTCTCGAGATGGCGGTTTGGATGGCTTTCTGGTCCCGCGCCATCGGCGACGAGACGCTGAGCTCCGAGCAGCAGCGCTACTACGCCGAGTGGCGAGCCCTCCTCTCGAAGCACTTGCGGGAAGCTCTCGAGGCAGGCGAGATCGGCAAGGTCGACACCGAGGCGGAGGCCATCCGGCTCGCCGGCCTCATCGACGGCATCGGCATCCAGGCCATGCTCGAGCCGCGCCTGTTCAAAGGGCAGCGGGCGGTCCGCCTCGTGCTCGACCACCTGCAGCGCCTCCCGGCCGGCTGATCGAGTGGCGCCGGCAGGCCGATGTCGTACAAGATAATATCGGCGTCATATTAAAACCCGAGGAGACGAAGCCGACATGGACTGGAACTACACGCCGCAGCAGACGGAGCTGAAGCAGCGGGCGAGGGAGCTCGCCGACTCCATCAAAATTTACGAAGACCAGTGCGAGCACGAAAACGGCCTGCCCGACGACATCCTCGACGTCATCAAGAAGAACACCGTCGCCGCACGCCTGAACGCCATCAACGTGCCGACGGAGTGGGGCGGTGTCGGTCTCAGCATCCTCGACCAGGTGCTCGTGCAAGAGGAGCTGGGGCAGCTGACGAACGCCCTCTGGGACACCGTCTGGCGCCCGGCCAACGCCCTCAAGGCCTGCAACGAAGCGCAGCGTGAGCGCTACCTCCTGCCGGCCGTGCGGGGCGAGCGCCGCGACGCCTACGCCGTGACGGAGGCGAACGCCGGCTCCGACTACACCGGCATCGAGACGACGGCGACCCCGGTCCCAGGCGGCTACCGCATCGACGGCGAGAAGTGGTTCGTCACCGTCGGGGACGCTGCCGACTTCCTCATCGTCATGGCGATGGTCCTGCCGGACCGGGAGCCGACGCTGTTCCTCGTCGACCGCGACCTCGGGGGCGTGAGCGTGGTGCGCACCCCGGCCTACATGCACACGTTCGTGTACAAGCACCCCATCTTCGGTTTCGACGGCGTCGAGGTCGGCGAGGACTGCGTGCTCGGCGGCATCGGCCGCGGCGCCGACCTCACGCGGGAGTGGTTCGTGGAGGAGCGGCTCATGATCGCCGCCCGGGCGACCGGCGCCGCCGAGCGCGCCCTCAGGGAAGCGACGGACTGGGCGAGCGGGCGCGTGCAGTTCGGCAAGCCCCTCATCGAGAACCAGCTCATCCAAGCGATGCTCGCCGACAGCGCCGTCGAGATCGCCACGAACCGCGCCTTCGTCTACCAGGTGGCGTCCGAGGCCGACGCCGGCATGCCGCGCAAGCTCCTGCACGCCAAGGCCTCCATGGTGAAGCTGTCGGCATCGGAGGCGGCGGGCAGGGTCATCGACCGGGCCGTGCAAATCTTCGGGGGGCGGGGCTACATGCGTGAGTACGCCGTCGAGCGCCTCTACCGCGACATCCGCGTCGACCGCATCTGGGAGGGCACGTCCGAGATTCAGCGCCTCGTCATCTCCAACGAGATCGCCAAGCGCGGCCTCGACGGCGTGCTGAGCCCCTGGGCGGCCGGGTGACGGTCGCCGAGCTGCCCCGCGAGCTCGTCGCCCTCTCGGACGAGCAGGAGGAGATCGTCCGCCTCTGCCGGCAGTTCGCCGCCAACGAGATCCGACCCATCGCCCGCGCCGTCGACGAGGCCGACGTCGAGATGCACTGGGGGATCTGGGAAAAGGCGGCGAAGGCCGGCATCACGTCGTTCATGCTCCCGAGCGAGCTCGGAGGAGGCGGCTTCACGGACGTCTTCACGCAATGCCTCGTGCAGGAGGAGCTCTGCGCCGGCGACCTCGGCCTCGGCAACCTCCTCACCTCCAACGGCTTCTTCGCCCACCCTGTCCTCGAGCTCGGCACCGACGACCAGAAGGAGCGGTTCCTCCGGCCCCTCTCGGCGACACCGCCCCCGCTCACGGCCCTCGCCGTCACCGAGCCGGAGGTCGGCTCCGACGCCGCCGCCGTGTCGACGCGGGCCGAGCGCTTCGACGGCGGGTACCGCTTGACCGGGTGCAAGACGTGGATCTCGAACGGCGGCGTTGCCGAGCTCTACGTCATCTTCGCCACCGTCGACCCGGCGCTGCGCTCACGCGGTGTCACGGCCTTCCTCGTGCGCAAGGGGACGCCCGGACTCGAGTTCGGTCCCCCACTGCGCAAGCTCGGCCAGCGCGCCTTGCTCAACACGGAGATCTTCCTCGACGGCGTCGAGGTGGAGGAGCGGGACAGGTTGGGGGAGGAGGGGCAGGGTTTCTCGGGGCTGATGCACACCTTCGACGCCTCCCGCGTCATCCTCGGCGCCGCCGCCACGGGAGTGGCCCGGGCAGCCCTCGACTACGCCGTCGACTACGCCTCCGAGCGCACCCAGTTCGGCGTCCCCATCGGTCGCCACCAGGCGGTCGCCTTTCGCCTCGCCGACATGGCGACGCGGGTGGAGGCCTCCCGGCTCATGGTGTGGAGGGCGGCTCGCCGCCTCGACGCCGGGCAGCGGGCGAGCCGGGAGGCGGCCATGGCGAAGTTGACGGCCTCGGAGACGGCCATGTGGGCGACCTGGGCGGCCGTGCAGACGCTGGGCGGCTGGGGATATTCGCGCGAGCACCTCGTCGAGAAGTGGATGCGCGACGCCAAGCTGGAGGAGATCGAGGAGGGCACATCCGACATCCAACGCCTCGTGATCTCCCGCTCCCTCTTCTCCCGCTGAGGCGTTGTCCCCGGGGAGTCGTCCCTAGGATGCCCGGCGAAAGGGGGTCGCCGTGAGGACCGATCGCTCCGAAGGGGCGGGGGCGGACAGGCGGGCCGTCCTGTTCGACATCGACGGCGTGCTCGCCGTCTCGTGGAGGGCGATCCCCGGGGCGGCCGCTGCCATCGAGCGGCTGCGAGCCGCCGATGTGCCGATCGCCTTCATCACGAACACGACGTCGCGCTCGCGTGCCGTCATCGGCCGCGAGCTCCGCCAGGGCGGCATCCCCATCGACGACGGCGAGATCCTGGCGCCCACGCGAGCGGCCGTGAGCTACCTCTCCGAGCATCGCCCCGGTGCCCGCTGCCTCCTGCTCAACGACGGCTGGATCGGCGACGACCTCGAAGGCCTCGAGCTCGTGGAGGGCGACGCCGACGTCGTCATCCTCGGTGCCGTCGGTCCGAGCGTCGGGTACGAGCAGCTGAACCATGCCTTCCAGCTCCTCCGGGAGGGAGCCGAGCTCGTCGCCTTCGCCCGCAACTGGTATTTCGCCGCCGCCGACGGTTTCCAACTGGACACGGGGGCCTTCGTGATCGGGCTGGAGCGGGCCGCCGGCGTCGAGGCGACGGTCGTCGGCAAGCCGGCTCCGGCCTTCTTCCAGGCGGCCCTCGACTACCTCGGCGTGGGCGCCTCCGAGGCGCTCATGGTCGGCGACGACCTCGAGTCGGACGTGCTCGGGGCGCAAGCCGTCGGCATCTCCGGCGTGCTCGTACGGACCGGCAAGTTCAGCGCCGACGACCTCGAACGCTCCCGCCGTCGGCCCGACCACGTCCTCGACTCCGTCGTCGGGGTGCCCGGCCTCCTCGGGCTGCGCGGATGAGCTGGCGGCCTGGTGCGGTGACCGGGCTGATGAGGCGCACAGAGCTGCCTGCGAACGAGCGTCCGGGCAGTACGGTGGCGCCATGCGCACGACGGTGACGGCGGCACCGCGGCGATCCGATGGGGGGGCGTGAGCGGTGCCGGGCTCCCTTCCCCACCTGTTCTCCGAGCTCGCCGTCGGCAACGTCGTGCTCAAGAACCGCATCGTCTCGCCCGGCCACGACACCGTCATGGCAGAGGACGGCAGGGTCTCCGATCAGCTCGTGGCCTACCAGCAGGCGCGGGCGGCCGGGGGGGCGGGCCTCATCGTCATGCAGGTGGCGGGCGTGCACGAGTCGGCCCGCTACACCTACCACGTCCTCATGGCGACCGACGACTCCTGCATCCCCGGCTACCGCAAGGTGGCCGAGGCCGTGAAGCCGCACGGTTGCCGCCTCTTCGGGCAGCTCTTCCACCCCGGCCGCGAGGTGATGGAGTCGCAGGACGGGTCCGCTCCGGTGGCGCTGGCACCGTCGGCCGTGCCGAACGAGCGCTTCCACGTCATGCCGCGGGCCCTCAGCCTCGAGCTCATCGAGGAGATCGTCGCCGGCTACGGCTCCGCCGCCCGCCGCCTGCGCGAGGGCGGGCTCGAGGGCGTCGAGGTGGTGGCGAGCCACGGCTACCTGCCGTCGCAGTTCCTCAACCCCCGCGTCAACCTGCGGGAGGACCGCTACGGGGGCAACCCCGACAACCGCCTGCGCTTCCTCCGCGAGGTCATCGCCTCCATCCGCGGGGCCGTGGGCGAGGACTTCGTCGTGGGCGTGCGCATCTCGGCCGACGAGCTGGAGGACGAGGGCCTCTCGGCCGGCGACTCGCTCGCCACCTGCCTCGCCCTCGACGGCGACGGGGCCATCGACTACCTGAGCGTCACGCTCGGCACCTCGGCGACCCTCGCCGGCTCGGACCACATCGTGCCGCCCATGACGGAGCGGGTCGGCTACGCCGTCCCCTACGCCGCCGCCGTGAAGGACAAGGTGTCGGTCCCTGTCGTCGCCGCCGGCAGAGTCAACCAGCCGCAGGACGCCGAACGCCTCCTCGCCGACGGCCTAGCCGACGCCGTCATCATGAACCGCGCCCTCATCTGCGATCCCACGATGCCCCGCCTGGCCGAGGAAGGGCGCTTCGACGACATCCGCGCCTGTATCGCCTGCAACCAGGCCTGCATCGGCCACTTCCACCTCGGCTACCCGATCTCGTGCATCCAGCACCCGGAGACGGGGCGCGAGATCCGGTTCGGGCGGCGGCGAGCCGCCGTCCGCAGTCGCCGCGTCCTCGTCGCCGGCGGCGGCCCCGGCGGTCTCAAAGCGGCTGCCGTGGCAGCCGAGCGGGGGCATCAGGTGACGCTCTACGAGTCGGCCGCCCGGGTGGGGGGACAGGTCCTCCTCGCCGAGCGGCTGCCCGACCGGGAGGAATTCGGAGGGGCGGTCACCAACCTCTTGCGTGAAGCCGAGCGGGCCGGCGTGGAGATCGTCACGAAGACGCCCGTCGACGTCCGGCTCGTCGGCGAGGAAGGCCCCGACGTCGTCGTGGTGGCGACCGGGGCGAGGCCGCGCCGTCCCGGGATCGAAATCCTCGGGGCTCCGCACATCCTCGACGCCTGGGAGGTCATCGAGGGCTCGGAGCTGCCGGACGGGACGATCGTGGTGGCCGACTGGCGGGCCGACTGGGTGGGCGCCGGGGTGGCCCGCCTGCTCGCCGCCCGACGCCATCGCGTCGTGCTGGCAGTGGACGGTTACTACGCCTGCGAACGGCTGCAGCAGTACGTCCGTGACGCTCACCTGGCCGCCCTCGCCCGCGCCAAGGTCGAGGTGGTCCCCCTCGTACGGCTCTTCGGGGCGGACGACGACACCGTCTACCTCCAGCACGTGCTGACGAAGGAGCCCGTCATGGTGGAGGGAGTCGCCGGCCTCGTGCTGGCCGAAGGCCACGACCCCGTCGACGGCCTCCTGCAGGAGCTGGCCGCCGCCTTCCCCGCCACGGAGATCGTCGGCATCGGCGACTGCCTCGCTCCCCGCTCGGTGGAGGAGGCCGTCCTGGAGGGTCTCGTCGCAGCCAGCGCCCTCTGAAGACGTCCGGTTGGGGGAACCGCCCAGGTTGTAGTTCAATTGCCGGTGGGCGCCTCGACCGACAGGGCGCCGCGTCAGCACCGGTCGGCGGTGGTGCTCGTTCCGCGGAGCCAGGAAGAGGGTGTGCCGTGTCGCCAATCGAACGTCGTGGTGTCGTTGCCGGAGCGTTGGCCGTCGGCGGCGGGCACGGCCCGGGCCGCCGGTGGGGACCGTTCCGGTCGCTCCGGGCGGCCGCGCTCGCCGGCGGGCTCGCGGCCGCGATGCTCTCGGGCACGGCAGCCGTCACCGTGGCCGGCGGGACGGCTGCGGCCGGCAGCTCGGCCGGCCTCGGCGGCTCGCTGCGGTACGCCATCGGCGTGCGGGTGTGCGCGCCGGCCAAGTCCGGTCACGCCACCTGCTTCGTCGAGCGCCGCGAGCTCGTGAAGCGGGGCACGCTGGGGGCAGAGGCGTTCGTCCCCGGGGACGGTCTTGTCGGCGGCCTGACACGATCGGGGCCGCGGGCGACGATCGGGCCGGCCGGCGGGCTGACGCCGGATGACCTCGCCAGCGCCTACGGCTTCAACGCCGCCGCCACGGTGGCCGACCAGACCGTGGCCATCGTCGACGCCTACAACGACCCGGCCATCGACGCCGACCTGCAGACCTTCGACACGCAGTATGGCCTCAAGGCCTGCAGCGAGGCCGACGGCTGCCTGAAGGTCGTGAACCAAACGGGGCACACGACCGGCCTTCCCGCCAACGACTCGACGGGGTGGTCCGTCGAGGAGTCCCTCGACGTGGAGGCGGTCCACTCCGTCTGCGAGGAGTGCAAGATCGTCCTCGTGGAGGCGAGCAGCTCCTCCAACGCGAGCCTCGCAGCCGCCGCCGATTGGGCGGCCACGGCGGGAAAGGCGACGGAGATTTCGAATTCCTACGGCGGGCCCGAGACGACGCAGGGCGAGTCCGACTACAACCACCCGGGCGTCGTCATCACGGCAGCCGCCGGTGACGACGGTTTCGACGCCTTCGACCAGCTCGGCGGGAACGGCACGATCAACGCCCCCAACACCCCGGCCGCCTTCCCGACGGTCGTCGCCGTGGGTGGCACGTCGCTCTACCTCGGGCAGAACGGCACACGGCAGTCGGAGACGGTCTGGAACGACAACGGCGTGAAGGGCGCCTTCGAGCTCGCCATCGGCCAGACGCTCGGTGCCGGCGGCGGCGGCTGCAGCCGGCGCTTCACGGCGCAGAGCTGGCAGCGCGGCGTCGCCAATTGGTCGAGCACCGGCTGCGGGACGCGCCGCCTCGTGGCCGACGTCGCCGCCGACGCCGACTCCCTCACGGGCTTCGACATCTACCACACCTACGACTGCGGGACGCCCTGCAGCCCGACCGGCTGGGAGACCGTCGGGGGCACATCCCTGTCCTCCCCGATCATCGCCGCCATGTTCGCCCTCGCCGGCGGCGCCCACGGCGTCCGCTACCCGGCCGAGACGCTCTACTCGCACCTCGGCGACCACGCCGACCTCTACAACGTGACGGTCGGCGGCAACGGGTTCTGCGACGGCGAGGGAGCGGCCGTTTGCGGCGACTGGAACCTGAAGGGCGCCGGTGTCCTCGACTGCGACTACACGGCGAGCGGCGCCGTCGCCATGGGCGACCGCGCCTGCGACGCCCAGGCGGGATACAACGGCCCGACCGGGGTGGGCACGCCGAGGGGCCTCGGCGCCTTCAAGATCTGAGGCCGGCGCCCGCCGGCGTACGCCTCACTCGGCCGCTGTGAGCGAGCCGTCCTCGAGGACGTAGACGGCTGAGCACGTCTTGATGACGTCGGGGTCGTGCGTCGCCAGGACGACGACACAGCCCGACTCCGCCGTGGCATGGAAGAGGGTCAGCATGAGCGCCCGGTTCTCGGGGTCGAGCTCGGCCGTGGCCTCGTCGGCGATGAGGACGTGGGGGCCGACGGCGAGGGCGCGGGCGATCGCCACGCGGGAGCGCTGCCCGCCCGAGAGCTCCGTCGCCATGCGGTCGCCCGCCGTGCTCAGCCCGACGGAGCCAAGCGCCTGGGACACCCGGCTTCGCACCTCGCCGGCAGGTACCCGGCGGGCCTGCAGGGGGAGGCCGACGTTCTCCGCCGCCGTCAGGTACGGGGCCAGCCCGAGCGTCTGCGGGACGAAGCCGAGGACGGCGCCGCCCCCTCGAGGTTCGGCCCCCCGGCGCTTCGTCCCGCCCCCCCCCGCACCCGTCGGCCCGGGGGCTTCTGCCGCCCAATCGGTGGCGAGCAGCTCGACCCGGCCTGCGTCGGGCTCGAGCACGCCGGCGAGCACCATGAGGAGCGACGTCTTGCCCGACCCGGACGGTCCCGTGATGGCGGTCAAGCTGGCCGGCGGCACCTCGAGGTCGACGCCGTCGAGGAGCTGCCGCTCGCCGAGGTGAAGCCGAAGGCCGCTCGCCACGAGCCGGTAGCCGAGGCGCGTGAGCGTCGTCACGGGTGGTCCCCCCCGAAGGACGGGGCGTCCCCACCACCGTCGTCGTGGGGCACCCCGTCCGGCGTGTCGAGGGTGGCGAGACGCAGGTCGATCCCGTGGGGCTGGCGCACGAGCCGCACGAGGCTGTCGGGCGGCAAGATGTGCAGCAGCTCCGGCGGCAGCTGGATCGTGCCGTCACGTCCCACGACGGCGTACTGGCTGCCGTGACGACCTTCCGCGCCGACCCGTCCGTCCCGGATCGTCACCGTGCGGGGGACCGACTCGGCCAGGTGGGGGTCGTGGGTCACCATGACGATCGTGACGCCCGTCTCCCGGTGGAGGTCGTGCAGGCCGGCGATGACGCGGTCCCGCCCGGCGCCGTCGAGCTGGCTCGTCGGCTCGTCGATGAGGAGGAGTCGCCCGCCGCCGGCAGCGCCGACGGCGACGGCCAAGAGCTGCTGCTCGCCGCCCGAGAGGTGGGTGACGCGTCGCCCCGCGCACGCCTCGAGACCCATCAGCTGGACGAGATCCCTCACGGGCAGCGTGGCGGACCCGTAGGCCTTGGCACCGACGCCGGCGAATTCGATGTTCTCCACGACGGTCGCGTAGGGGAGCACGTTGGCGAGCGGGTCCTGGAGCACGATGCCGACGTCGACCGCACGGTAGCGCCGCAGCTCCGCCTGGCTCATGCGGGCGACGTCGCGGCCGCCGACGAGGACCTGGCCGGCGGAGGGGCGCAGCATGCCGGCCATGATCTTCAAGAGGGTCGACTTGCCCATCCCGGAGGGGCCGAGGAGCGCCACCATCTCACCGGGATCGATGTCGAGGTCGACCCCCCGCAGTGCGACGACGTCGGAGTCGGGCACGTGGTACAGGTGGACGAGGGAGGTGCACTCGACGGCGAGGGCACGGCTGTCCTCCGGATGGTCGACGTCGCGACCTTCGAGGAAGATCTCCGGTGCCGGGAAGACGCTCATGGCGCCAGCCGCAGGCGGTCCGGGCGCACCTGGCGCATGACGAGGACGGCCGACACGGCCGCTGCGATGACGACGGCGACGAGCACGACGACCCCACAGGCGACGAGGTCGAGCCAGGGGAGCCCGAGCTCGAGCGGCGGGCCGACCCGGCCGGGGGCGAATTCCGGCAGGGAGGCGATGGCGAGGCCCGCCCCGGCCACGCCGGCGCCCCAGCCGAGCAGCGTCCCCACGAGCGAGACCATGAGCGACTCGATGACGATGGAGGCTCGGAGCGCTCGCCGTGAGACGCCGACGGCGGTGAGGCCGGTGAGCTCGATCCCCCGTGAGCGGGCGCCGGAGGCGGTGGAGAAGAGGAGGGCACCGAGGGCGAGGAGGAGGGCGCTGCCGGCGGCGAAGCCGAACAGGTCGAAGGCGAGGGAATCACCGGAGTGTTGGTACTGGGTGAGGTACGTCGACGACTGCGCCGAGCCGGTGACGGTGACGCCCCGTTCGGACAGCCGCTTGATGAGCGCAGCCGTGGGCGGGCGGGCGCACCAGATCTCGAAGCTCGCCCCCGCCGGCGCCTGGCTCTCGACGAGCTGGGCGAAGCCGAGGTCGACCATCGTCCCGTTGGCGCCGAGACGCGGCAGGGCGGGCACGTAGGCGATGCCGTGCACCTCGATCTGGTTCTCGTCGATGCCCACCCCCTGGAATTCTCCGGGCTGGGCCGGGTTGGCGTCGAGCTGGGCGAAGCCCGTGGTCACGACGGCCGGCAGCAGGGTCGGGACGTCGGCGAGGGAGATCTCGGGCGGTGTCGTGGCAGAGGCGAGGTCGGTCGTGATGCCGAGGCCGCCGGGCGAGGCCGTCGTGGCGGCCTCCGTGCTCTGCCACGTGCCGGGCCGGGTGAACCCTGCCGGCAGGGAGCTCGTCACCCCGCCCAGTACGGCGCTCAAGGAGACGAGGTGGAGCACCACGTTGGAGGCGGCCGGGGGCACGGCGTGGCCGCCCGCCGTCCACTGCAAACTGAAGTAGTCGAGCCGGCACCCCCGCGGGCAGCCGCCGATCAGCGAGGCCGAGTAGGTGTGCGTGCCGGCGCGGAGGAGGCCGAAGTCGACCAGGAACTCCGAGGGGTACTGCTCGTCGTAGAGCTGCATCTGCAAGTCGGGAGCCGGCCGCAACGCCGTGGCGAGGTCGACCGTGAGCTCGAGCCGATCGCTGTTCGGGATCATGACGGCTGCCGGCGTGGGCGGGCGGAGCTCCTTGGCGATGTCCCGCACCGTCGGGCCGGAGAGACTCTTCGGCCACGACATCACGGCCGCCAGCCGGGTGGCGTCGACGGCGAGCGAGAGGCCGTCCGAGGCGCGCACGCTCACGGCGGCCATCGCCTCCTTGCCGGTGGGGTCGGCCCCTTGCACGGCGTCGAGGAAGTTGATGCCCGCCTGCACGTTGGCTTGCAGCACGATGGGGGCGCCTTCCTGGAAGCCGGCCTGCATGGCGTCGTTGCGGCGCACGACGGAGAGGCCGGCGATGGAGAAGACGAGGAGCCCCGTGGCGATGGTGGGGATGACGATCCGCCGTGCGACGTTCTCCCGTCGGCTGACGTTCGTCGCCGCCAGGGAGAGGGCGACGTGGCGCGTCCACCGGTAGGCGCGGGCGAGTGCGGCGGCGGCGAGGGGAAGGAGGCGGGCGCCGAGGATGCCGGCGCCGAGGGCGAGCAGGCCCGGGCCGACGAGGGTGACGGGGTCGGCCGTACCCACCTGGTGATTGTGCTGGCCGACGAGCTCGACGGCGCCGCTCACGGCGAGCGCCAGGCCCAGGGCGTCGACGACGGCGGCGTTACGGGCGCGGCGCTTGGCGGCGGCGTCGAGCGACTCCTCGGTGATGCGCGATCGCAGCAGTGCGCGTGAGCCGAGGGCGGCGGACACGATGCCGGCGGCGAGGGTGATCAAGGCGGAGACGAGCGCCAGGGTGTCGAAGCGCGGCTTCGAGATGCCGATCACCTGCGAGTCGACCAGTGACACGGTCGCCCAGGCGACGGCGATGCCCGCTGGGACGGCGAGCACGAGGAGCAGTACCGGTTCTCGCAGGGCGAGGAACGTGACCCGTCCCCTCGGGAGCCCCCGCAGCTCGGCCACCCTCACGTCGTTGGCGCGAAGTGCGCTCGTCGACTGCGCAACGCTGTAGAGCACGAGGAGGGCCAGGAGGACGAGCAGGAGCGAGATGACGACGATGACCGGCGCCGCCGCGTGCTCCTGGCTCTGTGCCGAGCTGAGCAGGGCGGGCAGTCCGCTTCCCACCACGACGTTGCCGAAGGACTCCGTGCTCGCCACCCAGGCGTTCACATCGCCGAGGACGGCGGTGGCGTTGGTGGCCGTGATGGTGCTCACGCGCAGCGGGAGCTCGAGCCAGTTCGACGGCAGGATTTGCGTGCTGAGGAGAGCGGCCCCTGCCGGCGTCACCCAGCCGTCGTCGAGTCCCTCGCCCCCGCTCGGCTGCGACGACCCGAAGGGGAAGTAGTTCGTCCCCCACCAGATGGGAGCGTTGTCGTCGCCGGCCGTGTAGATGCCGGAGACGACGAGCTGGATCCGCGGTGGTGGCTTCCCGGCGAAGGTGTGGGCGCTCGTCGTCCCGAGCGGGACGATGACGCTCCCGACGTGGGCCCTCAACTGGACGGCGGATCGCGAGCTGACGGCCACCTGGTTCGCCGCCGTCGGGCAGTGGCCGGCGACGATCGGCACCTCCTCACAGGCGCCGGTCCGGGAGACGAGGTCGAGGATGTCGGGCCGCCCGGAGACGGGGCTATAGGCGTCGGCGGGGAGGAGCGTCGTGAGGATGGGGCTCTCGAAACGATCCGAGCTCGAGGTGCCGACGCCGCCCGGCACACTGGCGGCGTCGGCGAGGAGCTCCGATGGCGGCGTGATGTGTCCCGCAAGGTCGGTGATGGAGACGCCGGCGTTCTCGGGCGTGGCGCCTGTCAGAGCGTTCGACACGATGGCCTGGTCGGTGGCCGTGAGGTAGAGGGGGCCGGCCACGGCGGCCACGACCGCCACGACGGCGACGACGAAGAAGGCGATGGAGGAGGCGAGCCGCCAGGAGATCGCCCGCAGCACGAGCCGGGATCGCGGCGGCCGCTCGGAGTGCCCGGTACCTGCGACCTGCGGGGGGTTGTCAGGGAGCGGGAGGTCACCCGTCACGAACTCGTAATCTACAGAGTCCGCGGCCGAGATGGCGGCCGTCGGGGATCTCCCTCCCTCAGCCCTCGCTCAGGCGTCGTCCCGCCAACGGGCCGTCAAAGCGCGGAGGTCCCCCTCCTCATCCTCGAAACGGGTCGGTGCGGTGAAGCCGGCGGCCGAGAGAGCAGGCGTCAGGCCGTCGTCCTGCTCCCCTCCGAGCTCCACGAGCAACCAGCCGGCCGGGCGAAGGAGGCGGGCGGCGCCCGTGACGACGCGGCGGAGGCAGGCGAGCCCGTCGCTCCCCCCGTCGAGTGCGCCCAACGGCTCGTAACGCTGCACGTCGGCAGGGAGCCACCGCAGTGCGTCGCTCGGCACGTACGGAGCGACGGCCGTCACGACGTCGAAGGAGCCGGACCGGAGGGGTTCGGCGAGATCACCGACGAGGGTGGGCACGCCGTTGCGCCGGGCGCACGCCGCCGCCGCGGGGTCGTTGTCGACGCCCACGACGAGCGCTCCCGGCACGGCGGCAGCGAGATGGAGGGCGATGGCACCGGCGCCCGTGCAGAGGTCGGCCGCCCGCCCTCTGCGGCCCGGCGTGACGGAGTGCGCCAGGGCGGCGGCGGCGGCGCGGGCCAGTTGCTCGCTCTGCAGCCGGGGTACGTAGACGCCGGGATCCACATGGACGGGCCGGCCGCAGAACTGCAGCGTGCCGGTGATCCAGGCAAGAGGCTCCCCGTTCTCCCGCCGGCGCAGCCACTCCTCGAGGAGCCCGGCGTCGCCCGTGCCCACCAGCATCTCTGCCGCCTCCTCCTCGGCTGCGACGCAGCCCGCAGCGCGCAGCCGCTCGATGACGACGGCGAGCGCCCGGCCGCTCGTCAGGAGGCTTCCCGACGGAAGGTGCGGCGGTAGGCGTTGGGCGAGGTGCCCACGACACGGCGAAAGTGCTCGCGGAGGTTGGCGGCGTCTCCGATCCCGCACCGGCTTGCGATGATGTCGACGGCGAGGTCCGTCGTCTCGAGGAGCCGTTGCGCCAGTACGACGCGTTGGGCGAGGACCCAGCGGTGGGGCGACGTCCCCGTCGTGTCGCGGAACTTGCGGGCGAAGGTCCGCGGGCTCATGGCCGCCCGCTCCGCCAGCTCGGCGACGGTCAAGGGCTCGTCGAGGTGCGCCTGGATCCACGTGAGCGTGTCGGCGAAGAGCGTGTCGGTGGAGACGGTCGTGAGCGGCGTCTCCACGAACTGCGACTGCCCGCCGTCCCGGTGCGGTGGCACGACGAGGCGCCGAGCGAGGGCGTTGGCCACCTCGGCACCGAAGTCGGAGCGCACGAGGTGCAGGCACAGGTCGAGCGAGGCGGCGGAACCAGCGGAGGTGAGGATGTCGCCTTCGTCGACGTAGAGGACGGATGGGTCGAGGCTCACCTGCGGGAAGCGCCGGGCGAACTCGTCGGCATGCATCCAGTGCGTCGTCGCCCGACGCCCGTCCAGCAGCCCGGCTTCGGCGAGCACGAAGGCCCCGGTGCACAACGAGACGATGCGTCCTCCCCGGCCGTGCGCACGGCGCAGCGATTCGTAGAGGTCGCCGAGGTGCTCTCCGCGGGCTTTGAAGGGCGGCACGATGATCGTCCCGGCCGCCTCCAGTCGGTCGAGGCCCTCGAGCTGTCCGATGCTGAAACCCGTCTCCGTCACGACCGCACGCGACTCGTAGGAGCAGACGGCGAAGTCGTACCAGGGGCTGATGAGCTCTGGGCGCTCGTAGCCGAAGATCTCGCAGGCGACGGCGAACTCGAAGGGGGAGAGCTCGTCGGCGACGACGACGGCGACGTTCAGACGGTTGGCAGGTTTCCCGCGCATAGCGGCAAGTCTGCCACTTCTCCGGCACGGTGTCCAGGCGCACGATGGTGACGTGACAGCGAGAAACGCCATGTACTACACGGATCATCGCCCCGCCGGCAGGCACGGCCCCGCCCGTCGGGCTCTTCGGGCCGCCCGCGCCTTCTGGCGTGGCCAGGTCTACCTGAACGAACGGCTGCTCGACGGCCCGTCCTCTGCCCCGTCGCGCTGAGCGAGGGCAAGGCGCCCGGCCCGCTCGAGGGCGGGGAGGACGTCGCCCTCGTGGTAGATGCGCTCGGACGGCTCGATGTTGTCGAGGAAGGCCTGGTAGACGGCTCCGGCCCGCAGGGCGGCGAGGGGCCGCAGCAGCCGCCACGCCCGGGGCGGGTCACTGCCGGGCAGGGCGCCGCCGAGGCAGCCCAGCCAGTGCCCGGCGACGGCGGCGGCTTCCCCGGGGTCGAGGCGATCGAGGACGTCGAGATCGAGCACCGGGTTGCCGATGCGCGAGTCGCCCCAGTCGAACAGGATCGGTTGGCCGGCGCCGAGGCGCGTGTTGCCCGGATGGACGTCCCCGTGTACGAGGACGTCCGGGAGGCCGCACTCCGCCGCCTCCGCCAGTCGCTCGCCGGCTGCTCCCACGAGCGCGTTCAGCACGGGGTCGTCCGGCGCCCGCCGGGCCACGAGCCGGGCGAGGGTGCCGACCAGCCGATCGCCCCCGGCGTCCGGGACTCCCGCCGCCAGCAGGCCCGCCACGAGCGGCCTCGTCCGGAGCTGCAGGTCGACGAGGTGCTCGACGAGGTGCTTGGTCTGGTCGGGGTTCGCTCCGAAGCCGTCGCGCCCGGGCATCTCGGCGAGCAGCATGCGGTAGCCCTCGGCGGCGAGGAGCCGGGGCACGGATTCGTCCCGCAGCAGAGCGAGCACCTTCGGCTCGTGGGCGAAGAAGCCGGGAACGCACTTCAGCCACAGGCGGACTTCTTCTCCATCCGATCTGCGGACCGGCAACGACCAGATGGCCGAGAGGTTCCACGTGCGGTGCTGGCGGGGACGCCCGGCCTGCTCCAGTCCGGCCCGGCCGGCGGCCTCGACCGCCCAGGCGAGATCGGAGGCCGGGCCGCCCCGGCGGCCCCACGGCATCCTGAGCGGGTGGTCGTCGAGGTCGTCGTCGTGGAGGAGGCCCTCTCGGAGACGGAGGCCTCTCACGTCCGCCGCCGTCGCCGAGGCGTCGAGCTCGGCGAGGTAGCGCACCTCGCCCCCGACGGGGCCGGCTGCCGCCGGTGACCCGCCCAGCAGGCGGAGCACGGTGAGCTGCGGGAAGCGGGCGCCGATGGGCTCGGTGTCCGGCCACCACGGCGTCGGAACCGCGAACGCAGGCGTCGTGCCGAGCAGGCTGCCGTCGCCGTCGCAGACGGCGAGCGTCACGGACCGCTTCGTAGCGTCTTGTCCGTTCGCACTCATCGCGCCGGCCAGGAGACCTCCATGCGGGCGCCGCCGAGTGGTGGGGCTGCCTCGCCGAGGCGCCACTCACCTCCCGTGGCGCGCACGACGGAGTCGGCGATGGCAAGGCCGAGGCCGTGCCCGCCCACGTCGGTGGTGCCCCGCCCGAAGCGGTCGAAGAGCCGTCCGCGCATCGCTTGGGGGATACCGGGACCGCTGTCCTCCACGACGACGACGGCGCGTGAGCCCAGGCGGCCGGCGGTGAGGCGGACCGACCCGCCTTCGTCGGCGTACTTGCAGGCGTTGTCGACGAGGGCACCCACGAGCTTGTCGACCCAGTCGAGCGGGGCGACGACGGTGGCCGCCTCGCCTCCGAGGCGACCGACGGTGAGGACGAGCGACCTGGCCGCGGCGACTGGTTCGAAACGCCGGGCGCAGCGCTCGGCGACACCGGCGAGGTCGACACGTTCGGGGCCGGGCGACGGCGGCGCCGAGTCGAAGCGGGCGAGCCACAGCAGGTCGTCCACGATACGGCGCAGCCGCTCCGTCTCCCGGGCGATCCGCTCCAGCGTGGCATCGCGGCCCGGCGCGGCGCTCGCCGAAGCGCGGCCGTACGCAGGGACGGTGTCGTCGGTCAGCGACGCCTCGTCAGATTGCGGAACCCGTGGCGACGCGGCGGCAACGGGTTCCAACTGTCCCGTGGCGAGGGCGAGCTCTGCCTGGATGACCGTGAGGGGTGTGCGCAGCTCGTGGGAGGCGTCTGCCGTGAACTCGATCTGCCGGCGGCGGGCGAGCTCGATCGGGGCGGCGGAGCGGAGGCCGATGAGGAGGGCCGTGAAGAAGGCGGCCACGGCGATGAAGGGAGCCGCCGCCAGCTCGGACAGCTCGAGGATGCTCTCCACGTGGCCCAGCTCGATGAGGCTCTCGCCCGCCACGAGGAGTCCCCCGCGGTAGGGGACGGACTGTAAGCGGATGCGGCTGCCACCGGAGGTTGCCGTACCCGCCGACCCGGCGTCCGGCCAACTGCCGGGTGCGAGCGGCGGCGTCCCGGTCGTGGCGCCCTGCAGGAGTCCGCTCGGCGAGACGCGCCACACGTAGATGGGCTCGCCGTAGATGCCGAACCCGTAGTCGCCGCCGGCGCCGGCGATGGCCGGTTCCTTCGTCGCCAGCTGGGGCGGCAGCGTGCGCGCCGTTCTCAGCCTGGCGGCCAGCTGCCGGTCGACCTCGGCGACGAGACGGTGGGAGACGAAGACGTCGAGGACGGCGACGGCCCCGGCATAGACGGCGAGGATGGCGAAGGTGGCGACGAGCGCCACGCGAACCGAGGGGCCGAGGTGCCGGCGCCTGTCCGAGTGCGGACCGCTCCCCGTGGGTCGGCCCGGCGTCCCCCCCGTGGCTATCCCTGGCCTCATGGCATCGCCGCCGTCAACACTCGACGAGCCGGTAGCCGACGCCGCGGCGCGTCTCGATCCGCACGCCGGCTCCCTCGAGCTTGGACCGTAGTCGCCCCATGTGGACGTCGATGGTGTTGGAACCGACGGCGTCGGCCTCGTCCTGCCAGACCTGGACGGCGATGGAGTGGCGGGACACGACGGCCGGAGTGCGGTGGAGGAGGACTTCGAGGATGGCGAGCTCGGTGAGCGTCACGTCGAGGGGCTGCCCGCCGACGGTCACGAGCCGGGTGGCCGGGTCGTAGACGAGGCGCCCGAGTGACTGCTCCGGGGAGTGGGCGTCCGGGGGACGTCGTTGCAGCGCACGCAGGCGGGCGAGGAGCTCGCCGAAGTCGAAGGGCTTCACGACGTAGTCGTCGGCCCCGTGATCGAGTCCCCGCACTCTGTCAGCGGGCATGTCACGAGCTGTCAGCATGAGGACGGGAGTGCCGCATCCGCTGCGCCGGAGCGCCCCCACGACGTCCAGCCCGCTCATGACGGGCATCCGCCAGTCGAGCACGGCTACCTCGTAGTCGTAGGTCTTGAGGTAGTCGAGTGCTTCGGCTCCGTCCCGCACGGCGTCGACGACGTAGCCCGCCGTGCGCAGCCCGCGCTCGAGCACGGACCGGAGGGCGTCGTCGTCCTCGGCGACGAGGATCCTCACTGTCCGGTCCTACTCCCGCCGGCGCGGCGCCGTCATTGCATCGCCCGGTGAAGGGGCCTTCGGGGGAGCGGCGTCCCGCCGGGCGCTACCCCCGCAGGCGACGAGGTAGAGGAGCCCGGCGACGACGAAGCCGACGAGCCAGGAGATGTCCGCCCCGCCCAGGCTGGAGGCCGCCGGGCCTTCGAATTTCGGCCAGGAGGCGTTCATGAAGGGGATCTCGGCGGCGATGCCGGCGAGGAAGACGGCGACGGCCCTCACGTTGAACAGCCCGTAGCGGCCCCGGACCGAGAGGATGTCCCCGATGCTGTAGCGCCCGTGGCGGACGACGTAGTAGTCGACGAGGTTGATCGCCGACCAGGGCACGACGATGTAGAGAAGCGAGGCGATGAAGTCCGAGAGGTCGGCGAGGAGGTTCGAGGACACGACGATGGCCACGACGCTCGTGACAACCATGATGACGGCGGTGCCGGCGCCCCGCACGACCGCTCCAGGCGCCCGTCCGCCGTCCCGCGTGACGAACGTGAGGCCGGACACGAGAGGGCTGTAGAGGTTGATGGCGTTGCCGGCGACGATCGAGCTCAGGAGGACGAGGGTGACGAGCCACCGCACGGCGGGGAAGAGGCCGGCCAGGTAGCCGACGGCGTCGCTGTTGATGTGGGGGAGGGCCACGACCCCGGCGACGGCGCCCAGGCTGGCGAAGAGCACGGCGGAGACGACGCTGCCGGCGTAGGTGAAGACGAACGACCGGGCGACGCTCGTGTCGGCCGGCAGGTAGCGGGAGTAGTCCGACACGTAGGGCGCCCAGCCGATCTGCCCGCTGGCGAAAATGGAGGCCGCCAGCAGGAAGACAGAGAGCTTGAAGGGCGGCGCCACCTCGTGCAGCCCGGAGAGGTGCTGCAGGAGACGGACGAGGAGCGCTACGAACAGCACGAGCGAGATGATGGCGACGACCCGGTTGAGGTCGTGCATGATCCGGTAGCCGAAGACGACCACGAGCCAGGTGACGAAGCCGCTGACGGCGAGGGCCCCCGCCACGCTGACGTGGATGAGCGGGGCGAGCGCCTGTCCGGCGAGGACGTTCTCGCCGACGATGTAGCCGAGGAAGATCAGCCAGATGAGGAAGTTCGGCACGAGGGCGCCGAAGAAGCCGAACTGCGCACGGCTCTGCACGAGCTGGGGCAGGCCGAGCCGTGGTCCCTGCGCCGAGTGGTAGGCCATGAAGCAGCCCCCCACGGCGCTGCCCACCACGATGGCGGTGATCGACCAGGCAAGGCTGAGGCCGAGCTCGATGCCGACGGCGCCGAGGACGATGGTGAAAGCGGAGGCGTTCGCCGTGAACCAGAAGGGCAGCAGCGAGCTGGGACGGCCGTGACGCCGGTCCTCGGGGATGTGGCTGATCGTGTACTGCTCGATCACGGCGGACATGAGGTCCCTCTCACCGGTCTCGCCGGCCGTCAGGCCGCTGCGCCGGGCGGCGCCGGGGCAGCGTTCGCCCGGCGCCGTCCCAAGGCGATGATGACGCCGAGCAGGACGCAGATGACGAGGGCGTAGAGCTGGAAGGCGACGTTGGCGATGTCCCACCGGCTGACGGTGAGCAGCACGATGAGGGCGCCGAGGGCGCTCAAGCCGAATGCCCAGGCATTCTCGGTCAAGGGGTGGGACATCGCCTTCAGGATGGTGGGGACGGCGGCGATGAAGTCGGCGATGATGTTGAGGACGATGGCGATGTCGGCATCGCGGGTGAGGCCCCACAGGACGAGGGCGAGGACGGAGCAGATCCCGCAGGCGATGTCGAAAGGGGCGATCTTCCAGGAGGCGGCCGGCGTGTGCAGGCTGGCCACCAGCACGACGGCCGGCCCGATGCCGGCGGCGAAGGCGAAGGCCGAGCCCAAGCCGGATCCCTTCGCCACCTCGGCGATGCCCACGATGATGGGGTTCAGCGCCCAGAGCGACCACGACACACGGTTCGGCGCCGCCTTCCCCCGCCAGGTGGCGTAGGCATAGGTGAGGCTGCCGCAGAACGGCAGCAGCGCCCCGAAGAGGTCGAGGTACTCGTTCAGCACGACGGCGTGCGTCCGGCAGGGAGTGGGAGCACTCCGGTCAGCGCCGGCTCAGGGCCGGGGTGGCGCCACGGCCACGGTGACCGGCACGGGAGCAGAGGCGAAGCCGCTCGCCACGACGGTGAGCGTGGCGGCTCCCGACGGGAGATCGGGGGGAAGGCTGAACTCGGCGGACGAGGTCGCCCCGGGCGTCACCGACATCGAGCTCATCCCGAACGTGCGGGCGTAGAAGACGTGGCCGCTCTCCGTGTTCTCGATGCGCACGAGCGGGTAGTTGGTGGCGCTCTGGAAGTCGTCGCCGTAGTAGGCGCCCTGCGTGAGACCGTTCAGCTGCGTGCCGGTCACTCGGTAGCTGCCACCGGGCACGAGCGTGCCGGGAACGCTCGTCACCTTGGGAAGCCAGCTCGCCTGCGGCGTGCCGCCGGCCGTATAGATGTCGAGGATGCCGTAGTCGTTGAGGAGCACCTGGCCGGTCGGGAGGACGAGCATGTAGCCGTCGTATGAGGACAGGTCGGAGGCGTAGGGGGGATCGGCGACCTGTGTGATCGTCGCGCCGTTGGAGACGAAGAAGTGCGCCGGCGTCTTGTAGACGCCCGGGCTGGCCTCGATGAGGACGTCACCGTCGGACAGGACGGCGCCGGGGCCGTCGGCGCTGTCGTACTGCTGGCCCCCGATGACGGGGAGGTTGGGCGCCGTCGACCACCGGCCGGTGGCCGAGTCGTAGACGGCCTCGTGACCAGTGGCGCCGACGCTGAGGACGTCGCCGTCCGGCATCAGCACCTGTGGCCCGATCTCGGCGTACTCCTCGTTGACGACCTGGTCGGGCAGGGTGCCGGTGGCAGCCCATGTTCCCGTGGAGGGTGAGTACAGCTCGGCCTTCTGCGGTGCGGCCAGGTTGTTGATGTCGATGGTCAGCACCTTGCCGTTCGGGAGGAGCGTCCAGCCCTCCTCGTCGTTGACGTCGGCCTTGTTCGCCCCCGTGGGCGACCAGGTGAGAGTGGCAGGGTTCAGGAGGGCGTCGGCGGCCGAGCAGCAGTCCCCGAGCATGAAGCGGCCGTCGGGGAGCACGATGCCCGAGGAGTCGCCGATGATGGACCACCCCCGGTCGTTCGGTGGCTTCACGGACGACCAGCTGTTGGCGACCGGGTTGTAGATCGCCCCCATGGCTGTCCAGACGCCGTTGTCGCTCGTCCCGTTGTACTCGCCGCCTTGCACGATGACACGCCCATCGGGCAGGACGGCAGAGGCGAAGTACGCGGGGGCATAGCCGGCCGGCATGGCGGCGATCTCGCTCCAGGTGCCGTCGGTGTAGTTCCCGGTGCTGTCGGGCTTCAGGACCCACCAGTCGGGGGTGTAACGACGCTGCATCATCACCCAGCCGTCCGTGAGCAGCAGCATCGCCCCCGGCTCGAAGGGCGGTGTCGTGACGGCTTCCCACGGACCGCTCTGGATCGCCACGCGGCCGTGCACGTGAGGGAGGGGGACGGCGGTCCTCGGGGGACGCAACGGGTCACGTCCCGCCGCGGCCGCCGCGGCCGCCTGCGTGAGACCGGCGGTGGCGAGCGACAGCAGGGCGAGGAGCGCCGTGAGCCATCGCAGGCGTCGGGTGGTCAGATGCATGGGATCCTCAGCTCTTCCGTGGCCTTGTCGTCAACTGCTCGGGAACGTCGTGAGGGACTCGGCGCCGACGTCGCTCACGACGACGCGTCCGGCCGCCGTGACGACACCGTACGGATCGTCCAGCTCGTAGCCGGCTCCCCTCACGACGGAGACGAGGGAGCCCGTCGAGGCCCTCAGCTCGGTCACGGAGCCCCCCGCCGCGTTGGCGACGAAGACGTCGGTGCCGTCGGAGGCGACGCCGTAGGGGTCCGACAGCCCGTCGCCGCGGATCTCCTGCACGACGGACCCGGTCGAAGCCGAGAGCTCCGTCACGAAGTTGCCGGCGGCGTTCGTCACCCAGACGTGCACGCGGTCCGAGGAGACGGTGACGGGGTTGTCGAGCTCGGACGAGGTGACCCTCACGAGATCCCCGTTCGCGGCGAGCAGCTCCGTGAGGGCGTTGTCGCCCGGGCTCGTGACGAAGACGTGCGTCCCGTCCGAGTCCACGGCGGAGGGGCCGTCGAAGTCGTCCTCCGGCGCCGAGATCACCTGCACGAGGCCGCCGCTCGCCGCCGACAGCTCCGTCACCGAGTTGCCGTCTTCGTTGCTGACCCAGACGTGCGTACCGTCCGAGGAGATGCCCGAGGGCAGCACGAGGCCGTCGCGGGCTCCGGAGATGACCCGCAGGAGGGCTCCCGTCGCGGCGCTCAGCTCCGTGACGGAGCTGCCGGCGCCGTTCGCCACGAAGACGTGCGTCCCGTCCGAGGAGATGGCATCTGGTGAGTCGAAGCGGTAGGCCGCCCCCGCGAGCACCCTGACGAGGTGGCCGGACGCCGTGTCGAGCTCGGTGACGGTATTGCCCTCGCTGTTGGCGACCCAGACGTGGGAGCGGTCCGCCGACAGTGCGTAGGGAGCGTCGAAGCGGTACGGCGAGCCGGCGATGACGCTCTCGACCGTGCCGCCCGCCTTGAGCTCGGTCAACGAGTTGCCGAAGGCACTGGCCACCCAGGTGTGCTTGGTGTCCGAGGCGACGGCGTACGGCGACGAGAGGGAGACGCTGCGGCCCGAGAGCACACGGAGCAGGGAGCCAGTCGAGGCCGACAGCTCCGTCACCGAGTTGCCGTACTCGTTCGTCACGAAGACGACGGAGCCGTTCGACGAGATGCCGTAGGGGGCGTCGAAACGGAACCTGGCACCCGAGATGACCCGCACGAGGGCGCCCGTCGTGGCGCTCAGCTCGGTCACGGAGTCGCCCTCCGTGTTCGCGACCCAGACGTGGGAGTTGTCCGAGTCGACGCCTTCGGGGTAGTCGATGCGGTCGGCCGGGGCGGCCACGACCCGCACGAGAGAGCCGTTCGAGCGGTTCAGCTCCGTCACCGAGTTGCCGAAGAGGCTCGAGATCCACACGTGGCGGGTGTCGGTGGAGACGGCGTCGGGCACGCCGAGCCGGTCGTTGGCGCTCGAGATGACCCGCACGAGGGCGCCCGTGGCGGCGCTCAGCTCGGTGACGGTGTTGCCGTTGAAGTTCGCCACGAAGACGTCGGAGCCGTCGGCGGCGATCCCGTAGGGAGCGCTGAACTTGTACCGCGAGGCGGAGATGACCCGTACGAGGCGGCCCGTCGAGGCGCTCAGCTCGGTCACGGAGTTGCCGTCGGCATTGGCCACCCAGACCTCCGAGCCGTCGGCGGCGATCGCCTGCGGGCTGTCGAAGCCGAAGGCGGGGCCGGAGATGAGGCGGAGGAAGGCGCCGGTCGTGGCGCTCAGCTCGGCAACGGAATCGCCGCCGGCGTCCGCCACGAAGACGTGGTTGCCGTTCGAGCTGAGCGCCGTCGGCTGATCGAAACCCCACCCGAGCACCCCCACCGAGGCCGTCCTCGGGGCTGCCGCTGCTGCGAGGACAGGGAGGGCGCCCGCAGCCGCCACCGGGGTGGCCAGGGCGACCCCCAAGAGCGCCGCCACGCCGGCGAGTCCGCGCAGCCCGCCGCTAGGTCGGCGCATGACCTGGTCCCACCCTCATCGACACCCTCCTCCGAGCGGGCCTGTGGCCCCGTCGCGTCGCCGGACGTCCGGACGTCCTTCCGGCCGCTCGTCCGCCGCACGTGTTGCCGCTCGCGAACCAGTCGCCGCAGCCTACCGGCCGCGGCCTGCGTCACTCATAGCCGAACGGCTCGGGGCTCGACGTGCCGGCCGCCGTGGTGATGGTGACCTCCACGTTCGTCGGCGACCCGGGGAGGGTGGGGACCGTGACCTTGCAGGTGTTCAGCGAGGGGCAGTCCGTGGGCGTCGGCTGCCCGTTGAACCGGGCGAGCACGATGCCGTTCGAGCTGAAGAAGTTGCGCCCGTGCACGACGACGACGCTGCCCGGCTTGCCGGACGGCGGCGTGATCGACGAGATGGAGGGAGCGCTCCCCACCGGTGCCGTCGTCGTGGTCGTCGTCGTGCTCGTGCTCGTAGTCGTCGTCGTGCTCGTGCTGGAGGTGCTCGTGGGAGGCGCCGTCGTGCTCGGTGACGTCGTGGAGCTGGGCGGCGCCGTCGTCGTGGTGGAGTGATGCGGCACGGTCGTCGACGCCGCCGGGTGGGTGGTGGGGACGCCGCCGCCCGCTCGAGGTGCCCCGCTGTGTCGCAGCCCGAGGACGAGAGCGACGACGAGAGCGACGACGAGGACGAGGACGGCCATCGGGAACCACAGCGTCCATCCCCGTCGTGGCAGGCCCAGTCGGGGGCGCCGGCCGGTGCGGCGGGGGTGTCCGCCGGAGGCCGGGCCGGCAGGGGGCCGCACGGTCGAGGCGGCCGAGGCTCCGCCCGGCGCCGCCATCCGGCCGTCCTGCGGCAGCTCGCGGCCGGAGACCTCCCGCGCCCGCCGGACGGCGTCTTCGAGGGCGCGCAGTGCCCGCGGGTCGGGGGTGGCCGGCGTATCCCCGGCGCCCCGTTCCGGTCCACCGCCCCCAGACAGGCGCCGGAAGCCCTTAGGTGTCATCTCGTGTCCGCATCGTCATGACCCACGTCCCACCGTAGAGCCGCTCACCGTCGCCCATGGGCGCGTCGACGGGACGCCCGGCCCGGCGGCGAGATAGAACATGACGACGGACCGCCTGACGACGTATCGATCGAAGCGCGACTTCTCGAAGACGAGCGAGCCCGAGGGGGTCGAGGTCGGGCCGTCCGGAGAGCCGGGTTTCGTCGTGCAGAAGCACGCCGCCCGCAGCCTCCACTACGACGTGCGCTTCGAGGTCGACGGGGTGCTGGCGTCATGGGCGGTGCCGAAGGGGCCCTCCTACGACCCCGCCGCCAAGCGGTTGGCCGTGCATGTCGAGGACCATCCCCTCGAGTACCGGGACTTCGAGGGCACCATCCCCGAGCACGAGTACGGCAGCGGCGGGGTCATCGTCTGGGACGCCGGCACCTACCGCAACCTCACGGAGCGCCGGGGCCGCCTCGTGGCGATGCGCCGGGCGATCGAGGAGGGCCACTTCAGCGTGCACCTCGACGGCCACAAGCTGCACGGCGCCTGGGCCTTCACGAGGACGGCGCGCCCCGGAGACCGTCAGGAGACGTGGATCATGGTGAAGCAGAAGGACGCTGACGCCGACCCGGCCCTCGACATCGTGGCGAGCGCCCCGCAGTCGGTCACGTCGGGGCGAACGCTCGAGGAGGTGGTGGCCGGCGGGAGACAGACCTGGACGCGGGGACGGGCCACCTTCGTGCCCCCCATGCTGGCGGAGCTGGCCAAACAGGTGCCGAGCGACGCGGCGGGCTGGACCTACGAGCGCAAGCTCGACGGGCTGCGGGCCATCGCCGTCCGCAACGGCGCCGACGTCGAGCTCTGGTCGAGGGGGCGACAGTCCTTCACGGCTCGGTTCGGCGATCTCGTGCGTGCCCTCTCGGCCCTGCCGGTCGACAATTTCACCCTCGACGGTGAGATCGTCGCCTACGAGGGCGACCGCACGAGCTTCGCCCTCCTGCAGGCGCCCGACTCGACGGCCACGCCCGTCTACGAGGTCTTCGACGTCCTCCACCTCCTCGGCTCGGACACGCGCCAGCTGCCCCTCGCCGACCGGCGGCGCCTCGTCGCCGAGCTCGTCGAGGGGGAGGAGCCCCTGCGAGCCGTGGTCCCGCTCGACGGCGACCCGGCCGAACTCTTGCGGCGGGCCTGTGCCGAGGGCTGGGAGGGCATCATGGCCAAACGGCCGGACAGCCCCTACCGCAGCGGCCGCTCCCCGGACTGGCGCAAGCTCAAGTGCAGCGCCAGCCAGGAGCTCGTGATCGGCGGCTACACCGACCCGACCGGTCAGCGGCAGCACTTCGGCGCCCTCCTCGTCGGCTACTACGAGGAAGGGCTGCTCCGTTATGCGGGCAAGGTGGGCACGGGTTTCTCCGATGCCACCTTGCGGGAGCTCGACGGCGAGCTGCAGCGACGTGGCGTGGCGGAGAGCCCGTTCGCCGATCTTGCCCGCATGAAGGGCGCCCACTTCGTCACGCCTGACCTCGTGGCCAACGTCGCCTTCACCGAGTGGACGAGGGACGGGCGCCTCCGCCATCCCCGTTTCCAGGGGCTGCGGTCGGACAAGGCCGCCCGCGAGGTCCAGAGGGAGCAGCCGTCGTGACCGAACCCGACGGCCCCGTCGAGCGGCGGCTCCTCTCGCGCCGTGGCTTCCCCGGCACCGCCGCGGCGCTCGGGGCGGGTGCCGCCCTCGGGGGGTGCGCCTCGCAACGTTCCGCCGGCTCCGCCTCGACGAGCAGCCCGACGGCCAGCCGAGCCGGCGGCACGTCATCGGTACCGACGTCGACGGTCCTTGCCGTCGGAACCCTTCCCGATCCCGGCTCTCCTGCCTGAACCGACCTCATGCCCGAGTTCGACCACCTCGTCGTCTGCATGATGGAGAACCACTCCTTCGACAACATGCTCGGCGTCCTCGGCCGGGGCGACGGGCTCACGATCGGCGCCGGCGGGCGCCCGACGAACTCGAACCCCTACGGCCCGGGCAAGCGCCTGCGGTCGTTCCACCTCCCCTCGGAATGCCAGCTCGTGGGGCGTCCCTCCCAGACCTGGGATGCCTCCCAGGCCCAGTTCGACGGCGGCACCTGCCAGGGCTTCGCCGAGTCGGCGTCCGGCGCCGTGGCGATGGGCTACTACGAGCCCACCGACATGCCGTTCACCTCCAGCCTGGCGCGGGTCTTCCCGATCAGCGCCGCCTCCCGACATTGCCCGGCTCAGCCGTACGCCCGGAGACGCCGGTGTCATCCCGCCGCCGGCGCCTGTCTACCCGGCCTGAGCCGTCGCACAGCTGCGGAGATCCGCCGAGAGGCGGCTCCGGGAGGCGGCTGGGTGGGTGGATCAGTCCCGGACGAGGGCGTCCGGACCGGGAAAGAAGAGCGCCTCCTGGCCGCTCTCCTGCCAGCGCACGAAGTAGGGAGGGCCGCCCTTCGCCCCGCGAACCTCGAGGATTTCGCACTCGTGGTCCGGCACGCCGACGCGGTGGTTCTTCACGACGATGTGGTCACCGAGCTTGGCTCGCACGTTCGCCTCCTTTCGGTGCTGAGATCGATCTTGGGCGCGCGGCGCCACCACCGATAGGGCCGAAGGTCCCGGCGGCTCACAGGAGCCGGCGAGCCGGGTCAAGCCTTGTTCGACCAGAGGAGGCCCGTCGGCCCGGCCACGACGAGCTGGCCGTCGTTGTCGAGGACGGCGTACGACGAGCCGGTGTGACCGCCCGAACGGGAGCTCCAGAGCGCCCCGCCGGCGGCGGCGTAGATCACGAGGTTCCCGCCGGCCTGCATGACGGCGTAAGCGCCGGCGTGGCCTTGTGACCCGCTCGACCACACGACCTGGCCGGCCGTCTCCTCGGCGAGGGCGCCGTCGCGACGCATCGTGAGCACGTAGAGCCCGTCGCCCGAGACGAGTTGCTGGCCCGGCAGGAGGCGTTGCCCGGCCTGCAGCACGCCGAGGTGCTGCCGACGGGTCCAGAGCGTGCCCGACCGGCCGGCGATCGTCAGCTCGGCGTTGTCGGCGAGCAGCAGGTCGTAGGAGCCCTCCTCGTGGCCGCCCGTCCTCGTCGACCAGAGGACCGCACCGGTGGGGCTCTTGACGAGGAGGTCGCCGTCGGGGCGCATGACGGCGTAGGCGCCGCTGACGTCGGTGGCGCTCGACCAGAGGAGCCGCCCCTCCGCCGATTCGACGAGATCGCCGTTTCGCTGCATGTCGAGCGAGTAGAGGCCATTGGGGGAGCGCATCGAGTCGCCCGGGGCGAGCGTCTCGCCGGCCGAGAGCGAGGTCGCGCCCATGACGGGCGTCACGGACGCCCCGACAGGCGCCACGAAGGCGTCGATGGTCTGGCCCATGACATCGGGCGAAGAGCCCAGCTGGCCGAGGTAGGCCGGGGCATTGAGCGCCGCCCAGGAGGTCGAGGCGAACTGCACCTCGCTGCCGTTCTCGCCGCCCCAGTCGCCCGATACCGTCTCGATGGTGCCGTCGGCGTTGGCCTGCGTCACGAGGGCGACGTGCTCGGCCTCGCCGCCGCCGTAGTAGTCGAAGACGACGGCGTCACCGACTGCCGGAACGGACGAGAGCGTCCCGTACTCGAGCCCGTAGCTGTAGAAGCTGCCGGCCAGGGCGTTGAGGGAGCTCGTGTCGGCGACCCCTGAGCTCGCCCATACCCACTTGGCGAAATCGGCGCACCAGTACTCGGGCTGGCCGCCGTTGCCGGTGCAGCTCGTCTCGAAGCCCCGCTGGTGACGGCTGTTGATCGAGCAAGCCTTCTTGCCCACGTTGGCAAGGGCCAGGGCGGCGATGGAGGCTCCCGTCGGGCCCGAGGTGGCGGCCGGACGCGAGGCGGTCGACGCCGAGGCGGCCGAGCCTCCGGCGACGACGGGCAGGGCGAGGGCGGCGGGCAGCGCCGCCATGAAGAGGCGTGAAAGGCGCATCGGTGACAACTCCTGCGGCAGGGGGCTGGCGTCCTCTGTATCGGCCTCCCGGGCGCCCTGCTGAAGGACATTCGTCCAGGTCCGTCCGTCGCTCGCGGCCGGCCCGTCAGCCTCCCTGTCGTCGGCTCCCGGCGACGGGAGGCGGTTCCGCTCGAGGGACCAGGGACGAGTGGCTCGGTTCGTCCCACCCCGTTCGTAGACCGGGTGAGTACTCAAAATGGTGCCTGACCCCCGACACGAAGTCCCCGCACCCGTTGCGATCGTGGTCATCGGGAGGTTCCCGATCGAGGCCGGTCACGTTGCTTGCGTAGGGCCGGGAGACCGTTTCAGCCGAGTCGATGCGCCGTCGAGATCCCGAAACGCTCGGCCGTGAGCGCCTTGATCCCGCTCGGGAACTTGAGGGAGGCGAGCCGGTCGCCGTCGGCGATGGCGAGCTGCGCTTGCAGGTCGCCGGCGAAGGCTGCCGAGCACCGCTCCGGCTCCCAGTTCGCAAGGGCAAGGATCGCTCCCGCACAGCCGAGCGGCCCGGCGAAGGCGACGAGCGATGCCGAGCCCGTGTAGAGCGGCCGGTCGAAGCTCTGCAGGGTGCACAGCATGCGGTTGGGATCCCGGCTCGAGTCCTTGCACCCGTCGATCGGGAGCTTGCCGAGCAGCTCCAGGGGGATGCCGGGGCTCGAAACGGCCGGGAAGTGGTAGCCGAGGACTGGGGTGTCCCCGGCGGCTTCGCGCACGGCCCCGTAGTACGCCTCGAGGTCGCTGCTGCCGGGGGGCGAGAGCACGAGGAGGCCGTCGACCCCACCGGCAACGGCCCGCATCGTGAGAGCAGCTGCCTGGCGAGCGGAGGGGGCCCCCGTGCCGGCGATGAGCGGGATGTGGCCGTCGGGGGGGAGTACCCCGCGGACGGCGGCGATGAGGATGTCCCGCTCCTCCGATTCGAGGGCGGAAGCCTCCCCGGTCGAGCCGGCGACCACGACCGCCTGCACGCCGAGATCGACCAGTCGGGCGGCGTGCGCAGCGGTGGCGGGAGCGTCGAGCGAGCCGTCCTCGTGGAACAAGGTCAGGAGGGCGACGCCAACGCCGCGAAAGAGCACGGGAGCATCCGGAGCCATGGGGCGCAGGCTACCTGTCAGCGGCGGCCGCCCGCCGGCGAGGGTTCGGGCGGCCCGAGAGGAGGGCCTTCACGGAGGAAACGAAGCCAGATGCTCTATGGTGAACAGAGGGCCGTCCTGCCTGTCTCGCCGAAAGGGACGTCGCATGAGCTTTGTCGAGGTCCTCCGTCGCGCCGAGCCGGAGGTGCTCGCCGCCGCCACACAAATGCTCGGCCGCGCCCATCTGGCCCACTACGAGGCGGCCGGGGCCGAGGAGTCACGACGGCGGCTGGAGGAGTTGCTCGAGCTCGTCGTGACGTGCGTGGCCGATCGCAACCTCGAGCCCATCTGCCGCTTCGCCGAGGTCGTGGGGGCGCAACGCTTCGAGGCCGGCTTCGACATCGGCGAGGTGCAGACGGCTTTCAACGTCGTCGAGGAGTCCATCTGGCAGGTGGTCGTCCCGCAGCTGTCCCCCGAGGAGCTGGCGGAGGACATCGGCTTGCTCGGGACGGTGCTCGGCGCCGGCAAGGACAGCCTCGCCCGCAGCTGGGTGTCGCTCGCCGCCAAGCGCCATGTGGCGACACTCGACCTGACAGAGCTCTTCCGGGGAACGAGCTACTGACGCCCGAGGAGGGCCTGTGCGCTTCGTGAGCGAGCACCACCTCGTCGACCGCTTCGGGTCCCTCTCGCTCGCCGAGCCCCGCGTCGTGGCGAGCGGCAACTTCGCCACTCCCCACCGCCTGCTCGCTTGTCTCGACACGTCCGTCGAGAGCTACCGCCTCTTCATGCTGAACGCCCAGATCGGCATTCCCGATCGCATCGGCGTCATCTACGAGTCGCCCTTCGTCGGGCCGGGCATGCGCGACAACCCCCGGCTCGACTATCTCCCCATGCGCCTCTCCCTCGTGCCCCAGCTCTTCGCCATGGCGAGGCCGCCGGACGTCGTGCTGCTGCACACGTCCCTGCCCCGTGACGGCAAGGTCTCCCTCGGCGTCGAGGTCAACGTGCTGCCCGCCGCCCTCGAGCACGCCCGCCGGCACGACGGGCTCGTGATCGCCCAGTGCAACTCGCAGATGCCCTACACCTACGGTGACGCCGAGATCGACGAGGACGCCTTCGACGCCGCCATCGAGGTCGACGAGGAGCTGGCCGTGCCGCTTCACCGTCCGGCGAGCGAGACGACGATGGCCATCGCAGAGGGTGTCGCCTCGCTCGTGAGCGACGGCTCCACCGTGCAGGCGGGGATCGGGGAGGTGCCCGACGCCGTCATCGGGCTCCTCGAACGGCGCCGCGGCCTTCGCATCTGGACCGAGGCGATGGGTGACGGCATCCTTGCCCTCGAGCGCTGTGGCGCCCTCGAGCCCGGTGCGCCCGTCATCGCCTCCTTCCTCTTCGGGTCGAAGGCGCTCTACGAGTGGTCGGACGGCAACGAGGCCCTCCGCCTGCTCCGCACGGAGGCCGTCAACGATCCGACCGCCATCGCCTCCCACGACCTCATGGTCTCGCTCAACGCAGCCCTCCAGGTCGACCTCTGGGCGCAGGCAAATGCCAGCTACGTGCGGGGGAGCATCTATTCGGGCTTCGGCGGGCAGCCCGACTTCGTCGTCGGCGCCCTGCACTCGCGAGGCGGGCAGGCGATCATCGCCCTCCCCTCCTGGCACGCCAAGTCCGGCTCCTCCACGATCGTCGGCATGCTGCAGGCGCCGGCGACCTCCTTCCAGCACTCGGCGGTCGTCACCGAGCAGGGCTGCGCCCGCATCTTCGGGCGGTCGCAGCGGGCGCAGGCCCGCCTCCTCATCGAGGAGACGGCCCATCCGGACGGACGTGACGCCCTTTGGGAGGTGGCGGAGCGCTCCGGCCGCGCCAGCTAGTCGCGCCGGTGGCCGCCGTTGCCCTCGGGGGCGACGAGCGGCCCGCTCTCGTCAGCGGGGACGGGGCCACCCTCGGGAACGAGCGTCGGCGTCGTTCGATTGAGTGTCTCGCCCCGGAAGAACTCCTGGCTGCTCAAGCGCATGTAGCCGAGGACGAACATTCCGATCACGAGGGACACGAGGAAGATGAGGAACGTCCCGCCGACCTGGGCGTGGGGCGGGAAGGGAAGCCGCCACGACGTCCAGCTGACGCCGCTCCCGAAGTTCCAGTCCGTCTTGAGGCTCCAGATCATGGCCGCGTAGAGGATGACCCCCCCGAGGCTCGGGAGGAGAGCCTTCATCCAGAGGTCGCGCCGCGAGCGCGTCAGCACCTTGCGGAAGTACCAGGTGCAGGCGAAGCCCGTGAGGCCGTAGTAGAAGGCGATCCAGATCCCGATGGCGGTCACCGAGTCGGGGATGACGTTGCCCTTCGACAGGTAGTTCATGGCCGCATACATGACGACGGAGATGGCGCCCATAGTCAAAGTCGCCACCGTCGGGGTGAGGTACTTCCGGTTGACGCGGCCGAAGGACGGCGGGAGAGCCCGGTAGACGCCCATGGACAGAGCCGTGCGGGCGGTCGGGAGGATGGTCGTCTGGGCGGAAGCGGCCGCCGAGGTCAGCACCATCAGGAGGAGGAGGTGGAGACCGATCCTTCCGATGACGCCGTGGCCGAACACGGCGGTGGCGAGTGGGGAGATGACGTCGGTCACATTGGCCGGGTTCGTGAGGCCGATGCCCTTGCTGCCGACGCCGGCGAAGGCGACGGCTGCGAGGGTCACGACGAGGTAGATGCAGAGGAGGATCACGGTGGCGGAGATGCCGGCGAGGCCCGGCAGCCGCTCCTTGTCCTTCGTCTCCTCATTGATCGACAGCGAGGTGTCCCAGCCCCAGTAGATGAAGAGCATGAGGATGAGGCCGTCGACGAGCGCCGAGATGGAGGAGGCGTGCAGGGGGTTGAACCAGCTCCATTGCGGAGTGACGGAGAAGCCGGGGGCGCCGTGACCGATGGCGATCCTGACGAGCGCCACGGCGGCGAAGACGACCAGCATGACGATCTCGATGCCGAGCAGGACCTGCTGAACACGTGCAGAGATTTCGATCCCCCGAAAGCACACCCAAGTCATGGCGACGAGCCAGATGACACCGAGGAGCAGGACCCAGAATCTCCGTCGGGTTGGCGCCGATGCCGTTGGCACCGAACAGGAGGAAGCTGTACTGGCTGGAGACCTGGGCCAGGCTCCCCATGACGAGGACGTCGGAGGCGACGATGCCCCAGCCACCGAGCCAGCCCACCGTCGGCCCGAAGGTGCGCGTCGCCCACGTGAAGGTCGTGCCACAGTCGGGATCGACCTTGTTGAGCTCGCTGTAGCCGATGGAGATGAGGAGCATGGGCACGAAGGCGACGACGGCAACGAGGGGTGCGCGGAACCCGACGGCAAGGGCGATGGCGCCGAGGGTGGCGGCGAGGCTGTAGGCAGGCGCCGTCGAGGCCACCCCGATGACGATGTTGGGGACGAGCCCGATGGCGCCCGTCTTCAGGCCTTTCTCGGCATGATCCGAAGCGGTCACCGGGGAAAGCGGGGAAGCCACTTCTGTCAGTCTCGTGGCCATGAGAAGGGGCCCCTTCCACTCGGTCCCCCTCTTCGGTGTAAACCCGTATGCCATTCGGGCGGTAGGGACTTTCGGCTCTAGTCGAAAGTCCCTACCGGCAGCAGAATCGAGATGACTGACGAGTCCATTGCGGCCCCATGTGGGCGGCTTTCTTCCGGTCTCTGGGTCGTGCCTCGCCAGGCCGAGAGGAGGCAGTCGTGCGCGTGCTGCTTGTGGGTGCCGGTGGAGTCGGTAGGGCGTTCGCCCAGATCGCCGCAAGGCGTCCGGTGTTCGAGAAGGTGGTCATCGGCGACTACGAGCTCGAACGTGCGATGCGGGCTGCCGCCTCCTCGGACCGCTTCAGCGCTATGAAGCTGGACGCCTCTGACGAGGCCGCCGTGGCAGAGCTCCTCGAAGTCGAGAAGCTCGATGCCGTCGTCAACGCCGTCGATCCCCGCTTCGTCATGCCGATCTACAGGGCGGCGCTCGAGGCCGAGGTGACCTACCTCGACATGGCCATGTCACTTTCCTACCCGCACCCGACCGACCCGTACCGCCAGAGCGGTGTGAAGCTCGGGGACGAGCAGTTCGCGCTGGCCGCCGGCTTCGAGGAGCGCGGCATCCTGGCGCTCGCCGGCATGGGCGTGGAGCCGGGACTGTCGGACGTCTTCGCCGCCTACGCGGCGGAGAAGCTCTTCTCCTCCATCGACGAGGTCGGCGTGCGCGACGGTGCCAATCTCGTCGTCGAAGGACACGACTTCTGCCCGACGTTCTCCATCTGGACGACCATCGAGGAGTGCCTGAACCCGCCCATCGTCTGGGAGAAGGCACGGGGCTGGTTCACGACCGAGCCGTTCAGCGAGCCGGAGACCTTCGTCTTCCCGGCGGGCATCGGCCCGGTGGAGTGCGTCAACGTCGAACACGAGGAAGTGCTCCTCGTTCCGCGCTGGGTGGACTGCGAACGCGTGACGTTCAAGTACGGCCTCGGTGACGAGTTCATCGGCGTGCTGAAGACGATTCACCTCCTCGGGCTCGACGCAACGAGCCCGGTCGACGTGCACGGCAAGCACGTCTCGCCACGTGACGTCGTGGCGGCCTGCCTGCCCGACCCGGCAGAGATCGGCCATCTGATGCACGGGCTCACCTGTGCGGGGACCTGGGTCACAGGCAGAGGTCTCGACGGCGCCCGCCGGGAGGTGTACCTCTATCACGTCGCCGACAACGACTGGTGCATGGCCAACTACGACGCCCAGGCGGTCGTCTGGCAGACGGCCGTCAACCCGGTCGTCGCCCTCGAGCTCATCGACTCCGGAGTCTGGAAGGGCGTCGGCCTGCTCGGCCCGGAGGCCCTGCCTCCCGAGCCCTACCTCGACCTGCTCGACGACTGCGGAGCCCCTTGGGCCCTCGAGGAGCGGACGCCGCGCTGACGCCGCACCGACCCCGCAGGGATGAGGCGACGCGGCGGTCTCCCCGCCGACTCAGGGCGAGCGGCCTGAGTCCACTGGGGCACTTTCCTCGTCCCCGGCCGGCGCCCCCGTCGCGCCGACCGGGGCGAGCCCAGCCGTGACGGCGGAGGCCTCCGTCGCATCTTCTGCCACGACGCCGGCCGGCGTTCCGGCCGGCTCTTCCTCCTCGTCCTCGCGCTCGTCGGCCCGGCTCGTGGAAGCAGCCGTCCAGAGGCGGCGGAGCCGCCCCTGTAGCGTCGCCGGCGCCTCAGGGTGGTGCTTCAGCTCGAAGTGCTCGAAGAAGACGGCCGAGCCGACGGCGGCCACGACGAAGGCGACGATCGTCCCGACGAGGGGGGCGTGGCTCGTGGGGGCGCTCGCCCGCGTGGAGGGTCGCAGAAGCACCTGCACGACGGTCAGCAGCACGACGAAGTAGCTGGCGAGCCAGACGCGCGGTTTCCACTGGCGGATCCTGAAGCCGGCGAAGCCCCGCACGGGAAGGAGCGAGAACACCGATCCCACGACGCCGCCCACGAACATGGCCGCCAGGAGGTCGTCGAGGATGCCGAGAAGGATCGATCCCGGGTGGGCGTTCGCCGACGCCGCCACCGGCACCCAGGCGAACCAGGCGGCCAAGGCGAGGAGGAAGGTGGTCGCCAAAGCGAGGAAGGCGACGTGGCCGCTCGGTGTCTTCCCGAGCTTGCGCGTGAAGGCGATGGAGCACACGATGCCGTAGAGGTAGCCGGGCTCGAAGTGCGTGAGCCGGCTGAAGAGCACGCAGACGAGGCCGATGGCGAGCCCGCCCGGCAGCGAGTGCCAACGCCAGGGCGCTGCGTGGTACCGGCGCCGGTGGTACGTGCGCGTGACGACCGTCGGGACCACGATGCCGAGGGCCATGGAGACCGCCACGGTGGGCAAGGTGACGAGCGAGGCGGCGGAGCGGAGGAAGGTCGGGTCGTTGAAGCAGGCGAGGACGGCTCCCGCCACGAAGACGAGGGCGAAGGGACCGGCCTCCCCGCGGGCCTCCCGTGCCGCCGCCACCGGTCGCTCGTGCCTGGGCAGGCGGGTCCGGAGCATCCGCCACCAGCGCGTGCGGCGCAGCCAGCGGGTGCGCCGCTCCCACCACTCGCAGATGGCGCCGTAGTTCTCCACGAAGGTCTGGTTGAACAGCGAGGAGGGGAAGGAGAGGAAGAGGGCGATGACGGCGGCGATGCCGGCGTTGGCGGGGATGGACTTGGCCGGGCTGAAGGCCTGGCTCGGCGTCGCCAGGGCGCCGGCGATGGTCGAGATCCAGCGGTTCCGCGATCCGGTGACGGGGGGCGCCCCGAAGGCCTCGTCGGACGACGTCGTGACGGTGAACTGCCCGGCGTCGACGGGAGCGTTCGTCACCTGTGGGATGACGATCTGCAGGCGGTTGCCGCCCGGCAGGGTCGCCCGCGGCGTGATCGCCACGGCGGCGCCATTGTCGGCCGGGTAGCCGGCGAAGCCGGCGGTCACGGCCTTCGTCGTGAGGTCGGTGATGGTCGAGGCGGTGGAGACGAGCGTGCCCGGAGTGCCGATGAGCGTGATGGAGCCTTCGTTGAGCGTGAGCGTCCCTGTCGGCGAGGTGAGCACCGTGATCGTTGCAGTGACGCCGGTGGCACCGGGAGCGATGCTCGACTCGGCCACGGAGAGCACCTTCACGAGCCCGGCGGGTTGTGTCGTCAGCGTCGTCGTCGCCGGTTGGCGGTCCGTCGCGGTGACGATGGAGAGGGCGAGCGGACCCGGCACCGACGGGAGTGTCGTGTTCGTCTGGACGATCGAGATGGAGTCGCCCGCCCGTATCGCGAAGGGAAGCTGGTAGGAGACGATGTTGTAGGCGCCGGCCGTGTTACCGCCGGACACGATGGCGCTCGCGTGGCTCGTGAGGTCCGTGATCGTGGCGCTCCCGTACATCTCGAAGCCGACCGGGGCGGCCACGGTGATCTCGCCCTTGACCGGCATCGCTCCCGACGACGACGTCACGAGACGGAATGTGCAGCTCACTCCTGTGGCCCCCGCAGCCTTCGTCGAGCAGGCGGTCGAGGCACCGTGCACGGCGGAGGCCACGGTGCCGTGCGTCGTGAAGGGCACGGCGACGGCACGGGTGTCGGAGGACGTCATGACGGTCATCCCGCCGGTGGAGGCGAAGGGCGTCGCCGTGGCGGCGTAGTCGGTGAGCACGAGGTCGTTGTCGGCTCCGATGGGAAACCCGGGCTGGGCGATCAACCATCGGCCCGGCGGCTGCAGGCTCGTCCCGACGTAGGTGTTGACGGGCTTGCTGGTGCCCGTCGTGACGTCGGTCAAGGTGGCGTTCGAGCCGAACACGGTGCCGGTCGGTCCGAGCACCCAGATCAAGGACTGCCCCGCCACGAGCTGGCCGGCGGCGGAGGTCCGGAAGGAGACCCGGTACGTCGTGCCACCGCCGAGGGAGGTGGGAGTCGGTGACGCCGAGACGGATGCCTTGCTGACGGCGCTCTGTGGCCGCACGACGAACCGCCCGCTCGCCGGCAGCGTGTCGGAGCTCGTCGTGACGGCGACGGACAGCGGCCTGACGCCGCCCGGGTTCGTCGAGTCCGGGTCGATCAGCTCGACGCGGTCGAGGGGATGGATGGCGATGCCGACGCTCTGCACCGTGAGGAGGGAACCGCCGTCGACCGTCTCCACCCCGCCGAGGACCCCCCAGAAGGAATGTGACTGCCCCGTCGTGAGGTCCTCGATGGTGCCTTCCACGTTCAGCTTCTCGCCCGGTGGGGCGAGCACCGTGATGCTCCCGTAGCCGACGGCCATGGCGCCGCCGGCCGAGGTGCGGAAGGTGACGGAGAACGTCGTGGCGGCGGCCCCGGCGGCAGGCGACGACGACGAGGCGGAGACGTCGCTCACGCTCGAGGCGGCGTCGAGGTGGAACGGCGCGGCCACCCAGGCGGGGTCGGCCGTCGTCGCCACCCGGAGGACCTGCGCACCGGCGGCGCTCGAGTTCGTGACGCCGAAGACGGTCAGGGTCACGCTGGAGCTGCCCGTCAGCGCCGCCGGGGGTGTGACGACGAGCACCTGGTCGCCTATCGGGCTGGCGCCGGCCACCTTGTTCACCACGCCGCTGGGCGCGTCGGTGATGGCGTCGGTGACCCCGGAGAAGTTCGTCCCGGCCGGCGCCATCACGAAGATCTGACCGGTGCCCGCCGCGAGGGCTCCCCCCGCTGGCAACGAGAAGGCGACGGTGAGCTCGACCTCACCGGCGCCGCACGCCGGCGTGGTGAGCTGCATGCTCGGGGCGCCGATGCGGCCCAGGCTCCGGGCGGTCCCGCTGAGGTCGAAGGAGGCGTCGGCGGCGGCGCGATCCGATGAGGTCGAGATCTGTAGCTGCTGCGTTCCGGGTGTGGGCGCGTTCGTCACCCCGGAGAGGCGAAAACGCAGCTCGCTGCGGGGCGCCACAGCGACGGGCAGGACGATGGAGCCGACGGACCCGGTGGCCGTGAGCGTCATGCCCACGCTCCCGATGACGGCGCCGGAGGAAGGATTGAGGAGGCCCACGGAGGTGGGCATGACGGTGCCGGCCGGTGCCACCAGCAGCACCGATCCCGTCCCGGCGAGGAGGTTCCCCTCGGCCGAGGTGCGGAACTCGACGGTATAGGTGACGTTCGCCGCGCCGGCCACATCGGAGGAGAGCTGCACAACAGCACCGGACGGGCTCGTGTAGGGCGAGGCCGGCGTCGCCGCGGCCGGTCCGGGCCGGGCTCCGGCCACGACGACCAGGGTGGCGACGACAAGGGCGGCAGGCCCGAGACGGCAGCAGCGCCGGAGGGCCGATCGTGCGTCGAGGCCCCGCCGCGCCCAGGCGACCGCTCGACGCGGGCGCGCCCGTCCCTCTGGCATCCGCTTCCCCCTTCGGACTGCCCGGCTCCCGCTCGGGAGTCGGGCACGGGCGCCCGTGCGGACCTCGGCGGAGAACCGCCCCGGCGTCCGGCCGGATGGTAGGGAAGTCAGCCCGCGCGGTCAAGTGCACTCCAGGTCGCACGAGCAGCGGTCCGAGTCCCTGGGTCATACTTCGGCGTGTGGCCGGACCTCGACGACAACGCCCTCCAGCTCGGCGACGAGACGGTCAGCTACGGCGAGCTCGCGCTGCTCGGAGCCGCCAGCGGGCGACTCGGGCCGGCTCGTGCGGTGACGGAGGAGTCGCTCCGGTCGTCGCAGGACGCCGAGGTGGCCCGTCAGGAGCTGCGAGCCGCTGCCGTGTCGTTCCGGCAGGAGCGCCGCCTGCAGAGTGGCGAGGACTTGAGGGCCTGGCTGGGGGAGCGGCGCCTCGGCGTCGACGAGTGGGAGCAGTACCTCCGCCGCCTGCTGTCGAGGGGGCTCGCCGGTGAGCGACGACGCCAGCTCCCGCCCGGCGACGACGACCCAGCTGTCGCCGCCGCCCTCGACAGCGCCCTCGCCGTCGACCTCGCCTGCGACGGCTGGTGGGAGGAGACGGCAGGGCTCATGGTGCGCTACTGGTCGGCCGGTCGCCTCGAGGCCGCTGAGGCGGCCGGCCCTGCCGCCGGCGGCCCTGTCACGCCCGTCGCCGGGGCGATCCACCATGATGACACCTCCACTGCCAAGATGGTGGCAGGCGAGTTGGCGTTCCTCGGGGCACTCGATGCCAGCTGGTGCGCCGAGCGCCTCGAGGTCCTGTCGTCGAGGCGCCGGGCCCTCGAGCTGATGGAGCGCCGTTACGCCGACGACGCGGTCGTGGCTGCCCGTTTGCAAGACCATGCGGCCGACTGGTTGAGGCTCGTCTTCGAGGAGATCCGCCTGCCCTCGAGGCCCGCCGGCAACGAAGCCGTCCTGTGCGCCCGAGAGGACGGCCTCACGGCCGAGGAGATCGCCCGTCGGTCCGGGGCGGCGCTCAGGCGGCACGACCGCCGCCGCCAGGAGCTGGTCCCAGACGTCGCCGCCGCCTTGCTGGGCGCCCTGCCGGGGGAGGTGCTCGGGCCGGTCGGAGACGGTGCCGGCGTGGCGGTGCTCTGGTTGCGGGAGCGTCGAGAGGTCTCCCCGGACGACGCGGAGGCACGGGCCGACGCCGCCGCCGAGCTCCTCGCCGAGGCGCTCGAGCGGGTGTCGGCCGGCCAGGTGCGTGAGGTCGGGCCGCTGTGACGATGTCGATCGACGAGCTCGAGGGCCTCCGGCAGCTCCCCTTTCTCGCCCTCCTGCCGCCGGCCCTGAGCGAGCTCGCCAGCCGCTTGTTCAGGGAGCGGACGTTCGCCTTCGGTGAGGTCCTCTTCTCGGAGGGCGACGTGCCCGACGGCATGTACGTCATCGTGGAGGGCACTGTGCGGGCCCTCGTCGACCACGACGGCACCGAGGTGAGCCTGGCGCGCTTCGGCCCGGGGGAGTTCTTCGGCGAGACGTCGCTCCTCGACGGCTCCCTCCGCACCGCCACCGTGCGGGCGTCGGAGTCCGTGCGGGCCCTCTGGCTCGACCGGCTCGTCTTCGACTCCCTCCTCGAGCTGCATCCGCAGGTGCGTGACGCCTTCGGCGACCAGGCGCGCATCCAGCTGCTGCACCGCTTCCTGCGCACGCACGTCGCCTTCGAGGATCTCTCCCTCGAGGCCGCCACGGCCATGTTCGGCCTCCTCGAGTCCGTCGAGGTGGCGGCGGGCACCGTCGTCGTGCAAGAGGGCGAACCCGGTGGCGCCATGTACCTCATAGAAGAGGGGCGCCTCGACGCCACCGTGGGCTCCGGGGCTGCGTCCCGGGTGGCGGGGTTCCTCCGGACCGGTGACCTCTTCGGGGAGCGCTCCCTCGTGACGGGGGAGCCGAGGGCGGCCACGGTGCGAGCCCTCACCGACGCCAGGCTGCTCCGGCTGGAGGCGGCCGGCTTCCGTCAGCTGGCGGAACGGTTCCCGGGCTTCGCGCGCCGGGTCGACGAGATGGCGGCGGCACGCGACTTCCAGGCGGAGGCTCGTGTGCCGCTCGACTTCCAGGACGAAATCCTGCCCGGCGGCGTCTCGCAGGAAGCGGTTCCCGAGCCCGAGGAGGCGCACGCCCCCGCTCCGCCCGCCGGGCGCCGTCGCCGGCACCGTCGCTTCCCGTACGTCCGGCAGCTCGACGAGATGGACTGTGGCGTTGCGTGTCTTGCCATGATCGCCAAGTGGCACGGCATCGACGTGTCCCTCCCGTGGCTGCGCGACGCCGCCGCAGCGGGTCCCGCCGGGACGTCGCTCAAGGGGCTCGGCGCCGCCGCCACCCGCATCGGGCTCGAGCTCACGCCCTTCAAGGTCTCGCGAGACCGGCTGGCCGAGTTCAGCCTGCCCGCCATCATCCACTGGAACTCCGAGCACTGGGTGGTGCTCACTCGCCTCGACGGCGATGCCGTCGAGGTGGCCGATCCGGCCATCGGCGTCCTCACGATGAGCCGGCCGGAGCTCGACCGGCACTTCGACGGTTACGCCGCCTCCCTCACGCCGACGGGGGAGGCCACCGACGTCCCGAGCGGGGCACCGAACGTGCGCTGGCTGCAGCCGTTTCTCAAGGTTCACCGGCGCGTCCTCCTCGGCGCCCTGGCCCTCGCCCTGGCGGCAGCGGCCTGCGAGGTGGCGCTCCCCCTCATCGTCCAGCTGATCGTGAACGACGTCATCGGGCGACGATCGGTCTCCACCATCGACCTCGCCGGGCTCGGCATCCTCGGCCTCGCCCTCGCCGGAACCGCCGCCGCCCTCTTCCAGCAGCTGGCGCTCGTCGGGGCCACGGCGCGCTTCGACAGCGACACGCTCGAGTTCATCACCGACCGCCTCTTGGCACTTCCGATGTCATATTTCGCCAGCCGGCGGATCGGCGACATCGAGCGGCGTGTCACCGGGGCCCGCGAGGTGCGCCGCGTCGTCGTCCAGCAGGGCATCCAGGCCGCTTCCTCCGCTGCACAGGTGCTCGTGGGCCTCGCCATCATGTTCGTCCTCTCGTGGGTGCTCGCCCTCGCCTTCATCGCCATCACTCCCCTGTACCTCCTGGCGATGCGGTACTCGACGACGCGGCTGCGTCCCATCTACGCCGGCCTCGAGGAGAGCTTCGGCCGCTACGCCTCCGACCAGATCGACCTCCTGAAGGGCATCGAGACGGTCAAGTCGACGGGGACGGAGGACGGACTGAAACGCCGGCTGCACGGCGCCTTCGGCGATCTCATGAGCCGCACGACGGACTCCTACCGCCTTGTCGCCCTCTTCAGCTCCGGTGTGCAGCTGCTCTCCCTCCTCACGTACGGGGTCTTCGTCTTCCTCGGGGCGCTCCTGGCACATGCCGGCCATCTCAGCGTCGGGGGGTACGTGGCGTTCTCCGTCCTCGTGCTCATGATCACGGGCCCGCTCGTGTTCCTGCTCGACGCCTGGGACGATGTGCAGGCCTCCACCGTGCTGCTGAACCGCATCGCCGACGTCCTCGACCACGAGCCGGAACAGGGCCGTGACACCTCGGGCCTCATCGGCGTCCCCACCCTCGAGGGCAGGGTGCAGCTGCGCCAGGTGGGCTATCACCCCGTCGACGCCGAGGAACCGATCCTCGCCGGCATCGACCTCGACGTCGCCCCCGGGACGACGGTGGCCGTCGTCGGGCGCTCGGGCTCGGGCAAGACGACGTTGCTCCGCCTCCTCGCCGGCCTCATCGAGCCGACCGAGGGCGCCATCCTCTACGACCGCACGGACTCGCGCTCGCTGAGATACCGGGATTTGCGGCGGCAGGTGGGTTTCGTGCTGCAGCATTCGTACGTCTTCGCCTCGTCGATCGCCGAGAACATCGCGCTCGGAGACGACCCCGTCGACACCGACGCTGTGCGGGCGGCCGCCCAGATCGCCGATCTCGCCGACCTCGTCGAGCGGTTGCCCCTCGGCTACGACACGCCGGTGGGCGATCGCGGCCTGCCGCTCTCGGGCGGTCAGGCGCAGCGGCTCGCCATCGCCCGCGCCCTCTACCGCCGGCCCCCCGTCCTGTTGTTCGACGAGGCGACGAGCGCCCTCGACACAGAGTCGGAGGCTGTCGTGAAACGCAACATCGACCGGCTCCTCGAAGGGCGCACCGCCTTCGTGGTGGCTCACCGCCTCAGCACCATCCGCAATGCCGACGTCATCGTCGTGCTCGAGCGGGGACGCCTTGTGGAGAAAGGGACGCACGACGAGCTGCTGTCCCGGCGAGGCATCTACTTCTACCTCTACAGCCAACAGCTCTCGTTCGGAGAGGAGGCCTGAAGCGGCCCCGGGGGGCGATGGTACGAGTACTCAGTGTTGGGGGCTTCGCAAGCAATCGTCCGGCCTTTACGATGACAACAGTCGGATCACCCGAGGGACAAGGAGATGGACATGGACAACGAGCACAAGAACGACGAGGCAGGACTCGACGACGACCTCGCAATCGACGACGAGACGGCGGGCAACGTCACGGGTGGCAAGTCCAACCGTCACCAGGACCGTCACCAGGACCGTCACCAGGAGCGCCATCAGGAGCGCCACCAGGAGCGCAAGCTCTAGCTCTGGCGGACTGTGCCAGATCCCACGGGGATCGAGAGCGACGACTTCCTCCGCCGGCTCACTGACGACGAGGCTGCAAGCCTCCAAGCCAGGAGCCAGCGGAGGTCGTTCGCGCGCGGCGCCACCTTGTTCCGCCAGGGCGATGACGGCGACGAGGTCTTCATGATCCGCTCCGGGCGCGTGAAGGTGTGCGCCCGCCGCTCACGGCGGGAGGTCATCCTGGCCGTCATGGACGCCGGCGCCCTCCTCGGTGAGCTGTCGGCCGTCGACGGCCGGCCCCGCTCGGCGACGGCCATCGCTCTCGAGGAGGTGGAGGTCGACGTGACCTCGCAGGCGGAATTCGACGCCCTCCTCGAAGAGCACCCGCGAGTGGCGACCGAGCTGCTGCGCCTCGTGGCGCGCCGCCTACGGGAAACCTCCACGCGCCAACTGGAGTTCGGCACGATGGACACGCTGGCGAGGCTGTGCGCCAGCCTCACCGAGCTGGCCGTCCGCTACGGCGAGACCGCCGGCGAGGGCACCGAGATCTCGGCGCCCTTCCACCAAGGCGAGATCGCCTCCTGGTCGGGCATGTCCCGCGAGGCGGTCGTGAAGGGGTTCCGTCAGCTCCGCAACCTCGGGTGGCTGTCGATCGACGGTCGGACCCTCGTACTGCACGACCCGGAGGCCATCGCCCGCCGGGCACGGGGTGCCTGAGTCAGTCAGCTCCCTTTGACGCGGGCGGCCAACATGCCGGCCGCCGCTTCGGAGAGGGCCTCGGAGACGCCCGCCAGCTGGCCGGCGGGCACCGTGTGGGCGGGCTTCCAACGAAGGCTCCCGAGCGGGCAGGGGCGCCCCAGGAAGTATCCCTGGCCGAATCGGATGCCCAGCTCGCTCAACATGCTGAGCTCGCCCTCGGTCTCGATCCCCTCGGCCACGATCTCAGAGCGTGTCTGGCCCGCGAAGGTCACGAGGGCGGAGGCCAGCGCCCGTCGCACGGGGTCGGCATCGATACCGGTCGTGAGGGCCCGGTCGAGCTTGATGACGTCGGGCGCAAGCTTGAGGATGTGGGCGAGGCTGGAGAAGCCGGCTCCCGTGTCGTCGATGGCGAGGCGGGCGCCATGGCGGCGCAAGCGCCGGATGGCGGTATCGAGGCGGGGATAGTCGTCGACGCGGACCTGTTCGGTGAGCTCGACGATGATCCGGCTGGGCTCGGACTCGAGCAGGAGCTGCACGGCCTCACCCGAGGCGAGCGCCTCGGGACCGAGGTTCACACAGACGGAGAGATCGCTGGGCAGCTCGAGAAGGGAGGCGAGGGCCCCCTCGAGCGACGCGAGCTCGAGATCGATCCCGAGCCCGACGTCCTGCGCCTCGGAAAACCATTGATCGGGCGGACGCGTCGGGCGTCCCTTGAAGCGGGCGAGCGCCTCGACGGCGAAGAGGGTCCCGTTCCAGAGGTCGAAGATCGGCTGGTACTGGTGGCCGAAATCACGCGTCTCGAGCACATGCTCCACGCGGTGGCGTGCCTCCAGGCGCCCGAGCGTGCCGGGGCTGAGGACGTTGGCGACGAAGCGCTCCTCGGCGACGAGGTCGTCGTCGCCGCCCTCTCCTGTGCCGAGCGTCGCCGGCGACAGCAGGGCCTTCGTCACCCCGCTCATGTCCTCGGCGGCGCCGATCACCACGCTCACGAAGCTGGCGAGCTTCGTCAGCGTGCGGACGTCACCGTCGTCGAAGGCGTTGCGCCTACTCGAGCTCACGGTAAGGACGCCGATGGCGTCGCTGTGCCGCCACAGCGGCACGCAGACGCAGGAGACGACGCCGTAGGCAGTGCACGACGCCCGGTCGACGCGGTCGTCGACGGCGGTATCGTCGCAACGCAGCGTCTCGCCCGTTCGCACGGCAAGACCCACGAGGCTGCTGTCGAGCGGCACGGGCCTGCCGAGCCTCCCGGCGAGGTACCCGCTCCCGCAGACGTAGGTCAGGACGTCGGCGGGGATGGTGAGGCCGACGAGGGCGCCTTCGGCGCGCGACACGAGTTGGAGCACCTCTTCGGCGACGCGCTGCATCAGGCCGATCGGGTCGATCGCCCGTCGGAGGGCGTGGTGCAGGTCCGCTCGGTCGCTCATGACGCCTCTCTCGGCCGGGGACGCTCGGGACCCTGTAGGGGTATCGGCATCTCCCGCCCGGCGAATTGAGACAATCGCGTTACGATACTGCGGAACGGGGACGCCCGGTACAGCCGCACCGACGATGGCGCCTGCCAGACTGGTCGAGGTGGGCGCCAGCGAGATCGCCGAGTTCCTGCGGGGCGTTCCGCCCTTCGACCGCCTTCCGGCCGGCGAGCTCGCCCGTACCGCCTCTGAGGCCGTGGAGGAGGAGCACCGGGCCGGGACGGTGATCTTTGCCGAAGGCTCGGAACCTGCCGCCCTGCGGGTCGTCCGCACGGGGGCCGTCGAGGTGGTGCACGACGGGCGGGTGCTGGACCGGCTCGGGCCGGGCGAGGTCTTCGGGCACGCCGCCATGCTCTCCGGCTTGCCGACCGGCTTCTCCACCCTCGCCGCCGGGGACACTCGCCTGTTGCGCATCCCCGCCGACGCCGCCTTCGCCCTCCTCGGTCGCGAGGAGGGGCTCCGGTTCGTCACGCGCTCGCTCCTGGCGGACCGCTACGCCCTCCGAGCGGGGGCGCCCCTCCCCGAACGGAGCCCGCTCGACCGACCCGTCGGCGACGTCCTGCAGTCGCCCGCCGTCATGTGCGCTCCCTCGACGTCTGTCGCCGAGGCCGCCGCCGAGATGACGGCCCGGCACGCCACGGCCGTGCTGGTCGACCTGGGTCACACCCTCGGCATCCTCACGGAAGGCGACCTCCGCTCCCGCGTGGTGGCGGCCGGGCGGGAGGCCGCCACGCCCGTCGTCGAGGTGATGACCTCGCCCGCCGAGACCGTGACGGCCGACCGCTCCGCCGGGGACGTCCTCCTCGACATGTTGGACCGCGGCGTCCGCCACTTTCCCGTGCTCGGGGCCACGGGCAACCTCCTCGGCGTCATCTCGCACTCGGACCTGTTGGCTGCCCAGACCCGCTCCTCCTTCTCGTTGCGGAGGGCCATCGGCCGCTCCCGCGATGTCGCCGACCTCTCGGTGGCGGCCGCCGGCCTCCGACGCACCGTCGTCGACCTGCACCGGTGCCACGCTCCGGTCGCCGAGGTGCAGGCGGTGTTCTCCGTCATGTCCGACGCCGTCACCCGGCGAGCCCTCGAGCTCTGCCTGGCGGAGATGGGGGAGCCACCGGTGCCGTTCGCCTGGTTGGCCCTCGGCAGCCAGGCGCGGCGGGAGGCGCTCCCGAGCTCCGATCTCGACAGCGCCGTCGCCTTCGTGGCGGGCGAGGACGGCCCCGTCCACCCCGACGAGGTGCGTCCCTTCTTCGCCGAGCTGGGGGAGCGGGCGACGGCGGCGCTGCAGGCCTGCGGGTTTCGTCCCGACTCGCACCGCGCCAGCGCCGGCGACCCCCTCTTCGTGCGCTCGATCGGCTCGTGGCAGCGGGCAGGCCGGTCCTGGCTGGAGGACCCCACCCAGTCCAAAGCGCTCGTGCTCGTCTCGGTGCTCGTCGACAGCCGGCTCGTGTTCGGTCTCGGGACCGACGCCTCGCCGGCCGAGACGTTCCGGTCGGCCGGCGACCACCCGGCGCTGTTACGACAGCTCGCCCGGTTCTCGCTGTCGCATCGGCCGCCGACGGGATTTCTGGGGGGGATCGTCGTCGAGAGCTCGGGAGAGCACCGGGGACACCTCGACCTCAAGTCAGGCGGTGCGCTGCCCATCGTCGACCTGGCACGCTGGGCGGGCATGGTGGCCGGCGTCACCTGTGCGCCGACGCCGCAGCGGCTGAGGGCGGCGGGCGATGCCGGCGTCCTCCGCCGCACGGACATGGAGGCGCTCCTCGAGTCCTTCGAGCTCGTCTCCGGCCTTCGCCTCGATCGTCAGGCCGCTCAGCTGGAGGCCGGCTCGGAGCCGGACGACTTCGTCGATCCGAACGAGCTGAGCACCTTGACGCGCAGCTACCTGAAGGAAGCCTTCCGCGCCGTGGCCGCCCTGCAGAAGCGCCTGTCGAGCGAGCTCGGCCTGGGCTCCCGCTGAGATCGTCCGCCGTCTCGCCGGCTGGGGTCGTACCGGCCTAAGTTTCACCGCTGGACCGACGAGCAGGTGAGGTCGAGATGAGCAGTGTCATGGCCAGGGGCGACGAGCCACCCTCCGGCCGGCGCGAGGTCGATCTCGTCGTCCGGGGCGGCAGCGTCCTCCCGATGGGGGGCGCCCCGGCCATCGACGACGGCTTCGTGGCCGTGGAGGGCGGAACCGTCGTGGCCGTCGGTCCGGTGGCGGACGTGGCCGCCTGGCACGGCCGCCGGACGGTCGAGGCGGGCGGAGGGGCCATCCTTCCCGGACTCGTCAACGCCCACACCCATGTCGGGTCCAACGTGCTGCTGCGGGGGCTCGACGAGGACGTCGCCCTCTTCGAGTGGCTGGCGTCGATGTGGCGTCTCAAGCGGAACTTCGACCACGAAACGCTCTTCTGGGCAAGCCTCGTCGGCCTCATCGAGATGGCTCGTGCCGGCATCACGTGCTTCAACGAGCACTTCGACGCCTACGCCGTCGAGCCGCAGATGGAGGCGCTCGGTGTCGTCCCGTTGCGGGCCACGCTCGCCTACGGGTTCGCCGACGGCGGCCTCTACGAGTCGATCGGCGAGTGGTCGTGGCGCACCATCGCCGCCTTCGACGACATCGTCTCCGCCCACCCGGGTGCCCGGGACGGTCGCGTCCGGCTCGCCATGGCGCCCCACTCCACGTACTGCTGCAGCGCAGACCTGCTGCGTGAGGTGCGGGCGGCCGCCACCGCCAGCGGCGTGCCCATCCACATCCATTTGGCAGAGGGGCGCCAGGAGGTCGCCTTCGTGGCCGAGCACTACGGTACGACGCCGGTGCAGTGGGTCGACTCCCTCGGCTTGCTCGGGCCAGACGTCACCTGTGCGCACTGCACGAAGGTCGACGCCACCGACATCGAGACGCTGGCGCTGAGCGGTGCCACCGTCGCCACCTGCCCGGTCAGCAACGCCAAGCTCTGCTCGGGGACGATGCCCCTGAAAGAGCTGCGCGAGGCCGGGATCGTGCTCGGCCTCGCCACCGACGGACCGGCGTCCCACAACACCCTCGACATGTTCCAGGAGATGAAGTTCGCTGGCATCACCCACAAGCAGCAGATGGAGGACGCCCGTTTCCTCACCACGAACGAACTCCTGCACCTGGCGACGACGGGGGCGGCCGGCGCCATGCACCGACCGGAGCTCGGCCGCCTCGCCCCCGGGCTCCCGGCCGACATCGTCGTCGTCGACCTCACGGGCGCCCACGTGCAACCCGTCTACGACGTGGCGGCCGCCCTCGTGTACTCCTGCCGGGCCGACGACGTCAGCTGCACGATCGTGGGCGGCGAGATCCTCTACGAGAACGGCACCGTGGCCGGCATCGACGAGGCCGAGGCGGTGGGCCGCCTGCGGGAGCTGGCACGGGCGCTGCGGGACCGCAGCCTGGCCGGTTGAGCCGACTCGCCCCCGCGTCTCGGGAGCTGACGGGCGCGACGGGTCGGCTTTGTTGTCATGGGATCCCCACACTTCCTTCTGAGGTACCTTGCCCCGAGGTACGGCAGCAACGTCGTGGTGCTCTCGTCCGGCAGTCGCGGACGCAGACGCGGGTAGCCGAGGGACACGTGGCAGACACCTCTTCATGATGACGTTTACGCCCCACTCGCGCCGCCGCTAGAGGGCCGAAAGACCTACGGTGCCGGCTCGATGACGCCGCACCCGGGCCGTGCGCCGCCGCCGCCGGCACTCGATCGTCCGTGCCCGACGTCTACCATCGGCCTCATGGCGCAGCCTCGTGGCGCGGGCGGGGCGCTCTCCTCCACCTGGCGGTTCCTCGTCGGGCCACCCCTTCGCCTCTCGGAGGTCTCGAAGGAGCGCATCACGCCGGTCGAGGGGCTGTCGGCCCTCTCCCTCGACGCCCTCACCTCGGTCGCCTACGGACCCGAGGCGATCATCGTGATGCTCGCCGTGGCGGGCGCCGGCGCCCTCCACCTCGTCCTGCCCATCACGCTCGTCATCATCGGCCTTCTCGCCATCCTCGTCATCTCCTACCGCCAGGTCATCGACGCTTACCCTGGAGGCGGCGGCGCCTACGCCGTCTCCCGTGCCAACCTCGGAGCCGGAGCCAGCCTCGTCGCCGGCGCTTCGCTCGTCGTCGACTACACCCTCACGGTGGCGGTCTCCATCGCGGCGGGCGTGGGTGCGCTGACCTCGGCCTTCCCGAGCCTCACGTCCGCCACCGTGCCCATTTGCCTGGGCATCCTCGCCGTCATCACCGTCCTCAACCTGCGGGGCCTCGGCGAGACGGCCCGCGCCTTCCTGCTCCCCACGATGATCTTCATCGTCGGCCTGCTGGCCATCATCGCCATCGGCCTCATCCACCCCCTCGCCCTGCACGCCCCGCAGCCCGGCCACTCGACGCTCCCGCCGCACGCCCTCCAGGCCGTCGGCGTGCTCCTCGTGCTGAAAGCGTTCTCGGCCGGCTGCAGCGCCCTCACGGGCGTGGAGGCGATCGCCAACGGCGTGCCCCTCTTCAAGGAGCCGCGGGTCGTGCGGGCGAAGCGAACCGAGCTCCTGCTCGGGCTCATCCTCGGCGCCATGCTCCTCGGGCTCGCCGTCCTCGCCCGCCGGTGGCACGTCGGCCCCAACTCGAGCCAAACGGTGCTCAGCCAGATCATGGGCATGGCGGTCGGCCGGCACTGGGCCTACTTCATCGTGTCGTTGACGGTGACGCTCGTGCTCGCCCTCGCCGCCAACACGTCCTTCGGCGGCCTCCCGGTGCTCGCCAGCCTCCTGGCACGCGACAACTACATGCCGCACCTCTTCGCACTGCGCGGCGACCGGCAGGTCTTCGCCAACGGCATCTGGGCGCTGACCCTCTTCGCCACGGTCCTCCTCATCGCCTCCGGGGGCAACACCAACAGCCTCATCCCCCTCTTCGCCATCGGGGTCTTCACGGGATTCACGCTCGCCCAGGGCGGCCTCGTCGTGCACTGGTGGCGCACCCGGCCGGCCTCCTGGCGGCGCAAGGCTGCCGTGAACGGCCTCGGCGCCGTCGTGACGGCGGTCGCCACGGCCGTGTTCCTCTTCACGAAGTTCACCGAGGGCGCCTGGGTGGTCGTCGTGGCCGTGCCGCTCTTCGTGCTGCTCTTCGTGCGGGTGCACGCCTACTACGCCCGCACGGCCGTCTCGCTCGGGCTCGGGCAGAGCATGGCCCACCCGGCCGGCAAGCCCACCCTCGTCATCGTCCCGGTCTCGTCCGTCTCCCGCGTGACCGAGCACGCCCTCGCCGAGGCGCTCTCCATCTCCGCCAACGTCGTGGCCGTCATGGTCGTACCCGATGAGGACGAGGACGGCGAGGGAGGCGGGGCCGAGATGCAGCGGGCCTGGTCGCGCTGGGACCCGGGCGTGCCCCTACACGTCCTCACGACGGAGTACGCCTCGGTCGTGCAGCCCCTCGTCGAGTTCATCGACGGATGCCGTTCCGACACCGTCGAGGACCAGATCATCGTCCTCATCCCCGTCGTGATCCCCACCCACGCCCGCTACCGCCTGCTCCACAACCAGATGGATCTCGTGCTCTCGTCGGCTTTGAAGGGGCGGGACGACATCGTCGTGGCCCGCGTCGGGCTGTCCCTGCGGGCGCTCGAGCATCCGACCGCCCCGCCGGCCGGCGCCGGCGAGCCCGCCCCGGAAGGCGAGCCGGCCTGAGCGGCGGTGGGTTATCGTTTTGGTTGTCAACCCACAACGCGTCGGGGCTGCCGGGCCGAGCCGAGCGGCGTCGGGTTCGTAACGCCAGCGTTCCAAACTCACCCCCACTGGAGTGCCGAGCCCGGCGAGCGGCGTCGGGTTCGTAACGCCAGCGTTCCGAAACCACCCCCACACCTCCCAGCCCGCCCCACGCGCGCACCCGTTAGGGTGCCCCGGAGTGTCCGCCTACTACGAGGACCTCGGCGGCGGTCGCTACCTGGCCTCGCCCGCCACGGCCGGCCCCTGGGACGCCCGCAGCCAGCACGGCGGTCCGCCGAGCGCCCTGCTCGCCCGCGCCATCGAGCGATGCGACCCGCAGGACTCGCAACGCCTCGCCCGCATCTGCGTGGACATCCTCCGGCCGGTTCCGGTGGGCGAGCTCGTCGTGGCGGCCCGTGTCGTGCGACCCGGCCGCCGCGTCACCCTCGTCGACGCCGTCGCCGAGTGCGGGGGCGAGCCGGTCGTGCGCGCCTCCGGGTGGCGGATCGAGCGGGCGCGTGAGCCGCTCCCTCCTGAGATTCCCCTTCCCTACGACGTGCCCCCCGTCGGGCCGGAGATGCCCCCGAGCGACATCGGCGGCTTTGACGCCAGCGGCTACCTGGCCTCCGTGGAATGGAGGGCGGGACGCGGCTCGTTGCGCAAGCTGGGTCCGGCCGACGTCTGGGCGCGGCCGCGGCTGCCGCTGCTCGAGGGGGAGGAGATGTCGCCCTTCTGCCGGGCCGCCCTCGTGGCCGACTCCGGCAGCGGCGTGAGCGCCGCCCTCGAGGCGTCCCGCTGGATCTTCATCAACGTCGACCTCACGCTCTCGTTGGGACGGGATCCGGAAGGCGAGTGGATCCTGCTCGGGAGCCGTACGGCCGTCGAGCCGTCGGGGACGGGGACGGCGGAGACCGTCGTGTGCGACCGCACCGGCGCCGTGGGGCTGGCCGTGCAGACGCTCCTCGTCGCCGCCCGGTGAGCCGTCCGGTGACCCGCCCGTCGGGTCCGCCGGCGGACGCGGGCGAGCGGCGCCTGCGTGTGCTCGTGGCGTCCACGTCGGGTTCGGGCCACTTCCGCCCGCTCGTTCCTTTCATCGAGGCCTTGCGGGAGCGCCGCCACGACGTCATGGTCGCCGGGCCGCCCGCCCTGGCCGCGGCCGCCGCCGAGGTGGGCTGCGAGTTCTGGCCGGGCGCCGACCCGCCGGCCGCCGAGGCAGACGCCGTCTGGCAGCGGTTCGCCTCCTCCCCCCGGGAGGAGACGTCCGGTCTCGTCGACCGGGAGCTCTTCGCCCGCCTCTGCACTGCCGCCATGCTGCCGGCGATGGAGGAGGCCTGCCGGCGCTGGCGGCCGCAGCTCGTCCTGCGGGAGACGTGCGAGTACGCCTCCGTCGTGGCGGCCGAGGCCGCCGGCCTCCCGCACGCCCAGGTCGCCATCTCGAGGGCGGCCATCGAGGCCTCCGTCTTCGATCTCGTGGCGGACGTCCTACCGTCCCACCGGGAGGGCATGGTGGAGGTCCTGAAGGGCGCTCCCTTTCTCACTCCCTTCCCGGCCTCCCTCGATCCGCCGGTCTTCCCACGAACGTGGCGCTGGCGCCCGGCCAGAGCACAAGGGCCGCCCTCGCTGCCGGACTGGTGGCCCGGCCGATCGGGCCCGCTCGTCTACGTCACCTTCGGCACGGTGGCCGGCCATCTCCCCGTGGCGGCGGCCACCTACCGGACGGCCCTCGCCGCCGTCGCCGGCCTGGAGGCACGCGTCCTCCTCACGGTCGGGCGCGCCACGGACGTCTCGGTCCTCGGGGAGGTGCCGGGCAACGTTCACGTGGAGGCCTGGGTGCCGCAGGACGACGTCCTCGCCGAGGCGTCCGTGGTCGTCTGCCACGGGGGGAGCGGGACCACCTTCGGCGCCCTCTCCTCCGGCCGTCCCCTCGTGTTCGTGCCGCTCTTCGCCGATCAGCCGAGCAACGCCCGCATGGTCGCCGCCGCCGGCGCCGGCGAGATCGTCCAGCCGCCCGCCTCCGCCGACGGCTCCATGGCGACCATCGGGCCGGCTGACGTCGACCGGCTGGCCGCCGCCATCGGGCGCCTGCTCTCCGACCCGTCCTACGCGGCCGCCGCCCGCCGCCTCGGCGACGAGATGGCGAGTCTCCCCACAGCGGTTGGGGTCGTCGACCGCCTCGTCACCGAGCTCGTCGGCCCCTGACGGGGAGGGCTCGCGGAGCCACGGCTCAGCTCACCGGTGTGAAGGGACGCGCCTGGCTCCCGTAGGCGTAGTGCTTGCTCATGTCGGCCGAGTACCGCGAAGCCGGCGGCGTGCGCCCGAGCGCCTCCGCCATGGCTCGCACGTGGTGCGGTCCCGTCCCGCAGCAGAGGCCCAGGTAGCGGACGCCGGCAGCAGAGGCAAGGCGCGTGAAGTCGGCGATCTCGGCCCGGGTGCACGTGAAGGGGTCGAGGCCGACGGGGAAGGGCCTGCGGCCGCTCTGCGGGTCGGAGAGCGCCTGCATGGCGGGCTCGGCGTAGTGCGTCCGGTAGGGCACCGGCAGGGCGGCGACCGGGACGCTCACGCTGCGCACGATGGGCTCGAGGTAGGGGAGCATCGTCCTCGGCCCGATGCAGCAGTTGAGCCCGACGACGTCGGCGCCGGCGTCCTCGAGACGCCGGCACGTCTCGGCGGGACTCCAGCCGGTGTTGATCTCGTGGCGGAAGTCGGTCGTGAAGAGCGGCACGAAGGTCACGACGGCCGGCAGACCGGACTCCTTGATGACCTCGCAGGCGATGACGGCTTCGCGGTCGGCGCTGAAGGTCTCGGCGATGACGTAGTCGGCCCCCGCCTCCGCCGCCCAGCTGACCTGCTCGCGGAACATCTCCCGCACGAGCGCCTCAGCCTCCGGCTCAGGCGTGTACACGGTTGTGTTGGAGATGTTCCCGGCGAAGAGCGTGCCCGACTCCCGGGCCACCGCCTTGGCGATCTCGAGCGCCTGCCGGTTCAAGGGCTCGAGGATGTCCTCACGCCCGATCACGCGCAGCTTCTCGCGGTGGCCGTAGTACGTGAAGGCCTCGACGACGTCGGAACCGGCGTGCACGAAGTCACGGTGCAGCTGTGTCACGACCTCGGGGTGCTCGAGCACGACCTCGGGCACGAAGGCGCCCGCCTGCAGGTAGCCGCGCCGCTCGCACTCGAAGAGATACCCCTCCGCGCACACGATCGGCCCAGCCGCCAGTCGCGCGAGGAGGCCGCCGCCGGCCGGGGCGGCGCCGTTGACGGGCTCGTCCATGTTGTGTCCTTTCTGTCAGACCGGGCTCGCCCGGCGGATCGGGGCGGGTCGCCTCACCCGGCGGCGCCGGGGACGGGGAGCTCTTCGCCCTCTCCCATCTCGAGGTGGAGCCGGTCGCCCGTGTACGGATTGGCGGCCACGACGTCGTCGTCGAGCTCCACACCGAGGCCCGGACCCTCGGGCGGGTAGAGGAATCCCCCCTCGAAACGCAGCGGGGTCCGCACCACCTCCGCCGCGAAACCGCCCATCTCCTCGATGCTCTCCTGGATGAGGAAGTTGGGCGTGCTGAGCCCGAGGTGGATGTTGGCGGCCGCCTCGACCGGGCCTGCGTAGAGGTGGGGGGCGATGTCGACGTAGTACGGCTCGGCGGCATGGGCGATCTTCTTCGCCTCGAGCAGGCCGCCGACGCGCCCGACGGCCATCTGCAGGATGGAAGCAGCCCGGCACTCGAGCACGCGGGCGAACTCGTACTTCGTCGCCAGGCGCTCCCCGGTGGCGACGGGGATGGAGGTGGCGCGGGCGACCTGTGCCATCTGCTCGGGCATCTCGGCCGGCGTCGGCTCCTCCAGCCAGAGGGGGTCGAATTCCTCGATGGCCCGAGCGAGTCGGATGGCGCTCGACGGGGTCATCTGGCCATGCGTCCCGATCAGGAGGTCGACACCGGCGCCGACCGCCTGGCGGATGGCGGCGACGTAGCTGCGCACGTGGCTGACGGTGCCGGCCGAGAGCTGGCGCGGGTCGAGATCGGAGTAGGTGATGACGGGGTCGAACTTGAGCGCCGTGAAACCCCGGGCGACGTATTCGACAGCCCGCGACGCCCCGATCGCCTCGTCGGCGTACACCGACTCGTCGGCGCCGGGGGCGGGGTAGATGTAGCTGTAGGCCCGCAGCGCTTCCCGCACCCTGCCGCCGAGGAGGTTGTAGACGGGCTGCGAGAGCACCTTGCCGAGGATGTCCCAGCACGCCATCTCGAGCCCGCTCAGGATGGCGACGACGGAGGTGTCGGGCCGCTGCGTGTAGCCGCGGGAGTACACGCGGCGCCACAGCTGCTCGAGGTCGAAGGGGTTCGTCCCGACGACGGAGCGCCCGGCCACGTCGGTCACCATGTCCACGACGACGTGTGGGTCGAAGGGCACGGCATAGATCTCGCCGAGGCCGGTGACGCCGCCGTCGGTCGTGAGGCGCACGAACACCCAGTAGGCACCGCCCCAGTGGGGCGGTGGCGTGCCGACGACGATCGTCTCGACGTCCACGATTCGCACGTTCGCCCGGACCTCCTCCTCGGAGCCAATGGTCGCCCGACCTTATCGACCCGACGGGCGCTCCGCCGGTCCGGCCCCCGGCGCAGACCTCGCTGTCACGTCGAACCGCGCTGCCAAAGCGCCCGAAACCCCGCCAATTCGAACGCTTTCGCAGCGCGGTCGCTGTGAGCGGTGTGGGTGTCGCATGACCCGGCCGGGCGCCACCGCCTAAGTTGGCCCCGTTCCGGCGGGGCGCCGACGAGAGGGGGAGCGACGTGCGAGAGGAGGGACGAGTGGGCGAGACACGGCCGCGACGGATCGTGGTCGGCGTCACGGGGGCGAGCGGTTCGGCCCTTGCCGCCGCCGTGCTCGGCCTCCTCGGCGAGGCGGGCGTCGAGCGTCACCTCGTGGTGAGCCCGGCCGGCAAGCGCACCGCCCACTTCGAGCTGCCGGAGCGGCGCCTCGAGTCCCTCGCCGACGTCGTGCACCACTGCCGGGACATCGGGGCCCCCCTCGCCTCCGGCGCCTTCCCGACCGACGGCATGATCGTCGTGCCCTGCAGCGTCCGGACGTTGTCGAGCATCGCCTACGGCATCACGGACTCGCTCTTGTCGCGGGCGGCGGACGTCACCTTGAAGGAGCGACGACGCCTCGTCCTCGCCGTGCGCGAGTCGCCGTTGCATCTCGGCCACCTGCGTGCCATGACGGCTGCGACCGAGGCGGGGGCGATCGTGGCACCGCCCATGCCGCTGTTCTACGCCAAGCCCACGAGCATCTCCGAGCTCGTCGAGCACCTCGCCGGCCGGCTCGTCGGTCTGCTCGGTGTGGAGACGGCGGTCGCCGCCACGTGGGAAGGCGACCACCTCGCAGGTGGCAAGGTCGACGAGGTCGACGAAGTCGCTGAGGTCGATGACGACGCTTGACGCCGGCACCGCCGGGGCGGAACGCCAGTCGGTGCGGGTGGCGCTGGCCGATCTCGAGGCCTCGGGCGAACTGCTCCGGATCACCCGGCCGGTGGAGCTCGAATACGAGCTGGGCTCGTACCTCTTCGAGACGGCGAGCGGGCCGGCCGTGCTCTTCGAGCAGGTGGGGGGCTCCGAGCTCCCCGCCTTCGGCAACCTGCTCACGAGCCGGCGGCGGATCGCCCGGCTGCTCGGCGCCGAGGAGGGTGATCTCCACGGCCGGCTGGCGTCGGCGCCCGACGAGGCGATCACGCCCGTCGTCGTGCAGGCGGGACGCTGTCAGGAGGAGGCGCTCGACCCACCGGACCTCGGTCGCCTGCCGGTACCGACGTTCTTCGAGGGCGAGACGGGCCCGTACATCACGGCCGGCGTCATCATCGCCAAGGGCGCCACGGGCCGGCGCAACGCTTCCTTCGCCCGGCTCAAGGTCCTCGATGGCAGGACGGCCTTCGTCGGTATCGCACCCGAGCACCATCTCTCGATCCTCGCCCGGGAGGCCGCCGAGGGCGGCCGCCCTCTCGAGGTGGCCGTGACGATCGGGAACCACCCGGCTGTGCTGCTCGCCGGCGCCTACTACCTCCGTCTCGGGGACGACGAGCTCGAGGTGGCAGGCGCCTTGCTGGGCGAGCCGCTCGAGCTCGTGCGGTGCCAGTCAGTCGACCTCGAGGTGCCGGCGTCCTGCGAGGTCGTCATCGAGGGCACCCTCGACGCCGCCCAGGTCGTGGAGGAGGGTCCCGTCTCGGAGTACTCGGGGCTGTACGAGCGCTACGGCAGCGGTCCCGTCATGACGGTGCGCCGGATCACGATGCGGCGCTCCGCCCTCTTCCAGACGATCCTTCCCGGCTATGCCGCCGAGCACGTCCTCATCGGCGCCGTCGCCATCGCAGCCGTCATCGAGCGGCACCTGCGTACCGTCGTGACGAGCGTCCGGGAGGTCGCCGTCACGCCGGGCGGCTGCGGCCGCCTCCACGCCACCGTTTCGCTCACCGCCCCCGAGCCCGATGACGCCGGATCGGTCATCCGTGAGACGCTCTCGGCCGTCCGCCTCGTGAAGTTCGTGACGGTCGTGGACGACGACATCGACGTGCACGACGCCCAGAGCGTCGAGTGGGCGGTCGCCACCCGCATGAAGGCCGACCGTGACCTCGTCGTCGTGCCGGCGGCGAGATCCTCCCGCTCGGACCCGCTTGCCATCGACGGCACGGTCGCCAAGCTCGGGATCGACGCCACCCGTCATGCCGGCGACCGCCAGGACTGGGCGAGGGCGGTGCCCCCGGCCGCCGCCCTGCGGCAGGCCCGCGCCGGCCTCGCCCGCCTCGGCTGGCGGGGCGGGCCGTGACGGGCACCCGTAGCGGCCGGACCGCCGAGGGAGCGACGAGGACGTGAGCGAGAAGGGACGAGGCACCGATGGCCGAAGAGCAGCGGACGATCGACGACGTGCTCGCCGAGGCGAGGAGCCGGCTGCGCCGGTACGGACCGGAAGAGGCGGCGGCGGCATTGCAGCGCGGCGCCGTTCTCGTCGACATCCGCCCGGCCGCCCAGCGTGGTGAGGAAGGTGAGATCCCAGGGGCGCTCGTCATCGAGCGCAACGTGCTCGAGTGGCGTTTCGACCCGAGCAGCGACGCTCGGGTCGAGGTCGCCAGCGATCACGACGTCGAGGTCGTCGTGATCTGCTCCGAGGGCTACACCTCGAGCCTGGCGGCGGCGTGCCTGCAGGATCTCGGCCTCCACCGGGCAACGGATTTGGACGGCGGCTTCCATGCCTGGAAGGGAGCCGGGCTCCCCGTCACCGCGCCCACCTCCGGCCCTCCGGAGGCGGAGGACGACTCGGGCGCCCCCGGCACCGTCGTCGTCGGTCCCGGCAGGGCGTTCTCGCTGGGCGGGCTCCTCGCCGTGGCGGCGGGTGCCCCCGTGCAGCTGTCGGAGGCTGCCCGCCGGCGGCTGCGGGCGGCGAGGACCGTCGTGGAGGAGGCCCTCGCCGCCGGCGTGCCTGCCTACGGGCTCAACGGAGGGCTCGGGCACGCTCGCGACGAGCGGCTGCCGCCCGAGAGCCTGGCCCGCTACCAGACGGCCATCGTCCTCGGCCACGCCGGCGGCATCGGCCCACCGCTGCCGTCCGAGTCCGTGCGCGCCGCCATGGCGGCGCGGCTCAACAGCGCCGCCATGGGCGGCTCCACCATCACGGAGCGCACGGCCGGCATGCTCGTCGACCTCTTGAACGCCGGGGTCCACCCGATCGTGCCGGCCGTCGGGTCCATCGGCGCCTCCGACCTCATGCACCTCGCCGCCATCGCCTCCGTGGCGATCGGCCACGGCGAGGCGGAGCTGGGGGGGCGGCGTCTGAGCGGGGCGGAGGCCTTGGCGGCCGCCGGCCTCGAGCCCCTCTCCCTCGAGCCGGGCGAGGGCCTCGCCCTCGTCTCGGCCAACTCGATGGCGATCGGGTGCGGCGGGCTCGTGGCGGCCCGCGCCCACCGCGTCGTGGAGGCGGCCGACCTCGTCGCCGCCGTCTCCCTCGAGGCCGTCAACGGCAACCTCTCGGTCATCGACCCCGCCGTCGGGCTCGCCAAACCGGTCCCGGGGCAGATCGAGGTCATCGCCCACCTCCGCCGCCTCCTGCAGGGGAGCCGCCTCTTCGACCCCGGCCGGGCCGGCTCGCTGCAGGACGCCCTCTCCTTCCGGGTCATCCCCCAGGTGCACGGCGCCGTGCGCGATCTCGTGGCCGCCACGGAGGGCGCCGTCGAGTTGGAGCTGAACGCCATGGACGACAACCCCCTCGTCTGGCAGGCAGAGCGCCGGCTCATCTCCAACGGGAACTTCCACCCGATGGCGATGGCGCTTGCCTTCGACGGGCTCCGCCCGGGCCTCGCCCACGTCGGGCTGCTCTCCATCCGCCGCATGAACCACCTGGGCAGAGTGCTCTACGGCGACACGGCGGACTTCGAGTCGTACGTACTGGGGACGGGTGACCAGGCCGGACGGGGCATCGCCATCTACGCCGCCGCCGCCCTCTGGGCCGAGCTCCGCCAGCTGGCCGGACCCGCCACCCTCGACATCGAGTCCCTCGACCTCGAGCAGGAGGACCACGCCACCGCCGCACCCCTCTCGGTCGACCTGACGGAGCGCTGCCTCGGGCTCCTCGAGCGCATCCTCGGCGTCGAGCTGGACGCCGCCGTGTCCGTCATCGGGCGAGCCGTGGAGCCTGGTGGGCTCGGCGCCGGCACCGGGAGGGCCGTCGAGCACGTCCTCGCCGCCATAGCGGGTGTTGCCGGCTCGGCTGCCGCCGTCAACGACGCCCTCAGGTCGCTGCTGTCGACGGGCGAGCTGCTCCGACTCGCGCAGGCGGCGGCCTGAGGCACCGCCGGCGGGGCGGCGTCCCGCCGCACGGCTCGGGGGGTTCCGACCGATCAGACCTCGGTCGCCGCCGCTGGTGCCGCCCCGCCCCGGGGGCGCTCCTCCCGTCCCGGCACGTCCTCCAGGGCCGCCGGGTCGTCGATGTGGGCCGCCGTCCTGAGCGGGCGTTCCCGCAGGAGGACGAGGAGGGGAAGGGCGAGGGCGGCGGCGGGGGTGGCGAAGAGGAAGACGTCGTGCAGGGAGCGCCCGAACGAGACGATCACGGCGGCGCGCAAGGGCTCGGGGAGCCGGAGGACGGCAGCCGGGGTGTAGGAGAGGTTGGCGACGGCGAGGTGGGCGCGGCTGCCCGCCGGCAGCAGGCGGGGCAGCCAGAACCGCAGGCCCGCCGTCATGATCGTGCCGTAGACAGCGGCCCCGAAGGCGCTGCCGATGTTGCGGAAGAACATGTAGGAGGCCGTCGCCGTCCCCATGTCCCGCCGGGAGACGTCGTTCTGCAGCGCCACCACGATGACCGTGAGGACGAGGCCGAGCCCGAGGCCGAGCACGACCATGTAGAGACCGACGAACCAGCGGCTCGTGTGCTCGTCCATGGTCGAGAGGAGGAACACGCCGAGCGGCATGAGGATGGCGCCGGCGACGGGATAGCGCTTGTAGCGTCCCGTCTTCGCCACGCGGTGGCCCACGAAGATGCTGCAGATCATGAGGCCGATCGATTGTGGCACGAGGAGGAGGCCGGACAGCGTGGGGGCGACTCCCGTCACGAGCTGGAGGAAGAGCGGGAGGTAGGAGACCGTTCCCGTGAGGGCCATCATGGCGAGGAACCCGGTGGCGTTGACGATGGCGAACGTCGAGTTGCGCCAGAGGCCGAGGGCGAGGAGGGGCTCGGCCGCCCGGCGCTCCCGTAGCACGAAGGCGAGGACCAGCACCACGACCGCCCCTGATGTCCCCAGCACTTCCGGTGAGCCCCAGGCGTAGGTGCTGCCCGCCCAGACCGTCACGAGCAGGAAGGCCGTCACAGCGGCGGCGAGGAGGGCGAAGCCGGCGTAGTCGACGCGATGGCGTACCCGCGTAAAGGGGAGATTGAGGACGACGCTCGTGACCACGAGGGCGGCCGCCCCGATGGGGATGTTGACGTAGAAGCACCACCGCCACGAGAGGTGCTCCGTGAACAGCCCGCCGATAGCGGGGCCGGAAACGGCCGAGACCGTGAAGACGGCGTTCATGTAGCCCTGATACTTCGCACGCATGCGGGGGGCGATGATGTCGCCGATGATCGCCATGACCTGCGGGAAGATGCCGCCCGCACCGAGTCCCTGCACGGCACGGAAGACGATGAGCTGCGTCATCGAGCGGGAGAGGCCCGACATGATCGAGCCGAGGAGGAAGACGACGATGGCGACCTGGAAGATGATCTTGCGCCCGTAGAGGTCGCCGAGCTTGCCGTAGAGGAGGGTCGTGGTGGTGGAGGCCAGCAGGTAGGCGGAGATCACCCAGGAGATGTGACTGAGGCCGCCGAGATCGCCGGCGATCGTCGGCAGCGCCGTCGCCACGATCGTCTGGTCGAGGGAGGCGACCATGAGGCCGAGCATGAGGCCGAAGTAGACGATCTGGATCTGCCGGTGGGTGAGGGCGGGCCGCGCCGGAGCGCCGTCGGCACCGCCGCTCGAGGACGCTCCGCCGGCGGGCTCACCGTGCGGCGCGACGCCCTCCGCAGGAGCCATCGCGCCAACCCTACCGAGGCGGCCGGGCCCCGCCTGGCCGGCCCGGAGGCCGGCAACCGTCGTGGGTCAGCGACCGAGGAGGGCCTTCGTGCCCTTGAGGGCGGCGTCGCCGACGGTGTCGGTGAGTCGGGCGAGCTCGACGGCGAGCGGGCGGGCGACAGGGCCTTCGAGCGGGGGGACCCGCTCTCGCACGACGGCGACGAGATGAGCGAGTGCGGGCGGGGCGCTCCGCCCGGTCACGAACAGCGCCTGACTCGCCGTGACGGCGACGGAGGCGAGGCAGGCGTCGAGGCACCAGGCGACCCGCCCCTCCTTGGCATAAGCGAAGAAGGTAGGGGAGGCGACGTCGTTCTGCCCTGTGTAGCCGCCGCTCTCGCTCGCCGGCAGGAAGGTGCGGGCCGCCTCGTGGCGGGCTTCCTCGCCGTAGCCGATCTGCACCATGGAGAGGCCGGCCGTCCCGCCCCAGCCGTCCTCGCTCGTCGTGAGATGGTGGGGCAGCAGCGAGACGGGACCGTCGTGCATCTTCGACACGTGCCGCTCGGCCAGAGCGCAGAGGTCGGCCCAGGCGCCCGCCACGCCGTCGATGGCCGGGTAGGCGCTGGCGTTGTGATAGCCGCCCGTCGAGAAGGCACGACCGAAGGGGTGCTCCTCGTCGGGCGTGACGTACACCGGGTTGTCCGTGACGGAGGCGAGGGCCGTGGACGACACCTCCTCGAGGGTGGCGACGGCCCGGTGCGCCTGACCGAGCACGCGGGGCAGGATCCGGTAGCTGACGGGTGCCTGGTACGGCCTGCGCCCCTCCCGTGGTACCCCTTCCAGCCAGAGGGCGAGGGCGTCGAGGGAACGCGACTCGAAGCGGTCCCGCCAGAGATCCTTGAGCGAGAGGTCGTAGGCCTCGAGTGGTGCTGCGAAGGCCTCGATGGAGAGGGCGAAGACGGCTTCGGCCACGTGGAGGCGTCGCCCCGCACGGATGGCGGCGTCAGCCGCCAACGCCGCCGAGCAGGGGGAGCCGTTCACGAGGGCCATCGGCTCGCCTTCCTCGAGGTCGAGGTCGTCCTCCCGGAAGCTGCTCATGACATGGGCGAGGGGCACGATCTCGCCTGCCCCCACCTCTCCGGCCATCGGGACCTCCGGGAGCGGCCGGTCGAGCATGGCGGCGATGCGCTCCGCCACGATGGGGCGGGACTTGGCGTTGCCCTCGATGTAGTTGGCGAGGCGGGCGAAGACGATCCCGCGCACGACACTGGCCGGCAGGTTGCCGCCGCCGAAGGCGGTGCCACGCCGCCCGCGGCGCGCCCATTCGGCGGCGCCGCGACGCTGCTCGTCCGCCGCGATCGGCCGGTTGGCCCGCTCGCCGCTCCCCGACGTGACGCCGTAGATGAAGGCGCTCCGGTCGCTGTCGAGCAGGGCCAGGAAGGAGCTGCGGGCCGAACCCATGGCTTCGACCGCCCGCTCGCCGATCCGTACGCCCTCACCATCCATGGCGACACGCCGGTAGTTCTCGAGGGTGAAATCGTCTCGGGACTCGAGGACGACGGTCATGTGGCTGGCTCCTTGGGCTGATGGCGGGGGAAGCCGGCGCGAGGGATGTGAGCTCGTGGCACGGCGGCGCCAGCCTAAGGAGGCTGCCGCCCCGCCGCAGCGACCCCCCGGCGGTCGCCGGTACCCTGCCCGGGTGACGGAGCGGGGGGTGGGGGATCGCCGACTCGAGTGGGTGCGGAGCCCGAGGCGGGTGCGGGTCCGGTTCGGGGGCGAGACCGTGGCCGACAGTGGCGCGGTGATGCTGCTGCGGCAGCACGGGTTTCTTCCCGTCTACTACTTCCCGGCCGGCCATGTCCGCACGGATCTCCTGACGGCGAGCGCCCACACGACCTTCTCGCCCTACAAGGGAACGGCGAGCTATTTCGACGTGCACGGTGGCGGCAAGGTGGCGCCCGCCGCGGCCTGGACCTACCCGGTGCCGCGGCCCGGCTCACCGCCCACGACGGGCTACTTCTCCTTCCACTGGCACGCCATGGACGCCTGGTTCGAGGAGGACGACGAGGTCTTCGTGCACGCCCGCGACCCGTTCCTGCGCGTCGACGCCCTCCCGAGCTCCCGCCACGTCGTGGTGCGGCTGGCGGGCGAGGTCGTGGCGGACACCCGCAGGCCCGTCCTCCTTCTCGAGACCGGCCTCGTCACCCGCTACTACGTGCCGACTGCCGACGTCCGCCTCGAGCGTTTCGAGCCGAGCGACAGCTACTCGATGTGCCCCTACAAGGGGACGGCCCGCTACCGCAGCTTCGTCGACGGCGCCAGGCGCATCGACGACGCCGCCTGGTACTACCCCGAGCCGCTGCGGGACGTCGCCAAGGTGGCGGGGCACCTGTGCTTCTGGAACGAACGGGTGGACACCGCCATCGAGGTCGATGGCACCGAGCTGTTACATCTCGGTGTCCGTAGCTCCGGTTCGGGAGGCGAGCTGCTGTATCCCTCGCGGCGTTTCTTCGCTGTTCCGCCGCCGGCGGCCATGGTGGGCGCCGCCCTCGGTGAGCTGCAGCACGACCATGCCCGGCCGAACGGGCGACCGGAGGGACCCCCGGACGAGCTCGTCGACATGGCGGTCGAGCGGGCGGGCGGCCGCCGCCCGAGCTCCGTCCCCGCTGCCGCCTCGGGTGGCGCCACGGGGAGCGGCCCGAGCCCCTCTCTCTTCTTCACCTTCGGCCGCAGCGGGGGAAGCGTCCCGCCGGAGGCCGAGGCCGTCGATCTCGGATCGGCACCGGTCTGCGAGCGCTCCCCCCGCCGGGTGCGCGCCGTCGCTGCGGGCGCCGTCGTGGCCGACAGCGAGGATGCCGTCCTCTACGTCGACGGTGAGGGCGTCGCCGTGTACGCCTTCCCCCCGTCGGACGTCCGGTGCGAGCTCCTCGACCCCGCCGACGTGTCCGCTTGCGACGATCCGCCGCCCGGGTTGGAGGTGCTGGGTGGGCGGCTGCTGCTGCGGTGGGAGTCCGCTTCATGGTTCGAGGAGGACGAGGAGGTGAGGGGCGGGCCGCGGGTGCCCTACCACCGCGTCGATGCCCTCAACAGCGGCCGCCGCGTCGTCGTGACGCTCGACGGCGTGCGCCTTGCCGTCGCCGAGCGATGCGTGGCGGTGTTCGAGACGGGAGAGCCGGCCCGTTGCTACCTGCCGCCGCTCAGCGTCCTGCCCGGTGTCCTCGAGCCGAGCGGGCGCCGCTCGGTCTCCCCCTATCTCGGCGAGGCCATCTGGTTCTCGGCGGCGGTCGGTGATCGTCGGCGTCCCGATGTGGCCTGGAGCTATACGAACCCGCTTCCCCAATGCCCGAAGATCGCCGGGCTCGTCTGCTTCGACGAGCGAGCCGCCGGCATCGCCGTCGACCCGCCTGCCTCCTGAGGCGGCGAGGGACCCTTCTCAGCCGGGGGCGGCGGCGGCGGCGTCGACCCGCTGCAGGGCCTCGAGGAGGACGCTCACACCGTCGCCGATCTGCTCGAGATCCGTCCACTCCTCCGGGCAGTGGCTGCGGCCGTCCCGGGAGGGAACGAAGATCATGCCCATCGGGCCGAGGGACGCCATGGGGGCGGCGTCGTGGCCGGCCCCGCTCGGGAGGCGCATCGTCTGGAGGCCGACTTCGGCGGAGGCCTCGGCGACCGTGTCGGCGACCCAGTCGGTGACGGCGACGGGCATGCCCTTCGAGAGCCACTCCGTCGAGTGGCGAAGGCGCCGCCGCCCCGCCATCTCGGCGAGCTCGGTCTCGAAGCGCCGGACGAACTCGTCGAGCCAGGCACGGTCGCTCGAGCGGGCCTCCGCCCAGAGGTCGACCACGGCCGGCACGACGTTGAGGGCGCCGGGATCGATGTCGAGGCGCCCCGTCGTGGAGACGCCACCCTCGACGGCCAGGCGCTCGAGGGCGAGGACGGCCTCGGCGGCGCCGCAGAGCGCATCGCGGCGGGTGTCCATGGGAGTCGTCCCGGCGTGGTCGAGCCTGCCCTCGAGGCGTGCCCGCAGGCGGTGGATGCCGGCGATGGCCGTCACGACCCCGATGGGGATGTCCTGCTCCTCGAGGACGGGGCCCTGCTCGATGTGGAGCTCGAGGTAGCAGTGCAGGCGGGAGGGGTCCCAGCGGGCGGAGGCGAGGTCCTCCGGGTCGGCCCCTGCCTCCCGCAGCGCCGTTTCGAGCGTGCGGTCGGTCCCATCCCGCAGCGCCAGGTGCTCGGGGCGCATTTGGCCGGCGACGATGTGACTGCCGACGCAGCTCAGTCCGAAGTCGTTCGGCTCCTCCCCGAGGAAATCGACGACGACGAGGTCGTGCCGCAGGCGGACACCGGCCTCCTTCAGGCAGCGCACCGCCTCGATGGCCCCGAGGACCCCGGCGATGCCGTCGAAACGCCCTCCGCCGTGCACCGTGTCGGTGTGCGACCCGGTCACGACGGCGCCAGGCGCCCCGCTCGTCCCGGGCAGGACTCCGATGAGGTTGGCGCCGGCGTCGTGCGTGACGTCGAGCCCGGCGGCCCCCATACGGTCGGCGACGAGCCGCCGGGCCTCCCGGTCGAGCGGGGAGAAGACGCGCCGCGTCCAGCCCGGCGCTGCCGGCTCGCGGAAGCTCGCGAGGTCCCGCAGATCCACCTCGAGACGACCGAGGTCCGGTGCGAGCGGCGTGCTCATGGCGCCGCCGCCACGGCGGGACGACGAGCGCCGGCGGCGCCCGCCCGCGGTCGCCGCGGCCGCAGGAGCTGACCCCGGCCGGGATCGGCCTGGAGCTCGGTACCGTCCCAGACGACGGTGCCCCGAGAGACAGTGAGCACGACGCGGCCGAGCATCGTCCTGCCGGCGTACGGGCTCCAGCCTGCGTTGGAGTGCAGCGAGGTCTCGTCGAGCTCGTGTCGCGCCGAGGGGTCGAAGGCGACGACGTCGGCGTCCAGGCCGGGGAGGAGCGCTCCCTTCCGGTCGTCGAGGCCGAAGAGGCGGGCGGGGCCGCCGGCCGTCAGGCGCACGACGTCGGCGACGCTGCCCTCCTCCCGGGCGAGGACCTCACCGGCCACGAGGGGAAGGAGCGTCTCAATGCCGGGAGCGCCCGAATGGTTGTCGAAGATGACCTCCTTCGACTTCTGCTCGACCGGCCAGGGGGCATGGTCGGAGGCGACGACGTCGACGGCGCCGGAGAAGAGACGTTCCCACAGCCCTTCCACGTCGGCGACGGGCCGCACGGGCGGGTTGATCTTGAGGCGGCCGCGCAGGCGCGCCATGTCCTCTTCCGAGAAGACGAGGTAGTGCGGGCAGGTCTCCGTACTCACGGCCACGCCGTCGGCGGCATAGCCGGTGGCGAGGTCGACGGAGCGGGGGAGGCTGAGATGGCAGAGGTGGAGTCGTCCTCCCGCCGCCCGGGCGTACTCGAGAGCCGTCAGCACGGCCTGCGTCTCGCTCACGGGCGGCCTCGAGCGGCAGTGGTCGAGGGGGCTCGTTCGACCGCTCTGGCGAGCCGCCTCGATGAGCGGCTTGATGATCTCCTCGTTCTCGGCATGGACGCAGGCGATGCTGTCGGCATCACCGATGGCTCCGAGGATCTCCATGAATTGCGGGTCGGGGATGCGGGGGAAGCGGACGGGGTCGGTGCAGAAGAGGGACAGCTTGAAACCGACGGCCCCGGCCTCGACGAGGGCGGCCACGTCGGCGGCACCGCTGCCCGGCCGGATGGTTGCCAGCAGGGCGACGTCGACGGCGGCCTCCTCACCGAGGCGACGTTCCTTGTCCGCAAAGGCCTCCGGGCTGTTCACCGGCCCGAGGGCGTCGTAGGGCATGTCCACGACGGTCGTGACCCCGCCGGCGGCGGCCGAGCGGGTGATGGCGAGCAGGCCCTCGCCCGGGTGGCTGCCGGAGTGGGCGTGACAGTCGATGGCCCCCGGGAGGAGGACTGCCGCGCCGACGTCGATGCGCCGCACCCCGGGTCGGGGAGGCGGCTCGCCGACCTCGACCGTGCTGATCCGCTCGCCCGCCACGAGGATCTCCCCCCTCGCGGTCGTGCCGGCGGGGGTGGCGAGGCGCCCCACGAGCGAAAGGAGGGGGCCGCCCTCCCCGGTGGACGGGGCGGTGGTCGACATCAGGCGCTCGCCGCTCGGTGCCTGCGGGCCGAGGAGCTCAGGACCAGGACGTCGTCGGCCGTTCCTGCAGCTCGCCGTCCACGTGGATGTCCACCTTCTCGTTGAAGAAGCAGATCATGTTCTCGATCTTCGGGCATTCCGGGATCGGCAAGGGGTAGTACCAGGCGATGTCCTTCGCCACACCATCACGGGCGCGGACCGAGTAGTAGGAGGCGACCCCCTTGTAGGGGCAGCGGGTCGTCCGGTCCGAGTCCTCCAGGAGGTCGAGGCGGACGTCCACCTTCGGGATGTAGTAGCGGGTGGGCAGGTTCGTCTCGAAGAGCAGGCGGGGCCGGTGCGTGTCGGCCACGAGCTCGCCGTTCACGTGCACCTGGACATGGCGCGAGCTCTGCAGCACGTCGATCCGCTTGTACGGGTCGCGGGGGTGGACGTAGACCTCGTCGTCCTCCTCGAACCAGGCGTCCATCTTGCCCCAGTAGAAGGCGACGAGCCCGGCGAGCTGCGGGGGTGCCTCGGCGATGGGGTGCTCGTAGTGCCAGACGGCGTTCTCGGCCACGGAGTCGCCGACCCTCACCGTGTAGTAGCTCGCTTCACCCTTGTAGGGGCAGCTCGTGTGGTGGTCGGTGCGCTCGAGGAGCTCCATGCGGACGTCCTCGACCGGGAAGTAGTACACCGGCAGGTGGTTCGTCTCGAAGAGCATCTGGACAGCCGTCGAGTCGGCGATCGGGATGCCGCCGAGGTAGGCCCGCACCCGCTTGGCGGTCGGCTCGAGCCGAACCGTGTGCTCCCCTGCGGAACCGAGCCGCCGATCCTCGAGCATCTGGGACATGGGGGCTCCTCCTTTGCTCGGCCGGGCGTGCGACCGGGCCACCGGTCGCGTCGGGCAGCCTACCGACGGGCTCGCCGCCGCCGGCGACCCCTTCGGCCCGCTGCGGCCACTGGTCCGGATGCTGCGGGCACTGGCCTGTCAGCGCGCTGACGCCAGGCCGGCGAGGCCGACTTCGAGGGTGGCACCGGCGATGGGCGTGCCCGACTGCACGACGAGCCAGATGCGTTCCCGCTCCCCGAGCACCTCCGGCCGCTCGAGGGGGTCGCCGTCGACGACGACGAGGTCGGCGATCTTGCCCGCCTCCACCGTGCCGAGGATCTCGCCGAGTCCGATGGCGTGGGCGGCCGCCGACGTGGAGGCGACGAGTGCTTCCCGAACGGGCAGCCCGTGGTGGACCATGCGGAGGATCTCGATCCAGGCGCCCCCCTTGTTGCGCCAGGCGTCGCCGCCGAGGGCGATCGGGGTGCCGGCGGCACGGGCGGCCTGCAAGGTGAGCTCGCTCTGGGCGATGTTGACGTGAGCATTCCGGTCCAGCTCGTCGGTCCAGGTGTGGCCGCCCTCACCCTCCACTCCGACCTCGTCGTCCCGGCCGGCGTTCCAGTACGAGCTCGAGAACGTCGGGACGAGGGCGATGTCCGCCTCCGCCATCTTCTCGAGGAGATCGGGGCGTTGGTTCAGGTACATGCCGTGCTCGATCGTGCGCATCCCGAGCTCGATGGCCGCCTCGCAGCCGGGGAGTCCCTCGGCGTGAGCCACGACGTCATAGCCGAGGCGATTGGCCTCCTCCACGGCCACGCTCATCTCCTCCGTCGTGAGCTGGGCCGCCATGTTGGCGGCACCTCCGCAGGGGTCCATGACGAGGCCGGCCTCCAGCTCGACGGAGCGGGCGCCCGTCGCCATCACCTTGATGAAGTCGGCACCCCGCCGGATCTGCTCGCGTACGGCCTTGCGGATCTCGTCGGCGCCGTCCGCCTCGCGGTACATCGATGCGAAGAGCGGGCCGCCGGGAGCCGTCGGCGAGATGATCTTGCCGCACGTGAGGATGCGGGCTCCACGGAAGGCGCCGTAGCGCATGGCCTGCCGGGCCGGGAAGACCTGGTCGTCGAAGGTCCCCATGTCGCGCACGGTCGTGACGCCCATCCGGAGCGATTCCTGCAGCATGGTCGCAAGGAAGTGATGGTTGGCGATGGTGAGCTGCAGGTCCGCGCCCATCCTCGCCACGGGCGCCTGCCCGGCGGCATGGACGTGACAATTCACGATGCCCGGCATGACGGTCCTGCCGGCGAGCTCGATGCGGACGGCTCCCTCGACAGCGGCGTCGGAGGCGGCCCCGACCCTCGAGATCCTGCCGTCTTCGACGAGGATGCCCGTCGCCTCCCGGACGGGGGCGTTCGTCCCGTCGAAGAGACGCCCTCCCGCCAGGAAGATCGGGGTCGTCCCCGGCGGCGGGTCGGCGAAGAGCGCAGGCAGGCGAAGCGTGGGCAAGGGGGTCCCCTTTGTCGGTCGGCACGCCGCCCTGGTGGTGGCGTGTCGCGGCTGCGTGGATCAGTGTCCCAGGCGGCCGCGGCGCCGCGCAACGCCGCATCATCCGTCGCTCGGGCGGTCCTCCCCCCGCCTCTCCGCCTCCGGGTCATCGGGCGCCCCGGCCGCTGCCGCCCGGTAGCGATCGCGCAGCAGCCGCTTCTGGAGCTTCCCGCTCTCGAGGCGGGGGAGCTGATCGATGAAATCCACGCTGCGCGGGCACTTGAAATGCGACATTCGGTCGCGGCAATGCGCCACGAGGTCGGCGGCCAGCTCGTCAGAGCCTGCCTCCCCAGCCTGCAGCTGCACGACGGCCTTCACCTCCTCGCCCCACTCCTCGTTCGGCACCCCGACGACGGCGGCGTCGGCGACGGCCGGGTGCTCGAGGAGGACCGCCTCCGCCTCGGCGGGGTAGACGTTCACGCCGCCCGAGATGATGACGTCCGCCTCCCGGTCCGTGATGAAGAGGTAGCCGTCCCCGTCGAGGTACCCCATGTCGCCGAGCGTGAAGTAGTCCCCCCGGTAGGCGGCAGCCGTGCGTTCCGGATCCCTGAAGTACTCGAAACGCCCCTCTACCGGCGCCCTCATGTAGACGAGCCCGATCTCCCCGGCGGGGAGAGGCCGCCCAGCGTCGTCGCCCACGATGACGTGGTCGGCAGGGTCGGGGCGGCCGACCGTGCCCGGCCGCGCCAGCCACTCGGCCGGCTCGACGTTCGTGCCGGCGCCCTCCGTTGCGGCGTAGTACTCGTAGACGATGGGTCCCAGCCAGTCCAGCATCGCACGCTTGAGGGCGACCGAGCAGGGTGCCGCCCCGTGGATGACCGCACGCAGGCTCGAGACGTCGTAGGCGTCCCGCACGGCGGCCGGCAGCGAGAGCAGCCGGTGGAACATCGTCGGGACCATGTGGACGTGCGTGATGCGGTGGCGCTCGATGAGGCGGAGGACGTTCTCCGAGTCCCATCCGTCGACGAGCACGGTGCCGACGCCCTGCACGAGGGCAGCGCCGAGCGTATAGACGGCCGGGGCGGTGTGATAGAGCGGGCCGACGGCGAGGTCTCGGTCTTGTCCCGGCCGGTAGCCGAAGCCCCATCGCCACCGGTAGGCGGCAGCATGCCGCCGGAAGACTCCCTTCGGCCGGCCCGTCGTGCCCGAGGTGTAGAGCATGACGGAGCCGGCGACGGACTCGGCCGGGGGGGTTGGTTCCTCCGAGCCGAGAGCCGTCTCGTAGTCGTCGAAGCCGGCGAGCGCCCCCTTGAAGCAGAGCCGCTCCCGGGCCTCCGGCGCCCCTACGGAGGCGTCGAGCGCCACGGCGGCCAGCCGGGCGTCGCAGAGGAAAGCCTTCGCCTCGCAGTCGCGGAGGATGTAGGCGGCCTCGGCGGCGGTGAGGTGGCAGTTGAGCGGTGTGAGGCGCAGTCCCGCTCGCAGGGCGGCGAAGTACACCTCCACGAACTCCGGGCGGTTCGGTGACATGAGCGCCACACCGTCGCCCGGTTCGAGCCCTCGCCGCCGCAAGGCGTGCACCAAACGATTGATGCGGGCGTCGAGCTGACCGAAGGTGAGGTCGCCGGCCTCGGACGAGACAGCCGGGCGGTCGGGGTCGGCGGCGGCGTGACGGGCGATCTCCCCGGCGCGGTCGAGGAAGCCCGGGGGTGGGCGGGCGGCGTCGTGCTGCTGGCTCACCGTGCGATGGGGAAGTCGAGGCGACCCGAGAGGGCGGCGTCGTGCAACACGGCGGCGAGGGCGGCCGCCTCTGTCTCGAGGTGGCGGCCCTCCAGGTCCTCCATGACGGGAAAGGCGTCCCGCACTCCCTGCAGGAGCGGTCGAAGCGGCGGTGCCGGCAGGCGGCCGGCGGCGAAGAGGGCCTGGCTGGCGACGATGCAGAGTCCGGCGAGGGCGTCGTCGAGGCACTCGGCGGCCCGCCGCTCGTTCCGGTAGGCGCGGAAGCTGACGGAGGCGAGGTCGTTCTGCGGGTCGTTCACGGCGGCAGGGCTGAAGGTGGGGGCGGCTGCAGCCCGTGCCTCCTCGGCGAAGCCGCTCACGACCCAGCCGTACAGGGTGCCGGCATGTTGGGGCAGGCCCGAGGTCTCCGGCGAGGAGAGCGCCGTGGCGTGGCGCTCGGCGATGAAGGCGAGATCCGCCCAGGCCGCCGAGAGGCCGTTGAGGGCGGGCGTCACCATCCCGTTGTGGTAGCCGCCCGTCGAGACGGCGCGCCCGAGCGGGTGCTCCTCGTCGGGCGGGAGGAAGACCGGGTTGTCGGTGACGGAGCGCAGTGAGACCCGCGCCGCCGTCTCGACGCTGCCGACGGCGCGGCGGGCGGTCCCGAGCAGGCGGCCGAGGATGCGGTAGCTCACAGGCGCCTGGTGGAAGAGGCGGCCGGCCGTCTCGGCCCCTTCGAGGTGCCTCCGCAGCGAGGCGAGGGCGGCGGCCTCGTCCTCGTCGCCCCAGAGGTCGTCGAGCGTGGCGTCGTAGGCCGCCAGCGGTGCCCGGAAGGCTTCGACGGAGAGGGCGAAGACGGCTTCGGCGTTCTCCGCCCGGTGGCGGGCGTGCAGGGCGGCGTCGGCGGCGAGGGCGGCCGAGCAGGGAGAGCCGTTGATGAGGGCCATCGCCTCGCCCTCCTCCAGGTCGTCGCGTCGGACGTCTGCCAGGACGTGGAAGAGGGGGAGGATCTCGCCCGCCCCCACTTGTCCGTCCAGCGGAACGGGCGGGAGGTCGCCGTCGAGGAGGGCCGCCACGCGCCTCGCCACCGTCGGTCGCACCTTGCCCGTGCCGGAGACGTAATTGGCGAGGCGGGCGAAGACGATGCCCCGAACGACCCGCTCGTCGAGATGGCCGCCCCCGAAGCCGCGCCCCGGGCTCGGCCCCCAGCTGCGCGCCGCCTGGCGCTGCTGCTCGGGCGGGATTGGAACCTTCGCTCCCCGGCCGTAGAGGCTCGTCGTCCCGTAGATGAAGGAGGTGCGGTCGGACTCGAGCAGCCGGAGGAACTGCTCCCGGCCCCTCTCCATGGCCCCGATGGCGCCTGGACCGAGCTCCACCCCCTCGCCCCCCACGGTGACGCGGCGCAGGTTCTCGAGCGTGAGGTCGTCTCGCGAATCGAGCACAACGGTCATCGGGGCGAACGGTACCATCGACCCTGTTTCGGCTCGTCGCAGCGAGGGGCGCTCGGTGCGCCATCGGGGCGGGGGAGGACGGGACATCGGCCACGGCATCGTGGACAGGAGGAGCGTGTGCCAGCAGAGCAGTTCCCGGTCGAGGCCGGGCACATCATGATGTTCGCCCGGTCCGTCGGCGACCCCAACCCCATCTACTCGGATGCCGCCTACGCCGCCGGCACCGAGTGCGGCGGGATCGTCGCCCCGCCCACCTTCGTGCAGGCGAGCGCCCAGTTCGACCCGGACTACCCGCTGCGCCCGAGGCCCGGCGTGCCCTGGCACGGTTCCGGGCGGGAGCCGACGGGCAAGCCGGCCGGGGAGGGGAGCGGGGAACGGCAGGGGAGCGGTCTGCATGCCGAGCAGCACTTCACCTACCACCGGCCCCTCCGCCCGGGCGACGTGCTGACGGCCACGAGCCGGCCGGGGGGCTCCTGGGAGAAGGAGGGTCGCCGAGGGGGCAAACTCGTCTTCACGGAGGGCTTCACCGACTACCGCGACGAAGAGGGCGACCTCGTCGTCTCCGCACGTTTCGTCGGCGTTCGCACCGAACGCGCCGTGGAGGAATGACGATGCCTCTCTCCGCCCGGGAACTGAAGGTCGGCGACGTGCACGAGGCCGTCGTCGTCGACAACCTCACGAGGACCCAGATCGTCCAGTACGCCGGCGCTTCGGGGGACTACAACCCGCTCCACACCGACGAGATCTTCGCCACGCAGGTGGCCGGCTACCCGAGCGTCTTCGCCCACGGCATGCTGACGATGGGGATGACGGGTCGCATGCTCACCGACTGGGTGGGGGACGGGCGCCTCACGTCCTTCGGCGTCCGTTTCCGCCGACCTGTCTGGCCCGGCGACACCTTGACGGCGAGCGCCACGGTGGAGGCGATTCGCCAGGAGGACGGCGAGCACTTCGCCGATCTCGCCGTCTCTACGCGCAACCAGGACGACGAGGAGGTCGTGAGCGGATCGGCGACCGCCCGCATTGACGCCTGATGACGGTCGTCGTCGAGACGACGGAGGACTTCACCCCCGAGAACTTCGCCCGCGTCGCCTACGGCGGGGAGGGGGTGGCGATCGGTCCCGCTGCTGTGGACGCCATGCAGCGCGGCCGGGACGGCTTCGTCGCCCTCCTCGAGTCGGATCGCACGCAGTTCATCTATGGGACGACGAGCCGCGGCGGTCCGGCCGTGCGCGTCGCCATCCCGCCGGAGGAGCAGCGCCGGCAGGCCGTCGGGCGTCGCGCCGTGGCGGCGAGGGGTTTCGGCGGTGGGTATCTGGACGAGGCCGTCGTGCGGGGCATCGTCTTCGCCCGCCTCGCCAACCTCGTGTCCGGGCACGCCAAGGTGCGGCCGCTCGTGGCCGAACGCATGGCGGGGCTCCTCGAGGGGCCAATGGCCCCGGTGCCGATGGACGGGCAGGTCGGTGCGGGCGAGATCCTCCCCATGTTCCACGTGCTGCGTGACTTCTCCCGCCAGGGGCTCGAGGAGGGCGAGGGCATGGCGCTCTCGAACGGCTCGCCCTGCTCGGCCGCCCTCGTGGCGGACGCCGCCCACCGTGCCCGCCACCGGCTGCAGCAGGCCGAGGCGCTCTTCGCCCTCTCCGTTGAGGCATTCCGGGCGCCTCTCGGCGCTTACGACGCCGCTCTCGAGGACCTCTGGGGCGACGAGAACGAGACGGCGGCCCTGCGCGCCCTGCGCCGGCACCTCGCCGGGGCCGAGCTGGACGGCCGCCGCTTCCACCAAGCTCCCGTCAGCTACCGGGCCCTCCCGCGCATCCTCGGCCAGGCCCACCGCGCCGTGGCGGCCGCCGAGAAGGCAGCCGCCGTCTCCCTCCGGTCCGTGACGGACAACCCCGTCTACGTCTTCGCCGACGACGACCACCCGCTCGGCCGCGCCTTCTCGACGGGCGGTTATCACAACGCCATGGCCACGCCGGCCCTCAACGCCCTCGCCGTCGCCTGGGCGGAGCTCGCCTTCGTGGCCGAGCGCCACACGACGGCGCTCAACACCGCCGCCGTCTCCGGGCTCCCGACCAACCTCGCCGTGCCGGAGTCGGGCGGGATGGGGACCTACGCCTACGGCTGGGCGGCCAATGGCTACGTGGAGGAGGCGCGGGCGGCCGCCACCCCGACGCTGCTGCCGGCCGCCGTGAACGACACGCAGGACGACGTGTCCTCTCCCGTCTTCAGCGCCTACGGGCGGGAGCGGCGGGCGGCGGAGTGCCTGGACGGCGCCCTCAGCATCCTCGCCCTCGTGTCGAGCCAGGCGCTCTTCGTGAGCGATCGGGCACCCGCCCCGCCACTGGCGCCGCTACTGTCCTTCGTCCGATCGGTCTTCCCACCGATCGACGGCCAGGCGCCGCGCGACCAGAGCACCGAGGCAGGCCGCCTGCAAGCGGCCCTCGGCGTCGCGGCGATCACGGGCGAGCTCGTGGCGCCCACGACAAGAGAGGAGCCGGCATGAGCGGAATCGATGTCGACAAGCTGGTGGCGATCGACGTGCACACCCACGTCGGCAAGTCCGTAAAGGCGGGACCGGATGCTCCTGCGTCACCGGAGTCGAGCCGGGCGATGCGGGACTACTTCCGGTCGGAGACGCCTCAGATGTCGATCCCCGAGATGGCCGACTACTACCGGGAGCGGAAGATGGCGGCTGTCGTCTTCACCGTCGACGCCTCCTCCCGCACGGGGCAAGAGCCCGGCGTCCCCAACGAGGAGGTGGCCGAGCTCGCCGCCGAGCACTCGGACGTCATCATCCCCTTCGCCAGCATCGACCCCCACAAGGGCCGCAAGGGGGTGCTCGAAGCGAAGCGGCTCATCGAGGACTTCGGCGTCCGCGGCTTCAAGTTCCACCCGCCGGCGCAGGCCTTCTACCCGAACGACACGCTGGCCTACCCGTTCTACGAGCTCATCGAGCAACACCGCCTCCCCGCCCTCTTCCACACGGGGCAGGCCGGCGGCGGCGCCCGCCAGCCGGGCGGCGGCGGCATCCGCCTCAAGTACGGAAACCCCATGTTCCTCGACGACGTCGCCGTCGACTTCCCCGCCATGCCGATCGTGCTCGCCCACCCGTCCTTCCCCTGGCAGGACGAGGCCCTCTCGGTGGCCATCCACAAGCCGACGGTCTACATCGACCTCTCGGGCTGGTCGCCGAAGTACTTCTCCCCCCAGCTCGTGCAGCACGCCAACACGATCCTGCGGGACAAGGTCGTCTTCGGTTCCGACTTCCCGCTCATCACGCCCGACCGGTGGATGGCGGACTTCGAGACGATCGGCATCCGGGACGAGGTCAAACCGCTCATCTTGAAGGAGAACGCCATCCGGCTGCTCTCGCTCGGCGGCGGGCAGACCGGCTGAGACTGCCGGCGGCTACTCGGATCCCTCGTTAACGATGGGGCGGAACGTCTTCTCCATGAGCCGGCCCGCCTCCTCGACGCCGAACGGCCGGTCGTCCGAGACGATCTGGCTGACGACCTGGGGACGGTTGTAGAGGCCGATGCGCCAACCGCCCGTCGCGATGACCTGGCCGTTCAGCCAGTCGGACTCGGTCGAGGCGATCCAGGCGACGGCGGGCACGACGTTGTCGGGCGACCGCTCCTCGTCGGCCCCTCGGCCCTGCCGCCGTTCCCCGGGGATGGACTCGCTCATGCGGGTGAGGGCGAGGGGGGAGATGGCGTTCGCCGTGACGCCGTAGCGGCCGAGGCCGTTGGCGCACGAGTAGGTGAGGCCGACGATGCCGAGCTTGGCGGCGGCGTAGTTCGGCTGACCTGGGGCGCCGTGCAGCCCCGAAACGGACGTGAAGTTGATGAGGCGGTGGTGCGCCTCGGGGTCTCGCATCTCCCGCCAGTAGACAGCGGCGTGCTTGCACGTGTTGAAGGTGCCGCGGAGGTGCACTCGCACGACGGCGTCCCAATCCTCCTCCGCCATGTTGAAGATCATGCGGTCCCGTAGGATGCCGGCCACGTTCACGACGACGTCCAGCTTGCCGAAGGCTTCGATGGCGGCGGCGATGAGCCCTGCCGAGGCGGCATGGTCGGCGACGTCGTCGGTGTTGGCGATCGCCTGCCCCCCGGCGGCGCGGATCTCGTCGACGAGCTGCTGCGCCGGCCCGGCGTCCTGGCCGGTGCCGTCGAGGGCGACCCCGAGGTCGTTGACCACGACGGCCGCCCCCTCGGCGGCGAATCGGCGGGCCACCGACTGACCGATGCCCCTGCCCGCTCCGGTCACGATGGCGACGCGTCCGTCGAGAATGCCCACTCCGGCTCCTTCCGCTCGGGTGCTCCCGCCGGCTCGTCGGCGGGACGTGGCCCGTCATCGTAGCGATGGTGCCTGTCGGGGTCGCCGCCGGGGCGTCAGGCAGTCGATCCGAGGCGTTGCACGGCGGCGACCATACGGTCCCAGAAACCCGCCACGTCCAACCCGACCGCCACGTCCGTGTCGAGTCTGGGCGCGGCACGGGCATCGAACTCGGTGACCGTCATGCCCCGCGTGAACGTTCCCACGGTCTCGATCTCCACGTGGGCCGGCCGCAGTGTCACGAGGTCGGGGAAGGCGAGGGCGGCGACGGCGCAAGGGTCGTGCACCGGTGGGGAGCCGTACCCGGCGGCGGCGATGTAGCGGTCGCGGTAGAAGGCGAGCATGGCGATGACGGCATCGCCGAGCGGCGTCCCGAAGGCCTCGATGCGGGCGAAGACGTCCTCGGTGGCGAGCGCCTGGTGCGTGAGGTCGAGCCCCACCATCGTGCGACGCCACGGTTGGGCGAAGACGACGGCGGCCGCCTCCGGGTCGACGTGGATGTTGAACTCGGCCGCCGGCGTGACGTTGCCCCGCGTGAAGGAACCGCCCATGAGGACGATCCCGGCGGCGTCTCGCACGAGGCCGGGATGCCGACGGACCGCCATGGCGATGTTCGTGAGCGGGCCGGTGGCGACGAGGCTCACCTCGCCGGGAGCCGCCGTCACGGTCCGTACGATGAGGTCGACGGCGTGCTCGTCCGATACCGCCACGGTCACCTCGGGCCAGTCGGGGCCGTCGAGGCCCGTCTCGCCGTGGATGGCGGCGGCGGTGCGAAGGTCGCCGAGGAGGGGGCCCTCGCAACCGGCAGCGATCGTGACGTCGATGCCGGCGACGGTGCAGACGCGCCGGGCGTTCAGCGTCGTCTTGTCGAGCGTCTGGTTGCCCGCCACCGTCGTGATGGCGAGGAGATCGACCTCGTCCGACCCGGCGGCGAGGAGGATGGCGAGGGCGTCGTCGTGCCCGGGGTCGCAGTCGAGGATGATGGAACGCCTGCCGGCGCGAACGCTCCCCGGCTCGTGCGTGCTCAGCAGCCTGCCCCTCAGCTCTTGGAGGCGTTCCAGAAGAAGAGGCCCAGCTGGGTCGGCAAGACTCCGCTGACGTTCTTCTGCGTGCCGATGAGGAGGTCGTAGAAGTAGGCATAGATGATGGGCGTCTCGTCGAGGAGCAGCGTCTCGATCTGACCTGCGAGGCTGCGCTGCGTGGAAAGGTCGACGGCGGCCACGAACTGTTTCGACAGGCTGTCGTAGGTGGGGTTGTTGAAGCGGGCGGCGTTCCAGGCGCCCTGCCCGGTCTTAGCGTTGATCGACTGGAGGGGCGCCTCGAGGAAGAGGTTCGGCACGCCCCGGCTGCCGTAGTCGACGAGGCTCATCTCGGCATCGAGCCAGTCCGACTTCCCGAAGACGGCGTCGCCGTAGTACTTCGTCGGCGATTCGATCGTGAGGGAGATGTCCACGCCGATCTGCGCCGCGTACTGGGCAACGATCTGGGCGAACTTCGGCATCTCCTGCGTCGTCTCGGTGTAGAGGGGAGTCTTGAAGCCGTTGGGCATGCCGGCCTGGGCGAGGAGCTGCTTCGCCTTGGCGATGTTCTGGGTGCGCTGGGGGATGCTCTTGTCCGTGGACGGGAAGATGGGGGCGAACGGACTGTCGTTGCCGACGACGGCATAGCCCTTGAACAAGGCGTTCACGATGGCAGGACGGTCGAGCGAGTAGGCGATCGCCTGGCGGACGAGCTTGTTCGTGAACGGGGCGATGTCGCAGCGCATCGAGAGCTCGCGGTGCAGGCTCCCCGGCAGGACGATGACGTTGTAGCCACCCGTGAGCAGCTGCGGGCTGCCCGAGACCGTGAAGCCGTCGTCGCAGTCGATCGAGCCCGACTTCGAGGGCGGCCGTCTGTGCCGTCTCGCTCGAGAAGTAGGTGATCTGCAGCTCTTTCGGGAGGGCCGGTGTCCCCCAGTAGTGGGGGTTGCGCACGAAGGTCGCCCCGACGCTCGTCGTGTAGCTCGTCTTCATGAACCGGCCCGTGCCCGGCATCTCGTTCTGGTAGTTGTCGTAGTCGTAGTTGTCCGGGACGACGATCATGTTGTAGTTGTCCTGCGACACGGCGTCGGGGAAACCACCGTCGGGCGCCTCGAGGTGGAAGGCGATGGTCTGGTCGTCCACCTTCTCGACTCCGGCCGGATCGAGCGTGGCGCCGAAGACGGAGAGGGCGTTGGAGCTGCTCTTCGGGTTGGACTGCGTCTTGAAGCTGTAGACGACGTCGTCGACGGTCATCGGCGTGCCGTCGTTGAACTTGACGTCCTGGCGGATCGTGAAGGTCCACACGCTGCCGTCGGCGTTCGGAGTCCACTTCGTGGCGAGCCAGGGCTCGTACTGAAGCTTCTGGTTGGAGAAGATGAGCCATTCGCCGACCTGGTCGAGCGTCTCCAGGCCGCCCGTGTCGTCGATGGTGATGGGGTTGATGGCACCGGCGGGCACCGTGATTCCCGCCCGGATGGTGGCCCCGGCCTTTCCCGGCGACGCCGGTGTCGAGGACGCTGGCGTCGACGAGGTCGGCGTCGACGAGCTCGAGCCGCAGGCCGCCAGGATGGCACCGGTGACCGGAAGACCGAGACCGACGATGGTCGCCCTGCGAATGAAGTCTCGTCTCGAGAGCCGCCCGGCGACCAACTCGTCGATGATGTGCTCGGGGATCGGCCCTCGGCCTGTGCGGAGCGGGTCGAGCCGAGCGTAGTCGATGTTCAGTCGTTCAGGGCTGTCCATGAGACCCCCTCTCCGGCCCGCCGTGGCGGGTCCGTTCGATCGTGGGTGCGCCGGGTGGGCCGGGTTTCGACATCAAATTAAACGAGTAATTCCATCAATCCCATTCACTTAATACATTATGCCGTCACCGCGCCGGCTGCCTGCAGGCGGCGCAGCTCGTCGAGCGGGATGTGGCATCGCATGGAGTGGCCAGGCTCGACCTCGACGAGCGGCGGCTCCGTCTCCTCGCAGACGCCGGAGGCGAGCCGGCGCGGGCAGCGCGTGTGGAAGACGCAGCCGGTCGGCGGGTTGGCCGGGCTCGGGATCTCGCCGGTCAGCTTGATGCGCTCCCTCACTCGCCCGTCGAGGCTCGGGACGGCCGAGAGGAGGGACTCCGTGTAGGGGTGGTGGGGGCCTTCGAAGACGGTCTCGGCGCTGCCGTACTGCATGATGCGGCCGAGGTACATGACGGCGATCTGGTCGGAGAGGTATCGCACGACACCGAGGTCGTGTGAGATGAACACGTAGGTCACCTGCTCACGGCTCTGCAAGTCGGCCAGCAGGTTCAAGATGGCCGCCTGCACCGACACGTCGAGGGCCGAGGTGGGCTCGTCGCAGACGAGGACCGTCGGCGAGCCGGCGAAGGCGCGGGCGATGGCCACCCGCTGCTTGAGGCCCCCCGAGAGCTGAGCGGGGCGCATGGGGAGGTGACGCTCCTCCATGCGGACGGAGCGGACGATCTCGACGAGCCGGGTCTCGAGCGCCCGGCCTGACAGCCCGGCCAGCTTCGAGAGCGCCCGGCTGATGATGTGGCGGACGCTGTGGCGGCGGTTGAGGGCCGAGTCCGGGTTCTGGAAGATGATCTGCATCGAGCGCAGCTGCTGGCGGTCGCGCCTCGCGCAGTCCGGCGCCAGCGCCGTGTCCTTCAGCTCGATGACGGAGCCCTCGTCCGGACGGCTGAGACCGACGAGGACGCGGGCCAGCGTCGTCTTCCCGGACCCCGATTCGCCGACGAGCCCGAGCGTCTCCCCGGCGCGCAGGTCGAGGTCGACACCGACGACGGCCTGGACCCGGTGGCCCCTTAGGTGGAAGGTCTTCGAGACGTTGCGCAGCCGGATGAGCGGCTCGACCCCGGCGCTGGACGATCTGAGGGCGACGTCTTCGGGCGTCGCCCTCGGCAGCTCGGGGGCACGTTCGAAGTAGTGGCAGCCGCGACGTCCGTCCCTCGCCGACGTCGTAGAGCGGCGGGGTCTCCTCCCGGCACCTCGTGTCGGCGAGGGCGCAGCGGGGGGCGAAGATGCAGCCGTCCGGCACGCTGCCGGGGCCGGGCAGGAAGCCGGGGATCGTGTCGAGGCGCCCGTGGTCCTTGCGGTGCCCGCGGCGGGGGACGCAGCGCAGGAGCCCGACGGTGTAAGGGTGGCGGGGATCCTCGAAGATCTGGGAAGCCGGGCCTTCCTCCACCATCTCGCCGGCGTACATGACCCCGACGCGGTCGCACATCTGGGCGATGACGGCGAGGTTGTGGCTGATGAAGAGGATCGAGGTGCTCAGCTGCTGTCGCAGCGTGGCGATGAGATCGAGCACCTCGGCCTCGACGGTGGCGTCGAGCGCCGTCGTGGGCTCGTCGAGGATGAGGAGCGACGGGTTGGAGGCGAGCGCCATGGCGATGACGACGCGCTGCAGCATGCCGCCGGAGAGCTGGTGGGGGTAGGAGCGAAGGACTCGGCCCGGGTCGGAGATTTGCACGCGGCGAAGGGCCTCGATCGAGCGTTGCTCGAGCTCGTCGCGCCGGTGGCCCGACAACGTGAAGACCTCGCCGATCTGGCGGCCGACGCGGATCGTCGGGTTCAAGGCCCGCCCCGGCTCCTGGTACACCATGGAGACGGTGCCGACGCGCAGGCGCCGGAGCTCCTCCTTGCCCATGGAGCCGAGGTCCTTGCCGTTGACGGCGATGGAGCCGCCGCTGAGGCGTCCGTTGCGGGGCAGGTAGCGGGTGACGGCGAGGGCGGTCGTCGACTTGCCGCAGCCGGACTCGCCCACGACGCCGAAGGACTCCTTGCGCCCGATGCGGAACGACACGTCGCGGAGCGCCAGCTGGTCGCGTCCTCGCACGCGGTAGGTGACGTCGAGGTGGGCGACCTCGAGGGTCGGGACGCTCGAGTCCAGGTCGGCCACGAGTGGTGAGTCGGCGGCGAGGGTCATTCGATGAGCACCGAGTCGATCGAGTCGGCGATGAGGTTGACGGCGATGACGAGGGAGGCAATGGCGAGGGCGGAGAAGATGACCTCCCACCAGTAGCCGGCGGCGAGCAGGCCGTAGTTGTTGGAGATGTCGGCGCCCCAGTCGGGCGTGGGCGGCTGCACACCGAAGCCGAGGAAGGACAAGGTCGCCACCGTGAAGACGGCATAGCCGACACGCACGGTGAACTCGACGAGGATCGGGCCGAGGATGTTCGGGAGGATCTCGACGAACATCACGTGCAGGCTGCCCTCTCCCCGCAGCCGGGCGGCGGCGACGTAGTCGAGCTCGCGCTCTTGCAGGACGGCCGTGCGCACGGTACGGGAGACGAGGAGGGCAAAGGCGAAGCCGATGACGACGATGAGCGTCGCCGTCGAGGGGCCGAGCGCCACCACGAAGATGAAGGCGACGATGATGAGCGGGAGGGCGAGGACGGCATCGACGAGCCGGCCGACGATGGCATCGACGACGCCGCGGAAGTAGCCCTGCACGAGTCCGAGCGTCGTGCCGACGGCCGTGCCGAGCAGGGCGGCGAGGGGGGAGATGATGAGGATGTCGCGGGCGCCGACGATGACGCGGGAGAGCACGTCGCGCCCGAGCGAGTCGGTGCCGAACCAGTGGGCGGCCGACGGTGCGGTGTTGTAGACGAGGAGGTTCTGGGCAAGTGGGTTGTCGGGAGCGATGGAGCTGCCGAAGATGGCGCAGACGATCCACCACAGCAGGATGACGGCTCCGGCGAGGAAGGTCTTCGAGTGGAGCAGGAGCCGCAGGTGGTCGCGCCGGATGGCCCGGTTGGAGACGTCGAGGGCACCCGCCGCGATCCCGCGGGGAGGCGGCGCCGCCCCGACGAGGCGGGGATCGGCCAGCGCCGTGGCGCCCTCGAGGGGGGCGCTGGCGGCCGACACCCGATGGAGCACGCCCCCGAGGTCGTCGGAAGGCATCACTCGGCCTGCTGGAGGCGGATGCGGGGGTTCAGCACGGTGTAGAGGATGTCGGCGATGAGCGTCGCCACGAGGTAGACGATGCCGATGACGAGGACGCCGGCCTCGATCATGGGAAAGTCCTTGTCGTTGGCGGCCGTCCAGATGAGCCGTCCGATACCCGGGTAGTTGAAGAGGGTCTCGACGACGAAGAGGCCCCCGATGAGGTAGCCCGTCTGCGTGGCGATGACCGTGATCGTCGGGAGGAGGGAGTTGCGAAGGACGTGTCGGCGGATCACCGTCAAGCGTGGCAAGCCCTTCAGCGTCGCCGTGCGCACGTAGTCGGACTCGAGTGCCTCGATCGTGCCGGCCCTCGCCATGCGCGAGATGTAGCCGAAGAGGACGAAGACGAGGGGGATGGCCGGCAGGATCAGATAGTGGATCTGTGTGATGAGGCCCGAACCGGGCGGTGCCTCGGCGGTGACCGGGAGCAGCTTCCACTCGATGGCGAAGACGACGATGAGGATGATGCCCGAGACGAATTCCGGCAGCGTGGAGCCGGAGAGGCCCGTGAGGCTGATGATCCGATCGATGAAGCCCCCGCGGTGCAGGGCCGCCGTGACGCCGCCGACGATGCTGAGCGGCACCACGATGACGAAGGCGACGAGGGCGAGCTTCAGGGAGTTGAGGAGAGCCGGGTAGAGGAAGGTCGAGACGGGGGCGTTGTACTGGTAGGAGTGTCCGAGGTTGCCTTCCATGAAGTGGGAGAACCAGGTCCAGTACTGGGCGATGATCGGCCGGTCGACGCCGAGCTGGCGGTTGAGGGCGTTGACGGCGCTCTCGGAGGCGAAATGCCCGAGGATGGCACGGCCGGGGTTGCCGGGCAGCACCTGGGCGGCGAAGAAGATGATGATGCTCAGCAGCACCAGTGTCAGCACCGACAGGGCGATGCGCCTGATCAGGTAACGAGTCACGTCAGTGTCTTACGGGCGAATCGACGCTCGGGGCGGGAGCTTCAACGAGCTCCGTCGGCGGCGGGGCGGCGCGAGCCGGCGACCGGAGCGAGGCCTCGGTGGCGGAATGGCCTGCAGAGTGCCCTCATGTCCCCTCCCGACTCGTGCTGCGAGGCGAAACGCTAGCGGCTCGACCCGTCACGTTCAACGCGTCCGGGGCAGACCAGCCGGCGGACCGCCTCAAACGGCCGCGACGTCGACCTTGCGGCCGGTCTCGAAGGCCCGCTCGGCTGCCACGGCGACGGCGAGGGTGGCGGCGGCGTCACGGGGGACGCAAGCGACGGCGGTCGCATCACCCGCTCGGGCGGCGTCGAGGAAGCGGCGGACGGAGCGGTCGAAGGGGTGCGAGGCGGCTCTCTTGTCCACGACCTCGCTGCCGTGCGACCCGGTCAAGGTGAAGTCCGGGTCGAGGTGCAGGGTGAGCGTGGACTGCGACGAGACGATGTCGAGGGAGTACGTGCTCGGCTGGCCCGGCCGCGTCCAGGCGACGGCGATGGTGGCGATCGTCCCCGAGACGAGCTCGAGGAGCAGCGTGACGACGTCCTCGATGTCGCCCTCGCCCTGGTCGCCCGCGCTGCGGGCGAGGCGCACCGTTCCGAACGCCGCCTGCACGGAGGCGACGTCGCCGCCGACGGCGCGGGCGAGGTCGAGGTGGTGACTGCCCCGCTCGAGGAGGTTGCCGCCGCCCGTGCGACGGTCGAGGAACCACGGCCGGCTCTGTGTCGGCCCCACGCCCGTGCCGAACAGCAGCCCGATCTCCTCGCCGGCCAGGAGCGCGTGGATGTCGTCGAGGAGGTCGAGGGAGTGCCACTGGTAGCCGACGGCGCACACGGTGCCGGTCCGCTCGGCCGCCTCCACGATGGCAGCGGCGTCCTCGGCGCCGCGGGCGATGGGCTTCTCGAGGTAGACCGGCAAGCCGCCCGACAGTGCCGCCAGGGTCGGATCACGGTGGTGCATGGGCGGTACGCACACGAAGAGCCCCCCGAGGTCCTCCACGTCGAGCAGCTGCCGCCAGTCCGTGTAGGGGCGGGCGCCGGCGTCGGTAGCGAAGGTTTGCAGGAGGGACTCGTCGACGTCGCAGACGGCGACGACGGCGACGTCGTCGAGCGATTGCAGCACCCGGAGATGGTCGCGGGCGATCCATCCGGTACCGACGATGCCGACTCGGAGTTGGTCCATCGGCGCACCTTACCGGTGGGGGCGCGGATTCGCTCTGGCGCTGCCGGCGCGCGAGCGTACAGGTGTTCGCCTCCTCTAGACTGCAGCGCATGGTGCCGCTGCAGAGATCCTTGTTCGATCTCGTCGACGAGCCCCCCGCCGTGCCCATCGGGGAGGAGGTGGAGCGCGCGGTGCTGGCTCACGGCGCCTGGGTGGAGCACCATCCGGCCTGGCTCGCCGGCGCCGGAGCCCTCCTCGACCGTCTCGTGGCGGTCGTCGAGTGGAAGGCGGAGCGCCGGCGTATGTACGACCGGGTCGTAGACGTCCCTCGTCTCGTCTGTTTCTTCGGCGAGGGCGAGCGGCTGCCCGACCCGGTGCTCGACGAGGCGAGGCAGATCCTCAGCGCACGCTACGAAGCGGACCTCGGCGAGCCCTTCCGAACCGTCGGTCTGTGTCGCTATCGGGACGGCCGTGACAGCGTCGCCTGGCACGGCGACACCATCGGCCGCAGCTCGGTGGAGGACACCGTCGTGGCGATCCTCTCCCTCGGCTCGCCCCGGGGCTTCCTGCTGCGGCCGACGGGCGGCGGCCGCTCCCTTCGCTACGAGCTCGGCCTCGGCGATCTCTTGGTGATGGGCGGGAGCTGCCAGCGCACCTGGCAGCACGCCGTCCCGAAGACGGCTCGGCCCGTGGGTGAGCGGATCAGCGTGCAGTTCCGCCCGCGGGGCGTTCGCTGAAGGCCTGCCGACGGTGGCGTGAGGCCGGGCCTGTCTACTGTGCGACGAAAGCGTTCGTAGGGGCGGGGTTTCGGTCGCCCTCGCAGCTCAGTAGCGGCAGCGGCCCGCCGGCGGGCCGCGCCGGGTGCGGGGACGGGCGCTAGCGGCTGGGGAGACCCGCCCGGTACCAGGCCTTGAAGCCGCCGTCGAGGTCGGTGGCGAGGGAGAGCCCGAGGCGGCGCAAGGTGGCGGCCGCCAGGCTGGAGGCGTAACCCTCGGAGCACATGAGGATGATGCGACGGTCGTAGCGGGCGAGGTCCGGGATGGAGGCATCGCTCTTCGGGTCGAGGCGCCATTCGAGGACGTTGCGACCGATGACGAACGCGCCCGGCACCTCACCTTCCACGAGCCGCTCCTCGGGCGTGCGGATGTCGACGAGGGCGGCGCCCGCCTCCATCTCGGCGAAGGCGGCTTCCGGGGTGAGCCGGTCGAGGCCGAGCCGCACGTCGTCCAGCAGATCCCGGATGGATTCCGCGTCCCCGGCGGCCTCCCAGCTGTAGGGGCGACGTGGCAGGCTGCGCGTGCGGGCTCCCTCCGGCGACTCGACGGCGAGCGTCTCGACGGCGCGCAGGCCGAACGCACCGAGCTCGTAGTACGTCATGGCCACGAGGGGGGGCGAGTAGGCGTGGATCGAGAGCGCTCGACCGTCGCCGGAGTGCTGCACGTTGTGGACGTGGGTCGGCCCGAAGTCGATGTGGAAGCCCTGCGTCACCTCGCGCTGGGCGATCGTGCGGTTCCCGGGCCGGCGGAACTCCTCGATCAGATGGCCCGATGCGACAGCGAAGGACCCTGACGACCCACCGTGGTCGTGCCAGTCGGTCTCCTGGCTCGCCTGCCACCCGAGGAGCCAGACGTCGACGAAGACGCTCTGGTGGAGCTTCACGTGCCAGCGGCTGCCCTCGTCCTCGACGACGAAGGCGGCCCAGAGCTCCCGCATGCCGGCGACGCTGGCGGTGAGCCGCCCCAGTGTTTTCGGCGAGAGGACGCCGGCCGGAGGGGCGAGATCCGACAGCACGGCGGCGATAGGACCCCGGCCAGGTGCACCCCGGCCGGCCTTGCCGGACGAGTGCTCCGGCTCGAGGGATGCTGCGAACGGCGATGCATTCATGGCTGTATGACCGGATCGGCTGCCTACCGAGGCACTGGCGAAGCGGTGTGTGATCCTCCCCTCACGACGAAACAACACCATCAAGAATGGCGGAAAATTCGCCTTCATGCACGGCATTGACGATTGGCTCGAGATCTCCGAAGGGAGCATCGCCCTGTGCGAAGGGGATGCGGCGGCGTACGGCTTCGATGGCGCGGCCCGTTCCGGCTCCCGGAGAGCCGAGACGGCGAAGGTCCACGGCCTGGGCGGCGACGACGATTTCGACGGCAAGGATTCGGCAGGCGAGTGTCACGAGCTCGTCGAGGCGCCGGGCCGAGAGGGGCGCCATCGACGTGCGATCCTCGATGCCTTCGGCCTTCGACGTGCTCGCCAGCTCGAACGAGACGGGCTGCGCCAGCAGCTTCGCCTCGACGGCGAGCGACTGTGAGGTGACGGCCAGCTCGGCGAGGCCGTCGTCGCCGCTGTCGGGGTCGGCCGCCAGGCCGGGGGCCAGCCCGGACGAGGGGCTCTGCAGCAGCTTGACCGTTCGCTCCGTCGCCGACAGGAGGGCCGGGAGGAGGCCGATACGGGCGAAGTCGAGGGCGGCCGACATGGCGACGGCCTCGAAGTTGCCGACCGACACGAGGCGCCGCTCGGCGAGAACGACGACGGGGTTGCCCTGGGAGGCGTTCATCTCCACCTCGACGGTCCCTCGCGCCGTGGCCACCGCATCGCGGGCGGCGCCGTGGATCTGGGGGATGCAGCGGAAGGTGAGGGGATCCTGCAGATTGCGGGCACCCCCGTCGTCGAAGAGGACGCTGCCCTGCAGGGCCCGGCGGACGTTGCCGAGGGAGAGGGCGAGCCCGGCGGAGGGACGCGTCCGCGCCACAATGGGGTGAAGGGCGTTGACGTTGGCGGCATAGGCCTCGAGATCGAGGGCGGCGGCGAGGTCCACCGTGTCGAGGAGGCGCTCGGCGCGGTGCAGGGCGAGAGCCGCCGAGGCCGTCCCGAAGGCATTGTTGTCGATGAGGGCGAGACCCTCGTTCTCCGCCAGCTCCACGCCTGCCCAGTCCACGAGGAAGTCGGCGAGATCCGCCAAGGGGCCGAGGTCTGCTGCCCCCACCGACCCGAGTGTGCGCACGGGCGGCACCACCTCCGCGGCGAGGGCCTGCAGGAGCACGTCGACGAGGGCCGGCCGCACACCGGTGACGCCGATGGCGAAGATGTTGGCGAGGACGAGCATCGTCGCCCGCACGAGAGCGGGGGAGGCGAGGGGCCCCTGGGCGATGCGGTGGTTGCGCAGGAGCGCCCGGTTGAACCGGCTCTGCTCGGCTGCGGCGGTCCCGAGGGTCACCCGCTTGCGCTCCGCCACCCCGGTCGTGAGGCCGTACACGCTCGCACCGGACGAGAGGGCGTCCTCGACGACGTCGCGATGAGCCTGCATGCGCTCGCGGGCTTCGGGCTGCAGCGCCACCGCCTCGCCGTCGATCGCCACGGCGACGACGTCGTCAACGGTGAGGGAGGAACCGTCGAGAACGATCGTCATGTCGTGGACTCGCCCGGAGCGCCCCGAGGGGGCAGCTCTTTTCGCAGCTGGACGGAGACGGTGTCGTAGCCGAGGGACTCGTAGAGGTGGCGGGCGACGACGTTGTGGCCGAAGACGTTGAGGCCGAGGTCGGTGGCACCGGCCGACAGCGCCTGCTCCTCGGCGAGCACCATGGCGGCCCGTCCCCGCCCCCCGCCGCGAAACGGCTCCTCGATGGCGATGTCCCAGATCCAGTAGGAGTGCGGGCGCTCCGGGCTGTGCGGGCCGATCCAGAGCCATCCGACGGCTTGGTGACCGTCCATGACACGCGAGAGCAACTGACCGGGAGCGGGGGCGCCGCCGGGGAACAGCAGGGCGTACTGCCGCTCCGCCACGCGGCGGGCCTCCTCCGTCGTCTCGCCCGCCCGCACGCGTTCGGCCACGTAGTCGTCCTGCTGCGCTTGCAGCCAGAGCCGGCGCTCCTCGTCGCTAAGGGGGCGAAGAAAGATGGTCATCGCCCGGGGTGGCGCCTCATGGTCTCCGCCGGCAGGTCACCCGTTCAGCCTATGACGACGTATCAGGGTCGCGAGAAGGCGGAGCGAGGAGGCGCTTCGAAGGTCGGCGCGCCGGGCAGTGAGCGGTGGCCCGGATTCTCGCCGACCGCCAGTGAAGCCGCCGGGAGCAGCCGGGTAGCCTGAGTGGCGACGCCTCCGGCTCTTGGGCGCCCGGTCGGGATCGCTCCCGGGGCGCTCACCGGCGGCCGACCGGACCAACGAGTGGACCTGAAAGGAGCGACGATGGCCCAGAGCGCAGGACTGCACGAGCCCGAGGACCACCTGACACCGGAGGTCATCGACCGGCACCGGGCGATCGTGTCGCTGCAGGAGGAGCTCGAGGCGGTCGACTGGTACGACCAGCGGGTCACGGCCGCCGTCGACCCGGAGCTCAAGGCCATCCTCGCCCACAACCGGGACGAGGAGAAGGAGCACGCCGCCATGGTCCTCGAATGGCTGCGGCGGCACGACCCGGCGCTCGACGGGCACCTGAGGACGTACCTCTTCACGGACGGGGACATCCTCGCCATCGAGGAATCAGCCGCCGCCGGCGACGGGGCGGCCGGAGGCTCGCTCGGCATCGGGAACCTCGAAGGCGAGACGGGCGAGCGGGAGGGCTACACGGGAGCTTGAGCCGGGCGTGCCGGTGTGCGGGGCCGGCCGGCCTTCGGTGGCTCAGCCCGGCCGGCGGGCGAAGAGGCCGCGAACGTAGGCCGCCTGCCCCACATGCTCGAGGTCGTCGTCGATGACGCTGACGAGCCGCACGGCGAGGGTGACGGGGGGATTCCAGCGCTCGTCGACGACGCGGTCGAGGTCCCCCTCCGTCAGCGTGCCCACGTAGCCCAGCGTCTGGTCGTGCACGGCGGCGTGGTAGCCGTCGAGGAGCTCTGCGGAGGCCCGTACGACGCCCGCCTGTTCGGCCGAGTGCCCGTATCCGGTGTCGTCCGGGTCGAGCGGAAGGCCGAAGCGCTCCTGCCACCCGCCGGCCATCCAGACCTGCTCGAGGCCTGCGACGGCGGCGACGTGGTCGTCCTGCACCCGCGTGAGATGCCACAGCAGCCAGGCGATCGTGTTGGCGCCCGGCTCCGGCTCGTAGGTCAGCTCGCCCGGCGTGATGCCGTCGAGGACGGCGACGAGGGAGTGGCGGACACGGCCGAATCCGTCAGCCAGGATGTCGGCAACGGTGAGGGAGCTCACGAGAGGTCGGCGAGTGCCGTCGCCAGGGGCTCGAGGACGTCCGGTGTGTGGGGCGGCCGCAGCTGCACGATGGCGAGCTCGGCGCCCTCGGCTGCCAGTGCCGCTGCCGTGTCCGCCGTGGCCGCCGGGTCGCCGTCGAAGCGGACATGGCTCGACACGAGGATCTCCGCCGGGTCGCGGCCCACGGCGGCGCAGTGCTCGTGGAGGACGCGGCGTTTGTGGGCGAATTCCTCGACCGTTCCGCCGACGAAGTTCCAGTGCTGGGCGAGACGCGCCGCCGTGCGCAGTGTCCGGCGCTCCCCGCTCCCGCCGATGCAGAGGGGAGGATGGGGCCGTTGCACCGGAGGCGGCTGGCAGCGAGCGGCCTGCAGCCGGTAGTAGCGGCCCTCGTAGGTCGTCTCCTCGTTGCTCAGGAGGCCGAGGATGACCTCGCACGCCTCCTCCAGGCGGTCGCTCCGCTCGGCCGGGCTCCCGAGGGCGATCCCGTAGCCACCGGACTCCTCCTCGTTCCAGCCGGCCCCCATGCCGATCTCGAGGCGGCCGCCCGAGACGATGTCGAGGGTGGCGGCCATGTTCGCCAGCACGGCGGGATGGCGGTAGTGGGCGCCCGTGACGAGCACACCGAGGCGGAGGCGGCGCGTGGCCTGCGCGAAGGCGGCGAGGGTCACCCAGCCTTCGAGGCACGGTCCGGAGGAGTCCGAGTAGATGGGGTAGAAGTGGTCGAAGAGCCACCCCGACTCGAAGAGCTCGATGTCGTCGGCCGCCCTCCAGACCCCGAGCATCGCCTCGAAGGTCGTGTGCTGAGGCGCCGTCTTGAAGGCGAATCGCATGGCGCCAACTTAGGCTGACCTGCCGCTGCCGCGCCGAGCGTCCGCCGGCTTGCTAGACCGGAGGGGTGACGACCTGGACATCTCGCCGGCGATCTTCACGACTGCTGTCGCCCCTCCTCGTGGTGCTCTCGGCCTTGGCGCTGGCGGCCTGTGGCCCGGGCAGTTCCGGCCATCCCTCCACCACCGGACTCGGTTCCTACGACGCGCCATCGACGACAAACGGGAGCACGAGCAGCAGCTCCAGCACCACCACGACGACCACGTCGCCCATGCAAGCACCCATGACGCAGCCGTCGGCGTCTCACCCCCTCACGATCCTCGAGATCGGGGACTCGCTCGGGGAGGATCTCGGTTTCGGGTTGGGAGACGACGTCTTCGCGCAGGATCCCTACGTCCGCGTCCTGCAGGATGCCGTCGGAGACACGGGCCTCGCACGACCGGACTACTACGACTGGCCCGCCCATCTCGCCGTCGAGCTGCAGGACGATCACCCCGGCGCCGTCATCATCTTCATCGGGGGCAACGATGCCCAGAGCTTCGACCAGAACGGCCAGTACGTCGGCCTCGGGTCGTCGTCCTGGCACCGCGTCTACTCCGGCCGCGTCGCCCGCGTCATGAAGGAGTGCCTGGCTGCCGGGGCCCGCGTCCTGTGGGTGGGGATGCCCATCATGCAGGATGCCGGTTTCGCGACCGAGATGCAGATGTTGAACGCCATCTACAAGGCGCAGGCGGCGAAGTTCCCCGGTGTCACCTATGTGTCGTCGTGGAGGGTGCTGGCGAGCGCCGACGGCGCCTTCCAGGAGTCCATCGTCGTCGACGGCCAGATGCAGTACCTGCGCACACCCGACGGCGTCCACATCGCCAACTACGGGGACTACCTCCTCGCCAAGTCGCTCATCGCGCCGATGCAGACAGCCTGGGGCATCCGGATGTTCCCGCCCGGCACCTCGGCCCCCACCTCAACGGTCATCGGCTGAGGCACCCGGTCAGCCCGCTGACGAGCCGGCGGCCTCGGCCTCGGTCTGGCTCACCCAGGTGAGGTACAGGTCGGCGTAGCGCCCGCCGGCTGCCACGAGGGCATCGTGCGTTCCCGACTCGACGATGTGCCCGTCCTCCACGACGACGATGCGGTCGGCCTTCTTGGCCGTCGAGAGGCGGTGGGCGATGAGCACGGCCGTGCGGCCGTCGAGGAGCACGTCGAGGGCGGCCTCGATCTTCGTCTCCGACTGGAGGTCGAGGTTCGAGGTGGCTTCGTCCAGGACGAGGACCCTCGGGTGGGCGAGGAAGGCGCGGCCGAGCGCCAGCAGCTGGCGCTCGCCGGAGGAGAGGGACTGCCCTCGTTCGTGCACGGGGGAGTCGAGGCCCTTCGGCAGTCGAGCCACGACGTCGTCGAGCCCGACGGCGACGACCGCTCCGAGGATCTCCGCCTCCGAGGCGGACGGGCGGGCGAAGGCGATGTTGTCCCGCACCGTGCCGGCGAAGAGGAACGGCTCCTGTGGGACGACGCCGAGCTGGCTGCGCAGGGAGCGGAACGTCACGTGGCGGAGGTCGTGGCCGTCGATGAGGAGGCGGCCCTCCGTCGGGTCGTAGAACCGGGTGATCAGCTTCGCCAGCGTCGACTTGCCCGCTCCCGTGGAACCGACGAAGGCGACCGTCTCTCCCGGGGCGATGCGCAGATTGATGTCGTGCAGGACGGGAACGTCCGGGTCGTAGCCGAAGCTGACGCCGTCGAAGACGATCTCGCCCTCGATGGGCGGGAGCTCGCCCGCGTCGGGCCGCTCCGTGACCTCCGGCTGCGTGCTGAGCAGCCCGCGCAGCTTCACGACGGACGCCCGGCCCTGCTGGTAGGTGTTGTACTGCTGGACGAGGAGCTGGATGGGAGAGAGGAAACGGTTGAGATAGAGGAAGAAACCCACGAGGATTCCCACCGAGATGGAATGCCGCAGGACCATGTCCCCCCCGATGGCGAGCAGGGCGCCCTGCCCGAGCACGCCGAGCAGCTGGGTGCCCGGGCCGTAGACGGCGTTGATGCGGGCCGTGTAGTCGTTGGCGTCCCGGTAGGCGCCGACGACGTTGCGGTGGTGGACGACGTTGTGCCGCTGCCGGTTGTGAGTCGTGACGACACGCACGCCGTGCAGGCTCTCCGAGAGGTCGGCGAGCACGTTGGCGATGCCGTCGCGCACCTTCTCGTACCCTCTCCCGGAGGCGAGGCGGAACCAGATCGACAGGCCCGTCAGGACAGGGACGATGACGAGGACCGTGATGATGGCGAGGTGCACGTTCCACGTGAACAGCCGCACGGTGATGACGACCATGGTGAGACCCTGGATGGCGAACTGGGCGAGACCGTCCTGCAGCAGTTGCTGCAGGTTCTCGATGTCGGCCGTCATCCGGCTCATGATGACGCCCGCCTTCTCGGCCGTGTAGTAGCTGAGCGAGAGGCGCTGCAGATGGGTGAAGACGGTCACCCGCAGGTCGTTCATGACCCAGGCGGCGAGGCGTCCGGTCACCCTGGCCTGTCCCCACTGGGAGGCTGCGCTCAGACCGACGAAGGCCAGGTAGACGGCCGCCGACGCCACGATGACGCCGAGGTGCCCATGGTGAAGGGCCATGCCGTGGTCGATGGCGTACTCGGTGATGGAAGGGCCCGCTTGGCTGGCGACGGCAATAACGACGACGAGGACGGCGGCCAAGAGCAGCATGCCGGGGTACTCGGTCACGAGGCCCCACAGGCTGAGGCGCCGTCGCTCCTCCGGCCGCTGGATTTGCGAGAAGACCAGATCGGGCTCCGGCGTCTCCTCTCGCCGGCGAGGAGCTTGTCGACGCCCGCCTGCAACTCGGAGGGGATACCGCCGAAGGGGAGGCCCGGCGCCGCCGCACGCCCGCCCGGCGCCCCGAAGGCACCCCCGCCGCCCCAGGCGCCCCCGATCACAGCAGGCCTCCCGCCCCTGGCGCGCCGTCCACGCCGTCGAAGCCTCCCGGGTGCCGGCCGTTGCCGCCCGCCACAGGCGGGCTCGCCGTCTCGGGTTCGGCGTCGCCCGACTCCACCTGGGCGAGCACCTCGGCATAGAGCGGCGTCGTCGCCAGCAGTTCGACGTGCGTGCCGTCCGCCACGACGCGGCCGCCCTCGAGGAGGACGACGCGCTCGGCCAGGCCGATCGTGGAGAGCCGGTGGGCGATGACGATCGTCGTCCGCCCGTCCATGAGACGGCGCAGGGCGCCGTGGATGGCTTGCTCGACCTGGACGTCCACGGCACTCGTGGCGTCGTCGAGGATGAGGATGGGCGGGTTCACGAGCAGCGTGCGGGCGATGGCGACGCGCTGCCGCTGCCCCCCCGACAGCGTGTAGCCGCGTTCGCCCACCACGGTGTCGTAGCCGTCGGCCAGGGCTTCGACGAACTCGTGAGCCCCGGCGGCTTTGGCGGCGGCCACGACCTCGTCGAGGCTTGCCGTGGGCCGCCCGTAGGCGATGTTGTCCCGGATCGAGACCGAGAAGAGGAAGGGCTCGTCGAGGACGACGCCGACGTTGGCCCGCAGGCTCGTGACGGTGAGATCGCGCACGTCGTGGCCGTCGACGCGCAGCCGCCCCGCCGTGACGTCGTACGACCTCGTGAGCAGTCGGGCCACGGTGGACTTGCCGGAGCCGGTTCGCCCGACGAGGGCCACGGTCTCGCCCGGGCTTACGTGCAGATCGAAACCCCGAAGGACGAGCCGCCGCTCCTCGCCTCCCGGGTAGGCGAAGTCGACCTCCTCGAAGGTCACAGCGCCCCGGCACCCCACGAGGTCGACGGCGTCCGGCCGATCGGCGATCTCCGATCGTTCGTCGAGGATCTCGTAGATGCGGGAGGCGGAGGCGGCCGCCCGTTGCCCCATCATGACGAGCATCCCGAGCATCATGAAGGGCGCCTGCATGAGCAACAGGTAGACGTTGAAGGCGAGGATGGCCCCGATGCCGAGGTGGCCCTGGATCACCATCCAGCCACCGAAGACGAGAACGAGGACGAGTCCGAGCTGCGGCAGGTTCTGCAGGGCGGGCGTCCAGCGTGCCCGCAGGTCGGCGTCGGTGACGTAACCCCACTGCACCTTCGTGGCTGCCCGGGCGAGCGTCCGCAGCTGCTGCTCCTCGGCGGCGAACGACTTCACGACGCGGACGCCGTTCACGTTCTCGTCGACGATGGTGGCGACGTCGGCGAGGCGGGACTGGATGAGCCAGGAGACCGGGAAGAGGGACGCCCGCATCTTGACGCCGACGATGTACACGAAGGGCATCGTCACCATCGAGATGAGCGCCAGCGGGACGTTGATGTCGAGCATGAAGCCGAAGGCGACGATGGCGATCGAGCACTGCACGAGGATGAGGGGCGCGAACGTCATGTAGAGCTGGACGGAGCGGATGTCGGAGTTCGCCCGCGAGATGAGCTGGCCGGACTGCACGCGGTCGTAGAAGGCGAACGACATCCGCGTGAGGTGCTCGTAGATGATGTTCCGGAGGTCGAACTCGATCCGGTAGGCCGTCTTGTAGAGGAACAGGCGGGAGATGTAACCCGTGACGCCGCCGACGGCCCCGAGCACCAGCACCCACCAGAGGTAGTAGTGGAGCGGGACGGTGTGGGCGATGAGGGAGTTGTCGAGGGCCTTGTTCAAGAGGTTCGGTATCTGCAGCTGTAGGACGAGGCCGACGAAGGAGAGGATGATGGCCGTGAGGAAGCCCACCTTGTGCGTAGCGGCGATCGGCCAGGCGCGGCGCATCCAGCTCCGCGAGGAGTCCGGGCTGATGGAGGATCCCGGGGCGGCGTAGCGCGCCTCGACCGCCACCGGACTGAAGGGGTTCTCGCTCTCGGGCGTGGCGTGAACGGGCGCGCTTCGCTGCGCACCGTCGTTCGATCTCCTCACGCCCGCGCCCCCGTCGTCTTCACCGTCCCCGTCCCTGCTGTCCCACGTCCCGTCTCTGCCGCGCCCCGCCCGTCCCTCTTGCGGCCGGCCCCGAGCCCGACTCTCGAGCGCGCCCGACCGTCGGCGAAGCGCTGCTCCCGCCTGTGGGTCGTGGCCGGCCGGCCTCGTACAGCCTACGGAATGGCGCTGACATCCCGGCCGTGCTCCGGCGCTCCCCGGGCCCGCCGCAACCGGTGCTTGCGCCGACCGACCACCGTCCAAACGGAAACTCGTTGCTCCACAAGGCCTGTACGATCGCGGAAGTGAGGAGCGGAGTTCCCGGCGTCGACCCGTCCCGGCGGGTGGTGGCGACATCCCCGGGCAGGCGCCGTCCTCGGCGGGAGGCGACGGTAGTGCGACGTTCACGACGACAGGGCAGGGGGGCACTGGCGGCCGTCGCCTGCGCCCTTCTCGTCCCGCTCTTCGCGCTCGCCGGCGCCGCCGGGGCGGCCGTGCCGCAGGTGAAGATGACGCTTCCGCACTCGATCCCGCCGAAGCCGGTCTTCCTGAAGCCCGGTGTGTGCGGCTACACCGGCGCCGACGACTCCTATGCCTGCAACTCCAAGATCCTGACGGCCATCGACAACGCCCGCCACACCGAGCCGCTGGCGTCGATCACGAAGTCGTTCCGCCTCGCCGCCTTCGACAAGCTCTCACCGGCGGGGCAGCTCCTCGCCATCGCCGACATCGAGCGGATGACCCGCGGCGTCTCCGTCGTCTACGGCATCACGACGCAGTTGAACGTCATCGCCCTCGCCGGCGCCGCCAAGGAGACCGATCCCACTATCTCGTCGTCCACGCTGAAGCTCAAGCCCGGTGGCGGCTACGCGGACTACTGGGGCGCCAACCTCGCTCAGGGAACGGCCAACGCCCTCGGGAGCGACTACTACTGGATGTACGACGACGGCCTGAACTCGCCGAACTCCAGCTGCACGAAGGCGCACCCCGGGACCTGCTGGGGGCACCGCAAGATCATCCTCACGAACTGGGCCAACCCTGACTACTGCCCCCTCGGCCCCGTGAACGTGCTCATGGGAGCGGCCGAGGTGACGACGAACGTCAGCCCCAGCCCGTCGATCGCCGAGATCTTCGTCAACGACTGCGGCGCCTTGCCCACGAAGTTCGTCGTGACGTGGGCCGAGGTGTCCAAGCGCATCTTTGCCACCAGCTGACGACGGTGCGGGCGGATCAGCCGCCCTCCTCGTCGCAGCTGGACGCCAACTCGGCGCAGAGCTCCTCCTCGGCAGGGGGTCCGAGACGAGCGAGCAGGGCGTCGCAGATCGTGGCGAGCGTGGTGAGCTCTTCGCCGCTCATGGCGGAGAGGAAGAGCCGCCGCACCTGCCCGACGTGGAAGGGTGCCGCCTGCTCGATGGCCGTGCGCCCGGCGGGCGTCAGGGCCACGACAGCGCCCCGGCTGTCGGAGGGGCACACCCGGCGTTCCACGAGCCCCCGCCGCTCCATCCTCGTCAGGTGGTGCGAGAGCCTGCTCTTCTCCCAGTCCGCTGCCATGCCGAGCTCGAAGGGGCGCAGGCGGCCGTCGGGGGCTTCGGACAGGTGGACGAGGACGGCGTAGTCGGCGTCGGAGAGTCCCGTGGCCGCCTGTAGCTCCTTGCCGAGCACGCGGCGCAGGAGCGCCTGCACGGCGAGGAAGCTCCGCCAGGCGTGGTTCTCCCGCTCGTCCAACCACTGGGCCTCGCTCGGGTGGGGTGGCGCCAGCTGTCCAATCCCGGTGCCCGTTTCGACCTCGTCTCCAGCCACGCCGCTCAGCCCTTTCCGTCGCCGAGTCTACCGATACTCGGAAGTTGATACGTCAACAACACTCAGCTGAACCAGATCCGCTGGTACTCGCGGCTCTGCGGGTGCACGAGGGCGGCGATGAGGGCCGCCTCGAAGAGCAGGGTGAAGAGGTTGATGGGAATGACGTGGTAGCGCACCAGCACAAAGAGCTGCAGGGCGACCGGGAGGAACGCCACGACGAGGGCGACGCGGTAGCCGATCTTCTTCGAGTTGGCGATGCCGAGCGCCCCGAACACCTGCCCGGCCAGGACGACGACCCAGAGCAGGGAGATGATGAGGAGCGTCAGCCCCGCCGTGCCGACGGGCAGGAAACCACCCGAGAAGATGACACCGAGCAACTCGATGACAGCGTTCGTGTAGAGGAGAATCTGCGCCAACTGCAGCGTCTGTGGCTGGCCGGCGTTGTACCAGCGCCGCAATTCCATGCACCAGTGTGACAGTTGCGGTGCCACAGCGGGAAGCAACGCTCGGAGGCCATGGCTCCGGTGCGGCACCGGTCCATCGGCATCACGTCATAGGCTGTGTCATGGCTTGGCGGGTGGAACCTCGGCGACGCGGCGGCCGACCGCGACCTGTCACGGCCCCCAGCCCCGGCCCGGGGGGGGTCGGTGTGAGCAGCCTGCCGGCGCGCGACGCCCTCGACGCCCACCGGGCAGCCATGGCCGAGGCGGCCGCCGCCATCGAGAAGCTGCTCGGCGTCTGGGCCCAGGACTACTGCCGGACGACCTTGCAGCAGGCGACCGACAGCGACACCCACCGTACGAACCTGCTGCGGTCGGCCGGGACGTACCAGCAGCTGCTCGACGAGGCGGCTCATCTCAGCGCCGAGATGCCGGAACGGATCGCCGCCGGACTGCGAGTGTCCGCCTGGCGCCACGTCGCAAAGGAGGGCGAGGGAACCGCCGGCGTCATGGGCGATCTCGACTACGGCACGTGGCCACACACGGGACACCGTATGCCGCCGGCCTACGAGCCCGTCATCGAGCGGGAGCTCAACCGATTCACCCAGCTCCTACGCAAGTACGGCTACCGACCGGACCGCCTGCCGGAGAGCGGGAAGCGCCGTTTCCCCGCCCCGCCGGCGGCCATCCCGACGATGGAGGCGTACTACCGCATGGCGGCGCGGCTCGCCGAGCTCGTGGCGGCGGCCGAGCAGGAGCGACAGCAAGCGGCCCGCCGGACCGTCGCCACCGGCTGGGACACCTGACCCTCGCGGTGGCGTGCGGTGACGGCGGCGCCGACCATCGCCAAACCCCTCTCCACCAAGGGATATCCTGATCGGACCAGTGCCGCCGCCTGCCGGGCGGTGAACAGAGGCGCCTGCGAGGGGCCCGGAATGCCGACAACTCACCCTGGTCCTGCAGCATCTGCAGTGCTCGACGAGATGGGGTCGCGGGAGCCCTTCCGGCGTCAGGGGCTCGGTCGCCGGATTTGGATCTTCGTGCTCGTGGCTCTGGTCGCGGAGGCAAGCCTCGCTTGGCCGCCTGGGCCGGCTTCCACGGTGGACGCCCTCATCAGCGTCGGGCTCCTTGCCCTGACGGCCGGCCTCATCCTCTGCCCGTGGCACCGCATGCCCGGCTGGGCAACGATCGTCGTGCCCTTCGCCTATACGGGCTCGGTCATGATGCTGATCCTGGCGGCCGGCGGCGAGGCGTCCGGCGTGGGCATCATCATCCTCATCCCGCTCGTGTGGACGGCGCTCTACCACCGGCGCTGGGAGTCCGTGGTCATCATCGCCGCCGTCGTCGCCGTCGAGATTGTCGTCACGCTCGATCCGAGAGTGGGCAGCGCCGCCGTGATCGTGCGCCGCGTGGCCTTCTGGGGCGTGCTCGGCGGGGTGATCTCCTTCGGCATCCACTCGCTTCGCGACCGGCTGCGGGAGGTCTTCGTCGAGCGCGAGGAGCTGTACGCCGCGCAGACCGAGCATCTCCGCCGCACGGAGGCGCTCGAGCAGGCAGCCGAGGAGCTGACGGGGTACCTCGACCCGCAGCAGGTGATCGTGGCCGCCTCGCGACTGGCCGCCCTCCTCGTCTGCCCGCCCGGCAGTGAGCGGCGCCGCGGCCAGTACATCCGCACCATGGACGGCATGGGCGAGCTGGCGGCCGAGTACGACGAGGCGGGCGTCGCCATCCCGGGTCGGTTCCCCCTCTCGGATCACCCCATGCTGGAGGAGGCGTTCCGGACGGGCGAGGCCCTGCACGGGGTTCCCGATCTGGCGACCGTGGGGCCGTCCATCCGGGACCGCCTGTCGTCGCTCAAGCTCACCCACAGCGTGTACGTGCCCATCCACGTACGGGGGCGCCTCGACGGCGTCCTCGCCGTCTCCATGCGGGGCGGCGAACTGCCCGAGGAGCTCTTCGAGCAGTGCAAGGCGATCGGCCACCTCACCGAGCTCGCTCTCGGCAACGCCCTCGCCCACCAGGACGTCTTCGAGCTGGCGACGACCGACGTCCTGACCGGGCTCTCGAATCGCCGGGCCTTCGAGCAGCTCATGACGGAGCCGTGCGACACCAAGCCGTACACCGTCCTCGTCGTCGACCTCGACGGCCTCAAGGAGGTCAACGACTCGCAGGGCCACCGGGCGGGCGACAGCCTCCTCGTGGAGGTGGCTGCCACGCTCAACCGGGTCATGCGGCGCGGCGACGTCCTCGCCCGCGTCGGCGGCGACGAGTTCGCCGTGCTGGCGTTCGACACGGACCTCGCCATGGGCGAGGAGATCGCCCGACGCATGCTCGAGGCCCTGAAGAGCGCCGACATCGTGGGCGTGTCGGCGCGGGCGAGCATCGGCGTCGCGTTCGGCCGGCCGGGCGAGAACACCGTCGACGTCTTCCATGCCGCCGACGTCGCCATGTACCGGGCGAAACGCCAAGGGGGCGACCGGTTCGCTCTAGCGGCGGCGCCCGACCGGTAGACTTCAGCCGGCGGAACCCGTGTCGGTGACACCGACGAATGCCAGGTCGGCACCCTGCCGATGAGGCTGTGACGTTCTGATACCACCAACTCTCCGATGAAGACGCGCTCTGATCTCCGCAACCTCGCCATCGTCGCCCACGTCGACCACGGCAAGACCACGCTCGTGGACGCCATGCTCTGGCAGTCGGGCGTCTTCCGGGCCAACCAGGACGTCAACGTCCGCGTCCTCGACTCGATGGACCTGGAGCGCGAGAAGGGGATCACGATCCTCGCCAAGAACACGGCCGTCCGCCACGGCGGCTTGACGATCAACATCGTCGACACGCCGGGCCACTCCGACTTCGGGGGCGAGGTCGAACGAGCGCTCACGATGGTCGACGGCGTGCTCCTGCTCGTGGACGCCAGCGAAGGTCCGCTCCCGCAGACCCGTTTCGTCCTGCGCAAGGCGCTCGCCCTCGACCTGCCGGTCGTGCTCGTCGTCAACAAGATCGATCGTTCCGATGCCCGCCCGGCCGCCGTCGTCGACGAGGTCTACGAGCTCTTCCTCGACGTCGGCGCCACCGAGCACCAGATCGAATTCCCCATCGTCTATTGCAATGCCAAGGCCGGCCGTGCATCGCTGTCGCCGACCGAGGAGGGGAGCGACCTCGAGCCGCTCTTCGAGGTGGTGCGCTCCCACATCCCGGCGCCCGTCTACGACCCCGACCACCCGTTGCAGGCCCTCGTCACGAACCTCGACGCCTCGCCCTACGTGGGGCGCATCGCCCTGTGCCGGGCCTTCAACGGGACGCTCCGCCGCGGCCAGCAAGTCGCCTGGTGCCGCTCCGACGGCAGCATCGAGAACGTGCGCATCACCGAGCTGTACCGCACCGAGGGCCTCGAGCGGGTCCCGGCCGACGAGGTCGGACCGGGTGACATCTTCGCCGTCGCCGGCCTTGCCGACGTGACGATCGGCGAGACGCTGGCCGACCCCGACGACCCACGACCGCTGCCCTACCTCACGGTCGACGAGCCCAGCCTGTCGATGACCATCGGCATCAACACCTCGCCGCTGGCGGGGCGCCAGGGCACGAAGCTGACGGCTCGCCTCCTCAAGAACCGCCTCGACTTCGAGCTCGTCGGCAACGTCTCGCTCCGGGTCCTCCCGACGGCGCGGCCGGACACCTTCGAGGTGCAGGGCCGCGGCGAGCTGCAGCTGGCGGTGCTCGTCGAGATGCTCCGGCGAGAGGGCTTCGAGGTCACCATCGGCAAGCCGACGGTGGTGACGAAGCTGATCGGCGGGACGCTGCACGAGCCGGTGGAGCGGGTCTCGATCGACGTCCCGGAGGAGCACCTCGGGGTCGTCACCCAGCTCTTCGCCGCTCGCAAGGGCCGCCTGGAGCAGCTCGTGAACCATGGGACGGGATGGGCGCGCCTCGAGTACGTCGTGCCGTCGCGCGCCCTCATCGGGTTCCGCACCGAGTTCCTCACCGACACGAGGGGGACGGGGATCCTGCACCATGTCCTGGAGGGTTTCGAGCCGTGGTTCGGGGAGCTGCGCCGGCGCTCCAGCGGCTCGCTCGTGGCGGACCGCCTCGGGCTCACGACGACGTACGCCCTCTTCAGCGTGCAGGAGCGCGGCGCCCTCTTCGTCGGACCCGGCGTCGAGGTCTACGAAGGCATGATTGTGGGGGAGAGCGTCCGGTCGGAGGACATGGACGTCAACCCGACCCGTGAGCGCAAGGTCACGAACGTCCGCTCGTCGACGGCTGAGGAGCTCGTCCGCCTCGTGCCGCCCCGGCAGCTGTCACTCGAGCAGGCGCTCGAGTTCATCGCCGAGGACGAGTGCGTGGAGGTGACCCCGCTCGACGTCCGGCTGCGGAAGGTGACGCTGCCGCGCGAGGCGAGGGGGCGGGCGACCGCTCACGCCAAGCGGGCGCGCTTGGCGGCTGCCGCCGCACGCTGAGGCCGGCTCGGCCAGCTCGAGGCGGCCGTGGTCGTCGGTGCAGGCACCCGGCGGACGACGCCGACGTCCGTGAGGCCGTGACCTTAGCAGTAGGCGCTCGACTGGGGACGTCCGCCCGCAGGGCGACGAGCTCGGGGACCGGGAGGGAGAGACGGCGACCGGAGGCCCCCGGGCGCTCGTTCGACAGGCGCACATGGTAGTTGCGATGCTGGAAGCAGAGGTTCGGCCGAGCACCCGAGGAGCCAGGCAGTGAGTCACGAATACCCCTACGCCGATCGCTTCGACGTCAACCGCACGCTCCCCGAGGAGGGGCGCCGGCGGGAGGACGTCCTCGCCGAGCTGAAGGAGATGGCTGCCGTCGAGCAGCGGGTGTGGGAGACCGGTCGCTGCTCGGGGACGATGTACTGCGGCGACCATGAGCACTACGGCTTCATGAACGAGGCCTTCGGGCTCTTCTCGCACGTGAACGCACTGCAGCGGGATATGTGCCCGAGCGCCACCGTCTTCGAGGGCGAGATCATCGCCATGGCGCTCGACCTCATGCACGGTGCCTCGATCACCGGGGTGGTGCCGGCCGGCCTCGTCACCTCCGGCGGTACCGGCAGCATCCTGCACGCCGTCCTGTCGTACCGGGAGCTGGCGGCGGCCCGCGGCGTCAGGCGGCCGAATCTCGTCAAGCCCGAGACGGCGCACCCGGCCTTCGACAAGGCGTGCCACCTCTTCGGCGTCGAGCTGCGACGGGCACCTGTCGATCCCGTCACGACGCAAGCCGACGTGCCAGCGATGGGCGAGCTCGTCGACGATGAGACGATCGCCCTCGTGGGCTCTGCCTGCAACTACGGCTACGGCACGGTCGACCCCATCGCCGAGCTCGGCGAGCTGGCGCTGTCCCGCGGCGTCGGTCTGCATGTGGACGCCTGCCTCGGCGGCTTCATCCTCCCCTTCGGCGAGGAGCTTGGCTACGACATCGACGCCTTCGACTTCCGGGTCCCCGGCGTCACGAGCATCTCTGCCGACACCCACAAGTACGGCTATGCCCTGAAGGGCACCTCTGTGCTGCTGTTCCGGGACAAGGCGCAGCGCAACGCCCAGTACTTCTTCCTCACGGACTGGTCGGGAGGCAAATACTGCTCGCCCGGCATGGAGGGGTCCCGTTCGGGCGGGTTGCTGGCGGCCGCCTGGGCGTCGATGGTCCAGCTCGGACGCGCCGGCTACCGCTCCTACGCACAGGCCATCTTCGAGACGGCCGACGTCATGAAGGCTGCCGTCACGGCCCACCCGGAGCTTCGCCTGGTCGGGAAGTCGACGTTCTTGTTCAGCTTCACGTCCGACGAGTTCGACATCTACCACGTGAACGACTTCATGGTGCAGCGTGGCTGGCGGTTCAACGGCCAGCAGTACCCGAACGCCCTCCACATGGCGGTCACGTGCCCCCAGACGGCGCCGCAGGTCGCCGACTTGTTCAGCCTCGACCTGCGGGAGGCCGTGCGTTACGCCGTCGCGCAGGAGGCGGCAGGGGCATCCCCTCGCTCGGGCGCCATCTACGGCGGGGTCGCCGGCGGGATGACGTCCGAGGTGGACCAGATCATCCGCATGTTCATGGCCGAGATGATGGACCGCCAGCAAGCCGTCCCGCTCCAGCCGCCCGCACCGGCAGTCGACGCGGGGCCGGCGGCGGACGCAGGCCCGAGGGGGGAGCTCGCCGACCGGGAGAGCTTCGAGACGTCCGCCGTCGAGTCGTGAGCGGCGCCGGCGGGTCGCCGGATGCCGACCGCCCGCAGGACGTGAGGGGCGACCGCGACGCACGCTTCGTGCTCGCCGTCGACCTCGGGACCGGCGGACCGAAGGTCGGGTTCGTCTCGCTCGGCGGACGGCTCGTCTGGCAGGAGCACGTTGCCGTCGAGACGCGTTGGGTCGGCTCCAACGGCGCCGTACAGGACGCCTGCCAGTGGTGGACGGCCGTGCGCGGAGCCGCCTGCCGGGGACTCGGCCCGGGTGAGGGAGGCGTCGCCCCGTCCGCCATCGCCGCCGTGTGCATCACCGGCATGTGGGCCTGCACCGTGCCGGTGGACGAGGGGGGCGAGCCCGTGGGCGACGCCCAGCTCTGGATGGACAGCCGCGGGGGGCGCTACTCGCGACGGATCGTGGGCGGCCCGGTCGCCGGCTACTCGCCGCGGCCGGCCCTGCAATGGATCCGGCGCTCGGGAGGCGCCCCCTCCACGAGCGGCGCCGACCCCATCGGCCACCTCCTCTACCTCCTGCACGAAGAGCAGGAGGTCGCTTCCCGCGCCCGCTGGTTCCTTGAGCCGATCGACTACCTCGCCATGTGCTTCACGGGGCGCCCGGCCGCCTCGCACGCCTCCATGGCCGCCGCCTGGCTGACGGACAACCGCCGCCTCGATCACCTCGACTACGACCCGGTGCTGCTGCGCCTCGCCGGCCTCGAAGCCATCCGCCCGAAGCTGCCCCCGCTCGTCGCCACGGGGTCGGTCGTCGGGACCGTTCGAGCGGAGGTGGCGGCCGAGCTCGGGCTCGGCGCCGACGTCCCCGTCGTCACCTCCGTGCCCGACCTGCACTCGGCCGCCTGCGGCGCCGGAGCCGTCACCGATTACGCCACCCACCTCGCCATCTCGACGAGCGCCTGGATCGGGGCGCCCGTTCCCATGAAGAAGACGGACGCCGTGCGGCAGGTCGCCTCCGTGCCGGGACTGTCACCGGACCGCTACCTCATCGCCAACAACCACGAGACGGGAGGGCTCTGCCTGCAATGGCTGCGCGACAAGATCCTCGGCTCCTCCGCCGGCTTCCCGGAGATCATCGCCGAGGCGGAGTCGTCGCCGCCGGGGGCGGGAGGCGTGATCTTCACGCCCTGGCTGAACGGCGAGCGCTCGCCTGTCGACGACCGCCGGGCCCGCGGCGGGTGGCACAACCTCTCGCTCGCCACAGGCCGCTGCGACCTCGTGAGGGCGGTGCTCGAAGGTGTCGCCTTCAACAACCGCTGGCTGCTCGATGCCTGCGACCATTTCGCAGGCCGGCGCCTCGACCCCATCCGCATCATCGGCGGCGGGGCGCAGTCCGAGCTGTGGTGCCAGATGCATGCCGACATCCTCGACCGCACCGTCGAACGGGTTGCCCAGCCCCTGCATGCCGGGCTCAAGGGGGCGGGGCTGTTCGCCGCCCTCTCCCTCGGGGCCGTGCAGGCCTCAGAGATGCGCCGGCTCGTCGAGGTGGACGCCTGTTTCGTGCCCGATCCCGCTCGTCGCTCGGAGTACGAGCGCCTCTACGAACAATTCCCGAAGCTGTACAAGGCGCAGCGGTCGATCTGGAGGAGCCTGAACGCCACGAGTCCCGCCTGAGGCGGCGGGTCGTCGCCTCAGGCCGGCTCGGGCGCCCCGTCAGCGCTTCCAGTGGTAGTCGTCCCGCCAGCGGTACTCGGCGTAGCCCCCGCGCCGGAAGGCAGCCCGCATGGGGGCGTTGGCGCGGTCCGTGTCGGCGATGACGCGCCTGGCGCCCGCCTCGAGCAACCGGCTCGTGGCCCAACCGAGCAGTTCGTCGACGTAGCGGGCACCGCGGTACGCGGCGGCGACGCCGATCTCTCCCACCACGGCGGTCCCGTCGACCCATCCGGGCACGACATAGCCGACGGCGTCGCCTGCCGCCGTGAAGCCGACGCTGAACCAGTCGGGCTCCGCCCGGTAGCTGCGGACCGTCGCCAGCCGCTCGCGGGCCTCTCCCTCCGCACCGAGTCGTTGCCGCCGTCGGGTCATGCCGTGGTCGAGCGAGCCCTCGGCGACAGCCATGAAGAGCGCCAGGAGGGTCGCGTCGGCGAGGGAGCGGGCGGGGCGGAGCTCCAAGCGGGCAGGGGCGACAGGAGATCCGCCTGTCCACTCCACCCGGACGCGGGCAACCTCGAAGGCAAAACCCGCCCCGGTCAGGACGGCCACGGCCTCCGGCCGGGCGATGCTGGCGCTCGCGCCGGCGTCGAGGGGTGCCGTCACCTCGGCCAACGCCTCCGGGACCTCGAGGCTCCGGCGGGCGCGCTCGAGGAGGCCGACGGCGGCCTGTGTCCGCACCGACCACAGCTGGTCGACGCCGCTGGGCCGTGGTGATCCAGGCCGCCCCCACCAGCAGTGGGCGCCGAGAACGGCTCCGGAGCTGTCGAGGGCGACGAAGCACCACTCGGGTCGCACCGATCCGGAGTCGAGGACCGAACGCATCCACGCCTGCAGCTCCGCCGGGTCGTCGGCGCCGGCACAGAAGGCGGCGAGGCCGACCTCCGACAGCGTCCCGAGTTGCCACGGGACGCCTTCCGGGGGGCGGCTCACACCCAGTGCTGGGCGTTTCGTAGGGCCGTCGCCATGATGGTGAGCGTCGGGTTGTGCCCGCCGGCGGAGGGAAAGACGCCACCGTCGGCCACGAAGACGTTGTCGAGGAAGTGGTGGCGGGCGATGCCGTCGGTCACCGAGGTGGCCGCGTCGAGGCCCATCCGCATGCCGCCCATGACGTGCGCCGTCTGCACCGTGACACCGGCGCCGATGGGGAATCGCTGCGACGGCTCCTCTGGGAGGGCGATGGCCACGTCGGCGCCGGAGGCCTTCAGCAGCTTCACGACCCAGGGCATGTAAAACGCTTGGGCGGCGAGCTCGTGACGGCCGGCAGCGTAGGTGATGCGAGCGACCGGCACCCCCCGCCAGTCGCGCACCGTGGGGTCGAGGTCGACGCGGTTCGTGGCGTAGGGGAGATCCTCGCCCATGAGCGTCAGTCCGAGCAGGCGGTCGCGCAGCAGACTCGAGCGCATGAGGCGCTTGAACTCCACCCCGAAGGGGCGCTCGGGGGCGATGAGCCCCAGGATTTGCTGGTACTGGGTCGCCTCGTCGAGGGGCCGGTCCGTCCCACCGAGCTCGATCTTGCCGGCACGGAAGTAGGGCAGGCCGGCCTCCCTGGCGGCGGCCCGGGCACCGGGGAAGTCCGGGTTGGCGAAGTCGTCGATGTCGTGGGTGTGGTCACGGCCCCGGTGGGCGTGCAGCCGCTCCGAGAAGAAGATGCCGGAACCGTCCGTGAACCAGTGGAACATCATGTAGCGGCCGATGACGCCGTGCGGGTCGGGCAGCGACGAGAGGAGCGCCAGGCGCGACGATTCGATGGCGTTGCCGCCGATGACGACCTGGTCGGCCGCCATCGTGTGGCGGTTCCCGTCTTCGTCGAGGTAGGTCACGCCGGACGCCCGCGAGCCGCTCCACTCGATGCGGACGACCTGGGAGCCGGCCATGAGCCGGGCGCCCGACAGGAGGGCCTTTCGCAGCGGTGCGAGGGCCCCGACGCGCGCCTGGATGGGGCAGCCGTATCCAGAGCAGAAACCGCAGTTGTTGCACGCCGGCCTCCCGTCGTACTCCTCGCTCGTGATGGCCATGGCGGCGGGGAAGGGGTGGAGGCCGACTTTCCGGCACCCCTCTGACACGACGAGTGACGAGTACTGGGGCGGCCCCGGTGGCATGGGGAACGGCTCGGTACGGGGGGCGTGCGCCCGTGTGAGGGCGGGCAGGGCGGCTACGTCGCCCTGCACCCCGATGAGGCGCTCCATCTCGTCGTAGAAGGGGGCGATCTCGGCGTAGTCGAAGGGCCAGTCCTCGACGGCCGCTCCCGTGATGGGGCCGAGGAGGGAGAGCTTCTGGAAGTCGATGTCCCAGAAGCGAGGAGTCTTGGCGTCCCAGTGGACGGCGCCGCCTCCGACGGTCTGGGCGAGCGGCTGCACCGAGCCGACGTAGGGGGCGGTGTCGTGCACCGAGGTGCGGAAGACGCGCGGGTCGGTGATGGGATCGGGTGCCCCGAAGTTGCGGTTCATCTTCAGCTCGTCGTTGGAGAAGAGCGTGCCCGGACGTTGCGACTCGAGGTCGGTGAAGAAGTTGCGGCCTTTTTCGAGGATGGTGACATCGTGTCCGCCGGATGCCAGCACCATGGCGGCCGTAGCGGCACCGGCTCCGCTCCCGATGACGACGCTGTGGGTTGCCATGGTGCTACTTCTCGTTGGCGACAGCGATGAGCGCCAGCAGCTTCTTGGCGGTGGCGTCGGGCACGTACGGGTCGGGGCCGTCCGAGTCGGACACCTCGCTCGGCGTGTAACCGCGGGGCTGGACGTCGCCGGGGAAGTCGATGTCCTTCCAACCGACGAGGCCGGCGTTCCCGCCGTACTCGGGGGGCGAGTACATGGCGTCGATGGCGTGGCCGAACAAGAGGGTGGTGAACCCCTGCGGGTCGCTGGCGAGGATGCCGTCGCGCCGCGCCGAGGAGACAGTCGTGAAGTCACCGCCAGCCAGATGGTCGAGGGCGGCGATGCCCTTCGTGTAGGCCGTCCGCCAGCCGGCCACGCGCACCGTCCAGGCGTGCGCCTCGGTCGGTCCGAGGCCGATGAAGTGTGCCATGTCGTCGACGGGGTTGCCCGCCCGGTTCGAGAAGGGGCCGCCGGCGAAGACCGCCTGGGGCGACAAGCTGAGCGCCCCCAGCATGGCGTCGATGAACCGCACGACGTCCGCCTCGCGGGCACCTGGGTGGCCCGCCTCCTCCGGCTCGTCGAGCGGGCCGGGGATGAGCCGTGCCGTCGCCTCCACCACGACGGCGGCTTCGTGCTCGTCGAAGACGAGGTAGCCGTGCTGGTGGGCCGCCAGCGTGGTGCCTGGTCGTGTGGCTGTCGTCGTCGTGGCCCCCGGGGAGGACGAACATCCGGCGAGGAGCTCGCCCGGCAGCAGCGTGGCGAGCGCTGCCAGCCCGGTCCCCTGCAGCACGCGGCGCCTCGAGATAGCTCTCATTCGGTGGGTATCCCTTTCCTCGTCGCCGGCCGACACCCGGCTCCGACCCCAGCCCCGACACCGTAGTGAACGCGCGGCACGAGGGCCGATAGGGCATCGGCCTCGGGCGGGTGATGCTCCCCGACGGCTAGGCGGCGAGGCGCTGCGTCACGGCGGCCGTCGCCATGGAGACGGGCGGCGACGCATGGCCGGCACAGAGGAGGCACCGTCCCGTATCGGCCGGCTGGTGCCGGCGGTCCTTCCAGAAGGCCGCCGTGGCGGCGTTGTGTGCCGGCCTGACGAGGCGGCCGAGCGGCACGGCGGCCACCACCTTGCCACCGGCGGCCCGAAGGGCGGCTGCCGCGCTGCCGAGACGCGCCCCGGAGACGAGCATGTCGTCGAGGACCACGACTGCCTGGCCTCGCACGTCGATTCCCTCCGCCACCTCGTAGCCGGCGGCGTCGGCCTGCAGGCGTCCGGGTGGCCGTCGGCTCGTCACGAGCACCGACTCCAGGCGGAGCGGGCCGCCGGCAGCAAGGGCCGTGCGGGCGACGATCTCCAGCGGGTGCCGCCCGAGCCAGGAGGGCCGGCCGCCCGTGGAGGAGGGGACCGGCACGAGGAGCGCCCTGCCGCCGGGACCGAGCAGGCAGCGCTGGTGGGCGTCGATCCACTGCGCGAGGACGGCGGCGAGAGCGTCCGAGCAGCCTGCCCGTCGCACGGGTGCCACGGCAGCCTTGTAACCGGCGAGCGTGCGGTGCACCGGCGAGCACAGCTCGAAGAGGAAGAGGGGCGCGATCCTCGGCAACGCGCCGACTTGGGAGGTGACCACCGAGCAGCTCCAACAGCGGCGATGAGCCGGTGCCGCCGGACCGTGACAGGTGGCGCAGATGGCGTAGCGGTCCGGATGGGCGCTCGGCTCGTTCACGGCGGGGACGGCGAGGCGTCCGCCGAGCATGCGGTGGGTGGCGTCCGTGGTCACGGCGATGAAGAGTATGAGGGGGGTGCGCGTTGTCCTGGTCGAACGCCTGGGCGAACCCCCATGCCGCCGCCGCCGCGCTCCGCCTCGCCCGCGGCTGGACACGTTTCCAGAAAACCCGACTAATGTCATCGGCGTTCGCCGCCCGTCACCCTCGCGGGACGGAATGGCGCCGGGATCGCGAACGTTTCTCAGTGTGAGCACACGAAGAGGAGAAAGAAATGGCCCTGCAACTCGGTGACACCGCCCCCGACTTCACCGCAGACACGACGGAAGGCACCATCAACTTCCACGAGTGGCTGGGCGACGGCTGGGGCATCCTGTTCTCCCACCCGAAGGACTTCACCCCGGTCTGCACGACCGAGCTCGGAGAGGTCGCCCGGTTGAAGGACGAGTTCGCCAAGCGCAACGCCAAGGTCATCGGCGTCTCGGTGGACGACGTCGACTCGCACAACCGCTGGAAGCAGGACATCGAGGACGTCACCGGACAGAAGCTGAACTACCCCCTCATCGGCGACGAGGGACGCAAGGTGGCCGACCTCTACGGCATGGTCCACCCGAACGCCAATGACACTGTCACCGTGCGGTCCGTCTTCGTGATCGGGCCGGACAAGAAGGTCAAGCTGACGATCACCTACCCGGCGAGCACGGGACGCAACTTCGAGGAGATCCTCCGCGTCCTCGACTCCCTCCAGCTGACGGCGAACTACTCCGTCGCCACACCGGTCAACTGGCACGACGGGGAGGACGTCATCATCACGACGGCCGTGACCGACGACGCCGCCAAGGAGAAGTTCCCGAAGGGCTTCAACGCCGTCAAGCCCTACCTCCGCTACACGCCCCAGCCGAACCGCTGAGGCAACCTCGCAGACCGCGCCGCGCCGGGCCACGGCACCGGCCGGCGATGGTCAGCTGGCGTCCTCGACCTGGTAGACGGTCATGACGACCGAGCTCGTGGAGGTGTCGTTGGAGCCGGCGAGAGACGGGCTGAGGGTCGGGTTCACGGTCGTGATCACGACGGCCACGCGCCACTGGTAGCCGTCGCTGCCGTTGCGCTGCCCGATGAGCTCGAGGTCGCCATTGGCGGAGCCGTCGAACTGCACGGACCAGCGGGCTCCCCGCAGCTCCTTCGTATAGAAGGTGTCCACGCTCTTCGGGGTCTCCGGCACGGAGAACGTGATGCTGCGGTCGAACTGGCCCGCCTGGGCGTCGTCGTCCGCGCTCGCCACGAAATGGGAATCGGCCGGCACCGTGAGGGATTTCACGACGTCGGAGGGCGGCTCGTCGTCGGAGACGACGTGGCTCAAGTCGGGCGCCGCCGCCACGGCCTTGAACGGCACGCCCGGCACGTTCGTGCCGAGCTGGGAAGCCTTCGCCCGGGCGGAGCTCGTGCCGACGAGCGCGAGGGCGGCACCGGCGCCGACGATCACGACGGCGACGGCGAGGACGATGAGGGCCGGTCGCAGCGACGGGCCGTGGGGGCGGAGGAGGGGAGCGGTATCGGTCGACACAGTGCCCCGCCAGCTTACCGACGGCCCGAAACCCCTCCCCGGGCGCCCCACCCGCCCCGACTCCCCGGCAGCTCATTCACGGCGACGGCGGCCCGCGACGGTACGCTCAGGGGATGAGCCGGGCACCGGGCGAGGAGGTCGCCCCGGACCGCGGGGTGGCGCCGGAGGAGGGAGACACGACGGCGCCCCGGGAGGACCACACCGTGGAGCCGCATCCCCAGCCGGTGGCCGGCGTTATCGCAGAGAACCCGGCGCGCTCCATGATTCCGCCCGCAACCGAATCGGTCGAGGGCATCATCGCCGTTCTCGAGAAGACGCGACCGGGCCAGGACCTCTCGATCGTCCGGGGGGCCCACAGCCTCGCCACGAAGGCGCATCACGGCCAGCGCCGCGCCTCCGGGGAGGCCTACGTCACCCACCCCGTCGCCGTCGCCACGATCGTGGCCGAGCTCGGGCTCGACGCCGTCAGCGCCACGGCCGCCCTCCTGCACGACGCCATCGAGGACACGAAGGTGGATTCTCGAGCAGATCCGGCAGGAGTTCGGCCCCGAGGTGGCCGAGATCGTCGACGGCGTGACGAAGCTGGACCGACTGCGTTTCGGGTCGAAGGAGGCGCAGCAGGCCGCCTCCATGCGCAAGCTCTTCCTCGCCATGGCGAGGGATTGGCGGGTCCTCGTCATCAAGCTTGCCGACCGGCTGCACAACATGCGGACGATCGATGCCTTGCCGGAGTGGAAGCGCCAGCGGATCGCCCGCGAGACCCTCGACATCTACGCCCCCCTCGCCCACCGCCTCGGCATCCAAGAGGTCAAGTGGCAGCTGGAGGATCTCTCCTTCGAGACCGAGCACCCGAAGCGGTTCGCCGAGATCGCCCAGATGGTGGCGACGCGGGCTCCGAGGCGGGAGGTCGAGCTCGCCGAGGTGCTGCAAGCCATGCGGTCCCGCCTGAGCGACCTCGGCATCGAGGGGGAGGTGACGGGCCGGCCGAAGCACCTCTGGAGCATCTACGAGAAGATGGTCGTTCGCGCCAAGGAATTCGACGAGATCACCGACCTCGTGGCCATCCGGGTGATCGTCGCCGCCGAGAAGGACTGCTGGACGGCCCTCGGGGTCGTGCACTCGCTCTGGCCGCCGGTGCCGGGGCGTTTCAAGGACTACATCAACTCTCCGAAGTTCAACCTCTACCAGTCGCTCCACACGACGGTCGTAGGCCCCCACGGCAAGCCCGTCGAGGTGCAGATTCGCACCTACGAGATGCACGAGCGGGCCGAGCACGGGATCGCCGCCCACTGGGGCTACAAGGAGTCGGCCCAGCAGGCGACGGGAAGGGGCGCCCGCTCGACCGACGAGATCGCCTGGCTGCAGCGGATCATGGACTGGGAGCGGGAGACGCCGGACCCGCAGGAGTTCCTCGAGACGCTGAAGGAGGACCTCGAACACGACGAGGTCTACGTCTTCACGCCGAAGGGCGAGATCATGACGCTGCCGGCGGCGGCGACGCCCGTCGACTTCGCCTACTCCATCCACACCGAGGTGGGGCACCGGTGTGTCGGCGCCCGGGTGAACGGCCGGCTCGTCCCTCTCGAGACGCATCTCCGTTCAGGGGACACCGTCGAGATCGTCACCTCGAAGAACCGTTCCGCCGGCCCCTCGCGGGACTGGCTGAAGATCGTCGCCTCACCGCGGGCCCGCAACAAGATCCGCCAGTGGTTCTCCCGGGAGCGCCGGGAGGACGCCATCGAGTCGGGCCGGGAGGAGCTGGCGAAGGCGCTGCGCCGTGCCGGCATGCCCGTACAGCGCCTGCAGAGCTCACCGGCCCTGCTGGCGATCGCCGCAGGCCTCGGCTACGGCGATCTCGACACGCTGCACGCCGCCCTCGGCGAGGGGCACGTCTCGGGCCAGTCCATCGTCCAGCGCCTGGAGCGAGAGCTGCGGGGCGGCGACCACGAGCTGCAGCTGCCGCTCACCGCCCTCACACCTCGTCGCCCGTCCAGCCGCCGGTCGAGCGCCATCTACGTCGAAGGCCTCGACGACGTCATGGTCCGGCTTTCACGCTGCTGCACGCCCGTCCCGGGCGATCGCGTGCTCGGCTTCATCACGAAGGGCCGCGGGGTCTCGGTCCACCGCGAGGACTGCGCCAACGCCCTCGCCCTCGCCGGCAGCGATTCCGAACGGGTCATCGAGGTCGAATGGGACGAGGACCGGCGGGGCGTCTTCGTCGCCGGCATCGAGGTGAAGGCGCTCGACCGCAACCGGCTCTTGGCCGACGCCGCCCGCGTGCTCTCCGAGCACCATGTGAGCATCCTCTCGTCCTCGTCGAACACGACGGGGGATAGGGTGAGCCGCATGCGCTTCGAGTTCGAGCTCGCCGACCCGGCGCACCTCGACTCGGTACTGACGTCGCTTCGCCAGCTGGACAGCGTCTACGACGCCTACCGGCTGCTGCCCGGAGCCTCCTCCTCGTCCTCCTCGGCCGAGGAAAATTGAGGCGTTGAGCATGTCGGAGATCGACGAGTCGCGCCCCAGGGGCGACGCGCCCGCCCTCGACCCGGCCCGAGCGCGGGGGCTGCGCACGCACTACTGCGGCACACTCCGGCTGGAGGACGCCGGAACGGCCGTACACGTCTGCGGCTGGGTCGCCCGCCGTCGCGAGCAGGGCAAGCACCTCGCCTTCCTCGACGTGCGGGACCACACCGGCATCGTGCAGTGTGTCGTCGACGGCCTCGAGGACATCCGCTCCGAGAACGTCGTGCGGGTCTCCGGGACCGTCCGATCGCGCCCGGAGGGCACGGCGAACCCGGGCCTCCCGACCGGAGAGGTCGAAGTCGGGGCGGATGCGGTCGAGGTCCTCTCGTCCTCCGAGCCACCTCCCTTCTCGCTCGACGCCCGGGCCGAGACCGACGAGCCCATCCGCCTGCGCTACCGCTACGTCGACCTGCGCACTGATCGCATGCAGCGCAACCTGCGCATCCGGGCCGTGGTGAACGCCGCCTTGCGGCGGGCGATGGACCGGCAGGGCTTTGTCGAGGTCGAGACCCCGCTGCTCTGGGTGCCGACGCCGGAAGGCGCCCGCGAGTTCGCCATCCCCTCCCGACTGCAGCCGGGCTCCTTCTACGTGCTGCCCCAGAGCCCGCAGATCGCCAAGCAGCTGCTCATGGTGGGTGGTTTCGACCGCTATTACCAGATCGCCCGCTGCATGCGGGACGAGGATCTGCGTGCCGACCGTCAGTTCGAGTTCACGCAGCTCGACATCGAGGCGTCCTTTGTCGCCCAGGAGGACGTCTGGGACTTCGTGTCGGACGCGGTGCTCGAAGCGGCGGAGTCGGCGACCGGTGACACGCCGCCACCCGTCGTTCGCATGACCTGGAACGAGGCGCTCGACCGCTTCGGAACGGACAAGCCCGACCTTCGCTTCGGGATGGAGATCGTGGATCTCCTGCCGGCGGTGCCGGGCACGCAGTTCCGGGCCTTCCAGGCCCCCGCTGTCCGGGCCATCCGTCTGCGGGAGGGCGCCGGCCTCGGCCGCGGACGCCTCGACGCCCTCACCGAGCGGGCGCGGCAGCTGGGGGCCGCCGGCCTCGTATGGTTGCGGATCGTCGACGGAGAGGGCGGGCCGACCGTCGAGTCGCCCGTGGCGAAGTTCCTCTCCGACGAGGAGCAGGGCGCCATCGTGCGGGAGACAGGGGCCGAGCAGGGCGACCTCGTGCTGGCCGTGGCGGGCGAGCGCGTGACCGTGTGCCGGACGCTCGGCCAGCTGCGGCTCGAGCTGGGGCAACCACCCGTCTGGGAGCGGCCGTTGCGCTTCGTCTGGGTGACCGAGTTCCCGCTCTTCGAGGGAGTCGACGAGGACGGTCACCTGCAGGCCGCCCACCACCCCTTCACGATGCCGCACCCGGACGACCTCGACCTCCTCGAGACCGATCCCCTGCGCGTGCGGTCGCAGTCCTACGACCTCGTCGTCAACGGGTGGGAGCTCGGCTCCGGAAGCATTCGAATCCACCGGGCCGACATCCAGCGGCGCATCTTCTCCGCCCTCGGCATCGCCGACGACGAGGCGGAGAGTCGGTTCGGCTTCCTGCTGGGGGCGTTTCGGTACGGAGCCCCGCCACACGGGGGCTTCGCCATCGGCCTGGACCGCCTCGTTGCCGTGCTCGCCGGCGAGGAGAACATCCGGGAGGTCATCGCCTATCCCAAGACCCAGTCGGGCGCCGATCTCATGTCGGGTTCGCCGCGGCCGATCTCCGAGCGCCTGCTCCGGGAGCTCCAGATCCGCGTTGTCGCCGGGAAGCCGGACTCCTGAGCTGCGCCCCGGGCTTGCCCGGGGCGCAGGCCACTCGGGGGCCAGCGACCGGCCGGCGGGTTACCCGCCGCTCCCGCCGGCCGGGCGTTCCGTTGTCAAGCGTTCCGGTGGAGGAGCTTGGGCATGAGGGCGCCGGTGTTGGCGCGACGGCCGTTGACCTGCTGAGCAGGGGCCTCAGCCTCGATCCGCTGGCAGTCGACGCAGACGTAGCGGCCGTCGACGAGGTGGGTGAGCCGTTGCTGGCGGCAGCGGCTGCAGGAGTGGTCGAGGTAGGCGAGGGTCGTGGCCGCTCGCCGACGCTCGGGTGTCAGCTCGTCGAGGCGTTGCTGTGCCTGTTCGCTGAGCTCCCACCGGTGCGTGCCGTCATCGAGATCGACGCGCTCGATGAGGCCCCAGCCGAGCAGGCCGCGCAAGAGCGGGTTGAAGGCTTCGACGGGGTAGCGCTCCGGGCTCACGGCTCGGGGCAGGGGCTCGTGTCGTGGGTCGGCTTGCATGCGGCCACCTCCATCGGGCTCGAGTCACCGTCACTCATGCCGTGTCCTTCAGGACCCACTGAGTGTGTCAGCATCGGAGCGACCTGTGGGGCGCGCGCCACCGACTTTTTTTCGCAGCATCGCCGACCTGGCTCGCTCTCGGATTTGTCTGAACACGGCGCCGTCGTGGAGCGCGTCCCCTGGGGCTTGACACCGGCGGCCCGCTCTGTGACCTTCGGGGCCATGACGCCACCCCGCCGCACGACCCCCGGCTCCCCGGGCCGGGGCAACGGCGAGGTGAGCCTCTTCGATGCCGCCGTCGAGGACGAGCTGGCGGCGCGCGCTCCACTGGCCGCCCGCCTGCGGCCGAAGACGCTCGACGACGTCATCGGTCAGCGCCACCTCCTGGCCCCCGGTGCACCGTTGCGGACGCTCGTGGAAGCCGACCGTCTCTCGTCGGCCGTCTTCTACGGACCTCCAGGCACGGGCAAGACATCGGTCGCCCGCCTCGTGGCACTCCACACGAAGCGGCGGTTCCGGGCGCTCTCGGCCGTCGAGGCGGGCGTGAAGGACGTGCGGACGGAGCTGGACGAGGCGCGAGTCGCCCTCGGCGCCGCCGGCGAAGGCACCATCCTCTTCCTCGACGAGGTCCACCGCTTCAACAAGGCGCAGCAGGACGCCCTCCTCCACGGCGTCGAGGACGGCATCGTCGTGCTCATCGGGGCCACGACGGAGAACCCCTTCTTCGCCCTCAACACGCCGCTGCTCAGCAGGTCGACCTTGTGGCGGTTCGAGGCGCTCAGCGAGGAGGAGATCCGGCAGGTGGCCGAGCGCGCCGCCACCGCCGACGGCGTCGCCATGAGCAGGGAGGCGCTCGACCTCGTGGCCGATCTCGCCTCGGGCGATGCCCGTGTGGCGGTCACCGTCGTCGAGGTCGCCTCGGCCCTTGCCCAGGCGGGCTCCGCAGCCGGCGAGGACGTCGGAGTGCAGGCCGAGCACGTCGACCGGGCGAGGTCGATGCGCGCCTTCCGCCACGGCACCGAGGAGCACTACAACCTCGTCTCGGCACTCATCAAGAGCGTCCGCGGGTCGGATCCGGACGCGGGGCTCTATTGGCTGGCACGGCTGATCGAGGTGGGGGAGGATCCCCGTTTCATTGCCCGCCGTCTCGTCATCCTCGCCAGCGAGGACGTCGGCATGGCCGACCCGATGGCCCTCGTCGTCGCGTCCGCCGCCGCCCGTGCCGTGGAGCTGGTAGGCCTGCCGGAGGCTTCCCTCAACCTCTCGCAGGCGGTCATCCACCTCTCGCTCGCCCCGAAGTCGAATTCCGCCGCCATGGCCATCTGGAAGGCGATGGAGGACGTCCGCCAGGGGCCGTTCGCGCCCGTGCCCCCCCACTTGAGGGGCGCCAACTACAGCGGGGCTGCCGCCGTCGGCAGTGGCGAGGGCTACGAATACCCCCACGACGACCCCCGCGGCTACCTGGAACAGGATTACCTGCCCGAGGAGCTGGCCGGCCGGCGTTACTACCTGCCGAGGCCACACGGGTCCGAGGGTGCGCTCGTGAAGCGATGGCGGGAGCGACGGGGCGAGCCTGAGGACGACGAGGAGGCGGCGACGTGAGGCGGGCCGTCGGCATCGATCTCGGCGAGCGCCGCATCGGGGTCGCCGTGACCGACTCGGGGGGCGTCCTCGCCTCGCCCTACACCGTGATCGAGCGCTCGGGAGATGCCGAGCAGGACCGGCGGGCGCTTGCCGACATCGTCGGCGAGCTGCGAGCCGACGTCGTCGTGGTCGGTCTGCCCCTCACCCTCGCCGGTGAGCGGGGAGTCGCCGCCCGGGCGGCCGTGCAGGAGGCGGCGGCCCTGGCCGCCATCGTGGGGGTACCCGTCACGACCTTCGATGAGCGCCTCACGACGGTGGAGGCGGAGCGCCGGCGACGGGAGCGCAGCAACCGGGGCGAGCTGCGGCGGGGGCGGGAGCGCGGTAACGCCAAGGCAGCTACTCGTCGACCGGCCCCGGCGGGGCGGGCGCCGCGCATCGACGCCGAGGCGGCCGCCGTCATGCTGGGCGCCTGGCTCGGGTCGCAGCCCTCGTGACCGCCGTCCCGCCTCCGATCCTCGGCGGTTCCGACGGGGCGCCGTGGCCGTCGGCCACGACCCGGCTGGCGGGTGTCCTTGGGCACCCCGTCCGGCATTCCCTCTCACCCCGGCTCCACCAGGCCGCCTACCAGGCGCTCGGGCTCGACTGGGCGTACCTCGCCTTCGAGGTCGAGCCCGGGGACGTGGAAGCCGCCGTGGCGGGCGCCCGGGCGCTCGGCGCCGTGGGCTTCTCCGTGACGATGCCTCACAAGGAGGCGGCCGCCAGGCTCGCCACCCACCGCAGCGCCGTCGTGCGGCGCCTCGGCGCCGCCAACACGCTCACCTTTTCCGGGCGGCGGGTGACGGCGGACAACACCGACGGGGCGGGTTTTGTGGCGGACTTGCGCGAGGAGGTGCCCTTCGAGCCGCACGGGCGGCGATGCGGGGTCATCGGGGCGGGCGGGGCGGCGAGAGCCGTCATCCTGGCGCTCGCCGAGGCCGGCGCCGCCGAGGTGCTCGTCGTCAACCGCACGGCCCCTCGGGCCTTCCAAGCGGCGGCGCTCGCCCCCGGCCGGGTGCACGTCGCCCGCCCGGAGCAGCTCGACACGGCCGACCTCGTGGTGAAGGCCACGCCCGTCGGCATGACGAGCCGTGCCTCCGAGGGTGCCGAGCGGCCCGTCGTCGATCCCGCCCGCTTCGGATCCGGGCAGCTCGTGGTGGATCTCGTCTACGACCCGCCCGTGACCGAGTGGCTCGAGCGTGCCGCCGCCAGCGGCGCCCGCATCCACGGCGGTCTCGGCATGCTCGTTCACCAGGCCGCTCGCCAGGTGGAGCTCTGGAGCGGATCGCCGGCGCCTCTCGCCGAGATGTGGCGGGCGGTCGGGCGCCCCCCGGCCAGCTCCTCCTAGGGTTCGGCTGACCCCGGAAAGCGCCTGCAACGAGGCGTCCGTCCCGACCGGCACTCGCAAACCCCGTATCCTCGAAACCGTGGCCACATTGCTGACCGGAGGCGAGACCGCCGTAGGTCGGCGCGAACGCCATCGCCTCCTCACGGTGGTGCGCCACGTCGACTTCGCCCTGATCGGCAGCAGTCTCGCCCTCGGGCTCATCGGCGTCGTCATGGTCTACTCGGCCACACGGGACGGCTATGGGCACTATTACCTGACCCGCCAGCTCATCTGGATGGTCCTCGGCGTCGTCATCATGCTCGCCGTGATGTTCGTCGACTATCGCCGCTTTCGGCAATGGGGCTACGTGATCTACGGCCTCGTCGTGCTGTCGCTCGTCGGCGTCTTCGTGGCGGGCAAGTCGGCGGAGGGAGCCCAACGGTGGTACCAGCTCGGCCCGCTGCAGCTGCAGCCGTCCGAGTTCGCCGCCATCGGCCTCATCATCGCCGTCGCCACCTTCGTCTCGAGGCGCAAGGGCGTCCTCGAGTTCCGTGAGATGGTGGGGATCCTGGCGCTCGCCGGGGTCCCCATGGTGCTCGTGTACGCCCAGCCGGACCTCGGGACGACCATCATCCTCGGCGTCACGCTCACGGCCATGCTCGTGGCGGCGGGCGTCCGCGTGCGGTACCTGCTGTTCCTGGCAGTCGTGGTGATCGGGGGTTTCTTCCTCGCCATCCACCTTCACCTGCTGCAGCGGTACCAGCTCGATCGGCTCACCGGCTTCCTCCACCAGAGCCAGAACACGCAGTCGACGAACTACGACCTGAACCAGTCGAAGAACGCCATCGCCTCCGGCGGGCTGGGCGGCCAGGGTCTCTTCCGCAGCCTGTTCACGAATCTCGGCTATGTGCCGAACCAGCAGACGGACTTCATCTTCTCCGCCGTCGGCGGGCAACTCGGATTCATCGGCTCGGCCGTCGTCATCGGGCTCTTCGGGATCATCAGCCTGCGCATGCTTCGGGCCGCCCAGCGGGCACGTGACAGCTTCGGTCGCATGGTGTGCGCCGGGGCGCTCGCCTTCCTCGCCTTCTCCGTCTTCGAGAACATCGGCATGACGATTGGCATAACGCCCATCACCGGCATCCCGCTGCCCTTCATCAGCTATGGCGGTTCGGCTTCGTTCGCGTTTTTCGCTACGGTCGGCCTCGTGGCGAACGTCGAGATGCGCAGGGCCATCCGGAAATGAGCGAGGTGGACGAAGTGCCCCGATATCGCGCCGGCCCCGTGGGTGAGCCCTTCGGCGACGTGCCGACAGGCAACGGGACGCCGGTGAGCGGGGACGAGCAACTCGACGGGGCGGGCGGCGTCGAGGCCGCTGACGCCGAGGACGCCGTCACGATCGCCGAGGCGGTCCCGGCGGACGACCCCGTCGCCGTGGACGACCCCGTCGCCGTGGACGACCCCGTCGCCGTGGACGACCCCGTCGCCGTGGACGACCCCGTCGCCGTGGACGACCCCGTCGCCGTCGTGGACGATCCCGTGGCGCTCGACGACTCGGCCATCCTCGACGATCCCGTGACGATCGCAGATCCTGTGCCGGCCGACTCCCCGGTTGCCGTCGACGAGTTCGCCATCGAGGACTCCGCCGACGAGACGCTCGCCACCGGCGACGACTCGACCCTCACCGACCAGGTCGGCTCCGGCGAGGACGACGCGCTCGGCTTCACGATGCCGACGCCCATGTGCCAAATGGCCTTCGTCGACGTCGTGATGGTGCTGCCGTCGACGCATCCCGTCGTCGTCCTGCAGGAGGCTGACTTCCCTTACCGGGAGCTTCGCATCCCCATCGGCGGGCCGGAGGGCATCGCCATCGGGTACGCCAGCCGGCAAGTCGCCACTCCCCGCCCCCTCACCCATGAGCTGATGACGAAGGTGCTCGAGAGCTTCGGCCTCACGCTCGACGTGGTGCGCATCACCGGCTTCCAGGGCGGCATGTTCACCGCCGAGATCAGCCTGTCCGGCCCGACGGGCCAGCGAGTGCTCGACTGCCGACCCTCCGACGCCATCGCGCTGGCCCTCCGCCAGCCGATCCACGTGCCGATCATGGCGGACCCCGATGTCCTCGACCGGGCGGCGGCGGCCGCAGCCGGCCAGAACTGAGGCCGGCTCAGCGGGCCGAGGCGCTCGAGACGGCGTGCCGCCTTTCTGCCCGGCGGGCCGTCACGGCCCGAAGGCCGCGCGGCGCCAGCACCGTTGGCTCCGCCCCCTCCTGTGAGATGCGCATCAGCAGGGCGATGAGCACGTAGTTGGCCATGAGGGACGACCCCCCGTAGGACACGAAGGGAAGGGTGACGCCCGTCAAGGGGAGGAGGCGGGTGACGCCCGCCATGATGAGGAAGGCCTGGAACCCCAGCGTCACCGTAAGACCGAGTGCCACGAGCTTGGAGAACTCCGAGGGAGCCCGAAGAGCGGCGCGCAGTCCCGACCCGACGACGAGGACGAAACCGGCGATGAGCGCCCCGGCGCCGATCAGGCCGAGCTCCTCGCCGATGGCGGCGAAGATGAAGTCGCTCTGGGCGACGGGGATGGCCTGAGGCGTGCCGAGCCCCAGACCGGTGCCGGTGAGTCCGCCCTGGGCGAGGCCGAGCTCGCCCATGACCGGCTGGTAGCCGCTCTGGTTGGCCCCGGGCGGCAGGTACTTCCACGGATCCAGCCAGACGTCGATGCGCTGGCTGACCTGGTCGAGTACGGCGGCGGCGAAGTACGTGCCGATGACGAAGGCAACGATCCCGAGGGCGAGATAGGTCCAGCGACCCGTCGTCACCCAGAGCATGGCGAGGAAGAGGATGAACAGCAGCAGCGAGAAGCCGATGTCCTTCTCGAGCAGGATGACGGCGATGGAGGCGCCCCACGCCAAGGCGATCGGTCCGAACGGTCGGAGATCGGGCAGCAGGTGGTTGCCCACCCGGTGGGTCGCCATCGAGAGCAGCTCGCGCTTCTCGACGAAGTAGGAGGCGAAGAAGATGACGAGCAGGAGCTTGGCGATCTCGACGGGCTGGAAGGAGACCGGGCCGACCTTCACCCAGAGCTTGACGCCGTCGATGTTCTCGAGGGGATCGCCGAGGTGGGGGACGAGCGGGGTGACAAGGAGGAAGATGGCGACGAGGAGGATGAGGTAGCGGTAGCGCTCGAGGTCGCGGGAGCGTCGCACGACCATGAGGGTGCCGGTGTAGGCAGCCACGCCGACGAGGGACCAGACCGCCTGGAACCCGGCGAGGTGCGGCGAGTCCTGGTAGGGCGCCAGGCGCATGATCATCACGAAACCCAACCCGTTCAACACCAAGATCACCGGCATCAGGACCGGGTCGGCGTCGGGCACGAGCCAGCGGTTGACGAGGTTGACGAGGACCCCGACCCCGAGGAGGATCGCCACGAACGTGATGAAACGGGCCGGGAGCCGGTTGTAGACACCGAGGGTGGCAAGGACGTACGCGAACGTCACCACGATGAACCCGACGAGCATGAGACCCAGCTCGCTCCGACGCCGCGGCTTCGACTTCGAGGTCGTCGCCAATACGGCCACGGCTTGAGGGTAGCGTCTCCTACGTGGATACCGACGTCATCACGACGGAGGCCGTCGTGGAGACGGCCGAAGGGGAACCGACCGCGACGCCGACTATTCCCCTCGACAGCCCCGAGCGGTTCCTCAACCGCGAGCTGTCCTGGCTCGACTTCGCCGAGCGGCTGATCGATCTCTCCCAGGATCCGGACGAGCCTCTGCTCGAGCGCGTGAAGTTCATTGCCATCTGGTCAGGCGGCTTGGACGAGTTCTTCCAGGTACGCGTCGCCGGGCTGAAGGACCAGATCGCTGCCGGCGTCAACAAGCGCTCGTCCGACGGGATGACCGCCGCCGAGCAGATGGCGGCCATCAGCAGGCAGTGCAGGGCGCAGATCGCCCGAGTGGACGCCGTCTGGCGAGAGGAGATCCTGCCGGAACTGGCGAGCGCCGGCGTGGAGATCTGCACCTGGGACGAGCTCTCGGAGGAGGAGCGGGCCGAGCTGCTGACAGCTTTCGAGCGGGACATCTTCCCGGTCCTGACGCCGCTCGCCGTCGACCCCGGCCACCCGTTTCCCTACATCTCGAACCTCTCGCTGAACCTCGGCGTCGTCGTGTCCGACGAGAGCGGCGGCCAGCACCGTTTCGCCCGCGTGAAGGTGCCGCCCCTCCTCTCGCGGTTCGTGCGGGTGGGGGAGCGGCTGCGTTTCGTACCGCTCGAGCAGGTCATCGCCGCCAATCTCGACCGTCTCTTCCCGGAGATGAGCTTCGGGGGACGTTTCGTCTTCCGGGTCACCCGCAACGCCGATCTCGCCCTCGAGGAGGACGAGGCGGACGATCTGCTGGCTGCTGTCGAGCTGGAGCTCCGGCGGCGCCGCTTCGGCCGGGCAGTGCGCCTCGACGTCGCCGCCTCCATGACACCCGACATCCGGGACCTGCTCATGAGCGAGCTCGAGCTCACGCCCGAGGACGTCTACGAGTCGTCGGCGCTCCTCGACCTGAGCCAGCTCTGGGCGATCCATGACCTCGATCGGCCCGACCTGCGGGATCCGCCCTGGGTGGGCCGCACGCAGCCCCGGCTGGCCTCCAGCCCGGAGGAGCCCGTCGACATCTTCGCCGTGTTGCGAGAGCGCGACGTGCTCGTCCACCACCCCTACGACTCCTTCACGACGTCGGTGGAGGCCTTCATCAACCAGGCGGCGGACGATCCGGCTGTCTATGCCATCAAGCAGACGCTCTACCGCACGTCGGAGGACACGGCCATCGTGGGGGCCCTCGTGCGAGCCGCCGAGCGCGGCAAGCAAGTGGCGGCCCTCGTGGAGGTGAAGGCGCGCTTCGACGAGCGGGCGAACATCTACATGGCCCGGCAGCTCGAGCAGGCGGGCGTGCACGTCGTCTACGGGCTCGTCGGCCTGAAGACGCACTCGAAGACCTGCCTCGTGGTCCGGCGCGAGGAGGACGGCCTGCGGCGCTACTGCCACATCGGCACCGGCAACTACAACTCGAACACCGCGGCGGTGTACGAGGACCTCGGCCTCCTGACGGCCGACCCGGATCTCGGCCAGGATCTCACCAACCTCTTCAACTTCCTCACCGGCTTCGGACGCCAGCCGGCTTTCCGCCGCATCGTCGCGTCGCCGCTGGGCATCCGCGCCTGGTGTCTCGACGAGATCGGGCGCGAGGCCGCTGCCGGGAAGGACGGCCTCATCACGCTGAAGCTGAACGGCCTCACCGATCCCGAGCTGATCGATGCCCTCTATCGGGCCTCGGCGGCGGGGACGAGGATCGACCTCGTCGTCCGCGGGCTGTGCTGCCTGAGAGCCGGCGTGCCCGGTCTCTCGGAGCACATCACGGTCCGTTCCATCGTCGGCCGGTTCCTCGAGCACTCCCGCATCTACCGGTTCGGGCATCCCTCCGGCACGGAGCACGGGGGCGGCGGCAACGAGGCCCGCTACTTCATCGGCTCGGCGGACATGATGGAGCGCAACCTCGATCGCCGTGTCGAGGTGCTCGCTCCCGTGCTCGACCCCGAGCTTCGCTCCCGCCTCGACGAGACGCTCGAGCTCAACTTCGAGGATGACGCCTCCACGTGGGAGCTCGGACTGCAGGGATGGCACCGGGTGCCGCGGCTGCGGGCCCTCAGCACCCAGAAGCGGCTGCAGGAATTGGCCGTCGAGCGCTCCCGCAAGCGCCGCGGCTCAGAGATGCTCGGCTAGGTAGCCAATTGCGGATCGCCGCTCTCGACCTCGGCAGCAACTCGTTCCACCTCCTCGTCGTCGCCACCCGCCCGGACGGCAGCTTCGTGCCGCTCGTACGGGAGAAGGAGATGCTCCGCCTGGGCGACACCGTCGCCATCCATGGCATCATCCCGGACGACGCCCTCGAGGCGGCGGTGGCCGTCGTGAGGCGGTTTCGGGCCATCGCCGAGTCGAGCGGGGCCGAGGAGATCGTCGCCTACGGGACGGCGGCCCTGCGGGAGGCGGCCAACGGCGCCGCCGCCGTGGAGCGCCTCGAGTCCGAGAGCGGGCTGCGCGTCAAGGTCGTCAGCGGCATCAAGGAAGCTCAGCTCATCTTCGAGGCGGTGCGGGCGAGCGTTCTCATCGACCCGGGCCCGGCCCTCTGCGCCGACTTGGGTGGCGGGAGCCTCGAGCTGTCCGTCGGCGACCGCTCCGGCCTGCTCTACGCCACGAGCGTTCACCTCGGCGTCGGCCGCCTCACAGCAGAGCACATCCGCACCGACCCGCCCATCGCCAAGGACCGGGGCCGCCTGCGCCTCCGAGTCGAGGAGGATCTGGCAGCCGTCCTGCCGGAGATCATCGACTTGAGCCCCCAGCAGCTGATCGGGTCCTCCGGCACCCTCTGCGCCATCGTGAGGGCCTCCGTGGCAGTGCGCGATGGTGTTGTACCACCTGCCATCAACCAGCTGAGCGTTTCGTCGAAGGAGGTCAGCGACTTCGCGGACCTCGTGTTCTCGCTGCCGGCCGCCGACCGCGCCCGCCTTCCCGGCATCGACGCCCGCCGCGCCGAGCTCCTCCCGGCCGGCGTGACCGTGGCCGAGGTGCTCATGGAGGAGACGGGCTTCCTCGAGCTGACGGCGAGCGAGTGGGCCCTGCGGGAGGGCATGGTCCTCTCTGCCATCGGCAAACACGACCGGGCGGACCTCGGCGGCGACCCGAGGGCGATCCGGCGCGCCTCCGTCCTGTCGCTCTGCCGCCGCTCGGGCTGGCGGGAGGCGCACGGCGAGATCGTCGCCCGCCTCGCCGGCGATCTCTTCGACGCCACCGTGACGGTGCACGGTCTTGGTCCGCACGACCGCGAGCTCCTCGAGCTGGCCGCCCTCCTCCACGACATCGGCGAGCACGTCAGCCGGGACGGCCATGGCCGTCATACCGCCTACCTCATCGAGAACGGCGGCCTCCGCGGGTTCTCGCCCGACGAGATCCAGCTGCTGTCCTGCCTCGGTCGCTACCACACCCGAGGGCGCCCGAGGGAGTCCTTTCCGGCCTGGGACGCGCTCGGGTCGGCCGATCGGGCCCGCTGCCTCTCGCTACTGGCCCTGCTCCGCATCGCCGACGGCTTGGACGTGTCGCATGCCTCCCTCGTCTTCGACGTCAGCGCCCGCGTGAGCTCCGACGACGTCGAGATCACCGCCCATTGCCGGGGCGAGGCAGAGCTCGAGCAGTGGATGCTGCAACGCAAGAAGGTCCTCTTCGAGGAGATCTTCGGTCGAACCGTGACGCTCACGTGCTCGTCGGCCGGCCTGGACGAGTTCGAGCCCCTGGCGGCCGGCGGCACCGGTCTCGGATGACGAGGGGGACGGAGCCGGCGGTGGAGCGGTCTGCGTGACGGCGTTCGCCCGGCCGGACGAGGTGCTTCGCCACGGCCTCGACGGGCGGGTGCGGGCGAGGCTCGGGGACCGGCGGCAGCGATTGCAGACGTTCCGGGATCCCGCCGGGGACCCGGGCTGGTTCGGACCGGACTCGGTCACCTGGCTGGTGCACTCGAGGCTCGGCCCCATGCTTGCCGGCGGGCTGTCGGCCCTGCTCCTGCAGACCCTGCACCCCCTCGTCGTGCAGGGCGTCGCCGACCACTCGAACTACCGGGAGGACCCCTTCGGGCGCCTGCAGCGGACGGCGGACTTCATCGCCCTCACGACCTACGGGTCGAGCGACGTGGCGGCCGAGGCTGTTCGCGTGGTGCGATCCGTGCATGCGGGAGTGCGGGGCACGACCGCCGCCGGCGAGCGTTACCGCGCCAACGACCCGGCCCTCCTGACGTATGTGCACGTGACGGAGGTGTGGGGTTTCGTACGGGCGTATCAGCGGTACTCGCAGCGTCCCCTCCTGTTGTCGGAGAAGAACCGCTATCTGACGGAGACTGCCGTCGTCGCACGCCGTCTCGGAGCCCGCCAGGTCCCCGAGAGCGTCGCCGAGGTGCGCGCCTACCTGCGGGAGATACGGCCGGCGCTGCGTCGTGGGCCGGAGGCTGCGCGCATCGTGCGCTTCCTGCGCCGGCCACCTCGGGGCGCCTCCCTCCTCGAGCGCACCGCCTACCGGACCATCGTGGAGGCGGGCATCGACCTGCTGCCTGCCTTCGCCCGGTGGGAACTGGGCTTGGCGCGCCCCGCCGGCGTGCGCCTCATGGCGGTTCGACCGGCGGCGGCCGTGCTCAGCGAGATGCTGCAGTGGTCCGTGGGGGAGGCGCCGCAGCTGGCCGCCGCTCGGGCACGCGTGAGCGACTCAGGGCGGTCCTGACTGCCTCGCAGAGACCGGCGGGGTCCTGCCTCATCGAGGAAGGCGTCGTTCGAAGCAGCGTCCAGCCGGCGGCGACGAGACGGTTGCCCCGTTCCCGGTCTTGCACGAAGCTGCCATGGTCGGAGTGATAGCAGTACCCGTCGAGCTCGAGGGCGAGGCGCCCCGCCGGCCAGGCGAGGTCGACGCGGGCCACGAAGTGGCCATCCCGGCGGATGACGTAGCGGGTGGCGGGCCGGGCGATCCCGTTGCCGACGAGCAGGCGGACGAGCTCGGCCTCGGCGCGGCTGTCCGTGTCGGCGCTCTCCAAGAGGAGGCGGCGCAGGAGGCCGACTCCCTCGACGTGGACGCCGTGGGAGCGGACGTAGCGCTCCAGCCGGGCGGTCGTCATGAGGCGCTTGGCGATGCAGTGGTCGACGAAGCCGGTGAGGTGATCCTGGTTGCCGAGTTGTCCGGCGAGGTCGATCGCCGTCCGCAGGACGTTCGTGACCGTGAGCCCGGCCGCGCTCACCGTCGGCGGAGGCGCCGTCGTCGAGTGGACCAGGAGCCACTCGGCCGTCGGTGCTCGTCTCCGCCTGCGCACGGTGACGTGCACCTCCGCCGCTGGCAGGTCAAGGTAGCCCCAGTAGCGGGCGGCACTGCCGTGGGAGAGGCATCCGGCGGTCGCCGCGCAGGCGAGGCGCCAGCGTTCGAGCTCGCACGGCGGTTGGAACCCGAGGCGGTAGATGCCCCGGAATTCACGGGTAATGAGCCCGCGACGCACCATGCGAGATGTCACGTTGGAGCTGATGCCGGCGTCCCTCAGCGCCGCAACGGTGATGATCCCGGCGTTCGAGGCGGTGATGCGGGCAAGGAGGGCGAGCTCGTCGTTCGGCATGCTCTCCATGATGTTGCGTGGCTGTGTCATCGCCTCCGACCGGGGAGAGGCGTCGGGGGTGAGACCTCGACACGGTGCCTCAGCCCCTACACGAGAGCCCGCCCCCGACGCCGACCTTCCCGGTCCCGGACGGCGATTCGTGTAGGGGGTTAGACCCCAAAACGGTGTCCAACCCCCTACACGAAACCTCACCCGCCGCACTCGGCCGGGACGTCCTCCCCCCGCCGGCGGCGGTAGGTGTGCGTCAGGTGCCTGAGGCAGATGATCGCCAGACGTTACGCGGGCGCCCCAGGGCCGGCGTCGCGCCCGCGTCCGGACAGTCGACTCAGTGGACGTCGGCGGCCAGGTGGCCGTAGAGGGCCGGCCGGAACAGCCAGATGCCACCGAGGATGACGGCGAGGAGCACGACGGCACCCACCGTGGCCTGCGGGAGGCCGAAGTGATCGGCGATGGGTCCTTGCGCCAGTGAGCCGATGGGGTAGGCGACGCCGAGGGCGACCTGGTAGATGCCGAGGACGCGGCCACGGTAGGCGGTGGGCGCCCGCAGCTGCACGACCGTCGAGAGGCCGGAGAGCACGAAGATGTACACGAGGCCGACGCAGAAGAGCGCGATCGTGGCGGCGACGAGCGTGGGTGACAGGTCGTAGGCGACGAGCACGGGGAGCAGGACGCCGAGGGCGACGAGAAGGACGCGGCCGCGGCCGAATCGTTCCGCCAGCGGTGCCATGAGGAGGGCGCCGATGACGGCGCCGACGCCCTGCGCCGTCGTGAGGAAGGCTGTGGCCGAAGCGACCGTGCGGGCGTCGGCGTGCAGGTGCCCGAGATCGGAGAGCCGGTGGGCGACGGCGGGCACGAGGGCGATGAATGGTGAGGCGAAGACGGCCACGATGCCGATGAGCACGATGGCCGCCCAGCAACCGGGTTCGGCCCGGGCGACGCGGAACCCTTCGCCGAGCGATTGCAGCAACGGGGTGGGGTCGTGAATGCCCGGCGGGGGAGCGAGGTGGACGAAGCAGAGGGCCACGACGACGGCAAGAAACGACACCGCGTTCACCACGAAGGCCATCGGGTAGCCGAAGGCGACGATCGTGGCGCCGGCCAGGGCAGGGCCGATGACACGACCGAGGTTGAACTGGGCGGAGTTGAGCGACGAGGCCGCCAGGAACTCGCTGCGGGGGACGAGGTCCGGGAGGATCGCCTGCTGGAAGGGACCGATCACGGCGCTCACGGATCCCTGCGCCGTCACGAGGAGGGTGAGGGCGAGCGGCCCGTAGTCGTGCGCGCCGACGAGGAGGGCGATCACGAGGGCGACGACGCCGGCAAGGACGTTGCCGGCGGCGAGGACGGCACGGCGGGGGAGGCGGTCGGCGAGGGCACCCCCGACGGGGGAGAGCACCCCGATGGGGAGGAACCCGCCCGCCGCCACGGCCACCACCCACACGGCGCTGCCGGTGTGGGCGGCGATGAGGGCGCCCACGGCGACGGTCTGCATCCAGGAGCCGACCGTCGAGACGAGTCCGCCTCCCCAGAGGAGGGCGAAGCTGCGGTGGCGCAGCGGCTGCAGCGACGTGAAGCGCCGGCGCCGCACGGAAGAGGACGCCGGCTCCGGCACGGCGGCGTCCACGAGCTCGTCGCCACCCAGCTGCGTGGCCGGATCGCCGGGCATTTCGACGGGGGCGGCCGCGACGGCCTCGGACCGCAGCGGCTCCGTGTCCCTCTCCCGCATCAGAGGGAGGCTAGGCGGCGGGCGTCCGGCAGCAGCCGATCGAAGCGATGGTGGTGCGGCTTCTAGGCTGGTCCCCGTGATCAGCGACGCTGCCCGGCAGTTCCACGCTGTGCTGGCGGCCTTGCCGCGGGGCGAGACAACTCGGTCGATCGAGCAGGCGCGGGCGACGAGCGAGCTGTGGGCGATCGCCGCAACGGACGCCGAGGGCGTCACCTACGAGCCGGTGGACGCCGACGGCGTACCGGCGGAATGGGTGCTGCCGGCCGGCGCCGGCACCGAGCAGGTGGTCGTCTACTTGCACGGGGGCGGCTACAACGTGGGTTCCATCGCCTCGCACCGCAAGCTCGTGGGCCACCTCGCCAAGGCGGCGGGCATGAGGGGCCTCTCCGTGGCCTACCGGCTGGCCCCCGAGCACCCGTTCCCTGCGGCCCTCGAGGACGCCGTCTCCGCCTTCGCCTTCGTCCTCGAGCAGGGACGCCAAGCTGCCAACGTCGGCATCGCCGGCGACTCGGCCGGCGGCGGGCTGGCGCTCGCCACGGCGCTCTCCCTCCGTGAGCAGGATCTGCCCGCACCGGGCGGGCTCGCCCTCCTGTCTCCGTGGACGGATTCTCGCATTCACGGGCGAGTCCATCACGACCAACGTCGGCAAGGACCTCCTCATCCAGATCGCCGACGACTCGCCGAGCGTGCCCTCCTATGCCGGCGACAACGACCTCGAGAACCCGCTCATCTCGCCCCTCTACGCCGACTTCTCCGACTTCCCTCCCTTCATCGTGCACGTCGGCGGCGACGAGGTTCTCCTCGACGACTCGACGCGGTTGGCCGAGCGGGCGCGAGCCGCCGGGTGCGACGTCACGATCGAGATATGGCCGGAGATGCAGCACGTGTTCCAGATCGCAGTCGGCAACGTGCCCGAGGCGGACGCCTCCGTGGCGCAGCTGGGGGCGTGGCTGGCGCAGCGGCTGGCCGGCTGAGACGAGCCGGGCGGGAGCCGGCTCAGCGAGGAGCCGGCGCCACGACGTGCGTCGCCCCGCCCCGCCGCACGGCAAGCCCGGCGAGCACCTCCAGCACGGCACGGTGGGCATTGTTGATCGTCGTCTCCGCCCAGTCGTAGGCGGGGGCGACCTCCACGACGTCCATGGCCACGAGCGGCGCCTCGAGGGCGAGGCGGCGAACGGCCCGCAGCAGGTCGGCCGGGTTGAGCCCGCCGGGCTCCGGGGTGCCCGTGCCGGGGGCGAAGCCGGGGTCGAGGACGTCGATGTCGACGGAAAGGTAGAGGGCATCGGTGCCTTCGAGGGCTTCGGCGACGGCGTCGTCCATGACGGCAGGCAGTCCGCGCTCCCAGAATCTCCTGCATGCGGTGCCATCGCATGCCTTCAGAGCGCATCCACTCGAAGATGTCCTGGGGCGGCCAGTAGCCGCGCAGCCCGATCTGCACGAAATTGCGGCCCGGCACGGCGCCCGACTCGATGAGGCGCCGCATGGGGGTGCCGTGGCTGGCGAGGTTCCCGTCGAGGATGTCGGCCGTGTCGGCGTGGGCGTCGAAGTGCACGATGCCGATCTGCCCCCAGCCCTTCGCCTCGGCCACAGCCGTGGCGGCAGGCCACGTGATGGAGTGGTCGCCCCCGAGGATGACGGGGAAGATGCCGCGGCCGGCCACCTCGCCGACTCGCCGGCGGATGCTGGCATGGGACGCCTCCGTCATCCCGTGCGGGCAGTGGGCATCGCCGTAGTCGACGACCTCGAGGGCCTCGAAGATCTCGATCCCGAGGTCCAGGTGGTACGTACCCGGCCCGTAGGCGAGAGCTCGCAGCGCCCGCGGGCCGAAGCGGGCGCCGGGGCGGTTGGTCGTCGAGTCGTCCCAAGGAGCCCCCACGACGGCCACGTCGGGCTTCCATCGGTCGAGCTCTTCCGGCTCGGTCAACAGAGGGCGCTGGGCGAACGTGGCCGGGCCTTCGTAGGAGTGGCCGCTCAGCTGGCTCGCCATCCCCGGGGGGAGGCGGCGGTCGGGGACCCCGTCGGGAGGCGGCACCTGCGAGTCGGACATGTCGCTCAGCCGTAGAAGCGCGTGACGAACTCGACCACGCAGCCGGGCTTAGCGGCACCTTCCACCTCGATGGTCACGAGGGTGACGACCTGGACGCCGCCCGCCGCGTCCTCGACGGACTCGATGCGGCCACGTGCCCGCAGGCGAGACCCGACAGGCACGGGCGATGGGAAGCGCACGCGGTTGGCGCCGTAGTTGATGCCCATCGACACGCCCGTCACGTGCAGCATCTGTGACAGCAGCACTGACACGAGCGACAGCGTGAGGAACCCGTGGGCGATCGTCGTGCCGAACGGACCGGCGGCGGCCCGGGCAGGATCGACGTGGATCCACTGGTGGTCGCCCGTCGCCTCGGCGAACAGATCGATCTGCCGCTGGGTGATCTCGTGCCATTCCGTCGGTCCGAGCTCGGTTCCGACGGCCTTGCGCAGCTCGTCGACACCGTCGAGGAGGATCGCTTGCATGGGCCGATCGTAGGCAGACCGCTGCCCCCCCGCCGCGCGAAGATGCCAGCGTGAAGGAGCTCGCGGACCTCCCCCTCACCGAGTTCGACCCGGACCGGGGGGCGATGATCGAGCCGTCGTCGCACTTCGGCAAGGGTGGCCCTGCCGAGCCGGCCCTGCCGGCGGTGGCGGTGGCGTGCTTCTTCGGCGACGTCGTGGCTCGATTGGCCGCCGACCGGGGTGCCCGTCTCGCCAGGCGCCTCACCGCCGAGCACGGTCAGCACGAGGTCTGGGAGATGGAGCACAACGGTTCCAGCCTGGCCTTCTTCCAGCCTGGGCTGGGCGCCCCCCTGTCGGCGGCCTTCCTCGAAGAGGTCATCGAAGGCGGTGCCCGCGTCGTCGTCGCCTGCGGCGGCTGCGGAGCGCTCTCCGGCGACCTTGCCCTCGGGCACGTCATCGTCGTCACCTCGGCCCTTCGCGACGAGGGCACGTCGTTCCACTACGCGCCCGCTTCCCGCATCATCGAGGCCGATGCCGGCGTCGTCGGCCAACTGGAGCGCCTCCTCGCCGGGCGCTCCGTTCCCTACCGGACGGGACGGACGTGGTCGACGGACGGCTTCTACCGCGAGACGCGGGGCAAGGTGGCGAGGCGCCGGGACGAGGGATGCCTCACGGTCGAGATGGAGGCGTCTGCGCTCATCGCCGTCGCCCGGTTCAGGGGGATCCGATTCGGGCAGCTGCTCTACGCAGGGGACAGCCTCGCCGGTGAGGACTGGGACCACCGCGGCTGGCTCACGGCACACGATGTACGCGAGCAGCTCTTCTGGCTGGCGGCGGACGCCGCCGTGGAGATCGCCTCAACCGATGGGGGGGACGGCGGGGCCGGCTTCCCCGCCGGAGGTGCCGGGACGGCGCCGTGACGGCCGCTTCCCGTTGCCCTTCTTGAGGTTTGCGGCGGACGGGCCGTCGCTGCGCGCGAGCTGCGTCATCGAGCTCAGAGCGGTGCGGGGATGGCGTACGGAGGCGCCGCGCTCGGCGAGGAGGGAGATGTAGCAGCCGGCACCGACCGGGATCGGCAGCCAGAAGTTGAAGAAGCGCCACCCGAGCACGCCGAGGGTCGCCACCGGGAGCGGAATGTGGACGGCGGTGAGCACGCCGATGACACCGGCCTCGGTGACGCCGAGACCCCCCGGCGTCACGGGGATGGCGGCCAGCACGTTGCCGACGCCATAGGCGACGAAGAGGTTGACGGGGTTCATGTGGACGCCGAGGGCCCAGAGGCAGACGTAGAGGCAGCCGGCGTCGAAGAGCCAGTTGGCAGCCGCCCAGGCGAGGCCCCGCCGGATCAGCTCGGGGTTCCTGGCGGCCGCCTGCAAGCGCTCGGCGATATGGCTGACGAGGTGCTCGACCTTGTCGCTCGGGATGAAGTGGAAGCGGGCTGCCAGGCGGCGCAGGGCCCGCACGGCCCAGCCCTCTCCGCTGGCGAAGCCGGCCACCATGGCCGCGAAGAAACCCAACAGCAGCACTGACACGATCGCCACGGTCACGTACGCCGGGTTGAAGCCGTTGAAGGGGATGGAGATGACGATCGCCAGCCACAGCATGACGTTCAACAGCACGGCCGAGCCGATGCCCTGCATGGCCGTGGCGAAGCCGACGTCGGCGCCCCTGATCCCCTCGCCCGTGAGGAGGCGGATGCTCAGGCCGGTGCCGCCCGCCGTGCCACCGGGGATGACATGGCTGACGGTGAGGGAGGACAGGTTGACGCGCCAGGCCGTGGAGAGCGAGACGGAGTCCGGTGGCAGGACGACGAGCGTCAGCTTGGCGTAGGCGAAGAGCGAGATCACCTCGAAGGCGAAGGCGAGGAGGATGAAGAAGACGTTGAGGTGGTCGAGGCGGTGGAGGGCGCCGTGCGAGAAGGCCACCGTCACCTTCGGGATGACGAGGTACTCGAGCACCAGGATCAGCATGATGACCGTGGCGCCGCGCTTCAGGAACTTCGGGATGTGCCAGCGAGGCCGGCGCCGGGCGCCGGCGGGCCCGTCCGAGGCGGGCCCGCCCGGGCGTGTCGGGTCGGACGACCCGGCTACTCCGGCGCCTTCGCCGTTCAGGTCGGCGGCTCCCCCGGCGCCAGAGGGCGCGTCCTTTAGCGAGGCCGTCTCCGGACGGTCCTCCTCGTCGTGGGTCATCGTGTCGTGGCGACCGGCGGGCCACTCATTCCCCCATGCTTGCAGGCCGAAGAGTCGAATGGCGACCACATCCCGTTCCGATGGGGTTGACTTGAGTCCATGGCGAAGGAGTCCGTGCCGCGGCTACTGGTGGAGGCGTCGCCGACGACTGCTCCGCCGCAGGGGCCGTCCCGGGCGGAGCGGAGGGAGTTCGACCGCCGAGTCGTTCGGGCGGCCGTCATGGTCAACATCGTCGTCCTCGTCACCGTCTGCGCAGCCCTCCTGCTCTGGCGACTGCGCGTCTTCGTGCTCCTCGTCGTCGTCTCGCTCTTCGCTGCCGCCGTGCTGCATCCCATCGTGGGAATGGCGCAGCGACTCGGGCTCCGTCGCCGCAACCCTCGCGTCTTCCGGCGAAGCATCGCCACGACGGCCGTCTTCTTCCTGGCCTTCGTCCTCTTCGGCGGCATCGTGGCGCTCCTCACCCACCCGGTCATCACGGAGGCGACGCACTTCGCCGACAACCTCCCCAAGCTCGTCTCGCAGGCCCAGCACGGCAAGGGGCAGGTCGGTCACCTCGTGACCCGGCTTCACCTCCTCAACTTCGTGAAGTCCCGACAGGCAAACCTCGAGAGCGTCATCTCGAAGCTGTCGAAGCCGGCCCTCGCCATCGGCAAGGACGTCGTATCCGGCGTCGCCGCCGTCATCACGGTGCTCTTCCTGTCGTTCTTCCTCCTGCTCGAGCTGCCGAACCTCATCCGGGCCGTCCTCAACTGGATGCAGCCGGAGCGGGCCGGGCGCGTGCACGACGTCCTGCAGCAGGTCGGCAAGGCGATCATCGGCTACGCCCTCGGCAACCTCCTCACGTCGATCATCGCCGGCATCGTGCTCGGCATCGCCCTCTACGTCATGGGGGTGCCCTTCTTCGGGGTGCTGGCCCTCTGGGTCGCCCTCGTCGACTTCCTGCCGCTCATCGGCGGTCTCCTCGCCGGGGTCCCGACGGTCGTGATCGCCGCCCTCCACTCCCTCACGGCCGGGATCGTCATCCTCGTCGTCTTCCTCGTGTACCAGGAGATCGAGAACCACGTCCTCAGCCCGGTCGTCATGAGCCGTACGGTGCGCCTCAACCCGCTCTGGGTGCTGCTCGCCGTCCTCGTCGGTGCCGAGCTCGGCTCGCTCGTGGGCTCGATCTTCGGCGGCCTCGTGGGCGCCCTCATCGCCGTGCCCGCCGCCGGCGCCATCCAGGTCATCGCCCGCGACCTCTGGCGACATCGCACGGGCGCCCGTCTCCTCGACCTGGCGCCCACCCCTGCGGAGATCCTGACGGCGCCACTGACAGCAACGCCGTCTTCGGCGGAGGCGTCATCGCCCTCCGACTGATGTCCCTGTCCGGAATCGAGGCCCAGGGGGCCTCCGGGTAGGCTCGCCGCCGTGAAGGTGCTTGTCGTCCTGCCCACGTACAACGAAGCCGCCAACATCGCCACCGTCCTCGAGCGGGTGCGGCTGGCGTTGCCGGAAGCCTCCATCCTCGTCGTGGACGACAACAGCCCCGACGGCACAAGCGACATCGTCGAGAAGGCGACGGTCACCCTCGAGCAGATCTTCCTCGTGCGGCGCGCCGGCAAGGCCGGCCTCGGCAGCGCCTACCGGGACGGCTTTCGCTGGGGCCTGCAGCACGGCTACGACGTGCTCGTCGAGATGGACTCCGATCTCTCGCACGACCCCGACGCCCTCCCGTCCCTCGTCGCCCCCATCGCCAAGGGCTACGACGTGTCCATCGGATCGCGCTACGTGCCGGGCGGGTCCATCCCCGACTGGGCGCTCTCACGGCGCCTCCTGTCACGGGGAGGCAACCTCTACGCCGACGTCCTGTTGGGGCTGGGGGTGCGTGACTCGACGGCGGGGTTTCGTGCCTATTCGGCCGCCCTCATCGGGCGCATCGATCTCGACGCCGTGCGGGCCAACAGCTACGGCTTCCAGATCGAGATGACCTACCGGGCGCTGCGGGCCGGTGCACGGGTGACCGAGGTGCCCATCGTCTTCGTCGACCGGGCGCTCGGCACCTCCAAGATGTCGACCTACACCGTCGTGGAGGCACTGCTCCTCGTCACGTGGTGGGGCGCCAAGCGGCTCGGGCGCTCCGTGCTGCACGCCATTGGGCCGGCAGGAACCCCAGGCTCTCGGGGCGGTTCCTCGGCTCCCTGGCGGGCCTCGGGCCCATCGGACGGCACGCCCGCCTGAGCGGTGTCGCCTCGAGGAGCTCGAGAAGACGGCACCGGTCTCTCCGTGCTTCTCGTGCACGGCCAGCCGGGCACCGGAGGCGACTGGCGCGGTGTCGTCGCCCTGCTGGAGCCCGAGCACCGCGTGCTGGCTCCCGATCGCCCCGGTTGGGGCTCGGACGAGCGTCCTGCCATGGGGCTGGCGGCCAACGCGAGCGCGCTGGCGGCCCTGGCGGAGGAGCGCAGCCTGCCGCCCCCGCTCACGGTCGTCGGCCACTCGCTCGGCGGCGGGATCGCCCTCGAGCTGGCCATGCTGCGCCCCGATCTCGTCGGTGCCCTCGTGCTGCTCGGCTCGGTGGGGATGGAGCAGGCGCTCAACCCGCTCGACCGGGTGCTGGCCGTGCCGGCGGTCGGCGGCCCCGTGATCCGGGCCGGCTTGGCGGCGGCCCGGCGAGGCGTGGCGGCCGGCCGGCTCGTCATGAAATCCTCGCCGGCGAGCACGGTGGCGTCCCGCTTTGCACGCTTTCCCGTGGTGCGGGCACTGGCCTGGCTGGACGAGCAGCCGATCGGCAGCCGGGAGCGGACGAGCTTCCTCGTCGAGCAGAGAGCGCTCGTGGACGAGACGCCGGCGCTGCAGCGCGGGCTCTCCCACCTCCGGCTGCCCGTCGCCGTCGTGCACGGCACCGTGGACCACATCGTCCCGCCTCGCGCCGCCAGGCTGCTCGCCGAGCGGATTCCCGGCGCCGAGCTGATCTGGCTGAAGGACGAAGGCCACCTCCCGATCTTCGACTGCCCGGAGCGGGTCGCCCCCATCGTTCGCCGCTACGCAGCCATGGTGGCGCCGTGATCGCCGGCGACCGGCGTTCGGTCAGGGACGGACAGCGGCGGCGAGGAACGCCTGCAGCTTGAGCTGGGTTTCCGCCAGCTCGGCAAGAGGTTCGGAGTCCGCCACGATGCCAGCTCCGGCGAAAAGGCGGGCCCTCCGGCCTTCCACGATGGCGCAGCGGATGCCGAGGTGCCACTCGCCATCGCCGTGCCCGTCCATCCAGCCGACAGCCCCGGCGTAGCGGTCGCGGTCGAGCTCCTCGGCTTTGGCGAGGTAATCGAGGGCGAGGTCGGGTGGCGTGCCGGCGACGGCCGGGGTCGGGTGGATGAGCGCCAGCAGCTCGAGGGCGTTGAGGAGAGAGCCGCCCTCCTCGGTCGCCAGCGTGCCGGTGATGCGCGTCCCGAGATGGGAGACGTTGCGGAGCTCGACGATGTTCGGCGCCTCCGGGACCTGCAACTCTCGCAAGACCGGGCGAAGCCCGCTCGTGACGGCCTCGACGACGGCGCGATGCTCGGCCCGCTCCTTCTCCGAGGAGAGCAGCGCCTTCTCCGCCCGCCGGTCCGCCTCCGGATCGCCACTGCGGGCCGCCGTGCCGGCGAGGGGGTGCGATTCGACCGACGCCCCGCTGCGCCGGATGAGCAGCTCGGGCGTCGCCCCCACGAAACCCTCCACGGCGAACGTGGCGCAGGAGGGGTGCAGGGCGCGCAGCCGCTCCACGAGATCGCCCTGGCGCAAGGGGCGGTTGGCCTCGATGAGCACCTCGCGTGCCATGACGACCTTCTCGAGGCGGCCGCTGCGCACCTCTTCGACCGCTGCCGCCACGCGATCGAGGAAATCGGCATGGGGCCGTCGCGACCCGAGGCGGAAGGAGTCCGGTGGAGAGTCGCCGGGCGGGGCGGCCGCCGCCTCCGCCAGCAAGTCGTCGATCGCCCCCTCCGAGGGTGACTCGCCGACGATGACTGCGACGGGCGGACCGTCGCCGGGGCGCCGGACCGAGACGGTGGGGATCGTGAGGGAGACGGCGGCGTCCGGCCGGAAGTGGAAGGCGCCGATGGCCAGGACAGCCGGTCCGACGGATCCCAGCGTCTCGCCCACGGCGGCGAGGGCGGGCGGATCGGCCAGGCCGTTCGGCAGCGCCAGGCTGGCCGCCCGCCCGAAGGCGAGGACCGACAGCCCGTCGCGCTCGATGATGGATCCCCTGGCGGCGGCGAGGAGGCGCAGGCCGGCGGCCTCCTCCGGCTCGAGGGTGCGGACGACGGAGCGCAGTCTCACGCCAGGTCCTCGGCGAGGGCGACCCGGCGCCGTACGGGCCGCGCCGTGCCGGCCCGCGTGGCCGAGATGATCTGCACGACGCCGCCGGAGAGCAGGTCGCGCCGCATGGCCGTGAATCCGGCATCGCCGAGCATGCTGGCGAGCTCGCTGTAGCTCGGGAGGTAGGCCACGGACTTCGGAAGGTAGCGGTAGGCGTCCTCATCGGACAACCAGCTGCCGATGCGCGGCACGGCATGGTTGAACCAGAGCGAGTAGCCGGCCCTCACGAGCAGGTTCTCCGGCTTGGCGACATCGAGGAGGGCGACCCGTCCCCCGGGCCGCACGACGCGGGCGAGCTCGACGATGACGGCGACGAGCTCTGCGAAGTTGCGCAGGGCGAAGCCGCTCACGGCTCCGTCGATGGAGGCGTCGCCGAGCGGCATCATCGCAGCGTCGGCCAGGGCGACGGGAGCGCTGCCGGGCTTGGCCGCCTGCACCATCCCGAGCGACATGTCGATGCCGACGGCGTCGTAGCCCCGGCTGAGCAGGACGCGGCCGAGGTCCCCCGTACCGCACCCGATGTCGGCCACGAGCGCCGGCGGGCTCAGGTCGAGGAGCTTCACGGTCCGATGCCGCCAGTGCCGGTCAAGGCCGAAGGTCATCAAGCCGTTGATGAGGTCGTAGCGGGGAGCGATCGTGTCGAACATCTCCCGCACGCGGGCGCGTTTGTCAGCGCCGGTCGGGAGGCCCCCGATGTCGCTGCCCACAGCGGGCAGGTTAGGCGCTCCGGCCGCCTCCTCTGTTCCGTTGGTCGAGACAGTCCCGCGGCTGCGCCGGCGTCGGGGCCGGCGGCCCGTCACGTGCGACACGAGCGGCGCGACCGAGCGGTCATGTCACGTCCATCCGTCACCCCGAGTGAACTTTCCCCGAAACCCCGGCCGGTCAGGAACCAGCGGTCCCCTCGCCGTTGCCGCCGGCCGGTTCTGCCAGTATGGCCTCGAGGGCCCGTAGGAAGGTCGCGTTCTCCTCCGCAGTGCCCACCGTCACTCGAAGGCATCCTTCGAGCGCCGGCCATCCCGAGACGTCGCGCACGAGCACGGAGCGGTCCACGAGGCGCTGCCACACGTCCGCCGGCGAGGGCCGGCCGGGGCGGAAGAGGATGAAGTTGGCGTCCGACGGCCAGACCTCGGCTCCGAGGCCGGAGAGGGCGGCGCTGAGGTGGTTGCGCTGCTCGACGAGGCGTGCCACGCGCTGGCGCATCTCGGCGTCGTAGCGCAAGGCCAGCACGCCGGCTGCCTGCTTGATGGCGTCGAGGTGGTAGGGCAGCGCCACCTGCTCGCAGGCAGCGACGACGTCGGGGTGGGCGACGAGGTAGCCGAGGCGGAGGGCGGCCATGGCCCACGTCTTCGAGAAGGTCCGTACGACCACGACGCCGGCGTTGTGAGGGCGGAGGTCGAGCGCGCTCGCCGGCGCGAATTGCCCGTAGGCCTCGTCGACGACGAGGAGGCCGGGCACGGCACCGGCGAGCGCCGCCACGGTCTCGGGGTCCTCAGCGCCGCCGGTGGGGTTGTTGGGCGAGCACAGCATGGTGACGGCGGGCTCCCCGTCGCCGTGCCGGTCGGCGACCGAGCGCAGGAGGCGAAGGGCGTCCTCGATGTCGACCCGGAAGGCGTCGTCCCGGCCGCCTTCCACGATTTCGGTGGACGTCAGGCGGGCGATGTGGGAGTGCAGGGCGTAGGTCGGCTCGAAGACGACGGCCAGGCGTCCCGGCCCCCCGTAGGCGAGGAAGAGGCATTGCAGGACCTCGTTGGAGCCGTTGGCGCAGAAGACGTTCTCGGGCTCGACGCCGTGGTGGCCGGCGATGGCGCTGCGCAGCTCGCGCGCCTGGCGGTCGGGGTAGCGGTTGGCGGCGATCCCCGAGACGGCGGCGGCCAACGCTGCGAGCCACTCCTCCGGGGGTCCCTCCGGCGCCTCGTTCGTGTTCAGGCGTGTCGCCACCTCGACCTGGGGGGAGTGGTAGCCCGGGCGCAGGGCCGTGGCGTTCGGCCGGGCGGAGGGTCGGTCCGCGGCGTCGTTCATCGCCACCCGGTCCTCACGGGAGCCGGGTCTCCGCGGGAGCGGGGTCCGGTCCGCCCGGGATGCTCCCGTGGCGGCGCGGCGGCACCGTCACCGAGAGCGCATGGGCGAAGAGACCCTCGGCGCGGGCGATCGCCTCGACGTGGGGAGCGAGGCCGGCGAGGGCGGCCCGGTCCGCCTGAACGACGTGGACGCGGCGGAGGAAGTCCTCCACACCGAGCACGCTCGAGAAGCGGGCGGAACGGAACGTCGGAAGCACGTGGGACGGGCCCGCCAGATAGTCGCCGATGGAGGCCGGGGAGAAGGGCCCGAGGAAGACGGCCCCGGCGTTGCGCACGAGAGGGACGAGCGACTCCGGCTCGTCGCAGACGATCTCGAGGTGCTCGGGGGCGATCTCGTTGGCCACGGCCATGGCCGCCTCGGGGCCGTCGACGAGCACGGCATAGCCGCCGGAGTCGAGCGTCGAGGTGATCTCGTGCCGCCGCGGGCTCTCGGCGGCGTAGCGGCCGACGGCCTCGTTGATCCTCGCCAGGGCGCTCTCGGACCAGGTGACGAGCCAGGCGAGCCCATCGGGACCGTGCTCCGCCTGCACGACGATGTCGATGGCGGCGCAGTCGACGGGGGAGGTGTCGTCCGCCACGACGACCACCTCGGACGGGCCGGCGAAGGCGGCCGGGACGCCCACCACCCCGCGTACCTCCTGCTTGGCGAGCGACACGTAGCGGCTCCCGGCGCCGACGATGATGTCGACCGCCGGGACGGACTCCGTTCCGTAGGCCATCGCCGCGATGGCCTGCGCGCCACCCACGCGGTAGAGCTCGTCGACGCCTGCCAGGTGGGCGGCGGCGAGGATCTCGTCGGGCACTGCACCGTCGAGTCCCGGCGGCGTGCAGAGCACGACCGTGCCGACGCCGGCGACCTTGGGCGGGATGGCGGTCATGAGGACGCTGGAGGGGTAGCGAGCCCTCCCGCCCGGAACGTACACGCCCGCCCGCTCGACGGGCAGCTCGAGGTGCTCGATGCGCACCCCCGCCCGCTCGTAGGTGCCGCCCGGGACGGGGCGCCAGCGGTGGAACTGCTCGATGGCGTCGCGGGCTGCCACGAGCGCCGCCAGGAGGTTCGGCCCCAGCCGGTCGGCAGCCTCCTCGAAGGTATTGCGGGGGACGCGCAGCTCCTCGATCTCGACGCCGTCGAAGCGCTTCGTGAAGCCCCGCAGGGCTCCGTCCCCGCCTTCACGAACGGCCGAGAGGATGTGGCGGACGTCTGCCAGCGGCGCCTCGGCCGCCAGATCGGGGCGCGGGAGCAGCGAGGCGAGGTCCGACGACCTTCCGCGGAGGTCGAGGACCTTGAGCACGGGCGGGAAGCGTAACCGAGCGCCGGAGGGGGGCATTCGGGCGGTCGACGCCTTGGCGGCGGGGGTCGCCACCGCCGGCGTCAGAATGGTCCCCATGGCAACGGACCTCGCGGAGCTCTCTTCCATCTCGTCGTCGCTCCAGCAGCTCACCGCTCGCATCGCCGCCATGGCGGAGCTCGCTCGGGAGGGTGGCGACGAGACGGCGGCGATCGAGCTGTTCGGTGTGGAGCGGGCTCTGCAAGGTGCCGGGCGTCGCATGGGCCGTCTCCTCGGCAACCGGTAGTTGCCGGAAACCCCAAGCGATACAAGGGTCCAGACGCGCCGACGGCGCCCCGAAGGGCGCCGTCGGGAGCGGGTCGGGCGGCGGATCCCGAACTCCGCTCACATGGAACCAGGTGGCGGGAACCGGTTCCGGACTCTCACGTTAGCGCGACAGTTGGGGTGCCGTCACTTCTCTCGCGTTGTTTTTCCCGCCGGGCGTGATCTCGGTGCCCGGCGGGGAGCCAGCGGCACTGTCGGCGGACCGCTGACCAGGGCGGAGGGACAGAGATCGGCGAGGACGCACTCGGCGCAACGCGGCCTGCGGGCGATGCAGATGCGGCGGCCGTGCAGGATGAGGCGCAAGCTGGTGGTGCCCCACGCTTCCTCGGGGAAGAGGGAGCAGAGATCCGTCTCGACCTTGACGGCATCGCTCTCCCGCGTGAGCCCGAGCAGGCGGCTGACGCGCAGGACATGGGTGTCCACGGGCAAGCCTGGCAGGGAGAGGGCGACGGATCGCACGACGTTCGCCGTCTTGCGCCCGACTCCGGGGAGCGCCGTGAGATCCTCCATCGAGGTGGGGAAGTCGGAGGGCCGCGGGCCGAAACGCTCGAGGATCGCCGCCGACATCCCGAGGAGATGCGACGCCTTCGACCGGAAGAAACCGGTGGAACGGATGATCTCCTCCAGCTCCGCCCGGTCGGCCGCCGCCAGCTGGCGGGGGCCGGGGTAGCGGCGGAAGAGGACGGGCGTCACCATGTTGACTCGCTCGTCGGTGCACTGGGCGGAGAGGATCGTGGCGCACAGCAGCTGGAAGGCGCCGCGGTGGCGGAGGGCGCACAGCTGCTCGGCCGTCCCCGGGTAGGCGGCCTCGAGCAGCGGGGAGATCATCGTCGCCCGCTCCTGGATTGCCTTTCTCGACGTCTTACGGGGCGCGCTCGGGGGCACGGCCGGAGCGTACCGAGCGCGTGACGGGCTCGCCGACGCCGACCCCGCTTTTTCCGAGACGGGGTTGTGAGGCGGTTAGGGTGCAGGTCGTGCACCACATCGAGGTCATGCGGCGGACCGGGGAGGTTGACATCGACGCCGTGGGCCGGCTGCTGGAGGCCGCCTCGGCGGCCGATGGGCATCGCGCCCTCGGCGAGCACAAGTGGCTCGACCTCGTGCAAGGAGGGCGAGCAGGCTTCGCCGGCTTCGTCGCCCGCGAGTCGGGGCATCGCCCGGTCATCGGCTACGCCCAGATCAGCAGGGGGGAGGATCGGAGCTGGGCCGTCGAGTACGTCGTGCACCCCGCCTGGCGCCACCCCGACCATGGCCTGCGGCGCGACCTCCTCGCAGCGGCCCTCGACGAGATCGCCCGGCAAGGGGGCGGTCACGTGCACGTGTGGGTCCCCATGCCGACGGAGGAGGACGACGCCGTGACGGCCTCCCTCCGCCTCCGGCGAGGACGGGATCTCCACCAGATGCGCCGGGCGCTTCCCCTCGAAGGCTTGCACTCGGACCTCCGGACCCGGCCCTTCCGCCCCGGCGAAGACGAGGAGCGGTGGCTCGAGGTGAACAACCGGGCCTTCCGGGGTCACCCCGAGCAAGGCGTCTGGACGCTGGAGACCATCCACGACCGCGAGGCTCAGGACTGGTTCGACCCGGAGGGTTTCCTCCTGCACGAGATCGACGGGCGCCTCGCCGGGTTCTGCTGGACGAAGGTGCACGAGGAGGAGGAGCTCGGCGAGATCTACGTGATCGCCGTGAGTCCCGACTTCCAAGGTCGCGGGCTCGGCAAGGAGCTCGTCGTGAGCGGGCTCGAGTACCTGGCGCGAACGCGGCCTGCCCACGGCCATGCTGTACGTCGACCACGACAACACCGAGGCGGTCTCGCTCTACAAGGGCCTCGGCTTCACCATCGACCACGTGGACCGTGCCTACACGGGGGACATCGCCGCCAGCGAGGTCCAGTGAGCCGATACGACCTCGACCGCGCCGCTCTCTCCGCCCTGCTCGCCGGGGAGCCCGGGTATCGCCTCGACCAGGTGTGGGACGGCCTGTACCGGCGCCGTAGCGAGCCTGCAGAGCTCAGCGAGCTGCCGATGGAGCTGCGCCGCCGCCTTTCGGAGGCGCCGGAGCTGGCCGCGGCCTTCTCGGTCGACGACGAAGTGGCGAGCGATCAGGGCAGGACCCTCAAGTGGGTGCTCCTCGCCGCCGACGGCACCCGTGTCGAGACGGTCCTCATGGGCTACCGCCACCGCGTGACGGTCTGCGTGTCGAGCCAGGCAGGCTGCGCCATGGGCTGCGGGTTCTGCGCCACGGGCCAGGGCGGCTTCGCCCGCCAGCTCTCGAGCGGCGAGATCACCGAGCAGGTCGTGCTGGCGGGCCGGGCCGCCGAGCAACGGCGGTGGGGGAGGCTCGGCAACATCGTCCTCATGGGGATGGGGGAGCCGCTCGCAAACTACCGCAACGTGCGATCGGCCATCGGCCGCTGGAACGAGGATTTGGGGATCGGGGCACGGTCGATCACCGTCTCGACCGTGGGCATCGTCCCCGGCATCCGCAAGCTCGCCGCCGATCCGCTCCAGATCAACCTCGCCGTGTCGCTGCACGCCGCCAACGACACGCTGCGCGACGAGCTCGTGCCCATCAACCGGCGGTATCCCCTCGGGGCCCTCATGGAGGCCTGCGAGCACTACGTGGGCGTGACTCGGCGTCGCCTCTCCTTCGAATGGGCCTGCATCGCCGGCGTCAACGACCGGCCGTCGGACGCCCGTGAGCTGTCCGTGCTCGCACGCCGCCTCGGCGCGCACGTCAACCTCATCCCGCTCAACCCGACGCCCGGCTACCTCGTGGCCGGGAGCTCGGCCGAGGCGGTGGGCGCCTTTCGGGACGACCTCAGCGCCGAGGGCGTCAACGTGACGATCCGCAACACGCGGGGCCGGGACGTGAACGGCGCCTGCGGGCAGCTGGCCGGCGCTGCTTTGGCGGCGCCTCGCGCCCGCGCCTAGCGTCCAGACATGGGACGCACCTGCGAGCGTCATCGCTCGACCGCGGAGTCGACCGTCGACGTGCGTGTCGACCTCGACTCGAGCGCGCCGCCCCGTGTGGCGACGGGTCTGCCCTTCTTCGACCACATGCTGTCGCAGCTCGGCAAGCACTCGGGCATCTCGCTCGAGGTCACGGCGAGCGGTGACCTCGAGGTGGACGCCCACCACACCGTGGAGGACGTCGGCATCGTGCTCGGGGAGGCGATGGCCGCCGCCCTCGGCGACAAGGCGGGCGTTCGGCGTTTTGCCTCCCTGAGCCTCCCGCTCGACGAGGCACTCGTGAATGTGGCAGTCGACCTGTCAGGGCGGGGGTTCCTCCATTACGACGTCGAGCTCGGCCGCGATTCGGCACCGCTCGGTGCCCCGCCCTTCGAGCCGCAGCTGGCGGAGGAGTTCTGGCGGGCCTTTGCCAACAAAGCGGGCATCACCCTGCACGTCACCCTCGCCTACGGCCGCAACCCCCATCACGTGCTCGAGGCCTCCTTCAAGGGCGTCGCCCGGGCGCTGGCCGACGCCATCCGAATCGAGGGCGTCGGCGTGCCCTCGACCAAGGGCTCCCTCTGAGGTCCCGTGATCGCCGTCCTCGACTATGGGATCGGGAACCTCCGATCGGCGGAAAAGGCGCTGCAGCGCGTCGGCGCCGACGCTCGGCTCGTCACTGACCCGGACGACGCCGCCGGCGCCGACGGGGTCGTGCTGCCCGGGGTTGGAGCCTTCGGGTCCTGTGCCCGCGCCTTGCGCAGGAGCGGGCTCGAGGAGGCCGTTCGGCACGCCGTCGGGCGCAAGATCCCCTTCCTCGGCATCTGCGTGGGTTTCCAGCTCCTCTTCGAGGGCTCCGACGAGGATCCGGGGGCGGAGGGCCTCTGTTGCCTGCCCGGTCAGGTGCGCCGCCTCCCGAGCTCCGAGCGGCTCCCCCAGATGCAGTGGAACGTCGTGACCCCGGTGGGGGGACGTGCGTCGCGCTTGTTGGGTTACGAGGCGGGAGCCGGCGAGGCGACGTGGTTCTACTTCGTGCACTCCTATGCCCCCGTCGTGAGCGGCCCTGCCGGTGCCGCCGTGGTGGGCGCCTGCGACTACGGCGGCCCCGTGACCGCCGCCGTCGAGGACGGGGCCGTCTTCGGTACACAGTTCCACCCGGAGAAGTCAGGTCGGCGCGGCCTCGAGCTCTTGGCCCGTTTCGCCGCCCTCTGCGGCGAGGCGCCGGCGCAGGTCCCGAGCGCTCGCCTGGGGCAGGGCACGTGAACCTCTGGCCGGCCATCGACATCCGCGAGGGCCGCTGCGTGCGGCTCGTGCAGGGCGACTTCGAACGCGAGACCATCTACGGCGATCCCATCGAGATCGCCCAGGGTTACGTGCTCGCCGGCGCCGAGCGGCTGCACGTCGTCGATCTCGATGCCGCCCGCACCGGCCACCCGGTCAACCGGGAGGTCGTCGGGGAGATCGCCGCCCGCGTCGGCGTCCCCGTCCAGGTCGGCGGGGGCGTGCGCGACGAGGAGGCGGCCGAGGCCCTCTTCTCCCTCGGCGTGGCCCGCATCGTCATCGGGACGGCCCTCGTCCGCGAGCCGGGCCTGCTGGGCCGCCTCGCCGCCCGATGGCCGCGCCGCGTGCTCGCCGGCCTCGATTACCGGCGCAACGAGGACGGCGTGCCGGAGGTGGCGGTGCAGGGCTGGACGCAGCCCTCGGGCCGGACGCTCGCCGAGGTCGTGAGACGGTTCGGCGACCTCGAGCTCGGCGGCGTCGTCATCACGGACATCGCCCGTGACGGCACCGGCGACGGCCCGGACATCTCCGTTCTCGTGTCGGCGCTCGGCTGGTCCGATCAGCACGTCGTCGCCTCCGGCGGTGTCGCCACAGCCCGCGACCTGCAGCGCCTGGCGGGACTCGACGTGGACGGACGGCGGCTGGACGGCGCCATCGTGGGCCAGGCGCTCCTCTCCGGCTCCCTCACGCTCGCCGACGCCCTGAGGGCCGCATCCTCCCGGATGGAGAGGCGTCACGCATGAAGTCGGTGCGGGTCATCCCGTGCCTGGACATCGACGGCGGCAGGGTGGTGAAGGGCATCGAGTTCCTAGATCTCCGCGATGCCGGGGATCCGGTGGAGCTGGCGGCCCGCTACGACGCCGAAGGAGCCGACGAGCTCGTGATGCTGGACATCACGGCCTCCTCGGACGACCGCGAGACGATGGTGAGCCTCGTGGGCCGGGCGGCCGAAGAGGTCTTCATCCCTCTCGCCATCGGTGGCGGCCTTCGTTCCGTGGAGGACGCCAGGCGGCTCCTGCGGGCGGGGGCAGACAAGGTGACGGTCAACTCGGCCGCTGTCGCCCGGCCGGAGCTCGTGGCCGAGCTGGCGGGGGAATTCGGCTCGCAGTGCATCGTCGTGGCCATCGACGCACGCCGCCGCGTCTCCCCCCGTCCCGAGCCGAGCGGGACCTCCTTCGAGGTGGTGACGCACGGGGGCCGGCGTCCGACCGGGCTCGACGCACTCGACTGGGCTCGCCGGTGTGAGGATCTCGGCGCCGGCGAGCTCCTCGTCACCTCGATGGACCGGGACGGCACAGAGCTCGGCTACGACATCGAGCTCGTGCGGGCGATGAGCGGGGCCGTCCGGCTGCCCCTCATCGCCTCCGGGGGAGTCGGGACGCTCGACCACCTCGTCGAAGGTGCCTGCCAGGGTGGCGCCGACGGCCTCCTCGCCGCTTCCATCTTCCACTTCGGCGGTGTCAGCATCACCGAGGCCAAACGACACCTCGCCGCCCACGGCGTCACCGTTCGGCCGCCGGGCGTGTGAGCCCCTCCCCGCCGCGCAGTACCGTTGCGCCTCGTGCAGAGCGATGAGTCCAGGACGGGGGAGCCGGGTGGTTCCTCCGGTACCGGCGGTTCCGTGGCGAGGCCGATGACCGGCGGCGTGGCGTCGGGCGGGAAACAGCCCGTGACGATGCTCAACGATCGGGTACTCGTGAACGTCCCGGCATCGGAGGGAGAGCGCCGGTCCCGGGCCGGCATCCTGATTCCCGCCACCGCGCAGGTGCATCGCCGCCTCGCCTGGGCGGAGGTGGCGGCCGTGGGCCCGCATGTGCGGACCATCCGCCCCGGTGACACCGTGCTGTTCAACCCGGAGGAGTGCTTCGAGGTGGACGTGCAGGGCGACGAGTTCCTCATCCTCCGCGAGCGCGACGTGCACGCCGTCGCCTCCGAGCGGATGGACGGCGGCACGGGCCTCTACCTGTGAGGCCGAGCGGGCGCCCGTGACGTCCTCGGCGGGGGTCCGGCGAAGGGTCCGGCGACGGGCTCGACGACGTCGCCTTCGACGTTGCTGGCCTCGTGCCTGCCGTCGTGCAGGAGGCCGACACGGGGGAGGTCCTCATGCTCGCCTGGATGGACCGCGAGGCGCTCGCCCGCACCCTCCAGAGCGGCCGCACGTGGTTCTGGAGCCGCAGCCGCCAGGAGTACTGGTGCAAGGGGGAGACATCCGGCAACCGTCAGCTCGTGCGCGAGGTTCGCTACGACTGCGACGGCGACACGTTGCTCGTGATGGTGCGCCAGGAGGGGCAGGGAGCCTGCCACACGGGCGAGCGCTCGTGCTTCTACCGCACGCTGCCCGTCGCCGCCCGCCCCGCGCCCGATGGCACCTGAGCTCGAGAGCTTCCTCGAGCTCGCCTCCGCCCACCGGGTCGTGCCCGTGTGGCAGGAGCTCGTCGCCGACACGGTCACGCCCGTCGGGGCGTTCCGCACCGTCGTGGGGGCCGGCGAGGGGTTCCTCCTCGAGAGCGTGGAGCACGGCGAGCGGTGGAGCCGGTTCTCGTTCCTCGGGCGCTCGCCCGTGGCCACGCTCGTCGCCCGGGGCAACGAGATCGAGGTGGACGGCGAGCTGCCCGTGGCCGTCCCCCTCTCGAGGGGCATCCTGGCCGCCGTCGAGACGATGGTGGCCGAGCTCCGGTCGCCGGCCCTGGCCGCCCTGCCCCCCCTGCACGGCGGCCTCGTGGGCTACCTCGGCTACGACGTCGTGCGCGAGGTGGAGCGGCTGGGCACACCGCCCCCCGACGACCTCGGGACGCCGGACGCAGTCGTCTCGGTCATCGGCGAGCTGGCGGCGTTCGACCACTGGCGGCAACGGGTGACGCTCGTCGACAACGTCGTCGTCCCTCGGGGCGAGGACGGCGTCACCGACCTGCCCGGCGCCTCGCAGGCCTTCGCCCGGGCGGGACGGCGCCTCGGGGTCCTCCGCGCCGATCTGGAGCAGCCGGCCGTGGAGCCGCTGTTGCCGCCGCCGGACCGCACCGATCGGCTGGGAGACCCGCAGGTGCGGCGCGTCGTCAGCTCCGAGGCTTACCAGATGGCCGTGGGCGCCGCCAAGGACTACATCGCCGCCGGGGAGGCCTTCCAGGTCGTCCTCTCACAGCGTTTCGACCTCGACCTCGGGTGCGATCCCTTCGACGTCTACCGGGTCCTCCGCCAGGTCAACCCGAGCCCGTACATGTTCTTCCTCCGACAAGGAGGCGTCACGATCGTCGGAGCCTCGCCGGAGCCGCTCGTGCAGCTCCTCGACGGCCGTGTCATCTCCCGTCCGATCGCCGGGACACGCCGCCGAGGCGACTCGGAGCAGGAGGATCGCCGGCTCGAGGCGGAGCTCGTCGAACACCCGAAGGAGGTGGCCGAGCACATCATGCTCGTCGACCTCGCCCGCAACGACGTCGGGCGCGTCGTCCGCTTCGACACCGAGCGGGTCGACGAGCTCATGACCGTCGAGCGCTACAGCCACGTCATGCACCTGACCTCGCAGGTCTCCGGGCAGCTCGTCGATGGAAAAGGGCCCGTCGACGTCCTCCGGGCGACGCTCCCTGCCGGCACCGTCTCGGGGGCGCCGAAGGTGCGGGCGATGGAGATCATCGACGAGCTCGAGCCGACGAAACGCGGCCCCTACGCCGGCGTGGTCGGCTACGTGGACTTCTCCGGCAACCTCGACACGGCCATCGCCATCCGGACCCTCGTCTGCACGCCCGACGGTCGTGCCTCCGTGCAGGCGGGGGCGGGCATCGTGGCCGACAGCGACCCCGCCGCAGAGGATCAGGAATGCCAGGACAAGGCTGCCGCCGTGCTCGCCGCCGTGGCTGGGGCGCGGAAGCTTGCGGCCGCTCGCGCTGTTGCACGTGGAGATGACGTCGCCGACGCCGAGTGAGGCCTACCGGGCGATCACGGAGGGGGCGGCCTGTCGCGTCACCGGCCGCGAGGGCGTCATCGTCTCAGGTCCGGGTGCCTTCGACTGGCTGCAGGGTCAGGTCAGCCAGGATCTGGCCGCCCTCCAGGCTGGATCCGCCTCCTCGGTCGAGACGCTCGTGCTCTCACCGCAGGGCAAGATCGATTCGTTCACCCGGGTGACGGTGCTCGGGGAGAACCGGTTCCTCCTCGACGTGCCGAGCGGCTTCGGGGAGGGACTGCGGCAACGCCTCGCTCGCTTCAAGCTCCGGGTGAAGGCCGAGCTGTCGGAGGTGACGGAGCTCACCCAGCTCGAGGTGCGGGGGCCTCGCACGCCCTCCGCGGCGGAGCTGTCGTCCTGGGCCGCCGGCGCCGCCCTGGCCGTCGTCGACGTCCGCTGGCCGCCGCTCGCCGGCCGGGACGTCCTCGCCCTCGGGGTGCTGCCTGCTTCCGGGCCGGCCGGCTGCGTCCGGCTGGAGGCGGACGACGCCGCCTTCGAGGCCGCCCGAATCGAAGGCGGCATGCCGGAGCTCGGCCGCGAGCTGACGGAGCGGACGATCGCACAGGAGGCAGGCGAGCTCGTCGCCCACGCCGTCAGCTTCACGAAGGGCTGCTACACGGGCCAGGAACTCGTGGCCCGTGTCGATGCCCGGGGCTCCAACACGCCGCGGCGCCTGCGCGGCGTCGTCATAGAGGGCGACGGCGACTCGGGCTCCTCTCCGTCGCCGGGCGACGCCCTCGTCGTCGACGCCCAATCGGTCGGTTCGCTGACAAGTGTCGCCTGGTCGGCCGGTCTCGGCGGCCACGTGGCGCTGGCCTTCGTGAAGCGCGGCGTCGACACCTCGGAGTCCGCCCAGGTGGTGACGGCGCTCGGCCCGGTGCCTGCCGCGCTCCGCATGTTGCCGCTGGTCAGGGCCGAATCGGCAGAAGTGGGCTTGCAGACGGTCGAAAAGCGGTAGATCCTTCCTGGTATGGCCGTCGTCCTTGCCCTCGCTGCCGGCCTGTGCAATGCCCTCGCGACCATCTTCGAGCGCATGGGTGTCGAGACAGCTCCGGCGGACGCCACGATGCGATGGAAGCTGATGGCGCACGCCCTGCGGCGGCCGGCCTGGTGGCTGGGCCTCCTCTCCATGGTCGGAGCCTTTCTCTTCCAGGTGGCGGCGCTCAGCCAGGGTGCCCTCACGCTCGTGCAGCCGATCCTCGTGACCGAGTTGCTCTTCCTCGTCGTCGTGCTGCGGATCTGGTTCGGCCGTCCCCTCGGCTGGCGCGAGGCAGCGGGCGTGCTCCTCACGGTGGCAGGCCTGGCGACCTTCCTCGCCGTGTCGGACCAGGGCGGTGGCAACGTCATCCCCAACACGCTCGGCTGGCTGCTCATGATGCTGGCGTGCGTGGGGGCGATCGTCGTGTGCGTGACGATGGCTCGTTTCGGCACCCGGCCGTGGCGATCGGCCTGGTACGGGGCCGCCGCAGCTATCTCCTTCGCCATCTGCGCCGCCTTCATGAAGGCGACGACCGTCTGGGTGGCGCGGGGCGGCATCGCCGCCCTCTTCTCGCACTTCGAGCCCTACGGCATCGCGGTCGCCGGCCTCGCCGGGCTCTTCTTCGCACAGAACGCCTTCCATGCCGGCCCGATCACCGCCTCGCAGGCGTCGCTCGTGATCGTCGACCCGATCGCCAGCATCGTCATCGGCGTCGGCCTCTTCGGAGACAACCTGCGTGGCGGCATCGACGTCCTCTCCGTGGACGCCCTCGCCCTCTTGGTCATGTCGCTCGGGCTGATCGTGCTGTGCAACTCGCCGCTCATCGTCAACACCTCCGCCGAGGACCGGCTGGTGCGCTCCGGCCGGGGCTACCCGGAGGCCGAGACGTCGAGCCTGCCTGCCTCCTGAGGCCCCGTGCCGATCGGGCGGGACTTCGACTCGCCGGCGGCCGAAGGTAGTCTCTGGCGCACGATGCCCTCGCCGCCCGGCGGATCCGCTCCGGAGGACCCGCCTTCCTATCTCGACGACATCCTCGCCTGGCACCGTGCCCTCGCAGCCGGCGATCGTCGTGACCGTGGCGAGCTGGCGCAGCTCGCACTGGCCGAGGCGGCGCGGGTACCGCGCCGGGGCTTTCGTGCCGCCCTCTCGGGCGAACCGGGCGTCAGCGTCATCGCCGAGCTGAAACGCAGGTCGCCCTCGAAGGGCGATCTGGCGCCCGGCCTCGACGCCGCAGAGACGGCCTCGCAGTACGCCGCTGGCGGTGCGGCCTGCCTCTCCGTGCTCACGGACGAGGTTTACTTCGGCGGCTCGCCCGTAGACCTCGTGGCCGCTCGGGGGGCAACGTCGCTGCCGGTCCTCCGCAAGGACTTCACCGTCTGCGAGGGCGACCTCTACGACGCCTGCCTCATGGGGGCCGACGCTGTCCTGCTCATCGTGGCCGCCCTTGCCGACACGGAGCTGCGGCGCCTCCTCGATCTCGCCGGATCCCTCGGTCTCGACGCCCTCGTCGAGGTGCACGACCTCGCCGAGGCGAGGCGCGCCCTCCACGCCGGGGCTCGCCTCGTCGGAGTCAACCAGCGGGATCTGCGGACCTTTGCCGTGGACACGGCCCGTGCCGAGACGGTGGTACGGGCGCTCGGCAACGAGGTCGTGACCGTGGCCGAGTCGGGCATCGCCTCCCGTGCGGACGTCGCCCGCCTGGAGGAGGCAGGCTTCGACGCCGTCCTCGTCGGGGAGCTGCTCGTGACGAGTCCCGACCGGCGATCGGCCGTTGCGGCGCTGCGCGCCCCGTCGCCCCATTCGGCAAGCGCGGCGTCGCCGGGGCGGAGGGTCACCGCCTGATGTGGGTGAAGATCTGCGGCATCACGAGTGAGGAGGACGCCCTCCTCGCCGTTGCGATGGGGACGGACGCCGTCGGCTTCGTCTTCGCACCGTCGCCCCGGCAGATGACGCCGTCTGCCGTGCAGGCGATCATCCGCCGTCTCCCCCCGGAGGTCCTCACCGTCGGCGTCTTCCGAGACGAGCGGCCGCAGCGGGTCGTCGAGATCGTGAACCGCACGGGCCTGCGGGCCGCCCAGCTGCACGGCCACGAGAGCCGGGAGGACTGCGGCTACGTCTCCGTACGCGTCCCGGTCGTCATCAAGGCCTTCGAGGCGGGGGACGGCCGGCTGGCGCGGGCCGCCGAGTACGGAGCCTCCATCATCCTGCTCGACGCACCGTCTCCCGGTTCCGGGAAGGTCTTCGACTGGCGGCTCGCCGAAGGCGCCCCGAAGGGCCGGAGGATCGTCCTCGCCGGCGGCCTCGACGCCGGCAACGTCGCCGATGCCATCCGCACCGTGCACCCCTGGGGGGTGGACGTCTCGACCGGCGTCGAGGCGGCGCCCGGGAGGAAGGACCCCTCCAAGTTGCGCTCCTTCGTGCAGGCGGCGAGGGCGGCCGAGCCGGCGCCGTACGACCCGGCCGACCCGGCCGAGCTGGCGCCTCCCTACGACTGGCAGGAGGAACTGTGAAGGTCATCGGGGAGCTCATGCGGGAGACGTCGCCGGCGGGGCGCTTCGGCGAGTACGGGGGACGGTACGTGCCGGAGGCCCTCGTGCCGGCCTGCGAGCAGCTCGACGCCGCCTTCCACCACGCCTGGAGCGATCCCACCTTCCGGCGGGAGCTCGACCGGCTGCTGCGGGAATACGGCGGGCGCCCCACCCCCGTGTACGAGTGCCGGCGGCTCAGCGAGCGGCTCGGCCTCAGAATCCTTCTCAAGCGTGAGGATCTCAACCACACCGGGTCCCACAAGCTGAACAATGTCATCGGGCAAGCCCTGCTCGCCCAGCGCATGGGCAAGTCCAGGCTCATCGCCGAGACCGGCGCCGGTCAGCACGGGGTGGCGACGGCGACGGCTGCGGCCCTCTTCGGGATGTCCTGCAGGGTCTACATGGGTTCGGTCGACGTGGCCCGCCAGGAGTTGAACGTCTTCCGCATGCGGCTGCTCGGCGCCGAGGTGCAAGCGGTCGAGAGCGGCAGCAAGACGATGAAGGACGCCATCAACGAGGCACTTCGCGACTGGGTGGCGAGCGTGGCCACGACCCACTACTGCATCGGATCGGTCGTCGGGCCGCACCCGTATCCCTTCATCGTCCGGGAGCTGCAGCGGATCGTCGGCGACGAGGCACGCAGCCAGTGCCGTGAGCTGCTCAACGCCGACCCCGACGTCGTCGTCGCCTGCGTCGGCGGGGGATTCCAACGCAGCCGGCACCTTCGCCGGCTTCGTCGACTCGGGCGCTCGCCTCGTCGGCGTCGAGGCGGAGGGCGGGGCGGCCATGACCCACGGCGTCCCCGGTGTCGTGCACGGAATGCGCTCACAGTTCCTGCAAGACGAGAACGGCCAGATCCTGGAGGCGCACTCGATCGCCGCCGGCCTCGACTATCCCGGCCTCGGCCCCGAGCACGCCTTTCTCAGCCAGCTCGGCCGTGCGGAGTACGAGCTGGCCTCCGACGATGAGGTCATCGCCGCCTTCCAGCTCCTCGCCGAGACCGAGGGCATCATCCCGGCTCTCGAGCCCTCCCACGCCCTCGCCTGGGTGGCACGGGAGGCGGGCCGCTCCATCCCGCGGGACTCGATCGTCCTCATCACCATGTCCGGGCGCGGTGACAAGGACGTGGCACTCGTGATGGAGCGGCTGGCGAAGTGAGCATCCGCCCCGACCTGGCGACCGTGCTGCGCGAGCGGCGCGACGAGGGACGCAAGCTTCTCGTGCCGTACGTGACCGGCGGGCTCGGGCCCGACTGGGTGGCGACCCTCGAGGCGGTGGCTGCCGCCGGGGCGGACGCCGTCGAGGTGGGCCTCCCCTTCAGCGACCCGATCATGGACGGACCCGTCATCCAGCGCGCCTCCGTGGAGGCTCTGGAGGGCGGCGCCACGGCGGATGGCATCGTGAGGGACATCGCGACGGCAGATGTGGCCGTGCCGATCGCCGTGATGACCTACTACAACATCGTCGCCCGTACCGGGCACCGCCGCATGGCGCAGCTCCTGGCGGAGGCGGGCGTTTCCGGGGCGATCCTGCCGGACCTCCCCGTCGACGAGCTGGACGGTTGGGCGGAGGCGGCCGATGACGCCGGGGTCGCCACCGTCCTGCTGGCGGCGCCCACCACGTCGGGCGAGCGGTTGAGGATGATCGTTGGGAGGGCGAGGGGGTTTCTCTATGCCGTCGGCCTCATGGGAGTGACCGGCGAGCGGGCCGACCTGGCCGCCAGCGCGGCGGAGATCGCCGCCCGCTGCAAGGCGGCGACCGATCTCCCGGTCCTCGTCGGGGTGGGTATCTCGACGCCGTCGCAGGCAGCCGAGGTCAGCAAGGTGGCCGACGGCGTCGTGATCGGGTCGGCGCTCGTCCACCGAATCCTGGACGGATGCGGGCCGGACGGGGCGGCCCAGCTCGTGAAGGAGTTCCGGGGGGCGCTCGACGGCTGACGGGTTCGTCCGGGGCCGATGCTCGGAGGCAGACTCGAGGGGGAGGGTGGCGATGCCGGCAGATGAGCGGCCTGAGGCGGCGTACGAGGAGATCCTGGCGCTCACCCGGTTCATCGTCGACGAGGTGGCGGTGCTCGGGGAGGCGATGCCGGACCTCAGCCACGCGGAGAGCCTCGTCTTCCGGTCACTCCTCGTCCTGCACAGCGTCATCTTCGCGGGATCGCCGGAGCGCTACGACCAGGTGACACGGGTGCTCGGACTGTAGGTCCGTCGCCGTCACGGGGCTGGTCGTGTCGGGGGTTTTCATCGTTTCCGTGAACAGCTCCAGACACGACACCCACACGACATCCCCGACAAGTTCCACTTCCGGCTCCGCCTCGTCCGAGAGCGGCCACGAAGCCCCGTTCGGACAGGGCGACTGTCGGTCGCCACGGTGTTCGGCCCACCGACGACGCGAAGAGTTCACCGGATTGTCACCGGGAATTCTGCGTTCTGCTGCGACATGAGCGCACCTGCCGTATTCAACTGGGGTGAGGTGTAGAGCGCGAAGGACGAGGGACCCCCGAAGGGAACGACTTCGGCGCGGCCCGGCTGCAAGACCCACCTCTCCTCCGTGGCGGCCGGCTTTTCGGTGTTGCCCGCCCTGGCTCTCGAACGGCGTGATGTCGAGTGCGACCACGAAAAGGAGCTCATCGAATGGGAAAAGCGAAGCATCGTGCCAGCAAGGCGAACCGCCTGAGGTCGGCGAAGCCTTGGACGCTTGTCGCGGCCTTCACCCTCATTCTCGGATGGTTCGTCCTCCTTGGCGCGCACGCCACCTTCGCGCAGGCACCGACCTCGCCCACACCCGTCTGCGGCACGTCCGAGCTGAGCGGTTCGAGCACGACGCCCGCCGGGGCTGTCATCGTCGCCGCCGGCGATGACTCCTCGCTGTTCAAGCGCACGCTTCCTCCCAACACGACCTACGTCTTCGCCACCGGCACTCACAGCCTCGGAACCGGCGAGTACTCCCAGATCGACCCGGGAAGCGGCGATACCTTCCTCGGGGTAGCAGGTGCCGTCATCTCCGGCCAGTGGGACAATCGCTACGCCTTCGCCAACACGGGGGCGGGCGTCACCATCGAGTACCTGACCATCGAGAAGTTCGACCCCGGGGAGGGTGAGGGTGCCGTCAACCAAGGCGGCGGCGAGAACTGGACCGTCGAGCACGACACCATCGAAGACAACGCTCCCGGGGCCGGTCTCATGGTAGGCAGCAACAACGTCGTGGAATACGACTGCCTCACCGAGAACGGCGAGTACGGCTTCGACGCCTACGTAGACCCGGCCGCCACGTCCGCCAGCCCGCTGACGGGCGGCCCCTCCGACATCACGCTGTCGAACAACGAGATCAGCTTCAACGGCACCTGCAACTGGGAGGCTGCCGTGCCAGACCCCGTGCCCGTGGCGGACATCCCGGTCAACTGCACGGGAAACATCGGGCAGTCCAAGGGTTGCGGCTGTTCGGGCGGGGGCAAATTCTGGCGGACGGACGGGGCCGTCATCACCGGCAACGACGTCCATGACAACTATGACGTGGGCATCTGGGCCGACACGGACAACACCGGATTCGACGTGACGGGCAACACGTTCACGCACAACTGGTCTGTCGGCTACCAGGAGGAGACGAGCTACAACTTCTCGATCACAGGCAACGCCTTCACGGACAATGCTTGGGGCACAGGGCCGACGAATCGCGGCTTTCCCACACCTGCCATCTACGTCAGCGAATCGGGCGGTGACAGCCGCGTGCCGGGTGCATACAGCGGGACGGCACTCATCAGCGGCAACACCTTCACCGACAACTGGTCGGGTGTCGTGTTGTGGCAGAGTTCCGGTCGATTCTGTTCGGATGGCTTCGACGCGCCGTGCACGCTCGTCGACCCTTCCTTGTTCACCGTCGCATCCTGCCGCGCCAACCTGGCCACGGCGGCGCTCGGCCAGGCGACGGGGGCACCACGAGCCGACTACTGGGACGGTTGTCTCTGGAAGACACAAAACGTCCACGTCACTGACAACACCTTTTCGTTCGCGCAGCCGGACGTCCCCGGTTGCGGGCTGTCGTCCAACTCCTGCGGCGAAAACGCCCTCTTCTCCCAGTACGGCACGATCGCGCCCTACGACAAGCCGTCGCCGTACGATGTCTCGAACGCCATCTCGAACGAGCAAGGCAACGCCTTCGGCGACAACACCTACAGCGGCCCTTGGTCGTTCGCGGCCTTCACTCCGGGTGAAGTGGTGACGGCAGCCGAGTGGACGGCGGGCTTCCGGGACGCCAACGGCTCGGGGGACCCGTTCGGTCCACAGGACGCCGGCAGCACGTTCGACGGCACGGGCACGACACCCGCCACGCTGCCGATGACGACGATCGCGCCCGAGACGACGACCACTGCCCTCTCGACCTCGACCTCGCCCTCGACCTCGACCTCGCCCTCGACCTCGACCTCGCCCTCGACGACGACCACGTCCCCCCCGCTCTCGACCTCGACGACGACCACGACCACGACCACGACCACGACGCCGCCGCCGGAGCAGTCAGTGGGCGCCCTCTTCCAGTTCCAGGTGACGGAAGGTGGGACGACGTTCATCTGCACGTCGCAGAGCTACCTCTCGGCCGACTCGGGGTTCACGGCGGCCTGCGCTCCGTTGGGGTCGGCCGGGTCGGGATTGACGGCGCCCTTCAAGGTCACCTACGACAACGGCGCCAAGGCCTGGGATTGCGTCACGGGCGCCTGGTCGCCGCCCAGCGCCGGCTGGTGGCTGGCGACGTGCAAGGTGGCCTGACGGCGGGCTGGCTGCTGCCGGTCGGCCATTCGTGTCGCGGGTTAGACCTCGTTTTGGTGTCCAACCCCCGGCAGGAAACCCCGACGGCCTGGCGACAGAGATCCCGGAGCCGCTACCCGAACCGAAACGCCCTCAGCGGGGCGAACCCCCGATGACGAAGTGGGCGATCCCTTCTTCGTCCACGAGGGCACCCTGGCGGAGAGCGAGGATGCCGTGCAGCACCCAGATGCTGGTGCCGTCGAGGGCGAGCTGCGACCCGGCGTCATCGGCGGGCGCCTTGGCAAGGGTGTCCCCGGAGCCATCGAGCAGGACGAGCGACTCGTCGGCGGCGCCACCCTCGAGCACGACGAGCCCATCTCCCTCCGCCGCGGCCCCCTGCAGATCGGAGATCGGCAGCGGCGGGTAGAGACTGCCAGAAGCGCCGACCTGCCGGACCGTGTTCGGTCCCACGAGCCACGTCGCACTGTCATCGGCGACGACTCGCAGGCCCTGGCCGGATCCTGCCTGGGCCGTGGTACGCAGCGCCAGAGTGGAGGGATCGAGCCGGTAGAGCGTGGTGGTCTGAGCCGTCCCATACGTCACCCACACTCCGCCCCGACCGAGGGCCAGTGAGCTGATCTGGGCCAACCCGACGGGTGGGGGCACCGCCCCCGGGATCACGTAGCTGGCGCGAGTGGCGAGACTCGTGGGGTCCAGCAGGAGAACCTCGTCCGACGTCGCCACGAGGAGGCCGTTCGGACCGACGACGAGGCCGACGACCCCGCCCGGGACGTCTCGCCGCGCTAGCACCGCCAGGTCCACGGGGTCGAGGCGCACGACCTCGTTGCTGGCCGACGAGAACTTGGCGATGACCTCCGTTCCCGCGTACACCGAGCCCGCGTCGGCTGCCATGGCGTTGAAGTAGCAAGCCAACGGGTCGGCGAGGGCGCCCTGCGTGAGACTGCCCGCGTTGGTGACGGTGAAGACGGTCGCCGACCCCCCACAGGACTGTGGAGGCGCCACGCTGAAGAAGGCGCCGCCGCCGGCTGTGAACAAGGAGCCGGATTGGGGGAACGTGCCGACGAGGCGAAGCCGATCACCGGCGGCCGCCACCGTGGACGAGACGGCCGGGCCGGTCCCGTGACCGCCGTCGGTCGGGGAGAGGCTCCGCCGCGACGCCACGAGAGCCGGGACGGCCACCCCGGCGGCGATGGCCGCCACGACGAGGCACACCACCACGTAGCGGGCGGCCGGCGGACGCCACCGGGCTCGCCGGAACACGTCTTCCAAATCGGGAACCGGCTCGACGGCCCCGGCCGCCCTCCGCATCGACTCGCGCAGATCGTTCACGGTTCGACCTCCAGTCGCAGCCGGGCAAGGGCCCGGCTGAGGGTGGACTTCACGGTGCCGACCCTCACGCCCATGATCCCGGCGATCTCCTGCTCGGGCAGGTCCTGGTAGAAGCGCAGGACGACGACCGTCCGCTGCCGCAAGGGCAAGCGGCGGAGCGAGTCCGTGAGCTCCCGCAACTCCGGGGGGTCGCTCGAACCCCTCACGGGACGGGAGGCCAGGTAACGCTGGACGACCCTGAGCCGGCGGTGTTCGTTGCGGCACGCGTTGACGACGGCCACCCGCAGCCACGCCTCGGGGACCTCGAGCGTGGGGAAGCGCCGGTACGTCTTGGCGAAACTCTCCTGTACGACGTCCTCGGCCGCAGCACTGGAGCCCAGTATCAAGGCGGCGAGCCGCACGAGCCGGTCGTGCTCTGCGCGGTAGAGGTCAGCAAAGCTGGACTCCGTGGCGGGCCGGCAGGCGCCATCGCCGTCCTCGACCAACTGCCGCACGATCACACAACCATGACCCCTCATGCACCCAAAAGGTTGCTTCGTCCGGTGCCTTCTCGCTCGGCAGCCACGCGGCGAGTCGACGCAGGTGGGCGCTCGGGTGCCGGCGGGTGCCGGCGGGTGCCCGGGTGCCCTGGTGCCCTGGTGTCCTGCGGGTTGCATAACTATTCAAGAGCCTGAATAATGATGCCGTGAAATGTGGCGTCGCCGGCGCGTCCGGTTATCTCGGGGCGGAGCTCCTGCGCCTGCTCGCCGGTCACCCGGTGCTCGACGTGGCCGTCACGCAGGCCGACTCGACGGCAGGCTCACCCGTGGGCCAGCTGTACCCGGGGCTCGCCCAGGCCTACCGGGGCGTCGTCGTGGACGGGCTCGACCCGGGGGCGCTCGAGCAGCTGGACGTCGTCTTCGTGGCGCTCCCTTCCGGCACGTCCCAGCAGGTTGTCGCCGAGCTCGCCGGCCGCGTCCGCCTCGTCGTCGACCTCGGGGCGGACTTCCGGCTGAAGGACGCCTCCGCCTATCCGGTCTGGTACGGCTGGGAGCACTCGGTCCCGGAGCTGCTCGCCACGTCGGTGTACGGCCTCCCCGAGCTGTACCGCCGGGAGCTGGCGGGTGCCGGCCTCGTGGCGGCGCCGGGGTGCTACGTCACAGCGGCGGCCGTCGGTTTGCAGCCGCTCGTCGCCCGCGGGCTCCTCGAACCCACCGGCATCATCGTCGACGGGGCCAGCGGCACGTCGGGGGCGGGCAAGGGCCCCGCACCCCACCTGCACCACGCCCTCGCCAACGAGCGCTACCTCCCCTACGGCGTCCTCGATCACCGCCACACGCCGGAGATGGAGCAGGTCATCGGCGCCCAGATCCTCTTCACGCCGCACCTGGCGCCCATGACGCGGGGGCTCCTCACGACCTCCTACGCCCGGCCGACCGGTGACAGCACGACCGGCGAGATCCTCGCCCTGCTGCGGGAAGCCTACGCGGCCGAGCCGTTCGTGAACGTGACGGACGCCCTGCCCTCCACGGCGGACGCCTACGGGTCCAACGTGGTGCACGTGACGGCCCGCTCGGACGCCCGCACCGGCTACGTCATCGTGATCGCCGCCATCGACAACCTTGTGAAGGGCGGCTCAGGGCAGGCGGTGCAGGCCGCCAACGTCAGCTTGGGCCTCCCGGAGACCTCGGGGCTCCCCTTGGCGTCGCTGTCGCCGTGAGCGCCCTCGACGCCCAGACGGCCGTCGCCACAGCCGCCCCGACGGCGGACCTTCCCGTCGCCACGAAAGCCGCCGTGCTCTGCGACGCCCTCCCGTACATCCGGCGTTTCGCCGGCAAGATCGTCGTCGCCAAGTATGGCGGAAGCGCCTTCGGGGACGAGCAGGACACCCTCGCTCGTTTCGCCGAGGACGTCGTCCTCCTCCGCTCCATCGGGATGAAACCCGTCGTCGTGCACGGCGGAGGCCCCCAGATCGGCGCCCTCATGGAGCGTCTCGGCAAGGTGCCGGAGTTCCGTGACGGCCTCCGCGTCACCGACTCGGAAACGCTCGACATCGCCCGCATGGTTCTCGTCGGGAAGGTCAATCGTGACATCGTGGGTGCCATCAACATCCACGGATCGCTTGCCGTCGGGCTCTCCGGGGAGGATGCCGGCCTCATCGTCGCCTCTCAGCGCGACCCGAGTCTCGGCTATGTCGGCGACATCGACTCCGTCGACTCGTCCATCCTCGTCCGGCTCGTGGCCGAAGGCCTCGTTCCGGTCGTGGCCACGATCGGCTCGGATCTGGCCGGGCAGGCCTACAACATCAACGCCGACACCGTGGCAGGCGCCGTGGCGGAGTCCCTCGGGGCAGAGAAGCTCCTCTTCCTCACGGACGTTGACGGGATCCGCCGCCGAGCAGGCGACCCCTCTACGCTCATCTCCCGCCTGGCGGCGGACGAGGTGGACGGCCTCGTCGCGGGCGGGGTCATCGCCGGCGGCATGATCCCGAAGGCGCAAGCATGTGCCCGGGCCGTCCGCAACGGCGTCGCCAGCGCCCACGTGCTCGACGGCCGCGTCGACCACGCTCTCATCCTCGAGCTGCTCACATCGGAAGGAGTCGGCACCATGGTGGTCCCGGCATGACACAGCGCCTGCAGGCCTCTCGGGCCTCCCTCATGGACACCTACCCGCCCCCGCCGGTCACTTTCGTGAGCGGCAGCGGCACGGTGCTCGTCGACACGGACGGGAAGCACTACCTCGACTTCCTCTCCGGCATCGCCGTCGTGTCGCTCGGCCATGCGCATCCCCACGTCGCCAACGCCGTCGAGCTGCAGGCACAACGGCTCGTGCACGTCTCGAACCTCTTCGGCAACGAGCTCGGCCCGCAGCTCGCCCGCGCCATCGACCGCCTCGTCGGCGACGGCCGGCCGGCCGGGGGCAAGGTCTTCTTCGGCAACTCCGGTGCCGAGGCGAACGAGTGCGCCATCAAGCTCGTCCGCCGCTACTTCAGCCGCCGCGAGGTCGGAGAGGGGACACCGCGCTTCGGCGTCGTCTCAGCGCTCGGCTCCTTCCACGGCCGCACGCTCGCCACCCTTCACGCCACGGGGCAGGCGGAGAAGCACGCCGGGTACGCGCCGCTCCCCGCCGGCTTCAGCCATGTCCCCTTCGGCGACGTCGCCGCCATGGCGGAGGCGACGGCCAACCCCGAGACGGCGGCCGTCCTCCTCGAGGTCATCCAGGGAGAAGGCGGTGTCGTGCCGGCGCCGGCCGGCTATCTCGAGTCCGTGCGCGCGCTCTGCGACGACAGGGGGCTGCTCCTCATCCTCGACGAGATCCAGACGGGCCTCGGGCGAACGGGTCGGTGGTTCGCTTTCCATCGCAGCGGCGTGAAGCCGGACATCGTGACGATCGCCAAGGCGCTCGGCAACGGCTTCCCGATCGGCGCCTGTTGGGCCAGCGACGACGTGGCGGCCGCCTTCCATCCGGGCGACCACGGGAGCACCTTCGGCGGCCAACCCCTCGCCTGCGCCGCTGCCCTCGCCACGCTCGAGGTGATGGAAGACATCGACGCGCCCCAGCTGGCGACGCACGCCGGCCGCCGCCTGGCGTACGGCCTGGCCTCCATCGCGGGCATTGTAGCGGTGCGAGGCGACGGGCTCCTCCTCGGTGCCGTACTCGACGCCGGCCTTGACGCCGAGGCAGTCGTCCAGGCTGCCCTCCAACGCGGGTTGGTGGTGAACGCTCCCGCTGCCGACGTCGTCCGTTTCGCCCCGCCCCTCACCGTGTCGGACGAGGAGATCGACTCGGCTGTCGCCATCGTCCGTTCCGTCCTCGAGGAGCTCGCATGACCAAGCACCTGCTCACCATCTCCGACCTCCGCCCCGGCGAGCTCCGCTCCGTCCTCGACCGCTCGGACGCCACTCGACCCGAGCGCGTGCTCGAAGGTCTCGGCGTTGCCCTCGTCTTCGAGCATCCATCCGCCCGCACCCGCAACGCCTGCGAGATGGCGGTCGTACAGCTCGGCGGCCATCCCGTCACCATCCGCGCGGAGGAGGTCGGCATCGACAGGCGGGAGACGGCGGAGGACGTCGCCCGCACCCTTGCCTGCTACCACGCCGTCGTGGCGGCCCGCGTCGAGCGGCATGCCACCCTCGGGCGTATGGCGGCCGCCATCGACTCCACGGGTGCCGACGTGCCGGTCGTCAACCTCCTCTCCGACGTCGAGCATCCGACGCAGGCCATCGCCGACGTGCTGACGATCCGCCAGCACTTCGGCGACGTCGAGAGCCGCACGATCGCCTTCGTGGGCGATGCCAACAACGTCTGCCGGTCACTCGTCGGAGCAGCCTCGGCGCTCGGTGCCACGGTTCGTGTCGCCGCCCCGCCCGGGTACGGCGTGAAGGATCGCGAGACGCCCTGGGAGGTGCCCGACGGCTGGCTCCTCGAGAGCTGCGACTCGCCCGCCGAAGCCGTGGCCGGCGCCGACGTCATCTACACCGACGTCTGGGTGTCGATGGGCCAGGACGAGGAGAAGGTCGCCCGCCGCAACGCCTTTGCCGGCTTCACCGTCGACGAGGCCCTGCTGGCGTCGGCGGCGCCACACGCCATCGTCATGCACTGCCTTCCGGCGCACCGCGGGGAGGAGATCTCCGAGGGCGTTCTCGAGGGGCCCCAGAGCGTGGTCTGGCAACAGGCGACGAACCGCATGCACGCCACCCGTGGCCTTCTCGAGTTCCTCGTCCTCGAGTCGCAGGCGAGCGGCCACCACGAGGCGACGCGGGACCCGGCCCGATGAGTGCCACGGGAGCGGCCGCGGTACCGGGCGACGACGCCGGCGTTGCCGGCGAGGCGCGACGCGTCTCCAAGGTGCGGCGCCGGCACGTGATCGCCCAGCTGCTCACGGACCACACCGTGACGAGCCAGGAGCAGCTCGCCGATCTGCTGTCGGCGGAGGGCATCTACGCCACGCAGGCCACGGTCTCCCGGGATCTCGAGGAAATCGGCGCCGTCAAGGTGCGGGTGCCGGGGCTCGACCGCACCGTCTACGCCCTCGCCGAGCTGCCGAAGGACCAGGTCGTCCCGAGCGAGCACCTGAGGCGGGTGCTGGGCGAGTGGGTCGTCGAGGTCGCTTCCTCCGGCAACCTGACCGTGCTCAGGACGCCCCCGGGATCTGCTCATGTCGTCGCCTCGGCCCTCGACCGCACGAGCGTGGAGGGAGTCATCGGCACGGTCGCCGGCGACGACACCGTGCTCGTCGTGGCGGCCGAGGGCGGCGGGGCGGCCCTGGCGGAGCGCCTGGCGGAGATCGCCGGCCTGTAGGGCCGGAATCGAGAATCGGTACGCTCGGCGCCGAGCCGAGGGAGACGGCGCAGCGGCGCCGAGAAGGAAGGGATGAACATGGGACCGCGGGTCGTGCTCGCATACTCGGGAGGGCTCGACACCTCCGTCGCCGTCCACTGGCTCGGGGCGGAGCTGGGATACGAAGTCGTGGCGGTGGCCGTGGACGTCGGCCAGGGTGGCGACCTCTCGCCGCTGCCGGAGCGGGCCCGCGCCGCGGGCGCCGTGGACGCCCTCGTCATCGATGCCAAGGAGGAGTTCGCGAGCGACTTCCTCATGCCGAGCCTGGCGGCCAACGTCCGCTACGAAGGGCGGTACCCGCTCGTGTCCGCTCTCTCGCGGCCTCTCATCGTGAAGCATCTCGTCGACACCGCCCGGCGTGTCGGCGGCGTCGCCGTCGCCCACGGTTGCACGGGGAAGGGGAACGACCAGGTCCGTTTCGACGTGGCGACGCGAGCCCTCGCCCCCGACCTCGAGATCGTGGCTCCCGTGCGCAACTGGGGCATGTCGCGCGAGCAGACGATCGCCTACGCCGAGAAGCACGAGCTGCCCATCACGATCTCGCGGGACCGCATCTACTCGATCGACGAGAACCTCTGGGGGCGCTCCATCGAGTGCGGCATCCTGGAGGACCCGTATGCCGCCCCGCCGGCTGACGTGTTCACGAGGACGGTGCCGACGGCGACGGAGGGTTTCGAGGTCGTGATCGGCTTCGAGGGCGGCGTGCCGGTCAGCCTCGACGGCGAGGCACTCGGCCTCGTCGAGCTGATCACCCGTGTCGACGCCGCCGCCGGCTCGGTCGGCTTCGGCCGCGTGGACATGGTCGAGGGAAGGCGGGTCGGGATCAAGAGCCGCGAGGTCTACGAGTGCCCGGGTGCCCTCGCCCTCATCGCCGCCCACCTCGACCTCGAGGGAATGACGCTCGAGCGCGACGTGGCGCACGAGAAAGCCCGGCTCGAGCCCCGCTTCGCCGAGCTCGCCTACGACGGCCACTGGTTCTCGCCCCTTCGTGAAGCCCTCTCCGCCTTCATGGCGAGCACGCAACGGTTCGTGACCGGTGACGTGCGGCTGCGCTTCAGCCCCGGTGGCGGTCTAGAAGTCGTCGGGCGCCGCAGCCCCGTCGGCCTCTACGTACACGACCTCGCCACCTACGACGCCAGCGACGCCTTCCGGCACGGGGACGCCGAAGGGTTCGTGCGCATCTTTGGCCTCGGGATCGAGACCTGGGCGGCCCGCCAGGGTGCTTTGTCGGAACCGCCACCGTCATGACGCTGTGGGCGCCCCGCATGGGCGTGCCGCCGGCCGAGGACATGATGGCCTTCACGGCCAGTCTCGCCTTCGACCGGCGCCTGGCGGCGAGCGACATCCAGGGTTCGATGGCGCACGTGCGCGGCCTCGGCCGCGCCGGCATCCTCGACGAGGCCGAGACGACGACGCTGCTCGAGGCACTGCAGCGGGCCGGCGACGAGATCGCCCGCGAGGTCTTCGAGTTCCAGCCGGGCGATGAGGACATCCACACGGCGATCGAGCGGCGGGTGCGAGAGCTGGCCGGTGCCGCCGGTGCCAAGCTCCACACCGGGCGCAGCCGGAACGACCAGGTGGCGACGGCCCTCCGGTTGTACGTGCGGGACGAGCTCGCCCGCATCGCCGAGCTCATCCTCGAGCTGCAGCGCACCCTGCTGCGGCGCGCCAACGAAGCCGGACAGACGTACCTACCGGGTTACACCCACCTGCAGCGGGCGCAGCCGGTCCTCCTCGCCCATCAGAATCCTCGCCCACGGCTGGGCGTTGTCCCGGGACGTCGACCGCCTGCTCGACACCTTGCGGCGCCTCGACATCTCACCGCTCGGGGCCGCCGCCCTCGCCGGTAGCTCGCTGCCCCTCGACGCTGACGGCGTGGCAGCGGAACTGGGCTTCCGCGGTCGTTTCGAGAACTCGCTCGACGCCGTCAGCGATCGGGACTTCGTGGCGGAGGCGCTCTTCGACATCGCCCTCGTGGGCGTGCACCTCTCGCGTCTCGGGGAGGAGATCGTCATCTTCTCGACGGAGGAGTTCGGGTTCCTGCGCCTCGACGACGCCTGGGCGACGGGCAGCTCGATGCTGCCGCAGAAGAAGAACCCGGACGTGGCTGAGCTCGCCCGTGGGAAGGCCGGTCGCCTCATCGGGGACCTCGTGGGATTCCTCACCACGCTGAAGGGGCTTCCCCTCGCCTACAACCGGGACCTGCAGGAGGACAAGGAGCCCTTCTTCGATGCCTCCGACCAGATCAGGCTCGCCCTCATCGCCGTGGAGGGACTGATCGGCACGATGACGTACGACACCGAGCGCATGCAGGCCGCCGCCGAAGGGGCCGCCATGGCGGCTGTGGAGCTGGCGGAGTGGCTGGTGGGAGGCGGGATGCCCTTCCGGACCGCCTACGACCTCGTGGGCTCGCTCGTGCGGGAGTCGATCGAGCGGGGCGTTCCGCTCGCCGAGCTCATCGAGTCTCACCCCGCCTTCGGGTCGGCCGCCCTGCCCGTCCTGGAACCGGTCGAGGCGCTGCGGCGCCACACGATGGCCGGCAGCGCCGGGCCAGTCGCCGTGACGGCGCAACTGGAGCACTTCGCCGCCCGCCTGGCTGAGGACGCCGAACGGGTGGAGCGCTGGCGCGACTGAATGCCCGCGGGCTGCGGCGGCTGCTCGGGGGCGATCCCGTCGACGTGGCACCCCAGCTCCTGAACAAGGTGCTGACCTGCGGCGACGTGTCCGGCCGGATCGTCGAGGTGGAGGCCTATCGGGGCGCCGAGGACCCCGCTTCGCACGCCTACCGGGGCCGGACCAGGCGCAATGGCGTCATGTTCGGCCCTCCCGGGTACCTCTACGTGTACTTCACCTACGGGATGTACTTCTGCTGCAACGTCGTCTGCCAGGACGAGGGCGTCGCCGGCGCCGTCCTCCTGCGGGCGCTGGCGCCCCTCCGGGGTCTCGACGCGATGCGGGCGCGGCGGCCGAAGGCACGGCGGGACCGCGATCTGTGCTCCGGGCCGGGCAAGCTCAGCCAGGCCCTCGCCGTCGATCGCCGATACGACGGCGTCGACCTCCTCTCGGGGACGAGCGAGGTTCGCCTCCTCGATGACGGGTTCGGTCCTCCGCAGGCTGGCGACGTGCTCTCGACGCCTCGCATCGGCATCTCTTCCCAGCTCACGACGGCCTTCGAGCCATGGCGCTTCTCCGTCAGGGGAGAGCCGAACGTCTCCCGGTGAGGCCGCCGAAGGGGCCTCGGACCCCCGGGATCGACCGGCCGTACGGAACCGGCGCGCAGCCGGTACTGTGGTGATCGTCCGCCCAACTCGTACGGGTCTTGCGGCCGCCGGGCCGGCTCGGTCAGAGCCTCACCGGCGCCGCCGAGTTTCGCGCGTAGTTGACAGGACGCATAGCTCTGGTAGGATACAGAGCCGCTCAAAGCGGAGTTCTGCTTTGGGCGGGCCCTCCCTCGGGGGCGACAAACGCCTCTGGTAGGGGACCTCAAGGTAGGTCCTTCCCTCTAGGAAGCCTCGCCTGCCGAGCGCGGTGGCACCTCCTTCCGCAAGGAAGTGTGTCCCGCCGTCGCTCTTTGACAACGGAAAAGGAACAGCCAAAAGTCAGTGCGGGCAGCCGACTGCGCCTTCGTGCGCACGCGGCTGTCGAAGTCAATGCATTGGAAAACGGACAACTTTCCGTTTCTGATGCCAGTCGGCAAAGGGGGACCGTATCCCCGATGCCGGCTCTCCAGATCATGTGCTGGGAGGAGACTCCTGGTGCGTCGATCTCGATGGAGAGTTTGATCCTGGCTCAGGACGAACGCTGGCGGCGTGCCTAACACATGCAAGTCGAACGGAGTCCATTCGGTGGCAACACCGGAGAAGACTCAGTGGCGAACGGGTGCGGAACACGTGAGCAACCTACCCCGGAGACCGGGATAACGGCGGGAAACTGCCGCTAATACCGGATGTCCCCTCGAGCTCGCATGAGCTTGTGAGGAAAGGGTTTCCGCTTCGGGAGGGGCTCGCGGCCTATCAGCTTGTTGGTGGGGTAATGGCCCACCAAGGCGACGACGGGTAGCTGGTCTGAGAGGACGATCAGCCACACTGGGACTGAGACACGGCCCAGACTCCTACGGGAGGCAGCAGTGGGGAATCTTGCGCAATGGGCGAAAGCCTGACGCAGCAACGCCGCGTGGGGGATGAAGGCCTTCGGGTTGTAAACCCCTTTCAGTGGGAACGAAATTGACGGTACCCACAGAAGAAGCCCCGGCCAACTACGTGCCAGCAGCCGCGGTGATACGTAGGGGGCGAGCGTTGTCCGGATTCATTGGGCGTAAAGAGCTCGTAGGCGGCTTGGTAAGTCGGGTGTGAAACCTCCAGGCTCAACCTGGAGACGCCACTCGATACTGCCCTGGCTGGAGTCCGGTAGGGGACCACGGAATTCCTGGTGTAGCGGTGAAATGCGCAGATATCAGGAGGAACACCAGTGGCGAAGGCGGTGGTCTGGGCCGGTACTGACGCTGAGGAGCGAAAGCGTGGGGAGCGAACAGGATTAGATACCCTGGTAGTCCACGCCGTAAACGTTGGGCACTAGGTGTGGGGCCTTATCAACGGGTTCCGTGCCGCAGCTAACGCATTAAGTGCCCCGCCTGGGGAGTACGGCCGCAAGGCTAAAACTCAAAGGAATTGACGGGGGCCCGCACAAGCGGCGGAGCATGTGGCTTAATTCGATGCAACGCGAAGAACCTTACCTGGGTTTGACATGCGGGTTAAGGCGTAGAGATACGCTGATCTTCGGATCCCGCACAGGTGGTGCATGGCTGTCGTCAGCTCGTGTCGTGAGATGTTGGGTTAAGTCCCGCAACGAGCGCAACCCTTGTCCTATGTTGCCAGCGGGTAATGCCGGGGACTCGTAGGAGACTGCCGGGGTCAACTCGGAGGAAGGTGGGGACGACGTCAAGTCATCATGCCCCTTACATCCAGGGCTGCACACATGCTACAATGGCCGGTACAAAGGGCTGCTATCTCGCGAGAGTGAGCGAATCCCACAAAACCGGTCTCAGTTCGGATCGCAGTCTGCAACTCGACTGCGTGAAGTCGGAGTCGCTAGTAATCCCGGATCAGCAATGCCGGGGTGAATACGTTCCCGGGCCTTGTACACACCGCCCGTCAAACCACGAAAGTCGGCAACACCCGAAGCCGGTCACCCAACCCTTGTGGAGGGAGCCGTCGAAGGTGGGGTCGGTGATTGGGGTTAAGTCGTAACAAGGTAGCCGTACCGGAAGGTGCGGCTGGATCACCTCCTTTCTAAGGAGTAACGGTCAGCAGCCGACGAGGTGTTGCGCCTCGCCGGCGGCTGAGAACTCCCAGTTGATCACTGGCTACTCGTTCCTGCTTTGCTCAGTGGTGGTCGAAGGCGTCAACCAGAGTGAGAGCTCTCCGGAGCCCTCGCCGCGGTGGCCTCCTGCCGCTCGAGCAGTGCAAGATCGGACTGTTCCTTTTCCGTTGCCAGGGAGCGGCGGCGGCCGAGCATGCCGTCGTGCCCCTTGAGAACTCCATAGCGAGCACGAGCATCTTTTAGTTCTCCAAGCTACAAAGAGCCAACGGTGGATGCCTTGGCGCCTGAAGCCGATGAAGGACGTGGATGGCTGCGATAAGCCACGGGGAGCTGCCTATCAAGCTTCGATCCGTGGATGTCCGAATGGGGAAACCCGGCACCCGTCATGGGGTGTCACTCTGGTCTGAATGCATAGGACCAGCAGAGGGAACCGGGGGAATTGAAACATCTCAGTACCCCGAGGAGAAGAAAGCAACAGCGACTCCCTGAGTAGCGGCGAGCGAAACGGGATCAGCCTAAACCGATACAGTGCCAAGTCTGGTGACGTTGCTGTATCGGGGTCGTGGGACGTGGAAGAAGGGGCACCAGACCCTTCACGGAGTTACAAAGTTGTTGTCTAGTGGAAGTGCACTGGAACGACGCGCCATAGCGGGTAATAGCCCCGTACATGAAAGGCAACAACCTCCGTCCGCCAATCCCGAGTAGCGCCGGATCTGGGAAAGCCGGTGTGAATCTACGAGGACCACCTCGAAAGGCTAAGTACTCACAGGCGACCGATAGCGAACTAGTACCGTGAGGGAAAGGTGAAAAGCACCCCGGGAGGGGAGTGAAATAGTACCTGAAACCGTTGGCTTACAAACAGTCAGAGCGTCGTCACCCTCTACGGAGGGTGGCCGTGATGGCGTGCCTTTTGAAGAATGAGCCAGCGAGTTACCGTGTGTGGCGAGGTTAACCCGATTGGGGGAGCCGGAGCGAAAGCGAGTCTGAACAGGGCGTTCAGTCGCATGCGGTAGACCCGAAGCCGAGTGATCTAGCCATGGGCAGGCTGAAGCGGGGGTAAGACCCCGTGGAGGGCCGAACCCACTCTGGTTGAAAACAGAGGGGATGACCTGTGGCTAGGGGTGAAAGGCCAAACAAACTCGGTGATAGCTGGTTCTCCCCGAAATGCATTTAGGTGCAGCGTCGCGTGTTCAGCATCGGAGGTAGAGCACTGAATGGGCTAGGGGGCCTACAAGCTTACTGACCCCAATCAAACTCCGAATGCCGATGCTCCAGAGCGCGGCAGTGAGACCACGAGGGATGAGCTTCGTTGGTCAAAAGGGAAACAGCCCAGACCGCCAGCTAAGGCCCCAAATTCTAGGCTAAGTGGAAAACGATGTGGGAACGCAGAGACAGCCAGGAGGTTGGCTTAGAAGCAGCCACCCTTGAAAGAGTGCGTAATAGCTCACTGGTCGAGTGGTCCTGCGCGGACAATTTAACGGGGCTCAAGCCTAGAGCCGAAGCTGCGGGCTCCTGCCTTGAGCAGGAGCGGTAGGGGAGCGTCGATCGTGCTGCGAAGCAGCGGGGGGACCCGTTGTGGAGCGCGATCGAGTGAGAATGCTGGCATGAGTAGCGAGAGAGGGGTGAGAAACCCCTCCGCCGTAAGCCCAAGGGTTCCTGGGGAAGGCTAATCCACCCAGGGTCAGTCGGGAGCTAAGGCGAGGCCGAGAGGCGTAGTCGATGCACAACTGGTTGATATTCCAGTACCACCGTGTCCGCGCCCATTCCAATCCAGAGGAAGTACGGGGCTGGTCTTCGGACCGAACCGTTGGAATCTGAGGCGGAAAGCAAAGGGGGGACGCAGGAGGATAGGTGAACCCAGGCGTTGGTTGTCCTGGGGGAAGCGAGTAGGGGGAGTCCTAGGCAAATCCGGGACTCATACACCCTGAGACGTGATCCCGAGCCGATTTAGGCGAAGTCATTGATTCCATGCTGCCAAGAAAAGCCCCTAGCTAGTTGACACGGTGCCCGTACCCCAAACCGACACAGGTGGGCGGGTAGAGAATACCAAGGCGATCGGGAGAACTGTGGTTAAGGAACTCGGCAAAATTCCTCCGTAACTTCGGGAGAAGGAGGGCCTCAATACGGTGACGGACTTCGCGTCCTGAGCCCGAGGAGGCCGCAGCGAATTGGGGGAAGCGACTGTTTACTAAAAACACAGCAGCGTGCGAAGTCGTAAGACGATGTATACGCTGTGACGCCTGCCCGGTGCCGGAAGGTTACGGGGAAGGGTTAGTCCTTCGGGACGAAGCTCTGAACCTAAGCCCCGGTAAACGGCGGCCGTAAGTAAAGTTGCGGCTCCGATCGGGTGACTGATCGGATCAAACTCTGCTATTTGCTGGAAACCCCGTGTATCCGGCGGTACTCGTCCTTGACACACCCTCTCCGTAGGGTGGCGTCGTGGACAGTGACAATCCGTCCGGTGCGGACAATCAGCAGGAAAGGCCTAGTTCCTCAGACTGGCTGAACCGAGTCTCGCCCGACCTGGGCAACTGGGTAGCGGGATTCGTCGACGGCGAGGGAAGCTTCAACGTCCCTTTTCGTCGTGAGCGTGATCGTGGCTTGCCGTGGCGGGTCTCGTTGTCGTTCAACGTCTCGCAGATCGGGGCAGAGCTTCCAGAGCTGCTGCAGTCGATCTTCGGGCGTGGCACGGTGCGAGGCCGGGGCGACGGTGTCTTCTACTTCGAAGTCACCCGTCCCGATGCGTTGGCAGAGCGGGTGTTTCCGTTCTTCGACCGTTTTCCGCTGCGGGGCACGAAGAGAGGGGACCTCGCGATTTTTCGTGAGATCACCGAGCTCGTTCGGTCAGGCCGTCATTTGACACCTTCAGGCATCGGCGAAATCTTGAAGTTGAGATCACCGATGAACAGAGGTGGCAAGCGGCGGTACGACGAGGCTAATATCCTCGCCGTACTTGGGGATTGGGAATCCTCAGAGGCCATACGCAGAGCTCCACCCTTGAAGCGGGTGGATGAAGATATGGTCCACGCCCTATAGCGATATAGGGGTAACGGGAACTATAACGGTCAACCCAGGCCGTGGGTAAACCTGGCTGTATGCTGGAATCTCCGTGAATCCGACGGTACTCGTCCGTTGACAGACCCTCTCCGTAGGGTGAGGTCATGGTCAGTGACAATCCGATCGGTGCGGACAATCAGCAGGAAACCGCTCAGCCGAGTTGTCAGCTCGATCCCATGTGGATCGATCGCAACTCGAGGAAGTGGCAAGCGGGATCCTCAGAGACTGCACGCCAGGCCCGTCAGCACTTTGCTGATGGTGAAGATACAGTCCGACCCTTGCGGCGACGCAAGGAATCAGGCAGAAATGACCTGATCACGTTTGACGTCAAGTTGAACGGAGTAACAACGTGCCTAAGGTAGCGAAATTCCTTGTCGGGTAAGTTCCGACCTGCACGAATGGCGTAACGACTTCCCCACTGTCTCAACCACAGACCCGGCGAAATTGAAGTACGAGTAAAGATGCTCGTTAGCTGCACCAGGACGGAAAGACCCCGTGGACCTTTACTGCAGCTTGATGTTGAGCTTTGGTACGAATTGTGTAGGATAGGTGGGAGCCAGGGAAGCTCCGGCGTCAGCCGGGGTGGAGGCAACGTTGAAATACCACCCTGTTCGTGCTGAGGCTCTAACCTCGACCCGTAAGCCGGGTCAGGAACAGCGTCAGGTGGGCAGTTTGACTGGGGCGGTCGCCTCCTAAAACGTAACGGAGGCGCGCAAAGGTTCCCTCAGGCTGGTTGGCAATCAGCCGTCGAGTGCAATGGCAAAAGGGAGCTTGACTGCGAGACTTACAAGTCGAGCAGGTGCGAAAGCAGGCCATAGTGATCCAGCGATTGCATGTGGAAGCGTCGTTGCTCAACGGATAAAAGGTACCCCGGGGATAACAGGCTCATCTTCCCCAAGAGTCCATATCGACGGGAAGGTTTGGCACCTCGATGTCGGCTCGTCGCATCCTGGGGCTGAAGCCGGTCCCAAGGGTTGGGCTGTTCGCCCATTAAAGCGGTACGCGAGCTGGGTTTAGAACGTCGTGAGACAGTTCGGTCCCTATCCGGTGCAGCCGTAGGAGATTTGAGGAAGGCTGTCCCTAGTACGAGAGGACCGGGACGGACGCAGCTCTCGTGTGCCAGTTGTCCTGCCAAGGGCATGGCTGGTTTGCGACCTGCGGAAGGGATAAGCGCTGAAAGCATCTAAGCGCGAAGCTCGTTCCAAGATGAAATCTCCCACAGGGTTAACCTGGTAAGGCCCGTGGTCAGACCACCACGTTGATAGGCCGGAGGTGTAAGCACGGCAACGTGTTCAGCCGACCGGTACTAATCGGCCGAGGGCTTGGGGCTCGTGCTCGCTATGGAAGGCTCACAGGGGCGACGGTGACGTCGCCTCGACGGCCGGTTGCTCGATCGGGAAGCGCATCTGCGCCTGGCCCCGGGTCGGACGACCTGCCGGACGAGCGAAAGGTTTCCGGTGGCCATAGCGGCAGGGTCACACCCGTTCCCATCCCGAACACGGAAGTTAAGCCTGCCAGCGCCGATGGTACTTGGGGGGAGGCCCCCTGGGAGAGTAGGTCGCCGCCGGAATTTTTCTCAGAGACAGCCCCACGTGCTCAGCGCGTGGGGCTGTTTCGCGTCCCGACCCGACTCGATACAGCGAGCGAGCTCAGGCCGGCGTCTCCCACCCCGGCGACTTGACCGAAGTCCGGTAACCTCCCACCATGCCCGCCCGGACGCCGCCGCCTGATCGCGCCCGCACGCCGGGCTCGTCACGGCCGGCACGACCTCCCGGCCCGGCGCGGGGTAACCGCAACGGCAGCACCGCCGCTGCCCAACTGCAACGACCCCCCGCTGACGACGCCAGGTACCGGTCCCGCGGCGAGCGCAACTTCGAGCTGCCCAAGGGCATCGTGGAGGAGCTGCGCTCGAGCGCCGCCGAGGCGGCTCCGAGGAACCGGAGGGCGCCGGCGACCCTCGAGCGCCGTATGGCGAACGCCGCTATGGCCTACGAGCGGGACCGCTACCGTGACGCCCTCTCGGCCCTGCGGCCCGTGCTCGACGCCGCCCCGCAGTCCGCCGCGGTCCGCGAGCTGCACGGCCTCATCCTCTACCGTCTCGGCCGCTGGCGGGCGGCAGCCAAAGAGCTTCGGGCGTTCCACGAGATGTCCGGGTCCTACGACCAGCACCCCGTCATCGCCGATTGCGAGCGGGCCCTCGGCCGGCCGGAGAAGGTGCAGGAGCTCTGGGACGAGATCCGCCGGGCCGGCGTCGACCGCGAAGTGCTCGTGGAAGGCCGTCTCGTCATGGCGGGCACGCTCGCCGACGAGGACTGCTTCGAAGAAGCGATCGAGCTGCTGCGCCCGGAGGCGAAGCTGCGCCGTCACCCCGATCTCGCCCACCTCCGCCAGTGGTACGCCCTCGCCGACCTGTACGAGCGGGTCGGCGACCTCTCTCGGGCCCGAGAGCTCTTCGCCCGCGTCGCCCAGTCGGCGCCCGACCTTCTCGACGCACCCGAGCGCCTCGCCGCCCTGCGCTGACGGCCCGCTCCAGCCAACGGCACACGCAGATGCCCCGCCGGCACCCGGACCCCGACGTCGGCGCCTTCGACGAACGTGCTGTGCGCTACGAGTCGGGTTGGCTCGGCACGCTGCACCGGGACATCGTGGACCGCACCATCGACGTCGCCCTCGCCGCCGTCCAGAGCCCGCAACACGTGCTCGACGTCGGGTGCGGCACCGGTCAGCTGCTTCGCCTGCTGGCCGGACGCCTGCCAGGGGCGAAAGACCTCACTGGGGTGGACGCGGCAGCAGGGATGATCGCCGTCGCCGAGCGGTCAGCCCACGCCGCGGACAAGCGGCTCCGCTATCTCATGGGCACCGCCGAGCACCTGCCGTTCCCGGATGCGGGATTCGACCTCGTGGTGAGCACGACGTCGTTCGACCATTGGGCCGACCAGCAGGCCGGGCTGAACGAGTGCGGGCGAGTGCTCGCTCCGGGCGGCAGCCTCGTCCTCGCCGACCTCATCTCACCGCTGCTCCTGCCGACATTGGCGCTGCGCCGCCACCGAGGCCGGGCGCGCACACCCCGACGAGTCGAGCGACTGCTCAACGCCGCCGGGTTCCGGCAGGTCCGTTGGCACCACGTGTACCAGCTCGTCATCAACGCCGCCGAGGCGACCCGATCCTGAGGCGGCCGGGTCCGCCAGTCGGGCGGGCCACCCCGCCAAACTGGACCCGTGCTGTTCCTCCTCGCGCTCCTCAAGGTCAGCCACCGGCGCCATGTGCTCGTTCTCCTGAGCGGCCTCGTGGTGATCGTGTTCGCCGGCGCCGGAGCCTTTGCCGCCACCCAGCACATCCCGTTCACGACCGGGCTCTACTGGGCCATCACGACGGCCTCGACCGTGGGCTACGGCGACATCACGCCGCACAACGCCTCCGGCAGGGTCGTGGCCTCGGCCGTCATGCTGACCGCCATCCCGTTGCTCGGCGCAACGTTCGCTCTCGTCACCGGTGCCGCAGCCGCGGCCGGACTCCGGAGGTTCCTAGAGATGGGCAGCAACTTCCCTTCAGGCGACTACCGCCTCGTCGTCGGCATGCACCCGACCGTGCCCGCCATCCTCGAGGAGCTCGTGAAGGCCGACCAGGCCGTCGTGCACGTGGCCGACGTCGACCCGGCGAGCGCCCGCGACGGCGTCCATGTCGTGCGAGGCGACCCGACGGACCCCGCCACGCTGCGCAAGGCGCGGCCGGCGAGTGCCCAGCACGCCCTCGTGGCCGCCCCGAACGACGGCGACGTCCTCGTCATGGCTGTCCTGCTTCGCGAGCTGGCACCCGAGCTGACAATTGCAGCCCTCACGAGCTCCGGCCCCGTGACGGAGGCGCTCAAAGCCATCGGTGTCACGCAGACGGTCTCGGTGAACGACCTCGTCGCCCACACGCTCGCCAAGAGCCTGGAGTCGCCGCACGCCGGCGACCTCTTGATGCGGTTGGTCGACTCCGAGACGCACCGCCTCACGGAGTCGGAGGCCGGCGAGACCGAGATCGGCAAGGCGCTCAGCAGCCTCCGGCAAGACCGCGACGGCCTCGTCCTCGGGATCGTGCACGACGGTGCGGTCGACCTCGGGATCGGCACCGACCCGGTCGTGGCCTCGGGCGACCACCTGCTCGTGGCCGAACCGGTGGGCGATCGAGCTCAGTAGCGAATCGAGGGGCGGGCGACCGACGGCCCGCTGGATACCGAGGTGACTCCCGGCGTTGGCGGATCCTCCTGGCTGGCGTCGGGTCGAACGAGCCCGCCTGCCTCCCGCGACCAGACCGTACCTGCGGGCGCCGGAGGCAGATAGGGGCGGCGTCGAAGGTAGTCGGCCAACATCTCCTCACTGAGCGCGTCGGACTGCTTGCGCAAGCTTGGGGGGGCGAGCACGAAGCAGGACGGAAGCGTCTCGCCCAAGAAGGCGAGGACGGCTCGCACCGTCGTCTCGTACCCGGCGACGAAGTCTTCGTAGACGATCTCCATCGGGTCGATGCCGTTGCGGGTGAAATAGTCGCGCCAGTTCGCCTCGTGGGCGGCGAGGGCGTCCTCGAGGTGCCCCCGGGCGTCTTCACCAGCACGTCGACCGTGCCGGAGCCCTTGGGCGACTTGGCGACGAGCTCGGACGCAGACCTGCGCCTCGTGATGGTCGCCGCCGCCTTCCCGAAGTGCACCGACTTGGCGTCCGAGAGCTTGCTGCCGCTCACCGTGACCTCCGTGGCCCCCGGCGAGCGGGCCTTCCGACGGCGACAGCTTGGACACCGTCGGCGCCTCCGACGCGACGCTCAGCGGCGCGGCGGCCGCCTCCGCCGAGGCCACCAGGCTTTCCGCCAAGGCCGTGGCGCCTGTCAGGGAGAGCCCTACTGCGAGCAGTCCCTGGATCAGCGTCCTGCGGTCGATCCTCCCCTGGAGAAATTCACGTGCAAGCTCGTCCTCTGGCATGCCGAAACCCTCCCCGGAACCCGAGACCGCCCCCGCCGCCGAGACTCGCCTGCGGAACCTGGCGAACGGTACCACCGCCACCGGAGCCCGCTCTGATCTGCGAGGGAGCCTGGCGCTCGCTGGCCTGGACCGATCGCAGCTCCGTGCAGCTACCGTCGGGTGCATGGATCGCCTCGGCCTCGTCGGGCTTCCGAACTCGGGCAAGTCCTCACTGTTCAACGCGCTCACGAACGGCCACGCACTCGTGGCGGCGCATCCCTTCTCCACGACCGATACCGAGGTGGGGGTCGCCCACGTGCCCGATCGGCGCCTCGAGGCGCTCGCCCGCATGAGCGAGAGCCGGAAAGTCGTCATGGCCGGCTTCGAGGTGGTCGACATCGCCGGCGTGCAGAAGCCGTCCGAGCACGGGGGGGCGGGACTCGGCACGAAGTTCATCGCCGGCATCCGGGAGGTCGACGCCCTCGCCTACGTGTTGAGGGGTTTCGAGGACGAGACGGCGCCCGGCGACTCCGATCCGGTGGAGGCGCTCGGGGTGCTCGAGCTGGAGCTCGTGCTCTCGGACGCGGCCACCCTCGAGAACCAGCTCTCGAAGAAACGCCGCACTCTCGGTCCCGTCGACCCCGTCCTCAACGCCGCCCTTGCCGCCGCACCGGCTGCCCTCGAGCAGCTGCAGGGTGGGACCCCCGTGTACCGCGCCCGCCTCGACGCCGAGCAACGGGAGGCGCTGCGTCCCCTCTTCCTCCTCACGAACAAGCCGGTCCTCGCCGTCGTCAATATCGGCGAGGACGCCCTCGGGGAGGTGGACGGTCTCGTGGAGAAGGTGGCGTCCGAGTTGGGCGGCGGCGCCGAGGTCCTCGCCGCCTCCGTGCAGCTGGAGGCGGAGGCCGCCCGGCTGGAGGCGGGGGAGCGTGCCGAGCTGCTCGATGGTCTGGGCCTCGGTGAGGGCGCTCTCGTGCGGGTGGCTCGCGCCGCCTACGCCATCCTCGGGCGCGACACGTTCCTCACGACCGGCGAGAAGGAGTCGCGGGCCTGGACCTTCCGCCACGGGGCCAAGGCGCCTGAGTGCGCCGGCGTCATCCACTCCGACCTGCAGCGCGGCTTCATCAAGGCAGACGTCATCTACTGGGAGGACCTGCTCGAGGCGGGCTCCTTCGCCAACGCCCGCACCAAGGGCAAGGTTCGTCTCGAGGGCAAGGAGTACGTCGTGCAGGACGGCGACGTGCTCGAAATCCGCTTCAACGTCTGACGAGCGCCCGGTAGGCTCGACGCCGCCGGATCGCTCGCAGGTCCGGGTCCACGACAAGGAGGCAGGAGTGGGCATCGACGTCTCTGCACTGCTCGGCGACGAAGCCGAGTCCCTCCTCGAGCACAAAGCCGAGGCGTTTCCTCGCGAGCACCTCGTGCTCCCCGGTCCGGACTTCATCGACCGCGTGTTCGTCGGCAGCGACCGCCGGCCGGCCGTGCTGCGCAACCTGCAGGCGACGTTCGACCACGGCCGTCTCGGAGGTACCGGGTACCTCTCGATCCTCCCGGTCGACCAGGGCATCGAGCATTCAGCCGCCGCCAGTTTCTCGAAGAACCCCGCCTATTTCGACCCCGAGGCGATCGTGGAGCTCGCCATCGCCGCCGACTGCAGCGCCGTCGCCACGACGCTGGGCGGCCTCGGGATCGTCGCCCGCAAGTACGCCCACAAGATCCCGTTCATCGTGAAGCTCAACCACAACGAGCTGCTCACCTATCCGAACAAGTACGACCAGGTGCCCTTCGGGACGGTCCGCCAGGCTGTCGACCTCGGGGCCGTCGCGGTCGGGGCCACCATCTACTTCGGGTCCGAGGAGGAGACGCGCCAGATCCGCGAGGTGAGTGTGATGTTCGCCGAAGCGCACCGGGCGGGGCTCTACACGGTGCTCTGGTGCTACCTCCGCAACACCGCCTTCGAGACGCCGGACGCCGACTACGACCTGGCCGCCGACCTGACCGGGCAGGCGAACCATCTCGGTGCCACCATCGAGGCCGACATCGTCAAGCAGAAGCAGCCGGAGAACAACGGGGGTTTCACGGCGCTCAAGTTCGGGCGGACGGACCCGCTCGTCTACGACAAGCTCACGACGAACCACCCCATCGACCTCACCCGCTGGCAGGTTGTGAACTGTTACTCCGGCCGCATCGGCCTCATCAACTCAGGCGGCGCCTCGAAGGGGGCCGACGACCTCGCCCAAGCGGTGCGCACGGCGGTCATCAACAAGCGGGCGGGCGGCACCGGCCTCATCGTCGGCCGCAAGGCCTTCCAGCGCCCGATGGAGGACGGCGTGGCGCTCATCCACGCCGTGCAGGACGTCTTCCTCGACACGACGATCCAGGTGGCCTGAGCGGAGGCGCCCGGCTAGCCCCGCGCCGAGCGAACGAGGTAACGCCCCTGCGCCACGACCACGGCGGAGCCGCCGACCTCGATGCGCTCGAGGTGCTCGCCGTCGCCGACGGCACGGGCGAAGAGGACGGAGCCCCGATCGATCTCCTCCCCCTGGTGGATCTCGGATCTCCTCGCCGTAGGCGATGCGCCCGTGGCGTGCGAGATGAAGGGCGAGGGGGCCGGCGGCCGAGCCCGTGGCCGGGTCCTCGTTGATGCCGAGGGCGGGGGCGAACATGCGGCTCTTCCAGTACCCGGCCCCCGCCGCGACACAGTTGGCGCCGATCGCATGGCCGGCGAGGGCGCCGAAGTCCGGGCGCAGGGCGACGACCTCCTCCTCGGACTCGAGGACGACGTAGACGTGCCGGGGCCCGTTGCGATAACCCTCGAGGGGGAGGACGGAGCGGGCGACGCCGAGGGCTGCCAGCAGCTCGGCTTCCCGCTCGTACGGCTCTATGACCGGGAGCGGCTGGCGCATGCGGCCGAAGACGAGGCGGGCGCCGTCGCGGGTGATCTCGATCGGGACGGGACCGGCGCCCGTCTCGAGCCGCACCGATCCCGTGCCCAGCACCTCTGCCACGACGAAACCCGTCCCGAGCACCGGATGCCCCGCGAAGGGGAGCTCGACCGACGGGGTGAAGATGCGGGCACGGACGTCGCCGTCCCCCTCGGCCGGCAGGAGGAACACGGTCTCGGAGAGGTTGAGCTCGCGGGCGATCCGCTGCATCTCCTCGCCGGAAAGGCCCCGACCGTCGGCGAAGACGGCCAGCTGGTTGCCGAGCAGCGGCTCGGACGTGAAGACGTCGAGAACGCTGTACTCGATGGTGCCGCCGTTCGCCACGCTGCCGGAGGGCAGGCTCGGGTCGAAGAGCTCGTCGGTGGTGCTCACGGCGACACGCTAGTTCCGGCCGCTCCCGCGGACCGCCGGACCCGCTCCCGGTAATGGCGAGCCCGCCTGCAGCCTGCCGGTAACATGACCACGGCAGTCAAATGAGGTAGGCGAGCGACTCTTGGACATCGGCGTGGAAGCCAGGTCCGGCGCGGCAGAGACAGGCCGACCGGTCCAGTCAATCGACCAGATCGTCATCCGGTTCGCCGGTGACTCCGGCGACGGCATGCAGGTGACCGGAGACCGCTTCACGAACGAGAGCGCCATCTTCGGTAACGACCTCTCGACCCTGCCCAACTTCCCGGCCGAGATCCGGGCGCCGGCCGGCACCCTCGCCGGCGTCTCCGCCTTCCAGGTCCACATCTCGGACCACGACATCCTCACGCCCGGCGATGCCCCGAACGTGCTCGTGGCGATGAACCCGGCGGCGCTGCGCGCCAACATCGCCGACGTCGCGCCGGGTGGCAGCATCATCGTGAACGCCGACTCCTTCGACGAGCGGGCGCTCGAGCGCGCCGGCTACGTCACGAACCCCTTGAAGGACGGCTCGCTCTCGGGCTACCGCATCTACGAGGTCCCCATGACGGCCATGACGCTCGAGGCGTGCAAGCCGACGGGGGCGAAGCCCCGCGACGCCGAGCGGAGCAAGAACTTCTTCGCCCTCGGCGTCGTCGCCTGGATGTACCAGCGGCCGACGGAGACGACGATCACCTGGATCGCCCAGCGGTACGGGCGCGATCCCGTCGTCGTGCAGGCGAACACGCTCGCCTTCCGGGCCGGCTACCACTTCGGTGAGACGGCGGAGCTCTTCGAGTCGGCCTACGAGATCCACGCCGCCCCTCACGAACCCGGCCTCTACCGCAACATCACGGGCAACACGGCACTCGCCTGGGGGCTGCTGGCGGCGGCACAGCTCGGGAAGGTCCCCCTCTTCCTCGGCTCCTACCCGATCACGCCCGCCTCCGACATCTTGCACGAGCTCTCCAAGCACAAGAACTTCGGCGTGCGCACGCTGCAGGCGGAGGACGAGATCGCCGGCGTGGGTGCCGCCCTCGGTGCCGCCTTCGGAGGCGCCCTCGGCGTCACGACGACGAGCGGCCCCGGCATCGACTTGAAGGCGGAGACCGTTGGTCTCGCCATCTCGCTCGAGCTTCCCCTCGTCGTCGTCGACATCCAGCGGGGTGGCCCGTCCACGGGCCTGCCGACGAAGACCGAGCAGTCGGATCTCCTCCACGTCATGTTCGGCCGCCACGGCGAGGCACCCGTGCCGATCGTGGCGGCCATGACGCCGTCGCACTGCTTCGACGCCGCCATCGAGGCGGCCCGCATCGCCCTCAAGTACCGCACACCCGTCTACCTGTTGTCCGACGGCTACCTCGCCAACGGCTCGGAACCGTGGAAGGTGCCGTCGGTCGAGGACCTGCCGGACATCTCCACGACCTTCGCCGCGGCGCCGAACGGCGAGAGCGGTGAGGCGGGGGAGCCCGTCTTCCTGCCCTACGAGCGGGACCCCGAGACGCTGGCGAGGCCGTGGGCGCTCCCCGGCACCCCGGGCCTCGAGCACCGCATCGGCGGCCTCGAGAAGGAGGACCGGACCGGCAACGTCTCCTACGACCCCGTGAACCACGAGCGGATGGTCCACCTACGGGCTGCCAAGGTCGCCGGCATCGCCGACGACGTCCCACTCCTCGAGTGCGACGACCCCACGGGCGACGCCGGGGTGCTCGTGCTCTCCTGGGGCTCGACCTACGCGGCCGCCCTCGCCGGGGTGCGCCGCGTGCGGCGGGCCGGCGGCCGCGTGGCTCAGGCGCACCTCGTGCACTTGAACCCGTTCCCGAAGAACCTCGGCGAGGTCGTCCGGCACTATCGGCGTCTCCTCATCCCGGAGGGCAACCTGGGGCAGCTGGCACGCCTCGTCCGTGCCGAGTTCCTCGTCGATGCCCGCTCGCTGTCGAACATGCGAGGGACGCCCTTCCACGTCGGCGAGGTGCAGCAGGCGATCATCGAGCTCTTGGGCGAGATCGACTCGTGGCCGCCGGCGGAGCCAGCGACGGCAGAGGGCAACGGGCGCGCCCATGCCGGCGCCTCGGAGGAGGTCGTGAACCGATGACCGAGGTGGCCGTTCCCGTCACCACGCGGAAGGACTGGTCGAGCGATCAGGACGTCCGTTGGTGCCCCGGATGCGGCGACTACTCCATCCTCGCCGCCATGCAGCTGCTCCTCCCCGAGCTCGGCGTGCGCCGCGAGAACACCGTGTTCATCTCGGGGATCGGCTGTGCCGCCCGGTTCCCCTACTACATGAACACCTATGGCATGCACTCGATCCACGGCCGTGCCCCCGCCGTCGCCACCGGTCTCGCCGTGACACGGCCGGATCTCGACGTCTGGGTCGTGACAGGCGACGGGGACGCCCTCTCCATCGGCGGCAACCACCTCGTGCACTGCCTTCGCCGCAACGTGAACCTGACGATCCTCTTGTTCAACAACCAGATCTACGGCCTCACGAAGGGCCAGTACTCACCGACGTCGGAGATCGGCAAGGTGACGAAGTCGACGCCCTTCGGTTCCCTCGACACCCCTTTCAACCCGATCAGCCTCGCCCTCGGGGCCGAGGCGACGTTCGTGGCCCGCACCCACGACATGGACCGCAAGCACATGATGGAGGTCTTCCGGCGGGCGCACGAGCACCGGGGCGCCGCCTTCGTCGAGGTCTTCCAGAACTGCAACGTCTTCAACGACGGTGCCTTCGAGCAGGTCACGGCGCGCGCCAACCGTGAGGAGATGCTCATCGAGCTGCGCCATGGCGAGCCGATCCGTTTCGGGGCCGACGGGCACCGCGGCGTCGTCATGGGCAGTCAGGGCGACCTTCGCCTCGTCGAGGTCGCCGACGCGGGAACTGACACCCTGCTCGTCCATGACGAGCACCGGGAGGATCCGGGCCTTGCGTTCGCCCTTTCCAGGCTCGCCCGCGGGCCGTACGAGCCGACGCCGATCGGCGTCTTCCGGGACGTCGACCGGCCCGACTATGGGTCGCGCGTCGACGCCCAGCTGGTGGAGGCGCAAGGGGAGAAGGGCCCGGGCGACCTCGGGGCGCTCCTCGCCTCCGGCACGACCTGGACCGTCGAATAGGCACCGCACCGGCCCTCAGGCCGGGTCGAGCTCCCGGAAGACCATACCGGTGCGCGGCTTCGGGTTGAAGAAGGTCGACTTCGGCGGCATGAGCCGGCCGCCCCGAGCCGTGGCGGCGATCCGGTCCACGGAGACGGGTCTCAGCAGCACGGCGGCGTCGGCGTCCCCGGAGTCGACGGCCCGACGAGCGAGGACGGCGCCGTGCTGGTAGTGGACGTCCTCGATGCCGACCGCCTCGAGCACGAAGGCGAGGCGGCTCGAGTCGAGGTCGTCCTCGACGGCATCGAGCAACTCGGGCCTCGGCCGCAGCAGCCAGGAGCCCTCCTCCGTCATGAGACCGAGGGACCCGACGATGTCCATGGTGTCCCGCAGCTCGATGGGGTCGTCCGGGCCGGGCTCGATCTCGAAGTAGTCCCGAAACAGGCCCGGAAGGGTGCCCGGCTCGATGCCATGGAGGAGGCGGTGGATGCTGTGCACCGCCAGCTGCTCCTCGGCGAGCTCGACGACGAGGGCGAGGATGGCGTCGGCGCCCGGAGCCTCCGGCCGCTCGGCCAAGTAGGTGCAGGCCGTGTCGTAGCGGTGGTGCCCGTCGGCGATGAGGACGGCCGGGGCCGCCACGGTCTCCACGATCGCCTTCACGACGAGCGGGTCGTCCACGGTCCAGCGTTCGTGCAGCACGCCGTCGCTGTCGGTGGCCCGCCAGGGCGGCCCCGCCGTGGCGATGGCTGTCTCGCACGCCAGCGTCAGCCCCTCTCCCACCGAGAGGCCCCAAATGGGTGAGAAGTTCGTGCGGGCGGCTCGCAGCAGCGAGAGGCGGTCGCGCGTGTCCTTCGGCGTCGTCTGCTCGTGCGGGAGCACATCGCCGTGGTGTTCGGGGTCGAGCCCGAGGGCACCGAGGACCCCGGTCGTCGTCCGCACGGTCCCGTCCTCCAGGCGGAAGGTCATACGGTAGACGTAGAAGGCGGCCTCCTCCTCGACGGCGACGATCCCCTCGTGGTGCCAGTGGCGGAAGATGGCAGCGGCGTTCTCGTAGGCGTCGAGGCCGACCTCGTGGTTGGGGAGCGGGAGCTCGACCTCGATGGCGTTGTAGCGGCTGCGGGCGGCGAGGGCCGCCCACTCCTCCGACCCCACGACGTCGTAGGGGGGAGCGATGACGTCATCGGGCACGACCGTGCCGGGAACGTACGTCGTACCTCTGAACGGCTCGAAACGGGCCATGGGACCATCACTACCACATCGCCCACCACGGCCGGTCGTGGCGTGCGAGCATCTCGTCATGACTTGGGTCCTCGACTGCGACGGCGTCATCTGGCTCGGCGACGAGCCCATCGAGGGTGCACCGGCGGCGGTCGAGCAGCTGAGACGGGAGGGCGAGCGCGTGGTCTTCGTCACGAACAACTCGTATCCGGTGCGTGCCGACCACCTCGCCAAGCTCGCCCACCTCGGGATGCCGACGGAGGACGGCGACCTCTTCACCTCGGCAGGAGCCGCCGCCACGCTCCTGGAACCAGGCGAGCGGGCGCTCGTGCTCGGCGGCCCGGGCATCGTCGAAGCCCTGACGGCACGAGGCGCCGAGGTCGTGGAGCCCGGCTCGCCCGAGGCGGCATCGCCGGTGGACACCGTCGTCGTCGGCTTCGACCTGAAGTTCGACTTCGCCCGGCTCTCGGCGGCCACGACGGCGCTGCGAGGCGGAGCCCGCCTCGTGGCCAGCAATGACGACGCCACCTTCCCGACGACATCGGGCCTGCTGCCCGGCGCCGGCTCCTTCGTGGCCGCCGTCGCCCGTGCCGGCGGCGTCAAACCGGTCATCGCCGGCAAGCCCAACCCGCCCCTCGTCGATCTCGTCCGCCGCAGCCTCGGGACCGTCGATGTCGTCGTCGGCGACCGCCCGTCGACCGACGGAGCGCTCGCCTCCCGCCTCGACGCACGATTCGCCCTCGTCCTCACGGGCGTGACGCCTCCCGGTCACGGTCCGGTGACCCCAGCTCCCTGGATGGAGGCGTCCGACCTGGCCGAGCTGGTCGACAAGGTGGGCCGAAGCACCTGAGCCTCCCGCACGCATGTGCTTACTCTTGCAAGCAGTCCAGCTCAGGCGTAGAATGTGGGCATGGCAAAACAGACTGCGCTCGACCGTTACGTCACCGCCGGCATGGACTTCACCCGCATGAGTCGCAGGCGCGCCGAGGGTCTCGTGAGGGACCTCGTGAAAGAAGGGGCGGTCGGCCGCGAGCATGCCTCAGACTGGGCCGAGGACCTCGTCGCCCGTAGTCGCCGGAGCGCCGAGCATCTCTCCGAGGCGGTTTCGAAAGAGGTCAAGCGCCAGATCGACCAGCTCGGCCTCGTCAAGGCCGACGACGTCCAGAAGCTCGTCGAGCGCCTCGTGCGCTCTGCTCGCTCCGCCGGCGAGCACACGATGACCACCGTCACGAAGCGAGCCGAGAGGGCTCGCCGGGTCGGCGAGGGCGAAGTGGCGAGGGCACGCAAAGAAGCAGAGTCCGTCCTCACGACGGCCCGCGAGCGGGTGAGTGCAGCCACGACGTCCGAGCCTGGCCGTAAGGCCGCGGCCCGCAAGGCCCCGGCCAAGCGCACGGCGGCGGCTGCCTCGGCCTCCAAGCGGACGACGGTGCGGGCGACGGCGAAGGCGCCCCCAACGAAGACGGCGGCCAAGAAGGCTCCCGCCCGCAAGGCGGCTGTTCGCAAGGCTCCGGCCGGTGCCACGCGGCGGCCCAGGGGCGGCACTCCCACTACCTGAGCCCAGGTACGGGAGCGGCGGCCCGGCGGGTACTGGCACCGCAGGCGCGAAACGGCCAGGATGAGCCGGTGAGCTCCGTGCTCTTCCTCGTCCACCCGGATCGTTCGGCCGCCAAGGAGCTGGCCGCCACGGCGCGGGCCTGGTGGGAGTCGCACGGGTACGGGGTCGTGGATGTGAGGGACATCCCGGGGGGTTTCGAGGCCGTCGGTCTCGAAACGAGCTCGGACAGCTCGCCCGACTTCGCCATCAGCTTCGGGGGCGACGGCACGATGCTGCGCACGGTACAGCTCGCTCTGCCCTCGGGGATCCCGGTCATCGGCGTCAACCTCGGCCGCATGGGCTACCTGTCGGAGGTGCAGCCGGCGGACATGGAGGGCGCCTTCGAGCGATTGCTGCGGGGGCAGTACCGCGTGGAGGACCGCGTCGTGCTCGAGGTGTCGCTCCGCCGGGACGGCTCCTCCCGCCGGCTCGTGGGCACAGCCATCAACGAGGCCATCGTCGAGCGCAACGCGCCGGGGCACACGATCCACGCCGCCGTCGACATCGCCGGCGCCCGTTTCCTCACCTACATCGCCGACGGCCTGCTCGTCTGCACGCCGACCGGCTCGACGGCCTACAACCTCTCGGCTCGCGGCCCGGTCGTCTCGCCCGCCATGCGTGCCCTCGTGCTGACGGCCGTGGCGCCTCACCTCGTCTTCGACCGCTCACTCGTGCTCGGCCCCGACGAGGACGTCACCATCACGCTCCTCGGGGACCGCCCGGCCACCCTCGTCCTCGACGGCGCCTTGAGCGAGACGCTCGGCGAGGGCGACGCCGTCATCTGCTCGGCCGGCCCCCTCGCCGCCCGCTTCGTGACACTCGGGACGGGCGACTTCCATGCCGTGCTCCGCGACCGTTTCTCGCTGCCGGACCGCTGAGGGCGATGCTGGCGGAGATTCACGTGACGGACCTCGGCGTCATCGAGGATCTGGACCTCGTGATCGGGCCGGGCATGACGGCGCTCACGGGCGAGACGGGGGCGGGCAAGACGCTCGTCGTGGAGGCACTGGAGCTGCTCGTCGGCGGGCGGGCGGACAGCGCCCTTGTTCGCAGCGGGGCCGCTTGCGCCGTCGTGGAGGGTCGATTCCTCGCCCCCCGGGCCGTGGTGGTCGCCGCCGGCGTCCCTACTCTTGATAGCGAGGATGACACGATCGGGGACGGGGCGCTCGAGGTCGTCCTCCGCCGGGAGATTCCTGCCGGCGGGCGGTCACGCGCCTACGTGAACGGTCACATGGCCACGGCCGCCCACCTCGAGGCACTCGGCGACGGCCTCGTCGACCTGCACGGACAGCACGCCCACCAGTCCCTCCTGCGAGCCAGCGCCCAGCGCGACGCCCTCGACCACTTCGGTTCCATCGACACCTCGGACGCCGCCCGAGCCCGCCATCGCCTGGCCCGCCTCGATGCCCGCATCGCCGAGCTCGGAGGCGACGCCCGTCAGCTCGCCCGCGAGATCGACCTCCTGCGTTTCCAGATCGGGGAGATCGCCGCCGCCGGCCTCTCCGACCCCGACGAGGAGCACCACCTCGAAGCCGAAGAAGCCGTGCTGGCCGCCGCCGACGCCTTGCGCCTCGCCACCGAGGAGGCTCGCGGCCTGCTCACCGAGCCGGACGGCCTCGGCGGGGAGGCGAACGGCGCCGCCGACCTCCTCGGCCTCGCCCTCGGGCGCCTCGCCCACCTCGAGCCGCTTGCCGATCTCGCCGAACGACTCAGCGCCGTGCTGAGCGAGGTGACGGACGTGGCCGCGGCGCTCAGGGAACGGGGCGAGGGGTTCGAGGCCGACCCGGGGCGTTTGGCCGAGGTGCAGGCACGCCGCCGCCAGCTGAGCGATCTGCGGCGCAAGTACGGCGAGGCCCTGAGCGACGTCATCGCCTACGGGGAGGCGACGAGCCGCCGCCTCGACGACCTCGAATCGGGCGAGGAGCGGCGGCGTGAGCTGGCGGGCGAACGGGAGCAGGCGGCCGAGGAGTTGGCCGCCGCCGAGCAGCGACTCGGCGACGCCCGCCGCGCCGCCGCCCCCGCCCTGGCGGCCGCCGTCGCCTCCCACCTCGCCGATCTGGCGCTCCCGAACGGACGCCTCGAGGTCGTGGTCGGGCCTGGTCGGGGGGATGATGTGACGTGGCTGTTCGCCGCCAATCCGGGGGAGCGGGCGCTGCCCCTCGAGAAGGTCGCCTCCGGAGGCGAGCTCGCCCGCGTCATGCTCGCCACACGCCTCGTCCTCTCGGAGGCGCCCCCCACCCTCGTCTTCGACGAGGTCGACGCCGGCGTCGGTGGAGAGGCCGCCCTCGCCGTCGGCCGGGCCTTGCAGGCGCTCGCCGCCGACGGCCATCAGGTCCTCGTCGTCACGCACCTCGCCCAGGTGGCGGCGTTTGCCGACGCCCAGGTGGCCGTGACGAAACAGGAACGCCGCGGTCGCACGGTCGCCGGCGCTCGGCCCGTCGAAGCCGAGGAGCGCCTCGTCGAACTCTCCCGCATGCTGTCGGGCCAACCGGCGTCGGCGACGGCCCGTCGGCACGCCGCGGAGCTCCTTGCCCTTGCCGGACGTCCTGGTCAGGCCCCCTGAGCGGTCCGCCTGAGCTCGTCGTTGCTCCGATACCCTGTTATGGCGGGCACCAAGACTGGACAAAGGAGCAGCCTTGACCAAGTACGTGTTCGTGACCGGCGGCGTGTCGAGTTCGCTCGGCAAGGGGCTCACGGCCTCGTCGCTCGGCCGGCTGCTCAAGTCCCGCTCGTTCCGGGTGACGATGTGCAAGCTGGACCCTTACATCAACGTCGACCCGGGGACGATGAACCCCTTCGAGCACGGGGAAGTCTTCGTCACCGACGACGGCGGTGAGACGGACCTCGACCTCGGCCACTACGAGCGCTTCATCGACGAGAACCTCCACAAGTTCTCGAACGCCACGACCGGGCAGATCTACTCCTCCGTCATCGCGAAGGAGCGGCGGGGCGACTACCTCGGCAAGACGGTGCAGGTGATCCCGCACATCACCGACGAGATCAAAGAGCGCGTCCGGCGCCTCGGCACCCAGCAGGACGTCGACGTCGTCATCACCGAAGTGGGGGGCACCGTCGGCGACATCGAGATCGTCCCGTTCCTCGAGGCGATCCGGCAGTTCCGCCGCGAGGTCGGCCGGGACAACGTCTGCTACATCCACCTCACCTACGTCCCCTTCCTCCGCACGGCTGGCGAGCAGAAGACCAAGCCCACCCAGCACTCCGTCACCGAGCTCCGCAGCCGGGGCATTCAGCCCGACGTGATCGTCTGCCGGAGCGAGCAGCCCATCTCCGACTCCCTGAAGCGGAAGATCTCGCTCCTGTGCGACGTCCCCGTCGAGGCCTGCGTGTCCGCCATCGACGCCGACTCCATCTACGCCATCCCGATCGCCCTGCACGACGAGGGGTTCGACGACATCGTCTGCCGCATCCTCCGCCTCGACGATCCCGACCACGAGATCGACATCTCGAGGTGGGAGGCGATGCTCGCCCGCATCGCGTCGGCGGAGGACAGTGTGCGCATCGGCATCATCGGCAAGTACGTGAACCTGCCGGACGCCTATCTCTCCGTCGTCGAAGCGCTCCGCCACGCCGGCTTCGCCCATGGCGTGAAGGTGAACGTCGAGCTCGTGCAAGCCGAGGAGGTGACGGGCATGCTGGCGGCCACGCTCGACCACCTGGACGCCCTCGTCATCCCGGGCGGCTTCGGGGAGCGGGGCATCGAGGGCAAGATCGCCGCCGCCGGCTTCGCCCGAGAACATGAGGTTCCCCTCCTCGGTCTCTGCCTCGGGCTGCACACGATGGTGGTGGAATTCGCCCGCAACGTGGCCGGTCTCGACGGTGCGAACACGACCGAAGTCGACGTGAGCACGCCCTACCCGGTCATCGACCTCATGAACGACCAGGTGGACATCACGAACAAGGGCGGCACGATGCGCCTCGGTGCCTGGGAGGCGAGGCTGCGGCCGGGCTCTCAGGTGGCCGAGCTCTACGGGGACGTCGTGACGTCCGAGCGGCACCGGCACCGTTTCGAGGTGAACCCGCGTTTTCGGGCCCGCCTGGAGGAGGCTGGGCTCTGCTGCTCGGGCATCGCCGTGAAGGACGACCGGCTCGTCGAGTACATCGAGCTGCCCACTCACCCCTTCTGGGTGGGGACGCAGGCACACCCCGAGTTCAAGAGCCGTCCCGACCGGGCACATCCGCTGTTCCACGGCCTCGTGGCCGCCGCCATCGTGAGGGCGCGCAGTCGCCAACCGCGGCTGATCGAGCTCGACATCGACCTCGATGCCGTCTCCTGAGGTTCCCGAAGCACCCTTCCGCCATCTCGGGGAGCGCCACCGCTACGACGGGGGTTTCTTCTCCGTGGTGACGGCGACCTTCGTCGGTCCCGACGGTTTCACCTTCGAGCGGGAGGTCATCCGCCACCCCGGGGCCGTCTGCATCGCCGCCCTCGAGGCGGACCGCCGCCACGTCCTTATGATCCGCCAGTACCGCGGTGCCGTGGACGCGGCACTCCTCGAGCTGCCCGCCGGCAAACGGGACGTGCCGGAGGAGGATCCGGCCGCCTGCGCCGCCCGCGAGCTCGAGGAGGAGATCGGCCGTACCGCCGGGTCGATGACCGAGGTGGCGCGCTTCTACAACTCCCCGGGCATCAGCGACGAGGAGACGATCTGCTACCTGGCGGAGCACCTCACGGAGGTCCCGCAGCGGGCACACGGCATCGAGGAGGAGAACCTCGTCGTCGAGCGCGTCGCCTTCGGTGAGCTGGAGGAGCTCGTGGCGGCCGGCGAGCTCGTGGACGCCAAGTCGATCATCGGACTGTTCGCTGCCCGCGCCGCGGCCGGCTGGGCGCCGGAGCCGACGCCGTCGCCGTAACCGTCAACGCCGAGGCGGCGCCATCCGGCAGGCGCCGGCCGCTCAGCCGCGATGCCGAGGAGTTCCTCTCGTTCCTCGCCGTCGAGCGCGGCCGGGCCCCGGCCTCCGTGGCGGCCTACCGCCGAGATCTCGTCGCCTATGAGGAGTTCCTCGCCGCCCGTGGGGTGACGCTCGGTGAGGTCGGGCCTCGAGTCGTCGAGGACTACCTCGCCTTCCTCGCGGCCTCCGGCCGGCGGGCGACATCCAACGCCCGCGCCTTGGCCGCCATCCGGGGCGTCCACCGGTTCTGTGTCGACGAGCGGGGCGCACCCTCCGATCCCACGGAGGGCATCGTGGGCCCGAAGCTGCCCCAGCCCATCCCGAAGGCGCTGACAGAGGCCGAGGTGGAGCTCCTCTTGTCCGCCGTACCGGGCGACGACGCCAAGGCGCGGCGCGACCGCCTCATCCTCGAGCTGCTCTACGCCACGGGAATGCGCATCTCCGAGCTGGCCGCCCTGCGACGCTCCGACCTCGACCTGAGTGCCCAGATGGCGCGCGTCTTCGGCAAGGGATCGAAGGAGCGCATCGTGCCCTTCGGACGCCATGCCCTCCTGGCGATCGACGACTGGCTCGGCCCGCTGGGACGCCCTGCCATGGCGCCCGAGCGGTGGGCACGGCGGGCCGACGAGGAGTCGCTCCTCATCTCGACACGGGGCCGGCGCATGTCGCGGCAGGCCGTCTGGGTGGTCGTGCGGGCGGCGGCCGAGAAGGTGCGTCTCGAGGACCGCGTGACGCCGCACGTGCTGCGGCACTCCTGTGCCACCCATCTGCTCGAGCACGGCGCCGACATCCGCGTCGTGCAGGAGCTGCTCGGCCATGCCGCCATCACGACGACCCAGATCTATACGAAGGTCTCGAACGACCTCCTCCGGCGCGAATACGACGCCGCCCACCCGAGAGCACGTCGTCGACGGCAGGCCAACTAGTCTGTCCGGCGATGTCACATGACGCAGCCGTCGACTACCGCTCCTTGCTCGAGAGCGAGCGCGCCTCGCTCGAAGAGCAGTTGCAGGATCTCGGCTATGGCGACGCCGGGAGGGTGAAGTACGACCCCAACTTCGCCGACTCCTCCCAGGTGACGGCTGAGCGCGGTGAGGCGGAAGCCCTTGCCGTGCAGCTGCAGGACGCCCTCGCCGAGGTTCGGGCGGCGCTCAAGAAGCTGGACGAGGGGACATACGGGATCTGTGAGCGGTGCGGGAAGCCCATCGCTCCGGCGCGACTCGAGGCGAAGCCTGCCAGCCGCCTCTGCATCGACTGCGCTTCCGCGGTTCGTCGTTGAACCTCCAGCGGCGATGGCACGCCGCGAGGGCCAACCTGTCGCTGCCGAACCTCGTCATCAGCCTTGCCGTCCTCGGCATCCTCGTCTTCGCCGGGGTGGCGGCCGTGCAGCGCCATTACCTCAGCGAGGACACGGCGATCGTCCTTGCCTGCTTCGTCCCGGCGGTTGTCTGTCACGAGGTGAGCCACGGCCTCGTGGCACTGTGGTGCGGGGACGACACCGCCAAGCGAGCGGGCCGGCTGACCCTCAACCCGCTCCGTCACATCGATCCCTTCGGGTCGATCATCCTGCCCATCATCATGGCCCTCACGACCGGCATCCCCTTCGGGTTCGCCAAGCCGGTCCCCGTGAACATCGGGCGCCTGAGGCACCCCCGCAACCAGGCGGTCCTCGTCGGCCTCGCCGGCCCGGTCACGAACATCCTCCTCGCCTGCGCCGGAGGCCTCGTCCTGCATTTCCTCCACACGGGCATGTTCGCCCAGGGCGACCTCATTTATTCACCCCCGCTCAGCGTCGGCGATCAATTCGCCTTCTACTTCGGCGTCGTCAACATCATCCTGGCCGTCTTCAACCTCATCCCCATCCCACCGCTCGACGGCTCGGCCGTGGTGGAGCGGCTCATCCCGGCTGATCTGCTGCCGGGCTACTACCGCATCCGCTTCGGCCTCATGATCATCGTCCTCTTGGTCGTGGTGTACGACCGGGCGGGCATGAACACCCTCTTCGGGCATTTCGAGGCTTGGTACGTGCAGATCTTCGCCGGGACGACGCCGCCGCCCTTCCCCTGAGGCGAGCTCAGGCGGTCCCGGCGGGCAGGAGCAAACCGATGGCCTCTTGGGCCCGCCGCAGCGTGACCGCGGCGATCTCCGACGCCTTGGCGGCGCCGACCTCGAGCACCTTCATGACGGCGGCGGGGTCGGCGGCAAGCTCCTCGTAGCGTGCCTTCACCGGGGCGAGGACGGCGACGAGCGCCTCGGCGACGTCGTTCTTCAGCGGGCCGTAGCGGTCGTAGGAGGCGACGACCTCGTCGATGGAGCGGTGGGTGGCGGAGGCGAGCAGCTCGATGAGGTTGGCGAGGCCCGGCTGGTTCGCCGGGTCGTAGCGCACGACCCCGACGGTGTCGGTGACCGCCTTGCGCACCTTGAGGACGATGTCCTCGGGCGAGTCGAGGGCGTTGACGGTGCCGAGGGGCGACTCGACCGACTTGGACATCTTCCGCGTCGGGTGCTGCAGGTCCATGACGCGGGCGCCCACGGCCGGGATGGCCGACTCGGGAACGACAAAGGTGTCGCCGTAGCGGGTGTTGAAGCGGATGGCGAGGTCGCGGGCGATCTCGAGATGCTGGCGCTGGTCGTCGCCGACGGGAACGCGGTCGGTGTCGTAGAGGAGGATGTCGGCCGCCATGAGGACGGGGTAGGTCATGAGGCTGGCGCGGACGGACTCCTGACCTGCACCTTTCTCCTTGAACTGCGTCATGCGGCGCAGCTCTCCGACGGTCGCCGTGGACTCGAGGAGCCACGTCAGCCCCGTGTGGGCGGGCACGTGGCTCTGTACGAAGAGGGTGCAGGCGTCCGGGTCGAGGCCGGCGGCGAGCAGGCCGGTGGCGGTCTCGAGCGTGCGGCGGCGCAGGTCGGCGGGCACGTGCTCGGTCGTGAGACCGTGCAGGTCGACGACGCAGAAGATGCTGTCGGCCTTGTGCTGGTCCTCCGCCCATTGCCGGATGGCCCCCAGGTAGTTGCCCACGTGGAGGGCACCGGACGGCTGGATACCTGAGAAGACACGCGCCATCGGGCAATGATAGAAGCCCAGTACAAACGACAAAAGCCCAGCACAGCGGGCCCGAGGCATCCACGGAAACCCGGCCGGGCAGCGGTAACCTCGCCCACGTGGGCTACGAGGTGCACACCGACGTCTACGAGGGGCCCTTCGACGTCCTGCTCCGCCTCATCACCGAGCAACGGGTCGACCTCTACGAGATCCGTCTCTGCGACATCGTCGACGCCTTCCTCGTCGAGCTCGACCGCATGGACCGCATGGACCGCCTGGACCTCGAGTCGGCGACCGAATTCCTGCTCATCGCCGCCATCCTCGTCGAGCTGAAGAGCCGGCGCCTCCTGCCGGACCGGGACGGGGCCGTCAGCGAGGACGACCTCGCCCTCCTCGAGGAGCGCGACTACCTCCTCGCCCGCCTCGTGGAGTGCACCACGTTCTCGGCGGCGGGACGGCGCCTGGCCGAGATCGAGGCGGCCGCCTCCAAGTCCTATCCGCGGCTCGCCGGCCCGGACGAGCGCTTCGAAGCGGTCGCCCCCGACCTCCTCGCCGGTATCACACCCGCCGACCTCCGCCGCGCCGCCCAGTCGGCTCTGGCAGAGCGTCCCGAGCCAGTCATCGATGTCGAGCACGTGCTCGTCGACGAGGTCACCGTCGCCGAGGTCGTGGCGCGTCTCGTGGAGCGCCTTCCGGGGCAATCGCCCGTCACGTTCCGGGAGCTCACGGCCGCCGCCGTCACCCGCATCGAGGTCGTGGTGCACTTCCTCGGCGTCCTCGAGCTCTACAAGCAGGGGCTCGTGGAGCTGGAGCAGGTGAGCACGTTCGGCGAGCTCGTCGTCTCCTGGGTCGGAGGCGAGGAGGACGGGGGCGGCCTCAACGACCTTGTCGCCTCCGCCTACTTCGGTGGCGACGCCGGCATGGAGTACGGCGGATGAGCGACTACGTCGAGCCGGACACGCCCGACCGCAGCGCCGAGGCGGCCATCGAGGCCGTCTTGACCGTGGCGACGGCGCCGGTGGCACCGGGCCTTCTCGCCGAGCTGCTCGAGCTGAGCACCGAGCGCGTGGAGGCGCTGTGCGCCGGGCTGGCCACCAGCTACGAACGGGAGGGACGCGGCTTCAAGCTCGCCCGTGTGGCGGGCGGCTACCGCTTGCAGAGCCACGAATCGCTCGCCGGCTATGTGGAGCGCTTCGTGCTCGACGGCACGTCGACGAAGCTCTCGGCCGCCGCCCTCGAGACGCTCGCCGTCGTCGCCTACAAGCAGCCCGTGTCACGCGCCCAGGTGTCCGCCATTCGTGGCGTCAACGCCGACGGTGTCCTCCGCCTGCTGGCGGCCCGCGGTTACGTGGCGGAGGTCGGTCGGGACTCCGGTCCGGGTCAGGCTGTGTTGTTCGGCACGACGGAGACGTTTCTCGAGCGCCTCGGCATCGACGGCCTCGGCGACCTGCCCCCGCTGGAGGAGTTCGTGCCCGGCGCCCCCACGGTCGAGATGCTCGAGCAGGCGCTGCGACCGGACGCCGGAACCTAGCGCCGCCGATGACTCCGGCCGAGACGCCGGGCGGAGAGCGTCTGCAGAAGGTGTTGGCACGGGCGGGTTTCGGCAGCCGGCGCCTGTGCGACCTCCTCATCGAGGACGGAAGGGTGACCGTCAACGGCGAGACGGCCCAGCTCGGGCGCCGTGTCGACGTCGCCGAGGACCAGATCGCCGTCGACGGCGTGCCCGTGGGCGTCCTCCCAGGCCTCGTCTACTACCTGCTCAACAAGCCGGTCGGCGTCGTCACGACCGCCTCCGATCCCGAGGGCAGGCCGACGGTCGTCGATCTCGTGCCGAGCGCCCCGAGGGTGTTTCCTGTCGGCCGTCTCGACGTCGCCACGGAGGGACTCCTCGTCCTCACGAACGACGGCGTCCTCACCCAGCTGCTCTCTCACCCGCGTTACGGCGTCGAGAAGGAGTACCTGGCCGAGGTTCGGGGCAACCCGTCCGCAGGCGCCCTGCGCTCGCTGCGAGAGGGCGTCGTCCTCGAAGACGGGCCGACGAGTCCCGCCAAGGTTTCCCTCGTGGCGCCGACCGTGGTCAAGCTCGTCATCCACGAGGGCCGACAGCGCCAGGTCCGTCGCATGTGCGAGACCGTCGGCTACCCCGTCGTGCGCCTCGTGCGCACGCGCATCGGGCCGCTGGCGGACCGGCGGCTCCGGCCCGGGGCGTGGCGGTCCCTCGGCATCGAGGAGGTTCGAGCCCTCTCGGAGGCCGCCTCCGAGCCGGACGCATCGAGGCGGGACCGCTCCAGAGCCAGCCGGTAGGCTCCGCGGCCATGCCCGGCAGCCCTCCTTGCGCGGCCAGCCGCCGCCCGTCCCCGGGCTGGGCGGGCACGGGGCCGCTGCCGGCGGGGGGGTCGCCTCCGTGACTCCTCGTGCCCAGATCGTCGGTCTCGGACTCGTCGGATCCTCCATCGGCTCCGGCCTGCGGTCCCGCGGATGGGAGGTGACCGGATCGGACCTCGACGAGGACCGCGCCGCCCGCGCCCGCACCCTCGGCGCCGTCGACACCGTCGGCTGGGACACCGGCGCCGAGCTCGCTGTCGTGGCGACGCCCGCCTCCGCCGTGGTGTCCGTGGCCGAGCAGCTGTTCGCCCGCTCCGAGCGGCCTGACCTGATCGTGACCGACGTGGCCGGGGTGAAGACGCCCATCGTCGCCGCCTTGCAGCACCCCCGCTTCGTCGCCGGGCACCCCATGGCGGGCTCCGAGCAGGAAGGCCCCGAGGGGGCCGACCCAGAGCTCTTCGTCGGGGCGACGTGGGTGCTGACGCCGACCGATCTCACCGATCCCGGCGCCTTCACGACGCTGCAGTCGGTCGTCGCCTCCCTCGGCGCCGACGTCGTGGCCCTGGCTCCCGAGCGGCACGACGAGCTCGTGGCCGTCATCTCCCACGTCCCGCATCTGACCTCGGCGACGCTCATGAGCCTGGCGGGGGAGTCGCACGTCGACCACGCCGCCCTCATGCGGCTGGCGGCCGGCGGGTTCCGCGACATGACGCGCATCGCCGCCGGGTCGCCGGCCATCTGGCCGGACATCTGCCGCGACAACGCCGGCGCCATCGTCCCGGTGCTGGACCGGCTCATCGACCGCTTGCGCGATGTCCGGCGCATCGTGGCCGACGGCGACCGGGAGGGGCTGTCCCTGCTGCTGGAGGGCGCACGCAGCGCCCGTCAGAACCTCCCACCCCGCGGCGTACGCCCCGCGGCGGTGGCCGAGCTCAGGGTGCTCGTTCCCGACCGGCCCGGCGTCCTCGCCGACGTCACGACGCTCGCCGGGGAGCTGGGCGTCAACATCTACGACCTCGAGATCGCCCACTCCGCCGAGGGGCCTCGGGGCGTCCTCGTCCTCGTCGTCGACGCCGCCCTCGCCGAGACGGTCGTGGCACCCCTGCGCGAGCGTGGGTACCGGGTCTCGTGGACGACATCGTCATGAGCGAGCCGCTCGTGATCGCCATCGACGGCCCCGGCGGGTCGGGCAAGTCGACCGTGGCGCAGGCCGTGGCGCAACGGCTGGGTTACCGCCACCTCGACACGGGCGCCATGTACCGGGCCGTGACCGTCCTCGCCCTGCGGGCCGGGGCGGTCGGTGACACCGAAGCGACCGCCAAGCTTGCCGAGGACATGGACCTCGAGATGGACGGAGCAGTCGTCGTGAACGGCGAGGACGTGACGGCGGCCATCCGTTCGCCCGAGGTGGACGCCGCCGTCTCGGTCGTGGCCGCCAATCCGGCGGTGCGCCGCAGCCTCGTGGCCCGGCAGCGCGCCTGGGCGGAGGGTGGGGGCGGCGCCGTGGTGGAGGGACGTGACATCGGCAGCGTCGTGTTCCCCCACGCCCGGCTGAAGGTGTATCTCACGGCCGATCCGACCGAGCGCGCCCGCCGGCGGGTGCGCCAGCTCGCTTCCGAGGCGGAGGGACCGCAGCCCGTCGAGGTCGCCGAGACGGCTGCCCTGCTGCGCCGGCGGGACGAGCTCGACTCCTCCCGGGCGACCTCCCCTCTCGTCGTGCCCGAGGACGCCCTCGTCGTCGACACGACGGGTCGCCCCGTCGACGACGTCATCGAGGAGGTGCTGTCCCGCCTGTGACCTCGAGCCCCGCCAACCCGGCCGCCGCCGGCAGTCCCGCCGTGCCTGGCCCACCGAGCCGCCTGGAGCTGCTCGGCTACAAGGCCGGCTGGGCGATCGCCGTCGGCTTCTCGCGCCTCTACCTGCCGGGGCGGGTCACCGGGCGGGAGAACCTGCCGCCGACCGGGGCGTACCTCCTCGCCCCCGTGCATCGCTCCTACGTGGACTGGCTGATCGTGGCCCGCGTGACCGGGCGGCGCCGGCTCCGCTTCATCGCCAAGTCGGAGCTGTGGAAGTCCCGCTTCGTCGGCCGTCTCCTCGAGTTCCTCGGCGTCTTTCCTGTGAACCGGTCCGGCGCCGACCGGGAAGCGCTCGAGCGCTGCCGCCAGGTGCTTGCCGGCGGCGAGCCGCTCGTCATGTTCCCCGAGGGCACGCGGCGATCCGGCCCGCTCGTCACCGACCTGCGGGAAGGCGTCGCCTACCTGGCGGTTCGCGCCGGCGTGCCCGTGGTCCCCGTTGGCATCGGGGGGAGTGAGAAGGCGATGCCGCGTGGGTCTGCCATCCCGCGGCCCCACCGGGTCGACGTCGTCATCGGCGCCCCTGTCTGGCCGCCGGTCGGGGCTGCAGCCGGGGGAGAGGGAGAGGGGAGGACCGGCCGCGTGTCCCGCCGCGCCACGAAGGAGTTCTCCGACGAGGTGGCGGCGGCGATCCAGGCGGTCTTCGACGAGGCGCAGCGGAGGGCTGGGGGCGGCTGAGCCGCTCGGGGCTGCCGGGAGGGTCTGAAGCGCCCGCCATATGGCCGTGAGCTGGGGCTTGATACTGTACCGTCCGGACGGTATAGTTATCGCATGGCCAGGGTGACGGACACGAGGGAGCGCATCATCTGCGCCGCCGAGGAGGTCGTCATCCGCGAGGGAGTCGCCCGTCTCACCCTCGAGTCGGCGGCTGCGGAGGCCGGCGTCAGCAAGGGCGGCGTCCTGTACCACTTCCCGACCCGGGCCGCGCTCGTCGCCGCCATGGTCGACCAGTTCGTCGTGAGCTTCGACGGCGACCTCGAGGGCCGGGGGGCCTACGGCGGGAAGCCGGGAGACTTCATGCGCGCCTACGTGGAGGCGACCCTCGTACCGGTCCAATCGGACGGCACGACGGCTCGCGACCGCCGCCTCGGCGCCGCCCTGCTGGCGGGCGTGGCCTCCGACCCGGAGTTGCTGGCCCCCTTGCGAGCGCGTTTTGCCTGCTGGCAGTCCTCCATCGAGTGGGACGGCATTGACCCGGCCATCGCCACGATGATCCGCTACGCCGCCGACGGCATGTGGCTGTGCGAGCTCTTCGACCTCGCCCCGGTGCGCGACGATCACAGGCGCGCCGTCGGCGAGGCCCTGAAGTCGCTGATCACGAAGGCGGCCACGCCATGAAGGAGCGCTCCTTCGAATCGCGGGCCGTGCGGCGGATCGTCATCGCCCTCTCGGTGTCGGCCTTCATCGAGTGGGGCGGCGCCACCTCCGTGCTGCCGCTGCTTCCGATCTACCTGCGGCACCGGGGTGCCTCACCGGCGCTCGTCGGCATCACGATGTCGGCCTTCTTCGCCGCCGCCCTCCTCGTCCAGTACCCCCTCGGACGGCTCTCGGACCGCATCGGGCGCCGCAAGATCCAGGCCGCCGGCCTCGTCACCTTTGCCCTCGCCAGCGTGCTCTTCGCCTTCATCGGGTCCCCTGTGGCGGCCCTCCTCCTGCGCGGCCTGCAAGGCGCCGGCGCCGGCATCGTCGACGTCGCCAACCTTGCGACGATCGCCGAGACCGTGCCGGAGCGCTACCGCGGCCGTGCCTACGGCTCCTTCTACGGCGCCCGCAACGTCTCCATGGCCATCGGGCCGTTCTTCGGCGGTCTCGCCGGCATCGGCGGCATGCGCTGGCTCTTCGTCGGCGCAGCCGTGGCGGCCATGGCTGCCATCACCCCCATCCTCCTCGCCGTCCCGGCCCGGAGGGTGGTGCCCATCCGCACCACCACTGGCCCTCGGACCGCCCTGTGGCGTAACCGCTCCTTCGGCGGCGTCGCCGTCGCCTTTGTCGGCGTCGGCCTCGTCATCGGCGTCTACGAGGTGTGCTGGAGCCTGCTGCTGCAGCTGAGGGGGGCCACCAACTGGGAGATCGGTGTCTCCTGGACGCTCTTCGCCATCCCCTTCGCCATCATCTCGTTGCCGGCCGGCTGGCTCGTCGACCACTTCGACCGCCGCTACCTCGTGGCCGTCGCCATGGTCGGAAGCGGCTCGTTCGCCATCACTTACCCCTTTCTCCACAGCGTGGCCCTCCTCGTCGGGCTCGGGTGCTTCGAGGCTTCCCTCGTGGCCCTCGGGGCGCCGGCGGAGTCGTCCCAGCTCGCCCACTCGGTGCCGCCGGACGAATTCGGGCGTGCGCAGGGAGCCGCCGCCTCCGTGCAGACCGCCGCAACGGCGGTGGCCGCCGCCGTGGCCGGCACGCTCTTCGCCATCCACCCGTGGGTGCCCTTCGTCGGGGCTGGCGTCGCCATGTACCTCGGCGTGCTGGTGCTCTGGCCGCTCTGGCGGGGCATCTCGGGCCGCTCGGTCCGGCCGGCGCCTGCAGGGATGGACACGGACGCCGCCGAGCTCGAGGCGGTGGCAGCCGGTTACGGCGAGGAGGCCTGCGAGTCGGCCTGAGGCCGCCTGCGCCCAGGCGGCATGCCTCACGGCCGACCGCCTCGAGACGTGTCGGGTTGAGAACGCAAACGTTCCGAACCCACCGCCGGTCGCCGGCGCCAGCGCTCGCGCGGCATCGACTTTGGAACGCAGACGTTACGAATCCACCCCCGCATCGGCCTCCCTTCACGGGGGCGGCCGATGCGATCAGGCCGGAGTGCGCAGCACCGTGGCGGCCGAGACGGAGCGGTCGCCCGCCGACGGGGCCGCCTCGTCGCCGGGCGCCCCGAGGGATACCGAGAGCGCCGTGGCGAGGGCGCGTAGGAGATCCCGCAGCTCCGGGGGCGGCGGGAAGTACTCGTCCTCGTCGGTGACGTGCACCGCCTCGGTCCCATTCACAGGGTCGAGGCGGTCCACGATGTCCTGCACGAGCCAGTCGGGCGCAGAGGCGCCGGCGGTCACCCCCACGACGCCGGAGAGGTCGTCGGGCAGCTGGTCGGGCGAGTTGACGCGCACCACGCGGTCGCATGCCATGGCGGCCACCTTCCCGAGGGCGAGCGTGTTCGACGAGTTGGCCGATCCGACGACGACGACGGCGTCGCAGCGCGGGGCGAGCACTCGCATGGACGCCTGCCGGTTGGTCGTGGCGTAGCAAAGGTCGGAGCGCCCGGGCATCCAGAGATCGGGGAAGCGCTCTCTCGCCGCGTCGACGATGCCGGACCACTCCTCGTGGGCGAGGGTCGTCTGGGCGAGCAAGGCGATCGGGGCGCCGTCGGGGATGCCGGCCGCCACACGCCGCACGTCCTCCGGCCCCTCCACGAGGCGCACCGCCTCCGGCGCCACCGCCATGGTGCCGATGGCCTCTTCGTGCCCGGCGTGCCCGACGTAGAGGACCGTGTAGCCCTTGCGGGCCCGCACCTTCATCTCGTGATGCACCTTCGTCACGAGCGGGCAGCAGGCGTCCACGACGATACGGCCGCGCTCGGCGGCGGCCGCCTCCACCTCGGGCGCCGACCCGTGCGCCGACAGCATGACAGGGGCGCCCTCCGGCACCGTCGTCACGTCCTCCACGAACACGACGCCGCGTCGCTGGAACTCCTCCACGACGATGCGGTTGTGGACGATCTCGTGGTAGCAGTACACGGGCGGCTCGAAGACGCGGACCATCCAGTCGAGTGCCTTGATGGCCATCTCGACTCCAGCGCAGAAACCCCTCGGCTCTGCCAACAACACCTTCTCCACCCGCATGGCCCAAGGCTACGGGAGGGCGGCCTCCTCCCGGGGCACGCCGGCGACGCCGGCCGGGCCGGCCGGCCGCCGCAGCGCTGTAGCCTGGGGCAATGCCGCTGCCCCAGGTGGTGGCCGTGGCCGACCCCTCCCCGGCGTCGCGTGCCGGGCTGCTGCCGGGCGACGAGATCCGCTCGATGAACGGCCAGGTGCCCCGCGACGTCATCGAGTACCAGCTGATCGCCGACGAGCCGTTCGTCGACCTCGACGTCGCCCGAGGCGGCCTCGGGCTCTCGCTCAGCGTGGAGAAGGCGGCCGGCGAGCCGCTCGGGGCGGAGATCGCCTCGGCGCTCTTCGACCAGGTGCGCACGTGTGACAACCACTGCGAGTTCTGCTTCATCTACCAGCTGCCGAAGGGCATGCGGAAGAGTCTCTACCTGAAGGACGACGACTACCGGCTCTCTTTCCTCTACGGCAACTTCACGACGCTCACCCGGTTCACCGAGGCTGACCTCGAGCGGGTCGTCGACCAACACCTGTCACCGCTCTACGTCTCCATCCACGCCACCGACCCCGATGTGCGCGCCCGTATGCTCCGCAACCGGCGCGGTGCGCTCTCGCTGCGTTGGCTGCGCCTCCTTCTCGACCACGGCATCGAGGTGCACGGCCAGGTCGTCGTCTGCCCGGGCGTCAACGACGGCGCCGTGCTCGAGGACACGCTGTGCGGCGTGCTCGACCGCTTTCCCGAGCTCTCGACCGTCGCCGTCGTCCCACTCGGCGTGAGCCGCTACACGACCGAGGCGGCCATGCGCCCGCACACGCACGAGGAGGCCGGCTCCGTCCTCGACACCGTGGAGGAGTGGCAGTCGATCTTCGGCCGGCTCCTCGGGCGTCGCCTCGTGTACGCCGCCGACGAGTACTACCTGCTCGCCGGACGCCCCTTCCCGGCGGCGGCGGTCTACGACGGCTTTCCCCAGCACGAGAACGGTATCGGGATGGCCCGGGCCTTCGAGGCCGATTTCACATCCACCGAGGAGCTGGCGTTGGTGGGTGGGGCGGGGCACGCGACGGGTTTCTTCCGCTGGGTCGAAGGAGCACCGGCGGAGGGCTACCGCGGCCCCCGCGGCGCCGAGGAGCCCGTCCTGGTGCGGCTCGCACGGCGCAGGGAGGAGCCGCCCGTCGTGCTCACGGGGGCCTACGGCGCCGAGGTGCTGCGACCGCTGCTGCGGCTCATCGGGCGCCAGGACGTCGCCGTCATCCCGGTCGAGAACCGTTTTTTCGGGGGCAACATCGCCGTCACGGGCCTACTCACGGGCTCCGACGTGGCGGAAGTGCTGGCAGAGTTGCCCCTCGGGGGGCGCTACCTGCTTCCCGACGTCTGCCTCTCGAACGGCGTCTTCCTCGACGGAGTAGCCGTGGCCGATCTGCCCCGGCCCGTCGAGGTCGTGCCCACCGACGGCCGGTCCCTCCGGCAAGCGCTCGGCCGCTCATGAAGCCGCTCCCCACGGTCGTCGTCGCGGGCCGCCCGAACGTCGGCAAGTCGACCCTCGTCAACCGGATCGTCGGGCGACAGGTCGCCATCGTCGAGCGAAGCCCCGGGGTGACGCGTGACCGGCTCGAGCTGGTGTGCGACTGGGCCGGGCAGGAGTTCCGGCTCATCGACACCGGCGGGCTCGTCGAGGGGGGCGATGCCCTCGACGCCAAGGTGACCGAGCAGGCCGTGCGCGCCATGCGCTCGGCCGACCTCGTGCTCTTCGTGATGGACGTCACGACCGGCGTCACGGGCGAGGACGCCGCCGTCGCAGCCGTGCTGCGCCAGCTCTCCGACAGGGTCATCGTCGTGGCGAACAAGGTCGATTCCGAGCGGCGCGAGCACGACGCCTGGGAGCTTTCCTCCCTCGGGCTCGGCACACCGCATCTCGTGAGCGCCCTGCACGGCCGCGGCATGGGCGACCTCCTCGACGTCGTCGTCGCCCGACTCGCCGATCTGCCGGCGGCACCGGTGGGTGCGGGGCCGCTCGAAGCGGGGGGCGACGAGGAGCCGGCCACCTCGGGGCCTCCCGTGGCCTCTGTCGCCATCATCGGGCGGCCGAACGTCGGGAAGTCGACGCTCTTCAACCGCCTCGTCGGTGAGGACCGGTCGGTCGTGCACGACCTGCCGGGGACGACCCGCGATGCCATCGACACCGTCATCGACACGCCGTCGGGCTCGCTGCGCCTCGTCGACACGGCCGGCATGCGCCGCCGAGCGAGAGAGGGCGAGGCCCGCGAGTACTTCTCCCTGGTCCGGTCCCTGCGCGCCCTCGACCGTTCCGATGTCGCCCTCCTCGTGCTCGATGCCACCGAAGGGGTGACGCATCAGGACCAGCGCCTCGCCGAGCGCATCGATGCGTCCGGCAGCCCGGCCGTGCTGCTCCTCAACAAGTGGGACCTCCTCGGCACGGAGGAGCGCCTCGAGGTCGGGGAGGAGATCGGCGAGAAGCTCGCCTTCCTCGGGTACGCCCCCGTTCTCCGCATCTCCGCCAAGACCGGTCTCGGCGTCCACCGCCTGCTGCCCGTCATCGACGAGGCCATCAACGCCTACCACCGCCGCATCCCCACCTCGCGGCTCAACGAGGCCCTGCGGGCGGCACAGAGCGCCCACCCCGCACCGGGCGCTCGTATCCTCTACGCCGTGCAGGGAGCCATCGACCCGCCCACGGTGACGTTGTTCGCCACCCGGCGACTGCCGCCGCCTTACCTGCGCTACCTGGAGCGCTCGCTGCGGGAGCGCTTCGAGATGGGACCGACGCCGATCGAGATGCGGGTCCGGGTGAGGCAGCAGCGGTGAGCGAAGGCGGGCGGATCCGGGAGGCGACGGAGCGAGCAGAGTCCGGCAACCTCGAGCGCGGGGCGGCCAAGCTCAAAGCCCACGGCAAGCTCTTCGTGCGGGACCGGCTCGACCTCCTCCTCGACCCGGGTTCCTTCGTGGAGGACGGGCTCCTCGCCAATGCACTCGGCGGCGACCTGCCAGCCGACGGCGTCGTCACGGGACGGGGTCGCGTGGACGGCCGGCCCGTGTGCGTCATGGCGAACGACCCGACGGTGAAGGCCGGGTCCTGGGGGGCGCGCACGGTCGAGAAGATCGTCCGCCTCACGGAGTACGCACTCGAGCACGAGCTCCCCGTCTTCTACCTCGTCGACTCGGCCGGCGCCCGCATCACCGACCAGGTGGAGCTCTTCCCCGGGCGCCGCGGTGCCGGCCGCATCTTTTACAACGAGGTCCGCCTCTCCGGGCGTGTCCCTCAGATTCTGCTGTCTCTTCGGCCCGTCGGCCGCCGGCGGCGCCTACATCCCCGCCTTCTGCGATGTCGTCTTCATGGTGGAGGGCAACGCCTCCATGTACCTCGGCTCGCCCCGCATGGCCGAGATGGTCGTGGGGGAGAAGACGGACCTCGAGGAGATGGGCGGGGCCCGCATGCACGCCACGGTGTCGGGTTGCGGCGACAACCTCGCCTCCGACGACGCCTCGGCCATCGACGCCGCCCGCGCCTACTTCTCCTACCTGCCGGGCTCCTGGCGGGAGGCGCCGCCGTACGAGCAGGCGCTGCCGCCGTCCGGCGAGCTCACCGCCGCCAGCATCCCCGAGTCGGACCGGGAGGGCTACTCGATCTATGCCGTCATCGAGGCGCTCGTCGACGAGGGCTCTTTCTTCGAGTTGAAGCCGCTGTATGCCCCCGAGCTCGTCATCGGCTGGGCCCGACTCGACGGCCGTTCCATCGGCATCGTGGCGAACAACCCTGCTTCACGCGGCGGAGTCCTCTTCACGAACTCTGCCGACAAGGCGGCCCGCTTCATCTGGTGTGCCGATGCGTTCAATGTCCCGTTGTTGTTTCTCTGCGACGTGCCGGGCTTCATGATCGGGACGACGGTGGAGCGTGAAGGCATCATCCGCCATGGGGCCAAGATGATCACCGCCGTCTCCGAGGCGACCGTGCCGAAGCTCTCCGTCATCCTCCGTAAGGCCTACGGGGCGGGCCTCTACGCCATGGCCGGGCCAGCTTTCGCCCCCGACGCCTGCCTGGCGCTGCCGTCGGCCAAGATCGCGGTGATGGGACCGGAGCCGGCCGTGAACGCCGTCTTCGCCAACCGGATCGCGGCCATCGAGGATCCGGCCGAACGGGAGGCCTTCGTGGCGGAGCGCCGGCAGGAGTACGAGACCGACGTCGACCTCCTGCGGCTCGCCTCCGATCTCGTCGTCGACGCCGTCGTGCAGCCGGAGCAGCTGCGCTCGGAGCTCGTGCGCCGTTTCGCCCTCGCCGAGTCGAAGACGCGCTGGTTCACCGACCGCCGCCACGGCGTGCCGCCGGTGTGACGGCCGTGCCGGAGCCGCCCCCGCCGCCCCGGCCTGGTGACGGGCGCCCGCGCGAGGGCTCGCCTCGCTCCGGGGCGCCTCGAACCGGCGCCCCCCGGACCGGCGCTCCCCAGTCTGGCGCTCCCCAGTCTGGCGCTCCTCGCACCGGGCCTCCTCGCACCGGTGCGCCCCGCGCCGGCCCGCCGCCCGCCCGGGAGCCGGCCCGCCGCAGCCCCCGGCCGCCAGCCGCCGAGCCGGACGCGCCGGGCGACGGCGAGAACGAGGACCAGCAGGAGGAGGGCGACGAGAAGCGTCAGGCGAGGGCTCCCTGGCACTTCAAGATCCTCGTCGTGGGCTCCGTCGTCTACTTGGGCTGGCGCCTGTACCAGGGCATCTCGTGGCTCGCCCATCACCTCTAGGGGGAGCCGGCACGCACCCGCCTCAACCGTGAGCGCAGGCGCACCCCGGGCCACACCCGCCGCCACCGCCGCCGAACCCCCCGCCGGCGGCCGGCTCGTCGCCCCGACCGGCGGTGGCGAAGACCGACAGGACGCGCCGGGTCGACTCGTGCCCGCTCGGGCAGGGCGGACTCGAAGCGGACATCGTCACGGGCAGCCGCGCTTCGAAACGCGTGTCGCACTCGCCGCAGCGGAACTCGTAGATCGGCATGACCGGAAGGCTACCGAGATCCCACGTGCCGGACCTCAGGCCCGTCTCAGCACCCAGCGGCGTCGTGACCACATCTGCCAGTGGTCGACGAGACGAAACCCCAGACCGTTGTACAACGCCAGCCCCTCCGGCGACGACAGCAGGAGCGCATGGCCCACCCCGGCGTCACGCTCGGCAAGGAGGGCGGAGCACGTGAGCCGGCGCCCGTAACCACGGCCTTGCTCGGCTCGCCGCGTGCTGAGCGACCACACGACGGCGGTGTCCCCGGAGCGGAACGAGACCATGACGGCATGGAGGGCACCGTCCTCGTGCAGTCCCCAGAGGTGCACCCGCGGGTCCTCCGTGTGGGGCAGGATCACCCCGGCGTGGGACGCAGGGATGCGGAAGGCGTCGCCGGCGATGTCCCACGCCTCGTCCAGCTCATCGGGCCGGAGGGCCCGTACGGCCGCGTCGGGCGTCCAGTCGACCCCGTCGAGGAAGAGCACCATGGCGGGCTGTTCGCCCACGCAGACCCAGCCGGCGTCGGCGAGGGACTGCACGCTGCCGAGGGCGGGCCCTGCCACGAAGACGAGGGCCGGCGCGCTGTTGCGCTGCACGGCTTCGAGGGCCTTGTCGAACAACGTCGTCCCATCCCGACCCCAACAGAAGACGATGTTGTTGTCCACGTAGTTCGTCCCGCTAAAGGACGAGCACCAACCGGGTTCCATGACGTGGCGGTCGGGGGCGGCCCAGAGGGAGGCGGACCCGGCCAGGGCGGTGCGCCAGCGATCGGCGCCCTGCACCTCGCCTTCGGCGGCGGCCTCCCCCGTGGCAGCTTGCATGTCAGCAAGTTTACGCGCGTTCGGGTGCCCCATTCGCAAGGGGCCGCCGGCGGCTCATTTCGGAGCCTGCAGGCTCAGGGCCCGAGGACGGCCTCGGCCGGAAGGGAAAGGGCGCCCGGCGGCTCGGCATCGCCGAGATAGGCACGAAAGCCGTCAGTCGTCAGCACCTCACCGGACTCCATGACGGCGAGGGCGTGGGCTCCGGTGCCGCCGAGAATGCCGAAGGCGTACTCGGATCCGTTGAGGAGGACGGCCTTGGCGAGCACCTCTGCCCTCCACGCTTCGGCCGCGATCACCGTCACGAGGTTGAGGTCGCTGTCGGACGGCTCGCCCGAGCGCGGGTCGATGAGGTGGTGGTTCCAGCCGTCGCGGGCACGCCACCTTCGTCGCAGGGTGGTGGAGGTGGCGACGGCGCCCTCGGCGATGCCGACGAGGGCGATCGGATCCTCCGACCAGTCGTGGTCGAGTGCGATGGTCCAGCCGTCTCCGGACGGCGACCACCCGGCGACGCGAAGGTCGCCCCCGAGGTTCACACACGCGCCGGCGGCTCCGCCGTCCAGGAGCTCGGCAACGACGAGGTCGGCAGCGAGCCCCTTTCCGATCCCACCTGAGTCGATGCCGACGCCGGCTCGCAGGCGGGCCGCCCCCGGCAGGAGCTCCACCGCCGGCTCCTCCGAGAGCGACCGGATGACGGGCACCGTCCCAACGCCCGACCCGGCCGTCCGGTCGAGCTCCTCGAACGTGCGGTCGTACCCGGCGGCGATGACCGCCTCGAGCACGGTGGCATCGAAGGCCCCGCCCGTGAGGTCGCCACCTTGCAGGCAGCGCTCCAGGAGCAGCCGGGTGTCCTCCGACACCTCGACGGAGTGGCCGGCGGAGGCGTTCAGCCGGCTGAGCTCGCTCGCCGCATCGAAACGAGACCACCTCGACTCCAACTCGGCGATCCGGCCCACGGCCCGGTCGAGCAACCCGGCCGGGCCGTCCACGACGATGACGTGGGCGTCACAGCCCATGGCCCGCCAGCGGCGTTCAGCTGCCACCGGAGCTCGTCTGCGGGGTCGTCGTCGGCGTGGAGGCCTGCGGCGTCGTCGTGGTGGTCGTCGAGGTGCTCGAGGAGGTCGAGGGCGAGGAGCTCCCGGACGAGGACGCGGACGTCGTCGTGCTCGAGGAGGAGGTCGAAGATGAGGTCGAGGAGGAACTCGTGGAGGAACTCGAGGTGGAGGACCGGCCCGCCGCCGAAGTGACGTGATGTGCGGGAGCGGCCGTGGCCGCCAGCACTCCGACGATCGCCAAGGTTGCCGAAGCACTGGCGGCACCGGCCACGAGCCGACTGCGGCGCGCCGGGTGCCGCCGGCCGTGCTCGGGGGGGAAGTTGAAGTCGTCGTACCGTTCCATCGGAGTCCTCAGTGCGTGGGTGTCCTCTGATCTTCCTGCCGCTCCCTCCGAGTTCCCTGAGAACCACCTCCGACTCCGCCGCCAGTGCGAACGGGCGCCCGTGCGAGCGAACGGCCTTCGGCGGGACTTCTCGCCCCGGTCCCAGCAAACCCTGAGGAACGACCTGCAAAGTTGCCGTCATGAAGAGCACGCTCATCTGGTACACGGCGCGGGCCAGCGGCCTCGTCACCTGGGCGCTGCTCGCCGCCGGGATGCTCTGGGGACTCGTCCTCAGCTCCCGCGCCCTTCGGAGCCGCCTCCGGCAGGCGTGGCTCCTCGACCTGCACCGCTTCCTGGCGGCGGCCGCCGTCGTATTCCTCGGCGTCCACGTCACCTCCATCGTGCTCGACACCTATGTCCACTTCGGCGTCATCGAGGTGCTCGTCCCCTTCACCGGCTCCTGGCACCCCGGGGCCGTCGCCTGGGGTGTGGCGGGGCTCTACCTCCTGCTCGCCCTCGAAGCCACGTCCCTGCTCAGGTCCCGCCTGCCCAAGCGGCTCTGGCGCTCCACCCACTTCCTGAGCTTCCCGCTCTTCGCCGTGGCCACCGTCCACGGCCTCACGGCCGGCACCGACCGCGGCACCCTCGCCATGCAGGTCGGCTTCATCTCGTTGGCCGCCCTCATCACGGCCCTCACCGCCTATCGGGCGGTCGTCGCCGCCCGGGATGGGGGCACGACGCCTCTCGGCGCCGCCGCCCTCGAACGGAGCACCGCATGAGTGCCGCCACCTCGCTTCCCGTCACGCTCCGGATGGAGGGCCGCTCGCGCCGTGATCGCCCGGCTCCCGCCCCCCGGCCCCGCGTCAGCCTCGAGCCCGGCCCGGCCCGCCTCCTCGCCGGCCAGCCGGCCTCCGGGCAGTGGCGCACGCTGGCGCAGCACCGTGCCCACTACCCGACGCCGCCCGCCCCCGGGGCCCGCCCCAACGGCCGCCTCATCGACGTGGTCGAGCGAGCGGGGCTCACCGGCCGGGGCGGGGGAGGCTTCCCGACGGCCCGCAAGCTCCGTGCCGTGGCGGACGGCCGGGGCGAGCGGGTCGTCGTGGCGAACGCCACGGAGGGGGAGCCGCTCAGCGCCAAAGACACGCTCCTCGTCGCCGGGCAGCCCCACCTCGTGCTCGACGGCGCCTTGCTGGCGGCTCACGCCGTGGCGGCCGGCCGGGTCTTCATCTGCGTCGACCGCCGCCACCGCGAGTCCACGGCCGCCTTGCGGAGGGCGCTCGCCGAGCGTGCCGGGCGGGAGAACGTCGGCTGCGACGTCCGCATCGTGGAGACTCCGCCCCGCTACGTCGCCGGCGAAGAAACCGCCCTCGTCCACCTCCTCAACGGCGGCCCCGCCAAGCCCACACTGGCCCCACCGCGGCCGTCCGAGTGCGGCGTCCACCGGCGCCCCACCCTCGTCCAGAACACCGAAACCTTGGCTCACGTGGCACAGGTGGCCGCCTACGGAGCCGACTGGTTCCGGCAGGCGGGCACGGCGGAGGAACCCGGTACGAGCCTCCTCACCGTGACGGGTCCTTCCGGTCCCGTCGTGCTCGAGGCGGCTCTCGGGACCCTCGGCGGGGACATTCTCGCCTCGGCGGGCGTCCTTGCCGCTCCCGGCGACGGGCCTGAGGGGGGCACGCAGGGCGGTGTGGTACTGGTGGGGGGTTTCTTCGGGACCTGGGTGCCGGCCGACGTGCTCGGCCGCTCAGCGCTCTCGAGAGCGGGTTTGTCGCCGCTCGGCAGCAGCCCGGGTGCCGGCGTGCTAGCCGTGCTGCCTGCTCCGGCCTGCGGCCTCTTCGAGACGGCGCGCATCCTGCGTTGGTACGCCGGCGAGAGTGCTGGTCAGTGCGGGCCGTGCGCCTTCGGGCTGCCGGCCCTTGCCGGCACGGCGGCCGAGCTTGCCGCCGGCCGCGCCCGGGGCGATGACGCCCGTCGCCTGTGGCGATGGGCCAACGAGATCGAGGGGAGGGGCGGCTGCCGTCATCCCGACGGCGCCGTGCGCCTGCTTCGATCCGCCTTCGCCGTGTTCCGGGCCGACCTGGAGGCGCACCTCGCCGGCCGGCCCTGCGAGGGGGCCAGCCGAGCGATCTTGCGAGTGCCCGCCTGCTCGAAGGAATGGCGATGACTCCCCGGCGGCGATTCCACCTCGTCGTCGATCCGATCGCCTGCGACGGACACGGCGTCTGCGCAGAACTGCTGTCCGAATGCATCCGGCTCGACGACTGGGGTTACCCGATCGTGGACCCGGCCGCTGTGCCGCCGCAGCTGCTGCGGCAGGCGAAGTGGGCCGTCGCCAACTGCCCGAAGCTCGCCCTCTCGCTGCGTCCCGAACGTGTCCCGGTGCGGGTGCCTGCCGGCTGAGGAGCTCAGACCACTCCGGCCCGCTTGGCGGCCTCCGCCCGGTCGTCGTAGCCGCGGATGTCCGCCACGAGCCCGTTTCGGAGGGTGAGGACCTGCCAGCGGTCGGCCCCGCCGGCGTCGTCCCTGCCGGCGACCCGCAAGCCGACGAGGGCGGTTCCCGCTCCGAGGACGACCTCGGTGACGATGGCGCGGACCCCGGCGGCACGGCTCTGAGCCCAGAATGCCAGCACCTCGGCCCGGTTGTGGCAGCCGGACGTGTCGTCGTCGGGCGGACCCCAGTACACGTCGGGATCGAGGAGTGCGCCGATGGCATCGAGATCGGCCGACTCGAGGGCGGATCGCACCGTGTCGGCGAATCGCTCGGGATCAGGTGCCGTCGCGGTCATCGGGTCCTCCCCTTCGTACCTGGGTCACGGCGCCTGCGCCGGTTCCGGCAGGCCTCTCGCCGTCAGTCTGCCAGCGAGGCCGCCGTCGGGGCGCTCGAGGGCTCGGCCGCCGGCGGATGGAGGACGGTGGCGAGGCTCAGGAGATGCATGGGCGACTGGTCGAGGAGCCAGTTGTCCACCGCCGACCGGAGAGCGGTTCGACTGGAAGGACCGAGCGTGCCGAGCTTGCGCTGCATCTCGGCCAGGTCGTGCACGAGAACGTCGAGGCGGGGAAGGGGGTCCAGGGCAGCGCAGTCGACGGACAGCACGCGGAGCAGCTGCCGCGCCGGATCTCCTCGTCCGACCCGGCGGGACTCGATCAGGCAATAAGCGGACACAGCACGCCGGTTGTCCGGTCCGAGCTCCCTGAGGACCGCTGTCGTGTCTGCGCCGACTGCCATTCATCGCAGGCTACGAATTCCGTCGTGCCCGGCAGTAGGGCCGAAGGTCGCACCTGGGGGGAGTCGCATGGCACATGTGGGCGGTCGGAAGTGCGTCCCTTCGGCCGCGGCGGGAAGTGCCTTTGGCCCTTCTTCGCCGGGCGGCGCCCCGGTACCGTCGCAGCATGTTCTCCATCGAGGCGACCATGGTGGTGCTCGAGCGGTTCGAACCGCCCACACGGCAGCTCCTCGCCGAGTACTGCTACGCGGAATCGGTCGTGCCGTGGCACGGTGTCGGCGACCAACGCATGCTGCGAGCGCTCGCCCAGGCCAGTGAATCCCTCCGCCCCGTGCCGCCGAAAGACGTGGCCGAGCTGCAGCAGCGGCTGACGGGGCGCTCCGCCGAGCATCATGCCTCGCTCACGAAGTGGACGGATTCGTGGCTGCGACGGGGGTCGTCCATCGATCTCCTCGCCCTCGCCAGCTCGCTCTCGGCCTGAGGCGGGCGGCGCTGAGCACGCCCCGCCATCGCGCTGAGGGTGGCGCGGGGCGGCTCACCTGTCCTGAACAGGACGAACCTTCCACGGGCTGTGGCGCAGCTTGGTTAGCGCGCTTGACTGGGGGTCAAGAGGTCCCGGGTTCAAATCCCGGCAGCCCGACTGAGAGCCCACCGCGAATCCTGGTCAACTTCGGTTGAGGGGCTGGCGGACGATCGTCGGAGGCATTCCACCGTCGATCTCGTACGTAGCTCGACACGTTCGACGTGGCGAGCGAACTCCTTCCTCGTTGGCGCGCTGCAGCCTGATGTCGCGCACGAGCAAACAGACGCTCTCATGCGCGGTCCGTTTCTGCCGATGCGAACACGACTCGATGGGACGTAATCCTTGATGCTGTTCATGGCGTCGAGGGCTAAAGCCGCAGCCAGGTCAGACGATATATATCCGGATGACACGCGTCGTGTCTACGTTCGTTCGCGGCATTGGTGGCTGCGCCGCGTCGCACGGGATCGCCGGCCTCTCTGCGTCCGCCCCGCAGAACGGGCGATGCCAGCGCTCAAGAGTGCGCCTCCTCGATCTCTGGACGCCGAAGACTTGAGATACCGACTCGGATGGTGGGGGGATGGACCCTGTCTAGGGGTTCGAAGCAGGCGAGGGATGACGCCGGCTATCGGCGTCAACGGGTGTCTGCCTGAGAGGTTCGAAGCGCGGCGAGCGTGCCTACATGCGCGCCTACGAGCTGGTCGTCGACGTCCAGTCTGGTGTGCCCGGTGCCTTTGAGGCGATCGACACGTTGCTCACGGAGGCCGAAGAGCGTGCTTGGCCAGAAGTCATCCGGGTAGCTCTGTTCGCCGGTGCGACGGCCGCCAGGCAGGTCGGCAACACCCACCGGCGCGCGGCCATTGCGCGACTGCTTGCCCGGGCAGAGGACGACGATGCCCCGATCATGGTGGCGCTCGCTCTGGCGATGCGAGCAGGGCTGGAGGTCTCCGAGGACACCCCAGAGCTGGCACTGACGTCCGACGACGACCTAGCCCGTGCCACGGTGCTGCTGGAGTCTGCCGACGGTCCGCTGATGGAACGGATCTCGGCGCACAACCAGTGTGCGCAGGCCTATGCGGCTCGATGGCTGTGGGAGCTGTGTGACGAACAGTACGCGGCCGCCCTGAAACTGGCGCCGGACCCGCCCGCCCCCTGGGCCAGGTACGTCGTGCCAGCCATCGTCTTCAACCGAGCCGAGATGCAGGTGGACTGGGCGTGCGTACACCGCCAGGTCGGGGAGCATGACCTGCTGGCGGAACGCCTGCACACCTGGCAGACAGTGATGTCGTCCTCGGGGATCGAGGGGATGCCCCGGGCGTGGGTGGGCGAGTTGGACGCGCTCGGGTTCCTGCTGTCCGCCCTGGTCGGTGAAGACGTTTCCGAGCGAGCGCACGAGATGCTTCCCGGCGTGCGGCCGGAGGAACATCCCGGGGCATCGCCGCTGGGGTGGTTGCAACTCGCCGTGGCAGTGAGCGATCAGCGAGTCGGCCGCCTTGACACGGCCCGCAGGGCTGTTGAGCTCGCCATGTCCGAAATAGATCGCGGCGGCTCAGCTGACCCCTACGACCTCGCTCTTTTCCTCGCGGCGGAACTGGAAGCCGAAGGGCGGTCCACGGCGGCCATGCGCTACGCCCGCCACGAACTCGCCCTGCGGTGGTCCCATCGAACGGCCGAGCTCAGCTCGATGGTCGGCCGCGTTCGAGCCGAGCGGTTGCGTCGCGAGCACGCCCTCGTCACCCAACAGGCTCACGTCGACGACTTGACGGCGCTCCTCAACCGGCGCGGCTTCTCCCGTTACATCGAGTCACTCGCCCAAAAGGAGCTGGGTTCCGTGTCACTCCTCGTGGCCGACCTCGACAACTTCAAGTCCGTGAACGACCGCTACGGCCACCAGATCGGTGACACGGTGCTGGTGGCGGTTGGTCGCATGCTCCACGCTCTCGTCCGCCAGTCGGACTGTGCCGTGCGATTGGGCGGAGACGAATTTACCCTGGTCCTGGCGTCGGCTGGCATCGACGTTGCTCGTCGCCGAGCCGAGGGCCTGATCGCCGAAGTGCGGGAGCACCCGTGGGAGGACCTCGCGCCCGGACTGGCGATCACCATCAGCGTGGGGCTTGCGTCAGGGCGGTCGAACGAGTTGCCGTTGCTCATCGAGAGGGCAGACCGCGCCCTCTACGAAGCTAAGCGCAACGGCCGCGAACAGGGTCGTGTGGGACTTGACCTCGGATGACATGGGGGGCCGTCTGCTCACACGTCCCGCAGCCTGGTCCGCTGCTCGGTGAAGCTGAGGAGCTCACCTTCCTTCTCGGCGAAAGGACGCCCAGCAAATGGCGGAGAGTCACACAGACGGGGAACCCGTCACTCTCACTGAGGTCGTAGAGCTTGCCCATCGGCACCTTCGGCTCGATGCCGTCGGCATCGTAGAGGTGCGAGGCGAGCTCGGAGTGATCCGGGCCTGGGCCGGCAAAGGTGCCCTCGCAGTCGGTGCCGAGGTACCGATTCGAGACTCCTATTGGGCTTGACCCGGTTTGACGGACATCCACCATCAGGGGCGAGGCCCCGGAAAGGATGTCCACAATGGAGACCATGGAGAAGCAGCGCCGACCGCGTCGGTCCTTCTCGAAGGAGTTCAAGGCTGAGGTCGTCGAGCTGGTCCGCCAGCCCGGCAACACCGTCGGGAGCGTTTCCCGTGACCTGGAACTCACCGAGACGGCCGTGCGGGAGTGGGTGCGCCAGGCAGATTTCGACTCGGGTCGGCGGGACGGGCTGACTACAGCCGAGCGCGAGGAGCTCGCCCGGCTGCGGAAGGAGAACAGGGTGCTGCGCGAAGAGCGCGACATCTTGAAGCGTGCGACGGCTTTCTTCGCGAGGGAGACCCGGTGAGCGTGTACCCGTTCATCGAGGCGGAGAAGGCTGAGCAGGACGGCAACGTCGCCATGGCGTGCCGGCTGCTCGAGGTCTCCCGCGCCGCCTACTACGAGTGGTCGACCCACAAGCCGTCTCGCCGCAAGGTCTCCGACGACAAGCTCGCCGTGAAGATCGAGCAGATCTACAACGCTTCGAGGCGCACCTACGGTGCTCCCCGGATCGCCAAGCAGCTGCGCCGGGACGGCACGTGCGTGTCGAAAAAGCGCGTCGCTCGCATCATGGCCGCTCGCGGGCTCGTCGGTCGTTGCAAGCGCCGCTGGAAGAAGACCACCATCGCTGACCCGGCGGCACAAAAGGCAGCCGATCTCCTGAAGCGTGCCTTCGGGCCGGGGACCGTCGAGCTCGATCGCGTCTACGTCGGCGACATCACCTACATCTGGACCTGGGAGGGCTGGATGTACTTCGCCAGCGTCATCGACCTCGCATCGCGCCGGGTCGTCGGCTGGTCGATGGCCGACCACATGGAAGCCTCGCTCGTCTGCGACGCCCTCCAGATGGCGATCGACTCCCGCCGACCGGGTCCGGGCTTCATCTTCCACTCCGACCGCGGCAGCCAGTACACCTCGACCGACTTCCGCCAACTCCTCACCGACAACGGCGGGATCCAGAGCCTGTCGAGAAAGGGCCAGTGCTGGGACAACGCTGTTGGTGAAAGCTGGTTCGCGACCCTCAAGACCGAGCTCATCTACCGCCAGAGCTGGGCGACGAAGGCACAGGTCCGTCGGGCCATCTTCGAATTCGTCGAGGTGTTCTACAACCGCCGGCGGCTTCACAGCTCGCTCAACTTCATGACGCCCGTCGAGTACGAACAGACGATGATCCACCACCACAAGGCGGCTCAGGCCGCATAATCAAGGTGTCCGTCGAATCGGGGCAATCCCATATCCCGACCTCCTCCTGCGAGGGGCCGTCCCGTCCCTGGTCGTCGACGTGGACGCTTATCCGGAGATGCGTCGGGTTCCGCTGACCGCCTGGCTCGGCGCCCGCTCCTTCGTTGGCATTCCGCTTCTTCTTTCCGACGGGTCCACCTACGGCGTCCTTGCCGGGATCAGCTGTTCCTCGGAGGTCCAGTCGGGAGACGGGGACGTGCGGTTCTTGCGGATGATCGGGGAGCTGATCCGACCGAGGATCGAGGCTCAGCGCCGGCTGGACGATCTTCGCGCGGAGCTGGAGAAGGTCACCGAGACCGAGCGCATCACCATTGCCTACCAACCGATCTTCGAGCTTTCCTCCGGGCGGTGCCTCGGCCTCGAGGCTCTTGCCCGCTTCGAGGAGCCCTTCTCCAATCCGGCGGCCACCTTCGCGGCTGCCGAGCGGACCGGCCTGGGAATAGACCTGGAGGAGCTCGCCGTGAGCAAGGCCTGGGCCGCCGTGAGCAACCTCGGTGCCGACCAGTTCCTGGCGCTCAACGTGAGCCCCGCAGGACTTGACGCCCTCGCCCCGCGGGCCCGAGCAAGGCCCGAGGTCGACCTGCGGCAGATCGTGGTCGAGCTGACCGAGCACGCCATTGTTGGCAGCTATGACCGCCTGCGCTCCCAGTTGCAGCCCCTGCGAGCACGTGGCCTTCGCCTGTCGGTGGACGATGCGGGCGCCGGATATGCATCGCTGCACCACATCGTCGAGCTGGAGCCCGACATCGTGAAAGTGGATCTCTCCCTCGTTCAAGGTGTGGCCCACAACCGTGCCCGTCAGGTGGCGGTGAAGTCCTTCGTCACGCTCTCGGAGGACCTCGGTGCGACCATCGTCGCCGAAGGCATCGAGACGCCGGCCGACCTGGAATCACTCGTTCAGCTCGGCGTGACCGCCGGTCAGGGATACCTTCTCGGGCGCCCGAGCACACGCCCACGAGACCTTCACAAGTGGCTCTCGACGGAGACGCGAGGTATAGACCAGTGGAGCGGCGTCGATCCTCATGATCGAGAAGGCGGCAAGCAAGGGCGCCTTCGAGTCGTTTCCTAACCGCTTCGCCTTGGCTCTGCGGCGGCTGTCGCGGTGTCGACGCCACCCCCTTTGCGTCTGCGTGCCGATCCGCAGGATTGCCTCCTCGACAACGTGGCATACCTCATTGCTACTCGTGCCCAACTCGAGCACTGACGTTGTGTCGTCTCCGGCGACCGCGATTGGCTCCCGGAACACCTCGAGCGGAGCCTCCAACACGCCGATATCCCACTACGTCATGGAGAGCGAGGGACCGCGCCCCGGGCGCTCGATTCCGTACGCGGCCGAGAACGCCTCGGCGAGACGATGGACGTTGTCGAGACGGCCGCGTGTGGAAGCCGTGGCGCCCTCGCAGGCCAGCACGATCGACCGGCAGAGCCCGTGAGCGTTCCTATTGGAGATGGTTCCTCGTGTGGGAGGGCCTCGTAGCGCTCGTCTATTTTCCTTTCGGATTCCCGTCCGGCCATCCGAAGCTCCTCGGAGTCGTGCCCTGGATGGAGTGGCCGGGGCAGGTACCGGCATGGGCGGTCCTCGGGTTGTCCGCCGTCGCCGCCATCGCCTATGGCACCCATCGTTTCCGACCGCGAGCTCGAGCGGCCTGGTGGTTCATGGGTGTCGGGGTGCTGCTCTTCATCACGGGTGACACCACGTACAAGTCGTGGCACCAGCTGATCGGGCGGGCCGTCATCCCCTTCCCAGCGTTCATCGACGCTATCTACATCACGATGTACCCGGTGCTCGCCATCGGCCTCTTGCTGCTGGCGCGGTCGAGATCACGAGGCAGCGATCGCGCCAGCCTCCTCGACGCGCTCATCGTCACCTGCGGGTTGGGGCTGCTGCCCTGGATCTTCCTCATCGGCCCAAACGTGCGCGCTGCGGGGGGTCTGCTCGTTCGGCTCACCGCCGCCGCCTACCCGCTCGGCGACGTCCTCCTGTTAGCCATGCTGACCCACCTCTGGAGCTCGGACGGCCTGAAGAACACGGCCGGCCGCCTGCTTGCCATCGGCACCCTCGGGACGCTGGTCGCCGACACCATCTACGGCTTCGCCGGCCTCCACACGTCGTGGAACTGGAGTGACGGGAACCCGTTCGATCTCGGCTGGATCACCTTTTACGCCTGCTGGGGCGCAGCTGCCTTGCTACCCCTCCATGAGACAACTGTCCGAGCCGGTCCGCATGGCGCCTGCCCGCACAGGTCGGGGCCGGCTCGCCCTCCTGGCGGCGGCTTCGCTCGTCGGACCAGTCGTGCTCCTGTTCGAGACCGCCGCCGGAAAGCCGATCGATGCCACGGTCGTCGCCAGCGTCGCGGGCGTCATGTTCCTCCTCGTGGTGTTGCGGATGTCAGGGCTCGTGCGGGTACACCAACAGGCCGTCGAACGAGAACAAGTCGTTCGCCAGGCGGCACTCGAGCTCGTGGCAGCTCCAGGACGAGCGGGGATCTACGAAGCCACCCTGGCAGCGGTACGCCAGGTCATCGCAAAGCACACGGAAGTCCTCGAGGTCTCCCTCTCGCTTCGGAACCCGGACGGAACCTTGGGCATCGTGGCCCACGACGGTGCCGGAGACCCCAGCTCGGTCCAGCTGAGCGAGTGGCCGCCGGCTGTGCGTGGCGAGCTCACGAGCGGACGGGCCGTCAGCTGCTCGACTACCGGTGCGCCGGCGTCGCCGCCGCAGCCGACGGATCATGTCGTGCTGGTGCCACTGACCGACAACGGTGTCGTCACGGCCCTCATCACCGTGGGGACGGCGGCCGAAGCCCCCGTGGACGTCGCAAACACGCTGACCACCCTTGCCGCCCAAGTCACCCTCGCCCTCGACCGCGAAGAGGTCACCGAGCTGTTCCACGCCCGCCCACCCGGCTCCCCCCTCGTGACCTGGCCAAACTCCTGGGCCTCGCAAAGGGGAGGACTGGTAGCACCCCGGGGGTCAAGAGGTCCCGGTTCAATTCCCGGCAGTCAGACTGACAGGAAGAGTGCCACCAGCGGGGAGCAGGCGCCACCTTCAACCGCCTAACCTGGCGTCTCCATCGTTCTGTTCGCGTCGCAAGGGAGAGTGCATGCCCCGGGGCCTCTACGCGCACCCCATTGGGGTCGCCATCGGTGACATGACTCCTCCGGAGGAGATCGCGGCGACCGCCCGTCGTCTGGAGGATCAGGGTTACTCGCACATCACGGTGCCGGAGGACTGCTTCTACATTCCCGCCCAGATCGGCGTCACGCTCGCCCTCTCTGCCACGCGCTCGATACCGGTGGGAACCAGCATCGTCTCGGCTCTCACGCGCCATCCGGCCATCCTCGCCATGGAGATCGCCGGCCTCACGCGAGCCTTCCCGGGGCGGTACCGACCCGGTCTCGGCCTCGGCATGCCGGAGTGGCTCGAGCAGATGGGGCTCATGCCTCGCAGCCCGGCTTCTTCGATGCGTGATCGAATCAGTGCTGTCCGACGCCTGCTCACCGGGAGCACCGTCACGCTCGAGGGCGAGGACTTCCGGCTCGACGGCGTCGGCATCACCCATCCGGCCACGTCCGATGTCCCGATCACCATGGGCGTCATGGGGCCGAGGATGCTGCAGCTTGCCGGGGAGTTGGCCGATGTGACGCTCTTCCCGGCGACATCCGGACTGGAATACTTCCGCTGGGCGATGAGTCATGTCGCCAGCGGGCTCGAGCGGGCGGGCCGCCGGCCGGAGGACATGGCCTACTCCACGGTCGCCCTTGCCTGCGTGGACCACGACGGCGAACGGGCCCGGGCGAGGGCTCGGGGGGTCTTTGCCTCATTTCTTGCCGAATTCGCTTCGATGAGCACCTTTACGGCCTACGGAATCTCCGAGCAGCTGGCCGCCATGCTGGAGCGAGGCGGCACTGCGGCCATCGAAGCCGAGATGCCCTCGGAGTGGATGGAGGACCTCGCCCTCGTGGGGACGCCGCAGGAGGTCGCCGAGAAGGTGCGGGCCTGGCTCGACGCCGGCCTCAGCTCAATGGCCATTTTCTTCCCGGACGACTCGGAGCAGGAGACCCTTCGCCTCGTCGCCGAGGAGGTCATCCCGGCCGTCGCCTGATGGGGGTGGCCCCTCAGAAACCCGTCCTCGGTTGGTAGACGAGCACGACGACGCCACTGGCGAACCGACGGACATCCTGCAGGGTCAGCAGGGGAGAGGTCTCCATCTCCTCGAAGAGATGAAGACCTCGGCCGACGGCGGCCGGCGTCATGAGGAAGTGGAACTCGTCGACGAGATGCCGTGCCAGGAGGGTGTCGTCGAGCCGGCCGGTGCCGTACTTGAGGAGGTTTCCACCCGGTTGCGACTTGAGGTCGGTCACGCAATCACCGACGTCTCCCTCGATCACGGTGGCGTTCCAGGTCGCTGCCCGAAGGGTCCTCGAGGCCACGTACTTGGGGATGGTGTTCATCCGGTCGACGAACGGTGTCGGCTCCATCTTCGGGTAGGCGTTGCACAGACCCTCGTAGGTGACCCGCCCCAGCAACAGCGCGTCGGCCGAGCCGAGCAGCTCGCTCGCGTAGGCCATGTGGTCGTCGTCGAGATAGGGAAACGCCCACTCCTGCGGTGAGCCGATCTCGCCGCCGAGCGAGACGTGCGTGCATTCGATGAGCTTCCTCACGACGGGAGATCCTGTGCGATCTCCCAGATGTGACCCGCCGGGTCGGCGAAGCTGGCGGTGCGCACCCCCCAGGGCCGGTTCATGGGGCCGTTCACGAGCACCACGCCGTGCCGAGCCAGCTCGCTGCACGCCGCGTCCACATCGTCCACGGACGCCGTCAACACGAATCGAGCCCCCGCTTCGGAGCTCGCCACCTTCGCCGGGGCGACGAGCTCCGGGGCGGCCAAGGTGTCGAGCAGGTTGACCATCATGTTCTCGAACGTGAAGACGGCGGAATTCTCGTCCTGGAAGATCGGCGCCAGGCCGAAGACCTCCTGGTAGAACGATGTGCTCCCCACCAGGTCTTCCGTGAACAGACTGATGACGTCGACCTTCTTCGGTGAAAGGTTCATGTCAGCTTTGACGCAGTCCCGGAGCCGAACTCATTGCTCCTGCCGGCGCCGAACGAGCGGAGGACCAGGTCACCTGGAGCGAACACCCGTTCGCTAGAGTCGAAACATCGCTCGAGGCTGCCCGACAGCCTCCTCCCTTCGAGGCCTGATGACGAGGAGGTGGCGTGTCGACGACCGTGCTGCAACGAGCGGCCCTGCTCCGGGAGGCGCTGGCGGGCCTCGAGCCCGGCCTCTTCAGCGCCGCCGACTGCGCCCGCCTTGCCGAAGAGATGGCCGTGACGGAGAAGGCCTGCGCCGCCGCCCGCCTGCTCTGCTCCGCCCGGGCGGTGCGGGCGGGGGCGCACAAGGAGCGGGGCTTCTCCGACGGTGCGGCCTGGATGGCCCGCCAGATCGGCAACACGGGGCAGGCGGCCCGCCGAGAGCTGATGACTGCGAGCTCCCTTGACGAGTGTCCCGAGACGAGGGCGGCGCTCCTGGCAGGTGAGGTCTCCCTCGAGCAGGCGGGCGAGATCGCCCGCAGCCGGGAGGAGGACCCCACTGCGGAGGCCGACCTGCTCGAGGTGGCCCGCCGGGGCGATCTCACGAGGCTGCGCGAGCGCGCACGGGAGCGCAGCCTTTCGGGCGCCGACCCCGAGCAGCTCCACCGCCAGCAGTTGGCTGCCCGTCACTTCCGTCATTTCCGCGACGGCCTCGGCATGGTGTGCTTCAGCGGCGCCCTCACCCCCGAGGTGGGCCTCGGCTTCCTGCGGCGGCTCGAGCTCGCCACCGAGCGAGCCCGCAGGGCCGCCCGTCGGGATGGAGCTGTCCTCGAGCCCTTCGAGCGGTCGGCCGCCGACGCCTTCGCTGCCCTCGTGAGCGGGGAGGACGCCAAGCGCCCCGACCGCCGTGAGCTCGTCATCGTCTGCGATCTCAACGCCTGGCGGCGTGGCCATGCCCACGACGGGGAGCCGTGCCATCTCGTCGGCGGCGGCCCCCTTCCCGTCGAGGAGGTCCGCCGACTCGGCGAGGACGCCTTCGTGAAGGCCGTACTGCACGACGGCGTGGTGATCCATACCGTCAGGCACTTCGGCCGTCACCTGCCGGCCGAGCTGCGCACCGCACTCGACCTCGGGCCTGTGCCCGCCTTCAGCGGTGCCGAGTGCGCCCGTTGCGGGCGGCGATGGGGCCTCGAGTACGACCATGTCATCCCCGTCGCCAACGAGGGCGAGACGGCCTACGGGAACCTGCAGGCACTCTGCTGGCAGGACCACCGGGACAAGACGGAGCGTGACCGCCGGGCAGGGCTGCTCGGGCCGAGGCCGCCATGAGCGGCGGGGCGGCTCGGGCCACCGGGGGGTTCCGGCCGTGTCGCTTGGCCCCCGCTCCGACCTCACTCGCGCCGTGAGGGACCGACCGCGTCGCGTCCTGGCGCCGGTCCCTGGGCCGACCGGCGCGCCAATCCCGATCACGCAGCCGATGGCTGCCGACCTTGCCCCTCGCGACGGGGTCGCCCCTCGCGACGGGGTCGCCCCTCGCGACGGGGTCGCCCCTCGCGACGGGGTCGCCCCTCGCGACGGGGTCGCCCCTCGCGACGGGGTCGCCCCTCGCGACGGGGTCGCCCCTCGCGACGGGGTCGCCCCTCGCGACGGGGTCGCCCCTCGCGACGGGGTCGCCCCTCGCGACGGGGTCGCCCCTCGCGACGGGGTCGCCCCTAGGCGTTGTACGCGGGCTCGAACTCCTCCCGAGTGTGCAGGAGCGAGCGACGCTCCGGAGGCGGGTTGCGGTAGCCGACGTAGGGCGGCGGGCCCTCGAACGGTTGCGGCTCCGGCTTCGGTAGCGGCTTGTACTCGGTCTCCCAGATGCCGCGTGAAGTCTTGTCTTTCGCCATATCCGGTTCCCCTTCGTGCCTGTTCCGCCGGGAATGATACGGCGTCAGCAGCCAGCAGACAAACGGCAAGCGCCGGTGATGTCATGCCGGGTGACGACTGTGTGGCTGCTCCGCCACGCTCAGCGCGAAGGGGGCTATGCAGGGCTCCGGCGGCTCCGTCAGACGCTGGTCACGGCCAGTTGACCGGCACGTTCGGGCAGAGCTGGCTGAACCTCGACCGGGCACGCTGCACGGCCTCGAAGCCCGGCGCCACATAGGTGGCCAGCTCGACCGTGAGGCCGCGCGGCGTCGGTGTGCAGGCGACGTCGATGTGCTCGTCGGCGTAGCAGCTGACGAGCGTGGAGGCCGCCTCCGACAGCCCCAGCGGGCGGTGGCCCGGGTCTGAACTCGTGCCTGTCGTCACCCATCCGAGTATGACGAGAGGATGTGTCAACGACGAAAGCCCAGCTCAGGATGGTTGTTGTGCCCCGACCCGGGCAGCTCAGACCGGGCGCCGGCGCACGGGCGGGGTCATGCGTCCAACACGCTCGCACCGACCGGCGGCGGACTATGGTTGTCGGCGTACGGGCAGCCGGCCGGACCGGTACCTGCCACGGCGAGGGATTGACGGCGGCAGCGGGGATGGGGACCATGAGGGGCACACGCTCGTGACGGCAGGACAACGACGTCGTCGCGACTCGGTACCCGGCGCCCCCTGGCACCCGCCGCTCCGGCGGACGGCAGCGATCCTCGCCCAACTCGCCGTCGTGATGGCAACCCTGGCTGTCCTGGCGATGCCGGCGAGTGCCAGTCCGCTCACGATCACGAACGCGGGCTTCGTGCTCGATACCCATGGCGTGCGTCTCGACGCCCACGACGGCACCATCGTGCAGGACCGCGGCCTCTACTACCTCTTCGGCACGTCGTACGAGTGCACGGCTGCGGCGGTGCCCCCCCAGTCGGCCCCGTACTGTGGTGTCAAGGTGTACTGGTCGCGCAATCTCGCGGAGTGGGTCCCCGCCGGCACATACGACCGCTACTTCGCCTTCGACCCCGGCTCCCCAGCGGTGACAGCCGTCTGCCCGGCCGATGATTGCTTTCGTCCCCATGTCGCCTACAACCGCGTCACACACAAGTGGGTGATGTGGCTCAATTCCGGTTTCACACACGGCTACGTCGTCCTCACGAGCTCGGGCGTCAGAGGCCCGTACACCGTCGTGAGCGAGCTGACGAAGCTCGGGGCGGGCGACGCCGGCTACGGCGACGAGACCATCTCGGTCGACGACGGCGTCGCCTGGCTCGCCTATACCGAGCGCATCCGCGTGAGCGCCGGCACCTCCGGCGACACGCTCGACCGCGACCTCGTCGTGCAGCGCTTGGACAAGTCCTGGACCGGCGTCGCCGGCCCGGCCTACCCGACCAGGCTGGACGACCGCGCACCGGACAAGTCCGTGGAGGCTCCTGCGCTCTTCAAGCGCCGGTCGAAGGACTGGCCGCGCGGCCTCTGGTACCTCGTGTACTCGGATCCCTCGTGCTTCTACTGCACGGGTACGGGGACTGCGTATGCGACGTCGAGGTTTCCCTGGGGGCCTTGGACCTACCGGGGTCTCATCAGCACGAACTCCTGCGGCGGGCAACCGGCTGCCGTCGACATCCTGGGGGGCAGCTTCGTGTGGCAGGTCGACCGCTGGGCATCGCGAGGATCCCAGTACAACGCCCGGAACTACCTGGCTCCGCTCAGGATCAGCGGTATCACCGGACTCATCCCCGGCCAGGGGTGCGTGACCGACTGGACGTTCCCGTCGGGCTGACCCCCCGAGACGGGCTCACCCCCCGAGACTGCAGGAAGTCCTCGGCGGCCCGCCGCCCGCTCTCGAAGAGGCGCTGCTGAGTCGCCTTGTCGATGGAGAAATCCGTCGACTTCACGCCGAAGGTGTCCACGAAGATGGTCCGCTGCTCGACGTCACGGTCGGCCATGCGCAGCTCGTCGTGCCAGGTCTGCATGGTCGAGAGGATCGCGAGACCGAGGCTGAGATCGCCCGTCACGACATGGCGCACCTCGTTCGGGGTGTGCCGGCCGATGAGCTTGATGCCGATGGTCGGCCAGCGAGCCGGCCGGCCGTCGGTGCGGTCGAAAGCGTCGACGGGGAAGTTGGAGAGCAGCCCGCCGTCCACGAGGAAGGACGGGTCGGCGCCGGGAACCGGCAGGGCGACCGGACGGAAGACGAAGGGGATCGACATGGAGGCCCGCACGGCGTCGGCCACGAGCTGGCCGCCGGCGTCGATGCCGAGGGACGGGTAGTCCCAGGGAAGGCGTAGGAGGCGGCCGCGGGAGACATCGGAGACCATCACGAGCAGCGTGAAGCGGCGATCGAGGGGGAGGTCGCTTCCCGGGTCGTCCTGCCGGAGGTCGGCGAAGGTGCGGACGCCCAGGTCGGCGAGGTGCTCGGTAACGAGGCCGTGGAAGTAGTCGCCGGCGTAGACCCCCCGGTCGTGCAGCAACGAGAGGCCCCGCCCGACGAGGGGGATGCGGTCGAGCTCGGTCTCGTCGAGGAACCGCGAGTAGTCGAGCGACGACACGATCTCGTACAGCCTGGAAGCCGGCATGCCGGCGGCGACGCACGAGCCCACGATCGCCCCGGCCGAGGCGCCCGCCACCCGGGCGAAACGGAACCCGTTCTCCTCCAGCACACAGATCGCCCCGACGAGGGCGATGCCCTTCACGCCCCCGCCTTCGAGGATGAGGTCCACCGTCGTCGCCCCGGCGAGGCTTTCGCCCCCCGCCACCGCACCCGTCCCCGGCACCGTTGCCGCCGCCTCCTCCCGGCTCACGGGTACGCCCTGCAGGGAGGCTGCCTCAGCCCGCCGAGCCGACCGCGGAGACCGGATCGGCCGTCGTGCCCCGCACGAGGCGCCCCGGCAGCTCGCCCGTCGGCTCGCCGTCGATCGAGATGACGGTGCCGCGCTTGATCGTGAAGCGGTAGCCGCTGGCGTCCTGCAGGAGGCGCCGCCCCCCGGCCGGCAGGTCGGCGGCGATCCTCGGGGGACCGCACGAGAGTGCGTCCAGGTCGATGACGTTGAGGTCGGCGAGGTAACCGGGGGCGACGATCCCGCGGTCGCGCCAACCGACGTGCTCGGCCGGCCGGCGGCTGATCTGGTGGACGACCGACTCGAGGGGGATGCCGTCGCTGCCCTTGCGGTCGCGGGCCCAGATCGACAGGTAACTCGTCGTCATGCTGCCGTCGCAGATCTGCCCGCAATGGGCGCCGGCATCCGACAGACCGAACATGGCGATCGGGTCGGTGATCATCTCCCGCACCGCCTCGAGGTTGTGGTGCACGAAGTTGAAGAAGGGCGAGTAGATGAGTTGCCGTCCCCCGTTGCGCAGCTGCACGTCGTAGGCGTACTCCCGCGGGTCGGCGCCGAGGCGGGCGGCTTGGGCGGCGAGGGAGTCGCCGCCGTCGAAGTCGTAGTCGACCGGATCGCCCAGCACGTACATCTGGTCGAAACGGGCCAGCATGGCGAGGCCCGGGAACGCGTTCGGGCCGCCCGTGAGGGCGAAGTGGGAGGCGACGATCTTCGCCCTCAGCTCCGGGTCGCCCATGGCCTCGACGCGCTCGGCGAGGGGGAGGGAGGCGATGCGGACATAGGGCCGGCAGGGGGTGAAGAGGTTGGCCGTCGCCTCCAGGCCGAGCAGGATGCCGATCGGCCTCGGGGCCACCTGCGCCTTCACGTCGAACCCTTCGGAGCTCAGCTGGGCCGCCCAGGACATGAGGTCGCGCCACCGCTCCGGGGCGGCGACGTCCTGCTGCACCGTGTAGCTCACCGGGCGCCTGCTGAGGCGGGCGAACTTGCCGATCAGCTCGAACTCCGCGCGGGCGAAGTCGTCGTCCGTCGTCCGGTAGCTGTCGGAGAGGAGCTGGAAGACGCCGGCGCCGCGATCCGCCAGGGCCTGCGCCAGCGACAGCACCTCCTCCTCGCCCGCCCGCAGCGTGCCGAGGTTCTCGCCGGCGGCCGAGCGATGGCGCTCCGTGCGCGAGGTCGAGACCCCGACGGCACCGGCGTCGATCCCCTCCGCCACGAGCTCACGCATGCGAGCGAGCTCATCCGGCGTCGGGTGCTCGTCCGGGTCGCCCCCGCGATCGCCCATGACGAAGGCCCGCAGGGCGACGTGTGGCACGTGAGCGCCGACATCGATGGTACGAGGCTGCCGGTCCAGGGCGTCGAGGTACTCGGGAAACGACCCCCAGTCCCAGGCGAGGCCCTCGTGGAGGGCCGTGCCCGGGATGTCCTCGACACCCTCCATGACGGAGATGAGCCAGTCGTGGCGATCGTTCTGCACGGGCGCGAAGCCGACACCGCAGTTGCCCATCACCACGGTCGTGACTCCGTGCTGCGAGGAGGGGGCGAGCACCGGGTCCCACGTCGCCTGCCCGTCGTAATGAGTGTGAGGATCGACGAAACCCGGCGTCACCAACCACCCATCAGCATCGATCTCCCGGTCGCCGCGCCCAACGTCGGAGCCGACGGCGACCACGAGCTCGCCGCTCACGGCCACGTCGGCCCGCCGCGGCACCGAGCCGGTGCCGTCGACGAGCAGGCCGTTGCGGATGACGAGATCAGCGGTCATCAGTTGGACAGCGCCCAGCGGCGCATCGCCTTGCGGGACTCGTCGAGCTCGGTGAACTGCTCGTCGGAGAGGGAGAGGTCGGCTGCCGCACAGTTCTCCTCGAGGTGTGCCACCGACGAGGTGCCGGGGATCGGCAGCATGACGGGCGAGCGGCGCAGCAGCCAGGCGATCGCCACCTGCGAGATGGTGGCACCGAGCTGCCGTGCCATCTCGTCGAGGGGGCCACCGGGCACCGACAGCTTCCCGCTCGCGAGGGGGACCCAGGGGATGAAGCCGATGCCCTCCAGCTCGCAGTAGGCGAGCGCCTCGTCGGATGCGCGATGGGCGAGGTTGTAGCGGTTCTGGACGGACACGATTGGCACCTGCTGGCGCGCCTGTTCGATGTCGTCCACGCCGACCTCGGAGAGACCCACCTCGGCGACCTTGCCTTCCTGGCGGAGCTCGCCGAGGAGCCCGAATTGCTCGGCGGCCGGAACGGTCGGATCCACACGGTGCAGCTGGAAGAGGTCGATGCGCTCGACGCCGAGGCGCCGCAGGCTCATCTCGCACTCCTGCCGCAGGTATTCGGGGCGCCCGAGGGCGGGCCACTCGTCACCCGGCCCGATGCGGAGGAGGCCCGCCTTCGTTGCGATGCGGACGCCGTCCCGATACGGGAAGAGCGCCTCGTGGATGAGCTCCTCGGCGACGTGAGGACCGTACGAGTCGGCCGTGTCGATGAGGTCGACGCCGAGCTCGACGGCACGGCGCAGCACGGCGATGGCGGCCGCGTGATCCGCCGGCGGGCCCCACACGCCCGGGCCCGGCAGCTGCATGGTGCCGAAGCCAAGACGGTGGACGGTGAACGAACCGAGCCGGCATGTACCGGCGTTCTCTATGGTCATCGACTCCCTCGGCGACGAAGACGGCAGGAGGCGATCTTAGGCTCGTGCCGGATCGTCCAGATCCACCCTCGACACCGCCGTCGTTCCGGGTGGGTCGTGGCAGGTGTTAGCGTTTCCCGTTGGCGGAGTCGTAGTTCGATTGGAGCGCTGTGACGATCGAGATCATCGGGATGGTGGGCACGCGGGATGCCTCCGAGATCCAGGGACCGCTCGTCGACGGGCCGGTCGTCGACTGGATGGACGGCCCCGTCATCGATGCTGCCTATTTGACCGCCATCTCGAAGGCGCACGACGACGCCGGCTTCGACCGCGTCCTCGTCGGGTACGGCGCCGTCGCCCCCGAGGGTTGGGCGGTCGCCTCGAGCGTCCTGCACTCGACGCGGTCGTTGAAGGTGTTGATCGCCCACCGGCCGGGTTTCGTTCCTCCTGTCCTCGTGGCCCGTCAGGCCGCCACCCTCGACCACCTCACCGGAGGCGGGCGGGTGGCCATCCACTTCATCACCGGCGGTGACGAGGCGGACCAGCGGCGCGAGGGCGACTTCCTCCCACACGACGACCGCTACCGCCGGACGGCTGAGGTCATGTCGGTCATGCGCCGCATCTGGACCGAGGAGACGCCCTTCGACCATGCGGGTGAGTTCTTCCGCTACGACGCCGCCTTCAGCTCGGTGAAGCCGGTGACACCGGGCGGGATCCCGCTCTACTTCGCAGGCGCCTCGCCGCCGGCCATCGAGGCGGGCGCCTCGCAGGCCGACGTCTATGCCTTCTGGGGTGAACCACGCGAGGCTGTTGCGGCACGCATCGCCGCCATCGACAAAGTGGCGGCATCCTACGGCCGGCGCCTTCGCTACAGCGTCTCGCTCAGGCCCATCATCGCCGACAAAGAGGACGAGGCCTGGGAGCGGGCCGAGTGGATCGCCGAGACGACGAGGGAGCGGATCGAGCTCGCCCGTGAGCGCATGGCCGAGATCAAGGGCTCCTATGCCGGGCTCGGCGGCGCCCGCAACGCCACGTACTCCATCGACCGCAACGTGAACGCCACGACCTCGGAAGGGCGCAAGCGGCTCATCGCCTTCTCGGCGGAGTCGGACGTGCTCGACGAACGCCTCTTCATGAAGGTCGCCCACCTGACGGGGGCTGCCGGCAACTCGACGGCCCTCGTGGGGACTCCCGACCAGGTGGCAGAGGCGATGCTGCGCTACTACGACATCGGTGTGACGACGCTGCTCTTGAAGGGTTTCGACCCCTTGGCGGATGCCGTCGACTTCGGCGAGCGGCTCTTGCCGCGCCTTCGCGACGGTGTCAGCCGGCGTAGCTGACCGTCACCGTCTCGTCGATCACCCGCTGTATACGCCGCACGTCGTCGTAGCCGGCTGCGATGCCGGCGACGGCGAAGACGTAGTCGTGGTTGCCGATACGCCAGTCGATGGGTGTACCGGGCGGACGGTGCAGCACGACGAGGCGAACCTCCGGCATGGCGCCGACCTTGTCGAGCCCCTTGACCGCCGTCACCTCGCGAGCCCACGTCGGCCCCTGGAACATGAACCGGAAGCCGAGGGCGTCACGGGACGGCTCCGGCAGGGGAGAGGGTGTGACCCCGACGGCGATCTCCATCGCCAACCGGATGGCCGAGGCACCCGTCGAGAGCTCGAACATGAGCGGGATGCCGCCGCCCAAGCGGCCGTTGACCTCGATCACGCGAGGGCCGGCGGGCGTGAACTTGATCTCGGTGTGGGTGCAGCCGGTCGTCACGCCGAGAGCGGAAAGGGCCGCCGTGGCGAGCGCCTGGACGGTCTCGGCGTCGGCGCCCTCGACGCTGGACGGTATGAAGAAACCCGTCTCCCGGAACGGCTCGGCCGGCGGGAAGCGTCCCGTCGTGGCGAAATGGGAGATGGCGCCGCCGACGGTGAAGCTCTCGACCGAGAGGTAGTTGGCGAAGCCCTCCCCGAGGCAGGGCGCGATGTCGCCGAGGTAGTCCTCGAGGACCATGTCCCACGGCTCGGGCTCCGCGGTGAGCTGGCCGAGGAGCTCGAGCAGCGTGTCAGGGCCGTCGACGAGCGACACCAACCGGCTGTCGTTGCCGTACCGCGGCTTCAGGACGGCCGGGTAGGAAGCCCCGGCGACGATCCTCCTCACCTCGGCCTCGGTCACTCCCGCAGGGATGACGAGCAGCTGGGGCGTGGGAAGGCCGGCGGCCCGGAAGGCTGCCCGCTGCTCGGACTTGTCGCGGAAGCGGGCCACCACCTCGGGGGAGTGGAAGTGCAGACCGAGGGCGTCCGAGAGCTCGGCCAGCTCCGGCATGTTGGCGTCAGAAAAACTGACGATACCTGTCGGCCGATAGGGCTCGACGACGGCCGCCCAATCCTCCGGCGCCACACCGTCGACGTTCACGACGATGCCGAGCCGCTTCATGATGCGTTCCGCCTCTGCGGCCTCCGGCTCGCTCAGGTTGACGAGCCAGAGCAGCTCGCAGAGCCCGGAAGCCGCCTGTGCGAGGGTCATCGGCGACAGCGTCATCCGGCCGTACGGCACCACCAGGCGTGGCTTGCCGGCGTGGGACGGGCTGTTCAACTGTCTCCTTCGGATTGCCGCAAGCTGCACGTGCCTGACCGAATCTACGGCCTCCGAGCGGGTCCCGTGCTGCCGAGACTCCTCCCGTCCGAGGCCTCGGACGATCGGCGCTACCGTAGGGGGGTGGCGGATGTGAGGGATTCGCTCGCGGTCGGGAGGGCACGATCGCTCCATGAGTAGCGTCAGCGCGTCGACGGGGGCGTCGCCGCTCGAGCACACCTATCCGGTCTGGTTCGGGCCGGAGCAGTCGCCGCTCTTCGGGATCATCAACGCCGAAGCGGCCGGTGTCCGCGGCGCTGTCATCCTCTGCCCCTCCCTCGGGCGGGAGCACATGAGCGCCTATCCGGCCTTCGCCAAGCTGGCGGACCATCTGGCGGCTCTCGGTCTCCTGACGTTGCGATTCGACTACCGCTCGACGGGCGACTCCTTCGACCGCACCGACACGACAGACGGGATCGGCCTTCTCGACGATCTGCGCCACGCCGTGGACTTCGTGCACGGCCTCGGCGCCACGAGCGTCAGCCTCGTCGGCATGCGCATCGGGGGGTTGCTGGCAGGACTGGCGAGTGCTCTCGAGCCCTTCGACGCCGTGGTCCTGTGGGACCCGTGCACGAGCGGCCGCTCCTTCGTACGCGAGCAGCGCATGCTCAGCCTCCGCATCCCCGTGGCGGGTCGTCCCGAGGTGACCGACGAGATCCCGGGATTCCACCTGCCCCCGGATCTCCTGCGAGAGGTCTCCTCGCTCGAGCTCGACGAGACGGCGGCCGCCCTCGCCGACCGGGCGCTCCTCTTGACGAGGGGCGACCTCCCGCCCGACCGGCCGCTCCTCGGGCCGCTCGTCGGCGCCAACGTCGAGCAGCGCACCATCCTCGGCCAGGCCGATCTTCTCTACATGCCGACGCCTCTCCAGGTGGTGCCGGCGCCCACCATCGAGCTCATCGCCGGCTGGCTCGACGGCACCCTCCCGAGCGAGCGCCACGTCGTCGCCCTCCCGGACGCCTCCGAGGTAGTCGTCGGCCTGGAGGACCCCGGAGAGGAGTCCGCGGCAGACGGCCATCGGCCAACGCCGGCCTTCGTCGTCGAGCGGGCGGTCCGTCTCGGGGACAACGGCATCTTCGGGATCGCCACGGAGCCGAAGGACGGGGCGGACGGGCCGACCTGCCTGTTCGTCAACGTGGCGAACGAGCACCGCATCGGCCCCGGACGCCTGTGGGTGGATCTCGCCCGGCGCCTGGCACCCTCGGGATTGCGGTGTGTGAGGATCGACCTGAGTGGCTTCGGGGACAGCCCCGAGCACGATGCCGGACCGCCGGACGTCTACAACTTCTCGGCGATCGGCGACCTCGTGGACGCCGCTCGGTCGCTGTCTCCCGAGGATCCCTCCAACGTCGTGCTCTTCGGCCTCTGCTCGAGCGGCTACCACGCTCTCGAGGCCGCCTCCATCATCTCGCCCCGGGGCGTCTGCGCTCTCAACCCGGCGGTGTCGTTCCCGGCGCCGGAGATGGCCGCCGGTGGGCCGCCCGACCGTCGCCGCAAGTTCTACTTGCCGGAAGCCGCCCTCGCCCGCGGGGCCAGCCGGTTCCGCTTCCACAAGGTGGAGCAGCGCGTCCCGCTCATCCGCTGGGCGACCGGCCGCTTCCCCCTCACGATGGCGCGGGCGCGGCGAGCCGCACGACTTTCCCTCGACCACATCGGGCGGCCCTTCCGCATCATGGCGTGGAGCACGGGCACTCGCCCCGGGCACGCCCGCAGCGGTCCGGGCGACCACCTGACCGACCTCGTGACCTCCGGCTCCAACGTGCTCGTCATCTGTGGACCTGAGGAGATGCGGCCCTTCCGGCACGCCATCGACCGCTTCCGGGCGGCCTCCCGCCAGAAGGGAAGCCTCCGCGCCGAGGTCATACCGGCGCTCGACCACGCCCTGCGGCGCCCGCGCGACCGTGACGAGGTGTCCATGTTGATCCTCGATTACGTGCGGGAGACCTTCATCCCCTGAGGCCATCCCCTGAGGCCATGCCGGCTCGCTGCGGCCGGCGGCCCCACCAGCACTTCTGCCCCGCGCCAGCCGAAGGTCCCGACCGAAAGTCCCTTCTCAAAATTCCTCCCCCGAGGCGCTTAAGCGGCGAGAAGGGCTTGTCGATAAGTCTTCTGCACCCAAACTGCAACTAAAGCACTCCCCACAGTCAGTCGGGGGGTGAAGCCCCAGTTCGGCGGAGTGTCGGGAGACGCCCAAATGAGACGCTTAGCTTGTCGCGCTCGCGCATCGGTCATCGCAGTGCTCACCTCAGCAGCGGTGGCAGCCGCGCTCCTCGTCTTCGGTCCGCTGCAGGGGGCCTCCGGCAGCGTCATCGTCTACTCGTCCATTCGAGAGGTCGGCCGGCCGGTGACGCTGGTCTCGCGTGACACCGTCTGGGCCAAGACGGGGCTCCCCGCCGGCACCAAGGTCGGTGACATCGCCATCACCTACCTCGAGACGAATCGCTCCTCTGCGGTCACCTGCCGGGAGGGTTGGCGGCCGCTCTTCAACGTCGTGAACGGGTTCCGGACGCGCTTTGTGGCGTGCTCGGCAGAGATCCGCTCGCACCCCACCGGCCCGGTGCTGAACGTGGAGCCACCCAGCCAGGTCTCGATGATCACGATGGTCTTCTCGGGCGTGACGACGAGGTCGTATCCCGTGAGCGCCTGGGGAGCCCTGCGGGGGTCCGTGGCACCGCGTGTGCACGGCGTAAACGGCCACGTCTCCATTCTCTTCAGCGAGGGCATCGACCTGCAGTCGGTGCCGGGCGCTCTCATCCCGGGCTCCTACGCCGACCACACCCACTTCTCCGGCACCGCCAAGAACCCGCCGCACTCCGCAGTGGTGATCGTCACGCGGGCGTCGCGCGCAGGAGGGCTCACGCCGTCGTGGACGTGGCCCCAGTGGGATCCGGGCAGCGCTGACGTGTCGGCCACCGTGGAACTGACGGCCGCATGGCACCGCCGCCCAGTCAGGCCGAGCTCATCGACCACGACCACCCTGCCGGCCAAGACGACGACCACGACGCTGCCGCCGACCACGACGACGACGACCGATCCGCCCACCACCACGACGACGACCACGACGCTGCCGCCGACCACGACGACGACGACCGATCCGCCCACCACGACCACCACCACGACGACCACGACCACGACCACGACGCTGCCGCCGACCACGACGACGACGACCGATCCGCCCACCACGACCACCACCACGACGACGACTCCCCCGAGCGGTGGCGGCGCCCCGACGACACCTCCGGCGGAGGTCTGCGGCAACGCCGGCATCCTCAACGGGCCCTCGGGTCCGCCGACCGGTGCTGTCAGCGAGCCGGCCGGTGTCGACTCCTCGCTCGTCGGCTCGCAGCTTCCCCCCAACGTCACCTACTGGTTCGCCCCGGGCATGCACACTCTCGGCAGCGGCCTCTACTCCCAGATCCAGGCGGGAGCAAACGACAAGTTCGTCGGAGCCCCGGGCGCCATCCTGTCCGGGCAGGGCGAGAACGACTACGCCATCACGGCCGCAACGAGCGGGAACCCGGCGACGGGTGTCACGGTCGAGTACCTCACGATCGAGGGCTTCACACCTCCGGGTGGCAACGGCGCCGTCAACGTGAACGCCGAGTCCGGCTGGATCGTGCAGAACGACACCATCACCGACAACAGCCCGGGAGCCGGCCTGATGATCGGGACGAACAACGTCGTCGACGACAACTGCCTCTCCGACAATGGCGAGTACGGCTTCGACGCCTACACCACGAACCACACGAGCTCCCTCACCGGAGGCCCCAGCAACATCACGATGATCGGTAACGAGATCACCGGCAACGACACCTACAACTGGGAGACCGAGAACCCCGGCTGCGGGTGCTCCGGCGGCGGCAAGTTCTGGGAGGTCGACGGGGCCACGGTCGAGGACAACTACGTCCACGACAACTCCAACGTCGGACTGTGGGCGGACACCAACAACACTGGGTTCACCTTCGAGGGCAACTACATCGCCAACAACTGGAACATCGGCCTCATGTACGAGGTCAGCTACAACGCCGTGATGAACGACAACACGTTCATCGGCAACGGCCTCGGCGAAGGCCCGACCAACCCGGGCTTCCCGACCGGTGCCATCTACGTCTCCGAGTCCGGTGGCGACAGCCGGGTACCGGGCCCGAACTCCGGGGTGTTCCAGATCGACGGCAACGTCTTCACGAACAACTGGTCCGGTGTCGTCCTCTGGGAGTCCGCCGACCGGTTCTGCGGTTCGCCGGACAACACCTCCTCGGCCAACTGCACGCTCGTCGCCCCGACGGTCGCCAACCTCTCGACCTGCACGCAGGCGAACCTGACGGGTTCGGCTTCGAGCGGCAACCCCGACTACTTCGACCTGTGCCGCTGGAAGACGCAGAACATCTCGGTGGAGGACAACACCTTCAACCTGACCGAGTCGTCCGTCGCCAACTGCAAGGGATCGACGAACTCTTGCGGCGAGAACGCCGTCTTCTCCCAGTACGGGACGTCACCCACGTGGTCGCCCTACCAGGGGGCGGAAGTCGAGAACGCCATCATGTACCACCAGGGCAACGTCTTCGCCGACAACACCTACAACGGCCCGTGGATGTTCATGGCCCACGACCAGGCCACGGTCGTCAACTTGGGGACCTGGCAGTCGACCTACGGCGAGGACAGCGGGAGCACGCAGTCCTCCTGAGCTTCCCCTCTGCCTGGCACTGACCTCTTCGTCAGTCGCAGCGCCCGCCACCGGTGCCCGGGATCATCCCCGGGCCCCCGGCGGGCGTTGCCGCGTCGGGCGGTCGTTGCGTCGTGCGGTGACCGCCTACGGATCTGGGGTGCCGAGGGCGGGAAGGACGTCGCCCTCGAGGGTGAGCTCGGAGTCCGGTCTCGGGCGCCGCAGGAGGGCGCTCAGATCGGGTGAGAGGAGCGAGGCCGCTACCGCCAGGTCGAGCATGTACGTGGAGGGCTCTCCGAGGCCGGTCTCGGTGAAGGAGGCGATCGTGCAGTACACGAGGATGAAAATCGCCATGGCCCGCGCCGGGCTTCGTGGCCGCAGCCCGGCGAGGATCATCAAGGAGAGCAGCATCAAGCCGCAGATGACGTCGCCGAAGAGACCCTGATCCTGGTAGACGGCGAGCCAGCTGTTGTCGATCGGGAGCCCGTTGAAGCCGTTGTTGGACATCCCGAACCCGAAGATGATCTGCGCCTCAGTCCTGGGAGCGGTCACGAGGGCCGACCAGACGAGCGTCCGGCCGGATAGGTCGCTCAGCTCCTGGCTGTTCTCGCCCCGGGTGAACCACGTTGCGAAGACGGGCAGCAGGGTGAGGCCCACGACGAGGAGGACGATCAGCGCGCCGATGAGGACCCGCCGGACCCGCCGCTTCCAGGCGAAGAGGCTCAGCGCGGCCACGCAGAGGGCGACGAGCAGGGCGATGAGGGCGGTCCGGGTGTGGGTGAGGACGAGGATGCCGAGCGCTCCGGCGAAGAGGATGGCGGCGTTGCGCGGCTTCATGATGCCCGCCAGCCACATGACGCCGGAGAGCCCCGCGACCTCGGCGGCGTAGTGGGCGACCTGGGTCGGAGGGATGGGCCAGAGGGCTCCCGAGTAGCGCCCGAACGCCAGGGCGGTGTGCGGCGAGAGGGCGAATCCGATGACCGTCGAGGCGAGGATGACGACGAGGCAGCGCACGTAGAAACGCGGGATGAGGAAATCCTTGCGACCCCACCAGGGCGTGAGGAGCCAGAGCACGATCACGAAGACGATGAGGCGCCCGGCGCGGTAGTCCGAGCCGATGCGGCTCACCTCGCCGCGGATGCTGACGGCGAGCGAGCTGCAGGCGAGGATGCTGGCGAGGGTGAGAAGGAGGTTCGGCCGTACGACGAGGCGCCGGTTGACGGTGAGTGCGAGCACGAAGGCCAGGGCGAGGGCGCCCTGCGTGAGGATGGAACCGATGCGGTGGGAGATGGGGAAGACCGTCGGCTGCGTCGAGTAGGCGAGCACGTTGAAGACGAGCAGCCCCCAGATGGTGGTGACGCGGCGCCCGACGAGTCGTTCCTCGTCCTCGTCGAGGACGTTGACGGCAAGGGGGAGGGAGGCGACGCTCACGCCGGGCGTCCCTTAGGTGGCGGCGTGAGCGGGCGTCGCCTCGGGCTGCTCGAGGTGCCCCAGGCTCTCGTCGTCCGGCTCCACGCCGACGACGGCGACGGACCGCAGGGCGATCCCGGCGGACTGCAGCATCTCGCCATCGGCCAGTGCCGTCGACTCCTTGGTCCGGCCGGCGGTGATGATGGCGAGCGCGTCGCTCGCCCAGGTGGCCACGTGACCCGCACCCTGGGCGGGATCGAGCGTGACGAGGCAGAGGTACACGTCGGGCGAGTCGGCGCCGTCGAGGGATGCCATGGTCGCCTCGAAGGCCTCCGCCTCGTCGTCCGGCCAGACGACGAGGGCGGAGTCGGCACCCTCGCCGAGGCGCACGCTCGTACCCGGCTCTTGGAGGCCGAGAATCTGGGCAAGCGTCCCGCCGCGGGAGAGGTCGGCCACGAGCACGTTTCGACCCTCTTCGCTGAGCAGGCGAGCGGCTTCGGCCAGGGCGAGCGCCGAGATGTCCACTCGATCGACGGCGACCAGGGCGAGTCGGCTGGGCACCGATGCCGGCAGCGAATCACGCACGTAGCGGCCGAGCCGGCGCAGGGCGCGGGGCGGGTGGCCGAGCAGATCGTTCAGGCGACCGAGGGCGAACAGGCGGGGCAGGGCCGGAAGCGGGACCGTGACCGCCACCGGCGCCCCGAGCGCCTTGGCGATGTCGTCGCGGCGTCGTAGCTTCTCGAACAGCACCGCCTCGAACGTGAAGAATCCGCAACCGAGAGCGAGGCCGGCGATGAGGCCCGTGGCAGCGTCCGTGCCGTACTTCTTGACCTTCGAGGCGTGAAGGGGGACAGCCCCCGTGAGCACCTTGCTCTCCGTCACGATGGTGGCCGTCGTCGAATTGTCCGTCGAGATGGTGGCCTGCAGGTTCGAGATCAGGTTGATGTCGTTCGATGCCTCGGCCTGGTCGGCGGTGGAACCGCCGGAGGCGCCCGGCAGGGCGTCGAGCGCCTTCGTGATCTGGCCTGCCTGGACCGTGAGCGCCTGCACGACGGAGGCGTTCTGGGCGTTGAACAGATTCGTCCGCACCGTGAGGAAGACGGCCGCCAAAGTGTTCGCCCGGGCGACGGCGTCCGCCGAGGAGGGGGCGGTCACGGTGATCTCGAGCACGGCGTCGCTCTCGGCGACGCTCGTGTACTGCCCGAGGAACGTCTGAGCCGTCTCGGGCAGCTTCAGGGCGGTCGCCGCCGCCCCGGATACGGCGTAGGACTGCAGCAGGCCGACGTCGTTGGCCATGTCGAGGGTCGGGTTGTCAGCGGGGTTGTGCTCGAGGTAGAGCGTCACCGTTGCGGCGTACTTCCCCGGCACGGCGACGGCGCCCGCCAGGCCGATCAGAAAGCCGGCGGCGGCGATGGAGACCCAGATGCGGCGCCGACGCCGCAGCATGGCAGCGACCGACCCGAGGGTCACGAACCTGCCGAGCAGCTGGCGGGATGGGCTCGGCTGGCGCCGCACGGGCCCCGGCAATCGCCGGGACCGTGATTCCTGCTCGATCTGCTCCGATTGCGTCATGGTCATGGCCGCCTCATGCCCCGTTCGGGCTCGCCGTTGGCACGAACGAGCAGGTCCGCCGAAGTTGTGGGAGCCGGCTCACGCTTGCCGGCTCGGTGCGAGGGTGGTGGACGAGAGCCGCTGGTGAAGTGGGGCGCCCGTCAAGATCGTACGGCCGGTGGTGGGATCCGACGGCTCGGGGTTGGCGACGACGACACCGGCGAGCCGCAAGTGCTCGTAGCTGGCGCTCTCCGCGGCGTCGGCCACCTGCTCGCGAGTCGCGAAGCCGGCACTCAGGACGAGGACGGCCGTACCGAGGACACCGGGCCCCTGGAAAGCCCGTTCCGAGAACCCCGGGTCGCTCTTGTCGAGCACGAGGATGTGGACTCGCAAGCTGCGGCCGTCCCACTTGCCGGCTTGGCTGGCGTACACGAGGTCGAGGTCGCGGCGCCCCGTCTCGAGCCCTGCATGACGGCGCTCCACGGCCGACGACAAGTGGCCGAGGGGCACTTCGTCGGGCACGACGACGGTCACGGGGAGCCCGAGGGAGGCGGTGTAGGCAGCGAGGCGAACGACGACCGCCTCCGCGAAGACGTCGCCTGCGTAGAGCGCGAAGGTGATCTCGAGGCCCTTCTCGACGATCGTGAGCGTGCTGTCCCGACCGTGACCGTTCGTCCCGTTGACGGCAGCGATCCCCCTGCTGTCCGCCGCATCGCCGGCGGTGTGAAGCGACGGCAGGCTCTGCAGCAGCCTCGCAAGTCGGGCGCTCTCCGCCACCGAGGGCGACCAGTCGTCGAGCAGGTACCCGAAATCGGGCGAGCGCCACCGCCTCGGCAGGGAGACGGAGGTGAGGACCGGGACGCCGGCGGCAGCGGCGATGTCGTCGCGACGCGTCAACCGGCTGTCGACGCGGGCGCGGACGAGGGCCGCGATGATCCCGACGAAGAGGCCGATGAGGAGGCCGAGAGCGGACAGCTCGACCCAGCGCACGATCGAGGGCTGGGTGGCCCACTGTGCTTGCTCGAGCTCGATGGCGCCCGTCGCGAAGCCGGAGGCGGAGTCCTTCGCCGTGATGATGAGGGTGCCGATGAGCTGGCTCTGGGTCTTCTCCTGCCCCAAGTCGATGTTGAGCAAATCAAGGCTGCTCGTCGTGTCCGCCGCCGCCGTCGGGTTGCCAGTCTCATGGGCAAGAAGGGTATGAGCGGCCGCGATCTCCGAGTTGAGGAGGTCGATGGTCTTGCCGATGCTCACTTGCTGGGCTCCGAGTTGCTGCGCCTGCTCACCGGCGACGACGGCGGCGTTGTTGGCGTAGGCGAGGAACTCGGAGGCGGTGTCGTTGGCGAAGTTGATGGCCTGCCGGCCCGTCGCAGCTCGCACAGTGATCTGCAGGTCATCGTTGGTCACGGCGGTGACGGTGACGCGGTGCTGCAGCGACTGGAAGGGCAGCTCCACCCCGGCGGCCTTGGCGGCGGGGGCGAGGACGCCCGGGCTGAGGATGATCTGGGCGTACGTGAGTGGGTCCTGGATGGGCTGCCCATCGGCGTTCGTGCCCGAGGCCGGGAGGAGGACGTAGGAGGAAGCGCTCGGTAACGCCGGCTCGACGAGGCAATAGGCGAGGCCACCCACGAGGCCGATGAGCGCCGAGCGCGAGGACGACACGGAGCGAGCGCCGCATGTCTCGGAGCACGCTGCGCAGCGTGAGCGTCGGTTCGTCAGTGGTGGTGTCGGCTGTCACCGCGAAGGAATTCCCGCCGCCGGCCATCATGTCCTCTCGTACTCCTGCATGCCGAGCGCCGACGGCAGTTGCCGCGGGTCCCGACCGTTCGATTCGCCACGTCGAGGGCGACCGCCGAAGGGCAGTGCCTCCACTCCCTCACATCGGAGCTCGTCCCGTCAGTCGAGCTCCGGAGTGACCGGCTGACCCCCTAGACGCACCGGGATTGTACCATCGCCCCCGGCGGCTTCTAGGCGCGCGACGTCCTGGCGGGCGCGGCGCTTGAAGTACAGGAGACCGACGAGCGAGATGGCGGAGCTCGGGATGCCAGCCGCCGCCGCCCCGGGCACGCCGTAGACGAGCGCCAGCACGGCGGAGGCGACGATGGAGATCACGAGGCTGACGATGCTCACGATGAACAGCACCCGTGTGTGCTTGGTCGTCTTGAGCACGAGGATGGCGCCGAGCGTCACCGAGTTGAGCAGGACGCCGAGGGCGTACAGGTCGGAGGACAGCCAGTACTTCGGGAAACCGCCCGCCTTGCCGTAGATGAGCCCGAGCAGCTTCGACCCGAAGAGCAGGACGACGATGCCGACGACGCCGATGCTGATCACGCCGGCGAGGTTGACGACGCGCTGCACGCGTTGCAGGCCTGCCCAGCCCTTTGTACGCAGTGCCGCCGAGGCTTCCGGCAGGCCCACGCTGCCGCCGGCTTGGATGAGCACGAGTGTGGGGCCGGAGACGAGGGTGACGGCCGCCCGCAGGTGACCGAGCCCGGTCGGTCCGAGGATGAACCCGGTGATGAGGGCGGTCGCCTGGGCGGCTCCCCAGGCCGTCGTGGCGTTCCCGCCGAGCCACTTGCTGATGTGCAGACGGGAGCGGAGCATGGCGAGGCCGCCCCGCCGCATGGGGCGGACGGAGAATTGCCAGAGCCCGAAGATGGCGCCCGCCAGCCCTCCGATGCCCCAGGAGGCCGTGAGGGCGATGACGGAGTGCAAGTGTCCGGCGATGAGGACGACGATGACGATGCCGAAGGCGACGTTGAAGACGGTGTCGTTGGCGAGCGCCTTGCCCGGCCGGCGCTGCATGAAGCCCACCCAGCGCCAGTAGTCCTGGATGACGAGGGGCACGAGCCACGGGACGAAGGCAAGCGTCGCCGTCCCGAAGGCGTGCTGACCGGCCAGGAGGAGGCAGCCGCCGAGCACGACGAAGACGGCTGCTGCCATGAGGCCGAGGGTGACCTCGGCGGCGAGGCCCGTCCGCAGCCGCTCGGGGGCGTCGTCCTGCCAGGCGTCGTTCTCGATGGCCATGGGGTCGGTGACGAGGGCGCGGTGGATGGCGGCCAGCAGCAGCCAGAGCACGTAGGCGAAGGAGAAGGCTCCGAGGCCGGAGGCTCCACCGAGGCGGGCGGCGGCCACACCCACGAGGAAGTTCGACGCCGAGGAGAAACCCTGGTCGATCGTGGTCAACGCCACCCGGTGCGTCGTGCGGCGCGGCGGCAGGCGGTCGCGCTCCTGCCTTCCGTCCATGCGGCGTCTGACGCCGTCGCGAAGCTGACCGCGCACGCGCGTCAGGGAGGCGGGCTCCCTGCTCACGAGCGATCCCGATCGCGATGACGGCGGGCGGCGCATCGAGGTCGGTGCGGGAGGGGGAAGGCGGTGTTGGCGACCCGGTCGACGGGCGCGAAATAACCGCCTGCCTCCCCGTCCCGCGAAGGCAGGTCCCCGGACCCGCGTGCCACCGCCATCGGCCTAACGGTACCTTGCGCTGGCAGGGGCGACGCCCATGGGCAGACGTGGGCAATGGGCGCTTGCTACCCGCATGCCAGGAGGCATTCTGGGCGGCGGCGACCGTCCGGTACAGTAACTCCTATGCGGGAGAAGCCGGCGGGCAGCGGTGAGGTCGCGCCCGGGCGAGGGGTGCCTGACCCGACGCTCGTGAGCGTCATGCGGGCGCCGACCGATTACGAGACGCCCGGCGCCGTCGGCGACGCCGTGGGGTCCGCTCTGGCGGCCCTCTCGCTCCCCGCCGACTTCGTGCGGCCGGGGGACCGCGTCGTGCTGAAGCCGAATTGGGTGAAGGAGCACGACGAGCGCCGGCCCGGGCCGGGGGAGTGGGAGCACATCGTCACCCACCCCGCCGTCATCGAAGCCGTCGTGCGATGGGCGGCGGCCCGCCTGCAGGGAGGAGGGTCCGTCGTCATCTGCGACGCCCCCCAGACCGATTCCTCCTTCGCGCGTATCCGCCAGTACTGCCGGCTGGACGAGATGGTCGACCGCTGCCGGGCCGACTTCCCCGGAGTCCGCATCGAGCTCCTGGATCTGCGCCCGGAGGAGTGGCACGCCGTCGATGGGGTGACGGTGGCGAAGACGCCGCTGCCGGGCGACCCCCTCGGCCCGACGGAGGTGAAGCTCGACGGGGACAGCGAGTTCGTCGGCTTCCACGGTTGCGGCCAGCTCTACGGGGCGAGCTACGACACGGCCGAGACGAACTTCCACCACACGGGTGGGCGCCACGAGTACCTGCTGTGCGGGACCCCCATGGACGCCGACGTCTTCATCAACCTCCCCAAGCTCAAGACGCACAAGAAGGTGGGGATCACCTGCGCCCTGAAGAACCTCGTCGGGATCAACGCCAACAAGAACTGGCTGCCCCACTACACCGACGGCACGCCCGACCGGGGTGGGGACCAGTTCCCGCTCGCCACCCGCAAGGCTCGGCTGGAGTCCGCCTGGATGGGCACCATCAAGAGCCACCTCCGCAACCGCCCACGCCTGTCCCGTCTCTTCGTCCCCGTGAAGAAGGCCGGCCGCATGGTCTTCGGCGACACGCAATCAGTCGTGCGCTCGGGCAACTGGTACGGGAACGAGACGTGCTGGCGGATGGTGCTCGATCTCAACAAGTGCTTGTGGTTCTTCGACGGTGCCGGGAAGCGGCGGCAGGAGCCTCGGCGGTACCTCACCGTCATCGACGGAGTCGTCGGCGGCGACGGCAACGGACCCATGGCGGCCGACCCGAAGGCCTCCGGCATCATCATCGCCGGCGCCCACCCGGCAGCCGTCGACGTCGTGGCGGCGACGATGATGGGCTTCTCCTGGCAGGCGATCCCGATGCTGCGTCACGCCTTCGCCTTGCAGGGGCTCGACTTCACGCCCTTCGAGGCCGGCGACGTGCAGGTCGTCTCGGACAACACGGCCTGGGCGGGCAGGCTCGACGAGATCGAGGAGACCTTCGACTTCCGTCCCCACTTCGGCTGGGAGGGCGCCATCGAGTCCGCCCGGGAGCCGATGCCGGCTTGAGCGCGCACGCCGCCTCGACGGCCGGCGGCCGCCAGTGACGCCATGAGCGTCGAAGACGCCCTCTATCCGTTCCTCTCCGCCTACGAGCGCCTGCCCCAGGGCCTCAAGGTCGGCATCGGCGCCGCCTACCGCCGGATGCCGTCGCGCCTGCGGCTCGGGGCCCGCTTCGACGAGTTCCGCTCGCTCGCCGAGGACGTCGAGACGTGGTCGGAGGCGCGCATCGCCGATTACCAGCTACAGCAGCTTCGCATCGTCCTGCGCCGGGCGGCGGCGCAGTCGCCCTTCTACGCGAGGCGGTTCCGCGAAGCGGGTTTCGACCCCTGGAGGCTCGGCGACCTCTCGGATCTGGCCGGGTGCCCCTACCTCACGAAGGCGGACCTGACGGAGCATCTCGAGGAGATGACGACGTCGCAGTCGCCCCGCTCCCGCTTGTACATCACCACGGGGGGCTCGACCGGGATGCCCGTCGGCTTCTACCTGGAGCGCGGGGTGAGCCGTCCGAAAGAGCAGGCGTTCCTGGAGGCGCAGTGGAAGCGGGCGGGCTACTTCGAAGGCGCCCGCCTCGTCGTGATCCGCGGCTCGGTGACCTCGAGGCGGGCGGAGGGCGCCATCTCCTCCTACGACGCCACTCGGGACTGGTTGATGCTCTCGTCCTACCACCTGACCGAGCGTCGCCTGCCCGAGTACCTCGAGGAGGTCGCCCGCTTCAAGCCCGATGTCCTCCATGCCTACCCGAGCGCCGCCTTGCAGATCGCCGAGCTGCTCGCCCGCGCCGGACGCGAATGGCCGGTGCCGCTGCGCTGCGTGCTCGCCGGATCCGAGCGCCTCACCGGCCCCCAGAAGCGCCTCCTCGAAGAGGTCTTCGGCTGCCGGGTCTACGCCTGGTACGGGCACAGCGAGCGCGTCGTGCTGGCCGGCGCCGGCCGTGTCTCCGACCTGTTGTACTTCTGGCCGACCTACGGCTACGTCGAGTTCGGCCCTCCTGACGCCGAAGGCCTCTCGGAGGTCATCGGTACGAGCTTCCACAACCTCGTGCTCCCGCTCATCCGCTACCGCACCGGCGACTACGTGCGTGTACACGACCCGGCGGCGGGCGGCGCCGAGTTCCCGTGGCCGGCGGCGGAGGCGGTGGAGGGACGGGAGCAGGAGTTCCTCCTCACGGCGACCGGCCGCAGGATCTCGCTCACGGCCTTCAACATGCACGACGACAGTTTCGACGACCTCTATGCCCTCCAGTTCTTCCAGGGCGAGGCGGGCAGGGCCGAGCTCCGCTACGTGGCGGGGCCGGCCTTCAAGCCCGAGCGGCTCGGCCGCATCGAGGCCGTCCTCCGCACGAAGCTCGGCGACGACTTCGAGTTCTCCCTCCGCCAGGTCGAGGAGATCGAGAAGACGGCGCGCGGCAAGGGAAAGTGGCTCGTGAGCACGCTGTCGGACACCCACCCGCCGGGAGGTTGAGCCGGCGTCAGGGCGAGACGGGGTTCTCGATGGCGAAGCGGTAGATGTCGAGCAGCTGCTCGAGGTTCCGACCGGGATCATGGTGGCGTTCGTAGGAGTCCCGAGCCGCCCGTCCCATCGACTCGAACCGCCCGGGCGAGGCCTCGACGGCGGCGAAGGCCTCGGCCAGTGCCCCGGCGTCGCCGGCGTCGAACACCATCCCGTCCACCCCGTCGCTCACGAGCTCGGGCAGCGCCCCCCGGCGGGAGACGATCGCCGGGACGCCCACGGCCATCGCCTCGACGACGACGAGGCCGAAGGTCTCCTCCCACTCGGACGGAACGACGACGGCACGCGCCCCTGCCACCAACTCCCGGCACGCTTCACGGTCGAGAAGGCCGGCGTACTCCACCGAGGGGTGTCGCCGCGACCACTCGAGGACGGCGTCGCCGAGAGGCCCGGCCCCGGCGATGACGAGGCGCAGGGCGGCACCGTCGTTGGCGGCCGCGAAACAGTCCCAGCCCCGCATGAGGGTCGGGATGCCTTTCGTGTCGCTCAGGCGGCCGACGTAGACGACCTTGTCGTCACGGGTCACCTCCTGCGGGGGCGGCAGGAGGGGGACGAGGTTGTGCTTCACGAAGGTCCGGTCTCCTGGCAGCCGGAGCGGCGCGAAGAGCGACTGCTCCGCCGCCGAGATGAAGATGTAGGCGGAGGGCAGGCGCCGCCACGTCCTGCGGTGAAGGACGCTCTCCAGGGCGAGGGGAGCCGTGGCGGCGGGGGAGTCCCGGTAGCAACCGTGACGGAGGGCCGGGAGGGGCAGCCGGTTCACGCAATCGTTGCACGGCGCCCCGTCCCGGAACAGCGTCCCGCTCGGGCAGATCTGCCGATAGTTGTGGAACGTCACCACGGCCGGGACGCCCTCCCGGCGGCAGGTGTAGAAGATGGCCGGGCTGAGGAGTGGGAAGGTGTTGTGGACGTGCACGACGTCAGGCCGATGGCGGCGGAGCTCACCGGCCAGCGAGCGCCTCGCCTCCTCGCTCCAGAGAACCCGCCCGGGGACGGTCGCCTGCCGGGGTCGGGACCAGGTGGCGATGTCGTCGCTCAGGCGCTCGAAATGCCGCACGTCGTGCCCCGCCGCGCTGAGGGCTGCCGATTCCTGGTCGACGACGCGGTTCTCGCCACTCGGCTGCTCGGAGCGGTAGCGGTTGTGGACGACGAGCACCTTCATGGGCGGACCACCGTAGTTGAGGCCCCCGATCCGCCGAGTCGCGTCACCTGGACTGCCCTGAGGGACGTCCCGGCGACCGGCTCAGAAGGCGCCGTGTCCCCGCAGCACGCGGGCCGGGGTGTGCCAGAGGATCTTGAGGTCCCAGAGCAATGACCAGGAGGCGACGTACTGGTAGTCGAGTCGCTTCAGCTCGTCGAAGCTGAGGTGGCTGCGGCCCGAGATCTGCCAGAGGCCCGTCATGCCGGGGCGGACGTCGAATCGCTTTGCCGCCGAGCCGGAGAGCTGAGCCGCCTCGGCCGGGATGAACGGTCTCGGGCCGACGAGCGACATGTCGCCGAGGAGCACGTTGAAGAGCTGGGGGAGCTCGTCGAGGCTGGTCCGGCGCAGCCACTTGCCGGCGCTCGTGACCCGGGGGTCGTCCCTCATCTTGAAGAGAGGGCCGTCCACCTCGTTCGCTCCGACGAGGTCCGGATCGTGGCGACGACGCTCGGCGTCGGTGTACATCGTGCGGAACTTCATCATCACGAAGGTCTTGCCGTTGCGACCCACGCGCTCCTGCCGGAAGAAGACCGGACCGCTCGACGAGAGCTTGACGGCGAGGGCGCTGGCGAGGAGGAGCGGGCTCAGGAGGAGGACCAGGAGTGCCGTCGCCGCCAGGTCGAAGGCCCGCTTGGCGGCCTGGGCCCCGATGCTGAGGCTGCAGGGCGCCACGTCGATGATCGTGAGCCCGGCGATCTCCTTCACGGAGGACCGCCAGGTCAGCAACTCGAAGTAGCGGGGAACGATGGAGACGACGATGCTCGGGTTGAGGGCCTGCAGGCGGTGGATGGCGTCGGCCGGGTGCGTCCGGGAGAAGCTGACGATGACCTGGTCCACCGAGTGCTCGGCGCAGATGCGGGGCAGGTCCTCGATGGTCCCCAGCACGTGCGTCCCCGGGGCGGGGTCGTCGTCCACGCACCCGACGACGGTGATCCGGTGGTCCCACGAGAGGTAGTGCTGCAGATGCCCTGCCATCATCCCGCTCCCGACGATGAGGACGCGGCAGTGCTGCACGGCGGCCATGCGGATGGCGGCGCGGACGACGGCCCGCCCGATCGGCAGGGTGACGGCGCTGAAGAACAGGGCCGTCACGGTCGTGAGGGGCGCAAAGGAAGCTGGCACGTTGAGGTCGCCGAGCAGGTGGTCGATGCCGAGGACGAAGCAACCGGCGACGGCGAGGGCGTAGATGATGTCGCGCAGCTCGCTGAACGTGTTCACCATGAGGTGATGGGGCCACCGCTTGTAGAGCCCGTTGGCGAGGAAGGCGAGCGCCGTCGCCATGGGCAGCACCGCCCCGAGGAGGAGATCGGTGCCCAGGACCTGTCCGGTCGCACCCGCCGGGTTCTCGTGAACGACGGCGAGCGCCGCCGCTTCGCAGAGGCTCACGATGAGGAAGTCCGTGAGGAAGAGGGCGACGCGGGGCCCGACACGGGCGGCGCGACTTGTCACGCGACTGTCACCGAGGGCAGGTACCTCCGGCGCGACCGGTGTTTCCGGCTCCAAGAGAGACGGCCAGTCGTCCGGGAAGGGCTCGACCGTCATGACCGAAGTCATGGATCCGCCCAGCTCGGTGGCTTCGCCGTCCGCCAGCGTTGACCCCCGCCGTTTCATATTCTCCCTCGTCCGCCGTGTACTCCGCCGTCCGGCACAGCGACCCGCCCCGTGTCGCCTGCCGCCAAAGTGCCCGCACCCAAAGGGGATCAGGAGCGTGCGCAGCGAATATACCACCGGTCCTGCCCGGCCTCGGACGGCGCTGCTAGGGTCACGAAATGGTCCTGTCGCCCCTGCCGAAAGCACGCGCTCATGCCCGGCACGCGTCGATGCTGATGCGGCTCGCCATCGTGGCCGGAGCTGTCTTCCTGGCCTGCGCCATCGCCGTGGTCGGCCTCGAGGTCATCCCCGCCATCACCTCCCACTCGGCCGTGGGCGGCGGCCCTTCCGGAGGCTCCAAGCCGTGGCTCGGCACGCCGCTCGCCCACGACGGTGCCGCCACGACGGGAGCGCGTGTGTGCGGGAACAGCAGCGTGCTGAACGGCCCCTCCAAGCCACCGAAGCACGCCGTACGGGTGGCGGCCGGATACGACAATCCCTACCGCCTCGACCGGCCGAACACCACCTATTGGTTCGCCCCCGGCGTCCACACCTTCGGCACCGGCCTGTACGACCAGATCATCCCCGGCAACCGCGGCACCTACATCGGGGCGCCCGGCGCCGTCATCAGCGGGCAGGGCAAGAACGGCTTCGCCTTCACCCAGAGCGCCGTGGGCGTGCGCATCGAGTACCTCACGATCGAGCACTTCATCCCGCCCGGTGGCCAGGGAGCCGTCAACTCGGACTCGGCCAGCGGCTGGACGCTCTCCAACGACACGATCGCCTACAACGTGCCCGGTGCCGCCATCATGCTCGGGCCGAAGGACACCGTGAAGAACAGCTGCCTCACGAGGAACGGGCAGTACGGCTTCAACGCCTATCTCATCGATCGGCACACCGACACGGGCGGGCCGAACGACGTCTCACTCATCGACAACGAGATCTCGTACAACGACACCTGCAACTGGGAGAAGACACCCAATCTGCCGGTGGCGCGGCCGGCCGGATGCGGCAATGTGGGCTTCGCGAGTTGCGGCTGCTCCGGCGGCGGCAAGTTCTGGGAGGTCGACGGCGCGACCGTCACCGGCAACTACGTCTACGACAACTACAACGTCGGGCTGTGGGTCGACACCAACAACACGGGTTTCGACATCAGCAACAACGACATCTCGAGCAACTGGAACGAGGGCGTCTTGTACGAGATCTCGTACAACGCCCAGATCGACGACAACACGTTCGTCGACAACGGCTGGGGCGAGGGTCCCACGAACCCGGGCTTCGCCACCGGCGCCATCTACGTCTCGGAGTCCGGTGGCGACCGCCGCGTGCCGGGCCCCTACTCGGGCCAGTTCCAGATCGCCGGCAACCTCTTCAGCAACAACTGGGCCGGCGTCGTGCTGTGGGAGAACGCCAACCGCTTCTGCGGCTCGCCGGGTGAGGACGCCCCCACGACGTGCACGCTCGTCGACAAGAAGGTGGCCAACCCGAAGACCTGCACGCAGGCGAACCTGCAGGGCGCCACCCCGAGGGGTCATCCCGACTACTACGACCTCTGTCGCTGGAAGACGCAGAACGTCTCGGTCCTGCGCAACGTCTTCAGCTTCACCGCCTCCGACGTCCCGGGTTGCACGGGCTCTCGCACGTCCTGCGGTGAGAACTCCCTCTTCAGCGAGTGGGGTACGTACCCCTCCTGGACGCCCTACTTCCGCGCGGACGTCGAGCAGGCCATCACCTACGAGCAGCACAACGTGTTCAGCTACAACGAGTACTTCGGCCCCTGGCGATTCATGGCCAAAAGCCAGGCCGGCGTCGTGCCCTTCGCCGTCTGGCAGACCGTCTACCGCCAGGATCTGCACAGCACCGCCTGAGCTCGACATCCCGACCGATCGGCCGGGCCGCCGACCGACTCGCCGTGGCGCGTCGGATGCCGTGTTCTTGGGAGCGCGCGAGCGGGCCTAAGCTTGGATCATACCGTGGCGCGGGGCATTGTCAGTGCCAGGTCGGCGACTCAGGAGCGTTTTTCAATGAAAATTGCCGTGTTCGGTCTCGGCTACGTCGGGACGGTGTCCGCAGCGTGCCTCGCCTCGCGGGGCCACGACGTCTGGGGCGTCGACGTCGACGAGCAGAAGGTCGCCATGATCAGCGGTGGTCGGTCTCCCGTCCTCGAGCCGGGTCTCGGCGAGCTCGTGCGAGACGGCGCCGCCAGTGGACACCTCCACGCCACCATGCGCGCGCCAGAGGCCCTGCAGGGCGCCAAGGTGACGTTGATCTGTGTCGGCACGCCCTCGACGGCGAGCGGCAGCACCGACTTGAGCTTCGTGGAGCGGGCGACAGCTGAGATCGCACGGACGCTCTCGGAGGCGCCCGATCGTGCGGAGCTGCATGCCATCGTCATGCGCTCCACGGTGCCACCCGGCACGGTGGACGAGCTCGTCGCCCCGCCGTTGCGGGCGAGCGGGGCCCGAGTGGGAACCGCCATGTGCCCCGAGTTCCTCCGCGAGGGGTCCGGCGTGGCGGACTTCTTCGACCCACCGTTCACGGTCGTCGGCACGGCGGACACCGAGGTTGCCGAGCTCCTCACGTCCCTCTTCGGATTCCTCCCACAACCGGCGCGGGTCGTGCCGGTACGCACCGCCGAGGCGGTCAAGTACGCCTGCAACGCCTTCCACGCCACCAAGGTCGCCTTCGCCAACGAGATGGGACGGGTGCTGCGCCCGCTCGGCATCGACTCCCGCGAGGTCATGCAGCTGTTCTGCGAGGACACGCGCCTCAACATCTCCACGACGTATCTGCGACCGGGATTCGCCTTCGGCGGACCCTGCCTGCCGAAGGACCTCCGTTCCCTCCTCCACATGGGCCGCGCCCACAGCGTCGACCTGCCGCTTCTCTCCGGGACGCTGTCGTCCAACGAGGTGGTCTTCTCCGACGTCGTGAGCCGCGTCACCTCCGGGCCCGACATGACGGTGGCCCTCCTCGGCCTGAGCTTCAAGGCCGCCAGCGACGACCTGCGGGAGAGCCCGAGCGTCCGGCTCGCCGAGACGCTCTTCGGCAAGGGCTACACGCTTCGGATCCACGACCCCGTGGTGAAGCCCTCGCAGCTCATCGGAACGAACAAGCGCTTCGTCGAGACGACGCTCCCGCACCTGCAGCAGCTCCTCGCAGACAGCCCGGCGGAGGCGCTCGAGGGTGCGGGCACCGCCATCGTCTCCTCGTCGGACGAGACGGTCGTGACCGCGCTCCTCGCCGCCCGGCCACACCGCATCCTCGACCTCACGGGCAAGCTCGGCCGCGAGGTGGAATCGCTGCCGGGCTACGAGGGCGTGGGCTGGTAGATGCCGCTCCAGCAAGGGACGGCCGCCCGCCGCAGCGGCAGGCACGTCCTCATCATCGTGCAGAACCTGCCGGTTCCCTTCGACCGGCGCGTCTGGCTCGAGTGCCAGGCGCTCCGTTCGGCCGGCTACGAGGTGTCCGTCGTCTGCCCGAAAGGCCGCGGCGATCCCTCCTTCCAGGTGATGGACGGCGTGACGATCTACAAGTACCCGGCTCGCACCGGTCAGGGAGGTCTCGTCGGGTACCTCTACGAGTACGTGTACTCCTTCGTGGCGACGGCCGTCCTCGTGGCGCGGGCCTGGCGGCGCCGTCGCATCGACGTGGTGCAAGCCTGCAACCCGCCTGACATCTTCTGGCCGATCGCACTCGCGCTGCGGCCCTTCGGGTGCCGCTTCGTCTTCGACCACCACGACCTGTGCCCGGAGCTCTACGAGTCGCGCTTCCCGGAGGGGCGACGGCTACCCTACGCCGGGCTACGCGCCCTCGAGTGGTGCACGTTCCGGTCGGCCCACCGCGTCGTCTCCACGAACGCCTCCTACCGACAGCTGGCACTCGAGCGCGGCGGCAAGAAGGCTGGCGAGGTCACCGTCGTGCGCACGGGACCGGATCCGAGCCGCATGGAGCGAGGCGATCCCGACCCGGCCCTTCGCAAGGGCCGGACGTTCCTTGCCGCCTACATCGGCGTGATGGGACCGCAGGACGGCGTCGACGTCATCGTCGAGGCGGCGGCGAAGATCGTGCACGACTGGGGACGCACCGACATCACCTTCGTCCTCATGGGCTCGGGCGATTCCTTCGACGAGCTCACGGCCCTCAGAGACCGGCTCGGTATGGCCGATCATGTCGAGTTCCTCGGCCGGGTGCCGGACGAGACGGTTCGCAGCGTCCTCTCCACGGCCGACGTCGGCCTCTCGCCCGACCGGAAGAACCCCCTCAACGATCTCTCGACCATGAACAAGACGATGGAGTACATGGCTTTCTCCCTGCCCGTCGTCGCCTTCGATTTGAAGGAGACGCGGGTCTCCGCCGGCGAGGCCGGCGTCTACGCAGAGCCGAACGAGGTCGAGAGCTTCGCCGGCGCCCTCGTGGAGCTGCTCGACGACCCCGTCCGGCGCTCGGCCATGGGCAGCCTCGCTCGTACGAAGGTGGTGGACGAGCTCGCCTGGTCGCACCAGCGGGAGGCCTACCTCGGCGTCTACCGGGATCTGCTCGGCGAGCCCACGACGACCAGCGAGCCCGCCGTGACGGTCGCCTCGCGGGCCGGAAGCAACGGGGTCGCCGCACATCGCGACCGGTCGGAGGCGGCGAGATGAAGCAGGTTGCGCAGAACTACCGCAGCGGCGAGCTGACGGTCCTCGACGTGCCGGAGCCCACCTGCCGGCCGGGCGGGGTGCTCGTGCGCACCCTCTTCTCCCTCATCTCCACCGGCACCGAGGTCATGAAGGTGAAGGAGGCGCGGCTTTCGCTCGCCGGCAAGGCCCGCGCCCGCCCGGAGCAGGTGCGTCAGGTGCTCGACACCGTCGTGCAGCAGGGCCCCGTCGCCACCTACAAGAAGGTCATGACGAGGCTCGACTCGTACACGCCGCTCGGTTACTCCCTGTGCGGGATCGTGCTCGCCGTCGGAGAGGGGGCCGGCGAGTTCAGCGTCGGCCAGCTCGTCGCCTGCGCCGGCAACGAGCACGCCCTCCACTCGGAGCTGAACTGGGTGCCTACGAACCTTTGTGTCCCCGTGCCGCCCGACGTCGACCCCCGGCAGGCGGCCTTCGCCACGGTCGGCGCCATCGCCATGCACGGCGTGCGTCGCTGCGAGGCTCAGCTCGGCGCCACCGCCTGCGTCATCGGTCTCGGGCTCGTCGGTCAGCTGGCGGTCCAGCTGCTCGTCGCCTCCGGCATCGTCGTCTTCGGCCTCGACCCCGTCGAGGAGCGCTGCCGCCTCGCCGAGCGGGCCGGGGCGCGCCTGTGCGCCCCTCCCACCCCCGATGGCCTCGACCAGGTCGAGAAGGCCCTGGCGGAAGCGAGCAGAGGCCTCGGCGCCGACCACATCCTGATCGTGGCGGGCGGGTCGTCGAACGAGCCGGTCGAGGCGGCCGCCCGCCTGGCTCGCGACCGGGCACGCGTCGTCGACATCGGCAAGACGCGCCTCGACCTCCCCTGGAACGCCTACTACGACAAGGAGCTCGACGTCGTCTTCTCCCGCTCGTACGGGCCGGGGCGCTACGACGACCGCTACGAGCTGCAGGGAATCGACTACCCGGCCGGCTACGTGCGCTGGACGGAGCGCCGCAACCTCGCCTGTTTCGTCGACCTCCTCGCCGCCGGGTCGCTCGACATCGACGCCCTCATCTCCGAGGTGTTCCCCGTCGACGAGGCCGTCTCCGTCTACGACCGCCTGAGCTCGGGCGACCTCCACGGCGTCGGCTTTCTCTTCGAGTACGAGAGCAAGGCCGGGCCGGGGACGGAGGCCGGGGAGTCGGAGGCCGAGGAGTCAGAGGCGGCCGGGGCGCCCGCCGAGCAGGCACCTGCGGCGGCACCGACACGGCGGCCCGCCCGGCCGCCCTCCGGCCGCGTCCGTGTCGGCTTCATCGGGGCGGGCAACTACGCCTCCTCGATGCTCCTGCCGCCCCTCGCCGAGGAGGAGGCCGTCGAGCTGTCCCACGTCGTCACGACGCGGCCGCTCACGGCGATGAACGCCCAGCGGCGCTTCGGCTTCGCCACGGTGGGGACGGACGTCGCCCACGTGCTGGAGGACGAGGACATCGACGCCGTCTTCGTCGTGACGAGGCACCGGACCCACGCCGAGCTCGTCTGCCGGGCCCTCGAGGCCGGCAAGAGCGTGTTCGTGGAAAAACCGCTCGCCCTCTCCACGACAGAGCTCGCCCGCGTCCTCGCCGTCGTGCAGGCGACCGGCAACGACCGGCTCATGGTCGGCTTCAACCGCCGGTTCGCGCCGCTGCTCGTCGACATGAAGGACCGCTTTGCCCGATCCGGCGGCGGCGCAGTCGGCCGCTACTCGGTCAACGCCGGTGCTTTGTCGCAGAAGAGCTGGTACGCCGACGAGGAGGGGGAGGGGACCCGTTTCGTTGGTGAGGGAGGGCACTTCATCGACACCCTCAGCTGGTGGTTCGACTCCGCCCCGGTGAGCATCTCGACGCTCGAGGGCGCCAGCGCCAGCGACCTCGTGATCACGATGTCCTTCGCGAACGGGGCGATCGCCTCGCTCTCCTACGTCACGAACGGCCACCCCCGCTTCCCGAAGGAAGTCTTCGAAGCGAGCGCCGGCGGCCGCAGTGCCCGCCTCGACAACTTCCGGGCGGCCACCGTCTGGGGTGGCTCACCCCGCCGCACCCGGCGCAGCTTCGGCGCCGTCGACAAGGGTCAGCGAGACCAGCTGAAGGCCTTCCTGAGCGCCGTCCGTACGGGGGGCCCGATGCCCATCAGCCTGCCATCGCTCGCCGCCACCACGAAGGCCACACTCGTCGTGAGAGAGAGTCAGCTGTCCGGGCACACCGAGACGTTGTGACACCCGGCCGGCTCCAGTGGTACGCCCGCCGGCTGCAGGCGATGTCCCCGCAGGAGCTGGCGTGGCGCACGCACGACCACGTCCTGCAGCAGACCTGGCGCCGTCTTCAGGTCGCCGAGGGTGCCCCTCCCGAGCGGCCCCCCGGGACCTTCGCCGCACCGGCCTTTGGCTCGCCCTTGCCGCCCTCCGTGCGGGAGCTCCTGCCGGAGGCGGCCGCTGCAGCGCTCGTCGAAGCCGCCGACGGCCTCCTTGCCGGGCAGTGGGAGATTCTGGGCGTCGCCCGTCCCGACATCGCCCACCCGGATTGGTTCGCCGACCCCGTCACGGGGAGGACGGCGCCCCGTGGCCAGTACGCCTTCTCGATCGACCACCGCTCGGAGGACGTCACCGGCAACGTCAAGCAGGTGTGGGATCTTCTCGCGCCACCACCACCTCACTCTCCTCGCCGCCGCCTGGTACACGAGCCGGCGGGAGCGCTACGCCGAGACGATCGCCGACCAGCTCAGGTCCTGGTGGAGGGCCAACCCCTTCCTCTCCGGCGTCCACTGGACGAGTGGCATCGAGGTCGCCGAGCGCCTCATCGCCTGGGTCTGGATCCGCCGCCTCCTGCATGAGTGGGAGGGGGCGCCCGGCCTGTTCGAGCTCAACCCGGAAGCACTCCGGCAGATCAACTGGCACCAGCGCTACCTGGCGACCTTCCGGAGCCGAGGCTCGTCGGCCAACAATCACGTCATCGCCGAGGCGGCCGGGCAGTTCGTGGCTGCCTCCGCTTTTGACTGGTTCCAGAGCAGCTCCCTCTGGCGGAAGCAGGCGGGGCGCCTGCTCGACGATGAGGTGGTGCGCAACACGTTCCCGAGTGGCCTCAACCGCGAGCAGGCCTCCGAGTACCACGGCTTCGTGATCGAGCTCGTCTCCCTGGCGGCCGCCGAGCCGCCGAGCCCGGGCGGCGTCCCCCTCTCCCCGGCCACGTGGGGCCGCCTCGCCGCCATGCTGGACGCCGGGGCCGCCGTCCTCGACCAGTCGGGCGGCTTCGGGAGGCAGGGTGACGGTGACGACGGACGCGGGCTCCTCGTGGACGCCCCCTCCACCGACCGCTGGACCGCCCTTCTCGACGCAGGCTCCCGGCTCGTCGGCCCGATGCCCTGGTGGCCGAAGGTCACCGGCACGGTCTTCGGCGAGCTCCTCGGTGGGTTGGCGGCGGCCCCCCGGGAGGTGCGAGGGCGGCCGCCGGCGCGGCCGTCCCACTTCGCCGACGCCGGGCTCACCATCCTGCGCTCGGGCGGGCAGGATGGCCGCCCCGAGATCTGGTGCCGGTGCGACGGCGGCCCCCACGGGTTCCTCGCCATCGCCGCCCATGCCCACGCCGACGCCCTCAGCATCGAGGTCCGTTATGGGGGCCTCGACATCCTCGCCGATCCGGGCACCTACTGCTACCACGGGGAGGAGCAGTGGCGGCGCTACTTCCGCTCGACGCTCGCCCACAACACGATCGAGGTGGACGGAGAGGACCAATCCGTCTCGGGCGGCCCGTTCCTGTGGATGACGAAGGCCGTGACGAGCGGCGTGGAGGTCACGCCCGGCGCCGGCGGTGAAGCCGTCGGCTGGCAGGCCCGACACGACGGCTACGAGCGACTCGCCGCCCCCCTCACCCACGAGCGCCGCGTGTCCCTGGCAGGCGAGACCCGCAGGCTCGAGGTCGTCGACCGCCTCGTCTCGAGCGGACCCCACGACGTGAAACTCCTGTTCCATCTGGGGCCGAGCGTCGACGTCGAGCTTGCCGGGGACGTCGCCCGGCTCTCCTGGCCGCCGGTCCCGGCCTCCGCTGCCGGTACGGCCACCCTCTGGCTCCCCGCCGCTCTCACCTGGTCGGCCCATCGGGGCGAGACGGATCCCGTGCTCGGCTGGTATTCGCCACGATTCGGCACGAGGCAGCCGTCCACCACCCTCGTGGGCGTGGGCAGCTGCGTTGCGGGCCGCACGGAGCTGGTGAGCGCGCTGCAGTTCGAGCCGTGACTGCCTAGCCGAGCACCTCTTCGACGCAGCGCTCGGCATCGAGGAACACGCGCAAGCGGCTCTTCGGGGAGGGCAGGTAATGGGTGAAGTAGCGAACCCCCTCGGTGAGCGCCCCGAAGACGGACAGGCTGCGGAGCTCCCGCCCCTCGCTGTCGATCGGATGGAAGTCCCTCGAGAGCGCCACGCTCCCCACGGGGGTCTCGCCGTACTTGAACTGCTGGAGCCGCCCTCGCCGGTAGAGGTTCGTCAGCAGCGGTGACGAGGAGCGGTGGAGCGTCGGATCCTCCAGGTAGCCCTGCACGAGGAGATCGACGCGATCGGAGTAGGGGGCCTCCAGCTCGGTGGAGCGCACCATGCGGCCGTTGGGCGCCGCCGTGAGCCGTGGGGCCGGGCCGAAGGGCGCACGCACGACGCCTGCGTCCATGAGCGCCAGCAGCTGCTGGGACCGGATGGCCGGCGGGCCGGCGACGATGCGGCTCACCTTGCTGCGGATGTTCGACTGGAAGTCGAGGTACGACTCGAGGGAGAGGCCCCCGAACTCGATGACGGACCTCATGGGATCGCGCTGGAAGCGCAGCACCTCATAGGCGGCCTTCACGGCGCTCGACGGCCCTCTGAGCGCCTCGGCGAGGTCGCTCTCCACGAGGCGGTAGACGCGGTCCTCGTAGTCCGTCGAGGAGACGAAACTGTCCTCCGGCGAGAAGAACTGCCGGGCGGCGTCGAAGGTGCCATAGCGGGCGGCGAAAGGGGCGATGGCCTCGTCGAAGTGGTCGATCGAGACCTGCTCGAGCCGGGAGCGCACGTGTTTGCCGGCGACGGGACCGGCGGCGACCGTGGCGGAGTGGATGTAGTAGCGGGCCTGCATCTCGGCGAACACCAGGGGCAACATGGTCGTCCGGATGTCGACCTGGCCGGCATTGGCGGCGATGGCGGCCACGGCCTCCGCCGTGCAGACGACCGAGGCGAACTCGTCGGTCTCGTCGAGTTGCTCGACGACCTTGGCGCAGTAGGGAAAGCCGCTGCGGGACAAGAGGGAGATGTGCGGCTCACGCCCGCTCGGGTGGTAACGAAGCCGGTCGCCCTGTTCCTCGAAGGTCCCGCCGTGCCCGAGCGTGAGGGCGGCGACGACGTCGTAGCCGACGAGGCCCATGCCGAGGACGCCGACTCGGGCCGAGGACGGGATCTGGTCCACGTAGCCCGTCACGGGGTAGGGGCGGATGAGGTGTTCCGGGTGGTCGAGGTTGGCGGTGTGGCCCGTGGCGAGGATGACGTGGTTCACCTCGACGGAGCTGCCGTCGCTCAGCTGCACCTGCTCCCGTCCGTCCGGCAGGGGAGCGATGTCGACGGCCGACGACCGGTGCTGCACGATCTCGAGCGGCCAGACGGCGTCTTCCACGAGCGTCTCGTAGAACCAGTTCAGGTAGTCGCCGAGCACACGGCGAGGCAGATAGTCGTGGCCGGTGACGGGCCGCCCCGTCGAGCTGACGCGGCAGCTGTCGCCCGTCCAGCGGTAGCCGACCTCCGCCGCCCACTCGTAGAAGCCGACACCGTGGCGGGGCGGCGAGGCGTCCTCCCACGGGTACATCGACAGCTGGCCGCACGGAGTGTTCAGCAACAGGTAGTCGGGTTCGTCGCAGGAATAGACCCCAGGCCCCGGTGTCCCGGGCTCGACGATGTGGACGCGAAGCGGTCGACCATCGGTACGAACGCCATGTGACAGGCGCTCGAGGACGCAGAGTCCCCAGGCGCCCATGCCCACGAGTGCGACTTCGTTCACCGCGATGAGTCCTTCAACACAACCTCCGCCTCCGCCGGTCGACGCTGCAAGGCTATCCGCCCCGGGAGGGTCGGTTTTCGAGCCGTTCCGGGGGCCCCGTCAGGGCTCGGTAAGCTGGATGGAACCCTCGACGAGCGGCGGAGGTGCTCCCATCCCAGTCGTCACCGGCTCGCCGGAGCCTGTCGATCTGTACACGAGAGGGCGGCGCGGCGGCGTCCCAGCCGTCGACATCGCCCTTGTCAACAACATGCCCGACTCCGCCTTCGCCGAGACGGAGCGGCAGTTCGTGTCCCTGCTGGAGGCGGCGGCCGGTCCCCTCGAGGTCCGGCTCGACCTCTACGCACTGCCCGGTCTTCCCCGCCGCGAGGCTACGAAACGCCTCGTCGCCGAGCGCTACCGGCCCTTCGACGAGCTCCTCACCCGGCGGCTGGACGCCGCCATCATCACGGGGACCGAACCGCTGGCACCGACCCTCATGGAGGAGCCCTACTGGGCGGATCTGGAGGCGCTCGTCGAATGGGCGGCGGAGGCGACCTCGTCCACGGTGCTGTCCTGCCTCGCCGCCCACGCCGCCGTGCTGCTTCTTGACGACGTGCAACGGGTGCTCCTGAACGGCAAGTGTCACGGCGTCTTCACACACGAGGTGGCCGTCGACCACCCGCTCGTCGCAGGCATGACGGGGCCGGTGCCGGTGCCGCACTCCCGGTTGAACGACATCCCGCTCGAATCGTTGCCGCCGAGCTATGTCAACCTGCTTCCCTCCGACGAGGTCAGCTGGACGGTGCTGGCGCGCGAGCAGTCCGGCAGCATGTTCGTCCTCGTGCAGGGCCACCCGGAGTACTCGACGGCGAGCCTGCTGCGCGAGTACCGCCGGGATGTGCTGCGCCATGTGCGGGGCGAGCGGGCGGCCTGCCCGACGGTTCCACAGGGATATCTCGGCGCCGAGGGAGAACGGCTCCTGGCGGAGTACACGGCCCGTGTCACGGCCCCCGCCTTCCACGGCGACGCCGCCGCCGACTTCCCCTTCGACCTGCTGTCAGCCGAGCTGAAGAATTCGTGGAGGCAGCCGGGCGAGCGCCTCTACGCCAACTGGATCAACGAGGTGCTGCAACGCAGGTATCGTGACGCCTCTGTCGAGCGGGGCGCGCAGGGGCGCGCGTCGGAGAGCGAAGGAGTGGGTTCGTTCAGTGCGTGACGAGACGATCGCGCTGCATGGCGGGTACACGCCGGACTCGACGAAGGCCGTCGCCGTGCCCATCTACCAGACAGTCGCACACGAGTTCGACGAGCGCGGAGCAGGCCGGGGCCGTGTTCGACATGGACATCCCCGGCTTCCACTACAACCGGCTGAACAACCCGACGAACCAGGTCCTCGAGGAGCGGCTGGCGGCGCTCGAGCGGGGGAGCGGGGCACTCACGCTCAGCTCGGGAACGGCCGCCGTGCAGTATTCCCTGCAGAACATCGCCGGTGTGGGTGACAACATCGTGGCGGCGCCGCAGCTGTACGGCACCACCTACACGTTGTTCGTCCATATCCTCCCGCAGCAGGGGCTCGAGGTGCGCCTGGCGGCCGACGACACGGTGGCCGCCGTCGAGCCGCTCATCGACAGGCGCACGAAGGCGATCTTCTGCGAGAGCATCGGCAACCCGGCGGGCAACGTCGTCGACCTCGAGGCCTTGGCGGCGCTCGCCCACTCCCACGGCATCCCGCTCATCGTCGACAACACCGTCGCCACGCCGCTCATGCTGAAGCCGGTCGACCACGGCGCCGACGTCGTCGTGCACTCGCTGACGAAGTTCATCGGCGGCCACGGGACGACCCTCGCCGGCGGCATCGTCGACGGCGGCAGCTTCCCGTGGCAGGAGGAGCCGGAGCGCTTCCCCATGTTCACGCGGCCCGAGCCCGCCTTCCACGGCGTTCTCTACTCGGAGCGGTTCAAGGAGGCGGCCTACATCGTCCGGTGCCGGACGGTCGGCCTGCGCAACGGGGGAGCCACCCTGTCTCCCTTCGGTGCCTTCATGGTGCTGCAGGGGCTCGAGACGCTTTCGGTTCGCCTCGACCGGCACGAGGCGAACGCCCGCGCCGTCGCCCGCTACCTCGCCGAGGACCGTCGCGTGGCGTGGGTCGACTTCGCCGGCTTCCCGGACCACCCCTATCACGACCTCGCCACCCGCTATCTGAAGGGCCGGGTGACGTCCCTGTTCACCTTCGGCGTCGTGGGTGGTTACGAGGCGGCGCTCGGTTTCTTCAACAGCGTCAAGCTCTTCAAGCGGCTCGTCAACCTCGGGGACGCCAAGTCACTCGTGAGCCACCCGGCCTCCACGACGCACCGGCAGCTCACCCCGGAGGACCTGAAGGTCGTGGGCGTCTCGCCCGACATGATCCGGCTGTCGGTCGGCATCGAGCACATCGACGACATCATCGAGGACATCGACCAGGCGCTCGACCTCGCCTGCTCGGCCTGAGACGGAGCGGGCTGGGGTCCTGCCGGTGCGAAGTATTGTTGAGACAGAGAGAGGCGGAATCATGATGACAGAGGCAGGCACGACGATCTCGGACGAAGTCCGGAGGCTCATCGCGGAACACGGCCGATTGTCGGTCCCCATGGAGCAGGTGGGCGATGACGACGATCTCTTCAATGCCGGCATGACCTCGCACGCCACCGTGGGCGTCATGTTCGCCCTCGAGGACAGCTTCGACGTGGAGTTCCCCGAAGAGATGCTCAACCTGAACACGTTCCAGACGGTGAGCGCCCTCACGCAGGCGCTCGGCAGCCTCCTCGAGGACCACAAGGCCGCCGAGCTTGGTTAGCCTTCTCGAGCTCGACTTCCGGAGCCAGCTGATCGACGCCGGGCTGCTCATCCCGACCGGAGTCGAGGGCATCTACCTGCGCTCGGGCGCCTTCGAGTCGGTCGCTTCCGCCGTCGACCGCCTCGTGAGCGCCGCCGGCTCGGACCAAGCGGCCGACGTCGTGCACGTGCCCGCCGTCATGCCTCGCAGCGTGCTCGAGGCGAGCGGCTACGTGCGTGCCTTCCCGGATCTCGTCGGGACGATCGGCACCTTCCAGGGCGACGATGCCGCCCACGGGCAGATCCTGCGGCGCCTGGAGGCCGGCGACGAGACCTGGGCCGAGCTGTTCGACCCCTCCGAAGTGGCCCTCTGCCCGGCCGCCTGCCACCCCGTCTACCCGACGTGCCGTGGCCGGCTGGCGGCGGCCCGCCGCTTCGAGGTCTTCGGGCAGTGCTACCGCAACGAGCCGAGCAGCGACCCCGCCCGGCTGCAGGCGTTCCGGATGCACGAGTTCGTCTACGTGGGCGACGCCGACGGCGCCGTGCAACACCGCGACCTCTGGCTCGATCGAGCTGCGCACGTCCTCGGCGGGCTCGGTCTCCCCGTGGAGGCCATGCTCGGGAGCAGTGCCTTCTTCGGCCGTGCCGGCCGCCTCCTGTCGGCGCACCAGCGAGCCGAAGGCCTGAAGCACGAGATCGTGACGTCCGTGCGGCCGGGCGAGGGGCCTGTGGGCGTCGTCTCGTGCAACTACCACCTCGATCTCTTCGGTCGCGGCTTCGGCATCGAGACGCCGGACGGCACGGCAGCGCACAGTGCCTGTGTGGGCTTCGGGACCGAGCGGGTCGTCCTTGCCCTCCTCGCCGCCCATGGTCTCGATCCGGGATCGTGGCCGTCGGCGGTGCGCCAGCAGCTCTGGTCCTGATCGCCTGATCCCGATCGGCTCCGCCATCGAGCGGAATCGGTCAGAGGCGAAGGCGGCGGCGCACGTCGTCCGGCCAGGCAGCCGTGTCCATCCCATGGCGGTCGAAGAGCGCCAGCGTGACGCGTTCGAGGCCGAAGCCGATGCAGGCCGTCTCCGCCGGCGAGCCGTCCGGGCTCTCGATACCGAAGGTGCCGCTGAAGTGGTCCTTGTGCTCGTTGGCGGACATGACCGCCGTGCCCGGCGTGTCCGAGGCGACGGCCGCGAGGAGCTCGCGTTTCAGCTCGGCCGTGCGCATGCTCGTTGCCATGATGGTGCCGGAGCGTCCGAAGAAGGGGTCGTTGGCGACGACGCGCTCGACCTCGATCCCGAGGAGGCCGAGCAGCTCGGTGCCCCGGTCGAGCCAGCCGTCGAGGTGGGCCCGCACGCCCTCCGGACGGCCGAGGAAGACGACATCATGCTGCCGGAAGGCCTGCATCCGACAGGGGTCGCGTGACGGCTCGTGGCGAAAGCACCAGCCGGTCACGTCGATGAGCACCTCGTCGGCGCTCAGGCGCCCACCCATCATCGGGTAGATGGGCTGGCAGCAGGCCGGGCAGAGGACGGTGCCGGAGCGTTGCAGGTGGCGGCTCCAGTCCTCGCCGGACTCGAGGTCGCGGATCAGCGCGGCGTGCTCGGGGTTGCCGCCGAGGAACACCTCGACAGCGCCCACGAGCTGCGGGAAGGAGGACAGGTAACCGGTTCGCTCGAAGCTCGTCCGCGGCTGCACGGGAGCGAAGTTCCAGCGAGTGGCGCCCAGCTCGCGGGCCGTGTGCGTGATGAGCGAGTCGAAGGCCAGCGCCACGGTCTCGAAGGCGTCGGATCGACCGTACAGCCCTTCCTCCGCTGTCTCCGCAAGGACGCCGGCGGCGAGGAGAGCGGCCCGGAAGTCCTCCGGCGAGGCGGCCGTCATGACCGCCTCCGCCGGGGCGGCCGGCCGCTGCGGGGCCTCCCCGAGGGGAGGCAGGCGCTCGCTCTGGCTTCGTGCCCCCGCCGCCGTCTCGATGCCACCGTCGTCCTTCCTTCGAGTCGCCGCTCAGGCTATCCCAGCCGGGGGCGGGGCCATGACTCCTATTAGCCTCGGCCCGCCGGCAGGCGGCGAGCGTCGAGGAGGTCGGACATGGGCCGGGTCGTGGTCATCACCGGGGCGTCGGCCGGCATCGGGCGGGCGTGCGCCGACCGGCTGCACGAGAGCGGCTGGACGGTCGCCGGCGCCAGCCGGCGGGGCACCTCGTCAGGCGGCTGGTCCGGCCTCGTCATGGACGTCGACAGCGACGAATCCGTCGCTTCCGGCGTGGCAGGCGTCGTGGAGGAGCACGGGGCACTCGATGCCGTGGTCGCCTGTGCGGGATGGGGCCTTGCCGGAGCCGTCGAAGAAACCCCCATCGCCGAGGCCAAGGCGCAGTTCGAAACAAACTTCTGGGGTGCCGTCCGCCTCGTGCAGGCGGCGCTGCCCGTCATGCGGTCGCACGGGGGCGGCCGCATCGTGCTCGTGAGCTCGATCGGAGGAGTCATCGGCATCCCCTTCCAGGCCTTCTACAGTGCCAGTAAGTTCGCCCTGGAGGGATACGGCGAGGCTCTCGCCTACGAGGTGGCGCCCTTCGGTATCGACGTGTGCCTCGTGCAGCCCGGCAACGTTCGCACGAACTTCACCGCCAGCCGTCGTGAGGTGGCACCGGAGGCGGGAGACGCTACGTACCGTGACGCCGTCAGGAAGGCAGTCGACCTCATGGAGCGGGACGAGGCCGACGGGGCGGCGCCGGAGAGCGTTGCCGCCGCCGTCGCAAAGGTGCTGACGGCCCCCCGGGTCCCACGCCGCCGGAGCGTCGGCAAGCTCGAGGAGCGGGCGGGCATCGTGGCCAAGCGGATCATCCCCTACGCCCTCTTCGAGAAGGCGGCGAGGTCGAGCCTGGGCGTGTGAGGGGTGTCCAGACGCGACGACGCCTCCGGCGAAGGGGGGAGCCGGAGGCGGTCGTAACGCTTTGGAACAGGCTTCGTTAAGTGTCGGCAGCTCTTGCCCGGACTTGAGGGGAAATTTTCCCGCTGGCCGAAGGCTCAGGTCCCGGCCTTGCGGGGGCCGTGCGGCTGATCGGGCGCGACGAGCCAGGCGTAGGCCTCTGCCAGGGTGAGGAGCGTCTCGGAGGTCATGTTGCGAGAGGTGATGGCTTCGAGCATCCGCTCCCGCAGTGCTTCGACGATCTCGTCGTGTGTGGCCATCGCGTCCTCCTGTCGCCGGTATCGGGTACCCAGGTCCTAGCATGCGCGCCGTGCTCTCCTCAGGCCGTGGTGCCGGCGGGAGGCGCCGCCACCACTGCGCCGGTGCGTCGACCGCCGCCCTCCTCCTCGCCGCCGCATCCCTTGCAGCGTGCAGCAGCGCTCGCCCGGCGGCGGCGCCCGCCGTCGAACCGCCGCCGCCCGCCATTCCGCACCCCTTCGGCGTGCTCAGCTGCCCTCCCCGCTACGGCATCCGCCTCTGCATCGGCGGCCAGGTGGGAGGACGGGACCTGCGAGTGCCGAGCTTCGACGGCGTCCCCCTCGACGCCGACGTCGCCCTCCCGGCCGGCGGGCGCGGACCCTTCCCGCTCATCGTCATGCTGCATGGTCTCGGGGGCTCGAAGAAGGACTGGGAGACGAAGCGCGACGACGGTCTCGTCGACGACGTCACCTTCGCCCGCATGGGTTATGCGGTGCTGATGTACACGGCGAGGGGCTTCGGCGACTCGTGCGGGACGCCTGCCTCACGGCGGGCCACACCTGGTTGCGACAACGGCTTCGTCCGCCTCGCCGACCAGCGCTACGAGGTGCGGGACACGCAGTACCTCGCCGGCCTGCTCGTCGACGAGGGGCTTGCGAGGCCGGACATCGCCGTAACGGGAGTCTCCTACGGGGCCGGCCAGGCGCTCGAGCTCGCCATGCTGAAGAACCGGGTGCGGGAGCCCGATGGCGCCCTCGTGCCCTGGACGAGCCCGCGGCGGCACGTGCCGATGGCCGTGGCGGCCGTCTACGCCGAGTGGCCGTGGGACGACCTCGTCACCGCCCTCGTCCCGAACGGTCATCTCCTGACCTCGCTCGAGACCCCGGCAGTCGACGACCTGCAGCCTGCCGGAGTGGAGAAGCAATCCTGGAACAACCTGCTCTACTTCGCGACGACGGCGGGATTCCTCGCCCCCGCCGGCAGCGACCCCTCGGCCGACATCAGGGGCTGGTTCCGTGACATCTCACAGGGAGAGCCGTACTCGGCGGCCGACGGCGCCGCCCTCGCTCAGCTGCAGGAGTACCACTCGGCCATCGGGATCCCCATGCCGGCCGGGGGACCGGCGCCGGCCGTGATCCAGAGCGGGTGGACCGACACGCTCTTTCCGGTCTCGGAGGCGCTCCACTACGCCGCCCGCGTGCAGGCGGCCGGGGAGCACACGCCGCTCATGATGATCTTCGACGACGTCGGGCACGGCTGGGCGCACAACAAGCCCGCCGACGTGCTCGAGCAGACGGCGCAGGCGATCACGTTCCTGAACGACGTCATGCTCCGTCACGCGAGCCCTCCTTCCGGCGTGCTCGCCATCGGGACGACGTGCCCGGCGAGCGCTCCGTCGGCGCCCTCGCTCACCGGAGCGTCCTTCACGTCACTGCAGGCCGGCTCGCTCTCGCTCGGGTCCGCCCCGTCCCAGACGGTGACCTCCTCCGGCGGCTCCGTGACCGTCGCCAATGCCCTTGACCCCGCCTACACCTCGCGCTACTGCGCCCTCACGAGCGCCAAGCGGGAAGGCGGCACGGCGGTCTACCGGCTGTCCGTGGGGCGTCCGACGACGCTCCTCGGGGGCCTCGTCGTGCACGCCGAGCTGCACGTGACGGGCGACTACCCGGAGCTCGTGGGGCGCCTCTGGGACGTCGACCCAGGCGGCAAGCGGCAGCTCATCGAAGCGGCCGTCTTCCGCCCGGACGTCGACCAGGCGACGGGCAGCACCTCGCGGAGCAGCGGGGCCGAAGCCGTCACCTTCCAGCTGGACCCCAACCTCTACACGGTGGCGGCCGGCCATACCCTCGAACTCGAGCTCGTGGGCAGCACGTCGCCCTGGTTCCGGGCCTCGAACGGCACCTTCCGAATCGTCGTCGACCGCGCTGAGCGCCACCATCGGTCTCGCCCGGCCGGGCTGAGGCCGATGGCCGGGGCCTCCTCGTCGGCCGCCCCTCCCGGCCCACCGCTAGTCTCGCCGTGTGGAGGCGGCACCCTACGCGCCGGACGAGATGGGTCGCCTCTTCGCGCTGCACGAGTTGCGCCTTCTCGACACGCCGCCCGAACCCCGCTTCGACCGCATCGTGCAGCTGGCGGCTCGTCTCAGCGAGGCGCCCATCGGCATCATGACCCTCGTGGCGGAGGATCGCGTCTTCCTGAAGTCGATCTACGGGGGCCGGCAGCTGGGTACGGACCTCGGGCAACCGCCCCGCGAGCACTGGTTCTGCTCGCATGTCGTGGCGCATGACCGGCCGCTCCTCGTGGCCGACGCACGCGGGGACGTCCGCTTCAACCACCTGCAGGCCGTGACCGCCAACCCCGGCATCGTGACCTACGCCGGCGTGCCGCTGCACGCCCCGACGGGAGAGGCGATCGGGGCGCTCGCCGTCGTGGACACCCGGATGCGGAGCTTCCCGCCGTCCGAGCCCGAGGCCCTCGGCGACCTTGCCGCCCTCATCGAGACGGACCTCTCGCCGCTGCCCTACGTGACGACGGACGCCGTCACGGGCGTCATGAACGCCCGCAACTTCGACCGCGTGGGCAACCGCATGCTCGCCTTCGGCGATCGTCGGAAGCTCCCCTCCGTCGTGCTGCGGGCCGATGTCGCCGGTCTCGGGCGCATCAACGACGCTCTCGGGGCCGATGCGGGCGACCTCGCCCTCTCCGAGGCGGCCCAGGTGCTCGAGCACACGGTCCGTGGCTCCGACCTCGTGGGCCGCATCGGTTCGGACGAGTTCGCCATCCTCCTCATCGGTGCCGACTCCAACGCCGCCCGCCTCGTCATCGACCGAATCGTCGTGCATGCCCGCGAGTACAACCGCACGTCCGGGCGGCCCTACAGCCTCGCCTTCCATCTCGGGGGAGCCGTGCACGCTCCGGGGGAACAGGCCGACGTCGCCGGCCTCCTCGTGACGGCGGCGCCGCAACGCAGCGATGCGGAGGGGGCCGCCGCCGTCTGAGGGAGGATCGGCCCTGCTGCCGCCAGGCGGCTCGGGCCGGCTGTGGCCTGGTGGGCGCCGTCCCCACGGACGCGGCATGATCGGGTCACCTGCGAACAGAGGAGGTCGCGTGAGGAAAGGTCCGGCTCGCCTCACGATCCACAACCTCGAAGGCCTCGTGGCCGAGGACGAGGTCGACACCGTCCTCGTCGTCTTCACCGACATGCAGGGCCGGCTGCAGGGGAAGCGTTTCGACGCCAGGCACTTCCTCTCCGAGGTCGTCGAGAACGCCACAGAGGCGTGCGCCTACCTACTGGCCGTGGACATCGACATGAACACCGTGTCGGGCTACGAGATGTCCTCCTGGGACACGGGTTACGGCGACTTCGTCATGCAGCCCGACCTGAAGACGCTTCGCTTCATGCCGTGGCACCCGAGGACCGTCGTCTGCCAGGCCGACCTCGCCTGGGAGGACAGCGCCCCGGTAGCGGCAGCCCCCCGCCAAATCCTCCAGGGACAGGTGGCCCGCCTGGCCGAGCATGGCTGGACCGGTCTCGCCGGCACCGAGCTCGAGTTCATCGTCTTCGAGAACACCTACGAGGACGCCTGGGACCGGGCCTACCGGAACCTCACGCCCGCCAACCGCTACAACGTCGACTACTCCGTCCTCGGGACCTCCCGCATCGAGCCCCTCTTGAGCCGCATCCGCCGGGACATGAACGACGCCGGCATGTGGGTGGAGTCGGTGAAAGGGGAGTGCAACCTCGGTCAGCACGAGATCGCCTGCCGCTACGGCGAGCTCGTGGCCAAGGCCGACGAGCACGTCCTGTTCAAGACCGGCATCAAGGAGATCGCCGCCCAGGAGGGCTACGCCATCACGTTCATGGCCAAGTACGACCAGCGCGAGGGCAACAGCTGCCACATCCACCTCTCGCTGCGCGACCCGGAAGGCGTCCCCGTCTTCGCCGGCCATCGCCAGCACGGCATGTCGGAGATCTTCGAGCAATTCCTCGCCGGCATGCTCGCCTGCACGGGCGACTTCACCCTGCTGCTGGCTCCCAACATCAACAGCTACAAGCGCTTTGCGGACGGCTCCTTCGCGCCCACCGCCATCGCGTGGGGTCGCGACAACAGGACGTGCTCGTTCCGCGTCGTCGGCCACGGCGACAGCATCCGAGCGGAGTGCCGCGTCCCCGGCGGTGACGTCAACCCCTACCTCGCCATCTCGGCGCTCGTCGCCGGCGGCTTGTACGGCGTCGAGAACGAGCTCGTGCTGGAACCGGAGTTCATGGGCAACGCTTATCTCTCGGCGGCTCCGCACATCCCGCAGACGATGCGGACGGCGGCCGACCGATTCGTCGCCAGCGAGAAGGCGCACGATGCCTTCGGCGACCGCATCGTCGAGCACTACGGCAACATGGCCGAGGTCGAGCTGCGAGCCTTCGAGACCACCGTCACCGACTGGGAACGTTTCCGCTCGTTCGAGCGCATGTGAGAAGGAGCCGCACGTGACCACGATGCGAGACGTCGTCAACCCCTCCGACGAGACTGTCATCACGACCATCGAGCTCAACGAGCTCGAGGAGGTGGACGCCGCCATCGCACGGGCGGCCGTGGCCCAGCGCGGCTGGGCGGCCATGGCCCCGGGCGACCGCGCTCGCCTGTTGCGCGCCGCCGCCGAGGCGATCGACAGTGCCAACGAGGAGCTCGCCCGCATCGAGGTGCGCAACGCCGGCCACACCATCTCCAACGCCCGCTGGGAGGCCGGCAACGTGCGAGACGTGCTCGCCTACTACTCGGGGGCGCCCGAGCGCCTCTTCGGCCGGCAGATCCCGGTCCCAGGCGGCGTGGACTTCACCTTCCGGGAGCCGCTCGGCGTCGTCGGCGTCATCGTTCCCTGGAACTTCCCGATGCCGATCGCCTCCTGGGGCTTCGCACCGGCCCTTGCCGCCGGCAACGCCGTCGTCCTGAAGCCGGCCGACCTCACGCCCCTCACCGCCATCAGGATCGGCGAGCTCCTGCTGGAGGCCGGCATCCCCGAAGGGGTCTTCCAGGTGCTGCCCGGGCGGGGCAGCGTCGTCGGCTGGCGCTTCGTCACCCACCCTCTCGTGCGGAAGATCTGCTTCACGGGCTCGACCGAGGTGGGGCGGAAGATCATGGCCGGCTGCGCCGAGCAGGTGAAGCGGCTCACGCTCGAGCTGGGGGGCAAGAGCGCCAACATCGTCTTTCACGATTGCGACCTGGAGCGCGCCGCCGCCACCGCCCCCGCCTCCGTCTTCGACAACGCCGGGCAGGACTGCTGCGCCCGCTCCCGGCTCCTCGTGGAGGCGAGCGTGCACGACCGCTTCCTCGAGCTCCTCGAACCGGCCGTGCGCGGTTTTCGCGTCCTCGACCCGAGCGACGAGTCGGCCGAGATGGGCCCCCTCATCTCCGCCGAGCAGCACGCCGCCGTGGCCGCCTACGTGCCGGCCGATGCCCCCGTCGCCTTCCGCGGCTCCGCTCCGACAGGCCCCGGCTACTGGTTCCCGCCGACGGTGCTGGCGCCCGTGAAGCCGGATTCGCCCGCCTTTCGCGAGGAGATCTTCGGGCCCGTCCTCACCGTCGTGCCCTTCGAGGACGAGGCGGACGCCGTTCGCATCGCCAACGACACGCCCTACGGCCTCTCCGGCTCCATCTGGACGGGCGACGTCGGCAAGGCCTTCCGGGTGGCCCGTGCCGTCGAGACGGGAGCGCTCTCGGTCAACTCGCACTCGTCGGTCCGCTACTGGACACCTTTCGGCGGCTTCAAGCAGTCTGGTCTCGGACGGGAGCTCGGGCCGGACGCCCTCGAGAGCTTCACCGAGCTGAAGAACGTCTTCATCGCCACGACGGCCTGAACGGCGGTCGCCGGGGCGACCGGACACCGAGAGCCTCACCGACGGAAGGGAGTCACACATGGGACGACTCGACGGCAAGGTCGCAGTCATCACGGGAGCAGCCAGCGGGATCGGACGGGCGAGCGCCCGGCGTTTCGCCGCCGAGGGCGCCCACGTCGTCGTCGCCGATCTCGCCGACGAGGCGGGCGAGTCGCTGGCCGGTGAGATCGACGGCCTGTACGTGCACGCCGACGTGACGAACGGCGACGACGTGGCGGCCATGTACGACGCCGCCATCGATCGCTACGGCACGCTCGACGTCTGCTTCAACAACGCCGGCATCTCGCCCCCGCAGGACGACTCCATCCTCGAGACCGACCTCGACGTCTGGCGGCAGGTGCAGGAGGTCAACCTCACGAGCGTCTACCTCTGCTGTAAGCACGGCATCGCCCGCCTCCTCGAGCACGGCGGCGGCAGCGTCATCAACACGGCGTCTTTCGTCGCCATCCTCGGGGCCGCCACGTCGCAGATCTCCTACACGGCGTCGAAGGGCGGCGTGCTGTCGATGTCCCGCGAGCTCGGCGTGCAATTCGCCCGCCAGGGTGTGCGCGTGAACGCCCTCTGCCCCGGCCCAGTCAACACGCCACTGTTGCAGGAGCTGTTCGCGAAGGACCCCGAGCGGGCCGCCCGGCGGCTCGTGCACGTCCCCATGGGGCGCTTCGGGGAGCCGGAGGAGATCGCCGCCGCCGCCTCGTTCCTCGCCTCCGACGACGCCTCCTTCATCACCGCCTCCACCTTCCTCGTCGACGGCGGCATCCACGCCGCCTACGTGACGCCTCTGTGAGCACGCGACCGGTCATCGGCATCACCGCCTACGAGGAGCAGGCCCGCTGGAACCAGTGGGATGCCCGCGCCAGCCTCCTGCCGGCGCGCTACGTGCATGCCGTGACGGCGGCCGGAGGGCTCGCCCTCCTCATCCCCGTGCAGGAGCTGTCTCCCGAAACGGCGACGGAGCTGCTCGGCCGGCTCGACGGTGTCATCCTCTCCGGCGGTCCCGACGTCAACCCTGGTCGCTACGGGGAGGTCGCCCACGAGCGCACGAGCGTCCCGAGGGAGGAGCGCGACGCCGTCGAGACGACGCTCGTCGAGTCGGTGCATGCCGCCGAGGTGCCGACGCTCGCCATCTGCCGCGGCCTGCAGCTGTTGAACGTCGCCCGCGGCGGGACGCTCGTGCAGCACCTCCCCGACACGCTGGGGCACGAGGATCACTCGCCCTCGGCGGACGGCTACGGGTCGCACGAGGTCCGCGTGGAACCGGGGTCGCTCCTCGCCGGCTCGCTCGGATGGGAGCGGGCGGGGGTGCCCACCCACCACCACCAGGCCATCGGTCGCCTCGGGGGCGGCCTCGTGGCAACCGCCTGGACGGACGACGGCGTCATCGAAGCCGTGGAGGACCGCTCCGTGCCCTTCCTCCTCGGCGTGCAGTGGCACCCGGAGGCGGGGGACGACCTCGGCGTCTTCCGCGCCCTCGTGGCGGCGGCGCGGCGCTCCTCGGAGGAGGCACCGGCGAGCCGCTGACCGATCCCACCGGCCCGATGGGCGGAGAAGCCGGAACCGCAAGCGGGCAGTGCCCGTAGACTTCAGGCGTGGCCCCGGAGACCGCCGAGAACGGTGCAGCCACGACGGACGACGCCGGTGGCGCCCTCGAGGAGGGCGACCTCGACCGCATCCTCACCATCCCGAACCTCCTCACCGTCGGACGTCTCGCCCTCGTGGGCGTCTTCCTCTGGCTGCTCTTCGGCGACCACGAGCGCATCGCCGCCACCGTGGTGCTCATGGTGACGGGGGGGACGGACTTCCTCGACGGGTACGTCGCCCGCCACCTCCACCAAGTCAGCACGCTCGGCAAGGTCCTCGACCCGACGGCCGACCGGGTCGTGCTCGGCGCCGGTGTCGTCGCCATCGCCGCCTACGGGGCCGTGCCCTGGTGGCTCGCCGGTGTCGTCCTCGGTCGCGAGCTCGTCGTGTCGGCGGCCGTGCTCGCCCTCGCCGCCATGGGGACGAGAAGGATCGACGTTCTCTGGGTGGGCAAAGCGGGCACGTTCGGGCTCATGGGTTGCTTCCCGCTCTTCCTCCTGAGCGACTCGAGCGCCGGCTGGGCGTCGGTCCTGCGCGACGTGACATGGGTGCTCGTCGTGCCGGCGCTCGTGTTCAGCTTCGTGGCCGCCGTCTCCTACATCCCGATCGCCCGTCGGGCGCTCGCCGAACGGGGCCGCCCGCCGGCCGACGCCGTGGCGTGAGGATGCTCCCGGAGGTGATGACGTGAAGGCCGTCATCATGGCGGGGGGCGAGGGCACGCGGCTCCGCCCGCTCACGGCCAACCAGCCAAAGCCCATGCTCCCCATGGTCAACCGCCCGATGGCCGAGCACGTCGTCGACCTGCTGCGCCGGCACGGTTTCGAGGAGATCGTCGTCACCGTTGCCTTCCTCGCCAACCACGTGAGGAGGTACTTCGGCGACGGATCCGAGTTCGGCGTCCGGATGGTGTACGCCACGGAGGAGACCCCCCTCGGGACGGCCGGCTCGGTGCTGAACGCCCGCGAGGAGCTGGACGAGCGCTTCCTCGTCATCTCGGGCGACGTCCTCACCGACATCAACCTCACCGAGCTCGTGGAGTTCCACGACAAGCAGGGCTCCGACGTCACCCTCGCCCTCAAGGCCATGGAGAACCCACTCGAGTTCGGCATCGTCATCACGGGCGCGGACGGCCGTGTCGAGCGCTTCCTCGAGAAGCCCGGGTGGGGCGACGTCTTCTCCGACACCATCAATACGGGCATCTACGTGCTGGAGCCGAGCGTGTTCGACTGGATCGAGGCGGGCACGCAGGTCGACTTCTCCGGCGAGGTCTTCCCGGCCATGTTGGCCGCTGGTCGCCCCATGTACGGGTTCGTCGCCACGGGCTACTGGGAGGACGTCGGCACGCACGACGCCTACCTGCGCGCCCACGCCGACATCCTCGACGGCAAGGTGGAGATGACGGTTCCCGGCTTCCCCATCCGGCCGGGGGTGTGGATCGGGGAGGGCGCCGAGATCCATCCCGACGCCGAGGTGCTCGGACCCGCCGTCATCGGGGACAACGCGCGCATCGGGCCCCACAGCGTGGTGCGGGACCACTGCGTGCTCGGCCCGAACGTCCGGGTGGGGGAGAACTCGCTCATCGAGCGCTGCGTCGTGCACGAGAACTCCTACGTGGCCTCCGGCGTGACGGCGAGGGGGGCCGTCGTCTCCGGCTCCTGCGACATCCGTCAGGGCAGCCACCTGGAGGAGGGAGTCGTCCTCGGCGACGGCTGCCGCATCGGACGGGGGGCCGTGCTGCGCGCCGGCGTGAAGGTCTACCCGAACAAGACGATCGAGCCCGGCGCCGTCGTGAGCACGTCGATCGTGTGGGAGACGAAGGGCACGCGTTCCATCTTCGGGCGACACGGCGTCTCCGGGCTGGCGAACGTGGACCTCTCCCCGGAGCTCGCCATGCGGGTTGCCATGGCGTACGCCTCGATCCTGCCGAAGGGCTCCATCATCACGACCTCGCGGGACTCGAGCCGGGCCGCCCGAGTGCTGAAGCGCGCCGTCATGGTGGGCATCACGGCGGCCGGCTGCAACGTGGACGACCTGGAGGCGGCCACCGTGCCGGTCACGCGCTTCCAGATCCGCACGAGCGAGTCCTTCGGAGGCGTGACGGTGCGCCTCGTGGCCGGCGACCCCCAGTCCGTCAACCTCCGCTTCCTCGACGCCGACGGCGTCGACCTCGACGAGAGCACGCAGCGCAAGATCGAGCGCCTGCACGACCGGGCCGAGTCGCGGCGCGTGCTCGCCGCCGAGATCGGGGACATCGACTTCCCCTCGAGGACGATCGAGTCGTACACGCTCGACCTCACTGGCTCCGTCGACCTCGCCGCCATCCGCAACGCCCGCTTCAAGCTCGTCCTCGACTACGCCTTCGGCACGGCCAGCTTCGTGATGCCCAACGTGCTCGCCAAGCTGGGAGCGGACGTGCTCGTCATCAACCCGCACGTGTCGACGCCCGGCGTGCTGAGCTTCGAGCGCGCCGTGCACGCCGCCCGGGTCGGCGAGCTCGTGCGGTCGTCCGGCGCTCATCTCGGTGCCCTCTTCGAGCCCGACGGGGAGCAGCTGACGCTCGTGGACGACACCGGGCACGTCGTGACGGACGAGGAGGCGCTGTGCAGCATGGTCCGCCTCGTGCTGGGGGAGCGGGGCGGCGGGACGATCGCCGTCCCGGTGGACGCGCCGCGGGAGGTCGAGCGCCTCTGCGCCGAGTCCTCCGCCAAGCTCGTGTGGACGAAGCTCGGTGCCGTCGACCTCGTGGAGGCGGCGACGGCGAGCGGGGCTGCGCTCGGCGGGAACACGGAGGGCGGGTTCATCTTCCCTGGCTTCCTCCCTGCCTTCGACGCCGTCGCCAGCTTCGTGAACCTGCTCGGCCTCCTGGCGGCCTCGTCGAAACGCCTCTCGGAGGTCGTCGCCTCCGTCCGCCCCTCGCCCATCGCTCGTGTCGAGGTCCCGACCCCCTTCGAACAGAAGGGCCTTCTCATGCGGATCCTTCTCGAACGCACCCCGGCCCACAGGCTCCTCATCGACGGCGTGAAGGTCGTCGACGAAGCCGGTTGGACGCTCGTCGTGCCCGATCCCGAGGAGCCCGTGACGATCGTCTCGGCGGAGGCGGACACGGCGGAGGCGGCCGCCGCCCGCGTGCGCACGATGGCCGACGAGATCGCGGCCGTCCTCTCGTCGGCAACGTGACTACGATCCGGCACGGTCCTACCGGTGGGGCAGCGCCGGCCTGGACGAGTCGAAGCACGCACCAGCCGTGCACAGCAAGGAGGAGAGTCCCATGAACGTCCCAGACGATCTCCGTTACACGAGCGACCACGAGTGGGTGCGCCCGTCCGAGACCGCATTCCGGGTCGGCCTCACCGACTTTGCCCAGGACGCGCTCGGCGACGTCGTCTTCGTGCAGCTGCCCGCCGTCGGGACCGTCGTCGCCAAGGGGGCGCCGCTCTCGGAGGTCGAGTCGACGAAGTCCGTCTCCCAGGTCTACTCGCCCGTCTCCGGTACCATCGTCGAGGCGAACGAGGAATTGCGCAACTCACCGGAGCTCATGAACTCGGCTCCCTACGGCGAGGGTTGGATTCTGTGCCATCGAGGCGAGCGACCCGGCTGAGCTCGATGCCCTCATGGGACCGGAGGAGTACCGCTCCGCCACCGACGCGTGAGCGCAGGGGGGCAGCGGACCGCCTCAACCTCAATCTCCGGTCGAGGGCGGTCGAGGGTTGTCGCGCCGGCTTGCACGGCGGACGGCCGGGCGGAAAATCACGTCACGTTCAGGATGCAAATTCACGCCCTCAGCAGTAGCGTTGCAGTGTGTTCTGCAACAACTGCGGTCATCGCAACCCGGTCGACGCCAACTTTTGCGCCTCTTGTGGCACCCCGCTGTCGCCCGGACCGGAGACGACCGTGTCCTTCGTCCCGCAGGATCCCTCCGGTGAGCAGGGCGAAGACGAAGTCAACGTGGGTGTGGCGGAGCTGGCCGACGGGACCGGCGTGCTCGTCGTGAAGCGCGGGCCGGACGTCGGCGCCAAGTACGTCCTCGACCACGAGGTCACGCACGTGGGCAGGCACCCGGAGAGCGAGATCTTCCTCGACGACATCACCGTGTCGCGCCGGCACGCCGAGTTCGTCCGCAGTGGCGGCGTCTACCTCGTGAAGGACGTCGGCTCCCTGAACGGCACCTACGTCAACCGCGAACGGATCGAGGAGGCAAGCCTCGCGAGCGGCGACGAGGTGCAGATCGGCAAATTCAAGCTGCTGTTCCTCTCGACCGGCGCGAACTGAGGCCGGGGTGAACGACCGCTCCTACCTGTCCATCGGCGACGTCCTCACGCTCTTGCGTGAGGAGTTCCCCGACATCACGATCTCCAAGATCCGTTTCCTGGAGAGCCGGGGACTCCTCGTGCCCGAGCGCACCCCGTCTGGCTACCGGAAGTTCTACGACCACGACGTCGACCGGCTCCGCTGGATCCTTCGCCAGCAGCGGGAGAACTTCCTGCCCCTCAAGGTCATCAAGGGCCGCCTGGAGGGCCAGGAGCCGAGCTCCGAGCCGACCCCCCTCTTCGAGGTGACCGAGCGGAAGCCGTCCTCCCTCGAGCCGGTCTTCGCCGGGCAACCGGTGAACGGCGCAGCCGGTCGGGCCGAGGAGCCCGCCGTCGCCTCTCACGCCGTGCACCGTGGCGGCGGCGGCACGGCGACGGCCCTCGCCGAGGTCACGACTGCCACGGCCGCCGGGCCCGCACTCCGGGAGCTCTCCGCCTCCGGTGAGCGGGGGCGTGCAACCGCCACGGCCACCGAGACGCCAGACTCCACCGGGACGCCAGGCTCCACCGAGACGATGGCCGACGGGGCGGGGGCACCGGAGGCGGGCGCGATGGCCGCTGCTGTCCCGTCACGTCCTGGTCACAGCGCTGTCACCCGCCAGGCGGCCGCCGCCGCCGACGCCATGACCGTTGTCTCCGTGGCCGGCGGGGGGTTCCCGGACACGACCGGAGCGGGGGTGGGAAAGGAGGCCGCAGGCGCGAAGAAGCCTCTCGCCACCGCGGCCGGCGAGGCGGACAAGGTGCCTGCCGCTGCGACCGCCTCAGGTGCCGGCCGGCCGGGCAGCCGTCCGGCGCCGGCAGCGAAGTCGCCCGCTTCGGCGGCGACGCCGGCCGACGTGGCGGCCCTCGCCGGCGCCAGCCTCACGGCGGCCGAGTTGGCCCAAGCCAGCGGGCTCGAGGTCCGCCTGGTCGAGGAGCTGGAGTCCTACGGGCTCATCGAGAGCCGCATGATTGCCGGCGCGCAGTGCTTCGACGAAGACGCCCTCATCGTGGCGAGGCTGGCGGCGAGCTTCGCCGGCTTCGGCGTCGAGGCACGCCACCTCCGCCTCTTCAAGCATGCCGCCGAGCGCCAGGCGAGCCTCTACTCCCAAGTCGTCATGCCCCTCCTGCGCCAGCGCAACCCCGAGGCGCGCCGGCGTGCGCACGACGATCTCGTGCAGCTCTCCGAGCTCGGTGCGTCCTTGCAGACATGTTTCACGAAGGCCGTCCTGCGAGACCTCACACGGGGATGACCGATCCCGGCCTCGCCGGGCGCACCCTCTGCGACGAAGCCGGTCTGGCCGCCATCGTGGCGGGCTTCGGCGAGCGGATCTCACACGACCATCCGAACGGCGTCGTACTCGTGGGACTCCTCAAGGGGAGCGTCTGCCTCGTGGCCGACTTGTCGCGGGTCCTCACGGTGCCCTGCGCCGTGGACTTCCTCGCCCTCTCCGCCTACGGGGCGGGTGGGCGCCGCGTCAAGGTCTCGAAGGATCTCGACACCGACGTGGCCGGCCGTGACGTCGTGCTCGCCGTCGACATCGTCGACAGCGGCCTCACCGTGAGCTACGTGCGCCGCCTCTTGCGCGAGCGCGGCGCCGCCGCCGCCGACGTCTGCGCGCTGCTCGATCGCCGCCAGCGGCGCCTCCTGCCGCTCGAGCTGCGCTACGTCGGTCTCGAGATCGGCGACGAGTACGTCGTCGGCTACGGGCTCGACCTGGAGGAGCGCTACCGCAACCTGCCCATGCTGCTCGTCGTCGACCCGGGGGCGGCGACGTCGGGTGCCGAGGACAGGGAGCCCGATACGGCGACGGCCCCCGCGACCGAGAACGCCCCGCCGATCGCGAGTGTGCACCGCCTCTCGGGCCACTAACTTTTGTCCCATGGTGGAAGTTCGACTCTCCCGCGTTCGAGTCGATCTGACGTCGAGCACGCCCGTCGTCCTCCTCCAGGAGACGGAGGGGTCGCACCGCTCGCTGCCGATCTTCATCGGTCCCCCCGAGGCGGCCGCCATCGCCCTCGCCCTGCAGGGCGTCGAGCTCCCCCGTCCGATGACCCACGATCTCATGAGCACGATCCTCGATGCCCTCGACGCCCGCCTCCTCCGCGTGGTCGTCACGGAGCTCCGCGAGTCGACGTTCTACGCCGAGCTGCAGCTGCGGGTGGGGGAGCGTGATGTCACCGTGTCCTGCCGCCCGTCCGACGGCATCGCCCTCGCCGCCCGCACCCACTCGCCGCTCTACGTCGCCGACGACCTCATGGATGCCGAAAGCCTCATCATCGAGCCGGAGGACGACGACGTCCGCGAGGCGGGCACCCCCGAGGAGCTCGTCGACGAGTTCCAGAAGTTCCTCGACACGATCACCCCGGAGGACTTCGCCTCCTGACCGGCGGCTCGCACGGGCCGTAGCCCGGCTGCCCATCTCTCGATCTGCACTCGATCTCGAGGCTCCTTCGTCTCATCCTCAACCGGTGGTTGACGTGGACCTCGGCGGCCCCTAGCGTTGATGACGATCGTGTAGTTACGTTGCTGTCGTCCGGATCGCCGGCGGCAGGGCCGAGTGACAGGGGCAGCCATGATGCCGCAGCAGGGTTACCGCGGTCCCCAGGTCTGCAAGATCGTCGGCATCACCTACCGGCAGCTCGACCACTGGGATCGCACGGGCCTCAAGTCGCCGTCCCTCGAGCAGGCGAAGGGGAGCGGCACGCAGCGGCTCTACTCCTACCAGGACGTCGTCGAGCTCCGCATCATCAAGCAGCTGCTGGACGCCGGCGTGACGTTGCAGCGGGCTCGCAAGGCGATCGACTTCCTGCGGGAATCGGGCGACGACTTGGCGAGCGCCAACCTCGTCCTCGGCGCCGACGGCTCCGTGCTCGCCCGCAACGACGAGGAGCTGCTCGACCTCCTGCGGGGCGGCCAGCGGGTCTTCAACGTCGTGGCCCTCTCGGGCGTGAAGGGAGACGTCGACTCGGCCATCGTGCAGATCGTGGGCGGCGGTGCGGAGGTGACGGGTGCCGGGGAGGCGCCCCGCCCGGCGGCGGAGGGCCCGCCGGACAGCCGGCCGGCCCACCTTGCCTGAGGGACGCACGATCGCCCGCCACCCGCTCCACCTCGGTCCGCTCGGTCGTGTGCGCGACCGCTACGACCGTCGCTTCGGTGCCGGCGACCGAGCCGAGACAACGGCCGGGAGCCCCGTGCGCTTTGCGCACGAGTCCGAGCGCCTCTTCGCCGAGCTCCTCGACTTCTACGAGGTCGCCTGGGAGTACGAGCCCGTCGAGTTCGTCCTCGCCTGGCGTCCGGACGGCTCCCCCCTTCAGGCCTTCCGACCGGACTTCTTCCTCTCCGAGCACGGCATCTTCCTCGAGCTCACGACGCTGCGCCAGGAGCTCGTGACGGTGAAGAACCGCAAGGTGCGCCAGCTCACCGAGCTGTACCCGGACGTGCAGGTGAAGGTGCTCTATCGCCGCGACATCGCCGCCCTCGTCGGCAAGTACCGGCTCGACTCGAGCCCACCGCTCGCCGGCTGAGGCGAGCCTGGGGGGCGCCGCCGGCGACCTCCTGCCAGCTCCTGGCCGGCCCCTGCCACTGCTGACCGCATTGAACGTTCCGGACAGCCTCCGGGCGCCCGTCACAGCGCGAGTGGCCCTATAACCCAGGGTGGCATAAATTGGAGTAGGTGAGTGACTCTGCTGATGTATCTGATGGGTCAGTAGCCGGAAGCGCCAGCGACACACCACTGCGTAATTCGCCGTTGCGCGCCGAGCATGTGGCGCTCGGCGCACGCTTGGTGGACTTCGGCGGGTGGGAGATGCCGCTGCAATATCCCACGGGGACGATTGTCGAGCACATGGCTTGCCGAACGTCAGCGGCGGTTTTCGATGTGAGCCACCTCGGTACCGTGCGCATCCTCGGTGAAGGGGGTCTTCAGCTCCTGCAGGAGAACCTGACGAACGACCTCCTGAAGGTCGGGCCGGGACGGGCGCAGTACACCCACCTGCTCGATCCTGACGACGCCTCCGTCCTCGACGACATCATCGTCTGGTGGGTGTCGGAGAATCGCTTCGACGTCATGCCGAATGCCTCCAATACGGCTCGGGTGCGCAACGCCATCGGGGGTGAGGACGTCACGTCGCAGCGCGCTGTGATCGCCGTACAGGGACCGCAGGCGCGGTCCTTCGTTGCCCAGGTGTCGCCGGAAGCGGCCGCTATCGGTCACTTCCATGTGGCGACATTCGACTGGCGGGGCGTCGGCTGCGTCGTCGCCGGCACCGGCTACACGGGCGAGGACGGCGTCGAGGTGGCAGTCCCCGTCGACGCCGCCCCCGACTTCTGGCGGGCCGTCGTCGCCACCGGCGCCACCCCCGCCGGTCTCGGCGCCCGCGACACCGTGAGGCTCGAAGCCGGCCTTCCCCTCCACGGGCACGAGCTCGGGCGGGGGATCACTACCTTGCAGGCGGGGCTCGGGTGGGCCGTGGGCTGGAACAAGGGCGACTTCAGGGGCCGCCGGCCCCTCGAGGCCGAGCGGGAGGCAGGGCCTCGCCGGCTGCTGAGAGGCCTCGTCGCCTCGGGCCGCCGTCCGCCCCGGGCGGGCGACGCCGTCTCGCTGGCCGACGGCTCCGTCGGCGAAGTCACCAGTGGCAACTATTCGCCGGTGCTCGAGCGGGGGATCGCCCTCGCCTTCCTGCCGCCGGCCGTCCCGGAGGGAGAGATGGTGCAGATCGATATCCGATCGAGCGCGGTCGAGGCGGAGGTCGTACGCCCGCCGTTCCAGAAGCTGACGCTGGCGCGCCCGGCATGAGCGCTCCTTTCGTACCCCATACCGACGGCGAGATCGCCGAGATGCTCGCCTTTCTCGGCCTGTCGAGCCTCGACGACCTCTTCGCCGTCGTGCCGCAGGCCATCCGGCTGGCAGGCGGCCTGGATCTCCCGGACCACCAGAGCGAAGCGGACGTGCGCGATCGGCTCGAGACCCTGGCGGCCCGCAACCGGCCGGCCGGGCGTGACCTCGTCTGCTTCGCCGGCGCCGGCGCCTACGACCACGAGGTGCCGGCCGTCGTGCGCGCCCTCGCCTCCCGCTCGGAGTTCGTGACCGCCTATACGCCGTACCAGCCCGAGGTTGCCCAGGGCGTCCTGCAGGCGCTCTTCGAGTACCAGACGATGATCGCCCGCCTTTGCGGGCTCGAGATCTCCAACGCCTCCCTCTACGACGGCGCCGACTCCCTCGTGGAAGGCGTCAACATGGCCGTGGCCGACACCGGCCACTCGAGCGTGCTCTGCTCCGACGGCGTCAACCCGAGATGGCGGGCGCAGCTGCAGACCTTCTCCCGCGGTCCGAACCACGAGATCGTCCGCGTCCCTCTCGCCGGCGGCATCACCGACTGGGAGCACGCCAGCGCCGCCACGGCCGACCGCGTCGGGGCCGTCGTGGTGGCTACACCGAACTACCTCGGGTGCCTGGAAGATCTCCCGGCCGCCCGCCAGGTGGCCGACCGCCTGAGCGCCCGCCTCGTCGTCTGCTTCGACCCGGTCGCCGCCGGCCTCCTCAAGACGCCCGGATCGCTCGGCGCCGACATCGTCGTCGGCGAAGGGCAGGCCTTCGGCACGTCCCTCAGCTTCGGGGGCCCCTACCTGGGGATCTTCGCCTGCCGACTGGACGAGGTGCGACGCCTGCCGGGTCGCCTCGTCGGCCAGACGGTCGACGTCGAGGGGCGCACCGCCTATGTGACCACGCTGCGCACGCGCGAGCAGGACATCCGCCGGGAGCGGGCGTCCTCCAACGTGTGCACCAACCAGACGCTCATGGCCGTGACCGCCGCCGTCCAGCTCGGCTGGCTCGGCACCTCCGGCCTCGTGGAGGTGGCGAAGCGCTCGGCGCGGGCCGCCCGCTATTTGAGGGAGTCGCTGCTCGCTCTCGACGACGTCGAGGCGGCTGCCGACGCCCCCGTGTTCCGTGAGTTCGCCGTGCGGACTCCCGTCGAGTCGTCGCTCCTGATCGAGCGGATGCTGGAGGAGGGATTCTTGGCTGGGACTGCAGTAGACGAAGGCTTCCTGGGGACGCCCTATGCGGGCTGCCTCCTGTTGGCGACGACGGAGCGGCGAACGAAGCCCGAGATCGACTCGTTCGTGGCCGCCTTCGACAAGGCAGCACGATGATCGCCCCCGGTGGCCGCGCCTCCAGCGCCGCCCTCATGGGGAAAGGAACCGAGCCGACCCTCTTCGAGTTCTCGGAGCCGGGACGGCAGTCCGCCTCCTTCCGCACGAGCGGCCTCCCGGAGTGGTCGGTCGAGGAGCTCATCCCGGAGCAGTTCCGGGCGAGCGAGCCCGTGTCCCTCCCCGACGTCGCCGAGCGCGACCTCGTGGCCCACTTCACGCGCCTTACCCACCGCCAGTACTCGGTGGATCTCGGCGCCTATCCCCTCGGCTCCTGCACCATGAAGTACAACCCGAAGTCGTGCGACGTGGCGGCTGCCATGCCCGGCTTTGCCGACGTCCACCCGGCATCTCCTCCCTCCGCCATCCAGGGGTGGCTCGAGCTCCTCGTCGAGCTGGAACAGTCGCTCTGCGTCATCACGGGCATGTCGGCGGCGACGTTGCAGCCGGCCGCAGGCGCCGCCGGCGAGCTGACGGGGCTGCTCCTTATGCACGCCTTCCATGACGCCAACGGCGAGCACCGCCGCCGCGTCATCATCCCGGACTCCGCCCACGGCACGAACCCCGCCTCCGTGATGCTGTCCGGCTTCCAGGTCGACACCGTGGGGACGAACGCCCGCGGCGGCGTCGACCTCGACCACCTCCGCGAGATGCTCGACACCGACGTGGCCGGCATGATGCTCACGAACCCCAACACCCTCGGGCTCTTCGAGGAGGACATCGCCGAGGTGACGAAAGCCGTGCACGAGGTTGGCGGCCTCATGTACTACGACGGCGCCAACCTGAACGCCATCCTCGGTGTCGTGCGGCCCGGCGACATGGGCTTCGACATCGTCCACCTCAACGTCCACAAGACCTTCGCCACACCGCACGGCGGCGGCGGCCCGGGCGCCGGGCCGGTCGCCGTGATCGACCGTCTGGCAGAGTTCCTCCCCGGACCAAAGCCGACCCGGCTTTCCGACGGCACCTTCGGCTGGTCGACCCCGTCCCATTCGATCGGGCGCGTGCACTCCTGGCACGGCAACGCCCTCGTGCTCCTCAGGGCCTGGGCCTACCTTCGCCTGAACGGGGGCGACGGGCTGCGTCGCGTCGCCGAGGCGGCCGTGCTGAACGCCAACTGGATCCGCACTCGCCTGAAGGACGTCTACGAGGTGCCCTTCGATCGGCCGGTCATGCACGAGTGCGTGCTCTCGGCCGAGGGCATCGAGAAGGAGACGGGGCTGCGTGCCGTCGACGTGGCCAAGCGCCTCCTCGAGAAGGGCTTCCACGCTCCCACGGTGTACTTCCCCCTCATCGTGCACGAGGCCCTCATGATCGAGCCGACGGAGACGGAGAGCCCGCAGACCGTGGCCGCTCTGGCGCAGGCTCTCGCCGAGGTGGCCGAGGAGGCTCGCGCCGCCGGCTCGGCAGCGGAGGCGAAAGCTGCCCCGCGCACGACGCCGGTCGGGCGGGTCGACGAGGCCCTGGCCGCCCGGCACCTCATCGCCACCTACGACCAACGCCCGAGCGACACCTGAGCGGAGCAGTCGCCGGGCGAGCACAGCCGGGTGGCGACAGACCCTAATTTGGTGACCATGAAGAGCGGTTGGTGGACGCCACGCTCCATCACGTTGCACGTCGCCCTCGTCGTGGTCGTGCCGTCGTTCCTCCTCCTCGGGCTCTGGCAGCTCAGCCGCGCCGTGCACGGCAACGTCCTCAGCTGGGCCTACACCTTCGAATGGCCGTTCTTCGCCGCCTACGCCACCTGGATGTGGTGGAAGCTCGTGCACGAGGAGGTCACCCGCTGCAGCGCGCCCCCTGCAGCGGCAGCGGAGGCGGGGACAGGGCGGCAACGGGGCCTGACCACGCCGCCAAACGGTCCGGCCGAGGGGGCTCCCTTGGCCGCTGCCGGCGTCGTGGCCCCCGGAGACACGCCGGCCGGCGAGGCGGCCATCGCCGCCCAGCTCGGGTGGAACCCCTACGACGACGAGGCGGACCCGCAGCTCGCCGCCTACAACCGCTACCTCGCCAGCCTCCACACGGGCGAAGCAGCCGGCGACGCGGTCGGTGACGGCGGGAACGCCCCGGCCGGCGAGCGCACGGGACAGCGGAGGCGTTGACGAAGCGGCTGCCACCGGACCTGCAGCGGTCGCTGCGTCGTTACCAGGTCATGTCCGTCGCCGTCGGCATCATGCTCCTCGTGCTCGTCGGCGTCGCCATGCCCCTGCAGTACATCGGGCACGAGCCCGAGATGGCGAGCGTCGTCTCCGTCGCGCACGGGCTCCTCTACATCGTCTACCTCGTGACGGCGGCCGACCTCGCCCGGCGCGCCCGCTTCAGCGCCGGCCAGCTCGTCGCCGTCGTCTGTGCCGGCTTCCTCCCCTTCCTCGCCTTCTACGTCGAGTGGCGCACGTCGAGGCGCATCGCCGGCGCTCACCTCGCCGCCGCCGAGCAACCGGGGGGTTGAGGCCCGGCGGGTGAAGAATGGCCGCATGCAGCTCCCCGTGATGCCACCCGTGGCGCCCATGCTCGCCAAGTCCGTGCCCGAGATCCCCGCCGAAGGCTCCTTCGAGCCGAAGTGGGACGGCTTCCGGGCCATCATCTTCCGGGACGGGGAGGAGGTCGAGATCGGGAGCCGCAACGAGCGGCCCATGACGCGCTACTTCCCCGAGCTCGTCGCCGCCTTCCGACGTGAGCTGCCCGAGCGCTGCGTCGTCGACGGCGAGATCGTCATCGCCACGCCCGGCGGGCTCGACTTCGAGGCCCTGCAGCAGCGGATCCACCCCGCCGCCTCCCGCGTGAACCTCCTCGCCGCCGAGACGCCCGCCTCCTTCGTCGCCTTCGACCTGCTCGCCCTCGGTGACGGCGACTTCATGGCGGCGCCCTTCCGGGAACGCCGGCGCGCCCTCACCGAGGCGCTCGCCGGCTGCCGGCCCCCCGTGCACGTCACACCCGCCACGACGGAACGCCCGCTCGCCCTGCGGTGGTTCTCGGAGTTCGAGGGGGCCGGGCTCGACGGCATCGTCGCCAAGCCGCTCGGCGGCACCTACCAGCCGGACAAGCGCGTCATGTTCAAGATCAAGCACGAGCGGACGGCCGACTGTGTCGTGGCGGGCTTTCGCGAGCACAAGTCCGGCGCCGAGGCGATCGGCTCCCTCCTCCTCGGCCTCTACGACGACGCCGGCACGCTCGTCTCCGTCGGCGTCATCGGGGCCTTCCCCCTGGAGGAGCGGCGGCGCCTTTTCGGGGAGTTGCAGCCACTCGTGACGGGCTTCGAGGGGCACCCCTGGAACTGGGCCGAGGGGGCCGAGACGACCCGTACGCCCCGCTCGGGGGAGGGGTCGCGCTGGAACGCCGGGAAGGACCTCTCCTTCACGCCACTGCGGCCGGAGCGGGTCGTCGAGGTCCGCTACGACCACATGGAGGGCAATCGCTTCCGCCACACGGCGCAGTTCTCCCGCTGGCGGCCCGAGCGCGACCCCGAGTCCTGCACCTACGAGCAGCTGGACCAGCCCGTCACGTTCGACCTCGACGACATCGTGCCCGGGCTGGGCTAGCCGGCCCGGGCCGGGCTCAGCCGGGCGACCGGTGCACGAGGTGGACGCGTGCCTGGTCGCGGGGACGGATGACGAGCTGGTCGATGTCCACGTGGCTCGGGCGCGTGACGACGAAGACGATGCACTCGGCGATGTCCTCGGCCGTCAGCGGCGTCGTCCCCCGGTAGACGGCGTCCGCCCGCTCGGTGTCGCCGTCGAAGCGGACGAGGGAGAAGTCCGTCAGCACCATGCCCGGGTCGATCTCGCTCACGCGCACCGGCTGGCCGAGCAGCTCCATTCGCAGGACGTCGCTGAAGGCGCGTACGGCAGCCTTGGCGGCGTTGTAGCCGGATCCGCCCACGTAGGGTTCGAACGCCGCCACGGAGCCGAGGTTGACGACGTGCCCGTCCCCCGAGGCGATGAGCCGGGGCAGGAGCGCCTTCGTCATGCGGAGGGTGCCGAGGACATTGGCGTCGTACATCTGCTGCCACTTGGATTCGTCCGCCTCGGCGATCGGCTCGAGGCCGAGGGCGCCGCCGGCGTTGTTGACGAGGAGACGACAGTCGTCCACGCCGGCGCAGAATTGCTCCACTGAGCCGGGCGAGGTGACGTCGAGCTCCGCGTAGCGGGCGGCAGGCCCGATCTCGTCGACGAGCGCCCGCAGGAGATCCAGACGGCGGGCGCCGAGGACGAGCGCGTAGCCGGCGGCGGCCAGGGCGCGGGCGGTGGCGGCCCCGATCCCGCTCGAGGCGCCCGTCACGACGGCCGTGCCCCGTGGCGGACCACTGCCGGTCTCAGTCATGGCTTACTCGTCAGGACCGAGGTCGTCGTCGCCGTCGACGTTGCCGCCCCGGGTGTCGAGCCAGCCCTGCACCTTGTCGAACACCGTCGTCACGCCACTGCCGACGTGCTCGACGATGGACGAGAAACGCTGCCGGTAATGGGCGAACGCCGCCTCGAACTCCGCCGAGGGAGGTGGTTCCTGCCCGCGGCGGATGTAGGCGCCGGACCGGATGCGGTCGAACTCGCCGGAGGAGACCCAACCGATGAGCTCCTTCACGCGACGCACCGGGATGGGATGGGTGACCCGTACCTCCGACCAGAACCGCTTGTAGCGCGAGAACGGGCTCGGCTCCTCCTGGTACTCGGTGGCCTGCCGGATGAAGGCGTCCAGGTTGAGATCCTTCACGGGCCCGCCGGCGATCCGCATGAGGGTGCGGCAGGGGATGAGAGGGTCGCCCGTGACGAGGGCGGACGCCCGGTCGGCCGTCAGCTCCGCCATGCGGGCCCATTCGAGGAGGGCGTAGTAGAGGGCGAGCAACGGCAGGCTGGCGAGGAACTGGCCCCGGAAGACCGTCGTGAGGATACGCCGGGTGAGCTGCAGCGTCGTGGTGAGGCCGACGTGGTCGGCGAGGACGTGGCCCATCTCGTGGGCGAGGACGGAGCGCAGCTCGTTCTCCTCGAAACTGGAGATGAGGCCGGACATCACGAGCGTCACGGGCTCGTGCGTCCCGATCGTGACGGCCTGGCCCACCGGTTCCTGCGTGACGTACAGCGTCGGGCAGCGTTCGACGTCGAGGGTGTAGGCGCACTGCCGTTGGATGGCCCAGGCGGAGGGGACCTGATCCTCCCCGAGCCGGACGGCGTTGCCGAGGAGCATCTGGCGGAGATGGTTCTCGTACTGGAACTCCGACAGCTTCTTGATGACCTTGTCCAGCATGGGCACGGCGTGGATGGCGGCCGACGCCGCTCGATCGGCCGGGTGGGCGAACGCCTGGGCACTGATGTCCGGGTAGCGGAGGGCCGGCTCGATCGTGGTCATGGCGCCTTCTTTCCTCGAGGCTGCCCTTTGTCTAGTTCACGCCGGGGCCGGCAGCTAGGGCGGCACCAGGGCGGCGAGGGTTCGCCGGCGGGCCGCTGCTGTTCGAGGGATCACCGGCGTCGGGCATGATGTCGCATCGATCGCACGATCCACACCGACCACCGGACCGAACACGTCACCCTCGCCGAGCTCGAGGCTGGGCTCGGCCATATCCGTGGCGCTCCGTGCGGCACCGGCCGCGTCGAGCTGCTCGTGCGGCGGCCCGACACCGACGAGCGCGAGACGCCCCCCGAGCTGACGATCGATCCGCTCGAAGGCGTCGTCGGCGACAACTGGCGCCGCCGTGGGAGCCGTAGCACCCCGGACGGCTCCGCCAACCCGCAGGCTCAGGTGACCCTCATGAGCGCTCGTGTGGCTGACGTGCTGTGCGGGGGCGACCGGGGCCGTTGGGCACTCGCCGGCGACCAGAATCTACGTCGACGTCGACCTCAGCGTGTCCAGCCTGCCCGCCGGCACACGCGTTCGTCTCGGCAGCGCCGTGCTCGAGATCTCCGTCAAGCCGCACACGGGCTGCGCCAAGTTCGTGCGGCGGTTCGGGGAGGAGGCCTTCCGCTTCGTCAACTCGCCCGTCGGGCGGGAGCTGCGACTGCGCGGGGTGAACTGTCGCGTCGTGTCGGGCGGCCGCGTGCGCCTCGGGGACGTCCTCGCCATCCTCGAGGCGTAAGGCGCCATCGGCCTGCAAGAAGGACGCCTGCCCCAGCGTCTTCTCTTCATGGGCCGTCCGCGTCTCGTCGCGCTCGTCGTGGCCGTGGCCGTCCTGCTTGCCATCGCCGGGGCGGCCATCGCCGTCTCCTCCGGTCGGGGGGCGACGGCGAGGGGCTGCCGTGCCGGTGCGGCCGGCTCCTCCTGCACGACGTCCTCCCCGGCCTCCCGCCTCACAACGCCGCCGACCCTGCCCACCTCGACGATCGCCCGCCGGCGCCACCATGCTGCCCGTCTCGACGACGGCTCCCTCGGCAACCGGGCCACCCGCCTTGCCTGCGACCTCCTCAGCCGGTCCCAGAATCCGGCGGGAATTCGGGGGCCCCGTCGGGCAGGCGACGCCGACCTACCCGTATTGCCAGTGGCTCGTGGGTGCCAACTCCTTCCTCGCCCTTGCCGTCGAGCCCCGTACGTCGTTCGATGCCGCCACGCAGTACGTCGACACGCTCGTGAACGTTCGAGGCCTCGGCGCTCACGCCATCATCGCCAACAACCGCTATCTCTACTTCACACAGGGCACGACCTCGTTCTGGCTCCTCTGGCAGTCTCCGGGCGACTTCAGTTCGCTGAACACGTCCCAGCTCGTGGCCCTCGGGCACGACGTCCTCGCCCACCGGCTGCACCGCGGTCCCATCGGCCTGGCCCCGGCAGGTCCGGCCGGCCCGCCCGTCTACTTCGCGGGGGACTCGACGGCGGCCGGGCCAGAGTGGGCCTGGTGGGCCTTCCACGAGAACTCATCGACGACCCGTACCCTCGCCGAGTACCAGGTCGGAACAGGCCTCGTGCGATCCGACTTCTTCGACTGGTCCCGGCACCTCCTCGCCGTGGTGGCGGCCCGTCGCCCGAAGCTCGTCATCTGGATGGGGAGCGCCAACGACGACCAGGAGTTCCTCGTCGACGGCGCCTACCGCGCCGTCGGATCCCGCCTCTGGGACCGGGCCTACGGCGGCGCGGTCGGCACCACGATGGCCTCCCTCGTGCGGGAGGGCTGCAAGGTGCTCTGGGTCGGCGAGCCCGCCATGCAGGATCCCGAGCTGAACGCCGCCATGCAGGTGATCGACCGCATCTACGCCGCCGAGGCCGCCGGGCACGCCGGCGTGGAGTTCTACAACCCGGGCACCGTGCTCAACACCCCGCAGGGCGGGTACGCCGCCAGCTTGCGGATCAACGGCGTGCTCACGCCCGTCCGCCTCGACGGCATCCACCTCAACATCTTCGGCAGCGAGGTGCTGGCCGACGCCCTCGCTCCCATCGTGGACCGCCTCCTAGGCCTCCCGGTGAAGGTCCACCCTGCGAAGCCGGCCCACCATTCGGTGCCGGCCCACCACTCGACCACGACGTCCTCGGCGTAGCTTCAGGGCACCCGACGTCGTCTCAGCCGCCCCATGCGGACTCGGGGCGGCCGCCCGCTCACCTCGACGCCCTCGGCACGCAGGCGACGCCCGTGCTCCGCCTCGTGTCCCGGCACGAGGCGACCCGTCGAGGTCACGATCCGCCACCAGGGAAGGTCGTCCCCGTCGCGGGCCAGCAGCGTGCCCACGGCGCGGGCCGCCCCCTCGTAGCCGGCTTCGCGGGCCACCTCGCCATAAGTGAGGACGTCCCCGGCGCCCAGCGATGCGATGACGGCGCGCACGGCCTTCGTGAAGGCTCCCTCCTGTCCCCGCGCTCGGGGTGGGGCGGGCCGGCCGTCGGGCGGGAGGGGCACGGTCCTTCATACCGCAGCGGGCGGGCAGTCGGGAGTACCGAGCCTGCCTGCCGGCCGGGTCCGGGCGACTCCGGCCTGTAGATTGCCACGCACCGGCGCCGGGAGACCGGCGCTCGAACTATCGTCACCCGGACGCCGAAAGGGGGCTCCGTGCTGATCCACCGTTGGGATGCCGCGCTCGACGACGAGGAATGGCGACGTTTCGTCCGCGCCCAGGGCTTCGGGCATCTCGTGGCGGCCGGGCGGGGGCGGGACTACCCGGTCGTCCTGCCCACACAATTCGCCCTCACGGTGGGGGAGGGCGGCGAGGATCTCGTCCTCATGCACCTCGCCCGCCCCAACCCCATATGGGAGGCGCTCGAGGAAAACCCGCACGTCGTGATGAGCGTGGCCGGCGACTGGGCGTTCATCCCGGCGTCCTGGAAGGCCATCGGCGACGAGGACCCGGCCTACGGGATCCCGACGACGTACTACGCCGCCGCTCAGCTGCAGGGCACCGTCGAAGTCGTCGACGACCCGGAGGAAACGGCGCACATCCTCCGCCAACAGCTGGCCGCCCTGCCCCTCGACGAAGGGCAGGTCGATCCGATCGAGCACGGCGCCAAGCTGCGCACGATCCGGGGGCTCCGAATCACCGTCCGCGAGGTGCGCGCCAAGTTCAAGTACGGCGGCAACGTCGACGTCGAGCACCGCCTCGCCGTGGCCGAGCACCTCGTGGAGCGCGACGGCCCGGGCGATCGAGCCGCCGCGCGGCACCTGCAGCGTCGCTTGGAGGCCGGGCGCTCCTGAGGTCGCTCGAGGGAGCCACTTCCGGGAAACTGAGAAAACGCCGTTGACCGGAGCGCGACCCGCCTCGTACAGTGACTCCGAAGTCCACATAGGCCAGCGAGAGACGGGGAGGCGGCCTTCTGCGATCCCCGTGCGTTGGCGTCGCGCGACGCGTCGGACGAGGCCTCCCGCCTGCTCCGGAGCGCCCTCAAAGGGGAGGCGAACATGCCAGCTAGGCGAAGCGGAGCGACGCGAAGCGGATGGAGGGGGACGCTCACCTTGCTGTCTGCCGCCGCTGTCATCGTTGCACTCGTGGTCGGTCAGGCGAGTGCCGCCGTGGCGACGACGCGCACGGCGGGCGCCGGCGCGAGCGGCCTGAGGCCTCTCACGCCGGCATTGGCAGCCCAACTGTCGAAGAACGTCAACCGGCACGTCATCGTGATCCTGAAGGACCAGCTGCCGGCCGCCGACGTGGGGAGCCGGGCTGCAGTCAATCGCTCGAACGCCGTCGCCGGCGAGCAGGCGCCCATCATGAAGGAGTTGCGGGCCGTGCACGCCACGCACGTGCGCAGCTACACGCTCGTCGACTCCCTCGCCGCCACCGTCTCGGCCGGCGAGGTGGCCCGCCTGAAGGCCAACCCGGCAGTGAGAGAAGTCATCCCGGATGTCACGATCCACGGCGCCGCCCCGGAGCAGGCGGCGACGGCCGCCCCCGCGTCTTCCCGCTCGAAGAAGAGTGACCTCTCCTCGCTGACGCCGAACGTCATCCCCGGCGCCTGCGGGCCGAACGGCTCCGTGCAACTCGACCCGGAGGGGCTCGCGCTCACGAACACGGCCTCCGACAACCCGCACCAGATGACGGCGCGCAAGCTCGGCTTCACGGGGGCAGGCGTCAAGGTCGCCTGGATCGCCGACGGCGTCGACCCCGACAACGTCAACTTCATCCGGCCCAACAACACCTCCGCCTTTGCCGACTACCAGGACTTCAGCGGCGACGGGCCCGGGCAGCCGACGAGCGGCGACGAGGCCTTCCTCGACTCCAACACGATCGCTGGCCAGGGCATCCACGTCTACAACGTGCAGAACTTCGCAGCCCAGCCTGATCCCTCCGCCTGCAACATCCGCATCGAAGGCGTCGCCCCGGGCGCCAGCCTCGTGGGCCTCGACGTCTTCGGCAGCTTCGAGGACACGACCGAGTCCAACTTCCTCGAGGCCATCAACTACGCCGTCGAGACCGACCACGTCAACGTCATCAACGAGTCCTTCGGCTCGAACCCGTTCCCGGACATCACGGCACTCGACGCCACCAAGCAGTTCAACGACGCCGCCGTCGCGGCCGGTGTCGTCGTGAGCGTCTCGAGCGGGGACGCCGGCTCCACCAACACGATCGGATCGCCCGCCACGGACCCGGACGTCATCGCCGTCGGTGCCTCGACGGACTTCCGCTTCTACGCCCAGACGAACTACGCGGCGGCCCGCTACTTCGCCACGACCGGCTGGCTGAACGACAACATCAGCTCGCTCAGCTCCGGTGGGACGGACGAGACGGGCGGTACCGTCAACCTCGTCGCCCCCGGTGACCTGAGCTTCGCCTCCTGCGACGCCAGCAAGCAGTTCGCCGGCTGCGTCAACTTCCTCGGCCAGTCCTCCGACGTGGAGGAGAGCGGCGGCACGAGCGAGTCGTCACCCTTCGTCGCCGGTGCGGCCGCCCTCGTCATCCAGGCTTACCGCCAGACGCATGGCGGCGCCACGCCGACGCCGGCGCTCGTCAAGCGAATCATCGTCAGCACGGCCTCGGACCTCGGCGCTCCCGCCACCGAGCAGGGTGCCGGCTTGCTCAATTCCCTGAAGGCAGTGGAGGCGGCGGAGTCCGTCTCCACCGGTCACCACGTGGGCAACACCCTGCTCTTCAGCCAGAGCCAGCTGAACGCCGTCGGCCCCGCCAGCACGACGGAGAGCTGGCCCGTGACGGTGAAGAACACCGGGGCCACCCCGCAGCTCGTCGAGCTGTCGGGCCGCACCTTCGGCCCGAACGAGGGCGTCCAGACGGGCAGCATCACCCTCGACGACGCCACGAGCCCGCAGTTCGCCAACTACCAGGGGCTGGCGAACAACTACGGGGTCTTCCACTTCCGCGTGAAGCCGGGAGCCGACCGCCTGGACGCCTCCATCGCCTACCCGGGCAACCCGGGCAACGGCCTCAATGCCCGCGTCCGGCTCATCCTCATCGACCCGCTGGGTCGCCTGGCCGCCCACAGCCTGCCGCAGGGGGTCGGCAACTTCGGCAACGTGGACGTCCGCTACCCGGCGCCCGGCAAGTGGACGGGCGTCATCTTCGGCGACGTCGCTGCCGACAACGGCACGAACGGCGCCGTCCCCTGGCAAGTGTCCACGCAGAAGTTCGTGCCGTTCGGTTGGGTGAGCCCACACGCCATCGTCCTCTTGCCCGGGCAGAGCAGCACCGTCCACGTGCATGCCGAGACCTCGGCGACGCCCGGTGACACCTCCGGATCCATCGTCGTGCGCTCCTTCCCCGTCTCGTTCCGCCCTGGGCGTGGCCACCGCCACCACCGGCCGACCCGGGACGGTCGCTGCACGACCGCCACCTCGATCCCCGTGACGCTGCGAAGCCTCGTGGACGTGGCCACGGGCGGGACCTTCAACGGGGTCCTCACCGGCGGCAACGGCCGGGCTCCCGGCGAGGGGCAGGAGAACTACTACGAGTTCCACGTGGGATCGGGCGTCAACAGCATCATGGCGAACGTCTCGCTCACGAACGACGTCGCCGATGCCGTCGGCAGCTACCTCGTGAGCCCGGACGGCGACGTGCTCGGCTACGGCCAGAACAGCCTGAACGGCACGAATGGTCTGTCGCTCACGGCCTACACACTCGACCCGACCCCGGGCACGTGGACGCTCGTCATCGCCTTCACCGAACCGGTCGTGGGGGACGAGATCTCACAGCCCTTCTCGGGCAACGTCGCCTTCAACGCCGTGAACGCCAGCGCAGCCGGTTTGCCCGACAGCACGAGCACGACGCTGGCGACAGGGACACCGGTGACGGTGCCCGTCTCGATCACGAACACGGGAGCCGCGCCGGAGGACTTCTTCGTCGACCCGCGCCTCGACACGACGAGCACGATCGCCCTGGCTCCTCTCGACCAGGCGACCGGCCTCTCGTTGCCCCTCACGGGCAACGAGCCGTACTGGTTCGTGCCGACGGAGACCTCCAGCGTCAGCACGGCCGCCACGGCATCGCTTCCCATCATGTTCGACTTCGGGCCCTTCCCGGGCGACCCCGACATCGCCAGCACCGGCCCGAGCTCCGGACCCTTGTGCGCCACGACGGAGACCGGCAGCTACACGGCCACCGATGGCACCGTGAGCAACGGCTTCTGGGGCCAGGCCCCGACGGAGTGCGGGCCCTACGCCGCTCCTGCGCCCGCCGGCACGGTCTCGTCGACCATGAGCGTCGTGACGAAGAACTTCGACCCGGCGGTGACGTCAGCCACCGGCGACGTCGAGCTGGCCTCGACGAACCCGGCGACGACCTTCAGCCCACTCGTGCTCGACCCCGGAGCGACGGCCACCATCGACGTGACGATCACGCCGAGCGGACCGGCCGGGACGACGGTGCAGGGCACCTTGTACGTTGACGACTTCCTCGGGGGCGTCCCGCCCTACGGCCAGGAGGGTGCCGACGAGGTCGTCGCACTGCCCTACGCCTACACCATCGGGTAGCCGCACAGCAGCAGAGCGAGCACAGCCGGTCTCGCCCTGCGGTGGACCAGGGGGACCACCGCAGGGCGATTGCGGCTCGTTCCGCCAGGTCCGACCGGAGCGGGGAGTGTCAGCCCTCGGACGGGACGAAGACGGCTCGCTTCACGATGAGCCAGAGCTCCTGCGCGAGGCTCGTCGACCATTGGGAGTCCGGACCGTAGATGGCCCGGATCTCCCCGCCGTGGAACTCCGAGCCGGGGCTCACGGCGGAGATCGTGATGGCGAAGACGATGTGGACGGCCTCGCCCTTGATGGAGCCGGTGTCCTCGAAGACCTGTGACTCGCCGTTGGCGTCGACGGAGTTCTGCGACTGGCAGACGGACTTGACGTTCTGGACGCCCGAGAGGACCTGCTGCGACTCTTCGGCGTAGGTGACGGGGGAGAGGGAGTCGATCGGCGCGAGGTTCGCCGTCGACAGATCGTCCGGGGAGAAGGCATCGGCCCCGCCCGATGTGCTCGTCGAGATCACCCAGCTGCTGCTCGGGACGAAGATCGTCCAGTTGTTCTCCTGCTTGAGGGTCCAGGAGGAGGTGCGGGACTGGTCCTCGCTCGTCGACTCGCCGGCGATGTCGAGGACCGCCGAGACGTCGCAGGCGGGCGCCGCCGTCGTGGCCGTCGTCGAGGAGGTCGGCGCCTTCGTCGTCCCCGTCGTGCTGCCCGTGTGCGCCGCCGTCGTCGAGGCCGGTGAGGAGCTCGTCGGCAGCGACGGGGTCGAGCCGCCGCAGCCGGCTGCGGCCGCCCCCACAACGAGCACGAGAGCGCCGACGGTGACCGCTCGCACCCTCGCCGGGACAGGGCCCGCGGAGCGACGCTTCCAGCCTCGCAGCATCTCCGAAGCCTACCTGCGGCCCCCAGGCGCGGTCGTGGCTACATCCCCCCGGCGATCCGCAGGACGGCGCCGGATGGCAAAGCGGGCGGCTCCGGGCGCGACTCCGCTGGGCGAAAGAGCGGGCACACGCAGCTGACCTAGCATTTCCGGCCGTGGACGAGGCGCTCATCGGCGGAGAGCCGCCCGGCACCGACGCCGTGAGGGAGGCGGTCGTCGTGCCCAGCCGGGCCGAGCCCCTGCCGGGCGTGAGCCGCCGCGCCCTCGGCGCCGAGATCTGGCTCGTGCTCGGTCTCTCGCTCGGCGCCGACGCCGTCTACGCCGTCCTGCAGCTCGTGCAATCGCTCAACGCCGGCGTGCCGCTGCACGCCCAGACGGCCGTCATCAAGGGTGCCGCCGTGAGCAGCTCGCTCCTCGACCTCGCCTACCAGATCGTCGGCATCGTCGTGGCCTTCGTGCCCGTCGCCCTCGTCCTCTACCTGCTGTACCGTTCGAGAGAGTCACCCTCCGCCATCGGCCTCGATGGCACCGGGCTCACGCGCGAAACCCTCTGGGGTGCAGCCCTCGCCGCCGGGGTCGGCGGCATCGGCCTCGCCCTCTACATCGGTGCCTACCACGCCGGCATCAGTCTCAACGTCGTGCCGACGGACCTGCCGGCGGTGTGGTGGCGCATCCCCGTCCTCGTCCTCTCTGCCGTGCAGGATGGCGTGCTCGAGGAGGTCGTCGTCTGCGGCTACCTCATCCACCGCCTGCAGCAGCTGCAGTGGGGGGAGAACCGTTCGCTCGTGACGAGCGCCGTCGTGCGCGGTTCGTACCACTTGTACCAGGGCTTCGGGGGGTTTCTCGGCAATGCCTTGATGGGCCTGCTCTTCGGCCGGATCTACCAGCGGAGGGGGAGGATCGGGCGCCTCATCATCGCCCACAGCCTCATCGACACGGTCGCCTTCGTCGGCTACGTGCTCTTGGTCAACCACGTCTCCTGGCTGCCCTGAGGCGAGCCGTCGGCGGCGAGCGACCACGGCGGGGGCGCCTCGAGGGAGGCGGGACGGGCGAAGAAGAGCGTGGCGGCAAGGCCGAGCACGACCATGCCCCACCACAGGTAGGCGCCGCGCCAGGACGCCTGTGAGAGGAACGTCAGGGCGGAGGCGACGACGACGGCGTCGGTGAGGCGAAGCCAGCGGCGGCCGGCGGCGGGGACGAGGGCGAGCGCCAGCACCGGCCACAGGTAGTAGGCGACCATGACGGACTCGAAGACGCACCGCAGGGCGAGGGCGGCGGCCGACCACCAGAGCAGCTCGGCGAGGGCCTCAGGCGTCCAGTCGGCGCCCCGCCGCTGCGGGCGCCAGCGGCCCATGACGGCCACCGCCCCCACGCAGGCGAGGGCGATCGCCGCCGCTCGCCATGGGCCGGCTGCCACAGCCCCCCCGCTCAGGTGGGGCGAGAGGGCGGTCCAGGGGGTCGGGTGGTCGATGGCTGGGAAGTTGGGCTGGTCGCCGATGGCGTGCCAGGTGCTGTGCCAATTGGCCGCCAGGGCCGTCCCGAGGAGAAGGACGGAGGGCAGGGCGGATCGCGTGACGAAGCCGATGAGTCGTTTCGCCGGGACGGCGACGGCAAGGATCGGGAAGGCCAGGAGGATGAGCGGCTGCACGGCGACGCCCGCCCCGACGAGCCAAGCCGCCCGGGCGGGCCGCAACCTCGAGAGGGAGAGAATGGCGAAGAGGAGGAGGGCGACGGCGACGGCGTCCTCCGGGTGGCCCCAGCGCACCGACACGCTCCAGAGGGCGATCGCCTCCGCCGTGGCAAGCGCGAAACGCTTCCGTTTCGAGAACCCGAGATGCTCGGCGAGGGCATCGGCGGCGAACAGCACGCTGCAGGAGAGGGCGATCTCGTAGGGACCGGCGACGAGCCAGGAGGTCGGCCGGGGGTCCGCCCCGCTCGGCCCTTGCACGGCGATGCCGGCCGCTTCCATGAGGGCGACGGCCGGGAGAAGAATGACGGCGGCGCCGGGAAAGCTCACGAGCCCCGTGGGCTGTGCATAGAGCCCGCTCCAGTGGAAGTGGGCAAGGCGCTGGGCGGCGACGAGCGTCCCCCAGAGGTCGTCGGGGAGCGTCCAGGCGGGGTGGCCGGCGACGGCAGGCCCCCACCAGACCGTGGTGGCCATCCCGATGAGGATGAGCACGACGGAGCCGAGCAGGGGAAAGAGCCGTCGCACGTACCAGCGGCTCGGCGACCACACCGGCATCGACGTTACACAGCCCCGCCGGGAGCCGGGGGACGGCGAGCTTTCGCGCCGCCTCGGCGGCGTGTCGTCAGCTCGCCTCGATGGCCGGCACGAAGTTGCCGTGGAAGCCGAGGGGAACCCTCGCCGGGAGGTGCACGCGGGCAAGTGGCGCAGCGGTGAAGTCGGTGGCGTCCAGCACGAGGAGGTCGCTGCGGTGGCGACCGGCGGCGTCGCCCACGATGGCGAGGATGTAGCCCTCGCCTTCGCCGGCGTCGCCGGAGGCCGGCACGAAGACGCCCTCGGAGGCGACGGCGCCGCTCCCGAGGTCGTGTACCTGCACCTCGCCGCTGTGCAGGTCGACGCGGGCGGGGGAGAGGTCGTCGAGATCGGCGAAGTCGGCCGGGGTGTGGGAGACCACGAAATAACCGACCGAGTGGGGGCGGCCGGCAAAGCGCTCGTCCGGCCTCGGGAACTCGGCCCGGATGTCGGCGACGACCTCGGTGCTCACCTGGCCGCGGGCCGGCGAGATGCGCCAGCGCTCGATGCGGCTCTCCGCCCGGCCGATGCCGTGGGGGTCGTCGGCGAACATGGTCTCGTACCGGCAGACGTCGACGATGAGGTCCTCGCCGTCGGGGGTGTCGAAAGCGTTGAGGACGTGGAAGACATAGCACGGGTCGAGCTCGCACCAGACGACGTCGTCGCCCGTGCCGTGCCTCGGCATGACGCCGACGCGGGCACCGTAGGAGGGGTCCCAGGCGGCGGGGAAGGGACGAGCTCCCACGAGGCCGAGGTCGAAGACGACGGGGAGGTCGAAGAGGACGGATCGGGTGGCCGTGATGGCGAAGTCGTGCATCATCGTCGGCTTCGGCACGGCGATGTCGGCGCTGTGCACGAGCTCGCCGGCGCCGTTGACGACGTGGTAGCGCAGGAAGGGCGGCCCCAGCACGTCGTAGCCGAAGAAGCACATCTCGCCCGTCTCGGCGTCGACGTGCGGGTGCGCCGTCATGGGCGTCGACAAGCCGCCGTCGAAGTCGTAGCGGCCCAGGGTGCCGAGGCGGAGGTCGACCTCGGTCGGGAGGGCGACCTCGACGAGGGCGAGCAGGCGGCCGGCGTGACAGACGACGTTGGTGTTGGCTCGGCTGCCTCGCAGTTGGGCCAGCACCGTGTCCGGCGGTTGACCCTCCACGGCGGGCTCGCCCAGCTCGGCAGCCGTGGCGTCGGTGCGGACCCAGCGGTTGCGGTACCAGCGCGCACGCCCATCGGACAGCTCGACGCCGTGCAACATCCCGTCGCCGAGGAACCAGTGGTAGGCGGAGGGGTCGGCTTGGATGGGGTTGGGCCCGTTTCGCACCAGCAGCCCGTTGACGGACTTCGGGAGCTCGCCCTCCACGGGGAGATCCTCCGCCGTCACCTCCTCGGTGACCGGCGCGAAGGCACCCCTGAGATAGCGGGCGCCCGAGCGGGAGCCGGTGCCGTCCCCGGCCGCCGCCGATGTCGTCAGGCTTGTCATGGATGCCCTCCCTCTCGTCGGTCTCAGTATGGCTGGCCGCCGGCGAGCTGACCCACGCCGCTGGCGGTGCCCGCAGCCCACAAGGCGTGGGCGAGTCCCGGTGCCAGTCCCACGCCGTCGTAGACGCCCACGCCGAGGGAGGCACCCAGTGGCACAGCCTCGGGGCTGAAGGAGGCACAGGCGAGGACGATCCCGTCCGCCCCGTCGGCGAGGAGCCGGCGCCCCGCCCGCTGTAGCCGCACGAGCAAGGGCTCGGCGTCATCGTCGCCCCCGTCCGAGTTGGCGGCGACGATCCCGGCGCACCGCTCTCGTGCGAGGGTGCGGCCGACCTGGTCCCACAGCCCGCCGACGCCGATCTCGAGTGTCGTGACGAGGCCGAAGCGCCGGCACAGCAGGGAAGCCTGCAGCAGGGCCGCCTCGCCGAGGCCGACGACTGGCAGGCCCGTCTCCGCCCGCACCCTGTCGACCCCGGGACCCCCGAAGCACCCGACGAAGAAGGCATCGGGGGCAGAAGCCTCGCGGGCCGCCTCCAGCACGGCAAGCGAGGCCGTTGCGCTCTCGTCCGCCGTCTCGATCACGAGGGGGCTGTCAGCACACGTCAGCGCCTCCACGGCACTTCCGGCGGGAAGGACTCGGAGCGCCTGCTCGCGGAGGTGGGCCGTCACCGTCTCGTCCGAGTTGGGATTGATGATGCACAGTCGAAAGCTCACGAAGACCCTTCTGCTGCCGTCCTGTCCTGCACCCTCGGCGCAGCCAACCGTAGCGAACCACGGCGCACTCGGAGGACGTGCGGGGCGTAGTCGTCGCCGACTCGTCGGGAGCCATGCCGCTCAGCGTGAGGGCGGCGGCTTCGCCCGTTCGTCGAGCTGACGGGAAACCCGCTTCGGGGCGACGAGGCGGTAGCTCTCCTCTACCCAGTCTTCGAGGACGGGAGCGGGCGCCGGCGGCGACGAGCACGTGAAGGACACCCAGCCTGCCCGACCGAGCCCGTAGCCGGCCGGCTGAGCACCCAGGCTGAGTGCCTCCTCCAGTGACGCCGCCAGTTTGAGGGTGACGCCTGGGTCACTCGAGACCGGACCGCCGGAGAAGAGGAACACTTTCGTGCCCACCTTGGCGACAGACTCGCCCCACGGGTGATCCTCCCAGGCCTCCGGCAGCGAGAGGGCGTGGCGAAGCAGCCGGTCGCGCAGCTGGCGACCTCGCCGGTCCGTACCCGGGCTCACACCGGCCAGCCTTGCCTGGAAGCCGACGTCAGGTGTAGCGGTACCGGACGTTGACGGTGACGACCTGCCCTCCCTTGGCGGGGCCCCCTTCGGTCCGATCGAGTAGACCGCCGGTGCGCTGCTCGGGAGGTCGCTGACCCAGATGTCCTGAGCCCCGCCGTCGTAGCAGTCGCCCAAGGCGCTGCAGCCCCCGTCGGAGCCGCAGGAGAGGACGACGCCGTAGTAGCGGTCATCAGCCGTCAGGGTCGTGAGGCCCGGGACGTCCTCGACCGTGCCCCAGACGCCGGACGCCGAGGTGTCCGACACGGTGGCGACGAAGGCGACCTCCTGATCCGACGACCCGGCCGTGTACCAGCCGCCGACGGCGCAGAACAGGGTGCCGCCGGTCGCACAACCCACCGAGTGACCCTGAGAACCGCCCTTTGCCTCGAGGGTCGCGATGCCGGGCAGCTGCTTGGCGGCTCCCCACTTGCCGTTCGCCTCCGTGACCACGAAGGCCTGATCGCCAGAGGTCTTCGTGGCGTAATTACCCGTAGCGACGCAGTTGCCCGCCGACGAGCACGACACGGATTTGACGATGGCGCTACCACCCGTGTTGAGGCTCGACACTCCCGGTACGGCGACCGCCTTCCAGCCGGCCGGCGTTCGCGACGCCACGAACGGCTGCAGCGCGAGGGTCCCGTCGATGTAGTCGCCGCCGGCGGCGCAGGAGCCACCCGCTTGGCAGGAGACGGCGAAGGGCAACGAGCCTTGACCGACGGCGAGGGACGACATACCCGGCAGCTCGATGGCATTCTTCCAGCCTGCCCCGGACGCCAGGGCAGGGCTCGAGGCGACCGCTGCTTGCGCGACCCTGAAGGCCATCGCCATGAGTCAGGCAACACACACGGCGCCAACTCCCCGATGCCTTCGCCTCACAATGCCCACCGTGACCCCTCCCGCTGTGGCGCGCCGACACGCGTTTGTTGACGCTAGTAGGGCCGATTGGCGAGACGAGAAGGATTGCGAGGCCCGGCGACGTCACGGTGCGCGGCGCCTGTCTCGCCGGCTGGGTCCGGCGTGACCGGCGTCCTCTCCTCATGCCGTCAAGGCGTTCTTGCGTCTCGACCGGTTTCTTGCCGCCGTGGTGGTGCGCTCCACTGCCAGAATCCACGGATGCCTCAGCTCATCGAGAGTCCCGCCCGCGTCGATGCCGTCGGGACGCCGCCGAAGCTCATCTCCGAGTTCATCGGGCGGGTCAACACCGACACGGCCGGCCTCTCCGTGGCGCTCATGGAGAGCCCAGCGGGATGGTCGGAGCCCGGCCAGACGCCGGAGTTCGACGAGTACACGCTCGTCCTCGGCGGGGAGCTCGTCGTCGAGTCGCGCCACGGGACGCTCGTCGTCGCCCGCGGGCAGGCCGTCGTGGCGTCGGCAGGGGAGTGGGTCCGCTACTCGACACCCAGCGCCGGCGGCGCTCGTTACGTGTCGGTGTGCGTGCCCGCCTTCACGCCGGCGACCGTCCACCGCGACCCGGAGAGCTGAGCGGCTGCTGTCAGGCTTGGCGCTGTTGCTGGCGTGTTCAGCCGACCCACCCTGGGCTCTCGACCGCTGGTGACGTGTTCCAACGCGTGCGGGGAAGGGGTGTCCGCCGCCCTCGGTCTCGCACCTGGGACACTCTGTGCAGAATCGGACATAACGGACATTATCGGCGTTGGATCTGAAGGCGAGGAAGGGGCGCCCAGGCGCCGCCTGAGGCGCCAAACCCCGCTCGCCGCCGCTACTCGCCAGGCTCGACGGTTGGTGCCTGCTGCGTGGCGCCCCAGAACTCGATGTCCTGCAACCACTCGAGCAGGCCCATCAGCGCTTCCTTGCGCAGGAAGAACAAGCGCACGCGGGCGTCGGCTGCCGACCGCTCGTCGTCCACGATGCCGGCTTCCAACAGGATTCGCAGGTGCCGGCTCATGATCGGTGCCGGCACCTGGGTCAGCGCCGACAGCTCCCCGGGCCGGCGCGGGCCTTCCTGCAGGAGCTCGATCACCCGCCGGCGGGTGCCGTCGTTGAGGGCGGACACGAGGGTGTCCATAGCGGGATCGGTCGCCTGAATCATTCGCGGAGTATAGAACTATTTGTAACGGGCGAAGTAATTCATTGATCGCACCACTGTTACGGGATCGGTAGTCCACAAATGCCGCTCGGCTTCGCTCGGGGAGGGATGGGGGCGGATTCGTAACGCAGGCGTTCCAAACCCGACGCCGGTCACGGGCTCAGCGTGCTGGGCCGTGGTGGGCGGGGTCACTCCCCCGACGTCGGATCGGTGTCCAGACGGCGAAGGACGAAGACGCCCCATCCGAGGCAGCGCCGCTCCTCGGCGAGGTACAGCCGCCGACCGGCGTCCCTGATGGCTCTGACCTCCGTCGCCTCCGGGTCGTCCCGATGGGAGTCCAACCAGCGGGCGACGTTGAGCCACTGGCTCGTGGCGTAGCGATCCCAGTCGTCGATGTTGGACAGGAGCATCTCGACGAGGTCGAGCCCGTCGGCCTCGAACCGTCCCAACGTGCCCGCCAGGTCGACGAAGTCCTGTCCGACTTCGAAGACCTCGCGAAGGCTCGTCGAGGGCTCCTCCGCCCAGTAGGGCTCGCCCACGAGGAGCCATCCGTCGCTCGCCAGCCAGTTGTCCATGAGCTGCAACGTGCCGGACAGTCCCCCGCCGATCCACGTGGCCCCGATGCAGCTGACGACGCCGAAGCGGCCCGTGACAATCGTCGGGTCGCCGGCGTCACCCTCGCGGAACTCCACGCGACCTTCGACGCCCAGCTCGGCCGCTCGGCGGCGCGCGGCGGCCACGAAGGGCGGGTGGATGTCGATGCCGGTGCCGGTCGCCCCGTGGCGGCTCGCCAGCTGACAGAGCAGCTCGCCTTTCCCGCAGGCGAGATCGAGGACCCGCGTCTCCGGCCCGACCCCGCAGATGTCGCCCAGCAACGACAGCTTGGCCGCCGAAGTCGGGTTCATGATGCGGTGGTCACACTCGGAGATCTCGTGATAGCGGATGACGTCCACCTCAGGAATCGCCGCTTCCCGCCAGATGGCGCACCATGTAGACCTCCGTCAGCGCCGTGTTGCTCGGCAGCGGGGCCCTTTGTGACGTCGCCGAGAAACCATGCCGTCGGTAGAAGGCCTTCGCCCGCTCGTTCTCCTCCACCACCCAGAGCGAGAGCGTCGAGGCACCGTCGCCGATCGCCCAGGAGACGAGCTCTGCCATGAGGGCGTCGGCCACGCCGGCGCCCCGGGCGGGCGGCGCCACCCACATGGACACGACGTGACGATCGCCCGGCTTCTCGTCGGGGGCGGCGATGAAGGCTGCGATCACGCCCACGGCGCCGCCTTCCGCCCACGCCAACCACCACGGTGAGCGGGCGATGCGCTCTCTCCAGCCCGCCTCGTCGAAGGCGAGCTCGCGCTCGTAGCTGGAGCCGAAGGCGTCCGGCGCGTCCGACATCGCCGCCAGCCGCACGCGCCGTAGCTCCTGCCACTCGTCCTTCACGACGCGCCGCACCTGCGAGGCAGCCACAGTCACAGCTCGCCCGGCGGCTGCAGGAGGCCGAGCCGCAGGAGGTCCTCGACGGGCTCCTCGACACTGCAGGTGCCGAACGAGCGGAAGATCGATCGTGCCCGCTGCAGCTGGTCATGCCCAAGGGCGGTGAGGGCGGCCACGACGGCATCCTCGTCCCGATCGCCCAGGAGCCGGGTGACCGTCTCGACGGGCGCCCCCACGATGGCCGCATGGGTGGCGAGAAGGATGTTGGCGAAACCCTGCCGCTCGAAACCGTGCTCCTTCTCCCGGTGCCGCACCGCTGAGTGGAGCCCCGCCGTGCACTTGAAGGCCATCTCGCGCTCCACGCAGGCGACGATGAGGCGGGCGACCTGAGCATCGCTCGGAAAGGCGGACGTCTCGAGGCCGCCCGTCCGGAGCTTCACGGCCGCCGGCCCCGAGGCAAGGACGTCGAGAACGGCATCGGGCACCTCCTGTACCGGTACCTCCACGTAGCCCTGCAGAGCGGGGAGCGTCGCGAGCAATCGAGTGGCCGACCGAGCACTCGCCAGCATCCCCTCGCCCGAGGCGAGGAGAATCTCGAGGCCGGCGAGGTCGAGGGCGCCGTCGGCGACGCCCTCCGACAGCTCCGGCGGGAGGCAGTCAGGCCCGCCCGTCACGATGACGTTGATGCGAAAGGGAGCGCCGGAGCTCGCACGGGAATGCCGACGGAGCTCACCGAGGAGCCTGTCAGAGACGACGAACGGCCCCACGAGCGCCCCGTACCAGCTGGCGAGATGCCCATCGTGAGCCGGCACCGCCTCTTCCATCGGGGCGCTGCGGGGCGGGAAGAGGGCGGCGTCGTCGAGCAGTCCGGCCACGGCCTCGGGCGCCACCTGCGGCATCGCCTGGATCGTACGGCCGCCCCGGGGGCAGGGTGGCCGCCAGCCGGGGTGACCGGGGGCCGTACCCCTATGATGGCGCTGTGATGACGGTCATGGTCCGCCGTGTCCGGGCGGCCGCCACCCTTCTGGGGGTTCCACCGGCTCGATAGCCGCTGGGCAGCTCGCCTCGTGCGGGACGCCCACCTCCCCTCCGGTGCCCCTCGTGCTCGACATCGGGGCCGGTACGGGCGCGCTCACGGACGCACTCGTCCGGGCCGGCGCCCGCGTCGTGGCCGTCGAGCTCCACGTCGAGCGCGTACGCCTCCTGCGCGACCGCTTCGCCGGCGAGACCGTGCTCGTCGTGAAGGCCGATGCCACCGACCTCCGGCTCCCCCGCCGGCCCTTTTACGCTGTCGCCAACCCGCCCTTCGCGGCGTCGACGGCGCTCCTGCGGCGGTTGCTCGGCCCGGGGAGCCGCCTCGTACGCGCCGACCTGGTGCTCCCCCGCCACGTCGCCCAACGGTGGATCGCCCCGGGGGCTCCCGGCTCCGAGCGCTGGTGTCGGGACTTCCGGCTCTCCCTCGGCCCTCCCCTCCCCGCCGAAGCCTTTCGGCCCCGAGCGACGATCGCAACGGCTGTGCTGCGTATCGAGTCGCTCCACTCCCCCGCCTCGGGCCCGGCGGCGGGGATCAGGACGGCGAGAGGAGCTCCACGCCGTCCCCGCGGCCGACGACGACCTCGTGCACCAACTCGGGCGGGAACAGCCCGTGCCCGATGACACCCGGGGTGCCGGCAAATCGTGCCGCAAGCTCCCTCGGCGCCCCGACCTCACCGAAGAAGTCCGCGATGACGCCCCCGTCGGGCGACGGTGGCCCCTCCCGCAGGCGGCACTCGCCCAGGGCGTGGAGCGACGCCAGGGTGGCTTGCAACCCGAAACCCAGCAGCTCGAGCGGCACGGGAGCACCCACGGCCTCGACGAGCTTCTCGGACGAAACGATCACGACGAAGCGATCGGCCGCCGTCGCCACGATCTTCTCCCGCGTATGGGCACCACCCCCGCCCTTCATGAGCCAGAAGTCGCTCGCCACCTGGTCGGCACCGTCGATGGCCATGTCGAGCCGCTCCAGGCGATCGAAGGGCTCGATGGCCAGCCCGAGTTGTCGCCCCACCGTCGACGTGGTGACGGAGGTGGCCACGCACTCGATGCGCAGTCGCCGCGCCGCCAGAGCCGGCAAGAGGAAGGCCACCGTCGAGCCGGTCCCGAGCCCGACCCGCATCCCGTCCTCTACGAGACCGGCCGCGAACTCGCCCGCACGCCGCTTCTCGGACTGCTGCTTCTCGGACTGCTGCTTCTCGGAGCGCTCTTGGTCGGACGTGGGCATCGACCGGCGAGGATACTTCGGGCAGGATCAGTCGGGATGAAACATCGCAGGAGCGCCCGCACCCCGGCGCAATGGCTGCGGCGCGGCGCCGACATCGCCCACCGGACCGTGAAGGAGATCCTCGCCGACCGCATCACGACCATCGCCGGCAGCCTCGCCTTCCACTGGTTCCTCGCCATCTTTCCCGCCGCCGTCGCCCTCATCGGCATCGCCGACCTCGTGGGGCTGTCGCCATCCGTGCTGCACAGCCTCCTGCACGGCATCGACACGCTCGTGCCGGCCCAGAGCTCACAGATATTGTCACAAGCGCTGACACATCGGTCCCCGCGAGGGGCGAGCGGGCTCGAGGTCTTCCTCGGTATCCTCGTGGCCCTCTGGAGCGCCACGGAGGCCATGGCTGCCCTGCAGATCGGCCTCGATGTCGCCTACGAGGTCAAGAAGGGCCGCGGCTACCTCGGCCGCCGCGCCATGGCCGTCCCCCTCCTCCTGCTCACGCTCTTGCTCGGGGGGCTCGCCTCTACCCTCCTCGTGCTCGGCGACCCCATCCGCTCCCTCCTTCCGGCCCACTTCCCCCTCGTGCGACCGGCTGCGAGCGCAGCCTGGACGGCCCTTCGCTGGGGCGGCACCCTCGTGCTCGTCATGCTGCTGCTTTCCGCCTATTACGCCATCGGTCCCCGGCAGGAGCGCTGGCGCTGGCGCTGGGTGACGCCCGGCAGCGTCGCAGCGACCGCCCTCTGGCTCGGTGCCTCAGCAGCCTTCTCCGTCTACCTCGACCGCTTCGGCAACGAGACGCGGAGCTACGGAGCCTTCGCCGACGTCGCCGTGCTGTTGCTCTGGCTGTACCTCACCGGCTTTGCCGTCCTCGCCGGCGCTGAGCTGAACTGCGAGGTGCAACGGCAGGGCGCCGCCGACACCTCCGGGCCGTAGGGTCGGAGCCGTGATCGTCCATCTCGTCGACGGGACCTACGAGCTCTTCCGCCAGTTCTTCGGGCAGCGGCGCCAGCCCCGCGCCGCCGCGGACGGCAAGGAGGTGGGGGCGACCTGGGGTGTCGTGACCTCCGTCGTGGCCATGCTCGAGTCCGGTGAACGTCACATCGGCGTCGCCACGGACCACGTCATCGAGTCGTTTCGCAACGACCTGTGGCCCGGTTACAAGACGGGCGCCGGCGTCGACCGGCTGCTGCGCGCCCAGTTCGACCTCGTGGAGGAGGCCCTCGCCGCCCTCGGTGTGCACGTGTGGGCGATGACCGAGCTCGAGGCGGACGACGCCCTCGCCTCGGCCGCCCACGTCTGCGACCTCGACCCGGCCGTCGAGCAGGTGGTCATCTGGACGCCCGACAAGGACCTCGGGCAATGCGTCGTGGACGGCCGCGTCGTGCAGTTCGACCGCCGCAAGCGCCTCGTCATCGACGCCGACGGCGTCCGTGAGCGCTGCGGCGTGTCGCCTCTCTCCGTGCCGGACTGGCTGGCCCTGGTGGGCGACAGCGCCGACGGCTTCCCGGGCCTTCCCGGCTGGGGGAAGCAGTCGGCCGCCACGGTGCTCGACCACTACGGGCACCTCGAGGCCATCCCGCTCGACGTCGAGGACTGGGACCCGGCCATCGCCCGGCGGGTGCGGGCGGGGGCGTTGGTGGCGGCGTTGAGGGCGGGTTTCGAGGAGGCGCTCCTCTTTCGTGAGCTGGCGCGCCTCGTGATCGACCCCTCTCTCCTCGGCAGCGCCGCCGAGCTCGAGTGGTCAGGTCCCACCTCCGACTTCGAGACCGTGGCCGCCTATCTCGGCGACCAACGGCTCGGCGAGCGCGTGAGCGCCCTCAGGCCCTGACGACCGCCGTTTGCCGGGGCGCTCCTCGGTGCCGGGGCCGTCGTGAGCTGCGGGATTGCCCCGCCCTCAAAGCCAGCCGCGCTTCCGGAAGAGCCGCAGCAGGATCATGATCGCCGCCACCTCTGTGCCGAGGCCCAGCAGGACGAAGATCCACCAGCTCGTGAGATGGGCCACGAGGAAGGCGAAGTTCTGCCCGAAGAAGCCGGTGAGGAAGGAGAGGGGGAGGAAGATGGTGGCGATGATGGCCAGCTGCTTCATGACCTCGTTGAGGCGGTTGGAGACGGTCGACAGGTGCGTGTCGACGGCGCTCGTGACAAGGTCGCGGTAGCTGTCGACGAGGTCGCTCAATCTGATGAGGTGGTCGTAGAGGTCGCGGAAGTAACGCTCGGCGTCCTCCGTCATGCCCGGCAGGTCGCTCGCCCCCGAGAGGAGCGACGCCATCATGTCCCGCTCCGGCGTGACGAGCTTGCGCAGGGCGATGAGCTGGCGCTTCATGGCGAAGAGGGTGCCGACTTGGGCGTCGGTCGGCTTGTCGAGGATCTGCTCCTCCAGCTCGTCGATGAGGTCGTCGAAGCGTGCCATCGTCGGGAAGTAGCTGTCGGTGAGGGCGTCGGCGATGCGATAGAGGAGCATCACGCTGCTCGGGACGTTCTGGTGACGCCAGACGACGGCGTGGGCCCTTGTGTCCTCGATGACCTTGCAGGCGCCCCGGCGGACGGTGACGACCCAGTCCTTCGAGTAGAGGAAGTGCACCTCCGTGGAGGTCCCTTCCTCGTCGGCGGCGCCGTAGAAGACGAGTTGCACGAAGTCGTCGTAGCGGTCGATCTTCGGGCGCTGCCCGAAGTGCTCGGCGTCCTCGATGGCCAGGGGGTGGACGTGGAACTGGTCGCGCAGCCAGGCGGTGGCGGTCTCGTCCAGGTCGACGATGTCGAGCCAGAAGGGCTCGGCCGTCTGGAGGGCCTGCGTGACGACGCCCGTGTCGGCGTCGCTCACTGCGCCGTCGGCGGCGAGTAGCACGGCGTTCATGCTCCGATTGTCGCGGCCGGGCGTCCTGAAGTGGCGGATCCTCAGGCGCCGAGAGCCGGCAGGATGCGCCCTGTCACTTCGCCGAGGCCGATGGGGCGGCCGGCGGTGCCCGGTGCCGTCCCCCGGATCGTGACGACGTCGCCGTCGTCGAGGAACGATCGGCGGTTGCCGTCCTCGAGCGCCACCGGCTCCGCCCCGTTCCAGCTGAGCTCGAGGAACGACCCCCGCTCCCCCATGCTGGGGCCGCTCACCGTGCCGGAGGCGTAGAGGTCCCCGGTCCGCAGGCTGGCGCCGTTCACGGTGAGGTGGGCGAGCTGTTGGGCGGGCGTCCAGTACATGGCGGCGAAAGGCGGCCGGCTCACGACCGTGCCGTTGCACTCGAGCTCGAGGTGGAGGTCGAGGCCCCACGGTTCCGGCTCCTGCAGGTAGGCCTCCACCGGGGGGTCGCGCCGGGGCGGGTCGCAGCGGGCTGACTCGAGAGCGGCCAGCGGCACGACGAAGGCCGAGACCGACGTGGCGAAGGACTTGCCGAGGAAGGGCCCGAGCGGGACGTACTCGTAGGCCTGGATGTCGCGGGCCGACCAGTCGTTGACGAGGCAGATCCCGAAGACGTGCTGGCGAAAGTCCCCGATGCCGACGGGCTCGCCCTGCGTGCTGCCCACTCCCACGACGAAACCCACCTCCACCTCCACATCCAGCCGCTCCGACGGGCCGAAGCGAGGCGTGCCCTCCGGCGGCACCATGCGCTGTCCGCGGGGTCGGCGCACCTCGGTGCCCGACACGACGACGGTGCCGGCTCGACCGTGGTAGCCGACGGGCAGGTGCTTCCAGTTCGCCATGAGGGGCTCGGCATCGGGGCGGAGGATGCGCCCGACGTTCCTGGCGTGCTCCTCGCAGGAGTAGAAGTCCACGTAGTCGGCCACCTCGAACGGGAGGTGGTACCGGACGGCGGCGGGGTCGTGCAGGTGCGGACGGACGGCGCGGGCGTTGGCCGTGTCGGAGAGGAGCCCGGTGAGGCAGCTCCGCACCTCCGCCCAGGCTCCCGGTCCGGCCTCCAGCAAGGGGTTGAGCGTGGGACCGGCGAGGAGGTCGGCCGTCGAGTCGGGAAGCCCGACCATGCGGCAGGCGGGGGCTGCGTCGAGCAGGTGATCGCCGATGGCCACACCGATGCGCCGCTTCCCACCCGGTGCCGAGAAGGCGCAGTAGGGCAAGTTCTCCACCGGGTAGAGGGTGTCGTCTGCCCCCTCGACAGCTCCCTTCTCCGGCCAGGCCATGGACCGGCATCGTAGGCCCGGGCGTGCCGGGGCACGGCCCTGGCCGGAGGTTCCCGCTGCGTTAGCCTCCTCGTGATGACGGCAACACAGTCGTTCCTGGACGCCCTGGCGGACGTCGTCGGCCCCGGCGCCTTCGAACAGGGGGAGGATCTCCTCGAGCAGTACGGGCACGACGAGGGGCTGTTGTCGTCAGCCTGCCTGCCACGAGCCGTCGTCTTCCCCACCACCACGGCGGAGGTGGCCGCCGTGGTCGCCCTTGCCCGGCAGCACGGCGTGCCCCTCACGGCACGAGGCAGTGCCACCGGTCTGTCGGGCGGCTGCGTGCCCGTGCCGGGCGGCGTCGTCGTGTCCTTCTCCCGCATGAACCGCATCCTCGAGGTGGACGAGGGCAACCATGTCGCCGTCGTGCAGCCGGGCGTCACCCTGGCGGAGCTGGAGGCCGCCCTGTCGCCGAGGGGCCTCGTCTATCCCGTCTACCCGGGCGAGCTGAGCGGCTCGATCGGGGGGAACGTCAACACGAACGCCGGGGGCATGCGGGCCGTCCGCTACGGCGTCACGCGCAACAACGTGCTCGGGCTCGAGATGGTCCTCGGCACGGGCGAGGTCATCCGCGCCGGCGGCCGCTACGTGAAGTCCTCGACGGGCTACGACCTCGCTCAGCTCGTCATCGGCTCGGAAGGAACCCTCGCCTTCGTCACGGAGGCGACGCTGAAGCTGCAGCCGCTCCTCGGCCACGCCGCCAGCGTGCTCGCCCCCTTCGTCTCCGTCGCCCAGGTGGCCGCCGCCGTGCCGGCCATCCTCCGCAGCGGCCTCGCCCCGACGCTGCTCGAGTATCTCGACTCGCTCACGATGGCCTCCATCACGGCGGCCGAGGGCCTCGAGCTCGGCCTGCCGGACGACGTCCGTTCCGCCGCCAGCGCCTATCTCCTCGTCGTCGTCGAGCAGCGCAGCCAGGGGCGCATCGACGAGGACGTCGAGTCCGTCGGCCTCCTCCTCGAGCAAGCCGGGGCCATGGACGCCTTCGTGCTGCCGGCGGCGGCCGCTGCCTCGCTCGTGCGCGCCCGCGAGCGTGCCTTCTTCGTCGCCAAGGCGGCCGGCGCCGACGACATCGTCGACGTCGTCGTGCCCCGCAACGCCCTCGTCGGCTACCTGGAGGCGGCGGGCAAGCTCGCCGCCGAGCACGGGTGTTTCGCTGTCGGTTGCGGCCACGCCGGCGACGGCAACGTCCACCTCTCGGTCTTCCAACCGGCCGCCGAGAGGCGGGAGGCTTTCCTGCTCGACCTCTTCCGTGCCGCCCTCGACCTCGGCGGTGCCATCTCGGGCGAGCACGGCATCGGGACGGCCAAGCGGGCCGCCTACCTCGAGCTGGAGGATCCTGCCCGCATCGCCCTCATGCGGCGGGTCAAGGCGGCTTTCGACCCCTCCGGCATCCTCAATCCCGACAAGATCTTCGGCAGCGCCCCAGCGGCGGACACGGAGACGTCGTGAAGGGCGGGGAGCTCCTCCTGCGGACGCTCGGCGCCTGCGGTGTCGACACGTGCTTCATGAACCCCGGGACCTCCGAGATGCACCTCGTGGCGGCTCTCGACGCCGTCGGCGGCGTGCGACCCGTCCTCGGCCTCTTCGAGGGCGTCGTGACCGGGGCGGCCGACGGGTTCGGGCGCATGGCGGGCAGGCCGGCGGCGACGCTCCTGCACCTCGGCCCCGGCCTCGCCAACGGGCTCGCCAACCTTCACAACGCCCGGCGGGCGCGAACACCGGTCGTGAACGTCGTCGGCGACCACGCCCGCCACCACAAGGCCTACGACGCCCCGCTCGAGAGCGACATCGAGTCGCTCGCTCGTCCCATGTCCGGCTGGTACCGCTGGTGCGCCGCCCCGGGCGAGATCGTGACGGACTCCGTGGCGGCGGTGACCGCCGCCCTCGGCCCCCCCGGGCAGGTGGCGACCCTCGTAGTGCCGGCCGACGTCTCCTGGCTGGACGTGGGCGACGCCGCCGCCCCCCCGGAGGTTCCCGAGGCGGTGCGGCGGGCCGGGGTCGGTACCTCCGTGTCGTCCGACGCCGTGAAGGCGGCCGCCGCCGCCCTTTGTGGCGGCGAGCCCGCCGCTCTCCTGCTCGGGTCGGCCGCACTCAGCGAGGCAGGTCTCCTCCTCGCCAGCCAACTCGGCGAGCACGCGGGTGCCAAGCTCCTGGCGGAGTCGTTTCCCGCCCGCCTCGAGCGGGGGGCCGGCAGGCCGGTCGTCGAGCGCCTCGCCTACTTCGCCGAGTTCGCCATGGCACAGATGGCTGGGCTGCGCCACCTCGTGCTCGTCGACGCCCGTGCGCCCGTCTCCGCCTTCGCCTACCCGGAGCGGCCGAGCGATCTCATCCCCGAAGGCTGCGAGGTGCACGTCCTCTCCTCCCCCGGCGAAGACGCCCTCGGGGCCTTGGGGGCGCTCGTCGAGGAGGTCGGCGCCGGCAGGACTGCCCCGAGGACGGCGGCAGCCGCTCGTCCGGCACCGCCGAGTGGGACGCTCACGGCCGCCGGCGTTGCCGCCGCCGTCGGCGCCCTCCTGCCGGAGGGGGCCATCGTCTCGGACGAGGCCGTCACGGCTGCCCTCCACCTCCCTGCCGCCACGGAAGGGGCGTCGGCCCACACCCTCCTGTCACTCACGGGCAATTCGATCGGGCAGGGCCTCCCCCTCTCCGTCGGGGCCGCCATGGCGTGCCCCGACCGGCCCGTGCTGGCCCTCGAGGCAGACGGGAGCAGCCTCTACACGATCCAGGCGCTCTGGACGCAGGCCCGTGAAGGCCTCAACGTGACGAACGTCATCTTGGACAACGGCTCCTACGCCATCTTGAACGTGGAGCTGTCCCGCGTCGGCGCCGACGCCGGAGGACCCGCCGCCCGCTCCATGCTCGATCTCGAGAGGCCGAGCATGGACTTCGTGGCCATCTCGCACGGCCTCGGCGTCCCGGCCGTGCGGGCCACCACGGGCGAGGAGCTCACGAGAGCGCTGGCCGACGCCTTCGCCGAGGAGGGGCCTCACCTCATCCAGGCGGTGCTCCCGCGAGGCGGACTCTAGCGAGGGCCCGCTCGAAGGCCTGGTAGCCCCCGGCGAGGTCCGAGACGTCATCGTGCCCGGCACGCCGCATGACGCTGGCGGCGATGGACGAGCGGTAGCCGCTGGCGCAGTGCACGAGTACCGGTTCCCCGATGGGGATCTCCTCCAGGCGGGCCAGGAGCTCGGCGAGCGGGATGTTGCGGGCTCCCGGGATGCGGCCGGCTTCGAGCTCGGGCGGATTGCGCACGTCGACGATGGCGAAGGGCGGCTTGCCGTGCTCGGCGAAGGCATTCGCCAGCTCGGCCGCCGCCACGAGGCGGCTCCGGCGCGGTCCTCCGGGAGCGTTCTCGAGCGCCTCCCCGACGTCGCCGGCGAGGCAGCCGGTCACGCGGTCGAAGCCGATCCGGCCGAGGCGAACCCGCGCCTCGGTGGCGTGACCCGGGTCGCACACGATGACGATCTCGTCCGCCGGTCGCAGCACGTCGCCGGCGAACTCGGCGAACCGGCCCCCCAGGCCGACGTTGAGGGCGCCGAAGAAGTGCCCGCGGGCGAAGGCGGCGGGCTCGCGGGTGTCGAGCACGACGGCGCCCGCTTCCTGAGCGGCGAGGAGCTGCTCGAGAGTGAGGGAGGCAGGGGCTGCGTGGTCGTCGAGGAGCTGGCGCCGCTCCCGGTTGAGCTGCGAGTCGTACGGGAAGTAGGGCGGGGCGGTCGGCTGCCCGGCCGTGACGGTGGCGACGAACTCCTCCTTGGAGGCGATGCGAAGGGCGTAGTTCGTCCGTCGCTGCTCCCCGATGGTCGACCATGTGTCGGTCGAGAGGTTCTTGCCGCAGGAGGAACCGGCCCCGTGGGCGGGGTAGACGCGAGTCGCATCGGGCAGCGTAAGGAGGCGGTCGTGGATGGAGTCGAAGAGGAAGGCAGCCAGCTCCTTCGCTGTCAACCCGTCACCCGACATGAGGTCGGGGCGACCGACGTCGCCGATGAAGAGCGTGTCGCCCGTGAGCACGCCGAAGGGGACGGCGTCGCCGGCGTGCTCATAGACGACGATGGAGATCGACTCCATCGTGTGGCCGGGCGTCGCCCGGATCTCGAGGCTCACGTCGCCGAGCTCGATGCGCTCGCCGTCGCCGAGGCGCCGGATGGGGAATTCGGTCGCCGCCCCCTTCCCGTAACAGATCTCGGCGCCCGTCGCCTCGGCCAGCTCGAGGTGGCCGGACAGGAAGTCGGCGTGGAAGTGGGTTTCGATGACCGTCACGACCTCGACGCCATGATGCTCGGCGTCGGCCAGGTAGCCGGAGATGTCACGCTGCGGGTCGACGACGGCGGCCAACCCCGAGCCCTCGTCGCCGACGAGGTACGAGGCGTGAGACAGGCAGCTCAGGAAGTACTGCTCGAAGATCATGGCTCACCTCGATGTCCAGCAAACGATAGAGCGTCGCCAGCCATGAGTGGGGGCTCGGCGGCGCGTCGAGGTCGGCATCGGGTCGCCCGGAGGGGACGTACCGAGTGACGAGAGCGACCGCCGGGGGCCAGTTTGGAGCGCCCACGTCTCGCGGTAGCCCGGGACGCAGCTCGTCCGCCTTTCCGGATGACACCGGCGTGTTGCAAAGGCTGTAACTTTGGCCGGTCATGCCTCATCGGATGGATGTCGAGCTCACGAGCACGCGGGACGACGACACCTTCACGTGGCGCGCGGCGGGGGCCCGCCAACCCAGGGGCTCGGTGGCCGCCTCCATGCTGCCGAAGGGATCCAAGGTGGGCGACGTGCTCCGCATCGAGGCGGAGGTGGAGCTCGACGGCATCACGATCGTGGCCGTGCTCCCGCCGAAGGGGAAGGACACGCCGGCCGATCGGATCGAGGTCGTCGGGACGCAGCGCCCGGTGGCGGGCGTGACGACGGTACTGGCTGGTCCGTCGGATCGGCGGCGCGAGAGTCCCTTCTTCCGGGATGGCAACGAGCGCCGGCCCCCCCGCCCGGCAGGCGACCGCAGCCGGCGCCGGGAGGGGACGCCTCCCACCGAGGGCGCTGAGAAGACCGAGGGCGGCGAGTCCACCGAGGGCCCGCGAGCGGAGCGGCATGGCGCACCCCCTCGCCGCGAGGGCGAGGGCGGTGCCCGCGGACGCTCACGGTTCCGCACCGAGGTGGCTTCGGCCCGTCGTGACCTCAACGCCCCCGCCGCTGGGACGGGCGGCTCGGGCGGCCCCACGGGCGGCCGGCGCTCGGACGGACGGCCGCCGGCGCGACCCGGTGCGGGTCCCCGCACAGGCCCGGCACGCGGCCGCGATGCCGAGGGAGGGCGCGACCGCCCGCAGCGTACGGCCGATCGGCCGGCCGATCGGCCGGGGCCGGCCGACCGGACCGGAGACCGTATGGCGAGGCCACGGCGAGGACCGGTGCGCCTCGAGCCCGGCACGAAGCACCGGGACGAGCTCATGGCCACGCTGCCCGGGGAGCAGCAGATCATCGCGGACCGCCTCGCCACGGGGGGCATGCCGGCCGTGCGCAAGGCGATTGCCGAAGAGCAGGGCCGTGCCCAAGCCGAAGGCCGGCCGCCCGTAGCGGCCGATTCCATCCTCGAGCTCGCCGAGCAGCTGCAACCCGACGTCAAAGCCGCTCTCTGGCTCGACCGGGCGGAATCCGTGCTCTCCCAGATCGACGAGATCGGCCTCCGCGACCTCCGGACCACGGTCGTCGCCGCGACACCGCGGGACGACGCCGGGCGCGAGCTCGAACGCCAGCTGCGAGAAGGCCTCGAACGGCGTGTCGCCAAGCTGCGCACCGACTGGGAGCAACATCTCACCCAGGCCCTCGAGGAGGGCAGGGTGCTGCAGGCGCTCCGCCTGTCGGCGCGCCCGCCGGAGCCGACGGCACGCTTCCCGGCCGGCCTCATCGAGCGACTCACGAGCCAGGTCGGTGCCGCCATGACAGTGGAGACTCCGCCGGAGCGTTGGTTGGCGCTCCTCGAGGCGGCGACGCTGTCGCCCTTGCGGCGGCAGATTCATCCTGCAGGCATCCCGCAGGATCCGAGCGGGGAGGTCGGCCGAAAAGCACGGGAGGCGGCCGGACGGCTGCCCGCGCTAGCGCCCATGCTCGGCATGTCCATGCCACCACCACCGAAGCCGATCCCGGGCGAGCGCATTGTCCGCACTCATCCGATGCGACCGGCACCGCGCCCGCGACCACCGAGGGGTCCGGCTGGGGCGCCGGCGGCAGCGCCGGCAGCGCCGGTCGAGTCAGCGACCCCCGAGACGCCGGCCCCCGAGGTGCCGGCGCGCGAAGCATCCGAGGTGCAGATCGAGTCGGTGGCGCCGGCCGAATCGCCGGTACCCGAGTCGACGTCCCCTGAGGCGCCGGCACCGGCGCCTGAAGCATCGGAGGCGCAGATCGAGTCAGCGACCCCCGAGACGCCGGCCCCTGAGGGGGCGGCGCTCGAGGTGTCGGATGCACCCGAAAGTCAGGCCGAGGAACCAAAGGCGAAGGCACCAGAGACAGCCGCACCTGAGGAAGCGGCATCTGAGGCGCCGGCCGAGACACCCGAGACCGAACCGCCCATCCCCTCGGCGGAGTGATCACGAACTCACCCGACCTCGTGTGGGGGTGAGTTAGTAACGCAGGCGTTCCAAACCGTATGCCACTCGGCTCTGCCCCGACCTCGTGTGGGGGTGAGTTAGTAACGCAGGCGTTCCAAACCGTATGCCACTCGGCTCTGCCCCGACCTCGTGTGGGGGTGAGTTTGTAACGCAGGCGTTCCGAACCCGACGCCGCTCGTCGGCCAAGCCTGCTGAGACGTGGTGGGTTAGGAACGAATTCGTCCCGAACCCGACGCTGCTCACCCGACGAAACCCCCCCACCCCTCCGCCGAGGGTCCGTTGCCCCCGTCAAGCAACGCCGTAGGAGAGGGCCTGCCGACGAAGGGACCCGAACCGTCCGTCAGTGCGACGAAGAGCTCACAGGCTCTCCCAGGCGGCCCTCGTCATGCGCCAGGCGCAGTCGACACCGCTCTCGCCCGGCGCCGCTGCGCTCCCCACGGTCTCACCGACGAACTCGTAGCCGAGCCGGCGTGGCACGGCACCGGAGCGCGTGTTGGCACGATCGTGGTGGATCTCGACGGACTCCACACCCGGCACGGTGAGCGCCGCCCTCGTGAGCGCCTCGGCCGCTTCCGCCGCGATGCCGAGCCCGAGAGCGTCCGTGTCCACCCAGTAGCCGATCTCCAGGACGCCCGGACCGCGCCGCGCGTGCAGTCCACAACCTCCCACGATGTCGCCGTCCCGCTCGATGGCCAGCACGACGTCGCCCCCCTCCCTCCAGCGCTGCTCCCAGCCCTCCACGAGGAGGTGACGATCGGGTTTCGACAGGGGCTCGGCGGCGATCCACGGCATGAAGGGCCGCAGATGCTCGAGGTTGCGCTCGACGGCTCGGGCGAGCCGGTCGACGTCGTCCACCGTCCATCGTCGCAGCACCAGCCTTGCGGTCTCGATGCGCTCCGGCAAACGAGGCGCCGCGTTGCCGCCGCCGGGTGCGGTCGTCACGGGAGCGTTCGGCTCATCACGATGAGCCGGGCGACGTAACCCGACGACTCGAGGAAATTCTTCGCCGGACGGTTGCCTGGAAGGGCGTAGGCGTCGAGATACTCGGCTCCGCCCTCGACGGCCCAAGCGGACACCACGTCGAGGAGGGCCGTCCCGACCCCGACCTCGCGGGCACCCGGATCCACGAAGAGGTGTTCGATGCGGGCGAGCCGGCTGCCGTCGGGAAGGGTTTCCAGGCGGGCGAGAGCAACACCGAGGATGACATTGTCGACGAGGCCGACAGCGAGACATGTCCCTTCCTCCGACTCCAGCTGTGCCGCACCCGGCCCGGCAGCTCCCTGCGCGCCCTCGCGGAGGTCGAAGAGGGCACCGCCGCGTTCCGACCGGGTCGCCGCCGCCGACTCGGCGAACAGCTGGGCCACCGCCTCCCGGTCTCCCGGGCCGGCCGGCCGGGCGCTGATCTCCATCTGGGTCGGTGACGCCGGGCGAAGGCTTGCCCGCTAGCCCTCGGTCGTGAGCTGGGCGATGCGATGAAGGATCGTGCGCCGACCCCGCGTCGCCAGCTCGTAGCGGCGGATCGCCTCGAGTTCGTCGGGCCGCAGGGAGCTCAGCCGCTGCACGACCTGCGAGGCGGCAAGGGTGTCATAGCCCGGGATGGCGAGCGACGCCGCCTCGGGCGCCTCCGGGGCATCCCGCCCGGCAGGGGCGACCGCCTCGACCCTCGAGCCCTCGGTGGGATCCGGCGACCGCGGCGCCCCCGACCGAGTCGCCGCCGACCGAGTCGCCGCGCTCGCCGGCCGACGCGAGGCCGCCGCCGAGCTCGATCCGTCCTGGGCAGCCGACTGCCTTCGGGAGGTGGCCCCGGAGGGTGACCGAGCCGGGCCGCCATCGGACGCCTCCGACCTCGCTGCCCGGTGGTTGCCACCGGAGGTGGCCTCACCGAACAGCTTCGTGAATTGGCGCTTTCCCTGGCCGACGGCCAGCTTGCCGATCATCTGAGCGGTGTGCACCTGTCCGCCGGCGTGCTGCTTACCCTTCTCTGTCAAGCGGCCGAGCTCCTCCACGAGCGAGGCGGCCAGGCCGATCGGGACGAACACGCCGTAGTCCCACAACACGTCCGAAAGGGATCGTTCCTCGTCCATCACGGGCCGACGCTAGTGCGCCCCCTGGTCACACGCAGTCGCGACAGAACATGCGACTCTCGTCGGCGAGCTGCGTGTCGCTCTTCACGAGAAAGCACGAGCGGCAGACGAACTCGCCCGGCTGCTTCGGCAGCACCCTGAGGTTGCCGTCCGTGCGGTCCTCCGCATCGGCGGGCTCGTCCTCGTCCTCGTCCTCGTCTTCGTCCTCGACGACGAGGCGCTCCTTCAAGATCACGTCCAGGCTCGCTTCGACGTCGTCGTCGTCGAGCTCGTCCTCGTCCTCGTCGGTCGTGCCTTCCTCGGCCTCGACGACGGCCGCCACCGTCGCGACGGGGACGACCACGACGTCGTCGGTCTCGAGGTCGTCCTCGAGCTCGGCGTCACCGATGTCGTCGTCGTCCTCAGTGTCGAGCCCGATCTCGTCATCGAGGCCGTCCTCGTCGAGGAGGTCGTCGTCGGTCAGCTCCTCGTCGCTGAGATCCTCGAGATCCGCGTCGGCGTCTTCATTCGGATCCTCGGTCTCCGGGGTACCGTCGCCATCGATGACGCCGATATCGGTTTCCTTTGCCATGTGCCTTTCCCTCGATCTGGGTTCTCGGTTCCTCCACGACGCCGCTCCCCCTCGCAGGGGGCGAAGCGCGGACTATACGGCAACGCACGAGGGCGTCGGGCTGTTCCCGAGGACTTTCGTGGCGGACCACCCCCATCGGAGTGCCCCTCAGCCGTTCAGCTGATCGAGCTCCTCCGGAGCCGCTTCTGCGAGGCGGAGAGGACCCGGGGCCACTTTGGGGCCGCCACGTCGCCTGCCCGGGCGATCACCAGCACCAGGTGCCGGCCAGGGCGTTCTCTACTCGTTGGCCCGCAGGCCCCCACCGCTCGCACACACTCCCCCCAGACGACTTTCGGACGCGGCCGGAGGCTTCCGGCAAGGCCTTCCAGCAGGAGGGACCCACTAGTTATGTCGAGTCCGCGCCCGCTCGTCAAGCGGAACTCAAGATGACCTGGTCCGGCCCCGGGAACGGCCTCCGGAGACCGCCTTCATGGCCGACCGGGAGGCGGCCCGCTCCTCCGCCTCGAGCCGCCCGAGCTCCACGGCCCCGTGCTCGACATAGCCCATGGAGGCGGCGATGGCCCGGTGCCCGGCCTGCTCGGCAATGAGACGGTGCATCTCCTGGGCGACGCGGCGGTAGGCGGGGTGCCCCTGGCTGGAGGAGCGCAGCTCGAGGACGTGCATCGCCTCCCGGGCGTTCATCTGCATGACGAAGCGCACGTTGAAGGCGAGGGCGACGGCATAGCCGCACATCTCGGGGAAGTACTTCACGAGGCTGTCGTGCAGCGCCCTCGAGCGCTCCAGCGACTCGACGTAGCGGTCCTGCAAGCCCGACTCCTCCACGAGATCGGGCACCTCGTAACCGAGATCGGTACCGAGCGCCTGCCACTCGATCGTGAGCATGCGGTGGCGCTGCAGGTCGCGGAAGGCCCCGTAGTCGGCCACGACGTCGAAGCGGTAGTCGGTCCGCTCGAAGGCGCGGCCCGGGCGGTGCCGCCGGTTGCCCCGCTCCCCCACGTAGGCGGCCAGCAGGGCGGAGCGCTGCTCGGGCGTCAGCTTGCGGACGCGCCGCAACAGCTCGGTCTCGGTCAGATTCGTGTGGCTGTAGCAGACGGCCGCCAGCACCTTGTCCTCGCCCGCCGAGTCGAAGTCCGTGAGCGTCACGCGAGCGCCGGGCTGCGGGGCACGCACCGGCCAGAGGTGCTGCACGACCTCGTTGGTGGCGTCCTCCGTAGCTCTCAGGTAGTCGCTCCAGACGCCGCCTCGCTCGGGCAGGTCGACACGGGTGAGGAAAGAAGGGATGACCTTGCGCAGCTCCTCCAACATGAGGTCGGCGTAGCGTCTCGCCTCCGGCAGCGGGTGCGAGCGCATTCGTAGCAGCAGCATCTCGTAGCTCTGCCCGGTGCCGTAGATGCCGACGTTCGACAGGGAGCCGGCCGGCAGGAGGCCACGCAAGGCGTCGAGGGAGGCGGCCTTCACCGCTTGGCGGTGCGCCATGGCGGAGACACCGGCCGGGGCGGGAGACCGCTGCTGCAGGTGGCTCTGCATGAGCGGCAGGAGCTCCCGGTAGGTGTCGAACATGCGGTCCATCTCGCCGACGTAACGGGCTCCGAAGGGAGAATCGAGGATGGCCGGCTCGCGCACGTACCGGTAGTGGCCGGTGTCGAGGCGCAGGTCATAGGGGATGTAGCGCGTCGACTGCTCGAGGTAGGCCATGAGGCGGCCGCGCTCGAGGATCTTCGTGAGGACGTTCGACGCCTGCTCACAGGCGAGATGGACCCCGCCGAGTTGGGCAACGGAGTCGTCGCCGTACTCGTTGAAGACGCGGGCGTACAGCTGCTCGGCCCGCCTCAGGCCGACGGTGGCATCGAGGGTCGTGTCGCCGCTCACGTCCAGCTCGTCGACGAACTCGTCCAGGAAGAGGCGCCGCAGGCTCTTCGGCGAGCGGGAGTAGCGGGCGAAGAGGGCGCCCTTCACGACCTCCGGCAGGTTGATGAGGGCGAACACGGGGCCGTCGAGGTTCGTGAAGTAACGCGAGAGGACGGATCGCTCCTCAGGCGTGAACGAATCGGGCGTCGACGTCGACATGCCCCGACGAGATTAGGAGGCGGCGGTGCCCACGGCGTGGATGCTCCCGTCCGGATCCTCCACCGTGACCGTCGAGGAGGCGGCGACGACCCCCCGCCTCAACCGGGAGGCGGCGGACGCCGACGACGACCGCAGCGCCTCGCTCGGGGCGACCTCGGCGAGCTGGCGGAGGAGGTCGATGACCTGCTTCGTCGTGCGGACGAAGTCGCCCCCCGTCATGACCTGACGGGAATACCTCCCGCGCGGCCCCGGGCCCTTCGAGCCCGAAGGCTCCAGCACGCGTCGGAGGTCGCGGCCGCGCGCCCAGTCCCGCGCCAGCACGGCGAAACCCCCATCCACCCCCCGCGTCACCGGCAGCCCCAGGGACCGCTCGGATTCGCCGAGGTCCTCCGAGACGGCGGCGATCTGCTCGATCGTGGCGGCGATGATGCCCGGCGGAGGGGGCGGGCTCTCCCGCTCCCGGCGCGCCTCGAAGCAGAAGGAGGAGACGACGGCGGCCAGTGCCGCCGGCTCCAAACCGTCGAGGAGCCCGGTCCGAAGCGTCTCGCCCACGAGCAGATCCGCCTCGTGGTAGAGGCCGGAGAGCATCTCGCCCGCCGGGGTCACCGACCACCCTCGCACGTAGCCCCGCTCGCCCAGGATCGAGAGCACGGCGTCGAGCTGATGGCCGAGATCCTCGTCCGAGAGGTACTGGGCGAAGGAGGACGTCACGACGCGGTACGCCTCCAGCCGGTCGTAGCGACGGACGAGGCTGACGGCGAGGTTGTAGGTCGGGCGGAACGACGAGGTGAGGTCACGGCCGGGTGCCCCGGCGAGGCGGGCGACGTCGTCGAAGGTGTGGAAGGCCGAGGCGAGCACGACGGCGTAGCCGACCTCGTCGATCCCTCGGCGTCCCGCCCGCCCCGTCAGTTGCGTGTACTCCCCCGGCGTGAGCTCGGCGTGGCCGGAGCCCCCGTACTTCGTGAGATCCTCGATCACGACCGAGCGGGCGGGCATGTTGATGCCGAGGGCGAGCGTCTCGGTGGCGAAGACCACCTTCACGAGCGCCTCGAGGAAACAGGCCTCCACCGCCTCCCGGAAGGGCGGCACCATGCCGGCGTGATGTGCCGCCACCCCGGCCTCGAGGGCGGCCATGAACTGCCCGTAGTCGAGCACGTGGAGGTCCTCGTCGGAGAGGCTCTCGACGTGCGCCTCCACGAGCTCGCGGATGCGCTGGCGCTCCTCGATGGAGGTGAGGCGGACGCCGTCGTCCAAGAGGCCGCGGACGGCCTCGTCACAGCCGGCGCGCGAGAAGACGAAGTAGATGGCCGGGAGGAGGGCGGCGTCGTCCAGCCGCTCGACGACGTCGAGGCGACGCGGGCGGTACGTGCGGACGCCATGCCCCCGGGCGGCCACCGGGCTGACTTGGGGGCGCGTTCGGGGCCGGCGGACGGCCGGGCCGTGCCGGGGCAAGAGGGAGTCGAGCTCGATCGCCCGCGCGTTCGGCTTCCCGTCCACGAACGTGGGCAGGAGGTGCACGCGCTCGGCTGAGCGGTCGGCGATGGCGAAGAGGTTGCGCAGCTCGACCGGCCTGCGGTCCTCCCGCACGATGGCCGTGTCCCCCCGGACCTGCCCGATCCAGGTGGCGAGCTCGCCGGCGTTCGCCACCGTGGCCGAGAGGCAGACGAGGGCGACGTTCTCGGGCGCACCGATGATGACCTCCTCCCAGACGCCGCCTCGGTATCGGTTCTCGAGGAAGTGGACTTCGTCGAGGATCACGTAGCCGAGGGAGGAGAGCCCGGTCCGCTCGGCGTGGATCATGTTGCGCAGCACCTCGGTCGTCATGACGACGATGGGGGCGGACCCGTTGATGGAGTTGTCGCCCGTGAGGAGGCCGACGTCGGCAGCTCCGTAGGCCCGTCGCAGGTCGGCGTACTTCTGGTTGGAGAGCGCTTTCAGCGGTGTCGTGTAGTACGCCTTGACGCCTTCCGAGAGGGCGAGGTGCACGGCGTAGTCGGCGACCACCGTCTTGCCCGAGCCTGTCGGAGCCGCCACGAGCACGCTGTGACGGGCGTCAAGGGCGTCGAGCGCCTCCACCTGGAAGCGGTCGAGCGGGTAGGGCCGGCTGGCGACGAAACGCGCTCGCACCTCGGCCGGCACGTGCGGCCTGGCGATCACTTGCCGAGGGCTTTGCCGATCAGGATGGATGCCTCATAGAAGATGGTGAGGGGAACGACGAGGGCGACCATCGAGAAGACGTCGGAGCTCGGTGTCGCGACGGCCGAGACGATCACGATGCCCAGGAAGGCGTAGCGGCGCACTCGCCGCAGGGTGGCGGATTTGAGCACACCCGCCAGCTCGAGGCCGACGAGGATGGCGGGGAACTCGAACGCCGCCCCGAAGACGACGATGAGCAGGCAGATGAGGTCGATGTAGCTCTGCACGGACACGAGCGAGCTGACATTCGGACCGCTTTGCTGCAGGAGCCAGGTGAGGCCCTTCGGGTAGATGAGGTAGGCGGTGGCCCCGCCAAGGACGAAGAGCGTGACGGTGGCGACGACGAAGGGGAGGGCGTAGCGGCGCTCGTTCGCCTTGAGGCCCGGTGTGACGAACTTCCAGAGCTGCCAGAGGATGATGGGCAGGCCGATGACGATCCCGCCGTAGGCGCACACGTTCAGGCGGGTCGTGAAGCCCTGCAGCGGGGCGAGGTTGCTGAGGTTCCCCGAGCAGTACGAGTGGTGGTGGGTGGCGCAGGCGATGTGGTACGGGTGCTCGAGGAACGTGAGGATCTGGTCGTAGAACAGGTAGCAGATGATCGCCCCGCCCACGAACGCGAGCACGGAGATGATGAGGCGCCGGCGCAGCTCGGAGAGATGCTCGAGGAGCGTCATGGCGTCCGGCGTGGGGCGCGGCGCCCGCTCCGTCCGGCTCAGTATCTTCGCCATCGCTTATCCCTGACCGTCACGCTCGCCGCGGCCCCTTGGCCCCGGCTCAGTTCCAGCTCGGCTCGTCGAAGGTGATGAGCGCCTCGGCGTTGAGGGGCCCGCCTGCGACCGATGACGGTACCGCCGTGAGGTTGGAGCCGCTGGCGTAGCCAGGGCCCCGCGCCCCGACGGCGTGCCAGCCCGCCGGCAGCTCGGAGTACTCCGGCGCCATCTCGTAGGAGGTCCTCCACTCAGTCGTCGATCGCCGCCCACGGGCACCAGAAGTCTCCGAGGCGGGCTGGGATCCTGGACGACTCCCGTCGAAGAGTTCGCTGCCGCCGGCGCCGAGGTTCCCGAGCAGCGGTGTCGGGGCGGCTGCTTCGGAGGCGGTGACCTCCGAGGCGGCCGTGGCGCTGCCGGCGCTCATCATCATGTTGCCGAGGTATCCGGCGATGCCCCGCGAGGTGGGGATCGTCGGGATGGAGGGCAGGTCGAGATCCGGCATGGCGCTGCGGACCTCGTTCTCCAGCCGGTCCCTCAGCTTCGTGAGCTCGCGCCAGGCGGAGCCCATCTGCCGCGCCAGCTTCGGCAGGCGCTCGGGCCCGAGGACGATCACCGCCAGGAGGAGGACGATGAGGATCTTGGCTGGGTCCAGTCCACCCATGGCGAGCACACTACTGGGGTTTCGGGGGTTGCTGGCTACGGGATGACGAAGTCCGGGTGCCCGTTGCGCCAGATCACGAGGAAGACGCGACCGATGATGGTGCTGCCCGGAATGGGGCCCCAGTCCCGGCTGTCGTAGGAGTCGCTGCGGTTGTCGCCCATCATGAAGTACTCGCCCTTCGGGATCGTCTGGCGGGTGATCGCCTGGCCCAGTTGCGTCCCCTTCGGCAGCCACGGCTCGAGGAGGGCCTTGCCGTCGATGTAGACCGTGTTGCCGACCGACCAGATGGTCTCACCGGGCAGTCCGATGATGCGCTTGACGAGGTCCTCGTTGAGAGGCGGCTGCAGGTCGCGCTTCGGGTGCTGGAAGACGACGATCTCGCCCCGCTGGAGCGGAAAGTCGAACTTCTGCACGAGGATGCGGTCATAGGGCCGCAGTGTGGGCTCCATGGAACCCGTCGGGACGAAGAAGGTCTGCACGACGAAGAGCCGGAGCACGATCGAGACGACCGCCGCGATGGCGATGACGATGACCCAGCCGAGGAGGCGGCGGCGGCGCTTCGGGGCCGGCGGGGTCACCTCGGTCGTGTCGGCTCTCGGGGGTGGCGCGAGTGGCGCAGCCGGGGCCTCGACGTCATCCCACGTCGGGCTCACGAGCCGCCCCCGGGCGGTCGGGCGGCGAGTCGCCTCGAGACGCTCATTGCAGGTGGAAGGCGGGCTTGCCTCCGCGCCAGAACACGAGGATCACCTTGCCGATGACGAGATGGGCGGGCAGCGGTCCCCAGTCCCTGCTGTCGTCGGAGTCACTGCGGTTATCCCCCATGACGAAGTAGTCGCCCCTCGGGACGGTCTGCCGCTGGATGGGCTGCCCGAGCTGGGTCCCCTTCGGGAGCCATGGCTGGGCGAGCGCCTTGCCGTCGATGAAGACGGTGTCGCCGACCGACCAGATCGTCTCCCCGGGCAGCCCGATGACACGTTTGACGAGGTCGTCGTGCGAGACGTCGGCGGTGTCGGCAGGCGGCTGCCGGAACACGACGATGGTGCCCGTCCCGACGCTGTAGCCCACCTTGAGGACGAGCATGCGGTCGTTGACCTGCAACGTCGGCTCCATCGAACCGCTCGGGACCCAGAACGTCTGGACCACGAAGAGCCGTAGTACGACCGCCAAAGCCGCCGCCACGACGACGAGCACGACGAGACCCCGCAAGGTCCGGCGACCCTTGTTGCGGTAGTGCTTGCCCCGCCGCCTCCCGCCCGGCGTCAGGGGAGCTCCCGGGCCGCTCGGGCCGGGGGTCTCCAGGATCGCGACGGGAGCGTCCTGCGACAGCGGTTCCTCGCCAGTGAGTCCTCCGCGGGCGTCATCCACAACGGGAAGGCGCTCGCTCATCGGCGCCGAGACTACATGGCGAAGGCTGTGCCCTCAGATCGCCTCGATGAGGCGCTCCACCCGTTCGTCGTGGGACCGAAACGGATCCTTCAGGAGAACCGTCCGCTGCGTCTGGTCGTTCAGCTTCAGGTGCACCCAGTCGACGGTGAAGTCCCGGCGCTTCTCCTTCGCACGCCGGATGAACTCGCCGCGCAGCCGCGCCCTCGTCGTCTCGGGCGGGCGGTCGACCGCCTTCGTGATCATCTCGTCGGTGACGATCCGCTCCGCGCCCCCCTGTCGCTGCAGGAGGTAGAAGATGCCGCGCCGGCGGTCGACGTCGTGGTACTGCAGATCGAGGAGGGCGACGCGGGGGTGACCGAGGGGCAGTTGGTGGCGCGCCCGGAAGGCCTCCACGAGGCGATGCTTCATCACCCAGTCGCACTCACGGTCGAGGCTCAGGGGATCCTTCTCGATGCCCTCGATGCAGTGCTGCCACATGTCGAGCACCCTGCGCTCGATGGGGGGCAGGCCACGTTGCTCGTCGAAGCGGATGGCGCGGCCGAGGTACTCCTTCTGGATGTCGAGGGCACTCGCCTCCCGCCCGTTCGCCAGGCGGACGAGCCGGCGGCAGGTGATGTCGTGGCTGATCTCCCGGATGGCGCGGATGGGGTCCTCTAGGGTGAGGTCCCGCAGCACGACGCCCGGCTCCTCCAGCATCCGCAAGAGGATCGAGGTCGCCCCCACCTTGAGGAAGGTGGCGTATTCGCTCATGTTCGAGTCGCCCACGATCACGTGCAGGCGGCGGAAGCGCTCGGCGTCGGCGTGCGGCTCGTCCCGCGTGTTGATGATGGGGCGGCTTCTCGTCGTGGCGGACGAAACCCCCTCCCAGATGTGCTCGGCCCGCTGTGACAGGCAGAACATGGCGCCCCGTGCCGTCTGCAGCACCTTGCCGGCCCCCGCGTAGATTTGCCGGCTCACGAAGAAGGGGATGAGGACCTGGGCGTAGTGGCTGAAGTCGTCCCGCCGTGAGGTGAGGAAGTTCTCGTGACAGCCGTAGGAATTGCCGGCGGAGTCGGTGTTGTTCTTGAAGAGGTAGACGACGCCCCGGATGCCCTCGTCCCGCAGTCGAGCCTCGGCGGAGCGCACGAGCCCTTCCAGGATTCGCTCACCCGCCTTGTCGTGCGCGACGAGATCCTCGATGGAGTCGCACTCCGGCGTGGCGTACTCCGGGTGGCTGCCGACGTCGAGATAGAGGCGGGCACCGTTCTCGAGGAAGACGTTGCTCGACCGCCCCCAGCTCACGACGCGGCGGAAGAGGTACCGAGCGACCTCGTCAGGGCTCAGCCGGCGCTGCCCGCGGAGCGTGCAGGTGACGCCGTACTCGTTCTCGAGCCCGAAGATGCGACGCTCCATCTCCGACCACCGTAGTGGTCGGCGGGTGCGTGCCCGCCGATCCCGCCCGGAGCACGGGGCACCGGCCTGAATTCCGGGGCGGCTGCTGACGGGGCAGGCCGGTGCCAGTAGCGTGTCGGGAGTGCCGTCGCTCGGTCGCATGTGCTACCTGACGACCGTCGTGGGATCGTTCCACGGCCGGGTCCTTGCGGCCCGACTCGGCGCCGAGGGCATCGTGGTCGTGCTGAAGGGCGCCACGGAGGGTCCCTACCCGCTGCAAGGCGCCGTCGACGTCCTCGTCCCCGCCGACCAGCTCGCCCTGGCACGCGAGATCCTCATCGGTGACGCCGTCGACAACGCCTTCGACGGGGTCGAGCTCGAGACCATCGACCCGGATTCGTCGGATGCTCCCACTGGCGACGAGCCGGCCGGTGATCCGTCGGACACGTTCTCGCTCCACGACGGCGACGTCACCGAGCCGTGGCGCCAACGGCGCCTCCACGGCTTGCCTGCAGTCCTCGTGGTGGTCGTCGTGGCGATGATGATCGTCGTCGGCTGCGTCGCCGCCGTCGTGCACTGAGCCGACCGCGCCGGGAGCGCCCGCCTAGACGCCGCCCGACTCGGGCGCGGCCGGGGGCGCCGGGTCCTCCCCGTCCCCCCCGCCCTCGATGACGGTCGGGCTCTCGCCAGCCGGGGCCTCGTCCGTGTCGACGTTCTCCTCGACCTCGGTCGCCGTCGCTACCACCTCGGCGCCGGGGTCAGTCTCCGGGGCAGGGGACGCCGGCTCACCGAGGAGCCCGCTCAGGTCGGCCGTCGAGAGGCGACGGAAGGCCCGGCGGCCGTTGCCCCGCTCGAGCACGGCCGCCTCGAGGTCCGCCGGCTGCAGTGTTCGCTCCGGACCCGCCAGAGCGGCCACCGAGAGACGCAGCGCCTCGGCGAGGGGCCAGCCGGACCGGTAGGAGGCGCTGAGCCGCTCGTTGATGGTGGAAGAGTCGCCGCCGAGCACCGTGAAGTCGACCTCGTCGACGACGGTGCCGTCGTAGGCGATGTGGTACAGCTGGTCGTTGTCGCCGTCCGCGTCCAGCTCGGCAACGAGGATCTCGACCTCGAGCGGCTTCATCTCATGGGTGAAGACCTGCCCGAGGAACTGGGCGTAGAGGTTGGCGAGGGAGCGGGCGTCGACGTCCTCGCGGGAGTAGGCGTAGCCCTTCGTGTCGGCGTGCCGCACTCCGGCCACCCTCAGCTGGTCGAACTCGTTGTAGCGGCCTGCCCCGGCGAAGGCCACCCGGTCGTAGATCTCGCTGATCTTGTGGAGCGTGCGGGAGGGGTTCTCCGCCACGATGAGGACGCCGTTGCCGTAGAGGACGGCCACGAGGGAACGACCCCGCGCGATGCCCTTCTGGGCGTACTCCGCGCGGTCCTTCATCACCTGCTCGGGGGCGACGTAGTAGGGCATCGTCATGACGGCTCACCTCGCCGGTCGCGCCGCAGCGATACGAGGAGGGCGGTGAACCGCTCCGCCACCTCGTCGTCCGGTAGTCGTCGGTAGCCCTCCTGGTCGACGACGGCGACGACGGGGTAGATGCCCCGCACTGGGTCGGGTCCCCCGGTGGCGGAGTCCTCGTCGGCGGCCTGGAACAGAGCCTTCACGGCGAGCTCGACGGCTTCGCCAAGACTGAGCCCGTCCCGATAACCGAGCTTGACGGTGGTGCGGGCATCCTGTCCGCCCGAGCCCGTGGCGTGGAACTCGAGCTCCTCGTAGCGCCCACCGGTGAGGTCGTAGGAGAAGATCCTCCCCAGTCGCCGCCTCGTGTCGTAGCCGGCGAAGAGGGGCACGACCCCGAGCCCCTCCATCGCCATCGGCAGGTTCGCCCGCACCATCTGGGCGAGCTGGTTCGCCTTGCCCTCGAGCGACAGCGTCAGCCCCTCCACCTTTTCGTAGTGCTCGAGCTGGGTCTGGAAGAGCCGCACCATCTCGATGGCCGGCCCTGCCGCCCCGGCGATGCCGACGGCGGAGTAATGGTCGGCCGGGAAGACTTTCTCGAGGCCGCGATGGGCGATCGAGTACCCCTGCGTGACCCGGCGGTCGCCCGCCAGCACGACGCCGTCGGCATAACGCAGGGCGACGATGGTGGTGCCGTGGGGAACATCGACCATCTGCCTCGGGGCACTGCCGCCCGACACACCGGCGGCGCCGTCGAGAAGTGGCGGTCCGGCTGGCACTTGCGCGCCGCCCGTCGCGTTGGCGCGGCGAAGCAGCTCCAGGAAGCTCGGGCCGGGATCCGACCCGGCTGGAAACAAAGGAAGGCTCATTGCGGCGAAGGCTACCGCCTCGCCGTCACTGCCCACCCTTCTGCACGTAGTTCCGTACGAACTCCTCGGCGTTGTCCTCGAGGACCTCGTCGATCTCGTCGAGAAGCTCGTCGATCTCCGCCTTCAACCGCTCGCCCCGCTCGCTCGGGGCCGTCGATTCCTCCTCGACGGTCTCCTCACGAGTCTGCGCCGGGCGGCGCTTCTGCTCCCGTTCAGCCATTCAGCACCTTCCTAGGACCCGAGCCGCCGCAACAGCTCGGCCGGGTTCTCGCAACCATCAAAGAGACTATCGACGTGGCGGGCCGTCCCTCGGAGCGGCTCCATCATGGGCACACGGCGCAGCGGATCCTCGCCGACGTCGAAGACGACGGAGTCCCAGTTGGCCGCCACGACGTTGGCGGCGAAGAGGGAGAGGCAGCGTCCCCGGAAATAGGCGCGCGTCGTCTCCGGTGGCTCCGTGACGGCTCGCTCGATCTGGGCGGGGTCGACGAGGGTCTCCACGTCGAGACGGGCGAACAACGACTTCGCCGGGCGGATGTCGTGGTACTGCAGATCCACGGCGGCGAGCCGTTGGTCGCCCCAGGCGAGCTGGTGCCGGTCCCGGTAGCCCTCGATGATGCGCCGCTTGGCGACCCAGTCGAGCTCGCCGGCGAGGGAGTCCGGGTCCGCCTCGAGCCCGTGCAGGACGCGCTCCCAGCGGTCGAGCACCATGCGGGCCACGTCCGGGTCGTCGCCCAGGCACTCGAGGCCACGCTCGTCGGCGTACTTGCGGGCGAGCCCGTGCAGCTCCCACTGCAGCTCGACGGCCGTCATGCGCTCGCCCGAGGTGAGCTCGAGGAGCACCTCGAGATCGGGATCCCGCGAGATGGCCCGGATGGCCGCCACGGGATTGGCGAGGCTCAGGTCGCGGCCGGCGTGGAAGTCGTCCTCGATCATGGCGAGCACGAGGGCGGTCGTCCCCACCTTGAGGAACGTGGACACCTCGGAGAGGTTGGCGTCCCCGACGATCACGTGCAGGCGGCGGTACTTCTGCGGGTCGGCATGCGGCTCGTCGCGGGTGTTCACGATGGGCCGCTTGAGCGTCGTCTCGAGGCCGACCTCCTCCTCGAAGAAGTCGGCACGCTGACTGAGCTGGAAGTGGGCGGGGTGATCGGTGTCACCGGTCTCCTGCCCGACTTTGCCGGCGCCGCAGAACACCTGGCGGGTCACGAGGTGAGGCGTCACGCGTTGCACGATGCGGGAGAAGGGAACGGCCCGGTCCATGAGGTAGTTCTCGTGGCACCCGTAGGAGTTGCCCTTGCCGTCGCTGTTGTTCTTGTGCACGAGGATCTCGTCGCCGGCCGGCAGCAGGCGGCGGGCGGCCTCCATGGAGCGTCCGAGGATGACCTCACCGGCCCGGTCGTGGCAGACGACTTCGAGGGGGTTCGAGCACTCCGGCGTCGAGTACTCGGGGTGTGCGTGGTCGACGTAGTAGCGGGCGCCGTTCGTGAGGACGGCGTTGACGAGGTGGGTGTCCACCTCGGAGGGGGCCGAGCCCTCGCGGGCGAACCCCCGCGCGTCGCGCTGGGGCGACTCGTCCTCGAAGTCCCATCCGATCTTGCGCTCGAGACGGGCCACATAGGCGTTGATGAGCAGGGACGAAGCCGTCGTGGGGCTCATCTCGTCGCCCGAGACGACGAGGATGCCGTACTCGGTCTCGATGCCGCACACCTTGGCGATGGCCACAGTCGGACGCTACCCCACCGGGGTGGGCATGATGCCGCATCGTTTCGGGGCGCTATCCGGCACGACGAAACGACGCGTCGCCATGGCCGGCGATGCCGACCCGGCCCTCAGCGAGCCCGGCGAGCCCTCAGAGGTACTGGCCGGTCCCCACGCGCTCGATGGCACGCCCACCTTGCTCCTCGTCGCCCTGGCCGATGAGGACGCGGACGTACACGATCCGTTCGCCCTTCTTGCCGGAGATCTTCGCCCAGTCGTCGGGGTTCGTCGTGTTCGGGAGATCCTCGTTCTCCTTGTACTCCTGGCGGATCGACTCCAGGAGGTCGGCGAGTCGGATGCCGCGGCCGACGCCGGCGATGGCCCGCTTGATGGCCAGCTTCTTCGCCCGCCGCACGATGTTCTCGATCATGGCGCCGGAGGAGAAGTCCTTGAAGTAGAGGACCTCCTTGTCGCCGTTCTGGTAGGTGACCTCGAGGAAGCGGTTCTCCGGCTCGCAGCGGTACATCTCCGACACGGTCAGCTCGATCATCGCCTTCACGGCCTTGTCGGGATCGCTGCCGCCGTGGGCCGCCACCTCCGTCGGGTCGAGCGGGAGATCGGTCGTGAGGTAGCGGGCGAAGATCTGCTCGGCCGCCCCCTCGTCCGGACGCTCGATCTTGATCTTCACGTCGAGGCGGCCCGGGCGCAGGATGGCCGGGTCGATGAGATCCTCCCGGTTGGAGGCGCCGATCACGATGACGTTGCGCAGCGCCTCGACACCGTCGATCTCGGCGAGGAGCTGGGGGACCACCGTCGACTCCATGTCGGAGCTGATGCCGCTCCCCCGAGTGCGGAAGAGCGAGTCCATCTCGTCGAAGAACACGATGACGGGGACGCCTTCCTCCGCCTTCTCCCGCGCACGCTGGAAGACGAGGCGGATCTGCCGCTCCGTCTCGCCCACGTACTTGTTCAGCAGCTCCGGTCCCTTGATGTTGAGGAAGTAGCTGCGCGACTTCTCGTCGCCCGTGAGCTCGGCCACCTTCTTGGCGAGCGAGTTGGCGACGGCTTTGGCGATGAGCGTCTTGCCGCACCCTGGCGGGCCGTAGAGCAGGATGCCCTTCGGCGCCGGCAGCCGGTACTCGGCGAAGAGGTCACGGTGCAGATAGGGCAGCTCGACGGCGTCGGTGATCGCTTCGATCTGGTGGTCGAGGCCGCCGATGTCGCTGTAGGTGACGTCCGGCACCTCCTCGAGGACGACCTCCTCCATCTCGGGACGGGGCAGCTTCTCGAGCAGGAGGCCCGAGCGCGGGTCCATGAGGACGGAGTCGCCCGCCCGCAGCTTGACGTCGGCCAGGTACTCGGAGATCTCGGCCACACGCTCCTCGTCGGCCCGCCCCACGCAGAGCGCCCGGCGCCCGTCCTCGAGCACCTCGGCGATCGTCACGACCTCGCCGCCGGCGTCGTGGTCGCGCACCATGACGACGTTGAGCGACTCGTTGAGCACAACCTCTTGGCCCTTGCGGAGCTCCTCGGTGTCGAGCTCGGGATGCAGCGAGACGCGCATCTTCCGGCCGCTCGTGAAGACGTCCACCGTGCCGTCGTCGTTGCCCTGCAGGTAGGTGCCGTAGGCAGCGGGAGGCTGCGTGAGCTTCTCGACCTCCTCCCGCAGCGCGGCGATGTGCTCCTTCGCCTGCTGCAACGTGAAGGTCAGCTTCTCGTTCTGCGACGTGGCATGGCTGAGCTGTCCTTTCGCCTCGAGCAGCCGCTCCTCGAGGGAACGCACGCGCTGGGGGGCCTCCTGCAACCGCCGCCGTAGCTCGGCGATCTCGTCGTCGGCCAGCTCCGCCCGCCGCCTCAACTCCTCCAGGAGTGCCTCTTGCCGTCGGTCCTCTGCGTCACCCATGGTCGTGGCACCTCCTTCGGTCGCACACCACCTCTTTCTTGGAAGCTACACCGGTGACGCGCCGCGAGATGCGACATGTCCTCTGAGGCCCTCGGCGCCGGCCGGATGGCCGCTTCAACCGCCCTACGGGAGGGAGCGTGCCTGCAGGGGCGGACCGCCCATAGACTGCGGGACGACGTGACCGACGGTGGTGCCGGCATCCGAGGCGCCCGAAAGTGAGAACGACTGATGAAGGTGTGGATCGACCAGGACCTGTGCACAGGTGATGGTCTCTGCGAGGAGATTTGCCCTTCGGTCTTCACACTGCTCGACGACGGCCTCGCCTACGTGAAGCAGGACGGTGAGGTCCTCAACAGCCCGGGTGGCTCTGCCCAGATGGCCGACGTCGCCTCCGACCTGGAGGACTCCGTCACCGAGGCGGCTGAGGAGTGCCCCGGGGAGTGCATCTTCATCGTCTCCGAGTAGGAGCAGGCCTCACCCGCCGGGCGGCTCCGATTCGGGCTCCCGTTCCGCCCGCCGGCGCAGGAAAGCGTGGGGGGCGAGCAGGCGAGCCGTGGTGATGAAGCCCGTGTGGGCCACCATCCTCTGGTCCGGTCGCACCGATCGGCCCTCGATGTGCCAGGTCCGCACCAACACCTCGAAGGTCTCCTCCAGCCCGAAGGCGCTGCCGGCGAGGGCCTCACGAAGCTGTGCCGTCTGGTTGATGGAGGGCAGGTAGGCGCAGAGGATGCCACCGCGCCGGAGGGCGGCCTCGGCATGCGGCACCACGCGCCAGGGCTCCGGGAGGTCGAGCACCACGCGGTCGAGGCCGGACTCGGCGATGCCGTCGTAGACATCGCGCTCGTGCACGTCGTAGGCGACGGAGTCGCCGAGCATGGCGGCGACGTTCGCCATCGCCGTGGCGGCGAAGTCCGCCCTCAGCTCGTAGCCGGTCACCGCGGCGCCGGCTCGCAGCAGCGTCATCGAGAGCGCACCCGAGCCGACGCCCGCCTCCAGCACGCGGGCACCCGGGAAGACGTCGGCTGCCAGCAGGATGGCGCCGAGGTCCTTCGGGTAGATGACCTGGGCGCCCCGTGGCATGTTGAGCACGACATCGCTCAAGGTCGGCCGCACGGCGAGGTAGCGGGCTTGCGAGCGGCGGTCGTCGTCGTTCGTGTGGGCCGCCACCTCGCTCCCCGCCGCGGCGCCGATGAGCGAGTCGTGGGCGACGACTCCGGAGTGCGACTGGAAGCTCCGGCCGGCGCGCAGGCGGACCAGGTAGCGCCGGCCCTTCCGGTCGACGAGGAGCACCCGGTCGCCCTCCCGGAAGATCTCGCCGCCGGCCTCGATCGCCGCGCCCGCGGGGCCTGCTCCGCCGGAGGCACTGCCGACGGCCTCGGGGTCAGGGGTCTCGGGCGACGCCTCCGGGCCGCCCGCTCTCATCGAACGGCCGAACGCTCGCGGCGAATCTGCTTGCGGGCCGATTTCGCCGCCTTGCGCTCCCCCTTGGCGAGCTTGCGCGCCCTCCGTCCGAAGGGGGGAGGTGCCACGCTCGTCACCGTGATCGTCTCGCCGACGCGGATCTCCTCGCGGACGACGGGAGGCGCCTCGGAGCGAGCGAGCCAGCGTACGAGCCACGCAGCCGCCCCTGCGGCCAGCCAGAGACCGTTGCCACCGAGGAGGCCATCGCGCACCCCGCGCCGGACGAGCTCGCGAGCGGTGCGCTCGAGGAGCCGCTTCACGTCGGTGGCGGGATCAGATGCGCCGGATCTCGAGCACCGGCGACTCGCGTCGTCCGCGCCTGCGCCCGAGCAGGTAGACGGCGGCGACGACGAGCACACCGGCGACGGCCGCCACCCCGAGCGCCGTCGACTTCGCCTCGCTGGCGACGGCCGTGGCCGACCCTCCGATCTCGCGGAGCTTCGACTCGAGGTCGGACAGGGTGACGCGATCGCTCATCGTCCCTCCGGCGTGGAGGGCGGCGTTACCCGGGCGGGTGCAGACGTCGTCTTCGGGCTCCTCAACAGACTGGCGGCACCGGCGCCGAGGAAGAGGAGACCGGCCACCACGGTGAGGAAGTAGGGAGCCCACGACCAGTCGCCCGTGAAGATCGTGCCGGTCTCGGTCTCGAGCACGCGCAGGACGCCGATGAGGAGGAACACCCCGCCGAGCCCGAGGAGGAAGGCGGCGGCGGCACCGATCCCGGCGCTCCGGCCCATCGTCTTGAGCGGCCCGACCGTCTCCTGCAGGACATAGCGTTTGAGGAGGTCGACGAGCTCGGACAGCTCGGAGCCGGCGGACTTTTCTGCCATCGCGGTCAAGCTATCAGCCGCGCGGAGTGAGGACGTAGGTAGAGCTCGCCTTGGCGACGAGCCGGTCCTCGCCGTCGCGCACCTCGGCTTCGCAGAACACCACGCGCTCGCCCCCGGAGACGACGCGGGCCACACAGGTCAGCAACGACCCGGTCGCCACCGGCCGCAGGAAGCTCGTCTTCATCTCCACGTTGGCGCAAAAGACCTTGCCTCCGCCCTCTTTCCGTCCCGCGAAGGTGACGGCCGCCGCCCCCATGGCCGAGTCGGCGACAGCACCGAGGAGTCCGCCCTGCATGACACCGGCCGGGTTGGCGAAACGCTCGTCCGCCGTCATCTGCCAGGCGGTCACACCCGGCTCCGACTTGTCGAGGCACGCCATGCCGAGGGTGAGGTCGCAGTTGGGCGGGACCTGCATGGGGGTCACGGCTCGAGGGCGGCCTTGAAGAACGTCCGCAGGTGCTGCAGGCGCCGATCGAGCTGCGAGCCGGCCATGGGGTCACGCTCGAGGAGCGCCTCGAGGAAGGTGGCGTCGGAGAAGTAGGTGGCGAGGGCTCCGTAGATCGTCACGACGAGCTGCTCGGGGTCGTGCGGGCGAAAGGTCCCCTCGGCGATCTGGCGCTCGAAGAAGGCGATGGCCCGCTCCAGCATGGGCCGCAGGGCGGAACCGAGGTCGGGTGCCATCCGCCCGCCTCCCTCGAGGGCCTCCCGCCGCACGAGGCGGATGAACTCGGGACTCTCGGCGAAGAAACGGAAGCCCGCCGTGAGGACGCGGTCGAGCTGCTCCCAGCCGTCGCGGGGACGGTCCGTCGCCTCGCCGACGCGTGACAGCCAGTCGGCGAAGGTGACGCTCAAGACCTCACGGTAGAGGGCGTCCTTCGAGCCGAAGTGGTGCAGCAGGCTCGGTCGCCGGATGCCGACCGCCTCGGCGATCTCGTTCAGGGAGGTGCCGTCGTAGCCGTGCTCGGCGAAGCACCCCGTGGCGGCCCGCAAGATGGCCTCCCGGGTGGAGACGGGCACGCCGGAGGGTTCCGCGGTCTCGGGCACCCTGGGCAGGTTAGCAAGCTGCCGGTTTCTACCTACCGGACGGTAGGGAACCTTTGCTATGGTGCCCGGCGTGCCGAAGGTTCTCCTCGCCCTCATCGTCGGGTTCGTCGTCAGTCAGATCGCTCTCCTCTGTACGACGATCTACCTGCACCGGACGCTCAGTCACAAGGCGCTCGCCGTCTCGCGGCCCGTCGCCATGGCCTTCCGCTTCCTCCTGTGGATCACGACGGGCATCCGCCCGCGGCAATGGGTGGCCGTGCACCGCCGCCACCACGCCTTCACCGACGTGCCCGGTGACCCCCACTCCCCCGTGCTCCTCGGCTTCTGGCAGGTGCAGCTCGGCAATGTCCACCTCTACCGGCGGGCCATCCGGGAGGGTGAGGCCACGATGCGATACGCCCGCGACCTCCCGCCGGACCGTCTCGACCGCCTCTTCTTCGACCACGCCCTCGTCGGCCTCGCCATCGGTATCGGCATCCTGTGCGTCACCTTCGGATGGGAGGTCGGCCTCATCGCCGCCGCCTTCCATGTGGTCCTCTACCTCTCCCTCAACGCCGCCGTGAACGCCGTCGGCCACACCTACGGTCGCCGGGTCTACGCCAACGACGCCCGCAACTCGCAGTGGTTGGCCTGGCTGGCCGGCGGCGAGGGACTCCACAACAACCACCACGCCGCCCCGACGTCGGCGAAGCTGGCGCTCCACCGCCACGAGGTCGACCCGGCATGGTGGGTCATCAGGCTTCTCGTCCGCACGAAGCAGGCCAAGATCCGCCTGCAGGAAGTGCATCTCGTCAACCCCGTGCTCGCCGAGGCGAAGGAACCGGAGCCACAACTCAGCCCCGGCTGAGCGGCAAAGAGGTGCGGACGTCCCTATAGGCTCGCCGCCGTGGCCGATGCCTTGAGGTCCCCCCAGTTCCCTCGAGATGCCGAACTGGAGCAGCGCGGCATCGACGTCATCCGCGGCTTTGCCATGGACGCCCCCCAGAAGGCGAACTCGGGCCATCCGGGCACGGCGATGGCGCTCGCCCCGCTCGCCCACGTCCTGTTCACCCGGGTCATGAACTACGACGCCACGAACCCGGAGTGGCCCGACCGGGACCGCTTCGTCCTCTCGAACGGCCACGCCTGCATCCTGCAGTACTCCATGCTGTACCTCACGGGCTTCGGGCTCGAGCTCGACGATCTCCGGCAGTTCCGCCAGTTCGGGTCACGCACGCCCGGCCACCCGGAGGTCCACCACACCCCCGGTGTCGAGGTCACCACCGGCCCCCTCGGGCAGGGCGTCGCCCAAAGCGTCGGGCTGGCCATGGCCGAGCGGTACCTCCGCCGCAACTTCGGTCCCGGTGTCTGCGACCACCACACGTTCGTCTTCTGCGGCGATGGCTGCCTCATGGAAGGCGTCAGCCACGAAGCCGCCTCGCTCGCCGGGCACCTCGGGCTCGGCCGCATCGTCTGCGTCTTCGACGACAACCACATCACCATCGACGGGCCGACGGAGCTGTCCACGAACGACGACGCCATCGAGCGCTTCGAGGCCTACGGCTGGCAGGTTCTCCACTTGGGGGAGGTCGCCAACGACCTCGACGCCCTCGAGGCGGGGCTGCGGGCCGGCATGGCGGAAGCGGATCGCCCGACACTCCTCGTCCTCCGGAGCCACATCGGGTGGCCGTCGCCGCACCGCACGGATACGAAGGAGGCCCACGGGGATCCCCTCGGGGTCGACGAGATCCGCGAGACGAAGGCGCTCCTCGGCCTCCCGGTCGAGGAGGACTTCTACTCCCCCGCCGACGTCCTCGAGTACTACCGGGCGGCGGGCAGGCGCGGAGCCGGCGCTCGCGCCGAGTGGGAACGCCGCCTCGCCACCATGGATCCCTCTGATCGGCAGCGCTACGACGCCTGCATGGTCGGACCTGGCCTCGAGGGTTGGGCAGAACGGCTCCCGAGCTTCCAGGCCGGCACCCAGCTCGCCACGCGGCGCGCCATCAACCAGTGCATCGATGCCACCGCCGATCACCTCCCCGGCCTCGTGGCAGGGGCGGCCGACCTCACGGGCAACACCGGCGTCGCCATCACCGGCGGCGAGGTGCAGGACCGCGCCCACCCGGGCGGCAACCAGGTGCACTACGGGATCCGGGAGTTCGCCATGGCGAGCGCCATGACCGGCATGGCCCTCCACGGTGGCGTCCTCCCCGTCGGCGGCACCTTCTTCGTCTTCAGCGACTACGCCCGGCCGGCCGTGCGCCTCGCCGCCATCTCGGAGGCCCACGTCGTCTACTCCTTCACGCACGACTCCATCGGGCTCGGCCAGGACGGCCCCACGCACCAGCCGATCGAGCACTTGGCCTCGCTGCGTGCCATGCCCGGACTCCGCCTCATCCGCCCGGCCGACGCCAACGAGTGCGCCATCGCCTGGAAGGTGGCCGTCGAGTCGACGGGGCCGACCGCCCTCGTCCTCAGCCGCCAGGACGTGCCCGTGCTGGAGGGCACGGCCGAGAAGGCGGCGGAGGGTGTCGCTCGGGGCGGCTACGTCCTCAGCGCGCCGGAGGGCGACGCCGCCGTCGACATCGTCCTCATCGGTACCGGCAGCGAGGTGCAGCACTGCGTGTCGGCAGCGGCCGAGCTGGCGTCGGGGGGCATCCGGGCACAGGTCGTATCCCTGCCCTCCTTCGAGCTCTTCGAGGAGCAGGGCGTCGAGTACCGGGCGGGCGTGCTCCTGTCCGGTGTGCCCCGCCTCGCCGTCGAGGCCGCCTCCTCCTTCGGCTGGGACCGGTATGCCGAAGCGAGCGTCACGATGGATCGTTTCGGCGCCTCTGCCCCGGGCACGAGAAACATGCAAGAGTTCGGCTTCACGGGCGCCCACGTGGCTGAGCGCGCTCGGGAGCTGTTGGCCTCGAGCGGCTGAGCGGGGCCGAGGGACCGAGGGAAGGCAACCCGATCCGACAAGGAGGCATCGTGACGACGCTGCAAGATCTCTACGACCGGGGTGGCCAGAGTCCCTGGATCGACAACCTGAAGCGCTCCTACGTGACCTCCGGCCACCTCGCCGAGCTGATCGGCGAGGGGATCAGGGGGCTCACGTCGAACCCGACGATCATGGCGAAGGCCATCGAGTCGGGCACCGACTACGACGACCAGTTCCGCCAGGCGATGGCCGCCCATCAGGACGTCACCGCCGCCTACTGGGACCTCGTCGTGCAGGACGTCATCGACGCCCTCGGACTTTTCTCGCCCCTCTACGAGTCGAGCGGGGGCACGGACGGCTTCGTGTCCATCGAGGTCGACCCGGCCCTGGCCCGCAAGACCGACGGTACGATCGCCGCCGCCCGCCAGCTGCACGAGCGCATCGACAAGCCGAACGTCCTCGTCAAGATCCCCGCCACCGAGGAGGGGCTGCCCGCCATCCGCCGGATGATCTCGGAAGGCCGCAGCATCAACGTGACGCTCATCTTCTCCATCGAGCGCTACGAGGAGGTCGTCGAGGCCTACCAGGCCGGCCTGGAGGAGCTCGTCATCGGGGGTGGGGACCCGAGTCGCGTCGCCTCGGTGGCGTCCTTCTTCGTCAGCCGAGTAGACACAGAGACCGACCGCCGCCTCGAGACGCTTGCTGCCGAGGAGGAGGGCTCCGAACGGGCCAAGCGCGCCCTCGCCCTGCGGGGCAAGACGGCGGTGGCGCAGGCCCGGCTCGCCTACGAGACGTTCCAACGCCGCTTCTCGGGGCAACGTTGGGAAGCCCTCGCCTCCTCCGGGGCGCACGTGCAGCGGCCGCTGTGGGCCTCCACCTCGACGAAGAACCCCGCCTACCCCGACCTCGCCTATGTCGACACGCTCGTCGCCGCCCAGACGGTGAACACGATGCCGGAGGACACGGTGGAGAAGGTGCTCGACCATGGCACGGTGGCGGTCTTCGGGCCGGCCGAGATCGCCGAAGCCAAGCGGACGCTCGCCGAGCTCGAGGACGTCGGCGTCGACCTCGAGGACGTCGCCCGCGTGCTCGAGGACGAAGGCGTCGCCTCGTTCGCCAAGTCCTTCGACGAGCTCATCGACCGGCTCAAGGAGAAGGCGGCCCAGATCGCCGGGGCATCCTGAACGGATCATCTCCCGCCATGAACCCGACACCACCGAGCGGTGAGCTCCGCCTCGTCGACGACGTGCCCTCGGCCTTCGCCGAGCTCGTCGCCGCCGAGATCGCCGACGCCACGGCACCGGTGAAGAGCCAGGGAGACGGCCGCTTTCGCCTCGTCCTCTCTGGCGGCGAGACGGCGCGGGCGTGCTACGAGCGCCTGGCCGCCCTTGGGGGGATCGCCTGGCGATCCGTCGACGTCTTCCTCGGTGACGAGCGCTGCGTGCCACCGGACGACGATGCCGCCAACCAGCGCCTCGTGAGGGAAAGCCTGCTCGCCACGGCCGACGGGGCGACCTTCTCGCCGATGGACTGCAGCGACCCGGAGGGATACGCCGCCCTCCTGGCCGCCCAGCCGGCCCTCGACCTCATCCACCTCGGTCTCGGCCCGGACGGCCACACCGCCTCGCTCTTCCCCGGCTCGACGGCGCTCGAGAGCCCCCCCGGGGCCCTCGTGGCGTTGAACGACGACCCATCCGGCCGCAATCCCCACCGGCGCCTCACCTTGACCTTCGAGGGCATCTCGCGCGGGCGGCTCGTCGTCTTCACGGTCACCGGCAGCGACAAGCACGCCGCCCTCTCGGCCATCCTCGCCGGAGAGGACCTGCCGGCCGCCCGCGTGCGAGCGGGGCGGGTGCTCTGGCTCTGCGACGCCGGCGCCTTCGAGGGCTGACCCGGCTCCCGTGGAGACGCCCACCCGGACGGTCGAGGTCTCCGGGCGCCGAATCGAGATCACCCACCCGGAGAAGCTCTATTTCCCCGGCGCCGGCGCCACGAAGTCGGACCTCGTCGACTACTACCTGAGCGTTTCCGAGGCCATCTTGCGGGCCACCGGTGGCCGTCCCGCACTCCTGCAGCGCTTCCCGGAAGGCGCCCTCGGGAAGTCCTGGTTCCAAAAGCGCGTCCCGAGCGGCGCCCCCTCCTGGCTCCAGACGGTCGTCGTCTCGACGCCGAACGGCACGACCTCGAACGCCCTCGTGATCGCCGACGAAGCCCACCTCCTCTGGGCCGTCAACCTCGGCTGCATCGGCTTTCACATCTGGCCCTACCGGGCCGACGAGCCCGAGCTCGCCGACGAGCTGCGCATCGATCTCGACCCGCAACCCGGGGTCGGCTTCGATGCCGTCCGCGAGGCGGCCCTCCACACGAGGGACCTCCTCGAGGAGCTGGGCATCGCCGCCTTCCCGAAGACCTCCGGCAGCCGGGGCCTGCACGTCTACGCCCGACTCGTGCGCCGCTGGGACTCCACGCAGGTGCGGGCCGCCGCCGTGGCGCTCGCCCGCGAGCTGGAGCGGCGCCACCCGGATCTCGTCACGGCGAAGTGGTGGAAAGAGGAGCGGGGCGAGCGCGTCTTCGTCGACTTCAACCAGAACGCCCCCCACAAGACGGTCTTCGGTGCCTGGTCGGTGCGGCCTCGCACCGGCGCCCAGGTGAGCACGCCCATCGCCTGGAATGAGGTCGCCGCCGTGCAGCCCGACGAGCTCACCCTGGCAACTGTGCCCGGGCGGCTCGAGCGCGACGGCGACCCCTGGGGCTCCATGCCGGACGACCCGCAGTCGATCGAGCCGTTGCTCGAGTGGTCGGCCCGCGACCTCGCCGCCGGCCTCGGCGACGCCCCCTGGCCACCGCAGTACCCCAAGCAGCCCGACGAGCCGAGCCGGGTGGCGCCGAGCCGTGCGCGTCGAGAGCCCGGCGACGAGGCGGCCGAGCCATGAGCGAGCGAGCTGGCGGTGGGCGCCGGCTGCCCCCGCGCCGTCCCGACGTCGTCATCGAAGCTGTCACGTCTGTGCTCGACTGCGGGCGCTTTCCCGCCAAAGCCGTCGTGGGCGACCGTTTCGTCGTCATGGCGGACGTCTTCAGCCACGGTCACGGTGTCGTGCGGGCGCTCCTCCGCCACCGCAGGCCGGGATCACGGCGCTGGAGCGAGTCGGCCATGCGCCATCTCGGCAACGACGCCTTCCGCGGCGAGCTCGTGCCCGTCACGGAGGGCACGCTCGAGGTCGAGGTGGCGGCAGAGCCTGACGATCTCGCCGCCTGGGCGCACGACGCCCTCCGCCGGCTGCAAGCCGACCGTCCCGACGCCTTCGACGGCGAGATCGGGGGCCGTCTCGTGGCCGAGGCGGCGAGCGACGTGGAGGCTCGGGGTGATGCCGGCCTCGTGGAGGCGGTCACCTCGCTGCGGTCCCTGGCGGCACGCCTCTCGGCGGGGACCGATCTCGGTCTCCTCGCCGAGCTCGAAGGGTGGAGCGACGTCCTGGCGGGGCGCCGGCTGCACGACGACGGCGAGACGGAGACTGTCCGTTTCCGCCTCGCCGTCGCTCCACCGAAGGCCGCCTTCTCCAGCTGGTACGAGCTCTTCCCGCGCTCCGCCAGCCCGGACGAAGGGCGGCCGGGACGCCTCACCGACGTCATCGACCGTCTCGACTACGTGGCCGAGCTCGGCTTCGACGTCCTCTACCTGCCGCCCATCCACCCCATCGGCACGACGGCTCGCAAGGGGAGGGACAACAGCACGACGGCCGGCCCCGACGACGTCGGTAGCCCGTGGGCGATCGGCGCGCCGGAGGGCGGCCACGACACCATCACTGCGGACCTCGGAACGGCGGACGATTTCGCCCGCCTCGTGACGCAAGCAGGTGTCCGAGGCATCGACGTCGCCCTCGACCTCGCCTTCCAGTGCTCGCCCGACCACCCCTGGGTGACGGAGCACCCCGACTGGTTCCGGCACCGTCCCGACGGGTCGATCGCCTGTGCCGAGAACCCGCCCAAGCGCTACCAGGACATCTATCCCATCGACTTCCACACGGCCGACCGCGAGGGGCTCTGGCTGGCACTCCTGGCCGTCGTGGAGACCTGGGCGGAACGGGGCGTGCGCATCTTCCGCGTCGACAACCCGCACACGAAGCCGTTCGCCTTCTGGGAGTGGCTCATCGCCGAGGTGAAGCGCCACCATCCCGGCACGATCTTCCTCTCCGAGGCCTTCACGCGACCGAAGGTCATGCACCGGCTCGCCAAACTCGGCTTCGACCAGTCGTACACCTACTTCGCCTGGCGGTACGAGAAGTGGGATCTCACTGCCTATTTCGAGGAGCTGGCGCTCGGGCCGGGCCGCGCCTACTTTCGCCCCAACGTCTGGCCGAACACGCCCGACATCCTCGCCCGCAGCCTGCAGCACGGCGGCCGCGCCAGCTTCGTCGCCCGCCTCGTTCTGGCTGGCGGGCTCTCGGCCAATTACGGCATCTACGGGCCGGTCTTCGAGCTGATGTGGGACGAGCCGGCCGGCCCCGACTCCGAGGAGTACCTCCATTCCGAGAAGTACGAGGTCCGTCACCACGATCTTGACGACCCCCGCAGTCTTCGCCACCTCGTGGCCCGCCTCAACGCTGCCCGCCGCGCCCACCCCGCCCTGCAGCGTGACGGCGGCCTCCGCTTCCTGCCCGTCGACAACGAACAGATCATCGCCTGGTGGAAGACGGATCCGCGCGGGAGCGACGTCGTCGTGGGCGTCGTGAGCCTGGACCCCACCTGGGTACAGTCCGGCTTCGTCGAGCTCGACCTCACCTCGTTCGGCATCCCCGCTGGCACTCCCCTCGGCGTGCAGGACCTCCTCGCCGGGGAGCGCTACGTGTGGCAGTGCGGGACGAACTACGTGCGCCTCGACCCATCGGGCATCCCGGCCCACCTCCTCGCACTGGAGCGACCGTGAGCCCACCCCCGGCGTCGCTGCCCTCCCTCCTGAGCCCCTCGCATGCCGCCGACTGGTACAAGGACGCCATCATCTACGAGCTGCACGTGCGCGCCTTCGCCGACTCCAACGGCGACGGGCGGGGGGACTTCCGCGGCCTCGCCCAGCGGGTGGACTACCTGCACCAGCTCGGCGTCACGGCGGTCTGGCTCCTCCCCTTCTACCCGTCACCACTGCGTGACGACGGCTACGACATCTCCGACTACACGAGCATCCACCCCGACTACGGGCGCCTCTCCGACTTCCGGCGCTTCGTCGACGAGGCCCACCGGCGGGATCTGAAGGTCATCACCGAGCTCGTCATCAACCACACGTCCGACCAGCACCCGTGGTTCCAGCGCGCCCGCCGGGCGCCGGCCGGGAGCAGCTCCCGCGAGTACTACGTCTGGAGCGACACGACGGAGCGCTACAAGGACGCCCGCATCATCTTCCAGGACTTCGAGGTGTCCAACTGGACGTGGGACCCTGTGGCGGGCGCCTACTTCTGGCACCGCTTCTACTCCCACCAGCCGGATCTCAACTTCAACAGCCCCGCCGTGCAACAGGCCATGCTGAAGGCGCTCGACTTCTGGCTCGGCCTCGGCGTCGACGGCCTCCGCCTCGACGCCGTCCCGTACCTGTACGAACGGGACGGCACCGACTGCGAGAACCTGCCGGAGACGCACGCTTTCTTGAAGCAGCTCCGCCGCCACATGGACGACAACTTCCCGGGACGGATGCTGCTGGCGGAGGCCAACCAGTGGCCCGACGACGCCTCCGCCTACTTCGGCAAGGGCGACGAGTGCCACATGGCCTTCCACTTCCCCGTCATGCCCCGGCTCTTCATGGGGCTGCGGATGGAGGACCGCTTCCCCATCATCGACATCATGCAGCAGACGCCGGACGTCCCGCCCAACTGCCAGTGGGCGGTCTTCCTGCGCAACCACGACGAGCTCACCCTCGAGATGGTGACCGACGAGGAGCGGGACTACATGTACCGCTCCTACGCAAGCGACCCCGCCATGCGCATCAACGTCGGCATCCGCCGCCGGCTCGCCCCCTTGCTGCAGTTCCACCGACAGAAGATCGAGCTCATGCACGGTCTCCTCATGTCGCTTCCCGGTACGCCTGTCCTCTACTACGGCGACGAGATCGGCATGGGCGACAACGTCTACCTCGGCGACCGCAACAGCGTTCGCACGCCCATGCAGTGGAACGCCGACCGCAACGCCGGCTTCTCGACGGCCAACCCGCAGCGCCTCTTCCTCCCCGTCAACACCGATCCCCAGTGCCACTACGAGTCCGTGAACGTGGAGGCCCAGTCGGACAACCCCGACTCCCTCCTGCGCTGGATTCGCCGCCTCATCGCCCTGCGCAAGCGTCATCCCGTCTTCGGTCGCGGGCGCATGGAGTTCGTGCAGTCCGAGAACCCCCGCGTCCTGTCCTTCATCCGGGGCGACGATCACGAGGAGGTGCTCGTCGTGGCGAACCTCTCCCGCTTCGCCCAGTACGTCGAGCTCGACCTCGCCGCCCACCGGGGTGTCGTCCCCCGCGAGCTGTTCGGCCAGACGCTCTTCCCGATGATCGGTGAGCTCCCCTACCTCGTGACGCTTGGCCCGCACTCCTTCTACTGGCTCTCGCTCGGCGATCCGTCGGCCGACACCCATACCGCCACCATGGCGCTTCCCTCCCTACAGACGACGTCGCCCTGGTGGCGACTCGCCGAGACGCCGGAGCGACGCAAGCTGGAGGGGGCGCTGCCTCGCGTCCTGCGCAGCCGTCGCTGGTTCGCCGGCAAGGGCCGGCGGATCGCCCAGACGAGCATCGTCGAGCACGTCAACCTCCCCATGCAGGCCTCCTCCGCCGACCGCGCCCAGTTGCTCGTCGTGAACGTCGAGTACCTGGAGGCCGAGGCGGAGCAGTACCTGATGCCCGTCACCTTTGTCGACGGCGAGGCGGCCGACGCCCTCATGCGCGACCACCCCGAAGCCGTCTACACGATGATCGGGGCGCCCGGGAGCACACCTGGGCTCCTCGTCGACGCGCATTACGAGCCGGCCTACGGCAAGGCGCTCGTCGGCCTCTTGCGGCAGCGCCGCCGCCGCTCGGAGGAGGGCACCACCCACCTGGCCGGCTCCACCGTCCCCGAGACGACCGCCCTCCTGGCGAGGGTCCCGACGGGAGCTCACTCCGGTGGCCGCGTCGTGGCCGCCGAGCAGTCCAACTCGTCCATCGTCGTCGGCGACACCGAGGACCACCGCTGCATCATCAAGTCGATGCGGCGCATCGAGACCGGTGTCCATCCAGAGGTCGAACTCGGCCGGCTCCTCGCCGCCGCCGGCCCGAGCTCCGGGGCGGCCCGGCTGCTCGGCTCCGTCGACCTCGCCTTCGCCAATGGCCGATCCGCCCTCGTGGCCTCCGTGCACGAGTTCGTCCCCCACGAGACCGATGCCTTCACGAACACCATGCGGGCGGCCAGCTCCTTCCTCGAGACCTTTGTGCTGGCCTTCACCGGTGAGTCGAAGCAGCCCCTGCCGCCCCCGGGTCACGGCGGCTGGCTCGACGGTGTCGCCTCCGGCATCCCCGAGAGCGTCGAAACCCTCATCTCCGAGCAACTGGCGACGGCCGAGCTTCTCGGCAGGCGTACGGGAGAGCTTCACCTCGCCCTCCTCGGATCGTCCGGGCACGACGACGGCGACGACTTCGCCCCCGAGCCGGTCACGCAGCTGTCGCAGCGCTCCCTGTACCAGTCCATCCGCACCGCCGGACGGCGATCCTTCGCCCTCCTCCGCCAGCGCATGCGGACGATGGCGCCCCGCGAGCAGGCGCTCGCCCGCGAGCTGGTCGAGGCCGAGGACGAAGTGCTCGACAGCCTGCTGGACGTCCTCACGGTCCGCCACTCGAAACGTATCCGAGTGCACGGCGACCTCCACCTCGGACAGGTGCTCTTCACCGGGCGCGATTACGTCTTCGTCGACTTCGAAGGCGAACCGGAGCGCAGTCTTGGCGAACGGCGGCTGAAACGCTCGCCCATGCGGGACGTCGCCGGCATGCTGCGTTCGTACCAGTACACCGGCTACAGCGCCGTCGACGACCTCGTCTCGCGTGGCGTCGTCGAGCCGGGGGCCGGAGGCGAGCTGGAGCGCTACGAGCGCGCCGCCATGCGGTGGGCCTACTGGGTCTCCATTGCCTACCTGAACGGGTACCTCCGCGTCGCCCGTGACGCCGCGCTCGTGCCGGAGGATGACGAGCTCGCCATCGACCTCCGCAGCCACCTGCTCGAGAAAGCCTTCTACGAGCTGCGCTACGAGCTCGGCAATCGCCCCGAGTGGGCGCACGTCCCCATGCTCGGGCTCCGCTGGCTGCTGGCGCTCGACCGGGAGACGCGAACGCCGTGAGCGACCCGGCCGGGCCGCTCGAGCGCCTCGCCCAACGGCGGGGCGTCGTCGCCTCCTACACCGATGCCTTCGGCGCCAGTCGCACGGTGGCGCCCGACACGCTCGTCGCCATCCTGAGAGCCCTCGGTGAGCCGATGGAGCGTGCCGGCGACGCCGACCGGTGCCTCGAGGCGGACCGGGAGGGGCCGGCAGAGCCCGTCGCCGTCGCCTGGGACGGCCACCTCGGCAGGGCCCTGTCGGCACGGGTGTCCGCCGCCCTGAAGGGCGCCGTCCAGCTCGAGTTGGAGGACGGCGGCGACGGCACCGAGCTGCTGCTCGAGGCGCCCGGCGGCCGGGCAACTGCCCTCCCCTTCGGCGCCCACCGGCTCGTGACCGGGGACGCCTGCCTCCTGCTCGTCTCCGCACCCAGCCGGGCGCCCGCCCTCGCCGCTCGCTCCTGGGGCGTGTTCGCCCCCACCTATGCCCTCGTGGACGAGCGGCTCTCGCGGACGGGGGATTCGACGGCCCTCGAGCACCTCGGCGCCTGGGCAGGGCACCTCGGCGCCTCCTACCTCTCCACCCTGCCCCTCCTCGCCGACTACTGCACCCTCGACGACCCCGGGGCGGTCGTGAGCCCCTACTCGCCCATCTCCCGCATGTGGTGGAACGAGGCGTTCCTCGACCTCGCCCGGCTCGGCCTGGCGGAGGAGGGCCGGCGCCTCCTCGAGCCGGCCGCCACGGCGTTGCCGGCCGATGTCGCCTCGGCCGGCGCCGTCGTCGACGAGTGCCTCGCCCGCCGGCTCGAGGACGAGCACCCCGCCGCCGGCGCCCGCCGCCGAGACTACGAGGCCTTCTGCCGCGAGCGGCCCGACGTCCGGCGCTATGGCACCTTCCGGGCAGCCGTCCGGGCTGTGGGAACCGACGGCCGGGCTTGGCCCGCCCGCTGGCGAGCGGGCGACATCCGCCCTGGCGACGATGTCGACGAACGACTGGTGGAGCTCCACGTCTGTGCCCAATGGCTCACCGACTCCCAACTGTCGGAGGTCGCCGCCACGACAGAGGCAGCCGGGTGCGCCCTCATGCTCGACCTCCCCATCGGCTGCCGGCCCGATGGCTACGACACCTGGGCCTTCCCGTCCTCCTTCGCTGAGGAGCCGGCGCCGGGCGACGGCGTGACGACCGTCGGCGCCCCGCCGGACCAGTTCTTCGGGAGTGGGCAGGACTGGGGGTTCCGTCCCCTCCACCCCATCGGCGAGCGCGCCGCCGGCTACCCGGTGGTGCGGGGCGCCCTCCGGCACCTCCTCCGCCACACCGGTGCCCTTCGCGCCGACCACATCCTCGGGTTCCAGCGGCTCTGGTGGATCCCGCCCGGGGCGGCCGCCGCCGACGGCGCCTACGTCCGCTACCCCGTCGACGAGCTCATGGCACTTGCCTGCCTGGAGGCCTGGCGCCGTGGTGCCGCCCTCGTCGGCGAGGATCTCGGCACGGTCGATCCCGCTGTGCGGCGGCGCATGGCGCGGCACGCAATCGCCGGCATGAGCGTCGCCGTCTTCGACCTCGAGGCCGGCCCCGGGCGGCGCCTGCAGCCGCCGTCGGGCACCTGCGCCCTCGTCGACACGCACGACACGGCCACCTTTGCGGGCTGGGTGGAAGGCGACGACATCCTCCTACGGCGGACCCTCGGCCTCCTCGACGCCGACACGGCGACGGCCGCCCGCCGCAGGCGCCGGCGGGCCGTCACCGCCCTCGCCCGGCGCCTCGGCCACGGCGGCGCCGATCCGCTCGCTGTCGGCGAGCTGCCGGGGCAGGAGGCGGTCTCCCTCCACAGCGCCCTCCTCGAGGAGCTCGGTGCCTCCCCCGCCGGCCTCGTGATCGCCAATCTCGAGGACCTCTGGGGCGAGCGCGACCCCCAGAACGTGCCGGGTACGGTCGCTCAGCACGACAACTTCTCCCGCCGCATGTCCCACTCGCTCGCCGCCCTCGAGACGAGCCCCCACCTCCAGGAACCGCTGCGCCGGCTCGACGCCGCCCGCCGCCGTGGAGCCACAGGGCAGCCGGCGGCAGAGGCGTCGGGAAGGGGCACCGAGGCAGTTGCCGTCCCCTCGCCCGCCCGAGACGGGGCATGCACGGGCGCCCCAGCGGGCAAGCTGCAACCGTGACGTCCCCCGGCGGTGCTCGCCCTTCCACCCCGCCGGCCGGCCCACTGCCGCGTGACGCCCTCTACCTCTTCAACGAGGGCCGTGAGTTCCAGCTCTACGACCACCTCGGGGCCCACCTGCTGCCCGACGGGACCGGAACGCGCTTCGCCGTGTGGGCCCCCAACGCCGCCGCCGTCTCGATCGTCCACGACGGCAACGGCTGGACAGGGGGCGCCGACCCGCTCGACTCGCAGGGCGTCTCGGGCGTGTGGGCGGGCGAGATCGCCGGTCTCGGCGCCGGCACGCGCTACAAGTACCACGTCACACCGCGGCTGGCCGCTCCACGGCTGAAAGCCGATCCCGTCGCCTTCGGGACCGAGGTGCCCCCCCTCAGCGCCTCCGTCGTCACCGATCTCACCTACGAGTGGGGTGACGACGCCTGGCTGGCCCGAAGGGCGGCGACCGACCTCGGGGCCGAGGCCGTCTCCGTCTACGAGGTCCACCTCGGGTCCTTCAAGCGGCACCCCGACGGGCGGCACCTCAGCTACAGCGAGCTGGCGGAGCCGCTCACCGAGCACGTCCTTGCCGAGGGCTTCACCCACGTCGAGCTGCTGCCCGTCATGGAGCACCCCTACTACGGCTCCTGGGGCTACCAGACGACGGGGTACTTCGCGCCGACGGCCCGCTACGGCCGGCCGACCGAGCTGATGGGCCTCATCGACCATCTCCACCGCCACGGCATCGGGGTCTTCCTCGACTGGGTCCCCTCCCACTTCGCCACCGACGCCTTCTCCCTCGGCGAGTTCGACGGCACTCATCTCTACGAGCACGAGGATCCCCGCCAGCGCGTGCACCCGGACTGGGGAAGCTACGAGTTCAACTACTCACGACACGAGGTGCGCTCCTTCCTCATCTCGAGTGCCTGGTTCTGGCTCGACCGCTACCACGCCGACGGGTTGCGCGTGGACGCCGTCGCCTCGATGCTCTATCTCGACTACTCCCGCTCGGAGGGCGAGTGGGTGCCCAACGCTCTCGGCGGCCGGGAGAACCTCGAGGCCGTCTCCTTCCTCCGCCAGGTGAACGAGTCCGTCGTCGCCCGCTTCCCGGGCGCCGTCTCGATCGCCGAGGAATCCACGTCCTGGCCAGGCGTCTCGCGGCCGGTGAGCGAGGGCGGCCTCGGCTTCTCCATGAAGTGGGACATGGGTTGGATGCACGACACGCTGCAGCACCTCGAGCGCGAGCCCGTCCACCGTCACTACCACTACGACGAGCTCACCTTCCGCGGCCTCTACGCCTTCACGGAGCGCTTCGTGCTGCCCCTCTCCCACGACGAGGTCGTGCACGGCAAGGGCTCGCTTGCCACGAAGATGCCGGGGGACGACTGGCAGCGCCGGGCGACCTTGCGCCTCCTCTACGGCCTGCAATGGTTCCAGCCCGGCAAGAAGCTCCTCTTCATGGGCTGCGAGCTCGCCCCCTGGCGGGAGTGGAGCCACGAGGGGGAGATCGAGTGGGGTCTCCTCGAGTACCCGGAGCACGCCGGCGTCGCCCGCCTCGTTGCAGACCTCAACCGCCTCTACGCTTCCTGCGCGGCGTTGCGGGCGGACTTCGACCCGGCGGGTTTCTCCTGGGTCATCGCCGACGACATCACCAACGACGTGCTCGCCTGGCGCCGCTCGGCTGTGCCGTCCGCTCCGTCGAGCGGCGAGGTCGTCGCAGTGGCCAACCTGACGCCCGTCGTCCGGGAGCACTACCGCCTCGGTGTCCCCGGTGCCGGCGAGTGGCTCGAGCTCTGCAACACCGACGCCGCCGAGTACGGCGGCAGCGGTGCCGGCAACCTCGGCCGCCTCGAGGCCGAGCCCACCCCCGCCCACGGCTGCGAGCACAGCCTCGCTCTGCGGCTGCCCCCGCTCGGCGTCCTCCTCCTCGGGCTGTCCGGTCCCGAGAGCCCGTCCTCCGGGTGACATGATCAACGTTTCCGCCCGCGGGGGGCTGCCGCAAGTTGCGACGACCTGCCTGCGTTACGAAACCACCCCCTTCGTCGCTCCGTCAGGTGAGTGGCATAGGGTTTGGAACGCCTGAGGGGAAAGCGTCGAACACCTGTCGCCAAGCGCGGCGACCGTTCAGGCGTCCTCAGGCTCCGCCACGGGCCGGTGGCCGAGGAGGACGACGGATCGGCCCTCCGCGGCCACCCGGTCCCCCGGTTTCAGGACGCCCTGTGAGGCCGGGTCGTCAAAAAACGGGTCGCTCTCCCGCGAGGTGTCGATAACCGGCATCCAGCTGTCGGCAAAACGCCCGTCCGGCACGACGAACTCCAGCGGCTCCCAGTAGGCGTTGAGGATGAGGAAGAAGCTCCCCTCCGTCGCCGGGTCGCCCCGGCCGGCGCCGGCGGCGAGGTCGGTCGCCTCCCCGTTCAGGAACACGCCGACGCAGCGGGCGAAGCTGACGGCCCAGTCCGCCTCGGACATCTCCTCGCCGCTCGGGGCGAACCAGGCGATGTCGCTGGCGCTCTCACCGTGCAGGGGCTTGCCCTGGAACCAGCGGCGCCGCCGCAGGACGGGATGGCGGCTGCGGAGCCGGCCCACGCGCCGGACGAAGGCGAGGAGCTCCTTGTCGGCGTGCTCCCAGTCGAGCCAGGAGATCTCGTTGTCCTGGCAGTAGGCGTTGTTGTTGCCGCGCTGCGTGTGGCCGATCTCGTCGCCGGCGAGCAGCATGGGGACACCCTGTGACAACAACAGCGTCACGAGGAAGTTGCGCTGCTGACGGTGGCGAAGGCGGATGATCTCCGGGTCGTCCGTCGGCCCCTCGGCACCGCAGTTCCAGGAGCGGTTGTCGTCGGAGCCGTCCCGGTTGCCCTCCAGGTTGGCCTCGTTGTGCTTCTCGTCGTAGCTGACGAGGTCCGCCAGCGTGAAACCGTCATGGCAGGTGACGAAATTGATGCTCGCCCACGGCTTGCGGCCGGTGTGCTCGTAGAGGTCGGAGCTTCCCGTCAGCCGGGAGGCGAGCTCGGGCAGCTTCTGCTCCACGCCTCGCCAGTAGTCGCGCACGCAGTCGCGGTACCTGCCGTTCCACTCCGACCACAGCGTCGGGAAGTTGCCCACCTGGTATCCGCCCTCCCCGACGTCCCACGGCTCGGCGATGAGCTTCACCTGGCTGATGACGGGATCCTGCTGGATGATGTCGAAGAAGGCGGAGAGGCGGTCCACCTCGTGCAGGGTCCTTGCCAACGTGGCCGCCAGATCGAAACGGAAGCCGTCCACGTGCATGTCGATCACCCAGTAGCGGAGGCTGTCCATGAGCAGCTGCAGGACGTGGGGGTGACGCACGTTGAGGGTGTTGCCCGTCCCCGTGTAGTCGACGTAGTAGCGGGGGTCGTTGGGGTCGAGCCGGTAGTAGGCCGGGTTGTCGATCCCCTTGAACGACAGCGTGGGCCCGCTCTGGTTCCCCTCCGCCGTGTGGTTGTAGACGACGTCCAGGAAGACCTCGATGCCGGCGGTGTGCATCGTCTTCACGAGCTGCTTGAACTCCTGCACCTGCTGGCCGAGCTCGCCCGTGGCGGCGTACTCGTTGTGGGGGGCGAGGTAGCAGATCGAGTTGTAGCCCCAGTAGTTGCGCAGGCCTTTCTCCACGAGATCGGCGTCGTGCACGAACTGGTGCACGGGCTGCAGCTCGACGGCCGTGACACCGAGGCTGAGGAGGTGCTCGATGACGCTCTCCGAGGCGAGGCCGGCGTAGGTCCCCCGCAGCTGGGGCGGCACGCCCGGGTGCCGGGCCGTGAAGCCCTTCACGTGCAGCTCGTAGACGACTGTCTTGTACCAGGGAATCTCCGGCGGCCGGTCGTTCCCCCAGTCGAAGTACGGGCTCGTCACGACGTTCTTCGGCATGGAGGCGGCGCTGTCCGCCCGGCTGATGCGCATCTCGTCGGCGTGCTGCTGGCCGTAGAGGGAGCGGTTCCAGCGTACCTGACCCTCCACGGCCTTGCCGTAGGGATCGAGCAGCAGCTTGCCGGAGTTGCAGCGCAGCCCGAGGGCGGGGCGCCAGGGCCCGTGCACCCGAAACCCGTAGCGCTGCCCCGGCCCCACGCCGGCGAGATAGCCGTGCCGGATGTGGGCCGTCTCCTCCGGCAGGAGGTGGCGGGTCTCGCCCCCCCAATCGTCGAAGAGACACACCTCCACTTGCTCGGCGACGCTCGAGAAGAGGGAGAAGTTCGTCCCGACGCCGTCGTAGGTCGCTCCGAGCGGGTAGGGCCTCCCGGCAGAGATCTCCACCTTCGCCCGCTGCATCCGGGTCACACTACCGGCGGTCGGCCGTTCGGCCCGGCGTCAGCCCGGCCAGCAGCCTCGGCCCTGCGTGAAGGGGCTGGGCAGCTCCGTACCGGCGCCGCTCCCGGCGCCATAGGGTTGTCGGGATGACGCCCTCCCGTCTCGTGCCCGGCACCGTCGAGCTGAGCGACGCAGACCTGCTCACCGCCTCGCTCGACGACCTCATGACGGCGGCCCGGCACGTACGCGACGAGCGTTACGGCACGCGGGTGACGTACTCGCCGAAGGTCTTCATCCCCCTCACGATGCTCTGCCGGGACCGCTGCGGCTACTGCACCTTCGCCAAGCCGCCGGCGCGCGTCGCCTCCGCCTACCTCGGCCCCGACGAGGTGCTCGACCTCGCCCGACGGGCTGCCGAGGCCGGCTGCCACGAGGCGCTCTTCACCCTCGGCGAGCGGCCGGAGGAGCGCTACCCGGCGGCGGAAGCCTGGCTGGCGACCGCCGGCCACGCCAGCACGGTCGACTACCTCGTCGAAGCCGCACGCCTCGTGCGCGACGAGACCGGCCTGCTGCCGCACGCCAACGCCGGCGCCCTCAGCGAGGATGAGCTCGCCCGCCTGCGGCCCGTCACGGCCAGCCAGGGGATGATGCTCGAGTCGCTCAACGGCTCCCTCGCCTGCCACCGGGCCTCGCCCGACAAGACGCCGGCCCGGCGACTCGCCACCCTGGAGGCGGCCGGCCGGCTGCGTATCCCGTTCACGACGGGCATCCTCGTCGGCATCGGGGAGTCGCGGGAGGACCGCCTGCAGGCGCTGCGAGCGGTGACGGCCTCGCACGAACGCCACGGCCACGTGCAGGAGGTCATCGTCCAGAACTTCCTCCCGAAGCCAGGCACCGCCATGCACGACCGGCCCGCCTGCCCGCCCGCCGAGCACCTCTGGTCGGTCGCCGTCGCCCGCCTCCTGCTGCCGCCCGACGTCCACCTGCAGGCTCCTCCCAACCTCACGGAGGACTTCGGCCAGCTCCTCGAGGCGGGCATCGACGACTGGGGGGGCGTCTCCCCGGTCACGGCCGACCACGTGAACCCCGAACGCGCCTGGCCCGCCCTCGACCGCCTGCGGGCCGTCACGGAGGAGGCGGGACATGTACTGGCCCCCCGCCTCGCCATCCACCCCGAGATGGCGGTCGATCCCGATCGCTTCCTCGACGAGGCCATGCGATTCGCCGTCCTCGACCGCTCGGACGCGGAGGGCCTCGCCCGCGACGGCGCCTGGTGCTCCGGATCCGACGTGCCGCCGCCCCTCCTCGTCGGCATCGAGGCGCCCCCTGCCCCGCCCGCCCACCCGCCTCGCCGGCGCCGGGCGCCCGTGGCGGCCGTCCTCGCCGGCGTCGCCGCCGGTGACGAAGTGGGCGAGCGCGAGATCGTCACGCTCTTCAGCGCCCGCGGCACCGAGGTGAACGCCGTGGCCGAGGCGGCCGACGAACTACGCCGCCAGATCGTCGGCGACGTCGTCACCTTCGTGGCCAACCGCAACATCAACTACACGAACGTGTGCACCTTCAAGTGCCGGTTCTGCGCCTTCTCGAAGGGACCCCTCTCGCTCAACCTGCGCGGCGCTCCCTACCTGCTCGAGCTGAGCGACATCACCGAACGCGTCGTGGAGGCGGAGTCGCTGGGAGCGACGGAGGTGTGCCTGCAGGGGGGCATCCACCCGAGCTTCGACGGCGACTACTACCTCGACGTCCTCTCCGCCGTGCGCAAGGCCTCCGAGACGATCCACATCCACGCCTTCACCGCCCTCGAGGTGCACGAGGGCGCCCGCCGGCTCGGGGAGGATCTGGAGGCGTACCTGCACCGCCTCCTCGAGGCAGGCCTCAAGTCGCTCCCGGGCACGGCGGCCGAGATCCTCGACGACGAGGTCCGCCGCGTCCTTTGCCCGGACAAGATCGGCACCGACCGCTGGCTCGAGGTGCACCGCATCGCCCATGGCGTCGGCCTGCGCTCGAACGTCACCATCATGTTCGGTGCCGTCGAGTCGCCCCTCTCCTGGGCGCGCCACATCGTCCGTACCCGCCAGCTGCAACGCCGCACGGGTGGTTTCACGGAGTTCGTGCCCCTCCCCTTCGTGCACATGGCGGCTCCCCTCTACCTGCAGCACCGCGCCCGGCGGGGGCCGACCTTCCGGGAGGCCCTCCTCATGCACGCCGTCGGCCGTATCGCCTACGCCGGCACCATCGACAACGTCCAGGCGAGCTGGGTGAAGATGGGAGCCCCCGGGGCGCGCCAGTTGTTGCAGGCGGGCTGCAACGACCTCGGCGGCACGCTCATGGACGAGAACATCTCCCGGGCCGCCGGCGCCACCCACGGCCAGGCGATGGACCGGGAGTCCTTCGCCCGCATCGTCGAGCCGCTCCGGCGTCCCCTCGAGCAGCGCACGACGCTCTACGGCCGCGTCCAGCCCGTCGGCGTCTGATGCACCCCGAGCGGCTGGACGCCGACGCCGCCCGCCTCATCACCGAGCTGCTCGATCAGCAGGGCGCCCGCGCCAACCGAGATCTCCTGCGCGACCTCGTCGAGTCGGCGCTCGACCTCGCCGACGGGGTGCCGAGTCGCCTCGACCTGAAGATCGCCACGGCCGCCCTCGCCGAGATGGGCCGTGCCTTCCACCTCTTCGCCCCCTTCCGCGGCGTGCCCAAGCTGACGATGTTCGGGTCCGCCCGCACGCACCATTCTGATCCCCTCTACTCACAGGCGAGGGAGCTCGCCAGCCGCTTTGCCGCCGCCGGGTGGCTCGTCGTGACGGGTGCCGGCCCGGGGATCATGGCGGCCGGCCACGACGGCGCCGGGCCGGACGGCTCGCTCGGCGTCGAGATCCGGCTCCCCTTCGAGTCCGCTTCCCACCCGGAGCTGGCGGCTTCGGGCCGGCTCGTCGAGATGAAGTACTTCTTCACCCGGAAGCTCATGTTGATGAAGGAGTCGGCCGGCTTCGCCGTGCTGCCGGGTGGCTTCGGCACCCTCGACGAGACCTTCGAGCTCCTCACGCTCCTGCAGACCGGCAAGGCGGAGCCGGCGCCCATCGTCCTGCTCGACATCCCGGGAGAGGCCTACTGGCCGGCCTGGGAGCAGTTCGTCAGCGGCGAGGTCATCCGGCGCGGCCTCGCCAGCTCGACCGACACCGCCTTCTATCGCATCACCGACGACATCTCCGTCGCCGTCGACGAGATCCTGGGGTTCTATCGCAACTACCACTCGCGGCGTTTCGTAGGCCCGACGATGGTCATCCGGCTGCAGACGTCGCCGAGCGACCACGAGCTGGAGGCCCTCAACGCCGACTTCGCCGACATCTCCTCGGCGAAGGGAATCTGGCGCACGGAGCCGCTCGGGCCCGAGCGCGCCGATCACGAGTACCTGGATCTGCCTCGCATCGCCCTCGAGCTCGACCTACGCCATCAGGGCCGTTTTCGGGAGATGATCGACGCCCTCAACGCCTTCCGGGGTGACGCTCCCCCGGCGACGCCGCCGGCCGAGCCTCCGGCCAACGCGCTGGACTGAAGGCAGCTCCGCCAGTCCCGCTCCTACGCAGTCTCCCAGGGCGGCGGTTCAGGCAGCGCCGAGCGCCTGCGGGGCAGCTCCGCCTCCTCGCCGGCGGTCGTGTCGTCACCGTCCCCGACGGCGTCGGCCGCCGGCTCACCGGCCACACGGCCGGCCTCCGAGAGCAGCCGCACGGCCTTCTCGAGCGAGGAGCGGGCCCGGTTGACGAGTCGTTCCTGCCGGGTGGCCCTCGCCGAGGCCGCCTCGGTGCCCTCGGCGAGGCCGGCCCGTAGGAGATCCATGGCGGCGTCCGCCAGCTGCTCACCGAGCCGCCCGAGCTCGGCTGCCAGCTCGTCGAGCCGGTCCTCCCCCGTCACGTCCGACGCGCTCAGCGGCCGGGACGCCGCTCGGTGGCCACGACTTCGAGCTCGCCCTTGGCGAACTGGGTGCGCAGAACCTTCTTGTCGAATTTGCCGACGCTCGTCTTCGGCACCTCGCCGATGACCGACCATCGCTCGGGCACCCACCAGCGGGCGACGCGGCCATCAAGAAAGCTCCCGAGGTCGTCCATGGACAGCTCGGCTCCTTCCCGGAGCACGATGCAGGCGAGCGGGCGCTCGTCCCAACGCTCGTCCGGGATCGCCACGACGGCGGCCTCGAAGACGTCGGGGTGGGCCATGAGGGCGTTCTCCAGCTCCACGGAGGAGATCCACTCGCCCCCGGACTTGATGACGTCCTTCGTGCGATCGGTGATCTGCAGGTAGCCGAGCTCGTCGACGGTGCCGACGTCGCCCGTGCAGAGCCAGCCGTCGTGGAAGCGGTCCATCGAGTCGTCTCCGTAGTAGGAGGCCGTGATCCAGGGGCCCCGCACCTCGAACTCGCCCACACTCTGGCCGTCGCGAGGCGCCACGTTGCCGGCGCCGTCCACGACGCGCACCTCCACGCCGAAGAGGATGCGGCCCGTCTTCTCCCGGTAGGACCAGGCCTCTTCGCCCTCTGCACCGCGAGGCGGGAGGGCGACGGCGGCGATGGGGCTCGTCTCGGTCATCCCCCAGCCCTGCAGGATGGGGACGTCGAAGCGATCCTGGAAAGCACGCATCATGGCGGCGGGAACGGCGGCGCCGCCGCAGACGACGGCACGGAAGGACGAGAGGTCCGAGCCGTGGGCGTCGGCGTAGCGCAGCACCTCGTTCCAGATCGTCGGCACGGCGCCGGCGAGGGTCGGCCGTTCCGTCTCGATGATGCTGACGAGCGGCTCGGCCTGGAGGAACTGCTTCGGCATGATGAGATCGGCCCCCGCCAGCCAGCAGGAGTACGGGAGGCCCCAGGCGTTGGCGTGGAACTGGGGCACGATCACGAGGGCACGGTCCGAGGAGGAGATCCCGGCGGCGGACGTGGAGGTGGAGGCGAGGGAGTGCAGGAAGGTGGAGCGATGGCTGTAGACGACGCCCTTCGGGTTGCCCGTCGTGCCGCTCGTGTAGCACATGGCGGCAGCCTCCCGTTCGTCGAGGACCGGCCACTGGAAACCCGGCTCACCGCCGGCGAGGAAGCTCTCGTACGGCGTCGTCTCGCCCAGCGCCGACGTGTCCCCTTCCCCCACCGTGATGATGCGCTCTACGCTCGGGCAGTCGCCCACCACGCGTGCGAGCGCCCCGGCGAGAGCGGCGTCGCAGATGATGACGCGGTCGCCGGCGTGGTCGATGACGTAGCGCAGCTGCTCGGGGAAGAGCCGCACGTTGAGGGTGTGCAGAACGGCACCCATGCTCGGGACGGCTAGGTAGGCCTCGACGTGCTCCTGGTGGTTGAAGCAGAACGTCCCGACCCGGTCACCCCGGCCCACCCCGATCGCCTCGAGGGCGGAGGCGAGCCGCTCGGCGTTCTCGGCGACTTCCGTGAAGCTCGCCCGGCGGAAGCCCGAGCCCTCGTACGTGACCACCTCGCTGCGGCCGTGCACTTGCCTGCCGTGCCGCAGGATCTCGCTCACGAGGAGCGGGGCCTCCTGCATCGTACTCTGCATGGTGCCTCCTTCATCGCCCGGACTGCTCGACTCCCGGGTTGCTCCGGCGCAAGCCTAGAGCGACAGCCGCCCCAGCTCCCGGGCAAGTGAGGCTGGCGTCGGCTGTTAACACTGTGCGTGATGTTACGAACGCGAGTAGTGTTGGGGACGGATCACATCGGGTGGATGTGCCACCGCAGCAAGGCGACGAGCGCTGAGCGCTGGACCGAGAGGGAGCGCGGTGGGAGAACTCCAGAGGCGGAGACGCTCCAGAGGATGGCCGGGCAGGCGGCAGGTGCCAGTAGACGACCGCGCCGACGTGCTCTGCCGTCTCTCCGAGGCGCTGGCTGAGTCGAGAGGCGGCCTGCCCGCCGTCCTCGACCTGGCGAGCCGGGCCGCCAGTGCCGTGCTCGGAGGGTGCTGCCTCGTCTGGGACATCGCGCCCAGTGGTCGCGAGCTCGTCCTGGCGTCGGTGCACGACCCGGATCGGGCGCGGGCGGAGTGTGTCCGTCACGTCTTCGGGCACGTGCGCCATCCGCTCGGGCAGTCGCTCCTAGCGCAAGTCATGCTGTCGGCCGTCCCCGTCGTTTTCGACCCGGTGCCCTGGGGCGAGCTCGGCGGCTGGGAGGACGACACCTCCGTCGAGGCGCTGGCCGAGATGGGTCCCGGCTCGCTCGTGGCCGTCCCCCTCAACGCCCGCTCCCTCCCTGTCGGCATCCTCGGGGTCGTGTCGCCCGCCCGCCGCGCCAGCGCCAGCTCCGACGACGACGGCGACGACGATCCGGCGGGCGAGCAGGCCCTCTTGCGTGAGATCGGCGACCGGGTAGCCGTCGCCATCGACAACGCCCGTCTCCTCGAGGCGATCGAGCGCGAGCAGGAGGAGCGCCGCCGCCTCGAGACGGCCGCGGGGACCCGCGAGATCATGCTCGCCGCTCTCTGCGGTGCCGCCCCCTTCCTGCTGTTCTCCTGCGACGCCAACGGCACACTCCTGCACCTGGACGGCGACCTCGTAGGGCGCCTGGCCGAAGGCACCGGGCCGTTCCGCGGCAAGGGGCTGCTCGCCGTTCTCGGCCGCCACGCCGCCATCGCCGATTTGGCGGGGGGAGCCCTCGCCGGTGGCGAGGAGCGGCACGAGCGCGTCCGCCTGGAGGAGGACCTCGAGCTCGAGGCCTGGGTCGTCCCCATACACGGACGGGACGGCGAGCTGAACGGCTGCGCCGGCCTCCTCGTGCAGTCGTCCCCGGCCGGTGCGGTGGCGGGCGAGGCCGACCGCCGGCAAGCCGCCCTCGTCGAGCACGCCTCCGACGTCATCATCGTCATGCAGCCGGACGGGCGCGTGCGCTACGCCAACCCGGCCGCCCGGCGGGTGCTCGGCTACGACTGGAAGGAGGGTGACGTCGTCGACGTCCTCTCCCTCGTGCACCCGGAGGACCACGACCGCTGCCGGGACGAGATCCGCGCCGCCCTGCACCGGCCCGGCACGCAGGAGCCCGTCGTCTACCGCCTCCGTCACGCCGACGGCAGCTACCGCCTCGTGCACTCGATCGGCAACAACCTCCTCGGCGATCCCGCCGTCGGCGGCGTCGTCGTGACGCTGCGGGACATCACCGACGAGAGCTCGGCCTCCGAGCGCGCCCGCATGAACGCCGATCGCCAGGAGGCGTTGGCCGATCTCGGCCGCTGGGCGCTCGCCGGCCTCGCCTTCGACGACCTCGTGGCGGACGCCATGGAGGTGCTGGCCGAGCACTGCCGGGCCGACGTCGTGCATGTCTTCGACGCCCTGCCCGACGCCGACTTCCTCTCGCTCTCGGCCTGCCTCGGCGACGAGCTCGGCCGCAGCGAGCTCCTCTCCGCCGACCCGACGTCGTCGCCGGCCAGCTACGCCCTCGGCACGCAGGAGACGCTGGAGTGTTCCGACCTACGGCACGAGGAGCGATTCGACGTCCCCGAGCTGTGGACGCGGCCCGACCTCGCCTCCGTCATCGAGGTCCCCGTCCCCGGCGCCGACATGCCCGTCGGCGTCCTCGGGATCGCCTCACGATTGCCTGGCGCCTTCAGCGCCGAGGACGTCAACTTCGTGAAAGCCGTCGGCAACGTGCTCGCCTCCGCCATGGCGCGCACTCGGGCCGAGACGGCCATCCGCCAGCAGGCGCTGCAGGATCCCCTCACGGGGCTGCCCAACCGCCTCGTCCTCGCCGATCACCTGAGCGAGGCGAGCTCGCTCGCAGGCAACCTCCCGGCCATGAGCGGGGCCGACCGCACCGTCTTCGTGCTCGACCTCGACCGCTTCAAGGAGATCAACGACACGCTCGGCCACGCCGTCGGCGACCTCGTGCTCCTCGAGGTGGCCCGTCGCCTGCGGCGTCTCGGCGAGCCCGTCGAGATCGTCTCCCGCCTCGGCGGCGACGAGTTCGCCCTCGTCGCCCGGCTACCCCAGCACGACGAGGAACGCCTCGCCAGCAGGGCGGAGGAGGACGCTCTCGCCGCCCACGTCCTTTCGATCGTCGGGGCACCCCTCGACGTCGGCGGTGTCAATCTCCGCCTGCGGGCGAGCATCGGCATCGCCTCCGCCGACGTCAACCGTGAGGGCAAGGCGCTCGAGGTGCCCGCCCTCCTGCGCCGGGCCGAGGCCGCCATGTACCAGGCCAAGTCGGAGCACCAGGGCGTCCGCCGCTACAGCGACGATCTGGAGCGATCCAGCCTCTCCCGCCTGGCCCTCGCCAGCGAGCTGGCCGAGGCGATCGATCTCGGGCAGCTCCGCCTCGACTACCAGCCGAAGGTGCGCTGCGCCGATGGCGGTGTCGCCGGCGTGGAGGCGCTCGTGCGCTGGCAGCACCCGACTCGCGGCCTCCTCCTGCCGGACGTCTTCGTGCCCCTCGCCGAGCAGACCGGCATCGTCCGCGAGCTGACGGGCTGGGTGTTGCAGCGGGCGCTGGCGGAGTGCGCCGCCTGGCACCGGGCCGGGCACGCCATCCCCGTCGCCGTCAACCTCTCCGCCGGCACCGTGCACGACCCGTCCCTCCTCGAGTCGGTCATGACGGCCACCACGCGCTCGGGGCTCCCGTCCGCCGCCGTCGAGCTCGAGATCACCGAGAGCGCCGTCATGCGGGATCCCGTCGGAGCCCTCCGCTCCCTCGAGGCGCTCACCTCGCACGGGGTGCGTTTCGCCCTCGACGACTTCGGCACCGGGTACTCCTCCCTCGGCTACCTGCAGCGGCTGCCCGTCGCCTCCGTGAAGCTGGACAAGTCGTTCGTGATGCCGCTCAACAAGGGGACGGACTCCGTGGCGAGCGCCATCGTGCGAGCCGTCGTCGACCTCGGGCACAGCCTCAACCTCGACGTCATCGCCGAAGGCGTCGACTCCGAGGTCGCCCGGGCCGCCGTGACGGCGCTTGGCTGCGACGCCATGCAGGGTTTCCTGATCGCCATGCCGATGGATCCGAAGACGCTGCAGTCCTGGCTCTCGCAGCATGCCGTACGGCCCCTCGAGGAACGCCCCGGCGACCTCGTCCTGCCGGAGTGACAGGAGCTCAGCGCAGGGCGAGCTGGCCGGCGTGGATGGGCTGCGGGAGGCCGGTGTCGCCCATCAGGTAGCGGTCGACGGCGGCGGCGGCCGAGCGGCCTTCGGCGATGGCCCAGACGATGAGGCTCTGGCCCCGCGCCATGTCCCCGCAGGCGTAGATACCCGGCTGGCTCGTAGAGAAGTCCCGGCCGACGGCCACGTTGCCTCGACCGTCGAGCTCGAGCCCGAGGTCGGCGACGATCCCGCCGTGCTCCGGCCCTTCGAAGCCCATCGCCAGCAACACCAGCTCCGCCGCCAGCTCCCGCTCGCTTCCCGGCACGGGGGCGAGCTGCGGACGGCCGTCGACGACCCGGCTCGAGACTTCCTGCAGGCGCAGCGCCCGCACTGTGCCGTCGCCGGCGAGCTCCACGGTCCTGACGGCGAAGACCCGTTCGCCCCCCTCCTCGTGGGCGGAGGAGGTCCGGTAGATGACGGGCCACGTCGGCCACGGGTTGTCGGCGGCGCGCGTGGCGGGTGGTGCCGGGAGGATCTCCAGCTGATGGACGGAGGCGGCGCCCTGCCGGTGGACGGTCCCGAGGCAGTCGGCGCCTGTGTCGCCGCCCCCGATGATGACGACGTGCTTGCCGGCGGCCGTGATGGGGGTGCGGGCGAGCGTGCCCTCGCAGACCTGGTTGGACGGCTTCAGGAACTCCATGGCGAAGTGGACGCCGTCGAGGTGGCGCCCCGGCACGGCGAGATCCCGCGGCCGCGTCGCCCCGCAGGCGAGCACGACGGCGTCGAACTCTGCCCGGAGCGCCGCCGCGCTGAGGACGATGGCGTCCGGAGCAGCCGCCCCGGCCACCTCGGCGGTGCCGTCGCCACCCACGATGACGCCCGTCTGGAAGACCGTTCCCTCCCGCCGCATCTGCACGAGCCGGCGGTCGAGCACCGCCTTCTCCATCTTGAACTCCGGGATGCCGTAGCGGAGGATGCCACCGATGCGCTCGGCCCGCTCGTGCACGATCGCCTCGTGCCCGGCACGGGTCAGCTGCTGGGCGGCGGCGAGACCGGCAGGGCCGGACCCGACGACGGCCACCCGCCGCCCCGTCGGGCGCCGCGCCGGTCGCGGCTCGAGGCGGACGGCCGCCCACTCCGCCAGCTCCAGCTCCACCTGGCGGATCGTCACGGGCTCGTCGTCGATGCCGAGGACGCAGGAGCCCTCGCAGGGCGCCGGGCACAGCCGGCCCGTGAACTCCGGGAAGTTGTTCGTGGACTCGAGGTTCGCCGCCGCCTCGGCGAAACGCCCCCGGTGGACGAGGTCGTTCCACTCCGGCACGAGGTTGCCGAGGGGACAGCCCTCGTGGCAGAAGGGGATGCCGCAGTCCATGCAGCGGGAGGCCTGCTGGGCCAGCAGCGACGGTTCGAAGGGCTCGTACACCTCGTGCCAGTCGTGCACCCGCTCGCCGACGGGACGCCGCTGCGGACCACCCCGCCGGATGTGCAGGAAAGCCTTCGGGTCACCCATGTGCGGCCGCCATGATGGCGTCGTCGACCTGTCGCCCGCTCTCGACGGCCTCGCGGGTCGCCTCGAGCACGCGCCGGTAATCGACGGGCATGACCTTGCGCATCGAGGCGAAACAGGCCGGAGCCGTCTCCAGCAATCGGGCGGCCGGGGCCGAGCCCGTGAGCTCGTGATGGCGGCGCAGGAGGTCGGTGACGAGGCGCTCGTCCTCGACGTCGAGATCCTCCAGCGTCACCATGTCCAGGTTGCAGCGCCGTTCGAAGCGCCCCTCCGGGTCGTGCACGAAGGCGATGCCGCCCGACATCCCGGCGGCGAAGTTGCGCCCCGTCCTCCCGAGGACGAGCACGACCCCGCCGGTCATGTACTCGCAGCCGTGGTCGCCCACCCCCTCGACGACGGCCGTCGCACCCGAGTTGCGCACGCAGAACCGCTCCCCCACGACGCCCCGCACGAAGGCCTCGCCGCCCGTGGCGCCGTAGAGCACCACGTTGCCGGCGATCACCTGGTGCTCGGCCGCCGAGGGCGAGTCCTCGTGCGGCCGGAGCACGAGCCGGCCGCCTGAGAGGCCCTTCCCGAAGTAGTCGTTGGCGTCGCCGATGAGCCGCAGCGTGATGCCCTTCGGGAGGAAGGCGCCGAAGCTCTGGCCGGCCGAGCCGGAGAAACCGAGGTCGATCGTCCCCTCGGCCAGGCCGGCGCCCCCGTAGCGGCGCGTGACTTCGTAGCCGAGCATCGTGCCGACGCTGCGGTGCGTGTTGCGCACCTCGAATTCGGCCCTCACCGGCTGCCCCTCGTCGAGGGCCGGCCGGCTGGCGGCGATGAGCTGGTGGTCGAGAGCTGCCTCGAGGCCGTGGTCCTGCTGCCGCGTGCAGTGGCGTCGGCCGCCTGCCCCCCCCTCGCTCGTCGCCGACGTCTCCGTCTCGAGGAGCGGCCGCAGGTCGAGCCGGTAGGCCTTGCGGTAGTGCTCGACCGCCTCGGTCACGTCGAGCGCCTCGGCGTGGCCGACGGCCTCGGCGATGGAGCGGAACCCGAGTCCGGCGAGGATCTCGCGCACCTCGGTGGCGATGTACTCGAAGAACGTCTCGACGAACTCGGGCCGCCCCTGGAAGCGCGCCCGCAGCTCCGGGTTCTGCGTGGCGATCCCGACGGGGCAGGTGTCGAGGTGGCAGACGCGCATCATGACGCAGCCGGAGACGACGAGGGGGGCCGTGGCGAAGCCGAACTCCTCGGCGCCGAGGAGGGCCGCCACGACGACGTCGCGGCCCGTCTTGATCTGCCCGTCGACCTGGACGACGATGCGGTCGCGGAGCCCGTTTCGCATGAGGGTCTGCTGCGTCTCGGCAAGGCCGAGCTCCCAGGGGACGCCGGCGTGCTTGAGCGACGTGAGCGGGGCGGCTCCCGTACCGCCGTCGTGCCCCGAGATGAGGACGACGTCGGCGTGCGCCTTCGCCACGCCCGCCGCCACGGTGCCGACGCCCACCTCGGACACAAGCTTCACGTGGATGCGCGCCCGTCGGGTTGGCGTTCTTCAGGTCGTAGATGAGCTGGGCGATGTCCTCGATCGAGTAGATGTCGTGGTGCGGGGGCGGCGAGATGAGGCCGACGCCCGGCGTGGAGTAACGCGTGCGGGCGATCCAGGGGTAGACCTTGTGGCCCGGCAGCTGGCCTCCCTCCCCCGGCTTGGCGCCCTGGGCGATCTTGATCTGCAGGTCGTCGGCGTTCACGAGGTACTCGCTCGTCACCCCGAAACGCCCCGAGGCCACCTGCTTGACCGCCGACCGCCTCGAGTCGCCGTTCGGATCCGGCACGTAGCGCTCGGGATCCTCGCCGCCCTCGCCGGTGTTGGAGCGGCCGCCCAGCCGGTTCATGGCGACGGCCATCGTCTCGTGGGCCTCCGCCGAGATGGAGCCGTAGGACATGGCACCGGTGGCAAAGCGTTTCACGATCTCCGAGACGGGCTCGACCTCGTCGATCGGAACGGGTGAGCGGCCGCCGGCGGCATCGTCGGTGCGGAAGCGGAGCAGCCCGCGCAAGGTGGCGAGCCGCTCGGCTTGGCCGTCGACGAGCGCCGTGTACTCCTTGAAGACGTCATAGCGGCGCGCCCTCGTGGAGTGCTGCAGCTTGTGGACGGTGCGGGGGTTGAAGAGGTGGTACTCGCCGTCCCGCCGCCACTGGTACTCGCCCCCCACCTCGATCTCGAGCCCGCCGGGGACGTCGGAGCGCAGGCCGTAGGCGGCGGCGTGGCGGCGGGCGGCCTCCTCGGCGATCTCGTTCGCCCCGATACCCGACAGTGGTGAGGAGGTCCCCGTGAAGTGCCGTGCCACGAAGGCCTCCGAGAGCCCGACGGCCTCGAAGACCTGCGCCCCCGTGTAGGAGGCGATGGTCGAGATGCCCATCTTGGACATCACCTTGAGGACGCCCTTCGAGGCGGCCTTCACGTAGTGGTGGAGGGCCTGCCGCTCCGTGAGGCCGTCGATGACGCCGTCGCGCACCATCTCGGCGATCGAGTCGAAGGCGAGGTAGGGATTGACGGCGCCCGCCCCGTAGCCGATGAGGAGCGCCAGGTGGTGTACCTCGCGGGCCTCGCCCGTCTCCACGAGGAGGGCGACGCGCGTTCGCTCCCGCTCCCGCACGAGGTGGTTGTGCACTGCGGCGGTGAGCAGCAGGGCGGGGATGGGGGCGAGCTCGGCACTGGAGTGCCGGTCGGACAGCACGACGATGTTGGTGCCGAGGGCGATCGCCTCCGAGACGCGCAGGCACACCTTCTCGATGGCCGCCTCGAGGCCCGCCCCGCCGGCGTCGACGGGCCAGAGGCCGTCGATCGCTACGGCGGCGAAGCCTCCGGCTCCGCCGGACTCCCCGACATAGAGGAGCTTGGCGAGCTCGTCGTTGTCGATGACGGGCAGCGGGAGCACGATCTGCCGGCAGTTGTCGGGACCCGGCTCGAGCAGGTTCCCCTCCGGCCCGATCGTCGAGTGCAGCGACGTCACGAGCTCCTCGCGGATGGCGTCGAGAGGAGGGTTCGTCACCTGGGCGAACAGCTGTGAGAAGTAGTCGTAGAGGAGGCGTGGGCGTTCCGAGAGGACGGCGACGGGCGTGTCGGTCCCCATGGATCCGATCGGCTCGGCCCCCGCCGTCGCCATGGGGGCCAGGATGAGCCGCAGCTCCTCGGCGGTGAACCCGAAGAGCCGCTGGTGCCGCACGATGGAAGCGTGCTGGGGCGTGAGCATGAGGCGGGGCGGGAGGTCGGCGACCGTGACGAGACCGGCGTCGAGCCATTCCCGGTAGGGGTGCTCGGCCGCCAGCGCCGCCTTCACCTCGGCGTCGTCGACGATGCGCCCGGCGGCGGTGTCCACGAGGAACATCCGGCCCGGCGTGAGGCGGCCTCGCTCCACGACGTGGGCGGGCTCGATGTCCAGCACGCCCACCTCGGAGGCGAGCACGACGAGGCCTTCGTCGGTCACCCAGTAGCGGGCGGGACGGAGGCCGTTGCGGTCGAGAACGGCGCCCACGAGCCGACCGTCGCTGAAGGCGACCGCTGCCGGCCCGTCCCACGGCTCCATGAGCGACGAGTGGTACTCGTAGAACGCCCTCACGTCCGCGTCCAGCTCCTCGTGATTCTCCCATGCCTCCGGGATCATCATGAGGACGGCATGCGGCAGGGAGCGACCCCCGAGGTGGAGGAGCTCGAGCACCTCGTCGAAGGAGGCCGAGTCGCTGGCGCCCGGGGTGATGACGGGGAAGATGCGGCCGAGATCCCCTCCGAAGAGCTCCGAGCCGAGGAGGGCCTCCCGGGCACGCATCCAGTTGCGGTTGCCCTTCAGCGTGTTGATCTCGCCGTTGTGGGCGACGAGCCGGTAGGGGTGGGCGAGCGGCCAGGCCGGGAAGGTGTTCGTCGAGAAGCGCGAATGCACGAGGGCGAGGGCCGACTCGAGGCGCTCGTCGGAGAGGTCCGGGAAGAAGTGCCGCAGCTGGTCGGTCGAGAGCATGCCCTTGTAGACGAAGGTGCGGGCCGAGAGGGAGGGGAAGTAGAGCCCGACATCGAGGTGCTCGGCCCGCTTGCGCAGCACGAAGAGGCGGCGCTCGAGGTCCATCGTGTCGGCCTCGGCGTCGGCGGCACGGGTCACGAACACCTGGGAGAAGACCGGGGCCACGCTGCGGGCGTTGGCGCCCGCCACCTCGAGCCGGACGGGCACGTCCCGCCAACCGGCCACGGCGAGCCCCTCCTCGGCGGCGAGGCGCTCGAGGGCGGCCTTCGCCACCCCCTGCGCCGACGCCGACGAGGGCAGGAAGGCGAGGCCGGAGCCGTACTGGCCGAGGGCCGGCAGCTCGATGGCGCACTCGGCGGCGACGTCCCTGAAGAGCCGGTCCGGCATCTGCAGGAGGATGCCGGCTCCGTCGCCCGTCTCGGCGTCGGCGCCGAAGGCCCCCCGGTGGGCAAGGTTCTCGAGGGCGGTCAGCCCGAGCTCGATGACGGAGTGGCTCGGGCCGCGACGAAGCTCGGCTACGAAAGCGATCCCACAGGCATCGTGCTCATTGGCGGGGTCGTAAAGGCCCGCCGGCTCACTGGCTGGCGCCACGGTGTCCCTTCTCGGTCTCTCGGCCGGTCGCTCGACCAGGCCGTCATCACCCGGGACATCCTTGGCCCTCTTTGGGTCCGTCCAGACTACACGGGTCCCCGCACCCCCTGGCAGCCGGCTCCCGTCACCGCCGGAGCGGAGCCTCAGACCCGGCTCGTGTCGCGCTGGTAGACCCGCACGGCGATGACGGCGAAGGCGGCCGTCCAGATGCCGAGGACGATCCAGCCCTCCGCCGGCCAGAGCCCCGTGCCGATGGCCGTCTTCCCGGCTTGCACGAGCCAGTAGGACGGCAGCGCCTTCTCCACCTGGAAGAGGCCGCCCTTCGTGGCGAGCGGCCCCCAGGCGCCCCCGAGGAGGGCGAAGAGGGCCGTGATGCCACCCATGATAGGCCCGAGCGAGTCGGGCTTCATGGAGTGGCCGAGCACGATGCCGAGCACGGTGAAGGGGATGAGGGCGATGAGGATGAGCCCGACCATCGTGGCCCACGACCCGGCCGAGAGCCGGACGCCGAGCGAGGTGCCGGCAAGCGCCATGACGAGGATGCTGAGCAGGGCCATGAGGTAGCCGCAGATGACTTTGGCGGCGAAGTACTCGGTGGGCGTCAGCGGCGTGATGCGCATCTGCCGTGTCCAACCGATGGACCGCTCAGAGGAGATGCGACCGCCGCTCGAGAGCACGGCGATCATCGTGCCGAACGACGCCATGCCCGCCATGTAATACAGCGGGAACGAGATGCCGTCGAGGCTGACGTGGCGGTTGGAGCCCGCCACCGTGAAGAAGAGGACGAGGGGGAAGGCAAGGGAGAAGATGAAGAAGCGGCGGTTTCGAAACGTCCGCAGCACCTCGTAGTACATGAACGTGAGGCGCATGGTCAGTGCACGCTCCCCTCCGCCGTGGCGGCCTCGTCGTCGTCGTTGGTGAGCATGAGGAAGGCCTCTTCGAGGCCGGCGCCGTGCACCTCGATGTCGTGCACGTCCGGGTAGGCGGCGAGGAGGGCCCGCAGCGTGGCGTCGGAGTCGGCGCAGGTCAGGATGATGATGTCGCCATGCCGGTCGGCCTGTGTCACACCTGGCAGGGCGGCCAGGTCGCTGAGGGCGCCGAAGTCCTCGGCGAGCGTCGCCCGGATCGTCCGGCCGCTCACGATCGCCTTGATCTCGTTGGAGGGGCCGTCGGCGACGATCTTGCCCCGGGCGATGAGCACGATGCGGTCTGCGTAGTCGTCCGCCTCCTCGAGATAGTGCGTGGCGAAGAGCACCGTCTTGCCCTGCGCAGCCACGCTCCGCATCGATCCCCAGAAGTCCCGGCGCCCTTCGACGTCGAGCGCAGCCGTCGGCTCGTCGAGGACGAGGAGATCCGGGTCGGCCACGAGCGCCGTGGCGAAGCGCACGCGCTGGGTCTGGCCACCGGACAGCTTGTTCGTCGGCCGGTCGGCGAACTCCGCCGTCCCCGTCAACCGGAGGACCTCTTCCACGTCGAGCGGGTGCGGGTAGAGGGAACCGACCATCGTGACGAGCTCGCGCACGCTCAGGTACTCGATGAGCTGTCCGATCTGCAGCATGCCGCCGACGGCGCCGGCCCTCACGGCCTGCGAGGGCGGCATGCCGAAGACCGAGACGGTACCGGCGTCGGGTCGCGTGAGGCCGAGCACCATGTCGATGGTCGTCGACTTGCCTGCCCCGTTCGGCCCGAGGAGCGCCACCGTCTCGCCGCGGGGGATCGTGAGGTCGATGGAACGGACGGCGTGCACGGCGCCGTAGGACTTGGAGAGCTGCGTGAGGACGACGCCGGCGCCGTCTCGGTCAGCGGACATGTGTTGAGCCTCGCGCGCGACCGGTGCGCGACGGAAGCCCATTTCGTCATCTGTCTGTCATCATCCCCCTCCGCCGGGGCGGCGGCGGACGTAGTAGAGGTAGCCCTCCCAGTCGGGCTCGTCGTGCAGTCGACGCCACCCCGCCACCTCGAGACACCGCACCGACGCCACGTTTCCCTCCTCCACGCCGCCGCCGAAGAGCTGCACAGCGGCCAGCTCGGGACGAGCCATGAGGGCGGACAGCATGGCGCTGCAGTGGCCGAGGCGCCGCCGGGCGGGGTCGACGACGTAGGCGACGGCTGCTGCCGGCACCTCGATGGCCTCGACGACGCCGCGGCCGCCCGGCCCGCCCTCCCAGGTCGTCCAGCGGTCGACCGTCCCGCAGCCGATGTACCCGACCGGCACGTCCGACTGCCACCCGATGAAGTCGAAGCGCCCCGTCTCGCGAGCGCCCCGGAACTCCCCAAGGGGGGCGGAGGCGAGTCGCAGCGCCTGCAGCGGCCACTCGGGACCACCCAGCCAGCGTTGAGTCTCGCCGTCGGCGAACCACGGCTCCACGACGGCGAGATCGTCCGGGCCGAACGGTCGCAGTGCGAGGGGGCGTTCCACCGCGGCCAGTCTCGCAAAGGCCGGCGTGCCGCCGGGGCCGCCTGCGCCAATAGGCTGAACAGCCATGGTCCGGCCAGGTCACGGAGTTGCGGGTCACGGCGCCGGCAGCACCACTCCTCCGGTCGTTCTCACCATCGCCGGCTCCGACTCAGGTGGCGGCGCCGGCGTGGCGGCGGACCTCCGCACGCTGGCGGCCCACCACGTGCACGGCACGCTCGCCCTCACCGCCGTGACGGCCCAGAACACCCGGGGCGTGCAGCGGGTCGAGCGGTTGGCGCCGGACATGGTCGTCGCCCAGGTGGAGTCGGTCCTCGGCGACCTGCGACCGGCGGCAGTGAAGACGGGTTTCTTGGCGACTCCTGCCACCGTGCGGGCCGTGACCGAGCTGGCGCGGCGGAGCCTTCTCCCGAACCTCGTCGTCGACCCCGTGCTCGTGGGCTCGTCCGGCGCACCTCTCTACGACGGTCCCGATGGTCTCGAGATGCGTGACGCCTACCTCGATCTCGTCGCCCTTGCCCGCGTCATCACGCCCAACCACCGGGAGGCGGCGCTCCTCACCGGCCGTGTGATCGACGGTCTGGAGGACATCGAGGCCACCGCCCACGAGCTGCGCGCCCTCGGCCCCGACCTCGTGGTCGTGACGGGAGGGCGGCTCCGCCTCGAGGACGAGGCCGTCGACGTCGCCTACGACGGCCATGCCGTCACGTTGCTGCGTGCGCCCTGGCTCGAGACGCGCAACGTGCACGGCACCGGCTGCACCCTGGCGGCCGCCGTCGCCGCCGACCTCGCCCTCGGGCTCCCGGCCCTGCAGGCGGCCCTCGCCGCCAAGGCCTTCGTGCACCACGCCATCGAGCTGTCGGCGCACTGGGAGCTCGGGGCGGGGCACGGTCCGATCGACCAGCTGGGGGCGGCCCATCGGGACGGGGCGGCAGCCCCCTGACGGGCCTCGTGGACTGCTGGCGGTCGCCGGCCCTCAGGCTTTGGCGGCCGGCAGGCGCTCGGGGGCCCCGAAGGGCCACAGGATCTCGGGAACGGCGACCTCGCCGAGGGAGTCCTGGTAGGTCTCCATGAGGGCGATGAGGAAGCGGGCCGTCATCGCCGTGCCGTTCAGCGTGTGGACGACCTGGAGCGGCCCCCCGCTCTGGCGGTAGCGGACGTTCAGCCGGCGTGCCTGGTAGTCGGTCGTGTTGGAACACGACGTGACCTCGCGGTAACGCCCCTGGCTCGGGATGAAGGCCTCGATGTCGTACTTCTTCGCCGCCGAGGGCCCGAGGTCGCCCGCTGCCGTGCACACCACCCGGTAGGCGAGCCCCAGGCTCGAGACGATCTCCTCCTCGATGGCGAGGATGCGCTCGTGCTCGGCCGCCGACTCCTCCGGTGTCGTGAAGACGAACATCTCCACCTTGTCGAACTGGTGGAGGCGGAAGATGCCCCGCGTGTCCCGACCGGCCGCCCCCGCCTCCCGACGAAAGCAGGTGGAGTAGCCGGCGTAACGAAGCGGCAGCTCGTCGATGTCGAGCACCTCGCCCTGGTGGAAGGCGGCGAGGGCGACCTCCGAGGTCCCCGTCAGGTACAGCTCGTCGGCCTCCAGGCGATAGAGGTTGACTACTTCGGTCGGCAGGAAGCCCGTGCCGTACATGGCCTCCTCGCGCACGAGGACGGGCGGTAGGAGCACCTCGAAGCCCATCCCCACCACCTGCGCCAGCGCGAACCGGTAGAGGGCGAGTTCGAGGAGGGCGACGGCGCCCCGTCGGTAGGCGAAGCGGGCGCCTGAGAGCCGGGCTGCCCGATCGAGCTCGAAGCCACCGAGCTCGACGTGGTCCCGGATGGCAAAGGTGAACACCGGCGGCTCCCCCACGCGTCGCACCTCCTCGGCGTCCTCGTCCGTGTCGCCGTCCGGGCAGTCCTCCGACGGCGGGTTGGGGACGCGCAGGAGGAGGTCGTCGCGGCGGGCTTCGACGACGGAGAGCTCCGTCTCGGCCGCCCGGAGCTCTTCTTTCACCCCGTGCAGGGCGGCCAGCTCCTGCGGCGTCGGTCGTCCCTTCGGGCGCAGGCGCCCCCGCAGCTCGTCGACGCGGGCCGTGAGGGCGCGCCAGGTGTCGTCGACGCCGAGCAGCTCGTCGAAGAGCTCAGCGGCGCCCTTGCGGGCAAGGGCGCGCCGCAGCGCCTCGGGCTGCTCGCGGGCGAGCCGGATGTCGATCATGCCGGGAGCAGCTTAGGCATGGCGTCCCCGAAGGACGCCTGCTGGCGAACGCTCCTCCGAGGAGGCGGGGCTCCCGGCCTCAGCGACGCTTCTTCTTGCGCGGCCGGGGCGCGGGCCGGTTCCCTGAAGCGGATCCCGCTGGCCGGTTGCCTTGCCGCTGGCCTGTGCCGGAGCGGGCTGCACCGGAACGGGCGGTCCCGCTGCGGGCAGCGGGACGGGGCGCCGGGATGGGAGCGGCCACGTCGTCGTCACCGGCCGACCCGTCCTCGCCACCGTCGTAGCCCACGTCGTCCAGCACGGCCGTTCCCGTGGCGGCGGCTCCCCGCGAGGCAGCCGGACGGATGGGGCCGCTGGGCGCCTGCGGGGCCCGCCCACGCTTCTGGCGCCTCGAGGTGGCCTTGTCCTCCCGCTCGTCGAAGAGCCCGGCTGCGAAGGCCGCCGGCGTCACGAGCTGCACGTCCTGGTTGCGAGCGGCGAGGCGGCGGGCGATCTCGGAGTAGCGCGGCTCGTGCTCCTTCCACATGGCGACGATGGGCGAGGCGATGAAGATGGACGAGTAGGCCCCGCTCGTGAGGCCGATGAAGAGGGCGAGGCCGAAGTACTGCAGCGTCGTCGCGCCGAGGATCTCGGCACCGAGCACGAGGAGGGCGAGGATCGGCAGGATGGCGACGAGCGAGGTGTTGATGGAGCGCGCCAGCGTCTGGTTCATCGAGAGGTTCACGACGTCGCTGAAGGTCATCTTGCCCGTGGCGCCGAGGCCCTTGGCGTTGTCGCGTATTCGGTCGAAGACGACGATCGTGTCGTAGAGCGAGTAGCCGAGGACGGTCAGGAAGGCGACGACCGTGTCCGGCGTCACGAGGAAGAACGTCAGCGAGTAGATGCCGACCGTGACGAGGATGTCGTGGGCGACGGCGATGATGGCCGCCAGCGCCATCTTCCATTCGAAGAAGATGGAGATGTAGATCATGATCATCACGAGGAAGACGATGAGGGCCTCGACCGCCTTGTGGGTGACCTGGCTGCCCCAGGTCGGCCCCACGGTCTCGACCGAGACGCTGTTGGTCGAGATGTGGGCGAGCTTGGCGAGGGCGGAGGTGACGGCCGCCTCCTCCTTGCTGCCGACGGCGCCCTTGCCGCCGCCCGACAGCTTCGCCTCCACCTGCAGTTGGGCGTGCGAGCCCTGCCCGAGGGTCGTGATGGTGGCGTTCGTGAGCCCGGCGCCGGAGACGGCCGACTGCGCCGCCGTCACCGACACCCCGGCGCTGTTCGGAACGGTCCAGGAGGTGCCCCCGACGAACTCGATGTCGTAGTTGAGCCCGCGGACGCCGAGGGAGACGGCGCCGGCCAGGATGATGATGCCCGAGATGGCGAACCACGTCCGGCGGCGCCGCACGAAGTCGAACTTCGTGAGCCCGTAGTAGAGGCGGTGGAAGCGCCCCCCCGACGAGGCCACTCCGCCGTCCGGGGTGCCGACGACGCTCACGAGCCGGATCCTGCGCTCGCGGCCGTCGCCAGGCCGCGGGCGACCCCGAGGCCGCGGGCCTCCGTGAAGACGCGGTTGCGCCCGAGCAGGATGACGAGCGGCCGCGTGAAGGTGTAGGCGGTCACGACGTCGAGGATCGTCGAGATCCCGAGCATGAGGGCGAAGCCCTTCACGGCGCCGATGGAGAGCAGGTAGAGGACGGCAGCGCCGATGAACGAGACGGCGTCGGCCGACAGGATCGTGCGGTAGGCGCTCCGGAAGCCCCGGTCCACGGACGCCCGGATCGAGCGGCCGGCTCTCACTTCGTCCTTTAATCGCTCGAAATAGACGACATAGGAGTCGACGGTGATACCGATGGACACGATGATGCCCGTGACGCCGGAGAGGTCGAGCGTGAGCCCGTCGTGATGGCCGAGGGCGGAGATGATGGCGTAGAGGAGGGCTGCCGTCGACACGAGGCCGAGGATGACGACCACGCCGAGGGCCCGGTAGTAGAAGATCGTGTAGATCATGACGAGGAGGAGCCCGAGCAGGCCGGCGAAGAGCCCGGCGTGCAGTGAGGCGGCCCCGAGGGAGGGCGACACCGTCTGCGAGGTGAGCGCCACGAGCGGCACCGGCAGGGCGCCGTAGTTGAGCTCGAGCGCCAGCTTGCCGGCGCTCGCCGAGTCGAAGTTGCCGCTGATCTGGCCGCTCCCGCTGAAGCTCTTCGCCTGGATCACGGGGGCCGAGACGATCTGGCCGTCGAGATCGTTGGCGACCAGGGTCCCGTAATACTTGGAGGCGATGGCGTTGAAGACAGGCCCGCCAGGGCCGGTCAGGTTGAACACCACCACCCAACCCGTGGAGGTGTTCTCGGAGTAGGCGCTCTTGATGATGACGCCAGTCCCCTGCACCGGTCCGAGCACGCAGCGGGAGGCCCCTTCACACTCGCCGTTCGAGCCGTCGAGGATGATGTTGTCGTGCTCGTAGAGGGCATCTTGGGCCGAAGTCGTGGTCGGGTAACCGCTGTAGGTCGGGTCCTCGAGCGCTGCGGCTGGCACGTCCAACGTCGGGGGTGAGCCGGTGTCGTACTGCGTCGTCCAGGCGTACGTGCCCGTCGGCGCCGGCGGGATCCGGTAGGACGAGGTCTGCTTCGACTTCGACGGGGCCGTGTAGGCCGGGGCACCGCCCAGGACCGGGCGGAAGAAGAGCTGGGCGGTCGTCCCCACGATGTTCAGGATCTGCTGGGGGTTCTTCACGCCCGGCAGCTGCACGACGATGGAGTTGCCTTGCGTGGCGATGTTCGGCTGGGAGACGCCGAGGGCGTTCACGCGGTCGCTCATGACCTGCACGGCGTCCTCGAGCTCGGAGCTCGTGACGGTGTGACCGGGGAGCGGCTTCGGCACGTACGTGACGGAGAGGCCCCCTCGCAGGTCGAGGCCGAGGATGGGCTTCCAGTGGGCCGCCAGGACACCGCCGAAGGTTCCGAAGCAGACGAGCAATGTGAGGATCACGCTCACCAGCAACGAGCGCTGCTTCATGGACTGCTGTGCCCTTCCCTTCCGAGATCGAGGGCGGCGCCCGGACCCGGCGGCGCCGTGGTCGTCACGTCTCCCTCGAAGTCCCCTGCGTCACCGGCGGTCGTCGCCGTGTCGTGCTCGTCCGCCTCGGATCCCGCCTCCTCGTCGTGCGCTTCGCCGGCCACGACGGGACCACGGGCATCGTGGTACCCGCTCGAGTCATCGTCGTCGTCGTCAGCATGGTCGTGCCGGTAGTCGTCGCTCCCCGGGTCGGGCGGCACGTTGAGGTCGACCTCCTCGTCGGCCTTCTGCAGCACCGTCGAGATGGCACGACGGACGACCTCCACTTCGATCTCGGGAGCGATCTCGACCGAGGCGCGATCGCCCTCGATGCTCATGACGCGGCCGATGATGCCGGAGGCGAGCATCACCTCGTCGCCGACGTCGGCTCCCTGTGTCTGGGCTTGCCCGCGCCGCATGCGCTGGTTGCGGGGACGGAGGACGAAGAAATACAGCAGCAGAGCGAAGCCCACGATGATGAGCAGCGTCGCCGAGGAGCTGGACGACTTCTTGGTGCTTGAGGTGGTTGCCAGCACGAGGCCGTGAAAAGTGAGGCCCAACTGGTCGAGATGCGACAACATCGGCTCCCTGCATTGGGTCGATTCGAATCGACCGACCACACTAGTGCCTGTCCGGGTGTTCTTCTCAGCAACCCGCCGGCCGGTCGGCCCTCCCGCTGTCCCCCACCGGCACGTTGTACGACGGCAGCCCGCTCCTCAGGGGCTCTCCTCCCCCATCTGGTCGAAGAGGCTCGGGCCGTCGGCGGGGAGGTGCCGGCCCCGGCCGCGTCCCCGCCCGCCGACGATGTCGCCGACCAGCATGCCCTCCAGCTCGAGATGCGCCGGCACCGCCAGGCCGAGGTGGCGGTAGGCGGCCGGCGTCGCCACGCGGCCGCGGGGGGTACGAAGGACCAGCCCGGCCTTGAGCAGGAATGGCTCGTAGGCGTCCTCCACGGTCTCGGTCTCCTCGCCAACGCTCACGGCGAGCGTCGACAGCCCGATGGGCCGGCCCGGGAAGGCGATGCAGAGCGTCTCGAGGATCATGCGGTCGACGCGATCGAGGCCGAGATCGTCGACGCCGAAGGTCTCGAGCCCTTCGCGGGCGGTCTCCAGCGTCACGACGCCCTTGCCCCGCACCTCGACGTAGTCCCGCACCCGCCGCAGCAGGCGGTTCGCCAGGCGCGGGGTGCCCCGCGAGCGGCCGGCGATCTCCCTCGCCCCCTCCTCGGTGAGGTCCGTGCCGAAGAGGACGGCGGAGCGGCGCAGGATCGCCTCCAGCTCCTCAGGGCGGTAGTGGTCGAGGCGGGCGACGAAGCCGAAGCGGTCCCGCAACGGTCCCGTCACGAGGCCGGTCCTCGTCGTGGCACCGACGAGGGTGAACCGGGGGATGTCGAGGCGGAGCGTGCGGGCGGTGGGTCCCTTGCCGAGCACGATGTCCAGCTGGAAGTCCTCCATGGCCGGGTAGAGGACCTCCTCGACAGCCCGACCGAGACGGTGGATCTCGTCGATGAAGAGGACGTCGCCGGGCTGCAGGTCGGTGAGGATGGCGGCGACGTCCCCGGTGCGCACGAGGGCCGGGCCCGACGTCACCCGGAAGCTGGCGCCCATCTCGGCGGCCACGATGCCGGCGAGTGTCGTCTTGCCAAGGCCCGGCGGGCCGGCGAAGAGGAGGTGGTCGACGGCTTGGTGGCGGCGGCGGGCCGCCTCGAGGACGATGGCCAGGCGCTCCTTCAGGTCCTCCTGACCGACGAAGTCCTCCAGCGAGCGTGGTCGAAGACCCGCCTCGACTTGCGTCTCCGCCTCGTCGGCGACCGGGTCGAGAGCTCGGCTTCCGACGCCCTCCGGCATCTCGGCCCGGGGTCCGTCGAGCTCTGCCCCGTCGTCCTCGGAACCCGCGATGATCTCCCGGCGCGGGCTCATCGTCGCGGTGCCAGCTGCCGGAGCGCCGCTCGCAGGAGCTCCTCCACCGTGCCGTCGGCAGGCAGGTCCCGTACGGCCGACCGGACCTCATCGGGCGCGTAGCCGAGCTGTGCCAGGGCCTCGCCCACCTCGCGTTGCGCCGACGGCGGCCCGCCGAGGATGGCGACGGAGGGTGAGGAGGCGCCGTCGAGCTCGCCGAAGCGCGACTTCAAGTCGACGAGCAGGCGCATGGCCGTCTTGCGCCCGACACCGGGCACGAGCGTGAGGGCGTCGATGTCGTCGTTGGCCACGATCTCGACGAGCCGGTCGGGACCGTGCACCGAGACGATGGCGAGCGCCAGGGCCGGCCCCACACCGTGTGCGGAGAGGAGCAGCTCGAACGCCCGGCGCTCCGTCGGCTCGGCGAACCCGTAGAGCGAGATGGCACCCTCCCGCACGTGCGTGTGAATCGAGAGCACGACCTCGGAGCCGCCCGTGGTGTGACCCGAGCGCACGGTGCCGACGGAGGCGGCGAGCCGGGCGGACACGAGGACGCGGTAGCCGACACCGCCCACGTCGACGATGATCTCCACGGCCGTATCGCCGGCGGCGCTCCGCTCGATGACTGTGCCCCTGAGCGATCCGATCATCCGGCCATTCCCCTCGTGACGACGCTCGTGCGTCCTTCCCGCTGTCCACCGCCCGGCGACCCCGACGGATGCCGCGCCGACGCGCCGGGGGGCGGCCCTCCCGCCGATCGGGTCATCATCGCCGCCTGCCGCCCCCACTCGGCCGCCCCGAGATGGCAGATGGCCAGGGCGAGGGCGTCGGCGACGTCAGCGGGGCGAGGCGCTTGGCTGAGGTGCAGCGTCCGTACGACCATTGCCTGTACCTGCTCCTTCGTGGCGTTCCCGTAGCCGGCGGCGGCGAGCTTGACTTCCGCCGCCGTGTACTCGGCGACGGGGCAACCGTGCTCCGCCGCCGTGAGGAGCGCCACGCCGCTCGCTTGCCCGACGGACATGGCGGTGCGGGCGTTCGAGCGGAAGAAGATTCGCTCGATCACCATGACGTCGGGACGGAGGTCGGCGAAGAGGCTGTCGAGGTCGCCTCTGAGCTGCGCCAGGCGGGTGGGCACGTCGTCCTCCGTCGACGTCGTGAGGACGCCGGCAGCCACCGCCCGGAAGCCGGCGTCGCGGGCCGATCGCGTGACGCAGCCGTAGCCGCATCGCGAGAGCCCAGGGTCGATCCCGAGGACAAACATCCGTTCGATGGTAACCCCGGACGGCCTGCCACTGGGGGATGCCGCCGGGGCGGCCGCCCCGTGCCGGCGCCAGGCCGGCCGGCGCCCTCAGACCACGATGCTCTCGAGGATGGCGTCCGGGATGTCGAAGTTCGACCAGACGTTCTGGACGTCGTCGTGCTCCTCGAGCACCTCGATGAGACGCAGGACGCGCTTCGCCGTGGACTCGTCCTCGATGGCGACCCGCGTGTTGGCGACCATCTCGAGGTCGGCGCTCTCCATCGGGATCTTGGCCTCCTCGAGGGCGACCTTGAGGGCGTGCAGGTCGGAGGGCGCCGAGGTGAGCATCCAGTCGGAGCCCTCGTCGGCCAGATCCTCGGCGCCGGCGTCGAGGGCGACACCCATGAGGTCGTCCTCGCCGACGGTCTTCGGGAGCATGACGACGCCCTTGCGGTCGAATTGCCACGAGACAGCACCGGGCTCCGCCATGGAGCCGCCGTTGCGAGAGAAGAGGGAACGGATCTCCGCGCCGGTCCGGTTGCGGTTGTCCGTCAGGCACTCCACGATGAGCGCCACCCCGGAGGGGGCGTAGCCCTCGTAGGAGACGGCTTCATAGCGCACGCCTTCGAGCTCGCCGGTCCCGCGCTTGATGGCACGCTCGATGGTGTCGATGGGTACGGAGGCATCCCGCGCCTTGGCGAACATCGTCCGCAGGGTGGCGTTGGCGTTGACGTCGCCGCCGCCTTCGCGGGCGGCCACCTCGACCTGGCGGATGAGCTTCGCGAAGAGCTGCCCTCTCGCCTTGTCGACGGCGCCTTTGCGGTGCTTCGTCGTCGCCCACTTGGAGTGACCTGACATGGTTTCAGTCTCCCTCGAGCTCTCTTCGGTCCAGCAGCAGTTGGTGGAGCCGGCCGTCGCCGGACAGCTCCGGGTGGAAGGCGGCCACGATCACCGGTCCCTGCCGGCACACGACCGCCCTCGGCGCTACGTCCTGCGGGCCGCCGAGCGCCACGGCGGCGAGCACCTCGACGTCGCGGCCGGCGCTCTCGACGACGGGCGCCCGGATGAAGACGGCGTGCATCGGTCCTCCGGGCACGCCCGTCACCTGCAGGTCCGTCTCGAAGGACTCCAGCTGACGGCCGAAGGCGTTCCTTCGCACGACGAGATCGATCGCCCCGAAGCACACCTGGTCCGGCCGGCCGTCCACGATCTGGCGGCTCAAGAGGATCATGCCGGCGCACGTCCCGAGCACCGGCATGCCGTCCGCGAGCCGCTTCTCGAGCTCGGGCAGCAGCCCCGACGACTCGAGCAGGAGGGACATCGTCGTCGACTCCCCACCCGGCATCACGAGCGCCTCGACGCCGTCGAGGTCGAGGGGACGGCGCACGGGCACCGGATCGGCGCCGAGCGACCGCAGCACGGCAGAGTGCTCGCGGACGTCGCCTTGCAAGGCCAGGACGCCGACTCGGGCGGCAGGACTCCGGTGCGCCGAGCGCGTCGACGTCACCGGCCTACCAGCCGCGCTCGGCCAGCTTCACCTCGAGCGTCCCGATCTCGCGGCCCACCATGGCGTCGCCGAGTCCTCGCGACACCTTGGCGACGATCTCGGGGTCCTCGAAGTGGGCGGTCGCCTCCACGATGGCCCGGGCACGGCGGGCGGGGTCGCTGCTCTTGAAGATGCCGGAGCCGACGAAGACCGCCTCGGCGCCGAGCTGCATGACGAGGGCGGCATCGGCCGGCGTGGCCAGACCGCCGGCACAGAAGAGGGGCACGGGCAGCTTCCCGGTCGCCGCCACCTCGACGACGAGATCCAGTGGCGCCTGCAGGTTCTTCGCCCACCCGTACAGCTCCGCCTCGTCGGCCGTCGCCAGCTTGCGGATGTCGCCCAGGATGGACCGGAGGTGACGCACCGCCTCCACGACGTTGCCAGTGCCCGCCTCGCCCTTCGAGCGGATGAGGGCGGCCCCCTCGCTGATACGGCGGAGGGCTTCACCGAGGTTGGTCGCCCCGCACACGAAGGGCACCTGGAAGGCCCACTTGTCGATGTGGTACGCCTCGTCGGCGGGCGTCAGCACTTCGCTCTCGTCCACGTAGTCGACGCGGAGGGCCTGCAGCACCTGCGCCTCGGCGAAATGACCGATGCGGGCCTTCGCCATCACCGGGATCGTGACGGCGTTCTGGATCCCCTCGACGAGTGCCGGGTCGCTCATGCGGGCGACCCCGCCGTCTCGGCGGATATCGGCCGGCACGCGCTCGAGGGCCATCACCGACACGGCCCCGGCGTCCTCGGCGATCTTGGCCTGCGCGGCGTCCACGACGTCCATGATGACCCCGCCCCGGAGCATCTCGGCCAGGCCACGCTTCACGCGCGCCGTCCCGGTGGCGCGCCCGGGCGCCGTCGTGTCGTCAGAACCTCCAGCTGAGCCCATGCGGGTCAGTCTACGGCCCGCCGCCCAATCACAGTTCCCTCAAGACGTCCAGGCGATCCGAGAGCCCGGCCGTGGCACTCTCGCCCACGGGCACGAGCCAGTGGCCGCTCGTTCGTGCCAGGAGAGCGCTCGGCACGCCTGCCGGGCGTGTCGCCCCGGCCGCCCGGATGCGGTCGAGGGCGTCCGTCAGTCCGGGTGGGTAGCGCGTGGTGGCGACGCCGGCGACGTCGGCCCGGACCTCGCGATCGGTGCCGACGAGCCATCCGAGCAGTTGCTCGCCGCCGACGAGCTTCACGAACGTCCCGAGTGCGCCCGAGGCGAGCGTCGCCGGGGCGACGTCCCACCGCTTCACATGCGCCAGCTCGTGGGCGACGACGCCCTCCAACTCGATGCGGTCGAGCTGCTCGAGCAGTCCCGCCGTGACGATCAGGGTGACGTCGTCGTGCCGAAGACCGACCGAGATGGCATTCATCGACGGGTCCTCGAGGATGCGCAGGGCGGGCGGTCGCACGCCGAGCGCAGCGCAGAGCGCCTCGGACATGTCGGCGAGTCGCGCCGCCCCGAGCGACGTCACGACGCCCGCCCGTTCCGCCTCCTCCACGTCGAGAGCACCGATACGGCCGACGAGCCGGTCGGAGGCACCAGCCCAGACGAAGGCTGCGACGCCGATCCAGATGGCGAGGAGCACGCCACCGACGACGAAGAGCACCGGAAGCAAGATGCCGAGGAGAACCACGACGAGCGCCACGAGCGCTGGAAGTGCCAGGACGAGCCGCACGCGGCGGCGGTTGTGCTCGGCTGCCGCCTTCCACTCGGCGTCCCGGCGAGCGGCCGCCCGCTCGAGCACGACTCGAGCCGTCTCGTAAGCCGCCTCCTGCGCCTCCCGACTTCGCCTCCCCCGCTCCCCCGGGTCGTGGCGCTGGGAGCGACGAGAGCGGGACCTCGTCGAGGACGGCACGGCGCCGAGTCTACGTGCGGGCGCTCGCCAGGCGGTCGTAGAGCTCGAGGTAGCGGGCGGCGACGGCATCCATTGAGAACCGGTCGGCTCGCGCCAGCGACCGCTCGCCGAGGTGCCGGCGCTCCTGCGGGTCCGCCAGCACCGACGCCAACGTGCTGGCGAGCGCCCCGACGTCCCCCGCCGGGAAGAGCCGGGCGGCGTTGCCGGCGGCCATCCGATACCCGGGCAGATCGGAGGCGACGACGGCGGCGCCGGCGGCCATCGCCTCGAGGAGCACGACGCCGAAGGACTCCCCGCCGACGGAGGGGGCGACGAACACGTCGGCGCCGGCCAGCAGGCGGGTCCTTTCCGCATCGTCGACGACACCCAGCCACTCGGTGCTCTCGTCGACGGCGGTGCCGCGCTTCAGCTCGGCCGTCTCCGGCCCGTCGCCGACCACGAGGAGGCGCCACGACGGGACGTCCGACGACGCCATTGCCTGCAGCCGGCGGGCAGCCGCGAGGAGGACGCCGAGCCCCTTTCGCTCTTCGTGTCGCCCCACGAAGAGGAGGCGCAAGGGGTCGTCGACGGTGCCACGGTGCGGCCGGCCGGATGCTCCTGCTGCGGCCTCGGCATAGCGCTGCAGGTCGATGCCGTTCGGAATGAGCTCGATCGGGCCGGAGAGCCCACCGAGCACCTCGGTGGCCGTGGCACGGGCCGCCTCCGACACCGCCACGAGGGCGCCGAGGCGCCGCCTGAGGGGCCGAAGGAGCGCTCCCTCCGCCCGGTAGAGCGCATCCGTGCCGGCCCGGTGGAACGTCGCCACGATCGGTCGCGGGCCGGCAGCGACGGCGGCGAGGGACGAACCGGGTACGAGGGGCTCGTGCACGTGCACGACATCCGGCTCGAGGCGGCGCAGGATCCTCAGCGTGCGCACCATCGTGATCGGACCGGGAGCTACGGGGGCCTGCGAGCCGTTGGCCGGCACCCGGATGCTCCGGCCGGTGGGCGCCAGGACGTACCCCGTCTCGCCCAGCACACCCTCGAAACCCACCGGCGCGACGACGGTCACACTCGATCCCGCCCGCTCGAGCGCCTTCGCCAAGCCGTCGACCTGCCCCTGCACGCCCCCCGGGATCGAGAGGTCGTACGGGCTCACCATGGCGACGCGCACGCCCTTCTCCTAGGTCACGCCGGCGACCGGAGGCAAGCCGACCGGCAGCCAGCTCTGCTGGAGTGGTTGAATTTCGATGGAAGGGGGGTAACGCTCTTGGGGCATCGGCGTCTCGCTCAGACCCAGCTCGGTCCGACGTTGCTCGCCCTGGCCTTGGGCATCGTCGGCGGGCTCTGCCTGTCCGCCTGCAGCTCGGCTCCGGCTCCGACCACGACCACGACGACGATGCTCGCCCTCGAGCGGCATGCACCCCATCTCGGCACAACGCAGGTCATCAGCGGCGAACACGGAAAGGCGGACGTCACAGTGCTGGCCGTCGTCGCTCTGGCGAAGGACGCCAACGGGAACTCTCCGCTGGCGGGCTCTCGTTACCTCGGCGTGAAGATCACCTTCCGGGCTCTGACGGCGACCTTCAGCGACGACGCCGATCGCTCGCTCGCCCTCATCGCCACGAACACGCAGAGCTACGGCGCCCAGTTCAGCGCCATCATGAGCTGCCCGAATTTCGCCAACGGCCAGGTGACGCTCGGTCGAGGCGAGCTCGCCGTCGGATGTGTCGAGTTCCAGATGCCTATCGGCGTGCAACCGGCCGTGTTCCTCTACACCGGGGAGGACGGGCAGAGCCGGAGTCCCGTCATCTGGGCCGACGCCGCCTGACCGGCAGCACGCCCCGGCGACCGGCGACAAGCGGTGCACGGTCGTGATTCTTTGTCAGTGGAGTGTCACGAATCGCTGCCCTGGCGCGAAGCGACCCCGGCCGCACCTAGGGGGCCAGGGGCCGGGGTCCTTCGGTGACCACTATACCGGAACGCGCGTTTCGCATAGCACCAAAACGCTTTGATCGAAACTCTCGATCGTTTGACGCCTCGCCTTGATCGAGAGGTGGTGCTCAGCACGTACTGAGCGCCCGAAGCGTCCGTGTTGGGCCCCCTACGGTCGTCCTCGCATCTCAGTACGAGTCGGAGCGTCCACGCGAAATGATGCGGCTCAGCAAGCGTGTGCCGCTCGAGCTACGAGTTACATTCCCCTCGATGATCCGCCGAACGGTCCCCCTGCGGATGGTCCCCGGGCTGAACATGCTCGAGGCGAAGTCGAGCGCAGCGCCCTCGGCAGCTCGAGTCCGGAGGCCGCGCTGGACCCCCAGAACTTCCGCGGACATTCGGGCGGCGATCGTCAGGAACGCCCTGGTCAGCCGTACCGTTGCTTGTCGCTGGGCCAGTTCGGCTGGAACATGTGCCACTGGGCGGGCGCCTTGGCGATGAGCAGTTCGAGCTCGCCGGCGAGCAGGGAGGTGAGCCGCCCGACGTCGGCTCGGAGGCTGCGCGTCCGCTCCATCTCGATGGGAGCTCTGATGACGCCGTGGCCGCGCCCGCCGGAGACTTGGTAGACGATCGTCGGGAAGATGGGGGCACCCGTCCGCAACGAGAGCACGGCTGGTCCGGCGGGCATGGTCGTCTTCTCGCCGAAGAACTCCACCTCGACGCCCGTTCCCACGAGGTCGCGGTCGGCCACGAGGCCCACGAGACGGCCGGCTCGGAGGGCGGCGGCCAAGCGGCCGGAGGTCTGCGGCTCGAAGGTGTGGATGGTCAGCCCCAGGGCCTCGCGCTGGGCGCGGAACCACTCGAAGAGATCGGGAGGCTCGAGTGGTTCCATCACGGTCGTCATCGGGGTGCCCTTCAGCGTCAGCCAGGCCCCGCCGAGATCCCAGCACCCGAAGTGGGGCAAGGCCAGGATGACGCCGTGGTGCTTGGCCATCTCCTCCTGCACCCGCTCGTAGCCCTCGATGGAGAAGCGGCGGAAGATCTCCGACGGCCGCATGGACATGAGCCGGGCGCTCTCGACCCAGTAGCTGGCGTAGGAGTGGAACGCCTCGGTCACGAGGCCTTCGAGATCGGCCTCGGGGAGCTCCGGCCCGACGACGCGGCGGAGGTTGGCGGCGACGATCGGGCGGCGCTCGCTCCACAACCGTGACATCACCGTCCCGGCGCCGGAGGCGAGGGCGCGGGCGAGGGGGGCGGGGACGCGTTCGAGGACCGACGACAGCCCGCGGTATGTCCAATAGGCCGTCGAGTGCCCAAGGACGACACGGGGCGAGCCGCGCGGAGGTGCAGGCGCCGCCTCGGCCTCAGGCGGCCGATCCACCGATGGTGAGGCGGTCTGTCAGCGGCCGGAGCCGAGACGGCGCCGAAACGACACCTCGGCGTCCCGCAACCGTCGCTCGGACCGTGCTCGCCCGGTGCGGGCGACCGTACGCGTGGTGGCACGCTGCGCACCGCGCTCGCTGAGGAAGGCTTGGCGGAGACGAGTCGACAGCGGCTCGGGCCGCCGGCGGGAACGCGCCCTGCTCGCCGTGGCGACGCGCGTCCGCGACGACTCGGTCGAGGACTCGCGCCACGCCCGCCATCTCGACTCGACCCGGGCGGGGCGGCGGCCGAGCATGGCCGAGGTGCCGGCCCGCGCCGCAAAGGCGGCCAGCGTCTGGCTCGACTCGGCGTTGGCGGCGTGCGCCGGGTCGCTCGCCTGCACCCACACCCTGGCGAAACGCTGCAGTGCCGTGAGCACGCAGAGGCCGAGGAGCACGAGGAGCAGCACGAAGAGGCTCACGTGGAAGAACTCGTTGAGGAGGAGGATGACGCCCACGGAGATGAGGCGCTCGGCCCGCTCCATGAGGCCGCCCTTGGCCTCGTACCCGAGAGACTCCGCCTTGGCCCGCTCGTAGGAGATCGTGTTGCTGACGCCGAGGATCGCCAGCGGGATGAGGGCGAGCCGGGGGTTGTGGCCCGACCCACCGGCGAAGTACCAGGCCATGCCGCCGAAGATGAACATCTCGGCGACGCGGTCTGACACGGAGTCGAAGAACGCCCCACGCTTGGATGACGTCCCCGCCGCCTTGGCGACGGCGCCGTCGAGCGTGTCCATGAGGCAGCCCGACGTCCCGAGGATGACGGCGAGGTAGAACTGCCCGTAGGCGATCATGACGCCGGTCACGCAGGCGAGGAGGAGGCCGATGACGGTGACGTGGTCCGCCTTCACACCGAGCGACACCAGCTTCGGTCCGAGCGCCTTCAGGCCTCGCACGAAGACGTTCGGCCGGTCGCCCCCCTCGGCCGCTGAGGCGGCGACGTCCGGCTCCTCGGGATCGGTGACGACCTCGTCAAGGGTGGCAAGCGACTCCTCAGCGACGTCTTCGGGGAGCTCGTGATCAGCCCCGTCAGCGGAGGCGTCGCGGCCTCGGCGGCCGTCGATCACGCTCGTCCCGACGCCGTCGGGCCGAAAGCTCCGAGGCCACGGGCGTCAACCATCTCGCCGGCCATGCACATGATCTTACCAAACCGATGGCCGAGAAAGCCCGGAAGGGGGCCACGCCGCCCTCGGCGGGGCGTCCCACCGGCAGCGAGGAAGGCCTGCGAAACTCCTCGGCCGTGCCCAGCCCCGCCCAGATAGGCTCGGGCGCCGAGGAACTCCACCGTTCCCGCAGGGGGTGCGGCCGGGCGAGTCTCGAGGAGGTGTCCGATGGCCAACGTGCCATCTTCGAAGATCCGGAATGTGGCCCTCGTGGGCCACGGAGGCGCCGGCAAGACGACGCTCGCCGAGGCACTGCTTGTCAACAGCGGGGCCCTCAACCGGGCCGGGCGCGTCGAAGACGGCACCACGGTGTCCGACTTCGAGCCGGAGGAGATGAAGCGGCACATCTCCGTGTCGCTCGCCATGGCGCCGGTGACGGTCGGCGACTACCGCATCAACGTCATCGACACCCCCGGCTACGCCGACTTCGTCGCCGAGGTGGAGGCAGCCCTCTCGGTCGCCGACCTCGCCGTCGTCGTCGTGAGCGCCGTGGAAGGCGTCGAGGTGAGCACTGAGACAGCGTGGCGCATCGCCTCCGAGATGGGCCTTCCCCGTTTCATCTATGTGAACAAGCTGGACCGGGAGCGGGCGGACTTCGAGCGGACGCTCGAGCAGCTTCGCGACCGCTTCGGAGCAGGCGTGGCGCCTCTCGAGCTGCCCATCGGCCACGAGGCTGCCTTCACGGGGGTCGCCGACCTCCTCACGGACACGGCCATCATCTACGAGAACGGATCCCACGTCACCGGCGAGATCCCCGAGGACATGTCGGAGATGGAGCACCGCGTGCGCGATGCGCTCGTGGAGGGGATCGTCGTCGGGGACGACGATCTCATGGAGCGCTACCTCGAGGGCGAGACCCCCTCGACCAAGGAGCTCGAGACGACGCTCGCCCACGGTGTCGCCGCCGCCACCGTCTTCCCCGTCGTCTGCGGATCCGCCACCAAGTCGATCGCCATCGACCGCCTGGCGGAGCTCATCTGCGAGGTCGGTCCGAGCCCCCTCGACCGACAGCCGGTGACGGTTCGGGCCGGCGACAAGACCACCACCGTCGCCGTCGACCCCGCCGGGCAGCCGCTCGCCCGCGTCTTCAAGACCATCGCCGACCCCTACGTCGGCAAGATCTCGCTCATCCATGTGCTCTCGGGCACCATCCGCCCGGACGCCACGCTCGTCAACTCCCGCACCCACGGCGAGGAGCGCCTGCACGCGCTGCAGTTGCTGCGCGGCAAGGAGGCGAGCCCGCTCAGCGAGGCGCAGGCCGGGGACATCATCGCCGTGCCGAAGCTCGCCGACGCCCGCACGGGCGACACGCTCGCGCCGAAGGGGAGCCCCGTCGTCATCGAGGCCCGCCCGGCGCCGACACCCCTGCTCTCGATGGCCGTCCACCCGAAGGCGAAGGGCGACGAGGACAAGCTGATGACGGCCCTCCATCGCCTCCAGGAAGAGGACATGACGCTCGCCGTTCGCCGCGAGGACGAGACGCACCAGACGATCCTCTCCGGCATGGGCGACACGCACCTGCAGATCGTCTGCGAGAAGCTCCTGCGCAAGTTCGGCGTGGACGTCGAGACCGAGCCGGTCAAGGTGCCCTACCGCGAGACCATCACCCAGGCGGCCGAGGCGGAGGGAAAGTACAAGAAGCAGACCGGCGGTCACGGGCAGTTCGGCGTGGCCAACCTGAAGGTGGAGCCGCTGGAGCGAGGGTCGGGTTTCGAGTTCGCCGACCAGATCGTCGGTGGCGCCATCCCCCGCCAGTTCATCCCGGCCGTCGAGAAGGGCGTCCAGGAGGCGATGAGCACCGGCGGCGCCCTCGGGTTTCCCGTCGTCGATGTGAAGGTGACGGTCTTCGACGGCAAGTACCACTCCGTGGACTCGTCCGAGATGAGCTTCAAGATGGCCGGCTCGCTCGGCTTCCGGGAGGCCCTCGCCAAGGCGGGTCCCGTGCTCCTGGAACCGATCTCGCGCCTCGAGATCACCGTTTCGGCCAGTTCCCAGGGCGACGTGCTGGGCGATCTCAACTCGAGGCGGGGCCGTGTCCTCGGTACGGAGACCGCTTCGGGGGACGAGCAGGTCGTCATCGCCGTCGTGCCGACGTCCGAGGTAATGAGGTATGCCACGGACCTGCGGTCACTCACGGGCGGCCGCGGGCGTTTCACGATCCGGCACGACCACTACGAGCCGGTACCGGCCCAGCTCGTCGACCGCATCGTGAAGGCGACACAGGCCAACTCCTGATCGGAGGCGGCCGGCAGACGGCCGCTCAGAAGGCCGGCGGCTGCCGCTGCCTGCCGGCCCCGCGTCGGCGCGCCCTCACGGTCTGGCGCAGTGACGGCTGCGGGCGCGGCGGGGCGTAGAGCGGCAGGTCGGGCGACAGGCCCGTGACCTCCCGGACGGATTGCACGACGGCGGCGGGGCTCTCCACCTCGACGATGACGAAGCGGTAGCGGATGCCGACGGTCTCGATGAGGACGGCGTTGCGTCCGTAACCGCACGACCAGAAGGACCAGCCGTCGCTGCCGTGCTGGCTACCGAGCTTGAACATCGTCGTGCGCGCCCGCCCGCTGCGGCGCAGCTTCGTGCTCACCCGTTGGTAGACGTCCGGGTCGTGGCCGACGTTGACGATCACCTGGAGCGGCAGGCGGAGCCGTCGCTGCATGGCCCAGACGGCGCGCCAGCCGCGCATGCGGACGACGAGGACGTCGCCATCGACGTGCGCCTCGGCCCAGACCTTTGGCGGGTTGCGGGTCCCCCGTTGCAACGACCTCGCCGGCGAGCCGTCGTCGAAGGGGCCGCCGCCGAGGCCTCCTAGGATGCCCACGACCCCTCGGCCCAGGCGTCGCGCAGCCGCTTCCAGGTCACCGGGAGCGACTCGGGCAGCACCCTCGCCTCCGCCGTCGCCGTCATGAAGCTGGTGTCCCCCGTCCAACGGGGGACGACATGCACGTGCAGGTGAGCGGGGATGCCGGCGCCGGCCGGGCGCCCGAGGTTGACCCCGAGGTTGAGGCCCTCCGGCTCGTAGCCTTGCTTGATCGAGGCGACGGCGTCGCGCACCGCCGACCAGAGGTCCGCCGCCTCGGGCGCCGTCAGCTCCGCCAGCTCGCGCACGTGACGGACCGGCATGACGAGCACGTGCCCCGATGTGTACGGGTAGGCGTTCAAGATGGCGAGCGTCGTGTCGCTCGACCACACGACGAATCGCTCCTCGTCGGGCGCCGGGGAGCGGGCGATGGCGCAGAAGACACAGCCGTTCGCGTTCGAAGCGTCGCCGGGCGCTGCGCCGGCGATCTCCCCCTCCTCGCCCGAGACGAGGCCGACGTACTCGGCCCGCCAGCCCGCCCAGAGGCGATCGAGCGTCACGCCGCTGTGCCTCGGCCCGGTTCGGCTCCCTCCCGACGGGCGCGGGCGACGAACTCCTCGAGCTCCACCCCTCGTTCGGGGGCGGCGTCGCCGCGGCCGTTCACCCCGACGGTGCGGGCGGCGACGTCCTCGGCACCCACGACGAGCACGTAGGGCAGCTTCTCGAGCTTCGCCCGCCGGATGCGGGCACTGAGCGGCTCGCCCGCCGCCTCGCTGTCGGCGCGCAGCCCGGCCGCCCGCAGAGCCGCCACCACTTCGGCCGCGTAGCCCTCATGGTCGTCGCGAACGGGAAGCACGCGGGCCTGCACGGGTGCCAGCCACATGGGAAACGCGCCGGCGTAGTGCTCGACGAGGACGGCGAAGAAACGCTCCACGGAGCCGAACAGGGCCCGGTGGATCATGATCGGGGTGTGGCGGGCGTTGTCCGCCCCGATGTACTCGAGCCCGAAGCGCTGCGGCTCCTGGAAGTCCACCTGGATGGTCGACATCTGCCAGGTCCGACCGATGGCGTCGCGAGCCTGTACGGAGATCTTCGGTCCGTAGAAGGCCCCACCGCCTTCGTCGAGCACGAAATCCAGCTCCATGGCGCCGGCGACGAGGCGGAGCGCCTCCGTCGCCTCGTCCCACTCCTCGTCGGAGCCGACGGCTTTGTCCTCCGGCTTGGTCGAGAGCTCGAGGTAGAAGTCCTCCAGCCCGAAATCGCGAAGCAGGTCGAGCACGAAGGTGAGGAGCGAACCCAGTTCCGACGCCATCTGCTCGCGCGAGCAGAAGATGTGGGCGTCGTCCTGTGTCATGCCCCGCACCCGGGTGAGCCCGTGCACGACGCCCGACTTCTCGTAGCGGTAGACGGATCCGAACTCGAACAGCCTCATCGGCAGCTCGCGATAGGAGCGCTGATGGCTCCGGTAGATGAGGATGTGGAACGGGCAGTTCATGGGTTTCAGGTAGTACTGCTGCCCGCCGTCGAGCTCCATGGGCGGGAACATCCCCTCGGCGAACCAGTCGAGGTGCCCTGAGGTCTCGAAGAGCTCTGCCTTCGTGATGTGGGGGGTGTTGACGAAGTCGTACCCCGCTTCCTCGTGCCGGCGCCTCGAGTAGTCCTCCATCAGCTTGCGCACCAGGCCGCCTTTCGGGTGGAAGACGGCGAGCCCGGAACCGATCTCGGGAGGGAACGAGAAGAGGTCGAGCTCAGCCCCGAGGCGCCGGTGGTCGCGGCGTTCCGCCTCTTCCAAGCGGTGGAGGTGGTCGGCCAGCGCCTCGGCTGACTCCCAGGCGGTGCCGTAGATCCGTTGCAGTTGCGGGCGGTGCTCGTCCCCCCGCCAGTAGGCGCCGGCGACGCGCATGAGCTTGAAGTGCTTGAGGCGGTTCGTGCCCGGCACGTGGGGGCCGCGGCAGAGGTCCACGAACGTGTCGGTGTTGCGGTAGGCGGTGACCCCGTCCAAGCCGCCCACCTCCTGCGCCAGCTCGGCGTCGCCGGTGCGTTCCGCCACGCGTTCGATGATCTCCCGCTTGTAGGGCTGGTCGGCGAAGAGCTGCAAGCCCTCCTCGAAAGAGTGCTCCTCCCGGATGAAGGGCTGGTCGGCGGCGACGATCTCCCGCATGCGGGCGTCGATGGCCTCGAGGTCGGCGTCGGTGAAGTGGGCGCCCCCCGGCAGCTCGAAGTCGTAGTAGAAGCCGTCGGCAATGGCAGGACCGATGGCGAAACGGGCTCCCGGCCACATCGACAGCACAGCCTGCGCCAGCACGTGGGCGGTCGAGTGCCGGAGAACGGAGCGTCCGGCGTCGGAGCCGGCGGTCACGACGGACACCTTCGCACGGTCGGGCAGGGGGCGACCGAGGTCACGGAGCTCGCCGTCGACCTCGATGGCGACGGCGTCGGCGGCCAGCCTGCGGCCGATCGAGGACGCCAACGTCAGACCGGTCGAGCCCTCCGGCAGGGAGCGCTCGCTCCCGTCGGGCAGGACGGCGGTGATCTCGGCGGTCATCGGGTCAATTTCACGGTGAGCGGTGCCGAGGCGGGCAACGCCGCCTCAGAGCAGCACGCCGAGCAAGTCGGCCGACCGGCTGACGCCCTCGCCGGCGGTGACGGCAGCGTCGATGGCCTCGAGGGCACCTGGTGTGTCCAGGTCCTCGTCGAGGCGCGCCCGGACGGCCTCGAGCCCACCCTCGCCCCGGCCCGCCGCCCGCCAGCGGGCCAGCCGCTCGCTCGCCTCCTCCAGCTGCGACCCCTCGAAGTCCCAGGAGCTCCTGTAGTGCTGGGCGAGCAGGGCGAGACGGACGACAGCGGGATCGTGGTGCTCGAGCAGTGTGTGCACGAAGACGAGGTTGCCAAGGGACTTCGACATCTTCTCGCCGCCGAGGCGGACCATCCCGACGTGCATCCAGTGCCGTACGAACGGCTCGCCCGTGGCCGCCTCCGACTGGGCCGCCTCGCACTCGTGGTGTGGGAAGACGAGGTCGTCGCCCCCGCCGTGGAGGTCGATCGTCGTCCCGAGCTCCCGCAGGGCGAGGGCCGAGCACTCGATGTGCCAGCCGGGACGGCCCTTTCCCCAGAGGGAGTCCCAAGCCGGCTCGTCGTCGGCCGACGGCTGCCAGAGCACGAAGTCGAGCGGGTCGCTCTTGAAGGGGTCGTCCGGGTTGCCGCCCCGCTCGGCGGCGAGGCGCAGCATGGTGTCCTGGTCGTAGTGGCTCACCTGGCCGAAGCGGGGAAAGGAGGAGACGTCGAAGTAGACGGCGCCGCCGGCCCGATAGGCATGTCCGGCGTCGAGCACCATCCCGATGAACCCGAGGATGTCGGGGATGGCCGACGTCGCCCGGGGTTCGCTCGTGGCCGGGATGAGGTTGAGCGCCCGCATGTCGGAGTCGAACCGGGCGATCTCGCCGGCAGCGAGGTCGAGGTAGTGCACGCCGAGCTCACGGGCCTTGCGCAAGATGTCGTCGTCGACGTCGGTGACGTTGCGCACGCACTCGGTGCGGTGGCCGAGGTCGCGCAGGCGCCGCTGCAGGACGTCGTAGGTGACGTACACCATGGCGTGGCCGAGGTGGGCGGCGTCGTACGGCGTGATGCCGCAGGTGTACATGGTCACGACCGGCCCGGGCTCGAAGGGCACGACGGCCCCCCGGGCCGTGTCGTACAGGCGCATCAGTGGCCGCTCCCGGTCGGATCGAAACCCGTCAGGCGGATGCTCGCATGCGCCCGGTGCTTGATGTTGATGCCGACGAGGACGGCCGTGAAGGCCTCGATGGCAGCCGCCGCCGAGAGTGAACCGGCGTCCACCCCGCGGCAGCCGGGGATGCGGTCGGTGAGCGCAATGGTCGCCCGCGTCGCCTCCGGGTGGTCCGAGCAGACGAGGACGTCGGCGTCGAGAATCGACTCGAGGTTGGCCACCTGCCGGGCCGGCAGGTGGTGGAAGGCGCCGGACACGAGGGCGCCCGGGGCGGCCTGCTGCACGGCGACGGCGATGGATCCCGTCGGGGGCACGAGGGCGAGGAGCTCGTCGCCCACCTTGCCGAGGGCGTTCACCATGGAGATGACGACTTTGCCCTCCAGCCGCTCGGCCAACGAGGCGGCGAGGGGGGCGGCACCGTCCCACGGGGTGGCGAGAACGACGAGGTCGGCCTCGCAGGCCGTCTCGTTGGAGACACCGAGCAGGGAGAGGCGGCGATCCGCCCACTTCGTCCGCAGCTCCGAGGCGATGCTCTCGGCCCGTTCCACCTGGCGGGACCCGATCCGTACGTCGAGGCCGACGGACGCGATGCGGACCGCAACCGCCTTTCCGGCGGGGCCGGTGCCACCGAGGATGCCGATGTTCATGTCCCCAAACCTTGCACACCGTCGCCCCCCGCGTCGCCTGGCCCGGTCGTCCCGCCGCCGGCGTGGGCAGGCGAGACGTACCGGATGAGACGCGGCATGAGCCGCCAGACGAGGACGACACCGGCCAGGCACCCGAGACCGCCGGAGACGACCGACACCTCGACGCCACCGAGGGCGGCCACCACGCCCGCCTCCACGTCCCCGAGCCGGGGGCCGCCCGTCACGACCGCCGTATGGATGGACGAGAGGCGTCCCCGCAAGGCGTCGGGTGTCTCCGTCTGCAGGATCGTGCCTCGGAAGACGGCCGAGATGACGTCGGCGGCTCCGGCGGCGGCGAGGAGCACGAGGCCGAGCGGCAGCCAGTCGACGACGCCGAAGGCGGCGATGCAGGCGCCCCAGGCCGTGACGGCCAACAGGACGGCACGCCCCTGCCGCCGAACGAGGGACACCCAGCCCGTGAGGCCTGCCCCGAGGAGGGCGCCGGCGCCCGGGGCGGCGTAGAGAAGGCCCACGGTCTCGGCCGTGCCACGGAAGCGATGCAACCCGATGGCAGGAAAGAGCGCCCGCGGCATGCCGAGCACCATGGCGGCGAGGTCGATGACGAAGCACGCCTGCAGCACCTGGCGTCCCCGCAGGAACGAGAGCCCCTCCTTCATGGAGCGCCACCCGAAGCGGGTGCCCCCGGCGACGGGCGGCAGGGGCTTGAGGATGGCGACGGTGGTGAGCGAGACCACGAAGGTGGCGGCGTCGGCCCCATAGGCGGAGGCGACGCCCACGCGGGCGATCAGGATGCCGGCGACGGCCGGACCGACCACGCTGCCGAGCTGGGACAGCATCTGCCACAAGGCGTTGGCGGAGGCGAGCTGCCTGCGCTCCACGAGGTTGGCGAACACGGCTGCCCGTGTCGAGCTGTCGCACGCGTCGAAGCCCGCAATCGCCGCCGCCAGCACGTAGAGCGGCCAGATGTGCGGGTGGTGGCTTGAGGCGTTGATGAGGAGACCGATGCTGCAGACGGCCAGGAAGCTCTGGCTGACGAGCAGCACGCGGCGGCGGTCGAAGGCGTCCGCCACGGATCCGCCGGCGAGGGCGCCGAGGAGGACCGGCAGGATCTGGGCGAGGCCGATGAGGCCGACATCGAGGGAGGAGCCCGTCAGCCGGTACACCTGGTAGGGAACGGCGACGACCGTGAGCTGCGAGCCGAGGGTCTTGAGGAGGTAGCCGGTCCAGAGGCGCCGGAATTGCTGCGATGTCCGCAGCGGCTCGATGTCGAGGAGCACCCTGCTGGCCGGCATCGGCGTGCAACCTACCTACATCGGGGACCCGGCCGCCCGACGTGCTCGCCGAGCACAGCTGCTCAGCGGTAGAAGGTCGTCTTCTGCTGCTTCGAGATCTTCCTCCACTCGGCGCTGCGCAGCGCCCGCAGGCGGGCGTCCGTGCGGGCGGCCAGCCACAGCTGCTCGCGCTGCAGGCGTTGCAAGCTGGCGAGCCGGTCGCCATCGAGGCGTCCTTCCTCCACGGCGGCCTTCACGGCGCAGCCGGGCTCGCTGTCGTGGGCGCAATCGCCGAAGCGGCAGGTGCTCGCCAATTCCTCCACGTCGGAGAAGGCGTCGGAAAGGGCCTCCTCGGCATCCCACAGCCCGACGGTCCGGAGTCCGGGTGTGTCGATCATGAGCGCACCGTTGTCGAGGCGAACGAGCTCACGGGCGACCGTCGTGTGCCGCCCCTTGCCGTCGGCTCGAATCGGCGAGGTCGCACGGGCCGGGCCCTCGCTCGAGAGGGCGTTGGCGAGGGTGGTCTTTCCGGCGCCGGACGTCCCGATCATCACCGTCGTCGTGCCGGGCGCCAGCTCCGCCACCAGGCCCTCGATTCCGACGCCGGTGAGGGCGCTCACGACGTGGACGGCACAGCCGGGCGCCACGGCGGCGGCCCCCTCGTAGACGCCACCAGGGTCCTCGCTCTGGTCGGCTTTCGTGAGCACGAGGACGGGGACGGCACCGGTCTGCCAGGCGATCACGAGCAGGCGCTCGACTCGGCGTGCCCGCCATGGTCGGTCTAGTGCCACCACGACGAGGACAAGGTCGACGTTCGCTGCCAGCACCTGGGCCGACAGGTCGCGAAAGCCTGAGCGCATCATGGCTGTCCTCCGCTCGAGGACGGCGACGACCTCACTGCCGGCCAGGACGACGAAGTCGCCCGTCGTGGGAGCCTCGAGCGGGTCGGCGAGCAGGTGACGGCTGATCGTCGCCTGCCGTTCCCCGGCGTCGCCGCCGACGAGACACACGGCGCGATCCCGGCGCAGCACGCGGCCGGGCTCGAGGACGGTCCCGGTGGGACTGGCGGCACAGGTGGCCTCGTAGGCCGACTGCCAGGAAGCGTCCCAGCCCAGCTCCGAGAGGCTGCCGGCGTCGGCGGCGGGTGGATGGTCCGGTGAGGCCGTCATCGGGCGGCTCTCCGGTGCAACAGATGGTTCGGTCACGCTGTATGGGCTCCTTCGAGGAAACGGGAGCACCGGTGCCACTTCGACGGTGGCAGGGCCGGCGCCTTCGAAAAGGCCGGCGAGCGCGAACGGGTCAGTTCAGGCGGGTGCGTGCCCGAGCGCGCGGCCGGCGTGAGACATCGGGAATTGGTCGACCGTCATCTCACAGACCTCCTTTCGCTCGGGAAGAGCAACAGTCTAACGGGCTGCCTCAGGCGTCATCAAGGGTTGCGGCCGCCCGGCCGCCCGTCGGAGCCTTCTTCGACCAGAGGTCGGCGCACTCTCGACACACGTCCTCGGGGATGATGCCGGCGCGCATGAGCAAGGGAAAGGCCCGGCAGGCAACGCAGAACCCGAGGAACGCCTCCAGACTGGCGGCGGCAAGGAGCCCACTGAGCACTCCGTAGGCGGCCCGCTTGCGACCGGTGGAGGCAAGGGCGAGGGAGATCGCCGACATGGCGAGCCCGACCCCCTGGGCGAGGCGCTTAGGCGGTCCCGGCACGAAACGATGCTCGACCTTCAGCCGGGGTGTCACGACTTTCGTCGCCAGTTGCCCGAGGGGGCTGAGGGTCGGTCCCGTCAACACTCGGGCGCCGAAACCGTAGGTGAGCGGAACGAGCAGCCAGGGCTGGTCGAAGGCGATCGTCGCCGCGCTCATCGCCACGACACCACCGGCCACGACGCGGGCCGACGTCTCGTTGACGGGGTTCGGGAACCCGATGATCTTGCCCATTGGGTGCTCTCCTCGTGCGGGAATCAGTGTGTGTCCACGACCTGGAAGGCCTCGGCGAAGCGGCCGGTCCCGAATCCGGCGCGCTCGGCCGTCGACGAGGCCCAGGACCGGACGATCTCCTCGAGCCGGTGGGGATCGTCGACCTGACTCTCGTGGCAGCTGAGCGCCGCGATCTTGCGCTCGATCGTGTGGGTGATGTCCACGTAGCGATCCGAGAGGGGGGATGCCATGAGCCACACCTCCCCCACGGCGTGGGGCTCGAGACCTTCGGCGAGGAGCTCGGGGTGGGCGTAGGGATTGCGGGCGTCCGGGTAGACCGCCTGCAAGGTGGCCTCGCCGGCGGCGAGGTGATCGGGATGGCTCGCCCGGATGCGCTCCCAGTTGCGCTCGGGTGACTGGCACAGCACGCGCTCGGGCCGCACCTGCCGGATGACGCGGCTGACGTCGCGCCGTAGCTCGTAGGTCACCGCCAGACGGCCGTCGGGGTAGCCGAGAAACACGACCGTGCTCACGCCAACCTCCGCCGCCGCCTTGCGCTGCTCGGTCTGACGAAGCAAGGGGAGCCCACCGAGATCGACGTCGGGGTCGGCGGCACCCGCCGCCCCGTCCGTCACGATGCAGTAGGTGACCTCGGCGCCCGTCCCCGTCCAGCTGGCCACCGTGCCGGCGGATCCGAAGTCCACATCGTCGGGGTGAGCGACGACGACGAGGATGCGCTCCGGAGCGGCCTCGCCCTGCGGCAAGGGGGGCGGTGTGTCGGCCGTGCTGGTCATTGGGCACGAACCTAGCGAACCGCCGTCGGCTCGGATTCGGTGCACGTACGGGGCGCTCCTGTCGGCGTGCAAGAATCTCTTGACACGCCCGAGGCGGGCGGCGAAAGGAGCAGTCAATAAGGACCTCCATCACGTGGCAGCGCTGCGTCGCCGCTGCTGCCGTGGCGGCCGTCGCCCTGGCGGCGAGCGCCTGCGGCAGCTCGTCATCGGGCACGACGACGACCTCCTCCCCCGCCCCCGGCTCGACGACGACGACGGCGGCCGGCGGCAGCTCGACGACGGCGCCTGCCGGCGGATCGGGCGCCATCACGAAGATCGAGCAAACCCTCGGCAGCGGCCAGGTGGCAACGTTCGACGCCACCTACAACGTCACGAACACCACGGCCGGCGTCACAGAGAACTCCACCCTGACCTTGGCCCACGACGGTTCGGACTCCCTCGTCGGCGCCACCGAGAAGTCAGGCACCTTCGAGGAGATCACGAAGGGCACCACCGCCGTCGTCTGCACGAAGTCGACGGGCAACTGGCAGTGCCTGACCGGGCCGGAAGCCGGATCGGCAGCCGTCGCCCTGACCTCGCTCGTCGATGTCTTCGGGTCGAAGGCGGCCCTCGCCGTCCTCAAGGGCGATGCTCCCAACGCCGCCGATGTGACGACCTCCTCCAGCACCTTCGCGGGTCAGCCCGTGACGTGTGTGTCCTTCCACTCCCCCAGCAACGGTGGCGTCTACACGTACTGCGTCACGTCGGCCGGTGTCCTCGCCGAGTCGATCGGCACGAGCTCGAGCGGCACGTACAAGATGGTCCTCACGAACTACTCGTCGACCCCCCCGAGCAGCGCCTTCACGCCTCCGGCGACACCCATCTCGACCTGAGGCACCCGGCGCCGCCGGCGCATCCCCCACTTGGGGCGGTCGGCTGGCCACACTGTGAGGTGTGACCGGTGGACTGCAGGACGCCCGTACTGACGACTTCGCCATCCGCGCCCCCCGACAGAGCCGCCTCGGCAACGCCGCCCTCCTCGTCGGCGGCAGCGCCGTGGCCGTCGCCGTCACGGTCATCCTGGCCTTGCGGGGATCCATCTGGGCGGTCGGCGCCGCCCTCGCTCTCGGCGTCTGGGTGGCCTACTACTACCGCTTGACAACCCTCTCCGTCGTCGCCCGTGGGGATGTGCTCGAGGTTCGCAACCTCTTCGCCACGCGTCGGCTCGATCGGTCGGCCATCGTCAACGTCCGCCTCGGTGAGAGCTCAGTGGCGAAGGGCCCCAGCCAGACCATCACCCTCGATCTCGCCGGCGGTGAGCACCTGCCGCTCGACGCCTGCGCCATCACGCTGACGGCACCGGCGGCATCCGGACGGCTGCCGGAGCTGCGTCGCCGCCTCGTCGTCTGGTCGGAATCCTCAGTCGCCGAGAAACCGCTCCAGGACGCCTAAGAAGCTCCTCTCGTCCTGGAAGAGAAAGGCGTGCCCTGCGTCCGGGTAGAGCACCAGCCGCGCCCGGGGGATGACGCTGGCAAGCTCACGGTCGTTGGCGACGGGCACGAGGACGTCGTCGAGCCCGTCGGCGACGAGGGTGGGTGCCGCGATGGAGGCGACGTCACGGCCGGCGGCAATGTCGCCCCCGACCCAGGACCCGAGCGTGCCGAGCTGCAGCCGGTCGACGGCCGGGGTCGCCAGGTAGAGGTGGGGGTACTCCGCCAGGCCCGAGAGGTACTCGTCGAGTGCCTTCTTCTGATTGGGCGGGTAGAGCGTTGCGAGGACGCCGGAGACGTCGCTCGGGTTCGCCAGCGCCGCTGTTGCCTGCGGTGACGGGCCGGTCGCTTTGCCGTTGCCCGGAAGGGTTGCGCAGAGCACGAGGTCCCGGACGAGCGAGGGGTGCAGGACGGCGAGCGCCTGGGCGATCATCCCGCCCATCGACCACCCGAGGACGTCGGGGCGTCCCAGGTGCATCGTCCCGATGAAGGCGGCCGCCTGGTTCGCCATGGCGACGATCGAGAACGGCCGCACGAGGCTGCTGCGCCCGACGCCTGCGTTGTCGATCGTGAAGACACGGTGGGCGCGTCCGAGGGCGTCCACGAAGGTCGGATCCCAGGCGTCCAGGGAACCCGAGTAGCCCATCAGGAGCAGCAGCGGCGGCCCGGCACCGACGACCCGGTAGCCGACGGCCCCCTGTGGCGTGTGGGCGACGCGCACCGGGGCGCTCACGATGGCGACGGCACTCGCCGGCAGCGTGCTCGAGGTCGTCGTCGTGCTCGCCGTCGTGCTCGTCGTGACACCCGATGTCGTCGAGGCGGGACTCGTCGTGGTCGGGTTTCCGGCGCTCGGGGAGCAGGCCGCGAGGGACATCGCCAGGGTCGCCACCAGCGTGAGGAGGCCGGGTGTGCGGGATGACCGAGTCGCTCGAGGCATCGGTGTCGATTCTGCACGGCGGGGCGGTTGCCGAGGTAGCACCCCGGCGCTGGTCGGGGCGCCGACCGGGGGGAATGCGGGGCGGCCCGGCCGCGTTCGTTACACCTATGAGCCCCGACGCGGCCCGGGCGCGCAACACACCCGACTGGCTGATCCTCACGCTCGCCTGCGTCGCCCAGTTCATGGTGCTGCTCGACGTGTCGATCGTGAACGTGGCGTTGCCGTCGATCAAGAACAGTCTGGGTTTCTCGCAGTCGGAGCTGCAATGGGTGCTGAACGCCTACACCCTCACCTTCGCGGGCTTCCTGCTCCTCGGCGGCCGCATCGCCGACCTGTTCGGCCGCCGGCGGGTGTTCCTCTTCGGGCTCACCGTCTTCACGCTGGCCAGCCTGTTGGGGGGCCTCGCCCAGGACCAGGGCATGCTCATCGGCGCCCGCGCCGTGCAGGGGCTGGGCGGGGCCATCCTCTCCCCCACCTCGCTCACGATCATCACGACCACCTTCCGCGAGCCGAAGGCGCGGGCCCGTGCCATGGGCATCTGGAGCGCCGTCGCCGGAGCCGGAGGGGCGGCCGGTGCCCTCCTCGGCGGCATCCTCACCGAGGAGCTGTCCTGGCGATGGATCCTCTTCATCAACATCCCCATCGGTATCGCGGCCTTCGCCGCCGGCATGGTGTTCCTGCAGGAGAGCCGTGCCCAGGGCGAGCGCCAGCCACTGGACATCCCGGGGGCGGTGCTCGTGACATCCGGACTGACAGCGCTCGTCTTCGGCGTCGTCCGCACCACGAGCGTCAGCTGGGGCTCCTGGCAGACGATCGTCGCCCTCGGCGCCGCCGCCATGCTGCTCGCCTGGTTCCTCCTGCACGAGTCGAAGATGGCCCGCGCGCCGCTCATGCCACTTCCGATGTTCCGGCGGCGCTCCATCTGGACTGCCAACCTCGTGATGTTCCTGCTCTCCGGGGCCCTGTTCGCCATGTGGTTCTTCGTGTCCCTCTACCTGCAAGAAGTGCACGGCTACTCGCCGCTGCGGACGGGCTTCGCCTTCGTGCCCCAGACCATCGCCATCATCGTGGGAGCCCAGGCCTCCTCTCGGCTCGTGCTCCGGATCGGCGCCCGCCCGATCCTCGTGGTCGGGGCCTTCCTCTCCACCGTCGGGCTCGTTCTCTTCTCGCTCCTTGGCGTGGACACGTCGTACTGGGGTGGTTTCTTCCTGCCGAGCGTCCTCATCACCCTCGGCCTCGGGCTCTGCTTCACACCCCTCGCCCTCACCGCCACGGCGGGCGTGGCTCCGCAGGAGGCCGGCCTCGCCTCCGGCCTCGTGAACACGTCCCGGCAGATCGGCGGTGCCGTCGGCCTCGCCGTGCTGGCAACGCTGGCGACCTCGCGGACCACCCACGCCCTGGCCTCGAGCGTGCACCTGCTCGGGGCCCTCACCGATGGCTACACCCTGGCCTTCCGCATCAGCGCCGTCATCGCCCTGGCGGCCGCCATGGCGGCCTTCCTCGTGCCGACTCGCCGGCAACTGCCGGCGGCCGCCGAGGGGGGACGGCCGGCTGCGGAGGTGGCGCCGGTGTCGCCGGAGGCGGCGGGAGTCGACGGCGTGATCGCCTCGACGTCCGACTAGTCGACTGGCGGGAGTTGTCGAGGGCGTCCGGCTTCGTAGAGTCGGTCTCGTGACCGACGAGGCCGCCAACCCGGAAACCGACCCGTCACCGGACGGGCTGGTCGAGCTCGTGGTCGGCAAACCCGCCGCCGGTGGCGGTTGCATCGCCCGTCTCCCCGATGGTCGGGTGGCGTTCGTTCGCCATGCCATCCCGGGTGAGCGGGTCCTCGCCCGCATCACGGAGACGTCGCGCTCCTACGTGCGGGCGGACGCCGTCGTCATCGGCGAACCGTCGCCGTTGCGTGTCCGACCTCCCTGCCCCTTCTCCGGTCCCGGGCGTTGCGGCGGCTGCGACTGGCAGCACATCTCGCTCCCCGCACAACGGAAGATGAAGGCGACCCTCGTGGTCGAGCAACTGCATCACCTGGCGGGAGTCGAGTGGGATCTGACCGTGGAGGCGGTCCCCGGTGACGAGAGCGGGCTCGGTTGGCGGACACGTGTCCGTTACAGCGTGCTCCCGAAGGGCCGGCTCGGCTTCCGGCGCTACCGCTCGCACGACATCGTCCCCGTCGACCGTTGCCGGGTCGCCAGTGAGCGCATCGCGGCGCTCGGCTTGGAGCAGGCGACCTGGCGTGGCGCCGAGGAGGTCGAGGTGCTGGCACCCGCCGGCGCCGACGAGCTCACCGTCCTCGTGCAGTCCCGGCGGGGTTTCCGCTCTCAGGTCCCGCCGTTCGACGGCGGCCTCGTCGTGGATGGTCGGACACTCCGGGAGCCCGCCGAACTCGAGGTGGAGGTCCACGGACGTCGTCTCCGTCTGAGCGCCGGCGTGTTCTGGCAGGTGCACGCCGGCGCCGCCGCCTTGCTCGCCCAGGTCGTGCAGGAGCTCGCCGAGGCGGGTCCGGCCCAGCAGGTGGCAGACCTCTATGCCGGTGCCGGGCTCTTCTCCGCCGTCCTCGCCGGCACCGTCGGGTCTGGCGGCCACGTTCTCGCCGTCGAGCACGACGCCCGAGCGGCCGAGGACGCCCGGCACAACCTCGCTGCCTTCCCGTTCGTGGACGTCCTCGCCGCCCGGGTCACGCCGGAGCTGGTCGCCCGCGAGCTCCGGCAGGTCGAGCTCGCCGTCCTCGACCCGCCCCGCCAGGGCGCCGGACTGCAGGTGGCGGGCGCCCTCGCCTCCCTGCCCCGATTGCGGCGGATCGTTTACGTGGCGTGTGACGCCGCGTCGTTCTCTCGGGACCTTAGGGTCCTCCTCGACGCCGGCTGGGCACTCGGCACCTTGCGGGCGTTCGACCTGTTCCCTATGACGGAGCACGTGGAGCTTGTCGCGGTTCTCGACCGGCTGGGTTGAGCGGCCGCGGCCGGGAGACCCAGGCTCAGGCTCGGGCGCTGCTACCATTTCTGCGTATGTACGCAGACGCGCAGGAGGTGGCCCTGTCCGAGTCGGTGCGGATGCCGAGCGACGAGCAGGTCGGCTTCGCCAGCGACGGCTTCCGCATGCTCGCCGACCCGACGAGGATCAAGATCCTGTGGGCGCTGTCGCAGGGCGAGACCTCCGTCGCCCAACTCGCCGACCTCGTCGGCGCCGCCCCGGCTGCCGTCTCGCAACACCTCGCCAAGCTGCGCCTTGCCAACCTCGTCCGCGTCCGCCGCTCCGGCACCTTCGCCTATTACTCGGCCACTGACGCCCACGTGACGAGACTGCTGGCCGAAGCCCTCGACCATGCCGGCCACCAGGAGGGCGGGCGTCCGACCCGCTCTTCGAGGGAACGGTGACGAGCCAGCCGGGAGAGGTGCGCGCCCGCCGGCCCCTCCGCCGCTTCCTCGACGAGCACGAGTCGGCACCGCCTGTCTCCCGCACGACGGATCGTCGTTATCTCGCCGTCGCCGTCACGCTCATCCTCGCCTTCATGGCCGTCGAGGTCCTCATGGCCGTCCTGTCCGGCTCCCTCGCACTGCTCGCCGACGCCGGCCACATGCTGACGGACGCCGGCGCCCTCGGGTTGGCGATCTGGGCGAGCCGCCTCGCCGAGCGCCCCACGACGGACGTCTGGACGTTCGGTCTCAAGCGGGCCGAGGTCGTCTCCGCGGCCGTCAACGGTGTGGCCCTCCTCCTCACGGCGGCGCTCATCCTTCTCGAGGCCGTCGAGCGACTCCTCCACCCCTCCCCCGTCCGTGGCGTCGTCCTCGTCGCCGTGGCCGGCGCCGGCGTCGTCGTCAACCTCGCCGCCACGCTCTTGCTCGCCCGCGCCAACCGCTCGAGCCTCAACATCTCAGGCGCCTTCGCCCACCTCGTCACCGATCTCTGGGCTTTCCTCGGGACGGCGATCGCCGGACTCGTGATCATCTGGACGAGATTTCAGCGGGCCGACGCCATCGCCGCTCTCTGCATCGTCGTCCTCATGCTGCGGGCCGCCCGCTGTCTCCTGCGGGACTCGGGGCGCGTTCTGCTGGAGGCGGCGCCGGCGGCCGTCGACCTCACGACCGTGCGGACTCACCTGCTCGAAGCGCCTCACGTCCTCGACATCCACGACCTGCACGCCTGGGTTGTGACATCTGATCTGCCAGCACTGTCGGCCCATGTCGTGGTGAGCGAGGGTTGTTTCGCCGACGGGCACGCCCCGCAGATTCTCGACGAGCTGCAGTCCTGCCTGGCCGGCCACTTCGACCTCGAGCACTCGACCTTCCAGCTGGAGCCGCCCGGTCACGTGAGCCACGAGGCCTCCCGGCACTGAGGTCGTCGCTGCCTAGGCCCGGCGGACGCGGTCAAGGCGGCGCCGGTCGCGCTTCGTCGGGCGACCGGTCGAGGGGTCTCGCCGGAAGAGGGGCGCCACGTAGTCCTTCGGCGGCGGTGGCGGGCTGTGGTCGAGGTAGCACTCGGCCGCCACCGGCGCCCCCACTCGCTTGTCGATCAGGCGCACGACCTCGACGATGCGTTCGCGGCCGCCGGCGAAGGCTGTCACCTCGTCGCCGATCTTGACGGAGGCCGCCGGCTTGGCGGACGCCCGGTTGACCCGCACGTGCCCGCCGCGGCACGCCTCCGTGGCCTCGGACCGCGTCGTGTAGAGCCGGACCGACCAGAGCCATCGGTCGACGCGGGTGGCCTCCATGCTCAGAGGTCGTGCGCGGTGGCGTGCTTCGGCTGGTAGAGGCCGAGCGTGCCGCCGCCCGGAACCTTCAGCGTCGTCAGCAGACCGAAACCCCGATCCGCCACACCCCCCACGAACTCCACGCCCTTGGCCTCGAGCCGCGCCACAGTGGCCTCGATGTCATCACACATGAGGAACAGCTCGTGGTGGCCGCTGGTGGCCTCGCCCCCGGAGGGGTGGATGCCGAGCTCGGCAGGCGGCAGCTGGAAGATCAGCCAGCCGTCGCCGGAGTCGACGTTCGGCAGCTCGAGGACATCCCGGAAGAAACCCCTCGCCTTCTCCGCATCGTCCGCATACATGATGGCGTGCGTGGCCGTGATCACGCCGGCCAGTGTAGGACGGAGGCTCGACACACCCCCCTGCTAAGGTGTCGAACACCTGTTCTTGTGGGGTTGGTCGGTTGGTTCTCTCCCCCCCGGGCGGGTCTCGCGCTCCTGCGCCGTCGTGTCGTCGTGCTCGTCGTCTCGTCTGTGTGGAGGAAGCGTGCTGTCGGAGTCCATCGAGAAGGCCCTCTCGCTCGTGTCGGACCTCGTGGCCGACCTCGAGGCTGCCGCCTTGTCGGGTCAGGAGGCCGCTGTCCTGGCCGCTTCCTTCTCCCGCCTCGCTCGCCTCGCCGAGGCGGGCACGGCCCTGTGCGCCCGCCGGGTGTCCGAGGTGGGCTACTTCGAGCGCCTCGGGCATGCGAGCCCCGAGTCGTGGCTGGCCGATGTGGCGGGACGGCCCCGTCGCGCTGCCCGCTCGCTCTTGGAGACGGCCGGCACGCTGGGGGGCCTTCCCGGCCTCGAGTCGGCCCTGAGGGCCGGCGAGCTCTCCGGCGAGCAGGCGGCCGAGGTGGCCCGCGGTGCCACGGCGGAGCCCTCCTTGCTGGAGGGGCTCCTCGAGACGGCGCGAGGGGGCTCGCTCCCCGAGCTGCGGGCCGAGGCGGACCGGGCCGAGGCGGCCGCCCGCTCCCGTGAGGCCGACGAGGCCCGCCACGCCCGTGTGCGGGCCCGGCGCCACCTGCGCATGTGGAACGACCCCGACGGCTCCCTGCAGGGACGCTTCTGCCTCCCGCCCGAGGAGGGGGCGGTCCTTCTCGCCGCCCTCGAGGCCGAGGCGAACCGGCGCTTCGACGAGGCCCGCCGGGCCGGTGCCCACGAGGGGCGGGAGGCCTACCTGGCCGACGCCCTCTGTGGCCTCGGCGGGGGGGCCTCTGCTGGCCGCCCGGGCGGGCGCCTGGAGGCCTCCGTCCTCTTCCACGTCAGCTTGGAGGCCCTCGTGCGCGGGAGCCTGCTGCCCGGTGAGGAGTGCTCCCTCTCCTCCGGCGCCCACGTCCCCCTCTCGGTCGTGGAGGGCTACCTCGCCCGCTCCCGCCTGCGCCTTGTCGTCGTGGGCGGAACCGACGTCTGCTCGGTCTTCACGCTGCGCCGTGCCATCCCCGCAGCTGTGGAGACGGCCCTTGTCGCCCGCGACCGCAGCTGCGTCGTGCCCGGCTGCTCGAGCACCTTCCGACTCGAGATCGACCACCTCGTGCCCTTCTCAGAAGGCGGCCCCACCCGGCTCTCCAACCTGGCGAGGCTCTGCCGGGCCCACCACGCCATGAAGTCGGAGAAGGGCTGGCGCCTCGAAGGCGGCCCCGGCCACTGGTGCTGGCTGCCGCCGCTCTCTCCGCCGCCTGCGGGCGCAGGGTCAGGTTCCACAGGAGCCAGGCGCCGCGGGCGCCCACCTGCCCGCCCGCCGCACCGGGGACGCTCGCCCGATACCGAGGTCCGCCCCCCGCAGGACCTCCGGCGGGCCGATCCCGAGGGCGCCGAGGCGCCCGGGCGCCGGCCTCACCCGCCCGACGACCTCCGGCGGGCCGATCCCGACGAGCTTGCTCGCGGTGCCGGGCCGAGTCCGGAGCAGGGGCGCCTCCTTCTCGAATGACGAACAGTCGTGTGCGAGCCTGCCGAAGCGCCGGTGTCGTGCCGGATGGTGCGCCGCGCCCCCGCAACTGAGTGGGGGCGGACGGTCACCGCACCCGGTCGGCGGCGGCGCCGGCACGGACGTCGTGCGTCACGGTGCAGGTGGCGGAGATGCCAGCGGCGGCGGCGATGACGGCGGAGACGCGGGCGGAGATGCAGGCGCTGATGATGCGGGTGGCGGAGATGTCGCCAGTGCCCGCACCGCCTCCTCGACCGACCCGCACAGGCCCTGACCCCCGAAGATGGCGAGGAGGCCGCTGTGCTTCAAGTCGCGATGCACCAGATGGGAGGAGCGGGCGATGACGGTCGTGACGCCGGCGGCCTTCAGGTCCGCCACGAGCGCCCCGAGTGCCTGCGCGCCCGTGTAGTCGATGTCGGACATCCCGTTGGCGTCGAGCACAAGGCCGTGCACCGGGCTGGTGGCGGCCGCCGTCCTGATGACCTCCGGGACCCGAAAGCGCAGGTAGTCGGCGTTCCCGTACCAGATCGGCCCGTAGATGAGGTAGACGACGACGCCCGGGACCGTCTCGGTGGGCCGGCCGATGTCGGTCGGGATCCAATGGTCGGTGCCCACCTCACGGCCGAGCACCGAGTCGATCGGCCGGGCCGCGCGCCAGGCTCGGTCCGCCAGGGCCAGCACCATGGCAACGACAACCCCCTGCTCGATGCCGACGAACGCGACGATGACACCGGTGACGACGGCGACGGCGAACTCCCAGTGGGAGAACGAGAAGATGCGCCGGAAGACTGCCACCCGAAACAGCCGAGTCGCCACGAACACGAGAATCGCCCCGAGCGTCGCCTTCGGGAGGTCCTTCAGCACCCCCGTGGCGAACAGGACGATGGCGATCACGACGAGCGCCGCCACGATGCTCGTCACTTGGGAGCGGCCGCCCGAGGCGGTGACGATGCCCGTGCGGGGCGGGCTCGAGTTGACGGCGAACGAGCCGGACACCCCCGCCAGGAGGCTGCCCGCACCGATCGCCGCCAGATCGACGTTGAAGTCCTGCGTGGCGGGAGCACCGGCGCTCGAGCTGCGCACGGTGGCCGCCGTCTGGGCGATCACGACGAAGGCGATCGTGAGGGCTGGGGCGATGAGATGGCGAAAGTCGAGGAAGGAGACCGATGGCAGCGCGATGGCGGGCAGGCCCCCGTGCACGGAGCCGACGGTCTGCACACCGCGGGCGACGAGGCCGGCGGCGACCACGACGACGAGCGAGATGACGAGCCCGATGAGTGCCCCGGGAATGCGCTTGTCGATGCTCTCGGTCACGACGATGAGGAGGAACACACCGACGGCGATGCCCACGGACCATCCGTTCGTGTGGCCGAGCTCGTTCACGACGTCGTGCAGGCGCGTGTAGGTGGCCGAGCCGCCGCCGGCGACCCCGAGGATCGACGGCAGCTGCCGCACGACGATCTCCACGGCGATGCCGGCGAGCACGCCGATGATCACCGGCGTCGAGAAGAGCTCCGAGATCCACCCGAGGCGCAGGAGCCCGACGATCAGGACGACGGCGCCCACCATGAGCGCCAGGAAGGAGACGACGTGGGAGTACTGCAGCGAGCCGGCGGCCGCCACGGCGACCGCACCGCTGGCGATGATGGGGGCGATCGTCGAGTCGGCGCCGACCGACATCTGCCGGCTGCGGCCGAAGAGGGCGAACACGAGGGAACCGGCCACGAAGGCATACAGCCCGGCCACGGCCGGCATTCCTGCCAGTCGAGCTGTCGCCATCTGCTCCGGCACGGCGATGGCGACAAGCGTCAGCCCGGCCAGGACGTCGGGGCCGAGCGACGACGGCCGGTAGCCCTGCAGGGTCGGGAGCACCGGCCACGACTTCACGGCCGGAATCCTAGCACCCCCCGGCGCCTCGCGCCCAGATCATCGCCTCGGCACCCAGCCGGGCCTTACAGCAAGCTCGCCACGATGTTGATGACGAGCCCGATGATGACGGCCCCGAACAGGTAGGAGATGAGGGCGTGCCGCAGGGCGATGCGCCGGATGCTCTTGGTGGTGATGTCGGTGTCGGACACCTGGAACGTCATGCCGATCGTGAAGGCGAGGTAGGCGAAATCGAGATAGGTGGGCGGTTCCCCGTCGTTGAAGTCGATGCCGCCGTCGCCGGCGTAGTAGGTGCAGGCGTATTGCAACATGAAGGTCGTATGGGCGACGGCCCAGGCGATCACCACGCTGATCGCCCCGACGGTGATGAGGGCCGCCTTCTCACCCCCGTGCGAGTGCCCCGCCTTCACGAGGGCGAAGGCCACCGCCACGAGGACGGCGACGCCGGCGCTGACCACGAGGACATCGGCCACCCGGCGGCTCGGGTCGTCCCGCCGTGCCATGGCCCGCGTGCCCTGGGCATCGAGCTGCCAGACCGTCGACCACACCCAGGAGAGGAAGACGGCGGCGGCGGCATCCCAGCCGGCGAGCACGGCCGCCGCCACCGGGACGACGAACGAGACACCCGCCCCGACGACGAGGCCGCCGGCCCCTGACCAGGCCACCCGCCACCCGGCCGAGGTCCGACGCGGCCTGAGCGGGGTGGCGACGGGGCCGCCACGACTCCTGCCGAAGGCCATGACCGAGCGTACCGATCACCCGACCCGCCGGCGTTGCGGTTGCCGACAGCCGCCCGGGGAAGGATCCTGTACGACGTGAATGGGAGAGATGAAGAGAAGAGATGACAGGGGCACGGACATGAAACGGGCCCTGCACAGCGCCCTCACGGCCATCGACCGCTGGCAGCGCCGCACCCCTGTCGTCGCCCCCGCCTACGCCGTGCAGAAGAAGTTCGGCGACGACCAGCTCGGCCAATACGTCGTCGCCCTCGGCTGGTACGGCTTCGTCTCGATCTTCCCGCTGCTGCTCGTCGTCACGACGATCCTCGGCTTCATCGGCGTCGCCTCGCTCGGACGCACGATCGTGTCCACCCTGCACGACTTCCCCGTCATCGGGCAGAACTTCAACCCGAGCCATCCCTCGAGCGACCTGCACGGCAGTACCTTCGGCCTCGTCATCGGCCTCGCCGGGCTCGTGTACGGCGCCCAGGGCGTCATGCAGTCGGCGCAGCAGGCCATGGCGCGGGCCTGGAACATCCCGCGCTCCAAGCGTCCGAGCTTCGCCGCCCGCCTCGGCCGCAGCCTCCTCGGCCTCGCCGTCATCGGCGGCACCTTCGTCGCCAACGCCGCCGTCTCCTCCTTCGCCACCGGGCACGGCGAACCCCTCGGCCTGCGCGTCGGGGTCCTCGCCGCCATGCTCGTCGTGAACTCGGGCCTCTTCCTCCTCAGCTTCCGGATCCTCACTCCCGGGGCCGTGGCATGGTCCCGCCTCCTCCCCGGTGCGCTCGTCGGCTCCTTCGGCTTCACGCTCCTCATCACGCTCGGCTCAGGCCTCATCCAGCACCAGGTGCGCCGCAGCTCGGCCACCTATGGGCAGTTCGGGATCGTCATCGGCCTGGTGGGTTTCTTGTTCCTCCTCGCCAAGATCAGCCTCTACGGCGCCGAGCTCAACTCCGTGCTGGCACGGCGGCTCTGGCCGCGCAGCCTCGTGAGCTCCGAACCCACGAAGGCCGACCGCGAAGTGCTCGAGTCCCTCTCGAGCGAGACGGCGCAACCCAGCTGAGACGACCCGTGTCCCGCACCCTCAAGCGATCCGTCCGCCTGCTGCAGGCGTTCCGTCTCGAGCAGACCGATCCCGACCGCTTCTACGGTCTCATCGCCTCCGACGCCGTCGAGCAGATCGGGCGGCACCTCCGCCTCGCCGGCGCACGTATCCTCGACGTCGGGGGCGGTGCCGGCTACTTCACGGCGGCGTTCCGGGAGGCGGGGGCGGACTGCTTCGTCGTGGAGCCGGACCGCACGGAGCTCTCCTGGCGGGGCACGCGGCCGTCGGGGGCAGTCATCGGCGACGGCTACCGGGTGCCCTTCCGCCCCGGCGCCGTCGACCTCGTCCTCTCCTCCAACGTCCTCGAGCACGTCGCCCGCCCCTTCGAGATGATCGACGAACTGGGGCGCCTCGCCCGGCCGGGCGGCCTCGTCTGGATCTCGTTCACGAACTGGTACGGCCCCTGGGGCGGCCACGAGATGTCACCCTGGCACTACCTCGGGGCGGGCTACGCAGAGCGGCGCTACGAGCGCCGCTACGGGCGCCAGCCCAAGCACCACGTCGGCACGAACCTCTTCCCCATCCACGTCGGCCCCACGCTGCGCTACCTCCGGCATCACCCCGAGCTCGAGATCGTCGAAGCCGGCCCCCGCTACCACCCGGACTTCGCCCGTGGCGTCATCCGCCTCCCCGCCGTGCGCGAGGTCGTCACCTGGAACCTCGAGGTGATGCTGCGCCGGCGTCAGGAGGGCGTGCGGGCGGACGCCAGCAGGATGGAGGCGAGCCCAGGTGCGTGACAGAGGAGACGATCGAGCGGTTTGAAAGGCGCCGGCACGTCGTGATACGGCGCACCGGCGACCGAGACCTCCACGAAACCCCTCGCCCTCAACAACCCGACCAACGCCCCCCTCGTGAAAACCCGGAGGTGGCCCACCACCTCCCGGCCGGGCCGACCGTAGATGCCGCGCAGGCTCACCTCCGTGAAGAGCGGCTGCACGCCGAGCGCCAGGAGAACCCGGTTGTACCAAGCGGCCAGGTTGGGAGTCGACAGCAGCAAGTGCCCGCCGGGGACGAGGACGCGGTGGGCTTCCTCCAGCGCCCCGTCCGGGTCGACGAGGTGCTCGATGAGCTCGCTCATGACGACGACGTCGACGCTGCCGGCGCCGAGCGGGAGCCCGGGCGATCCGGCGGAGGCACGGGCAACGGGCACCCCCCGGCGATGCGCCCGCCCGAGTGCTTCGGCCGACCAGTCGAAGCCGGCGAGCCGGACTCCCCCGCCGACCCCCCGGCAGGAGGCGAGGGCCACGGCCGTCGCCATGCCGTCCCCGCAGCCGAGGTCGACCCCCCGGAGCGGTCGCCCGGCGGCAGCGGCGATGGCTGCCAGCATGGCGGCCTGCCGTTCGGCCCGCTCGAGGCCCGAGCTGAGCGGCGTCGAGGGATCCTCGTAGAGATCCCGCAGGGAGCGGTCGGTCATCGGTCGGGCGATGCTACCGGAGGGCGGTGAGGAGCTCCCGGCTGACTGGTTCGTCCATCGAACTATCTCGCTAGTCTGCAGGGCATGACAGCCCCCGACGACCGGGCACTCCGGGTGGAAGCGGTCGGCGCCCTCGTGCGGGCGTCCCGCCTGCTCGAGCGCGCCTCGGACGAGCTCAACCTGGCTCACTACCGGGTGCTGTCCGCCGTCGCCTCCGGCGAGGAGCGCGCCTCCCGGGTGGCCGAACGCCTCGCCCTCGGCAAGCCGACCGTGTCCGCCGCCGTCGACGCCCTCTGCCAGCGCGGCCTCCTCGCCCGCTCCAAGGGCTCCGGCGACCAGCGAGTCGACCTGCTGCAGCTCACGGCGGCGGGCGCCGCGACGCTGCGGCGAGCCGAGGACGCCATGATCGAACGGCTCACCGACCTGTGCGGGCGCACCCCGGACGGCGAGCAGGTGCTGCGCTCCCTCGGCTGGCTGGGCGCCGCCATCGACGAGGCCCGCGCCGAGCGCCACGGGCGCGTCGCCCCGTGACGCCCCAGGCCAGCCAGACGAGCGAGCAACCCCGCTGGGTTCGCCGACTCTGGGCCTACATGCTCCGGCACCGCCGCGACGTCATGGCCTCCCTCCTGGCGGCCATCGTCGGCAGCGGCCTGCAGGCGGTCGTGCCCCTCATCGAGCGACAGATCGTCGACGGCGTCATCATCGAGCGCCGCTCCGCCCTCTGGCCCTGGCTGGCGCTGCTCGTGGGCCTCTCGGCGGTCGCCTTCGCCTGCGCCTACGTTCGGCGCTACCGAGGGGGCCGCGTCGCCCTCGCCGTGCAGTACGACCTGCGCAACGACATGCACGACCACCTCCAGGCACTCGACTTCGAGCAGCTCGACCGCATGCCGACCGGGCAGCTCGTGGCGCGTGCCAACTCCGACTCGACCCTCGTGCAGGGGCTCCTCAGCTTCTTCCCCATCATGAGCGGCAACGTGCTGCTCATGCTGCTGTCGCTCGGCGTCATGGTCTACCTCTCGCCCCTCCTCGCCGTCGTCAGCCTCGTCGTGGCCCCCGCGCTGCTCCTCATCTCCTACCGCATGCGCTGGCGAGTCTTCCCCGCCACCTGGGACGCCCAGCAGCGCGAGGGCGACGTCGCCCAGATCGTCGACGAGGACGTCAACGGCGTGCGCGTCGTGAAGGCGTTCGGGCAGGAAGGCCGCGAGCTCCGCCGGGTGGCCGACACCGCCGGCACGCTGTACGGGGCGCAGATGCGGGCAGTCCGGTTGCAGGCCCGCTACCAGCCCTTCCTCGAAGCCGTGCCCGCCATCGGCCAGGTCGCCGTCCTCGCCCTCGGGGGCTGGCTGGCGCTCCGCCACGAGATCACCCTCGGCACGTTCCTCGCCTTCTCGACCTACATCAGCCAGCTATTGGCGCCCGCTCGCCAGCTCGCCGGGGTGCTCACGATCGGCCAGCAGGCTCGCGCCGGCCTGGAGCGCATCTTCCAGCTCCTCGACCTCCGCCCCGCCATCGCCGACGTGCCGGCAGCGCCCGACCTGCCGCCGGCCGAAGGGGAGGTCAGCTTCGAGGGTGTTCGCTTCGGCTATGGCGACGGGCCCGACGCGCTCGACGGGCTCGACCTTCACCTCCGGGCCGGGGAGCGAGTCGCCCTCGTGGGGCCGAGCGGCAGCGGGAAGTCGACGGTCGCTTTGCTGGTGTCGCGTTTCTACGACCCCCGGGCAGGTGTCGTGCGCATCGATGGTCGCGACGTCCGCGACGTCTCGCTCCACAGCCTTCGCCGCCAGGTCGGCGTCGTGTTCGAGGAGAGCTTCCTCTTCTCCGACACGGTGCGCGCCAACATCGCCTACGGCCGCCCGGCAGCCTCCGACGCCGACGTAAAGGCGGCAGCCCGTGCCGCCCGGGCCGACGACTTCGTGCAGGCCCTCCCCCGCGGCTACGACACTGTCATCGGGGAGCGTGGCCTCACCCTCTCGGGGGGCCAGCGCCAGCGCATCGCCCTCGCCCGCGCCATCCTCTACGACCCCCGCATCCTCGTCCTCGACGACGCCACGAGCGCCATCGACGCCACGACGGAGGAGTCGATCCACGACGCCCTCCGCTCCGTCATGGCCGGTCGCACGACGCTCCTCGTCGCCCATCGCCGCTCCACGCTCCATCTGGCGGACCGCATCGTCGTCCTTGAACACGGCCGCGTCGTGGAGGAGGGCACCCACGAGGAGCTCGCCGGCCGCAGCGCCACCTACCGGGGACTGCTCGCCGGCCTCGACGAGGAGGGCACGCCCCTCGGCGGGACGGAGGGCGACCGCATCGACGGGGCGGCCGGTCTCGCCGCCCTCGGCGGCCTCAGCCGCCCGAGCGCCACGACGGCGTCGGCCTGGGTGCGCGCCACCGGCGCTGGGGGGGCAGCCCGCGGGGCCGCCGCCGCGGGCGCGCCCGCCGGCGCACCTGCCTTCGGCGCCCCCACCATCGGCGCAGGCCTCGGCCGCGGCGGGGGCGGCAACTGGCGCCGTGGCCTCGCCCCCACCCCGGAGCTGCTCGCCCGCGTCGCCCAGTTGCGCCCCATCCGGGACCAAGCCACGGTCGACATCGAGGCAGAGGCACGCCACGACCGCCGCTTCAACCTGCGCCGGCTCCTCAACGAGTTCCGCCGCCCCCTGTTCATCGGCCTCCTCCTCGTCGTCCTCGACGGCGTCGCCTCCCTCGCCGGGCCGATCCTCGTGAAGACGGGCATCGACAGCGGCGTCGCCGTCGGCTCGGAGCGGGCGCTCTTCCTCGCCTCCGCCGTCTACCTCGCCATCACGCTCCTCGATCTCGTCGTGGAGATCGGCGAGACCTTCGTCACCGGGCGGGTCGCCCAGCGCATCATGCTGTCGCTCCGCATCCGGGTGTGGGCGCAGCTGCAGCGCCTCTCCCTCGACTACTACGAGCGCGAGATGGCCGGCCGCATCATGACCCGCATGACGACCGACGTCGACCAGTTCGAGTCGCTCATCGAGAACGGCGTCCTCTCCGCCCTCGTCGCCATGGTGACCTTCGTCGGCGTGGGCGCCGCCCTCGTCGTCATCAACCCCGAGCTCGGCCTCTGCACGCTGTCGGTCGTGGTCCCCCTGGCGTGCGCCACCGTCGTCTTCCGCCGGCGGGCCGCCCGCCTCTACGACGTCGCCCGCGAGCGCATCGCCATCGTGAACGCCGACTTCCAGGAGAGCCTCTCCGGCGTGCGGGAAGCGCAGGCCTTCGTGCACGAATCCGAAGCGGCACGGCGCTTCCACGGCCTCGGCGCCGACTACGTCGACGCCCGCGTGGCGGCGCAACGGCTCGTCGCCGTCTACTTCCCCTTCGTGCAGTTCCTCTCCAACGTCGCCGACGCCATCGTCCTCGGCGTCGGTGCCGGGCTCATCGCCACGGGCCACCTCGCCTCCGGCGCCCTCATCGCCTTCATCCTCTACATCGACCTCTTCTTCTCGCCCATCCAGCAGCTCTCGCAGGTCTTCGACTCCTGGCAGCAGACGCGGGTGTCGGTCGGGCGCATCGCCGATCTCATGCAGCTCGACACGCTCACACCCGAGCAGCCCGGAGCCCTCGACCCGGGACGCCTCGCCGGCGCCATCGAGCTCGACGCCGTCCGCTTCCGCTATCCGTCCGGCACGGGCGGCCCCTCCGGCCCCTCCGGCACGGGCGACCCGACGGAGCGCCGCGGTCCGGCCGACGCCAAGGAGCTGGAAAGCCCCGACGCCCGCCGGGTCGTGCCGCCCGAGGCGGTGGCCGGCGTGTCGCTGCACATCGCCCCCGGCGAGACCGTCGCCCTCGTGGGCGAGACGGGAGCGGGGAAGTCGACGGTGATGAAGCTGTTGGCCCGTTTCTACGATCCCGACGCCGGCGGTGTCCGCGTCGACGGCCACGACGTGCGCTCCCTCGACCTGCACGCCTACCGCCGGCAGCTCGGGTACGTGCCGCAGGAGGCGTTTCTCTTCTCGGGCAGCGTGCGCGACAACATCGCCTACGGGCGGGAGGACGCCAGCGACGCCGAGGTGGAGGCGGCCGCACGGGCCGTGGGGGCCCACGACCTCATCGCCGCCCTCCCCGGCGGCTACCTGCACGAGCTGACGGAGCGGGGGCGCTCCCTTTCGTCCGGCCAGCGCCAGCTCATCGCCCTCGCCCGCGCCGAGCTCGTCGACCCCGCCGTGCTCCTCCTCGACGAGGCGACCTCCAACCTCGACCTCGCTACCGAAGCCCGCGTCGCCGCCGCCATGCGGCAGGTGGCCGATGGGCGCACGACCGTCGTGATCGCCCACCGTCTCCAGACGGCGAGGGCGGCGGACCGCATCGTGCTGCTCGACGCCGGACAGGTGGCGGAGTCGGGGACGCACGACGAGCTCCTCGAGATGGGCGGTCGTTACGCCACCATGTGGCAGGCGTTCGCCCTCGCCGGCGACGCCACCGCCCGCACCGTCGCCTGACGCCTACTCCTCCGGACCCACGACCTCCCCCTCCGGACCCACGACCTCCCCCGACCCCGAGACCACGAGGTCGAACGAACCCGGCGGCCGCAGACGGGCGAAGTACGCCACCTCGGCCGCCAGCCAGTCCTCGTCCCACTCGGCGGGGTCGACGCTCTCGCGCAGGCGCCGGAGGCGCTCCGGCTCCGGCGTGTCGACGAAGACGGCCCGGTCGACGAGGTCGCCGATGGCCGGGGCGGCCGAGCAGACGCCGTCGAGGAGGACGACCTCGCAGGCCCCCACGGCTACGAGCTCACTGGGCGACGCCAGGGCACCCCGAGACCAGTCGTAGGGCCGGAAGGAGGCGTCACGCCCCGCTCGCAGCGGCTCCAGCGCCTCGGTCCGCAGACGGGCGAGGTCGTAGTAGGCCGTGAGATCGCCGCCGACCATCGGCCCGCCGGGGCGGAAGAAGTCGTCCGTGTGCACGACGGCCGCCCCGCTCAGGCGCTGTAGGTGCTCGGCAAGCGTGGACTTCCCCGAAGCGCCGTGACCGTCCAGGGCCACGACGAGGACGCCACCGCCGGAGCGGCTGCCCTGCGCACGCCACGCGCCCACCGCCTGGAGGGCGGAGCGAACAGCGTCCGGCGGCGAGGCGCCCGCCACGAGCTCGGACTCCCAGCGGCGGGCGGCCACGGCTCAGGCCGTCGCCGGGTTGTCGAGCCGCCAGCGCAGCTCACCGTCGACGGCGGCCGTCCGGTGGAAGCCGCCGCCCTCGAGCACCCGGATGGAGGCCTCGTTGCCGGGATCACAGCCGGCCACGACCGCCCTCACGCCCCGACGGAACGCCCACGTCACCAAGGCCGCAACCGCCCCGGAGGCATACCCGAGGCGCCTGCGCTCCGGGACAACGCTGTAGCCGATCTCGACGGTGCCCTCCTCCCCGGGCGGTCCCATGAAGCCGATGTCGCCCACCACCTCATGCGATTCGGCGTCGACCATCAGCCACACCCCGTAGCACTCGTCCTCCGCCGAGGCCGACGCCTGCAGGGGCAGGACGTCGAGCAGATCCGGCTGCGGCCAACTGGCCGGCAGGGAGAGGCCTAGGTGTTCCTCCGCACCCGCCCGGTCGCCGGGCAGGCAAGCCGCCACGTCGGCTGGGAGCGGGCGCAGCTCGAGGCGCCCCGTCGTCACCACCTCGCCGGGCATGGCTCCCGACCGTAACGGGCTCGCCGCCCCGTCGAGCAAGGGCGGCGGCTCGTTTCAGGGGTTGGACGCCGTCCAGATCGAGTAGGCGAGCGGGAACTCGTACTTTCCCCCGGCCACCTCGAAACGCCTCACGTGCTCCACCATGGCGGCTCCCGCAGCCGCCCGTTGTGCCGACGGCACGCCGTAGAACTCGAGCTGGCCCGGGTCGTAGACCGCTCCCGCCGGAGCCCGCACCGCCACCTCGGTGTCCGTCCGCCGGACGCCCACGAAGCCTGCCCCCTGCAGGATCGCCTCCACCTCGGCGGGGTCCCCGAGGCTGAAGGCGCCCGGCACGGACCGCCCCGGCTCCGGCACCGGCGGCGGGGGCAGGAAGGGACGAAGCGGGTGGGCGGTGTGCCACGGATTGCGCTCCACCGCCTGCCAGCAGGCGAAGGCGAGCCGCCCGCCGGGGCGCAGGTGCGACCGCACGTTGGCGAAGGCGACGACCGGACGGTCGAAGAACATGACGCCGAACTGGCTCATCGCCACGTCGAAGCCCGACGCCGGCAGCCGATCCTCCTGCGCGTCGGCCAGCACGAAGGCGACATTGCCGGCACCAGCGGCGCCGGCACGCTCGGCCGCCAGCGCCAGCAGCGCCTCGGAGATGTCGACGCCGAGCACCTCGCCGTCAGGGGCGACGCGCCGGGCGGCACCGATCGCCGTGCCGCCCCCGCCCGTCCCGACGTCGAGCACGCGCTCGCCCGCCACGAGAGCGGCCGCCGCCATGAGCGCCGGTGTCACGGTGCTGGTGAGCACCTCCCGCTGCGGCCATGACGACGTCCACCGCTCGTCGTTCCAGCGTCGGTGCTCGGACTCGTTCGCCCGCTCGTCGCGGCCCTCCGCAGCGCTTCGATCCTCCGGCACGAGCGCACCCTAGCCACTGCCCGCCGGTGGGTCACCCGCCCGACGGCGTCCCCCCGGGCCGCAGCGCTAGCGTCCCAGCGGCGCCCTCCGGTCGCCGAGTCGTGGGAGGCAGGCGCATGGCGTCGAGATGCGAGTACAAGATCGTGCCCGAGAGCGAGATGGTCGAGGGGACGGGAGCCTCCCTGGCGGAACGGCTCGGCACCCACCTGACGGCGCTCGGCGAGCACGGCTGGGAGCTCGTCGTCGTGCGGTCGCAGCCCGAGGGGGAGGATCTCTGGGTGTTCAAGCGTCCGGCCGGCACCCTCGTGAAGGCGACCGACGAGGTTGCCGCCAGCTTGCAACGGCTCATCGACACCGGGCGGGCGGTCGCCGCCCGCAAGCCCACCATCGCCGCACCGCCACCGGAGGCTGCGGCCCCCGCCGGCTGAGCCACCCGTGGTCACGATCGACGATGTGAGGGCGGTCGCCGCCGATCTCCCCCGCTCCTACGAGGTCGTCGTGCGCGGGCGGGTCAAGTTCCGCGTGGGGCGGATCGTGTACGTGGCGTTCTCGCGCGATGAGACGGAGATGGGTTTCGGCTTTCCGAAAGAGGAGCGGGAGGCCTTCGTGAGCACTTACCCCGAGAAATTCTTCATGCCGGGTCCCGCCGACCTCCGCTACCAGTGGATCGAGGCCTGGCTGGAGGCGCTCGAGCCGGGAGAGATGCGCGAGCTCGTCCTCGACGCCTGGTCGATGTGCGTGCCGACGAGCGTCTCGGCGGCCTACTTCGCAAGCGTGGCGGACTGAGCTCAGGCGAGCTCCGACTGCAGCGTCTCGACGACGCTGTGGGAGGCGCCGATGCGGGCCGGCACGGCCGACAGCGCCGCCAGCACGACGAGCGTCCCGAAGAAGGCGGCTACGAGCCAAGCGACGGGCGGCACCGTCGTCGTGGAGCCGTAGCTGAGACCGACGACGAGCAGGATCCCGAGCGGCAGGCCCGCAAGGGCGCCGGGCGCCGCCGGCAGGAGCAGGGCGGCCGAGAGGCCGGCACCGACCTGACGGGGCGTGGCGCCGAGGGCGCGGGCGACCGCCAGGGGCCGCCTCGAGTCGACGTACGTCGTCCAGGTGATGACGACGGCGTTCACACAGGCGAGCACGGCCAGCACGACCGTTATGAATCCCAGCACCTCGTCGACCCGCCCGGTGTGTGGGTTGGGCAGGGAGGAGAATGGGCCGAAAGGTGTTCCCTTCGGCACGGTCGCTTGGTGGGCGTGCACCGTGAGCACGGCCACGAGCGTCGTGACGGTGACGGCGAGGCTGAAGGCGCTCAGGAGCATGCGGCGGGGCCGCCGGGCGGCAAGGCGAAGGCCGAGCAGCAGCGGGACGGGGAGGCGGGCGGCGACCGAGACGAGGAGCCGCCGGCGCTTCGGGGCGTGGGCGGCGTCGTTGAGCGCTGCCGTCGTGCTCGTGCGGGCCGCGCGGATCGACGGCACCAGCGCGGCCGCCACCGCGACGACGAGCGCCACCACGACGACCCATCCGACGGTGGCAAGGCCGAGGGAGGGGCGCCGGCGCTGCCGAGGAGGCCGGCGCCGGGCTTGCTGAGGAGGGGCGCCGCCAGCCAGCCGAGCCCGAGCCCGACGGCGGCGGCGGCGACGGCGAGGAGGAGGTACTCGACGAGGAGCACGACGGCGACGAGTCCCGGCGTTCCTCCGACCGCCTTCAGGAGCCCCACCCGGCGGGACTGCTCGATCACCCGCCCGCCCACGACGACAGCGAGGCTGGCGATGGCGAGAAGGCCGAAGAGCCAGCTGATGATGAGGAGCGCTCGCTGGATCGGCGAGAACAGCTGGCCGTCCAGACGGCTGACGTCGAGCCACGACTCGAGAGAGACCTGCTGGTCGTTGGCGTACCGGCTCTCGAAGGCGTCGACGCTCGCCGGGTTGGCGAGCTTGAGGTCGAGCATGTAGCTAAGGGGCGATGCGGCTGTGGCGAGGCTGCGGGCAGCGGGCTCGGTGACCCAGACCATGCCGGTGTCCTGGCTGCTGCCGCCGTTGTCGGTGTTCACGGCGGACATCGTTTGCGGATAGACGGGCTCGGCAGCCGTGACGGCGAAACCCGCCACCGTGAAGGGGTGGCCCCCGAGGGTGAGCGGCTCGCCGATGGTGAGGTCGAGCTCCTCGGCGAAGCTCCGCTCCACGACGACTCCCCCACTGCGAACCCAGGTCCCGTCCGTCACGTACGGCTGGTCGATGGCGGCGGGCGCCGTCGAGCGGCCCTCGGCGATCGCCAGCACCGTGAGGCCCCTCACCCTCATGGTCGGGAAGCTCACCGGGTACGGCCCGCCGTGGGCGACGACACCCGGTGCCGTCGCCAGCTTGCCGACCTCGCGCAGGCCGTCCGACGAGCCGGCGAAGCCAGGCTGAACGACGATGTCGGGTCCCCGCGTGAGTGCCCGCGTCGTCTCGTAGGGGTGGTTCGTGACGCCGTACAGCGACAGCCCGAGGGTGAGGGTGGTCGTGGCGGCAGCGACGGCAACGACGGTGAGCAGGGCCTCGACCGGCCGCCGGCGGATGTTGCGGGCGGCGAGGCGCCCGACGAGCAGGAGGCGTCCCATGGCTCAGGCGTCCCATCCCACGAGGGCACCGAGCTTGCGGGAGGTGCCGCCGACGAGCGGCGTCTCGTCCACGAACGAACCGTCACGCATCGAGATGAGGCGGTCCGCCGTGGCGGCGATGCGCTCGTCGTGGGTGACGATGACGATCGTCATGCGGGCGAAGTGGAGGTCGTCGAGGAGGCGCAGCACCTCCAGCGTGGCGAGGCTGTCGAGGTTGCCCGTGGGCTCGTCCGCCAGGAGGACGGCCGGGTCGTTGGCGAGCGCACGGGCGATCGCCACCCGCTGCCGCTGGCCGCCGGAGAGGGCCGAAGGCAGGTGCTTGGCGCGGTCGGCCAGGCCGACACGCTCCAGCAGCTCGCCGGAGCGCCGCCGCGCCTCTCGGGGGGTACGGCCGCCGAGGAGGGCCGGCATCTCGATGTTCTCCTGCGCCGTGAGCTCCTCCATGAGGTGGAACGCCTGGAAGACGAAGCCCACCTCGCTCCTCCTCATCCTCGCCAACGCCCGCTCGCCCATGGCGTCGATGCGCCGGCCCTTCAGGGAGACCTCGCCGGCGGAGGGCCGGTCGAGGCCCCCGAGCAGGTGGAGGAGAGTGGACTTGCCGCAACCGCTCGGCCCCATGATGGCAACGGTCTCGCCGTCGGCCACGTCCAAATCGACGTCGTCGACGGCACGCACGAGGCTCTCGTTCCTGCCGTAGGTCTTGAGCAGAGCGCGGGTGGTGAGTGTCGAGTTGGTCATGGGAGCTCCTCCGGTCTGGCGCGGGTCGGGTCTGGCGTGGGTCAGGCGTGGTCGGGTCGGCGGCGGGGGGCGGTCCAGTCGCGCTCGCAGGCTTCGAGCCAGCGCAGATCCGCCTGCAGGCGGAGGACGATGCCCTCGAGGAGGAGGCCGGCGGGCGAGCCGTCAGGCTCGACCATGGCGGCCCGCTGGGCGTCGCGGAGACGGCGTAGCAGCTCCCGCCGCTGGGCGTCCACGATGGCGATCGGGTCGGCGAGGCCTGCGGCGGCCGCTGCGATGAGCTTCAGGTGGAACTCCGCCAGGTCCGGCTTCGGCCAGCTCACCTCGTGGAGCCACTCGGCGAGGCGCTCCTGGCCGGCGGTCGTAAGGACGTAGACCTTGCGGTCCGCCTTCTCGCCCGCTCCCACCCCCGTTGCAGGCGTCTCGGAGGTCACGAGGCCCGCCTTCTCGAGCCGGCCGAGGGCGACGTAGATTTGTCCGCCGTTCATCGCCTCGCCGAGCGGCCCGAGCGCCTGGTTGAGGCGGGCGCGCAGCTGGTAGCCGTAGGAAGGCTCCTTCGCAAGCATCCCGAGTAGGACTTCTTGTTGCACGCTGACCTCCTATCTAACAGCTATACCCTAACGGTTAGATCACCCGGAAAGTCAAGGGTCAGGAGGGTTCTGGAGCGGCTCGGTGCCGCGAGGGAGGCGCCTCGGGTGCTCAGGCGCCGGCGGCGGTGAGGCGGGCGACGGCCCGTGAGGCCGCCTCCGAGACCCGTTTCACGGGATCGTCCCGCAGGACGACGACGGCGTCGAAGGCCACCTCGACCCGATGGTGGGCTACGACCTTGGCCGCCATCTCCCGCACCCGCCAGGAGTCGTCCATCGTGGCCTGGGCGACCGCCGGGGCGGCCGACTCCTCCCAGGCGTAGAGGAACGCCCGCAGCGCCCAGACACGCGGCCAATGGCCCTCCCGGCCGCCTTCGTGGCCACTCAGCACGTACTCGGCCGGCGGCCCCGCGATCGCCAGCACGAGCTCGTCGTCCGCTCCCCCGCCCTCGAGGAGGGCGATGCAACCCGAGACGACGTCATGCAGACCTCGGCGCCCGCACTCGGCGGCGACGTTCTGGCGCGGAGTCGCCCTCCCGGTGCTTGCCACGGGCCCCAGCCTGCCCTTCAGCGCCTCGACGTGGAGGGAGGCGCTCCGTCCGCCGCCGTGTGGTCGAGGGCGACGCCGCTGCTCGGCGCCAGGTAGGTGTGGCAGACGAGCCGGAGGCCGCGTTCGTGGCACTTCGTCGTGACGACGGCCGGCCCCTGCACCACGATGCCGGAGGGCCTCTGAGGCATGCCTGAATAGGCGGCCGGCACGGTCGTCGACGGGGCCGTCGGGGCAGGCACCGCCGGGGCGGACGACGAGAGGGACCAGGGGAACGCCCGCGATCCGACCGTGAGGACGAGGAGGAGGCAGCAGACGACGAGGATGCTCCGGCTCATGACTCGCATCACCTGACCCGCCGGCACCGGCTGGCTCGCCTGCACGTCACAAGCCTAAGCGCCGGTGCCTCGCACGCGGCGACGTTGTCGATCATAATGTACCTATGTTGCAATGTTAGGTGCCGCCCCGGGGTGGACGGGTCCTAGCAAGGGGGGACGAGGAATGCAGCCTGTTTCGCGCCGTGACGTTCTGAAGACCGGGGCCGCCTTGACGGCCGGCGGCCTCCTGGCCGCCTGCGGGAGCACCGGCAGCAGCGGGACGACGTCGACGACGACCGCCTCGACGACGAAGCCGAAGCGAGGCGGCACTCTGCGCGTCGCCCTCACGGGCGGCACGAGCGCCGACACCGTCAACCCGCTGCGGCCCGTGCAGACGCTCGACTTCTCCCGCATCGGCAACCTCTACGACCCCCTCTTCAAGCTCGACAAGAATTCCAACCCCGTCCCGGTGCTGGCGGCGGAGATCACGCCGAACAGCACGGCGACGAGCTGGACCGTCCGCGTGCCGTCGGGTGTCGAGTTCCACAACGGCAAAGAGCTCACCGCCGACGACGTCGTCTACACCTTCCAGCAGATCCTGGACACGAAGGCGCCCGGTTGGCAGGCGCCCATCTTCTCGCCCCTCGTTGCCTCGGGCATCAAGAAGGTCGACAAGTACACGACGGAGTTCCCGTGCGCCACGCCCTTCTCCGTCTTCACGCAGGCATTGTCCCTCTCCGGTGCCTCGGACATCATTCCCGTCGGCTACAACGACAAGTCCCCCATCGGCACCGGCCCCTTCAAGTTCCAGAGCTTCAACCCGGGGCAGCAGAGCGTCTTCCTCCGCAACGACAACTACTGGCAGAGCGGCCTCCCGTATGCCGACGAGCTCATCATCTACGACTACACCGACGAGTCCAGCCAGGCGAACGCCCTCATCGCCAACAACGCCGACATCATCGCCCCCCTGTCCTTCGACGTCCTCCAGACGCTGCGCAACGCCAACATGCAGATCCTCGCCGGCAAGTCCTACGAGTGCGTCATGTTCACCATGCGGGTCGACCAGCCGCCCTTCTCCGACGTGCGGGTGCGGCAGGCCTTCAAGTACGCCCTCGACCGGCAGCAGTTCCTCGATGTCGTCTTCGGGGGCTACGGATCGATCGCCAACGACATGCTCGGCTTCGGCGCACCCGAGTACGACTCGAGCATCCCGCAGCGCACACAGGACATCGACATGGCCAAGGCCCTCCTCAAGGCGGCCGGCCACGAGAGCTTGAAGGTGCAGCTCGTCACCGGTCCCATCACGCAGGGCACCGTGGAGGCCGCCACGGTCCTCACCCAACAGGTCTCGGCCGCCGGCATCCACGTCAGCCTCGACCTCACGACACCGACGAACGTGTACGGGCCGAACTACCTGAAGTGGCCCTTCGCACAGGACTACACGTACTACGACTACCTCTTCCCCGGGCTCGCCCTCTTCATGATCCCGGGCGGCCCCTTCAACGAGACGCATTACGACAACGCCCACTTCAACTCGCTCTTCAAGCAGGGCATGTCGACCCTCGACGACAACATGCGGACGGAGATCGGCCACGAGCTGTGCGCATCCAGTACCAGGACAACGGCTACCTCATCCCCGTCATCCCGCCTGTCATCAGCGCCGCGCGCCCCAACGTGCGAGGCCTCTACCCGGCCAAGGACGGCCTGACCCCCAACACCTGCATCGTCTCCGAGATCTGGTTCGACTGACCCCTCCGGCCCGCTCCTAGCCGAGCAGCTCGCCGCTCCAGTCGCTGTAGAGGGCGAGCGGGTAGCGGTCCGTGCGGACGGCGGCCCGGGCGTACTCGATGGCGCGCTCGCGCTCGTCGAAGCTGATGATGGCGATCTCGACGAGGGGGCTCTTCTTCGGCACCTCGAGGTAGCGCGCCTCGACGTCGGAGGCGACGGCCGCCCGCACCTCTCCCTTCGCCCGCGTGAGCACGATGTCGTGGGCACCGAGCATGCCCTCGACCGTGAAGCCGGCGCTGTCGAGGGGCGTCTCGAGGAAGAAGGAGCAGATCTCGAAGGGGAAGTAGTGGTCGAACACGACGACGGCGAGGTCGTCGGCGTAGCGCACCTGTTGGAAATGGACGAGATCCTGCCCGGCCAACTCCTCCGGCAGGTTGGCGATCTCCGTGCCGGCCTTGACCCGTCCCACCACGAGCGTCAGCCGGGAGGACCGCAGCCCGCGGCGCTCGAGGTCGGCCGAGAAGCTGTGCATCTGCTGCATCCGCAGCACCATGACCGGCTGGCGGGCGAAGGTGCCACGGCCCGCCTTGCGCGTGACGAGGCCCTCCCGCTCGAGATCCGTCATCGCCTGGCGGACCGTCGTACGGCTCACGCCGAACACGGTCACGAGCTGGTCCTCCGTCGGCATGGGCTCGTCGCGGTTCCATTCGCCGAGGCGGATCTGTTCCCTCAAGAGGTTGCGGATCTGCACGTAGAGGGGCACACCGGTGTCGGTCCGGAGCGCCGACTCGGCCCACCTCGCCGTCGGCCAGCCGTCACTCACGCCGGCATCGGCCGTCGGCTCGTCCACCTCGCGACCGGTCGACATCGCCTTCGTGCTCCTCTCACTCGGCGCCCGTGAGCGCATGCGCCATCACGGGTAGGTCGAGGCCGGCTCGAGGTCGTCGGCGCTGCCGGCCCACACCTCGATGATGAGGGGCTTGGCGTCCATGTAATAGAAGAGCATGGGGCCGCAGTACCCGGAGACCAGCTCCGTCATTCCCTGCTCCTCGAAGGAGGCGTGCAGGCGTTGGGCGTCCTCGATGGAGGCCGCCTCGTAGCCGACGTGGTGGACGCCCTCACCGTTCGCCTCCAGCCACTCCCGCAAGGGGTTCGGCCCCTCCCCGAACGGCTGCAGGAGCTCGATCCAGGCGTCGCCGGCGTGCGCCTCGGCGCCGATCCAGGTGAACTCCGCCGGCTCGCCCCGCCACTTCAGGTGGGTGAGCCAGGGCGGCTTGTACTCGAAGAGCTTCCAGGGTCCCCAACCGAGGCACTCGTGATACTTGCGCATCGTGGCGTCGAGGTCGGAGACGACCATGCCGACCTGGGTGATGCCGTATCCGTTTGCCGTGCTCATTCCTCCCCTTTCCCTTCAGCACCTGGTGCCGACCGTTCCTCGTAGCGTGCCGTGATGTCGCGGAGAGCGTGACTGTAGGGCGTGATGTCCTCGCAGAGGGGACGGTAGACGCGGCGGTAGAGCTCGTCGTAGTGCTCGGCCCGCTCCTCCGAATGGGTCACCGTCGTCCGCGGGAGCGCCCAGGCCTTCGAGGCCTCCCAGTAGTCGGCGAACAACCCGATGCCGACCGCCGCCGTCATGGCGGACCCGCGGGCGGAGACGTCCGGCTCGACCACGATGTCGACCTCCGAGCCGAGCACGTCGGCTCTCGTCTGCATCCACAACGGGTTGCGGGTGGCCCCTCCCATCGTCACGAGCCTGGAGGCACGCAGGTGGAGCGCCTCCGCCAGAATCTCGACGGCGTGGCGGCTCTGGTAGCAGAGCCCCTCGAAGACGGCGCGGCACAGGTCGCCCCGGGTCGTGCGGTTCGTGATCCCCACGAAGGCGCCCGTGGCCCGCTCGTCGATGACCGGCCCGTAGCGGCCGGCAAGATGTGGCAGGAAGACGACACCACCGCTGCCGGGCGGCGCCGTCGCCGCCTCCGCCATGATCTCGCTCCACGAGCTGAGGCGCCCGCCCCGTCCATAGGCCTCCCGCCGCCACCACTCGGTGATCTCGCCCGAGAACGTCTCGATGCGGATCGACCAGCGACCCGGTGCGATGTGCGGGTCGCAGATGGCACCGACCTCGGCGACGGCCCAGTCGGTCTTCGGCTGCTCGCTGCAGAAGATCGTGTTCTCCCACGTACCGGTGATGATGGCCGAGTCGCCCTCGTCGAGGAGGCCGGAGGCGTAGCTGCCCGTCACGAAGTCGGCACCCCCGAGGATGACGGGCGTCCCCGCCTCGAGGCCCATCTGCGACGCGGCGGCCGGCAGCAACGGCCCCAGCTGCTCACCGGCGCTGCGCGGTTCGGCGAAGGTCGGGCGGGAGGCCCATGGCCTCCAGGAGATCGGTCCGGTAGCGGAGCGTCCACTGGTCGAGGACGAGGTTCTGCGAGGCCATGGAGTAGTCGACGGCCATCACGCCCGTCATGCGGAAGGCGAAGTAGTCCCCGACGTTCAGCCACTTCCGCTGATCCCTCGGGTAAGACGGGTCCTTCGCCCGCAACCACGAGATCCAGATCGGTGGGTAGATGGGGTTGAGGCGGTTGCCCGTGCTGGCGAACATCGCCTTCTCGTCGATGGGCGAGGCGATGCCCGCCATCGGGTCGGGCGGGTTCATCCACATCACGACGTCGTAGAGCGGCTCTCCGTTGTCGTCGACGGGAAGGCCGATGAGTCCCAGCTCGCCGATCGACACCCCGTCGATGTGCCGGTCCTCCAGCTGCCCGACGACCTCCCGGGTCACGGCGCAGATGCTCGTCCAGAGGTCGGCCGCCGGCCAGAAGTCGATAGGCGTACCCGCCAGCCGCTCCGTGCGGACGACCGGGGAGACGGCAGCCTGCGCCCGCACTTCCCCACCCTCGCCGTAGACGATCGCCTTGAACGTGGTCGTCCCGAGGTCGAGACCCAGTACCTGCATACCCTCCTCGAAACCCCCCTCCGGCCTCCTCACCGCCAGCTCCGACGCCGGGCGACAAGGTCAGAATGTTACAACATATTCGGCCTGCTCCCGGGGATGCCCAGCGGGTCGAGAGCCACCCGTCGCGTGTGACGTTCGTGTGACGCCCCTCTCGTACGGTGCCGGAGCCGGGTGCACCCCGGGCACGGACGCACCGAGCTGAGAGGACACTCACCAATGCTTCTGCACCGCGCAACTCGTCGAGCCCGCTGGGCCGGCATGGCCATCGTGGCCGTCGCCGTGGCAACGACCGTCGTGGCCGGGGCCGCCTCCGGCGCCTGGGCCGGGACGGCACCGGCCAAGACACCGGGTGGCACCATCCACCTCTACCTGAGCACCACGAGCACCTCCTCGTCCCCGGTCTCGAAGGCCCTCGTCACCGGCGCCTTCTCCGACCACGGCACGAGCCACAACACCACGATCCACCTGAGCAAGGGGAACATCGACGTGAACCCTTCCAAACTCGTCGCCGAGCTGAACTCTCCCACCTTCGGGAACTTCAACGCGAAGAGCTGCTCGTACTGGGGGACGGCGAGCGGCTCCGTCCCGATCGTCGGCGGCACGGGCGCCTACACGGGGATCACGGGCACCTTCACGGCGACGATCGTCATCGCCGGCCAGGGCTCGCTCCTCAAGAACGGCACGTGCAACGAGGCCAACAACGCCCCGGTCGTAGCGGCCTTCCAGGTCGTCACCGCCACCGCAAAGGTCTCGTTCTGAGGCCGTAGCCCGCTGTTCGGTCACCCATGCCGTGCCCGGTGCGACCTGCGTCGTGCCGGGTGCTGGCGCGGGCGGGTTCAGAGGGGTCCCGCCTTCATCCGATCTCGCAGGACGGCGATCCAACCTCTGGACGGATCGGGCTTCCAAGCGGCGACAAGTATCGCGTCGGAGTGCTGGCAGCGGGCACCGTAGGCGCATTGCAGCAGGTTGGCGGCATCGACGACAACCCGCTCCTCAGCGTCGAATGTCCTGCCCATCGCCTCCTCGTACTCGGCCACGAAGGCCCGCATCTCCGGAACGGTGGGTAGTCGCCCACCTGCACCCCAGTCCGCACTGAACTGAGCGCTGGCGGAGCCCACTGCCACCCTCTCATCGCAGAGCGCAAGGGAGTCCAGGTCGTAGATCGCCGAGCACCGATCGCCCTCAAAACCCAAGTTCCCCACTCGCCAATCCATGTGCGCTACAACGCGCTGCCGCTCCCCGAACCGCAGCCGGCGTCTCGCGCTGGTAGCGACCTCGTCGATCCATTCGGCACCCCTTGCCGTCGCAACGAAGTCGAAACGGTAGCCAGCCCGGCTTCGAGCGCTTCGGGCGGGAGAACTGGCGTCGGCACTGGAAGGCCGCTGAGCTGGAGGTGACGCTGCACCGTTTGCACGGCGGTCAGACGCTCGATCGACACCTCCCAGCGGTGCACCTTGAGGACGAGGCTGCGCCCGTCCGCGAGCTCGAAGCCGGCGACGATGCCCGTGGCCCGCCGATAGAACAGCGGCCGCGCGATCGGACCGAGTCGGTCTTCGACATATCGGGTCAGGAGAGCCGTCACCGCCCCAGCCCCGACGCAGCCGAGCATGGCTCGTTCCACGTCGTACCCGTCCTCCTCGGCAGCCCGACCTACAAGGGCCTCGAACGGCCGCATCCGTTCAGTGTCGCGGATGGACCGCCCGCTCACGCGCCCACGAGCGTCAACCAGGTGCGCCCTTCCTCCGGGAGGCTGCGGGCACCCGAGCCTTCGACGGCGGCTTCCAGCAGGGCGGCGTCAGGCTCCAGCGACCGAAAGCTCTTGAGGAGCTGACGGCGCTCCACGACCACCGAGGCGGCGACGACCGCACGCACGACCTCCCTGAGCGGCGATGCAACCGCTGCGGTACCAGCCTCGCCGAACACCTCCACGACGGCGACATGGCGGCCCGCCGGCGTGTGCTCGCTCGTGGAACCGGCAAGCAGGCCGGCTTCGAGGCAGGCTCGCGCCCGCCGCCACGTCGCCGGCTCGAACCGACCGTCGTCCGAGCGGACGACCTCGCCGGAGCCGACAGCCTCCCAAAGGCGACGAGCGCCGGGCGGCAGGCGCCCCACGACCCGCCGGCGCCGCTCCTCGTCGGCGGCAAGCGCTTTCACGGCAGGGACGAGCGCCGGCGCCACGAGCGTTCGCTTGCCCTCGGCGAGCACCAGTTCGAGCGAACCCCCCGGCGCCTCCTCGAGCTCGCTCAGCAGGCGGTAGACACGGCCGCCCTCCGGGTGGCCCCACCAGCTGCCCTCGATCGACCCTGCGACGATCGCCTCCGGCGCGCTCGGGAGCACACCCCGGCCGCTCTGAAAGGCCATGCCCACCTCGCCGAGCCAGGCGCGCAAGTCCCCGACCGACTCCATCGGAGCGCTGCCCGTGGCGCCGTGGGCGACGTCGCGAGCCCTCAACAGCTCGCCGAGCGAGGACACCTAATCGAGGAAGCCGGCGAGCATCCGGCCGGTGACCGCGTCCTCCGCCGTGACGTACGACGTGTAGACGGCAGGGCCGCACGGGGCGGTCGGGCGGCCGCACAGGGGGTCGGCAACGGCTTTGGGCTGGCGGATCGTCACGACCCAGACGGGTGTGTTCAAGACGGAGCTCGGATCTGCCGCCTCACCCGCCGGCACGAGGTCCGCCGCCACCGTCCCGCGACCGAAGACGGTGTCAATGATGTCGCCACCGACTTGTGCCTCCTCGCGAGCGTCGGCGGCCGCCGCCGCCAGGTCGCGCTGGCCCGGTACCGCCGGCTGCAGGTAGAGCCATACGGCCGTCGTGCCGGGTTCGGCGAGGGCCACGCCACCGGCCGGCACGACCCTCGGCAGCGCCGACACCCGCTGTGCAGGAAGGTCCTGTTCCCAGAACCCTCGCTCCCAGCGGGGCAGCCGGCTGAGCCCCGCTCGCTCCGTCGCCGTGAGCCGGTCCGCGCCGGTGTCGTGCGCGGCGAACGGTCCGGGCCAGACGAAGAGCCCGACAGCGGTCATCCTTGCTACGAGGACGGCGCGCCGATGGCCACCCAGGCCCGACGCTGAGGCGCCGCGGCCCCGGCGCGCTCCATAGGGGAGGAGCTCGAACCGACTTCGTTTCGTGCCATGAAACGCACCCCATGCCGACGACTCCCCAAATTCTGCCACGAATGCCGCCTGTCCACTGGAGAAACCCGCCATGGCGCCCAAGTAGGAACCGACCATCGACCTTGTGGCGGCTCTCCGCCGTTTAATATGGCTCCACGTCGGCACGCCGCCTCCTCTTCGGGGAGTGGAGGCGCGGGCGATTTCTGTGTGGCGGGAGCAAGGGAGACGATGGCCGCGGACGCAGTTGAGAGCGAGAGCTACCACGCCCTCTTCAGGGTGCCGGGATTGACGCAGCTGCTCGGCTCCACCTTGGCGGCGCGCATCGCCACGCAGATCTCCTCGGTGCTGCTCGTGCTCTTCGTGTTGCAGACGCGCCATTCCGTCGCCCTCTCCGGCGTCGTCGTCGTCTGCAGCCAGGTCCCCGGGATCCTGGTCAGCCCCGTCGCCGGAGCCCTCCTGGACCGCGGTCACCGCATCCGGCTGATGAGAATCGACTACGTCGTCGGCTCCGCCTGCATTGCCACCATTGCCCTGCTCTCGATCGTTCGGGCTCTACCGACGGGCCTCCTGCTCCTTCTCGTCTCCGCCTCGTCGCTCACGGCACCGCTCAGCCGGGTGGGCGGGAGGGCTCTCTACCCGCTCATGGTCCCGAAGGAGCTCTGGGATCGCTCCAGTGCCGCCGACACGTCGGTGTTCCTGGTCGCCACGATCGTCGGCCCCGCCGTGGCCGGCGTCGCCGCCGCCATCGTGGGGCCTGGCGACGCCCTCTTCCTGCCGGCGGTGGTCCTCCTTGCTGCCGTCGTCCTCTTGAGCGGCTTCCAGGTGGTCGATACGCCGACGGAAGCGCCCACCTCGCTGCTCGCGGATGCCTGGGCGGCCATCGAGTACGTCTGGAGCAACCGTGTGCTCCGCATGCTGGCCGGCACGATGACCGCCTTCAACGCCTGCTACGGCGCCCTCACGGTGGCGATCCCCTTCGTCGTGCTGCGCGAGCTGCATGGCGGTTCGACCACGGTGGGACTGTCGTTCTCCGTCATGGGCGTCGTCGGGGTGCTCTCCGGCCTCTTCACGGGGACCCGCGGCACCGCGAGCCGGGAGAAGTGGGTGCTCGGCGTCGCCTGCCTGACGACGGCCGCCGCCTTCGGCCTCCTGGCCTTCGACCGGGAGCGGGTGCTGTTCGTCGCCCTCATCGCCGTCATCGGCATCGCCAACGGCGCCCTCACCGTGGCGCTGTTCTCCCTGCGCCAACGTGCCACGGAGCCGCGCTGGTTCGGGCGCGCCTTCGCCGTTTCGATGAACCTCAACTTCGTCGGCAGCCCCATCGGCGCCACCATGGCCGGCGTGCTGCTGACTCGCTCGGTGCCGTTCGCCTTCATCGCCGCCGCACTCTGTGCCGTGCTCGGGGCGTTCTGCTCGGCAGCGCTGCCGGACGCCCGCTATCAGACCTTCGCCCGCGAGGCCGACCTCCCCGCCTAGTCCCCCGGCCGGGCGCTCCCTCACATCGTTCTCGAGGCTGATGCGCTCGGGGGAGGCGTTCGGTATGGTCGACTCGGTGTCCAGTCATCCCCCGCTCGGGGGATCGCCCGAGCGGCCGGCGGTTGCCGTCACCGAGCGGCAACTGCGGGTCATCGTCGCCCTGGCCGTGACCGCAGGCTTGGCCATCGTCGTGCTGGCGCTGGCGCCCTACCCCCGTGAGGGAGGCCTGCGACTGGCACTCGTCCTCGCGGCCTGCGGTCCCATCCTGCTGCTGCGCCGCTGGCCGCTCCCCGTGCTGGCGGGCACCGCCGCCGCCGCCTGTGTCGTGATCGCCTCGGGCAACGCCCTCCTGCCGCTCGCCGTCCTCCTCGGCATCGCCGGCTACCTCCTGGGCTCGCGGGTCCCGAGACGACGTTCGATCCCCGCCTCCGTCCTGGCCGCAGCCGCCGTGGGGGGCGCTCTCCTGTATGCCGCCCTCACCAGGCCCAACGCCCCTCTCGCCGTTCTCGCCGTGGAGGGCTTCCTTCCCCTGGCGGCCGCCTGGTTCGTGGGCGACGCCGTCGCCACTCGGCGGCAGTACCAGGCCGGCCTTGCCGAGCAGGCGGAACGGGAGCAGGCGGCCGAAGCCGAGCGTGCCCGCCGGGAGGTCCGTGAGCAGCGAGTCCGCATCGCCCAGGAGCTTCACGACGTCGTCGCCCACACCTTGGCCGTGATCACCGTGCAGGCCGGCGTGGGCAGGCGGCTCATGGCGAAGCGGCCGGAGGAGGCCTCGAGCGCCCTCGAGACGATCGAGACGATCGGCCGGACGGCCCAGGAGGAGCTGCGCGTCGTACTCGGCCTGCTGCGGGAGGAGGGAGCCACCGCCACCGAGCTGTCGCCCCTTCCGCGACTCGTCGACCTGAAGGAGCTCGTGGAGACGATCCGGGCTTCGGGCACGGCGGTAGAGCTGCACCTGGCGAGCGCCGATCGGCAGCTCTCCCCCGCCCTCGAGCTCACGCTCTACCGGGTCGTGCAGGAGGCGCTCACCAACGTCGTGAAGCACGCCCCGGGCGCCCGGGCCGCCGTCCAGCTCGAGCTCTCCGACGGCACCGTGAGGCTCGCGGTGACCGACACGGGCCTTCCCGGCGTGCGGGTGGCCGGCCACGACCCGCCGGGCCACGGCATCCTCGGGATGCGCGAGCGCGTCACCGCCTTCGGCGGCTCCCTCACCACCCGCCCCGTCGCCGGAGGTGGCTTCGAAGTCGTGGCGACGTTGCCCATCGAGGGCGGCTCATGACGACGAGGGTGCTCGTCGTCGAGGACGAAGCCTTGCTACGGACTGCCTTTGTCTCGCTCATCGAGGCGGAGGACGACCTGCGCGTCGTCGGAGAGGCCGCCGACGGGCGGCAAGCCGTCGAACTGGCGACCAGGCTCATGCCCGACGTGGTCGTGATGGACGTCCGCATGCCCCACATGGACGGTATCGAGGCGACCCGTCGTATCACCGCCGCCGGCGCGGCTGCTGTGCCCCGGGTGCTCATCCTGACCACGTTCGACCTCGACGAGTACGTCTTCGAGGCCCTGCGGGCCGGCGCCAGCGGTTTCGCGCTGAAAAGCCGCCCCCTCGACGAGCTGTTGGCGGCCATCCGCGTCGTGGCCGCCGGCGAAGCGCTCCTCGCGCCGAGCGTGACCCGCCGGCTCATCGCCCACTTCAGCCGTGCCGATCGCCGGCCGGCGCAGGCCCGCAGCGACCTCCAGCAGCTCACCGAGCGAGAGGGCGAGGTGCTGGCGCTCGTGGCGCAAGGCCTCTCGAACGTCGAGATCGGCGCCAGCCTGCACGTGAGCCTCCCGACCGTCAAGACGCACGTGAGCCGCATCCTCAGCAAGCTCGGCGCCCGCGACCGCACCCAGCTCGTCGTCATCGCCTACGAATCGGGTCTCGTCATCGCCCCCTGAGGAGACACGCCGTCGCCGTCATCCGGACGGACGAGATCCTCCGACCTGCGGATGACGCCGATTCGATGCCTCGGCCCGACGACATCGCGTTCCCGCCGGCTCAGGATGAGGGCATGTCCCTCGCATCCGCCAACATCGGCCCCGGGGCCATCATCCTCCTCCTCGCCATCCTCGGTGGCGGCGGCTACGGGATTGCCCGCCTGCGTGCCGGCCGGCCGAAGGCGACGGGCGGTTCGGCTCCGAGCCCGGACGACACCCCCCGGCTCGACAGGCCCGCGCCCGACGGCCCCGCCCCCCTCGCCCCGCCCCGACACCGTCGCGCCGTCTCCCTCGCCGCCGGCGAGAACGCCGGATGGGCCGTCGAAACCCACGACCTCAGCAAGCACTTCGGCCCCAACGTCGCCGTCGACGCCGTCGAGCTCCTCGTGCCGCGAGGCTGCGCCTTCGGCTACCTCGGGCCGAACGGCGCCGGGAAGACGACGTTGATCCGCACCCTGCTCGGGCTCACGAAGGCCGACACGGGCAGCATGGCGCTGCTCGGCATCCCGGTTCCCTCCGAGCGCCACCAGGCGCTGGCGCACGTGGGGGCCATCGTCGACGAGCCGCGGTTTCACGGCCACCTGACGGGCCGGGAGAACCTTCGCCTCCTTGCGGCCGCTCGCGGTGGCGAAGCGAAAGGGCGCATCACGCCCGCCCTCGGGCGGGTCGGCCTCGCCGAGCGAGCCGACGAGAAGGTCGCCTCCTACTCGATGGGCATGCGCCAGCGCCTCGGTGTCGCCGCCTGCCTCCTCGGCGACCCGGACCTCCTCATCCTTGACGAGCCGATGAACGGGCTCGACCCCGCCGGGATGCACGAGATGCGGGCCATGATCGACGGCCTGGCCGACGAGGGGCGGACCGTCATGCTCTCGTCCCACCTGCTGGACGAGATCGAGCGGACCTGCGACGCCGTCGCCATCGTCGACCACGGCCACGTCATCCGGCAAGGCTCCATCGACGAGCTCGTGCACGGTGCGGGCGCCGTCGTCGTGTCCGTGGAGTGCTCGGATCCCGCCGCGGCGCTCTCGGTCATCGAGCAATCGGGCGCCGCCGCCGGCGCCTCGCTCACCGAAACGGGCATCACCGTCACGCTCCCGCCCGGACCTGCCCACGAGGGCATCGCCGAGGTCGCTCGACTGCTCGTCGGGCACGGCATCTCGCTCTACAGCCTGCAACCCGTGAAGACGAGCCTCGAGGACTGGTTCCTCACGGTCACGAGCCGATTCGGAGGACACTCATGAGCACCGTCACCGCCACCGTCCGGCCACCTCTCGTCCGACCCTGGACGCGGACGTCCACGCTTCGGCGGGTCTTCGCCGTCGTTCCCTCCTGGGAGCTCATCGCCACCAAGCACCTCGAGCTGCGGCGGCGCCGGGGCCTCATGGTGGCCCTCTTCGTCCTGACCCTGGTGCCGCCGGTCCTCGTCCTCGGGCTCCGCCTCCTCTTCCACGCCATCGACCCGTCGAAGTACGGGCCGGCGGGCAGCCCGAGCATCTTTTCCTCCATCGTCAACCCCATGGCGGAATTCGGGTTCATCATCGCCGCCACGATCGGCGCCGCCGCCGGCACGACGGACCTCACCGATGGCGTCTTCCGGCAACTCGTCATCACGGGGCGGTCTCGCGTCGCCCTCTTCTTGGCCCGCATCCCGGCCGGCCTCGGCATCGTCATGCCCTTCGTCGCCCTTGCCTTCACGATCCTCTGCCTCGTGACGTGCTACGCGGGCACGGCGCAGCCGACGTCGGTCAACGTGAACGGCGTCGCCATCCCGGCGCACCTCGACCAGTCGCAACTGCAGCGGTGGGCCGACGAGCACCCCCGCCAGGCGGAGTCGGCCTTCGCCGCGCCCCTCACGCCCAACGGGGGCTCGTCACAGCTGGTCTCCGCCGCCGCGCTCTACACCTCCGCCGAGGCCACGTCGCTCAACCCGCCGATCAACGAGATGGTGAAGATCGGGCTGTGGCTGATGGTCGTCATCGGCGTGGCCTTCACGGCAGGACTCGGTTTCGGCGCCCTCACGGGCGGGCGCACCGTGTCGACGATCGTGATGATCGCCCTCGAGATCATCGTCACCCCCATCCTCGCCAGCCACGTCATCCCGTACTTCATCAACGGCCAACGTCTCTTCGTCGGGCTCGCCCTCGACCAGCTTCGCCCCGCAGGACTGGCGTCAGGGGCAAGCGGGAACGTCGGCGTGGGGAGGGGGCTCTTCGGCGGCCGCGCCGCACTGAGCATCCCGCTGATGCCGACGTGGGCCATGGTGCTCGTCATCGTCGGCTGGGTCGTCGGCTGGTCCGCCATCGGCGCTTGGAGGATGGCAACTCGAGACGCCTGAGGCCCGTAGGTGTCACGTGCTCGAACGCCGGGTCGGCAAGACTTGCGACGGTGATCACCGCCAGCAGCACGCCGGCCCCTCGCACCCAGCTGGCGACCGCCTGGCCCATCGTCGTCTTCGACATCGCCGGCCCACTCGCCGCCTATTACGGGCTACGCGCAGCCGGACTGTCCACGGTGGCGGCCCTCATCCTGAGCGGTGCGCTCCCGACCATCGGCATCGCCCGCAATGTCGCACGACACCACGAACTCGACGCCATCGGCGCCCTCGTCCTCTTCGGGATCGTGGTCGGAACGGTCGTCGGTCTCGTCACCGGCAGCGCCCACCTCGTGCTGCTCGACGGCTCCGTGCCGACCTTCGTCTTCGGTGTGGTCTGCCTCGGGTCGTTGTGGTCGACATACCCGTTGATCTACCGCTTCGCCCTCGAGGCCATGGGTGGAGACACGCCGAAGGGCCAGGAGTTCGCCAGCCTCTGGCAGTACGAGGGATTTCGTCATGCCTTCCGCGTGAGCACGGTCGTGTGGGGTTGCGCCTTCCTCGTCGAGGCGGGCGCCCAGGTGGCCATCATCGAGACGGCGTCGGCCGGCGTGGCGAAGACGACGTCCACCGTCATGCCCATCGTCGTCGCCGCCGGCGTCGCCGGCTGGAACGTCGCCTACGGCAAAGCGAGCAAACGCCGCGGAGAACGGGCGGCGCAGGCGGCAGAAGCGGCGCACGCGGCGCAGGCCGCTGTCGCTGACGGGAGCCAGGGCGCTGTTCAGCGAGACTGAGCGCGAGAACCTTCGCGACCTGCTCGTTTCCGCCGCCCGTTCCGACGAGCGCATCACGGCCGCCGCCCTTGTCGGCTCGGCTGCACTCGGCCGCGAGGATGCCTGGTCCGACATCGACCTCGCCCTCCGCCTGGCCGAGGACGCCGACGCGGAAGGGGTCGCGGGCGACTGGACCGGGCGGATGTACGACGAGCTCGGTTGCGTCGACCACCTGGACGTCCGTCGCGGCGACACGCTCTACCGGGTCTTCCTCTTGGCGAGCGCCTTGCAGGTCGACATCTCGTTCTGGCCGGCGGCCGAGTTCGGGGCAACGGGACCGGGGTTTCGTCTCGTCTTCGGTGAGGCGGCCCGACAGCACCCGACGGAGCCGCCATCGGTCCGCGAGCTCATCGGGATGGGCTGGTTGTACGCCCTGCATGCTCGATCGAGCATCGTCCGCGGCCGTGCCTGGCAGGCGGAGTACATGGTGAGCGGCGTGCGGGACCACGTCGTCTCGCTCATGTGCGTGCGTCACGGCCTGCGCGCGGAACAAGGAAGAGGGGTCGACGACCTGCCCTCGCCGGAACGCGACCGGCTCGCCGACGCCCTCGTTCGCTCGCTCGACATCGACGAGCTCGGCCGTGCCTTCGCCGCAGCTACTGATGCGCTGCTGACCGAGATCAGGCTTGCCGACCGGGCACTGGCGGAACGCCTTGCCGAGCCGCTCCGACTCATCGCCCTCGGCGGCCGACGAGGTGAAACACCCGGCTGAGCTGACGATACGGGTCGCGCAGGCTCGCCTCCAGCTCGACGGCAGCGATGGCCCGGACCTCGTCGGCGCCGGCCGTCGTGAGGTCCATCCAGTCCGTGAAGAGCCAGACGCCGTACCAGGCGAGCGACTCGACGGAATGTGCCCGCAGCAGTTCCGTCAGCCCAGTGACGGTGTCGGCTCGGGTGTCGAGGCCGAGGACGCCGCGCTCACCTCGGGCGTCGAAGGCGGCCAGGGCCTCGTCCCACCGCCGCTCCATCGCCGGGCGGACCGCCAGGGTGGCGGCGTTGAGCGCCATGACCGACACGATTCCGCCAGGAGCGGCGCACTCGGACAGCGCCTCGATGAGCGGGCCAGGCTCCTCGACGTACATGAGGACACCGTGACAGAGCACCACGTCGAAGCGGCGACCCGCCGTGGCCTCGACGGCATCCTCCCCGCTTCCCGCCACGAGCTGGAGGCGGTCACGCACGACCTCTGATTCCAGAGCGAGGCGTTCCGTCGCCTTTGCCAGCATGGCGTCGGACGGATCGAGGAGCGTCACGTCGTAGCCGGCTCGCGCCAAGGGGAAGGACTCGTGGCCGGCCCCGCCCCCGACATCCAGCACGGCGGCGGGCGGATCGGGGAGGTGGCGCTTCAGCTGCTCGTGCAGCACATGGATGCGCACCTGGCCCTTCACCGACTCGTAAGCACGGTCCACGAACTCGTCGGCCAGGCCGGCCCAGGCGTCCTCGCTCATGGCTCCATCCTGCCAAGCCGTCAGGCGCTCGTGTCCCGCTCGAAGATGAGATCGAAATCCTTACGCCAGCTGACGCCACCGTCCTGCGATGCGTCCCAGTGTCCCTCGATGCGATCCGGCGTGACCGCGGCGAGGAACCGCTGGTGGAAGTCGGGGTCCTCCCGGAGCATGGCCCACTCACCGTTGCCGAAGCTCACACGGAACAGGCGCGAGGTGGGTCTGGGATCGTGGTAGAGCGCGAACAGCTGCTCGCCCGGGTCGCTTCGACCGAAGACGAAGTACCAGGCAGGCACTGCATCGAACTCCGCCTCGAGCTCGACGAACGCGTCGCCGAGCCAGCGCGCCGTCGCCCGCCCCTGCTGGCGGTCGTCGCGGGACTCGAGAAACCACGCATTGGTGAGCGTGAGCCTCCACTCACCGACCAAGACGTCCAATGCTTCGACGGCCGGGTTGCGCATGGCTTCCTCTCCTGCGACCAGGAATGGTACGCCGACAACGACCCCGGCCCGCCTTCGAGAACCTCTCGTGGCGTCACCGGGGTCGTTTCGCGGCGGCGCCCTACGCCCCGTGGCGCACGTCGAACTCTGTCAGCCGATGGCCCCGCCCCCTTCGAGGAGAAGTGGAGGGTGAAGACGGCTTGCGGCCACCGGCCGAGTCGATCTGACGTGCGTCACGGTACAGAGGGCAGCCCGGCGCCAATAGGGCCGAACGGCTCCACCGATGAGTCGATGTTGCTCTGGGCAACGGTGTCCGGCGACCCGTACGGTGACGCATGTCCTCGGTGCAAACCGTCGATCTCGAGGTGCTCGAAGGTCTCGATCCGTCCGACCGTACCCTCCTCGCCGACTACTGCTTCCTCGAGACGGCGTCGACAGCACGCCCGGAGGAGGACAACCTGCTGCTCAAGGCGATCGGCCTCTTGTGCGAGATGCTGAACGGCCCGCGGTTCCTCGAGGGGTTCATCGACGTCGACGCCCTCCGCAAGCGCCGGCTGGAACTGTCGGACGAAGCGCACCGGGGCCTCTCGGCGCAGACGGAGCTCTGGCTGGGAACCGGAGAGCCCGAGCATCTGGTTGACCTCCTCGCCCAGCTGCGAGCGTAGTAACCGGTCACAGCCGGCAGCTCCCGGTTGCCCGCAGGGGGCGCCCCCGACGGCCCGGCGATCTCGTCGCTCAATGCCCAGCCACAGAGGAGTGGTCGGGTGAACGTACCCTTCAGCGTGTCGGCGGTCCGGCCCCTCTCGCCCATTCGGCGGCGAGCAAGCCATACGCGACCTGGTCTCGTCGCTCGGCCGGGGAGGCGATCGCCTTCCTCAGCACGCCCTCCTCGACGAAGCCGAGCCTGCGGGCGAGGGCGCGGCTGCGGTCGTTGCCGAGCTCGGTGTGCAAGCCGACCCTGTCGAGCTGCAATCGACCGAACGCCTCGTCGAGCACCGCGGCGGCCGCCGTGTACGTCAGCCCGCGCCCCTCGTACGCGCCATCGATCCAATACCCGATGTCGCCCGTGCGCGCGTACTGATTGATCCGCAGCCCCACTGAGCCGACAAGGCGCCATTGGCCGTCAGCGGGGACGGCGATGGCTACAGGGAGCTCCGAGCCCTCGAGCCAGCTCCGACCTGCGGCTTCGAGGAAGCTACGAGTTCCCTCAGGCGTCGGCGGCTGCACGGCCCACGGCTCCCACCGTGCCAACCGCTCGAGGTTGGCGACGAGAAGTTCGTGGTAGGGGTCGGCGATGGCCGCCGTGCGCAGCACCAAACTGGCATCGTCCGCCAATCGATGGCTGAACATCGGAGCTTGAATGGTTGTCGTCATGATCAGCACTTCCTTGGTGTCCGAGCCCGCCGGCCCTCATCATCGTGCCAGCGATAACGCTCACCCACCCATGCGCTGATGGGCGACGACGCGTCAAGCCATGGCGAGGACCGCAAGAAATCGGCGGCGTGTGGCGTCGAGAAGGAGTGTGACCGCGTCGGTGTCCCGCCAGGCCAAGGTGTCGCTTCTCGCCGTCGCGGTCGCCCTGACCGCCTGTACCGGAGCTGCTGTTAAAGCCCCCACAACGACAACAGCGGCCAGTAGCCGTGCCGTACCGTGGGTCGACGAACCAGCTTCTGCCGCTCTCCTCTCCTCGCTACTTCCGAGGCCTCTCCCGAGACCCCGGCCAAAAACTGGAGCACCGGCATGTACCGCCGCGCAACTCTCCCTGGCCAGCGCCAGGCCCATTGCGGTAAGCCAAGACGACGGTGTTGTCGTCGGGTTTCGCAATGTCGGCCGGAACACCTGTCTTCTGACAGGCACGCCCCGGGTCGTGGCTCTGGCGCCGGGGCAAGCGGCTGTCGTGGCCTCTGCGGCACCCATGTGGCCGCTGGGTGAAGTAGCCAATACCGCCCCCGGTGCGACGGTGGCCGTGAACGTCGAGGTTCCTGTGGCCTGCCAGGCCGACCCGGGCGGCGGGAACCAGGGTCTTCCTCAGTACCACACCTTGCTCATCTCCATCCCGGGAGGCGGCAACAAGCAGATTGGCGGGCTCCATCTGACCTTCCAGTGCGGCATGTCGACGACGCCCTTCTTCACGCCGAAGCCGCAACCGGTCTATCGGCCCGATCCTCTCGATGCCCTCGTACCACATGTCCAGCTCCCGGCCAGTGTCAAGGCCGGTGACACGCTCATCTACGAGGTCGAGTTGGTCAACCCGGGCAATCACTCGGTGGCGTTATCGCCCTGCCCGGTCTATTTGGAGTGGTCTGGGATCCCAACCAAGTTCGAGTATCGACTCAACTGCCGCAGCGTGCATGCCATCCCAGCCCACGGCCGGGTGCGCTACCAAATGGAGATGGCAATACCAGGCAGCGCGGCGCTCGCATCGGTACAGGTGCTCTGGCAGCTGTTCGGACCTTCCTGCCCAATCGGTCGCGGCCAGGTGCAGGTGCGCTGACGGGTTTCGATTGCGACGGAATCCGCTGCCCTCTGCTTTCCGATCCTTAGTGCACGGGAGTGCACGCCCAGCTCGTCGTAGGGGAGACACCGTGATCGTCCGGGGACCCGCTGTCAGGGTCGGTCGAGGACTGCGTGCGTGCCTACCCGTCGCCAGATGACGTGCGGCTCGCCTTCGGTGACGGCATCCCCGTACTCGAGGGTCGCCCGTCGGTAGTCGGCCCATGTCATCTCGAAGATTCCGGTCGCGCCCTGCACTCCCTTGACGCGAAGGGCCCGCCGGCGCCGCAGGTCCTCAGCGACGGCCGAGATGTGCCATGAGATGTGCCGTGCACGGCGTAAGGACGTGCGACGGGATGATGTCAACGTGGGCGTAAGCTCCGAGTGCCAGTGCGGGAATGGCGACTGCCGCAGGCGCAACCGCTCCCACCCACCCCGCGATTCGAACCCAGCTCAGTGCGTAAACGCCGCCTCCAAGTCGATCCAGATGGCTGCCTGCGTTCGGGCGAGCATTCACCCCTGCAAGATGTCGAGCGAACCCGCTGGGTGCTGCTCGTGGCGATTGCAGCTGCGCCTGCCGGCCGAGGCGTGAAAGCTCCTGCTCGAAGGCCTCGCAGGCGAGGCAACTGGTGAGATGGGCAGCAACGACCGACTCCCGCAATAGTCCTTCCTCGTCGTCGAAGCGTGCAGAAATGGACTCGCGGGCGTCAGCACAGGAGGCGGCCGGAACTCGATGACGGAACCTGCCGACCCTCATCAACTCGACGACCCGTACTCGATGGGGACGTTCATCACTTGTGTCTTCGACCAGAGACTGGTCCCCGCCCCGAGCCGCCAGACGGTGAGCATGGAGGCGTCGACAGCGAGGGCCTGCACGGCCCCGGACTGCCCGATGACGACGGTCGACGTGCCGGCGGGCGGATCGGCGAGGGCGCGCCAACCCTTGCCGGGGTCGACCACCTCTAGCCTGTCCGACCCAGATGGCTGTGACACGAGGACGAACATACCGCCACCTCCGCCGCCCCCTCCAAGGGAGAGCACGTGAGAGGCATCGGGCAGCGTCAACGGACCCGACATCGTCCACGGCTGTCCGGCGCCTGCCGCCCAGGCACCCGACAGCGATACCTGATCGTGGAGCCGCGTGGCGAGCAGAGCCGACAAGCCGTCGCCGTCGGCCTGTAAGGCGAGCACATCGACGGCGCCAGCGATAGCTGGACCGGACCGCTGCCAGCCAGTCGCTGTGTCCTGAAAGATGCCAACGCTGCTCGACGCACAGGAACCGGCGACCACCGGCATTCCGGCAAGGAAAGCCACCGCCGTCACCGAGACGAGGGAGCAGGTTGGTGCTACGGACGACAGGCTCGCCTGGGTGGCGACGGTGTGCCAGCTCGTGAGGACGCTGCCGTCGCTCTCGACGACGTCTACGCGGCCGCCTGTCGTGACGAGGGCCAAGGTCTGCCCTCTTGCGCTCCGGGCGAGCGTGTCAGGTTGTGCGGTGAGACCCTCCGGAAGCACACCCCTCGACCACGAGTGCCCGGCGTCCGAGGTGGCGATGAGCGGCGAAAAGGTCAACCGGTTGCTGGGACGCACACCGACGATGACCGAAGCGCTTCCCGGCGAGGCGAGGACGAGACCGCCGTTCGTGGCCACGGCCGTCGCCTGCACCTGGTCTGTGAACGTTGACCCGCCGGGTCGCTCGAAGAAGAGCTGCCAGAACGTATTCAGGGGCTGGTTGGGCTCTCCCATGGGAACCGCCGCCCAGGTACCCTCGGCCGTTGCAACCGACGTCGCCAGCGGGATTGCGAGACTGGCACCTCGCGCTGGGGAGGAACCGGCCAACGGCGAAGCGCCGGAGCAGCCGGTGGCCGCCGTCGCCACGACGACGGTCAGTAGGCAAGCAGCGAGTTGCCCGCGCCGGGCGGACGAACGCGCCCGTGCAGCGTTCACGACGCCCCCATGGCGCTCTTCATTGCGCTCGCGAGAGTGACGGCGAAAGATGACTGCGTGGCCGAGGAGGCTGGCCCTGGATCGGTGTCTAGGACGAAGCGCGTGTGGCCGCGGGCGTCGATGACGTAGGTGACCTCCGTATGGGCGATCATGGCGCCGCCCGGTGAGTAGGCGACCTGCACCCCATAGGTACCCCAGACACGCGTGAGCTCCGACAGCGTGCCAGTCAGGTAGAGCCAGTTCGGCACGTGCTCGAGTCCCTCCTGGTTGTCGAAGGCGTCGAGAAAGGCACGTGCGGTGTCGGCGGGGTTGGCGTCGATGGCGACCAGCTCGACATGCCCGGCGTCACCGCCGAGAAGCCTGTCGGCAAGGCGAAGCTCCTGCGCGATGAGCGGGCAGTCCGAGGTGCAGACGGGGTCGAGAAACGTGAGGGCGATCGTCTTGCCTCGAAGGCTCGCCAACGTCACCTGGCGTCCGCCCTGGTTGACGAGGTCAAAGGCCGGTGCGGGGATGTTCACGGCGTTCGGCGTCCCGTCGATCGCCTGGGCGATGATGGGATCGGCGTTCCGGTTGGTCGTGGCCAGCGCCATCGGTGCGGCACCGACGAGTACGACGCCGATGGCTCCGATGGCCGCCGCCGAACGCAACGCATAGGTCGGGTCGGCCTTCAGACGCTCGAGCCAGTTCGGGTGGCCGGACGTCTCGCGCACGAGAGGGACGATGACCTCGTCTGCCGGTGCGGGCAGCCTCGTGAGGGCAAGGTATCCGGCAATGAAGACAAGCGCCATGGGGATCATGCTGTTCGGGTCGGTGCCGACGCCACCGAGGAAGCCGAAGTCCTCGATGAGCACCCAGTCAGCAAGGCAGAGAACGATCCCGGCGCCGACGGCGGGGCGGACGAAGGCCGGACGCCCTGAGAGAAACCCCACTCCGATGGCGGCAAGCGCGACGACGACAAAGAGGTTCACGGCGAAGCCGTGTGCCGCGTCGAAGCTCGCGAAGGCCGTCACCCAGGCGGACAGCACTCGGGGCTGGGGCGTCCCCGCCATCTGCTGCACCATGGAGGTGAGCGTCCCTGGAGATGAGGAGCGACCCACCCTTCCCTGCCAGAACCCTCTCCCTGGCCACGCCTGCAGGACAGCCATTCCCACGAAGAAGGCGCCCATAACCCCGAGGACGACCCGCCCCAGCCGCGGAGTGGTCCACAAACGTTCGGGGAGGGCGACCAGCACGCCGGCAAAGCAGTAGAACAGCACGGCGCCGGGGGCGCCGAACAGCCAGGTGAGCCCGGGGGCGAAGATGCCGCCGAACGCCTCGCCGAAGACCCAGACGATGAGTCCCCACACCACACTGGCCACTCCTCCGAGGCGTGACCAGCGACCGCGTGGGGCGGCGAGCAGCCAGATGCCGATGCCGACCTGCAACCACACAGCCCCGGCGGGCACGGTGATCGGGTGGTAGCTCCAGGCCGTTGCCATGACGTTGTCGAGGTGTTGCACCCAGCTCGGAGAGGTCGCCGCCGCCGGTTGGATCACCTGGGGGGCCATGCCGAGCGGCATGGAGGCCTGCGCCTGCAGGAGGCCGTCAAAGATCCAGATGATCCCGAAGGAGATGCGGAGTAGTCGTCGCGCCACCGGTTCGCTCCCCGCGCGGGCGGACATGAGCTCCGGAGGCAACTGCCCCACCTGCAGCGGCCCGACGGAGGAGGACGGATCGCATCACGTTCCAGCACAGGCCGACGAGAGCGGCGATGACGAGCACGACCAGGAAGCCGCGGAACAGCTCTTGATGAAATGCGCTCACGATCGTCGGGTCGTTGGAAGTGAGGCCGGTGCCCATACCCCCCATGGCGTCCTACCTCCCCTGCCGCGGGAAGGACGCGATGGATTGCGCGCCGGAATACCCGACCGGCCGACGATCTCTCATATCGCAATAGTCGAACGATCGGCACCCCTGGTTCCCTCGTGCCTCTGTCTTGCAGCGCGACGTGATCGTGACGGCGTGCCGCTCCAGCCCTATCGTGGGGCCGTGGACCCCCTCACCCGTCTCGCCAAGGCGGCTCGCGACGGCGACACGCAAGCGCTCGAGGCGCTGGTGGAGGGGGCCTACGAGCAGGTGTGGCGCCTGTGTGCCTCCCTCGTCGACGACGCCAGCGCGGACGACCTGACACAGGAGACCTTCGTGCGGGCGCTACGGTCGCTTCCCGGCTTTCGAGGCGAGTCCTCGGCTCGAACCTGGCTGCTAGCGATTAGCCGCAACACCTGCTGGGACGAGCTGCGCCTCCGGACGCGACGTCGCCGCCGGGACGCTCTCACCGCTACGCGCCGACCCGAGGAGGCCTCCGCGGCCGACGCGAGTCAGGCGGTCACGGTTGCGGACCTGCTTGCCCGGCTGGACGCCGACCGGCGAGCTGCCTTCGTCGTGACGCAGGTTCTCGGTCTCTCCTACGCCGAGGCTGCCGTCGTGTGCGGCTGCCCGACGGGCACGATTCGTTCGCGGGTCGCCCGCGCCCGCAGCGATCTGCTGGCCCTCCTCGGTGACGCAATGCCGCCGCCTTCCGTCGACGAGGTGTCAAGGGATCCCCGAGCTTCGTCGGCGTGACTCTCGCCGAGCATTCTCAAGCACCTCGTCCGCACGACTCGTCCCCACCGCCCTCGCCAAGGCACTTGGCGAGGACCTGTCACCAGGGTCGCCGGAGAGTCTCGACCTCAGACCTTTGTTCGCCCGCCGCGCTCGGCCACTCCGCGTGGGCGCTGCTAGCCTGACGTCCTCATCAATCCCCCCCGGCCTCGCTCCAAGCTGTCCAGGCGGGGGTTCTTTGCGTCATCAGGACGCCCCCACCCATTCGAGACACGTCGAGCTAGCCTGCTACCCAACGCCAAGATTGCCTCGCGGCTCGCTACGCTGCGCGGGAACAAGATGTCGTCGCCAGACGACTAACGCATGGTGAGCTCTCACCGGGGGTTCGGGGTGATGCACGGGCAGGCATCGGCTGGAGCGTTGGTCAGCGGAGGTACTGACGGCTCGTCGACGTCTGCCGTCACTGCCAGCGCGTTCTGGGAGGCACCGGATGCCCGCCGATGGCTGCAACTCGGGCTGGCCACGATCTGGCTGCTCGACGCCGTTTTGCAATTCCAATCCTTCATGTTCACACGGGCGTTCGGATCAGACATGCTCGGGTCGATGGCGGCCAACAACCCTTGGATCGTCGCCCGGCCCATCGCCCTCGCGGCTCAAGAGATCGGCAATCACCCGGAGTTATCCAATGCGACCTTTGCCGTCGTGCAGTTGGTGATCGCCCTTGGAATCGCCTCTCGGCGCACGGTAAAGGCCGCCCTGGTTGCCTCGGTCGTCTGGTCGCTCGGAGTCTGGTGGTTCGGAGAGGGTCTCGGTGGGGTCCTCACCGGGAGCGCCAGCCCATTGAGCGGAGCGCCGGGCGCCGTCGTCCTCTACGCCCTCCTCGCCGTCTTGCTGTGGCCGGTCAAGGACGGGGGTGGGGAGGCATCCTTCGTGGCCGCTCGACCACTCGGCCCGGTCGTCGCCCGGTCCACCTGGTTCGTGCTCTGGATGAGCCTCGCCTACTTCGTCCTGCAACCAGCCGAGCGCTCGCCCAACGCCATACAGAGCGCCCTCGCCGCCCAAGCCTCCGGCGAGCCCGGGTGGCTTGCATCACTCGATCGCGACGCCGCGAAAGCGATGGCCGGGCACGGCCTCCTGGGCGCCATCGCCTTCGCCTGCGTGCTCGGCATCGTCGCCGTGGGCATCTTCTTTCCGCGAGGGCTCCTGCCGTACGTGCTCGGGCTCGCCGTCGCCGTAGCAGCCGTGATCTGGGTGTTCGGCGAGAACTTTGGAGCGCTCTTCACCGGGTCGGCAACGGACCCGAACTCGGGACCCCTGCTCGTCCTGTTGGCCACCGCCTTCTGGCCGCTTCGGCCACGGCTGCTCGAGCAAGAAGCGGCTGCGCCGGATCGGGTCGTCACGGGCGTCGTAGACGACCCGACGAAGCTGGCGGCGGTCGGAGGCTGAGCGATGGGGACTCCGAACTGGCTCGCCTACAGCCTCGCTGGCCTGATGATCGCCACCTCGGCGTACTGCGCGATGCGGCTCGTGGTCGCACGTGTAGGCCGCTACGTCTCGCATCGCGACGTGGACTCGGTGCACGTCCTCATGGGCGTGGCCATGGCCGGCATGTTCGTCCCGTCACTCGATCCCGCTGGGCACCGGCTGTGGGAGCTCGTGTTCGCGCTCGCCATCGTATGGTTCGCCGTGTCTGCCGTGAAAACGGGGGCTTGGCGTCGCCGGCAGGCGCGTGGCCACGAACTGTCACACGTCGTCATCTGCGGCGCCATGATCTACATGTTGGCAGCCGTTTCGGCCTCGACCTCCGAAGCCTCCGGGCACGGCCACGACATCATGTCGGCGATGGCTGGTCACCCCCTCGGATCGCCGGTGGTCGTTTCCTTCCTGACGGTCTTCCTGCTCGGCTACGTGGTCCTCTGCGCCGATCGGCTCGGGCTCGTCGTCACGCCGCGAGCGCTTGCACTCGTCGGCGAGGGCAACAAGGCAGCGGCCGCCCGACCCTTCCTGGCGCCGCGGCTGGCCTCTTGCTGCGAGATCGCTATGTGCACCGCAATGGCTTTCATGCTCGTGACGATGCTGTGAGCACGAGGAGCGCCCGGACGGTGGCGCCGGATCGGCTGCGCGAGCTCGACCTGTCGGTCCGTGGCATGAGCTGTGCTGCCTGCGCCGCCCGCGTCGAGCGGCTGCTCAACGACGTGGACGGAGTCACCGCCAGCGTGAACTTCGCCTCGGAGCGCGCCAACGTGCAGTGCGAGCCCTTCGTGTCCGTCGACTCCCTCGTCTCCGAGATCGAGAAGGCGGGCTACGGCGCCGAGCTCGATTCGGGCGCCGACGGATTCGATGGGCAACGGGCCGCCGATGATGCCCGCGTCCGCTCCCTCGCCAGGCGACTCCTCGTCGCCGCCTTGCTCTTTCTCCCTCTCTGCGACCTCTCGGTCATCTTCTCGCTCGAGGCCGACCTGCGCTTCCCGGGCTGGCAGTGGCTACTCGTCGCCCTGGCGGCTCCGGTCGTGTCCTACGCCGCCTGGCCCTTCCACAAGGCAGCGATACGCAACGCCCGCCACGGCGTCGCCACCATGGACACGCTTGTCTCCATGGGGATCGTGGCTGCAACGACGTGGTCGGTCTATGCCATGTTCTTCCGTGACGAGCGAGAGCCGAGAGTGAGCGTCCTCGACGTCCTCCTCCATCAGTCCGGGGGTGCCATCTATCTCGACGTCGGTGCTGGTGTGACGACGTTCCTGCTGGCGGGTCGCCTTTTCGAGGCCTGGTCGAAACGGCGGACGGGCGACGCCCTCCGCCGGCTCGCTGCCATTGGGGCCCGCGACGCGACCGTCGTGCGCGCAGACGGCACCGAGCGTCGCGTCCCGGTGACCCAACTCCGCCGCGGTGATCGCTTCGTCGTTCGTCCGGGCGAGCGAGTCGCCTCTGACGGCGAGGTGGAGTTCGGACGTTCCTGCCTCGATGTGAGCGCCATGACGGGCGAGTCCGTACCCGTTGAGGCGGAAGAGGGCGACGCCGTGCTCGGCGGGACGCTCGCCTTGACGGGTCGACTCGTGGTGCGAGCAACGAGGGTCGGTGCGGACACCCAACTCGCCCACATGCTGCGACTCGTAGAGCAGGCGCAGTCGGAAAAGGCCGCCGTCCAGCGCCTCGCAGACCGCATCTCGGCCGTGTTCGTCCCGACCGTGATGATCCTCGCCGTGGCGACGCTGGCCGGCTGGCTGGCGTCGGGCGCGACGGCAGAGCGTGCTTTCAGCGCCTGCTTGGCGGTCCTCATCATCGCCTGTCCGTGCGCACTCGGTCTGGCAACTCCGACCGCTCTTCTCGTCGCCTCGGGCCGCGGCGCGCAGCTAGGCATCTTCTTCAAGGGCAACCAGTCCCTCGAGTCCTCACGTGGCATCGACGTCGTCGTACTCGACAAGACCGGCACAGTCACCGAAGGCCACATGGCCGTCGCCGACGTCGTCTGCATCGGCGGGGATGTTGATGGCATGCTCCGCCTCGTCGGCGCAGTGGAGCAGGCCTCCGAGCATCCGATTGCGGCGGCCATCGCGACTGAGGCTCGCTCGCGGCTCGGTGACCTCCCAGCCGTGGTCGAGTTCGAGGCGCTCCCCGGCCTCGGCGCAAGAGGCGTGGTCGCGAACCGCCATATCCTTGTCGGCCGGTCCCTCGCGCTTGCAGCCGGTGTGTCACGGTACGGCGCTTGCGTTGACACAGAGGAGTCGGTGGCACCACGGCTCCGACGATGGTGTGCCGACCGGGAGGGGCGTGGCCACACAGTCGTGCTCGTCGCCTGTGACGGCACGGTGATCGGTGCGCTCGCCGTGTCCGATGCCGTGAAGCCGTCCGCGGCGCCGGCAGTCTCTGCCTTGCACAATCTCGGTTTGCGATGCGTGCTCTTGACCGGCGACAGCCGGAGCACGGCGGAGAACGTAGGCGCCCTCATCGGCGCCGACGAGGTCATCTCCGGAGCGCTGCCAGCTGAGAAGGTCGAGCTGATTCGTCGTCTCCAGGCGGCCGGACATTGCGTCGCCATGGTCGGCGACGGTGTCAACGACGGCCCGGCGTTGGCCAATGCCGACCTCGGCATCGCCGTCGGCTCCGGGACCGACGTCGCCATCGCAGCGGCCGACCTCATCCTGCTTCGCGATGACCTCGACGTTGTTCCGCTCGCCATTGACCTCGCCCGCAGGACGGTGCGAACCATCCGGCGCAACTATGCGTGGGCCTTTGGCTACAACATTGCCGCCATCCCGCTCGCCGCCGTCGGCCTGCTCGATCCGCTGGTGGCGGGTGCCGCCATGGGACTCTCGTCGGCCTTCGTCGTCTGGAACAGCGCCCGCTTGCGACACTTCGGCGCTCCGGCATCGAGACCGGTGCCACCGGTGGGCGTACCGGAGAGGGTCCGCCGGTTGAACGGCTCAACCACCACTGCGCTCGAGGAGACCTCGGGCGCGGGCCGCCGATGAAGCGTGGCGCTGACCCGTAGTACCACACAGGATCGCCCTGGCGCGGACGACAACAGCGCCACTCGACAGGCGTCTGTTCGCCGCCACGGGCTGGCGCTCCTCGTCGTGGCCCTTGTCGTAACGAGCTGCTCGTTGCAGGCAGCCCCCGGCACGATGCTTCACGACGTTCTCAGTGTCGCCTCGCTGCAGGGCGTGGGCCGGGTGCTCGTCGACGGCGACGGCAAGGTGCTGTACCTCTACGTTCCCGATCGCCAACACCTCAGCCGCTGCACGGGCTCGTGCGCTGTCCAGTGGCCACCTTTGCTGGCAGCGCCTCGTCAACACCTCGGGCTCGGTCCGGGCGTTCGGCGGTCCCTCGTTGGGTGGGTCACTCGAGCCGACGGTGCGCGCCAACTTACGTACAACGGCTGGCCGCTCTACAGCTACCGACTCGACGCTCCCGGCTCAGCATCTGGAGAGGAGGACGACATGGGTCTCTGGCAGGCCGTCTCGCCCAAAGGCCAGGGGGTGGGTTGACCGATGCATTGAGGATCGGGGAGGCCTGCGGCTGATCAAGGACGCTCGATCGCGATGCGATCCCCCGCACTCAGGCACAGCGACTGCGCTCCGGAACTCTCAGGAGGCACCGTTCAAGGTCGCCTCAACGATGGAGGCATGGATCGGAGCGCCCGGCAAGGCTCAACTAGCTCTTCATGGCGGACGCCGAGACAACGGAGCTTGCCGGCGAGGCGGTGTGCCCCAGTGGACTGGAAAGCCCGCACCACGCGGACTTCATCGGCGATTTTAACCTCGATCCACCGATTGACCAGGGCTGAAGCAGCTCGCGCATCCGCGTAAAAGACCTCCTGAGCTGGGAGAATGACGGTGCTTAACGTCGCCAGATCTCCACAGCTCGGGAGGCACTTTCAGTGGGACAAGTATCGCGCGGTCTCGACCGGATCGAAGTGGCATTCGACGACCCGAAGCTCGTGGCGAACGCCGGCCTGTTGCTCGTGTCCACCCTCGTCGTCCGCCTCGGGCTCGAGGCACTCATCAACTCGACGCTCCGGCTCACCGGCCGCGTCGGCGGTGCGTTTCCCGGCCGCAAGGTGCTCACCTTGGTGCACGCCATCGTCGCCGGCGCCAGCCACATCGATCATGCCGACGTGCTGCGTGCCGGCTCCAGCTCTTCTGTGCTCCCGCACCGGGTGATGGCGCCTTCGACCCTCGGCACTTTCCTGCGATCCTTCAGCTTCGGCCACGTCCGTCAGCTCGATGCCGTCATCGCAGAGACGCTGCGCCGTGCCTGGGCGCTCGGAGCCCGGCCAAAGGGCCGCCTCGTCATCGACGTCGACTCGACGATCTGCGAGGTGCAGGGCAAGAAGAAGCAGGGCGCCGCCTACGGCTACACCAAGGTCCTCGGTTACCACCCGCTCCTGGCGACGCGGGCCGACACCGGCGAGGTGCTGCATGCCCGCATGCGCAAAGGATCGGCCAACACCGCCCGCGGGACGAAGCGCTTCATCGAGGAGCTGATCGCCCGCTGCCGCCGAGCGGGGGCGGGCGGCGAGATCACTCTGCGGGTCGACTCCGGCTTCTGGTCCAACGAGACGATCAAGACCCTTTTACGACTCGGTGTCTGCTACACCATGGCCGTGCGCACCAACTCAAAGGGAGTCGCAGCGACCATCGCCGAGATCGAAGCAGATGCCTGGGTGCCGATCGACTACACACAAGACGGCATCGCCGAAGTGGCGGAGACCACCTACAAGGGCCGGCGCCTCATCGTGCGTCGCACCCGCCTCGCCGGCCCGCAGCTCAAGCTCTGGCCGGACTGGCGGCACTTCGCCTTCCTCACCGACTTGGAGGGAGATGCCGTCACCCTCGATCAGTTCCACAGGTACCACGCCCGAGTCGAGCTCGCCATCCGCGACCTCAAAGAAGGTGCTGGGATCGACCACGTCCCCTCCGGGCACTTCTTCGCCAACTCCGCCTGGCTGTGCTGTGCCGTGCTCGCCCACGACCTCGTCCGCTGGTGCGCCCTCCTCGGCGGCATCGTCGCCGAGGACACCTTGACCGTCAGCCGGACGATCCGCACCCGCTACTTCTCCGCACCGGGCAGGCTCGTGAACCGAGCCGGCCGGACGATGCTGCGCATGCCTGCGCACTGGCCATGGGCGACATCGTTCATCGGGGCACTCGAGCGACTCCGACACCTCGATTACGCCCCGGGCTGACCGGCACGGGCGGACAGGCGCAGCCGCAGACGAGCACCCATGCGCTGACAGCTGACATTCGAACATCGAGCCTTCACCTCACGCGCTCGCTGTGCGGCCGCAGGAGCGCCCGGGACCCCCTGCCCGGCGGTCAGCGCCCGCGCAGGACGATCAGCGCCATGCAGACGATCGGCCGAAGTCAATCGGTGGATCGAGGTTTAATTCTCGTCGACTGTGTCGGTTAGCGGGTGAGCCCGCAACCGTCCCCCGTTCGGGTGGCGGCAGTCATACCCCGGTCCTTCAACCGGTTCGAGCGAGCGCTCCGTCTGGTACGCCAGAGCTGGGCGTGAAAACAAGCGGGAGCCCTCAAGAGGGGGTCCGTGCTCGAAAGCGGTGGTCCTGAAGGAGAACCGAGGTCCCATACCGGGCCCGGTTGGGAGAGCGAGAGCGTCCCCGCAGCGGGACAAGCTCCGCCCGACCCCCCGGGGTCCCCTGTGCCCACGCCAGACGCCACTATCTCGACGACGACTCCGACGAAGAAGCGCTGCACGTCGTGCCTCGTCGTCCGGCCGCCCGACCAGTTCTATCGCCATCCGGAGGCCAAAGACGGTCGCCAGAGAGGTGCATGCTCTGTCAGCGCCTCGCCTCCGCGCGCCAGTGGCGGCACAAGCAGGCAGCACGAGAGCTCTCGATTCGCACACACGAGAGCTCTCGAACGCCGGAGCCGCCATATGACGCGCAGAGCGTTTCGGCGCCGCTCGGTGCCGGTCGGATTCCCAGCACACAGCGTCATCTACCAGGGACGACGCTGCTCCACTAGGAGGGTGGGCGCTACAGGACTCGAACCTGTGACCTCAGCCGTGTGAAGGCTTTTAGGGCCGAATTGGCACCCTGAGCAGCCCATCGAAACAGCCTTCGACCTGGCCTTCAGTTGACCGCACGGATCCGCCGATAACCGTGGTTAGCCGACGTTTCGTGTCACGTCTGTGTCACGTGCCCCCTTCGCCGCGTCCCTTGCTCCCGCCCCGAACACGGGATGGTCGACCTCGGAACGCGGCGTCCGCACCTCGCCGGCGGCCGCCTTGCTGGCGCGGCCGTGCACCGGTCACCGCTCGTAGTGGTAGCGGGCCTGGAGCACCACGATGTCCTCGCCGTCGACGAGGTATACCAATCGGTGCTCGTCGTCGATGCGCCGTGACCAGCACCCAGCGAGGACGTGCCGGAGCGGCTCGGGCTTGCCGATCCCGCTCAGCGGGTCGCGGAGGACCTCGTCAAGGAGCCGGTTGATGCGTTTGAGGGTCGCCTTATCGGTCGACTGCCAGTACCGGTAGTCCTCCCAGCCGTGGGGGGTGAAGACCAGCCGCATCAGCCCAACTCGTGAACTTCAATCTGGCCGGTGCGGGCCTGTTCGAGGCTCTCCAGCAGTCGCTGGGCGTTCGCCGGGGCCCGCAACAGCCAGGCCGTCTCGTTGAGCGCGTCGTAATCGGCTCGCGAGAGAAGCACCGCGTCACCGTGCTTCGATGTGATCTCGACGGGCTGGCGGTCGTCGTTGACCCTCTCGATCAAGGGAAAGAGGTTCTTCCGTGCCTCGCTGGCGGTGATGGCCACGTCGGTCTCCTCAGACTAGTGGTACGAGTTATGGTACCACTAGCGCCGGTGGCTGGCGATATTCGGCGTGTGGGGTCTAGGGTGCACCGCGGTGAGGCGCGACGACGTGAGCGCAAGTCCTCAGCATCCTTGACCGTGCACAACGGGACCGGCAAGCTCACCTTCGCCATGTCAGGCGTCTGCTTCGTCGGCACGGGGCAATGACCCAGGAGAGGGGAAGTGGCTACTGAGGTCCGGGTCGGATCGCTCTCCGACTTCCCCGATGGCGGACTGACCGGGGTCGAGGCCGACGGGCACCGGCTGATCGTCGCGCGCACGGCCAACGAGGTCCACGTTGCCCGCAACCGATGCCCACATCTTGGCTTCTCGCTCACCCGAGGTCCCGGTGGGTTGAGGTACGAGGATGGCGTAGTGCAGTGCCCATGGCACAACTCGCGGTTCAACGTCTGCACCGGGGAGAACCTCGACTGGGTCACCGGCTTCGCCGGACGGCAGGTGCCGAGCTGGTCGCGGTCGGTGATCAGGTTGGGCCGCAGGCCACGCGGCCTGGACACGCTGTCAGCGACCGTACGCGACGGCGACGTCTACGTCACCGTCGATTAGGCCGCTGCGACGTTAAGAGTCGGGACGGCGGCTGGCACGACGAGCCTCGAGGAGGCCCTGCGCCCGCCGGCGGCGGTTGGACTGGCCATATCGATTTGTCTCGCGCTCCGAGCCCACGGAGGGTCGGAGGTGCGGTGGAGTGCCGAGTCGGCGCTCGGTCCCGCCCGTCAGGACACCGTCACGTCGATCTGCACACCCTTGTAGTTGAAGGCGACAAGAGCTCGGTCGTGACGTTCTGTGAGCAGGCTGGTCCCTGGCAAGGAGCCTTGCGCTTTCATCCATTATGAATGAACATTCAGTTTGTGAAAGCGACCAAGGAGAGCAGCACGGCGGCGTACATGGCGCTGTTCCGGGCGGTGGAGTCCGCCGGGCTCCGACGGCCACAGCTGTTCACAGACCCCTTCGCAGCTGGTCTGCTACCCACCTCGCTGCATGTGGTCGCCCTCGTCGCCAGGTTGCCCGTGGTCGGACGTGCCGTGCCGTCACTACTCGACCTCGGCTGGCCGCGAACGCGCAGCTCGGGAGTCGTTCGGACCAGGTTGATCGACGAGTTGGTGGTCGAGGCCATCACCGAAGGCGACACGCAGTTCGTCCTGCTCGGCGCCGGCTTCGACAGCCGCGCCTATCGGCTGGCCGAGGCTCAGGCCGTGGCGGTGTTCGAGGTCGACCACCCGGCGACGCTGCGCGTGAAGAGGGCCCGGCTGGAGGCTCTCGGGCCCCGGCTGGCTCACGTGCACTTCGTAGCTGCCGACTTCGAGGTCGACGACGTCGAGGTCGCGCTCGCCGATGCCGGGTTCGACGAGCACACCCGCTCGGTGGTGCTGTGGGAAGGGGTCGTGTCGTACCTGAGCGCACCAGCTGTCGACCGCAACTTCGATCTCCTCTCCCGACTCTGCTGCGAGGGAAGCCGCCTGGTGTTCACCTATGTCGATCGGCGGGCGCTCGACGGCTCGATCGAGTTCGCCGAAGCCAAGCGGTGGAAGTCCTGGGTGCGTCTCAACGGGGAACCGTTCGTGTTCGGGTTCCGCCCCGACGATCTCGCCGCCTACCTGGCCGGCCGTGGCTTCCGCCTCGAGTCGGACCGCACGACCGCCGAGGTGGCCCGAGACTACGCGGCCGCGCTCGGCCGCAAGGAGCAGGGCTCGGAGCTGTACAGGGTCGCGGTGGCGACGAGGACCGGCCCGTGCACCGCGTAACCGACGCCCACCGGCAAGCCCGCCGGCGCCAAATCCTCGACGCCGCCGTCGAGTGCTTCGCACGCGAGGGGTTCCACCGCACGACGATGGCGGAGATCATCGCCGAGTCGGGGATGAGCACGGGTGCCATCTACCTCTACTTTCCGGGTAAGGACGACATCGTCGAGGCGATTGCCGAGGAACGCCACGCCGTGGAGACGAGCATCGTCACTGCGGCACTCGGCAACCCCGACACCCGAGCCGCCCTCCACGACCTGGCCGGCGCCTACTTCGAGTGGCTGTCCGAACCGGGCGAGCAGCCTCGTCGCCGGGTGCTCGTGCAGGTCTGGGCCGAGGCGCTGCGCAACGAACGGGTCGCACTAACCATCCAGGCCGGGGTCGACCAGCGTCGACCGCTCGCAGCGTTCCTGCACGACCGTCAACTTCTGGGTCACATCAACCCCGCCCCCGACCCGGACGCACTCTCCCGTGCCATGTTGTCGCTCATCCTCGGCTTCGTCCTCCAACAGGCCTGGGACCCCGCCATCGACCTCAACGCCTACCGAGCCGTGCTCGATGCGATGATCGACGACTTCGTAGTCGTCGACGCAGCCGAAGGGACCTTTCGAGGCGACCGGTCCAAGCCTCCGGCACCGACAAGCTCTTGAGCATCGGGGCCGCACCGTTCTTCCGTGACGTCGCCATCGCCGTCCGTCGTCCGCGCCGCGTACCGAGCGCGGCCCTTGCGGCGTCGACGCGGCGCGATCGGGTCGCCCGACGTCGGGGTCAAGACGCCGCACATCGCCGTCGTTAAGGCGCGGCAGGACCTGTCGGCGGTCGGTATTCTGCGTCGCTGATCTGGGCGTCCCTGGTCGGGCACTTTCAGGACAGTCGTCCGCCGAAATCACCTCGCGAGAACTAGCTCACCGAGCAGGTCTGCGACGAGATCAGGGCGGCTCCATTGGGGGCAGTGGCCAGTCGGAATGGACACCGAATCATGGGGAGTCGAGTCGAAGGCTGAGCAGACGAGCCTGGGTAAGCGGTCGTCCGCAGCCTCAATCAGGGTCGCGGGTATCTGTCGCCATGCTGCTCGACTGACAGGCTGAGTCCCCGTGGCAGGGTTGATCGGCCGGAGGAGACTCATCGCCTCTTCAGCACGGTCCGGTGTGCAGTCGTGAAACAAGCCGGTTCGAGCAGCTTCGGGTCTCAGTTCGATGCGCCCATCGGGCAGCACAACGACCTCTTCGCCGCCATTGTCGCCACCAGCAAGGCCAAGTGATGTGGCGAGCGCCTGCAAACTCTGCCCCTCGTCAGGAACTGCGGCAGCTAGATACGCGAGCCGCGTGACTTCGACCTCTTCGTCATTAGCCGCCTCTGTGATTACCAATCCGGCGTACGAATGCCCACACAGCACGGCCGGACCTACGGCCTTGAGCGCCTGCCGAACCGTGGCCACGTCCCGGTCTAGATCGCCCATTCGGCCACCGACGCTGGGAAGGTCAGGAGCGACTGAGCGGATTCCACGAGCTTCAATGATGTGCTGCACATCCTTCCAAAGCCAAGGGCCGAGGAATCCGCCGTGGACGAGTACGACTGTCGACACATCAGGCACGGACGCATTGTGGCAGTGACCTGGAGCCGCCCTCAAACGGCGCTGGTTCGCCGGCGAACAGAATGGCGGCCTGCCCTGCACCGTTAGGGACGCATGCTCGGCGACATGTGCTTCTAGTCAAGATGGAACGGCCGGCTCCGTCCGCATCTGCGTGGATCATCCACCATTGTGGGCGGAGCCAACATACGGAAGGAGCCGGTCGTGCCAGTTACCAGTCTTGTTCAACCCGACGCCGTCTATCTCGGCATGGACGTCCACAAAGACTCGATCTCGGTTGGAGTCCTCAACCCGGGCCATGAGCGCCCCGATGTCGAGAAGGATCTTCAACGACGAGGAATCGGTTCGCCGCTTGATTGATCGCTTCGACGAGCCGCGTCGGTTCCGGGCCTGCTACGAGGCCGGTCCCACCGGCTACGACCTCGCCCGGCTGCTCGCGTCGCTCGGGGTGCACTGCGAGGTCATCGCACCCTCGATGATCCCGAGGACGCCGGGCGACAAGGTGAAGACCGACACGCGGGACTGTCGGAGGCTGGCCCGCTTGCACCGGGCCGGCGAGCTCGTCGCGGTCCGCATCCCCACGCCCCTCGAAGAGGCGGTCCGGGACTCTGTGCCGCACCCGGGGCGACATGGTCGAGGACCTGACCCGAGCCCGGAACCGGCTGACCAAGTTCCTGCTGCGTCACTCCAAGGTGTGGCGAGGCGGATCGAACTGGACGGTCAAGCACGAGACGTGGCTCACGGCGCTCGCACTTCGACGAGCCGGCCCTGCAGGTGACCTTCGATCACTACCGGGCCGGTGGTACTCAGCCGTGACGCCCAGCTGGCGGCCGTCGAGGCCGACCTGTCGTGTCTGGACCGAGCGTGAACCCTTTGCCGACCCCGGTGCGCCGCCTCGCCGCCTATCGGGGGGTGACCACGCATGGGGGCGCTCACCTTGCAAGCCGAGGTCTGCGACTGGCGCCGGTTCGGACGGGCGGCGTCGTTCATGGGCTTCGTCGGTCTGGTGCCCAAGCGAGTACTCGAGTGGTGCGAGCACCCACCGCGGCCACCTCACCAAAGCCGGCAACGTCGCACCTTCGGGCCCAGCTCGTCGAAGTCGGCCTGGTCCTACCAGCACCGCCCCTACGTCGGACCAGAGATCGCCAAGCGCCACGAGAGCCTGGCACCTGAGGTGCTCGCCCGAGCCTGGGGAGCCCAGCTGCGGCTCTGTGGACGCTTCCGCCACCTCGCGGCACGCAAGAACTCAAAGAGCGTGGTGGCCGCGCGATCGCCCGAGAGCTTGGCAGGCTTCCTCTGGGCCGAGATGGGCCTCGTGAGATGATCAACAGTTCCATCGGACACCTTCGGCCTCGGCTGGCCTGGTGACCGAGCTTTCCACGATGCGCCGGCGAACCGCCGTTGCAGGACCGATCCCCGGCGGCACTATGCCGCGGCTCTGCCGAAGCGAACCTAGTCAGGGGCACCTTCCTGCGGATAGCCGACATGCGGTTCCGACCCGCGAACATCAGTGTGGCGGTCAGCCGATCCACCGATCGCCGGCGCATCGTCGAGACCTCGGAGCCAGGTCACCCCCAGGCGTGAGGCAGCCGTCGCCGGGGCGCGCGTAGCAGCCGCCGCCCCGGCGTCAAGACCGTTCGTCCTCGCTTCGCTGCGGGCGCTCCGTCTTGACCCCGTGTCCCCGTCGCCTGCTTATCGCCAATCAGGCGGACGACCAGTCCCTTGGCCGTCCGCGCCCTGAGAACTGTTGCGGGTCACATCTCGCGACCACTTGACAAGCCATTCCACATCAGTGCTAGGCCATCCGACGTCCCGCCACCGCTCACATGCTGGGCCCGTACCCATGGGAAGGCTCAGGCGCACTGGCCGGTTCGTAGGCCACCCCGGCAGACCGCGTAGGGGCGTGCGGTCGATGTCCGCCTGGCGCGGCCGCCCGGCGCCGGCGGTCGGCCACCTGCTCGCCATCGATTGCTCGGCCGAGCTCGATGAGCCGGTCCATCACCTCGGGGTTGGCGGCGATGAAGTTCCTCCTTGCCTGCTCGCGGGCTTCGAGCAAGCTGGCGCCATCGGCAAGCCTGGCCTGCTGTTCGCGCAGGTCACGAGCGTGGGGCTCTAAGGCGAAATCATCCCGACGTCGCCAGGTGCCCGGCGGGCGAGATGTGAGCTGAGCACCGGTTTTCGGCGCGCCTGGTCAAGCTGCCGGCAGGACAACAGTGGTGGAGCCGTCATCGTTTGTCCGTAGCTCGCAGCCAAGGGCGCGCAGTTCGGAGAGTTTGCGACGAGCCCTGATCACCGGGGCGTTGCGTCTGTCGAACCAGTCCGGTCCGAGGTCGAGGTAGGTGACGCCCTCGTTGGCGAGAATGTGCCAGCAGGCGACAAGGATCGAGTGCCCGACGGCCTTTCGCGCCCGGAGCTTGCCTCTCCTCGGGCTGAGACGTCGATACTGGGCTTGCAGGTAGGTGCCCTTCGAGGAGGCGGCCGCCATGGCGGCGACGGCAAGGTATCTCTGCAGCCAGCTGTCGCCGTGTCGAGCGGTCCCCTTCTTCTGCTTGCCGGCTGACTCGTGCTGGCCCGGGCACATCCCTGCCCACGAGGCGAGATGGGCTGCGGTCGGGAAGCGGTCCATGTCCACGCCGATCTCGCCGATGATGGCCTCGGCGATGCGCCGATCGACACCGGGTATCGAGCACAGGCGGTCCCGGGCGTCAGCAAAAGGGGCGATCGCCTCCTCGATCGCCGAGGTCATGCGGCCCATAGCTTCGTCGAGATAGTCGAGGTGGGAGAGGATCTCCGAGACGAGGATCCCATGGCGGGGGCCGAAGCGCCCCTCGAGAGCAGCTCGTAGCTTCGGCAATTTGGCTCGAAGCTTGCCCTTGGCAAGCTCGGCGAGCACTTCAGGATCCCGCGTCCCCGCCACAAGGCCAGCGAGCATCGCCCGGCTCGAGACACCGAGGACGTCAGAGGCGACAGACGAGAGTTTCACACCGGCGTCTTGGAGGACCTTGTCGAGGCGCTGGGCCTCCCGTGTCCGCTCCTCAGCCAGGGTGCGTCGATAGCGAGTGAGCTCGCGAATGTCGCGAATCTCTGCTGGTGGGACGAAGCTCGCACGCACGAGCCCGTGCTCGGTGAGCTGGCAGATCCACTCGGCGTCACCGACGTCGGTCTTTCTCCCCGGGACGTTGCGCATGTGGCGGGCGTTCAGCAACCAGCACTCCATGGCGTCTTCGAGCACATAGAAGATGGGCTTCCAGTAGACCCCGGTCGCTTCCATCGCCACCCGGGTGACGCCGTGGGACACGAGCCAATCGCGCAGGCCAAGCAGATCGGCCGTGAAGGCGGAGAAGCTGGCGATCTCGGTCCTGCGCTCGCCGTTTGGTCCGGGGTAGCGGACGCAGGCGACGACGAGATCCTTGTGCACATCGAGGCCGGCACAGCGCTCGACGACGACATCCATGATGGAACCTCCTCAGCTGGTGGTCTTGGTCGTGCACCACGCCAGGAGGCCGAGGGGTGGAAATCTAAGGCACGCGCTCAAAGCGGCAGTCATCGGTGCTCGGGGCCTCCACGTCACGCTAAGCCACGGGCGCTAGGCACCAAGTACGCCCGACGTCGATGGCGTGCTGCCCTACAAGATTTCCCCATCCATCAGGTGGGCCGCCAGGCCCCCGGGCGCTTAGCCTCGATCCACCGATTGACCAGGGCTGAAGCAGCTCGCGCATCCGCGTAAAAGACCTCCTGAGCTGGGAGAATGACGGTGCTTAACGTCGCCAGATCTCCACAGCTCGGGAGGCACTTTCAGTGGGACAAGTATCGCGCGGTCTCGACCGGATCGAAGTGGCATTCGACGACCCGAAGCTCGTGGCGAACGCCGGCCTGTTGCTCGTGTCCACCCTCGTCGTCCGCCTCGGGCTCGAGGCACTCATCAATTCGACGCTCCGGCTCACCGGCCGCGTCGGCGGTGCGTTTCCCGGCCGCAAGGTGCTCACCTTGGTGCACGCCATCGTCGCCGGCGCCAGCCACATCGATCATGCCGACGTGCTGCGTGCCGGCTCCAGCTCTTCTGTGCTCCCGCACCGGGTGATGGCGCCTTCGACCCTCGGCACTTTCCTGCGATCCTTCAGCTTCGGCCACGTCCGTCAGCTCGATGCCGTCATCGCAGAGACGCTGCGCCGTGCCTGGGCGCTCGGAGCCCGGCCAAAGGGCCGCCTCGTCATCGACGTCGACTCGACGATCTGCGAGGTGCAGGGCAAGAAGAAGCAGGGCGCCGCCTACGGCTACACCAAGGTCCTCGGTTACCACCCGCTCCTGGCGACGCGGGCCGACACCGGCGAGGTGCTGCATGCCCGCATGCGCAAAGGATCGGCCAACACCGCCCGCGGGACGAAGCGCTTCATCGAGGAGCTGATCGCCCGCTGCCGCCGAGCGGGGGCGGGCGGCGAGATCACTCTGCGGGTCGACTCCGGCTTCTGGTCCAACGAGACGATCAAGACCCTTTTACGACTCGGTGTCTGCTACACCATGGCCGTGCGCACCAACTCAAAGGGAGTCGCAGCGACCATCGCAGAGATCGAAGCAGATGCCTGGGTGCCGATCGACTACACACAAGACGGCATCGCCGAAGTGGCGGAGACCACCTACAAGGGCCGGCGCCTCATCGTGCGTCGCACCCGCCTCGCCGGCCCGCAGCTCAAGCTCTGGCCGGACTGGCGGCACTTCGCCTTCCTCACCGACTTGGAGGGAGATGCCGTCACCCTCGATCAGTTCCACAGGTACCACGCCCAAGTCGAGCTCGCCATCCGCGACCTCAAAGAAGGTGCTGGGATGGACCACGTCCCCTCCGGGCACTTCTTCGCCAACTCCGCCTGGCTGTGCTGCGCCGTGCTCGCCCACGACCTCGTCCGCTGGTGCGCCCTCCTCGGCGGCATCGTCGCCGAGGACACCTTGACCGTCAGCCGGACGATCCGCACCCGCTACTTCGCCGCGCCGGGCAGGCTCGTGAACCGAGCCGGCCGGACGATGCTGCGCATGCCCGCGCACTGGCCATGGGCGACATCGTTCATCGGGGCACTCGAGCGACTCCGACACCTCGATTACGCCCCGGGCTGACCGGCACGGGCGGACAGGCGCAGCCGCAGACGAGCACCCATGCGCTGACAGCTGACATTCGAACATCGAGCCTTCACCTCACGCGCTCGCTGTGCGGCCGCAGGAGCGCCCGGGACCCCCTGCCCGGCGGTCAGCGCCCGCGCAGGACGATCAGCGCCATGCAGACGATCGGCCGAAGTCAATCGGTGGATCGAGGCTAAGGCCAGGCGGAGGGCGCGCGCGGATTCCTCGACTGCTGCGAGGCTCGCCTCCACGTCCTGGCGAGCCCGGCGCCGGTCGAGGATGCCCTGGCGCGGAGCCCCTGCGCGACACAAAGCCTCAGTGCACTGACCGGGCACAGAGGAGCTGGTAGTGGGCGTCGCCGACCGAGGTGTTGCGCCAGCGGCCGGCACCGGCCGGCAGGTCGGCGAGATCCCGCTCGAGCGCCGCCTGCACTTGGTGGACGCGGGCGAGCTGAGCGGAGACATCGGGCGGGATCGTCTCGGGGAGCTGCCGCCACTCGGCCTCGAGCGCCTCGGTGCGCTCGGCGGCCCGGTGGCGATCGCTCACCCACTGCTCACGTCGTTCCTGGTCCCCGGACCAGGCAAGGCGCTCTGCAGCGTCACGCAGGTCGCCGCCGGCCGTGTAGACGTGGCTCGCGTGCCTGGCGCGGCTCATGGCGACGTAGGCGAGCTCCCGCCCACCGCCGTCGTCGAGGACGTGGGCGGCGTCCACCGTCGCGCCTTGCGATTGATGTGCGGTGATCGCGTAGCTGTGGGCGAGTCGGTCCGCCCCGATCTCCTCCCGCCCCAGCTGAAGCTCCCGACCGTCAGCGGTGACGGCGGCGAGCGTCTGAGCCTCGGTGTCGACGGCGGTCACTCGCGCCGGCTCCGAGGTCACCCAGCCGCCCTTCGGCCCCGGAGCGAGGGTGATCACACGGTCGCCGGCGCGGTAGGTCCGACCGCCGGGGGCCACGAGCTCGGGACCCGTGAGCCTCCCGACCCGCTCCCACAGCTCGCGTGCGGCTGCGTTGAGGGCCTCGACGCTCTCGCGGCGGTATGCGAGGAGAAACGTGTCGCGGCCGGCGTCGACGTCCTTCGCCCAGGCCCGCACCATCGCCCGCAGGGCGTGGCGGCGGTCCGGCACCGCATGGAGCCGTCCGTTGTGGGCGTACCGGGAGACGGCCACCCTGACGCTCCCGTCGCGCAGCTCGGCGAGCGCAGCGCGCTCGACGGGATCGACCTGGCGCAGGTTGTCACCGAGGGTGAAGACGTGATCGGGGTGCCGTTCGGCCAGCGCACCCAGCGCCCCGCCCGGCCCGACGGCGCCGAGCTGGCGGTCGTCGCCGACAACGACCAGCTTCGCCCCCGATCGCTCGACGGCCGTGAGGAGGCGCACGAGGTCGACGTCGGGGGTCATCCCGCCCTCGTCGAGGACCACCACGTGGCGACCGGACAGCGCCAGGCAGCCATGCTCGAGGCGCCAGGCGAGCGAGGCGACCGTGCGCGACGCCATCCCGGCGCCCTCGCCGAGAGTGCGCGCCGCCTGGCCGGAGGTGGCCGTCCCGATCACCTCGTGGCCGGAGGCCTCGAAGCCGGCTCGCACCGCAGCGAGGGTCGTCGTCTTGCTTGAGCCCGCCACGCCGACCACGACGTCGAAGCGGTGACCTGCGGTGAGAAGGCCCGTCGCGACTTCCCGTTGAGCGGCCGTGAGCCGGCCGCCGAGGCGCTCCTCGACGGCGGCGACCGCCGCGAGAGCTTCGTCGTCCGCCACCTTCGGTCCCTCGTCGCTTCCGAGGCGCTCGGCGAGCTCGACGATGCGGGACTCGTCGGCGAGCACGCAGCATGCCGCCCACCCCTCCTCTCTGCTCCCTGCCACCGCCGGTAGCCGGACCGCTTGGGGGTGGCCGAGCACCGCGGTCACGGCCTCGTCGAGCAGGGAGGGAGGTAGACCGTGTAAGTGCGGGGCGATGGCGACGGCCACGTCGGCCCGGGTGAAGGTCTTCTCGCCGGCGAGTCGTCCCCCGGACGCCAGCAGCTCGCCGGCGAGGCGGTCGAGGTCGACGTCGCTCGGCTGGTAAGCGGCGCCGGCGGTGTCGACCGCGGCGAGCAGCTCCTCCGGCTGGTGGCCGGCCGCCACGAGCTCGGCCTGCCAGCCGGCGAGGAGGTCCACCACCAGGCCGTGGGCCTTGCGGTCACGGGTCGCGCGGGCGGCGACCGCCCGCGAGGCGTAGGAGGCGTCGGAACCGGCGGGTGACCCGGGGAATGGCCTCGTCCTCGGCTGTGGGCTCGTGTCCTCGGTCTCGACGAGCTCGAGGGCCGGACCTGCTCTGAGGGCGAAGCGCTCAACAGGCGTGCGGTCACCGATCGACTGGTGCGGACGGACGGTGTTTTAGGTGACGAGCCAGGCATCGAGGGCGGCCTGGGCCTCCTCGATCGTCTCGAAGCGGTAGTCGTTCTTCGAGAAGAACTCACGGCGAAGCGTGCGGTGGAAGCGCTCCACCTTGCCCGTCGTCGTCGGCGAGCGGGGGGCCGTGAGGATGTGCTTGATGCCGTTCTCGGTACAGATGCGGTCGAACATGACCGGGCCGGGGCCAGGACCGAACCTCGCTGTGAACACCTTGCCGTTGAGTTCTTAAGCGCTGTCAAGCGTTGATCGGCGTAGCCTGCCTCGGGGACGAGCCGGTCGACGGAGCGCTTGACGACTCCTTTCTTCGTCGGCTCGTTCCCACCTGCTTTCCTCCGGTCCGTCGCTGTGCCCGAATGCCAGCCGACACCTGGTAGCAGCTCTCGCAGATACGTCGGCCCTCCTCACGGCTGAGAACCGAGCCGTCGAGGTCGCGGATCACATAAGGCTCCCCGGCTCGCCAGCAGGCGATGATCCGGTTCAGCAGCGCCGTGGAGATGTGACAGAGGGCGGAGTTGTGGTGCTTGCCTTCGTGGACCATGAGGCGGTGATAGCGCCTGGCCAGGGTGGGGTCGATGCGGCGTGCCCAGTTGGCGGCCAAGAAGAGCGACTCGCGCAGGTGGGCGTCGCCGGACTTGGTCGGGCCGCCGTGACGGGCGTTCACGCCAGAGGAGTTGAGGCTCGGCACGAGCCCGCTGAACGAGCGAGCACCGGCGAGGGACCTGAAGCGGTTCGGATCACCGAGCCGGGCGAGAATTTGGGCTCCGTTCACGACGGCGACCCCCGGGACCGAGACCATGATCCCGAGGGGGTCGAGTTCGTGCAGCAGGACGGCGATACGCCTCTCGAGCTCCTCGATCTCGCGCGTGAGCTGGAGGGCGAGGCGAGCCTCCACGGCGATGTCGTCGGCCAGCTCGCCGAAGTCGATCTCGTCGCCGTCCCAGAGCCGGAGCGTCTCGGCTGCCGCCTCCAGGAGGGGAACGGCCTGATCCTCGCCGTGCTTGCCGTGCGAGTAGCGCCAGATGAACTTCGAGAGCCGTGCTTTGCCGATTCGTCGGATGGCATGCGGGTCGGCGTAGCCGGCGGCGAGGAGCTGCAGTGGCGTGTTCTGGACGAGGTCCGCCTTGAAGCAGGCGTGCCACGCCGGGCTGAGCAGCTCCAGGTAGCTGTCGAGCCTGGCGACGATGGTGGACCGCCGCTTCACGAGCGAGGACCGCAGCTTGGTGGCTCGTCGCATGGACTCTGCGGGACCGAGCCCCTCGGCGGCCCGCAGGCCCTCTGGGTGAAGCAGTGGCACCCGGGCCAGGATGCGGGAGTCGAGGCGGTCGGACTTGGTGTGCTTGCAGTAGTAGTCCCTCAAGTCGGCTGACTGCTCGCTCGGGATGATGATGACCCTCGCCCCTCGGCGACGGAACCAGGCCGTGAGTGGCACCCAGGCGTTCCGTGTTGGCTCCATGACCACCGTGAGCTCGATGTCGTCTGGCAGCGAGCTCCACAGCCTCTCGAGGTCCTCGCTCGTCGTGTGGAAGCGCCTGGCGCTCCAAATGAACTGGCCCTTGTCGTCAGCGAGGCTCGCCTGGTGGGCGGCTCGACAAGCGACGTCGATGCCGAGTGTCATCTTCTCCATCTGCCCTCCTTGTCGTTGGTAGACGACCGAGCGACGAGCAGCGCTAGGACGAGCGCACCGGACATTCGCCAACAGGGATCCGACGAGGGACGCCGGCCACCGAGTTCTCAATAGGGCGTCTTCGTCCCGGCGATGCTCCTGTCCGCCTCGTGATCAACAGGCGAGAAGTCGTATGAAACGCTCCGATCGGACAACTACGACGACGGACAGGCGCCGGTCACCTCGAAGCCTCACGCCGCCGGCCGGCCAACGCGCGGATACGAGGACGACACAGCTTGAATGTCGGTGAGGATCTCGTTCGGGAGGCCGTGGGTACGAAGGGCCGCCTTCAGCCCTTCGCACACCGGCCGGGCCGTCGCCCGGGCCATCAGTCGGCACGAGACGCAGTAGCGGCTGTGGTCGTCGATGCCCGTTAGCCCCGATCCTTCACGCAATCGCATGACCTGAGCCCCGAAAGACGCGAAAACGCCCTCCTGATAAGGGAAACTGACGGTGTCGAAGCCAGCAGTTCCAGAACCAGGAGGGCACTTCCGAGGTGAAGATTACCAGCGCCGTTCGCGTGAAGGTGGAAGCCGGCGGGAGCGGTGTCGTCGCCCACGTGGGGCTGCACGCACTGGGGAGCTTCGCCGACCGCTTGGGGCTCTCGGACTCGCTCTCGTCCGCCATTCGAGCAGGTACGGGACGTAGGCCCCTACACGACCGCGGCAAGGTGCTCGTGCAGGTGGCCCTCATGCTCGCCAGCGGCGGGGAGAGCTGTGCCGACATCGAGCACCTCCGCTGCGAGGCCGACCTGTTCGGCTTCGTGCCCTCGGACTCGACGGTGCACCGGAGCTTCCACGAGCTCGGCGGGCTGCTACGAAGCGATGTGGCTGGCGCCATGGCCGAGGTGCGAAGCCGCGTCTGGGAACGCTCGGCCGTGACGAAGGCCTCGGGCCCGGTGTTCCTGGACATCGATGCCACCCTCGTCGAGATCCACTCCGAGAACAAAGAGGGCACGGCTCCCACCTACAAGAGGGGCTTCGGCTTCCACCCCATCTTCTGCTTCGCCGATGCCACCGGCGAGGCCCTCTCCGGGCTGCTGAGGCCGGGCAATGCCGGTTCCAACACCGTCGCCGATCACGTCGTCGTCCTCGATGAGGCGCTCGCCCAGCTGCCGGCCTCGCTGCAGGCGGGCCACGGCGCCGGCGACGACTGCGACCTCGTGGAGCGCCCCGTCGTCGTGCGCACCGACTCGGCCGGCTCGACGGCCGGCTTTGTCGCCGCCCTCGTCGAGCGCAACATCGGCTTCATGACCGTGGCGGCCACGAGCGGCCAGATCCAGGCGGCCATCATGGACGCAGACGGCATCGAGCAGATCTGGGCGCAGGCGCTCTGCCAGGACGGCACGGCGAGAGAGGGCTCCGCCGTCTGCGAGCTCACCGATCTCGTCGAGCTCGGAGCCTGGCCCGAGGGCACCCGGCTCATCGTGCGGCGCGAGCCGCTCCACCCGGGTGCTCAGCGAAGCCTCTTCCCCTCCCTTCAGTTCCGTTACTGGGGCTTCTACACCGACCAGGCCGGTGACCCCGTCGACCTCGACGTCATCATGCGGGCCCATGCCCACGTCGAGAACCACATCGAGCGACTGAAGGACTCCGGGCTCTGCCGCTTCCCCTTCAGCGACTTTCAGGCCAACGCCAACTGGATGACCGCCGTGATGCTCGCCGCCGACCTCGTCAGGTGGTTCCAGCTGCTGTGCTTCGAGGGTTACTGGAAAAGCGCCCGCACGAAGGCGCTGCGCTGGGCGATCTTCCACGCGCCAGCGCGCATCGTGTCCACGGCACGACGCCGCATCGTCCGCCTCCTCGACGGCTGGCCGAGCGCCGAGGCCATCCTCACCGCCTACAAACGGCTCGAGCTCATCACCTGAGCGAGCCCGACTGCGTGCTTCGGACAGCGGGCCGACACGTCACGCCCGAACGTCGGCGATCTGACGAGGCCACCGCTCACCCGGCGCCAATGAGGCCGACAGAGGGCTCCGGACGATCCACTGAATGGCCGGTCACCGATCCTATGGCCGGAATCGGTCGTAGACGCCGACCTCTATGGGTGTCGTGAGTGATCAGGGTTAGGCACTTGAGCTCGGTGCCGCCTCTCAGGTGGAAGCCGCCGACGATGTCCATCTGCCAGAGTTCCATCGCGTGGGAGCGCTCCCAGCCGATGTAGTCCTCCTTCTTCCTTCGCCGCTTTCTCGGCTCGACGAGGCGGTGGCGCACGAGCGCCCGGTAGATAGAGCTGCGGCCGGGCAGCGGGTCGAACCCCTCGCGACCGAGCCAGTAGAGGATCGTGCGGGGCCCGAAGTCGGGGTGCTGCCGGCGCATCTCGAGGATGCGGGCCTCGGTCTCGGCCGGCATCTGGTGCGGGCAGCTGTCCGGCTTGGACGACTTGTCGATAAGGGCGGAAAATCCCTCGTTCGCGTACCTCTTGAGCCAGGTGTGCACCGTCTGGCGGCACACCCCATAGCGCTTCGCCACTTCGACGACATCGACGCCGTCGAGCACCTCATAGACCGCCTTGGTCCGCTGTTCCACGACTCCGAGCTCCACGAGCACGAGGGCCTCCTCCGGGTCTGTCGTCCGATGCTGACGACAGCGAAGAAGGTGGGCCTGGCGAACTGGTGGATACTCAGACCGGCTGAAGTGTCGTGCAGGTACCGGAGCCAGTGTCGCCCAGGTACCGGAACCGCGCCGGGGAGTGTCGTGCAGCTACCGGAGCCACGGTGTCAAGCATGAACCGAAGTCGCACAACGAAAGTGCGATGCGTTTCGTGTCAGATTCGTGTCACGTGGCCCGGAGCCACTGCAGGCCGGGCGATCCTCAGCCCTGCTACCTGCGCATTTGCAGTGGGCGCTGAGGGACTCGAACCCCCGACCTCAGCCGTGTGAAGGCTGAACAGGCCACTTCGCCGCCTCGGTCGGTGGTCAGAAATGACCGTTCACCTGCTCGTTTGACTGCCCAATGGTTACCGCCGATGACCCCTGTTTTCCGGTCCTTAGTGCACGGTAGTGCACGCCCAGCTCAGAGCAGGGGTGGCACGGAGCTCGTCCGAGAACCCGTAGTCAGGGCCGGTCGAGGATCGCGTGCGTGCCCACCCGACGCCAGATGACGTGCGGCTCGCCTTCCGTGACAGCGTCCCCGTACTCGAAGGTCGCCCGTCCGTCGTCGGACCATGTCATCTCGAAGATGCCGGTCGCGCCCTGCACTCCCTTGACGCGAAGGCCCTTCCGGAACCCGCCGCCGCGGCGCAGGTCCTCCACGAACTGAGCCACCGCGACGAGGAACGCCGCTTGCTGGCTTTCGGAGAGCGAGTCGAAGTCCGCGCCAAAACGGGCCAGCCATGCATAGGTCGGCACGCCGGCGTCAGCTCGGTGAACCCGATGTGCGACCCTTGGCTCGGGAGCGTAGAGCGGCGATGAGCTCGTCGCCCGAACCGAACGTCTCGACCCTGCCCGCAGCACGGTCGGCGTCGGCCTCCCGTTCTCCCGCCTGCCAGTCCGGGGCCCAGAACCATGCCTGGGTGGCATCGATCAGCTTCTGGGGACGCAGCAGGATGCCCTCGGCCGTGATCTCGGCCTCGAGGAGGTCGCCTTCCTCCAGGTGCGCGGCCCTTCGGATGTCGTCAGGGAGCGTCAACTGCCCCTTGGCTCGCAGCGTCGTTCTCGCCATAGGATGATCATACAGTCTGAAATTCGTACTCTCGAATAATGAGAGTAGATACTGGCCATCGAGAGCTCGTAGTAGGAAGTCATCATGTTCCGGTTCCCGCCCGCATCCAGGGAGAACCTAGAACGCATTCTCGAACGCGCCCGTAGCGCGCAGCCCACGTACGACGCCGTCGGTGCAACCGAACGAGCACCGCTCCCTGCCGGCTTTCGGCACGACCACCACGAACTGCGAGTTGGTGACCATTCGGCGTTCGAACGTGCCAGGGAGGGACTCAGACGATGGCAGGCGCACGTCGGAGCTGGTGCCAGGGTCTTCCCGGGCGACACGATCGCGCAGGGCGGCACGGTCCTCGTCGTGATCGGGTTCGGCCCGGTGCAAGTCATTGCGCCCTGTCGAATCGTCTTCGTCATCGACGAGGCTGATCGGTTCGGGCTCGGCTACGGGACCCTTCCCGGCCACCCTGAGTGCGGCGAGGAGTCGTTCGTCGTCGAGCGGGATGGCGAAGCCACCGTCTTCCGCATCACAGCCTTCTCCCGGCCTGCTGACATCGTGACGCGCATCGGCGAGCCGATCGCTCGAAGGGTCCAGCTCCGGTTCACCGATCGCTATCTCCAGGCGCTCGCGCGCTTCGTCGCCGAGGACGTCCGCACCTAAAGGTTCCCTGGCGTGGTGTGCCCCAGGGTCTGGCTCGGAGCTCGCCGGTTGCCGTCGAGACGGCACGCGGGCGTCCCTCCGGGAAGGCGGTAGCGCCACCGGACGACGACGCGATAGGCGCCTGCGGAGATCCAACTCGTCGGCGGCGTGAGCACGAACACCCCCACCACCCGTCGCCAGCCACCGGCTGCCTGGAGGGCTCTCCCGGCTGCGCGATGGCCTCGTTCACGGGTCCCTGCGCCGTCGACCCACCACGCAGCCTGCTCCACGTCCTGCGCGCTGAGCCCGAAGGACGCGAGCCTCTCCTCGCCGAGCAGCTGCCAGGGCTCCGCCCGCTCGCCGCGGCGGAACCTCCTCTCGGCCCAGCGTGCAGCCGAAGTGCAGAAGCCGCAGTCTCCGTCGAAGACGAGCACGCCGGTGCGAGGCTCGCCCAACGCGTCTGGACCGTCGCGCCCTTCCTTGAACCATCGCAGGTCGTGGCTACGGAACCGGCCCGGCTCGGGCAGCCTGGCCCGGACCGACCCCTCGTCGAACACTGTCTGCGGGACGAGGTCGCCGGGCACCTGGTCGGGGGCGTTGAGAGGTTCGACCACTTCCTCCTGCAGTATCCGCACCTGCGCCAACGACACAAGCGGGACCGTCATCGACGCTTCGGCCACGCGTGCCAAGAGGTAGTGGAACCCGATCGGCACCCTGACGAACGGCCGTCTCTTGTCGAGAACGCGCCCGACGAGACGCGCCGCGTCGTCGAAAGCGATCTCGGTCGGCCCGACGAGGGACACCGTCCTGCGCGGGAGGCGACCGTCGACGAGGGCGGCCGCCAGGACGTCTACCGCGTCCTCGACGGCCAAGGGGCGCACCCGGCGAGGCCCGATGCCGAGGAAGACTGGGAACGTGTACAGGGCGTGGCTCAGGTGGTCGAGCATGTGGTCACCCCGGCCGAACATCATCCCCGGCTTGAGGACGGTCCACTCGCAGCTCGACGCGCGGACGAGCTCCTCCGCGGCCCACTTTGACTCGTGGTACGCAGATCCACAGCCGGGACGAGCGCGCAGGAAACTGACGTAGGCCAGGCGCCGGACGCCCGCCGCCTCGGCCGCCCGGACCACGTTGGCGGTACTGCGGACATGGACCGCTTCGTAGGTCTGGGAGCCGATCTGGCGGTTGATGCCGGCACAATGAGCTACCGCCTCACAGCCCTCGAATGCCCTCGCCAACCCCTGCTCGTCGCTCGTGCCGAGCGGGACGAACGTCACGCCGGGCAGCTCGAGGATCTCCCGTGCCCAGGGCCGCTGGTCCACGCCACGGGCGAGCACAACTACGTCGTGGCCGCTCGCCGACAGCGACTTCGCCAGGTGCCCGCCGACGAAGCCGGTACCGCCTGTAATGGCTACGCGCATCGCTGCTCGGGGTCCCGTTCCGTAGCACGTCCGCGCGGGCTCCTCCGGTCACGAACTTCCGCCTGGCACAGTTGCTCCCGCGCCCGCCAAGTCGCCGGGATGTTCCGCATGACGAGGGCGGAGTCGAACTCGACGGCGCTGGCCGGGAAGAGCGACCGGTCCTCGAAGAAGCTCGATTCGGCGCGTCGGACGTCAAGGGGCTCCACGGACCAGGTGCCGCAACCGAGCTCGAGTCCCTCGAAGCGCCCCGGTCGCCTGGTGGCCGAATAGCCGAGCGGCGCCGACTCGAAGAAAGCCGAGGCCTCTTCCAGCGACGCAAAGACCGAGCTCGCCGGAAGGCCGGGCGCGAGTTCGGCGGTGACGGCGACGTGAGCGTGCCCGTCGAGGCTCGTGAACCTGACGTCGTAGCGCCCCTCGTGTTCCTCGACCTCGAAGCGGGCTCGGTGGTGCTCACCGGGGAAGATGCGGCCACCGAGCAGCACAGTGAAGCGTGACGCCGTGGCCCGACGTGGGATGTAGACGCCGTGGTCGAGCCCGGCCGGCCCGTCCCACTCGACGGCGACCCGGTGGGCGGCGTTCTCGGTCGTCACACCGATCCCCCTGGGCATGCGAGCGGGGCGCAGGTACCCGAGCCGGATCATGCAGATCCCGGCAACCCCGACACCCCCTACCAGCTGGGGACGAAACGGCTGGGGTAGCACCCGCGCCAGCGCATCCGCGTCGACCCTGTAGTTGATAAGGAGCCTTCGTTCGATCGTGCCCACCATCGCAGGGACCCTGTTCACGGCACGGCCTTCCTGACCGCGGTGTTCTTGCGCTTGTGCTGCAGGACGACCCTAACGGGGCAGACGGCCGTAAGGAAGTTCCCGACGGACACGGCGAGGCGCTCCTCGACGAGCGAGTAGTAGATCCGGTTGGCCTCCCGGCGCTCGGTTACGAGCCCAGCCGACTTGAGGACGGTCAGGTGCCGCGAAATCGACGGCCCGCTGATCGGAAAGCGGGCGGCGATCTCGCCGGCGGCCAGCTCTCCTGCCCGCAGGTCCAGGAGTATCTGGCGACGAGTCGGGTCGGCGAGCGCCCGGAACACCCCAGACTGGTCGTCTGCCATAATTGCTATTTAGCCATATAGCTAGATTCTGTGCAAGTCGCGGTGGCGCTCAGAGGTCGGGCCCCCACGGCACGAAACGCTGGGGCGCAACGGGTTCGTAGGCGACCGCAGGAGGCGGTCGGTACGTGTGAGGTACGCCCGCCGCAGGCGCCCGGCTCCTGCGGTCGGCGGCTTGCTCGACCTCGATTACTCGGCCGAGCTCGACGATCCGGTCGATCACCTCGGGATGAGCGTCGATGAACGCCGCCCTCGCCTGCTGACGGGTCTCGAGCTGCCGGACCTCGCCGGCAAGCCTGGCCCGCTGCTCGCAGAGTCCACGGATAATCGGCTCTGACGCCCCGTTCAAGGTGCGCTCGGACTCCTGGACTGCGGCGAGGCTGGCCTCCACCTCCTGACGAGCCCATCTCCGGCCGAGGATGCCCTGCACCCCGGCGCGATGCTTCGCCTGGTGGTGCGCTGACTGGGCACGGAGGAGCTGGTAGTGCGCGTCCCCGACCGGGGTGTTGCGCCAGCTGCCAGCGCCGGTGCGCAGGTCGGCAAGGTCTCGTTCGAGCGCTGCCAGCTCCCGGTGGGCACGGGCGAGCTGCGCCGACGGGTCGGGCGGGACCATCTCGACGAGACGCCGGCGCTCGGCCCGGAGCGCCTTGATGCGCTCCGCCGCGCTGTGGCGGTCGCTGACCCACTGCTCTCGTCGTTCCTGGTCCCAGGACCAGGCCAGGCGCTCGGCGGCGCCGCGCAGGTTGCCGGCGGCGGTGTAGACGTGGCTGGCCTGCCGGGCGCGGCTCATCGCGACGTAGGCGAGCTCACGCCCACCGCCGTCGTCGAGGACGTGGGCGGCGTCCACCGTGGCCCCTTGCGACCGGTGGGCGGTAATGGCGTAGCCGTGGGCGAGCCGGTCCGCGCCGATCTCCCCCGTGCCCATCCGAAGCTCCCGCCCGTCGGGGGTGACGGCGGTGAGCGTCTGCGCGTCGGGGTCGACGTTGGTGACTCGGGCGGGCTCCGACGTGACCCAGATGCCCTTCGGCCCCGGAGCAAGGGTGACCACCCGGTCCCCAGCTCGGTAGGTGCGGCCGCCGGGCGCGACGAGCTCCGGGCCGGTCAGCCGCCCTGCCCGCTCCCACAGCTGGCGGGCCGCCGCGTTGAGGGCCGCGACGTTCTCTCGGCGGTAGGCGACGAGGAGGGCATGCCGGCCGGCGTCGAGGTCCTTCGCCCAGGCCCGGACCATGGCCCGGACCGCCTGGCGGCGGTCGGGGACGGCGTGGACCCGGCCGTTGCGGGCGTACCAGGCGACAGCCACTCGGACGTCCCCGTCGCGCAGCTCGGCGAGCGCGGCCTGTTCCGCCGGGTCGACCTGCCGGAGGTTGTCACCGAGGGTGAAGACGTGGCCGGGGTGGCGCTCGGCGAGGGCGCGCAGCGCCCCGCCCGGACCAACGGCGCCGAGCTGGCGGTCGTCGCCGACAACGACCAGCTTGGCCCCGGACCGCTCGACGGCGGTGAGGAGCCGCAGGAGGTCAACGTCGGGCGTCATGCCGCCCTCGTCGAGGACCACCACGTGACGATCGGACAGTGCGAGGCAGCCGTGCTCGAGGCGCCAGGCGAGGGAGGCCACGGTGCGCGACTCCATCCCCGCACCCTGGGCGAGGTTGCGCGCCGCCTGGCCAGAGGTGGCGGTCCCGACCACCTCGTAGCAGGCGGCCTCGAAGCCGGCCCGCACCGCGGCCAAGGCCGTCGTCTTGCCGGAGCCGGCCACGCCGACCACGACGTCGAAGCGGTGGCCGGCGGTGAGCAGGCCGACGGCCGCCTGCCGTTGGGTGACCGTAAGCGGCGCGCCGATGCGTTCCCCGACCGCGGTGACCGCTGCGACGGCTTCGTCGTCATCGACCTTCGGCCCCTGCCCGCCCGCGAGGCGCTCGGCCAGTTCGGCGATGCGTGACTCGTCGGCGAGCGCGCAGCGTGCCGCCCACGACTCCTTTCTGCTGCCTGAGACGAGCGGCAGCCGGACCGCCTCGTCGTGGCCGAGCACCGCGGCCACCGCCTCATCGAGCAGAGAGGGAGGAAGGCCGTGCAGGTGCGGGGCCACCGCCACGACCGCGTCGGCGCGGGTGAAGGTCTTCTCGCCGGCGAGGCGACCGCCCGGAGCGAGCAACTCGCCGGCGAGCCGGTCGAGGTCGACGGCCTCGCGCTGGTACGCGAGGCCGGCGGCGTCGACTGCGGCCAGCAGCTCCGCCGGCGGGTGGCCGGCGGCGACGAGCTCGGCCTGCCAGCCGGCGAGCAGGTCCTCGACCGGGACCTCCGCCTTGCGCTCCCGGGTGGCGCGCGCCGCCACCGAACGCGAGGAGTACGAAGCGTCGTCGCCGACCGCCTCGGTGATCTGCGCCGAGCGCTTCGAGTGGAGCTCACAGACCTCGTCGGGGACGCCGCCGATGGCGAAGCCGCCGAGCCGTCCCGACCGCCCCGGGTCGGCGACGATACCGTAGCCGAGCTCGACGGCCTTGCGGGCCGCCGCCAACCGCCCGACGGCGGTCGCCGCGTGCAGGTGGTCGCGCAGCAGTGCCGTGTCGGCGCCCTTCCATCCGCCCCGCGCGTCGAGCATCAAGACGGCGTTGGCAATCAGCACGTGGTCGTGCACCTGCGGGTCGCCGGCTCGGGTGGTGGCGTGGCGAGAGGTGGCCCAGATGAGGCCGCCGGTCTGCGTCCGCAGCTGGCCCCGGCCTCGACGCCCGCCCCTCTCTGCCACCAGCCGGTCGAGGTACTCCAGGGTGGCGTCCCGCTCGGCGTCCACGATGGCGTGCATGTCCTCGGCCCGGCCGATCACGCCCAGCTCGGCCACCGACTTGTGGGGCGAGACCACCAGCTCCAGGCCCGGGCGCCGGCAGGCCACGAGGCGCTCGTCGCTGGCGGGGTGGTGAGCGCCGCCGACTCCGAAGAGCGCCCGGTAGTCGGCGAGGTCGACCTCGCCGTCGAGCCCGAGCAGCGTGCGGCCGGAGCCGCCCCAGGCCATCGGGGTCTCACCGCGCGAGGCGTAGTAGGCGGCCGCCGCCGCCACCGGGTCGTCACCGCGCAGGGCGACGGAGTGCTCGTGGTACTCGACCGAGTCCGCTCCCATCATCCGCATCCACGCCAATGCGCCAGCGCCCTCCCCAACGGGACGTTGCAATCGTGTTCAAGGTAGAGCTGGTGTTATAGAGGATAGTGGAGGCGATGTAAAGAGGTAATTGTCGGATGGTACGGAGAGGGTAATAGAGGTAAAGAGCGGTGAGGAAATAGATGGATGCTGTTTGGGGCTGTGAAATGTGGGGGAACGGGCCGGAGCGGCAGGCGGACCGATAGCTTGCACAGCCCACCGGCATATGTGTGACGGCCGCGGTACGCACCGGCGCTCGCCGGCGCCGGGTCGTCGACAGCGACAGCCCATGTGCTCAGGAGGACGACCTTGGCCACCACCGGTACCCTGCCCCAGCTCCTCACCATCGACCAGCTCGCCGAGCAGCTCAGCGTGAGCACCCGGCATGTCCGTCGCCTCGTCGCCGAGCGCCGGGTGCCGTTCCTCAAGGTCGGGAAGTTCGTCAGGTTCGACCCAGCCGAGATCAGCGCGTGGCTGGACCGGACGCGAGTAGCGGGCTGAGATGCGCACGCGGACACGAGAGCCGGTCAACGCGCCACCCTCCGGTTCACCTCTCAGGCGCTCCATGCGCCGCTGCGCGGGAGGAGCCCGAGTGGGCGCGCACCAAGTCCGTACGCTGGGTCCAACTCAGAGCCGAGGCGGTTCTCTCGACCGGCTCGCACTCGACACGGGAGGCGGCGGTGTCAACTGGAGCGAGTGAGGCGGCCATGAGTCGGTCCCGCACCCGCCAGCGGACAAGCACGTTCGGCACGGCGAGGAAGCTTCCGAGCGGGCGCTGGCAGGCGAGCTACAACCAAGAGGGCAAGCGACACTGGGGCACGTTCGAGGCGAAGGCCGACGCGGACGCGTGGCTGGCGAAGGCTCGGACGATGATCGGCCGCGGCGAGTGGGTCGATCCAGGAGCCGGGCGTACAACGGTGGCGCAGCTGTCGGAGTCCTGGCTGCGCTCCAACTCACGGAAGCGTGTCAGCACCCTCGCCCGCGATGAGGCGATCATGCGCCTTCACGTGGTACCGGCGATCGGGAACCGCCGGATCGCAGCCATAACGCCCCACGACGTCCAATCACTCGTCGACTCTTGGGCCGACGTCCAGTCGCCTTCAACGGTTAGGGAGCACCGCATAATTACTTGACCATCTGATTCTCAACGTCGGTTGGCCGGTGTGATCGTGTAGTTCCACTCGCCGTGGAAGTCGTGGACCTCGAGCGGGACTGCCGCCGGCTCCGCCTCGGTGACCTTGACCCCGATCGGGTAATTGCCCTGGTCCCATTCAGCCAGGACTCTGAGGCCGCTCTTGGTCTTGGTGGCACCGATCAGCTCGACGATGGTGCGGTACGTGGCAAGAGGGCGACCCCGCCAGTTCTTCGTGATGAAGCTGAAGAGGCGGTGCTCGATCCTGTTCCACTTGGAGGTTCCCGGCGGGTAGTGGCACACGGTGATCTCGAGGCCGATGTCGGCGGCGAAGCGTCCGAGCTCCACCTTGAACAGGCGATTGCGGTAGCTGTTGGCGCCGCCGGCGTCAGCGGTCACCATGAGGCGTCTCGCCTTCGGATAGCGCTCGGCTCCCATGACCTGCCACCAGCGCCGGAGGGCGTTGACGGCCAAGGTGGCGGTCTCGTGGGCCTCAGCGACAGACACCCAGCCCTCGTCGGATCCAAGGTCGTAGACGCCGAATGGGATTGCCTTTGGCACCTCGGGGTCGCGGAAGTCGTGCACGTCGACCTTCTCGGGGCTGCCCTTCGGCTGGTACTCCCGTCCTCCGTTGGCCTTCTCGCCGACGACCTCCTTCTTCTTGCAGTCGATGCTCACGACCGGCTCGCCCGTCCCGAGGCGTTCGGCGACGAGACCGTTCAGGTAGCGGAACTGGGCGTCACGGTCCGGGTGCTGGGAGCCCTCGAGCTGTTTGGCGGGCGCCTGCAGGCTGTAGTCCATCGCCTTCAGGAGCCGGCCGACGCTGTCGGCGGAGATGCGATAGCCCTTGTCCCTCAACGCCCCCGCCAGGTTCTCGGTCGACTTGGATGTCCAGCGCAGCGCCGACATCGGGTCACCTCGCGACTCGGGCTCGACGAGGTCGTCGAGATCCTGCAAGAGGCCCGGCTGCTCGTCGATCAAAAAGCGCCGTCCCGCTCCGGGTGCGCGCACCCGGTCCGAGGGACCAGCTCCGGAGGCGATCTCCTTCATACCGCTGAGCACCGTGTTGCGGCTCATCCCCGCCGCCTCGGCCACCCGAGTCGGCCCACCCCGGCCGAGCGAACGTGCCAGGGCCCCGGCCACGAGACGTCGCTGGCGTTCGTCGAGGAAAGGGCCGACCTCGTTGAAGAACCCTTGCAAGCCTTCAACGGGCAGCTCCACATGCCTACACTACATCGCGCGGCTAACTAGGCGGTGGACCCTAAGCGAAGATATCGGCAGTTCAGGCAACGGATTGGATCGCTAGCACGGATGAGTCGTCGTATTGAGTCCTCCGAGGAGTGGGAGGCCAAGTGGCTCGTGGCTGCTGTCCTGCAGGGCCTTCCGGAGCGCCGTAGCGGCGCCGGCCACGACTACGACATCCGTGTGGACGATCAGCTGGTCGCACTCGAGGTGACGACGTCGACGATCCAGGAGGTGAAGGCACTCGACGCGGCACTCCGCTCTCACCAGCAACGCCCGTGCCCCCTGATCACGAGCGATTGGGCGCTCTCGATCGTCGCGGCCGCGCCCGGCGATCCTGGTACCGACGTGAGGGCCATCTTCGCCGATGCACCCGCACCGCTGCGCATTCTGGAGGAGCACAACGTTGCGGCGTTCGGTCGCGGGTTCGAGGAGGTGCTGAAGTCCGCTGACGACAGCGTGCGCACGAGCGTCGCGTCGCTGCTCGGCCTGGGGTTGCTCGGTGGCACCAACATCGGGCCGCCAAGTCAAGGCCGAGGACCGGTGATCGTAATTGGGTCCATCGGGAAGGGCGGGCCGATCGACCCAAACGACCTCAACAGGACAGTCGAACGAGTCGCGGCCAGGAAGGCGCGCCAGCTCGGCGGGGCTGTCGCGGACGAGCGCCACCTGTTCATAGTCATCGAAGCCACGAACTACGCAGCCCACGCGGCGATTTCAGTCGGCCCCCACCTACCCACCTCGCCTCCGAGGCTGCCGCCCGGTATCGACACGGTGTGGATTGGGACGTGGGCGCCATGGCATCTCTACGGGTCTGACATCGCCTCGACCTGCCGTGTGACGCCGCCCTCCGCATGGCAGCGGGTCGAACAGGTGGACGCGCATCAATACGCCGCTTCGCATGGCGAGGCTCACGTCAAGAACGCGCGGGACCAGGCACGCGAGGCCCTTCGCCAGCAGCTCAACGAGCGCGCACGCGCGCTTCGCGCACGGCTCCACCTGCGGTAGCGAACCCCAGCGCACGCGAGCGGCGAGGAACGACGCATCGACCAGGCGTGCCGGCTCGCGGCCGAGGCCGCTACGCGCGCTAGTGCATGGGGAAGTGCACGCCGGTGCCGGGAACGACAAGAGCCGGTCCGAAGACCGGCTCTGATCTGCGTATTTGTGGTGGGCGCTACAGGACTCGAACCTGTGACCTCAGCCGTGTGAAGGCTGCGCTCTAACCAACTGAGCCAAGCGCCCGCAAAGGGCCAGCGTAGTGGACGCCGGCGGTGGTCACTCCGAGCCCCGCCGTCGCCCCTCCCCGGCCGGCCGAGCAGCCCACAACGACGCGAACCCCCAGCCAGCGGCTCCACCGACCGTGGTCGGTCCGCGGCTACTACCCTTGAGGTTGATGTTGCGCAAACGAAACGCGTCCGCCCCGACCTCCACCGACGACTCGGGCGAGAACGCCAACGGCCTCTCCTACGGGGTCGACACCTACGGTCACGACGACGAGACGGCCGAGGAGGAGTACGACGAAGAGGAGTACGACGAGGACGACGAGTACTCCGACGAGGCCGAAGCCGAGTACGACGCAGACGAAGACGCCGAAGCCGAGGGCGAATACGACGAAGACGCCGAGTACGACGAGGAAACCGACGGCGAGTACGTAGAAGGCGAGTACGACGAGGACGCCGACTACGACGACGAGGAGTACGAGGACGAGGAGCAAGAGGACTTCACGCCCCCGACGGCCGCCTCGGCGCTGAAGCGCTCCTGGCTCGCCCCCCGTCCCCGGGCACAACCGGCGACGGGCACGGAGCAGGACGCCAAGAAGGTCAACTTCCTCGATCGCCGCGAGACCTGGATCGGCTACTTCCTCGGCGTGATGCTCGTGGCGCTCGCCGTCACCTCCTACTACTTCGATCGCCACTACATCGACAAGAAGAACCTCACGCTGCAGCGGGAGATCCACCACGAGGCACCTTGGATCCTCGGCATCACGCTCGTGCTGGCGGTCCTCATCCTGCTCGCCACGTACTTCAAGCGGCGGGCCGCCGTGGGCTTCACGCTCCTCCTCGCAGGAGTCGCCCTCTTCAACAGCGACTTCCTCATCGGCATCATCTACCTCGGCACCGGGCTGTGGCTCGTGTTCCGCGCCATGAAGCGCAACCCACGGGCCCAAGCCGCCGGCGCCGCCCGGGGAGGATCGGGCGCCACGCGAGCCGGCACCGCCCGAGGGGGTGGCCGTGGCGCTACGGCCGGCGGCCGCCGGACGACGACGTCGGCGACGACCACCTCGAGCTCGATGAGAGCCGCCAACGCGCCCCGTGTGTCGAGCTCGGCCACGAGAGCGAGCACACAGGCGAAGTCCACGACGAGCGGCCGCCAGATCGGGCGGAACGGGCGCCTTGCCAGCGACAGCCAGGCCGCCGGCCGCTACACGAAGCCCAAGTCCGCCCGCCACGTCCCACCCAAGGTCCAGCCTGAACCCGAGCCGACGAACCGACTCAGCGCCTGGTTGAAGAAGTAAACCCACTGGTGATCATCGAAGAGCTCGCTGGCAAGCGGATCGCCGTCACGGGGGCGACGGGCTTCCTGGGAACGGCACTGGTCGAGCGGCTGCTCCGTTGCGTGCCCGGCTGCGAGCTGGTCGTGCTCGTCCGACCCGGGCGCCGCCTCTCGGCAGCCGACCGCACGAGGCGGGAGATCCTGCGCAACGATTGCTTCGACCAGCTGCGCACCGAGCTCGGCAAAGGATTCGACGCCGAGATGGATCGCCGCCTGAGCACGATCGCCGGCGATGTCGGCCGTGACGGCCTCGGCCTCGACCCGGAGGGGAGCGAGCTCCTCGCCAGCTGCGACATCGTCATCCACTCGGCCGCCACGGTCAGCTTCGACGCCCCCCTCGACGGCGCCGTCGAGGTCAACCTCCTCGGTCCGAGCCGCCTCGCCGAGGCCATCACGCAGGCCTGTGCCGCCCACAGCCGACCGCTCCCCCACCTCGTCGCCGTGTCCACCGCGTACGTCAACAGCGGGCACAAGGGCGACGCCTTCGAAGAGCTCATCACGGCGAGCCGCTGGCTCACCGAGACGGACTGGCGGGCCGAGGTGGCCGCCGCCCGGCGGGCGAGGACCGATGCCGATGCAGACAGCCGCACGCCCGAGCGCCTCGCTGGCTTCCACAAGGAGGCCCGCGCCGAGCTCGGTGCCGCCGGCACGGCCCTGCTCGCCGAGAAGACCGAACGAGTGCGGCAGGAGTGGGTCGACGACCGCATGGTGGCCGCAGGCCGGGCGCGCGCCCAGGCGCTGGGCTGGCCGGACGCCTACTCCTACACGAAGTCGCTCGGCGAACGTGCGCTGCTCGAGACCCACCGAGAGCTCCCGCTCACCTTTCTCCGTCCCTCCATCGTGGAGTCCGCCCTCGCCGAGCCGCGGCCCGGCTGGATCCGGGGCTTCCGGATGGCGGAGCCGGTCATCATCTCGTACGCCCGCGGCCTGCTCGCGCAGTTCCCCGGTGTGCCCGAAGGCGTCATCGACGTCGTGCCCGTCGACCTCGTGGTGGCCGCCATCATCGCCGTCGCCGCCCACGGACCCGACCGGTCGGGCCCGACCGTCTACCAGGTCGCCTCCGGGACGAGGAACCCGCTCCTCTACGGCACGCTCGTCAGCCTCTGCGAGCAATGGTTCACGGCCCGGCCGCTCTACGACAACCGCGGGCAGCCCATCGTCGTGCCAACGTGGTCCTTTCCCGGCCGCGGCAAGGTGCAGGGGGAGCTGCGGCGGGCGGCGAGCATGCTCCGCACCGCCGAGAAGGCGATCAACATGTTGCCCGTACGGGGAGAACGCGCCGAGTTCGTCGGCCGTATCGAGGAGCGGCGCTCGCAGGCCGAGCGCGCCCTCGAGTACGTCGAGCTGTACGGCGCCTACACCGAGACCGAAGCGCGCTTCCGCATCGACCGCACGCTCGAGCTCTTCGAGAGCCTGGACGAAACGGACCGGAAGCAGTTCTGCTTCGACCCGGCCGTCATCGACTGGAAGCGCTACGTCGAGGAGGTGCACCTCCCCTCCGTCGTGGAGCACGCCCGCGTCCGCACGACGCCACGAACCCGAGTGCTCGCCAGCCGGGAGGACCGCTCCCGTGCCGCCATCCTCTCCTCCGAGCCCCGCATGGCCGTCTTCGACCTCGAGAACACCCTCATCGCCTCGAACGTCGTCGAGAGCTACGCCTGGCTGGCGACGCGCCACCTCTCGCGCCCGGAGCGGGCACGCATCGTCGCCGGCCTCCTCGCCGAAGGCCCCCGCCTCCTCGCCATCGACCGCCGCGATCGCAGCGACTTCCTGCGCTCCTTCTACCGGCGCTACGAGGGCGCCCCGGTCGACCGCCTGCGCGTGGACGGTTTCGAGCTGTGGAGTGACCTCCTCGCCCAGCGCGCCTTCCCCGAGGGCCTTGCCCGCCTGCGCGAGCACAAAGCGCTCGGCCACCGCACCGTCCTCATTACCGGCGCCCTCGACTTCGTCGTCGAGCCGCTTCGTCCCCTCTTCGACGAGATGTTCTGCGCACGGCTCGGCGAGCGGCGGGGAACCTTCACCGGTGAGATGATCGCCTCGCCCCCGACCGGCGAGGCTCGCGCCCTGCTCATGGAGGAGCTGGCGGAGGCGGCAGGCCTCGGACGCGACCAGGTCGTGGCCTACGCCGACTCGACGAGCGACCTGCCCATGCTGGAGGCAGCCGGCCTCCCAGTTGCCGTCAACCCGGAGGCCAAGCTCGCCGCCATCGCCCGGCGACGCGGGTGGCCCATCGAGCAGTGGAGCCGCACGCCTGGCGGACCGCGCCGCCTCCTCGCCACCTCCACGTTCCAGCCGGGCATCCGCAGCGCCCGCATCGGATCGCGGCCATGAAGGCCCTCGTCTACGAGCGCAACGTGGCCCGCTTTGCGGCCTCGCGAGTGGCCGCCTCCCTCGCCGGCTCCGGGCGCGGCGTCGCCCTCGGCCCCCTCGAGCTCCTCGAGATCGAACCCCCGGCCCTGCCCGGGACGGGCTGGGTGCGGCTCGTGCCACGCCTGGCGGGCATCTGCGGATCCGACCTCGCCACGCTCGACGGCCGCTCCTCCCGCTACTTCGAGCACCTCGTGAGCTTCCCCTTCGTGCCCGGTCACGAGGTCGTCGCCGACGTGAAGGGCGGTCACCTCGACGGCTCCCGGGTCGTGCTCGAGCCCGTGCTCGGCTGCGCCACCCGCGGCATCCTTCCCCTCTGCCCCGCCTGCGCCGAGGGGCGCAAGGGCGCCTGCGAGCGCATCGCCTTCGGCGACCTCACTGCCGGGTTGCAGACCGGCTACTGCAGCGATACGGGTGGGGGCTGGTCAGCCGGCCTCGTGGCTCACGAGAGCCAGTTGCACGAGGTACCGGAGGGGCTCAGCGACGAAGCGGCCGTCATGGTTGAGCCGACGGCCTGCGCCGTACACGCCGCCTGCGCCACGCCGCCGACGAGCGGCGCCAGCGTCGTCGTGCTCGGAGCCGGCACTCTCGGCCTCTGCACGATCGCCGCCCTCCGCCACTTCTGCCTGCCGGGGCGACTCGTGGCCGCCGCCAAGCACGCCGAGCAGCGCCGCTTCGCGAAGGAGCTCGGAGCCGACCTCGTCGTCGAGCCCGATGAGGTCATGCGGGCCGCCCGCCGCCTCTCCGGCTCGCTCGCCCTCGCCGGCTCGGGTGGCCGTATCGACCGTCTCGCAGGCGGTGTCGACGTCGTCTACGACTGCGTGGGCAGCCCGCAGTCGCTCGAGCAGTCGCTCGCCATCGCCCGCCCGGGCGGCGACATCGTGCTCGTCGGCATGCCCGGCACGACGAAGCTGGACCTGGCGCCCCTCTGGCAGCGGGAGGTTCGCCTGCGGGGCGCCTACGCCTACGGGACGGAAGAGCGCCCCGACGGCAGGCACTCGACGTTCGACCTCGCCTTCGAGCTCGTGGCGGCAGCTGGGCTGGGCCGGCTCGTCTCGGCGGCTTACCCGCTCGAGCGCTACGAGGAAGCCATCGCCCACGCGGCCGCCGCCGGGCGCCGGGGATCGGTCAAGATCGTGTTCGACCTGCGTCGCCCGCCCCGCGGGCGGACGCCTACTGAGGAGGCAGAGTGAGCCCGAGGCCCGGATTCGTCCTCGAGGTCGATCGGTCGACTCCGCAGACGTTGTTCTGGAAGGGGGAGGGCTTCGGCCTCGAGCGGCTACCCGTCGGGAGCCGGGTCATCTACGGCCCGGAGCCTCTGGCGCCCCTGAAGGACCCGGACGCCGCTATCCGCCACGCCCTCGAGCACCCGCTCGGTGACAGCCAGCCGCTCAGCTCGCTCCTCACCCCGGGCATGAAGCTCACCATCGCCTTTGATGACATCTCGCTGCCACTTCCCCCTATGAAAGCACCCGATGTGCGCGAGCGGGTCATCGAGGCGGTCCTCGACATGGCGGCCGAAGCCGGCGTCGACGATGTCGTCCTCATCGTCGCCCTCGCGCTGCACCGCCGCATGACCGACGACGAGCTGCGCCACGCCCTCGGCACGCGGATCTTCGACGCCTTCGCCCCGCACGGGCTCCTCCTGCAGCACGATGCGGAGGATCCCTCCAACCTCGTGCACCTCGGCCAGACCGACGAAGGCGAGGACGTCGAGCTCAGCAAGCGGGCCGTCGAGAGCGACCTCCTCGTCTACGTCAACATCAACCTCGTCGCCATGGACGGCGGGCACAAGTCGGTGGCGACCGGCCTCGCCTCCTACAAGAGCCTGAAGCACCACCACAACGTCCGTACCATGCGGGCAAGCCGCTCCTTCATGGACCGCCATCGGTCGGAGCTGCACTCGTCGAACTGGCGCATGGGCAAGCTCATCGCCGACGCCGGCGTGAGGATCTTCCAGATCGAAACCACCCTCAACACCGACACCTTCCCCCCCGAGATGCGCTTCCTGCAGCGGCGGGAATGGGAATGGACGATGCGCGACCGGGCCGGCTTCCTCGCCACCTCGAAGATGCTGGATCGCACACCGCCGGAGATCGCCCGCCGCATCTTCCATGCCGTGAAAGCGCCCCACGCCCTCACGTCGGTGCAGGCCGGCGAGGTCGGGGCGGTGCACGACAAGACCCTGGAGTCAGTCTTCCGCCAGCAGCTCGTCGAAGTCGACGGCCAGACGGACATCCTCACGATGGGGCTTCCCTACATCTCGCCCTACAACGTCAACTCCATCATGAACCCGATCCTCGTCGCCTGCCTCGGGCTCGGCTATTTCTTCAACCTCTACCGGGGCCGCCCCCTCGTGCGCGAGGGCGGGGTCGTCATCCTGTCGCACCCGACGCCGTGGGCCTTCCACCCGGTGCACCACCCCAGCTACATCGACTTCTTCGAGCAGGTGCTGTCGGAGACGACCGATCTCCTCGAGATCGAGTCGAAGTACGAGGCCGCCTTCGCCACGGACCCGTGGTACGTCCACCTCTACCGCACGAGCTACGCCTACCACGGGGTGCACCCCTTTTACATGTGGTACTGGTGCGCCCATGCCCTCGAGCACGTCGGCAAGGTCATCATCGTCGGCGGCGACCGGGCGGCCGTACGCCGGCTCGGCTTCTCGCCGGCTTCCACCCTCGCCGACGCCCTCGAGATGGCCTCCGACGTCGTGGGGCGCGATCCCTCCATCACGCATCTGCACGTACCGCCCCTCCTGATCGCCGACGTGCAGTGAGCGGCACGAGCGTCTCACGACCGCCCGCTCGTCGCTCCGGCGTGACGCCGGGCCGCTTCCTCCTGCGGCGCCCGACCCGCCCGAGCGGGGCGGAGCCACTCCCCCTCCAGCACGAGCTCGGCGTCGACTACGACACCTCGTGGGCGCGGCGCTACCCGGTCCGGCTGGCGCGTGCCGTCGTGCTCGACGACCTCACCCGGCCGCTCCTGCTCGCCGGTTGCTCGCCCAAGGTCTTCGGGAGGGAGCACCTCGACCCGCTCGAGCCACCGCTCGTCATCGCCGCCAACCATTCCAGTCACCTCGACACGGCCCTGCTGCTGGCCTGCCTGCCGAGCCGCATCCGCCACCGCACCGTCGTGGCCGCCGCCGCCGACTACTTCTTCGACCGTCGCGCCAAGGCAACAGCCTCCGCCTTCGTGCTCGGAGCCATCCCCATGGAGCGCACGAAGGTCAACCGCCGGTCCGCCGACCTCGCCGCCGGTCTCATCAACGACGGCTGGAGCCTCGTCATCTTCCCGGAGGGTGGGCGCTCCCCCGACGGCTGGGGGCAGGAGTTCAAAGGTGGCGCCGCCTACCTCGCCAAGCGGTGCACGGTGCCCGTCGTGCCGGTCCACCTGCGGGGCACACGGCCCATCCTCCCGAAGGGGTCCTGGCGTCCGGCACCGGGCACGGCCGAGGTGCGCTTCGGGGACGCCCTCTGGCCGAGCGAGGAGGAGGACGCCCGGCGTTTCGCAGCCCGCATCGAGCGAGCCGTCGCCTTGCTCGCCGACGAAGCCGAGACCGACTGGTGGTCGGCACGTCGCCGGGCCGCCGAGGCCTCGACACCTCCCTATCGGGGACCCGAGGTCTCGCCCTGGCGGCGTGCCTGGGGCCTGCCGGAGTCGGCCGACCCGGCTCCCCGCCGCCACGGCAGCGACGACAGCGCCACGGCTGTCGACCCGGCCCGCCGGTCGTGGCGGAACCCCCGGGCGGCGCACCGCTGGCCCCACAAGACGGACTGAGCGAGCAACCCGGCGCCCGGCATTAGTTTCAGCCGCAATGCCTGAGCTGCCCGAGGTCGAAATCCTGTGCCGGCGCCTCACGGAGCGTTGCGCCGGCTCTACGGTGACACGCCTCGACCTCGCCTCCATCTCGGCCCTCAAGACCTACGATCCTCCCCTCCGCTCGCTCGTCGGGCGGACCTTCGAATCGTGTACGCGGCGAGGGAAGTTCCTCTGCACGCGCCTCGTCGCCTCGGGCGCCCCTGACGAGTGGCTCGTGTGGCACCTCGCCCGCGCCGGCTGGGTGCGGTGGCGGGAGAAGCTGCCCGACACGCGCGTGAAGCCGGGGCGCACGCCCCTCGTGCTCCGTCTCGGTCTCGAGAGCGGCGCCGGCTTCGACATCACCGAGATGGGCCACGAGCGACGGCTCGCCATCTGGACGGCCCACTCTCCCGACGACATCGAGTCCGTCGCCACGCTCGGTCCCGAGCCGCTGGACGAGGACTTCTCGGAGGAGCGTTTCGCCGGGATCCTGCTGGGCGAGAGCGGGGATCTGAAGCATGCCCTCTCCCGCCAGTCCGTCATCGCCGGTGTCGGCAACGCCTATTCGGACGAAGCCCTGCACGCCGCCGGGCTGTCGCCGTTCCGGCCGGCCGCCAAGCTCTCGCCCGAGGAGGTCACCCGCCTCTACCGCGGTTTGCAATCGGTGCTGCGCGAGGCCATCGAGCGGGCCGTGGATCTCGACATGAACGAGCTGAAGGACGGCAAGCGCTCCGGCATGCGCGTGCATGCCCGCACCGGGCTGCCCTGCCCCGTGTGCGGCGACACGGTGCGGGAGGTGTCCTTCGCCACCCGCTCGCTGCAGTACTGCGCCACGTGTCAGACAGGCGGCAAGGTCCTCGCCGACCGGCGCCTCTCGCGGCTCCTCAAGTAGGCCGGCGGGCGGCTGCCACGACGTCCGCCGTGGCGGGGTCGCCCCACGACAGCCGGGAAGCCGTCCGGTACACGGGGTTCGATTGTCCGATGCCCGCCCGGCGCACGGCCTCGCCGGCGCAGAGCGTCAGCTCGACGTAGCGGCGTCGCACGTTCGGTCGCCGCAGTACCCGTCCCGCCGGACGCTGCACGGGAAGGCGCGTCAGGGCGACGTAGCTGAACTTCTCATCCTCGAACGACCGCTCGCCTCCCTTGAGGCTGCGGTGCAGCGCCGAGCGTGGCAGGCGGGCGGCGAAGTGGCACCAGTCGTCGTCGGCCATCGGGCAGTCCCCGTCGGAGGGGCACGGCGCTGCGACCGTGCCGCCGGCGGCGATGAGCCGCTCCCGGAGATCCCGCACGAGGGCGAATCCGTCCGGCGTCCCCGGCTCGACGATGAGGAGGCAGCCCCTCGCTGCCCGCCAGCCGGCGAGCGCCACCTCGGCCGCCTGCTCACGGCCGAGCTCGCCGAGCACGTAGCAGGCCGTCACGAGGTCGGCAGATGGCAACTTGGCTGTCACGTCCTTCTGCTGCCAACTCCAGCCGGGAGGCTCGCCTGCGGCCAAGGTGGCCCCGAGTCGCAGCAGGTGGGCGTCGCGGTCGGCGAGGACGACCTCGCCGAGGTGCGGCCAGGCGGAGGCGGCCGCCCACGCCGTCGAGCCGGTGCCGGCACCGAGGTCGAGCTGCGACGCCGGTTCCCACTCCCCCGTCGCCTGGCGGACCTCTCCGAGGGCGCTCCGTGCCGCGGCGTACGTGGCGGGCATCCGCACGGCGACGTAGGCGAGGGCGTCGAGCTCCGTCCGCACGTACGGGCCGTCGCCCGTCCGATAGCGCTCGGAGAGCCGGCGAGCCGCCTGAGTGAGATCCTTCGCGGGCACGCCCCCGAGGAGGCGTGCGATCGCCCGGGCGAGCTCCGGGCCACCATTCAGCCCGGCGTCATCCTCCGACACGGCGCCAGTAGATGATGGCGTCGTCGCCGTCGACGGCCTCGGGGATGCGGCCGATCTCGCGCCATCCGAGCTCCTCGTACAGCCCCCGAGCCGGGTTGGAGGCGAAGACGAGGTTGAACTGCACCGCGTCGAAGCCGAAGAGGGGGGCTCGCCAGATGGAGTCCTCCACGAGCGCTCGGCCCACACCGCGCCCGCGGGCGTCCGCCGAGACGACGTAGCCGACGTTGGCGATGTGAGCAGCCCGGGCGCCGAAGTTCGGCTTCAGGTAGTAGGCGCCGAGAAGGTCGCCACCCGCCGCCGGCCGGGCACCGATGACACCGCTCACAGGGTCGACCCAGGTCGCCTCGAAGACCGCCCGCGTGAGCGGGGGCGCCTGCGGGTACCCGTCGCCCTTGGCGACGATGTCGGAGAAGATCATGAAGAGCTGCTCCGTCTCGTCCGCTGTGACCGGCCCGATGGCGAGGTCCTCGCCGCGTGCCGTCGTCACGACGCTGCGGTCTCCTGGCGCGGGCACGCCCGGCAGACTACCCACACCCCGCGTGCCTGCCCCTCTAGAGCGGCAGCCGCCCCATGTGCCGGATGAGCGCCACCGGCGTCTGCTCCGCCCCCTGCCCGAGCGGGTTGTCCCCGAAGAGCCAAGCGACGAGCGAGCGGTCCACCCCGGGGCTCGCCCCGAGCACGACGACGCCGCGGTCGTTGGCGTCCACCACCGCCACGCCGACCAACCCGCCCGCCACCTCGCCGAGCCGCTCCGCCAGCGAGCGGGCGACGCCGTCCGGATCCGAGGGCGGCAATTTGGCATGGGTGTCGAAGGGTGGCAACGTCCCGCGTGTCGGCCCGTCGATGGCGGACACGCTTGCACCCGCCACCCGGTAGAAGGTCCCGTGCCGCCCGGCGAGGCGTGTGACGCCGGCCGCCGCCGTGGCGACGAGGATGCGGCTCGCCCCCGCCTCGTCGATGGCGAGCTGCATGGTGGCCGGGATGCCGAGTCCGATGCCCGCCGGGCCTTTCGAGACGAGACGGCAGAGGACCTTCGCCAGCGCACCCGGCTGGATCGAGCTGACCGGGAAGGAACGGCCCTGGCTGACGGCGACGGCCTTCTCGGACACGGCGACGATGTCGCCGGGCCGCAGGCCGAGGCGCCCACCTTCGAGCGCCTGCAGGCTGGCGAGGACGATGCCCTCGAGGTCGTCGCCCTCCTCGATGCGGGGCGTTCGCACCGGCGCCCGCCCGTACACCTCGACGCCCTCCGGCCCCGTGCAGAAGACATGCCGGCGACTGTTGACGCCCACCGTCGCCCACTCGGACGCCTCAGCCCCGAGGGCGGCCACCGTCTCGGCGTCGCCAGCCGCCTCCAACGACTGGTCCGGAACCGGTCGCCGACCGCCCGGGGCCATGGGGACGGCGCCGTGGAACACCCGCATCCACACTTCGGTGTTGAGGAGCCGCCAGAAGAGGGGTGACGGCTCCAGCTCGCCCTCGCAGGCCGCCTTGAAGGCCGTCGCCACGGCAGGCCCGTCCCAGTAGGGCCGCCAGCAGAAGGAGGGCGAGCGGAAGATGCCCTGCACCCTCGCGCGCTCGGCCCGCAGCCAGCGCATCTCCGGGGTCGTGAAGCCGATCTTCTTCCTCCGAAGGCGGATCTTCTCCGGCAGGATCCCCCGCATCGCCTCGCGGAAGATCCAGCGGCTCCAGCCGTCGCGCACGATGGCGTTCGCCGGCAGCGACAGCACGAGCTCCACGAGCTCCTGGTCGAGAAACGGCGGCCGCGACTCGATGGAATGCGCCATCGAATTGCGGTCCTCGTAGCGGAGGAGGGACGGCAGGCTGTACTCCGTGAGGTCCTGCAGGAGGCGGCGCTTGAGGTCGTCGGGCACCCGGCGGTCCGCCTGCCGCACGGAGGCGGCCGTGGCGGCATCTCCGAGGAGGCCAGGGCAGTAGCGGGCGGGCACGACACGACGGCGGCGGTCGGCCAGGCGCCGGCGGGCGAGCGGGACGAGCAGGTCCCGCGTCGGCACGGTCTCGCCCACGAGTGCCCGCATACCGGCGGCATCTCGCGAACGCGCCAGCTGGCGCAAGTAGACGTACTGGTAGGGCACGTACCCGGCCAGCAGCTCGTCGCCGCCCTGCCCGTCGAGCAGCACCTTGGCCTTCCCCTTGGCGAGCTGCATCACGCGGTACTGCGCGTACGGCCCCGACGACACCATGGGCTCGTCCTGGTGCCAGACGACGAGGGGGAGGTCGTCGAAGAGCTCGCCCGAGCGCGGCCGCACGTAGTCGCTCTCGGCGCCGGAGAGGGCGAGCACGGGCTCGATGTACGCCTGCTCGTCGATCGGGTCGCCGTCGAAGACGGCAGAGAACGTGCGCAGCCGCTGCCCCATGCTGGCGGCGTCCGGAGCGCCCTCGGCGAGCAGCCGGCTCATGACGCACACGATGGAGGAGGAGTCGAGGCCACCCGACAGGCAGGTGCCGACCGTGACGTCGGCGACGAGGCGCCGCTCCACGGCCTTCTCGAAGGCCCGCCGGAACGCTACGGGATCGGCCGGCGACGTCGTCGAGAGGCGCGGCTCCCAGTAGCGCTCCTCCGCTACCGGACCGCCCCCGACGGGGATCGTCACGCTCGTGGCGGGCAGCACCTGGCGGATCCCGGTGAAGAACGTCCGCTCGTCGTGGTCGTGCAGCCCGCGGCCGAGGTACTCGGCGAGCCTCCGCCGGTCGATCGCCGGATCCAGGCCCGGCGCCGCCAGCAACGCCTTGATCTCCGAAGCGAAGTAGCGCCGCCCACTCGCCTCGGCGAGGTAGAGGGGCTTGATGCCGAGATGATCACGGCTGAGCACGACGACCGGCTCGTCCGGCCGCTCGTCGAGGATGGCGAGCGCCCACATGCCGTTGAAGCGCGGGAAGCAGGCCGCGCCCCATCTCTCGTAGGCGGCGAGCACGACCTCGGCGTCACAGTTCGTCTCGAAACCCCGCCCCTGCTCCTCCAGCTCCGCCCTCAGCTCACGGAAGTTGTAGACCTCGCCGTTGTAGACGAGGTGAACGCTGCCCTCCGGGTTCGACATGGGCTCGTGGCCATGCTCGAGGTCGATGATGGCGAGTCGCCGGTGGCCGAGGCTAGCGGCGTCCCGCTCGAGGTAGCCCTCGTCGTCCGGCCCGCGGTGCTGGATGCGCTCGCACATGGCGACGAGGAGGTCGTGGTCCGCTGCGCCGACGAAGCCGGCGATGCCGCACATTCCGGCGGCTAGGAGGCGGGGTCGACGCCGAGGGCGCGCTCCTCCCCGACCCGCCCCTTCGGGTAGGTGCGGGCGACTTCTTCCTCGGTCGGCTCCCTCTCCGCCCGCGCCTCCTCGGGCAGGAGATCGGCGACGGCAGCCATGATGCGCTCCGTGTCGGCGGCCGCATCGCCCCGGCCGAGCTGCAGCCCGCCGACAGGGGGACCGACCCGCACTCGCACGGTCGGGGGCGAGAGGACGTTCGTGACCCGCGGGATCGTGGCAGAACGGGGCCACACGGCCTCGCTGTTCCAGATTCCGACGGGCACGACGGGGGCGCCAGTGCTGGCGGCGAGCCGGGCGGCGCCGGTCTTGCCCTTGAGGACCGGCTCGAAGAAGGCCCGCCCGCGAGGGATCGTGCCCTGCGGGAGCAGGACGACACCCTCTCCGGCACGGAGCACTCGTTCCGCCGGACGCAAAGCGGCGGCGGCGTTGCCGGCGCGGGCGACGGGGATGCCGCCGAGCGCCCGGGCGATGTGCCCGACGACGGGGGCGTCGAAGAGCTCCTGCTTGCCGAGAAAGCGCGTGGGGCGGCCGGAGCCCTGCACGACGAGGGCGAGTGCCGCCACGTCGAAGTAGCTGCGGTGGTTCGACACGAGGAGGAAGGGGCCGCGGCGGGGGACGTTCGAGACGCCGGCGATGTCGAAACGGGCATAGGGGAACAGCTCCGGCCGCAACAGGAGCTTGACGGCATCGAAGGCCTCGACGCCGGCGATCGTGGGCACGCCGGGCGGGGCGTCGAGATGCAGGATAGGCCAGCGCCGCAGCGTGGCGACGCCGTGCAGCGCCAGGTCGGGGTTGACGGCCGCCGGGTGACCGACGCTCGAGAGCATGGGCAGGTCGTTGATGCTGTCGGAATAGGCGAAGCTCTCCGAGAGGTCGACGTCGTTGGCCTCGGCCCAGTGGCGCAGGGCGCGCAGCTTGCCCGGTCCCCACACGAAGGGGCCGTCGAGCGTGCCGGCGTACACCTTGCCGTCGGAGGCGTAGCGGGTGGCGACGACGTCGTCCATCTCGAGGCGCTCGGCCAGGGGGCGCACGAGGACGTCCGGGGTCGTCGTCGCCAGCACGAGCAGGCGGCCCGCCCTGCGGTGTTCCTCGAGGAGCCCGGGCGCATAGGCGGCGACGTCACCGACGAGCAGTTCGGCGGCGCGCTCGCCCGCCGCCCGCATCTGTTCGACGGACCAGCCCCGTACGGCGAAGGCGGCGGCGCGGGCCAGCGCCATCCCGAGCGGGTTCTCGCCGAAGATCTCGTACGAGCGGTAGAGGAGGCGCTCGCCTGGCAAGTGACGCCTGCGCAGGCCGAGCTCGGCGAGCGCTTCGTTGATGAGCGGACCGCTCGCCCCCCGAAGGAGGGTCCGGTCGAGATCGAAGATGGCTGCGGTGCGGCCCACGTCACGACGTTAGTGGCCCTGCAGGGCGTTCATCCTGGGCGGTTCGGGGCCGGGCCGCTACCATGGCATCGAAGTCCGGACGCGAAGAAGGGGCCGGCGGGGGGGAGTGCCGACCCCTTCTCAAGACTCAACAGGGTCGGAGGGGGGGTTCCGACAGAATCCTGTGGTCTGTACGTGCACTAGTTTGCGCTTTCTTTCACTATCCGTCAAGGCTATATCACAGATATGTAGTATCATTTTTTGCGATGGAGGTCCGGCAGCTCAAGGCGCTCGTGGCCATCGCCGACACCGGCTCGTTCTCCGCCGCCGCCGACGTCCTGCTCACCGTGCAATCGAACATCTCGGCCCACCTGAAGAAGCTCGAGGGCGAGCTCAACACGACGCTCATCGACCGGTCGACCGGGACGCTCACGAGCACCGGGACGCTCGCTGTCGCCCGTGCCCGGCGTGTCCTCGCCGAGCTCGAGGCGCTCGAGTCCGACGTGCGGGCGATGCAGCACGAGGTGACCGGCACGGTTCGGGTGGGCATCATCGGGACGACGGCACGGTGGCTGGTGCCGCAGTTGTTGAACAAGACGCCGGGGCGGTTTCCCGACTTGCGGCTCGTCTTCATCGAGTCGACCACGACGACGCTGGAGTCGCAGCTCGACAGCGGCTACGTCGACCTCGCCGTCCTCAACCTGCCCCACACCTCGCACGACCTCCTACTCACGCCCCTCTTCGAGGAGGAGCTCGTGCTCGTCGCCTCCCGCGACCACCCCCTGGCGGCCGCCAGGCAGATCAGCGTCGCCGACCTCGAGGGCGTGCCCCTCCTGCTGCCCGTGCAAGGAACGGCCTTCCGCCACGAGCTCGACGAGGCCGTCGCCCCCCTCGGCATCCGGCTCGTACCCCGGGCGGAGGTCGACTCGACCCGCCTCATCGCCTCCCTCACCTTCGAGGGCTACGGGCCTGCCATCCTGCCGGCCACGGCGGTGCCCACCTACATCCAGGATCGCTGGGCCACCATCTCGATCCGCCAGATGCCGAACCGACTCGTCGGCGTCGCCCAACGACCGCGCACACTCCCCTCGGCGCCCGTTCGGGCCGTCCTCGACCTGCTCACGGAGATCGTCTTCGAGACCGGTGACCTGCCATGGGGGCTGACACCTGTACCACCCGACCGGGTGCGGGCCGGCGAGCTGCGCACCAACGACGGCCCGGCGTCCCCGCCGGGCTGAGACCGGCTCAGCCGCCGCCCGGCTCCCGCCACATGAGCCAGAGCTTCGTCTCGGTGCGGGGGATGAAGACCTCGTCTACGACCTCGTAGCCGTGCCCCCGGTAGAAGCTGAGGTTGCTCGCCTTGGACGATTCGAGGTAGCTCGGGACGCCGTCGGCGTCACAGCGGTCGAGCACGACGCGGAGGAGGGCCGACCCATACCCCTTGCCCTGCACGGCAGGGTCGGTGCCGATCGTCCCGAGGTAGAAGTGCTGAGTGCGAGGATGGCGAGCCTCCAGCACCTGCATGAGGCGCAGGGCCCTCCCCGTCCGCCGACCCAGGATGGCCAGAACAGGAAGCTGGGAGACGCCTTCGGCCATCGTCGGCGGCCAGCTCTGCGGGGGCAGCCAGAGCGAGGCGGCCAGCAGATCCGCCGTCGTCCAGGCCTCGCCGCGGGGCAGGAACATCGTGCGGATCTGCAATCGGAAGTAGCGCTCGAGCCGCTTCACGCGGCGGCGGTCCTCCGGGAACAGGTAACGGGAGACGGGATCGTCGTTGAAGGCGTGGGCGAGCGACACGCTCAGGGTGGGGATGTCGTCGGTCTCGACGGGGCGCACCCCGACGCTCGTCCCCGGACGCTCCGACACCGCGGGATCGTACTTGTCCGGCGCCTTCCGGCCCGAATTCGCCAGAGGCGGAATCCCGCCGCCCGCCGTTGTGTTGTCGTGTAGGTGACTGACGCTCAGACGACAACGACCCGAAGCTTCGCGATCACGTGGGACTACCGGTGCCCGTTCGCCCGCAACGCCCACGAGCACGTGCTGGCGGCACTGGAGGACGGCGCCCCCTACGACGTGACCTTCGTCCCCTTTTCCCTCAGCCAGATGCATGTCGAGGAGGGTGAGACCCCCGTCTTCGACAACCCGGAGAAGCGGGGCGATCTCCTCGCCATGCTCGTCGGCATCGTGGTGCGGGACCGGCTTCCCGAGCACTTCCTCTCCACCCACCGGGCGCTCTTCGCCCTCCGCCACGACGCCAGCGGCGACCTCCGCGACGAGTCGGCCCTCCGTTCCGTGCTCGAGGCCGAGGGCGTCGACCCCGCCTTCGTCTTCGGCGAGATCGAGAGCGGATGGCCGCTCGACACGTTCCGCAAGGAGCACGACGCAGCCGAGCGGGACCACGCCGTCTGGGGGGTCCCGACCTTCATCCTCGGTTCGGAGGCGGCCTTCGTTCGCGTGATGACCCGACCGGACGGCGACGTCGCCCTGGCACGCCGCACCGTCGACCGCGTCCTGCAGAACCTGGAAGAGTTCCCCGAGCTCAACGAGCTGAAGCACACGTCCATCCCGAACTGAGCTGGCCGGCGGTGCGGCCGCCGCCACCGGTCGTACGGTGGAAATGACGCGTTCGGGGCGGCCCAGGCGCCATGATGTGCCATGCCGCGCCCCGCACCTCGTAGTCGCCCGTCTTCGCCGGCACGGCCGAGCCACGGCGTCCGTCGTCTTTGCCGCTACCGCCATCGTCGCCGTGATCGCCTCGGCCTCGCCCGCCGTCGCCCACCCCCGCACGAGCCCCCGCGCCAACCCGAACGACACGACGGACTGGCTCGTCTACCACCGCTACGCCACCGGCTCCGCAGAAGGGCCGGCCGGGCTCCACCTCTCCCACCTGAAGGCGGCTTGGACGTCTCCGGTGCTCGACGGCTCGCTCTACGGCAACCCCCTCGTCTGGGGCAAGGACGTCTACGTGGCGACGGAGAACGACACCGTCTACGCCTTGTCGGCCTCGAAGGGCAAGGTGCTCTGGCGGCACCACCTCGCCACGCCGGTCCCCTCGGGCGACCTGCCCTGCGGGAACATCGGCCCGACCGTGGGGATCACGAGCACGCCCGTCATCGACACCGCCCGCCGGGAGATCTTCGTCGTGGCCGACGAGCTCGTGAAGGGATCGCCTCGTCACGTGCTCTACGGCCTCAACACCGGCAACGGCAAGCTCGAGCTCGGCCAACGCGTGGATCCGCCCGGTGCCTACACACCGGCCATCCTGCAGCGCGCCTCGCTCACGCTGGACGACAGCCGGGTCATCTTCGGCTACGGGGGCAACGACGGCGACTGCTCCAGGTACCACGGCTGGGTCGAGTCCGTCCCCGTCACCGGTGGCAAGGCCGACTTCTTCGAGGTCGACCACCCGCGGGGCGACGACCAGGGAGCCATCTGGATGGGAGGCGCAGCCCCCGTCATCGACAGCAAGGGTGACGTCTGGGCGGCCGCCGGCAACGGGTCCGTCTCGAGCCCCGGCCGCTACGACGACAGCGACTCGGTGCTCGAGCTCTCGCCCACGATGAAGCTCCTGCAGTTCTTCGCCCCGTCCGACTGGTACAGCGACAACGGCAGCGACTACGATCTCGGCTCGTCCGTGCCCGCGCTCTTGGCGGACGGTCTCGTCGTGCAGGCCGGCAAGTCACAGACGGCCTATCTCCTCAAGGCCTCCCACCTCGGCGGCATCGGTGGTCAACGCTCCGAGCTGCACCACGTCTGCGGCGCCGACATCGACGGAGGTGTGGCCGTGGCCGGCACGACGGTCTACCTCCCCTGCGAGGCCGGCATCATGGCCGTCTCCGCCAACCCGAAGACCCTGAAGATGCGCCAGCTCTGGCAGACCTCCACGGGCGCCGGCGGTCCGCCCATCCTCGCCGGCGGCTACGTCTGGACCATGTCGGGCGGCACGCTCTTCGCCCTCAACCCGAGAAACGGCTCGCCCGTGCAGGAAGTCAACGTCGGCGGAGCGGCGACGGACTTCCCGACGCCCTCGGTCGGCGATGGGCTCCTCCTGGCGCCGGCGACCAACCAGGTCCACGCTTACCGCGGCACCTGACCGACCCGGCCAAGGCCGCTCCGGGCTACCGCGCTGCCAAAGCGCCCGAAAACCAGCGTTTTCAGTGACGTTCGCAACTCACTACGCCGGCGCCGGGCCACCCCGAGCGTGCGTTCAACCCCAAAGAAACCCGCCCGAGCCCCGGCCCGTTCGACGCTCCCTGGAGCTACCGCGCTGCGAAAGCGTTCGAAAACCCGGGATTTCGGTGACTCTCGCAACGCACTACGCCCGCCCGCCGCCCCACCACCCACCGCCGCCACAACGAAAACGGCCGAAGGGCCGGGGGTCGCATCGGCACCGTCCGTGCCCATCGACCCGCCGGCCCTCCGGCCTCGTCGTCACCACCACCGGCGCCGGCCGGTCGTGTCCGACCGCCGACCCCGCCCTACCCGAGCGAGATGGGTGCGTCCTCGTCGAAGGTGGCCTCGAACTCCTCTTCGCCCACCATGGCCGGCGCCGGCTCCACCTTCGCCGCCACGATCTCCCGGATGCGCTGGTCGAGCTCGACCATCATCTCGGTCGTCGAGCGGAGGAACGCCTTGGCGTTCTCCCGGCCCTGGCCGAGCTGCTCGCCCTCGTAGGTGTACCAGGCACCGGACTTCTTCACGATCCCCAGGTCGACAGCGACGTCGAGGACAGAGCCTTCCCTGCTGATGCCCTTCCCGTACACGATGTCGAACTCGGCGGAACGGAACGGCGGGGCGCATTTGTTCTTCACGACCTTCACCCGGGTCCGGTTGCCGATCATCTCGGCCCCGTCCTTGATCGACTCGATTCGGCGGATGTCGAGACGGACCGACGAGTAGAACTTGAGGGCCCGGCCGCCGGTCGTCACCTCGGGCGATCCGTAGGAGATCCCGATCTTCTCCCGCAGCTGGTTGATGAAGATGGCGATGGTGTTCGACTTCGCCAGCGTGCCGGTGAGCTTCCGGAGCGCCTGCGACATGAGGCGGGCCTGCAGGCCGACGTGCGAGTCGCCCATCTCCCCCTCGATCTCGGCCCGGGGTGTGAGGGCCGCCACCGAGTCGATCACGACGACGTCGATGGCTCCCGAGCGGATGAGCATGTCGGCGATCTCGAGACCCTGCTCGCCGGTGTCCGGCTGGGCGATCAACAACTCGTCGATGTCGACCCCGATCGCCTTGGCGTACACCGGATCCAGGGCGTGCTCAGCGTCGATGTAGGCACAGATGCCGCCGTTGCGCTGCGCTTCGGCGACGACGTGGAGGGCGAGCGTCGACTTCCCGGACGACTCGGGCCCGAAGATCTCGACGACCCGCCCACGCGGGAGTCCCCCGATCCCGAGGGCGAGGTCAAGTGCCATCGCCCCGGTGGAGATGGCGTCGACGCCTACTCCGGCGTGCTCTCCCATTCGCATGATGGACCCCTTGCCGAATTGCTTCTCGATCTGGCCGAGCGCCATGTCGAGTGCCTTTTCTCGCTCCATCGCCGTCTGTTCTCCTTGCTCTACCTGTCTGGTGTCGGTCCGGGTCCGCTGCTCGGCTCCGGGCGATCCGATGCCCTCTTCGGAACCATACGGATGGGGTGTGTCGCCGCCGTCGGCGGTACGTTCACTCGGAGTCACAGCAGTGTAGTTCCAAACACTTGTTCGGTGGTGGACCCGCGGCCCCGCCCGTCACCCCACCCGCAGCCACCCCACCCGCAGCCACCCCACCCGCAGCCGGCGCGAGCCACAATTCCGGCGTGACCGACGCCCCCAACGCCCTCCGGATCGTCGCCGTCCGGGGCGACATCACCCGCGAGGAGACCGATGTCATCGTGAACGCCGCCAACACCTCCCTTATGGGAGGAGGCGGCGTCGACGGGGCCATCCACCGGGCGGCCGGAGCAGCCGAACTGCATGCGGCCTGCGCCGAACTCGGAGGGTGTGAGACGGGTGAGGTGAAGATGACGGGGGGTTTCGGACTGAAGGCGCGCTGGATCGCTCATGCCGTCGGCCCCATCTGGCGGGGCGGCGACCAGGGCGAGGCCGACCTCCTCCGCAGCTGCTACCGGCGCAGTCTCGAGCTCGCCGACGAGGTGGGTGCGACCTCGATCGCCTTCCCGGCCATCTCGACGGGCATCTACGGCTACCCGCCGCCTGAGGCCGCCCGTATCGCCGTCGCCACCCTCCGCGCGACGCCCACGAACGTGCGGCTCGCCCGGCTCGTCGCCTTCGACGCCGCCACGCTCCGGCTTTACGAGGAGCTGCTCGCCTGAGCCGCCGGCACGACCGCCGGGAGGTCCAGCAGGCGCCGGCGGAGGACGTCCAGCACCGAGATCGTCCCCATCTGGCGCACGCGGTCGCGGTCGCCCGGCACCCGCAGCGGTACCGCCTCGGGGGCCGAGCCGGGCAGTGCCAGCCCGGCGAAGATCGTCCCCGGCGGCTGGTCGTCCTGTGTCGTCGGGCCGGCCACGCCCGTGACGGCGAGCCCGACGTCGGCGCCGAGGACCCGGCGGGCGGCGGCGGCCATCTCCCGAGCGGCCGGCTCCGAGACGACAGGCCCCTCCCCTACTCCGAGCAGCGACTGCTTGACCTCGCTGGCGTAGGTGACGAGGGAGCCACGGAACCACTCGGAGGCGCCCGGGACCGACACGATGCGCGAGGCCATGAGACCGCCCGTGACGGACTCGGCGAGACCGAGCGTCCACCCCCGATCGAGCAGCAGGCCGCCCACGACCGACTCCATCGTGTCGTCGTTCACGCCGAAGACGGCGCGCCCGACGAGCGAGCGGATCACCTCCGACTCGGCGTCGAGGGCGGCGGCCGCCGTCCCCGCATCGGGCGCCTTCACCGTGAGGCGGACCTTGAGGCCCTCGATGCCGCTCGCCAGGAAGGCGATCGTCGGCACGCCGACCGCTCCCGTCCCGAGCGCCTCGATACGGGGGGCGAGGAGCTCGGCCAGTCCCGACTCCGACATCCCCCACGTTCGCAGCGTCCTGCTGGCGATGACGGCCGGCTCGCCCGCCCGCTCGCGCAGGTCGGGGAGGACGGCGCGCTCCAACATGTCGTACATCTCGTAGGGCACGCCGGGCATGGCGTAGACGACCTTCTGGCCGACCGGGCAGATGAGGCCGGGGGCCGTCCCCATCGTCTGGGGGATGATCGTGGCCCCCTCCGGTACCTCGGCCTGGCGGGCGTTGTTCGCCGGTATCTCGCGACGGCGAGAGGCGAACATGGCCTTGATGCGCTCGTACACCTCCTCGTCGTAGTGGAGGGGCACGTTCATCACCTCGGCGATGGCCTCCCGGGTGATGTCGTCCTGCGTCGGCCCGAGTCCCCCACAGACGATGACGGCGTCGCTGCGGGCAAGGGCCGTTCGCAGGGCGAGCACGATGCGGCCGAGGTTGTCGCCCACGCAGGTGTGGAAGAGGCAGTCGAGGCCGGAGGCGGCCAGCTGCTCGCCGATGTAGGCGGAGTTGGTGTCGACGATCTGGCCGAGGAGGAGCTCGGTCCCGACGGCGACGATCTCGGTGCGCACGGGCTGGATGGGCGACCGGCTCAGGCGGCGCCCGCCGTCCCCGTGGCACCGGAGAGCAGGCGACGACCGTCGTGCAGGTATTCGAGTCCCGTGTAGAGCGTGACGGCGACGGCCACCCAGAGGAGATCGCGCACGAGCCCGACGTGGTGCAGGCCGACGGGCGGCAGGACGGCGAGAGCGACGACGATGTCCTGCAGGAACGTCTTCAGCTTCGCCGACTGGCGGGCCGGGATGGAGATGCCGCGCCGGGCGGCATAGGCACGAAAGGCGCTCATCGCCACCTCCCGCACGCCGATGAGCGCCACCGGGATCCAGGTGATCTGGCCGATGACGGCGAGGCCGGCAAGGACCCCGAGGACGAGGAACTTGTCGGCGAGGGGATCGAGGAAGGCACCCGACCGCGTCGTCCCCTGCCGGCGCGCCACGTACCCGTCGAGCCCGTCCGAGCCGGCGCACACACACCAGACGCCGACGAGGGTCCAGGTAGCGGGGCCCGTGAGCACGACCATGGCGACGAGGACCGGCGTCGCCAGCAGCCGCGCCATCGTGAGCACGTTGGCGGGCGTGGCGAGCGCCGAGGGCCCGAACGTCGAGGCGCGCTGCTCAGTCGTCTTCACAGTGCCACCATCGTGGCAGGCTCGAGCCCCCGCGTGCCGACCGGCACCCCGATGAGGTCCGGGCCTTCCGTCCCCGTCACGGCCATGTCCACGATCTCGCCCACCGGCACTTCGTGGGGCAGCCGCACGATGCCGTCGATCTCCGGCGCCTCCCGGTAGGTGCGCCCGGCGCCCGGCCTGTCGACGAGGACCGACACGTCGGAGCCGACGAGGCGGCGGCGCCCCGCCGCCGTGACCGCCTCCTGCAGCTGCGAGCACTCGTGCAGCCGCTCGAGGGCGAGCTCGGGGTCGACAGTGTCGCCCAGGCCTGAGGCGTACGTCCCGTCCTCGCTCGAGAACGTGAAGAAACCCGCCCAGTCCAGCCCCGCCTCCCCGATGAAGGCGAGCAACTCGTCGTGGTCCTCCTCCGTCTCGCCGGGGTAGCCGAGGATGAAGGAGGAGCGCAGGGCGGCGTCCGGAGCGGCCTCGCGGATGCGCCCGATGCGCTCCAGGAAGCGCTCCCCGTTGCCCCAGCGCCGCATCCCCCGCAGCAGGCGGGCCGACACGTGCTGGAGGGACAGGTCGAAGTAGGGGACCCCGGTGGCGACGACCGTGTCGATCAAGGCGTCCGTCAGCGAGGAGGGGTACAGGTAGAGCAGCCGTACGCGATCGACGCGGGCCGCCACCGCCTCGACGAGCGGCAGGATGCCCGGGCCGTCGCGGGCGCCGGTGCGATCGCGGCCGAAGGAGGCGAGGTCCTGGGCGACGAGAACGATCTCGCGTGCCTGCAACGAGTCGACCTCGGCGAGGATCGACGTCATCGTGCGTGACCGCTGCTTCCCCCGGAAGGACGGGATGGCACAGAAGCCGCAACGGCGGTCACAGCCCTCGGCCACCTTCACGTAGGCCCACGGCGCCGTCGCCGGCGGCCGCGGCAGCTCGAGGAGGTCGAAGGAGGGCACGTCGGCGCGGCCGAGGAGGCGCACCGGTTGCGAGGGCCCGGCCTCGCCGGAGAGCGGCGCCGTGATGAAGTCGAGGCCGAAGCCTGCCACGACGTCGACTTCGGGGAGGGCGGCGGCGAGCTCGGGCCCGTTGCGCTCGGCCAGGCAGCCGGTCACGGCCAGCCTCGCCCCGGGACGCCGGACCTCGCTCAGCTCGAGGATGGTCTCGATCGACTGCTCCCTCGCCGGCTCGATGAAGGCGCACGTGTTCACGACGACGAGATCGGCAGCGGCCGGATCGAAGACCTCCTCGTAGCCGGAGGCCCGCAGACGGCCCGCCAGCTTGGCGGAGTCGACCTCGTTCTTGGGGCAGCCCAAGGTCGTCAGGAAGAAACGGCTCGCCACCTCAGGAAGGCTACCGTGCCCCGCCACGAGAGCCGGATGGCGCCGATCCCCCGACGTGCCCGGCTGCCCGGTCGCCCACCCCTCAACAGACGGCGACAACCCCTTCCGCCACGAGCCATTCGATGCGCTCCGGCGACACCCCCCAGTCCTCCAGCGCCTCCCGGCCGCCCTCGCCCGGCCAACGCGGGGAGGCCGGCTGGCCCGCCCCCCGATGGAGGAAGCGGGGAGCCGGAGCTGGCTGCACGACGCCGCCAGGATCGACGAAGGTCCCGCGGGCGACGTTGTGCGGGTGCGCTGCGGCCTCCTGCAGCGAGAGCACGGGGGCGAGGCAGGCGTCCGTCGGCTCCGCCAGGGCCACCCATTCGTCCCGCCGCCTCGTACGAAAGATGGCGGCGTAGCGCCGCCGCGTCTCGGGCCACTGGGACCGGTCCATCTGGGGAGGCTCCGAATCGGGCGAGAGGCCGAGTATCCCGAGCATCTGCGCATAGAACTGCGGCTCGAGGGCTCCGACGGCGACCTCCTTCCCGTCGGCGCACTCGTAGGTGTCGTAGAAGGGGGCGCCGGTGTCGAGGAGGTTCGTCCCCCGCTCGGGGAGCCACACGCCCAAGGTCTGCAGCGCCCACGTCATCGTCATGAGCAGGGCGGAGCCGTCAACCATGGCGACGTCGACGACGTCGCCCTCGCCCGTGCGCCCGGCCGACCAGAGCGCCGCCATGACACCGACGGCGAGGAGCATGCCCCCGCCGCCGAAGTCACCCACGAGGTTGAGGGGCGGCAGTGAGAGCTCGCCCGCTCGGCCGATCGTCCCGAGCGCCCCGGCGAGGGCGATGTAGTCGATGTCGTGCCCCGCCCTTGCCGAGAGCGGCCCCTCCTGGCCGTAGCCCGTCATGCGTCCGTAGACGAGCCGTCCGTTGCGCGCCAGGCACTCCTCGGGGCCGAGCCCGAGCCGCTCCGTCACGCCCGGCCGGAACCCTTCCACGAGGGCGTCCGCCCCCTCCACGAGACCGAGGACGAGCTCGGTGCCGGAGGGATGCTTGAGGTCGACCCCGACGGTTCGCTTGCCGCGCTGCAGGAGATCCCAGGGCGCCCCGGTCGGCCGTTCGGTGGGAACGTCACCGGCTCGCTCGAGACGCAGCACGTCGGCCCCGAGGTCGGCCAGCACCATGGCGCCGAACGGGCACGGCCCGACGCCGGCGAGCTCGATCACGCGCAGCCCCTCGAGCGGCCCGCTCACGACGGCCCGCTCACGACGTCGCCGCGCTCGCCGCCCCCGCCTCGGCCTGACGGCAGAGCAAGTCCACCTCTCCCAGCAGCTGGTCCCACACCTGCACGGGCAGGTCGTGGCCCATGCCCTCGATCATCACGAGCTTGGCCCCGGGCACGGCGGCGGCTGTCGCCTCACCACCGGAGGGGTTCACGAGGACGTCGGCCGTGCCATGGACGACCAGCGTCGGAACGGCGAGAGCGGCGAGGGCGGCCGTCCGGTCCGGCGAGACAAGGATGGCGCCGCCCTGGCGCGCCATCCCCGTCGGCTCGTGCGAGCGATCGAACGCCGCGGCTGCGCGGCGCCTCAGCCGCTCCTCGTCGGGCGGGAAACCCGGGGACCCGATGATGGCGGCCATCTTCTCCGCCATGGCGACCGCCTCCTCTCGCGTCGTGGCACTCAGCTGCAGCAGCGCCTCGGCGGCCTCCTGCGACGGCTGCCCCACGAGGGGGCTCCCCGTCGTCGACATGACCGACGTGAGGCTACGGAGCCTCCCCGGGTGGTCGACGGCGAGCTGCTGGGCGATCATGCCGCCCATCGAGATGCCGAGGACGTGCACGGACTCGAGCCCGAGGGCGTCGAGGAGGCCGGCGACGTCGGCCGCCATGTCGCTCAGGAGGTAGGCAACCTTGGGATCGCCTCCCTGGAAGAAGGCCATGAAGTCCGGCACGCCGGCCTCGACGAGGTGGGTGGAGAGGCCGGCATCACGGTTGTCGAAGGCGATGACCCGGTAGCCCCTCGCCACGACCGACTCGATGAAGTCGCTCTCCCAGTCGCTCATCTGCATCCCGAGGCCACAGATGAGGAGGAGGGGTGGATCGGTCGGCTGTCCCGAGATCTCGTAATAGAGGTCGATACCGTTGACGTGGGCGGTCGGCATGGGCGGAATGCTCCCCCGCCGCGTCCAGGCGGTCAAGCCGGAAATGGGACGTACCTCCGGGACATCAACGGATGCCCGTGGCACCATGGGGGGGTGCCAGCATTGCTCGGCGAAGACTTCCGGTTCGGCGTGGCAACGGCTGGATACCAGGTGGAAGGCGGCTTCAACGGGCCGGGTGAGCCTCGCAACAACTGGTACGAGTGGGAGGCGGCCGGTCGGGTGGAGCCGTCCGGCATCGCCCTCGACTTCTGGAACGAGTACGAGCGCCATCTCGACAAGGCGGCGGCGCTCGGCGTCAACTCCTTCCGGCTCTCCGTCGAGTGGGCCCGCTGCGAGCCGACGGAAGGCAACTACGACGAGGAGGCCTTCGCACGCTACGGCGCCATCCTTGCCGGCTGCCGCCAGCGAGGCATGGAACCGCTCGTCACCATCCTCCACTTCACACATCCCGCCTGGCTCGGTGTCGACTTCTGGACGAGGGCGGATGCGGTCGAGCGTTTCGCCGAGTGGGCAGGCGAGGCTGTGCGGCGGCTCTCGCCCGGCTGCTCCAGCTGGGTGACGCTGAACGAGCCCAACACCTTCGCCCTCCTCACGTTCTTCCTCGGAGCCTGCCCGCCCGGGCGGTACTTCGACGGCCCGACGATGATGAAGGCCGCCGACCTCTTGTTGAGCGCCCACATCGCTGCGTACGGACGGCTGAAGGAGATACAGCCGGAGAGCGTCGTCGGCACGAATCTGGGCAGCTTCTCCGTCTACGAGCTCGACCGCCTCTTCAGCGACGTGCTGCTGGCCCGCGGTCGGGGCATCACCCGCGACGGGCTCGCCAGCCACCTCCGCGAGCGGCGCTCCGTCTGGTATGCCACCGAGGCGGCGCAGCGGGCCACGCGGAGCGGGACAGGCCGGCTGCCGCCCCTCGAGCAATCGCTGCGGCGCCTGTGCGGCCTCGTCGACCCATTGCGTTCGTTGAGCCGCACCATCGAGGGCGTCTACGCCAGCCCGCACGAGCGTTGCCTCGATGTCGTCCAGCTCGACTATTACGACCCGTCGACGGCGGCCCACCTGCAGCTCCCCTTCGGGCGAACCGTCGGCGGTTACTGGCTGCCACCGTGGCGGCCGATGTGGGAAGACCCGCCCGACCCGGAAGGGCTGACGGCCTACTGTGCCGCCAAGGGCGATGCGGGGTTGGGCGTCTGGATCGTCGAGAACGGCCTCTGCAACCGGGTGCGACGGGGACGCTCCTACCCGCGACGCGACGGCTGGGACCGACCCCGCTACCTACGCGAGAATCTCGCGGCCGTGGTGGACGCCGTCTCGGCCGGGGTGCCGGTGTCGGGTTACTGGCACTGGAGCCTGACGGACAACTACGAGTGGGGAACCTACGAGCCGAGATTCGGCCTCTACGGCGTCGATCGCGAGCGCGGGTGCCGGTGGCGCCGCGAGGACTCGATGGGTGTCGACTCGGCGGGCACCTACCGTCGGATCATCGAAGGCCTCAAGGCAGGCGACGCCTCCGTGCTGAAGGGCGCCCCCAGCCGATGACCGCCCCCGACCACGACCGTGAACGGCGTCTGCCACCCATCGCCGACGGACTGACCGGCAGCCACGACCCGGCGCCCCTCGAGGCCGTCATGGCCTTCGCACCCGGACGCGTGAACCTCATCGGCGATCACACCGACTACACCGGCGGGCTCGCCCTTCCCATGGCGATCGACCTCGGGACCGAGGTGGTGTTCCACCCGGATGCTTCCTCCGAGGTCATCGAGCTGTCGTCCTCCGTCGAGCAGGAGTCCGCCCGCATCGCCCTTAGCGTCTCGTCCAACCCATGGGATCTCGGGATGATCCTCCCGGAATGGGGGCGCTATGTCGGTGCCGTCGCCTCCGTCGTCCGCCCGCGTTTCGGCGGCAAGGGCTCGATCACGACGACGCTGCCGGTCGGCGCCGGCCTGTCCTCCAGCGCCTCCCTCGAGATCGCCGTTGCCCTGGCGCTCGGCTACGAGGGTGACCCGGAGTCCTTGGCACTCACCTGCCAACTTGCCGAGGAGGCCGCCTGCGGTGTCCGCACCGGCATCCTCGACCAGCTGACCATCACGCTGGCGAAGGAGGGAACGGCGCTCCTGCTCGACTGCGCCTCCCGCACCACGACCCCGGTCACGATCCCGCCGGAGCTCGAGACCATCGTCGCCCATTGCGGCGTGCAGCGCTCTGTCTCCACCTCGGCCTACGCCGAGCGCCGCGCCGAATGCGAGGCGGCGGAACGGCGGCTCGGACCCTTGCGAACCGCCCAGCCGTGGGAGGTGGACCGCCTCGCCGACCCGGTCCTCCGGCGCCGGGCGCGCCACGTCGTGAGTGAGAACGCCCGCGTGCGCCAGTTCGTCGCGGCCCTCGGGGCGGACGATCCACGGACGGCGGGGCACCTCATGAACGCCAGCCACGCGAGCCTCGCAATGGACTACGACGTGTCCATCCCGGAACTGGACGAGCTCGTCGAGCGGCTCCGCTCCCTCCCGGGGGTGTACGGGGCGAGGTTGACCGGGGCGGGTTTCGGGGGATGTGTCGTCGCCTTGGCCGAGCGCGGGGCCGTACGGCTGCCCTTGCGGGGGATCGACGCCTGGCGGGTCTCACCGGCGGGCGCCGCACGCCGCCATCACTGAGGAGCCCTCCGCCCGTCAGCGGCCTCCGAGGAGCTCCTGTCGCTTCATGTCGTACTCCGCCTGTGTGATCACGCCGAGCCGGAGCAGCTCGCCGAGCCGGCGGAGCTGCTCGCTCGAGGAGAGCTGATCCGCCTCGTCGCCCCCCGCGGAGGACGGTGAGGCGGCCGGCTGCGGGGCGGCCGGCTCGGGAGGCGGCACGGGCCGGGGCCACGGGTTGGGTGGCGTGGCTGGCTCCTCGTAGGGCGGGCGGTACGCCTGCTGGGCGTCGGGCGGCGCCCAGTACGCCTGCGGTGTGGGCATGGGCGGCGCCGGAGAGGGTGCCGTCGGCGCCGCCTGGCCCTGTCCCCCCTGCGGGTACTGGGTCCCCTGCGGCGGGTACTGGGTCGCCTGCGGGTACTGGGTCGGCTGCGGGTACTGGGGCTGTGGTCGCGGGTTCTCGTAGCTGGGCGGGTAGGCCGGGGGCTCGTACGGTGGGGAGACCGGTGTGTTGGCAGGCGCCTGCGGGGGTGCCTGCCCGGGCGCCCCGTAGCCTCCCGGGCCTTGTGAGATGAGCCGGTTGATGAGCGACTGCACGAGGGCCGGGTGCCGGATGTCGGGGAAGGGGTCCTCGCCTCCGATTCCGGCGGACTGGATCGTGAGGCTGCCGGCGCCCACGAGCCGCTCCACGATGCTCTGCGTATAGGTGACGTCCTGCACCCGTCCGAGCGGGATCTCGCGCCCGAGACGCTTGACGATGCCGGTCCGGTAGACGACCCGCATGTTCGTGAGCACGAGCGAGGTCGACCGCCAGGTCCCCACCTTCCCGAGAACCCACAGGAGGAAGATGCCGCTCACCCCGAGCAGCACGTACCCGAACCAGAGCGGGGCCTTCGTCCACTCGACGGCGAGGAAGACGGAGGCGGCCAGGACGAGGAGGAACAAGGACGTCCTCGGCACAAGGATCGACCAGTTGGGGTGCGTCTCGAGGATGATGTCCTCGCCCGGGGCGAGCAGCTTGCGCGGATATGCCATGGGATCGGCTTAGCCGAGCTTGCCTCCGATGGAACCGGCGCTACGCAGCACCGTCCCGTCGGCACCGGCCACCGAGAAGTAGACCGACGGCCTCGCCATCGCCTCGCCCAACAGATCGAGCAGCAGCGTCTCGATCGGCAGCTTGGGATCGATCCAGAGATAGTGGGCGAGCGAGCCCGGGATGGTGTTCACCTCGTTGACGTAGAGGGCGTCCCCGTCCGAGAGGAAGTCGATGCGGGCCACGCCTCGCACGCCGGTCAGTTGGGCGACCTCCGGTGCCACGGTCCGAATCTGGCGCTCCAGCTCCGGGCTGATCTGGGCCGGCAGCTCCCGCGGGGCCGTCGCCATCCCCTCGGGACCGACGTACTTGTCGTTGTAGGCGAGGATCTCTCCCCGCCTTGTCCGCAGCGGGCGCTCGATGGCGGACAGCTCCACCTCCGGCCAGAGTCGTACCCCGATCTGGAGGTCGTAGAGGTCCGGGAGGTACTGCTCGAGGACAGCCCCACGCTTCAGGTGGGGGTTGGCGCGCAGGCGGGCCCTCGCCGTCTCGTAGTCGGCCACTACGTCGATGCCGATGGACGAGCCACCGAATCGGGGCTTCACGATGTACGGCCCGGCGAAGGTCGGGGGTGGTACCCCTTCGGCGAGCGGGACCCGGGGCAGGATGGGCAGCCACGCCGAAGCCGCCAAGGCGGCGAAGGCGAGCTTGTCCATGCCGAGCAGCGCCCCCGCCATGTTCGGCCCCGTGTACGACAAGCCGATCAGGTCGAAGATGCCTTGCAGCGTGCCGTCCTCGCCAGGTCCGCCGTGGCAGCACACGACGGCGACGTCGATCTCCACCGGCTGCTCCTTCGCACCGAAGCGACCGCCGCGGTGGGCGACGAAGCCCCCGCCCGCTCCGACAACCAGCCGCAACGGCGTGGCGCCGGCGGGCACCCCCTGTAGAAAAGCCTCCGCCTCGAGCTTCGTCGAGATCTCGAACCACTCCCCCGTCTTCGTCCAATAGAAGCAATGCAAGGACCCGATGTTGGGAACGCGGTCGAACCCGCGCAGCACCTGCAACCCCGTCAGGATGGAGACGTCGTGCTCGGGAGATGGACCGCCGAAGACGACGGCCACGCGGGCGAGGGCTCCTCCCGGTCGAAGGCCGACGGCACCGGCGATCCCGAGCGCGCCACGCTCGTCCAACTTGTGGCCGCGCCCCGAGATCGCACCCATTGCGGCGCTCACTCTAGCGGTAGGCCGCCGTCCGCCAACGGAAGCTGGCGCCGGTGTGAGCGGCCCGAGCAGGTCGGGAACGCCCGGCCCGCCTGGCCGTCAGCGACGGCGCGGGTCAAGGAAAATGGTCCGGCAAGTCGTTCTCGTAGAGGACGCCGTCGCCGGGACCGAGTCGGGCGCGCACCCAGGCGACGGCCTCGTCGAGGCGATCAACGGTGACGACGGCGACGTCACCGCCATGGCGTCTCGCCCCGGCGGTGAGCGACCGGCGGTTCGTCCGTGCGACGACCACGAGATCGGAGACCGTGGCGGCGGCGGCTTCGGCGAAGGCGGCGTTCTCCTCGTCCTGCATCCTCCCCAGCTCCACCATCCCCGGCGTCACGAGAACGCGCCGTCCGGCGGGCGCTTCCGTCCCGAGGCGAGCCAGTGCCAGGCGCGCGCCGGCCGGGTTGGAATTGAACGTGTCATCGAGGACGACGTAACCGCCCTCGGCGACGTAACGCTGCAACCGGTTGGCGGGCACGGGCAGCGCCGCTAGGCGAGGGAGCACCACGTCGGCGTCGATACCCAGCTCGAGTGCGACCGCCACGGCGCAGGCGGCATTCGAGAGTGCCGTCGGCCGGTTGCCTACCGCCGTCACGGCCTTGCCGAGCCGGCGCCCGGCCACGCGCAGCTCGATGCCGTCGGGGACGGAGAGCACGGCAACGTCGGCCTCGGGGTCGGTGCCGGAAGCGCCGATGACGCGTTTGCCGGCGGCGTCGAGCAGCTTGGCGAGACCGGCCAAACGCTCGTCGTCGACGTTGAGCACGCTCACGGCCGCCCCCTCGGTGATCTCCGCCTTCGCCTTCAGCGTGCGATCGAGGCTCTTGAAACGCTCCAGGTGGGCAGAACCGACAGCCGTGATGACGGCGATCTCCGGGTGCAGGAAGGAGCACAGCTCGGCGATCTCGCCCGGACCGTACGTGCCCATCTCGGCGACGAGCACCTCGGTGGCAGGACCGAGGTGCTCGTTCACGGTGCGGGAGAGGCCGGCGCGATTGTTGTAGCTCTGGGGACTGGCGAGGGTGTCCTTCACGGCGCCGACGAGGTGAGCGATGTATCCCTTCGTGGTCGTCTTGCCGTACGACCCCGTCACGGCGACGACGACCGGCCGCACGCGCTCGAGCCGGGCTGTGGCCTGGCGCACGAAGGTGGCCGCCATGCGGTTCTCGACCGGTCGGGTGAGGGCGAGGGCGACGTCGAGAAGGACAGGCCCGAGCAAGCAGACGGACGCAGCCACGACGACCGCACCGCGCAGGCCGTCGACGGCGGCGCCGATCCCGATCGCCACGCCCATCACGGCGCCGAAGACGGTCGCCAACGTCGTGAGGCGCCGGGTCCAGCTCAGGCGGGACGTCCGGCCCCGCAACGTGAGCCGCCGTGGGGCGAGGACGGCGACGGCTGCAGGCGCCAGCGCCGCCAGTGGCTGGAACCCCGAGGCCACGGCGCCGGCGACTCCGGCCAGCAGCAGGGTCCCGTCCACGGCGTCACCGCTCCACCAGCGAGCGGCAAAACGTGCCACCGAGCCCGGCAGGTAGTGCTCTCTCTGGGCCACTCGGAGCCAGCGCAGGGACGCCGTGGCGGCGCCCGCGACGGCGACGGCAAGCGAGACGGCCGCGGCGAGCGTCACGGGAGGAGGCGTTCGGCGGCCGCCCTCAGCTCACCCGGCACCGCCAGGGGGGTCATGTGCCCAACGCCCTGGCAGATCTGGAGGGCGGCGCCACGTGGGAGGGCGGCCTCCACCTTGTGGGCGACGCTGACAGGCACCTCCGAGTCGTTGTCGCCCCAGACGAGCTCGACGGGGCAGGAGACCCGGTCCAGCACGTCCCGGTAGTCCTCTGCCACGAGCGTGACGAAGACGTCCCGCATGACGCCGCTGGCCGCCCGGTAGTCGGCCGACCCGTAGCGCTGCCGCTCCTCCTCGAGCCGCTCGGGCGAGATCACCTTGGCGGCAGCGAGCCGCTTGGCGAGACGGAACTTGAGGGGAGGCCTGCGGCGGCCCTCGACCGCTCGGAAGAGCGGCACGGCGGTGAGGACGAGCCCGGCGATCTGCCCGGGGGCCAGGGCTGCGAGATGGACGGCGACGCGGCCGCCGAAGGAGTGGGCGATGACGACGACCGGAGGGTCCATCTCGTGGAGGAGCGGCACGAGCGCCCGCGCGTACTCCGGCGAGCCCCAGGCGACCTCCGGGGGCGGAGTGGCGCCGTGGCCAGGCAGGTCGAGGGCGATGGAGGCGAAGGCGTCGGTGCCGCTGAGCACGCCGTCGAAGTCCCGGTGGTCGCGCCGCCAGCCGTGCAGGGCGAGCACGCGGGGCGCGCCGGTGCCGTACGACTCCCCGAAGAGCTGGGCATCGGCAAAGGACGTGAGCACCGTCTGGACCCTACCTGAGGCAGCCTGGCGGCACGGGTCTCGGATCGCTCGGCGCACCGCGACGACCGCCACGCTGGGACGACACACCCTCGCGGTACCGTCCTCTTCGTGCGCCGCAACGAGCTCTCGACCGACCGGCGGCAGACCGAGCGCGACCTCCTCGCCGGGTGCGACGACGAGCAGGTGGCGGCGATCACGACGGCGGCAGCTCCCCTCTGCGTGCTGGCGGCGGCCGGCTCCGGCAAGACGCGCGTCCTCACGCGCCGGATCGCCTGGCGCGTGAGGACGGAGTCGGCCCTCGCCTCTCACGTGCTCGCACTCACGTTCACCCGCAAGGCCGCCAACGAGATGCGCTCGCGGCTCGCCGGCCTCGGGCTCCAAGAGCACGTGACGGCAGGCACCTTCCATGCCGTCGCCCTGTCCGAGCTCAAGCGGCTCGCCGCCGAGCAGTCGAGGCAGCAGCCCGTCGTGCTCGGCTCGAAGGTCCGCCTGCTCCTCGACGTGCTCGCCGAGGGCGACGGCCGCCGGGCGCCCGCCCCCCGTCGGCGTGGCCAACCGTCCGAGAGAGGCTCGGCGAAGGGCGCCGCCGTGGGCGAGCTCGCCGCCGACATCGAGTGGGCGAAGTCGCGCTGTGTGCGCCCGGAGGGCTTCGTGCGGGCGATGGCCTTCGCCGGGCGGAGGTCAAGCTGGGATCCGGCGGAGGTCGCCGACGTCTGGGCGCGCTACGAGGAGGCGAAGCGCCGTCGTGGCGTGCTCGACTTCGAGGACCTCCTCACGCGCTGCACGGAGCTGCTCGCCTCCGATCACGAGTTCGCAGCCTCGGCTCGTTGGCGGTTCCGCCACGTCTTCGTCGACGAGTACCAGGACGTGAACGAGGCCCAGCAACGGCTGCTCCGAGCCTGGTTGGGGGACAACGCCGACCTGTGCGTCGTGGGTGATCCGCACCAGGCCATCTACGCCTGGAACGGATCCGACCCCCGGGCCCTCACCCACTTCACCGACGACTTCCCCACCGCCACCCTCCTCCGCCTGTCGACGAACTACCGCTCGACCCACGAGGTGCTGACGGTGGCCGGTTCCGTTCTCGGGGAGACGCGGGCGGCGCCCGCCGGCGGCATCCGGAGGGAAGGCCCCATCCCGTCGATCGCCTCCTTCGAGGACGAGGCGGCGGAGGCGTCCGGGGTCGCCGAGGCCGCCCGCCGCGCCCGCCGGCCCGGTCGGACCTGGTCGCAGATCGCCGTCCTCGCCCGTACGAACGCCCAACTGAGCGCCTTCGAAGCCGCACTCACAGCCCTCGCCGTGCCGTGCCATGTCGCCACGGCACCCGGCCTCCTCGCCCGACCCTCCGTGCAGGAGGCGCTGCGAGCTGCCGCTCGGTTGCACGGCCCGGCCGCCTTCGCTGCCTTCGCGGCGGACCTGGCCTCCCGGAGCAGGCACGAGTCGGCAGAGGACGCCCTCGACCCGGACACGCGGACGGAGCTCGCCGCGCTCGCCGCCCTCGCCCGCCTTGCCGCCGAGTACCTCGAGGACGAGCGGGGAGCGAGCGGGGTGGGATGGCGCAGCTGGCTGGAGGCGCAGACGGCGAGGGGTGGCGACGAGGCCCACGGTGACGCCGTCGAGCTGACGACCTTCCACCGCGCCAAGGGCCTCGAGTGGCCCGTCGTGTTCGTGACCGGGCTCGAGGACGGTCTCGTCCCCATCGTGCACGCCCGCGACGAGGAGGCCCTGGCGGAGGAACGACGCCTGCTCTATGTGGCCTGTACCCGGGCAGAGGAGGAGCTGCACTGCTCGTGGGCGGCGGAACGGTCCTTCGCAGGCTCGCGGCCGGTGCCGCGCTCTCCCTCGCCCTGGTTGCGCGCCATCGAGGCTGCGCACCGCGATCTCGAGCGCCTGCGCGCCAACGCTCCGGAGGCGGCCCGGCAGGCCCTCGCCGAGAGCCGGAGGCTTCTCGGGGGGGCGGCCGTGCCCGCGGGCACCGGGTCCGGAAACGGCCTCACGGGCGCCGGCGAGCCCATTTGACGGCTTGTCTCCCAACTGGGTCGCGTCCCGTTGTAGGCTTTCACCAGAAGTGACGACTCGACTACGCAGCGCACCGATAGGGGTTACACCATGAAGCTGCGAGAACGGTCGTATGGTCGACCCTCCAGAGGGCGCGCTAACTTCTGGGGGATCGGGAGGAGGATGCCGGATGGCGAGTGCTGACACAAGAGCGGCAGACCTCGAGGCACGCAACCAATACCTCGGGATCATCGACGACGCCTGGGAGATTTACCGGGAGGCCGTGGAGCGCGCCTGGGATGCCTTCGAGACGGCCCTCGACCCGACTCGGTCCGCCTACGAGGCAGCGCAAGGAGCTGCCGAAGCCACCCACGGCTCGCAGATCGACGAGGCGTGGGCTCTCTACAAGCAGGCCGTTGCGAACGCCCCGTCGACCATGCGCCGTGACATCGTCGCCCAGGCACGGGCGACGTACAACGAGACGGCGGCGCAGGTTCGCAAGACCTACAACGAGAGCATGGCGATTGCCCGCGACGACTACCTGCGCAACGTCAACGACGCCCGCAACGCCTACCGGGCGGCCGTCGACGGCGAGCTCGACGCCCATCGTGAGGCGGTCAGGCAAGCCTGGGGGAACTACCTCGAGATGGTCGACTCGCACCTCATGGTCGACGACTGAGGTCTGCCGCACCGCCCTGCCGGCGGGCCCGCCGAGACGGTTCTCCCTCGAAATAGTCGCATCTATGCCTGTCATTCGGGTTGAATGCAGGTGTGCACATCTCTGCCCGGGTCGAATACGCCCTCCGAGCCCTCTGTACCCTGGCCGCTCGCAACGGTGAGGCTCTCACGGCCGAGGAGCTCGCCACCGCCCAGGGGCTCCCCGTCCGCTTCCTGCGAGCCATCCTGAACGAACTGCGACGGGTCGGGATCGTCACGAGTCAGCGGGGCAACGAAGGCGGCTACCAGCTTGCCCGCCCTGCCACGGAGATCACCGTCGGGGAGGTCTTCCGGCGGCTCGAGGGCCCGCTCGCCGAGGTCCGGGGCGTGCGTCCGGAAGCCGCCTCCTACGAGGCGGCGGCCGAGCACCTGCAGTCCGTCTGGGTGGCCGTGCGGGCATGCCTGCGCAGCGTGCTCGACGAGGTCACCCTCGCCCAGGTCGTGAGCGGCGACCTGCCCGAGCACGTTCAGTCCATGCTGGCCGCGCCCGACGCCTGGAACCCGCGCTAGGCAACCGGCCGCTCCACCGAATCCGCAGCCATTTGATTGTCTGACGAGTGATTCCGGATTAGATCGCCGCTCAGAGCGACGTTCACGAGTGACGAGCCGGGACGGGGACGCTATGGTGGCGCCCAACATCACGGGGCCGGCCTCGGGTACTGCGTGCAAGCAGCCCGAGCCGCCGTCGATCTCGGTTCCCAAGGGGAGGGGCGAGGGTGACATCGATCGTCGTTGAACCGGCCGGCCAGGCGCAGGACAAAGGGCTGAAACGGGGGGCGCTCGGGCTCATCTCGAGCATCGTCATCGGCGTCGCCTCCACGGCGCCGGCCTACAGCCTGGCCGCCACCCTCGGCTTCGTCGTGGCGGTCATCGGCTTCCAGGCGCCCATCGTCACGATTCTCGCCTTCATCCCGATGTACTGCATCTCCGTCGGCTACAACGAGATGAACAAGGCCGACCCCGACTGCGGCACGACCTTCACGTGGGCGACGCGTGCCTTCGGCCCGAGGACCGGGTGGTGGGGTGGCTGGGGCATCATCGCCGCCGACATCATCGTCATGGCGAGCCTGGCCCAGATCGCCGGCCAGTACGTCTTCGAGCTCTTCAACGCCAAGGGAATCGGCGGCGACGCCGCCAGCGGCTGGGTCCTCCTCGTCGGCGTCCTCTGGATCGTCGCCATGACGTGGATCTGCTACGTCGGCATCGAGATCTCCGCCAACTTCCAGAAGGCCCTCCTCGGCATCGAGCTCACGATGCTCGTCCTCCTCTCCGTCTTCGCCCTCGTGAAGGTCGGCAACGGCACGGCGCCCCACGGCTACATCACGCCGGCTGCCAGCTGGTTCAACCCCTTCGACGACCACTTCAGCAACCTCATCGAAGGCTTCTCCCTCATGCTCTTCATCTACTGGGGATGGGACACGGCCGTGGCCTGCAACGAGGAGACGGCCGAGGCGGACAAGATCCCCGGGAAGGCCGCCGTCATCTCGACGTTCGTCCTCCTCGGCATCTACGCCCTCGTCGTGCTCTCCGTGCAGTCCTTCGCCGGCCTCGGCTCCACGGGCATCGGCCTCTCCAACGGCAACAACGTCAACGACGTGCTCTCGGTCCTCGGCCCGGCCATCTTCGGGACGCACGGCTTCGCCACGGTGCCGGTGCACCTGCTCTTCCTCATGATCCTCTCGTCGGCGGCCGCCTCCACCCAGACGACCATCCTCCCGACGGCGCGCACGACCCTCTCCATGGCCGTCTACCGCTCGATCCCGCGGAAGTTCGCCCGTATCCACCCCCGTTACCTCACCCCGACGTGGTCGACCGTCTGGATGGGGGGCATCTCCATCGTCCTCTACGTGATCATGAACTACCTGTCGAAGGGCGCCGTCATCGGGGACGCCGTCAGCGCCATCGGCGTGTGGATTGCCTTCTACTACGGCCTCACGGGCTTCGCCTGCGCCTGGTACTACCGCGACACCCTCACCCAGAGCGTGCGCAACTTCTTCATGCGTGGCGTCATCCCGCTCCTCGGCGGCGTGATCCTCTTCGGCATCCTCGGCTGGAGCTTCTGGTACTACTGGAGCGCCTCGCGAAGCGGCAGCTACACGTCGTGGTCGCTGCCCTTCCCACCCCACGAGCAGGTGAGCGGCGTCTTCGTCATCGACGTGCTCTCCTTCCTCATCGGCGTCCTCTGCATCGTCGTCTACCGCGTCGTGTCCCCGCCCTTCTTCCGGGGCGAGACCCTCAACCGCAACACGGCGACGCTCGTGACGGAGGACTTCCTCGCCAAGCAGGCCAGCGGCGACGGCGCTCTGCCGCCTGAGACGCCCGAGGCCGACTAGGCAGCCGGCTCGCTCAGGCGGACGGCAACGCCTGGGCGAGGTCGCCGATGAGATCCCCGACCGTCTCGAGACCGACGGAGAGCCGGATGAGACCGGGATCGACGGCGAGGGGTGAGCTCGCCACGGAGGCATGCGTCATGCGGGCCGGGTGCTCGATGAGCGACTCGACGGCACCGAGCGACTCGGCCAGGGTGAAGAGCTCGGTGCGGCGGGCCGTCTCGAGGGCGGCAGCCTCGCCTCCCTTCAGCACGAACGAGACCATGGCGCCGAAGTCCCGCATCTGCCGCTTGGCGACGTCATGGCCCCCGTGGGAGGGGAGACCCGGGTAGCAGACGAGCGATACGGCCGGATGATCGGACAGGAACTCGGCCACGAGCCGGGCGTTGGCACACTGGCGGTCCATGCGGACGGCGAGGGTCTTGAGGCCCCGCTGCACGAGGTAGCAGTCGAGCGGCCCGGGGACGGCCCCGGCGGAGTTCTGGACGAAACCCAGCCGTTCCGCCAGCTCCTCCTCGCTCGTGAGGACGGCGCCTCCGACGACGTCCGAGTGCCCGCCCAGGTACTTCGTGGCCGAGTGCACGACGGCGTCGGCGCCGAGCGAGTGGGGTTGCTGCAGGTAGGGCGTCGCGAAGGTGTTGTCCACGACGCACCAGCCGCCGTGCGAGTGGGCGACGCCGGCAAGCGCTTCGATGTCGGCGATGCGCAGCATCGGGTTGCTCGGCGTCTCGATCCAGACGAGACGGGTGTTCGGTTGCCAGGCGGCCGCCACGGCGCTCGGGTCGGTGAGGTCGACGGGGGTGTGCGAGACGCCGATCTCCCCGTAGATGCGGGCGATCAGCCGCCACGTCCCCCCGTAGGCGTCGTCGGGGATGAGGAGGTTGTCGCCCGGTCGCAGCATGCGCAGGAGGGCGTCCTCGGCGGCCATGCCGCTCGAGAAGCAGAAGCCGTAGTGGGTCCCCTCGAGCGCCGCCAGCGTCGACTCGAGCGTGACGCGGGTCGGGTTGCGGGTCCTCGAGTAGTCGTAACCCTTGTGCTCCCCCACGGCCGTCTGGGCATACGTGGTTGCCAGGTGGATGGCCGGGATGACGGAGCCGGTCTCGGCGTCCGGCGGCTGGGCGGCGTGGATGGCCCTCGTCTCGAACCCGAGCCCCTCGTTCACCTGACCCCCTCCCCCGCTCGTCCTGACTGGGCAAGGAAACCGAGCGCATCCGTGCGCGTCAGCACCCCGACGGGATGGCCGTGGTCGATGACGAGAACGGCGGGCGCCTCCTCCAGCCGGTGCACGACGATCTCCACGCCCTCACCGATCCCGACGGTGGGAAGGGGTGGACCCATGACGTCGCGCACGGCGCAGTCGAGCAGCGACGCCTCCTGGAAGGCACGCTGCATGAGGTCGCGCTCGTGCACGGCGCCGATCACCTCGGCTTCGGCGAGGGGTGGCTCAGCCTGCACGACGGCGAGCTGTGAGACCCCGTACTCCTGCATGATGCCGATCGCCTCCCGCACCGTCTCGTCCGGGTGGACGTGGATGAGCTCGGGCAACAGCGCTCCTTTGCGCTCCAGCAGGTCGGCCACGGTCAGGCCGATGCCGCGGAGGAAGCCGTGGTCGGCCATCCACTCCTCGTTGTAGAGCTTGGAGAGGTAGCCGCGCCCCGAGTCGGGGATGAGGGTGACGACGACGTCGTCTGGCCCGAGCTCCGGCGCGATGCTGAGCGCCGCCCAGAGTGCCGTCCCGGCCGAGCCTCCCACGAGGATCCCCTCCTCGACGCCGACGCGCCGCGCCGTGAGGAAGGAGTCCGAGTCCCGCACCATGACGACGCGGTCGACCGCCCCCGGGTCATAGGTCGTCGGCCAGAAGTCCTCCCCGATGCCCTCCACGAGGTAGGGGCGACCCGATCCACCGGAGTAGACGGATCCCTCCGGATCCGCCCCGATGATCTGCACGTCGGGGTTCTGCGACTTCAGGTACTGCCCGATGCCGCTGATGGTGCCCCCGGTGCCGATCCCGGCGACGAAGTGGGTCACCCGCCCGGCTGTCTGCTCCCAGATCTCGGGGCCGGTCGTCCGCACGTGCGAGGCCGGGTTCTCCGGGTTGTGGTACTGGTCCGGGTGGTAGGCACCCGGGATCTCCTCGGCCAGGCGATCGGTCACCGAGTAGTAGGAGTCCGGATGGTCGGGCGGCACGGCGCTCGGGCAGACCACGACCTGGGCGCCATAGGCCCGCAGGAGGCCGATCTTCTCCGGCGCCATCTTGTCGGGCATGACGAAGATGCACTGGTAGCGGCGCCGAGCTGCCACGATGGCGAGGCCCACACCCGTGTTGCCCGACGTTCCCTCGATGATGGTGCCACCCGGCTTGAGGAGCCCGTCGCGCTCGGCCTGCTCGATCATCGCCACGGCTGGGCGGTCCTTCACGCTCCCGCCCGGATTGAGGAGCTCCAGCTTGGCGAGGAGGGGGCAGGGCAGATCGCGCCCGATGCGGTCGAGGCGCACGAGCGGTGTGTTGCCCACGAGGTCGAGGAGGGAACCCACCACCTTCATGGGCTTGCCACGATCGGTGAGGGGCAGGATCTCGACGCCTGCGAGGCCGGGGAGCCCGGCGACGTCGTCGTCGGTGTAGAGGCGCACCGGGAGGCCGGCGCGGTGCAACCGGGCGGCCACCTCCCGGCTGAAGGGGCCCACCACCGTCACACGACGCGGGAAGCGGGACCGCAGGTCCACCATGACGGTGGGGGCGATCTCGGCGTCCGCCAGGTCGATGACGCGGTTGTTGCGGGCGATGAGGAAGTCGGGGACGTCGGCCCGACCGGCGATCACGAGCACATCCATCGGACCATGTTGCCGCGCCGAGAGGGCCCCTGTCGTCACATCGGCCGCCGACCCCCTCGCGGCGGGCGGCAGACAGCCGTCGGAGCGGGCCCGCCCGGAGCGTTACGTGGCGCGAAAGACGACTACCTGGTCGCGCCCTCGCGCCTTTGCCCGGTACATGGCGAGGTCGGCCTCGTGCACGACGTCGTCCAAGGAGGAACCGTGCGTGGGGAAGAGGGCGACGCCGATCGAGGCGGTCATCTTGCCGAGACCCTCCCGGACGGGGGGCAGGGCGGAGAGCGCCTGGCGGACCGTCTCCGCCACCCGCTCGGCTCCGCGGGCGTCGGCCCCGTGCAACACGACGAGGAACTCGTCTCCCCCGAAACGGACGGCGGCGTCCCCCGACCGGATCGTGTTCTGCAGCACGCGGGCGGCGTTGCGCAGCGTCACGTCACCGACGGCGTGCCCGCAGGTGTCGTTGACCCGCTTGAAGTGGTCGAGGTCGACCATGAGGATGGCGAGCTCGGAGCCGGTGCGCAGCGCCTGGGCCGCCTCGCGGGGCGCCAGCTCGTCCCACCACCGCTTGTTGAGCAGGCCCGTGAGCTTGTCCGTGAGGACCCGTTGCTCGAGCTCGGAGTAGAGCTGGGCGTTTCGCCAAGCGGCCGCAGCGAGGTAGCCGAGCAGCATGCATCGCTCGACGTCCTCGTCGCTGAAGCGGTCGATCCCGTCGCGCCAGACGTCGAGGACGCCAAGCCGCTGGTCGCCGGCGATGAGCGGGATGACGACGAGCGACTCGTCGTAGCGGCCGCCGATGCTGCCGGGGACGTGCGCTGCCTCCGAATGGGCGAAGGTGTCGCCGCAGTTGTACGGCTCCCCCTGCAGGAACGCCCATCCCGTGATGCCCGTGTCCATGAGGTCGTCGACCTCTGTGAGGCCTTCGAGTCCCTCGCCGACGACGGAGAGGGGGCGCAGCGTGTAGCTGTCCCAGTCGGCTTGGAAGATGGCCAGCCGGTCGACGGGCAACAGCCGCGGGAGGAGCTCGGCCACCGTCTCGACGATGCGCCGGGGGTCGTGCTCCGCCTGCAGCCCGCGAGCGGCATCAGCGAGGGCGCGGGCGAACTCCCGGTCGGTGGCTGCCACGTTGCCCGCCGGAAGGGGGGCGAACGTCACGGCCGGGCGTTCCTGCTCCTGGCGGCCGAGGACGCGAACCGCACGCTCGCGGAACCAGGAACGGTTGACGACCTGGTCCCCCGGCTCGGCGGTCCACGGATCGAGGACGACGGGCGGATTCAGCCAGCCACCGACTCCGATCTGCAGGCCGAGCTCGAGCCAGAGCTGGGCAGCGTGCTCCTCGTCGACCCGGCGCACGACGATGCGCGTGCCGAGACGGCCGAAGTACGACATGAGGGCGGCCACCTCCGCCCGTGCCCGGGGCTGCGAGAGCACCCGATCGGCGAAACCCTCGTGCAGCATGGCGAACGTCGGCCCGAGATCGGCGATCTCGGCGTGGGCGATCGAGGAGGCGTCCATACCGTCGAGCGCCAACCCGTACCCCAGCTGCCTGAGCCAGCGGGCTCGCTCGATGCCGGGGAACGAGAGATCGTCTTCCCTGCGGGCCGACGGCATCAGCCACACCAGCTCAGCCGGCATGACGCCGGCGGCAGCCGTCATCGAGGGCAGTTTCTCGTCCAGCTCTTGGAAGAGGCGCTCGTCAGCCGCGACGACGAGGACGGCTGGGTTGACGACGGGAACGACCTCGAGGACACGAGCGAAGTCCGTCACGGGGTCGGCAGCCCGGCCCTCCGGGCGCAGGAGGACCTCGTAACCCACGGCACTCCGGTCCCGGATTTCGAGGATCGGCTGCAGGGCGATGCCGGCCTTGGCGCCCGCTTCGTCCTCGAGTCCCTCACCCGCGGCGCGGCGCGGCGCCACCGGGACCGTTCGCGATGAGATGCCGCCCGGGCCTTCGCTCCCGGGCGCGGGATCACCCACGCACACAAGCGTACTGGGACGGAGAGGCAGTGTTGGAACCTTCCGCCCGGCCGGGGTCGAACCTGGGTTCCCGAGGCCGGCAAAACGTGCAGACGGCAGATGTGACAAGGGGTACTTCCCGTTGTTGTACGGTTTTCGGAATGCTGCCCTGACGTGGCGGGTCGGACGACCAAGGGAGGCACCGGGGAGATGCCGCACCACAGCTCTGGAGGATCAGGCGTCCGTCGCCGTCGGCTGGGTGGCGTCAGAGGCACCGTCACGACAGCGTTCGGCGCCGTCGCCCTCGCCGCCTTGGCGGCATGGCCCGTGGCGGCCTCGGCGACGCCGAGAGCCGCCTCACTCGCCGGGCGCGCCGACCGGTACGGCTTCGACGCGCCGGACGCAGCCGCCGCCGTCGGCAACGATCTCTTCGTCGCCAACCGCGCCGGCAACTCGATCACCGAGGTGAACGCCACGACGGGGAGCTTCGTCAGGCGGATCGCCGGATCCGCCGACGCCCTCAACCAGCCGACGGCGCTGCAGGTCGTCGGGAGCGATCTCTTCGTCGCCAACGGGCGAGGTGGCGTGACGGAGCTGCGCACCGAGAACGGCTCGCTCCTGCGCACGATAAGGGGCAAGCCATACCGCTTCTCGGACCCGGTCGCTCTTGCCTCGAACGGCTCCACCGACCTGTTCGTCCTCAGCGCCGGCGGCGCCGTCACGAAGATCGCCACGGCGAGCGGCGCCGTCCTCGGCGTCGCCGCCGGGAGCTCGTTCCACTTCGACAGGCCCACGGCCATGGTGCTCGACGCCTCGCACCTCTTCGTCACGAACAGCGCCGGCAATTCCGTCACGGAGATCGACGCCACCACGATGCGCGTCGCCAACGTCCTGCGGGGTGCCCGCTACGACTTCCAGCAGCCGATGGGCGTGGCCGCCCATGGTGCCGGTGTCTGGGTAACGAACTTCGCCGGCCCCTCCCTCACGGAGATCTCCGCCACGACTGGCAGCGCCGTCAAGGTCGTCCCGAACTGGGAGGGGAATCTCCCGAGCCCGGGCCCGATCACCTACGGCGACGGCTTCTTCTACGCCGCCAGCCCGCCCGGCCAATCGCCCATGATCACGCAGATCAAGCCGGCGGCCAACGTTCCCATGCCCTGGATGATGTGCAACACCAACGGCCCGTACGACTTCAGCAACCCGGCGGCGCTCGTCGTGGCGAACTCCCACGACCTCTGGGTCGTGAACGAGGGCTCGCGCAGCCTGCCGGGCAACTCGCTCACCGAGATGCAGACAGTGAAGGGCAAACTCATCCGCGTCGTCCGCTGATCTGCCGGGGACTCGCCGCCACGTCCCCGGCCAGGCGAGGCCGAGAACAGGGCGGCAGGGTTTCTTCAATCCAGGACGGCGACAGCTCCGTACTCCAAGAGGGACGCCGCCCTCTGGTCAATCGACGGTCCAGGACCGGTGCCCACTTCCAACAGGTACCCGCCCCGGCGTCCCACCCCGAAGGGATGCCGGGGCGGGCCGCGTCTGCCGACGGGCGGGCAAGGACGACGGCCAGGCCGGTCCGAATCGAGAGATGCGAGCGCCGGGACGACCGCTTGACGACCTCATGCAGCGGGCGCATGATCGATTGCGGAGACCGAGGAAGTCTGGGGGACGCGTGGAGCGCGCAGCTCGACAAGATCGCTCGATGGTGGGCTCGAGGCGTCCACCGAGCCCGTCCCTGCTCCTCCTGATCCCCCTGCTCGCCGGGACCACCCTCGCCTTCGTCCGCGACCGTTGGATGGAGCGGCGACCCTTGCCCGGTGACGAACCGCCGAGGTGGGCGGAACGGCTGTGGTTCGCCCTTTTCTTCCTCGGGCCACCCATACTTCTGATCTCGTGGCCCGGATTGATACTGATCCACTGAGCGAGGAAGCACCCCAGCATCTCGCCAGGGTTCCGCGTGAGGGGCTCGGTCCTGGTCGGCGGTCCCGTAGGGCCCTCCCCGGCGACGTGCTCTGCGCCCTCGCGCCTCGTTCCGCGGCGACCGCCTCGCTACGGCGGGACTGCTCCTCGGGCAAACGAACGACCGAGCTCATCGTTTCAAGCCGCGGCGGTCCCCATTGCGGACGGCCCTCGACCTCGGCGGTCGGGTGGAACTGAGTCGTGGCCGGGTGCAAGTTGCAAGGCGGCGACCGAAGCTGACCGCCGAGCGCACCCGAGCTTTGAGCCGCCCTCGAGAAACGGTCCAAAGGCAAGCGCCGCTGCTGCGTCACCGCTTCCTTGGGAGTGAACTGTGAACTCGGGGGGTACTCAGTCCGCGCTGAACTCCTCAAAACTAGCTGAGTGAAGACCGGGAGGCAGCGCCGTGGTACCCTCGCTCGGGCGGGCTCCGGCCATCGACCAACTGCAGCCAGCCGAGGGAAGCCGAGCGAAAGAGAGATGGCCATGCTGACCCCATCCAGGAGCAGCCAAGGCTCGCCGAGCAAACGTCACGGGGCAGTGCAGACCCGACGTTGGGTAGGGCGTTGCGCGATCGCCGTTGGCGCCGCGTCGATCCTTCTGGCTTCGGCTGCGGCCGCCGCACCGATGCCGAGAGGCGGGACCAAGGGCGATCCCCAGCCGGAGCTGGCCCGGTTCAAGGTGGGTGCCACCGGCAACAGCGGCACCGGGACAGTGCTTCCCGACGGGACTCTCGTGCTCGCATCATCCTCGAACAGCGAAACCACCATCAACGTGTGCATGATGCACCCGGGCGATCGCAAGTGCGCCGCCACGGCAGTCCTGCACGCTCATGCCAACGACGAGTTCTCGGCGCCGCCGATCGTCCTCGCGACGGGCGGCAAGAACGTCTCGGTCGTCGTCAACGACTGCTGCTACATCGGCGACAACGGTGTCATTGTCTTCAACAGCTCCAACGACGGCAAGACATTCGGCGGCTACACGGAGGCGGGTGACGCCTACTCCGTCGGTGATGCGACGTTCACCAGAGGCAAGATTGTCGAGGTCGACATCGACCCTCACTCCGGAACCCAGGTGCAGGAGTTCGTCCCGCACCCGTCCAGCCCCTCGTCGGAAATCGCCGTCGTCTCCAATCTCGGCGACGACGATCCCTCGATCGGCACCTACAAGGGCGGCGTCCTCGTGGCAAGCGACAACGTGACGAACACTTACGTCGAGTACGCCAAGGCGGGCAGCGACTTCGGCGACAAGTCCTCGTACACCAAGGTCGCAACCATCTCGCACGAATTGACAATCGCGGTCTCGGGCAACGCGTTGCTGACCGATGTCGGCGGGTCCATCAGCGGCAACGTGAGGATCCGCTTCTTCAACGGCACCTCGTTCGGGCCTGCCTACAAGGTGCCCCAGCCGAAGAACTACGACGACGGCTACTTCGCCCTGCAGGAGACGGGTGCGACGGCGCGCGTCTTCTATCTCGACCGGCGAGCCGGCTGGGACGTCTTCGAAGCGAGCACCACAAACGGCACCCACTGGTCGGGCCTGACCGAGTACCAGACCGGCATCCAGTCCGGCGACCTGGCGCCGGTGCTCGGGCCGTCCGGAGCCGGGGTCGTCTTCGAGACGGACGGGACGCCGCTCATGGCCCAGCCCATCCTGAACGGTCAGTCGGTCACCGTGTCTCTGGCCAAGTCGACGGTAAGGCAGGGTACGAGCACGACGTTGAAGGGCAAGGTGGCGCCCGAGCTGAAGGGCCAGACCGTCACCTTGCAGCGACTCTCGGCCGGCCGCTGGTACAACGTGTCGACCACGAAGGAGTCCTCGACGGGGACGTTCTCGTTCAGCATTCCGGGAAAGACCGAGACCTACCGGGCGGTTGTCGCCTACGAACCCGGCTACTACCTGTACGGGTACTCGAAGAGCGTCACGCTGACCGCGACGAAGACGTGACCGGGAGCAGTCCGTAGCCACTGCCCGAAGGCACGAGAAGACACTCTGACCTGGGTGTGTTACGGGCGCCCCCGGGAGGCCCCGAATCTCCGACCGTCTGGCTTAGAAGCTAGAGAGCCGTGAACGCTGTGCTGAGCAGGACTCTTGCAGGCTGTGGCGGCCCGCCGCTCCGCACCAGTAGGCCCTCCCCAAACTCCGACGATGGTCGGATCGCGCCAGGACGTAGCCGAGGCACGTCTCCCAGACCTGGCACCTCTGGCAGACGAGCTTTGCCCGCTTCACGTCAGCCTCGTACTCGGAGAGGAATCGACGGCTGCCCGAGCCGCGGCAGGCGGCCCGGACGTACCACCCCGTCGAGAGGCGCGGCGCGTCGGGGTTCGTCTCGGGCCTGAAGATCCTTTCGGTGTTGAATCCGCCCGTTCAGCGTCATGTCCGCGCCGCCGCGCCGAGAGAGTTCGCGATGGTGGCCCACCTGACACAGCGGAGATCCTCCGCTCTCTTAAGATCTCGCTTCGTCCGATTCGTCTCAGCTGGGATTGCCCCGATTCGACGGACACCTTGATTATGCGGCCTGAGCCGCCTTGTGGTGGTGGATCATCGTCTGTTCGTACTCGACGGGCGTCATGAAGTTGAGCGAGCTGTGAAGCCGCCGGCGGTTGTAGAACACCTCGACGAATTCGAAGATGGCCCGACGGACCTGTGCCTTCGTCGCCCAGCTCTGGCGGTAGATGAGCTCGGTCTTGAGGGTCGCGAACCAGCTTTCACCAACAGCGTTGTCCCAGCACTGGCCCTTTCTCGACAGGCTCTGGATCCCGCCGTTGTCGGTGAGGAGTTGGCGGAAGTCGGTCGAGGTGTACTGGCTGCCGCGGTCGGAGTGGAAGATGAAGCCCGGACCCGGTCGGCGGGAGTCGATCGCCATCTGGAGGGCGTCGCAGACGAGCGAGGCTTCCATGTGGTCGGCCATCGACCAGCCGACGACCCGGCGCGATGCGAGGTCGATGACGCTGGCGAAGTACATCCAGCCCTCCCAGGTCCAGATGTAGGTGATGTCGCCGACGTAGACGCGATCGAGCTCGACGGTCCCCGGCCCGAAGGCACGCTTCAGGAGATCGGCTGCCTTTTGTGCCGCCGGGTCAGCGATGGTGGTCTTCTTCCAGCGGCGCTTGCAACGACCGACGAGCCCGCGAGCGGCCATGATGCGAGCGACGCGCTTTTTCGACACGCACGTGCCGTCCCGGCGCAGCTGCTTGGCGATCCGGGGAGCACCGTAGGTGCGCCTCGAAGCGTTGTCAGATCTGCTCGATCTTCACGGCGAGCTTGTCGTCGGAGACCTTGCGGCGAGCACTTTCCCCGACCTACCTCGCACCGTTGGCACCAGCGACGATCCACGGTGGACGCGATCCGTCGAGAGGTGGACCGGCGAAGGCGAGAGGTGCGATTCCAAGAGATCGCGGGCGTGAGCGAGAGCAGGTCGTCCATCTACCGCGCCCCTAGGACGCGAGCGGCCGCGTCCGGCGGCGCTCGGCGGACGTGGTCTTGCCCCAGACACCCTGGAGGGTCGGATTGGTCATCGCGAACTCGTAGCAGACCTCGCGCACCTCGCACCCGAGACACACCTGCTTGGCACAACTGATGGCGAGAGGGGCGTCATGGAAGAACAGCTCGGTCACCCCACGACAGGCGGCGCGATCCATCCAGTCAGAACGCTCGTAGCCCGGTGAGGCACGCATCGTGCAGCAGTTCCTTCCCCAAGGGCACTTGAAGCGAAAATGGGAAGCGCTCGCCACGCGCTCCCCACCTCCCAAGGCGACTCGCCGTCGTTGGTGTCCAACCGGTTCCTACGGAGCCAGATGGCGGTGTTGGTCGTCGGGCCGTTAGCCCGGGTCCAGTCTGCACCCTCCGGCGGCCCGGCGCTACTAGGGCAGCTTCGCCCGCTGCCAAGTTCCGGTCGAGATCACCCCAACTCAACGCTCATGCCCAGCGGCATAGAGGTCCCGTGCGTGGGCAACGGCTCCGGGTGTCGAGGCGGCGTCGGTCCGATGTTCGCTGGCCGTCTCCAGGCGCCTTCGTTTGCTTACGTCCAAGAGGATGACGCCGATGTTGACGACGGCTCCCCCGACGACGACACGGTAGAAGCTCTCGATCCAGGAACTCGTCCCCGTTAGCGTCTCGCCGGTGACCTCGATGTTGGCGAGGGGTCGTCCCTCCGCGAGCACCTGACGGTAGAAGGCTTCGACCCGGGGCCAGAGCTCCGGGACGACCTCAGCAACCGCACGGCCGAGGTGGGCTTCGATGGGGAGCCCGTTGTGCTCGGCCGCCGCCGCTTTCACCTTGACGAAACGCAGGTCTGTGTCGAGAAGGAGGAAGCCGGGGCAGAGGGGAAGAACGTGTCGAGTACGCTAAGAGCCTCCTCACTGTGGTGCTTGGCCTCCCTGAGCTGCTCCTCGATGAGGTCGATGTCCTCCCTCATGGCGGGCTTGTGTGCGAACTCCTCCTCCACCTCACGACCCGCCAGCTCGGCGCGATGGCGACCCCCCGCCTTGGCGCGACAGAGGGCCTTGTCGGCATCTCGAAAGAGTGCCAGAGCGTTCGGCTCGCCTGGACTCAGCGAGGCCGCCCCGATGCTGAGCGTGACGCTCGGACTCTGATCCCGGTCGAGGAAACCCTCTGCAAGACGAGCGGCTGCCTCGGCAGCCTCCAGGCCGGCGGTGTCGGGCATGATGATGGCGAACTCGTCGCCTCTGATTCGAGCAGCCAGGTCGCTCGAACGGCAGTGGGAGCGCAGGACCGTGCCCACCGAGGCGAGCGAAGATCACCTTGCTGGTGTCCGTAGGCGTCGTTGAACGACTTGAACAGGTCCACATCGGCAACGAGGAGGCTGAGCGGCGTCGAGTAGCGCAGTGACCGGTCGATTTCCTCCTTGCAGCCGCTGCTGGAATGCCCGGTAGTTTGAGCATCCGGTCAGCTCGTCGATGCTCGAGAGGCGGTCCAGCTTGTCGAAGAAGACTCGCTCGCCCTCGCGGAGTCGAGTGCGGTAACGGGCATAGGTGATGGCGAGTGCTCCGACGCTCACGAAGAGCGCCCCCAGCATCACGAGGCCGCCCGTCGACGGGGCAATCGACGGGTCGTACCTCGCCATGAGCACTAGCTCGCCCAGCGAGGCCACAACGCAGAGCACGGTGCTTCTCGTGGGAAGCCCGAGGGCGCCGTATAGCACCGGGAGCAGCACCAGCGGCATGAAGGCACTGTCCACGCCCGTGTCGAGGTGAGCATGGCCGCTGACATCCTCCCTTGCGGACCCCCTCCCGGCGGTCTATACCTCGACCCACCTGCCGAGCCGGCGACCACGATTCGTGCCCTTGACGCATCGTGCCGACCTCCGCTCGCGAGTGCCACGACAGCGACAATGCACCTCCACCCGGGCGATCCTTGAGACTCATCGTCGGAACCGCGAAAGCGGCCGTAGGCGCCACGGGAGCACCGCCTCGCGTCCCGGGAGTCACGCCAGAAAGGAGCGGGAGGTGACAGCGTGGCACCGGCAGATCGTTGTCGTGCGAGTAGTGTCCAGGATCACGCGGTGACCGGCGAGATGGCGATCAACAGCGAAACGAGGCCATGGAGGTTCTCCGCCGAGTCGTCGCGCAGCCAGAGAAGTGTGTGCTCCCTCAGCGTCTCTGAGGCGTCGTCCGAGACGGCTGCCAAGCGCCGTTGGAGCCCGGCGATGTCCGATTCGGCGCCGAGGTTGTGCCCAAGATTCAGTTGATCGCAGGCGACCGCGACCGTCTTGAGGACGTGTAGCTCGTGTCTGCGGTAGATGTCCGACACGGACTGTAGAAAGAGGTAGTCACCGAGCGAGCAGCGCTCTGACGATGTGAGCGCGTTCAACAGACCCATCGTGTCGGTGATCGTGATGTCGCTATCCTAGGACCTCCCCCCTCGCCGCGATCATGAAGGCCCGGAGAAGGGACTTTCGGCCCTAACCGTCCGCTACCAACAGGTCGATAAGTTCAGGGTGCGGACGGATAGCCCGGAGAGGCTCGTCGGGGGGCCGACGGACACAGGTGGCGCTGCAGCGGGGAACGACGAGCTGACGCCGGCTCCGGCGGAATGGCTCGCGACGATCGATTCACTGCAGGTCAGCGAGGCCCTCCGCGAGAGCGAGGCTCGTCTGCAGGCGCTCCTCTCCTCCCTGGAGGACCTCGTCTTCGAACTCGACGAGGACGGCACCTATCTCGCCGTGTGGACGACGGACCACACCCTTCTCGCACGACCGCGAAGCGAACTCCTCGGGCGCACCGTCACCGAGGTCGTCGGTGGCGAGCTCGGCGGACGCTTCGTCTCTGCGATCCGGTCGGTGCTCGAGAGTGGTCGCACCAGCTTCATCGACTACTGCCTCGACGTACCGGCCGGCCGCGTGTACTTCCAGGGACGAATCGCACCCATCGCCGGCGCCACGAACCCCGGCCGCGTCTGCTTCTTTCCCGCGACGTCACGGCCCAGAAGCTCGCCGAAGAGGCCCGCGACGACGCAGAGGAACGCCTGCGTCACCAGGCCCAGCACGACGGACTGACGCAACTCCCGAATCGCACGCAGTTCCAGGAGCACCTCGAGCAGGTGGCGGTGTCGGCGGTCCCGCAAACAACTCGCCGTCTTGATGCTCGACCTCGATCGCTTCAAGGAGATCAACGACACCTTGGGACATGCGGCCGGCGACCTCGTCTTACAGGAGATCGCCCGTCGGTTGAGAACGGTCACGAGGGAGAGCGATCTCATCGCCCGTCTCGGGGGCGACGAGTTCGCCCTCCTTCTCCCCGAGGTCGACGGTGAGGACGCCGCCGTCGTTGCCGCCCGAGTGTCGGCCTGCGCGGACGCCTCCATCGACGTCGACGGTCCGCTGCTGAACGTCGACATCAGCATAGGCATGGCCTTCTACCCGAGAGACGGGCGGAACGCAGATGCCCTCATGCCACAAGCGGACCTTGCGATGTATGCCGCCAAGCGGCAAGGCGCCGGTTTGGCGCCTTACGACAAGTCTGTTGATCGCCGCAACCCCAAGCAGCTGGCCCTCATCGGTGAGCTTCGAGGCGCCCTTGATCGCGGCGAGATCGTCCTCTACTACCAACCGGTGCTGGCCCTCTCGACTGGCGAGGTGACAAAGGTCGAGGCGCTCGTACGGTGGCTCCACCCGGATCGGAGCATCGTGCCCCCAGACGAGTTCATCCCTCTCGTCGAGGAGACGGGGCTCATGCAGTCACTCACGCACCGCGTCCTCGAGCTGGCGCTATGACAATGCAGATCCTGGATCGACGCTGGCCGTCCCGTGAGCGTCGCCGTCAACCTGGCAATGCGCGACCTCATCGACATCAGCTTCCCGGACGAGGTCGCCGAGTTGCTACAGGCTCACCGAATGCCTCCTGAGATGCTCTCGCTCGAAATCACCGAACGCTCCGTCATGGCCGATCCCACCCGGACGAAAGAGATCCTGGACCGCCTCTCCGAGAGAGAAGAGGGGCGCGAAGGCCTCGTCGGTATAGGCGTGGGTGGCCAAGATCGCCCTGGTAGCCAGCGCCCCCGGGAGGAGCCGAGGCAGTCCTCCGACGGGTGGTGAGGCTGAGCCGGCGGCTGGAGCTGGCGTGACTTCACGACCTCGTTGCCCATCCACCAGTGCCGCATAGCTGGGTGCGATTATCCCGAGATGGGTGTGCACAATCGTGAGCGACGGCAGAAGAAGAAGGCCAAGCGGGAGCGCCAGCGCCGGGCTAGCGCAGGCGCCGGGCGGGCGCACCACGACTTGGGACGCTCGATCGCATGGGAGTTCGGGGTGGCCATGGCGGTGGGGGAGGCGGCTGAGGCGGTATACCACCGTAGAGGTGACGCCGCCGAGCTGCTCGAGCTCCTGGTAAGCGGTCCGCCGATGACTGGGGGCCGGCGGATGGTGGCCAGGGCACTCGAGGAGATGCTGGCGGAACAGGTTCAGGCCAAGGCGTCGGAACACTGGCGTCCTGGCGAGCTCGTGCGTCTGGTGCGTCGACGGGGCAGACCCAACGGCGAGGAGGTCGTGGTAGCCGTTGTCCATCGGGCGTGGCGCGAGGGCGCGGACGGTTTCGCCGATCCAGCGTGGGCAGCCGAGGCGGCCTCGTTGGAGTCGGCGAGCTGGCGCATCGACCCAGCGGCCCCCACCTGGCCGGATGACGTCGAGGCGGCTGTCGGCGTTCTCGGACTTCTCTCCCATCTCCCTCCGCTACCCGAGTGCCGCACGGGCGCCGGCCCAAACGGTCCGTCGGCGCGCGCCACGCAGGAGGGGCGGGTTCTCGAAAAGGTCCGTCATTTGTTGTCAAAGGCCGAGTCGACCAGCTTTCCGGACGAGGCAGAGGCGCTCACGGCCAAGGCACAGGAACTGCTGGCCCGCTATAGCATGGACCGCGCCGTCGTGGGCATGTCTGATCCGGCGCGGCGATCGGACGCTGCAGTCCGGCGAGTCTGGATCGACGACCCCTATGTGTCGGCCAAGGCGCAGCTGCTCCACGTAGTGGCAGTCGTGAACCGTTGCCGGTCGGTGCTGACGGAGCCGCTGGGCCTGGCGACCGTTGCCGGGCACGAAGACGATCTCGATACCGTCGAGACGCTGTTCACTTCCCTCCTCGTGCAAGCGACCACTCAGATGACCGCTTCGGGATCGCGCACTGACAGCAACGGGCGTTCGCGGACGCGGTCTTTCCGCCAGTCGTTCCTTGTTGCCTTCGCCATCCGAATCGGCCATCGTCTGCAGGCGGCGGGAGAGGCCACTGTCTCTGCAGCTACGGAGACGCACGGCACCGCGCTCGTGCCCATCCTGGCATCCCGTGAGCACGCAGCCGACGACGCGATCGCCGAACTGTTCCCGAATCTCGGCCACCGGGGTTCTCGTGCTACCGACCGGGAGGGCTGGTTGGCGGGAACGCTGGCGGCTGACCTGGCGTCGCTCAGCGTCCAGCCCGAACTGTTCAACGAGGTGGCGTAATCCCCGCCGTTTGACCGCGAGACGACGTGGGCCGCACTTCATTGCCGCGCCGGGCAGTCGCCCGCGAAGCTGCGGAAACACCCCGATCGCGCTTTGACCGTCCACATCAGCCGAGGTCAGCAGCAGGGTCGCTTGAAGGAAATCCTACCCATATAGCCCGGATGTGGGTATGATTTCCTTCATGAGGACGAATGGCGCCCCCGATCTCCGAGAGCAGCTGGGTGACACGTTCACCTACGGCGAGGCCAAGCAGGCAGGTGTCGGTGACAGGCGTCTGTACGCCTTGCGCGACAGCGGAGAGATCATCTCGCTCGGCGGTGGCGTCTACCGCTGGGCCGACGCGCCGCCCGCCGACTCCGACCTGATCGAGATCGCCGAGCGAGTCCCGCACGCCACGCTGTGCCTGGAGACCGCGCTCGCTCGCCACGGCCTGATCGACGCCATTCCGGCCGCCATCGACATCGCCATCCCCCGAGGAAGCACTCGCCCAGCGCTCCAGGCGCCGGCTCGCATCCACCAGTTCGACCCCCGCACCTTCGACTTGGGGCGCGAAGAGCTGAACGTCGGTGCCCGTCGGCCCATCGGGCTGTACTCGGCAGAACGGTCCCTGGTCGATGTCGTCCGCCTTCGCCACCTCGAAGGCAGCGAGGTCGCCTGGGAGGCCCTGCGGCGCTGGCTCGGCCGCCCTGGCCGCAGCCCAGCCCAGCTGATCGAGCTGGCCCAGAGATTCCCCCGCACCGAGCCCGCACTGCGCCGAGCTTTGGAAGTCTTGCTGTGACCGCTCCCTCCCGAGCCACCTCGGCGGGTCGGGCCTACCTCGACCTTCGGGCCAAGGCTCGTGGCGACCGCCGCCCGGTTGACGAGCTGTTGCAGCTCTACATACTGGAGTCGTTCCTCGCCCGCTTGGCCGAGTCGCGCTTCGCCGACCAGCTCGTCCTGAAAGGCGGGGTGCTCCTGGCCGCCTTCGGGGAACGCCGGCCGACCCGAGACGTCGATCTCCAAGCCGAGGCGCTCGACAACGACGCGGACAACGTCCGGACCGTCATCTGCGAGGTGGCGAACCTTCGCCTCGACGACGGCGTCGCGTTCGACGTGGACGGAGCGACCGCAGCGGTGATCCGCGACGAGGACGCCTACAGCGGCGTTCGGGTCACGATGAACGCCGAGCTGGCAACGGCCCGTCCCCACTTCCATGTCGACGTCAACGTGGGTGACCCGATCACTCCCGCACCCCAGGAGCTGCACCTTCCACGCCTGCTCGGCGGTGAGGTCGTGGTACGGGGGTATCCGCTCGTGATGGTGCACGCCGAGAAGATCGTCACTGCCGTGGCCCGCGGGAACGGTCAACACCCGCTGGAGGGACTTCGCCGATGTCTATCTTCTGAGCCGCCGTCATCCACTGATCGGAGCGGATCTCACCGACTCGGTCCGCCAGGTGGCCCGCCACCGGCAGGTCGAGCTGCTTCCTCTCGCCCGGGTTCTCGACGGCTACGGCGAGATCGGACAGGCGCGATGGGCAGCCTGGAGGAGAAAGCAGCAGCTAGAAGACCGCGTCCCCGATCAATTCGCCGAGGTGGTCTCGGCGGTTGTCTCCTTCGCGGATCCCGTTATCACCGACACGGCAGCAGCCCTCGCATGGGATCCGGCGAGCGGCGTGTGGTCGTCGGTGCCTGATGCTCGCTGATCTGTACGAAAGGGAGGCTGAAGCGGTGGCAGGAAAGTCACGACGAGTCACATCATCCTTTGTGGCAAGGTGGCGGATCGTAGAGATGGACCTCTGGGCCCAAGAGGACGTCGACCTCGTCGCTCCCGGGTTCATCGAGTTCGAACCGGACCACATGGGCAGTCTCGGGTTCATTGCGGTCCAAGGTGGGATCGACTGGCGCGACGCACCTCGTGACAGACACCCAGGTGTGGAGTTCTCTTGGGAGGGCTTCGACGAGGGTGACCACACCACCGGTCGGGGGTGGGCGGCCGTCGAAGATGATGGCACGCTTCGAGGCCACCTCTTCTTCCACCTTGGCGATGATTCGGGCTTCCGGGCCGAGCGCACAGGCGACAAGCGATGACCACCGGCACGCCTCGGAAGCCGCCCGTGTTCGGACCGGAGCCGTGGTCGGAGCTAGCCGGGCGGTCCTGGAGCTACTGGGACCTGTGGTTCGCCGCCGTTGCTGTCGCTGACTGTGCCGACAGCCTGGACGACCTCGAAGCACATCTCGTAGGCGAGCTGCGGAGTCACGTCGACGGCCGGCAGGGCGCCGAATCGAAGCTCAGCCATCTGGCCGACCTGCGCTGCAGGATCGAAGAGGCCGGTCTCACGCCGGCGGACCTCGCCACGTCGGTGATGCTCTCCGACAAACGGGTGCTGGTCAAGGCGAGGAAGAAGGTGAGCGACCGCTGGGTGGAGGGACGGGCCATGACGCCCGCCATGGTCGAGACGCCTCGGGTGCGTCTCGTGCGGCGCTCCCGGTACGGTCGTTGGAACGCCTTCCCGGTCGATCCAGGCCTCTACTACAGGTCCTTCCGCCGCCATGTCGAGGTGAAGGACCACATCTCCAAGTACAAGAGCTTCGCCGCCGTCGACCGGATCGAAGAGCGGTTGCGCAGCCTCGACCAGACGTCCCTTAGTGCGGCGCAGCGGCTGGCGCTGTACCGGGCCTTCCACACCGCGGGGTTGGCGCTGGCCGACCGGACCGACGACTCCCACGGCAACGTCGGTCAGCTACGTGTCGGCGCGTGGCACACCTACCTGGGGATCGACTGGCGGGCAGCGGGAATACGGGGCGAGGACTACTGGGCCGACGCCTGCGACCTCGTCGTCTTCGAGCCCTACGCGTTGGACCACGAGGAGGAGACCCTCCCCTGGCGACGGGTGCCCGCCGGACAGGCGGAACTCATCGAGGGTTACCTCCTGAGCCTCGCCTCCGAGTGCCGAACGAACTACCTCGACTACCAAGCCGAGGAGGCGCTGCAACAGCTCGCCTGGCTCGCCGTCGCCGGCCGGCGATTCACCCAGTACGTGGATGCCGCGGCCCGGCTCGGCAGCGAACACTGGATGCCCATCGAGGCCATGGCCGAATCCGCACTGCGGTCGGGACGCCGGGAGCTGGCGCTTGAGGTCTTCCTGGCGGCGGATCGTCCCGGCTTTCATCAGGAGCACTTGCGCCGACGCTGCCGGACGCTTACCGGTGTCGACATCAGCGACGACGACGAGAAGCGCGTCCCGCCGTCGAGGCTTCGCGTCGTCGGGAGTCCGGGCGGTGGTCGCTCATGAGCGCCGAACAGGTCGACCGCGCCGTGCGCCGGATCGAGGCTCGCCGTCCCGACCTGAACATGGCGGTGCAGGCGGTCGCTGGCGGCCTGACCGCTGGCGAAGGCTTGGACATGATCCATCAGGCTGCACTCCAGGAGTTCCTTTGGTGGCACCTGCCGCGCGACTACCCGGACGACGAGTGGCACGGATTGGTCGATGCTACGGCGCTGCTGCTCGACGAGCTTGGTCTGAAGCAGCTCGCGGAGGTGGCCCGCTCCGAAGAGACGCAGAAGGTGCTCGCCGCGTGGGTTCAGGGGCGCGACAAGGGTGCATCCGCCTTCCGGGCCGCACAGGCGAAATCCGGGGTAGAACCGCCTGACACGGCGCTGCTCGCGTGGGGGTCGATCATGGGTGCGGACGAGGCACGTGCCCTCGACACGGTCGAGCGCGCACTGGGCGACGCCGTCGGAGCTGGTGATCTGTTACCCGGCGCCCCACGCTGGCAGGCCAAAGCCGCGGCCATCACCGAGGCGGTGCTCAGCCGGCCGCTCGACCTGCCGCCTGGGCAGACCCTCGCCGGTCTAGTCACGACCGAACGCATCGGGACCTGGATCGACGCTGCCCGCCACCCAATGCACCAAGAGTGGCGATCAGCGGTGGCGAACGGTCTGCTGCATCCCATCGAAACGCCGTCCAACCCGGGCGATGCTGTGGCACCGATGCGCTGGCTGTTGGAGCTTGCCGCGGAGCCTGGTGGCACGGAGTTGACCCAGAGCAACTACCTCGCACGGTCGACGGTACTGGCCGCGGTGGAACGCTTCGGTTGGTGGGACTGGGACAAGCCACCACGGTCAGAGGCCGATGTCCATCAGCTCTCGACGCTGCGCAACGCAGCGAACCGACTTCGGCTGCTTCGACGACGCGGTCGACGGCTGCACCTCACGACCCGCGGTGTTGAGTTCCTCGCCTCCCCGGATCGGTTGTGGGGGCAGGTTGCTTCTGAGACCGAGGACGGAGAGGACTTCACCCGTGCGGTGACTGAGCTGGTCGGCCTACGCCTCCTCCAGGGACGAGTCGAGCAACGCAAGCTCGTTGCCGAGATCACCCCGATCCTCGTCGCGCAAGGCTGGTCGACTGGTGGTAGCCCGATCACCGTGAACCACGTCTCATCAGCCGTTTATCGCCCGCTTCACTGGTGGCGGCTGTTCAACACCATCGACGAGGTCGACGCAACGTGGGAGTACGGCACCGGCCGAGAGCTCACGCCCCACACCGTCGCCGTGACAGCCGATGGCGAACGCATGGTGCTCGCGTATCTCCGTTCACGCGCCGCCGGGCCGCGTACGACCCTGCACGAGTTCTGAGCGTTACCGTCGCAGGTTCGGCGCGCCACCAATCGACTCGGAACAAGGCATCGAGGCCGGGGGGATAGGCCCGGTGAGCTGGAGTGTCGCGTGCTGTGGGAGCACCGGGTGCTCACCACCGAGCAGGTCTGTGACCTCTGCTTCAGGAGCCTCGTCTCCACCCAGCACCGGCTCGTCGCGCTGTGGCGCCTTGGGGTCCTCGACCGGTTCCGTCCGCTGCGACCGACGGGCTCGGAGTCCTGGCGCTACAGCCTCGGCCCGGTCGGCGCTGCCCTCGTGGCTGCAGAGCGCGGCGTCGACGCGCCGCGACCCTCGGTGCTCCGAGACCGGGTCGTGGCGCTGGCTGCCGGGCAGCGCACGAACCACACCCTGGGGGTGAACGGCTTCTTCTGCGCGCTGCACAAAGCGGCACGCGACCGTCCCGGTGCCGAAGTGGTCGCCTGGTGGTCGGAGCGACGCTGCGCGGCCGAATGGGGTGAACTCGTCCGTCCCGACGCCTACGGGATCTGGGAGGAGGACGGGCGCCGGGTCGAGTTCTTCTTGGAGCACGACACCGGTAGCGAGCCGCTCTCTCGGGTCGCCGGCAAGCTCGCCGGCTATCGCGACCTTGCCGAAGCCGACGGCAACGCCCGGCCGCTCCTCTTCTGGCTCGCGCAGCCGGGGCGCGAGCCCGGGCTACGCCAGGCGCTCGGCGGCGCCGCCCTCCCGGTGGCAACGGCCGTCGCCGGAACGGGCAGCCCCGCAGACGCCATCTGGTTGGCGGTGGGGGACGAGGCTGCCCAGGGCCAGAAAGAAGGGCCACAACCGGACGAACCCACCAGAGGCGTGGATTTGGTCCGAGGACCCCGCGCATCCGGCCATCGTCCATCGCGAGGAGTACGAAGCCGTGCAGGCGCGCCCCAGAGCGAACGAGCGCTCGCGCCAGGGCGTTCCAGCCACCGTCGCCCGGCCCACCGCAAAGCGCGACTACCTCTACCGAGGCCTCCTTCGCTGCGGGATCTGCGGGCTTCGCATGTGGGGGAACCACCGCCGCCACAGCACGTACTACTCGTGCCAGCCATCGCACCAACGGTCGAAGGACATTCCGGTCGACCACCCGCCGCACGTGTACCTCAACGAGCAACGCCTCAACGACGCGCTGCTCCGGTTCCTCGCTACCGCACTGTTCAGTCCTGAGCGGACCGGCTACTGGCGCACCTGTCTCGAAACCGCGACCGAGCCGGAGCGCGCCGCGCCAGCCAACGAGCGCGCCGAGGAGATCGAAGCCGAGATCGCCGACCTCGAACGGCGTCTCACCCGCCAGCTCGTCAACCTCGAAGCAGACGCCGTGACCGCAGCGTTGCGCCGTCGCGTGGGCCAGCGCGTCGCCGAGTTGGAGGAGGCCATCGCGGAACGGCGCGAGTGGCTGGTGGCACTGGCCCGAGACTCGGCGACAGAGGCGCCCACGTTGGCCGACGTCGCCCCGTTGCTTGACCGCTTGCCGATCCTCGCCACCTCGCTCGACGCGGCGCCCCAGGGCGAGCTACGGGCGCTGTTCGACGCGCTACAGCTCGACGTCGTCTACCAGCCGGCCGACAGCGCCGTCGATGTCGCAGTCACCCTCTACGATCGTGGCGACCGCGCCGCCCAGACGGCGGCGCAGGTTCGCGCGGAGGACTGGTCGGGCCTCCCACAATGCGAACCTCGAGCCGTTGGTAGAAGGGCCGGCGATCAGCCTGGCCGCTCGACACGTCAAGGTCCGCCGTGCGGGGTACTCGGCGTGAGGGGGATCCAACGGGTCGCCACCACGGTCGCCATCACCCCTGCCACCACGGTCGCCAGTCCTGAACGGAGGGGATCGCGGGCGCCGAAGGCCCAGCGTGGGGCCTACCCCACCCCGCCAGTCGCGGACCCCGACTTCTTGGGATGTTCTTCATGACTGTTCTCTCCCGACCGAAGGTCGGCGACGGACTCGTGATGGCGGTGGCGCACCGACTGACGCAACGGGACCGGTCCATCTTGACCATGCTCTCCCGCCATCGGGTCTTCACCACCGACCAGCTGGCCGAGATGTACTTCGACAACTTGAACACCGCCCAGCACCGCTTGACCACGCTCTACCAACTACCAGCTCGGCGCTATGGTGGTCGCCGCCGAACGCGGCGAGGATCCCGACACGTCGCGCTGGCGGGCCGACAAGGCCCTCGCCATCGGGAAGTCCCAGCGCCTCCGCCACCTCGTCGGGGTGAACGGGTTCTTCTCCGCTCTCGCAGCCGAGTCCCGGCGGGAGGACTGCGACCTGTCGCTGTGGTGGTCCGAGCGCCACTGCGCCACCCAGTTCGACCGGATCGCCCAGCCCGACGGGCTCGGGGTGTGGGAGGAGGCCGGCAACCGGGTCGTCTTCTGCCTGGAGTACGACCGCTCGACCGAGACCCTGGAGCGCCTGGAGAAGAAGCTCAAGAGCTACGAGGATCTCCAGGTGGCCTCCGGGCTCGCCTACTGGATCCTGTTCTGCTTCGGCCACCCGCGCCGGGAGTCCGGCGCCCGCCGGGTCCTGGCACAAACCACCGTCCCGGTGGCGACGGCCGCTCTGGGGCCGACACGCCGCCCGCACGAGGCGATCTGGGCACCGGTCGGCCACGGGGGCCTGCTGCTGCGCCTGGCCGAGCTGGCCGCCGTGCCCATCCCGGCCGAGTCCGAGGAGCGGATTGCAGAGACCCAGGCGTACCGGGGCGGCCGAGCAATGGCAGGAGGCGTAGCGAGAGGTGCTCGTGACGCAGCGGAGGTTGGCAGTCCGCCCAGCTCGACCAGGGGAGACGAGGGCGCAACTCGAGTGCCGGCGAGTCCAGGGCGCACAGACCGGCACTTCCGGGATCCAGAGGTCCACTGATACAGCGCGCGTTCGGGGGCACTCCACGACCAACGGATTGGATCAGTTCATAAATGGCAGAGCAAGCCGTGCTGGTCTCGGCGCCACGTCGACCCGGTTCCTTCCTTGCCTGTCAGGGACAGCCGACCAAAGGGGACGAAGTGGGCTTCACCGACATCGAGCGCTCCACCGCCGACCAAGCGAACGCCAAGTGGGCCAAGGGTCAGGTGCGTTCCGCACGGTCGGTGCGAAGTGCGGTCACATCGGCGGCCAGAAGGGACAGTGTGGCATAGGCCATGGACGCACCAGCGGCTCGCTGCTCCTCGTACTCGTCCTGACCGAGTACCGCGCGAGCTTCACGAGCGGCTTCAGCTACACCTGACTTCAGGCCGGGGAGTTCCAGCCCGTAGCCGGACTGCCGTCGCAAGGACTCGGTGCCCCCGTCTAACTTTGCGACCAGATCCGGGCGGCGCAGCTCCCCAGCCAGGACGGCGAGTGCTTGCAGCGCCTCGACCTGCGTCATCACTTCGTTGATCCCATCGCTCAACCGGAGGGCCTCCACGATGTCGGCGGCTCTTTCGGCAGTACTGCGCTGCGCCACCAGGGTCCGCACGCTCAACGCGAGGCTGCGGCAGGACGGGCAGGTCGTGACGTCAGGAGAACTCCAGGCGGCGTCGAATGCCAGGGCCGCCTCGTCATGGTGGTCGAGGACGTGATGCCCCAGGGCCGTGTACAACTTCATGCAGCCCCGCATGTGATCGTCGATCGCGGGGTCAGCTGTCAGCGAGTCCAGCTCACGTACCCCATCCGGGACGTCGAACAGGAACCGGACCATCGCCTCGAAGATGGTCGCCATCGCAGCCGCATCCTCTGGCAAGGTGCCATCGGCCAGCGTCTTCGCCTCGATGAGGTACCGGCCGGCTTCGGCGGTGTGCCCACTGAAGATTGCAAACGCCGCGTGGGCCAAGGCTGCGAGGGCGCGACCGGTGGCGTCGTCGCCGGTCAGCTCGTCAGCGGCATCGATCAACGGGACCGCGGCGGTCGGCCAGGAGATCGCGGCCAGGCATGCAGCCGTGTAGAGCGCTTCGACCCGGATGCGCGGATCCGCGCCGGAGAGCCGGACGAGGCGCCCCACCCACTCGATGCCCTCCCAGCGCAGCCCACGCGCCATCCAGAACTCGCCGAGCTGGCTGGCGATCTGCAGGCCCACGGTGGCGCGTACGGGCGACGAGGTGCTCCACTGGAGCCCGGTTCGGAGGTTGTCCAGTTCCTCGTTGAGGTCGGCGAACCGACCAAGTTGGTCGGTGCCAGCGGCGGAGATGGTGCGAGTCGCGACGAAGTCTGCGAGCCAATTGAGATGCCGGTCGCGTGCCGTTTCCTCGCCGCTGTCGGCGAGCTGCTCGGTCGCGTACGCCCGGATGGTTTCGAGCAATTCGTAGCGGCGCCGAGCACCGGAGCCGCGCACCATGAGCAACGACCGGTCGACCAATCCAGCGACATTGTCCAGCACGCCAGACTGCGGGACCTCGCCGTCGCCAGCCACCGCTTCGATGGCTTCGAGGGTAGCCCCGCCTCGGAACACCGACAGGCGTTCCAGCACCCCCCGCTCCTCCGAACTGAGCAGCTGCACGCTCCACTCGACGACCGCGCGGAGGGTTCGGTGACGGGTCTCGGCGGTCCGAAGTCCGGTCGTGAGCAACCCGAACCGGTCGTCGAGCCGAGCTTCGATCTGCTCGGGAGCAAGCATGTTGACGCGGGCCGCGGCGAGCTCGATGGCAAGGGGCAGCCCGTCGAGCCGTCGGCACAGGCGGGTCACCGCCGCGAGAGTCGGGGCGTCGGCCGCGAACGCCGGATCGGTGGCGCACGCCCGATCGACGAAGAGCTCCACCGCAGGGCCGACGCCGGACGGCACCGCTCCCATGCCGTCCCCTTCGAGAGTCGGCAACGGCGCAACGGCTTGGCGGACTTCTCCGGGCACCCTGAGGGCCTCGATGCTCGTCGCCAGCACCGAAAGGTTCCCGCACCGTTGGAGGAGTCCACCGACCAGCGCAGCCGCGGCATCGAGAACGTGCTCACAGTTGTCCAGGACCAACAACGTCGGCTCACGGTCGAGGTGGTCAGCCAACGTCTCGAACCGGGGACGGAGCGGGTCGTCTCGGAGGTGCAGGGCAGAGACCACGGCCGTCTCGATGCGGTCGCCCGTCCCGAGGGGTGCGAGCTCGACAAGCCACACCCCTCCCGGATAGCGATCGACCACTTCGGCCGCGATCTGCAGGGCGAGTCGGGTCTTACCCACCCCACCCGGTCCGACCAAGGTCACGATGCGGGTGTCCTCCAAACGCCTCGCGGCTGTGACGACGTCGTCGTGCCGACCCACGAACGTGCTCCACTGCAGCGGCAGGTTGTGCCTAGACCCATCAAGCGACCGGAGCGGCGGAAAAGCGTCCCGAAGCCCGGGGGCCACCACCTGGTAGATGCGCTCCGGACTGCTCAGGTCCTTCAGGCGGTGGAGCCCGAGGTCCCGAAAGACGACGCCCTCCGGCGGCGAAGCGTCAACAATCGCGACCACGGATCCCGAGCACAGATCCTGGCCCCCAAAGGCCACCGCGGCAATCCGAGCCGCCCGATGCACCTCGAGTCCAACGAGTCCGGTCCCTACAGCGGTCACCTCGCCGCAGTGCACGCCCATCCGGACCCACGGCTGCTGGCCTCCCGGCCACGAATGCGCCGCCAGCGAGCGTTGCAGATCGATGGCGCCCGCGACGCAATTCCTGGCCGAACCGAAGGCGGCGAAGAAGCCGTCTCCCTGCGGAGCTCCGATCTCCCGGCCGTCGAACCTCGACAGGCAGTCCCTGACCAACCGATGGTGGTTCGCCAACACTGCGGCGTACGCGTCGCTGCCTACGCGTGTGAGGAGCGAGGTCGACCCTTCGATGTCCGTGAACAGGAAGGAAAGCATCTGCGACGTGGGCATCATCGAATCCCGGCGACGGCGGAGTGACTGGCGATGGTTTCTCTCAGCGGCGGAGCTTCCGCATCGTCACCCACCGACCCTCCGTGCCGGCAGGAACGCGACGACGTTGGCAACATCATCGCGCTGACCCAGCCGATCGCGTGGCGTCAACCGCCGCATCAACTCAACGATGACCGCACTTCGACCCCCGCTCCCCGTGCGCCCAGACGGCCTTAGCGGGGTCTACCCAGCTTGACGCCCACTCGTGGCGCCCCCATGCAGGGGCGACGGCTCGGACGCCTATGACCGGACCTATCGCCGGCTGAGGGGCGAATATTCGGCGCGCCGTCCCGTCCGCGGCGGGCGAACTGAATGGCGAACTCCTGCCGATTTGGGCGCAACGGTCGTAACGGTGCGGTGGTCCGGCAGCGGCGCTGATATGTACGGCCACTATGTCGGCGGATCGGCGCCGGCGCCTGTTCGCTACGTTTGCTAACCGTGACCACGCCACCGTTCTGGAGCTACGGAAGGTTCGTGCTCGGTTGTGGCACCTTCGGCGGGATCGGCGGGAGCCCGAAACTCGTGGGTCGTGGGCTGGACGAGCCGTTGGCGTTCGCGACTATGGACGAAGCGGTTGGGTTGGGCGTCACGTTGTTCGACACTGCGGAGAGTTACGCCAGCGGTGCGAGCGAGATCATGATCGGCCGTTGGCTGGTCGAGCGCGACTCAGCTGTCACCGACCGAGTTCGTCTCACTACTAAGGCGAAATCATCCCGACGTCGCCAGGTGCCCGGCGGGCGAGATGTGAGCTGAGCACCGGTTTTCGGCGCGCCTGGTCAAGCTGCCGGCAGGACAACAGTGGTGGAGCCGTCATCGTTTGTCCGTAGCTCGCAGCCAAGGGCGCGCAGTTCGGAGAGTTTGCGACGAGCCCTGATCACCGGGGCGTTGCGTCTGTCGAACCAGTCCGGTCCGAGGTCGAGGTAGGTGACGCCCTCGTTGGCGAGAATGTGCCAGCAGGCGACAAGGATCGAGTGCCCGACGGCCTTTCGCGCCCGGAGCTTGCCTCTCCTCGGGCTGAGACGTCGATACTGGGCTTGCAGGTAGGTGCCCTTCGAGGAGGCGGCCGCCATGGCGGCGACGGCAAGGTATCTCTGCAGCCAGCTGTCGCCGTGTCGAGCGGTCCCCTTCTTCTGCTTGCCGGCTGACTCGTGCTGGCCCGGGCACATCCCTGCCCACGAGGCGAGATGGGCTGCGGTCGGGAAGCGGTCCATGTCCACGCCGATCTCGCCGATGATGGCCTCGGCGATGCGCCGATCGACACCGGGTATCGAGCACAGGCGGTCCCGGGCGTCAGCAAAAGGGGCGATCGCCTCCTCGATCGCCGAGGTCATGCGGCCCATAGCTTCGTCGAGATAGTCGAGGTGGGAGAGGATCTCCGAGACGAGGATCCCATGGCGGGGGCCGAAGCGCCCCTCGAGAGCAGCTCGTAGCTTCGGCAATTTGGCTCGAAGCTTGCCCTTGGCAAGCTCGGCGAGCACTTCAGGATCCCGCGTCCCCGCCACAAGGCCAGCGAGCATCGCCCGGCTCGAGACACCGAGGACGTCAGAGGCGACAGACGAGAGTTTCACACCGGCGTCTTGGAGGACCTTGTCGAGGCGCTGGGCCTCCCGTGTCCGCTCCTCAGCCAGGGTGCGTCGATAGCGAGTGAGCTCGCGAATGTCGCGAATCTCTGCTGGTGGGACGAAGCTCGCACGCACGAGCCCGTGCTCGGTGAGCTGGCAGATCCACTCGGCGTCACCGACGTCGGTCTTTCTCCCCGGGACGTTGCGCATGTGGCGGGCGTTCAGCAACCAGCACTCCATGGCGTCTTCGAGCACATAGAAGATGGGCTTCCAGTAGACCCCGGTCGCTTCCATCGCCACCCGGGTGACGCCGTGGGACACGAGCCAATCGCGCAGGCCAAGCAGATCGGCCGTGAAGGCGGAGAAGCTGGCGATCTCGGTCCTGCGCTCGCCGTTTGGTCCGGGGTAGCGGACGCAGGCGACGACGAGATCCTTGTGCACATCGAGGCCGGCACAGCGCTCGACGACGACATCCATGATGGAACCTCCTCAGCTGGTGGTCTTGGTCGTGCACCACGCCAGGAGGCCGAGGGGTGGAAATCTAAGGCACGCGCTCAAAGCGGCAGTCATCGGTGCTCGGGGCCTCCACGTCACGCTAAGCCACGGGCGCTAGGCACCAAGTACGCCCGACGTCGATGGCGTGCTGCCCTACAAGATTTCCCCATCCATCAGGTGGGCCGCCAGGCCCCCGGGCGCTAAGGCGAAATCATCCCGACGTCGCCAGGTGCCCGGCGGGCGAGATGTGAGCTGAGCACCGGTTTTCGGCGCGCCTGGTCAAGCTGCCGGCAGGACAACAGTGGTGGAGCCGTCATCGTTTGTCCGTAGCTCGCAGCCAAGGGCGCGCAGTTCAGAGAGTTTGCGACGAGCCCTGATCACCGGGGCGTTGCGTCTGTCGAACCAGTCCGGTCCGAGGTCGAGGTAGGTGACGCCCTCGTTGGCGAGAATGTGCCAGCAGGCGACAAGGATCGAGTGCCCGACGGCCTTTCGCGCCCGGAGCTTGCCTCTCCTCGGGCTGAGACGTCGATACTGGGCTTGCAGGTAGGTGCCCTTCGAGGAGGCGGCCGCCATGGCGGCGACGGCAAGGTATCTCTGCAGCCAGCTGTCGCCGTGTCGAGCGGTCCCCTTCTTCTGCTTGCCGGCTGACTCGTGCTGGCCCGGGCACATCCCTGCCCACGAGGCGAGATGGGCTGCGGTCGGGAAGCGGTCCATGTCCACGCCGATCTCGCCGATGATGGCCTCGGCGATGCGCCGATCGACACCGGGTATCGAGCACAGGCGGTCCCGGGCGTCAGCAAAAGGGGCGATCGCCTCCTCGATCGCCGAGGTCATGCGGCCCATAGCTTCGTCGAGATAGTCGAGGTGGGAGAGGATCTCCGAGACGAGGATCCCATGGCGGGGGCCGAAGCGCCCCTCGAGAGCAGCTCGTAGCTTCGGCAATTTGGCTCGAAGCTTGCCCTTGGCAAGCTCGGCGAGCACTTCAGGATCCCGCGTCCCCGCCACAAGGCCAGCGAGCATCGCCCGGCTCGAGACACCGAGGACGTCAGAGGCGACAGACGAGAGTTTCACACCGGCGTCTTGGAGGACCTTGTCGAGGCGCTGGGCCTCCCGTGTCCGCTCCTCAGCCAGGGTGCGTCGATAGCGAGTGAGCTCGCGAATGTCGCGAATCTCTGCTGGTGGGACGAAGCTCGCACGCACGAGCCCGTGCTCGGTGAGCTGGCAGATCCACTCGGCGTCACCGACGTCGGTCTTTCTCCCCGGGACGTTGCGCATGTGGCGGGCGTTCAGCAACCAGCACTCCATGGCGTCTTCGAGCACATAGAAGATGGGCTTCCAGTAGACCCCGGTCGCTTCCATCGCCACCCGGGTGACGCCGTGGGACACGAGCCAATCGCGCAGGCCAAGCAGATCGGCCGTGAAGGCGGAGAAGCTGGCGATCTCGGTCCTGCGCTCGCCGTTTGGTCCGGGGTAGCGGACGCAGGCGACGACGAGATCCTTGTGCACATCGAGGCCGGCACAGCGCTCGACGACGACATCCATGATGGAACCTCCTCAGCTGGTGGTCTTGGTCGTGCACCACGCCAGGAGGCCGAGGGGTGGAAATCTAAGGCACGCGCTCAAAGCGGCAGTCATCGGTGCTCGGGGCCTCCACGTCACGCTAAGCCACGGGCGCTAGGCACCAAGTACGCCCGACGTCGATGGCGTGCTGCCCTACAAGATTTCCCCATCCATCAGGTGGGCCGCCAGGCCCCCGGGCGCTTAGCCTCGATCCACCGATTGACCAGGGCTGAAGCAGCTCGCGCATCCGCGTAAAAGACCTCCTGAGCTGGGAGAATGACGGTGCTTAACGTCGCCAGATCTCCACAGCTCGGGAGGCACTTTCAGTGGGACAAGTATCGCGCGGTCTCGACCGGATCGAAGTGGCATTCGACGACCCGAAGCTCGTGGCGAACGCCGGCCTGTTGCTCGTGTCCACCCTCGTCGTCCGCCTCGGGCTCGAGGCACTCATCAATTCGACGCTCCGGCTCACCGGCCGCGTCGGCGGTGCGTTTCCCGGCCGCAAGGTGCTCACCTTGGTGCACGCCATCGTCGCCGGCGCCAGCCACATCGATCATGCCGACGTGCTGCGTGCCGGCTCCAGCTCTTCTGCGCTCCCGCACCGGGTGATGGCGCCTTCGACCCTCGGCACTTTCCTGCGATCCTTCAGCTTCGGCCACGTCCGTCAGCTCGATGCCGTCATCGCAGAGACGCTGCGCCGTGCCTGGGCGCTCGGAGCCCGGCCAAAGGGCCGCCTCGTCATCGACGTCGACTCGACGATCTGCGAGGTGCAGGGCAAGAAGAAGCAGGGCGCCGCCTACGGCTACACCAAGGTCCTCGGTTACCACCCGCTCCTGGCGACGCGGGCCGACACCGGCGAGGTGCTGCATGCCCGCATGCGCAAAGGATCGGCCAACACCGCCCGCGGGACGAAGCGCTTCATCGAGGAGCTGATCGCCCGCTGCCGCCGAGCGGGGGCGGGCGGCGAGATCACTCTGCGGGTCGACTCCGGCTTCTGGTCCAACGAGACGATCAAGACCCTTTTACGACTCGGTGTCTGCTACACCATGGCCGTGCGCACCAACTCAAAGGGAGTCGCAGCGACCATCGCAGAGATCGAAGCAGATGCCTGGGTGCCGATCGACTACACACAAGACGGCATCGCCGAAGTGGCGGAGACCACCTACAAGGGCCGGCGCCTCATCGTGCGTCGCACCCGCCTCGCCGGCCCGCAGCTCAAGCTCTGGCCGGACTGGCGGCACTTCGCCTTCCTCACCGACTTGGAGGGAGATGCCGTCACCCTCGATCAGTTCCACAGGTACCACGCCGGCGTCGAGCTCGCCATCCGCGACCTCAAAGAAGGTGCTGGGATCGACCACGTCCCCTCCGGGCACTTCTTCGCCAACTCCGCCTGGCTGTGCTGCGCCGTGCTCGCCCACGACCTCGTCCGCTGGTGCGCCCTCCTCGGCGGCATCGTCGCCGAGGACACCTTGACCGTCAGCCGGACGATCCGCACCCGCTACTTCGCCGCGCCGGGCAGGCTCGTGAACCGAGCCGGCCGGACGATGCTGCGCATGCCCGCGCACTGGCCATGGGCGACATCGTTCATCGGGGCACTCGAGCGACTCCGACACCTCGATTACGCCCCGGGCTGACCGGCACGGGCGGACAGGCGCAGCCGCAGACGAGCACCCATGCGCTGACAGCTGACATTCGAACATCGAGCCTTCACCTCACGCGCTCGCTGTGCGGCCGCAGGAGCGCCCGGGACCCCCTGCCCGGCGGTCAGCGCCCGCGCAGGACGATCAGCGCCATGCAGACGATCGGCCGAAGTCAATCGGTGGATCGAGGCTAAGGTTGCCCCGCCGGGCGTCGATGGGCCGGGCGGCCGCTTTGACGCCGCCTTTCTCGAAGAGAAGTTCTCGGGCAGCCTTCAACGACTCGGCGTCGAGACTGTCGAGTTCCTTCTGACCCACGCGCCTGATGACGGCACGCCGATAGAGGAGACTCTCGAGGGGCTTGAGGCGCTTCGCGCCAGTGGCCGCTGCCGTTACGTCGGCGGGTGCAACATTGATGCGGGCCAGCTCATGGCCGCGATCGAAGCGGCAGAACGGCTTGGTATCAGCGGGTACCAAGTTGTGCAGAACGGCTACAGCCTGCTGGGACCTCAAGACGACCGAGCCGTACGGTCAATCTGCGCCGAGCGCGATCTGGCGTTTACGCCGTTCTCGCCCCTGGCCGGCGGTGCACTCACCGGGAAATACCAACGCGACGTCTCCCCACCCCCTGACTCCAGGATGGCGCTGCGACCCGATGGGGTCGATGAGCTGCTAACCCCCGCCGTGTACGACGCGATTGATCGATTGCGCTCTGAGGCGGAGCGTCGACACGGAGTCGAATGCGGTGCCCTTGCTCTCGCATGGCTTTTGCACCATCACGATGTGATCGCTGTTGTCACCGGGCCCTCCCGTAGATCGCCACACCTGGAACTGGCTGCGCGAGCCGTCGACGTCGTTCTGTCGGATTCGGACTTCGCCGAGATCGAATCCTGGTTCGGGTCCTCTGCCGCCAGTCAATAGCAGAACGCGCCCGACGCACCGTCAGCCGGAGAGGCCACCCTGTCCGGTGACGCTCCCGGGCGGCAGGGATGAGTTGCCCGACGAGGTACGCGTCGTCGACATGGAGATCCAGATCGCCCGGCCCCACTGCAAGGCCGCGCACCGCCAGCCGCCGCTACCGTAGAGCCACCAACGCAGCCCACTGCCGTCCACTCGGTCCACGAACTCGCAAAGTCCCTCCTCCCAGTCGATGGGGTCCAGTCGGGCACTTTGGCGGACCATCGTCTCGATGTGCCGGCTGAAGCGCTCGAAGATCTCTTCCACGTCGGGCGCAGCGTCGAGCCGGCGGGTGAATTCGCCGGAGTTGCTCGTCGGTTGCCAGCCCATCTTGACCAGCCGGTCCCGATAGGTCGGCTCGTCGGTGCGCACGACGAACTTCACACACTCGGCTTCTCCATCCGGGAGCCGCTTGAGAACGGTGTCGATGGCCGTCACGTCGTCATCGTCGCATAGCGACGCCGTGCTCCGATGGGACGGCGGCAACCTGTCAACATGGGATAGCCCCTATCCACGGGTCTCTGCGCCCCGGAAAGGTGCCCGCTATCGCCGGATCAGTATGGGACCACGACCGCCGTTTTCGCCAGCTCACGGGCGCGCTGAAGCGGCGCGGACGCTGAGTCGGCCGCCCAATACCGACAACCTCAGCTTCAGGCAGCCACCATCTTGTAGAAGTCAGCGTCGGTGATCAGCGACGTCCCATGAGAGGGATGCTCGTCCCCGAAGCTCTGGAGAACGCGCTCGTGCAACTCCTCGCGCTCCGGCTCGTCGAGGGCATCGTACAGCCCTCGGTGCGAGTGCGCGAGCAACCATTGCCAGTGCTGCTCGGGACTCTCGAGCGGCAGTTCGATCTTGACCGTCGTTCGCTCGACCACCCGCAGTCCCGCGGCCGAAGCGAGATCGGCCCAACGCTCCACGGGTACGGTGTCGCGCGGTGGAAGCTGCGCACGTCGTCGATACTCGTCGACGATCCCTGCGTATGCCTCCCACCAGCCGTCGGCGCGCTTCGGGCCGGGTACAGACATCGCGAACGTCCCCCCCGGACGGAGCACCCTTGCCACCTCGCCAAGCGCCTCAGCGCGTGCAGCGAGGAAGTGGAGCACGAACGCGCTGAAGACCGTATCGAACGCGTCGTCGGGCTCGTCGATCGCCGTGGCGTCGAGGTACTTGACGATGACGTGGCACAGCCGGGCGGCGCGCAGATGTGCAAGCATCTCGGTCGAGACGTCTCCTGCGACGACGTCGGCAGCGGGTCCCAGTCTTCGACAGATCGCACGCGTGACGGCGCCACGCCCTGCACCAAGATCCAAGATGCGTTGACCCGGACGAACTCCGACCCACGCGACGAGCCGCTCGCCGACGGTGCCGAAGAACGGCACGATCTGGTCGTACGTGGGTGCCAACCGGTCGAAGCGCTCGGAATCGGGAGCGGTTGAGGTCATGCAGGCCCGAGCATCGCTACGACGGCTGGGAGTCGCGTCCGCCGTTCGGAGGGAGGCTCCGAAGGAAGTCGACGAGCCCGGCGAAGTACACCTCCTGGTCGTCGTACATCGCCATGTGGCTGCCTTTGGGGCAGTAGAGGTAGCTCCCTTTCGGCAGGACGTCTGCCATCTTCTCCAAGTAGGCGGGATCCATCGTGTCGTAGCGGGCGGCGATGACGAGCGTCGGGACATGGATGCCGGCGAGATCGCCGAAGCGATCCCAGTTGGCGAGCTTCGCGTCGGGGCTCATGCCGAGCTCGCTCGGTCCCTGCATCGACACGTAGATGGCGGGATTGATGTGGGCGAAGCCTCGGCTCACGGGATCGGGCCACTCGTCGAGAGGCATGCGTAGCAAGTGGCGCTGGTAGTGCTCGGGGAGGAGCAATTCCATGTAGCGGGGGTTCTCGGTATCGTGGGCAGCCTCGAGGGCACGGACCTCGGCGAGCACCTCTTGGTCCATCTCGGGGGCGAGCACGTCCTCGGCGTAGGCGCTGTAGGCGGGGGCGCTCGCCATCATGTTCGAGATCACGAGCGCACGCAGGTGCTGCTGGTGCGCCAGCGTGTACTCCATGGCCAAGAATCCCACCCCAGGACTGGCCGTAGAGGACGAAGTTGTCGCGGTCGAGATCGAGCGCCTGGCGCACCTGGTCGACTTCGTCGACGAACCGGTCGAGCTCCCACAGCGAGTCGTCCTCGGGCCGATCGCTGTGGCCGGACCCGAGCTGGTCGTAGTAGTAGTACTCGATGCCTGCGGCGGGTAAGTAGCTGTCGAACGCCTCGAGGTACTCGTGGGTGGAGCCGGGGCCGCCGTGCAGCAGCAGAACCTTCATGGTGGGGTTGTTGCCGATGCGCTTCGTCCACACGCTGAACCGGCCAGCCGGGGTGTCGATCGGGATGCGTCTCACGCCCCCGCTCAGGCGGTCGGGACGATCCGAGTAGTCGAGATACCGATCCGCAGGCTGCATCCTCGGCGCCCTCCTCGTGCAGGGTCAGCTTGCCACAGGTCTCCAACCGATGATCGGCCGAAGTTCAACGGGCAGCACTGCGTGAGCCGACCCGTGTCTCGCCGCGCGCTGCGCCGAGGTCCCGCGGAGCTTCCAGCCCACGCGCATCCGAGTGATCGATGAGAGACTGGCTCTTGTGGCACAAGCGGAACACGAGTGGCCCGGACCGGTGATGCCGTGAGACACGGGCTCTTCCTCCCTCCCTTCGACGGCCTCGCAGATGTCGAGCGGATGGCCGATCTGGCGGTGGTCGCGGAGGAGTCGGGGTGGGACGGCTTCTTCGTCTGGGACCATCTTTGCTATCCGGCGCCGGTGCACGACATTCTCGATCCGTACATCTGTCTGGCGGTCATCGCTGCCCGGACCCAGCGGATCTCACTCGGACCGATGGTGACCCCGCTCGTCCGCCGACGCCCTCAAGTGGTGGCTCGTCAGGCGGTCGCGCTCGACCGCCTCTCCAAGGGCCGGCTCGTGATGGGGTTCGGCATCGGCGACGATTACCCCGGCAGCGAACTGGCCTGCTTCGGCGAGCTGACCGACGCCGGCGAGCGCGGACGGGCCCTGGACGAGGGGCTCGCCATCTTTCTCGGCTTGGTCTCGGGCGAAGAGGTCAACATCACCGGCGAGTTCTACACGGCTCGGGACGTGGCCTTCTATCCAGCGGCGTATCGTCCCCATGGGATTACCGTGTGGACGGCTGGACGGTGGCCGAACCGGGCTCCCATCCGTCGCGCCGCCCGGCACCAGGGGATGGTGGTCATCCAGATGACCGAGCCCGATCAGGTCGGTGAACTGAAGATGCGACTGGCGGAGGACGGCGCCGACCTCGACCACTTCGACATCGTGGTCTGGGGTCAGCGCGACGAGAAGATGGAGTATCGAAGAGACGAGCGCTACACCCAATGGGCTGAGGGGGGAGTGTCCTGGTTTCTGACTGGACCGGGGCCCTTCAACCTGGACTATGACGAGGTGCGCGAGTATGTCGCAGGGGGGCCTCCTCGCTGATCGCGCTCGTCCGACAAGTCGATTTAATCCACCAGGGAGTGCGTGCCACGAAACGCCGGGCGCGCGGCACATTCGTCAATCGTCGCTCCCCTAGATACAAGCAGTGTCGTCGCGTACAACCCAACACGGAGGTGGAGGTGTCCGAAGTAACCGATGTCGTCGACGCCCAGATCGATGCCTACTTCGCGCGGAATCTCGAACGTTTCGTTGCGTGCTACGCGCCGGATGTCGTGATCACCAATTCTTCCGGTGAGGTCCTGGCTGAAGGCCATGATTCCATCCGCGAGATGTACGGCGGGCTCTTCGAGAACAGCCCACAGCTCGCAGGCCGGATCGCCAATCGCATCGTCGTCGGAAGCTTTGTGGCCGACCACGAGGAGATCGAAGGCTTCAACATGCCAGGTAGCCCGAGCTCGATTGACGCTATTGCCGTCTACCAGGTGAGCGACGGGAGGATCAGCCGAGTAGCGCTTTACTTCTGAAGGTCGGCTCCCGTCTCCTCCCTCGGCCAAACGGTCCCCGTCTCCTAATCCCTCTGCGGCGCTGGCAGCGACCGTCGCCCAGACCGCCGCCTCGTGGGTGGGCGTGGCCACCGCGCGCACCTCGAGGGCACGGGAACTGCATTCCACACGTACGAGGTTTCGGTACTCCACGGTCCGGCAGGAGGACACAGAGATGTCCCGGCGCCCGGAGACGCTCGGGCTACGCTCGTTCGTGCCGACAATCGGCACGGTCAGGAGGCAAAAAGTGACTGTCAAGCTGGTGGCCCTCTGGACTACGCCGCAAGACGTCGAGGGATTCGAAACCGACTATCGAGACACGCACATTCCGCTCGTCGGCAAGCTCCCCGCGCTCAAGGGAGCTGTTGCGTCGAAGGCTCTCGATGGACCGTACTACCGCATGGCTGAACTCATCTTCGAAGACGCCGACGGTCTCCAGAATGCAATGGGTTCCGCCGAAGGACAGGTCCTGGTCCAGGATGCTGGCCGCCTGCAGGAGAGCTACGGGACCAAGCTCGAAATCATGACTGTCGAAGAGCAGGCGCGGATCTGACCCCTGCTCATCTGCAGGCATCAAATGCCTGCCCCCTATTCGCTGGTGCAGCCACACACGCAACGCGTCCCTAAACGCCGGATCGGAGCCGCTCTTGCTCCTGAAGGTTGCGTACATGGAGCCGGGGCGCGACCGCCAAGGAGGCGGGCCGGTTTCCGTGAGCTTCTCGGGTTGGATGCGAGCGACGGAGCGACGTGCCCGAGGTGTAAGACTGAGCCGGTGACGACATCGCCGATGGTGGAACTGATTCGCGCCCCAGATCTGGCGGACCGTGCGCCGTATGCCTATGCCGCGGCGGTTCGCGGGGCGTCGCGTCTCATCTTCACCGCTGGTGCTTGTCCTCTTGACGCCACCGGCGTCACCGTGGCTGTCGGAGATGTCGCCCGCCAGGCCGAACAGGTCATGACCAACCTGGCGGTTGCTCTCCAAGCTGCCGGCGCCGGACTGACCGACGTAGTCAAGACCACCGTCTACGTCGCCAGCCACCACCGCGAGGATCTACTTGTGGCGTGGAACGTTGTCAGCGCCGCATTCGGTGACCATGACGTCCCCAGCACCCTGCTGGGAGTCGCGGTCCTCGGTTATGCTCACCAGCTCGTCGAAGTCGAGGCAGTAGCGGCTGTCCGCTGACCGATCCCCTTACGGGCACCGTGGGACTGACACCAAGCGTCACCGAACACCGCAGCCGACCGTCCCAGAACATCGCCTGCCAACCATCCCCAACCGCTGCCGGCCGGGGGCGCTTGTATCGTGGCCGGCTCGTCTTGTGCCTGAGCCAGTCTCTCCAAGCCTCCTGCCCAGCTCCATGAGTTCGCCGTCCTCCCACCGTGGGGCCTCCCGCCGACCGGGAAGTAGCGTCCGGCTGCCTTCGCCATGAGCCTCGCCTCGTCGAACGCGCTGACGACACGACGGCCGGCAGTGGCGCGCCCGCGGTCCCCGACTACCCCGCGGGGGAGGGGACGGCCGCACCACTGGCAGGTGGGGGCCAAAGAGTCCGTCACGTGATGTGCTCTGCCCTACCCCGGAACTACCCCGCAAGGGGCATCGTCGCTGGTCAGCACGGCCACCCGTGCGCCGGCAAAGACCGAGAGGAAGAAAAATAGAAATCTTCGCTGGAGGCCTTGACTTCGCGCCGCGATCGAGTCATCGATATCGACCCCAAGGGCGCTTGCCTCCGGTCGCACAGGGCACACCCCATGCCTGCGCACCACCAACCCCATCGCTCCCGCGGCGAGCACGCCGCCGTCTCGTCGCGCCGCCGGCCGTGCCGGACGCCGGTCATGACCCTGGGGCCGGCCCGCTACGTCCCCCTCGACCAGGACCACGAAGAGGCCGCGCTCGCCGCCCTGGCGGACCTGATCGCCCCGTACACCGACCAGCGCGACGAGGGGGAAGCCGCTTGACCGGCCGCCCGATCCAGAGGTCTCCTCGCCCGATGCCGTCCCCCTTGCCCGAAGGAGCCCGCCCATGAGAGTCGCCACCTACACCCGGATCTCGATCGACGAGGACCACCAGCCCTACTCCCTCGAAGCCCAGGCCGAACGCCTCAGTGCCTACGTGAAGAGCCAGGAGAACTGGGAGCTCACCCGGCGCTTCAGCGACCAGTCATCCGGCGCCACGACCGAGCGCCCGGAGTTGAAGCGGGCGTTGGCCGAGGCGAGGGCCGGTCGCTTCGACCTCCTCCTTGTCTACCGGGTCGACCGGTTCTCGCGCTCGGTGCGCGGCCTCGCCCAACTCCTCGAGGACCTCGACTCAGCCGGCGTGGCCTTTCCCTCTGTCACCGAGCCCTTCGACACGACGACGCCAGCGGGGCGGATGATGGTCCAGATGCTCGGGGTGTTCGCCGAGTTCGAGCGGGCCACCATCGTCGACCGGGTGATCGCCGGCATGGAGCGAAAGGCGGCGCGTGGCGGCTGGTGCGGCGGGTCGCGGCCCTTCGGCTACGACGTCGACCCGCAGACGGGGTACCTTGCCCCCAAGTCCGACGAGGCACCGCTCGTGCCGGTCGTCTTCGACCGCTACGTCCACGGCCGGGAGGGCGCCCGGGCGCTCGCGGTGTGGCTGAATGAGGCGGGGCACCGCACCAAGGCCGGCCGACCCTGGAGCCACACGGCCGTCCTCACAGTGCTTCGCAACCCCGTCTACGTCGGCAAGGTCTTCTTCCGAAACGCCCTCCACGACGGCCCTCACCCCCACCTCGTCGACGAGAAGCTCTTCTCTCGGGTCCAGGCGCTCCTTTCCGAGCGGGGCGAGGACTACTCGAAGCGCGCCTCGGCAACCTCGCCGTTCCTCCTGGCCGGCCTCGTCGTCTGCGCCCGCTGCGGCAAGCACTTCGTCGGGACCTCGGCCGTCGGCAATCGCTACCGGTACCGCTACTACACCTGCTTCACCCGCCAGCGCTACGGCACCAAGTACTGCGACGCCGAGCGCCTGCCGGCAGAGGAGCTGGACGCGGCGATCCTCGACGCCCTGCTCCATGTCTATGAGCGGTCAGACCTCTTCGACAAGGCCGTCTCCGCCGCCAGGAGCCGGGCACGCTCGGAGCGCGCCAACCACGACCAGGAGCTGGCCGTCATCGACGCCGGGATCACGAAGGCCGAAGACGCGATCGAACGCTACCTCTCGGCGTTCGAGGCCGGGACGCTGTCGGAGACCCAATGCGGCAAGCGGCTCGAAGGGCTCGCCGTCAAGGTGCGCGACCTGCGCGCCCGGCGCGAGGAGCTGCTGGCCGCCATGGAGCACGCGTCGGCCACTGCACCCAACGCCGACGAGATCGCCGCCATGCGGCGCCACATCGCACAAGCCCTCACCACCGGCGCGGTACCGGCCCGTAAGGCGCTCCTCCAAGCCCTCGTCCACGAGATCCGCGTCGAGAGCCGCGACCGCGTCGTACCATGGTTCCGCCTACCAGGCGGCGCGGACCCGAAGGTTCGCGCCCTGGCGCGGTCGGCGCCCCCGGCGGGAGCAGGTCCAGTCCTCCGTCGAGCGGTGCACCTCGGTGCACGGCTGACCCTTGGTGCCGCCCAACCATGACAACCCCGTCTACAGCTCGATCGGCGACGGAAAGCCCAGACTCGCGTAACCGACGCATCGTTCTGTGTGGGTGTAGGCGAGGACCGGCACGCTGGCGTCGACGTAGTCGTGAACTTCAATGCTGGTCTTGCTCGGATAGGGACGAAGCACGCGGCCGACATACTGGACAACCCGTCCTTTGAACTTCGTCGGGAAGACGAGGAAGACAGTGTCGAGAGCAGGACAGTCGAACCCTTCGCCGATGTAGGAACCGGTCGCGACGGCGAGAAGCGGCGGCTCACCTTCGACGACTTTCAGAGAGTCGACGGCGGCGCGCCTCGCTTTGGCACCCAACTTGCCGTGGAGCGTGATCGGTGCGTGTCCATCCTCACGCAGCGCACTGGCCAGGATCTCCAGGTGCGCAGTCCGGCTGGTGAGGACAAGACAGTGGCGACCACGGCGAAGTGCATCCTCGACGTCGCGGACGATCGCGGCGTTGCGTGGCTGATCGTGAACGAGTGCGCCGTAGATCTCCTGGATCGCACCGAGCGTGCTGGTATCGACCTCGGCCTCGTGGTGAAACGCCGTCCGGTGCACCAGAACGTTGCGCGTTGTTGTTTCGCCTGATGGCTCGTCCGTCGCCGCGGCGCGCAGCCGATGGCGCACCGGACCGCACTGCATGAGGATCATCTGATCGAGGCCGTCGCTGCGATAAGGAGTAGCCGTCAGGCCGAGCCATCGCCGAGCCGACAGTTGACGAACGGCCCGCTCCAACGTCGCCGCCGGGAGGTGGTGGCACTCGTCGGCGATCACCAACCCATATCCAGCGAGTTGCTCTGCGACGTCCTCTCGGCGAGCGAGCGTCTGCAGGCTCGCGAGGTCGACCACTCCCGTCCGCCGTTGCCGTCCTCCGCCGAGCTGACCCGGCTTCACTCCGAGGAGCGCCTCGACCTGGCCGCGCCACTGATCGAGCAATGCGGTCCGGTCGACCAGGATCAACGTCGGCAAGCCAGTTCTTGCAATCAGTCCGCAGGCGACCACGGTCTTTCCCGTGCCGGGTGGGGCCTCCAGCACCCCCAGCTCATACTCGGCGACGGCATCGAGCGCGCGCTCCTGGGCAGGGAGGAGCTGCGCGTTGAACGAGAACTCGTGGCGGGGCAGTTCCGGCCGGTCGTCGGCGATTTCGAGTCGGCTTCCCGCCTGTGTCACCAGATCCTGGACGACCTCCCGCAAACCGCGGGGTAGGTGCAGCCAGTCCAGGTCCTCGCGGTAGCAGCGGACGAAGCGCGGAACGCCGTAGGTGGACAGTCGCCGCTTCTCGCGTTTGTAGAACTCCGGGTTGTGCAGCGACGCCGCGTGCTTGAGCGAACCGAGCAGCGCCGGCGGCAACCCGGCGCGTTCGAGTGAAACCCCGGCACCGAGGTGAGCACGGATCACGGCCGGCGCGGGCGGATGCATCCGGGTCGCGCCACTGGCATGGAGGTGGCGGACCGCTGGTCCGACAGCCAGCGGTCGCATGGCTTCCGCCGCGTGCTGCCACTTGCTTCGGCGTGAGGCGCTCCACGTGGGACAAGTAGCCGAACTGGTCTTGGTGAGGCTCCAGCGTCGCCAAGTCGAGAAAGACGGTCGTTCCCCGCTTTCGACACGCGCCCTGCATCGGCAGCGCGATCAAGTTGCCGATCGACGCCGAGGTAGGCAAGTAATCCTGAGCGGGGAAGAACCGGTCGTAGCTGTCCAGGTCGAGCTCGCCGCGGATGGCGATCGCCTCACGAAGCAGACCCGCACCAACTCGCCGAGCCGTCGTCGCCGCAACGGCATCGGTGAAGAACGTCCAGACGTGGACTCCCACGCCAGAGCGGGAGACCTCGAGCGCCGTCGGGACGTCAAAGGAACGTGCGGCCTTGGTGTATGCAAGGGCATCGAGGAGCGCCAGTGATCCGTCGAAGTCACAAGCGAGCAGACGGCAAGTGTCACCGTCCATCAACGGGTAGAGCCCAGCGTGGATCGCGCCGGCGAGATGCGCCGTGATGACCTCGTCGGTCAGCGGAAGATACGTCCGGTCGGTCTGTCCACGTCGGAAGCCGCCTTCGACCGCAGGCATCCATCCGGCACGACCCGTGCGATCGTTCTCCCACCGAAGTGCATGGACGTCCTCGCGCCCGGCAAAGAGGTGGCCGAAGAACGTGACCTTGTCCGCTGGCGAAGAGGAGTGGTCGACTGCGCCGGGCAACCCGCTGAAAAGCGGGGATCGAGGTGCCTCCTCGGGCAAGGGACGCGGACCGACCAGACCGACGAGTCGCGCCAGGCGCTCGTTCTCGTTCTGGAGCCGCTCAAGCTCGCGACGGAGCTCGCGCAGTTCTGCATCTTGCAGAGTTCGAGCAGAACCCGATACCGCCAAGGTCAGCCCTTCCTCACCCGTCTTTATCCACCGCTCGTAGGGCCATGTCAGGCCGCGTCCGGACTCCCGAGAACCGCATGCTCCGTCACCGTGACGCCCAGGGCAGCTGCAACATCACAGATCCGGGCCAAGCTGGCCGCCCGATACCCGGTCGACTCGTAGCGTTGCACTTGCTGCTCGGCAATGCCCAGGGCGTCAGCCAGCTGCCGTTGTGTCCAACCGCGAGCGATGCGCGCCTTGACCAGCAGTACCGCCAGATCTTCGAGCGAGTTCGCCGCGAAGCTTGAGACCCCGCCCGAACGCAGCAGTTCGTACTCTTCGATCTCGGTGCGTAGGTCGTCGGCCTGTGCGCGGACGGCATCGATCTCCAACTGCGTCAGCTTCGATCGGTCTTGTCTCGCCGCGAGATTGAGGGCGGCCTCTTCGAATTTCGCCAGATGAGCCCTCGTCGCCCGGTACTGCACTTCGTTCGTGATCATCCTCGTCCTCCGATCCTCAGCACGACGATCCCCTTCCGGCTGGTGTCTCGTCCATTGCGGAAGAACTCTGCAAACACCAGTCCTGAACCCGTCTCCGTCACGTTGGGGAATAGCCCCCCGCCGAACCGCTCCTTCTGTGCGGACCGGCCATGCGAGAGATCGAGCAGGACGGGGTCCAGTGCGTCAAGGTCGACGCCGTCGGGATCCCAGCAGGCGTCGAAGTCACCAGGCTCATCTTTCGCGGTCACGAAACTTCCGTTGAGCTACACCCTCCGACAGCCGGCCGCCGCCAAGATCTCGACGGCCTCCGCAAGCCCGTCAAGGAGCCGCCGACGACGAACGTTCCAGCCAAAGCGCTCCACCACTTCCTGCCACTCGACCTCGTACTCGCCATCCGGGAGTCGGCCGGTGAGGGGATCGAATGCTGGAAGCATAACGACTACATTATCGTTGTGGTGTATTAGTCGACCTCGTTCGTCGCCATCACCGGCGAACTGGCCGCAAGCTTCGGCGATAAAGCCGTGGAACTCGCTGTCGCAGGTTCGGTTCGCGGGTGAGCGTCGCTAATTCAATTCCCCAAAGTGGGATCTGGCGACGGAAGGGCATGAGCTGCCACTTTGCTGTCCCGTCGTAGGTTCGGCGCCCCCAGCAGGGAGCCAACAGCAAGGGAAACGATACGGCCAGCGCTTTCGCGACGGCTCTTGGCGATCGAGGCGGCGATCGTTCTGTCCGACGGCAAGGCTCTCGGTGATAGTGAATTCGGAAAACCTGATCGGTCCCACGCCGGATAGCGAGCCGCTGAAGATCGCTCTTGGAATACCGACGTGGCGGATTCGTCGTCACGAGGCTGCCTCGGACGACGCGAGCGTCAGCCGGAATAGGCACCCGACAGATCCGAAGCACCCTTCCGACGGTTCGGGGGCCACGCTGGGTTGACTACAATGTAGTCATGACGCATCCGCTATCAGTCCGCTTCCACCGTGCGGAGGTCCTCGATCGGTTGAAGGTCGAGGCCACGGCACGCAGGCTCTCGGCGTCGGCACTCGCCGAAGAGCTGATAGACGAGGGGCTCCGCCTCCGCACCCACCCGGGCATCGTCTTTCGTGACGGCCCGGCCGGTCGTCGTGCCGGCCTTGCCGGTGGTCCCGACGTGTGGGAAGTCGTGGGCGGTATCGTCGGCGGTGACGTTCGGGTCGCAGATCGAGTGGCCCGAGCCGTCGAGCTCTTGGGTTTAACGGCGGAGCAGGTCGGTGCGGCGCTCGACTACTACGCGGCCTTTCCGGGTGAGATCGACGCCTGGATCGCTGCCAATGTCGCCGCTGCCGACGAGGCGGAGGCCGTCTGGCGTCGCCGCCAGCAGCTGCTCGCTGGATGAAGCTGCTGCTCGACGTCCACCACTCGAAGATTTGCCGCTGATCGCCTCCGACAAGAAGGCTACGACGTGCTGGCGGCGGCTGACGACATCGGCCCGGCGATGATGGCCGATGAGGATCTCCTCCGCTTTGCGGTGGCCGAGCAGCGGGCGCTCGTTACAGAGGACGTGGGGGACTTCAACCGCATCGTGCGGACGTGGGCGGCGACCGGCGAGCGCCACGCGGGCATCGTCTTCACCTCGCCCCGGCGTTTCCACCGTGGCCGGACCAGCTACCCAGAAGACTTGGTGGTCGCGCTCCGGCGCTTCCTCGCCGATCCCCCGGCCGAGGACCGCGACTGGGTGCACTGGCTCGATTGAGCGGTCGCTGGTCCGGCGCAGATACACCCCTCCCGTACCATCTACGACGTGGCGGAGAGCCGAGAGACACCTACCGGGCGACCCTCGATGCTCCGGCGCGCCCTCGACGCTGACGAGCGCGTGCAGCTGCAGGTCCTGAAGGTGGCGACCGAGGCGAGCTCGCCGCTGTATGGGGCGATCCTCTCCGTCCTGGTAGCCGCCAAGGAGCGCTACCAGGTGCAGGTTCGTACCGAGAGACGTCGCTCGCGAGCTCGTCGCGAACGGCGTCGACACCACCACGCTGGCTACCGCGCTTGAGCAGCTGAAGGACTGGGGCGCGGTCACCTGGACGCAGGACACGAGCCGTGTCGGACCGGCTCGAGGACTTCCACCGGCGCCGCGAGCTGTGGCAGCTGACGGCCGCGGGCCAAGCCGCCCACGAGAGCGTCGCTGCGGGTGCTCGGCGCCGCCGAGCAGGCCGGCTCGCTGCAGCGCGCTCTGTTCCGCGACATCCGCGAGAACCTCGACGCGCTCGCCGCCGCCGTCGACGACGGCGACGCCACCGCCACCTACCTCCGGCTGCGCGACCTCGACGGCTCGCTCCGCGACCTGGCGGCCAACGCCAGGGACTTCCATTCCACCATGGCAGAGCTCCGGCGGGAGCACGAGCTCGCCCCGGAGCGCTTCCTCGCCTACAAGCACCTCCTCATCGACTACCTCCAGCAGTTCCTCGACGACTTGTTCCGCTACCGCGTGCCAGATCGCCGCTCGGGTAGCCGCTGTGGAGGCAGCGCAGTGTCGAACGCGTCGTCGCAGCTGGCCGCCGCAGGGGACGACTCGGCCGGGCTGTTCGTGGACCGCGACCTTGCCGCCCGCTGGCGACGATCGCTGGACCGGGCTGGCGGCCTGGTTCCGCCCCGACCTCGGCAGCGTGCCGCCACGGGCGCCGACGACTCTCGCGGCGCCACGACCGTCCGCGATCCGCGACCTCATGGCATTCCTCCGCAGGCTGACCGAGAGCGCCACCCGGCCGATCACCCGCGCCGTCAGAGCTGCTCCATCTCGCCCGCTGGTTCGCTGCGCAGCGACGCCGACGAGGCCCACCGGCTCTTCGACGCCGCCTTCGGCCTCGCGCCCGCCCACCACCTCGGCCAGGAGGAAGGCGACCCCGATCTCACGCCAGCCACCGCGAGCTGGTGGGAGGCGCGACCCCGGTCGAGGTGCCCGTCACGCTGCGCGAGTACGGCCGGCGCGCACCGGCCCCTCCGCCTGCTGCCGCCGTCGACTACTCGCGAGGCCAAGGAGCATCTGGCCGCTGAGCACCGCCAGCGCCGGGCCGCACGCGTCGAGGCCGCCTCCCGGCTCACCGCCCGTCCCATCGGAGGAGCGCGAGCTGCACACGCGGGCGAGTTCGCCCTCCTGCCTCGAGCTGCTCGACCGCGGGCTTCACCAGCGCCCGCTCGAGGGCGAGTTCAAGGTCGAGGTCGAGGCCGAGGGAGTGCGGCTCGTGATCGCGACGGCCGACGGGTCGACGCGCATCGCAACGCGCGCCGGGTTCGCTGACGCTCGCCGGGGTCGAGCTCGAGGTGCAGCGGCCGTGACTCGTCGGCCCGCGTCGCCGCGCAGCTCGACCCAGCGAACGAGCTCGACGACTTCCGGACCGGCCGCCGCGGACTTTGCTGACCGCCCCGCTGGTCACCGAGGCTACCCGCGACCCGGGCGCGCTGGCGCTGGTCCGACGCTTCGAGGAGCCACTGCGCAACGAGTTCAGCCGGATGTGCCACTGGCGGCTCGACGTCGGCCCGACGTGCGCTCGGCTCCTCCGCCGGCCGGCCGCGCTGTCGCTCCACCGCCCGGCTCGTACCGCCACCCAGTCCCGACGCGCCTTCACCCCGCTGGCGTACGCATACCTGTGCCTCGTCCTGGCGGCGCTCGAGGGGCTCGGGACCAGACGACGATCTCCCAGCTGGCCGACGAGGTCGCCAGGCATCCGGGCCGGCGACGAAGCGCTTCCCCTCGACCTCACCTCGCACGGGCACCGGCGGGCGTTTGTCGACGCCGTGGCTGGCTCGAACAGCCGCGGTGTGCTCGCACTGCTCGACGGCGACACCGAGACGTTCCTCGCCGCCAGCGGCGACGCCCTCTACGACGTCGACCACGACGCGGCCAGCCGCCTGCTCGTGTCGCCGCCGAGCGTGCTTGCCGGCCTGACCCCTCCGACGACTTCCTCGTCGAGCCGTACCCCGCCGACCCCCGAAGGCGCGCAGAGCCCGAGCGCGCCATCGCGTCCATCGCCGGCTGCTCACCGAAGCGGTCCTCTACTACGACGAGCTCCCCGGTGACGAGCGCGACTTCGCCCGGCAGCGGCGGACGCGCATCCGCGAGGAGCTCGAGCGGCTGACCGGGCGGTACCCTTGAGTCCGGGCCGAGGGCATGGCCCTGATCGGGCTGCCCTCGGCCGAGCCATTTCCCGCAGGCGGGGCGGTAGCCCAGGCGGCGCTCCTCTTCGGCGGCGAGCTCGTCGGACGATCGCCATCGACCGCGAGGCGGGGGGCGGGATCGGAGCGAGCTCGGGCGGCGCGTCGGAGGCCAGATGCCGCGTGGGAACGCGTGGTCGCCGCCTACGGGGGCCGCTTCACCGCCGAGTACCGGGCCGAGCCACGAGCGACTTCGCAAGAGGCGGCTCGGCCGTGCTGGAGCGCCTCGGTCTCCTGCGGCGCACGCCGACGGCTGACGTCGTCGTCTTGCGGCCCGCCTGGCCCGTTACCGCGCCGACCGTTCGGCTTGCCGGAGACGCTCGATGCCTGACGTCGCGGCGCACCGAGCCGACCGGGTCGGTGGCGGCCGGCTCGCGGCCGGGATCCGCAACATCTGGGAGTACGACGACCAGGTCTTCGACTTCGCCGACGGGCGGCTCGTGCTGCGCGGCCCGAACGGGTCCGGGAAGTCGAACGCCGCTGGCGCTGCTCGTGCCCGTTCCTCTTCGACGGCATCATGGCTGCGAGCCGGATGGACAGCCTGGGCGGCGGCCGATCGATGAAGACGCTCCTGCTGTGCCTGGCAGAGGACGAGCGGACGGCTCGCTTCCGGCACGAACAGCGCACCGGGTACGTCTGGCTCGAGTTCGTCGCGGGACGACGACCACCTCACTATCGGCTGCGGCGCGCGGGCCTCGGTGCAACGGGATGCAGAGGCCTGGTTCTTCGTCACTGCCACGGCGGCCGGGGATCGACCTCGACCTGGCGCCGGGCGGTGTGCCCTTTGACCAAGGCCCGCTCGCCGAACGCCTCGGCACGGCCGCCGTCCACGACTCCGCCGAGTCCTACCGGGACGCCGTCGACCGAGCGCTGTTCGGGCATCGGCCCGCACCGCTACCGGAACCTGCTCGAGCTCCTGCTGGTCCTGCGCCGCCCGCACCTGGCGGGCAAGTTGAACCTCGAACATCTCTCGAAGGTCCTGAGCGACGGCCTCGCCCCCTCGACGACAACTGTCACCGACGTCGCCGCCAGCTTCGAGGATCTCGAGGCGGTGCAGCGTGACCTGCGACGGATGCAAGAAGCGCACCGCACGGTGCAAGCCTTCCTGCCCGTCTACCACCGCCACCTGCGCGCCGTTGCCCGCGCCCGCGCCGTTGCCGCGACCGAGGCGGCGCGGGCGCTCCGGGCGGCGAGGCATCGGGTCGCCGAGGCTGCGAAGGCCGTCGCATCCGCCGGCGAGGAGGTCGAGCGCGTGCGACTTGCCCGGCTCGCATGCGCCGAGAGCAGGGAGATCGCAGAGCAACGCCAGCGAGCCGTGCTCGAGTCCCCGGCGTACCTCGACGCGAAGAGCCTCGTCGAGGTGGAGGATCGAGCCTCCGACGCCGAGCGTGGGCTGGGGCTGTCCGAGCAGTGGTTGGCGTCGGCCGAAGCGGAACGGCAGGCGGCGGTCGCAGAGCTCGCCGAAGCGGACAGCGCCCTGACGCAGGCCTCCACCGACACCGACCGCGCGTTCACGACCGCCGCCGAGGCCGCCGACCTGGCCGGAGTCTCCTGGCCGCTCGGCCGCGACGAGGTCGGCTCCGCGGACTTGGCACGGGTGGTCCGAAGCGTTGGCGTGCGCCGGCGCCAGGACATTGCCGATGTCCGCCTTGCGCTCGGCGAAGCCGACAGCGCTTCCACCCACGCCGAGGCGACGCTCGGGGCGGCGACCCTCGCGTCCGAGGATGCAGAGCGCGCTGAGGAAGGGCGGCAGGCGACGGCCGACGCGCTGGACCGGGCACGTTCGGAGCTCTCCGACGAGCTACGGAGCTGGGTGGTGGCGAGCGCGATCGCAGAGCTCGCGCCGGTCGTCGAGGTTGCCGACGCAGTCGGCGAGCCCGGCGCACCCTCGCTCACCGACATCGTCGCGGACGCCCTGCGACCGCGCCGCGAGGACCTGGCGGCCCGCGACGTGCGGGCCGAAGACCTCGCCGCGTCGCTCTCCCGGGAGCACGGCGACCTCGTCGGCGAGCGACAGCGCGTGGCCGACGATCCCGTCCCCTCGCCCGAGCGCCTGCCCACCCGGCCCGCGGATCGCTCGCGACGGCGGGGTGCACCGCTGTTCGCGTGTTGCGATTTCGCCGAGGAGGTTCCGCCTGCCGACCGTGCTGGGCTCGAAGCAGCGATCGAAGCGGCGGGCCTGCTCGATGCGTGGATCGGCGAGCCGTCTGCCGACCTCGACGCCTGGCTCCGCCCTGTCTCGCCGGCCGCGGGGGCGTCGCTCGCGGACGTGCTCGTCCCCACACCCCCCGCGGGCAGCCAGCTCACCGCCGCGACGATCGGAGACGTCCTCGCCTCGATTGCGCTCGCCGAGGCCGGCATCGCCGTGCTCGCGGACGGACGCTTCCAGCTGGGTCCGCTCAGCGGGAGGTTCGCCAAGGCCGACCCCGAGTTCATCGGGGCCACGGCCCGGGAGCAGCGACGTCAGCGGCTGTTGGCCGAGCTCGATGAGCGAATCGTTGCGGTTGCCGCTCGGCTCGCCGGCGTTCTGGAGGATCGGGCGAGCATCGCTGCCGAGCAGCATCGCCTCGACGAGGTCAGCGCCTCGCTGCCGTCGTCGGCAGCGGTGCTCGCCGCCCGCGAAGCGTTGGTCAGCGCGATCGCCGCAGCGAGGACGACCCGAGAGGCAGCGGCGCGCGCGGACTCCGTAGCGCGACTCGCCCGGCAAGCCGTCCAGACGAAGGTCGACCGTCTTCGAGCTGTCGCTGGCGAGCGAAGCCTGCCGATGGTCGCCGACGCCCTGAACCAGGCGGACGGTCTCGTGTACGCCTACGAGCGGCAGGCCGACGAGCTCGTCCACGCGGTCCGTCGGCTTGCCGACCGACAGGCGGAGCGAGAGCGTGTGGCGGTGCGCGTGGCGTGCTCGGAGGAGGACTGGGCGTCACGGAGCAGAGAGCATGAGGACCAACGCCGGCATGTGGCCGGTCTCCGGGCTCGCGTCGAGCAGCTCCGATCGCAGCTCGGCGCCGACGCGCAGGCCCCGCTCCGCGAGCTGGCGGCCATCGAGGACGAGCTGCGCAGCTTGCGCGCGGAGTCCGATCGCTTGAGCAGCGAGGCCACCGAACTCGCCGAGCGCCGTGGCCGCACGCTGACCGAGCACGAGACTGCGGTCTCGGCGGTCGCGGCGAAGGAGTCGTCGGCGAGCGCCGCCGCAGCGCAGCTCGACGTCCTGCGCCGCAGCGACGTGTGGTCGGTCGTCGAGACCGAGCCGACGCCGCCGGTGGACTCGATCGAGCTTGCGTCAGCGATCGTGGCGGCCACCGGCGACGTCAGTGCCGAGGCGGACGACAACGCCCTGCAACGGGCCTACCGCCAGCTTCTCGACGAGCTCGGCCGTGGCTACGACCCGAGTCTGTCGTACGTCGATCACGTCGCCGTCGTCGAGGTCACTTCCGATGCCGGCACGTTCTCCGTGCTGTGGCTCGCCCAAGAGCTCGGCAACCAGGTCGCGCGCCAACAAGAGCTGCTCTCCGAACGTGATCGCGAGATATTCGAGCGTCATCTGCTCACTCGTGTGTCCGAGGCGCTCCGCGAGCTCCTGAACGATGCGGACGATCTGGTCGAGCGCATCAACAGCCTGCTCGCCGACCGGCCGACCGCGAGCGGCAAGAGCGTCCAGCTGCGCTGGGAGCCCGACAGTGCGGACCCGGCGGTCCGTCGCGCGCTGGGGCTGCTACGGAAGACACCCGAGCTGCTCGGCCCGGACGAGCGCGAGCAGCTGCGCCGGTTCTTCTCGACTGCCATCGCGCAGCGGCGGGCCGAAGATGCCGCGTCGGGCTACGCCGAGATCCTGCGTCATGTCCTCGACTACCGCTCCTGGCATGCGTTCGTGCTCCACGTGCGCTCCGCTGGCGGCGGGGTCCAGCGGTTGACGAGGACGCTGTTCCGGAGCCTTTCCGGCGGCGAGCAGGCCGTCGTGCTCCACCTCCCCCTTTTCGCCGCTGCCGCGGCCCACTACGACGCCTCGGGCGACGGGTCGCCGCGCCTCATCGCGCTCGACGAGGCGTTCGCCGGGATCGACGAAGGCATGCGAGCCGAGCTGATGGGACTGCTCGTCCGCTTCGATCTCGACATCCTGCTCACCGGTCACGAGCTCTGGGGCGCGTACGAAGAGGTGCCGGCGCTGATGGTCTACGACCTCCTCCGTCAACCACCGCTCGAGGGCGTCTCGGCCTTCGCCGTCAGGTGGGACGGTGCCACGATGGCCGAGGTCTGACGCCGTGGATCTGCTCGATCGACCCGCGTACCAGCCGCTCTGGGCGGCTGCCCGGCGGAGGGTGGAGACCAACGGGCTGTCTCTCGAAGGCACCCCGCTCACGCTGAAAGGCCTGACCCCTGAAGAGGCGGACGCGATCGCAGGCCTGCTCGGCGTCCGCCGGCCGGTCGACGGCTCGCTTCGCGTGCCGCTCGGCGCCCTCGACCGAGCTCTGCGCTCGTCCGTCGTCGGTCGAGGCTTGCTGGACACCCTCTCCGTCCTCGGCGGACCGCCGGTCGACCGCCGAGCGAGGAAGGTGCGGAGCGACGCGGACAGGGAGCAGCAGTGGGCGGACCTTGCAGCCCACTCCGCCGCCGGCGACGACTCGGCGCTCGCCGGTTGGCTGGACCACCTGCGCGGCGAACGGCGTCGCTCGCCGGCTCGCAGGTGACGACGAGGGGGAGGTGGTGTCGACCGCGCTCGACGTGCTCGCTGCCCTGCGAAGCAGGGACAGTGGTCACCGACTCGCCGTGTTGGCCGCCGAGCTCACCGGCGACGCCCACGGGCTCGATCGGGGCAAGCCCACCGGGACGCTCGTGGTTCATGCCCTGTCCTGGCTGGCGGCGCAGCCATTTCCCCGCGACGCCGCAGACTGGCGGCGCACCTGGTCCGAGGCCGGCGTGGCATGCGACGACTTGTCGTGCGACGTGCTCGTCCTCAACCTCCCGGGCTGCTCCGCCGAGCCTCTTCGCCTGACGCTCCGGCAGGCGTCGTCGTGGCGTCCGTGTGCCACCATCGGCAACACCGTCTACGTGAGCGAGAACCCGGCTGTCGTCGCGGCAGCGGCAGACCAGCTCGACGATCGTTCGCCGACGATGGTGTGCCTCGACGGGATGCCCTCGACCGCGGCGCTCGTGGTCCTGGACGGCCTCGTCACAGCTGGCTCGGGGGTGCGGTACCACGGTGACTTCGACTGGCGCGGCCTCGCCATCGCCTCCGTGCTCGCCCGCAAGATCCCGATCGCGGCACCATGGCGGTTCGGAGCTGCGGACTATCGACGTGCGGTGGAGCGTGAACTCGGGACGATCGCCTTGTCCGGCCGTGCCTTCGCGTCGCCGTGGGACGAGGGACTGCGACGGTCCATGGAAGCCGCAGGTGTGGCGGTCTACGAGGAACAGGTCCTTGACGTCCTCCTCGACGATCTCGCCCGGTGAAGCCCTTGGTCGCCGCCGGCCCAGAGGACGTCGAGATCGTCGACTACCACTGAGGAGGATATTGTGGCTCCGACTTCGACCATCGCGCCGATCCATCCAGGAGAGGTACTCCTCGAGGACGAGGAGTACCTCGTGCCCCTCGGGCTCACCCAGCAACGGCTGGCGGTCGCGATCGACGTCCCGCCGCGGCGTATCAACGAGATGGTCCACGGCAAGCGTGGCGTCAGCGCCGACACCGCGCTCCAGCTGGCGAGGTACTTCGGAACCCCGGAGCAGTTCTGGCTGAACCTCCAGGGTCGCCACGACCTCAAGGTCGAGCGGGACAGCCTGGCCGAGCGACTCGAGCGGATCCAGCCGCTCCGAAGCATCTGAGCAGATCCCTGCCGCGATGTGGTTACCAGCCGGCTGTTCAGCGTTACGCGATCGGCACAAAGTAGTTTGCAGAATTTCGTGCCCCCGGCAGGAGCAGGTCCAGTCCTCCGACATATCGTGCGGCTTTCCGACCGACTACCACTACCCTGACCCTGGCCGAGGAGGACTTCCCATCGGTATCCCGCTCCCGCGGCGTCATTCCCTAAAATCGACGCATAGCGGCAAGCTTGGAGATGAAGCACCATGGGGATTCCTTGCGAGTGCGGGCAGGTGATCCAAATCGACGACGACGGCGAGGGCAGTTGCACTTGCGGGCGCTCCGTGACGGTTACGCCATTCGAGAAGCTTGACAAGTTTGAACAGCGAATGATCAATCGGGCGGTGCTTGAAGGCGCCGCCGCCTGGGCACAACGCCACGAGCAGTATTGATCCCCTGTACGACCTGTGCGCCCTATGACACAGGCCGGCGGGATTGATCTCCAGTTACTCAACTAGTCGTACTCAGAGGTATCAGCTCCCCGCCACTACGTCGATTCCATCCGCGTCCACTCGCGTCATAAAAGGCGCAATCAATCGCGAGGAGGCCAAGGACCGCCTCCTTGGCCTTGTTCGTATCCAGCGTGTTCGTATCGAGGCCGGTGCCGTCGAGTGGAAATTGAACGACCCTGACAGTAGGGGTTCCGTTGACGTTTGGAGGCACCACACCGAGAGCCTGAAGGTACCCAGGTGCAGTCTTCGGGTACCTAATCGCAAGCGTCACGCCGCGCATGGACTGGGTGCTGCCGTTGGAAACAGTGACTTCGAGGTCCAGCATACGAACCGCGGGCTTGTTCCAGCTTCCGACTACCGATACAACCGACCCAACGGCCGAGAGCCATACATCGAATTGTTTGGCTTGTTCAATCTCCGCGGTCGCGCCGACGTTGCCGTAATTCATGACCGTACTGATACGAAGCGAAGCTGAATGCAAGGGCAGTCGACACACCGCCAATCCACTCAGGAAGAGTGCCCAACGCTATGCCCATCGAGCAGCGCTTTCATCGTGAATCCACACGGCAGTCCGTTCACTACGGCGAATTCCGTCGTTTGAAGCTCCCGGTTCTACCGGCGCGGCGCAGCTAGGGCGCCCGGTAGATCGAGCGCGAGGGTGCTCTGGACCTCATGACCGATCTGCCTGACACACACACTCATAGGATTGCCCTGAACGGGTTGGAAAGAAGACTCGCCTTCCGGAGTACGCCACGCGATCTCGTACGTGAAGTGATCTCGCGTCAGCCCGTCGTAGTCGATATCTCGATGCCCGACGTGCGCGCCTCCGTCCTGATTCGCGATGGCAAGGACCAGCCGCTGCCGGCTGTGTCGGGGTGTCCGGTCAAGTCCATCGGGAGTGCTCGCGGGCATGATCGGTTCCGTCCACCAGCTGGCGAACCGCTGCGGAGCGGGTTCGGGGTGTCCTTCAGGCCAGCCATTGAAGAGGGGTATCCACCGCGCGCCTACACCAGGCATCAATTCGACGCCGATGTTGGCGACACAAATATTGCGATCGGGGTCGAGCCGATGAGTTGACGTGTCCCTGAACTTCAGGTTCTTCGAGAGTTTCAACTGACTGATCAGAGATTGTGGGCCTTGCAGGATCACTCGAAGCCGAGTGGCGATGTTGATGACCTCTAGCTGACTACCGCTGTCGTATGACGCACAAGCGCTTTTGAGGAGCTCGAACTGTTGTCGAAGTGCCTCGATGAGGTCCTGGTCACTCCTCCTGACCGTCTCCGATGTCGAAAGTTGTCGCCGCCTTGCCATATGGCGTTCAACCCTAGATGGGGTGACGTTCTCGACCTGAGTATCACTGCTAATGAGTGTGGTTCCTCGTACCGTTCCTTATGTGGTCAGCCATCGTCACCATCTCGTTTCTCGCGGCTACCAGCGGTTTTTTGCCGCGGGTGAGTTGGTGTGCCTCATAGACATGCGCACCCATTCGTATCGACTCGCCGGAACCCGCGACGTGTTCGTCGAGGCCAACTTCAACAGTTGGCGAACCCAAGACGGTTGGAATGACGAGCTTGAGCACACTTGGCACGACAAGGTGGAAAGTCCATCGATTGCGCTCGTCGGTCAGCTGCTCAATGGTAAAACCGGACCCGCCGAACGAGACGGAGCGAACGTGCTTGCGGCCCTCCATCTGGCTCGCAGCTACTCATTCGACACCGTACACAGGCGAATTCTGAATCAAGTGGGATTGAGCGAGATGCATCTCGTGGAAGAAGACCCAAACTACGCGGAACTCTTTGCCTCTGAGGCAGGGCATGTCCCGGAGCCCGGTGAACTTGCTGATCGTGTCCGAGTGATCGTTGAGGCGATGCTCGCGGGACGCCACTCTCTCCTGGAGCGGATGGTGTACCTCTTCAATTTCACGATGGAATTCTTTCGTGCATTGAATGTGCGCCTCCTCTTTGCTCCCCCAACGATGAGCTTCCTCACCGGCGACACCCCAGTTGTTACGCGTGACGAGCGTGGATTCCGGATCGGCATTCGACAAGGAGTCGCCCTTGGAGACACCTACGGAATCTTCATGCCCCTCGGGAGGAAGGTCGCGCTTGACCTGTTTGATTGGCCGGACGTCCAAAGGCATCAAGATATGGCTGCAGATTCCGGTAGGCGAGTTCCGCAGCCTTATGTTTCCCTGATACCTCTTCTCCGTACATAGCAAGAAACTTGGCCCCAGATGGGATCCCCGTAATCGCGATCGACGCAGCTATAGTCACCGCATCTTCATACCAGCTACCCGCTAAGCCAAGTGCCTCCGCGACCTCATCCGTTCGACCATCGGCGGCGACTTTGTTCGCATAGGTACTTAAACCGAGCAAGGTGAGGTAGGACAAGACCGTCGCCCGGTACGCGTCCTGTACTGTAACGACATACTCAGCGAACCCAAGCCACCTTGTGTCGGATCCTTGTGCCCTACGTTGCCAGCTCCCGGGGCCCACTTCTTGATCCAGGCATTCAGTGCGCCGTAAAACTGGTCGTGACTCGGTTGTACCTTCCCGAATGCGCTTTGCACTTCGTTATCGTTCAAAGTATCCGACGAACCGAGCGCTTCGCGGAAGGCTTGCACGGCATCAGCGAACGCTGTGAGATGAATTAATACCTCTTGACCGTGTTCGCGCCACCGAGGAACTTCGGTCACCCCTCCAAGCAATTGCTTAACAGCAGCCGGTAGCTTCAGTCCACGCGCTTCGACGCCGGTCCAGTACTCGCCGAACCACTTTGGATCACGAATAGCGATTCCTTCACAAGACTGTGTAGCAGTTTGTCTCCAATCCTTTATCAGGCTTATTGGAGGTCGAACACTTCCTCCATGGACGCGCTCGTGGAGAGTCGCGAAAAGCGCTCGTCCCATATCGATCGCCGTGAAGAAGTCATCTGGAAACTGATCCGGCCATAATTCCACCGCCCTTTCGAATAGAGGGAAGAATGCTCCAAAGACCTTGCCGATAGGAAATACCGGCGCTTGGGATCGCTTCCTCTAACGCGGAGAGAATCCGCTCCTCGGACTCGTCGACCGAGACCAGCTGTTGAGAGCCAGCGTTGTTTAGGCCGAAATCAGCGCCATATCTGTGCACCTGGTCGCGGTGCCACCAGACAAGCGACATCGCGGTCGATTTCATACCCAGGGCGTGAAGGCGCCGGTTGATCCGCTGCGACACGCTGGAGCCGGTGGCGTGCGGGAATAGGCGTCCACGTCTTGGAAGCTGAATTTCATCGAGAGCATTGAGGACTTCAGGTCGAATCACCGACGCAGTTGATCGGTCCCCTGGTATCGAGAACAGGGTGGGCGGCTTCTCAGTGCGGTCCAAATGATCAGCGGTAAGCGCAGCGATTGCCTGGCAGTTCAGACCTTGGTAGGCGCCTAGCGCGATCCATAGCTTGACCTGACGATTTGAATTCGCCAACGTGTATTCGAGCTCGGGAGTCGTGATCCGTTGCTGACCGCCAGGTGGGGGCGATGGTGGTACAAAGTCTTCGATAGGGCTCTTCGTAATGACATCACATTGAACAAGCCACTTGTAAAACTCGACCAGTGCATCCCGATACGCCCTGACGGTGTTGGGCTTATAGCTCCTGGAGATCATCCAATCCTGGAGTTGTCGAGTCGTCAGATGCCGAAGCCCTCGGAATTGTTCATCTACGTGTTTGAGGTTCCTGACACGAGTGCGGATCGTCGAGGGATTGATTCTCTTGGATGACGGTCCGACCCTCTTGGCTAACTGGGACTCGGCGAACGACTCGATGAGGTGCGTATCAGAGGACACGCCGAAAGCGTAGCTTATGCGTGACGAGTAGCTAGCTTTTCGCCATATTAAGAAATATTGCGTGCGACCGATTGGCCGAGGAGGTACTTCTTACCTTCTAACTGCAACAGTGAGCCGGACCGCATGTGGCCAATCCCTTCGGCGCGTCGTTCGAATTCATTCACATCGGACCGCTGCTTTGTTTGCAGTGGTCTTTGCAATCTGCGTGGTCGTGGTTCCAAGTGCCAACGCGTCGACAACGACGAAGACGCCGACAATTCTTTCGGTTGCCGGCGCGATGAACTGTTCGTGGAAAGGGGGAACGACCACCCTGACGATCCGTACAGAAAATGCTGTCGCGTCGCGATCGAACTACACAATCGTCCTTACCTGGATGTCTCGTACACGAAAGGGGTCCACGGGTGCGGGCCAGGTGTTCTCAAGGAAACGATCAAACTCGGCCGCAATCCATTCGCAGGCTCGGCTACTGCGGCGTTCCTGGTTCTCGCGAACAGCGGCGGGAGGACGGCTACAAAGACGTTCTACGTAACCGATGAAGAGGATTACGCCCTCGCGTCAAAACCCGTAACGACCACGACGATTCCAGTGAAGCCAGTCGTCACGACCACGACTGCGCCAGCGTGTACACCTCCCGTCGTCAACCTTGATGCGTGCAGCAGCCCCGATCCGAGCGCGAATTGTTACTACGGCCCCATCTACGACACGTACCAGAACTATGGAAATGTGGCACCCGCCGACTTAGGTGATTGCACATTTGCAGCTGCAGCTAACTGGGAGCAGATTGTTCTCAACATCGAACCTGATTCGAGCGTGATTGGTTATGACTTTGCTGAAGCGGGTGGCTCCGCGACAAATGGCCTTTCCCAGACGGCCCTTTGGTCGTATTGGGAGCGATACGGCATCGATGGCGTATACCTAACGGGGCTTCACTCGTATTACACGGACCAAACGGATGTGCAAAACGGCGTCGTCGACTATGGCGCCATGATTATCGAGCTGCAATTCATTAACGGTGACTACATCGGAAACATCCAAGTGTCGGCAGGGTTGCACGACGCAGTGGTGGGCGGTTTCACTCCCGAAGGGCCGCTCGTCGTCACGTGGGGTCAAACAATCCAGATGACTTGGCTGCAGTGGAACGCCGAGATCATCGGAATGTGGGGAATAGGGAGCAGTTCATAAACCACTGCTTCGCATCTACCGCCTACAGCTTCCCCGCTCGCCATAGTCGTCGAAATTGGCGATCCGTGAGTTCCGGCGGCGGTCGCTTCTTGATCGGCGGCACCCTGTAGCGACGATGCAGGCTTTGCCAGGTCATGTCGGTGAAGCGAGCAAGCAACCGCCATGAACACCCGTCCTGGTTCGCGTCGTAGATCGCTTGGTGGAAGGCCAGCTCGGCGTCGCGCAAGAGTGCCGAGAGACTTTCGATCCTCGCTGCTGTGTTCGGCGCGACTCGCGCCGCGTGGCCTCGGGCGATGGCTGCTTCGATGGCAAGACCGTCGTGTTCAAAATCTTCGGCTTCTGCCGTTTTCGCTGAATAGCTCCGCGTCGTAGTTCCAGCGTAACGACTTTTTCTGTCTCGGATTCGGTCGCGCTCTCGATATTCGCGCCTTCATGCAGGCGTTTATAGGTGGAGTTTTGCTCGACGTAAGAGCAGCTCCGGGTCCAACCGCACCAGGGAGGACGACCGTGGCGATCCCATCTGCCGATCCGGTCGCTTCCCTGGCACCTGCATAAGGGAGACGCCCGTGAACCTGTCCCTCTCGCTACCAACCCATCACTTCCTTGCCGTCGCGACGCCGTCACCGGTAACGCTCCCGCACGGCCTGATCGCGCACTTCCTGCACAACCCACAAGGCACGCTCAAGCATCTCGGCCATCTCGTCGCGCACGTGTTGTTGGTCGTCGTGCTCCACGTTGTGCCGGTGCTGCTCGGCGCGGTCGTCGTCATCGTGCTTGCCAAATTGGCTCTCCACGCCCTGCGTACCCGTCGTCCCACTGTCGACCTCGTCAGCCTTGAGATCGCGATGCCTCCGGTTGTCGATGCACGTGCGGCAGAGGCCTTCTGGTCAAACGCCCACGCGCTGCTTAGCGCGAGAAGGCGTCCGTGGTCGGCTCCGCATCAACTTGTCTTCGAGATCGCGATCGCGAATGAGCGGGTGCGCTTTCGCCTCCTTGCACCGCCTTCGCAGATCGAGCACCTCGCGCGTGCGGTATCTGCCGCGTGGCCAGGTACATCCGTGCTCATTGACGATCACTCCGATGACGCTCTCGGCGGTATGCGCGTCGTCGGGCGCGAGATGCGGCTTGGCCGCGAACCGTGGTTGCCGATCGCTACCGACCAACCACTCGACCCACTACGTGCGGTCCTCGGCGCAGCCGACGAGCTCTACAGCGACGAACAGGCCGTCGTCCGAGTCGTCGCGCGCCCAGCGTCGCGTGGGCGGATGCGCAAGATCGAGCGCGGCGTCCTCGGGCTGCAGGGCATCGCGTCCCCGCCGCCGTTGCTCAAGATCATCGGCCCGCCGGTTCGCCTCGTGCTCGACGCGATCACGGACCTCATCACGCGGGGACCGTCGCGCACGCGATCTGTCCCACAACCGCCTTCATTCACCCACCCGAAGCTGAAGGTGGCACGCGAGAAGATCGGCCAGCCCTGCTTCGAGGCAGTTGTGCGGATCGGGGTCGGCGCACGACTAAGCGATCGCTACGCCGAGCGCGAACGCATCATCACGCGCCACTTGCGTGCCCGTGCCCATGGCCTCGCCGCGGGCTTCGCGACGTACGCGGGTGAGAACTTCCTCCGGACGCGGCGTCTTCCGCGCGCTGGAGCAGCGCTCTCAACACAGGCGTTGCGTCACGGCGACCTGTATTGCGTACGTGAGGTTGCGGCGCTCGCGCACCTACCATGGGACCGCGACGTTCCCGGTGTCGCACGCGCGGGCGCACGACGTGTGCTGCCGCCTCCCGACACCCCACGAAGCGGCAAGCTTCTCGGCCACGCCGAGACCTCGACGCGCCGTGCTGATCGCGATCGCGCCGAGCGACGCAACTCAACACCTCCATTTGCTCGGCGCGACAGGCTCGGGAAAGTCGACCCTGATGATGAACCTCGTCCTCGCCGACGCACAGGCCGGACGCGGCGCGGTCGTCATCGACCCGAAGGGCGATCTCATCGTTGACCTGCTCGACCGCTTGCCCGAGGAGGTGGCCGACCGCGTCATCATCATCGATCCCGAGGACGACGAACCGCCTGCGTTCGACGTGCTCACGGGGAGCGATGCTCATCTCGTCGTCGACCGGATCGTCGGTGTGATGCAGCGGCTCTTTTCCTCGGCATGGGGACCGCGGACTGACGACGTGCTGCGCTCCGCGTTGCTCACCTTGCGTCAGCACCGTGGCGCGAGCCTCACCCAAGTCCCGCGCCTGTTGACCGACCCGCTCTATCGCGCCCCGCTCGTCGCGGCGGTGACCGACCCGGTGCTGCGCGGCTTTTGGCGGCAATACGACGCGATGTCCGAAGCGGCACGGGTGGCGGCGATCGGCCCGGTGACGAACAAGCTGCGGGCGTTCCTGCTCCGTCCGTTCGTGCGCGCTGTCGTTGGTTCGGGCACGTCGAGCTTCTCCCTTGACGACGTCCTCGACTCGGGCCTTCTGCTCTGTCGCCTGCCGAAGGGAATCTTGGGCGACGAGACCGTCCGTTTGATGGGGTCGCTCCTCGTCGCGGAGGTTTGGCAGACCGCAGCGGCGCGCGCCCGGAGTGGGCGGTCACGTACCCCTGCCACCCTCTACCTCGATGAGTGCCAGAACTTCCTCGGGTTGCCCGGTGCGATCGCGGACATCTTGGCGGAGGCTCGTGCGTACGGGCTCGGTCTCGTCCTCGCCCATCAGACCCTCAGTCAGCTCGGCGACGACCTCGAGAATGCGATCTCGGCAAACGCCCGCTCCAAGGTCTTCTTCAACTGCTCGCCGGAAGACGCGCGGCACCTCGAACGTCACGTTGCCCCTGATCTGTCGGCGCATGATCTCTCCCACCTCGGCGCCTATCAAGCAGCCTGTCGGCTCGTCGTCGCGGGCGAGGAGACCTCGGCCTTCACCGTGCGCACCGACCCGCCGCCCGAGGTCACGCCGGGCAGGGCCGCACTGCTGCGTGCCCACGCGGAGAGAACTACGGCCTCGACGAGCAGGAGCGCCAAGCACTCAGCCTCGTTGCCGATGGCACGATGAGCGGGAGGCCGAAGCCCATAAGTAACAGTGACCGCGATCGATCATTGGGCGGACGGTCGCGGGCAGATGGTGCGGCAAGTACCCCGGACGGTTTGAATCTGCCGGGGCTGTCACGTCGTCCTCCGGCAGCCAGGAGCGAACGATGACCCGGCAGATCAACCGGACGTTGCCTCCTCCGACTTCGAGTACATCTTCTGTTCTTCATTCATCTTCTGGCGGTGCGCTTGGTCGGGCGCGGCCTCGCTGGTCGGACGATCTCGTGACCGACCTCGCTCGCCATCTCACTGATCGTGACCGCTACCTCTGTGATCTCCTCGCGGAGCATCGCGTCCTCACGACGAACCAGATCACCACCGTTGCGTTCGAGAGTCCGATCTCGGCGCGCCATCGGTTGTCGACGCTCTATCGCCTGCGTGTGCTCGACCGCTTCCGACCGTTCCGCGTGGTTGGGACGGCACCGCATCACTTCGTCCTCGACGTCGCGGGCGCGATGGTCATTGCCGCGGAACGAGGCGTCGATGTCGACGACCTGCGCTGGCGACGCGACCGTGCCCTCGCTTTACAGTCGAGTCGGCAACTGGAGCATCGCGTCGGCGTCAACGGGTTCTTCTGCGCGCTGCTCGGGACGGCACGGCGCGACCCTGCCACCGAACTCGCGGTCTGGTGGTCCGAGCGACGGTGCCGCGCGAGCTTCGGTGATGCTGTCCACCCCGATGGCTATGGCGTCTGGCGCGAGCGGGATCGTGAGGTCGCGTTCTTCTTGGAGTACGACCGTGGCACCGAGACCCACGAACGGCTCGTCGGCAAGCTCGACGGCTACACGACGCTTGCTCGGGCGACGAGCGATCCGTTCGTCGTGCTGTTCTGCTTCACGGGACATCGCCGCGAGGTGGAAGCACGACGGGCGCTTGCCGTCTCGTCGGTTCCGATCGCGACGGCGACGGCCGACGTATCGCCTGAGGATCGAACGTGGTTGCTCGTCGGCCCCGAGACGTCGCGCCGTTCCCTTGGCGAGTTCGCAGCGGCTGCACCGGGGCAAGGTGGCCGATGAACGAGCCACGGAGCTCTGATTCCGTTCCCAGGTCCACTCGTGTGGGCAGGCCCGTTCGCCACGACCACGGTCCACGTTGCGCTATGGGCCACGAAACTACCTCGGCGCGGCCAACCTACGCAGACAGTCGATCCTCGCGGCCGTCCCCGGCGAGTCCGGGCGAACCGGACCTGGCGGTTCGTTTCGAGGTCCGCACCATCGGCGGAGAAGCAGGTCAGGCGCTCGCTGCCGCCCAGGGACGGGTTCTTCGCAGCCTGCTCGCGATCGTCACCGAAATGGAGGTAGGAGAGGGGGATCGATCGATCAGCAAGGAGGTCGCCGGATGACAAGCCCAGTGCCGATGGCTAGCCGGATGCCGAGCCATCCGGCAGTGTTGGCTCCCCGCTACGCCTTCTATGGCCGGGTCTCGACCGAGGACGAACAGGATCCGACGCTCTCCTTCCCGCGCCAGCTCGCGAACGCCGAACGGTTGGTGGCGGAATCGGGCGGGCGGATCGTTGCCCATTACTACGACATCGAATCCGGGACGCGCGCCTACGCCGATCGTGGATCGGGCAACGTCGCGGGCTTCAACATCGCCATCCCTCGCGACGGCGGACTGCAGGAACTCCTCGCCGACGCCGCGCGACGCCCGGCGCTGTTCGACCGCGTCATCGTCGAGTCGATCAGTCGCCTGTCGCGCAACTCTTCGGTCGCGTTTCGAGTCGAGGACGAGCTCCGCCAAGCAGGCGTTCGCCTCTGCGCGTCAGACGAACCGTTGGAGGAATCCTTCGGGACGATCGTCCTTCGTCACGTAAACATCGGCATCGCGCGCGGCTATCACCACGAGCTGATGGTGAAGTCGCGCCAGGGTCTGGAGACTTCGACGCGCCAGGGATGGCACACCGGCGGCGTCGCCCTCTACGGCTACCGCTTCGTCACCCACGACCACCCGAACCCGCACAAGGCGAGTCGCGGCAACTTGAAGCGCACGCTCGATCTCGATCCCGTGCGCGCGCCCGTCGTCCGCGCCATCTACGACGCCTACCTCTCCGGTGGTGTCGGCCTGCTCCAGCTTCGCGGCAAGTTGAACGCCGATCTCGATCGTTACCCGCCGCCGATCCCCATTGCGCCGACGACGGCACTTGGACGCTGGAGTCGTTCCAGCATTCGCGAGGTACTGCACAATCCGAAGTACACCGGCTACCAGGTGTGGAACCGAAAAGCGCGAAAGTCCGGTCATAACCGCGAGAACGCGCCGGAGCTATGGGTCTGGTCGGATGAGCCTGCGCACCCCTCGATCGTCACGCGCGAGGAGTACGACGCGGTGCAAGTCCGCGCGCGAGCGAACGCCCGTTCGCGCCAACGCGTCGTCGCGACCGAAGCACGTCCGACAGCGCGCCGGAACTACCTCTACCGTGGACTGCTGCGATGCGGCATCTGCGGGCTGCGGATGTGGGGCAACCATCGTCACAACACCACCTACTACGCGTGCCAGCCTTCGCATCAACGTTCGTCGAATATCCCTGAGGGACACCCGAAGAGCGTCTACGTCAACGAAGCACGCGTGAATGACGCGCTGCTTGGATTCCTCGCCGACGCGCTGTTCGGGCCAGACCGTCGCAACTACTGGGAGCACTGCCTCGCGGTCGCGGACGACCCCGAGAAGTCTGCGCCGACTGGAAGCCGCAGCACGGAAATTGAAGAAGAGATTGTTGATCTCGAACGCCGACTCGACCGACAGGTGATGAACCTCGAAGCCGATGAGGTCACGCCGGGTCTTCGCCGCCGTATTGCGGAGCGCGTCGCGGCGCTGGAAGAAGCGATCACGGACCGCCGGACGCGACTACGCGACCTTGCGGAACGTTCGGCGGACGAGACACCGGTGCTGTCCGAGGTGGTCCCGCTGCTCGAACGGCTGCCGCTGCTCGCGGATCGGCTTGGCGATCTCGACGAGCGAGAGCTTCGTGCGCTGTTCGACATCGTCCAGCTCGACGTCGCGTTCTCGCCAGGCGACGACGCGATCGACGTCAACGTGACCTTGAGCGACCATTGGCGCTCGTCAGTCCTCCGCGAAGCGTCGGAGGACTGGTTGGCGCCCCCGGGAGGACTCGAACCTCCGACCGTCTGCTTAGAAGGCAGCTGCTCTGTCCAACTGAGCTACGGGGGCCTGCACGTCGCCGTCCCTGGATCCTATTGAGCGGCCGCGCTCGAGTCGTGACCGCGCACGGAGAGGTCCGGCCGCTCAGTCAGCCGGCAGCTCCCTTGTTGACCGAGGCGACGCGTTCGCCGGCACAGGACGCCAGCAGTGCCTCGGCTCGGGCAAGCAGCGGTCTCGCCTCGAGCGGCTCCAAGGTGGCCGCCGCCCGCCTCGCCATCGTCTCGGCCTCCGGCCCGCGACCCTGTCCGGCCAGCCAGTCCGCCAGATCAATCTCGGTCTGCGCCGCCCAGTAGGGGTAACCGAGCTCCCGCAGCGCCTCCACGGCGGCGGTCAGGCCGTCCTCGACGCCCTCGTCCTGGCTTCGGGCAGCGGCCAGCAGCGCCGCCGCCCGTCCGATCTCAGCCCTGAGGAAGGGAGGGATCTCGCCGGTCGGTCGGCTGACGAACTGCTCCACGAGCCCATCGAGTGCATCGAGGTCACCGAGGGCGAGCGCCGCGTCGATGGCGAGCGGGACGCTCAGTCTCACGCTCTCGTGGGACGGCGAGAGGACCCAGCAGGCCTCGATCGCCCGTCGCGCCGCGTCGAAAGCTTGGCGGTACCGACCGGCCGAGAGAGCGACAGCGCTCTCACCTGCGGCGTACATCGCTCGGTTCTGGACGTCGTTGCTCTCGGCGAAGTCGCCGCAGTGCCCGAGATGCTCCTCGGCGATCTGGGCGTCGCCCCTGAACGTGTCGAGACTCACCAAGCGCAGGTACGGCATGGCGCGCCAGGAGGCGTCGTTCACTCCCGACTCGATCACCTCGTCACAGAGCCGCCGCACCTCCTCCAAGCGCCCCCTCATCATGAGGAAGTAGCAAAGGTTGCTGACGACGGTCGCCTCGCCGGAGCGGTTGCCGGAAAGCCGGGCGATGGCAAGAGCCGTTTGGCAGTGCTCCTCGACTCCTTCACGGTCGTGGACCATGCAGAGGTCGGCGAGGTTGGCCTCGGAGATCATCTCGCCGCGGCTCATCCCGATGCGCCTGCACACCTCGGCGCTGCCCTCGTAGTGAAGCCGCGCTTCTTCGAACCGCCCCATCGTGGCGAGGAGGGTCCCTCGCAGGTTCAGGGCGCGGCCGAGGATCTCGCTGAGCTCGTGTTGCTGGGCGATGATGAGCGCACCGTCGAGCGGTTCCAGTGCAGCCTCCGAGTGTCCGGAGAAGAGAAGGGCACCTGCGAGCCGAGCCTTGAGGATCGCGACGACATCGGCAGGCAGCGAGGTGCCCTCGAGCTCCAGCGCCTCGCGAAGGATGACGATGGCCTCCTCCCCTCGCCCGATGAGGTTGAGCGTCGTGCCGAGCTCGGCTGTCGTCCTCGCCGCCTCCACGACCCGACCAGCGGTCCGGTGGGCGCGAACAGCCGCTTCGAAGCGTGGGAGTGCACGCTCGGGGAGCCCGGCGGCGAAGGCCATGAAACCCGCACGCTCCGTGAGCGCCGTCTGTTCCGCCTCGTCCGTGCTCAGCTCGGCCGCCAACAGGTAGGCAGCTTCTGCCGTCTCGGGTGCGCCCACCGAGTCGGCCCGCTCCCCCGCCTGTACGTAGGCGCCCTTGGCGGCGTCTCGCAGCTGAGGAGCGTCGGGATCGTCACCCGATGCCTGGTAGGCATCGTGCAAGTGGGCGGCTACGACTTCGGAGACCTCGGCGCCCCCTTCCGGATAGGCGGCTCGCAGGTGGGCGGCCGTCCGCAGGTGTCGTGCCTTGCGCTCGGCCCGCGAGAGCATGTCGTAGGCGACCGACCGGATGAGCGACTGGGTGAAGGTGTACTGCCCCCTCTCGGGCGAGAGCTTGTCGGCCCGAACGGTCAGGATTCTCTTTTCGCACCAAGGACGACAGGAGCTCCTCGAGCTCGGATGCCTCGCTCTCGGTGACCGCTTCGACCGACTGTCTCGAGAACGACTCCCCGAGGACGGAGCACTCCTTCACCACTCGCCGCTCCTCGGCCGAGAGGGCGTCGAGCCTCGAGGCGACGAGGGCTGTGAGACCCGGCGGGATCTCGAGCGTCCCCAGCTCGCCCACCAGGTGGAGGAGGCCGTCCGGACCCTTCTCGAGAACGCCCGTGTCGAGGAGGCTGCGGACGGTCTCGACGGCGTAGAGCGGGATGCCCTCGGCCCGCTCCACGATGCGGGCGCGGGCCGTCTCCGGAAGGTCGGGAACGAGACCGTCGAGCAGTCGGCCGATGTATTCGCCGGGGAGGGGATCGAGGGGCAACGTCGTGAGGCTGCGACGGGAGAGGACCAGCCCCTTGCGGTCGGCCCCCTCCGGCCTCGTGAGGACGAGCAGGAAGATGGCGTGATCGCTCGACCACTCCAGGAGGTGGTCGAGGAAGTCCACGAGACCGGCATCCGCCCATTGCAGGTCCTCCACGACCATCACGACGGGGAGATGCTCGGAGAGACGCTCGAAGAAGAGGCGCCACCCGCTGAAGAGCTCCTCGCGAAGGAAGCTCTGTGCCGTGGACAGCCCGAGGAGCTGCCCGAGACGGGGGGAGAGGAACTCCCGGTCGGCCGAGTCCGGGATCCACCGCTCGAGACCCATCCGCAACCGCTCCGTCACGACGTCCTGAGGGTCCTCCTCGCCGATCTGCAGCCGTGCCCGCACCATCTCGGACAGCGCCCAGTAGCTGACCCCCTCGCCATAGGAGAGGCAGCGCCCGCTGTGCCAGAGCACGTCGCCGGCCAGGCCGTCGATGTACTTGAAGAACTCCCAGCCAAGGCGCGACTTCCCGACGCCGGCGACACCCGAGACGAGCACGAGGCGGGCGGCCGAGCGTTCCGAGGAGGCGTGGAAGAGCTCCTTCAGCAGGCGAAGCTCGTGGTCCCTCCCCGTGAAGGGCGCCTCGAGGACGTTGGCCCGCTGTGACCCAGCCACAGCGGCGATGACCCGCGTCGCCTCGAAGACTTGGACCGGCTCGGACTTGCCCTTCAGTTCGTGGCTGCCGGCCTCCCGGTAGGCGATGGCAGCCGACGACGCTCCCCTCGTCCGTTCGTCGACATAGCAGCGGCCCGGCGGGGCGACCGACTGGATGCGGGAGGCCGTGTTCACCCGGTCCCCGATGACGAGCCCCTCCTCGGCCGTCTCCGTCGTAGCTGCCTCGCCGGTGACGATGCCGACCCGCGCCTCGAGGGAGACCGACTGCTCGACTCCGTAGGCCTCCACACCCGAGATCAGCTCGAGGCCCGCTCTCACCGCCCGCTCGGCGTCGTCCTCGCGGGCGACGGGAGCGCCCCACACCGCCATGACGGCATCGCCGATGAACTTCTGGATGACGCCGCCGTAGCGGCCGACGATGGCGCGGGCGAGATCGAAGTACCCCGAGAGGAGCTCCCGCATCTCCTCGGGATCCTTCGACTCGGACAGGGGCGTGAAACCCACGAGGTCACAGAACAGCACCGACACATGGCGCAACTCGGTCGTGGACTCGCCGGCCGGTGTCGCGACCCGCTCGAGCGGCGTCCCCTCGTGCCCACCGCGGTCGGCGGCCGGGCCCACCCCTGCCCCGCAGTCGCCGCAGAACTCGTCGCCTGCCTGCAGCTCGGCCCCGCAGACGGCGCACACGACGACGAGGGATGTGCCACAACTCCGGCAAAAGCGCTTGCCGGAGGGGTTCTCACCTCCGCACGCCGGACAGCGCACCGTGTCACCTCCTCGTGGCGGAAGAGGTTACGACGTCACAGAGGCTCTCGCACACGGCGTCTCCGTTGCCGAAGCGGGCGCCGCAGCACCCGGGCTTCCCTTCAGCGTTGCCCGTCGGTGACGAGCGCGCTCTCGGACGCGTCACCATGGGCGTCCAGCAGTCGCCTGGCTCGCCGCAGTGCTCGCTCGGCGCCGAGCTGACCGAGACTCCCGGACGCCTCGAGAGCAAGTTCCCTCGCCTCGTCGTGACGTCCCCTGCGGTCGAGGACCTCGGCCAAGTCGAGCTGCGCGACGGCCGCGTGGTACGGGTAGCCGAGCTCCCCCAGCGTCGCCACGACCGAGTCGAGGTCCGCTTCGGTGGCGCCATCAGCGGCGCCGGCGGCGAGGAGCGCCCGGCCTCGCTGCAGCTCAACCCGAAGGAAGGGGGGCAGCTCACCACGGCTTCGCTGCCCCAGACGGTCCACGATCGGCTTGGCCTCGGCGAGCTGGCCGATCGAGACGGCGGCGTCGAGCAAGATGGGCAGGGCGCGCCGGACCACTTCGTGAAAGCTTCCGAGGCCGCCGTCGAGCACCATCGTGATCGCTTGGGCCGACGCCTCCAAGGCCGACGGCGCGTCGCCTTCGGCGTACGCCACGGCTCCTCGGCACACCTCGTACATGGCCCGGTCCTGCACGTCGTCGCTCTCGGTCAGCGTCGGGGCGACGTTCAGGCACCGACGTGCCTCTTCCGCCTCGCCTCTCACGGCATGCAGATTGGCGATCTCGACCATGAGAACGTAGCCGCCGGTGTCGGTGACGCCCCCCTCATCCACCTCCGCCGCGATCTGCAACGCCTCGTCCCACCGACCCGCCATCTCGAGGACGTAGAGGAAGTTGGCGATGGCGATCAGCTCGTGGCGGCGAGCGCCCCACCGCCGCGCTGAGCGCGATGGCCGCCAGGCAGTGTTCCTCTGCACCCTCCAGATCGCGCGTCATGCAGACGTCGGCGAGGTTCACGCGGCTGAGCAGCTCCGTGCGCGTGATGCCGTTGCGCTGTGCGACCTCCAGGGCAGCCTCGTAGACGGCGAGCGCCTCAACGGTCCGTGCCCCGGAGGACAGCATGGTGCCCTTGCTGACGAGAGCGAAGCTGAGGGATTCCGTCAGCTCGTGATGCTGCGACAGTATGAGCGCCTGCTCGAGCGGCTGCGAGGCCTCGTCCGGCTTGCCGGAGAAGAGAAGACCGGAGCCGAGCGCACTCTGCAGATCCGCCAGCACGTCCGGCGGGGTGGTGGCGGGGTCGAGCTCGGCCAGCACCTTCCGGATGGCCGCCATCGACTGCTCGGCACGGCCCGAGCTGGCCAGAGGGACATCCAGCCAGCCCGTGACGCGGGCAACCTCGACGAGCCGCCCGGCGGCGGCATGGGAGGCGATGGCGTCCTCGAAATGGGCGATGGCACGCTCCACGCTGCCGCCGAAGGAAGCCATGCGACCCGCCTTGGCCGTGAAGCCAGCCCGGTCGGCATCGTCGGAGGACAGCTCGGCTGCTTGCAGGTAGGCCTTCTCGGCCGTCAGGGGGGCGCCGACCGCTTGGGCCCGCTCCCCCGCCAAGGCGAAAGCCTCCGTCGCCTGCAGGCGAAGGTCGTCGGCGTCGGCATCGTCGCCGGCCGCCCGGTAGGCGTCGTAGAGGTGGGCGGCGATCACCTCGGCGACGTCGGCACCGTGCTCGGGGAAGGCGGACTGCAGGTGCTCGGCCGTGGCGCGGTGGCGGGCCTTGCGCTCGGCCCTCGACAGCATCTCGTAGGCCACCGACCGGATGAGCGACTGCGTGAAGGCGTAGTGGCCACGCTCGGGCGACAGCTTGTCCGCCCGCACCGTAAGCACCTCCTTGCGGACGAGGGCCGGGAGGATCGCCTCCAGCTCGGCGGGCTCCATCTCGGTGACGGCTTCGATGGAGCTTCGCGGGAAGGAGGACCCGAGAACCGAGCACTCCTTCACGACCCGCCTCTCCGCAGAGGAGAGAGCATCGAGCCGGGAGGCGATGAGGGCGGTCAGGCCGGGCGGGATCTCGAGGGCGCCCACCTCTCCGACGAGGTGCAGGATTCCGTCGGGTCCCTTTTCGAGCACCCCCTTGTCGAGGAGGCTACGCACGGTTTCGACGGCATAGAGCGGGATACCCTCTGCCCGCTCGACGATTCGAGCACGAGTCACGGCGGGCAGGTCTGCCACGAGACCGTCCAGGAGCTCGCCGATGACGGCGTCCGGGAGGGGGTCGAGCGAGAGCGTCGTGAGGTTGCGGCGGGAGAGCGTGAGGCTGCGTCGGTCCCTTTCGACGGGTCGCGTGAGGACCAGGAGGTAGAGCGGCCGGTCCCCCGACCACTCGAGCAGGTGATCGAGGAACTCGATCATCCCGGCGTCGGCCCACTGCAGATCCTCGATCACCATGACGACGGGGAGATGTTCGGACAGGCGCTCGAAGAACAGACGCCAGCCACTGAAGAGCTCTTCCTTCACGAGTGCCTGGCGGGCGGGGAGGCCGAGCAGCTGGCCGAGGCGGGGGGCGATGAACTCGCGATCGGCCGGCTCCGGGATCCAGCGCTCGAGACCGCTCCGCAGCCGCTCGGCGACCACGTCGCCGCGGTCGTCCTCGCCGATCTGGAGGCGCGCCCTCACCATCTCGGCGAGCGCCCAGTAGCTGACGCCTTCTCCGTACGAGAGGCAGCGGCCGGCATGCCAGAGGACGTCGCCGGCGAGTCCGTCGATGTACTTGAAGAACTCCCAGGCGAGTCGCGACTTCCCCACCCCCGCCACACCCGAGACGAGCACGAGGCGGGCCGTCGATCGCTCGGCACAGACGTGGAAGAGCTCCTTGACGAGCCGGAGCTCGTGGTCCCGGCCGGCGAAGGGCGCCTCGAGAACGCCGGAGCGCTGTGAGCCGGCAATGGCGGCGATGACCCGGCGTGCCTGATACAGCCGCAGGGGCTCCGACTTCCCCTTGAGCGAGTGCGTGCCGGCCTCCGAGTACGAGATGGCTGCTGCGCTCGCCCCCCGGGTCGCCTCGTCGACGTAGCAGCAGCCGGAGGGGGCCACCGACTGGATGCGGGCGGCGGTGTTCACACGATCGCCGATGACGAGGCCTTCGTCGGCGGTCTCCGTCGTGGCGGCACCGCCGGTGACGACTCCCACACGTGCCTGCAAGGAGAGGCCGCGCTCGGTCCCATAGTCGGCAACGGCGGAGACGAGCTCGAGGCCTGCGCGAACGGCCCGTTCGGCGTCGTCCTCATTGGCCGCAGGCGCCCCCCAGACGGCCATGACGGCGTCCCCGATGAACTTCTGGATGACGCCGCCGTAACGGCCGACGATCGAGCGGGCGAGATCGAAGTAGCCCGAGAGCAGCTCCCTCACTTCCTCCGGGTCCCGCGACTCCGACAGGGGCGTGAACCCCACGAGGTCGCAGAAGAGCACGGAGACGTGGCGCACCTCGGACGTGAACGCCTCCCGCCGGGCTTCCGGTGACTCCGCCGGCTCCTCGGCGACGGCCGGCTGCGCCGCCAGCGTGGTGCCGCACTGGTCGCAGAACTTGGCGTCCGTGGGGACGGCATTGCCACAGCTGGGGCAGACCCGTGCGAGCGGGTTGCCGCACTCGCGGCAGAACCTCCCGCCGACTCGATTCTCGACTCCGCAGCTGTCACAACGCATGTCGCACCTCCGCGCCTTGCGACAAGGCTACGGTCCGTCGGCCGACCGCGCAGACAACGATCGCTCCCAACGTTTGCTCACGGCCTCCCGACCTGCAAGCCGGCCACGGCGACGGCGACCTCCTCGGGATGGAGAACACCGCGGGGCTGCACCACACAGCCGTACGTCAGGCGCAACGGGCGTCCGCCATGGAGGAACCCGAGGCGGATGTCGTACCAGTGAAAGCCACTGTGAAGGACGAGCACCTTCCGGGCGCTCGACGCGGGGCCCCCGAAGATGACTCGCTGCCGACGACCGCCCGGGCAGGCCGCCGGGAACAGTTCGAGCGCAACGCCGCCCCAAGCCTCGGGGATGTGGATCGTCGAGCTGTGCCCGATCGACCACTCCCAAGCGCCCGGACCCGAACCCCGGGTCGCAGCGGACAGGTCGATGGCACCCGTCCACCCGGAGCCGAGGAGGGTGAGCTGGTCGTGCAGGCGGCGGACGGAACCCGACGTTCGGAGGGCGGACGGCAGCGACGAGGAGAGCGGGATGGCGATGGCGGCCACCGTCCAGACGGCCACGGCGGCGGCGAGGAGGCGGCGGGCTCCGAACCGCCCTCGCTTGCGGGCACCGCCCGCCCCAACGTGCTTCGACGTCAATCGACCCACTGCCCCGTGGCGAGGTTGTGGAGGAAGAAGACCGTTCCGGCCGCGAGGACGACGGCAGCGATGGCGAGCGCCACGGGCCGCGTGAGGAGCCGGCAGACGCTCGCCACGGCGCCGGCACCGAAGGCGGCGGGGAGCACGAACCGGGTCGTCGACTCCTCGAAGCCGAGGCGGGACGACTCGACTTGGGCGAGCAGCAAGACGGCGGCCAGCGTCCAGAACCCGAGCGTCCGCACGCCTCCCTCACTGACGAAGAGGCCGATGACGAGGGCCATCACGACGACGGTGGCACCGGCATCGATGAGCTGGCTCGTGTGGGCTCCGTAGGGTTCGGCCACGAACCGCAAGATCGAGCCCCGGACCGGTCTGAAGGTGAGGATGCGCCCCATCATCACTCCGAACGGTCGATCCGGTGCCCAGAAGCGGGCCGCCTCGTAGAAGGAGAAGGGGGCATCGAAGCGGACCTGCAGGTAAAGCATGTAGGCGAGGATGCCGGAGAAGCTCACCCCGATCTGTCCGACAAAGCTCGGCAGCGAGCGCCCCGAGAGCGCCGGCGCCCGCACGAGCTCGATCATCGACCACACGGCGAAGCCGGCCGCAAAGGCAATTCCGATTGGGTTTGTCGCCGAGGACAGCCCGAGGGCGACGGCGGCCCACCAGGGGTGGTGGCGCTGCGCCAGGAACAACGCCGCCACGAGAAACAGCGTGAGGAGGGCGATGTCGTAGCCCATGACGTCGAAGACGACGGGCGGGCTCACGACGAAGAGCGCCACCCATCCGAGCGCCTCGCCGTCCTTCGCACCGTTGTGGCGGGCGATGTAGAAGAGGAGGACGGCGGCGACCGCCTGGGCGGCGATGTTGACCCCGACGACGAACAGTTCGAGGGAGCCCGTGACGTCGCGCCCGAAGCGCTCGAGGAGCGGGAGCAGCGGGAAATAGACGACGTGCCGTCCGTTGAGGGCGTTGGCAGGGTTCCAGTAGCCGTGTAGGGCGACGGCGCGCCACCAACCAGCGTCCCATTGCATGAGGGCGGCGGACAGAGACGAGCGCCCCGGTAGGAAGATGTCGAGGGTCACGAGGCACGCTGCGCTCGAGAGGAGGCTCAGGACCGCAGCGGCTGCGGCCAGCGTCCTCGGCTGAAGGCGTCGAGCAATCGATCCGCTCGCCGGCGGCTCGGTGCCGAGCAGAGCCGGGCGCGCAGGGATGGCCATGTCGGTCGGAGTCGTCGTCTGCACGCCGGCGCAACTGTACGTAGCCGCCGCCCGCCATCGTCGGCAGCCCGTGGTCCCGGCCGCGGCCCCGGCAAGCACCGGCTCGGGCGGCGGGGTTGCGGGCCCGATGACCAAGCCCCGATGCCTTGCAGGCCCCGAGAGCCGCCCCTAGGCTCGGCGCCCGTCACGAGCGGGAAGGGCGGAGGACGCCGAGTGATGCCCTCCCCTGGCCCCCACCAAAGGGAGCGCACCTGATGGACAGCCACGTCGAGACAGTCCTCGGACCCGTGCCGGTCGGCGAGCTGGGTGCCACCCTCATCCACGAGCACCTCCTCGTCGACACCCGCACGGAGGAGCACCGTCGCACGGGACACCTCGCCGAGCCGCTCGCCCTCCACAACTACTACCAATCACGGCGAAACGACGACAACCCCCACTGCCTCGTCCTCGACTCGGTGAGCGAAGCCGTCGACGAGCTCCGGCTCTTCGGAGCCGCAGGAGGCGGGACGATCGTCGAGGTCACGCCGCGCTGCCTGCGCCGGAACCCGGAGGGGCTCGTGGCCATCGCGGAGCGAAGCGGCGTCAACGTCATCATGGGCGGGGGCTACTACGACCACGAGTACCACGACGACGTGGTACACGAGGCGAGCGTCGAGCAACTGGCCGAGATCGTCGTCACCGACTGCTTGGAGGGGGCCGCCGTCGTCGAGGGACGGAGCGTGCGTTCCGGCGTCATCGGGGAGATCGCCCTCAGTTGGCCCGCCGTCGACTGTGAGCACAAGGCCCTCGTGGCGGCCTCCAGGGCCCAAGCCGCCACGGGACGGACGCTCATCATCCACCCCGGCCGGCACCCGGACGGCCCTCGCTGGGCACTCGACGAGGCGGAGCGGGCGGGCGCCGATCCTGGCCGCGTCGTGCTCTGCCACCTCGACCGGACGCTGGACAACCCGGAGGCGATCGCCGAGCTGGCCGGACGGGGCGCCTACGCCTCGCTCGACCTCTTCGGCTTCGAGTCGAGCTTCTACCCGTACTCGGACTTCCCCATGCCGAACGACGCCGGCCGCCTGCGGCTCATCCGCGGCGTCGCCGACCTCGGCCAGCTCCGCAAGGTCCTCATGTCGCACGACATCTACTCGAAGACCCACCTCGTCCGTTACGGGGGCGAGGGCTACGCCCACATCCTGCGCGACGTCGTGCCGGTGATGGACCGTTTCGGCCTCGATGCGGACGCCCAGCACGTGCTGCTGGTGGAGAACCCGGCGGCGGCTCTGGCGGGTGCGGCGTGACCTTCGACACCGCCGGAGACCGGCCGGCACCACTGTCGCCTGCGGAGTCACCTCCACCGGACTACTTCTCCGCCCTCCTCGGGACCTGGCGGTCGCTGAATCCGGTGGGAGCCCTCCCCCACATCGCCGACCGGGTCGACGCCGACTCGGGAGCCAACGAGTACGAGGCCGAGGTCGACGTCGAGATGCTCAACGTCGACGCCACGAGCTTCCGCCAGCTCCGTCAGAGCCACGGTTCGCCGGAGGCCGTGGCAGGCGCCATCGCCGAGATCGTCGCCACCCACGGCAAGATGCAGAACCCGGTCACCCACTCCGGCGGCATCCTCCTCGGGCGCCTCGCTCGGGTCGGGTCGCAACGACGCGAGGAGACCCCGCTCGGGGAACGAGTCGTTCCGATCGCTTCGCTCATCGCCACGCCCTTGCGGCTCGATTCCGTGGGGCCGGTCGACCTCGGCAGCCCTCAGGTGCCTGTCACGGGGCGGGCGATCGTCACCGGCCGCATGTGCTGGACCACCGTGCCGGGCGACCTCCCCCTCGATGCCGTGCTGTCAGCTCTCGACGTCTACCCCGCCCCCTGGCACACGCACGCCATCGCTCGCAGCGGTGACCACGTCGTCATCGTCGGCTCCGGGCACGCCGGTCTCGCCGCCGCCGTGGCCGCACGAGAGCAGGTCGGCCCCGACGGCCGTGTCACCGTGATCGACGTGAGCGAGGCCGCTCTCGCTCTCGCCCACGCCGTCGACCCGGGGGCCTCGGCGATCGTGGCCGACGCCACGGATCCGGTGGCCGTCGCCTCCGAGTTCGCCCGGCGCCGGCTCCCGGCGTCGGATTCTGACCTTGCTGTGCACGACCGTCCCCGGCTGCGAAGGCACGGCCATTCTCCTCACGAAGGACGAGGGCACCGTGCTGTTCTTCTCGACGGCGACGTCCTTCTCGGCCGCCGCCCTCGGCGCCGACTCGCTCAGCTCGCTCGCTCGCCTCTCCATCCCGAACGGCTTCACGCCCGATCTCGGCGGTTACCTGCTCGACCTCCTGCGGCGGACGCCTCCGCTCCTCGCCGCCTTCACTCGGGGGCACGGCGCGGGCGGCTGAGCTTTCCGTCGAGCGTGTTCGCCCCGGCAGCGAGGCCGAGCAGCAAGAGGGCGACCCACAGGCAGTTGAGCGCAGTTCCTCCGTACCCGAGCACCGTCACGTCGATGAAGGGGTACGGGTACCAGTGCACCACGGCCCCTCGGATGAGCGTGAAACCCAGCCAGCACACGGGAAAGGCGATCGACCAGTAGACGACTCGCCTCGAGGTCAGCCGGCGTGGACCAAAGGCCACCCACCCGATGACGGTGAGGAGGGGAACCGCCGTGTGCACGAGCTGGTTGCCGAGCTGGTCCCAGCCCTGAAGGTCGAAGAGGCTCGCCAGGGCCACGTGGTAGACGACGCCCGTCACGGTGATGGCCACGAGGCCGATCATTCGGAAGACGGCGAACACGAAGGACGAACGGTCCCGCCGGATGGCAAGGAACAAGGTCGTCGCGCCCGCCAGCAGGTTCGACTGCACGGTGAAGAAAGCGAAGGTGTTGAATGCACGCTGCGTAGGCGTGCGGAAGTGGCCGCCGGTGTTGTGTGCAGCGGTCAGGACGCTGATGAGAACGCCTGCTGCCGCGCAGAGAGCGGTGGCACCCCAGCACCATGGCGCCAACCGCTCCCGCGCCGATCCTGTTGAGATCGTGCGCTCATTGGATGGCGCGACGGATCGGTCGGCTGTCTCTACGGCGCCAACACTACGGCGGCTCCGGACGCCGGCGTGAGTGGGTCAGAAGACCGGCGGCTTCCAGGGCGCGCTGTCCCTGTCCTTCCTGGCGAGGCGCGCCTGCTCGGCCGCGTGCTCGTCCTCGATCGACTTGGCCGCCTTGGCTCTGGCCGATTCAGCCTGCCTCTTGAAGACCCAGAGGCCCTCCGCCTGGAAGGCGACCAGCTCCCACTCGTCCTTGCCGAGGGCGTCGAGCCGCTGCTGCACCGTGAGCGGGCCGCCGCTGTCGTCGGTCCGCATATCCTTCGCGCTGAGCGCCTTGTACTCCCACACGTGTCCGAGCCTACGTGCTCGCCCCCTCCACCGCTGCAGCGGGGAGCGGGCGGAGCTACGGTCGACCGCGGCCAGCCATGCTCACGTGATCACAGAGATCGTGGACGCCTCGTTGGCGACATAGACCGCGCCGGTCGAGGAGTTCACCGCCAAGGCGTTGGGTGCCATGCCCACGGCGACGGTGGCCGTCACCTTGCGTGTCCTGGCATTGACCACGTACACCTTGTTCCCACTCACGCTGGCGACGTAGAGGGTGTCGCTCGAGGCGTTCACTGCCACCAATGCGGTGTCGAGCCTGCCCGCCGCGATGTGGCCCGCCAATTTGTTCGTCTTGCCGTTCACGACCAACACCGGCCCACTCGGGTACTGGCCCACGTACACGGTGTCGGTCACTGGGTTCACCGTTACGTGGGAGATTGCAGCCTCGACGTTCGACAGGGTGATGACGTGCGTCACCTTGTGCGTCTTTCCATTGATGACGTCCAAAGTCCCTTCGAGAATATGTGTCACGTAGATGGTGTCAGTGGAGGGGTCCACGGCAAGGTAACCCGGATTCGGTCCCACAGGAATCTTGGCAGTCACCTTATTCGTCCGGCCGTTGACGGCTTCTACGGAGCCGGCGTGGTTCGAGGCCACGTAGACGGTGTCGGTCGAGGCGTCGACGGCGACTCCGCTCTCCGATGCGGGGATCTTGATCCTGTCGGTGACTTTCTCCGTCTTGCCGTTGATGACCAACAGGACGTTCTGTCCCCAGGGAGCGACGTAGATCGTATCGGTGTTCGGATTGACGGCTATGCCCCACGGTGCACAACTCACGTTCGCAGTGGGAGACGTCACCTTGTTCGTCCTGCCATCGAGCACCCCGAGGTGATTCGAAGCCGACCCGAGATAGACGGTGTCCGGCTTGGCATCGACTGCGAAGCCCACGATCGGTATCAGAGCCTCAGGTTGCTGAATCGTCGTCACCACGAGCTTCGTCGTCGCTCCAACCGACGGGGCGGCCACGAGACCGGCTGCTCCTGCAACTGAGCAGAAGCCCAGCGCCGCGAGGGCGAAACCCCTCGATCGAACCCTCGGCGCGCCCGATCGCAGCGGGGTCGAATTCCTGACGGACCCTGCTGGCATGCGCCTCGTCCTTTCGGTCACAAGTGGTGCGGCAGACTACACGGCCGGGGGCTCGTTGCGGCAGGCAACGGACCTGGGCGCGGAGGCGCTGCGTGGCCCGGTTGGGCGAGTTGTCGACCCCGCCGCAGCGGAACCGCTATCGATGCGTCACGAACCGCCCAAACCCGAGAAACAGGACAATGGCTCGATGCTGCCGCACAACGTTCCTCGCAGGGCGGGCGTCAGATTCGCTCTCCGAGCCGGGCCGGCGCACCGTGGTGATCTCGTCCACCACGACACTGCCCGTGTCGTGCAGCCCTTTCTCCGCACTTGGCTCCGCGACCGGCCGGACGAGGGGCGCCTCGGTCGGCTCGGGGTTAAAGGCGCAGATCGTCACGGAGTCGGTCGCGTCGAGTCGGTCGTCCTCGACGAGGACCAGGGGCCGAGGCTCCTACGTATCTCGATCCTGCCATGGCGGTCCAAATCTCACCACGGTTCACTCGGCGTCAGCCGCGATGGCTTCGATGAACGCTCGGTCCTCGTCAGCGCGCGCCGAGGAGGCCACGATCCCCGACTGGCGATGGGCTTCATCGGCGAACTGGGGTGAACGGACATCGGGCACCCAACTCTGGACCGGGCGGAGCCCCGCAGCACGCAGGCGAGCTCGCTGCGCCTGCACCCTGGCCCTCACGGACATTGCTCCAGACTCCTCAGCCATGGGCCACGATATATGTAACGCCGCTGACCAGAACCAGCTTCTCGTGTTCACCGAGCCCGACTGGCGAGGGGGTCGGAGCGGGCGATCGTGGGTGGAACGTTGCTGCCGTACCCGGGCGCGGCTCTAGGACGCGAGCGGCCGCGTCCGGCGGCGCTCGGCGGACGTGGTCTTGCCCCAGACTCCCTGGAGGGTGGGATGGGTCATCGCGAATTCGTAGCAGACCTCGCGGACCTCGCACCCGAGACACACTTCCTTCGCGCAACGGACGGCGAGAGGGGCGTCATGGAAGAACAGCTCGGTGACTCCCCGGCAGGCGGCGCGATCCATCCAGTCAGGACGCTCGTAGCCCGGTGAGGCACGCATCGTGCGAGCGGTTCCTTCCCCAAGGACACTCTTTAACCGCGGACGTGGGGAGCGTTCGCCACACGCTCCCCACCTCCCAAAGGCGACTCGCCGTCGTTGGTGTGCAACCGGCTCCGTGGAGTCAGGTGGCGGTGTTGGTCGTCGGGTTGCTGTTAACCCGCTCCCAGTGTGCGCCTTCTGGCGCCCGAGCGCTAGGGGTAGTTGACGGCCGAAGGGCTGTGTGAGTTTGTCAACCGAGATTGGCCCCACCGAGCGTCGTGGCTGCGTTCGAGTGACCCAATCGGCCACTGACGGTCCGAACGGGAACGCCGGCGGCCAGCATTCGAGTCGCAGCGACGTGACGGAGGTTGTGGAGCCTTACGGTTCCCAGCCCGAGCTGCTTGCGAACGGTCGTGAAGGCCTTCATTGTTGTGCGCCCCCTGGGACTCGAACCCAGAACCTGCGGATTAAGAGTCCGTTGCTCTGCCAAATTGAGCTAGAGGCGCCTGGCGCTCGACAGGCTAGCCGTTCAGCCGCGGCACGACCGCCACTGCGGCGAGCGCACCTGTCGCCCGCAAGCGGGTGGCCGAGGGGACTTGAACCCCCGACTTCCAGGACCACAACCTGGCGCTCTGCCAACTGAGCTACGACCACCAAGGACGCCACGACGAAGCGCCGTGGCGGCACTCCAGCATGGCACATCGATGGTAGCGGGAGCGCTCTGTCCCCTCACCACCGTGGGCGAGCACGCCTCTCGATGATCACATCGCCGCCCTCTCCCGGGTTGTGCAGTCAGCCTCAGCCGCCGGCGGCACTCCGCACTGCATCGACGTCGCGGCGCATCTGCTCGACGAGCTCCTCGCTCGTGGCGAAACGGGCCTGCCCCCTCACCCTCACCCCCACCATCACTCGGACGTGCTCACCGTAGAGATCGCCGTCGAAGTCGAGCACGTAAGCCTCCACCAGCCGGGAGCCGTGCTCGGCGTAGTACGTCGGCCGGGTGCCCACCGAGACGGCCGAGACGAGCCGCTCGCCGCTCGCCCGCACCAGCCACCCTGCGTAGACGCCATCGGGCGGCAGCTCGCTGCCGGGCGACAGCTCGACGTTGGCCGTCGGAAAGCCGAGCTCCCGACCCCGCCGGTCACCCCTGACGACGACGCCCTCGAGCACGAGATCTCTTGGCGCCGTCACGGCGTTGGAGGATAACGGCCGACCGCTGCGGGCTATCGTCCGCCTCGTGGCCGTGCTCGAACCGCCCGATCGCTTCCGCGCGTCGCCGCCCTTGCTTCCCGCCGCCGTGCTGCTCCGTGAGGTCGGCCCCCGTGACGGGCTGCAAGCCGAAGAGCCAGTGCCGCCGGCCGAGCGGGCCGCTCTCGTCGACCGGCTGGCGGCGGCTGGCTGCCGTCGCATCGAGGCCGTCAGCTTCGTCTCGCCGCGGGCCGTCCCCGCCATGGCGGACGGCGCCGAGGTCATCGCCCTCATCGCGCGGACGCGACAGCTTCCGGCTGTCGGCGCTCGTCCCGAACCTGCGGGGTGCACAGGACGCCCTCGGCTGCGGTGTCGACGAGCTCAGTGCGACGATCTCGGCCTCGGCCGCCTACAACGAGCGCAACGTCCACCGCTCCATCGAGGAATCCCTCGCCGAAGCGGCAGCCGTCTGCGATCTCGCCGCGCCCGACGGCGTACCTGTCGACGCCGTCGTGTCCTGCGCCTTCGGCTCGCCCTACGAGGGAGACATCGACCCGAGCGACGTCGGTGCCCTCTGCGGCCGCCTTCTCGAGGCAGGGGCGACGTCGCTCACCCTGGCGGACACGACCGGCATGGCCACGCCCCGCCTCGTGACACGACTCCTCGACGTGACGGGTCCGGACGTGGGCCTCCACCTGCACGACACCCGGGGCACTGCCCTGCTCAACGCCTACGTGGCCATGGTCGCAGGCGTCGTGCGCTTCGACACCTCCGTCGGCGGTCTCGGCGGCTCCCCCTTCGCCGAGGGTGCGGGTGGCAACCTCGCCACGGAGGACTTCGTCGCCCTCCTCGACGACCTCGGCGTAGCCACGGGCGTCGACCTCGACCAGCTCATCGAGGTCGCCGGGCACCTGTCCGGCCTGCTCGGCCACCCCGTGGCGGGCAAGGTGTCCGCCGCCGGGCCCCGCACCCGTCGCGCCGGGCGAAGCGCCTGGTGACTGAGGCGAGGCGGTGGGGCAGCAGCGGGTCGTCCTGACGGGGCTTCCGACGTTGTCGTGTATCCCCGATAAAATGGCTTCCGGCGGATATCCTCGTTCTCGAACGATTGTGCGACCCTCGGGGCGCGTCTTGTTGCGAGAGACGAGTCTTGGCGTGGAGGAGCTGGTGGTGTGCAGATAGAACGCTCGAGCGTTCGTGCTCGGATGACCGATCACCTCCCTGTGGCGGTCGGTACCACGCTCGGCCTGTTTTTCATCAGCGACGGCGTCCTCGACGGCCCTTACCACGAGGGCTGCAGGGTGCCCGCCTTCCTCCAGGTCGGCAGTCGCTACTACGCCGCCCTCGTCGACCCGGCCGGGCGGCCCATCTTGAGCGTGAGCGACGACGACGGGGCGAGCTGGAGCGACCGGGCCGCCGTGGTGATGGCCTTGCCGGAGGACGCCGACGCCGCCCTCCGACGCGTGTGCCAGCTGCAGCCGGACTACAGCGTGCCGGTCGGCAAGGGTGCTCAGCCACTGCTCGCAGGCACCGAGCCGGGGGCACTCTTCCGGTCGACCGACGGCTCGACCTTCGAGATCGTGCAGGGCCTCTGGGACCACCCGGGTCGGAAGGACTGGGAGACGCCGGGCGACCGCCTTCACAGCATCATCACGCACCCCGAGCGGCCCGGCCGGATCATCGTCGGAATCAGCACGGCCGGCGTGTACCGCTCCGACGACGGGGGCGCTACGTGGTCGGAGCACAACGAGGGCATCTCGTCGCACCCGGCCGACGCCTGGCGGGGGGAGCGGCGCCAGGTCTTCAAGGTCGCGCCCGACGCCTCCAGCCCCGACGGCCTCTTCGCCCAGACGGACACCGGGACGTACCACTCCGATGACGCCGGCGACACCTGGGCGTCGGTGAGCCGGGCGGGCGAGCCGGACGGCTTGTCGACCGACTTCGGCCTCACCGTGGCCGCCCACCCCGCCGAGGCGGGCACCGCCTACGTCTTCCCGCTGCAGTCGGAGTGGTACCCGTGCGGCCCGAAAGGGCGTCCCCGCATCTACCGCACGAGCGACGCCGGTAAGTCCTGGGTCATGCTCAGCCAGGGTCTTCCCCCGGAAGGTGCCCACGTGACCGTCGTGGCAGACGCCCTCTCGATGGGAGCGACGTCGCCGTATCCGCTCGTGTTCGGCACGCGCTCCGGACAGCTCTTCGCCTCGTTGGACCAAGGCGAGGACTGGCGCCTCGTGTCCGGCGGACTCCCGCCCGTTCTCTGCGTGCGCATCCTCGACTGAGCGCTCGCCCGCGCCGCGCCGACAGCCGTGGCTGAAGACCAGCAGTCCGAACGACCGGCGGCCATCGCTGACGAGCTGGGCGTCGTGCTCCTCGATCACCCGGTGGTGGCCGATCGCATGACCCGGCTGCGAGACGCCACGACCCCGAGCGGCCTCTTCAGGCAGTTCGTCTCCGAGCTCTCGGCGCTCCTCGCCTACGTCACCCTCCACGACCTCCCCACCACCGACATCCCCATCGACACCCCGGTGCGCTCCCGCATCCTGAGCCCGGTGATCGACGAGACGGTGCTGCTCGTACCGGTCCTCCGGGCCGGCCTCGGCATGGTGCAGGCCATCCAGGAGCTGCTCCCGGCGACGCGGGTCGCCCATGTCGGGCTTCGCCGAGACGAGCATACCCACGAGTCGTCCGTCTATCTCAACCGCCTGCCGGCACGGCTCGCCGGCTGGCGGGTCGTCATCTGCGACCCCATGCTCGCCACGGGCGGATCGCTCTCGCAGGTCTGCTCACTCGTGGCGGATCGAGGAGCAACCGACGTCAGCGCCCTTTGCCTCATCGCGGCCGTCCCGGGGCTGCGACTCGTGCGCTCCCTCCATCCGACCTTGAAGATCACCTGCGCCGCCATCGACCCCGCCCTGGACGAACATGCCTTCATCGACCCGGGCCTCGGGGACGCCGGCGACCGCCTCTTCGGACCACCGGACTGAGCGGGGGGCTGCGCCGGGGTCCCGGACAGCCACCGCCGCCCTCAAGTCCGGATGGCCGCCTCCTGGCGCGCGGCGCGGACGAGTGCGGCGTTGTCGGGCGCCAGTGAGCCGTCCGGGAGGTGGACACCGTCCTCCAGTCCGATGCGGACCTGGCAGCCGTCGGCAACAGCGGCCCTCAGCACCGGCCAGACGGTCTCGCCGTCGCCGTGGTAGAGGAGCGGGCAGCGCACCCCGCCGCGGCGGAGCCGCTCCGCCATCTCGCGGGCGTGCCCGACCGCCCGGGCGGCGTTCTCGTCGATCGGCTCGATGAGGACACGGACGTTGTCGCCGAGAAAGCGGGAGGCAAGCAGCGCCGGCACTTGATCCGTCGTCCAGACGGCGCTCTCCAGCTGGATGCCGGCTGCCACCACGGCCGCTGCGGCGTCCTCGGCACCCTCCTCCCCGAAGGCGACGGAGGCGAAGTCGGGAGCGACCTCCCAGGCTCGCACGAGCTCGAGGCGGAGCTCGGCGTCCCCCTCGCAACACCACAACCCGGTCGTCACGCCGGCTGGCACCCGCACGCCGGCAGCCCGCACGGCGGTGAGCGCCGCCGCCACGACGTCGGGTTCCAGGGATTGCCGACCATCGGCCGATCGGGCGTGAAGGTGGATGGCCTCGGCGCCGGCGGCGGCGGCTCCGAGAGCCGCCGCGGCGACTTCTGCCGGCGTGACGGGCGTGGCGGCGTGCTCGACCTTTGTCCTGCCACCGTTGATGGCCGCCTTCAGGAACACCCCGGGTGCTCCGGCCCGGCCGATCACCCGATCGGCGCCGGCTGCCCGGCCGGCCCCCCGCCTGGCCCTGCGAGCGCCTGGTCCACACGGTAGGCATCCGGGCGCCGAAGCCCGAGGACGTCGATCTGGCAGCGGCGGCGAGCCGCCTCCGTGAGATCGATGTCCACAACGAGGACCTCCTCCTTCTCGGCGTTGCCCTCCGCCAGAATCTCCCCCCAAGGGCCGACGACGAGGCTGTGGCCGTAGGTGGCCATGCCCTCGGCCGTCACCCCGGCCTGGGCGGCGGCGACCACGAAGGCGTGGTTCTCGATGGCGCGTGCCCTCACGAGCACCTCCCAGTGCACCCGGCCCGTCGGCACCGCGAAGGCGGCCGGGACGGCGAGCACCTCGGCGCCGGCGAGGGCGAGCTGGCGGTACAGCTCGGGGAAGCGGAGATCGAAGCAGATCGACATCCCGACGCTCAGCTCCCCAATGGTTGCGACGCAGAGGGCCGAGCCGGGCTCGATCCCGGCCGACTCGCGCTCGACGACCTGGCCGGGAACATCGATGTCGAAGAGGTGGATCTTGCGGTAGAGGCCGACGATCTCGCCGGAGGGATCGATGACGAGCCCCGTGTTGAAGCACTTCCCCGGCACGGGCGATCGCTCCAGCATGCTCCCGATGTGCAGCACGATGCCGAGGTGGCGGGCTAGGTGGCGGAACGTCGTGACCGTGGGGCCCGTGAGGTCCTCCGCTGCGGCCTCGTTTCCTTCGAGGGGACCGTAATAGGTGCTGTACTCGGGGATCTGGACGTAGCGGGCGCCGGCAGCGGCCGCCTCCCGCACGAGTCGTTCGGCGGCTTCGACGTTGGCGGTCAGGACGGCGCCGGAGCACATCTGCACGGCAGCTACTCGCATGGCATCTCACGGTCCTCCTTGTCGACATGTCCGATGTCTTCGTACCAGAGCTCCGCACGGTCGGCGATGAAGGCGGCGAGCAGCCCCACGCACCGCTCGTCGTCGAGATCCACGATCTGCACCCCGTGCTCGGCCAACCATTCGTGGCCACCGGAGAAGTTGCGCGCCTCCCCCATCACGACGGCGCCGATGCCGAATTGGCGGATGAGCCCGCTGCAGTACCAGCAGGGCGACAGCGTCGTCACCATCACGCAGTCCCGGTAGTCGCGCCGCCGGCCGGCATGGCGGAAGGCCGACGTCTCGCCGTGCAGTGTCGGGTCGTCCTCCTGCACGCGCCGGTTGCGGCCGCGTCCGAGGAGCGTCCCGTCGCGGCGGAAAAGGGCCGCCCCGATCGGGATGCCGCCTTCACCGAGGCCTGCCCGCGCCTCCTCGAGGGCAACCTCGAGCCATCGAGATGCCTCCGCGACGTCGATCGGCGCCCCTGTCCGGGGCCGGCTGCTCGTCATGGCGGCCCCGCCCCATGCCCTCTGCCGCTGCGGCCATCGACCTCCGCTTGCGCGGAGAGGCCCGCGCCGAACAGGCTCACGCCGTGAGCGCCGACCGCACCTATCTCGCCCAGGTGGGATCCCAGACCGTGAAGCTGCCGCTGGTCGAGGTGGCGCCTGACGTCTCGATCGCCCTCTTGATCTGTGTGGACCACGGCGTCCATTTTGCCGAGGTTGCCGGGCGCGAGCTCGCCGAACGGCTGGTACCGCTCGGCGTGGAGATCGTCGCCTCCGTCGCCACGATGGGTATCCCGCTCGCCATCGAGGTCACGAGGGCCCTCGGCCTCGACGACTACGCCATCTTGCACAAGACGCCCAAAATCCATCTCGCCAACGCCATCACCGAACCGGTCCGGTCCATCACGACGGACAAGGACCAATACCTCCTCTTCGACCGGGCCCGCCAGCACGTCGTCGAGGGCCGTCGCGTCGGGATCGTCGACGACGTCATCTCCACCGGCGGCTCAAGCAGGGCGGCGCTCAACCTGATCCGCAAGTTGGGTGGCGAGCCGGTCGCCTTCGGCGCCCTCCTCACCGAGGGTGGCCTCTGGCGATCGGCCCTCGGTGAGGACTGCGAGAAGATCCGCACGCTCGGCGCCATCCCGCTCTTCCGCCACCAGCCGGACGGGTCGCTCGTGGAGGACTGGGGGACGGCCGACTGAGCCGCCGACGCAGCAGCAGCGTCGGGCGACTCAGTCGACGGCCCGGCTGGCCGGCTGGCTAGGAACAGCCGCTCGTCGCCCCGCAGCTCGGGCAGGCGTAGCAGGACCCGGCCCGCTGCATGATGTTGCCGCAGGCGTAGCAGAAGGGGGCGTCCCGGCTCTCCAGACTCTGTGAGGGGTGGAGCGACCGCCCGGCCGACGCGCTCTCTGCCACCGGGGCGCTGTCGCCGCCCGCACCGAAGTGCTCGCGGTCCCGACGGCTCGCCTCCTCGGTGTCGACGTCCTCCAAACCCGGCAGCGTCGGCTGTGTGCGCTCGTGCGTCGAGAGCACGCCGAGCTCGATCCGCTCGTCGAAGCTGAGGTAGTCGAGGGCGAGTCGCCGGAAGATGTAGTCCACGAGACTCGAAGCGAGCCGCAGCTCGGCGTCGTCGGTGATGCCCGCCGGCTCGAAGCGCATGTTCGTGTACTTGCGAACGAACGTCGAGAGCGGAACCCCGTGCTGCAACCCCAGGCTCACGGCGATGGAGAAGGCATCCATGACACCCGACAGCGTCGAACCCTGCTTGGACACCTTCATGAAGACCTCGCCGGGACGGCCGTCTTCGTACTCGCCGACGGTCACGTAGCCCTCGCAGTCAGCGACCCGGAACGCGAAGGTGTTGGAACGGCGCCGGCGGGGAAGACGAGTGCGCGTCGTGGCGGCCGGAGCCGTCACGTGCGACCGCTGCAGCGCCTCCTCGAGATCGGCGATCTTCGCCGTCAGCTCGGCCTCCTTGGCGGCGAAGGTGGCGGTGTAGAGCTCGTCGCGAACGGCGCTGTCGCCATCGCGCGGTGCCACCGCTCCTTCCTTCTTCGTCGTCGAGAGCGGCTGCGCCACCTTGCAGTTGTCCCGGTAGATGGCGACGGCCTTGAGGCCCATGTTCCAGGCGTCGATGTGCAGCTGCTCGACCTCTTCCACCGTGGCGTACTCGGGCATGTTGATCGTCTTCGAGATCGCACCGGAGATGAACGGCTGGGCAGCCGCCATCATCTTCACGTGGCCGAGGTAGTGGATGACGTTGTCGCCCATGGAGCAGGCGAACACGGGCATGTGCTCGGCCTTCAGCTTGGGCGCACCGACGATCGACTTGTGCTCGTCGATGTAGGCGACGATGTCGACGATCTCGGCGTCGCCGTAGCCGAGCTTGCGCAGCGCCCGCGGCACCGTCTGGTTGACGATCGACATCGTGCCGCCGCCAACGAGCTTCTTCGTCTTCACGAGCCCGAGGTCCGGCTCGATCCCCGTCGTGTCGCAGTCCATGAGGAACGAGATCGTGCCCGTCGGAGCGAGCACCGTCGATTGCGAATTGCGCACGCCGTAGCGCTCGGCCAGCTCGACGGCCTGGTCCCAGCTCTCCTGGGCGGCCGAGAGCAAGTCCGTCGGTACGAGCTCCTCGTCGATCTTGGCGACCTCGGCCCGGTGCATGCGCAGCACGTCGAGCATCGGCTCGGTGTTCTCGTGGAAGCCGGCGAACGGCCCCATGCGGGCGGCCGTGCGAGCCGAGGTCTCGTAGGCCGTCCCGGTCATGAGCGCCGTGAGGGCACCTGCCCAGGCACGACCCTGGTCCGAGTCGTAAGGCAGGCCCTCGGCCATGAGGAGCGCTCCGAGGTTGGCGTATCCGAGGCCGAGCTCCCGGAAGCTCCGCGTCGTGGCGCCGATCTTCTCCGTCGGGTAGTCGGCGTTGCCGACGAGGATCTCCTGGGCCGTGAAGACGACCTCCACGGCGGCCCGGAAGCCCTCCACGTCGAAGCGCCCGCCCTCCTCGCTGAAGCGCAGCAGGTTCAGGCTCGCCAGATTGCAGCTGCTGTTGTCGAGGTGAACATATTCCGAGCAGTTCCGCACGACGATGCCGTTGACGACGTACGAGTGGTTCCTCGGCTCCGACAGGTTGTAGGTGAGCTCACGGCCTTCGGGGGTCCGCTCGGCGAGCCGCGTCGTGCGGTCGACGTCGTAGTACTCCCGTGACCTGCCCGACACGATCTCGTCCAGCAGCGCCGCCTTGCGCGACAGGCCGAAGCCGATCTCGGCGGCGAAGCGGCGGATCGAGCTGGACGTGATGCGGAGGTCGTAGGCAGGCCCGGCCTCGTAGCCAACGGTCGTGCCGTCCTTCCGGGTATAGCGGAAGGCGCTCTTGGCCCCATGCTTCCGTGTCTGGTAGACGCGGCTCGAGATCCCGAACGTGGTGAGCAGGCGTTGTACCCCGCGAAGCAGCTCGACGGAGGCAGAACCGAGGCCGACGTAGCAGCCCTTCTCACGATTGAGGACGGCGCAACCGTCGGCATCGAACAACCCTCGCAGGAAGGCGGCGGCGGCGAAGGCCGGCGCTTGCTCGATGGCCCATGGCACGGCCTTGTCGGCCGCCGTTACGGACCGGATACCGAGCGACTCGAGGAAGCGCTTGAACGCCGCCCGTCCGAGTCGGAGCTGAGCCGTTCCGTTCGACTGCTCGGAGATCTTGATCGGTCGGTCCCCGTTGATCCATTCGAGCAGTTCGGCGTGCCGAGGCAGAATCTCGTTACGATCCTCGGCAGAGCCGTAGATCGTGCTCGTCGTGTTGCCGGACGTCGACCCGTCGCCGACGAGCCAGCCGAGGTAGTGGCCGAACTCCTGGCTCCACTCCTCCGGGAAACGCAACAGCTCGCTGCGGCCGAACGGCTCCCGGTACGTCGCCGGATCCGTCGGGATCGGGAGAGCAAGGTCGGCCTGCGTCGCCGGAGCCGGAACGTCGAGCACCTTGATGCGGTCCTCTGGCGTGAGCTCGTCGGCAGCAACGAAGCCCCGATTGGCGGTGAAGATCTTGTGCGACGGCGTGCACCGCAGCTCCATGCCGTTGTCGAAGCGGAGCCGCACGATCTCGTTGACGCCGGTGATCATGATCGCGTCGGGGCTCGACAGCACGGCCACCTCGGACGGCTCGGCGTTCGTGGCGTCGTGCGTGTACACGGCGAATTCCTCTCCGGCATTGATCCGGCCGACGAGGTCGTCGAAGCGCACGAAACCCTTGTCGGTGTGCACGAGCATGTCGCCGGTGAAGCAGGGATTGCTCGCCGTGATCCGACCCGTGTTCGGAGCCGTGTGCCACTTGTTGATCGTGGTGTCGTACTGCAAGCCCGGGTCGGCGCACTCCCAGGCCGCCTCGGCGATCTGGCGAAACAGGTCACGCGCCTTCAGGGTCTCGAGTACCTCACCCGTCGTGCGGGCCACGAGGTTCCAATCACCATCCTCAAGTACCGCTTGCATGAACTCGTCCGTCACACGGACGGAGTTGTTGGCGTTCTGGTACTGCGTGGAATGACTGTCCTCACCGTCCAGGTCCATGTCGAAACCGGCTTGTGCGAGGACGCGCGCCTTGCGCTCCTCTCGCGCCTTGCACCAGACGAACTCACGCACGTCCGGGTGGTCGGCGTCGAGGATGACCATCTTGGCGGCACGCCGGGTCTTGCCGCCCGACTTGATGGTGCCCGCCGAGGCGTCGGCCCCTCGCATGAAGCTGACGGGACCCGAAGCGGTGCCTCCTCCCTGCAGGAGCTCCTTCGAAGACCGGATCCTCGAGAGGTTCACCCCAGACCCGGAGCCGCCCTTGAAGATCGTCCCCTCCTCGACGTACCAGTTGAGGATCGACGACATGTTGTCCTCGACGGCGAGGATGAAACACGCGGAGGCCTGCTGGGGCACGCCCTTCACCCCGATGTTGAACCACACCGGCGAGTTGAAGGCGGCCTTCTGCTCGACGATGAGGTGCTTCAGCTCGTCGCTGAAGATGGCAGCCTCGGCGGCGTCGAGGAAGTAACCGTCCTTCACGCCCCACGCCGTGATCGTGTCGGCCACCCGGTCGATCACCTGGCGCAGCGAGCTCTCACGCTCGAGGGTGCCCAGCGTGCCCCGGAAGTACTTCTGGGCGAGGATGTTCGTGGCGTTGATGCTCCAGGAGACCGGCACCTCGACGCCGAGCTGCTCGAAAGCGACCGCTCCGGTGCGGTAGTCGGAGATCCTCGAATCGCGTCGCTCCCAGGCGACCTCGTCGTATGGGTGCGTACCTTCCGTGGTGAAGTACCGGCGGAGTCCGATGCCGAGCCGCTCTCCTGCAACAGCCATCTTCCTGTTCCCCTCCTTGACCGGTTCCACCGGTATCGATGCTAACGCCACAACATGTAGGGGTAGTCCCTACGAGCCCCACTAGGTGAGGGGTAATTACAACACCGTAGTTACGCCGCTGTCAACGGCAGACTCAACCCATCGGCGCAGGTCACCGGCCGCTCGCGAAAGTTCGCAGAAGCTTGCAGATGTGTCTGTGCGAAAGGAGCACCCGATCGCTCCGGACGTTACGCCGCGGGTGTGTCACCGACGCTGGCCACAGGGGCGGTTGGCGAGATTCGTTTACCGGCTAAGCGCCCGGGGGCCTGGCGGCCCACCTGATGGATGGGGAAATCTTGTAGGGCAGCACGCCATCGACGTCGGGCGTACTTGGTGCCTAGCGCCCGTGGCTTAGCGTGACGTGGAGGCCCCGAGCACCGATGACTGCCGCTTTGAGCGCGTGCCTTAGATTTCCACCCCTCGGCCTCCTGGCGTGGTGCACGACCAAGACCACCAGCTGAGGAGGTTCCATCATGGATGTCGTCGTCGAGCGCTGTGCCGGCCTCGATGTGCACAAGGATCTCGTCGTCGCCTGCGTCCGCTACCCCGGACCAAACGGCGAGCGCAGGACCGAGATCGCCAGCTTCTCCGCCTTCACGGCCGATCTGCTTGGCCTGCGCGATTGGCTCGTGTCCCACGGCGTCACCCGGGTGGCGATGGAAGCGACCGGGGTCTACTGGAAGCCCATCTTCTATGTGCTCGAAGACGCCATGGAGTGCTGGTTGCTGAACGCCCGCCACATGCGCAACGTCCCGGGGAGAAAGACCGACGTCGGTGACGCCGAGTGGATCTGCCAGCTCACCGAGCACGGGCTCGTGCGTGCGAGCTTCGTCCCACCAGCAGAGATTCGCGACATTCGCGAGCTCACTCGCTATCGACGCACCCTGGCTGAGGAGCGGACACGGGAGGCCCAGCGCCTCGACAAGGTCCTCCAAGACGCCGGTGTGAAACTCTCGTCTGTCGCCTCTGACGTCCTCGGTGTCTCGAGCCGGGCGATGCTCGCTGGCCTTGTGGCGGGGACGCGGGATCCTGAAGTGCTCGCCGAGCTTGCCAAGGGCAAGCTTCGAGCCAAATTGCCGAAGCTACGAGCTGCTCTCGAGGGGCGCTTCGGCCCCCGCCATGGGATCCTCGTCTCGGAGATCCTCTCCCACCTCGACTATCTCGACGAAGCTATGGGCCGCATGACCTCGGCGATCGAGGAGGCGATCGCCCCTTTTGCTGACGCCCGGGACCGCCTGTGCTCGATACCCGGTGTCGATCGGCGCATCGCCGAGGCCATCATCGGCGAGATCGGCGTGGACATGGACCGCTTCCCGACCGCAGCCCATCTCGCCTCGTGGGCAGGGATGTGCCCGGGCCAGCACGAGTCAGCCGGCAAGCAGAAGAAGGGGACCGCTCGACACGGCGACAGCTGGCTGCAGAGATACCTTGCCGTCGCCGCCATGGCGGCCGCCTCCTCGAAGGGCACCTACCTGCAAGCCCAGTATCGACGTCTCAGCCCGAGGAGAGGCAAGCTCCGGGCGCGAAAGGCCGTCGGGCACTCGATCCTTGTCGCCTGCTGGCACATTCTCGCCAACGAGGGCGTCACCTACCTCGACCTCGGACCGGACTGGTTCGACAGACGCAACGCCCCGGTGATCAGGGCTCGTCGCAAACTCTCTGAACTGCGCGCCCTTGGCTGCGAGCTACGGACAAACGATGACGGCTCCACCACTGTTGTCCTGCCGGCAGCTTGACCAGGCGCGCCGAAAACCGGTGCTCAGCTCACATCTCGCCCGCCGGGCACCTGGCGACGTCGGGATGATTTCGCCTTAGGCCTCAAAATGGTGTCCAACCCCCGACACGAAGCCCCGCCGGCCCCGCCGCCATCAGTCGATACGCCCCCAACAGCCTCGCCCCCACCCCTCCACCGGCTACGTTGCGCCCCGTGGCAGTCGTCGTCGCCGTGGACGCCGGCACGACCGGGGTGCGGGCGCTCGCCGTCGGCCCCGACGGCGGGGTACGGGACGTCGCCTACCGGGAGCTCCACCAGCACTTCCCCGCTCCGGGACTCGTGGAGCACGATGCGGCGGAGATCTGGCGCCTCGTCGGGGCGACCCTCCACGAACTGGTCGGCCGGCTCGAGGCGGCGGGCGAGACCGCCGTCGCCGCCGTCGGCATGACGAACCAGCGCGAGACGGCCGTCGCCTGGGACCGGCGCACCGGCAAGCCCCTACAGCCGGCCATCGTCTGGCAGGACCGGCGCACCGCCCGCCGCTGCGAGGAGCTGGAGGGCGCCGGCTACCTACCGCTCGTGCGGCATACGACAGGCCTCGTCCTCGACAGCTACTTCTCGGCGACGAAATGGGAGTGGATGTTCGGAAACGGCGGCCTCGAGGACACGCCCGACCTCATGCTCGGCACGGTGGACGACTGGATTTGCTGGAACCTCACCGGCGGCACACAGGGCGGCCTCCACGCCACCGACGTCTCGAATGCCTCGCGGACGCTCTGCTACGACATCGAGTCGGGCAACTGGTCTCAAGAGCTCTGCGAGCTCTTCGGCGTCCCCATGCGAGCGCTCGGCGAGGTCCGCGCCTCTTCCGGCCGCTTCGCAGCCATCACCGGTGACGCCGCCACCGGCATGCTCGAGGGCGTCCCGCTCAGCGGCATCGCCGGTGATCAGCAGGCCGCGCTCTTCGGTCAGGCCTGCTTCCGGCCGGGCATGACGAAGGTGACCTACGGCACGGGCAGTTTCGTCCTGACGAATCTCGGGGGCGACCTCCCTCCGCCGGTCGACGGTCTCCTCACCACGATCGCCTGGCAGCTCGGCGATGAGGTCACCTACGCCCTCGAAGGAGCGATCTTCGCCTCCGGCGCCACTATCCAGTGGCTGCGCGACGGCCTCGGCATCATCGCCGAGTCGAGCGAGGTGGGTCCTCTCGCCGCCTCCATCCCCTCCAGCGACGGCGTCGTCCTCGTTCCGGCCTTCACCGGCCTCGGCAGCCCATGGTGGGACCCGGAGGCGCGAGGGACGATCGTCGGGCTCACGAGAGGCGCAGGCCGGGCGCACCTCGCCCGGGCGGCCGTCGAGGCCATCGCCTTCCAGGTCCGTGACGTCCTCGAGCTCACGGCTGCCGCCGGCGGCCACCCCGTGACCGTGCTGCGCGCCGACGGCGGGGCCGCCGTCTTGGATCTGCTGCTCCAGCTGCAGGCCGACCAGTGCCGGGTCGAGGTCGTCCGTCCTGCCACGACGGAGGTCACGGCCCTCGGTGCCGCCATGCTGGCTGGGCTCGCCGAAGGCGTCTGGGGCTCCCTCGACGAGCTGGCGGAGCTCTGCCCGCCGGCGGCCACCTTCGGCCCCCTCGCCTCAGCGGCCGTCGCCGACCGGGACCACGCTCGGTGGCTCGACGCCCTCGCCCGCGCCCGCGGCTGGCCCTCGGGCGACGACGGCCCGGACGACTGAGGTCGGAGGCGAGTCCGCCGGAGCCGACCTGGAGGCGTACCGGTCGACGTACAGCTGGCCGGAAAGTTGGGCGATCTCGAACATGACCTCATCGGTGGCCTGGCGCAGCACGAGCGGATCCGACGTGCGGTTGGCGTAGCGGGCGCAGAGGTCGAGAGCGGGCCCGAACCTGATCGAGACGGGCTTGAAGGGCCGCAGGAACCGAGCTCCGATGGGCTGGATGGCCCGCGTTCCCCGCAGGCCGACGGGAATCACGGGGCAGCCGGACGTGAGGGCCAGTCGGGCGACGCCCGTGCGACCGCGGTGCAGGCGATCGTCGGGCGAGCGGGTTCCCTCCGGGTAGATGGCGATGCAGCCGCCGGAGGTGAGGACACCGAGCGCCGCCTCGAGCGCTTTCCCCGAGGCGGCGCCTCCCGATCGTTCCATCGGAATCTGGCCGACGGCGAGAAAGAACCAGCGGGTCTTCCAGGAGTGGAAGTACTCGGCCTTGGCGACGAACGTCACCGGCCTCGGCACGACAAAGGGCACGAAGAGGGAGTCGCAGAAGGCCTGGTGGTTGCAGGCGAGGATCACGCCACCCGACGCCGGTACGCCGTCGAGGCCGTCGGTGCTCACGCGGAAGAAGACACGGAGGAAGGGCGAGAGAACGGCCTTGATCAGCCCGTAAAGCACGAAGCCAGAGTAACCCCAGGCAGTCGACTGCCACCTGCCGATCCCGCCCGGCCGGCGGCAGGCGCTCAGAGCTTGGGCAACGCCTTGCGGAGCGACCGCACCCCCTGGCCGATGCGTTGCTCGTTCTCGATGAGGGCGAAGCGGACGTAGCCCTCGCCCCCCGTCCCGAAGCCGACACCGGGCGACGTCGCCACGCCGCCCTCCGTCACGAGGTAGCGGGAGAACTCGAGCGATCCCATCTCCCGGTACGGCTCCGGGATGGGCGCCCAGACGAACATCGTGCCCTTCGGCTTCTCCACCTCCCAGCCGATGCGGCTCAGACCGTCGCAGAGGGCGTCGCGGCGCGACCGGTAGATCTCGTTGACCTCGAGCGGGTAGTCGGGCGCCTCGTTCATGGCCACGATGGCAGCGATCTGGATGGGTTGGAAGCTGCCGTAGTCGAGGTAGCTCTTCAACTTCGTCAGCGCTTGCACGAGCTCGGCGTTGCCCACGAGGAAGGCGACCCTCCAGCCCGCCATCGAGAAGGACTTCGTGAGCGTGTAGAGCTCGACGGCGACCTCCTTGGCTCCGGGCACCTGGAGGATGGAGGGCGGACGGTACCCGTCGAAGGCCGTGTCGGAGTAGGCGAAGTCGTGCACGAGCACCACCGCGTGCTCACGTGCCCACTCGACGAGGCGCTCCATCGTCCCGAGGTCGACGCAGGCCGTCGTGGGGTTGTGGGGGAACGAGAGGATGGCGAGGCGCGGCTTGGGCCAAGCCGACTCCCACGCCTCCACGAGGTTCGCGAAGAAACCCTCCCCTGCGCCCACCTCATCAGTCCCCAACCCCTCGAGCGCCACCATGCGGATGTCGGCACCGGCGAAGAGGGGTGCGTAGATGTGGATCGGGTAGGAGGGCGAAGGAACGAGCGCCGTGTCGCCCGGCCCGACGAGCACCCACATCAAGTGGGAGAGGCCTTCCTTGGCGCCGATGGTCGTCACCACCTCCCGCTCGGGGTCGAGCTCGACACCGAAGCGCCGCCGGTACAAGTCGCAGATGGCCGTTCGGAGCTTCGGGATGCCGCGGCTCGACGAGTAACGATGGTTGCGCGGATTGCGTGCGGCCTCCACGAGCTTCTCGACGGCCACGTCCGGCGACGGGATGTCGGGGTTGCCGAAGCCCAGGTCGATGATGTCCTCCCCGGCTCTGCGGGCTGCCAGCTTGAGCTCGTTGATCTCGGCGAACACGTAAGGGGGCAGACCGGTGACGCGGCGAAGTTCCATCGTCGGGAGGCTACATCGACCCTCCGGCGGGCCAGACCCCGCTCTCGGCGAGCGTGGACACGACGAGGTCGAGCGAGCGCGGCCAGCCCCAGACGGCCCAGGTGGCGCCGGCCTCGGCAACGGCTCGCAGCCGGTCGGCGGCCGAGCCGTCCTTCGGTAGGGGACCCGCCCAGCTCACCGTGAGTCCCGCCTCGGTGTGGGCCGCCACCGCCTCCGGGCTCGCATCCCAGACGTTGAGGGTGGCGCCCGTGTCACGGGCGAGGTCGTTCGTGGCCGGTGCCCCCGCACCGATCCAGGTCTCGACACCCGCCGCCTGCAGCTGGGAGGCGAGGGTGTGAAGGCGTTCCCGGCGGTTTCGGGCCGAGGCGAACGGGATGCCCGTGGCATCGTTCTCGTCGGCGCTCGAGGAGTCCCCCGTCCCGATGCCGGCGATGAGCCGCCGGCCGCCCATGGCCTGCAGGCTTCCGAGGCTGGCGCCCACGACTTCCTCGGGCAGGAGGCCGAGGCGGGCGACGAGGGTGCCGACGGCGATGCGCTCGGTCGAGGCCATGACCGCCCCGAGCATCGGGTAGGCCGAGAGGGCGGGCCGAGCCGGGCTCCGAAGGGGCCAGAGATGGTCGAAGACGAAGACGCCGTCGAGGCCGGCGTCCTCCGCAGCCCGGGCGGCCGTGAGGACGCCGCCGGCGTCGGCGCTGAAGGTGGGGAGGGTGACCCCGATTCGCACCCCTCAGGACTCCCGCGGGCCAGACAGCGGCTCGGCGTCGAAGGATCGCGCCTGCGGCGTCAGCTGGGCGGCGAGCGCCGCCGCCCCGATGGCACCGCTCCGCTCGCCGAGGAGGGCCGGCACGATCTCGATCTCGGGCCGGCAGTTTGCGGCGAGCAGGTGTCGCGGGAAGGCCGCCCTCACGCGCCCGAAGATGGCCTCCCCGGCGGCGACGAGACCGCCCCCGATGACGATGATCTCCGGGTCGACGATGTCGGCGAGATTGCCGAGTCCGAGGGCGATCCACTCGGCGAACTCGTCGAGCATTGAAGCGGCGTCCTCGTCACCCTCGGCAGCGGCGGCGATGACGTGCTCGCCGCGTACGTCGTCGGGCTCGCCTCCCGCCAGATCGCGCACGAGTTGCGCTCTGCCGGCGAGGGTGCCGTCGCGGGCGATGCGGCCGAGGCCCGAGCCGGAGGCGTAGCGTTCCCAGCAGCCGCGGCGGCCGCAACCGCAGGGCGGCCCGTGCGGGTTCACGACCATGTGCCCGATCTCGGCGCCGAAGTTCCCCGCCCCCCGCAGGAGGCGACCCCCTGTGAGGACGCCCCCGCCGATGCCGGTACCGAGCGTCACGAAGAGCACGTCTGCTCGGCCCACGGCGGCTCCATAGCTCCACTCCCCCACCGCAGCGCAGTTGGCGTCGTTGTTGACGTGTACCTGGGCCCGACCCTGCAACCTCTGTTCGAGCTCGCTGCGCAAGGGCATGCCGCCGGCGGCGAGGAGGTTGGGGGCGAAGCGCAGGACCCCGTCGAGGTCGACGAGGCCGGGCACGCCGACCCCGATCCTCACTGAGACGTCCCCGTCGCCGCCCGCCGTGCGCTCGTCGATGTCGGCGAGGAGGTCCCGACAGAGGCTGGTCAGGTCCTCCAGCAGGGATCTTCCCTCGTGGAGCACGCTGCGCCGGACCTCGGCGAGCACCCGGCCGTCCTCATCGAGCACGACCCCGAGGATCTTCGTCCCCCCGACGTCGATGCCGATGACGGACGTCGTCACACCTCGGACTCGACGCGGGCCTTCAGGTCCCGGATGGCGGCATGGAGGATGTTGCCCTCCGCACGCCGCTTGATGAAGCCGGGAAGGGGCACCCTCAGCTCGACGACGAGGTTGTAGGTGATCTCCGTGCCGCCGCCGGGAGCCTCCGCGAAGCGATAGAAGCCGTCGAGACGGTCGGTGAGGTCGCCGCTGCGCTGCACCCAGCCGAACTGGGTGGGGGCCTTCGAGTAGTCGTAGACGAGCGTGTAATTCGTCGAACGGCCGAAGGCGGCCGCCCGGAACGACACGACGACCGGCCGGTCCGACTCGTCCCGCTCGAGAACGTGCACTTCCTTCAGGTCGGCCACCCACTCGGGGTAGCTCTCGATGTCGGCCACCATCTCGAAGCACTGCTCCGGGGAGGCTTCGACGACCATGCGCTCAGTGGTCTGCTCCGCCACGACTCCTCCCTTCTCAGGCGGTCGACGCTCGACGACGGCGGGCGGCGCCGTACCGAGGCAGGACAGTACCCGGCTCGGGACCCCATGCGGCTGATGGTGGGCACCTCATGGGTCCGTCAGCTCGTGACGCCCGCCAGGGCGAGCCGGAGGCGCTCAGCCAGCACGGCGTAGTCGAAGTCGGCCTCCACCCTCGCTCGTCCCGCCCGGCCGAGGCGGAGGCGGCGCTCCGGGTCGTCCAGCAGGGCGGCGAGGGCGGCCGCCACGGCGGCTGCATCGGTCGGATGGGCAACGACGAGGCCCGTCTCGCCGTCGACGACAGCCTCCTCGGCTCCCCCGCTCCGCCCGGCGACCTGGGCGACTCCGCTCGCCGCCGCCTCCAGGAAGACGATCCCGAAGCCCTCCTGCTCGAGGCCGAACCAGCGGTCACGGCAGACCATGGCCCAGACGTCGGCGCAACCGTCGAAGACGGGGAGATCCTCGTCGGCCACCCGTCCGAGGAAGTGCACGACGTCCTGCAGCCCCTCGGCGGCGACGAGACGGTCGAGCCGCCCCCGGTCGCGACCGCCGCCGGCGATGGCGAGATGCACGTCGGCCCGCCTCCTCGAGAGCAGCCCCAAGGCGCGGATGAGGACGTCCATCCCCTTGCGGGGCACGAGCCGGCTGACGCTGGCCACGAGCAGACCGTCAGCTGGCAGCCCGAGGCGGGCGCGACCCGCCGCCCGCTCGTCGGTCGTGAGGGGCCGGAAGCGCTCGAGATCGACGCCGGGCGGGATGACGGCGACCGGTGGCATGCGCTCCCCGAGGACCCGACGCGCCTCGGAGGCCGGATAGCCGCCGAAGGCGACGACGAGGCTCGCCGATGCCAGCACAGAGGCGAGCAGGTGGCGGGCGCCGGCCAGGCGGCCGGGCACCGTCACCTCGGCGCCGTGGAGCAGTACGGCGTAGGGACGGTCGAGACGGCGCCCGACGAGGCCGAGCGGGAGCGTCGGATCGAGCACGACGAGCTGGGCGTCGATCTCCGATGCAAGGGCCTGCACCCGTCGGGCCAACGACGGGGTGGGGAGCAGGACGCCGGCCTCCACCCGCTCGATACGAAATCCCTGCCGACGGTCAAAGTCATCGGCGCCCTCGAAGCGTGTCGTCAGCACGCTCACGTCGTCGGGCGGAAGGCGGCGCCAGAGCTCGTAGAGCAGGTTCTGGATGCCACCTACCTTCGGCGGGAAGTCGTTCGTGACGAGCAGGTGCCTCACCGGTGGTGCCCGCTCGACGCCTCGCCCCGGCGCCGGGCCGAGCGGTCGGTCCGGGCGGGCGCCGCACTCAGCCGGCGCGCTCGAAGCGAAGGACCGGCACCAGTCCGGCCGAATGCAGCAACCTCATCGCCCGTACCTCGGCGGCGTCCACGATGACTGCCCCCGTCGAGGCTCCGACGCCGAGGTCGCCCCCGGCGGCAGCGGAGTCGTCGAGCAGGAACGACATGACGCAGTCGTCGCATGCCGACGTCCCGTCCAGGCGGCACTCGTGACAGCTGATCGTCAGGGGCTCCATCGCTCTCGTCCTCTTGCTCGAGCCCGTGTGCGGTGTTCACGGGCAGCTCTGTGCTCCATGAAAGCAAACGGGTGTGTCAAAGGGCCCTGTGCGACGGAAGCGGAGGTGGCAGCTCCGGGTGGCGGAGGCCTGTCGACCCGGTGAGCCCGACATCGCGGCTGACACTACCAACGATGCTCGCCGCCGACCCCGGGGCGCCGCCAAGTAGCTTGCAGGTCCATGGTGAGCCGGCGAGTAAAGGCTGTTTGGGATCTCGACGTCCCGGAGATCCGGGAGTACGCCGGGGTGCACGACTACGACGGAGTCGTGATGGATCTGTCCCCGAGCGGCGTGCGAAGTGCCCTCGACCGGCTCGGGCCCACCGACGCCGGCGAGCGATTGGAGGATCTCCACGACGAGAGCCACCTCGACGCGGTGGAGCACGGCGTCGTTGCGAACTACGAAACGGCCGAGCTCCATCGCTGGAACCCGCTGCCGCACCTCGCCAATCTCGACCTCGCCTGCTACGACCGGCCGTACGCCCCCGAGGAGGAGCGCCGGGCCGCCCGCCAGGCGCACCTTCGGCGCTGGCCGGACGCCGTCGACGCGTCTCTCGAATCGCTCGACGCCGTGCCGGCGCCCGTGGCGGCCGCCCTCGTCCACGCCATCCGGGGTCTCGCCATCGGGGTGGACCCGAGCGAGACGGCAGCCCTCGAGGCGCACGGCCGCCTCGTCGGGCGGCTCGAGGACGCCATCGCCGGCGGCTCGTCGGACTGCTCCCTCGGAGCCGCCACGCTGCAGCGCCTGCTCGGCGACGGGGAGGGCATGCCGGTCGACCTGGGTCTCCTCGAATCGAGGGCCGACCTGGAGCGCGACCGCCTCCAAGACCGCCTCGAAGAGGAGTGCCGGCGCTTGTCCCCCTCTGCGAAACCCCGCGAGCTCATCTCAGAGCTCCTACGCGACCATCCCGACGACGATGGCATCTACGCGGCGGCGCGAGGCTTGATCGACGAGGCCACGGAGTTCACGCTCGCCGCCGACCTCATCCCCGCCCCCGGTGGGGAGTGCCTGGTCGGCCCGGCACCCGCCTCCCGCAGCTTCGTCGTCGCCATGATGTCCTGGAACGGCACCTACGAGCCGGACGCCCCCGCCTGGTACTACGTCAACCCGCCACAGGAGTCGTGGGACGACACCGCCAAGGACCAGTGGCGCTCGATGTTCAGCGCCACGACCCTGCCCTCCATCACCGTGCACGAGGTGACGCCCGGCCACTACGCCCACGGGCGGCTCATGCGTTCCCTCGCAAGGGGCGACGTCCGCCGCAGCCTCTTCTCGGCCCCCTTCGTCGAGGGCTGGGCGCACTACACCGAGGAACTGATGGTGGAGGCGGGTTTCCGTGCCGATGATGCCCGCTTCGCCCTCGGCGTCTTCATCGAGTCGCTGCTGCGAGTGACCCGCCTCGCCGCCGCCCTCGGGGTGCACCGGGGGACGATGACGATCGAGGAGGCGACGCGTCGTTTCGAGACCGATGCGTACCTGCTCGGGCCGGCCGCCCGCACCGAGGCGACGCGGGCAACCTTCGACCCGACCTATGGGCGCTACACGTGGGGCAAGCTCGAGATCCTCCGTCTTCGCGACGAGGCCATCGCCACCTGGGGCAACCGCTTCTCGCTCCGTCGCTTCCACGAAGCCCTGCTCAGCCTCGGCGCTCCGCCCCTCGGCACGATGGGCGACATCCTCCCCGCCTGACGCCGTCACCACCCTACGATCCGGCCATGCGACTCGACGAGCTGCCGACGCCGGCACTCGTCGTCGACGCCGCCGCCCTTGACCACAACCTCGCCACCATGACGGCGGCCCTGCCCGGAGGCCGGCTGCGCCCCCACGTGAAGGCCCACAAGACGACCGCGCTCGCCCGTCTCCAGGCGGAGGCGGGACACGGCAGCTTCACGTGCGCCACGATCCGCGAGTGCGAAGGGCTGGCCGCCGCCGGCCTCGGCGGGGACCTCCTCCTCGCCAACGAGGTCCTCGATGCCCGCCGCCTCGGTGATCTCGTCTCGGCCGGACACCGGGTCGCCGTGAGCGTGGACTCCCCTGAGACGGTCGAAGCAGCCGCCGGCGGCGGCGTGCGGGAGGTCGTCATCGACGTGAACGTCGGGCTGCCGCGATGTGGCTGCACGCCGCAGCGGGCGCCCGAGCTGGCCGCCCTCGCCCGCGCCCGGGGGCTGTCGGTGCGGGGCGTGCAGGGCTACGAAGGCCACGCCGTCGGCCTGGAGGACGCCGAGGCGCGTCGGTCGGCCTGCCGGCAGGCCATGGAGATCCTCGTCGGGGTCCACGAGGCCGTCGGCGGGGAGCTCGTGACGGGCGGTGGTACCGGCACCTACGACCTCAACACGTGGACCGACGAGATCCAGGCGGGCAGCTACGCCCTCATGGACACCGCCTACGGGCGCCTTGGCCTGCCCTTCCGCCAGGCCGTCTTCGTGCTGGCAACCGTCATCTCGACGACCGTCCGCCGCGGCGCCGCCGCCTCGGGATGGTCCGTCGGCGACGCCGGGCTCAAGTGTTTCGGCATGGACCACGGCCTGCCCGCCATCGAGGGGACGACGGTCTGGCACTGCTCCGACGAGCACATCACCTTCGAGCCCCCTCGGCCGGTGGGAGACCGCCTCCTCGTCGCCCCCGCCCATGTCGACCCGACGATCGCCTACCACGCGCGGATGCACGTCGCCGATCTCGCCTCCGGCCGCGTGCTCGAGACCTGGCCGGTCGACCTACGGGGTTGGTGAGGCGGCTCCTCCAGCGCCCGACGTCTGGGAGAGAGCGTCAGCCAAGGCCCGAAACGCCCTCCCCCGGTGCGAGATGGCGTGCTTCTCCGTCGGGCTCATCTCGGCAAAGGTCCTGCCGCCCCCGCCGTCGGGCATGAAGACGGGGTCGTAACCGAAGCCACCGCTCCCCCGCCCTCGCGGGGCGATGCGGCCTTCCACGACCCCGTCGGCCACAACCTCGGATCCGTCCTGGAGGCGGGCGAGGGCCACGGTCCGGAAGCGGGCCGTGCGCTCGGCGGGCTCGACCCCGGCGAGCTCGGCGAGCAGCTTGGCGACGTTGTCGGCGTAGCTCGCCCCCTCGCCGGCGTAGCGCGAGGAGAAGACACCCGGGGCTCCGCCGAGGGCGTCGACCTCGAGACCGGTGTCGTCCGCCACGGCCGCCTCCCCCGTTGCTTCCGCCAGCGCCACAGCCTTCAGGCGGGCGTTGTCCTCGAGCGTGTCGCCGTCCTCCACGACGTCGGGCACGCTGTCGGGGCGGGGAAGGAGGATGACATCGCCGAGGACGTGGGCGAGGATCGCCCTGACCTCGGCGGCCTTGTCGGGGTTGGCCGTGGCGAGGACGTAGCGCTTCACGCCCGGGGCGGCGGCGGGATCGACAGCAGCTCCGCCTGGGCGGCAAGGAGCGCCTTGATGCCGTCCCCGGCGAGCGACAACAGGTCGTCGAGCTCACCCCTCGTGAAGGGGAGGCCCTCGGCCGTCCCCTGCACCTCCACGAAACGCCCCGACTCCGTCATGACGACGTTCATGTCGACCTCGGCGCGGGAGTCCTCCGAGTAGTCCAGATCGAGCATCGGCACGGCATCCACGATGCCGACCGAGACGGCGGCAAGTCCCTCTGTGAGGGGGTGACGGTCGATGGCGCGGCTCTGCACGAGGCGTGTGCAGGCGTCGTGCAGCGCCACGAAGGCTCCCGTGACGGCGGCCGTACGTGTCCCGCCGTCGGCCTGCAGGACGTCGCAGTCGAGCACGACCTGCCGCTCGCCGAGCGCCACCATGTCGCAGACCGAGCGCAGCGAGCGGCCGATGAGGCGCTGGATCTCCTGGGTGCGACCAGACTGCTTGCCCTTGGCCGCCTCCCGTGACACGCGTTCACGTGACGACCCCGGCAGGAGGGAGTACTCGGCCGTCACCCAGCCCTTGCCGCTGCCTCGCATCCAGCGAGGCGTCTCGTCCTCGAGCGAGGCCGTGCAGAGGACGCGGGTCTTTCCCATGACGGCGAGGACCGAGCCGGCGGCGAACTCCGTGTAGTCACGGACGATCTCGACGGGGCGGAGCTCGTCGGGGGCGCGGCCGTCACGGCGTTTCAGAGGCTCGTTCGTCATTGCCAGCAGGCTATCTGGGGTGGGGGCGGCGGTCCGTGCGCCGGGCGGGCGCTCCTCTCGGGCGCCTCAGAAGTAGATCGTCGAGCGCGCCCGCTCCGCCACCTCGTCGAGGTCGCCGGTCCAGGCGCCGCTCGAGAGGTACTTCCAACCTCCGTCGGCCGACACGAACACGATGACGCCCGACTCGATGCTCTCGGCACAGCGCACGGCCCCCGCCATGGCGGCACCGGAGGAGATGCCGGCGAAGACACCGACGTCGGCCAGGCGACGCGTCCAGGCGATGGAGTCCTTCGGTCCCACGATCGTCTTTCGGTCGAGGAGGTCCTCGCCCCCGAGGTCCGTGAAGATGGGAGGGATGTAGCCGTCGTCCAGGTTCCGCAGGCCGTCCACCATCTCTCCGGCCGGCGGCTCCACCGCCCAGATGCGCACCGCCGGGTTCTGCTCCTTCAGGAAGCGGCCGACGCCGAGGAGGGTGCCGCTCGTGCCGAGGCCGGCAACGAAATGGGTCACGTCCGGGAGATCACGCCAGATCTCCGGCCCGGTTCCCTCGTAGTGCGCCCGCGGGTTCGCCGGGTTGCCGTACTGGTAGAGGAACACCCACTCGGGATGCTCGGCGGCGAGCACCCGCGCCATGCGGACGGCCCCGTTGGATCCCTCGGAGCCGGGGCTCTCGATGATCTCCGCACCCCACAGCTCGAGCAGCTGCCGGCGCTCGACGGAGACGTTCGTCGGGAGCACGACCTTCAGGTGGTACCCCTTCACGCGGCAGACCATGGCGAGCCCGATGCCCGTGTTGCCCGACGTCGGCTCGAGGAGGGTGGCGCCCGGGAGGAGCCGGCCCGACCGCTCGGCGTCCTCGATCATGGCGAGGGCGGGACGGTCCTTCACGGAGCCTCCGGGATTGAGCCCTTCCAGCTTCACGTAGATAGCGGCGGACGGGTTCGGGCTGAGGGCCGAGACGTCGACGAGCGGCGTGTCGCCGATGAGGTCGAGAATGCTCCGGTAGACCGCCATGGTCATTCCTCGGTTGGAGGCCGGTCCGCTCAGGCGGCGGCCGGCGTCACAACCGCGTGGCTCAGAAGGAACCGCCGGCGACGGCCGGGAGGATCGACACGACGTCGTCCGGCAGCACCTTCGTGTCGAGCTTGTCGAGGTAGCGGACGTCGTCGTCGTTCACGTAGACGTTCACGAAGCGGTGCAGGGTGCCCTCGTGCGTGAGCACCTGGCCGGCGATCCCCGGGTACGCCTGCTGCAGCGAGGTGAGGACCTCGCCGATGGTGTCACCCTCGATGCTGACGACCGACTGGCCGCTGGCGGCGGAGCGGAGCACGGTGGGAAGGCGGATAGCGACGGACACGGAGCCTCCGAATGTTGACTTGTTAGGTCAGATTATACCCACCGAGCACAACCACCGCCTCCTCGGAGATGTTCCCGTCGACGATCCGGTACGAGCGGGTCGAGGCGACCTCGAGGCGGAGACCGACGAGCACGTAGTGCCAGGAGGGGTCGGGAGCCTGCCGGACGTCCGTCGGGGAGGGCCACGGGTCCGTATGGGTGTGGGAGTGGAAGACGCCGATCACCTCGAGACCGGCCTCCTCGGCCTGCCGGTCGATGCGGAGGTGGTCCCGCGGGTCGATGGAATAGAGCTGGGAGGACGCCGCCGCGTTGCGGGCGGGCTCCACCGAGGTGACGACGCCGTCGGGGCGGCCGACGAGCAGGCCGCAGCCCTCCTCCGGCACGCAATGGATGCAGTGGGCAACCATCGCCGCCAGCTGCTCGGAGGTGAGCTGGAGGCTGGAGGCTCCGGCATCGACGGCGTCGTTGCTCCCGGATGCCCCGCCGGTGAGGTGCTGGGTGTCGTTCCCGGGCATTGGCGCCCGTTTGCCACCGCCAGAACGGGCGGCCTCGGGCGCTCCCAGGGGGGCCCCGGACGGATCAGCCATGGACAGATCATGACCGGTCGGCCGCAGGTGGCGTGCGGGCGCCCTGCCGTCCTCTGCGCGACCCCGCCGCCGTCCCCCGCCGCCGGCGACGGCGGGCGCAAGTAGCGTCGTCCGGCGTGGCGAAGAAACACTCGACCCGCAAGGCACGAGCCCGCTCCGACGAGGAGCGAGGCATCCACCGCGTGGCGTCGAACCGTCGCGCCCGCCACGACTACGAGATCCTCGAGACGTTCGAGGCCGGGCTGTCGCTCACGGGCGCCGAGGTGAAGTCGCTGCGCGCCGGCCACGTCGCCCTTCAGGACTCCTACGCCCGCATCGACGGAGGCGAGGCGTGGCTCGTCGGGGCGCACGTTGCGCCCTACGAATACGCCAGCGGTTACGGGCGGTTCGAGCCGGACCGTGCTCGCAAGCTGCTGCTCCACCGCTCGGAGATCGACGAGCTCGCCGGCAAGGTGGCCCAGAAAGCGCTCACGATCGTGCCCCTCTCGGTCTACTTCCGGGAGGGCCACGCCAAGGTCGAGATCGCCCTCGCCCGGGGCCGCCGCGTCTACGACAAGCGCCATGCCATCGCCGAGCGCGACGCCCAGCGGGACACCCAACGCGCCATCAAGGAGTACGAGGGCCGACGTTGACTCATCGGTCACTTGCGACGAGACTGGCGGTTGTCGCTGGGAAGCGGCCACACACGACGCAGGAAGAGGAGCCCCGGTGATCCGTAGGTACGTATTCGCGCTGTTGTTGTTGGCGGCCCTGCTGGTCGCCATCGCCGGAGGCTCCACCTCGGCCGGCGCCGCCGTGCACACCGTGAAGCCGGTGACGTTCACCGGCAAGATCCGCTGCACGCTCTCCACCAATGCCGAGATCACCTCGAAGCCGGGACTCGAGACGAGCACGGCCCGTGAGGTGACGATCACCATCTCCGGCACCACGAAGAAGTGCTGGGGCGAGACGAAGTCCGGCGGAGCCACGATCGAGTCCGGGTCGGTCCTCGGAACGGTGAAAGGCAAGTTCGATTGCCTCGGCCTCGCCTCCGGGCTGCCCAACCCGAAGGGGTTCATCACCTGGAAGTCCACGGGAAAGCCCATCGCGAAGACGTGGGTCACCTTGTCGGCCGGCACGTTCGACACGACGACGGGTGCGGTGAGCTACAACTCCTTGCAGAAGGGCTCGTTCCCTGGCCACAGGACGGTCGTGGCCACCATCAAGACGTCCCTGACGGCACTGCTCGGCGACTGCGGCTCGAGCACCGGTCTCACCAAGATCGTCCTCTCGGACGGCGCCTTCACCTGATCCGACCGGGAAGCGCCCCCGCCGGCGTACGGTGCGACCGGAGTGAGCAACACCTGCCCGTTTTGATCACCCTCGCAGCTCGGTAGCCCGACCCCCACGCCGGCACCGCCCCACCTCGGCTGCCCCCTCCGCCCCGGCGGTAGAATGCAGGATCCCGGTGGTGGCGGTGCGGACCAGCGGGGGTAGGCAGACGTCGGCGCACCACGACCACATCACGGGGGTGACAGGCTTCGACTCCGGTCGTCAGGTGGGAGAAGCGAGCCGTGGTCTCCGGAGCCACGTTAAAGAGCCGGAAACCAAAACAAACGCCGAGCCTCAGCTCGCGCTTGCCGCCTAAGTAGCGGCAACGTCTGTCCGGCCCCGGCCCCACGGGTCGGTCACAGGCGTCATGAAGTGGGGCTTACTCGTACAGCGGCACTGACACGCTGAGCGAGGAAACCAAAGTCAGTTGGAGGCCAGCCCCGGTGCCGGTGGCAGGGCTGGCCTCGAGACCTCACCACCGGCTGCGCTCGGAGAAGTCCCATCAAGAAACCGGAGGACGCGGGTTCGACTCCCGCCACCTCCACTCGATTTTGTCCCCTGACCTGCCCTCACGGGCAGGTCAGTTCGCGTCTGGACGCGCTCGAAGTCGTGAAGATCGCGGGGGACTCAGCTGCCGGGCGTGACCCGGAGGCGATCTCTTTTGCCGCGACATCTCTGATCCGTGAGGTCGACCGACGCCGCCCCGACTCAGCCCGACCCCTCGACGAACCGACTTGGTTGACTTGACGGCCACAGACCCGTCGTCAGCGGGGCATGAGTCCGAACGAGTGGAGGTGGCTGTGGCCGAGCCCATGCAGCCCGCACAGCGAATGGTGGTGACGCACTTCATCGTCTCCGATGACGTGGAGCGCTCCCGTCGCTTCTATACCGAGGTACTCGGGGGCACGGTGGTCTTCGGCCCAGTGCCGACCAATGTCGCGCTCGCCAACACCTTCGTCGTCATCAACACCGGCGGGGGCCCCACCGACGACAAGCCCACGGTCACCCTCGAGACGCCGAGCGACCCCGATCGGGTGAGCAGCTTCCTCAACATCCGAGTCACGGACATCCACGCCGTGTACGCGGAATGGAGCGCCCGGGGCGCCGACTTCCTGACGCCGCCGAAGCAGCACCAGTACGAGATCCGTTGCTACATCCGAGATCCCGACGGTTACATCATCGAGGTCGGGCAGACCACCGACCCGCAGGGCGACTGGTTGCCGGCCGGCTGGACATCGATCAACCCCGGCGGGCAATCCGACTGAACCCATCGGCGACGGCGGGACAGCCCTCCTCGTCGTTGCAGGACACCCGGAACGGTTTTGCAGCGCGAGGTATAGTGCCGACGAAACGGGGAGGTCACATGCCGATCTTCATGATCGAGCGGCAGTTCGCCGACGAGTTGGAGGCGAACGCGGATCTTCTCGACGGGATCAGCCGTGTCAACGACGAGGAGGGCGTGCGCTGGCTCTACTCGTTCCTGTCGGCCGACAAGCGCAAGACCTACTGCCTGTACGAGGCATCCTCGCCCGAGGCGATCCGCCGTGCCGCCTCGCGGGCGAACCTGCCGGCTGACGTCATCGTCGAGGTATCCAATCGCCTCCTGCCGGACGGGGCATCCGCACCGATCTGAGCAACGACATCGACCTGTCCCATGACATCGTGGGCTCCACCGCCGCTCCCGCCCCGATTGGCGGCGTCGACGCACCTTCCCCTCGTCGGACGACGTCTTGAGCTCAACGCCCTCGAAACGGTCTGGGAGGACGTCGCCGCAGGTCTGAGGCAGGTCGTGTTCGTGGGCGGGGAACCGGGTGCGGGCAAGACGCGTTTGATGGCCGAGGTGGCCACGGCCCTCGTTCACAACAACGTCACGGTGCTCGTCGGCACGTCCAGCCTCGAAGCAGGGATCCCGTACGAGCCCTTCGCCGAGATGCTCGATCACCTCTTCGGCACGGCGGAGGAAGGAACGCTGGCCGACCTCGTCGACGAGGGCGGTCCCGAGCTGCGACGGCTGTCACCACTCGTCGTGCGCCACCGGCCCGACATCGCCGAAGGTGGTCCCGAGGCCGGCGAGGTCCGCCGCGACCTCTTCGATGCCGTGGCACGGCTGTTCCGGAAGCTGGCGGAGGAACGTCCGCTGGCGCTGATCCTCGACGACCTCCATTGGGCACAACTCCCGTCGCTCGCCCTCCTCGAACACGTCGTGGAGACGTGCCCGCAGACACGGTTGCTGGTGCTCGCCACGTTCCGAACGACGGCGCCCGACCGATCCGACGAGGTGGCTGCGTGGGTCGCCGAGCTCCACCGCCTGGACGGCGTGAGACGCCTCGACCTGAGCGGTCTCGACACCGATGCCATCGCCGAGTACGTGAGCCTGCGAAGTGGGTTGCCGCTGAACGCGGCGCGAGCGCCGGCAGCCCTCCTTCGCGACCGGACCGGTGGCAATCCCTTTTTTCTGCGGGAAGTGTGGGCGGACCTCGAGCGGCGGGGCGGGGTCTCGGCCCTCCGCTCGCCCGGCGGCGTCCCGGCCTCGATCGGCGACACGCTGGCAGCGCGGGTCGCCGGCCTCGGCGAAGGAGCCCAGCGCATCGTCGAGCTCGCCGCCGTGTTGGGCGACACATTCGACCTCGCGACGTTGGTGGCGGCGAGCGAGATCGACGGTGCGAAAACGATGGCCTTCGTCGACTCGGCCGTCGCGCTCGGGCTGATCGAGGCCGTGGAGGCTGACGACGTTCTCTTCTCCTTCGTCCACGCCCTGGCGCGGCAGGCGGTGGTCGATCGAATGCCCAGTTCGCGACGCATCCTCCTACATGCCCGGGTGGCCGAAGCCCTGGAGCGGCAACCCGCTCATGCCTCGCTCGTACCCCGCTTGGCGCACCACTTCCTGGCCGCTCACGTCCTCGGCTTCCACGAGCAGGCGCTGCGCTACAGCCGGGAAGCCGGCCAGCTGGCGGCTCGAAGTCTCGCCTTCGAAGAGGCCGCCGCCTGGTTCGAGCGGGCGGCCTCGCTTCCCGAATGTGGCCCCGCCGTACGGGCCGAGTTGCTGCTGGCGGCGGCGGCGGCCTACGTACGTGCCAGCCGCTTTCCCTCTGCGCGCGACATCTACGAGCGCCTCGACGCCATTGCCGAGCCGGCGGTGCGGCTCGAGGCGGCGATGGGCTTCGAAGACGCCAGCTGGCGTCCCGGCCTCGTCGGATCCCGGGCGGCCGACTTGCTGTCCGCAGCGCTCGACGAGTGCCGGCTCGACCAGCACGACCCGAGATACGTGCGAGCCATGGGCAGCTTGGGGCGGGCGCTGGCCTTGGCAGGCGAGACGGGACGGGCGCGCCTCGTCGGTAGTCGAGCGATCGATCTCGCCCGACAGGTCGGCGACCCTGCCACGCTCCTTCACACCCTCACGACCGGCATGTGGCACGGCACCTCGCCGGACGTCGCTCATCTCCAATTCGAGCGCGTGGCCGAGGTGCGGCACACGGCACGCGAGCGACGCGACTTCGAGACGCTCGGCGCCGCGGTCAACTTCTCGGCGACCGTCAGTTACTTGGTCGGCCGACCCGATGAGCTGGCGGGGGCCATCCCCGATGGGCAGCGATCGGTCGAGGCCACGGGGCAGCCCTACTACCGGCACGTGTATTGCTGCATCGCCCACTCGCTGGCGTTCCTGCGCGGCGACTTCGACGAGGCCGAACGCTGGGCCGACGAGACCATCAAGCAGAACGACACCTTCGGCGACGAGATGACCGAAGGCCCGCACGCCGTTCAGATCTTCATGATCCGTCGCGAGACGGGCATGCTGGAGAGGTTCCGGCCACTGTTCGATGGCCGAGAGGCCTTCGGGCGACAGTGGGTCCCCGGCCTTCTCGCCCTGTTCACCGAGCTGCGGCTGGAGTCCGGCATCAAGCGGGCGCTTCACCACCTGATGGACCGCGACCTGGAGGCCCACACCGACGAGGCGCAATGGCCGATGGAGCTCGTCTTCATGCTGGAAGGCGCTCTCGCCGTTGAAGACCGCGAGGCCGTCCGCGCCCTGCGACCGCTCCTTGCCGAGTACGCGGGCATGAACCTTGTCGCGGGGACCCTCATCGCCACCTTCGGGAGTACGGAACGGTTCCTCGGACGCGTGGCCGCTTTCCTCGGAGACCATGCGGCGGCTGAGCGATACTTCGTCGCCGCCCTCGAGATGGATCGCCGCATGCGCTCGACCATCCACGTCGCCGAGACACTCGCGCACCATGCTCGTTTCGCCGCCGCCCTCGGGCGGTACGAGGAGGCCGGCGACCTGGCGCGACAGGCGCGTGGCATCGCCGAGCCGATCGGTCAGCTGCGGGTCCTCCGGTTGCTGACCGGACTCGAACCGTCAATGAGTCGAGACGGTCTCACCGACCGCGAAGTCGAAGTGCTCCGGCTCCTCGCACAGGGACTGAGCAACCGCGATATCGGCGAGCGCTTGTGCATCAGCGGAAACACGGCGGCGAACCACGTCCGCAGCATCCTCATGAAGACCGGCGCCGCCAATCGCACCCAGGCCGCCCTGTACGCCGCCCATCATCAACTCGTTTGACGCTGCAGCGAGGCGTTCTGGCGTGGTTCGCCGGGCCGGGCCCCGGGCCCTGCGTAGTCAGATCTGACCATGGCAGGACCCCGAAGGAAACGTCAGCTTCGGTCATGACAGATCGGTCGGACGTCCGTACCGTGTCGTTCGGCCGGCGGCCGCCGCCGCCCGAGCCCTGAGAAGACACCGAGGAGCAAACGTGACGAATCTCGCCGAGACCGACCTTCGCCAGCGGATCAGTGGCGGCGTCGTCGGGCCAGACGACGCCGAATACGAAGCGGCGCGGGCCGTCTACAACGCAATGATCGACCGTCGCCCCGCCCTCATCGCCCGCTGCCGCTCGGTGGGGGACGTGCAGGCGGCACTCGAGGCCGGCCGACGGGCGGGCGTCGCCATCGCGGTGCGGGGCGGGGGCCACAGCGGACCGGGATTCGGCACGGTCGACGGCGGCGTCGTCATCGATCTCTCCCCCATGCACGGCGTCGACGTGGATCCGAAGCGTCGGACCGCTCGCGTCGAGGGTGGCGCCACCCTCGCCATGCTGGACGCAGCCACCCACGAGCATGGCCTCGCCACACCCGGCGGCATCATCTCGTCGACCGGGATCGGTGGCCTGACCCTGAGCGGTGGCCACGGCTACTTGTCGCGCCGGTACGGGCTCACGATCGACAATCTCCTCGAGGCCGAGGTCGTCCTGGCCGACGGTACCGCCGTGCGGGCTTCGGAGACCGAGCATCCCGATCTCTTCTGGGCCATCCGGGGAGGGGGTGGCAACTTCGGGATCGTTACGTCGTTCACGTTCCGTCTCCACCCGGTCCGCAACGTGGTGTGTGGGCCGACCGCCTGGCCGGCATCGGTAACGGCGGGCGTCCTCAGCTGGTACCGCGACTTCATGCCCGCCCAGGACGAGGACCTCTACGGCTTCTTCGCCACCATGACCGTGCCCCCGGCCCCGGCCTTCCCGGAGCCATTCCACCTCCACAAGGCGTGCGCGATCGTGTGGTGCTATCTCGGAGATCCAGCCGATGCCGACGAGGCGCTGGCGCCTGTGCGGGACATGGAGCCCGCCTTCGACGGCGTCCACGAGGCGCCTTACCCACTCCTCCAGTCGGCCTTCGACGGGCTGTACCCGCCGGGCCTGCAGTGGTACTGGCGGGGCGATTTCTTCGAGACGGTGCCCGACGGGGCCGTGGAAGCCCACGCTCGTTTCCTCGAGGAGGCACCCACCATGCACTCCGCCATGCACCTCTACCCGGTGGACGGAGCGGTCTCCCGTGTGGGTGCCGACGCCACGGCCTGGGCGTATCGCGACGTCACGTTCTCGCAGGTGATCGTCGGCGTCGATCCCGATCCCGCCAGCGCCCCAGCCCTGAAGCGATGGGCGGTGGACTACTGGGAGGCGACCCACCCGTATTCGGCGGGTGGCGCCTACGCCAACTTCATGATGGACGACGAGGGCCACGAGCGAGTCCGCGCCACCTATGGGGTCAACTACGAGCGGCTCTCGGAGATCAAGGCGCGCTACGACCCCGGCAACCTCCTCCGGGGCAACCAGAACATCCCGCCAGCCGGCTGACGGCACGCACCGCGGCGAGACCGGTCGAGAGATTTCGGCTCCAGCGCCGCCGCCAGGCGAGCAGGTCAGCCCGAGATGGCGGTCCCCCAGGCGGCCGCCATCTCGGCGATGAGGGGTGCCGGCCAACGTCCGCCACAGAACGCCGTGTCGGAGGCGACGCGCTCGCCCCGCACTCGAAGGATGTGAGCCTGGTGACACAGGTGGGCGACCCCGTCCTCCTCCCAGCTCAGGGTGAACTCGACGAGCTCTCCGTCGGGGAGCCCGCTGCGGTGCAGGCTCTCGAAGGTTCCGGGGTCGGCGTACCAGCGGGACAGCTCGGCTCCGACCGCCGTGCCACCTCGGGTGACGAACCGCCAATTGGGCACGGTGGCATCCAAGACGGCATCGTCGGCGAAGATTCCGACAGGGACCGATCCTGCCTCGATCCCGGCCAGCAGCGCACCGATGGGGTCCATTCGTCCCTCCTCAACCCTTGACGTAGGACAGCTTCTCGGCGACCTTGCCCTCGCGGACACGGAACAGGTCGATGCCGCGCACGTGGCCGCCCGCGAAGCTGTAGCGCCATCGCTGCACCACCCGGTCGTCGGCCTGAAAGGTCTCCTCGGGCTCGAACACGGAGGTCGAGTCGCCGAAGATCGGTCCCCAGGCAGTCCGGATGGCCTCGACGCCGACACAGCGGGTGCCATCGGGCGCCGGGCCGGTGGCGTCGAAGATGCAGTCGTCGGTGATCATGGCCAGCGTGGCGTCCAGGTCGTGGTCGGCCCAGGCGGCGCCGAATGCCTCCACCACCTCCAGGGGGTCCATCGCCTCTCAGCCCTCTTTGGCGTAGCTGCTGGATCCGAACCAGTCGACGACCACGACGGGCTCATCACCCACCACCCAGGCGTCATGGCCGCTGGGCAAGGACGTGACGTCGCCGGGCCCGGCGATGAACTCGATCCCGTCGTCCATACGGACGGCGAGGCGACCCGCGACGTGGTACTGGAAGTGTGGTGCCGTGCAACTGTCGGTCCCGGCGATCGGCTTGACGTCGTTGGACCATCGCCACCCGGGCTCGAAGACGAGGCGGCCGATCTCCGAGTCGCCGACTCGCAGGATCTCGGCCCGCCCGTTCGGGAACTCCCTGACTTCGTCCGACTTGTCGAAGCTGCGATGCTCGGTCTCTTGCATGCTGGCGCCCCCTCGATCGGTCCCTCGCGTGCTCGAGGGACAACTCGTGGTATTCTGACTTATTAGTAGGTCAAATGTCAATGGGTAAGAAGGCGGTGAAGTGACGATGGCAGTCCGCGACGGCGACACGGATACGGCGTCAGCGATCCTCGACGTCGCCGAGCGGCTGGTCCAGACGAGAGGCTTCAATGCCTTCTCCTACGCCGACGTCGCGGCGGAGCTCGGTCTCACCAAGCCGGCGTTGCATTACCACTTCGCCGGCAAAGCCGAGCTGGGCGAAGCGTTGCTGACCCGCTACACGGTTCGCTTCGACGAGGCGCTGGCGCTGATCGACACCTGCGGCGGCGCTGCAGCGCACAAGTTGCGGCTGTACGCCGACCTCTATGCCCAGGTGCTGGCGCACGACCGGATGTGCCTGTGCGGGATGCTGGCAGCCGACTACCACACCCTGCCCGAGCCGATGCGAAACGCCGTCATCACCTTCTTCGACCGCAACGAGACCTGGCTCGCCGGCGTCATCGACGAGGGGCAGGAGGACGGCACGCTGCGAGACGAGGGCTCGAGTCGAGAGGTCGCCCGCATGATCATCGGTGCCCTGGAGGGCGCCATGCTGGTCGCCCGCACCTACCGTGACCCCGACCGCTACGCCAGCTCGGCCACACGCTTGCTCGCCGAGATCACGACGACGTCGGCCAGCGGCTGAGCCAGTCCGCCCGGCGAGGCTGACGCAAGCCCGGAGCGGGCCGCCGGGCCGGTCGTCTACCGTTCCCGGGCATGCGACGGGCCAGGAGCTGCCCATGAGCACCACCCCCATCGGCGAGTACGCCCTCTTGTCCGATCGCCACGGCGCTGCCCTCGTCAGCCGGGACGGATCGATCGACTGGTTGTGCCTGCCGCGTTTCGACAGCCCGTCGATCTTCGCCCGCCTGCTTGGGGACGAGGCAGGGCACTGGGCGATCCGGGCAGCCGACGGCGACGCGACGGTCACCCGCCGCTATCTGGACCGCACGATGGTGCTGGAGACCACCTACAGCACACCCGGCGGCACCGTCGCCATCGTGGACGCCCTGGCGATGGGCGAGGGCAACCGGGGCCATCAGCTCGGGAAGGATGCGCCCCATCTCCTGCTGCGGCGTGCGACCTGCACGGAAGGAGAGGTCGACGTCCGCCTGGAGTACGCGCCGCGCCCCGAGTACGGGCTGGTCTCTCCGCTCCTCGACGTCGTCGACGGTGGGCTCACCGCTGTCGGCGGAGCCGACGTTCTCCTCCTGTCCTGTCCCGTACCCCTGGACGTCGACCAGTCGTCAGCCTCAGGCCGGTTGCATCTGCGTCAGGGCGAGAGCGCCGGCTTCGCCCTGCATCACGGCAAGCGGGCCGAGATGGGCACGGTCCGGGTGTGGGACCAGGCCGAGATCACCTCCCGCCTGGACGACTCGGTGTCGGCGTGGCAGTCGTGGTCGGAGCTGCACCAGGCCTACGTGGGGCCCTGGCAGGATCTCGTGCACCAGAGCGGGCGGGTGCTGCAGGCCTTGTCGTTCGCGCCCACCGGCGGGATCTGCGCGGCGGCCACCACGTCGCTCCCCGAGGTGGTCGGTGGCGCCCGCAACTGGGACTACCGCTACTCCTGGGTCCGGGACGCCTCGTTCACGATCGAGGCCCTCTGGGTCGCCGCCTGTCCTGACGAGGCCAACGAGTTCTTCGGGTACATGACCACGTCTGCGGCGGGCTCGCTCGACCAGGGACGCGATCTGCAGATCATGTTCGGGATCGGTGGCGAGCGGGATCTCTCCGAGCGGGAGCTGCCTCACCTGGAGGGCTGGCGGCAGTCTGCCCCGGTGCGAGTCGGCAACGGTGCATGGAGGCAGCGCCAGCTGGACGTCTACGGGGAGTTGCTCAGCGCCGTCTTCCGCCTCTCCGACCAGCTGTTCGACAGCGTCAACCGGCGAGTCGGGCCGATGGCCGGCCCCGGCAAGTGGGACGGCCCTCTCGACCTGGCGCCGGCCACGCGACGGTTCATCGTCCAAGTGGCCGACACTGCCGCCCGGCGCTGGCAGGAAAAGGACAACGGGATCTGGGAGGTGAGGGGGGAGCCTCGCGACTTCGTGTATTCCAAGCTGATGTGCTGGGTGGCCCTCGACCGGGCGGTGGCATTGGCCGACCGCCTCGACGCCGCCGACCAGGTCGAGGCATGGAAGCAGACGCAGGACGAGATCCGCCGGGCCATCCTCTCCAGGGGCTGGAGTGACCGCGCCAAAGCCTTCACGCAGTCCTTCGACTCCGACGTGCTCGATGCGTCGAATTTGGTGTTGCCGTTGGTCGGGTTTCTTCCCGCCGACGACCCGAGAGTGCGCGCCACCATCGACGCGACGGAGGAACGGCTCACCGACGAGCGGGGACTCGTCTATCGGTACCGCTCCGACGACGGGCTCGACGGGCAAGAAGGAACCTTCCTGCTCTGCACGTTCTGGCTGGCCCAGGCCCTCGCCAGCATCGGGGAGCCGGCCCGGGCGCGGGCCGTCTTCGAGCGGGCCGTCGCCTTCGTCAACGACGTCGGGCTGCTCTCCGAGGAGGTCGACCCCACGAGCGGGGAGCTGTTGGGCAACTTCCCCCAGGCGTTCAGCCATATCGGGCTCGTGAACGCCGCCTGGGCCATCTCCGAAGCCGAACGCCTCCAGAAACAAGAGGCAGGCGACCCTCCCGCCGCCGCCTCCTCGCCGACGAATCAGGCGGGGGGCGTGCCCCCGGCTGAAGCTCCGGCGCCGGCGATCGTGCCTCGCAGCGCCTTCAGGGCGGCGACGTAGAGCTCCGAGAAGGTGGGGAACGGCTGGATGACGTCGCGGAGCAGGTCGAGTGGCAGGCGGGCGCGGATCGCCAGGGTGGCCTGCTGGAGCCACTCGCCGGCCTCCGGTCCGAGGGCGTACGCCCCGGTCAACCGTTCACCGTCGCTGAGCAGCGTCAAAAACCCGTTCGACTCCGCATACGCACGCGAATACGTCTCCATCTTGGCGACGCCGGTGACGGGGACGGTGGCGCTGTAGTGGTCCTCGGTCGCTCCCACGGAGGCAGCTTGCGGGGACGTGTAGACGACCGAGGGGATGGCGTCGTAGTTGGCCGGCCGGGACTCCCCGAGGATGTTGGAGGCGACGACCTCCCCCTGGTACTTGCCGACGTGGGTCAGCAGCCGCACACCCGTGACGTCGCCGATGGCCCAGAGGTGATCGGCGACGCGCAGATGGTCGTCGACCGGGATGCCGTGGCGGTCGGCCGTGATGCCGACCGTCTCGAGGCCGATCCCCTCGACCCGCGGGCGCCGCCCGGTTGCGACGAGCAGGCGGTCGCCACGCACCTCGCGGCCGTCCCCGAGCACGAGCACGTACTCGTCGCCATCGCGCCGCGCCGATGTCGCCTGTGCACCCAAGAGCACCTCGATGCCGTCGCGGCGCAGGACCTCGCCGAGGGCGTCGCCGAGCGAAGCGGGCTCGTGACCGAGCAGGTGGTCCGCCCCCTCGACAAGGGTCACCTCCCCGCCGAGGCGGCGGACGGCTTGCGCCATCTCGACGCCGACGGGCCCGCCGCCCAACACGAGCAGGTGGCGAGGCACCGCCTTCATGCCGGTCGTCTCGCGGTTGGTCCAGACGCCCTCGAGGTCGTGCAGCCCCGGGACGGGCGGCACGATCGGATCCGAACCGGTCGCCACGACGACGTGATCGGCGGTGTGCGGAACGCCGTCCACCTCGACCGTGCCGGCGCCGGCGAGCTTGCCGGTGCCGCGTAGCAGGTCGATCCTGTTCCCGGCGAGCCAGGTCACCTGGCTGGCATCGGAGTAGTTCGACACCATGAAGTCCCGCCAGGCGAGCGCCGCCTTGGCGTCGACCTGAGCGCTCGCCGTGGCGTCGAGGGCCTCCTGTACCGCCTCGCCCGGGCGGAGCAGCGTCTTGGACGGGATGCACGCCCAGTACGAGCACTCACCACCGACGAGCTCCCGCTCGACGACGGCGACCCTCAGACCTCCGTCGGCCAGCTCCCCGGCGCAGTGCTCGCCGGGCGAGCCGGCCCCGAGGACGATGACGTCGTAGTCGCTCACGCGCTGACTCCCGCACTCGACCCGGGCCTCATGTCCATGACAGGGCCCCCTTTTCGCTCACCCGATCGCCACCCCCATGGCCAGCTGATGCTATCGGCGGCCTCCTGCGTCTCAGGGCCGCCTCACAGGAACCTCGGCCAGTTCGGCGTCCCGTTCCGGCGCGTCCGGGAAGGGCTCGGCACAGGCACCGGGCGGCGACGGCTCCGAGGGCCGCAACCGCAACGGAAGGGCGGCGAGCACGAGAAGGGCACCGCCGAAGGCGACGGCGGCACCGGCGGCGAGCGACACCTCGTTGCCGTTCATGAAGGCGGCGCGCGCCACATGCGCCAGGAGGGCGCCCGTTGCCCCACCGGCGCGCTGAGCGACGGCGAGAGCGCCGCCCAAGGAGGCGAGAATGGCCTGGGACACGGGTGCCGGGAGCCGCCGACCGCTCAATGCCGCCGTCATGTGGTCCTGGTAGCGGGTCAGCATGATGCTCCCGACGATGGCGACACCGAGTGCACCGCCCACCTGCAGGGAGACGGTGTTCGTGGCCGAGCCGACCCCGGCGTCGCCCGGTGGCACCGATCCCACGACCGAGTTCGTCGCCGTGGGCAGTAGGAGGCCGGTTCCGAAGCCGATCAGCAGGAGCCCGGGGATGACGGTGCCGTACGTCGTGGACGACGACGACGTCGCCGACACCTGCCACAAGCCGCCGGCGATGGCGGCAAGGCCGGCCGCCACCGTGAGCTTGATCCCGGCGACACGGGCGAGGAATGGGGACGAGGCGGCGCTCACGACGAGCATGGCTGCGATCGGCAGGATGCGTAACCCGGCCTGCAGGGGCGAATAGCCGAGGTCGAACTGAAGGAACTGCGTCTGCACGAAGAGGGCACCCATCAGTCCGAAGACGCCGAGGCACTCCGCCGCCAAGGCGACGGAGAACCTGCGGGCACGGAAGAACTCGAGCCGCAGCATCGGGTGCCCGACGGAGGCCTCCCACACGACGAAGCCTCCGAGGATCCCGACGCTGAGCAACCCGGCTCCGACCACGATTCCGGAGGTCCATCCGCGGGCCGGCGCCTCGATGATCGCCCACAGCAGCAGACCCAGCCCGGCCACCGAGAGGAGCGCACCGACGGGATCCGCGCGGGTGGCCTCGGGTCGCTTCGAGTCGGGCACGAGCACGAAGGCCCCGACGAGCCCGGCGACCACGATCGGGACGTTGACGAGGAAGATCGAGCCCCACCAGAACCTCGACAGGAGGAGGCCGCCGGCGATGGGACCGATGGCGATGCCGAGACCGATGGTGCCCGCCCAGGTGCCGATGGCCCGGGCCCGCTCGACGGGGTCCCGGAAGAGGTCGTTGATGATCGACAGCGACGCCGGGATCGTGAAGGCGGCGCCCGCACCCATGACGGCGCGGCAGGCGATCAGCAGGTGCACGGAGCCCGAGAAGGCGGCACCGATCGAGCCGGCGCCGAAGACGGCCAGTCCGAGGAGGAACAACCGCTGGCGCCCGAATCGGTCCGCCAGGCTGCCGCCGACGAGGAGGAGGCCCGCCAGCACCATGGCGTAGGAGTCGACGATCCACTGCAGCTCGCTCGAGGTGGCATGCAGATCCCGTACGAGGGTGGGGAGCGCCACGTTGAGGATGGTGTTGTCGATGTTGATGATGAGGGCGGCGGCACACACCACCGCCAGGGCAGCCCAACGGTGGTGTGGCATCGCTCGTCTCGATACTGGCTGGATTTGAATACTGATCAGTATGCTCGTTCGGGTGAGCGACCTCCAGAGGACTTCGGCCCTAACGGCGACGGCGGCAGGCCCGGGCGATGCGCAGCCCCCCGTGCTGCTGCGACGACCGGGCCGCCAGGCGGTACGCCGGCGGTTGCTGGAGGCGGCGCTCGAGGTCTTCGCCGAGCTCGGATTCGACAACGCAAGCGTGGATCAGGTCGCTTCGGCCGCCGGCCTCACCAAGGGAGCCGTCTACTCCAACTTCGCCAGCAAGGACGACCTCTTCCTCGCCATGATGAGCGAGCAGATCCTGCACCGGGTCGACATCGTTCGGGCGACCCTGGCGGCCGTCCCGGCGGATCAGCCGCTCCAGCAGACGTTGCAGGAAATCGGGCGCCTCCTCACGGTGGCCTTGATCGAACAACGAGAATGGCGCCTCGTCTTCCTGGACTTCTGGCGCCGCGCCCTTCGGGACGACGACGTGCGAACCAAGTTCGTCGCCGAGCGGCGCGTCCTGCGCGCCGCCATCGCCGACAGCGTCCGCCAAGTCGTCGCGAGAGCGCCGGGGTCGAGCCTGAGCGTCGATGACATCGTGACCGTCGTCTTGGCGCTCTCCAACGGCCTCGCCATCGACCACTACGTGGAGCCCGGGTCCGTCAGCGAGGGACTCTTCGGCCGGGTCCTCCAGTCCTTGTCGGGCGGGTCGTGACCGGACCGACGGTGACAGGCGGCGGCCCCTCACCCGGCAGCGTCACGACGAGGTGCCGGGTGCCTGGTCGATGCGCACGAGATTGCCGGAGGGGTCGCGTACGGCGCAGTCCCGGGGTCCCCACGGTCGGTCGGCCGGCTCCTGCACGACCTCGGCGCCCGAGGCGCGCACCTTCTCGAAGGTGCCGTCGAGATCGTCGGTGTGGAAGTGGACCCCGTTGAGCGCCCCCTTGGCGACAAGGGCGGTGATGGCCTCGCCGTCGGCGGGGCTGCCGCTCAGGTAGTTCGTGAGGACGATGGCGATGTCGGGCTGCGAGGGGGCACCAAGTGTGATCCAGCGGAAGCCTTCGCGGGCGACGTCGTTGCGCAACTCGAGGCCGAGCTGGTCGCGATAGAAGGCCAAGGCCAGGTCGGGGTCGTGAACTTGGACGAAGCAGCAGGCAAGGCTGATGTTCATGCCGCCAGGCTACGGAGCGGGCACCACGCTCGCATCGCTCGTCCCGCCCGGCTGGCGGCTCGGGCGGGTGAGGCTTCTCGCGATGCATCCCGGCAGGCTGGCCAGGGCGCTGTGGTCGCCGGCGCGATAGGCCGTCGGCGTCTCTCCCACGAGCTCGGTGAAGCGGGCGCTGAATGAGCCCAAGGACGAGCACCCGACCGCCATGCAGACCTCGGTGACGGACAGGTCGCCGTGGCGAAGCAGCGCTTTTGCCCGCTCGATTCGCCGAGTCATCAGATAGGAGTAGGGCGTCTCCCCGTACGTCGCCCGGAATTGCCGGGAGAAGTGGGCGGTCGACATGAAGGCGGCGCGGGCGAGCGCCGCCACGTCGAGCGGGCGGGCGTATTCGCGGTCCATCAGATCGCGGGCGCGGCGCAGGTGGGCGAGGTCCTCCGGCGTCACGACGCCAGCGTAGGAGCCCGCCGGCCCGCACCGGGCGAGCGAGCCAGGTCGTTCCCTCCCTCCGAGGTCAGGCTCCGACGTAGGCCGCCAGGTGCTTGCCGGTGAGTGTGGAGCGATCGGCGACGAGCTGGGCGGGCGTGCCCTCGAAGACGACGCGACCGCCGTCGTGGCCGGCGCCCGGGCCGAGGTCGATGATCCAGTCGGCATGTGCCATGACCGCCTGGTGGTGGGCGATGACGATCACCGACTTGCCCGCCTCGACCAGCCGGTCGAGGAGAGCGAGCAGGTGGGCGACATCGGCGAGGTGGAGGCCGGTAGTCGGCTCGTCGAGCACGTAGATGCCGCCCTTGTCCGCCATGTGGGTGGCCATCTTCAGTCGCTGCTGCTCTCCGCCGGAGAGCGTCGTGAGGGGTTGACCGAGGCTGAGGTAGCCGAGCCCAACGTCCGCGAGGCGCTCCAGGATGGCGTGGGCGGCCGGTGTCGATGCCTTGCCGGCACCGAAGAACGCTGTGGCCTCGGTCACCGACATCGCCAGCACCTCGCTGATGTCTCGCCCCCCGAGGCGGTAGTGGAGCACGGAGGCGTCGAAGCGCTTGCCCTCGCACTCCTCGCAGGTGGTGGCGACGCCGGCCATCATCGCCAGATCGGTGTAGGTGACACCGATGCCGTTGCAGCTCGGGCAGGCACCATCGGAGTTGGCGCTGAAGAGGGCCGGCTTCACGCCGTTTGCCTTGGCGAACGCTGTGCGGATGGGGTCGAGGAGTCCCGTGTAGGTGGCCGGGTTGCTGCGACGCGAGCCGCGAATGGCGCCCTGGTCGATCGAGACGACGCCGGCGCCGGCGGGGATGGAACCGTGCACGAGAGAGCTCTTCCCGGAGCCGGCGACGCCCGTGACGACGACGAGCACGCCGAGGGGGATGTCGACGTCGACGTCGCGCAGGTTGTGCGTCCTCGCTCCCCGGACCTCGAGTGCGCCCGTGGGGGTGCGCACCGCCTCCTTGAGCCTGGCGCGGTCCTCGAGGTGGCGTCCCGTGATGGTGTCGCTCGAGCGCAGCCCGTCCACGCTGCCCTCGAAACAGACGCTACCGCCCGCCGTGCCGGCGCCCGGGCCGAGGTCCACGACATGGTCGGCGATGGCGATCGTCTCGGGCTTGTGCTCCACGACGAGCACGGTGTTGCCCTTGTCACGCAAGCGCAGGAGCAAGCTGTTCATGCGCTGGATGTCATGGGGGTGCAGGCCCGTCGTGGGCTCGTCGAAGACGTAGGTGACGTCGGTGAGGGCGGAGCCGAGGTGTCCGATCATCTTGACGCGCTGCGCCTCGCCACCCGACAGCGTCCCGGCGGGCCGGTCGAGGGAGAGGTAGCCCAGCCCGATCTCCGCGAAGGAGTCGAGGGTGTGCTGCAGCGCGGCGAGGAGGGGCGCCACGGAGGGCTCGTCGAGGGCGCGCACCCATTCCGCCAGGTCGGTGATCTGCATGGCACAGACCTCGGCGATGTTCGTCTTCTTGATCCTCGAGGAGCGTGCCGCCTCGCTGAGCCGCGTGCCGTCGCACTCGGGGCAGACGGTGAAGGTCACCGCCCGCTCCACGAACGCCCGGATGTGCGGCTGCATGGCGTCTACGTCCTTCGACAGATAGGACTTCTGGAGGCGTGGGATGAGACCTTCGTAGGTCATGTTGATGCCGGCGATCTTCATCCGCACCGGGTCGCGGTGGAGGAAGTCGTGCCGCTCGGCCTTCGTGAACTGCGCGATGGGTTTGTCGGCGTCGAAGAAGCCGGAGGCGGCGTAGAGCCGGTAGTTCCAGCCGCCCGCCTGGTAGCCGGGGATGGTCATGGCGCCTTCCGAGAGCGACTTCGACTCGTCGAAGAGCTGGGCGAGGTCGATGTCGGAGACCGCTCCGCGCCCCTCGCAGCGCGGGCACATGCCGCCGAGGCGGGTGAAGGTCTTCCGCACGGTCTTGGCCGCACCGCGCTCGACCGTGATCGCGCCGCTCGCACGGACGGAGGGCGTGTTGAACGAGAAAGCGTTGGGCGGGCCGACGTAGGGCTTGCCGAGGCGGCTGAAGAGGATGCGCAGCATGGCGTGGGCGTCCGTGGCAGTGCCGACGGTGGACCGGGGGTCGGCACCGATCCGCCGCTGGTCCACCGTGATGGCTGTCGTCAGCCCCTCGAGGACATCAACCTCGGGCCGTGCCAGCGTCGGCATGAAGCCCTGCACGAAAGCGCTGTAGGTCTCGTTGATCAATCGCTGGGACTCGGCGGCGATCGTGTCGAACACGAGCGAGCTCTTGCCGGAGCCGGAGACACCCGTGAACACCGTCAAGCGGCGCTTCGGGATCTCGACGTTGACGTCTTTGAGGTTGTTCTCGCGGGCGCCGTGCACGCGTATCAGATCGTGGCTGTCGTCCGCCTCGGCGGCCGCCGGCTGCGACGGCGCCTTCGTCCTTGTGGCCATGCTGATCGTTTCTCCATCTATTCGGCGGGCTGCTCCCTGGCGGCCCCGCGCTCACGGGTCCTGCAGCAACCCGAGGACGTTGCCGTCGGGATCGGTGACGGTGGCGACGAGGCGACCGCCGCCCACGTCGCGGGCGGGCTCCTTCACGACGGCACCGGCCGCCGTCACCTCGGCCAACTTCGCTTCGATGTCACTCACGTGCCAGTAGGCCACCGGCGAGGTCATGCCCCCGCCCCCGGGCACGAGACCGATGTGCTGACCCTCGACGTCGTAGCCGACGTAGTAGGGGGCGTCGGCCTGCGGTGAGACGCCGAGCAGGGCGGTGTACACCGGCTTGGCCTTCTCCACGTCGGTCACGGGATGCAGCACGGTCTTGATTCCCTGTGTCGAGCCGGTCATGGCCCCTCCTCAAGTCGTGGGTCTCATTGACCCGACGTGTACGGCACCCGTCCACGCCCGCGAATGCGACGTCGACGGCCGGCACCGGCGCCTGCTCCAACGGGGGAGGCGACGGCTTCGTAGTGCCCATGACGGTCATGCTACGAGCGGCCCGGCGAGGGTTGCTTCTCCGAAACTGCTCACTTCGCCCGGCCGTCGCCGACCACTGCGGGTTCCGGCGGCGCAATCCCCGAACGCGAACGCACGCCGAGGTCAGGGAATCGGGACGAGGTCGGGCGAGACGAAGCCCTGGCGGGCCTCCTCGCTGCCGAGCAGGTCGCCGGAGTAGTGCAGCCAGGCCGCCTGCTTGTCGAGGAGGATCGGAAAGCGGGCGAGATGCTGATCGAACTCCCCGCCGTCCTCCACGTCGAGCGTGTGGGCAACGAGGCGCAACCAGAACGAGGTCGTCGTCTGGTGGTACTTCCCGGGCGCGCGCCGCGCCGCGAAGCTGCGGATCTCCGCCGAGACGAGCGCTTCGGCGTGCTCCGGCCCGGCCTCGCGGACAGCGGTCCAGGCGAACTTGACGTGCTGGCGGTGATCGAAGCGGCTCTGGCAGAAGGGACCTTCCGGATGCGCCACCACACCGAGATTAGGCGGCACGGGCGCTGCTGGGGGCACAGAGGCACCCGCCCCCCACGCCGCCTGCTGTCCGTCCCGTCCCGCCGGGGACGTTCGGCCCTACTGGGCGGACCTGTGGTTCCGTACGGTGCCAGCATGGCACCTCTCGTGACGGACACGATGGAGCTAATCCGCGGCCTCCAGCCGGCGGACCGACGTGCCCTCGGCGACTACTGCCTCTGGCAGTCGGAGGACCGTCTCTGGCACGAGGACGCCCGTCGCATGCTGAAAGCCCTCTCGGGCGTCTGCGGGTCGGTCGATCCGTTCCCCGACTGGGACGCTCTCGTCGCAAACCTCGTCGAGATGAACCGCAAGCTCGCGGACCTCAGCCCGGTGCGTTACGAGGCGCTGGCCGATGCCGCCGAGTCCTGGATGCGCGACCGCTCCCCCGAGCACCTGCTGGTGATGGTCGCCCTCCTCCGGCGCTGACGGCGAGCCGGCGCCACCCCGCCATTTCGCAACGGGGCACGCAGGATTTATGCTGGTGGTGTTCCAGGTGACGGAGACAAGACACGATCCCCGGCCGGCTGCCTGGACCAGGCCCGGGGATCGTGCACTTCCGGTATCGACCTGCCAAGCAGTCGCGCTCGAGTTGCAAGCGGGTTGCCGCCCCTCACCGTTGTGCTGACTACTGCCCTGACCTCGGCTTTTCGATTTGCCGGCGCCCATCCCAATCCAAGACCGCCCCTTGGCCGTAACCCCCGTCCGACGCCGACGGCACTCTGCCCCGTGCCGTGGCGTGCCCGCGTGCGCTGAGCACGGGGGCCCCGGGTCCGGCAGCGGACGAGACACTCCGACCCGAGCACCCCGGCACCCCTCCTTCGCAGGTGCCGGGGTGCTTCCGCGTCTCGGCGGCTCAGACCGGCTCCACCTCCGGCCAGAGCTCCTCGAGCTCGCGGCCGCGCGTCTCGGGGAGGAAGGCGAGCAGGGCGAGGCCGAGGAGCGCCGGCAGGAACGTACCGGCGGCGGCGACGCCGAAGCGGTTCCCCACGTCGGCGATGGCGCCGAAGGCGAGCAGGCCGGCGCTGGCGCCGAGCACGCCGACGGCGATCTGCCAGCCCGCCACCGACGCCCGCACTGACGTCGGGAAGAGCTCGTTCACGAAGGCGCCCGCCGCCGGGGCGATCGTGGAGGCCGCTAGCACGCCCAGCACGTAACCGACGATGACGCCGGCGGTGGAGCCCGAGTAGGTGACCACACCGAAGACCGCCATGGCCGTCATGGCGACGGCCGCCGTCGGTCTCCTTCCCAGGTGGTCGGCGAGGTAGCGGCCGAGCAGCAGGCCGCCGAGCCCGGTGACGCCCGCCCCCGCCACCATGGCCGAGGTCACGACTCCACGCAGGTGCAGGATGTTCTCGGCATAGAGGTACACGAAGCTGTTTGCGGGGCCGGTGATGATCGAGAGGGCGAAGGTGAGGACCGAGACGATGGCGAGCCGGCGCCGGAACTGTGGGCCGATGGCGCTCAGCACGGGAAGGCGGTGCTCACCGGTGAGCGACTGGCGGGCGAACCGGTCGGGCTCCTCCACGCGTCGAGCCGTCAAGGGGATGAGGGCGAGGGGCACGGCCGCCAGGGCGACGAGACCCCGAAACCCCAACTGGCTCCCCACCAACCCGTGCAGGAAGGCCACGAGCCCCGTGCCGATGCCGTAGCCGCCGGTGACGAGGGCGATCGCCTTCGCCCGGTCCCGCGAGCTCGTCTCCTCGGCCGCCGAGACGCTGGCGAGGGCGTTCGTGGCGCTGAGCATGGGCCGACCCGCTGCGAAGATGACGACGAACCACCAGTAGCCGGGGCTCGCCGCCGACGCAACGGTGACGGCCAGGCCGAGGGCGCAGAGGACGATGAGGGTCCGGCGGCGGCCGAAGCGATCGGCGAAGGACGCGAGGGGCAGCCCGCCGAGCGACGCCAACCGGATGACGGCGAGCCCGACGGCGAGCTCTGTGCCCGACAAGCCCGCCTGGTCGGCCACGGTGGCGCCCGAGCTCAAGTGCCCGAAGGCCTTCGCCACATCGCCGAGGGCGGCGACGACGCCGAACTGACCGAAGCCGGCCGACATCGCCAGGAGCGCCACACCCACGACCTGCGGATCCCGCCAGCCGCGGAGCCGTGGTCGCCCGTCGTCCATCGACACGAGCTTCCCATCCCCTTGCCCGTCGCGGGCGTCTTCGCCCCCTCCGGCCGTTGCCGGGAGCCAGTCGGCGGGAACGCCTATGGTGTCGGTATGCGCACGACCATCGCGGTACTGCTGGGCATCATTGCCATCCTCGCCATCGCCGCCGGCGTCGTGTATGCCGTCGTCCCGGCGCACTCATTGCCGACCTTCGTCCCGGGCTACGCCAAGGTCGGCAAGCACACCCACCGCGGCCTCGCCGGCATCGCCGTCGGGGTCATCCTCCTCGTCATCGCGATCGTGGTCGGCCGCTCCGGCCGCAGGCGCCGCCACTGGCGCTGAGGCGCCGGCAGCGGCCTCCGTGCCGTCGCCGCCCTCCCGCCGTGCGCCGGCGGTGGCGCCCCCGGAGCGCTGATCAGCACCCTCGACGTCCTACATTGGCCCGATGAGCAAGCGCGGCCTGGTCGTCCAGATCGCAGTCGGCGCCGGCGCCATCGCCGCCTTCGTCATCGGGTACCACTTCGGCGGGGAGATGCACGCCGTGAACCGGGTGGAAGGTGACGCCCATCTGCACCGGGTCCTCGCTTACAGCCTCGCCGGCGCCTTCTTCCTCATGGCGAGCTATTCCGTGCGCCAGCTCGCCAACCAGCTCGGTCGGGCCATCGCTCTCGCCGACACGGCAACGGCCGCCTCGGTACGCCTCATCCTCACGATCCTCGGGCTCGTCGTCATCCTGCTGCTGGCTCTCGTCATCGTCCGCATCGGCGTCTCCCAGCTGCTGTTGGGAGGTGCGATCACCGGCGTCGTGCTGGGCATCGCAGCACAGCAGAGCCTGGGGAACGTCTTCGCGGGGATCGTGCTGCTCATGGCGAGGCCGTTTCGTGCCGGGGACCAGGTCCGCGTCCGAACCGGGTCCCTCGGCGGCCCCATGGAGGGCCGTGTCGTCTCGATGGGCCTCATCTACGTCGTGTTCTCGACGGAGGAGGGCACGACGCTCGTCCCGAACCTCACGTTGCTCGCCTCCGGCATCGTCCGCTCCCCCCGTCCCATGGCGGCGCCGACGCCCCTCGTCGTCATCGGGACTCCGGTCGACGGCGCCGCCCCGGCAGGTACGCCGGTCGGCACGCCGGCGGAGGCCGAGTCACCGGTCGTGGCGCCTGCACCGGCAGGTAGTTCCGACGACACGGAGACCTCGTCGCCCACGCCCTGAGCCGGCGGCGCAGGTGGCGCAAGCTCCGAGGCCGGTAACCTCGTAGTGCAGGGTGGGGACGAACGTGCCTACCGGGTCGTTCGTGGCCAGGACTGTGGAGGAGGTGCTGCGATGGGCGAGGCGCTCTGGTGGTTCCTCATCGCCGTCATCTTCCTGATCGCCGAGTCCGGCCACCGCGCCTTCTACGCCCTCTTCGTCGCCCTCGGCGCCTTGGTGGCCGCCATCCTCGCCATCGCCGGGGTCGGCGTCGTCGTGCAGATTCCCGCCTTCGTCGCCGCCGCAGTGTCCGGTGTCGCCTTCCTGCGGCCCTCCATCCTGCGGGCGATGCGGCGGGGGCAGGGCGAGCTCGTGTCGGGCATCAAGGCCAACGTCGGCAAGGAGACGGTCCTCGTGGAGGCGGTGGACGGACCGGACAGTCCGGGCCGCGTGCGCATCAACGGCGAGCTCTGGAAGGCCGTCTCCTTCGACGGAAAGCCCATCGCCGCCGGTACTACCGTCATGCTGCTCGAGCTGAACAACACCACCTTCGTCGTCGAAGACCTACCAAGCCTCGGTCTGGCTCCGTTCGAGCTGCCCGAAGACACCTAAGGAGACCGAAATGATCCTTGCAACCTCGGGCAGCGAGATCGTCATCATCGTCGTTCTCGTCGTCGTCGCCATCATCGTGCTGTCGACCTTCTACCGGTCGATGCGCCTCATCCAGCAGGGCACGGTGGGGGTGCAGAAACGCCTCGGGCAGTTCCACACCGTCCGCAACCCCGGCCTCGCCGTCCTCGTGCCCTTCATCGACACGGTGCAGACCGTCGACGTGAGGGAGGTGCCGCGGACGGGTGACCAGCAGGACGTCATCACGAAGGACAACGTCAGCGTCCTCGTCTCCGCCACGATCTTCAGCCAGGTCGTGGACCCGAAGGCGGCGCTCTTCTCGGTCAGCAACTACGAGGTGGCCATCTTCCAGCTGGCTCGCACCGCCCTCAGGGCCGTCTTCGGTGGGCTCACCCTGGACGAGGCGCTCACGGAGCGGGAGCGCATCAACAGCGAGCTGCAGGGGCACATGGAGCCGGTCACCGACAAATGGGGCGTGCGCATCAACCGCATCGAGATCGTCGACATCGTCCCGCCCACGAACGTCCTGCAGGCCATGAGCCTCCAGAAGGAGGCCGAGCAGCAGAAGCGGGCCGTCATCTTGAAGACCGAAGGCGAGCGCCAAGGTGCGATCAACGAGGCGGAAGGAAAGAAGCAGGCGGCCATCCTGGCAGCCGAGGGACAGAAGCAGGCCCAGGTGACTCAGGCCGAAGGCGAGCGCGAGGCGTACCGCCTACGGGCGGAGGGACGCAAGGCTGCCCTCATCGCCGAATCGGAGGGGCGTGCCGAGGCGGTACGCCAGGTGTACACGGCCATCCTCGAGTCGCACCCGACGCCGGAGCTGCTGGCCGTGCTGCAGCTCGACACGCTCTCCCGTCTCGTCGAGAGCGACAACTCGAAGATCGTCGTTCCCTACGAGTCCGCTGGCCTCATGGGCGCATCGCAGGCGCTGAAGAGCGTCCTCGACGCCGCCGGCCAGGCAGGCTCCGGCGCCGCCACGAACGGGCCGGCACCGGGCAGCGGAGGTGCCGCGCCGCGGCGCTGACGTCGACCGGGCCGCCTCGGATCGGCCCTCTTCGGGCCGGGCCGGTGCCGGGCTCATCCCAGTCCGGCCGCCGTCTCAGCCCGGCGTCGGGTTGAGCTGCTCGATGGCGCCGCGTGCCAGCGGATGGAGGTCGTGCCCGTCGGTGGCGGCGAAATGGGCCAGTTCGGAACGCATCGTGGGCGTCCAGAAAGAGCGGATGTGAGCCGCCACTTCCCCCACTGCCTGTTCCGGGGGGTGGTGGGCGAAATTGCTGGCGATCTGGTTGGCCATCCGGACGAGATCCGGCACGGGCGACCGGATGCCGTGCTCGGCGTGCTCGCTCGACGACATGGGTGCGGCTGTGTCCGGATCAGGCGGGAGCTACCGCCCCGATCGGGGCGACCTCGGCGTCCTTGCGATCTCCGTTGCCGTTCGGCTCGGCACCGTTGCCGTGGGCGTCGTGCCCGTTGCCGCCGTTCGACGCGGCGTGCTCGCCGTTCGAGCCGTTGCCCAGCCGCGCCTCTACCCTGGCGTGCACCTGCACTGCCGTCACCTTGTACTCGGGGCAGTTCGTCGCCCAGTCCGAGTACTCCGTCGTGACGACGTTCGCCCCCGTCACGGGATGGTGGAAGGTCGTGTAAACGACGCCGACGGGCATCCGCTCGGAGTAGCGGGCGTGCAGGTGCGTCGAACCCACCCGGCTGGCGAGCTCCACGAGGCCGCCGTCCTTGATCCCCCGCTCGGAGGCGTCGAATGGGTTGATCTCGAGGACGTCCTCCGGGTGCCAGACCTCGTTGGCCGTGCGGCGCGTCTGTGCGCCCACGTTGTACTGCGTCAGAATGCGGCCCGTCGTGAGGATGAGCGGGAAGCGCCGGCTCGTGCGCTCCTCGGTGGGGATGAAGGGCGTCTCCACGAAGCGACCGAGCCCTCGCACGAACGACCCGATGTGCATCACCGGCGTACCGAGGGGCGCCTTCTCGTTGCACGGCCACTGCACGCTGCCGACGGAGTCGAGCAGGGAGAACGAGACGCCGGCGAACGTCGGGGTGAGGGCGGCGATCTCGTCCATGATCTCGGACCCGCCGGTGTACGACATGGGGTACCCGAGGCGGGTGGCGAGCTCGCAGGCGACCTCCCACTCCTGCTTGCCGCAGCGGGAGGGCATGACAGGACGGACCCGGTTGATGCGCCGCTCGGCGTTGGTGAAGGTGCCGTCCTTCTCGAGGAACGACGTCCCGGGAAAGAAGACGTGGGCGAACTGCGCCGTCTCGTTGATGAAGAGGTCTTGCACGATGAGCAGGTCGAGCGCCTGCAGGGCGGCCTTCACGTGTGCCGTGTTCGGATCCGACTGGGCGATGTCCTCCCCCTGCACGAACATGGCGCAGAACTCTCCGGCGAGGGAGGCGTCGAACATGTTCGGGATGCGCATGCCGGGCTCGCTGGCAAGGCTGCGGCCCCAAAGGGACTCGAAGCTCTCCCGCACGGCGTCGTCGGAGACGTGCCGGTAGCCGGAGAACTCGTGGGGGAAGGAGCCCATGTCGCAGGAGCCCTGCACGTTGTTCTGGCCGCGCAGCGGGTTGACGCCGACACCCTCACGGCCGATGTTGCCGGTCGCCATGGCGAGGTTGGCCATTCCCATGACGGCCGTGGAACCCTGGCTGTGCTCGGTGACGCCGAGGCCGTAGTAGATGGCGCCGTTCGGCGCCGAGGCGTAGAGGCGGGCGGCCGCCCGCAGCTCGTCCGCCGGCACGCCGGAGGCGGCTTCGACGCTCCCGGGGCTGTTCTCAGGGCGAGCGACGAAGGCTGACCAGGTGGCGAACTCGTCCGGCTCGCAGCGGGAGGCGACGAACTCGGTGTCGACGAGCCCCTCGGTCACGACGACGTGGGCGAGGGCATTGAGGACGGCGACATTCGTGCCGGGCATGAGCTGCAGGTGGTGCTCGGCCTCGATGTGGGGCGTGCGCACGAGGTCGATGCGCCTCGGGTCGACGACGACGAGCTTGGCTCCCTGGCGCAGCCGGCGCTTCATGCGGGAGGCGAAGACCGGGTGCCCGTCGGTCGGATTGGCGCCGATGACGATGATGACGTCCGCCTTCTCGACCGAACGGAAGTCCTGCGTGCCGGCAGAGGTCCCGAACGTCGACTTGAGACCGAAGCCCGTCGGGGAGTGGCAGACGCGAGCGCACGTGTCGACGTTGTTGTTCCCGAAGGCGGCCCGCACCATCTTCTGCACGACGTAGACCTCTTCGTTCGTGCAGCGGGAGGAGGTGATGGCGCCGATGGAGTCGCGGCCGTGGCTCGCCTGGATCGCCTTCAGGCGGTTGGCGGCGAAATCGAGGGCTTCGTCCCAGCTGACCTCGCGCCAGGGGTCCGTGAAGGACTCGCGGACCATCGGGGAGAGGATGCGGTCCCGGTGGGTGGCGTAGCCCCAGGCAAAACGGCCCTTCACGCACGAGTGCCCGCTGTTGGCCCCCCCGTCCTTGGCGGGGATCATGCGGACGACCTCGTCTCCTCGCAACTCGGCCTTGAAGGTGCAGCCGACGCCGCAGTAGGCGCAGGTCGTGAGGACGGTGCGCCGCGGGACACCAAGCTCGATGACCGACTTCTCCTCGAGCGTCGACGTCGGGCACACCTGCACGCAGGCTCCGCACGAGACGCACTCGGAGGCGAGGAAGGAGCCCCGCGGTCCCGGCGCCACCTTGGAAGCGAAGCCGCGACCCTCGATCGTGAGGGCGAGCGTCCCCTGCACCTCGTCGCAGGCGCGTACGCAGCGGGAGCAGACGATGCACTTCGCCGGCTCGAAGGTGAAGTACGGGTTGGAGGCGTCCTTGGCGGCGTCGAGGTGGTTCTCGCCGGCGTAACCGTAGCGGACGTCGCGCAGCCCGACGGCGCCGGCCATGTCCTGCAGCTCGCAGTCGCCGTTGGCGGCGCAGGTGAGGCAGTCGAGGGGGTGGTCGGAGATGTAGAGCTCCATGACGCCGCGGCGCAGTCGCTCGAGGCGGGGCGTCTGCGTCGAGACGCGCATGCCGTCGGCCACCGGTGTCGTGCACGACGCCGGCGTCCCTTTGCGTCCCTCGATCTCGACGAGGCAGAGCCGGCAGGACCCGAAGGCCTGCAGCGAGTCGGTGGCGCACAGCTTCGGAACGTCGATGCCCGCCAGGGCGGCCGCCCGCATGACGGAAGATCCCGCCGGCACCCTGATCGGGTGGCCGTCCACCTCGACGGTGACGTCGAGAGCCGGGTCGGGCGTGTCGCCGACGCGTACGGGCGACGGCGTTCCGAGGTCGTGCTCTTTCAACAAGGTCATGACGTCGCTCCCTCAGTTGCCATTGTCCCACTCCCGACGCCGGTCAGTGTCGCCCCACGGTCGTCGCGCAGGAAATCCTCCGGGAAATGCCGCAGGGCGCTCCGGACGGGCTGTGGTGTCAGCCCCCCCATGGCGCACAGCGATCCGTCGATCATCAGCTCGCAGAGGTCCTCCAGGAGCTCGAGGTTCTTCTCACGCTCCTCGCCTGCGATGATGCGGTCGATCACCTCGACCCCCCGCACGGATCCGACCCGGCAGGGCGTGCACTTGCCGCACGACTCGGCGGCACAGAACTCCATCGAGAAACGGGCCTGGCGCGCCATGTCGACGGTGTCGTCGAACACGACGATGCCGCCGTGGCCGAGCATGGCGCCGGCCGCACCGAGCGCTTCGTAGTCGGTCGGCAGGTCGAGCTGGTCGGCCGGCAGGTAGGACCCCAGGGGGCCGCCGATCTGGACGGCACGCAGGGGCCGGCCACTCGCCGTGCCGCCTCCGAAGTCCTCGATGAGCTCCCGCAGCGTGATCCCGAAGGGCACCTCGACGATGCCGCCCTGACGGATGTTGCCGGCGAGCTGGAAGACCTGCGTGCCGAGGGAGCGACCCGTGCCGAGGGCGGCGTAGGCGGCGGCGCCGCCGGCGAGGACGGACGGCACGGCTGCGAGGGACAGGACGTTGTTGACGATGGTGGGCTTGCCGAAGAGGCCCTCGATGGCCGGCACGGGCGGCTTGGCGCGGGCGACCCCACGATTGCCCTCGAGGCTCTCGAGCATCGAGGTCTCCTCACCGCAGATGTAGGCGCCCGCCCCCACCCGCACCTCGATGGTGAAGCCGGCCTCGGTGCCGATCCAGCCCAGCTCCTCTGCCCTCATGACGGCCGCTCTCATCGTCGCCACGGCGGCGGGGTACTCCGAGCGGATGTAGACGAAACCCTCCCCGGCACCCACCGCCCGCGCTGCGATCGCCATGCCCTCGATCAGCAGGAAGGGGTCCCCCTCCATGAGCATGCGGTCGGCGTAGGTGCCCGAGTCGCCCTCGTCGGCGTTGCAGCAGATGAACTTCACGTCACTCGGCGTGTCCAGCACCGTGCGCCACTTGAGACCCGTCGGGAAGCCGGCGCCACCACGTCCTCGCAGGCCCGCCTCGCTCACCTCGGTGACGATGTCGGCCGGTGCCAGCTCGCGTGCCCGGCGGAGCCCCTCCAGGCCCCCGTGCGCCTCGTACTCCTCGGCGGAGAGCGGGTCGATGACCCCGACGCGGGCGAAGGTCACCCGGTCCTGCCGGGCGAGGTACGGGATGTCCTCCGTGCGCCCGAGGTAATGGGGTCCCGTGTCCGGCGTCCCCGCCAGGACGGCCGCTACGACGTCGCCGACCTCGGCCGGGGCGACCGGCCCGAAGGCGATCCTGCCCGCCGGGGTGTCCGCTTCGACGACGGGCTCCAGCCAGAGCAGGCCCCTCGACCCGGGTCGTACGAGCTGGACGTCGTCGCCGGCGCCGGCAAGGATCTCTGCCACGGCGTCCGCCCCCACCGAGCGCGCCGACGTGTCTCGTGAGACGTAGAACGTCGTCATCGGCTCTGGGCGTCCATGAGCTCGTCGAAGCGATCTGCGTCCACCCTGCCGAAGACCTCCTCGCCCACCATGACCGACGGCGAGAGGGCGCAGTTGCCGAGGCAGAAGACCTGCTCGAGGGTCACCGTGCCGTCGGCCGTGGTGCCCCCCATGGGGACGCCGAGCCGGTCGGCGGCATGGGCGGCGAGAGACTCCGCACCCATCGCCTGGCAGGCCTCGGCCCGGCAAATCTTCACGAAGGTGGAGCCACCCGGCTCGGTGCGGAAATCGGCGTAGAACGTCAGCACGCCGTACACCTCCGCCTCGGACAGGTTGAGGACGTCGGCGACGACCGAGATGGACTGCTGGTCCACACAGCCGAAGGCTGCCTGCAGCTCGTGCAGCACCGGGAGAAGGGGTCCGCGCAGGTCGGCGTGACGGCGTGCGAGCTGGCGGGCTCGCTCCTCGGACCAGGGCTCTACGGGCGCGGACGTGTTCACCACTAACGTCGACACTAACTCCTGGTTCAGGCGTTGGTGGCATTTTCGGCGGGGCGCTGACGGGATCTCGGCTCCGTCGCCGGCGCCGGTCGCCAGGTCCGCGGCACCTACGATCGCGCCATGTGCCGAAGCATCGTCAGCCTCCGTGACCTACCGGATCCGTCGAGCGCCGAGGTGGAGGCCGCCGCCCGGCAATTCGTGAGGAAGATCTCCGGCACGAAGGCGAAGACCCCGTCGCGTGCCAACCAGGACGCCTTCGACCGCGCGATCGACGAGGTGGCCACCGCCGCCTCCCGCCTCCTCGCCGACTGGGTGGTGGCCGGCCGCCGGACGACGAGCGCGCCCTGACCCCTCCTCGTGCCGGCGCCGGCTCAGCGCCGCCGGCCCGCCTCCGCCGTCGAGGGACCGACGTGGTCGTCCAGCCAGCTCGTGAGCGGCTCGCAGGCGCGGAAGAACTGCGCCACGCCGCCACGCACCTTCGCCGTCCCGAGGAGCGGCCCGGGGGACCACTGCTTCCAGGCGACGAGGCCCTTGTAGCAGAGGAGCTCGATCCTCGGGTGGTCCTTCGGATAGCCCCGCGGTGCCGTCTTCAGGACATCGTGGCCGCTCACCTCGATGTGCTGCCCGTCGAGGACGGCGATGAGTCCCAGCAGCGATGCGCCGGAACGATCGTCGGAGACGGCGGCCCGGTAGCGCTCGAGCTGGTCCGGCTCCATCATGTACATCCCGCAGCCGGCACCGAGGCCGTTGGCGGACAGCTGCACGTAGCCGCCACCGGCGAGCGTGGCGCCTATGGCGGTCTTGTAGGGGGACTTGTCCCGGCTGAAGCGAACGTCCCGGTACGGCCGGAAGATCTTCCCCTCGCCGAACTCGGCGGCCAGATCGGCGAGAAGGGCCGTCATGGGTCCGTGGACGTCGCGCTCGTAGACGTCCTTGTTCGCCTGCCAGTAGGCCTTCGAGTTGTCGGCTTCGAGGCCGTCGTAGAAGTCGAAGGCCTCGGCGGGCCACCCCTTGAACGGCACGGCGACGAGCCTACCCATCCGCCGGATCCGCTGACATGCGAGCGGGGACAGGCGGGCCCGGACGCGGGACGGACCGGCCATACGGCCGGTCCGGTGCCCACGACGATGATCCGGTATGGATTCCTCCAACCGTGCTTTCCATGACGACGCGATGGCCCCTGAGGGCACCGTGCGCCGGTCGTTCCCGGCGTGCCGACAACCCATGCGTCGCGGTCATACTCCGCTGGGGTTGAGCGGTTCGGAGCTTCCGAACGTCGCTCTGAGCATCGTGGCAGTCAGGCACCGGTAACTCGGCGGCACCCGGGCATTCCGCCCGGGCGTCCTCTCAGCCCGGCGGATCGGCCTCCTCGGAGCTGTCCAACGTTCCCACGTTGACTCCTTCCGCTTACCTTCTCATCACGGGACCGCGTCCCGCACTTCCATCGTCCACCCGCCGGGGCCGTGCGTCAAGGGGATTCTCCAGATTCTGAGCGGGTTCTCAGGCTCCCCGGGTATCCGCCCTCCCGCCAGAAGAACCCGGAAGGCCCGACCTCAGGCCCGGAAGGCCCGACCTCAGGCCCGGAAGGCCCGACCTCAGGCCCGGAACGCACAGCCGTCCCAGTAGGCGCAGAGGCGGGGCCGGCGCCGCCCCCGCAGCTCGAGGAGCAGCTCCGCCGGCGAGGAACCGGCTGGAGACGTCCCGGTCGGGCCGAGTCGGTACCGCACCTCGACCTCCTCGCCCCCGACGGGCTCGTAGGAGGCGGCGTCCGGCGGCACCGCCGTCGAGGCGACGAGTACTGTCAGTCCCCCGCCACAGCATCGGCGCCGTAGCGAGTGCACGTAGGCGACTCCCCCGTTGGCGGCGATGAACGCCGTTGCCTCTGGTGTGGCGACGACCCGCATGCCGGGATCTTAGGGAGGTTGCTCAGAGCGCGCCCGCCACCTCCTCGAGGACGTCGACGAGATCGGAGGTGAAGGCGGCGGCCTCCGGCTTCATGAGCACCGAGCGCAGGATGCGCACCCCTCGAGAGGTCTCGGGCGGCGACTCCCCCACCTCGACGGCGTCCCCGCCAGGGTGCCGACGGGCGAGCTCGCCGGCGCCCACTCGCAGGACGCTGAGGAACACGGGGTCGTCCCGGGCGATGCAGGCCTCGAACATCGCGGCGGAGAAGGCATCGACGGCCTCAGGGGTGGAGGACCGGCGGGAGAGGAACGTCACGATGTCGAGCTCCGGGGGTTGGTAGGGCACGAGGAGCTCAGAGGCCTCGAGTCGGGAGGTCAGGGCCCGCGAGGCGGCCAACGTCGTCCGCAGCACGCCACCGAGGCCTTCGTCCCCGAGCGGAAAGAGCCGGAGCGTCAGCCAGAAGGCGGCGGCGGCCGCTCCGGCCCGCGAGCACTCGAGCCTCGTCTCCCCGAGATGGCGGGCTCCCCCGCCGGTGAAGTAGGTGTACGGCGACTCGTGGGCATAGTGCCGGGCGACGTCGGGGTCGGCGAAGAGCACGGCCCCGCACCCGTACGGCTGCAGCCCATGCTTGTGCGGGTCCACGACGAAGGAGTCGCAGGAGGCCACCGCCCGAAAGGGGGCGGGATCCAGCCCGGGCGGAAGGGCACCCGCCGACTCGTGCGCCAGGATCGTGAAGAAGCCGCCATAGGCGCCATCCACGTGCAGCCTCAACCCGTAGCGCTCCTTCAACCGCAGCGCCTCGTCTACGCGGTCGACGGCACCGAGGCCCGTCGTCCCGAGAGTGAGGACGACGGTGCCGACGAGCCCGCCGCGGGCGAGCTCCTCGACCTCGTCGAGGTCGATGCGGCCGGCGCCGTCGGTGCCGACCACGTGGGGGCGCACACCGAGGAGGTGGCACATGCGTCCGTGGGTGTAGTGCGCCTCGGCGCTGAAGGCGACGCCGAGGTCGGGGTGGCGCTCGCGAGCCACGAAGAGCGCCTCCAAGTTCGCCATCGTCCCGCTCGAGGTGAGGTGGCCGAGGTGACGCTCGAAGCCCACCATGCGGGCGAGCGACTCGACGGCCTCGAGCTCCATGCGCGCCGTGGCGGGACCGCCGTCGAGGGCGTGGTTGTTCGGGTTCACGAGCATGGCTGCCAGGTAGCCGGCGATGGCCAGGGGGTGGGGCGGTTTCAGCATCTGGCCGGCATAGCGCGGATGGAAGTACGGGTAGTTGTCCTCGAGCCGTTCCAGCAGCTCGCCGAAGGCCGCCGCGGCGGCGGTCCCGTCGACGGCGAGCTCGGGCGCCGGTTCGAAGGGCCCGAATCCGCTTTCCCAGCGCCGCTCGTGCTCGAGGGCGGCGGCGATCCATTGCTCGAGACCGGTGTCCACGAGCTCCAGCGTGCCCCATCTCCGGAGCGGCCGACGATACGCCGGCGGGCGCTCAGCCGAAGCGGGACACTGCCAGGGCGGCTGCCAGCAGCACGACCGACCATGACATCATCTGCAGCGCCCGTTCTGCCGGCTGGATGAGGGTCGTGCGGTCCACCGGCTCGACGGAACCGTCCGGGAGGAGTATCTCCCCGTGCACGTCGACCACACGCCGCCGGATGAAGCGGGCCGGAGTGCTCAGCGCCCGTTGCGCCGCCGAGAGGCCGAAGGCCGCCGCCGACGCCAGCACGGCCGCCCACGACATCCGGCTCGTCTCGGCGACGTACGCCGTGAGGACGGGGAAGCTCCCCCAGGCAAAGGCGAAGCCGGCGTCGTTGTGCACGATGCCGCCGAACCACTCGGCGTTGTAGGCGGCGACGAGGACGGGCCCGACGACGATGAAGGGCACGAGCGGCCAGCCGACGCGGGCGACGCCGACGACGCCGAGGCCGACGGCCCCGCCGAGAGCGAGGACGGACACGGCGACGAGCACGCCGGAAGGGATGCGGGTCCGCAGGGGTCGCCCGTGCAGCTCGTCGAGCCCGTGGGCGGCGATGCCGACGGCGAGGAAGAAGGCGAGGAGGGTGGCGAGCAGCCGGCTCAACTGCGGGCGGGCCGCCAAGGAGGCACCCACGACGACGTAGGCGAGGTGCCAGGCGGTGTAGGGCGGGTGCAGGAGCGTCCACCAGTCACGCCAGCCCCCACTCCGCTCGGAGGCGTAGTAGGCCGGTCGCAGCTCCCCGCGCTGCCGCTCCGTCGTCACGCGGAACGACGCCCCCACATGACGAGCCCTCCTCCGAGGCTCATGACCCGGAGCCCGACGTCCGTCATGCCGGCGGACTGCCAGGCCCGCACCGTCCAGTCGACGGGGTACGCCCGGTAGTGCTGCGAGATGTTCGGGCCGAGGAAGCGGCCGACTCGCCACCAGTCCTCCCCACCCGTCAGGCGGCCGGCCACAGGGAGCACCAGGCGGGTGTAGCCGATCCACAGAGCGTGCCAGAACGGGTTGGGAGGAACGAGGAACTCGAGGCTCGCCATGACGCCGCCAGGCTTCACGACGCGGGCGAGCTCGGCGAGCGTGGCCCCCGGATCGGGGACGTAGCGCAACAGGTAGGTGAAGCTGAGGGCGTCGAAGGAGGCGTCCGGGAAGGGCAGCTGTTCGCCGCGCCCGAGGACGAGTTGGATGCGCCCGTCCTCGCCCGCGGCGGCGATGTTGGCAGCACCCTGCCGGAGCATGTCGTTCGAGAGGTCGATGCCGATCACGCGGGCGCTCGAGCGGCGGGCGAGCTGAAGGGCGACCCCGGCCGTGCCGGAGGCGACGTCGAGCACGCGGCGGGGCGCCGGCTCCACGACGTGACCGACCATCTCCCGGCGCCACCGCCCGTTCTGCCCCATGGAGAGCAGCTCGGCGAGGCGGTCGTAGCGGCCGGGCAGGCCGGAGAAGAGGGCGCGTGCGAAGGTGTTCCGGCGGGAGTCCGTCGTGGCGTTCATCGCGCGGCGCCCGTCCGGTCGGCGAGGGCCCGCTGCAGGAACTCGGCCTGCAGGAGGAGGAGGTTCTCCGCCACGATCTCCTGCGGCGTCATGTGCGTGACGCCCGAGAGGGGCAGCACCGTGTGCGGACGGCCGGCAGCGAGCAGGGCGGACGACAGCTGCAAGGTGTTGGCCACGGCCACGTTGTCGTCGGCCAGGCCGTGGATGATCATGAGCGGCCGCTGCAGGCGGGCAGCGTCGCAGAGGAGCGAAGAGCGGTCGTACACCTCGGGAGACGTCGTGGGGTCGCCCAGGTAGCGCTCCGTGTAGTGCGTGTCGTACAGCCGCCACTCGGTCACCGGGGCGCCGGCAACGGCGGCGTGGAAGACGTCCGGCCGCCGCAGGACGGCGAGGGCGGCGAGGAAGCCCCCGAAGGACCAGCCCCGGATGGCGACGCGCCCAAGGTCGAGATCGGGGAACTCTTCGGCCGCCGCCTGCAAGGCGCTCACCTGGTCCTCCAGCGCCGGGGAAGCGAGGTCGCCGGCGACGGCCCGATCCCAGCTCGGTCCCCGTCCCGGGGTCCCGCGCCCGTCAGCCACGAGCACGGCGAAGCCGAGGTCGGCGAACCACTGCGAGGTGAGGAAGGCGCTCGAAGCGGCCAGCACCATCTGGGCGTGCGGTCCGCCGTAGGGGTCGAGCAGAACCGGCAGCGGGCCGGAGCCCGGCTCGTGGCCACACGGGAACAGCACGGCCGAGCGGATGGCCCGCTCCCCGAGGCTCCGCAGAAGGGGCCGGGGCGAGAGGACGGGAACCTCGGCGAGGGAAGCGACCCGTCCTACCTCCCGGCCGTCCCGGTGCACGGTCACGTCGACGCCCGAGCGCTCGAGGCATCGCTTGGCAAGGACGGTCGTCCCGCCCCCGAGAGCGGCCGAGGCGACGCCGGGGCCGACGTCGCCGGAGCAGCGGGCGAGGCCTGCGGTCGGCGACCATGTCCAGACCCCGATCTCGGTCGGCTCGCTGGAGCCGGCGACGAGCACCGTGTCGCCGTCGACGGCGAGGACCTGGTGGACTTGGAAGCTCTCCGGCGTCACCGCCTCGTCTCCGGCGAGGAGGCGACGCGCCTCGCCCACATCCGCTGTCCAGATCAGGGTTCCGTCCCGGAGATGCGCCGGCACGCCGTCCACGACGTCCAGCCACACGTCGTCGCCGTCCTCCCGCAACACGGTCGAGTCGCCGGTCGCCCGATCGACCGCCAGCACCTGCACCCGGCGTTGGTCCCGGCTCTGCACGACGACGAGGAGCCCGTGCTCGCTCCAGTCGCCGCGCGTGACGTACTCGAAGGCCGCCCGGTCCCAGCGCACCTCCCGGCTGCCACCATCCTCCCGGTCGACGACGAAGAGCCTCACCTCGGCGTTACAGGTGCCCGCCGCCGGGTAGGCGACCGCCACCGGTGGCGTCGTCGGCGTGGCGGGATCGGCGATGTGGCGCCGTTCCACCCGGTCCGTGTCGACGCGGGCGACGAGCAGCCGGCGCCCGTCCGGTGCCCACCAGTAGCCTTCGCCACGGCCCATCTCCTCGGCGGCGACGAACTCGGCGAGGCCGTAGGTGACACCCGTCGTCTCGCCCTCCGGCGCCGCCAGGCACCGGTCGCCCGTACCGAGGGGCACGTCTACGATGCGGAGGGCGCCACCGGAGACGTAGGCGACGGCGTCGCCGGGCGGTGAGAGCCGTCCCTCGATGGCCGGGCGTTCCACCGGGAGCTCGACGATCTGACCGGTGGCGACGTCGGCGAGGAACAGGCGGCCCCCCAGGTCGAACACGACTCGGCGGCGGGATGTGTCGCAATGGAAACGCACGATGCCGGCGGACGACTCGCGGGCGCGCTCGCGGCGGGCGCGCTCCTCGGCCGGCAGCGATCCCGACTCGGCATCGCCAAGGGTCCCCGGGTCGGCGAGGAGCCGCTCGACGCCGCTCGCCACATCGAGCTCGTACAGGCAGGTCTCTGCGTCCACCCCACTGCGGGAGCGGAGGAAGAGCACGCGTGCCCCGTCCGGGGAGATCACGAAGGCGTGCGGCACGCCGAGGCTGAACCGCCGAGTGCGGGCGTACTGGCGGGGAAAGCTCGTCTCGGTCACCGGCCCATCCTTGCCGATGAACGTGGCGGCGTCGCCACCTTCCTTCCGGTTGCGCCCTCTTCTGCGGGTGGCGCGGCCGGGCTCAGCGACCGACGGCGTAGGCCTGCATGCCTCGGGGATCGGCGGCGGCGTGCAGGAACCCGTTGGGGGACCTGGCGACCGCCGTCATGCGCCCGAGGGCGAACGGCGCCTCCACGACCTCGTGTCCGCGGCGCCGGAGCTCGGCGAGGCAGGGGGCGCCGAGCGCCACCTCGGCTACGAGCTGGTTCGGGTGGGCGTCACGCGGGAAGAAGGAGGAAGGAACGTGGTTGGAGTGCCAGGTGGCGGTGTCGATGGCGGCCTGCAGGTTCATCCCGTAGACGGCGTGGTTGAGGAAGGCGAGCAGCGTCCACTGGTCCTGCTGGTCCCCACCGGGCGTGCCGAATGCGAGATAGGGCCGCCCGTCGCGAAAGGCCATCCCCGGGCTGAGCGTCGTGCGGGGCCGCTTGCCGGGGGCGAGGCTGGCCGCCAGGCCCTCCTCCAGCCAGAACATCTGCGCCCGCGTGCCGAGGCAGAACCCCAACCCCGGCACCGCCGGCGAGCTTTGCAGCCAGCCACCGCTCGGCGTCGCCGAGACGAGGTTGCCGAAGCGATCGGCGGCGTCGAGGTGACAGGTGTCGCCTCTCATCTCGCCCCTCGAGCCCGGGGGTGGCCCGAGCCGGGCGTCGGCCGGTGCCGAGAGGTCCGATGCCAGATGAGCGGGCAGCCGGGGTTGCCGGCCACCGGGTGAGCCTGGTCGCAACTCGACGCTCGCCGTGTCGCCCACGAGGACCCGGCGTGCCGCCGCATAGGTCGGCGAGAGGAGCTCCGCGAGAGGAACGTCGACGACACGGGGATCGCCGTAGTACGCCTCCCGATCGGCGAAGGCGAGCTTCGAGCACTCCGTCACGACGTGCACGAGATCGGGGCTGCCGGCCCCCATCTCCCGGAGATCGAAGCCCTCGAGGAGGGCGAGCTGCTGGAGGAAGACAGGCCCCTGGCCGAAGGGTCCCGTCTTCAGGACCTCGAAGTCGCCGAAGGCGAGACGGGCGGGCAGCTCGAGCGAGCACCGCCAGCCGGCGAGGTCGTCCCCGCTGAGGAGCCCGGCGCCGGCGGAGAACCTGTCGATCTCGTCGGCGACGAAGCCCTCGTAGAAGGCGGCGCGGGCTGCCTCGATCTGGGCGCTCCGGTCGGGGCCGGCCGCCTCCGCCTCGGCGAGGAGGCGCCGGAACGTGGCGGCCAGCCGCTCGTTGCGGAGGCGGTTGCCGGCGCGGGGCACGCCTTCATGCAGCCAGATCTCGGCCGACGACGGCCACTCGCTCCGCATGTCGTCCTCGACGGCCGCCACGGTCGCCTCCAGCGTCGGGTGCACCGGGAACCCTTCCGAGGCGTAACCGATGGCGGGTTCGAGGACGTCGGCGAGCGACATCGTCCCGAAGCGGTCGAGGAGGAGCATCCACGCCCCGAAGGCTGCCGGCACGCAGGCGGCGAGCAAGCCGACGCCGGGGACGAGGTCGAGGTCGAGCTCACGGAAGCGCCCCGGGACGGCGGCGGCGGGAGCCGGGCCCTGCCCGTCCACGACGTGGACGGCGTCCTCGGAGGCCGAGTAGAGGATCATGGGCGCCTCCCCGCCGAGCCCGTTCTGGTGCGGCTCCACGACCTCGAGGACGAACCCGCCGGCGACGGCGGCATCGAAGGCGTTGCCACCCCGCTCGAGCATCGACATGGCCGTCTGGGCCGCCAGCCAGTGCGACGCCGCCGCCATGCCGAATCGCCCGACGAGCTCCGGACGCGTCGTGAAGGGCGTCACTTCGGCCGCACCTCGTAGCTGCAGACGTGCGCACCGTCGAGGAGATGGGCGACGCGCTCCACGTGACCGGACGGGAGCGCCTCCCGGATGAAGGCGAGCTCGCTCGTGCACGCCTGCCGGTACCCCGTCGCCACCGACAAGATGGCGCAGTTGTGCTCGGTGATCCGCCAGCCGCCGTTCGGGAGGCGCTCCACATCGGCGAGGTACCCGTCCTCGTCGAGGATGCGGGCGAGCTCCTTCACCTGCTCGTCGAGGCTCCGGCCGGCAAGCCTGGCCTCGGCGTCGTGCAGGCGCCGGCGGCGGCGCCGCTCGAACAGCCGCGAGACCTCCGCGCTCTGCGGCCCTCCCAGGTAGCCGAGGAGCTCGGTCGTGAGGTCGCCGTACCGTTTGGGAAAGAGCGCTTCGGCGGAGGTCGTGAGCTCGTAGCGATGGGCGGGGCGGCCGCGCCCGTGCGGGTCGGAGCTGTAGCTGACGAGACCGTCCTCCTCCAGCCGGCCGAGCTGCTGGCGCACGGCGGCGACGGTGATCCCGAGCTCGGAGGCGAGCTCGCCGGCCCGCATGGTGCCGTGCCGCTTCAGGGCGACGAGGACGGCGCGGCGCGTGGAGGCCATGGACGCCAGCGGCGCTTCGATGGCCGAGCCTTCCGGCGTCGTCTCGTCGGCAGCGACCCCGCTCGCCGTCACGGCAGTATCAGATGAACGTCGCCGAACTCGTGCCACAGGTAGCCCTCCTCGAGGGCAACCGTATAGGAGCGCTCGAGGATCTCCCGCCCGGCGATGGCTTCGAGCATGGCGAGGTGGGACGCTTCGGGCTCGTGCCACCCCGTGAGCAAGCCGTCGACGGCGCCGACGGGGCGCTCGGGCGTCACGATGACCTCGGTCCATCCGGAGCCGGCATGCACGGAACCCGAGGAGTCGACGACCGACTCGAGCGCTCGCACCACGGTGGTCCCGACGGCGATGACACGCCCGTGATGGCGGCGGGCGGCGTTGACGCGCTCGGCCGTCGCCGCCGGCACCCGGAAGTACTCGGCGTAGGGGGGCTCGCCGGCTTCGAGGGAGGCGACGCCGGTATGCAGGAGGATCGGGCTGACGCCGACGCCGCGGGCCACGAGGCGGGTGATGACCTCCGGGCTGAACGGCCTCCCGGCACTCGGCATCTCGGCCGAACCGGGCTCGGTCACATAGACGTTCTGGTAGGCGGAGATGGGCCATTCCCCCCGCACGTACCCGTAGCGGATGGGGCTCCCGTGCACCGACAGGTAGGCGAAGAGAGCGCCGGGGACGCTCACCTGCGCCACCCAGAGCCGAACGCCCCGCCGGTGGCCCACGTACGGAGCCAGGAGGTGGATGGAGCCGCCGGCAGGCAGCTCGACGCATCCCGGGGAGGCGTCGAAGACGGGACGACCACCCTCGCGCAGCTCCACGGTCCACAGCCCGGCCGGCAGCTGCGTCGACAGGTGCACGTTGACCCGCCGGCCGTCGCCGGCGATCCCGGGCACCTCGGCGGCGAGCGTGCCGGAGGTGTTCACGACCACGAGGTCGCCCTCCTCGAGGTAGCTGGGCAGGTCGAAGAACGTGGCGTGGCTGAGGACACCGGAGGATCGCCAGGCGACGAGCATGCGCACGGCGTCCCTCGTCAGTCCGCGGGCTTCCGGCGGCTCCGCCGCCTCCAGCTCGGGGGGCAGCTCGAAGCCGAGCGTGCCGGAGAGCCCGGCGGCCATCGCCACCGGGACCGCTTCACCGCCTGGCAGGTACGGATTCGTCGCCACGGACGTCATGGCTTCCCACCCGCCGCGGTGGCGGCCAGCTCCGAGGCGCGGTAGCGGCCGCTCGGGAGCGCTCCGTCCACGAGCGCCACGATGACCGGCGCCACCACGGAGGGATGCGGCCGGTCGGAGATGTCCTCCCCGGGAAAGGCCTCCTGGTGCATGCTCGTGTTCATGTCCCCGGGGTCCACGGCGAGGAAGCGAACGGCAGGCTCCTCGGCGGCCAGCGTCGCCGTCAGGTGGTCGAGCGCCGCCTTCGAGGAACCGTAGGCACCCCACGTCTCGTAATGCTCCACGGCGGCGTCCGACGTCACGTTCACGACGGTCGGCCGGGACGAGCCGCGCAGGGCGGGCAGCAGCTCCTGCACGAGCGCCAACGGAGCCAGCACGTTCACGTCGTAGACCTCCCTCACGACGTCCGGCACGGCGCCCTCGAGCGTCTCGAGCGGGGCGCCCAGCGTGCTGGCGTTGTTGACGAGGAGGTCGAGCCCGCCGAGATCACCGACCTCGGCGAGGAGGGCACGCCGGTGCTGGGGGCTCCGCACGTCGCCCGCCACCGCCCGGATGCGGGCCGGGTCGGGAGCCCGCCCTCGGAGGTCGGACACCGCCGCTGCGAGCGCCTCGGCGTCCCGACCGTCGAGCACGAGGGACCACCCCCGCACCGCCAGCACGTCGGCCAGGGATCGGCCGAGCCCCCTCGAGGCTCCCGTGATCAGTGCCACCGTCATCGCCCACCTCCTCCGATCCGGAACGGGTCTCGCTCTTCCCAGTATAAAGAAACATCTCTCTACGTTTATTCCACGACCCCGCCGTCCCCGGCCCAGTTGGTAAGTTCCGCCCCGACGCCACAAGTCCTCCCGGGCGGAGGTTCGAGCCCACCACATGGCAGAAGCCGAGAAACCCCTCGTCCTCGCCGTCGACGACGAGGAGCACATCACCGAGCTCATCGCCCTCGGTCTCTCGATCAACGGCTTCGAGGTCGTCCGCCTCGGGACGGGTCGGCAAGCGCTCGCCGAGATCGAGAGCCGGCGACCGGACCTCGTCGTGCTCGACGTCATGCTGCCCGATCTCGACGGCTTCGAAGTGGCCCGCCGCCTGCGGGAGACCGAAGGGGCCGGCACTCGCGTCCCCATCATCTTCCTCACGGCCAGGGACACCACGGCCGACAAGGTGCGGGGGCTGAAGCTCGGGGTCGACGACTACGTCACGAAGCCGTTCAGCATCGAGGAGCTCGTCGAGCGGGTGCGGGCGGTCTTGCGGCGCTCGGGAGGCCCGGCGAACGGCACCACGCGCCTGAGCTACGCCGATCTCGAGCTCGACGAGGACACGAGAGAGGTCTGGCGGGGCGACAGCCTCATCGAGCTGACACCGACGGAGTACCGGCTCCTCCACTACCTGCTCGCCAATTCCCGCCGCGTGCTCACGCGCGAGCAGATCCTCGCCCGTGTCTGGGACTACACCTTCACGGCCAACGCCAGCGTTCTCGAGACCTACATCAGCTACCTGCGGCAGAAGGTCGACGCCGTCGACCCGCCCCTCATCCAGACGATCCGCGGCGTCGGCTACAGCCTCCGCCTCCCCGCCGGGCACCGGGTCGACGAGCCGTGAGCTCACCGGCCCTCATGTACGTCCCAGCCATTTCCAAGCCTCCACCCCGTGCCCTCCGAGCGCCGGAGGGCATCATCGGCTCATGAGCCTGCGACTCCGGCTGGTCCTCGGCCTCGTCGCCCTGCTCGTGCTGGGGCTCGGGATCTTCGGCGTCGCCACCTACTCGCTGTATGCCCCCTCGCAGTACCAGCGGCTCGACGACCAGCTGAAGACGACGCTCCCCTACGCCACCGACGAGCTGTACGACCAGGCGGGCATCCACCCCTCGCCGCCCGCCCTCGAGCCCGGAGGCGGGGACGCCAGCAGTCCGGGCCACTCCGACATGAACGACGGCAGCGACCAACCGGAGCCCGGGGGTCCGGCTCCCTCCGCCGCCCTCCCACCGGGCGCCTTCGCGGAGCTCCTCACGGCGTCGGGCACCGTGCGAACGAGCATCGCCTACGCAGGTGCCACATCCGCCCGCCCGCGCCTGACGGCGCCGCTCGCAGCCGTCCCGGCGAGCGGCCGAATCCTCACGACGGCGTCGACGACCGGCGGGGGCAGTTGGCGGGTGCTCCTCTCCCCCGCCCAAGGTGTCGCCGGGGACATCGTCGTCGTGGCCGTCCCGACGACCGGTGTCACCGCAGCTCTCCACCGTCTCCTGCTCACCGAAGTGGCCGTCGCCATCGGGCTGCTCGCTGTGCTCTCGGCCGCCTCCCTGGTCGTCCTGCGCCGCGGGCTGCGTCCTCTCGAGGACATGGCCACGACCGCCAGATCCATCGCCGCCGGCGACCTCTCCCGGCGGGTCGCCCCGGAAGGCGGGCCGACCGAGGTCCTCCAGCTCGGCGCCGCCCTCGATACGATGCTGTCCGACATCGAGGCCGCCTTCGCCGAACGCCAGGCTACCGAAGAGCGGCTCCGTCGCTTCCTGGCCGACGCCTCGCACGAGCTGCGCACCCCGCTCACGTCGATCCAGGGCTTCGCCGAGCTGTTCCGACTCGGCGTCGACAGCGAGCACATCGACCAGGCAACCATCGTCCGTCGCATCGAGGACGAGGCCGCACGAATGAAGACGCTGGTGGAGGATCTGCTCCTCCTCGCCCGCCTGGATCTTGCCCCGGAGCCGCAGCGGGACCCCATCGACCTCGCCGTGCTGGCGGCCGACGCCTGCAGCGACGCCGTCGCCATGGCGCCCGACCGGCCCGTCACCCTCGACGCCCCCGCGCCGGTCGAGGTGAGCGGCGACGTCAACCACCTCCGGCAGGCCATCGCCAACCTCGTGACAAACGCAATCCGCCACACGCCCCCGGGGACCCCCATCGAGGTGGCGGCGAGCCGGCAGGACGGCACCGCCATCGTGTCGGTGCGCGACCACGGGCCCGGACTCGACGCCGAGGGGCTCGCCCACGTCTTCGACCGCTTCTGGCAGGCGGACAGCGCCCGCGCCGGGACCGGGGCCGGTCTCGGCCTTTCCATCACGGCGGCCATCGCCGGCGAGCACGGAGGCGGCGCCGAGGCACGCAACGCCGAGGGGGGTGGCGCAGTCTTCACGCTGCGCCTGCCGGCCGTCGAAGTCGCTGCCGAGGAGGAAGCCGGCCGGTCGCAGGGGGGCTGAGCCCGGATCGGCGGCGTTTCCTCGGGACGTCCCAGTCAACTCGAAGCAACGGCCGCCACGCTGTCGCCATGACAGTGCCCGTGCTCGACGTGGTCGTGCCGGTCTTCAACGAGGAGTGCTCCCTCGAGGACAGCGTCCGGCGCCTCCACGGCTACCTCACGGACCGCTTCCCCTTCCCGGCCGTCGTGACCATCGCCGACAACGCCAGCACGGACGGCACCCTGCGGATCGCCGAGCGGCTGGCGGCCGAGCTGCACGACGTGCAGGTGCTCCATCTCGGAGAGAAGGGACGCGGCGGCGCCCTCAAGCGCGCCTGGTCAGCCAGCGGGGCCACCGTCGTCGCCTACATGGACGTCGACCTCTCGACCGCCCTCGAAGCCCTCCTCCCCCTCGTGGCCCCGTTGCTGTCCGGGCACAGCGACGTCGCCATCGGCACGCGGCTCGGTCTGGGCGCCGGCGTCGTGCGCGGCCCGAGACGCGAGCTCATCTCGCGCACCTACAACCGTCTCGTCCGGCTCTCGATGCACAGCCGGTTCACCGATGCCCAGTGCGGCTTCAAGGCAGTGCGTCGCCAGCTCGTGCCCGCCCTCCTGCCGCTCGTCGCCGACACCGGCTGGTTCTTCGACACCGAGCTGCTCGTGGTGGCGGAACGCAGCGGCCTTCGCATCCACGAGGTGCCAGTCGACTGGGTCGACGACCCGGACTCCCGCGTCGACGTCGTGGCGACGGCCGTCGCCGACCTGAAGGGGCTCTGGCGACTGGCCCGGGCGCCGGGGCGGTCCGGCGACGACCTGACGGCCCGAGCCGGTGATACCCGCCACGGCGAACTGCCCCAGCTGCGGGCTGATGCCGACGCGGTCGGGCGCCTCGGTGTGGCTTCGGCCCTCGCCTGGATGCTCCTCTTCCTCGGTCTCCGACCGATCGCCGGCGCCGTGCCGGCCAACCTCCTCGCCGTCTCGATCGTGGCCGGAGCGGCCTTCGTTCAGGCGTCACGACGGCGCCACAGGCGGCCCCACCACCGACACGACGCCGAGCTCACCCTTGTCGCCGCAGGCAGCGTGGCGGCGACCGTGGCCGCCACGACGCTCGCCGTCATGGCGGCCGGCACGCTCGGAGGTGGCTGGGCGGCCGAGGCGGTGGCGGCCGTCGCTGCTGAAGCCGGCGTCGCCCTCGCCCGCTTCGCCGTCCTCGGAGCCGTCGTGATGCGACACCGCGAGGCCCTCGGAGGCGCCACGGTGGCGGCGCCGTCAGCCCAAGCCCTCCCGGAGCTCGAACTTGAGGACCTTGCCGGCCGGGTTGCGGGGCAGCTGCTCGACGATCTCGAGCCGTGTCGGCAGCTTGTATCGGGCCAGGCTCGTCGTGGCGAAGTCGCGCAGCTCCTCGAGGGTGAGCGATGCCTCGGGGCGGAGCACGACGACGGCCGTCACGGCCTCGCCGTAGCGCTCGTCGGGCAGGCCGACGACGGCGACCTCGGCGACGGCCGGATGGGCGTACAGGACGCCCTCCACCTCGGCCGGGTACACGTTCTCACCGCCGGTGATGACCATGTCCTTGATGCGGTCCGTGACGAAGAGGAAGCCCTCCGGGTCGAGGTAGCCGATGTCGCCGGTGTGGAACCAGCCTTCGGCGTCGATGCTCTCGGCCGTGGCACCCGGCCGGTTCCAGTAACCCTTCATGACGTTCGGCCCCCGAACGCAGATCTCCCCCTGCACGCCGCTGCCCGCGACGGCGGCGCCGTCGGCGTCCTCGAGGCGCACGTCCACGAACATGGGCGCCCGGCCGGCCGAGCCGATCTTGGCGAGGGCATGCTCGGGCGTGAGGAACGTGACGCACGGTGAGGTCTCGGTGAGCCCGTAGCCCTGGTTGATCTGGATGCCCCGCCCGACGTACAGCTTGATGAGGGCTTCCGGCACGGGTGCCCCGCCGCAGACGATGCTGCGCACCGTCGTGAGGTCGGCGCCGGCGAAGTCGGGATGCTGACTGACGAACAGCAGCATGGCGGGCACGGCGAAGGCGATGGTGACGCCGTAGCGGGCGACGTCGTCGAGGAAGGCACCCGGGTCGAAGCGGCGATGGAGGACGTTCTCGGCACCCTTCATCCAGGCCTGCAGGGTCGTGACGTTGAGCCCCCCGATGTGGAAGAGGGGGGCGACGACGAGCGAGACGTCGCCCTCGAGCATGTCGGTGAGGAGGAGGGCGGTGACGTTGTTCCACCAGAGGTTGGCGTGCGTGAGCATCGCCCCCTTCGGGCGTCCCGTCGTGCCCGAGGTGTACATGATGACGGCGACCTCGTCCGCCTCGACCGCCTCCCTCGGGCTGTCCGCCAACGAGGATGCCTGAGGCGCCGCCTCCCTGGCATCGCCGAGCGCCGTCCAGCCCTCGCCGCCCGTCTCGGAGGAAAGGTAGCGCCGGCACGGCAGCTCGTGCCGGATGGCGTCCACGACAGGACGGTGGAGGTCGTCGGCCACCATCGTGTGCACGCCGGCGTCGTTCACGACGAAGCTCAGCTCGGGCGCGCTGAGCCGGAAGTTGAGGGGCACGAAGATCGCCCCGATCCAGGCGGTGCCGAACATCGTCTCGAAGAAGGCCGGGTGGTTGAGCCCGAGGTAGGCGACGCGGTCGCCGTGGCGGACGCCGCCGTGGGCGAGAGCCGCCGCCGTCGCCCGGATGCGGCCGAGCATGCCCTCGTAGGTGACGGTCTCGCCCTCGAAGGTGAGGCAGCGTCGTTCCGGGGTGAGGGCTGCCCGATCGGCGAACCAGCCGCCGAGGGAGATGTCGACGGACGTCATGGCTGCTGTCCCATCGGTCGGCTCAACTGCACGAGGTTACGGATCTCACGGAGCCCGACGGAGAGCGCCGCCAGGTCGGCGCGATCGCTCGCCACGATGCCGTCGAGGGCCGCCCGACATCGCGCCGCCACGTCGCCGAGATGGGAAAGCCACATGGCGACCTGCTCGGGACCCGTCATGCCGGGCGATCCGAGCCGCAGCACGTCCGCCGTGATCCAGGCCCGAGCCGTCGAGAGGTCCTCCCGGACGGCGGCACGGGCGAGCGCCTGCCACCGATCGTCCCGGGGCAGCGCCTGGATGTGCGCCTGCAGCACGTCGAAGTAGAGGGGTTCGCCGAGGGCGAAGTAGACGGAGGCGGTTTCTTCGAGGTCGCGTCCCACGGAACGGGAGATGTCTGACAGGTCGAGGCCGGCGAAGAGGGCAGGCAGGCCGGCCACGCGGCGGGCGATGTCCTCCGGCACGCCGGCGGCGAGGTAACGGCTGACGCTCGCCGTCAGCGCCGGCGCCGCCTCCTGCCCGAGCACCTGCGGCAGGCGCTGGGCCAGCCGCGTCAGTGGCTCGCTGAAGTCGGCCACCGTGGCGTCCACGTCGATCGGGAGCCTCCGGTGCACGAGCAGCCAACGGGACGCCCGCTCGACGAGCTTGCGCGCCTCGAGGAACAGCTCGGTCTGCACGCCGGCCGGCACGAGGTGGTCGAGTCCGTCGATCGCGGTCCACAGCTCCTGCATGGCAAACATGCCCCAGGCGGCGGCGTGCGCCCGTGTGATGTCGGGCGTGCGGCACCCGGTCTCCTCCGCCAGGCGGAACACGAAGGTCGTCCCGCTGCGGTTGACCATGTTGTTCGTGAGCCGAGTGGCGATGATCTCGCGGCGCAGGCGGTGCTGGTTCAGCTGGGCGAGATGCCGTTCGCGGAGCGCTTTCGGGAAGTAGGCCTCCAGCTCGGCGGCGCAGAACTCGTCCTCCGGCAAGTCGGAAGCGACGAGCTCGTCGTAGATGGCCGCCTTCACGTAGGCGAGGACGATGGAGAGCTCGGGGAGCGTGAGCCCTCGGCCGGACGCCGCCCTCGCCCGCAGCTCCTCGTCGCCCGGCAGGTGCTCCACCTCACGGTTGAGGCCGGAACGCTCGAGGGCGGCGAGGGCACGGGCGTGCACGTCGATCATGCCGAGCGCCTGGGCGGCGGCGTTGTAGAGCGCCTGCGTCTGGCCGTCGTTGTCCTCCAGCACGTGCTCGGCGACGTCGTCGGTCATCTCGGCGAGGAGCTCGTCGCGCTGGCGCATCGTCATGGCGCCGTCGTCGACGACCCGCCCGAGGAGGATCTTGATGTTGACCTCGTGGTCGGAGGTGTCGACACCGGCGGAGTTGTCAATGGCATCGGTGAAGATGCGGCCGCCGGCAAGAGCGAACTCGATCCGGCCCGGCTGCGTGAGGCCGAGGTTGCCGCCCTCGCCCACGACGCGGCAGCGCAGCTCGGGGGCGCTGATACGCACGTTGTCGTTGGCCTTGTCGCCGGCGTCGGAGTTCGTCTCCGCCGTCGACTTCACGTACGTCCCGATGCCGCCGTTCCAGAGGAGGTCGACCGGGGCCCGCAGGATCGCCTTCACGAGCTGGTCGGGTTGCAGGGCGACGACGTCGTCGAGACCGAGGGCGGACTGCGCTTCGCGACTGATGGGCACGCTCTTTGCGGTCCTCGGGTACACCCCGCCGCCTCTCGAGATGAGCGACGAGTCGTAGTCGGCCCAGGACGAGCGGGGGAGGGCGAAGAGGCGGGCACGCTCCACGAAGCTCGCCTCCGGGTCGGGGTCCGGGTCGAGGAAGACGTGCCGGTGGTCGAAGGCGGCCACGAGTCTCAGGTGCCGGGAGAGCAGCATCCCGTTGCCGAAGACGTCGCCCGACATGTCCCCGATGCCGACGACGCTGAGCGGCTCGGCGTCGGCGTCGATGCCGAGCTCGCGGAAGTGGCGGCGGACTGACACCCAAGCGCCCCGCGCCGTGATGCCGATGGCCTTGTGGTCGTAGCCGGCGGAGCCGCCCGACGCGAAGGCGTCGCCCAGCCAGAAGCCGTACTCGGCCGAGATGGCATTGGCGATGTCGGAAAACGTCGCCGTGCCCTTGTCGGCGGCCACGACGAGGTAGGGATCGTCGGCATCGAGCCGGACGACACGGGCGGGCGGCACGACCTCGCCGGCCACGAGGTTGTCGGCAACGTCGAGGAGGCCGCGCACGAAGATCTGGTAGCAGGCGACCCCTTCGGCTTGCAGGGCGTCGAGATCGCCCGTAGGTGGTGCCTTCAGGACGAAGCCACCCTTCGCCCCATCCGGCACGATGACAGAGTTCTTGACCGCCTGCGCCTTCATGAGGCCGAGGACCTCGGTCCGGTAGTCCTCCAGCCGGTCGGACCAGCGGAGTCCGCCTCGTGCCACGCGGCCTGCACGCAGGTGGACACCTTCCACGCGAGGCGAGTAGACGAAGGTCTCGAAGAGGGGGCGCGGGAGGGGCAGGTCGGGGACGAGTCTCGAGTCGAGCTTGATGGACAGGCACGGTTTCGCCCTGCCCGCCGGCGTCCGCTGGTAGTAGTTCGTCCGCACGGAGGCCTCCACCGTCCGCAGCATGCGGCGCAGCACGCGGTCCTCGTTCAGGTTGAGGACGCTGTCGAGACCGCTCTCGAAGTCGACGACGATCTGTTTGGCCGCCAGCTGGCGCTCCGCCGGTCCGAGCGGGCTGTCGGGATCGAACTGGGTGCGGAACAGCTCGACGAGCGAGGCGGCGAGGTGCGGGTTGTTGCCGAGCGAGGCGGCGATGTAGTCGGCGCTGAAGGTCGTGCCCGCCTGCCGCAGGTACTTCGCATAGGCGCGCAGCACCGTCACCTCGGCGATGGCGAGACCGGCGCACAGCACGAGGCGGTTGAAGCTGTCGTTGTCGACCTCGCCTCGCCAGATGGCGAGGAAGGCTTCCTGGAAGCGCTCGCGCACGGCGTCGGACTCGAGGTCGCTCGGCTGTGCCGAGCGCAGGCCGAAGTCGTAGATCCACGCCGGCTCGCTCCCGGCAGGCGACACCTCGTACGGTCGCTCCTCGAGGACCTGCAGGCCCATGTTCTGCAGGAGAGGGAGCACGGCCGACAACGTCGGCCGTTGCGAGAGCTGGTAGAGCTTGAGCCGCACGCCGGGCCGGCCCGCCGCCACCGGGCGGTAGATGTTGACGGAGAAACCTCCCACCTCCCCCAGCGCCTCGATGTGGCGCAGGTCGGCTGCTCCGGTCCAGGCGGAGAAGTCTTCCGTGTAGGAATTCGGGAACGCCTCGGCATAGCGGCGGTGCAGCTCGAGCCCGCGCTCCTCGCCGAAGCCGTCGAGGAGCGCCTCCCTCAGGTCGTCGGACCACGACCGCATCGCCTCGGCCAGCAGCTTCTCGAGATCGGAGACGTCGACGTCCGAGCCCGGCAGGTCCTCGGAGTAGATGACGAGATGGAGGCGGGCGAGGACGCCGTCACCCACTCGGGCCGTGTACTCGAGGTGGAGACCGTGGAAGGCCTGCAGGAGGAGCGCCTGGATGCGCTGCTCGAGGGCGCTCGTCAGGCGGTCGCGGGGAGGAAGACGAGGCACGACACGAAGCGCCCGAACTCGTCCCGCCGCACGAGCAGCCGGAGCCGCTGGCGGTCCTGCAGCGACAGGATCGTCATGGCCTGGTCGAAGAGCTCGTTCGTGCCGATCTGGAAGAGCTCGTCGCGGGGATAGCTGTCGAGTACCTCGGCGAGCGCCTTGCCGCCATAGCTGTCGGGCGGGTAGCCGGCACGTTGCAGGACGACGGCCACCTTGCGCCGGAGGATCGGGATCTCCTGCGGCCACTGCTTGTAGACGCTGGTGGTGAACAACCCGAGGAAGCGGCGCTCGGAGACGACCCTGCCCTTCTCGTCGTGGCCCTTCACGCCGATGTAGTCGAGGTAGCGGCGCCGGTGCACGGTCGAGCGAGAACTCGCCTTCGTCATGTTGAGGACCGTCGGCTCGAGCGCCCGGTGGCGCACCTCGGGGGGAAGGCTGGAGAAGGGCCGTCCATCGTCGCTCCGCCCGTTCTGCCGCAGGATGCCGAGACCGGTGCCGTCGACGGCGCGCAGCATGAGGTCGCCCGAGACCTCGTCAAGCTCGTACTCGCGGTAGCCGAGGAAGAGGAAGTGGCCGTCGTTCAGCCAGCGCAGGAGGGAGGCCACCTCGTCCGCCTCGTCCACTGCGCCGGCCGCGGCCCGACCGTTCCCCGATCCGGCGGCATCGGCTTCCAGCTCGTCGGCGATCTTGTCGGCCTGCGCGCGCATGGCCTGCCAGTCCTGTACGGCGGCGGTGACGTCGCCGACGACGCGCACGAGGTCGTCGCGCAGCTCCTGCAGAACGGCGGCGTCCGTCTCGCGGTCGATCTCGATGTGCATGAAGGACTCCCGCGTCGCACCGGGTTGCTCGTCGTCGTCCCCGTGACGGGCGTCCCGCAGGACTTCGACGAGGCGGCCATCGGCGTCTCGCCGCACGGCGATGACCGGGTGGACGACGAGGTGGAGGCCGAAGCCGTGCCGCGACACCTCCATCGACATGGAGTCCACGAGGAAGGGCATGTCCTCAACGACGAGCTCGACGACCGAGTGGGGCGAGACGTAGCCGAACCGGTCGAGATCGGGCGCGTAGGCCCGCAGCAGCACCTCGCCCGGCCGGCGGTCGAGACCGAAGGCGAGGTGCGCCAGGGCGGCGCCATAGAGATCGGGCACGTGCCGGGCGGCCAGGTCGGACGTGTCGACGCGGGCGTAGTAGCTGTCGACGAAGGCGGCGAACAGCTCGGCCTGCTCGTTCGTGAGGTGCTTCTCCGCGTGCGCAATGAGACGCCCGATCACGTCGGCGCGAACCTCGGACCCCGTTGTCCCCATGCCCGTCCTCCTCGATGCCTGAGAACAGTCTGCCTCGCCGCCGACCTCTCGGCTGCGGTTCAGAGGGCAGAATGCCGTCGTGCGCACGAGCGAGACCCGAATCCTCACGACGCATGCCGGCAGCCTGCCCCGACCGGCCGAGCTGGCCGGGCTGCACGGCCGCCGCAGCCGGGGGGAGGCCGTGGCGGCCGAGGACCTCCGCCTCGCCGTGGCGGCGGCCACGCGTACCAGCATCGAGGCGCAGGTGCGGGCCGGTGTCGACATCGGCAACAGCGGCGAGCAAGGACGGGAGAGCTTCTTCACGTACGTGAGCCACCGCATGACGGGCTTCTCCGGCACGAGCGAGCGCCGCCTCATGGCAGATCTCCGCGACTACCCGGACTACCTAGAGCTCGCCCTCCCGCTCCGCCAGCGGGGGCAGGTCAACCTCATGAAGGCGCCGGCTGCGACCGGGCCGATCGCCTACGGCGACCTCGCGGAGCTGGAGGACGAGTGCCGCCTCATGGTGGAGGCGCCCTTTCTCGAGACCTTCGTCACGGCGGCGTCGCCGGGCATCGTCGTGTCCGCCATGGAGAACCGCTACTTCGCCGGCCGGCCCGACTACGTGCACGCCGTCGCCGCCGCCCTCGCCACGGAGTACCGGGTCATCACCGAGCGGGGTTTCCTCCTGCAGGTGGACGCTCCCGACCTCGCCCTCGAACGCCACACGCTGTTCGCCGACCAACCGCTCGACGAGTTCCTGGCCTGGGTCGAGCTCGTCGTCGGCGCCATCAACGCCGCCCTCGCCGGCATCGACCCCTCCCGTGTCCGGCTGCACGTCTGCTGGGGCAACTACGAGGGACCGCACACGCGGGACGTGGCGTTGGCCGAGCTGCTGCCCTACCTCTACACGGTCAACGCCGGGGCCCTCGTCCTGCCCATGGCGAACGCCCGCCACGCCCACGAGCACCGTTCCCTGCTGGCACAACCCATCCCCGAGCACATGGTGCTCGTCGCCGGCGTCATCGACACGACGAGCAACTACGTCGAGCACCCCGAGGTGGTAGCGGAACGCCTCGAGCGCCTGGCGGCCGCCGTCGGCGACCCGAGCCGGCTCATCGCCGGGACCGATTGCGGGTTCGAGACATCGGCCGGGATCGGCACCGTGGCGCCGTCGCTCGTCTGGGAGAAGCTGCGGTCGCTCGCCGAGGGGGCGGCCATCGCCTCCTCCCGGCTGTTCTGAGAGATCGGCGGCTCACGGCCGCTTCAGACGCCCTCTCGGACGTCTCTCAGCTGGCGGCGGAAGCTCGCCACCGTGAGGTCGACGACGACGTCGTGTGCCTTCAGGAGAAGCGGGCGCGCCAGCAGGTTGGCGAGGCGCATGGCCGGCTGCATCATCTCCACCGTCCAGCTGGCCTCGGCCCGTGTGCCCTCGCCTTCCCTCCGGAAGCGCAGGTGCGCCTCCCCCTCGAGGTCGCCGTGCACGCGGGCGTCGATGAGGCTCGGCCGCCGGCAGCGCTCGAGGACGATCTCGAGTCGCATCCGGTACGGGACGGGGGGCCGCACGACACCTCGCAGTACGGAGCCGGTGCTCAACCCTCCGTCGACCGTCAACTCGCGGAGGTACGGCCACCACTCCTCGTAGGACTCGTGATGCTCGATCGTCCGCCAGAGCTCGGCCGGCGGCACGGCGAAATCGAAGGTCCGCCGGTACTCGACGACGGGCGACGACGCCATAGCTCACGCTATGCCCTCCGCTGCCGCTCGGGCCGTCCGCTGCCGCTCGGGCCGTCCGCGGGCGGCCGGAGCCCCCGCCACGAGCGGGCAGGCTGGCCACGTGCCGGCTCGTCCTGTTCACCCGATGCGTAACCGTGTGACGCCCATGGGCGACATCGTCGCCGCGGAGCTGCGGGGCGGCTGGCTCGGCAACCGCGGCATCCTGCACGAGGGCACCGAGATCGTGCGCTTCCACGCCGGCAACCTCTGGAGCACCTGTCGCCTGCACTACAAGGACTGGCGGCTGCCGCAGTGGGAGAAGGGTCATCTGACGGTTCTGTTCTTCCACGACGAGGCCGTCTCCTACGCAGCCGGGCACCGACACTGCGCCCTCTGCAGGAGGGAGGACTACAACGAGTTCCGCCGGGCGTGGGCGGGCGGCAACGGCCTCCACCTCCCGTCGGCCAAGGACATCGACCGGCGGCTGCACTCCGAGCGCATCGTGGCCGGGACACACGACCGGCGTCTTCACGACATGAGGTGGCGTGCTCTCCCGCCGGGCACCTTCGTGTCGTTGCACGGCTCGCCGGCGCTCGTGCTGGCCGACCGGATCGTCCCGTGGACCCGAGCCGGCTATGGCGTGCCGCTCGATCGCCCCACGGCGGGATCCGCAGCCGTGGTCACGCCACCGTCCACGGTGGCGGCCTTCCGGGCCGGCCTGCTCCCCCAAATCGACGGCTCCGCCCTCACCGGGTGAGAGGACGCGGGCCCGGGCGATCGGCGGCGGTGCATGCCCGGCGACGACCCCGGGTAGGACTGACGACCTGTGAGGGTCCTCGCCTCGGCGCTGCCTGACGCCGCCCGCCAGGTGTGGCCCCCTTTCGTGCTCGTGGCCGGGCTCCTCCTCGTCGGCGTCGTGGCCGCTTCCGACGGAGTCTTCGAGGCTGTCGGTAGCCGGCTGGCGCGGCTGCCTGGCGGCGGGCTCGTGCTCTTCTCCTCCTTGATGGCGCTCGTGGCGGCCGTAACCGTCGTCCTCAACCTCGACACGTCCGTCGTCTTCCTGACGCCCATCCTGCTGCACGCCGCCAGGCGCCGGCGCCTGCCCGAGACGGCCTTCCTCTACGGGTCGGTCTTCATGTCCAACTCCGCCTCCCTCCTCCTGCCGGGCTCCAACCTCACGAACCTCCTCGTCGTGGGCGCCCACGGGGGCGGCGCCACCTTTGCCGCCCACATGCTCCCCTCCTGGGCGGCGGCCGTCGTCGTCACGATCTTCGTGCTCGCGCTCTGGCGGTGGAAGGATCTGCGCTCCACTCGGGGCGAGGCGGCCGAGACGGTGACGCTCCGCCTCGGCCTCGGCGTCGGAGGCATCGTGGCGGCCGCCGTGCTCGTGCTCGTCCTCGGTAACCCGGCCCTTCCCGTCGCCGCAGTCGGGCTGGTGAGTGCGGGCGCTCAGGTGCTCCTCGGGCGGCTGGACGTGACGGCGGCGCGCCGAGCCGTCAGCGCCGCCACGCTCGCCGGCCTCTTCCTCCTCGCCCTGGTGCTCGGGACGCTCGCCCGCGCCTCCGGTGCCCCGGGACGGCTCGTCTCCTCCCTCGGGCCGTGGGCGGTGGCCTGGCTCGCCGCCGGCGCCGCCGGTGTCGTCAACAACCTCCCGGCCGCCGTCCTCCTGTCCTCGCGGCCACCCCCCCATACCCAGGCGCTGCTCCTCGGGCTCGATCTCGGGCCGAATCTCGTGGTGACGGGCGCCCTCTCGGCCATCTTGTGGATGCGGGTCGCCCGCGCGGCGGGAGCCTCTCCCTCGGCCCTCGTCTACTCGAAGGTGGGTGTCGCACTCGTCCCGATGTCGATCACGGCGGGGCTCCTCGCCCTCCACCTGGCACCGGCGGGAGCTCTCTGAGGGCGGCGGAGGAGCCCTCTCAGCTCGCCCGAGAGCGGCGCTGGGGCAGTCCGATGCCCCGCGACCAGCGGCGCACCGACCTGCCGCCACGGCGGCCGTGGCTCTGACGCGCCGGTGGCGAGCCACCCCGCAGGCGAGGCACCAGCTCGAGCAGCCGGGCCCCCCGCCTCCCCCGAGGCCACGACGACGGTGCCGTCGCCGGCGGCGCCGACGACCGTGGCGGCGGCGTTGCTCTCGAGCGTCGCCGGCTCCTCATCGGGCTCGTCGTCGCTCGCCTGCCCGCTCACGAACCGGCGCAACCCGACGGCGGCGATCAGGCAGGCGAGCAGCAGCACGGAGGCGGCCGTCAGCAGCGCGAGGTCGAGACCGGTGCCGAAGGCCCCGAAGGCGGACGCCACGACCTTGTCCACGATCGCCTGGAGGGAGCCGCCGCCGTGGTAGGCCTTCTGCTGCGAGCTGACGGTGCCCGACTCGACGGCGGCGATGACGATGGACTGGAACTGACCCGGGATCCCGATGGCCGTCAGGCGATGGGCGAGGTTCACGGTCAGCTGCCCGTTCACGACCGATCCGAGCACGGCCACGCCGGCAACGGCGCCGAGCTCCCGGCTCGTGTTCGTCATGGAGGCGGCCATGCCGGAGTGGCGCGCCGGGATGACCGAGAGGGCAGTCGTGGCCGCCGGCACCATGGCAATGCCGAAGCCAGCGCCGGCGAGCGGAAGCGTCCACCCGAGCGTCGAGAAGCCGACGTGGGGTGAGATGTAGACGTCGGTCAACAGCACGCCGAGGCCCGCCAACAGGCAGCCCGTCACCATCGGAAGGCGAGGACCGACTCGCGCCACCCAACGGCCGGTGAAGACCGAGGCCACCACCATCACGACAGCCATCGGGATGAAGTCGACAGCCGTCGAGTAGGCGGAGGCCCCCACCACCTCCTGCAAGTAGAGGGCGACGAAGAAGAAGATGGAGAAGATCCCGAAATACGTGGCGAAGGCCACGAGGTTGGAGGCGGTGAAGGGGGCCTTCCGGAAGTAGTGCACGTTCAGCACCGGGTTGGCGGCATGGCGCTCGCAGAGGACGAAGGCGAGCATCGTGACGGCCGATCCCGCGAAGAGCAGGTCGATCCACCACGTGTCGTATCCGTGCGTCTCGCCGAGAACGACGGCGAAGGCCGCGGCGGCGATCGAGAGGGCACCGAGCACGAAGCCCGGGATGTCCAACCGCCGCGGGACACGGTCGGAGCTCTCCGGTAGCACGAGGGCGGCACTCACGAGCGCCGTGATGCCGAAGGCGAGGTTGAAAAGGAAGATGGCTCGCCACGACCAGATGCCGACGAGCGTGCCCCCAATGACCGGGCCGAGGGCGAGGGCGAGACCGGCGACCGCGGTCCAGATACCGAGCGCCCGTGCCCGGTCCCGCCGGTCATCGTAGATGTGGCGGATCATCGAGAGGGTGCCCGGCTCGGAGGCGGCGGCCCCGAGGCCCATGAGCGCCCGGCCGGTGATGAGGGTGTCGGCGTTCTGGGCGACGGCGGCCACGAGCGAGCCGGCGCAGAAGATTCCGACACCGATGAGCATGACCTTCTTGCGGCCGAAGAGGTCTCCGAGCGTCCCCGCCGTGAGCATGAAGCTGGCGAAGACGAGGGCGTAGCCGTTCACGACCCACTGCAGCTGACTCACGCCCGTGTGCAGTCCCTGCTGCACCTCGGCGAGCACGACGCTTACGACGGTGTTGTCGAGGAACGTGAGGAAGAGGACGAGCGAGATCGTGGCGAGTGCCAGGTTGCGCTTCACGGCAGCGTCACCACTCCGCCCGGGGCGTCATCCCGGATCGCCCATCCGACACCGCCCACCCATGCCCTTCGGACAAGAGACGAAACCCCTCCTTCGACGCGTCGGACGCCTTCGCTCCTGTGCAACAGCCTAGGGAACGCCGTTCTTCCGAACGTTGATGGTCCCCGCTTCCCACCGGGCCTCCGCCGTCCGGCCTCACGTCGAGGCGACGGCTTCCGCCATGGCCCTGGCGAAGGCGTCGACGTCCTCCTCCGTGGTGTCGAAGGCCGTCATGAAGCGCACCTCCCCGGTTGCGTCGTCCCAGGTGTAGAAGCGGTAGAAGGCGCGCAGGCGCTCCGCCGCCCCGGCTGGGAGGACGGCGAAGACGGCGTTCCCTTCCACCGCCTGGGTGATGCGCACCCCGCCGATGGCGCCCATGGCGGCGGCGAGGCGCTGGGCGGCGGCGTTCGCCGCCTGGGCGTTGCGCAGCCAGAGGTCGCCGGCGAGGAGCGCCTCCAGCTGCACGGAGAGAAACCGCATCTTCGAAGCGAGCTGCATGGACGCCTTGCGGAGGAAGGGCAGACCGGAGACGGCCTCCGGGTTCAGGACGACGACGGCATCTGCGAGCATGAGGCCGTTCTTGGTTCCCCCGAACGACAGCACGTCCACGCCGACGTCGGTCGTGAGCACCCGGAGCCCGACCTCGAGGTGGGCGGCGGCGTTCGCCAGTCGGGCGCCGTCCATGTGCACGAGGAGCCCGGCGCCATGAGCTGCATGGCAGAGCGCCGCCAGCTCCTCCACCCGGTAGCACGTGCCGAGCTCGGTCGACTGCGTCACGGAGACGACTCGCGGCTGCGCCCGGTGCTCGTCGCCGAGATCGGAGAGCCTGGCCGCAACCTGCGCCGGCCTGAGCTTGCCGTCCGGCGTCGGGACGGCCAACAGCTTGAGCCCACCCACCCGCTCCGGCGCCCCGCACTCGTCGACGTTGATGTGGGCAGCCTCGGCGCAGATGACGGCGTCCCAGCGGCTCGTCATGGCCTGCAGCGCCACCACGTTGGCCCCGGTCCCGTTGAAGACGGGGAACACCTCTGAGCGATCCCCGAAATGGGCTCGGAAGACCTCGGCGAGGTGCACGGTGTAGGCATCCTCGCCGTAGCTCGTCTCGTGACCGCCGTTGGCCACCTCGAGGGCGGCGAGGACTTCCGGGTGCATCGGGGCGTAGTTGTCGCTGGCGAACGAGCGCCGTTGCGGGTCGTGCCGGCGGACTGGGGACGTCTCCGGGTCGGGCATGCACCGATCCTGCCAGCTCGGCCGCCGATCGCCTGCCCTGCCCGACGGGCGACGTTCGCGGCTCAGGCCTCGAGGCCCGCCTCGGCCAGCTCGGTGCTCGGCTGGTAGTGCGTCCGCACGAGGCCGACCGTGGCGATCACGGCGAGGGCGACGAGGGCTGCGCTCAGCACGAAGGCGATCGTGTAGCCGTGGACGAGGCCGGCGGCCACCGTGTGGAGGGCGTGCCCGTGCTCGGTCAGGTAGGCAGCCGTCGCCGAGGCCGCCACCGTGTTCAAGAGGGCGGTGCCGAGCGAGCCTCCCACCTGCTGGGTGGCATTCACGAGGGCGCTCGCCACGCCGGCGTCGTGCGGCGAGACGCCGATGAGCGCTGTGTTGCTGAGCGGTACGAAGGCGAAGCCCATCCCCAGGCTCACGACGATCTCGGCGGGCAACACGTGCGAGAGGTAGCTCGTGTCGACACCGATCTGCGTGAACCAGGCGAGGCCGGCGGCGGCGAGCAGGAGGCCGAAGGCCATGAGGACACGTGGTCCGAGGCGGGGCAGAAGGCTGCTCGCCAGGGTGGCGGCGATGATGATGCCCGCCGAGAAGGGGAGGAAGGCGAAACCCGTCCGCAGGGCGGAGTAGCCGAGCGTTCCCTGCAGGTAGTACGTGAGGAAGAGGAACGTGCCGAAGAGGGCGATGCCGACCAGGAGGGACGTGAGGTAGGAGCCGCCCCGGCTTCGCTCGAGGACCACCCGCAGGGGCAGCAGGGGGTGCTCGGACCTCGTCTCGACGAACACGAAGGCGACGAGGAGGACGGCGGCGGCGGCCAGGCAGCCGACGGTGAGCGGCGCCCCCCAGCCGTTCGTCCCGGCCCGCGTGAAGCCGTAGACGAGCGCCAGCAGCCCACCCGTCACCGTGACGGCTCCCCTCACGTCGTAGCGGCCGCGGTTCTCCGCCTTGCTCTCACGGATCTCCACGAAGGCCCAGAGGGCGGCCGCCGCCGCGATCGGCACGTTGATGAGCAGCGTCCAGCGCCAGGAGGCGTACTGGGTGAGGACGCCGCCGAGGATGAGGCCGATGGCCGCCCCGCTGCCGGCGATGGCGCCGTAGACGCCGAAGGCGCGTGCCCGCTCCCGCGGTTCGGTGAACGTCACCGTCAGGAGAGAGAGCGCCGCCGGAGCCATGATGGCGGCGAAGGCGCCCTGCAGCGCCCGGGCGCTGAAGAGCATGGCGGCGTTCCCGGCGAGCCCACCGAGGGCGGAGGCGCCCGCGAAGCCGAGCAGGCTCACGATGAACATCCGCTTGCGGCCGACGTAGTCGGCGATGCGGCCCCCCAGCAGCAGGAGACCGCCGAAGGCAAGGGTGTAGGCCGTCAGCACCCACTGCCGGTTGGCGACCGAGATGTTCAACGCCCGCTGCGCCGAAGGGAGGGCGATCGTGACGACCGAGGCGTCGAGGACGATCATGAGCTGGGCGATCCCGATGATGCCGAGGGCACGCCAGCGCCTCGGATCGGCCCCGGCCTCGACGGTGGGGTCTGCTGAAGCAGGCAGAGACAGTGTCACGAGTCCTCCTTGAGACCCGGGTGGGCTCGTCGGTGAGGACCCGGGCGGCGAAGCGAGCCTTCGGCCCGTCCCTCCCGCACACCGTTGAACGGCTGCGGTACAATCGGAACGGTGGTTCCACTTAGACTATACGGAATGATGGTTCCGTTTGTCAATGGACCCGGCACACCGGCGTCGCCGTCCTCACCCGGAGGGCATCGCCATGGATGAGGTGGTCGCTGCGGGCCTGCAGGAAGGCGCCGAGGCAAGCGGCCCCGTGTCCATGCGTGCTCACCGCTCGGACTTCGTGCGCAACCGGACCCGCATCCTCGAGGCGGCCGAGGAGCGCTTCGGGACCGATGGGCTCTCCGTGCCGGTCGACGAGATCGCCCGCACCGCCGGCATCGGCGTCGGCACCATCTACCGGCACTTCCCGACGAAGGAGGCGCTCTTCGAGGCGATCGTGCTCCGGCACTTCGACCGGCTCGTGACGACCGTCAGCGCCCTCGCCGACACGGAGTCGCCGGCGGAGGCGCTCTTCAGCTGCCTCACGCAGGTCGTGGAGCAAGCCATCGACAAACGCGATCTGGCCGATGCCCTCATCGGAGCCGGCATCGACATCAAAGAGGCCGCCGGGGACCTCAAGTGCCAGCTCGAGACGGGCCTCGAGCACCTCCTCGTCCGAGCTCAACACGACGGCTCCATCCGTCCCGACGTCTCGGTCACCGACGTGATGGCCCTCGTCGTGGGCAGCTGCATGTCACCGGAGCGACTCGGCCCCGGCGCCGGGGCTCCGCTCAGGATGCTCTCGGTCGTCTGCGACGGTCTGCGTTGCCCCGACTCGGCCGGCTCGAGTGCCGCCGCCACCCCGACCCCTGCCCCCTGAGGCCGCTCGGGCCCCTCGGTCCGGTGCCGCCGTCGCGTAGCCTGTGGGCACGTCCGACGAGCGAGGAATCCCAGAACGAGTCGCCTCCATGCTGGAGGAGCTGCACGCCGGCGCGCTCGGCGACCAAGCCCTGCGCGACCTGGCGGCCCTCGCGCAACGCGCCGTCGGCGAGCGGGACCAGCTCCGCCTCCTCACCGAGCACATCCCCGCCGTGCTCTACATCGACGAAGTCGTCGAACCGAGGACGGGCGCCTACCCGACGATATACGTCGGTCCGCAGATCGAGAGCGTGCTCGGCATCTCCCGCAAGGAATGGCTCGAGAACGACGACGTCTGGGAGTCGTACATGCATCCCGAGGACTGGGCGCTCGCCAGCCAGGAGTACGCCGACTACCTCGGCCGCGGCGGCGTGCTCGTGCAGGAGTACCGCTTCGTCCGGCCGGACGACGACCGCGTCATCTGGGTGCGGGACGACTGCACCATGGCCATCGATCCCGCCACCGGGCACCGCATCATCCTCGGCGTCATGTTCGACATCACCGCCCAGAAGGCCTTGGAGGAACAGCTCCGCACGGCCGAGGCGAAGAACCGCGCCCTCATCGACCAGATCCCGGGCGTCGTCTGGCTCGAGCCCCTGAACGACAATCCGGAGCCACCCTTCGTGAGCGCGGCCGTCGAGCGTCTCTTCGGGGTCGACCGCGCCGAGTGGCTCGACAACGCCTGGTGGGACCGCCACGTCCATCCGGAAGACCGTGAGAGCGTGCTGAGAGCCCGCGGGGCTGTCATCGCGGAGGGCACCGCGCAGCACGTCGAGTACCGCATGACGACGGAAGCCGGCGATGAGATTCTGGATCGAGGAAGTGTCACAGGTGGTGACGAACAACGGCCGGCCCTGGCTCTTGCAGGGCCTCCTCGACGACGTGACGGCCCGCAAGCAGACGGAGGAGCGGCTGGCGTTCCGGGCATCCCACGACCCCCTCACGGGGCTGGCCAACCGGCCGCTCTTCGACGAGAGCCTGGAGCTCGCCCTCGCACGGGCGCGCCGCAGCAACCTCGAGGTGGCCGTGCTCTTCGTCGACGTCGACGAGTTCAAGCGCGTCAACGACGTCTTCGGTCACGACGCCGGGGACGAGGTCCTTCGCATCATCGCCACCCGGCTCACCCAGTGCGCACGGGAGAGCGACGTCGTCGCCCGACGCGGGGGCGACGAGTTCCTCGTGCTGCTCCCCGACATCGAGCCGACGGCCGTCGGATCGGCCGACTCTCCCTACCGCGGCGTGGAGGTGGCCGACCACATCGTGCGCCGCATCGTCGGAGCCATGGAAGGCCCGATCGAGCTGGCGGTCGGCTCTATCACGCTGTCGGTGAGCGTCGGCCGCTGCGTGTACCCGTGGGACGCCGCCGACGCCCACACGATGATGTCCGTGGCCGACGCCTCCATGTACGGGGCGAAGCAGGACCGCTGAATCGCAAAGGACAGTCGCCCTTTCCCGGGCGGCGTATCCTGTGCGAGGCGGACGATCGGGCCGCCGCGTCGGAGGCAGGCCAGATGATCTCGTTCAGTTCTCGATCCGGGGCTCGGCGGCTCCGCCAGGGTTCGGCCGTGCTCGCCGCCATCGCCGTTCTCGCCGCCGGCACCGCCGGCTGCGGCGTGATCCGCGCCGCTAAGAAGGTGGTCGACAACGTCGACGCCGACCGGGCGACCATGTCCGCCTTCACGAAGAAGATCCAGCAAGGCCCGACGACCTTCGAGGTCACCTACGCCACGACGGGGAGCTCGCCCGCCGCGATCACCTACGCCGTCGAGCCGCCGAACGGGCTCGCCTTCTCGGACACGCCATCGGGCAAGAACCCGGCTCCGGGCGACGAGTTCCGTTTCATCGTCAATCCGACGGGGGAATTCGCCTGCACGCCGCCACAGGCCGGAGCCACCTCGAAGTGGTCCTGCGAGCAGCTCCCCAAGGCGAGCGCGGCGGACTACCAGAACATCCTCGACTTCTACACGCCGACGCACTGGGTGAAATTCCTCAACGGCCTCTCCATCGCCGCCGGCTTCGCCGGCGACAAGGTCAGCTCGTCCAGCCTGACGGTGAACGGGTTCGCCATGTCGTGCGTCGACCTCGTGGCGCAGGGGGTTCCCGGCACGAGCACCATCTGCACGACGCAGCAGAACCTCCTCGGCTACGTGAAGGTGGCCGGCGACACCACGAGCTTCGAGATCAAGTCCTTCTCGAGCTCGCCGGCCTCCTCCCTGCTGCAGCTCCCGCCTGGCGCCACCATCACGAAGGTCACCCTGCCCTCCACCACGACCACCACGACGTCCTAGTCGGCGCCCTGGGGCGTTAGGCGCCTGCCCCCGCTGGGTACAGGGAGGGCATGAGGATCACGCAGCGACTCGCCCGGCCCCTCTTCGCCGGCATCTTCATCGTCGGAGGGCTGGACTCCGCCCGCCATCCGAACGGGAAGATCGACAAGGCCGACAAGGTCGTGCCGAAGATCACCGAACCGCTCGGCCTGCACGCCGAGACGGCCAGCTTCGTGCGTGCCAATGGCGTCACCCAGGTGGTGGCGGCCGGCCTCTTCGCCCTCGGCGTCCTCCCGCGGCTCGCCGCCGGCACCCTCTTCGCCTCCCTCGTGCCCACGACGCTCGCCGGCCACCGCTTCTGGGAGGAGGACGCCTCGGCGGATCGCACCGCTCAGGAGGTGCAGTTCCTGAAGAACCTCGCCATCATGGGCGGCCTCGTGCTGGCGATGTCCGCTCCGCGGACGCCACGGGGCGGGCGTCGGCGGAAGGGACGCACGCCCTGAACTGAGCCGAAGGTGGCGGCCGCCTCCCCGTCAGCCCGGGCTGAAGAAGGCGCTCAGGGGCCGGGCGTGCCGAGCTGCCAGCAACAACGGGAGATCGAAAGCGTCCTCGATCGTGGCGAGCAGCGAGTAGTGCGTGTAGTAGGCGCCGACGGTGAGGCCCCGGTGCACGAGGGGAGAGATGACGAGGGTGAGCACCTGCCCACCCATGGCGCCGCCGCTCTCGGACTCGTCCCACGTCACGAAGAGCACGCCACCGTGTCGCCAGGCGCTCGAGCGCACGACGTCCGACACGAACCCGTCCAGCCAGGCCGCAGCCACGTCCGGGGCGCAGTTGTGGCCGTCGTCGCAGAGGTTGGGGGTCACCCAGACGAATTGCGGGATCGTGGTGCCCGAGCGAAGTGCCCGAGCGAGCAGCCCGTAGGGCTGCAGGTGAGCGCAGAGGGCCGGGCTCGAGCGGATGTCGTCGTAGTAGCGAAACGGGTTGTGCTTGCCGGCGTACAGCGGCGACTCGGCGTACGGCGCCAGGTAGCACGCCGACGGCACGTCCTCGAAATAGGCACCCCAGCTGACGCGGGCCGCCGAGAGCTGTGCCCCGAGGTTGTCGGCCGAGACGTAGCACGTCGTGCAGTCGCTCCTCACACCCCAGGTGCTGCCACTCGTGAGCGCCAGGTAGTTGGGGAGGCTGGGGTGGCCGATCGCCCAGTAGTCCGACGCCTCCGCATAGCGGCCCGCCAAGGTGGCGAAGCCGGGCGTGGCCATGGCCGGCCCGTAGCCGAGGTTCTCCATCATGACGACGAACACGTGGCCGAACCGGGGCAGGCCGGCCCGCCCGCTCGGCGGGCTCGTCGAGGTCGTGGTCGTCGCCGCGCTCGGTGGCGGGCTCGAGGACGAGCTCGACGTCGGGCCGGTCGTCGTGCTGCTCGTGGCGGGGTGGCTGCCCGCGCTCGACGGGGCCGTCGAGCTCGAGCAAGCGGCGAGGGCGGTGGCCGTCACGACGGCCAACCACCAGCCCGTGAGCGGGTGACGGCGAGTGGGAGGGGTACGGCCTTCCCGGGCTGGGCCGACGTCGTTGCCGGGGAGCAGGGGTAATCGGGGACGGAGCGCCGGCACCGCCCGACGATACCGACCCAGCCCGCCCGGAAGACGGCAGCGCGGCAGCACCGGAGGCAGCGGGCTCGTAGGATTCCCGCAGGAGGCGACATCGTGAGCACTGCTGAACATGCAACCTCCCCGGGCACTGCGGGCCTCCCCGGCACCTCGGGCCTCCCCGGCGATCCGGTGCTCGGACCTATCGCCGGCGACCTGGCGACCGCCTCCTTCGACGTCGCCCGCCGCTTCGCCGCCGGCGCCACCATGTGGTGCGCCTCCCCGCAATGGCCGTCGCATGCCAACCACCTCGCCGTCGAGTTCGTCCATCCCGTCGTCGTGGGCAAGCGTGCCCTCCCGGCCGTCGCCGTCGAGCAGCACGATCTCGTCGCCAGCCTGCGCGTGGCCGTCCGCCCGGGCGACGTCTTCGTGGCCGTGGCGAGCGGTAGGGAGCCCGGCGTCGCCGCGGCCATGCGGCGCTCCCCGGCCTGGGGGCTGACGACGCTCTGGCTCGGCACCGGGGAGCGGCCGGCGCCCGGGGCAGCAGACCACGTGCTCTTTCTCGAGGACGACCTCGCTCCGGCCGCCTTCGGTGGTCGCTTCGTGCTCGTCTACCACCTGCTGTGGGAGCTCACGCACGTGTGCTTCGAGCACCCGGGCCTTCTCCGTGCGGACGCCGATGCCGCCGGCTGCACCGACGAGGTTTGCGTCACCTGCTCGGACGAAGGCCGTCTCGGAGAGGTCGTCGATGTCGGGCCCGGCGACGAGGCCCGAGTGCGCACGGCCGGCGGCATCGAGGGCGTCGACACGTCCCTCATCGCCCGACCGCAGCCGGGCGATCTCCTCCTCGTGCATGCCGGCTCCGCCGTCACGACGATCGACGGCTGACGGCGATGACGGGCGAGACGACCGGCTTCCTCTACCCCTTCATCGAGGCGGAGGAGCGCGACGCCGGTCCCCTCCTCCTCGATCTGGCCGCCTCCGCCGAGTCGAAGGCCGCCGAGAGCAGGCGCCTTCGGGCCGAGACGCTCGAGCGGCTCGGCCCCGAGCTCGACGCGCTGGCGGGGGCGATGGCCGACCGCTTCGGGGCCGGTGGGCGGTTGTTCAGCTTCGGCAACGGCGGCAGCGCCACCGACGCCGCCGCTCTGGCGGCCCTCTTCTCGCAGCCTCCCTCCGGCAGGGCCCTGCCGGCACGTTCCCTCGTGGCCGAGGAGGCCACGCTCACCGCCCTCGGGAACGACGTCGGTTTCGAGCTCGTGTTCTCCCGTCAGCTCATGGCGCACGCCGGCGCCGGGGACATGGCCGTGGGCTACTCGACGAGCGGCAACTCCGACAACGTCATGCGGGCCTTCCTGGAGGGGCGCCGTCTCGGGCTGCTCACCGTCGGGCTCGCCGGCCACGACGGCGGGCAGATGGCAGCCTCGGAGGCGCTCGACCATTGTTTCGTCGTGAGCTCTGACAGCATCCATCGCATCCAGGAGACGCAGGACGCCGTCGCCCTCTCCCTCTGGGAGCGAATCCAGAGCATCGTCGCACGGCCGAGCGGGACATGACCGAGCCGCGGCACGACGCTGCCTCCCGGCAACGGGAGTCGGACGTTCTCGAGCGAATCGAGACGTTCCGCCGCCGGCGGCCCCGTCTGAAGGACGAGATCGTCACCCTCGCCCACGGTGCCGGGGGCAAGGCTTCGGCCGCCCTCGTCGACTCCGTCTTCGTGGAGGCCTTCGGAAAGCCGGACGCCGCCCTCGCCGACGCCGCCGTCTTCGCCCTTCCGGGCGGCGACCGCCTCGCCTTCTCGACCGACTCGTTCGTCGTGAAGCCCCTGCGCTTCCCCGGCGGATCCATCGGCCACCTCGCCGTCCACGGCACCGTGAACGACCTCGCCGTCATGGGGGCACGGCCGGCCTGGCTGTCGGCCGCCTTCGTGCTCGAGGAGGGCTTCCCCGTTGCCGAGCTCCGCGAGATCGTGGCCGACATGGCGTCGGCCGCCGCCAACGCCGGCGTGGCCATCGTCACCGGCGACACCAAGGTCGTGGGCCGCGGTGCCGCCGACGGCCTCTACATCACGACCTCCGGCATCGGCATCGTCCCGACCGGCCGGCGCCTGGCGGCCGATCGGGTCCGGCCCGGGGACCGCCTCATCGTCTCGGGCACGATCGGCGACCACGGCATGGCCGTCATGCTCGCCCGCGGGGACCTCGAGCTCGAGGCGGACCTCGGCTCGGACACGGCGCCGGTCGCCGGAGCCGTCGAGGTGCTGCTCGAGGCGGCCCCGTCGACCCGCTGGCTGCGCGACCCCACGCGGGGCGGCCTCGGGACGATCTGCAACGAGCTCGCCCGCGACGCCGGCGTCTCCGTTGTGCTGGACGAGGCGTCCTTGCCGATCCTGCCCGTGGTGTCAGGTGCCTGCGACGTCCTCGGCATCGATCCCCTCTACGTCGCCAACGAGGGCAAGTTCGTCGCCGTCGTGGCGCCCGAGGAGGCGGAGGCCGCTCTCGGGGCGCTCCGGCTGCACCCACTCGGGGGCGCCGCCGCCGACATCGGGGAGATCCGCGCCGAGCCCGAGGGCATCGTCGTCCTGCGAACGGCCTTCGGGAGCACCCGCATCGTCGACATGCTCGTGGGCGATCCCCTCCCCCGCATCTGCTGAACAGCCGACCGTGAGCACGAGCGCAGGCGTCGACCCGCCGTTGAATGCGCCGCCCGGCGAGGCGACGACGCGTTGCCGGCTGCGCGTCTCGGGGACGGTGCAGGGCGTCGGCTTCCGGCCCTTCGTGTACCGGGAGGCGATCGCCCTCGGCTTGAGCGGCCACGTCTCGAACGACTCCGCCGGGGTGGTCATCGAGGCGGAAGGGGAGCCTGCTGCCGTGGCGGCCCTCTGCCGCCGCATCCTCGAGGCGCCCCCTCCCCTCGCACGCGTCAGCTCGCTCGAGACCGAGGGCATCCCGGTGCGCGGGGTCGATGGGTTTCGCATCCTCGAGAGCGCGGCGGGCGGCATCCCGGCCTCCCCCGTCAGCATCGACACGGCCTCGTGCCCTCAGTGCCTGTCGGAGGTGGACGACCCGGAGGACCGCCGCCACGGTTACCCGTTCACGAACTGCACGAATTGCGGTCCTCGCTACACGATCGTCCGCTCCGTCCCCTACGACCGCCCGGCCACCACCATGGCCGGCTTTGCCATGTGCGAGGCCTGCGCCCGGGAGTACGGGGACCCGGGCGACCGCCGCTTCCACGCCCAACCGAATGCCTGCCCCGTCTGCGGCCCCCGCCTGCGCTACTGCCGCCCGGACGGGACCGTCGTGGCCGTTGCCGCCGAGGCGCTCACCGTCGCCCTCGATGCCCTTCACGACGGTGCCGTCCTCGCCGTGAAGGGGGTCGGCGGCTACCATCTCGCCGCCGACGCCACGAGCGACGCCGCCGTCTCGACGCTGCGCCGGCGCAAGTCCCGCGACGACAAGCCCTTCGCCGTCATGGTGGGGGACCTCGCCACGGCCCGGCACCTCTGCGAGCTCGACGAGCTGTCGGCGGCCGCCCTCACCTCCATCCGCCGGCCCATCGTGCTCGCCCCCCGGCGCCCCGGTGGCCCCCTCGCCGCCGGGATTGCCCCCGGCTTGGGCGAGCTCGGGCTCCTCCTTCCCTACACGCCGCTTCACCACCTCCTCCTCACCGGCGCCGGACGGCCCCTCGTGATGACGAGCGGCAACCTCTCGGACGACCCCATCGCCCATGTCGACGAGGACGCCGTCGAGCGCCTGGGCCCTCTCGTGGACGCCCTCCTCGCCCACGACCGGCCGATCCACATCCGCTGCGACGACTCCGTCGTGCGGTCGACGCCCCGCCGGGTGCAGGTCGTCCGGCGCTCACGCGGCTACGTGCCCGAGCCGCTCGCCCTCCCGCGTGATGCCAGGCGCCACGTCCTCGCCGTCGGCGCCGAGCTGAAGAACACCATCTCGGTGGCGAAAGACCGCATCCTCGTGACGAGCCACCACATCGGCGATCTCGAGCACCTCGCCACCTACCGGTCCTTCCTGCAGGCCACCGAGCACCTCGGCTCGCTCTACGGGGTGGAGCCGAGCGTCGTCGTGCACGACCTCCATCCCGAGTACCTCTCGACGAAGTACGCCCTCGAGCTCGATCTCGAGCCGTGGGCCGTGCAACACCACCACGCCCACATCGCCTCGTGCCTGGCCGAGCACGGGCGCGACGACACCGTCCTCGGGATCGCCTTCGACGGCCTCGGCTTCGGTCCGGACGGCGTGCTCTGGGGCGGGGAGTTCCTCGTGGCCGATCTGGCGGGCTACGAACGGGTCGGCCACCTGAGCGAGGTCGCCTTGCCGGGGGGTGCCGCCGCCATCAGGGAGCCGTGGCGGATGGCCCTCTCCTTCGTCTCGGCCTCCCTCGGGCCGGACGCCGCCGCCGCGCTCGGGCCCGGCCTCGACGAGCGCTGGCGGCCCGTTCTCTCTCTCCTCGAGACGGGCGCCACCGCTCGAACCACGAGCGCCGGCCGCCTCTTCGACGCCGTGGCAGCGCTCCTCGGCCTCCGCAGGACCGTCTCGTACGAGGGGCAGGCCGCCGTGGAGCTGGAGGCGCTCGCCGCCATGGCCGGTGAGGTCACCGGGGCGAGGAGCGCTACCTATCCGCTCGAGCTGTCCGACGCCGGTGGGATGCTCGTGCTCGACACGGCTCCCCTCGTCGCCGCCGTGGTCGACGAGTGCCGGCGGGGCACTCCGCCCGCCCTTGTCGCCGCTCGCTTCCACGACAGCCTCGGCCTGGCGGCCGCCGAAGCCGCCGGCAGGCTGGCGACGGCTCGCCGCCTGCGCACCGTGGCGCTGAGCGGCGGCGTCTTCCAGAACGCCCGGCTCACGGCGAGCGTGGAGGACGAGCTGATCCGGCGGGGTTTCGAGGTGCTCGTGCACGCCCTCGTACCGCCGAACGACGGAGGTATCAGCGTGGGGCAGGCCGCCATCGGGGCGCTGGCGCCCTCGCCGCCGGCGTCTTCGTGAGCGCCCTCAGGCAGTCACGGAGGGCTCCATCTCAGGCCCTGCTGCCCACCCCGATCGCCACCTCGCGGTGCAGGCGACCGAAGTTGTAATAGGCGGCACAGGCGCCCTCCGAGGAGACCATGCACGTGCCGATCGGCGTCTCCGGCGTGCAGGCCGTCCCGAACACCTTGCACTCCCATGGCTTGATGACGCCCTTCAGCACCTCGCCGCACTGGCAGGCCTTCGGGTCGGCCACGCGCACGCCGGGCACGTCGTAGCGAAGCTCGGCGTCGAAGGCGGCGAACTCCGGCCGCAGCTTGAGGGCGCTCTGGGAGATGAAGCCGAGGCCGCGCCACTCGAAGTGGGGACGTAGCTCGAAGACCTCCGCCAGAATCTCGAGTGCCCGCGGGTTGCCCTCCTCACGGACGCAACGCGTGTACTGGTTCTCCACGCAGCAGCGACCGTCCCGGATCTGCTGCAGCAACATGGCCACCGCCTGCAGGACGTCGAGCGGTTCGAACCCGGCGGTCACGAGCGGCTTGCCGTAGATCTCGGGCACGAAACGGTACGGGCGCTGCCCGACCACCGTCGAAACGTGACCGGGACCGATGAACCCGTCCAGGCGAAGGTCGGGCGACTCGAGGATGGCCTTGATGGGCGGCACGATCGTCACGTGGTTGGAGAAGACGGAGAAGTTGTCGATGCCCTCGGAACGGGCACGCAGCAGCGTCACGGCCGTCGAGGGCGCCGTCGTCTCGAAGCCGACGGCGAAGAAGACGACCTCGCGGTCGGGGTTCTCGGCAGCCACGCGCAGGGCATCGAGCGGCGAGTAGACGAAGCGGACGTCCGCTCCACGGGCTTTGGCGGCGAGCAGGTTGCCGTTCGAGCCCGGCACGCGCATCATGTCGCCGAAGCTCGTGAAGATGACGCCGGGTTGCTCGGCGACGGCGATGGCGTCGTCGATACGGCCCATCGGGATGACGCAGACCGGGCAGCCCGGCCCGTGCACGAGCTCGACGCCGGCAGGCAGGATGTGCTCGAGCCCGTGACGGTAGATGGTGTGCGTGTGCCCTCCGCACACCTCCATGAACTTGACGTGGTCGTCGCCGACGAGCGCTCCGATCTGCGCCAGGAGGCCCCGTGCCGCCGCCGGGTCTCGATACTCGTCGACGAAGCGCATGCCTAGGCCACCCTCCGGAGTGGGGTCTCGGCATCGCCCAGCCGGCTCGCCAGCATCGAGCTCGCCTGCCGGATGACGTCACGCGAGATCGAGATGCCTCCGGAGATCATGTCCTTCACCTCGGCCGAGGAGGAGATCGTCTTCCACGCCTCCTGCAGCTCCTCGTAACCCTTCGGGCCGGCCTTCACCCCGAGGTAGTACCCGACCAGAAACCCCAACATCGTTCCCATCCAACTGCCCTCCCTCTGCGCTCCTGGTGCCGGTCTCGGCGAGCCGGCACGATTCGTCCCGTCGGTGAAACCCCCGCCTCCCTCAGGTGATCCTCGAGTCGAGGACGGCACGGACCTCGTCGTCGTATGCCTGCCCCATCATCTTGAGCCCGTTCATGGCGAGCTCCGCCTCTTCCTCGTCGATCTTCGACATGGCGAACCCGACGTGGATGAGCACCCAGTCGCCCGGCGCGATGCCTTCCTCCTCGAGCAGCCCGTAGTTGATGTTCCGGCGGACCCCTGCCACGTCGACCTTCGCCAGGTGCCGGGCTCCGTCCACGATCTCGACCACTTCACCGGGAATGCCGAGGCACATGACGGATCCTCCTCCTTCCTTGGTTCTATCAGCCGCGGTACTCGATGGATTCGAGTGTGAGCTCGTCACCCCCGCTCTGTTCGACCGCGAACGAGCCGCAGGTCGGGCAGGCGATGATGGCGTCGGGCGACTCGAAGGTCGCCGAGCAGGTCGTGCAGTGGCCGTGCACGGGCACGAGCACGAGCTCGGCGCGCGCCGACTCGGCCACGCTGCCCGCCGCCACGAGGGCGAACGACTGCTCGAACGCCTCCGGGTGGACGTGAAGCAGCCGGCCGACCCGCACTCTCACGCGGGCCACGGGGCGCTCCCCCGCCCGCCGCTCCACGGCATCGAGGATGGCCTCGCACAACCCGAGCTCGTGCATCAGCCGCCCGCCTTCGCCACGATCCGCACCTTGATCGTCACCTCGGGGAAGACCCGCAGGAACATGATCTTCGGCGGATCCATCCCGAAGTCGTGCAGGTTGAAGACGTGGGTGCCCTCGAAGACGATGGTGCCGTCCTGCGGCGTCGTGAGGACCACCTCGTCGGCGACCTTCTGCGTGACGCCCCGGAAGGTGACGTCGCCTTCGGCCAGGTAGCGTCCGCTCGTCGCCGTCGCCTGCAGGGAGGAGAGCGTGCCGGAGATCGTCGGGTAGTGGCGGGCATCCACGCGTCGCATCATCTCCCGGTCGTAGAGGGGGTTGCCGGAGGACATCTTCTCGACGGGCAGCTCGAGATGCGCCGCCGGTGGCGAGGCGAGATCGAGGAGCCCGTCAGCGCCGAGCTCGCCGTCGATGTAGCCCTCCATGCCCCGCGTCTCCGAGTGGATCGGGTGCAGGCTCGAGCGCACCTCGCTCCAGACCGAGGTGGCGTCCGGGTCGATCGAATCAGCGCGTCATCAACTCACCGGGTCGCCCGCAGCGCGCCGGCGTGGGGCCTCGCTCATCACATCTCCCGGATCTTCAGGTAGCGGGCGATGTCGGGAAGGGACCTCACGACGAGAGCGGTGACGACTGCCAGCAGCAATGAGAACAAGAACCTCGTGATCACGTTGCATCCTTTCTCCTCGACGGCGTCGACCGGCCGAGCGATGCGGGCGGTCCGGCCCCGACTTCCACCTCGCGACCGCCCGAGGCGACCTCGTCGACGAGGCGGCACACGAGCTCGACGGCGGCCGGAAGCGACCGGCTGACCGTCTCGGACAGTCCGATGCCCTCCTCGACGTCCTCCACCTCACAGCCGACGACGAGGACACGCTGCATCCTCCCGCCGAGGCCGTCGAGGATGCGGAGGACGGAGGCCGGAATCCATGCCATGGGCGTCGACGGCCACGGGCTGGTTGCCTCGACCTGCCGCCTCCTGCGGCTCGGGCTCGAGGACGCTGAGGGTCCCGGGATCGTCCCCCCGCCGGACGGCATCGACGAGGACGAGGACGTCGTAGCCGTCGAGGAGCTGATAGGCGAGATGGACGCCGCGGATGCCGAACTCCCCCACCTCCACACCCTCGGGCATGGCCAGGCCCGCCAGACGGCTTGCCACCTCCACTCCGAAACCGTCGTCGCCGAGGAAGATGTTCCCGACGCCGGCCACGAGCACCCTCGGCGTCACGGTGCCTCCCCGCCGGCGAGCTCGATCTCCTCGGGCCGGAAGTAGCGGTAGCGCCCGTACGCCTCGTGGAGCTCGGCCGCCGGGTCGTCGTCGAGCGTGACGGCGAGGTGGACGCCCCCGTCCACGTCGCGAAAGACGCCGCCCACCGTGGCCATCCGCCCTGCCAGGAAGATGTCCTGGGCGTCGCCGCCCGGTCCGGGGCGGAGACGCACGTGGCACCCACGCCCTACCGGTTGGCCGGCGATCGTGACCACGTCCGACGTCGGGTCAACCGAGGCGTCGACCCCCGGATCCCACCAGGGCACGTCGGCATCCGCGCCGCTGCCGGCGGGAGGGAACGCCTCGCCGTCGAGCACGGCGGCGGGCCGCAACGAGCGCATGGCTCCGTGCAGCCGTTCGAAGACCTCCGGCTCGAAGGCGTCCACCCGGTCGAGGATGGCGGCGGCACGTTTGTCGGTGGCTCGCGCCTCGCGCTTCTCGGCTGCCGTGAGGGTGAGCGTGCGCAGGGCAAGGATCTCGTCGATCTCGGTGGCGTCGCACATGTCGCCCGGGCTCTCCGGCGCCACCTCCGGGCGGTCGTAGAGGATGATCGGAGACGCCAGCACGGTGTCCGAGCGCTCCGGTGGGCCGACGAGCACGGGGAAGCAGCCCACGCTCGTGCAGCTCGCCGCCGCCCGGCGTGCGTGCTCCGGTGGGTCGAGCAGCGAGACGAAGCTCCCCCCCTCCACCGCCACGAGCAGGTGGGAACCGACGAGGCAGTGGCGCATGACGTCGTCGCGCGAGGTGGCGGGGCCGCGCCATGGGGTGAGGTTCTCCGCCGTGACCGACACGATGGCGAGGTCCCCGCCGAGATCCTCCGTCCGCACCGTGATCCGCCCGTTCACGCGACACTGCCGCCGCACCAGGCGGGCGTTCTCGGCTCCCGGCACGGCCACGACCGACTCGCCCCCCTCGAAGGAGAACGGCTCGGTCGCCACGGCTCCGCCCAGCAGCCCCGAGAGGCGGAGGGGCCCGATCTCCACCTCGCGCTCGAGAGACTCGTCGAAGGAGGTGAGGAGGTCGCCCGCCACCTCGAGGGTCGGCACCGCCCCATAGCTGCCGCCGGGGGCCGCCACCTCGACGACTCGCTCCCGTAGCTGCAGGCAGCGCAATCTCACGAGCAGGCGAGCCGGCGCCCGCCCGGCGGTCTCGACGGGGATCTCGGCCCGCATGCCGGAACGCTCGGAGGCGTCCTGCGCCACGTAGGCCTCCGGGGCGAGCACCCCGAACTGCCACCGCAGCCGGTTCTTGCGGGCCGAGGCACGGTAGGGGTAGAGCACGTTTCCCTCGTAGAGGACGGCGTCGGCGACGGCGCGCGCCCCGGCGAAGCGGTCCGGCCTGTCCACTCGCTCCTCGACGTCCGGCGACCGGCTCACGGCGACCCTCCCGAGAGCTTCAACAGCCGCTCGACGGTCTCGTCCCAGGTAGGGAAGGCCTCCTCCGCCTTGAAGCGGCCGAGGGCGTCGATCGTCTCGCGACGGAGGCGCAGCCACCCGCCACCGGGGAAGTACCGGTCCATGACGCCGCGCCAGACGGCGACCGGCATCCGGTATCGGCACTCCGTGTGCCACCCGATCGGCTCGACGACGAGGCCCCCCGGCCCCGTGCGGAAGATCGTCCCGTTGAAGAGGAAGAGGAGGGGCACCTCGCCGTCGTCGAGCCCGTGCAGGTAGCGAGCCGCCGACACCTCGAAGTCGTAGGTGCAGGCGACGGGCAGCTCCACCTCGCTCACGTGCTCGAAAGCACCCACCACGGTGGCGGCGTGCAGCCAGAGGAAGGGCCGCAGCGAGTCGCCCCACTGGGCAGGCGCCCCGAACAGCTCGACGAGCCGCTCCGACTCCGCCTCGGTGTAGTGGCGCCGCTGTGGCTCGATGCGGATCTGCGCCCGCAGCGCCACCGCCTGCACCCGCTCGCCCCCGGGCGCCTCCAGCCGGAGGTGGAGCGCCAGCGTGGGAACGGCCGCGTACGGCTCGGCTGTGGCGCCGGCGACGGAGAGGGCGAGCTCAGCCACGACGCTCGACCGGCAGCGGGCGTGCCCGCCGCCGCACACGCTCGAAGAGCTCGTCGAGGCCGCGAAGCGCCTGCGCGCCCCCGTCGAAGCCCCTCCAGCTCTGCCGGAGCATCCCCGCCAGCTCGTAGCAGACGTCGACCGGCACGATGTAGCACTCCGGCCCGCCACGGCCGAGCCGCACGAGGAGCGCTTCGACGTCCGGGCGCAGCGACGCAACCTCAAGATGGCCGTCCGCCAACTCGTCGAAGGCGCCGAGGGGCAGGAGCGACTCGGTCGCCCCGGCCGGGCCGGGGTAGAAGGCCGACACCTCGGTCGCGCCGGAATGGCGCAGGAAGAAGGCGACGCCGACAGGGATCTGGAGCCGGTCCCAGTTGAGCTCACCGGCGGCGTCCTCGCCGAGGGTGTAGACGTCCGTCGGCACGCTCCGGAAGCGGCCGGCAGCGGCGCCGTCGCGGTCGAAGAGCAGGGCGCATGCCCGGCAGGCGCACAGGAGGCTGCGCCCCTCGACGTCGACGAGGTGGCGATGGTCGTCGGCGATGGCGGTGCTGCAGAGGTCGCAGCGCTCGCCCGCCTGCGGTGCCTGCACAGGCCCCCGGAGCCGGCGCAGGACGGCGAGCGGGCTCGAGTCGACCGGGGCGGACTGCATCATCGTGCGGCGGCTGCCTCGACGACATCGGGGCCCGCGAGGTGCGGTACACCTCCCGCCGGCACCGCACGCTCCCGGAAGCGGACCGGCGTGGCGGGCAACAACCGGTCGATCTCCACGCGTTCCAGCTCCGGCACGGCGGCCTCAATGGCTGCTCGTACCTGCTCCTCCAGGGTGGCCACCCGCTGCGCGCTCGTGGCGGAGGTGGCAAGCCGGAGCCGGGCCGTCGAGGTCTTCTCGTCCAGCCCCACCAGCCGCACGTCGACCTCCGGCAGCTCGGTGCGAAGCGCCGCCAGGGCCTGCTCGAGGCGGCGCGGTGGCGAGAGGGGGTGGAGGTCGTGGACGAGGAGAAGACTGGCGACGAGGTCGTCGGCAGCGAGGACCTCGAGCAGGGCCGGCCCCCGAGGGGCGGCGGCATCGATCGACATGCGGATGACGCGCTCGAGACCGGCACCGTACAGCTCGGTGAGGCAACGGGCGAGGTCCTCGGCCCACTGCCCGGCCTGGCGGTCGGGCAGTGAGCCGAGCTTGCTCAGCAGGGACTCGATCCGGTCGCCGACAGCCCGCAGATCCTCGCCGTCACCGGGGGGGCCGGCGACGGACGGCTCAGCCATCGTCGAGGGTGCGCGCCATCGTCGGCGAATGCAATTGCTGCAGGGTCTTGCCCTTGCCGAGGTACATGTGCACACCGCAGGGCAGGCAGGGGTCGAAGCTGCGGACGGTGCGCATGATGTCGATGCCCTTGAAGTTCGCCCGGTCGTTCTCCTCGAAGATCGGGCAGCCCTCCACGGCGTCCTCGTAGGGGCCCGGCGTCCCGTAGGTGTCCCGCGGGTTGGCGTTCCAGGGCGTCGGTGGGTAGGGGTGGTAGTTGGCGATCTTGCCGTCGCGGATGACCATGTGGTGGGAGAGCACGCCTCGCACCGCCTCCGTGAAGCCGCACCCGATGCCCTCGTCCGGCACCTCGAAGGGCTCCCACGTCTTCGTGTGGCCGGCCCGGATCTCGGCGAGCGACTTCTCGGCGAAGTGCAGGGCGCATGCCGCCGCGTACGCCTGGAAGTAGGTGCGGGCGCGGTTGCGCTCGATCGTGTTACTCCACTGCGGGATCTTCCACTCGAAGGAGACTTCCGGCTTGAGCGCCGTGCGCGGGAGGTTGATCTGCACGCTCGATCCCGTCGCCTTCACGTAGCCGATGTCGACGAGGCCCGAGAGGGCCGTCGACCACAGCCGGGCGAGAGGCCCGCCGCCGGTGTCGAGCGCCAAATGATCCTTGCCGTCGAACCAGCGCGGCGACATCACCCAGGAGTACTTGTCGTCGAAGTCGCGCTTTTGCGGCTGGGGGTTCGTGTGCTGGTTCCAGGGGTGTCGGCGGTCGACAGGGTTGCCGAGCGGGTCCCGGCTGACGAACATCTCCTGGCCTTCCCAGTCCTCGTAGAAGGAGTGCCCGAGGAGGATGCGGATACCGAGGTTGATGTCGACGAGGTCGTTCGTCACGAGCTTGCCGTCCACGACGACACCGGGGGTCACGTACATGGCCCGACCCCACTCGGTCATGTCCTTGTACTCGAAGTTGCACACGTCGGGGTCCTGGAAGCTCCCCCAGCACCCGAGCAACGTGCGTCGCAGGCCGACCTCCTCGTAACCCGGCATCGCCGTGTAGAAGAAGTCGAAGAGGTCGTCGTGCATGGGGACGACGCGCTTCATGAACTCTACGTAGCGCATGAGGCGGGTGAGGTAGTCGGTGAAGAGCTGAATCGTCGCCGTCGTGCCGACGCCGCCCGGGTAGAGCGTCGAGGGGTGGACATGGCGGCCCTCCATGAGGCAGAACATCTCACGGGTCCAACGGCTCACCTGAAGGGCTTCGCGATAGAACTCGCCTTCGAACGGGTTGAGCGACCGCATGATGTCGGCGATGGTGCGATAGCCGTGGTCGCCGGCGTGCGGTGCCTCCGTGCGCTCGGCCTGCTCGAGCACGCCCGGGTTCGTCTCCCTCACCATCTTCTCGCAGAAGTCCACACCGACGAGGTTCTCCTGGAAGATGTTGTGGTCGAACATGTACTCGGCGGCCTCACCCAGATTGACGATCCATTCACCGAGGTGAGGGGGCTTCACGCCGTAGGCCATGTTCTGGGCGTAGCAGGAACAGGTGGCGTGGTTGTCACCGCAGATACCGCAGATACGGCTCGTGATGAAATGGGCGTCCCGTGGGTCCTTGCCCTTCATGAAGATCGAGTAGCCGCGGAAGATCGAGGACGTGGAGTGGCACTCGGCGACCCGTCGCTGGCCGAAGTCGATCTTCGTGTAGATGCCGAGGCTGCCGACGATGCGCGTGATGGGATCCCACGCCATCTCGACGAGCTCGCTCTTCGTCGTCTCGGTCTTCCGCGCCGGCTCCGTCATCGTCATGTCGAGAATCCTCCTTTTGATCGCCTCGTGGCGGCGCTCGCTCGGCTGGCGGGCCCCGGTTCCCTGCCCGAAACCGCTGGAGCCGGCCCTCCTAGCGCCAGCTCGGCTTGTAGCCAGTGAGCAGCTTGTTGCCCGTCGTGCGCCAGTGCGGCTCGTCGTCGAGGGTGTGCTCGGTGACCTTGCGCAACCGCCTGATGAGGTGGCCGTAGATGCCGCTCGCCATGGTCGAGACGTGGGCGCCCGGTGGCTCGTCCATGAAGGGCATGAACTTGTCGGGGAAGCCCGGCATCGTGCACCCGATGCAGATTCCCCCGACGTTGGGGCATCCGCCAACGCCGTTCAGCCAGCCCCGCTTCGGCACGTTGCATTTCACGACCGGGCCCCAGCAGCCGAGGCGCACGATGCACTTCGGGGACCCGTAGTACGTGGCGAAGTCGCCCTGCTCGTAATAGCCGGCGCGGTCACATCCTTCGTGGACCGTGGCGCCGAAGAGCCACTGCGGCCGCAGCGCCTCGTCGAGAGGGATGGGCGGCGCCTGCCCGGTCGCCTGGTAGAGCAGGTAGAGGATCGTCTCCGAGAGGTTGTCCGGCTGGATCGGGCAGCCCGGGACGCACACGATGGGGATGCCCGCCTTCGACTTCCAGTTCCAGCCGAGATAGTCGGGCACCCCCATGGCTCCGGTGGGGTTGCCGGCCATGGCATGGATGCCCCCGTAGGTGGCACAGGTCCCGACGGCGAGGACGGCGAGCGCCTTCGGGGCCAGCCGGTCCAGCCACTCGCTCGTCGTCATGGGCTGGTCGGTGTCCGGGTTGTTACCGAAGCCGCACCAATAGCCCTCCTTCTTGATGGCCTCGTTCGGGATCGAGCCCTCCACCACGAGGACGAACGGCTCCAGCTCGCCCCGGTCGGCCTTGAAGAACCAGGAGAGGAAGTCGTCGGCACCGCCCACCGGGCCGCACTCGAAGTCGATGAGCGGCCAGTGCACGGCGATCTTCGGGAGCCCCGGCAGGGCGCCGAGGGCGATCTCCTCGATGCTCGGCTGTGTGGCGGCCGTGAGGGCGACGGAGTCCCCGTCGCAGCTCAGGCCCGCGTTGATCCACAGGACGTGGACGACTGGATCGTCGGATGGCGCCTTCGTCGCTTCCGTCACGGTCACCGCGCACCCCCAGAGGTTCGTGCTCCCGGTCATCTCCCCACGACTCGACCGCGCCGAGGCGCCGACGGCCGTCTGGCCTGATGTCTACGCTTCGGGCAGGGCGGCGTAAATGAGTGTCTTTTCTACCTATCGCCACCTCGGTCGCCGTTGCGTCCCGGCGCCACACGAGGCACGGGTCGGCAGCAGGTTCAAGCGGCTGCTTCGGCCTCGAGGCGCAGATGGAGGCGCACGTCCGGATAGATCTTGAACAACGGCATCTTCGGCGTCTCCATGTCGAAGTTGCGGATGTCGAGCACGTACTCGCCCGTGACGCTGAGCCGCCGCTGCGCCCGCCCTCCCCGCTTCGGCGCCGCCGGAACCTCGGTCGTCGTCGCCGTCACGACCCCCACGAGTCGACGCGTGACTCCGTGCACCGTGGCGTCGCCCGCAAGCTGGTAGCAGTTGCCGTCACCCATGCGGCTGATCGTCTGCAGCTCGAGCGCCGCCGTCGGGAAGCGCCGGGCGTCGACCCGGCGCAGGAGCTCACCGTCGTAGAGGGCGTTGCCGGAGCTCAGGGAGCTCACCTGCACCTCGAGATGGGCGGAGGGCGCCGGCTCCTCCTGCACGAGCCCGTCGCTGAGGTGCACCTCGATGAAACCGTTGACCCCCGAGGTGCCGAAGGCAATCGGCCCGATATTGGATCGCGCCTCCACAACGATGTTCGAGCTCTCCGGGCGCACGTCGAAGCGCCAGCGGTCCCCGGCCTCCGGATGGTCGGGCCGGGGGTGCCGAGGCAACGCCGAGATCTCGGCGGGCTCCGATCCGTCGAGCTCCTGCAGCCGCCTGGCGTTGCAGTACCAGTACCGCTGCAGCACGACGTCGAGGGAATCCCGCTCCTGGGAGACGACCGACATCCACGACTCGAGCACCTGCTCGCCCTTCGGGGTGATGACGTAGACGTGGCGAACGGACCCGGCCGCCGGCCGCGCCTCGAAGGAGACGACGAGACCGTCGGACTCGAGATCACCGAGCGCCCGGTACACGCTCGGTCGGTCCATGCGGCCCAGGCCGAGGTCGGTGAGGGCATCGACGAGGGCGTAGCCGTGCCTCGGCTCCTCGGCGACGAGGAGCAGGGCGGCCGGGTAGAGAAAGTGGCGGGGAGGTGCCACGGTGAAGCGGCAGCGGCCCTCCGGGAGCACGTCGAGGGCGTTCGGCCACGCCGTCGGCGCCGCAGCGCCCACCGACCAACTCCCCCTCGGATGGAGATCCATGGCCCGTCCTGTCGCCTCGTGCACCAGCGCGGCGCCCCTCCGCCGAGAGTATCGAACGACGTGGCCGGGCGCGTCGCATCCGGACATCTTCGAGGAGCTCGTTTGTGGCGAGGGGCGCACCTCGACACCGGCGCCGATCGGTCGGCGACGTCCGGATTGATACCTCCGTGATGTCCGCGGAACCGGCCCATAGGAACAGCAGGCAACACTGTTCGAGAGGAGCCACACCGGTCGTGTTGCCAGGAGTGTTGTCGATGCACCGCCGCGACTTCGGCGGTGCTCTTGGCTGTCATTCCGCCACCGCCGGCTCCTCCGACTGAATCGACAAACAGTTTTTCGGCACCATGAGCGTACGCAAGCTGTGCTTGCGTGAGGCTCCGAGCGAACGTTCCCCGGCTCTGACCAGGAGGCCTCGGCGCCACAATCGGTGCGAACCTATCGCGGTTGTGAGAGAATGTCCCTGGTCCAGACTCGCCGGAGTCACGGCGATGGCCGCGGGGGTCTACGACCAATGCAGGTGAGGCGGGGTGACCAAAGGCGGTCGCGATGACTGGGCGTGCGAAGGACCCGTACCAAGGGCTCATCGAGGCCGCCCCTGACGCCATCATCGCCGTCGAATCGCACGGTCGCATCCAGTTTGCCAACGCACAAGCGGAGCGTCTCTTCGGCTATCCCCGCGAGGAGTTGATCGGCGAGCCCGTCGAAGTGCTCGTGCCCGACGCCTCCCGCGGCACCCACCAAGCGCTGCGAGAGGGCTACGTGCACGATCCCCGGCCGCGACCCATGGGCGGTGGCCTGCAGCTGGCGGCAAGGCGGAAGGACGGCAGCGAATTCCCCGCCGACATCAGCCTGAGCGCCTTCGAGACCGCCGACGGCCTCGTCGTGTCCGTGGCCGTTCGCGACGTCACCGAGCGACTGGCGGCCCAGGCGGCTCAGGAGCGCCTGCGAGCCGAGGCGGAGCGAGAGCGCTTCGAGGCTCGCCTCCACCAGTCGCAGCGGCTCGAGAGCCTCGGCCAGCTGGCCGGCGGCGTCGCCCACGACTTCAACAACCTGCTGGGCGCCATCTTGAACTACACCTCGTTCATCTCGAAAGCGGTGGCGACAGCCGTCGAGGAGAGCGGTGGCGACCGCTGGAAGCCCGTGCTCGCCGACCTGCACCAGGTCGAGCGGGCGGCCGAGCGGGCGGCCGAGCTCACCCACCAGCTCCTGACCTTCGGCCGGCGCGACGTCGTCACTCCCGTCGTCGTGAACCTGAACGACGTCGTGGCGGACGTGGAGCAGCTCCTCCGCCGCACCATCGGGGAACAGATCCAGCTCGTCATCGCGCCCTCGCACGATCTCTGGCCCGTGCTGGCCGACCCGGGTCAGCTCGAGCAGGTCCTCCTCAACCTTGCTGTCAACGCCCGCGACTCCATGGTGAACGGCGGGCGCATCGACATCGACACGGCGAACCTCGTCATCGATTCCACCTACGCCGACGCCCAACCCAATCTCGAGGCCGGCCGCTACGTCCGCCTCCGGCTCAGCGACACGGGCAAGGGCATGACACCCGAGGTGCGCTCACAGGCGTTCGACCCCTTCTTCACGACGAAAGCGAAAGGCGACGGCTCAGGTCTCGGACTCGCCACCGTGCACGGGATCGTCACCCAGTCCGGCGGTCATGTCCGCATCTACTCCGAGCCGGGGCTCGGCACGACGATCACGGCCCTCCTGCCCGCCACCGAGCTGGCCCCCGCCGCCGGGCCGCCCCCTCGCCGGACCGCCGTCGGGGACGGCGAGACCATCCTCGTCGTCGAGGACGACGAGGCGATGCGGGAGGTCACCCGGCGCATCCTCCTCGGCAACGGCCACCGTGTCGTAGCCGCCGGCAGTGGCCGGGAGGCCCTGGAGGTGATCTCGTCCGGGAACCACACGATCCAGCTGCTGCTCACCGACGTCGTCATGCCCCACATGCTCGGCAAGGAGCTGGCCGAGCGGGTGACGGGGCTCAACCCGGCCATCCGCGTGCTGTTCATGTCCGGCTATGCACAGCCGGTGCTCGCCTCCCAGGGCACCCTCGATGCCGGCGTGACCCTCGTCGAGAAGCCGTTCACCGAACAGATCCTGCTCGCCAAGGTGAGGGAGGTGCTCGACGAGGCCTGACCTCAGCACCCAGCCCGGGCGCCGGGTCACGCCGGGTCCCACCACCGCTCGGCTCAGCCCGCCGACACCGACAGCGGCGAACCTCTCGCGGCCGGGAGGGGCCGAGCCGTGATCCGCGTCCTCGTCGTCGACGATCACCAGATGTTCGCCGAGAGCCTCGTGCGCCTGCTCGACGAGGATCCCGACATCACGGTGCTGGGAGCGGAGACGACGGCCTCCGGCGGCATCGCCATGGCGTTGAGCCTGCGCCCCGACATCGTCCTGCTCGACTTCCAGCTGCCGGACATGGACGGGGCAGCGGCCACGATCGAGCTGCGGCGCCAGCTGCCCGACGTGAAGGTGATCGTCGTGAGCGGCTCCAGCATGCCGGGGGCCCGCCGCGCCTCCTTCGAGGCGGGCAGCAACGCCTGGCTCCGCAAGACGAGCGCGGCGAGCGATCTCGTGGACGCCGTCCGCCGCGTCCACAGCGGCCAGCCCGTGCTGACATCGGATGCCGACGACATACCGAAGGTGTCCGAGCTCGTCGTGCACTACCAGCCCGTCGTGGAGCTCGCCACCGTGCGCATCATCGGTTTCGAGGCCCTCGTTCGCTGGAACCATCCCGACCGGGGCCTCCTCCGGCCCGCCGACTTCCTCCCCCTCGCCGAGGAGACCGGCTTCATCCTGGAGCTCAGCCGGACCGTCCTGCAGCTGGCGGCGAACGCGCTCGTGCAGTGGCAACGGGCGTTCCCGCGCCAGCCTCGCCTCTGGGTGAGCGTCAACGTCTCGGCGAGCTGCATCGACCATCCCCCCTTCGTCGACTGGGTGGAGGAGACGCTCGCCGCCACGGGCCTGCAGCCCTCCGACCTCGTGCTCGAGATCACCGAGACCGTGCTCGTGAACGAGACGCAGCAGACCGTCGGCAACCTCGCCCGCCTGAAGGAGCTCGGGGTGAGACTGGCACTGGACGACTTCGGAACGGCCTTCTCCTCGATCTCGTACCTTCGGCAGTTCCCCTTCGACCACCTGAAGATCGACACCTCCTTCACGGCCGAGCTGCCGCACCACCCCCGCGCCGTCCTCCTCGTGGAGTCGATCCTCCACATCGCCGAAGTGCTCGGCATGACGGCGATCGCAGAGGGCGTCGAGCGCCTCGAGCAGGAGGAATGCCTCCTCGCAGCCGGGTGGTCCTACGCCCAGGGCTATCACTACGCCCATCCGCTCGATCCCGCCGACGTGCCCCCGCTCCTCGAGTCCGGCATCCCGTAGCCCGCACCCGGGGAGGCGGCGGATTGCGGCTACTCGGGTTGTGCCTCCCACCACTGGCACCACCACTGCTCCCCGACGAGGATTCGGACCTTCGGGTGCCAGCAGTAGGCGATGTCGTTGTAGGGCTCGAGGTAGTACCGGCAGTTCTGGCACTTCTCCTCACCCGAGGGCTTGCCCCGCAGGACGGCGTTCTCGGCCAGATGGCGCAGCTCGATGGCCAGACGCTCGTCGACCTCTTTCGGCTCGGGTTCGGGGATGACGTAATCAGTCACGACACGAACGTAGCGCCGGCAGCCGCGCTCGATGCCCACGGCCGCCCCGCCGTCCCACTTCTGTCAGGCCGACTGTCGCCTGAAGGCGTCCTCGTTGAGGAGGTTGGGCGGACGATCCCCCTCGAGGGCGGCGAGGAGGTTGTCGACAGCCACCATCGCCATGGCCAGCCGGGTCGCGACGGTGGCACTGCCGAGATGCGGGCAGAGGACGGCGAGGGGCTGGGCGAGCAGCCGGGGCGACACGTCCGGCTCGTGCTCGAAGACGTCGAGGCCGGCCGCGAAGATGCGGCCGGCCTCCAAGGCGTCCGCCAACGCCTCCTCGTCGACGACGGGGCCGCGGGAGGTGTTGACGAGGATGGCGGTCGGCTTCATGGCGGCCAGCTCGGGGGCGCCCACGAGATGGCGCGACTCGTCGTTCAAGCTGACGTGCAGCGAGACGACGTCGGCTGTGGCGAGCAGCTCGGCGAGGGTGACCGGCTCGGCGAGATGGCCGCCGCCGTCTCGGATCGGCTCGGGCGCCGAACCCGCCGGGTAGTGGCGGTCGTGGAAGACCACGCGCATGCCGTGCCCGCCCGCCCGGCGAGCCACGGCTCGTCCGATGCGCCCGTAGCCGACGATGCCGAGGGTCCCTCCGTGCAGCTCCATCCCCAGCATCACCTCCGGCCCCCACCGCCACGGCTCCCCCGAGCGGACCATCCGGTCCCCCTCGGCGAGGCGACGAGCAGCTGCGAGCATGAGCGCCCACGCCATGTCGGCGGTCGCCTCCGTGAGGACGTCCGGGGTGTTCGTCACCATGACCGAGCGCTTCGTGCAGGCGGCGACGTCGATGTTGTCGACGCCGACGGCGTAGTTGGCGACGATGCGCAGCTGTGACCCGGCCGCCGCCAGCAGCTCCTCGTCGACCCGCTCGGTGAGGAGGGAGAGAAGCCCCGCCTTGCCCTCCACCTGGCGGAGCAGCTCGGCCCGGGGGATGGCGCCGTCCTGCCACCAGGCTGACATCTCGCAGGCGGCGTCGAGGCGATCCATCGCGGCGGCGGCTAGTCTCGCCGTCACGAAGACGCGGCTCGGCGGCATCGTGGCAGGCTAGCGCCCTGCCCCGAGAGCGACCGGCGCCCGAAGGGAGCGGAATCGGGCTGCGAGCACCGGTTCCGTCCCACATTAGGCCGAAGGACCCTAGCCTTGGGGGTCCGTGCTCAGCCAGTGTAGGAAGTGCCGGTCGCGGGTCCCCCGCCGCGGCGGTTCATCGCGGACGTCGACGGGCGACGCTGCCGTCTCGCCGAGAAGGAGGAACGTCATGGGAACGCGGCCGCTACCGTCGTCGGACCCGGCTCGGTGCCGATCCGGCACCCATGAGCGGGCGACCGACGGGGACGCCGCGCGGGTCGACGGCTGAGATGTCGCCTCGCCGGGCCACGCCCGAGATCCTCGCCGTCGCCCGCGGGGATTCCCCCGCCGATCTCCTCCTGCAGGGCGGGCGCGTCTTCGTGCCGAGCACCCGCGAGTGGGTGACGACGGATCTCGCCATCGTCGGCGGGGTCATCGCCGGATGGGGCGCCCGCAAAGCCCATGAGGTCGTCGATGTCGCCGGCACCTCGCTCACGCCCGCCTTCATCGACGCCCACATGCATCTCGAATCGACGAAGCTCTGGATCGACGAGTTCGTTCGCAGCGTGCTCCCGCACGGCACGACCGCCGTCGCCGCCGACCCGCACGAGATCGCCAACGTCTTCGGCATCCCCGGCGTCGTCGCCCTCGCCGAAGCGGCCGAAGGCCTCCCCTTCCTCTTCGGCATCTGCGCCTCCAGCTGCGTCCCCGCCTCCCGGTTCGAGAGCCCCGGCGCCGAGCTCTTCGCGGCCGACCTCGCCGCCCTCCTCGACGAGCACGGCGCCATCGGCATCGCCGAGATGATGAACTTCCCCGGCGTCGTGAACGGCGACCCGGAGGTGCTCGCCAAGATCGCCACGGCGGGTCGGCGACGGGTCGACGGCCACGCCCCCGGCTTGTCCGGCCACGATCTCGACGCCTACCTTGCCGCCGGCATCGAGTCGGACCACGAGTGCACCGAGCTCGAGGAGGCCGAGGAGAAACGCCGCAAGGGCATGTGGATCTTCATCCGCGAAGGCTCCGCCTCCCGCAACCTGAACGCCCTCATCCCGACGGTCCTCCGCCACGGCACCGACCGGGTGGCGCTCTGCACCGACGACCGGGAGCCCGACACCCTGCTCCGCCGTGGCCATGTGAACGACTGCGTCCGCCTCGCCGTCGCCGCCGGGGTGCCGATGGAGGACGCCCTCGTGCTCGCCACGAGCAACCCGGCCGACTACCACCGCTTCGACCAACTCGGGCACCTGGCGCCGGGCTATCAGGCAGACGTGCTGTGCTTTGAGGATCTCGCCGGCCTCGAGCCCTCGCGTGTCTGGCAGGCGGGGCGCCTCGTGGCCGCCGGCGGCTCCGTCGTGAGCGATGCCGTGCCCAGCCGGCCCGCCCCGGCCTTCATGCTGAGCTCCGTCCACCTCGACCGTCCCCCCACCGCCGCCGAGCTCGACCTCGAGCCTCCTGCCGGCGGGACGGCCCACGTCATCGGCATCGAGGAACACTCCATCCTCACGCGGCACCTCGTCCTCGACGTGAGCAACGGCGCCAGCGACGTCGCCCGTATCGGTGTCGTGGAGCGCCACCACCAGACCGGCCGCATCGGCCTCGGCTACGTGCACGGCTTCGGTCTGAAGCGGGGTGCCATCGCTTCCACCGTCGCCCACGACGCCCACAACTGCATGGTCGTGGGCGCCATTGACGACTCCGGCCCTGCCGACATGGCCGTCGCCGTGGCACGGCTCGCCGAGATGGGTGGCGGGCAGGTCGCCGTGCTCGGCGGTCGCGTGCTCGCCGAGGTCCACCTCCCGATCGGAGGCCTCATGAGCGTCCTCGACGCCCACGCCGTCGCCGACGCCGTGGAGGACCTGGCCGGCGCCGCCCGCCGAAAGCTCGGCATCGTCGTGGCCTCACCCTTCATGCAGTTGAGCTTCCTCGGCCTCTCCGTGCTCCCGCAGCTGCGCATCACCGACCGGGGGATCGTGGATGTGACGAGCTTCTCCCTCATCGGCGCGGAGGCGGGCGCCTAGTGCCGATCTTCCTCCCCCGCTCGCTCCCCGAGGCCTTCGAGGCGCTCGCGGGCACACCCGACGCCGAGCTCCTCGCCGGTGGTACCGACTTCATGGTGGAGGTCAACGCCGGACTGCGCCGGCCCGGCGCCGTGCTCGCCCTCGGCGGCATCCCCGAGATCGCCGGCTGGCGTCAGGACGACGGTCACGTCGTGCTCGGAGCGGGACTCACCTACACCGAGATGATGGGCCCGGAGCTGAGTCGCCTCGTCCCGGCCCTCGCCCAGGCCGCCCGCGCCGTCGCCTCGCCCCAGATCCGCAACGCCGGGACGCTCGGCGGCAACCTCGGGACCGCCTCACCAGCCGGCGACTCGCTCCCGGTGCTCTCGGCGCTCGACGCCGCCATCGTCGTGGGCAGCGCGGAGGGCACACGTACCGTCCGGCTCGACGAGCTCATCACCGGGCCCAAGCGGACCTCGCTGCGGCTCGGCGAGATCATCATCGAGGCGCGGGTGCCCGCCGGTCTCGGGACGCAGGAGTTCCTGAAGGTGGGCACTCGCAACGCCATGGTGATCGCCGTGGCGACCGTGGCGGTCGTCGTCGACTGGCAGGGCCGCACCGTCCGCGTCGCCCTCGGCTCGGCCGGCCCCGTCGTCATCCGCGCCACGGAGGCCGAAGCGCTCGCCGCCACCATCATCGACTGGGAGGAGCGCCGCTTGCGCAGCGATGATCTCGGCGAGTTCGCCGCCCTCGTGCGCTCGGCCGCCCGCCCCATCGATGACCACCGCTCGACGGCGGCCTACCGGACGCACGCCGTCGGCGTCTGCGCCGAGCGTGCCGTCCGCAGGGCCGTCGCCCATGCCAAGGAGGATCCATGGGGCAACTGAGTACCAGCGATGGTCTCGTGAGCTACTCCCTGCACGTGAACGGCGAGGACTACTCCGTGAGCGACGGCCTCCTCGGCGAGAATCTCCTCTACGTCTTGAGGGAGCGCCTCCGCCTCTACGGCTCGAAGAACGCCTGCGAGCAAGGCGAGTGCGGTGCCTGCTCGGTGCTCGTCGACGGCCGGCTGGAGTGCTCGTGCACCATCCTCGCCGCCAGCGCTGCCGGGCGGGACATCGTCACGGTGGAAGGCCTGACGCCACCGGATGACGAGCTCTCCATCCTCCAGGAGGCCTTCCTCGCCGAAGGGGCCGTGCAGTGCGGGTTCTGCACGCCGGGCCTCATCGTGAGCGTCCATGACCTCCTCTCCCACAACCCCGACCCGTCCGAGCTGGAGATCCGAGAGGCCATCTCCGGAAACCTCTGCCGCTGCACCGGCTATGGCCGAATCCTGGCCGCCGTGCAGACGGCGCAGGAGGCACTCCGGCCATGACCGCCACGGAGACCTCAGCCGGAGTCGGGGTCGTCACGCGGCCGAGGGGCGGCGTCGGAGAGAGCGCCCCCCGGCCGGACGGCCGCCCCAAGGTGAAGGGCGAATTCGCCTTCTCGTCCGATCTCGAGGCCGAGGGGATGCTGTGGGCGAGCCTCTTGCGCTCACCCCATCCCTCCGCCTTCATCCGAGGTGTCGACATCTCGGGCGCCCTGGCGATGCCCGGTGTGGCCGCCGTGCTCCTGGCCGAGGACGTGCCCGGGCGCAAGACCTACGGTCTCGACTACCCCGATCAGCCCGTCTTCGCCTCCGAGGTCGTGAGGTACCAGGGCGAGCCCGTCGCCGCCGTCGCCGCCGACCACCCGGAGACGGCCCGCCGAGCCGCCGAGGCCATCGTCGTCACGTACGACGTTCGCGAGCCGATCGTGGACACGCTCGTCGCCCTCGAGTCCGATCCCGTCCACCCGAACGGCAACATCCTCTTCCGTCAGGTGATCCGCCACGGCGACCCGGAGGCCGAGGGGGAGGTCGCCGTGGAGGGCTACTACGAGACGGGGATGCAGGACCAGGCCTTCATGGGTCCGGAGTCCGGTCTCGCCGTGCCCGCTCCGGACGGCAGCGTCGACCTCTACGTCGCCACCCAATGGCTGCACGTCGACCAGGATCAGATCGCCGCTTCCCTCGCCCTTGCCCACGAGGACGTCCGTATCCACCTCGCCGGCGTCGGGGGCGCCTTCGGCGCCCGCGAGGACCTCAGCATGCAGATCCAGATCTGCCTCTTGGCGCTGCGCACGGGGCGGCCCGTGAAGATCGTCTACTCCCGTGAGGAATCCTTCCACGGCCACGTCCACCGGCACCCCGCCCGTCTCTGGTACCGCCACACGGCCGACCGGGACGGCAACCTCGTGAGCGTGAATGCCCGGGTCGTGTTCGACGGGGGTGCCTACCACTCGTCCTCGACGGCCGTGACGCTGAACGCCGCCTGCTTCGCCAACGGTCCCTACCGGGTGTCCAACGCCGTCGTCGACGCGACGGCCGTTCGCACGAACAACCCGCCGTGCGGGGCCATGCGCGGCTTCGGCGCCGTGCAGGTGTGCTTCGCCCACGAGGCGCAGATGGACAAGCTCGCCGTCCTCCTCGGCATGGATCCGGTCGAGCTGCGGCTGCAAAACGCCTACAAGAGCGGCGACGGCCTCATCATCGGCCAATTGCTCAACGGCACGGCTCCCGTGCGCGAGGTGATCGAAGCATGCGTGGCGGCACCCCTTCCGGCGGGCGGGCCGGACACGGCCCCCGAGCTCGCCCTCCCGGGCGGGGCGGGCCGGGCCTCGGAGCGGAGTCGGGTGAGGCGCGGGGTGGGTTTTGCCGTGGGCTTCAAGAACCTCATGTTCTCTGCCGGGTTCGACGACTTCTCGACGGCACGCTGCCGCCTCGAGGACGGTGAGGTGACGATCACGACGGCGGCCGTCGAGGTCGGGCAGGGCCTCGTCACGCTCCTCCAGCAGATCGCCCGCGACGTCCTCTCCGTCTCGGAGGTCCGCCTCGGCGAGTCCAACACCATCGGGATCGGCTCGGCGGGATCGACGTCGGCCAGCCGGCAGAGCTGGATGACGGGCGGGGCCGTGAACGCCGCCTGCGCGGCCGTGCGAGAACGCCTCCTCTCCGCCGTGGCACAGCGTCACGAGGTGCCGCTGGCGACGCTCTCGCTCGAGTCGGGCCGCGTCGTCTCCGCCGACGGCGCCGTCGACATGACCCTCGCCGAGGCCGCCGGCGGCGAGGTGCTCGAGGAGACATCGGTGTACCGCCACCCCGGCACCTACGAGCTCGACGAGAACGGGCAGGGGGACGCCCACGTCTCGTTCGCCTTCGCCGCCCACCGCGCCGTCGTGGACGTCGACCTCGACCTCGGCCTCGTGAAGGTGGTGGAGGTGGCGACGGCGCAGGACGTCGGGCGTGTCCTCAACCCCTTGCAGCTCCTCGGCCAGCTGGAAGGCGGCATCTCGCAAGGCGTCGGCTTCGCCGTGATGGAGGAGATTGTCCTCGACAAGGGCAAGGTGCGCAACCCGTCCTTCACCGACTACATCATCCCGACGGCTCTTGACATGCCGACTGTCAGGATCGAGGCGCTCATCGAGCAGCCCGAGCCCGGCTCGCCCCTCGGCGCCAAGGGGGCCGGCGAGCCTCCCTCCATCTCGTCGACGGCCGCCGTCGTCGCCGCCATCCGCAACGCCACGGGCCTCGAGCTGTCGAGGACGCCCGTCCGCCCGCAGGACATCGCCCTCGCCCTCGCCGACGGGACGCCGTCGGGCGTCGGGGCGACTGTCGCAGCACCCCTCAAGGAGGCCACACCATGAGCACGCCCGTCGCCGTCTACCTGCAGGACGCCCATCCCATCCGCCAGGGCATGGACATCGCCCGCTACGCCGAGTCGAACGGCTTCCACGCCGTCTGGCAGGCCGAGAGCCGCCTCGTGCGGGAGGCGACCGTGCCGATGGCAGCCTTCCTCTCGGTGACGGAGCGGATCAAGGTGGGCTCCGGCGTCGTGAACAACTGGACGCGCAATCCCGCCCTCCTTGCCTCGACGTTCTCGACGCTCGACGACCTGGCACCCGGGCGCGTCCTCCTCGGCATCGGCGCCTGGTGGGAGCCGCTCGCGAGCAAGGTGGGTGTGCAGCGGACACGGCCCCTCACGGCCATGCGGGAGACGGTCGAGGCCATTCGCCGGCTGCTCGCCGACGAGAACGTCACCTTCGACGGCGAGTTCGTGCACCTCGACGGTGTCGAGCTCGACTACGTCTACCAGGAACGGCGGCCGAAGCAGGTGCCCATCTACATCGGAGCCACGGGCATGCAGATGATGGAGCTCGCCGGTGAGATCGGCGACGGCGTCGTGCTCAACTACCTCGTGTCGCCCTCCTACAACGACCGCGCCCTCGAGCACTTGGCGGCGGGCGCCGACCGGGTGGGCCGCTCCGTGGAGGACATCGACCGCCCGCAGCTCGTCGTCTGCTCGCTCGACGAGGACCGCGAGGCCGCTCTCGACGCCGCCCGCATGCTCGTCACCCAGTACCTCGGCCAGCAGCCCCACATCATGAAGGCGTCGGGAGTGCCCCAGTCGCTCCTCGACAAGATCGGTGAGGTGCTCACCTGGCCGGCGACACACGAGCAGGTCGAAGCGGCCTCGAAGCTCGTGCCGGACGAGGTCGTGCAGATGCTGACGGCTTCGGGGACGCCCGACGAGTGCCGCGCCCAGGTGGCCGAGTACGTGCGCCGCGGCTGCACCTGCCCCGTGCTCTACCCCCTCGGTGCCGACGTGCACGCCATGATCGACGCCTTCGCCGACTGGACGGCCTGAGCTCCTCGCGAAGCCTCGTTCCTCAGAGGCTCAGAGGCGTGAGAACAGTCGCTGCGCCTGCTCGCCGGCGCGCGCCCGCACCTCGGCGGCATCCACCCGCGTGGGCTGCCCGTCCCTCAGCACGACCTCGCCGCCTACGGCGACCTCGAGGGGCCGCACGCCGGGACTGAAGGCGAGGTGCCAGGCCTCCATGGGCTCGTAGCTCCAGGTGACGCGGTCCTCCCGCGCTTCGGGGACGAGCTCGTAGCCGCCGGCGAGCCACGACCAGGCGGTGACAGGCGTCGCCGTCACGTCGTCCTCGCGATGGCGGGCGTAGGCGACTCGGAACTCCTCCAGCATGTCGCCGCCGATGCCGTCGGTGCCGAGCGCCACCGCGTTGGCCCAGCGCGCCGGTCGCGCATAGCCCACGGCGTTGTTCATGTTCGAGCGCGGGTTGTGCGCCACCGTGCCGCGAAGCGGCCGATCGAGGTGCACGCAATGGGCGAGAAGCCAGTCGTCGGTCGCCACGGGCTCGAGGCGGGCGCCGGCGCCGGAGTCGACCCGGTCCTCGCACACGTGGATGTGCACCCCCACACCGAGGTCGGCGGCGAGGCCCGCCACGCGCTGCAGCGTCTCGTCCGACAGGGTGAAGCAGGCGTGCGCCCCCACGTAGCCGCTCCCACCCGCCCGGAGGAACCGCTCGTTCTCGGCGAGGCCCCGCTCCATGCCGTCGGCGCCGTTGCGGTCGGTCACCTCGTAGCAGCAAGCCGAGCGCACACCCACCTCGGCGCACGCCTCGGCGATGACGTCGAGCGAGCCCTCGATGGCGTTCGGGGAGGAGTGGTGGTCCACGATGGCGGTCGTCCCACGCTCGAGTGCCTCGAGGGCGCCGAGCATGGCCGACCAGCGGATCATCTCGAGGTCGAGGGCGCAGTCGAGGCGCCACCAGACGAGCTCGAGGATCTCCGGGAAGTTCGCCGGCACCCGAGGCGGTGCCGGCATGCCGCGGGCGAGCGCCGAGTAGAGGTGGTGATGACCGCAGACGAGGCCCGGGGTCTCGGGACCTGCCACCCCTAGTCCTCGGCGTCGGAAGCGGCGGCGCCACCGCGCCGCATAGGCAGCGTCACCCGCCACTCGCCGTCGAGGTCGTGCAGGGCGGCGGCAACGGCACCGGCGGTGGGCACGAGGCCGATCTCCCCCATCCCCTTGATCCCGTAGGGACTGCGCGGCTGCGGCACCTCGACGAGGATCGGCTCGATGGGCGGGACGTCCTTCGCCCGGATGATCCCGAGGCTCCGCAGCGTCATGTTCGTCGGCCGCCCGTCCGCATCGGTCGGGAAATCCTCCGTGAGGGCGTACCCGAGTCCCATGTGGACGGCTCCCTCGATCTGGCCCTCGCACAGCATGGGGTTCACCGCTCGGCCGACGTCGTGCACGGCGACGACCTTCTCGATCTGGCCGTTCTCGCGGTCCATGACGACGAGCTGGGCGGCGTAGGAGAAGGCGGAGTGGATGGTCGGGTGCTCGAGGCCTTCCTCGATGGAGTTCGTCCAGTCGACACGGAACTCCCCTTCGTAGTCGACGCCCGGCTTGCACCCGTCCGCCACCGCCTTGCGGCAGGCGTCGGCGATGGCGCCCGCACCCATCATCGTCCCGCGGGATCCCGTCGTCTGCCCGCAGCCCAGCTCCTTCGTCGTGTCCACGACGACGCGCACGTGCTCCGGGCTCACGCCCAGCTCCTCGACGGCCACCTGTTGGGCGACGGTGTGGATGCCCTGGCCCATCTCGGTCCAGCAGTGCCGGACCTCGACGTCGCCGTTCTCGTCGAAGGAGACGACGGCCGGCACGATCTCGAGGAAGCCGTTGCCGAGGCCGGAGTTCTTGAGGCCGAGACCGAGCCCGACGGCCTTACCGGCGGCCACGGCCTCGTCGTAGGCGGGTTGCACGGCGTCGAGGCAGGCGCGGGCGCCTCCGCAGCCCTCGTCCATGATCTGCCCGGGACCCCAGACGCAGCCGGGCTCGACGACGTTGCGCCTGCGCATCTCGAGGCCGGACAACCCGCTCAACTCGGCCAGGCGGTCCATGACGCCCTCCATGGCGAATTGCGCCTGGTTCGCCCCGAAACCCCGGAACGCCCCACACACCGGATTGTTCGTCCGCACGGCCACGGACTCGACGTCGATGGCCGGCACGATGTAGGGCCCCGAAGCGTGCCCGGCGGCCCGCTCCAACACCTTCATGCCGACGGACGCGTAGGGGCCGGAGTCGCCCAGCATGCGGGCCTTGACGGCCGTCAGCCTGCCCTCGGCGTCGCAGCCCGCCCAGTACTCGAGGCGGATGGGGTGGCGCTTGGGGTGCAGCAGGAACGACTCCTCCCGCGAGAGCGTGCACTTCACCGGCCGCTTGAGGAGGAAGGCCGCCAGGGCAGCCTGCGCCTGGTTGGACATGTCCTCCTTGCCGCCGAAGGCACCTCCGTTCGAGACCTGGTGGACGACGACGGCCGACGTCGGGACACCGAGGACCGAAGCGATCTCGTTGCGGTCGTCCCAGGCACCTTGGCCGCCCGAGTACACGACGAGGGTGCCGTCGTCCTGCGGCACGGCCAACGTCGACTCCGGCTCGAGAAAGGCGTGCTCGACCCGCTGGGTCTGGAAGATCTCGTGTACGTGGTGGGCGGAGGCCTCGAGTGCCGCCTCGACGTCGCCACGACGGTAGGTCGAGCGGGAGAGAACGTTGCCGTCGAGCCCCCAGACGGCGTCCTCCGGGTCGTCGACGGCGGCGACGGCGTCCACGATCGGACGCAACGGGCGGTACTCGACCTCGACGAGCTTGGCGGCCTGCCGGGCCTCGGCGTCGGTGCGGGCTACGACGACGGCGAGGACGTCACCGAGATAGGACGTCCGACCCCCCTCCGGGATGAACACGGGCCAGTCGATGTGGATGATGCCGACCCGCAGCTCGCCGGGAACGTCGGCCGCCGTGAAGACGGCCTCGACGCCCGGGGAGGCAAGGGCCGCCGACGTGTCGATCCGCACCACGTCGGCGCGGGCGTGAGCGCTCAGGTGAAAGGCGCCGTGCAGCATGCCCGGTACCCGGAGGTCGTCGACATAGTCCCGAGCGCCGAGGGCGAGCTGCAGGCTCTCGTACTTCGGGATGCGCCCGCCCACGCCGGCCGAGTGGCCGTTGCCGTTCGTCCCGGTGCCGGCGGCCGGCACGACGGCCGCACCGGAGGCGAGGAGCTCGACAGCGTCGAGGATCTTGGTGTAGCCGGTGCACCGGCACAGGTGCGCCCCGAGATGCCGGCTGGCATCCTCCCGGGTGAGATCCGAGCCCTTCTTATCGAGCAGGGCCTTCAGCCGCACGACGATCCCCGGCGTGCAGAAACCGCACTGCAGGGCGCCGGTGGCCGAGAAGGCCGAGGCGAAGCGCTCACGCTCTGCCTCGTCGAAGCCCTCCAACGTCGTGACCGACTTCCCGGCCACACGGGAGAGCGCCAGGCTGCAGGCGATCAGCGCCTTGCCGTCGACGAGCACGGTGCAGCATCCGCACTGGCCCGAGGGCGAGCAGCCGTTCTTCGGTGAGGTGACGTCGAGCTCCTCTCGCAGAGCCTCCAAGAGATTCGGGTGTTCGCCCACGGCGACCTGCTTGCCGTTGAGCATGAACTCGGTCGTTGCTCCCATGGCTCCATTCTCCCATCACCTCGCCGCCGGCCGAGCGCAAGCGCGTGCCACGCCACCGGCGGGAGGGCCCCCTCGGGGGTCGTCGCACGATGAGGCACCCAAGAGGCGCCGGTTCACATGATCTCGCGCAGGAGCGGCTTTCACTAGGGGCGAACGGCCCTAGTGCCGTTGAGCTGGGGTCCTGATGGCTTTTGGGTGTGGTGAAAGGGTCCTTCGACCCTTTGAGCGCCGCACCACCCTCCGTACCGTTCCAGGTAGTCGGGAAACACCGAGTTGCCTCCAGCACAGAAGGGTGTTGGGGGTGGGAGGACCGGAAGGAGCCGGCTATGCCACCAGAGAGATCGAGGACGCTTGTGGCGGCGCGGCGCGCCACCGTGCAGCGCTTCCTCCTCAGCTGGTTCGCCCTTCCCGGGTCGCTCGTCGCCGCACTGCTCCTCGGGGCCCTCATGATGTGGATCCTCGGCGCCAGCCCTGTGGAGGGCTACAAGGCCATGGCCAACGGAGCCTTCAACGGCACCTACGCCCTCACATCCTCCGCAGTGCGGGCGGCTCCCCTCCTCCTCGTCGCCGTCGGCATCTGCATCTCGTTCCGGGCGAGCATGCTCAACATCGGCGGCGAAGGTCAGCTGGCCATGGGTGGCCTCGCTGGCGCCGCGACCGCCCTCCTCGTCGGCAACAGCCTGCCGAGCTTCCTGCTCATCCCTCTCGTGCTCCTCGCCGGTGCCGCCGGTGGCGCCGTCTGGGGAGCGATCCCCGGCGTCTTCAAGGCGTACTTCAACGTCAACGAGATCCTGAGCACGATCATGCTCAACCTCGTCGCCGTCCAGTTGATGAACTACCTCCTCGCCGGCCCCATGGTCGACGGGTCGCAGAACTCGACCTACGGCCTCATCCCCGAGACGCGGCTGTTGCCCACGCACTCCTGGCTGCCGATCCTCATCCCGGGGACGCAACTCCACCTCGGCGTCGTCATCGCGGTCGTCGTCGCCGCGGGTGCCTACGTCCTGCTGTGGCACACCGGTCTGGGCTTCCGGCTGCGCGCCGTCGGTCTCTCCCGAGAGGCGGCCAACTACGCCGGCATCAAGGTGAAGCGGACGCAGGTGCTCGCCATGACGCTCTCCGGCGCGATGTGCGGGCTCGGTGGTTCGCTCCTCGTCTTCGGCAGCATCGCCCACCGCATGGTGACCGACGGCAGCCTCACCGGCTTCACGGGCTCCGACGGCTTCAACGGCATCGTCGTGGCGCTCTTCGGAGCTCTCAGCCCGCTCTGGAGCATCATCTCCGCCTTCCTCTTCGGTGGGTTGCTCACCGGCGGTGACGCCCTCCAGGTCGTCACCGGCCTTCCACCGGACGTCGTCACCGTGCTCGAGGGCCTCGTCGTCGTCTTCGTCGTCTCGCTCGAGTACATGAGGCGCCGGGTCCGTATCGCCTCCCTCGCCCCCCCTCCCGTCGGGACGCCGAGCGCCCCGCCGGCCGAGACGACCTCGCCTCCCGCCAGTCCGCCGGCGGAGCAGGCGTTCGATCCGCCCCGCGTGCCCGCCACCTCTCGGAGCACATCGATCACGACTGAGCAAGGAGGTCGACCGTGAGCCACTTCTTCACCTACGCGGCACTTACCACCACGGTGGCCGCTGCCCTTGCCCTCGGCGCTTCCTTCCTCTTCGCCGCCCTCGGCGAGACCATGGGACAGCGCAGTGGCGTCATCAACCTCGGTGTCGACGGCATCATGCTGCTGTCCGCCTTCGCCACCTACTACACCGCCCTCAAGACGCAGAACCTCCTCTTCGGGATCGGCGTCGGCATCGGCGTCGGCCTCCTCATGGGGGTCGTCACGGCCTTCATCTCCGTCACCCTGAAGGCGGAGCAGGGTATCAGCGGCATCGGCATCTACCTCTTCGGGCTCGGCATGAGCGACCTCCTCTTCCTGAAGCTCGTTGGGACACCGGTGCCCATCCCCGAGCTGCACCCCCTCAACATCCCGCTGCTCGACAAGATCCCGGCTGTCGGGAACATGTTCTTCAAGCAGACGATCCTCGTCTACATCGCCTTCCTGCTCGTCCCGCTCTTCGCCTTCGTGCTGAACCGCACGAGCTACGGTCTCAAGATCCGGGCCTGTGGCGAGAACCCGGCCGCGGCCGATGCCGTCGGGATCAGCGTCGCCCGCGTCCGCTGGTCGACCGTGCTCATCGGCTGCACGATGGCCGGCCTCGCCGGAGCCACGCTGCTCCTCTACGACGGGATCTTCCAGGAGAATCTCACCCAGAGCGAGGGGTTCATCGCCGTCGCCCTCGTGTACTTCGGTGCCTGGCGACCCGCCGGTGTGATGGGCGGCTCGGTCCTCTACGGGCTCACGATCGCCGTCGTCCTCGAGTGGAAGGCGCTCGGCATCATCCCGCTCAGCGCCTCGGACCTGGCGGCCACGGCGCCCGCCGTCATCACCGTGCTGGCGCTCTTGCTCGTCGCTCGCCGCTTCCGGCAGCCCGCAGCTCTCGGCAAGCCCTATGAGAGAGGAGGTTGATGCCATCACCACCCGGACATCGCTCCGGCCCGGCGGGCATCGTCCCGGTTCGGCCGCCGATCCCCTGTAGCTCAACTATTCCTTGAAGAAAGGGAAACCAACAGTGAATACACCCAAGACCCGCAAGGTCATCATCGCCGTGGCGGCTATCGCCATGGCTCTCGGGCTGGCGGCGTGCGGCAGCTCGTCGTCCAACCCCACCACAACCAGCGGTGGCGCAGGCACGCAGCCGCCGAGCGGGGCGAAGGTCCTGAAGGTCGCCCTCGTAGCGCCGAGCGCCACGAACGACCTCGCCTTCACCCAGTCGATGTACGCCGCCCTCGAAACGCTGAAGACGACCGACCACCTGTCGATCGCCGTCTCCGAGAACGAGTACGTCGTGTCCGACGCCGCCAACGTCATCCGCCAGTACGCCGAGGAGGGCTACAACCTCATCATCGCCCACGGGTCGCAGTACGGCTCGACGATCGAGGCCCTCGCCCCGCAGTTCCCGAAGGTCTCCTTCGCATGGGGAACGGCCGGCGCAACCTTCGGCATGCCGAACGTCTTCGCCTACGAGGCCAACTCGAACGAGGGTGGCTACGTGCAGGGCTACATGGCCGCCATGTTGTCGAAGTCCCACGTGCTCGGCGTCATCGGCCCGATCGCTACGGGCGACGCCAAGCTCTATGTGGACGGCTTCGTCGCCGGCGCCAAGGCCGAGGACGCCTCGATCACCGCTCACGAGGTGTACACAGGCTCGTTCAGTGACGCCAGCCTCATGGCCACGGCCGCCAAGACCTTCGTCTCCGACGGAGCGGACGTCCTCACGGGCAGCTCGCAGTCGGTCGTCGGGGCCATCGGCGTCGCCAGCTCGGACAACCTGCCCTGGTTCGGCACGCAGTGGACCCAGGCCAGCCTGGCGCCCAAGAACGTCGTCTCGTCGCAGGTCTACAACTGGGTGCCAGTGCTCAGCCAGATGATCACGGCGATTCGCTCCGGCAAGCTGGGTGACGCCACCTACGTCATCGGGCTCGGCAACGGCGGCGAGCAGATCCAGTTCAACGCCGGCTACAAGCTCCCGGCGGCCGTGAAGGCCAAGGCCGAGCAGCTCATCAAGGGCATCACCAACGGCACCATCAACGTTCCTCAGTGATCGAAGGAACGGACGACTCGGAGGCCGTCATGGCAACCGCATTCGCCAACGCTCGTCTGGAGGAGGCAGTCCCGCTCCTCCAGATGAGCGGCATCACCAAGCGTTTCCCCGGCGTGCTCGCGAACGACAATGTCAGCTTCGACGTGCGCGCCGGGGAGGTGCACACCCTCTTCGGTGAGAACGGCGCCGGCAAGAGCACGCTCATGCGCATCCTCTACGGGCTCTACCGGCCCGACGAAGGCGAGATCCGCATCCAGGGCAAGCCGGTGCACATCTCCTCGCCGGCCGCTGCCATCCGCTATGGCATTGGCATGATCCACCAGCACTTCATGCTCGTGAACACGCTCACCGTCACGGAGAACGTGGCGCTCGGCCTCAAGTCCTCCCGCGGGCCCCTCACGGACCTCGGCCGCGTGGCGGCCCGCCTTCGCGAGCTCGCCGACGAACACGGGCTGGAGGTGGACCCGGACGCCTACATCTGGCAGCTCTCCGTCGGCGAGCGCCAGCGCGTCGAAATCTTGAAGGCCCTCTACCGTGAGGCCTCCATCCTCGTCCTCGACGAGCCGACGGCGGTCCTCACGCCCCAGGAGGTCGACGACCTCTTCCGCGTGCTTCGCCAGATGACCTCGAACGGGCGAGGCCTCGTTTTCATCTCCCACAAGGTGAACGAGGTGCTCGACCTCTCCGATCGCATCACCGTCCTCCGTGGCGGCCACCAGGTGGGCATGCTCTCCCGGGAGGAGGCGACGCGGGAGCGGCTCGTGAGCATGATGGTCGGCCACGAGCTGTCCGCTGACGTCCGCCCCTCCGCCGCACCCGCCGGCGAGCACCGCCTCGTCGTGAAGGGCCTCACGGTGAAGGGTGACCGAGGGCAGGACGCCGTCCGCGGTGTCGACTTCGACGTCGACGCCGGCGAGATCGTCGGCATCGCCGGCGTCTCCGGCAACGGCCAACGCGAGCTCGCCGAGTCGATCGCCGGCATCCGCCCGCCCGCAGCCGGCTCCGTGCAGATCGGCGGCAAGGAAGTAGCCGGTGAGATACCCGAGCGGGTCCGCCGTGCGGGCCTGGCCTACGTGCCCGAAGAGCGGATGCGCGACGGCATCGTGCCCGACTTCACCATTGCCGAGAACCTGCTCCTCGTTGACAACAACAGCCCGACCTTCTCCCACTACGGATTCCTCCGCCACCGGGCGATCAAGCGCCACTGCCAGGAGCTGGTGGAGGCCTTCAACGTCAAGACGCCGAGCCTCGAGACACCGGCTCGGAACCTCTCCGGTGGCAACATCCAGAAGCTCATCATGGCTCGCGAGCTCTCCGGGCACCCGCAGGTCCTCCTCGTGGCGCAGCCCACCAGGGGCATCGACATCGGCTCGGCCCAGTACATCCACCAGCGGCTCGTCGCCCAGCGGGACGCCCAGACCGCCGTCCTCATCATCTCCGAGGACCTCGACGAGGTCATGTCCATCTCCGATCGCATCCTCGTCATGTACGAGGGCCGCATCATCGGCACCGCCGACCCCCGCACGAGCAGCCGGGAGGCCATCGGCCTCATGATGGCCGGCGTGGCCCACGAGGCCGCCGCCGTCTGAGCCGCCCTCGGGCGGTGCCGGTCTCGCTCCCGCCGCCCGGGAAGGTGGTCGAGGTTTCGTACAGGTGTCTGCACAAAAGCTCGGCCACCTTGGGGCCGTGCCGCACGAAGGTGGCCGAGGTTTCGTCATCGAGCGACGTGCTGGGCGCTGGGGATTCATCGCCGCTCACAACACTTTCGTGATTCCCCCTGTGGGCTGAGCGCCTCCACCAGCGGACCCGGTGAGCACGCAGCCGGAATCGCCGTTGATCCGCGGCGCAGTCCTCGTCCCGGAAGCTTGCAAGGGGCTCTCCTCGCTCGAACACGTAGACCCGGTTTTGTACAGGCGTCTACACAACAGCTCAAACACCTCGTCCCTCGCCCCGGCCACGGTGATCGCCGTTGTCGCCCCTGCGGGAGAAACCCCCCTCCACCTCACACCCAACGGCGACCGAGCCCCCACGCGACACCACCGCCGCCGAACCGGCGGTGGTCGTCTTCGAGCCTGGTCGCCCCGGCGGAGCGACGAGCGGATCAACCGGGGATGAAACGAGTCCCGGTCTCCCCGTCGAGCGCCCGCTTCACATTCGGCGGGTCGGTGACGATGGCCTCCTTGCCGCCGGCCTCCATGTAGTTGAGGATGGCCTGGATCTTCGGGGCCATGCTCCCGGGGGCGAAGTGGGTCCCCTCGTCGAGGTACTTGCGGGTCTCCGACACCGTGAGGACGTCGACGTCCCGCTGCTCGGGCGTCCCGAAGTGCAGCGCCACCTTCTCGACCGCCGTCGAGATGAGCAGGAGGTCCGCCCCGAGGTCGTTGGCGAGCAGGGCGGAGCCGAGGTCCTTGTCGATCACGGCCGCCACCCCTTCGAGATCCCCCTCGGCGTTGCGGATGACGGGGATGCCCCCGCCGCCGGCCGTGATCACGATGAGGCCGGCATCGACGAGCGCCTTGATGACGGGCAACTCGACGATCTTGAGCGGCTGAGGCGAGGCGACGATGCGGCGGTAGCCGCGGTTGGCGTCCTCCATGAGGTCCCAGCCCTGCTCGCGGCGGTGCTCTGCCATCTCCTCGTCCATGAACGACCCGATGGGCTTCGAGGGGTGCGTGAAGGCGGGGTCGTCGGCCCCTACCTCCGTCTGGCAGATGATCGTGGCGGCGTGCCGGTCGATGCCGGCGCGCCGGAACTCGTTCTCGAGGTTCTGCTGCAGGGCGTAGCCGATCGCCCCCTGGCTGTCGGCGCCGCAGACGTCGAGCGGCACCTCGTGCAGCTCGCCGGCCGACAGCTCCGACCGGCGCAGGATGAAGCCGACCTGCGGCCCGTTGCCGTGAGTGATGACGACGTTCCAGCCGTCGCGGATCATGCCCACGATGTGCTGGCTCGTCTCCTTGGCGGCGATGTACTGGTCCTGCACCGACTGGTGCGTCTTGTCCTTGATGAGGGAGTTGCCGCCGATGGCGATGACGGCCGTCCGTCCGTTCCCGGTCATCATCAACCCATCGTGAGCGCCATGGCGGCCTTCTGGCCGTGCAGGCGATTCTCGGCTTGGTCGTAGACGACGGACCAGGGTCCGTCGATGACCTCGTCGGTGACCTCGACGTTGCGGTCGGCCGGCAGCGGGTGCATGTAGATGGCGTCCTCGTTGGCGGTCTTCATGTGAGCGGCGTCGACGAGCCAGTCCGAGTACTTGTTGATGAGGGCCGTGTCCTCCGTGTCGTCCGGGGTCGTCATCATGGCGCCCCAGCTCTTGGCGTAGACGACGTCGGTCCCGACGAAGCCGGCGTCGAAGTCGTCCATGATCTCGAAGCTGGCGTGACCGTGCTTGGCGTTGTCCTTCGCCTGCTCGATGACCTCCGGGTGCAGTGTGAACTCCGGCGGGTGAACGAGCCGGGTGTTGATCCCGAAGCGTGGGAGGAGCAGCACGAGGCTCTGCGCCACGCTGATGGGCTTCAGGTAGGACGGTGTGGATGCCCAGCTGACGGTGACGGTGCGGCCCTTCACGTCCCCGAAGCGCTCGATGATCGTCATGAGGTCGGCGAGCGCCTGGTGCGGGTGGTACCGGTCGCACTGCATGTTCAGCACGGGAACCCGGCTCGCCTCGGCGACGTCTCGCAGGTACTCGTTGCCGGCGCCCCAGTCGCAGTGCCGGATGGCGATGCCGTCGTTGTAGCGCCCGAGGATCTCGCCGATCTCCTTCGGCGTGTCGCCGTGGGAGATCTGGGTCGTGCGGCTCTCGATGAACTGGGCGTGCCCGCCGAGCTGCGCCATGCCAGCCTCGAAGGAGGTCCGCGTGCGGGTGCTCGAGAAGAAGAACAGCATGGCGAGCACCTTGTCGCGCAGCAACGGATGGGCGATGCCGAGCGCCCGCTGGCGCTTCAGCTCGAAGGCGACGTCGAGGAGCGTATCGACCTCGTCCTTCGTCCAATCCTGCAGGGTGATGAGGTCTCGTCCTTGTAGATGTGTCTGCATGTGCTTACTCCGTAGCTCCGAGGACCAGGGATAGGAGGGCCATCCGCATGACGACCCCGTTGAACGCCTCCACCCAGTAACGAGCGTGCCGGGTGCTGTCGACATCGGTCGTCAGCTCGTCCATGCGAGGCAGCGAGTGGAGAACGATGGCGTCGCTCTTGCCCTTGTCGGCCAACAGCTGACGCGTGACTTGGTAGGCGGCGGGCGTGAGGCCGTGCTCGGAGGTCGCCTCCACGCGGGACTGCGTGTAGTCGGGCTGCACGACGGGCTCCATGTAGATGACGTCGGCCTCACCGATGCAGGCGGCGACGTTCTCGACCTCGCGGTACTGCACGCTCACCTCGTCGATCTCCTTCTTGAAGTCGTCGGTGAGCGACATGTCCTCCGGGCTGACAACGAAACCCTCGATGTCGAACTGCGACATGGCGTGCAAGATCGAGTGCATCGTGCGCATGCGCATGTCACCGACGAGGAGGAACTTCAGCCCGTCGAGGCGGCCGCGCTGCTGCCAGATCGTGTAGAGGTCCGTGAGCACCTGCGTCGGGTGCTCACCCCAACCGTCGCCGCAGTTGATGATAGGCACGGAGGCCCAGCGAGCGGCCTCGGCGGGCGCACCCTGCTGGAAGTGGCGCATGGCGATGACGTCGCCGTAGTACTCGAGCATGTGCACGGTGTCCTTGATGGACTCCTGATAGAAGTCGCCGGCCCGCGTCATCTTGGCGTCGGAGAAGCCGAGCACGTGACCCCCGAGGCGGTGCATCGCCGCCTCCGTGGCGAGTCTCGTGCGCGTGCTCGGCTGGTAGAACGCCGTGAGCAGCGTCTTGTGCTTGAGGAGGTCCCCGTTTTGACGTTCCGCGGCGAACGGGCGCAGCCTGTCCGCCACACGGAAGATCTGGAAGTACTCCTCTCGCTCCATATCTTTCAGTGACAGGATGTCTCGACCAAGAAAGCTTCGCATGGCAGCATTCTGCCGTTTTTTCGGCACCCCGGACTAGGGTCTTTTGGCACCGATTGCGGCCGCGAGCAGCACGGATACAGTGGCCCCGTCGGCCTCCGCGCCGGCCGATGGGGCCCCGGACGGAGGACATGTGTTGTCGCAGGAGGAGCAAGCACCGCTGCCGGCGGAGGCGGCGCCGCTCTGGATACGCAACACCACCGTCGTCGACGGCACCGGCCGGGATACCTTCGTCGGCGATGTGGTGGTGGACGGCGACGGCGTGCTCGTCTCCGTCGGGCCGCCGCAGGCGCACCCCCCCTTCGACGTGGCGACCGTCGTGGACGGGACCGGCCTCGCCCTCGCACCCGGCTTCGTCGACCTCCACTCCCACTCCGACCTCTACACCGTCTACCGGGAGCGCCCCGGCAGCCCGCCCATCGGGGACTCTCCCAAGCTCGTGCAGGGTTGCACCGCCCAGGTCTTCGGGCAGGACGGCATCTCCGCCGCACCGGTGTCGGCCGAGGACATGGAGGACCACATCGCCTTTCTGGCCGGCCTTGACGGCGTCATCCCGAGGGAGGCCTGGACGTGGCGGACCTTTGCCGAGTACCGCCAGGCGGTGCGGCAGTCCTCTGCCACGAGGACCGCCCTCCTCGTCGGGCACGCCACCATTCGCCGGCTCGTCATGGGCGACGTCGCCCGTGAGGCGAACGAGGACGAGATCGAGCGTATGCAAGCTGCGCTAGCCCAGGCCCTCGACGAGGGAGCAAGCGGATTCTCCTCCGGGCTCGTCTACGTGCCGGCCGCCTACGCCTCCACAGAGGAGGTGGCAGCACTCTGCCAGGTCGTCGCAGCCCGCCACCTCCCGTTCTTCGTGCACGTGAGGTCCGAATCGGACCGGGTCGTGGAGGCGACCGACGAGGTGCTCGAGGTCTCCGCCCGGACCGGGTGCCACCTCCACTACAGCCACATCAAGGCGGCGGGGAGCGCCAACTGGCACAAGGCCTCCGCCCTGCTCGACCACGTGGCCGCGGCCCGCGAGTCCGGGGTGAGCGTCTCGGCCGACGTCCACCCCTACGTGGCGGGCTCGACGTCCGCCATCGTGCTCCTCCCCCCTTGGGTGCAGGACGGCGGCCACGAAGCGGCCATCGCCCGCCTCCGCGACCCGGCGGTGCGCTCGAGGCTCCGCCGCCAGCTCCTCGAGGACGGCACCTCGTTCGACAACTGGTGGAAGTTCTCCGACGGTTGGAGTGGCCTTCAAGTGGCACGGTGCCGTCAGAAGTACCTCGTCGGGAAGTCCTTCACCGAGGTGATCTCGTCGACCGGGGTGAGCGACCTCGAGTCGCAGGAGGCCTTCGACGTCGTCTTCGACCTCCTCGCCAACGAGAACCTCGGGATGTCGCTCGTGTCGTTCAACAACGTCGAGGTCAACGTCGTGCGGTTCCTCAGCCAGGAGTACACCTCCATCGGAACCGACGCCGTCGTCGACCACGGCGGCCACCCCCACCCTCGCCTGCACGGGACCTTCCCCCGCCTGCTCGGCCGCTACGTGCGTCTCCTCGGGACCCTCTCACTGCCCGAGGCCGTCCACAAGGTCACGGGAAAGGCGGCCAAGGTGGTCGGCTGGGACGGCGTCCTCGGCGAGATCCGCCCCGGACTGCCCGGCGACCTCGTGCTCTTCGACCCCGACGTCATCGCCGACCGTGCCACCTTCGAGTCGCCCTGGGAGTACCCGGTGGGCATCGAGGGCGTCTGGGTGGGCGGCCGGCGAGTCGTCGAGGGAGGCGGCTTGGCGGCAGGCGCCGACATCGTCGCCGGTGAGCCTCCCCTGCACTGAGCCGAGCGGGCGTCCAGAGCCGGGCGGGCCCCTCAGCCCAGGCCGTCCTCAACGACGGGCGAGCGGGCGAGGTAGCGACCCCAGCCGGCCTCCCCTTCGTAGGCACCGTCTCGCGCCACGACGCGGCCCCGGCTGAGCACGAGCTCGGGCCAGCCGATAGCGAGGCGGCCCGCATAGGGCGAGTGGTCGACGGCCATGTGCAGGTCGGCGGCGTCGAGCGACTGCGGCCGGCCCGGGTCCCACACGACGACATCGGCGTCCGCCCCGACCTGCAGCGACCCCTTGGCGGGCCAGAGCCCGAACGTCTTGGCGGGTGCCTCGGCGCAGAGACGGACCCAGTCAGAGACGGTGATCCGCCCAGCCCGGACGCCTTCGAAGACGAGGGCGAGTCGGGTCTCGATGCCGGGCAGCCCGCCGGGGATGTCCGTGAAGTCGGCCGGCCCGCCGGGCCTGCCCGCCACGCCGCGGCGCCGGTCCGCCCGTGTGAAGGGGCAGTGATCGGTGGCGACCGTGTGGATGTAGCCGCGGGCGAGCCCCTCCCAGAGCTCCTCCGAGTGCCAGGGGGCGCGCAGCGGCGGCGTGCACACGAAGTCGACGCCATCGGGCCCCTCGAGCGCTGCCGTGTCGAGGTAGAGGTACTGAGGACAGGTCTCGGCGCGCACGGCCACGCCCCGGTCGCGCGCCTGGCGGACGGCGGCGAGCGCCGGGGCCGACGACACGTGCACGATGAAGATGGACGCTCCCGTCACCTCCGCCAGGGCACAGGCCCGCCCGACGGCTTCCGCCTCGAGGACGGCCGGTCTCGTGGCGGCGTGCTCGATGACGGCCGTACGGCCGGCCGCCAGGGCTTGGCGCCGTAGCTCCTCCACCCCTCCCCCGTTCTCGCAGTGGAGGCAGACGCGGGCGCCGTTGCGCCGCGCCGCCTGCATGAGGCGTAGGACCGTTCCGTCGTCCACCTGCAGCCGGTCGGGATAGGCGAGGTAGAGCTTGAACGACGTGATGCCGGCCTCCACGCCGGCGGCCACGACCGACTCCGGCACCGACTCGGTGAAGGTGAGGTGCAGGCCGAAGTCGATGGCGGACGGCTCGGCGAGCTGCCGCCAGCGGCTCGCCATGGCGAGCGGATCCTCACCGCGCAGGACGGTCACGTAGTCGACGATGGTCGTCGTGCCGCCCATGGCGGCCGCCCGCGTGCCGCTCGCGAAGTCGTCCGACACGCGCACGGCGCCGACGGGCATGTTGAGGTGCGTGTGGGCGTCGACGCCGCCGGGGATGACGAGCTTGCCGGCAACGTCGTAGACGACCTCGCCGGGCAGTGGCTGCAGCACGCCGACCTCTGCGATGCGACCGTCCCGGGAGAGGCGGAGATCGGCGGTGCGCTCGCCGGCGACGTCGACGACGGTGCCCCCGGCGATCAGCACGGTGGCGCCCCGGCCAGTCTGACAGCAGCCAGTCTCACAGCAGCCAGTCTCACAGCGGCCAGCCTCACGGCGACCAGTCCGACAGCGGCCAGCCTCACGGCCAAAGGCGGCGAGAGCGCCGGGCCAGCTCCCTGCGGGCGGCGGCGAGGTCGAGGCCCGTGAGCTGACCGTCGCTCACGACCTGCTCGCCGCGGACCAAGAGGTGCCGGACGCGGCGGTCCGGTCCGAGCACGAGGGCCGCCACGGCGTCGGGGACGTCGCCGAGGTCGTCGCCCGGCCAGATCGCGAGGTCTGCCGGCGCTCCCGGCTCGAGGCGCCCGAGGTCGTCGCGCCCGAGGCAGCGGGCGCCACCAACAGTGGCGAGGTCGAGGGCATCCGCCGGCGTGAGCGCACCGGCGTCGCCGTCGCGCAGACGGGCGAAGTAGAGCGACTGCCGCATCTCGCCCTGCAAGACTCCGACTTCGTTCGAGGCAGGCCCGTCGACGCCCAGGCCGACAGGCGCACCCGCCTGCACGAGCAGGCGCACCGGGCAGATTCCGGAGCCGAGTCGACCGTTCGAGCTCGGGCAGTGGGCGACGCCGCTCCCGGCCGCCCCCACCCGCACGACCTCGCTCTCGTCGAAGTGGATGCCGTGGGCGAACCAGACGTCCGGCCCGAGCCAACCGAGCCGTTCGATGTAGTCGAGGGGACGGCAGCCGAAGCGCGCCAGACAGTCGGCCTCCTCCTCCACCGTCTCGGCGAGGTGGGTGTGCAGCCGGAGGCCGAGGCGCCGGGCGAGCTCGGCCGACTCCCTCATCAAGCGCTCGCTCGTCGAGAAGGGACTGCAGGGGGCCACGACGACGTGCACTCGATCCCCATCGTGCAGACGGGCCACCACGGCCTCCGTCGAAGCGAGGATGTCGTCGACCTCCTCCACGAGATCGTCGGGTGGCAGACCGCCGGCGCTCTCCCCGAGATCCATGGAGCCACGAGAGAGGTAGAGACGCGTCCCGACGGAGCCCGCCGCCGCCGCGATGGCATCGAAGACGCTGTCGTCACCCCGGGGCACGACGTAGTGATGGTCGAAGACGGTCGTGGCGCCGGAGAGGGCGAGCTCGGCCAGCCCGACGGTGGCGGCGGCGCCGACATCCTCCACGGTGAGCTGGCTCCACACCGGGTAGAGCTCCTGCAGCCAGCTGAAGAGGTCGCAGCTCGTCGCCCGGCCCCGCGTCATCCACTGGTAGAGGTGGTGGTGGGTGTTGACGAGACCGGCCGTCACGATGTCGCCGTCGCAGCGCAGCTCCTCGTCGCCCGGCAGTGGGGCGACGGAGCCGACCTCGCTGATCAGCCCTCCCTCGACGGCGACGTCGCCAGGGAAACGCGCCCCCCTGATCACGAGTCGAGCCGCCCGCCCGCTCCGCCCGCCGCTCCCGGAGTGCCCGACCGGATCGCTCACCGGCGAGCGCCGGTGAAGAGCACGGCGGCGCTCTCGCCCGGTCCGATGATGCCGTGCTCGCGCAGGGCCAGCAGCCCCGCCAACCCGGACGAACCCGTGTGGTCGACGTCGATGCCGGTCGCTGCACGTCCCACGGCGTTCGCCGTCTCGAGCTGGGCTTCGCCCACGACGACAGGACGCCCGCCGGTGAGCAGCATGGCGTCCACGACGGCCAGCCAGTCGTAGGTCTCGTCGTCGAGGATGCCGTGGGCGACGCTGTGCGGCGTCGTCTCCCAGGGCCACATGAACTCCGACCGGTGGTGGGCGGCTTGGCGCAGGGCGCGGTGGACCGGGTCGGGGCCGACCTGTCCGTCCAGCAGGTCGACGACGCGATCGAAGGCGCGCTTCAGTGGCCACGCCCCCTCCGTCTGCACGGTGTGGAAGCGCGGAGCCCGCGCCATGACGCCGAAGGCAACCGCCTCGGAGAAGGCCGCCGCCACGGCGCTCGCCAAGGCTCCGCCGCCGACTTGGACCACGACGTGGTCGAGGGACTCGTCGCTCTCGGCAAGCGCAGAGGCCATCTCGTAGCCGAGCGTCTGGCCGCCCTCGATGGCGAGGCCGTTCTCGTTTCCCTGACAGGTGAACGGGACGGCCCCCTCCGCGATGGCCGCCACCATGCGGTGGTACGTCGGGTCGCCCGGCGTCCCCGGCTCCCGCTCGCACACGGTGATGCGAGCACCGAGATCGGCGAGGCGCTCGACGACGGCGGGGTCGGCGTCGGTCGGGACGAAGACGAGCAGCTCGCGCTCGCCGGCCGCCGCCACGACGGCGGCGGCCAGAGCGGCGTTGCCGCAGCTGGCGATGGCGAGGGGACGCCGGTGGCGCACGTCGCACAGACCGAGGTGTTCCGCCACGGTGAGGTGGACGAGGAGGCCGAAGAGATGCCGCCCCTTGTGCGAGCCGGAGACGTTGCCCGTCTCGTCCTTCACGTAGAGCCGGCCGAGCGAGCCGGTCTCCTCCATGAGGCGGGGCTCGTGGCGGAAGGGTGTCACCGTGAACCCGCGGCCGTCCACCTTGGCGACGGCGTCGTCGAGGTCGCCGACGAGCTCGACGAAGGCCTCGTCGGCCATCCCGCCGGCCACGGCGAGGTGCTGGGCGCGCAGGAGATGGCGGTACCGGACGAACGGGTTCTCCTCCGCAGCCGAGGAGGGGAAGCTCAGTTTCTCGATCTCGAGCACGCGCCTCAGGACGTGGTCGGTGCCATCCCCGGCGTTCGGGCACGTGAAGGGGTAGGGCTCCGCCGCGCCGACCGTCGCGCCGCAACCGCGGCACGACAGCAGGCTCGGCAGTTCGGCCTGGGCGAGGCTCATAGTTCCTTGAGGACGCCCGTACGGGTGTTGAAGTCCTGGATCATCTCGTCCCACACTGCCACGATCGGCCGGAGACCCTCCCAGAAGCTCTGCTCGTGCCGCTCACGGAACTCCTCGACCGTGACGCCCTGCTGCTCCACCCAGGTGAAGTAGCCGAGGTTGAAGATGCGCTCCCGCTCCGCACGGGTGAGCTCGAGCATGTTGTCGGTCGTGACGGCCGCAAGGTGCTGGCCGAAGGTCTCCCCGGCGGCGACGTCGTCGAAGCCGTCCGGGAACTGCCTCGCCAGCGCCAGCTGCCGCTCGCTGTCGTACATGCTGGCGCCGTCGGTCGCGACCGTGGCGACGACGTCGTCCGGACCGAGGCCCTCGTACTTGGCGAACTTGATGGCCGCCAGCACGTTGCAGATGCCGGAGAGCCCGAAGGAGCCGAGCGCCTCCAGGATCGCCGCCGGCACATGCTTGCGGGCGGCGAGGAAGTGACGCCCGGCATCGGTGTTGAAGAGGATGTTCAAGCGGTCCGTGGAGTGGTCGGAGACAGCCACCACGAAGTCCGTGTTCATCACGTTGTGGATGAAGGGGACGTGCTTGTCGCCGATTCCCTGGATGTTGTGCTCACCGAAGCCGTTGTTGAGTAGCGTCGGGCATTCGAGCGCCTCGACGGCGACGATGCGGGCGCCGTGGTGCTCCTTCAGGTAGTCGCCGGCGGCGATGGTTCCTGCCGAGCCGGTCGCCGAGACGAAGCCCCGTAGGCGGAGCGAGCCGCCCGCCTCCTCGTCGAGCGACGTGAAGACGTGCTCGAGGGCCCGGCCGGTGGCGACGTAGTGGACGAGGTAGTTGCCGAATTCAGAGAACTGGTTGAAGATCACGTTCGAGCCGTCCATCGCCAGGCGGTTGCACTCGTCGTAGATCTCCTTCACGTTGCTCTCGGTGCCCGGAGTCTTGATGATGTCGGAGGGATCCGCCACCCAGTGCTCGAGCCACTCGAAGCGCTCCTTGCTCATGCCCTCCGGCAGCACGGCGACACCCCGGCAGCCCATGAGCTTCGAGATGGCGACGCCGCCTCGGCAGTAGTTGCCCGTGGATGGCCAGATGGCGCGATGGCGCGTCGGGTCGAACTGCCCCGAGAGCATCCTCGGTGCCAGGCAGCCGTAGCTCGCCAGCACCTTGTGGGCGCCGATCATGGGGAACCGGTTCGCCAGGGCGACCACGATGCGGGCGTCCGTCCCGGTGAGCTCCCGAGGAAGCACCACGTGCTCGGGCACGCTCGCTCGTCCCGTCCGGGTGGCGTCGTTGTACCAGTTGACGCGGAAGAGGTTGAGGGGGTGCGCCTCGTCGGGGCCGACCGAGGCGAGGCGCACGCGCACCGAGTCGGGTACGAGCGACGGGTCCTTCAGCTGCGCGAAGGTCGGGAGCGCGATGGAGCGCTCACGAAAGCGGTCCACGGTCCGCTCGTAGACGTCGGGATCGATGATCTCCTGCTCGAGTCCTAACCGCCTCATGAAGCACCTCCGTCTGCGGCATCTTCACCGCTGTCCTGCGGGACGCTTCGCGTCTCGCCAGCCAATTGTTCGTAGTAGTGCCACCTCTCGTCGACGTCTGCTTGGGCCAGGGCCAGGAGGTGGCGGCTGTGGTCCGGATCGCTGTGGGCAAGTGTTGAGAAACGTAGTTCGGCGAGCTCGAAGTCCCTCACCGGGATGCTCGGCGGCTTCGAGTCCAGCTGGAAGGGCTGCGTGCCGGCTGCCGGGCTCGGGTGGTACCGGTAGAGCGGCCAGTGCCCGCTCTCGACGGCCGACTTCTGGTGCCTCATGGACGTCGACATGTCGATGCCGTGGGCGATGCAGGTGCAGTAGGCGATCACGAGAGAGGGGCCCGGCCAGGCGGCCGCTTCGAGCAGGGCGCGCACCGTCTGGAGATCGGCGGCCCCGAGCGCCACCTGAGCCACGTAGACGTCGCCGTAGGAGCGGGCGACGGCCCCGAGATCCTTCTTCGCCGTCGCCTTGCCGGAGGTCGAGAACTTGGCGGTGGCACCCCGCGGGGTCGCCTTCGAGGACTGGCCGCCCGTGTTCGAGTACACCTCGGTGTCGAGGACGAGCAGGTTGACGTTGCGGCCCGAGGCGAGCACGTGGTCGAGTCCCGAGAAGCCGATGTCGTAGGCCCATCCGTCCCCGCCCACGATCCAGACGACCTTCTCGACGAGGTTGTCGGCGAGCGCCTCCAGCCGGCGGGCGGCCGGGCCGGCGACGCCGGGCCGCTCGAGGACCTCGCGGAGCTGCTCGACGCGGCCCCGCTGCGCCTCCACGACGGCCTCGTCGCCCGGGGACCCGCCTGAGGGATCGAGGAGCGAGTCGGCGAGCTCGTCGCCGAGGACGGGGCGCAGCTCGGCCACGAGCCGGCTCGCCTCCGCCTGCAGTCGCTCGACCCCGAGCCGCAGGCCCAGCCCGAATTCGGCGTTGTCCTCGAACAGGGAGTTGGCCCAGGCGGGCCCCCGCCCGTTGCGGTCCTTCGCCCACGGCGTCGTCGGGAGGTTGCCGCCGTAGATCGATGAGCAGCCCGTGGCGTTGGCGATGATCATGCGATCGCCGAAGAGCTGGGTGAGCAACTTGAGGTAGGGGGTTTCGCCGCACCCCGCGCAGGCGCCGGAGAACTCGAAGAGCGGTTGCAGGAGTGATACGCCCTTCACGGTGTCGTGGCGGACGAGCGCCCGGTCGATGTCGGCGATGGAGAGGAAGAAGTCCCAGCGGGGCCGCTCCTGCGCCCGTCGCTCCGCCGCCGGCGCCAGGTCGAGCGACTTGTGGCCCACCTCCGTCTTGCTGAGGGCGGGGCAGATGTCGACGCAGAGCCCGCATCCCGTGCAGTCGTCGGGGGCGACCTGGACGGTGAGGCGGTGATCGGGAAGGTCGTGCGAGCGGAACGGCTTCGAGAGGAATCCGTCCGGTGCCGCCGCCATCGCCTCCGGCGGGAAGATCTTCAGGCGGATGGCGCTGTGCGGGCAGACGACGGCGCACTTGCCGCAGTCGATGCAGAGCTCGGGATCCCAGACGGGGAGCTCTTGGGCGATGGCTCGCCGTTCGAAGCGTGCCGTGGAGGTCGGGAAGGTGCCGTCCACCGGCATGGCGCTGACGGGCAGTGCGTCGCCCTCGCCGGCGAGGAGGCGGGACGTCACCCGGCGGACGAAGTCGGGTGCCTCCGGCCCGACCGGCGGCATGCGGTGGCTGGGGGAGCTCGCCCCTGAGGGGATCTCGACCTTCGTGAGCTCGCTGAGGGCGCGGTCGACGGCGGCGAAGTTGCGCTGCACGACAGCGGCACCCCGCTTGCCGTAGGTCGTCTCGATCGTCTTCTTGATGAGCGGGATGGCCTCTTCCGGCTTGAGGAAGCCGGACAGAGCGAAGAAGCACGGCTGCATCACCGTGTTCACACGTCCACCGAGACCGACGGCGCGGGCCACGGCGTAGGCATCGATGGCGTAGAAGGAGAGCCGCTTGCCGATGATCTGTTGCTGTACCTCGAAGGGAAGGTGCTCCCAGACCTCGGCAGGTGGGTAGGGGGCGTTCAGGAGGAACGTGGCGCCCGGCCGGGCGATGTCGAGGACCTTCATCTTCTCGAGCAGCCCGAAGTGGTGGCATGCGACGAAGTCGGCCTCATCGATCAGGTACGTCGAGCGGATGGGGGCCTCGTCGAAGCGCAGGTGCGACACCGTGACCGACCCGGCCTTGCGCGAGTCGTACACGAAGTAGGCCTGCACGTTGCTGTCGGTGTTCTCGCCGACGATCTTCGCCGAAGCCCTTGCCGCCCCGACGGAGCCGTCGGATCCGAGGCCGTAGATGACGGCCTGCAACGCCGCCGGCCGCACGCGGAAGGCCTCGTCGGGTGGTACGGAGAGATGGGTGACGTCGTCCTCGATGCCGACGGTGACGTGGGCGCGGTGGACGGCGTGCCGTAGCTCGTCGAACACGCCCTTCACCATGGAGGGCGTCAGCTCCTTGCTGGCGAGGCCGTAGCGGGCGCCGATGATGACGGCCGGCTGCTCGTGGCCGGCCTCTGCCAAAGTCGTTCGCACGTCCAGATAGAGCGGCTCGCCGCTCGCCCCCGGCTCCTTCGTGCGGTCGAGCACGGCGAGGGCGGTGACGCTGTGGGGCAGGGCGTCGAGGAGGGCCTGGCAGGGGAAGGGCCGGAAGAGGCGGACGGTGAGTAGGCCGACCTTCTCGCCCCGCTCGACGAGCTCGGCCACGGTCTCGGAGACGGCACCCGAGCCCGATCCCATGATGGCGATGACGCGCTCGGCTTCCTCGTGGCCCTCGTAGTCGACGAGGTGGTAGCCACGGCCCGTCCGCTCGGCCAGCTCGTCCATGACCTGTTGCACGATGGCCGGCACGGCGTCGTAGAAGCCGTTGAGGGCCTCGCGGGACTGGAAGTAGACGTCGGGGTTCTGAGCCGAGCCCCGCAACACGGGATGATCGGGGGTGAGCCGGCGGTCTCGGTGGGCGATGACGTCCTTCTCGCGCACGAGCGACCGCAGGTCCTCCTCCGACAGGACGGCGATCTTGTCGACCTCGTGGGAGGTGCGGTAGCCGTCGAAGAAGTGCACGAAGGGCACGCGGGAGCGGAGGGTGGCGGCATGCGCCACGAGGGCGAGGTCGTGCGCCTCCTGCACGGAGGAGGCCGCCAGCATCGCCCAGCCGGTGGACCGGACGGCCATGACGTCGCTGTGGTCGCCGAAGATCGAGAGGGCGTGCGTCGCCACGGCTCGGGCGGCCACGTGGATGACCGCCGGCGTGAGCTCCCCGGCGATCTTGAACATGTTCGGGATCATGAGGAGGAGGCCCTGGGAGGCGGTGAAGGTCGTGGCGAGGGCTCCCGACTGCAGGAGGCCGTGCAGCGCTCCGGCCGCTCCCGCCTCGGACTGCATCTCCACGACCTCGGGCACGAGCCCCCACACGTTGGGACGGCCGGCCGACGACCAGGCGTCGGCATGCTCGCCCATGGGGGTCGCCGGGGTGATCGGGTAGATGGCGATAGCCTCGCTCAGCGCGTGGGCGACGCGGGCGACCGCCTCGTTCCCGTCGACGCACGCGCTGAGCACCCGGCCGTCGGGCAGCGACTGCCCGACCGGGAGGCCCCCGGCGATCTCCTCCTCGACGTCGAGCACGACGTTGCCCCCTCCCATCACGGAAGCTCAGATGACTGCTTCGTCCAACATGGCCTCGGCGACCTTGAGGAAGCCGGCGATGTTGGCGCCGGCCACGTAGTCCTCCGGCGTGGCGTACCGCTCGGCGGCGGCGCGGGCCGCGGCGTGAATGGCCGCCATGATCGAGCGAAGGCGCTCGTCGACCTGATCCCTGCTCCATTGCAGGTGCAGACTGTCCTGCGACATCTCCAGCCCCGAGACCGTGACGCCGCCGGCGTTGGCCGCTTTACCGGGGCCGAAGAGGACGCCGGAGCTGCGGAACAGCTCGATCCCGTCGGGTGTGGTCGGCATGTTGGCGCCTTCGCTGACGGCAATGACTCCGCCACCGACGAGGTTGGCAGCGTCCTTGCCGTTGATCTCGTTCTGCGTCGCCGACGGGAAGGCGCAGTCGGCCGGGACCGTCCAGAGCGGGTTGTAGTCCCCGCCCACCGCCGGCGTGAAGGTCGAGCGCGGGCACTTGGCGGCGTACTCGGCGATGCGGCCGCGGCGGACGTTCTTCAGGTCCATGACCCACTCGAGCTTCGCCTGGTCGATGCCGTCCGGGTCGTGCACGAAGCCACCCGAGTCGGACAGCGTGATCGGCGTGGCGCCGATGGCAATGAGCTTCTCGACCGTGTACTGGGCGACGTTGCCGCTCCCGGAGACCAGGCAACGCTTGCCCTCCAAGCTTTCCGATCGCGTGGCGAGCATCTCCTCGGCGAAGTAGACCGAGCCGTAGCCGGTCGCCTCCGGCCGGATGAGCGAGCCGCCCCAGCCGTACCCCTTGCCGGTCAGCGTGCCGCTGAACTCGTTGGAGATCCGCTTGTACTGTCCGAAGAGGAAACCGATCTCGCGGGTGCCCACGCCGATGTCGCCGGCGGGCACGTCGGTGAACTGTCCGATGTGGCGGTAGAGCTCGGTCATGAAGGACTGGCAGAACCGGCGCACCTCCGCCTCGCTGCGACCCTTCGGGTCGAAGTCCGAGCCGCCCTTGGCGCCTCCCATGGGGAGCGTCGTGAGAGCGTTCTTGAGCACCTGTTCGAAGGCGAGGAACTTCAGCAGGCCGACATAGACGGTCGGGTGGAAGCGCAGTCCGCCTTTGTACGGACCGATGGCGCTGCTCATCTGCACGCGAAACCCGCGGTTCAGGTGGATCTCCCCCGCGTCGTCCACCCAGGGGACACGGAAGATGATGATGCGCTCCGGCTCGGCCATCCGCTCGAGGATCTTTGCCTCGGCGTACTGCGGGCGCTCGGCGAGCACCGGCGCCAGCGACGTGTACACCTCCGTGACCGCCTGCAGGAACTCGGGCTCGCCGGGGTTCTTGCGCTCGATCTCTTCGAGTACTCGTTCCACGTAACTCATGATGGAGTGACTCCCTTCATCCTCGTTGGACTCGCCGCGGCGGGAGCGTGCGCGGTCGCTGCTCGCGGCAGGCACCTACCCCTGGTGGCGGTGCCCGGCAGTCGTGTCGCGTCCGCGCCGAGAGGAGTCATACCGTCATCATCCCGGGAAGGCGAGGAGCGAACTAGGGCCGAAAGTCACCGGAGGACATGGCGTTCTTGCAGGTAGGATGTATGGCGGGAGATTCCCATGCGAGGTGATCTGTTGTCACGTCCGTCCGGCGACGACACAGCCGTGCCCGGCGGCTCCGACGCCCGGCCGCGGCGAGCCCTCGGCGTCCCGGTGCTCGAGGATCTCGGCGACCTTCACGATCGCAACGTGCTCGTGCGGGCCGATCTCGACGTTCGCCTCCCACCGCGGTCGGCCGACTTCGCACGGCGTATCGGGGTCCTCGTCCCCACCGTGAGGCGGCTCCTCGAGGCCGGTGCCTGCGTGACGGTGTGCGGGCATTGCGGCGAGCTCGAAGGCGACCGCGACGTCGCCGCCTTCGACGCCGTGCGTCGTGCCGTCGAGGAGGCCTGTCCGGGGGTGGCGTTCCTCCCCAGCCTCGAGGGAGACCCCGAGCGCAACGGCGACCGCAGCCGCCTCGCCGACCTCGTGCGGGGCCAGGACGCCTTCGTGAACGAGGCCTTCCAGTGGTCGTGGCTGCCGCTCGCCTCCATCGAGGGGCCGCCCTCGTTGCTTCCCTCCGCCGCCGGCCTCCGGCTCGCCGCCGACCTCGAGCTGCTGGAGCCGTTGCTGACGAGGCCGCCCCGGCCCTTCGTCGTCGTCTTCGGCAGCGACCAGTCGCTCTCACGCTTGCCCGGGTTGCGGGGCCTCATCTTGCGCGCCGACTCCGTGCTCGTCGGCGGGGCGATGGCACTGCCCTTCCTGCAGGCGATCGGGGTGCGGCGGGCGGACGGTGCGGACACCGACCTGCTTCGCGAGTGCCGCCGCACCTATGGCGTCTCCCGGGAGATCCAACACGAGGTGCAGCTGCCGAGCGACCTCGTCTTCGAGCTCGAGAACGGCACCGTCACGGTGGAACCCGCCAGTGCACGCCTCCCCGGTCAGATCTCCGACATCGGGCCGGCCACGCGCCTGCGCTTCGGGGAAGTCCTCAAGGGAGCCGCCAGCGTGCTGTGGACGGGAGCCCTCGGGCGTGCCGAGGACGACCGTTTCGCCGAAGGGACGAAGGCCGTCGCCACTTCTCTGCCCGTCGGCCATGTCGTGCTCGGGGGCGACGCCCTCCTCGGCGCCCTCGGTGACCCGCCGGCCGCCGCCACCGGAGTCCTCAGCGCCACCCATCCCGCCATCGCCCTCCTCAAGGACGGCGACCTGCCCGGTCTGGCGGCCCTCCGCTCCGCTCTGCCGCGGTAGTCCTGACCTGCGCCTCGTCGCAGAAGGTCCCTCGACGCCTGTGACCTTTGGCCCTATGCGGGACAAGAGCGCGAGGGAATGCTGAGAACCACACCCATCGAGGAGGCCACCGTGGCTGATCCAGGTCAACAGCGCTCCGCCTTCGCGGCGGCGGCGAGGGCGACGCCGACGGTGGCGCCACCTGTCCGAAGTCGGGAATCGCTCGAAGTCGAGGAGGGCTACTCACTCGGGCAACTCGAGCAACGCGGCATCGAGCTCATCCCCGAGTCGGAGCGGCCGATGAAGCCCTCCGGCCTCTTCTGGCTCTGGTCCGGAGGGCTCTGGAACGTCGAGTTCCTCGTGTACGGAGCGCTCATGCTCTACTTCGGCTTGTCGTTCGCACAAGCCGTTCTGGCGATCGTCATCGGGAACCTCTTCTATATGTTCCTCGGCTTCGCCAGCATCGCCGGGCCGGAGACGGGCACAACGGCCTTCATGGTCAGCCGAGGGCCCTTCGGCCGTAACGGGAACCGAGCACCCTCGCTGTTCAACTGGATCACCCAAGTGGGTTTCGAGATCGAGGGAATCGTCCTCGTCGTCCTCCTCGTGGAAGCGATGCTCTCCCGCGAGGGCGTCAGCACGAGCACGCTCGGGAAGGCGATCATCATCATCGCCGCCGTCGCCGTGCAGTTCGTCATGCCGTTCCTCGGCCACGCCACGATCAAGACGGTGCTGCGCTACCTCTCCTACGTCTTCATCGTGCTCTTCGCCATCATGGCCGTGCTCGTCATCCCGCACGCCCACCTGAGCAACCTCCACGGCCAGCACACGTCTTGGTGGCTCTGGACGACGGGTCTCGTGCTCATCGTGTCGGCCGGTGGCCTCGGCTGGACCGAGAACGCCGCCGACTACTCCCGCTATCTGCCCCGTGAGACGCCGAAGTGGAAGACGTTCTGGGCGGCGACTCTCGGTGGGGCGATCCCGTCCATCCTGCTCGAGCTGCTGGGCGCCCTCGCCTATGTGGTGGCCATCAAGACGCTCTCGGCCGGGAGCGGACCTTCGGCCACCGGGCTGCCCGCCGCCTTCGCCAGCTGGTTCTTCTGGCCGTTCATGATCCTCGCCCTCCCGCAGCTGTTCTCCATCAACACCATCGACATGTACTCCTCCGGAGTGACGCTGCAGGCCATCGGCATCCCCCTGAAGCGGTGGGGCTGCATCGTGGTGGACACGATCGTGAGCGGAGCCATCACGGCGCTCGTGATCTTCAAGGGCAACTTCTACGCCGACCTCTCCGGCTTCCTCGACTACATCGTGGTCTGGCTCGGGCCATGGTTCGGCATCATGGCCGTCGACTACCTGATGCGCCGCGGGCGCTACGACCGGCAGGCGCTGGCGGCGCACACGGGAGGCATCTACTGGCGCAACGGCGGCTTCAACTGGAAGGCGATCGTGGCACTGCTGGCCGGCATGTTCGCCGCCTTGATGTGGATCGACGCCGCCTTCTACCAGCCTCCCTACACGGGTCCTCTCTCCAACGCCACCCATGGAGGCGACCTCAGCTGGCTCTTCGGCCTCGTCGTGGCGGCCATCATCTACTACGTCCTCTCGATCGGCAGCGTCCGCCGAGAGGTCGAGGCCACGGACTGGCAGCCGCCCGCGAAGGGCGCCGCCCGGGTAGCAGAGCCCCTGCACAAGGCTCACTGACCGCTCCGCCACACACCTCACTCAGGAGGCGCCCGGCCCGGCACCAGCCGGCCGGGCGCCTCGTTCTCGCGTCGGCCGGCCGGCGCCGCTTAGAGTGACCCCGTGGTCGAAGCCATCGTCCTCGTGAACGCGGCGCCGTCCCACCTGGCGAGCCTCGGCCGCCAGCTGGCCGACGTGGCTGGTGTGGCGGCCGCCTACTCGGTCGCCGGCGACGAGGATTTCGTCGTCGTCGTCCGCGTCGTCAACCACGAGGAGCTGGCCGACGTTGTCACGAAGCGCATCGCCGCCCTCGCCGGCATCGTCCGCCTGCGCACGCTCATCGCCTTCCGCAGCTTCGGCAACGAGGACGAGCGCTACTTCTGACCGGACCGGACCGACCGAGCCGGCGTGCTCGCCTCCGGTCGGCGGCGCAGCACGGCGAGGCGGCTCGCCACGGTGTCGAGGTCGGCGTAGCAACCCTGCAGATGGCGACCCCGCCCCCCTCCGCCGTCGGTGAAGGCCGTGCGTGCGTGCAGGACGCGGCGTGTTGTCGAGCACGAGGCAGTCGCCCGGCTCGAGGCGGAAGGTCACCATGGCCGCCTCGTCGTAGAGCAGCTCGGCGAAGGCACGGTACGCCCGGTAGAACGCCTCCAAGCGCTCGGAGGGGAGCCGGACAGGCTGCATCGAGCGGTTGTTGAATCGGATGCCGCAGATGCGGCCCGCCGCATCGAGCGTGACGAGCGGGCTCGACGCCTCGAGGACGGTGGTGGCGTCCTCGTAGCGCCACCGCACCGAGGTCGCCGCCAGGAGGGCGAAGGCGTCCGGGTCGCCCCGGCGGAGACGGACGGCCGCCTCGAAGCCGTCCACGACACCGGAGTCGCCGCCGCCCGGGGAGGTCTCGAGGCAGTGCAGCAGCTGCACGGTCGGGACGGGACGGCGGTAAGGGTTGTCCGTGTGGGGTGAGATGGCGCGCCCCGAGAACGCCAGATTGGACGGATCCGGCAGCACGCGCACGTCGAAGAGGCGCCCGGTAATTCGTCTCCCGCACGTACCCGAGCTCGGAGGCGACGACGAGCACGGAAGCCGGTTCGACAGGCACGCCCCGCACGAGCACGACACCTCGCTCGAGGAGGGCGGACAGGCACCGCTCGCGATGGCCGTCGTCGACGAGGAGGCGCGCCCAGTCCACCTCCGGCGGACCACCGGCGTCGTCGGCTCCACGCCACAGGATCTTCGCCTCGGCGGTGCGGACATCCGGGTCGGACTGTCCGTCGGGGGCGTGCGCCCGCAGCCAGGCCATCGCGAAGACGCCCCGATGGCCGTCCGGCGCGAACTCGACGGTGACGGAGGAGTCGCCGAGCTCGCTCGAGGAGATGGCTGTCCCGAGCGGCAGATCGGTCACGGAGTGCAGCTTCTGACCGCTGCCGGGGTCGGTACAGGCCGGGCACGGGCAGTTGTCGCGCAGCCAGACGGCGGGAAACGACATCGCCCCGCCAGGACCCTCCAGGTCCAGGGCCCGCAACGGCGGCTCGGCCCTCACACCATCCCCCTCGGGGCTTCGTAGTGCTGAACGACCGCACGTGGCACCGGCAGCCCCGCAGCGTCATCGGCTGCGACGCTCGACGCCGTCGTCTCCGCTGTCCGCAACGCCCACCGCGTCGTGGTCACGACCCCGAGCAGGAGCACAAGGGCACCGCATCCCGTCGTGATCCACCAACCGGCGTGGGTGGCGGGGGCGAATCGCTCGGCGAGGCGACCGCCCGCCAGGCCGGCCACGGCGGTGGCGCCCACGATGGCGACACCGAGCGTCTGGCCGATCTGCCGGCTCGTGGAGGCGACGGCGCTCGCCACGCCCGCCTGGCTCGCCGGCATCCCCGAGACGGCGGCCACCGTGATGGGTGCGTTCACGACGCCGAAACCCACCCCGAAGACCACATAGCTCACGAACAGGCGGGAGAAGGCGGTGGTAGCCGAGAGATCCGTCAGGAGGAGGCCGGCAAGGCCGATCCCGAGCCCGCCCACGACGAGGGACGGTCTCGCCCCGACACGACCGACGAGCCGGCCGGAGATGGGAGAGACGAGCACCGTCACGGCGGCCATCGGCAGCGTGTCGAGCCCGGCGTGCAGCGCCGAGAGGCCGCGGACGTCTTGCAGGTAGAGCGTGTTGAGGAAGAGGAAACCGGCCAGCGCCACGAAGGAGGCTACGGCGATCACGGTGGCGCCGGAGAACGGCGCGCTCGCGAAGAACCGCATGTCGATGAGCGGCTGGCGGCGCCGGCGCTCATAGGCGACGAGAGCGGCCACGCTGGCGGCGGCGGCGAGGAAGAGCAGCAGGATGAGCGGGGAGCCCCAGCCGCGCCGCGGGCCCTCGATGATGCCGTAGGTGAGCGAGGCCAAGGTGACGATGACGAGGACCTCTCCGACGGGATCGAGCCGCCGGGAAGCACCTGCCTTGGACTCGGGCACGAAGAGGCCCGTGAGCACGATGGCCGCCACGCCGACGGGGATGTTCACCCAGAAGACGGACCGCCAGCCCACCGCCCCCACGAGGAGCCCGCCGGTGACGGGGCCGAGGGCCATGCTCACCCCGACGATGGCACCCCAGATGCCGATGGCCTGCGCCCGCTCTCTCGGGTTCTCGAAGGTGTTACGGATGATCGACATCGCCACCGGGTTCAGCATCGACCCGCCGACAGCCTGGATCATGCGGAAGAGCACGAGCAGCCCCAGGCTCGGTGCCAGGCTGCAGGCGAGCGAGCCGAGCGTGAAGGTCACGAGCCCCAGCTGGAAGACCCGCCTTCGCCCGAGCCGGTCCGCCATCGAGCCGGAGAGCATGAGGAGGCTGGCGAGCACGAGCGTGTAGGCATCGACGATCCACTGCAGCCCCGACACCGAGGCATGCAGGCTGCGCGAGATCGACGGCAGCGCCACGTTCACGATCGTGTTGTCGAGGCCGACGATGAACAGGCTCATGCAGCAGATGAGCAGGATGCCGAGCTTCCGCCGCCGGGAGTGCGCAGCCGTACCGGCACTGGAGGACGCCGCGGCCACCTCGTCACGGTAGCGGCGCCGCCGTCGCAGGCCGGGATGGGGCAGTCTGCCGGACCGCCTCTCAGCCAGCGGCGGCGTAGGCGGCGACGAGGTCCGAGAGGATGCGCCGCAACTCGACCGTGTTGCGGTCCGCCCTCGTGTGCACCTCGGCCCGCACGTCGAGCGGGAGCGAGAGGTCGTCGTAGCGGCTCTGCACGGCGAGGTCCTCGTTGAGAACCTCCTGCTCGAAGGCGATGGCGTCCCGCTTCGCCTCTTCATTGCCGTGCTGGTCGTCCCGCCACAGGGTCGTGTAGAGGCGGCAACGCTCTGCAGTCTGCGGCTGGATGAAGAAACCGATCACGTTTCTCCCCTCCGCCTCCAGGTACTCGAGACGCAGGGTGAGGAAGAAGGGGGCGACGTAGCGGTAGGTCATGCGACGCGTCTGCACGAGCGGGCGCAGACCCGTCGCCACCCCGGGATCCTCCCGGTTTGCGAAGGGGTGCTCGTACACGACGGTGAAGCCCCACCCGTCCCGCTCCACGTCGTAGGGCAACAGGCTCCTCGACTCGTCGGTCCCGAACGTGCCGGCGTGCACGAAGGGGAAGTGGGCGAAGTCGATGAAGTTGTCCGCCATGAGGCCGGCGCAGGCGCGGGCTTCGGTCGGCACCAGCTCCATCGCCTCAAAACCCTCCTCGTCCGCCTCCGCCACGGAAGGGAGCCCCACGAGCGGGCTCTCCGGGGCGATGAACACCATGCCGAGACGCTCGGCCACGCCGGCGGGCGACTCCAGCCGAGCACTCGGGGGGAGTGTCGCCCCCTCGCCGAGGGCGGGGATCTCCACGCACCTGCCCGACTCGTCGAAGCACCACCCGTGGTAGGCGCACCGGAGGGCCTCCCCCTCCCGATGGCCGAGCGAGAGGGGGGCGCGGCGATGGGGGCAGCGGTCGACGAAGGCGACGAGCCCACCGGCCGCCCGGTACACCACGTAGGCACCGCCCAGCAGCTCGACTCGGCTGGGCGCCTCACCGACCTCGTCGGAGCGGGCGACCGGGTGCCAGCAGCGGCGCAAGGCGGGATGCAGGTTGTCGAGACGATCCGTGCCGTCCAGCGCTCGCATACGTGGTGCCTCACTTTCGTCCGGCTGCTGCCGATTGCAGGCATCCTGGGACATCGCCGTCCAGCGGCGGACTCTACCGGCGCCGGCCAGGCGGGGACCAGAGACCCCATTCCTCTACGGACCTTCGGCCCTAGTTGGAGCCGCCCGCGTTCACCAGACTCTCCTACAGGACCAGCGATACGGCGAGGACAAGGGAGGGTGACATGACGGACTTTCGGATGCCCGAGGGCATCATCTACGCCGAGCGAGCAGAAACGCACGCCAAGCACCCCGCAGTGTTCCCGGCCGGGCGCGTGTGCGACGAGCCGTCCTGCACGACCCAGCTGTCGATCTACAACAGGTCCGCCACGTGCGCTGCCCATGCGCGGTTCCAGGACACGGGCCAGGGCCACCGCGTGCACCGCGGTCGGCGCTCGCGGAGCCAGGAGCGCATCGCAGCCTGAGTCCCCTGGACCAGGCGGGGACATCGCAGCAGGAGGCGCGACGCCGATCCTGAGGGAATTCTCAGCCTCGGGTGCGATACTTCCCTCATGACGGAACACTCTTCTCGACGGTGGGCGGTCACGACAGGTGCCGCCGCCGTTCTCGCCGCCGGACTCGGCCTCTCGGGCTACGTCGTGGCGAGAGCGGCCTCGGGGTCAACCGGCAAGGCCCCGGCGGCCACGGCGGCCAGCACCTCCAAGGCCGGGGCGTCGCACGGCACAGGCTCCGGCAGTCGGCGCTGGGCCGGTGGCGGCGCCGGCGGATGGCCCGGCAAGGGTCGCCCGGGCGGGATGAGCGGGATGGGCGGCGTGGCTGGATTCGGCGCCCTCGGCACCATCGATCACGTCGGCAGCACCGGGTTCACGGTCACGACGCAGAGGGGAACGTCCCTCACGATCGACACGACCAAGTCCACGCTCTATTACGAGGCGCAGGCGAAGGTCTCCGCCTCGGCTCTTCACGCCGGCGAGAACGTCGTCGTCCAGTTCAAGCCGCCCGCCACCACCGCCTCCGGCGCGAGCCTCGGTACCTCCAAGCTCACGGCCATCCGGGTGGAGATCGTCCTCCCGAGCCTCGGCGGCAACGTGCTCTCCGACGCCGGCGGCACCATCGTGGTCGCCGACCAGCAGGGCTTCCACCGCACCATCGTGACGTCCGGCTCGACCCGCTACGTGGAGGCCGGGGCGACCGTGGCCGCCAGTGCCGTCCACACCGGCACCGACGTCGTGGCCGTCGGGACCATCGCGGCGGACCACACCGACCTCGACGCCACGGTTGTCGAGGTGGTGGGACCGAGCGTGACAGGCAAGGTGACGAAGATCTCCGGCTCGACCATAACGATCGCGCCCCTCGGGGGCGGCGGCGCCGTGACCGTGACGACCGGTTCGAGCACGATCTTCCGCTCCAAGGGTGCGGCCTCCGCCTTCAAGGCGCTGAAGCGCGGTGACCTCCTCCTCGCCATTGGGACGCCGACGGGCAGCACTGGCTTTGCGGCCTCGGCGGTGCAGTTCGGATCGCTCCCGAGCATGCCGCCTGGAATGGGACGGGGTGGCTGGGGCGGCGGCCCCTTCGCCGGCGGCCCCGGTGCTCTCAGGAACGGGACGGCTCAGGACCCGGCGTAGAGCTCCTCGATGATGTCGGCGTAGTGGTCGTACACCATCGAGCGCTTCACCTTGAGCGTCGGCGTCAGCTCGCCGGCCGCGGCGGTGAGGTCGTGCGGGAGGATGCGGAACTTGCGGATGCCGTCGGCGTGCGAGCCGAGCTCGTTCACCTGGTCGACGGCGGCCTGGATCTCCGCCATGAGATCGCTGTCCTCGGCGAGGGCCTCGGAACGGCCGAGCTTGTTGTGCTTCTCGGCCCAGTGCGTCAGCTCCTCCTGCTCGAGCGTGACGAGCGCCGCCAGGAATTTGCGGCCGTCTCCCACAACGACCGCCTCGGCGATGAGGGGGTGGTTGCAGAGCTCCGTCTCGATCGCCTGCGGCGCCACGTTGTGCCCGGCGGCCGTGATGATGAGATCCTTCTTGCGCCCGATGATCCGCAGGCTTCCGTCCGGGTCGAACACGCCGGTGTCGCCGGTGTGCAACCAGCCGCCCTCGTCGATCAGCTCGGCGGTGGAGACGAGGTCGTCGAGGTAACCGAGGCAGACGTTCCCGCCCTTCAGGAGGATCTCCCCGTCTGCTCCGAGCTCGACGGTCATGCCGGGCAGGGCGCTCCCCACCGTCCCGATGCGCAGGTGCTCGCCGTGGGTGGCCGTGGTGGGACCACACGACTCCGTCTGGCCGTAGATTTGCAGCACGGGGAGACCGATGGCGTGGAACCAGCGGATGAGATCGGGATGAGTCGGCGCCGCTGCCGTCACGAGCACGCGTCCCCGGTCGAGGCCGAGCTGCTGGCGGATCGTCGCGCCGATGGTGGCGTCGAGCGCCGCGTAGACGGCGATGGACCACAGCGGCAGGGTCCGGCCCTCCTGCTCGGCGATCACCTTGCGGAGCCCGAGGTTCACGTAGCGCTGGATGGCCAGGCGCACCGGCAGCGGCTGATTGCGAACGTGCTCTTCGACGCCCTCGCGGAGCTTCTCCCATACCCGCGGGACGGCGAGGAACACCGTCGGCCGGCAAGTGGGGAGATCCTCTTGCACCGTGGCAAGGCTGCGGGCGAACCAGGTCTCACCACGCACGGCGATCGGCATGAAGTCGCTCATCATGCGCTCGGCAATGTGGCTGAGGGGAAGGAAGGAGAGCAGGCGATCGCCGGCACCGACGCCGTAGACGGGGGCGACGTGGCTGATCGTCCACATGATGTTCGAGTGCGTGATGAGGGCGCCCTTGGGCGGGCCCGTCGTGCCGCTCGTGTAGACGATGGTCGCCAGATCGGAGGGCCGCACCTTCGCCATGCGGTCGGCCACGTCGGTGGCCGAGGCGGCGAGGCGGTCGGAGCCGAGGCCGCGCAGCTCGTCGAAGGACAGCACGAACGAGTCGCTCGCCCGGCGTTCGCCGTCGGCGAGCACGACGTGCTCGAGGAGGGGCAGCTCGTGACGGACCTCGAGAACCTTCCCGAGCTGGAGGTGGGAGTCGACGACGCAGACTCGTGAGCCGGAGTGCCTGATCGTGTAGGCGACCTGTGCGGGCGAGCTCGTCGGGTAGAGCGGGACGGTGACGCAGCCGTTCGCGAGGGTCCCGAGATCGGCGAGGTGCCAGTCGACGGAGTTGCCGGCGAGGATGGAGACACGATCCCCGGGTGCGAGGCCGAGGGCGGAGAGGCCAGCGGCCACCTCCTGGGCGCCGCGGAGGTACTGCGCCCACGTCACGATCTCCCAGGGCCGGCCCGGTCGATGCCCCGCCGGCCGGAATCGCATGGCGGGCAGGTGCCCGAATCGCTGTGCGTTGGCGGCAAGCGCCTGCACAATCGTGGTTCCCTGCTCCTCGGGCACCCCGATCTGCCTCCCCTCAGATCCGCGGCGCCTCTCGGAACGTTGTCGAGTAGCAGTAGCGGTCATGCCTCCGATGATCCTCTGCAGATCGGGCTGCGCAAGAGTCGAAGGACCCCTTCTCGACGACGCCGTCGCTGCCGTGCTCACGACGGCCGGAGGCGCTGTCGTCAGCGGTCGGGTGCCGCCTCTTCGTCGCCTTCCACGAAGGCGAGGGCGTAGGAGGCAGCCGCCTCGCCCACCCGCTCCTCGGCCTCCCGGAGCTGTGCGATGAAGGGGCCTCGAGGATTCGCCAGCACCCGTTCGACGACGGCGGCGTAGGCGTCGGCCGCCTGCCGCAGAGCCTGGCGGCACGCCTGTGCCTTGGCCGACAGGTCAGGCGCCGCGCCCGTCGCCCCCGCCGTCCCGCCCTCGCTGCCGTCCTCTGCATGCATGGCTTCACGCTATCGGCGGCGGCCGAGGCGGGGGCTTCGGCAACCCGGCCGCTGTCGGGCGGAAAGATCGGCTGTCGCCCTTGTGATTCCGCCGCTCGTGGACTGAGATAGGGGGCGCCGTGGGGAGCTCGGGGCACGACGGCTTCGTGCCTCCTCGCCGGCACCGGAAGGAGGACTGACACATGCGGAGCAACGTGGTGCGCCTCGACACGGGCCAAGGTGCCGAGGACGAGGCGATGCGCACTGCCGACCAGGCTCGCGAGGAGGCCCTCCGAGCCTCCGAGGAGTCGGCGGAGGCGGAGCTCGCCCGCGCCGAGCGGATCCGCGAGGCGACGGTCAAGCGGGCGAACATCCTCCGCACCGCCTCCATCGAACGAGCCGAGGCGCTCAGGCGGTTGACGAAGGAGCACGACGAGGCGCTGCGGACGGCGGAGAGCCAGCGTGCCGCCGCCATGCGTGCCGCCGAAGCCCGCTACGGCGAGCTGCTGAAGCGGGCGGAGGAGACGGCAGCCCGCTCCGTCGAGCAGGCCTACCAGGAGGAGATGGCCGCGGCCGACAAGGCGCACCAGGAAGCGTTGCGGGCCGCCGAGGTGGCGGCGGCGAGTGCCGTCGCCCGCGCCGAAGCGATCCGCATGGCCGGCCAGGCCCGGGCGGAGGCGATCTTCGCCGCCGGCACCGAGCGCGCCACGGCGCTGCGCGACACCGCCACCCGCTACGAGGGGGCGCTCTCGGACGCCTCCCGCCAGCGGGCGGAGCAGCTACAGGAGACGCTCGTCGCCAACGACGACGCCATGGCCCGGGCGGCGGCGGCCTACGAGGCCGCCTCCCGCGCCCTCGTGGAGCCGCCGACCGGAAAGGGCGAGGCCGAACGGCCGGCGGAGGCCGACTCTGCGGTCCCGTCAGCGGAGGCCGCCGAGCTGAAAGGGGCCTGAAGGGGGCCGTCCGGCCGCACGGTGGTCAGCCCTCGTCGGCGTCGGGCGCGCCCGACATGTTCTCCCTGATGGAGTTGACGACGGCTGGGTCGAGAAGGGTGGTGACGTCCCCGAGCTCGCGCTTCTCGGCGACGTCGCGCAGGAGTCGGCGCATGATCTTGCCGCTGCGCGTCTTCGGGAGATCCGGGGTGAGGAGGATTTGGCGGGGTTTCGCGATCGGTCCGATCTCACGGGCGACCTGTTCGCGAAGCGCAGCCACGAGCGCCTCGCTCTCGGCGGCCGAGTCGGGGACGGAGCCCTTCACGGTCACGAAGGCCACGATGGCCTGCCCGGTCGTGTCATCGCTCGCCCCTACGACGGCCGCCTCGGCAACGCTCGGATGGCCCACGAGGGCGTGCTCGACTTCCGTGGTCGAGATGCGGTGGCCGGAGATGTTCATGACGTCGTCGACGCGGCCGAGCAGCCACAGGTCGCCGTCGTCGTCCTTCTTGGCGCCGTCGCCGGCGAAATAGACGCCGTCGAAACGCGACCAGTAGGTCGCCCGGTACCGCTCGTCGTCGCCCCAGATCCCGCGCAGCATGCCCGGCCACGGCCGGGTGATCACGAGGTAGCCGCCCTCCCCCCTGCCGACGGGCGTGCCGTGGTCGTCCACGACGTCGGCCGAAACGCCCGGAAACGGCGTCATGGCTGCCCCGGGCTTCGTGGCCGTGATCCCCGGGAGGGGTGTGATGAGGATGCCACCGGTCTCCGTCTGCCACCACGTGTCGACGATGGGGCAGCGATCCCTGCCGATGACGCGGCGGTACCACATCCAGGCCTCCGGGTTGATGGGCTCGCCGACACTGCCGAGGAGGCGCAAGCTCGAGAGGTCGTGGGCAGCCGGAAGATCCTCCCCCCACTTCATGAACGTGCGGATGGTCGTCGGCGCCGTGTAGAGGATGCTCACCTTGTAGCGGGCGACGATCTCCCACCAGCGGTCTCGGCGCGGTGTGTCCGGCGTGCCCTCGTACATGACAGAGGTCGCCCCGTTGGCGAGCGGTCCGTAGACGATGTAACTGTGCCCCGTCACCCAGCCGATGTCCGCCGCCGTCCACACGATGTCGCTCTCCGGCTTGACGTCGAAGATGAGCCGGTGTGTCGTGGCGACGTGGGTCAAGTAGCCGCCCGAGGTGTGCAGGATCCCTTTCGGCTTCGCCGTCGTCCCCGACGTGTACATGATGTAGAGCGGGTGCTCGGCGTCGAAGGCCGGCGCCTCGTGCACGTCGCTCTGCGGCTCGACGACATCGTGCCACCAGCGGTCCTTCCCCTCGGTCCAGGAGATCTCCTGGCCGGTACGGCGGACGACCAGCACCGTCCGGACCTCGGGGCACTCTTCGAGCGCCGCATCGACGTTCGGTTTGAGGGCGCTCGCCGCCCCACGGCGGTAGCCACCGTCCGCCGTCACGACGACGCGGGCGTCGCAGTCGAGGATCCGCCCCCGCAGCGCGTCGGCGGAGAACCCTCCGAAGACGACGGTGTGGGGAGCGCCGATGCGGGCGCAGGCGAGCATCGTCACGACCGTCTCGGGGATCATCGGCATGTAGACGGCGACGACGTCGCCGGCCCGCACACCGAGCTCCGTGAGGGCGTTGGCGGCCTTGGCGACGTCCCGCCGGAGGTCCTCGTAGGTGATGATGCGCGTGTCCCCCGGCTCGCCCTCGAAATAGAAGGCCACCTTGCCGCCTCGTCCGGCCTCGACGTGGCGGTCGACACAGTTGTAGGCGACGTTCAGCCTGCCGCCGAGGAACCACTTCGCATACGGGAGGTCCCACTCGAGGGTCTCGCCGAAGGGCTCCGCCCAGGTGAGTGACCTCGCCTGGGCAGCCCACCAGGCGACGGGGTCGGCCGCCGCCTCCTCGTAGATGCCGGGTTGGGCATTCGCCGCGGCAACCATGCCTGCCGGCGGCGGGAACTGCCGGTGCTCGTGCAGGAGGGCGGAGAGGGTTGACTCGGGATCGGAGTCCGGCATTCTCGACCTTTCGCTCAGGCGCGAGGGCGCCAGCGGCCCTCGATGTACGGCACGAGGTTACGGCGCCTACCGGAAGGCGGGAAAGGCCCGTCGGCTGCGACGCTCCGCCCACAGTCGGCAAATCCGTGCGCGCTGGTACAGTTCCCGCCCGATGGAGAGCCCGTCGCCGGCAGCACCGGGCACCCCGGCCTCCAGCGAACCACCCGCGGGACTGATCACCGCCGCCGAACGGCCCCTTCGGACGGCAACGGGGCGTTGGGACGGCTGGCTCCCCGCCCTCGTGGTCCTTGCCATCTACGTCGTGGGCTTCCTTCTCCTCTCCGCGCTGCGTGTGCACGAGATCGGCAAGCCCATGACCTTCGACGCCGGCAACTACGAGTACTACTCCGGTTATGCCGACCTCCACGGCTGGGCGAGCCCCATCGCTCTTCCCGGGCAGCTCGAGACATATCTCGACGCCCAGCTGAACGTCTTCTACTACCTGCTCATCAGCCACAGCTCAGCGGCCACGACCGTCTACACCATCGCCTCCCTGCAGTCGCTCGCCTGCTCCGCCATCGCCTTCTTCGGCTTCCTCGTGGGGCGCCGCATCTCCGGGTCCCTCCCGCTCTCCTTCTTCGCCGGCGGCGTGGCCGGCACGAGCGCCTTCGTGGCTCCGCTGCACATCGCCGAGCTGGGCGAGACGAGCAGCGACGTACTGCTCAGCGTGCTCATCTTCTGCGGGGCGGCCCTCCTCTACCGCATCATCGGGCTGGAGCGGGCCGGCGCCGGCGCCTACGTCTCCGCCGCCGTGGCCGGCGTGCTGCTCGGGGCGGCGGCCGAGTTCAAGTTCACCGAAGGCGCCTTCAGCGTCTCGGTCGTGCTCGCCTTCGCCGTCGCCCTCCTCGTGGCCCGCCGGCGGTCGGGCTGGCGAGTCCGCCAGCTCCTCCTCCTCCTCCTCGCCGTGGTGGCGCCGATGCTCGTCGTCGCCGCCGCCCTCTACGCTCCGGAGGCCGTTTTTCTCTCGCACCGCTACGGTGACCCCTTCTTCCCGCTCCTCAACGGCATCTTCAAAGCCCCCTACCTGCAAGCCGGCAACTACAACCCCGGCTACGCCGCCAACACGCTGGCAAGCCTCTGGGACCACTTCATCCGTCTCGTCGCCGGCGGTGACATCGGCCACAACCTGAACGGCCTCTACCTCGAGCAGGTCCGCTCGCCCGCCTTGTTCTTCGCCCTCGTGATCGTGGCGGTGGCCCTCGTCGTGGATCTCTTCCGGCGGGACAAGCCGGAGGCGCTCTTCCTCGAGGTCGCCTTCCTGGCGGGATACCTCATCTGGGCGCTCCTCTTCGGCTTCTACCGGTACCTCGCCCCCGCCGAGATGGCAGCCGGTGGCATCGTGATCATCCTCGTCTTCCTGCACGGCCTCCACCGGGCCGTCACGCTCGTCGTCGTCGCCGCTCTGCTCGCCATCGCCGTGCCCTTCTCCATCTACGCCGTCGTGGGTGGACGGGAGGGCTTCGGCTCCTCCTACTTCGGCATCTCGAAGGCTGAGTTCGCCAACCTGCAGGGAGACGGCGTCATCATGGCGGGTGACACCCCCATGGCCTACGTCGTGCCGGACCTCCCGCAGGACATCGAGCTGGTGCGCACGGGCATCAACCTCACTCACGTCATGAACGCCGCCTGGTGGGTGCACGTCACCGACGTGCTGCGGGCGAACCCCCGCCGGCACTGGATCATGCTCTACGGCGGGCAGACGCAGCACCTCAGCGCCTACCTCCGGCTCATCGGCTTCCCGGGGGGCTACTCCGACTGCCGCGTCGTCCCGACGGCGGAGCACGTCCTCGAGAACCTGAAAGAGTGCCAGGTGACCAGTCCGGCGGCGGCGTGAGCCGGGCCATGCGCAGACCTCAGGACCGCCCGTTGGTAGATTGTCTGCCGGCTCCCGGCACGTGATGGAACCTGGGTTGCCGCCCTCGTCCCCTGCCGCCGTCCCGAGGAGAGAGCACATGGACAACGGTTCGTCCGCACCGCGGATCGGGATCGTGGTGGTGGCCTACAACGCCGAGTCCACCCTCTTGAACACGCTCGATCGCATCCCGGTCGACTTCCGCCCCCGCATCTCCGAGATCATCATCTCCGACGACGCCAGTCACGATGACACCTTCCAATTGGGGCTGCAATGGGCGACCCGGGCCGACACGCCGAAGACCCGCGTCGTCCGGCACACGAAGAACCTCGGCTACGGCGGCAACCAGAAAGCCGCCTACCAGCTCGCCATCGAGCATGGCCTCGACGTCGTCGTGCTGCTGCACGGCGACGGCCAGTACGCCCCCGAGTGCCTCCCCGACCTCGTGGCCCCCTTCGAGCACAGCGACTGTGCCGCCGTCTTCGGTTCCCGCATGATGCGGAGAGGCGCCGCCAAGCTGGGCGGCATGCCCCTCTACAAGCGGTGGGGCAACCGTATCCTCACCCGGTTCGAGAACACCCTCCTCGGCACGAACCTGACCGAGTTCCACTCGGGCTACCGCGCCTACCGCACCTCGGTCCTCGAGCAGATCCCCTTCCAAGCCAACAGCGATGGCTTCGACTTCGACACCCAGATCATCGCCCAGGTGCTGCACACGGGCGGCCGCATCGTCGAGATCCCCATCCCCACCTATTACGGTGACGAGATCTGCTACGTGAACGGCATGCAGTACGCCCGCGACGTCGTCCTCGACGTCGTCAAGTACCGGCTGGCCGTGCAGGGTTTCGGGACGACCGAGTGGGTGCCGGCGCCCGACGAGTACGCCTTCAAGGAGGGGGACGGCTCGTCGCATGCCGTCATCCTCGAGATGCTCTCGGGCATGCTGCCCGCTCGCATCCTCGACCTCGGCTGCGCCGGCGGCCTGCTCGCCGAGCAGATACGCGCCCTCGGCCACTTCGTCGTCGGCGTCGACTACAAGGAGACCCCCGGCGTCCGCCAGCGGACCGACGCCTTCTTCGTCGGCGACCTCGAACACGGCATCCCCGACGAGGTGGGCTCCGACTACGACATCGTCGTCGCCGGCGATGTCGTCGAGCACCTCTCACGCCCGCTCGACCTCCTCCGCCAGGTCACCCGGCTGCTGCGACCAGGCGGTCAGCTCTTCCTCTCCGTCCCGAACTTCTCGCACTGGTATCCACGCGGCCGCGTCGCTCTCGGCGCCTTCGGCTACGACCGGCGTGGGATCCTCGACGCGACGCATCTGCGTTTCTTCACGAGGTCGTCGCTGAGGCGCCTCGTCCGCGACGCCGGCTTCGACATCCTGGAGGAGCGGGCCACGGGCCTGCCGCTCGGCGTCCTCGCCTCGGGCGGGACCTTGGCGAGGCTGGCCCGCCGCCTCGACGAGACGCTCGTCCGCATCCGCCCGACGTTCTTCGCCTACCAGTACGTGCTCCGCCTCACCGGCCACGCCTCCGAGACACTCCACTCGGACGACCTCCTCGGGCTGCGTGAGGCCGAGGCGGAGCTCCCCTCCACAGCGCAGGCCTGAGCGGGGCGCCGCTCGGCGCCGGCTGGAGCTACTGAGCGACGAGCGTCACCGAAGCCCGGGGGTTTCGAGCGCTTTGGCAGCGCGGTAGCCCCCGACGGTGTGGGCCGACGATCTCGGTCGCCGGGCCCGCCGGCGGGGCGTACTGAGCGACGAGAGTCACCGAAACCCCCGGTTTTCGGGCGCTTTGGCACCGCGGTACGCCCCCGACGAGGTGACCGGCTACCGACGCCCCTCCCCCGTCTGGGGTGGGAGGGCACGGGAGCCGTGGCGCCCACGATCGCCACCGGCCACGTGCACCGGCGGTGCCCCATGTGCGAAACCCGTCCTCGCCCCCGCCGCCACGAGGCCTGTCCCCACCGTCCCGGCGGCGACGGCCGAGAGCGGGGTGGCGATGTTCTCGAGTGACTGCCGTTCGGCTGCCACCCCGAGGAACACCTCCACGAGACCGCCCGCGATCATCACGGCGGCACCGACGACGTAGGCGATGAAGAGGCCACGGTGGCTGTTGACGAGGCTGCCGTAGATATCCGGCCCGAGGGCGCCGAAGCACTGCGCGATGGCAAAGAACACGGCGATCGCCTTCGCCCTCACCTCGAGGGGGAAGATCTCGCTCACCGTGAGATAGGCGGCGCTGGCGCCGGCGGAGGCGAAGAAGAACACGATCGACCACAAGATGGTCTGGCTCAGTGCCGTCAGCATCCTGGCGTCGAACGCCCAGGCCGTCCCCGCCAGCAGGACTCCCGACAGGATGTACGTCCCGCTGATCATCACACGTCGCCCCACGGTGTCGAAGAGCGGCCCGAGGACGAGGGGGCCGACGAGGTTACCGACGGCGAAGGCGATGAAGTAGTACGGCACCGACGTCGACGAGACGTGGTACACGCTCGCCAGCACGAGGGCGTAGGTGAAGAAGATGGCGTTGTAGAGGAACGACTGGGTGATCATGAGGCTGGCGCTCAGGATGCTGCGGCGCGGCATCTGTTTGAAGAGCACTTTGGCGAGGGCGAAGTAGCCGAGATCGGTGAGCGGCTGCAGGTCGATCGCCTGCGATTCGTCCACCGGTGCCAGCTCTCCGAGCTCGCCGGAGAACTCCTCCATGCTGGCGATGGCCGCCTCGGCCTCCGCCTCGCGGCCGTGCATCACCAGCCAACGTGGGCTCTCCGGCAGGTTCCGCCTCACGTAGAGGATGGCCACGGCGAGAACCGGCCCGATGAGGAAGCCGACGCGCCAGGCGACGGTGTCCGACAGGTGGTTGAGGATCACGAGCTCGGCGAGCGTGCCGAGGAGGGCGCCACCCCAGTAGGTGCCGTTGATGGCGATGTCGGCGCGACCCCGGTAGTGCGACGGGATCATCTCGTCGATGGCCGAGTTGATGGCGGCGTACTCACCACCGATTCCCATACCGGCGATGAAGCGCGTGACGTACAGCCACGTGACCCAGCCCACGCCGTGGCCGAAGGTGGCCGCCGTCAGGCCGGAGCCGACGAGGTAGACGCCGAGCGTCACCATGAAGAGGCGCCGGCGACCCAACCGGTCGGAGAGGCGGCCGAAGACGAGGGCGCCCACGACCTCACCGATGAGGTAGGCGGAAGCGATGTCGCCGACTGCCCGCGCCGACATGTTCAGCGTGTTCTTCTTCTGCAGGATGTCGGCGACGTCGCTGGCGACGGTGATCTCGAGGCCGTCGAGGATCCAGGCGATGCCGAGAGCGGTCACCATCCGCGTATGGAATTTCGACCACTTCAGCCGGTCGACGCGGGCGGGGACGAGCGTTCGGATGGGTTGGGCCTCAGAGCCCACGGCGAGGTCGAGGCTCATGGCGCACCTCCCAGGACGGCTCGGAGGACGACGGGGCCGGCCCATCGTTCGCCAGGGGGGACTTCGGAGCACCCTTTCCTCATCGTTGCTGCCTCCCATGCACTCACGGACGCCGGCCATCCCGTCGTCCGGACACACCGGCTTGCGCCGTTTGGGGAAGGCTGTACCCGCCTCCTGGCGTGTTGAACCGCCCCACCGGGCGGCGACGAGCCCTGGATGGTGGCGCCGCGCGGCGGCGCCGAGCCTCAGGGAAGGCCGAACAAGTCCCCCAGGCGATCGCCCAGCTCGAGGAAGGGGCGGTTGCCCGTCACGGCGGCGGGGGAACGCACCCACCCCGGCAGATCCGTGATGCGGCACAGCGACGGCAGGTCACCGGAGAGACCGTGAGCCTCGATCGAGACGCGATGACCGGCGATGCTGCCGAGCGCCAGCCAGTGCCCTCCGGCCGTGATCTGCTCGAACGGATGTTCCTCCCCGTCGACGGCGAGGGCGACGCGCTGCCATGGCGAGGGCGTCGCCGTGGCGGGAGTCGCCGACTCGTCCGGCGATTCCGCCCGCGCTCTCGCCTCGTCGATCACCCAGCTGACGGAGAGGAAGCTGCTCACGAGACGGCTGCGGGAGGGATCGCCCTCACCGGCCCGATAGCTCGTGACGTTGAGGACAGCGGCGTCGGGCGCTTCGTGGTGGGCCGTGATCTCGTCGACGACGACGGGTCCGACTTGCACCCGGAGACCGAACGGCCCGCGCCGGAACGTCGCCCTGCAGCGTCCGATCCGTACGTCACGGTCACCCGGCCACTCGTCGCCGAGCCCGTACACGGGAAGGTCGGCATCCGTGGCGAGCCTGATGGCCTGGGCCGCCTCGCGACGCTGCTCGTGACCGTGGGCGAGCGCGTTCCACCACGGTCTGGGGGGACGCATCACGAGCCGCACCGTCCCATTGTGTCCCCCGCCGGGTGGCCGGAACACGGCACATCGGGTGAGGCGAGGCGAGGAGGACGGGGGCTGACAACTTACGGTCGCTCTGCCAACTATGCTCCGGCCGTCGGGGCGCTCGAGCAGTCGGGCGCCGGGAAAGGCCACCGGTGGAGCGAAGGCGTCGGACGCAGGCTCGGGAATCGACGGGTCACCGCCCTCCGAAGCTGCTGTCCCGCGTCGTCAGCGAGGCGACGGAGGCGACAGCGGGCTTCCCCGTCTCCGTGCTGGCCGAGAGGACGGGAACACTCGTTCCCACGATCCACCACTACCGCCACATCGGGCTGTTGCCCGAAGCGACCGCACTGGCATCGAACCGCTTCCTGTACGACGAGCGTCACGTGGAGGCGCTCATCATGATCCGCCTGCTGCGGGAACGTCGCCACATGCCGCTCGAGGCCATCGGCGACGTGCTCCCCGACGTGCTCGCCCTCGACACGGGCGGCCGCTCGCCTGCCGAGAGCTGGGACGACGTCATCGTGCCCTTCCTCGAGCAGCACGGCTCGGGCGGCGTTCGCGAACGTCTCGTCGTCGCCTCCCGGGAAGCCTTCGCGCGGCGGGGCTTCGCCCAGGTCAACGTTGCCGACATCTGCAAGGAGGCCGGCATCGCTAAAGGTTCCTTCTACCGCTACTTCGACTCCAAGGAGGAGATCTTCCTCGCCGCCGCACGTTCGATGGTCGACGTCGTCGCCGAGCAGTTCCAAGGCATGAGCGGGCCGATGAGCGAACGCCAGGCGGTCGAACAGCTGCAGCGGTTGCTCGGCCCGATGGCACCCTTGCTCCTCGAGGTGGCGACCGAGGAGCTGCGGCACCAGCCGAGCGCCGCCGGTGTCGTCGCCTCCATCGCCTCCGGTCTCGCCTCCCACCTCCTCCCCCGCTTGACGACGAAGGGCGCCTCGGCGACAGCCGCACGCCGCGTCGTCGACGCCGCCCTCACCGGGCTCCTGCGGCCGACGCTCGCCGGCTTTCCCTCCCGTCGTTAGCCATCTCCTCTGCCCCGCCGCCGTGCGTCGCCGGGCGGTCCGGGCCGACCATCCGAGCGAGAGACGGGCATTCGGCCGACCCGCACGACATGGGCACGACCCGCGGGGCGAGGGCCGAGTGTCCTTGACGTCCGGGTGCCCCCAGGTATAACAAGAGTGGCTGAGTAGTCATCTCCGTTATACGAAGGGGTCGGCCGCTGGTGCAGATCGGGTCCCCGTACCCCCTGAACGGGAGCTTGCAAGCGGAGCGAGACGTGGTGCTTCGTTCGCGCGCCGAGAACTTCCCCGTCGCCTTGCGACTGCTCCCGGCGCGGGTGCGTTCCCAGCTCATGGCCGTCTACGGTGTTGCCCGCCTCACCGACGACATCGGCGACGAGGCCGAGGGCGACCGACTGCAGCTCCTCGACTGGCTGTCCACCGAGCTGGAGGCGTCGCGCTCCGGGGGCGCACGCCACCCGGTCCTGCAACGGCTCACGCCCGTTCTCGAGGAGCACCCGGAGTCGCTCGGCGAGCTCCGCCACCTCATCGAGGCGAACCGCCTCGACCAGCGCGTGCACCGGTACGAGACCTTCGACGACCTCGTGGGCTACTGCATGCTCTCGGCCGCCCCCGTCGGCCGTCTCGTACTGCAAATCTTCGGCGCTTCCACGCCGGAACGCGTCGCCTGGTCGGACGACGTCTGCATCGGGCTGCAGGTCGTCGAGCACCTGCAGGACGTCGGCGAGGACGCCGCCCGCGGCCGCGTCTACCTTCCGGCCGCAGATCTCGCCGCCTACGGCTGCGAGGTGACTGATCTGACCGCCGCCTCCGCCACCGTCGCCCTCCGCCGCCTCCTCGCCATGCAGGCGGACCGGGCCGCCGCCCTCCTGGCGGCGGGTGCGCCTCTCGGCCGGAGCCTCCCGCTGCGGCCCCGGGTTGCCATCTGCGGGTTTGCCGCCGGAGGTCTCGCCGCCATCGACGCCATACGCCAGGCCGACTTCGACGTCCTCGCCACGGCGTGCCGCCCCCGCTCCCGGCGCCTTGTCCCGACAGCCCTACGGATGCTCGCCTCGGCCACCCGGGGTGACCGGTGAGGACTCGGGAGCGCCCGTGAACGTCGAGGCGGCCTACGCCTCCTGCGAGGCCATCACGCGCCAGGAGGCGAAGAACTTCTCCTACGGCATCCGCCTGCTGCGGCCTCCCGAGCGCAACGCCCTCTCGGCCGCCTACGCGCTCGCCCGGCGGATCGACGACATCGGCGACGGCCCCCTGCCGCCGGAGGAGAAGCTCGCCGCCCTGCAGCGCGTCCGCAAGGATCTCGACGGCATCGACGACGTCGGCGAGGATCCCGTCCTCGTCGCCGTGGCCGATGCCAAGCGCCGATACGGGCTGCCGATGGGCTGTTTCGGGGAGATCGTCGACGGCTGCGAGATGGACGTCCTCGGGACCTCCTACGCCACGATGGACGAGCTCGTCGTCTACTGCCGCCGCGTCGCCGGCTCCGTCGGGCGCCTGTCCCTTGCCATCTTCGGCACCGCCGATCCGGAAGGCGCAGCCCCCCTGGCCGATGCCCTCGGAGTCGCCCTCCAGCTGACGAACATCCTTCGCGACATCGTGGAGGACCGGGGCCTCGGGCGCGTCTACCTCCCGAGCGCCGATGCCGAGGCGGTCGGCTGCCGCCCCGACCTGACCGGCCCGGAGGATGCGCTCGCCCGCCTCGTCGAGCTGGAGTGCGGTCGCGCTCGGCTCTGGTTCGAGGACGGCTTGCGGCTCCTGCCGCTCCTCGATCGCCGCAGCCGTGCCTGCGTGGCCGCCATGGCGGGCATCTACCGGCGTTTGCTCCTCCGAATCGAGCGGGAACCCATTGCCGTCACCAGAGGGCGGATCTCCCTTCCGGGGCGGGAGAAGGCCTTCGTAGCGCTGCGCAGCCTGGCAGGGGCGCGGCCGTGAACGGGCGGCTGGCTGTCGTCGGGGGCGGGTTGGCGGGTATCGCCGCCGCCCTGGCGGCGGCCGATGCCGGTGCCGAGGTCGTGCTGCTCGAGCGGCGCAACCATCTCGGCGGGCTCACCACCTCCATCCGCCGCCACGGCCTCTCCTTCGACAACGGCCAGCACGTCTTCCTCCGTTGCTGCACCGAGTACCGCTCCCTCCTCGAACGCATCGGTGCCTCCTCCCAGGTCGTCCTGCAACGGCGCCTCGACGTCCCCGTGCTGCGGCCGGGAGGCTCCACCGCATCGATCCGCCGGACGTCGTTGCCGGCGCCCCTCCACCTCGGTGCCGCCCTCGCCGGCTACCGCCATCTCTCTGCGCTCGAGCGGGCACGCCTCGGCCGGGCGGCCTTCGCCCTGCGCCGGCTGGACCCCGATGACGCCTCCCTCGACGGCGTCTCGTTCGGGAGCTGGCTGCGTCGCCACGGGCAGGACGACCGGGCAATCGAACGGCTCTGGAACCTCATCGCCCTCCCCACGCTCAACGTGGCGGCGGAGGAAGCGTCGCTGAAGCTGGCCGCGAAAGTCTTCAAGGTCGGCCTCCTCGAGCACCGCGACGCCGGCGACATCGGGTGGTCGTCCGTCCCCCTCTCCGAGTTGCACGGCGCCAACGCCGCCCGCTCGCTCGCCGAGGCCGGCGTCGATGTCGTTCTCGGGACCCCCGTCACCTCGATCGAGCCGGCCTGGCCCAGCACCTTCACGGTGGCGACGGTGGCTCGCCGTCTCGAAGCTGGCGCCGTCGTCGTGGCCACCCCCCTTCCCGCCGCCGCCACACTCGGCGCCCTCGAGGACCCCGGCAGGGTGGAGGCGCTCGGATCCTCCCCCATCGTCAACGTCCACCTCGTGCTCGACCGCAAGGTCACCGACCTCCCCTTCGCCGCCTGCGTCGACTCCCCCGTGCAGTTCGTGTTCGACCGCACGGCATCGAGCGGCCTCGCCTCGGGACAGTGCCTCGCCGTCTCGCTCTCGGCGGCCGACTCCTACGTCGACGTGGGGGCGAGCACCCTCGTCGAACAGTTCACGGAGGCATTGTCAGCGCTCTTCCCGTCCATGAGGCAGGCCCGCCTGCTCGACGGCCTCGTCACGCGGGAACGCACCGCCACCTTCCGCGGCAGGCCCGGGTCGCACGTCTCCCGTCCGGCCGTCACGACGAGGACGCCAGGGCTGTTCCTCGCCGGAGCGTCCTGCGACACCGGCTGGCCCGCCACCATGGAGGGGGCGGTTCGCAGCGGCCGTGAAGCCGCCGCCGGCGCCCTCACCGCCCTCGGCGGAGACCACGAACGTCCCGTCCAACCACTCGAGGAGGCCGTCGGATGACGACCACACCCACCCTCCGGCTCGGCGAGCACGAAGAGGCGACCGAGGCGCTCACCCGCACGCGGTCCCTCGTGGCGCCGGCCCTCGACGCCGCCGTCGCCCGCCTGAACCCCGACCTGCGGGCGGCCTGCCGCCATCATCTCGCCGGCGGTGGCAAGCACGTACGCGCCGGGCTCGTCCTCACCTCGGCGGCCGCCGTCGGCGGCAAGCCCCAGCACGCCCTCGTCGGGGCGGTCGCCGTCGAGCTCGTGCACAACTTCTCGCTCGTGCACGACGACATCATCGACGGCGACATCGAGCGCCGTCACCGCCCCACCGTGTGGGCGGAATACGGCGTCGGCAACGCCATCATCACCGGGGACGCCCTCGTGACCCTGGCCTTGCAGCTGCTCCTCGAGGACGGCTCCGCCGAGGCGGTGCGAGCCGCCGGCGTCCTGGCCGAGGCGACGCAGGCCATGATCGCCGGGCAGAGCGAGGACATGGCATCCGAGCAGCGCGAGTCCCTCTCGGTGGAAGAGTGCCTGCACATGGAGGCGGGCAAGACGGGCGCCCTGCTGTCGTGTGCGGCCGCCCTCGGCGCCATCCTCGGCGGTGGCAGCGGGCGGGCCGTCGAGGCGCTCTCCGAGTTCGGCCACCACCTCGGCATCGCCTTCCAGGCCATCGACGACGTCCTCGGCATCTGGGGCGAGCCCGCCGTGACCGGAAAGCCCGTCGGCAACGACCTCCGCCTCCACAAGAAGACACTGCCCGTCGCCCTCGCGTGCGCCTCGCCCGACGTGCCCGACGGGCTCCGTCGCCTCCTCGCCACCGAGCTCTCCCCCGACGATGTCGAGCTGGCCGCTCGGATGCTCGACGAGCACGGGGCGCGGGCGGCGACCCTCGCCATCGGCGAGTCCCACCTCGCCACGGCGCTCGACGCCCTCCACCATGTCTCCCTCGAACGCTCGGCCCGCGCCGAGCTCGTCGCCATCGCCCGCTACGTGACGGCGAGGGACCGGTGACGATCGCACGCACGGCGGCCGGCGCACCGGCCCGGCGCAAGCAGCCGAGCATCGAGGCCGCGTCGCCCGCCGTCGCCGACCGGGGAGCGGGCGAAGCGGCCCGCTGCCTGGAACGGGCGGTGGCGGCCCTCCGTTCCATGCAGTACGAGGACGGGTACTGGAAGGGCGAGCTCGAGACGAACGTCACGATGGACGCCGAGGATCTGCTCCTGCGGGAGTTCCTCGGCATCCGGACGGCGGCCGAGACGGCGGCCGCGGCGGTGTGGATCCGGTCACAACAGCGGCAGGACGGCACGTGGGCCAACTTCCACGGCGGTCCGCCCGAGCTGTCGACCACGGTGGAGGCCTACGTCGTACTGCGCCTCGCCGGCGACGACCTCGACACCGAACATATGGCAGCCGCCCGCCGGTTCATCGTCGAGTCGGGAGGCGTCGAGCGCACACGGGTCTTCACGCGCATCTGGCTGGCCCTCTTCGGGTTGTGGTCCTGGGAGGACCTGCCCGTGCTGCCTCCGGAGCTCATGTACCTGCCAACGTGGGTGCCCCTCAACATCTACGACTTCGCCTGCTGGGCGCGCCAGACGGTCGTGGCCCTCGCCGTCGTCTCGGCCCACCGCCCGGTGCATGCCATCGCCATCGACATCGACGAGATCCGCACGGGTGCGGCTCCCCCGCCCCCACAGCCCTTGTCGAGCTGGGCGGGCCGCTTCCAGCTCCTCGACCGCCTGCTGCACAGATACGAGCGCCGCCCGTTGCAGCTGCTGCGCCGCGCCGCCCTGCGGCGCGCCGAGCGGTGGATCGTCGTGCGGCAGGAGGCCGACGGATCCTGGGGCGGCATCCAACCGCCTTGGGTCTACTCCCTCATCGCCTTGCACCTGCAGGGCTACGCCCTCGACCACCCGGTCATGCGGGCAGGCATCGCCGGCCTCGACGGATTCATCATCGTGGACGAGGCAGGGAGACGCCTCGAGGCGTGTCAGTCGCCCGTCTGGGACACCGCCCTCGCCGTGACCGCCCTCGCCGACGGCGGCGTACGGCCGGACGACGACGCCCTCTCGTCGGCCGCCCGCTGGCTCCTCGCCGAGGAGATCCGCGTGCCGGGCGACTGGGCCGTGCGGCGCCCACACCTCGAACCGGGAGGCTGGGCTTTCGAGTTCGCCAACGACCACTACCCCGACATCGACGACACGGCGGAGATCGTCCTCGCCCTGCAACGGACGGCGGAGGACAGCAGAGCCGCCATCTCGCGTGCCGTCTCCTGGGTGGAGGGCATGCAGTCGCGCGACGGCGGGTGGGGCGCCTTCGACGTCGACAACACGCAGGATCTCTGCCGGCGCCTTCCGTTTTGCGACTTCGGCGAGCTCATCGACCCGCCGAGCGCCGACGTGACAGCCCATGTCGTGGAGATGCTCGCGGCGCTGCCGGGTGGGTCGGCGAGAGTCGCAGCCGGCCTGCGGTGGCTCTTCGACCACCAGGAGCCGGACGGCTCCTGGTTCGGGCGCTGGGGCGCCAACTACGTCTACGGCACCGGGGCCGTCGTCCCCGCCCTCGTGGCGGCCGGTACCGCCTGCGACCACCCGGCCATCCGTCGGGCCGTCGCCTGGCTCGAGGCCCACCAGCTCCCGGACGGAGGCTGGGGTGAGGATTCTGCGCTCATACGTCGACGAGGACTGGAGCGGGCGCGGCACCTCCACCGCCTCCCAGACGGCCTGGGCGCTCCTCGCCCTCCTCGCCGCCGGCGAGCGGTCGGCGACCGTCGAGCGGGGCATCGCCCATCTCGTCGCCAGCCAACGGGAGGACGGCAGCTGGGACGAGCCCTTCTTCACGGGCACAGGCTTTCCCGGTTACTTCTACATCAACTACCACCTCTACCGACTCGTCTTCCCGGTCATGGCACTGGGTCGCTTCGTGAAAGGAGAGAGCGACGCCTGAGCTCACGCTCCTTCGCACGGGCCTCGCCGAGCCTGCGCCCGACTCCGCCGCGGCGGGCGGCCCGGTCGCGGGCGCCTGGGATGCCGCCGGCCTCCGGCTCGACCGCTCGGCTCCCGTCGCTCTCGTCGGTGTGGCCGCCTGCGAGGGAGGCGACCCGGCGGAGGGTCACCTGCTCATCGCCGACGAAGTGCGCGACGGCGAGCAAGGACGACAGCGCCTGCCGATGGCGGGGGTCGTCGCCGCTGAGCTCGCCAAGTCGGGCCTCGGCGTCCGGCTCGGCCCCCTCGTGGCCTCGCGCCGCCACATCGTCGGCAGACCGCAGCTCGACGGCGGCGCCGTCGTCCTCGACGCCGAATCGGCCGCCCTCCTCGAGCGGCTCCGCGGCAACCCGCTCGCCGTCGTCCATGCCGTCGGGCCGGCCGGCTCCACCGCCTCCGACACCCGCCCGGAGCTGGCGTCGCTCACCGCCGCCCGCGGGCCCCTCGAGCGGTGGGCCCGCGCCTGCGGCCACCACGACGTCGTGCTCGCCTCCCCCCGCTCCTTCTGCGCCGGCGTCGAGCGGGCGATCGAGACGGTGCGTCGCGCCCTCGAGCGCCACGGGGCGCCCGTCTACGTCCGCCGCCAGATCGTCCACAACCTCCACGTCGTCCGCCAGCTGGAGCAGGCCGGTGCCGTCTTCGTGCAGGAGCTCGACGAGGTGCCGCCCGGGGCGACCGTCGTCCTCGCCGCCCACGGCGTCTCCCCCGCCGTGCGGGCGGAGGCGGACGAGCGCGGCGACCTGAAGGTGATCGACGCCACCTGTCCCCTCGTCGCCAAGGTGCACGTGGAGGCCCGGCGCTATGCCGCCTCCGGGCACCAGCTCGTGCTGATCGGTCACGCCGACCACGAGGAAGTGCAGGGGACGCTCGGCGAGGCACCGGGCCGGTTCCACCTCGTCGAGGACGCCGGCGACGTCCCCGCCCTCGAGCTCGACCCGGAGCGGCCCGTCGCCTACCTCACGCAGACGACGCTGGCCACCGACGAGACGCACGAGATCGCCGACGCCCTCCGCCGGCGCTTCCCGCTCATCGTGGCGCCGCCGGCCGACGACATCTGCTACGCCACGCAGAACCGCCAGGACGCCGTGCGTGCCATCGCCCGCCACTGCGACCTGCTGCTCGTCGTGGGCTCCGCGAACTCGTCCAACACCGCCCGACTCGTCGAGGTAGGTACTCGCGAAGGCTGCCGCACCGAGCTGCTCGAGGATGTCTCGGAGCTGCAGCTCGGCTGGCTCGAAGGGGCGCGGGCGATCGGGCTGACCGCCGGTGCATCCGCACCGGAATTTCTCGTACAGGAGGTACTCGACGTGCTGCAACTGCTTGGACCTGTCTCGGTACGGGAGGCGACGACGACACAGGAAAGCGTCCGCTTCGCCCTCCCGACGCAGGTGCGCTAATGCCCGTTCCCTTCCGCCAGAACGTCCGCATCGGCGCCCACCTCATGCGCCAGCGCATGAAGAAGACCGCCTATTACCCCTTCATCGTGGAGATCGAGCCGCTCTTCGCCTGCAACCTCTCCTGCCCCGGGTGCGGGAAGATCCAGCACCCGACGGAGATCCTCCGCCAGCGCCTGTCCGTCGAGGACGTCGTGGGCGCCGTCGAGGAGAGCGGTACCCCCATGGTGTCGATCGCCGGCGGCGAACCGTTGCTGCACCCCGACATCGCCCGCATGGTCAACGAGCTCGTGAAGCGGAAGATCTACGTCTACCTCTGCACGAACGCCATCCTCCTCGAGCGCCGCATCGACCGCTTCACGCCGTCGCACTACTTCTCCTGGGTGATCCACCTCGACGGCCTGAAGGACCGCCACGACACCGCCGTCGACCGGCACGGCGTCTTCGACCAGGCCGTGTCGGCGATCCGCACGGCGAAAGCGAAGGGGTTTCGTGTCACGACGAACTCGACGTTCTTCAACGTCGACTCGGCCAAAACCGTGCGCGACGTCCTCGACTTCCTGAACGACGACCTCGGCGTCGACGCCATGATGATCTCGCCCGCCTACGCCTACGAGAAGGCTCCCGATCAGGAGCACTTCCTCGGTCCCGACCAGACGAGATCGCTCTTCCGGGAGGTCTTCGCCGAGGGCCGCCGCAGGCGCTGGCGCCTCAACCACTCCCCTCTCTTCCTCGACTTCCTGGAGGGCCGCGTCGACTTCCAGTGCACCGCCTGGGGAATCCCGAGCTACTCGGTCTTCGGGTGGCAGCGGCCGTGCTACCTCATGGCCGACGGGTACGCCCAGAGCTACCGGGAGCTCGTCGAAACGACCGACTGGTCCGCCTACGGCCGCGGACGCGACCCGCGTTGCGCCAACTGCATGGCCCACTGCGGCTACGAACCCTCCGCCGTCATCGCCACCATGGGCTCGCTGCGCCAGTCGCTGCGCGCCCTCGTGAGCACGCACTGAGCGCCGTGAGCGTCGTCGAGGTCGCCGGATCCGCCCTCGGGCAGGCCACCTCGCCGGCGCGCCTGCGCGAGATGAGCACGCCGGAGCTCGGGCAGCTCGCCGAGGAGATCCGTGGCTTCCTCGTGGCGAGCGTCGCCGCCACGGGCGGCCACCTCGGCTCCAACCTCGGGGTGGTGGAGCTGACCCTCGCCCTCCACCGCCGTTTCGAGTCGCCCATGGACGTCATCGTCTGGGACACGGGGCATCAGGCCTACGTCCACAAGCTCGTGACGGGGCGAAAGGATGACTTCGCCCGCCTACGAAAAGGGGGCGGGCTCTCCGGCTACCCGAACCGGGCCGAGTCCGAGCACGACCTCGTGGAGAACAGCCACGCATCGACGGCGCTGTCCTACGCCCACGGCATCTCGGTCGCCCGCCGGCTCGGCAAGTTGGGCCGCCATGTCGTCGCGGTGCTGGGTGACGGTGCCCTCACCGGTGGGCTCGCCTACGAGGCCCTCAACAACATCGGCGTCTCGGGCGCTCGGGTCATCGTCGTCCTCAACGACAACGGGCGGTCGTACGCACCCACGATCTCCCCCCTCTCGATCGCCTCGAGCGGGCCGGCCCCCAGGGAAGTGCCGCCCTTCGACGCCCCGGCCCGTTTCTTCGAGTCGCTCGGGCTCTCCTACCTCGGCCCCGTCGACGGCCACGACCTCGATGCCCTCGGCAGCGTGCTCGACGTCGCCGCCGCCTCGAGCGGACCGGTCGTCGTGCACGTGCTCACCCAGAAGGGCCGCGGCTACGACCCGGCCGAGAACGACGACGAGAAGTGCCTGCACGATGTCGGCCCCTTCGAGCCGGAAACGGGCCGCTCCCTTGCCCCTCGCCACCGTCTCAGCTACACGGAGGCCTTCGGCAGCGCGCTCCTGCAGGAGGCGGCCGCCCGCCCCGACGTCGTGGCGATCACCGCCGCCATGCCCGGCCCGACCGGCCTGCTCGCCTTCCGCGACCGCTACCCCGACCGCTTCTTCGACGTCGGGATCGCCGAACAGCACGCCGTCACCGCCGCCGCCGGCATGGCGATGGCGGGTCTGCGCCCTGTCGTGGCCATCTACTCCACGTTTCTCAACCGGGCCTGGGACCAGGTCGTGCACGACGTCGCCCTCCACCGCCTCCCCGTCGTCTTCTGCCTCGACCGCGCCGGCATCACGGGGGACGACGGGCCCAGCCACCACGGCATCTTCGACCTCGTGCTGCTCTCCAAGGTGCCCGGCATGACCGTGCTCGCCCCCTCCTCCTACGAGGAGGTCGGCGCCATGCTGCACGAGGCGCTCGAGATCACGACAGGTCCGGTGGCCATCCGCTGGCCGAAGACGGAGGCACGCCGGGGCGGAACCGTAGGGCGGGGACTACGGGCGCGCAAGCTCCGCAGCGGTTCCGACGTCTGCCTCCTCGGCGTCGGGAAGCTCCTCGCCGCCTGCGAGGAGGCGGCCGAGCTGCTCGAGCTCGAGGGGGTGTCGGCCACCGTGTGGGACGTGCGGGCCGTCGCCCCCCTCGACCCCGCCATGATCGACGACGCCCTCGGTCACGCCCTCGTCCTCACGGCGGAGGACGGCATCGCCGTCGGCGGCGTGGGGTCGCTCGTCGAGGCGGCCGCCCGCCGTGCCATGCCGTCCGGCTCTGTGCCCGCCATCCGCAGTGTCGGCGTTCCCATCTCGTTCCTCGCCCACGGCAGCCCTGCTGCCATCTTGAGCGCGCTCGGCCTCGATGCCGCCGGCATCCGGGAGGCCGTGCTCGAGTCGTTGCCCGCCTGAGAGGCGGCGGCACCTCAGCGCACGACGAGGCGGGCGGCGACGGCGAAGGGCACCGCCGCTGCCACGAGCACGACGACCTGCAGCCAGGTGGGGGCGCCCGCGCGGGCGAAGAGCGCCTCGTGCAATTCGAGGACGGTGCTGCGCGGGACGGAGAGCCGGCCGCTCACGAGGCGTGGGAGGAACTCCGTGCCGATCAGCCCGGCGAGTGCTGCCAGTGGCGCTGCCACGAGCGGTCCCGTCGCCACGACGGCGATGACGGCGGCCACGATGGCGAGCCCGAGGGCTCCGGTCGCCGTCCCGGCCGGGGCGTAGTGGTAACCGGCGATGCCGAGGGCGAGGACGAGCAGGCCGATGACGACGCGGAGCCGGATGCTCAGGCGGGCGGCCGCCACGAGCAGGAGGGCCGTCACCCCGGGCGCCAGTACGGCGATGGCGGCGGCGACGCCTTCGACGACGCGGCGGGCGGCCCCGTAGGAGGCCGCCGAGTGCACGAGGGAGGCCCCGCCGGAGCGGACGAGGCGGAGGGCCGTGTCCGACAAGGACCTCGCCGCCCCGGCGAGATACGGGAGGTGGCCCACGCCGATGGCGATGCCGACGAGGACGCCCAGCACGAGCCACAGGCGGCCCTTCATGACCGGGCGCCCTCGCCGCCAGGCGCCGTCACGACCGGCTCCGGTGCGCTCCGCCGGCGAGGAGCCCGAGGCCGATCCCGAGCATCCAGACGTCCTTGCTGACAGCCGTACCGGCCGGTGTCGGCCAGACGCTTCCGGGCTTGTGCATGGCCGGGGTACGCAGGTACATGGCGAGGAGGGAGCCGGCAAAAGCGGTCAGGGCGGCACCCGCCTTCCGGTTGCTCACGAAGGGCGCCAGCAGCAACGCTCCGGTGGTCATCTCGGCGACCGAGAGTGCCTTCAGGAACATCGGCGGGTCGATCGGCTCGAGCACGGGGAAGGCCGCCGACGCCGCTTGGTGCACCCGTTCGGCGCGGGCGTCGTCCCCCGACCACTTCTCGAGGCCGGCATGGAGGATGAAGGCGCCGGTGGCGACGCGTCCCGGGACGTCTCTCAAGCTGGTCGGCAAGCGCATGGGGTTCTCCGCGGCGTCGGGGATGGGCCGACAAGAGTCATACCCGCAGAAGGGCCGGCGCCATGCCTCAGACGCCATGCCTCAGGTTTCCGGTCGGCGGCCAGCGCATCGCCCCCGGCGAGTGCCGAGCCGCCTCTGGTAGCGTGACCGTCGGCGCACACGCAATAACGCGCCCGCCTCCAGTAGGGGGAAGTCCGGTCAAAGTCCGGCGCTGGCCCGCAACCGTAGGTGGGTCTGCTGTGAAGGCAGACCCACGAGCCGGGAACTCCTCGGGGACGACAGCCCTGCAAATCGTCGAGGAACACGGGAGCTGGGATCCGGGGCTTGTGGTCCACGCCTGCCTCCTCGGATCCAGAATCCGGGGAAGGACAGACAAGTGAGACTGAGAGACTTGGGCGCTGCTCTCGCAGCGGCGCTGATCGGCTTTGGCGGCTTTGTCGCCCCGGCCGTGGCGGGAGCGAGCCTGCCGGCTCCGACGAAGGCGGCCACGGCTCCGACGAAGCCAGCCACGACACCGATGTCGGCGCTCGACGGTGCCGGCTGGCTGGGGCGACAATTCCGCCTCAACGGCGACCTACCCGTCTCCGACGGGGAGGCGGGCCTCGACAACCTCTCGCTCGGCCTCGTGGCGCTCGTGTCCACCGAGACGGGCGAGGTCCCGGCCCACCGGGGCCTCGGCTACCTCGAGAAGCACTTCGGTTCGTACGTCTCGATCGCCGACGGCGAGAAGCCCATCGTCAGCCCTGGCCGCCTGGCCCAGGTGATGCTGGCGGCGGAGGCGATGAAGGCGAGCGTCGTCCGCTTCGGAGGCACGACTCGTGCCGACGATCTCCTCGCCAGGCTGCTGGCGACGCAGGCGAAGACAGGCGGCGACGCCGGGCTGTTCGGCTCGCCCGACGGCCCGACCTACTCGAGCGCCTACACGCAGGGCCTCGCCCTCCTCGCACTTGCCGCCGCAGGCCACCCGAACACAGCTGGCGCGCGGTGGCTCGTCGCCCAGCAGTGCTCCGACGGGGGGTGGACCTCCTACCGATCGTCGCTCAGGACCCCGTGCCCGAAGGAGGACCCGACCGACTACGCCGGGGCCGACACGAACTCGACCGCCCTCGCCGTCGAGGCGCTTGTGGCGACGCACGTGTCGCCACGCGTGAACCCCTTGAAGTTCCTGCAGCGCTCTCAGTACCCCGACGGTGGCTTCGGCTACTTCGGGACGGTGTCGAGAGCGCAGCCGGTCGACCCCGACTCGACGGCCCTCGTCGTCCAAGCGCTCGTCGCGCTCCATGAGCTGGGCAACCCGGCCTTCCGGAAGTCCGCCGCCTCCACGCCGAGGAAAGCCCTCGCCCACTTCCAGCTCGGCTGCAGCGCGCCGGCGAGCGAGCGCGGCGCCTACACCTTCCCCGGCGTCCCCGGGCCGAACCTGATCGCCACCCTCGAGGCCATACCGGCGGCGGCCGGCAAAGCCTTCCCGATCCGGCCGGCCACACAGACGCGGACACTGCCGATCATGCGCTGCCCGTCGAGGAATGCGCCGTCGGGCCGACCCGAGCGATCCACGACCGGTTCGCATCGCGCCGGCGGCACGACCGAGAAAGCATGCCCGAGCGTGCCGAAGGCGCACAAGGGCCAGGTCGTCGTCCCCATCGTCGTCGATTTCGGCACCGGCGCTGCCGAGATCACGGTGACGTGCGTCGCCGTGCCGGACGGCTCCAACGGTTCCGACGTCCTGCAGGCACGCGCCGCCCTCCTGCGAGCGGCGCAGCCCGTCTATGCCTCCTCCGGCTTGCTGTGCTCGATCGACGGCTACCCGTCCGGCGGGTGCGGCACGGCCACGAACGGCCACTACGCCTATTGGGCGTACTTCCACGGAGGCAGCAAGTGGACCTACGCCAACGACGGCCCCGCCGAGAACGTCGTGAGCAAGGGCGACGTCGAGGGCTGGCGCTTCCAGCCCGACGGGACGGCGACTGCGGCCGACCCGCCGCCCCGGGCGCCCTCGAACGCCGGCGTCCTCGAGAGCGCCGGCACGCCCGCCACGACGACCACGACGACCTCGACCACGACGACCAGCGCCCCCACGACCGACACGAGCCGGCCGCGCGCTGCGAGCACGACCACGAGCACACTGGCGCGGAGCCCGGGCACCACGACGACGCCCGGCGGGGGCGGGCACGGAGGCACGAGCCGGCCCGGTAGCGCCGGCGTCTCTCCCGGCACGGTCGCCGGCGGCAGCGGTTCGTCGAAGATCGTCGCCTCCGGCACGGTGACGAGCCCTCGCTCCCGCGCCACGACCGACGTCGCCCGCGACGCCCTCCTCGCCCTCGTCGCCGCGATCGTCCTCGCCGGTACCGGCTACGCCGTCGTGCGGTCGCGCCGCTCCCTCGGCGCCGAGTAGCCGACGGGACCGCACATGCGCTGGCGGCGGCCGCGTTTCGCCCCCCTCCACCCGGCGGCCTGGTGGCTCTGGGCGGGCGCTCTCGCCGTCGCCGCCTCCCGCACGACCGACCCCGTCCTCCTCCTGCTCATCATCGTCGTGACGGCCGTCGTGGCCGTCGCCCGCCGCTCGCCGAGCCCGTGGGCGCGTTCCTATGGCGTCCTGCTGCGCTTCGGGCTCGTCGTCGTAGCCATCCGGATCCTCTTCCAGGTGGTCTTCGGCTTGCGGCTGCCCGGCTACGTCCTCTTCAGCCTGCCCTCCGTGCACCTCCCCACCGATCTCGCCGGCGTCACACTCGGGGGTCCCGTCACCGTCGGGGCGATCGTTGCCTCCGCCTGCGACGGCCTGCAGCTGGCGACGATCCTCGCCTGCGTGGGAGCCGTCTCGGCGCTCGTCAGCCCCTACCGCCTCCTCCGGAGCGTCCCGACGGCCCTCTACGAAGTCGCCGTCGCCGTCACCGTGGCCATGACCTTCACCCCCTCCGTCGTCGCCTCCATCGGGCGCGTGCGGTCGGCACGGCGCCTGCGCGGCCGCAGTACAAAGGGCCTTCGGGGCTTGCGGGGCATCGCCGTCCCCGTGCTGTCGGAGGCGCTCGAGCGTTCGGTCGGCTTGGCGGCTTCCATGGACGCGCGGGGATTCGGCCGTGTCGGAGAGGGACTGTCCTCGAGGCGGCGGCGGCGAGCCTCCCTGCTCACGCTCGTCGGCGTCGTCGGGATCGGGGTCGGCGTCTTCGCCGTGCTCGACAGCGGCGGCCCGCCCCTCCTCGGGCTCCCCGTACTCGGCGTCGGATCCGTCCTCCTGCTCGTGGGGGTGCTCGCCCGCTCGCACACGGGGCGGACGATCTACCGGCCGGATCATTTCGGCGCCCGTGAGTGCTTGACGGCCGCCTCCGGGTGCGTGGCGCTGGCCGCCGTGCTCGTGACGGGGCGGCTCGACCCGTCGGCCCTGCAGCAGCAGTCCTACCCGCTGGCGATGCCCGGCTTACCTGCCATCGGGATCCTCGGGGTCGTCGTCGCCCTTCTCCCCTTGCTGACGGCACCGGAACCGGGTCGAAGTGACGAACCGGCGCCCGTCGACCAGCAACTGACAGAGGTGGGAGCGTGATCCGCTTCGATGGCGTCACAGTGACCTACCCCGATGCCAAGGGGCCGGCCATCGAGGGCGTCGACCTCGAGATCGACGAGGGCCGCCTGGCTCTTGTCATCGGGATGACAGGAGCCGGCAAGTCCACGCTGTTGCGGAGCGTCAACGGCCTCGTCCCCCACTTCTCGGGCGGTGTCTTCTCGGGACGCGTCGTCGTCGACGGCCGCAGCACAGCCGACTTCCGGCCGCGGGATCTCGCCGACGTCGTCGGCTACGTCGGACAGGATCCGGACTCGACCTTCGTGGCCGACGTCGTCGAGGACGAGCTCGCCTACTCGATGGAGAACCTCGGCATCTCCCCCGACGCCATGCGCCGCCGCGTCGAGGACGTGCTCGACGTCCTCAACCTCCATCCCCTGCGCCAGCGGCCCGTCGCCACGCTCTCCGGCGGCCAGCGCCAGCGCGTCGCCATCGGGGCCGCCCTGACGGCGGCCCCGAACATCCTCGTGCTCGACGAGCCGACGTCGTCGCTCGACCCCGTCTCGGCGGAGGAGGTGCTCGCCGTCCTCTCACGCCTCGTCCACGACCACGGCACGACCATCCTCGTGGCCGAGCATCGCCTCGAGCGCATCGTTCACGCCGCCGACGTCATCGTCTCCGTGCCCGTTCCGGGCACCTCGGCCGTCGTGGCCGCTTCGCCGCAGGCGGCCATGGCGACCTCCCGCATCGCCCCGCCCATCGTGCGTCTCGGGCGGCGCCTCGGCTGGACCCCCTTGCCGCTCTCGGTCCGCGACGCCCGCTCCCTGGCGGCGCCGTTGCGGTCTCGCCTCACCGTCGCCGTCGCAGGCCCGCCGCCGGTCGGTCCCGTCGTCGCCTCGACGAACCGGCTCACCTCCGTCCTCGGGCGAACTCCCGTGCTGCACGACGTCACGATCGAGGTGCGCGCCGGCGAAGTCGTTGCCCTCATGGGCAGGAACGGCGCCGGCAAGTCCACCCTCCTCGCCCACCTCGCCGGCCTCCGCCGCCCGACGGCCGGGGACGTCAGCGTCGCCGGCAGTGCTCCCGCCGGCCTTTCCCCGAAGGAGGCCGCCCGACGGGTCGGCCTCGTTCCCCAGGATCCCGGCCTCCTCCTCGACGGCGCCAGTGTGGCCGCCGAGTGCGCCACGACGGACGCCGAGGCCCGTCTGCGGGACGGCACGACGAGGGCGCTCCTCGACGAGCTGCTGCCCGGCGTCAACGGCGCCACACACCCTCGCGACCTGTCGGAAGGCCAGCGGCTCTCGCTCGCCCTCGCCGTGATCCTCGCCTCCCGGCCGCCCCTCTTGCTCCTCGACGAGCCGACCCGCGGCCTCGACTACGAGGCGAAGGACCGCCTCGTCGGTATCATCCGGCGCCTCGCCGCCGAGACGGGCCAGGCCGTCGTCGTCGCCACCCACGACGTCGAGCTCGCCGGCGAGGCGGCCGATCGGGTCGTGGTGCTGGCCGACGGCGACGTCATCACCGACGGGCCTGCCCGCCGGGTCCTGGCGGAGTCACCGGGCCTCGCCCCCCAGGTGGCGAAAATCTTCGCCCCCCTCGAGCTCCTGACGGTGGACGACGTCGTGAAAGCGATGGCATGACAACCCACACCGGCCGCCTGACGTCGCCCTCCGCCCGCTCGGCTCGCACCTCGGCACGAGGGGCCGTCCGCCTGCAGCGAACCGGGAGCCTCGTGATCGGTCTCGTCACGGTCATCGGGCTCATCGCCTTCACCTGGCCCCTCTTCGTCCCGTCCCACGCCGGGGCGAACAACGCCCACTCGGGGGACGCCCCCTGGATCATGGTGGCCGTTCTGCCGCTCTTGCTCGTGGCCGTCCTCAGCGAGTTCAGCGCCGGCGGCATCGACGCCAAGGGCGTCGCCATGCTCGGCGTGCTGGCCGCCTGCGGGACGGCGCTCCGCCTGCCCTCGGGCGGCACTGCCGGCTTCGAGCCGGTCTTCTTCCTGCTCTTCCCCGCTGGCTACGTGCTCGGGCGTCACTTCGGATTCCTCCTCGGGGCACTCACGATCTTCGCCTCGGCCCTCTTCACCGCCGGTGTCGGGCCGTGGCTCCCCTTCCAGATGCTGGCGGCCGCCTGGATGGGCTTCGGCGCCGGCTTGCTGCCGGATCTGGGCGGTCGCCGGAGCGAGCTCTTCGCCGTGGCGGGCTACGCCGCCCTCGCCTGCCTTGTGTACGGCCTCCTCCTCGACCTCTGGTTCTGGCCGTTCATCGGTGGGGCGACGACGCTGGCGTTCCAACCGGGGGCGTCGGTCGTGCACAACGTGACGAGGTTCCTCGTCTTCCACTTCTCGACGTCTCTCGGCTTCGACGTCCCCCGGGCGGCGCTCAACGCCACGCTCGTCCTCATCGCCGGCAAGCCCGTGATCGCCGCCTTCCGCCGGGCGAGCCGCCGCGCCGCCTTCGGCGCCCAGGTGACGCTCGTTCCCGTCGCCGACTCCGCCTCCTCGCACGCCGCCCGGTAGGTCCGGCGCCGCAGTCCCTGCACCATGATGGACCGATGAGTCGCCTCCTCACGCTTGCCTCCGCCTCGCCCGCCCGCCTCCGGGTGCTGCGAGACGCCGGCATCCATCCGCGGGTCGTCGTCAGCGGCATCTCCGAGGCCGTCGACGCCCCCGACACGGCGACCGCCGTCTCCCTCCTCGCCGAGCGCAAGGCCGTCGTCGTGGCCGAGCGCTTCCCGGAGGACCTCGTCCTCGGCTGTGACTCGATGCTCGACCTCGACGGGGAGGCCCTCGGCAAGCCGTCCTCAGAGGCGGAGGCGATCGAGATGTGGCAGGCGCTCGCCGGGCGCCACGCCGTCCTCCATACGGGCCACTTCCTCCTCGAGCCCGCCAGTGGCAGCCGGGCGGGCGCCGTCGACAGCACGCTCGTGCGCTTCGGGCGACCGACCGAGGGCGAGGTCCGCCGCTACGTCGCCAGCGGCGAGCCCCTCGCCCTCGCCGGCGCCTTCAGCATCGAGGGACTCGGCGGAGCCTTCGTGGAGGGCATCGACGGAGTCCCGAGCAACGTGCTCGGGCTGTCGCTCCCCCTGCTGCGCACGATGCTCGGCGAGCTCGGGATCGATCTCACGGAGCTCTGGCGACCCGCCGAAGCGCCCGTCGTGCGCGAAGCCGACGAGGACGACGCCGCCTGGATGGCTGCCCTCCTCGAGCAGGAGTGGGGCCTTCCCGTCGTCAGTCTCTCCGGCCCCCACGAGCCCGCCGCCCTCTCGGGCTACGTCGCCCTGGTCGGAGGCCGGCGCCTCGGGGCCCTCACGTGGCGTCAGGACGCCGCCGGCCTGGAGGTCGTGACGCTCAACAGTCTCTACGAAGGATTCGGAGCCGGTTCCGCCCTGCTCGCCGCCGCCCGGCAACTCGCCCGCTCCCACCGGCGGCGCCTGTGGCTCACGACGACGGACGACAACGCCGAGGCCATCGGCTTCTACCTGCGCCGGGGCATGGAGCTCGTCGCCGTGCACCGCGACTTCGTCGAGATCGTCCGCCGTTTCAAGCCGTCAGCCGGCTTCGGCTGTCACGGCGGCACCTACCGGCACGCCCTCGAGCTGCAGTACCCGTCGCCTTGAGCGCCGACCGCTCGTGCCCTCAGCTCGCCTCCGGCGACGACGTCGCCAGGCGGGCGCTCCAGCGCTCCTCGATGTGGCCGAAACGCCACACGGCCATAGCGACCGCCCAGGTGACCACGAACATCCCCACGATCACGAAGCCGGCCGTGTTGATGTTGAAGTTGTACATGAAGCCCCAGAAGCCGTGGTGCCGGGAGAGGCCGTGGATCTCCGTCGGGACGATGCCGAGCGCCTCCACGGCTCCGATGAAGAAGCAGATGGCGACGGACAGCCCCGTGATGGCGAGGTTGTAGTACACCTTGCGGACCGGGTTGAAGAAGGCCCATCCGTAGGCGACGTTCATGAAGATGCCGTCCGTCGTGTCCATGAGGCACATGCCGGCCGTGAAGAGGATCGGCAGGCAGATGATGGCGTACCAGGGGATGTGCCTGGAGGCGTACAACGCCGTCGTGGCGACGAGGGCGACCTCGGAGGCCGTATCGAAGCCGAGCCCGAAGAGGACGCCGACGGGGTACAGCTGCCACTCCTTCGTGATGGCGCGCAGCCACTTCCCGAAGAAGCGGTAGAAGAAACCCCGGTTCTGCAGCTGGCGCTCCAGCTCGGCCTCGTCGTAGACGCCGCGGCGCATCGACCGGAAGACTCGGACGATGCCGGCGAGGACGACGAGGTTGAGGAGGCCGATGAGGAAGAGGAAGGCGGACGAGACGACCGTCCCGAAGAGCCCCCCGAAGGTCTCGAGGCCGGAGTGGCTGTTGGAGACCGCACCGAAGACGGCCTTCTCGGCGACGATGATGCCGACGCCGATGACGACGACGATCGTGGAGTGCCCGAGCGAGAAGAAGTACCCGAAGGCGAGGGGCCGCGGTTGGCCCGTGCCTTGCCGCTCGTTCATGACCTTGCGGGTCGTGTTGTCGATGGCGGAGATGTGGTCGGCATCGAAGGCGTGGCGGAGGCCCAAGGTGTAGGCGAGGACGCTGACGCCGATCCCGAGTCCCTTGTAGTGGGCAGGTACCACGAAGGCGATGAAGATGAAGAAACCGATGGCGTGCAGCGCCGCGATCGAGCCGTACATGGCGAGGACTCGAGTGCGCTCGACGGGGCTCAGGGCGGCGAAGGACGAGCGGAGCGTCTCGCTCCGTCGCGTGGGGCTGAGCGCCGTTTGGGCTGACATGTCGCTGCCTCCCCTCTGCTCGCCGGCCGAGCCGCAGCCTGACATAAATGCGACCTGCACGCAAGTAGGTCCTGGAGGCAGGACGACCAGCCCGAGTGCAGGAGCGGCGGGCGGGCGAACAGACTCGGGGGCCCCAAGCGGGGAGGCGGCAGGTGCGGGCTTAGGCGGCGGCGCCGGTGGCGGCGTCGGGGAAGGGGATGAAGTGGTCCATGAGGAGCCTGGCGAGATCTCCGTCGCTCAGCGAGTGCTCCGGTGACTCGAGCACACCGCGATCCACGAGGACGCCGACGAGCCGGCCGAGCACGTCCTCCGGGCGGAGCGGGTCGACGCCCGCCTGCCAGGTCTCGTACTCCTGCTTGTTGGCGAAGCAGTACGCCTTGCGGGAGATGGAGTAGCGCAGGTCGTCGCTCGAGTAGGCGGCCATGTCGTCGGCACCGTCGGCTTCCCGGCTCGTGAGCCGCCAGCGCCGGTTGCCGTTCCGGCTGAGCCGCATGAAGGCCCGGTTCTCCGGCGGCAGGTCGTCCGGACACCCCACCGGGTAGACGGCGTGGAAGACGGTGTCGGCGTCGAGCACCATGGCGCTGCCGGCGCCCGGCTTCATCACGCTCGGCTCGTCACCGTGCTCGTAGTAGGCGAACTCTCCTCCCTCGCCCGACTCCACGTAGGCGACGGCCGTCGCCGTGGCGATGCGCCGGTCGGCGAAGAGCCCTGAGTGGTGCATGACCACGAGCAGCCACATCGGGAGTTGTGTGCGGTCGGCCCCGAGGAACTCGGGGATGTCGGTGTGGATGGGCAGCTCCTGCCCGGGCACCATGACGTTGGCGTACACGAGGGTCGGGACGATGAGCGGCACGTCGAAGATGAGCCGCGCCGCCTCCACGAAGTCGTCCTCGTGGAGGAAGTTCTCGAGGCCGGGGACGGCCGTCTCGTCGTGGAACACGTAGTTCGCCCCGAAGTAATTGGTGCGGGCGAGCCCGGCCTCCACGGCGGCGCGGCCGGCGGCACACCCCGTCTCCCGGAAGTGGCGGTCGACGTCGGCGCGACCCATGACGCCGGAGAAGCGCCCGGCGATGGCCGGGGTCGAAGCGTCCGTGTGGGCCGTCAGCTTCCGCAGATCCGACGAGGGGGCCGCTTTCGCTACGGGGCCGGCGGAGCCGGGCCGCTGGTTGACGGCGTCGTAGAACGGGAAGCGGTGCCAGACGCGAACGATGCGCTCGACGTCGTCAGCAGGAAGGAGCGACTCGAGGCAATGCACCGCCACGGCGCAAACTGTAGTTGCGACAGCGCCTCTTCCCAAATCGGAGCGGCTTCACGTGCGCGCCCCCGGGAGGACGGGGGCGTCGTCGCTCCGTCCGGAAGCCGCCGGCTCGGGCCTGGCAAGGAGGGCGGCGCCCGCCACCACGAGGACGAAACCCGCCAAGCGGACGCCCCCACCCACTCCGCCCGGCAGCCGTTCGTGGAAGGCGACGACGCCCGCCACGATCGGCAGGGCGTTGTTGAGGAGGGTGGACATCCCGGCCGTGGCGATGGCGCTCCCCCGCTGGAAGGCCAGTTGGAGCGCCACGAAGCCGGCGACGAGGCACGCAATCAGGAGGGGCACGAAGACGACACCGGCGATCACGGCACCTTTCGTCGAGACGTCGCCGGCGGCGTAGAGGAGGCCGGCGGCGGCCCCGAGGCCGGCGCCCTGGCGCATCACCCGGCCCCCGACGAGCCAGGCGACGCCGGCGAGCGCGACCGTGACACCGACCCAGACGAGGATGTTGCTCGTCCCGGGCGGGCTGGGCTTGGGCACGCCGGCCACGAAGGAGACGAGCACGAGGGCGAGGCCGCCCAGGCAGGCCACCAACGCCACCCGGTCGCGGGGCGGGACGCTGCCGGCACCCTGACGCAGCGCCAGCAGGGCGATGACGCCGATGCCGCCGGCCGAAACGGATTGCACGAGCGAGATGGGGGCGAACAGCAGAGCGGCGACGTAGAGCCCCCAGCCCCCCATGCCGACGGCATAGCCGAGGAGCCAGCGCCCGTTCGTGAACAGCAGGCGCAAGGAGCGGAAGGGATGGCGCAGGGAGAGGCGTGGCAGCACGTTGGAGGCGCCGTGCTGGGTGAAGAAGCTCCAGTTGATGGCGAGGGCAGCCGCCATCGCCAAGAGGAGACCGACGGACAACCGCATCAGCCGCCGACCACCTCCTCGCTCGGCTCGACCGGTGCCGGAATGGCCGCCGAGCCTGGGAGCGCCCTCGCCGGGGCATCGCTGCCTCCGGCGTCGCGTGTGCCGCTGGCGGCCTCGCAGACGCTCCGAAAAGGGAAGATAGCCCTCGGAGGCCATCGCCGCCAGAGACGAGGGGCTTCGAGCGGGCACCGACGGCTCCGATAGCGTGACGGCATGGCGACGACCGGGAGCAAGCAGCATGGCTTCGGGTCGATGTGGCACCTGGCGCTGCGCTTCGCCGCCTCGCTCGCCCCCGCCGGTCCACGCCAGCAGTCGCAGCAATGGGCGCTCACCCACCTCAGCGCAGACGAGGGCCGCCTCTTCACGCAGATGTCCGGGCCGGACCGGCGCCACGCCATCGGGGTCGCCCGCAGGGCGCTCGGGGACGGCGCCGAGCCCGTCCTGGTGCCGGCCGCCCTCCTGCACGACGTCGGAAAGTTGGAGGCAGGTCTCGGAACGTTCGGCCGCGTGTGGGCCACGCTGGCCGCCCTTGCCATCGGGCGCGACGGCGTCGTGGGCTGGGAGACCCTGCCGGCCGGGTCACCGTTCTCCGGGCGTCGTCGGAAGATGGCCCGCTACCTGCAGCACGACCGCCTCGGCGCCGAGCTGCTGGAGCGCGCAGGGAGCGACGACCTCACCGTCGCCTGGGCACGAGAGCACCACCTGCCCCCTCAGCGCTGGACGGTCGAGCACCACCTCGGGGAGATCCTGAAGGAGGCCGACGGCGACTGACACGCCGGGCCACCCTGCTCAGTCGATCTCGACGTCCGTCCTCGTCGAGCCCGTCGCCGTCGCCGCACGGTACGAGCGATACCGATGGAAGATCACGAAGGCGATCCCCAGCACGACGAGGGCGCCGACGACGTAGCCGGCGTCGCTGAACCCGTGGGCGATCGACTTCCACTGGCTGCCGACCCCGTAGCCGATCCCGGCCCAGGCTCCGTCCCAGATGAGGCTGCCGGCCGCCGTGAGGAGGCCGAAGCGAACGAGCGGCACTTCGGCCACGCCGGCCGGGATGGCCACGAAGTTCCGCACGAGCGGCACGAGGCGGCTCCCGAAGACGCCCCAGCGGGGGTGACGGTTGTACCAGGCTTCGGCACGGTCGAGGTCGTGGTGGGTCAGGAGCACGTACTTGCCGAAGCGATCGACGAAACCCCGCCCTGCCGTCCTCCCGATCACCCAGGCGATGTAGGCGCCGACGACCTCCCCAAGGGTTCCGATGGCGATGACGGCCGCCAGGTCGAGCTTGCCGGAGGCGGAGAGGACGCCGGCCACGCCCATCGTCAGCTCCGAGGAGGTCGGCACGCAGCACGATTGCAGCACGCAGAGCACGAAGATGGCCGCGTACCCCGAGGAGGTCACGAAGGACGTCGGATTGAGCAGGGCGAGCGTCACGCGCCGATCGTAGCCAACGGGGCAGGAGGGTCTCGTCTCGCCACCGCCGCGGCGGCAATGACACACTGGCCGGGTGACCGCCGCCGTCTACCACATGACCTACTTCCAGGCCGTCGTCATCGGCCTCATCCAGGGCGTCACCGAGCTGTTCCCGATCTCGAGCCTCGGCCACACCGTGCTGCTCCCCTCCTGGTTCGGTGGCAACTGGGCGCTCCTCGTCAGTCAGGAGTCCTCGCCCGAGAGCCCTTACCTCGCCTTCATCGTCGGGCTCCATCTCGCTACTGCCCTCGTGCTGCTGGGTTTCTACGCCAAGGAATGGGTGCGCCTCATCGGCTCGCTCGTGCGGAGCCTCCTCAGGCGACGCATCGAGACGGACTCGGAGCGGCTCGCCTGGCTCCTCGTCATCGCCACCGTGCCCGTCGGCATCCTCGGCCTCGTCCTCGAGCACCCGTTGCGGGTGCTGTTCGCCAAGCCGCTTTCGGCTGCCGTCTTCCTCACCGTGAACGGCCTCATCCTCGGGGCCGGCGAGGTCTACCGGCGGCGGGCGCGGGCGGCGGCCGGCGCCGCCGGCTCGCACGGCGAGGCGGCGAAGGGACACGAGGGCGTCGTCCCGATGGACGGCGAGGCGGAGCGCCACCTCGCCGGCCTCGGGGTGCCGAGCGCCTTCATCATCGGACTGTCACAGGGCCTCGCCCTCCTCGCCGGCATCAGCCGCGAGGGCGTCACCATGGTGGGAGGGCTCATCCGGGGTCTCAGCAACGAGAACGCCATGCGTTTCGCCTTCCTGCTGTCGACGCCGGTCATCCTCGCCGCCGGCGCCCTCAAGATCCCCGACCTCCTCGGCCCCCTCGGCAACGACATCCGTGGGCAGGTGCTCGCCGGGAGCGCCGCCGCCGCCCTCACCTCGCTCCTCGCCGTGCTCTTCCTCTCCCGCTACTTCAAGACCCGCACACTCATACCCTTCGCCGTCTACTCGTTGCTCTTCGGCATCGCCTCCATCGTCCGCTTCGGCGCCTTCTGAGCACCTCGTCCGGTGGTCTGCCACGGCCCTTCGCCCGGCGAAGGAGGCGAGCGGACGGCGCCGTTTGGCGGTGACGCCTCCGGGTACATGAGGCGGAGACAGGTTCCCTCGCAGGACGGGGCGCCGGTAGGGGCGCCCGGGGTAGGAAGGCCGAAGGATCGACATGCTGCTGAGCCTCGTGACCCGGGTGCAGGACAGCTGCTCCACCCTGTCGTGTGCCTCCGGTCCGAAGAGCGCCGGACCCCTTCACTGGCTCGCCCTGGCGCCCGCCCTCGTCCTCGTTCTCGCCATCGTGGTTCTCGGGATCATCCTCGCCACCGGGCCCTCGCCTCGGGGCGACGACGGCAACGGGGGCGGCTGGTGGTGGCGGCGCCACGACCGACCCCCCAGGGCGCCCCGCCCCGATCTGCCGGGCGGTCACCTCCCGCCGGCGAGACCTCCGCTGGAGCGCTCGCACCGCCGGCGGCCGCGCCCGCTCAGTGTCGGCGGCGTGCGCGCCGCGCCCTGTGCCGGCAGTCGGGCGGTGCGTGTCTGAGGATCGGCTACATCACCGAAGCGGATGGATCTCCATTGAGCTATCGCTGAGAGTGATGTTTACGATGCACTCGTCCGGCAGGTCGTTCCACCCGTCCCCGGCGCCGAGTCCGGAGGAGACGACGGCGATGGCGTCGTCACGTCGACGGTAGCGAAGCCGGTAGTACGCCTCGCGGTGCTCGGGGGGCAGCTGGTCCTCCGTTCCGACGACCTCCAACATGTCCTCGACGGACGGCTCCAGCCCGGCGGTGCCGTGCACCACGACGAGGCGGGAACCCGACAGGAGGAGGGCATTGAGGCTGGTCGGTCCGCACCTCCGCACGATGTCGCCGACGGCCCGCCGGGCGCCGGCCACGACGTCGCCCGCCTCGGCGGCGCACTGCAGGAGGTAGAGGAAGTAGCGCTCGCTGTCGGTCTTCCCGCCGAGCTTGCCGGACCACTGTGGGCTGAGGAGCTCCTCGATGAGCTCCGGCTGCGGGATGCTCCCCTGGTGGGCGAAGGCCCAGCCGTCGGCGAGGAAGGGATGGGTGTTGGCGGCTGTGACATCCAAGCCGGCCGTCGCCCAGCGGAGATGGACCATGCCCGCGGTGCCGAGGGGGGAGCGGGCGAGCTCGTCGAAGTCAGGATCGTCCAAGGCACCCACGAGGGAGCGGGCGGCACGCGGGCTGCTCGTTCCCGATTCCACCTCCGTGCTGCTCAACCACGCCATACCCCAGCCGTCACGGTGCAGCCGGGCGAGTGAGCGGAAGCGGAGGTAGGTCTCCTCGCCGAGCACGTCGGAGGCGGCCGTCACACCCTCGCAGGCGTAGGCGAACAGGCGGCACACGGCAGCGCTCCCGTCGCTCTGTGCGCTCAGGCGGTCTGGAGGCGGTACACGCGTCGCGCGTTGCCCGCACCGATGAGGTACGCAGCCCGGTTCAGCTCCTCGGCGTCCCGTTCCTCCCGAGAAGCGAGCGGCTCCAGGGCCTCCGTGAGCGAGGCACGAAACGACACGGCGCCCATGTAGTGCAGCTCCGCCAAGCCGAAGGCGTCCGAGGAGTAGAGCATCTTGTGGAAGGGCGCCGACTCGAGCGCTTCGGCGAAGACGGTGGCCGCCCGGTAGCCGACGTAGTTCACGGCCAGCCCGACGTCGAAGTAGACGTGGGGGAAGACGCCGGCCAGGTAGGCGGCCTGCCGGTGGAACGGGTAGCAGTGCAGCAGCATGATCGGCGTGCCGAAGATCCGCCGCCCGGCGGATGATGCCGGTGAGCAGTGCCGGATCCGAGCGGTGGAGCTCGAGGTCGGGGTCGCCGTAGCCCGTGTGGAACTGCAGGGGCACTCCGGCGCGCAGCCCCGCCCAGACGAGATGTCGCAGCAGCACGGGATGGGACAGGCGCACGGTCCCGGAGCGCGCCGCCTCGGAGAGCCATTCCCCCGCCGCCTCCCGTACCTCGGCAGGCCCGGGCTCGGACGGGTCGACATCGAGGCCGTAGCGATAGGCGAGCACCGACTTGCAGCCGACGGCGCCCTCGGCCCCGGCGAGGGCAGCAGCGAGCGCCTCGGCGAAGGCATCGGCGAAGCCGGCGGCGTCTGTGCCGGCGGCCGCCACCGTCTCGGCCACCTGCTCCAAGCGGGCGATGCGGCGAACCGGCGTGGCGGCCAGGCGAGCGAGCTCGTCCGGCTCCACGAGATCGCCTCCCTGGTAGCCGTGGTCGACGAGCAGCTCGGCGACACCGGCGGCGCCGAGGAGGCGACGGTTGGCCTCCTCACCGCCGAGCTCGCGGCGCCGGGCCAGGTAGTCGTCGGCCGAGACCGACTCGTCGAGATCGAGCACGGGGGCGCACGTGCGCAACAAGGCGGCACCGAGGAAGGAGTCGAAGTAACTGCAGCCCTCCCCCGCCGGCTGACCGGACTCCGTGAGGAAACGCTCGAAGCCCTGCCGATCGGCGATCTCGCCGACCACGCTGTGGACGTGGTGGTCGATGAGCGGCGCCGCCGCCACCGCCTCCCGGGCCACTTCCGCCGCCGTCAATGCCGCCACCTCGTGAGGAGAGCCACCTCGTCCGGGGTGGCGTTTGCGAAGAGGGCAAGCTCGGCCCGGCGGACGGCGGCGATCGTCTCGAAGAGCGGCTCGCCGAGCGCCTCGGCGAGCACGGAGCTCGTTTCGTACCGCTCCAGCGCCTCGGACAGGCTGGAGGGCAGCGGGGCGGCGCCGGCGGCTGCCAGCTCCCCAACGGACAGCGTCGCCGGGTCGACCGGGATCTCGGGCGGCAGGCGGAGCTCGTCGGTGATGCCGGCGAGGCCGGCAGCCAGCAGGATGCCCACGACGAGGTAGGGGTTGGCGCTCAAGTCGAAGGATTTCACCTCGAGGTTGGCGCCCTGGCTCTCGTGACCCTCCGTGCCCGTCACGAGCCGGAGCGCCGTCTCGCGGTTCTCGAGCCCCCACGACTGGAAGGCACCTGCCCAGTGCTGGGGGACGAGGCGTTGATAGCTCGCAACGCTCGGGCTTCCGATCACGAGCATCGCCGGGAGCTCGCGGAGGATTCCGGCGGCGAAGGCTTCAGCCTCCGGGCACATCCCGTGCGGCCCGTCGCCGCCGGCGAAGAGGTTGCGACCGTCCTTCCACAAGCTGGCGTGCGCATGCCCGCCGTTGCCCACGTGCCCGGCCACGACGCTCGGCGAGTAGCTCGTGCGGAAGTGGTGCTGGTGCCCGACGGCACGCACCGTCTGGCGGACGAGCACGCTGTCGTCGGCCGCCCCGACGGCGTCGTTGGGTGCGACGGAGACCTCGAATTGCCCGGCGGCGTACTCCGGGTGGACCTGGTGGACCTCGATCGACTCCGCCGCCAAGGCACGCAGCACGTCGCGCAGGTAGTCGGAGCACTCGATGAGCCGCGTCATGCCGTAGGCGGGCCCCAACGTGGCCGGGACGAATTCGTCGCCGCTGCCGGCGTCGAGCGCCCACTCGACCTCGAAGGCCATGGAGCTCGTGTAACCCGCTTTGGCCGCCCGCTCCACCATGCGGGCGGCGAAGGAGCGGTGACAGAGCGGGTGTGCTTCGCCCGACCTCGTGCGCCGGTCGACGGGAGCCCACGCCCACCCGGGCTGGGCATGCAGGTCGACGAGCCGCCGGAGGTCGGGGTAGAGGCGGAGGTCGCCCACCGGCCCCGTGGAGGTCCGGCTCGCCGTCACCGAGTCGTCGAGCACGAAGACGTCGAACACCGGCGACATCCCGACGCCGGACTTGGTGGCGGCCTCGAGACGCGCCGTCGGGATTGCCTTCACCCGCGTGATGCCCGTGTTGTCGACGTAGTTGAGGGCGATGCCGGCGATACCGCGCTCGGCGAGCTCGTCGGTCAGCGCCGCTGCGCTCGGGGAGCCGTGGGCGCCATCGTCTCGAGGTGGTGTGTCCCCTGCGGGCACGAAACCCTCCGTTTCTCGTCAGGTGGCTGCCAATCCTGTCATCTCCGCGGCCGCGCCGCTTCGGTCGCCCGGGCTGCCCTCGGGAGCTGTCGAGCGGTGCCCCTAGTGCGAGCGGGAGAAGTCACTTATCATGTCGCCATGGCGACTACGAGCGCCGTCGAGGGGGGAACCGAGACCACAGCTGGGCAATCCCGCCTACACGGCAAATTAACCATTTGGGCAGCGATCGGTCTTTCTGTGGGGCTGATGGCGCCGAGCATGGCAGCGAACATCAACCCGCAGGGTGCCGTCGGCTCTGTGGGCCGCGCTGTCCCGTTGGCCTTCCTCGTGGCGGCCGTCGGGATCCTGCTCGTCTCCTACAGCATCGCCCGCCTCTGCCAGCACTTCAACCATGCGGGCTCGGTCTACGGCTTCGTCGGAGCGACCCTCGGGGTGCGACCCGGCGTCATCGCCGGCTGGGGCCTCATCGGCACCTACATGTTCTATGCCGTCACGACGACCGTCGCCGCCGGCATCTTCGGCACGTCGCTCCTCACGACGCTCAAGATTTGGACGAACCCGCCAACGTGGGCGCCCTTCCTTCTTGCGGGCGCCTTCGCCGTTCTCCTTCTCGCCCTCGCTTCCTCTCCCGTCCGCCGGGCGACGGGGGCGTTGCTCGGGTTCGAGGGCGCCACAGTCGCGCTCATCCTCATCGTGAGCGTCATCGTGCTCGTCCGCCTCATCGGCGGGCACGCCCCCGGAGGCCACACCTTCACGCTGAGCGTCTTCACGCTGCCGAAGGGCATCGGCACGTCAGGGCTGTTCCAGGGTGCCGTGTTCGGCTTCCTGTCGTTCGCGGGCTTCGAGGCGTCTGCCACCCTCGGCGAGGAGACGGCCCGGCCCCGCCGCGACATCCCGCGGGCCATCGTCGGCACCGTCCTGTTCGGCGGCATCTACTTCGTCTTCGTCACAGCCATCGAGGGCATGGGTTTCGGGACCTCGACCTCCGGCGTCTCGACCTACGCCGGCACCGGCTCGCTCCTCGGCGCCCTCGGGTCGCAGTACGTGACCGCTTGGGTCGGCGACCTCGTGACCTTCGGCACCGTCGTGAGCGCCTTCTCCTGTGCACTGGCGTGCGTCGTGGGCTCGTCTCGCATGCTCTTCTCCCTTGCCCGCGACGCCTCCCCTGGCACGGTGCTCGCCCGAGTGTCCCGCTGGCGGACGCCCGTTCCCGCCATCGTGGGCGTCCTGTTCGGCGCCCTCGCCGTGTACCTCGTGTACGCCGTCGGCTTCGGCCAGTCAGCCATCCAAATCTTCGACACCTCCGGCACGATCGGCACACTCGTCCTGCTCGTCGTCTACCTCCTCGCCACCGTCGGGGCCATTCGCCTCCTGTTCTTCTCGGGTGAGGCGAAGGTGCGCCGCTGGGAGATCGTCATCCCCATCGCCGGCGGCATCGTGCTCGGCTACACGCTGTACCGCAACGTCGCGCCGCCGTACCCCAACGGCGACTACAAGTGGCTGCTGATCTGGGCCGGTGGCTGGCTCGCCGTTGCCCTCATCGCCGTCGTGCTCTCCCCCGGGAAGGCGAGACAGATCGGGGCGCTCATGACGCAGGCGGACGGCCTCAAGCCCCTGGAGGAGAAGGAGCCGGAGCACCAGGAACCGCCGGCTGCCCTCGACCCGGCATCGCTGACCGGCTTCTGAACACCCGTAGTTCGTAACGGCCGGCCGCCACCTTGCGGCCGGCCGTGCCGCGTCCGCACCCGCCGTTCCGGCTCCCCACAGCGTGCCGAGTGACAAGGTGTTTGAGGTTTCGTGCAGACGTCTGTACAAACCTCAAACACCTTCACGGGTCCGGGGGGACCCGGCGCCACGTGGTCGAGGAAACCACCCCCGCGGGGACGATGCCTACCATCCCCCGGGACTCGGCACGCCCCTCAGCGCCCACCGCACGCGGTGACCTGGTCCTTTGTCGCCGACAGTCCCACAAGCTCGGGACTTGTGGGACCACGGGCTCGGGACTTTCGACCCTCGTGGCGAACCACCCAAACCTCGAAGATACGTCTATGGCCCGCAAGGGAGCCGGGCCGGGAAGAAGGAATCACAATGAAGAACATCACGAAGCTGCTCGGTGACCCCTCTGGGACGAAGTCCCCGAAGTTCACCGCCTTCCTGTCCAACTCGAAGATCATGGCCCCCGTGTGGACCGCCATGCGCGTCTGGTTGGGCATCATGTGGCTGCAGGCAGGATGGGCGAAGCTCTTCGGAGCGGAGAACGGCTACTTCATGCACAACAACGGTGCTGGGGTTGCCGGCTTCGCCGCTCACGGAGTGGCGAGCTACAGCTGGTGGGCCAGCTTCCTGCACAGCTTTGTCGTCCCCAACGCAGGCTGGATCGGCGTCTTGATCACCGTTGCCGAGGCACTGATCGGTATCGGCCTCATCCTCGGCATCCTCACGCCGGCGGCAGCCCTCGGGGCCCTCATCCTGAACCTCACCTACATGTTCACCGGAAGTGCGGGTGTGAACCCGTTCTACGCCCTCTTCGCAGTCGTGATCCTTGCGACGTGGCGGACCTCGGGCTGGATCGGCGGGGACGGCCTCATCCGGGGTTACGTCCAGCGTCGTCGGGCGAGCCAAACAGTCGGCCTGCGGCAGGGCGTGCGCGGGGCCGTCGAGCCAGCGCAGGCGGCCTAGACGGCCTAGCTCCTCACCACGTCCCAACGATGCAGCCTGGGCAACCAGGCTGCATCGTCGCGTCCGGGCTCGTGTCGCCGTGTCTACGGCAACCTGTGGGTACTGAAGAAGCTCCAGATGAGACTGTCGGCGCTGGTGGCCATCGTCTGCGGGCCGAGCAGCCGCGTGAGGCTGCGGGGAAGGTGCGGGCCGCCGGGCCACTCGTGACCCTCGCCGGCGATGGTGTAGAGCTCCACGACAGCGCCATCGCGGCACCCGCTGTCGGCCGTGAGCGTGACGGTCGCCGCCGGCTGGGAAGTCGCCGGCGTGCTCGAGCACCCGTCCTGAGCCGCCCAGTCCTTCAGGGCCTGTGGCACGGAATAGGTCCAGTACGCCTGCCCGTGGCCGTCGTAGGGGTCGACCGGGTCGGCCGTGCCGTGGAAGGAGATGATGGGAACGACACGGCCCGCCGGACACGGAGTCGGGCGTCGCAGGCCGCTCACGGGTGCCACGGCGGCGAACACGCCCGACTCGTCGCAGGCGAGCTGACTCGACATGCGAGCACCGCCGGAGAAGCCGGTGGCGTAGACCCGCCGTTCGTCGATGCAGTAGCGCTGCTCGAGGAGGTGCACGAGGTCGGCGAGGAAGCTGACGTCGTCAGCGGCGCCGGCGGGCACGGGATTGCCCCCGACGAGGGGCACGCCCGGCACGTTCCAGTCGTAGCCCGTCCCTTCGGGGATGAGCCCTTGCGGGTACGCCACGATGAAGCCGTTGGCGTCCGAGGTGGCGTCCATGCCGGTGAAGGCCTCCTGCTCGACGGCGTCGCTCCCGCTCCCGTGCAGGTTGAGCACGAGGGCGACCTTCTGGGAGCCCGTGTAGCCGCTCGGCACGTGCACGATCACCACCCGGGCGTGGCCCCCGATCATGGGCGAGAGCGTGGTCGAGCCCGCCGTCGCCGCCTTGCCGCACCCGCTCGATGACGCCGTCACGGCCACCGTCGTCGGCGAGACCGTCGTCGGCGAGACCGTCGTCGTGGTGGTCGCCGTCCCACCACTGCAAGCGGCGAGCACCACGGCGGCGGCGATTCCGACGGCGCTCCCGCGCACCCAGCCCGCCGCCGGCGGAGACACCCCTCCACCGCTCGGCCGCCTCCGCCTGAATCCTCCCTTTGCTGGCATCGTGGCCCCCTCTCGACACGACCCCTTGCCGGATCCTTTCGGCACGACGCTATCGGTTGACCCGCTCAGCCGACGATGGGGATCAGGTACCCAAGACCCGCCGCCACCGCGCCGACGAGCATCAACCCCATACCAGCGAGGCGAGAGGCGTGGGAGGTGGCGAGGCCGGTGCGAGGTCGAGGCGCGCGAGGGTGCGGGCGCGCTCGACGAGGCGTTGCTCCGGCATCGGCGGCTCCCTGACGGTCCCTACGGCGCATCCAGTCCATCACCTGCCAAGGCGCCGCAGTCGGCGCCCACCGCCGCTCAGGGGCCGGCCGTAGCCATGAGCGAGATGAGCTCGTAGGCGACGTGCGCCGCCGCCAGCGCCGTCAGCTCGGCGTGGTCGTAGGCGGGCGACACCTCCACGACGTCGGCGCCGATGATCGGCAGGCCGGCGAGCCCGCGGAGCACGCCCAGCAGCTCCCGGCTCGACAGACCGCCCGGCTCGGGCGTGCCCGTCCCCGGTGCGAAGGCGGGATCGAGGACGTCGATGTCGACCGAGACGTACACCGGGTGGTCGCCCACCCGCTCCCGGATCAGACGGAGGGTCTCCGCCTCGTGGGCCTCGCCCATGGCGTTCGCCCGCCGCACGACGAAGCCGAGCCTGGAGTCCTCGCTCAGGTCGAGGCGGTCGTAGAGGGGGCCGCGGATACCGAGATGGATGCACGAGCCGAGGGCGAGCAGCCCTTCCTCGGAAGCCCGGCGAAACGGCGTCCCATGCGTCACGGGTGCGCCGAAGTACGTGTCCCAGGTGTCGAGGTGCGCATCGAGGTGGACGACGGCGATGGGACCGTGGCTGCGATGCAGGACCCGGAGGATGGGGAGGGCGATCGTGTGGTCCCCTCCGAGAGAGACGACCCGACCGCTCGTGTGCCTGACCTGTTCGAGCCCGTCTTCGATGGCGGCGACGGCTTCGGCGATGTCGAAGGGGTTGAGGGCGAGATCGCCGGCGTCGGCCACCTGTTGGCCGGCAAAGGGCGAGACGTCGAGTGCCGGGTTGTACGGGCGCAGCAACCGGGAGGCCGCCCGGATCGCCTGCGGCCCGAAGCGGGCACCCGGGCGATAGCTCGTGCCGGCGTCGAAGGGCATCCCGAGGATGGCGACGTCGCAACGTTCCACCTCCTCGCGGCGAGGGAGGCGGGCGAAGGTGGCGATGCCGGCAAAGCGAGGCACCTTCGACGCGTCCACGGGACCGATCGGCCGGCGGTCCTCGCTCTCCCCCATCATGGATCCCCGTTCGGTGCCAGCGTGTCGTGAAGCCCCGCACCGGCTCGGCGCAGCGGCTCCTTGACGGTATTCCGGCGCCTGTCAGGCCGCAACCCCCGGGGCGCGGCTGAGGCCGGTGTGTGCCGCGCCCGCCGACCCTCGGCCGCCTTGCAACTCGAAGCGGCCTTTACACCTCGAAGCGGTCGGCGGAGACGGCTGGGGCGATGATGTAACGGTCGCGCCCGAGGATGAAGGCACCGAGGGCGATGAGGAGCCCGCCGGGGCCGAGGGCGTACCCGATCCAGTAGTCGAGGTCTCGTGTGCCCGACGGGACCGTCCGGAAGAAGGCAGCATGCCCGAGCACCGGCCAGGCCACCGGCCCGACGACGAGCCAGGCGCCGCAGACGGCGGCGAGCAGGCCGGCGAAGCCGAGCACGGCCTTCCGGTCCGTGGCCGCTCCCATCATGGTGAGCGCCCCGGCGAGGAAGGCACCGGCCCCCGGCAGGAGGAAGAGCATGCCGTGGGCGAAGGTCCAGCTCCAGGCGGACGCCCCGTCGGCACTGAACCCGAAGGAGGGGCCGACGTAGGCCACGATCCCCGCCCACGCCCCCAGCAAGAGGGTGAGCAGCCCGGCCACCTCGAGGCTCGGCCGGGGCAGGAGATGGGTCCGGACGCGCCGAACGGGGGTTTCGGTGGGGACAGTTGCAGATGACATGGCGGACCTCCGCAAGATCTCAGGTCGTCTCCTGTATGCCCCGCTCGGCCCCCGGATACGCATCGCGGGCTCGGAAGGGCGTCCCGTGTCACCGCCGTGCAACCCTCATGCAACCCCGCGGGCGCATCGTGGGCGGCGCCGGAGACACCGGAGCCGCCACGGCGGCGCGACACCTTGGAGGACGAGTCATGCCAAGCCCTGTTTCTCCCCCACCCGATGCCGGAGAGCCCCGGCGTCCCGCCCGCGGGCGCTGGCGAGCGGGAGGACGCTTGGTGAGCGTTCTCTCGGCCCTCCTGCTGTTCGCCGGCCTGTGTGCCCTCGCTCCGGCCACCACCTCCGGAGCGACGCAACGGCCGCTCCGAGGAGCTGGCACGGCCGCCGTCGGCATGGCGGCCCTCGTCCCGCCGGGCGCCGCCGACCTCGGCCTCGCCACACCGAGCGCCCGCCTCAGCATCGACGTGGTGTTGCAGCCGCGGAACGCGGCAGCACTCGACGCCTTCGTTGCCGGCGTCTCGGACCCGTCGTCGCCCCTCTACGGCCACTACCTCGCGAAGGGCGAATTCGGGCGTGTCTTCGGCGCCACCCCGGCCACCGTCACAGCGGTCTCGGCCAGCCTGCGGGCGGCCGGATTGCACGTCGGCCCCGTCTCCGCCAACGACCTCCTGCTACCGGTCACGACGAGCGTGGCTGGCGCCGAGGCCGCCTTCGACGTCAGCATGCATGCCTTCCGCACGGCAAGCGGCGCCGTGATGGACGCCAACACGACGGCTCCCCGGCTGCCGAGCAGCATCGCCCCCTCGGTCCAGTCGGTCGTCGGGCTGGACGATCTCACCCCGGCTGCGCCGGAGGACATCGCCGCGTCGGCGCCGCGCACCACCGCTCCCGCCCTCGGGGGGAGCAGCCGGCTGGCATCGGGACAGGACGCCGCCTGCGGCAACGCCATCGCCACCGCTGACCTCACGGCCGGCGACATCGCCCAGGCCTACGACTTCGGTCCCCTCTACAACGCCGGTGACTTCGGGGCGAACAAGAGCATCGACCTCTTCGAGCTGTCGGGCTTCCCGGTCTCCGACGTCGCCACCTACCAACGGTGCTACGGCACCCACGTCGCCATCACCTATGAGCCCGAGGACGGCGGCAACTCCAGCACGACGGGGAACGGGGCGCTCGAAGCGGACTCCGACATCGAAGACGTCATCGGCCTCGACCCGGCTCTGCGTAACGTCCTCGTCTACGAGGCACCCAACACGCCCACAGGCGTCCTCGCCGACTACACGCAGATCCAGGTCAACGATGGGGCGCCAGTGGTGAGCACGAGCTGGGGGCAATGCGAGTCTTTCGCCCAGGCCGACGGCCTCACCGGTCCCGAGAGCACGCTCTTCAGCGCCATGGCTGCCCAGCACCAGACCGTCTTCGCCGCCTCGGGCGACCAAGGGTCGGAAGGCTGCTCGAACGAGAAGGTCACCCCGCGGCAGACCCAGCTCGCCGTCGACGACCCCGCCTCCCAGCCCGACGTCACCGGCGTCGGCGGCACGGACATCACGAATGCGGGCAACCCCCCGCTGCTCGCCCCGAGCGAGACGGCATGGACGGGAGCCGGAGGCGGCATCTCGTCGCTCTACGCCCGCCCCAGCTGGCAGAGCGGAAAGGGCGTCATCAACTCCTACTCGAGCGGTTCCCCCTGCGGCGACCACTCGGGAGTCTGCCGTGAGGTGCCGGACGTGGCCGCCGTCGCCGGGACGAACTACGCCGTGTACAACCAGGGCAAATGGATCGGCGTGTTCGGGACGTCGCTGGCTGCGCCCGACTGGGCAGCGCTCACGGCGCTCATGGACGACTCCTCCTCCAGCTGTCGCTCGACGTCCCTCGGTTTCCTCAACCCCCGGCTCTACAGCCTGGCGACGAGCACGCCGGCCGACTTCAACGACATCACGAAGGGCGACAACGACGCCCTCGGGCTCCACAAGGGCGCCTACCCGGCCACCGGTGGCTACGACATGGTGACGGGTCTCGGCACCCCGGTCGGGGCCAACCTCGCCCAGTCGCTCTGCGGCGGGACCCTCTGGACCGCCCAGACGACGGCCACGAACATGTTCACGAGCGCGGCGCCCTCCGTCGCCTCGTCCGGGCGCACGCTGTACGTCACCTTCGTCAACAGCGAGCCGGACAGCTCGGCCTCGTACGTCTACTTCGTCACGTTCAACGGCACGACCTGGGGCAAGCTCCAGACGGTGCGGTGGGGCGGGACGCACGCCGAGAGCCATGTCTCGCCGTCCATCGCCATCGACAAGGGAGCGCCGGTCATCGCCTGGACGGACTTCACGACGAGCGACGTCGAGGTGTCCTCCCTGAGCGGCGGGAAGTGGTCGAAGCCGGTCGTGATCGGCGGTGGCAAGGCGCTGAGCAGCACCGGCCCGGCCATCACCTCCTATGGCGGGGAGATCTTCGCCGTCTGGAAGGGACACTCCGGCAACTCGGTGTGGTTCTCGATCGACACCGGCAGCAGTTGGACGGCACAAGAGACCGTGCCCGGTGCCAGCACGGGAACTCGTCCCGCCATCACCTTCTTCCCGAGCCTGGGGGCGGCCGTCGTCAGCTGGGCGACGACGTCGAAGGCCATCCGCTACGAGGTGTACTCGCTCTTCGGCTTCGGCGGCGTCGCCGACATCCCCGGCGGCACGAGCGCCGGGCCGGCCCTCGCCGTCGTCGGCAACCGCCTCTACGTCGCCTTCAAGGGAAAGACCTCCGACCACGTCTGGTACTCGGCGGACACCCCGGGCAAGCTCTACGGGGGCAGCTGGACGGGCGCCCGGCAGATCCCGCAGGCGCTCACGGTCTTCAGCCCGGCGCTCACGGCCACGGGACCCACCCTCTACAGCTTCTGGATCGGGCAGAGTGCCACGTCCACCTCGGACGCCAAGCTCTGGTACGCGGGAACCGACCCGCCGCAGTAACGGACGCCGGGCCACCACGTTCGGCACGGTCTGCCGGCGGGAGGAGAGTAGGCAGGCTCTCCTTTCGCCGGCACTTCCGCGGGGACACGCCCCCCGACCCCCTCGACGAGGCGCAGCTCCACGCCGGGGATCCCGGCTCAGGCCTCGGGGGCGCCCCAGCCCGCCGGGTCGACCCCGCCAGGCACGTCGGCGGCGGGATCGTACGGGGTCCGGGTGAAGACGAACGAAGCGAGGTCGAGGTGCCGCACGTGGCCGTCACCGTCGCGCACCACCCGCAGCCGCTCGCCGGCGTAGTAGCCGTCGAGGCCGACGTACCCGCCCCCCTCCGAGGGCCGAAAACGCGAGGCGCGGCCACTCTCCCGCAGCGGCCGCATCTCCAAGAGCCCGCCGGCCGCCCGCAGGAGGAAGGGCGAGGGGCCCCAGTGCCACAAGCCGAGCAGTTCCATCATCTCGTGGGGAACGGCCCGCGGGCGCCAGAGCGGGACCGCAGGCGGCTCGTTGTCGGCCACGATGCGCAGGAGGTCGTCCGGGAGCCCCCAACCGAAGCCGGACGTGGAGTTCGTGAGGAGGATGACGGCGTCGCGGGTCTCGGCGTCGATCCTCACGAGGGCGACGAACCCGGGCATGGACCCCGAGTGGCCGTAGGACTTGTGGCCATTGTCGTTCCACAGCTGCAGCCCGAGGCCGTACGACATCGCCCAGCCGCCCTTCGTCTGGTCGAAGACGCCGCGGGGCTCCCGCATCTCCTCGAGGCTCGAGAGCCCGAGGAGGGGATGCGGCCCCGGCGTCGTCCCTGTCGGCCCGCCCGCCTCGCCGGCTGCCGGCGAGGTCCCGGCCAGCAGCCCCGACCAGCGAGCGAGGTTGCCGGCGCTCGTCCAGATTTGCCCGGCGGGCGCCATGGCGCCGGCGTCGTGCTCGGGCTCAGGCAGCAATACGTCGGCGAAGGGGTGCACGGCCCATCCCGACGTACAGGGAGCCTGCGGCCGGAGGCTCGTCCGCTCCATGCCGAGCGGTCGGAGGAGATCCTCCGAGACGGCCTCGAACCAGCTCCGTCCCGTGAGGTGGCCGACCAGCTCGCCGAGGAGCCCGTAGCCGACGTTGGAGTAGTGCAGCATCCATCCCGGGGGCCAGGCGAAGGCCTCGTCCCCGAGAGAGGCGTGGCGCAAGTCGTCGAAGCCGGCGCCGGGAGTTCGCTCCCACCACTCGCCCCCGGTCTCGGATCGGAGGCCGGCGGCGTGCGAGAGCAGTTGGGCGACGGTGACCGCGGAAGCCTGCCCGGCGTCGAGGTAGGCCCCAATGGGATCCGACAGGCGCAGCCGCCCGGCGTCGCGCAGCCTCATCACCTCGACAGCCACGAACGTCTTCGTGATGGAGCCGCAGCGGTACTGCGTGTCGGCGCCGACCTGCTCCTCGCTTGCGGTGGCGGCGGCCACCGCCACCGGTTGCAGGGGTCCGAGCCCCGCACACCAGACGAGCTCACCGTTTCGGGCGATGCCCGCAACGATCGAGGGCAGCCGTTCGGCGACCTGTTCGCGGGCGAGCCGGACGGAGAGCAGGCGCCCTGTCCTGTCCTCGAACGTCACGTCGACCTCCTCGCTCCGCGCGGCGGCAGCCGACGCGCACCTTCCGGTGGCCGCCGACCGAATGTCGGTCAGCGTAGGCGTCGGCTCAGGAAGCCGGCACGGGCGGCCCGCCCGAGGGTCTCGCAACGTGCCCGTGGCCGGCGGTGAGACCTGATGCGAGCTGCGGGACGAGCAGGCCGAGGAGGATCGCCAGGGGCGCCGTCCAGCCACCGGTGGCGGCGAAGACGGCACCGGCCAGGACGGGTCCGGCAGCAGCCAAGAGGTACCCGACGCCTTGTGCCATGCCGGACAGCGCCGTGGCTTGCGTCGAGCTCCACGCACGCACCACCATCATCATGAGGGCCAGGCTGACGGCGGATCCCTGGCCGATGCCGAGCATGACGACCCAGAGAGCGTCGAGGCCGCGGGTGTCGAGGAGCAGGCCCCCCACACCGACGGCGAGGGCGGCCGTCGAGACGGCCACGGCGACACGCTCGTCGTGCATGCGGTGCGTCACGAGGGGTGTCACGAGCGCGGCGGCGATGCCGGCCACGCTGGTGAGCGCCAGGAGCAGCCCGGAGGTCACGAGAGAGGTGCCACGGTCGTGCAGCACGGTCGGCAGCCAGGCGAGGACCACGTAGAAGTTCAGCGACTGCAGTCCCATGTAGGCAGTGAGCGCCCAGGCGACCCGGTCGCCGCGACCGACCCCTTCGAAAGCCACTGGCGCCTCGGCGGGCACCCCTCCGTCGTGAGGGCCAATCGGCCGGTCGTGCCGCGGAATCGGCCCTTCGTGGCGGCCAAGCGGCCGGTCGTGACGGCGCATCGGGAACCACAGGGCCGCCGCCAGGGCGGCCGGGAGGGCCCAGAAGCCGAGGGCCAAGCGCCAGCTGCCCCCGAGGAGCTGTTCGAGGGGGACGCTCGAGGCCCCGGCGAGCGCCGGTCCGGCGCTCAAGGCCATCGTGTACAGCCCGGTCATCAAGCCGACCCGTCCCGGAAAGTCCTTCTTCACGATGCCGGGCATCACGACGTTGGCGACGGCGACGCTGACGCCGATGACGAGCGTGCCGGCGTAGAGCGTCACGACGGAGGGTGCCGACCGAAGGGCGATGCCGATGGCGAGGCCGCCCAAGCAGCCGAGGAGCAGCGCTCCGACTCCGGTGCGGTGGACGAGGCGGGGCGTCACGAGAGCCAGGAGCCCGAAGCACACGAGGGGCAGGGTGGTGAGCATGCCCGCTTCGAACGGCGACAGTCCGTCCGAGCGGCGGATAGACCCGAGCACGGGTGAGACGGAGGCGATGGCCGGCCGCAAGTTGAGCGCCACGAAGAGCAGCGCAGCTGCGAGGAAGGCCGGCGGCGGAACGTGCGGTGGACCGTCGCCCGCCTCGCCCCCCCGCCTCGTCGCCTCGTCTCGTCGCATGCCCGCTTCGCCTCGTGCCCGATCGCCGCGCCCGGCACGGGCCGGCGGTTCCCCAGCCCTGCACAGAAAAGGGCCTTAGGACCCTACAGACATGGCTCCGGAAACGCCGACCGAGAGCCGACTGATACCCATGGAGGGTCCGCACGCGTCCCCCCCCAACGCCCCCCCTCCAACGTCCCGCCAGGAGGAGCAGGTGGAAACAGGCCAGGAGAGGGTCGCCGCCACCGGCGCCGGCAGCGCCGTGGCGGCCCGGTTCTCGTACGGCCTCGTTCTTCTCGGTGCCGCCGCCGTCGCCTCGTGCTCGCCCTGCCCGCCGGCCTCTCAGTGCTCGGCCCGGCGCTTGCCGCCCTCGGCGTCTGCGGTGCCGCCACGTTCGGGGTGCGCACGTACCGGCCCGATCGTCCCGCAACCTGGCCCCTCGCCGCCATCGCCTTCGTCGTTCTCGTCGCCGGCTGGGCCGTCACATCGGTTCCCGACCTCGCGGACCACCGGGAGCTCTACCTCCTCCCCTTGGCACTCCTTGTGGTGGGGGCCGCGCTGCTCACGATCTCCACCATGACGATCGCCCGCCTCCGACTTCCGCGGTGGGAGCGTGGCTCCGTGCTCGAGGTGGTCATGGTGGTGGCCAGCGCCGCCGTCCCCACGACGGCGCTCCTCGTCGTGCCGGACGTCGCCTCCCGTGACCTCCCGGTGTTCATGAACGCCGCCGTCGACCTCCTCCCCCTCGTCGTCATCTCGGTGGCGGTGGTGCTCTTCCGTGTCGCCCTGTGGACCGAGCAACGCGTCCGCCCGATACCGTCGCTCGATGCCCGGAAGAGCCCGTCGGCGAGCGCGCCCGGCCAGCCCGAAGCACCGCTCAGAGGTGCTACGTCCGGAGGGTGGAAATGGATTGAGCTCCTTGGCCGGGTCTCGACGGGGGACGCCCGCCCACTCAGAGCTGGTCGGGGGACGCCATCCGGTAGACGAACGGCCCGGTGCCGGCCTGCGCCACGGCGAAGAAGAGGTCGATGGAGCGCTCCACGATGGGGGCGTTCGAGAGGGGGCCGGCGTACACGGGGTCGTAGCCGGCGTCGCGGTTCAGCTGCTCGACGACCGGTCGCGCCTCCTCGTCGCCGCACCACACGTTGCCCGGTGTCGCCCGCGCCTGGGCGAGCCGGCCGTAGAGGGCGGCGAAATTGAGGTTGAACGACTTTGCCGTCGGCCCGTTCGTCCGCGACTTCAGGTATTCGGCGTTGGAGGCGTGGCCTTCCGGCGCCCCCGTCCGGACGAGGTTCGTGGCGTCGATCACGGTCTTGCCCTCGAGGCCGGTGAGCTGGTCGAGGGCGGCCGCCAGCGTCGCACCCGGCACGGCGACGACGACGACATCGGCCTTCGAGACGTCGCCTCCCTCGCGGCCGAGACGATCGACCTCGTGGCCGGCCGCCTCCCAACGGTCGCCCAAGCCGCCACCGACGTTGCCTCTGCCATACACCGTGATCCTCATGGTCCTCCTCCCGCTTCACCGGGCGACCGGCGCCTTGGGATCACTAGCGTCGCCAGGCGCCGCCGTATTCCCGCCGCCCGCGGGTAGGGCATCGCTAGCGCGAGACGAGAACGCGTTCCCGTTGCGGCCGCCCGCGGCCGAAGCCGTCGCGGCGCGCTTTCGACAGCGTGAAGGTGTCGAAGAGGACTGGCGCCGGGTACGGCACTGCGGGCGTGGCGGTGGGCGTGTGGTAGAAGTTCACCGAGATCGACGTCTGGCAGCCTGGACCGGTGCCGGGGTCGAGGTCGAAGGTGGCAAGGCCCCACGGATAGGCGGTGTCCGGGTCCCGTACGGCCGACCAGGTGGCGACCTCGCTCCCGGAAGCGACCGCCTTGTAGACCTCGTCGGCCGGATCGTTGAGGTACACCTGGGCGATCGGGTCGCCACCGTAGACGGGGTTGCTCCCGATCGCGTCCGCCCCGTAGACGTCGTCGTGGCTGGAGGTGCCGCCGCCGCCGATCACGAGGTGGACGCGGCTCTGGTCGGTGTCGATGCTCGTGAGGTCCGTGCTCACGACCGTCGGCCGGAGGTAGGTCCCCGGGTCCGTCCCGTGCACCGCATACGTGCGCTCGTAGTCGTGGTCGTGCCCGCAGAGCACGAGGTCGACCCCGTACTGGTCGAAGGGGGGAAGGAACGCCTGGCGGATGCCGAGGTCGCCGCCGCTGCCGGAGGAGGACGACGACATGATCGGCTGGTGGTGGAAGGCGATGATCCAGTCGATGCCACGGTCGTGGCTCGCCTCCGCCAGCGTGTCCTCGAGCCAGGCCGTCTGAGCCCCGTGGCTGTAACCGCTGATGTAGAGGCCCTGCTTCGAGTTGTCTGGGTTGGCGGAGCCGTCGTTGGCGTAGTGGACGTCGTTGGCGTCCAACGAGACGAAGAGGGCCGAGCCGACCCGGAAGCTGTACCAGTTGCCGCGCCACTCCGGGTTGCGGGAGCCGTCCTCCGGCAGGTTGAAGCGCGTCTGGTAGGAGGCGTAGCCGAGCGGACCGTTTCCCCACTCGCTCTCGTGGTTGCCGAGCGCCGTCATCCACGGGATGCTCGTGGCGGCGCTCTGGATGTTGTTCATGAAGTCTGCCCACACCTCCGGCTGGCTCGACTCGTTGTTGTTGGCGTAGCTGAGGTCCCCGTTGTGGAGGTGGAACATGGGGTTGAACTGCTGGACCTGGTACACGGCGGTGGCGGCGTTGAGCGACGACTTCGACCAGGCCGTGTTCGGGGTGGCGAGGTCGCCGAAGCTCGTGAATCGGAAGGGGAAGCGTCCGAACGGCGCCGTCGTGAACGTGCCGCTCACCGGTTGTGCCCCGTCGGCGAGCACTTCGTAGACGTAGGTGCTGCCAGGCATGAGGAAGCGCGCCCTCGCGTGGTGGCAGATCGTCTCGACGCCGTTGATGCCGTCGACATAGGAGGTCGTGTGGGCGGGCAGCTCGAAGCCGAAGCCCTCGGCGGGCGATCCGATCCGCAGGCGAGGCCGCGACACCGAGGTGTCGGTGTGCCACGACACGGTCATCTCTGCAGCCGGGTCGGTGCCGTACTGGATGTGGATCTGATCGGCCCCTGAGGCGTCGGTGGCGCCCGGACGGCTCCACAGCGTGGGCGATGCCTGCGCCCGTGATGAGAGGAGCGAAGGCACTGCCGCCCCCACCCCCGAGGCGGCGACGCCCTTCAGGAACATTCGACGAGAGATGGCGTTCACTGGTTCCTCCCTGGTCCGCGGTCGGGAGGAGCCTTGCAGCCAAGGGTTGCGTGAACATGACGCGACGGGGACGCCGAGGTGACGTGTCGGTGACATGTTCGTGCTGCGGAGTGGGCCGACCGGCGGCCGACGGTCCCGTCAGAACGGAGGCCTGTGGACCGCCCGATACAGGACTTTCGGCCCTGTAGGCAGGGCGTCGAAACGACGATGGTCATGGAAAGGAGACCCAGTCGGAGGGGAACGCCGTGCGAGCCATCCAGCCATCCGTGCTTCACACCATGAGCGCCCTGGGGAGCGCCCATGGGCGCGCCAGCACGCTGCCGACGCCGCTCATGTACGTGTTCATCCTCGTCCCCCTCCTCATCCTCGGCTTCACGGGGATGTTCCTCGTGCGCAGCGCCCGCCGCGACGCCAACCAGGCCTCCGGCGAGGGCCCCGGGCGGCGGGTGGCGAGCCCGGCCGGCAACCCCGGCGGAAAGCAGGTCGAGCCGGTCACGGTGCCCGACACGAGGTTCTCCGACATCGCCGGCGCCGACGAGGCCGTCGAGGAGCTGAGCGAGCTCGTCCGCTTCCTCGGCTCCCCGGAGGACTTCGAGGCGGTGGGCGCCGAGCTCCCGAAGGGATACCTGCTGGCCGGGCCCCCGGGAACCGGCAAGACGCTCCTCGCCCGTGCCGTCGCCGGCGAGGCGGGGGTGCCGTTCTTCGCCATGAGCGCCTCCGAGTTCGTGGAGACCTACGTCGGCGTCGGTGCAGCCCGCATCCGCTCGCTCTTCGCGAAGGCTCGCGAATGCGAGCGGGCCATTGTCTTCATCGACGAGATCGACGCCATCGGCCGCTCACGGGGCAACCAGGCCAACAACGCCAACGAGGAGCGGGAGTCGGCGCTCAACCAGCTGCTCGTGGAAATGGACGGCTTCGTCAAGTCGTCGGTCATCGTGCTGGCGGCCACGAACCGGCCCGACATCCTCGACCAGGCGCTCCTCCGGCCCGGACGCTTCGACCAGCAGATCACCGTGTCGGCGCCCGACCGCCGTGGTCGCTCGCACATCCTGGAGCTGTACCTGAAGCGGCGCAAGCTCGCCCCCGGCATCGACGTCGAGATGCTCGGCAGGCGGACACCAGGCTTCAGCGGGGCCGACCTCGCCAACCTCGTCAACACGGCCGCCCTCATCGCCGTCCGCCACGGTGCCGACGTCATCGACGCCGCCCACATCGACGACGCCCTCGCCACCGTGAGCCTCGGTCCCGCCCGCAAGTCGCGGGTCGTCGCCGAGCGGGACCGCCTCATCACGGCCTGGCACGAGTCGGGGCATGCCCTCGCCGGCCTCTGGATGGAAGATGCCGAGGACCCGGTGCAGGTGACGATCGTGCCTCGGGGTCCTGCCGGCGGCGTCACCTGGTTCCCGGCCCACGACGCCGACTTCATGACCCTCCGGCAGGCAAAGGCCCAGCTGGTGATCGCCATGTCGGGGCGCGTGGCCGAGGAGCTCTACCTCGGGGAGGACTTCACACAGGGCGCCTCCAACGACATCAAGACGGCCACGCAGCTCGCCCGCCAGATGGTGACCGACTTCGGGATGAGCTCGCTCGGCCCTATCTACGTGCACCCCGAGCAGCAGCACATCGGCTTCCTCGCCGAGCAGGTGCACCAGTCGACCCGTGAGCTCCTCGAAGAGGCGCTCACCACTTCCCGGGCGTTGCTCTCCGCCGGCCGGCCACTGCTCGAGGCGGCCGTCACGGCCCTCCTCGAGGAGGAGACCCTCGACACGGCGGCCCTCGAGGCCATCGCCGGGCGGGAGCCCCCCGCCAGGGGGCTGAGGGAGGCGGCGTGAGCGTGGCAACGCCGGTCTCAACTTCGGTGCCGAGATGGTCGATCATTCAAGTGATGAGACGAACCGGATCCCGGTCGCTCTGGCCATGGGGGTCCGCACGTGGCTGGCGTCACGGCTGACGGGGGTGCGTCGCGGCTCCCGCAGCTGCCAGGCACCGGAGGCGGCGGTGCGAGCACCATCGCCACCCCGGCACCCAGTGAAGCGCGCCTGCAAGCCCTCCTGTCGTCGCTCGAGGACCTCGTCTTCGAGCTGGACGAGTGCGGGAGATATCTCTCGGTCTGGACCCTCGACGACACGCTGCTGATACGGCCCGTCACCGAGCTCCTCGGCATGGTGGTGCGGGACGCCCTCGGCGAGGAGATGGGCGAGCGCATCACGGGCGCCATCGGTGCCGCCCTGCAGAGCGGCCACACCGAGTTCGTCGACTACCACCTCAAGGTGCCGGCGGGTTTCCGCTACTTCCAGGCGAGGATCTCGCCCATCGCCGGCACCGAGCAGCCACGCAGGGTCTGCCTGCTCGCCCGCAACGTCACGGCGCAACGGCTCGCCGAGCAGGCCCGCGACGACGCCGAGGAGCGGCTCCGCCACCAGGCGCTCTACGACGGCCTCACCGACCTGCCGAACCGTTCGCAGTTCCACGCCTCCGTCGAGAAGGCGCTGGTGCAGGCGCGCCGGAACCGGGAGGAGGTCGCCGTCTTCATGCTCGACCTCGACCGCTTCAAGGAGATCAACGACACCCTCGGGCACGCCGCCGGCGACGCCGTCCTCGTGGAGGTGGCCCGCCGCCTCCGCCGGATCACGCGGGACGAGGACGCCATCGCGAGGCTCGGCGGCGACGAGTTCGCCGTCCTGTTGCCGAACTCCTCGGAAGCCGACGCCGAGCTCGTCGCCGCCCGCGTGGCGAGGTGCCTGGAGGAGTCCATCGTCGTCGACAACCTCCCCCTCAACATCGAGATGAGCGCGGGGCTGGCTGTCTACCCCCACGACGGGCAGGATGCCGACGTCCTCTTGCGGCGCGCCGACGCCGCCATGTACTTCGCCAAGAGCGCCAACCTCCCCTCCGCCCGCTACGACGCCTGCAGGGACCGCCGGATGCCGTCACGCCTTGCGCTTGCCGGCGAGCTCCGCAGGGCGCTCGACCGCCGTGAGCTCGTCCTGCACTACCAGCCAGAGTTGGAGCTCGCCACGAGCGAGGTCCGTGCCGCCGAGGCCTTGCTGCGTTGGCGCCACCCGGAACGCGGCCTCATCGCGCCGGCCGAATTCGTCCCCCTCGTGCAGGAGAGCGGCCTCATCAAGCCGCTCACGCACTACGTGCTCGACCAGGCCCTGGCCGAAACCCGCCGCTTCATGCTGAGCGGGCACCGTCTCCGTATCGCCGTCAATCTCGCCATGCGCAACCTCATCGACGTCGACCTGCCGGACGACGTGGCCGACCTGCTCGACCGGCACGAGGTCCCGCCCGAGCTCTTGGACCTCGAGATCACCGAGAGCTCCGTCGTGGCGGACCCACGCCGCACGCGGGCCGTGCTCGAGCGCCTCTCCGACATGGGCATCCGGCTGTCGATCGACGATTTCGGGACGGGCTACTCGTCGCTCACCTATCTCACGCGCCTGCCCGTCGACGCCATCAAGATCGACCGCTCCTTCGTCACGCACATGACGAACTCACCGGAGGACGAGGTCATCGTGCGCTCCACCATCGACCTGGCTGACAACCTCGGCAAGGACGTCGTGGCAGAGGGCGTCGAGACGGAGGAGACGCTGGCTCGGCTCCGTGCCCTCGGCTGTGACCTGGCACAGGGCTTCTTCATCAGCCGCCCCGTGCCGCCCGAGGCCCTCGAGTCGTGGCTGGCCGCCCGTGACGGCTCGCCGGGAGCCGGCCGCCTCCTGCACCCGGCCTCGGCGGCGGCGTCCGCTCCGTCCAGCTGAGCCGCTTCGCCTGCCAACTGGCCGTCAGGGCGGCCCGCTGCCGCCTTGCTCGTGGAGGGCGCTCCACTCGGCCGCCAGGAGTGCGAAGTCGAGCTCGTCGCTCCACTCGCCCTTGAACCACTCGTTCTCGACGAGATGGCCCTCCTGCCGCATCCCGAGGCGGGCGGCAAGGCGGGCGGACGCCTCGTTACGGGCGTCCACGCGGGCGATGACGCGATGGAGGCCCAGCTCGTCGAAGGCGAGGTGGAGCACAGCGTGCACGGCCTCGGTCGCATACCCCTGGCCGCCGACGCCCGGGTGGAAGACGTAGCCGATCTCCCCACTGCGATGTTGGGCGCTCGTGAAATACAACATGACGTCGCCGATGAGCCGGCCCGTGGCGGCGATCTCCGCACCGAGGGTGAGAGCGACGCCCTCGGCCTCGATGGTCGTCCTGCTCCAGGTCTGGGCGAGGCGGTCGGCGATGACACCGGCGTCCATGGGCTCGAACGGCACGTACCGGCACACCTCCGGCAACGACCGGTACGAGAGGAGGGCGGCGGTGTCGGACGCGACGAGGGGACGCAGCAGCAGGCGCGTCGAGCGGATCGGATAGGCGGGGCGCAGATCCACACCGCCATTCTTCCCGCCGCGGTCCCGTCCGCGCCGGGTACCTCGGTCACGGTCGCCCTTGCCGCCTCCTGCAGCCGGGCGTCATGATCGGACGATGCCGATCAGCGACCAGATCCGCCAGTACTGGGACATCGACTCCGCCACCTACGACGACTCCGCCAGTCACCGGCCCCGCACCGCTTTCGAGCTCGCCGCCTGGACCTCGAGCCTTCGGCGACTGCTGCCGGCGCCACCGGCCAGCGTCCTCGACGTCGGAGCCGGCACGGGTTTCCTCAGCGTCCTCCTGGCGCGCTCCGGTTACGAGGTGACGGCCGTCGACCTCTCGCCCGGGATGCTGGATCGCCTGCGCAGCAATGCCGAGAGCGCCGGGGTTCACGTCACGACGCAGGAGGGCGACGCCACCCACCCGCCGGCGGGGCCCTTCGACGCCGTCGTCGAGCGCCACCTGCTCTGGACCTTGCCGGAGCCGTCGGCGGCGATCGAGCAGTGGCGAGCCTCCGCACCGGAGGGTCGGCTCCTCTTGCTCGAGAGCCTCTGGGGGCCGTCGGCCGGGATGGCAGAGCAGCTGCGGCACACCGCCCAGCTCGGCTTGCGGCGCCTGCGGGGGGCTCGGCACGACCACCACGCCGAGTACGACGCTTCGCTGCGAGCCGAGCTGCCTCTCGGCAGCGGGACGACTCCCGAGGCGCTCCTGCGGCTCGTCGAGTCCTCCTCCTGGCGCCTCGCCCGCATCGAGCGCCTGCGCGACGTCGAGTGGGCGACGCGGGCGGCACTGCCGACGCCGGCCGAGCGCCTCGTCGGCATCTCGCCCCGCTTCGCCGTCATCGGCGGCCGCTAGACATCGCCGGGCGGGCCGCCCAAGCCTCTGGCACGTCCGTCAAGGCGGCGGCGAGAGGTCGGCCCGCGGGACGCTGAGCGTCGAGAAGCGCACGAGGCGCCGGCCGTGCTGCGGCTCCTCGTTGCGGCGGGACCGGTAGGGGCCGAGCAGCTCCTCGACGGCCGAGAGGACCGCCCGCACCTCGCCTGGCGTCATCCAGTAGTCGTGGGAGACCAGCGTCATGGCGTCCCGCCACTCATTGGGCTCGCTCCCCTGCCGCTGCAGGAACTCCATCACGATCTCCCGCTGACGGTCGAGGAAGCGCCCGACGAGCGCCGACTCGGCGACGAAGGTCCCCTCGGCGAGCGTCGAGTCGACCATGAGCGAGGTGCCCGTCGCCCGCCACGGCCGGTCGCGGCCATCCGGCCTCCGCCCCCCGGGCTCCACCAGCCCCCAGCGCTCGAGCGTCTTCAGGTGGTAGTTCGTGGCGCTCGGGCTGAGCCCGGTCAGCGAGGCACACTCCGTGGCCGTCAGCTCCTCGCCCCGCAGGAGGGCTTCGATGACGGCGAGGCGGGCCGGGTGGGCGAGCGCCCGGATGGCCCGGGGATCCCGCAGCACGATCTGCTTCTCGGCCGGCTGCCCGCCCCGGCGCCGTCTCGTCGCGGCCATGACGGTCATCGTAGCCTTGCGCCCCGCGATGTTCAGTGATAATTATTTAGTATCTCCTGTACGACTTCGCCACCGTCGCAGCTGCGCCACAACCGCGACTTCTGCATTGCCGTGGCTGCCCGCGCCCTCTCCGGTGTCGGCGACGAGATCGCCCTCATCGCCCTCACGCTCCGCCTGCAGGGATTCGGGGCACGGCCGTACGAGATCGCCGCCCTCCTCGCCGCCGGCATGCTGCCCATGGTCGTGCTCGCCCCCCTTGTCGGGCGCATCGTCGACTCCGTCGACAGCCGGCGCCTGCTCGTCTGCACGACGCTCGTGGAGGCGGCCTGCTGCCTCCCCCTCGCTGTGGTACGCAGCGTGCCGCTGCTGCTCGGCTTCGCCCTCCTCCTCGGCATCGCCGTCGCCTTCACGGTGCCGAACTGGCAGGCGCTCGTCCCGAGCATCGTCGGGGAGGAGAACATCGGACGGGCGACGGCGGCGTCGCAGAGCGTCTTCACGATGGCCTCCATCGCCGCCCCCGCCGCCGGCGGGCTCCTCGCCGGCGCCTTCGGCACCCGAGTGCCACTTCTCGCCGACGCCGCCTCCTTCGCTCTCATGACGGTCGCTGCCCTCGCCATCGGAACGAGGCGGACCGCACGACGGGCCGACTCGTCGGCCGGGGCAGGGGCGGCGTGGACGATCATGCGCGGGGATCCCCTCCTCGGGCCGCTCGTGGCCGGCCTCGCCGCCTTCGTGCTGCTCGGCATGATGGTGAACGTCGTGCAGGTCTTCCTCGTGCGCGAGACCCTGCACTCGACGGCCGCCTGGTACGGAGCCATCGAGGCGACCTGGATGCTCGGCACCGTCGGCGGCTGCGTCGCCGCCGGCAGGTTCGGGACCGACGGGCGGCGAGCCGCCGCCATCGTCGCCGGCGCCGGCCTCATGGCGGCCGCCTTCATCGGCTTCGGCACGGCGCCATCGGTGTTGGTGCTCGTACCGGTCAGTGTCGCCGGGGGCATCGGCAACGGACTCGTGAACGTCTGCGTGGCCACCCTTGTCATGACGCGCACGCCCGAAGCCATGCGAGGACGCGCCTCGGCCGTGCTCTCCGGTGCCGTCAACGCCGCCGCCGTCGTCTCGCTCGTGGCCGGCGGCGCCCTCGCCGCCATCGTGAGCCCGCGGGGCGTCTACCTCCTCGCCGGCGTGCTCTGCATCGCCGTCGCCGGCGCCCTTGCCGCTCGCGGCCGCCTCGTGTGGCGGCGTCGACTCGGGGTGCCGCCCGCCCCCGCCGCCCGCAGCCGGACGGCGTGAGCAGCGCTCAGCGGGCGGGTTGACCGCCGTGCTGAGCGAGGAACGAACAGAAACGTTCCGCCCGGTCCCGGAACTGCGACGGTATTCCTTCCATCGGGTAGAAGCCCTCGTGGGAGCCGCCGGGGTAGCGGACGTACTCGACCTGTTTCCGCAGCCAGACGAGGGCGACGTGCCACTCGTCGGTCTGGCTCGGCGGGCAGCGCAGATCTCCCTCGTTCACGTGGAGCAGCACCGGCGTCGTGACGTCGGCGGCGTACGTGAGGGGTGACTGGCGCAGCAGCTTCTCGGGCGCTTTCCACGGATCGGCGCCGAGTGACGTCGGCAGGCTGAAGCCGACGTCGGAGGTTCCGAACATGCTGAGGGCGTCCACGATGGGCGCACCGACGATGGCGGCCCGGAACCGGTTGCTGTGCCCGACGACCCACGACGTCATGTAGCCCCCGTAGGAGTAGCCGCCGACGAACTGCCGGGCGCCGTCGGCGAGGCCGCGGGCGATGGCGTCGTCACAGCACGCTTCCAAGTCGGGCAGGTCGGCGCTCCCCCACCGCCCCGTGAGCAAACGGCGGAACCCCTCCCCGTACCCGATGCCCCCTCGCGGGTTCGGCAGGACGACGGCGTAGCCGGCGGCGGCGAGCACCTGGTAGTAGGCGAAACCCTGACTGATCGGGTTGTAGAAGCTCGGCCCTCCGTGGATGTCGAGGAAGAGTGGCGGCGGCGCCGAGGCGGGACGGCGACGGGCGCCGCCCCCTCGGCGTTGCGGTGGGCTCATGACGAAGTACTCGATCTCGAGCCCGTCGGGGGCGACGGCCCGGTGGCTCGTGACCGGCAGCAGGTCGGCGGCGGCGGCGAGCGGCTCGACGGCGCGACTCACCCTCACCGGGGAGGCGCCGGCGAGCGACGAGACGAAGATCTCGCCGGGCTGATCCGCCCAGGCCGCCTCGTAGGCGATGCGCCGGCGGCGGCCCTCACCGGCGACGGACAACCCCATCACCTGCAGCGGACCGGAGACGACGGTACTGCCTCGCCCTCTCGTCCACCCTCTCGAGATGCCGACCGTGCCGCCCTCCACGACGTTGAAGACCAGCTCGTCGGCGCTCAACCAGGCATACGGCCTACCAGGCCCGAGCGTGACACCGACGGGACGATCGAGTGCCGGCGCCAGGACCGAGCAGGAGCCGGGGCCGTCCGAGCCGGAACCGTCGGCGGCCACGACGAGCAGGCGGCTGTCGCGCTCGGTCTGGTCGTCTAGGTGCAGGGTGCCGATGAAGGCAACCCGCGAGCCGTCCGGCGAGAAGTTCGGGAGGGCAGCGCCCCCCACCCCGCGGGTCAGCCGCTGCAGACGGCCGCCCGAGGCGCTCATGACCCAGACGTCGCCGTAGCCCCGCCGGCGGTCCCGCTCCCCGCTGCGATCGGCCACGACGACGAGGCGTTCGCCGTCCGGCGACCAGGAGGGCGTCTCGTAGTCGTAGTCACCTTTCGTGAGCTGGCGGAGCACCCGCGTGGCGAGGTCGTACACGAAGACGTGCGTACGCCCGGTCTTCCAGCCGGCGCCGTCGAGCCGGGACGTGAGGCCGCGCACGACGCGCGGTGCGTTGCGTGCCTGCGGGCTGTCAGGCGGGCGCCGGTCCGGGACCGTGACGCCGAGGGCGAGACGGTCGCCCGAAGGCGACCATTCGAGCCAACCGACGGCGCCCGGCGCCTCCACCCGCTCCGGGGCACCGCCGTCGAGGGGCGCGAGTCGCAGCGCGGGCGGGCCGTCGGCCGCCGCCAGGTAGGCGATCCAGCAGCCGTCGGGCGACCAGCGGGGCAGGAGATCGGCCGGCCCTTCGGTGAAGGGTCGCGGCTCGCCCCTGCCGTCGGCGGCAGCCACCATGAGCTGCGACACGACCCGATCCTCCGCCTCGTCGACGGAGAGCTCGCGCCAGGCGAGCCGGGAGGCGTCGGGCGACAGCTGCGCGTCCTGCGCCCAGCGCAGCAGCGAAACGTCCGACGGGAGCATGTGGCGTCGAGTCATGTCGCCGAGTCTCGCAAAATCCGGCGACGCAGGAGGCATGCTGGAGACATGACGGACATCTCGATGGGAGCTCCCGCTCGCCCTCCGCGAGGCCGTCTAGGCCATGGCGCCGGCCGTTGTGCGGGAACGGCCGGCCGAGGAGGGAACCGCCCGCTGGCTCGTCCGCCAAGCGCTGCATGGGGGTCGCCACCACCCCGACGACATCCGCGGCATCGGGGGCGCCCGTTAATCTGCCCGTGATGTGGTCGCGTTACGGGGAATTCGTCGCCTTCGCCACCGTGCTCGTGCTCATCCCCGGCCCCGACTTCGCCGTCGTCACGAAGAATGCCCTCGCCTTCGGGAGGCGTCGCGGCCGTTTCTGCGCCCTCGGCGTCACCACCTCGAACGCCCTGCAGGGCACCGTGGCTGCCTCGGGCCTGAGTGCCGTCATCGTGCGGGCACAGCCCGTCTTCCAGGCGATCAAGTGGGCGGGCGTCGCCTATCTGGCGCTGCTCGGCCTGCAGGCGCTGCGGTCGGCTCTCCGGGGCGAGTACCGCCCGCTCGATGCCGACGCGGGCGAGAGCGACGCAGGGCGGAGGAAGGCGGCGGTGGCGGGGTGGCGGCAGGGTTTCGTGTCGAACATCACGAATCCCAAGGTGTTGGTCTTCTATCTCGCCGTACTGCCCCAGTTCCTCACTCCAGGGGCCGGCTTCGGCTGGTTCCTCGCCTTCGCCTGGAGCCATGCCGTCCTCGGGCTCGTCTACCTGTTGCTGCTGACAGCGGGCCTCGACCGCGCTCGCTCCCTCTGGAGCCGTCGGGGCGTCCGCCGAGCCCTTGACGCCACGACCGGTGCCGTCCTGATCGGTTTCAGCGCACGGCTCGCCGCCGAGGGGATCTGAGTTGGCGATCGCACGCTTCAAGGATCTCTGCATCGACGCCAACGACCCCGCTCTCGTCGCCAGCTTCTGGGCCGGCGCCCTCGGACTCGGGCACAAGACGAGGGCGGGCGGCAAGCACTTCCTCGTGGGTTCCACTGACGAGCGCACCGTCTGGATCAACGACGTGCCGGAGCGGAGGAGCGTCAAGAGCCGCGTTCACCTCGACGTCCTCACGACGGAGCTCGAGCAGCTCACCTCGCTCGGTGCCCGCCTGCTGCAGGCCGAGGGCAGGAAGTTCCGCGGGACGGTGATGGCCGACCCGGAAGGGACGGAGCTGTGCGCCTTCCTGCGGACGGAGCTGCCCCCCGACCGGCTGCAGGCCCTCGTCGTCGACTGCGCCGATGCCACCTCGTTGGCGGCCTGGTGGTCGCGGATCTACGACGCCGACGTCGTCGACCACCCGCAGGGCTACTCGAGCCTCGTCGGTGTCGCCGGCCTGCCGGCGGCATCGATGGACTTCGTCCCCGTGCCGGAGGCGAAGACGGTGAAGAACCGGGTGCACTGGGACGTCACCCTCCCCGCCCTGGTGCCCCTCCTCGACGCCGGCGCCCGCCTGCTGCGGCAGCAGGATGACGAGATCTCCTGGCACGTCATGGCCGACCCGGAAGGCAACGAGTTCTGCGCTTTCATTCGCTGAGCGCGGCGCCCTCAACGAGTCGACAGCTTCGGGGATCCTCCCGGCGTCACCGTGAACCAGTCCCACATGCCGTCCATCTCGTGCCCGGAGACGAGGCAGGCCAGCCGGTAGACACCCACCTTCGAGGCGACGAAGCTGAAACTGAGGGCGTTCCCGGGCTGCACGCCCTCCTTCGGATCGGGCGAGGAGGCCCCCGAGAAGGCGACGGGCGCTCCCGCGGGGCTGAGGGGGAGGCCCACGACGGCGCACGAATGGGCGAGATCGGAGGAGGCGTTCTTGCACGTGACGTCGACGTTCCAACCCCTCGGGACGCTCACGGACATAGCCCCGTTCCCGTAGCCGTCGAAGTTGAAACCCCCGTAGGACCCGTTGGAGCTGCTCACGAGGAGCAGGTCGGCCGTGTGGGTCGACACGTCGGTCGTGAGGATGGACGACCTCGGCACGTTCTCGCCGCTCGAGGAGCAGGCCGCCAGGCCGAAGGCCATGACCACCAGCAGAGCGGCTGCCCACAGAGTTCCTCCCCGCCGCCGGTGGCACGGGGCACCGGAGTCGAGATCGGCAGAGGGCGGGCCGGCGCCGGGTGCGATCAGTGGACGCTCTCGATCACGAAACGCGCGACTCCCGACGCGGCCACCACGATCGATGCGGGGGCGGTGAAGCGCGCCGTGAGCGCCGGCGAGCCCTTCGCCCAGGTACCGCTGTAGCCGACGGCCATCTCCTTGTGTGCGACCCCGCCCGTGAGGCAGTTGGTGTCCGTCGTGGTCGAGGCACCCCCGGTGATGGAGCCCGCTCCGGTGATGGGCGAGCCCGGCGTGCCGGCTACGTGCAGGACGAGATGGCCCCCCGATGAGGTCGTCGTGAGGGCGGCAGCCGAGATGCTCAGTCCGTCCTTGCGGACGGCCCCCTTCGGGCTCGCCAGCTTCGTCGCCGTCTCGATCGTGAGGGCCGACGACGACGCCCCGGTGGAGAGCCCCGACCAGCCGGCGGGCGGCGCCGACAGCGACCAGGCGAGGCCGGTCGAGCAGGCGGGCGGGGGCGGGGCCGGCGCGACGCAACCGTGGTCGATCGTGAGACCCTTCGCCACCGACACGGAGAGGTGGGGCAGGGACACCTCCCCCCAACCGTGGGCTCCGCCCAGGGTGTTGAACGAGACGGAACCCGTGAGCGTGCCGCCGTCGGTGGTGCCGGAGCCCCGCGTGCAGGCGAGGGCGGAGGGGGACTTCTTCCTGAACTTCAGGGTGACGCTGCCAAACCCACCGAGAGCCCGTGCGGAGGCGACCGTGGCGTCCCCGCCGCGCTCCGAGAGGTCCGCCGCCGGGAGCGGGAACCCCCACGTGTGCGTCTCCGTGGCTCCCGCCGAGGAGCTCGAGAGGGTGACGCTCAGCGAGAGGGACGGCGACGTCCCGGTGAAGACTTCGCTCACGCCGAGCGACAACGTGAGCGCCGTCTTGTTGGACGAGACCACCTTGGCGGTGCCGCTACGCAGCTCGATCGAGGTCGGACTGTCGAGGGCGCACAGCTCGGCGGCGAGCGTAGAGCCCGAGGAGGCGCCGGCGATGGGCGTCCCGAGCCCCGTGGCGAGGTCGTAACCCTTCGTCGCCGGGTAGTCCTTCCCGTGCTTGCCCTTGAAGGCGTTGTCGCCCGTCGTGATGTCGTGGAAGGGCGGATGAGCCGAGGCCGCCAGCGCGTAGAGGGCGGGATTCAAGAAACCTGCCGCAGGAGCCCCGCAGCTCTCGTTGGCAAGGGAGATCGTGGCGGCCCACAGGGGTGCGGCGAAGCTCGTCCCCCAGAAGAAACCCCATCCGCCGATGTTCGAGCAGTCCGCCGCCGTGCAGTAGAAGCCGTAGAAGGGAGCGCCCGCCAGCGCCGAGACGTCGGGAACCTCCCGGCAGTCGCCCGACTTCGCATGGCATGGCTTGCCGCTCGAGTAGGTGTTCAGCACGCCCGGGCCTCGCTGCCAGGAGGGCATCGGCCAGACGGACGACAACCCCCCGCCGCCGGCACCCTGGGTGGCGTTCCAGGTCGTCTCGCCGGAGCGGGACGATCCCGGCCACTGTGTACCGCCCACCCCGGTCACGTAGGGCTGGCTCGCAGGGTCGTCCACCGAGAGACCAGTGCCCATGAAGAACTGGTCGCACGACTCGGCGCCGTAGTCGCCGGCCGCCGCCACGACCGTCTGGCCCTGGGCCGCCGCCTGCTCGAAGAGGAGGTTCTCCGAGTCGAGGTAGCTCGAGCCGGGCTGTGGCTCGCAGTCGAGCCAGCTCGTGCTCACGACCTGGGCCGAGTCGTCGTCGACGATGCGCGTCCACTCGTCGAGCCAGTTCGGCTCGAAGAGGTTCTGCGTCTCGTAGACGAGGATCGTGACGTGCGGCGCCAGGCCGATGACGTCTTCCACGTCCGAGGTTGCCTCCAGCGTCCCTTCGTCGAGGGCGACGCCGCCGTCCACCGGGATCGTCTTCACGGTGGTGTGTGTGCCATAGCACTTCTGGTACGTCGCCACGTTGGCGGCGCTCACCGACTCGGACTCGAAGAGCGCCACCGTCTGGCCGGAACCGAGGTCGCCCTTCGCGTAGAGGGCGGTGAGACCGTAGGCGCCGGCGAGCGTGCCGGCCGTGGCGGTGCCGTCGTCTGCGGCGGCGCAGGCTCTCGGCCCCGAGCTGTGTGGCTGCCGAGGCTTCGCCGGCGAAGCCTGCAGGCGGCCGCCGCCCCCTCCGGCAGTCCCACCGCCACCCGGCGCCGCCCCCGTGAGGGCGATGTCGTCGAGACCCAGGACGGCGAGGATGTCTCGTGCCACGGCGGCGCCCAGGAGCGGGGGCGTGCTGTTGGCGAACACCGTCCGTCCGCCTGGCAGCCGGTAGCGAAAGAGGGTGACGTGAAAGGCCCGCTCGGCGGCGATCGCCGTGGCGTCGACGGCGATGACGAGACGGTCGGACGACACGGCCCCGGGGGAGAGCCCCAGGGCGGCCAGGTCGGCGCGTACCGCCGCCAGCGTTGCCGTCGTCGGCCCGAAACGCCCGGCGAACTGTCCCTTGTCGAGGTACTGCCGGTAGCTCGGGCTCCCCGGCGTCGACACCTCGCCGACGAACGAGGCGAGGGCGGCGGCCTGGCGCGGCTGCAGGACGATGCGGAGGCGAAGGCTTGTGGCAGCGGCGAGCTGCCCAAGACGGACGGCTCCGGTCGGTACCGCGACGCGCTCGCCCACGGCTGCGAGCGACGCTCTCGCTCCGGCAACGGCCGGAACCGGAGACAGCGTTGCCGCGAGGCCGACAAGGGCGACCGACATCACGACGAGGACGACGCTCCCACCTCGATGCCGCACGATCCCTCCTCCGGCCCGGCGACCATCCCGACGATCCGGTGCCTCGGCTCAGGTTAGGCGGCCCGTCGACGAAGCGAACGACGGTTGCTTGACCCCTCCGTGAGGTCGCCGTAGCGTCCAGCGCCACACGAACGGCTCGGGGAGGCCGGCGGAGGCGCCGTCCCCCGAAGGAGGCGACGCCATGTTTCGCAGGCTCGTGCGCATCCTGGCGGCGGCGACCCCCGTGCTCGGGGTGATCGTGGCCGCCGGCAGTGTGGCCGCCGTCGCAGCCCCGCGGACGGCCACCACTCTGTGGGTGGCACCCGCCCAAGGCGGGCGGGGTGAGGCGACAGGCTGTGCAACGGCCGCCTATCACAGCATCGGAAAGGCGCTCGCCTCCGCCCGCAGCGGCGACACCGTGGAGGTGTGCGCCGGGACGTACGACGCCTCCACCACGGTGCACACCAGTCTCCCCGGCATCCCCGAGATCACGACGGCCGCCCACGTGCCAAGCGGAGTCCGCCTCCTCGGGCGCCCTGGTGCTGTCATCGATGCCAAAGGCCTCGACAACGGCATCACGGTCTTCAGGGCGGTCGGCGTGACGGTCTCGGGACTCCGGGTCTCGGGCGCCGTCGGCGAGGGCGTGCTCGTCCTCCTCAGCAGCCGGGTGACGATCGCCCACGACGTCGTGACTGGCAACGACCGCGGCAGCTCGCAGAGCCAATGGGCCGAGTGCGAGGCGGCCGGCAAGGTGCCGGACGATTGCGGCGAAGGCATCCACCTGCTCAGCGCCAAGGACTCAGGCGTGATCGACGACACCTCTGAGTTCAACGCCGGCGGCATCCTCCTCAGCGACGACTTCGGTCCCACGGCGCACGACGTCGTGAGCGGCAACCTCGTGGAGGACAACGAGAGCGACTGCGGCATCACGGTCGTCGGGCACAGCGGCTCGGCCGTGAGCGGCGACGGGAAGCCGCAGCCGGGCAAGGCGGGCACCTACGACAACACGATCAGCGGCAACGTCGTCGTCTCGAACGGCACGAGGGGCGACGGCGGCGGTGTCCTCCTCGCCTCCGGCGCCCCAGGCGGCGGTTCCTACGACAACACCGTGTCTGGCAACGAGATCGTGGGCAACGGGCTGAGCGGCGTCACCATCCATCAGCACTTCCCCCTCTCCGACCTCTCCGGCGACGTCGTCTCCGGCAATTGGATCGGCACGAACGACATCGACGGCGACCCGGGCACGGGCGATTCGGCCACGACGGGCGTGCTGCTCGACAACGGGGGCACGCACCGACCGATCTCCGTGCGGATCACGGGCAACACGATCGCCTGGGACACCGACGGCATCTACGACGACACCGGAGGAGGCCTGACCCAGTCGCACAACACGTTCCTGCACGTGCGCATCGACGTGCAGCGCTAGCGCGGGCCATCGCCGACGAGTAGGGCTGCCGGCCCCGCCGGCCGGCAGCCCTGACCTCGTGTCAGAGAGAGGCTGCGCCGGAGCGCTCGGGCCTCAGCTCTTGTTCAGGTGGGCGTAACAGGTGTTGAGATCGAACAGCTTGCCTTCGAACTCCGGGTAGCCGATTTGCAGGTACTGGTCCGTGCCGTACTGGGCGTCCTTGCCGAAGGTGTCGACGGCGGCCCCGACGTTGCCGAACTCGAGCACGCAGGACGAGCCCACCTTGGCCTCCGACCAGTACGGGTAGAAGGCCACATGGCCGGCTTGTGACACCTCCGAGCCTTTCGGCGGCACCGTGCAGCCCGAGAGATGGCTGAGCGTGCAGGTGGACTCGCTGAGGGCGATGTCGGTCTGGAAGTACATGGCCGTGTAGGCGTGCCCGTTCGTGAGCGGTAACGACTCCACGAAGCTGGAGGGCAACCGCGAGGTCGGCTTCGAGCCGGTCGGCCACTCCCCGTTGCGGTAGGGCGTCCCGTCGAAGTCGAGGTCACCGTTCTGCTCGTTGTTGTCGAGGCAGCCGGTGATCTCGTCCGGCGGTGTGCTGCTGCCGGCACCGTCGTAGCCGTTGTGGGTGTCCCCCTTCGTCCAGCAGAGGGAGTCGCCCGTCTCAGGGCCCTCCGGTCCGCCGTTCTCGTAGATCCCGCTGCACTCGTTGTAGAGCGTCGAGGTGTCCTTCGTGTCGACCGGGTTGGGGATCGGGTCCGACAGGCTCGAGCAGGGCTCGAAGTGGCCCGTCTCGAATTCGGTGCTGATGTTGGCCTGCAGCGCCGTCCAGGGGACGATGTTGCCGATCTTCGCCGTCGAGTACTCCGGCTGGAAGTTGAAGGGCGTCCCCGCGCAGTTGAGCAACGACGTGTTCTCGAAGCCGTTCTTGCCGGACGCCTGCATGAAGCCCGACTTGCCCGTCGACCGGTCATCGATCGACACTTCGAGCGCTTTTCCCTTCGCCCCGGGAATGGGCGCGTCCCAGATGTGCACCGTCACCTTGTCGCCCGGGTTCATGAGGAGCGTCTTGGCGTTGGGGAACTGGTTGTCCGGGTAAGCCGCCGGGTTGGGCGGTGCGGCAGGAACACCGTTCGTCTGGATGAAGGCAGCGTTGAGCGGCTCCTCGCAATTCGTGTTGCACTGGGCGAATTGGTCGGTGCACTCGAGGCTGTCGATCGTCAGTGCGGCGCACCAGTGGGTGTTGTCGCAGCTGAGGGAATCGACAAAGGGGGCGAAGCCCGGCGGGTAGAACTGCATCTCCAGGAGGGCCGAGCCGGCGCCGGGGTACTGCCCGTTCGGGGCGTTGATGTCCGAGTTGGCCGTGCAGGGCAGCTGGGGGTAGGAGTTCGGGTCGCAGATGGCCATGGAGAGCCACGGTGCCGGCGTGAGCTCGAACCAGTGCGAGACGTCCTTGCCCGGGGCGCTGGCGGTGGGCGCCGCCGTCGGGTCCCTCCCGAGCCGGATCGTCCAGTTGACGTCGCCGCCGGAACCCGGCCTCGACGAGACGAAGTTGTCGTCCGGCTCGTCGTGACCGATGTAGACGCCGTTGTCGTAGAACTTGCCGCCCCACGTGTTGGCGTTGTCGACGCCGGAGAAGCCGCGGATGTCGGCACAGTTCCACAAGCGGGCCGGCTTCTGCGCCGGGCTCTCGCCGTTGCAGTCGAGCTCGCCGCGCGCCGAGTGGCCCTGTTAGATGGTGTGGATGTTGCCCTTCGTCGGCAGCTTCGCACCGGCGGCAGCCGAGCTGCCGATGATCGAGCTCGTCCCCACCGCAGTGATCATGGCGGCGAGCACGGCGGCGATCGCCACCAGGCGGACGCCGGGACGGAGCCGTTTCCATGCTCTCATCACTCCCCCTTTTGCTTGGCCTCGCTCCGGCTCCGACCGTAGCAGCCGATGCCCGATTGCGGCTGCTGGGAGTTGCGATCGATCGGTTCAGGGAAGGAGGGTGAGGGAGGCGACGTGTCTCGGACGGACCACCGTGAAGTGCCGGCGGTCGAGGGTCGCCACATCCGTGATCGCCAAGCGCTCTGCCGCAGCCACGACGGAGCCGTCGACGGTTCCGAGGGGGAGATCGCTGTAGATCTGGACGAGCTCGGCGATGCGGAGCCAGTCCGCCGCTGCGACATGCTCCGGGATCAGGTTGCCGGCTGCGAAATCCCCGAGAAATCTGATCTCGGAGTCGTGCCCGAGCCGAGTGCCCACCAGGTAGACGACTTCGGTCACAACCAGGATCGGCACCAGGAGCGGACCGGGGTGGGACTCGAGCAGATCGAGGCACTCGGCGTGGTGGTCGTCGTCTGCATCGACGTAGGCGTAGAGCAGGCCGGCGTCGACGAGGAGGCCTATCGGGCCACCTCGTCACGGAGTATCTCCTCGATCCGAACGGAGACATCATGCGAGCCGCTTCGACCGGCTGCGGTGGCGATCAGCTTGCGTCGACCGGACGTGGCGCCAAGGTATGCCTCGATCGACGCTCGGGTGAGTGCCGACACCGTCGAACCTCGACGCTCGGCTTCGTGGCGCAGCCGAGCGTCGAGGTCGTCCGGCAGCTTCACGGTGGTCCGCTTCATGTATGCCAGCATATCCGACGGCTGGTGCGGGCGGGCTGGAGCGAAAGATGAGGGAAACATGAGGGCGCTGTGCCTGGTGGCTCAGGGCGGCTCACCCGCATGATGCAACCGTGCTCCGGTTCCCCAGCGCACGGAAGCTCGCCAGCCACCCTCACAGAAAGAGACAGCAAATGACCTCCCTCCGTTCCACCCTCACGCGTGTCGCCGGGTCGCTCCTCGGCATCGGCGGCCTGGCGGCCGGCATGGCCGCCTTCACCACGACGGCACCCGCCGGCGCCGCCACCAAGACCACGGCGGCCGCCACCGTCAACTACCGCTTCGAGACGCTCGACGACCAGCACGACGTGACGTTCAACCAGCTGCTCAGCATCAACGACGGCGGCGTCATCTCCGGCTACTTCGGCAGCGGCACCCCCGCCGCCAAGCACCCGAACCGCGGCTATGTGTTGAAGGCTCCCTACGGGCAGAACAACTACGTCAACGAGAACTTCCCAGGCGCCGCCCAGACGCAGGTCACCGGCATCAACGACTCCGGCACGACCGTCGGCTTCTATGCCGACCGGGCGGGCGACAACTTCGGCTTCGTGCTCAAGCAGGGCATCTGGACCGTCGTCATCGACCCCCACACGACCGGCACGGTGAACCAGCTGCTCGGCCTCAACAACAACGGCATGGCCGTCGGCTTCTACACGGACTCGAAGGGCAACGCCCACGCCTACGAGTTCAACTTTCACACCGACACCTTCTCGGCCATCCACATCCCCGGCGCCACGAGCTCGACCGCCAGCGGCATCAACATCCACGGAGACGTGAGCGGGTTCTACATGAACTCGAAGGGCGTCAACCTCGGCTTCGTGCGTGCGAGCAACGGACACCTGACGTCCTTCTCGGTCGGCGGCTCGAGCAACACGATGGCGCTCGGCATCAACAACGCCGGCGAGGTCGTCGGTTCGTGGGCCGGCTCCGGCACGATCACGCACGGCTTCGTGTGGCGCAACGGCAGGGCCACGACCGTGAACGACCCGAACGGCCTCGACAGCACCGTCATCAACGGTGTCAACAACAAGGGTGACCTCGTCGGCTTCTACACCGATGCCGCCACCAACGTCGACGGCTTCGTCGCCACACCCTGACCCCTTCCCGAGCCAGGCAGGCGCACCGCCCCGGGGCCTTTCGCCCCGGGGCGGTGTCGCGCCCTCACGCCCGGCGGGCAGCTCTGCAGCGGGGGGCTCGGGGGTACCATCGCCTCTCGGGGGCGGGCACGCATCGAGACGGGGGTGAGCTTGGCAGAGTCGTTCGGGGACGTGCTCCGCCGGTACCGGCTCTCGCGCCATCTCACCCAGGAGGCGCTCGCCGAGCAGGCGGCCCTCAGCCCGACGGCAATCGCCGCCCTCGAGCGTGGGCGCAACCGCTCGCCCCGTTTCTCGACGCTCCGGCAGCTGGCCCGGGCCCTCGGCCTCGAGCCCGAGGAGCTCGCCGAGCTCGCCCGCCTCTCCGGTGCCGGGGGCGGCGCGCAGGGACGGCCGGCTGCTCCCGGGACCGGCGAGGGATACGGCGCAACCCCGGATGTCACCGAGCCGGCCCCCACCCTGGTGGCACCGGGGGAGGCACGGCACCGAGCCCCCGAGGGCCTCGCCGCCCGCCCGGCGGGGACCGTCGCTCCGCCCGCCATCGTGGCGAGGCGTTGGCGGGTGGGCTTCGTCGGCCGGCAAGCCGAGCTGGCTCGGCTGCTCGACGCCTGCCGTGGCGGATGCCGTCTCGTCGAGCTGCTCGGCGAGCCCGGCATCGGAAAGACGAGGCTCGTCGCCCAGCTCGTCGCCGCCCTCCACGACGAGGGCCTGGCGGTGCTGTGGGGACGCTGCGCCGAGGAGACACTCGGGTCCTACGCCCCCTTCGTGGAGGCGCTACGCCAGCTCGTCGCCTCCGCCGACGTCACCGCCCTGCGGGCGGCCGTGGGACAACGGGGCGACCTCCAGCGACTCGTGCCCGGCCTGGAGGAACGAATCGGCCCCTTGCCGGCCGCCACGCGAGCCGACGCCGGCACCGAGCAGCGCCTCCTCTTCGAAGCCGTCGAGGACCTGCTGGCGCCGTGGACGCCGCTCGTCGTAGTGCTCGACGACCTCCACTGGGCGGACGAGGCCTCGATGTCGCTCCTGGGATATCTCGCCCGCAGCGTGCGGCTGCAGCACCTGACGCTGCTCTGCATGGCGCGTCCGGCCGACCTCGGGGAAGCCCGTTCGGGGCTGTTGAGCGACCTCGGCCGCCAGGTCGAGCACGCCCGCCTCCGGCTCGGCGGCCTCGAGCGGCCCGCCCTCGCCGGCCTCGTGGCCGACCTCATCGGGGCCACGCCGGCGGAGGCGCTCGTCTCGTCGGTGGAGGAGGCGACGGAGGGCAACCCCTTCTTCTCGGAGGAGATGACCGTGCAGCTCGTCGACTCCGGTCTCCTCCGCCTCACCGAGGCGGGCGTCGTCGTCGCGCAGGATCCCGGCTCGCAGGGCGTGCCCGAGCGCGTGCGAGAGACGCTGGCACGCCGGCTCCTCTCGCTCTCGCCCGATGCCACCGAGCTGCTCTCGTACGGCTCCATCCTCGGGAGGGAGTTCGACCTCTCGACCGCCGCCGCCTCCTCCGGGCTGGAACGCCTTCGTCTCGTCGACGCCGCCGACGACGGCATCATGTCCGGGCTCGTGGGCGAGACGGCCGCAGGCCGCCTGCTCTTCTCGCACGCCCTCGTGCAGCAGGCCGTGCGCGACCGCCTCTCCGGTCCCCGCCGCGCCGAGATGCACCGCCGCGTGGCCGAGGTGCTGCAGCACGAGTGGCCGGAGCGGCCCACCGTGGCGACCGACCTCGCCCGCCACTGGGCGGTCGTGGCGGAAGCGGACGCCTCGAGCGCCACGACGGCGGCCACGTGGGCCGTACGAGCGGGCGACCTCGCCCTCCAGACGGCGGCGGCGGACGACGCCATCGCCCGCTACGAAGCGGCGGCGTCGCTCTGGGGGGACTCGACGCTCGGGCACGCCGATGCCCTCGTCCGCCTCGGCGCCGCTCTCCGCCATCGCGGCCGTGCCGACGAAGCCGATCTCCGTTTCCGGCAGGCCCTCCATCTCGCCGTCGCTCTCGGCGCCGGGGAGCTGCAGGCTCGGGCCGCCATCGGTCTCGGGCAGCGGTACCCCTACTGGGAGACCGACTCCGATCGGATCGACGCCCTCGAAGGGGCGCTGGCGGCCCTTCCCCCAGGCGGCGGGCTGCTCCGCTTCACCCTCATGGGCCTCCTCGTCACCCAGCTGATCAACGGCTTCCACCCGGAGGAGGCAGAGCGGCGGGACGCCCTTGCCGCCGAGCTCGCCGGCACCGCCACGGACCCGGAGGCGAGCCCCGAGGTCCTGCAGGCGATCGGGCAGACGCGCGTGTACGACTGCATCGAGGATCCGGTGGCCCTGCGGGGCGTGGCGCGACGCCTCGTCGGCGTCGCCGAAGCGACGAGCGACCTGCGCGTGCTCGCCGGCGCCCGCTTCGCCGAGGCGCTCGCCGCTCTCGACACCGCCGACATGGGGAGCCTTCGAGAGGCGACGGAACGTTACGGCGCCATCGCCGAGCAGCTCGACGACCCCGGGGAGCGCAGCCAGGCGGCGACCGTGCGCTCGACGATCGCCTTCGTGGAGGGCCGGTACGACGAGGCCGATGCCCTCTCGGCCGAGGCGCTCGAGCACGGGAAGGCGAGTGGCGACTTCAACGCCGAGCTCCTCTTCTATGCCCAGGGCCTGCTGCGGGCCGTCGACCGCGGTCAAGCCTCCGACGTCCTCCCCCTCCTGCTCGACGCCAGCGACTACGGGCGCATCCCCGCCTTCGCCGCCGGCACCGTCTTGTGCGCTGCCCTCGCCGGGGAGCACGATCTCGCCCTCGAGCGGTTGGAGGGGTTGGTTCGATCGGGTTTCGAGGCGAAGCCGCGCGGCGCCGACTGGTTGTCGTCCATGGCCTTTCTGGCGCACTCCTGCTGCATCCTCGGTGCCCGGGGCGCTGCTCGGCACCTCTACGCGGCGCTCGTGCGACAGCCCGTCCGCATCGTGCGCGTGGGGCCGCTGGCGGGTTGGTGGGGTCCCGTGGACCACCATCTCGGCGGCCTCGCCCTCCTGCTCGGCGACGCCGACGGCGCCGAGGCGCATCTCACCACCGCCCTCCGCACCGAGGAGGCGATGGGCGCCAGGCCCTTCGCCGCCCGCACCGGGGCGGCCCTCGCCGCTCTCTTGGCGGTCCGCCGCCCGCTCGAGGCGAAGTCCCTGACTGACCGGGCGAGGTCCGTGGCGGCCTCCCTCGGTGCCGCCGGCATCGTCGCCGAGGTCGAGTCCGCCCTCGCCGACGGTTCCTGACTGCGAAGAGCGGGGCGGGCGCTGCCGCCTCAGCCCATCCGCACCCTCGGATCCAGCACGGCGTAGAGGACGTCGACGACCGTGTTCATGACGACGATGAACACCGCCGCCAGCAGGACGATGGCCGCCACGACGGGCAGGTCGCCGTTGTAGAGCGCTTGCACGGAGAGGTAGCCGAGACCCGTGAGGCCGAAGACGTGCTCGGTCACGATGGCGCCGGCGAGCAGCGTGCCCACATCGATGCCGAGTTGCGTCGTGACCGGCGTGAGGGCGGCCCGGAGGCCGTGCTTGTAGATGACGAGGCGGCGGGAGAGCCCCTTGGCGCGGGCCGTTCGGATGAAGTCCTCACCGAGCGTGTCCAGGAGGGACGAGCGGATGAGCCTCGTGTAGACGGCCGCCTGGACGAGCGCCAGCGTGCACCAGGGCAGGATGAGGTGGACGGCCCACTGCACCGGGCTCTGTGTGATGCCGACGTAGCCCGACGACGGGAACCAATGGATTCCGGCCTCCGTCAGGTAGAAGTACACGACGAGGAGGAGGAGGACACCGAGCACGAAGGTCGGGAACGAGAGGAACGTGAGGGCGAAGATGGTGCCGGCACGGTCGCGCAGCGTGCGGGGATGCACGGCCGACATGATGCCGATGGGGATCCCGATGAGGAGCCAGATGACGACGGAGCCCACGACGAGGGAGGCGGTGATCGGCAGTGCCCGGGCGATCTCGGAGATGACCGGCTCCTGGTTCTGGAAGTCGAGGCCGAAGCTCCCGTGCACGAGGCCGACGAGGTAGTGCCAGTACTGGTACCAGAACCCATGGTTGAGGCCGAGCCGCACCTCGGCGTCGGCGATCGCCTGCGGCGAGGCAGCGTGTCCGGCGAAGCGTGCCGCCAGGTCTCCGGCGTTGCCGGCGAAGAAGATGAAATAGGCGAGCAGCGTGATGAGCAGGATGACGACGACGAGATAGGCGAGCCGCCGCAGGAGGAATCCGCGGATCACCGTCGCACCCTCTCCACGATGTTGGAGCGGCCCTGTCTCGGGTCGAGGGCGTCCCGCAGGCCGTCGCCGAGGAGGTTGAAGGCGAGCGTGGTGAGGAGGAGGGCGACGCACGGGAAGACGAGCACCCACCAGGCGATCGTGTAGAGATCGCCGTTCTGCGCCTCGGAGATCATGTTGCCCCAGGAGGCCGTCGGCTGCTGGATACCGAGCCCGAGATAGGAGAGCGTCGCCTCGAGGATGATGTTCACGGGGATGAGCAGCGTGGCATAGACGACGGCGATCGCCAAGAGGTTGGGGGCGATCTCGATCATCATGATGCGGAAGTCGCTCCCCCCCACCGCCCGCGCCGCCTCCACGAACTCCCGCTCCCGCAGCGTGATGACCTGGCCGCGCACGAGGCGGGCGATGGGCGCCCAGGAGAAGAAGGCCACGACGAGCACGATGAGCGAGAGGCTCGGCCCGAACTTGGCGACGAGGGCGAGGGCGAACAGGAGGACGGGGAAGGCGAGGAGGATGTCGATGAGCCTCGAGATGATGGCGTCGAGCACGCCGCCGAGATAGCCCGAGACGAGCCCGAGGCTGACGCCGACCACGAGGGCCATGGCCGTTCCGCCGACTCCGACCTCGAGCGAGACTCGGGTGCCGTAGATGAGGCGGGAGAGGACGTCACGCCCGAGGTCGTCGGTGCCGAAGAGGAACATCTTCGACGGCCCGACGGGGTGGCCGTAGATGGAGAGCCCCGTGTTCGGGTACTGCGTGTTGGGGCCATGGCCGATGAGCGCCGTGAGGAGGGGGGCGAAGATGCCGACGAGCCCGATGAAGACCACGAAGGCGAGGGCGATCATGGCCACCCTGTCCCGGCGCAGTCGCCGCCAGGCGAGGCGCATCGGCGTCTGCCCCTCGACGACCAGCTCGTCGTCCTCTGGCTCGAAGTCCACCTCGAGGTAGCCGACGAGCTCGCGGGGGTTGGCGATCACGACGACGCCCCCAGCGATGCCGTCTCACCCTCGTTCTCGGCGTCCTCCCAGGCGGCCTGCGCCAGCGCCTCGCCCGCCTCCACGGGGAGGTGGCAGGCGACGAGACAGCCCACAGGGTCCCCTTCGATGTGACGGAGCATGGGTTCCTCCTGCGTGCAGATCTCCTGGGCTTTCGGGCAACGAGGGTGGAAACGGCACCCGGAGGGCGGTCGCACGGGCGAGGGCACGCCGCCCGAGAGGAGCACGCGCTCGCGACGCTCCCCCGTGATGCCCACCTCGGGCAGGGGAACGGCCGAGAGGAGCGAAGCCGTGTAGGGGTGGCGGGCGCGGACGTAGATCTCGTTCACCGGCCCGATCTCGGCGATGCGCCCGAGGTACATGACTGCCACGCGGTCGCTCACGTGGCGGACGACGGAGAGGTCGTGGGCGATGAAGACGTAGGTGAGCCGGAACTCCTCCTGCAGGTCCTCCAGCAGGTTGACGATCTGGGCCTGGATGGAGACGTCGAGGGCCGAGACGGGCTCGTCGCACACGATGAGCTCGGGGTTGAGGGCGAGGGCGCGGGCGATGCCGATGCGCTGGCGCTGGCCGCCGGAGAACTCGGCCGGGAAGCGGTTGAAGTGCTCCGGGCTCAGCCCGACGACCTTCATGAGGTCCTGCACCTTGTGCTTGCGCTCCTCCCCCGAGACGTCGCCGTGCACGGCGAAGGGATCCCCGAGGATGGAGCCGACGCGGCGCCGCGGATTGAGGGCGCCGTAGGGATCCTGGAAGACCATCTGCACCTGGCGGCGCAGCGGCCGCAGATCCCGGCGGCTGAGCTCCGTGAGGTCGTGGTCGAGGAAGCGGATGCGGCCCGAGGTGACGGGGAGCAACGCCGTCATGAGGCGCGCCAGGGTCGACTTGCCGCACCCGCTCTCGCCGACGAGGCCGAGGGTTTCGCCTTTGTAGACCTGCAGGCTGACGCCGTCGACGGCCTTCACGGCGAGTCCGGTCCGCCGCGAGAAGGCGCCCCCCTTCAGCGGGAAGTGCTTCACGACGTCCTCGAGGTCGAGGAGGACGTCGCCCGCCCCGGCGGCCGGCGTGAGCGACGGCGGTGCCGCCTGCCGGATAGAGAGGCTCACCGGCATGCCGACCCGGTCGGGTGGCAACACGCAGGCGGAGAGGTGGCCCGGGGAGCGGCCGACCGGCTTGAGGGGTGGGGGCCCCAGCTGGCACTCGGCCCGCGCCTGCGGGCAGCGGGGCACGAACGGGCACCGTGTGGCGGGCCGCAGGGCAGACGGCGGGTTGCCCTTGATGGGATGGAGCCGCTCGGCCCGCGAGGCGTAGATGGGGATCGACTCGAGCAGCCCTTGGGTGTAGGGGTGATGGGGCTCGGTGAAGGTGGCCCGCACGTCGGCGCGCTCCATGGCCCTTCCGGCGTACATGACGACGACGTCCTTCACGAAGTCGGCGACGACGCCGAGGTCGTGGGTGATGAGGATGATGGCCGTGCCGAGCTGTGCCTGCAGCTCGGCGAGGAGCTCCAGGATCTGCGCCTGCACGGTGACGTCGAGGGCGGTCGTGGGCTCGTCGGCGATGATGAGCGAGGGCGAGAGGGCGAGGGCCATGGCGATCATGGCCCGCTGGCGCATGCCGCCCGAGAACTGGTGCGGGTAGTCGCGGGCGCGCCGGTCCGGATGTGGGATGCCAACCATCTCGAGGAGCTCGACGGCGCGCTCGTCGGCCTCTTCACGCTTGACCTTCTCGTGGGCCTCGATCGCCTCGGCGATCTGCCGGCCGACCCGGAACAGAGGGTGCAGGCTCGTGAGGGGATCCTGGAAGATCATGGAGATGCGGGCGCCCCGAATGGCCCGCATCTCGTCCTCGCGCAGCTCCAGGAGGTCGACCCCCTCGAACTGGGCCTCGCCCGAGACGCGGGCCGCCGGGCTCAGTCCCATGATCGCCTGCGTGGCGACCGACTTGCCCGAGCCGGACTCGCCCACGATGCCGAGCGTCTGGCCCTTCTCGACGGAGAAGGAGAGCCCTTGTACGGCCTCGACGACGCCGTCGTCGGTCGCGAAGGACACCCGCAGATCCCTCACGTCGAGCAAGGCCACGTCACGCTCTCCTTTCGCGAGGTCCCGCACCGCTCGCACCGGAATGCGAGCGGTGCGGGGCAGGGCCGGGTTGGCGTTGTCGTTCATCCCGGGGTGACGTCGGACCTGCCCGTCACCCGTTCTTCAGCCAGACGTTCGTGATGTCCACATAGCCGAGAAAGCCGCTGTAGATGGCGTTGTCGACGTCCTTGCCGATGAACTGGGGCAGCGCCAGGTAGATGAGGGGCACCCAGCCCGGGTTCGTCGTCGTGATGTAGTTGTCGAGCGCCTGCCAGTCGGCGGCGGCGGCCGCCGCCGTCGGTGCCTTGAGGGCCGTTGCGATGTCGGCGTTGACGGTCGGGTCGTTGTAGTCGCCGTAGTCCGTCGAGCCCGGTCCGTAGAGGCTGCCGTCGAAGAGGGGGCTGAAGAAGGACTGGGCGCCGTTGCCGTCCCAGTCCGGGTTCCACAGGCCGATGGCGAGGTCCCAGTGGGCCTTGTTGGCGGGCGTCTCCAGGTAGTCGAAGTACTCGCCCTGGGAGGGCTGCTCGTTCAAATGGATCGTGACGCTCCCAGCTGCGAAGTCCGACTGCAGGGCGGCCGCCTGGGCGGGCATCGGCGGGTTGTTGGCGTACAGCAGCGTGAGTGTGAGCCCGTGCGGGTAGCCGGCGGCGGCCAGCATGGACTTGCACTTGGAGGGGTCGCCCTCGTCGTTCGGCGTCGCGTAGGGGTCGATCGTCTTGTAGCCGGTGATCTGGGGCGGCAGGATCTGGTTGGAGGCGACGTTGATGATCGGGCCGCCGCTCTCCTGGATGATGTGGCGCTTGTTGACGCAGTACTGCAGCGCCTTGCGCACGCCCACCTTCTTCAACGCGCCGCCGTCGGTCGTCGAGTCCATGTTGAACACGAGGTAGGTGATGCCGCCCACGTAGCCGGCCACGAACTGCGGTGAGCTGCTGAGCGACTGCACCTCGGCCGCCGGCACCGTCGTGTCCCACTCGAGGTCGGCATCGCCGGTCTGCAGCTGCTCCTGGATGGTCGTCGGGTTCTCACCCTCGGTGATGCTGATCCCGTTGACGTACTGGTGGCGCAGCGAGTCGGTGCTCTGCTTCCAGTAGGGGTTCCTCACGAGGGTGTAGCCGACGTTTGGCGTGTAGTGGGTGATCGTGTAGGGACCGTCGGAGACGAAGTGCTCCTCCTCCTGCACCGAGGCGGGGATGTAGTTGAGGATCGACGGCGGTACGGGCGAGCTCATCGGGAGCGCCATGATGTTGATGAAGCTGCTCGAGGGGTGCAGGAGCGTGATGGCGATCGTCGAGGAGTTCGGCGTCGCGAGCCCGCTGATGTCGTGGTTGAGGATGTAGCTCTTCAGGGCGGCGATCTCGGCCGCCGGGCTCGTCGGAAGCTTCAGCTTCTGGAAGCCGGCGCAGTACGACATCATGCCGGCGATGTTGTCCTCCCAGTAGGTGATCGGAGGGGCGCCTACGACCGGGTTGCAGAGCCGCTTGATGCCGAGCACCTCGTCCTCGGAGGTGACCGGCAGCGGGCCGGAGGTGGTGTCCCAGTCGACGCCGGCCTTGATGTGGAAGGTGTAGACGAGGCCGCTCGCGCTCACGGTCCAGGTCGCCATGTCGGACACGACCTTCGTGGGGGCGGGGGCCGAGGGCGAGGAGGCGTAGGAGACAAGCTGGCGGCTCACGGCCCGCAGCAGCTCGTAGGTGGTCGTGTAGTAGGCACAGCAGGTGTCGAGGTGGTCGACGTCGCCCATGCCGACGATCTTGAGCGTGCCGCCGTAGACCGGCTTCGAGGTCGTGACGGCGGGCAGGATGTCGTGCTCGCCGATGGCGGCCGCTCCTCCCTGCGTCGTCGAGGTGGCGTTGTTGCCGCCACCGCCGCTGTTGCCGTTGCCGCAGGCTGCCGCTACGAGCGTCACGGCTGCCAGCATCGAGACGATGACGGCCACTCTGCGCCTGAGTCGCATGGATCCCCCTCTGGTTCCTGGAGCCGACCGCCTTGCCGGGCGACTCTCCGACGGTGTGTCGTACGTCCGCCGCTGAGTTCCCCCCATCGATGGCCGTAACGAGTTTGTCACATTCGTAACAACTTTGACACATTTGTCGGACACACACCAGGGCACCCGCCGACCCGCCTCGTGGCGCTCGCCCCGCAACGGCACCCATCGCATGGGGAGGCGTCCGCGTCAGCGAGGTGATTCTCGACGCCTTGACCTCGTGGGCCTTGGGCTCGTCGAATTTCGGCGACGAGGACCGAACCAGCCGGCTACGACGAGCACTCGGCCGCTTGGCGGAACACCTGTCGCCGGGCTCGCCCGGTCACGGCACGATCTAGATCTCGACGGCGTCCAAGTAGGTGACGCGGGACTCGAGGTTCCCCGCCTCGACGACCTTGTGCTGCTCGAACTCGGCCACGAGAACCCGGAACGGTCGCGTCCCGCGGGCGCTCGGGAGCTTCACGGTGCCTTCCCACGCGGTCTCCGACGGGGTCTGGGACGTCACGCTGAGGAGCACGCCGTCCACTGGGGCCACGATGACCCACTTGAGGTCGGGATCCGACGTCGCCACCCGCGACTCCTGCACGTAGGCGCGCACGGCGTCCGTGTAGCCGGGGTCCGTCGTGCCGAGGTAGCCCGGGCCAACGACGGTGACCTTGACCGTCGTCGCCGTCGGGTACTGCAGCACGACGGCCCGGTCCGGGGCCACCTGCGTGAAGTCCAGCTGCACGACGCGGGAAAGCTCGAGGCCCTGCAGCGAGCTCGGCTGGTAGCGGACGAGCGCCAGCTTCACGAAGGGGAAGTACGACTGCCCGAGGTTGATGGCGATGTCCGAGAACCACAGCCGCCGCTCCTTGTCGAAGCCGACGGCGTGCCCCGCCACGTCCACCATCGGCACGGACCCCGTCTGCTCCTCGAGGCGGAGGGCCTTGCCGGTGTGGACGGCGAGCGGGAAGTCGCTCACCGCAGGAAAGGTCTTCACCGAGTTGGTGCTGTAGACGGGGTCCTGCCCGTAACCCGTCACGAAGGGGGTGAGGTTGCTCGGGAGCAGCGTGCCGATCGGCGGTGCGCCGACGACGACGCCGAGCAGCTCGTCGGGCCCCGTGGCGAACCACGGCCGGGAGATGTAGACGCGCAGGATGTTGCCGAAGCGGTAGGAGTACGAGGCGCTGTGGGTGGACTTCTTGTCCCAGAGGAAGGCCGGTACGGCGTACCTGACCGGGGGTGCCGGCGGTCGCGCCGAGCTCGGGATGTTCACGTAGTAGCCGAGCTTCGTCGGCGGGTGGGCAGACGGCTCGAGGCTCGATCGGGTGACGGGCGGGGCGACGAACTGCACCTCCACGCGGGCGGCGTCGGCGATGGAGCCGCCGGTGCGGCGGGCGATCGTCCCCTTGACGTCGTCTGCGACGTAGTCGACTCCCTCGACATAGATGACGGAGGACATGTGGCCCGTGCCCTTCACGACGACCGTGGGGGGGGCGAAACCGGCGTGGGAGAGGACGACGGCCGTCGTGCCGGGCAGCTTCGGGTATTTCGTCTCGGTGAAGTACTCGAGGAAGCGAGTGGTGGAGAGGAGGTTGTAGTAGACGTCGTGGTGCTTCGTGTCGCCGAAGTCCTCACGCACGTTCTTGATCGCGATGATGCCGCTCGATCGCGTCCCGAGCGGCAGCTCGGCGACACGGGCGGTGTTGTCGAGCCAGACGTACCCGTCGGCACTGACCCCGTCGTCGTACGGGTCGGCGTAGAAGGAGAGCACGTCGACCCGTTGCGTGCTGGGGGGATCGGCCCGCACGTCGCCGTTCAGGTAGCTGTAGGTGGTACCGGCCAGGCGGTAGGGGGCGAGCAGGTGCACCCACGGGGCCGTGAGCGGTTGCCGGACGGCGTGCACGATCGTGACGTCGCGATAGGGCGTGCACATGTAGTGACCGCCGTGCAGGATGAGCTTCTCGAGCTCCTCCGTGGCGAGCCCGGCCTGCAAGAGCCACTGCCACAGCCTGAGCGAGTCGAGCTGCGCCGGCTTGAAGTACGAGCTGAGGCGCACCGTCGAGATGGAGGCCTTCGGCGCGAGGACGGTGACCTCCCCGTCGGGCTCGGTCGCCGCCGGCAGCGTGGGGGCTCCGGCGCCGGCGCGCACGACGAGCCGGACGGCGCGACGGTCGGGCCAGTGCCCGACGTCGTCGAGCGGCACCACAACGCGGTCCAGGCCGGCGCCGGGGAGGCCGAAGAGCGAGACGCCACAGCCGAGGACGTCGGGGAGGTAGGGAACGCCGAAGGCCGGCCGTGAGCTCGATGGCGAAGCGACCGCTGGGTAGTAGATCCACTCGTTGCCGGCGTTGAGCGGCTGGTCGTCCACCTTGCCCCCGAACTCGGACAGGACGGAGGCCGACTTGTACGTGAGGCCGTCCCGGGCCGCCATCATGGCGTAGGCGCTCTTCGTGGGCACTCCGCTCGAGTCGTCGAGGAGGCCGTGCGTCTCGATCATCTCCTCGGAGGTGCCCGGCGGCGCCAGGTGGCGCTCGCAGGCGACGATGAGGGGGCTCGAGTCGGGGATGTCGTAGTTGGAGCGGATGACGAGCGTTTCCAGGCTCTCGCCGGGGGTGCGGGGAGCACAGGGCACGACGACCGGGGAGGCGAGCGGCTCGAGGCGCCCGTAGACGGCGTCCACCGTCGTCCAGGAGAACGTGCCGTGCTTGTCGAAGGGCACGCTGTTGCCGGCGAGGTCGACGACGCGGGCCTTGAAACGGTAGACGTGCCCGAAGCGGAGGGTCGGCAAGGTTCCGGGGGTCGCCGCGTAGGCGATCTGGACCTGGAAGTCCGCGTCGTCGGGCGGAGGGTTGCCCGTCTCGTCCTCGATGCCGTCCGACGACTTGTCGGAGAGGTGCTTGCCAGGCCTGGAGGCGATGAGGCTCCAGCCGCCCCAGCGCGTGAGCGTCTCGGGCAGATAGACCGGCTGCGTGGGCGACGACGACGTAGATCGTCAGCAGGAAGGGGTTGTCCTGCGAGCAGAGGGCGAACCGCACCCGCACGGGCGTCCCATCGAAGGGGATGTTGACGCCGCCGGAGATCGAGAGGTTCGAGAGGGAGAAGATGCCGACCGAGATGTCCGGCAGCGCCAGGGTGTAGCTGGCGTCGATGCCCTCGGCCGTGACGTCGATGGTCGGCCCTCCGAGCGAGCTGAGGAGCTGCTCGAGGTCCTGGATGAACGTGAGCGGGCCGAGGAAGGTGATCGAGTCGATGTTCGGCTGGATCGAGGTCTTGGCGCCCGTCTTCGAGTCGAAGGTGAACGACGTGAAGGTGATGCCGATGTAGCCGTTGTCGCCGAAGAGCACGAGCTCGAAGTTCGTGAGCTCGCCGTGGACCGTGTACGTCGTCTGCGACGGATTGGCGATGGGGGCGTAGATCTGCGCCGTGATGAGGAGGTTGGCGTCGCTCGAGGGCTGGAAGAAGTGCGTGGGGTCCTCGATCACCTGCGGGTTCCAGGTGAGCGTCGTGTCGAGGGCTGTCGGCGGCTTCGTGTGGTCGTTGCCCGGGTAGACGAAGTTGCTCGAGATCTGGGGCGCCTGGCCGTTGGCGGCGGGCGTGCCGGAGAGGCGCGGCCCGGGCGGCGGAGGGACCGACTGGATGATGTCGGCGACCTTGATGGCACCGAGCAGGTTGCCGACGGCACCCGAGACCATCGAGAAGTACTTGGAGGGGTCGAACTTGCCGGCGAGGAGGTCGGAGAGGTCGCCGGCGACGGTGCCGAGGTCGCGGGCGATGCCGCTCACATCGAGGTTCGGGGCGGCCATGCCACCGACGAGGCTCACGGGGAAGCTCAGTCCCGGCCCGTTCTTCTGCACGGCGAGGTAGATCTCCGTCACGCCGGACTGAAAGCCGCTGTCGCGGTAGTTCTCGGAGATGGCGACGGTCGGTGCCGGCAGGGGATGCGAGCTGGCGCCGACGAGCTGCTCCGCTCCCGGCAGGTGGACGGCGGCACTGTCGAGGAGCGGGTAGAAGTTGCAGCGGCCGTTGGAGGCGTACTGCGCCGTGAGGGTGTAGTTCTCCACGTGCTGAACGGTGGAACCCGGGGCGGCCCCGGTCGTGTCGGCGAAGGCGAAGGGATTCCCGCCGAACGACGGCGAAGTCCGTACGGCTCCTCCGGCTTCGTACCCGGAGATGACGGCAGGGAGATTGACGGAACTGGCGTACGTCTCGTCGAGCCAGATGACGCTCGCCGTGAAGTCGATCGTGCGGCCCTCGATGTCGGTCGCCACGAACGAGTACGGGATGTCCTTTCCGCCGCTTCGCACCCAGAGGACATAGACGGTGTCCGATGCGAGGCCTTCCACCTCGATGCCCGAGTCGGTGCTCGTGTCGAAGTCGATGGGAGGCGTCGTGATCGTCTTCACCTCGACGCGGCGGATCGGGTTGCCGCGACCGCCGAAGGGCTCGTCCGGGTCGCCCGTATAGGTGACGACCGGTTCGGTAACGACGATGTACTCCTTCGCGAGGTAGGCGACGACGACACGGTTCCCGTCGACCTGGAACTCCCGCTCGGTGATCTCGATCCGGACGGCACGGTGGCCGAAGGGGAAGAGGAAGCCGAGGAAGGCCACCCTCACGTAGCTGTCGCGCCCGACCGAGGTGCGGTGCGTCCACTGCGTGAGCGAAACGGGCGTGTTGCCGCCTGGCGTCCAGCTCCCCTGCACGTTGATGGAGGCGCCGAGGGCCGAGAGGGCGAAGAGGTTGACGGCGGCGGGGCCTCCGCCGGCGGCGGTCGTCGTCGTGAGGAGGACGATGTCGTTGCGCGTCGTCGGGTCGAGGGACATGAACCAGGGGTCGGGAGGAGGGGTCGAGAAGATGCCGCTGCCGTATGTCCTCGACCAGAACGCCTTGACGTAAGGCGTGACGAGGGGAGGTTCGAGCGCCTTCACCCCGAGGCGTGTGTGCCACAGCTCGCTCCGGCCGAACGAGGTGACCGGTGCCGTGGCATGGTGCCAGGTCCCGTTCGGGAGCGGCGAGAGCCAGAGCGACCACGGCACCTCGAGGGCCGTGTGGAGCGGGTCGGGCGCCGCCGGCGATCCCGCCGCGGGATCCGTCACGACGGGAACGAGTTGCGGCTTCATCGACGCCCACGACAAGAGTCCCTCGATCGTGTAGGGGATCGAGGCCGTGGGCGGCGCCTCGAAGGCGAGCCAGCTGAAGCCGGCGAGGGCGGCGTGCCGCGGCGGTGTCGGCCACGTCGTCATGCCGGCGGTGTACTCGACCGACTGCTCACCGAAGTGCTGGGACGGGAAGACCACGACCATGGAGATCGGCAGCTTCGGGTTCGTGGCGACGATGTGTGTCTGGCCGCCGGTCACGGTCGCCTTGGCGTTGTAGAACTCGAAACCCAGGTAGAGCATGTCCTCCGTGCGGATGGCCTGGAAGACGAGGCTCGGGGAGGATGCTCCGGCGACGAGGGAGCGCAGGCTCTCGAGCAGGGGCTGGTGCAGCGTCCGGTCGGCGACGAGGGCGTAGCGCGAGCTGGGTGCCGGCGCCGGGAGCGCCAGGCGCCGTGCGACGGCGGCGCCTGCCGTCGCGCCGCCGATGAGCTTGAGAGCCGTCCGCCGGTCGATCTCGTGCCGGGGGCAGTCCCCGGTCGCTCCATGTCCCCCATACGCCGCTCACTTCTCGTACTGCGTTGGCGTCTGCCCCTCGCCGGCGCCGAGTCTCTCAAGTGCCGGAAGCCAGTCAAGGAAAACCTGCGGCCGGCTGCCACCACTGCCCTGCGAGGGCTCGGCGGCGCGGCGTCAGGCGGCGTCGTCCTTCCATGACGCCGATCGGGAGATTGACCCCCAGGGACCCGCAGATGTGACAAGCCGGCGGCGCAGGGCGCGCGGTGGGCGGGCGTTCCGGCGACTGCCCGACTGTCGTCTATCGTCACGTCCTGAGGGAGGCACGCACCCTGACGGGTGCGCCGGTCGGAGGGTGAACCTGACCAGGGAGGGTGGGGCGACATGTCATCGATGAGCGCGCGGCGGTCCCGGGGGCAGATGGAGAGGCTCGGTGATGGCGGCCGGTTCCGGCGAGCCGGAGCCATGGCTGTCAGGGCGGTCACATTGACGGCGGTGGTGACCCGCAGCCGGAGCTCTCACTCTTCAAGGTGGCGTTGGGCTCGGGCTCGGGAACCGGCTCCGGAGCCGTCCTCCCGGACGGCACGCTCGTGCTCGCCGCCGGGGCGCCAAACCCGGCGCTCATCAACGTCTGCATGCTCCATCCTGGTAACCGCAAGTGCGCCACCACGAGTTCGCTGCACGTGCCTTCGGGCGGAGCCCAGTTCTACGGCATCGCCGAGGTGCTCGCGGAGGGGAAGACCGATGTCTCCGTCGTCGACGAGGACTTGTTCGGAGCCGTCGTCTTCAACAGCACGAACGACGGGCGGTCCTTCGGGAAAGGCTTTCTCGCCGGCAACATCAACGGCATCGCGTCGGCCACCTACGCCGACGGCCAGCTCGTCGTCGGCAACGGGGATTCCGGGTTCGAGGTGCAGGCCTTCCCGCCCAACCCGGCCAGCGAGGTCATGACGGGGGCGTCGCCCACCGGTGGCAAGGTGTACAACTCCGCCCTCACCACCTATCACAACAAGCTCCTGGTGGCGAACGACGACACGAACGGCAACACCGACGTCGAGTGGGCAACCTTCGGCAGCAACTTCAACGAGAAGTCGTCGTACAGCCATCCCATGGTCATTCACAAAGAAGATCTCCTCGGCATGTCCGGCGATGCCCTCTTGACCGACGGCAATGGCTCCCTTACCGGCGGGACCGAGCGGTTGTACTTCTGGAACGGCACGACGTTCGGGTCGGCGCACAAGGTGCCCGAGCCGAAGAACGGTGACGACGGCTACTGGTCGATCCAGCAGGCGGGAGGCGTCGTGCACGTCTTCTTCCTCAACCGCCGCAACGGCTACGACATCTACTCGGAGACGACTCGCAACGGCGTGACGTGGTCACCGCTCACCGTCTACAACACCGCCATCACGTCTGACGATCTCGCCCCCGTGCTGGCCCCGCAGGGCTGGGGCCTCGTCTTCGAGTGCTCGACGGACGGGCCGTCACTCGCTCAGCCGATCCTCCTCGGCCAGAGCGTCCACATCTCCCTCCAACACTCGACCGTCAAGGTCGGGACGTCGACGAAGGTCAACGGCACGGTCTCCCCGAAGCTGGCAGGTCAGCTCGTGACGCTCGAGCGCCTCTCCAGCAAGAAGTGGTTCACGGTGACGACGACGCACGAGTCGGCTGCCGGCACCTTCTCGTTCATCGTGCCGGGCAAAGCGGACACCTACCGAGCCGTCGTCGCTTACAAGCCCGGCGAGTACCTCTACGGCTACTCCAACAGCGCCACGTTGAAGACGGTGAAGACCTGAAGCCTCGGGCGCCTCAGCGGGCGCTCAGGCGGGCCGAGTAGATCGAGTAGCCGTCGATGTAGCGCGTGACGGCGGTGGCGCCGACCGTGGCGGCGATCATGGGGACCACCAGCGAGAAGCCGCTGTGGGTAAGCTCGAGCACGAGTGCGAGCGCCGTGAGCGGTGCCTGCATGGAGGAGCCCATCATCGCTGCCGCCCCCACCATGGCGTAGGCGCCGACCGGTGAACCGGGCCAGAGGTGTGTCCAAAGGATGCCGACGGCGCCGCCCAGGACGGCTCCCGTGCTGAGCGTGGGCGTCAAGAGGCCGCCCTGGGCCCCGCTGCCGAGGCAGAGCGACGTCACGAGCGGCTTCAGAACGAAGAGGGCGACCAGCAGAGCGAGCCCGCCCTCGCCGAGGAAGGCGGAGTGTGCCATGTCCTTGCCGTTGCCGAACAGCTGCGGGTACTCGATGCCGATGAGGCCGAGAGCGCCAAAGGCGAGGATCGGCGCGCCGATGGCCGCTCGCCCCGTCACACGGTGATGTGAGATCCACCCGATGAGCCGTACGTAGCCAGAGGCAATCAAGCCGATGACGGGGCCGAGTACGGCGGCGCACACGAGGATCGTCATCGTGAAGCGGTAGGACGGGATGTCCACGTACGTCGCGTGGTCCGGCAGGTAGATCCAGGCCATCGCCGTGGCGACGAACGAGCAGGCGAGGGCCGGTAGCACGACCGGCACGGTGAGCGAGCCGCAGAGGACCTCGGCGGTGAAGAGCGCCCCGCCCAACGGGACGTTGTAGACGGCCGCCAGGCCGGCGCCACCGCCGCAGGCGACGAGCAGGCGGCGCTGCCCGGGCGTGAGCCCGGCCCAGACGGCAAGGACACTGCCGGAGACGCCGCCCATCAGCTTGGGGGCCGCTTCCCTCCCGATGGAGGCTCCCATGCCGATGACGACCTCGGAGATGAGCGAGGTCCCGAAGCTCCTCCGGAACGACAGCTTTCCTTCGCCTGTCCAGATCTGGTCGTCCATCTCCGTGCTCTCGTGGCTCGTGAAGCGGCGCAGCAGGTACCAGGCGACGCCGCCGAAGGCGCCGGCGATGAGGAGGGCGACCACCCGGCGGAGATCGGACGAGTGCTCGACGGCCGTCTGCAGCATTCCGGAGTGGTAGCGGAAGGTGATGTGCTGCACACCGAAGAGAACGTACATGAGGAGGTCGCCGAAGAGACCGGTGGCGACGCCCGTGGCGACGACGAGGATCCAGAACTTCAGCGTGAGCCCGGCATCGCCGTCGCCCGTGACGTTCGGCTGCTCCGTTGCACCACGCCCCGACGGGATCCGCTTGCGGAGCACCGGCGGGGGGACCCGGGCGCGCTCGCTCGCCCGCTTGTCCTTCACCGGTGCGCTCTCACCGTCACGGCGCCGGCCGGGCCTGCTGGCCGGAGAGGGCGCTGTGCCGACAGTGCCCGGGGGGCGTCATCACGTGCCCATTGCGAGGCTGACGTCGGTGACGACGACGACGGTGCCGAGGGAGTCGAGCGAGTAGATGGTCGGCGCTACGTCGAGGGGCACCTCCACGCACCCGTTGCTCTGCGGGAAGCCGTAGGCGGCCCGCTGGAAGCCGTGCACGGCGTCGGACCCGTGGAAGTAGGCCACGTCGGGAACACCCTTGTCCACGTAGTGCGTGCCGTTCAGGTTGGTGCCCTTCATCGTGGCGGAACGGAGACGGAGGAAGACCGTCCAGGCGCCGAGGGGGGTGGCCTCTCCGGGCGCCCCTGTGTTGGCGATCGTGCTGAGCACGATGCGGCCGCCGCTCCACACCTCGAGCGTCTCGGGCAGGCGCTCGGTGACGAGCAGGAAGTTGTAGGGAGCGGCGGCCACGTCTCGCCGGGCCACGGCCTCGAGGAGGTTGTGCCAGACCTCCGGCCCGGGGATGCCGTCCACCGCGAGCCCGTGCTGGGACTCGAAGGCCATGACGGCGCCCTGCGTGACGACCGTCCAGTTGCCCGGAGCCCACAGCGACTGCAGCTCGGGTGGCGTGCCGGCGTAGGTCCACGTGAAACTGCCCCGCTGGGGCGCCGGCGATACGAGTGCGGACGATTCCGGCTCGGTGGCGAGGGCGGATCCGGACGCTTGCGAGTCGAGCCCGAGGGGTTGGAAGGAGACGGGCAGGTAGCCCAGCTCGGCGAGCAGCTGCTGCAGGCGCAACGTGGAGGCGGGGCGTACCGTGAAGCCCGTTTCGAGGGCCTCCGCCGTGGTGCCGCTCGCTCCGCTGTCGCTCTTCGAGTCCACGAGCTGGGCGTGGCTCTCGAGCGGGATCGTCAGCCGGTAGGGCGTGTCCGGCACGTAGGAGCCGGCGGGACGGAAGACGAGCTCCGAGGAGATCGGGTGTGACCAGCTGCCCTCGACGCTCGGCCGGATGCTCGGCAGCGGAGTGCCGGCGGACGGTGCCCGCGAGAAGCGGATCGTGATGTCGGCACCGAACGGCACGTCCTGCGATCCCGCCGCCGGGGTGATCCCGAGCACGCGCAGCGGGGGCAGCGTGGCGACGTCCTTCTCCGAGGCCGCCTTCGACCCTCGGAACGGGGCGAACTGGACGACGAGGGACACGCCGACGACGGCGAGGAGGACGACCATCGAACCGATGGCGAGCCAGGGCCGCCGAATCTGTCCCGAGGCCGACCCCCAGTCGTGGCGACGACGTGCCGACTGTGTCGTCACCGGCTCGCCACTGCAGCGCCCGAGGTGGCGGCGGCTCCTCCGGTTCTGTGCACTCCTCCAGGGTGCCCGTTCCCGCGCCGCACGGCAAAAAGGTAAGAATCAGGTGATGCATAGGTACACGGCTATGGATACCCGACGCCTCGCCATCTTCCTCGCCGTCGTCGAGGAGGGTGGCTTCACGCTCGCCGCCGACTCCCTCGGCATCGCCCAGCCGTCGGTCTCACAGGCGGTGCGCGAGCTGGAAGACGACCTCGGCGCCGTGATCTTTCACCGCCTGGGCCGCTCCGTACGGCTCACGCCGGCCGGCGAGGCGCTCGTGCTGGCCGCCCGACAAGTACGCCGCGACCTCGAGAACGGCCGCCAGGCCGTGGAGGAGGTGGCCGGGCTCGGACGCGGGCGCCTCGATCTCGCCTGCCTCCCCACGCTGACGGCCGCTCCGCTCGCCCCCCTCGTGGGGGCGTTCCGAACCGCCCACCCCGACGTCTCGATCGTCCTCTCCGACCCCGAGGACACGGCGGAGCTCCTCGAGTTCGTTCGCTCCGGCCGCTCCGAGGTCGGTCTCGTGGAGCACGTCGCCGTCGACGATCTCGAGACCGTGCCCCTCGGGCCGCAGGACTTCCTCGTCGTGCTGCCGCCAGGCACGCCGGCACAGAGCCCGTACCGCCTCCGCCAGCTCGCCGGGATGCCGCTCGTCGCCGCCCCCGTCGGGAGCTCCACACGGGCGATGCTCGACGACGCCCTGCGCTCCGTGGGAACCAGCGGCCGCGTCGTCGTCGAGGCGGCCCAGCGCGAAGCCCTCCTGCCCCTCATCGCCTCCGGCTCGGGCGCCGGCCTCCTCCCCCGCCCCATGGCGGAGTTGGCCCGCGCACTCGACTGCGTCGTCCTCGAGCCGAGCCCGGGGGTGTCCCGCGCCGTCGCCCTCGTGCACCGGGCCGGGCCGCTCACGCCGGCGGCAGCCCGCTTCGTGGAGCTCGCTCGGGCGAGGTGAGGGGGGGTTTCGGGGCGATTCGTGTCGGGGGTTAGACACCAAAACGAGGTCTAACCCCCTACACGAATGCATCGTCCGGCCCGGCCGGCGACCCACCGACACGAATCAGTCGGCAAGCCGACGGCACCGCCTCAGCCCGAGACGGTGACCTCGTGCCAGAGCCCGCCATTCAGGTTGATGTTGTTGCCGTTCGCCTGCCCGGGCGCCGAGTCCCCCACGTAGGTGTAGAGCGGGTGGCCGTCGTAGGTCGCCTGCGTGGTCCCGTCGGTCCGCCGGATTGTGCCAAGCGTGCCCGTGACGCCCGGCCCCCCCGTGGCAGGTCCCGCCACAACCGGCCAGTAGGCCGTGCAGCTGCCGTAGCAGCGGGAGCTCGTCGAGCTGTCAGGAGCGAACCAGTACAGCGTGAAACCCTTCCCGTTCGTCAGCACCGTCGTCCCGCCCACGTGCTCGGTTCGCAGTACGCCGCTCCCGCCCGTGGAAACCGCCTGCCCGGTGGCAGAGGCAACGGCTCCGCCGAGGAGACCGGCGGCGGCCACGGTGGCGGCCGCTACGAAGAGGCCGACCTGGCGTCCCCGCTCGCGCAGCCACGGTACGCCCGCCCCGGCACCGTCGGGCAGGACGGCGAGGAGCGCCAGCACGGCGAAGGCGGCGACCTCGATGACGCCGGCGACGATACCGGCCGTCGTGCGGACCTCCTTGAAGTTGAAGAGGCCCACCCAGATGGAGAGCAGGTAGCCGCCGAGAGTGCTGGCGGCGAACAGGGAGCCGGCGAGGGCCACCAGGCGGCTGCGCAGCGCCAGGACGGCGACGGCGAGGGCGAAGGCGGCGATGACCTGCAGGAGGAAGAGCGGCCCGATCGTGGGGATCGTCCGGTAGCCGGTGAGGTAGAGATCGAGGTGGATGCCGCCGGCGGCTGCGAGCAGCGCCCCGCTGGCCAGGCGGGCGGGCAGCCTCCATCCTCCCGTTGTCGTGTGAGCGTCGTCCATCGGGAGGTTGTACGGCGCCGGCACGCCCGCGGATCTCGGCTTCCGCGCTGGCACGACCGGCGGCGCCCGCGGTAGACCACGTCGATGGGAGCCTCCGACCGACCGGTCGCCGTCGTCACGGGTGCCGCACGGGGCCTTGGCCGTGTCATCGCACGAACCCTCGCCGCCGACGGCTATGACCTCTGCCTCGTCGACCTCGGCGACCTCGCGCCCACGGCGCACGAGCTGTCCGGGCTCGGCGCCGATGTGCTGACGGCCTTCATGGACGTCTCCGACGAGGCTGCCGCCGCCGCCGTCGCCGACAGCGTGGGCGACCGCTTCGGACAACTCGACGGGCTGGTCAACAACGCCGGCATCTCCCTCTTGGGGCCGGCGGAGGAGACGTCGCCGGAAGCGTGGCGGCGTGTCCTCGAGGTCAATCTCACGGGCCCGTTCCTCCTCTGTCGGGAGCTGGGTCGCCTCATGCTGGCCGCCGGATCGGGCTCCATCGTGAACGTCGCCTCCATCGCCGGCCTGCGCGGCGTCTCCCACCGAGTCGCCTACAACGCTTCCAAGCACGGCCTCGTCGGCCTCACCTCGACGCTGGCGGCCGAGTGGGGTGGCCGCGGCGTGCGCGTGAACGCCGTCTGCCCCGGCTGGGTCAAGACGGAGATGGACGCCGAGGACCAGGCCGGCGGCAACTACACCGACGAGGACATCACCGAGCAGGTGCCCCTCGGGCGCTTCGCCGCCCCGGAGGACGTCGCCGCCGCCGTGGCCTTCCTCCTCGACGACGGGCGGAGCGGCTTCGTGAACGGCGTCGCCCTCCCCGTCGACGGGGGTTGGTCGTCGGACGCCAGTTGGAGATCCCTTCGCCTGCGGACTCGCCGGCACACCTCGCCGGCGCCGGACTGAGCAGGCGTCGCCCCGCTCACGATTCCGCCTCGGCGCTTCAGGCCACGTCGGGAGCTGAGGAAGCCTCAGTCGGAAGGCCCCTCCCGGTTCAGCTGGCAGCCGCTCCCACGTCGACGAACTGGCTGTTGTAGAGCGCCTCGTAGACGCCGTGGCGGTCGAGGAGGGCACCATGGCTGCCCTGCTCCACGATGCGGCCGCCGTCCATGACGATGATGGTGTCGGCGTCGCGGACGGTCGAGAGGCGATGGGCGATGACGAAGCTCGTGCGACCGTGCCGTAGCCGGGCCATGGCCGACTGCACGAGCAGCTCGGTCCTCGTGTCGACGTTGCTCGTGGCCTCGTCGAGGATGAGGATGCTCGGGTCGGCGAGGAAGGCGCGGGCGATGGTGAGGAGCTGCTTCTGCCCGGCGGAGAGGTTGGAGGCGTCCTCGTCGAGCTCGGTGGCGTAGCCGTCCGGGAACGTCCGCACGAAGTGGTCGACGTGAGCGGCCTCCGCCGCCGCCACGATCTCCTCGACCGTGGCACCCGGCCGCCCGTATCCGATGTTGTCCCGGATGGTTCCGGCAAAGAGCCAGGTGTCCTGCAGCACCATGCCGAAGGCGCTCCGCACGTCGTCACGCGTGAGCTCCCGGTAGTCGACACCGTCGAGGAGGATCCTCCCGCCGTCGATCTCGTAGAAACGGACCAGGAGGTTCACCATCGTCGTCTTGCCCGCTCCCGTCGGGCCCACGATGGCGACCGTCTCGCCGGGCGAGACCTCGAGGCTGAAGTCCTCGATGAGTGGCTTGTCGGGCTCGTAGCGGAAACTGACGTGCTGCAGGCTGACCTGCCCCGCCCGGTCGGGGAGAGGGCCGGATGGGACCGTCGCCGGCTGGTCCGGCGCCTCCTCGGTGGCGTCGAGGAACTCGAAGACCCGCTCGGCGGAGGCGAGTCCCGACTGCAGCAGGTTCATCTGGCTGGCGATCTGCGTGATGGGCATCGTGAACTGGCGTGAGTACTGGATGAAGGCCGTGACGTCGCCGAGCGAGAGCAGGCCGGAGGCCACCCGGAAGCCGCCGAGGACGGCGATCACGACGTAATTCAGGTTGGCGATGAACTGCATCGTCGGCTGGATGATGCCCGAGAGGAACTGCGCCCGGAAGCTCGCCTCGTACAGCTTGCGGTTCTGCTCGTCGAACTCCTCGATGACGATGCGGCGCCGCCCGAAGATCTGCACGAGGGTGTGACCGGTGTGCGTCTCCTCGACGAGCCCGTTGAGCGATCCCGTGCGCCTCCACTGCGCCGCGAAGTGCACCTGGGATCGCTTGGCGATGAGGAGCGTGACGGTGACGGCGAGGGGGATCGTGACGGCCGAGACGGCTGCCAGCAGCGGCGAGATCCAGAACATGACGCCGAGGACGCCGCAGATCGTGAGCAGCGACGTCAGCAGCTGGCTGAGGCCCTGCTGCAGCGTCGTCGTGAGGTTGTCGATGTCGTTCGTCACGCGGCTCAGGATGTCGCCGTGCGGGTGGCTGTCGAAGTACTGCAGCGGCAGGCGGGCGAGCTTCGCCTCCACGTCGCGCCGCAGCCGGAACATCGTCCGCTGCGCGACGCCGGCCATGAGGTAGTTCTGGGCGAAGCTGAAGAGGGCACCGAGCAGGTAAACGAGGGCAGCCAGCCCGAGGACGCCACCGAGCTCCCTCAGGTCGACGCCCCGCCCGGGCGTGACCGACATGGCCGAGATCATGGAGGCGATCTGGCCGTGCCCACGGGCGCGGAGGGCGGCGATCGCCTGCGCCTTCGTCAGGCCGGCCGGCAGGAGCTTGCCGACGACGCCGTCGAAGAGGACGTTCATGGCGTTGCCGAGAATCCTCGGCCCGCTCACGGTGAAAGCGACGGAGCCGACGCCGAGCACGAGGGCCGCCACGAGCCGCCACCGCTCCGGTCCGAGGCGGACGAGGAGCCGCCGCAGCGTCCCGTGGAGGTCCTTGCTGCGACCGGGCGGAGCCGCCCCCAACCCGCCCGGCCGCATCCCGCCCCCGGGCCGGCCCATCATGCGGCCGCCTCCTCGCCGAGCTGTGAGACGACGATCTCGCGGTAGGCCAGGCAGCTCGAGACGAGCTCTTGGTGCGTGCCGAGGCCGGCGATCCTCCCCTCGTCGAGGACGAGGATCTGGTCGGCATGCATGATCGTGCTCACGCGCTGGGCGACGATGAGCACGGTGGCAGAACGCACCTCGGCTCGCAGGGCGGCACGTAGGCGGGCGTCCGTGGCGGCGTCGAGGGCCGAGAAGCAGTCGTCGAAGAGGTAGAGCTGGGGGCCCTTCACGATGGCCCGGGCGATGGAGAGCCGCTGGCGCTGGCCGCCCGAGACGTTCGTGCCGCCCTGGTCGATGGGTGCCTCGAGCCCGCCCGGCATGGCCGCCACGAAGTCGTGCGCCTGCGCCACCTCGAGGGCGTGCCACAGCTCGGCCTCGGTGGCCTCTGGCTTGCCGAGGCGCAGGTTGCTGGCGACCGTGCCGCTGAAGAGGAAGCTCGCCTGCGGGACGAGGCCGATGGAGGCCCAGAGATCCTCGGCCGCCTGCTCCCGCACGTCGAGGTCGTTCACGAGCACGCGGCCGTCCGTAGCGTCGAAGAAACGGGGGATCAGGTTGAGCAGCGTCGTCTTCCCACTTCCCGTCCCGCCGATGACGCCGCTCATCGTGCCTGGCTCGAGGGCGAACGAGACGTCGTGCAGGACCGGCAGCTCGCCGCCCGGGTAACCGAAGCTGAGGTGGTCGAAACGGACGTGGCCGGACCGCCGCAGCGGCCGGACGGGCGTCTCCGGGTCGACGATGGCCGGGGTCCGCTGCAGGACCTCCTGGACCCGCTCAGCGCTCGCCACCGCCCGCGGCAGCAAGATCGCGACCATGACGGCCATCATCACGGAGAGGAGGATCTGCAGGATGTAGGCGAGAAACGCCGTCAGGTTCCCGATCGGCATCGACCCCTCGCTCACGAGCCGACCACCGAAGAAGAGGACGGCGACGCTCGAGAGGTTGAGGATGACCATGAGCGTCGGCAGCGCGAGGGCAAACGTCCGGTTGACGCTGAGGGTCGTCGCCGTCAGGTCGCCGTTCGCCGCCTCGAAGCGGGCCGCCTCCACGGGATTGCGCACGAAGGCGCGGATGACGCGCACGCCCGTGATCTGTTCGCGCAGCACCTGGTTGATTCGGTCGATCTTCACCTGCATGCTGCGGAACTTCGGGATGACGGTGATGAACACGAGGGCGATGAACGCCGCCATGACCGGCACGGCCACGGCGAGCAGGGGCGAGAGGGCAGCCCCCTCCTTCACGGCGAGGATGATGCCGCCGACGCACATGATGGGGGCGATCACCATGACGGTGAGCGCCAGCTGCAGGAAGAGCTGAATCTGCTGGATGTCGTTCGTGTTGCGGGTGATGAGCGACGGTGTGCCGAAGTGGTCGACGTCGCGGGCGGAGAAGGCTTGCACGCTGCGGAAGACGGCCGTTCGCAGGTCGGCGCCCACCCCCATGGCCGTTCTCGACGCCCAGTAGACGGCGACGATGGCCACGAGGCCGAGGCCGAGCGTGATGGCGAGCATCTCCCCACCGATGCGGAGGATGTAGTGGAGGTTGCCGGTGACGACGCCGTTGTTGATGATGTCGGCGTTCAGGTTCGGCAGGTAGAGGCCCGCCGCCGTCTGGATGACGAGCAGGACGACGACGATTGCCACCAGCCGCCGGTACGGTCGAAGGAAGGAGCGGAGCAGCCGGCTCAGCATGGCGTCGACCCCGCCCTCCCGCTCAGATGCCCGGGAAGAGCGGGCGGAGCTCCTCGAGATCGACGTCGCCTTCCACGGCGGGGGTGGGTGCTTCGTCGAGGCGACCGTAGACGAGCCGCACGAAGGCCTCCGCCGGAAGGGAGAGCTGCCCGGTGCCGGAGGTCTCCTCCGAGGGCGACAAGGAGACCGAGTCGCCGGTCGCCTCGAGGACGAAGCGGCGCTCGGGCGCCGCGGTCGTCACGATCACGCGGCGGGAAGTGCCGTCGGGCTTGCCGGCCCGAGCCGCCAGCTGTCCGAGTGTGTCCACGAGGAGCGCGACAGCGTCGGGCGCCACCGTGGCGGAGGCGTCGAGGGCGACGGCGACGTCCCAGCTGTGGACGGCGTGCTCGCTGAGCCGCATCTGCACGAGGCGGCCGAAGCTGATCTCCATCCCGAAGGCGGCGAGGTGGAAGGCCGCCCGCTCCGTCTCGCCGAGTGACTCGAGCCGCCCGACGAACTCGGCGTTGCGCCGCAGGGAATCCGCCGCCTGCGCCTCCGGGCTACGGGCGTCCCAGACCCCCCAGATCGCCCCGATGCGATCGTGGCCCGGAACGTCCTCGCCGGCCAAGCCGGCGGTCAGCCACAGGTCGAAGATCTCCGCCTGCGAGCCGAGGTGCGAGAGCACTTGGGCGATGGGCCATCCCGGGTCGTAGGACGGAGCCCGCAGGGCAGCGCCGTCGAGCGGCTCCACGAGGCCGGCAAGTGTCTCCTGCGAATGCCTGAGGGCCTCCAACCACCGGCCCGTATCGTTGTCCATCCGAGCTCTCCTCTCGTTACGATCGTCACGAGCCCGTCCGCCAGGGATCATGCAGACAGTGAAACTTCACTCGTATTGCAAGAGTGTAGTATGCGCAGCATGACAACGATCCTCGAGCGACCGGCGGAGCTCGGCCGCCGCGATCGCAAAAAGCGGACGACGCGCCTTGCCCTCAAGGCGGCGGCGCTCGACCTCGTGGCGGAGCGGGGTTTCGCCAACGTGACGGTGGAGGACATCGCCGAGGCCGTCGACGTCTCCGTGCGGACCTTCTTCAACTACTTCCCCTCCAAGGAGGCGGCCGTCGTCGGTGAGGACCCAGAGCTCGCGGAGGCGATGTGCGCCGAGCTCGTCGCCCTCCCGAGCGAGCTGAGCCCGCTGCAGGCGCTCCGCACCGTCCTCTTCGCTCGCATCCACGCCATCGGGGAGGACCTCGACCTCTCCGGCGAGAGCCACGAGGTCTGGTTCCGCCGCCTCGCCCTCGTCCGATCGCAGCCGGAAGTCCTCTCGGCCTACAGCAAGCACCTCACCAGCCTCGAGCAAGCCCTCACGGGTGCCCTCGTGCAGCGCCTCGGCGGCGACGAGGCGGAGCACATCTATGCGGCAATCGTGACGGCGAGCGCCCTCGGCGCCATGCGCGTCGTCGCCAAGTCCTGGTGCGGGGAGGGCGGCACGGCCTCCCTCCTCGAGCTCGCCTCCTTCGCCTTCGGGCTCCTGGACACCGGCCTCGGGTCCCCGCCGCCGGCACGGCGCCGGCGGCCGGCGGCGACTCGCAGTCGGGGAGGTGCCCGGCCGTGAGCGACGACACGATCGCCGCCCTGCCAGCAGAAGACGCCGGGGAAGGTGTCTACGGACTCTCCCACCGCCGCGTGCTCGCCATCATCGGCGCCCTCATGCTCGGCATGCTGCTCGCCGCGCTCGACCAGACCATCGTCTCGACGGCCCTGCCGACGATCGTCGCCGACCTGCACGGCGGCTCGCACATCGCCTGGGTCGTCACCGCCTACATCCTCGCCGCCACCGTCTCGACCCCGCTGTGGGGCAAGCTCGGCGACCAGTACGGCCGCAAGGGCTTCTTCCAGGCCTCCATCGTCATCTTCCTCGTCGGATCGATCCTCTCGGGCCTCAGCGACAGCATGGTCATGCTCATCGCCTGCCGAGCCATACAGGGCCTTGGCGGCGGTGGCCTCATGGTGGGGGCCCAAGCGATCGTCGGTGATGTCGTGGCACCGCGCGACCGCGGCCGCTACCAAGGCCTCTTCGGGGCGGTCTTCGGCGTCGCCAGTGTCATCGGCCCGCTCCTCGGAGGGATCTTCGTCGACGGCCCGGGGTGGCGGTGGATCTTCTACGTGAACATCCCCATCGGTGCGATCGCCCTGGCCGTCGTGGCAGCTCGCGTGCCGGGACGCCTCAGCAGGATCCACCACGACATCGACTACATCGGCATCGTCGTGCTGAGTCTTGGCGTCACTGCCCTCGTTCTCTTGACGAGCCTCGGTGGCACCACCTATCGCTGGGGTTCTCCGCCGATCGTGATCCTCGGTGTGGCAGGCGGCGTCCTCCTCGTCGTCTTCGCCCTCATCGAGCGCAACGCCAAGGAGCCGGTGCTCCCGCTCCACCTCTTCTCGATCCGGACGTTCTGGGTGGCGAGCACGGTGGGGTTCATCATCGGTTTTGCCATGTTCGGGGCCATCACGTTCCTTCCGCTCTTCTTCCAGGTCGTGAAGGGGGCGACGCCGACGACGTCCGGTTTGCTCCTCCTGCCACTCATGGCCGGGCTCCTCGTGGTCTCGATCGGCTCCGGACAGATCATCGCCCGCACCGGGCGGTACCGCGCCTTCCCCATCGCCGGTACGGCGCTGATCACGGTCGGCCTCTACCTCCTCTCGCGGCTCACGCCGTCGAGCAACGGCCTCGAACAGTCCGCCTTCCTCGTCCTGCTGGGCATCGGCCTCGGGTCGGTCATGCAGGTGCTCGTGCTCGTCACGCAGAACGCCGTGCCCCACAGCGAGCTTGGTGTTGCCACCTCGGGTGCCACCTTCTTCCGCTCGATCGGCGGCTCCTTCGGTGCAGCCATCTTCGGCGCCATCTTCTCGAACGTCCTTGTCGGCAAGCTGGCGACGCAGCTGCACGGCGTGCACCTCCCGAGCACGGTCACGAGCACGAGCATCACGCCGGCCGCCCTCGCCATGCTGCCGAAGGCCGTCCACGACGCCTTCATCACCGCCTATTCGGGCTCGACGCAGGTGGTGTTCCTCGTGGCGGTGCCGGTCGGGTTCCTCGCCTTCGTGTTCAGCTGGCTGCTGCCGCACGTCGAGCTGCGCGGGCGGGCGACGCCGGCGTCCACAGCGGAGGCACCCCTCGGCGCCGACATGGTCGTGACGGACGCCTGAGCAGCCGTTGGTCCCCCGCCGGCCGGGCGGGGGCCGGGCCTGGCGACTGTGTCTCAGTGCTGCCCGAGGCCGAAGCGCATCCCCTGGTCGTCGAAGCATTCCGACGTCCAGCCGTACGGCTGCTCCTCCGGGTCGGTCGCAGAGCCTCCCGCCAAGCGAACCCTGGCGACCGCCTCGCCGATGTCGTCCACCCGGTACATCGGCCACGTGAGCTCGCTCTCGTGGCCGCCACTCAGGCCGAACATCGTGGAGACGCCGCTCGGGCCCCAACCGTCCTCGATGCGGCCGTGCTCGAACTCCCAACCGAGGACGTGGCCGTAGAACTCACGGGCCACGAGTGAGTCCCGCACGTGCATGGTGATGTAGGAGACGTCCCCCGAGCGCTCGCCGTTCATGTTCCAGGGCTTGATATGTGACCATTTAGTCACGTATTGTTGGCCGAGGTGATCGACGACGATCTCGTCTTCAAGGCGCTCGGCGACCCGACCCGCCGCTTCCTCCTCGACCGGCTCTTCGCCCGGGACGGCAGGACGCTGACGGAGCTCGAGTCGGAGGTGGACATGACCCGCTTCGGCGTCATGAAGCACCTTCGAGTGCTGGAAGAGGCGGGGCTCGTCGTGACCCGGCGGCAGGGCAGGGAGAAGCTTCACTTCCTCAACCCCGTGCCCATCCGCCTGATCCACGACCGGTGGATCGACAAGTACACCGAGCGTCACGTGTCGGCGCTCGTCGATCTCAAGAACGAACTGGAGGAACGAGCATGACGACGACGCAGAGCGCCGTGGCGACGCAGGTGTACCGCGTCTACATCAAGACGAGCCCGGAAGCGATCTGGGAGGCCATTACGAACCCGGATTGGACCGACCGCTACGGCTATGGCGGCCGGTCCGAGATGGAGCTTCGGCCGGGCGGATCCTCCGCGCCCTGTCGAGCGAGGGCATGCGGGCAGCCGGGGCGCCCGAGGTCGCCGTCGACGGCGAGGTGATCGAGGCGGATCCGCCACGCAAGCTCGTACTGACCTGGCGCATGCTGATGGATGAGGGCATGGCGGCCGAGGGCTTGACCCGCCTGACCTACGAGATCGACCCCACCGACGACGGCCTCGCCCGCCTGACGGTCACCCACGAGCTGGCCGGTGCGCCGAGGCTCGCCCTCGTCGTCTCGGGCGCCTTCGACGGCACCGGTGCCGGCGGTGGCTGGAGCTGGGTCCTCAGTGACCTGAAGACGCTGCTGGAGACCGGCACGTCACTGCGCGGCGGCCATCACTAGGAGCTGACCAGAGCGCCGGGCGGGCAACCCGCGAAGAGCTGCCCGCCCGGCGGCGCTCAGGAGGTGAACCTCACGAGGTTGCTCGTCCCGCCCGGTGTCGTGACTCGCAGCCCGGTCGTGACTCGAACCGCCGTGGCGCTTCGGCCCAACGAGACGGTGGCCACGACCTCCGAGGCGTTCACGACCGTGAACTTGAGCGAGGTCGAGCCGAAGCTGACCGACGTCGCCCAGAAGAGGTCCCGGCCGACGATGACGACCCTCGTGCCCGTCCGCCCCGACACGACCGTGATCTTCGAGATGGCAGGGCGGGGGTTGAAGCCGACGTACTTCGAGAGGCCCGTGCCGATGGGCGAGCCGAGGCCCGATGCCATGTCGTACCCCTTGCCGGCCCTGAAGAGACCGTCACCCGTCGTCGTGTAGTCGTCGTTGCCGGCCGTGATGTCGTTCACGATGTGCTTGCCGGCCGCAACGTCCTTGTAGAGCGCCGGGTTCAAGAAACCCAGCTTGTGCAACTTCCCCTGCTGCACATCGAGGAGCCCCACGATGGCTGCCCAGAGCGGCGTCGCCGCGCTCGTGCCGCCGATGGACTCCCACTGGCCCTGCTCGAAGACGAGGTATCCGTGCACGGGGTCGGCGGAGGCGGAGACGTCCGGCACCTCACGGCAGAGGCCGTGGGTGTTGCCGCAGGGGAAGCCCGAGCTCTCGGAGTTATGGACGCCGGGGCCCTTCTGGTACGAGGGCATCTTCCAGAACACCGAGATGCCGCCGCCCCCGGCGCCGGCCGGGTGGTCGTTCTGCGGGACGAGCGGCTCGTCCCAGACTCGCTCGGCAGGCTTGGGCCCGAGGGCCAGGAGGTCGGTGCCACCGACGCCCGTGACGAAGGGCTGCGTGGCGGGGCTCCAGGGGCTGAGCACGAGCGGGATGAAGATGAGGGCGCTGTCACCGGCGTCGGCGACGAGGGCCTCGTCCTGGTCCGGGTCGACGGCGACCCCGAGCGGGGCGCTGCCGGCCGACAGCAGTGAGGTCACTTTGTCGGTTGCGAGGCTGATGACCACGACGCCGGCGTCGCCACTGGCCCCCTTGGCGCTGCACCCGACGAGGAGGGCGGTGCCGAAGGGTGAGAGCGCGAGCCCGACGGGATCGAAGGCGACCCTCGTGGGGATGATGGCGATGGGTGTTTGCGTGGTCGTGGCGCCCGCGTTGAAGACGTTGATCGAGTCGCCTCCGCTGTTGGCGACGTAGAGGCGGTGATTGGTGTGGTCGACGAGGACGTTCGACGGGTCGAGACCGGTGTGGGCGTACACCAACGACACGCAGTCGGAGGTGTCGGCAACGTCACAATGAGCGCCGTTCACGAAGCCCACCTCGTTGAGGAGCGTCGCCGTGAAGTAGACGTCGTTTGCCTTCGTATCTACGGTGACACCGCTGGGATCGTCGCCTCCATTCACGAAGCCGATCTGGTCCAGAGTCGCCTCCGACCAGACCTCCACCTCGTCGTTACCGGGTGTGGCGACGTACAACGTCTGCGTCGTGGGATCGACGGCGATGCCGAGCGGGTCGGACGTCGCACCGGTGCCGACTCCGTCGAAACTGCAATGCGACGTATTACTCGCGTCGCACGTCTTCCCATTGATGACGGCGAAGCCCTCCCCCCCGGACCCCGGGGCCGTCACGAAAATGCGGTTGCGCGGGGCATCGATGGCGACGTCGAAGGGATCGGTGTTCGCCCCGATGCTGAAGGTCTTCACGATCTGACCGGTCTCGTCGTTCACGACGGCGACGTCGCCGGAGTTGAACTCGGTCACGTAGGCCGTGTGGGTGGCGGAGTCGATGGCGACGCGGCGGTCGTCCGAGTTGTGCCCGATGCCTTCGGCTTCAGTGCCGAAGTCATTCGGGAGGCAGCCTTCCGAGCCTTCGTCGCCAGGCACGGCGAACAGCGACTGTCCCTGCGCCGCCGCCTGCTCGAAGACGGTGTTGAGCGCCTTTGCGAGCCCAGGGCCTTCGCCGACTTCGCAGCCGCCCCAGCTCGTCGACATGACGTCGGCCCGGTCCTGCTTGACGATCGCCTGGTACTCGTCGAAGAAGCCCGTGTTGCTCGTCGGTGACGCCTCGTAGACGAGGAGCTTCGCATCCGGGGCGATGCCGATGACGACCTCGATGTCGAGCTCGGCCTCACCGGCACCGCCCGTGTTCGTCGTCCCGCCATCCACCTTGACGTTCGTGATGGACGTCTTCGTGTGATAGCAGCTCTGGAAGCCCTTGATGTCTTTCGCCGAATAGGCGGCGAGCTCGTAGAGGGCGATCGTGACGCCCTTGCCGAGGTCGTGCTTGGCGTACAGCGGCGGCAGCGAGTAGGCCTTCGCCAACTGGGTGAGCGTCCAGCCCCCCTGCTGGGAAGCCGCGTTCCGTGCCGCTGTGCAGGCCTGCGGGCCGGTGGCGGCAGCAGCGGTGGCGGAGGTCGCGGCCGCTGCGCTGTGACCTGCCTTGACGTGGATCGGTGTCGCCGACATGCCTTCGTCGGCAGGCTGCTGCTGCACGAGGTTGTCGAGGCCGATGACGTCCTGCACGTCATTCGAGAACGTCGCCGGCAGCGTGGGCGCCACCGTGTTGGCGAAGGCGACACGGCCGGAGGCGAGACGGTAGCGGCTCAGTGTGAAGTGGAAGGCGGAGTCGGCGCTCCCGACCGTCGTCGTCACGGGGATGACGAGGTGGTTGGCACTGATGGTGCCCGGGTGGAGGCCGAGGCGCTGCAAGCCGGCCGTCACGGCGGCGATCGTCGCCGACGTGGGGCCGAAGACGGAGGCGAACTGCCCCTTCGCGAGGAAGTGCTCGTACATCGGGTTGCCGGGCGTCGAGACGGCCGTGGCGAAGTTGGCGAGTGCCGCCGGGTCGCGGGGTTGCAGGACGACGTCGAGCTGCAGCGATGAGGACTGGGCGGCAGCTCCGAGGTCAGCGCTCCCGAAAGGGATCTGAGGGGCAGAGCCGACGGCGCGGAAGAGTCCGAGGAGCGAGGGGCGGGCCGGGGCCGGCGCCGGCGTGGAGGCGGCGGCCGGGAGCCCTACAGAGAGCACAGCGACGAGACCTGCCGCTGCGAGCGTGGAGCGCCGTAAGAAGCGGGACCTCCGAGGCTTCCCAGGGCGCAACTCGGTGAACGGACGGCGCATTTCTGTCTCCCTCGTCTTTGGCGTCGCCTCGGCTCCCGTCGGCCGAGGTCGCCCGCCAGTGTGACTCACCGGCACCGCCTCTGCACGCCCAACGGAGATGACTGCCGCCACCTGCCCGGATGGCCTCGCGACGCCGGCTCAGACGGTGAGCAAGAGCTGCTGTCCCCCGGAGTACTGCGGCCTCAGCCCGAGGTGTTGTTCGGGAGGAGGTTGCCTGCCCGCTCCCGCAGGACGAACTTCTGCACCTTCCCGGTCGCCGTGATGGGGAGATCCCCGAAGATCACGTGCTTGGGAGCCTTGAAATGGGCCATCTGCTGGCGGGCGAAACCGATGAGCTCGGGGCCGTCCGCCGTGGCACCGGGACGGAGGGTCACAAAGGCGGCGGGGACCTCGCCCCAGTGCTCGTCGGGCACGGCGATGACGGCCACCTGCAGCACGGCCGGGTGGCCGGCCAGGATCTGCTCGACCTCGACGGAGGAGATGTTCTCCCCCCCGGAGATGATGATGTCCTTCGAGCGGTCCCGGATCTCGAGATACCCGTCGCCGTGGACGACCCCGAGGTCACCCGTGCGCAACCAGCCGTCCGGGATGGCGGCCCGGGTGGCGGCCTCGTCCTTGTAGTAGCCGAGCATCACGTCGTTGCCGCGCACGGCGATCTCGCCGAGCGTCGTGGCGTCCGGCGGCACGTCCGCCCCGTTGGCGTCCACGACCCGGACGGGACAGGCGATGACGTTGCCGACGCCTTGGCGAGCCTTCAGGCGGGCACGCTCGGCGGCGGGGAGCCCGTCCCACTCCGAGCGCCAGTCGCACACGACGATGGGGCCGAACGTCTCCGTGAGGCCGTAGAGATGGGTCACCTCGGCACCGAGCGACTCGAGGCGGGCCAGCACGGACGGGTTGGGAGGAGAGCCACCCACCATGATCTTCACCACGTGCCCGCTCTCGAGGGGCGAGCTCGCAGCGGCGGCGAGGGCGTTCAGGACCGTCGGCGCCGCGCAGAGATGCGAGACCTTCTCGGAGCGTGCGTGCTCCCATATCGAGGCCGGATCGGTGGAGGGAGGACAGAGATGCTGTCCGCCGGCCGCCGTCACGGCCCACGTGAAGCACCACCCGTTGCAGTGGAACATCGGGAGCGTCCACAGGTACCGCGTGTCGGAGGTGAGGCCGGCGTGCGCCACCATGGCGAGGGCCTGCAGGTAGGCGCCGCGGTGGTGGTACATGACACCCTTCGGCTTGCCCGTCGTGCCGCTCGTGTAGTTGATGGCGAGGAGCCCTCGCTCGTCGGCGACCTCGACCTGAAGGGCAGGGCCCGCCAGAGCGAACTGCTCGTACTCCCCGTCGGGTTCTCCACAGCTCACGAGACGGAGGCCGGGCAGGCGCTCCCGGATCTCGCCCGCCGTCTCGGCGAAGCGGACATCGTGCACGAGGACACCGGCCCCGGAGTGCTCGACGATGTAGGAGAGCTCGCTCGGAGCGAGGCGGATGTTGAGGGCCACCAGGGGCGAGCCGGACCAGGGCACGGAGTAGTGCGCCTCTAGCGAGGCCGAGCCGTTGGGGGCGAGCACGGCGACAGGCCGCCCCTGGGCGAGGTCCCGGAAGCTCCCGGCGAGGCGGCGGCACCGCTCCTCGAGCTCGGCATAGGTGATCGTCACTCCCCCGTCGGACACGGCGGTGCGGTCGCCGTAGACGAGGGCGGAGCGGACGAGGAAACCCGCCGGGCTGAGGGGTTCGTAGGCCCAGGGAGCTTCGATCGAGCGGGGCGCTTCGACGCGCCGGGCCGTCACGGCCATCGGCGACGGCGCTTCCTCGATCACGCAGGCATCGTACAAGTTGTCCCTCCGGCGCCATCTCGACGAGCGCCTGCGCCGAGGTCGGTCGGCTCAGGCCAGGGCGCTCAGCGCGCCTCGAGGCGGACGTCGAAGGCGTCACGCAGCGCATCGCCCACGAGGTTGACGGCGAGCACCGTGAGGACGATGAGCACGCCGATCGGGTAGATCTCCCACCAGTAGCCGTCATAGATGAAGTTGATGCCGTTCGAGAGCATGCCTCCCCAGGTGGCGGCGGGTGGCGGGAGCCCGAAGCCGAAGAACGACAGCAGGGCGAGGATCAAGATGGCATCGGCGACCTGGAACGTGGCATTCACGATGACGGTGCCGAAGGTGTTCGGCACGACGTGGCGCAGCACGAGGCGCGTCCGTCCGCTTCCCATGACGCGGGCGGCGTCCACGAACTCGCGGCTGCGTAACGACAACGCCTGCCCCCGCACGAGCCGGGCCGGGACGAGCCAGGACAAGGCGGAGAGCACGATGATGAGGAGCCAGATCGTGGGCCGGAAGGCCGTCGCCAGGTAGATGAAGAGGAAGATGCTGGGGATCGAGAGGATGGTGTCGACGATGCGCATGCAGATGGCGTCGACGGCGCCGCCGAGGTAACCGGACACGGCGCCGTAGAGGGCGCCGATGGTCGTGGCGACGACGGCGACCGCCAACCCGATCTCGATCGAGCTCTGCCCGGCGATCATGAGCCGTCCGAGGATGTCGAAGCCTTGGCTGTCGGTGCCGAAGAGGTGGCGGGCGCCCGGCGCCATGTTCACCTCGTCGAGGTTCCCCGCCAGCTGGTTCGTGTGGTAGACGAGCGGGCCGCAAAAGCAGAACATCACGACGAGCACGACGAAGGCGAGCCCCACGATGCTGGCGCGGTTGGCGAGGAAACCCGACAGGCGGCTTCGGAAGGCGCCGCCGGCGACGGCCTCCCCGCCCGGTACCGGCGCCTCCGCGTCGAGGACCGGGTGGCGCTGCCCCAGCTGCTGGACGACCACGGCTCAGCGTCTCCCCGCCCGCTCGAAGCTGACGCGGGGGTCGAGAACGGCGTAGGCGACGTCGGCGAGGAGGTTGCCGAGGATGGTGGCAGCCCCGATGGCAAGGGTGATGCCGAGCTCGAGCGGATAGTCCTGGTTGCTGGCGGCGTTCCAGTAGGCGAGCCCCGCCCCGGGAAAGTTGAAGAGGTACTCGGCCACGAGCCCGGCCGTGATGACGGTCGGGAGCGACAGCCCGACGAGGGTGAGGACGGGTCCGATGGCGTTTCGCAGCAGGTGCCGCGAGAGGACGAGACGCTGCGGGAGGCCCTTCGCCCTCGCTGTGCGGATGTAGTCCTCCGCCAGCGTCTCGATGGCGGCCGAGCGCATGTACCGGCTGAAGAAGGCGATCGACACGAGCATGACGGTGAGCCAGGGCAGGACGAGGGCGCGGGGATCGGAGACGATGGAGGCGAAGCCGCCGCCCTGCGGCGCCTCGGCCGGGAACCAGCCGGCCTTGTCGGCGAGGACGACGATGAGGACCATGCCCAACCAGAACGAGGGCATGGCGTAGAGGACGAAGGACACGCCCGTGGCGGCGTGGTCGATCGCCGTGTTGCGGCGGACGGCCTGCAGGATGCCGAGCGGCACGGCGACGAGCAGCGCCACGACGAGCGCCGGGGCGACGAGGATGAGGCTCCTCGGGAGCTCCTCGCCGAGGAGGGAGGCGACGCTCTGGTTGAGGCGATAGGAGTAACCGAGGTTGCCGTGCAGCAGGTTCGCCAGGTAGCGGCCGTACTGCTCCAGGATCGGCTCGTTCAGCCCGTTGCGGCGGTCGAAGGCCCGCATCGCCCCCGCCGAGGCCCGCGGCCCGAGGATCTCGCGGGCGAGGTTGCCGGGGAGGATGTGCTCGAGCACGAAGACGAGGAGGGTGACGCCGAGCATCACCACGACCGCCTGCAGGAGCCGGCGGACGAGGAAGCTCGTCACGGGCTGCCCGGCCGCTCAGCGGCCGGCAAAGTACCAATCCTCCGGCGTGATGGCCGAGTACGGATCGAACACGTAGCCGCGCAGGTTGCCCTGCAGGCTCACGACCTGTCCCGGACTCGGCTGCCAGAAGTCCGGCAGAGCCGTGCGCACCTGGTCCTCGTAAGCGTCGAGGGCCTGCTGCTCAGCGCTCGGCGGCGCCGTCGTCGTCGCCACGATCAGGCGGTCGGTCGTGGCGTCCGAGTAGTTCGAGACGTTGCCGAGCGCTCCCGTGGCGAAGATCTCCTCCCCCGTCGGAAAGTGGTCCGGGCTGAAGGGCCAGCCGAGGGCGTACTGGCCGAGCTGCCAGCTGCAGCTCGGCGAGGACGCCGCGCAGGACAGGATCGTCCCCGTGACGTCGTCCTCCGTGACCTCCTTCAAATTGAGCTTGATGCCGACCTCGCTCGCCGTCGATTGCAGGTTGACCATGGCCGAGTCCGTGTAGCTGTAGCCCGTCGGGTACATGAGGCTGAAGACGAGCTGCTTGCCGGCGGCGATGCCGGCGCCGCACTCCCCCGCTCCCTGCCCGGGACGCACGCACATCGTCGTGCCCCCGGGGCGCACCTGCCAGCCGTGCGACGCCAGGAGGAAACGGGCGTCCGCCACACTGAAGGGATCGGGGTTCACGCGCTCGAGGGCGTCGGCGTACGGGTTCGCAGGCGTGGGCGGCACGGGCCCGTACGTGGGCACCCCGATGCCGTCGTAGAACGCCTTGATCCAGCCGGTTTGGTCCACGAGGTGCTGGAAGGCCTCTCGGAAGTAGAGCTGGCGGAAGATGGGCCCGACCGACGGGTTGTTGAAGTTCGGCTCGAAGTAGTCGAATTGGGCGGGATAGGTCGTCTCCAGCCGGAAGCCCTCCGACTCGAGGTGCCCACTCTCGGGCACGGCCTGATCGGGTAGGTAGCCGACGGAGATTCTGATCGCCGCCCGTGCCCGGCCCCCCCGTGGCGGAGCCCGCCTCGAGGACGTTGAACTCGGCCGTGTCGCTCGTGAAGGGCAGCTCGACGAACTGCGAGATGGTCGGCTTCCGACCGGAGTAGCGCACGTTGGGCACGAAGGTGGCGCGACCGGCCGTCGTGAGCGCCGACAGCCGCCACGGCCCGTCCACCACTGCCCAGATGGGGCTCGCGGCGTAACCGGCGACGTCCTGCGCCTGAGCATTGAGGAAGCGGTAGACAGCGCGGGCGCCCGACGGCGTCGTGTCCGGCAGGTGAGCCGCGGTGGCCGCCGGCACCGGCTCGTTCAGCGACGTGCGGTCCCAGGCAATGGGAAGGGGGGTGATCTGCGACAGCTCGTTGTCCGTGAACCATGTCGGGTTGTAGGAGCGATTGAGGCGGAGGACCACCGTGCTCGGGCCGTCGACCGTCGCCGACACGACGTTGTCCGGGAAACCGCCCGGGACATAGGAAGCCCAGTCGTCCTCGTTCGCCTTCAGCAGATCGATCCAGAAGATGACGTCGCGGGCGGACACGGCCTCGCCGTTCGACCAGCGATCGTGCTGCATGGGAATGGTGACGACCCGGTCGTCGTCGGAGTAGCGAGGGGCCCCTGCCATGGAGAGGGCGTAGTCGACCGTCTCGTGCCCGTCGGCGCCGAAGAAGTAGAGGGGCCGGTAGAGGAGCTGCTGCAGGTCGAAGACGTTCGTGTTCGTCCAGTACTGGCCCGACACGAGGGGGAAGATGTAGTCGGGCGGCGAGCTCGGCTGCTCGGCGAAGTAGACGACGCCGCCGTCCAGCCGGTCCGGCCCCGGTGGGACGGTGCCCGAGGGCCGTGAGCTGCAGGCGGCCAGCACGAGGGCTGCCACGAGGAGGATCCCGGCGACCGCCCGCGATGGCCGGGCCGTTGTCCGCGTCGACTCGCCCGTCGTCGGTGCCTGCGTGGCCACTCGCCGTCGCTCTCCCTCTTCGAAGGGCCCGGCATCATTACATCGCTCAGAGGCCTCGAGCACCGACTATATGAAACTCGCCCCCGCGGCGGGGTCCAGCACACCAGGCCGGTAGGGACGAGTCAATGGGCGAAGAGGTGGTAGCCGGCGTACGCCCACGCCGCCACGACGACGAGCCGGACCGCAACCGGGGCCGTGAGGAGGCGGACGAGCTCTGCTGCTGTCGCCAAGCGTCCGCCCGATCTCCGGGCGAGGAGCTCGACGACACCGCCGGCCGCCACCACGCAGACCCAGAAGGCGACGCCGGCGCCGCGGCTCGCCGGGAGGAGCAGCCCCGGCGGGCCGGCGCGGAACGATCCCAGGGCGACTGCCCCGGCGGCCCGTCCTGACACCGCGCCGCCGGAGGCGCCCGCTCTCGCTCGCACCACGCCGAAGAGGACGCCGGCGAGCATCCAGACGAGCAGGGCTGCGGCGTTCATCGCCCGATAGTCGGCCGTGAGCGAGCTGATCGTGAGATGCGGCTCACGTGGACCGGTGTCGATCCCCAGCGCCTCCCAGGCGACGACGGCGAGCGCCAGGGCGAGCCACGGCCCCGTGGCGACGAGCGATCGGCGCGGCCCGCCGGGAAGGGTCGGCGGCGAGCCGCTCCGAGGCCGCAGCCTCCACCCGGGGCGCCGGCCCCTCCCGCCCTGCCGGAGCAGGAGATCGACCATGACGACGGCGGCGAGCGATACCACCCACGTCACCCGGGCCGGGGTCGTCGAGCGGTGAAACCCGCTCACCCACCCGCACCAGGCGCAGAGGGCGAGCCCGCTCGCACCGAGGACGAGGGTGGTTTCGAGGCCCGACCGCCGTGCCGCACCGGTCACGTCACTTCCCTGTCACGGTTGCCTGCAGCCTCGGGGCCGGCGAAGATCGACCTCGCTTCTCGCGCTGCGTAGTAGAGGAGCACGTAGCCGGCGGCGGGATCCGCCCACCACCAACCGAAGGCGGCGTTGAGGCTGAGGCCGCACAGCACGGCAAGGGCGAGGATGCCGTCGACGAGGGTCACTCGACCTTCGCTGCGCAAGACCGGGTTGTCGAGCGCTGCCCCCGTGCGAGCCTTGCCGGTGGCAAGGGCGAACATCGCCACGGCGGTGCAGGCCGTCCAGACGATGCCGGCGCTGCTGTGGTGGGCGCGATGGCCCGTGGCGAGGATGAGGCTGCTCTGCACGGCGAGGTAGAGGGCGAGGAGGACGAAGGCGGACCCGATGAGGCGGAGCGCTCGCTCACGCCGGCGCTCGCTCGATCCCGTGAGCTCCCAGACGACCACGGCGGAGGCACCGATCTCGATGAGGCTGTCGAGCCCGAAACCGGCGAGGGCGACGGACCGGGCGACGAGGGCCGACCATGCGAGCACGCCGATGCCGACCACGTTCCACGACAGCGTGGCGTACTCGAGGCGAAGCCCGCGGCGCTGCAAGGCGGTCGGCGTGGCCACGGCGCCAGTGTGTCATCAGGCCGCCCTGTCCCGAGGTCCGCCTCGGCGGCCGGTGCCTCGATCAGCGACGGTCGGGAGCGTGGCGCTGCGTGAGGTGCACGACGAGACGCCCGATGAGGATGAGCAGGAGCACGAGCACGATGAGGATGAGGGCCGCCTCGTGGCTGAGCGCCTGGTCCTTCGGCGATGCCTGGTCCCAGAATTGGTAGGCGACGTAGGTCAGGTAGCCGATGGACGAGTGGAAGAGGTGGGCGCTCGGGTAGTTGTCGGAGTAACCGAGGGTGTAGAGCAGCGGGGCCGTCTCGCCGACGGAGATGGCGAGGGCGACGATGAGGCCCGTCGAGATGCCCGGGATGGCAGAGCGGAGCACGACGCGCCGCAGCACTTGTGCGCTTGTCATGCCGAGAGCCTCGGCCCCCTCCCGGTAGGCGAGCGGCACCTGTGACATGGCGAGCTCGGTCGACTTGGCGACGTACGGCACGACGAGCACGGAGAGTGCGAGGTAGGCGGCGAGCAAGGAGAACTGCCAATGGAGGCCGACGACGAGCGCCACGTAGCCGACGTAGCCGATCACGATGGAGGGCACGCCCGAGAGCACCTCGGAAGCGCTCCGCAGGACGGTGCGGACCCACCCGTGGGCGTACTCCGAGATGTAGACCCCGAAGGCGATCCCGACGACACCGGCGATGACGAGGACACCGATCATGAGGACGAGCGTGCCCACGATGGCGTTGGAAAGCCCGTTGCTCGTGGCCGTCGTGTTCGTGAAGATCGACCACTGCCAGACCTTCACCGCCTGGTCGACGACGCCGCCGAGAATCCAACCGATGGGCGCCAATAACAGCAGGAGGCCAAGGGCACAACCAACCCACAGCATCTGGTTCCGGGCACGCCGCCGCCAGGAGACGCGCTCGCGTGCCCAGTCTCCCGGGGCGGCGGCCAGGCCCGCTTGCTCCATGGTGGCGGAGGTGCCTGCCATCAGAAGCCAGCCCCCACCGGGAGTGCCACGCCCCTCGAGACCCGGCGGACCATGAGGCGGGCACCGATGTTGACGATGAGGGTGATGAGGAGGAGCACGAGGGCGGCTTCGGCCAGCGCCCTCACGGCGAGGTGGCTGGGATCGGTGAAGGCGGCGTCGAGCTGGCTCACGATCGTGGCGGCGATCGTCGTCATCGTCGAGTAGATGTTCGTCGGGTTCTGGATGACGCTGCCGCTCACCATGGCGACGGCGATGGTCTCGCCGAGCGCCCGGCCGAGACCGAGGACGGCGGCACCGATGATGCCGGTTCGCACCCAACGGATCTGCACCGTCTTGAAGACCTCCCGGTTCGTCATGCCAAGGGCCTCCGCCCCCTCCTTCGTCGCCACGGGCACACCCCGCAGGAGGTCGCGGGTCGTGGCGGCGATGATGGGGATGACCATGATGCCGAGCACGAGCCCGGCGGTGAGTAGGCCCTCACCGTGGCCGACGTTGCCGCGGAAGAGGCTCAGGACCGGCACGTTGGGCAGCTTGGCGAGCGTCGGGTAGACGTCGTTCGAGAGCATGGGCCCGAAGACGAGCACGCCCCAAAGCCCGATCACCACGCTCGGGATGCCGGCCAGCACCTCGAGGAAGAGCCCGAAGGCGACCGCCAGCCGGCGCGGGAGCCGCTCCGTCACGACGACGGCGGCGCCGACGGCGACGGGGAGCGCCACCAGAATGGCGATCCCCGAGCTCTCGAGCGTTCCGAGGATGAGTGGCAGCCCGCCGAACCTCTCCCCCGTCAGGTGCTGGACACCGTTCGTCGTGACGAGGTTGCCGTACAGGTTCCCCGTGCTCCACGTCGAGCTCGCGAAGAAGCCCGTCCCGTTGTACCGGATGGCCGGGAGTGCCTCGACGAGGAGCACGACGACCATCGCCACGAGGGCGGCGAGGGGGATGACGGCCGCCGAGCCCGTGAGGACGACCGTGAGGCGGTGGAAGAGCCGGTTTCTCCGTAGCCGCCGGTCGGCCCCCTCACTCGAGATGCCCTCGCTGAGCGGAACGACCGAGCCGGCTGCCGGATCTGCCACCGCCATCGGTCAGCTGATCTTCTTCAGGAGGGCGACCGTGACGGCGAGAGCCCCGGCAGGCAAGGGCTGGAAGTTGACGGGACCGAGGTAGCTCGCGGCGTTGCCGCCGGATGGGCTCACTGCCCAGGCGATGAGCGCCTTGACCGCCTGAGCGGTCGTCGCCGACGACTGGTTGGTCTTCACGATGAGGTACTCGAAGTTGATGATCGGATAGGCGCCGGTCGCCGGGCCGTCGATGAGCGAGATGGAGCCGTTTGCCGGCACGTTCGTGAAACTCGACGCCTCGGCCTCGATGGTCGCCTTCGTCGGCAGCTCGAAACCGCCCGCCTTGTTCTGCAAGGCGGCGTAGTGCAGCCTCGCCGAGGCGATGTCGGACAGGTAGCTGATGCCGATGTAGGCGATGCATCCCTTCGTGGCCCCGCAGGTCGCCACCATGCCGGAGTTGCCCTTGGCGCCGAGGCCACCGGACACCGACGGGAAAGAGGCCGAGGGGCTCGCCCCTTCGCTCGCCGCCCAGCCGGAGGGCACCGTGTCGGCGAGGTACGTCGTGAAGAGGAACGTGTCACCGCTCGAGTCGGAGCGGTGGACCGGGACGATCCCGAGGTCGGGGAGCTTGACGCCGGGATTGAGCATGGCGATGGCCGAGGCGTCCCAGTTCTTGACCGTGCCGTCGTAGATGTCGGACAGGACGGTGCCGTTCAGCTTGAGGTGCTGGGTCGTGATGCCGGGCACGTTGTACGCGACGACCTGGGCGGAGATGGCGGTCGGGATGTTCTCGAGCGTCGGGTAGGACGAGTAGGTCGCCGGCGGCAGGTAAGCGTCGGAGGCGCCGATGTCCACCACGCCCGTCTCGGAATCGGTGATTCCGGTGCCGGAGCCGTCAGAGCCGGAGCTCGAGCTGATGTTCGAGTGCATGGCGCCGAAACCCGAGACCCATGTCTTGTAGAGGGGATACAGGAGCGACGACCCGTCCTCGGTGAGGTGGACGGCGGCCGACGGTGGGGTTTCGAGCGCGGTGAGCTGGGCGGCTGGGTCGGCGGGAGTCGTCGTGGAGGGCGCCGACGTCCCGCCGCTCGAGGTGGTCGGCGTGCTGCTGGAGCTGCCGCAGGCGGCGAGCGACAGCGCTGCCACTGAGACCGCCGTGGCTACGGCGATACGGCGTGAGAGCGAGGACATGGTGAGTGGTCTCCTTCGTGTGTGTGTGCGATGCATCACCTGGTTGCGGGCGATCGGCGGGTTGGGCTGTTCCTCCGATCGCTCGTCGGCTCGTTCAGCCGATCTGTCCGCCGAGATAGCGGGCGGTCTCGCGTTGGCGGGGTGACTCGAACATCCGCGATGTCGCCCCGCTCTCACGCAGCCGGCCTTCGTAGAAGAAGGCCATGCGATCCGACACGCGCCGAGCTTGCGCGAGGTTGTGCGTCACGATCACGACCGTGACGCGCTCGGCAAGGCGACGCAGCAACTCCTCGACGGCTTCCGTCGAGACGGGATCGAGCGACGACGTCGGTTCGTCGAGCAGGAGGACGGAGGGCTCGACGGCGAGGGCCCGCGCCAGGCAGAGGAGCTGCTGCTGGCCGCCGGAGAGCCGGAACGGTGAGTCACCCAGCCGATCGGCCACTGCGGCCCACAGCCCCACCTCGGCAAGCCGCGTCTCGGCGAGATCGCGCAGCTGCGCCCGCGTCACGAGGCGGTGCGCCTTGGCGCCCGCCACGACGTTGTCGAGAATCGACATGGGAAAGGGGTTGGGGCGCTGGAACACCATCCCGACGTGGCGACGCACGACGAGCGGGTCGACCCGCCGCCCGTAGAGGTCGTGGCCCTTCAGGGTCACGCGCCCGCGCATCCACGCACCCGACACCTTGTCGTTCATACGGTTGAGGGAGCGCAGGAATGTGGTCTTGCCGGAGCCGGAGGGACCGACGAGCGCGGTGATCCGCTTGCTCTCGATGTCGAGGTTGATGTCTTCGAGCACGGTCTTCCGCCCGAACCCGAGGTGGAGGTCGCTGGCAGACATGGCGAACTCGGGGGGGTGAGTCCCGTCCCGCTCGACCTGCGCGAACGCCTGCGGGTCGATCGTCATCACTCCCTCGTCGAGCCGTCGCTCCTCGCCGGACCCTTCATCCACGACTTCGACCGTACGGAGTTGACCTGAATTCGAGGTGAACGGTACGTGAACGCACAGGGGAACCTTGGTGAATCCATGGAACCTCTCGCGCCCGGATTCTTCCAATTTCATTGATCGGAACGAGGGGCGTTTACAACGGCGATCTCGTGGGCATTCGCGCCTGGCTGCTACGGGGAGACTTGGCTCCGCTCAAGGCTCGCTTGCCCCAACCCGAAGCCCTGTCGCCTACATCGGGGTCAGCTTCGCTTGCTCCCCCTGCTCAATGATGAGGAGCATAAAAGAGGCCCGCAAGCGCGGCTTCAGGTCTCCGTGCAGCCAACCATGCGTTCGGCCGTCAACTGCGCCCGCTCCGCCGATGTCACAACTCGAGACGCACCTCGACAGGTACGTCGTCCACGATGCTGCGGATGGCCGGCGGCACCCGGAGCCGGTCGTCGCTCTCGTACCGGTGCCTGATGGCCTGAACGTCGTCCTGGTTGACGAGCTGGGCCAACTCGTCGAACAGCACCAGAGCGGCGGCATCGAGCGGTTCGTGTGGCCCCGTCATCATCCCCCAGCTGTCCCAGGGCAGGAGCTCGACCTTGTTGATAGCGGCGAAGTCGGTGATGACGTTGCCGGAGATGTAACGAAGGCCCCACATGTCGAAGATGCCGAACAGATCCGGGTCGACGTCACCCGATCGCGCCGCCGCCCAGGCCTCGCTTCCAGTCAGGAACTTGCCCGGGGGTTGGTCGTACGGATCGAAGTCCAGGTCGACGAGCCGGCGCTGCACATCGTCGATCTGCGGATCGTCACGCACCCAGCGCCCGCCCTCCCATCGCTCCGCGATCCAGTGGTCGTACCACTTGGCCGGGTCGAAGTAATTGCTGAAGCCGCACCGGGAGCGGGCAGGGATGCCGCGGGAACGCAGCAGGGCGACGTAGACGAGGGCGAAGTGGCAGCAGATGCACAGGACGCGCCGGATCGGCGGACGGGCCACCGTGAGCGGCTCGTCGCAGAGCTCGAGGGCTCTGCGGAGGACCTCGTCGACCGAGCGGAGGTTCTGCTCGCCGAGCCGGAGATCGTCGGCACCGAGGCCGTAGGCGGAGCCCCAGTCCCGATGGACGAGGAGGCCCGGGACGAGCGTCCGGAGGCCGTCCAGGTCGGTCGGCAGGTCGAGGGGCGGGAGCGTCCCGAGGCGCGTCATCGGTCCGGGGGTCCCGTAGAAGGCCAGCACGTCGTCCATCTCGACGAGCCTACGGACCGGTCGCTCGGTTCGCTCGCCCCATTCGTGTAGTGGGTTACACCTCGAAACGGTGCCTAACCCCCGACACGAAACCCCCCGCCGACCCGCCACGACCCGCGCCCGGCTACGTTGCGGCCGTGGCCGTCGAGAGGTTCCCCGTCGAGGCCGGTCACATCCTCGTCTTCGCCCGTGCGCTCGGCGACCCGAACCCCGTCTACGGCGACGAGGCGGCCGCCTCAGTCGGCGAGACGGGCGGCATCATCGCTCCCCCGACCTTTGTCGAGGCGGCAGCTCATTTCGACCCCGACTACGCGCTGCGGCCGGTCATCGGTCGGCCGTGGTTCGGCTCGGGCAAGGGGCCGACGGATCCGGGGGGGCCCGCAGGCGAAGCGGGAGCTTGGTCGGCGCTCCATGCCGAGCAGCACTACGAGTACCACCGGCCCGTCCGTCCGGGCGACGTCCTCAGCGCCACGAGCCGGCGAGGAGCCAGTTGGGAGCGGCAGGGCCGGCGGGGTGGTCGGTTGCGTTTCGAGGAGATCGTGACCGAGTACCGCGACGCTCAAGGCGAGCTCGTCGTGACAGCCCGCAGCGTGGAGGTCGTCACCGAGCACGTCGTCGGGAGCTGACAAGGCCGTCCGCCCCGAGGCCGACGGCCTCCGGTTCGCTCAGGCCGTCCGCGTGAGCCAGGCGTGCAGGTCGACGAGGTCGGCGTCCGGGTCGCCGAGGTGACCCAGCCCGGACATCTTCACCTCGGCAGCGGGGACGGTCTCGGCGAGCCAGCGTCCGTGCCCGGGCGGTACGAGGACGTCGGAGTTGCCGTACTCGATCCGCACGGGGATGGCGATGCTCGCCGGATCGAACCCCCACGGCACCGTCATCGCCAGGTCGTCGTCCACCCACCCGAAGACCCCGTTGCGCGACTGCTCGACGATGGACTCCCGCATCTGGGCCATGACGTCCTCGCGGGCCAACACGTCACGGTCCGACTCCGGGAGCTCGAACTCGGCCAACAGCGCGGCAGGGTCGGACAGGACGATCTCGCGGAAGTGCTCGTTGGCCAGCTCGATCTCCTCCGTGAGGCGGGCCTCGCCCTCGAGGGCCCAGCGGAACTCCTTCACGTTCTCTGGGTCCATGCCCTCGAACCAGGACTCCCCGAGTGCGTCATAGGGAGCGACGCCGACGACGCAGGCGGCGCGGGTCGCCCGGTCACCGAGCAGGGCTGCCACGGCGAGGGCGTGGGGACCACCGCCGGAGGCGCCCGAGACGGCGAAGTGCTCGAGGCCGACGTGGTCGGCGATGGCAGCGACATCGGCGGCGCAGTCGGCGACGGTCCGGCCACGGTGGCGGTCGGAGCCGCCGTAGCCAGGGCGGTCGTAGGTGATGAGGCGCACGCCCGTCGAAGCGATGAGGCCGGCGTCCGGGTGGCGGTTGAGACGGCAGCCCGGCGTCCCGTGCAGCGCGAAGACCGCAGCACCTTCCAGATCCCCCCACTCGGCGAACACGAGCGTTCGCCCATCGTTTGCCATCGCCACCTGTGCCGTCGTGTCCATGCGGGACACGCTATTGGCCGGTGTCGTCGGGCGAAGCGGCCCACGAGGGACGAAACGGCTGCGACGCCGTCGCCTCCCGAGTTCGTACACTCCGGGATCGGCCGCGCTCGGGAAGGCCGTATTCGGAAGGAGTCGGACATGTCGCTCGTGGCGCTGGCGCAGGTCGACTGCGTCCTTGGCGATGTGGCCGGCAACCTCGAGTCGGCTCGCCGCCGCATCGGCGAGGCGGCCGGGGCGGGTGCCGATCTCGTCGTCTTCCCGGAGTTGACCCTGCACGGCTACGCCCTCGGCGAGCTGCCGGGCGACTGCTCGGTGAGCGCCGACGACGCCCGGCTCGCCTCCCTCGCCACGGCCGGACCGGACGTCCTCGTCGGCTTCCACGAGGACGGCGGCGTCCGGCGCTACAACTCCGCCGCCTATCTCGCCGCCGGCGGCGGGTGCCACGTCCACCGCAAGCTCTACCTCCCGAACTACCTCGTCTGGGAGGAGGCGAAGCACTCGAGCCCCGGGCAGTCCCTCGCCGCCTTCGACACACGCCTCGGACGGGTGGCGACGCTCATCTGCAACGACGCCTGGCAGAGCCCTCTCCCCTGGCTCGCCGCCCAGGACGGCGCCGAGGTGTTGCTCATCCCCGCCAACAGCGCCGTCCGGCCCGACTCGCTCGACGTGATCGACTACTGGACGGAGCTCCTGCGCTTCATCGCCCGCATGCACCAGTGCTGGGTGGTCTTCTGCAATCGCGTCGGAACGGAAGCAGGGGCGCGCTTCTGGGGTGGCTCACGGGTGCTCGACCCGGGCGGCGACGTCGTCGCCGAGGCAGGGCTCTTCGAGGAGGCCCTCGTCGTGGCGGACATCGACGTGGCGGTGGCGCGGCGGGTGCGCCACGAGATGCCCCTCTTGGCGACCGCCCGGCTGGGCCTGCTCGCCCGCGAGGTGGCCCGTCTCGCCGAGGGCGGAGGCGACGTCTGAGCCTGCCGGCGAGCGGCGCCACTTGCGGGGGCCGGCACCCGCCGGGAAGGCTGCCACGAGTGTTCGACCTCCACGTGCACGCCGCTCCCGACGTCGTCCCGCGCCTTGGTGACGACCGGGAGGTGCTGCGGTGGTACGAGGAGGCGGGTTTCTCCGGGTGCGTCCTGAAAGCCCACTACGACTGCACCGTGGGCCGGGCGGCCGCCGCCTCGGCGGGGCTCTCCCTGCGTGCCTTCGGCGGGCAGGCGCTCAACCAGCATGCCGGCGGGGTCAACCCGGCCGCCGTGGCCGCAGCCCTCGCCATGGGGGCTCGTGTCATCTGGATGCCAACGACCGATGCGCACACGCAGGAGGCGGCCGGCCTCCCACGCTTGTGTCACCAGCTTCCGAGGCTCGAGCGCACGACCTTCGCCATCCCCCCCGTCGACTGGTCGGCGGAAGGGCGTGCCCGCCGTGTCGCCGAGCTCGTCGCCGAGGCTGACGCCGTGCTTGCCACCGGCCACCTCTCCGCCCCCGAGGTGGCCTGGCTGATCCCCGAGGCGCGGCGCGCCGGCGTCCGCCGCCTGCTGCTGACGCACCCCAGCTACATCGTCCCGGCCATGAGCGCCACCGAGGCGCGCGACCTCACTCGGCAGGGCTGCTACGCCGAGGTGACGGCCGTGCAGATCCTGGATCAGCCCGGCTGCGACGCCGAGGCGCTGGCGGCCTTCGTCACCACCGTCGGCTACGACCACATCGTCCTCTCCTCCGACACGGGCCAGCCGCACAATCCGCCGCCGCCGGAGGCGCTGCAGATGCTCGTCGACCGCCTCGTGGCCGTCGGCCTGGACCGGCCGGCGCTGGTCTCCTGCGCATCGGACATCCCCGAGGCGCTCGTCGTGGCCTGACCGACTCGGCGGCTGCGGGCGCGAAGGCGAGCCGCTACCGTCACGGGCACACGCCGGCGGTGGAGGGCGAGCCCGTCGTTCTTCTCCGCTTCGAGCCAGAGGAGTTTGCATGACGACGCGGTCCCTGCCCTTCTTCTCGAGCGGCTATCGCCTCGACGGCGATCTGCACCTGCCCGACGACGATGGGGCCGGCGCCCCCTACGCCGCCGTCGTGGCCTGTTCGGGCTACCAGGGCCTCAAGGTCATCCAACCCGAGCGCTTCGCCCGCGCCCTGGCTCCTCTCGGCTACGCCGTGCTCGCCTTCGACTACCGGGGCTTCGGCGCCTCGGAGGGTGAGCACGGCCGACTCCTCCCGCAGGAGTGGGTGGAAGACGTGCGGGCCGCCGTCGATCGGCTCGGCGGCGTCGAGGACGTGGACGCCGACCGTATCGCCCTCCTCGGCTGGGGTCTCGGCGGCGGCGTCGTCGTGGCAGAAGCGGCCGACGACCCGAGAGTGAAGGCAGTCGCCTGCCTCAACGGCATCGGCGACGGCGCCCGCTCGACACGCCTCATGCACGACGAGGCCTCCTGGTCCTCCCTGCTCGCCCGTGCCGAGGCCGACCGGGTGCGGCGCGCCACCGTGGGCCGTTCCGAGCTCATCGACCCGTGGGACCTCGTACGCCTCGACCTCGACCCCCACACCCACGCCCACGTCGGGGCAGAGCTCTACAAGGCGCCCGGCTTCGGGAGCCAGGTCACCCTGGAGTCGGCCGACGCCCTCCTGCGCTTCTCGCCCGAGCAGGTCGTCCATCGCATCGCCCCCCGCCCGCTCCTCATCGTGCACGGCGCCGAGAACGGCCTCCACAAGCCGGCCGAAGCTCGATCGCTCTTCGAGCGCGCCGGCGAGCCGAAGCGCCTCGAGCTGCTCGAGTCGAGCGGCCACATCGAGTGGGCGTTCGACGACCATCCCACCTTTCGCCGCGTGGCCTCCGTCCTCGACGAGTTCCTGCGGGGCGCCCTCCCCGTCGCGGCGCCCGTCTGATGCGAGCCGAGCCATGACGACGCAACTGCGGGCACGAGCCGTCGCCGTCCCGGTTCGAACGCGAGACGCGCATCTCCACCCGGCTGCTGCGGGAACGCCACTACCTCCTCGTGGAGGTGAGCACGCCGGAGGGCACGGGGACGGGCTACGCCTACGCCGGCACGAGCGGCGGGCGCCTCCTCGCCGGCGCCGTCGACGAGCTCCTCGCCCCCGTCGTGTGCGTGTCCGACGCCGACGACATCGCCGGCCTCTGGGAGCAGATGTACGCCGCGACCCTCCTCGTCGGCCGCCGGGGTGCCGTCCTCCGGGCCATCAGCGCCGTCGACATCGCCTTGTGGGATCTGCGCGCCCGACGATGCGGCATGCCTCTCGCCGTGCTCCTCGGGGGTTCCGTGCGCCACCCCGTGGCCGTGTACGCCTCCGGTGGCTACTACCGGCCGGACGACGGGCCGTACACCGCCGCCGTCGCCCGCGAGATCGAGGCGAACCGCCAGGCGGGCTTCCGCGACCACAAGATCAAGGTCGGCGGCCTCTCGGTGCACGAGGACGCCGAGCGCGTGGCGGCCGCCAGCGCGGCGGCCGGCGAGGGGCGCCTGGCCCTCGACGCCAACAACGCCTACCGCAGCGTCGCAGAAGCGCTACAGGCGGTGCGGGCCTTCGAGAAGGCGGCCGGCGAGCGGGGGTTGTGGTGGTTCGAGGAGCCGCTCTCGCCCGACGACGTCGCCGGGCACGCCGAGCTCGCCCGCACGATCGAGACGCCCGTCGCGACGGGCGAGATCCACCAGACGCGCTTCGAGTTCGCCCAGCTGATCGAGGCGCGTGCGGCCGACGTCCTGCAGCCGGACGCCGGCGTCGTAGGGGGCATCACGGAATGGCTCCGAGTCGCCCATGCCGCCCACGCCTTCGGCATGCAGGTGGCACCCCACTGGCACGCCAACCTGCACGCCCACCTCGTCGCCGCCGTCCCCAATGCCGATGTCGTCGAGCATTTCGACCTCGGCAAGGACATCTACAACTTCGAGCGGCTCCTCACCGAGGAGACGCGCCTCGACGTGCGCGAGGGCGTCGCCCATCTCACGGAGCGCCCGGGCATCGGCTTCGAGCTCGACGAGGCCGTCGTGTCCCGTTTCGAGATCCCCTGAGCACGAGCTCATCCGGCGACGCCGCCGACCCCCGACGGGGCGCCCGGGGAGAGAGTCCCGTCGGCCACACTGATCCCGTGCCACGACCCCCGGAGGACCGCCATGGCGGCGGCAGCGCCCTCCTCGTCCTCGTGAGCATCGTCGTCGTCGTCGACACGATCTTCTTCACCGCCCTCACGCCCCTCCTCCCCCATTACGTCCATCACTACGGGCTCTCGAAGACGCAGGCGGGCATCCTCGTCGCCGCCTATCCCATCGGGACGCTCCTCGGGGCGCTCCCGGCCGGGCTCCTCGCCTCCCGCATCGGTGTCCGGCCCACCCTCCTGATCGGCCTCGCCGGCATGAGCGTGGCCACGCTCGTCTTCGGCTTCGGGGGCTCGGCGACCGTCCTCGACTCGGCTCGTCTCGTGCAGGGACTGGCGGGCGCCTGCACCTGGTCGGGGGGACTCGCCTGGCTGACGTCGGCGACGCCGCCGGACCGTCGCGGCGTCGCCCTCGGCACGGCGCTCGGCGCCGCCTTCGGCGGCTCGTTGCTGGGACCCATCCTCGGGGCGGCCGCCAGCCGGATCGGGACCGGCCCGGCCTTCTCCATCGCCACCGTGGCCGCCATCGGCCTGATGATCCGGAGCGCTTTCGTCCCGACGCCGGCGGAGGCCGAGCGGCAACCGCTGCGGCAGGCCCTGCCGGCGCTCGGCGACCCCAACGTGCTCGGCGGCCTTTGGCTGACGATCCTCGCCGGCGCCGCAGGCGGTGTCGTCGACGTGCTCGCCCCCCTCCGGCTGAACGCCCTGGGCGCCGGTCCCCTCGCCATCGGGGGGACCTTCCTCGGGGCGGCCGCCGTGTCCGGCGTCCTGTCGCCGGCCATCGGCCGGGTGGCGGACCGGACGGGCCGCCGCAAGCCGGTGCAGGTCTGCCTCGCCGTCTCGGTCGTCATGGCCGTGCTGATGCCCCTCGTGTCGCCGGCCTGGGTGCTCGCCATCGTCCTCGTGGGTGGGTTCGCAGCCTTCGGCATCGTCTTCGTGCCGGCAGCTGCCCTCGTCAGCGTCGGGGCGGAGCGTTGGGGCATCCACCAGGGCCTCGCCTTCGGTCTGTCGAACCTCGCCTGGGCCTCGGGCCAGGCGGTCGGCTCCTCGGCGAGCGGCGCCATCGCCCAGGCGACCTCCGACCTCGTGCCCTTCGTGCTGCTGGCCGCCGCCTGCGGCGTCACCCTTCTCATGGGCGGCCGGGCGGCCGGCCGCCTCGCCGCCCGCTTCGGCCGGGCGGGCTGAGCCGGGCGACGGCGCCCGGGGACGGATGCCGGGCCACACCGGCCGAGGCTGGCCGGGCCACACCGGCCCAGGCTGGCCGGGCCACACCGGCCCAGGCTGGCCGGGCCACACCGGCCCAGGCTGGCCGGGGCACACCGGCCCAGGCTGGCCGGGCCACACCGGCCCAGGCAGGCCGGGGCTGGCCGGGGCGGGGCCACACCGGCCGAGAGCGTACTGAGGTGCGAGAGTGACCGTAGGGGGCCGGTTTCGGACGCTTTGAGCACTCACTACGCCCGGACCGGGGCGAACCCCGCCCGCCACAACCCCCTCGCCGGCGACGACCCCCCACGGGTAGCGTCCACCCATGCGTGTCGGTGAGATCGACCTCGTCCCCTTGAACGACGGGATGTGCTTCCTCGACCAGGACTTCTACGTCGGCCTCGACTTCTCGAGGCACCAGGAGCTGCTCGCCGACGATGGGCGTGTCCACATCCCGATCGGGTGCTTCGTCCTCCGAAGCGGCGACACGACCGTGCTCATCGACGCCGGCATCGGAGCAATCGACACCGCCTGGGCGAAAGGCGGCGAGCTTCCCGGCGCCCTCCGGGCCGCCGGCTTCGAGACGGCCGACATCGACGTCGTCGTGTGCAGCCACCTCCACGTCGACCACATCGGCTGGCTCGCCACCGACGACGAGCCGTTCTTCCCGAACGCTACGGTCCGTTACGGCACGGAGGACTGGGCACAGTTCGTCGCTGGTGAGGACGCCAACCCCCGCAGCCGGAACATCATGGAGGTCCTCGCTGCCGCCGGCCGGCTGGAGCCCCTCGAAGGCGACATGGTGGCGATCGCCCCCGGCCTCACGGCCCGGCACACGCCCGGCCACACCCTCGGGCACTACGGGCTCGTCGTCTCTTCCGGCACCGAGCGCGCCTTCATCCTGGGCGACGCCGTCGAGTGCCCCCTCCAGCTCGAGGAGGTCGACTTCTATGCCCTTTCCGACGTGGACCCCGCCTTGGCGGCCCGCACGCGGGAGGTCCTCTGGCGCGAGCTGGAAGGGACGAACACCCTGATGACGGCCGCTCACTTCCCCGGCCTCGAGGTAGGCCGGGTGCTCGCCGGCGGGGGCAAGCGCTACTTCTCCGTCGCCGCCCCAGGGGATCGCTGATGACCCAGGTCACCTGGGTCTGCATCGACAGCACGGATCCGGCCGGCCTGGCGCCGTTCTGGGCGGAGGCGCTCGGCTACCGCGTGCTCGAGCGCAAGGCCGGCAGCAACTACCTCTACCTCGAAGGCCCCGGTCCGCACTCGCCGGTCTTCTACTTCCAGGAGGTCCCGGAGGCGAAGGCGGTGAAGAACCGGCTGCATCTCGACCTCCGCACGACGGCACCGGCCGAGCTGCTCGAGCGCCTGGAGGGCATCGGCGCCACCCCCATCGGCGGGCGCCACGACGGCAAGACGTGCGACTGGTGGCAGGTGCTGGCCGACCCGCAGGGCAACGAGTTCTGCGTCTGCGCCACCTCGGCCGCCCCCGCCTCGGAAGGCCCCGACGAGGGGGCCGGCCTCGTCGCACTCATGCCCTTCAGCCAGGCGCTCGGCATCCGCCTCGAGGAGGCGGGGCCCTCACGGGTGATCGGAACGCTCGACTGGACGCCGGATCGATGCACGGCCGGCGGCATCCTGCACGGCGGCGCCTTCATGTCGCTCGCCGACAGCCTCGGCGGCATCTGCGCCTTCCTCAACCTGCCGGACGGCGCCTCCACCGCCACGATCGAGTCCAAGACGAACTTCTTCCGGCCCGTCTCCTCTGGCCTCGTCCGGGGCACGACGGCGCCCGTCCACACCGCTCGCTCCACGATCGTCCTCGAGACACGCCTCGCCGACGGGGAGGACCGCCCCGTCGGCCTCGTCATCCAGACGCAGTCGGTCCTCAGGCCCGATCAGCGCTGACCATGGAGGGAACGGCGACCCGCTCCCTCAGGTACGGCAAGGGCATGGCGGGCGACTCGGAGTCGATCTCGCGCCCGAGACGGTGGCCGTCGAAGATGACGTCCGCCGGGATGCGGGGCGCCACGCAGTCGCCGATCCGGTAGAGGCCGATGATGCCCTCGTCGGCGAGGGCCTCGGGCGAGCCGGCGAGCTCACGGTAGAGGGCATCGTCCGACCGGCGCCCGGTCACGAGGACGACGCTGTCGGCCGCCAGCTCGACGTCGTCGCCGAACTCGTCGACGGCTGTCACCCTCCCCTCCTCGACGGCCGTGAGGCTGACGCCGCGGTGGAGGGCGACGCCGGCCTCGTGCAGCCGCTGCCGCAACAGGGGACCCTCCAGCGTGTCGTCGCAGACCGGTGCGATCTGCTCGAGGCAGCTCACGAGGTCCACCCGGTACCCCTCGAGGGCGAGGAGCTCGGCGATGCCCGGTGCCATGAAGTAGCCCTCGGCGTCGTAGACGACGACCCGCTCGCCCGCCGGGCGCCGGCCGCCCACCATGATCTGCTCCGGCACGAAGACGGAGGCGACGCAGGCGGGGGCGATGGCGAGGGGCGCATGCGTAAAGGCCGTGCTGCCGTCGGCGGACCAACGTCGCTCCCGTGGCGACGACGACGAGCTCGGCGCCGTAGCTCGCGCACGCCGTCAGCGTCGAGCCAGGCGGAGGTGATGACCTCGACGTTGCGCAGCTTCTGGAGCTGGATGGCCCGCCAGTTGACGACCCGTGCCCCACTCGCCGAGACCGGGCAGGCGTGGGATCCATCGCATGCAGCCGCCCACCTCGGAAGCGGCGTCGACGAGGTGCACCTGGTGCATCCCGCGCTTCGCCAGCGTGATGGCGCACTCCATGCCGGCGGGACCGGCCCCCACGACGAGCACGTCGAGATCGGCGTTGGCGGCCCTCGAGAATCGCTCCGGGTGCCACCCCCGCCGGTACTCCTCGCCCGCTGTGGCGTTCTGGGTGCAGCCGATGTGGTGGCCGTGCTCGGACTTCATGATGCAGACGTTGCAGCCGATGCACTCCCGGATCTCCCCGTAGGCGCCCCGGGAGACCTTGTCGGGCAGGAAGGGGTCGGCGATGGAGGGGCGGGCCGCCCCGATGAGGTCGAGCGCCCCGGAACGCACGGTGTCGGACATCACGTCCGGGTTCGTGAACCGGCCGACGCCCACGATGGCCTTGCGCGACACGTCGCGCACGTGCTTCGTCCACTCGAGCTGGTAGCCCTCGGGGAAGAAGCGCGACGCCCCCGAGTCCTTCGACCACTCACTGATCGAGCCGACGTTCACGTCCCACAGGTCGACGAGGTCGTCGGCCGCCTCGACGAGCCGCAGCCCCTCCTCGAGCACGACGCCCATGGGAGACAGGGCATCGATGGCGATGCGGCTCACGACGGCGCAGTCGTCGCCCACGGCCGTGCGGACGGCCTCGAGCACCTCCAGCCAGAAGCGGGCCCGGTTCTCGAAGCTCCCCCCGTAGGCGTCCGTGCGGTGGTTGTAGAAGGGCGAGAGGAACTGCATGGGCAGGTAGGAGTGGCCGCCGTAGACGTAGACGAGATCGAAGCCCGCATCCCTCGCCCCACACGCCGCCCTCACCCAGTCACGCCGGATGCGGGCGATGTCCTCCAGCGTCCATCTCCTTCGGCACGACGTTCGGCAAGAGGTCGCTCGCCAGCTGAGAGGGCGCCACCTGCACGGAGCGCGACTCCCCGCAGTAGCCGTGGGCGCCGGAGTGGTGCAGTTCGATGCCGGCGAGGGCGCCCGCCTCGTGCGCCCGCTGCGCCATGAGCCCGAGGTTGGCGAAGTCCGAGTCGTCCCACATGCGCGCCCCCGCCCAGGGCGACTCGTCGGAGTCCCGGCTCACGGGGGCGTACTCCGTGCAGACGGCCGCCCAACCCCCGTCCGCCTTGACGCCTCGGTGCTCCGCCTGCGAGTAGGGCTTCACGTCGCCGAACCCGGTGCAGTGGGGAACCTGGAAGAAACGGTTCCGGAGCACCTTCGGCCCGATGCGCACCGTCTCGAACAAGATGTCGTGTCGCGGGTTGCGCCGGCTGCGGTCGGCCATCTCTGGGAACCCCCTTCGGGAGACACGATCATGGCACAGGGGCCTTCGGCGATACTCGGGCCATGACGTCCGGCTCCTACGACGACCTCGCGCGCGACTACCACTGGCTCTTCACCGACGAGCACGTCTCCGGCGAGACGTTCCTCGCCGGCCACGCCCCCGCCCTCCAACGCATCGGGCCGGGGGCGGAGGTGCTCGACTGTGCGTGCGGGGCGGGTTTCGAGGCGATCGCCTTGCAGCGGGCCGGCTACCGCGTGACGGCCTCCGACGGCAGCGAGGGGATGGTGGCAGAAGCCCGACGCAACCTGGCGGAGGCAGGTCTCGACGTTCCCGTTAGCACCTGCCCCTGGGTGGACCTGCCCAGTCGTTTCGATCGGCCCTTCGACGCCGTCTTGTGCGTCGGCAACTCGATCGCCCATTGCGAGGGGGCGGACGACATGACCGCCTCGCTGCGCGCCATGCACGGGGTCCTCCGACCAGGCGGCGTGCTCGTGCTCGAGTCCCGCCACTGGGAGCGGCAGCGGGCCGAGCGGCAGCGCCTCGAGGTCCGCGGTCGGGTGGCCGTGAGGGACGGGGTGCGCGGCCTCACGGTCTTCGTCTGGACGATCCCGGACGACATCGACGAGCCGCACGTCGCCGAAGTCATCGTCCTCACCGAACGCGACCTCGCCGTCTCCCACCACCTCGTCGAGCTCCGGTTCTCGGCCTACACGGTCGACGAGCTCATCCGCCGGGCGAGCGAGGCGGGCTTCGCCGACCCCGTCGTGACGGGAGGTCGTCCCGACCGCTACCTCCTCACCCTCGTCAGACCGGCCTGATCGGACCGCCCGTCACAGGACGGTGAGGCCGAGCTCCAGCCGTGACATGCGCTCCGTGCCGGACTCTCCGCACACGACGGTCTCGCCGAGCTTCATGCCGAATCCGTCCGCCGGCAGGCTGAGGTTCGGCTCGATCGTGAACGACATGCCGGGGGCGAAGGTGTGCTCGTCGCCCTCGACGAGCGTCATCGGCTCCAACCACCCCGGTGGGTAGGCGATGCCGAGGCTGTAGCCGATGCGGTGGCAGCGGTTTCCGACGAGGTCGAGCTCGCCGAGCACCTCGTTGCAGGCGCGGTCCGGCTCGGCCACGCCGGTTCCCGGCTTGACGGCCTCGAAGGCCGCCACGGTCGCCCGCTCCAGGCAGGCGGCGACGGCACTCGCCCGGCCGCTCGGCATCCCGATGGAGGCCGTCCGCATCACGACGGCGTGGTAGCGGTGCACGACACCGGCGAGCTCCACACAGACGAGGTCGCCGCGGGCGAGGCTGCGCCGCGTTGCGAGGGCGTGCACGAGGGCCGTGCGTGGCCCCGAGACGACCATGGGCGGGATGGCGGCGTACTCGCTGCCGGCCTCCCCGAGTGCCTGGCTGCCGATGCCGGCCAGCTCGACCTCGGAGATGCCCGGGCGGATCGCCTCGAAGACGCACTCGACGGCGTAGTCGGCCATCTCGGCCGCCTGCCGCTGGAAGGCGAGCTCGGCGGGCTCCTTCACGAGGCGGGCCTCCGGGATGAGCGGCGAGCTGTCCCGCCACTCCACCTCCGGAAGGGCGGAGAGCAGCTCCGACCAGACGGCGGGCACGAGCGTGAAGGCGGACAGCTCGATGCCGAGGCGCTTCGAGTCGAGCCCGAGGCGGCGCACGGCCTGGGCGATGGCGGTGGCGGGGCGCTCCGTGGCGATGTCGTAGCCGGTGACGTCACGCACGTAGCAGGAAGCGGCAGCGCTCGGGAGCTCCGTCGTGCGCGTGACGAGGGCCGGCTCGCCTTCGGGCGTGACGACGAGGGCCTGCGGCCAGAGGTAACCGATGGTGTCGAAGCCCGTCAGCCAGTGGATGGCGTCGGGCATGGTCGTGACGAGCCCGTCGAGGGACGCCTCGGCCATGAGCCTCCGCACGTGCTCGAGGCGGTCGACGTAGGTGCCGATGGAGAACGCCAGTTCCATGTGTCTTCCTCCTGCCAGATGTGTCGATCGTGGCCGTTGCGGTCGCCCGCTCAGAGATCCCAGTATTGCGACGCCACGTCACGGGCCGACGCGATCGCCCGGTCGGCGTGGTGCGGGTCGTCCGGGATGTAGGCGAGCGGGTCCTGCAGCCGTCCCGGCAGCTGCAGGACGCCCTCGAGGGTGGCATGCAGGCAGTAGGCGGCGTAGCTACGGGCGTAGCCACCTTCCTGCACGAGGACGAGGCGGCCGTCGCAGTGCCGGTCGGCGAAAGCGCCGACACGGCGGCCGATGCCGTGGAAGCCCGCCATCGTGAGGTTCTGCCGGCCCTCCGGGTCGAAGGTGCTCCCGTCCTGCCCGCAGGCGCCCACGATGAGATCGGGAGCGAAGGCGGAGAGCACCGGTGCGACGATCTCGTCGAAGGCGGCCAGGTAGGCGTCGTTCCCGGAGCCGACGGGGAGGGCGACGTTGAGGTTGAACCCCTTGCCCTCGCCGGCCCCGCACTCGTCCGGTGACCCCGTCTGGCGATGGGACGGGCCCCAGGCGCCGTGGTCCATGTGGAGCGAGATCGTGAGGACGTCGGGGCGGTCGTAGAAGATCTCCTGCGTTCCGTTGCCGTGGTGCACGTCCCAGTCGACGATGGCCACCCGCCCATAGCCGGCCGCCCGGGCCGCCTCCGCCACGAGGGCGGGGTGGCAGAACACGCAGTAGCCGTCGGCCTGCGCCCGCTGGGCGTGGTGGCCGGGCGGGCGCACGAGGGCGTAGGACTTCGAGCTGTGGCCGGAGAGCACCGCCTCGGCGGCGGCGAGCGAGGTGCCGGCGGCTGCCAGAAGGGGTATCCAGGAGCCGGCCGAGACGACCGTGGTGGCCGTCAGCCAGGAGCCGCCGGCCTCGCAGGCGTCCCTCACGGCCTGCACGTAAGCCGCCTCGTGCACGCGTTCGAGCTCCTCCTCGGTGGCGAGCCGGCCTGGGTGCCAGCGGAGGTGCTCGGAGACGGGACCACGCTCGAGCACGCTGCGCATGTTGCGCACGCGGTGGGGGCCTTCCGGGTGCTGCTCCTGCTCGTCGAGCAACGGGGAGGGCTCCCGCTCCCACATGCCCGAACCCGTGTCGTGATCGAGCACGCGGGCGTCATAGAAGACATCGACGATGCCGGTGGAGGTCACGTGACCGATCCTGCCACATGCCGCCCCGGCGGCGACAAAGCCCTTCAGCGGTCCGGGTCGTGGAACTTCTCGAACTCGTGCCACTCCTCGTCGTCGTAGGGCTCGTCTCCCCACCAGGCCCGCAAGCGTGGCCCCACGACCGCCTCGTCGCCGTGCGGCGAGGGGCGGTAGTAGAGGCGGCGCCGCTCGCCGTCGGGGCGGGCGATCTCCTCCGGCCGGTACTCCTGGGCGACGAAACCCGACGGGTCGTTGTGCGGGTACCGGTACCCCCCGCCCTCCTTCATCTTGTTGCGCTGGTAGGGATGGACACTGCGCAGCGGGGGCGGCACAGCACCGCTCTGGCGGTTCCGCACGTCGTCGTTCGCCCGGACGAGTGCCGCCATCGTCGTGTTCGACTTGGGCGCCGTCGCCAGGTAGATGACGGCGTGGGCGAGGTTGAGGGCCGCCTCCGGGAGGCCGACGTACTCGACGGCGCGGGCGGCGGCGTCCGCCACGACGAGACCCATCGAGTCGGCCATGCCGACGTCCTCGGAAGCGAGGATGACGAGACGGCGGGCGATGAAACGGGCGTCTTCGCCCGCCTCCAGCATGCGCGCCAGCCAGTAGAGGCCGGAGTCGGGGTCGGAGCCCCGGATCGACTTGATGAAGGCCGAGATGACGTCGTAGTGCTCGTCCTCCCCATAGCGGAGCACTCGTTGCTGGCGGGCCTGCTCGACAGCCTCCAGGGTGATGACACCGTGCCTGCCTCCTTCGCCTTCCCCAACCTCGTCTCCGCCGGCGGCGATGGAGAGCGCCACTTCGAGGGTCGTGAGCGCCACACGGGCGTCGCCCCCCGCCAGGTCGACGATGTGGTCGACGGCCTCGTCGGTCGCCTCGGCGCCCTGGCGCCCGAGGGCCCGCCGCACGAGGCAGGTGAGGTCGTCCGGCTCGAGCGGCAACAGGCGGAAGATCGTCGAGCGGCTGATGAGCGGGGCGTTCACCTCGAAGAACGGGTTCTCGGTGGTGGCGCCGATGAGCGTGAGGAGCCCCGTCTCCACGGGCGGCAGGAGGGCATCCTGCTGCGCCTTGTTGAAGCGGTGCACCTCGTCGAGGAAGAGGATCGTCCCCCGTTGCTCCTCGGCGAGGCGGTGCCGAGCCCCTTCGATGACCTCGCGGACGTCGCGCACGCCGGCCGTCACGGCCGAGAGCGAGACGAAGTGCCGATCCGTGCGGCCGGCCACGACCTTGGCGAGCGTCGTCTTTCCTGTTCCGGGCGGTCCCCAGAGGATGATGGACGAGAGCCGGTCGCTCTCGATGAGGGCACGCAGCGGTGCGCCCGGGCCGAGGAGATGACGCTGGCCGACGACCTCGTCGAGCGTCGTCGGCCGCATGCGGGCCGCCAAGGGGGCATGCTCGGCGAGCTCGTCCTCGAGGGCGCTCGGGACGCCCGCCGGAGCGCTCCTGCGTGGTGGCACCGGTCTGCAGGCTACCCGTGCACCTCGCCCACCCCGTGCTTCAGGCTGCACCGCGGCGCACGAAGGGCCTGGTGCGGGTGGAAGACTGCGCAGCATGGGTGAGGCCGATGCGACGCGCGACGAGATCCGTGCCGTCCTCCTCGCCCGCCGCGCCGAGCTCCTCGCCGAGGTGTCCGAGCTCGCGCAGCCCGTCCGCGCCCCCGGCGTGCAGATGCAGTTCGGCAAGCGGGCCGGCGACCACACGAGCGACGCCGTGCTGCAGATGACCCGGACGGTGACCGCCGGTCAGCTCAGCCAGCTGACGCTCGAGATCGACCGGGCGCTCGAGAAGCTCGACGAAGGCACCTACGGGCTCTGCGACGTCTGTGGCGCTCCCATCGGCCCGGATCGGCTGGAGGCGCTCCCCTGGGCGGTGCTCTGCGTCACCTGCAAGGCGGCGGCGCCTCCTCGCACGGCATCCTGAGCCTCGTCCGCCCCGATACCCTACAGGGGTAGAGTGTCGATGAGGGAAGGAGAGCCCGTGCCCGGCTACACGAGCAACAAGGACGCCTACCTGCGTCGCCTGCGCCGGATCGAGGGCCAGGTGCGCGGCCTGGAGACGATGGTGGAGGGGGACCGCTACTGCATCGACGTCCTCACGCAGATCTCCGCCGTCACCCGAGCCCTCCAGGAGGTCGCCATCGGCCTCCTCGACGAGCACCTCGGCCACTGCGTTCGCGAGGCCGTGGAACGAGGAGGGCCCGAAGCCGAGGCGAAGGTGGCCGAAGCGTCCGCCGCCGTCGCCCGCCTCGTCCGCTCCTGAGGCACCACGCATGAGCGGGCACGTGCTGGCCGTCACGCTCGGCGGCGCCCTCGGCGACATCGGCCGATCGCTCGAGCAAGCGGCCTTCATGTTCTGGGAGACCGTCTGGGCGCTCGTGCTCGGCTTCGCCCTCTCCGGCGCCGTGCAGGCCTTCGTCTCCCGCGAGGAGATGCAGGCGCGTCTCGGCAACCACCGCCCGCTCACCGTCGCGCGTGCCTCCGGCTACGGCATGGTCTCCTCCTCGTGCTCGTATGCCGCCTCGGCCATGGCGAAGTCCTTGTTCCAGAAGGGCGCCGACTTCGTCTCCTCCATGGTCTTCATGTTCGCCTCCACCAACCTCGTCATCGAGCTCGGGATCGTCCTCATCGTCCTCATCGGCTGGCAGTTCGCCGCCAGCGAATTCGTCGGCGGCGCCATCATGATCGTGCTGCTCGCCCTTGCCGGGAGCGCCGTGTTCTCGGGCACGGCCGTCACGGAGGCTCGGAGGCGCTTGCAGGCGGCGAGCGAGAGCAGCCTGCAGTCCCACGGCGGAGTCAAAGTCGTCGAGGGGCCCGATCACCTCCCGTGGCGCCGCCGCCTCCGATCGAAGGCCGGCTGGGCCGACGCCGCCACCTACACCATGGCGGATCTCCGCATGCTCCGCCGGGAGATGGTCGTGGGGTACGTGGTGGCGGGGTTTCTTGCCACGCTCGTCCCCGCTCACGTCTGGAACGACGTCTTCATCGCCCATCACGGGCTCTTCACCGACGTCGAGAACGCCGCCGTCGGCCCTCTCATCGCCGTCCTCAGCTTCGTGTGCTCGATCGGCAACGTCCCACTGGCGGCGGCCCTCTGGAAGGGCGGCATCAGCTTCGGCGGCGTCGTCAGCTTCATCTTCGCCGACCTCATCGCCATGCCCCTGCTCCTGATCTACCGCAAGTTCTACGGCGGCCGCCTGGCCTTGCGTCTCCTCGCCGTCTTCTGGGCCGTCATGTCACTCGCCGGCCTTGCGACGGGGGCCATCTTCAGCGCCGCCGGCTGGGTGCCGACGACGCGCCCGATCCGCATTGCCACCGAGCGTTTCTCCTTCGACTACACGACGTTCCTCAACATCGTCTTCCTCGTCGTCTTCGCCCTCCTCTACGTGCTCTACCGCAACCGTGATCGCCTCGGGGCCGGCGGTGGCTATGCCCGCGACCCCGTCTGCGGCATGCAGGTCGAGACGTCGAGGGCGCCGGCACAGGCGACGCACGCCGGCCGGGTGTACTGGTTCTGCTCGGACCATTGCGGGCATCGCTTCGCCGACGACCCGGAGCGCTTCGCCCAGGCGGCCGAGCAGCCGGCACCGAGTGTCGACACGGCAACGCAGCCCTGAGGGCTGCATAGTGGCGGTAAGGTCGCCTCGCCGCCAGCACTGCCTTTCCCCCGACGAGGCCAGGTCACCGGATGCCGACGATCCAAGCACGCGCGTTGACGAAGCGTTTCGGCTCCGTCCTCGCCGTCGACCATCTCGACTTCGAGGCGGAGCCGGGTGGCGTCACGGGCTTTCTCGGCCCGAACGGCGCCGGCAAGACGACGACGCTGCGGATGCTGCTCGGACTCGTCACGCCGACATCGGGCTCGGTGCTCATCGACGGAAAGCGCTACCGCGACCTCCCGAGTCCGGCCAAGCAGGTCGGCGCCGTGCTCGAAGCGTCGGGCTTCCACCCCGCTCGCACGGCCGACAACCACTTGAAGGCGATCGCCACGGCGGCCGGCGTCCCCTTCACGAGGGTGGACGAATGCCTCGAGCTCGTCGGTCTCACGGAGGCCCGCAAGCGCAAGGTGGGCGGCTTCTCCCTCGGCATGCGACAGCGCCTCGACCTCGCCCGTGCCATGCTCGGCCAGCCTGACATCCTCGTCCTCGACGAGCCGGCGAACGGGCTCGACCCGCAGGGCATCGCCTGGCTGCGCGACTTCCTGCGCTGGTACGCCGCCAAGGGGTCGGACGGCAACGCCGACGGGCGCATCGTCATCGTCTCCTCGCATCTGTTGTGGGAAGCGCAACAGACGGTGGACGACGTCATCGTGCTGGCGGCCGGCCGGTTGGCCGCCCAGGGCAAGCTGGCCGACCTCCTCGAAGGGGCGGGCCGCAGCGTGCGCGTGCGGACCCCGGACGCCGAACGGCTCGTGGCGGCATTGCAGGCCGCCCAGCTCGCGGCGAGGCTGCGCGACGGGTACGTCGTCTGCGACGGCAGCACGCCGGAGGCGGTGGGCCACATCATGCTCGAGAACCGCATCGAGGTCCACGATATGACCTCGTCGAGCGAGTCGCTCGAGTCCCTCTTCTTCCAGTTGACCGGCGGCGAAGGCATGCAGGCGGGTCACGGCGCGGCGCCCATGGGCGACTTCCGGTCGCCGCCTGGGGGCGAGGCTGCCGCCGCACCGTCCGCCACGCGGGGAGGGCCGCCGTGATGCGGCTCATCGCCTCCGAGACGCGGAAGGTCCGCACGATCTGGTCGAGCTACGTCATCGTCGCCATCGTCGTGGCGCTCGACTTCCTCTTCGGCTTCCTCGTCGCCCTGGCGCCCGGTGGAAGACGCGGCGGCACCGCCGGCCTCGTACCGCACGGCTCGTCCCAGTGGTTCGTGAACGTCTTCTCCGTCCTCGACAACTCCCGTCTCCTTGCCCTCGTGCTCGGAATCCTCATCGTGACGGGCGAATACCGCCACAAGACGGTGACGCCGACCTTCCTCGTCGAGCCGCGACGCGGCCGCGTCGTGGCCTCCAAGCTCGTCGTCGGTTTCGGCGGCGGGGTGATCCTCGGTGTCGCCACGATGGCGGCCGGCCTCGTGATCGGCGGAGTTCTCGTCGGCGTCGGGGTGCACTCCTGTGCCTCCCTCGGAGGAGTCACCCAGGGCATGTCGCAGGCGACCTGCACCGCCCAGCACGGCATCTACTACGCCGCCAACGTCCACGACATGTGGACCGAGTGGTCGCAGATCGCACCGGGCGTCATCGCCGGCACGGGCCTCTTCGCCGTCTACGGCGTCGGCCTCGGTGCCCTCCTCAAGAACCAGATCGTCGCCATCGTCGTCGGTCTCGTCTTCACCCTCGTCGTCGAGAACATCATCCTCGCCATCTGGCCGACCATCGCCGAGTACCTGCCCGGACGGGCGGCCACGGCGCTGGAGGACGCCACCCGTACCATCACGGCGAACAGCAACCCGATCCTGCCGTGGTGGGGAGGGCTGCTGATGCTCGTCGTGTACGGCGTCGCCCTTACCGTGATCGGCGCCAGCACCACGCTGCGGACGGACGTCACCTGATCCGATCCGCCTCGCAGGAAGCCGCCGCCCCGCCCGCCCCTGCGGCGCCCGACGATGCTGCGGGCCGGCGCCACCGGGCGCGCCGGGACGCCGGCGGCGTCTTCCCCGCAGGCCTCGACCTGCGGCCGGCGCTCGATCGGGTCGCCCGGGAGGGCGCAGCCTTCGAGACCGGCGTCGTGGCGCCCAACGCCCTCGAGCGGCTGTCGGCGGAGGCCGCCGCCGGGCCTGTCCGCCACTACCGGGAGCAGTTCGGCCCCGTGCGTCAGCAGATCGAGGGCTTCGACGTCGTCGAGCCCTACGACGGCTTCCCGGAGATCGGGACGCTCTGCCGGGCGCTCACGGCGCTCGTGCGACAGCAGGGAACGGGCATCCGGGGACTGGCCAGCTGGCGCGTGAACGAGGCAGGGGTGGTGCTCTACCGGCCCGGCTCGATCGGGATCACACCGCACCTCGACGGCAAGCGCTACCGGAGGCTCGTCGCCGTCGTGACGCTCTGGGGAGCGGCCGAGCTCGCCATCTGCCGCAACCGCGCCGGCGACGTCGTCACGACGTTCCCGGCCACTGCCGGCAGCCTCACCCTGCTGCGCGGTCCGGGGCTGGCCTTCTGCCGCGACGGCCGCCCCTTCCATTCCGTCGGGTCGCCCCTGCAGGGTGAGCGATGCGCCATCGGGCTTCGCATGACGACGAGCCGGCGGGAGCCGGCGGAGCCGTGAGCCCGCCGTCGATCGTCGTCTTCCGCCACGGCAAGTCGGACTGGGCGGCCGGTGCGGGCGACGACCTCTCGCGACCCCTCACTCCGCGGGGCCGCAGGAGCGCTGCCGCCATGGGCCGTTTCCTCTCCCAAGCCGGCGAGGTTCCCGACGCCGCCCTCACCTCGCCCGCCCTGCGGGCGTCGGAGACACTGCGCCTTGCTGCCGAGGCGGGGGGTTGGGGCTGCGAAGGCCGGGTGTGTGAGGCGCTCTACGGCTCCGTCACCGACGTGCTCGGTGAGTTGAGGCGGCTCCCGGACAGCTGCGGGACGGTCGTCGTGGTCGGCCACGAACCGACCTCCTCCGAGCTTGCCGCCACCCTGGCGGGCGGCGGGCACCTCCGGTTGCCGACCGCCGCCATGGTACGGATCGACCTCGACGTCGGCACCTGGGCGGACCTCCGCCCCGATTGTGGCGAGATCGCCTGGCTCATGACACCGAGCCTGCTCGAGGCGGTGAGGCGGCGCACCTGAACGGGGCCGGCCGTCGGGTGGCTGCCGGCCCGTTCAGGGCCCCGTCGTCTCGCTCGACAGCGTGCTCGGCGTCAGGCCCTCCAGGTCGAGCTGTTGCCCGATCGCCTCGTCCGACGGCGACAGGGCGTGACCCGAGGCCGCCTCGAGATCGGCCGCCTCGAAGGCGCGCACGGTGAGGGCAGGGTGGCGCTCGAGGACGGCCGGCGCTACGGGTAGCTCGATCTCGCCCACGCCGGTCGTCCGGTCTCGCTCAGCCGGCGGCGGCCGTTTCGTCGATGGCGACGACGACCTTCCCGAACCGATCGCCGCTCTCCAGTCGGTCGGCGGCAGCCGCCAGCTCGTCGAGGGCGAAGACGCTGTCGACGACGGGACGCCAGTCGGCCGCCGCCAGGTGGGACACGAGGGCCGCGAACTCCTCGGGGCTTCCCATCGTCGTCCCGAGCACGGATCGCCACTCCCAGAAGATGTCGGCGACGTCGACGGGAGCCGGCACACCGGCGGTGTCGCCGAAGGACACGTAGCGTCCCCCGCGACGAAGCAACGACAGCCCGCGCCGGAGCACCTCGCCGCCGTAGCTGTCGACGATGACGTCAAGGGGTCCGGCCACTGCGCTGACCTGCTCCGGCCAGTCGGGTTCCGTGTAGAGCACGGCGGCGTTCGCACCGAGCGACCGCGCCGCCTCCGCCTTCGCCGCCGTACCCGTCGTCACGACGACGTGCGCTCCGGCGGCAACGGCCAGCTGCAGCACGAAGGTCGAGACACCGCTGCCCGCTCCGCTCACGAGCAGGCGAGTCCGCTCCCCCACACCGCCGCAGGTGTGGACCGCCCGCCAGGCCGTGAGGCCGCCGAGCGGGAAGGCGCCGGACTCGACCCAGCTGAGCCGCGCCGGCCGGCGGTGGACGCTGGCAGCGGCGACGACCACGGCCTCTGCAAAGGTCCCGGCCGTCGGCGCCCCGAGGATGTCGAAATCGGGACCCGGCACCGCCGCCCCCGCCGCCCAGCCGAGCGTCGGGTAGATGACGACCTCGTCGCCGAGCTCGATCCCCCGCACACCCGCCCCGAGCGCCGTCACGACACCGGCGCCGTCGGAGCCCATCGTGACGGGCAGCGGGCAGTACCCGGGCGTCGTCCAGATCCATGGGTCCCGCCGGTTGAGGGCCGCCGTCTTCAGCGCGACGACGACCTCGCCGGCGCCTGGCACCGGCTCCGGCACGTCTCGCATCTCGAAGGTCGGCCGGTCCCCGAAGGCAACAAGCTGCATGGCACGCATGGCTGCATGACTACCGCATCAGTGCCACGGCTGCCAAGACGGCGATGAGGGCCACGAGCATGTAGGCCATGTAGGCGTCGAGCCGGCCGGACTGGAGCCGCTTGGCGGCCGAGGCGAGGCGGAGGAAGGCGGCCGCCACAGGACGATAGAGGTAGGCCTCCGCCGGCTCGACGAGCACGGAGACCACTTCGAGATGGGCGTGGTCGCCGTCGCCGTCCTCGGCGTCCCCCGTCGTCGTGACCGTCTCCACGAGGGCCGTCTCCACGACGGCCGTCTCGACCGGTTGGGCGGTGTGCAGCGTGCCGAGCACGTTGCCGAGCACGTGACGGATGGAATTGGCGTACCCGAAGGCGCTGTAGTGGTCGGGGCCGGCCACGCCGCTCGTGGCGGACTTCCAGGCGGGCACGCGGCGCACCCGGAGGAGCCGCCCGCGTGACAGCAGCACTGCCATGACGGCGACGGCGAGCATGGCGGTCGGCAGCACGACGAACAGCCAGGACGGCGACAGGATGGAGAAGTCGCCGAAGACCGGTTGCAGCACCCAGGGCGACTTGAGGGCCGACAGCGTGGCGGCGGTGGGCACGATCGGTCGCAGCCCGAGGGCCAGGTAGCGGATCACCCAGGGCGCCACGGCGGCGAGGCCGAGGCAAGAGACGGCGAGGACGATGAGGCCGCTGCGCCCGAGGACGCCGCCGTCAGCGCCGTCGCCGGCATCCGGCTGCTTGCGACGGGCGGAGCGACCGAGGATGCACAGCCCGATGAGGCGGACGAAGGCAAGGGCTGCCACTCCGGCCGTGAGCGCCACGAGGGCACCGGCCGTCGCCATGGCGAGGCGGAGTGCGAGATCGTGCGTGCGGAACTCCTGCAGCAGGGCCTCGAGGAGAAACCACTCCGAGACGAAGCCGATCGTCGGCGGCAACCCCGCCAGGGTGAGCGAGCCGAGGCTGAAGGCGGCCCCGCTCACGGGGTAGCGCCGGCCCACGCCCCGAAGGTCCTCGAGGTCGTCGGTACCCTCGCCGGAGGTGATGAACGCTCCCGAGGCGAAGAGGGCCGACTTCGCCACGGCGTGGGCGAGAACCTGCAGGCTGGCTGCCAGGAGCCCGACGGCGAGGAGATCCCGTTGCCCCGTCATGGCGCCGGCGAGCGCGACGCCGTAGCCGACTGTGATGAGACCGGCGTTCTCGATCGACGAGTAGGCGACGGCGCGGTGCAGACCGGACTGCACGGCGGCGAAGGCGATGCCGATGAGGGCCGTCAGCCCGCCGACGACGAGTACCACCACGACGAGGCCGACGGGGGGACGGCCGAGGACCCCGAGGAACCGCCACAGGACGTAGGCGCCGGCGTTGGCCCCGATCCCCGCCATGGCGGCCCGTGCCGGGCCCTGCGCAGCCGGGTAGCCGAGCGGCACCCAGACCTGCATCGGTATGAGCCCGAGCTTGGCGGCAGCGCCGACGACGACGAGGGTATAGGCGGCGTCGTGCAAAGCACCCGCAGGGATGGCACCGAACGAGGCGAAGGCCAGGCTGCCGCTGCGCCCGGCGAGCAACAGCAGGCCGAGGAGGATGGCGGCGCCGCTCACCTTTCCCATCGAGAGGGTCGCCCAGCTCGCGCGGGCCGTGGAGGGGTCGCTCCGCCGGGCGCCCGCCAGTACGAAGACGGCGACCGTGAGGCTCTCCCAGGCGAAGAGGAACGTGAAGACGTCACCGGCCACGAAGACGACGGCCACCGAGCCGAGCAGCAGGAGGAAGCCGGCACCGGTGCCTCGCCCCGACAGCCGGCCCTTCGGGCGCGCCCAGCTGAACATGCAGGCCGAGACGCAGCAGCCGAGGGCGCCCGAGAGCGTGAGGAAGAGGCCGGCGAGGCCGTCGAGCCGGAGCGAGGTGCCCGGGAGTCCGAAGAGCGAGCCGAGCGAGTACGTGCCCTCCGGGTGCACGACGCAGGCGACGCCGGCCACGGTGGCGAGAGCGGACCCGGCGAGACCGGCCGCGTAGGGTGCGAGACGTGCCGCCCGCCCGCGCGGGCCGAGGACGATGTCGAAGGCGGCGCCGACGGCCCACACGACGAGGGCGGCGAGGAGGAGCGACCGGCTCACGCCGCCACCCCGGAGAGGAGTCCCACCGCCACGAGAAGGCCGTGGAGGAGGCTGAAGGGACTCGGCGGCGACCCCGGCACGAAGACGTCGACGGGCAGCATCGACTCGATGCCGTCCCCCACCGTCGGGCTGGGTCGCACGATCCCCCCGCCGGCGGCGTCGGTGCCTGCGGCCACGACGACCTTCGGCTCCGGCATCGCCTCGTACGTCCTCAAGAGCGGGCCGGCCATTCCCGACGTACCGGCCCCGGTCACGAGGAGCACGTCGGCATGACGCGGCGTCGCCGTGAAGTACACCCCGAGGCGCTGCACGTCGTAGACGGGGTTGAGGAGGGCGGCCACCTCCCACTCCTCGGAGCCGTCGGAGCCAGCGTCGACATGGCGCACGTGCACGGAGCGCCGGAAGGCACCCACACGGCGTGCCAGCGCGCTCCGGAGCCGCTCCACCTCCGCCTCGGTCTCGGCCGTCGCCGGGACGACGAGCGCCTGCCGCCCGACCGTGGCCACCTCGGGCGACGGCTCGAAGGCGAAGCGGTCCGGCCTCGCCGCCACGCAGTAGCCGCAGAGGATGCATCGCCCGCGATCGAGCCGCGGACCGTCGGCGGCGTCCTCGATGGCGCCCGTCGGGCAGAGGCCCGAGAGCGCCTCCTCGCCACCGCCGCCCGGGAGGACGGCGACGGCCGCCCGGAAGGACGGCCCGTAGTCGTCCGAGCGCCTGGGATACGGCGTCGTGACGATGCCCTCCCGGAGCCCCCGCAGGACCCAGGCCATCAGCCCGCCACCCCGGCGATGGACAGCCCGAAGCTCGCCTCGATGAAGGCGAAGTCCGTCAAGATGTCGCCCCGGAAGGCTTGGGGCAGGAGGGCGAGGTTGTGGAACGAGGCTGTTCTCGGCTTCACCCTGACGATCGAGCCGTCCTCCACCTCCACGACGTAGAGGAGCTCTCCTTGCGGTGACTCCACCGATGCCACGCCGACGCCGTCCACGAGAGCCACGGGCCGGTGCCAGTCGTCGCCGGCGGCCGCCCGGCCGAGCTCGCCGGCTGCCTGCCGGGCGACACGAAAGGCATCGCCGATCTCGCGAACCCGCACGAGCTGGCGGGCGAGGGCATCGCCGCCCTGTTCGAGGACGACGGTGACAGGATCCAGCAGCTCGTAGCCACCGGAGGGCTGCTCGAGGCGGACGTCGTTTCCCACGTCGGACCCGCGCCCCACCGGACCGAGGGCGCCGTGGGCTGCCGCTACCTCACGGGGCAGGACGCCGGTCCGGCGCAGCCGGTCGAGGAACGACGGAGTCTCCATGAGGGCGTCCATGTCGCCCCTGAGAGCGCTCTCGAGGGCATCGAGCTCGTGCAGGATCTCTCGTCCGGCGAGATGTGGCCGGCCAGTGACACCACCGGGGACGACGACGCCACGTCCGAATCGATGCCCGCACAGCCTTGCCCGCAGCCTCATGAGCCGCTCCTTGTGCAGGGACATACGGGCGAAGGCGACGGCCTGGCCGGCCGCCTCGGTGTGGCGGACGACGGAGTCGAGATGGTTGGCGACACGCTCGAGCTCGGCGTGCAGCACGCGGACGAGGGCGGCAGGAGGGGGTGGGGGGGAGCTGGAGAGGGTTTCGAGGGATTGGCAGTAGGCCAGTGCGTGCGCCACGGAGGACACGCCCTCCACCCGCTCGGCCACGAGCACGCCGCGCTCCGGAGGCAGCCGGCTGAAGCGGCCCTCGATCCCCCGGTGCTTGTAGTACACGCGGGTGCGCACGTGGGGAATGTCCTCGCCGAAGCTCTCCACGAGGTACTCGACGGCCTCGAAGACGCCGGAGCGCACGGGGCCGTAGGGAATCGTGAAGAGGCCTTCGCCCGCCACGTGGGCAGGAAGCGGCGCCGTGTCCGGGGCGAGCTCGGCCGGCGGGGCGGAGGAGCCCGGCCTCGGGTGCGGCGAGCCCGCCGGCACGGGCAGCACGAGGGGGTCGAGGCGGGGGTGTCCCGAGGGCTCGACGCCGAAGAGGTCGCGGATCTCGCGCTCGTACCAGGCGGCCGCCGGCACGAGGGGAGTGAGCGCCCGGTAGGTCGTGACACCGGGGGCCAGCCTGGCCCCGAGGATCTCGGGCACGCCGCCCGTGACGACGAGGGCTCGCAGGAGCGTGGAGCCGTCGTCGGAGGCGGAGGCGTGCAGGCCGGCAAAGCGTCCGCCCGCCTCCACGGACTCCGCCACGGCCTCGGCGAGGGTGGCGCCGTCGAGGCGCGCGCTTGCGGGCGCCCGAGTCATCGACTGACCCCCAGCTCGGCCGCCGCCTTCGCCAGCAGGGTGGAGAGGTCGCCCGGGGGGTGCACTCCGAGGACGGCGAGCACCACGACGCCGATCACCATGGAGCCGGCCATCCAGCCGCTCGCCTCTCCCCGTTTCACGTCGTCGGGCAGGGGCGTGAGCATGACCTGGGTGCCGTACCAGCTGAGGCCGAGGAAGGCGACGGTCACGAGGACGACAAGGATGGCGACGAGGGCCGTCGCCTGCGAGCGCAGACCACCCTCCACGATGAAGAGCTCGCTGCGGAAGAGCCCGAACGGCGGCATGGCCGAGAGGGCGAGGAAGGCCATGACGAACATCGGGCCGCTCCATGGCAGGGCACTGACACCACCTCGCACGCGGGCGAGATCCTTCGTCCCGAACTTGCGGATGACGCTGCCGGCGCCGAAGAAAGCCGTCGACTTCGCCGCCGCGTGCGCCAGCACCTGCAGGAGGACACCGATGACGGCCACCGGGGCGGCGAAGCTCATGCCGATGGCGAGGATGCCCATGTGCTCGATGCTGGAGTAGGCGAGCAGCCGTTTCAGGTCGCGCTGGCTGGCGAGGTAGAGGGCGCCGAGGACGAGGGAGGCCAGTCCGAAGACGAGGAGGACGTCGCGGGGAAAGGCGGCGCCGACCGCCCGTTCCGTCACCTCGTAGAAGCGCAAGATGGCGTAGAAGCTGACCGTGAGGAGGGCACCGGAGAGGAGGGCGGACACGGGCGTGGGCGCCTCGGAGTGGGCGTCGGGCAACCACGTGTGCACCGGGACGAGGCCCATCTTCGAGCCAAAGCCCAGCACGGCGAGCGAGAACGACAGCCGGACGACCTCGGGCGGGAAGCCGTGAGCGGTGGCGAGCAGCCGGGGGTAGAAGAGCTCGTAGGAACCTCCGAGGGCCGACGTCCCGGCGTAGTACATGACGAGCGTGGCAAGAAGAGCGATGCCGAGGCCCATGGAGGCGATGAGGACGTACTTCCAGGCGGCCTCGCTGGCGCCGTCGGTGTCGTCGAGGGCGACGAGGAGGGCCGAGACGACGGTCGTCACCTCGATCGCCACCCAGAGGAGGGCGAGGCTGTTCACGACAGGAGCCATCACCATCGCCCAGGCGAAGACGTTGAGACCGGCGAAGAAGCGCCGCGAGTAGCGGGCTGCTCGGGCACGGTCTCGACCGGGGCGCACGTACCCGACGGCGAAGACGGCGGTCGAGGTGTAGAGGAGGCCGACGGCGAGGAGGAAGACGATCGAGAGGGCATCGGTGCGCAGCCATCCTCCGAGCGCCGTCGTCACGGTGTCGGACCCGACGAGGGCCAGTCCGATCCCGAGCACCGTCAGCCCGGCGACGAGGGTGAGCACCTTGGCGACGCGCTGGGGCGCCCGCCAGGAACCGGTGGCGGCGACGAGCGGCACGGCGAGGAGGGCGACGAGGGCGGCGGACACGGCTATCCCCGCAACCGCTCGATGCCGCGCGTCGACAGGGAGGACGTGCGCCCGTGGTGCACCCGAATGAGCACGCCGAAGACGACGACGGCCACGAGCAGGTCGAAGAGGAAGGCGACACCGGCGAAGAGCGGGAGGCCCGCCGCCAGCACGAGGCTCGCCACGGAGACGCCGTTCTCGAGGGAGAAGAAACCGACCGCCTGCGAGACCACGTCCGAGCGCACGATGACGAGGAGGAAGGCGACGAGGATGACGGCGGCCGCCACGGCGAGGGCCAAGCCGGGGAGCGCCTTCGAATGGATCGGCATGCCGTTGACGACGAAGACGCCGAAGACGGACAGGACGATGGCGAGCAGCACGCTGGAAGCGACGCCGAGCCGGCTGCTGCCGGCGAGGTCGCTCTTCACCTCGCTCAGCAGTCGGAGCACGATCCTCGGGACGACGACCACCTTCAGGAGGAGGGAGAAGCCGGCGAGGACGTAGAGGGCATCGATGTGGCGGGTGGCTGCCACGATCAGGGTGAGGGCTGTCACGGAGAGCGATTGGAAGGCATAGAGCCGCACCTGCGACCGGGAGAGGACGGCCCGCAGCATGGCGAACTCGCTGAGGAGCACGAGGATGGCGACCGCTCCGGCGACGTCGCTCACCGTCGAGAGGGGGCCGGTGGCGGCGAGGATGCCAGCCATCAGCGGCCTCCCAGGTAGAGGACGAGGACAGCGAGCACGGCGATCAGGAAGGCGGCGGCCATGAACTCGGTGATCTTGAAGAGGCGCAGCTTCGAGAAACTGTTGTCGATGAGGGCGAAGACGGCGCCGATGGCGAGCGCCTTGCCGAGAAAGGCGGGGATGGCGAGCAGCACGGCGCCGAGCTGCCGGGAGCCGGCGAGCCCCCAGGGCGCCACGAAGACGTTGACGAGGATGACGTAGAGGATCATCTGCTTCATGGCCGAGCCCCACTTGAGCAACGCGAAGGAGGGCCCGGAGTGCTCGAGGGTGCGCGCCTCGTCGATCATCCCGAACTCGAGCGTGCCGGCGTGCGTCTCGACGGGGATGCGCCCCGTGTCGGCGAGCACGACGAGGAAGAAGGCCAGCGCCGCCAACAGGTGGGCCGGCTCGAAGACCTGGTCGACGGACGAGCGCGCCACGGCGGCCTCGAAGTAGGGCAGGTCCGTGGCGGTGACGAGCGCCACCGTGAAGGTCACGAAGAGGATGGACGGCTCGACGAGGGCGCCGAAGGTCATGGCCCGGCTGCTGCCCAGCTGGGCGTAGGGACCTCCCGTCTCCGCCGCCCCGAGGGCGACGGAGAAGCCGGCGAGGGCGAGGATGAAACCACCCCCGAGGATGTCGCCCTGGTACCCAAGGGGCAACGGGTAGCTCGTGAGGACCGGGATGAGCAACGGCACCGTCAGGTAGCAGGCGAAGGCGACGACGGGGCAGGCGAGGAACACCCATCCGGCGTCCTCCGGGACGAGCGTCTCCTTGCGGAAGAACTTGGCGATGTCGTAGTAGGGCTGCAGGACGCGCGGCCCGCGGCGACCCTGCAAGCGGGCGGAGAGATGGGCGATGGCGCCGGAGAGGAGCGGCGCGAACACGAGGATGGTGAGGTCCTGCAGCACCTGTATCTCTGCCGGGGCCAGCTCGACTCCTGCCACGTCACCTCCACGCACTTCGTCCCATGCGCAGAGGCCATCAGCCCTCAAGGGCGGTTCGGGCTGGTCAGTCGGGAGTCACCTCCCGGCCCGCCGGAGCCTCATCCGGCGGCGTCAGTGTAACCGGTGGTGCCGGGCGGCCCCGGCGATGCTCCTTCGAGGGCGCTGCCGCGGCGCTCCGGTGGGGCGTTCAGGTGGCGGGCGGGCCGAGCGGCAGCGCCAGATAGCAGCCGAACTCCTTCGGGAAGTCGACCGACACGCGGGCGTGCACGCGACCCTGGCGGTCGAGGAGCTGCGCCTCGTCGGCGACGGGCACGACGGCCCCGTGCCAGACGTTCGGCCGCACGTAGAGGCCGCGCGTGCCGTCGCAGTAGTAGGTCGTGAAATGGTCCGGATGGACGTCGTCTCCCGGCGGCGCCAGCGGAACGACGAAGGCGGCGCCGTCGATCGGGTAGAAGAGCTGACCGCCGTCCGGGTGGTAGTTGGCGCGCCAGATGAGGGCGCGCTGGCGGCGTCCCACCGAGCTCGTTGCCGCCGCCTGTTCCGGGAGGTCGCTCCACCCGAACAGGTAGCTGTCCCCGACGGCGTTGTTGCGGGCGAAGAGGGTGCCGGACCTCCACCAGAACTCGAAGACCCCTTCGGTGACCCCGCCCTGGTCGCCGGAGTTGTCGTCGATCGGGCGCCACCCTTGTGCCGGCCAGCGGACGATCTCGATGGCGAAGCCGGCCGGATCGTCGACGAGGCAGCCGAGCGGCCCGAGCGACTCCTCCGTGGCCCGCACGGACGGCGCCACATGGACCGCACTCACCCCCGTCGTGGGGACGTAGGCGATGTCGGCGGGATCGACCTCGGCGCTCATGCTCTCCGATGATCGCGCTCTCTGTGGTGGGTTGCGAAGCCAGGGCCACCTATCATCGGTCGTTGTCCTACGAACCCACTTCGCGATGACGCCGGCTACGGCTGCAGACGGTCTGTCGTGACGCGCCTCGAGAACACCGTCCTCGACTCCCTCGCCCCCGAGCTGAGCGAGGGGGCGCTCCTCACCGACGAGGGGCTCCTGGCCGGGTACCTGCAGGACTGGTCTCGCTATCCCGTCGTGGGCCGACCCATGGCCGTCGTGCGGGCGATGTCGGCGAGCGACGTGCAGGCGGTCCTCCGCTGGGCCTCGGCCCACCATGTCCCGGTCATCCCGCGAGGTGCCGGCTCCGGGCTCTCCGGGGGCGCCACGGCCGTCGACGACTGCGTCGTGCTCAGCCTCGAGCGCCTGCGGTCGATCAGGGTCGACCGCCCCATGCGGGTCGCCGTCGCCGAGGCGGGGGCGCTCAACGTGGAGGTCAAGAAGGCGGCCGCCGCCGAGGGCCTCTGGTACCCGCCCGACCCCTCCTCCTTCGAGATGTGCTCGATCGGCGGCAACGCCGCCACGAACGCCGGCGGCATGTGCTGCGTCAAGTACGGCGTCACGACCGACTACGTGCTCGGCATGAAGGTCGTGCTGGCCGACGGCACGCTGCTCGCCCTCGGGGGACCTCGGTTGAAGGACTCGGCCGGCCTCTCGCTCACGAAGCTCTTCGTGGGCAGCGAGGGCACCCTCGGGGTCATCACCGAGGTGACGCTCCGACTCCTGCCGGCTCCACCTCCCGCCTCCACCCTGGCTGCCGCATTCGCATCGATCGACGACGCCATCGGGGCCATCCTCGACATCGTCGGCGCCATGCGGCCGTCCACGCTCGAGCTCATGGACAACGCCTCCATCAATGCCGTCGAGAACGCCCTCGCCATGGACCTCGACCGGAGCGCCCAGGCCCTCGTGATCGCCCGCTCGGACTCCGGGGACGCCGCCCACGACGAGATCGCCGCCATGGGCGCCGCCTGCGCGGCACACCATGCCACCGAGCTGTACGTCACCGACGACGCCGACGAGGGCGAGGCCTTCCTCGCCGCCCGACGGGCCGTCCTCCCGTCCCTCGAGCGCACCGGCAACTTGCTCATCGAGGACATCGGCGTCCCCATCCCAAAGCTCCCCGACCTCGTGAAGGCGATCGGCGAGCTCGCCGTCGAGCACGACACGACCATCGCCCTCGTCGCCCACGCCGGCGACGGCAACACGCACCCCACGATCGTCTACGACGCCGCCGACGAAGCCGCCTCGCAGCGGGCGCAGCGAGCCTTCGCTGCACTCATGGAGGTCGCCATCGCCCTCGGCGGCACCATCACGGGCGAGCACGGCACCGGGCGGTTCAAGCAGCCCTGGCTCGCCGACTACCTCGGGCCGGACGTCATGGCGCTCTCGCGCCGCATCAAGAGCGCCCTCGACCCCGAAGGGATCCTCAACCCCGGCACGATGTTCTGAACCGACGGGAGTGCTGACTCGGCTCGCCGCGGGAGACTCGACGCATGGAACTCAAGGAGCTGAAGAGCCTGGCGGCCAAGGACAGCTACCTGGCGGTCGTCGCCACGTCCCGACCGGACGGCAGCGTGCAGGCGTCGGTCGTGAACGCCGGCTTCCTCCCCCACCCCGTGTCGGGCGAGGAGGTGGTGGCGTTCGTCACCTACGGGCGGACGAAGCTGGCCAACTTGCGGGAGCGGCCGCGGGCGACCGCCGTCTTCCGTGCCGGGTGGGACTGGGGCGCCGTCGAGGGCGCCTGCGAGATCGTGGGACCTGACGACCACCTCGACGGTGTGGCGCCGGAGGAGCTGCCGGCGCTCGTACGAGCCATCTTCACCGCCGCCGGCGGCCAGCACGACGACTGGGACACCTTCGACCACGTCATGGCCGAGCAGCGGCGGGCCGCCGTCTTCATCCACCCCGAGCGGGTCTACACGAACCGGGGAGCCTGACGGCGGACCGGGCTAGGTGTTCGACGTTTTCCCCTGAGGGAGGAAACGTCGAACACCTTCCCCATCGCTCGCCCGAGGTGTTCGACGTTTTCCCCCTGTGAGGGAGGAAACCTCGATCACCTTCCCCATCGCTCGCCCGAGGTGTTCGACGTTTTCCCCCTGTGAGGGAGGAAACCTCGATCACCTTCCCCCGAGACCCTTTCCCCCACGCCGCCCCGGCGGTAGCGTGCCCGGCAACGTGACTGCGACGGCGCCCCACGGTCGATGAGCAACGAGCCGGTCTGGCGCGACGCGCCGAAGGCGCCGCACCACGGTGAGACGGCCGACGTCCCGGAGTCGAGGGGTTACCGGCTGAAGCGGACCCTTCTCGGGCCGCCCCTCGGCAACGACGACCTCCACGGCGAGCGGCTGGGCAAGCCGACGGCCCTTGCCGTGCTGTCGTCCGACGTCATGTCCTCGGCGGCGTACGGCACGGAGTCGATCCTGCGCATCCTCGTCCCCGTCGCCGGCGTTGCGGCCTTCAGCCTGATCACGCCGGTCACCCTGCTGCTCCTCGCCGTGCTCGGTCTGGTGTGCGCCTGCTACCGGCAGGTCGTGAAGGCCTACCCGGTGTCCGGCGGGTCCTACGTCGTGAGCCGGGAGAACTTCGGCTTCTCCGTCGCCCAGATCCCGGGGGCGGCCCTCCTCTTGAGCTACACGCTCACCGTGGCGGTCTCCATCGCCGCCGGCGTGGACGCCATCATCTCCGCCTTCCCCGCCTTGTCGCCGTATCCGGTCGAGCTGTCGGTGGGCTTCGTGCTGCTCCTCACCTACGGCAACCTGCGGGGCATCCGTGAAGCCGGCAAGGTGTTCGCCGCCCCCACCTACTGGTTCCTCGCCAGCATGGGCGTGCTCTTCGTCACCTGCCTCGTACATCTCGTCGTGGACGGTCATCTGCCCGCCTACCGACTGCAGGCGACCGGGCACGTCCATGTCGGCTCCGCGGGCACGGGGCTGCTGCTCGGGGTGCCCCTCTTCCTCTTCCTGCGCGGCTTCGCCAACGGCGGCTCGGCCATGACCGGGATGGAGGCCATCTCGAACGCCGTACCGGTCTTCCGGGATCCCACGGTCCGCAACGCCCGCCGCACCCTCGTGCTCATGGCGACGATCCTCGGGACCCTCTTCCTCGGTGTGTCCGCCTTCGCCGCCCTCACCCACGCCGTCCCCTTCGTGTCGGGCACGCCGACCGTGCTCTCCGAGATCGGCCGCGCCGCCTTCGGATCGAGCGCCGTCGGCCAGGTGGGCTTCTATTCCCTGCAGTTCTCGACGGCGCTCATCCTCGTGCTCGGCGCCAACACGAGCTACAACGGCTTCCCGCTCCTCGTCAACTTCATCGCCGAGGACTCCTACCTCCCCCGCCCCCTGCGCACGAGGGGGCACCGGCTCGTCTACTCGAACGGCATCTACGCGCTGACCGTCGCCTCCCTCGCCCTCCTCGTGGCGACGAGCGCCCGCGTCGCCAACCTCATCCCCCTCTACGCCTGCACCGTCTTCACGGGCTTCACGATGGCCGGCGCCGGCATGACGAAGTACCACCTCACCCACCAGCACGCCCATCGCCGCCGTGACCTTGCCATCGCAGCCTCCGCCTTCGTGGCGAGCTTGGTCGTCACGATGATCTTCGTCGTCACCGAGTTCACGCGGGGCGCCTGGCTCGTCGTCGTGTGCGTCCCGATCATCGTCTGGTTCCTCACGCGCACGAACCGCCGCTACATGCTGGAGCGGTCGGTGTTGGCAGAGGACACCGTCACGACCGAGGACGCCGCCCTGCTTCGCGACCACGTCGTGCTCGTGCTCGTCGACAGCGTCGACCTCGCCACGGCACGCGCCGTACAGCTCGCCCGCTCCCTCCATCCCACCGGGGCGCCCCGCGCCGTGCACTTCGTGATCGACCAGGCCCGCGCCGAGAAGGTGGCCACCCAGTGGGTGGAGATCCATCGCTGGGCGGTGCCCATCGAGCTCGTCGACTGCCCCGACCGGCGCATCGTCCGCGCCGTGACGGAGATGGCGGCCGACCTCGCCTCCGACGGCCGCACCGAGGTGACGCTCGTGCTGCCGCGCCGCATCTACCGCGGTGTCGCCAACCGGCTGCTGCACGGCAACACGGCCGACCGCATCGTCTCCGCCGTCGCCACCGTGCCCCACGTCAGTGCCACCATCGCCGCCTTCGACGTCGGCCGCTTGCTCCGTACGGCGGAGGCGAGGCGCAGCGAGCGGCGGGTCAGCCATCGCGCCGCCGTCCGCCCAAGCGTCGTGCAGCAGCTGCCCCTGTCGGCAAAGATGACGGTCATGGAAGGGGTAGTCCGCATCGGGGATCTCGCCTATCGCCAGCGTGGACGCATCCAGGGCCGCGTCCACTCGGTTCGCCTGCAGCCGTGGTCAGGCCTGCACGCCCTCGAGTGCACGGTCGTGGACGGCAGCGGCGCCATCAACCTCGTCTTCCTCGGTCGCCGCCAGATCGCCGCCCTCAGCCCGGGAGCGACGATCGTGGCCGAGGGGATGGTCGGCAAGCACGACGGCCGGCTCGCCATGATCAACCCCGGCTACGAGATCATCCTTCGCAAGTGGGAGGGCAAGCCCGCCGTCTCCTGAGGACGGTCGGCCTGCGGCTTCGCCGGAGACCGCTCGCCCGGCGTGAGGACCCGTAGCCGCGGCTCGGGCTGCTCCGGCGGCGGTGGAGGCGCTTGCGCCAGGAAGGCCGCACCGACGTGGTCCGACAGCGTCACTCCGACACGGAGGCGTTCCGGTGACGGGCAGCCGGACTCGCCGAAGGCAAGCACGAAGTAGCCGAGCTCCTCGCCCTGCACGACGACGGGGAGCTCCGCTGTGCGCTGCGAGCCGCCGTCTTCGAGATGGGGCCGGACGCCGTCACTGGAAACGAGGCCGTCCCGCCTCACACGGGGCATGGGCGGGTCGGCCGCCGTCGCCTCGAACGTGCAGCCGGCGAGGCCGAACAGCTGCGTGAGCTGACCGATGACCGACTCGATGACCCGGACGAGCTCCTCACCGCTCGCCACGAGCTGGGCGGCGTCCCTGACGTTGGTAAGGCTCTCCTCGTCGTCGCGCGAGGCTTGCCGGTAGCGGCGGGCCCGCAGCACGAGCTCGCCGCCGATGGCCGACACGACGGCGAGGATGATGGTCGTCTCGATGTCGGGGTTGCGGGCGATGGCGAGGCGCTCGTAGGGCACCGTGTCGAAGAACTCGAACCAGAGCGCTCCGGACACCGCCGCCAGCACGACGGCGCTGCGGTGCCGCGTCACTCCCACGGCGGCCACGGCGACGGCGAGCACGAGGGCGAGATCGGTGTTGGGCAGGCGCACCCGGAGCGGGATCCAGACGACCGTGATGGCGAGGGGGACGAGTGCGCCGACGAGAACGCTGACGAGGAGGGAGGCCGTGCGCGGGCGCTCGCGGGCCGGGGCGTCGCCTCCAGGGGCTGCGCCCTCGTGTCCTCCGAGTGTCGCCGCCATCATCACGACAGTACTCCGGACAGGTGGCCCCTTCGCTGCGAGGACGGGATCAGGAAGGGATACGGCCGGCCGACGGCCGGCGCCGGACCGCCGGTTCAGAGCTCCCGGCGCTCGAAGCTGAACAGCCCGACGCCGAGCACCACGGCGAACCAGATGACGGCGTACAGCAGGTACGACCACGAGGGCGGGGCTGAGGAGTAGAAGGGGTTGCCCCCGGCGTCGGCGAAGCGCTGCGTGATGACGGTGGACGGCTCGAGGTAGTAGATGGCGCCGTGCCAGAGCCCGTCGGTCGGCAGCACGAAGCGGGCCACCTGCCCTACCGTCTTGAGGGCCGGGATCTTGAAGGTCGCACCGAGGCCGCCCACGACCCCGGAGAGCCAGGCGGCCCCGAAGAGGGCGACGCCGAGCACCCCGGTGGCGAGCGTGGACAAGCGCGTGCTGATCGCCAGCACGAGGGTGAGCAGGACGGCGCCCTCCGCGAAGAGGTAGAGGGCGACCGCCACCGGATTGGGGGGCACGAAGCCGCTCACGGCATCCACGACCGCCATCTCCAAAGCGGCCACGAGCATCGAGTAGGCGGCAACGAGGGCGGCAAGCCCGAGCCACTTGCCGAACAGGATCTCGCTGCGCCGGATGGGACGGGTCACGATGCTCTGCAGCACGCCGGACTCGACCTCGGACGAGACGGCCGGCGAGGCGATGGCAGAGGCGCTCAGGGCGACGACGAAGCTGAACATGAACATGAAGAGGATGAGTGCCTGAGGCAGTGCCACCTGCGACTCGCCGGAGGTGATGCTGCGGGCGTACTCGAGCCGATCGAAGCCCCAGGCGCTCAACCCCACCATGGCCGCCGTCAAGAGGGCGAAGACGGCGACGAGCTTGCGCCGCACGGCTTCGCGGATCGTGAGGCGGGCGATCACGAGGGTGGGGTTCATGACTCGTCCAGCAGCTCGAGGAAGCGGTCCTCGAGGCTCTTGTGCTCGGGGACGACGGCGCCCACCCGGCCGCCCAGGCCGACGACGGTGGCCACGAGATCCGGTACGGCCTCGGGTTCGATGCCCTCCACGAGCAGCCACTCGCCCTCGGAGCTGCAGCGGCCGTAACCGCCGAGTCGCTCCCACCAGTGGTCGCCGAGACCGGACACCTGCAGGCGCACGCTGGCCTGCTGGCCCACGATCTCGCCGATGGTGCCCGTGGCGATGGTCTGGCCCTTGTCGATGACGGCCACGCGGTCGCATACCTGCTCGACCTCTTCGAGGAGGTGGGTGTTGAGAAAGACGGTACAACCGCGGGCGCGCAGATCGCGGATGATCTCGCGCACGTGGTGGCGGCCGACCGGGTCGAGGGCGCTCGTCGGCTCGTCGAGCACGACGAGCTCCGGCTCGCCGAGGAGCGCCACGCCGAGACCGAGCCGCTGCTGCATGCCCTTCGAGAAGCCGCCCACCTTGTCATCGCCCCGGTCGGCGAGGCCGATGGTGGCGAGGGCCTCGCTCGTCTCGGGCGCCCACCGAGCCTTCGGCAGGGCGAGCAGCCGGCAATGGAGCGTGAGCACCTCCTCGGCCGTGAGCCAGCTCTGGAAGCGGAACAGCTCGGGCAGGTAGCCGATGCGGCGGCGGGTGGCGACGTCGCCGATGGGAGCTCCGAGCACCATCGCCTCGCCGCCGGTCGGGCGCACGAGGCTCAGCAGCAGCTTCACGGCCGTCGTCTTCCCGGCCCCGTTCGGCCCGAGGAATCCGAAGACCTCGCCCCGGCGGACCGTGATGGACAAGCCCTGCAGCGCCACCGTGTGCCGGTACTCCTTGCGCAGCTCCATCGTGTGGACGGCGGGAGACACCGGCGTCGCCGGGGACGGTCCGCCTCCGGCCGTCAGCTGCAGGCCGCCTCCCGTGGGGCCCGGCGCCGAGAGCTCGCCCGCCGCGCCGAGCGCCGACGGGCGACTGGCCGGCTGCTCAGCCGATCTGGCCGGCGACATCGAGGAGGTCGTTCTGGTCGAGGAGGCCGAGGGCGCCGTGCACGAGGTTGCGCTGGTCGACCCAGAGCACGGCGGAGGCGCCGACCGAGCTGTCGGTGACGAGGACGGCGGACGAGCCGTCGACGTCGACTTGCGAGACGGAGGCTCCGGAGGACGAGGGCACGGGCAGGACGGTGCCGAGCCCCCCGAGGAGCCGGAGCTCCTGGGCGAGGCCGACGGGAACGTCCCGCTGCGAGAGCACGTAGGCCTCCAGCTGCGCCGAAGACGCATCCATGCCCTTCACGGCCGGTCGCGGCATCAGGAAGGTGGCGAGCGTCGGTAGCCCGAGCGACCCTGCGGAGATGCCGTACTCCACGACGATGGCGGGACCGGCCGTCACCGTCAGCGACGTCCCGGCGAGCGAGCCGGCGGTCGAATTGAACTGCAGCGTCGCCGTCACGGCGGGCTGCACGAGGATGCTGGCGGGCGACCCCACTCCCGCCGGCAGGTTCGCCGGCACCTTCACCTCGAGCCCGGTGGCCTGCTCGGCCGCCACGATGGAGGCGACCGGGCGGGCGGCGCCGGCGGACGACCAGCGGAGCATGCCGAAGGGAAGCCGGCGGGAGCCGGACGGCTGGTCGAAGCCGCCGAGGATGCCCGTGCCACCGTTCATGCCGACGATGTCGGTGAGCGCCTCGATGGACGGTGACGAGGGCGACCGCGATGGCGTCGGGGAGCCGACGAGGGCGGCGGCGACACCACCGGCGGCTGCCAGCACGACGACACCGGCGGCGGAAGCAAGAGCCTTCCGAGACGGAAGCGGCACGACGACGAGGCGCCAGTGGGGACGGCGGGGGAGGCGGCGGCCCGCAGCCACCTCACCGCTGACCTTCGCCTGCGAGGAGGCCTGCAGGCGGCGCCAGGCGGACTCGACGTCGGGCAACGGCTGTGGGCGGGAGAGGAGCGCCGTGGCGGCGGCGGCGTCCCGGGCGATCTGCTCGTGGCGCCGACCGCAGCGCGGGCAGCGGGCCACGTGCTCGGCGTCGGCGTCGGAGACGGCGAAGGGCTCGTCGACGAGCCGCCGCAGCGTTCCGTCAGGAGTGTGTGGCACGGTCGATCTCCTTGCGTAATGCGGTTTCTGCTCGGCGCAACATCGTGCCGACCTGGCCGATGCGGACTCCCATGGCCTGGGCGACTTCGGCGTAGCTGAGCCCGTTGTGGCGCAGCACGAGCACGGTGGCCGCCCGCCGGGGCAGGCGGGCCAGGGCGGAGCGGACCTCTTGCTGCGAGGCGCGGTCCAGCAGGATCTCCTCCGGGCTCGCCGGCGCGAGGACGCCGCCGACGCGCTGGTGACGGAGGTCTCGCCGGCGGCGACCGCGCAGGTCGTTCAGGCCGGCGTGCACGGCCGCCACCCGCACCCAGGCGGCGGCATGGGACATGTCGCCGAGCTCGGGGAAACGGCGCTCGGCGGCAATGAACACGTCCTGGGCGACGTCCTGGGCCGTGTGGGCGTCCCCGACGACTCCCATGGCGATGCGGACGACGCCCGGGTAGTTGGCACGGAAGAACGTCTCGAAGGCGGCCGCTTCGCCCGTCCCAGCGTCCGGTTCGTCGTCGAGAGGCACGCTCGATTCCATCCTCATCACTAGCTCAGCACCACTCGGGGCGGTTATGTGACGCGGCGAGCCGTCACGACCGTCCTTCGTTATCCTCCTCTCAACGCCGGACAAGGGGGTTCCAGATGACACGGCACGTTGACCGAACTGCGTCGGGGTGGCGCCGGCTCCCGTGGCGCGCAGCACGGTCCCCGTCCTGGCCACGCTCGCCCTCGTCGGAGGATCCTCCTGCCTCGCCGCCGTCGCCACGACCGCAACGGCGGCGGCTGCCGCCCCCGCCCTCAGCGCCATCGGAGGCCGACCGGCCATCCCGGCTGGCGCCGTCGACCTCGGGGCGCTCCCGGGCGGTGCCGTCATTCACGGTGACGTCGCCGTGGCACCCCGGGACGCCTCCGCCCTCGCCTCCTATGCGGAGGCCGTCACCATGCCTTCCTCGCCCCTCTCCGGCCGGTACCTCTCCCGCGGCCAGTTCGCCCGCGAGTTCGCTCCGGCCGCCTCGGTCGTGTCCGCCGTCGAGCGCCACCTGACGGCCGGCCACCTCCGCCTCGGCGCCCCCCTCGACGGAGGGCTCCTCGTCTCCTTCTCGGGGATCGGCGGCGAACGTGGCTGCCGCCTTCCACACCTCCTTCCTTCGTTACCGCCTGGCGGGAGGCCGCACCGCCTTCGCCGAGTCCTCGCCGGCGGAGCTGCCCGCATCCCTCGCCGCTCACGTGGAGGCCGTCATCGGCCTCGACGACCTCGTGGTGCCACAGCCCGTCGGCGCCCATCGTGGGGCGACCGGCCACGCCAAGGCGGCCGCACCGGCCGCCAGCCGTGCCGCCGCCGCCGGACCGGACGCCTGTTCGGCGGCGAGCCGCGACGCCGCCGACTTCGGCGGCCTCACCGACCAGCAGATCGCCTATGCCTACGGCGTGAACGGGCTCTACCAGCACGGTGAGGCCGGGATCCGGGGAGACGATCGCCGTCTACGAAGAGGAGCCGTTCTCGATGAGCGACCTCGAGACCTTCGACGCCTGCTATTACGGCTCGGCCCGGGCCAAGACGATCACGGGTCACGTGTCCATCGTGCGCGTGGACGGTGGCCAGCAGCTCGGCTCGGGCGGCGGTGAGGCCATCCTCGACATGGAGGACGTCACGGCGCTCGCCCCCGACGCCCGCTACCAGGTCTACGAGGCACCCGACTCGTTGCAGGGCTACGTCGACGACTACGCCGACTACGTGCAGAACGACAGCGCCAGCTTCCTCACCTCCTCCTGGGGCTACTGCGAGACCTTCGACGAGCAGTCCATCCCCGGCTACCTCCAGATCTCGCACGTGCTCTTCGAGCAGGCGGCCGCCCAGGGCCAGACGGTCCTCAACGCCATCGGCGACACGGGATCGGACTGCATGGAGGAATTCGGCGTGAAAGCGCCGATCCTGTCCGTCACCGACACCGGTGACGACCCCTGGGTGCTCGGCGTCGGCGGCACCTCCATCACGAACGCCACGGACCCGCCGTCGGAGCAGGTGTGGAACGACGGGTCGAACGGCGGCGCCGGCAGCGGCGGCATCTCGGCCGTCTGGGGCGCCCCGGCGTGGCAGCTCCCCTTCGTAAGCTCGAAGGTCGTCGCCCGGGCCGAGTCGGTCGGCGGCACGGACTTCTGCGGGTTGTCGGCCTGCCGGGAGCTGCCCGACGTCTCCGCCCAGGCGGATGAGTTCACGGGGGCGGTGACCGTCTTCGCCGGCATCTTCGGGGGTTGGTCGACGATCGGCGGGACGTCCTCGTCCTCGCCATTGTGGGCGGCCATGCTCGCCGACATCGGCTCCACGAGCGCCTGCAGGTTGCCCGGGCACGCCCTCGGCTTCGTCGACCCCAAGCTGTACGCCGTCGCCGGCAACGCCTCCGAGTACCGGGCGTCCTTCAACGACATCACGAAGGGCAACAACGACTCCTACGGCTTCTCCGACGGCCTCTACGCCGCCGCCCCCGGTTACGACATGGCATCCGGCCTCGGTTCGCCGAAGGTGACCGGCCCCGGCGGATCGAACGGGCTCGCCTACTACCTCTGCCACGGGACCGGCGTCACGCCGACGGTGAGCGGTGTCGACTCCACCAGCCACCCGGGCACGAACGAGGTCGCCACCTCCAGCCCCGGTACGGCGACGGTCACGGGCACGGGCTTCGAGTCCGGCTCGACGGCTGAGGTGCGTGCCGTCACGGTCGGCAACCTCACGGCCGCCTTCAGCGTGAAGAGCGCCACGAGCCTCACCGTGACGCTGCCGAGCGGCGCCCGCGAGGCGGGCACGGGTGCGCCGAGCGACGGGGCCGGAACGCACGACATCACGGTCACGCTGAAGGACGGGGCGACGAGCGTCCCCACCCCGGCCTCCACCGTCGTCTACTACAGCACCTCGACGAGTCCCTCCGGCAACCCCGAGGTCGACGGGATCGACGCCCCGGGCGCCAACGCCGCCGGCGGCCAGGTCTTCCACATCTTCGGCGCCGGCTTCGGGACGGCCGGCGGTTCCGCCTCCGTCACGGTCGGCGGTGTGCCGGCGACTCACGTGAAGGTGATGAACAACGACCTCATCGCCGCCGACACCCCGCCCGAGCCGAGCGCCAGCTGCCTCAACCAGGCGTCGGACAAAGGCCCAGGGCAGTCGTCCTTCAGCGCCGCCGTGGACACCTGCCAGACCGAGGTCGTCGTGACCGTGGCCGGCCACTCGAGCGCCGAGGCGACGATCGAGCCCGAGTTCCAGGGCGACGTCAACAACGAGGGAGCTACCGGCACCGAGAGCTATCCGGCCGCCACCGAGCTCGACTACGAACCGACGCCGCACATCACCTCGGTCAAGGTGCAGCGACGGTGCGCGCCAGCGAGGGCGGTGGTAGCGAGGCCGTCATCGCCGGATCGGGGCTCGGTGAGCTCGGCTTCGAGTGGTGGAACGTCGGGCCGTACCAGGACGACACGTCGTACCAGTTCTCGGACCTCTCCCTCTCCCCGACGAGGCTGGTCGTCATCCTGCCCGGCGAGCGACACACGACGGGGCCGCTCACGGAGGGCGTCACCGTCCAGACGGTCGGCAGCCCGAACGCCGGCGGGCTGACGGCGAAGGCTCCGAGCAACGTGGCCGACCGTCATCTACGACCCCACCCCGGAGTTGAGCGCCGTCGAGGTGCTGACGCCGGCCGGAGGGCGGGCGGCCTACGCGGCCGGACCGGACACGGGTGGCACGAAGGTCCGGCTCCTCGGGCACGGCTTCCAGAACGCTCTGACCGAGACCCGCGCCGGTCTGGCCGACATCTCCTTCGTCGACGTCGGCGTCGGTCTCGGCTTCTCGAGCACGACGACGTTCAACCTGCTCTCGGCTTCGTCGACGGTGATCACCTTCGACACGCCCGCCGACAACCCGGGGCTGGACGCCGTCTCCTACTGCAACGTGAGCGGCTGCGCGCCACCTCCACCGAACGGCGGCCTGTACACCTACTACCCGCCCGGCAACCCGAGCCTCAGCTCGTCCAGTCCGAGGTCGGGCAACAAGGGCACCGTCGTGACGCTTCACGGCGCCAATCTCGGCTTCCCGGTAGCCGTCTATTTCGGCAGCGTCAAGGACACGAACATCCTCACGCAGCCGAGCCTGCTCGACTCGGGCAGCACGACCGCTGTCCTCGTCGTCGCGCCGGCGGGAACCGCCGGCAAGAAGGTCGACCTCCGCCTCGTCACGGTCGAGAGCGAGGCCACCGGCTACGGCAAGAGCCACCTCGACCCGAGCGTCACGTTCACCTTCACGAAGGCCAAGAAGAAATGAGCCTGCGGCGAGGAGGGCAATGAGCCTGCGCCGAGGCGGGCTCAATGCGAGGGCGACCTGGGCGGGCCTCACGCCGCGCCCGGCTGCCACCTCCGCCGCTCGATCGACGATGGTCTTGTCGCCCGGCCGGTACAGGCGCCCGCCGAACTCGTAGGTCCCGAGCCGGTGGCGCCTCAGGCGCCGGGGCGGAGCCGCCGTCCGTGCCGCACCTGCAGGAACCGGCCGTTCTCGACGGCGATCTCTCCCCCCAGCATGACGACGTCGATGCCCACGGGCGCACGCACGGGATCGTCGTAGGTGCCGCGGTCCCCCACGGTCTCGGGGTCGAAGACGACGAGGTCGGCCACCGCCCCCGCCTCGACGATGCCCCGCCCCGCCAAGGAGAAGGTCTCGGCGGGGAGGGACGTCATCTTGCGGATGGCCTCTCCGAGCGAGAGCGTGCCCGACTCGCGGACGAAGGTGCGCAGCACCTTCGGGAAGGTGCCGAAGCGGCGGGGGTGCGGCTTGCCACCGGTCCCCGGGGGGAGGCCGTCCGAGCCGACCATGCCGTGGGGTGAGGAGAGGGCCGTCACGACGTCCGCCTCGTCCATGCAGAACTCGATCACCGCCACCTCGAGTGACTCGGCCACGAGAACGTGCGCCAGCGCCTCGAACGGCTCCAAGCCGAGGCGGCGGCCGATGGCGGCGATCGACTCGCCCTCGAACTCGCCGCTCGTGGTGGCGGCGACGACGATCCCTTCGTAGCCGCAGGAGGCCACGGCATTGTCCCAGTCGGAGCCCTCCGGCGCTTCGACCTCGCGGCGCATCCGCCGGAGCGTGCCGGCGTCCGACAGGCGCTCGAGGAGCGACTGCACGCTGCCCTCGTGTGCCCAGGGCGGGAGGCATGACGCCAGCTCGGTGGAGGCGGCCTCGTAGGGGTAGACGTCGTGGTTCACGAGCGTCCCGCGTGCGCGCGCCTCTTCCATCGCCTCGAGGGCCTCCCCCACCCGTCCGCGAGTGCGGCGGCCGGCCGCCTTCAGGTGTGACACCTGGAGACGGCATCCCGCCCGCTCGGAGACCTCGAGCGCCTCCGCCACGCTCCTCAGCAAACGGTCCGACTCGTTGCGCATGTGGGTGGCGTAGACGTGCCGGGGTCCGCAGCCTGCCGGCGAGGGCCGCCAGCTCGCCGACCTCGGCGAAGACGCCGGGCGCGTACATGAGGCCCGACGACAAGCCGAAAGCACCCGCCCCCAGCGCCTCCTCGAGCGAGCCGCCCATCTCGTCGAGCTCCGCCGATGTCGGTGGCCGGGCGTCGAGGCCCATCACACTCATGCGGAGCGTGCCGTGACCGACGAGCGGGGCGTAGTTGGTGACGTAGCCCCGCTCGTCGCAGGCGTCGAGCAGCTCGCCGAAGCCGTGCCAGGGAGCCTCCGGGATCGGGAAGAGACGGCGGAGGCGGGTGAGCTGCTCGAGCGAGCGCTCCCCCATGCCGAGGGGGGCGAGGCTCGTCCCGCAGTTGCCCACGACCTCGGTCGTGACGCCCTGCATGATCTTCGCCGTCTCGTCGCCGAGGAACGGGGCGTTGTCGTCGTGCGAGTGCACGTCCACGAACCCCGGCGACGTCACCCGCCCGCCCGCCTCGATGACTCGATCGGCGCCGGATGGGGCGACTCGACCCGGCGCCTCGACAGCGGCGATCCGCTCGTCCTCGACGACGACGTCGGCCGCCTGCAGTTCGCCGCCACGACCGTCGGCCACCAGCCCGCCGCAGATGAGCGTCCTCATGACCATCTCCGTCCCCGGCGCAGCCGTAGCACGCTCGGCGTCTCGTCCATGCCCTCAGCAAACCAGACGCGGCGGGCGGCCGCCCGGACGATCAAGTTTCGCCCGCCACCCAAACGAGCCGCCCCTAGGGTGACGCCCCATGGCGACCCAGCACGAGATCGCCCAACGGTTCGCCCGCCTCCACGAGGGGCCCGGCATCTTCGTCGTCCCCAACCCGTGGGACGTCGGGACGGCCCGGCTGCTCGCCCGGCTGGGTTTCGAGGCGCTCGCCACCACGGGCGCCGGCTACGCGTTCTCGAAGGGCCGCCCCGACGGGTCGACGAGCCGGGAGGAGCTCCTCGGCTACGCCGGCTCCATCGCCGGCGCCACGGATCTTCCCGTCACGGCCGACCTCGAGGACGGTTTCGGCGATGATCCCGAGACCGTGCACGCCACCATCCTCGAGGCGGCCGCCCGCGGCCTCGTCGGGGCGTCCGTCGAGGACCGCGGCTACGGGACCGGAGGGCGGCGGGCCGGTCAGGCCGTCTACGACCTCGCCCAAGCGACAGCTCGTGTGGAGGCTGCGGCCGACGCCGCCAGAAGCCTCCCCTTCCCGTTCGTGCTCACCGCCCGCTGCGAGAACTTCCTCGTCGGGCGCAACGACCTCGCCGACACCATCGCCCGCCTGCAGGCCTACGAGGAGGCCGGTGCCAACTGCCTCTACCCGCCCGGCCTCACGACGCTCGAGCAGCTCGGCGAAGTCGTGAGGTCGCTCCGCCGGCCCGTGAACGCCGTCATGGGCCTGGCGGGCCGGCCATGGTCGCTCGCCGAGCTGGAGGAGGCGGGCGTCCGCCGCGTGAGCCTCGGCAGCACGCTCGCCCGACTGGCCCTCGGCGCCTTCCTACGGGGCGCCACGGAGCTTCGCCGCCAGGGGACGTGCTCCTTCGTCGCCGACGCCGTCCCCTATGGCGAGATCGACGCCCTCTTCGCCGACTCGTAGCCACCTCCGGCCGGCGGCCCGACCGAGAAAAGCCCCAATGGAACGGCCCCGATAGGCTCCGCGCGGGCATCGGCCAGGTGCCGCCCCGTGCCGGGGGTGCACGCTCGGCTGGAGGAGAGGCGCCAATGGATCCGATCGCCGCCGGACTGGCGAGCTTCGAGCAACCGGTCCTCGACACTGCCTGCGCCGCCCTCGCCCAGCGACAGCAGCCCCACTACACCGAGGAGGGCGGCCGCGAGAAGCTGCGAGCGCTCTTCGGGCGTCTCGTCGTGAGCATCGACACGGCGGACGCCGGCGTCATGTCCGCCTACGTCGAGGCGATCGCCCGCCAGCGGCTGGCCTCCGGCTTCGAGATCGCCGAGGTTCAGATCGCCTTCAACGTGCTAGAGGAAGCCGTCTGGGCCGAGGCCCTCCGGGCTCTCGAGGGCGAAGAGCAGGCGAGAGCCATCCGGGCGGTGAGCCGCTCCCTCGACGCCGGCCGCGACGCGCTCGCGCGTAGCCTACGTGGCCTTCGCCCGGCGCCCCTCCGGCCCTGACGACGTGGCGGAGGCATCACCGGCCCTCGTCGGCACGGAGATCCGGGGCCGCGTGGGCATCGTCACGCTGCAGGACGACCACAAGCGCAACGCCCTCGGCGCCCTCCTCACCGGCGAGATCGTTGCGGCGCTCGAGTCCTTCGCCCGGCGCGACGTGGGCGCTGTCGTCATCCGGTCGACGGAGGGCGCCCCGGTCTGGTCGTCCGGGCACGACGTCGACGAGCTGCCCCGCGGTCGCCGCGATCCCCTCGGCTACAACGATCCGCTCGAGCAGTGCGTGCGCGCCGTTCGCAGCTTCCCGCTGCCCGTCATCGCCATGGTGCACGGCTCCGTCTGGGGCGGCGCCTTCGACCTCGTCCTCAGCTGCGACCTCGTCATCGCGGACGAGACGGCGACGTTCGCCATCACTCCGGCCAACCTCGGCCTTCCCTACAACACGACCGGGCTCCTGCATTTCCTCGGCCGCCTCCCCGTCAACGTCGTGAAGGAGATGTTCTTCACGCGCCCGGCCCATCGACGCCCCGCTCGCCGAGCGCTGGATGGTCGTGAACCATCTCGTGCCCGCCGCCGAGCTCGTCGCCTTCACGTTGCAGCTCGCCGACACCATGGCCGCCAAGGCGCCCCTCGCCGTCGCCGCCGTGAAGGAGCAGCTGCGCGTGCTGAGCGACTACCAGCCGGTGGCGGCGCAGGTGTACGAACGCATCCAGGGCCTTCGGCGGGAGGCGTACGACAGCGCCGACTACCTGGAGGGGCTGGCGGCCTTCGCCGAGAAGAGGGAGCCCCGCTTCAAAGGGGCGTGAGCGCCCCGGGCAGCCCGCCGGCGGCGCTCGACATCCAGCTCTCGAGCTCCCGTGGCGGCAGTGGCTTGCTGAGGAAGAAACCCTGCGCCAGGTGACACCCGAACTCCCCCAGCCGCTCGAGCACTTCGAGGGTCTCGACACCCTCGGCGACGACTTCGAGCCCGAGGTTCCTGCCGAGGTCGATGGTCGACTTGACGATGACCTCGTCCTCCGAGGAGGCGATCATCTTCGTGACGAAGGAGCGGTCGATCTTGATCTCGTCGATGGGGAGCCGCTTCAGGTAGCTGAGCGACGAGTACCCCGTGCCGAAGTCGTCGATCGAGAGGCGGACGCCCATGGTGCCCAGTCGCTCGAGGACGGTCTGGATGCGCCAGGGGTCGGCCACGATGGCGTTCTCCGTGATCTCGAACTCCAGCAGCGCAGGCGGGACGCCGTAGGCCTCGAGGAGCAGGGCGACCTCGTCGGCGAGGGCGACGTCGATGAGGTTGCGCATCGCCAGGTTGACGGCGACGCGCACGAAGCGCCCGTCGTCCATCCAGGCGCGGCACTGCCGCACGGCCTCCTCCAGCACGTACTCCGTCAACTGCTTGATGAGGCCGGTCTCCTGGGCGAGGGGGACGAAGTCACCCGGCGGGATGAGGCCCCGCTCGGGGTGCTGCCAACGGACGAGCGCCTCCACGCCGGCGACCTCCCCGCCCCGCAGCGCCACCTGCGGCTGGTAGAAGAGCACGAGCTCCCGCCGGTCGATGGCACCCCTCAGCTCGCCGAGCAGCGAGAGGCTCCTCGGCTCGTGCCGGTCCATGGCGGCGTCGTAGCTGGCGTAACCGCAGTTGCCGGTCTTGGCGAGGTACATGGCGACGTCGGCCCGTTGCAGGAGCTCCTGCGCATCGGCGCTGTCGGCCGGGAAGGAGGCCATGCCGATGCTCACCTCCACGTTGAGGGGCAGGTCGTCGACGGCGATCGGCTCCTCCAGGCAGCGGGCCACCCGGTCGGCGATCTCGGGCAAATCCCTCGCCGAGGCGTTCTTCACGAGGATGGAGAACTCGTCGCCGCCGAGACGGGCGATGACGTCGGACGCCCGCGTCGTCGCGGCGAGACGGTGGGCGACCTCCTTCAGGAGCTCGTCACCGGCGGCGTGCCCGAGGGTGTCGTTGATCTCCTTGAAGCGGTCGAGGTCGAGCATGAGAAGGTGGAGCTCGAGGTTCTCCCGCTTTGCCTTCTCGAGGGCTTCGCTCACGCAGGCGTGGAACATGGTCCGGTTCGGGAGACCCGTGAGGGAGTCGTGCAGCGCCTGATGGCGCAGCTGTGCCTCGGCGCGATCACGGGCGTGCTCGGCGAGCTTGGCGCGGGAGATGTCGAGGATCACGCCGTCCAGCCAGGCGGGCCGGCCCTCGGCATCGAGCACGACCCGGCCCCGCTCGGCGATCCAGCGGGGCGTACCGTCGGCATGGAGGAGCCGGTACTCGATGGCGTAGTCCGAGCTCTCCCGCAACGCCTCGGCCACCGTCTCGATCACGAGGGGGCGGTCGTCCCGGCAGATGATGGAGGCGTAGGAGCGCACGTTGCTGTCGATGAAGTCGCTCGAGGGGTACCCGACGAGCTGCTCGATGTAGTCGCTCATGAAGCGGATCGTCCACTGCTGGCCGATCTCGCAGCGGTAGACGGCGCCCGGGATGTTGGCCGTGACGGCGCGGAACCGCTCGTTGCTGGCCCGCAGCGCCTCCTCCACGCCCTTGCGCCGGGAGACGTCGATGCAGAAGCCGACGAGCCGCGGCACGCCGGCCGGGGCGTCGTGCACCATCTCCGCCTCGTCGTAGATCCAGACCGTCTCGCCCGTCGTCGTGAGGAGGCGATATTCGCTGGAGAGGGAGCCGCCGGCGCAGACCTCGGCGTGCTCGCGCCGGAAGCGGTCGCGGTCGTCGGGGTGCAGCAGGTCGCACAGGGCGCTCGGGGAGTCGAGGAGGGCTTGACGGGGAACCCCCAGCAGCACGGCGAGCTGCTCGCTGGCGTCGGTCACGCGCAGCTGTCCCTCCGAGAACGTGTAGACGACGGCTCGCAAGCGTGGCGGCAGGGCCGGCGGTGCCGGCGGCGGATCGCACGGCCTCGCCGTCTCACCGACGGCGGCCACCGCGTCGACCACGGGCGGCCCGGCGTGCGAGGACGCCGTGGTCTGGCGTGCGGCCATCTCGTTTCTATCGACCGGCGCGACGGGTGCCTTGAGCGGGCCGCGGCAGCACTGCAGGGGCTACCGTGGCGGCGGGGCCGGGCAAGGATCGGGTGACGAGACGGTCGAGGAGGGCGAGACGTCGATCGGGGACGGCATGAGTGCTCTCTCCTTCAGCCTGCTCGGCCCGGCGAGGGTGGCGAGCGCCGGCGGCGAGATCGGCGTGCACGGCGAGCTCCGGCGGCGCCTGCTCGTGCGCCTCCTCGTCGCCGCCAACCGCCCGGTGCCCTCCGGCCGGCTGCAGGAGGACCTGTGGGAGGGAGTCCTCCCCCCGAGCGCCGCCACGACGCTGAAGAGCCACGTCTCGTTGCTGCGGCGCGCCCTCGGACCGGAGCGCCTCCGTCACCGCGACGGCGCCTACGTCCTCGCCGTGGCGCCCGGCGAGCTCGATGTCACCACGTTCGAGGAGGAGGCGGCGGCGGGGCGAGCGCACCTCCGCCAAGGCGACACCAGCCGGGCGGCCGCTCTCCTCGGCCAGGGCCTCGCCCGCTGGCGGGGGCCCGCCCTCGCCGAGGTCGCCCACACGAGCTGGGCCGGCCCGGAAGCCGTGCGCCTGGAAGAGCTGCGGGTCGATGTCGTCGAGAGCTGGCTGGAGGCGAGGCTCGCCCTCGGTGAGGCGTCCGGCGTCATCCTCGACGCCGAGGCGGCCATCGCCGACCATCCTCTCCGGGAAGCTCTCTGGGGCCAGCTCATGCGGGCGCTCTACCTGAGCGGGCGGCAAGCCGACGCCCTGCGCGCCTACCAACGCCTGCGATCGCTGCTCGGCGACGAGCTGGGCATCGTGCCGAGCCCCGAGCTTCTCCGCCCTGGAAGGCGCCATCCTGCGCCAGGAGCTCGTCGTGCCCGGCCCGCCCGGCCCTGTCGGCGAGGTTGGCGCCCGGTCCGGGCGGGTCGGCAACCTCCCGCCCGAGCTGACGAGCTTCGTACCCCGACCGGACCTGACGGCCGCCGTCACCGCCCTCCTCGGCTCACCGGGTCTCGTCACGCTCATCGGTCCGGGCGGGACCGGCAAGACACGGCTCGCCCTCGACGTGGCGCGCCGGCTCGCCGGGGACTTCGACGGCGTGTGGATGTGCGAGCTCGCCTCCCTCGAGACACGCCGGCCGACGTGGTGCGTGAGCTGGCCGCCGCCCTCGGATGTGCCGGCAACGTCGGCATCGACCTCGCCGAGGCCGTGGAAGGACGCCTGGCGGAGGGCACCCAGCTCGTCATCCTCGACAACTGCGAGCACCTCGTCGCCGGCATCGCCCCTCTCGTCGCCCGCTTGATGCGGGCTGCCCGGCAGCTCCGCATCCTTGCGACGAGCCGCTCGCCGGTCGGGGTGGACGGCGAGGTCGTCCACCGGGTTCCCTCCATGTCGGTTCCCGGCGATGGCGCCGACCCCGGCAGGTTGCTCGACTTCGAGTCGGTCCGCCTCCTCGTCGACCGCGCCAAGGACCAGCAACCCGGCTTCGCCCCGGACCGCCACAACGCCACGGCCATCGCCACGGTCTGCGTCCGCCTCGACGGTCTCCCGCTGGCGCTCGAGCTGGCGGCCGGCCGCCTCCGCACGATGTCCATCGCCGACATCGAGCGTCATCTCGACGACCGCTTCGTGCTCCTGACGGGGGGCGCCCGCACGGCGCCGGCCCGGCAACAGACGCTGCGCTCGCTCATCGACTGGTCCTATGAGCTGCTCGAGGGGTCCGAGCGTACGGCGCTGCGCCGCCTCTCCGTCTTCCCGTCCGACTTCGACTTGAGCGCCGCCGAGCACGTCGCGGGCACGGGCGACAGCTGCCCGCTCGTCCATGCTCGACCTCGTGACGTCCCTAGTCGACAAGAGCCTCCTGCAGGTGGACACGACGGCGGGCGAGGGCCGTTACCGCATGCTCGAGACGGTGCGCGACTACGCAGCCGGCAAGTTGGACGACGCCGAAGCCCGGAGCGCCCGCTCCGCCCACGCCCTTCACTTCCTCGACCTCGTGGAAGCGGCGGCGCCCCATTTCCCCGGCCCGGATCAGCTGGCATGGCGGGAACGCCTCGAGCGGGACGAGGACAACCTGCGGGCGGCCTTCGCCACGCTCGTCTCCTCCGGCGACGATGCCGAGCCGGCCCACCGCTTCGGGGCGGCCGTCAGCCGCTACTGGAACTGCCGCGGTTACTACGGCGACGAGGTGGTCCTCCTGGAGACGGCACTGCACCGCCGGCGGCAGGGGCCCCCGACGGCAGCTCTCGGGGCGGCCCTCGCCGCCGCCGGCTACCTCATGTTCCGCCGGGGTGAGACAGGCCCGGCTCAGCACTATCTCGGCGAGGCCATGACCATCGCCCGGGCGCAGTCCTCCCCGGCGCTCGAAGCCGACGCCCTCCGGACCTTGGCGTGGGTCGCCGACCGGCGCGGCGACGGGGAGGAAGCGGCCTCCCTCGCCGAGGCCGCTTTCGAAGCGGCGCGGGCCAGCGGCGAGAGCCACCTCATCGCTCGCGCCTACGACGTGCGGGCAGCCACCTGCCAGAACGTCGACCCCGGGAAGGCCCGCAGCGACTACCGCCAGGCGCTCCGTTACTGCCGGGCGTCCGGTGACGGGCTCGGGCAGGCGAGCGCCCTCAACAACCTCGGCGTGCTGGAGCTCGAGCAAGGGGACCACCCGGCAGCTCGGAGCCATTTCAAGCAGGCGCTCGACCTTGCCGAGGCCGTCCGCGACGCAGCCCTCGTACCCTTCCTCGAGTACGGGCTCGGACTGGCCGCCTTCCTCGACGACGACCTCGGGGCCGCCGAGGGCGCCTTCATCTCCGCCCTGCCCGCCGCCACGCGAACGGGGCAGCGCTCGCTCGTCGCCTACTCGCTGCTCGGTCTCGCCCACGTCCGCTCGGCGGCCGGCCGCCGGGAGGAAGCGGCGCGGCTGCTCGGTGCTTCCTCCGCTCTCTTCGAGCAGCTCGGGGAGCAGCCGGAGCGCACGGAGGCGGCCCTGCGCGACCGCCTCCTCGCCGACCTCGCCGGCTCGCTCGGAGAGGCCCTGGAGAGCGCCCTCGACGACGGCCGCCTCCTCCCCGCCGCTGAGACCCTCCGCCTCGCCCTCGGCACTTGTGACGACTGACGCGACGTGCTGCAATTGCCGCGCTGCGAGTGGCGACAGGAGGCGGCGGATGCGACTCGGGATACACGGCACGGGCGGGCGGGCGATGGTCGTGGTGGCGGCGGCCCTGATGGGAGTGGCGCTGGCGGCTCCGGCCGGTGCCTCTGGCCGGCAGGTGACCACACGGGCCGGCTTCTCGATCGACCCGGGACCACGTGCCCTCGCCGTGACCTTTGTGGCCACCTCCTCCGGCTTCGCCACGCCGCCGGGGACGTTCCGGTGGAGGTTCGGGGACGGCTCCTCCGTCACGACGAAGGCGCCCACGGTGACGCACACCTACCGTAAGCCGTCGCGCTTCACCGTCACGCTCACCGAGATCGACTCGCAGGAGCAGCGGGCGACGGCGGTGGGCACCGTGCAGCTCGTGACCTGCAGCTCGGCATCCGGCAGCTGCACGCTGCAGCTCAAGCACGCCGGCGTCGTCGCACTCCTTCAGCTGCACGGCAGCCGGCGCCCCGGAGTCGTCGCCACGGCCAACCTGATGGCTGCGCCCTTCCGCATCGCCGCCTGCGAGTCGAGCATCGCACCGGCCGTGGCGTTCACCGATGCGGGTTTCTCCGGCACCCTCACGGCGACGCTCACCTACACCACGACGAACCCGGACAAGGTGGCGGCCACCTGCTTCTCCTCCCCGGTCGCCTTCGTCGACGCCGCCGGCCGCAGGGTGCACAGCGGCGACCTCCGCACCTGTGGACCGCCGACGGCAGCGCCGAGACCGCCCTGCGTGAGCTCGATCCACCGCAGGGGCACGACCGTGACGAAGATCATCCTCGTCCCGCCGGGCGACCCGAAGGTGGGGGCTCCCTGACCTCAGATGGCGGGGCGCGCGCCAGTGCCCCTGCCGCCGCAGGGGCACTGTGCGATCCGCCGCCCGATCGAAGCCTTCAGCAGCTGAGGTTGTTGTACGTGACGGAGTAGTCGGGGAAGTTCATCGTGGTCCCGAACTCGCCCGCGGCAGCCAGGCTGACGTTGATCTGCAACTCGACGTTGGCGAGCAGGCTGCCGCCGTCCGGCTTGCCCTTCGTGAAGGTGGCGGCGTTGATCCATCCCCTCGCCGACACCTTGCCGTTCGCCGTGGCGTCGGAGGGGAGGCCCTGGGTGATGAGTGTCAGGGGGCCGCGGTAGGTCGCGAGGGCGAGCGGCGGCGTTCGGGCTGACAAGGGTGGTGACCCCGCGCAGCACGCCCCGATCGGACCGGAGGTTGATCGTCCACACGACGTTCTGGATGGTGAGCGGGCCGCTCAGGTTGTAGGGCGTCGAACCGGGCGCCGTGTCGTGCTCGGTCCCGTTCCACGAGCCCCGGTAGGTGACGTAGGGGATGCCGTTCACGCCGACGCAGCGCGTCGGCTTCAGCTGGCCGCGCTGCAGGGCGATGGTGGCGCTCGCCTTGTCGATCTCGGGGCCGCCGGAGGCGACCGCCATGGCCGCCCCCGTCCCGAGGACGACGGCGCAGGTCGCCGCTGCCAGGAACAAACGCTTCATTTCGGTGCCTCCTCTGTGATCTGCCGCTTTGACATGCTCAGGATCACCCGGAGGGGTGCAAGGAGGGTTGAAGCCCGGTTGAGCGCCCGGCTCGGGCGAGCGGCCCGCTAAGACTGAGCCGGCGCCGGGGCAGCCCGCCGGCGCCGGGGCAGCCCGCCGGCGCCGTGGGCAGAGAAAGGGGAGGCTCATGAGAGCCGCTGTGTACGACCGCCTCGGACAGGCGGGCGAGGTCCTCCGCATCGAGGAGGTGGAGCGCCCCGACCCGGGACCGGGCGAGGTGCGCGTCCGCATGCAGGTGTCGGGCGTGAACCCGACGGACTGGAAGAGCCGCTCGGGCGCCACGTCCCGCGCCATCGAGGGCTACCAGATCCCGAATCAGGACGGCGCCGGCGTCATCGACGCCGTGGGCGACGGCGTCGATGAGGACCGCCTCGGCGAGCGTGTGTGGATGTGGCTGGCCGCCGCCGGCAGGCGCTGGGGGACGGCCGCCCAGTGGAGCGTCGTACCCTCTGAGCGCGCCGTGCACCTGCCTGACGGCGTCTCCATGGATCTCGGTGCCAGCTTGGGCGTTCCTGCCCTGACGGCCCATCGTTGCCTGTTTGCCGACGGGCCGATCGACGGAGCCACCGTCCTCGTGGCGGGAGGCGCCGGGGCCGTCGGGCACTTCGCCATCGAGCTGGCGAAATGGGCCGGCGCCCGGGTCGTCGCCACCGTCAGCTCGCCGGAGAAGGCGGATTCTGGCGCGGGCTGCCGGGGCCGACGGCATCGTCAACTACCGGGAGGCGGACGCCCTCGACCGCCTCCGCGCCGAAGCTGACCGAGTCGATCGGATCGTCGAGGTGGCGATCGGGCCGAATCTCGGGCTCGACCTCGCCGTCTCCGGCGCCGACACCGTCATCTCGGTCTACGCGGCCGACGGTCCCGATCCGGTGCTGCCGGTGCGGGCGTGCATGACGGCGAACGTGCGCCTGCGTTTCGTCCTGCTGTACGGGGTCCCGGCGGCCGCCATGGCACGGGGCGTACATGACGTCGACACGGCCCTCCGAGCGGGGGCGCTCACGGAACTGCCGGCCCACCGCTTCCGCCTGGAGGAGATCGCCGCCGCCCACGACGCCGTGGAGGCCCGTGCCGTGGGGAAGGTCTTCGTCGACCTCGACTGAGCGGTCAGCCGGCGACGTCCACGGCGAGCTTGCCGAGTGAGCCTGCGGCGAAGTCGGCCAGTGCCGTGGGCGCCTCGTCCAGCCGGTACGTGCGCTCGACGGGCACGCGGAGGCGACCGTCGATCACGTCGTGCGCCAGGCGGCCCAGCGTGGCGGCGTCCGGGCTGGCACGGACCGGCCTCGCCGAGGGGTGCTGATCGGGCCCGAACCCGAGCGTCGAAACGATCCGCCCCCCCGGCGCGAGGAAGCCGGCCAGCTGGCCGGCGTCACCGGCGAGGTGGAAGATGACGCTGACGCCGCCCGGCGCCACAGCGGTCACCTGCGCCGCCAGGTCGCCCGTGTAGTCGACGACGTGGGCGGCCCCCATGTCCTCGACGAAGGCCGCCTCGCGTCCGGCTCGTGCCGTCGCGACGACGGTCGCACCGGCCGCGCGGGCGTACTGGATGGCCATGGCACCGACGCCCCCGGTGGCACCCGACACGAGCACGACGTCGCCGGCCGCCGGCGAGGCGCCCTCGACGACGGCGACGGCGGCCGAACCCGCCAGGGCGAGGCAGCCGGCTGTGGCGACGTCGAGGCCTTCCGGCAGGGTGGCGACACCATGGCCCGCCGTGGTGGCCACGAGCTCGGCGAAGCTGCCGGCCCCGAGGAACGGCTTCATGACGACCCCGAAGACGCTCTCGCCCGGGGCGAACCTGGACGCCTCCGTACCGCACGACTCCACGGTGCCGGCGAAGTCGGAGCCGGGGATGAGGGGGAAGCGGTGCTCCATGGCGCCTTTCAGGCGCCCCGCCGCCACGGAGACGTCGAAGCCGTTGACGGACGAGGCGACGACTCGCACGAGCACCTCGCCGGCGGCCGACTCGGGCGGGGGCACATCGCCCACCCGCGGTGGGGCGCCGAAGTCGTCGATGAGCACCGCGCGCATGGTGGATCCTTTCCCCGAGGATGACGGGCGTGACGCCCGCACGGCTACCGCTCTATCAGGCTTCGGCCGCCGAGTTCTGTGCGAGGCGCTAGCGGACGACCTTCAGCTGCGCCCGCTCGCTCGCGGGGGCGTGGCTCCACCGGTCGCGGCCGCGCTGCTTCGCCTCGTAGAGCGCCTCGTCGGCCCGGTGCAAGGTGGACACGGGCGGCTCGGCACCACGCACGGCGACGCCCGCCGAGAAGGTGGGACGATCGGCCCGCGTCCACTCCAGGCGCAGCCGCTTGAGGAGGATGTCGACGCCAGCGGCGCTCGCACCCGGGAGGAGCAGCATCACCTCGTCGCCGCCGTAGCGCACGGCCTGGTCGGTCGCACGCAGCACGGTCCGTACGCAGGCGCCGAGCTCGGCGAGGACATCGTCGCCGGCGCGGTGCCCGCTGTGGTCGTTGACGGCCTTGAAGCCGTCCAGGTCGAGGAGCACGACGGCATCGCCGGCGCCGGCCGAGTCGAGCACGTAGGAGAGCTCCCCCCTACTGGCGAGACCGGTGAGCGGATCGGTGGAGGCGGCATGCACGAGGCCCTTGATGCGCATCTCGTTGGCAGCCCGGCCGCGGGCGAGGTTGTGGCCGATGAGCAGCCAGATGCCGACGGTGACGGGTGTCTTCACGGCCGTGGTGGCCGAGAAGCCGCCCTGGCACACCATCCAGCACGGGAGGAGGATCGGGATGGCCAGCATGGTCACCCGCTCCGACTGCGTCATGGCGAGGAAGAAGACGGCGACCGTGAAGAAGCCCGTGTAGGCGGGGCTGATCCCCTTGGTGAGGAAGGCTCCGAGCGTCATGCCGACGAGACCGAGGGCGGGGAAGACGAGCAGTGCCTCCTTCGGGAGGCGCTCCCATGGCAGCCTCAAGAGCCCGACGGTGATCACGACGGCTCCCGCCGTGAGGGCGAGGGCGCTCAGTCGGTCGCCGGGTCGGGTGGGGAGGAACCAGACCGTTCCGAGGATGAGCGCCGCGCAGGCGGCGATGAGGCCGGCTCCCAGGTTGGCGGCGTGCCTGCCTTCGTCGACGCGGGAGAAGCGTCCGGCGGCCATGCAGAAGTATCGGCACCCGGGACGGGCGGTTGAGCGCTTCGTGTCCTCGTGCTGACAACATCCCGGCCCTGGCCGGCCGTGGCCGGCGAGCCGCTCTGACGGCACGTTCGCGGAGCGGCCGGTAGCTTCGTCGTCGATGCCGGAGACACACGAAGGCGAGACGGTGAGCTGGCCGCTGCCCCCGGAGATCGACACCCCGTCGCTCGTGGTCGACCACGAGACGCTGCTGGCGAACATCGACTCGATGGGGCGGCACATGGCCGATCGCGGCGTTGCCCTCCGGCCCCATGCCAAGACGCACAAGTCACCCGACATCGGGCGCCTGCAGATCGAGCACGGGGCGTGCGGCCTCACCGTTGCGACGCTCGGGGAGGCGGAGGTGTTCGCCGCCGCCGGCATCGGCGACGTCTTCATCGCCTACCCGCTCTACGTCTCGGCCGGCAGAGCGCCCCGCCTCTGCGAGCTCGCGAGCGCCGTCCGCCTCTCCGTCGGGGTCGACTCCGTGGAGGGAGCAGCCATGCTCGCTGCCTCCGGCGCCGGCGGGAGCCTGCAGGTGCTCATCGAGATCGACTGCGGCCAGCACCGAAGCGGCGTCCTCCCGGCCGACGCCGGCCATCTGGCCGTTACCTGCGAACGCCTCGGCCTCCACGTCGAAGGCGTCTTCACGCACGGCGGCCACGGCTACAAGGATGTCGGCGCCCCCGGCGGTGCCGCCCGGGACGAGGCGGGCGCTCTCGAGGAGGCGGCGGCGGAGCTCGCCCGTCATGGCATCGAGGCGGCGACCCTCAGTGCAGGCTCGACGCCGACGGCGCTGTCGTCGGCCGGCCCGCCCGTGACCGAGGAGCGACCCGGCACCTATGTCTTCCACGACCGCCAGCAGCTCGCCCTCGGCTCGGCACGCCCGGCGCAGGTCGCCCTCAGCGTGGCCGCCACGGTCGTGAGCACGGCGGTGAAGGGCCAGGTCGTGCTCGACGCCGGCAGCAAGTCCCTCGCGAGCGACCGCCCGAGCTGGGTGGAGGGACACGGCATCGTTCCCGAGCTCGGCGACGCCGTCGTCGTCTCGCTCTCGGAGTGCCACGGCGTCGTGCGGCTCGGCGAGGTCGAGGCGCCGCCCGTCGGGACGGTCCTGCGCGTCGTCCCGAACCACGTCTGCACCGTGGTGAACCTCTTCGACCACTTCGAGGTGGTCTCGAAGGGGACGCTCATCGACCGCTACGAGATCACCGCACGAGGACACCTCAGCTGATGCCCGACTCGCCCTGGCTCGAGGATGCCTGTGCGCTCGTGGAGGCATTCCGGCGCCATGAGCTGTCACCGCTCGAAGCCCTCGAAGCCAGCATCGAGGCCATCGAGACGTCTCGGCTCAACGCCGTCTCCTTCTCGGACTTCGACGGCGCCCGGCTGGCGGCCGCCACGGCTGACGTCCTCCAGCCGTTCGGGGGGGTGCCGTTCGGGGTGAAGGAGCTGGACCGGGTCGCGCTCTGGCCATACAGCCGGGCGTCGCTCGTGTTCGACGGCGACGTCTCCGGCTACGACGCCACCGTGATCACCCGCCTGCGGGCGGCCGGCGCCGTCCTCTGCGCCCAGACGACGGCGAGCGAGTTCGGGGGATCAACTGCACGACGACCCGCCTGCACGGCACGACAGGGAGCCCGTGGGACATCTCAAGGACGCCCGGAGGTTCCTCCGGCGGCACGGCCGCCGCCGTGTCCGGCGGGCTCGTGCCGATCGGCACGGGCGGCGACGGAGGGGGATCCATCCGCATCCCGGCCGGCTTCTGCGGGCTCTTCGGGCTCAAGGTGACCTACGGTCGGCTGCCGAAGGGCCCAGCCACCGACTTCGGTCCCCTCACGGCCGTGCTCGGCTGCCTCTCGCGCTCGGTACGGGACACCGCCCGCTATCTCGACGTCACGAACGGCTACGACGGCTATGATCCGCAGAGCCTGCCGAGGGTCGAGGGCTACGAAGCCGCTCTCGGTACGCTCGACCTGAGCGGCCTCCGCCTCGCCGTCCTCCCCGATCTCGGCGGCGGTGCCCGCGTGAGGCACGAAGTGTGCGAGCACGTCCAGGTGGCGGGCGAGCGCCTCACCTCCGCCACGGGCATGCGGCTCGTCGAAGTGCCGTGCGACCTCCCGGCCGGATCGATGGAGTGGGCGCTCGCGACCATGACGAGTCTCATCGCCGACCTCGGCGACCACTACCCGGCCTGCGAGCAGAACCTCACCCCCGAGATCGCCTTCGGGCTCAACATCGCCGTGCACACCTACGATCTCGCCGCCGCCGGCCGCGTGGAGACGTACCGGCGACGACTCAACGAGGCCATGGCGGATTTCTTCGAGCAGACCGACCTCGTCGTGGCGGCCGCCAACCCCGATGTCGCCTTCGCAGCCGAGGGACCCATGCCAACGACGGTGGACGGTGTCGACCTCATTGCCGAGCTGGGTTTCGAGCCTGCCCTCCTCAACAACGGTGCCCTCACGATCCCCTCCAACCTCGCCGGCAACCCGGCGGCCTCCGTGCCGATCGGCCTGCTCGACTCGCTGCCGGTCGGCATGCAGCTCATCGCCGCCCACCACAGGGAGTCACTGCTCCTCGACGCCGCCCTCGCCTTCGAACGCGAGTACCCGTGGCCGAAGGTCGCCCCGACCGCCCCCTGCTGAGGTCGTCGCCGCCCGCGGGTGGGGCGGAACCCGACCTACGACCCTGCACCGGCGACACTCGCACATCGGTGAGCGCCCGCTCGAGTCCCGCCCATCGCACCACGGAGGCATGCCTGTGACGTCCTTCCTCGACGGCATCCGGAGCACGGTCGTGCCTGGCCGCGACAGCAAGCACGGCCCCCTTCCCCCCCTCCTGTTGTCGATGACGCTCGTCACCGGTCTCGTCGACGCCTTCAGCTACCTGCTGCTCGGCCACGTCTTCGTCGCCAACATGACGGGCAACGTCGTCATCCTCGGCTTCGCCCTCGTCGGTGCCACGGGCTTCTCCATCACCTCGTCGCTGCTGGCGATCGGCGCCTTTGCCGTCGGCGCCCTCTTCGGAGGCCGCATCGGCACGCGGGTGCAGCACCGCGGCCGCCATCTCGGCGCCACGACCGCCCTGCAGGCCGGGCTGCTGGCCGCCGGCGCCCTCCTCGCCGGCTTCGGCGGCCAAGCGCCTGCGGGCGGCTACCACTACGGCCTCATTGCCCTCTTGGCCCTCGCCATGGGGATGCAGAACGCCACGGTCCGCAAGCTCGCCGTCCCGGACCTCACGACCTCGGTGCTGACCTTGACGATCACGGGCATCGCCGCCGACAGCAAGCTCGCCGGTGGAAAAGGGGCCGCCGAGGGTCGCCGCGTCATCGCCGTGGCGGCCATGCTGTCTGGTGCCGTCGTCGGCGGCGCCTTCATCGTGCACCTCCAGGTCGTGGAGCCCCTGCTCATCGCCCTCGCCGTCATGGCGGCCGTCGCCGTCGTCGGCCGGTCGCTCGGCAAGTCACAGGACGCCTGGACCACGGTGGCGAGTTGACCTCAGGAGCGACGACGCCGCGTTGCCCGTCGCCGCTACGTTGTCGAAGGAGCCGTCGTCGACGGCCTACACAGGCGCCGCCGGCGGCTTCGAGGCTCGTCCGTCGAGGCACGGCGAAGACGCAGGCCTTCGGAGGAACCGTGCGGATGACGAGGCGACTGACGGCCCTCCTGGGCAGCTTGACCGTGGCCGTCACGCTCAGCGCCTGCGGCGCTGCGAGCTCGACCTATCCGAAGGGGAGCCCGGGAGGCCAGCCCGCCTCCGTCGGCACGAGCCTGTCGGTGAACGACGGGACGGGCGACACCGTCAGTGTGACCCTGCTCAAGTTCGAGAACCCCGCCACGCCCGCCTCCGCCGCCGGCACTGCGCCTGCCGGCGACCAGCTCGACGGGGTCCTCGTCAAGGTGACGGGTGTCACGGGCCACTTTCAGGACGCCGTCGGCACGGCCGTCGCCCTCCTCGCTGCGAACGGTCACACCTACCCCGCCGGCTCTCAGCAGCTGACGGGGTGCTCGCTGTTCTCGGGTGGTGAGATCACGGTAGGCCCCGGCAAGTCGGTGACCGGCTGCGTGGCCGTCCCCATCACGAAGGGCGTCAAGGTCACGAAGATCGAGTTCGACGCCGGCTACGTCGGCACGACGGGCGACTGGGCCACCTGATCGCTCATGGGCGCTGCGAGGTGTGACTGCACGAGCGGCGGCTCGAGGGCCGTCACCGTCCAGGGCTCACCGACTCTCGGCGGGACGTCGACGTGCACGCGGGCACGGGGTTGGCTCGGGCGGTCTCCGTTGCGGGACGGGGCGCTCGCCGTCTCGCCGGTCGCAGCCGGGGTGTGGATCGCCAGCTCGCAGGAGTAGCGGGGACCGTGCGGCTGCACGGAGCGAACGGTGCCGGTGACGGCGACGCCTCGCTCGGGCCAGCAGCCCTCGACGAAACGGTCGGGGTGGAGGGCCCACCACGCTCCCGAGGCGTGTGGGAGGAAGCTGTCGTAACCCACGAGCTCGGCCACGCGCACGGTCGCCGGGTGCCGAACGAGGTCCTCCGTGCGGCCGGTCTGCAGCATGGTGCCGTCGTCCATGACCCCGAGCTGGTGGCCGAAGGCCTGTGCCTCGGCGAGGTCGTGCGTCACGAGGAGGGCGGCGGCCCCGGCCCGCTCCGTGCTGGCGATGGCGATCAGGCGGAGGGCTGCACGCGAGGCGGCGTCGACGGCGGAGAAGGGCTCGTCCAGGAGGAGGGCGCGAAACGGGCGGGCGATGGCACGGGCCAGGCACGCCCGCTGGCGCTGCCCGCCCGAGAGCGAGTCCGGCATGGCACCGGCGAGTCCCGGGAGGCCGACCTCCTCGAGGAGGGCGTCGAGGGAACCTCCGGCGGGCAGGGCGCCCCCGCGCAGGCCGTAGAGGACGTTGGCCCGGACGTCGAGGTGGGGGAACAGCGTCGTGGGCTGGCGCACGAAGGCGACGCCCCGACGCCGTGCCTCCACCGGCCGTGCCGTCATCGGCGCCGGGCGGCGCCCCCGTGCCGCGTTCACGAGGACGCCGTCGAGGACGACGCGCCCCCGCTTGAGCATGACGGAGCCGGCGATCGCCTCGAGGCACGTCGTCTTGCCCGCCCCGGAGGCGCCGAAGAGGGAGAGCCGCTCCCCCGCCGCCAGCCGGATGTTGGCGCCGACGTCGAAGCTGCGCCGTCCTACGACGAAGTCGGCGTGGAGCAAGGGATCCGTCGTCACAGCCCCACGCTCGCCGGAAGCGGGATGCTCCGCCTCCCCCGCGCCCGCGAGCTCCACAGGAGGGCGATGAGCGGGAGCGGGAGGGCAGCCACGATGAGGAGGAGGGCGATGACGAGCGCCGGCGTGAGACCGTTGGCGATGAACGTCTCGTCGATGTCGATCGGGAGACCGGCCGGGTTGTAGGCGATGATGAGGACGGCTCCGAACGCCCCCATCGCCCGTGCCCAGGAGATGGCGATCCCGGTGGCGATGCCGGGGGCCGCCAGAGGCAGGGTGACGCGTCGGAAGGCCCTCATCGGCCGGTCGCCCAGCAGCTCGGCGTCCTGCTCGAGCCTCCGGTCCACCGTCGACAGGGCAGCCGCGGCGGAGATGATGTAGTACGGGGCGGCCTCGTAGAACTCGGCGACGACGAGGGCGAACATCGTGTTCACATCGAAGACGTTCGGGTTGATGCCGGAGACGAACCTGCCGATCGGCCCGGCGTCGCCGATGAGGAAGATGAGCAGGAGCCCGATGACGAGGGGCGGCATGAGGAGCGGGAGGACGATGCCCGCCTCGATGACCCGGGCGAAGGGGAGGCGGCCGCGGGCGAGGAGGAAGGCGAGGGGCGTCCCGAGGAGCAGCATGCACCCGAGGGCCATGGCACTCGCCTCGAGCGAGGTCCAGAGCGGGTCAAGGGCGCCTGGCTGGTCGAGGTTGACGCGGATCTCGTGAGGCGAGACCTGGAAGAGGAGAACGACCAGAGGCCCGAGGAGGGCCACCCACACGACTGCGGAGGTCAGGACGGCCACCGTGCCGGGGACGCGACCCACGGCACGGCGGCCCAGTCCCGAGACCATTACGAGCCGAGCTTACCTCCGTCGGCCTTGAACAGAGAGTAGATGGCGGGCGGCAAGGCCTCTTTCGCCGTCACCCCCAGGGCGAGTTGCACGACCGGGTCGTGCAGGATGTAGCCGACGCTCGACAGGATCTTGCGGCCCTTCGGCTCCAGGAGGAAGGCGACGAAGGCTTGGTCGGCCGCCTCGTCGGCCGGCGTGAAGGACGTCCCCGGCTTCGGGATCACGAGGGTGCTGTTGAGGTAGATCACCTCACCGGAGTCCACGCTCCCGCTCACCTTCAGGCTGACGGTGGCGTACAGCTTGACCTCCGAAGGCGAGCCGAAGTTGAGGCTGGCGGGAAGCCGGATGTAGTCGAGGCCGTACTGGACGGCCTCCGGCAGGTACTCGCTGCCGGCGTCGACGACCCCGGCGGCGATGTCGGTCGGAAGGGCCGTCTCCGAGAGCAGCTGCGACGCCGACCCGTACGGGCTGCTCGAGGTGATGCCGAGGGCGCGGTTGGCCTCGCCGGGCGACAGCTTCAGGACCTTCTCGGCCAGCTTGGCGAAGAGGATGAAGAAGATGCCCTGCGGGTCCTGCGTCGGATCCGTGCGCCCGAGCTTGAAGCCGTGCTTCGTGAAGAGCGTGAACAGGTAGGAGAGCGGCTTCTGCCCGAGACGGATCTCGTTCAGCTGCGTGTAGTAACGGCTCTTCTTCGAAAACGCCACCACGAGCGGATCGGCCGCCACCGCCATGGCGAACTTGGCGCGGTCCGCCGGGAACAGTTCCTTGATGGCCTTGGCGCCGATGGCCATGAAGGCGCCGGGATTGATCTGGCCGGCGAGGATCTCCGAGGCAAGGGCGAGGGAGCCGGCACAGGGAGGCCCGCCGAAGGAGTCACCAGTGGCCTTCTTGAACGCCGGGCCGAGGGTGTCCTCGTAGAGCTTCAGGAGCGAGCCGGCACAGGCGACCGATGCCGTGCCGTGCGTCTTCCGCGGGCTCGTGGTCCGCCCTGTCGAGGCCAGGCTGACGGAGCTGGACGCCATCACGGCGACGAGGGCGGCTACCGCCGTCACCGCCGTCCATCGCACCATCCAGCTCCGGGACATTCGTAGGCGAGTCATGCGCGCGACGATACCTGTGTGACAGCGCCTCTGTCTAATAGGCAAGGCACACTAGCGAGCACTCCGGCGGCCGGTTCGTGGCACGTCCCGGACGCGACCGTGGCGGCCGGTGAGCCCGAAAGGGGGCCGGATGCACCCTTTGGAGTGCCGTTCGGCCCTAGTGGCCCGCAGTCGAGATGCCGATCATTCCTTCATGGCGGAGGACGTGGGCGGCACGCCCGTGCCTTCGACCCTGCTCGGCACGGGGTCGTCGGAGCGGGCGGAGGGGATGCGGAGACTCTGGCTGTCCTACCTCCGCATCGGCTTCGCCGTCTGCATCGTCGAGACGGCCGTCTCCCTCGTCTACCTGCGATGGACCTCGACAGGGGAACACCGCGTGGCGCTCGCCATCATCAGCATCGGCCTGGCCGCCCTCGCCACGCTGGCCCTCACGATGACCCGCTACGTCGTCGAACGGTCGTGGCGGGTGAGCTTCGGCATCTCCTGGGCGCTCTTCTGCGGTCTCGTCGCCGCCACCGGTGCCTGGCTCGACGGCGGCATCGAGAGTCCGTACATCGCCGTCCTCCTGCTCCCTGTCATGTTCGCCGCCCTCGGGCTCGACCCGCTGCTCACCGCCATGTCCGCCCTCGCCGCCCTCGCCGAGTTCGCCGCCGTCTGGATCACCGACAGCCATGTCGCCATGCCGGGACAGGACCTCCTCATGGTGACCGCCGTCTTCGCGACCGCGAGCGCCATGGCGGTCGCCTACTCGGTCTTCCGGAACCGCCAGAACGTCGAGGAGGACGCCCTCTTCGCCGAGCTGGCGCGCCTGTCCGACGTGGACGGCCTCACCCAGTGCGCCAACTACCGGGCCTTCCAGCGCCACCTTCACGTCGAGATCGACCGGTCCCTCCGTTACGGGACACCACTCAGCCTCCTCGTCGCCGACGTCGACCTCTTCAAGTCGTTCAACGACCGGCACGGCCACCAGGCCGGCGACAGCGCCCTCACCGCCGTCGGGAGCGTGTTGCTCTCCGTCAGCCGGACAGCGGACCTCGTCGCCCGCATCGGCGGCGACGAGTTCGCCGTCCTGATGCCAGATACCGAGGTCGATGGCGCCACCGCTGCTGCGACTCGTGTCGTGGAGCTCTTCAAGAAGTCCGCCCCCGCTCACGGCGTGACCCTCAGCATCGGCGTGGCCGCCCTCGACCCGACGGCGCCGAACGCCCTGCAGCTGTTCCGCGACGCCGATGCCGCCCTCTACGCCGCCAAGGCGAACGGCCGCGGGCGCACCGAGCTGACGAGATCACGGCCCGGCGCCGACCGGCCGCCGCCCGATCCGACGACAGCCGTGGAAGACAGCCGCCGTCTCGCCGAACGGGTGCGGCAGGCCGAACGAGAAGAAGAGGAGGCCCACGTCGTGCTCGACACGCTGCTCGCCTCGGCACCCGTCGGCTTCGTCCTCGTCGACCGGGACCTGCGATTCGCCCGCGTCAACGAGGCGGCCGCCGCCCTCAACGGCCTGCCCGTGGAGGCTCATCTCGGCCGCCGCGTGGAAGACGTCGTCCCCCTCCTCTGGCCGATCGTCGGCCCCATCTATCACGAGGTTCTCGAACAGGGCAGGGCCGTCGTCGGAGTCGACGTCACCGGCGAGACGCCCGCCGGGCTCAGCTCGTGGCTCGAGAGCTTCTACCCGGTACGTGTGCACGACGCCATCATCGGCGTGGGTGTCGTCCTGTTCGACATCACGGAGCGCAAGCGCCTCGAGCGCGCCGACGCGGACCTGGCCGACGCCGTCGTGGCTGCCCTCGCGGCCACGGCGGAGGCGAGCGACCCCACGACGGGAGGCCATCAGCGCCGCGTGAGCGAGATCGCCGCCGCCATCGCCACCGAGCTCGGCTGCGACACCTTCGAGATCGAAGGCATCGAGCTCGCCGCCCGCATCCACGACGTCGGCAAGGTCGCCGTACCGAGCGAGATCCTGACGGCGGAACGACCCCTCACCGACGTCGAGATGGAGCTGGTGCGGCTGCACCCGGGCGTCGGGTTTCGGATCCTCGAGGGCCACCGCTATCCGTGGCCGGTGGCGGAGATGGTGCTGCAGCATCACGAGCGCGTGGACGGCTCCGGCTACCCAGGCGGCCTCCGCGGTGACGACATCGCCCTCGGGGCCCGCATCATCGCCGTGGCCGACGTCATCGAGGCAATGTCGGCGCAGCGCCCCTATCGGGCGGCCCTCAGCCTGGGCAACGCCATGACCGCCGTCGTCGCCGGGCGGGGGCGCCTCTTCGACACCGCCGTCGTCGACGCCGCCGTACGGCTGTTCGCGACGGGACGGCTGCCCGGCCAGCCGACGGCCGACCGAGGCGTCCGGGCGACGTCGGTCGAGCAGCCGAGCGCCGCCTGAGACGGCAGCGAGGGCTCAGTCGTCAGAGGATCGCTCGGCGAGGCGGCGGAAGGCGTCGGGCACCCGCGGCGTGGCCGCGAACCGCACGACGGCGTAGTCGAGCGCCCCGCGCCCGAAGCGTGACCGCACGGCGTCGACGGAGCGGTCGATGCTGAAGCGGGCGGCGTTCAGCGCCGATCCCGGCCGGTCGGCCTCGTCGCCGGCATGGACGGGAAGCTCCAGCTGGAGGGCGGCTTCGTGCCGGAGGTTCGACACCGAGACGCCGAGGAGCGAGATGCAACGCTCGGTGGGGTGATCGTCGAGGGCCGACTCGGCGAGGCCGACGGCAAGCTCCGTCAGCATGAGGGTCCCCGAAACGCCGGTCTGCAGCGTCGTGGAGCGCGTGACGGCCGACATGTCGCCGAAGCGCACCCGCACGGTCACGGTCCGGCCGCACCGCCGAGCGGCCCGCAACCGGCTCGCCACGCGATCGGCGAGGTAGCAGAGCATCGCCCGGATGAGCTCCGGGCTCGGTTCTGCCCGGCCCAGGGCGGCCTGCGCCCCCACCGAGGAGGCGGCCGGTCGGGCGCCGACGCGGCGGGGATCGGCGTTGCCGGCGAGCTGCGAGAGCTTTGCCCCGAGGTGCCGACCGAGCAGGTTCTCGAGCACAGCGGAGCGGGTGGCCGCCAGGTCTCCGACCGTACGGATGCCGACTCGCTCCAGCTGGGCGCCCGTCACCTGCCCGACACCCCAGATGAGGCTGACGGGGAGGGGCGCCAGCCAGTCGCGCTCGGACTCCGGTTCGACCACGACCAGCCCGTCGGGCTTGGCCACCTGCGAGGCCACCTTCGCAAGGTGCTTCGTCCGCGCCACGCCGACCGACACCGGGAGGCCGATCTCCTCCCGCACCCGCCGCCGGATCTCCTGCGCGATCTCGGGAGGCGGGCCGAAGAGGTGCGTGGCGCCGGCCGTCTCGAGGAACGCCTCGTCGATCGAGAGGCGCTCGACGAAGGGAGTGAAGTCGCGGTACAGCTCGATCACGCGATCGCCGAGTCGCTCGTACTCGGGGTAGTGACCGCCGACAAAACGGATCCCCGGGCAGAGACGCTTCGCCTGCCATCCCGCCATTCCTGCCCGCACGCCGAAGGCCCGCGCCTCGTAGGAGGCCGCCAGCACGACGCCGCCACCGACCGCGATCGCACGGCCCCGCAAGCTCGGGTCGAGCAGCTGCTCCACCGAGGCGTAGAAGGCGTCGAGGTCGGCGTGCAGGATGGTCGCTCGCTCCTGCGGCCTCATCGTGAGGAGCCTAGTCGAACAGGTGTTCCCTTCGCTGCCGCCACGGCGGCGCTCCACCTCCCGGCTCAGTCCGCCTCCACCACCTCGCCGCCGCCAGTGGCCGCCGCGGGCGCGGTGGCGACGGCGCGGGCAGCCCTCCTCGAGAGAGGATCGAGGGCGTAGTAGACGGCGAGCGCCGCCTGGAAGGCGAGAAAGGCATAGGCGTTCACGAAGGCGAGCCCGAGGGCGATCGTGTACAACACCACCCCGATCGTGAACAGCACCGTGGCGACGGTGCGCTCGGCCTCGGGGAACGTCGGCTCGAGGAGGCGCCGCTTCCGGGACACATACAGCCAGAGGGAACCCCATGCATACGAGTTGATGACCATTGTTGCCCCGTACACGACGGCGGCCGTCCGTGTGCCCTGACCTTTTGCGAGAGCCTCCCCGAGAACCCCGGTCGGATAGGGCAGGAAGACGATGGTCATGAGCAGGAGGAGATTGAGGAACACGAGGCCGCGGTCCACCGTCCCCACATGGTTGAACACGGCGTGGTGGTTGAGCCACATGATGCCGATGACGGCAAAGCTCACGACATAGGCCGCCAAGGACGGCCAGCGCTGGGCGAGGTCGTGAGCGAGACGTTCGTAGTCGCTCGGCTGCGAGATCGTCAGCACGAGCAGGGTGACGGCGATGGCGAAGACGCCGTCGCTGAAGCTCTCGAGCCGTGACTTGCTCATGACACGGCCGAACATTACGTGCCGCGGCGGCTCGGTGTGCCCGCCGCCGCGAGCGTCCGAAGAGGGTGGGGTCTTCGCTACGGTGAGACCATGACTGGACGACGGGGTGGACGCGCCGCGTCCTCGTACGCGTCGCTCTGGCGGCTGCGCAGCTACGTGCGGCCGTTCTCCCGGCAGATGATCCTCATGCTCACGTGCGCCACGCTCGCCGTCACGGCCAGCACGCTCATCCCTCTCGTGCTCGAGGCGGTCGTCGACGGCCCGATCGCGCGGGCGAGCGCGGCGAGCTCGTGCCGATGTTCCTCCTCGCGCTCGGGCTCGGCTGCCTCGAGGCGGCGCTCATCGTCGGGCGCCGCCGCATGCAGTCGGTGGCGATCCAGAAGATCGAACGGGAGATTCGCGACGACCTCTACGGTCGGCTCCAGCGCCTCGCCGTGGAGTTCCACGACCGCTGGCAGACGGGGCAGCTCCTCTCCCGCACGACGACCGACCTCAGCACCATCCGGCGCTTCCTCGGCTTCGGGGCCATCTTCTTCATCGTCGACGGCCTCCAGTACCTCGCCGTCATGGCGATCCTCGTCGCCACCTATGCCCCCCTCGGTCTCGTCGCCGTCGTCACCACGCTGCCGGTGATCTGGCTCGGCAAGCGCTTCGGTCTCAACTACTCCGTCATCTCACGCCGGGTGCAGGACCAGCAGGGCGACCTTGCCACCCTCATCGAGGAGGCGGCGAGCGGCATGCGCGTCGTGAAGGCCTTCGGCCGTGGCCCCCTCATGCAGGAGCGCTTCGGCGTCGCCGCCGGCACCTTGCGCGGGTCGGCCCTGGAGCTCGTGAGGCTGCGAGCGCGCTTTTGGGGATGGCTGACGCTCGTCCCGAACGTCTCGATGGCGGCGGCCGTGCTCGTCGGCGGTATCGCCGTCGCCCACGGCTCCTTGTCCCTCGGCGCCATCGTCGCCTTCACCACGTTGCTCGTGCTCCTGCAGTACCCCATCATCGACCTCGGCTGGATCCTCTCGATGGCGCAGGAAGCCGCCACGGCGGCCGACCGCGTGTGCGAGGTCTTCGACGCCGAGTTGACCGTGACGGACCGGCCGGGTGCCCGCCCACTGCAGCGTGCGAGGGGGCGCCTCGCCTTCGAGCACGTCGCCTTCACCTACCCGGGCTCGCCCCACCCGGTGCTGCGCGACGTTCACCTCACGATCGAGCCGGGCGAGACCGTCGCCATCGTCGGTCTGACGGGCTCGGGCAAGAGCACGATGGCGGCGTTGCCGAGCCGGCTCTACGACGTCTCGGCGGGCCGCGTGGCCCTCGACGGCGTGGACGTTCGCGACCTCACGCTCGCCTCCCTCCGCCAGCACGTCGCCATGGTCTTCGAGGACCCCGTGCTCTTCTCCATGAGCGTGCGGGAGAACCTCCTCCTCGGCCGTACCGAGGCGTCCGACGACGAGGTCGAGGCGGCCCTCGATCTCGCCCAGGCCGCCTTCGTGCACGACCTCCCGTGGGGTCTCGACACCCGCATCGGAGAGCAGGGCATGTCGCTCTCCGGCGGCCAACGACAGCGGCTCGCGCTCGCCCGAGCCGTCCTCGCCCGGCCCTCCGTGCTCATTCTCGACGACCCCCTCTCCGCCCTCGACGTGCACACCGAGGCCCTCGTGGAGGAGAGCCTCGCCCGCGTCCTGCGTGACGTCACCGGTCTCCTCGTCGTGCACCGCCCCTCCACCGTCGCCCTCGCCGACCGCGTCGCCCTCTTGCGCGACGGCGCCCTCGTCGCCGTGGGGACCCACCACGAGCTGATGCAGCGCAGCGATTACGCCTCCGTGCTCTCGGTGGCGTCCGACCGGGGACGGGCCGCCTCGTGACGACGGTGGAGCAGTGGCGCGGCATCGCCGCCGAAGACGTCGAGGACGTCCCGGCCGCCTGGACGGGCCTGCTGAGGCGCCGCACGCGACGCCTCATCGGCTCGCTGGCGCGTCCCCATCGCCGGGCCATCATCGTCCTCGTCGCCGTCATCGTCGTCTCCAACCTGGCCGCCACCGCCATCCCCTACCTCGTCGGAGTCGGCATCGACTGGGGCATCCCGGCGGCCCGTCATCACGACTACGCCCGCATCGAAGTCATCACCGCCCTCGTGGCCGGCTGCGCCCTCGTGCAGGCCTTCGCCTACCGCATCTTCGTCGCCGGCTCCGGCTACATCGGCCAGGAGATCCTCTTCGAGCTGCGCGAACGCGTCTTCGGCCACTTCCAGCGCCTCAGTCTCGCCTTCCACGAGCGCTACACGACCGGCCGCATGATCTCCCGCCTCACGTCGGACCTCGAGGCGATCAACGACATGCTCACCCTCGGCCTCGACACGATCATCACGGCCGTCCTCTCGGTCGTGAGCGTCGGGATCTTCCTCCTCGTCCTCGACCTGCCCCTCGGGCTCGTCTGCCTCTCCGGCTTCGTGCCGCTCTGGTACCTGAGCCGCTGGTACCAACGGAAGTCCACGATCGCCTACCGCAACACCCGCAACGCCATGGCGCTCGTCATCGTGCAGTTCACGGAGTCGCTGCGCGGCCTGCGGGCCGTGCACGCCTTCCGCCGGCAGGAACGCAACGACGACATCTTCGGGCACCTCTCGGAGCGGTACCGGGGAGCCATGACACGGTCGTTCCAGCTCCTCGGGGTCTACTGGCCCGGCATCGTCCTCGTCGGCAACCTCACGACGGCCGCCGTCCTCCTCTACGGCGGCATCCGCGTCATCGATCACGCCATGGAAGTGGGAGTGTTGGCGGCGTTCGTGCTCTACCTGCGGCGTTTCTTCGAACCGCTGGCGGAGGTGAGCCAGTTCTACGACTCCTTCCAGGCCGCCGCCGCCGGGTTCGAGAAGCTGGCCGGCGTGCTCGACGAGCCCCCCAGCGTCCCCATGCCCGAGCACGGCGAGCGCCCGCCGGACGGCTCCTTCCACGGCACCGTCGACTTCCGTGACGTGCGCTTCTCCTACGGCGGCGGCGTCGACGTCCTCTCCGGCTTCGACCTCCACATCCCGGCCGGCCAGACCGTGGCCCTCCTCGGCGCCACCGGTGCCGGCAAGAGCACGGTGGCGAGGCTGCTCGCCCGCTTCTACGACCCCGTGGCCGGAGCGGTCTCGATCGACGGCATCGCCCTCCCGGCGCTCTCGGACGCGGACCTGCACGAGGCCGTCGCCATGGTGACGCAGGAGAGCTTCCTCTTCTCCGGCACGCTCGCCGAGAACATCGCCTTCGGGTCGCCCGGCGCAAGCGAGGCGGCCATCGAGGCGGCGGCGAAGGCGGTCGGGGTCGACTCCTTCGCCGCCGCGCTCGGGGACGGCTACGCCAGCGACGTCGGCAAGCAGGGCACGCGGCTCTCGGCAGGGCAGCGCCAGTTGGTCGCTCTCGCCCGCGCCTTTTTGGCCGATCCCGCCGTCCTCATCCTCGACGAGGCGAGCTCGTCACTCGATGCGCCCATGGAGCGGCTCGTGCAGTCCGCCTTGCGGACCGTCCTCGCCGGACGGACGGCCGTCATCATCGCCCACCGGCTCTCCACGGTGGAGATCGCCGACCGGGTGCTCGTCCTCGATCACGGGCGCATCGTGGAGGACGGTCCCCCGGAGGACCTGCTGGCGAGGGGGACGGGCCACTATGCCTCCCTCTACGAGGCGTGGCGGGCGAGCCTCGTCTGAGCCGGCGGCGCCCTGCCGCCACAGGCGGCCGCAGGACCGCCGTCGGAGACGGCTTCCAGTCGTTCCAATGACTTCGGCGTGCTGTCGAGCCAGTGGGTGAGCTCATCGGCGCCGGCAGCGGGCCGGCCCTCAGTCGGCACGGTCCTTCCCGCCCGCCGATAGACAACCATGGTGCTCTTCAGCCTCGGACGACTCGTCGCCGTCCCCGCATCCTCCCGGCCCGACCTCTTGGCCGCTTCGACGCGTCGGGCACTCGAGGAGGCCGGCCTCCTCGACGCCGTCGGCGTCGTCGAGATCGACCCGTCGTTGTCGGACACCGCCACGACGCAGCGGGAATTCGGGCTCGACGCCACCTCGCTCGCCAACTGCGTCGTGGTGGGCGGCAAGCGCGAAGGCGTCGAGAAGTTGGCAGCCTGCGTGGTGCTCGCGACGACGCGGGCCGACGTCAACGGCATGGTCCGGCGCCTCCTCGACGTGCGCAAGGCGTCGTTCCTCCCCACCGAACGCGCCGTCGAGCTCACTGCCATGGAGTACGGCGGGATCACCCCGATCGGCCTTCCGCCCGGCTGGCCCCTCTTCGTCGACGGTGGCGTCATCGGAGCCGGCGTCGTCGTCATCGGCTCCGGGGTGCGCCGGTCCAAGATCCTGCTGCCCGGCGCCATGCTCGGAGAGCTGCCCGGCGCCAGAGTCGTGGGCGGTCTCGGCATGCCAGCCTGACGATCGGCGGCCGCTCAAGCCCTCGACGCCAGCACCCCCGCCGCCTCCTCCAAGAGCGTGCGCCCGGCGGGAACGACCGCCTGGAACTCGAAGGCCCCGTGCACGAGGGAGCTGTAGTGCCCGTTCGTCGCCTCCACGCCTGCCCGGCGCAGCGCCCCGACGTAGGCGCGGCCCTCGTCGCGGAGAGGGTCGTAACCGACGGTGACGACGTGGGCGGGCGGCAAGCCGGCGAGGTCCGCCAGGAGCGGGGACGCAGCGGGCTCGGAGCGCTGCGCCTTCTCGAGGTACTGGTCGTAGAACCAGTCGAGGTCGGCCGAGCTGAGGCCGTACTCCGGGCCGAAGGACCGGGCCGAGTCGCAGCTCATCGTGAGGTCGAGGCACGGGTAGACGAGCAGCTGGAAGGTCGGGAGCGGCTCGTGCCGGTCCCGCAGCACGAGGCAGGTGGCCGCCGCCAGGTTGCCGCCGGCACTGTCACCGGCGATCGCCACGGGCAGCGTCCCGCCGGCGAGCTCTCCGACGTGCTCGTGCACGAAGGAGAAGGCCGTCACGCAATCCTCCAGCGGGTCCGGGTAACGGTGCTCGGGTGACAGCCGATAGTCCACGGCGACGAGGGCGAAACCGCCCGCCCCCACGAGATCCCTGCAGACGGCGTCATGGGTGTCGAGGCCCCCGAAGACGAAGCCACCCCCGTGCAGGTACACCACGACGGCGCCCGGCGAACGCCCGCCGCCCGGCGAGTAGAGCCGGACGCCGATGTCGCCGTGGCCGGCGGGGACGGCGAGGTCCCGCGCCGAGACGAAGGCGTCCCCACGGCCGCTCGTGACGGCAATGTCGTCGCGGTAGCGGGCGCGCACCTCGGCGATGGTCATCTCCTGTACGGGCCGGTTGTCCTCGCTCGCCTCCCAGTCGGCGAGGAGGGACAGCACGTCCGGGTCGGGCGCCGACACCAGCTCGTCGCCCGACGGCGTCCCCGGTGGCTCGCTCATGGCACCTCTTTCCCGTGCGTGACGTCCCGCAGCCTGCGGTCCTGCATTCTGGCAGCCTCCTCCGGTGTTCCCTACTGCTCACCGCGTGGGCGCACGACGAGCTCGCTGATCACGACGTGCTCGGGCTGCTCGACGACGAACTGCACGGCGCGGGCGATGTCGTCCGGCTGTAGAGGCTCCAGCTCCTCGATCTCGGCGAGACCGAGGGGGCTCGAGCGCGAGAGCCGCGTGTCGACGAGACCGGGGGCCACGAGCGTCACCCGCACGCCGGCCGGAGCGGCCTCCCTCCGCAGCACGTCCACGAGCCCGGTGACGCCCCACTTGCTGGCGCAGTAGAGGGGCTCGCCCACGTAGGTCTCGAGACCGGAGGTGGACCCGATGACGACGATGTGGCCTGCCCCGGCGGCGGCCATGCGTGAGAAGGCGGCCCGGATGCAGTGCGCCCTGCCGAGCAGGTTCGTCTCGACGACGGCCCGCCAGCGCTCGACGTCGCCGCTGGCGAGGGAGCCGGACTCGACGACGCCGGCGGCGAGAACGGCGACCTGCAGCGGGCCGAAGCGTTCCTCCGCCATGGCGTAGAGACGCTCGGCGTCCTCGGCGGACCGCACGTCGCAGCCGCCCGCCACGGCACGGCCGCCGGCGGCGATGATCTCGGCCGCCACACCGGCGGCCGACGCCTCGTCGAGATCGGCCACGACGACCGCTGCGCCGGCGGCCGCCAGGCGCAGTGCCACGGCACGCCCGATCCCGTTCGCCCCGCCGGTGACGACGGCGCCCCGGCCCCTCACCATGCCACGAGGGCGAGTCCGTACGGCGCCAGGTCCAGGACACCGTCCGGCGGCGGTCCCACCGCGTCCGACCATGCGCTCGCCGGCGGCTCCCGCTCCCAGGCGGCGCCGATCGACTCGGCGTCGAGGGTCGCCACCGTGGCCGACTCCCCACCGGCCACCCGCAGCTCGACGGCCTGCTCCTCGGCCGTGGCGTTCGCCAGCAGGATCTCGGTACGCCCGCCGAGCACGCACCCGAGCGCCTGCACCGAGAGCGGGGCGCTCGAGTCGAGGGCGAGGGCGCCTCGGCCGGACCAGCGGCCGAGCACGGAGAAGAGGTCGGCGACGGGGAAGGCGGCGCCGGGTGGAGCGTCGAGGCCGCCGAGGTGCACGGGTGCGGTCGCTCGTGCGAGGACGCCTCGCTCCCCCACCGCCTCGAACATCGTGACCGCCTCGGCGCCGCCGGCGGCGAGGTGCTTGACGGCGAGCGCCGCGAAGACGGCGCAGAGGGCGGAGGCCTCCCGTCCGTCGACCGGAGCGTCGCCGTCACTGGCTGTGCCCGCCCCCGGGACGTCGGGGTTGAAGCGGGGAAGAAGGGTGACGGGGCTCACGACGACGGGCCGGTCGCCGAGGAAGAGCCTGGCCGAGCGGAGCATGTCGAGCAGGCTCGCCGGCGTCTCGGTCATGGACCGGTCGTCGCTCATGTGGACCTGCGGATTGACACTGAAGGAGAAACCGTCGGCCGAGCCCGCGGCGGGACGGTCCCGGTTGATCTCGGCGAAGTAGAGGTTCGTGCCGCCGAAGACGGGGGCGGCGCCGGCGACGGCTCCCCGCACGGCCGCCACGGTGCCGGCGGAGCTGACGAGCTCCCGTTCCGAGAAGGCGAGCACGCGCCGGAGCGGCGCCTGCAGCGACGACACGATGGCCGCCAGGCGATCGAGCTCGCTCGTGTCAGTCTCGGTGACGAAAGCTGCCAGCTCGAGGCCACACCCGCAGGCGACGGCGGCAGCATCGGCCGACGCCACAGCGGCGATCGAGCTCGCCCGGGCGAGTCGGGCGTCGACGCGCAGGTGGGAGAGCCCGAGAGACCGCAGCACGTCGATCTCCGCAGCGTTGAGAGCGCCGCTCGAGGGTGCCCAACCGAGGCCGAACTGGGGCACCGTGCCGCCACCGGCGTCCGGGCGGGACGTGACCACGATGGGGCCGTCGCCGGTCGCCGCCGTCGTCGACGCCCTCGCCGGCGAGGCGCCGTCGCGGAGGCGAACGTGCACGGCCTGGGTGATCGAGCTGCCCGGTTCGGCCTGGAGGAGCCCGCGGGACATCGGTGTGCTGTAGCTCTTGTAGGAGGCGTCCGACCAGTTGCGCTGGTCCTCGTTCTCGAACTCGTCGCCCGTGAAGCGGAACTCCGCCACGGCACCGTTCTCGAGGTCGACGTCGAGGGAGGAGAAGGCGGGCAGCAGCGGGTGGTACTCCCCCTCGGAGAACGGCTGCGGCCCGATGCCGAGCGGGAAGGAGCCCTCGCCGACGCCGGCGGCGGTGCCGAGGCGGTAGGCGTGGCCCTCCAGCCACGGGGGGTGCAGGACGTTCAAGCCGATGCGGGCATAGTCGAAGGTCGAGCCGGCCTCGCCCGCCATCGAGTAGGACAGCTCACCGCTCGCCGAGAGCTTGACGGTCCCGCTCCAGGCGAAGGAGATCTCGTCGTCGACGACGTGCGCCACGTAGCGCGCCGTCACCCCGCCCTCTCCCTCGTCGACCTGCACCCGGTCCACGACGGAGGGCAAGGTCTCCCACACGACGTTTCGGACGGCCACGTAGACGCGTCGGAGCAGCTCGACGCCGCCGACCGAGTAATACCGGATGTCCCCCCCGTCGAGAAGGAGGCTGGCCGAGCCCGCCGAGAGCCGCACGGGCGGCGACGGCTCGTCCGGCCGGCCCCGGGCGATCGACCAGTAGCGGTCGCTCCTCACGCCACGCCGTCCGGTCCCACGGCGGGCAGGCGACCGGCCCCGCGGGCGAGGATCCGCCAGGCGTCGACGACCTCGTCGCCGTCGACGACGTAATAGCCGTCGTGCAGGTTGACGGTTCCCCCCGCGTAGCCGACGGCGATCCGAACCATGTCACCGGGCGACGGCGTGGCGCCCCCGGCCAGGTCGACGAGCGTGTGCTCCTCGTGGACCTCACGGACCGTCCCGAGGTCGGCCGGGACGTTGGGAGCCGCCACGTCGAGGGAGATCGCCTTCGTCCCGCAGTCGAGGACGGCGGTGCGGCCCTGACGGCTGACGACGCGGGCCAGCACGGACAGGACCGGGTCGAAACGGGGCGCCAGGGCGGCGAAACCGGTGTCCATGACGGCGTAGGTGCCGGCTTGCAGTTCCGTCACCACCTCGTGCAGGCCGGTCATGTCGTGGGTCGTGGTGCCGGCGGCGGACACGATGCCGACGTCGTGGCCCCCGTCGGCCAGGGCGGCCACGGCCTCGGCCAGGAAATCCATGGCCGCTCGCGCCCTCTCGCCACGCCTGGCGGGGTCCGGTTCGAGCACGACGTGCCCCTCGTAGCCCATGAGGCCGCGCACGCTCACGTGCGGGAGAGCCTCGATGGCGTCGGCGAGGACCACGGCCTCGGCGACAGAGCGGACGCCGCAGCGACCCATGCCGACGTCGAAGTCGACGAGGACTCCGATCTCGACGCCCGCCGTCCGGGCGGCATCCGACAGCTGGCGGGCGTTGCCGGCGTCGTCGGCGGCGACGAGCACGGCGGTCCGCCGGCCCACCTCGGCGAGGCGGCGCAGGTGGTCGGCGCCGACGACCTCGTTGGCGACGAGGATCCCGGGTGGATCGGCCGCCAGCATGGCCTCCGCCTCGTACACGGTCGCCACCGTGAGGCCGACGGCGCCCGCCCCCAACTGGCGGCGGGCGATCTCCACGCACTTGTGCACCTTGGCGTGCGGACGCACGCCGACGTCGTTGTCGGCGGCCCAGCGCGCCATGGCGGCGATGTTCGCCTCGCAGGTCGGCAGGTCGAGCAGGAGGGCAGGAGTCGGCACGTCGCCGACGAGGGGGCGGGCGGTCATGTCTGCCCTCGCCTGCCTAGGCGGAAGCGGGTGACAGCAGCCGTTCGCTGACGTCGTCCACCGTGCCCCGCCCCCGCACGAGGTCGATGACCGCCTGCTGCATGGCCGCCGGCGAGGCGTGCCCGATGACGTTGCGCCCGACGGCCGAGCCGGCGGCACCGCCCCGCAGCGCCTCGCCCACGGCACGAAGCACCTCGCGCGGCTGGCGGGGATCCCCACCGGCCGTGACAACCGGGATCTGCGCCAGCTCGCAGATCTGGGCGACCGCCTCGGATGAGCCGGGGTAGGCGACTTTGACGAGATCCGCCCCTGTTTCTTGGGCCGTGCGTGCGCCCCAAGCCAGTCCGTCCGTCAGCTCGCTCGTGTGCCCCTGCCCGGAGGGGGCTCCCGTGTGCACCTCGGCGAGCACGACGCAGCCGAGGCGCTCGGCCTCCTCGCAGACGCCGGCGAGGCTGCGCAGCGACTCGGCCTCGTGGCTGCCACCGACCTCGACGTCGATGCAGACGGCATCGCCCCCCAGGGCGAGGCTTCCCTCGACGCTGTGGAGGAGGGACGGCCAGCGCGAGCCGTCGTCCAGCCCGGTCGAGCCGCTCAAGCGGACGATGAGGGCGACGTCTCGGGTGATGCGGTCGGCATACCGCTTCGCCTCGCCCCAACGCATGAGCACGGCATCGACGCCGACCGAGCACCCCATGTCGAGCAGGGCGCCCGTGTCCTCGGCACCGTCGAAGGGGCCGAGGACACGACGATGTCGAGCGGCAGGATCACCGTCCGGCCGGCCCGGTCGAACACACGGTTCATCCGCCTCGTCTTCCCTGCGTTCAGCGACATCGGTGACGGCTCTCCTGTCATCGGTTGCGGCCCCGCCGGACCAGAGCGGTCACGTCAGGGCGTACTTGTAGAAGAAACGGGACTGGTCCTCCCCGGCACCCACCGCCGTCTGGAAGTCGCGCACCCGCGAGCCCACGAAGTCGAGGCGCTGGGGGTAGACGAGCGGCACCCAGAGCACCTGCTCGCTCACGACGATCTTGTCCATCTCCTGGTAGAGGGAGACGACCTCGCTGGCGCTCGTGGCCCGGTGCGCCTCGACCGTGAGTTGGTCGAAGGACGTGGAGGAGTACCACGAGTAGTTGCAGCAGCCCGCCTGCTCGGCGCTCGTCGTGAAGGCCGAGTCGACGATGTAGGAGCCGCTCGGGTAGTAGAGCTCCCAGGCCCACAGCATGATGCCCGGCGGGCTGTTGGCGGTGAAGTTGGCGAAGGCGTCGTACTCCATCGGGATGTAGTCGATCGTGATGCCGATGGCCGAGAGGTTCGCCTGGATGACCTGCCCGACGTTCTCGTAGGGGAAGCGGTTGGAGCTCCACATCTTGATGGTGGTGCCCGCCGGCACGCCCGCCTCGGCGATGAGGCTCTTCGCCTTGGCGGGGTTGTAGGAGAGCGACAGCCCGTCTTGGTAGTACGGGCTGAGGGGCGAGAAGAAACCCCCCTCGGCCACCGTCCCGAGCCCGTTCATCACCTGCAGGATGCGCGGCTTGTCGACCGCCATGGCGATGGCCTGGCGCACGCGGGAGATCCTTCAGCCACTCGTTCTTGAGGCCGAGCGACATCCAGTAGCAGTTGTCCTGCGGCGTCTTCACCGCCTGGGCGTCGTGGACGTAGGTCGGGTTGTTGAGGACGCTCGCCACGTAACCGCCGGCCCCGGGTCGTACATCATGTCGTCCTCGCCCGCCTCGATGCGGATCATGGAGAGCGTGTCGGCGATTCCCATCTGCCAGTTCACGCCGGCGTAGCTGGGGACGCCGGGCTGCCAATAGTGCTCGTTGCGCTTGAGCAGGATCGAGCTCTGCTCGTTCACGACGTCGGCCACGAACGGTCCTGTGCCGATCGGGCTCCAGTTGAAGTGGTTGAAGCCGACGTCCTCCACGTAGCTCTGCGGCACGACGCCGGCCGAGTTGAAGGAGATCAGCCAGATGAAGGCGCTGTCGGGGTAGTCGAAGTCGAAGACGATCGTCTGCGGGTCAGGTGTCGTGATACCGGTGAGGGTCTTCGCCTTCTCGTTGAGGACGTCGGACATGCCGGCGATGCCGAGGGGCGAGTAGAGGCTGCCGGCCTGCGACCCGAACGACGGGATGACGAGGCGCTCGAAGGAGTACTTGACGTCCTGGCTCGTGAGCGGCATGCCGTTCGTGAACTTGACTGCGGGCCGCAGGCTGAACGTGAGCCGGTGGCCGTCGTTCGACACGGCCGGCATCCCGGTGGCGAGCGCCGGCACGAGCTTCTGGGTGTAGGGATCGATGAGCAGGAGCGTCTCGAAGATGGCGAATTGGCCGCAGCCGGCCGCCCCGTTCCACCACTTCTGGGGGTCGAGCCCGGGAATGGTCGTGCTCATGAGGAAGTTGAGCGTGGCGTTGCGGTCGAGCCGGGGAGTCCCCGGAACCTTCGCGCCCCCCGGCGACGAGCTGCTCCCGCAGGCCGCCAGGGCGACGCCCCCGGCCCCGAGCATCGCTGCCCGCGCCAGGAACTGCCGGCGGTCCAACCGGACGGGCGGCATCCCTTGGTCCTCGCTCAGCCTGCCGTTCAACTCCCCACTCGCGGTCATGCCTGTCCCCCTCCGCATTCCATGCGACATACCAATGTTATGACAAAATCTCCCCGTGGTCGGTGGCGGCCTCCCTGTCCCTTAGGCCACGGCGAGGTGGCAGGCCACGGAGCGCCCGGACGGCCAGGTCTGCAGCTGCGGGTCGACGCTGCGGCAGATGCCGACCGCCTCCGGGCAGCGGGTGTGGAAACGGCACCCCGAGGGCGGGTTCACCGGGCTCGGGATGTCGCCCTTCAACGCCACTTGGGCGCCGCTCCAACCCGCGCTCGGATCGGCCGGCGGGACGGCGCGCAGCAAGGCACGCGTGTAGGGGTGGGCCGGAGAGCCGAAGAGCTCGTCCCGGCTGGCGATCTCGACGATGCGCCCGAGGTACATGACGGCGACACGGTTGGCGACGTGGCGGACGACACCGAGGTTGTGGGCGATGACGACCATCGTGAGGGAGAGCTCGTCGCGCAGCTCCGTGAGGAGGTTGACGATCTGGGCCTGGATGGAGACGTCGAGGGCGCTCACCGGTTCGTCGGCCACCACGAACTCGGGGCTCAAGGCGAGGGCGCGGGCGATGCCGATGCGCTGGCGCTGGCCGCCGGAGAAGGCATAGGGGAACCGGTCGGCCGAGTCCGGGGGGAGCCCGACGAGCCCGAGGAGCTGCCGTACCCGCTCGTTGCGCTTGGCGAGCGACCCGTAGTGGTGGGCCCGCAGCGGCTCGGCGACGATCGTGCCGACCTTCATGCGCGGGTTCAGGGAGGCGTAGGGATCCTGGAAGATCATCTGGGAGCGGCGACGGAAGTCCTTCAGGGCACCACCACGCAGGGAGCTGACGTCGGCTCCCTCGAAGCGGACCGACCCCCGCGACGGCTTGTAGAGACCGAGGAGCGCCCGGCCCGTCGTCGTCTTGCCGGAACCCGACTCGCCCACGAGGGCGAGCGACTCGCCCCTGCCGATGCTGAAGCTCACACCGTCGACGGCCCGCAGCACCTGCGGCGTCCAGCCCCAGCTGCGCGCCGCCACCTCGAAGTTGATGGCGAGATCGTCCACGACCACGAGGGGTGCTCCGTCCGGGGCGCTCACGATGTCGCCTGCCGGCGGGCGCCGATGTCGACGAAACAGGCCACCTCGTGGCTTCCACCCCGGCCCACCGGGCCGAGGAGCGGGTCGTCCCGCCGGCACTCGTCGACGGCATGGGCGCAGCGAGGGGCGAAGGGGCAGCCCGCCCCGGCGTCGTACCCGGTCGGGGGCGATCCCGGGATGGCCGGGAGCCGCCCCTCGGTGGCGGAATCGAGCCGGGGCACCGACTCGAGGAGGCCGATCGTGTAGGGGTGGCGGGGGTCCTCGAACACCTCGGTCGTCGTGCCGGACTCCACCACCCGCCCGGCGTACATGACGATCATCCGGTCGGTCACGCTGCCCACGACCCCGAGGTCGTGCGTGATGAGGATGAGCGCCATGCCGCGCTGGCGGCGCTCCCGTTCGAGGAGGTCGAGGATCTGCGCCTGGATCGTGACGTCGAGGGCGGTCGTCGGCTCGTCGGCGATGAGGAGCTCCGGGTTGGCGGCGATGGCGACGCGTTGGCGACGCGTTGGCGGAGGCCACCGCTCAGCTGGTGGGGGTACTGGCGAAGGCGGGTGGCGGGCTCCGGCACCCCGACCTCGTCGAGGAGCGCCACCGCCCGCCCGCGCGCCTGCTGCCTCGAGAGGGCGAGATGGGTCGCCATTCCCTCGGTGATCTGGCGGCCGACCGGCATGACCGGGTCGAGCGAGGTCATCGAGTCCTGGAAGACCATGGCGATGCGGCGTCCCCTCGCCGCACGCAGCGTGCTGGCGTCGGCGGCGCGCAGGTCGAGACTGCCGAGGAGGAGCGTGCCGGCGGCGATGCGGCCGTTTCTCGGCAGGAGGGCCATGAGCGAGAGGGCGAGGGCCGTCTTGCCGCAGCCCGACTCGCCCACGATGCCGATGGCCTCTCCCGCCGTGATCTCGAAGGAGACGTCGTGCACGGCCGTGATCTGCCCCCGCGCCGTGCCGTAGACCGTCGACATCCCCGCCACGCTGAGGACCGGCTCGCCCGGGCGGGACCCGAGGGCGTCCCGCCTGCCGGCACGGCCGTCGTCGGTCAGCGACGCTACGTCGAGGCCGCTCATCGCGTGTACTTGATGCGGGGGTCGAGGAAGGCGTTGGCGAGGTCGGCCACGAGGTTGAAGATGACGACGGCCGTGGCGGCCACGATGACGGTGCCCATGACCACGGGGATGTCGTTGGCCGTGATGGCGTTCCACATCTGTTGGCCGATCCCCGGCCAGCCGAAGACCTGCTCGACGACGAGGACACCGCCGAGGAAGATCCCGAAGTCGAGCCCGATCATCGTGATGGCGGGGCCCGCCGAGTTGCGGAGCACGTGGCGGATGACGACGGTCCATTCGGAGAGGCCTTTCGCCCTGCAGTTGCGGATGTAGTCCTCCCCGAGGACGTTGAGCACAGAGGAGCGCACCATGCGGGCGTACCAGGCGCCGCCAGGGAGACCGAGGGCGAGGGCGGGCAGCACGAGGGCCGGGAGGGAAGCCGTCGCACCGAGCGGGAAGATCTGCAAGTGGTAGGCGAAGAAGTAGAGGAGGAGGAAGCCGAGCACGAACTGCGGCATGACGACGCCGAGGAGCGAGCCGGAGAGGATGACGCGGTCGGCGATCCGCTGCCACCGCAGGGCGGCGTAGACGCCGAGGGGGAGGCCGGCGCCTGCCGCCGCGGACGACATGTCGATCTCCGAGGTCGGAATGTTACGACATATGGCGGGAGGACGGCCGTCGCGGCCGTCGCCGGCTACTTGAGGTAGTGGAACTCGTCCGCCGGTGCCCCGATGACGAGCCAGTAGGCGTCCTCGCCCGTGTTGTTGTAGACGGAGCGGTACGGCTCCGGGGGGATGCGGAACCCGTCGAGCGGCTTGGCATCGACGACCTCGTCGTCGATCAGCATCTGCCCACCGCCGCTCAACAGCACGTAGATCTCCTCGGCATGGTCGTGCCGGTGATGCTCCAGGCTGGCGCCCGGCGGATAGCGAAGGATGCTGAACACGTGATGCTCGCACCCCAGTCGGTGGCTGTAGACACGCTGATCAGGCTTGCCGCCGGGAGGCCAGGGATGGTCCGGTGGGTACTCCTCCTGCGGGTACGGCGGCAGCTCGTCCCAGCTCACTTTGCTCCAGGCGCTCACGCCTCCTCCATTTCCTTGTAGTACATGCGGATGATGCCGGTGATGTCGTCGTTCTCCCACCCGGCCTCGGCCGCCCGGCGGAACAGCTCGTGCGCCGCCTCGGTCGCCGGTACCTTCAGCCCATGTGCCATCGCCTCGGTGGCCACGAGGCCTGAGTCCTTGAGCAGGATGGGCACGGCGCTGCTGGGCGGCTGATAGGGGCCATCGATCATGCGCTCCCCGTAGTGCTCCAAGATGAAGGAGGCACCCGCCCCCTCCTTCACGGCCCGGAAGACATCGTGCTGGTCCAACCCGAGGGCGCGGGCGAAGGCGAGTGCCTCGGCGGCCGCCATCATGTGCGCCGAGCAGAGGAGCTGGTTGACGAGCTTGAAGGTCTGCCCGGCCCCCACCTCCTCCCCGGCGAAGTGCCAGGCCCGGCTGCACGCTTCGAGGATCGGGCGGACCACCTCGACGTCGGGGCGGCGACCGCTCACGAAGAGGAGGAGCTCCCCTCGCTCGGCGAGGACGGTGCCTCCGGTCATAGGGGCATCGACGAGCCCGAAGCCGGCCGCCGCCACCTTCTCCCCGAGGCCCTCCATGGCACTCGGGCCGATGGTGCTCATGACGACGACGACGCCGCCGGCGATCAGCCCGGCCAGGGCGCCCTGCCGGCCGAAGAGCGCTTCCTCCGCCTGAGCGGCGTCGGCGACGACGAGCACCACGGCCACCGCGCCCGAGGCCGCCTCCTCGCCCGACGCAAGGGCGAGCCCGCCGGTGGCATCGGCAACTGCCCGGCAGCGGTCCTCGAGGGGGTCGAAGAGCCGCAGCTCGTCGACGCACCCGCGGACCCGCCCTGCGATCCTCGAGCCCATGGCCCCGAGACCCACGACGGCGACGACGGTCACTCTGATTCTTCTCCTCGTGGTGCGGCCGGTGGCGGTGCGGCCGACGGCTCAGTCCAGCCAGACGCTCTGCAGGTCGAACCCACCGAGGGGGTTGCCCGTCTTGCTCGGCGTCAGCCCTTGCACGTTGGCCCGCATCCCGTCGATGGAGGGGATGAAGTAGGGGATGATGAAACCGCTGGCATACCCCTCGTACTCCAAGGTTTGCATCTCGTGGGTGATCTCCGCTTGCAGGTTGGCGTCCACGGTGCCCGCCAGCTGGTGCCAGAGCTGGTTGTAGCGGGGATAGTCCGCGTGGCACTCGTTGAACTGCCCGCCCGGCAGGCAGGCGTTCTGAGCATTCAGGATGTAGGGGTTGTAGTTCCAGTCGTCCTGCGCAAAGGTCCACTTGAGGTAGTTGGGGCCGTAGAGCACCTCGGGCGTCACCTGGCTGAGGTTCACCGTCACGCCCGCCGCCTTCGCCTGCTGGGCGAAGACCTGGGCGGCGTTCAGCGAGCCGGCTCCCACATCGCTCGTCACGAGCGTGACGGTGAGGTTCTCGTGGCCGGCCTGCCTCAACAGGGACTTGGCCTGATCCGGATCGGCTTGGCGTTGTGGCAGGGAGTGGTCGTAGGTGGGGTCGAAGAGGCAGAAGAGGTCGTTGCCGATGAGACCCGCACCGCTGAAGAGGAGCTCCAGCATCTGCGGGCGGTCGATGATGAGACGCATGGCCTGCCGAACCCGGACGTCGTTGAAAGGTGCTTGGTCGACCCGCATCGTGAAAGGCCCGTACGCCTCGCCGTTCTCGACGAGGACCTTGCCGCCGCCGTTCTTCACGACGGGGATGGAGCTGCCCGAGAGAGCGTCCACGAGATCGAGCGAGTTGCCGTTGAGGCCGTTCAGCTGGCTGCTCTCGTCGGGGAAGTCGGTGATGACGACGCGGTCGACGTAGGGCTGGCCGTTCTGCCAGTAGTTGTCGTTGCGCGTGAAGACGCTCTCGACCCCGGGCGTGAACGACTCGAACTGGAAGGGCCCCGTCCCGATCGGGTGCTTCGGGTTGACCACCCCCGCCGGGGCGTATCCGACGGGCACGATGAAGAAGAAGTACGTCGCCTGGCACTGCGGGAAATAGCCGAAGGGAGAGTGGAAGGGGATCCGCACCGTGAGGGGATCGAGGACCTTGGCGTTGGCGATGTCCATCGTCTGGATGAAGTTCGCCCCCAGCAAGGGCTTCTTCGGGTCGAGGACTCGCTGGAACGTGTACACGACATCCTCGGCGGCGAGGCTCTTGCCGTTGTGGAAGGTCACGCCCTGCCGCAGCCGCACGGTCCACTCCGTGGCATCGGCGTTCGGCGTGACCTCCTCGGCGAGCGAGAGCTGCGGGACGGCGTTCTTGTCGAAGGCGTACAGCGAGTTGTACAGCTGGTAGAGCCGGAGGCCGTCGACGTTCGTGACGAACATGCCGGCGTCGATGTTGTCCGTCGAGCCGCCGTCGGTGACGCCGACGCGCAACACCCCACCGCGCTTGGGCGCCGAGGACGCCGGGACCGAGGACGACGTCGTGGCGCCCGAGCCCGACGAGCTCCCGCAGGCGGCGAGGCCGGCGCTCGTGGCCACGAGCCCGACCGTTGCCGCCGCACCCTTCAACAGCTGCCGCCGGGAGATGGATGAGCCTTCGCCACTCGTCACGGTTTGCTTGCCTCCCCTGGGGCGCCCGGCTCGAAACGGCGCCGGCGAGGTGACGCCCGCTCACGTCGCGGGGTCGGGTTCCGGCACCGACGCGTCTGATGTCCGGCTCTGGTAGAACCTACATGCCATCATACAGGTCGTCGCGGAGGGTGTCCAGGAAGCCCCAGTGATCATGGGCCATCGTTTGCGAGTGGTCTGACTGCATGGCAGAGTTCGGCCACGAGGCGTGCTGCCTGTGTGGCCTGCGAGACGGACCGCTCGGGGCTGCCCCGCAGCACTGAAGGAGGAGCGCCGTGACCGATTACTCGATCTGGGTGTCCGAGTACGCCATCGCCCCCAGCTTCCCCGAGACCTACGTCGTCCACGGGCAGGCGGGCAGGCGAGCGCTCCCCTTCAGCGTCACGATCGTGCACGGAGGCGGCCACACCATCCTCGTGGACACCGGCTTCTCGATGGACGGCGACGGCCGGCGCCTGGCGGACCTCGACGGCATCTCGACCTGGATCCACCCCGTGGAGGCCGTCAGGCGGGCCGGCTTCCAACCCGAGGAGGTCGATCTCGTCCTCATCACCCACGCCCACTACGACCACATGGGGACGATCGGCGACTTCCCGAACGCCACCGTCTATGTGCAAGAGCGCGAGGTGAGCAAGTGGCTCTGGGCGGCCGGGGTGCCGGCCGAGCTGGGCTGGCTCCGCATCGGGCTGGACCCTGCCGACCTCGCCGCCGTCGACGGCCTGGCGCAGCGCGGCCAGCTGCGCCTCGTCTCCGGTCCCGTGCGCGACCTCGTGCCGGGCGTCTCGCTCGTGCCCGAGTTCGACTCGCACACCTACGGCCACCAGCACGTCGAGGTGGAGTCGGACGGTTCGGGGCGCTCGATCCTCCCCGGCGACGTCGTCTACAGCTACGTCAACCTGGAGGGTCTGAACGGTGACGGGGAGATGGTCCCGATCGGCTTCGCCACCGGGAGCCAGGAGAACTGCCTCCTCGCCATGGCAGGAATGATGGCGTCCGTCGGGGGCGAGTCGCGACGCATCGTGCCCGGCCACGAGTTCCGGCTCTGGGAGCGCTACCCCTCACGCTGCTTCGACGACGGCCTTCACCTCGCCGAGGTCACGCTCGCGGCCGGCACGCCGACCCGTCTCTGACGGCGCCGTGGCGGCTCAGGATCAGCAGCCGCTCACGACGAAGAACTTCTTCGACGGCTCGTGCACGTGCCAGGTGGCCGTCGTGCCGGCGACGAAGGAGACGAGGTCGCCCTGCTTCAGCTCGACCGACTCGTCGCCGGTGTCGACGGTTACCGACCCCTCGAGGAGGAGGAAGCTCTCGTCGGCCTCGAAGACGTAGTCGAAGCTGCCCGGCTCGGCCTTCCACAGCCCGGCGAAGAGGACGCCGTCTCCCCCGGCGGTGTCGCGCAGCCAGTGCACGATGCCGATCTGGCGGTCGCCCACCATGAACGGCTCGTACGAGTCGGCCTCGACATTGGACTTGTACGACTTCTTCGTCACGGTCATGACGCCTCCTTGTCGGTTGATCCCACGATCCTCACGCGGCTGGCGGCCCGGCGGCACACGAGCGAGGTGAAGGTGATCGAGGTTATGCACCGTTTTCCGCTCATTTCCTCGATCACCTTCCCATCACAGCGCAGGGCACGCCTCACGCGCCGCCCTCCGCCTCGAGCACACCACCCCGGCGGGCGTCCTCCGAGTGGAACTCCGTGCACTCGAAGCGGACGCCGTGGCGGGCGGGGCCTGGCACGAAGGCCGAGAGGCGACCCCGGCCCTGCCCGGCAACGACGCCGTCGGAGGGAGCGCCGCCCCCCAGGGCGGCGGCGTCCACGAGCACGTCGTCCACGGCAAAGCAGATGTGGTTCACGCCTTCGCCCTCCCTCTCGACGAGCTCGGCGAGCGACGACTCCGGGTCGGTGGGCTCGACCAGCTGGAGGAAGATGTTGCCACAGTCGAGGTAGGTGAGGATCACCGGCGGTGAGCTCAACTGCTCCTGGTGCACGACTTCGAGACCGAATTCGTCGCGGAAGGTCTCGAGCGCCCGGCCGGTGTCGCTCACGGCGACGGCGACGTGGTCAATGCGTCTGATGCGCGGCATTGGCGTCCTTCCCTGAGAAGCCGTCGAGCTTCGATCGAGCCGTCGTGCGGGCAGCCTCCGCCAGTACGTTCTGCAAGACGAGCGTCTGCTCGCCGAAGGCGATGACGGGAAGGTGCGTCTGCAGCCCGTTCACCTGGGCCACCCGGATCTCGGTGTTCACGTTGATCTTGCGGATGCCCGAGGCGATCAAGCGGGAGACGTCCTCCTCGCCGATCCCGGTGCCGCCGTGCAGCGAGAGGGGCACGGCACTGCGCGCCCGGATGGCGGCGAGGCGCTCCCAGTCGAGCCGCGGCCGGCTCTGCGAGGCCCCGTGGCGGTTCCCGATGGAGACGGCGAGCAGGCCGCATCCGCTGCGCTGCACGAAGTCCTCCACCAGCTCGGGGTCCGTGAGACCGCCCTCGTGGGCCGATCCGGCGCGGTCCTCCTCCCCGGGAAGGAGGCCGAGCTCCGCCTCGACGAAGGCACCGGCTCGCTCCGCCATCATCGTGACCTCCCGCACATACGACACGTTCTCCTCGAGGGCCCAAGCGGAGCCGTCGGCGAGGACGGCGCCCACTCCGGCGCCGAGCGCCTCTGCCACGAGGACCCGGTCGCGGGCGTGGTCGAGCTGGACGCACAGCGCCGCCGGGCTGCAGCGCGCGACGGCCACGACGGCGGGGACGAGGTAGCGACCCGCCGCCGTCCGCAACGACGACTCCGGCACGAGGAGGACGGCCGGCTGCTCGGCCTCTTCTGCCGCCCGGGCGATGCCGGTCGCCGTGGCGGTGTCGTAACAGGTGAAGGCCCCGAGGGCTGACTGCTGGCCGAGGCGGTCGAGGAGCTCCCCGAAGGGGGTCAGCATGGGGCCAGGGAGTGCCCGTCGGTGGCGGCGGCCACGAGATCGCTCAGGAGCGAGGGCGCCCCTACGTTGCCCGGCACCACGAGGTAGGGCATGTCGCCGCCGGCACCGTGGGCAGTCCAGAGTGAGACGCCCGGGAGGACCGGGCCTTCGACGCGGGCCGAGCGCGCCCCGAGACCGTGGCCGAGCACGATTGCGGCAGTCACCCCGCCCTTGGCGATGAGCACGTCGGGGCGGATGGCGAGAGCCGCAACGACGCCGGCGAGTCCCCGCCCGATCCGTTCGCCGGCGTCGAGGGACTGCAGCTCGACCGGGCGAGCACGTTCCGTGGCGAGCACAGCGAGCCCGCAGCCCGCCAGCGCCTCGTCTACCCGCCCGGCGAGCGCCTCGACGGCACCGCCGGCGCCGGAGGCGAGATCCAGGGCGGCCGCTTCGATCACGTTCACTCCGAGTGCCGACTGCAGGTGGCGAAGCTGCTCGCTCGAGGAGGCAACCCACGAACCGCACACGAGCAGCGTGCGGCCGCCCGGGACGGCGCAGCGCCCCGTCGCCGTGTTACCGGCGAGGGCACCCACGAAGGCGGGGGCGCAGCGCACGACGACCTGGCACCCGTCCCCGTCCGCCACGCGGAGCCCCTCGGCGATGCAGTCGAGGTCGAGCATCGTCTCGGCGTCCGGCACGCACACGGCCGGCCGGCCGAGTCGCGACAGCTCGTGGATCGCCTCGGCGACGACGCCCGGCCCGTCGCGGCGGAGCTCGTCGAGATCGATCTCGATGCCGTCCTCGGCGGCGAACAGGCCACCCGACCGTTCCTCCGCCCACTCGACGAGACGTGAGGCCCGGTAGCCGAACGTCGTGTCGGCCGCGAACTCCGACTCGGCGACGGGAAGCCTCTTGCCCTCCCGCTCGAGGAGCTGTACGCCGCCTCGCGTCACGCGGCCGGCGGAGGGAAGAGCGGGAACGAGGAGGAGAGGGACGGAGCCCGGCCAACCAAGGCCGTCACAGCAGCCCAGGTACTCCTCCAGCAGATGGCCCCGCAAGGTGCTGTCGCCGCGGAGCACGACCCGCCGGCGCGGGAGGGCCGCCCGGGCGGCCCTCACCGCCTCGGAGACGACGGTGTGCGCCGACGAGGCCGCCAGCGCCCTCGTGTTCGTGAGGAGGTGCAGGCTCGGCGACTCGGGCGCCCCTCGCAGTTCGTCCGCATCCCAGTCGAGGAGGACGTGGGCGTTCGACAGGCTCTGGGCGCCCGTCGGGTCGTCGTCCAGCACCAGGACGGGGGTCGGCGTGCTGGAGGTCATAATGTCTGCCATCATACAGGTCGGCCTCCGTCGGCACCCGGTGGGCGCCTTCCGGCGGTGGCATGCCGTATGATCTTGTGCGTCGTGTCCGAGCTCTTCTCCCAGGTCACACGCGACCCGAGCCTTGCGGACAAGGTCGCAGCGCTCATGCTCGAGACGATCACGTCCAATCGCCTTCGTCCCGGCGACAGCCTTCCTTCCGAGCGGGAGCTCGGCGAGCAATTCGGCGTTTCCCGCACCGTCATCCGGGAGGCCGTGCGCTCCCTCGTCGCCAAGGGACTGATCGAGGTTCGCTCCGGCAGCGGCATCCGCGTCGCCCCCATGGACGGCAGTGCCGTGCGGGAATCCCTCGCGTACTTCCTTCGGGGCAGCGACGGTCTCGACTATGAGAAGGTGCACGAGATCCGGAGCGTTCTCGAGGTGCAGATGGCCGCTTCGGCCGCCGAGCGGGCGAACCCGGCGGACCTCCGCGCCCTCTCGGAGGCGTGCCGCAAGATGGCGGAGGCGGGCAATGACGTCGACAAGGCCACGCGCGCCGACATCGAGTTCCACCGGGCGCTCGCCAACGCCACCCACAACCCCCTCTACGTCGTTCTCCTCGACGCCATCGGTGACGCCCTCATCGAAGTGAGGCAGCAGACGCTGCTGCACGGGAGCCTCACGTCGGCGATTCGCTCCCACCGGGAGATCTTCGACGCCATCAAGCAGGGGGACGCCGAGGCCGCCCGCCAAGCCATGTCCTCCCACCTCGAGACGGTCGAGCAGTTCTGGACGAACAGCCGGCGTACCCTCCTCGACACCTCGCACCCACGGGCCTCGGCTCCCCGCAGCAGGCGATCCAGCCGCTAACTGCTGACATGAGCGAGCAAGACGCCCGCCGCCCGGCGGCCCTCGTCACCGGTGCCGCCAACGGGATCGGGGCGGCCATCGCCCGCCGGCTGCAGGCCGGCGGTTACCGCTTGGCGCTCCTCGATCGCGATGCCAGCGCCCTCTCGGCGCTCACAGCCGAGCTGCGGGCGGACGGTGCCGACGTCACGTCGCTCGAGGTCGACGTCTCCGTGCCGGAACAGGTGCGGGCCGCCGGGCGGTCGCTTGCCGGCGAGATAGGATCGATCGATCTCGTCTGCGCGAACGCCGGCGTGTTCCTGAGTCCGAACACTCCCCTCACCGAGGTGCCGGACGAGGACGTCGAGACCATGGTCACCGTCAACCTGCTCGGGACGATCAGGGTCCTGCAGGCGACGATCCCCCTGCTACGGGACGGAGGCGCCGTCGTCGTCACGTCCTCCACCTCCGGCCTGCAGGCACACCCCGGCGGAAGCGTGTACGCCGCTACGAAGACCGCACTCATCGGGCTCGCCCGCTCGCTCGCCCTCGAGCTCGCCCACCACCACATCCGCGTCAACGTCGTCTGCCCGGGCGCCGTCGACACGGCGATGATGCGCATCGCCCACACGCCGGGGGAGATTGCCGGCTTCGCCCGGAGCAACCCGTTGCACCGGGTCGCCAGACCCGACGAGGTGGCTCGGGTCGTCGCCTTCCTCGCCTCCGAGGAGGCCGGCTACGTCAACGGGGTGGCCCTGCGCGTGGACGGGGGCGACTGCCTCCTCGGCGCCCTCTGAGCCTGGATGGCCCGAGCCCCGACGGCCCGCGTACGGGGGACGCCCCGGACTGCAGGGACGACCCGGACTGCAGGGACGCCCCGGACTGCAGGGACGACCCGGACTGCAGGGACGACCCGGACTGCAGGGACGACCCGGACTGCGGGGACGACCCGGCGGACCTAGGCGTCCCGCTTCGCCATCCGCCAGGCGCCGAGCGCCGTCCAGACGACGATCCAGGCGACCACGACGAAGATCGTCTGCGTCATGGTCTCCGGCACGATTCCGGCTCGGTTACCCCCCGGGCCTCCCCCACCACCGTTCCCGAAGACGAACGGTAAGGCGCCCGGCTCGAGATGGGCCATGGCGACGCCGACGACGGACCGTTGCAGGTTGATGAGATGGGCGAGCTGGCCGTGGGAGAAGATCGGCGTGAGCACGAGCTCGAGCACGATCATGAGGATCACTGCCAGGGTGCGCTGCCCGAGGAGGGAGGCGAGCCCGAGGCCGACGAGGAAGCCGATGGCGGCCTCCAGCTCGAGCCAGAGCCCGCTACGCACCATCAGCCCCACTGGTGGGACACGGAACTGGTCGGCGTAGTTGGCGTAGCCCTGGTTCGCCACCTGCACGGCGAAGGCCTTGACGGCCGGCGTGGGGGCCGGTGCGCCCGGGGCGACGCCGTTGGGGCCGCACGGGATGTTGGGGGGCGGTCCCGCCTTGCTGTTCGGTCCTGTGGAGAAGCCGAAGTTGCAGATGACGAGGTCGGCATGGTCGGCCGCCCAGGTGTCGAGGGCAGGTCGCGAGAGCCCGGCCGGCACGTTGACGCCGTTGTAGCTGAACGTCGTCGGGGCGGCGTAGACACTCACGAAGCACACGACGGCAAAGCCCACCGCCACCATCGGCACGACGATGGCGAGCCCGGCCGGGATGCGTGCGAAGTAGAGCGCCAGGCGCGAGCGCCCCGTCACGACGAGGTGACGGAACATCCCCTCCGTGAGATCGACCGACCCCGCCGTGCACCCGAGCGTGGCGGCGATGATGAAGCCGAAGATGTACATGACGCCGGCCACGAGGTTCGAATAGATCGTATAGCCGCCGGCCGGTCCGTACGTCTTCGGCGCGATGGCATGGGCCAGCAGGCGCACGAGGAGGAAGACGGTCGGTAGGCCGATGTTGACGGCGACGAGGCCGATCATGAGCCCTCGGCGCCTTCGGAGCTCCATGAACCTCGTCGTGATCATCCTGCCCGTGGGGATCCAGGAGCCCCGCCGGTCAGTTGCGGCGGCGCCGGGAGGAGGCGGGGTCGGGTGGTCGGTGTCGAGCTGCGGGACTGCGGTCATTGCGGTGCCCCCAATCGGCTCGTCACCTGCAGGAACCACGATTCGAGCGACGCCTGCACCTCCTGCAGGCGGTACACGTCGATGCGGGCGTCGACGAGCAGGCGGTTGATCGCCGCCACCACGTCCCTCGAGGTGCCTTCGGCGAGGGTGATGTGCAGCCCGGACGCAACCGTCTCCACGGCACCGCCCGTACCTGCGCCCTCCACGACCGCCTTCGCCCGCTCCGGCTCGCTGCACTCGATCTCGAGGGCACGCGCCGTGCCGGAGAGCAGCTCGGAGATGCTGCCCTGGCGGATGACCTTGCCGCGGTCGACGATGGCGACGGCGTCACAGGTGCGCTCGACCTCGTCGAGGAGGTGGGAGGAGAGCACCACGGTGCGTCCCTCCGCCACGAGTGAGAGGATCATGTCGCGCATCTCCCGCATGCCGGCCGGGTCGAGGCCGTTCATCGGCTCGTCGAGGATGAGGAGCTGCGGGTCGCCGAGGAGGCAGGCGGCGACACCGAGGCGCTGGCGCATCCCCATCGAGTACTTGGCGACGCGGTCGTCGGCCCGCTGCGCCAGCCCGACGCGCTCGAGCGACGGCTCGATCCGGTCGGTGGCGGCACGCTCCCGGGCTGCGGCGAGGATGCGCAGGTTGTCACGACCCGTGAGATGACGGTGGAAGCGCGGCTCGTCCACGATGGCGCCGACGCGGGCGAGTGCCTGCGCCCGCCGGTGCGGCACGGGGTAGCCGAGGAGGGACATCGTGCCGGCGTCGGCGTGCGTCAGGCCGAGGAGGACGCGGATGAGCGTCGTCTTGCCGGCGCCGTTCGGGCCGAGGTAGCCGAAGGCACATCCTCGAGGGATGCGGAGGTCGACACCGTCGACGGCGACGTTGTCCCCGAATCGCTTCGTCAGCCCCCGCGTCTCGACGGCCCAGGGGCTGGAACCCGGATCCCGCTCGGGCGCCTCCAGCAGTGTCGCAGCGATCATCCTCGGCTCCTGTCCGTGTCGATCGTCACCGTCGTGCCACTACCGGCGGCCGCCGGGCGCGACGTCGTGCCCCGAGCCACACAGTGACAGCACCGCCGTTCAGCGGAATGTGACACCGGCTCGCACAGTCACATCCTGACCGGTCGGCAGGCAGTTGGGAATCGGGGACAACCCTGAGGGCCGCCCCGAGGCGCCCTCCAGCACGAGCCACGGCGCCTGCTCGCCGGGAGGGGCGGCGACCGGACCGCCGGCGCTGAGGTATCGTCCGCGGACACCGGGCGCGGGAAGGGACGGAATGGCAGGAGGCGGGCGGCGGTTCGGAGCGACGACGACGGGGATCACTTCGGTGGTGGCCGTGTTCGGCCTCGTACTTGCTCTCACGGTGGCGGTGGGCAGGGCGGCGTCGGCGAGCCGTCCGCCGACTGCGGTCGCCGGCGTCAACGGCGGGCCCTTCTCCTGCAGCACGCCGGCCATCTTCCTCGCCGAGCGGACGCCCACACAGCTCTACAGCTCGCTCTACGGAGCCGGCACGACCACCTTCCAGCGGGTCGGCACGACGCACGGCTGGAACTACAACGCCATCGGCTACGACCCTGCCGACCGCTACCTGTACGGGGTGAGCATCCCCGGCAAATCGGGACCGGCAGGCCACCTGCTGCGCATCGACAGCGCCGGGAACATCGACGACCTCGGCGCCATCAAGGGCGATTCCTTCCTCTCCTCGAACGGGGCGAACACCGGGAGCTTCGACGGCTCCGGCCACCTCTGGGTCACCTCGCCCGGCAACCCGGTCGTCGACGAGATCGCCCTCGCCCCCTCGCCGAGAGTGCTCGCGCAGGTGCGCGTCTCGCCCAAGGGCGCCTGGAAGTCCTTCGACTTCACCTGGGACAGCGGCTTCCTCTGGGGCATGACGACGTCGGGCAAGAACGTCTCGATACAGCGCCTCGACCTCACGACCGGCCACGTCACGACGTTGCAGGCGCCCAAGCAGATCGCGCCCGGCTCGAGCTACGGGGCGGCGTGGACGTACGGGAACGGCAACCTGGGCGTCGACGACAACTCGACGGGCGAGCTGTACCAGGTCTCCGTGGCGAAGGCGACGTCCGCCACGCCGGGCTTCTCTGTCGTCTCCGCCTACGCCGGACCCGTCGCCGGCAATAACGACGACGGCGCCGCCTGCGTGCCGACGGCGGCCGACCTGTCGATCTCGAACTCGGCTCCGGCCAACACCGTCGCCTCGTCGCCCCTCAGCTGGACGATCACCGTGACGAACCACGGCAAGGGGATCAGCTCGGGATACGTCGTCCGCGACACGGTGCCGGCGCCCCTCACCCACGTCAGGAGCAGCTCGCCGGGCTGCAGGGTGAGCGGCAGCACGGTCACCTGCTCCGAGGGCAAGCTCCTCGTCGGCCATAGCGCCACCTACGTGCTCTCGGCCACGGCGCCGGCGAAGGAATTCGTCTGCTTCCACGACACCGCCGACGTCATCGGCAACGAGGCAGATCCGAACCACGCCAACGACGCCGCCACGGCCACGACGTGCACGGCGCCGAGCTGGCGGCTGGCGGCGCCCCCCAACCCGCCCTCCGCCCGCGGCCGGCTCAACGGGCTGGACTGCTCGTCGAGCATCTGCGTGGCCGTCGGGGAGACCGTGTCGGCGGGTGGGCAGGGAGTCACGCTCGTCGAGCGCCGGTCCGGCTCCTCCTTCGTCGTGCAGCCGAGCCCGAACCCGACGCCGGGATTCTCCCTCGCCAGCCTCGCCTCCGTCTCGTGCTCGTCGGCATCGTCCTGCGTGGCCGTCGGCGAGTACGAGGAGCACTTCTCGACGAAGACGCTCGCCGAGGTCTGGAACGGGAAGACCTGGTCGGTCGAGTACCCCCTCAACCGCGGCGGCGCCACCACCTCAGAGTTGGACGGCGTGGCGTGCACCTCGTCGCGGGCGTGCGTGGCCGTCGGCGAATTCAACTCGGGCACCCTCAACGGCCCCCTGCTCGAGAGCTGGAACGGACGAGCGTGGACGAAGGGCAAGTACCACTCGCTTCCGACCGGGGGGGCGACCTTCTCCTCGGTCTCCTGCTCGGCGGCGGGCCGTTGCACGGCGGTGGGCGACACGACCACGGAGGCGATCGCCGTCAGCTTGAGCGGCGGGAGTTGGACCGACGAGCCCGTCCCCCTCCCGACGGGCACGACCTTCTCCAGCTTCTCGGGGGTGAGCTGCGAACGGGCAGGAAGCTGCGAGGCCACGGGCTTCTACGACAACGGCTCGGGTGACGCCGTGAGCCTGGCGGAGGCCTGGAACGGAGCCGACTGGGCGGTGCAGCCGACGCCGAACCCGGCGGCCAGCACGTTCACGCAGCTGCTCTCGGTGAGCTGCACCTCGAAGGCGGCCTGCTCGGCCGTCGGCCAGTGGTCCGATCCGGCCGGCAACGGCGTGACGCTCGCCGAGCGATGGGACGGCACCGGCTGGCACCTGCAGACGACCCCCAACCCGGTGGCGAACCTCGACGAGCTGGACGCCGTCGGCTGCCCGTCGGCGACGAGCTGCCTCGGGGTGGGGCTCTACGCCATCCCGAACCAGGAGACGACCGTCACGGGCGAACCGGACGACTTCTACGCCGCCCTCGCCGAGCGGTGGTCCGGTGGGAGCAGCTGGTCGACCGGCAAGGCGGCCGACCACGTCGGCGCCGGCCTGAACTACGTGTCGTCGCTGTCCTGCGCCTCGCCGACCTTCTGCCTGGCGGCCACGTCGACGTCTTCGCCCGGCGGCGCCACGGGCAGCTACGAGCGCTGGGACGGCAGCTCCTGGATCCTCAGGTCGTTCGCCTCCGGCCTGCAGTTCGCCCCCAGCGCCCTCTCGTGCTCGTCGTCGTCGGCGTGCGTCGCCATCGGCGAGAACACCTCCACCCTCGACCCGGTGGCGCAGGCATGGTCCGGTTCCTCCTGGAAGCCGGTGGCGGCGCCACCCGGCTCCGACGTCAACTGGTACGGCATCTCGTGCCTGGCGAAGACCTTCTGCACGGCCGTCGGCTCGGGCCTCGACGTCGACAGCCCGAGCCCGCTCGCCGAGCGCTGGAACGGCACGACGTGGACGCTCAGCACGCTGCCGCTGCCACTCGGAGGAACGTTCCCGACGCTCAGCTCGGTCTCCTGCCCGACTGCGACGTCCTGCACGGCCGTCGGCAGCTACATCGCCTCCTCCGGGGACGAGGAGGCCCTCAGCGAGGTCTGGAACGGGACGGCCTGGAACCTCGTCACCGTCCCGGAGGCAACCGGCACGACGGCGGCGAGCCTCAGTGGTGTCGACTGCACGACGGCGGGATCGTGCGTCGCCGTGGGCACGGCCGGGAAGCTCCCCACGACCGAGACGGTCTGGGCCACGCAACTCGCCAAGGGCTCCTGGACGACGCTGAAGGCAGCCGTACCCGCCGGCAACACGAGCGCCCTGACGTCGGTGTCGTGCGCGACGGCGACGACGTGCACGGCCGTCGGCGTCGTCGGAGGCCTCTTGGGAGGGAGCGGCCCCGTCACATCCGGCCAAGCGCTGGCGGAGCGGTGGGACGGTAAGGGCTTCGCCATCCAACCGACCCCGAACCTGCTCGGCGCCGAGGTCGACTCCTTCGCCGGAGTCTCGTGCGTGTCCGCCTCGGAGTGCGTCGGCGCCGGCGTCGGCTGGTACCCCGACGACATCGTGGCCTACGGCGCCGTGTGGAAGTGATCGCCCGCCGGGTGGCGCCGCCGGCGGCAGAGGTGATGGGACTTCCAACAAGGGACCTCCGGCCCTACCGTTCCGAGGCACGCGGGCGCACACCTGAGGCGTGCGATGAGTCCGCAAGGCCAGGAGACATCATGAGGATCGAGTACCTGCACGCCTCGAGATTCGGCAACGGGGCCGCCGTCGCCGAAGAGTTCCGCAAGCAGATGGCCGCGCGAGGAGGCACGGTCGTCGTTCACCACATCAGGGAGGCGAAGCCGACGAAGCTGCCCCCCGCCGACCTCTACGTCTTCAGCTCGCCGGGACGCATCGGCAAACCCATCGGCAGCATGCGACGCTTCCTCACCCGTGTGCGAATCCCTGCTGGGACGAGGTACGGGCTCCTGACGACCGAGATCATGCCCCGACCCGACAAGTCCGGCCACACTCCGACGCCCGAGGAGCTTGCTCAGCGGCAGCGCGTCCGGCCGATCATGAACGAGCTGCTCCAGCGAAAGGGCCTCGTGAAGCTTGCCGAAGATGTCATTCACGTCACCGGCCTGAAGGGCCCGCTCGAGGACGGCTGGCAGGCGAAGGTCGAGTCCTTCGCGTCGGAGATCGCCGGAAGGAGCGTGTCCTCGGGATCCTGACGTCGGTGAATCCTCATGACGCGGGCGGGTCGCGAGCGGTGTCGGTGGCCGCTCAGGCCGCCCGCAGCTCCGCCAATCGGCGAAGGAGGGCGGCGGAGGCCTCGTCGAGCGGCGAGTAGGTGACCATGCGGGCGGCAACCACTGACGACGCCGAGGCTGACGAGCTCGATCCCGAAGCGATCGAGGCGCTCGCCTCCGCCTGAGCCTCGCGACCGTCTGGCGGCGCCGCTACTTCACGGCCACCTCGACCACCTTCACGATGACGAGGGCGAAGGCCACGACGAGGTAGCCGCGCAGCGTGACGAGACCGATCTTGCGCTGCATCGACATCGGCGGCTTGCTCAGCAGGTGGAGGGCCGGCATGCGCCAGCTCTCCCGGTGCTGCCACTCGACGGGAACGGTGAGGACGGCCTGGCGCGCCCGACGGCTCCGCACCACGAGGTACAAGCCGGCGGTGACGCCGAGAGCGGCACCACCGGCCAGGATGCCGACGACCTGGCCGCTCGAGATGCCCGGGAAGAGGACGCTGGCCGTGAGGATGACCGAGAGGAGCACGAGCACCCAGATGACGGAGGCCGTGAAGAGGTTCAGCTTCTTCGAGTTCACCCACGGCCCCAGCACGTCCTTGTCGTTGCAGAGGAGCAGCAGGAAGACGGTGGCGCTCGGCAGCAACACGCCGGCGAGCGTCTGCACGCCCTCGGTGAGCAGTCCGAGGGGCGCCCCGGGAATGAGGACGATCGTGGCCGCCAGGGCCATCAACCCGGCGTAACAGGCGTAGAAACCCTTCGCCTTCCTCACCGGCCGGTGCAACGAGTGGCTGGCGCCGAGGACGTCGGCACCGGCGTAGGCGGTCGCCAGCCCGACGGCGGCCGCTCCGATGATGCTGGCGTCGAGCAGGGCGATGGCGAAGAGGTCGCCCGCCACGGGCGAGACGTACCGCCCGAGGCCGGCAGCCACGCCGGCGGCGCTCGTGAAGGTACCGCCGCCCGGGTGCCCGCCGAAGACAGCCGACGAGAAGCCGACCATGGCAGCTGCCCCGACGACGACGACGATGATGCCGATCCAGAGGTCGACGCGCTCGTAGTTGATGAAGCGGGGAGTGATGCGCTTGTCGATCACGTAGGACTGCTGGAAGAAGAGCTGCCACGGGGCCACCGTCGTGCCGACGATGGCGATGACGAGGAGCATCACCGTGGAGAGCTGGGTGCCATGTGGGAAGCCGGGTACGACGAAGTGGTGAACCATCTGGCCGAAGGGCGGATGCACCATGAGGTAGACGGGGACGAGGAGGAACGACCCCACGACGAGCACGAGGCAGATGCGCTCGAAACGCCGGAAGCTCCCCGTGCTGGCGGCACCCACGACGACGGCCCCGGCGAGCACCACCGACGGGATCCTCGGCAGGCCGAGGTAGCCGACGGCGAGGGTGACACCGATGAACTCGGTGACGATCGTGAGGGCGTTCAGGATGAAGAGATCGATGACGCTGAAGGCGCCCCAGAACTTCCCGAAGCGCTCGAGGATGAGACGGGCGTGCCCGACTCCGGAGACGGCGCCGAGACGCAGCACCATCTCCTGGTTCACGTAAAGGACCGGGACGAGGAGGACGAGGGTCCACAGCAGGTGGATCCCGTAGTTCTGGCCGGCCTGGGTGTAGGTGCCGAAGGCGCCGGCGTCGTTGTCGCCCACCATGACGATGAGGCCGGGACCGACGATGGCGAGGAGCGTCTTCAGCTTGGCCGACAGGAGCGGGCGGGGGGCGACGTCGCCCCGGGCGATGGTCCCGAGGGCGCCGCGGATGTCGCCGACGTGCTCGGAGTCGAGGACGGCGGCCGAGTCGGTGATCTTCGAGGTCGTCGTCATCGCCGGCACCTCGCGATGACGTGGCGGGGCGAGCAGTCGGAGAGGTGCCAGGCCGGCGTGGCGGAGCCGTTGCCGGGCGAGCGGGTGAAGCGGAACATGAGGGACTCCCTTCTCGGAACGTGAGCGGCGGTCCGCCGGTCCGGTGCAGGGACGCGCACCGGCCGACGATCACGGCGTACTCCCCAAGCGATCAGGTGAGCCGAACGCAGCTGCGCCACGTCAGCGCTGTCAGCGCCTCGTGGCGGCTCGGAACGAGAAGAGCGAGTTCGGCGTCAGACCCGGGCGCGTAAAGGAGGCTGCCAGGTACTCGGAGGTTCCGTTCTCATCTGGCTCACCTCCTCGTGCTCGGGGACGTTGCAACTCGTTGCGGAAATCTTAGCCGCCGAGACCGTCCGCCTGCCAGCAAACCCTTCCCCCGTGGGCCTTTCGGAGGCGGCTGCCGAGTGCCGGCCACCGCTTCTGAGATGCGCCGGCGACCGAAACCCCCCGGTTTTCTTCACCTTCGTCACTCAGTAGCGAGCATCGGGGAGACGACCGCCCCCAGGACAGGTCGTGGACGACGTCCACTCCTCCGGAGCCCTCGTCGGCGGGGCGACGCGGGCTTGCTCTCGCTCTGGTCCGGCCAGGCCGTCGGTCTCGGCCGGGAGGTCCCGGCAGGCGATCTCCTCCGCATGCTCGCCGACGAGACGGAGGCGGCGGTGCAGCGGGCGGCGCCCGCTCAGCCCCCGAGGGCCTCGCCGTACCGGGCGTCCCGCCACGCCAGGGCCTGCTTGAGGCCCCCGCTGCGCACGATGTCGTCGAACTGCCGTTGCTCGGGCGAGTCGGCGGCGTTCAAGATGGCGGAGAGGTCGAGGTTGGCGTGCACGGCCTGCCGGAGCCCCATGGCTTCGTAGGCGCGGTTGAGGGCGAGCTTCGTCAGGCGCAGCACGGGCAGGGGCGCCGTCGCCACCCGGCTCGCCAGCGAGCGAGCGGTCGCCTCGACGTCGTCGGGCGGCACGACGCGGTTGACGAGCCCGAGCGCCTCGGCCGTCGCCGCATCGATGAGGTCGCCCGTGAAGAGGAGCTCGTTCGTCCGCTTCTGACCGAGGATGAAGGGCATGAGCAAAGTGACGGGCCCCGACCCGTAGCGGATCTCCGGCTCCCCGAAGCGAGCGTCGGTGCTCGCCACGATCATGTCGCAGGCCATGGCGAGCTCGCAGCCTCCCGCCAGGCAGTAACCCCGCACGACGGCGATCGTCGGCTTCGGGAAGGACCACAGCTCCATCGTCGCCACGACGTCGTCCGAGAGGACGTCGTGCCACTGGTCGGCACCCACCGTGTCGACGTCGGCTTCCTCCGTGAGGTCATAGCCGGCCGAGAAGGCTCCCCCGGCTCCTTGCACGAGCAGCACCCGCACCTCGTCGTCGGACGCCGCCCGCCGGAGGGCCGTCCGCAGCTCGACCACGAGGGCGGCGCTGAGGGCGTTCAGCTTCTCGGGCCGGTTGAGGGTCAGCCAGGCGGCCGGACCGTCCTGCCGGTACTCGATGAGGCTCACGGGCGTCGCTCCTTCGCGGGTGGTGACGGGAGTTCGTGTGCCGTCACGGTGAGGCCTCGATCACGATAACGAGGGCGCGTCCAGGGCGCCGGTGAACCGCCCGGAGGCAGGTCGTGCACGCTCACGTGACGAGGATGTCGAGAGGCAGGAAGGCGGACACCGAGACGTTCGGGACGTCGACGAGCTGGCTGACCTTCAAGTCGACGGCAACGCTGCAGATGACGTAGGCCTGCTGGCGGCTGTAGCCGTACTCGGCGACGAGGTGCGAGATCATGGCCCGCAGGGCCTGGCGCGCCGCCAGCGTCACGTCCTCCATGGCGTTGCGGCCGTCGTCGTGGATGCACAGCCCCGTCGTGGCGAAATACGACCGCTCCACCGGTTGCGCCGGCGCTCGATGCTCGAACGAGATCCCGCCGATGCCGCGCTCGGACGCCGCCCCTTTCAGCAGGCCCAGCCGGGCGCGCACTGCGCCGGCCACCTCGATCGCCGTACCGCACACTTCGCCGTCGCCCTGAGCGAAGTGGCCGTCGCCCACCGAGAGGAGGGCGCCGGGCACGTACACCGGGAGAAGGAGGCGCGTCCCCGCCGTGAGCTGCTTGATGTCGACGTTGCCGCCGTTCTCGCGAGGCGGGATGGTGCGCAGGCCTTCGGAGGCGACCGGCCCGGCGGCCGGTACGGCGCCGGCGGGATCCGGCGGGTTCGCCACGCCCCCTGCCGAGGCGAGCGAGCGCTCCCGCGCCTCGCATCGCTGCAACAGCTGGCGGGAGGGAGCCACGCCGATGATGCCGAGGAAGGGCGCCGACGGCACTCTCACCCCGGGAACGTCCTCCGAGGTGGCGGCATCGCCGGCGATGTCCCAGCGGGCGCAGAACGGCTCCGGGAACTCGTCGCGGAGGAACCCGAAGCCGGGCGAGACGAGCGAGAAGCCGAAGGATCCCGTCGTGATCTCGAGGAGCTCCACCTGCAGGAGGTCGCCCGGTTCGGCCCCTTCCACGAACACGGGCCCGGTGAGGGCGTGCACGACGCCGAAGTCGACGCGCCCGGCATCGGCGTGCGACGAGTCTCTCGTGATCTGCCCGTCGAGGGCATCGCGTGTCTCGGCGAACACCTCGTCGCCCGGCGCCACCCGCAGGGCCGGGGCGACGTCGGGGTGCCAGCGGTTGTGGCCGCTGGCAGGCTCCTCGGCGAGGCGCCGGCTCCGGTCGATCGTGATGTCGTGAGTCGCCATGGTCCTCCTTCAGTCGACGGCGTCGCCCTCATTATGGAAGGTGACCGCTGCTCGGGGCCCGGTAGCGTTCGGCGAACGGAGGCGCCCAGGTGAGCTTGTACCGAGAACACGTCCTTCCCCGGCTGCTGAACGTCGTGATGAACCGCGGGGACACGCCCGTCACGCGCGAGCGCGTGTGCGCCGGGTTGCACGGGACGGTCGTGGAAGTCGGCTTCGGCAGCGGGCTGAACGTCCCTCACTACCCGCCCGAGGTGACTCGGGTCTGCGCCATCGAGCCATCTCTGGTCGCCTGGCGCCTCGCCGGCGGCCGGGTGGCGGCGTCGCCGGTCGACATCGAGCGCTCCGGCCTCGACGGCCAACGACTCGGGCTCGCTGACGGGTCCTGCGACGCGGCCCTGTCGACCTGGACGCTGTGCTCCATCCCGGATCTCGGTGCCGCCCTCGCCGAGATACGCCGCGTGCTGAAGCCTGGGGGACGGTTCCACTTCGTCGAGCACGGGCACTCCCCCGACCCGGCGGTGGGCATGTGGCAGCGACGTCTCGAACCTGTCAACAAGGCGATCTTCGGCGGCTGCCACGTCACGCGGCGGATCCCGCAGGAGATCGAGGGGGCGGGTTTCGTGCCGGAGGCGATCGACGAGTACTACTCGCCGGGGGTCAAGTTCTCCGGCTACACCTACGAGGGCCACGCCCGCCGCCCCTGACGGGCGGTTACCTGCCGAGCAAAGGCGCCGTCGTAAGCTCGCGCCCATGAGCGTCCCGAACCCACGCATCACCCCGACGGCGCTGCACTGGGGCAACTACGACGTCGAGACGCGCGACGGCAAGGTGGTGGCGCTCAGGCCGGCGGCCGGGGACGCCGACCCGTCCGACATCGGGGTGGGCGTGCCGCTCGCCCTCGACGACGCCGTGCGGCTGCGTGCCCCGATGGTCCGCAAGAGCTGGCTCGAGAACGGGCCGGCGCCGGCGGACGGCCTTCGCGGGAGAGACTCCTTCGTCGAGGTGGGCTGGGAGGAGGCACTGGATCTCGTCGCCTCCGAGCTGCAGCGGGTCAAGACCAGCTACGGTAACGAGGCCATCTACGGCGGCTCCTACGGTTGGGCCAGCGCCGGCCGCTTCCATCATGCCCAGAGCCAGGTGCACCGCTTCCTCGCCATGCACGGCGGCTACACGCGTTCGGTCAACTCCTACAGCTACGCGGCGGCCGAGGTGCTGTTGCCGCACGTCATCGGAGGGCACTCCACGAGCATCTTCGAACGGATGCCACTGTGGGACGAAGTCGCCCGCCATACCGAGCTCGTGATCGCCTTCGGCGGCCTCGCCCTCAAGAACACGCAGGTGAACCACAGCGGTGTCGGGCGCCACGGCGTACGCGACGCCCAGCGCGCCGCGGCCGAGGCGGGGGTGTCGTTCGTCAACGTGAGCCCGCTTCGAGACGACGCCGCCGATTTCCTCGACGCCCGCTGGGTTGCACCGCGGCCGAACACGGACACCGCCCTCATGCTCGGGATGGCGCACACGCTCCTCGACGAGAACCTGCACGACGAGGACTTCCTCGATCGCTGCTGCACCGGCTGGCCGCAGCTGCGCCGCTACCTCACGGGCGAGGCCGACGGCACGAGGCGCGATGCTCAGTGGGCGGCCGCCATCAGCGGGATCGAGGCGCCCGTCGTGCGGGAGCTGGCTCGCCTCGTGGCGAGGCACCGGACGGTCGTCTCCGTCAGCTGGTCGCTGCAGCGCGCCCACCACGGCGAGCAGCCGTACTGGGCAGCCATCGCCCTTGCCGCCATGTCCGGGTCGATGGGAAAGCCCGGGGGCGGTTTCGCGGCCGGTTACGGCGTGGAGGACTCCATCGGTCGCTACCGCCACCGGTGGCCCATCGCCGCCCTCCCCCAGCCGGTACAGGGTGTGCGCACCTTCATCCCCGTCGCCCGCATCACCGACCTGCTCCTCGAGCCTGGGGCGGAGATCGACTACGACGGCAAGCAGCTCGTCTACCCGGACATCCACCTCGTCTACTGGTGCGGCGGCAACCCGTTCCACCACCATCAGGATCTCCACCGGCTCGTGCGGGCCTGGCAGCGCCCCGAGACCGTCGTCGTGCACGACTCCTGGTGGACCCCGATCGCCCGCTTCGCCGACATCGTCCTGCCCGTGGCGACGGCCCTCGAGCGGGACGACTTCGCCGGCTCGACGACCGACCACTGGCTCATGGCGATGCACAAGGCCGTCGAACCGCCCGGGGACGTATCGACCGATTTCGGCGTGTTCGCTGAGCTCTCGGATCGGCTGGGCTTCCGCAAGGACTTCACCGAAGGGCGAGACGCCGAGGAATGGATCCGCCACCTCTACGACCTCACGCGGGAGCGGTTGGCGGAGGGCGGCGTGGACATCCCGGACTTCGAGAGCTTCTGGGAGGCGGGGCGTATCGAGCTCCCGGCCGAGCCGATGGCTGCCGAGGAGGGTTTCGCCGCCCTCCGGGGCGATCCCGACGCCAATCCTCTCGCGACGCCGTCGGGACGTATCGAGCTCTTCTCCGAGGAGATCGCCGGTTTCGGCTACGACGACTGCCCGGGCCACCCCTCCTGGCTCGAGCCGGCCGAGTGGCTCGGTTCGCCCCTCGCCGAGAGGTTCCCGCTCCACCTCGTCTCCAACCAGCCCCGCACCCGGCTCCACAGCCAGTACGACAACGGCGGGACGAGCCGTGCCTCCAAAGTTGCCTCGCGTGAGCCGATCACCATGCACCCCGACGACGCCGCCGCCCGCGGCATCGGGGACGGCGATGTCGTGCGGGTCTTCAACGACCGCGGCGCCTGTCTCGCCGGCGCCGTGCTCAGCGACGGCATCCGTCACGGCGTCGTGCAGCTCGCGACGGGCGCCTGGTTCGACCCGGCCTCACCCGGCAGCCCCGAGTCCCTCGAGCGCCACGGCAACCCGAACGTCCTCACGATCGACCTCGCCACGTCGCGTCTCGCCCAGGGTCCCTCCGCCATGACGGCACTCGTGGAGGTGGAGCGGGCGAACGAAGCATCGCTGCCGCCGGTCGAGGTGTTCCGTCCCCCTCTCGTCGAACGCCGCCGGTGAGGGCGTGAGGTCCCAGCGCTGCGGCTCTCCCGCCCGCCGCCCTCTGCCCGGCGACGCCTGACCAGCCTGACGTGGCAATGACGGCCGGCCCGCCCGTCGCCCTCGTCGGCGACGACCTCTTCGCCTCCTGCGTGGACGGCGTCGAGCGCCGGTACCTCTCCTTCGACACGGCCGCCTCGACCTCCGCCCTTCCCTCCGTGCTCGAGGCCGTCAACGAGTTCCTCCCCAGTTACTCGAGCGTGCACCGCGGCGCCGGCTTCAAGTCGCAACTCGCCACGGCGGCCTACGAGGCGGCACGGGACGCCGCCGTGGCCTTCGCCGGTCGGGAGGGGCGCGACGACATCGCCATCATCTGCCGCAACACGACAGAGGCGCTCAACCTGCTGGCCTACCGCCTCCGTCTTGGCCCGGAGGACCTCGTCGTCACGAGTGTCGTCGAGCACCATGCCAACTTGCTCCCGTGGCGCCGCGCCGCGACGTGCCGCTTCGTCGAGTGCCGGGCCGACGGCACCTTCGGTCTCGAGGACGTCGAGGCGGCCCTCGACGTCCTGCCCGCTCCCCGCCTGCTGGCCGTCACGGCAGCCTCCAACATCACGGGGTGGCTGCCCCCCACTGAGGGCATCATCGCGGCCGCACACGCCCGCGGAATCCCCGTCGTTCTCGACGCCGCCCAGCTCGCCCCCCACCGGCCCCTGCCGGCGGGGGCGGACTTCGTCGCCTTCAGCGGACACAAGATGTACGCCCCCTTCGGGACCGGGGTCCTCATCGGGCCCCGCCAAGCCTTCGCCGACGGTGACCCCTTCATCGTGGGTGGGGGCGCTGTCGACCTCGTCGACCTCGACGAGGTCGCCTGGACGGCGCCGCCCGACCGGGAGGAGGCGGGGTCGCCCAACGTCGTCGGCGCCGTCGCCCTGCACGCCGCCATGCGGGCTCTCTCCGAGATCGGCTGGCCGGCGCTCGAGGCTCACGATCGCCACATCGCCCGGACCCTGCGGGAGGGGATCGCCGCCATCGACGGCGTCCGACTGCTCGGACCGACGGCGGCGACCGAGACGCTGCCGGTGGCGGCGTTCGTGGTGGAGGGAGTCCCCCACGCGCTCGTGGCAGCCAGACTGTCGGCAGAGTTGGCCATCGGCGTCCGCCACGGCTGCTTCTGCGCCCACCCGTATCTCGTTCGGCTCCTCGGGCTGACGCCGGGCGATATCGCCCGCTACCGCCAGGAGATCCTGCGCGGCGACCACCGCCAGGCGCCGGGCGCGGTGCGGGCGAGCGCCGGGATCAACGCCACCGACGAGGACGTGGCGAGGCTGCTCGATGCCGTCGCCCGCATCGCCTCCGGCGAGCCGCCTGCCGTCGCCTACGAGCAGGACCGGAGAACGGGGGACTTCCGGCCGGTCGGGGGCATGCCCGGTCTGGCCGGCCTGGAGCTTCACGGTTCGTCCTGCGCCCTCGGGTAGGAGCTTGGCCGGCTACGCGGTCGTCGTGCAGACAGCTCCGCCCACGGTCACCCTGATCGCCTCCCCTGCCGACGTGTTCCAGAGACGGATGACGACAGAGCCGGAAGCGTCGGTGTCGTGGCTCCAGCGGTCTCCTGCGTCCGAGGCCGTCGCCTTCCGATCGGGTTGGTTCGAGTGGACGGTGACGTCGTAGTCGCCCGGGTAGCCGTCGTTCGCCGATGAGGCGCTCGCCGTGCACCAGGCGCCGGCAGCCGCCACCGATGTCGTCGGAGCCGACGAGATGAGGAGGGTGGCGCCGTCGAAGTCGGACGTGACGGTCGCGGCGATCGCCCGAACGATGCTGGCGTCGTCGGTGACGAGGCCGAGCTCGCGGTTGTAGTCCAGGCTCGACTCGGAGAAGTTCTGGCTGCCCACGAACGCCCGTGCGCCGTCGACGACGATGACCTTCGCATGGATGTACAGGGAGGCGTCGGGCGAGTAGGTACCCACCTTGACGCCCGCCCCGGTGAGGTTGTCGAGCTCAGCCTCCCAGGAGGACGCGTAGGTCATGACGACGCGTACGTCTACGCCGCGTCGTGCGGCGGCTTCCAGTGCGTCTGTGACGGCTGAATCGTCCATCTCCTCGTTCTCGACGAGCAAGGAGCGCTTCGCAGACTGGATGAGGGCGAGGATGGGCCCTTCGGCGCCGGGGGACCAGACGAGGTTCGTCCCCTTCGAGCCGGGCTGCGGAGGACCCGAGTCGGTCCAGTCGGCACCGAAGGCCTCTTCGATCGCCGCCACGTCGGCGGGATCCGTCGTGATGACGGCAAAGTCCCGAGTGGTCGAGTAGTACTCGCTCGTCAGATTGAGCGTCATGATCGCCGCCGTGCGGTCGTCGACGGTGATCGTCTTCTGATGGAAGATCGTGCCCGCTGGAGCCCAGTGCACCTGCACTCCGTGCGACCTGAGCTCGGAGTAGGCGGCGGCGTTGACGGATGCGCCGGAGTAGTCCTCGTCGAGGAGCACGCGCACGACCACGCCGCGTGCGGCGTCGGCCTCGAGGATGTCGACCGCCTGCGCGTCGGCGAGCTCGTACATGGTCATGTCCAATCGATGGCGAGCACCGGACATCAACGAGTAGATCGGCTGCACGCCGTCCTGCGGCTCGGTCACGAGCGACCAAGTCACATGGGCTTTGGGGGGCGCCGTCGTGCCGGTCCCCGGACGTGACGTCGACGGCGGGGTGGTCGTCGTCGGACCCGTAGCTGCACGAGACGTCGTCGGGGCCGACGTCGTGGGGGCGGGCGTCGTCGACGGCTGGGACGGTGGCGGCGCCGGCGTGCCGGCGGCTGCACACGCCGTCGCAACGAAGGCGACGCCGATGGCGGCCGCTCCGGTGCGGAATCGGGGGTGCCTCCTCCGGCGAGGGTGCCCTTCCTCCCCTGCCGGGCGCCCTCTCATCCCGTCCGACTGTACTCAGGCGGTATCGCGCCGAGCTCCGGCACGATGGCCCGCCCGCTTCGCGGGCGGCAGCGTCGTCCACGGCCGCCAGCCGGTCGCCGACGGATCGGCGAAGGAGAGCCGGAAGCCGTACGGTCCCGTCGTCTCTTCCACGACGATCGTGAACCGCCCGCCCACCGGGTGCGAGAGCGTGAGGGTGGCCCGGTAGTCGGTCACCGTGCCCTCGGCGCAGTTGGGGACGCAGTCGTCACGGCCCCAGGTGCCCTCGCCGACGGCCTTCGACGGCGTCCAGCTCGTCCAGGTGACGGCCGTGACGACGTCGCCGGCATCACCGGAGAAGCCGATCACGGCCGGTTCGATGCCCGTCCAGGTGGATCCACCGGAGCTGAGGAGCGTGATGGTCGGCAGCGGCGCCTCGCTCCCGGCCGGCGTCGCCTCTGGTCGGGCCGTGCTCTCGCCCGGGCGGGTCCCCGTGCCGACGCCGGTGACGCCGCTCCCGCCCGACAAGAGGAGGGCGACGACGAGCGCCGTCACCAGCACGCCCGCGCTCAGCACGAGACCGGCCCGCCAATACCTCTGCACACAAGAGAGACGCCCGACGACCCGAAAACCTGGCACTCGACCGAGCGAGTCCTCGCCATCACTCCGGGGTCGACAGCCTCGCTTCGGGGCGACCCCCGGGCTCGGGCAAGGCGGCGCCGCCCACCGTCAGGAGGGGCCCAGCCCTCCCAGGATTCTGGCGGACGGCGGCGTTGAAGACGTCGTGCCCGTGCCCACGTAGCGAGCCGTGGCCCATGGCTTCGAAGAGGTGGTACTGCGCCTGCGGGACGAGGTCGGCCACCTCCTTGCCGAACTGGGGAGGCGCCTGCACGTCCTCGGCGTAGGCGAAGACGTGGAAGGGCGCCACCTGGCAGGAACCCAGGCGGTCGACGACGTCGAAGTCCACGCAGGCCTGCCACTGCGGGATGAGCGACTCCTCGTTGCCCTCGAGAAACCCCACCTCCTCCATCCACGCCTTGATGTCGTTCCATTGGTCGGTGTCGCCGAGCACTCTCGCCGGGTACAGCTCGGCGGCGTAGTGGGTCAGGGCGAACATCCCCTCGAGACGCCCACCGTTGCGCCGCAGCTCGATCTCGGCTCCCATGTAGTCACCGAGCCACCCGCGCCCACCGGATGCCGCCGTGCCCGACGCCACGACACAACGCAAGAGGTCGGGACGGTCGAGCGCGAGCTCCGTCACGATGAAGCCACCCATCGACTGGCCGATGACGACGACGGGAGGCTCGCAGACCGCCTCGATGAGAGCCGCCGCATCTGCCGCCATGTCCTCGATCGTCCAGGGCAGGGGCACCTCGCACTCGGTGAGGCCGATACCCCGGTTGTCGAAGGTCGTGCAACGGAAGTCGGCGGAGAACTCCGGGATCTGATAGCGGTGCCAGGAGGCGCCCCGCCCGCCCCCTCCAGCGACGAAGACGAGGTCCGGACCGTCGCCGAATTGCTCGTAGTGCATGAGTACGCCGGGAAGCTCGACTCGAGGCATGGGGCAACCTCCGCCCGTTTCGTCCGAAGGAGACGGTCTATGCTGCCACCGAGGCCGTGCCCGGCGGAAGTCCGCGGGGTGCCGTTTCTTTGGGGGATGACCGGGGGGACCATGGCCGGTGCGTGCGCCGCGATCGAAGCGATCGCGACGGAGCGGCCGGGCCGAGTCGTGGCCTGCCCGGCTCGAGCAGGAGGGTGCAGATGACCGTAACCCCGACCGACGTCAAGACGCTCGTCACCGATCTGAGGGAGAACCGGATCGACCGGCGCCAGTTCTTGAGCCGGGCGATCGCGCTCGGCATCTCCGCCTCGGCGGCCGGCACGCTGCTTGCCGCCTGCGGCTCGTCACCCTCTTCATCCGGCGGTGCCACCACGGCGCCGCCGTCCGGGAAGCCCCCCACGACGACGCTGACGTACCGACCCGAGGTGGACATCGAGAACCTCGACCCCGCCTTCTACGTCTCGCAGGACGACTTCATCATCAGCGAGTGCGTCACCGAGGGCCTCGTCACCTACAAGCCCGGCACGTCCGACGTCGTCAACTGCCTCGCCGAGACCTTCGAGACGTCCGCCGACGGCCTGCAGTACCACTTCACGCTGAAGCAGGGTATCGAGTGGCAGAAGGGCTACGGCGAGGTGAAGGCCACCGATGTGAAATTCTCCTACGAGCGGATCGCCGGCCTCACGAAACCCAAGGTCAGCTCCCCCTACTCCGGCGACTGGTCCGCCCTCGACACCGTCAAGGTGGAGGGCCCCTATGAGGGCACGATCATTCTCAAGTCGCGCTTCGCCCCGTTGCTCCACAGCACCATGCCGGCCGGGAGCGGGCTCGTTCTCCCTCAGAAGGCCGTCGAGAAGCTCGGGAGCCATTTCGCCACCAACCCCGTCGGGTCCGGGCCGTACGAATTCGAGAGCTGGACCCCGCACCAGTCGACGGTCCTGAAGCGGTTTGAGGGCTACTCCGGCGCCAACAAGAGCTATACGCCGAAGGCACCCTGGGACACCATCCAGACCCAGGTCATCGACAGCGACAACACGGCTTACGAAGCATTGCAGACCTCGTCGATCGCCATGGCCTACCTCGCCCCCAACCTCATCACCGAAGCGCAGGCGGCCAGCAATCTGCGCGTCTACTCGAGGGCGACCCTCAACTACTACTTCCTCGCCATCAGCCAGAAGAACGTCCCCAACCTCAACCTCCGGCGGGCCATCCGCAGTGCCGTCGACGTGGACGGCATCATCAAGGCGGCCTACAACGGCCGCTACGTGCGTGCCTACGGGATCATCCCGCAGGCCATGAACGTCGGCTACTGGGCAGACGCGCCGAAGTACGACCAGGACGTGACGCAGGCCAAGCAGTACCTGACGGCGAGCGGGGAGAGCAACGTCTCCCTCACCCTCACGACCACGAACGACCAGCCGAGCACCGACGCCGCCCAGGTCATCGCGGCGAACCTCGCCCAGGTCGGGATCAAGGTCAACATCGACACGCAGGACCCGGCCACCTTCGACGCCATCCCCGGCAACGGCGGCGGCGGCTCTCACCGCGAGCTCGTCTACTCGCTCTACGTGAGCGAGCCGGATCCCTACTGGTCGTTCATCTGGTTCACCTGCTCTCAGATCGGGCTCTGGAACTGGTGCGACTGGTGCGACCCGAAGTTCAACTCGATCCTCAACGAGGCGCTCGCCACCTACGACGATGCCAAGCGCGACCAGCTCTACATCCAGGCGGCGCAGCTCTGGGACAAGCAGTCGAACATCGTCTGGGTGGCCTACCCGACGTGGTACTTCGTCGCCCAGCCCTGGGTAGTGCCCTCCATACAGCCCGATGGTTACCCGAACCTCTGGGCGACGACGGCGACCTGAGCCTGTTCGCCGCGCGGCGTCCGTGACAGGCGCTCAGGAACGCAGGCGCGATCCCGTCGGGTCGTAGGGGGAGTCGGCGATGACTCGAGCAGGCCGGCGGGTGCCGACGATGTGCACCTCGAGGTGGCGTCCGATCTCGGCATAGGCCGCCTCGACGTAGGCGAGGGCCAGGCTCGTGCCGACGTGGTGGCCGTACCCGCCCGAGGTGACATAACCGACGCGCCCGGTCCCCTCCCAGACGGGGTCGAACATGCCGGCGTCGGCGTCCTCGGCGTCGACCTGCAGCGTCACGAGCCGCTGCGCCGGTCCCTGCTCCCGTTCCCGCAGGCAGGCGTCCCGCCCGACGAAGTCCGCCTTCTCGAAGTCGACGAACCGGCTGAGGCCGCTCATCCCCGGCGTGTGGCGGTGCGTGAACTCCCGGGACCAGATGCCGTAGCTCTTCTCGAGCCGCATCGAATCGACGGCTCGGTAGCCGATGTCGGTGCCGAGGCCGCCGGCGGTCTCCCGCAACAGCCCGTAGAGCGAGCGCAGCTTTGTCGCCTCCACGTAGAGCTCGTAACCGGTCTCCCCCGTGATCGAGAGTCGGAGGAGGCGGGGTCGCAGCAGCCCGGCATCGACGGGCAGGGCCTCCATGAGGGCGACGTCGGGGGCACGCGGCGCCACGCCGGCGAGCAACTCCGTCGATCGGGGCCCGATGACGGCGATGCCTGCGAGCTCGTCGGAAAGGTCCCTCACCTCGACGCCCGAGGAGGGAAGGTGGGCGGCGAACCAGCGTAGGTGCCACTCCCGTAAGGAGTACGAACCGATGAGCCAGTACTCGTCCTCGCCCCAGCACGTGACCGTCAGGTCGCCCAGCAGGCGGCCCGATGGGCTCAGCATGGGAGCGAGCCTGACCTGACCCGGGCCTGGGAGACGGCCGGCCAGCAGCCGATCCAGCCAGTGCCGCGACGCCGGCCCCGTCACGGCGTAGCGGGCGAAGCCGGAGATGTCGAGCAGGGCGCAGCCGTTTCGGGTCGCCTCCACCTCGCTCTCCACGAATCCGAAGGCGTTGGACCGCCGCAGCGTCGGACGTTCGACGAAGCCGTCCCGATCGGGGACGAAGTACAGCGGGATCTCGAGGCCGAACGAGACGCCCCACTCCGCTCCCGCCTCGGAGAGCTCGGCATGGATGGCCGACGTGGCGAGCGGCCTGCCCGCGGGGAGCTGCTCGTTCGGGTAGGACATGACGAAACGTCGCCGGTAGAACTGGCTCGTCAGCGCCTCCAGGTACCCGTCGGCGCTCGCGAAGGCCCCATAGCGGGCGACGTCCATGCCGAAGACGTCAGCCTCCGGCTCGCCGTTCACCATCCACTGCGCCAGCGACAGCCCGGCGCCGGCGCCCTGCGAGAAGCCCGCCATGACGCCGCAGGCGACCCAGTAGCCGGGCAGCCCACGAACCGGCCCGATGATCGGGTTACCGTCCGGGGTGAACGTGAACGGTCCGTTGACCCAGCGCCGGATGCCGGCCCCGGCGATCGAGGGGTAGCGGGCGAGACCGATCTCGAGCTCGGGAGCGATGCGGTCGATGTCGGGCGGTAGCAGCTCGGCGCCGTAGTCGAACGGGGCTCCCTCCGGGTGCCAGTGCCGCGGCTGCAGCTCGTAGACGCCGAGGAGGACACCCTCGCCTTCCTGCCGCAGGTAGGTGAAGCCCTCCAGGTCGACCGTCACCGGCAGCTCTCGTTCGAGCGAGGCGATCTGCGGTATCGGCTCGGACACGAGGTAGTGGTGCTGCATGGGGACGACCGGGAGGTCGACGCCCACCATGCGCCCGACGTGGCGGGCCCAGAGGCCGGCGGCGTTGACGACGTGGTCGCCCGAGACGGTCCCGTGCTCGGTGACGACGTTCCAGCCTCCCTGCGGTCGGGCATGCAGCTCGACGACCCGGTTCTCGACGACGACCTCGGCCCCGAGGCGCCGGGCCGCCCGGGCGAGAGCGTGCGTCGTCCCGGCCGGGTCGAGGTGCCCTTCGTTGGCGTCGTACAGCCCGCCGTGCAGGCCGGAGACGTCGAGGATCGGGCACAGCTCGGCGATCTCGTCGCGGTCGACGAGACGGGCGGTCTCGATCCCGACGGTCTGGAAGACCGCCCAGGCCGATCGGAGCCACTCGAAGCGCTCGGGGCTCCCGGCGAGATTGAGCCCCCCGGTCATGTGGAGGCCGCAGCACCCCGGCTCCGCCGACTCGAGCTCGCCGTACAGGCCGATCGTGTAGGCCTGCAGCGCCGCCACGTTCGGGTCGGCGTTGAGGGCGTGGAAGCCGCCGGCGGCGTGCCACGTCGAGCCGGCCGTGAGCTGCCCGCGCTCGACGAGGAGGCAGTCCGCCCAGCCGAGCTTGGCGAGGTGGTAGAGGACGCTGGCACCCACGATGCCGCCTCCGATGACGACGACCCGGTAGTCGTTGTTGACACTCATCGGACAGCCCCGCCCCCGGGCGGCGCCGAGAAGACGGGCGCCCGGATCGCCTCCAGCCGGGCCTCGATGTCAGCCTCCGCGACGATGTCGTCGCCTGTGAACCGGTCGGGTGCGAAGCCCCCGATGTGGGCGAACGGGTCGAGGCCGAGCGCCAGCTCGGCGCCGGCGCGCCCCATGGCCGGACCGTGCGAGACGCCGCTCTCGTTGTCGCCGGCGAGGACGACGCAATTGGACAGCCCGGGCACCATGCCGACGACAAGGTTCCGGTCGGGCGTGAAAACGGCCATCCCCTGCAGGAACGAGGCCACCGCTGCACCCGCCAGCGGGGGGAAGATGCGGGCGATCTCGCCCTGGGTGGCCACGACCTGCTCGAGGAGGCGGGCACTGTGGGGCCGCTCGCCCGGTGGGACGGTCCCCTCCTTCGCCTCGAACCGGTACAGGGACTCGTAACCGGGGACTGTTCCCCACGTGAAGGCCCCGTCACTCCCGCGGATCCACAGGCGCGCCTCGGGGCACTGCACCGTCGGCATCGTCCGGGGCACGCCGGCATCGGTCGTGACGATGCGGGTCGCCACGACCGGGAGGAGCGGCAGCCGTTGACCGACGTGCTCGAGAACGGAGTTCGTCCAGGCCCCGGCGGCGACCACGACGCCGTCGGCCTCGATGTCCCCCGCCGTCGTGCGGACAGCGCGGACCGAGCCGCCCGTCGTCTCGAAGCCCGTCACCGTGACCGAGGCCCGCACGTCGCCGCCCATCTGCTCGATCAGACGGAGGACGGCGGCGACAGCCGGCGCCGTCTCGATCTGGATTCCGCTCGGCATGAGAACGCCGCCGAAGACGGCCGAGGCATCGACGACGCCGGTCGTCTCCGCCACCTCCTCAGGGGTGAGCGCTCGCGTCCCCGGGGAGGCGTTGGCGTCGCCGAGAACCGCGCTCGGGCGTTCCGCCCACCCCTCGGGCGTGAGCGCCAGGACGACGTTCCCGTTGCTGCGGTATCCGATGTCGAAGCCGGAGGTGGCGAGCTCCCGGTAGAACTCGAGGGCGTAGCACTCGAAACTTCGCCCGTCCTGCCCGAGCGGCATGGCGCCTGCCGCCCAGAGGGCTACGAAGCCGGCGCCGGCGACGGTGGACGCCTGCCCCGGCCGGCCGGCATCGAGGAGGACGACGTTGCCCGCCCCGAACCGCAGCAGGTGGTAAGCGGCACAGCAGCCGACGATGCCGGCCCCGACCACCACCACGGTGTCGGGCGACGGGCGCTCGCGGTGGGACGTCATGGGGCGGAGCCGTCCGACGAGCCAGCCGCCCCTGTGGCGTCGACGGCATTGCCGCCCGCCTCCAGCACGGCTGCCCCGGCAACGGCCTCCCGCTCGTGCCCGGCCCCGACGGCACCGCCGGTCGAACCGATCTCGGTGCGTCCGTACCGTGCTCTACTGGTTCGCATGCGCCCAGTCTGCCGAACGCCGGGCCCGCCGGCCTGGCCGGGCCCTCAGAGCGCCAGCTGGCGGGCCGCGATGAGATCGGGCGACGTGCTGCGTCATCTCCTCCACACCCACCACGACGAAAGGACGAGCACGTGAACCGCGTCAGCACCTATCTGAACTTCGAAGGCACGACGGAGGAGGCGTTCGACTACTACCGCACCGTCTTCGGAACGGAATTCCTCGGCCCCGTCTTCCGCATGGCTGACATGCCGACCGGGGCGGACCTCCCGGAGAACGAGCAGCACCTCGTCATGCACGTCGAGCTCCCCATCCTCGCGGGCCACGTCATCATGGGGACCGACATGCTCGAGTCGCAGGGACACCAGCTCCGGCGCGGCAACAACGTCACGATCAACCTCGAGCTCGACGATCGCTCCGAGACGGAGCGCCTCTTCAAGCTCCTCTCCGACGGCGGCAGCGACACCTTCGGACTCGAGGACATGCCCTGGGGGGCCTACTGGGGTACCTGCGCCGACCGCTACGGCGTGCGCTGGATGTTCAACTGCCGGAGCTGAGCCGGCCCGGGCGTCGGGTCGCCGCGGCCTGTGGCCGGGGGACGACCCGCTACCGAGTTGCGAAAGCGAGCGCAACCCCGCCCGTACGGTGACTTTGGGCGCTCACTACGTTCGGCCGATGTCCCGGGGAAGCCGAAGGGTGCCTCCGCCCGTACGGTCCCGGAGGACCCGACCAACGACCCCGCCGGAGCCGAGATTTCCGACTTGATCCATCGGATATGTGTAAGTATCGTCACCTCGACTCGAAGACCCTGCCGGCCGGTGGTGGCCGGGACCTGGAGGTGACAGAGCGTGACCAGTACGGCAACTCCCGTCGACAACGGAGTGAACGTCGAATTCCTCACGGGCGCACGCGACGCCCTCGCCGAGCAGCCGGCCGGCGCCCAGTTCGCCTGGCGGGTGACGAACACCTGGATCAAGGGCACCCACAGCCGAAGCAACGTCCACGGGTACTTCGGTCTCGGCCAGGAGCAGACCCACCGCTCCGAGTTCGTCTTCGAGGGCGACCACCCGGAGGTCTTCGCAGCCGAGGACAACGGCGCCACGCCGGTGGAACTGCTGCTCGTCAGCCTGGCCAGCTGCCTCACGGCCGGCGTGGCTGCGGTGGCCCAGAACCGGGGCATCCAGCTGCGGTCGGTGAGCGCCACCGTCGAAGGCGACATGGACATCCGGGGAATCCTTGGAGCCGACCCGGACGTCCGCAACGGGTTCAGCGGGATCAAGGTGAGCTACGAGATCGACGCCGACGCCACCGACGAGGACAAGAAGGCCTTGGTTGCACAGTCGCAGAAGCGGTCCGCCGTCTACGACATCGTCACCAACCCGACCAGCGTGACGGTCGAGGTCCACTGACCCTCCCTCGCTGACGCCGAGCCTCGATGCGCAGCGTCACCACCGTCGTCATCGGGGCCGGCCAGTCCGGTCTGGCTATCAGCCGGTATCTGGCCGAGGCATCCGTCGACCACGTCCTGTTCGAGCGCGGGGAGGTCGCCCAGTCCTGGCGGACGGGGCGCTGGGACTCACTGCGGTTGCTCACACCCAACTGGCTCAACCGTCTCCCCGGCTACCGCTACACGGGCGCCGATCCCGACGGCTACATGTCGATGCCCGAGGTGATCGACTACATCGGCGGCTACGCCACGTCCATCTCGGCCCCGGTGCACACCCACACGGAGGTCACCTCCGTCCGCAGCACCGACGACGGGTTCCGTCTCGTCACGACGGACGGCGAGTGGCGCGCACGCACCGTCGTGCTAGCAAGCGGGCCGTACAACCTCCCCGATCTCCCGGCGGTCGCCGCCACCCTCCCGACCGGCGTCGAGTCCGTCACGCCGGACGCCTACCGCAACCCCGATCAGCTCGAGGAGGGTGGAGTCCTCGTCGTCGGTGCGGCGGCCACGGGCGTGCAACTGGCCGACGAGATCCACCGTTCCGGACGCCCCGTCACTCTCGCCGTCGGCAGCCATGTTCGCCTCCCCCGCCTCTACCGCGGCATGGACATCCTGTGGTGGCTCGACGCCGCCGGCATCCTCGACGAACGCTACGACGAGGTCGACGACGTCGTTCGCGCCCGCAGCGTGGCGTCCTTCCAACTCGTCGGCTCGCCCCAACGGGCCACGATGGATCTCAACGCCCTGCAGGCGATCGGGGTGCGGCTCGTCGGTCGTCTCGCCGGTGTCACGGGGGACGGGACGGCGCAGTTCTCTGGCTCGCTCCCCAACCAGTGCACCCTCGCCGACTTGAAACTCGGTCGTCTCCTCGACACCGTCGACGCCTGGGCGACCGAGCACGGGCTCGACGGAGAGACGGAGCCGCCCGAACGCCTCGCCCCGACACGCGTCCCGCCGAGCCCGCCGTTGATGTTCTCGTTCCCCGCCGCCGGCATCAAGAGCGTGGTGTGGGCGACCGGCTTCCGATCGGAGTACCCCTTCCTCGAGATTCCCGTGCTGGACGGGAAGGGGCGCATCCGCCACGACGGTGGCGTCACCCCGGTGCCCGGGCTCTACCTGATCGGGGCGCCCGTCCTCCGGCGGAGGAAGTCCACCCTCATCCATGGTGCCGACGACGACGCCCGCGAGCTCAGCGTCCACCTCGTCGGCCACCTCGACGAGGTGGCGCACGCCCGCTGACGGGGCTCTCGCGGCGCGAGCAGCCGGCGTCTACTAAGGACGCGGGCCTGGCCGGCTCGGACGCTTGGCGTTGATCACCCCGGAGTCGAAGCCCGCCAGGTGCAAGCCGCCGGCGAAGCGCGCGTGCTCGATCTTCACGCAGCGGTTCATCACGACGTTCAGCCCGGCGTCGTAGGCGACCTGGGCGGCCTCCTCGTTCCAGAGACCGAGTTGAGCCCAGAAGGTCCTCGCCTTCGCAGCGACGGCTTCGTGGGCCACCTGCGGCAGCTCGGAGCTCCGCCGGAAGACGTCGACGAGATCGGGGGATTCGGGGAGGTCGGCGAGGGTCCGGTACACCGGGCGCCCGAGGATGGACTCCTCCCGAGGGTTGACGAACCAGACGGTGTAGCCCGTGCTCGAGCTCAGCAGGTAGGTGGCGACGAAGTAGCTCGCCCTCGCCGGGTTGGACGACGCCCCCACGATGGCGATGGTGCGGGTCTCCTCGAGGATGCGCAGCCGTTCCCGCGCCGAGGGCGGGTGCCACGGGCCTCGGGGGTGGGCCGTCCCGTGCTCCAGGGCGGCGGTCGTCATCCCGCCGCCTTGGCCGCCGCCGCCAGAGCCTGGTCGAAATCCCAGATGATGTCGTCGAGGTTCTCGAGCCCGACGGAGACCCGCACCAGGTCGGGGCTCACGCCGGCGGCGACCTGGGCCTCCTCGGAGAGCCGCCGGTGCGTGGTCGTCGCCGGGTGGATGACGAGTGTCCGGGTGTCCCCGATGTTGGCGAGGTGGCTGGCGAGCTCGACCGCCTCGATGAACGCCTCGCCGGCTTGGCGTCCACCCTTCACCCCGAAGGCGAAGACGGAGCCCGGCCCGGCGGGCAGGTAGCGGCGCCCCAGCTCGTAGTAGGGAGAGCTGCTCAGGCCGGCGTAGCGTACCCAGCTGACGGCCGGGTGCCCGACGAGGTACTCCGCCAGACCCTTGGCGTTCGCGACGTGGGCGTCCATGCGGAGGGCGAGCGTCTCGAGGCCTTGCAGGAAGAGGAAGGCGTTGAGGGGGGCCAGGCAGGTGCCGAAGTCGCGCAGCTGCTCCACGCGCAGCTGCGTGCAGAATCCGTACTCCCCGAAGTTGTCCCAGAAACGCAGCGCGCCATAGCTCGGCACCGGCTCCGTCATGCGCGGGAAGCGCCCGTTCGCCCAGTCGAAGCGGCCGCTCTCGACGATCACGCCGCCCATCGAGGTGCCGTGCCCGCCGATGAACTTCGTAGCCGAGTGCACGACCACGTCGGCACCGTGCTCGAAGGGCCGGCAGAGATGGGGCGTGGCGAGCGTCGAGTCCACCACGAGGGGTACCCCGACGGCGTGGGCACCATCGGCGAGGGCCGCCAGGTCCGCCACCACACCCGCCGGATTGGCGACGACCTCGGTGTAGAAGGCCTTCGTCTCCGGGCGGGCGGCGGCGACGAAGGCGGCCGGGTCGTCGGGCGGCACGAAGGTCGTCTCGATGCCGAGCCGCCGCAGGGAGACGTCCAGCAACGAGTGGGTCCCACCGTAGAGAGCGGCGCTCGCCACGATGTGGTCGCCGGCGCCGGCGAGTGCTGTGAAGACGATCAGCTCGGCGGCTTGGCCACTCGAGGTCGCCACGGCCCCGATGCCACCCTCGAGGCTGGCGATGCGCTCCTCGAAGGCGGCCACGGTGGGATTGGCGATGCGGGTGTAGATGTTCCCGAACTTCTGCAGGGCGAAGAGGTCGGCGGCGTCAGCCGAGTCCTCGAACACGAAGCTCGTCGTCTGGTAGATCGGGACGGCCCGCGCCCCCGTCGCCGCATCGGGTCGGTTGCCGGCGTGGATCGCCCGCGTCCGGAAGCCCCACTCGTGATCGTCCACTGACCGGGATGCTAGCGAGAATGCTGACTGGATTCATCGGGTTTCGGCCTTTTCGCCGGTCCCGACGGACCCGGTCGTCAGGCGGCGAAGGCCGCCGCCAGTGCTGCCATCTCGGCCGCCGGCCCCGTCACGGCGAGGACGACGGCGTCCCCTTCCTCCCGCAGCGACCAGTCGGCCCAGCCGCAGCAGCCCCGCTCGGTGGCAACGAGGTCGGCGATCTCCTCCCGCCGTTCGGCGTCGAAGGTCACCTCGAAACCACCCTCGCTCCTCACCCGACCCCTCACGGAGGCGTCGAGCCGCCGCCACCGAGCCGCTTGACCGGCGAGGGCTTGCGTGCCGAGGCTGCACCGGAAGCCGGGCACGACCGCTTCGCTCGTCATGTCGGGACCCCCTCGTCGTGGCCGGGCAGCTCCTGCACGAGCGCCCGAGTGCAGCCGTCCTGCGGTGCGGTGCCTCCCGAGGGAACGCTAGCGGGCGTTCTCGTCACGCGCCGGCATCGCCTGCCCGTACCGATCGAGGTGGACGACGCTCATGACCCGCTTGCGAGGCTTGGTGCCGTAACGGCCCGCCGGCCAGCCGAGCGTCACGATGCAGCAGGGTTCGACGGAGAGCGGCAACCCGAGGATGCGGCGCGCCACGGTGGCCGACCAGAGGGGGAGGGTGACGAGGGCGCCGCCCAGTCCCATCGCCCGGGCGGCCAACAGGAGGTTCTGGGCGCTCGGGTAGATGGAGCCGTAGTGGCTCGAGGCGGCGATGGGCGGGTCGGGCAGGAACGGGAGGCGCGGGCCACCGCGCAGGCAGCAGACCACCATCACGGGGATCTCCGCGAAGTGGTCCACCTGCCACTCGACGGATTTGAGGATCCTCACCGCCTGCTCGTCGGTCTTGACGCGCCGGCCGATGCCACCGTAGAGGCGCCACGCCCGCCGGTACTGGCTCGCCAGCCGGGCCTTCACCGCCCTGTCCTTCACGACGATGTACTCCCAGTTCTGGCCGTTCGAGCCCGTCGGGGCTTCGAGCGCCAGCTCGATGCAGCGGAGCACGAGCCGGTCGTCGACGGGATCGGGATGCACGCGACGGATGGAGCGCTGCGTCGAGAGCGCCTCGAGGAGCGGCATCTCGAGGCGCCCCTCCGCCACGCTCGGATCCTCGGTCGGGGTGAGGCGGGCGTCCACGCCTGCAGTCTCGCCCACGGGGAGGAGACCCGCTCGGTCGCGTGCGCCTCCCCCGTCGTCCACCTCGCCGGCAGCACTCAGGCGAGCAGCTCGTCGACGACCTCCCGCACCAAACCGAACGCCGTCGTCATCCCGATGCCGGAGGTGACCGATACGACTCGGATGCCGGCGGCCGGCGCCGTCGCCCCGGGCGGCCGACCGCTCTTCGAAGACCGCCATCTCGTCGGTGGCCCGCGCCACAACGACCGTCCCGGTCTCCGAAACGGTGACGCCAGCCCGAGACTGGAAGTCCAGCCACCGCCGGCGAGTGGCTTCGGCGTAGGCGAGGGCCCGCCAAGCCGACGATGCCGGCTCCCACCACGACGAGAATCCGGCTGGGTCGATGTGGCCACGCCGGAGAATCTCGTTTCGGGCGCCGGCACTGTCAACCCGGGAACCGGCGCCGGCACCTTCCTAGGATGTGGTCGTCGGGGCGGCCCGGCGGAGGAGCCGTAGAGGGTGCGATGCCGATGATCGAACTGGTAGCGCTGGACATGGCCGGAACGACGATCGACGATCACGGAGGGGTCTACGAGGCGCTGCTGCGGGCCGTCCGGGCGACGGGCGCCTCCTGCACGCCCGCCGACGTCGAACGGTGGATGGGCGCCGACAAGCGGGTCGCACTGCGAGCCCTCGCCGAGCTCGGCGGGAGAGGCCTCGACGACGACGGCGTCGAGCGGGCGTACGCCGCCTTCGGCGAGATACTCGCGGACGCCTACGGCTCCCATCCGCCCGTACCGATCGACGGCGTCCCTCAGGCGCTGAGCGAGCTGGCCGAGCGTCGGGTGAAGGTCGCCTTGACGACGGGGTTCGCCCGCGACGTCGCCTCGCCGTTGCTCGAGTCGATCGGGTGGGCCATCGGTGACGGCGTCATCGAAGCCGTCGTCTGCGTGGACGAGGTGGCGAGGGGCCGGCCCGCACCGGACTTGATCGAGGAGGCGATGCGGCGCACGGGAGTTGTGGAGCCGGCTCGCGTCCTCGCTGCCGGCGACACGGTCGTCGACCTGCAGGCAGCCCGCAACGCCGGGGTGGTGACCGTCGGCGTCGGCACCGGCAACCTCGGCTTCGACGGCCTGCGCGGCGAGCCGCACGACTACCTGCTTGCGAGCGTTGCCGACCTCCCGGCCCTCGTGGCAACGCTGTCGGACGGTTGATACGCAAGTGCCGGGTGGAGCCCCGAGGACTCTGCAGGAACCGCCGCAGTTCAAGGGGTAGCCAGGCGAGGGCATGGCCCCGGGCGCCGAGCGGCGGAGCAATTTCTACGCCCCGCAGTCGCTGCGAAAGATTCTGGTGTCCTCGGAGTCCTGGAGGATCAGCTGGACAGGCGTGCGGGAGGCGGCTCGGGATCACTGGATGTGAGATACGCCTCGATTCTCGGCGCCACGAGAGCGACGATGTCGTCCCTCTTCGCGCCTGCGAGTGGTTCGACCTGGATGACGTGGCGGAGCATCGCGATGCCGATGAGTTGCGATGCGATGAGGGACGCCCTGAGCCCTGCATCGGGCTTGTCGCAGAGCGAAGTGACCACACTCAGGAACTCCTGGCTCAAGAACTCTCGCAGCATGCCGGCTGCCTTTTCGTTGGAGACCGCGGAGCGAACGAGACTGAGAATGGCGTTGCGGCTCTCATCGCTGTCGACCATCTCGAGGTAGACCCGGACCACCTTCTCCGCAGCCTCTCCGAGGGGGAGCGACCCGAGATCGCCGAGCAGCTCGGAGGGACGTTGAAAGAGACCCATCACGGCGGCGAAGAGCCCTTCTTTCGTCGAGAAGTAGTGGATCAGCAATGCCGGGTCCACCTGGGCCTCGGCGGCGATGCTGCGAAGCGATGTCGCGTCATAGCCTCGGGTGCCGAAGCGCTGGCGCGCCACCGCCAAGATCGCTTCTCTGGTGTCGAGATTGCCCGCCCGCCGCCCTGTGCGCGTCATTGGGGCGATTTCTCGCTGACGATGGCGACAAATGCCTCTTCGAGATTCGCGGGCACGGACTCGACATCCGCGACGATGCCGCGACGGGCCAACAACTCGCTGACCGCTGCAGCGGCTCCGACGACCCGAAGCGCTGCACGGTACGCACTGACGGCGAATCCGCCGTCCTCGAGCGCACTGAAGGCCAGCCCCCGATTGTCGCTGAGCACTTCCGCCACAGTTCGCTCTCCAACGATCTCCGCCTTGGTACCCCGCACCACCACCCGCCCCTCAGTCATCACCACGAGGCGATCGCACTGCTCGGCCTCCTCCATGTTGTGGGTGGTGACAAGCACGCCCACTCCGTCCTCTGCCGCCAGCCGGACCTCCTGCCACAGGCGCGCCCTTGCCAACGGGCCGACTCCCGATGTCGGTTCGTCGAGCACCAAGAGCTCTGGTTGGTGAGAAAGCGCGATGGCGAAGGCGACTTGGCGCTGCGCGCCGAGCGGAAGCGAGCCCACCAACTCCGTGCTCCACGGAGCAATGCGCTCTGGGAGCTCCTTCTGGCTGTTGTGGAACGCGGCAGCCGAGAACGCCCAGTTCTCCTCGACAGTGAGATCGACATAGAGCCCAAGTGTCTGTGGCACGTACCCGAGCTCTCGTCGCGCGGACACCGTCGGGGCGGCACCGAACAGTCGGATGGCTCCGCCTGAGGGATTCAAGAGCCCGAGGAGGAGTCGAATGAGCGTCGTCTTGCCGGCGCCGTTCGCACCGAGGAGTCCGACGATCTCGCCGTTCTCGACGGCGAGATCGACACCGGCGACGGCGGAGAACCCGCCAAAGGTCATCGACACGTTGCGAGCCTCGGCGAGCACCGTCACCGGGGCGACGCCGTGAACTCAGCAGCGAGGGACGCGATGACGACCGCGTCCTCGAAGTCAGGCACCACGGACTCGGCACCGGAGGGAAGATCCCCCGTCGCAGCCCAGATCCGCCACTCCGAACCCCGCCGCCACGAGCGCTCGGTTGGCTGCGATCCGCCGCGCTCTCGTCCGACGTTGCCAGGAACGCTCGCCAAGATGTGTTCGGGTGAACCCGTGGCGAGCGCCTTCCCGGACTCCAACAGCACGACCGACGTCGCTCGCGACGCCTCGTTGACGTAGGTGGTCGCCACGACGACAGCAGCTCCTTCGACTGCCGCGTGGGCGATGAGCCGCCACAGCTCGACTCGGCTGACGGGATCGACACCGGTCGTGGGCTCGTCGAGCACGACCAATTCCGGCACATGGAGGAGCGCCAGTCCAACTGCGAGCTTGCGTTTCATGCCCCCAGAAAGTTGCCCCCCGAGGCGCTGTCGAGCAGCTGTCAACCCAATCCGCCCGAGTAGTTCCTCGGTCCGCTGTCGGTATTCGGCGCGGGGTATTCCGTAGGCGTGCGCCGAAAACACGAGGTTCTCCTCGACGGTGAGGTCTTCGTACAGCCCAGACGTCGCCGGGACATAACCGATCCGCTCTGGCACTGGACGGCGCACCTCGCCCTCATCAGGATCGACGAGACCGACGAGGGTTCGAAGGCACGTCGTCTTGCCCGCCCCGTCGCCTCCGACGACCACGGTGATCTCAGATGGTCCGGCGGGAAGCGACACGGCATTCAATGCTGTCCGCCTCCCGAAGCGGACGCTCACCTGGTCGAGGCCGAAGGTCACGGCGCGACGGGCTCCGCGGGCATCGCCTCGGCCTTGGTTTCACGGCCCGGCGGCGCGAGGTCGCGCCGGAAACGAAGGACGGCGAGTCCGAGAACGCTGATCCCGAGCAACGCCAGGAGCAAGAGCGGCATCCAGAGTGCGGAGATCGGCGTTGCTTTCAGCATCTCGCCTCGGCTGATGTCGATGAAATAGGTGAGCGGGAGAACGTAGGAGATCCATCGGACCCCGGCCGCCATCGAGGAGATGGGGAAGATCAGGCCAGACAGCAGGATCTGGGGAAGCATGACCATGAACGAGAGCTGGATTGCCTGCCCCTGGTTCTGTGAGACCGTCGAGATCAAGACGCCGAGACCCAACGTGACGAGTAGGAACAGCACGGAGCCGAGAGCGAACGTGGCCACGTTGCCGACGAAGGGAACGTGAAACAGCCACATCCCGATCAGGACGATCGCGAGGAGGTCGAGGCCGGCGACCATGAGATAGGGCGCGATCTTCCCGGCGATCACGTCAAAGGGACGAAACGGCATCACTGCGAGCTGTTCCAGCGTTCCGCTCTCGCGCTCACGGACCACGCCGAGGCTCGTGATCATCGTGCCAATAAATACGAGAATCAGGCCGGCCAAACCCGGGACCATGACCCACGACGTCGAAAGATTCGGATTGTAGAGAATCTGGACGCTCGGCCGATGGGCACGGACCCCGGTTGATGGCAAGGTCGACAACTGTGCAAGTGCGTTCTCGGCCTTCTGCACAGAGAACAGCTGCGTGCCGTCGAGGACGACCGAGAGTCCGCTTGGGGTGGTCACGAGGCCGGCGATCGCCCGACCATCTTGGAGCCACGACCTCGCAGTCGAGATGTCGCCGCCGGTCTCAACACCCACCACCTCGAAGGGCGCCTTCAGCGAGGAGGCAACCTGCGAGGCGCCGGGGCCGACGACGACCGTGGAGATGCTGTCGACGTTGAAGCGAGCCGCATAGCCGAAGACGACGAGCAGGAGGACGGGCAGGACGATCATCATCGCGAGTGTGCGGCGATCCCGTCTCAGCTGGCGGAACTCCTTCGCCACCATCGCCCACATGGATGCCTCCCCGCTGAATTCAACGCTTGTTGAAGTCTACGAGTGTTGACATCTGTGATGCAAGGCCCCGCGACGCTGACGGGGCGCCGCGATTCTCAAGCCCAGAGGGTCCCTCGAACCTCGCCGGCACACCGGCGACGGGCGTCCCCGGAGGGACGTCGTGTGTCACCACCGCCCCGGCCGCCACGACGGCGCCTTCACCGATGTGCACGCCGGGCAAGACGGTGGCGGCAGCCCCAATCCAGACATTCGCATCGAGAGTGATGGGTTCCGCCGTGATGTACTCACGTCGCATGCCCGGCTCGACGGGATGACCAGCTGTCACGAGGTTCGCCTGACGCGGTGGATGGACAGGAAGGAACGTCGGCGTTCCCGGGTCGTCGTTGTACTCGGAACCCGTGAACGCCGCGGTGGCGACTCGCGGGCGGTCGTGCGCCGTGATTAGTGTCATGGCCGGTGGTACAGAAAGCGGGGTCGGCCCGTCGCCGTTGTGTGCGTCGAGCGGGCGCGGTCGTCGTCTGCGCCGTGGCGATCGGGCTCGTCGCCGCCGTCGGCGCGCCTGTCGGTGCGAGCGTCCCGCCCTCCGGCAGGGCTGGCGGGCACGATTCGAAGATCGCCCTCGTCGCGGTCCGCGACCGGGTCGGCGAGCCGATCCCCTTCGGCGCCGCCCGCTACCACGGTGCCCCCCCGCAACTGGTGCGCCGCGAGCAGCTCGTGGCGATGGCCTCCACGCCCGACGGTCGCGGCTACTGGCTCGTCTCGGCCCATGGGACGGTGTACGCCTACGGGGATGCCCGCAACCACGGGTCGGCGAAGACTCGTAGTCTTGTCGTGTCGATCGCCGCCACCTCGAACGGCAATGGGTACTGGCTGGCCCTCTCCGACGGCATTGTGGAGAGCTTCGGCGACGCTCACAAGTACGGCTCGGCCTACGGTCATCACCCCCGCGTCTACATCGTCGCCATGGTGCCCACCCCGGACGACGGAGGGTATTGGCTGGCTGCTGCCAACGGTTCTGTGTACCCCTTTGGTGACGCCCATTCCCACTGGTCCGCCAAGTCGCGCAGCCCGATCGTGGGGATGGCGGCGACGAGCGACGGCAAGGGCTACTGGCTGGTTGCCGCCGACGGCGCCGTCTTCCACTTCGGGGACGCCGTGTCTCGTGGGTCCGAGCTCGGACGGCATCCAGGCGGCAGCATCGTCGGCATGGCCGCCGCACCGGGCGACACCGGGTACTGGCTCTTCGACTCCGACGGTCAGGTGTACCGGTTCAGAGCCCCCGACGACGGCCAGGCGCTGCATGGCGCCAGCCTGAACAGCCCGATCCTCGGGGCTGCCGCCCTGCCGGACGGCAGCGGCTATTGGCTGCTCCCGACGGTGGGCCTGCCGCCGCCGGGGCCGGGTTTCGTCGCCGGCAAGGTGACCGCCATCGGCGACTCCGTGATGCTCGACGCCGCCCCCTGCCTCGAGGCCGACATCCGCGGCATCGACGTCGAGGCCAAGGTCAGCCGGCAGTGGGACGACGGCGAGTCGCTCGCCGCACAGCTCAAATCCGAGGACCGGATGGGGGCGATCGTCATCATCGACCTCGGAACGAACGGGCCGGTGACGCCTGCGATGTTCACCTCCATGATGAGCGTGCTGTCGGGCGCCTCTCGCGTCGTCTTCGTCACCGTCCACCTACCGCCCTCGTACTCGTGGTGGCAGTCCGTGAACGAGACGCTCGAACACGGGGTGCCCCGATACTCCGTAGACCGCCTGGCGGACTTCGACAAGCTCGCCGACGCGAACCCCCAGTGGTTCGGGCCCGACGGCGTCCACATGCCGATCGGTGGCGCCGGCGCTCAAGCGATGGCAAAGCTCATCACGTCGGAGACCTGAGGTCCCGGGCTCCGGCCCGTGCCCGTCAACCTCCCGGCTTCGTAGGCCCCGAAGGCGTCAGCCGGCCTGGTTACGCACGTGTGTGCGCATCTTTCCGACGACCTCGACCCGCCGGGAGACGGCGTCGGCGTCTCCGACGTCGCGGTCCCGGATGCGCGCCTCGAGGGCATCGAGTCGCTGCAGCTCCCGGCTGATGGCGGCCTCCCGCTCGGGCACCGGTTGGCGACGAAGCGCCCGCAGGAGGGCACGATGGGCATCGTCAGCCCGAGTGAGGCCGACTGTCTTCGCGATGGCGGTGAAACTGCGCCCCTCTTCGCGAAGCACGAGAACACTCTGATCGACCTCCCGCCGAGCGGCGGACGCCGCCTCGGGGCGCGCCACCTCCGAGTCGCCGTTGGCGGAGCGGCCCGACGCCTCCTTGGAGGCCTTAGGCAGGACGCACCGCCGTGGCCTGCGGGCCTTTGGGCGAGCTCTGGGAGTCGAACTCCACGCGCTGACCCTCGACGAGCTCGCGGTAGCCGGAGCCTGAGATGGCAGTGTGATGGACGAAAACGTCCTTGCCACCGTCGTCAGGGGCGATGAACCCAAAACCCTTCGTAGAATTGAACCACTTCACTGTGCCCGTTGCCATTGCATGTCCTCTCGTTCGCGCGCATTGTGTGTGCCGAGAGACTGTTTGCAGACGGCAGACGGACTCGGCTGGCGCGAGCACACCGAGCGCGTCACAGGTTAGCGGCTAATCCTCGCCGTCCCACCGGGAGGACTGCGTCAGCTCCGTCCCGCGGCCACCGGCACCGGCGTCCTGCCGGCCGGCGCAGGCAGCGGGAGGCCCATCGCTTGCTTGAAGGAGCCGCGGAGACTGTCTTCGCAATAGCCGAAGCCGCTCTCGATGCAGAAGGGCCGGACGAGGCCCTGGGCGCGCGCCGAAATTCGGGCGCGGCATCGTCGGGAAGAGGTGATGCTCGATCTGGTAGTTCAAGCCGCCGAGGAGGAAGGTCTTGCCCCAGCCGGCTGTGACGTTGCGGGCGGTGACGACCTGGCGCCAGGCAAAGCTCATCCCGCTGTCGCCTTCGATGACGGGCATGCCCTTGTGGTTGGGTGCGAAGCTGCAACCGAGGTACACCGAGAAGACAGCCTGCTGGACGACGATGAAGCTCAACGCCTTCAAGGGGGAGAGCACCCACACAACCGCCGTCAGATAGGCGGCGAAGTGGACGACGATGAGCACGCTCTCGAGGGCTGCCGCCCGATCGCGTCGCCGGAAGAGCCGACTGATGCCGGCTAGGTGCAGACCCGTGCTCCGCAGCAGCATGCCGGGGAAGAAGAGCCACCGTCCGGACCGGGACGCCGGCTCTGATCGGTCGGACGACTGCGGCCTCGCCTCGTCACCGAACATCGTCATCGAATCGGTCCCGCCGGATGGCTGCGGTCTCGCCTCATCGCTGAAGATCGCCATGGACGCGGCGATGTCGGGGTCTCGACCGACTTGGTTGGGGTGGGCGTGATGGGCGCTGTGCTTGGTGACCCACCACCCGAAGCTCAACCCGATGAGCATGTTGCCGACCGTCAGCCCGAGCAGGCGGTTGGCTCGACGCGAGCGGTAGACCTGCTGGTGACCGGCGTCATGACCAAGGAAACCAAGCTGCGTGAACATGACGCCGAGGAAGGCCGCCACGCCGAGGGTTGCCCACGAGTTCCCCACGAGGAAGAGACCCGCCCACCCGATGCCGAAGGCGAGGACGGTGAGCACCACCTTCACCACGTAGTAGCCCGGCCTGCGGTCAAGGAGGCCTGATTCCCGAACACTTACCGCCAGGGCGCGAAAGTCACCAGGTACGCCGCTTGTCGCTGTCTGCACATACTCTCCCTTTGACAGCGCACCCGGCGTCTCCGTGACAGCCAAGAGCCAAACGCTCTCACTTGGCGGCGAATGCTACTCGCTCCTCGAACAGTTGAAGGAGCGCCCTCCGCCGCCCCGTCGGCGCCAAACCGGCCGGCCACGCCCCGACCCGGCCTCGGCCCGGGTCGGCCGCGGGGGCCGGTCTGGTATCCTCAAGAGCGCTGGCTGTCGTCAGCATGGCCCGTTCGAGTTCGTTCACCGGGTAGGCCACTTCTCGAACGGAGCGTTGATTTGCTTTCATTCCCGGAACTTGGGGTCGGTGCCCGCGTGGCGCGCCGCCTGGGTTCGCTCGGAATCTCCAGCCCACTTCCCATACAGGCCGAGACGATCCCGGCCGCGCTGGCTGGTCGCGACATCTGTGGCAGGGCACCGACAGGCTGCGGCAAGACGCTCGCTTTCGGGATTCCGGTCGTCGAGGGTGCGCACAGCGGCGGTCCTCGCCGCCCGGGCGCCCTCGTGCTGGTCCCCACCCGCGAGCTCGCCGACCAGGTGGCAAACGTGATCGCCCCCCTCCTCGTCGACCCGCAGCGTGTGGTCGCCCTCTATGGCGGCAAGGGTTACGAGACGCAACGGCGCGCCTTGCGGCGCGGTGTCGACATCGTCGTCGCCTGCCCAGGGCGGCTGGAGGATCTCCTCGAACGAGGTGACGTACGCCTCGACGACGTGGACGTCGTCGTCATCGACGAGGCGGACCGTATGGTCGACATGGGTTTCCTGCAGCCGGTACGGCGCCTGCTCGACCGCACGGCGACCCGGCGACAAGTGCTCCTGTACTCGGCAACGCTCGGATCAGAGGTGGAGTCGCTCGTGCGGCAGTACCTGCACGACCCCCTTCGCTGCGACGTCGGTGCCGACGACGAAGCTGACGTCACGCACCTGTTCTGGAAGGTCCCCCGACCGGATCGCATCGCCGTCACCGCCCGGATCATCGCTCAGCAAGGACAGGGGTTCATCTTCTGCCGGACGAAGCGAGCAGCCGATCGGGTGGCGCGCCAATTGCGTGCCGAAGGCGTCGACGCAGTCCCCATGCACGGTGACCGCAGTCAGGAGCAACGGGCCCGCGCCCTGGCGGCTTTCGCAGCCGGCCGGCTCCCGGCACTCGTCGCCACCGATGTCGTCGCCCGCGGCATCCACATCGACGACGTTCCCTGCGTCGTCCACTTCGATCCGCCCAGCGAGGCCAACGGCTACGTGCACCGGTCAGGCCGCACGGGCCGCTCGGGGCGCCCCGGCGTCGTCGTCTCGCTCGTCCCCGAGGACCTGCGGCAGGATGTCCGGCAGCTGCAGCGCTCCCTCGGCTTCCCGGCCGAGTTCACCTCGCCCTTCGAGGCCGGGTGGGCGGCGGCTGCGACGCCGCCACCAGAACCGGAGCGGCGACTCCCGCAGGCTCGCCGCTCGCCGCGGCCGCCAACTGCGACGAAGCGCACCGGCGACGACCGTCTCAGCGGGAACGTGAAGTTCTTCGACACAGCGCGGGGCTACGGGTTCCTCTCCGGCCCGGGCGGAGCCGACATCTTCGTGCACCACTCGCGGGTGAGGGCAGCCGGTGCGAGACGTCCCGCACTCCGGAAGGGCGACGCCGTGTCCTTCCTCGTCGGTCCCGGCCGCCGTGGCCAGGAGGCCCATGACGTGGCCGCCGAGGACCGGGGAGCCGCGTAAGCGTGGCCCGATCCAAGACGACTGCCGGCAAGCGGCAGCGCGAGCAGCAGAAGCTGACGCGGGCGCGCAACAAAGTCGAGCGCCGGGAGTCCCGCCACGCCGAGAGCGGCGAGCAGAGCGTCACCACGCCCGGGGCGACCGAGGCGGAGCTCATCGAGGCGCTGGCGGCACTGCACCGTGCGCTCGAATCGGACGAGGTGTCCCTGCAGCAATTCGAAGAGCGTCGGGAGCTCATCAGGGCCCAGCTCGAGCAGATCCGTTGACAGCGGTTCTCCACCCCCCTCAAGCGATCGGGAGCCGACATGCCTAGGCACGCCTCCAACGAGCGTCCCCGCGGACGACCGGAGCCGGCCGATCGGCCGAGACAGCCCCGCCGGCCATCGGGCGACGTCGACGAGCAAGTCCTCCGCCTCCGTGAGACGGGAGCTTCCTACTCGGCCGTCGCCCGCTCCCTCGGCCTGCGACGGGCCGTCGACGCCCACGGGGCCTTCGTCCGGGCTGTCACCCGGCGCGAGGGCGAGGAGCGTCGCCAGCTCGTGATGCGTGAGTCGATTCGACTCGACGAGCTCGAGACCCGCATCCGCCAACGTGACGCCGGAGACGACCAGAAGGTGGAGCGCCGCATTCTCGCAGTGAAGCGACTTCGGGAGGCATTGCCGTGACGTCTGGCTGTGCGAGAAGCGCCTGGCCAGAAGACAGGATCGCCGCCTGAAGCCCGCCTCGGCGACAGGCAGCAAGAATAAGGAAGACAGAGAGACAATGGCAACCGGAACGGTCAAGTTCTTCAACACCGAGAAGGGCTACGGCTTCATCTCGCCCTCAGAGGGCGGCGACGATGTCTTCGTCCATCACTCGAACATCATGAGCCAGGGCTTCAAGACCCTCGACGTCGGCCAGCAGGTCGAGTTCGACGTCGGCGCCGGGCGAAAGGGCCCCGAAGCGCTCAACGTTCGACCCCTCTAGTCAGCCGCCCTCGGGGTGAGCGGCGGCGCTGGTCGCCGCTCACTCGCAGGCAGGGTGGAGTGGCTCGACAACTCCCGGTGATCTGTGACGGTTCGCCTTCTGCGGGCTGCGCTCGGTCCTGTTGGGCCGGTCGCGCCCTCCGGCAGGAGTTACGACGGCTTCGCCCGATGGGACGGATCGAGCGCGGAGGCTGAAAGCGAGCCATCGATCACCGCACGGGCAACGTCGACGAGACGAAGGTTGCGGTTGCGGGCGTGGTGGCGCAATAGGAGGAACGCCTGTTCCATGTCGAGACCGGCCCGCTCGGCGACCATTCCCTTGGCTTGCTCGATGACGATGCGGCTGTTGAGAGCCTGCTGGAGTTGCTCGTTGACGACCTGGGCCTCCAGGGTTGCCCGGTGCTGAAGGATGGCGATGGTGGCTACATCGGCGAGAGCCTGGGCCGCCTCGACATCGGCCGGTCTCATCTCGCCCGGTTCAACGTGGAACAGATTGAGCGCGCCGATGACGGTGCCGCGAAGTCGCATCGGCAGGGCGTGAACGGAATGAAAGCCGGCAGCGATGGCCTCGGGGGCGAATCGGGGCCAGCGGCCGTCGACAGCGGCGAGGTCCTGGTTGACCACCGCTTGCCCGGTGACGAAACAATCGAGGCAGGGGCCTTCCTGGGACTGCAGCTCGAACAGCTCCAAGAGGCGCATCGTCTCCGACGAGGAGGCCATCACCCGTAGCGCTCCATCGGGCGCTGCAACCATGAGTCCGGCCGCTCCGACGTCGAGCACGTCGACGCATCGGTCGGCAAGCCGTGTCAGCAACTCCACGACGTCGAAGTCGGCGACGAGGGTGTCGGCCAGCTCGACGAGAGTCCTGGCGAGGAGCGCTTCTCTGGACATCGCATCTCCACTCACTGCGGCCTCAGCCATCGTCGTGGCTGTGTTCCGGGGAGGCCGAGCGCGAAGGCATTGTACGACGGTTGCGCGCCGAAGTTGAGAGGGGCCTCGACGCGGCAGTTGCTCATGGGCGGGGATCCTTCTCGCCACTGACGTCGTCGAAGCGGAGCCTGCGTCCCACGATGGCGTCGGCCACCTCGGCGAGCGAACGGTCATTGCCGAAGGCGTACGCCCTCAGCCGGACGAGCGCTTGGGCGACGCTGACGTCAAGCTGGACGGCGACCATCCCCGAGGCCTGGTGCACCACGTACTGGAAGTCGGCTCCCTGCTCCAGCGCGGCCGCCAGCTTGCCCGACGGGGCGTTGGCCTGCAGCACGATGATCGCTTGGGCGGCGACGTCGGACATGACGAGGGCGTCGGCGTGCTGCTCGTCGCGGAGCGGTCCCGGCCGGTCGCGGTAGAGGTTGAGAGCCCCGAGGCGAACCGCTCCCACCTGGAGGGGGAAGCCAAAGACGGCGAGAACGCCTGCCTCGATGGCCGGCGGGGCGAAGGCGAACCACCGTGGAGTGCTCGGGTGAGCGAGGTCGGGCTCGAGCACCGGCCGGTCTTGTCTGTAGGCGTCCACACAGGGGCCTTCGCCGAGACCGAACTGCAACTGCTCGATGAGGGCGCTCACGGTGTTGCTCGTGCACAGCGAGCCCCGGGGCAGGTCGTCGGACATGAGCGAGATTCCTGCCCCGCTCATCTCCGTGATGTCGGCACAGACCTCACAGAGCCGTTTCGTCTCGGGGGCGGGAGCCCCGATCCCGACGAGCTGGCGGAGGATCCGTTCACGTCGAGGGCCGCCCGACACTCAGCTTCCCTTCCCCGAGGCGGCTTCTGCGGGATCAGCCCCGTTCCACCCGCGCCTCCGCGAGCTCGCCACCGTTCACCGCCGAAAAACCCTCCCGGTCAACCACGAGACGGGACCTCGCCTGCTCGACGGCGCCGCCGGATGGGGAGGGATGATCGATCCGACGAAGAGCAGGCACCAGGTTGGCATCGAGAAGATCGGCACAGCCGCACGAGTCGAAGGCCCGCAGGACGCAGCTGGACGGTGCTCGCAGCGTGAGCGCTCGCGATTGCCGTCGAAGCCTCGTGCTCGCTCTCACGATGACGCCGACGATCGCTGTGCTCATGAACTCCACCTCGCTCACGTCAATGACGATTGCAGGCCCGTCGAGGGCGATCGCCCGAGCGATGGTGTCTGACACCGCAGCCATGGTGAAGCTGTCGTGCTCTCCCCGGAGCCACACGACCGAGCCACCAACCCCTGGACCGGCTGGCGTCCCGCACTCAGTAACGGTGAGGAACGCGGATCCGACCGCGACCATGGCACCCTCCTGGAACAGTCGTCGTGACCGTCGCGGTACCAGGGTCTGGAGCATCGCTTCCCCGAGCCGGGCGAGGCCGGCCCAGCACGTAGGGCTCTTGTCGTGCTGCCATGACCCTATACCCCACGAGAGGCGCCACCGGGCGATGAGACGCCCTGACTGCGACGGGCCGTCTGGAGTCGGTCGTTCCCGAGGCGATCAGGCGGCTCGGTTGTGGCACGCATCTCGTCATGGCCGGTCTGCTCCGCTCCGGCCAACGGCGGCGCTGCCGGCCAAGGTTGCGAGCACCTCCCCGATCGTGTGATCACGAGCGATGACGTCTCTCAGCGGTAGATGGGCCTGGATCTCGTACCGGTTGCGACGACCGTCCCTCGTCTTGACCACGTAGCCGGCCGATGTGAGGTCGCTCACGATGCCGTAGGCGCTGCGCTCGGTGATTCCGACGATCGTGGCGATGTCGCGAAGTCGCACTCCCGGGTCGTGGGCGATGCACATGAGGACCTGGGCGTGCTTGGTGAGGAAGCCCCAGGTTTGCATCATCGCCCAGTTTAGCTTTTCTGGAAAAGATTTGCTAGTTTTGGGGAACTAGAGTACGCTTGATGCGTGGACATCCTGGAGAAGAGGAGCCTGGCATGACCGACGCGCAGGGGCAGGCCCAATGGAACGTGACCGACTGGCACGGCACGATGCTGGTCGATCGCAAGGGGGAAAAGATCGGCAAGCTGCAGGATGTCTATGTCGACGTCGAGACCGACGTGCCCCAGTTCGCCACGGTGAAGGAGGGTGTCATCGGCCGACACCTCACGTTCGTGCCGCTGGGCGGGGTACAGGTCGGTCCGGATGGGCTCCAGGTCCCGATCACGAAGGAGGCGGTTCGATCTGCGCCGGACATCGAGCTGCATGGCGAGGAGCTCTCGCAGGCCGACGAGTCAACGCTGTACCACCACTTCGAACTGAACTACACGCCGATCAACACCGAGAGCGGCCGTCGTCTGGCTCGCCGCTGAGCGCGACTCACCGATTCTGCGGTTGCCTGCGGTGACATCCGTACGCCGGTCAACCCTCGCTCTTCACGTAAGGTGACTTCGCTCCGGCGTCGTCGGCTCGCTCCTCGTCGTCGTCCAACGCCTCAACGGAGAGTCCTGACCGTGCGTCGTGTCGCAAGACCGCCGGCACGGCGAACCAACCACCTCCGAGGAGGAGCGCCGTTGCCGCCCCCGCCACCCACCCGAATGCCGTACCGGCGACCCAATCGCTGACGAGGAGAACGGCGCCCACCATGGCGGTCGAGAGGGCGACGAGGCCGCCGATGGCGAGGCGATTCGTCAGTGCGACGACCTCGTCTTTGACCCTGAACCGGAACAGGAACCGGTGCAGCGCGACCGGGGCGATGAACAGTCCGGCCGCCATGGTCGCGCTCAGCATGGTCCCCAGGTAGACGTCCTTCTCGAAGGTGGTCGTCTGCCCGAATCGGGCCTGGAACGCAATGCTCAAGAGGAAGGCGAACAGAATCTGGATTCCGGTCCCGATGACGCGGAGCTCTTGGACGAGCTCGGCCCAGTTCCGATCGAGCTGATGGGCGCGGCTCTCTCGGCGGCCGTAGTCCGGCGAGCCCGGAGCGTGGGTGTCCGCGTTCGACATGCCGTCTACGTACCCAGGACGGCCGACATCGAACTGCCTCGCCTCGTCGCGCCGATGGGCCGGGCGTCCCGGGACGGGACGAAGCCGGCGGCCGGGGCCAGGGTTCACCGCCTCTTCGTGACGCTCGAGTCCCCTTCAGCCTCCCGTGACGAATCGCTGTCTCCCGATCGCCTAGCGGGCGGAGACGGAGTCGCAGCCGTTGCGCCGGCCTGCCGTCCGAACAGGCCGGAGCGATCGGGCTCGCGGACCACGACGGCCGGCACCGTCCTCGCCGCCATGACGTACGACAGGGTGCTGGCGTGATTGCTGATGCGCAGCGTCTCGAGGGCGAGGGCGATCGTGTAGATACCGTCGCCCACGAGCGACGTGGTCTGACCGCTCCAGAGGAGCACGAAATCGCGCTCGCGCAGCGACCGGGGGAGCCTGGCCATCGGCCGAGACCTTATGGTGACGACCGCCTGGCCACGCACCGCTGCGTCCAACCCACCGGCCGGGGTTTCCATGCCTTCGGCACCGACGATCCGGCACCTGAGGGGAGACTGTTTCGGAACAGACCGGCCGCCCGTACGATCTACCCGCGAAGAGACCGGCGGCCTGTCCGGTCGGCTCGGGCTGCCAGCGCCTTCGGATTCGGCCGAGGGCGCCCCTGCGGGCGAAGGAGCAGCGATGGATGATGACTTCGGCAACCCGGAATGGATCGACATCGGTCGCTCCTTCGTGACCAGTCTCGGCGGGGCGAGGTCCGATGACGCCCTCCGGTTGCTCGCTCCCAACGTTGCCTACCGGGTTCTCGGCCACCACTCGCTCTCGGGTGCGTTCTCGGGTCGCGAGGCCGTGGCACAGCACTTGAAGGCGATCGTCACCCAGACTGACGGGCGGTTCGACCCCGTCAAGTTCGAGGACTGGATGCTCGGGCTCCGCCACGTGGCGGTCCTCCTCGTCGTCCATGCCGAGGTCGGCGGCGCCGCGCAGCAGCTGCGACATCTGATCCTCATGCGCTTCAACGACGAGAACCTCATCGACGAGGTCGTCGTCTTCTTCTCGGACCCTGAGGCGGCAGAACGCCTCTACGGACACCTCTTGCGCGACGATCCGACGCAGCCGGGGGGCTGAGGGACTCCGGTCATGGGGCAGCCCCGCTCTTCGCCTTCGGTGACGCGACGGCGACGGGGTTCTCGGGCGGCTGCTGGGCACGGCTCCGCTGGCGGTGAAGGGGGCCACGAACCGGCGCCTGCGTGATCTCGGGCACTGCACCCAGGGGCGGGAGTGCCGCCTCGATCGGACGATCGTGGAGTTCGAGCCGATCCCCGTGGTGGAAGACGGCGATCGCACGACCCTCGAGGAGCTCGTAGGTGGCGTGTTCCGGCCGGATCGTCACGGAGAGTCGGCGGCCCCGATAGCGGAGCGTGAACCGGAACTTCGTGACCTCCTCGGGCAGCCGCGGGCTGAAGGCGGGATGTCCCTCCCGGAAGCGGAGACCCCCGAAACCCGCAACGAGCGCCATCCATGTCCCAGCGAGCGACGCCAGGTGGAGCCCGTCGCGAGTGTTCTTCTCGCGGTCGTCGAGGTCGATGAGCGCCGCCTCCCCCACGTAGTCGTAGGCGAGATCGAGGGCTCCGACCTCCGCCGCCAGGATGGCCTGCGTGCCCGCCGACAGCGATGAGTCGCGGACGGTGATGGCGTCGTAGTAGGCGAAGTTACGGAGCTTCTCCTCGGGCGTGAAGGCGTCGTCGCAGAGGTACATGGCGAGCACGAGGTCAGGCTGCTTCACGACCTGTTTGCGATAGAGGTCGAAGTACGGGAAATGCAGGAAGAGCGGGTACTGATCGGCCTGCGTCGCCTGGAAGTCCCACCAGTCGTGGTCCGTGAAGCCGTCGGCCTGGGGATGGACCCCGAGGCGCTCGTCGTAGGGGACGAACATCTTCTCGCCGGCGTCCCGCCACGATGCTGCCTCCTCGGCCGAGACGTCGAGCGGAGCCGTCAGATCGGCGTGGCTGGACGCAAGGCGAGCCGCCTCGAGCAGGTTCCTCGCCGCCATCAAGTTCGTGTACACGTTGTTGTCGGCGATGGCGGAGTACTCGTCCGGGCCTGTTACTCCGTCGATCCGGAAGCGACCCTCGGGGTCGTGGTGGCCCAGGCTGCGCCAGAGGCGCGCCGTCGCCACCAGGAGCTCGAAGGCTGTCGCTCGCTCGAACCCCGTGTCCCGGGTTGCGTCGAGGTAGCGGACGACCGCCGCGGCGATGTCCGCGTTCACATGGAAGGCGGCCGTGCCGGCCGGCCAGTAGCTGGAGCACTCTTGCCCCGAGATCGTACGCCAGGGGAATGTTGCACCCTCGAAGCCCAGCTGATGCGCCCGCTCCTCCGCTTGCCGAAGCGTCGAGCGTCGCCACTCCAGCGCGTCTTTCACGGCGGCCGGATGCGTGTAGGTGAGGACGGGGAGCACGAACGTCTCGGTGTCCCAGAAGGCGTGGCCGTCGTAGCCGGTCCCGGTGAGACCCTTGGCCGGGATGGCGCGGTGCTCTGCTCGATAGGCGGCCTGGAAGACGTGGAAGAGGGCGAAGCGGACCGCCTGCTCGACCTCCGGATCTCCTTCGAGCTCGATGTCGGCGCCGCTCCAGAAGTCGTCGAGGCAGGCACGCTGCTCACCGAGCAGGTCGGTCCAGCCGGCCGTGCGAGCACCGACGAGTGCCCCGATGACCTGATCGTGAAGGGCCGGGCGGGACCGCGTGGAGGACCACCCGTAGGCGAGGTACTTCGTCACCTGCAGACGTTGGTGGATGTCGAGCTCGGCCGTGAACGTGACCCGGGCGACGTCGTCGATGCTCTCGGGCTCCGACGTCGTCGTCTCGGGTCCGTCGATCTCGTGGTCCATCGCCGCCGCCACACGGAGCCCGCTCTGCTTGGTCCGGTGCACGAGGAGGCAGCGGCGGGCGTTTGCTTCGTGCTCCTCGGCGGCAAGGGGATGGTCGAGCGCCGCCGCCACACGGGGATCCCCCTCGACCTCGGGCACGAACTCGTTTGCGACGAGCTCGGACTGCAGCACCACGCGCACCGGCGTGTCGAGCGCTTCGACCTCGTAGCGGATCGCCGCCACGCTTCGCTGCTTGAGCGAGACGAGGCGAACGGTCCGCACGCGGACCGTCACCTCCGCCCGCGAGCGCCACGTCACGGTGCGCGTGAGCGTGCCGGCGCGGAAGTCGAGGCAGCGCTCATGGCCGAGGACCGTCCCGTAGCGGACGTCGAACGGCTCGTCGTCGACGAGGAGGCGGAGGATCTTCCCGTTCGTCACGTTGATGATCGACTCGCTCGATTCCGGGTCGCCGTAGCCCGCCTCGCCATAGGGGAGGGGACGGAGCTCGTACACGGCGTTGAGGTACGTCCCGGGTGTCCCGTACGGCTCCCCCTCGTCCAGGTTGCCGCGAAAGCCGATGTGGCCGTTCGAGAGGGCGAAGAGCGACTCGCTCTGGGCGAGGAGGTCGAGGTCGAGGGCGGTCTCCCGCAGGCACCAGGGCTCGATTTGGAAGTTCGCTTGGCTGATCACTTGGGCAGGAGCTCCGAGAGGTCGTCGACGACGATCGTTGCGCCGTTCTCGAGCAGCTCCTGGCGGTTGTCGTCACGGTTCACGCCGACGACGAGGGCGAAGCCTCCGGCCTTGCCGGCTTGCACGCCGGAGACGGCGTCCTCGAAGACTGCGCACTCCCCCGCCGGCATCTCGAGGTCGGAGGCGGCGGCGAGGTAGGTCGCCGGCGAGGGCTTGCCCGCAAGGTGGCGCTCGGCGGCGGCGACCCCGTCCACGATGACGTCGAACAGGTCGGTGATGCCGGCCGAGGCGAGGACGGCCCTCGTGTTGGCGCTCGCCGACACGACAGCGGTGCGGAGATCGGCGTCGCGAGCGGCGCGCACGAGCTCGACCGACCCGGGGAAGACGCTGACCCCCCGCTCGTCGATCAGCCGGAGGAGACGCTTGTTCTTCGCCTCGGCAAGGGCCTGCACGGACCCCTCTCCGGGCGGGTCGCCGGGCGATCCTTCCGGGAGGGCGATGTGCCGGGAGGCGAGGAACGAGCGCACGCCGTCCTCGCGCAGTCGCCCGTCGACATACTCCCGGTAGTCCGTGGCGATGTCGAAGGGGGCGTCGTTCTCCCCCGGCGCCTTCTGTCGGTGCGCCAGGAAGGGGTCGAAGGTCGCCTTCCATGCCTCGGCGTGGAGTCGGGCGGTCGAGGTCAGGACGCCGTCCAAGTCGAAGAGGCACGCCTGCACGGTGACGGGGAACGCAGGTGGGGGTCCGGTGCTCGTCACGGCATGCGCGTCCTCATTCAGGAAGGTCACGAAGGCTGCATCACCCAGCTGCCGACCACGCTAACTCCAAGGTCGAAAACCGTCCGCGCGCCAAGTGAGGGCAGCTGCTGATCCTGCCAAGTCCCCCGAGCGCCGGCACGACCATTACATGTCTGATGACCATGGCTGGTTCCGTCTCGAAACGGTCAGCGGACTCCTTCGTTGCGCCCGATCGATAGGACCTGGTCACAGAACCTCGTGAAGAGCCGGCGCGCCGTCGTCGTCATCTCGTCTCGCGCCGTTGTGAACTGCTCTGCAAGAGTCTCGGCGCCGTTGGCACCGAGCGTCCGGGTGAGCGAGTCACGGTAAGCGGGAACCTCGCTCCATGCCTCGAACATCGACTTCGTGACCTCGAGGTGGAACTGGACGCCGTACGCCGAGGTCCCATATCGGAATGCCTGGTGCTCGTAGCGCGCGGACCGACCGAGGTGGACGGCCCCGGGCGGGAGCTCGAACGTGTCGCCATGCCACTGGAGCACCGGCATCCCGGGCTGCAGCGTGGAGAACACCGGATCGGACCGGGCGGCGGGTGTCAGCTCGAGGGGAAGGACGCCCACCTCCGGCACCTCCCCACGGCGCACGGTGGCACCCAGGCTGGCGGCGAGGAGCTGGACGCCGAGACAGACACCGAAGAACGGCACGCCCGCCCGTACCGCCTCGGCGATCCACGCCTTCTCGTCCTTGAGCCACACGTTCTCTGCTTCGTCGTTCACGCTCATCGGACCGCCCATGGCGATCACGAGGTCAGCCGAGCGCCACTCCGGCAGGCGGTCCCCTTCGTCGAGCTCCACCCGGATGATCTCCGCTCCGCCCTCGAGGAGCACGTCCTCGAACACCCCCGGAGGCTCGCAGGCGATGTGTTGTAGGCAGCAGACCCGCATCGTCGTCGTCTCTCAGCCGACCAGCGACTCGAGCTCCTTGGGCTCGCCGGAGATCTGCACCTTTTCGCCGACCATGAACACTCCTCACCACTCCAGCCTGCTGGCCAGGTCGCGTCTCGCCAGAGGTTAGGCGCCGCCCGGCTGGTGCCGCGCTTCAGCCGCCCGCCGTCGGCGTCGAGGTGAGGACGATGCCCGTGGGCGCCTCCCCGTCTCCCGAGTTCGGGCCGTAGCCGCCGAGATTGCTCTCGCCGGTGATGTCGCCCGTGGCGGTGTCCACGACGTAGAGGATGCCGCTGTCGTTGCCTGCCACCCACAGCTGCGACCCGTCCGGCGTGAGGCCGAGTGTCGCCGGCGCCCCGGGCACGGAGATGGTGTTCTCGACTGCACCGGTGGCGGCGTCGACGACCGAGACCGTGTCGGAGTCAGGGTTGACGACGTAGACGGTGGACCCGTCGGATGAGACAGCCGCCTGCCACGGCTCCTCGCCGACTCGAGTGCTCCGCACCACCCGATCGGTCGCGGTGCTGATGGTCGCCAACGTCCCTCGCTCGGTCTCCGTGACGTAGAGGTCGGAACCGCTCGGTGCCACGGTGACCCAGTTGGGAGAGCCGAGACCCGGCAGGAAGGCGACGCGCCGGAGCGTGGCGACGTTGTACACGAAGAGCCCGGCGGAGGTGGTGACGTACGCCTGGCTACCGTCCGGCGAGAACGCCAGGTCGCTCGGATTGCCCCACGGGTGCAGATGGGCGACGACCGAGATCGACGAGGTGGAGATCACCTCGACGTTCCCGAGGCGAGAACCCGTCTGGGGACCGGAGTCGGCCACCCACACCTCGTTGCCGTCCGGCGTGGCGGCGAGGTTCTCCGGCATGAAGCCGACGGGGATCAGGGTCTCGGCGGGGTTGTAGTTGCTCGGGTCGAGGTCGGTCGTGTTGATGGCGGCGACGTTGTCCGTGCCCGTGACGGCGAACCACAGCGTCGTGCCCGAGAGGGCGAGGCCTTCGTCCGATCCGACGTAGTTGTAGTCGCCGCTGTCGCCGGGCACTTGGAGGTCGTCGACGTTGTAGGTCTGGATGACCTCGCAGTTGGCAGTGTCGACGGCGACGAAACCCTGGTAGCCAGGGATAGCCACATACGCCGCCCCCGCCGGTCCGCTGCAGGTCGAGCCGGCCGCAACGTCGTGGCGCACCGAGACGGGGTGCCTGGGTGCTGGGGAGGCGGCATGCCCGCCGGACGCGATGGCGGCTCCGGTGGCAAGGCCCGCCGTCAGGACGACTGCGGGGGCGAGCGTGAGGATCGTGCGCTTGCGAATGGTCATGTCGGTCACCCCCTCGCCTGCGAAACGGCGACTCGTGCGGGCGTTCGTTCTCGCCGATGGCCCTTGTGTTGCACGGGAAAGCTCTGGGATGCCCCGGGAATGGGTGGCAGGGCGAAGTTGCGGACCTGCGCCTCGGCCGCCGCCAGCTCGCGCTGCGTGTTCGGGAGGCGGCGGTGCTCGGACGAAGCCGGACCGAGCACCGAAGCGAGATCACCGGAGGTGGATCGGCGCCAGGAGCTGATGTTCGGGCAGGTCACGCCCGTGACCGTCTCGATCAGCCGGATCACCGACGTGTGGTCGAAGGTCGTATGGTCGACGTAGCCGCCGACTGTCCAGGGAGACACGACGATGCAGGGCACGCGGAAACCGAGACCGATGGGGGCCGCCGTTCCGTCGACGGTGATGTACTCGTCTGCCGTTCCGGCCGGCGCGGTCGGCGGGAGGACGTGGTCGAAGAGCCCGTCGTTCTCGTCATAGATGAGGACGAAGACCGTCTTCGCCCACAGCGACGGGTTGGCGGCGACCGCCTCCACCTTGCTGGCGATGTAGTCGGCGCCCGCAGCAGGAAGAAAGGCCGGGTGCTCGGACTGGAACGACGTGGGGATGATCCACGACACGGTCGGGAGCCGGTCGTGCCTGGCATCCCACTCGAATTGGCCAGCCTCGTAGATGCGCATCCCGTCCTGGAACAACGCAGAGGAGGCTGACGCGTTCTGGTACTGGTCGAAGTACTCGAGGACGTTCATGCCGTAGTTGTCCTCTTCCTGGTACACCTTCCACGACACGTCGGCGTCGGTGAGATACTCGGGGTAGGTGGTCCAGCTGAGCCCCTCCGACGGGATGGAGTTGGAGTAGACAGGCCCGCCCGCCGTGCCGCCAGGGTCCACCGTCCCGGTCATCAGGAAGAGGCGGTTCGGCCACGTGGGACCGAGGATCGAGCAGTGGTACCCGTCGCAGATCGTGAAGGCGTCGGCGAGTGCCCAGTGGAACGGGATGTCACTCCGCTGGAAGTAGGCCATCGTGTACTGACCGGCGACGCCGTCGGCGGCGAGATGGGAGGTGACGAAGCCGTTCATGGCGCCGTTCGCCCACGAGTCGTGCTGCGGTCCCCACGAGTGGCTGTTCGAGGGCAGCGCTTGCGCGCTCGAGTCGAACGTGTCGATGTGGAACGGCAGCAGGTACCCGTCCGGGTTGTCGGCGTCCGGCTGGTAGAAGATCTCCTTGCTCACCGTCGGGTCTGCGAACCCCCGCACCCTGGTTTCTCGGGGACTACTCGTGAGGCTGACTCGACTCGCTCCTTCCTACCTCCGGCGCAAGGGAATTCAGTCGCGCTCGGGCCAACTTTGAGTGACACTCGGGTGACACGAACGTGACGTTTGAACGTCGGTTACATCGAGGGGTCGAAACGTGGCAACTCTTTCCGTTCACTCGCCCGCGCTGGCGCGAGCGACGACGACGCATCGGCCATAGCATCGCCGAGGTGACCAAGCCCGCAGTCGTGCTGTTCGACATCGACGAGACCCTCGTGCACACCGGCGGGTCTGGGGCGCGGAGCTGGACGGCCGCCTTCCAGAAGCTCTACGGCATACCCGCCGACATCGGCGCCCACAGCTCGGCGGGCGAGACCGATCCTCAGGTGGCCCGTGCGACGTTTCGGGGCGTCCTCGAGCGCGACCCGAGCGAGGACGAGCTCTGCAAGCTCTACGTCCAGTACCTGCTGCACCTGGCCGAGGACATCTGGACCTCCGAGCAGTACCGGGTGCTCCCCGGGGCCGAGGAGACCCTTCGCCAGCTCGGGGAGGCGGGGGTGATCATCGGCCTCGTCTCCGGTGCCATGGAAGGGGCGGCGCGTACCAAGCTCATGCCGGCCAACCTCAACCGGTTCTTCATCTTCGGCGGCTACGGCTCGGACTCGCCCGACCGAGCGGAGCTGACGGCGGCGGCCATCGCCAAGGCGGCTCTGCTGCACGACCAGCTGACGCCCGCCCAGGTCTACGTCGTGGGAGACACCCCTCACGACATGGAGGCCGCCCACGCCGCCGGAGCAGTACCCGTCGGCGTGGCCAGCGGCCACTACTCGACCGACGAGCTGAAGAGCGGCGGAGGCACCTACGTGATCGCTTCGCTGGAGGAGCCGTTCCCTGGAGTGTGATCGCCGCCCCGGGTGACGGCCCTCAGCCTGGACCCCGGCGACCACGTTCCGCCATCACGTCCGCCGGATCGCGGCGAGCCACGCTGCTGCGCCCTCGTCGCTGATCGTCACGTCGATCCTGGCCGGCTCGATCGACTCCACCTGCCATCCATCGGCGAAGGTGTCGCGAATCTCGCCGGCCGACACCCTCCTCGGGCCCCAGTCCCCCGGCTGGCGATCGCTGAAGCAGAGCATGTGATACCGGGCTCCGGCCGGCATGACAGCTCGCAGGCTCTCGGCGAAGCGGTGACGAAACTCGTCGCCGAAGATGTGGAAGAGCCCGCAGTCGAGGACGGTGCCGAACTCTTCGCCGAGAGAACCGAGGTCGAGGGCGTCGTGGATGCGGAACCTCGCCGTGAGACCGCGCTCCGATGCCTTGCGCTCGGCTCTCGAGATCGCCGTCGGTGAGGTGTCGACCCCGGTCGCCTCGAGACCGAGGGCCGACGCCATCAGGACGTGCTCCCCCGTCCCGCAGCCGACGTCCAGCACCGGGTTGACGAGGGCGCCCGCTTCGGCCAGGCGGAGGAACGCCGCCTGGGACCGGCCGATGTCCCACGGAGGCGTGCCCGCGTACGACTGGTCGAAGTCATGGTCTTCTCTGCGAACGGGGAGGTCAGCCGCGCCCCCTGCGCCCTCTGCGTAGGTCACGTCCCCTTTGCTATCACCGCGCAGCCGGTAGGGGTACTGCTGGATCTCCTGAGGTTCGAGTGTGGCCTCCCCGGCAGCTGCCAGGTTGAGGGTAGGTTCCGTCCATGGCATGTCGTATCAGTGAGGTCGTGCTCGGTTGCCGCGACCCGGAGCTGCTGGCGCAGTTCTGGCGCGAGGTCCTGGACTTCGTCGTGCTCGACGGCGGGGACGGCTGGGTGGAGATCGGACCGCACGAAGGGTTCGGCGGTCCGCAGCCGACGATCGTCCTCAGTCGCAGGGACGAGCCGGAGACGGGGAAATCCCGGCTGCACATCGACGTCAACGCCACCGACCGGGAGCAGGGCGCCGAGCTCGAACGCCTGCTCGAGCTCGGGGCTCGCCCGGCTGACATCGGACAGACGGGGCAGGAGTCGTGGCATGTCCTGGCCGACCCTGAAGGCAACGAGTTCTGCCTGCTCAAGACCCGCCTCGCTCCACTTTGATGCTCATCGGTCCGGTGTCAACGGATGGCTGCTGACCGCACGGCGAGACGCGCCCATTAGCCGGGTTCGGGCGTCCCCATGACGAGATCGAGCGTGGCGAGGCGCTCCGGTTCCGCCACGGCCTCGATGGCGGCGATCCGGTCGGCGGCGAAGGTGAACAGCAGTGCGACGCGCACCTCACCCCCGCTCTGCCCCACGGCTGCCGGTGCACCGTCGATGAGGGCGGGTCGCACCCCGCGCGCTCGCCTCGCCAGAGCAGCGACAGCCTCGGCGCCCCGCGCCTCTTCCGGAGCGCCCCACGCCACGGCGGCGGCGTCGCAGCGCAGCACGGCATCAGGGTCGAGCAGATCGACGAGCGCCGCGAAGTCGCCCCGTCTCGCTGCCGCCAGGAAGGCGTCAACGAGGCGCGACTGTCGGAGCCGGTCCGGTTCGTGCTCGACGTCGGTGTGCTGCACTCGCCGTCGCGCTCGGCTCGCCAGCTGGCGCGTCGCACTGGCGTTGCGTCCGACGATCGGCGCGATCTCCTCGAACGGGACGGCGAACATGTCGTGCAGCACGAAGGCGACTCGCTCGGTCGGGGTGAGGCTGTCGAGCACGATCCAGAGCGCCAGACCGACGGAGTCGGCGAGCAGCACCTCGCTCTCGGGATCGGGCTCCGTCTCGTCGGGGGCCGTGTCGGCGACCTCGAGGTCGAGGGATTCACTCGGTCGTGTGCGGCGAGCCTGCAGCATGTTGAGGCAGAGGCGTGACACGACCGTCGTGAGCCAAGCACCCAAGTTCTCCACGTCGCTCGTGTCCGAGCGGCTGAAGCGGATCCACGCCTCCTGCACGGCGTCATCGGCCTCGGTCTTTGAGCCGAGCATCCGGGAGGCGACGGCGGTGAGCCGCCCTCGGTGCTGCTCGAACGTCGAGGCGAGCCACATGCTCTCATCCATCGTCACATTCCTCCGCGCTCGTCGGTCTATCTAGTTGACCGGCGCCATCGTGCCGGTGTGACCGATCCGACCCCACGGAGAGAAGGCGACGCCATGACCACCACCGCGACGATCCCAGCCCAGCGCATGAGAAACCCGGCTCAGGTGCTGCCCGAGACCATGGAGGCCTTCCAGGCACTCATCGCCGCGACGAGGAACGGTGGCGCCGACGAGAAGACGCTCGCCCTCGTCCACCTGCGGGTGAGCCAGATCAACGGTTGCAGCTTCTGCGTCGACCTCGACTGGAAGAGCCTGAAGGACGCCGACGAGGACGAGGCGCGGCGCCGCTTCGCCGTCTCGGCCTGGCGCGAGTCTCCGCACTTCAGCGACGCCGAGCGGGCGGCCCTGGCGCTCGCCGAGTGCGTCACTCGCCTCGCCGACCGCCCCGACCCCGTGCCGGACGATGTCTGGAACGAGGTGGCTCGCCACTTCGACGAGACCGAGCTGGCGTCCCTTCTGCTCTGGATCGCGCTGGCGAACGTCTTCAACCGCGTCAACGTCACGATCCGTCAGCCCGTCGGTTCCTGGAAGTGAGCGAGCAGCGAGCGCGGCCGGCGGCGCGGCTCGACCCCTCACAGGTGGGCGAGCCGACACCGACAGCTCGAACGTTGCCGCTGCAACGGCTCGTGAACGTGCTGATGCGGGGACTGCTCCGCGCACCGTTGCTGTCGCGGGTGGTGGGCAAGCGTCTCATCACGGTCTACGTGGTGGGCCGCAAATCCGGGCGACGGTACGCCGTTCCTGTCGCCTACACCCGGCACGACGGTGCCCTCCTCGTCGGCAGTCAGTTCGCCTGGGCACGCAACCTTCGCACGGGTGAACGTGTGCAAGTCCGTCTTGCCGGAACGCTGCGATCGGCAGACGTTCGGGTCCTGACCGACGAGGCCGGCGTCGTCGACTACCTGGCACGGATGGCCGCCGACAACCACCAGTTCGCCAAGTTCAACCGCATCGGGATCGATCAGCACGGCCACCCGCGTCCGGAGGACCTGCACCTGGCCTGGGCCGCCGGCGCCCGGGTGGCCGTGCTCACGCCGCGGTGATGCAGCGCTGAATTCGTGCCCGGCTGCCCCGGCTGACCGAGCTGGCCGGGACGGCCGTCTACTTGGCGTCCGACGCCGCCGCGGTGACCGGGGTGGCCGTGAACATGAGCTGCGGGGCAGTGTTCGGCTGGCGCAGGCGCGCGAACGCCCGCCGGCAACCCTCTTCGTGCTCGAGTGACGCCGGCGTCGGTCGGTCGGGCTGCCGGCGCGGCTAGACCGGGCACGGTGAACCTCGATCTCCACGTCTACCGTTTCGACTGGGCGGGCGGTCCCAGTGCCATCGGTCCCGGCGTCGCCGACCTCGCCCAGCGTGCAGAGGCCCTCGGCGTACGCACCCTGTCGTTCATGGACCACTACTTCCAGATGGACCGGATGGCGCCCGCCGAGGACCCGATGCTCGAGGGGTACACGGCGCTCGGCTTCGTCGCCGGGCGAACGGAACGGCTCCGGCTGCGTCTGCTCGTCACGGGCGTGACGTACCGCCATCCTGGCGTGCTGGCCAAGACCGTCACAACGCTCGACGTGCTCTCCGGTGGTCGGGCCGAGCTGGGCATCGGGGCCGCCTGGTACGAACGGGAGCACCTCGGCCTCGGCGTCCCGTTCCCGCCGCTCGCCGAGCGTTTCGAGCGGCTCGAAGAGACGCTTCAAATCTGCTTGCAGATGTGGAGCGACGATGACGGCCCCTACGAGGGGACGCACTACCGGCTGGCCGAGACGCTGTGCCGGCCTCGCCCGCTCAGCCGCCCCCGTCCGCGCATCCTCGTCGGAGGAAGTGGCGAGCGAAAGACGCTGCGCCTCGTGGCGCAGTACGCCGACGCCTGCAACATCTTCGGCGGCCCCGAGGAGATCGCCCACAAGGTTGACGTGCTGCGCCGCCATTGCGGCGAGGTGGGACGCGATCCGAACGAGATCGAACTGACGGCGATGTACCGCGAGCTGCCACCGGGCGCAGGGGTCGACGATGTCGTGCGCGGCGCCGAGGCCCTCGCCCGCGTCGGCGTCTCGACCTGTGTCACCGGGCCGGTGGGCATCGATCCAGCAGGCTGGCTGGAGTCGACCTTCGGGCCGGCGATGGAGGCGCTGGCGGAGATCGAGCCCGCCCGGCTCTGACTCTTCGGGCGAGCGCTGCGGCGGCTTCTTCTTCTTCCTCGCCGCATCTTGCTCTCGCGCCCTGCGGTCTCGGTCCCAGGATGGCGTTGTTGGTCGGCCCCGGCAGTCTGTTCCCGCAGATTCTGATAACCCCCATCGCCGGCGAGAGTGTCGGGTTTCGTGTAAGGAGTTAGTCATCGAAACGAGGACTAACTACCGACACGAATGGGTGCCCGGCGTGGCGCCTTTCTCAACCCGTCGGTCAGAAGGCGAGGTCATGACCCGGTCGCTCGCATACGCTCCTGTGAAACGACGGAGAGCGCGGAGGGTTCAAGGATGGCCGGGCGCAAGCCGCAACACGACATCTTGTTCGAGCCGGTGACGATCGGGCCCAAGATCCTCAAGAACCGCTTCTACCAGGTACCGCATACGAACGGCTTCGGGACAGACCGGCCCGGCTCGCAGTCGCGCTTTCGAGCCGTGCGCGCCGACGGCGGTTGGGCGGCCGTCTGCGAAGGAATCACGTCGATCCACCCTGAGTCCGACCGGGTGATCCCGCCGCTCGGCCGGCTGTGGGACGACGACGACGTCACCAACCTCGCCAACCTGTGTGCCGAGGTCCACGCTTTCGACTGCCTCGTCGGCCTGGAGCTCTTCTACTCGGGACCGCACTCCGAGGGCAACAGCCGCCTGGTCGCCGGGGCGCCCTCGCAGCTTCCTTCTGAGGCCAATCCCCTTCGTTACCCGACGGAGCTTTCCGTCTCGGCGATCGAGCAGCTCCAAGCCCGCTACGTCGAGGCCGCTGGGCGCGCGATGCGGGCGGGCGTCGACATCGTGTACGTCTACGGCTCGCACGGCTACCTGCCCATGCAGTTCCTTTCGCCCTTCTACAACCGTCGTGACGATGCCTACGGGGGCGCGCTCGAGAACAGGGCCCGTTTCTGGCTCGACACCCTCCGCCTCGTACGCGCCGCCATCGGCGAGCGGTGCGCTATCGCCGTACGAATAGCGGTCGAGGCCCGCGGACCGGCTGGCGTCGCCGTCGACGAGGCGCTCGAGTTCGTGCGATCGGCCGACGAGCTCGTCGATCTCTGGGATGTCAACGTCGCCAACAACAGCGAGAATTGGCACGACATGGCGCCGTCGCGCCTGCAGCGCTCGGGCTGGCAGCGACAATGGACGGACCGGGTACGGGAAGCGACGGCGAAGCCGATCGTCGGCGTCGGGCGGTACACCGATCCGGATCTCATGGCAGAGGTCATCGGGAGCGGGTGCTTCGATCTCATCGGAGCGGCAAGGCCGGCGATCGCCGATCCGTTTCTGCCGCGGAAGATCGAGGAGGGCAGGTACCACGACATCCGCGAGTGCATCGGCTGCAACGTCTGCCTGAGCCGCATCCTCACCGAGGGACACATCTCCTGCACGCAGAACGCCACGGCGGGCGAGGAGTTCAGGCGAGGCTGGCACCCTGAGCGCTTCGCGAGGGCGCGCAACGCCGACAAGGGTGTGCTCGTCGTCGGCGGCGGCCCAGCCGGAATGGAGTGCGCGCTCGTTCTCGCACGGCGGGGTTTCGAGCAGGTGCACCTCGTCGAGAAGGAGGAGTGGCTTGGTGGGTGCGCCCGACTGGCGTCCGCCCTCCCGGGGCTCTCCGAGTGGGGCCGCATCGTCAGTTGGCGGCAGGCTCAACTCGCCAGGTACAAGACGGTCGAGATCCACACGGGCTCTGCGTTGAGCGTCGAGGAGGTGGTCGACTACGGAGCGGAGATCGTCGTCCTCGCCACCGGTGCCCGTTGGCGTACCGACGGCGTCTCGCCGGTCACGCATCAGCCGGTGCCGGGCTTCGAACGCTCCTTCGTCGCGGCCCCGGAGGAGGTGCTCGCCGACGAGGGCTGGGGAGCACGCGATGACGTCCTCGTGTACGACTGCGAGGGGTATTTCGCGGGCGTCGGCATCACTCAGGTGCTCCTCGGACGGGGTGCCAGCGTCCACCTCGTGTCTCCCTGGCCGACCGTTGCGCCCTTCCTTGACGTGACGTTCGAGGGCCTCCCGACCCGACGACAGTTGACAGACGCTAAGGCAGTCCTGCGCACGGAGACCGAGTTGATCGAGATCGGCGAGGGCAGCTGCCGCCTCCGCTCGCCCCTCGGAGACGACACGATCGACGCCGACCGGGTGGTTCTGCTCACAGCTCGGCGCTCCGAGGACGCCATCCTTCGTGCGCTCCGTTCCAGCCGGGAGGCAATCCGGGCGCGGGGAGTGGAGGCGTTCTACGCCATCGGCGACTGCGTGGCGCCGCGGCTCATCGCCGATTGCATCTTCGACGGCCATCGCTTGGGCCGCGAGATCGACAGCGACAACCCCGAGCAAGCCTTGGCCTTTCGCAGGGAACGCGCCGTCGTCGGGCAAGTCTTCGACATCGGCGAGCGCTTCGCGCCGTAGTCGGGCTTCAGGATCTCGCGGGCGGCCTTGTGAGAGCCACAATCCCCTCAATTGCCGCGGCAGGCGCGTACTGTGCTTGCCATGACACCACGGAAGCGCACCAGTCGGACCGTCCGCGTTCTTGCGACGTGGGTGGCCGTGCCGCTCGGGCTCGGGAGCACTCTCGCCGCTTTGGCAGGGGGCACCGCCAGCGCATCGGTGAACCATCACACGGCGGTTCGAGCTGGGGCGGCGATCGCGTCGCATCCCACCGCCGACCACTCCACCCGTCCGCCCGCCGGCTTCGTGCCACCGCTGCCGCACGGCGTTCACTACGATCCCTCGGCATCGCGTGGGCACGGGCCGGGCGCACAGCGCCCACCAGCCCTCTCTCAGTTGGCAGGGTTGTCACCTTCCAAGATCGCGGGCGAGAAGACCCTGCTCGCCGACGAGCGGGCGCGTATCGGACGTCACGACGCATCGCTGCAGGGAGCGTCGGGCCTGGCGACGGCGAGGACGCCGCAGACCTACACCAACATCTATTCCATCAGCTGTTGGTCGACCACGGGCTGCCTCGCCGTCGGTGAGACGTACTTCTACGGCACCGACGAGAGCTACGCGGCGAAGTGGAACGGCAGTTCGTGGAGCTCCGCCTCAGGGAAGCAGTTCAGCCAGAACGGCGACGTCGACGAGCAGTACCTCACGGCAGTTTCTTGCTTCAGCGCTCACGAGTGCCTTGCATCCGGCTACGCCACGATCTTGTCCGACAGCGACAAGATCCCCTTCGAGCGGTGGACCGGCAGTTCCTGGAAGCTGTACAGCGCCGCTGTCGGCGCCGAGGATGCCGATGTGGAGGCCGTCTCGTGCTTCTCGGCCACGTTTTGCATGGCAGTCGGTCGCGTGAACGACTCTCCGCTGGCCATCGAGTTCACCGGTGGCTCCGGCTACAGCCTCCAGAGCGTGTCCTCGCCGGGTGGGACGGCGTACCTCAACGGAGTGTCATGCCCGACTTTGACCGAGTGCTTCGCCGTCGGCAGCTACGAGGACGAGGACGACGCGTACATCACCGAATACGACGGGAGTTGGACCAATCTTTCCGGCTTTCCCTCGCCAGGTGTTGACGAGAACGTGCTCACCGCCGTCTCCTGCCGGTCGGCCGCGTCCTGTCTCGCCGTTGGCTACCAGTACGGCGAAGAGGTTGAGATCCCCCTCACTGAGAACATTCGCCTGTCTCCTGGGCTCACGGTGACCCAGGCCGGGTCGAATGACTCGTTTACAGCCTACGAGGAGCTCTGGGGTGTCTCCTGCACACCGAGTGACTGTGTCGCCGCCGGCTACGGCGCGAACAACGACGCTTATGCCTCCGGATTCGCCGAGACGTGGAACGGCAGTAAGTGGGTGACCGACCGCGTGCAGGCGCCGGCACCGCTGTCATACACCGACCTCGACACCGTGGCGTGCATGTCGGCCACCAAGTGCGTCGTGGGTGGCGACTACGATGCCCAGAGCACGTTGTTCACCGATCTCCCCGTCGTTGAATCTCTCACCTCGCACGGCTTCGAGGTGTCGAACTTCCCGAAGCAGTTCACGCCGTATGCCTACTTCGAGGCAATCGTCTGCTCGTCGCACACGTACTGCGTGGCTGACGGCGAAATCTACACCGGGGATCTCTATCTACCCCTCGTCGAGGTCTGGCACGGCAAAGGGTGGACGTCTCTTGTCGCTCCGGTTGGCCTCTACGGAGCGTGGCTGGGTGGGATCACCTGCACGTCGACCAGCTTCTGTCTCCTCACAGGAGGCTCCGAGTTCGAGTACTACGACGAAGGCCCTCTCGCGCTCGAGTTCAACCAGAAGTCCTTCCGGGTGCTCACAGAGAAGCCGTCGGGTCTGGTCGCTTACTACGCATACTGGTGGGCGGCATCGTGTTGGAGCTCGACCTCGTGCCTCCTCGTCGGTTCCTCCGAGGACTCGCCGATCGCTGGGACACTGAACGGCTCGACCATCTCGGCGAGTCCCATGTTCCAGCTCTACGACGACGACACCTACCCCTATGCCGTGAGTTGCACGTCGAAGAAGCACTGTGACTCGCTGGTCGAGTATTACCACGAGAACGGCGAATATTCAGCCATCGAGACCTGGAACGGCGGCACATGGGCCGTCACCGAGAAGTCGTTCCCACTCGGCGGTTCGGAGGACACGGAGCTATCGGGTTTGCAGTGCTTCTCCTCGACGAGCTGCATCGCGGACGGCGAGGCGTACGTCAGCAAGTGGGAAGCCGTCGTCGATGTGTTGAAGGGCAGCACGTGGACGACCCGGGTCCTCCCAGCGCCGAGCGGGATGGAGAGCTCGGGGCTGTACGGCATCAACTGCAGCTCGGTCACGTCGTGCTATGCCGGCGGCTGGGCCTACTCCAGCGGTGCAGGCGACGAGGTGGCGATGGCTATGGAGCTGAACGGAACGACGTGGCGCACGAAGTTCCTCTCCTCGAGCTTCGGAGAGCTCTACGCGGGAGCTTGCGCGTCGTCGTCGCTGTGCTTCCAGGCCGGTGAAGACAGTCCGACCGGGGACAACACACAACGCTTGCTCGTCGAGGACAAGGGCGGGGTTTGGTCGTACATCGAACGGTGATCGGCGGCGGCGCAGCCGGTGAGTAACACTGGCTGCGCCGCCCGGGCAAACAGCTGAATTTTGAAGCGGACAACGGGACTCTGACCTCGGGTTGCTCGACGGTGAACGAGCGCGGGGCGGTGCCCGGGCCGTAGCCCGCCCAGCTCCTGGCATCGACCGCACTGGGCGTCTTGGACGGTGTCCGGCAAGCCGGCTCCTGAAGCGGATGGCGATTCCCGCAGACGAGAAGCAGACTGCGGGTGTGAGTTCCCCTGACTACGCTGCAGCGCTCGACTCCCTGCCGGACTTCTCCGCCGCCGAGCTGCTCGACGTGCTCGCTGTCGCCGCCGAGCCGCTCCGCGCCCGCGACCTGCGCGTCTACGTTTCCGACTTCCAGGCGGTGAGCCTGCGACCGGCGACGCCCCCTAGCCGTGACGAGGAGGGCATCGCGAGCGTCGACGTGGCGACCACGATGGCCGGCCGGGCATTTCGGACGGGCGAACCGGTCACGACGCAGCGCGACGACTCGGTCCGGGTGTGGGTGCCACTCGTCGAGCGGGGGGAGCGGACCGGTGTCGTCGCCCTGACCGTCGCAGAAGCGACGGAGGAGGTGCTCGCCGACTGCGTCCGGCTGGGCCGCTTCGCCGGCCTCCTGGTGCGCAGCTTCGCTCGCACGACGGACCTGTTCCATCTACGTCGTCGTCGCCAGTCCATGTCGCTGGCTGCCGGGATGCAGTGGGACCTCCTGCCGCCCCTCACCGTGAGAAGCGTCCGCGCGCTCGCCTGCGGGCGGCTCGAGCCGGCCTACGAGGTCGCCGGGGACGCCTTCGACTACGCATTGAACGATGAACACATGCACGCCGGGCTCTTCGACGGGATGGGTCACGGCGTGCATTCGACCCTCATGACCACCCTCGCTGTGGGCGCCTACCGCCACGCCCGCAGAGCCGGCGAGGCCCTTGCATCCGTGTATACCGCCGTCAACGAGGCGGTGGCGAGCCAGTACGCGGGAGAGGCCTTTGTGACGGCCGCTCTCGCGCGCCTCCGGTTGGCCGACGGCCTGCTGGAGTGGACGACCGCCGGCCATCCCACCCCCCTTTTGCTCAGACAGAACCATGTCGTCGGTCAGCTCGCCTGCGTCCCGTCGCTCCCGCTCGGGCTCGGTGGCGAGTGTCGCGAGGTGGCAACAGATCAGCTCGAGCCCGGGGACTCAGTCTTGTTCTTCACCGACGGGGTTGTGGAGGGCCGCTCGGCCGCCGGCGAGGAGTTCGGGGTGCAACGGCTGGCCGAGCGCTTGGAGCATCACGCCGCGTCGGCCCTCGAGCCGGACGAGGTCTTGCGACGGCTCGTCGACGAGGTGCTCTCGCACAACGCTCAGGAGCTGAGAGACGACGCCTCGCTCCTCCTCCTCTGCTGGAGTGGGCAGTCCCAAGTTGATTGACGGGGATCTCCCTGCTGACCCGGCCGCTCAGTCGGTGCGGACCATGGAACCTTCCAGGAATCGCCAGCGGTCGCCGGGCGACTTCCAGCATGATCGGGCTACGTCACGACACCCCGGAGCGGAACGCCTCGATCGCGGCTTTGTTGAAGGCCGGAATATCGTCCGGCTTGCGGCTCGTCACCAACACGTTCTGCCCGGTGCAGATGTGCACCTCCTCGTCCACCCAGCTGCCCCCAGCGTTCCGGATGTCGGTCTGGAGGCTCGGCCAGGACGTCATGGTTCGACCTCGGGCATGCCCGGCCTCGATAATTGACCACGGAGCATGGCAGATGGCCGCCACGGGACGCCGCGTCCGAAAGAACTCCGCGATGAGGGCAACGGCGGCCTCATCGGTCCGCAGCTGGTCGGCGTTCGCGACGCCTCCCGGTAGCACCAAACCCTCGAATTCGTCAACGGAAACGTCCGCGGTGAGACGGCCGACCTCGAAGGTGTCACCGACATCGAGATGGTTGAAGGCCTGCACCTTCCCGGGGTTCGTGGCGACGAGAACCGCTCGTCCACCTGCTTCGGCCACCGCCTCCCACGGGCCGACGAGCTCGGCTTGCTCGACGCCCTCATTCGAGGTGACAAAAGCAATCGTCCTGTTCTGCAGTTCGGCGGTCACCGGTTTCTCCTTTCGTCGTGCGTCGATTGCTCTCAGGCGAGCCATGTAGTGGTTCGGCTGTTGCCTCGTGGCCCGGCGTGCGTTCGAGCCGTCGAGTCCGACGTCTCCTTAGGAAGCAAGCGCCGGACCGAGCTACCGGCCGCCTTGGCCAGCTGGACATGGCGAATCAGCTCTTTCGGTCCTGTCTGCTCGCACATCAACGTGTAGCCGATCACCGTCACGCGGCGTATACCCGTGTCGGCGGATTTCGAACGCAGTCGACTGCTCGGCGTTCTGCTCGACAGCATCGCGACGCGACTGGTCCCGTCTCGCTCGGGGAGCGCCTGAGGATGGCGTTCGAGACTGGTGTGCTCCGCACTGACTTCTCGAGCGCCGAGGCACTCGTCTGGCGGCGGCGCCTCGTACTCCTGCGCAAAGCTCCCACGTAGCCGGCGCCGTCGCCCGGCGGAACGATCCCTGAGGACGCCGCATCACCTCCCGAACCCGGTCCCTTTATCCTGGCCACCGGCCGGCTTGGCGCTCGAGGCGACGGTAGATCGCCCTCCAGCTGTGAGCGATCTCTTCCTGCTGGCGCCGCTCACGCGACAACAGCTGCCCGATCAGGAAGGCCACCGGCGCGCTCGCCGACGCCGCCTCCTGTAGCAGCCACTGCTCTGCACCGATGGCGTCGTGGTGATCCCCGAGCACCTGCTGCAACCGCTCGGCGCTCGAGGCTGTCCGGCCGGCTCGTTTGCCGGCGATGAGGCTCGACGCCTCGGCGGCGTATCGCAGCTGTTTTGCCTGAATGCGGACGCGATGAAGCTCGTCTGCGCTCGGCGCGTCGCCGGCGGCCGCCACCGCTCGCCTCAACGCTCGCCACGGGCGCCGCACGCGCTTCTGCGTTTGGGAGCTCACCGAGCCTCGGAAATGCCTTCGCGCAAGGAGAGGCGGGCGAAGGCTGGCGGCGTGCAGGCGGTCGACGAGGAGCAGGTACCGCGTCGCCCCCATGACCCTTCGTAGCGACTCTCGCGCACGGCGGCCGTCGTCATTGAGCCGGCGGTTCACGTGTTCGGCCGCCTCCGGACCGACGCTGCGTAGGTCTGCCAGCAGCGGCCGGAAACGGCCGGCCAGCACGTCGAGATCGCGCACGGAGCCGAAGGCGGCGCCTGCCCACTTGAGGTCCGTTCTCATGTGATCGACCCAGACGGCGTCGAGGACGTGGCCAAAGGTCTTCAGGTCGGACCGCAAGCGTCGCGTCGCCACTCTCGCTTGGTGCAAGGCCTCAGCGTCACCGAGGTCGATGCGGAGGAGGAGGTCGTTGTCCACGAGCCGAGCGAACGACTCTTGGATCGTTCTCCTCACAACCTCTGCGAGCCCGGTCGTACGGCTTGTCGTGGATTGTCGGGCGACGGCCTCTGGCGGACGGGCGACCCCGAGCGCCTCCGAGAGTTTGCTCGAGCCGTACCCCTTTGATCCCTCTGAGCGCTTCAGGCGCTTTGTGAGGGAGTCGACGAATGAGGAGTCGGCTTCCTCGATCTCGAGCTCGAGCTGGCGGAAGCGGTGGCCATCCGCCGGGCCGCCACGGACGGTTACCGTGTCGTCGTCGAGCTCAGCCAGAGCATGGCCAGCACTGCTCTCGATGGCCCAGCGACGTCGCTGGGTGACGAGATCGACGATGGGCGAGAGATGGGCGAACCGCAGTACGCCGCTGAGGATCTCGAGCGCTTCGGCCGGCGGTACGGAGGGACCACCGGACCAAGAGACTTCCGTGCGAGCCAGGCTGTGTCTTCGCCCGCCTCCGGGCAGTTTCAGTGTCCAGGTGCCGTCATCGTTGCCGCCTCCCACGCTCCGGTGCCGGAGCGACAGCTCTCGTTCAGCAAGGCGAAGGTCGGGTGTGTCGAGATAGACGGTCGTGAGCTCGGCCTCGGGCAGCGGTCGGACGCGGGCACCCTTCGGGAGGCTGTCGAGTTGTGGCCCAGGTGAGAGCAGGTCGAAGTCGAGCTTTATCTCTCGCTCGAGGGTACGTGTGGAAGTAGCCATTCTCCTTCACTGCCCACCGTCCCCACCGAGAAACCGGCGGTCCGGTGCAGTTGCGCCGAGGCTCCCGAGGAAGAGGCGTCTCAGAGACGTGGCGTCCGGTGGGCGACCGGATCGCTGCCCTTTCGCGGTGCGGGAAGCGGTGAGCCGTTCTGGTGGTACCAACGCTTCCGGACACTCTGGTCGTCGGGACGTCGGCTCGGGAAGCACGGGATGGGTCCGTCACGTATCGAGCAACAGCCATTCGTAGATGGCGTCGAGGTCCTCGTCGCCAAGCAGATGGCCACTCGGGAGCTGGTGACGTTCGGACCCGGGGATGTGCGCCAGTAGCCACTCCGCGTGCGTTGACGGGCACAGCACGTCGTCGGGTCCATACCAGATGCTCACCGGAACGGTGATGTGCGTCGGGTCGAAGCCCCACGGTCTGGTCATTGCGATGCAGTCGTCGATCCAGCCGTCCACACCGTGGAGGTTGGCCGCGATGGTCCGCTCGAGGTAGCCGGGCTCGGTGAGCCGTTCTTTCAAAGCCGCGACGTCGGCGGCGGGGAGTTCGTAGTCGTCAGACAGCGGCAGACTGCCCGCCTGGACAGCCTCAACCGCTTGTTTGGCGAGACGTTCCACAAGTGGGCGATATGCCGTCTCGCCCTGCCGAGCCAGGGTGAGCTCCTCGACGTTGCCCGGCGACATCCCCTCGAACCAATCCAGCCCTTCAGCTTCGAACGGGGCCGGCCCGACGACAGATGCGCATCGCTCAACCCGGTCCGCAAGCAGTACGGCGCAAGCCAGGGCGTGGGGTCCTCCCCCAGAGCCGCCCCAGACCGCGAAGTGGTCCCAACCACACGCATCGGCCATCAACACTGCGTCCTCCACGACATCGGCGATCCGCCGCCCGGGCCATCGGGAGGAGGTACCGTACCCGGGTCGGTCGAGGACGAGCAGATCGACGTCGTGGCGTTCGGCCACCCGCCACATCCTCGGTCCGAGGTGTCGTGTCCCCGGGGTCCCAACGTGGAACATCACCGGGTGGCCGCCTAGTCGACCGTACCGACTGAAGCCGATCAGTCGACCGCTCTCCGACCGAACCTCGCCCGGCTGGTCGACGACCGACACGGTGCCAACGCTACCGTCCAACGACGTCCAGCAGAGGGTCGCCGAGCCGCCCAAGGAAAGCAAACCTGACTCTTGGGGCACACCAATCCGGGCCGCCCAGAATGCCGCCGCCAGTTGTTGGGGAATGCCAGCAACCTCAGCCGAAGCTGGCGATCGTGCGCGCTCCCTTCGGGGCGATCGGGGCAGCCGCCTGATTCCACTGCGAAAATGTGATCGTGCCCGTACCTGAGGCGCCCCCCGAGCCGACGATCTCAACGGGGTACGGCGTGCCATCCGTAGCCACGTAGAGCGTGCCGCCAGTAGAGCTGTGAACCGACACAACCCCTTGACCATCGACCGTCGACGTAGTCCCGGCAGTGACGCTGCCCTCGTTGCTGCTCAGAGAGTTGCTGAAGGCTGCGAGGCCGAATTTACTGCCGAACCCCAACGAGGAATCTGGCGCCTCGATCCAGCGCCCACCCACAAGGGCCGCGACAGCTGAGGGTGCGCCATTGGCTTCATAAAAAGCGGCCGTCGTCTTGAGATAGTCGGTAGGTCCGAGTTTGATGAGCTCGATCGTCGAACCGCTTTCGACGAAGCTGCCATCGATGTCGCCGTCCGAAAATGTCGAGGCATCAATGGAGACCGTCTTGCCGCTCTGTGTGACACTCCCCTGGAGGTGGACAGATTTGGCAGCCTTCATCGCGCTCAAGGCGGTCGAGGCAATCTGGGACGGTGACTTCGCGGCGACTCCGTTTCCAGAGGAGCCTCCCCCGCATGCCGCGAGAAGAACCGCAGCCATGAGAACCGACGCCCCAACCAGCAAGCGGTGCATCCGACTTTCCCTCATGCCGCTGAGTGGGACAGAGCCCCAGTAGGTACCGCGGAGGCGGCGAAGGCGAGATGCTTCCCGATTGATTACGACTGTCAGCACCTCGAGAACCTTGCGCCACAATGATGCAGTCCCGACGAAGTACAAAGGCGCGAACACCACCAACGACGCTACGGCGAACGTGGCGGTGACCCTATCCGTGGATATCACACCGCCTCTGACAAGCAAGCCGGTGAAGATCATGACAAGGACATAGATGACCTTGACGCGCCGCAGTGTAGCGACGTTCACAAGAGGAATGTCGAACGACGCTGCAAAGAACCCTTGCTGTTGTTTCACTCCCAGCCCCCCTCGTTGTGATCTTCTTCGCCCGCGGCAAGACTGCCTGATCGCTGCAAGAAAGCTGTATCGCTTCTAGCCTCGGAGACGTTGCACCCATCGAGGAGCTCCCAGCAGCCGTCGGTTGTGGAGATGCTCCGAGTACAGCGCCACACCCGAGGGATCTCGAGACATGAAGCCCTCTCTGAATCGATCAGAAGAGGCGTCAAGCCTGCACCCGGGTAGCGACGTACGCGGCGGCGTATACAGTCGCCCTTGCCGATACGGGGCGTCCCTACTGATAGCGATCGAACGCTACAACCGCGCCGGTTGGACACGCAAGCGATTTCTCGCCTGGCCCCACACGTCATTTCGGGCCTACGCCCCGCCACGTCGCCGATCGAGTAACAGGAACCGACGGCCCGTGCTCCCCTGTCAACGAGGAGGGGCGGGGAATCGACGGAGATCCGAGACGGCAGAATCGAAATGACCTGACCAGTCGCAACTGCCGCGTCTGGGCGTTCGGCTCCGCCCTCGGCACACAGGCCACACGGGTGTACGGTCGCAAGCCGCGAGGGGGCCGGCGCTACTACGTTATTGTTCACTCGACGAACGCACTCGGCGTGGGTGCCAAGTCGAACCACGTGTCGGTCGTCGCGTGACCTTTAGGCGCGGGCACCCCGGTGATCGAAGCAGGTTGTGGTTACCGTGACGCAGCCAGGAGTAACCGCGTGGTCAACCCTGACCGACGAAGCAAGTTGTTGGATTCCTACGAGAACGCCGCGGTGATCGTGTCGGGAATAGATGCTGCGGACCTCGGCCAGCCGACACCATGCCGCAAGTATGACGTGGCTGGTCTGGTCGACCACATCGTCGAAGCGGGTCGCCGGGCGGCCGCTCTTGGCCGGGACCAGGCACCCCCACCCGGAGACGACTCCCCCCATGTGAAGCTGGCCGACGCGCCCGGTCAGCTACGCCACGCTGCCGAGGACGCGGCGCAGGCATGGGACGACGACTCCAGGTTGTCATCGAAATTCACCATGCCCTGGGGCGAGGAGCACACAGGGGCCACCCTGGTCGACATGTACCTGGCAGAGCTGGCTGCCCACGCATGGGATCTGGCCCGGGCCACCGGACAGATCGACGAGTTGGACCCCTCCGTCGCCGTAACGGCACTCGAGGGCGCACGGGCCATGATCAAACCCGAATACCGCGACATGGTGGAACCCGGATCTCCGTTCGGAGAGGAGGTGCCACCTCCACCGGGCGCCGACGACTGGGAACGCCTCGCCGCCTTCATGGGACGCGACCCGCGAGCACCGCTGGGCCAGTAGGGGCGAGAAGGCCGGGGGCGTCGAGAGGACTGAGCTGCGGATCGTCCTGCACCCACTTCAGCGCCTCCTTTCCCGTCATGGACTTCGGAAACTCCCACGCTCCGGGAGGCAGCTCGGCGACCGCGCCGTCGTACCCGGAAGTTGTCCACACGGTCCCCCCCGTTGCGCAGCACGTACTGCTCCATCTCGGCCGCAAACATCGTGCGTAGCCGGAACTTCAGTCGCAGACTGGCCGGCAGCATCCACGTATACACGGGGTCGTTGATGAACGCCTCGGCCAGCACGCCCGACAACGGCGGGAGGTCGTCGGCTGTCGCGGGCGTTCGGAACGCGATCGCTGCTCGCGACGAAAGTGCATCGCCTGATGGACGAGCGACACCTCCGTGAGCCCCGCTTCTACGTCCGATTGGTTGGAGTGCGCACTGCGTTGCAAGGACGGGGCCTGGGATCTGCGCTCATGCAGCCGACGCTTCGAAGAGCCGATTCGGCAGGACTACCGACGTACCTTGAGGCGAGCAGTGATCGCAGCGCCGCACTGTACGAGCGGCTCGGCTTCGTCCACCTGGGTGTGCTCGAGCTGCCGGGCGGACGGCCGCTGTGGCCGATGCGAAGGCCCGCGGCGGCGTCCACTCACCAAGCTGCGGACGGATAGGCGCTTTCGTCCTCTGTGACGTCCCATCCGAGGAGATGGAGTAGGGGCGGTGGAACGCGGAACTCGGGCCGAAGATCTCTACACGACGTCCTGCCGCAGTTGCCGCTACTTGTAGCTCAGCTGAACGAGCATGTCACAGCTGGCGCCGGTCCTCGCCTTCGTTAGCTTCCCACCCACCTTGAGAGGCGGGGAGTACAAGAGCACGCCATTTCCACCCGAGCACGAAAGCACGCCGGTCGACTTCGCGTCGATGGCGATGTACTCCCCGGCCTCGACATGCACCTTGACTGCGAAGCTTTGGATCTTGAAGGTGTTGTCGCAGGTCGTCTGCCCGGTGTACTTGATGACCGGACCCTTGCTGACGATTCTTGCTTCGTTCTTGCTCGCTACGGTGCGGGCGAGTTCGAGCCTGAAGCTGCCAGCGACGCACGAGATCAGCTTGACGTGCTTGATCGTCCCGGTGACGGGTGCCTTGTAGTTGCTGCCGTTCTCAAAGGCCGTGAGGGCAACCCAGGTGCAATCGGCTCCCTTCGGGATCCCGCCGCTCTCATGGCAGGCGTATCCGTCCTCAGCGTTCGACGGCTGGCTGTTGACGGTGAGCTTGGCACCGAAGTAGGTCGGGGTCGACGCGCCTGCCGTGCCCGCGCCGGACACCAGCGATAGGCTGGCAGAAAGGACAAGACAGAGCGCTCCAAGTGCGAGCCTCTGCGGCATGACCGCCGAGCGACCTCGCCGATGACCGCCGCCTCGCAGCTCCAGGACTCCACGCACAGAACCACCCTCTCTCGGTGTCGTTGCTTCCTGTGCTCAAGGCGTGACGGGGCTGTGCCATCCGATGGCACAGGACGCGACCGGGTGATCCAGGTTCACCCAGCTCACGCACCGTCCGCGCGGTCGTTGAGCGGGGCGTGGCAACGCCAGAGGGGACGTGAAGACAACGAATGTGGCGGTCGGTGGCAGAACCACCAGGCCATCTCCCTAGCGCTGGGCGGCGAGTAGCAGCGTAGCGAGCGGCTCGAGGATGACCATGAGCTCCTCGAGCTCGTGCGGCTCGAGGCTCTCGTAGGGCTTCGCGGCGAGGTCGTCGGTGAGCGCCTCGACCCGCTGTTTGACGGCGCGACCCTGGTCGCTCAGCCAGCCGTCATCGCCGATCAGGCCGCGATGGCGCATCCCCTCGATGACGGCGGCGAGCTGCGCCGCCGGGAGGTGGTGGATGCGTCCGAATTTCTCTGCCGGCAGGTCCATGTCGAGGGCGACGAGGACGTGAGACTCGAGTCCGCCGACACCCCCGATCATCAGGGCCGCGATGTGCCCGTCACCACGGTGCTCCCGCAGCAAGGAGGCCGCATGAAAGAGGCGGCCCACGACTTCTTCGGGGATCGGGATGGCGCGCAGAGCGGCGTACATGGGTCGGCCCTCCACCGGGGCGCTGGTCGCCGCCTTGATCAGGAGTTCGGCAGCGCGGGCGAAGGCCGGTGAGTCGACGCGATCGCCGAGGATCCGCCGCAGCGCCTTCACGCAGCCCATCTGGCGAGCGGCGAACGCCGCTTCGGGCGAGGTGGTGAGCCACACCTTGGGAATGTGGCGAGCCACCTCACCGGGAGCGAAGTTGTAGAAGAGCGCGTCCACCACCTCCGCCGTCGCAAGGCCCAGGGGCGCCGCCCGTCCCGCGAAGTAGGCGTCCCAGTAGTTGGTAAACCCCAGGCCGAACAGGGCCTCGGTGGGTTCCTCGACTGCGTACGGGATGACACCAATCGGCTCAACGAGCTCGAACATCTGGCGAGCCATCGAATTCATCGTCTACTCCTCATGGTGCAGGCCCGGCGCCCTTGTGGGCACTCACGATCACCTGGACGACTGCGCGTCGCGAAACTCATCGCAGGTCTGCAAAGCACGCTGGGCATGCCTGCACCGGTGTGACGATCGGCTTCACCAACGACGCGGTCACGATCGACAACGTCCGCATGCCCCAGATGGACGGCATCGAGGCAACCACCCGGCTCGTCCAGGGCGGGGCCCGTGCCCGAACGCTGACGCTGACCACCTTCAACCTGGATGAGTACATCTACCACGCGCTGACGGCGCGAGCGGCTTCCTGCTGAAGGACGCCAACCGCGACCAGCTGGTCGGCGCCGTGCGCCCCGTAGCGGCCGGCGAACGCTGCTCGCTCCCGCCATCACTCGAAGCCTTATCGAGGACTTCTGCCGCGGTCGCGCCCCCGACACTCTTACCACCGAGGCGGGCGGGCGCCTCAGCAAACGAGAACTGGGCGTCGTGCGGCTGATAGCCCACGGCCTGCCAAACGCCGAAATCGCCGCCAAGCTCTACCTCAGCCAGGCCACCGTCAAGTGTCACATGCTCGGATTCTCACCAAGCTCGATCTGCGCGACCGCGTCCAGGTCGCCGTCTATGCCTACGAAGACGGCATTGTCCGGGCCGGTCAGAACGCTGGCGTCGATTCAGCTGATCGCGCGGGAGGGCGAGATCGCTACCTTGCTGAAGTGACCAGCACCGGCCCGGCAGAGGTGAATGGCATCACCGGCCGGGTACCGCTTCGGAACGACAGCGCGGTCCGTCGGCTGGTAATCCTTCTCGGGCTGATGTTCGGGCTCGAGTCGACGCTGTTTTCCTGCATCTCGCCACTGCTTCCACATTTCGCCCACGCGCTCGGGCTGTCGAAGTCCGCCACGGGATTGCTCACCGGCGCGTATCCCGCCGGCGTGACAGTGGGCGCCCTCGTGGCGGGTCGGCTACGGCATCTCAACCCCCGCACCATCACTCTCGTCGGCATGCTGATCTTCGCGGGTGCGACCTTTCTCTTCGGCTTCGCGCGCAGCGCGTCGCTCCTCGAGCTCGGTCGGCTCGTGGAAGGCCTCGGCTGTGGCGGCATCTGGCCCGGTGGGCTTGCATGGCTCGCGAAGGCAGTACCACCCGAGAGCCGCGGTCGCTCGCTCGGGATCGTCATGGGGACCGCCACCGCGGGCGCCATGGTCGGGCCGCTCCTCGGGACCCTCGCAGCGGCAATCGGTCTGCCCGTCGTCTTCGGCGTCATGGGCGGCGTCAGCGTCGCGGCTTCCATGGCGATAGCGGTCACTCGGGCGCCGGACGGAAGTCTGAGCCACGCGGCCTCCCTGCTCGGGTTCGTGCGGAACCGCCAGCTCGCCGTCAGCGTCTACCTGCTTGGACTTCCCTTTGCCGGCGGCGGCCTCCTCATGGTGCTCATCCCGCTGCAGCTGACCCCGAAGGGTGGAATAGGCGTTGAGGTCGGCGTTACCTTCTTCGTGGCCTCGGCGATCGGCACCGTGCTGTGCGTCGCTGCCGGCCACATCAGCGATCGCCGTGGTCGGATGCTGCCGATCCGTGCGGGAGTGATTGCGAGCACACCGCTTGCCGTCCTCCTGGCGCTGACGCGCTCGGTACCCGTCGTCGTCGTCTGCACCATCGGTTATCTCGCCGTGGTCTACAGCTTCCTGGCAATTCCGACGATGGCGCTCATCACCGACGCCGTGCATGGGACCGAATTCGAAGCCGCCGCTCCAGCGGTGCAGCTCCTGTCGATGTCCGTCGGGACTCTCATCGGCTCGTGGGGCGGGGCCGCCGCCGCCCAGGCCATTGGCAACACGGCCATGTATGCGACGCTCGCAGCCCTCGGGATTATCACGCTTGCGATGTTGCGCTGGACGTCGGCGGCCTCGGATTCCATGAGGGCCTGCAGCACATAGGCCACTGCACTAGGCGCGACGTCGATGTCACCGCCGGCATCACGAGCTGATCGTCCTCGTCGGACAGCTCGAGGAGGGGCCGTACGACGCCGATCCCGGCGTTGTTGACGAGGACGCTCACGGGCGCAGCGAACGCCTCGGTGGCGTCCCACAGCCGCAGCGCCGGGCCGTGCGAGGTCGGCTTGGACGGCATACGCCACTCCACCTTAGGACGTGCCGGTGCAATCATCGAGAGGTGAGGCGTTTCCATGTGCTGAAGGGCATCTGCGGGGTCGTTCGGTGACGGGAGCGTCCGCGTCAGATCGGGCGGTCTCCTTCGGGGACGTCGCCGAGGCTGACCTCCTCGGGCATCGTCGAGACGGGGAGCCCGCCAGGAGAGCCCTTCAGTGAACCCGAGGAGTGGACGACCGACTGGACGCTGACCCGCACGCCTTCCGAGCTCATCGGTTTGGCAGGCACCTACAGCGATGTCATCACGTCGAGTCCTGACGAGCGCCTGGCGCTGCTCCGCCGCAGCTCCGAGATCATCGAGCAGCACCCAGCGCTCCAGGGTCGCCTCAGGGTCGACCTGCAGATGCGAGCGCGGTGCTGGCGGGCGACGAAGAGAGAGCCGAAGGGGAAAGTCCGTCGGCCGTTGCCGACACCTCAGGGCAGGTGAAGCTCAGCGTGTTCGCCGCGACGTTGGGCTTGCGACCACGGAAGAGCTCCAGATCCGCCTTCGGCCTTCGCCCATCCGATGCTCAGTTCCGGTAGGAGAGGAGCACAAGACCGTTGCTGGACTGAGCGATGGCGAAGCACGAGGTCGTGGCGGAACACGAGACGTTTCCGACGCCCGTGATTCCGTAGCCCGCCGGGATCCCGGCAGCCTGCCAGCTCTGGCCCTCGTCACCGGTGGACTCGAGGACAGGAGTCTGCTTCTGCTGCTGTCCGCCCATCGTCAACACCCCCCCAGGCGTCTGCACGATCGCTCCGGCTGCCCAACATGTCGAGGCAGTCGCGCAGGTCACCGTCGGCAGGGCGTGCGAGGCAAAGCCGCTCGCCGACGCCCGCGTCCAGCTCTGACCGCCGTCGGTCGTCACGATGACCTCGGTGACCGCCCTCAGACAGTCCGAGCCGTCGTCGCACGACGGCGGCGCTGGCTTCGAGGTGGGGAAGGACGTCGCGTCGGCGATGCAGTCCGAGCTGTCGCCGCACGACATCGACCACACGCCGTCGAGACCGGACGGCAAGGAGCCCCGTGACCACCGGAGACCACTGTCGGTGCTGTAGTCGCCGGCCGTGATGCAGTTCCCGCCGGCAAAGCACTGCACTCCCCCACTGGCGCTGCTTGGCATGGCCTCCTGTGTCCAGGTCTGCTCGCCGTCCGTCGTGACTTCAGCGTCCCACTGGCCGACCTCAGACGTTCCCACCGCGTAGCTGCCGATCAGCACGCACGAGGTGCTCGAGGTGCACGAGATGCCGCCCTCGACGGCGAACTGGGTGGAGAGCTGCGTCGGGCCGGGGAGCGTCATCCAGGACTGGCCCCCGTCGGTCGTCTCGGCGATCTCGTAGTTCCACGAGGTGCTGGACACGAGCGTCATGCAGGTGTCTTCGCTGAGGCAGTCGATCGGGCCGAATTGGCCGCTGTCCTGAGTCACGTCCGCCGGCAGGTCGGCCTGCTGCCAAGTCGCCCCGCTGTCGTGGGTGACCTCGATGGTCAGTGTCGACGACACGGACCCGGGGCCTGGTGGAGAAAACACCCGTGCATAGCACGTCTGCGCGGTCGGGCAGGTGAGGGAGACTCCGTCCTGCAGGCTCGTGGGTTGCGACCCTTGCCAGGCCTGGCCGAGGTCGCTCACCAGCCGCCACGAAGGGTGCGCAGCACGTGAGGGCTGGGACAGAGCAGCGGCGGCAACCACGCCGCTGACGATGACCACGACGGCGGCCGATCGCATAACGAGGTAGCGGCCTGGGCCACGCGGGTGATAGCGATGATCACGCACGCGGGCGGCGACATCGGCGGGTACCTCCTGCGCCTGCCGGAACAGCGCCTCTCGCAAGTCTGTTTCGAACTGGTCGGTCAGCATGAGAATGGGGTCCTTTCGGGCTGTGGTGATGCACCGGCAGTGGCATCGGCTGCCCCCATGACCTTGCGCAGGCGTGCGAGACCGCGAAATGCCGTGCTTTTTACGGTGCCGACCGAGTAGCCGAGAAGCTCGGCCACCGCGGCGTCGGACAGGTGCTCCCAGTAGCGCAGCACGATGACGGTGCGCTGGCTGCGTGGCAGCGTTCCGAGCGCCCAGCGGAGCTCGGAGATGGTGTCGACGCTCCCGAAAGGCCGGAACGAGTCGACATCGGGGCGGGATTCCAGGTCGCCGTCACCGCCCGCCCCGATCTCGGCGTTGCGCCGCGAGCGTTGCGTCGCGCCATCGATCACCAGGTTGACGAGGATGCGCCGTGCGTAGGCCGCCGGGTGGTCCATCGACCGCACGCGTTCCCAGCGCCGGGCGACTCGTAGCAGCGTTTCTTGGACGAGGTCCTCGGTCTCTTCCAGATCGAAAGTCATCAAGTATCCCGTGCGCACGAGAGCCTCGCTGACCTCGGCGGCGAAGCGATCGAACTGCCGACGTGTCCTCCGTCCAGTGAGCCATTCCATCACCACGTCGCTCTCCAAGAAAGCCGTCCTTCCCGTTCAATCTCTGAACCCCCGCCGAGTGCCAAAAGGTTGCCTCGGAGTCGCGAAGAATCCACGTTGGAGAGCCGAGCGGTTCGAACAGACGTCGCAGAACCTCTTCCCCGCCGCGGCGAAGTCGTTGCCTGCGGGACCGCGCCGGTCACGGACAAGGCTGATTGGGTCGAACGTCGACGATGACTGTCGCTGGAGGACTCCGGTCGGGCGCCAAAGTGGCGCCCGACCGCCCGATTCTCGCGCTCTGGGGTTGCCGGAGGCCCTCGGGCTCGTCACAATTGCCCGTCAGGACGCCTCCCCCGGCGGCGAGCAGACAGCTGCCGAGGCCGCCACGTGCTGGCCGGCGGTAACCCTTGTTCGGCTTGGTTTCGCCGACGGCGTTTTCTTCCAACGAGGTTCGACCGGGCGACCTTCCTGTTCGTGCGGCCACGGGTGGCTCGAAGTAGCTAGCGTGCGCCGACGGCCCGGTGTCACGATTGGCCGGTGAGCGACAACCTGCCGGGAAGGAGTCAACGTATGCGCCACGCAACATTCGTCGTGCCGTACGTCCTAGCCATGGTTGCTGTCGTGGTAGCCGTGGACCTCTTGTTCTTCAGAACCAGGACATGGACTTGGGAACGGCTTGCCGCCAATGTCGGAATCGTCCTCGTGTTCGGCGCCTTTTACTTCAGGTTCTCCGGCAGGTAGGGCCACAACCGGTACTCGGCGCCGTCGTGCGGAGAAGTCATCGGTGCTCGAGGCGTCGCGGGTTGACCCGCCACCTGCAGATCAGGGGGCCATCAGGGTGGTCGGCTCGCCGCGGTCAGCTGGCTGATCTCGAAGAGGTGGCCGTCCGGGTCACGGAAGAAGGCCCGGAACTCCCCGCCCCAGTCAACGGGGTCGGCGACGAAGTTGACGCCCCGAGACCGGAGCAGCTCGTAGGTTCCCAGGCAATCGTCGACCCGGAAGATGATCTCCGCACTGACGCGGTCCGGATCGGCCGGCGGCGCGAGCGACACGGTCGGCTTGTCGGCCGTGGGACCTCCGCCGGTCACGAGCAGGATCCAGTTTCCGAAGAGCTCGAGCACCACCGAGGTTCCCCCGTACTCACCGTAGACGGAAGCGTCGAAGACCCTCGTGTACCAGTCCCGGCTCACTCGGGCGTCCGACACGACCAGGAGGTGGGTGAGCGCCGAGGCTCGGAACTGGTCCATGAAGCGACACGCTAAACGCGGCCGGTGCCGGAGGCGACCCTTCGGCGGGCAGCTGAGTCACCGTGTGAACGCCAAGCGTGCGGCGCTGTCCCTGCTTGTCGCGCACGAGGCGGCAGCAGACTGAAAGCTCTCGTCGAAGACGCCAGTCGAGCCCACCGGGCAACACCTCGGGTGGGAAGTGATCGGCACCTTCAGGTACCACGACGACGGGCGGCTGGCTGAGGAGTGGGTGCAGACCGACTACCACAGCTTTCTTGACCAAGCTCGGCGTGACCACGACGGAGTCCGTATGACCGGATGTGCCGACACCCGGTGCAGCATGCGTCCTGCATCTCACGCTTTGTTCACCGTACGGCAGGTCTCAGGTGATTCCGTGAGTGGTCCCATGCGGCGAGGGGTTGAGTGGCGCGATGCTGGCCGTGGTCCGACCCTGGAAACCCGAAAGGAGGGCGCATGCCATCGGCTGACGAGACTGTGGCCGTGCTGGGAGTTGGCGCCATGGGCCATGGGATGGCGATGAGCGCGCTGCGTGCCGGGCTCCCGACCATCGTGTGGAACCGCAGGCCAGAGGCAACGCAGGATCTCGCCGAACGAGGCGCCGACGTCGCAGACTCTGTTGCCGACGCGGCCCGACGAGCGCAGGTGGTCGTGACGATGGTCACCGACACCGATGCCGTGGTCTCGATAGCTCGAGACCAGGGCATGCTCGCTGCCCTCTCGCCCGGAGCGATCTGGGTCCAGATGAGCACGATCGGAGTCGAGGGAATTGAGCGAGTCGCCGCGTTGGTGCGCGCCGAACGCCCTGACGTGACGCTCCTCGACGTGCCGGTGTCGGGAAGCAAGGACCCAGCCGAGCAGGGACAGCTGACGATCTTTGCATCGGGGCCTGAAGAGGTCCGCCCGCGTGTGGCCCCCCTCTTCGGTGCCCTCGGCCAACGCACGGTGTGGGTCGGTGCGGTCGGGGCCGGGACGCGACTCAAGCTCGTGGCCAACACCTGGCTCGCATTCGCGGCCGAAGCGGTGGCCGCGTCGGTAGCCCTCGGTCGGCGGTTAGGGCTGGCGACCGACACGATAGCGAAAGGGCTCAGCGGCGGCCCGCTCGTGTCCCCTTGGCAGGCAGCAAAGCTGCAGCGCATCGCCACGGACGAATTCTCGGCCCAGTTCGCGCTGTCTCTGGCGCTCAAGGACGTGCACCTCGCCCTGCAGGCTGCTGGCGACGACCGGCTCCTCGCGCTCGCCGGCTTAGCCCGTGAATGGCAGCACGTCGTCGATGACGGGTTCGGCGACCTCGACGTCACCGTCGTGACGCGCGCTCTCGAACAGCAGGTAGGTGCGGTGACTGCTGGCGACCTCGGCGTCGACGCACGGAACGTATCGCCTACTCATCGAGTTCAGTAGGTAGGAGGTGCCAGGTTTGCGGAGCGGTCTCGGATAGTGCCTTCGCCTCCTCCTCGTACGCGAGGTCGGTGGCGGTCATTCGTTCCCTGTGCTGCCGCAGGTGTTCTTCCCACGACGCCACCACGAAGATCTCCTCGAACTCACCCGGCCGCTCGCCGTTGCGGAAAAGCCCCCACTGCGTGGCGCCCGTCCGCAACCGCGTCTTGCGGACGCGAGCCATGGCGAGCATGAAATCGGCCTCACGCTCGGGCGGGATCGAGTAGATCGTGCGTACCACCACCGGACCGGAGTGCGCCTCCGTCTCGAGCTCGACAGCGGGATCGGGCCGAACCACAGTTCGGCGGTCCATGCCCGAGGTGTCGACGAACGGCCAGATGCGGATCGACGCCGTACCCGAGGCCAGCAATCCGGCGGCCACGATGAAGCTGAGCGTCAGTCCGAACGAGTCGGCCACAACACCCCACACCACGGCCCCGAGGCCTTGGGCCCCAAAGAGAACCATCTGGTACACGGACAACCCCCGTGCCCTGACCCAGCGCGGCAGGAAGAGCTGCAACAAGGTGTTGACCGTCGCCAGCATGGCGACCCACGCCACGCCGGCAACAAGCAGGACAATGACGACCACGACGGTCGCCCGCACCAGGACCACCCCGACGAGGGCGGCAGCAAACACCCCGCCGACCAGTTCGATGAGGGCATTCGACGACAGGCGGGCGCGTATCCACGAGAGCACGGAGGCCCCCGCGATGGCCCCGACACCGAGGGCACCGAGCAGCAGCCCGTAACCGTCAGGGCCGAGGCCGAGGCGGCGGCTGGCGATCAGGGGGAGCAACGCCCACAGCGCGCTCGCCGGAACAAGGAAGAGCGCCGCCCGAAGCAAAATCCGCCGTACCACGGGTGCGTAGCGGACGTACCGCCCGCCCGCCCGCAGTGCCGACACGAACCGCTCGGGGATCTGTGGGGTGGTGCCGGGGTCCGGCCGCCAGAGTGCGACGACGACGCCATAGACGAAGAAGGTGGCCGCATCGAGAGCAAAGACCGCCCCAACCCCTATGTAGGCGATGAGGACGCCGGCGATCGCCGGCCCGATCGCCCGGGCGAGGTTGACGTTGATGGAACTGAGCTGCGCCGCCGCCGGGATCTGCTCGCGCGGGACGAGTTCGGGCACCAGAGACTGGTAGGCGGGGGTAACCAGGACCGAACCGGTGCCGATCACGAACGTGAACATGAGAAGGAGGCCCGGCGACATGAGGCCGGCGATCGTGAGCGCCGCCAGCGCGGAAGTGGCCACGACAAGGCACCCTTGAACCGCCATGAGCAGTCGGCGCCGGTCGAGGGTGTCGGCCAGCACACCACCGACAATGCCGAACATCACGTCTGGGAGCATGTCCGCTGTCTGGACGAGCGAGACGAGGATGGCGGCGTGGGCAGCGTGAACCAGAAACCACTGGGCGCCGACGGTCTGCATCCAGGTGCCGACGTTGCTCACGAGTGAGGCGAGCCACAGCCAGCGAAAGACCGCGGCCCGGAGGGGAGCCCACGTCGATGAAGTCGCGTGTGTTTCAGCCATCATGCCCGAGCCCCTCAGATCGCAGCCTGGATCAGCCGTTCAGGCTATGACAGCTCGTGCTGGTCCCGCGGGTGCAGCTGGCGACACCGACCGAGCGGCCATCCGGGCTCGCGAACAAGAATGACTTCGCGATCCGATTGGCGATACTCGGGGGGCGCATGACGTCTGGAACCAGCAGTAGGAGGCCAACACGACGGGGCGTCGCCAGAACGCCCGCTGCGGTGCCAAGTCGAGGTGTCGGTGTCCGACAGGTCGGCTCGTTCCTCCACGGCCTCGTGCCCGTGTGGTCGCGGTCCGCCGCCTACCAGGCGGCGCGGGCGACACTCGTCATCCCGTCCCTGTTCGCCGTCTGCAGCCGCGTCATCGGCAACGATCAGATGGCGCTCTACGCCTCCTTCGGCGGGTTCGCCACGCTCGTGCTGGCGAGCTTCGGCGGGTCGCGCCGGGAGAGGCTCGTCGCCTACATCGCGTTCGCCGCCGCCGCCAGCCTGCTCATCGTCCTTGGCACCGCCGTCAGTGGGAGCCTCCCTGTCGCCGCCATCGTGACCTTCGTCGTCGCCTTCTGCGTGCTGTTCTGCGGCCTCATCGGCCCGAATGTCGTCTCCGGCGCGACGGCGGTGCTCCTCGCCTTCGTCCTTCCCGCCACCTCGCCGGGGCCGCTCACGGCCGTGCCCTGGCGCCTCGCTGGGTGGCTACTCGCCTCGGCGGCGGGCACGATCGCCCTCCTGCTGTCCCCGTCGCCTCCGGCGGGGGACCGGGTGCGATCGAGCGCGGTCGCATCAGCGAGAGCCCTGGCAGACGAGATCGACGCTGGGCTAGGCGGCAAGGAGGGGGCAGAGACAGCGGGCCGCGCCATGGACGCCAAAGTGGCGCTGCACCAGTCCTTCATCGCCGCCCCGCTGCGCCCGATCGGAATCGCCGCGGCCGACCAGGCGCTCGCCGACCTCGTCGAGACCCTCCAGTGGTGCACGACGCTCTGCGCCGAGGCCGTCGCCGAGATGGACAACGTGACGGCCATCGACGAGGTCGACCGGCGCCTGCTGACTCACACCGCGCACGTGCTTCGCGACACGGGGACAATGCTCGCCGGGGCGGAGGTGACGCCGCTCGTCGACGAGCTCGACGAGCTGGCGCGCGAGAGCGCCGGTCACATCGCCGAGCTCTGCCGGTCGAGCGCCGCCTCCGAGAGCGCCGTGCACCGCTCTTTCCACGTCCGCCTGCTCGCGGGCGCCGTGCGCAACGCCGCGGCCGACGCACTCATCCTCACGCGCCGCGCTGACCGGAAGGCCGTTGCGGCCGAACGTGCCCGCTGGCAAGGTGCCGCTGGCGGCCCGGCTGTCCGCCGGTCCCGCCTGCCGGGTCTCGACGCCCTGCGGCGGCGCGTCGGCCAGCACGCCGGGCTGCGTTCGGTGTGGTTCCTCAACAGCCTGCGGGGCGCGCTGGCGCTAGCGGCCGCCGTTGCCATCGCCCGCGAGCTCGACGTGCAACACGCCTTCTGGGTCGTGCTCGGCGCGATCTCAGTGCTGCGCACCAACGCCGCCTCGACGGGGGCCACGGCGCTGCGGGCTCTCGCCGGGACTGCCGCCGGCTTCGTCGTCGGCTCGGCCCTCATGATCGGCATCGCCGGCCACACGGGCTGGCTCTGGGCTGCCCTGCCAGTCGCCGTGCTCGTTTGTGCCTACGCCCCCGGCACGGCGCCCTTCGCTGTCGGCCAGGGCGCCTTCACCGTGTTCGTCATCGTCCTGTTCAACATCATCGTGCCGCTCGGCTGGCGCGTCGGGGTCATCCGCGTGGAGGACGTCGCCCTCGGGGTCGGCGTGAGCATCCTCGCCGGCCTGCTCTTCTGGCCCCGGGGCGCCAACAAGGTGATGCGCAACGATCTCGCCGACTCCTTCCACGCCGACGGGCTGTACCTGGTGCAAGCCACCGCCTGGGCGCTCGGCCTGCGCCAGGCGGCTCCAGCGGGCGATTCCGCCGCATGGGCGCTCGTCCGGCTCGACGACGCCCTGCGCGCCTTTGCCGCGGAGCAGGGGGCAAAGCGCGTGCCGAAGGAGGAGCTGTGGAAGCTTGTCGGCGGCGAGCGACAGCTGCGCCTCGGCGCACAGTCGCTGGCGAGCGTGCCCAAGCCCGAGCCCTCGCTCCCCCCCGCCCAGTCGCGCCTACTGCTCGGCGAGGCGGTGCGCATCGCCGGGCTGTGCGACGACCTGGCGACCAAGCTCGGCAACGCACCAGCGACCCTGGCGCAGGAGCTCGATAGGCTCCCCCAGCTGGAGAGCCCGCCTGGCTCCTCGCAGGGCTTCGGACTCTGGGTAGGTCTGCACCTCGACCACGTGCAGGGAGCGCTCGGCGAGCTGGCCGCATCTGCGTCGCTCATCGCGACCGTGCAGGTGAGGCCGTGGTGGCGTTGAGCCGGCCGATCGGTGCGGGAGGTGGCGCCGTGGAAGGTCGGGTGGGCGGGCTCGCGCCGGGTCAGCCCCACTGGACCGGGTGCCCGCAACGACGTTGCAGCCTTCGGTGGCACCTCCGTCGTTCTCGACGCCTCCGCCCTCGCTCGCATCGACGAGATCGCCCGCGACTCGAGACCTGTCGTCGGACTCGCTCCCGAGTCCATGCCGGAAGGACCCGACCCAATGAGTGCCCGCCTCCGAAGGCCTCGGTGCGCTATCCTCCCTGGTCAGAGCGCTAGAGACAGGACGGTTTAACTCGAGCCCGCGACCCTCACCTTGGTAAGGTTGTGGGAGACGTCCTCGTAGACCGCTTGCATGCCGAAGATCGCGGGGCGGCTGTAGGTCCCTTAATGCCGGGTAATCGCGACGCGACCGGCCGAGCGCGACCGTGCCACAGGCCACCTTGTGTACCGTCGAACCGAAGGCATCGTTGAGAGAAAGGAAAGCGGTGCCGACAGGTGCTGCTCGGTCCAAGCACGTTGCCAACCTCCCATTGGGCCCGTTGGCGTTCGCGTGGGGTCCCACGGCATCCGCATGGCTTCCGCATCCGGCAGCTCGCACGAGACGGCGTCTTCGAAACCCCTTCCGGGAAGGCCCAGTTCTCGTCGGCGTCGCTCCCCGACGACGTCGACCCGGGCGGCGGACGACTGCTTCTTGCGACCGTCCGTTCCCACGACCAATTTCAACACAACCATTTACTCGAAACAACGACCGCTATCGGGGCTGAAGGCCTTCGCACCGTGGTGTTCCTGAACGAGGTGGACATGCACGACCGAGACATCGACGACTTCGATCTCATCGACGTAACGAGCTTCTCGAGGGATGGCACCCAGCGCACGGTGTTCGGTTATCGAGCCGTCCGCTACGAAGTCCCGCCCGGCTGCGCGGCAGGCCACATGCCAGAGCTGAAGTCCTTTGCGGCATGGCCGACATCACCAGCCAGAGCGAGCAGCCGGTGACGAAACATCTCCTCGTCGAGGTCACGCCGTCGCGTTCGGCGTCTGGCACAGCATGATCCCATGGGGGCATGATGCTGGACCACCAGTGGGCGTTCCTGGCTGCGGTGCAGGTCAACAAAGAGGTGGTGCCAGCACGCGCCCAGATGGCGACCACGCTCGGCTTCCACATCATCCTGGCCTGCTTCGGGATCGCCCTTCCATCCTTCGTACTGCTCGCCGAGTTTCTCGGCCTGCGGCGTCACGACGATACCGCCATGCGACTGGCACGTCGCTGGTCGCAAGCGATGGGCGTGCTGGTGGCCGTCGGCGCCGTCACCGGGACTGTCCTCTCCTTCGAGATGGGTCTCTTGTGGCCGGGGCTCATGCGCACCTACGGCGCTGTGCTCGGCATCCCGTTCGGCGTTGAAGGGATCTTCTTCTTCCTCGAAGCCATCTTCACCGCCATCTACCTCTACGGTTGGCGCCGCCTCAGCCCCTGGGCGCACTTTTGGAGTGCGGTACCGATCGCTCTCAGCGGCATCCTCGGAGCGATGTCGGTCATGGCCGTCAACTCCTGGATGAACCAGCCCGGGGGCTTCACGATGCGAAACGGCCGCGTCGTCTCGGTCGACCCCTGGCGGGTCTTCTTCAACCACGCTGCTCTCTACGAGACGCCGCACATGATCCTCGCCGCCTACATGGTGACGGGGTTCTGCGTCGCCGCCGTATATGCCGTCGGCCACCTACGCGGGCGCCGCGACCTCTACCACCGCACCGGTTTCGCCCTCGGGTTCGTCCCCGGTGCTCTGTTCTCCTTCTTCGAGTTCTTCGTCGGCGACACCGCCGCCCGCGACATCGCACGTGACCAGCCGGTCAAGTTCGCCGCGATGGAGTACGTGACACACACCTCGACGCACGTAGCCGAATGGCTCGGCGGGATCTACGTCAACGGTCACGTTTACGCCGGCCTGAGGATCCCTGATATGGACTCGATCCTTGTCGGATTCGGACCGGGGACGAGGGTTACCGGATGGGACAGCGTGTCGCCCGCAGACCGGCCTCCTGTCGTCTGGCTCATCCACTCCTGCTTCGACGTCATGGTTGGGCTCGGCTCGGTGGCGATCCTCTATTCGCTCTGGGCCCTCTACGAGTGGGTGCGGCGGCGTCGGTTGCCTCGACAACGGCTCTTTTGGATGGCAGGCGCGCTGAGTGGCGTTGGCGCCATCGTCGCTATGGAGTGTGGATGGGTGGTCACCGAGGAGGGACGCCAACCCTGGGTCGTCTACCAGCTACAGACCACGACACAGGCGGCGACGACGAACGCCGGCGTCCTCGCCAGCCTGACTGTCGTGATTGTCTTGTACGCCGTGCTCGGAGTCAGCACGATCCTCATCCTCCGCATGCTCGCGAGGCGATGGCGGCAGAGCGATGCCGAGGAGGCGGCCGTTCCCTACGGACCAGAGGACCGCGTGCTCGAACGGGCACAGGTCTAAGGCATGGCGGCTGATGCGGTCGGCGCCATCCTGCTTGTCTCGATCACCCTGTATGCCACCCTCGCCGGGGCGGACTTTGGAGGAGGCTTCTGGGACCTCGTTGCCGGAGGCGACCAGCGCGGTTGGGAGCCGCGCCGGTTGATCGACGAGTCGATCACGCCCGTGTGGGAGGCAAACCACGTTTGGCTCATCTTCGACCTCGTCATCTTCTGGACGGCCTTCCCGGAGGCGTTCGCGGCAGTGATGTCCGTAGCCTCCCTTCCGCTGTGGCTGGCCCTCGCCGGGATCGTGCTGCGCGGTGCGGGCTTTGCCTTCCGGAAGGAGATCAGTCGACTCAGCCTCGTCCGAGTAGCGGGGGCGACCTTCGCCCTCTCCTCCCTCGTCACGCCGTTCTTCATGGGCACGGTGGTCGGAGCGATCGCGACCGGCTCGATCCCCGCCGACGGGGCGCGGGCGAGTGTCAGCGCCTGGACGAGCCCGACGTCGCTCTTGGCCGGCTTCCTCTTCGTCGCGTCCTGCTCCTACCTCGCCGCTGTCTACCTCACGGGAGAGGCTGCTCGCCGGGGCCAGTCCCGCCTCACCAGGTACTTCGTCATCCGCGCGGAGATAGCAGCGATCGCTGCGGGGGCACTGTCCCTGGCGATGCTCGTGACGCTCCACACCTCTGATCGGCAGCTCTACACACGACTCACCGGCAGGTCTCTGCCGCTCGTTGTCGGAGCGGCCGTGTGCGGGCTCATCGTGATGGTCATGCTTCCCATTGGAAAGCTCATCCTCGCCCGGGCGACCGCCGCCCTCGGCGTGGCGGCCGTCATCTGGGGATGGGGCGTTGCCCAGTATCCGGTTCTCCTTCCCGGCACGAGTGTGACGCTCAGCAACGCAGGAGCACCGCATACCACGCTGGTGGCGGTGGAAGTCCTCGCTTGCCTCGTGGTCGTTCTCATCGTGCCGTCCTTCATCCTGCTGTTCAACCTGCAGCAGCGTCAGCAGCTCAAGGCGGAACCCATGGCAGCAGCAACGCCGTCGGCTGCAGAAAGTCTCGACACCGGGGACAACTCCTCCGTCTTGTGACTGTCATCACGCCTTCCTGGGGAGGGGCGGCGACCTGCACCGTCAGCTACAGCGCAGCCGGCAGCCACAAGTTCACGGCCGGCTATCTCGGCACCGCCGAGAGCTTTGCCGGCTCGACGTCGAGCCCGGTCGGGATCAGCGTCGTGCCCCGCTCGGCCACGATTTCCTCGTTCACTGTCACCGGCAGCCCGGCCACGTTCGGGACCGAGACGAGCCTCGTGTTCTCGGCGACGGTGACTGCGGGCGACAGCGGTGCCTTCCCGAGCGGCGACACGGTCACGGTGACGCAAGGGCGTACGAGCGTCTGCACCATCCAGTTGAACCCTGGCTCGGGCAGCTCCGCCGGCTCCGGCTCCGGGTCCTGCAGCCCGTTGTCGGGCACGCTGCTCGGGATGGGCACGTACTCGAACGGGATCATCACGGCCACCTTCAACAGCACCGGCGCAGATCCCACCTTCCTCGCGGCGGCTCCGGCCGCCACGACGGTGAAGGTTCTCGGCTCCACTCCCTTCTCGATCACCGTGAACGGCTCGGCGAGCTCGTCCAACATCGCTTACGGCTCGACGGCCACCCTGGCCGAGTCGGGCCTGCCCGCAGGGGCGTCGGGCAGCCTCATGTTCACCTCGGGCCGGCAACAGCTAGACGCGCCGCGGCGTGGCGAGTCGATCACCGTGACCGTCGGCGCAGCCATGTGTGCGACGGCGTGTTACCGGGCCGTCAAAGCGTCGCCACCGCCGGGATGACGGTCGCCCGATACGCCTCGAAGGTGTCCTCGGCGCCGTCGTGCATGAGGTAGAGGGCGAACTGGCCGACGCCGAGGGAGGCCAGCTCGGCGAGCCGCTCGACGTGGTCTGCGGCCGAGCCCACGAGGCAGAAACGGTCCACGATCTCGTCGGACACGAAGCCGACCGAAGGGCTGTCGGGCTTGCCGTGGTGCAGGTAGTCGTATCCCTGCCGTTCCCTCACGTATTCGGTCAGGGCAGCGGGAACCTCGGAGGCTTCCCCGTATCGGCCGACGAGATCCGCCACATGGTTGCCGACCATCCCGCCGAACCACCGAACCTGGTCGCGTTGGTGGGCGAGGTCGTCGCCGACGTAGGCCGGCGCGGCGACACAGACCGTGAGGTCGTCAGGGTCGCGTCCCGCTGCCGAGGCCGCCTCGCGCACCGAGGACACCGTCCAGCGGACGACCTCGGGGTCGGCCACCTGCAGTATGAAACCGTCCGCCCGCTCCCCCACCACCTTCAACGCCTGCGGCCCGTAACCGGCCCCCCACACGGGCAAACGGCTGGATGACGCCCACGCCAGCCGGACCGGAGTGTCGTTGAGAGTCACGTCACGACCCTCGGCGAGATCCTTGATAGCCGTGATCGCCTCGGCGAAGGTGCGCATGGAGACGGGCTTGCGGCCGATGACCCGCAGGGCGGAGTCGCCCCGCCCGATCCCACAGACGGTGCGATTGCCGAACATGTCGTTGAGGGTGGCGAAGAGTGAGGCCGTGACGGTCCAGTCCCGCGACGCCGGGTTCGTGACCATCGTGCCGACCATCACCTTCGAGGTGGCCGCCAGGATGCGGGAGTAGATCACGAACGGCTCCTGCCACAGCACGCACGAGTCGAACGTCCAGATGTGGCTGAAGCCGGCCTCGTCGGCCCGACTGGCGCGATCGACCACTGCGCTCGCCGGAGGGTCCGTCTGGAGGACGAGTCCGATGTCCATCAGCGGCCCATCATGTCAGGCTCTGGCAGAGGCTCCGTCGCACGAAACGCCCGTCCCCCGGCGAGCCCGTGTAGGCGCCGTCCTCGATGATCGCCCGGCCCCGGGAAAAGACACGCTCCACCCGGCCGCTGACCTGCATCCCCTCGTAGCAGGAGTAGTCCACCGCCATGTGGTGGGTGGACGCCGAGATCACCTGGGTGGCGGTCGGGTCGTACACGACGATGTCGGCGTCCGAGCCCGGGCGGATGGTGCCCTTGCGAGGATAGAGACCGAACATCCTCGCCGGCGTCGTCGAGGTCACGTCCACCCAACGCGAGAGGGAGATCTCGCCGGCGACGACGCCCTGGTAGATGAGATCCATGCGGTTCTCCACGCCCGGGAGGCCGTTCGGGATCTTCGTGAAGTCGCCGACGCCGAGCTCCTTCTGCTCGGCGTAGCAGAACGGGCAGTGATCCGTCGAGACGACCGACAGCTGGTCGGTACGCAGCCCCCGCCACAGCGCCGCTTGGTGCTCGCGAGGCCGCAAGGGCGGCGTGCAGACGAACTTCGCCCCTTCGAAACCTGGCCTCGCCATGTCGTCCTGTGAAAGGAAGAGGTACTGGGGGCACGTCTCGGCGAAGGTGTTCTGGCCCCGCGAGCGGGCCTCGATGACCGCCTCGAGCGCCGGCTGTGACGACAGGTGGACGATGTAGAGGGGTGCCTTGGCGACCTGGGCGAGACGCACGGCCCTGGCCGTCGCCTCGCCTTCGAGCTCGGCCGGGCGTGTGAGCCCGTGGTAGACGGGATCGGTGTGGCCTCGGGCGAGCGCCGCCTCGACGATGGCGTCGATGGCGATCCCGTTCTCGGCGTGCATCATGATGAGCGCCCCGTTGCCGGCTGCCCGGTCCATCGCCCGGTAGATGTCCTTGTCGGTCGAGTAGAGCACGCCCGGATACGCCATGAAGAGCTTGAAGCTCGTCACGCCCTCGTCGACGAGGCCATCCATCTCCTTCAGGGCGGCCTCGGTGACGTCGGTGATGATGGCGTGAAAGGAGTAGTCGATGGCACAGAGACCGTCGGACTTCGCCTGCCACGCGCACATGCCGGCCGCCAAGGAGTCCCCCTTGGTCTGAATGGCGAAGTCGATGATCATCGTGGTCCCGCCCCAGGCGGCTGCCCGCGTACCGGTCTCGAAGGTGTCGCAGGAGTAGGTGCCGCCGAAGGGCATGTCCATGTGGGTGTGGGAGTCGATGCCGCCCGGGATGACGAAGCGGTCGGTGGCGTCCACCACCTTGTCGGCACCTTCCTGCCACATCTCGGCGAGCCCCGAGCCCGCCCTCCCGATGGCCGCCACGAGCTCGTCCTCGATGAGGACGTCGGACAGCTCGGCGCCTTCGGCCGACACGAGCGTCCCGCCCCGGATCAGCGTCCGCACGGTCAGCCTTCGACGAGCGAGCTGTAGCTGTCGGGTCGGCGGTCGCGGTAGAAGGCCCAGGTCTGGCGCACTTGGTCGATCACGCCGAGATCGAGGTCGCGGACGATGATCTCGTCGGCGGCGTCGGATGCGACCTCTCCCACCATCTGCCCGCGAGGATCGACGAAATACGACTGACCGTAGAAGTCGTTGTCGCCGAGCGGTTCGTGGCCGACGCGATTGATCGCTCCGACGAAGTACTCGTTCGCCACGGCCGCCGCCGGTTGCTCGAGGCGCCAGAGGTACTCCGACAGGCCGCGGCTCGTCGCCGAGGGGTTGAAGACGATCTTCGCACCGGCGAGTCCGAGAGCCCGCCAACCCTCGGGAAAGTGGCGCTCGTAACAGATGTAGACGCCGATACGTCCGACGGCCGTGTCGAAAACGGGGTAACCGAGGTTCCCGGGCCGGAAGTAGAACTTCTCCCAGAAACCCGCCACCTGCGGGAGGTGGTTCTTCCGGTGCTTGCCGAGGAAGCGGCCGTCGGCATCGATGACCGCCGCCGTGTTGTAGAGAACGCCCGGCTGCTCGATCTCGTACACGGGGACGACGAGGACCGTGCCGCACTCGCGGGCGACGTCCATCATCTGGCGGATCGTCGGCCCGTCCGGGACCAGCTCCGCCCAGCCGTACCACTCGGTGGCCTGTACCTGGCAGAAATACGGCCCGTTGAACAGCTCCTGCAGGCAGACGACCTTGGCGCCCTCGGCGGCTGCCTGCTGGACGGAACCGATGGCGTTTTTCGTCATCGTCTCCTTGTCACCAGCCCAGCTCGCCTGCACGAGCGCCGCCCGGACAACCTCACCCATCGCTACCTCCCTGTCTGGAGTGCTCGGGCTCGTCTGGAGAGCTCGGGACGGCTCTGCGACGCTCGGCACGCCTCGAGACCAGGTCACAATGTCACGTCCGCCCTCGACCGTCAACGGCCCCCGAGCCCTGCCCGCTTGGCGTCGTAGGCTCACGGCGTGGCCGGCGGGCGACCGCCGACACGGGTGACGGCCCGGCCGGCCGCCGAGATGCCTGCGGTGGCGGCGGTTGCGAAGCGGGCTCCTTCGAGCCAGGCGGCGAGGAACCCGGCACAGAACGCATCTCCCGCACCTGTCGGGTCGACCAGCTCGACCGGAGGCGCCTCCAGCCGCAAGCGCTCGCCCGAGCGCTCGCCCACCAGCACGCCGTCGGCCCCGAGCTTCAAGGCAACGGCGCCGTAGTGCTCCAAGAGGGTGGTCACGATGTCGTCGGGTGCCTCCGCTCCCGTGAGGAAGCGGCCCTCTTCGAGGTTCGGAAAGACGAGGCTCGCGCCCGACGTCCAGGCGAGGAAGGCGTCGGCCCCGGCCTCCTCGAGTCCGGACACCGAGCAGGGGTCGGTCGAGGTGTCGATGCCCATGGCAACGGCCCGTTCCCACAAGCCCAGGACGGGCTCCCTGCTGCCGTTGCTGAACAGCGAATAGCCCGAGATGTGCAGCAGCCCGGCGCCCTCGAGCAGTTCACCCGGAAGGTTGGCAGCGCACAGGGCGGCGTTCGCCCCCCGGTCGGTGAACATCGAGCGCACTCCATCAGGGCTGACGAACACGACGATCGTCCCGGTGGGAAGCGTGGCGTCGGAGATGATGCCCGCCTCCACGCCGAGGCGCTCGAGCACCTCACGATGCTCGGCGGCGTCGGAGGCACCCGCCCGGCCCACGAAGCGGACCCGGGCACCGAGGGCACCCATCCAGGCAGCCTGGTTCGCCCCGGAGCCACCCGGCGTCAGCACGACGTGAGCCGGAGTGTCCGTGCCCGCAGCCGGTGGGGCGAGCGGCCGCACGACGACGTCGTTGATGACGTCGCCGACGACGACCGCCAACTTCCTCGTCACGTCCTCCGCGGTGGCGCCTGCGCGCTCGCCGCCGCCTCGGGTCACAGTGCCTGCAGGGCCGCCCACGCGCTCGCCACGGCGGCAGCGACCCGGGCGTTGTGGCGCACGGCCCAGACGTTCGCCTCGAGGCTGGCGCCGCCGGAGGACCGGTAGATGTGGTCGAGCAGGAAGGGCGTGACCTGCTTGCCGCCCACTCGAAGGCGCTCGGCGGCCTCGAGCGCCGCCGCCAGCAGGGCGTCGTGCTGCAGCGGGTCGAGCTGGTGCTCGGTCGGTACCGGGTTCGCCACGACGAGGGCGCTGCGAAGCGACAGTGAATCCGCTGCCGCCATGATGGCCGCCACCTCCTCTGCGCTCGAGACGGAGCGCTCGAGGTCGATGCCCCCATCAGCCACGTAAAAGCCCGGCATGCGCTTCGTCCCGTACCCGACGACGGCGACTCCGAGTGTCTCGAGGCGCTCCAACGTTGCCGGGACGTCCAGGACAGACTTCACCCCGGCGCAGACGACCGTGATCGGCGTCCTCGCAAGGACGGTGAGGTCCGAGGACTCGTCGAAGGTCTCCGAGGCCTTGCGGTGGACACCGCCGAGACCACCCGTGGCGAAGACCCGGATGCCGGCGCCATCGGCGAGAAACGACGTCGCCGCCACCGTGGTCGCCCCGTGGCCGCCCGCCGCCATGACCACCGGGAGCTCCCGGACGCTCACCTTCGCAACGCCGGGTTCGTTCGCCAGCGTCTCGAGCTGCTCGGCCGTCAAGCCGACGCTCGGCCGGCCTCCGATCACGCCAACGGTCGCCGGCACCGCTCCCGCCGATCGAACGATGGCCTCGAGCTCCCGGGCGACCTCCAGGTTGCGGGGTCTCGGGAGGCCGTGGCTGATGATCGTGGACTCGAGCGCCACGACGGGTCGCCCGTTGGCGACGGCCTCGCTTACCTCGTCGCTGACGGCAACGGCGGTCATGGATGCAGCAGCTCGAAAACGGCCTCTTGCAACACGGCGAGCTCGCCGGCGGCCGCCTCCCTCGCCCGGGCCAGGGCGGCCGGCGACCCGCCGTCGTCGAGTTGGCGGACGACTTCGAAGTACACCTTCAGCTTCGGCTCGGTCCCGCTCGGGCGGACGACGAGGCGTGCCCCCTCCAGCCGATAGACGAGCACGTCCGCCGGCGGCAGGTCGGTGGCCCCGGCGCCGCCGCAGGCGGAGAGGAGGTCGATCCTCTCGGTGACGGGGCGCCCGGCGAGGGCGGACGGCGGACTCGTGCGCAGCTGACGCATCGTCGCCTCCGGTGCCTCGGAGCGGATCGACAGCTGTGCCGTCAGATGGACGCCATGGCGGCAGGCCAGCGAATCGAGTAGGTCGGTGACACCCAACCCCTTGGCCCGGGCCTCGGTCACCATCCCGAGGAAGCACAAGGCTGCACCCAGGCCGTCCTTGTCGCGAACGACCGTCCCGACCGAGTACCCGAGAGCCTCCTCGTACCCGAACACGAAACGGGTCCCCGGCAGCTGCTCGGCGGCACGGACGATCCACTTGAAGCCCGTGAGCGTCTCGGCGTAGCGAACACCGGCGGCTGCCGCGATCCGCGACAGCATGCTCGACGACACGATCGTCGTGACCACGAGCTGCCAGGCCGCCTCAGGCTGCCCAGCGCTCCGCTCCAGCAGGTAGTTGCCGAGCAGGGAGCCGACTTCGTCGCCTCGCAGCGTCCGCCAACCGGCCTCGGCGTCCGCATCCGGGACGGCGACGGCAAGACGGTCGCCGTCGGGATCGTTGGCGATGACGACGTCGGCTCCTGTGTGCCGCGCCGCCTCGAGGGCGAGGTCGAGAGCGCCGGGCTCCTCCGGGTTGGGAAAGGCGACCGTCGGGAAGTCCGGGTCTGGGAGGGCCTGGGCGGCCACGACCACAGGAATGCCGTAACCCGCCCGCTCCAGGGCCGCCTCGAACGACCCGAGGGCGACGCCGTGGAGCGGTGTGTACACGATGCGCAAGTCGGCCCCACCCGGAGGCGCCGGCGACTCGTGGGCGAGCGCGTCGAGAAACGCCTCCAGGATCTCCGCTCCGAGGCAGGTCACGAGCGGCCCGGACAGCTGGCCGATCGGCACCTCCGAGAGCGGTCCGACGGCGCCCATGAGGGTCTCGATCTCCGCGTCGACGGGCGGCACGATCTGTGCGCCGTCCGAGAGATAGAGCTTGTAACCATTGTCCTGCGGTGGGTTGTGGCTCGCCGTGATCATCACGCCGGCAGCGGCGCCGAGATGGGGCACCGCGAAAGCGAGCAGCGGGGTCGGGCGTTGCCGCTCGAGGAGCAGCACGCGGATGCCCGCCCCGGTGAGCACGAGGGCGACCTCGTCGGCGAAGCTGTCCGAGCCGTGCCGGGCATCGCAGCCTATGACGACCCCGGCCTCCGCCGACTCAGGCGAGTTGTCGGCCAGCCAGGCGGCAAGGCCGGCCGTTGCCAGGCGCACGACGGCGCGGTTCATCCGGTTCGGGCCGGCCGATACGGCGCCCCGCAACCCGGCCGTGCCGAAGCGCAGCCGGTCGGCGAAGCGGTCCTCCAGCTCTGCCTCCGCCTCCGGGTTGCCTCCGTCGAGGACGTCGCGCAGCAGAGCCTCGAGCTCCACGCGGGTCGACGGGTCGGGGTCCTCGGCCATCCAGGCCCGGGCTGCGATCACGAGCTCCCCGGTCGCCGTCATGGCAGCCGGCGAAGCAGGGCGGCGAGGAGCGAACCGACCGTGTCGGCGGCGGCAGCTCCGGCCGCGATCACCTCCTCGTGGCTCACCCCGGCCTCGTGGAGACCGGCCGCGACGTTGGTCACGAGCGAGATCCCGAGGATCTCGGCACCGAGGTGGCGGCCGGCGATGGCCTCGAGGGCGGTCGACATGCCGACGAGGTCGGCGCCAAGGGCGGCGAGCATGGCGACTTCCGACGGGGTCTCGTAGTGCGGACCCGGGAGGGCGGCGTAGACGCCTTCGGCGAGCGAGGGGTCCTCCACCCGGGCGAGCTGGCGGAGACGGCCGCTGTAGAGGTCGGTCAGGTCGACGAAACGAGACGGGTATCCCGCTGGCGGCGCTGGACCGCTGAGTGGCGAGACGGCCGTCAGGTTCAGATGGTCGCGGATGAGCACCGGCTGGCCGACGTGATAGCCGGCGTTGATGCCGCCGGCGGCGTTCGTCAGCACGACGATGCCGCACCCGGCCGTGACCGCCGTGCGAACCCCGTGGACGACCGTGGCCGGGGGATGGCCTTCGTACAAATGCACACGCCCGAGGAACACGAGGACACGGTGGCCGCCGAGGTCGGTGGAGCGGACCTTGCCGGCGTGCCCGAGAACGGTCGGGGACGGGAATCCACCGAGGTCACTGAAGGGCACCTCGACGGCGTCGGTGCCGAGATGCTCGGCGGCGGGGAGCCATCCGGAGCCGAGAACGATACAGACGTCGTGCTCGTCCCTGCCGGTACGTTCCGCAAGTCTCGAGGCGGCGGCTTCGGCAGCCGCGAACGGATCCACGCTCTGCTACTCGCGGGAGTAGGGCTTGCCGTCGGCTGCGGGTGGCCGTACGCGGCCGACGAGGCCCGAGACGACGGCGATCGTGATCACGTAGGGCGCCATCGACAGGAAGGGCGCCGGTATGCCGGTGTGGAAGAGTCCCAGCACGCTCTGCAGGGACTCTGCAAAGCCGAAGAGGAGTGCCGCTCCGAGGGCACCGTAGGGGCGCCAGCGACCGAAGATCATGGCGGCCAGCGCCACGAAGCCCAGCCCTGCGCTCATGTCGGTGGTGAACTCGCCGATCGAGCCGATCGTGAAGTAGGCGCCGCCGACTCCGGCGAGGGCGCCGCCGATGATGACGTTGGCATAGCGGGTCCGGATCACGTGCAGCCCAACCGTCTCCGCCGCTCGTGGGTGCTCGCCGATCGAGCGGACCCGCAGGCCCCACCGGGTCCGGAAGAGGCCGACGTTGACGACGACGAGGAGGATCGCGGCCAGGTAGATGAAGATGTTCTGGTCGAACAGAACCGGACCGACGATCGGGATCTTGGAGAGGAGCGGGATCCTCCAGTTCGAGAAGGTGATGCCCGTGTTGAGGGAGATCTGGTAGGGCGTGAGAACTTCGTAGAGCAGGTAGTTGGTGAGGCCCAGTGCGAAGGCGTCGATGACCACGCCGATGATGATCTGGTCGGCGCCGTAGCGCAGCGCGAGGAAGGCGAGCAACCAACCGAACACGGCGCCGGCAGCGGCACCGCAGAGCATGCCGAGCCAGAGGTCGCCCGTCCAGGACCCGATCATGGCCCCCAGAAAGGCGCCGGCGAGGAACTGGCCCTCGATGGCGATGTTGATAACGCCGGCGCGCTCGCACAGGATGCCCGACAGCGAGCCGTAGATGAGGGGCGTGGCGCCGATCAGGGTCCCGGCGAGCACGCTCACGAAGTTGAGCGTTCCGTCGCGCGCTGCCCAAGTGAGGAATGACCACAGGAAGACCATCGTGCCGAGGGCGAAGATGGCGTAGGTGCCGCGGCTCTGCCGCCAGGTGAACAGGAGCACGCCGAGCAGGGCGCAGACGATCGCCAGGACGATCGAGACCCACCGCACGTCCATCGTCACCGGCGAGACGTTGACGGCGGGTGACGCCGTGAGGATGAAGGTGGCGTGCAGCTTGCCGTCGACGCCGAGGCCGAAGGCCCAGAGCATGATGACTGCCAGCAGCCCGAGGAAGATCCCCATGCCGTGCCGGCGGGTGGCCGGGACGATTCGGGCCTCGGCAGGGGCCACCTCGCCTGGGGAGACGGTGATGGCGCTCACGCCGTCCACCCCTTGGCGGCGATGCGGGCTTGCCCGCCCCGCGACTCGCGAAGCCGGAACACCTCGCGCACGAGCGCCGGCGTGGCCACCATGAAGACGATCACGGCCTGAATCACCGTCGTGAGGTCGATGGGGATGCCAGTCACCGCCTGCATGTTGCGCCCGCCGGAGATGAGCGCCGCGAACAGCAACGAGCCGAGGACGATGCCACCGGGGCTGTTTCGACCCAAGAGTGCCACGGTGATGGCGTTGAAGCCCGTGTTACCGCCATAGCCGGTGGAGAGGAAGAAGTCGGTGCCCGACAGCGTCGCCATGCCGGCCATGCCGATGAGGGCTCCAGAGATCGTGAGCACCAGGACGGTGATGAGACGCGCGTCCATGCCCGCCGTCTTGCCGGCGTCCGGGTTGAGGCCGATCACCTTGAAGGAGAAGCCGAGCCGGCTCCGTCGCATCAGCCACCAGATGACGACAGCCATCGCCAGAGCCACGATCAACGAAAGGTTCACGCGCAGCGTGCCACCGAACAGGTGGGGCATCTGTGCGGTGGTAGGCATCGTCTTCGAGATGGCGTTCGACTGCCCCGGCTGCTGGAAGGGCGAGATGGTGAGCAGCCACTCCAGCAGGTCGAGGAAGATGTAGTTGAGCATGATGGTCGTGATGACCTCATGGGCGCCGGTCAGGGCTTTGAGGATGCCGGGTATGAAGCCTGCTACGGCGCCGCCCACCGCGCCGGCCAGGATCACGAGTGGGATGTGGATGCCGATCGGTGCCTTAAGCTCCGTACCGACCCAGAGGGCAGCCACGGCGCCGGCGATCAGCTGCCCCTGACCACCGATGTTGAAGACTCCGGTAGAGAACCCGAGCCCCACGCCGAGTCCGGCGAGGATGAGAGGGGTGGCGGCGACGAGCGTCTCCGAGATCGGGTTGAACGCTTGCGTAAGACCCTGCGCATGGGGATTGAAGATCGAGCCCTCGATCAGAGCCGAGTAGGCGGCGGCGACGGTCGACCAGCTCTCGCCGAAGGCGTGTCCCGGATTGCTTCCGAGGTGCCCCCACGCCTGCAGCACGGCGGGCGAGGTGCAGAGGATCAGGAGAGCCCCGACGACGAGCGCCGCCGCCATGGCGCAGACGGTGACCACGAGCGGGTTCGCCTCGGTGAGCCGACGCAGCAGGTCGACGACCCGCGAACGCCGCCCCGCCCCCTTGGCGTCGCCCGGCTGTTCCGGCCCCGCAGAGGCGTCCGGCGGATCGGCTGCGACAGTCCCCGTGTCGCTGCTCATGAATCGGCGTCTCCCGCTCCGGCGGTGGCGGCAACCGCTCCCCCGACGTTGCCTGCCGCAGCGTCGCCGGCGACGGCGTCCCCGGAGACGCCGGCCATCATCAGGCCGATTCGCTCCCGACCGGCGCTCGGGTCGACGACGCCCATGATCCGACCCCGGTACATGACGGCGATGCGGTCACCGAGGGCGAGTACCTCGTCGAGTTCGGACGACACGATGAGTGTCGCCGAGCCCTGGTCGCGCGCCGCCACGATCTGCCGGTGGACGTACTCGATCGAGCCGACGTCGAGGCCTCGAGTCGGCTGCGACGCCACGAGCAGCTTGATCGGCCTGCCGAGCTCTCGCGCCAGCACGACCTTCTGCTGGTTGCCGCCCGACAGCGACGACACGGGATCGTCGACCGAGCCAGCGCGGATGTCGAACTCACGCACGCGGCGCTCGGCGTTCTCCTCGACGGCGCCGAGATTCCGCGAGACACGCCCGGCGTAGGGGGGATCTCCGTACATGTCGAGCACGAGATTGTCGGCCACGTCCATCGGGAGCACGAGTGCGTCCTTCTGCCGGTCTTCGGGCACATGGGCGATCCCGGCCTGGAGGCGCTGGCGTGGGGAGGCACCCGTCAGGTCCTCGCCGGCCACGACGACGCGGCCACGCAGGCTCGGGCGCAGGCCGGTGATCGCCTCCACCAGCTCGGTCTGGCCGTTGCCCTGAACGCCGGCCAGGGCCACGATCTCGCCGGCGCGAACCTCGAGGTCGACGCCGTCGACGGCGATCAGGTCGCGGTCGTCGGCGACCGTGAGGTCACTCAACTGGAGCACCACGTCGCCCGGCACGGCCGGGCCCTTCGTCACCGTGAGCTCGACCGATCGGCCTACCATCATCGAGGCGAGCTCCTGCTCGCTCGACTCGGCCGGCGTGGTGGTGCCGACGACCTTCCCGAGGCGCATCACTGTCACCCGGTCGGCGATCTCCCGCACCTCCTTGAGCTTGTGACTGATGAACATGATCGAGCGCCCGGTGGCTGCGAGGGATCGCATGATGCGAAAGAGGGCTTCGGTCTCCTGTGGCGTCAGCACGGACGTCGGCTCGTCGAGGATGAGCACGTGGGCATCGCGCTCGAGAGCCTTGAGGATCTCGACTCGTTGCTGGATGCCAACCGGAATGTCTTCGACGACGGCGTCCGGGTCCACGTCGAGGCCGTACTCGACCGAGAGGCGGCGGATGTTGGCGGCGGCCTTTCGGCGGTCGTAGAAGATCTTGGCCTTGGTCGGCTCGAACCCGAGCACGACGTTCTCGGCCACCGTGAAGACAGGAACGAGCATGAAGTGCTGGTGCACCATGCCGATGCCGGCTCGCACGGCGTCGCCCGGGTGCGAGATCCTGACCGGCTCGCCGCCGATGCGGATCTCGCCCCTGTCCGGCCTGAGCATGCCGAAGAGCACGTTCATGAGCGTCGTCTTGCCAGCGCCGTTCTCGCCGAGAAGGCCGTGGATCTCGCCTTCCTCGACGGTCAGGCTCACGTCGTCGTTGGCGACGAGGTGGCCGAACCGCTTGGTGATGTTGATGAGCTCGAGCTTCATTGGGACGCCCGCTCTGTCTCAGCTCAGGAGGTTCGTCACCCCGAGCAGACGGAGGAAAGCGACGAGGCGGGCGTGGCGGCCGCCGCCGGGTAGTTGCAGGGATTCACCGAGATCTTGCCGCTCTCGATGCCCGCCTTGACGGTGTTGAGCTGTGACGTCACGCTCGCCGGGACCTTGCTGGCGAAGTCGTGGTACGGCGCCAGGGTGACTCCGCCGTTGGCGAGGGTGCCGACGTAGAAACCGCCCTTGAAGCTGCCGTGCACGGCCGCCAGCACCGCCGTCTCGACCGAGGGTGCGATACCCTTCTCCACGCTCGTGATGAAGTAGGAGCAGCCGCTCGCATCCGAGACGCAGCCGTCGGTGTCGACCCACTCCATCGTGGCCGAACCCGGGTTGCTGGAGTCAGCCGACTGGACCGCCGCCACAGCGCCCAGGCCGACGCCGCCGGCCACGGAGAAGATCACGCTCGCTCCCTCGCCGATGAGGCTTTGCGTGTCGGTCTTGCCGAGGCCGTCGTCGGTGAAGTTGTTGGTGAACAGTCCGGTGCCGGTGTAGTTGTCCGCTGTCCGGCCTTTGGAGGTCGGGTACCAGCCGTAGACCTTCACCGACTTGTGGTTCATCTCGTCGTAGTAGCGCACACCGGCCACCCAGCCGTCCATGTAGATGGTGACGGTCGGGATGTTCTGGCCGCCGAACTCGCCGACGGCGCCCCCGGGCGCGATGGAGTTCGACTTGGACATGGCGGCGGCGAGGTAGCCGCCGAGGAAGGCGTCCTGGTTCGTCTCGTAGGCGAGGTTGTCGATGTTCGGCAGGCTCGTCTCAGAGGAGCTGAATCCGGGGCAACCGGCTGACGTTCCACCCGGGCAGTCGACGACCGCAAAGTCCACGTTGGGGTTCGCCTTGGCGGCGGTCTGGGTAGCCGCAGCCATGTCGTAACCGACCGTGATGACGATGCCGCAGTGCTCGCTCAGGAAGTCATCGATGTTGGGCGTGTAGTCGCTCGTCGAGGTCGACGAGAGGAACTTCGGCACGATGTTGCTGTCGACCTTGACTGCGTCGAGCAGGCCTTGGTACGCCGAGGCGTTGAACGACCGGTCGTTGATGCCGCCCGTGTCGGTCACTTCACACGCGAGGAACTTGGCGCCGCTCGGACTACTGCTGGTCGGAGTGCTGCTGCCGGACGGTGCCGCCGTCGTCGTGGTGCCACTGCTCGACGACCCGCACGCGCCCAGTGTGAGGGCGGCGATGAGCGCCAGCCCGACGCTTCCCGCCCTGGTGAGCATCCTGTGAGTGATGTGCATGCTGATCAGAGACCCCCCATTGGATCGATCAATAGCGGCTCGACAACTGTGGAGCCGGTCCCCGTAACGTAGCCCCACCAAACCAGTCGTGCGTCGGCAACCTGGGAGACGGCTGAGCGCCGTTCAGACCCCGAGGGGATGCCAGACCGTCTTGATCTCCACGAAGGCCTTCAGGCGGGAGAGGGTCGGCTCCTTGGTCCAGTCGTCCGGCTGCACGAAGGTGCGTTTCACGTTACCGGCGGCCAATCGTTCGAGGTCGGCCCGCTCGGCGCTCGACCCGACCCCGGAGAGGTCGATGGCGTTCACGTCCATGTGGGCGGCGAGGACGGGGACGAGCTCCGTCGTGTGTCCGGTGAGCAGGTTGACGACTCCGCCGGGCAGGTCCGAGGTCGCCAGCACCTCCGTAAGGCTGACCGCAGGCAGCGGGCGCCCTTCGCTCGCGACGACGACGGCCGTGTTTCCGGTGGCCACGACCGGCGCGAGCACGCTCACAAGGCCGAGCAAGCTCGACTCTTGCGGCGCCACCACCACCACGACGCCAGTCGGCTCGGGGATGCTGAAGTTGAAGTACGGGCCTGCCACCGGGTTGACGCTCCCGACGACCTGAGCGAACTTGTCGGCCCAGCCGGCGTACCACACCCAACGGTCGACGGCGGCCTCGACGAGGCTCCTCGCCCTGCCTCTCGACAGGCCCTCGGCGGCGGCCACTTCCGCCGCGAACTGGCCCCTTCGGCCTTCCAGCATCTCAGCGACGCGGTAGAGCACCTGGCCGCGGTTGTAGGCGGTGGCGCCCGCCCAGCCGGCGAGCGCCTCGCGGGCGCCGACGACAGCGTCTCGAGCGTCCTTGCGGGATGCTCGGGCGGCATGAGCCAGCCAGGTGCCGTCCGCCGCCACGACGTCATAGGACCGGCCGGACTCGGAGCGGGGGAACGCGCCCTTGATGAAGAGCTTGTACGTCTTGCGGACATCGAGTCGGCCGTCTGCCGCCTGCTCAGGCATGCAGGTACGCCTCGAGGCCCTGGCGGCCGCCCTCCCGGCCGAAACCCGACTCTTGGTACCCTCCGAACGGGCTCGTCGGATCGAAGCGGTTGAATGTGTTGGCCCAGACGACGCCCGCCTCCATCCGGCCCGCCATCCAGAGGATGCGGCTCCCCTTCTCGGTCCAGACCCCGGCCGAGAGTCCATAGGGCGTGTTGTTCGCCTTCGCGACGGCCTCGGCCGGCGTGCGGAAGGTGAGCACGGACAGCACGGGGCCGAAGATCTCCTCTCGGGCAATGCGGTGTGACTGGCTCACTCCTGTGAAGATCGTCGGCGGGAACCAGTAACCGCGCTCTGGCAGAACGCACGGCGGCGACCACCGCTCGGCACCTTCGTCCTCGCCACTTCGCGCCAGCTCGCTGATCTTCTCGAGCTGCGCTGAGGAGTTGATGGCGCCGATGTCGGTGTTCTTGTCGAGCGGGTCGCCGAGCCGGAGCGTCTGAAGGCGCCGCTTCAGTCGCTCGACCACGACGTCGGCGACGGACTCCTGCACGAGGAGGCGGGAGCCTGCGCAGCACACCTGGCCCTGGTTGAAGAAGATTCCGTTCACGATCCCCTCGACCGTCTGGTCGATCGGGGCGTCGTCGAAGACGACGTTCGCCGCCTTGCCGCCGAGCTCGAGCGTGAGGCGCTTATCGGTGCCGGCAAGGACGATTCGGATCTGCTTGCCCACCTCGGTCGAGCCGGTGAAGGCGATCTTGTCGACGCCGGGGTGTGCCACGAGGGCGGCTCCCGTCGCCCCGGCACCCGTGACGACGTTGACGACTCCCGGTGGGAGCTCCGCCTGTTGGCAGATCTCCGCCAGGAGGAGGGCGCTCAGGGGCGTGGTCTCGGCCGGCTTGAGCACGCAGCAGTTTCCCGTGACGAGGGCTGGGGCAAGCTTCCAGGCCGCCATGAGGAGGGGAAAATTCCAGGGGATGACCTGGCCGGCGACGCCGAGCGGGCGGGGTGAAGGCCCGAGGCCGGCATAGCCCAGCTTGTCCGCCCAGCCGGCGTGGTAGAAGAAGTGGGCGGCGGCGAGGGGAACGTCGACATCTCGCGACTCACGGATGGGCTTGCCGTTGTCAAGGGTCTCGAGGACGGCGAGCTCTCGGGAGCGCTCCTGGATGATGCGGGCGATGCGGAAGACGTACTTGGCCCGCTCCCGTCCCTTCATCCGGCCCCAGGTGCCCTCGAAGGCAGCTCGGGCGGCCTTCACGGCGGCGTCCACGTCGGCCTCGCCAGCCTGGGCGACCTCTCCGAGCGGCTCCTCGGTGGCCGGGTTGTAGGTCACAAAGCTCTTGCCGCTCTTCGGCTCCACGAACTCGCCGTCGATGAAGAGGCGGTGCGAAGGGCGCAGCGTGACGATGTCGGAGGACTCGGGAGCCGGGGCGTACTCGAAGGCCATGTCAGTCCAGCGTGTAGTAGTCCGGGCCCGCGTAGACGCCCGTCAGTTGCTTGTTCCGCTGCATGAGGAGATCGTTCAGCAGGCTGGAGGCGCCGATCCGGAAGAGCGATGGGCTGAGCCACTCGGTTCCCGCCGTCTCGTTCACGAGGACGAGGTATCTGACGGCGTCCTTGGCGGTCCGGATGCCGCCGGCAGCCTTCACCCCGACCTTTCGGCCGGTGGCGTCGGCAAAGTCGCGCACCGAGGTCAGCATGACGAGCACGACGGCCGGACTCGAGGCCGGGTTGACCTTGCCGGTCGAGGTCTTCACGAAGTCGGCTCCGGCGAGCATCGCCAGCCAGCAGGCTCGAGAGACGTTGTCGAGCGTGACGAGCTCTCCCGCCTCGAGGATGACCTTGAGGTGGGTGCCGGCGCAGGCCTCCCGCACCTGGCGGATCTCGTCGTACACCTGTGCGTACCGTCCGCTCAGGAACGCCCCCCGGTCGATCACCATGTCCACCTCGTCGGCTCCCGCCCGCACGGCCTCGCCCACGTCGGCGAGCTTCACCGCCATGGAGGCCCTGCCCGAGGGGAACGCCGTCGCCACCGATGCGACAGCGACACCCGAGCCCTGAACCTCGTGGCGAGCGAGGGACACGAGATCCGGGTAGACACACACGGCGGCGACGGAGGGCACCTTCGGTTCGCTCGGGTCGGGTCGGCGCGCCTTGGCGCACATCGCTCGCACCTTGCCTGGGGTGTCGGCACCTTCGAGCGTCGTGAGGTCGATCATACGGATCGCCATGTCGAGCGCCCACAGCTTGGCGTCCTTCTTGATCGATCGAGTGGCCAGCGAGGCGGCCCGTGCCTCGGCCCCTACCTGGTCCACGCCGTGCAGACCGTGGAGCAACTGGCGAAGGGCCGTGTCGGAGGCGATGATCTCGCCCTCGAGGTGCGCCGCCACGGCGCCTCCCTCCACCGCGGGCAGCGTGGTCAACTCCACGTCCACAGGCTGCAAGGTAGTGCGTCGGATCGTGGGGGCGGGTCGGCGCCGGCCCCGAAGTCCTCAGGCAAGCCCATGCTTTCGCCCGATCGCCTCGTAGCCCGGCTTGATGATGTCGTTGATGATGTGGAGGCGCTCGTCGAAGTGGGCGAAGGCAGACTTCATGGCGTTGAGCGTGAACCAGCGCAGATCGGCGAGGCCGTAGCCGAAGGTGTCGACGAGGGCCGCCATCTCCGAGGTGAGGCTCACCCCGCTCATCAAGCGGTTGTCCGTGTTGACGGTCACGCGGAACTGCAGCTGGCGGAGGAGGCCGATGGGATGCTCAGCGAGGGAGGGGGCGGCTCCTGTCTGGACGTTCGAGGTCGGGCACATCTCGAGGGGGATGCGGCGGTCGCGCACATAGGCCGCCAGCGTTCTGAGCTCCGCACGTCCACCGCGCACGGGACGGAAGATGTCGTCCGCGATGCGCACGCCGTGGCCGAGCCGGTCGGCCCCGCAGATCTGCAAGGCCTCCCAGATCGACGGCAGCCCGAAGGCCTCGCCGGCGTGGATCGTGATGTGGAAATTCTCCCGCTGCACGTATTGGAAGGCGTCGAGGTGGACCGTGGGAGGGCTGCCCGCCTCAGGCCCAGCGATGTCGAACCCAACGATCCCCGCGTCACGGAAACGCACGGCGGTCTCGGCGATCTCGAGCGAGCGCTCCGCCGTGCGCATGGCGGTGAGCAATCCGTTGATCACGATGTCCCGCCCAGTGCTGCCCTGGCGGAAGCCCTCGAGCACCGCCTCCACGACGGCGTCGAGCGAGAGGCCGGCGGCCACGTGCAGCTCGGGAGCGAAACGCACCTCGGCGTACACGATCCCGTCGGCGGCCAGATCCTCGGCGCACTCCGCGGCCACCCGGGTGAGTGCCTCGGCCGTCTGGGTCACGGCCACCGTATGCGCGAAACCCTCCAGGTACTGAACAAGGTTTCCCCTGTTCGCACCTTCGGTGAACCAGTGTCCGAGGTCGTCGGCATCCGAGGTGGGAAGGCCGGTGTAGCCCACCGCACGGGCGAGATCGACGACCGTGGCGGGGCGGAGCCCGCCGTCCAGGTGATCGTGGAGCAGTACCTTCGGCATCTCCAAGATGTTCTCGAGGGTTGGCTTGGCAGGGGCCAGGCTCATGACCGGATCACCTCGATGACCATCGATTGAGGAGCGGGCGGCTCCGGCCTGATCTCCAGGGCGTCTGCGCTGTCGAGGAGGGCCGTGAGTACCCGCCCCAGGAGATCAGCAGAGTCGGTCCGCAGCTCGAGCAGCGGCTGGCCCGCCTCGACGAGATCGCCGGGCTTGGCGAGGCAGACAACGCCTGCCGTGGCACTCACCGTGTCCTCCTTCCTGGCGCGTCCGGCTCCGAGCCGCCATGCAGCCACCCCCACGGCGCGGGCGTCGAGACGGTGGACGTGGCCGGAGACGGGGGCGGGCAGGGTGGCTTTGAGCGAGGCCTCCGGCAGCGGGGCCGAGGGGTCGCCGCCCTGGGCACGCACCATCGCCTCGTAGCTCGTCGTCGCCGACCCACTCCGCAGCACGGCGGCAGGGTCCGCCTCCACGCCGGCGAGGTCGAGCATCTCACCGGCGAGGGCGAGCGTGACCTCGACGACGTCGTCCGGACCTCGACCGTCGAGGCACTCGACCGCCTCGGACACCTCGAGGGCGTTGCCGACCATCCGTCCGAGCGGCGCATCCATGCGGGTCAACACGGCCGCCGTCTTCACGCCGTAGGCGGCGCCGAGACCGACCATCGTCTCGGCAAGCTGGCGAGCGTCGCCGAGGCGGCGCATGAAGGCACCGCTTCCCACCTTCACGTCGAGTACAAGAGCCGAGGTGCCCTCGGCGATCTTCTTCGACATGATCGAGCTGGCGATGAGCGGGATGGACTCGACCGTCCCGGTGACATCCCGGAGGGCATAGAGCTTGCGGTCCGCCGGGGCGAGGCCCGGCCCGGCTCCGCAGATCACGCACCCCACCTCCCTGAGAACGGCCACCATCTCCTCGGGCGACAGGCTGGAGCGGAAGCCGGGGATCGCCTCCAGCTTGTCCAGCGTCCCGCCCGTGTGGCCGAGACCACGACCCGAGAGCTGGGGCACGGCCGCCCCGCAGGCCGCCACGAGCGGCGCCAGGACGAGCGACACCTTGTCGCCCACGCCCCCGGTCGAGTGCTTGTCGACCGTCGGGCGGCCGACCCCGCTCAGGTCGAGCCGATCGCCCGACTCGATCATCGCCCCCATCCAGGCCGCCAGCTCCTCGGGTCCGAGCCCCTGGAAGTAGATGGCCATGAGGAGAGCCGACATCTGCTCGTCCGGAATCTCGTCGTGGGTGTAGGCGTGCATGAGACGGCGGATGGCGGTCGGATCGAGCGGCCTGCCGTCCCGCTTCGCCCGGATGAGCTCGACGATCTCAGGTGTCACGGCGGCCCTCGACATCACCCGCAGAGAAGCTCTCCGGCAACAGCTCCGACAGCCTTCTCGGCCCCGGATCGCCGTCGATGAGCAGGTCCCCGCCTCCCGCCTCGAAGAGGAGCTGGCGGCACCTGCCGCACGGCGGAACCGGGCGCCCGTCGCCCGCCACGATGCTCACGAAGGCGAGGCGACCGCCGCCGGTCGCGTGCAGTGACGAGACGAGACCACACTCGGCGCAGAGGGTGAGGCCGTAGGAGGCGTTCTCGACGTTGCAGCCCACGAGGAGTCGGCCGTCGTGCGTCCGCCCGGCCGCTCCCACCCGCAGGCGGGAGTAGGGGGCGTAGGCGCTCGCCGCCGTCACCGTGGCGGCGGCCCGGAGCTCGGACCAGTCGACAGCTTCTGGGATTGCCGCCACAGAAGGGTCACCTCCTTCGATCCGGTTGGCCGTCACGCTAGACGGCGGAGGGTCGGGGCACATGGGGACGGGCTGCACCTCGCGTCGCCTGCGTTTGGTAGTAATGGGCGGGTGAAGGTGTTGGTGACCGGGAGCTCTGGCCACCTCGGCGAGGCTCTGGTGAGGGTGCTCCGCGCTGAGGGCCACGGGGTCGTAGGTCTCGACCTGGTGACGTCGCCGAACACGGATCTCGTCGGCTCGGTCGCCGACCGAGAACTCGTGCGAGCAGCGGTCAGTGGGATGGAGGTCGTGTTTCACACGGCGACCCTGCACAAGCCCCACCTGGGCACCCACGACACCGAGGCCTTCATCGACAGCAACATCTCGGGAACGGCGGTCCTGCTCGACTCCGCTTCGGCGGCGGAGGTGAGGGCGTTCGTGTTCACGAGCACGACCAGCGCCTTCGGGCGGGCCCTCAACCCGCAGGCACACCGACCGGCAGCGTGGATCACCGAGCAGGTCGCACCCGTCGCGAAGAACGTCTACGGGGTCACCAAGGTCGCAGCGGAGGATCTCTGCCAGTTGGCGCACCAGGATCGCAAGCTCCCCTGCATCGTGCTTCGAGTGGCACGGTTCTTCCCTGAGGAGGACGACAACGACACCGTGCGAGCAAACTTCAGCAGCGACAATGCCAAGGTCAACGAGCTCCTTTACCGGCGCGTCGACCTGGAGGATGTCGTCACCGCCTGCCAGCTGGCCGCCCAACGCGCCGAGCTCATCGGCTTCGACCGGTACATCATCGCCGCCACGACCCCTTTCACACCCGAAGACCTGTCCGAGCTCCGAGCCGATGCTCCCGCAGTCGTCGAACGTCTCTTCCCCGACTATGTCGACGTCTATGCCCGGCAAGGGTGGCGGATGTTCCCGAGCATCGACCGGGTGTACGTCAACGCCCGCGCTCGGGAGGCGCTCGGCTGGGACCCCCGCTACGACTTCGGGTGGGCGCTCGCTCGAATTCGTGCCGGGGACGAGCCAATGAGCCCTCTAGCCGTCGAGGTCGGGGCGAAGGGCTATCACCCGAAGCCCACCGGCGTCTACACATCCGGCACCGGTCAGCGTCAACACCAGTAGGGCGACCTGGCTGACCAGGCCCATCTCACCCCCGGCCAGGCGATTACCAGTGAAGCGGCGGGCACCACAGCCACCGCTGTGTAGCGCTGCTCACCCACCTGCACGTCGGTTGCAGCGCAGATGGCGTCCACGGCATGCCGCGGGAGCCGTACCCTTTCTTCGACACACCACACAGATCGGCGAGCCCCTCGACGGAGGCTGACGCCCGAGGCGCTCGACGACGGCGGCATCGACGGGTGGTTCGCCCTTCGGGTCACCGCTCAGCGCGTAGTCGGCGGTCCGGCACCCATCGCGGCGACGCCATCGGGATCGATCGGCTGGGGGGAGTCCAGTTCTGCGACGCGATCGGCGAGTTCCGAACTCGCAAGGTGTCATCCAAACTCGACCGGCGCAGACATGTAAGGGTGATGGCTGTTCGATCGGGCATAGGCGTCGGCGTGGCCGAGGGTTACGACACCTTCTTCCGCGCCGTCTTTCCGAGGGCGCTCGCTGTCGCGCAACGTGTCACGGGACAGCGCTCGACGGCCGAGGATGCGGCCATCTACGCGCTCGCGAGGGCGCACTTTCGCTGGACGCGGGTGAGCGGACTCGAGCGGCCAGATCTCTGGGTGATCAAGGTTGCCGCTCGAACAGCCATCCGTCAGCTTCGCTTCGACGATCGGCCCGCTAGACCGTCGGTCACGGCGAACACGGCCGCGGCGCCCGACCCTGCTGAGGCTGTCGCGCTTCGCCAGACGCTCACAGTGGCTCTCAGAGCCCTGCCCCGGCGCCAGTGCGAAGTAATTGTGCTGCATTACCTCGTCGGTCTATCGGAAACCGAGGTGGCCGAGGTTCTCGAAATCAGTCACGGCACGGTCAAAACGCATCTCCGCAGAGGCATGGCCGCCCTACGCCGATCGATTGGCAGCAATTTGAAGGAGGAGCATCTTGCCCGGCTCGCCTGACATGCAGATCCCGCACCTCGACGAAGAGGAACTTGACCGTTTCCTGGTGAGTGCCAAGGACCAGAGCGCTCGGTTCCGGCTGCACCAGCACCGGATTCGCTCCGTGGCCGCGGTCGTGTCGATGTCGATGATCATCGCGTTGGCGTCGACGATGGTGGCTCTCCACAACGCGAACACGACGACGCCGCGCCAGACCACCCGCACGAGCACGCCGCACCGGACGACCGCTTCTCAATGGCAACTCGTCGGCGACGTTTCACCGGCGTGGCACGAGGTCAGCGGTCTCAGCAGCAACCCAGGGTTGTCGCTCACTTGCCCGAGTGTCGAAACCTGTTTCGCGGCCGACTCGCCGAGCCAAGAAGGAGTCGGCCTCGCGGCCGTCGAAGTGACTCATGACGAGGGCCGGACATGGACCTCCTCGAAGCTGCCTGTGCCCTTGCTCGGGCTTTCTGTCCCGTTGCTCGGACAAACGCGCATCGCCTGCGCAAGCGCCGCCACTTGCGCCATCCTCGGTCTCAGCGGGTCGGCCACCTGCCCGAACGCCACATCGTGCAGGATCAGTCACCCCTCCGCCACCTTTGAGGAGACGACCGACGGCGGTAGGTCATGGGTCGCTCACGCCGGTCCGCCCGGGCTCACCTCTCTTCTTGGGGTGTTCGCCATGGCCTGTCCTTCGGCATCGTCCTGCCTAGCGGTGGCCGACGGGTACGGCGGAGCCGCGACGTACGTGACGGCCGACGGTGGCCAGACCTGGACGACCGAGCCGATGCCGACAGATTTCGTGCCTCACGACCTGCAGTGCTCGTCATCGGCGAACTGTGTCGTGACCGGCTTCCACCAGTCTCCTGATAGCGGCCGGGCGTCTTCAGAAGGGACGGCGCTCTACACGACAGATGGGGGCACTCTGTGGAAGACGGCCTCAATGCCGAACGGTCTCGGCCTGCTCGGCACAGTGTCGTGCGCGTCCTCAACCGATTGCCTGGCGACCTTCCTTGCCGCTCACGGGCAAGGGGGCGAGGTGGTGCTGACCTCCACCGATGGCGGAGCGAGCTGGTCTTCTGTTCCGACGTCCGGCCTGCCTAATGGAGTTGTGCTCAGCGTCGCATGCCCGGCAGTAGCTCATTGCTGGGCGGCCGGTGTCACCGATGCCGAGGTCTCGCCTCAGGGTATGACGATCGAAGTCGGAGCGACCGCGTTGCTGGCTTCGACGTCTAACGGCGGGCGGACTTGGCAGAGGCTCGCAGCACCGGATGGCGTCTCTCCCGTGGCGTCCCTCTCGTGTCCAAGCACGGCCAAGTGCTACGCCCTCGGGCTCCTAAAGCCTGCGGGAGCCGGGTTCCTCTCGGTCGTCTTGCTGAGCTACGGCGACTGAAAAAAAGGAAATTGCCGTGGCGAGCACCGCCCAGACCATGAGCCGGAGGCACGACCGAGGAAGGCGAGAGGGAACAGCGACTCGCCGCCGATCGGGCCGGCTCGCCGTCCTGCTGACGGCGGCCGCCATCGCCCTCGCCGCGTGCAGCAGCGCGCCGAGCTCTGCACCCGGCTCCAGTCCCGCGACCGTAGCCAGTCTCGGAACGGGCAGCGGCGCTACGACGGCGACCCAGCCAGCCTCCGGTAACGCGAGCTCGGGGCAGTCCTCGAACTTCAGCGCGGCCTTGAAGTACTCGCAGTGCATGCGCTCCCACGGCGTGAGCGACTTTCCCGACCCAGACGCCAACGGGGGGTTCAACCTCAACGCCAGCAATGTCGAGCTCAACTCGCCGACGTTTCAGGCGGCCCAGCGCACCTGCCAGAAGTACATGAGCGCGGGTGCCCCAAGCGTGAGGCAGGCGGCTCAGGACTTGGCCGATCTTCTCCGGTACGCCAAATGCATGCGAGCGCACGGGGTACTCAACTACCCCGACCCAACCGCCGGAGATCCGCCGGGCTTCCACTTCCCCCCGAACTTCGATCTCACAAGCCCCTCCGTCGTGGCCGCGGACAGGGTGTGCCACAGCCTCCTGCCGAAGGGCGGTGAGGGCCATGGCCCCTGATATTGCGACGTCACAGTCTCTGACGGCAACCGCTTCTCGGAACCTCGGTGCGTCGGACAAACTCGCTGGACGTCCCAGGCACCGTCGGCGCCGGATCGCCGCCGTGGCCCTCGCAGCTATCGTCGCAGCCGGCATCGCGGCCGGGACCACTGAGGCCCTCACCGGCGGCGGCACGCGAACCGACGGGGCCAGCGACAACGCATATCCCACCTCGACGGCCGCCGTGACTCGCCAGAGCTTGTCCTCCGAGATACCGGTGAGCGCCACCCTCGGCTACGCCGGCGCCTACGCAGTGGTCAACCAGGCTTCAGGCATCCTCACCTGGCTCCCTCAGGTGGGTCAGGTCGTCTCGGAGGGCCAGGTCATCTACGAGGTGAGCGGACGACCGGTCGTTCTCCTTTACGGTGCCACCCCCGCCTACCGCAGCCTGTCGGTGAGCACGAATGGTGGGAACACCGGAGCCGATGTGAGAGAGCTCAACACCGACCTCGTGACCCTAGGCTATTTGAACCGCTCGGAGATCCCGGCAGGCTCCGACGTGTTCAGCCACTGGACCTCTCTCGGGGTGGAGAAGCTCCAGTCGGCACTCGGGCTCAGCGCGAACGGCACGTTGAGCCTGGGCGAGGCGGTGTTTCTTCCTACCGCCGCCCGCATAACCTCGGTGTCTGCCACCTTGGGGGTGTCGGCCCCGGCAGGCCAGGCCATCATGTCGGCCAGCTCGACCGCCCGTGTGGTCAGCATCGCTCTCGACACCGCACAGCAGTCCGAAGTGGAAGTCGGCGATCACGTCACCATCACCTTGCCCAACAACCTCACCACGACGGGCGTGGTCACCTCGGTTGGCAAGGTGGCGACGTCCTTTGCGTCGAACTCCTCCAGCCTCGGCCCGGGGAGCCCCGGCTCCGCCACCATCACCGTACTGGTCACCCCGACAGACCCGGCCGCCACCGGAAGCTGGGACCAAGCCCAAGTGACCGTCGACATCACCACCGCCAGCGCGAAAGACGCCCTCGTGGTCCCGGTGGATGCCCTGCTCGCCCTTTCAGGCGGCGGCTATGCGGTTGAGGTGGTCGGGGCCAGTGGTGTGCATCACCTGGTCGCTGTCACGCTTGGCATCTTCGATGACGCCGAGGGACTGGTCCAGGTCTCGGGCCCTGGGCTATCGGCCGGGGAGATCGTGGTGGTGCCCGGCATATGAGCAATGCCGCGGTCGTCGATGCAACCTTCCGTTCGGGTGCCAGCTTTCTCCAGGGCCCCGGGGGCGACAAGCCAGTTGTGCTCGAGCTGCAAGAGGTGACCAAGGTCTATGCCAGCCAGCCGCCCTTGACCGCCCTCGAAAACGTGAACCTCTCCGTCACTGAAGGGGAGCTCCTGGCCATCGTCGGTCCCTCGGGATCGGGCAAGTCCACCCTGCTGCACCTGATGGGCACCCTCGACCGCCCGAGTGCAGGCAGGGTCTTTCTTACCGGCCTGGACGTGGCCGACTTGTCCGACCGGGATCTCGCCGTGGTCCGAGCCACCAGGGTGGGCTTTGTCTTCCAGCAGTTCTTCCTCTCCGAGCACCAGAGCGCCCTCGACAACGTGGCCGACGGACTTCTCTACGCCGGCGTCGGCCTCCGTGAGCGCCGGGAGGCAGCCATCCTCGCCTTGGATCACGTCGGCCTTGGGATGCGCCTGGGGGCCAGGCCTACGCAGCTGTCGGGTGGCGAGCGCCAACGCGTGGCCATCGCCAGGGCGCTGGTGGGGAATCCCGCCATCGTGTTAGCGGACGAGCCCACCGGGAACCTCGACTCTGCAACGGGCCAGTCCATCTTGGGCTTGCTCGGCGATCTGCACGCCGCCGGCGCCACCATTCTGGTGATCACGCACGACAAAGCCATTGCCGAGCGGATGCCGCGCCGCGTTGAACTCCTGGACGGGCGAATCGTGGCCGACAGCGAAGCGCCGCCCGGCACCGACCGGCTGTTTCCGGCGGGAAGGCGAACGTGAGCACCGCACCCTTGCGCGTTCGGCGGCTGCGGCTCTCGGACTCGGCCCGATTGGCCACGGTGGGCTTGCGTACGAGAAGGCTCCGGGCCGGGCTGTCCGCCCTCGGCATCGCTATCGGGGTAGGCGCCATCGTGGCCGTGCTGGGGCTGTCGTCCTCGTCCCAGGCCGGGTTGCTCAACGAGCTCAGCGCCCTCGGCACCAACCTTCTCACCGTGACCAACGGCCGGACCCTCTCCGGTCAGCCCGCAGAGCTGCCCATGGCTGCCCCGGGCATGATCGGGAGGATCGGGCCGGTGACTGACGTCCAGTACACCGGGGCCTTGACCAATGTGGACGCCTACCGCAGCTCGCTCATCCCCTCCATCGAGACCAACGCCCTCTCCGTCGAAGCCTCGAGCCTGGGCCTGCCAGAGACGGTCGGCACCAGCGTCTCACAGGGCGTGTATCTGAACGCCGCCACGGCGAACGAGCCGGTGGCGGTGCTCGGCGCGGAGGCCGCCCAGCTCCTGGGCATCGACCGTGTCTATGCGGGCGAGCGGATCTGGGTTGGGGGCCTTTGGTTCTACGTGGCGGGCATCTTGCGCCCCGCCGTCCTCGCACCCGAGATCGACTCCTCGGTGCTAATCGGTTTCCCCGCCGCCGAGAGATACCTGGGCTTCGACGGGCACCCGTCGGAGATCTACCTCCGCGTCGAGACCGCCCAGATCGACGCCGTGGACGCCGTCCTCGGCGCCACCGCTAACCCCGCGGCTCCCGACGAGGTCGGTGTGAGCCAGCCCTCGCTTGCCCTGCAGGCTCAGGCCGAGGCGAAGGCGGCATTGAACAGCCTGCTGCTGGGACTCGGGGCCATCTCGCTTCTCGTTGGGGCGGTGGGGGTGGCCAACATCATGTTGATCGGGGTGTTGGAACGACGAAGCGAGATCGGCCTTCGCCGGGCGCTGGGGGCCAGCAAGGGACACATCCGCGTCCAGTTCCTCTCTGAGGCCATGGTCCTAGCCGTCTTGGGAGGCGCACTGGGTGTGGCCGTCGGGGCTCTGTCGACGGCCGTGTATGCCTCCGTCAAAGGTTGGTCCGTGGTCGTGCCCCTGCTGGCCTGGGGTGGGGGCTTCGGCATCGCCGTCTTGATCGGGGCGATGGCGGGGCTCCTTCCCGCGCTTCGGGCTGCGCGCATGTCGCCCACCGAGGCCTTGTGGACGATGTGACCTTCTGGTTCTTCGACTACACGACTCGTAATCTGGAGCCGAGTTCGAGGCCGGGCTGGCTGAGGCGCCAACTGAACTGATTTTACCTGGCGTGCTTGGGCATCATCGTCGGCTCCTTTGCCGTGATCGTCACCGGGGAGTACCCGGAAGGGATCCGGGACTTGTCGGCGCCTACCGCTACGCGCTCCGTGTCGAGGTCTACGTCGGCTTTCTCACTGATCGCTCAGCCACGACGCAAACCAAGGCCGCGTGGTCCGAGTCAACCTGCATGGTTCGGGTGAGATCGCCAGCGCGACCATGAGTGGCCTACTCGGTTCGCCGCTGATGGCAGAGGGACGCCTCTGGGTGGTCGGAACCCCAAGCACAACCGTGACGGGCAGACTTCTCTACGAACTCTCACCCACCACGCTCAAGATCGAGCGCATGTTCCACATCGCCTCTCAGTTTGTCGCCGCAGCCGCCGGTCGACTGTGGGTCGCTTCGGCTGACGGCGTTGCCGCAATCTCCCCGGGCAAGGGGGAGATGGGGGCTACTCGCATCGAGGGCATGCCGGCCCGTGCAACCGTCTTCGGGCTCGCTGGCGCGGAGTCAAGGCTGTACCTGTACATACAGGGGGGCAACGCTGGCTTCGCCGGGGATCTGCTTCGCTGCGTCCCGGGAGTCGGGCTCACCGGCGAGGTGTCGGCTGCTGGTTACGTGCAATCGCTCGTCGGTGTGGCCGACGGAGTGCTCTGGTGCTCACGTCAGGTGCGATGGTGCATGAATTGCGGGCGTACTCGGCAACCACGCTGGAGCCCCGCCGAGAATGGGTTCAGTGACGCGGGGCCAAACGGAACGTGGGTGTCGCAGCTCTCCCCGTCGCCTGCTGGTTCGATCATGCTGGCGGGCTTGCCTGTGCCAGTCCACGGACGGGCTCGCTGCTCAGCACTCTGAAACTACCGTCCGGTGGATCGACACTTTCGGCCACGTCTTACATGGCCGCGGGCAACGGCTACCTCGTGCTCAGGCTTGGATCGTCAGAGCTCGCCGTGTTCCCCTTGGATCCGAGATGTGTGGGCTGAGGCGTCGCCCGTGGTGACGCGTTTCGAGTCGTGACCTACCAGCGGGGTCGGTACCCCCCGGCCGCTCGCCGCGGCCACCGTGGCGACCGTGCAACGTCGTGGCCCCGCCCGGCGTCTAGGAGCTTGGAGGTGATCGGCATGGTTCCGACCCGGCCCCGACCCACGCTCAAGGCATCGGTTGCCATCGCCTTCGCTCTCGTGCTGGCGGGATGTGTCAGCTCCGGTTCCGCCACCACATCTACCCCGCCGACACGAGGGTCCACGACTAGCACGACCGGCCCGAGTTCTACGAGTACGCCGGCGAGTTGTCCCAACTACGTCGAGGGACTGTCGTTCGTGAACACCAAGGACGGGTTCGCCATGTTTCGGTTGTGCACCCAGACGTCCAGCGCGGGCGCCGAGTATCAGCTCGTGCAAACCACCGACGGAGGCGTCTCGTGGGGGCGCGTCGTGGCCGGGCTGGCCTTCGGTGTGCCATCGAGCGACACCGTGGCTATAGCTGGCGGCTCAGCCAACCACCTCTCGTTCGTCAGCAGCGCCTACGGCGTCGCCTACATGGGCGACGAAGTCTCCGTCACGAACAACGGCGGGGTGCGATGGCGCCGGCTGACGGCGCCGGGACCGGTGGTCGATGCCTTCTCGTCGGAGGGAGAGCCCTGGATCCTTGTCCTCGGATCGTGCGGGTCCGGTCACTGCCTCACGGTTGCCTTCCCGGTGCTCCCTCACCGGCTGGGGGCAGCCAGGCCCATTCCCGACGGCTCCGTCGAGATCGTCGCTGTCGGCTCGACTTGGTTCTCCGCCCCGGTGGCGCACACCTTCCTCGTGAGTCGTAACGGCGGGCGGTCCTGGCGTCGGCACAGCTTCCCGATGCGGTGCCTCACCCCCACCAGCGACTTCGTCGCCGCAACCAATCAGAACGTGGTGTGGGTTGCGTGCGCCGTCCAACTGTCGGCTGGGGCCGAAGCCAAGGCGATCTTCCGCTCCGAGGACGGCGGGCGCACCTGGACCGAGACGGCCCAGGCAGCGGCATTCAACGTCACGACGGCCATCGGGCACCTGCGTGCGACGGGTTACGTCTGCGGGTTGGCCACCGCGAGCGTCGAGGACGCCCTCCTGTGTGTAACGGGTCCGGCTGGATGGATGGAAAGCTCCCCCGACGGAGGTGTCGACTGGACAGTAACGAACGCGCCGCGTGACGGCGGGTCGCCTACCTTCGGTGTCGAATGCGTTCGGCGAGTGTGTTGGACCTCCGGCCCCGGAACCGTCTATCGCTCCTCCGATGGAGGCCTCCGCTGGGACGGGTCCGAGGTCGACCGGATCTACCTACGCACCTGAAACCCAGTTCTGGCGCGTCTAACGAGCGGCAGCGTACCCTCAGGCCCCTTGACATCGCTCTATCACTTCTCGTAGCATACTGAGTATGCTACGAGAAGTTGGGCTAGGCCCGGCCATAAAGCGCCGAGGCGTTCATGAAAATGATCTACGAGGCCTGCAAGCGGGGCGTGGCCGCGGTCGTCGTCACCCACGAAGCGCACCTTCCTCCTGGGCCGATTCGGTGATCTTCCTCCTTGGCAGGCGAGTAGTCGACGACGTCGCTCCCGACCTTCCCTACCCGCCCCGCGCATAGCGCGATCGAACGCACCGTTTCGAAGGAGCCTCGATGAGTACCGCTGCCCTAGCACCCCTCTCCGACGCCCGACCGGCCGACGGCGGAGCACCCGCCCGGCGGGCCGTGGTCCGCTGGGCGTGGAGGCTCTTCCGGAGGGAGTGGCGTCAGCAGTTCCTGATCCTCGCTCTCATCACGGTCGCGGTCGCGGCGACGATCGTCGGCTCGGCCGTCGCGACGAACAACCCGCCGCCGAACAACTCCGGCTTCGGCACGGCGCAGGGCGCCGTGTCTTTCACGACCTATAACGCGCACACGGCGAGTGTCGTCGCGAATCTCGAGCGCCGCTTCGGCCACGTCGAGCTGATCGAGAACGAGACGCGACAACGTGCAGACCCCTGCAACGGTCGCGCAGTCGAACCCGCTCAACCCCCAGACGATCTCGCTTGCCGCGCTCGTGCTCGGCATGCTGCTCATCGCGCTCGTCTCGGTCGGTGGCTTCACCGTGCTCGCGCAGCGCCGACTCCGCTCGATCGGCATGCTCGAGTCGACCGGCGCAACCGACCGCCACGTTCGCCTCGTCGTGCGGGCGAACGGCACGGTCGTCGGTATCGTCGGGGCGATCCTCGGCTTCGTCCTTGGGCTCGTCGTCTGGCTGGCCTACCGGCCGAGCCTCGAACAGTCAGCACACCACGTCATCGGAGTGCTCGCCCTCTCGTGGACCGTGGTCGTCGCGGCGATGGTGCTTGCGGTGGTCGCGGCGTTCTTCGCAGCCTCCCGTCCAGCACGGGCGATCACCAAAGTACCGATCATCCAGGCGCTGTCCGGTCGACCGGCACCGCCCCGCCAGGTCCACCGCTCGGCCATCCCGGGCATCGTCTTCCTCGTCCTCGCGTTCCTTCTCCTTGGCTACTCCGGTTCTGAGAGTTCGGCAGCGGCCGGCACACAACAGGGGAACGGGAGCAGTGGGGCGCCGGAGTTGGTGCTCGGGATCGTCCTCCTTGTCCCCGGGCTCCTCCTACTCGCTCCGTTCTTCCTGTCGTTGACTGCGCGCCTCGGCCGCCGTGCGCCGATCGCGACGCGGCTCGCGCTGCGCGATCTCGCCCGTCATCGGGCGCGCTCGGGCTCTGCGCTCGCGGCGATCAGTGTCGGCGTGCTCGCCGCGGTGATCGTTATGCTCGCCGCCGCCGCCCGCTACGGCAACGTGCTCGACTACTCGGGTCCGAACCTTTCCTCGAACGAGGTCGCCGTCCACGCCAACTTCGTGCGACAGGGCCAATCGATTCTTAGGCGCGCTGGAACGGGATTCTCTCTCGTCACGAATCGGGTGAAGATCGCAAGCCTCGCTCAGCTCGCCGCGAGCGCCGAGCAGATCGCGAGAGGGCTCAGCGCGCAGCTCATTGCTCTCGAGACCCCAACGGCCAGCCTGGCAGGAACACAGCTGGGTCGCACCTGGAGCGGAGCGATCTACGTCGCTACTCCGCAGCTGCTGCGGGCGTTCGGGATTACGTCCTCCCAGATCGACCCGAACGCGGACATCTTGAGCTCACGTCCTGATCTCTCGGGCGTCTCGGGTCTCGATCTCAATTACGCGAAATCCCCAAAGGGCGCAGGCGCCGCCGAGGAGGCACCCCAGATCTGCACCGCCGCGACGAACTGCCTCGCGCACCCAGTCATCCAAGAGATCGGGGCGCTTCCGACCGGGACCTCGGCGCCGAACACGGTGATCACCGAACACGCGATGCGCGAATTTCACATCCAAGCGACAACGAACGACTGGCTGATCAAGGGAACCCAGTCCTTCAGCGCCGCACAGATCGTCAGTGCCGAGCTCACCGCGTCGACGTCGCAGCTCTCCGTCGAGTCGAAGAACGACCAGCCGACTTCGTTCGCCGTAATCGGCTGGGCGACGATCTTCGGCATTGTCATCGCCCTTGGTGTGCTCGGGATGTCAGTTGGGCTCGTACGCAGCGAGATGGCGAGCGACCTCCGCACGCTCGCTGCGACAGGTGCATCGCGCTACACGTGGCGCACTCTCACGGCCGTGACGGCCGGCGCGCTCGGCTTTCTCGGCGCACTCCTCGGGGTGGTGGGCGGTTACATCAGCATGATCGGTTGGCTGCGGAGCAACTCGCTGAACGGGGGCATCGCCGCGCTCGGGAACCCTCTGTGTCAACCTCTCGTGAGACGGTTCGCGTAGACGAATCAATGAGCTGAGAGGGCGGAGAAGGAGCTTCTCCGATGACATCGACAATCGACCACGCCGTGACGACGCGCCAGGATTCTCCTGCGATGACCGACACGACACCACCTGATCTCGAGGTCCGCGATCGCTCGTCAGGGCGACGGCGCTTCTCGGCCAAATACAAGACGAGGATCCTCGCCGAGTACGAGGCTCTCGACCGTTCCGCCCGCGGTGCTTTCCTTCGGCGCGAGGGTCTCTACTCCTCGTTGATCGCCACCTGGCGCCGCCAGCGCGACGAGGGCGGGGCAACGGCGCTCGCACGAGCGCCCGGGCGCCAGAGCGCTGATCCTCGAGATCGAGAGATCGCCCGGCTGAGAAAGGACAACGACCGCCTCGCCCGTCAGCTCGACAAGTCGAGGAAGGTCATCGAGATCCAGGGAAAACTCTCCGCGCTGTTGGATCAACTCGCCTCGGACAGCGCGACGGAGAACGGCGAACAGCGATGATCGAGCAGGCCGTCACCGAGATGGCCCCCATCGTCGGGCGGACACCGGCGCTGTCTGCGGTCGGCGTCGACCGGGCCACCTGGTACCGCCGTCACAGGACGAGCCCGGCGCCTCCGAGGCCGGACCGGGTCCCGACTCCTCAGCCTCGTGCGCTCTCGCCGGTCGAGAGAAAGGAGGTGAAGGCGCTGCTCGACTCCGACGAGTTCGTCGACGAGGCACCGAGGACGGCCTACGCGAAGCTCCTCGACGAGGGGACCTACCTCTGCTCGCCGTCCACGATGTACCGGATCCTCCGCCAACACGACGAGGTGCGAGAACGACGCCGCCAGGCCACCCATCCCGCCCACAAGAAGCCCGAGCTCATCGCCACGAGGCCGAACGAGGTCTGGAGCTGGGACATCACCAAGCTGCACGGGCCGGAGAAGTGGACCTACTTCTACTTGTACGTGATCTTGGACATCTGGAGCCGCTACGTCGTCGGCTGGATGCTCGCCCGGGCCGAGCGGGCCGAGCTCGCCAAGATGCTCATCGCCGAGTCGATCGAGCGCCAGGGCGTGAGACGAGACCAGCTCACGCTCCACTCAGATCGCGGCTCGCCCATGATCGCCAAGCCAGTGGCCCATCTCCTGGCCGACCTCGGGGTCACCAAGTCGAAGAGCCGCCCGCACGTCTCGAACGACAACCCGTACTCAGAATCGCAATTTCGCACCTTCAAATACCGACCGGACTTCCCCGACCGCTTCGGCAGCTACGAGGACGGCCGGGCCCACTGCGCCCGCTTTTTCCGCTGGTACAACGAGGACCACCGTCACTCCGGCATTGGCCTTCACGCGCCGGCCGACGTCCACTACGGACGCGCCGTGGCGATCAGCAAGCAGCGCGGCGTCGTCCTGCTCGACGCCTACGCCGCCCATCCCGAGCGCTTCGTCCGCAGACCGCCGACACCGCCGGCGATTCCGGCGGTGGCGTGGATCAACCAACCGAAGGAGGAGCCAGTCGACTCATCAAATCAGTGAGAAATCCGTCTCAGAAAGGTTGACACGCGCCGGAACGTTCCCGTCGCGGACCTCCTCTTCATTCTCTTCGGCATGCCGGCGTTCGCGGCGATCGTCGGTTGGTTGTTCGCGGGTCGAGAGCCCGCTGCAATGGCACACCAGGCGATCGAGTGAACTGGCCAACCGGATTGAGCGCTCCGTAGATCCAGTTCTCTGCGGTTATCCGGCCAATCTTGAGCCAGAGAGGGAGCCTCTTTGTCGGAACATGCTCTCCCTATCGGTGCTTGGCGACGCGACGACGTAGCCGGCGAAGCTCTTCCTCGTGCCTGCGGACCTTGGCGGCGACGGCCTCAAGTCCCTGGCGCAGGTGGTCCAGTTCGACCACGAAGCCGGAAAGACTGTATGCCTCGTGGTCAGCCCTCCTGTGCTCCTCGACGACGGCACGAAGTTCCGGTCTGCGATAGAGCGTCGTCTTGGAGATTCCGGCTTGTGCGGCGATCGCCGTGAAGGTGACCTGCTCGCCAGCTCCGATGAGCTCAGCGCAGACCGACTCGACCCGACGCTGCAGATCAGTGCTCATGCCGGTTGGGCTCTCGAAATGAGCTGGTCCAGGCGGTCGACGAGGCGGCGATGGCGGGCGACCTCCTCGCCCCAGCCGCGGGATTCAGCGTCGGCTGCCAACGCGGCGGCATCGAGCGCGCTGGGTGAGCAGCACCGGCAGGAACGTCGCGTCGGAGCGAAAGTTCGGGCAGTGCTCACAGATGTTGGTGTACGGGCAGACGGCCTGGGCGACCGTCCGTACGCAGTAGCCGCCGGCGAGGCGCGATTTGATGAGCGGGGCGCTGCGCCAGTCCGTCTTGAGGGTTACCGGTGTCGCTTCCGGCAGCACCGGCCCGATGCGACCTTTGGCGAGGGTGAGTGCTCGTTCGTAGTCGGCCCGCACCGTCGCGTCGAACAAGCGCCCGTAGCGAAGGCTCATCTCTGCCGAGACGTGTCCGAGCATTGCCATCAAGGCCTGCAGCGAGCAGCCTGAATTGACGAGAGCGGTAGCGAAGGTGTGACGAAGTTGATGTGGGACAACCTGGCCGATACCCGCGTCCTCGGCAGCCCGATGCAGCTCGTCGCGAAGGGTGTCGGCTGAGATGCGCCGGCCTTGGTGGGTGAGGAGGAACTCGACAAGGCGTCCGCTTCGCGGGTGACGGAGCGGTCGCCCCGGTGAACGGAAGGCCACGATCCTGTCCACGATCTCAACGCCGTAGTCGTCGAGGGGAACCATTCGCTCAGTGGCGAGCTTGCCGAGCGGGACCTTCAGCCAGGCTCCCTGACCACGAACCTCGTGGACGCAGTCGAGCTCGAGATCGACGAGCTCGCCCATACGGATGCCCGTCGCCCGAGCCAGTAGGAGCGCGTCGGCGCGCAGCCGGTTGGGCGACGCCTCGAGTGCTTCTGCCAACAGGCGATCGGCGTCGGGCGGCAGGTAACGCGGAAGCGGGTGCGGGAGGCGGGGACTGTCCCGGTCGAAGATCAACCGCCGTGTCGGCGCTTCTTCCCAGCCCCACTCGGCCATCGCCTCCAGCATCCGGGCGACCGCCTGGATGCGGCTGCGCTTGGTTGAAGCGGTGATCGGCTCCCCGGTGCGGTGATTGACGGCCGCAGCCACTTGCGACAGGTAGGGCTCGATGTGGCGCCGCCGGTCGAGGACGGCGAAGGTGTCGAGGCTCGGGTGGTTCGCAGCGAGGAAGCGTCCGAAATGGGCGAGCTCGCTCCCGGTCCCCGAGACCGTGGTGCGGGAGAGCGTCGCCGCGAGGCGCTCCAGGTACGCCACCATCGAGCGCCGTAGTCCGTCGTTGACACCGTCGAGGTGACGCTCCCAGCTCCAGCGACCGAGGGTCGACCGCTTCGGCACGGGCTCGGCAGGGGCGCCAAGGTGGTAGATGACTGCTCGTGCACCGTGCAGATCACAGCGATAGTGCGAGTACACGCGACCGTTCCTCGCCTCGCGCTCGTCGAGCGCCGCCTCGAAGAGATCCATGTCCTTGGTGCTCAGCGCCGACAGGCGCTCGCCGGACTCGATGAGCAGCCGGGCTGCGATCTGTGAGGCCATCCCCCGACGCGTGCGCTCCGAATACCCGAGACGCTCGGCGACGCTGACGAACTTGACGATGTCGGCACCGATGGGGCTGACCTCCGCTTCGTTCAGCAGGCCGCACATCTTGAGTTCCAAGAGAAAGTCGTAACCCGGCCGGAGGTAGCCGTGCAGCATCAAGAAGTTGAGGAGAGGACGAAGGCTGACCGGCGCCGCCAGCCGCGTGCGAAGTGGAAGGGTCGCCCACGCCTGGGGCGCAGGGAAGCGGACGAAGAAGCTTCGCGCGGCGCTGAAGTATGGCTTGCTCCCGACGCCGCGTCGCTGTAGCCAGTCGAGGTACTCCTGGTAGATGCCGACAGCTTCCTTCGGGACAGCCCAGGGCTTTGGCGGCATCAGCGAGCCGCCTCGAGGGATCGTTGGCGCGCTCTCGCCTCGTCGTAGGCGCGCCTCACGTGCTGAGGGGAGAGGTGGATGTAGGCGGCTGCCGAGTCCACGTGGTCGTGACCCATGAGTGCCTGCATGACGGCGAGGTCGACGCCCGCCTCGGCGAGGGCAGTGCCGAAGCTGTGGCGAAGCGCATGGGGGTGCCCGGCTGGGACCCCAGCAATTTCACGGTGATAACGAAAGACACGCCGGAGACCCTCATAGGTGAGCGGCTGCCCGCGGTGAGGGCCCTTTGCGACGACGAAGAGCGCATGCTCGCTCGTCTCGGGTCGCTCGGCGAGCAGGTAGGCCTGCACGAGACCGGCCACCTCCGGATCGAGGGGCACTCTTCGCTCCTTGTTGCCCTTCCCCACGACACGGATCCAGCCCCGCCCGATGTCGACGTCGGCAATGTCGAGGCCGAGCACTTCGGCGCTCCGCAGCCCCGAGAACAACATGAGTCCCGCGATGGCCCGGTCGCGGTCCGACAAAAAAGCTGCCGAGCAGCGCCTGGATCTCGCTGCGATCCAGTCCGCGAGGCAGGCGCTTCGGTTCCCGCACTCGCAGCTGTGAGCGGGCACATGGCCGGGCGAGGTGGCCGAGAAGCCCGCTCCGCTCGCCCTTGGCAGTCCGACGAGCCGCCGCCCTGCGCGGCACCGGGTTGGTCGCCTCGGGATCGCGCATCGCCCGAAACGAGAAGAGACCCGAGATCGCGGCCATCCTGCGGTTCACCGTCGCCGGCGCGTATCCACTGGACCGCCCGCTCCGCAGCCCTACGACGTTGCCCCCTCGCTGGCCGGGCAGCACGGCCTGGCGGCATGCCGCGAGGAAGCGAATCAGCGTGTCGGTGACGACCGCGTCGAGGCCGATGTCCTCCGATGACAGCCAACGGCAGAAGTGCAGGAGGTCGTAGGCATACGACCTCACCGTGCGAGGTGAGAAGCTCCGGTCGGTCAGGTAGGAGAGGTAGTCGTTCACCAACTCATAGCGATCGCCTGAATCTGCCAGCCGCCATGAATCGCCGAATTTCTCGACACGAAGTTCACTTTCTTCCACTGGTACTGATGTACCCGCACTGAACCTGCGATGTCAATAGAAGTCAGCCATTACCTAGGATTTCCACAGTATCCACAGAATCCACAGCCTGTTACTACTAGAGATATTGACCGGTTAATAGAGGAAACGCACCTTCCCACAGTCGGTTTCCGCAAGCGCGTAACGACGGATCTGGTGCCGTCCGCTGGTCCCGTCGCAGCCCGAGCGACTACCGCGCCCTTTCGGCGACGCACCATCTAGCCGCTGGTCAGCCGAGTCGGGCAGGTGAGCGCCACACTGCTGGGATGGCTGGCGCACATCCCTTCGCCACCGCCGGAGGCGGCACGACCTTCGAGAACAAGGTTGTGTGCCTGTTTGTCGTCGATCTGCGCTGCGTCCGATTGACCCGCTTCGGAGGGCTTATAACCTCGGTGGCAACGCAGTCCGGGCCGGGCGGGTTCGATGACCTGACGATCGGACTCGAGCTCGCCGACGGAGCTAGCACTCTCGTACACAGCCAGTGCCGAGCACCGCCAAGCAGTCACCAGACGCGAAGTTCAGGGCTTTGCTCGCAAACGCATGGTCGGCCGTGTCAGGAGACCGTGTCGCGTTCGCGTCCCGCCAGCGCAGGCTCCTTCTCGTCGTCCACGACAGCTCGCCCGGGCACCGCCCCCTCGCTGGGCTCGCCAGCTCGCTCGCGACTCGCAGACTGCCGAGGTGTTTGAGACGACAGTGACACCTCACGGCGGTTCCGTCGCCGCACGTCTGAAGCATTGACAGGCATCGTCGGGGCTCCCGCTCGGTGACCTCCACTCGACCCTCGCCGCACTCGACGTGTATCCGGTCGCATTCGACACCCCGAGCGCTCGCGACGCCATCGAGCTTGTCGACTGTCTGCTGGCCCTTTGGAGCCCTCCCGACCCGCCGCGGGCGCTCGACCTTGCCAACGCGCGCTTCGCAGTTGTCTGCGACCAACGCGTCCGCACTGCAGCGATCAACCTACACGCACTCCGGGCGAACCTCACTCAAACATCGAACCGGGAGCCGATCGAGTGGCTGGGGCTCATGGCCGACGCCCTCCTCGCCCGGTCGGCCATCGACCGCTTGCAGTCGTCGGCCTACGAGCTCGTCCGCGACGGCGAGAGCTACCGCCGCCGGCAGAAGCCCACTCCCGGAGATTCTGATCGAACCCCGACAGCGCCGCCGCCGCACTTGACCGGTCGCCACTTTCCCGGCAGACCCGGACCCGGTCCCATGCCGATGGCCGGGAAGTGGTCCCATCAAGCTGGCGGGCGACAGCCAGCGGCACGAGTCCGAACGCTGTTCTCGGCCTCGTGCCCCGCTGATGGTGCCCGCGCTGTCGGTTGCGAAGCCCAAGGAGTAATCGCCGCGGGTGCTTGAACCGGGGCCAGTTTGGCCTGAGCCCCTACGACGACGGCGCTATGGCGATGTAGTTCCCTGAGTAAATCCCTGACGCTGCCGTCCGCCCCTTCAGGACGACGAAGCGATGCGCGCTGGAGGCCAACAATCCGGTCGCGCGTTCCCCGTCCCGCCGCGTCGTCCGGTTGCTCCCGCTCGACCTCGACGAGAGCGATCTTCTCCTGCGCCGTTCAGCGGTCGATCGCGGCCACGGCCACACCAGATCGTCGAGGGCCGCTCGAGATGGAACGGTGGCAAGGACAGCCGACTACAAAGGTCACCGCTGCAGCGTGCCTCGACGTCGCCTGTCGCAAGTTCACCGTCCTCGTCGTCTCGGATACCGACCCGAGATCCGAGGTGTGCTGGTCGCTTTCGCCGGCTGAGTTGCCCAGCAGGAGCGGCCGCAGCTCTATGCGTCTCGGATGTCCCTCAGCCCGTCTCTTCGCTGTCCCCGCTGAAGTGGAGGATGAGGAGTCCCAGCAGGAGGAACACCACAACCCCGACCCCGACACCCAGGGCGATGAGAGTGTTCCTGAAGTCGGAGTTCGACAGGTTGGGACTCAGGGTCAGATGGGCGGAGGTGCTCAAGATGTCCCGCACGCCGGCCAGGATGCCGATCACAAGGAACGGCCGGACCGTAAAGACCCATGAGCGTAAGTGGCCAAAGACGGTGTGGACGATATCGAGGAGGATGATCACGACGAGGATGCCGTCGATCGCCCCTACGACCGTGCTCGGGAAAGCGCTCCATTGGCTGAGGAAATCGACGACGGTCCGCACCAGCACGATTCCCGCCACGACAAGCAGACTGATGACGATGGCGTACTCGATCCCGACGATCACCCCGGTGATCACAGCATCTGTCCCGACTCTGTGCCTCCTCGATGCCACCGGGCCGGGTTCCACCGCGATCAATGGTAGTGACGCTTCACCCGAACCAGCGTGGTCAGCACATGTGGGGTAACCGGACGGTCTGAACCGCCCCGGGATCGGTGACTGCTCCAACGCCTTAATAGTGGTCTTCCAGATCGGCTCGCGAACCATCGAGCCGGGCGCCGATCGGGCGACCAGTTCTGCGTCTACGTGTTCGATCGACTAGTGCTGCCTACCCTCACCCCAGAGCAGATTGCGGAGGCGGCGGTGGGCGCTCGACGGCTCGATGACGACGTTCGGAGGCGGATCCACGAGACGCTCGGGTACCGGTGGGTAGCGACGGCAGATGGGCGTGAAGCCTTCGAGTTGGAGACCACGCTCGTCACAGAGGGGATCGGAGGCTCGCTGCCGATGCTCAATCCACGAAGACTTCAGTAAGCAGCCGCGAGGCAGGTCGTCGGTGGAGCGAGGCGGGCGAACGTGAGCCTTGTCATCATCGTCCGCATCGCCCAAGGCGCCCGACGTTCCAGCGAGCTTGGTCGGGGCGCTGGACTTCTGACCGACGCTCAGACACGGCCTGAGCACGGCGCCGCTGCCTGGCAAATAGCGTCTCCACCATGGTTATCGAGGACCCGATCGAGCGATGGCGAGGCGCCGATGTGGCCTGGGTGCGGGAGCATGCCAAGGTCTTGGACGTCGTTTACCAATGGTTTCTCCGGGAGCACGAGTGGCCCGCTGTATCAGACCTTCGTCGCTACCTAGCGCAGCACAACGTCACGTCTCTCGACGTGCAGGCGGCGGCAGACGCTCGACCACTCGTCCCCGTTCAGGCTGTGCCAGCTCGGCGAGAGCACATCTCCCTCGGAGTTCGGCATCTCCTGCTTCTTCCTGACGCCCATTGGCTCCTGAACCTCGTCGTAGAGCTGACGCAAGCGGCGGTTGCGGCTTACAAGTCACCGATGGACCCTCCGTCCGTGGCACGAGCGGATCTCGTCGATCCAGGACAGCCGGGCGCGACGAACTGCTCGACCTCCTGCCGAACCTCATCAACGCCGACTATCCGAACCCCTTCGGTGGCGGCAACTACGGCGGAGACTGGCGCATCTTCGTTAACGAAGCCGTAATCATGGACTTCGCGTCCGCCATCTCACCGGAGGCCTACGTCACCTGCCAAGGAGCAGTCGTTCGTAAGAATCTTGCTTATGTCCAGGCTTGGCTCCCCCCACCAGTGCAGACCTCTTTGGAGGTCTTCGTGCTGATGCCGTTCTCCACTGCTTGGTCCGATGCGACGTACCGCTTCGTACTCGATGTTGCTCGACGCCTTGGGGACTCGGTGCGCATCTACAGGGCTGACGAGATCACCGAAACGGGCAGGATCACCCAACAGATCGTGTCCTCGATCCAACAGGCTGATGCTCTGGTCGCGGACATCACCGGCCTCAACCCGAACGTCATGTGGGAACTCGGCTACGCGCATGCTCTCGATAAGAAGGTGGTCATCCTCACCCAGGACGTCGATGCGGCGCCGTTCGACCTGCTGGACTACAGGCAAGTGTCCTATCGACTCCCTGCGAGCGAGGACGACGCCCTTGCCGCGACCGCCTTCCTGGCGACTGCTTTGGGGATCACGCTGCCATGAGTCCTATACGGAGCCGACCATTCAGTCCGAGCGCGGCTGCGTCGCCCTACCACAGCCGTTGTGCGCCGGTCAGTGCCCCGGAGGCGGTGGGCTGCAGCACGAGTTTCAGGACGCCGTTTCGACGCGCAGGCTGCCACGTGCGGGGAGGTGCCGGGCGATAGGCACGCTTGAGGTAGCAATGGCAAGGGCGTTAGAAGCAACAGGCGAGGAAGCTACGTCTCCCCGTCGTACGTGTTCGTGTACCAGTCGAGCAGGTACCAGTACTTTGGGGGAATGTCGCTGCGTGCCGGTACGATCTTGCCGCCGCTGCGGTAAGGGTGCGGCTCGTCCGTGTGGCGATAAAGGCGTCGCTGACCTCTGCCGGTTTCCCACAGCATGCAATAGTTGCCAGGGTTTGGTCGCTTGTTGGCGACGCAATGCTGCGACGCATGGATCTGCACGCCGGGACGAAGTGGCCGGTGCAATCCCTCCTCGAACACTCGGTCAACGATTTCTGCGGTAGAGAACGACTCTCGGTCTCGTTGCTCGGTGTGGAGCAACGCGGTCCCGATCCAGACCTCGTCGGCCACCTTGATCGCCATCCAACCTCCTGTCCGATTGAAGAAAGATACAAACAGTAAAAACATACACACCTTGGACTCCGCGTCAAGGTGCCGAGGCAGGAGGGGCGGTGGCGGAGCGCGGCCTGGAGTCGGTCGGCGACGCGTTAGACCTCGACCGTGCCTGACGTCTCCAATCCGGAGGCTGACCTTCCGGACGCCAGCGAGACCCCTCACCTCACCCTTAGCTTCGAGGACCCCTTCGCCACCCCGCAGGAGCTGCGCCGCTCGGATCGGCGCTTCCGAGGTCGGCTCGTCGCCCCGGTGACCGTGTGGACTGCGGGTTCGGGAGACCGACGTGCCGGACTGACCGTGTCCTCCCTCCTGCTCGCCGAGGGCGATCCAGCCGAGGTGATCGGGCTGCTCGATCCGCTGTCGGACGTCTTTGACGTGATCGCCGAGAGTGCAAGCTTCGTCGTCCACATCCTCAATGCAGAAGACAGGCGACTCGCAGAGATGTTCGCTGGCGCTTATCCGGTCGATCCCTTCGAGGAGGTCGAGGCCGACGATGGCGAGTTTGGGCCGGTGCTCGTCGGCATGCGTAGCGTGCTCGGTTGCCGTCTCGTCGCGTCCGAGGAGGTGGGCTTCCAGGCGCTCGTTCGGGGGCGCATCGAGGCGATTCAGCTTGCGGCCGATGGCGGGAGGCCACTTGTCAGGTATCGAGGGCGGTATCGCAAGCTGCAGGCGGAGACCTGACGGGCGCCCAAAGGGAAACCAGCTTGCACTGCCGGGGGATGACCATTCCCGTTGGGCGGGATCACTTGAGGGCGGGAGGCGAGGGCCACGCAGGTTTGCGTTGGACGTGCCGCAGGCGGGGGAGATCGGCTGGGAGGTCGACGGACTAACGGTGCCCGACCCAGAGAGCTACATACCCGGACGCTTGGTCTGCATATGCCGCAGCGCCGGCAGGACGGTCAGCTGGCCCCCTGCCGTACGGATCGTGCCTTCAGACCTGCCGGTGCTGGAGCGATCGGCCCGAGAGACTCGGGCGGACGGGGAGGCCTGTTAATCGTGTTCCGCCAGCGTCGCTTGGGCGGTGTTGTATTCCCCAACCGCTGTGCAGGTGGTGACGGACCTGCACGATACGGCGAGCAAGTAGACGGGGAGGGCGAGATACTTGTGGGGCGGATTGGGGGTGGACTGGATCGTCCAGCGGGTTCCGTTCCAGCGCTCCGCCAGCGTGAGATAGCAGCAGCTTTGCGAATAGATCCCCACCGCCGTGCAAGTAGCGGCGGACGGACACGACACTCCGAACAGCTGCTGGTGGGGATCAGACGGCGGCGGCGTTCTCGAAGGGTTCACGGTGGACTGGATCGTCCAGCGGGTTCCGTTCCAGCGCTCCGCCAGTGTGACGAGGGCGCCCCTGGACCCCACCACCTTGGAGGACGACCCCACGGCGGTGCAGGCCGTGGTGGACGAGCAGGACACGGCGGCAAACTCGTTGTCAGGGGAGCTGGGCACTTTAGGGGTCGACTGGATAACCCAGCGAGTCCCGTTCCAGCGCTCGGCCAACACCTTGGTGCCTCCGCTCGTCGGATACGATCCCACCGCTGTGCAGGCGGTCGAGGACGAACAGGACACTCCGTCCAGCTCGGGCTTCGTGGTACCGGAGGGATTAGGGGTGGACTGCGTCCTCCAGCTAATGCCGTTCCAGTGCTCGGCCAGCGTCTCGTAGACGACTTTCGCCTGGTTGAAGTAATACCCCACGGCGGTGCAGGAATTGCTGGACGGGCACGAGACTGCCTGCAACTCGTTCACCGGGGTGAACGTGACGAAGGTGACGCCAGAGGGATTGGTGGTCGGCTCGATAGTCCAGTGGGTGCCGTTCCATCGGTCAGCTAGCGTCACGTAGCCTGAGCTGTTCTCGTAAAATCCCACCGCGGTGCAGGCCTCGGCGGAGGAGCACGAGACCCCGGACAGATCGCCGACTGCCTCGGCATCGGTCGGGATGGGGGTGGACTGAGTAGCCCAGCGGGTTCCGTTCCAGCGCTCTGCGAGCGATGTCTCGAACTCGGAAGCGGTGACATATCCCCCTACGGCGATGCAGGCGGTGCTGGACGGACAGGACACTGCGTCCAGTTCGAGGGGATTGGAGCCGGGCGGCAATTTAGGCGTGGCCTGGATCACCCAACCTGTGCTATCGGCAGACAGGGCTGTCGGGGCGTGCGCGGCTGGTGTCCTCGACAGCGCACTCCGCTGACTCACCTCGGCTGCAGAGGTGGTACCCGCCAGGGCGGGAAGGAAGAGGACGGCCATCGCCAGGAGTGCAGAGAGACCGACGACCCGAATCCCGCGTCCGGTCTGAAGTGCTTCGCCGTTCATGATGTCCCCCTCGCACACGAGGGGTCAGGCGGCTCCCCGCTCTTGAAACCGTACACCCGGAGGTCAGCAGCCGTCCTATGGAGCTATCCAAAGGCGGCATTGTCGCGAGGTCCAGAAAAAGGGTCTTGTGACGCCTTCGTGGGTGCCTGACCCCGTCTGATCCCGACCATCCGCGGCAACACGCCTTCTCCTGCCTACGGTTTCCGGCTGTCACGGCTGAAAATCGAGGAGGAGGAAGGCGTGCGCGTCACGAGCGTACTGAGAAAGCTGCTCGGCCTGTGTGCATCGGTGGTGATCAGCGACTTCGATCTCGTCGAGGCGGGCGGTCGGCCCAAGCTCGTCGTGTGGCTACGTCAGAGGTCGGGCTCGAGAGGACGCTGCGGGCGCTGCGGGCTCGTCGCTCCCTGGTTCGACAACGGCGGCGGGACCCGTTCGTGGCGCCACGTCGACGTCGGCTTCGCCACGAGCGAGATCGTCTCGGCTGCTCCGAGGGTGAGCTGCCCAGCCCACGGCCCGACGGTGGTGGAGGTCCCGTGGGCCCGTCACGACAGCTGGTTCTCGCGCGCCTTCGAGGACCTCGTCGTCTTCGACGCCATCTGCTCGAACAAGCTGGCCGTGGCCCGGCGCTACGAGATCAGCTGGCGGGCGGTCAACAACGCCTGCGTGCGCGTCGCCACCGAGGCCCTCGGGCGTGTCGACCTGCTCGGCGGCCTCGTCGCCGTCGCCGTCGACGAGGTGAAGTACAAGAAGGGACAGCGGTACCTCACCGTCGTCTGTGATCACCTCAGCGGCAAGGTCATCTGGGCGGCCAAGGGTCGTACGAAGGAGACGGTGCACTCCTTCTTCGACGCCCTCGGCACGGAGCGCTCCGAAGCCCTCCAGTTCGTCAGCTGCGACGGGGCCGAGTGGATCCGCACCGTGGTGGCCGAGCGCGCCCCCGGCGCCCTTGTCTGCCTCGACACCTTCCACCTCGTGAGCTGGGCGACGGCCGCCCTCGACGAGGTGCGCCGGGAGGAGTGGAACCACCTGCGCAAAAGCGGCGGGGCAAGAGCCGCCAAGGAGTTCAAGGGCCTGCGCTGGTTGCTCCTGCGCAACTGGGAGAACCTCTCCCCCAAGCAGAAGGGCACCATCCGCGACCTCGAGGGCGCCAACAAGCGGACGCTGCGGGCCTGGCAGCTCAAGGAGGAGCTGCGCGACATCCTCTCCATGCCCTTTTTCGCCGCCTGCCGGGCCCTCGACGACTGGCTCTCCTACGCCAGCCGGTCGAAGCTGGCTCCCTTCGTGAAGCTGGCCCGCACCATCCGCCACTACCGGGCGTCGATCGAAGCGACCCTCGAGTGGAAGCTCACGAACGGCATCTCGGAGTCGAACAACGCCGCCATCGGCCGTATCCGCTCGGCCGCCCGAGGGTTCCACGACCCGCAGAGCTTCATCACCATGATCATGCTGGACAGAGCTGGCATCGCTCCGTCACTACCTTGGGCCACCTGACCCACGAGACCGGCAGAAGACCCCCAAAGTAGTGGGAGTCGGTCGCTTCACCTCCCCCGACACCATGGTCCGGCAGGTACGGGCCGGGATCTTGGACTTCATCGGGGCGGCTCGACCATCGATCGCCGATCCCCTCCTCCCGAGAAAGATCGAGGAGGGAAGGTTCGACGACATCCGTGAATGTATCGGATGCAACATCTGTGTCGCGAGCGACATGACCATCTCGCCGATTCGTTGTACCCAAAACCCGGCCATGGGCGAAGAGTGGCGCCGAGGGTGGCATCCCGAGCGCATCCTTGAGAGGGAATCGGACGCCCGAATCATGGTGGTGGGTGGCGGTCCCGCCGGCCTCGAGGCGGCGAGGGCCCTCGGCCAACGGGGCTACGGCGTCACACTGGTGGAGGCACGTCGAGAGCTGGGAGGCCGGGTGGCGAGGGAGGCGAACCTGCCTCGACTCGCCACGTGGCGACGGGTGGCCGACTATCGGCTGGCCCAACTGTCCAAGATGCCAAACGTGGAGGTATTCCAGCAGAGCGAGGTCGGAGTTGAAGACATCGTCGGCTCAGGGATGAGCGACATCGTGTTGGCGACAGGGGCGGTGTGGCGCCGCGATGCGGTCGGGCGCTCGCACACCCACCCGATCCCCATCGAGCCGTCGGCCGTCACGGTCACGCCAGACGACGTCATGGATGGAGCAGCCGCGGGCCGACTTGGCAGTGGCAGTCGCGTGATCGTGTTCGACGACGATCACTACTACCTGGGTGGTGTTCTCGCCGAGCAATTGGTGCTGCTCGGACATCACGTCCGGTTGATCACGCCAGCGGCGTACGCGTCAGAGTGGACCGTAAACACTCTCGAGCGGGACCGCATCCAGCGTCATCTGTACGGCCTGGGCGTCTCATTGCATCTCAACCGAACCCTCGTACGTATCGATGAGAGCGAAGCTGTGACCGCTTGCGTCTACACCGGCTCGGAGACGCTCGTGCCCGCAGATGCGGTGCTGCTCGTCACAGGACGACTTCCGGTCGACGACCTGTATCAGCGTCTTCTCGCCCGGGAGGATGAGTGGAGTGACTTCGGCATCCGATCGGTCCAATCAGTTGGTGACGCTTACGCTCCGGCGACGATTGCGTCGGCTGTCTGGTCAGGTCGGCGCTTCGCAGAGGAATTTGACGGCGTAGCTGCCGGCGCGGGCGGTATCGCCTACCGTCGTGAGCACGTGGCTCTCGAGTAAGAAGCCACAATCGCCGACAGTCCCGACTTTGAGGGCTTGATCGCGAAGTAGCAGCTCATCGGTAGCGCGAACGATCGGTGTTCCCCCTACATCTGGCCGTTGAGCTGGGACGACGCAATCAGGTGATGCGGGCGGTGTCCCATGGCCGCGTGTCGACGCCGAAGGTGGCGAGGACCTTGGCCTGTAAGGCGTTGCGGCGGGTGACGACCGCCACCCCGCGCTCGCCGGCGTCGAGACGGACGAGACGCACCCGGTCGAGCTCGCGCAGCGCCCGGCGCGCCGAGAGGTGTTGCGCGGGAAGGTCCGGGTCGCGGACGTCAGCCGCTGCGAGGTCCCGTGTCATGACCGCCTCGATCGTCGCCGCCAGCACGCACACGCCGATGTGGCCGGCGACGCGGGTCTCGGTCCAGTGGAACACCGGGCGCAGCCCGATGAAGTCCTTCAGCTCGCGGAAGCGGTCCTCGACGTCGAGCAGCCCGAGGTAGGCCGTCACCACCGAGGTGGCCGACATCTGCCCGGCAGCGAGCGAGGTGGTGAGCACGTAGCGGCCACAGAGCAGCTCGAGGTCGTAGTCCATCGCCTCCTCGTCGTAGTGGTAGAGGAAGCGGCCCTTTGCGATCTCGAGGTCGAAGAGGCGCCCGATGCCCGACTCGCCGAGCACGCGCTGGGCGGCGCGGCCGATCTTGCCGGGGTCGGTGAGCTCGCCGTCGCGCACCCGCCATTCGAGCGCGAGCAGCTTCTCTTCCGTGCGGGAGACGAGCTCCAAGGTGCGCGCCCGGTCACGCCGGTAACGCTCGGGCGAGGCGACCACGACACAGCGCGCGCCGTCGATGACGACCTCGGTGCTGAAGCACTGCGTGCCGGGGACCGGTGCCCAGGGCGTCTGCGGCCCCGTCGTCGCCGCCAGCGCCTGTCTGCAGAGCGGGTCGCGGTGAAGGCGCGTGGCGAGCACGTAGTCGATGCCCGCCGAGGAGAGCGTCTCGAGGTTGTCGGCGGTGATGAGCCCTCGGTCGGCGACCAGGCAGAGGCTGCCGACACCGAAGCGGTCGGAGAGGTCGCTGACGACGAGCGGGAGCGTCGTCGAGTCGCGCGTGTTGCCGGGGAACACGTGGTGGCAGATCGGGATGCCGCCCGTCGTCGTCAAAAGGCCGAGCATCACCTGCGGGCGGTCCCCTCGGTGGTCGCGGCTGTAGCCGAAGGCCTTGGAGGGAAAGCGCGCCGAGGGGCGGGGGTCGCCCTCGAAGTACGTCGAGGTGAGGTCGTAGAGGCCGAAGCGGAGGTCCAAATCGGTGAGCGTGCAGATCACCGCGAAGAGGTGCGCCTCGGTGGCCTCTTTCTCCTCGGCCAGCACGTCGAGCGCCCGGTAGCACTGGTCGAGCAAGGGCGCCCGCACGCCGTCGGGCAGCACGACGTCGCAACCCATCCAGTCCCCGACCGCCTTGCGCTTCGAGCACGGGTCGATGAGGCGGTTGGCGACCATCACGAACGCCGCGTCGGCAAGGCTCGGCGAGCGACGCCGCCGGCCGATCGCGCCGAAGTGCGCGTCGAGCCCGAGCCGGCGCCAGTAGGCATGGGCCGCCGCGACCGCGCCGACCGCCGGCGCGTCCGGCGCGGCGGACAACGACGAGGCGGCGCACCACGTCCGCGTGGCGTGCCGGCTGAGCGCCTCGATGATCCGGTCGAGCTGGCCGCTCTCGCGAAGCTCGGTGACCTCGCCGAGCCGCAACAGCGTCCGCTGGGTGACGCGACGGCCCTCACGAACGGCCTCGACGAGGGAGAGGTACTGGTACTCGGTATCGCCACGACGCTTGACGGTCGTCTTCACGTACACATCGCTGACCCTACAAGGGACCCACGACGCTGTCGAGCATCATTTCGCCCCTACATTCTCGACGGACACTGCTCCTCCAATGACGAGCGCGCAGGTCAGCGCTTCGGGGCCTCGCCCGCGAGCCCTCCAGCCCTCAAACTCGGGACAGTGGCTCCTGTGAAAGTGAGCCCAATATTCGAGAAGCCGGAGTTGGCGCTGCCAAAGGCCAGGTTGACGACCTCGCTCGTGGCCGAAAGAGCGGCTCAGCAAGCCCTTCTACCTGTTCAGAGCGCTTGCGATGCGATGCGAGCAAGGTGTGAGATTCCACGACATCGTTCGCAGGTGTCGCGGGCATCGTTCACAGTCGCGGGACATAGTTCGCATCCTCTGACGAGGAGGTGCGGCTGTTCGGTGGCTCTGCTTGTCATCACGGCTGTGTCGGTGGAAGGCCGCTCGAAGAGCGCCGTGGCGGCCGAGTACGGGCTCTCCCGGCGCTGGGTGCAGAACCTGGCCGCCGCGACGAGAGCGAGGGGGAGGCCGCCTTCGAGCCACGCTCGCGCCGTCCCCACACGGTGCCGTCTCGAACGGCGGCGGCTCTCGAGGACGACATCGTCGAGATGCGCAAGGGTCTCCTCGACTTGGGCCTCGATGCCGGGGCGGCCACGATCGCCTACCACCTGGCCGAGCCATGGTGAGGCGCCCTCGCCGTCGACGATCTGGCGGGTGCTCTCGAGGCGGGGCTTTGTCGTCGCCCAGCCGCACAAGAGGCCACGCAACTCCATCATCCGCTTCGAGGCCGAGCAGCCGAACGAGCGCTGGCAGGCAGACATCACCCAGGTACGCATTCGCGGCCGCTACGACGTCGAGGGGAGCTTCACCGCCGTCGACGTCGTCGACCGCTTCGCCCGCGCCGCCGAGTCCTACGGCACCCCGGCCACCTACCTCACCGACAACGCCGCCGTCTTCACGGGCTCTTACCGGGGACACGGCTGGGAGGCCCTCGAGCGCGAGCTCGTCTCAAGAGGTGTGCTGCTGCGCCACAGCCGCCCCTACCACCCGCAGACCTGCGGCAAGGTGGAGCGCTTCCACCAGACGATGAAGAAGCACCTCGAGCGCCAGGGAACACCAGCGACGATCTCCGAGCTGCAGGACCAGCTCGACGTCTGCAGCGAGTACTGCAACGACTTCCGCCCGCACCGTGCTCTCGGCCGCCGCACTCCTCGCTCGGCCTTCGAGGGCCGGCCGAAGGCCGTCCCAACGGGCGAGCCGCTCGACGTCGGGCACTTTCGCGCTCGCCAGGACGTCGTTGACTACAGCGGGACGGTGACGCTTCGCCACAACAGTCGCCTGCACCACGTCGGCATCGGCCGGCGCCATGCTGGCCGGCGTGTCTTCCTCCTCGTGCACGACCTCTCGGTGCGCGTCGTCATCGAGAACGGCGAGCTGCTGAGGGCCTTCACGCCCGATCCGACGAAGGACTACCAGCCCCTGACGGCGATGGTGTGCCCTTCGTGACATTGTCATCAGCCGGCGTGATCCGCACTGGGTTGGTCGTCCACCCAGAATGCCGGCTGAAGTCAGCTACGTAGTCAAAGCATTTCGCAGGGTCGCAGGGCACCCATGTCTGAACCGATGAGTGGGCGGCGCTCCGGTCGGCCCAGGTGCGGACTTGAACGTCCTTGGACAACATCTCCTCATGACCCCCGATCTACCGTGCGGCAGCCATCTGGCCCACACGATCGTAGGCAATCGGGAGATCGCACTACGACCGAACAATCCATGTCGTGTCTGCCTGATCGAGCTGGACATGGAACGCCACCGGCTTCGATTCGGCGTTATGCGTGCCGTCAGCGATCGAGGGCGCTCCCTCCACCCCCGGACTGGCGGTCACTCGGGGGGGCCACGCCATCGGGAACGTCGTACTCGGAAGCCCAATGGGGCCCAGCGCCGGAGGACCACGCACTCAACCATCGATCTCGCCCACGGGGCAAGAGCGAGTGAAACATGCGCGGGCGTTTCCGGTGGCGTTGTCCATTGGTACCTCGAGTCGATGGGCATTCGTGAACGCAGGAGGGGTCCCATAACGCTCGCTGTCTGGAGCCGAGTTCTCGGCTCCAGACAGGAGGTAAAAGGCGATGTGCTGGTGCAAACCACCGTGTCAAGCGTCGCGGTGTGATGCCCGCATCGAGGCCGCTGCCAGCATGATCGCCGCGTATGCGCCGAGGACCACGACGGCTGTGGTAGGCGTGAGCAGCCCGGCCGAGCGGTGGACCGTCACGACGGACTGGAGGGCGGTGCCGGGGAGGTACCCACGCAAGCTGGCCGGAAGGAGCTGGCCGAGCGTGACGCCTCCGACGATGATGACCGCCATCGCCGTGGTCGCCCCTGCGGTGTGCCTGATGACGCCGCCGAGACCGACACCGAGGACGGCGATGAGGCTGACCGCCACAGCACCGAAGAAGATCGCCCCGAGGACGCCAGGGTGGCTGAGCGACACCTGGAGATGCTTGCCGGCGAAGATTCGCTGGCCGATCTCGAAGGCGACGAAGTTGGAGACGAGCGCCACCGGGAAGACGAAGGCCGCCACGGTGACTGCCTTGCCCGCCAGAACGAGTCGCCTCGCCGGCATGGCGGTGAAGGTCGAACGAATCATCCCCGTTGAGTACTCGGCGGTGACCGACCGTACGGCGAGCGCCCCGAGCAGAACGGAGGCGATCATGATGCCGAACAACGAGCAACTCGTGGCGTCGAAGGTCGCTCGCTGGCCCGCCGTCATGCTGTGCCACGAGTTGGCCTCGGCGATCACGAAGACGGCGCCGAGTCCGATGGAGAAGACCATTGCAAAAGCGGCCGTGCGCCACGTGGAGGGCAGGGTACGAAGCTTCGTCCACTCCCCCTTCAGGGTCCTAGTTGTTGCTCGCACCGGCTGAGCCGAAGCAACTGGATAGGTCGTGAGGCTCATCTCAGTTTCCTTTCGTAGAGCCGACCAGCTGGCCGGCGTGAAATTCGGTCTCGTCTCTGGTCAAGTCGAAGAACGCCTCCTCGAGCGAGCTCACCTGCGGAGCAAGCTCGATGAGGGTGAAGCCGTCGGAGGAAGCCACCCCGCCGACTGCGGCGGCGTCGAGTCCCCGAACGACGATGCAGCCGTCGGGAGCACTCTCGACGAGAGCACCCCGACGTGTCAGGGCGTCGGCGAGCTCGCTCGCCTCGAGGGCCCGGACGCGGACGCTCGGGACAGAATTCCGGTTGACGAATTCGTCGGTGCTGGCGTCAGCGATGATGCGGCCCCTGCCGATGACGAGCAGGTGGTCGGCGGTTTGGGCCATCTCGCTCATGAGATGGCTCGAGAGGAACACCGTGCGGCCCTCGGACGCCAGCGACTTCATGAGATTGCGGATCCACAAGATGCCGTCCGGGTCGAGGCCGTTGATCGGCTCGTCGAACATCACCGTGGCGGGGTCGCCGATGAGAGCAGCCGCGATGCCGAGACGCTGGTTCATGCCCAGTGAGAACGTGCCCACCTTCTTTCCCGCCACGTCGGTGAGCCCGACGACGTCGAGGACCTCGTCCACGCGGCGACGGTCGATGTCGTTGCTGTCGGCCAGCCACTTGAGGTGGTTGGCGGCGCTACGGCCGCCGACGATGGCCTTGGCATCGAGGAGGGCCCCGACCGACCTGAGGGGATTGGTCAGTTGGGCGTACGGCTTGCCGTTGACACGGACCTCGCCGGAGCTCGGCGCGTCGAGGCCGAGGATCATGCGCATGGTGGTCGACTTCCCGGCACCGTTCGGGCCGAGGAATCCGGTCACGCGGCCTGGGTGGACGATGAAGGAGGCGCCGTCGACCGCAACCGTCTTGCCGAAGTGCTTGGTGAGGAGCTGAGCCTCGATCATTGTTCGTCCTCTCTCGATGAGTTGTGTCTTCTGCAGGCTGCACTCGGGCCCTGAGGTGGGACTGTCGTGGCACTGAGATGGGCACCTCAGTGCGCCCGTGGACTCTGGGGCGTCTGCGGAGGCGTACGGTGGCACCGTGGAGGTGAAGCTGTTCGGCGAGCTCGAAGTGGCCGAGGAGGGAGTGCCGGTGCCGGTCCGCGGCGCCAAGCAACGAGCATTGCTCGCCCTGCTGGCCCTCCGGCGAGGCCAGGCGGTCAGCGCTGACCAGCTGATCGACACGCTATGGAGTGACGGACAAGTGGCCAACCCGGCCAACGCCTTGCAGGCCCAGATCGGACAACTGCGCCGCACATTGGGCACGGCGGCGATCGTCACCTCCGACGCGGGCTATGCCCTCGGCATCGGTCCGGACGATGTCGACGCCGCCCGCTTTGAGCAGTTGGTGGCGAAGGGACGGAATCTGCTCGAGGGTGGCGACGCGGCGGCGGCCTCGAGCGTGCTCGGCGAAGCGCTCCAGCTGCGGCGAGGGGAACCGCTTGCCGAGTTCGCATATGCCGGTTTTGCTGATGGCGAGCGCGCCCATCTCAACGAGTTGGCATTGGTGGCCACCGAATCCCGAGTGGAAGCCGACATGGCGCTCGGATGCCATGGGGAGCTCGTGGGGGAACTGGAGGCGTTGTGCAGGGAGCATCCGCTTCGCGAGCGGCTCTGGGAGCTGCTCATGCTCGCGCTGTACCGTGCCGGACGTCAGGCCGAAGCCTTACGCGCGTACGTCGAGGTCCGTGAGAGCTTGGTCGACGAGCTGGGGATCGACCCGGGCGCCGCCCTGCGGGACCTTGAGGCCCGCATTCTCGCCCAGGACCCATCACTCGCCCCAGCCGGCTCGAGAACGCTCCCGACGATCGGAGCGCCACCGGCCACGGGCAACCTGCGGGAGCGACTGAGCAGCTTCGTCGGTCGAAGCGCGGAGCTCGAGGAGCTGAGCGAAGCGGTCCGCTCTGGCCGGCTCGTGACGCTGATCGGTCCAGGTGGGGTCGGCAAAACCCGATTAGCGGTGGAGACGGCCGTCACTTTGCGAGACGACTTTCGAGACGGGGCCTGGCTGGTCGAGCTGGCGACCGTCACCGAGCCTGAAGGCGTCGCGCCGGCTGTGGCCGGCGCACTCGGGGCGGCGGTTGCCGGTCTCACTGCTCCCCCTTCGCCGAGCTCGACGGTGGAGCTCATCGTCCGCTACCTGTCGGGGCGGTCGATCTTGGTCGTCCTCGATAACTGTGAACACGTGATCGACGAGGCGGCAGCCCTGGCAGAAACCCTGGGCGAATCGGTGCCGGGTCTGCGGCTCGTCGCGACGAGCCGGCAGCCGCTTGGCGTTCCTGGCGAAGTCCTGGTGAACCTGGGCGGGCTGGCGCTTGCGGCCGCAGTCGAGCTGTTCTGCGACCGCGCTCGAGCAGTGCGGCCCGGATTTTCGGCAGACGAACAGACTCGTACTGTCATCAGCGACATCTGCCGCCGATTAGACGGCCTGCCCCTCGCCGCCGAACTGGCCGCCGCCCGGCTCCGTTCACTCACATTGGCCACCCTGGCGGAACGCCTCGACGACCGCTTTCGGCTGCTCACCGCGGGCGCCCGCACGGCTCTCCCCCGCCAACAGACCCTTCGGGCAGTTGTGGACTGGAGCTACGACCTGCTTTTCGAAGACGAGCGCCGCCTCTTCGCGCAGCTGCCGGTCTTCGTCGGCGGCTTCAACCTAGACGCCGTCGAGTGGGTCTGCGCCAACGAGCAGGTGCCCGTCGGTGAGGTCCTCGACGTTCTAAGCCGGCTCGTCGACAAGTCTCTCGTCACCGCCCTCGACGCCGGAAAGGACGCCCGGTTCACTCAGCTGCAGACACTGTGGGAGTACGGCCGCGAGCGCCTCAATGAATCCGGTCAACTTGAGGCCATGCGTGCCAGGCACGGCGCCTATTACCTAGCGATGGCAGAAGGAGCCCACGATGGTCTGCGCAGTTCCACCGGGCCGATGTGGCGAGATCGCCTCACCTCAGAGATTGGGAACCTGCGTGCCGCGCTCGACTGGTTCATCGCGAGAGCCGATGCCGATGCGGCACTGTCTTTAGCGTCGGGAATGGCATGGCTGTGGTGCATCAACAGCGATTTTGTCGAAGGAGCACGCTGGCTTGGTGACGCACTCGCCGCGAAGGGGGCACGCCGTTCTGAACTGGCGGCGACCGCCCAGGCCTTGCACGCCTATTTCGTGTGCGGCTACTTCGTGGGCCTGGAGTTAAGCCCGACGGTCGCTGTTCTCGAGTGCGAAGAGGCCGTCGCCACGTTGACGACGTGCGACGATAGGGTCCGTCGAGCAGAGGCCCTGATGCTTTGGGCCACGGTGCTCATGCGCTCACACCAATTCGAGCGATCTCTCAACGCGTTGAGCGAGGCGCAGGTTCTGCTGCAACCGGCTGTGCACGACTGGCAGTTGGCGCTACACGACTTGATCCTCGCCTGGACCTTGGCCTTATTGGGCCGGCTCGACGAGGCCGAGCCAGCTGCGCACTCGAGTGTCAAGCGCTTCGACGCGCACGGGGAAGTCTGGCTGTCTGTCGACGCGCTGAGCATTCTTGCCCTCATCGCTGAAGCCCGAGGCGACCTCGATGGTGCTACGGCGGCCAGCGAAGCGCTCCTTGAGCGATGCCGCGAAGCCGGACAACCCGGTTATGTGCTCTTCAGTCTTCTCCGTCTAGCCGCGCTGCGAGGCAGGCAAGGCGACAACGTCGGAGCCGATGGTCTTTACGAAGAGGCAATTGCCTGCAGCTTCAATCCATCGGTGTCCGCCGACGCGAAGGTCGGCCAAGCGGGCGTTGCTCGTCGCCTCGGCGACCTTGGGCGAGCGCGGGCGCTACTCGACGAAGCGGGCAAGTATTACCGAGACGTGGACTTTCGTGCCGGCGAGGCCGCCGTCCTAACCGGCTTGGCCTGGTGGGCACTGAGCACGGACAACTCAGACGACGCCGCGGTCTTCGCCACTGATGCCTCTCGGGCTGCGTCCGCAAGTGGCGACCCGGCAATCACGCTGTTCGCCGTTACCGCCGCCGCCGCAGTGAATGCGTTGGTCGACCCGACGCACCACAACGTCGAAGCTCTGGTCGCGCTCGCACAGCAGCGCGCCGTGAGCTTGCCGTACCGCAGTCTCACCAGCTTCATGGAGGAGCCGGACATCGCCGCGCTCGCGGCCCGCCTCGCGCCTCTGGATACCACAGCGGAGACCGCGGCGCAGGCTACCGCGGCCGGTTCGACACCTTCTCCTAAGGACTTGGGAGCCACGCCCTTCAACTGAGCGGCCGCTGCGCGCTGAGAGCGACTGAGGCGCTGGTGACGCCGACGACGCGGCTCTGTCAGAGAGGTGTCCGGCTGGTAGTGACCTCAGCGCCACCTCAGTCGTACCTCAGGCCGTCCGGGCACCCTGACAGACATGCAGCCAACACACGACGATCCGGACGGCCCCCATGACCATCTCGCCGCTTTGGGGCCACCCGTTGAGGATCACGGTCGCGCTCTCAGCACCAACCAGCAGGCGGCCGCGCGGTACCGGCAGGCCCAACGAGCGGCAGACCACCATCAAGCCACCGCGGCACTGAGGCGTGCCGTGCGGGCCGACAATGGCTTCGGGCTCGCCGTGGCGGATCTCGATGCACTCGCCGGAACTGCCGAAGAAGGTTCCGGCCGCCAGCAGATGAACTGGGAACGCCACCACATCGAAGTAGTCCGCACCGCAGCCGCTGGCAACGGCAAGCGAGCCACCGACCTGCTGAGAGAACACCTGGCAGCTATCGGCTGCGACCCTCTGGCCCTTCGCATCGTGGGCCAACTCCGACAGCCGACGCGGGGAGACGACGACTTTGACGACCTAGCTCGCCATCTTCCGGATTGTCATGCAGTTCCCTGGACGTGTGACTTGTTGGACGCCGACTCCACCGCACGGGACCTCGGGCGAGAGTGACTCTCGCACGAACATCACGACCGAATGCTGCCCTTCCCAGAGGTGAGGGCTAATAGCAGATACCGTGCTATTTCAAGTCGTTCACACTCATTCTCAGAAATGCCGGCAACGCATTGCAGGAATGGCGGCGGCCGATTGCACTCCTCTTATGACCCTGACCGCCATTCGACCCGAGTGAGGGTCACTCCTGCGACCGAGCACCGCCGCGGCCTCTCACCCGGCAAGCATCTGAACTGCGTCTTCGCGTGGACCCGTCCTGTCGACCCTCACTCGGAAAATGCGAGGGTCACCCTCTGGCGGCGCCCCGTAACCTGCCGTCCCTTGGCCATTAGCTGCTCGAAACAGGCCGCATCGACGCCATCTGGACCGAGGTCGAGGGCGTAGCCGGCTTCAGAGGTGACGACGGCGGACGCTCCGATCGTCCGGCGTCAGCTGGCCGATCTGGACCTGCAGGGCGTTGGCTGCATTGGCGACCAGCGCGTCGAGCAGACGTTCGGCGCTGATCGGCCTCTCCCGCTGGACCGCTAGCAGGGCCAGCAGGGCTCGCTGCCTGGTGCCGCCCACGGGTACCAGGGCACCCTCTTTGTACCGCTTCGAACTTGCCAAAGAACCGCACCTCCATGGCGCCACCCTATGGCCGCCGGCCTAACCGCGCCCTGGCAGCCTCAACGCGGCGCTGAGGTGCCAGCCTCAGCGCTACGGCAGTGGCACGTCAGGCCCAGGGCGCACGCTGTCGGCGATAACGGAGCATCGACGAGAGGAAGACCAATGACCGAGCCCGGACATCTCACTCAGCGTTACGGCAAGTCAGTGGCAGTCGACCAACCGGTACCGCTGGCCCAACGACCACGGGCATTCACCGGGAAACGAATCGTTGCTCTGCTGGTGATCATCGTCCTCTTGACGGGACTTACCTACCTGGGAGTCTCGTCCAGCTCGGCAACAATTTCAGTCCCGCAGGGAGCGCACGCCGGCCAGTTGACCATGCACCCGTGCACCTATACCACCGAGAACGGCGCCTACCGCGCCGACTGCGGAACACTCGTCGTGCCCGAGGACCGGGCAAACCCCCGGTCGCGCCTGATCGCGCTGCCAGTGATCCGCATCCTGGCTCGCTCATCGCACCCGCTGGCGCCAATCTTCCATCTCAACGGCGGCCCTGGCATTACCAACATGACGTTTCCCCAAGCGAACCGCCTGGCCGTCGACCACGATGTCGTCATGGTCGGCTACCGCGGCGTCGACGGTTCTTCGGTGCTGAACTGTCCCGAGGTGACGGCGGCGCTCGAGAGCTCCGCGGACTTCCTCGGCAAAGCGTCGCTCAGCGCGTACTCAGAGGCCTTCGCCTCGTGCGCGAAGCGGCTTGAGCGAAGCGGCGTGGACCTCGCCGGCTACACGCTGGCGGAGCAGGCCGACGACATCAATGCCGCTCGCGTCGCGCTCGGCTACAAGCGCATCGACCTGCTCAGCGAGAGCGCCGGGACCCGTCTCGCCATGATCTACGCGTGGCGGTACCCGAACAGTGTTGACCGCTCGGTGATGGTCGGGGTCAACCCGCCCGGGAACTTCCTGTACAGCGGAGCCGAGATCGATCAGGGGATAGAGCGTTACTCGGCGCTGTGCGCGAAGCAGCCTGCCTGCCGCGCCCGCACCGGAGACCTCGCCGCCAGCATTCAGCACACGGTGGCGCATATGCCGAGCCGGTGGTACTTCCTGCCGATCAAGCCGGGCAACGTCCGGGTCGGGACGTTCCTCGGGCTCACGGAGGCGACCTCGGTGGACTCGGAACTGTCCGGGCCGACGACCCTTGACGCCTGGATCTCCGCCGCGCACGGCGACGCGAGCGGCCTGTGGTTCCTCTCGCTGATGTCCGATCTCGTCCTCCCCCAGTCGTTCGTCTGGGGCGAGTTTGCAAGCATCGGGATGGCCGACGCGCAGCCCGTCGAGCGCTACTACAGCTCCGGGGCGGACCGGGGCTCGATCATCGGAAATCCCCTGGCGGAGTTCATCTGGGGGGCAGGAGGCCTCGTGCAGTCCTGGCCGGTCAACCCGGGCGAGAACCAGTACACGAGCGTGCAGAACTCGAGCGTCCCGACGCTGCTCATCGGTGGGACGCTCGACTTCGAGACACCGGCCCAGAACGCCACGAAGGAACTGCTGCCGCACCTCTCCAACGGGCATCAGGTCATCCTGTCGGGGCTCGGGCACGTGGACGACTTCTGGTACTACGAGCCGAGAGCCAGCACGCAGTTGCTGGCCACGTTCTACGCCACCGGCCGGGTCGACACCTCCAGCTACACCCCGGACGTCGTCAGCTTCGCCACATCGCCCACGGACTCAGCCATTGCCAAGGACCTCCTTGGGGCAATGATCGGCTTCGCTCTCCTGGCTGGCCTGTGGCTGCTCTGGGTGGCGCGCCGGGTGCGCAAGCACGGTGCCGCAGGGCGCATGACCAGCCTCGCGACCCGCACCATCATCCCGCTCGTGCTCGGGCTCGGCGGCTGGCTCGGAGCAGCCCTCGTCGTCATGACGCTCTGGCCTGCGCTGTCTTTGACCAGCGAACTGCTCGGAACTCTTGCCCCCAGTGTTCCGATCGCGCTGGGCCTCTACCTGGCCTGGACTCACCGCGACTGGGACCGTGCCACCAAGTCACTCGGGCTTCTCGCCGCAACCGCCGGCGCCCTGCTCGGAGGATGGTTCGGGTTCACCGCGACATCGGGGCTGTTCGCGATCGTCACCGTCACGATCGGAGCTGCCGCAGGAGGCAACCTCGCCCTGATCGCCGCGAGCCTCTATCGCGAACGGTTCGCGGGCGCGGCCATCGCAACGCTCGCGGTCAACTGCGCGACCGCTATCGACATCGATGACGTGGGACCCGACCTGGCCACGTCGGCGTGACCGGATCCAGATTCACCATGAGGCAAGACGTCTCATAAACATCCAGCACGATGCTCGGCCAACGCGCTCACTGAGGGCTAGTTGGTCGAGCTCGTCGCGTGTGCTGATAGTCGGAACAGTTGAGTACGAACTACTCACCGTTAGGAGTTGAAAGAGTTGCAAGTCTCCGCCAATGCCCGGCCTGAGGGCTCGGCGGGGATGGAACGGGATGGCTCTCCGACGGCGAATCCTTTTCGACCAAGGAGTTGACATCCGGGAAGACCTTGGATTCCCAGGCGCTGCCGGTGTCACGGACGTCCTCGATGCTGCGATCGCGGCCTGGTCCGCTGCTCTGCTCGCCCACGGAACGGCCGAGTCCCTCCCGGCACGGGCGTCTCGCACTATCCATCTGGCGGTAGTCAGGCACTGACGAGCGACTCGGGCACACTCGTGTCAGCGTTCAAGTAATTCCCTAGCTGGACGCCACGGCGTTCAAGTAATTCCCTACCCCGGCGTTCAGGTAATTCCCCACCTGCCGGGGTGAGCATCCACCCTCCGGGCTCCTTGTCGAACTAGGCGCTCTCTCGTCCCCCGACGAGAGAGGTGACATGGCAAGGAGAAGCTTCGAGGTGTTCGACGTCGTCGAGATCTACCAACACTGGAACGCCGGTCGCCCGAAGGCGATCATCGCCGAGAGTCTCGGGGTCGACCCGAAGACGGTCCGCAAGTACGTCAAGCTCGCCGAGGATGCCGGGCTCTCGCCGGGCGCCCAGGGGCTCACGAGGGAGCAGTGGTCCGAGCTGGTGCGCACTTGGAGCCCCGAGCTCGTGGACGCCCGCGAGCGCAGTCTCTCCCGCAAGGTGATCGAGCCGTACCGCCCGAGGATCGAAGAGATGCTCAGGACGAACACGATCACGACGACCCACCAACGCCTGCGGGACGAGGAGGGCCTGTCGGTCGGGATCACGAGCTTTCGCCGGTACTGCTGGGTGGAGTTCCCCGACGAGCGCAACCGCGACAAGGTGACCGTGGCGCGGCCCGACGTCGACCCGGGCGACGAGGCTCAGATCGACTACGGGTTCCTCGGCACGTTCCCCGACCCAGTGACCCAGAAGCTGCGCAGGGTGTGGGCCTTCGTCATGGTGCTGGCCTTCTCGCGCCACATGTTCGTACGGCCCGTCCTCAAGATGGACCAGGCCTCCTGGACGGCGACCCATGTGGCGGCGTTCTCCTACTTCGGCGGTGCGCCGCGCCGTCTCGTCAGTGACAACTTGAAGACCGGGGTGCTGAAGGCCGACATCTACGACCCGAAGCTCAACAAGTCCTACGCTGAGCTCGCCGCCCACTACGGCTGCCTCCTCGACCCGGCAAGGGGCTTGAAACCAAAGGACAAAGCTCACGCATCTGACTGCACCTCCTGGCTGTGTTCGATTAGAGAGCCGTAGAACAACGCCCGTCAACCTGCCCGTTTCGGTCGGACGTAGCCGGCCGCCTGCCGCCGAGCGGTGTACGCCCCAGTACGACAGTTCACCCCGCAATACTTCTGCCGCTGACCCTGCAGACCACGCTCGGCGATCGGCGTCCCGCACTTGTGGCAGTTCGTCATAGCGGTCTCACCCGGCGGCTCGTAGAGGCGTTGGTTCTTGTCGTTGAAGGCGACAGATGCCAGGTCGCCTCTGGCCTGTCGAATCTTGACAGTTGACGGGTGCACCCCGAGGGCGGCCGCCATCTCGTCGAGGGTGAGCAATCCCCGGCGGCGGAGGCGCTCGTAGCGAGTCTCGAGGCCGTAGGCGCTTCTCATCCTCCAGACGGTCCAGGTGGTGAAGCTCGCCGAGACCGAGGGCTTCAGGCCACGAGCGTTCAGGATCTCGGCGATCCCCCGCTCGTTGTGGTCGTCGAGCAGGCGATCCACCTCGGCGACGATCGCTGGGTCGAGCCGGCGCAGGTCCGCGGCGGACAGCGGCCGCGGTAGCTCCAAGGTCTCGGTCGCGCCACCCCGGAAGCGTACGTGAGCAACCAGGCCCTCGTCCTTGAGGATGGTCACGTCTTCGATCAGCAACCGGGCCATGCGTTTCCTTTCGCGCGACGGGGTCGCTGGATCTGCCCAGAGCCGGGGGAAGTCTGTCGCGAGGCCGAGGATCTTCTTTCGCTTCGCTTCGTCGACGGTGGCGTCTTCCTCCCGTTGGCGCTCGTAGTTGTCCTGAGCGTCTGAGAGCGCCCGCAGCTTGGTATTCCACTCGGCTTCGAGCGAGGAAGCGACGAGGCGGTTTTCAGGGTCGACCCTCAGATAGCGGCGCTGGGCAAGCTCGGCTTCGTAGTGAGCTCGTTCGACCTGCTGGCGCCGTAGAGCATCTGCCTCACCAGCCCTGGCTTCGAGCTCGTCCTGAACCGACAGCGCTACCTCGAGAGCGAGCGGCGTCATTGTAGACACGAGCAGGTCGCCGATCGCACGGTCGAGGTCGCCCCCGATCACGCGCTGGCAGGGCGGCAGGGCGTTCTCGATGGTGTGTCGCTGGCAGCTGTACTGCGGTACCAGCTCGCCGTGGCGCGTGTAGTGGCGAACTGACATCCGGGTGCCACAACGACCGCAGACTGCGAGCCCCTGGAGGAGAGCTGGCCCCTCGCGGGGCGGGCCGGAGCGGCGGTCACTCCCGTAGGCACGGGCGTTCTCGCTCAGGCGGCGTAGGTTCTCCTCGTAATCTGCCCACGTGATGTAGGCCGGATGGGCGTCGAGGATCAAGGTGTGCCACTGGTCGCGCGGAAGAATCGCGTCACGGCCTCGCGGCGACCTGTGAGTCTGGTGACGCCCGTACGCGAAAGCCCCGGCATAACGGGGGTTCTTCAAGATGCGAAGAGCGCGGCTGTGTACGAGCGCGCCCCATGCCAGCTCGCCCTGATGAGATCCCGATGGGATCCGGCGCGGGAAGAGAACGCCGTTCTCACGAAAACTGCGCACGGTGCCGGTAGCCGAGCCGGTGCGCCGGAATGTCTCGAAGAAGCTGCGGAGCGCTTCCTGCACTCCGACGTCGGGGTCGAGGGTGACTTTTCCCAGCGGGTCGTAGACGAGTCCGACGGGGAGCTCCAGTTGCAGCTCGCCGCGGCGGGTCTTCGCCAGCTGGCCGCCGATCAGCCTGGCCCTGAGGACGTGGAGCTCGGCCTCGCTCATGGTCCCCTTCAGCCCGAGCAGCAGCCGGTCATTGAAGTGGGCGGGGTCGTACAGACCGTCCTCATCGAGGATGAGCGTGCCGGAGAGCGCGGAGATCTCGAGGAGGCGGTGCCAGTCCGACGAGCTGCGGGCGAGCCGGGATACTTCGAGTCCCAAGACGATGCCGACTTCGCCCATGCCGACCGCGGCGACGAGGCGCTGGAAGCCGACGCGGTCGCTGTCGGCGCCCGACTGCTCGAGGTCCGAGTCGATCACTACGACCTGGTCGGGTGCCCAACCGAGGGCGGTGGCGCGCTCGCGAAGTGCGTACTGGCGTTTCGTGCTCTCGGTGTTCTCCAGCACCTGGCGGAGCGTGCTCTGCCGCACGTACAGATAGGCCTGGCGCTTCAGGTGATCTCCGGTGATTTTGTGGTGGGTCTCGGTGCTCACAGTGGAGCCAGCCTCCTCGTGCATGCCAGCGCCATCTCGGTAAGAAGCTGAACCATGTCGCCGCCCAGGCCTGACGGGAGGTGAGGAGGCGTCCCAATCCGGACGGGACCGGCGACGACCGGCTCTAACGGCTGCCAGGCCTTGATCCATCCCGGCAGTCCGCCGGCGAGTACCAGAGCCAAGCCCGCAGGGCCGACTGCGAGCGGCCTGGAGGTGGCGGCGGCCCGCAGCGCTTCGTACGCGAGTGTCATCTCTTCTGTTCGCCGGAAGCTCATCGGCTTGGCCTTCCCCCGGCTTTTCCCCGGCGAGCGAGCGCCCGTTCGATGCTGCGAGGATGCACGCGGACACCGAGCTCATCGAAGAGAAGTGCCGCCAATTCCTTAGAAATCAAGGTGTCGTCCGCCGAGAGGGCAGCCTCGAGCCGATCGACGACAGCATCGGAGAGCTTGTGGGCTCGTTTCGGGCCAGGGCGCTGAGGCAGGAGGCCGGGCAGGCCAGCAGTCTCGTAGGCAACTTGGGCTTCGTAGAAGGACGGGCGCGAGAAGCCGAAGCTCTTGGCAGCCTGGCTCACCGTCGAGCCGTCCTCCCGGACGCGCCGCAGCATCTCGTACTTGACCTGAACCAGGTCGCGTGAGTCGAAGAAACCGTTGTCCGTCCTGAACGACTCGTCCTCCACCCGTTCTGGCCGAGGGTTGAGTGCGTGGTGGCGACGCAGCGCCTCTTCCTTTTCGTCCCGGCGACCTTGGCTCATCTGACGTCCTCCTTTTCCGATCGGTCATCGGTGTTAGGTACCTTCTGCCGTCAACCGTGATTGCTGTCAAGCAACTCTGAGCTTCGCAACCACAAGTTCCTTGTGTTATACGCTGTATAACGGACATCGATCGAGCGAGCGGAGGTTCTACGTCCGGCGTAATCCGGATTACAGTCACGACATAATCATGGTTACACTCATGTCTCCAGGCCGTCGATCACGGCGAGCAGGTCGACGAGATCGGTGACGCGGAAGTGGGAGCGTCCTCCCGACATCGCGACGAAGGCATCCGTGCCTTCGATGTCCGTCCACCCGGCCGGCACCGAGCTCACACGCTCGTCTTCTGGCATCCGGAAGAACACACGATGCTCACCCCAGGAGTGGCTGTAGCTGACGACCTCGAACTCAGACCCGCGGAGCGGATGGAACGGGTGGGTTATACGGAATCGTCGTCCATCGCTGCCGCTGCTGGCAGTTGACGACCCACGCCAAACCATGGGTCGAAAGACAGATGCCCTACGTACGGGACAGCTTCTACCGGGGCCGTAACTTCAGCGCCGAGGCCGAGATGGCGGCTGCGGCCCTCAAGTGGTGCACGGAGGTGGCCGGTATGCGGCGCCACAGATCGCTCGAAGGCGCCGCCCCACTCACGGTCTTTGCGGCCGATGAGCTCAGGCTGCTCCTCCCGCTGCCACTGCTCCCCTTCGAGCTCGCCAGCTGGTCGAGCCCGAAGGTGGGCCCCGACTGCTATGTCAAGGTCGGCAGGGCCCTCTACTCGGTCTCCTGGCACCACATCGGCAAGAACCTCGACGCCAGGCAAGGGCAGCGCACCGTCGAGATGTTCGAGAACGGCAAGGTCGTAAAGACCTGGGCGAGAATCGAGAAGGGGCGTCAGACCGACTACGGCGACTACCCGCCAGAGAAGGTCGCCTTCTTCATGAAGAACCCGGCCTGGTGCCGCCACCGGGCGAGCGAGCTGGGCGGCGCCGTGGCCGAGGTGATCAGGGGCTTCCTCGCAGACGGGGCGCTCCACAACCTGCGATCCGCCCAGGGCGTGATCCGCCTCGCCGACAAGTACGGCCCCGAGCGCCTCGAGGCCGCCTGCCGCCGGGCCGTCGAGGTGGGAGACCCCGGCTACAGGACGATCAAGGGCATCCTCGTCGCCGGTACCGAGACCGAGTCGGACAGCAAGGCGTCCGTGCCGGAGGCGCCGGCCCACCTCCACGGCCAGCAGAGCCTGTTCAGCCACCTAGATGAAGAGGAGACAGCAGGATGACACGGACCCACCAACTCGAGGGCGCTCTCAAGTCCCTCAACCTTTCCGGCATGCTCGACACCCTCGAGGCTCGCGTCGCCCAGGCACATGCGGGCGACCTCGGCCATCTCGAGTTCCTGCAGGCGCTGTGCGAGGACGAGCTCGCCCGGCGCGACGCCGCCGGCATCGAGCGGCGCCTGCGTCAGGCCCGCTTCGAGCAGGCGTGCGCGATCGAGGACTTCGACTTCTCCTTCAACGCCAAGGTGCCTGCCGCCCAGATACGTGACCTCGCCACGCTCCGGTTCATCGAGGCCGGCGAGTCGGTCATCATCCACGGCCCCGTCGGGGTGGGAAAGACGATGATCGCCCAGTGTCTTGGTCACCAGGCCTGCCGGCGCGGGTACGCCGTCGCCTTCACGAAGACCTCGCGCCTTCTGGCCGACCTGGCCGGTGGCCATGCCGACAGGACCTGGGAGACGCGTCTTCGGCGCTGGGCGCGCCCGAACGTCTTGATCTTGGACGACTTCGCCATGCGAGAGCTGACGCCGACACAGTCCGACGACCTCTACGAGCTTGTCACCGAGAGGGCCGGGCGCAGCGTGATCATCACGGCGAACCGGGCGGCCAAGGACTGGTACTCGCTGTTCCCAAATGCGGTTGTCGCCGAGTCGATCCTCGATCGCCTCGTCAACACGGCCCACCACCTCGAGATGCAGGGTCGCAGCTACAGGCCGAACAAACGGCCCGGCGCGAAGGACAAGTCGTGATCACCTCGAGCTGTCAAGCGGTTGGGTGCACGAACGAGGTAGCCCAGACGAGCACGAGGGGGAGGCCCGCCCTGTACTGCTCGCCGGCATGCCGCCCGTCTTCGCACAAGCGCCGCTCGGCACGGCTGCTCAGCGTCGAGATCGGCCACGAGCCGACGGAGCCTGGGTCGCGGCCGATCGGACGCGTCTGGTTCGTGCAACTGGGCGACGGAACAACGAACGTCGTAGTGGCGTCAGGGCTCGGCCGCCCGTCAGCCGACCATCTCGCCGGTCAGCTCAGCGAGCTGCTCGGGCGGGGCGACCAACGGGCGAAGGGAGGTGTCGTCGAGTAGAACAACAAACGGAGCCCGGTAGGGAATTCCGTGAACTTTCCGCTAGGGAATAACGGCGGCGTCGACAACTCGGTAGAGCGGTCTACTGAGACGCCGACTCGTATGAGGGCCGGTGCTCAAAACATCCCAGCTCAGAGCGCTCTACTAACACGCAACAAGGTGATGCCCAGCACAACGCTCTGACCTGTGGACGCGCGCTCGATAACTGGAAGAAAGGGGTCAGCGCTCCAGAGCCAAGAAGCGGCTTGGCACGGCATCCTACCTGGTCAGAGCGCTCCGAGAGGTCTTCACCTTTGGCCCTGATCTGGAGTTCTTCGGCCCGGGTTCGACGCCGCTCGCGGCAGTAGCGCCCGGCGCTCACACGACCTCGGCACCGGAGGAGCGCACCGGCTGCCGTCTCGGACTGCGCACGTCTGCATCGACGAGCTCGATGGAGAGCTCCTCGAGCTTCTGTGTGAGCTCGCGCAGGCGCTTTCGGTTGTCGAACCAGGCCTGGTAGTCGGCCACCTGCTCGGGGCGCAAGAGGCGGGAGACGGTCTTTTTGTTGACCTTCCTCGTCCAGTACCAGTAGGGGCCGTGCAGCTTCGGCGGGTCGTCGTGGCAGTGGCAGCCGCTGTGGACACAGCGGAGGTAGCGCTCAGAGAGGGTGCCGGGCAGGACGAAGCCGATCTCGGCGATGGCCTTGAGGAGCTTGTCGGCCTCGGCCCGGGCCCTGCGGTCGCCACTCATCGCACCCCACCTTCTCACCGGGCATCCACCCGCCGCCCGTAAGCATACGGTATAGATATCGTGTGCTCACCGCTGGGCAGGGTGCTACGGAGAGCTGGCAACCGCGGACGGTGGAGGGCGAGGTGGCCCTCTTCGCCCTCCAGGCGGTGGGGCGCTGCGGGCCGCTGGCCGCCTCCCGCAGGAAGAACCTCCTGTGGTGCTGCGCCCAGCTCGGCGCCTTCGCCCAGTCGGTCGGCTTTCCCCTTCAGGCCGAGGTGCTCTTCAGCGAGGCCGTGATCGAGCGTTTCGTCGGCCTCGGCTGTCGCTCGAGCTCGCCCGGGACGCGGCGGACGCTTCGCTCCAACCTGCGCTTTGTCGCCCGCCATCAGGCTCCCCCTCGCCCGAGGGCGGCGTCGCTTCCCCGCCAGCGCTCGAAGGCGCCCTACTCGGCCGCAGAGATCGCCTCCTATCTCGCCCTCGCCGACGCCCAGCCGACGGCGGCACGACGGGCACGGGCGAACGGCATCATCAGCCTCGGGGCCGGCGCCGGTCTCATGGGTCTCGACCTGCGTGTCGTACGGGGCCGAGATGTCGTGGCGCGCTCAGGCGGTCTCGTCGTCGTGGTGCGGGGCCGCCGCCCTCGCGTCGTGCCCGTCCTCGCCGGCTTCTCCGAGCGGGCTCAAGCGGCCGCCGCCTTCGCCGGTGACGAGTTCATCGTGGGCGGGGTGGAGCCCTCCCGGCGCAACGTCACCTCCGGGCTCATCTCCTCGCTGTCGTCGGGAGGGGACCTTCCCCGCCTCGAGCTCCCGAGGCTGAGGGCCAGCTGGCTCGCCGCCGTGGCGGAGCTGATCGGGTTGCCCACCTTCATGGCTGCCGCCGGCATCAGCTGTTCGCAGCGCTTGGGCGACGTCGTGGGCGGCCTGTCCCCGGCCGGGGAGGCCGAGGCGGTGGCGCTACTCGGAGGACGACGCTGAGGGGGCCCGAGCGCCTCGCCCGCCTCGAAGCTGTCGTCGACGCCGCCGGTGTGGCGCCAAGGATCGAACAGCGACTGCCCGTCGGCGCGCGGCCCCGCCAGCTGAGCGTCCGTACCCTTCTTCTCGGCATCCTTCTTTGCCTCTCCGATGACCGACCCGCCCAGCTGCGTCGCGTGCACGGCGCCCTTGTCTCACTCGAGGAGGCCGAGCGGCGCCGCCTCGGTGTCCTCTCCATCTGGAAGGGCGGCCCCCACCTGCTCACCTACCGCCAGGTGGAGCGCACCTTCTCCCTCGTTCGAAGGGCGCTGTCGAGGCACGACGCCGCAGCTCTGCTCCAAGAGGTGACCGACGCCCTCCTGGAAGCGAGCATCGAGGCCGGCGCCAAGGATGCCGCAAGCTCCTATGCCGTCGACTGGACCGACGTCGAGAGCTTCTCGGCGCGTCGGACGAAGAACGGCCGCTACAGCGACACCGAGGCGCGCTCGGGGACACCGCCGCGGGGGCGGCCCGGGCGAGAAGGACGAGCTCTTCTTCGGCTACTACCTGCAGGTGGCCACGATGGTGGGCGACGAGGGCGGCCCGCCCGTGGCCGAGCTGGCGCGGCGCATGGTGTTGAGCCCCTGCGACCTCGACCCGCCGCCGCTGCTCGTCTCGGTGCTGGCCGACATGGCCTCCTCAGGCGTCCGCCTCGGTGACGTGCTGTGCGACTCGGGCTACGCCCACCGCGTGGCCGAGAACTGGGCGCTGCCGCTTCGCCGCCTCGGCGCCGAGCTCGTCATGGACCTGCACCCCCACGACCGCGGGACACAGGGCACCTACAAGGGGGCCATCTCTCACAACGGCTCGCTCTACTGCCCGGCCACGCCGGGCGGCCTCTTCGGTCTCGGACCCCTCTCCCGCCAGGCGAGCGCGGCCGAGACGGCCGCCCACGACGAGCGCTCAGACGAGCTCGCCCGCTACAAGCTCGGCCGGGCGACGAGGGACGACATCGACGGCTTCCACCGCGTCATGTGCCCGGCGGCGCTCGGAAAGCTCCGCTGCGGGCTGAAGGAGTCCTCCATGGCGCTGTCCTACGAGCGCCCCGAGGTCGTCTCCCCGCCGGAGCACCCGCCGCCGTGCTGCAGCCAGCTCACCATCACCGTCGGGCCCGAGGTGAACGCCAAGACCGCCCAGAAGCACGACTACCCCTCCAAGGCGCACCGCCAGTCCTTCGCCCGGCGCACGGCCGTCGAGCGCACCTATGCCACCATCAAGGACCCGGCCACGACGGACATCTCACGGGGATGGTGCCGGGTCATGGGCCTCACGCCCATGACGCTGCTGCTGGCCTGCCTCCTCGTGGCGAGGAACCTGCGCATCTGCGACGCCTTCGCTCATCGCCTGGCCGACGACGAGCGGCGCAGTGCGGAGGGACGTCCCGCCCGGAGCCGCCGCCGGCGACGACGCACGATCGACGACCTCGTCTCCGCCTCGGCTCTGCCGCCATAACCGGACCCCTCAGCTGAGAGATCAGGCGACACGCTGCCTCGCCGCGTCGTCGCGCCGCTCACCGACGCTGACACACCCACGCGCGAAGATGTCGCAGCTCAAACGTGAAGTGGGGCGGGCCTCAACGGTGAAGACGTCGCCAGCGCGCTCGGAGGGACTCGAACCCGCAACCCTCACCTTGGCAAATAAATGAGACGCATCTTCACTACCTGTATCTTTATCAATAGAAGCCGCACAATCGAGGTTTTCAACTTACCACAGTTGACCGCTGTTTACCGCTATTGACCCTGTCATGTGCGTTTTTTGTGGTCGCGCACCACGAAAATTCTGCACCACATGCACCACGGATCGGTGCGACTTGTTAGCCTCTAGGGCAACGCGGGAGAACTGTCAGACGGCTCATGGGCCACCTTCGACCTGGATTTGGCGAGGGTCAGGGAGCGGCTGTACGACGTCGCGGGCAGCCTGCACCAGGTCGCACAGGGCGGCGAATTGCTCGAGCCGCGACGACTGCTCGACGCCTACGAAAGCACGGCCCCGGAACCGTTGACCGGCGACGAGCACCGTTGGCTCCCCGGGGCTATAGCCCTTGTACCCTTGCACTGGGCTGCTACCGCCGGGCTCGTGGGCAACGGCATCCACGAGGCCGAGAGCGCAATGACCGCCGCTGAGGCCTGGTGGTCGCGTCGGGCTGAACTCTGGTCGTAGTCCGGCGGCCGCTCGGGCACTGGAGTTCTCGGCCGAGCTCCGACTCCACTGAAGCGGCTGGCATGTCGCGCTAACCAACCTCTGCGCGGCGCGTGTCACCCTAATGGATACATATTGATCAAGGATTTACTGTCTCGAGCGTCACCTCCTCGGGTTTGTTGATTCACGCCACGGTCGGCAGCGCCGGTCGAGTCGGAGGCTTGTGGACGAAGCGCTCGGGATGGAGGGCGTAGGCGCTCTCGAGGACTACTCCGCGCCGGGCGCGCACGAACTCCGCTCGCCCGTAGTGGACGTCGGCGCCACATTCAAAGCATCGCGTTCAGGGTTGGGTGGACGACGCCGTTGGATCTCAGTTGGCCCCACCCACGAGCGCGAGGCGCCGCCGACGAGGAGGCAGGGCTGAGGAGGGCGGGTCCCCGACGTAGTGTGCCGGCGTGGCACCGCAGCCTGTCTTCCGGCTCCGCATCCAGCTCGAGGAGGTCCACCCGACGGTGTGGCGGCGCGTCCTCGTCCCCGGTGGCGTGAGGCTCGCCAAGCTGCACGAGATCTTCCAGGCGGCACTCGGCTGGACCAACTCCCACCTGCACAGCTTCACGATCGGCGAGAGCCTCTACGGCATGCACGCCGAGGACTACCCAGAGGAGGAGCTCGACGAGAGCGAGCACACGGTGTTCGTCGCCCTTCGCGGCGGGGTGCGACGCTTTCGCTACGAGTACGACTTCGGCGATTCCTGGCAGCACGAGGTGACCGTCGAGGCAGTCACGTGGTCGCCCCTCGCCCTCAAGTACGGCGTTTGTGTCGACGGCGCCAACGCCTGCCCGCCCGAGGACGTCGGGGGCGCCGGGGGCTACGAGCAGTTCCTCGAGGCGCTCGCCGACCCGCTGCACGAGGAGCACGACAGCTACCTCGTCTGGGTGGGCTACAAGTTCGACCCGGAGGCCTTCGACATCGGCGCTGTCAACGCCGCCCTGCAGCGCGTGCGCTGATTGCTATGAGGGCTTCGGGCGACGCCGGCGGGCGCTGAGGAGCCGGTAGCTGTCGGAGCCCGTCTCGAAGATGTGGGCCCGGAAGGTGAGGCGATCGACGATGGCGGCGACGAGGCGGGCATCGGTCACGACCTGGCCCCACTCCGAGAACGGCAAATTGCTCGCCACGGCGATGGAGGACTTCTCCTCCCGCTCGGTGAGAATCTGGAAGAGGAGCTCGGCGCCGCGGGTGTCGAGCTTCACGTAGCCGAGCTCATCGATCGCCAACAGCTCGAGGCGCCCGTAACGGGCGACGAGGCGTGACAGCCGCCGCTCGTCGGCTGCCTCGGCGAGCTCGTTGACGAGCTGGGCACAGGTGACATAGCGCACGGAGCGGCCCTGTTCGCAGGCGGCGGTGCCGAGGCCGATGAGGAGGTGGCTCTTCCCGGTACCGGAGTCGCCGAGAAGGACGATGAGCTCTCCTTTGTCGAGATACGAGCAGGAGGCGAGCAGTGAGATGGCCTGGGCGTCGATCGATGCCGAGGCCGAGATGTCGAAATCGCCGAGGGTCTTCTGACGTGGGAAGCGCGCCTCCTGGACGCGGCGCAGCCGCCGGCGTTCCCCCCGGTCGTCGATCTCGGCCGAGAGCACCTCGGCGAGATAGGCGAGGTGACTCGTGCGCGCCCGCTGTGCGGCGGCGGCGAGGCTCTCTGCCTGCTCGCGCACCGTTGGCAGGTGGAGCTCTCTCGTCGCTGCGCCGATGGCGGCGAGGGCCGCAGCCTCGGTCGTAGTCGTCATTTCGCCTCCAGGAGATCGTCGTAGCGCTTAAGGGTGGGTGCCGGGCGGTCGAAGCGGGCGAGCCCTTCGGGCAGCTGCGGGCTCTCGGACGTCGTCTCGATGGCACGTCGTGCTTCGACGATGACGACTTGGGCATCGAGGCAGTTGACCGAGAGGGCCTTGTCGATGCCGGCGACGACGGCCCCCCACGGCAGCACCCGATGGGCGAGGAGCACCTCGATCATCGCCTTCGTGCCTTCCTTGTCGCCGAGACGCCTGCGGGCGAGGTCGTAGAAGCGCTCGTGCGATCTCGAGAAGCGACCCGATGCCCGCGCCTGGCTGAGGGCGGTCGAGCCGGCGAGGGCGCCTGGCTTCACCTGCAGCACCTCGAGGTAGTGATCGAGCTCGAGGGTCTCGACTCCCCTCCCCACGGCGCGAGGATGGCTGGCGACGAGGCGGGCCCTGTCTTTCACCTCCACCCTCTCGGCGCCGAGGACGACGGGCACCCTCGTGCCGGCGAGGCGGACAGGGACCGAGTAGAAGCACTGCCGCACGCAGATCCTCGCCTTCTGGTCGACGCGCAGGTTGAGCTCGAGGCCGACGGCGAAGTCCTCTTCGACCTCTCGTAGATGCGGTCGCTCGAGGGCGTAGTGGGCGGCCACGGTGAGCCTGCGCCCGTCGACGTGGCGAAGGTCGTCGAGACGGTCGCCCGTCTCTACGAGCTCGTTCAGCTCGGCGAGGGTGGACACCTTCGGCATCGGCACGAGGTGACGCCGGCGGAAGCGACCCACCTCCCCCTCGACGCCACCTTTCTCGTGGGCGCCTTCGATGCCGGGCCGGCAGTAGAAGGAATCGAACATGTAGTGGCTGCGCAGCGCCGCGAAGCGGTCGGTCTCCGAACGGTTGCGTCCCATGAGCACCTTGATGACCGCCGGCTTCAGATTGTCGTAGCGGAGGCGGGACGGCACACCGAGATGGCCAAAGGCGCGCACGTGGCCGTCGAGGAAGGCCTCCTGCGCCTGGTTGGCATAGACGCGGTGGAAGGCCCGGCCGGAGGCGGAGAGTCGCATCACGAACATCCACAACTCCGTCATCACGCCTGCGAGAACGATGGTGACGCGTCCGAAGTCGACCTCGGCCTCGTACCGGACTTTGACGGGTGATTCGCGAAAGTCCAGGTAGATGGGGGCGCGGGGAGAAAGTGTTTCCACTACGCGGGATCTGTTTGCCCTGCTCAGGCGAGTGTGGCCTTACCCCAGCCTGAGGTGTCCACGCCGAGGGCCCGAAGCACCTTGGCCTGGGGTTGGGTCGGCCTGCTGACGAGCTCGATCGTGCGCTCGCCGGCGCTCACGAGCTCAAGACGAACCTCTGCCAACTCGGCGAGTGCTCGGCGCGGTGTCATGTGCTGGAAGGGAATGTTCGGGTCCATCACCTTTGCCGCAACGAGGTCTCGTGCCATCACGGCTTCGATGGTGGCCGCCATGACGCAGAGGGCGACGTGTCCCCTCACGCGCTCCTCGGTCCAGTGGAAGACCGGCCGCAAGTTGAGGAAGTCCTTCATGATCCTGAATCGGCGCTCCACGTTCTGCAGGCTCCGGTAGTAGCGCAGCACCTGAGCACAGTCGACCTCGTCGGCAGAAAGCGAGGTCGTGATCACGTACCGGCCGCACAGCAGCTCCTCGTCGTAGCGGCGTGCCTTCTCGTCGAAGTCCCAGGAGAAGTAACCCTTTCTGACCGTCGTGACAAAGCACCTGGCGACTCCGGAGTCACGGAGAACCCGGTCGGCGGCCGCACCGATCTTGGCGGGATCACTGAGCCGCCGGGCCCGCACCCGGGCCTCGAGGGCGATGAGCCCGTCCTCGACTCTGGCGCACAGCACGGCGTGACGCGCACGGTCGCGGAAGTAGCGGGTGGGCGAGAACACCACGACAAAGCGCCGGTGGTCATGGGCGATCTCGGCAGTGAAGCTGCGCGCCTCGGGTACCGCCACCCAGGCGGTGGATGGCGAGTTCGCCATCTCGAGCACCGAAGCGACGTCCTCGTCACGGTGCAGCCGGGTCGCCAGCACGTGGTCGAAGCCGTGCGCCTCCACCTCGGCGAGGTTGTCCTCGCTGATGAGCCCGCGGTCGGCCACAAGGGCGATGCGTCCGACGCCGAAGCGCTGCTGCAGATCCTCCATGATCGACGGCAAGCTCGAGACGTCCGAAGTGTTGCCGGCAAAGACGTGGTGTGCGATCGGGATGCCGTCGCCGGTGACGAGAAGGCCGATGGCGATCTGAGGCCGGTCGCTGCGGTGATCCCGGCTGTAGCCATAGGCGAGCGACGGAAAGTTCCGCCGGTCTCCGCCCTGGGTCTCGAAATACGTCGAGGTCAGGTCGTAGCAGACGAGGCGGAGATCGAGGTTCGCCAACGTGCAGAGCTCGGAGTACAGGTGCGCCTCGGTCGACTCCTTGGCATCGGCGAGGGCATCGATGGCCCGGTAGCACTGGGCGAGGCTCGGGATGTCGACTTGCTTCGGCATGGCCACTGTCGAAAGCCACTCGGTGATCGTCCGCCGCTTCGAGCCCGGGTCGAGCAGGCGATTGGCCAGCATCACGAACACGGTGTCGGACAACGACGACGACTTGCGGCCTCTACCGACGGCCTCGAAGTGCGCCTCGAGGCCGAGGCGAGAGAAGTACGAATGACAGGCGGCGACTCCACCGAAACTCGGACCACCCTCGCCGGAGAGCTCACCTGCCTCGAACCAGTTGCCCTCGGCGTAGGCGCGAAGGGCGTTGATGATCCGGTCCAGCTGCCCAGAGGCGCGCAGCTCGCTGACCTCTCCCAAACGAAGCAGCGTGCGGTGGGTGTTCTTGCCGTCTTCTCGCACCGCCTCGACGAGCGACAGATACTCGTAGCTCTTGTCGCCCCGCCGCCTCACGGTCTTCTTGACGAACACGCCACCATCTTACAGCACTGTAACTCAGATGCGGTGGACGTGTCGCCCCTACATCGAGCGCCGGAAACTGCGATTTCTCAGCGGACAGTGCTGGTCAGGGCATCGCGGCCCTCCAAAAGCGAGCCTGACCCGTCAAAGTCCGGTCGTAGCCGAGGGGATGGGTCTGGGGCACCATCACCTCGGCGACCGGGATGGGCCGTTTGCCCTTGGCCTTGGCGACATTGGAGACCTGCGCGAATGACCCTTCGGACCGAGACCACCTGAAGCTGTCCGTTTGTAGAAACGGTCCGCGCGTTATCGCGCAAAACGTCATTAGGCGATGAAACGGTGGATGGCCTCGTTGGCGTGGTCCTGAAACGACGGGTTGGCCAGGTTGGGGAGGAAGTCTTCTTGGTTGACCATGGGACCTTTCAGCGTGTTGGCCGCGCTGGCGTAGAACACGCCGCTCGACAGGGTCGGGTCGGTGACGCCGTCGACCAGTCGCTTCGCGCCCACGTCAAGTTTGTGGGAGAGACCCAGGGTGGGCATGATGTATTTGGCCGCTAAACGCATCGGCAATGGGAGGTCACTGGCTGCTTGGGTGCCGGTGGTGTTGCCGGGGCTTACGGTGATGAAGCGGCGGTCGGGGTGTTGGCGGGCGAGATAGGCCATCCAGAGGGCGCCAATGTACTTGGCCTGCCCGAAAGCTAGGTTGAAGTCAGCTTCTTTGCCGGCGAAATAGCTGCCGTCGATGACGGTGGCGAACTCGTCGGCGGAGTGTGAGACGAACGATGGCCCCTTCATCCGCAACTTCGGGACGCCCCTGACTGCTTCACTTCCGGCGAAGACCGCAACCTCGCCAAGCCGATCCTCGGCCAGGAGCCCTTCGAGGAGGACGACGTGGCCAAGGACGTTCGTCGCGAACACGGTGGTGACCCCGTCAGCGGTCCGGTCCATCGAGTGCGGGCCAATGACACCAGCGTTCATGACCAGCGCGTCGATGGACCCGTTGATGGCCGCGAGGCCGGCGCGGACCGAACCCAGGTCGGCGACGTCCATGAGAATGATGTCGAAGATGCGCCGGCCGGTCACGGCTTCGAGTTCGGCCTTTGCCGCTGTCGCCCTATCTCGGTTCCGGCACGCCAAGTAGATCCGCGCCGTCTCGGGACGTAACGCCAGTTGCCGTGCCACGTCCTTGCCGATCCCGGCGTTGGCGCCCGTGATGAGCACCGTCATTCCCGGGAGTGCGCTCACTGGGATTTCTTCTCATCTTCTGTGGGCGTAGGGAGCCCACCGAGCAAGCTGAAACGGGCATCCATCGCGACACTTCGGACGTCGAACAACTGCTGATACTCAGGCGAGTTGTACCAGTCGATGGCCGTTTCATGGTCGGGAAACCGCACGAGTGCCCCCGACGTGAGCGAGCCATCGCCGTGCAGGATCTTCCAGCTACCGGCGGCGAGAACCTCTCCCCCGTGCTCCTTGGCCGTCCGGCCGGCGTTAGGGGCGTATTTCTCACGGTAAACATCCGGGTCCTTGACGGTGAATTCGACAATCACATATGCGCTCATGTGAATACTCCTCAGTTGTTGGTTGCGATCTGTGTTCTCGGTCTTTACTTTTAACGTCACCGCCGACAGGCGTTACGTCGCTACTCGGCCCCCGTCGACTGCAAGAGTGACGCCGTGGACGAAGCTGGCATCATCACTGGCCAGGAAGGCGATCGCCGCAGCAAGTTCCTCGGGCTGAGCTACGCGACCGGCTGGAGCTAGTGCTGCGAACTGATCCACCATCTCGGCAGGGACTGCTTCCATCATGCGGGTGAGTGTCGGGCCGGGGGCAACGGCGTTGACCCGAACACCACGCGGGCCGTATTCGGCAGCCCAGGCCTTCGTCAACAGTTCGAGAGCGGCTCGGCTGGCGCCATACAGAGCCATGCCAGCCTGTCCGAAGCTCGCGACCATCGTGGAGACGTTGACGATCGAACCCATCCGCGTTCGGCCATGGCTGGCGCCAGGGACGCGACGAGGAAGAACGGAACCTTGACGTTGACTGCAAAGCTCTCGTCGAAGTCTGCTTCGGTGGCTGCGTTGCTTGGTCCGAGCAGGGCGACGCCAGCGTTGTTGATGAGGATGTCGACATGACCGTCGCCCGCCTCAGTGGCCCACTCGACCAGCTCCTTGGTCGATTCGAGGTCGCTCAGCGTCGTGAGCCGGAACGTTGCGCGGCCGCCGCTGCCTTCAACCTCGGCGACCACGTCTTTGGCTCGTTGTTCGTTGCGCCCGACTATCAGTACGTGAGCACCGCGGGCGGCCAAGGCGACGGCCGTGGCCTGGCCGATCCCGCTCGTCGAGCCCGTAACCAGAGCTGTCTTGCCCTTTAGGTCAGTCATGCGATGTGTGGTCCTCTCGTTCCTAAATGGGTTGTGTAACCCACTCTGACAGTTCGATGCTGGGTTGTCAAACTCAATATCTTGCTACCATTGGTGCATGGTCAACGAGACGAGTGACCGGCCGAAGCTCACCCCCAAGGGAGCACGCACCCGGGCACGAATAGTGGAGGCGGCCGCCGCCCTGATCCATGAGCGCGGGGTGGCGGCCACCACCTTGGAAGACGTCAAGGTGGCGGCGGAGGTCAGCGGCTCTCAGATGTACCACTACTTCCCCGACAAGAACGAACTCGTGCAGGCGGTCATCGACTACCAAGCCGACGCCATCGTCAATCGCCAGCGGCACGCGCTCGGCAGCGCGAACGGAGTCGAAGCCTGGCGGAACATGGTGATCACCGCAGCGAAGCGCACTAAAGCAAAGGGGGGCTGCGCACTTGGCTCGCTCGTTGGTCAACTCGCCGAGAGTGACCCCGAGGCCCGAGCGCTCATCGCTGCCGGGTTCGATCAGTGGGCGGCCGCCATCGGCGATGGACTGAGATCCCTTCACGCCGACGGCAAACTCCGGTCCGACATCGATCCGGACGACCTCGCGGTTACTCTGCTCGCCGCGCTCGAAGGAGGGCTTGTACTCGGTCAGGTACTTCGGAGTTCCCGCCCGATCGAAACTGCGGTCGATACCCTCTTCGCCCTTGCCATCGGCGGATGAGCCCAAGCCGGGGTTCGTTCACAGCCATCGCGGAGGTCGGCCGTGCAAAGGTGGTGCAGATGGGCAGATGATGGGCAACAAGGCCACCCTCGAGACCCGGCGGCAACGCCACTACCAGGAGAAACAACCAGAACGAGCGGACGACGGGACTCGAACCCGCGACCCTTACCTTGGCAAATAAATGAGACGCAGTTTTACTACCTGCATCTTTATGAATATATGCCGCACAATCGGCGTTTTCAACTTACCATAACTGACCGTGCTTTACCGTTATTGACCGTGGTGTGTGCGTTTTTCGTGGTGCGCGCACCACAGGATTCTGCACCACATGCACCACGGAGGGTGCCGGCGTCTAGCGCGTGGCTGTGCCGTCACTGGGCTAGCACTGACCCTGCCCCCACGTAGAAGCGCCGGGAGGCACTGAGCAGCGCGTCGTCTCGCCGCAGGATGCTCTCGCTGGCTCGCTCGTCGACGAGCACGTCGAGCGCTTCGAGGTCCTCGGAGTCGGCGTAAAGCCCCAGCTGAATGCGGGTCCGCAGAAGGTACTCGTGAACGAAGCGACGGGCGCGATCGTCGAGTGGGGGTTCGAGTGTGAGGGTGAGCAGCTCGTCGGCGAGCACACCGAAACCCGCCAGCCGGAGAATGTCGGCGTAACTGCCGGACTCGGTGGTCTCGGGAACATCGGCGCGCATGCGCCCCATGGTCGATCAGGTGGCTGGTGGTGGTCCCGGCTGCCCACAATGCGTACCGCTCACTCATCGTCGACGGGCCGGTCATCGATCTGACAGGATCCGATCGATGAATATCGCCCCCTTCGATCGTCGGTACTGACATGGGTCCTCCCGAGCTCCGAGGGAAGAATCTCGCTGCCCTGTACGACCTCGCCCCACTCGACTGGGCAGATGTGCGCCGAACGCTCGAGACCAATCTGACCCAGGGACCGGGCACCGGTGGACCCGACCACCACACCTTCTGGTTGTCGACGATCGACGCCGACGGCCGACCGCACATGACAGCCGTCGGCGCTTTCTGGGTCGACGGCCGCTACTACTTCTGTGGCGGTCCACGGTCACGCAAGATCCGGAACATCGAGCGCGACCCGCGCTGCGCCTTCGGCGTCGCCATCCACGGCTACGACGTGGCGCTCGAGGGTCAAGCCGTCCGTGTCACCGACGACGCGCTGTTGCAGCGCCTCGCTGAGGTGTTCGCCGGTGGGGGCTGGGCACCGACCGTGGCCGGCGGTGGCTTCACCCACGAGTACAGCGCTCCCAGCGCCGGACCGCCGCCGTGGTACGTCTACGAGTTCATGCCCAAGGATGCCTTCGCGGTCGCCACCAAGGAACCCGGTGGCGCCACCCGTTGGACGTTCTGAGTACTCGGACGCGGTGACGAAGGCAATTCACCCGGACCGCCAAACGGATTGCCTCCGGATCGATGACACTCGTCGCTTTCAATCAATGCAACTGGCAGAACGCCAGTCACAGAGTGAACTCAGGAGACGGGGGACCGGGGACGTCGTGGCGCAAGATGTTTGGTCGCAGCGAGAGCCGGAACCGCCGAATGCTGTCGTTGCCCCGCTCTCTCGTCGTCCTGGGCTTTGGTTTGAGTCGACACAGCGCTGCGCGCTGGTGCCGCAGATTTTAAGGGCGTCGGCCTCCTGGCGAGCACGAGGGTAGCTCCGACCGCATCGAGCAACCGAAGCAGCGTCGGGAGCGACGGTGTGATCTGACCTGACTCGATGCGTGAGACGTCGGCCTGGTCAACACCGGCTCGCTTGGCGGCCTGGCGCTGAGACAGGTTTGCCGCCAGCCGTAGCTGTGCCAGTTGAGCGGTGAGCTCTCGCGCCTCGTACACGGCTCCCAGCGCTTCATACTGGCGGCGGCCCGCGTCGCTCAGTTCCGAGAACAGCTCCTCTCGGACATCGTCGTGGTGAACGGTTGGCACAGTGGCTCCTAGCAGATCGATCTTCCGACCCTCTGAGGTGATGATGGGTTCTTACCCATCACTCTACACGACCACGGGCGGGTCTGGCCTCATCGTTTCCTCTTGTTCTTGCTTCCAGTCGCCGACTGTTCGGCTTGCCAATCGGCGAGCAGTCGGCGGCCGGCTCTGATGGCCCTTGGCTGAGCCTTTGGATCCGCTCCCTTGTCAAGTCCAGACAACAAGAGCACGACCTTCTCGCCGTGGAAGGTGCAGAACACGCGTAGCAGGATCCCCTCGGCGACAGGCACGGTCAGCTTCTGTTCATCAGAGAACTCGACGCCGAAGACCTGCGCCAACTCTCGAGCGTCGTGGTCGATGCGGAGCTCGAACAAGCCCTGCCCCAGCGGCTTCACGTACCCCGACTGCTGGATGTCCTTCCCCATCGGGACGAGCGCGAAGTCAATAAAGGCGAGCCATGCAGCGCGCTTCGCTTCGGGAAGCTTCTTGAGCCAGTCGAGCACGGGGGTGGTTCCGCTGGACGTGACGTAGTACTCGACGGTCCACTTCGATGGGCGCGTCCGAGAGGCGCCCTCTTTAGCTCTGCCCTTGGTCATCGACTTCGACACTGGCAGAACCGGCACCACCTAGCAGCTGCCGGGAAGGACCGGAGTTCTCACCTCTGGGAGGTACTGATCTCGAGGCGCATCATCGAGATGAAGCATCCCTCAAACCGATGGCCGGGTTGCTTGGGGCAGGGACTGGACGAGCATTGACTCCAAGAACTGTCGCAGGCGCCGATGATGTGTGCTGCACCTTGATGCCGAGCGCGGATGGCGGGGGCCCGGATCTCGACCGAGCGCTTGCATTTTTTGGAGGGACATCAGGCACTTCTGCTCGATCGGTGACGGTCTGCCGTTGACAGTCTGTTCGTCGTCTGTATCATTGTCTTATGACCTTAGATAAGAGAATCAGCGGCGGTACAGACGCTTCGCCGCCCGGTTCCAAACGCGGTGACCCGAAGCCGATCGGGCAGGGAGGATCCGCGTCGCCGATCGAGTTCCGCCTCGACCTCGCCTCGGGCGTGCCGACCTACCTGCAGCTCGTCCACCAGGTCGAGCACGCGCTCGCGGCTCGGCTACCTCGAGCCCGGCGATCAGCTTCCGAAGGTCCGCGACGTGGTCGCGGAGCTGGCGATCAACCCGAACACGGTGCTGAAGGCCTACAGGGAGCTGGAGACGAAGGGCCTCGCGGTCGGGCGGCCCGGCCAGGGAACGTTCATCGTGGCGACGCTCGGCCAGGTGGCGCTGCCCGAGCTCACCGAGCTCCGCCGCTCCCTCGTCTCCTGGGTGGCAGCCGCCGACGCTGCGGGGCTCGACGAGGACGGGATCGCGGCGCTCGTCGCGAACGTGCTGCGGGATTTTCGTGAGCGTCGCGGGGGCACTGCCGACCGACGCGGCGCGGCGCGAGCCGAGGCGGAGGGCGTGGCATGAACGTCATCGAGACCCACGCCCTCGGCAAGTCCTACGGCTCGACGAGAGCACTGCACGACTGCACGCTGGCGATCCCCGACGGGCACGTGGTCGCGCTCGTCGGGCCGAACGGCGCCGGCAAGTCGACCTTGCTGAACATCGCGGTCGGGCTTGCCACCCCGACCACCGGTGCAGCTGACCGTGCTTGGCGGACGCCCCGCCGGTTCTCTGGCCGCGCTCGACGGGATCGCGTTCGTGGCTCAGGACACGCCGCTTTACAAGAACCTCTCGGCTGCCGACCTGCTCCACGTGACCCGCAACCTCAACCGCCGCTTCGACCAGCGCTACGCCGAGCAGCGCCTCGGTGAGCTCGGCATTCCCTTGCGGCAGAAGGCCGGAAAGATGTCGGGCGGCCAGCAGGCCCAGCTCGCCTTGACGCTGGCGCTGGCGCGCCGGCCGCGGCTCCTCGTGCTCGACGAGCCGATGGCGATGCTCGATCCGCTCGCCCGGCACGACTTCATGGCGACGGTGATGACGGCGGTCGCGGACGACGGCGTCTCGGTCGTGCTGTCGTCGCACGTCCTCGCGGAGCTCGAGCGGGTTGCCGACTACCTCGTGCTCGTCTCGCGCGGGAGCATCCAGATGGCGGGCGAGGTCGACGATCTCCTCGCGCGCCATCGCCTGCTCACCGGCCCAGCTTCGGAGTCCGAGCGGTATGCACAGCAGTGGAACGTCGTGCACGCCAGCCGTGCCGCGTCGCAAGCGCACCTGCTCGTCCGCTGCGACGGCACCTCTGATCCCGTGCCACCGGGATGGGAGGCGCACTCGCTGACCCTCGAAGAGCTGACCCTTGCCTACCTACGCGAGCCGGGCGCCGCGGCGCTGCCCGGTCCGGCCCGCGCCCGGGACGCCGAACTGTCGGAGGTGACGAAATGACCACGCTGACCGCGCTCGCCGCGCCCGCCCGTCTCGGACGAGGACGCGAACCTGCGGCCGATGCCGTGGCGGCGGATGGCCTGGGTCACCTGGCGCCAGCACCGCATCGCGCTGACCGGCGTGGCCGCGCTGCTGGGCGCACTGGCGGTGTGGCTTTTGGATCGCCGGCCTTCAGCTGCACCACGCCTACGCCGCCGCGATCGCCTGCCACCCGGCAAGCTCGTTCTGCCTGCAGCGACCTGGTCAACGCCTTCAATGGCATGAACGGATTTCTGGCGAACGGCCTCCTTCTGCAGGTAGTGCCCGCGCTGATCGGAGCGTTCCTCGGTGCGCCGGTGCTCGCCCGTGAGATGGAGAGCGGCACCTTCCGGTTCGCCTGGACCCAGGGCTTCGGGCGGTGGCGCTGGACGCTCGCCAAGCTGGTGGCGCTCGGGGTCGTGGTGGCCGCCGCGGCCGGAGCTCTCAGCGTGCTGTTCTCCTGGTACTACCAGCCGTACTTCGCCGCGGGCAACCAGGCCCTGTTCTCTCCAAGCAGGTCACGATCGGGGCGTCCCCGTTCGCTCCCGGCCTGTTCGACCTGCGCGGGGTCACCTTCGCCGCCTGGACGCTGGCCGCCTTCGCGATCGGCGTCCTGGCCGGCATCGCTCATCCGCCGGGTCGTCCCCGCGATTGTCGCCACCCTGGTCGCCTACGCCGGGCTCGCCTTCGCAGCCGGCGGGTTCCTGCGCCAGCACTACCTGACGCCGCTGGTCACCAGCAGCCTGAACGTGCCCGGTTCCGCGTGGATCATCAGCCAGCAGTGGACCAAAGGCGGGCGGCCGGTCAGCCAGTCCGTGCTCGGCCAGCTCCTTCAGAGGCGGCACCAGGTCACAGTGGCCGGGAAAGGCGGGGTTCCCGAAGTCCCTCACGACGATGGCAGTACCTCGCCCAGCACGGGTACACGCAGTTGACCACCTACCAGCCGGCCAGCCGGTTCTGGCCATTCCAGTGGATCGAGGGTGGCTGGCTGCTCGCGCTGTCGGTGCTGCTCTTCGCCGTCGACCGTCTGGCTGGTCCGCCGGCGCGCGGTCTGAAGCTCATGAAGCCGCTCCAGACGTCGGTCGGCATCCGGTTGGCGCTCGTCCTCGGGGCTGGGCATCGCGATCATCCTGGTGGTGACCCTGCGCGGGGCGTCCGGGACCGCCCACTCCTTCGCAGTGCCGAGCGAGGCCACCCTTGCCGGACTGAGCCTGTCGCCAGCGCATCGTGACCATCGCCGAGAGCCAGGTCGGCTACAGCACCGACCCGTCCAACTCGTACTGCAACAAGTTCAGCGCCTACTGGGACGCCGGCACGGCGGACTGCCCGAGCGGCGAGAAGGCCGAGGAGTGGTGCGCCGACTTCGCCGCCTGGGCCTGGCAGAAGGCGGGAGTGAAATTCACCTACGGCTACGTCCGGGGAGAGATCAACGGCGGCGCCGTCAGCTTCTACGAGTGGGGCGTCGCCAACGGCGCGTGGCACCCCGCGACAAGCGGATACGTGGCTAAGCCTGGCGACGTGGCGATCTACGGCCTCTCGCTCGGCGCCGACCCGTCGGCCGCAGCACGTGGCGATTGTCACCGACGACGCGCCCGGCCAGTCTGGGCCCGGACGTCGTGAACGGCGACGGCGACCGGACCGGCTTCTCCAGTCGTCGAGACCGGGACCGACCAGCTGCAGGTCGAGTCGGACAAGACGCCTTCACGCTCGCCGGCTACGTGAGCCCGCGCTAGGCGCGCCAGAGGGCGCTTTTCGCGATCACGCCTGAGCACACGCTCGGGCGGTCCCTCCGATAAGAAGGCTGCATTGACATGAATGCGGACTCTGTGACTCACGATTTCGAGTATCTACAAAGCATTGGTATTTGGCGAAGACCCTCACGCGGCCCAAGTGAGGGTCACCGTCTTCCGGCGACCACTGAAGGGTGCGGTCTCGATGCTCAACGCTCTGACCTGCCAGTTCACCTCAGCCACTTCACGCGACCCTCACTCGGGTCAAATGAGGGCCACTGGCCAGAATTACCCGCTGACCTGCTCGTTTCGAGGGTGTCCCTCACTGCCCCCGAGTTTGGCAAATAAATGAGAGTCAGCTTTACTACCTGTATCTTTATGAATATAGGCCGCACAATCGCCGTTTTCCACTTACCACTATTGACCGTGATTTACCGCTATTGACCGTGGTGTGTGCGTTTTTTGTGGTGCACGCACCACAGGATTCTGCACCACATGCACCACGCTCAAGGTGCAACCATGTCTGCTGAGCTAGACGCTTCGCTTGTGGAAAACCATCGCTGTCAACGATCAATGATTCTGGTTGGACGCCGCTGTCGGATTTGAGCGGCTCGTGGCAGTCGCCGCTACTGCCTGCCGCGCTTTCGCTGCTCCCGACTTCGGCTGAGCCTTGGCTCGGGCAGGCACCGCGACCGTGCGGTGAGATCGTGCCCCGGCCCGCGCTGCACGCTTCGTTGGCGCGCTCGACAGCAACGGGACCTTCTTCGAGCCCCTGACAACGCTCACCTCGAGCACCCCGCCAAGCGCCTTTACGTACTGATCCAGGACATCGATGGTTACGTTGCGCGACCGCTCGATGGCGGCAATCCTCGGCTGGGACACCCCGATGAGCTTGGCGACGTCCCGCTGCGAGAGACCCGCCTGCTCCCGCAGCGCCGTCAACCCAGCCGCGAGGCGCAGTTCCTCTTCAATTTCGCGGACACGCTCGGGAGCGCCGGGCTCCCGGAGGACCTTCTCCTCCCAGGTCTTCAGACTCATCGTCTCTTACCCTTCCCTGTCTTGCTCTTGGCTGTACCGCCTGCTCGCTTTCGAGCTGGTTCGGTGGACCGTTGTTCATCGATCTTTGCCTGGTGCTCCTCGAAGCGGCTGTCGGCGATCGGAATGTTCTCCTTGTACCAGCCGTCCCAGTCGTCGCTCTTGTCGCCGCCAAGGAGGAGGATCGCCCTCCGCTTCTTGTCGAAGGCGAAGAGCACCCTGATCTCGGTGCGACCGGTCGACCCTGGCCGTAGCTCCTTCATGTTGTTGAACCGGCTGCCCTTAACCGTGTCGACCAGAGGCCGCCCGAGGCTCGGACCCTGGTCACGCAGTATGTGTATGGCCGCCACGAGCGCCTCGGCGTCCTGCGGGTCGAGTTCGTCGGCCCACGCCTCGCAGCCGTCATGGAACTCCACGTCCCACCCCGTCCGAGGCATAAGATAATAGTAGCGTTATCGCGGACTGGCAGCAAGCAGCGCATGGCGGCGGTCGCTCCTCTTTCGGCGTCCGTCGACAACCAGCACTCCTGAGCGAAGGCACCTCAATGTATTTCATTGATTCTGCTTTGGGTTTGCCGATCACTGTTACACCCGCTAGGTACCCTCTCGGTAGCGGTGCGGGGCTGCGGCTCGCCGCCCGGGCGTGAACGCGAGGTAGCTGGCTGTGGACGAGATATTGGCAGAAGCCCGAGACTCCAAGGAAGGCTGGGAGTGGAACGCGGACGACCTTCCGTCGCCTGGTCTTAACCTGAGCGCCTTCACCGGCTCCGTCGCAGCCGACAGCTTGTCACGTCGCGTAAAGGCGCTGGCGTGCACGGCTCCGTTGCATTCGCTGGAGGCAAACAAGGTCCGTGTCGCAAGCGGCCGGTGGATCCGTCTCAACTGTTGGGAGCTGGCCTTTGTTGCGATCGATGCCGTGGCCGTCGCGATGGACTTCGACACCGGCGCGTCGTACGAAGCGAGCGTCGACCTGATCGCGCGCCAGGCAGCGCGCCAAGACGCGGGGTTGTGCGGTGACGACGCGATAGCGGCCGCGACTTGGATCGTGGAAGGACTGATCTCAGGCAGGGGTGGTGACGAGCCATTCCATGCCGCCTACGGACGGTGGGACGACGACGGGCCGTACGAGAGCCGCGACTTCCACGTCGAACTGCTGACGGAGCACGCCGGGCTCGACGGCGGCATCTACCTGCGTGCTAGCGACCAGGCGATCAACGTCCTGATCGGGGCGCTCGATGCCGACATCGAATCGGCCGCCGAGGCCGTTGACGCCAAGATGGATAGCCTCGTCCGGCGCGGCATGTGGAGCGAGGCCGTCCTCACCGCCGAGCACGCCCGCTACCGGAGCATCCAGTACGCCGAGCTGATTCGCCGCGAGATCGTCGCGACGCGGCAAAACGTCGCAGAGGTCGACTGGGCAGAGAGGGTACCTGCCCTCATCGAGCGGGCGTTGGACCACGTGCTCCGCCGCTACCGCACAGAACGGGCGATCATCGGCAACGTCACCCGTAGCCGAGACGAAGCGACGGAACCGTCGCTGCGAGCCAAGGCATCGCAGATGCTCGTGCTGCTCAAGGACTGCCAGATCCGGCACGAAGCGCTGCAGCGCAAGCTTCTTGGGGTGCGTGAAGAGTTCAGGGAAGCTACCCGTGACCAACTGGCCCGGCCACCGACGCGGGTGGCTCTCGTCGACCTCGAGCGCCAAGTCCTCTTTCCACTCCTCGCGGCACCGATCGGCGACGCGATGACGCCCCTGGAAAGGCTCTTTTCACGCCTGACCGCGCCCGCAGCGCTGGTAGCTGACATTGATCGACTAGTCGACATCCTCTGTGAGCCGCCCCGCGACGACGGCAGCGACGACGGGAACCTTGCCGCACCCGAATTGACCGATGTGCGGCGGGAGCCTCGCTTCGACGACGCCACTTGGGATGCAGCCGAGGCGGTTCTCGCCGATGTTGACCGCCCGACCCGCTTGTCGGCATTGCTGGCTCGCTCTGAGACTCCACTGGTTCCGGGTGACGTCGCCCACCTGTTGGCTCTACTCACGATCCGGGCCGTTGACCCAGGTCTCGGGCGCCGCATCGCCGCTGGTGACGACTCGGTGCTGCTCGGTGTCGACGACGGCGCGGTACTCGAGCATCCCAGATTCGCGGGGTCCGACCTGCTAGTGGTTCCGGCACGTGTTCAGCGGGAAACGGCAGAGCAAGCGGCGGTCTCGGTATGAGTGACTCGTCCGACGCCGGTCGCCTCCTCGCGTACGCCATGAAGCCAAAGCTCACTCCTGGTGGCGAGCCCACTGGCGACTACACCCGACTGATTGTTAGGTACGCGGCCGAGGCGTCGTTCGCCAGACTGGTCGAAGGCGTCGCTGAAGGACTCGGCCTGTGGCTGCTCGCAGTCGACCCGATCGTCGGCGCTGTCGCCTGCGCAGAAGAGGACTCCAGTTTTGCGATGGGGCTGCGCGATTACGCCCGCCAGACGCGAACAGAGAGCCGCGTTGACCTGCGGGTGGCCCACGGTCTGGCGTTCGTCGCGATCCGCGAGGCTTTGCTACCCGCAGCCGAGCCACCTCGAGGCAGTCGACCGCGTCGCGCGAGTCACCGTCAACGACGTCGAGGAGTACCTGCGGCGACTCTGTGCTCGCCTCGACGAAGAGGCCGCGACTGACGAACTCGACGTTGACCCTCCCCTCGACCAACCGCTGCTCGAGCGCACATGGCGGGCGTTCCAGCGGCGAGCTTCAGTGGCTCGAACCAACGACGCTCGCCGCAATAGTTATACGACCGTTGCAATCATCGCGAAGGCACTCGCCTGGCTCGTCGACCAGGGTCTCGCCCAGAAGGTGTCCGAGGACGAAGGAGGCACCTTTCGGGCTTTGCCCAGGTTCCGCATCCTTGTCCGAGAGCTCTCGGGCGGTGAGCTCTACGCCGACGTGCTGCGTATGGCTGAGACTGAGCGAGACGACGAACGTGAAACCGGGAGAGCGGGATGACGCGTCTGCGCCGAATCCACCTCGACGGGATCGGCCCGACGGGAGCGCGATTCGACCCGGTCACACTGGATTTGACGGACCGAGTGGGAGAAGCGGCGAAGGTCGCGCTGATCCACCTCGAGAACGGCGGCGGCAAAAGCGTGCTCCTGAAGCTGGTCTTCGCGGCGGTCCTGCCCGGAAGGCGGTACACCGTCGGCGGAGCAAGGCTGGGCGACTTCGTGTTGAGCGACGACACCGGGCACGTCGCCCTCGAGTGGAGCATCGATGATGGGCACGGCGGCCACGCACTGCTGGTCACCGGAACCGTCCTCGAGTGGCGCAACCGGACCAGGTCCGCAGACCAGTCGAACCTGAGGCAGTGGTGGTATGCCTTTAGACCGATCGAAGGCGCCCTCGATCTGGACACCCTTCCGACGCGGCTTGGCGACCGTCGACCATCGCGCGCCGCGTTCCGCGACCGTCTCATCGAGGCCTGGCACGCGTCCCCCGGCCTCGAGTTGGCCGACGAGGACAGCCCGGAGCGCTGGCGCGAATGGCTCTTGAACCACACGCCGCTCGACCCCGAGCTGTTCGCATACCAGCGCTCGATGAACGCAGACGAGGCAGATGCCGAAGAGCTCTTCTCGACCGTCCGCAGCGGGGACGACTTCGTGCGGATGCTGCTCAAGGCGGTGGCCGACCCGGCCGAGATGCAGAGCTTCGGCGACACTCTTGCCTCGTTCGCGACCCAACTAGCACGGCGCGGCGGACTGGAACGGGAGCGTGCATTCACAGTTGATGCCGTCGGCGTGCTGGAACCGCTCGCCGCCGCCCACGTTGCCGCTCGTCAAGCGGAAGAAGCCGTCGCCGTCGCTCGCCGCGACCGATGGTCGTTGGCGGCCAGGCTCGCTTCTGCGGTCGAACAGTCGACCCGCGAGGCAGAGCGACTGGCAGTGGCCGCGGAGGCTGACGATATGCGGGCACGCCAGTTCGACGAGCGCGCTGGCCAGCTGGTCGCCCAGGGCCAGGAACTCCGCCGCCGCGAAGCCGCGTTCATGGTGGCCGAGGCAAAGCAGCGTCTCGAGGAGGCAAAGCGCCACGCCGACGACGCCGCCAACCTTGCCCACGCTTGGAAGGTGGTCGAGAGCGTCATCGACCAGGCGACCGCCGCGGCGGACCGAGTTCGGCTGCAGCGCGAGCTGGAGCAAGCCGATCGGCAAGATGCGCCTCTGCGCGCCGCCCGCGACGACGCAGTTCGCGGTTAGCCGCCCGCCTTGACGACGAGATCCGCTCCGCCACGCGGGAGGTTGCCGGCCAAGACACAGCCGCGGAAGCGGCTGACGCCGCACGGAAAGGGGCTGACGAGCATCGGCGGAAGGCCGAGAGCAAAGCAGCCACACTGCGTGCGAATGCGACTGCCAACGAGAACCGCGTCACCGAGGCCAACGAAGCCTGCGCCGCGCTGAGTCGACACGGGTGTTCTGCAGGAAGGCGAGGACGCTGCGACGGGCGAGGAGCGATGGACGTTCCTTGCAATCGAGGCAGAAAGCGACCTCTCACAACTAAAGGAGCGTCGCCAGGCCACCCGAACCGAGCACGAGGAGCTCGACACAGAGCAACAGAACCTCATGGCGACGCTTGTAGAGCTGCGGGCGAGCCTGACGGAATCGGACCGGGAACACCGCCGGCTGAGCGAGCTTGCGCGCCTGCTGGCTGCGGAAGACCGGTACGCGGAAGTACTTGGCGAAGCCAGAGTCGACCTGTGGGCGCGGGGCGCCGACGTCACCGCGGCACTGCTCGACGCCGTCGGCCGCTCGGAGAATGACCTCCGGGAGCTGGCGATCGCGTCGTGTGCGGACCAGCTGGCCCTGGATGCGCTGGGCGACGGCGGTCTCCTCCCGCCCTCAGATGACGTCGCGCGAGTCTGGGACGTTCTCACCGAGGCTCGAATTCCGGCGACATCAGGTTGGCGTTGGCTCGCCGAGCGTGACGATCCGGACGAGCGAGCCCACTTACTTGCCAACCATCCCGTACTCGCCGGTGGCGTCGTCGTCACAGACCCAGCGCGTCTCGATGCGGCGCGAGAACTGATGATCGCGGCGGGCCTCGATTTGCGCAGCGTGGTCGCGGTGGGTGCAGCTGGAAACCTGGAAGAGCCGAGTGACCCACCTGTGTGGGCTGTCCCTGTTCACCGCGGCCTATATGACGCGGCGTGGGCCGCCGACGAGAAGCTTCGTATAGAGCAGCGCCTGGCCGAGAGCGCCGAGAGCTTCGCTGTACTTGAGCGGCAATCAGCCTCCGATCGCGAACTTCGTGAGCGGCTCCGGCAGTTTCTCGATCAGTGCCCTGCCGGCCATATCGAGAGTCTGGCAACGGATGCCCGCAACCTCAGTGAGCGCATCAATGCGGTCACTGCGCGCTGGGATGAAATCGCCTCCACGATCGCATCTCTCAAGCTGGAAGCAGCCACTCTAGAAGAGATCGTCACCGATCTCACCGAGAAGTTGAATGCGGCTACCCAGAACGCCGCGAGGTGCGAGGAACAAGCTCGTCGAGATCGCCAGGCAGTGCAATGGCGCGCAGATGCGACTCGGTGGCGGACCGAGGCGCAATCACTCGACGAAGAAGGGCACAATGCATTGGCTGCCGCGGAGGCAGCACGGATCGCGGGAGACATCGCCCGCAACCAGGCAGCAGAGGGGCGGCGTCTCATCGCCTCATGCGAGGCTGAGCGCGGCGAGCTTCCAGTCGTTACCGCGTGCCGCCCGCCGGACGACGAAACGCCTACCGCAGTCTTGCGCCGCAGCTACCAGGCCGCTGTGGCGCGCCTTGAAAGCGAGTCTTCGGGCACGCGACTCGCCACCCAGCTGTCGATTGCCGAGACCCGAGAAGCCGACGTCGCTAAGCGGCTCAAAACAGAGCCAGACAACATCGTCACGCAGGCGACGCAATTGAGCAGAGACCCGGCGGCGGGAGACCCAGCCGGCCGCAACGAAGCCCAACGGCGCACTGCGAGAGAAGCAGAACGGCTTCGGGAGCTCGCCACCGATGCCTCGGGCGACGTAAAGGTCGCCGAGGCGGAGCTGAGGAAGCGCAGCCCGAACGAACGCACACGCTGGACCGATCTTCCGGACGACCTCGAACCGAAGAGTGCCGAGCATGCCGCCGCCCTTGACCGTCAAGTAGCGAACGAACAACGCCGAGTCGCGGAGCAGGCCCGCGAGGCTCATGAACGGTCGGCCAGGTCAACGTGCGCCGCAGAAGATGCCAACTCCCGGGCGCTAATCGTCTCCGCACACCTGCGGGTGCTCGCGGTGGACGACGTCCCGGTCGAGACAGCTGGAGTCCACCCCTTCGACGGCAGCCTCGAGGAGGCCGAGCGTCTCGTGGACGAACAGGCGCGTGCCTACCGGCGCACTGCCAGTGCGCTGACGGTCGCGAACGACGAGGTCGCGCGTGTCCTCGAATGCGTGCGCAGCGTCGGCCTTCGGTCCGACTATGCAGGAATTGGCGGAGCCCAGACTGCACTGGCCGAAGAGCCGGCGGCCACGCTCGTGCCACGCGCAGCCGATCTAGCACGCGGCCTCGAAGCCATCAGAGAATCCATCGACGCCGAGCTTGCCGAAGTGCACAAGCATCGCGAGGGACTGATCGAACGCTTGTCGACTCTTGTCGAGCAACGCCTTAAGCTGCTCAAGCTCGCCCAGCGGATGTCGACTGTTCCCGAAGGGCTCAACGACTGGAGCGGCAAACCGTTTCTCGCCATCCAGTTCCAGACACCCGAGCAGGCGACGTTGGCGGCGCGGATGGGCGTCGCCATCGATGCCGCCGTGAATGCCGAAAAGCGGGACCCCACGGCGATCGTGCTCAACGCCGTGAGGTCAGCGGTCGTGCGCCGCACACCGGAAGGCGAGCAGGCTTTCACGGTCGCGATCATGAAACCGAACGCCGCAATGTTCGACACGACTGTGGGCGTCGAGCGCCTTTCGACTGAATTCTCCGGCGGACAGCGCCTTACGGCCGCCATCCTGCTGTACTGCACACTTGCCTCTCTGCGTGCTCACGTCCGCGGGCAGGAGCGCGTTGCCGATCCCGGGGTGCTCTTCCTCGACAACCCGATCGGCAAGGCGAATGCTGATTATCTCCTGGACCTGCAGATCGCGGTGGCGGATCGCCGTGGCGTCCAACTTCTTTACACGACGGGCATCTCAGACCCGGAAGTGCAAGCCTTTTTCGATACGGTGGTTCGGCTCCGCAACGACGCGGACCTTCGTCGACACCTCAACTACATCGTTCTCGACGAACACATCGCCTCCGCCGCGGCAGGAGGTCGCGCTCTCGCCGATACCGCGGGATACGTGTCGGCCAGTCGCCTCACCGCGGTTCCACTCCATTGAGCGAAGTAGCAGAACTCAGCGGGCGGGCCGGGCGGCTCGCGGCCGGACTCGCCGGCGAACGAACCATCACCATCCGCCTCGACCGCTTGTGGGAGGTATTCGCCCGCACTTCCCCGGACATCGCTCGCGAGCCGGCAAAGCGACAGCTGCTCCTTGATGCCGTGTCGGAGCTGGAAGCCGCGAGACATATCACCCTTCCGAAAGGTCTCCGCGGCTGGGACCGAACCGGCCATCCTCCGCTGCCAATGTTTGTGCGCCAGAAGGTTGATCGTTCGCCATCGACGGCGATGCGAGACCGCCTCCGGTACCCGTGGTCGCCGCAGCTCTCGTGGGCAGCGAGCGAACGCCTCACTACTGTTCAACGTGAAGCGCTCATGGCCGTTAGCTCATGGATCACCCGCCATCCGGATCAGCAGACGCCACTTGCGCACCGCGAACGATCCCTTGAGATCTTCGGTCAGGAAAAGCGATTGGACGAACTGATGCCCACTCCGCTGTTCGGACCGGGAAGGCTCACTCTCGACATGCTCGCGGCATACGTTGTGCACCCGCCCTTCGTGTGGCAGGCGATCGAGAGGGCGACCGGCACGGAACTTCTCGTCATCGAGAACCACAACACGTACGACTCGGTGTGCCGTGCTCTCGCTCACCACGTGTGCGCTGGGACCGGCTCCCCCTTCCGTCATGTCGCCTACGGCGCCGGAGGCGCGTTCGAGGCATCCGTGAGTTACATCGCCGATCTCGACCCGCCACCGGCGCGAGTTCGGTACTTCGGCGACCTCGACGCAGAAGGCCTCACCATCCCGTCCCGTGCGTCAGATCGAGCCCGCGCTGCGGGGCTGCCACCGGTTGAACCGCACGTCGCTCTGTACCAGCTTTTGCTAACCCATGGCAGGCCGCAGCTGGCAACGAATCGGCCCGCTTCGACCAACTGGCTTGGACAACTTCAACAGCCAGTCGAGGCTCTCATCGCCAGCGGACATCGGCTCGCTCAAGAGTGGGTGAACCTCTCGATTCTGCGAAGCGATCGCACATGGTTGGGTGAATAGGGTGGCGGCTCGGCGCCAGACCGGCGCCTCGAGCTCGCACGCGTGCTGCGCCCGGGCGGCCGCGTCGGAATCAGCGACGTCGTGGCCGAAGGCGGTCTCGACCCCAAGCAACGCGCTGAGCCCGGCGAGGCACTCGGCTGTGCCGGAGGCGTGACCAAGGTCGGCGTCGAGTTGACTCACGAGGACGAGACGGCGCGCAGGTTGCACGGCGCGATCGTGCGGGGAGAGAAGCCTCGGTGACGGCCGAATTACAGCTGCACGCTACGTCAAGTAGCTGTTGTCTATTCTCAGAAATGTGAGGACTACATCCCACGAATAACGGCGGTCGTGCGCACTGCACTTATGACCGTGACCACTATTCGACCCGAGTGAGGGTCACTGCCTCCGAGAGGGCATGCGACGCGTCCTCTCAAGGGACGAGCGTCTGACCTGCAGATTCGTGTCGGGCCGCCGTGGCGACCCTCATAAGAGTTAAACGAGGGTCGGTCGCCAGAATTGGCCGTTGAGCTGCTCGTATCTGCCTGACCTTCACCTGCCCCTGAACTTGGCAAAAACAAGGCTGGTACTTCTTTGACCTGCTATTTCGCGAGAACCGGCAGCACGATTGCGGTTTTCATTTGACCATAGTTGACCGCTATTGACCGTGATTAGCCGTGGCTTGTGCGTTTTTCGTGGTGCACGCACCACAGGATTTTGCACCACATGCACCACGCCCTACTTCATGATTTCAGCCTCCAGCCGAGTCGCGGAGCGAACGGCTCCCGCCCTTCGGGCCTCCATGCCTCGGACTGATGTGGTCGTAAGGCCACAGTCCGCCGGACTAAGCCGACTCGGTCTCACGATGTGCGAGTCCGCCGCACCCGAGGCGACCTCCGCTCGCCGGATGGGGATAGCTCCTTCTACCCGACTCAGAGCGGCGCGGTCGGTTAGGTCCACCTGGACCTCCGACAATCGGAGGGGTCCAGCTGAAGAGGACCAGGCTTGGTACGGTGGAGGTCCTCCGCACATCGAGGTAAACATGCCACTTCTTCCCGAGCTGCGCACCGAACTGCGAGATCTCCGCGAGATCAGACCCGAGCTACAGGAGCCGGAGCTCTTCGTGCTGTGGTTCGTCATGGCTGCCCTCGGCGAGGACGACCCGGACGCCGCGGCCGCCTCTCTCGTCGGCGGACCTGGCGACAAGGGCGTGGACGCCATCTATGTCGACCACGAATCCGCGAGCGTATCCATCGTCCAAGGGAAGTTCTCCACTGCCGGCGGTGGGTCCGAACCTCTTTCCGACCTTCTCGCGTTCGCCTCCCTGTCGCCTACTCTCTTCGATGACGAGAAGTACGACGCGTGGGCTCTAAAGGCCCTCCCAGTCGCGGCCGCCCGCATGAAGGAGGCACGTAAGCTGCTCCTTAAGCGGGGCTACCGCGTAAACCTGTACTACGCCACCACCCGCGCCTGCACGAATACAACGGAGCAGCAGGCATCTCGGCTCGCCCGCGCCGAGCGAGTGCAATTTGTGATCTATCAACGCCGCGACATCGACCGACTGATCCGTGACTATCTCGATGGGGTGGCACCACCCGTGCCTCGAGTCGAGCTGCCTATAGAAACAGCTCCAGCCTCTGGTTATATCAAGCGTCACGACCCGAAGACGCAGATCACGTCTTGGATCGTATCGGTACGAGCCAGCGAGCTCGCGAGGCTCTATGAACAGTACGGCGAAAAGTTGTTCGCCAGAAATATCCGTGGGTATCTGGGCTCCGGCGATACTAAGAGCGTGAACTTCGCAATCGCGCACACCTTGACGACAGATCCGTCGCACTTCTGGTACTTCAACAATGGCGTGACGATTGCGTGCTTCGATGCCCGAAAGATAGAGCAGGGCGGCAAGGACGTACTTCAAATCGACAACCCGCAGATCGTCAACGGTCAGCAAACGACCCGAACCCTCGCGGAAGCCGGCGGGACCGCCAAGGCTGGAGGAACCGCCAAGGCCAGCGTGCTCGTCCGAGTGATCGCGCTGCCTCCTGGCGCGCTGGGCCTGGTCGACGACGTCGTAAAGGCTACGAACAATCAGAATCCCATTCGCGCGTCCGACTTGATGGCGAACGACCGCGTGCAGGTCTTCCTAGAGAGAAAGCTTCGGCTGCGCGGGTACCAGTACCTCCGTAAGCGCGCAAAGAAGTCTGAGGCCCGGGCGGCGGCGAAGCAGAAGCCAAAGTTCCAAGTAAAGAAAGAGGAGCTTGCCCAAGCCGTCGCGGCCTGCGAGGAGGAGCCATCGGTCGTGTACTCGGCCAAGGAGAAGCTGTTTGAGGAACAAATCTACGAACGCCTGTTCCGAAAGGAGGACGTCGCCTTCTACCTTACGCGGTATTGGCTACTGCGCACCTGTAGCCGCTGGGCGAGGGGAAAGGGAACCGAGCGCACGTACATGAAGTTGTTCGTCGCTCACACGGTCTGGGACCGGGACGGCGCGATCTTGCGGAAGTACGCCGACGGCTTCATCCGACGCGCCGAGAACTCGTTCGGCGGTGCGGAACACACTGCGCTCGAACCGTTGGAGGAGGCGATCGGCGTGACGTACGACGCAGTGGCTCGCTTTTACCGAGAGACGAGGTCCAAGGAGGACACTGTCTATTCGTTCTTCAAGCGGATCAAGCAATATGATCGGTACATAGACTTCATGTCCGAAGCGAAGCAAGAGGCACTTCGATTGAAACTCGACAAGGCCGACGACCAGCTGGCGACAATGTTCGCGCTGTAGGTCGAGTCGCCGATCTCCTTGCGTGCCGACGAGGGCGACTAGGCCGCATCGGTCCGGCAGAGCAACATAGTTCGGCCCGGCCACGACACCGTGAGCGCGTGAGGATTCCATCGTGACGACCCAGCTCGACTCGACGAGAAGCGTACAGGTGCCCTACGCCTGGAAGCCTGACTCGCTTGGCCCTCGGCAAGACCTTGCTCAGTCCGTCGAGTGAGGCGCCCAGGTTGCGATGGCTCTTTGAACCGCCGAGGAGCAGTACGTCACACCCGAGCTCGGCGAAGCGCTCCAACGAACCAGCGGCATCCCTGACGGTCCGGATGTCGTAGTGCACGGTTGGGATGAGATCGACGGGAGAAATGGTCTCACTCTCGGGCGTCGGTCTCTTGGCTGTCCGCGTGATCACGAAATTGAGAGGAGCGGCACTCAGGAATCTAGGGACGAAGCGGATCGCCGTCCTGTCGGCGGTGCCCTTGAGCGCGGCGACCAGAGCCGAGCCGAGCTTCCCAGCTTGCATCCCACGCTCGTACTCCCCGGCCCACTCACCATGAACTACACCGTTGAACGAGGGCGGCGGCTCATAGAGCGCCAGCTTCGTGATGTCTGGTCGCTTAAGTGCGGTCTCGATGGCGATCACGGCACCGGAACTGAGACCGAACACGTAGTTACAACCAGTTGCATCCAGAAGGGCGCTGAGGTCAGCCACCTCCGTTCGAAGCCCATGGAACTCTCCATAGTGCTTGCTCAGCCCTCGGCCTCGTCTATCGGGGACGAAGACCGTGAAGTCTTCGGAGAGCCCGCGAGCCAAGGTGCTAAAGCTTTGAGCTGACTGAGCGGCACCGTGCACCAAGATGACGCCTGGCCCCTGGCCAGACTTGTAGTAGCCGATCACAATCCCGTCGTCTGACGTGACCGTGCCGGTCGTTGGCGAGGGGGATTGCGTGGCTGGCTCACTCATTGGCGATCGGTTCAGCTTGCACCAGCCGGTATTACTTCAAACCGTATTACGCCGGGCTGCGCGGACATCCGCTACTCGCTGGGAGCCAGGGGTAGAGCGTTGCCATCGACACCGATGGCTGAGTGCAACCGACTCAACGACCACGGCAATGGCTGATGGATCGGCGTCGCCTGTCCACCTGAAGCAGCCGACCATGAACCGTTCTTCGCGATGTACGCCATCCAATGATCCTCATGTGCCGAGCCACCTATGTCGGCTGAGGTATCGACCCAAACGATCGCGTCTGGAATCTCCCCTACGACCGCCTCGAGCTCCCGGGCTGCGCCGAAGGTCGTCCTCATGAGTTCCCATGGGTTGCCCATTCGAACGTCATGGCGCTCCAACACGAGCAGGGTCGTGCTGTTCGCGTGACGAGCCTTCTCTGCGGCTAGCTTCGGGCACTTGTCCTGGAATGCCCTGGCGATTGGCTCGGCCGTCTGCGAAGCGGCGTCGCCACTGCGAACGAGCGCCACGCGCAACGAACCGGCCTCATCCGGCGAGCAGCGGCGCCTGTACAAGCTGACCGATATCTCGAGATCGGCACTGACCGGGTCCGATGCATAAGACAGGGTTTCGGGATCGGGAAGCCGCTGGACTCGAACCCACGTCTCGAGTTCATCAAGCAGGCTGCCCTCATCTTGTCTACGAAGCCGGTGCACGTCCGCGGGGTCGACCAGCAGCGTGTAGCGGCCGGGTACGTCCAGCTCGTGACCGAATCGCTCTTCGAAACCTGCGAACAGCTGGTATGCCCGCTGGTTGTCGTTTACTTGCTCTGCGTACACGAGGGCTGCCGTGTGCTCGGCGACGATGGTCCCGCCTGCGTCATGCCCCACGAGGTCGACGGCCTGCTCGCCACGCTGCGTCGTATCTGGAAACGAGTCGATGTGAAACGAGCCGCCGTTGCGATGCTTGGAGAACTGGCTAGCGCCGAACACACACACGCGGGTGTCGTTGGGAGGGCGGCCCGGTGCGCTGGTCAGGCGATCTGAGGTCAGCATTCGCGCGAGTTTAGGAAGTTGGTCTGCAGCCAGCGGGGAGCAGGGCACCGTCACCTATCGTGGCCGTCAATCGCGACACGGCGCCGCCCGAACGCATCTTTCCCTTCACCTGGCTCGGGTGTATGCGGCCGCGATCGGCGGACCCGGCGCGCTGTTAGGAACGGCTCGGATGTCGCTTGGCTGCCGCAGGTCGACGTGGAGCACCGAGTACCTGGGTCCGTCGTGAAGTTCGCGGACGAGGTCGGTGACCGTAAGCGCGCCCGTAAGCGCGCCAACGAAGGCGGCACCGACAGTGACCCCAGCGACGTCGAGAACCCCACAACGCGCGGCGCTCTCCTCTACACCGGCGTCAATCCTGCGTTGAATCTCCTCCTTGTACGCCGCCGGAAGTGCTGGGGCGAGCGCGGCTTGCTCGGCGAAGGCCGTATCGGTGCTCTCGGGTCCCGGAAAGGTGTGAACGACGATGTCGAGGTATTCGATGGGACCGGAACCGAGCCCGCCGTCCACGATGCGCGTGAAGCCGGCGCGGCCAAGGAGACGACGTGGCGGCCCGTCGTGGAAGCCCGCGAGTGCGATCGTTGGCTCGTTGCGGTACGGATTGGCGTCAACGTAGGTATGGAAGTGCTCGTCGAAGGCGCGCTCGACGAGACGGGCGCGGATGCCAAGACCCTCCAGTGCGGCGGCGACCACTCGGGTCTTCCGGAGCCCGACGTCTGCCTGCGCCACGAGAAGCTGCGTGGCCGTGTTGCCGTTGACTACGACATCGAAGTCCACCAAGCCGATCTCGACCTCCTCCGGCACAGCAAATGGCAGCATCCCGAGAGTCCACGCGTAGGCCTGCCCGAGGTGGCCGAGACCTAGAAGCCACACTCTGGCCGGGAGGTATTCGATGACCGGCCCAGCGGCCTCGTCGTTCCGCCAGCTGAGGTCGGGACGCCAGAGGGATAGGCCGACGTCGCGTCGACCTGGAGCGACGAGCGCCGAGCTGTTGCTGGAAGACCTCGGAGACGCCGAGCACGGCGGAGGCGATGCCGGACAGAGCGTTGCCGTCGCCGGGCAACAGGTCCTCAGCTGACTCGACGACTCCGGCTGACCAGCCCTGCCAGGTGAGGAAAAGTACCGGCCTCCCGATCGGCGCGCACGGGTTGGTGATGGCGAGAGTGGGATGGTCGCGGGTCAGACAGTCAACCACCTGGCCCCCGAGATGTTCGACGGTGGTGGACGCGGACATCCCGGCAGTCCAGCCGGTGGTCAGCGGCGGATCCGACTCAAGGCGGACGTGAACCCCGCCCTTAAAGGCGCGCCGGCCAGCGTTGACGACGGTGAGCAGCGCAGCCTGGCCCGCGGGATCGGACTCGATACCGCTCCCGACGGCCACCTGTAGGACGAGCTTGTTGAGGAACCGGGCAGCCTCCGTCAGGGTGCGTGACCTTCTCGGCGTCGATCAGGATCTTGGCCGTGCGATCGATGCTGTCCGCAGTCGAGCCAGTTCACACGAGTCTCCTGACGAATAAACGACGGGAGCCCCGTGGTGACCGGTCCACGTCTGCCATCCACGCCCGTCGTAACGGTGGACTCCCACCTCGTCCGGCGCCACAGGGCGGCGCGCGAAGTCCGGCAGAATCAGCGCCACGTGGCCCTTCTGGGCGACCATCGGGTTGTCCGCGTCCATGCTGCTCTGGTGCACCCAGCGTCTGGGGTGGGTGTGGACGTCGCCGACGACGACTCGATGCTCGGCGTTGCAGATGTCCCAGAGCTTGCTGTAGGCGAGCCCTTCGAAGGCAATTCCGCCGGTAAGGCAGTTCGGGTCGAGATCGTCGAGATAAACGACCCTCGTCACGGTCTGGCTCCCGCGGGAGCGGTCGGCTAGGAGGAATGCCCCGACTCGCGGTTGCCGCGACCGCGGCGGCCCAACTCGACGACCAGCTGGTCCCAATCAGCTCGGCGCATGCGGAGCAGCGCACGCCGACCCCTAAACGCCCAGATACTCATCGGAGTTCAACATCCCGTGGACATTCTCGAGGATGAAGCTGAGGTCCCGGCTGGGGTTCCAGGCGGAATGGGGGTACTTCTGCGCCCATTGGGGATGCGACGCCAGTCCCACGCGGTCCCACGGTGCGTACATCGCCGTTGCCCCACCCGTCCAGCCGTCGGTGCGGAACAACTGCGCGCGATCTCCGGTCCCTTTGGCCGGCGCTCGGCGGCCAGCGATAGATCGGCGTCGATGTCCCAGATGCCCCCGGTGGGCGCCGCGTGCGGGTAGCCGCTCATCTCGAACCGGATAGCAAACTCGCATGGGCTGTTAGCCGTCGGTGCGGCGGTGATCGCAACGATCACGAATGGCCAGCCGATGAGGCTCTCGACGTTGCCGGAGGCGTCAGCCTCGGGCTCGACGGCGCAGACCAGTCTCCAACGACCGTCGGCGACTCCGGCACGGAATCGGCTGCCTGCGAAGATGGTCGCGCACGGCACGCTGGTCGGGCGGCATAACCACCGGGGTCAGCCCTCGAAACGGGAGCGGGGCAGCAAGTCGAGGACGACCCTGCACGTCCCCGGGATCACGAGGGAGCCGACGTGGACGCCGGTATCCAGGAAGTGGTCGGCTCCCGGCACGGCAAGCACGTGCTTCGCCGCCTGCTCCGGGGAGAAGTCCGCGACCTCTCTCCCGGAGGCCCACTTCTCGACCGTCTTGATAGTGGTGGCCGGCCCGTACTCGTGCTCGTGGTTCCCGTTCCAGCGGACGACGACCTCGACCCGGCGGCAACGTCCACGATGAACGTGGTCGTGGTGGCGGATGCCGCAGGCCTGAAGGGTGACATCGAGGTCGACCTCTTCGTCGACTTCCTCGACCCATACGTGGCCCTCGGCGTCGTCCTCGACCAGGACTTGACGGACGAGGGCGGTTTCCTCGATCTCAACGATCTCGGGGTGCTCGTTTCCCGAGCTGTGGACAATCAGTTCCATCGGACGCTCCTTCGGGCGGGCCATCAACCCAATCCCCCGATGGGACGGGTAGCATGTACCTCACCAGTGTATCAGTACCAATATACCTACGAGGTAAACGAGTTGGTCGCCACCGATGGACGTGAGCTTCAGCACGCCGGCACTCTCGGCGTTGTGTAACTCCGAGCGCCGGCTCGCCCAACGTTGCGGTCCCGAAACCGGCCGGACCGTGGCGCGTCGTCTCGCTCGAGTTGGCCGCCACCGACGCCGCGGATCTCGAGCCGTCTCCCCGGTGCCGTCCTTAAAGAGGACCATCGCGAGACCGTGATCACCTTCGGCGGTGCCATCGAGGTCAGGGGCATCGTCGAGAAGGGCGAAGGCGGCAACGTCTCCGTGGGAGCCGGTGACCGGATCGTGATCACGGGTATCGATGTGCTCGAGAGGAAGTCGTCATGACCAAGGCCCAGCGTTATCCCTTTCAAGCCTGACTACACCATCCCTCCCGGCGAAACGCTTCGGGACCGACTTGCCGACATGAACCTCTCGCAGGCCGAGCTGGCCACCCGCGCCGGGTTGTCGACCAAGCACGTGAACCAAATCATCCAGGGCATCGCGCCGATCACACTGGAGACCGCCATGATCCTTGACCGGATCACAGGGATACCGGCAAGGGTGTGGAACCGACGCGAAGCGGACTATCGGGAAGGTCTTCTGCGGGCGAAGCAACGCTCGCTGACAGCGGAGGATGAACGGTGGCTGGCGGCATTGCCGGTTAAAGAGCTGACGAAGCGCGGATGCCTTCGCCCGGAGCGAGACAGGGGACGGTTGTTCGACGCCGTACTTACGTTCTTCGGAGTCGCGGACCGCGAGGCCTGGGAGCGACTGTGGCGGGCCCCGGTGGCGTCGTTCCGCCGTTCCCAGGCGTATGCGAGCGATCCCGGTGCCGTCGTGTCCTGGCTTCGCATCGGACAGATCGAGGCGCAGGAAACGAAGGTCGAGGCGTATTCAGCCAACCTGTTTCGAAAGGTCCTCCATGACATTCGGGCTCTGACGGCAGGAGGTGACGCGAACAGGATCGTGGAGATGTGCGCGCGCCGCGGGCGTCGTTGTTGTCTTCGTGCCCGAGGTGAAGGGATGCCGTATCAGCGGAGCCGCCTGGTGGGCGACTCCCACTAGAGCGGTCATCGCTCTAAGCGACCGCTACAAGAAGGACGACCGATTCTGGTTTTCCTTCTTTCACGAGGCGGCGCACGTGCTCTTGCACTCGAAGAAGGAGACCTTCGTCGATGATGGCTCCGATGACGATCTCATTGAGGACGAAGCGAATCGATTTGCGGCCCATCTCCTCATCCGACCGGATCATGCTGCTCGGCTTCGCAGCTTGTCGACGGATGAGGAAGTAGCGAACTTTGCGAGAGAGATCGGTGTCGCACCCGGCATCGTTGTCGGCCGGCTGCAGCACGACGAGTTGTGGGGCTGGAACCGTGGCAACGGCCTGAAGCGTGGACTTCACATCGTTGGGGCCTAGCTTGACCCGACCATTTACGCTCCGCGGAGAGATGCTGTCCTTCACAGCCGCGAACGGCCCAAGGCGCCATGTGCCCTAGTGACGACCGGGGTGGTGACCACATGGAGGTTATCGCTCAACCGGACGCGGCCCATGTCCAGAGGTCCCAGCAGGCACTCCGGGAAGTCGCGGGCATCCTGACCGCTGCGAGCACCGTTGACACTGCGAGGTCGCTGGAGGTGATCGTCAGCCATGCTGATCACCAGGGTGCATTGTCGTCCCTTCTCTACAGCTTTCACCTGCCCCCCGTGCACGACGACGGGGCGATCGCGTCGCCGCTCGACCGATCGTCGGCAGAGAAATGGCCCCCGGTCCGGTTCATCATGGTCATCAACCAGGCGGTGTCCGTTCAAGTCGAGAAGGCGATCTCCATGATCTCCATGCTTGTCGCGCGAACAGAAGCACATTGCAGACGTCGTCGAACGAAACGCCGACGCCACGGAACTCGATCGAGAGGTTGCGGCGACCGACGCCATAGCCACGAACGAGGTGGCCGACGTGTTGCGCCACGGATGGCGAGCGGGTGCTGAGCTTGTTGCCCGTCAAGCAATAGATGCCGGCTTCCGACTGCAGGTGTCGTATGAGGCTGACGCAGTCCGAAGCCGAGAGGAGCTGAATCGACGTGGCGGTGCCCTCCGGCGGGCGTACAACGAACTCCCTCTCGCTCGAAACGCCGTTGACAGGTTCGTCTCGGGGCTTGCGTCCGGCCTCATACTAAGAGCTCCGCCAGGGACCCCGGAGTCGATTCAGACGATGGTCAGCCAGCGGCTCTCTCTCGGTTCGTATAAGCAGTACATGGCGCAGGCGCTCCGAGACGCCTTCGTCACAGGCAACGGGTACCTCGCCTTTACAGAAACCGATCCGCCTGCGGCGTACAATCTTCGGCCGACCGAGGCCGAACCAGCTGGGGACCACATGGTTACGCCGCGAGCAGGAGCCAAACCGGTCCGAGCGCTTCACCTGCGAGGGATGCTGCAGCCGGGCGTCGCCTACGGGCTCGGGCTACTTGAGGTAGCTCTCCCCGGCCCTGGCCGACGAAGAGATGTTCGCAGAGATCTTAGCCAAGGCCCGGCCGTTCGAGGGTTCCGACATCGGTGAGGCGCGCGAGTGGGCGCGAAAGACGAAAGAGCAGGCCGACCGAAGTCGCGCCGCGCACGACAGGAGTCTCCGTGAGATGTTCTCCCCGCTGCTCGCGTGTCCTCCCCGAGCCTGAAGCTGATCTCTACTTCCCCGGCTCTGAGCAATTGTGAGAGTGATCGCAAGCATTGGGCGAGGCCTGAGACAGGCGACTCGACGGTCAGCTGCCGCAACGGTCTCCGCTGTCCTTCGATGCCCAGGAGGTGGCACCCGACTAAGCGCAGGCGCTCATCGGCTGTCTCCTTCTCGTAGCGGTGAAGGGGTCTCCGCGAGCGGGGGCCACCACCAATCTTGGTCGCCGAGGACTCGCGCTGGTGGTCAGGAAAGATGCGGCAAGCGCCGCGCTGTTGCTCGGCCTCGGAATCAACCGGTGCCAGCCTAGAGACATCTTGCTGGCCATCGATGGTCCTGACCTAGTCTCCGCGGGTGCTGACGCCCTTGTCCGGCACCACGACGACATGTCCCGATCGACTCTTCTCTACGAGCAACTTGGTCTCTCGTGGTCGGAGATGAGTGCGGATCGTCGGTCAGCGGCATTGATCGCCGCAACTAGGACCGCCTCGAAACTCCTGGATGACCAAGCTTCAGCCGTTCTGAGGAACTGCCTGACGATGGCCGCGCAGCCAGTGGACCCGTACGGAGAGCCGGCACAGATCACGCTCGTTCGGCATGCAGCAGCTGTAAACGCTGATCGAAAACGGGAGCACTTGCTGACCCAGTCGCGCTGATCGAAAACGGGAGCACCTGACCATCCCTGGTCTTCCTCGCCCCGCATCGCAGGCTTCACACCTGCAGCCGGACGAGAAGACGGGAGAAAGGTGCGTTCCGACATGAACGAATGGACTGAGATCCGCCGCAAGGTGCTGGTGGAGGGTGCTTCGAAGCGCTCCATCAGGCGCGACTACAACATCGGATCGGAGGCGCTCGAGAAGATCCTCGCCAACTCCGAGCCGCCCGGCTACCGACAGACTGCCGCCCGACCGAAGCCGAGGCTCGGCCAGTTCCTCGGCGTCATCGACGAGATCCTCGAAGCCGACAAGACAGCGCCGCCAAAGCAGCGCCACACGGCCCGGCGCATCTACGAGCGGCTCCGGGACGAGTACGGCTACACCGGCTGCTCCTCGCAGGTGCGGGCGGCGGTGGCCAGAGAACGACTGCGACGAAAGGAGGTCTTCGTCCCGCTCAGCCACCCGCCCGGGCACGCCCAGTTCGACTTCGGCGAGGCGACGGTCATCGTCGCCGGCGTCGAGCAGAAGGTGGCCCTGGCGGTGATGACGCTGCCGTACTCCGACGCCTACTTCGTTTCTGCCTACCCGCGCGAGTGCACCGAGACCTTCCAGGCCGGGCACGAGTCGGCGTTCTCCTTCTATGGCGCCGTGCCGGTGCGCATCAGCTACGACAACACCTCGATCGCGGTCAAGAAGATCGTCGGGCGAGAACGTGACCTCACGCGGGAGTTCTTACGCCTGCAGAGCCACTTCTTGTTCGACGCTCACTTCTGCCGGGTGCGGAGGGGCAACGAGAAGGGCCACGTCGAGACCCATGTCGGCTACTCGCGGCGCAACCTGTTGGTCCCCGTCCCGTCGTTCGCCTCCTTCGCGGCGCTGAACGAGTACCTGGCGGCGGCCTGCTACGCCGACCTGTTCCGCCGGGTGCGCGGCAAGACGGCGACCAAGGCGGTGCTCCTCGAGGCCGACCGGGCCGCCATGGTGGCGCTCCCGCCGTCGCGCTTCGAGGTGCGCCGGGTCGAGCAGTGCTCGGCGAACTCGCTCAGCCTCGTCCGCTTCGACCGCAACGACTACTCGGTGCCGACCGCCTTCGCCCACCACGGCGTCACCTGCCTGGGTGGGATCGACGAGGTCCGCATCCTCTGTGGCACAGACGTCGTGGCCACCCATGTGCGCAGCTGGGACAAAGAGGGCGTCTTCTTCGACTTCCGCCACTACCTGGCACTGTTGGAACACAAGCCCGGTGCGCTCGACTTCGCCCGTCCGCTCGAGGGCGTGCAGCTGCCCGGATGCCTCCTCGTGCTCCGCCGGCGCCTCGAGGCCGACCTCGGGCACAGCGGCACTCGGGAGTTCATCAAGGTGCTCCGACTGCTGGAGCGGGCCTCCATGGGCGAGCTCGCCGGTGCGGTCATCGAAGCACTCAGCATCGGGGCGACGGGCGCCGACGCCGTCACCTGCATCCTCGGGCACCGCACCGAGGTGCCGATCGGGCTGTTCAGCCTCGACGGCCGGCCACACCTGAAAGAGGTGGCAGTCGAGGCACCCGACTTGACGGCCTACCGGTCCCTCACCGCCTGAGCGCCCGAGGCCACCGTCACCGCAGCGTCCTCGGCGCAGGTCGCGCCGTGAGGAGAAAGGAAGGACATGAAGTCCCTCGAATCGAAGTCCATGGTGCTCATCCACCACCACCTGAAGGCCTTACGCCTGCCGACGGTGGCCGCCGAGTGCGAGAAGGTGGCCGCCCGGTGCGCTGCCGACAACGTCGACCACCTCACCTATCTCCTACAGCTGACCGAGCTCGAGCTGCTCGACAGGGAGAAGCGGGCAGCCGACCGGCGGCTCAAGGCGGCGAAGTTCCCGACCTTGAAGACGCTCGAGAACTTCGACTTCGCGGCGCGCCCGTCGGTCAACAAGATGCTGATCGCCGAGCTGGCGCGCTGTGAGTACGTCGACAAGAAGGAGAACTTGCTGATGATCGGGAACCCCGGCACGGGCAAGAGCCATCTGGCGACGGCCCTGGCGGCAGAGGCGTGCGCCAAGGGCTACCGGGTTCGGTTCTTCCGCACGACCGAGCTCGTCACCGCTCTCATCGAGGCCCGCAACGAGCTGAGCTTCCTCCGCCTGAAGGCGCAGCTCGCGAGGTTGGACCTCCTCGTGCTTGATGAACTGGGCTACGTCCCGGCCTCCAAGGTCGGTGCCGAGCTGTTGTTCGACGTCATCTCGACCGCCTACGAGCGCACGAGCCTCATCGTGACGAGCAACTTGCCGTTCGAGCTCTGGACAGAAGTGCTCGGCTCCGAGCGGCTCACGGGGGCGACGCTCGACCGGCTCACCCACCGCTGCAGGATCATCGAGACCAAGGGCGAGAGCTACCGGCTGGCCGACGCCAAGTCACGTGGTCGCCGGCGCCAGCCCAAGCACGACGATCCCGTAGCCGAACAAGTCGCCGCCGCAGTCACCGACCCGGCCGTCGAGGTAATGCCAGAGCCTGTGGACAACCCGCGGGCTGCCGTCTAGCTTCTGACCGAAGTGCTCCCGTTTTCGACCGGCGCGCGCTCCTGGTTTCGATCAGCATTTACACTCTCACGACGAAGCTGCACCGGCAGGAGCACGAGTGGGCTCTCGGCCTGCTCGCGGTTATCCGGATCGGTCCACCGGAGCATCCCGACGGCCAGGTAGAGGATCCAGATACCCTTATCCATGAACTCCTGAGTTGCCCGCCGGTCGAGCGTCCGCAAGCTGTTCCGCAGTTCGCGGGCCGTCTTCTTCGATGTAACAAGCTGGTTCGCCGCCGCCTCTCTTACGGCTGCGTCCTGCGTCCACAAGGTGAGCCTCTCGTCGGGGGTCGGCTCCTCGGCCGCGCCGGCTTCCACCGACTCTGACTCAGGCGGCATGTAGAAGCGCCGGGCCCTGCCAGCGAGCAGATCGGCCACGATGACGGCGAGGTTCGCTGGCTCGTCCACGATCTCGACGGTCGAGGTCCGGGTATGGCGGAAGTAGAGAAGCCTGTTGGACCGGGCGAGATTGATCAGCTGCTTACGCCAAATGTCGAGCTGGTCGAGCACTCGGCCGCGGTCCGCCTCGGCGAGCACGCCGTCCCGCTGATCACCAGTCCCGCTCATCGGACACCTCAGGCACAGTTGTCGTGGCCAGCACCCGTCCCGGCCAAGGGCCATTAGGCGGCGCGCGGTCCTCTTACGCCTCAAGATCGTAGGGGCTGATCAGAGCGAGTGCCTGGAGTCGGGTGCCTGTGTTCGCATGAACCTTGGCGCATCTCAACTCGGCGTTCAGAGGGTTCCGCGGCTCAACTAGGGCCTCTGGACACAGGCGCCGCGTAAGGTAGCCACGATGCCAACTGCGGGCGGGCTTGAGAACCCGATCATCAACTCGCCTTACGAACCGCCCAGCCAGCACTTCGTGATCGGTCCACAGGGACCAACCGGCGAGACGAAGGAAGGGCGCCGACCGAGCGAGTCGTTCATCCCGATTCCTGTCTCGACCAAGGGTAGGAAGGACGCGCAGCAGGCTTTCGACTTCGACGCCACCGGAGAGCGCCGCGAGCAGAACACCCTCATCAACGACATTCGCCGGGAGGTCGAGCGCTGGCGACTTCGGAACTGGAACGGCGTGACGCCATACACGCGCAAGCTGCTCGCCCACTGGTCTGCCAGCCCCCGACTCGTGACGAGCCGGTCCTCTTCTGCCAGCGGGAGGCTGCCGAGACGGCGATCTTCCTCACCGAAGTCGCCGGCCGGCACGGCACCGCCGACTACCGGCGTCGCCTCGAGCCCGAGAACTGTCTGCACAACGACGGGCTGCCCCGAGTCGGGCTGAAGATGGCAACCGGCACAGGCAAGACGGTCGTCATGGCCATGCTCATCGCCTGGCAGACCATCAACAAGGTGATGGCGCCCGAAGACGCCCGCTTCGCCAAGCGCTTCCTGGTCGTCACCCCGGGCATCACGATCCGTGACCGCCTCGGAGTCCTTCACCCCGAGCGGGACGACAACTACTACCGACGAGCGCGACCTGGTGCCCGCCGACCTCTGGGAAGCGCTCCTCCAGGCGCACATCGAGATCACCAACTACCACGCCTTCCTGCCGCGGGACTCCAAGGAGATCCAGGGCGTCGCCGCCAACACCCGCAAGCTTCTGCGCGGTGGCAAGCCGGACCAGGCGGACGCTTTTCAGGAGACCCCCGACATGGTCGCGGCACGGATCCTGCGTCGCCTTCGGCACCAGGCAAGGGCGAGATCGTCGTGCTCAACGACGAGGCGCACCACTGCTACCAGGACAAGCTCCTCGACGACGACGAGGAGCTGACAACGAGGACAACGAGCGCAACCGCGAGGCCCGGGTGTGGTTCCGCGGCCTCCTCGACCTCGCCGCAAAGCCGGGATAAAGACCGTCTACGACCTGTCCGCGACGCCCTACTACCTGAAGGGTCGGGCTACAACGAAGGCTTCATCTTTCCCGTGGGTGGTGAGCGACTTCTCCCTGATGGACGCCATCGAGTCCGGGATCGTGAAGATCCCCCGCATCCCAGTCGACGACGACGCCGCCGGGAAGGAGCTCGTTTATCTGCAGCTGTGGGACCACATCCAGCCACCGTTGCCCAAGCGGCGTTCCTTGCGCCCAAGGACCTCGACGCCGGGCCGCAAGGCTGGGTCATGCCCGAGTGCTCGAAGGTGCGCTGCGCAGCCTCTACCGCAGCTACGAGCAGAACTACGCCGATTACGAGCAGGAAGCTGGCCGCGCTCGGTGAGCCGCCGCCCGTGTTGATCGTGGTCTGCCCGAACACGGTCGTCTCCAAGCTCGTGTTCGACTGGATCGCCGGCCGCGAGGCCGAGCTGCCGGACGGCGCCAAACGGCTCGTGCCCGGCAACCTGGCGCTGCTCAGCAACGTCGAGGACGGCACCTGGACGACCCGGCAGCGCACGATCCTGATCGACTCGGAGCAGCTCGAATCGGGCGAGCCGCTCGGTGCCGACTTCAGGAAGGACGCCGCCCGCGAGATCGAGGCGTTCAAGCAGGCGTACCGCCTGCGCAATCCGGGTGCCGACGTCGACAAGCTCACCGACGCCGACCTCCTGCGTGAGGCGATGAACACGATCGGCAAGAAGGGCAAGCTCGGCGAGCACATCCGCTGCGTCGTGTCGGTCGCCATGCTCACCGAGGGCTGGGACGCCAACACCGTCACCCACATCCTTGGCGTCCGCCCCTTCCGCAGCCAGCTCCTGTGCGAACAGGTCGTTGGGCGCGGGCTGCGCCGACGCAGCTACGCGGTCAACCCCGACACGGGCTGCTTCGAGCCCGAGTACGCCGAGGTCTACGGCGTGCCGTTCGCCTTCATCCCCGGCGACCGACCGATCCCCAAACCTCAAGCCCTCGGCCGGCCATCGAGGTGCGGGCGGTGCCAGAGCGCTGGCGATCTCGCCATCCGCTTCCCAAAGCTCGACGGCTACCGGGTGGAGCTGCCCGACGAGGATCTCCACGCCGACTTCGACGAGACGTCGAGCTTCACCTCGACCCGAGCGACAGTCGCCCTCTGGGTCGAAGAGCCAGGGCGTCGTCGGGCGAGCCAGAAGTCGACCTCGAGGACATCCGCAACGCTCGCACCCAGCGGATCGCCTTCGCACATCGCCAAGACCCTCATGCAGCGGCGAGGAGTTCTTCGCGGCGCTGCGACGGCGCCGAGCGCCCGTGGCTGTTCCCGCAGCTGGTCGAGCATCTGCCGGCCGCTGGCTCGACGATGCGTCACTGCCGACGACGGGCGTCACCAAGGGGCACCTGCTCCTGACCCAGGCCGGCGCTCGGCCGCCGAGAAGGTCTTTGGCTCGATCGTGCGCTACCCCGAGAACAGCGTCGCGACGCTCCTCATGCCGATCATCCGCCGCTTCGACTCGATGGGTCCACCGATGAGGTCCGCTTCCTCACCCGCAAGGTCGTGATGGACCCGCCGCCCACCAAGTCCCATCTCAACCACGTCGTCCTCGACGGGATACGCGGCAACTCGTGGGAGGAGGGCCTCGCCCAGGCCCTCGAGACGCGACGCCCGCGTCACAGTCCTACGTCAAGAACGAGCGGCTCGGCTTCACGATCCCGTACGTCCACGAAGGCCGGACGCCACGACTACGTGCCCGACTTCCTCGTCCGGCTCGTGACCGAGCCGGACGATGTGGAGCGCACGCTCATCGTCGAGGTCTCGGGCAGCCGGAAGTCCCCGGGCCCCACCGCGGCAAAGGCGGACAACGGCCCGCAACCAGTGGTGTGCCGCCGTCAACAATTGGGGCGAGTACGGGCGCTGGGGCTACGTCGAGGTCCGAAACCCCTCGAAGCCGCACGCGATCGACTCGACGACGCCATCGACAACCTCTACGCCGACCGCCCGATCATCGGCCTGCCGCCTGACACCGAGGAGACGTGCGATGCCACCACGAAAGACCAAGACGACGCGGACCGACGCCGGTCGACGCGATCACCCACGCCGACAAGCGGGCCAACCTCCCGACGGCGGACGCCCACGACTTCGTAGCTCCCGAGCTCGAGCAGCCGATCGCCGGTCCGCTACCCGCGCGACCCATCGCTCGACCCGCAGCTCGTCTGGAAGGGCAAGGACGACCTCGACGGCGAGGACCTCGTCGCCGAGGCCCCGCCGATCTACATCCAGGAGAAGATCGACCCCCGGGTCCTCATCGAGAACCTGCGCGCACGCGCAAGCCGTCCAGAGGACGAGCCCGAGCTCAGCCTCTTCGACACCTTCGACGGCCTTGACGAGCTCGACCTTGTCGACTTCTACCGGCATGAGGCCAACTGGTCGAACCGCATGATCCTCGGCGACTCGCTCAACGTAATGGCCAGCCTGGCTGAGCGCGAGGCGCTCCGCGGCAAGGTCCAGATGATCTATATCGATCCGCCGTATGGGATCAAGTTCGGGAGCAACTGGCAGGTGTCGGCTCGCAAGCGTGACGTGAAGGACGGCAAGCTCGAGGACGCGTCACGCGAAGTCGAGCAGATCAAGGCATTCCGTGACACCTGGGAGCTCGGATCCACTCGTACCTGACGTACCTGCGCGACCGGCTCGTGGTCGCCAAGGACCTGCTGACCGAGAGCGGATCGTGCTTCGTTCAGATCGGCGACGAGAACGTCCACCTCGTGCGGTCCCTGATGGACGAAGTCTTCGGCAGCGAGAACTTCGTCGCTCGATTATGTTCAAAACGACGTCGGACGGCAGCTTGCGGCGCGACGGATTTCCTTGCCTGGATTCAGTGACTACCTCGTCTGGTATGCGAACGAGATCTCGACGCGGTGAAGTATCGGCAGCTCTATCGAGTCAAAGGAGCCTGGCGGCGTCTGGAGCGCTGGCGTACTACAGTATGGAGCTCTCAGATGGATCGACGGCGGACGATGACGATCGCAGATCGTGCTGGATGCAGAGCGCTGCCTGACGGGAGCGCGCTTGCTTCGGTACGACAACTCTGACGATCCAGACCAAGCGTGATCGCGGCAGAGCGCAGCCTCTTCGCCTGTGGAGTTCGAGGGAAGGACGTTCTAGTCCCGGGTAAGCGTCGCTGGAAGACGAACCGAAGACGGGATGGAGCGCCTGTCGCGCGCCCGCCGCTTCGATGCCGATCGGGAACACGTCTCGCTACGTGCGGTACTCTCGATGACTTTCCCGCGATTCGTTCTCAACAACTTCTGGGACGACACGCAGTCGACCGCGGCTTCGATGAGACAAAGTCTATGTAGTTCAGACCGAACACGAAGATCGTCGAGCGGTGCATGCTCATGACCACCGACCCTGGCGACCTCGTCCTCGATCCGACCTGCGGATCTGGCACCACCGCGTACGTGGCCGAGCAATGGGGGCGGCGGTGGATCACGATCGACACCTCGCGCGTCGCCCTGGCACTTGCGCGGCAGCGGCTGATGGCGTGCGCGGTTCCCGTACTACCTGCTGGCCGACTCGGCTGAGGGACGAGCAAAGGAGAGTCGAGCTCTCGGCCGCGCCGCTGCCGCCGGCCGACGTCACCAACGACATCCGCCACGGGTTCGTGTACGAGCGAGTGCCAGCACATCACGCTTGAAGTCGATCGCCAACAACCCAGACATCAAGGAGGGCATGAGCCGCGACGAGATCGACGCTGCCATCCGACGGCACGCCGAGTTCGAGCTGCTCTACGACAAGCCCTACGAGGACACGAAGAAGGTTCGGGTCGCTGGGCCGTTCACGGTCGAGAGCCTGTCCCCGCACCGGTCCCTCGCCTTCGCTGGCAGCGCCGTCGACCGGCACGGGTGCGCTGAACGCCGATGCGGCCGAGGACGCCTCGCATGGCGACGCGTCCTTCGAGCAGACGATCCTCGCCAACCTGCGCACGGCGGGCATCCAGAACGGCCGAAGGGCGAGCGGCTGACCTTCGACACCGTCGAGCCCTACGCCGGCGCCGTACATCCAGGCCGTCGGCGAGCGCGAGGAGGCAGCCGACGGGACGCCGAAGCGGGTCGGGCATCACCATCGGCCCGCAGTACGGGACAGTCGGGCCATCGCTTCATCAAGGATGCTGCTCGCGAGGCGAATCGATGCCGGCGACCTCGACCTGCTGTGCGTGCTCGCGTTCGCCTTCGACCCTGCAGTGCTCGGCGACCGGAGACGACTACGTCACGTCCGAAGAGGGCTTCGCGAACGTGGCCGCCGAGCGACGGCTGGGCCGCGTCCCGGTCCTGCTGGTGCGCATGAACGCTGATCTGGTCATGGGCGAGGAGCTGAAGAAGACGGGCGCGGGCAACCTGTTCACCGTGTTCGGCGAGCCCGACATCGAGATCAAGCGAGAGGGCGACGAGCTGCGGGTCGTCGCTGCAGGGCGTCGACGTGTACGACCCGAACACCGGCCAGGTCCGCAGCAACGACACTGACCAGGTCGCGCTGTGGATGATCGACACCGCCTACAACGAGGAGTCGTTCTTCGTGCGCCACTGCTACTTCACCGGCGGGCAGGACCCCTACACGCGGCTCAAGCGGGCGCTGAAGGCCGACATCGACGAGGACGCCTGGGCCAGCCTTTACCGCACGGAGTCACGGCCGTTCCCCCGACCCGGAGACGGGCAAGATCGCCGTCAAGGTCATCAACGACTACGGCGACGAGGTGATGAAGGTCTTCTCCGTCTGACGACGTCGCGGTTCGCCTTCATCGCTGCGCGAACGCGCAGATGGTACGGACCTCGCAGCGGCGGCACCGCAGTCCCGGATTGGGCTCGGTAGTCCCGGGCACGGATCTGCACCGCGGCCGCCGCGACCCTCGATTTCGGCCTGAGCGATCGCGTCCGGATCAACAGCTACCGGCTCCCGGGCTGCCGCCTTCAGGTCGTGGACGTAGGCGCCCCGCACGTCGAGGCCCTCCCGTCGACCGGCGTCCGCGTAGACCTGCAGCTGAAGGGCGTGATCCTGGACGTCGCCGCGTGGTGGACGTCTTGTAGTCAACGATGGCCAGCGCCGTAGGGACGCCCCCCTCCTGGTCGAGGATGACGTCGGCTCGACCGCTGACCGTCACGCCCTCGAGGTGGAGTTCGAAAGGACGCTCGGTCTCCCACACCCGATGCAGATCGGCCTCGTGCTTCTCGGTGTAGGTCGTCGACAAGCCGCCTTGCGGCGTCCTTCAGCTGGCGGTGGGCGGGCTTGTTGGCCGTTGGGAGGAAGAAGCTGGCGTCGAGGATCTCGTCGATCTCGCGCCGGTGTCGGGACACGCGCCTGACGCCTTGGTGACCTCTGCGACGGCCCGCATCACGTGGTGCACCGCCTTCCCGTAGCCGAGTTCCGGTGCCAGGCGGGGCTGGAATCCGATCAGGTCGCGCAGTCGGAAGGCGTAGCCGCACTCGATGAACGCAGCGAGCTCGCTGTAGGTGATCGAGATCGGATCGTCGCTGTCGCTGTCGTCGATCTCGATCGCGGGCAAGCGCGATGTCCTCGGGCTTGACCTCCAGGTGGGCCAGCTCCCGGTAGTAGGGGCTGGCCGCCGACCGTTCGGGTGGTGACCCGGCCGTGACGGGATACCGACAACCAGTCCCGAGCACGCGTCATTGCCACGTAGAACAGGCGGCGTTCGTCGGCGTCGCTGCCCTCGTAGCGGGCGGCGTCGAAGCGATCACGCGGCACCAGCCATGCCTGGGCCTCGCCCGTCCTGGTGGTGGGGAACCGGTTGGCGGTCACCGATGGAACGAACACGGCCGGCCACTCGAGGCCTTTGGCCCGGTGGACGGTAGTCAGGTCGACGGCGTCCAGGACGAAGTCGGCCTCGCCGTCGAAGCCCTCGTAGGCGCCTTGGGCGTAGTTGATGATGTGAAGTCCGAGGTTGCGGTAGTACCAGGTGCCTCGGTCCTCGCCGCCCACCTGCTCGCCGGAGACGTCCGGATCAGGTCGCGCCCGGCGGCGGACCGACTCGTAGTCGGCGAGCAGCGACGAGAACCGAGCCAGGGTGCCGAGACGGTTGAGGGCCTGAGGAGTCGAGAGGTCCCAGGAGCGGACCGCCAGCTCGTCGAGCAGCTCGATAGAGCTCCCCGACTAGGTCTGCCGTCCGATCAGTCGCTCGGCACGGCCGCCTTCCACTGGTCGAAGGAACCGGCCCAGCCGGGTCCGCAGCAGCGTCGGACAGCTCGAAGATCCGCTGGTACTCATCGAGCAGGACGTCATCGGCGATCAGCCGGCCGGGACCGTAGCGGTCTCTCCATTCGGTGTCGGTGAGCCAGGCGATGGTGTGGCCCGAGGACGACCGCCTCGGGCTTGGTCGAACAGACCCGAGCGCCCGCCCGGCTGCACCGGGATGTCGAAGGTGGCGAACTGCTCGACGAGCCGTGCGTAGGCAGCGCGGCTTCGGACGAGCACGGCGATGTCCCGATAGCGAGCTCCAGCGTCGATGAGATCGAGGACCAGGTTCGCGATCCATCCCGCCTCCTCGATCTCGCTCGGGGCGCTCCAGACGACGACCTCAGGCTCCGCCGCCGGCCGACGGGCGATGGTGGCCCATCGTCTTGTCGATTCGCTCCGGGATGCGTTCGGGCGAAGTCGTTCGCGACGTCGATCACGCTCGGCCGGCTTCGCCGGTTGGTCGTGATCTCGAAGGTCGCCACCGATGGGTACCGGTTCGGAAAGGTCACGATGTTCGAGACGTCCGAGCCGCGCCACTGGTATATCGCCTGCTGGTCGTCGCCGACCACGCAGAGCTCCACCTGCGGGCCGGTGAGCAGCCGGATCAGCCGCTCCTGGGCCGGATTGACGTCCTGATACTCGTCGACGATGAGGTGGCGGAGCCCGGCGTGGATCTCAGCTGCCAGTTCGGGACGCTCCAGCTCCCGGACTGCCCGCACCACCTGCTGCCCGTAGGTGAGGAGTCGGTAGCGGTCGAGTGTGGCGTAGTAGGCGCCGAGCACCGAGCCGAATGGGTCAGGCATGGTCGTCCGGCTCCAGCAGCTCGTTCTCGACGACGTCCACGCTCTTCAGGAAGGCCGCGATGGAAGCGAACAGGCGGTTCGTCCGCGGTCGAGCTGGCGAAGTTCCAGCCGGGATGCCTCCCGAGACAAGAAGGCCGTGAGTTGGTTGTCGTCGAGCACGTCGTAGGTCTCGTAGCGAGGGACGCGCTGTTGCAGGAGCCGGAAACAGAAGCCGTGGATCGTGCCGACGAACAGCCGCCCAAGCTGTCCACTGCCGCGCGTGCCCGACCGATCCTCGACCCGGTGGACGATCCGGTTCTTCAGCTCGTCAGCCGCGCGCTCGGTGAAGGTGAACGCGACGATCGAGTCGGCGGGCGCTCCATCTGCAAGTAGATCGGCTGACCCGCTGTGCGACCACCTCGGTCTTGCCCGATCCCGCCGCGGCGATGATCTGCACAGGGGTTCCGCGATGCTTGACCGCGGATAGCGCATCGCCTTCGAGCTGCGGAAAGGCCATGGCAGCCATCTTGACCCATGCGCGACCTCAACGCCGCGCCAAGGCTGCCTGCTCAAGCACCAGAACCGCCTCGTCGGAAGTCGGATCCGGGTGGTCTCGAGCAGGCGGCCGGACGGGCACAGCCACCGACTTGTTCACCACTCCAGCCCGCGAATGTGAGGGTCAGGCGATTTCTCGTGGTGCAGATGTGGTGCAGATGGGCAAATCGATGGGCAGCCGGACCGCCTCCGGACCCACCTGCAACGCCACTACCAGGGAATTTTCTGGAGCGGACGACGGGATTCGAACCCGCGACCCTCACCTTGGCAAGGTGATGCTCTACCAACTGAGCCACGTCCGCGTGCAGCCTGATAGTACCAAGCCCAGTCCGGGGGTCGCACGCCCCGGCCCAGACTCCGCCGATTGAAGTGCCCCTTGACGTAGCACGTCGCTGACGGTATGGAAGAGGCGGGGGGCGCAAGCGCGCCCAGTCAGCAGAGGGGGAGATCAACGACCATGACGGCTCAAGAGAACGCCGATCTCATGCGGACCGGCTACGAGGCTTTCTCGAAAGGTGACCTGGACACTGTGTCCAAGCTGTTCGCACCCGACATCGTCTGGCACGTGCCCGGGCGCAGCACGATTGCCGGCAGCTACAGAGGCCGCGACGAGGTGTTCGGTCTCTTCGGCACCCTCGTGCAAGGGACCGGAGGCACCTTCAAGGTCGAAATCCACGATGTGCTCGCCACGGACGACCACGTCGCTGTCCTGGTGACGGAGTCGGGCGAGCGAGACGGTCGCCGCCTCGAGTCGAACGCGGTGCACGTCTGGCATGTCGAGAACGGCCTCTCCAAGGAGTTCTGGGAATGCCCCGTCGACATCTACGCCGTCGACGAGTTCTGGGCCTGACACCGCGGCTGGCCGGGCAGAATGGGGCGATGGAGCCCCTCGCCGTTCATCACGTCTCGATCAATGTCCGCGATGTTGATGCGGCGTTGTCGTTCTACGTCGGCACCCTCGGCCTGCGCCCGCGCACGGACCGTCCCAACTTCAGCTTCGGCGGCGCCTGGCTCGATGCCGGTAACCAACAGGTCCACCTCATCGAAGCCGACGTCCCACCCAATCTCGGCCAACACTTCGCACTCCGGGTCGCCGACCTCCAGGCCACGGTCGCCGAGCTCCGGGCGGCCGGTCACGCCGTGAGCGAACCGTCGCCCGTGGCCACGAGCCTGCAGTCGTTCATCTCGGACCCGAGTGGCAACGTCGTTGAGCTTCACGAGGTGGGTGCTCGCCTGAGCGAACGCTGACCTCGGCGCGCCCCCGACAAGAAACCCGCCCAATCTCCCCCAAACCGTCACTCCCCCGCGCAGCCCGGGTATAGAATCGAACGTATGTTCGACTCGGCCACGGCGGGCTTCAGCCCGATCCTCTCGGCGCTCGAGGACTTCGTCTCCACGTTCGAGCCGGGCAACTACCAGCCGGCTGACGTGCCCGGGCTCCTGTCGAAGTTGGTGCGTGCGGAGAAGCTCTGCGGGGCGGCGCGCCTCCTACTCACGCGACGTGCGGCCGAGATCTCGGGTTCTACACGCTTCGGGGCCGCAAACCCGGTGCGTTTCCTCGCCGGCGCAAGTGGAGAGGGGCTCGGGGTCGCCCGCCGTGACCTCGAGACGGCTGGTCGGCTGACCTCGAGTCCCGAGCTCGAGGAGGCGCTGCGTCGTGGAGACCTGTCGACCGCCCAAGCGGCTGTCTTGGCCCCGGCCCTCGAAGCCGACCCGGCCGCCGCCCCGGAGCTCTTACGGTCGGCTGCCGGCGAGCACCTGCAGGACCTGAAAGGGCGTTGCCGCTCGGTGATCGATGCGTCGCTGTCCAACGAAGAGGCGAGCTGCCGCGCCGCCCGGCTGCACGCGCGGCGCCACCTGCGCTTTACCACCACCTACGACGGCGCCCTCGCCATTTCGGGCGAGCTCCCGCCGGTTGCAGGCGCCGCCGTTCGGGGCGCTCTCGAGACTCTCGCCGGCGAGGTCTTCACTCGGGCTCGAGGCGAAGGCCACCGAGAGTCCCACGGTGCCTACTTGGCCGATGCCCTCATCGAGCTGTGCCGGCAGGGACCATCATCAGGCTCTCGCGGACGGCCCGAGGTCGTTCTTCACGTGAGCGCGGAAGGATTGCGGCGGGGCCGCCTGGGATCGGGCGAGATCTGCGAGATTCCGGGAGTGGGCCCCGTACCACTGACCAGTGCTGAGGAACTCCTCGGCAGCGCCCTCCTGAAGGTCGTTGTGCGCCGTGGCGTCGACGTTGCCTCCGTCACCCACGCCGGTCGATGGATCCCTGCCCACCTCGAGACTGCCCTGCAGGTCCGGGACCGCCGCTGCGTCGTTCCCGGCTGTGGCATCGACTACCGCCTGGAGCGCGACCATGTCCTCGAGTGGTCGAAGGGCGGCAAGACCGAGCTCTCGAACCTCGCCCTCCTGTGCCGGAGCCATCACCGCTTGAAGACCCTCGGCTACTTCGCCCTCTCCGGCGGCCCCGGCAACTGGCGCTGGACACCCCTTCGACCAATGCCCGAGAGCGCAGTACCCGAAGAGCCCGAGAGCGCAGTACCCGAAGAGGTCGTGCCGCAGGATCACCCGGCAGGCAGCCATCCGATGCCGAGCACTCCGACCCCCGGCGCCGCCTCTCGTCCCACAGCCACGGTCGTGCAGCAGTCTTTCGTGTGCACCTTCGATGGGATCGCGGTCGTGGTGAGGCTCGCTCAGCCCGGGGGGCCCTCGTTGACGCGAGCCAACACTTCGGAGTACGGCATCTCAGGCGTGACCGGCAGCATCGACCACGTCGCCCCGAGGCCGGCAGCTTCGCCGAGCGGCATCGCCGGAACGCTCATCACGGCGATGTCGAACCCCTCGAGCGAGGCCCCTCGGGCCGACGACACCATGCTGGCGGCACGCTCCAGCTCGGCCAATCCGGCGTCGATCAGGAACAGTCCGTCGTATAGTGCGGCGCGATGTACCGGTCGCGAGCGGGGACCCAGGCGGTCTCCCGGCCGGCGTACGCCTCCCTCCGCGCCGAGCCAGATCGGCACCCTCGGTTGTTGGACAGGCTTTGGCAAGAACTGCACGCCATCGGCGGCGAAGTGCTTCCCTCGATGCTCCACGAGCTCGCCCGACATCAGGCGTGCCACTAGCTCGACACCCTCATCGAGCAAGGCGCCGCGCTCGCGCGCATCGACCACCTCACCGAAGCGGCTGAGCTCCCCGCTCGAGTCGACGCCCAACCCCAGTCCGAGCACGACACGACCAGACGAGAGATGGTCGAGCGTGACGACCTGTCGCACGAGCACCTGGGGGCGCCGGCGCGCCAGCGGGGTGACCATCGTCCCGACCCGGAGCTTGGACGTCGCCACGGCGACGGCGGCCAAGGCGATCCACGGATCGGCGACGTCGAGTGCTTGCTCAGGACGGCGTAGCACATGGTCCCAGAGGAAGAAGCCGTCCCAGCCCCGCTCCTCGGCGGCTAGCGAGAGGGCGACGAGCCGATGAGGATCCGACAGCTCGTTGAACGGCGGGAGGAAGACGGCATGGCGCATATCCGCAGTATCGCCGCTCACGCCTCACCGGGCAGCCGCTTGGCCCGATCTCGGGACCCGTCTCCGCGACAACCGGCGACTCACTTCCGCCGCCCACCGGAGCGACCCGCCCCGGACGGCTACTCGCTACCTAGTGCCCCCGAGCGATCCACTCCTCGAGGTGCGGAGCCTCGTCGCCGATGCGGGTCTCGTCGCCGTGGCCCGTGAGCACCCGAGTCTCGGGTGGGAGGACAAGGAGTCTGGAGCGGATCGACTCGATGATCGTCGGGAAGTCCGACCAGCTACGGCCCGTCGCACCAGGGCCGCCGCGGAACAAAGTGTCGCCGGAGAACAGGACACCGGCATCGGCGTCGTACAAGCAGCACCCGCCCGGCGTGTGGCCTGGCGTGTGCAGGACACGAAGGGAGCCGCCGGGCAGCACCAGCCCGTCCGACAAGTCTCCGTCGGGTGACGACACCTCGCCGTACACCTCACGCCACAACGGCAGGTCCGCCGGGTGGAGCAGAACGGGCGCGCCCACCGCCTCTCGGAGGGCGACGGCGGCGTTGATGTGGTCGTTGTGGCCGTGCGTGGCCACGATCGCCGACACGCGGCGGCCCGCCACGGCCGCAGCGATGGCGTCGGCCGAGTGTGGAGCGTCGACGACGAGAACCTCGTCGCCACCGCCCACGATCCAGACGTTGTTGTCGACCTCGAAGTCCTGACCGTCGAGCGAGAAGGTGCCCGACGTCGTGAGGTGTTCGATGCTCACGACCCGAGCACGACGACCGATCGGAGCACCTCGCCACGCTCCATCCGGTGGAACGCCTCCTCCACCCCGTCGAGCGGGATCGTCTCCGAGACGAACCGGTCCAAGTCGAACCGACCCTCCAGGTACAAGGAGATGAGCATGGGGAAGTCACGAGACGGCAGGCAGTCGCCGTACCAACTCGGCTTCAGTCGACCTCCTCGACCGAAGAACTCGATCATCGGCAGGTCGATCCGCATGTCCGGCGTCGGCACCCCCACCTGCACCAGCGTGCCCGCCAGGTCGCGAGCGAAGAACGCCTGCTCCATCACCTTCGGGTTGCCGACCGCCTCGATGCACACGTCGGCGCCGTTGCCGCCCGTGAGCTCCCGCACCCGAGCCACGGCATCCTCGGACGAGGCGTCCACGACGTCGGTCGCACCGAACGACCGCGCCAGCTCGAGCTTGCGAGCGTCGAGGTCGACACCGATCACGGTCGTGGCGCCCGCCAGCACCGCCCCCGCGATGGCCGCACACCCGACACCACCGCACCCGAACACGGCCACGGAGTCGCCCCGACCGACCTCGCCCGTCAGCATGGCGGCACCGAGACCGGCCATGACGCCACAGCCGAGAAGCCCCGCCGCCTCCGGACGGGCGCGGGAGTCCACCTTCGTGCACTGCCCCGCCGCCACGAGCGTCTTCTCGGCGAACGCCCCGATCCCGAGCGCCGGCGACAGCACCGTCCCGTCGGCCAGCGTCATCTTCTGGCGTGCGTTGTGAGTCGAGAAGCAGTACCACGGCCGCCCTCGCAGGCAGGACCGGCACTGGCCACATACGGCCCGCCAGTTCAGGATGACGAAGTCGCCGGGCGCCACCGACGTGACGTCGGGGCCGACGGCCGAGACGACGCCGGCCGCCTCGTGCCCGAGGAGAAACGGGAACTCGTCGTTGATCCCACCCTCCCGGTAGTGCAGGTCGGTGTGGCACACGCCGCACGCCTGCACCGTGACGAGCGCCTCACCCGGACCGGGGTCGGGTACGAGGATTCGCTCCACGCTCACCGGCTGGCCCTTCGAGCGAGCCACCACACCCCGAACCTCGTGAACCTCGGCCACTTGACCCTCCTTCTCGGCGTGACACGGCGGCGACCACACCCGTCTCCCGGCAGCTCACCAGCTCTGAGCGACGTGCTTCACCCTCGTGTAGTCCAACAGACCGTAGATCGCCAAGTCCTTGCCGTACCCACTCGAGCCGACACCCCCGTGCGGCAGCTCCGATGCCGTCGACCCGTGCGCGTTCACCGAGACCGACCCGAAGTCGAGGTCACGGCAGAACCGACCGGCCCGGGCCACGTCCGAGGTCCAGACGCTCGACGTCAAACCCTGCGACACCCCGTTCGCCAGAGCCAGGGCGTCCGGCTCGGAAGAGAAGGGCTGCACGGTCACGACCGGCCCGAACACCTCCTCCTGCACGATCGCGTCACTCTGGCTGACCCCGCTCACGACGGTCGGCGAGTAGAAGTAACCCGGGCGAGGCAGCCGTCGCCCGCCCGCCGAGACCCTGGCGCCGGACACGCCGGACACGCCGGACACGCCCGAACCGCCGGCGACCGCCCGCTCCACGAAGCCGGCGACCCGCTCGAGCTGACCCGCCGAGGCGAGCGGCCCGAAGGTCGCCGCCGGGTCGTCCGGGTCGCCGGGGACGGCCGACGACGACGCCTCGACGAGCAGCGACAGCAGTTCGTCGTGGACCCGCTCCTCAACGAGGACCCTGGTCGCCGCCGTGCAGTCCTGACCGGCGTTGTAGAAGCCGGCGGCGCCGACAGCCGACGCCACGGCGGGCAGGTCCGCATCGGCGAACACGATGACGGGCGCGTTCCCGCCGAGTTCGAGGTGCACCCGGGCCAAGCGCTCGGCGGCGGCGGCCGCCACCTCGCGACCGGCCCGCGGGCTCCCCGTGAGCGACACCATCGCCGCCTCCGGGGCGCCAACGAGCAGCGCACCGGTCGACACGCCCCCGAGCACGACGTTGAACACCCCGGGCGGAAGCACCTCGGCGGCGAGCGAGGCCATCCGCAACGTCGACGACGGCGTCAGCTCGGACGGCTTCAGCACGACCGTGTTGCCGGCCGCCACCGCCGGCGCCCACTTCCACACGGCCATCATCAACGGGTAGTTCCAGGGCGTCACCTGGGCACACACCCCGACCGGCTCGCGCCGGATGGACGACGTCACCCCGGCGAGGTACTCCCCCGCCGACGACCCCTCGAGCAGACGGCACGCGCCGGCGTAGAAGGCGACGACGTCGGCGATGGCCGGCATCTCGTCGCCGAGCATGAGCCGGCGGGGCTTCCCCGTGTCGCGCACCTCCAGGTCACACAGCTCCTCCGCATGCTGCTCGAGCAACGAGGCGACCGCGTACAGCGCCCGCGAGCGCTCCGCCGGCGTCGTCCGCCGCCACGACTCGAAGGCGGACGACGCCGAGGTGCACGCCGCCGCCACGTCCTCCGGGCCCGACTCCGGCACCTCGTCGAACGCCTCTTCCGTGCACGGGTTGAGGAGCGGCACGGAGTGGTCCGTCTTGGCGGCCATGAGCTGGCCTGCAATGAAATTCTCGAGCATTCGTCGTCCCCAGGCGCGCGCCACTCACAGCGGGCAGACTTCCCTTGCCAATATGACCCACCGTGGCATAAACTGAATGTTCAGTCAATAGAAGAAGGCGTCAGGTCAGGTTGCCGCGCAGTCCGAGACCGGGCGCCGCCGAACGGAGAGATACCCGTGCAAACCCTCACATCCGACCTCGACCGGCGCCTCGACGCCCTGGTGGCGGAGCAGGAGGCAATCTTCGTCAGCCGGCAGCCCAAATCACGGGCGCTGTCCGAGCGGGCCTTCCGCTCGCTCGCCGGTGGTGCCACGTCGAGCTGGCAGATCACCCGTCCCCAGACCGTCTGGATCGACTACGGGACGGGGTCCCGGATCTACGACGTCGACGGCAACGACTACGTGGACATGCACGGCGGCTACGGGGCCGGGCTCGCCGGCCACGCCCACCCGGCCATCGTGGAAGCCGTCCGGCGCCAGGTCGCCCGCGGCACGCACTTCGCTCAGCCGACGGAAGATGCCGTCATCGTCGCCGAGGAGCTCGGCCGGCGCTTCCACCAGCCGCTCTGGCGGTTCGTGAACACGGGCACGGAGTCCACGATGGACGCCATCCACCTCATGCGGGCCGCCACGGGCCGCGACTACATCATCAAGGTGGAGGGCTGCTACCACGGTCACCACGACTCGGTGCAGGTATCCGTCTGCCCGATCGGCGAGGACATCGGGCCCGCCGATGCCCCCATCGGGGTCCCCTCCAGCTCGGGCATCCCGAAGGCGCTCACCGACCTCACCCTCATCGCCCCCTTCAACGACATCGAGGGCGTGCGGCGGCTCCTCGAGGCGCACCCGGGTCAGGTCGCCGGCATGATCCTCGAGCCGATCATGATGAACATCGGCATCGTCCTGCCCGACCCCGGCTACCTGCAGGCCCTCAAGGACCTCCTGCACGAGCACGGCGCCATGCTCACCTTTGACGAGGTGAAGACCGGGCTCACGGTCGGTCCCGGCGGTGCAACCCATCTCTACGGCATCACGTCCGACCTTGTCTGCCTGGCGAAGTCGATCGGCGGCGGGCTCGTCGTCGGCGCCGTCGGCGGCACGGCGGAGGCGATGGGGAATGTTGTCGACGGCACCTACGAGATGGTCGGGACCTTCAACGGCAACCCCCTCTCGATGGCTGCCACGCGCGCCATGCTGGAGGAGGTCGCCACGGACGAGGCCTACGAGCATGTCGCGAAGCTTCACAGCCGCGCCACCGCCCAGCTGGAGGCCGCCATCGCCGAAGCCCGGCTCCCGGCCCACGCCGTCGCCGTCATGGCGAAGGGCTGCGTGACGTTCTCGACGACGCCGGTCCGCAACTTCCGTGACTTCCTCACGGTCGACGACCGGTACAACCACGCCCACTGGCTGTTCCAGCACAACGGCGGCGTCTTCCTGCCACCGTGGGGCAAGACCGAGCAATGGCTCTTCTCCGTGCAGCACGACGACGCCGACGTCGACCGCTTCACGGAGAACTTCTGGCGCTTCGCCCGAGCCGTTGCCGGCTGAGATACTCGCTCAGCCGGACTTTCTGCCTGGGGGGTACCAGCTGGCGGTCGACGACGGGCCAGGGCGGCTCAGCCCGCCCTGCGCGGCCGCCAGCCCTCCCCCAGGATTCCTCGTCCCTCGGGGCGCCGAGCGCGTCGCCCTTGCGACGGCACGGGAGAGGTGCTTGACTTTTTTGATCGGCCGTTCAGTTTCGCTCCTTCGAACAGCGTCCTGAGAAGGGCCACACCGGGGGGAGGTGGCTCGTATGCCGTCGCATCCGAGAGAGAATTGGTTGAAACGGGGACAGCCGAGACGCCGATCAGCCAACGCGCTCGGGCTTCCCGCTGGCAACACACCCACGAACCGGCGAACCAACGCCCTCCGAACCGGCTCCTTCGCCGATTCCGGCATGTCACGGCGCGACTTCATGCGCATGGCGGCCGGTGGCGCCGCCCTCGCCGGAGCGGGCGGCCTCCTCGCCGGCTGCCAGCGCCCGGGTGACGCCGACGTCACCATCCCGCTCCCTCGCAAGAACAACCCGGTCCGCTGGCCCATCTTCGACGACAACGAGCCGATCAAGAGCGGCCTCCCCTATGAGAAGGGCACCCTGCAGATCTACAACTGGGTCGCCTACATCAACGAGGCGTGCCTCGACGGTTTCGCCAAGAAGTACGGCGTGCCGACGCCCCAGGTCACGACGTTCAACACCATGAGCGAAGCCATCTCGAAGCTGCAGAGCGGCGAGCTCGACTTCGACGTCTTCTTCCCGACGATCGACGTCCTCGGCCCCCTGGTCGAGGGCAAGCTGCTGCGGCCGCTCAACCACTCCTACGTCCCGAACATCCGCCAGGCCTGGTCGGACTTCCTGAATCCCTTCTACGACCTCGGCTGGCAGTACACGGTCCCCTACACGATCTACACGACCGGCATGGCCTGGCGGAAGGACCTCGTCCACGAGGACCCGTACACGATGGCCAACGCCTGGGCGATGCCGTGGAACGAGAAGTACCGCGGCAAGGTCGCCATCCTCGACGACTACCGCGAGGGCATCTGCCTCGGGCTCCTCAAGGAAGGCATCTACGACCTCAACACGACCGACGTCAGCCAGATCAAGCGCTCCTACGACCAGCTGCAGGAGCTCAACTCCCTCGTCGACGTCCTCATCGACAACAACGACTACACCGAGATCCCCTCCGGCCAGACCTGGATCCACCACGCCTGGTCGGGCGACATGGCCGCCGCCTGGGAGTACCTGCCGACGCACGTCTCCGCCGACGTCATCGGCTACTGGTTCCCGCCCGACGGCAAGGGCCCCGTAGCCAACGACCTCATCTGCGCCCTCACGACGGGCCACAATCCCGTGCTGTCGCACCTCTTCATCAACTACATGCTGGATCTGCCGAACGTGCTGACGAACATCAGCTTCAACGGCTACATGCAGCCGATCGAGGGCGTCACGGCCGAGCGCCTCGTCGACCTCAAGTACCTCCCCGAAGCGCTCACGAGCACGGTCGTGCTGCCGGAGAACTTCCGCACGGGATTCGAGGAGCTGCAGCTCCCCAACGCGGCCAACGACGCTTGGGAGCTCGCCTGGATGCAGTTCGGGGGAGGGCTCTAGATGGCCGTCGCCGCACCCGCCCCGTCTGTCGCCGGCCCCCCGGGCGGCGGGAGCGGTCGCGGTCCGAGCCTCAACGGCAAGACCAACCGTCCACCGCTGCGCGACCGCGTACGAGCCCGCAACGAGAGGGACCGGCGGGAATCCTGGCGACCGCGGTGGTTCTGGGCGGCACTCGCCATCCCGGGCGCCTTCTGGCTCATCGTCTTCTTCGTGCTGCCCTTCTACGTCGTCATCAGCGTGGCGGCGGGTGCGCTCGACCCGATCTTCCAGTCCCCCATCCCTGTCTGGAACCCGGTGCAATGGAGCGGCGCCAACTTCGCCAACCTCTTCCGGGAGGCGTCCTTCCTCTGGCCCCCCATCGCCCGCACCCTCGTCTACACCGCCATCGCCTCGGCCCTCTCGCTCGTCATCGCCTACCCCGTCGCCTATTTCGTGACGCGCTATGCCGGCCGTCGCAAGACGCTCTTCCTCGTCCTGCTCATCGCACCCTTCTGGGTGAGCTACATGATGCGGATGCTCGCCTGGATCGACCTCCTGCAGACGAACGGCTGGGTGAACTCCGTCCTCGAGTGGCTGCACCTGATGAACCGGGGCAACCCGACGAGCTGGCTGAGCGGTCACCCCGCCACGGTCATCCTCGGCCTCGTCTACGGGTACATCCCCTACCTCATCGTGGTGCTCTACGCCGGCCTCGACCGCATCGACGGCCGCCTCCTCGAGGCCTCCCGCGACCTCGGGCTCGGTCGCTGGCGCACCTTCTGGCGGGTGACGGTCCCCCTCAGCCGACAGACCATCCTCGCCGGCATGTTCATCACGGTGCTGCCGATGATCGGCGACTACTTCACGAACCAGCTGTTGTCCGCGACCCCTTCGACGACGATGATCGGCAACGTCATCGAGGGCCAGCTCGGTATCGCCAACCTGGCGGGCGACGGCGCCGCCGCCTCCGTCTGCCTCCTTGTGATCCTCCTCATCCCGATGATCTACTACGTCCGATCCACGACGAGAGCCTCGAGGGAGAACGTCTGATGGCCACGGTCGCCGTTCCCACCCTCATCGGCGAGACGGCGGGCACCACAACCACCGCCCAGCCGAAGCGCCGCTTCGGCCGCGGACCCTGGCGGCGCCCGTGGGGCCTCGAGGCCTTTACGTGGCTCTACCTCATCTGGTCGATCGTCCCCATCGGGGTCGCCGTGCTCTTCTCCTTCAACAAGGGGAAGTCGCAGGACTCCTTCCAGGGATTGTCGGTCCGGTGGTACACGGGCACCTCGAAGGCCTTCGGATCCGTGCTGCACGACCCGACGCTCCATGCCCTCGTCGTCCAGACACTGAAGCTCGGGCTCTTCGTCACCGTCATCACCATCCCGCTCGGTATCGGCTTCGCCATCGGGATCGACCGCTGGCGGGGCCGGACATCGAACGGTCTCAATCTCGTGATGATCTTCAGCTTCGTCGTGCCGGAGCTCCTCCTCGCCGTCGCCCTCATGTTCGTGTTCCTGCAGCTGTTCAAGTTCATCCATCTCGGCACCTCGGCCGAAACCGCCGCCCTCGTCGTCTGGAACATCTCCTGGCCGGCCATCATCGTGCGCGCCCGACTGGTCACGATCGGGAAGGTCTACGAGGAAGCGGCCGCCGATCTCGGCGCCAGCCGCTTCTCGGCCATCTGGCACGTCCTCATGCCCATGTTGATGCCGGCCATCTTCGCGAGCGCCGTGCTCACCTTCGCGAGCGTCATCGACGACTTCGTCCTCGTCGAGCAGCTCTCCGGCCCGGGCAGCCAGACGATGTCGGTGTACATCTACTCGCAGGCGCACGGCGGTAACAACGGGCCCGCCCTCAACGCCCTCGCCACGCTCATGCTCGTGTTCTCCCTCGTGGTCGCCGTTCTCGGCTACTTCCTGTACCGGTTCATGACACGAGGCGAGCGCGGCAACACCGCTGAAGCGCTCACGACGATCGCCGGGATGTAAGGAGGGTTTCTTCGTGGCAACCAATGGATCCGGATCAGGTGTCGGCGGCCACGTCGAGCTCGTCACCCTCACAAAGGCGTTCGCCGACGTCACGGCCGTAGCCGGCATCTCGCTCGAGATCAAGGCCGGCGAGTTCTTCTCCCTCCTCGGACCGTCCGGTTGTGGGAAGACGACGACACTGAGGATGGTGGCGGGTTTCGAGGAGCCCACAAGCGGTTCGATCCTCCTCGACGGCAAGGACGTCGCCGCCCTCCCCCCGAACAAGCGCAACGTCAACACGGTCTTCCAGAGCTACGCCCTCTTTCCCTTCCTCAACGTCTCCGACAATGTCGCCTTCGGCCTCAAGTTCCAGTCGCTCGCGAAGTCCGAGATCGCCAAGCGCGTGGGCGAGGCGCTCGAGCTCGTCCAGCTGAACGGGTACGAGCGCCGGCGGCCCGGCCAGCTCTCGGGCGGTCAGCAACAGCGCGTCGCCCTCGCCCGCGCCCTCGTGCTGAAGCCGGCCGTCCTCCTTCTCGACGAGCCTCTCGGCGCTCTCGACGCCAAGCTCCGCCGTGCCCTCCAGGTCGAGCTGAAGTCGCTGCAGGAGCAGGTGGGCATCACGTTCCTGTACGTGACGCACGACCAGGAGGAGGCGCTCACGATGTCGGATCGCCTCGCCGTCATGTCGAACGGCCACATCGCCCAGCTCGGCTCGCCCCGAGAGGTGTACGAGGAGCCGTCCGACGCCTACGTGGCGGACTTCCTCGGCGTCTCCAACCTCATGGAGGCGACGGTCGTGCAGCCCGGCAGCGGCCCCACGCCCTGCCGGCTCAAGCTCGGCGACTTCGAGCTCACCGCCGAGTGCGGGACGGTGGACGCCACGGGCGGCGTCAAGCTCGCCATCCGCCCCGAGCGCGTGCAGCTGAAGCCGTACGAGGACACGGGGGCCAACCGGGTCCCCGGCATGGTCGAGCGTGTCGTCTTCCTCGGCTCGGCGACGCAGATCATCGTCCGCCTCGCTCCCGGCGCCGTGCTGCAGGCGCTCGTCCACAACGATGGCGAGCCGGTCAGCTTCCAGCAGGGCTCCGCCGTGAACGTCTACCTGGCGCCCGACGCACTGCGGGTCCTTCCCGGGGGCGGCGTCAGCGTGGCGGAGATCCACGAGGAGACCTTCGGCGACCAGCCGCCCGACCTCGCCGCCCTCGGTGCGCCGCTGACGTAGGTCCTTGGCGGGGCGGGACGAGAGCGCGCCCCAACTCCCGTCCGACAGCAGCCCCCCAGGATCGGCACCATGGGGCGGCCGGTGCGAGAGTTAGAGCATGACCGACGGGGCGACGCCCGAATGCTTCCTCATCACCGGCGTGATGGCGGCGGGCAAGTCGACCGTCGCCGAAGCTCTCGCACGGCGCTACTACCGCAGTGTCCACCTGCGAGGCGACGTCTTCCGGACGATGATCATGTCCGGTCGCGACCCGATCGTGCAGCCGATCGGCCACGAGGGCCGGCGCCAGCTCGAGCTACGCCGGCGGCTCGCCGCCCACGCCGCCGGCGAATACTGGCGAGCCGGCTTCACGGTCGTGCTGCAGGACATCTACGTCGGCCACGACCTCGACGACGTCGTCGGCCGGATCGAGGCACATCCGCTCTACGTCGTTGTCCTCCACCCGAGACCCGAAGTCGTGGCCGCGCGGGAGCGAGGGCGGGACAAGACCGGCTACACGGGCTGGGACGTGGACGAGCTCTGCGCCATCTTCGACCGTGCCACACCGAGGATCGGCCTGTGGCTCGACACGTCGGAGCAGTCGCCGGGCGACACGGTCGAGGCGATCCTCGCCCGCCGCCCCGAGGCGGCCCTCGTACGAGCTCCTCCGGGCAGATAACCCCCTGCAGGCGGCGAGGTTGCAGCCGGACGGCGCTACTTCACCACCCGGTAGCTGAGATGCGTCACCCCGTCTGACTCGACGACCCGCCAGCAATCGAGGGACACAGGCGCCGGCAACTCGCCGAACAAGCGCACCCCGCCGCCGAGCAGCACGGGCACGACGCTCAGCTCGATGCCGTCGAGCAACCCGGCGGCGAGGTACTGCTGGGCGAGGTCGGCGCCACAGACGCCGATGGGGCGATCCCCCGCCACGGCCTGCGCCATCGCAAGCGCCCTCTCGATCCCATCGCTCACGACCGTGCCGTCCGTCCCCGGGCCGACCCAACGCTCGACGGGCCGGTGCGTCACGACGAAGAACGGCACGCCGATGGGATGGTGGCCACCCCATCCCCCGGCGATGTCGAACGTACGGCGACCCGTGATGATCGCTCCCGCCCCGAACGCCTCGCCGACGACAGCCCGGCTGCGAGCCGGCGGGCGAAACCGCTCGTCTCCCCCCATCGCCTCTCTCCCGGCCGTCCACCACTCGAAGAGCTTCCCGCCCCCGTCACCGAGTGGGTTCGCCACTCCGTCGTTCGGGCCGGCGATGAAGCCGTCGAGCGACACCGAGAGTGCCACGACCAAGCTGCCCACGACGACACCTCCTGTCCGACGCCGTTTTCCACAGACCGCCAACCAGCACATACTGGCAAGCGTGAGCGTCAGCGTGCAGCAGCTGTCGGCGTCCGACCGAGACGACTTCGTCGAAGCCGTCCGGGCGAGCCGCGCCCTGCACCACCCGTGGATCAACCCGGCCGACACCGATGAGCGCTTCGCGGCCTATCCGGCGCTCGCACAGCGGGACGATCTCGTCGCCTACGTGCTGCGCCACGACAGCTGCGGCGCCCTCATCGGCTACGTGAACGTCGCCAACATCGTGCGCCGGTCCTTCCAGTCGGCCACACTCGGCTACGGCGCCTTCGCCGGCCATGCCGGGCGCCGCCTCATGACCGAAGGCATGCGGGGCGTCCTCGGCAAGGCCTTCGGCGAGCTCGGCCTCCACCGCCTGGAGGCCAACATCCAACCCGGCAACGGTGCCTCGCTCGCCCTCGTGCGCCGGCTCGGGTTCGAGCAGGAGGGCTTCTCGCCCCGCTACCTCATGGTCGACGGCGACTGGCGCGACCACGAGCGCTGGGCGCTACCAGCCGAGATGTGGACATCCGCGTCGCCGAAGGACTGAGGGCAGGCGCCCGGTGAGTGCGGGAGGCGGGCGGGTGGTGCAACCGGCGACGTTTTGTCGCCGGAGGCATCACCGGCCCGCAGCCCGAGACCGACCAACCCGAGAAGGGCTCCACGAGAAACCCAGATGCTCCGCCGCCAAGCGCATCGTGAGCTCGAAGGCCCGGCGCTCGTCCACGACCGGATCCTCCAGGGCGATCTGGATGGCGAAGCCGTCGAGCAGGGCCGACAAGGCCACAGCGGCGTCGTCGACGTTGACGTCGGCGAACTCGCCCGACTCCTTCCCCTCCCGCACGATCACCCGGATGGTCTCCCGCCAGTGCTCGTCGAACTCCTCCCGTACCCGTCGCACCTCCGGGTGGCGCACGGCTGTCGCCCACAGATCGAGCCAGATGGCCCAGGATTCCTCGAATTCGTGCGCCTCCGAGAGGCAGGTCATCGCCACGATCTCCTCGAGCCGCTTGGCCGCCGTCGGCAGCTGGGCGAGGCGGCGAGCCCCGTCGGCGTACCAGAGGTCCTCGGCGTACCGCATGGCCTCGGTGAGGAGACGATCCTTCGTCTTGAAGTAGTAGATGACGAGCGCCGGGCTCACCTCGGCCCGCTCGGCCACGTCGGCGATCCGGGTGTCGGGGAAGCCCCGCTCCACGAGCACGTCGAGCGCCGCTCGCAGCATCTGGACGCGCCGGCCGTCCGGCGGAAGCGGCGCATCGCTCACGCGGCTGCGGCTCCGGGGCGCCTCGGTGCGTGGCGTCATCCGCTGTCCTTTCACGTGTGCACCCGGCTCGATCCCCTCGCCGGGCGCTTGTCCCACGGTACCAGAGTACCTAGACTGAACGATCAGTCAAAGGCGGGAAACGGCAGTCAAACACGCCAGGCCGACCCCGGGGACAAGGCGACGGAGGGCACCAGATGACGTCGAAGTTCGATGCGATCGTGGTCGGAGGCGGCCACAACGGCCTCGTGTCGGCTGCCTACCTCGCCCGCGCCGGCCTCGACACCGTCGTGCTCGAGTCCCGCTACAAGACGGGCGGCGCCGCCACGACGGAGAGCCCGTGGCCGGATGCCCCCGAGCTCAAGGTCACCCGCCTCTCATACGTCATGAGCCTGATGCCGCCCGGCATCATCAACGACCTCCGGCTCGAGTCGCACGGCTACAGGGTCCACCCGATGGGTCCCTACTACCAGGCCTTCCCGGAGGGCGGCTCCATCAAGCTCCTCGCCGACAATGCCAAGCGCAACTACGACGAGATCCTGAAGTGGTCGAAACGGGACGCCGACGCCATGGTCCGCTGGGACGCCTGGCTCGGTGGGCTGGCCGACGTCCTCGGCCCCCTCCTCCTCACGGTTCCGCCGAAGCTCGGCTCCCGCAAGGCGTCCGACCTCCTCGATACGCTCCGCCTCGCCTGGCGCCACAAGGGCCTCGACGTCCGCACGATCGGCGAGGTCACCCGCCTCATGTCGATGAGCATCGCCGACCTCTTGGACGACTGGTTCGAGTCACCCCAGGTGAAGACAGCCATCGCCGTCAACGGCGTCATCGGCACGTGGGCGGGACCCTACGAGCCCGGGACGGCCTACGTCATGGCCCACCACTCCATCTCGGACGTGGGCGACGGCCATCTCGGGAGCTGGGGCTTCCCCGAAGGCGGCATGGGAGCCGTCGCCGACGCCATCCGCAGGGCCGCCGAAGGTTTCGGTGCCTCCGTGCGCACCGGCAGCAGGGTCGTCGAGGTCCGCGTCCGCAACGGCAAGGTGAGCGGCGTCGTTCTCGAGGGCGGTGAGGAGCTGCAGGCCGACCTCGTCGTCACGAGCCTGCACCCGAAGCGCGCCTTCCTCGACCAGATCGACCACCGAGAGCTTCCGGACGACTTCGTACGCGACATCGAGCGCTGGAAGACCCGCTCCGGTGTCGTGAAGATCAATCTCGCCCTCGCCGAGTTGCCCAATTTCACGGCCGATCCGGGCACAGACTGCCAGGAGCACCACACCGGCTCGGTGGAGATGGCGCCGTCCATGGAGTTCATCGAGCGGGCCTTCATCGACGCCCGGGAGGGCCGGCCGGCCGCCGCCCCCTTCAGCGACAGCGTCATCCCGACGACCTTCGACCACACCCTCGCTCCCGAAGGCACCCACATCATGTCGCTCTTCAGCCAATGGGTGCCGGCCGACTGGAGCGCGGAGCCGCATACCGAGGATCTCGAGGCCTACGCCGACCGCCTCGTCGACCTCTACGACGAGCTCGCTCCCAACTTCAAGAGCTCCATACTGCACCGGGACATCGTCGGCCCCTACGAGATGGAGCAGACCTACGGGCTCGTGGGCGGCAACATCTTCCACGGGGAGCTCTCGCTCGAGCAGCTGTTCCACATGCGGCCGGCGCCCGGTTTCGCCGACTACCGGACGCCCGTGGAGGGGCTCTACTACGCCAGCTCGGCGACGCACGCCGGCGGCGGAGTGTGCGGCATCCCGGGCTGGCAGGCCGCCCGGGCCGCCCTCGCCGACCGTCGGGCCGCCGAACGCCGCACGAAGGCGGCCCAGCTCCTCCGGCGCTCGTGATCACGGAGCCCCTGACCGGCCAACCCGCGGCCGCCCAGCCGTCGGACTCACCCCCGGCCGACGAGCGGCCGGGCATCCAGGCCATGCTCGAGGCGCGCTCGGTCGCGGTCGTGGGCGCCAGCGCCCGCCCCGGCAGCTTCGGCGACCGCGTCCTCCGCGAGCTCGAGCAGAGCGCGAGCGCTCCAGAGATCCATCTCGTCAACCCGCGCTACGACGAGATCGGGGGCCGGCCGTGCCTCGCCTCCCTCGACGAGATCGCCGGGCCCGTCGACCTCGTGCTCTTCTGCGTCGGCGACGCCTCCCTGGCCGAACAGGTCGAGCGGGCGGCAGGGCGCCGCGACCGCGCCGGCGTCATCTACGGGAGTGCCGTCGACGCCGACGGCTCCCTCCGTCGCCGCATCGCCGAGACGGCGCGGGATGCCGGGATGGAGTTGTGTGGCGGGGGTTGTATGGGCTTCGTCAACCGCGTGCACGGCTTGCGGGCCATCGGCTACCTGGAGCCGAACCCCCTCGAGGCGGGGCCGATCGCCCTCGTCACCCATTCCGGCTCCGCCTTCTCCGCCCTCCTGCGGGCCGACCGGCGCCTCGGCTGGACGCTCGCCGTCTCCTCCGGCCAGGAGCTCGTCACGACGACGTCGTCCTACCTCGACTACGCCCTCGCCCTCCCGGAGACGAGGATCGTGGCCCTCCTCCTCGAGACGCTCCGCGACCCCGTGGCGCTCAGGGCCTCCCTCGACCGCTGTCGCGACGCAGGCGTCCCCGTCGTCATCCTCACCGTCGGCGCCTCACCGGGCGGACGGGCGATGGTGGCCGCCCACTCCGGTGCCCTCGCCGGCGACGACGCCACGTGGGAGGCGCTCTGCGACGCCCATGGCCTCCTCCGTGTCCGTGACCTCGACGAGATGGCCAACACCCTCGAGCTGCTCGCCGCCGGCCGCCGCCCCCTCCGGCCGGGCGGCCGGCAGCCCGCCGGCTCCGGCATCGCCGCCGCCCACGACTCGGGCGCCGAGCGGGCGCTCCTCGTCGACGTCGCCGACTCCCTCGGCGTGCCCTTCGCCCGCATCTCCCCCGCCACCCGCCAGCGCCTCGCCGACCTGCTCGACCCGGGCCTCGAGCCGGCCAACCCGCTCGACGTCTGGGGGACGGGCACCTCCACCCGTGAGCTCTTCGGCGGCTGCCTCCTGAGCCTGGCGGCGGACGAGGCCGTCGATGCCGTCGTGCTCGCCGTCGACCTCGTGCCGGAGCTGGACGGCGACTCCGCCTACTCACAGGCGGCCGTCGATGCCGCCGCCGCCACCGAGTCACCCCTCTGCCTCCTCACCAATCTCGCCTGTGCCCTCGACCGATCCAACGCCCGTCGCCTCCGCCGGGCCGGCATCCCCGTCCTCGAGGGCACACGCAGCGGGCTGCTCGCCCTGCGCCACCTCCTGGAGCTCGCCGACCGCACCGGCGAAGGCCGGGTGCCGGTGCCGGCGCCCGACAGCGGACGCAGGCAGCGCTGGCAGGGGCGCCTCGCCGCCGGTCCGCTCGACGGGTCGGCGTCGCTCGCACTCCTTCACGACTACGGCCTCGCCGTGCCCGCCCACACCGCCGTCGGGAGCGCCGCCGAGGCGGCCGAGGCGGCCGGGGCGCTCGGTTGGCCGGTCGTCCTCAAGACGGACGACGCGGCCATCGCCCACAAGTCCGACGTGGGCGGCGTCGTCCTCGGGCTCGACTCGGCGGCGGCGGTCACGGCGGCCTACGAGGAGATGGCCGCCCGCCTCGGGCCGAAGGCACTCGTCATGACGACGGCGCCGGCAGGCGTGGAGCTCGCCCTCGGCATCGTCCGCGACCCGCTCCTCGGTCCCGTCGTCGTCGTCGGCTCCGGTGGCGTCCTCGTCGAGATCCTCGCAGACCGCGCTCTCGGGCTCCCGCCCCTCGACACGAAGGCCGCCCACCGTCTCCTCGGTCGCCTCGCCGCCCGCCGCCTCCTCGACGGGGTACGGGGCGCCCCGCCCGCCGACCTCGAGGCCGTTGCAGCCGCCGTCGTGGCATTGTCCGACCTCGCCGTCGAGCTGGGCGACGACATCGAGGCCCTCGACGTCAACCCGCTGCGCTGCGGGCCTGACGGCGCCCTCGCACTCGACGCCCTCGTCGTCGCCCGCTGAGACATCCGACCAGCCAGGAGGTCACCCATGTACGGCCTGTCCACCGAGGATCTCGACATCCAGGCGAGAGCCCGCACGCTCGTCGACGAGGTCATCCCCTACGAGGTCGAGACGGAGCTGAACAACGGCGAGCTCCCCGCCGGAGTGAAGGAGAAGGCGACGGCGCGGGCCCGCGAGCTCGGCCTCCTCGCCACGAACATGCCGAAGGAGCTCGGCGGCGGCGGTTGCACGGCCCTGCAGCAGGTCCTCGTGCAGGAGCAGGTCGGGCGGGCCACGAATGCCGTCGCCTGGGTGGTGTCCACGCCGCCGCAGTGGTGGCCGGAGGTCGCCACCGAGTACCAGGTGGAGCGCTGGCTCCGCCCGACGGTGCTGGGGGAGGCCTCCGAGTGCTACGCCATCACGGAAGAGGGTGCCGGATTCCGACGTCGACGCCATCAAGGCGACGGCTCGCCGGGAGGGCGACGACTACGTCCTCGACGGCGTCAAGTGGCACGTGACCTCCTACAACGAGGCGACCTACGCCTTCTTCCAGGGCAAGCTGACGAACGGCCCCCATGTCGGCGAGCACGCCATGTTCGTCGTCGACATCCCCTCCCCGGGCCTCAGCGTCGTGCGAACGCCCGCCTACTCGCACAACATCGGCCACCACCACCCCGTCGTCGCCTTCGACGGCGTCCGCGTCCCCGAGTCCCACCGCGTGGGGGAGGAGGGAGGTGGGATGTCGTACTCGTACGAGTGGTTTCGCTTCGAGCGGATGATGGTGGCAGCCCGCTGCCTCGGTGCCGCCGAGCGCCTCGTCGAGGAGGCGACGGCCTTCGCCACCGAGCGCGTCGTCTACGGCAAGCCCATCATCGAGCACCAGCTCGTCGCCGCCATGCTCGCCGACAGCGTCACGGAGCTCTTCGCCGCCCGCGCCATCGTCTACGAGATGGCCCGGGGCATCGACGAGGGCCGCGACGTGAAGGTGCAGCACGCCCAAGCCTCCATGGTGAAGCTCTACGCCTCCGAGATGGCCGGCCGCGTGGCCGACCGTGCCGTCCAGATCTTCGGCGGCCGCGGCTACATGCGGGAGAACGTGGCGGAGCGCTTCTTCCGTGAGCTCCGCGTCGAGCGCATCTGGGAGGGCACGAGCGAGGTGCAGCGGGCCATCGTCGCCCAGCAGCTGGGCCGCCGGGGCGTCCGCGCCCTGGCTTGACTAGCCCGGGGCCGTGAGCGCGGCCCCCCGCACCGGCCGGAGCTCGTAGCCGCGCGCCACCATCGTGACGAAGCGGTGGACCGTCTCCTCGGCGGGCGAGACGAGGCCTGGGATGGCATGCGGGCTCGAGAGGCCGCGCTGCACGGACTCGCAGGCGGCCCAGTCCTGCCGGTTCGTGACGTCCCAGAACGCCACGGCGTAGGACGGGTCGAAGCCCTCCCGTGCCACCTCCTCTGGCGCGAACATCCACTCGCAGCGGACCCGCGTCCGGTCAGGGGCCAGTGGCGTCAGCAGATGTGTCATGACGTAGTCGGGGTGGAGGCTGACGAGCAGGTTGGGGAAGACCCCGATGTAGTCGACGACGCCGAGCCGCCAGCCCTCGACTCCGCGCAGCGGCCGCGAGCCCGATCGCCCGTCGAGCGACATCGTCTCGTGCCCGTCCCGCAGGTCCATGTACCCGCCGACCCAGGCGCCCTGCGCCGGGTCGTCGTAGCTCCCGCCGCTGCGCGGGTTGCTGACGGCGCACAGCTCCGGGTGGATGACGGGGCAGTGGTAGCACTCCTGGTAGTTCTCCGAGAGGATCTTCCAGTTGGCCGAGACGACGTACTCGTGGCTCGCCGCCGCCACGAGGCGCTCCGGCTCGTAGGCATCGACGACCTCGTCGAGGCCGGCGATGTGCTCCTCGAAGGTCCCCGCCGTTGCGGAGGCGTCCACGAAGATCCAGCCCCGCCACTCACGCGAGGGCAGCTCGACGAGGGAGTTCTCGGCCGCTGCGAAGTTCGGGACGCCGTCGTCGAAGCCGGGCGCCTTGCGGAGCGTCCCGTCGAGCCGGTAGGACCAGCCGTGATAGGGGCACAGCACGATGGGCCGGTTCACGCTCGCCTCACCGCAGCCGAGCAGCTCGTGGTTGCGGTGCCTGCAGGCGTTGGCGAAGACCCGCAGGCTCCCGCCGGCATCGCGCACGAGGAAGACGCCGGCCGGCCCGACCGACTCGGCCCGCTGGTCGCCGGGACGGGCCACGAGGTCGCTGCGACCGACGCACATCCAGCCGCCGCCGAAGAAGTGCCGTTGCTCCCAGGCGAAGACGGCGTCGTCGACGTAGGCGCCCCGCGGGAGCATGCGGCCCTCCGGGAAGGGTCGCAGGGAGGCGGCGAGCGCCGCCGGGTCGAGGGGGACGCGCTCGCCCGGCGGTCTCAGCTGCGGCGCCCTCGCCCCCTCGCGTATCTGATTGACCATACAGTCAATGCTACGGCGCCCTCAGCCGGCCGGCGCCCCGCCGGCCCGTTCCTCCCCGGAGGTGGCCTCCCCGACGCTGCCCTCCACCCCGCCGGCCCCCACCGCAGCGGCCCCCACAGCACTGGCCCCCACAGCGCCGGCCCCCACCGCACCGGCCCCCACCGCACCGGCCGGGTCGAGCGCTGCCTCCCGGCGCCGGCGCCGGCCCGTGTGGCCCGTCGCCAACACCAGCTCGTCGAGCGACTCCTGCAGGAGCGACGGGAACACCTGCAGGTCCGGCACCGTCTCGCGGCAGGCGTTGAGGCCGAAGTAGACCATCCCGCAGTAGCTCATGACGGTGATGTTGAGGCCGATGCCCTCCGTCACGGGCCCGACGGGGTACATGCCCACCATGCGGGCGCCGGCGAGGAAGAGGGGGAAGGGCGGCCCCGGGACATTCGACACCGTGACGTTGTAGATCGGGCGCAGCCGGTCGAAGACGCGCATGGACGCCGTCAGCCTGGCAGCCCGTCCCATGAGGGCCGGGAAGGCGAACTCCGCCCAGTCCGAGAGCGTCTTCGCCCCGATGAGCTCCTCCTGCGCCTTGGCACGGCGCATGCACTCGGCGATCGCCGCCAGCCGCGCCGCCGGCGACTCGAGCTCGGTGGCGAGGGAGGTCAGCATGCCGGTGACGCGGTTGCCGAAGGCATCCGACCCGTCGGTGCTGCGCACCGACATCGGCACCATGGCGACGAGCGGATCCTCAGGGAGGTCGTCGTGGGCGAGCAGGTAGCGCCGGAGCGCCCCGGCGCACACGGCCAGCACGACGTCGTTCACCGTGCAGGAGAAGTGGTTCTTCACCGTCTTCAGGTCGTCGAGCGGGTGAGCCCCGAAGCTGACGCGGCGGTGAGGCGTGATGGCGGCGTTGAGCGACGTCTTCGGGGCGCTGAAGGGCGACGGGGGCGGGGTCGTCCCCTCCTGCCGGTTGTAATCGGCGACCTGGACAACGGTGTCGATGGCGCGCTTGGCGGTGCGGGCGGCCCGCACCGGGTGCAGGACGGCTGACGCCAGTGCGAGTGCCAACAGATCCACCTCGTTCGGCGTGTCGTCCGGCCTCCAGGTGTCCACGGCGAGCTGCTCGGCGGGCTCCGGTTCGATGTCGAGGAGGCTCGCCATGATCTCGGAGCCGGAGACCCCGTCGATGGCGGCGTGGTGCATCTTCCCGACGAGGGCGTAGCGACCGCCCTCGAGCCCCTCCACGACGTACATCTCCCAGAGCGGCCGCCCCCGGTCGAGCGGCTGCCCGTTCACCTGGGCGACGAAATCTGCCAGCTCGTCCATGCCGCCGGGGCTCGGCAGGGACGCCCGCCTCAAGTGGAAGTCCAGATCAAAACCCGCATCCTCCACCCACATCGGATGCCCCAACCGGAACGGCACTTCGACGAGGCGCCGCCGGAAGGGCGCCGCCAGGGGCAGGCGGCTGCGCACCCGCTCCCGCACGGAGTCGAAGGAGAGCCCGCCCGGGCCCGGCTCGAGCAGGTAGACGCCGGTCACGTGCATGTGCGAGCTCGTCGTCTCGAGAGAGAGGAAGAGTGCGTCGAGCCCGCTCAGTCGTTGCATCCCGGCCTCCTCTCTTCCGCTCCGGCCGATATCTCTCCGGCCGATTCCTCGTCCCAGCCCGATGGCAGTCGACTGTCAGCTCACCGGCCAGTGTGCCCGAAGCCTCCCTCGCCCCGCTCGCTGCCGGCAAGAGTGCCGACGCTGACGAGCCGGGCGGCCTCGGCGCTCACGATGAGCAGCTGGGCGATGCGGTCACCACGGTGCACCTCGTAGGGGCTGGCCGGATCGTGGTTCACGAGGATGACTCCGACCTCGCCACGGTAGCCCGGGTCGATGAGGCCAGGCGAGTTGAGGATCGTCACGCCGTGGGAGAGGGCGAGCCCGCTGCGGGGCAGCACGAGGCCGGCGCAGCCCTCGGGCAGCTCGAGGGCGATCCCTGTCGGCACGAGGGCGCGGCCGCCGCCGGGACTCAACGTGACGTCGCCACGCGCCACCAGGTCGAGCCCGGCGTCGCCCGCCTTGGCGCGCTCGGGGAGGGGCAACTCGGCGTCGAGTCGCAGGACCCGGATGTCGATCACGGTTCGAGGGTAGCGGAGCGCCAGTTACGATCCCGGAGCGTGCTCGTCTGGATGGATTTCGAGATGACCGGCCTCGACCCGGAGCGTCACGTCATCGTGGAGATGGCCACCCTCGTCACCGACGACGTCCTGCACATCGTCGCCGAGGGACCCGACCTCGTCATCGGGGCGAGCGCCGAGCAGCTCGACGCCATGGAGGACGTCGTGCGCAACATGCACACGACCTCCGGGCTCCTCGAGCAGATCTCGCGCTCGACGGTGACCGTGCAGCAGGCCGTCGCCGACACGCTCGCCTTCCTCCGCTCCCAGCTGATCGAGCCGGGCGTCGTCCCCTTGTGCGGCAACTCCATCGCCATGGACCGCCGCTTCCTGCAGGTCTACGCACCCGAGCTCGAGGCGTTCTTCCACTACCGCACGATCGACGTGTCAACGGTGAAGGAGCTGTGCCGCCGGTGGCGCCCCGAGCTGTACGCCGCTCGCCCCCACAAGCAGACGGCCCATCGAGCCATGGACGACATCCGTGAGAGTGTGGCGGAGCTCGAGTACTACAAGGGGCGGTTTCTTTGCGATGTCGCCGGCACGGAGCCGGCCGCCACCTCCACCCCGGCCGACGCCGGCTCCGACCCGCCGGTGTGACGGCGGCCTTCGATCCCGCCGGCGGGACGCGGCCACCGAAGCAGGAGCAGCTACCCGCCTCCTCCGAGGTGCACGAGGTCGGCCCGGGCGTCCTGCGCCTGCAGCTCCCCATTGCCTTCACAGGCCTCGGCCATGTGAATTGCTACGCCCTCCTCGACGACAAGGGGGCCGCCATCGTCGATGCCGGGCTCCCCGGCCGTGACAACTGGCGAGCCCTCGTCGCCCGCCTGGCGGCGGCCGGTCTCGCCGTAGGCGATGTCCACACCGTCTTCGTCACGCACTCGCACCCTGACCATTTCGGCGGCGCCGGGCGCCTCGCCGAGGAGGCGGGGGCACGGCTCGTCACGGAGCGGAGCTTCCGCACCTGGTTCAGCGGGAGCCGCCCGGGGCGCAGCTTCGAGACTCCGTGGGGCGGCAGTCCCATCCCCCACCTGCGCCGCCACCTCTGGACGGCGCGGCTCGGGCGCTGGCACCTCCTCGCCTATGCCCGCCCTCCCGTCCCGAGCGGAACCGTGAGCGCCGGTGAACAGGTCCGCCTGGCCGGCCGCGACTGGGAGGTGCTGCACACACCGGGCCACACGGGCGACCATGTCTGCCTCTTCGACCCCGAAGCCGGCCTCCTCGTGTCCGGCGACCACGTGCTGCCGACGATCACCCCACACGTGGCCGGCCTCTCCACGCTCTCCGACCCCCTCGGCACCTACCTCGAGAGCCTCGAGAGCCTCCGCCGCCTCGGCGACATCACCACCGTCCTGCCCGCCCACGGGCATCCCTTCGCGGACCTGCAAGGCCGCATCGACGACATCGTCGGGCATCACGACGATCGCCTCGCCCACCTGCGTCGGATCGGCGAGGAGCTCGGCCCGGCCACGGTCGTCGACTTCAGCCAGCACCTCTTCCGTCCCGCCGTCTGGGGGATGATGGCCGAGAGCGAGACCTACGCCCATCTCGAGTACCTGCGCCTGCGAGGCGAGGCCGAGTGCTCGGAGTCCGCCGGGCGCCTGCTCTATCGCATCGTCGGCGAGGCGACGCCCGCCGGGAGCTGACCGGCGGCTGGGACCTACGGCGCCACGGCGACGACGACGCGGCCCCGCGTCTTCCCGGCGAGGATCTCCTCCGCCAACCGCGGGACGTCCTCCAGCGTGGCGTCGACGGCCATCTCGTCGATCAGCTCCGCCGGCAGCTGGCGTGCGAGCCGCCCCCAGGCGTGCCGCCGCCGCTCGATCGGGCAGCGAACGGACTCGACGCCAGCGAGCGTGACACCCCGCAGGATGAAGGGGTGCACCGTCGTCGGCAGGTCGGTGCCACCGGCAAGACCGCACGCGGCCACACATCCCCCGTAGCGCGTCTGGCGGATGACGGTGGCGAGCGTCGTCCCGCCCACGGCGTCGACGCCGCCGGCCCAGCGCTCCTTGTCGAGGGGCCGGGGCGGTGCCTCCGCCAGCTCCGCCCTCGGGAGCACGCTCGTGGCGCCGAGGGCGCGCAGGTAGCGCTCCTGCTCCGGCCGGCCGCTCACGGCCGCCACCTCGTAGCCGGCGCCGGCGAGGAGGGCGACAGCCACGCTGCCGACACCGCCGGCTGCCCCCGTCACGACGACGGGCGCCCCGGCGGCGCTCTCCGGAGTGAGGCCCTCGTGCTCGAGTGCCATGACGCAGAGCATGGACGTGAGCCCCGCCGTCCCGATCGCCATGGCCCGCCGGGCGTCCATGTCGTCGGGGAGCCGAACGAGCCACTCCGAGCGCACGCGGGCCAGCTCGGCGTAGCCGCCGAAGCGCTCCTCACCGAGACCGAAGCCCGTCACGATCACCTCGTCGCCCGCTGAGAACTCCGGCGACTCGGACGCCTCGACCGTGCCGGCGAGGTCGACACCGCAGACCATGGGGAACGAGCGCACGACGCGCCCCTTCCCCGTCACGGCGAGCCCGTCCTTGTAGTTCAAGCTCGACCATCGCACGCGCACCGTGACGTCGCCCTCGGGCAGGTCCACCTCCTCGATGGTGGCGAGGCGTCCCGGCTCCCCTTCCGGCTCGGCGGCGAGAACCGCCCGCAGGGTCGTCATCGCCCCTTCGCCCTCGCCTGGGCGTCGAGGGGCACGGGATCGGACTTCACCCTCCGCATGGCGCGGGTCGTGTAGAGGGCTTCATGCAGCTCCATCAGGCGATCCTCTCCGTCGTCGGACTCCGGGTCCTCCCGAGCGCTTCATCGCCCAGTCTCGTGCATGCCCCCGGGACGTCGCCAGCGGGGCGACGCCTCAGACGCAACGGGTGATGAGGGCGGCCATGGCGGCGGCCCCCGGGCCTCCGCAGGACAGGTGGTAGCCATCGGGGCAGAGCCAACCCGGATTGGCGGAGGCGAGTGCGAACCAGTTCGCCACGGCGGCGTTGTCGTAGTGCGAGACGCCCTGCTCGATGATGGCGTTGTTGGAGGTCTCGTAGGAGTCCGGCACGTAGTTCGTCACGAAGACGACGCGGGAGACGCCCCGGAGGGCTTGCATCATCTGGGCGAAGAGCTGCGTCGTGATGGGGCCGTTCGTGCCGAGCTCGATGATCACGATGGATCCGAGCTGCCCCTCGGAGCGGAGCTGCTGCACATCGGAGATCCCCGTGTACCACTGCTGGCCGACGATGGCGTCGAAGCTGATGCGCTTCACGTCGGTCGAGAGAGACGGCTCGAGGTCGATCATGACGGAGTCACCGACGGCGGTCACCCGCCCGACGACGAGGCCGCGGGCGGGGCGCCGCAGAGGCGGCGTCGAGCAGGAACGGGCCGGCTCCTGTTGCAGGGTCGTCGTCGGGCCGGAGCCCCCGAGCAGCGCCGTCGTGGTCGTGGTGGTCGTGGAGCCCTGGTGCTTGGGGGACGTGCTGGCGGGCACCGTCGTCGAGGTGGAGGGCGCCACCGTCGTCGAGCTCGTGGAGGCCGCCTGCGGCGACGTGCTGCTACACGCCGACAGCAGGAGCGCGCAGGCGGCGGCAACGAGAAGGGCGGCGAGGGCACCGCGGCGGGCGACAGCGGCCGGACGGGCGCGAGGGGGAACAGACAGGTGTCTCATGGGTTGGCCTGATCCTAGAGGTCACGGGGAGGCGAGCGGGATCAGGCGAGCGGGGATCAGGCGACCGCTCGGGACGCCCGTGCCATGATGCGCCATGGCCGAGAGTGCCGCCGTGACCCCGCTCGCCCGCAAGCTCGGCCTGCGGGAGGGGTGGGAGGTGGCGCTCGTGGGGGCTCCAGTGCGTTTCGAGATCGGTCCCGTACCCGGCGGGGTGAGGGTCCGGCGCTCCGCCCGTGGCGCCGCCGACCTCACCGTCTGGTTCGTCCGGACCGCTGCCGAGCTGGAGCGCCGCATCGGCGCCATGGCCCCACGGGCGTCCGGCAGCGGCCTCTGGATCGCCTGGCCGAAACGCTCGTCGCCGCTCGCCTCCGACCTCTCCGACGAGGTCGTGCGCACGGCCGCCATCGCCAACGGCCTCGTGGACTTCAAGGTGTGCGCCGTCGATGCCGACTGGTCGGCGCTCCGCTTCAACCTCCGCCGGCCGGCGACGTAAGGCGCAGGACGTGTCAGGGCAACTGACATCGCGTTGAGCCGCCGTCCTCAGGGCCGCAACAACACCTTGATCGCCCCCGTCGTGCGTGCCTCCGAAGCGGTGAGCACGGCCTGGCGCCAGTCGTCGAGCCGGAAATGGTGCGTGATGAGCGCGCTGAGATCGAGGCCTTCGGCCACCCAGTCGAAGTAGTGCTCGAAGGCGTGCTTGCGGACGCCCCGTACCTCCTCGATCCCGAAGGCGTTGGAGCCGATCACGCGCAGCTCCTTGAAGTACAAGGGCGTCCACTCGAAACGGCCGGGCGGCTCCACGCCGCTCACGACGAGGGTGCCGCCCGTTTCGAGGAGGCGGAGGGAGGTCTCGACCGTCTCGATGGATCCGATCGTGTCGTAGACGACGGACGGCCCGTCCTGCAGCCATTCGTGACCGCTCCAGGGCACGAGAGTCGGCGCTCCGAGGCGGTCGGCCACCGCCGCCACGAGCTCGTCGGGCGCCGAGGGCAGGACGGCGTGCGCCCCCATCCGCCTCGCCATCTCCGCCCGCGGGCCGCCTCTCGTCACCGCCCAGACCTCGGTGTCGGGGTAGAGGTGGCGTAGGAGCGCCACGGCGGCGAAGGCCAGGGTGCCCGAACCGTAGACGAGGGCCGGGCGTCCCTGCGTGGGGGGATGGAGGAGGATCGTGCGCAGCGACACGCTCGTCGGGTCGGCCAGCACGGCGACCTCGTCGGGCACGTCGGCCGGGACGGGGAAGAGCTGGCCCTCGTGGGCGGAGAAGCGTTCGGCGTGGGCACCGGAGGCGCCGGCGCAGTTGCCGATGTGGAGCGCCGGCGGGACGGCGCCGTGCGTGAAATTCCGGCACCAGGGGTAGCGGCCCTCCCGGCAGGCCGGGCAGGGCGGCTCCATGCCGCGAGGGCCGCAGGACAGCCAGGGGTTGAGCACGACGCGCTCGCCCGTGTCGGTCCTCCGGGCGACGGCCTCGTGCCCGAGGACGTGCGGGAACGTCAGCAGCGCCGTCAAGGGGTTGTCGAGCGAGCCGTTGAGGAGGATCTGCTTGGCGTCGGAACCGCACAGGCCGCTCACGATCGTGTCGCAGGTGACCCAGCCCGGCCCCGGGATCGTCGGCTCTTCGATGTCGGCCAGGTGGGCGGGGGCGAACCTCGAGACATAACCCCGCTTGTCCACCGTCCCGGCGATCTTGGCGATCGCCTCACGACCGAGGTGGTGGTCGAAGACGAGCGCCTTCATACGTGCTCGATCCGGGGGGTGGCGGGCATCTCCCGACACTACGCCGGTCGCCGACGGGCGCACCGAGGCCGGCCGGCCGCAACACGGCGGCGCCCCAGCGCCAGGTGCCTTGCACATGCTGGAATGGAGCTCTGGCCCATTCACCGGCCGGCCGGAAGGAGAGCACCCATGACGGACGCACCCACCCCGCCGACATCGCCGCTCGTCGTCGTCGGCGTGGACGGGTCCCCCGGAGCCAAGGCGGCCCTCGAGGTGGCCGCCGAAGAGGCCCGGCTCCGAGGCTCCCGGCTGCACGTCACCTACGCCTACCCGGTCGTGGAGGCGCTCACCGGCTCGACGGGCGAGGAGCTGTACGCCCATCTCGAGGCGGAGGCGAAAGAGCTCCTGCAGCGAGTCGCCAGCACAGGGCCTGCGACGGAGGGCCTCGACGTCGAGTGGATCGCCGTGCCCGGCAGCCCGGCGTCGGTCCTCATCGACGCCAGCAAGGCGGCCACGCTGCTCGTCGTCGGCACTCGCGGGCTGGGTGGCTTCATGGGGCTCGTGATGGGATCCGTGTCGACCCAGTGCGTCCACCACGCCCATTGCCCGGTCCTCGTGGTTCGCGAGGGCCACTGAGCCCGGCGGTCCCACCCAGTCCGGCAGAACGCCTAGGAGGCTCGCCCCCGCCGGCTCGGCGCCGGCCGCACCTGGCGCCGGTGGCCGAGGACGAAACGGAACGTGAAGGCGATGAGACTCAAGATCACCCCGCCGAACAGCCAGACGACGGCTCCCCCGGTGATCAGCCAGACGACGAGCCAGAGGATATTGCCGCCGACGGACCAGAGCAGCATGCCGCGCCACCAGGGCGCCGGCGCCTTCGACACCGGCGGGACGATGCCGTGCGAGAGGATCGTCTCGGCCGCGATGTGAGGGCTCTGCGGCAGCCGGCTCAGCACGGCGTCGAGCTCGCCGAGCGTACGCGCCCGGAAGATCTGTTCGACGGCGTCGTCCGTCTCGCCCGAGCTGAGCAATCCGTCGGCCCCGCAACGCCGCACGACCGACAGGGCGCGTGCCCGGTCGTGCTCGCTCGGGCCGGCCCGAGCCCGCTTGGCCTGATCGCGGCCGCTCACACCGCAATTCTTGCAGACGGGGTGCCGCAACCCCGGTCACGGCGACGCCGTCGCTCGACGACTGATGACGCGGGCGCGGTGGGCCGGCATGGAACACTGGGGCCGCACAACGGGACCGGCCGACGCTGACGCCGGCCCCTTTCCAGGCCGGGCAGGCGCAGGCGAGGTGGATGAGTGTCGTCGATCGATCGAAGGGTGGCGTGGGTCGGGACGGTGCTCTTGCTGTGCTTCGTGCTCCTCTTCCTCCAGATGAACAACCTGCAGGTTCGGGAGTCGGGCACTGTCCGCTCCAACCCGTTCTTCCAGACGACCACGACGGTTCCCTCGCCGTTCGACGAGGACCGGGGCGAGATCATCACGGCCGACGGTGTCGTCCTCGCCTACTCCCGGCCCACGAACGACTCCTTCAAGTACCTGCGCGTCTACCCGAAGCTCACCGCCCGCATGTTCTCCGCCATCACGGGCTACTACGCCAACGCCGTCGATGCCGACACGGGCCTCGAGGCCTATTACGACAACTACTTGGCGGAGCACCCGGTGGCGCCCGGCTCGCTCGGGTCGGTGCTGCGGCAGCGGGATGAGACCGACGACATCTACCTCACCCTCGACGAGAAGGTGCAGGCGGCCGCCATGACAGCGCTCGACGCCTCGAGCGCCAAGGACGGCGGGGCCATCGTCGTCCTCGACCCCCGCACGGGCGCCGTCCTCGCCATGTACGGGTACCCGAACTACGACCCGAACCTCTTCGCCGTCCACAACCCGGCGGCGGTGAACCGGCTCGCCGAGAAGTACAACCGGCTCGCCGCCCGGGGTGGGTACGACCCTCGCCTCAACTACGCCATCTCCGAGCGGGAGCCTCCGGGCTCGACGATGAAGGTCGTCACGACCTCCGCCGTCTACGACCACGACCCTCGCATCGCCCACCAGTTCTTCCCGCCCGTCTCGTCCATCAAGTTCCCCCACTCCCCCGGCTCGCTCCCACTTGAGAACTACGGCGGCGAAGTGTGCCCCGCCGGTGGCGGGCACCTCCCGCAAATCCTGGCGTTCTCCTGCGACACCGCCTATGCCCAGATCGGTGACGAGCTCGGCTACGACACCCTCGCCGAGGAGGCGCATGCCTTCGGCTTCTGCATCGGGCTGCCCACCTCGGGCTACTGCAACAGCAAGGGCGTCCCTCCCATCGACCTCCCCGACGCCGCACCCTCCCTCCTGCCGACGGCGTCGGCCATCGGCGGCTCCGAGCCCTATACGGGCTACTCGGCCATCGGCCAGTTCGACGACGGGGCCACCGTGCTCGAGATGGCCATGGTCGCCGGCGCCATCGGCGACAACGGCGTCATCATGACGCCCCATGTCCTGGAGCGGGCCGTGAACGGCTACGGCGAAACGGAGTACACCTACACCCCCCACGCCTGGCGCCGCGCCACCTCGGCGAGCACCGCAGGCCGCGTCCGCCAGCTCATGACGGGGGTCACGCTCACGCCCGGCGGCACCGCCCAGGGGCTCTTCGCCGGCTGGTACGCGGACGGCGGCCCCACGATCGCCGCCAAGACGGGGACGGCGGAGCCTGGCTCCAACACCTGCGGCACCGACAACTGGCTCATCGCCCTCGGGCCGGCCGCCCAGGGCGAGACGCCGAGCGTGGCGGTCGCCGCCATGGTGCCCGTCACGCAGGCCGAGTGCACGAGCGGCGTCTTCAACCCGACGGGCGCCAGCGTCGCCGGTCCGGTCCTGCTCCCGGTGCTGAAGGCGGCGTTGGCGCTGCAGGGGGGTTACTAGGCGCCGGGAGGCTCAGCTGTAGACGAGCCGGACCGCCGCTTCGGGGGCGTTGATGCGGAAGGCGAGCGTCTCCTCGACGTACAACCCGACCGAGCCGGCGTCCGAGGAGGCGTACCCGATGGCGAAGTCCTCGCCGACTGTCAGCTCGTAGTCACCCCCACGGCGGCTGAGGACGATGGCGCCGTCGACGGCAGGTGCCCACACGATGGGGCCGCCGAGGATCTCGTGCAGGTGCTGGAAGACCGGGTAGCCGCCGTGCTCGGTCGTCTCGGTGACGCCCTTGAAGCAGCGGGCGCCGAGGGCAACGGCGTACGGGCCGGCCACGTCCGCCGCACGCAGCGTCGCCACGGCGGCGGCCACGTGCTCGGGGTAGTGGCCGTAGTCGTCGCTGATCGCCACGGGATCATGCGGCGAGGCCGGCCCGATCCCCTCGATGTCGCCCGCCGCGAAGCCGGCGAAGACGGCGCCGTCCTCCGCCAGGGCGGCGGCGCGGCTCGCCTCGATGACCGGGTCGAGGTCGAGGTCGGTCGCCCCGCGGTCGGCCGCCGCCAGCTCGGAGCGTGGCATCGAGAAGGGCACGCGCAGCTCGATGAGCGGGAGCACCCTCCGCTGCGCCACCTCCGCCGGAGCGAGGGCGCCGCCTTTCAGATCCTTCACGCGCCCGAGGTCGACGGAGGAGTGCCTCCAGCCGAGTGGGCCGACGAAGTCGACGAGGCGGCGAGCCGCCAGGTAATGCTTCAGTGACCGCTCGGCTTCCCCTTCGATCTGACGCCAGGCGGCGTCGGACACGGGAGCGAGCTCTCGCATCAGATGGTTCATGACAGGTTCCTCGTTCCGATCCGGAAGTTGCCACTCGTGGGCAGGTGCCCGTCGCCCCTCGCCACCGTACTCAAGGACGTACGGCGACGCATGCTGGTCGGCCGTCTTTCACGTGTCCAGCTGCCGGGTGAGGTCCGCGAGGGCGAGGACGGTGCGCCAGTTGCGCACCGTCATGGTCGTGCCGAGCCGGCGATCGAAGAAGGCGTTCGTGAGCTTCGTCCGGCCGTAGCCGCCGGGGTGGAAGAGGTACACCTCCTCGTCGCGCAGGTCGAACTCGTGGCCGTCGGGCGGCGAGGCGGCGAGCGGGTCGTCCCTCAGCCGGCGGGCGGCTTCGGGCGTCGGGCGCCCGGCGAGGAAGCCGACCGACAGCTCGGATGCATCCTTGCCCGCTTGGACGAACGGGTTGTGGACGACCACCGCCTGCAGCTGGGCGCCCGAGCGGACGATCACCGGGACGTCGAAGCCGAAGGCGCCGGCGAGGGCGACCTCGAGGTCCGCGGCGAGTGCGACGGCGTCCCGGCGCGGGCTCGAGAGCACCACGTTGCCGCTCTGCACGTAGGTGGCCACGTTCTCGAGCCCGAGCCCGGTGCAGACGTCGCGGAGCTCTGCCATGGCGACGCGGTGGTGGCCGCCGAGATTGATGCCCTTCAGGAGGGCGGCGTAGGCGGCCATGGCCGGCCTCTGGCTTCCTGTCGTCAGTCGAGGCGCCAGTTGGCGCCGGATCCCGGAACCCGCTGGCAACGATTGGGGCCTCAGCGGCACCCTCCCGCCGCCGACACCCTACGATGCAGTCCCGCGGGCGTCTAGTGCGCAGGAGGTGGTGAGTTGGACGATCACGACATCGTGAAGCGAATCGACGACCTCGTCGAGGAAGAGCACCAGCTGCGGAACCAGACGGGCGGTGGCCGGGGACTGACCGACAGCGACCGCCAGCGTTTGCAGGAGCTCGAGGTCCGCCTCGACCAGCTGTGGGATCTGCTCCGCCAGCGCCGTGCACGCCGCGAGATGGGCGAGAACCCCGACGAGGCGCACCTCCGTCCCCCCGAGACGGTGGAGGGCTACCAGCAGTAGCTCCACCGGTGGTGCCCGTGTGGCAGCACCAGGCCTGCGCCGACGGGCCGTAAGCTTTGCGGCGGTGACGACGGCGCCTGCCAGGACTCCGGCCGAGATGGTGGAAGACGTGCTGGCGCTGCTGCGGGCCCGCGGGGGCGCGTCACGACCGCCCGGCGGCAGCTGCTGGAGGCGCTCTTCGCCTCGCCCGACCACCGCACGGCCGAGGAGATCGCCGCCCTCGTGCAGGCACAGTCGCCCGACATCCACCTCTCCACCGTCTACCGCAACCTGGACGAGCTGGAGCGCCTCGGTGTCGTCGTGCACACCCACCTCGGCCACGGCCCCGCCATCTACCACCTCGCCTCCGCCGATCACGGCCACCTCGTCTGCGAGCGGTGCGGCCTCGCCCTCGAAGCACCGGAGGAGCTGTTCCGCACGTTGTCGAGCCTCGCCGAGGAGCGTTTCGGCTTCCGGATCGACCCTCGGCATTTCGCCGTGCTCGGCCGGTGCCAGGCGTGCACGCCGGCCGAGGAGCCCTGAGCCTCAGCCGCCCAAATCCGCCTCCAGCTCGGCGGCGCCGGCAGCACTGAGCCCGGTCACCTCGATCCGGAGCGGCCCGAGGGCGTGCACGGCACCGAGCACGCGCCCACCCGCGGTCACGACCTCGCCGCTCCGGACGGCGTCGACGACCGCCTCCCGGCCGGGGCGAAGCGTCACGACGAGCCCGTCCTGGCCGTGGCCCAGGTGCAGGAGTTGCACGGAGCTCACATCGCCCCGGCTGATCTCCGCCACGACAGGACCGGGGGCCGGTGTGCGAACGTCGACCGGGCCACCCGGGGGCTCCCCCGCCCCGCCGAGCCGCGCCTGCGGTACGGACCCTGTCGCAGACGTCCGCGGAGGGTTCGAGCTCGACAACGCCACCCCGACGCCGCTCGCCACGCCGGCGGCCAGGATCACGGCGGCGGCGATGCCCGCCACCTTCCGCCGGCGCACGCCGCGACGACGCCGCAGCGTCGCCACGGCGACGATGGGCGCCGGTTCGTCGGCAGTGGCCTCGCGGCGGGCTGCCTCGAGCGCAACAGCCACGGCGGCCTCCCGCCCGCCCGCCGGTACCTCGGCATCGAGGTCACGCAGCAGCCGCCGGACCTCTCCGAGGCGGGCACGCGCCTCGGTGCACGCCGAGCAGGCGGCGACGTGTTCGAGCACAGCCGGCGCACGCCGCTCGTCGAGCTCCCCGTCGACGAGGGCCGACAGCTCCTCGGCCGAGGCGTGATCGCCGGCCGCCAGAGTAGGTGTGCGATCGTCGGTCATGAAGGTTCCTCACCCGCTTCGACGTCATCGGTCACCGGGAAGTTCCCACCCTCTCGCGAGGCGGCAGCCACCACGCCACCGGGCACTGACGCCGCCCGACAGGCGCCGAGGGCGTTGGCGATGGCCGTCCGCCCCCGGGCGATGCGGGAGCGCACCGTCCCGATCGGCACCCCGAGCACGGAAGCGATCGCTGCGTAGTCGAGGTCGGCGATGTCGCGCAGCACGACGGCCACGCGTTGTTCCTCGGGCAGGGCGGCGAGCACCTCCTCGACGCCCAGCCGGTCGGTGACTCGCGCCGCCACGGGGTCGCCGGCGGCGGAACCGGCGTACGGCTGCCCCGCCGCCCCGTCCCGCTCCGCCCGCAGGAGGACCGGACGCCGCCGCCGCCTCCGCAGCTCGTCGAGGGCGGCGTTCGTGGCGACGCGGTAGCACCATGTCGAGAAGGAGCTGCGGCCGTCGAAGCCGGCGACACCGCGGGCGATGGCGATCATCGCCTCCTGCGTGGCGTCGAGGGCATCGTCGCGTTGCGAGAGGATCCGCCGGCAGACGGCGAAGCAGCGGTCGTACTGGGCCGCCAGCAACGCGCCGAGCGCCTCCGTGTCACCGCCGGCGGCGGCCGCCAGCAGCGCCGTCTCGTCGGATGGATCCACCGGGCAGATGACCGAGCGTAGGCGAAGTGACGGCGAGGGAACTTTCGGCGCACCGCTGTCGTCCCACTCCACAGGGCGAGAGATCGAGCCCGAAGGAAGGACAACCGATGAAGCCACGACACCGCACCGCCGCCACCGCCGTCCTGCTCGCCGTCGGGGGTGGCCTCGTGCTCGCCGCCTGCGCCGGCGGCGCCGCCACGACGGCGGGTCGAGGCGGGGTCGCCACCGGCTCCCCACCGGCGACGACGTCGTCCCACAGCATGGCCCCACTGGCACGGGCGCCCGCCGGCCCGTCGGCCGCCCCCGTCGCCGCCGGCACGGTGGGCGAGTCCCTCGTCCCCGTCGCCCCTCTCGTCGTCCGGACGGGCAGCATCTCCCTCGGGGTCACGAAGTCCCACGTCGTCTCGATCTTCGACGAGGTGTCGGGTGACGCCACCGACATGGGTGGTTTCGTCGCCTCGTCGTCGAGCACCTCGGCGGGCGACACCGGCGGCGCCTCCCTCGTCGTCCGCGTCCCGAGCGAGGCGTTCGCCACGCTCGTCTCCCGTGTCGACTCGCTCGGCAAGGTGGAGGCGCAATCCCTCAACGGCGACGACGTCACCGGCGAGAGCATCGACATCCAGGCAAGCCTCGAGAACCTCCGCAGCGAGGAGTCGGCGCTGCGTGCCCTCCTCTCACGAGCCGGTTCCATCCCCTCCATCCTGCAGGTGCAGAACCAGCTCTTCGGCGTGCAGGGCGACATCGAGCAGTTGACGGCCGAGGAGAGCTCGCTCGTCAACCGGGCGACCTATGCCACCTTGGACGTGCAGCTGTCGCCACTTCCGGTTCACAAGCACAAGCCGGCTCACCATGCCGCCTCCGAGAACGCCCTCGTCCGTGCCGTCAAGCTGGCGGGCCACAACACGGCCGTCGCCCTGCGGGCGATCGTGGTGGCCCTCGGGTGGGGCTTCCCCGTCATCCTGCTTGCCGCCCTCGCCTTCGTGATCTGGCGCCTGCAGCGACGCATCGTGCGCCGGCACCCGGCGGCGCCCCGGCCGCTCACGGAGTAAGCCGGGCCGCCGAAACGGCCCTCAGGCCGCCAGCTCGCTCAGCTCCCCGACACCGTCGGCGATGGCTCCGGCGAGGACGCCGATGTCGGCGGCGGTGTCGTAGTCCCCCGTGATACCGAAGGCGACATGGCCGTTGTAGGAGGCGATGGCGACGCCGATGCGGACACCGTGGGCGATGGGGACGAAGGGCAGGAACTCGAGCATCTCCCGCCCCACGAGGTAGAGCGGGAACTGCGGCCCCGGAACGTTCGTCGTCACGGTGGTGATGCTGTGCTGGGGCACCCGGCGCAGCATGGCCATGGCCGCACGCTCTCCGAGAGCGATGCCCATGAACGGTGTCAGCTCACCGAGCGCCGCCACGGTCTCGCCCGCCAGGCGCTGGTGCGACCCTTTGAGCGACTCCATCTGCCGGGCGACGAACTCGAGGCGGTCCACCGGATCCTCCATCCCGACGGGGAGCTCGGCGAAGACGGCGGAGACGCGGTTGTTGTAGCTGCCGCGCTCGTCGTCGCGTCGCACCGACACGGGCACGAGCGTCCGCACGACGAGCCGGTCGACCGGGTCGCCGCGGGAGCTGAGGAGCTCCCGGAAGCCGCCGGCCACGACCGCCAGGATGACGTCGTTGACGGTGCCGCCGAGAGAGCGGCGGATGGCCTTCAGGTGGCCGAGATCGGCGCTCACCCAGGTCCATCTCCGGTTCGGCCCGATCCGTCCCGAGATGGATCCCGGCTCGGTCGGCAGGAAGCGCTTGGCGTAGCCGCCTACCCCGCCGGCCAGGTCGCGGAGCTGCCCGACGGCGGCTGCCGGGGTGCGCAGGAGTCGCCTGGCGGCCTGCACCTGCTCGTACGGGCTGCGGGCGAGGTTCCAGACGGCGTCGGCGGCGAGCTGCAGGTCGGAGGGCGGTTCCGCGGGCAGCCACGCCCCGGCCGGTGGGGTGGTGCTGCGTCGCTCCGTGTCGAGGAGGGCGCCCAGGAGGTCCGTCCCCGAGATGCCGTCCGCCATGCAGTGGTGGATCTTGCTCACGAGCGCCCAGCGGCCGTGCTCGAGGCCCTCGAGCACCCAGGCCTCCCACAGCGGCCGGCGCCGGTCGAGCTCCTGCGACATCAGCCGCCCCATCAGGATGCGAAGCTCGGCCGGCCCGCCCGGGGAGGGCAGGGCGCTGTGGCGCACGTGGTACTCGAGGTTGAAGTGCGGGTCGTCCACCCAGACGGGGCGGCCCAGCTCGAGGGGGACGAACCGCACGACCTGCCGGTAGCGGGGCACGAGCGGGAGCTTGCGGGCGATGGCAGCGACGATGCGCTCGTACTCGGGCGCCGGGCCCTCGAAGATGGCGCACGAGGCGATGTGCATGTGGGTGATGCCGTCCTCGAGATAGAGGAAGGAGGCGTCGAGGGGGCCGAGGCGTTCCATGGCGAAGCCTTCAGGCCGCCGCCCGCACCCGGTCGTGCAGAGGGAGCCGTACCGGGCTGTGCACGCCGGCGAGTGCGAGCACCTCCTCGAAACCCTCCCGGACGCATTCCACGAACACGTCGCAGTCCGGGACGGCGGCCGTGTCGAGCGTGATCCCGACAGAGCAGGTGCCGTCGTACGAGAGCAGTGTCAGGTTGACGGCGGCGCCGGTCGTCGGCCCGAAGGGCGTGTAGCGCTCGACGCGGGCGCCGGCCAGGTAGACGGGGAACTGGTAGCCGGGAACGTCGCTGGCGAGGAAGTCGACCCGTTTCAGCATGGACCCGACGGCCGCTCGGGGCAGGAAGTTGAGGGCGCCGGCGATGCCGTTGGTGTACTCGAGGGAACGCTCGTCCTGGGCGGCTCGGCAGGCCCGCCCCATGGCCGCCAGGCGACTCACCGGGTCGGGGTCCGAGACCGGGACGGGGAAGCGGATGAGGGTGATACGGTTGCCGCCCGCTGGGTCGTCCGGCCGGCGGATGCTGATCGGCAACGTCACCCGCAGGAACTCGACCGGCGCCTCGTGCCGCTCGTGGTAGCGGCGCAGCCCGCCGGTGACCGACGCCAGGAAGGCGTCGTTGACGGTGCCGCCGGCGAACTTGGCTGCCTTCTTGAGGTCCGCCAGCTTGACGTCGACGATGTCGAGGTGGCGCCCGAGCCCACGACCGGTCATCACGGGGGAGGCCGTCTCGAGGACGGGCGCCACGGTCCGCCCGATGGAGCGGGCGGTCTCCATGACCGAACCGGCCGTGCGCAACGGCTTGCCGGCGAATCGCAGAGCGGACGGCAGGGCGCCCCACACGAGCGACCCGGCGAGGCCTGAGGCCCGGCTGACGGAGGAGGCGATGCTCTCCCGGATGAGCGCCGGCGTGTCCAGGTGCTCGCCCTCTGGTGCCGCCGTCACAACGCTCGGGCGGTCAGGCCGCTCCTCGAGGTCGAACAGCAGGAGCGCCAAATCCATGCCGCCGAGGCCGTCGGTGAGCGAGTGGTGCACCTTCATGACGAGGGCGGCAGCGCCCCCTCTGAGGTGCTCGATCATCGTGAACTCCCAGAGGGGCCGGGAACGGTCGAACGCCGTCATGGCGGCCTGGCGGGCGAGCTCCACGACGGTCTCCGGCCCGCGAGGCGGCGGCGCCTCGATGCGGCGGAGGTGCCAGGTGAGGTCGAACTCGTCGTCGTAGGTCCAGCGGGGCGTGGACAGCCGGCCCGGCGGCACGAGGACACGCTGGCGGAAGCCCGGTATCTGCCTCGTGGCGTGGTCCAAGCGCTCGGCGAACTCGGCCCACTCGGGGCTGTGCTCGAGCCAGGCGATAGCGACGACCGTCGACCGGAGAATGGGATCCCTCTCCATGTACCAGGAGAAGGCGTCGGTGTCTCGCATGAAGACGCCCATGATGACCTCCGTCCAGGGGCCGCGCGGAGGCGGCATAGGGACAGCCTCTGCCTCCGAAGCCCGAGGTGGAAGAGTCAAACGTCACAAGTCTCGGCAGCGTCGCGACGGCGTCCTGGCGCCTGAGCAGCCGCCCATTCCCGCCCCCTCTACCGGTCGTCGATAGAGGCTTTCGGCCCTATCGGCCTCAGGGGCACCGAGTGAGCATGACATCGACGTACCTCGCTCATGGCCAAGGAGACACTCATGAACGATCGACCCCGTCCTGGCGGACGGCTCCTCAGGAGAAGCTGGCTCGCCGTGCCCGTGCTGGGCTGTCTCATCGTCGGGGCCTTGTTCCTGCCCGGCGCCGCCCTCGGCCGCACGTCGGATGCCGGGCGGGCCGGCCTGCACACCGGCTCCGCCGCGGGCGTTGCGCCCATCGGCATCGTCGACGCCTTCGGCGTCGAACAGGCGCCCATCCTGGCCGAGATGCACGTCACCGGCCACCGGGACATCGACGGCTACCGTTTCTGGACCGGGACGATCGACGGCCACGCCGTCGTGGACGTGGCGAGCGGCGAGGTGGACGAGACCGCCGAGCTCGCCACCTATCTCCTCGACACGACCTTCCACCCCCGCGCCACCCTCTTCTCGGGAACCGCCGGCGCCCAGAACTCCGCCGTGCACGTGGGCGACGTGGTGGTGAGCGGCTTCGTCGTCGACAAGTCGACGATCCACTACTACCTGGGCGGCTACCAGGACGGCTACTCCGGTGAGGAGCTCCCCGTCACGAAGGCGACCGACGTGCGCGGTGCCGTCTCCGACGGCTACGGCGCGCCGCTGCCGACGCCGAGCGACGCCAAGACCTACGGGTACGGACCTTCCACGACGACGAAGAGCTGGGAGTACGTCGGCGCCTACGCCTCTCCCCACCAGCTCGTGAGCACCTCGCTCAAAGCAAGCAGCCTGCTCGGCACGACGACGATCGCCGACGCCACGGGCGACTCGAGCCGCAAGGGCACCATCACGAACAAGGTCGTGGCCGGCGTCATCGGCCAGGCGGACGTCTGGACCGAGCCGCTGTCGTTCATCGAGGCCCAGAACATGCTCTACGAGACGGATGCCGAGGAGAACGAGGGCAGTGGCTTCGCCTTCGCCAACGCCCAGCTCGGCGTGCCCTGGATGCTCGTGCGGGGCATCTCGGACAGCGTCTGGTACCCGAACGCCTACGACGGCATCATCTCGTCCGACCACGCCGCCGTCGTCGTGCGCTACCTCGTCGACCACCTGCCCGCCACGATCTCGAAGACGCCCACCACGCTCGGCGAGCTGTCGCACATCGCCAACGCGGTGGAAGCCGGCTACCTCATCGCCCAGCGCGCCTACTACACGGTGAGCACCGTCGGGAAGGTCGTCTTCACGAGCTCGACCGGCAAGACGGTCACGCTCGTCGGCAAGCCGCTCCAGAAGCTGGAGCACGAGTACACCTACGCGGCCGGGAAGATCTGAGCCGGCGCGCTGAGCGCGCCCCACGAGTCGTCGCCCGGCGCGCCTTCCTCTCGACCGGAGGGCGCGCCTGGCGGCACACGCCGGGGCCGAGCGCGACGATGGGTCATGCTCATCGCCTTTTCCATCACGCCCATCGGCGCCGGCGAGTCCGTCGCGGCCGAAGTCGCCGACGTCGTCCGTCTCGTCCGTGAGAGCGGGCTCCCGAACGAGACGAACGCCATGTTCACGAACGTGGAAGGCGGATGGGACGAGGTCATGGGCCTGCTGAAGCGCTGCACGGAGAAGATGGCCGAGCACTCCGGCCGCGTCAGCCTCGTCGTCAAGATCGACTACCGCCCCTCCGTCACCGACGCCATGGACTCCAAGATGCGGGCGCTCGAGGAGGCCCTCGGCGACTGAACCGAGGCGCCGCCGGTGACAGGCCGCGATGATCGCGGATCGTCAAGGCAGTCTCACCAGTGCGAGCGACCGCGTCCGACCGAGGAGGAACCCCGATGCCGCACCCACCAGCCGCCGGATACGTCCCCGTGGACGGCGTCGAGGTGTACTGGGAGAGCCGCGGCGAGGGCGGCCCACCCCTCGTCCTCGTGCACGGGGGTTACGGGCTGACGAGCGAGTTCGGCGGCCTGCTCGAGACCTGGGCGCAGCGACGTCAGGTCGTCGCCCTCGAGCTGCAGGGCCACGGTCACACCCGTGATGTCGACCGGCCGTTCAGCTTCGAAGCCTTCGGGGACCAGATCGGCGGCGTCATCGAAGGACTCGGCCTCGGCCCGGCCGACCTCTTCGGGTTCTCCCTCGGCGCCCATGCCAGCCTCCGTTGCGCCGTGCAGCACGGCCCCCTCGTGCGACGACTCGTCCTCGGCTCCATCCCCTGCCGGCGTGACGGGTGGTTTCCCGAGGTGCTGGCGGCCTTCGACCAGATGAGCAGCGCCGGCTTCGAGTTCATGCGGCAGTCACCCCTCTTCGACGCATGGAGCCGGGTCGCCCCCGATCCCGACAGCTTCCCGACGCTGATGGACAAGACCGGTGAGCTGCTGAGGCGCCCGTTCGACTGGCGGGACGACGCGAGGGCCATCACGGCACCGACGTTGCTCGTCTACGGCGACTGCGACAGCATCCCGCCGGCCGGCGCCGCCGAGTTCTTCGCCGTGCTCGGCGGCGGACTGGTCGAGCCGGGCTGGGACGGATCGCTCCCCACGACCGCCCGGCTCGCCGTCCTGCCGGGCACCACGCACTACACGGTGCTGCAGTCCCCGCTTCTCGCCGAGGTGGTGAGTCGTTTCCTCGACGGCTGATCGTGGCGGACGCCCGTCTGCTACGCCTTGTGCCGATGCCGGCGTGCCTTCCGGCCGCCCCGACCCTTCGTGAGGAGACGCACCACCATGAGCGACGAGACCTCCCCCCACCGGCTCGCCGTCGTCCTCTTCGACGGCTTCGAGCTGCTCGACGTGTTCGGACCGCTGGAGCTCTTCGGAATGGTGCCGGAGCACTTCAGGATCGAGCTCCTCGGACCGGGCACCGACCCGGTTCGCAGCGCACAGGGGCCGCAGGTGCTCGTCGACCACGCCTACGAGGGTGCCCCCGTCGCCGACATCGTGCTCGTGCCGGGCGGGATGGGCAGCGGCCGCTCATCGACGACGCAGCCTTCCTGCGCTGGCTGCACGACTGGGCGTCGCAGGCGGCGCTCGTGACATCGGTGTGCACGGGGTCCGCCGCTCTCGCCGCCGCCGGGCTCCTCGACGGCTACCGGGCGACGTCGAACAAGCGAGCCTTCGGCTGGGTGACACAGCACGGGCCCGGGGTCGAGTGGGTGCCGGAGGCCCGCTGGGTGCAGGACCGGGACCGGTGGACCTCCTCGGGCGTGGCGGCCGGCATGGACATGGCGGTCGCCCTCATCGCCTCGCTCCTCGGGGACGAGGTGGCCGAGAGCGTGGCGGCGAGGGTCGAGCTCGAGCCGCACCGCGACCCCGCCTGGGATCCCTTCGCCGCTCTCAACGGCCTCGTGGACTGACCGGCGCCGGCCGGGGAGGCGACCTCAGCCGAGCAGCAGGTGGGAGCGCACCGCCGGCACGAAGTCGTCGTAGTGGAGGCTGAGGGTGACCGCAGCGCTCGAGGTCGTCACGCTGGCCCGTCTCGGCACCCCGTGCAACAGGGCGATCTCGCCGAACTGGTCGCCCGGGAGCAGCTCGCTCACCTGGCGACCGTCCACCGCGACGCGGGCACTGCCGCCGAGAAGCACGAAGAAACGATCGCCCTCGTCACCTTGCCGAATCATCGTGGACCCCACCGGCCAGCTGTCGACGACGCTCCGTTCGGCGAGATGGCGCAGGTCGCTCGAATCGAGGTGCGAGAAGAGGCTGAGCCGCGAGAGGACGTCGGCCCGTTTCCGCCGGTCCCAGTCGGTGGGGGCGACCACCGATGCTGCGTGATCCATCGTCACCCCGACCCCGGACTGCCCCGTCACCGCGGTGAGGAAGTCCTCCCGCGAGACCCACGAGAGGTGCATGGGCTGCAACGAGCGGACCGTCGCGGTGCGCGGCACGTCGCGGAGGAGGGCCCGCTCGCCGAAGTGCCCGCCGGGGCCGACCGAGCCCACTTCGAAGCCGTCGACGAGCACGGCAGCGGCACCGTCCCGCACGACGAAGAAGCGGTCGCCGATGTCGCCCTGCACGATGACATCGGTCCCGGCCGGGACGGCGAGGGGGATCGTGCGCGTGGCGAGCGACTCGAGCGAGGCGACGTCGAGGGGATGCAGGAAGGGAACGGCGTGGAGGAGGGCGAGCAGGCTGGAACGCTCGCCGGCGGCGGTGTCCAGCTGGTGGAGCGTCCGCCAACCGCTGACGACGGCAATGGGCAGGAGCAGGCCGGCGACGATGAGGGCGCCGCGGATGCCCAAGGCGGTGACGAGGAGCGGAGCCAGTACGGCCCCGAGGCCCTCGAGCGCCAGCTTGGCCGACTCGATGGCGGCGATCGCCCGCGGGACCAGCGGGGAGTCGAGCAGCCGGTAGAGCAGCGACAGTGTCGTCACGTCGGCCACCGCCATGCCGATACCCCACACGACGACGAGCACGAAGGCCACGTCGAGGACGGGAATGCCGGCGATGAGGGCGATCGGGAAGCCGCAGGCGATGAGCGCGAGGGCCGCCGGCGTGCCGAGACGGGAGCGGTTGATGAGCCCCGCCGAGATGGGCACGGCCGCCAGGGCGCCGATGCCGGCCGCCAGCATCAGGAGACCGACCCCGGCGCTGCCGGCGTGCAGGAGCCGCAGGGAGGCGATGACGGCGATGGCGAGCCACATCCCGCGGACGAACGTCCTCAACCCGCTGACGACCAGGATGCCGCTGACGTGAGGATGCCGGGCGATGTCGAACGTCTGCCTGAGCACGCTGCGGATCCCTCGGCTCGCCCCGCTGCCGGCGAGTGGGATCGGCCGGTTGGCGAGTGGCACGGTGAGGGCGGCGGCGACGGCGAAGACGGCCGCCGCCCCGGCGAAGACGACGTCCGGTGCCACGACTTCCAGCAAGAAACCACCCGCGATCGCCCCCGCCGCCTGCCCCAGGGTCTTGACCGTGCTCATGGACGCAGCTGCCGACGCCACCTCCTTCGGGGTCCTCGCAAGGGAGGGGATGAGGGCGGACTGGACCGGGCGGTACTGGGACGAGACGAAGGCATCGATCGCCAGCAGGATCAGCAGGAGGGCGAGGGGCGCATTCGAGGCAGCGAGGACGGCGCTGATCGCCACGAGGGCGGCCCGGCTGGAGGCGATGAGGGTCAGCCCTCGACCGCTCGCGTGCCGCTCGACGTAGCGGACGTTGAAGACGCTGCCGATGGCGGCGATGAAGAGCCGGAAGCCCACCAAGCCGACGGCGACGGCACCGTCCCGGCGGAAGGCGTCGACGGCCAGTGCCGCCACGTAGCTCCACTCGGCGATGGAGAGGGCGGCGAACGCCAAGACGAGCACCGTGAGAGACCGGTTGCCGGCGAGGGCCCGGAAGGGTTCCATCAGGCCACTGCCGCCGAAGATGAGACGGCGATGGCCGCGCCGGAACCGTCGCGTTCGGACCGTCCGGTCCCGCCGTTCCCTCACCGGCCCAAGGGTTGCATGAGGTCCGGGTGCTCGCAAGGGTCTCGACGTCCGTGCTCTCGACGGGATCGATAGCGATCGCCGACGGCACCCGACGGCGGCTCGCGCGAAGATGACGGGCCATCCGATCACACAGGCATCGCCCACGAGGGGGGACGTGATGACTCGACGCCCATCAGATTCAGCGCCCACGACGCGCAGGCGCCGACGCCCGAGCACTCACCTGCTTCGCTCCGGGCTGGTCGCCGCCCTCGTGCTCGGCGGTGCCGGCATGCAGGCGATCGCCGCCGCAGCAAGCACTCGGACGGCGCCGGGCTGGCACGTGAGCAAAGCCTTCTCTCCGGCCTCCGACCAGGTGGTCGACACGGCGTGCCCGACCACGGCGGCCTGCTTCGCCCTCATGAGCGCCCCGGTGTTCGCCGGCACGACGAACGGCGGTGCCTCCTGGAAGGTCGGCGTCATGCCGGCGGCATTCCGAGTCCTCTCGACGGGTGGCGGGATCGGAGGGAACCCGTTCGAGGACATGTCGTGCCCGACCGCCTCGGTCTGTTTCGTTCTCGGGGAGGACAACGGGAGGCCCGAGCTCGCCTCCACGTCCGATGCCGGCGCCAAGTGGACGCTGCGATCGCTGCCCTCGGCCTTCAACGCCGCCCTCACCGATGGCACGCCGGCCGCCATCGCCTGCCAATCGGCGGTGGTCTGCAACGCCACCACGACCTCGGGCGCCTCCTCGGGGTCCGTACTGCGCACGATCAACGCCGCGGCCGGCTGGACCAAGACCGACCCGTCGACGAGCTTCGCCCCGCAGTGGATTGCCTGCTCGCCCGTCGTGGCCTCCAAGAGCAGCTGTGGCGTCATCGGCGACGACAATTTCCTCCACAGTGTCAACGGCGGCGCCTCCTGGAGCGCGCGGGCTCTGCCGGCGGGCGTCGCCGGCGACGAGATCTCCTGCCCGTCAGCGGCCGAGTGCCTGGCGGCAAGCACCTCTCTCGGAGCCATCGCCGTCACGACGACCTCCGGTGCCAGCTGGCACGAATCGACCATCGCGGGCGCTACCGCCGTGGAGGCGGTGTCGTGCGGAACATCGAGCGACTGCGAGGCAGTGGGCTCGCAGGGGGTGAACGGCAGTGAGCCTGGGATCTGGCGCACGACGACCGCCGGCAAGAGCTGGGCGGCCCAGCACGTCCCCGCCCTGAGTGACGGCTTCCACGCCGCGTACGGGCCGAGCGTCAACTTTGACGCCATCTCCTGTGAGGGCGCCGACGACTGCCTGAGCGGCGGGACCGCCCAAACCCGGTTCATCTCGTTCTACGTCTTCACGTTCCTGGCACGGACGACGAATGCCGGCGCTGCCTGGAAGCAGCAGCACGTGGCGACGGCCGTGAGTGCCCTCGCGGCCGTGTCGTGTGCGAGCGGTGCCGACTGCGAGGTCGTGGGATCACATCCCACGGGTGTCGCCATCGGTACCACGCGATCCGGGGCGGCCTGGACCGTGCAGGCCGAGACGATCCCGGAGGTCGGCGGGAACTACGAGGCCGTGTCGTGCGCGAGCACCAAGGCTTGCGTCGCCGTCGGGTCGCGCGACACGGGCCCCACCTCGGGCATCGGTGTCATCGCCCGGACGACCGACGGTGGGGTGAAGTGGACGACCACACCGGAGGCCAACGCCTTCGACCTCAGCGGAGTTGCCTGCCCGTCGACGAAGGTGTGCTTCGCCGTCGGCCTCGCCAGCAGCCTGTCGGGCGGCATCCTCCTCAAGACGTCGAACGGAGGCGCCTCCTGGGGCTCCGAGAGCGTGCCGGCCGGCACCGGACGGCTCACGGAGGTGGCGTGCGCCTCGACGACCCATTGTGAGTCGGTGGGTGACTCCGGCGTGGGTGGCGCTGACGTCATCGGGACGAGCAACGGCGTCGGTTGGACGAAGCAGACGCTGCCGAAGACACTCGGCATGGGCTCCTTCCTCGATGGCGTCGCTTGCCCGACGACGAAGCTGTGCCAGGCCGTGGGCGGCACCATCAACGGCCCCGGCGTCATCATCCGCACGTCGAACGGCGGTGCGACCTGGACGTTGGTGGCGGTGCCGCCCGGCACCGGCCAGCTGAACGGCGTCAGCTGCTCGTCCGCCGGCAGCTGCGACGCCGCCGGCGCCAGCCGCTCGGCGTCCACCGGGGTGATCGTCGCCTCGACGAACGGCGGCACCTCGTGGAAGGCGCAAACTCTCCCCTCCGGCACCGGTCCCGTCGATGGCATCTCCTGCCCGACGGCGAAGCAGTGCTATGCCGCCGGAGTGACGACGGGCAATGGCGGGTTGATCCTCGCCCTCGGTTGACCCTCCCGAGCCGGAGCACCCCGGCCGAGACGTGTCGGGTTGTGAACGAATCCGTTCCGAACGCGCCACGCGAGCCGGACGCGCGCGAGCCCATCGCGTTCGATGCCGCCGGCGCCCGCCGCAGCCGGGCCAGCCTGCCGCCTGCCACCTCAGGACAAGCCGCTCGTCCTCTCAGGAGAAGTAGTCGTAGTACTCGAGCCCGAGGTGGGTGATCGGCTCCTCGCCTGCCAGGAAACGCAGGGTGTTCTTGAGCTTCGTCAGCTGGATGAAGAGGTCGTGCTCGGGGTAGACGCCAGGCGCGCACTGCGGGGACTTGAAGTAGAAGGACAGCCACTCCTGGATGCCCCCCATCCCGGCGCGCTGCGCCATGTCGGTGAACAGCAGCAGGTCGAGGACGAGCGGGGCCGCCAGGATCGAGTCACGGCAGAGGAAGTTGACCTTGAGCTGCATCGGATAGCCGAGCCATCCGAAGATGTCGATGTTGTCCCACCCCTCCTTGTTGTCGCCCCGCGGCGGGTAGTAGTTGATCGAGACCTGGTGCTCGATGTCGCCGTAGAGCTCGGGATAGAGCTCCGGCTGCATGATGCCCTCCAGCACGCCGAGCTTCGACTGCTCTTTGGCCCGGAAGCTGTCGGGATCCTGCAGGACCTCGCCGTCCCGGTTCCCGAGGATGTTCGTCGAGTACCACCCGGAGAGCCCGAGCAGGCGTGCCTTGATCATCGGTGCCAGCACCGTCTTCACCATGGTCTGACCGGTCTTGAGGTCCTTGCCGGCGATGGCGACCGAGTGCTCGGCGGCGTACCGGGTGAGCGCCGGCGTGTCGATGGACAGGTTCGGCGAGCAGTTCACGAAGGGAATGCCGAGCCCGATGGCGGCGTAGGCGTAGAGCATGCTCGGAGCGATGGCCCGATCGCTGCGGTCGAGAGCGGCTTCGAACGCCTCGAGGCTGTGGTACGCCTCGTGATCGGGCAGCAGCGCCTCCGTCGAACCGCACCAGACCATGACACCGCGGGCCGAGCCCTTGGCCTCCATGAAGGTCATGATGTCGGTCCTCAGGGCCTCGACCTGTTCACGGTGACTGGCCTCGAGTCGCGTGTTGGGTGCGTGCACTTGCGTGACATAGAGCGGGTCGAACACGGCCGGGAGGGGTTGGATCGTCCGCAGGTAGGCCCCGACCCGCTCGATGGACGGCTGGTCGAGGACCCCGGCTCGGCTGGCGGCGACAAACGCGTCGTCGGGGAACGGATCCCACGCGCAGAAGTCGAGCTGCTGGAGCGATGCCAGGGGGACCAGCTCCGAGATCGGGGCGACGCGCTGCTCGTCGCGGCGGCCGAGGCGGATCGTGCCCAGCTGGGAGAGCGAGCCGATCGGCTGACCGGAGCCCGCCCTGATGGACTCGACCCCGGCGATCAGCGTCGTCCCGACGGCCCCGAGCCCCACACACAGCACGGCGAGGCGTCCGCTGGCGGGAGCGATCTGAGGCGATCTCGGGACGGACTCCTGCGGCACATGCTCGCTCGACGACATCGGCTACACCCGTTCTCTGGGGGATGGGACCTTCGGAGGAAGGCTCGAGTCGGCGACGGCTCCCCGCCGAGGTGCTCGAGGCATGACCGATGATTCCGGCGGCCTTTCCGAGACAACGGGCCTGGATCGGGTGCGGGAAGCTCACCCGTGGCGACGGGTAACTTGACGCCACCATGAACACCAGGAGCACGAAAGGCTTGCTCGTCCTTGCCGCCGAGAAGTACAACCTCCATGGCATCGAGCTGGGCGTGCTGACGTCGGTGCGGCGAGGCGGGAAGATCCCGGCGATGTGGAACGTCCCGCTCGTCATCTACCAGAGCTTCCACGTCCACCGCATCCTGGTCGTGCTCCTGCCCGGGCAGATCGGCCTGTTCTCGCCCAGCGTGCTGCGCGGCAAGGCGACGGCCGGAGGTCTCGAGTCCCTCGATCGCGGTTCCCACACCAAGCTTGCCCGCCTGCTTCCGGCCAACGAGCTGCGGGTCGTCGACGCGGTGCGGGTCAGGAGCGTCAACCCAGCCACCCGCGGTTCGGTCGTGGCGCTTCATCACAGCTCCGGCAAGGAGTTCACCATCAACTCCTTCAGCGTCACCCTCGCCCAGCGCATCCGGGCAGCCGTTTCGGGCTAATCCTTGCGGGCCGGCCCTCAGGCAACGACCCGACGCTCGGGAGGGAACGGGCGCCCCGCGCACCCTCGTGTTCTCAGACCGTCGCCCGAACCGGCCGATACATAACGATGTGAACGGCGGTATCCGCGCGGACGCCATCGTCGACTCGTTGCTCGAGCGCACGCGTCTGGCGTCGACCCCGGAGGCTTGCGAGGCATCACTGCCCGAGATCATGCAGGCGCTCGAGTCCGCAACGGCTCCTGCAGACCGAGCTCGCCTGCTCATCTGCCGGGCCCGAGTCCGATCGTTCCAGTCGCTCGACCACGAGGCCTGTGAGGACGCCGCAGCGGCGATGGCTCTCTTCGAGTCGGGCGGTGAGACGGAGCTTGCGCTCGACGCGGCGAGCCTCGGCGCCGCTCACGCCTCTCGACTTGGCAACGTCCCGCTCGCCTCGGACCTGGCGGCAAAGAGCATCCTGGGTCTGGACGCGATCAACGATGTCCGTCTTCGGATGGAGATCACCAACCGGCTCGGAATCTTCTGCTACTACTACCTGGACTACGACCAGGCCGTTGAGCAGTTCGAGCTCTCTCTCTCGCGGCCGCCGAGCGCATCGGTGATTGCGACAAGGTCTGCCGCGAGCTGTACAACATCGCCGACTCGCTCTTGCTCGGCGCCCAGCAGCACCGAATGTCCCACCTCGAAATCGACACCGACCGGCTCGAACGAGCCGAGGCCGTGGCACGACGATTGCTCCTCGAAGCGACTGGGGTGGCGATCCCCCGGCTCGGCAACTACCGGCTGCTCGCCCAGGTGCTGTGCGAATTGGGTCGCGTCAACGACGCGTTGCGGGTGCTGGATGGGTTTCGGGAGGAGACCAACGGCGTGACGCCTGCGACACACTTCGCAGACCTCGCATGGGTCGAAGCCCGCTGTCTCCGCCTGGCCGGGCGGACGGACGAAGCCCTCGCGGCGGCCGTGCGCGACGTGAGGATCATCGAGGCGAGCGACGACGAGCACGATTTGATGCTCGCGCTCGAGGAGCTCGCCGCCTGCGAGGAGGCTACCGGTGACCTTCGGAAAGCGCTGGTGCACACCCGAGAAGTCGGAGCCCACATGTGGGCGATACATCAGCGCCAGGCAAGACAGCTCGTGCAACAGGTCTGGGCCCGGGTGGACATGGAGCGGGACCACACGAGTCTCCAAGCTCAGGCCTCGGAAGCGGCACGATCGGCCGAAGAAGACGCCCTGACTGGCATTGGCAACCGGCGTGGGCTTGAGCGCTTCCTCCGCGAAAGGACGGCGAGCGAACCCGAGATTGCCTGCGTCATCGCGGACATCGATGCGTTCAAGGCGATCAACGACACCTTCGGCCACGACGTCGGCGACGCCGTCCTCCGCGCAATCGGCCAGCTCATCGGCAGCAAGACGAGAAGCGGGCAGCTCGCCGTCCGCTACGGCGGGGACGAGTTCGTGGTCGTGCTACCCGGCGTCGACCTCGCTGTCGTCGCCGGGTTCGCCGAGCGGTTGCGGCTCGCTGTCTCCGGCCTTGACTGGACGGCCGTGGCGCCGGATCTCCACGTCACCGTGAGTGTCGGGGTCGCCTGCGGACCGTCGAGAGGCTGGCACCTCACGTTCAGCGCCGCGGACGAGCGCCTTCTCGCGGCCAAGCGGCTGGGCAGGAACGTCGTCGTCAGCTCCTCCGCCGCCGTCCTTACCGCGTGAAGCCGGCATCGAACCGCGATCTCACCGGACCTCCGCTTCGCTGACCCTGTTCGTACGGTGGTGGACATCGTGGACGCCCCGGCGTGCCTCCTCGGCGCCAACTTCACTGTGTGGCAGGGCCAGGAGCCGAGCGCCCCCGTGAACGCTGCTCTTGGCGGCTTGCCAGGAAGGATTTCACGCCTTGCACGCCGAGGAAAGCGGTGACGACGGCGACCAGGATGGGGGAGGTCTGCAATGGCCCCACGCGGGTCAGGAACACGGCCATCACCACCATGGCGAACGGCGCAGCCGCCAGCGACCCCAGCACGCTGGTGAGCAGGCAGCTGAACGCCAGTCCCAGCGGAAGACCAGGAATGGCTTGGTGGACGACGACCCCGGCGGTTCCGCCGATGAACAGCGACGGGAAGATCGGACCGCCCACGAATCCACTGCCCTGGCTGATGGCGTACGTGAGCATCTTGGCGATCAGGATCGTGATGCACAGGCCGAGGCCCAGCGTGCGCGCATCGTTCAGCACGACCGCGAGCTGGTCGCTGCCCGAGAACATCGTCAGCGGCAGAGCCACGCCAATGACGCCGGACATGATGCCGCCCAGCGCGGATTTCGCGACGGCCGGCATCCTGAATCGGTCGAACAGTCGCGAGACCAGCGTCGTGAATGTAGCCACCAAAGCCGCTACCAGGGCGCCGAACAGCCCAAGGGGGACCGCGGCGAGCAGCTGCCAGTCCTCGAACGTGTACCGCGGCACCCGGTAGGCGCCGAGGAACACGGCGCCGGCGATGGCGAAGTAGATCCCGAAGGAGATGGTTCCCGCAACGAGATTCGTGGCCAGGGTCTTGCTGAGCCGGTGCCCGCCTGGGCGGGCAACTTCGAGGATCAGCATCACCACGATCACCGGGCTGGAGAAGACCCCGCCGAAGATGCCGGCGATGCCGGCGAGAGTGTTCACCCCGGAATCCTCTTTGGACAGCCCTCGTCGCTGCGCCATCCAGCTTCCGACGCCGCCGCCCATGGATGCCAGCACCTTCTCCGGACCGACGCTGGCGCCACCAATCAGCGACAACACCGACACGGCGATGGTCCCCGGCACGAGTAGGGGATCGACGCGGGCAGCTCGGACGTCCTCGAAGAAGCCTGGAACGTCCTCGGGCAGACGCGTCAGCCGACGCAGCAGGCCAACGACGAGGCCCACGCCGGCGGTGACCGCCACCCACCACCAGTGCCCGCCGAACCAGCTTGGATCGAACTTGGTGGTCCATCGACTTCCGAGCTTGATCGCCCCCAGGGACACCAGTCCGGCGAAGGCGCCAAACACGCCGAGGACAACGGCATAACCCACCAGCACCCAGAACTCCCGCTGTTTGGGCGACCGGGGGATCTCTGGTCGGCTCGGGCTCGGCGCCCACGAAGTCACGCTAGCGGAACAGAAACTCGGACTCCGGCTGTGGGGGCGCTCACATCACCCCGAAGCTCAAACCGCCTCGTTCGCGTCCCAGGTCGAAGCCGCCTCATTGTCCCCGTGGAGGGCCTTCATCAGCTCGTCCTCGGCCTGATGGGTGAGCGAGGTTTGAAGGACGGTGCCGCCGTAGGGCTCGAGCGCCTCGACGAACCTGTCGGGGGTCACCTTACGGATCACCACCAGGATGGCGGAGGTTCCCGGCCGCACGAGGTCGTTGACTCGGGCCTTGAAGTCGTCCTCGATACCGAGCTTGTTGGCGGCGCCAAGAGCAGCTCCCATCAGCCCCCCCCGCCACACCGACAAGAGCGGCGATCGGAAAGAGAAAGATCAACCCGATCACGAGGCCCCAGAAGAACCCGCTGAGCGTGCCCCAGGCGACGGCGTGATGCGCCGGGGTCGTGATGTGGAGCTTGCCCTTCTTGTCGCGGCGGATGATGGCCGCGTCCTCCAAGTCAACGAGGTAGTCGTGATCAAGCTCAACGAGCTCGGTCCAGACCTTCTCGGCTGTGGCTTCGTCGGGGTAGCCGATGACAATCAGAGTGCTCATCTGTCTCTCCTCCTCACGGACGCGCTCAGCACGATTCGAACACCCAGGTGTGGCGGCTAACAACCGTTGATCTCGTTGGCGTTCCGCCTCGCCAGTCCCGCCCAGTGCCGGGCACCAGCAAGCACGGCGCCCGGCTCAGCCTTCCTTGCGCGCCTTGATGATGGCGCCATGCATGCCCTTTGCAGCCTCGTAGGTGAACTCCACGCTCACGCCCGAGAACCCAGCCGCCTCGAGGTCGGCGACGTACTCGCTTCGCTCGAGGGCACCGGCCGTGCAACCGACATCGGCGGCTGCCTTGTCTCGATCATCCGCCGAAAGCCCGTCCTCGGCGACGATGTCGCTCACGCCAACTCGCCCGCCTGATCTGAGTACACGGGCCATCTCCCCGAATACGGCCGGCTTGTCGACCGAGAGATTGATGACGCAGTTTGAGATGACGACGTCGACACTTGCGTCGGGGAGCGGGATGTCCTCGATGTTGCCCTTCAAGAAGGTGACGTTTGTTACGCCGGCTTCGGCCGCGTTGCGTTCGGCCAAAGCGATCATCTCGTCGGTCATGTCGAGGCCGTACACGTGGCCGGTCTCACCCACACGCCGAGCAGAGATGATGACGTCGATGCCACCGCCCGAGCCGAGGTCGAGCACGGACTCTCCTTCGTGCAGGTCGGCGACGGCAATCGGGTTGCCACATCCGAGGCTGGCGAGGACGGCCTTCTCGGGCAGCTCCTCAACGACGTCCTCGCTGTAGAGGGCTTTTGCCCATCCGCTCGATCCTTCGACGTGCACACAGCTCTCGGTGCCGCAGTCGCAGGCAGCCCGGCCCTCGCTGGCGTCACGGGCGGCCTCGGCGTACCGGCGCCGGGTCGCCTCACGCTGAGCTTCCTGGTCGATCGCTCTCATCTCCTGCGTCCTTCGCTCCCGCCCAGCAGCCGCCTGAGGAGGGCGAGCCGCTCGGGGACGATGGTCCACCACATCCACTTACCGCGACGTTCCCCCGTGATGAGGCCTGCCTCGGCGAGCACCCTGGTGTGATGGGAGACCGTCGGTTGGCTCCGTCCGAGCGGCTCCTCCAAGTTGCAGCTGCAGACCTCGCCCTGGGCGGCGACGAGCGAGAGAAGGCGCAGGCGCACCGGGTCGCCGAGGGCGGCGAGCACCGGTGCCAGCTCCGCGGCGTCGGCGGCCGAGAGGGGGGACTCCGTGAGGGGCGTGCAACAGAGGGGATCGTCGAGGTCGAGCCGCTCTCGTTTGGCAACCTGTGCCGACATGCGATTCTCCTATTGACTTACGTCGATGCGATCATCATACTCCTATCGACACTCGTAAATCTACGGAGGTGCCAAAATTGTCCCGCCTGCAGCTCGCCTTGAACGTCTCGAATCTCGACGACGCCATCGAGTTCTACTCGAAGCTCTTCGGCACCGAACCGGCCAAGCTGCGGCCGGGCTACGCCAACTTCGCCGTCGCGGAGCCTCCGCTCAAGCTCGTGCTCATCGAGAAGGCCGATGCTCGCGTCGCAGGTGTGCACGGTGCCCTCAACCATCTCGGCGTCGAGGTGTTCTCGAGCGACGAGGTGGCGGCGGCGGCGAGCCGGCTGCGGGAGGAAGGGCTCGTCGCCACGGTCGAGGAGGAGACGACCTGCTGCTATGCCGTCCAGGACAAGGTGTGGGTCAACGACCCCGACGGCGCCCCATGGGAGGTCTACACGGTTCTTGCCGATGCGCCCGTCGAGACGGGCATCGACGGCGACGGGAGCTGCTGTGGGACCGAAGCTGCCGAGACAGCCGCCGGGCGGGTGGCCGTCGCCCGGTGCTGCTGAGCGAGGTCGGAGGCGAGAGGGGACGATCTGAGTGAACCACGTCGCCCTCTGGCGCCGCCTTCTCGCCGAGCTGCTCGGGAGCGCCCTCCTCGCCGCCGTAGTGATCGGCTCCGGTATCGCCGCCCAGCACCTCTCACCGGGCGATGTCGGTCTCGAGCTCTTCGAGAACGCCGCCGCCACGGCGGCCGGGCTCTTCACCATCATCTTGATGTTCGGGCCAGTGTCGGGAGCCCACTTCAACCCGGTCGTTTCCTTCGTCGACGCTGCCTTCGGGGGGCTCTCCTGGCGGGACGCCGCCGCCTACCTGCCCGCCCAGGTTGCCGGCTGTGTGGGTGGGGCCGTCATCGCGAACCTCATGTTCGCCCAGGCGGCCGTGAGCATCTCGACCAAGCAGCGGGCCTCCGGGGCGCACTGGCTGGGAGAGGTGGTGGCGACCGTCGGCCTCCTTCTGATCATCTTCTCCCTGGCCCGAACCGGCAGAGGACGGACAGCTCCCGCGGCCGTCGGCGCCTATATCGGGGCGGCCTACTTCTTCACCTCTTCGACGAGCTTCGCCAATCCGGCGATCACGGTCGGCCGCATGTTCTCGAACAGCTTCGCCGGCATCGCCCCGGGCTCGGCACCCGGCTACGTGATCGCCGAGGCGGCTGGCGGGCTGCTCGGGTGTCTCGTAATCAAGGCGCTCTACCCCGACGTCACGCCCGCCGAGGCGGCCGATGTGGTGATGCCGCATCTCCGCGGCGACGAGGGCACCGCGTCTGCAAGAGCGAACGGACGGCGGGCGCGCCATGACGGCACTGCTGACGGCGCCGCCTCCCCGCCTCACGCCACGCCCTGGCCGGGTCCTTCGCGAACCGAGTAGGAGGGTCTGATCTGCATGCACCTCGTCGCCATCGGCGGAAGTGACGCCGGCATCTCTGCCGCCCTTCGGGCCCGGGAGCTCGACCCGGGCTGCGACGTGACCGTGGTCGTCGCCGACGCGTACCCGAACTTCTCCATCTGCGGCATCCCGTACTACATCTCGGGCGAGGTGGTTCATTGGCGCAACCTCGCCCACCGCACCAGCGCCGACCTGGAAGCGACCGGAATGCGCCTCATGCTCGACACGCGAGTGACGGCGATCGACGTTGCCGACCGCCGCCTTTCGCTGCGGAGCGCTACGGGCGAGGAGTCCAGCCTCCCCTACGACCGCCTTGTCGTCGGGACCGGGGCGGTGCCCGTGCGGCCGCCGATCGAGGGGGTTTCGGGACCGGGCGCCCTCGGCGAGTCGGATGGCGTCCACCTCCTCCACACGATGGGCGACACCTTCTCGCTCAGCCACACCCTCGACGAGAGCTCTCCGGAGAGCGCCCTCATCGTCGGCGCCGGCTACGTCGGCCTCGAGATGGCAGACGGGCTCACGCTGCGAGGCCTTGGCGTCTCCCAGGTGGAGATGCTCCCCGAGGTGCTCCCGACGGTCGATCCCGAGCTTGGCGCTCTCGTTCGGGCCGAGCTGTCCACTCGCGGGGTCGATGTCACGACGGCGACGACCGTTCGCCGTGTCGGCCGGGCGGCGCCGGGCGGTCACGGTCGACTCCTCGTCGAGGCTGAAGGTACCGACGGCTCGCCGTACGAGCGCCGTGTCGACCTCGTCCTCGTCTCCGTCGGGGTACGGCCCGACACCGAGCTCCTCGTCGCCGCCGGGGCGAAGACGGGAGTGCGCGGGGCGGTCGTCGTCGACGAGGAGATGCGCACCGGTCTGCCCGACATCTTCGCCGCAGGCGACTGCGTTGTCACCCACCACCGCCTGTCCGGCACGACCTACCTCCCCCTTGGCACGACGGCCCACAAGCAAGGACGGGTGGCCGGAGAGAACGCCGTCGGGGGCCGCGCCCGTTTCGCCGGCAGCCTCGGCACCCAGGTCGTGAAGATCTTCGAGCTCGTCGCCGCCCGCACCGGCCTTCGCGAGCACGAGGCGCTCTCCGCCGGGTTCACTCCCGCCACGACGGAGAGCGCGCCCGACGACCACAAGGCCTACTACCCGACCGCCCACCCGATCACGACCCGCGTGACCGGCGACACCTCGACCGGGCGCCTCCTCGGGGCCCAGCTCGTCGGGCGCTTAGGCACCGAGGTGTCAAAGCGGGTCGACGTCTTCGCCACGGCCATCCACGCCGGGATGACCGTCGAGGAGATGAGCGAGCTCGACCTCTCGTACACGCCACCCCTCGGTTCCCCCTGGGACGCCGTCCAGATGGCGGCGCAGGCCTGGACCCGAGAGCACCCGTTGGAGTCCCAGCGGGAGGCACTCGCTCGAGGCTGACTCTGCGAGCCGGTGATCGCCGGGGGCAGGACTCGAACACGGAGGCGAACATGAGCGATACGGAAGCCCTGCCCACGGGCGTGCAGATGGCACTGCGCAGCGTCGCGCGTGATCTCCACGGCGAGTTCGAGAGCGTCTTCGGGACCGAGACGATCGAGAACCTGCTCGCCGACAGCTACCGGGAGCTGAAGGCGGCTGCCACCGTCGAACGCTGGCTCGTGATCTCGACAGAGCGCTTCTGTCGCCAGCGTCTGCAGGCTCTCGTGCACGCCGAAGCCCTCGCCGACGGGCGGCCGCCGGCGGTCTTGTTCCTCTGTGTCCACAACGCCGGGCGCTCTCAGATGGCCCTCGGCTTCTTTGCAGCGAAAGCTGGTGACCGCGCCGTCGCCTGGTCGGGCGGATCCGAGCCCGTCTCGACGGTCAACTCGGCGGCCGTGGCCGCCATGGCCGAGGCCGGCATCGACATCGCCCGCGAGTTCCCGAAGCCGTGGACCGGGGAGTTCCTTTCAGCAGCCGACGTCGTCGTCACGATGGGCTGTGGGGACTCGTGCCCTCTCGTCCCGGGCAAGCACTACGAGGACTGGGAGCTCGACGACCCGTTCGGCAAGAGTCTCGAGGAGGTTCGTCCGATTCGCGATGAGATCGGCCGTCGGGTCGACGAGCTCCTTCAGCGCCTCGGGGTGCCGACCCGAGAGCGGCCGACCGGCTCGGGATCCGAGGCTCCGTTCCGGGTCGCCGGGCGGTGACGCTCCGGTCGCTGATGTCGACTGAGGGCGGACTGCCGGGCGGCGAGACACGTCGGACAAAGCACCTCGCGAGCCGCTGGATCGACTCGCTCCTCGCGAAGGATGGCCCCGAGGCGAACGAGGTGGACCGAGAGGACGGCGGCGTGCTGGCCGCAGACGCCGGCCCCACAGCAGTGGCAAACGGCGACGGCGTCTCCTTCGTCCCCGTCGATCAGGCAGTCAAGGCAGTGCATGGCGGTTCCTCCTGCTGAGAATCAGGCTGTGCGGTGGGACCCTCGTCACTCCGGTCGTAGAAGTGGCGCCGCGCCCATATGGAGACGTAGACGAGGCCGACGAGGGCGGGCACCTCGATGAGCGGTCCGACCACGCCTGCCAAGGCCTGGCCGCTCGTCACTCCGAACACGCCGATGGCGACGGCGATGGCGAGCTCGAAGTTGTTGCTGGCGGCTGTGAATGCGAGCGTCGCCGTCTTCGGGTACCCGAGCCGCATCCGGTAGCCGAGTGCGAAGGAACCCACCCACATGATGGCGAAGTAGCAGACGAGAGGCAGGGCGATACGGGCGACATCGCCTGGATGGTGGCTGATGGCGTCGCCCTGGAGGGCGAAGAGGATGACCACAGTGAAGAGCAGGCCGTAGAGGGCGACGGGGCCGACCCGTGGGAGGAAGCGTTCCTCGTACCAATCCCTCGTGCGCCAGCGCTCGCCGAAGGTTCGGCTCGCCCAGCCAAGCACAAGGGGGATACCGAGGAAGATGAGGACGCTGCGGGCGACCGACCACATCGAGATGTGCACGCTCGCGGTTGAAAGCCCAAGCCAGCCGGGCAGGAGGTGCAGGTAGAAGTAGGCGAGGGCGGCGAAGCAGATCACCTGGAAGACCGAGTTGAGCGCCACCAGCACAGCTACAGCCTCCCGGTCGCCTCCGGCGAGGTCGTTCCAGATCAGCACCATGGCGATGCAGCGCGCCAGGCCGACGATGACGAGGCCAGTGCGGTAGGCAGGGAGATCGGGAAGCATGAGCCAGGCGAGGGCAAACATTACCGCCGGCCCGATCACCCAGTTGAGAACGAGCGAGGGGAGCATGAGATGTCGGTCGCCCGTCACGCGTCCGAGCTCCCCGTAACGGACCTTGGCGAGGACGGGGTACATCATGACGAGCAGGCCGATGGCGATCGGAAGGCTCGTGCCGGCGAGCTTGACGGCGTCGAGCGAGCTGTTGAGGTGAGGGATCAGCCGCCCGAGCCCGAGGCCGGCGGCCATTGCCACTGCGATCCAGGCGGGGAGGAAGCGGTCGAGCGTCGAAAGCCGGCCAACGACGCCGCTGCGCCGTTCGCCTAGCCTGGCCGAAGCTCTCATATCGATGATTATCTATGAATCACTCTCACTGCAGTAGGGCCAAAAGTCCTCGACGCAACCTCAACAGCCCGTTGCGGCACAGGCACGCGGGGCTTCTGAGATCGGCAGCAGGACGAAGCCGGCAGTGGCAGTGTGGTTGTGACGGGAGCGGTTCGCCCTCTTGGGCGTATCCAACGCGGAGCCTTGCAGCCGGCCCGTTGCAATGCAGGGTTCGTGTACCACGTGCTCGTGTAGGCACAGACCTCTCTCCAGCCGAATCGAGCGCCCTACCGATTCGGCCCCCGTCGGTGCTCGGCGATGACCGAGCCGCTCGCCGGCGAGGCGAGGACGAAACCACCGTTCGTCGCTACCGCCGTCGCCTGCACATCGTCCGTCAACCTCGAGGCGCCGGGAGCTTGATTGCGGCTGAAGTCTCTTCCGCTCGAGGGAGTGGTAGGTGCTCACGTACCGCCTCCGGCGGCATCCACGGGATGCCTTCGAAGAGGCGCACCAGGGCGTCTATCGCCGGCATGCCGTTCTTCCGCGGCGTCGACACGCTGCGATCCCTACCCGCAGACCCTGAGGTGCCAGGTGAGCGCAGACGACCATGAAGCTCTGCGGCGCTAAGGAACCCGTCGGCACCTTCCAGAACATCGAGGAATGCGTGCCCGGGCGGCGTGTTGCGCGCCCGCTGCGGCACCTGGCCATGGTCGCGACCGCGCGCCATGTGTGCACGGCCGAAGCCGGCGTGCTCGATTTTGGTTGCGGTCATATGCGTCATCCGACCGCCGCACCAGCTGTGCCCTCTTCGGCAAGGTCGGCCAGAGTCGCTCGGTCCCGAGCGCCGTGCCGTCGCCTCCCGCGGGTTTGCTGCCAGGCGGTCCAGCCTCGCCCGACCGTGTAGGCGAAGGCACTCATGGCGCCGACGAAGAAGCCGATAGGTAGGTCCGTCTCGTAGGAGACGGCGATCGCCACCCACACGGTGACAAGCGCGAACACCACCGACAAGCCCATCGCCGCGATGGGACGGTTGGTGAAGGACCGGGCGGCAGCGGGCGGGCCGATGAGAAGGCTGAAAATGAGCAACGAACCCACGACGGGGACGGCCATGGTCGTGACGAGCGCAACGACGAGCAGGAAGGCCAGATCCATCACGCGGGGGTTGACTCCGCGGGCCTCAGCCACGTCCGGGGTGACCGAGGAGAGCATCAGCGGACGGTACAGCGCAATGACCGCCACGATGCACACGGCGGCGATCGCCACGGTGGGTCCGAGCTTGCTGGTCGAGACGCCGAGGACCTCACCGAAGAGGAGGGCGAAGATCTCTGGGGCGTACTCGCTGGTGCGCGACAGAAACAGGTCGCCGAGCGCCAGCATCAACACGATCGTGAGAGCGGTGGCGACGTCACTTCGAGCCCGGCGGCCTAGGCCGGCGATCATCCCGGCCCCGGCCAGGGAGAACACGCCGAGGCCCACGATGGTGTTTGCGCCGATCAGAAAGGCCCCGGCCGCCCCGGCGAAGGCCCCGTTGGGAAGAGAGTGCGCGGCGAAGGCTGCGCCGCGCAACACGGTGAAGAAGCCGACCACGCCAGCCACGATGGCCACGATGGTGGCCGCCTCCCACGCGTTGATCATGAAGTTGGCGAACATCAGGCAACCTCGACCGGGTTGAGAGGCGTCGTCTGATCGCCGGCACCCGCCGGTCGCCGGCCCGCTCGGTGATGGGAGAAGATCCCCGAGGCAAAGTACAGGACGAAGATGACGGCCACGATGCAGAAGCTGACCGGCCAGCCGTTGCCGCCAGCCCATGCGGCGCTGTCGTAGGCGATCAATATCCCTGCCCAGCACGCAAATACGCCGACGGCGGCCGCCACCGCGATGGCAACCCCGGTGCGGGTCGCTAAGCGAAGAGCGATGGCGGCGGGTCCGATCAAGAGAGCCGTCGAGAGGATCGCCCCGACCGTGACGGCGGACATCGAGACCGCCAAGGCAAGGGCCAGGAGGTAGCCACCGCCGACAAGGCGGACGGGCACACGGCGCGCCGCCGCCAGCTCGTAGCTCACCGAGCTGAGTAGGAGAGGCCGGTACAACACAGCAATCAAGACCACCGAGGCGACGCCGAGGACGGCCATCACAGTCGTGATGCCGGGCGGCAGAGTGAAGATGGACCCAAACAGCACGTTCACCGTGGCCCCGGTGGTGCTCGAGCTGATCGTGCCTTCGTAAAGGAACAAAGCGGCCAACCCCAGCGAGGCGCCGAGCACGATGCCCGTGGCGAGGTCGCGCCCTCGGGGTTTGCGGATGCCAATGAGCTCCATGACGCCGGCGGCCAGCACGTTGAAGGCAACGAACCCGTAGAGGGTTGACGCTCCGACCAGGAAGGCGGCCGAGCCGCCGGCCGTGCCGATGTCCGAGAGGGCATGTCCAGCGAACGATTGTCCCCGGATGACGGTGAACACTCCCACGATCCCTGACACGACCGCGGCGATCGCGCCGACGATGAGGGCGACGTGGACCGGCTCGGACGAGAAGAACCCGGGTTCGAACAGTGGGGAGAAGGCGGCGGCCAGCATCACGACCCCCCCGGAAAGGGATCGGTGTCATCGGCATGGTGGGCCTGATGCTCGGCGCCCGAGACGACCAGCACGCGGCCCTGAACGTGGATCACCTCGACGTGGTGGCCATAGAGGCGGCTGAGGGTGTCGGTTCGGACCACCTGGTCGGTCGTGCCCGACGCGGCCCGGCCGTCGGCCAAGTAGACGACGCGGTCCATGACTGGCAGCAACGGGTTCATGTCGTGCGCGGAGAGCAGGATGGCGATGCGCTGTTCGGAGGCGATTCGGGCTAGGAGGTTGACCACTTCGGCAGCGGAGCGGATGTCCAGGTTGGCCAACGGTTCGTCGAGCAGCAACAGCTTCGGGCGGCAGATGAGCGCTTGGGCGATCATGACCCGCTGCTGCTCGCCGCCCGAGAGGTTCCCGATGCGAGCGTCCGCGAATCGGGTCGCTCCGACCGACTCGAGCATCTCGTCCACCGCGATGCGACGCTTCGCAGCCGGTCTCGAGATCCCGAAACGGTGCCCGTCGAGACCGAGCGCGACCAGGTCCCGAGCTCGGAGCGGCATGTCCGCATCCAAGACGATCTTCTGTGGGACATAACCAATCTGCGGGTTCTTCCGTGCCCTCTTCCCGCCGGTCACGACGACCCGGCCGCCGCTCGGGACGAGGCCGAGGATCACCCGCAACAGCGTGGTCTTCCCCGCACCGTTCGAGCCGATGAGCCCACAGAACCCGCCGGCCTCAACGGAGAACGACACCCGGTCGAGCACCCGACGCCCTCCGAGCGACACGCTCACCTCCTCGACCCGAAGCACCGGGTCGGGCGGGCCCAGGGCGGTACCGTCTCCGAGCGGCGCCCCTCCGGTTGACGCCACAGGCTCAGTCGTCACGCTCACAGGTGCTGGGTGGACGAACCGGTCGTGATGGCCTTCTTGATGGCATTGAGCTCGGCCATCATCCACGACTGATAGTCGTAGCCGGGTACGGGCATCGTCTCGTACACTCCGACCACCGGCACATCGGCCGACAGCGCGGTCTGGCGGATCGAGTCGGTGAGCGAGTCAGTGACCTGCTGGTTGTAACAGAACACCTTCACCTGATGCTTGGTAAAGAAGCCCTTCTCCAACGACACGTCCTGCGGCGTAGGGTCGCTGCCGTTCATGATGTCGGCCTGGAACTGCCAAGGCGTCAAGTTGTTGATCCCCATGGCCGTCAGCAGGTAGTCGGCGACAGGCTCGGTCGTCGCCGCGGTCGTCCCTGCATACTTCGACTTGAAGGCGGCGATGGCATTGAACCAGGGCTGCAGCGAATCCACGAACTTGGTCTCATTGGCTTTGAAGGTCGACGCGTGGGCCGGGTCGAGCTTGGACAGATCGGTTGCAAGCGCCTCGGCCACCGCCGGCATCGTCCTCGGGTTGTACCACAGGTGTGGGTTCGCCGTGTCGTGCGGCAGACCGAGCAGATGCTGCACGTTGATCACCTCGCGAGCCGAGTTCGGCGAGGCGGAAGCAAGGGAGTCCATGAAGGTGTCGTAGCCGACCCCGTTCTCGATGAGCAGGTTCGCTTGTGCGATCTTCTGACCCACGCTCGGCGTGGCCTCGTAGGTGTGGGGATCAGTGTTCGGGTTCGAGTCGACCGAATACACACTCACGTACGGGCCGCCGATCTGAGACGCCACATTGCCGTACTCGTTCTCCCCTGCCACCACCGCCACGGTGCCTCCCCCGCTGCCGGCAGCGCCTGGAGAGCTACACCCGGCAGCGGTCAGCACCGCCCCGAGCGCCACGAGCCCAGCAGCCACCTTCGCGAACCTGAACATCGTCCTTCCGTCTCCTTCTCTTCGTTGACGTCGCCGACATCGTCCGCACCGACCTCTTCCGACGCTGCCCAACCGGAAACCCCAGCAGCTTGTCTGGATCGATTTTAGATAACGATAGACCGCATCTGGAATGATTGCAAATAACCTCCGGAAGGTTCGGCCCGATCCATGGCTTGCTCCTTATATAAGAGAGCACTAATGTTCTCGACGTGGTTGACACAAAGGCGACCGACCGGCTGGCCGGAGCGGTGGATCTCCTCAAGGCCCTCGCATCTGCGATCCGCTTGGCCACGGTCGTCGAACTCTGCGAGGGACCGCGCTGCGTCCACGAGCTACGGACGTCGCTCGAGGCCGCCGGACGGGCCGTGAGCCAGCCACTGTTGTCTCAACACCTGAAGGTCCTGCGCGATGCCGGCCTCGTCACCACTACCCGACGCGGTACCGAGATCGCCTACCAACTTGCCGACGCCCACGTCGGTCACATCGTCAACGACGCCATCCGGCACTCCCAGGAGGAACACCCATGATCAGCCACACCGAGCACCCCGGGCACACGCATGTTCACGGAGAAGGCTGCGGACATGTTGCCGTCCCCCACGACGACCATGTCGACTACGTCCACGACGGGCACCTTCACGCCGTCCATGATGGGCATTTCGATGAGTGCACCGCCGAGGGCCACACCGAGCACCCTGGACACGCTCACACCCACGGAGAGGGCTGCGGACATGTCGCCTTGCCCCACGACGATCACGTCGACTACGTGCACGACGGGCACCGCCATGCCTCGCATGAAGGCCACTGGGACGACCACTGAGCCTTCGGCCGCTGACCCAAGTGGCAATCGCCGCCGACGCTGACGGTCAGACGCGAGGGGCCCCCCTGGAGCGTTCGACGCGGCAGAAGCGCGCCCTTGCCGCCGTCCTAGAGACGTCCGATGCTTTTCGGTCCGCTCAAGAACTTCACGCCGAGCTGCAAGCCCGAGGCGAGAACATCGCCCTCACCACCGTCTACAACCAAGTCCGAGCGCTCGCTGACGCCGGCGAGCTCGACGCCCTACGAAGCGACGACGGCGAGACGCGCTACCGCCGGTGCGCCAGCGACGAGCACCACCACCATCTTGTCTGCCGTCACTGCGGTACCACGATCGAAGTCGAAGGACCGGCAGTCGAACGCTGGGCCACCAAGACCGGCAAGGAGCACGGCTTCATCGACCTCACCCACACCGTCGAGGTCATCGGCACCTGCCCAGACTGCGCACCCCCGAGCTAACGCCGAAGCCAGAATCCTCGAAGCCCAAGAGGTTTGGCTGCTCCTTGCCACCTCTGAACGAGTCGCGCACGAACAAGTCTTCCCAGATCGCATAGATTTCGTGGGCGCTGAGGGACTCGAACCCCCGGCCTGCTCGTTGTAAGCGAGCTGCTCTAACCACCTGAGCTAAGCGCCCCGTTGCGCAGTCGGCCTGCGTTCGACCCCGAAGTCTGCCACGGCGACCAGCCGGCGCCGGTCGAGACGGCTCGGATCAGCGGACCGACTCGTAGACGACCTCGCCGCCCACGAGAGTCATCGTCACGCGGGCATCGGCGATGCCGCCGTCCCGCTCGTCCAGCGAGAAGAGGTTGCGGTCGACGACGGTGAAGTCGGCCAGCTTTCCGACCTCGATGGAGCCCGCCTCGGTCTCCAGGTTGTTCACGAAGGCGGACCCGAGCGTGAAAGCGCGCAGAGCCTCGCCCAGCCCGATGCGCTCCTCCGGCAGGAAGGGTTCCTCCATCCGGTCCGATGATCCGAACCGGGCGCCGGCCGGCGCCTGCCGTTTCACCGCAACGTGCATCTCCGCCAACGGATCGGGACTGGACACGGGCCAGTCGCTCCCGAAGGCGAGGTGCGCCCCGCGGGACAGGAGCGAGCCGATCGGGTACTGCAGGGCGGAGCGCTCCGGCCCGAGAAACGGCAACGTCAGCTCCACCATCTGGTCGTCCGTGCACGCCCAGAGCGGTTGGAAGTTCGCCGAGACGCCGAGGGGGACGAAGCGGTCGAGGTCGTCGGGGTGCACCACCTGCAGGTGGGCGATGTGGTGCCGCAACCCGCTGTCGCCGTTGGCACCTCGAGCGACGGCGACGGCGTCCAGCGCCTCCCGCACGGCCCGGTCGCCGATGGCATGGATGTGCACCTGGAAGCCTTCGGCATCGAGCAGCCGAACGTGCTCCTTCAACGCCTCCGGCTCGACGAACGAGTTGCCGCAGTGCCCGGTCTCGTGCCCGTGCACGTCGAGGTACGGCGTGAGCATGGCTGCCGTGAAGGTCTCGCACACGCCGTCCTGCATGATCTTCACGGTGCCCGCCCGCAGCCGCTCCAAGCCCGCAGCAGCCTCCCTCAAGGCGACGAAACCCCCCACCTGCTCAGCCCCCATCCCCCGCTCCCACCAGTGGGCGGCCACGACGCGGGCCGTCAGGCGCCCGTCGGCGGCAAGTTGGAGGTAGGCGTCGAAGGAGTTCTGCCCCGCCGCCGAGGTGACCCAGGCGTCCTGCCATGCCGTCACGCCGAGCGAGTGCAGGTAGCGCTGTGCCTCGAGGAGGCCCTCGACGTAGTCCTCCGTGGTGAGGGGCGGGAGGAGCCGCTCGACGAGGAACATGGCGCCGTCGTGCAGCGCCCCCGTCGGATGCCCCGAGGCGTCGCGCTCGATGCGGCCGTCGAAGGGGTCGGGCGTCTCGGCCGTGATGCCCGCCAGTTCCAACGCCTTCGAGCTCACCCAAGCGCTGTGGTGGTCGCGGTTCGGCAGGTAGATGGCACGCCCTCCTGTCGCATCGTCGAGGTCGGAGGCGACGGGAACGCCGTTCGGGAAGGCAGGCATCGACCAGCCGCCGCCGCGGATCCAGTCGAGGTCCGGGTTGGCCGTGGCGTAGGCGGCGATCGTCGCCAGGTAGTCGGAGCGAGAGTGGCCGCCAGTGAGGTCGCAGCGCAGCCGCTCGACCCCGCCCATCGGCGGATGCACGTGGGCGTCCTGGAAGCCGGGTACCAGCATGCCGCCGCCGAGGTCGAGAACCTCGGTGGACGAGTTGCACAGTGCTCGGATCTCGGCCTCGCTGCCGATCCCGACGATGCGGCCGGCCCTGACGGCGCAGGCCTGCGCCCACGGTCGGGCGTCGTCCATCGTGTGCACGGACCCGCCGACGAGGGCGAGCTCGGCTGCTGCGGTCACGGCGGTCTCCTTGCGCTCTGGCTGTGGCCGCCAGGCCGGGAGTCGGGCCGGCGGGTCACTGGGACGGGGATTGCTCAGCCGATGAGGGCCTTGTACTGCTGCAGCGAGAGTACGCCAGAGACGCTCACCTGCGGCTGCCCGCAAGGCCGGAACTGGGCGGCGACATCGATGGGGGACCCGGAGACCTTCGGCAGGGCGACCTCGACGCCCACGACGACGGCGCAGGTCGTCTCACCGTTGACCGGCACGTCGCTGTACTGGATCACGAAGCCCGCCTCCCCGGACGGACCAACCGTCACGAGCGGTGCCGGCCCGCTGTGGGCGAAGTCGGCATGGAGGGTCCCGGACTTCGGAACGAGCGTGATCACCGGGTAGCCCAGCAGCGTGCACGCTGTCGCCGACGTGTTCGTGACGACGAAACCGAGGGCGATCGTGCCCGCAGCGCCCGAGCTCTTCCCCGTCTTGACGGCCATCCCGGAACGGACGCAGGTCGTCACGGCGACAGTGGTCGTCGTGGAGGAGGTCGTGCTGCTCGACGGCGGCACGGTCGTCGTGGTGGGCGTCGTCGTGCTGGGGACCGTCGAGGTTGCGGGCGACGTCGTGGTCGTCGTGCTCCCCGACTGCGTGCACGCCGCCAGGAGGAGGGCGGCGGCGGCACATGCTGCAAACAGCAGACCCCGGCCTCGCTGCATCTCCATCCTTCCGCTGCCACGACCGGAGACCGTCCCCGCCGGGTCCGACTCAGTATCGCCCCTCCACCCTCCCCGGCGGCGGACCCCCCGACCTCGCTCCGCCGCGGACTGCCTCATTCGACCGCGCGGTACTTCTCTCCTTCCCGCGCGTCGTAGTGCCAGAAGGCCGGCAGCAAGAGGGACAAGGCCGCCGTGCCCACGATGCACAGAGCACCGCCGGCCACGATGGAGGTGCGCAGCCCGACGAGACGCTCGAGGAGGCCGGCCTCCACGTTGCCGAGCGTCGGGCCGGAGGAGTAGCTGAGCATCTCGATGCCGGCCAGCCGGCCCCGCAGGTCGTCGGGGATGGACTGGTTCCAGACGGTGGAGCGGCCGAGACCGCTGACCATGTCGCCGGCTCCCGCCACGACGAGGCCGATCGCCGCCACGAGGAGCGACGAGGCGAACCCGAGGAGGATGATGCCGGCGCCCCAGATGGCGGCCGCCACGGCGATCATGCGGCCGTAACGACGGACGCGGGCGGCCCAGCCGCTCGTGGCCGTGACGAGGAAGGCACCGAGGGCGGGGGCGGCGTAGAGGACTCCCAGCGCCGAGGCACCACCGAGATGCGAGGCGATCTGGGGGAAGAGGGCATTCGGCATGCCGAAGAACATGGCATTGATGTCCACGAGGTAGGTGCCGAGCAGATCCTTGCGGCGCCAGGCATAGCTGAGGCCGAGGCGGATGGCGTGCAACGACACGTCGGACTCACCCGATGGTGGCATGGCGCGGACGCCGAGGAGGAAGAGCAGGGAGACGAGGAAGCTGCCGACGTCGAGCAGGTACGTGAGCGTGAGCCCGCCCGCCGCAATGATCACGCCGGTGAGCGCAGGGGCGGCGATCATGCCGAGTTGGGTGCGCATCGACATGATGGACGAGGTGGCCGGCAGCTGGTCCGGCCGCACGAGCATCGGAACCATGGCGTCGAGGGACGGCCGCTGCAGACCGTCGATCCCGGCGAAGAGGAACGCCGCGACGAAGAGGGCCCACAGCTGCGGATGGGCGAGGCGGGCGTTGACGACGAGGCCGGCCGACACGACGCACATGGCGGCCTCCGTCCAGCGCACCATGCGTCGCCGGTCGACGGCGTCCGCCAGTGCGCCGCCGATGAAGGCCGTCACGAGGAGGGGAACGAGCTCGACGAGGCTGAGCAGCCCCACGACGAGCGACGAGTGCGAGATCTCGTAGGTCTGGTACGGCAGGGCGACGAAGGTGAGCATGCTGCCGGCGAAGGAGATGCCTCCGCCGGCGAAGAGGAGGCGAAGGTCCCGCGAGTCGCGAAGCGGCGACAGGTCCATCCTGAAGGGGCGCCGAGGACTGCTCGGCTCCGTGCTCATGGCGCCCAGTCTCGCAAGTCCGGACGCGGCCCCCCGATGCCGGAGGGCAGGGTGCCGGCTACGGGAAGAGCCCGCGCCAGCGGATCGCCTCGCCCACTCGTTCGAGGGCGAGGGCGACCGACGCCCGCCGGAGCGTCACCTTCAGGTCCTTCGAGCGCTGCCAGCAGGCGTCGAAGGCTCGTTCCATGAAGCGCCGAAGCCGCTCGGCCACGACCTCCTCCTCCCACGCAAAGCCCTGCCTGCTCTGCGCCCACTCGAAATACGACGCCGTGACGCCTCCTGCGTTCGCCAGGATGTCAGGCACGACGACGATGCCGCGGCGCTCGAGCACGGCGTCGGCGTCCGGCACCGTTGGCCCGTTGGCAGCCTCCACGACGACCTTGGCTCCGAGCCGGCCGGCGACCTCGACGGTGATGGTGTTCTCGAGGGCGGCCGGAACGGCGAGCTCGCACTCGATGTCCCAGAGGTGGTCGGGGTCGAGTGGGTCGGCCATCTCGAAGCCGTCGACGCTGCCCCGGCGGGCGACGTGGTCGGCGAGCGCAAGGGTGTCCAGCCCGGCCGGGTTGTAGACGCCTCCGTCGGCATCGGTGACGGCGACGACTCGCATGCCCTGCGAGGACAAGAGGTAGCAGAGGGGCCCACCCACCTTGCCGTGCCCTTGCACGACGGCGCGGGCTCCCGCCAAGGGCACACCGAGCTCGTGGAAGATCGCCCGCGAGCAGATGAGAACGCCCTGTGAGGTCGCCCCCACGTGCCCGAGGCTGCCCCCGACGGCGATCGGTTTGCCCGTGACGATGCCGGTGACCGCCTCGCCCTGCAGCATGGAGATCGTGTCCATGAGCCAGGCCATGACGCGGGCGTCGGTGTTCACGTCGGGAGCCGGGACGTCACGGTCGGGGCCGAGGAGGGACGACACCTCGATCGTGTAGCGACGGGTGAGGCGCTCGAGCTCGCCCTCGGAGAGCACCTTCGGGTCGACCTGCACGCCGCCCTTCGCGCCGCCGAAGGGGATGTCGACGACAGCGCACTTGAGCGTCATCTCGGCGGCGAGCGCCTTCACCTCGCTGACCGTGACGGAGGGGTGGAAGCGAATCCCGCCCTTGCCGGGGCCCCGGCTCGTGTCGTGGTGCACCCTCCAGCCGTGGAAGACCTCCACGCGCCCGTTGTCCATGCGCACGGGCACCCCGACCTCGAGCACCCGCGATGGCACCGAGAGGATGCGGTGGGTGTCGGCGTCGAGCCCGATGAGCCGGGCGCCGTCGTCCATGCGCTCGAGGACTGCCTTCCATGGGTCTGTCGACGGCATCGGACCTCCTGTACGAGCCAGCCAAAGCTAGCCGCCGTTGCCTCGTGGAGAGGCGGACCCACCGCTACAGTGCGACCGTGGTCCAGGTCCACGAGAACGAGGAAGCGGTCCCGACGGAGGGGGCCTTCGCCCAGCGCGCCGACGCCTTCCTGCAGGCCAACGCCACCGTGAAGCCGGCGGTTCGCGCCGGTTTCGGAGAAGGCGCCGACGAGGTGTCCGTGCTGCCGGAGCGAACGCCCGAGGAGGATGCCGCCGAGGTGGCGGCCGCCAAGAGCTGGGCGCGGACCGTCTTCGACGCCGGCTTCGGTTGGATCACGGGTCCCAGGCGCTACGGAGGGGCCGAGCTGCCGAGGTCGTACCAGGCCATCTACAGCGCGGCCGAATCCCGCTACTCGACGCCGAGCCAGGCGCCCCGGGGCATCGGGCTCGGCATGATCGCGCCCACGATCCTCGCCCACGGGACCGAGGTCGTGAAGGACCGCTACCTCCGGGCGCTCTACCGCGGTGACATCATCGCCTGCCAGCTCTTCTCGGAACCGTCGGCCGGTTCCGACCTGGCATCATTGCGGACGACGGCGGTGCGCGACGGCGACGAGTGGCTCGTGAACGGCCAGAAGGTCTGGACATCGGGCGCCCAGTACTCCGACATCGGCGAGCTCCTCTGCCGGACGGAGCCGGCGGCGCCCAAGCACCGGGGGCTGAGCGGTTTCGTCGTCGACATGCACGCCCCCGGGGTGGAGGTGCGCCCGCTTCGCCAGATGACCGGTGGCGCCTCCTTCAACGAGGTGTTCTTCACCGACGTCCGCATCCCGGGCGACCACCTGCTGGGCGATGTCAACGGTGGGTGGACCGTCGCCCTCACGACGCTCATGAACGAGCGGGCGGCCATCGGCGGCGGGAGCGGGGGTGCCGTCGGCGGCAGTTCGGAGCTGCGCCGTCTCATCGAGATGGCCCGTCACCTCGGCGTCTCCGCCGATCCGCTCATCCGGCAGGAGATCGCCGATAGCTGGATCAACCTCCACGTCGCCCGCTACAACAACGACCGCGCCCTCGCCAAGATCCGCGCCGGGCAGCTTCCCGGCCCCGAGCTCTCGATCGCCAAGCTGTCGCTCACCGAGAACCTGCGCCGCCTGGCGGAGCTGGCTGACCGGATACTCGGGCCGCGCCTCGTCGCCGACTCCGGTGAGTGGGGCACCTTCGCCTGGTCCAAGTACGTGCTCGGCGTGCCCGGAATGCGGGTCGCCGGCGGCACCGACGAGGTGATGCGCAACATCCTCGGCGAGCGGGTGCTCGGCCTGCCGAAGGACCCACCCGTCACGAGCTGAGCCCGTCGCCGGCGCGGCGGCCGCCCCAGGACCTGCTGAGAGCCCGAAGCGACCGCATGAGGCCCTCTACGGTCCTCCTCGCATCTCGGTAGGCGCCAGCCGGCCGGGAAGGCCCCGCGATCGGTCGATCCGGCCGTCGCGAGCACTTAAGCCATCGCTTCGATAGTATTGCTCGACACTATCGATTCGACAGCCGGCTGGAGGAAGACGCATGAACCCCTATGTGGTGCTCGGGAGCGCGGTCGTCGGGTTTCTCGTCGGCCTCACCGGCGCAGGCGGCGGCGCCCTCATGACGCCGATGCTCATCCTGCTCTTCAACATCAAGCCGTCGGCCGCCATCTCGAGCGACCTCGTGGCGGCCGTCGCCATGAAGCCCGTCGCAGCCGCCGTCCACCTCACGAAACGGACCGTGAACTGGCGCCTCGTCGGCTTCCTCAGCGTCGGCTCCGTGCCGATGGCCTTCCTCGGCGAGTACTTCCTCAAGCTCTTCGGGCTGGGCAAGCCGCAGCAGACGAACGTCGAGATCGCCCTCGGCGCCGCCCTCCTGCTCGGAGCGGCCGCCATGGTGCTGCGTTACGTCCTCGACCGCCGCGCCGGTGGGAGCCGCAGCGCCGAGGTGCACGAGCTGCGCGTGAAGCCCGTCCCGACCGTCGTCATCGGCATGATCGGGGGCCTCATCGTCGGCATGACGTCGGTCGGCTCGGGCTCGCTCATGATCGTCCTGTTGCTCTTCCTCTACCCGATGATCGGCGCCAAGCGGCTCGTCGGCACCGACCTCACGCAGGCCGTCCCGCTGACGGCGGCGGCAGCCCTGGGCGCTCTCGCCTTCGGGCACGTGGACTTCAGCCTCACCACGGCCATCATCGTCGGCAGCGTGCCGGCGGCCGTCGTGGGTGCCTTCCTCTCCTCGCGTCTCCCCGACCGCTTCATCCGCCCGGCCATCACCTTCGTGATCTTCGCCTCCGGGCTCAAGTACGTCGGCCTCAGCACGACGGACCTCGGATGGACGCTCTGTGCCGTGGTGGCCGCCGCCATCGTCGCCTGGCTCGCCTTCGTGCGACCGTGGGGCGGGGCCGCCGCTCCCGACCAACCGGCCGAGGAGGACGAGGAGGCCGGTGGCAGGCAGCCGGAGCTGGCGCCGGCGGGTGCGTCGGCTACGGAAGTGGCTCCGTAGGGAAGCCACCCGTCGAGATGAAGTCGCTCCCCGCCGGCGTCACGGCGAGGGAGTTGCACAGCCCGGAGGACGGCTCCGCCTCGAAGTAGTAGGTCCCGCGGTCGGCCGTTGCGCCATCGACGCTGAAGACGGGCGCGCTCTGGGCGGAGACGACCTGCAGGATGCCCACGCAGACAGCGGGGTCGGACTGGTAGCTCGTGAGGACGACGACGCCGGGCGCCGGGATGGCGACGGACACCTGGCTGGCGCTGCCGGAGACGACCGGGAAGCTGAGCGACGGGTCGGCCGTCGTCAGCGCGGCGGTGAGGCCGGCCAGCGTGACGGCATGGGATGCCTCGTAGCTCGCCGCCGAGGTCGCCGCCGTCTCGACGTTCTGCTCGCTGGCGCTGTGGGTCGGGTTGCCGCCCTCGGCCAACGTCGTTGCCGTCGTGCCGGCGACGTGGCGCAGGTAGTTGGCACCAAAGATGAGCCCGACGACGGCGGCGACGACGATGAAGGCGGTCATGACGAGGAGGTTCCGGCGGCGCCGCGTCTCGACCGCCAGCGTGCCGGCGGTGCCTGCGTCGCCGAACACGAGGGCGAGGACGGCCGCCTCCTCTGGTGAGCCGGGGTCCACTCCACCCCGGCGGCTCGGCGGGGCTCCGACCGGGGCTCCGACCGGGGCTCCGACCGGGGCTCCGACCGGGTCAGGCCGGGCAGCGGTCCCCTCGCTGCGGTCGGGCGCCACGATGCCGGGCTCGGCCACGGGGCGGCGGGCGGCCACGGGAGGCCCGTCTTCGAAGGGGGTGCGGCCCTCAGCCATCGCAGGGCTTGAAGTACATCGAGTCGACGAAGGCCCAGCTGCGCCGGTGGATCGGCGTGCATCCCCAGGCGGCAAGGGCCATCTTGTGCGAGGGAGCCGGGTAACCGCGGTTCGACTCGAAGCCGTACCAGGGATAGTGCTCGGCCTCGAGGGCCATCATGCGGTCACGGGTGACCTTGGCGAGCACGGAGGCGGCGGCGATCGCCTTCGAGCTGGTGTCGCCCTTCACGATCGTCCGCACCGGCAGGCACTCCTCGCCGTCACGGAGGAAGTCGAACTTGCCGTCGAGGAGGAGGATGTCGGGGGCTACGGTGAGCTGCGCCAGGGCCCGGCGTGCCGCCAGGCGCTGCGCTGCCGTCATCCCGAGGGCGTCGCACTCCTCGTTGCTGGCGTGCCCGACCGCCCAGCCGGCGAGCGTCCGCGACAGGGGGGCATAGAGCGACTCACGCTCGAGGACCGTGAGCTGCTTCGAGTCGCGTACCCCGTGGGGCAGCCGCCGCCCACAACCCTGCGTCACGACGGCGACCCCGACGCTGACGGGTCCCGCCCAGGCGCCTCTGCCGACCTCGTCCACACCGCCGACGGCGAGGCAGCCGTCGGCGAAGTAGCGGCCCTCGACTCGAAGTGTCGGGATGCTCACCACGCTGACAGATTGCCTCACAGCGACGTCACGGCGCGGGAACCGTCGCCGCCCACTCGGGGAGAAGGAATCTCACAGCCGTCGCCGGACTGCTCACACGCTGCCGCCACCGAACGAAACCCCACGTCAGCCACCTCTCACCCCAGTGTCCCACTTCCCGCCGGCCCGCCGGCGCCGAAAAAGGTGCGACGCCTGTTCGGCCAACCGTGGGTAGGGTGGGCTTGCGACCCGGGGAGGGATGACCTATTCGGAGGGCTGCTTTGTCGGACACACACCGCCACGCTGACGACCGTCTGAGATTGACACGCCTGGCTCGGGGCCACTCGCAAGGGGACCTCGCCAAGGCGGCGGGGATCACCCGCCAGGCCATCTCTGGCATCGAATCGGGACGGTGGTCGCCGTCCCTCGACGTGGCCCTCTGCCTGGCACGAGCTCTCGACTCCTCCGTGGAGGATCTCTTCGGAGAAGCCCCCGAGGCCGCTCCCGTCACCGGCCGGCTCGCCGTTCGCCCCTCCAGGGTGTCGGCGACGGCACCGAGGCGCCTCCTGCTCAGCGAAGTCGCCGGCGACACCATTGCTTTTCCGCTCTCCCGCGACGTGTCGCTCGTCCCCGGCTTCGTGCCCGCCTTCGGCGTCGCCCGCGAGGTCGGGCGTGAGCACGGCGAGACCGGCGCCAACGGGACCAACGGCTCCCCCGGATCGAACGGATCGCCCGACGGTCGCGCCACCGACGAGCCCGAGTCGTTGCAGACCAAGCGCAACCGACCCCGCCAGGCGACGGTGGACGCCCTTCGCATCGTCGACGAGGTGCCCACCCTCGCCCTCGCCGGGTGCGATCCCGCCCTCGCCCTCCTGCAGAGCCCGCTGCAGCACCACAACCCGCCTGTCGGGCTCGTCTGGTGGCCGTGCGGCAACGGCATGGCCCTCGAACTGCTCGAGGCCGGAGCGGTGCACGCCGCCGCCGTCCATCGCGGCACCGACTCGCGGGCCCGGCACCGGCCCGGTGTGGAAGCTGTCGGCTTCGCCGCCTGGAGGGAGGGGCTCGGTGTGGCGCCCCGCCACCGGGGCCGTGTGAAGGACCTGCGCGACATCGTGAACGGCGGGCTTCGCATCGCCAACCGGGAGCGCGGCTCGGAAGCACGCCGCCTCCTCGACGACCATCTCGTCCGCCTCGGCATCGAGGCGTCGGAGGTGGCCGGTTACGACACCGAATGCACCGCCCACTTGCTCGTCGCCTCCGCCGTGGGCTCCGGCCTGGCGGACGCCGGTGTCATGACCGAGCCGTCCGCACTCGCCTTCGGGCTCGAATTCGTGCCGTGGCAGCAAGAGATCTCGGAGCTGCAGATTCCGCGCTCGCTCATGAGCGGCGTGGAGGTGCGGGCCCTCCTCGACGTCCTCGGGGGCCGCGAGCTGCCTCGGCAGCTGGCGGCCCTCGAGGGCTACGACGCCGACCCCTGCGGTCGCATCCTCGCCGCCTGACATCGCCCTGACACCCGCCTGACATCACCGGCGCCTGCCTGAGGACGTTGCCCTGAGGGCACCCTCGTAGACTCCCCCGCGTGCGGGCACTCATCGTCCCCGTCAAGTCGTTTCGCATCGCCAAGCTCCGTCTGGCACCCGTCCTCAGTGCCCCCGAGCGCGCCGAGCTGGCCCGCGCCCTGGCGGCCCGGGTGCTGGCGGCCGCCGGCGACATGCCGCGCCACGTCGTCTGCGACGACGAGGAGGTGGCCCTGTGGGCTCGCTCCCTCGGCGCCGGTGTCATCTGGACGCCGGGACTCGGGCTGTCCGGCGCCGTCGAGGCCGGCGTCGCCACCGTGGCGAGGGCCGGGGCCGATCTCGTCGTCGTCGCCCACGCCGACCTCCCGAATGCCGGCCCGCTCGGCGCCATCGGTCTCGAGGGCCGCGTCACGCTCGTGCCGGATCTGCGCAACGACGGGACGAATGTCGCCGTCGTGCCGGCGCGAGGCGGGTTTCGCTTCTCCTACGGCCCCCGCTCCTTCGAGCGCCACCAGGCGGAGGCAGCTCGTCTCGGTCTTGTCTGCGACGTCGTGCACGACGCAGCCCTTGCCGCCGACGTCGACGTTCCGGCGGATCTCGCTCATGTGAGCAGCGCCCAGCTCGCCCTCATCCGCTCGGCGGCGGCGAGCTGAGGCCCCTCCGGCCGGTATCGTCCGCCCGATGGACACGAACCTGCCGGTGCCGGCCCGCGCCCTTGCCATCGGCGCCCATCCCGACGACATCGAATTCGGTTGCGGTGCCACGCTCGCCAAGTGGGCGGCGGCCGGCTGCCACATCGCCCTCCTCGTGTGTACCGACGGGTCGAAGGGCACCTGGGATCCCACGACCGACCCGGCCGAGCTCGTCGTGCGCCGCCAGGAGGAGCAGCATGCCGCCGCCCGGCGCCTCGACGAGGAGGCCGAGGTCGTCTTCCTCGGCTGGCCGGACGGTGAGCTCGAGTCAGGCCTCCGCCAACGCTGGGAGGTTGCTGCCTGGATCCGCCGGCTGCGACCCGACGTCGTCTTCGGGCACGACCCCTGGCGCCGCTATCGGCTGCATCCCGACCATCGCAACGCCGGCTGGCTCGTGACCGACGGCATCGTCGCCGCCCGCGATCCCCTCTTCTTCCCGGAGCTGGACTCGCCGCCCCACCGGCCGAGCTCGTTGCTCCTCTTCGAGGCGGACGAGCCGAACCACGTCGAGGACGTCGCCGGCTTCACCGGGGCGAAGCTGGCTGCATTGCTGGAGCACCGGAGCCAACACGTCTCCACCATGGGCATCTCGGCGGCGGGAGCCGAGACGGCCTCTCCCGACGCCTCGGAACCCGAGGACGTCACGGCCTTTCGCACCCGCGTCGGCGACCGCCTCGCCGAGCACGGGTCCTTGGCGGATCTCCAAGCCGGCGAAGCCTTTCATCGCATCGACCGCCTCTAGACCGGTCGGCGCCGGCCTCCTGGCGCGGCAAAGCCCCGGCCGACACCTCTACCCGCCAGGTCAGACCGGGACCTTCCCACTTGTCATCGTTCACCCGCGACCGTGACGGCCGCGCGTTTGATCAGCGCCTGGCTGCCTTCTTGGCCGGAGCCTTCTTCGCCGGTGCCCGCTTGGCCGGTGCGGCCTTCTTGGCCGGTGCCCGCTTGGCGGGAGCAGCCTTCTTGGCCGGTGCCCGCTTGGCCGGTGCGGCCTTCTTGGCCGGTGCCCGCTTGGCGGGAGCAGCCTTCTTGGCCGGGGCCTTGGCGGCAGCCGTCCTCACTGCGGGCACAGCCTTCGCCGGCGCCGACGACGTGGCCGCCGGCTTCGGGATGGCGCCACGAGAGTTCAGCTGGGACTTCAGCGTCGCTCCGGCGGCAAAGGCGATGCCGTTCGAGGCCTTGATCTTGACGGCGGCACCCGTTTGCGGGTTGCGGCCCGTCCGGGCGGCGCGGGGCCGAAGCTTGAACGTGCCGAACCCGGTGATCCTGACCGCGTCACCGCCCTTCACAGCCGAGGAGATCGTGTACAGCGTCGAGTCCAAGGCGTGCTCCGCCTCTCGCTTCGACAGACCCGATACCTCGCTGATCTTGCCGATGAGCTCTGTTTTGTTCACCGTCACCTCCTGGTGATCGCGGAATTCCCTGGAAATCCAAGAGCAATTTCCGCAAGAAATCAAGCATTGTCGCCTCGGGAGGGCCGAGTCGCCTTTTGCTCGGCCGGTTCGCCGACCCGGTAGTGGCCTTCACTGCGACGCCCGGACTCCCCTCAGTGACACGACACCCTTGTGATCATTGGCGAAACCAGCCGCTTCGAATTCACCAACCGGTCGCGATCGTGCCAGTAGGGCTGCCGAAGCTTGAATTTCTGCAACTTTCCCGTGGCCGTGCGCGGAAGCGTCTCAGGGAACTCGATCGACGTCGGGCACTTGAAGTGGGCGAGCCGCGACCGGCAGAACTCGATGAGCTCCACCTCGGTGACGACGGCCTCCGGGCGGAGCACGACGAGCGCCTTCACCGTCTCCCCCCACCGCTCGTCGGGCACACCGATGACGGCTGCCTCGGCGACGGCGGGATGCCCGTAGAGCGCATCTTCGACCTCGATGGAGGACACGTTCTCCCCTCCGGAGATGATGACGTCCTTCTTGCGGTCGGAGATGACGACGTAGGGGCCGTCGAGATGGCCACCGTCACCGGTGTGGAACCAGCCGTCGGCGAGCACCCGGGCGGACTCCTCCTCCTGCTGCCAATAACCGTTGAAGACATGGTTCGAGCGGGCGAGGACCTCGCCCTCGTCGTCGACGTCCATGCGCACGCCGATGGCTGGGACGCCGGCTCGGGACAGGAGGCGGGAGCGCTCGGCCGGCTCCATCCCGTCCCACTCGAGCGGGGCGCGGTTGATCGTGAGCAAGGGAGCCGTCTCGGTGAGGCCGTAGATCTGGATGAATTCCCAACCGAGCATGGTCTCGACCCGTTCGATCACGCTGGAGGGGGGCGGCGCCCCCGCCACGACGATGCGGACGGAACGGCCCGTCGCCGACCCGGGGACGTCACGCCCTTGTTTCTGGCGGGCCTCCGCCGCCGTCAGCACCGCCGCCACGACGGCAGGCGCCCCGCACATGAGCGTGACGCCTTCGGCCTCCACCCGGCGCAGTATCTCCTCGCCGTCGACCTTCCGCAGCACGACGTGGCGTCCGGCCATGCCTGTGACCGCATAGGGCATTCCCCAGCCGTTGCAATGGAACATGGGCAGCGTGTGCAACAGGACGTCGCGGTCGGTGACGCCCGTGTGCCAGCCGAAGGCCATGGCGTTCAGCGTGCAGTTGCGGTGCGTGAGCTCGACGCCCTTCGGGCGCGCCGTCGTGCCGCTCGTGTAGTTGATCGAGCAGGTGGCGGTCTCGTCCGCCACCCAGCCCTTCGGGGCGGTCGCATCGGCCGGGGCGAAGAGATCGGCGTCGTCCCTGCCGTCGAGGACGACCGTCGCACGGGCGGGCGACTCGGCGCAGAATCTCCTGGTACTCGGGATCCACGAGGAGGACCTCGCTGCCCGAATGCTCGATGATGTAGCGCACCTCGGCGGCGTTGAGCCGGAAGTTGATGGGGACGAGGACGCGGCCGTAGCCGCTCACGCCGAAGAAGGCCACGAGGAAGCGGGCGGCGTTCGGGCTCACGATGGCCACTCGACCGCCCACGGCGACGCCGAGGTCGTCGAGGGAGGCGGCGAGGCCGGCGGCACGTGCTGCCAGCTCGCCGTAGGACATCGTCCCGAAGGTTCCCGGCACCGACGGCTCGTCTACCACCGCCGTGCGGTCGGGATGGACGAGGGCTGCGCGGTCGAGGAAGTCGGAGACCGTGAGTGGAACCAGCATTGACGCCCTCCTCCTGAAGCGGTGCCCTGCACGACCGCCGTTACAGCATGCCGTGCGCGCCGGAGGTCGTGCAGGGAGCGCCCTCGTCGGCCCGACCGCCCACATCGTGTGGAGCACGAACGGTAGGGAGCCCGGTAAGCGCAGCGCTGAACTGGCGCCCGTGTCCGGAGCGCTCGAGGGAGGGCCGCCGCCGATCGGCGAGCTCGATGCACGCTCCCTCGCCCGCTGGCTGGCCCTCGTCGAGTCCCGCTCCTACGGCATCTTCCTCGGACGCCTCCCGGGCGGCGCCCTCTTCGCCCCTCCCCAGCACGGCACGCTCGTCCTCGGCCCGCCCCGCTGCGGCAAGACGGCCTCCGTCATGGTCCCGAACGTCCTCGGGGGCTGCGGCGCGGTCGTCGCCGCCTCGACGAAGCCCGATCTCCTCCGTCTCACGGCGCCCGCCCGATCCATGGTGGGCAACTGCTTCCTCTACGACCCGAGCGGGACGGTGGCGGCGCCCGCCGGCGTCGAACGGGTCTCCTGGTCGCCCCTGCAGGCCGCCCGGCAGTGGGAGGGCGCCCTCTCCGTGGCGCAGTCGATGGTGCTGGCCGCCCGGCCCGGCGGCGACCGTGGCGAGGCGCTGCACTGGAACGAGCGGGCGGCGGCCCTGCTGGCGGCCGCCTTCCACGCCGGCGCCCTCGAGGGCCTGCCCTTCTCCCGTGTCATGGAGGCGATCGACCGGCGCCAGAGCGACGACTTCGTCACCCCGCTCGCCCGCCATGACGCCAACGGCGCCCTCAACCTCCTCGCCGGCATCACCGGCACCGATTCGCGGGAGCAGAGCGGCATCTGGTCGACGGCGGCCGGCGTCCTGGCGGGCTTCCGTTCGAACGCTGCCCTTGCTAGCACCGAAGGCACGGCGCTCGACGCTCGAGCCTTCGCGGCGTCCACGGCGACGCTCTACATCTGCGCCGGCAGCGACGAGCAGCGCCACGCCTCCGCCCTCGTGGCCGGCGTGCTGCGGGATCTGCGCGTGGCCGCCTACGAGCGTTCCGCTGCCCTGAGTCCCGGACGACCCGCCCCGGGAGCCCCCATGCTCTTCGCCCTCGACGAGCTGGCCAACATCGCCCCCCTGCACGATCTCCCGACGCTCGTCGCAGAAGGGGGCAGCCAGGGTGTCGTGACACTCGCCTGCCTGCAGGATCTTCTCGCAGGCGTCGGCCCGCTGGGGGTGGCAGGCCGATGGCTTCCTCTCGTTGTTCCAGGCCAAGCTCGTGTTCCCGGGCATCGGCGACATACGCACGCTCGAGACGATCTCCCGCCTCGGCGGCGAGATCGACGTCCAACACTCCTCCCGCACGCGCAGCACGTCCTGGGCGGCGCTCCTCGGTCACCGCGGCCAGATGACCCGCACGGACTCGACGAGACGGGATCGGCGCTACCCCGTCGACGTCATCGCGCAGGGGAGTCCCGGACGGGTGCTCCACCTCGACGGCGTGCGGCCCCAGTGGATCGGCTCCACTCCCTGGTTCGCCTATCCCGAGCTCCGCCGCATGGTCGAGCCGGTGGAGGCACCGACGAGGCGGCAGGACGGCCGCGACGCCGTCGGTTGGCAGGTCCCTGCGGCCACGGAGCGGCGCCCGGCCCAGCGCCTGCCCGACCGTCCCCGGGGATGGTCCCGCCAGCGCTGACGTCCGATCCCATCGCCCCGCCGGCGCCCCGGCGCACGCTCAGCGGGCGCCGGCTCCGAGGCCCTGGCCTTCCAGGGCGGGGCGCTCCAGCGCACGGCCTTCCCACACCCGATCCAACGACCGCCCGGCGAGGCGGGCGACGGAAGCCTTCCGCTCCGCGGCAACCCGATCGGCGAGGCGGGGCGGCTCGAGCCGGCGCGGATGCTCGGCCCCGAAGGCTCGAGTGTGGTCCTGCACGCCCCATCGCTGCCGGTAACCCTCGACGGCAACGGCCGCCGCCCTCCAGGCCTCGCGCTCGGCGAGGCCGCCGCCCGGGCGCCCCAGCTCGCCGACGAGATAACGGGGGCGCGCCGCCTCCGCCGCCCGACCGAGACCGTCGGCCGAACGAGGCACCACAGCCGGTGCCACGAGGATGTGCGAGCGAACCACGGTCGGGGACGCCGTGCGGCCGGCCCTCAGCACGGAGGCCCCGCCGATGACGACGAGCTCGGGAACGGGGCCGCTCGCGGCGGCAGCCGGCGCCCGCAGGCGCCGGCTGTGCAGGACCGCATCCTCGCCGGCACCGGCTCGTTGGCGAACGGCGGCGGCGACGGACTCATCGGCCGACACGACGAGGGCCGGCCGCCCCTCGGCGGCGGCAGCTCGGAGCCGCCGGGCCGCCTCGTCGCAGGCAGCGCCGAGCGAGCCGACGACGGTCACCTCGACGGCGGCGAAACGGTGACGGTCGCCGTCGGTCTCCACCTGCCGAGGTCCCCCGGGCGGCTGCAGCCACGGCGGCGAGCCGTCCCTTGCCTCACGGCGAAGACCGAGCGCCGACAGCTCAGAGAGGACCGAGCGGTTGGCAACAGCGTGCTCGGGGCACAACAGCACGGTGTCCGCCCCACCGCCCGCAACGGCGCGCACGATGGCGTCGAGAGCGGCCGGTCCGAAGGCCTGGGCATCGGCGACGACGAGGACGGAGCGGGGCACGACCGGCACCGAACCCGGCGTCGACCCTCGCCCTGCCAGGACGACGGCGTCGGCGCCGATCGAGGATTCCACGGCGGCGGCCGCCATGCGGCCGGGGGCGACGGCGACGACGAGACGCCCTTCCGCCCGCCAGCGGGCCACGTCGGCCGAGAGGGCGTCGAGGGCTTCGCAGCGCCCGCCGCTCCGGTAGGCGAGGAGACTGACCGATCCGGGCCGCGCCTCGTCCATCGACCGAGCCGTCCGAACGAGGCGGGCCTCGGTGTCGGCGAGCTCGGCCGTCGTCCATTGCGCCTCGGGGCGGCCGGCGGGGAAGGAGCCGCCGGGCCCGCGAAGGCGGCTCGTCCGCCTCCCTCGCGCCAGCAGCCTTCCGTCCTCGAGGATCTCCCGGGCGTCCGCCAGCACGTCGCCGACGCTGCGCCCGTCCCGCTCGGTGGCACAGCACGCCCGGATCACCTCGCCCTTCCCGAAGCGCCCGTCCACGGTCCCGGCCGAGAGCAGGCGGAGCGCCTCCTCGGACCGGGCATCGCCGGAGCGACGTGGACCTGCGTCGCCTCCGAGGGGGCGGCGGTGGCAGACCTCCCGGAGCCGTGTCGTGGTGACGCCGGCGCTGAAGAGCCGGTCCCAGGCAGCCTCGAGGGCCTGCTCGTACGAGCGCCCGAAGTCCTTCGGTGGGCGCGTCAGCTCGGAGGCGGCCCGCCGGGCGGCCGGGCCGTGCCAGCCCTCCGCCTGGAGGGTGGCGATGATGGCGTTGCTCCGCTGGGAGAACTCCCGGATCACGCCCCGGTCCAGACCCTTCAGATCGGACCAGCATCTGCCCTCGAGCGGCTGCCACTCGACGCCGAGGCGCCGAGTCAGCTCGTGGCGGAGATGCGTCTCGTAGAGGGCGCCCGCCGTTCGGCACTCGAGGAAGAGGCCGCTCGCCTCGAGGGGCCGAGCGGGCCCGCCCTCGGGATCGGTCACGAGGTTGGCGACGAGCACGTGGGAGTGCAGGTGCGGATCGGCCGACCGGCTCAGGCGATGCAGGAAGCCGACGGCGACGAGATCACCGGGCACACGAAGACGGCCGTCCACGCCGTCGGCCCGGCCGGCGACGGCCGCCTCGGCGAGGTAGGCCAGCGTGGCCTCGACGGCGGCCTCGTGTCCGAGCCGGATCTCCACACGCACGGTCTCGTCCGGCGAGAAGGCCTGCACGACGCTCACGGACTTCGGAACCGAGAACGTGCAGTCGAAGGCCGCCACGCTGCGCCGGTCGGCGCCCTGCAGCATCGGGGTGCCGCTGCCGGGCTCCCGTGCCCGCAGCAGGCGCCGGATGTCCCGTCCCTCCGCCACCCCGGCGAGTCCGAGCGAGGCGGCTCCGGAGCCGAGCCACCTTCCATCCGCCTCCACGAGGCCCTCGAAATGCTCCCTCCCGCTCGCCGTCGTGGCCAGGTAGTAGTCCTCGCCACCGAGCGCCACCTTGCCGATGCTCAGCACGCGAGCCATCGTAACGCCGTCTTGATCTATTTCATATTGTTTCAGTCTATTTTGTGTGAGCTCCCCCGCCACACGCTCGCCACGAGGAAACCGATGGCGGCTGCGATGACGACGACGACACCGACGGCGCCGCGGCGATGGAGCAGTTCGGCGAGGGCGATGACGACAAGCGTCGCCAGGAAGAGCTCGGGCGTGTCGCCGATGAGAAAGTCCCACCAGAACCGCCCGAAGGCGATGAGGCCACGTCGGAGAGGGTTGCCGGCGCCCCGCCCGGTCGTGCCCTCGGCGATGCCGTTCGCCTCGCTCACGGCGCCGACCGCACGGGCGGAGCGGGGGTGGCTCTCGTGGCACGCACGCAGATGGCCGCCGTGAGGACGAAGAGCCCCACGAGGGCGAGCAGGAACAGGTCGCTGCCCGGCCAGCGCACCCCGCAGCCCTCGCCCACCCAGAAGACACCGAAGCTCGAGAGCATGACGCCGACGGCCATCTTCATGGCGTTCTCCGGCACCTCGGAGAGCTGGCGGCCGACGAGCGCCCCGACGGAGCTCACCACGACGATGGCAGCAACAGCCGACACGGTGGCGAGGAGGAGATGCCGGGAGCTCGACCCGAGCGTCAGCACGATGAGGATGACCTCGAGGCCTTCGAGAAAGACGCCCTTGAAGGCGACGGTGAAGCCGAGGGCGTCCCGCCCCCCTGCCAACGGCGCGTCCCCGAGGGACGAGACGGTGGCGGCGTAGATGGCCTCCTCGTCGTGGAGCGCCTTGTGCCCGCTCGCTCGCAGGATGGCCTTGCGCAACCAGTTGAGGCCGAGCACGAGCAGCAGGCCCCCGATCACGACGCGGAGCGCATCGAGGGGAACGAGACGTACGAGCGGCGCCCCCACCGCCGCCACGAGGACGACGAGGAGCACGATGGCGACGGCGGCGCCCTCGAAGGCCGACCGCCACCCTCTCGAGACGCCCGCCGCCAGCACGATCGTGAGCGCCTCGACCGTCTCGACGGCGCTCGCCCCGAAGACGGCGAGCGCCAGGATGAGAGCCGAGGTCGTCACGGCTCCGACCTGCCGGGCGGTGCCGCTGCGTAGCGGCGCAGCGCCCGCTTCGCCGCCTGCACGGCAGCCCCCTTCAGCTCGTCGGGCGACAGGACCTCGGCACCGGGGCCGAGCCGCAGGAGCAGGCGGCCGAACCAACCTTCGGCGTCGCTCACGAGCACGGTGGCGACGAACCGGCCGGAGCCGTCCCCGAGCGACTCGATGGGTCCGGCTGCCACCTGCTCGACGGCGAGCTCGGAGCCGGCGGGGATGGCGATGCGAACGGCCACGGCGTCGGCGCTACCGAGGAAGGCGCCCGGTCGCTGCAGCTCGTCGGCGAAGTCGACCGGCTCGGCGAAATGCTCCCCGACTGGCCTCACGGCGCGCACTCGGTCCACCTGAAAGCGCCGCAGCCCGCCCGCCTGGTGGCACCAGCCGTCGAGGTACCAGCTGCCTTCCCGGAGCACGACCTGGTAGGGGTCGACCTGACGACGGCTCGGAGCCGTCGCCGAGCTGGAGAAGTACTCGATCTCGACCCGTTCGCGCTCCCGGGCCGCCTGTTGGAGGGCAGGAAGGTGCGCCGGCTGCTCGATCTCGACGGCGAGTCGGGCCGCCCCGAGGGCGCCCTCCAGCTTGTCGAGGGCGGAACGGAGGAGCCCTTCGTCGTCGGCGCCGGGCACGGCGAGGAGCGCCCGGGCGGCCGCCGCCAGCACGAAACCCTCCTCCGGCGTCAGCCGCTGCGGCCGCTCGAACTCACGCAAGCGGTTGGCGATGACGCGGTCGCCGTCCACATAGAGCTCGATGAGCTCGTCGGGTGAGTAGGGAGGAACGCCGCAGCAGGCGGCCAGCTCCAACTCGTGCACGAGCTCGTCCTCGCCGATGGCGAATCGCTCCGCCACGTCCGACAGTTCCGCCTCACCGACTTGGGCGAGGTGGACGAGGATGGCGAGCAGCCGGCGCAACCGCTCGCCCGCCATGACGGCGTTGGCGAGACGGGCCGAGGGGCTCGAGGGCGCCGGTCGACGTGGCGTGGTGCCGACGGCCCGAGCCGGGCGTGACCCGCCACGGCGAGAGCCCGTCCCCCGTGGCGCCGTCGCCGCCGTCGCAGAAGGCGCCGCCGCCCTCGCCGCCGTTGCATCGCCGGGGTGGGCGACGGCTCGCAGGCGCTCCACGACGGCCGCTTTCAGATCCTCCGGGCCTTCCACGACGGCGGTGTCCCCGAGCCCCACGACCCAGGAGACGAAGGCCTCGACGTCGCCGACCCTCAGCTGCAGCCGCAAGCTGCCGTCCGGTTCGGAGGAGGCGATGGCCACCCGGGGCACCTGCGTGGCCACGACGCCGGCCTGGCGGGCGTCGACGACGACCTGGGCGAGGGGCACCTCGGACACCGCCTCGTCCGGGCTCCAGGGCAACAGGCGGATCTCGTCGCGCAGATCGCCGCCGCCGGGCGGCTCGAAGGCGCCCGGCTCGCCGACGTTCGGGAGCGACTCCAGACGGTCCACCCGGAACGTGCGCCTGGCCGGGCCGCCCTCGGCGGCGCGGTCCCGGCCGACAAGATACCAGGCCCCCGCCCGGAAGGCGAGGCCCGACGGCTCCACCTGGCGCTCGCGCCCGTGGTAGCGGAACCGCACGAGCGCCCGTTGCCGGAGCGCTTCGTGGATCGGCCCGAGCGCCGGCAGGGACGGCAGCACGGCCACCGGTGCCAGGCCCGGTCCGGTCGGCCCTGGCCCGACGCGGGCGAGCGAACGCCTCGCCAGCGGGTTGCCCAGCTTGGCGATGGCCTCGGCGCCGGAAGCGCCGCCCAGCTGCACGGCCGCGATGGCGAAGCCGAGCGCCTGTTCCTCACCGGCATCGAGCCCCAGCTCGGGGAGGTAGTAGTCGTCCGGGTGGATGCGGTAGCCGACCTGCTGGGCGGATTCCACGGCCTCCACGCGAAGCGGGATGCCCTGCTCCCGCAGCGCCCGCTTGTCGCGCTCGAAGGCCTGGCGGGCCGCCTCGGCACCCGTCGGGTAGCCGGCGACCGTGCCGGAGATCTCCCGCAGCGTCAACGGGTGGCTCGTCTCGAGCAGAACGAGCACGAGGTTCGTCAGCCGCTCGAGGCGATCGACGCGTTCTCTGGCGGGCATCGCGAGCATGGTACGGCCAGCCGCAATCCCATCGAGGCGCCACGACGTATCCTCAGCTGTGAGCGCGGCGATGTCGACGAGTTCGGACACCCGGTCCGACGAGGCGCTGCTGGGCGCCATGGCGATCGGGGACGAGTCCGCCGGGGTCGCCTTCGTCCGCCGGTACCAACGCCGCGCCTTCGGCCTCGCCGTCTCCATCGTGGGCGATCCCGTTCTGGCCGAGGACGTCGCCCAGGAGGCGCTCGTCCGGGCCTGGCGGCACGCCCCTGTCTACGACTCACGACGCGCCTCGGTCACGACCTGGCTGCTCACCATCACTCGCAACCTCGCCATCGACGCCCTCCGCATGCGGCGGGCCGTCCCCATCGATCCCGACGAGATCGTCGGCCTCGGACTCATCGCCAACGACCCCGACCCCGGTGAGCAGGCTCAACGAAGCGACGCCGCCTCGCACGTGCGTCGCGCCTTGGCCCTGCTCCCCCTCGACCAGCGCCGGGCGCTCGTTCTGTCGGTCTTCTACGGGTTGACGGCAGAGGAGATCTCGAGGCAGGAATCCATCCCACTCGGCACGGCGAAGACCCGCATCCGCGCCGGCCTCGGCAAGGTGCGCGCCATGCTGGCGGTCGACGGGCTGTACGAGCCACCCGTGACGGCGTCCAGACGGCAACGGCGCGCCCCCGCCGCCGGCACGCCCGGGATCGCCGACCTGGCGGTGCCGACCGCCGGGATGTCCGACGCCCCGCTTCACCTGCAGGAGCCCCTTCCATGACGACCCCTCCCGATCCCTTCAGCGACAACGCCAGGAGCAGTCACTCCGACTCCGAGCCTGGGCGGCTCGTCGGCTGCGAGCTGTTCGAGTCCATGGCAGCCGAGCTGGCTCTCGGATCGCTGAGCGGGGCGGAGCGCTCGCGGGCGCTCGCCCACCTGGAGGGCTGCGACGAGTGCCGCCGTGCCATGGACGAGCTCTCGGCTGCGGCCGACGCCCTGCTCCTGGCGGCGCCGGAAGCCGACCCGCCCGCAGGCTTCGAGGTGCGATGGCTGGGCCGCATCCGCCAGGACTCCGCCACGGCAGTCGCCGAGCCGGAGGTGCCGTCAGGCGCGGGCGCCCGCGCCGCCCGCCGTTGGACGCGGGCGAGAGTGCTCGCCGCCGCCGCCGCCGCCTCCGCCGTCGTCCTCGCCGGTGCCGGCGTGGGCGTGGGTGTGGCGGTGACTCCCCGTACCACCGTCGGTGCCACCGGGCCGATCCGCATGGCGACCCTGCGCTCGGTGGGCTACGAATCGAGCGGCGCCGCCGTGGGCGAGGTGGCCATCGCCACCGGTAACCCGTCCTGGGTCGTCATGACGGTGCAGAAGACGGATTGGTCCGGCCGTGTGGAGTGCGTCGTGACCGTGAACGGGCGATCCGAAGCTGTCGGATCGTTCTGGCTGCAGGGCGGTGCAGGCAGTTGGGCGTTGCAGCTCCCGTCCTCCGGAGCCTCCGTGACCGCCGCCTCGGTGCGAGCCGTGGGTGGCCCTGTCCTCGCCTCCGCCGTCTTCTCGAGCTGAGCCGAGAGGCCGGGCAGCCGCGGCCTCAGAGGCCGAAGCTCGTCGCCTCGACGGCCATGCGAGCCGACTCCGGCCCGTCGATCTCGACGTGGGCGACGCTGCGCCGCCCGGTCAGGAAGAGCGCCAGCTCCTGCGGGCCGCCCGTGAGGACGGCTCTCGGTTCGGCCGTGCGGGCGATGACCGACCCGAATCCCGGGGCGACGAGCTCGAGACCGCTGCCGTGCAGGCGTCGCGTCATGAGGCGGGCAGCCCGCCGCAGCGTGCCCCACACGGCGGCGTCGAGACTGGCGTCCACCCGTGGCTCGACGGGCGGCTCGGCTCGGCGCACGTCCTCGTGGTGCACGAAGAACTCGATGAGGTTCATCTGAGCATCGACGAGCCGGAAGGGGTAGGGAGGCCCGCCTCGGATGCACCGAATGAGTCCCCCGTAGCCGAGCTGGGCTTTCGCCCGCTCCATGGCGCGTCTCGTCACCTCTGCGAAGACCGGCAGCACGATGCCAGGCGAGGCGAGGGGCCGGCGCTCCCGCACGACCAGGTGGGCCGCCAGGTCTGACGTCGTCCAGCCCTCGCACAGCGTGGGGGCGAGCGGTCCCGACTCCTCGAGGAGGTTGCAGAGCGCCTGCCGTTCCGACTGAGCGATGGAGGGAGCCACGAGGACACGGTACCGGCGGGACCGAACCGCCTGGCGGTCGCAACCTGGCCTCGCGACGGCGGTCGCCAGCCCCGTCGTCGGCTAGAACACGCCTCGTGCCGGAACGACAAATCCTCGCCACCTCGGGAGGCAAGCGCCAGACGGAGCGGGGCTGGCGCTTTGGTGGGCTCCTCCACCACGCCCTCCGGCTCTCGGGCAGGCCGCGCCCGCGACTCTGCTTCCTCGCCACGGCGACCGGAGACGACGCCGCCAGTCTCGCCGGCTCCTACGGGGCGGCGATCTTCGAGGACGTGGTCGCCCGCCACCTCCAGCTCTTCCCGATGCCGAACGTCGACGACGTCACCGACTACCTCTGCTCGATGGACGTCATCTGGGTCGGGGGCGGCTCGGTGGCGAACCTCCTCTCGCTCTGGCGCCTGCACGGCGTCGACGAGGCCATGCGAGCAGCCTGGGACGCCGGCGTCGTGCTGGCCGGCGTGAGCGCCGGCTCCATCTGCTGGCATGTCGGCGGAACGACCGACTCCTTCGGTCCGCGGCTCCGGCCGGTCACGAACGGCCTCGGCTTCCTCCCCAACGCCAACGGGGTGCACTACGACTCGGAGGTGCAGCGCCGCCCACTCGTGCAGCGCCTCGTCGCCGAGGGCAACCTGCCGCTCACCCTCGCCACCGACGACGGTGTCGGGCTGCACTACATCGGCACCGACCTGGCCGAGGTCGTGGCGGAGGTTCCCGGGAAGTCCGCCTGGCGAATCGAACGCGACGAGGCCGGACACGTCGTCGAGACACCGCTCCCGCCTCGCCTTCTCGACGGTGGCGCCTGACCGAGCGCTGCCTGGCCGCTCGGGGCGCTGCTCGAACGCTCAGGCCGGGGCGGGCACCGGGACAGCGCCCGTGGCGACGACGGCCGCCTCGTGGTCGAGCAGCCAACGCTTGAGATCGAGGCCACCCCCATAGCCCGTGAGGCTCCCGTTGGAGCCGACAACACGATGACAGGGGAGGATGAGCGGGATGGGGTTGCGCCCGTTGGCGAGGCCGACCGCCCGGCACGCCTTCGGGTTGCCCACCTCCGCCGCCAGGTCGGCGTAGCTCCACCGCTCGCCGAAGGCGATGTCGGCGAGGGTGAACCAGACGCGTCGCTGGAAGTCCGTGCCGGACGGCTGCAGCGGCACCCGGAAGGTCCGCAGCTGACCGCCGAAGTACGCCCCCACCTGGGCAGCAGCTTCGGCCACGGCCGCCGGAGATCCGCGGCGCCCGCCGTCCATGCCTGCGACCTCGAACGAGCCGGGGAGCGCCAGGTAGTGCAGCCACTGCTCGTCGCCGACGAGCAGCATGTCGCCGACGGGCGTCTCGACGACGGTCCACTCGTCGCTGTCGCCGAGCACGGGGTTGTGCATCGATGTCACAGTACGGCCTCCTTCGTGGGGTGGGGAGCCTCGGACGGTGTCCTCGGCCGTTCGTCGTGGCCCGGTCCGACAGCGGTCCGGCCCACAGGTATTGCAGGGCGTAAGCCCGATACGGCCGCCACCGCTGCGACAGCTCGCGCGCCTGCCGCACGCCGGCGGGCAGGCCGAGCCGCTCGAGGGCGCGCCGCACTCCGAGGTCGCTCGGCATGAAGGCATCCGGGTCGCCGAGCGCCCGCATCTGCACGTACGACACCGTCCAAGGGCCGATCCCGGGCAGGGCCAGCAGCCGGGCGGCCGCCGCCTCCCGATCGACGCTGCGATCCAGCACGACCTCGCCCGCCGCCAGCGCCTCCGCCAGGCCGACGACGGCGCGGCCGCGGGACAGCGGCATGCCGAGACGGTCGGGACCGATACCGGCCAGCACGTCGGGGCTCGGGAACGTCCGCCCCACGGAGCCGACGGGGGCCTGCAGACGGCCTCCGTGGCGCTCGACGAGGCGCTCCGCCAGCGTCCGCGCCCCCGCCACGCTCACCTGTTGGCCGAGGACGGCACGCACAGCCAGCTCCGCCCCGTCCACGTGGCCCGGGATCCGCAGACCGGGACGCCCCGCCACGGCGCTGCCGAGCACGGCGTCGCCGCTCAGGACCTCGGCCACGGCGGTGGGGTCGGCGTCGAGGTCGAGCAGCTGCTTGACCCGCTGCACGGCGAACGTGAGGTCGCGCAAGTCGTCGAGCTGCACCGCGCAGCGGACGGCTCCGTCCCCGCCGTCGCGCGCGGTGACGACGCCGTTGCCGCCGGGGAGGCGGAGCGCCCTCCGATAGAACGAGCCGTCACCCTCCTCGAGCCCCGGAACGGCCCGGTCCGACAGGAAGCCGAAGAGGCCCCCGATCGGGAAGGGCGGCCGGTAGGCAAGGCGGAGCGTCACCGACCGAGGGCCACCGCCACCACCCCGGGCGACCGCCGTGCGCCTGCCTGCCCGCTCTCGCACGGCGCTCGGCGTCTCGCCGAAGATCTGCCGCACTGTTTCGTTGAACTGGCGCACGCTGCCGAAACCGGCTGCGAAGACGACCTCGCCGAGGCGCAGATCAGTCGTCTCGAGCAGCAGGCGCGCCGTGTCGGCCCGCTGGGCGCGAGCCAGCTCGAGCGGGCCGGCACCCACCTCGGCGACGAGCAGCCGCTGCAGCTGCCGCGAGCTGTAGCCGAGACGGCGGGCGAGGCCGGCCACCCCCTCCCGGTCGACGACGCCGTCGCCGATGGCGCACATGGCGCGACCCACGACGTCGCCGCGGCGGTCCCACTCGGGCGAGCCGGGCGCCGCAGCGTCGAGAGGAGCCACCGGAGGAGTATCACAGAGGGCTGTGTCAGCCATCTGGCGGAAATCGGACAAGCGGTTGGGCCCGGCGCCGGCCCCGTCCGTCACGTGGCGGTAGGCGGCGCCGGATAACGTCCAGCACGACAACGACGTCGAGACAGCCGGGGGTCGAACATGGCCGTCACGGAAGAACGCAGCGAAGGGGGCGCCACGGTGGCGCGGCTACACGGGGTGCCCACCCCCGATCCCCTCGCCCTCGACGGCGTCGACGCCGTCGAGCTCTGGGTCGGGAACGCCCGCCAGGCCGCCCACTTCTACCGTACCGGCTGGGGGTTCCACGTCACGGCCTACGCCGGCCCGGAGACGGGCGTCCGGGACCAGTGCTCGTATGTGCTCGAGCAAGGGAGGCTCCGTATCGTCCTCACATCGTCGCTTCGCGAGGGCACCGAGATCTCCCGCCATGTGGCACGCCACGGTGACGGTGTCCGGGACATCTCGCTGCGCGTCGCCGACTCCGCCGGCGCCTTCTCCGAGGCCGTCCGCCGCGGGGCCGTCCCCATCAGATCGCCCTGGGAGGAGAAGGACGAGCACGGGATCCTCCGCCGCGCCACCATCGCCGCCTACGGCGAGACGGTGCACACCTTCGTGCAGCGCGACGACTACCCGGGCTCCTACGCTCCCGGCTTCGCGCCGAGGGAGCCGCTCGCCGACCCCATGCCGGCAGCCGGGCTCCTCGACTTCGACCACTCCGTGGCGAACGTGGAGCTGAACCGCATGAACTTCTGGGTCCGGTTCTACGAGGACGTCCTCGGTTTCTCGCTCATCCAGGGCTTCACGGACGACGACATCTCGACGGAGTACTCCGCCCTCATGAGCAAGGTCGTCTCCGACGGCGTCGGGCGCATCAAGTTCCCCATCAACGAGCCCGCTCCCGGCAAGCGTCGCAGCCAGGTGGAGGAATACCTCGACTTCTACAACGGCCCGGGCGTGCAACACGTCGCCATCGCCACGAACGACGTGGCGGCCTCGGTGGCCGCCTTGCAGGAGCGCGGCATCGAGTTCATGCGGGTGCCGGACACCTACTACGACGAGCTGCGCGCCCGCTTCTCGGACCTCGACCTCGACGTCGATCGCCTGCAGGAGCTCGGCATCCTCGCCGACCGCGACGACGAGGGCTATCTCCTGCAGATCTTCTCGAGGATGAACCAGGACCGCCCGACCGTGTTCTTCGAGCTGATCGAGCGCCACGGTTCGACGGGCTTCGGCAATGGGAACTTCAAAGCGCTCTTCGTGGCGCTCGAGCGCGAGCAGGAACGGCGCGGGAACCTCTGAGATGCCGTACTACCGGAACGTCGGCTCCGTGCCGCCCAAGCGTCACGTTCAGTTCCGGAACGAGGTGGGCGGCCTCTACACCGAGGAGCTGATGAGCAGCGAGGGTTTCTCGGAGGAGAGCGCCCTCCTCTACCACCGCCACTCCCCCATGGCCATCACGGCCGCCGAGACCGTCGACCGCCCGGACACCACCTTGCACGACAACGTCCCCGTGCTCCCCCGTCACCTCCGGCTGCACGAGTGCGGGAGCGGCGGCGACCCGGTGAACGGGCGGCAGGTCATCCTCGCCAACGACGACGTCGAGCTCTGCTACGTCGCCGCCACCGAGACGAGCCCCCTCTACCGGGACGCCGTCGGTGACGAGCTCGTCTACGTCGAGGCGGGCGCCGCCGTCCTCGAGACCGTCTTCGGCCGCCTGCAGGCGAGCGAAGGCGACTATGTCGTCATCCCGCGGCACACCACGCACCGTTGGGTGCTCCCCGAGGGTGCCACGACGCCGACGAGAATGCTGAGCGTCTGCAGCCGGAGCCACATCCGGGTCCCGGCCCGTTACCAGTCCACCCGCGGCCAGATGCTGGAGGGCGCCCCCTACTCCGAGCGGGACATCCGGGGGCCGGAAGGCCCCCTCCTCGAGGACGCCGCCGACGTTCCCGTGCTCGTGCGAACGGCCGCCGGCCTCACCCGCTACACCTACGCCGACCACCCCTTCGACGTCGTCGGCTGGGACGGCTGCCTCTACCCCTGGGCCTTCTCCATCCACGACTTCGAACCCATCGTCGGCCGCGTGCACCAGCCGCCGCCGGTCCATCAGACCTTCGCCGGCGGTGGCTTCGTCGTCTGCTCGTTCGTACCGAGGCCCTTCGACTTCGGCCCCGGGGCCGTCCCGGTCCCCTACGCCCACGCCAACGTGGACAGCGACGAGGTGCTCTTCTATGTCGGGGGCGACTTCATGAGCCGGGCCGGCTCGGGCATCGGGCTGGGGTCGGTGTCGCTGCACCCGTCCGGGTTCGTGCACGGTCCGCAGCCCGGCAGCGTGGAGCGGGCGCTCGGACGGCCGGCGACCGACGAGCTCGCCGTCATGATCGACACCTTCCGCCCCCTCCGCCTCTCCGGCGCCGCCCTCGCCACCGAGGACCGAGCGTACGCCTGGACGTGGGCGGCACACTGACACACGACGACCCGGCGGGAGGCGGCGAAGCCCCCCGGAAAGGCATGCAATCGCCCGCCCGCGTCTGCGATCCTTGGCTCGTGGACGATGCTCACACCGCCGCCGGACGTCCGGAGGGGCGGCAGCGGAGCAACCGGCCGGGCTTCCGTCTCGGCATCGGGATGGGTGCCGCCCTGGCGAAGATCGCGGTCGCCATCTGCTTCTCCGTCCTCCTCGTGCTGGCCTTCACCGAGCGATGGAACGTCTTCGTCCTCATCGCCGTCGGCGTCGTCTGGGCCGTCGTCGTGGCCGGCCTCATCGTCGTCCCGATCGTGGCGAGCTTCATCGCGGACTCCCTCGGCCAGCACGGGCTCAACCGACCACTCTCGCCGCCGGATCGGGGTTTCGAGTTCGACTCGTGGGCCCAAGAGGCGCTGCCCCCCACCTACCCGCCCGCCGACTTTGGCTCCCCGCAGCATGGTCTGATGGCCCGCCCCCTCGCCCGTGGCATGGCGGCCGGCTTCGACTGGCCGGGTCTCGTCTCCGGCGTTGCCGCCCGCCTCGAAACCGCCCTTGGCGAGGGCTACACAGCCGAAGCCGAAGGCGCCGCTCTCGTGCTGCGCTACGGGCCAATGGTCCGCAAGGTCAGCCTGCGCTCCACCTTCCAACCCCCGCCGACAGAGGTGAGCGACCGGGCGCTCAGAGGGTGCCTCAAGATGATGGACGAGGCACAGATGTTCACCATGCGCGTCCGACAAGGTCCGTGGCCGAACCGGGAGGGCGCCAACGGCACACCGGGCAACCTCCCACGGCCTCGGGTCCGACTCGACGACGGCGAGATCCGCATGGTGTGGGCCGACAACGCCGGCACGGTGCTCCGACTGCGACCCCTGCCGTTCAGCGGATCCTCGGCCTCCGGTCGCACGACTCCCTGGTAAAGCCGGGGTACCCGACGGCTCAAACGAGCTCGCTCACCCCGGTGAGCAGGCGATCGACGTCGGAACGGTCGTTGTAATGCACGATGCCCGCTCGCACGGCACCACCCGTCTCCCTGATGCCGAGCGCCGTCGCCAACTCGTAGGCGTAGTTGTCGCCGCTCCAGACGTTGACCCCCTCCCCGGCGAGGTGCTCCGCCACCTCTCGGGGGTGGCGTCCCACCACGTTGAAGAAGGCCGTGGCCGCACGGTTGCGAGCATGGCCGTAGAGCGTCACCTTCGCCATGGAGCCGAGGCCGGCGAGCAGGTCGGCGAACAACAGCTGCTCGTGCCGCTCGGCGGCGGCGAGAGAGGCGAGCAGGCGTGCACGCCGCGGTCCGGTGGCGGACGGGTCGAGACCGGCGAGGTGCTCGACGGCGGCGGCGACGCCGGCGAGATCGGCGAAGGCGCTCGTGCCCCACTCGAATCGGTGCGGCACGTCGTCGGCGGAGGGGGCGAGCTTGTCCGGTTCGATCGTGGCGAGCAGCCCGGGGTCGGCGACGAGGGCGCCGATGTGCGGGCCTCCCCACTTGTAGGCGCTCGTCACGAAGAAGTCGGCACCGAGATCGCTCACGTCGATCGGACCGTGAGCCGTGGCATGGACACCGTCGACGTAGACGAGGGCGCCGGCGGCGTGCGCCCGCTCCGCGATGGCGGCGACGTCCGGCCGTGTCCCGATGGCGTTGCTCGCCGCGGTGACCGCCACGAGCTTCGTGCGCCCTCCGATGAGCTCGTCGTACTGATCGACCGGCAGCTCGCCACTGTCGAGGTCGAAGCTCGCCCACCTCACCTCGGCGCCGGCACGTCCGGCCGCCTGCACCCAGGGTCGGACGTTGGCGTCGTGATCGAGGCGGGACACGACGATCTCGTCACCCTCGTGCCAACTCTTGGCGATCGACTGCGACATCCGGTATGTGAGCGTCGTCATGTTCGGCCCGAGGACGACACCCTCGCTGGCACCGCCCACGAGATCCGCCACCGCCTGGCGGGCCGCTGCCACGAGCGCTTCGGACCGGTGGCTCGCGGGGAAGGCGCCGCCGAGGTTGCTGATGCCGAGGCGGTACGCCTCCGAGATCGCCTCGATCACCGGAGCGGGGGCCTGTGTCCCGGCGGCGCCGTCGAGGTAGGCGGAGCCGTCCGAGAGCGCCGGGAACTGCGAGCGGATGGATGCGACGTCGTAGGACACTGCCTCAACCCCTTCGAGCCGTTCAGGCGGCGAGGGACGCCGCCGGCCGGGACGAGGCTATTGCCGCAGCGACCGCCGGTGCTCCCTTGGAACTCCCGCCGACCGGCATGCCGTCCGTCGTAGGGTGGCGTTCGTGACGCCACCACGCACGGCCGGGCGTGCCCTCCCGGATCGGCCGCCCGTTTCTCGGGACACCGAGATGGAGGCCCTTGCCGAGCGTTGTCCGCGCCACCTCAACGGCTGCGGGCCCCGGCGCGCCGGCGAGCTCCTCGCCACGATCGGGGACGACGCCGGGGTGGATTACTACGGCGTCGGAGGGTCCGTCGAAGCGCTCGAGGCGGAGGTGGCGGTACTGCTCGGCAAGCCGGCGGCCCTCTTCCTCCCCACGGGCACGATGGCGCAGCAGGCGACGCTCCGCATCCATGCCGACCGCCGGCAGACCTCCAACATCGCCTTCCATCCCGCCTGCCACCTCGACGGCTGGGCGGAGGAACGCGGTTACCAGCGGCTCCATGGTCTCTTCGGCGTTCCCGTGGGACCGAGCACCGAGCCGCTGTCGCTCGCCAACCTCGCCCGCCTGCACCAACGGCTGGCGGCGCTGCTCATCGAGCTCCCGCAACGCAACCTCGGCGGCACCCTTCCGTCCTGGGACGAGCTCGAGGCGCAGGTCGACTGGGCTCGCAGCCAAGGAGCGGCGGTCCATCTCGACGGCGCACGCCTCTGGGAGGCCTGGCCGTTCTACCGCCGGAGGCGGAAGAAGTCGCTCGCCGACATCGCCGCCCTGTTCGACACGGTCTACGTCTCGTTCTACAAGGGTTTGGCGGGGCTGGGGGGCTGCTGCGTCGCAGGCGAGCGGGACGTCGTCGACGAGCTGTCGGTCTGGCGGACACGGCATGGGGGCCGGCTCTTCATGATGTGGCCGTATGCCGCCTCGGCGCTCACGGTCGTACGCCGGCGCCTGCCCCGCATGCCGGCCTATCTGCGTCATGCCACCGCCATCGCGCGGGCACTCCGCGGACTGCCGGGCATCGAGGTGCTGCCGGATTCCGCCGCAGTCCCCCATGATGCACGTCCGCCTCGCCGTCACGATCGAGCAACTGCGGGCGCGGGCGGTCGAGATCGCCACGTCGGAGGGGATCTTCACGTTCGGCCGCCCCTTCCAGTCCGACGGCCCTTCCTGGCAGCGCTGCGAGCTCTCCGTCGGCGATGCCACGCTCGAGCTGAAGGCGGCGGAGATTGCGCGGCTGTTCGAGCACTTGGCGCACGGGAGGGCGCGATGACGCCGGGCGAGACGTCCGGGCAGGGAGATGGCGGGGGGCCGCTGCATCCCCACCTCGCCCAGGTCGTCCTCGACACGACCGATGCCCGCCGGCTGGCCGAGTTCTACCGGGAGCTCCTCGGGTACCGCTACCGCCCTGGAGACGAGCCGCCGACGGTGGGCGAGCCGGACGAGCGCGGCGGCGACTGGCTCGTGCTGGTCGACGCCGGCGGCGGGCGGGCCGTCGCCTTCCAGCGCGTCGAAGAGCTGCCGGAGGCGACCTGGCCGAGCGGCCCCTATCCCCAACAGCTCCACCTCGACCTCACGGTCTCTTCGTTGGCCGCGCTGCAGGCGGCCCACGAGCGCGCCCTCGGTCTCGGCGCCCGCCTGCTCCACGACCGCTCGGAGGACGAGGAGGAGCCCTTACGGGTGTATGCCGACCCGGCCGGCCATCCCTTCTGCATCTTCCTGGCCGAAGACCGATGAGCGACGAGGCCGCCGCCCCCGTGCGCAATGTCCTGGACCAGCTGGCCGAGCTCTTCGCCGGCCAGGGGGCGGGCGACTACCTCGGCGAGCCCGTCACCCAGGCCCAGCACATGCTGCAGGCGGCCGACCTGGCACGGCGGGCCGGAGCCAGCGACGAGCTCGTGGCCGCCGCCCTCCTGCACGACGTCGGCCACTTTCGCGGCGTCCTCACCGGCCGGGATCTCATGGAGGGCGTCGACAACCGCCACGCCGAGAGCGGAGCCCGCTGGCTGGAGCGCTCGTTCGGGCCCCCCGTCACCGAGCCGGTGCGCCTTCACGTCGCCGCCAAGCGGTACCTCTGCCGGTGTGAGGAGTCCTACCTGGCGTCGCTCTCGGAGGCTTCGCGCTACACGCTGGCGGTGCAAGGCGGCGCCATGGGCCCGGCGGAGGCGGCATCGTTCGAGCTCGAGACCTTCTTCGCCGATGCCGTCGCCCTCCGCCGCTTCGACGAGGCGGCGAAGGATCCGGCACGAGGCGACCTCCGCTTCGAGGACTTCGGGTCGCTGCTCGAAGGGCTCAGCACATCGTCCCGTGCATCCAATCCCTTCAGGCTGTCCCGCCGTAGTAACACCAACGAACGGACGTAACACGGAGGCAGACGACCACATGAAAGCGTTCTCACCGGAGGATCAGATGGCATGCAAGGCGCCCCGGCACAGCCTTGGGCATCGAGGGTTGGTGAGGATCGCCGGCCTCCTTGTGGTCGGCACGATCGCAGCCGCCTGTGGATCCAACGCTTCGTCGCCGACGTCCACGACGCCAGCGGGTGCAGGTGGAACCGGCACCTCGGCTGCAGCCGCAGCCGTCGTGAATGCCAAGAGCAACACAAAGCTTGGGACGATCCTCGTGAACGGAGCAGGCTTCACCCTGTACCGCCTGAGCGCCGACTCGCTCAACAAGTCGGTCTGCACGAGCGCCTGTGCGAAAATCTGGCCACCCCTCCTCACCGACGGTTCACCGATCGCAGGAGCCGGCGTGACTGGTTTGGGCACCATCAAGGTCTCGGCGGGTGAGCAGGTCACCTACCACGGCATGCCGCTGTACACCTTCACCAGCGACACGAGTGCCGGCCAGACGGGCGGCCAGGATTTGAAGGACACCTGGGGCACCTGGTTCGCCATCGTCACGAAGGCTCCGGCCGGAGGTACGACGACGACAGCGCCGGGCGGCGGCGGTGTCGGTTTCTAGCCTTCACGCCGAGGAACGGGAGTCCCGAGGGCCGCCTCGAGGGCTGACGTATCGCCTCTACGTGCCGGCTTTCTCAATTGTGGCGATCGCCGTCGTCCTCGTCGCCATCGGCTGGTCGAGTCGCTGGGGCGGGAGCAGTTTCACCACCGAGATGACGAGCCAGCGTGTCGTCGTCGTGGGGCCGGCAACCCTCGTTCTTCTCGCAGTCTTCCTCGTCGTCGAGCGGCTGCGCCCAGCGCAGCGACGACCCATCCTTGCCAGGGGCTACCGACAGGACCTCCTCTACACGATCCTGAACGCCACGCTCGTCGCCCCGCTCGTGGTGGCGCTCTCACTGTCGTTCGCCGAAGCCATCGACAAGTCCCTCCCGTGGATCGTCCTGCCGCACTTTGGACACGTGCCTCGCTGGGCGGTGATCACGTTGATCTTCGTCGCTATGGACGGGTGCAACTGGCTCGCCCATCTGGCGAATCACCGCATCCAGGTGTTTTGGCGCTTTCACGAGCTTCACCACTCACAAGAGGACATGAGCGTTCTGACGGTCTTTCGTACTCATCCCCTCATCCATGTTTCCTACCTGATCGCGCTGATCCCAGGAGCAGTTCTCATTGCCAACGGCGCTGTGCCGACCACGCTGCTCGTCGCCTACGCGGCATTCGTGGCGTTCGAGCACTCGAACACGAACCTGGGCTTCGGCCCGCTGGGACGGATATTTGTCAGCCCGAATTACCACCGCATTCACCACAGATTGGAAGGGCGCCAGGATGTGAACCTCGGCTTTGCCCTGACGATCTGGGATCAGATGTCTCATCGTGCGGTGTTTCCGACGGAGGGCACGATCCGATCAGCTACCGGCCTCCCGGGCAGACCGCTCCTCGTGGAACAGGCGACCGACCGACCACGCCACCTGAGAGTGCTCCTCACCCAACTCGTCGGCCCCTTCCGGCCGCTGGAGACCCGCGCCGGAGTCTCTCTCAGTCGGATCGAACGTCGTCGCGCGGATCCCCGTCAGGGTGCCGTGTCGGAGCCTGCCCTCCGCCTCGAGGGCGAGGGGAGCCACACTATGGCCGATCGGACGGCACCTTGATGGCCTCGGGGCCCCGGCGCCGCTGGCGCTTGGGCGTGACGGCCGTCTTGTCGCCACTGTTCCGCACAGGACCTACGGCCCTCGGCCTCGATGTGGCGCTGCTCGCCGTTCGTATCGCGTTGGCGTGGATCTTCACGTACTACGGGGCAGGCAAGCTCTTCGGCGCCTTCAACGGACCGGGAATCCACCGCACGGCGCTGTACTTCGCTCAGACCGCCCATCTTCGCCCGGGGGGATTCTTCGCCGTCCTCGGCGGAGTCATCGAGTTCGGTGGCGCCATCGCCATGGCGCTCGGCCTCGGCTCGCGACTGGCCGGCCTCGCTCTGCTCGGTGACCAAGTCATGGCAATGATCACGGTGACCTGGGCGAACGGGATCAACCCGCTCACGAGCAACGGCGGTTACGAGTTCAACATTGCTCTCGCCGTCCTGGCGCTCGCCGTTGTGGCACTTGGCGCCGGCCGGCTGAGCATCGACAACGTCATCGGACGCCGACTTCGCGCCGGGAGAGCGGGGGCGGGCGGCGGGCCTTCAGGTTCGGGACTCTCGTCCGGGCAACCTCTCGCTCGGCCCGAATCGGTCGAACAGGTCGCCTCGACCAGAGCAGCCGATGATCTGGACTAGGAGCCGACCACTCCGCAGTACGTCCGACGACACGGACTCCGCCGCGACGGACACAGAGCCCCCTCCGTTCCCGCCGGTACGCGAGCGATGGTTGCGAGCGTCTCGATCCCCTTGGGGCAGGCGCCTCGTCAGAGTCTCGGCCAACCTGATCGGAGCTGGTGGCGCAGCGCTGTTTGCGCGGGCAGGCTTGCAGCACTACCTGAGCACGCACTCGCTGGTCGGTGCGGGGTTCTTCGCCGCGCAGCTGTGGGTCGTCGCCGCCTACCTGGTGCGACGCTCTGCCACCGTCGTCAGCCAACGTTCCGGTGACTGGCTGCTCGCCTTCGGTGGCACCTTTGGTGGCGTGCTGCTCCGACCTACTGGTGCCCATCCGCACTGGGGGGTCGTCGCCGGCCTCGATCTCCAAGTGGTCGGGCTGGCAATTTGCGTGCTGTCCTTCCTCTCCCTCGGTCGCTCCTTCGGCTTCGCGGCCGCCGACCGGGGTCTCAAGCGTCGCGGGTCGTACGCCATCGTCCGCCACCCGATCTACGCCTCCTACGTACTGCTCCAGCTCGGTTACGTCATGCAGAGCCTCTCGCTCCGGAACGTTCTCGTGATGGTCTTCGTGTGCAGTTGCGACGTAGGTCGGGCGCTCGCCGAGGAGCGTCTCCTTGCCACGAGCACCACCTACGACGAGTACCGTGCGGAGGTTCGGTGGAGGTTCCTCCCGCGTGTGTGGTGACTCCTCGGAGGAGACGAGGAGTCCGCAGGCGTGGCGGAGGGCATCGGCACTCACGAGGGGAAGCAGTGTGGGCCGTGAGGGACTTGAACCCCCGACCACCTGCGCGTCATGCAGGTGCGCTACCAGACTGCGCCAACGGCCCGTCGGCCCCAAGCTAGCACCCTCACCTGCGGCCGCCGGCGGCGGGAACGAGGATACGGGTCGGGCACGGACAGCCTCCCCACCGGCAGGCGCTCTCGGATGAGAGCCCTCCCCGAGTAGATTTCCCTCGTGCATTCGGTGGCCGGATCAGGCCGTCCCGTCCGCCGAGTACGAGCGGGCGCGGGCCTGAGGTGAGCGAGGAGTTCCGGGGCCCTTGGGCCCCGCGGACCGTCGCGCCGCCCGGCGACGGGCTGGGCTACCGCCCCCTTGCCGGCGACGACGGGGAAGGCGTGCTGCCGGAGCCGGACGTCTACGCCGAGCCGGCCCGCAACGGTGACGGCGCCGCCGGTGCCGGTGTGGCGTCCGGCGACCGCTTCGACCGCGAGTACCCCCCGCTCGACGACCCGGGCTGGCTCACCCACGACGCCCTCGTACCGCAGGGCCCCTACCTCGTCGAGCCGCCCCGTCCTCGGTTCCTGCAACGCCGGAGACAGCGGTTCGCCGAGGCGCTGGGGGCGCCCGGGATGGGTGTCGCCAGCAAGCTCGTGACCGCCATGGCGATCGTCGGGGTCACCGTGTTCGTGATCTGGCAGCTGCGCCCGGATCTCCTCTTCAGCCCGTCCATGGACGTCGGTGGCGACAACGGCGGGCACGTGGCGGCGCCCTATTTCCTCATCCACAACCTCATCCCCCACGGCCGCCTCACGGGCTGGGACCCGCAGTGGTTCGACGGGTTCCCCCTCTACGTCTTCTACTTCCCGCTCCCGGCCCTCTTCGTCGCCGTCCTCAACGTCGTCTTCCCCTACGCCGTCGCTTTCAAGCTCGTGACGGTGCTCGGGACCGTCACCCTCCCGGTGTGCGTCTGGGCGTTCGCCTGCCTGTCGGGCTTTCGCCGCCCCGTGCCGGCGATCATGGCGGCGGCCACGCTGCCCTACCTCTTCAACACGTCCTACACGATCGACGGCGGCAACATCACCTCCACCATGGCGGGAGAGTTCTCCTTCAGCCTCTCGCTCAGCTTCGGGATCCTCTTCCTCGGCGTCTTCACCTATGCCCTGCGAACGGGACGCTTGCGATGGCTGGCGGCGATCCTCTTCGCGGCGACGGTGCTGTGCCACATCGTGCCGGGCTTTGCCTTTGCCGTCGTGGCCATCCTGCTGGCGCTCGCCACGGGGAGGCGGAGCGCCCTCAAAGTGCTCCTCCCCGTCGGCATCGTGGGCGGCCTGCTGGCGGCCTTCTGGCTGCTGCCCTTCGCCGCCTACGTCGGCTACAGCTCCTCGATGGGCTACAACCGAGTGGCGGGCGTCTGGTCCAACCTCATCCCGCTCTCCCACCCCGCCTGGCTCAAGGTCTTCCTGATCGGTGCCGTCGTGCTCGGGGCCATCGCCGTCGCCGCCCGCCGCGACCGCTTCGCCACCGTCCTCGTGGTCTCGCTCGTCGGCTCCGGCCTCGCCTTCGCCTTCCTGCCCTCCGGAGCCATCTACAACGGGCGCTGGCTGCCGTTCTGGTTCCTCTTCGCGTGTCTCGTCGGCGCCTACGGCATCGCCGAGCTCATCCGGGCGGCAGCCGTCGTGGCGGCGAGCCCGATGGTCATCCCCGCCGGCACCATCGTCGCCACGGTCGTCTGCTTCGCCGGGGGCGCGCAGGCGGGAGGCCTGACCGGCGCCTTCCCGGGCGTCGGCCCGATCGGCAACCAGATACAGGTGCAGGGCTGGATCAACTGGAACTACACGGGCTTCCAGGGCAAGAGCGGATGGCCGCAGTGGCAGGGGATGATCTCCCTCATGGACAAGGCAGGCGCCAGGTACGGGTGCGGACGCCTGCAGTACGAGTACATCTCGGAGACGACCGACCCCTTCGGCTCGACCGAGGCCATGATGGCCATCCCGCTGTTCACGAACGGCTGCATGGACACGACCGACGGCATCTACTTCGAGTCCTCCACCACGACGCCCTTCCACTTCCTCGACGTGAGCGAGGTCTCCCAGAACGGGGAGGCGCCCGACCCCGTGTCCGGCCTCCAGTACCCCGGCTACAACCTCCGCGACGGCATCCGGCACCTCGAGTTCATGGGCGTCCGCTACTTCTTCGCCATGTCGCCGCCCGTCGAAGCGGCGGCCGCCGCCGATCCTGCCCTCGAAAAGATCGGGCAGACGCCGGGCTTCTCCGGCACGGTCAACGGGCAGCCCGACCCCCACCCCGTCTGGCAGCTGTACCTCGTGAAGAAGGCCCCCTTGGTGACCCCGCTGAACTACTACCCCGAGGTGGAGCCTTCGAGCTCCTCCCAGTGGCTCTCGACAGGACTCGCCTGGTACGAGAACGAGCAGTACTGGCCGGTCGAGCTGACGTCCTCCGGCCCTGCCACCTGGCCGCGTGCGGCCGCCGGGCGCCTCGTCTCCACGCGGCAGGCCATCCCGGCGCCGGCCACGCGGGTCGCCGACGTGACGGTGACCGACTCCTCCATCTCCTTCGACGTCTCCCGGGTGGGGACACCCGTCGCCGTGAAGGTCCCCTACTTCCCGAACTGGCAGGCGACGGGGGCCACGGGTCCCTACGAGGCGGCGCCGAACATCATGGTCGTCGTGCCGACCGCACACCACGTGACCCTCGCCTACGGCACCACGACCGTCGACTGGGTCGGCAAGGCCGCCTCGGTCGTGGGGCTCGCCGGGCTCGGTGCGCTCGCCTTCCGGCCGGGCGTCGACGTCGGGGGCGACCCGGTGATCACGCCGGAGCCGACCCCGCCGCCACCACCGGCACCGGCACCTGTCCCGCAGGGTCCGCGGCCGCCCGCTGTGTGGGGGGAGCCCATCCAATGGGAGGAACGACCTCCGGACGAGCGCGGCAGCCCTCCGTGACCGACGAGCCCTCCGAGAGCGACGAGCCCTCCACGATCGACGAGGAGGCGTCCCGGCAGGCGTCGCCCGGTCTTCGACGCTCCATCGTGCTGCCGGCCCACAACGAGGCCGCCCTGCTCGGGTCGTCCGTGGCGGATCTCCTCGCTTCCTTGCGGCAAGCCGGGGGGGGTTTCGAAATCCTCATCGTCGAGAACGGCTCGACGGACGGCACCGGCACCATCGCCGATGCCCTCGCCGACGCCAACGAGGAGGTGCACGTCGTCGCCCTGCCAGCGGCCGACTACGGCGCCGCCGAGGCCAAGGGCTTCGAGGCCGCCCGCGGGGAGGTCGTCGTCTACTTCGACGTCGACTACATCGACATGGGCTTTCTCACGAAGGCCGAGGCCATCATCGACAGCGGGGTGGCGGGCATCGTCCTTGCCAGCAAGCGGGCGCCCGGTGCCACGGACCGCCGTCCGCTCTCCCGGCGCATCCTCACCCTCGGCTTCACGCTCCTCATGCGTGTGCTCCTGAAGGTGCCCGTGAGCGACGCCCACGGCATGAAGGTCCTCTCCCGCCAGCAGTGCACCCCGGCGGCGAAAGCGTGCCGGCTGACCGGATCGGTGCACGACGTCGAGCTCGTGCTGCGAGCCTCGAGGGGCGGCGTCAGGATCGCCGAGCTCCCAGCCGACGTGCGCGAGCTGCGCCCGCCGAGGACGCCGGTCTGGCGGCGCAGCATCGAGTCGGCGGCCGGGCTGCTTCGCCTCCGGCTGGTGCTGTGGCACGAGGAGCTGCACAGACGTTAGGCGCGCCGGGGCCGACCCGCCGCCCGACTGCTACGTACGGCAAATCCTCGATACTCTCCACCAGCGATGTCCCCTGACTTACCGCCGATCCCGGGCCGCTCACGGGCGACCTACACGGCGGGGAAGAAGGAGCGGCGGCTCTTCAAGAGGCGCCACGGATCCTCCTTCGGCTCGCCCTCTGGACCCTCACGCAGGACGTTCCGAGCCCACAGCCGGGCGCCCGGCGGCCGCCGGTGGCCGAAGCGGGTGCTCATCGGTCTCGGCGTCGTCATCGTGCTCCTCGTCGCCGCCGGCGGGGCCGGCTACTTCTACGTGCGCGCCACGCTCGACGGCATCCCCCGCGTCGGCGTGCCCGCCCTCTCGGCCCCCCAGTCCGGCCAGCCGCTCGACGTCCTCGTCGTGGGCTCCGACTCGCGGTCCTGCGTGAAGTCGGCCGCCCAGGCGAAGGCGTTCGGATCAAGCTCGACGACGACCGGTCAACGAAGTGACGTGATCATCGTGATGCGTTTCGTCTCCTCGACGGACCAGGTGGAGATGCTCTCGATCCCCCGCGACACCTGGGTCCCCATCGCCGGCACGAACGGCTCGAACAAGATCAACGCCGCCTTCAACAAAGGCCCCAACCAGCTCGTCCAGACGATTCAGGACAACTTCCACATCCCGATCAACCACGTCATGATGGCCAACTTCTGCGGCTTCCAGGGGATGGTCAACGCCCTCGGGGGCATCTCGCTCGACTTCAAGTACCCGGTGATGGACCAGTACTCCGGCCTCGACGTCAAGACGACGGGCTGCCAGCTCGTCGACGGCGCCCAGGCGCTCGCCCTCGTCCGGAGCCGGCACCTCTACTACTACGCCGATCACAAATGGAACTACGACGGCAGCAGCGACTGGAGCCGCATCCGCCGCCAGCAGGCCTTCTTTCACGCCCTCCTCGACAAGGTGCATGGCGTCTTCCCGGACGTCTTCAAGCTGAACAGCTTCCTCGGGGCGACCGCCTCGGACCTCGTCGTCGACTCGGCCTTCAGCTCCTCCGAGCTGATGTCACTCGGGCTCAAGTACCACTCCCTCAGCGAGTCCAGCCTCGTGAGCGCGGTGCTGCCCACCTACAGCGTCGTGGAGGACGGCCAGGACGCCCTGCTGCCGGCCGAGCCGGACGCCAGCCGCACGATCAGCCGCTTCCTCCGTCTCGGCGTGGCCGCCAGCGCCTCGAAGGGCTCCGGGTCGCGCTCGTCGACGACAACGACGAGCTCACCGATCCCCCCGTCCGACGTGGTCACGGACACCCCCTCCTCGCTCCCCGAGCCCTGGAACCCGGTCCCGTGCTGACGATCGGCGGGACGTCGGTGTCAGTCGGGCTGACCCTGTCGCCGGCGCTGCGACCGTTATCCTGACGGGCCGTGACGAATGACGGGATGCCGCCCCCGGACGAGACATCGCCGGAGGCGGGTGGCAGCGGGAGCGCTGGGACGCGCCGGCACGCCAGGAACGTGAGCCGTCCCTCCCGGCGCAAGGCGAACAAGGAGGCGGCAGCAACCGCCGCCGAGCAGAGCGGTCGGAAGCGGCGTCGCTGGCTGCGGCGCACGATCATCGGCGTCTCCGTCCTCGTCGTCCTCGCCGCCGCCGTCGGGGCCGCCGGCTACTTCTACGTCAACTACCGCATCGGGCAGATCCAGACGATCAAGGGCATCAAAGGCCTGAAGAAGGAGACGAAGCCGGGAGCTCCCTTCAACATGCTCCTCGTGGGCTCGGACACGCGGTCCTTCTGCGTCACGGCCGCCTGCCAGGGGCACTTCGGCAGCCAGGGCGCCAACGGCGGCCAGCGCAGCGACGTCATCATCATCATCCGCGTGGTGCCCGCCGAGAAGAAGATCGCCATGCTCTCGATCCCCCGCGACACCTGGGTCACGCTGGCGAGCTCCGGCGGGCAGGGCAACCGTATCAACGCCGCCTTCAACAACGGCCCCTCCCAGCTCATCGAGACGATCGAGCAGGACTTCCACATCCCTATCAACCACTTCGCCTACGTGAATTTCGAGGGCTTCGCCAACGCCGTCACCACCGTCGGCGGCGTCTACCTCAACTTCCCCGACAAGCTCCTCGACCACGAGACCGGGCTGAACATCAAGCGGACCGGCTGCCAATTCGTGAACGGCACGGAGGCGCTCGAGCTCGTCCGAAGCCGCGACACCTACTACTACGCCGACGGGCAGTGGAATTACGACGGGCTCGGCGACCTGAGCCGGATCCGCCGCCAGGAGGCATTCTTCCGCGCCCTCCTCGACCAGGTTCGCGGCGAGGACAACCCCTTCAAGATGAACTCGTTCGTCGCGAGCGCCGTGAAGGACATCGCCGTCGACTCCACGTTCTCGAAGAGCGAGCTGCTGAACCTCGCCCTCGGCTTTCGGGGCATGCCCTCCAACAACCTCTACACCGAGGTGATGCCGACGGAGGGCGCCACCACGACGGCCGACCAGGACGTCCTCCTCCCGGTCTGGAAGCTCGACAACAAGATGGTCGCCAGCTTCCTCAAGTTCGGCCTGCCGAAGCACGGGGCGAAGGGCGCCACCACGACCAGCTCCTCCTCCACGTCGACGACCTCGCCGACGACGACCACGACGACCCTCGCCCCCATCACGGGAACGACGACGGTCCCGATCATCGACAACAACAAGAACTACCCGGAGCCCTGGAACCCGGTCCCCTGCCACCCGTAGCGAACCGCCGGGGGGTCGCCCACGCAGGCGCCGGGTCGTGCGGCAGCGGCTCGTGAGGGTCCACCACCTAGTGAGATGCGAGGGCGACGGAAGACCCGCCTGTACGGACGCTTTGGTCGCACACTAGGGCCGGGCGCCGCTCCCGTCCGCCCCGCAAGGCCCCCACCACCGAGGGCGCCCCGGACCACGGCTGACTGACGACGAAGCCCCTCAGGCCGGCTCGGCGACCGATCGCGAAACCCTCACCAGCGCCTCGAGGGCACCGGCGGCCTTCCCGCCGTCGAGCACGGAGGCGGCGAGCTCCATCCCCGCCCCGATGTCGCCGGCGAGGCCCGCCACGACGAGGGCGGCGCCGGCGTTGAGGAGCACGAAGTCCCGCCGGGGACCCCGCTCGCCCGCCAGCACACCGGCGGCCAGGGTGGCGTTCACAGTGGCGTCACCACCGAGCAGGTCGGCGAGCGCCACCTGCGGGAGGCCGAGCTCGACAGGGTCGACCTCGAACTCCCGCCGCCGGTAGGAGGAAGGGCCGGAGGCCTCGCCCTCGACGCGCACGGTCTCGAGCACCGTCGAGGTCGTGGTCGTCGTGAGCTCGTCGAGGCCGTCGTGCCCGAAGACCACCATGGCGTGGTGCGTGCCGACGGCCTCCAGGACGGCGAGCATGCGCTCGGCCATGGAGGCGTCTCCGACCCCGATGAGCTGGCGATTCGCCGCCGCCGGGTTGGCGAGGGGGCCGAGGAAGTTGAAGACCGTGGCGACACCGAGCTCCTTGCGCACGGGCGCCACGTAACGCATGGCCGGGTGGAAGACGGGGGCGAAGCAAAAGCCCATCCCGGCCCTCGCCACACACTCGGCCACGCCGGCAGGGCCGAGGTCGATGACGACGCCGAGGGCCTCGAGGACGTCGGCGGAACCCGCCCGCGACGAGATCGCCCGGTTGCCGTGCTTGCACACCTTGGCGCCGGCGCCGGCGAGGACGAGCGCCGAGATCGTCGAGACGTTGATGGTGCCCGCCCGGTCGCCGCCCGTGCCGCAGGTGTCGACGAGGTCGCCCTCGATCACGAGCGGCTCGGCCCGCGCCCGCATGGCCGTGGCGAGTCCCGAGACCTCCTCGACGGTCTCCCCCTTCGTGCGGAGGGCAGCGAGGAACGCCGCCACGAGCATCGGGCTCGCCTCCCCCGCCAGCACGGAGTCGAGGGCGGCGGCCGCCTCGGCGGCGCTCAGATCCTCCCGGCGCAGCAGCCGTCCGAGCACGCCCGCCCAGAGGCCGCCGCCTTCACCGGCCGGGACGTCCGGCCCGCCCGACAACTCAGTCCCACCACAGGTGGTGGTCGAGCACCCCGCGGGCGATGAGCCCGAGTTGCACCTGCGAGGTGCCCTCGACGATCGTCAGCTGCCGGGCGTCGCGGTACCAGAGCTCGGTTGGGTGGTCCTTCATGTAACCGGCGGCCCCGAGCAGCTGCACGGCCAGCCCGGATGCCTTCACGGCCACCTCGGAGGCGTGGTACTTCGCCATCGAGAGGTAGGGGACCCACTCGCGGCCGAACTTGCCCTCGTCGGCCAGGCAGGCGGCACGGTAGGTGAGGAGGCGGGCCGCCTCGATCTCGACCGCCATCTTGGCGATCTCCCACTGGATGCCCTGGAAGTCGGCGATGGTGCCCCCGAAGGCGGGCCGCTGCTTGACGTACTCGGTGGCGTACATGAGGGCGCCCTCGGCGAGTCCGATCCCGCGGGCGGCCACGATGGGCCGCATCGAGTTGAGGCCGAGCATCGCCAGGCGGAAGCCGCCGACCTCCCCGATGACGTTCTCCGCCGGGACGTGCACGTCCTCGAGGACGAGCTCGCCGGTGTCGACTCCACGCACGCCCATCTTGCGATCGAGGGAGCCGACGGAGAGACCCTCGCTCGAGCGCTCGACGATGAAGGCCGTGATGGAGTCGTGCCGCCGGCTCGACGGGTCGCCCGTCTTGGCGAAGACCGTGTACCAGTCCGCCTGGGCCACGCCCGACATCCAGCACTTCGTGCCGTTGAGGACCCAGCCTCCCTCGTTGCCGGGATCCGCCGTCGCCCGCGTCCGCATGCCGGCCACGTCGCTGCCGGCCCCGGGCTCCGACAGCCCGAAGGCCGCCCGCTGCGTCCCTTCGGCGATGCCGGGGAGGTAGCGGAGCTTCTGCTCCTTCGAGCCGGCGATCATGACCGGGCCGGTCGGCAGCCGCGTGAGCAGCAGCATGAGAGAGGCCGTGTTCGAATACTTCGCCACCTCCTCGATGGCGATCGTCAGCCCGAGGATGCCCGCCCCGGAGCCGCCGAATTCTTCCGGGATGCACAGCCCGAGGAGCCCGGCGTCCCGGAACGCCGCGAAGAGGTCGTCCGGGTACTCACCCGTCTCGTCGATCTCGCGGGCACGGGGCCGCACCTTGTCCTTGGCGAGCCGCCGCACCATCTCCTGCAGCGCCCGCATCTCGTCGGAGAGCTCGAAGTCCACGGCCCGAGGTTAGTCTCCAGGTGGTGTCAGTCTACTGCCACTTCTTGCTCCGGCGTGGCGACCGCCCGTGCAGGCGCGCCTCGGACGCCCACACGGGGAGCCGCCGTTGACTCTGCCCGGGCGCGGCCTCAGGCCGCGAGTCCCGGATACCGATCAGGCGAAGGGTCGGTCAGGCTGTCCTGCGCCGCTGGCGCAGGACACGGCGACGCTCACGCTCGGTGAGGCCGCCCCAGACACCCTCGCGCTCGCGTCCCGCCAACGCGTGCTCCAAACAGGGTTGACGCACGGGGCAGGCGTCGCAGACGGCCTTTGCTTCCCAGGCCTCTTCGTCCGACACCGGGTAGAAGATGTCGGGGTCGAGTCCACGGCAAGCCGCTCGCTGGCGCCACGTGGCGTTCATGGTGATTCACTTTCATCCTGGGGTGCGTGCCGCGGGCGAACAACCCGGCACCCTGAAATGGATTTCCTGGCTCTCCCCGCAGTACTGCCGGACGGGCCGCCGCCGACCAGGAACATGAATTATTCACGACGCCAGGCGTGCTTGTCAATGGTCCGTCTCAGAACCGGTAGCGTGCGAGACCCGGCGAGGTGCGGCACCGGCCCACGTGCCGGCGGGGACGGCCCCTCCTCAGTCGTCGATCCAGTCCGCCGCCAGGGACGCCCTCGTCTCCGGCGACAGCTCGGACTCGTAGCGGTAGGAGGGGTGGTTGACGGCGATCGTGACGGGATGCGCCACGAAGGCAGCCTGCTCGGCGGCATCGAGGACGAAACGCACATAGTGCACCGACGCCGTCACCGCCTCTCTCGTCAGCTGGGCGGCATGGCCAGGGTCGACCAGGGCGAGCACCGTGCGGGGCGGAGTCGAGCCGATCCGCAGCTCCAGGGAGCGCTCGATGCCGACGAGCTTCGGCAACCACTCCCGCAGCTCGGCCTCGGTGCGCAGCTCCAGGAACAGCGTGAGCGAGAGCTCGCCCGGGCCCGGGATGAGCGGGTTGTAGACGTCGAGCTCGCCCTGCACCTGCTCGTCGCTCATCATCCGCTCGGCGCGCACCATCTCCTGGACCTGGAAGAGCATCGTCGTGCGGTTCTCGAACACGACGGTGACGAGCGGCCCGATGGCGACCCGCCGCTGCCGCTTCAGGTCCGTGACCTCCCGCCGGAAGCCCTCCCGCCGCCGCTCGTAGGCGCGCAGATCGTCGATGTCGGCGAGCGTGAGGAGGCTCATGGCTGACGGCTGGGAATCACGAGTCCAGTGAGTCGAGGCCCTTCGTGAAGCGGCCGGCGTGGCTCTTCTCGGCACGCGCCAACGTCTCGAGCCATTCGGCGACGTCCTCGAAACCCTCCTCCCGCGCCGTACGCGCGAACCCGGGGTACATCTCGGTGTACTCGTAGGTCTCGCCGGCGATGGCGGAGCGGAGGTTGTCCGCCGTCGAGCCCACCGGCTCGCCGGTGACAGGGTCGCCGACGGCCTTCAGGAAGTCGAAGTGCCCGAAGGCGTGGCCGGTCTCACCCTCGGCGACGGAGCGGAAGAGCGCCGCCACGTCGGGCTGTCCCTCGATGTCAGCAGCCTGGGCGAAGTAGAGGTAGCGGCGGTTGGCCTGGCTCTCGCCGGCGAAGGCCACCTTCAGGTTCGCTTCGGTCTGGCTGTTGGCGAGTTCGGGCACGGTTCCCTCCTGGGAGTCGATCAATAGTCGGTCCAACGTTGGGTCGATTCTAATCCGTCCGCCATGATCGAGATCTGGGCGCAGGGAGGCGCTGGGACCGCCCTGGCACGACTCGGGACGGCATATGGCAGGCTTGCGGGCGATCATGCGCCGACCGCTCACCAGCTTCGACCGGGAGGTGTCCCTCGAGCGATTGTCGTCGGAGACCTTCGACGTCCTGGTCGTCGGCGGTGGCATCACCGGGGCCGGTGTCGCCCTCGACGCCGCCGCCCGCGGGTTGCGGACGGCCCTCGTCGAGAAGGGGGACTTCGCCTCCGGCACCTCGTCGAAGTCCTCCAAGCTCGTACACGGGGGCCTTCGCTACCTGCAGCAGCGGGAGTTCCTTCTCGTGCACGAGAACCTCGTCGAGCGGCAGCGCCTCCTCCGCAACGCCCCTCACCTCGTGGAGCCCCTCACGTTCGTCGTCCCCCTCTTCGGCAAGGGCGGCGTCGTCGACCAGAGCATCGTGCAGGGCTACTCCGTGGCACTGTGGCTCTACGACCTCGCCGGCGGCTGGCGGATCGGCCACCGCCACGCCAAGGTCACGGCGGAGGAGGTCTACGCACACCTCCCGACGTTGCGCACGGGGGGTGTCGTGGCCGGCTTCCTCTACTACGACGCCCGTGCCGACGATGCCCGCCTGACGCTGTCGATCCTGCGCACGGCGGCCCTCGAGCACGGTGTCGTCGCCGCCAACTACGCCCCTGTGACCCGCCTGCTGAAGGACTCCGCCGGCCGCCTCCGCGGGGCTCAGGTCGTCCCGGCCGGCGCCGCCGATCCGCTCGAGGTCCGCGCCGGTGCCGTCGTGAACGCCACCGGCGTCTGGGCGGACACCGTGGCGGCACTCGACGGCGAGACCGATCACCACGACCTGCGACCCGCCAAAGGCATCCACCTCACGGTGCCCTCCTGCAAGCTGCCGTGGGATCTCGGCCGCCGTCGTGCCCGTCCACGCCGACCGCCGCTCGATCTTCGTCGTGCCCTGGGGGAGTCACACCTACCTCGGCACGACGGACACCGACTACACCGGCGATCTCGACGATCCCGAGGTCTCGGGGGCGGACGTCGACTACGTGCTCGCCGCCCTCAACGCCGTCGTGGAGGAGCCACTGCGGCGGTCCGACGTGACGGCCACCTGGGCCGGATTGCGCCCCCTCCTCGCCGCCTCCGGCCATCATCGGGCACCGAGCGCTCGCACGGCCGACCTCTCCCGGCGCCACCGGGTGACGGTCGCCCCCGACGGTCTCGTGACCATCACGGGCGGCAAGCTCACGACGTACCGCAAGATGGCGGAGGACACCGTCGGGGCCGTCGGAACGGTGCTCGGGAGGCGTCTTGCCGCCTCCCCCACGAAACGACTCAGGCTGCGGGGCGCCGACGGAACCGCCCAGCTGCGAAAGCCCGGGGCGGGCGGCGCCTTCGGCATGGGGGACGCCGGCTGGCGTTCCCTCGTCGGCCGCTACGGCGGTGAGGCGCCGGCCGTGGCGGCCCTCGTGACCGACGACCCCGGTCTCGCCCGGCCCCTCGTCCCGGGACTCCCCTATCTTGCGGCCGAAGCCGTCTACGCCGCCCGCTACGAGATGGCGTCCTGCCTCGAGGACGTCCTCGCCCGCCGCACCCGGGCGCTCCTCCTCGATGCCGCCGCCTGCCGGGAGGCGGCCCCCGACGTCGCCGACCTGCTCGGCGTCGAGCTCGGCTGGGACGAGGCGCGGCGGGCGTCCGAGTGCGCCTCGATCGAGGCGACGGTGCGGCGGGAGCTGGCGGGCCTCGACGAGGTCGCCACGGCGGGAGAGCGGCGCGAGGAGTCGCCGTGAGCGGCGAGCCGGCGGCACCCCCGGTCGGGATCGCAGGTGGTCCGGCAGGGGCCCGCGAGCACTTCGGCGGTCCTCGCGTCGCCATCGACGACGCCTTCCTCGCCGAGCTGGCCTCCGTCTGCGCCGCCGTCGAGACGTCGCCGGCGGCGACGGCAGAGGCGGGCCGCGACTGGTGGCCCATCTCGCTTCGATGGGCCCTCGAGGGCGCCACTCCGGCGCGCCCCGCAGCCGTCGCCCGGCCGGCCCGGACGAGCGAGGTGTCCGACGTCGTGAAGCGCTGCAACGCCGCCAGCGTGCCGGTCACGGCCGTGGCCGGGCGAAGCGGCGTCTGCGGGGGCACCATCCCGGTCTTCGGCGGAGTCTCGCTCGACCTCAGCGCTCTGTCGGGGGTGCTCGCCGTCGACGACGAGTCGCTCCTCGTCGACGTGGCGGCGGGCACCGCCGGCCCCACCCTCGAGGACGAGTTGCGCTCGGCGCACGGGCTCACCATCGGGCACTGGCCCCAGTCGATCGACCTCGCCAGCGTGGGGGGCTGGATCGCCTGCCGGGGAGCCGGCCAGTACTCCACCCGCTACGGCAAGATCGAGGACATCGTCGCCGGCCTCGAAGTCGTGCTGGCCAACGGCGACGTCGTCCGCACGGGCGCCATGGCCGGCGCCGGTCCCCGCTCGGCCATGGGACCGGATCTGACGCAGCTCTTCGTGGGCAGCGAGGGCACGCTCGGGGTCATCACGGCCGCCCGCCTGCGCGCCCACCCCGTGCCGCCAGCCGAGCGCAGGGCGGCGGCCGCCTTCGCCACCTTCGGCACCGGGCTCGAGGCCCTGCGAAGGACGCTGCGTCGGGGCGCCACACCGGCGGTTCTCCGCCTCTACGACGAGCGAGAGTCGAAACGCAGCTTTGACGTGGCCGGCAACGTCCTCATCGCCCTCGACGAAGGCGACGAGAGGATCGTGCGGGCCGCCATGGCGGTCCTCGAGGAGGAATGTGCGGCGGCGGGCGCCGAGCCGCTCGACGACGCCCTCGTCGGCTCCTGGCTGGTGCGCCGCAACGACGTCTCGGTGCTCGGCCCCGTGATCGAAGCGGGCATCGTCGTCGACACGATCGAGATCTCCGCCCCGTGGTCGAGGCTCACGAGTCTCTACGAGGACGCCATCGGCGCCCTCGGATCGCTCGAAGGCTGCCTCGCCGCCTCCGTGCACGAGTCGCACGCCTACCCGGACGGCGCCTGCCTCTACTTCACCTTCGCCGGCCAGGCGCCGGACACCCCGAGGCGCAGCGCCGATACCGAGGGCGCCGAGCCCTCCGAGGCCGGGCGGGCGCGGCGGGACGCCTGGGCGGAGGCGTTCTACCGGGCCAGCTGGGACGCCGTCCTGGCGGCCACCCTCGCCCACGGTGGCTCCATCTCCCACCACCACGGGATCGGTCTCGTGCGGGGGGAGTACCTGGCCAGGGCGCTCGGAGGCGGCTACGCCGTCCTCGCCGCCCTGAAAGCTGCCCTCGATCCAGGCGGCGTCATGAACCCGGGCAAGCTCGGGCTCCCCTCACGCTTCGGGCCGTCGCCCTGGGCACGAGCCGAGACGTCGTCGGCCCCGTGAGCGTCCTCGTCGTCGACGTCGGGACCTCCGGCGTCCGCGCCGGTGTCGTGCGGGAGGACGGCTCCGTGGAGGCGGTGCACCACCGCGAGGTGCTCCCTGTCTCGCCGGCGCAGGGCTTCGTCGAGTTCGACGCCGTCCTCATGGCGGAGGCGGTGCTCGAGGTCGCCCGCGCTGCGCTTGCGGCAGCCGGGCCGGTCGGCAGCGTCGGCATCGCCAACCAGCGCGCCTCGACGATCGTCTGGGAGCGCTCGAGCGGCCGGCCCGTGGCGCCCGGCATCGGATGGCAGGATCTCCGCACCGTCGGCATGTGCCTCATGTTGCGGGAGCAGGGGATCCGGCTGGCACCCAACCAGTCCGCCACGAAGGTTGCGATGCTGCTCGATCTCGCCGACCCGAGCCGGGAGCGCCACCTCTGCTTCGGGACGGTCGACAGCTGGGTCGCCTGGGTGCTGTCAGAGGGCCACCTGCACGTCACGGACCACACGAACGCCGGCGTGAGCGGGCTCGTGACCGGTGACGGGGCCGGTTGGGACCTCGCTCTCTGCGAACAGCTGCGCATCCCGGCGGAGGTGCTGCCCACCCTCGTGCCGTCCTGCGGCGCCGTCGGCGAAGCCTCCGCCCTGGATGGTGCACCCCTCATCGCCGGCATCGCAGGCGACCAGCAGGCGTCCCTCGTCGGCCAGGGCTGCCTGCGGCCCGGCCGCGCCAAGGCGACCTTCGGGACGGGCGGCATGCTCGACTGCTGCGTCGGTCCGAAGCGTCCGGCCTTCTCCCACCGCGGCTCCGCCGGCACGTTCCCCATCGTGGCCTGGAGCCAAGGGGACGAGCTCACCTGGGGCCTCGAGGCCATCATGCTGTCCGCCGGCACGTGCGTCGAGTGGCTGCGCGACGACCTCGGTCTCGTCAGCTCGGCTGCCGAGACCGAAGCGGTCGCCGCCAGCGTGCCGGACACGGGTGGCGTGTACTTCGTCCCCGCCCTCCTCGGGCTCGGCACGCCGGTGTGGGACTTCGGTGCCCGCGGGACGCTCGTCGGCATCACGCGCGGCACGGGGCGGGCCGAGATCGTGCGAGCCGTCCTCGAGGGCGTCGCCCACCGTGGCGCCGATCTCCTCGAGGCGGTCGTGGCCGACTCCGGGCTCGACGTGGACGTCCTCCACGTCGACGGCGGCATGAGCGTGAACTCGACGTTCGTGCAGGCGCTGGCGGACGCCACGAGGCGTCGAGTCGAGGTGGCCTCGGTCACGGAGGCCACGACGCTCGGTGCCGCCTTCCTCGCCGGGTCGGCGTCGGGTGTGTGGGCCTCCCTCGACGAGGCAGTCGCCCTGGCGCGCCCACGCGGAGTCGTCGAGCCAGGGCGCCGCCTCGACCGGGAGCGGTGGCTCGAGGCGCGCCGTCGCGCCGAGCGGACGGTGCCGGAGCTGTCTGCCCTCGAGTTCTGACCCCCGGGGGGACGAGGGGCGGGCGTGGCGCCCGGCCCGGCCGTAAGAAGCCCGAAAGTTTGCAGCTGATCTGCCGATGATTGCTGGAGAGGAAGGGCGCGCCGCGACGGCCCTCCCCGACGGCGGGGAGCGGCTCGACATCAGCGCGCCCCGGTCCGGGGCAGGCGACGCAGGCCGGTACGCTGAACGGACGCTTCAGAGGGAGAGGTCGGCGGTGAACGACCCAGCTAGGCCAGCATCGTGACGACCGACGACGCCGTGTCCGTCGTGGAGCAGCCCGCACCGGTGGGAAGGCCGCGCCCGGGCGACAACCCGCCCGCCGCCTCCTCGGCGGCGGAAGCCTCCGGTCCGTTCGGGGGCGCCGTCACGGCGGCCGACGCCGTGGCTGTGGCCGCTCGACTCTTCGAAAACGTCTCCCGCGTCGTGCAGGGCACGCCGGTGGCCTGCGCCATCGCCACGACGTCCGTCCTCGCCGCCGGCCACCTCTTGATCGACGACGTCCCCGGCGTGGGAAAGACCATGCTGGCAAAGGCAGTCGCCGTCTCGATCGGCGCCCGGCTCGCACGCATCCAGGGCCACCCTGATCTCCTTCCCTCCGACATCACGGGCATCAGCGTCTACAACCAGGCGACCGACGAGTGGGAGTTCCGGCCGGGACCCGTCTTCGCCCACGTCGTCCTGTTCGACGAGCTGAACCGCACGCCCCCTCGCAGCCAAGCGGCTCTCCTCGAGGCCATGGAGGAGCGCCAGGTGAGCGTTGACGGCGAGTCGTGGCCGCTCCCCCGCCCCCATCTCGTCCTCGCCACGCAGAACCCCGTCGACCAAGCGGGCACCTACCCACTCGTCGAGAGCCAGATGGACCGGTTTCTCCTGGCGACACGGCTCGGCTACCCGGACGCCGAGACGGAGGCGGCCCTCGCCCTCGAACGGGGCGCCCAGCCGCGGCTCAGCGATCTCCGCCCCGTTTGCTCCCCGGAGCTGCTCGCCGCCCTGCAGGACGTCGTGGCCGAGCTTCCCGTCGCCGACGAGGTCGCCCGCTACGCCGTTGCGCTCGTGCGGGCGAGCCGGCAGGCGCCAGGGGTACGCCTCGGCGGCAGCCCGCGGGCGACGATCGCCCTCTTGGCGGCGGCGAGGGCGAACGCCATCGTGCGCGGCCAGACCTACGTGACGCCCGACGACGTGAAGGCCGTTGCCGTGCCCGTCCTCAGCCACCGCCTCGTCACGGACTCGGGCGGGGCGGGCGGGCTCGAAGCCGGGGCCGCCCTGGTGCAGCACCTGCTCGCCACCGTCCGCAGCCCTCGCCCCTAGGGAGATCCCGAAGCCGCCGCCCATGAGCCCACGGTCGCCCTCGACGGCACCCCGGCCCGTACGCGGGCGACGCCGCCTTCGACGGCTCCCCCGACCGGACCGTTTCTTCGGCCCCGTCGCCTCCACCTTCTTGCTCCTCGCCGCCTTCGGTGCCGTCGCCCATGCGAGCGGCTCGGGGTGGGTGCAGGCCGTCGGGTCGATCACCGGGGGCCTGGCGGCGGTCGGCCTCGCCGGCCCCGGCATCGCCGCCTCCCGCCTTCGGCTCACCTGCGTGGCAGCCCCCCGGGACGCCACCCGGGGAGAGGCCTTCACCGTCGAGGTCGTGTCCACGAGACCTCTCCGCTGCACTCCCGACAGCCCGCGGGGACGCCCCGTCGTTGTGCCGCCCGGGGCGCCGACGGCGCTTGCCCTCGTCCCACCTCATCGGGGGACGGTCACCTCCGTGCGGGTCCGGCTGGCGACGGCCGCCCCCCTCGGGCTCCTCTGGTGGTCGGTCGAGCGGCGCCTCGAGCTGCCCGTCTCCGTCGCCGTCTCCCCGGGGCTCGGTGAGGGGCACGTCCCCGGCCTCCAAGGGCTCGGCGACGAGACGGGGCACGGGCGGCCGTTGCCGGCACCCACGGGAGAGCTGCGGGGCGTGCGCAACTACCGGCACGGCGACAGCCGCCGCCGGGTCCACTGGCGGGCGACGGCGCACACGAGCTCCCTCATGGTGCGGGAGTCCGAGATCATGCCGGACATGCCCGTGAAGGTCGTGGCCGAGCTCGCCGACGACCCCGACCGGTCGGACGAGCAGGCCTCCGACGTGCTCACCACGGTGGCCCGGCACCTCGCCCAAGGCCGACGCGTCCTTCTCGAGACCGTCGAGCAGGGCCAGCGCGTCTCTGCCCTCGTGGGGGACCGGCGAAGCGCCGGCCGGCGACTCGCCCGGGCAGGCCGCAACCCCTACGACGACGGGGCCGAGAGCACCAGGGGCCGCAGCTCTCGGCGCGGTGGCAGGCCGTGAGCCGCACCCCGCCCTCGCCGGCCCCGCCCTCGCCGGCCCCGCCCTCGCCGGCCCCGGCCGCACCGGCTCCGCCGGCTGCCGACCCCGCTCACGCCGAGCGGGACGGGAGGCCACCGGACGCGAAACGAGGCTTCGTCGAGACCGTCCGCCGCGCCAACGCACCGCCGCCGCCCGAAGGCTCGGCCTTCTTCCGGGTCTGTGCGCTCGTCGCCGTCCTCGTCGGCGTGCTCGCCTGTGCCTCCGTCGGGGAGATCTCCTCCGCCTCGGCCCTCGTCGCCTGCCTCGCCATCGCCCTCGGCATGACGTTCTCCGCCCTCACGCGCAATCGTCCCTGGCAATGGGTGAAGATCCTGCTCGCCATCGCCGTCGTGGGCGTGTTCGTGCAGTTCGTCGTCGCCGTCTTCGGAGCGGCCCACAGCGGCGAGCTCAGCTCCATCGAGGTACCTCTCGCCGGCCTCTTCACCTGGGTGCAGGTCGTGCACGCCTTCGACGTCCCTGCTCGCCGCGACCTCCTCTTCTCGGTGGCGGCGGCCGGCGCCCTCGTCACGGTGGCGGCGGCCCAGGCGGTGTCGTCGGGTTTCTTCTCGTGGGTGGCGATCTGGCTGCTGGCGACCGTCGTCGCCCTCGCCTGCTCGTGGCGCTCCATGTCCGGGGGGAGCGGTCGCCTGCCCGTGCTGGGTCTCGTGGGCGCCACCGCCGTCGTGCTCGCCGTCGCCGTCGTCCTCGACGTCATCCTCCCGCCGCCGAAGGCCTCCCAGGAGATCACGCTCCCGAACTCGATCACGTCCTACCTCGCCCTGCCGCCCAACAGTGGGCTCACCGAGGGCGGCGCCAACCCTACGGAACCGGCCAAAGCCGGGCGTCCGGGGGGAGTCGGGGGCTACGTCGGGATGGCGGGACCACTCGACACGGCGCTTCGCGGCGCCCTCGGCAACGAGATCGTCATGCGGGTGCGAGCGACCATCCCCGGCTACTTCCTCGGTCTCACCTACTCCACGTGGAGCGGGCAGAGCTGGACCAACCCGGGACGTTGTGCCGCCCTCGTGGAGCGCACGGGATCGCCCTTCTCGATGCCTGCCGAGCCGCTGGCGGGCGGGCCCCCGAACGCCTTCCAGGCATCGGACGTGGCCGGTCCGGAGAACGTGCAGACCTTCTACGTGGAACAGTCCCTTCCCAACATCCTCTTCGCCACCTCCGAGCCGTTCCAGATCTATTTCCCGGACCACGCGCTCGTCTTCGGCTGCGACAACTCCATCCGCTCGCTCATCGCCATCACCTCGGGAACCGTCTACACCGTCGTCTCGCAGGACGACGAGGTGCCGCCGGCGCAGCTCCGCACGGTTCCCGCCGGCCCCCTGACGTCGGCGCTCGTGGCGAAGTTCCAGGCCGACTTGCAGCTCCCCTCACCGAGCCCGTACGGGCGGGTCGAAGCGCTCACCCGCTCGATCATCGCCTCGGCCCATGCCACGACGCTGCTCGGCGAGGTGCAGGCACTCGAGCGCTGGATGGGCACCCACACCGAGTACTCGACGGACATCCCGCCGCTGCGGCCCGGCCAGGACGCCGTCAACGAGTTCCTCTTCGGCAACCGCGTCGGCTACTGCGAGCAGATCTCGACGGCGCTCGCCGTCATGCTGCGGTCCATCGGCGTCCCCGCCCGGGAGGCGACGGGCTACGTGCCGGGTCCTTTCGACCCGCTCAGCGACCTCTACGAGATCCAGGCGAAGGACGCCCACGCCTGGGTGCAGGTCTACTTCCCGGGCTTCGGCTGGCAAAGCTTCGATCCGACCACCTTCGTACCGCTCGCCCCGGCGGACCCCGGCGCCGTCCTGCTCTCGGACCTCTGGCACTTCATCGCCCACCTGCCGTGGATCCCGATCGGGATCGGAGCCGGGCTCCTGGCCGCTGTGCTGGGGCGGCGTTTCGAGCTGCGGCGCCGGCGTGCGCTCCCGAAGACGTGGGCGGGGCGCCTGGCCCTCCGGCTCGAGCAGGCGGGCGCCCGGGCGGGGTGCCGGCGCGCGCCGGCCGAGACGCTCGCCGAGTACGCCGTCCGCCTGCAAGCGGCCGCCTCCTCCCCCGGACTCGCCCGACTGCCCGACGTCGTCGCGGTCGTGTCGCAGGCGGCCTACGGAGGGCGGGCGCCCTCGGAGGTCGAGCGAGCCCGGGCCGAGGAGGTCGTGCGGTCGCTGCGGGCCGCCCTCCGCCGGCGCTCCCGCCAGACGGCCCCGGCCGGCTGAGTTCGGCTCGATTCGTGTCCCCCCTGAGACCTCGAAATGAGGTCCAAGGGGGGACACGAAACCCCCCCGGACCGCCCGCACTCAGCCGAAGAGAGCCCGGGCCTCCTCGACGGGCGCCCTCCGCGCCACGAGCGGGCGCAGCGTCATGACATGGCGTGGACGGGCGAAACCCACCACCGCCCGCAAGCGCCCCTCCCGGCCGTGCAGGGCGACGAAACGCCGCTCCGCCGGCGAGCCCTCCACGACCACGACGTCGTCGTCGGGGCTCGGCAGCCCGATGACCTGGATCTTGACCCCGTACTGGTCCGACCAGACGTAGGGCACGAGGTAGGACGGCGTCTCCTCGGCGGGCGGCGGCACGGGAAGGCCGAGGTCCGCCAGGAGACCGGCGGCGGCGTGGTCGCCCTGCTCGGCGGCGTTCGTTCGGTGCTCGACGCGGACGAAGTCCGCCTCGTGCGCCGGACTGCCCTCCACGAGGAGGGGCCAGCGGGCGATGTCGCCGGCGACCGCCACGCCGGGCGCCGCCATGAGGGAGGCATCGCACACGATGCCATCGGGTCCCGAGCGAAGGCCGGCGCCGTCGAGCCACGACACGGCGGGGGCAGCTCCGACGCCGACGAGGAGGGCGTCGACCTCGAAGGCGGCGCCGTCCGAGAGGGTGCAGCGGAGAGGCCCTGTCGGCGGCGACGCACCGCCCGCCGCCGCGGAGCGGGCCGATGGCCCGGCCTCCCCCACCTCAGCGGCCTCGATGACGGTGCCTAAGTGGAAGCGGACGCCCTCCTCCCGGTGCATGAGCTCGCAGGCGCCGCCCGACACCGGCCCGAGCACCCGTGCAAGCGGCACCGGCAGCGGCTCGACGACCGTCACCTCCGCCCCAAGCCCCCGGGCGGTGGCCGCCACCTCGAGCCCGATGAAGCCCGCTCCCGCCAGGCCGAGACGCGCCCCCGGCCTCGAGATGACGTCACGCAGCGCTTCGGCGTCGTCGAGGGTGCGCAGGACGTGGGCACCCGGCAGGTCGCTGATGCCGGGGAGTCGCCGCGCGTACGAGCCGGTCGCCAGCACGACCCCGTCGAATTCGACCTTCTCACCGGAGGCCAGGCGCACCTGTCGGGCCTCGAGGTCGAGCCCGACGGCAGCGTGGGAGGGCCCGAGCCGAACGTCGAGCCCGAGGAGGGCGAGCGTCTCGGGCGAGCGCAAGAGCACGCGACCCGCCTCCCACGTCCCGGCCAGGAATTGCTTGGAGAGGGGCGGCCGGTCGTAGGGAAGGTGGGCTTCGTCACCGATGAGGCTGATGCGCCCCTCGAAGCCCCGCTCCCGCAGGCCCTCGCACGCCCGCAGGCCGGCGAGACCCGCCCCCACGACGGCGATGGACCGTGCGGCCATGGCTTGGCTACCTCGCTTCGTGCCCCTCCGGGGCCGGCCCCGTGCCGCCCGCTCGCTCGAAGCTATCCCCCTCCGGCGGGGGAAGGAACGGCTCCGACGAGGCGGCAAGCGCCATGACCGCTCCCTCCGCCAGGCCGAAGGCCCCCGGGTCCGGGCGGGTGCCGGCCGCCGAGGCCGCAGCGACGACCGGTTCCCGCTCCCACTGCTCACGGCGTGTCAGCAGGTAGCCGGCCGCCCCGGCGATGACGAAGGCCATGACGGCGAGGAGGTAGCGATAGTCGACGTGGCTCACGAGGGCGGCGCCGACGGCGATCGAGAACGTCTGGGGCACGGTCGTGAGCGTGTCGGCCGCCGAGGACACACGACCTTGCAGCTCGTTCGGAGTTCGGCGCTGCAGGAGGGTAACGAAGCCGACGATGATGAGGGGCAGGCTGGCACCGAGGACGATGACGCCGGCCAAGACGGGGGCGATGCTGGCCGGGATCTCGAGGGCGGAACCGCCGGCCAGCAGGACCAGCCCGACACCGATGACGGGACCCTCGCCCAGGCGACGGATGAGGCGGGCGGACATGACACCGCCGCCGACGGCACCGACTCCCTGCACGGCGATGAGGACCCCGAGGAAGGGCGGCGAGCGGTGGAGACCCTCGCTCACGATGGCGAAGGAGATCGGTTCGAGGAACCCGATCACGAGGCAGGCGAGCGCCGCCGCCGTCACGACCTGGCGAAGCACGATCGTGCGCCAGAGGTGGTGCACGCCGGCGCTGATCTCCGCCAGGCGTCGCTGCTCGACGGGCACGGGGCGCGGCTCCTCGAGGCGGACGAAGGCGAGGGCGGCCGCCGCCACGGCGAAGGTTGCCGAGTCCATGATCGCCACGGTGCCGCCACCGAAGGCGGCGAAGAGGGCGGCTGCGGTGAGCGGCCGACGAGGCGGAGCCCCTCCCGCACCGTCTGGAGGTAGCCGTTGGCGTCGCCGAGGAGATCGTCGTCGAGCATCGTGACGAGGAGACCCGACTGGGCCGAGCTCAGGAAGGAGTAGACGGTCCCGTAGAGGAAGGCGATGAGCCAGATGAGCCAGACCTGGGCTCGTCCGTGGACGAAGAGCAGGCCTAGCACGACGATCGCTCCGGCCAGGTTGGCTCAGATGAGGACGGGGCGCCGGCGCAGCCGGTCGACGACGAGCCCGGCGAGGGGAGCCAGCACTGTGGCGATGCCGAAGAAGAAGAACGTCAGCCCCGCCTGGCCCGAGCTGCCCGTGAGCTCCTTCACCCAGATACCCATGGCGAGCCAGAGCGCGACGTCGCCGAAGAGCGAGAAGGTCTGGCCGCCGAGGTACCAGCGGGCGTTCGGGATGGCGAGCAGGCGCCTCACGGCTCGATGGGGTGTCCGAACACGACGATTTCTACGAAGCTGGACCCCTCGGGCCGCAGCGAGGCATCCGCGTTGCGCGCCTCGAAACGGTTGAAGAGCTGCAGCAGCTCGGTGTGGAGCTCGGCCAGCTCCTCCGGCGTGAGATGCACGAGAAACTCGCTGGCGATCGCTGCTGCCTGCCAGTTCTCGGGGTAGCTGCTCCGCACGCGCTGCCAGTCGGCGAAACGGGCCACCCACCGCTCCACGAGCAGGTTCTCGAGAGCGGTCGAGGCGGCGCTCATCTCGGCGTCGCCCCCGATGGAGGAGAAGCGGATTCTGACGGACGGCGAGACGCCAGGGGCGACGTCGCCCGGGGGCGTCACCGGCCTCCTCCACGAAGCCGTACTTGGCGAGCTGGCGCAGGTGGAAGGAGCAGGTAGTCGGGGACTCCCCGATCAGCTCGCCCGCTTCGGTCGCCGTCAGCGCCGGGTGGATGTTGAGCACCTCGAGGAGGGCGATGCGCACCGGGTGCGTCATGGCGCGCAGCTCGCGAGGGTCGGTGAGCTCGCGGGCGCGCTGAGGGGCAGTCGTGCCCGGGGGCTGGGCCCCGGCGCCGGCGTCGAGGGCGCCCGTTCCCGGAGCGGTGCCCTCGTCCTCCTCGTTCGGGCCGACCTCGGCGACCGTCGGGACGGCGCCGGCAGGGCCGGCGGGCGCCGACGCGTCCGCCGTCACCGCGGCGGGATTCGCGTCGACTGCAACGGCTGGAAGCCGTCGGCGGAGGGCAAGGACCGCCGCAGCCGTCCGGCCAGCGCACGCCAACGGCGGCGAGGGAGATCGGCACGGGTCTCGTGCCGGGTGGTGGAATTGCTGTTGAGAGTCATGTCTCGACTTTAACCTCTCAAGAGTCTTCTGTCAAGAGAACTCTCTCGAAGATTCGTTACCGCCCCCGCAGCAGGCCAGAGTAGTGTTCGGGAGGCATGCCGGAGGCCTCCCTCGTCCGTCAGCCTGGCGAGCTCACCGCGGACGGCGCCACGGAATGGCCGAGCGCCGTGCCCGAGCTGGACGCCCTCTTCCTCGAGACGATCGGGACGCCGGAGGGTCGCCAGGACCCCTACGACCGTTATCGCCGCCTCCGGGAGGCTGCGCCCGTGTACCGCTCCGGGGTGGGATTCGTGGTGTGCACACGCTACGACGACTGCCAGCGGGTCCTGCGGGACGGCCGCCTCGGCAAGCAGGAGGCCGACCGGGAGGAGCTGCTCCGCCGCCGGTACGGCCATCTCGAGATCTACCCGAGGATCCTCGAGCTCACGACACGGCGGCGCTCCCTCCTCTTTCTCAACCCGCCGACCCACACGCGCCTGCGGAGCCTCGTGTCGAAGGCGTTCACGCCGAGGACCGTCGACCGCCTCCGCCCCGAGATCGTCCGCTTCGTCGACGACCTGCTCGATGCCATCGCCTGCGGGGAGGTCGTCGAGGTCATGGAGGCGCTCGCCTACCGGTTGCCGGTCGCCGTCATCTCGAGGATGTTGGGCGTGCCCCGGGAGGACTGGCCGCGCTTTCGCGAGGTGGTCGGGCGTGCCACCGTCCTGCTCGAGCCAGTCGTCGCCGACGAGGACGTGGCCCCCGCCTTCGAGGCCCAGGGAGAGCTGGAGGCCTACTTCCAGCAGCTCGTGGCCGAGCGCCGCAAACGCCCGGCCGACGACCTCTTGAGCGAGCTCATCGCCGTCGAGGAAGGATCCGACCGCCTCAGCGAGTCGGAGCTCATCTCGACGGCCATCCTGCTGTTCGGGGCGGGTTTCGAGACGACGACCAACCTGATCGGCAACGGTCTCCTCGCCCTCCTGCGCCACCCTTCCGAGCTCGACCGGGCCCGCGCTGACCTGGCGGCCGAGCGCTCGTCGAGCGAGCTCCCGGGCGACGGCGCCGCCGTGCGGTCCCTCGTCGAGGAGCTGCTGCGCTACGACAGCCCGGTGCAGTTCGACGGGCGCCACGCCTTCGAGGACATCGAGCTCGGGGGACTGCCCATCGCGGCGGGAGGTGAGGTCATCACCGTCCTCGGGGCTGCCAACCGCGACCCGGCCCGCTTTCACGACCCCGACCGGCTCGACCTCAGACGGGACGAGGGCCCGCCCATGAGCTTCGCCAGCGGCATCCACTTCTGCCTGGGCGCCTCCCTGGCGCGGGCCGAGGGCCAGATCGTCTTCGACCGGCTGCTCGCCCGCTACGCCAACATGGAGCTCGCCACGGACAGCCCGGTCTTCCGCAACCGCATCACGCTGCGCGGGCTGACGGAGCTACCGGTCGTCTTCTCGGAGCGCTGAGCCCCCGCCACGGAGCGGTCAGCTGCGACCGAAGTCGTCGTCGAGGCGCACGATGTCGTCCTCGGCGAAGGACTCTCCCGTCTGCACCTCGATGAAGACGAGATCCTCGTCGCCGGCGTTCTCGATGCGATGCGCCGTCTCGACGGCGATGTCGAGCGAGTCGCCCGGCCCGAGTCCCACGATGTCGGAACCCACGGTGGCGACGCCGCTGCCGGCCACGACGAACCAGTGCTCGGCGCGGAAGCGGTGCACCTGCAGGCTCAAGCGCTTGCCGGGCCGTACGACGATCCGCTTCACCTTGTGGTCGGGCGCCCCGTCGAGCACGACGTAGCTGCCCCAGGGCCTCTCGTCGGTCTCCCGCTCGAGACCGAAGGTCCCGCTCAAGCCGATGCCTGCGCCGGCGGGCGCCCGTACTCGTAGAAACCCCGCCCGCTCTTGCGACCGATCAACCCTGCCTCCACCATCCGCAGCAACAACGGCGGCGGAGCATACAACGGCTCCTTGAACTCGTCGTACAAGGACTCGGCGACGGCCCGCATCGTGTCGAGGCCGATGAGGTCGCTGAGCGCCAACGGGCCCATGGGGTGGGCGCAGCCCTCCACCATGCCGGCGTCGATGTCATCCCGAGTGGCGAAGCCGGACTCGAGCATCCTCACGGCCGAGAGGAGATAGGGGATGAGGAGCGAGTTGACCACGAAACCCGCCCTGTCCTGCGACCGGATCACCGTCTTGTTGAGCGGGCCGGTGACGAAGGCGGTGGCGCGGTCGACCGTGACGTCGCTCGTCATGAGCGAGGTCACGAGCTCGACGAGCCGGAGCACCGGCACCGGGTTGAAGAAGTGGAGGCCGAGCACCTGCTCCGGGCGCTGCGTCACGGTGGCCAGCTTCATGATGGGGATGGACGAGGTGTTGGAGGCCAGGATGGCGTGGTCGGAGGTGACGACGCCGTCGAGCGCCCGGAAGACGGCGACCTTCGCCGAGGCGTCCTCCGTGATGGCTTCGACGACGAGCTCCCGGTCGGCCAGATCGCCTAGGTCGGTGGAGTAGGCGACGCGGCCGAAGGCCGCCTCCACCTCCTCGTCGCTCAACTTGCCCCGTCGCGCCCCCGTCTCGAGCGACTTGCGCAGGCGCGTCTGCCCCGCCTCGGCGGCGCCGGCATCGGCTTCCACCACGATCACGTCCATGCCGGCACGGGCGCACACCTCGGTGATGCCCGAGCCCATCAGGCCGGACCCGATCACTCCGACGTGCTCGATGCCGTCTCCCATGGCCTCACACGGTAGCGGGCGGCGCTTCGCCGCCCTCGCCCCGGCCGGCCGACTCGAGCCTCGGGAGGATGGCGCTCACCCGCTCGCGGGCCCCGCGAATGCGCCGGTCGAGCTCCTCCACGATCTCGACGGCGCGGCAGAGCCGTTGCTCGAGGACGTCCACGTCGATGACGCCCCGGTCGAGCTCGGCGATGATGTCGTCCAGCTCGCCGGCGGCCTGCGAGTAGCCGAGCTGTTGGACGGGCACCGCCGGAGGCGCCCCGCCCTGCTCCGCCACCTCCTCAGTGGGGCCGGTTGGTTCCCCGGTGGCCGTCATGGCGACTCCTCGGCTCTCGAGCGGGACAGCACGCGGGCGGCCAGAGAGCCGTCGGCGAGCGTCGTGACGACCTCGTCACCCGCCGCCACCTCCTCGATGGAGCGGATGACACGGCCGTCGCCCCCACGCGTGAGCGACCAGCCTCTCGCCAGCTGCCGCTTCGGGTCGTAGGCCGCCAGCACGCTCCTGAAGCCCACGAGGCGGTCCGCCTCGCTGGAGAAGGCGTGCGACGAGATGCGGGCGAGGTCGCCGCCCTGGCGCTCGAGCACCCCGCGGTTGCGCTCCAGGCCGACAGAAGCGCCGTGCACGGTCCGGCTGCTCGCCAGCACGAGGGCCGACTCCGCCCGGCTCAGCTCGTGGCGGGCCGCCCGGGAGAGGCGACCCCTGCTCTCGGCCACACGGTCGCCCGCCCGGTCGAGGCACGCCCGGGCCCTGGCGGCGATCGCCCCGGCAGCGCCGTCCACCCGTTCGACGTAGGACGCCACGGCCGCCACGACCGCCTCGGCGCAGCCGGTCGGCGTGACGAGGGCCCGCTGCGCCACCTCGTCGGCCACGGAGCGGTCGCCCGTGTGACCGATGCCCGTCCAGACGGGGCGCTGGGCCGTGGCGATCGCCCGCGCCACCGACTCGTGGTCGAAGGCGGCGAGATCGCCACGACCGCCTCCACCCCGGACGAGCACGATGACATCGGGCCGGGACTCCCCCGCTCTCCTGATGGCGGCAGCGATCTGCGCGGCGGCGTCCGAGCCCTGCACGACACAGGCCTCGAGGCGGACGCGGAAGCGGTAGGGGGACCGCTCCAGCTGGCCCGTGAAGTCACGGTAGGCCTCCGACCCGGCACTCGTCACGAGGCCGATGCGCAGCGGCACGAGGGGCTCCCGCAGCAGGCGGTTCGCCTCCAGGAGACCCTCGCTCTGCAGGGCCACGAGCAGCTTGCGGCGGGCGGCCGCGATGCCGCCCAGCATGGCGGCGACGTCGAGGTCCGTCATCGAGAAACGGATCTTCGCCGCCCCGTCCCACACCCCCACCCGACCGCGGATGCGAACGACGAGGCCGGGCGCCAGCTCGAGCCCGACCGACTGCAGCTCGGCGCCGATCATGGGCCAGTCCCGCCACCAGCAGGCCACGTCGAGCATCGGCGTGCCCCCACGGCCGCCGGTGCCTTCGCCGTCGGCATCGGCCAGCTCGAGGTAACGATTGCCCCGATTGACGGTGACCTTGCGAATCTCCCCCGTCACCCAGATGGCGTCGGCGAACTCGGCGGCGAGGACTCCCCGCAGGCGGTCGTAGAACTCGGCGACGGTGAGCGCTGCCTCGGCGGTGGCGCCGGCCTCGGCGAGGGGCGAGCGGGCCTCCTCCCGGAACTGCCCGGCACTGCCGGAGTCGACGGGTTCCGCCACCTCGTCCAGTGCCTCGTCGTCGACGTCAGGCTCCCAGAGGTCGAAGTGCAAGGCTTGCGAGGCCCGCGACGGCACCATGGACGCGAGGGTAGCCCGGGGGTGTGTCGTGCCCGCGACGTCAGCCGGAGTTCCCGCCCGCCTGTGGCCTTCCTGCCTTCTGTGACGGGACCATCGCCCCTATCGACCGGGGCGGCGACTCCGTAGCGTCGGAGGCATGGTAGCGATGATCGTCGACACGATGACCGTGATGCAGAGCCTCCATCCGGAGGAACGCCGGGCGCTCGCCGACTTCTGCTACCTCGAGTCTTCCCGCCCCCTTCGCCAACGTGACCAGCGGCGCATGCTCCGCGCCCTCGCCGAGGCGTGCGAAGCCCTCGACACCGCCCGTCCCCTCGGGGCTGTCCTCGAGCTCGACGACCTCCGCCACTGGATCGCCGCCATGCCGCCGGAGCTCGAGCTGACGCTCCTGGCGAGGACGGACGCCTGGCTGCAGCACGGCAGGCCCGAGGAGCTCGTCGGCATCGCCGAGCTGCTCCGCCACCCGCCCGTCGAGCACTGAGGCTTCTTCCGCCGGGCACGCCCGGGCAGGCGGGCGAGCCGCCGGTCTGGTACACCACCCTCCAGCTGTTGCGCCGCCGCCACCCGCCCGCGAGGGCGGCACGAGACGCCCCGAGGAGGCACGAACCATGACCACGACGACCTACGCCCCGGGCGTCCGGCTCGTGAAGAACGTGCGCATCCCCGTGCGCGACGGCACGCTGCTCGGCGCCGACCTCTACGTCCCCGAGTCGGACGAGGCGGGGCCGCTCCCCGTCGTGATGGAGTACATCCCCTACCGCAAGGACGAGGTGCCGCCCGGGGGGCGCTTTTACTCCTACCTCCCTCAGCACGGCTACATCGTCGCCCGCGTCGACATCCGGGGCACGGGCGCCTCCGCCGGCATCGTCACCGACGAGTACGTGCCGGCTGAGCAGGAGGACGGCTACGACGCCATCGAGTGGCTCGCCGCCCAGCCCTTCTGCGACGGCCACGTGAACATGATGGGCATCTCGTACGGGGGCTTCACCTCGCTCCAGGTCTCGACCCTGCAACCACCCCACCTCACGTCGATCATCCCGATGTACTTCACCGATGACCGCTACACCGACGACTGCCACTACCGGGGCGGTCTCCTCCGCCAGTACTACGACGTGTCCTTCTACGGCAACTTCATGGTCGCCTACAACGCCCTCCCGCCCTACCCGGAGTGGTCCGACGACTGGGCCTCGGTCTGGTCCGAGCACCTCGAACATAACGAGCCCTACCTCCTCAAGTGGCTGCGCCACCAGACCGACGGCCCCTACTGGCGGCATGGCTCCGTCGCCGACATCGCCGATCGCATCACGTGCCCCGTCTTCATGATCGGCGGCTGGAGGGACGGCTACCCGAACCCGCCCCTCCGCCTCTACGGGGCGCTCGGCGTGCCGCGCAAGCTGATCGTCGGTCCCTGGAACCACAACGTGCCCGATGTCGCCGTCCCGGGGCCGCGCATCGACCATCTCCACGAGGTCGTGCGGTGGCTCGATCACTGGTGCAAGGGCCGCGACACCGGGATCATGGAAGATCCACCCGTCGTCGTCTACATGCAGCACTGGGAGCGGCCCGATGCCGACCGCCTCGACGCGGCGGGGAGCTGGCGGGCCGAGACGGCCTGGCCGGCACCGGGCGCCGGCCGCATGACCCTTGCTCTCGCCCCCGACGGCCGATTGGAGCCGGCGGCCGGCCCCGGCGGCGAGGTGAACGGCGGTGCCGGTCCCGGGTCCGACGAGCTCCAGTACGTCGCCGCCGTCGGCGTCACGGCCGGTCTCTGGTCCGGTGGCCTCCCGTTCGGGCAGCCGGGCGATCAACGCCCCGACGAGGCGTTCTCGCTCGTGTACACGACCGACCCACTCGAGGAGGACGTCCACGTTCTCGGGCGGCCCACCGTCGAGCTGCACATCTCGTCGAGTGCCAGCGTGATCGGATTCGCCCTCAGCCTCTCGGACGTGGCTCCTGACGGTTCCTCCCACCTCGTGGCCAAGGGGATGCTGAACGCCACCCGCCGCCGCTCGCTGACGGAGCCCGAGCCGCTCGTGCCGGGCGAGATCTACGAGCTCGCGATCGAGATCGACTGCGCGGCGTGGCGCTTCGAGCGGGGCCACCGCATCCGCCTCGCCGTCGCCAACGCCGACTGGCCGAACGTCTGGCCGACCCCCGAGCCGGCGACGAGCCGGGTGTACCGGGGAGCCGACCACCCCTCCCGCCTTCACCTGCCCACCGTGCCCGCCCGCGGCAGCGCAGAGCCTCCCGAGTTCCGGCCCTCACCAGCGGTCCTCGAGCGCCATCGCGACCGCCTCGACCCTCCCCGCTGGGAGGTCGTGCACGACGCCCTCTCCCGCCGATCCCGTGTGGAGCTGCGGGACCAGGAAACGGAGCGGATCAACGCCGCCACGGTCGTCACCCGCCGTCACGACTTCGTCTCGATCGTCGACTCGGACGATCCGGCGAGCGCCAGCGCCCGGGGCGAGCACACCTCGACGATCCGCCGGCCGGGGTCGGTCACGGAGGCGACCTCCTCCGTCTTCATGCAGGCGACGGCGACGCACTTCCACGTCACGATCGACCTCGTCGTGACCGTGGACGGGCTCCTCCACCATTCGAACCAGTGGGTCGAGTCGGTGTCCCGGAACCTCCTCTGAGGCACGTCGCCGTCGATCCCGAGCGGCGCCACCCGTCGGTCCAATGATCGGACCGTCCGCCCGCGCCGCCCGTGCCATGTGGCGGCACAACGGTGTCACGCCTTCGTCTCGAGAGCCTGACTGCATGGTCAGGAGCTCATGGCGGGAGGTGGTGACGATGACACAGCACGTTCTGCCGGCCCGTTGCTCCCATTGCGGTAGCGAGAACGATCCGGCGCAGTCGTTCTGCGGCGCCTGCGGGCAGCCGCTCCTCCTCTCCTGTCCGGGCTGTGGCGACGGGTCCCCTCCCGGCTTTCGCTTCTGCGGCCACTGCGGTGCCGAACTGACGGCTCTCGCCGCCCGCCGCTCGGGCGAGGAGCGACGCTTCGTCACCGTGTTGTTCGTCGACCTCGTCGGCTTCACCTCGCGCTCGGAGCAGCTGGACCCAGAGGACGTGCAGGCCTTCCTCGATCCGTATTACGCCTGTGCCCGCGACGAGATTCAGGCCTTCGGCGGGGAGGTCGAGAAGTACGTGGGCGACGCCATCGTGGGACTCTTCGGTGCGCCCGTCGCTCATGGCGACGACCCCGAGCGAGCGGTGCGGGCGGCCCTGCGCATCCGAGACGGGCTCGCCGAGTTGAACGCAGCCGACCCGAACCTCGACCTCCAAGTGCGCATCGCCGTCAACACCGGCGAGGCCATCGTGGCCCTCGGGGCCAGGATGTGGGCAGGCGAGACGATGATGACGGGGGACTCGGTGAACACGGCGGCTCGGCTGCAAGGCGCCGCCCCGGTGAACTCCGTGCTCGTCGGTGAGGAGACGTACCGGGCGACACGATTCGTCGTCGAGTACGAGAGGGTCGAACCGATCCCCGTCAAGGGCAAGCAGACGCCTGTGCGGTGCTGGCTGGCTGTGTCGGCGAGCCGTCTCCCTGGAGAGCGTGCCGCAAGGAGCGTGCCCCTCGTATCGCGGCGGGAGGAGCTGGCGGCCCTCGGTGAGCGCTTCGACCATGTCCTCGCACGCCGCCACGCCCACCTCGTCACGGTCTTCGGGCAGCCCGGGGTCGGAAAGAGCCGCCTTGCCACCGAGTTCGCCGCAACCATCGGGGGAATCGGAGGGCGGACGATCAGGGGCAGATCACTGCCCTACGGTGAGAGCGGCGCCTACAGTGCCTTCGCCCAGCAGGTCAAACAGGTAGCAGAGGTCCTCGACAGCGACTCGGCCACCTTCGCCGTCGGAAAGATCCGGGCGACGGCAGGCGCCCTCTTCCCTCCCGGCGAGGCCGACGAGGTCGCTTCCCATCTCGGAGCTCTTCTCGGCCTCGAGCCGTTGCGCGAGGTGGCCGAGCGGCAGGCCCTCTTCCGGAGCGCCAGGCTCTTCCTCGAGGCGCTGGCGAACCACAAGCCGACTCTGCTCGTCTTCGAGGATTTGCAGTGGGCCGACCCGAGCCTCCTCGACCTGGTCGAGCACCTCGCCTCCCGCGTGAGGGACTCGCCGCTCATGATCCTCGCTCTCGCCCGTCCCGAGCTCCTCGACGATCGCCCGGGTTGGGGAGCCGGCCTCCCCGCCTACACGGCGCTCCCCCTGCAGCCGCTCGACGCCGACGAATCGCACGAGCTCGCCCGCAGGTTGTTGGCCCGGACGACCCCGCAGATCACGGAGGCCACGGCCGCTCGCCTCGCCGCCACCGGGGAGGGCAATCCCCTCTTCATCGAGGAGCTCGTGGCCGCCCTGGCGGAGCAACCGGGACCGGCGGCGCAGCTGCCCACGAGCATCCGGGGGATCGTGGCCTCGCGCCTCGACGCTCTACCCGCGCCGGAACGGGCGGCATTGCTCGACGCCTCCATCGTGGGAAAGGTCTTCTGGCGCGGAGCCCTCGCCCGGTTGAGCGAGCACGGCGCCGCACTCGATGAGGTGCTTGACCTCCTCGAGGGGCGGGATCTCATCCGGCGGGAGCCCGGCTCGCGCCTGTCGGGCGAGGATCAGTACCGCTTCAAGCACATGCTCATCCGCGACGTGGCCTACGCCACCTTGCCGCGCGCCCGGCGACGGGAGGGTCATGCCGTCGTGGCGACCTTCCTCGAAGAAGCGGGTCTCGGGCGGGACTCGCTAGCCGTCCTCGCCCATCATTGGCGCGAGGCAGGCGACTGCGAGAAGAGCGTCAGCTATCTCATCGCCGTTGCCGAGCAGTCCCTGCGCGGGTGGGCCAAGGAGGAAGCCGTTCGCTACTACCGGGAGGCCTTGAAGCTCGTTCCTGAAGAGGACGTGGCGCGGCGGCGGCGCATCCGGATGCAGTGCGCCGTCGCCGAGCAGATGGCGTTTCACGTCCCCGACGCCGAGTCCCTCGCCCACGGCCAGACCGGATCCGATCGCCACGGCATCGTCGGCGTCTGACCGCCCCGTCGGCCGCCCGTGGGTCAGGCAGTGTCGGGCTTGCGGCTCACCTCGAACGATGCCTCGACCGGCACACCGGCGCGCAGCGTCGCCATCACGACGCAGTAGCGCTCGGCGCTGCGGATCAATCGCTCCGTCCGCTCGGGTGCTTCGCTCCCTGACACCATGACCGAGGTCCGGCACCTGATGGCCGTCAGCCCGATCGGGAAAGCGGCGCCCATGGCGAGGGTTCCCCGAGGGTCCCAGTCCGCCTCGACGTGGGTGGCGAGCTCCTCGAGCTCCATGCCCATGTTTGTCGCCACCATGCGGATGGTGATCTCCTGGCAGGCGGCGAGCGCAGCCAGAAGCAGCTCACCAGAGCAGGGTTCGTCGCCAGCTCCCCCCACAGCCGGGTGAGCCCCGGAACGCCACACCACACCGGGGAGGGCGACGGGCTCCACCTCGCAGTGCAGGGGATCGGCGAGATCGGCCTGGCCACCTCGCACGGCGAGACCGACCACGCTGCCATCGCCTGCTCGGGAGTGCCGTTCCCGTAGTTCGCTCTGCAGGCTCCGCAGCCGATCCGTCGTCATCGCCCGCGGCGGCTGGCCGTCTTGATCCCCGGCGGCTCGAGCCGGGTCGACAGACGAAGCCATCGTTCTCAGAGGGGGAAGTCTGCGGGCGTGACGTCGCCTCCGATCTCGTAGACATGATCGACGACGTGGTCACCGAGCAGCTCGGCGTGGCGTCGCACGATATCTTCACTGGGGGCCTGGTAGACGCAGAAGGACTTGAGGATCCCGTCGGCGTCCGCCACGACGTGGCTGTGCTCCCAGACGATGCCGGGGAACTGTTCCACCGCGATCCGTCGAGACCTCGTGGCCACCTGTGCCAGCTCATCCTTCCCGACCTCGTAGGTGCGCTCGATCAGGTACTTGGGCATCTCACTCCTTCCGCTCGACGCTGAAGAGGCGTGACGTGGGTGTGCCGCCCGGTGGCACGAACAATGAAGGCCGGCTGGGAAGAAATGAAGGCCGACGCTCGCGCTTTTGCCGGCGAGGGACATAGCCTCGCCTCCGGTGGCAGTGACGGCGGCGAGATGGGTCGCGCTCCAGGAGTGGCGGCGGGGCGCCGTCTTCTGGCGACGCCAGCAGGTCACAGTGCTGCCCTGGCACCTCGCCGTCGTGAGCGACGATGGCCGGGTTGCCGCCGAGACGCTCTGCGGGACACGTACCCACGGCATGTGTGAACCACGCGAGCAGGTCGAAGAAAAGACCTGCCTCGCCTGCGTCATCCTCGACGCGCAGGCCGACGGTTGACGCCAACCCCTGTAGTTGCGTCGAACTGCCCGGTGCTTCGTTCTCAACCCGTCGGATCGGCCCCCCGAAGTCGTCCCGAGGCCCGGGCCTCCCCGAGCGAGGCGATGAGGCCGGGCCCGATTCCACAACAACCGCCGACGAGTAGGGCGTTGTGCTCCGACACCCATCCCGCCGTAGCCGAGACGAGCTCTTCCGACGGGAGATCAATGGAAACCCAATTGGGTGGAGTCCAGTCGCCGGACTCCGGATAGGCACCGCGGCGACCCGGAAACGCCGCCGCCACGGCCTCGAGAGCCGGGCCCGTCGCCGCAATGCTCGAGTGCATCACCACGACGGCGGCGAGGGAGTCGTCGACGAGCGGGGCGAGAAGCTCCGCGACGGGCATGTCGCCATCGAGGGAGACGACCGATCCATCCGCTGCCAGCTTGACCGAGATGCCGAGCCAGACCGGGAGCCCCGTGGCGAGGGCGGCTTCGACGGCAGGAACGCCGTAGCGGGGGCTCATGATCATCTCGAGTGCCAGGAGGTCGACGCCGGCTTCCGCCAGTAGATCCGCCTGTTCCTTGAAGGCGTCGGCAAGTAGCGGATCCGGCAGCCCGTCGCCGTCGTGCATGAAGTCGACCGCCACGCCGAGGGAGATCGAACCAGCGACGGCTACGTCAGGTCGCCCTGTGTCCTGCCGAGCCGACAGGGCGGCGTTGACGGCGCGGCGGTTCACCTCCTCGAAACGGTCCTCCATTTCAGCCCCACGCAGCAACAGCCGAGAGGTCGGATAGGTGTTGGCGATGATCACCTCGGCACCGGCGCCGATGTAGTCCTCGTGAATCTGCTGGACCATGTCCAGGTGATCGAGATTGGCGAGCGCGCACCAGGCGGCGTCGTTCATGCGAACTCCCCGGCCTTCCAGCTCCGAGCCCATGCCACCGTCGATGATCACGACCTCGCCCGCTGCCATGCGCTGGGCGAGTGAGTCCCATGCCGTCATGGCGCCCACCGTAGTCGTGACGGCTGGCTGCAAAGCCGGCGACGGCCGCTGTCGTGTTGGCTCGGTACTCGACCTCAGCCGACGTGACGAGGGGCACGTAATCTCTTCCGATGATCGAAGTGGGACCACTCGTCCTCCTCGGCGAGAGCACACCCTGGCAGCTGATCCTCGTCAGGAGGCCGCCGGGATGATCCTCACCGAGCAGAAGGCCGCCGAGGCCCTTCGCTCCGGGGCGGTCGTCGCCATGCCGACCGATGCGGTCTACGGGTTGGCGGCCGACCCGCGCCTTCCTGGCGCCGTCAATCGTCTCTTCGAGTTGAAGGCCCGCCTCGAGCCGACCGCACTCCCGGTCCTCGTGGCCGACCGGACGGCCGCCAACCTCCTGGCAGTGCTCGACGGCCGGGCGGACCGGCTCATCGAACGTTTCTGGCCGGGCGCCCTCACGATCGTCCTCAGGCGCCACAGCTCGGTGCTCTTCGACCTCGGTGGGAGCCCCACCACGATCGGGCTGCGCTCGCCCGCCCACGGTGCCGGTCGCCAACTCCTGAGACGGAGTGGCCCGCTCGTCGTCACGAGTGCCAACCTCCACGGCCAGCCTCCCTGTCACACGGCGGAAGAGGTCACGGCGGTGTTCGGGGAGTCGCTGCGAATCCTGGACGGCGGCGTCTGCGCAGCGTCGCCGTCCACCGTCGTTTCGCTCGTCGGGGACGACGTGGTGTGCCTTCACGAAGGCGCCGTCGCCACGGCAGACGTCGAGGCGGCCCTGGCCTCAGCGCGGTAGGGCAACCATGACGGTGTACCGGCAGCAGGGCGTCGTGGAGGATTTCGTGGCGCCGTCGGCCACCCGGTAGGCCCAGAGGTGCACACCGGGGCCCTCGTAGAAGAGCCACGATCCGTCGGGCGACCAGGCGGTGCGGGCGAAGAGCGACGCCGTCGAGCGGGGCACGAGTCGTGTCTCAGGGTGATGCGAGCCGAGGCGGACGACGAACAGCCGGATGCGACCCTGCGCGGTCGGCCCCACGAGCGCCTCGGCCGCGATCATGTCGTCGTCGGGCGAGATGGCCTCCCCGATGGCGAACTGATTCGGGATCCAGCCTGCGCTGCCCGCCGGTGCCGGGAAAGACGCCAGCCTCCCCGTCACGAGGTCGAGGACTCTCAGCATCGAGCACTCCTCGAAGCCGGCGTCGGGCTCGAAGCGGTTGCCGGCGGCGGTTTCCTCGTCGCGACAACCGCTGCCGTAGGCCACTGCATCCCGATTGGCCCCGATGGCGCTGACGAGTGAGGCGGAGTGCGGCAAGGCCGCCGCATGCCCGCCGGGGCTCCACAGCTCGAGGCCCCCGTCGCTCCCGAACAACAAGAAACCCGCCCTCGTTCCCTCGATCAACTCACTCCCCTCCGGCAACCTGATCGGGCGCCCGGGCAATCCCCCGCTGAGAGCGACGGACCGCACCGTGACAGGGCCGGAGCGAGCCGGGTAGTAGCTGAGCCAGACGTGCCCGGTCTCGGCGGAGGGGGCAAAGAACGGTGTGGAGCCGAGTACCCGGGGGGTGCCGTCCAGATCGTCGGAGAGCGTCGTCGTGCCGTTGCCGACGTAGACGAGCGAACCGCCGACTTGGACGAGCAGCGGCTCGAAATCGCCGGCGCTGATGCCGATCTCGTGCTGTGACAGCCGGCCTGTCGACAGATCGTCGACGTAGGCGTCGGGTCCTCCGCTCGGCCCGAAGGACGGGGCACCGACCGGCCACAAGAGCACTCTCGCATCGATGCCCTTCAGCACAGGCAGCGGACGAGTCATGGGCGGGGGGCCGGGCGGGTTGGCGTGCGGGCGGGGCGAGGTGCCGCGGTTCCCGAGCGCGATCGCCCCAACGATCAGCACCACCACGACCACCACGGCGCTGATCCCCCAACGGCGACGCTGGCGGCGACGCGCTTCTTCGATCAGCAATTCGGCTTCGGTCGTCCGTGGCGGGCCGGGCATCCGCTCCTTCGTGCGCATCAGTTGTCCCCCCTGCCCTAGGACACTTGCTCGACGATCTGGACGAGCTCGTCGAGCCCGTAACCGTGCTGCCGGCCAAGCGCCACGAGCTCACGCGCCTTCGTGACGAGAGCGCCGCGACTCGGGCCTGCTCCGCAGACGGTGACACCGCGGCCTCGGCGGAATTCGACGATGCCCTCGTCTCGCAGCGTCCGGAGCCCACGAAACACCGTGTTGGCGTTCACCCCGAGCACGGCTGCGAGAATCCCTCGCCGGCGGCAGCCGGTCCCCCGGTCCGACTTCGCCGTCGGCGATGGCCCGACGGATGGCGGCGGCTACCTGTTCGTGGAGCGAGACGGGGTTGGCGGGGTCGATCGCAACCGTGGGGGTGGTGCTAGTCACATTGGCATCATAACCGGTGTCCGGCGTCCCTGTCGGCGGCTGGCCCCGTCGAGCGGCCGCCCGACTGCGAGCTGAACGCGGCTGCCCGCGCGCCTAGGAGAGCATCTCGGTGAGCCCGACGAGCTCGAAGACGCGTCGGATCATGCCGTCGGCGTTGACCACCTGGAACTCGTGGCCCTCCGACTCGATGTGCCGCTTGGCCTTGAGGAGGACCGAGACCCCCGCTGCGTCCATGAATTCCAAGCCGCCGAGATCCACCCGAACGATGGAACGCCCGACGTCGAGAAGCGCTGCTGCCAGGGTGGGCGCCGATACATAGTCCAGCTCCCCGGACACACTGACCACGTGCCCAACGCCGTCGAGGCGCGACACTTCAACCTGGAGATGCTCCGAGCCCACGAAACGGTCCCTTTCGCTACGCGAACCCTTGTCCCGGCCCGCCCTCGGCGTGGCCTTTACCGTCCTATGGCTGAACTAATTACTCCTGAGGTTGACCGCTGTCAAGAGGGCTGTACTGCGGTGGAGGGCAGGGCTGATAAGGGACATGCCCCGCCCTCCTCCCGGCAGACTATGGCGTTGTCACCAAAACAGCAGCGCGACCGGCCGCCTCCGCATCACCGTTTCCTGGGGAGACTTTCGAGGGCATTGTGGCGGGCAAGGACTCGCCGGAGCGGGCGACGTCGAGGGGTCATGGGAGGGGCTGTGTTTCTCGGTCGAGGGGTTTAGACACGTGCTCCGCCGGGTAAGCGACCCGCACCTCCGTGGGCTCAGGCAGCGCCGCGGGGACCAGCGCAACGCCCCGGCAGTCGACGGCCGGGGCGTTCCGCGCACTCCCCTCCGCCAAATGGCTTCAAGCTCGACTTGCGATGGATAATCCACTGGCGCGGGGAGGCCGGGGACTCCTGCTCGTGGCAGGTCTCACCCTCGCTTGGGGATACCACCGTGTGAGATGGGCAAGGCGGTGTGGTTCGAGCTGGCGGCCGACGGCGCTACGTACATGCGCTGGCCCCCGGACCGGATAGGTGAAAAACCCATCTATTGACACTTCAACGACCGTTTGCCCAAACTCTTGTCAAGGCGGGCTGGGTCCCCGGGGGGCTTGGCGCTGACGTGACCATTTCGAGGGCTGTTCCCTGTGTACTCGGAGAGCTCGTCTGTCGAAGTTGTCAATGACCGTGATCGTCACGTCCTGCTGCTCTCCGGTGAGCTCGATCTCGCCGGGGCGCCGAGGCTGGCTGAGTTCTTGGCCACCGTCGGGCGCTCGTCGGTGGTGGTGGACCTCGGCGGACTGACCTTCATCGACGCAGCAGGCATCTCCGTCTTCGTCAGGGCGAAGAAGCCGATCGAGGACGAGGGCGATGAGTTCCGTATCGTCAACGCCCACGGCCTCGTGCGGAAAGTGTTCGACATCGTGGGGCTGAGCGCTCTACTGACCTAGAGGCAGAGATACCCACGCCGGCACTCAAGACGCCAGCATCCGCGTCCGGCGTCGTTCCCTCTCCGTAGTTCTGCCCCAGAGCCCGCCGAGGCCGGGTCGGCATGGCGAACTCGTAGCAACGCTGGCGCACCTCGCACCCGAGACACAGTTGCTCGGCACAACGGATCGCGACCGGGGCGTCGCCAATGAACAGGTCGGTCAACTCCACGGCAGGCAGCCCGATCCATTCAGTTGGAACGCCTGTCGCCCGGGACTTCATCGTGCGAGCGGTTCCTTCCCAGCCGATAGTGCCCAGCACCGCCGCCTGAGCCGAACGAAGCTCACGGCTGCTTCAGGCGTCGACGAGCTGCTCCGCCTTCGGCGCTATCGGTGCTTCGATCGTCAGAATCGTTGCTTCGGCCGAGGATCGCCGCGAGTGCCAGAACCCGAGGCCGGCGAGGATCGCCATCAGGCCGGCGAGGATGAAGGCGGCGATCCCTCCCCAGAAGGCGATCTGCCCGAAGGTCCAGTATCCGTACGCCTCGAGGAGGAGACCCCGCAGCGTCGTCCCCTGAAAGACGGTCGTCACGGTCGCTTCCGCCTTGGCGGCGGCCGCCGACCCGGGAGGGAGCGCCCGGGCGGCAGCACTCAGCTGGCTATAGGTCAGGCCGCCACCGAGTTCCTGCAGGTGGATGCCGATGAAGTGATCGGCGTACGCCTCCGCCTGGGCGCCTGTCGTGAGCGCTTGACCCGCGTAGGGCTCCAGGTAGGGCAACATGGCGGGAGTTATCTCCGAGAACCCTCCGGGCGACGGGTTCTTCGCCGTCGCCAGCTCGGCCCTCGTCGGGAAGACGATCTTCTGCTCGGCGAGCTGACTGTGGACGTTGCTGTTAGCGAAGCTGTATCCCCACATCAGCAGCGATCCTGCGACCACGAGGACGACGACGACGACCGCCCCGACGGCACTCACGAGAACGTCCAAGACTCTGCGTTGCATGGTGCCCCTCCTCTTTGCGGCCACGCCGCTCTCTCGGTTCAAGATAGAGAGGCCACCTGGGCGTCGATAGAGGCGAAAGTCAGCAGTGCGCCGCCGCCACCCAGCCGAGCCGAGATCGTCGGTGACAACGACGCAGGGTTCGTCCAACGCCGACAACGACCCCGGCCGCCTTCGAAAACCTCTCGTGGCGTCACCGGGGTCGTTTCGCGGCGGCGCCCTTCCCCCCGTAGCGCACGTCGAGTCATGTCGGCCAGTGGCCCCCGCTCCTCGCCAGGGGAATGGGGGGTGCAGAAGGAGGTTCGCGGACCACCGGCCGACCCAATCTGACGGATTGACCGTACATGTGCCGCCTTCCGGCCAATAGGGCCGAACGGCACCAGCCCGCGGTCGCACTGGCTCTGGCGAGAGCAAGCGCCGGTTCATACCGTGACCGAATGTCCTCCCCCCGAACCTCGTCACAAAGCGTCGACGTCGGCGTGCTCGGGGATCTCGACCCGTCGGATCGCACCCTCCTCGCCGACTACTGCTTCCTTGAATCGGCTTCGAAGACGCACTCACCGGATGACGAGTTGCTGCTCGAGGCCGTCGGCCTCCAGTGCGAGTTGCTGACGGCCCCCGCTACCTCGAGGGCCTTCATGGACATCGACACGCTGCGCAAGCGTCAGGCAGCGCTATCGGAGGAAGCCCACCGGGCGCTCTGGGCACGGACGGAGCTGTGGATCGCGACCGGAGAGCCCGGGCACCTCGTCGGCCTTCTGGAGCAATTGAAGGCATAGCTCGCCTCTCGTGGCACGAGAGCGCCGATTTGTCCAGTCAGGACCTTCGCCCCTGGCGCGAGTTCGGCCACCGGCGCAGACTTCTCGCATGCCCGAGGTCTACACGTCGACAGCCTGCCGATCGGGCAAGCACGCCTGGTGCCCTCGACGCGTCGTGCCCAACTGCGCCTGCGCCTGCCACGTACGCGACGAGGAAGGAGCGGCCGCCAGAGAACGACCACCACGGTTGAGGCTCGTCGCCCCGTCGCCCGACGGAGATATCTGACCTAGCCTTGTCATCGGCCGCAACACGACGAACCGGTTCCCTCACGACTGGGTTCCGGGGTCGTTTCGCTTCCCGTTCGGAGGGTACGTTGGCCTTGGACCCTCGACCGTATCTGCGACAGGACCCGGCCGAGGGTTCGTCGCGCCTGGGGGAGGTTTGATGCAGCGGTGTCCGTCGCTTTCAGGCAGAACCGCGGGCGACAACGTCCCGGCGGCTCGTCGCGGCGGGGGCGATGTCGCGTCTACATCATCCGAAGGTGCTCGCCCCCGGGGCGACCTGGTCCCATCACCAGCTACATGCCGCCGGATGATCCACCAAACGGTCCCCGTGCGGATGGCCCCCGCCCGAATCCTCCCCCACCGCGGCGACGCAAGCGCGTCATTCTCAGCGCCGCCAACATCGCGATGGGCACGATGACGAAATACCAGGGAGCCGTCGAGTGAGTCGCCGCGATGAGTGAAGCCAGCACTAGCCCCTCCTTGTCGGAGCGACTCTACTTCCCCGCCAGCCACTCGGGGCCTGCTTTGGGTTGTGTCCTTTCTGGTGGAAGGGGAAGGCGCCGGGCCGGGGCGAGAAAAGGAACTCACCCGACCAGGCGCCGTTGTGGCGGCCCAAGGAAGTAAAACCGGCACGAGTTTTGGGGCCGGGATTAGGCGTGCGCTCGGGCACGCAGCGCGGCGACGAGGTCGTGGAGATCCCTCCGCGGTAATCTGCCTGAACACGCCGGTCCGCGTCATCTTGTCTCCCACCTCGGCCGCCATCTCGATGACGGTGCCGCCTACAACGACAGCGCCGATCACGTGACTGAACAGCGGGAAGTCATGGGAGTTTCGCAGGAGACACCGACTCGGGTCGGTCGGCTGCACCGGGAGCGGCTTCGCGTTGTTCTTCTTCAACTTCGCGATCTCTGCGCGTAGCTCACCCGCCTCCCCCGCCCAGGGGTCTGGCGGCGGCGGAAGGGACAAAGTGGCGAGTCGGCCTGTAGGCGGGGTTCTGTCCAGCCCGGCGCGGGGCCGGGCCTGGGTGACCATCCATCTGTGCGGCCCACCTGGGGACATTGGGCGGGCAGCCCGTCCCACGTTTGGCCTTGCTCCGGGTGGGGTTTACCGAGCCGCCCGGGTCACCCCGGGCGCTGGTGCGCTCTTACCGCACCGTTTCACCCTTACCTGTGCACGGTCTCCCGTGCCATCGGCGGTCTGTTCTCTGTGGCACTGTCCTTCGGGTCGCCCCGACTGGCCGTTAACCAGCACCCTGCCCTGTGGAGCCCCGACCTTCCTCAGCCCGGACGCCGCCCACCGTCGCCGGTGCCCGACGCCGAGCCGCGGTCACCCGGCCGACTCGCCACGCACCATTGTCCCATCAGACCGACCCCGCCGCGCACGACCGCCTCCGCCGAGGCCTGCTGGGCCTCCTCGCCGGCCGCCGCCGGCCGCCCGGCACCGCCTCACACTGCCCGAAGGCCTGCCAGGTGCCCGGTCTCCCCGAAACTGGCGAGTGTCGGACGCGCCCCGTCCCCCCCACCAAAGCTGACCCGTGTGATGGCGGCCACGCCGAGCGACAGCCTCCAAGCGAGTTCAGGCCCGGCCCCGAGCACCCAGGCGACCGCTGCCTTGATCGGTGAGACATGCGTGACGGCGATCACGTCGCCGGCGGCCGCCGCCCCGGCCAGCTCTGCCCACAGCGGGTCGAGGCGGCGGTGCAGCTCGACGAAGGACTCCCCGCCGGGCGGTCGAAACGATGGATCGTCCCGCCAGGCCGCCCACATGCCCGCCTCCACCGCGGAGGGTCGCAAACCGTCGAGATCGCCGTAGTCCAGCTCGAGCAGCCGCTCCTCGAGCTCGATCGCGGGCTCCTCCGGAAGGGACCGGCCGACGATCTCGGCCGTCTCCCGCGTGCGGGCGAGGGGGCTCGCCAGCAGCCGGACCTCTCCACCGGACAAGGACGCTGCCAGCGCCGACCCCATGCAGGCGGCCTGCCGCCGTCCGAGCTCGGTGAGCGTCGAGTCGGTACGACCGACGAGCAACCCGGCGGCGTTCGCCTCGCTCTGGCCGTGGCGGACGAGGATCAGCACTGGCGGCCGGCGGCGGGCCGGCCCGCCGTCGCCGACCATCTCACGGCACGAGGATGCGGCCGCACTGGTCGCAGTAGAAGATCGTCCCCTTCGGTGCGTGCACGACCTCGTCGCGCTCCTTCGAGGGAAGCCTCAGGTGGCATCCGCTGCAAGCGCCGTCGACGAGACGGGCGGCTCCGATCCCTCCCAGCTTCGCCCGCAGCCGCTCGTAGGACGACAACAGGCCGGCCGGGAGCTGGACTGCGAGGGGTGCCCGTTCTCCCGTCACCTGGTCCCGCTCGGCGGCGATGAGCGCCTCGGCGGCGGCGAGCGCTCCGGACGCACCCTCCCGCTCGGACTCGAGTCTCTCGAGCTCGGCGGCGATGGCCGCCAACTCCGCCTCGACTGGTTCCAGCTGCTCCATGATCTCGAGCTCACGGTCCTCGAGGTCGCGGCGCTGGTGATCGAGCGAGCGCGTCTCGTTCGCCATGGCGTCCTGGTCTCTGTAGGAACCGGCGGCGCCGGATCGAAGACGGGCGTCGATGGCGTCGATGCGGGCGACGACCGCCTGCACGCGCTTGTCGAGCTCGTCCTGTTGCCTGGCGAGCTCCGCCCGGTCGACCTCGACCGCCTCGAAACGCCGCCCGAGCTCCCCCCGCCTTTCCTCCAGCGCCGCCAGCGCACCTCGCTCCGTCAGCTCGCGCAGGCGGTAGGCCAGGCGGTCGAGCTCGAGGTCATGGTCCTGCACGTCGAGGAGGAGCTCGAGGGGGCTCCGTTGCGACGGGACGTCAGCTGCGGTGCTGGTGTCGTGGGCGTCGTCGTCCATGCCACCCGCCAGGGTACTGGGCTGCGGGCGGCCGCCCATCAGGACGCTTCCAGGCTCCTGCGGGCGGCGAGCACGGCCTCGAGCAGCTCCGGCGTCCCGGCGGCGACGGGCGCCCGCCGGTCGGCGTGACCCCGTACGACGAGGTCGCGCCCCAAGCCGTCGGCGATGCCGGCGCCGGCCTCGAGGCACACGAGCATGCCGCCGAGGTAATCCCAGCCGCCGTGAGCGTTGCGGCCGCAGTCCAGGTACCCGTCGAGGGTGCCGTCGGCGACGGCACAGAGGTCGAGCGCCACGGCCCCGAGTGCCCGGTACTGCTTCCAGCCGAGATAGCGACCGGGGTACCCGGACAGGCCGATGACCGACCGCCTCAACTCGGTGCAGCCCGACGGCTGCATGGGCTGGCCGTCGCGGCGGGCGCCGCCGCCCCGCGTCGCCTCGTAGCGCCGCCCGCTCGCCTGGTTCACGACGAGAGCCGCCAGCGGCCCGGACTCGTCGAGGACGCAGATGCTCGTGGCGAACCACGGGAGACCGCGGGAGGCGTTCGTGGAGCCGTCCACGGGGTCGAGGACCGCCAGATAGGAGGAGGAGGGGACGTCCGTGAGACCGGACTCCTCGCTCAGCACGGAGAGGCCGGCCGCCGTCAGGACCTGCACCGCGACACGGTCGGCTGCGAGGTCGGAGCGGTACTGGCCGGGGCGCGTGCCGGCGAGGCCCCAGTCCGTGAGGTCCTCGAGGGCGCCCGTCACGGCACGGGCCGCCTCGTCGAGGACTGCCATCATCGTGGCGGTGTCCACGAGCGGGCACGGTAGCGGGCGGGAGGCGCATACACTCGCGACGACATGGCCGTCATCGACGTCGCCGGTTACGTTGCCGAGCTCAAAGACCATGCCGTCGACCACGGGTTCCACGTGCACGACGAGCGCCACTTCGTGGAGACCTACTCACTGCGGCAATTCTGGGAGGTGGACCTCCACCCGGAAGAGGGCTGCGGCGGCCCCATCGACTTGCACCTTGCCCTCGAGGTGGAGCCCCGCGTGCTCCTCGACTTCGAGGACGCCGTCGTCGCCCTGCCCGATGACGCCGACCCGCCCGACAAGTGGTTCTTCCCGTTGACGTTCAACTGGGGCGTGCCGCCCCTCCCGAATGCCCCCGACCTCCTTCGGCTCACCCTCGACCTCTCCGGTGTCGGGGGCATGGAGCTACCGCTCGAAATCTCGGCGACGGACTCGTTCGGCTCGGTGACCGAAGCAGCCGTCAGACGGCTCACCATCGTCGCCCGCCGGGAGGTGTCGCTCGCCCGCGTGCTCGCCGGCGAGGAGCTCCTCTGCGACACCTTCGACCGGGCGCTCGCCGTGACGAAGTTCCTCCTCGACGCCTCACCGAGCTGGCTCGGCACCTGACCAGCCGGGCCGGCCATGAGGCCGCCACCGCGGCGGATCAGTGCCCGCCGTGCACCCAGAGCTTGATGCCCCCGACGATGCCGGCGACGTTGTCGACGATCGTCACCGACGGCGCCAGGTGCCCGCGCAGATGGCGAGCATTGCCGCCGCCCAGGTAGAGATGGTCGTAGTTGACGAGCAGGTCGAAATTGCCGATGGCCTCGAGCACGCGCTTGCGCCACTTCTGCACACCGATGCGCTTCATGGCCTCCTCGCCGATCTGCTCGTTGTACGTCTCGCCCTTGCGGAAGGGGTGATGGGCGAGCTCGATGTGAGGCGCCAGCTTGCCCTCGGCGAAGATCGCAGTCCCCACCCCGGTGCCGAGCGTCACCACCATCTCGATGCCGTGGCCGCTGATGACCGCCCAGCCCTGCAGGTCGGCGTCGTTCGCCACCCGGACGGGGACGCCGAGCCTCGCCGCCAGCGCACCGGCGAGATCGAAACCCGTCCACTTCGTCACGAGCTCCTTCACCACCCGCGAGCCGGGCCCGGACTTCGTGACGAAATGCGGCGCCGTGAGAACGTGCCCGCGACGGACGACGCCCGGGAACCCGGCGGAGGCGCGGTCGGCGGCAGGAAGCGGTTTCACCAGCTTCACGAGCTCATCCACCATCTGCTCGGGCGTGACGGGGTACGTCGTCGGCACGCGCACGCGGTCGGCAAGGAGTCGCCCCTCGGCGTCGAGCACGGACGCCTTCAGCCCCGTCCCCCCGATGTCGATCGCCAGCGTTGCCGGGTGGGCGGGGCCGGCGGCGCTGCTTGCGGTGGCCGCCGGCGAACCGGACGTGCCGCTTCGAGCCCGCCCCGATGCCCGAGCCGCACCCGTCCGGGCGGCGCCCGCGTTCCGGCCGGGGCCACCGCTCCGGCCGGCGCCAGCGATGCGGGCTCGCTTCGCCGCCGCCGCCCGCGTCGCCGCCGCCTTCTTCGCCGGAGTGGCGGCGGCCGGGGTGTCCGGGGCCGGTGCCGACTCCCCTGCCGGCAACTCGCTCGGCAGCGACTCCCCTGCCGGCGGCGACGCCGCGCCTGCCTCGCCGCCCGAGGCCGGCCCTTCCGTGACCTCCGCCCCGGACTCGGGCGCCGCGGCGGGTTCCTCCGGCGTCGCGTCTGCGCTCTCGTCCGCCGCGCCGGGCGGTGTGGGCTCGGTCACCGGATGCTCCCATCTGCTGTGTGATCGGCGGGTGTCCCGATCGCCTGGTAGTCGCTCAACAGCTGGATGATCGTCCGCACGCCGAAGCCCGTGGCCCCCTTGCGCTGGTCGTAGGCATCCTCGTCGGTGAAGGCGGGGCCGGCGATGTCGAGGTGGACCCAGGGGCGGTCGCCGACGAACTCCTCCAGGATGAGGCCGGCGAGCAATGCACCCGGGCCACCCGGTCGGCCCACGTTCTTCATGTCGGCGACGCTCGACTCGTGCAGCTTCTTGTAGGCCTGAGGGAGCGGGAGATGCCAGACGGGCTCGCCCGCCCGCTCCGCCGCCTGCTCCACGGCCGTGACGATGCGGGAGTCGTTGCCCATGAGGCCGGCGACCTCATGGCCGAGCGCCACGACGCAAGCACCCGTCAGCGTGGCGAGATCGACGATGGCATCGACGCCTTCCTCGACGGCGAGCGCCAGCCCGTCGGCGAGGACGAGACGGCCTTCGGCATCGGTGTTGAGCACCTCGATCGTCTTGCCGTTGCGAGTGGTGAGCACGTCGCCCGGCTTCGTCGCCGTGCCGCTCGGCATGTTCTCGGTGCACGGCGCGATGCCGATCACCCGCACGCCGACTCCGGCCGCACGGCAGGCACCGAGGGCGGCGATGACGACAGCGGCTCCGCTCATGTCGTCCTTCATCGTCATCATGCCCTCGCCCGACTTGAGGGAGAGGCCGCCCGAGTCGAAGGTGATCCCCTTCCCGACGATGGCGACCGTCGGGGTCCCGGCCGTGGCGCCCTCCGGTTCGTAGGTGAGCTTCACGAGGCGGGGCGGCTGCGCCGAGCCCCGTGCCACCCCCCAGAGGCCCCCGAGCCCGGCGGACTGGATCTCCAGCTCGTCGAGCACGCTGATGGCGAGACCCGCACCCTCGGCCACGCCGGCGGCGGTGGCCGCCAGGTCCGACGGCGTCATGTCGCTCGCCGGCGTGTTCACGAGATCGCGCACGAGCTGAACGGCGTCCGCCACGGCGACGCCCCGCTCGAGGCCGCGCCGGGCATCGGCATCGTCGCCCGGCGGCACCGTCAGCACCACGGAGTCGAGCACCGCCGGCTGCTCGTTGGTCTTGAATCTCGAGAACCGGTACGTCGCCCCACCGATCCCTTCCACGGCCGCCTGCACGGCGACGGCGGTGGAGAGGGCGCCGGCTGCGCCGGCCAGGTCGAGTCGGGCCGACGGGCAGGAGGCTGCAGCCCGCGCGAAGGTGGCGGCGGCCCGCCGGAGGCTGCGGACTCCGAGGCGCCCTCGCTCGCCGGCCCCCACGAGGACGAGGAGCCGGTCGCCCTCGTGCTCGGCCATCGACTCACCTGCCTTGCCGTCGAAACCCCGCCGGGCACACATCGCGCGATCGATCTCGAGCTCGCCATCGCCCGGGTCGAGGCCTTCGAACACGAGGTGGCCATCCGCCGCGTAATCCCCCGCAGGCGACGGTGAGTCGATGCTGACGTGGACGTTCATGCGGCCATCATTGCCCCTCGGCAGACGTGGTGTCGTTCGCTTGGGGGGTTGGGCGGCGCCGGCGAGCGCGTGGCGCAGCCCGTGCCGTGCGGTGCTCTCCCTCGACCGCCCGAGCGAGCAGCCAGCAGAGATCCGAGAGGCGGTTGAGGTAGGGCACGACGAACGACGTCGCCGGCAGCCCGGCGGCCACGGCGAGGCGCTCGGCGCGGCGCACGATCGTGCGGGCGACGTCGAGGGCCGCCCCGGTCAGGTTCTCGCCCGGCACGACGAACTCCGAGGGCATGACGTGCAACGCTTCCAGCTCGTCGACGCGGCTCGTCAGGCGTCCCACCATCTCGTCGGTGACGAGGCTCACGCCCTCCACCAGCTTGTCGCGATGGCGGTCCGACGTCGCCACCTCGGCCATGAGGACCCAGAGGTCGCGTTCGACGGACACGAGCAGCTGGGCCAGGGCCGCCTCGCTCAGATGGCCGGGACCGCTCGCCCCCGTCGAGGCGGCGAGCGCCCGGGCGTAGCCAAGCGATGCCTGCGCCTCGTCGACGGTGCCGTTGCACTCGATGCGGGCCGAGTCCTTGCGGACCCGCCCGCCATGGAAGAGTCCGGTCATGCCGGCGTCGCCGCGTTTCGTCGAGATGCTCACGGCGCCGCAATCTACGCCGCCCGGCGGCGGCGATGCCCGAAGCCGGGCGGGAGCCGCCCGTAGGATGAGCTCGATGAACTCCATTCGCCGCTCCTTCGGCACTGTCTCGGGCCGCCTCCTCGTCGCCCTGCTCCCCGCCCTGCTTCTCGCCGCCTGTAGCTCCTCGTCCTCCGGCACGACGACTACGACGACCTCGGCGGCGACGACGAGCTCCAACGTGCCGACCACCCTCCCGCCGGCGAGCGTCTCCGACCGGGAGATCAAGGCGGCCTACGGGACGCTCTTCGACCTCGCCAACCCCGCCATCCCGCCGAAGCTCGCCGTCGTGCAGGACGGCAGCAGCCTGCGGGGGGCCTTCACGAAAGCCATCAACTCGCCCCTCGCCAAGGAGGCGGCGGGCGCCAGCGTCAGCAAGATCACGATCCACGAGGGCAGCGACTGCACGAACGCCGTGCTGCCCAGCCCCTGCGCCACCGTCGTCTACGACATCCTCGGCCCCAACAAGAAGCCGGTGCTCTCGGGCTCCTCGGGCAGCGCCGTGTACCTGAGCGCCCACTGGCTCGTGGCGAAGACGACGATCTGCGCCCTCCTCACCCTCTACGCGGGCGGCGTGGCGCCGTCGGGCTGCTAGCGGCCCGGCTCAACCAGGCCCGGCTGGGCGCCCCGGGACGGGCGTCGTCGCCAAATCCGACCAGCGACTGAGCTCGACGACCATGCGCGTACCGCCGAGCGGCCCGATGGGCGATTCCGCCCAGACACGCCCGCCCATGGCCCGCACGAGCTCGGCGACGATGGCGAGGCCGAGACCGAGGCCGCCGCGTGCCGAGGCCCCCCGGTCTGCTTGGTAGAAGCGATCGAAGATCCGCTGCAGGTCGGCGGCGGCGATGCCCGGTCCGTCGTCCTCCACGAGGACCGAGGCGGCGACGGCTCCGGCCGGCCGTGGCACGACGCGCACGGTGACGGCGCCGCGGGCAAAGGACAGCCCGTTCTCCACGAGGTTGGCGACCACCTGCGCCAAGCGATCGGGATCGGCTGCGACGACGACGCCGGGCGGGGGCGGGGGCACCTCGAGCCGGAGGCCCGCCTCCGTCGCTCGTCCCTGGAACGCCCCGGCGGCGGTGCCTACGACCTCGCCGGCGTCGGTCGGCCCGACGTGGAGGGAGAGCCGGTCGGCGCCGAGACGGGCGAGGTCGAGGAGGTCGGCGACGAGCCGCTCGAGGCGCTTCGCCTCGTTCACGATGACGGTGGCGGCGGCGGGTGTGTCGGAGGCGACACCGTCCGCGATGGCCTCGGCGTAGCCCTGGATCGACGTCAGCGGCGTTCGGAGGTCGTGTGAGACCGAGAGCAGCAGCTGCCGCTCGCGGTCGCGGGCGCCCCCGAGGCCTTCGGCCATGGCGTTGATGGACGCACCGAGGAGGGCAACCTCCGGGTAGTCGTCCGGCCGGATGGGTACGCGGGCCGACAGCTCCCCGCGGGCGATGCGACCCGTGACGGCGCCCGCCGCCACGAGCGGCGCCGTGATGCGACGCGCCAGCCAGGAGCCTGCGGCAGCGGCCACGACGAGCGTGACGCCGGACAGGAGCAGCACGTAGAGCCAGCTCGGCCCGAGCGACCCGACGTTGCGAGTGAGGAGGATCGCCACGCTGCTGCCGGCCGGCAGGGCCGCCGACAAGCGGGCGCTCGGCTGTGCCGGCACGGCGGCGAAGACCGTGGCGCCGGTCGATCCCGTCACCGAGGCGCCCGCCAGGAGATGGGTCACGTCGAGGTCGGCAGCCGTGAGGCCCTGCGGCAACGAGGTGCGCAGAGCGCCGGCTGGACCGATGACGACGATGCGGCCGTTCTCGGGACGCAGCACGGCATCGACGTCCTTGAGGAGGCGAGGCGTCTGCAGGCGGCCGAAGGCGGCCGTCAGCGTCGTCGCCTCGTTGAGGAGCTGACGGGTGGCGTCGTTGCGGGCGGCCCGGCGGGCGATGAGGATCGTGCCGACGCCGGCGATGAGCAGGGTGCCCGCCATGAGGAGGACGAGCACGAGGGTCAGGCGCCGCTGCACGCCGCCCCCCGGTCGTGCCCGCCGGGCTCAGCCGAGGCGATAGCCCACCCCTCTCACGGTGCTGAGCGGCAGCTCGTCGCCGAGCTTGCGGCGCAGCTGTGCCACGTGCACGTCGACGGTGCGGGCATCCCCGTACCAGGTCGGGCCCCAGGCGCCGTCGAGGAGCTGCTGGCGGCTCAGCACAAAACCCCGATGGCGGCTCATGAACAACAGCAGATCGAACTCCCTCGCCGTGAGCGTCACGGGGCGCTCCCCGAGCCGGACCTCGCGGCGCGAGGCGTCGATGGAGAGGCCGGCGATCTCCACGACCGGCTCGACGGGCGCCGGGCGTTCCGTCCGCCGCAGGACGGCACGGACCCGGGCGACGAGCTCGCGCGGTGAGAAGGGTTTCGTCAAGTAGTCGTCGGCACCGAGCTCGAGGCCGAGCACGCGGTCGATCTCGTCGTCGCGGGCGGTGAGGAACATGACCGGCCAGCTCCCCTCGGCGCGCAGCACCCGGCAGAGCTCGAAGCCGTCGCGCTCGCCGGGCAGGCCGACATCGAGCACGATCATCCTCGGGCGCTCGCGGCGGACGAGCTCGAGACCGGCCTCGCCCTCGCGGGCGACGAGGACCCGGAACCCCTCGCGGCGAAGGTAGAGCTCGACGAGGTCGGCGATGTGGTTGTCATCCTCGATGACGACGACCGTGCCGGCGTCCGGGGTCACCGCAACAGCCTCGCGCCACGAGCCCCGGCGCCGGAGGAACCTTCCTCCCGGCCGGGGCTCGGTGTCGGCGCGTCCCGCCGGCGCCCCTCGTTGCCGGCCCGCACGGGCCGTCAGCTGGCGCTGTTCGGCGCCGTGGTGGGTGCCCGAGCGGCCACGTAGAGGGCTCGGCCGGCGTGCTGCACGAGCACGACACCGTCGCCGGGTGCCAGTTCGGACTCGGTCAGGCCGACGAACTTCGTCGACGAGGTGATGGCGGCGCTCACGGCCACGTGGTCGGCCCGCACGATCGTGATCGTGGCGGAGGAGTCCGTCTTCAACTTGCCCCGGTCGATGACGATCGTCTCGAAGCCGGCCTTCGTGTGGATCTCCAGCTGTGCATGCACCGTGTGCCGTGCGAGCCAGGCCACCCGGGCCTTCAGATGGGGGTGCTGTGCCGCCGGCGCCACGGCGCTCGCCGTGCTGATCGACGTCGTCGCGGCGGGCGGCGACGCTGTCGTCGACGGCGTGGTGGCGTAGGCGACACCGCTTGCGGCGAATGCCACGGCGGCGGCGCCGACCGTGACCGGCAGGAGCCGTTTCTTCAGTGTCTCGGTGAGCTTCATCGCTCGTCCCTTCTCCCGGATCGCAGCCCGGGGTCGTTTGTCTGTCGCCTCCATTGGACGACATGCAGGTGAAGACGGTGTCAGCCCAGTGTTAGGGATGTGTGATGGCCGCTTCGTCGCCGGCGGCGACCGGAACGAGCTCGGCAGCGAGATCGGCGGGGATGGATGCCACGTCGACGTCGTGAGTGACACGGCCCTTGCGCAGGACGATCACCCGGCTGGCGAGCGCCAGGGCGCGAGGCACCTGCTGTTCCACCACGAGGATCGTCGTTCCCGTCTCGTTGATCTCCCGCAGGGCGGTGAAGACGTCGTCGACCACCTTGGGCGCCAGCCCGAGGGAGAGCTCGTCCACCACGAGCACCCTCGGCGGCACGGCGAGCACGCGGGCGAGGGCCACGATGCGCTGCTCGCCGCCGGAGAGGGTTCCGGCCAGTTGACGCCGGCGCCCCTTCAACTGGGGGAACCGGGCGTAGGTGTGCTCGAGGGCGGCCGCCACCTCGCGGCGGGGAAGCTCCCGGAAGAACGTCAGCCGCAGGTTGTCCTCGACGTCGAGGGTGGCGAAGACCGGTCGGCCCTCCGGGGCGAAGGCGAGGCCGCGCTGCACGCGGCGGACGGTGGGAAGGCCCGTCACGTCCTCGCCGCAGAGCAGCACCCGGCCGGCCGTCGTCGGGACGAGGCCGGCGATGACGCGGGCGATCGTCGACTTGCCGGCACCGTTCGGCCCGAGCATGGCCGCCACCGAGCCCGCCGGCACGCTGAAGGAGACGTCGAAGAGCGCCCGGAAGCGGCCGTAGCCGGCGCTCACGTGCTCGAGCTGGAGCGCCGGTGCGGGCGCCACGGGCGCCTTCGAGGGGGAAGGCCCCGAGGCGGACGGCCCCGGGGCGGGCCGCTCGGCACCCGGCGTCATGCGCCCTTGCCCAGGTAGGCGTCCCGCACGGCGGCGTCCGAGAGCACCTCGCTCAAGGCACCGCTCGCGATGAGCCGGCCGAAGTCGATCACGTAGGCGCGCTCCGCCACGGCGTGCACGAGCTCGAGGTCGTGCTCGACGAGGAGGAGGGCCATCTTGCGGCGCTGGCGGAGGTCGTTGAGGACGTCGGCGAGGTTGCCGCTCTCGCGTGAGTCGAGGCCGGAGGACGGCTCGTCGAGCAGGAGCAGCTTGGGTTCGATCATGAGGGCCCGGCCGAGCTCCACCAGCCTGCCCTGTCCGAGGCTCAGCGACTCGATGGGGGCATCGGCGAAGGATTCGAGCCCGAGCTCGGCGATCATCTTCTCGACGCTGTCGAGCTCGTCGGCGCGGGGCGCCCCCCGCCAGAGGAGATCCCGCCACAACCGCCCGTCGCCCCGGTGCTCCCGTTCCGCCACGAGGAGGTGCTCGCGGGCGGTCATGCCGGCGAAGAGCTCGAGGCGCTGGAACGTCCGACCGATGCCGAGGCGGGCCCGCTCGTAGACGGGGAGGTGGTCGATGGGCGAGCCGTCGAAGCGGATCTCGCCCGAGTCCGGGTGCCGGATTCCGGTGATGCAGTCGAACAGCGTCGTCTTACCGGCCCCGTTCGGCCCGATGAGGCCGACCGCCTCGCCGGCGGCGACCTCGAGCGAGATGCCGTCGAGGGCGCGGATACCGCCGAACCGCTTGCCGACGCCCACGACCTCGAGGACGGCGGTCATGCCGCCGCCTGTGCGTCGGAGGCGCGATGGAAGACGTGGTCGAGCACGAACCGCTTCGAGACCTCGACGACGCCTTCGGGGTGCAGGACGAAGACGATGACGCCGGCGCCGAAGACCAGTTCGAGGAGGCTCGAGTACTGCGACGGGAGGTCGCTCGTGAGGACGGTGTTCACGAGGACGTAGGCGATGCCCGCTTCGACGGCGCCTTCGATGCTGGAGACGCCCACGGTGGCGACGACCACGACGAGCACGAGGGAGATGAGGGTGTTGAAGTCGCTGGAGGACACGCTCTGGTCGAGGGAGCCGTAGAGCACGCCACCCACGCCGGCGATGCCGGCGGAGAGGGCGAAGACGATGATCTTCAACCGCACGAGATCGATCCCGATGGAGGCAGCCGCCGTCTCGCTGCCGCGCAGGGCGGCCAGTTGCCGTCCCGTCGTGCCGCGGGCGACGGCCGTCACGACGACGGCGCAGATGACGAGGACGACGAGCACGAGCACGAAGAAGGCCCGATCGTCGTTGAAGTTGATGCCGCCGAGCTGGGGGCGTGGCACGGCGATGCCCGTTTGCCCGTTGCCGGACCAGGGGTACTCGAATCCGATGTTGTCGGCGAGGAGCCCGAAGGCCAAGGTGGCGAGGGCGAGGGCGAGACCCCCGAGGCGCAGCGCCGGGAGCGCCACGACGGCACCGAGGGCGGCGCTCGCCAGCCCACCGACGAGGATGCCGAGCAGGATCGAGAGCCCGAAGTGGTCGGCCAGCTGCCCGGCCGTGAACGCCCCCACCCCGGCAAAGGTCGCCTGGCAGAGGGAGATCTGGCCGCTCATTCCCGTCAAGAGGACGATCGAGAGGAAGATGATGGCGAAGACGAGGACCTCGGTGATCGTGAACACCCAGCTCCCGGACACCCACGTGAGCACCGAGACGACCAAGGCGGCCAGGAGGGCGACCATGAGCCCACGGGACGCCTGGTGGAAGAGAGGTCCACCCGCCGTGGAGGCCAGTGGCGCCGGCGGCGAGTCGGCCGCCGCGAGCGGGTCGTCGGTGCGCGCCCATCGCCGCCGCAGCCCGGGCAGGAAGAGCAGGAGGCCGAGGAGCACGACGAAGGGGAAGCCCGGGCGAAGGCCGGAGGAGAGGATCTCCCCCGAGGGCAGGTAGCCGCTCAGGAGCTCCTCGGCGACGCCGAGCAGGATGCCGCCGAAGAAGGTCCAGGGCAGGCTTCGCAGGCTGCCGGCGGCGGCGGCAGCCGTCGCCGCCACGAGGAGGGCCGTGAAGTTCGTCGACTGCAGCCCGCCGAGGGCGGGGGCCAGCAGCACGCCGGCGAGACCGGCCAGGAAGCTCGAGAGCATCCAGCTGGTCACGCCCGTGGCCTCGACGTTGACTCCGGCGAGGGCGACCATGCGGGGGCTCTCGGCCATGGCTCGCATGCGCAGGCCGATCTGGGTGAAGTGGAACAGCAGCGAGAGCAGGAGGGCGACGGCGGCCGTCACGATCACTGTCGAGAGCTCGGTCCCGTTGATGGCGTCGCCGGCCAGGTGGAAGTAGACGGCCGAGGGCGAGAGCCACAGCGCCGGCGGGTTGATCAGCTGGTCGGCGGAGAAGGCCACCTGCAGGACGGCGGGGATGGCGATGAGCATGCCGAGAGCGGCGACGAGCTTGACGAGGGGCGGTGCCGTTCGGACGTGGCGGTAGAGGCCGAACTGCAGGAACGCCCCGAGGAGGGGCGCGCCGACGACGACGGACAGGAGGAAGGCGGCCCACACGGGCCAGCCGTCCTGGATCGAGACGAAGTAGACGACGGCGGAGGCGTAGGCCTGGGCGCCGAAGGCGAGGTTGAAGACGTCGGAGGTCTGGTACGTGAGCACGAGGCCGAGGCCGAGGAGGGCGAAGACGCAGCCATAGGGGAGGCCGTCGATGACGTAGGAGAGGAACTGGCTCACCGAGGGCTCAAACCCCGGGCGTGGAAGCAGGCGGGGGCACGACCACCACCTTGTCCGAGGACGGCTGCGGGTACTTGAAGCAGGTGAACACGGTCTCGGGCGACCCGAGGACGGGCACGAACGTCGTTCCCTCCGCCCGCACGAAGACGTTGCAATCGACGGGCCCGAGCGCGGTGTGCTCGGCCTTCCAGTCGATGGGGGCCATGAGACCCCCCGTGTAGTCCGTGAGGGAGTTGATCGCCTCGATGAGCCGCGCCCGCGTGACATCGCGCCCGATCATCCGGAGGCCGTCGGAGAACATCTCGGCGCTGACCCAGCCAGCGAGCGACGGCTCGCTCGGCAGGTCGGCCGGGAAGTACTTGTGGAGCTCGCGGAGGTAGAGCGCCATCTCCGGGTATTTCGCCGGTTGCGAGGTCCCCGACTCGAAGGGCACGTGGCTGAGCAGGAAGTAGACCCCATCCATGAGCGAGGCGCTCGTGCGGATGGCCGACTCGTCGTACCCATCGAGCCAGTACTGCGTGACCCTGCCCATGCCGGCCGACTGCAGAGCGCGGGCCAGAACGAGGTTGCCGGCGAGGTCGAGGCAGCTGGCGACGAAGTCCACACCTCGCTCGTGCATGCGCTCGACGTCGGCGCTCAGGTCGATGGCGGGCGGCGTGATCGAGAAATCCTCGAACTCCACGGGGATGTGGAACTTCTCCATCGTGTTGGCGACGCCCAAGCATCCGTTCCGGGACTGGGAGACGTTGTAGGCGACGATGCCGACCTTCGTGGCGTGCAGCTGCTCGGCGAGATACGCCGGCTCCGGACCGGGGTGTACGAAGTCGATGAAGGAGCCGTCGTAGCCGAACAGGCTCGGCCCGTCCGCCCACTCCGGGTTGACGTTGTAGCCGAACGTCGGAACGTCGTTGTCGGCGAGGAACCTCGCTCCGGCGAAGCTCGGCGTGGCGACGCCCACGACGGCGAAAACGTGGTCGGACTGCACGAGCGTGCGGGCCTGCTGCGTGTCCACGGACGGGCTCGACTCGTCGTCCAGTTGATAGGGGTACTTGATCGTGCGCCCGTCGATGCCGCCGGCGGCGTTGACCATGTCGAAGTAGGCCGTGGCGCCGTCGAAGACGGGAGCGAAGCCCTCCGGGAGCGGACCGGTGAGCGAGGCGATGCCCCCCACGACGATGGACGTCGAGGTCACGCCGTTGGAGTTGCCCGTGTTGGCCACCGTCGACGTGGCGTTGCCGCAACCGGCGGCTGCCACGGCGAGCGCGACGACCACAGCGGGCGCGAGGCGGGATCGCATGTGCTCATTCTTGCGGTCCTGCCAGGCAAAGCGGCGCATGCCCGGGTCGCCTACTGTGGAGGGGTGCTGGTGATCGCCGTCAGCCTTTGCTCTGCCCTGGCTTTCGCCGTCGCAGTCGTCCTGCAGCAGCACGCGGCCGTCGCGCAGCCGGCCGAGCACCACCTCCGGATGAGCCTCCTGCTCCGCCTCGTCCGCCGCCCCCTCTGGCTCGCCGGCATGTGCGCCAGCCTGGTCGGCACCATCTTGCAGATGGTGGCACTGTCCCACGGTTCGCTCGTGAAGGTACAGCCGCTCCTCGTGTGCGGGCTGCTCTTCGCCATCCCCATCAACGCCATCTGGATGCACAACCGGCGGCCGGGTCGCCGGGAGCTCCTCGCCGCCCTCACGGTCTGCGGCGGCCTCATCGTCCTCCTCGTCAGCACGGACCCGCAGAAGGGGCAGGCCACCGGGTCGGCGCTCGGCTGGGCGATCGCCCTCGGGTCCATCGCTGTCGCCGTGGGCATCCTCGTGTTCGCCTCGCTCGCCTCGAAGAAGCCGACCTGGAAGGCAGGCCTCCTCGCCGGTGCAGGCGGCATCATCAACGGGCTGAGCGCCGCCTTCGCGAAGGGCCTCGCCCGCGGCATCCAGGGAAGCCTCCACCACGGCCTCGGCTCGACCGTCACCCACGTCTTCGGCATCTGGGAGCTCTACGCCTTCGGCGGGAGCATCCTCACGGGCATCTTCCTCGTGCAGAGCGCCTTCCAGAGCGGACCCATCCGGTGGTCCCTCCCCTCGTTGGCGGCCGCCAACCCGATCGTGAGCGTCGTCCTCGGGGCGACGCTGCTGCACGAGCAGATCCGATCCGGCGCCTACCCCGTCGTGGGCACCGTCATCGGGCTCGCCTTCGTCGCCGGCGGCATCATGGTGCTCTCGTCCTCCAGCCTCGTCATCGGCGGGGGGGACGACGACAGCCTGCTCGACCGTTCCGTGACGCCGGCGCCCCCGCCCTCCCCCGCACCCCTCCCCTAGCGCGGGCGCCCGGGCTCGGGCGACGACGGTCCCTCCGGCACCCTCCCGGGTTGGACGCCCGAGCGCGCCGTAGCATGGAGGGGGTGAAGGTGTCCACGAGGGGTGACTACGCAAGCCGCGCCCTTCTGTCCCTCGCCCTCCGTTTCGGCGAGGCGCCGCCCACGTCGGTGCGCGACATCGTGGAGCGGACAGGACTCCCCCAGCCCTATCTCGAGCAGATCCTGCTCGCCCTGAAGGGCGCCGGGCTCGTCCGCTCGAAGCGCGGGGTGGGGGGCGGCTACGTGCTCGCCCGGCCGCCGGAGCAGATCACGCTCGGCCAGATCGTGAGCGCCGTCGACGGCCCCATCATGGCGGGGGACTTCGGCCAGCCGCACGAGAACGGCGCCTGCGACCACGAGGGCCAGTGTGTGCTCCTCTCGGTCTGGTCGGAGGTCGGCGAGCACATGCGCCACCACCTCGACTCCTTCACCCTGGCGGACATGGTGGAGCGCGCCAGCGGCAACCTCGCCCCCGTCGGCCCTCTCGACTGACTCGGCCCCCTCCGTTCGTGGGTGCCGGCCCGAATTACAAGTTCCAGCCGGCGAGCACCGTCCATTCGTGCTCCCAGTCGAGGATGGAGAAATTCGCCGCCCCGAGAGCGAATCGCCGTGCCGCAGGGGCGGGCAGGTCCAGCCAGCGGGCCGTGAGAACCCGCAGCACGTGCCCGTGGGCGAAGAGGACGACGTCGACGCCGGCCAGGCGATCGTCACGAAGCTCGGCGAGGAGCGAGTCCACCCGGGCGCCGACCTCCTCGATCGTCTCGCCTCCGGGGCAGCCGTCGCGGAAGAGATCCCAGTCGGGGCGCATGCGGCGTATCTCGGCCGTCGTGAGGCCCTCGTACTCCCCGTAGTCCATCTCGAGGAGGCGGGCGTCCGTTTCCGCTTCCCCGAAGCCGGCGAACCGGCTCGTCGCGACGGCTCGCTGCAGCGGGCTCGTGAGGACGAGGGCCGGGTCTAGACGACCGAGGCGGCGACCGAGTAGCCTGGCCTCGTCCTCAGCTTCGGGCAGCAAGGGCAGATCGGTTCGCCCGGTATGGCGCTGTGTGATGCTCCATTCCGTGGCAGCGTGACGCACGATGAAGAGGCGACCGGGGGCATGCAGCGGCTCCGAGCGCGAATCCCTTGACACACCCGTCTGCGACAATGGGTCGAGCTGAGCGGACTCGGCGCACATGGGCCGCGTAGGTTACCGCCCGCGTCGCTTCGGAATGCGCGGGCGCGTTGCAGCGTTGTGCCTGAGGAAGAAGTGGACCCGATGACAGGAGAGCAGAAAATTCCCGCAAACAACGCCACCGAGTACTCCGCAGGAGAAGTGACGTCGCCTGACAGAGGGGTGGCCGGGAGTGGCTCCAACGCGCCTGATCTGATGCGGCTGTTCCTCGACGACCTCGGCCAGTACCCCCTGCTCAGCGCCGAGGCTCAGGTCGAGCTCGCCAAGCGCGTCGAGCAGGGAGACGAAGAGGCCCGTCAGCAGATGATCGGGTCCAACCTGCGTCTCGTCGTCCACTGGGCTCGTCGCTACCAGGGCCGCGGCGTCGATCTCGTCGACCTCGTGCAGGAGGGCACCTTCGGCCTCATGCGAGCCGTCGAGAAGTTCGACTGGCGAAAGGGCTTCCGGTTCTCCACGTATGCGACCTGGTGGATCCGCCAGGCCCTGCAGCGCGCCGTGCAGTCGAAGGGGCGGGCCATCCGCCTACCCGAGGACGCCCTCGCCGCTGAGCTGGAAGCCGACCCCGACCAGGCACGCCTACCCCGCGTCGTGGCCAGCCTCGACCAGCCGCTCACGAGCGAGGCGACGGCGACGCTCGGCGACGTCGTCGCCGCCGACGAGGTGCCCTTCGAGGAGGATCTCGTCCACTCGATCAGCCTGAGCCGGCTGGAGGCCGCCATCGACCGCCTGCCCGAGCTCGAGCAGTCCGTCGTCCGGCTGCGTTTCGGCCTTGACGGGACTCCCCCGGCGAGCCTGGAGTCGACGGCTCGGTCGCTCGGCATCGGGGTCCGGCGAGTGCGGCGCATCGAGGCGTCCGCCCTTGCCTTCCTGGCCGAGCAGCCCGAGGTCGAAGGCGTCAACGACGCCGCTTGAGGTGGCCGCCGGCCCTCGTGCCGGTCACCTCGAAGTCAGCCCCTCCGGGAGGCTCAGCTGAAGCGCGCCAGCGAGGTGCTGAACTCCGGCGGTGGCGGCGCCTCGAACTCGAGGTGACCGCCGCCGGCGGCGGCCTGCCAGGGAGCATCGAAGGCAAGTCGTTCGGCGTGCAGCATCAATCTCGTCACCCCGGATGACGCCCGGGACCCTCCGTAGCGGCGGTCCCCGAGGACGGGGTGGCCGATGGCGGACAGGTGGACCCGGATCTGGTGCGTGCGCCCGGTCTCCAGAGCGAGCTGCAGCTCGGTGGCGGCAAGGGGCTTCGAGAAGCGCCGGAGAACGTGGTAGGAGGTGCGTGCCTCCCGGCCGGCCGCATCGACCGCCATCTTCGTCGGGTGACGCGGGGAGCGCCCGATGGGGGCGTCCACGACGCCGTCGGCCGCCTGCAGGGACCCGAGGGCGAGAGCGTGATAGGTCCGGCTCATGGTGCGGGCGGCGAGCTGGGCGCTGAGCGAGCGGTAGGCCCGCTCGCTGCGGGCCACGACGAGCAGCCCGGAGGTCTCCTTGTCGAGCCGGTGAACGATCCCCGGGCGCTCGGGGGAGCCGCAGCCGGCGGCCGGGAGGCCGGAGAGCTCGGGATACCGGTGCAGGAGGCCGGAGACGAGCGTGGTCTCGTGAACGCCGGCGCCCGGATGCACGACGAGCCCCACCGGCTTGTCGACCACGATGACGTCGTCGTCGTCGTAGACGACCTCGAAGGCGATCTCGGCCTGGGCACCCGGCGCCGCCTCCACGCTCGCCTCCGGGGCGGTCACGACGAGGGCAATGAGCTCGCCCGCCTTGAGGCGCCGGCTGCGTACCAAGGCGGGTGCCCCGCCGATGGTCACCTTGCCTGCCGCCACGGCTCGCCCCACGTCGGCCCGGGCGTCCCCCGTGAGCAGTGCCAAGGCTCGGTCGAGGCGCTCGCCGGCAAGGGCCGGAGGAACGACGAAGGACTCCGTCGTCACTCGGGCGCGGCAGGGTCGGACGGCCGCACGATGTCGGCGGTGCCGGCGGGTGGACTGGAGTGGCGGGTGGCCGAACGCCCGGCGCGGGCGAAACTGACGGCGAGGGCGAAGCACCCGATGACGATGCAGGAGTCGGCCACGTTGAAGGTCGGCCAAAAGCGCGTGTAGATGAAGTCCACGACCGCCCCGTGGTGGCCCCGGAAGAGGCGGTCCGAGAGGTTGCCGATGGCGCCGCCGAGGACGAGGCCGAAGGCGACGGCCGACGGCATGGAGGGCGCACCTCGCGCCATGGCGAGCACGGCGAGCACGAGGACCACCGCCACGACGATGATCGGCCCGCTGAGGCCGGTGCCGATCGAGAAGGCGACGCCAGTGTTGAACGTGAGGCGAAAGGAGAAAGGCCCCACGACATGCACGTCGTGCGTGGCCAGATCCGAGAGCGCCAGCGACTTCGTGATCTGGTCGGCGGCGACGACGACGGTCGCCACCGCCGCCAACGCCGCGATCCGGCGTCGCCTCGGCGTCGCCTGGCGGACGACCCTCAACGGCGCGAGAGACCCCCGCTCTTACAGTCGATGCACAGCCGGGCGTAGGGCAACGCCTCCAGCCTCGCCTTCGGGATGAGGCGGCCACAGTTCTCGCAGATGCCATAGGTGTTGGCATTCATCTTGGCGATGGCGTGATCGATCTCGTCGACGGCGACGAGCGCCTGCGCCGAGAGGGCGAGGTCCCGCTCGCGGTCGACCGTCACGGTGCCGCCCTCCCCGGACTCGTCGTCGAACTGGATGTCGCCAGGCTCCATCTCCTCGACGAGGGACTCCGCCTCGGCCCGCAAGCTCTTCGCCTGCTCGAGGTAGGTGGCCCGTTCGAGGTCGAGAGCATGCCGCTGGTGGTTGAGGAAGCGCTCGTCCGTGTAACCCTCGGACCGCCGGACGACGGCTGTCCGGGAGGAGAGCAGCCTCGGGCCCCGTCCGGGGGCGGCATGCCCGTGGGACGGCGCCACTCGTCCGTGGCCGTCCTTGCTCGGTGCCTCGGCGACGGCAGCGCCAGCCTTGCCGGCGTCGGGGGCGGCCTCCTTCGCCGTCTTGGGGGCGGACGACTTCGTGGCCTGCGCCTTGCCCGCGGGAGCCGTGGCGTGGGCCGCCTTGTCCTCCTGCGCCGCCTTCGCCGCCTTGGCGGCGGGCGCGGCTTTCGTTGCCGCCTTCGCTCCGGCCTGGGATGCCTTGGCGGCGTCGGCGCCCTTGGCGAGCTGCTGCGTCTTGGCCGGGGGCGCCGGCCGTGCCGGCTTTGGCTCCGCCTTGGCGGTCGACGACTTCGCCGTGGAGGGGGCGGAACCGACGGCGGACTTGGCGGCGGCCTTGACCGTGCCGGCGTGCGCCGTCTTCTCGGCGGCGGCGGACTTGGCAGGGGCCGCCTTGGGGGCGGACTTGGCGGGGCCGGCCACCTTCGCCTCCGCCTTGCCGGACGCCTGCTTGGCGGTGGAACCCTGTCCCTTGTACGCGGCGGCGGCCTTTGCGGCGGCCGCCTTCGGGGCGGCGCTCGTGGGCTTCGAGGCGGGGGCCGGCTCGGAGGAGCCGCGCGACCGCCCCTTCGACGTCTCGGTGTCGCCGGCGTGGTCCGCCCGCTTTGCCGGCGATGCTGCAGTGTTCTTGGCCGAGACGACGGTCGGTCTCGTGGTGCTCGCCATGGGTGTGGATGTCTCCTCTCCCGACGAAGGGTGCCCGACGATACTCCCGGGGCCTGTTCGAGCGAACGTTTCCCGGGAGACCGCTCGGAGCGGTTCGCGAGGATAACAACCCGGACCCCTCGTCACTTCCCTCCTGCCGGGAGGCCGTGCTCTCGCCCTGGGGGCGGGCGCGGCGAAGCGGCGGAGCGACGGGGCGCCCGCCGAGCGGCGGGGGCAACACCCATACGCTGAAACGATGCCGGACATGGGAGGTGACGCGGCGGCTGCCACCACCATCTACCCGGAGGTGCCGGAGCGGTGTGACTACCCGGCGATGGAGGCCCGCACGCTCGCTTTTTGGCGGGCCGACCACACCTTCGAGGCCTCCGTACAGCTGCACCCCCCGTCGACGGAGTACGTCTTCTACGACGGGCCGCCGTTCGCCAACGGCCTCCCCCACTACGGTCACCTGCTAACGGGTTTCGTGAAGGACGCCGTCCCTCGCTACGAGACCATGCGGGGACACCGCGTGGAACGGCGCTTCGGCTGGGACTGCCACGGTCTGCCGGCCGAGATGGAGGCCGAGCGCGAGCTCGGGGTCTCCGGCCATCGGGCCGTCACCGCCTACGGCGTGGACCGCTTCAACGCCGCCTGCCGTGCCATCGTGCAGCGAACGACCGACGCCTGGGAGTACTACGTCACCCGCCAGGCGCGCTGGGTCGACTTCGAGAACGACTACCGCACGATGGACACGCCCTTCATGGAGAGCGTCCTGTGGGCGTTCCGCCAGCTGTACGAGCGGGGGCTCGCCTACGAGGGCTACCGCGTCCTGCCCTACTGCTGGGAGTGCGAGACGCCCCTCTCCAACTTCGAGACGCGCCAGGACGACTCCTACCGGGACCGCACGGATCCCGCTGTCACGATCCTCCTCGACCTGGAGGAGCCGGGGCTCACGGGGGGCGATCAGACGGGGGCCGGGCCGCTGCGACTCGTGGTGTGGACGACGACGCCGTGGACGCTCCCGAGCAACCTGGCCATCGCCGTCGGGCCGGACCTCGAGTACGCCGTCCTCGCGCGGGAGACGCCGGCAGGCCCGGAGCGGCTCGTGCTCGGCGCCGCCTGCCTGCCGGCGTACGCCGGCGAGCTGGAGGGCGCCCGGCGGGTCGCCACGCTGCGGGGCTCCGACCTCGTCGGCAGGCGGTACCGGCCGCTCTTCGACTACTTCGCGGGCGAGCCCGGCGCCTTTCAGGTGCTGGCCGGCGACTTCGTGGTGACCGACGAGGGCACCGGCGTCGTGCACATGGCACCCGGCTTCGGCGAGGACGACCAGCGCCTCTGCGAGCAGGCCGGCATCGCCGTCGTGTGCCCGGTCGACGAGCACGGTTGCTTCACCGGCGACGTGCCGGACTACGCCGGTGTGCAGGTCTTCGATGCCAACGCCCCCATCGTCGAGCGCCTGCGGGCCGCCGAGGTGCTGCTGTGCGCGGAGGACTACGTCCACAGCTACCCGCACTGCTGGCGGACCGACACGCCCCTCATCTACCGCGCCGTCAGCTCCTGGTTCGTGCGGGTGACGGCCGTGAAAGACGAGATGGTCGCCCTCAACCGCCAGATCCGGTGGACCCCGGCGCATGTCGGCGAGGGCGCCTTCGGCAAGTGGCTGGAGGGGGCGCGGGACTGGAGCATCTCGAGGAACCGTTTCTGGGGGACGCCCATCCCCGTGTGGAAGAGCGACGACCCGCGCTGGCCCCGCATGGACGTCTACGGGAGCCTCGACGAGATCGAGCGGGACTTCGGCGTGCGGCCCGAGGACCTGCACCGGCCGGCCATCGACGAGCTCACCCGCCCGAACCCCGACGACCCGACGGGCCGGTCGGTCATGCGGCGAATCCCGGACGTCCTCGACTGCTGGTTCGAGTCCGGCTCGATGCCGTTCGCGCAGCTGCACTACCCCTTCGAGAACCGCCGGCGGTTCGAGGAACACTTCCCCGCCGACTTCATCGTCGAGTACATCGGCCAGACGAGAGGCTGGTTCTACACCCTGCACGTCCTCGCCACGGCCTTGTTCGGCAAGCCGCCGTTTCGCGCCTGCCTGGCGCACGGCGTCCTCCTCGGCGACGACGGCCGCAAGCTCTCGAAGCGGTTGCGCAACTTCCCCGACCCGGACGAGGTGTTCGCGAGCCGGGGCGCCGATGCCATGCGCTGGTACCTGCTGTCCTCCCCCGTGCTGCGCGGGCAGGACGGCGTCATCGAGGGCAAGGCGCTCGCCGAGCCGGTACGCCTCGTCCTCAACCCCATCTGGAACACCTGGCACTTCCTCAGCCTCTACTCGAACGCCGACGGACTGCGCGGCCGCCGGCGCACCGACCAGACCGGGCTGCTCGACCGCTACGTGCTCGCCAAGGCCCGCCAGCTCGTCGAGCAGGTCACCTCCGCCATGGAGCACACCGATCTCGCCGGGGCGACGGCGGCCGTCTCCGCCTTCCTCGACGCCCTCACGAACTGGTACGTGCGGCGCAGCCGGGAGCGCTTCTGGCGTCCGGCAGGCGGGGCCCCGGACGGCGCCGCCGACAAGGCCGACGCCTACGACACCCTCCACACCGTCCTCGACGTCCTCTGCCGGGTGACGGCACCATTCCTGCCGTTGCTCGCCGAGGAGGTCTACCGCGGCCTCACGGGCGAGCGCAGCGTGCACCTGGCCGCCTGGCCCGACCCGGAGGAGCTGCCTGCCGACGACGACCTCGTGGCCGCCATGGATCTCGTCCGCGAGATCTCCTCGGCCGGTCACTCCCTCCGCAAAGCGGCCGGCTTGCGGGCCCGCCTCCCCCTGCGCTCCCTCACTCTGGCCGGCAGCAGCGTCGGGGCCGGGAGCAGCGTCGGGGCCGGGAGCAGCGTCGGGGCCGGCAGCAGCCTCGGGCCCGGGAGCAGCGTCGGGGCCGGGAGCAGCGTCGGGGCCGGGAGCAGCGAGGGGTGGCCCTCCTCGCTCAGCGACCTCCTCGCCGCCGAGCTCAACGTCAAGCAGGTGGTGATCACGACCGACGTCTCCGCTCTCGCCGACGAGGTGCTCACCGTCGTCCCCTCCGTCCTCGGGCCGCGGCTCGGTGCGGGCACGCAGGCCGTCATCGCAGCGGCCAGGCGGGGAGAGTGGACGAGGCGCCCCGGCGGCGGCGTCGAGGCGGCCGGCGTCGGGCTCGAGGACGGCGAGTACGAGCTGACCCTCCGCCCGCGGGACGAGAAGGCGGCCCGCCTGCTGAGCGGAGGCCGCAATCTCGTCGCCCTCGATCTCGATACCGACGCCGAGCTCGAGGAGGAGGGCCTCGCCCGCGACGTCGTGCGCCTCGTCCAGCAGGCCCGCCGGGACGCCGGGTTGCAGGTCACCGACCGCATCCGCCTCGGCGTGACCGCCCCGCCGGCGACGGCGGCGGCCATCTCACGGTGGCTCGACGAGGTGAGCGCCCAGGTCCTGGCGGATCAGGTCGAGATCGAGGCCACGACGTCCGCCCTCGGGAGCGGGAGCGACGGGGACGACGACCTCCGTGTCGTCATCCGGCTGGAGCCGGCCTGACCGCCTGCCGAAGCGGGTTGCCTGCGAGATGGCCGGCCGGCCACCGCGCAGCTCCGAGGCGGTCGGTCGGGACGAACCGCCACCGTCAGGCTGGCAGGTCGCCCCCTGAGGTGCCGCTCTTCATGGTCGCCGAATCGGAGCGATCGTGCAGGGAGGGCAGGCCCGTGAGGTTCGGGCGCTCGGCGCGACCGTGGTCGGGGAAGAGCGGGTCGGGCCGGCTGCGCATGACCGAGTCCCAGTCGTACTGCTCGGGCTCGTACCGCCTCCCGTAGCTCGGGGCGGCGACGGCGGCATCTTCGGCGATGGCGAGCTCGAGATCGTCGACACCGCCGGGCGTCTCCCCGTCGGCGGTCGCTTCCTCCTCGTCCGGCTCCGCCGCGGCGTGGGCCCCGGCGCTCGTCGGCTCGGCGGACGGCGCCGCCGCCGAAGCCGCCTCCTCTCGGGAAGCGGCGGGGCCGTCAGCGGCCGTCTCCGTCACGCCGCCGCCGTTACCGCTGCTCGTGCCGGGGCCGTCCGGAGAGGGCGGAGACGCCGGGGAGGGACGGTCGGAGGGGTTCGCCGAGAGCAGCTCGGGTGAGGGTGAGAGGCTGCGCTCGACGTACTTGAGGGCGGCCGTCAGCGTCTCGGTGAGGCGCTCCCGCTCGGCCCCGAGCAAGCTGACGAGCGTGTCGATCTCCTTCTGTAGGCCCTCCCGGTTGCCGGAGAGGCGAGCGACCTCGTCCTTCAGCCGGCGCTCGGCCTCCGAGGAGATGCGCTGGGCCGAGTCGCGTGCGTCGCTCACCATCGTCTCGGCCTCGGAGCGCGCCCGGTCCACGAGCTGCGTGGCTTCTTCCTTCGCCTCGCGGATGGCCATGTCGGCCGTTCGCTGCGCCAGCACCAGGGTGCGGCGGATGCTGTCGTCGTCGTCGGAGGTGTCCGTGCGCTCCTTCGCCCCCTGCTCGGCTGCGTCGGCCCGCTCCCGGAGGCCTTTCAGCTCCTCGTGAAGCCGCTCGACGGCGTCTGCCACCTGCTCCAGGAACTCGTCGACCTCATCGGTGTTGTAGCCCCGGAGGCTGCTGTTGAACTCGACTTCCCTGAGCACTCGGGCGGAGATCTCCATGGGTGCTGATGGTACCGGCACCGCCGCCCGACATCGTGGATGCTCACCCTCGCCGCCCAGGTCGGCGGCCCTTCCGCACCGCCCCGGGGCTGGGCGTTCAGATGACGGTGAGGAGGATGAAGATGACGATGAAGACGATGATCGGCGACATGTCGAGCACGCCGCCACCGCCCAGGCTGACAGGGCGGATGATGCGTCGAACAGGAGCGAGGACCGGGTCGGTGATGGCGCCGACGGCCCGTTGCACACCCGCCATCGGCGTGCCGTAGGAGATCGGGAAGTACGAGAGGATGACGCGCACGAAGAGACAGACGAGAAAGGCGAGGAGGATCAGCCGAATGATCTCCTCGGCCAGGTTCATGCCCTTGTCCTAGCAGCTGTGCGAAGTGGCCATGGCGCGCTCGCTAGGAGCGGAAGACACCAGGCTCGGCGAGGCGCCGGCGCTCCTCCGGGGGGATGTCGACGTTCGACGGCGTCAACAGGAAGACCTGGTCGGCGACCTTCTCCATCGAGCCCGAGAGGGCATAGGTGAGCCCGGAGCAGAAGTCGATCATGCGTCGGGCGAGGTCGCGGTCGCTCGACTGCAGGTTGACGATGACCGGGTGGTTCGCCTTCACGAGGTCACCGATCTCCTGGGCGTCGGAGAAGCGCGCCGGCGCCACGACCTGCGGCTTCGTCTGGCGGGGTGTGACGATCGGGCGGACGACGCCACGGCCCATGGACGGCGAGCCATCCCGGTAGTCGTCGCGCACGAGCGGGCGCACCGTGGCAACGGTGCCCGTCGGCGCCGGTGCCTCGGCGCTCGTCTCGGGGTAGGTGGTGCGGCCATTGGGCCCCGGCTCGACGTACCCGTCCTCGTCGTAGTACCCGTCGTCGTCGATGTCTTTGAGCCCGAGGTACTGCAGCGCTTTGTGCATGAACGATGCCATGAGTCAGCCTCCTCTGGGCTTTCTATTGTTGCAGCCCACGACGGAGCTTGCGGGGATCACCGGCGGGGACGCTCCCCGAACAGGGCCGTCCCCACGCGCACCATGGTCGCTCCGGCCCGCACGGCCTCCTCGAGGTCGTGCGACATCCCCATGGACAGCTCGCTCAACCCGAGACGAGCAGCGAGCGCGGCGACTGTAGCAAACGCCGACCCCGCAGCCGAAACCGCTGCGGCGGGCTCGTCGAGAGGCGCCACTGTCATGAGGCCCCGCACGTGGCAACCGGCCGCCCGCGCCGCCTCGAGCAGCGCTTCGGCGCTCTGCGGGCTGCAACCGCCCCGCCCGGGATCGCCCGTGAGGTCGATCTCGAGGAAGATGTCCGGCCTCGCGGCGCGGCTGGCGATGGCGGCGGCCTCCTCGGCGCGGCTCACGGACTGCCAGCAGGAGACGACAGGTGCCAGTCGTTTCACCTTGTTGCGCTGCACGGCGCCGAGGAAATGCCAGGAGGGCGCCGGCGACACCGCAGGCCCGAGTTGCGTCGACTTCTCGAGGAGCTCGCCGGCGTAGTTCTCGCCGATGGCCGTGAGGCCGAGGGCAAGGGCGACGCGGACGGCATCGAGGCCGTGACCCTTCGTCACCGCCACGATCGTGATGCGGGCGGGATCGCCTCCCGCCGCCGAGATCCGCCCCCTGATCGCCTGCAGCCGCTCCGAGACGACGGCCTCGTCGACGGGGCGTGTCCCGACGTCGTTCGGCAGTGCGCGCCCCGTGCCTACTTGAGGAAGGACGGCACGTCGAAGTCGTCGTCCAAATCGAGGTCGTCGTCGCCCTCGGCGAAGACGTCCCGCTCCTCCGAGAGGTCGTCACGGGAGGGGAACACTTCGGGAAGGTCGCTGCGACCCTCCGTGCGGAGGGGCGGATCCGAGCGGACGTCCGGCCGCAGCGCCGACGAGACGCTGTGGGCGGGGCGCGCCGTGCTCGCCGCGAAGCCACCCGCCGGCGGCGCGCTGCCCGAACGAGCGGGGCGCGAGGTCGCCTCGCCTTCGTCGTAGCGGTCGAAACCCGCCGCGATGACCGTCACCCGCACCTGTTCCCCGAGCGTGTCGTCGACGACGTTGCCGAAGATGATGTTGGCGTCCGGGTGGGCGGCGGCGTGGATGATCTCGGCGGCCTCGTTCACCTCGAAGAGCGTGAGGTCGCTGCCGCCGGCGATGTTGAGGAGGATGCCCCGGGCACCCTCGATGGAGGCCTCCAGCAAGGGGCTCGTGATGGCGTGCCGGGCGGCGTTGACGGCGCGTCCCTCGCCCGAGCCCGTGCCGATGCCCATGATGGCCGAGCCGGCGTTCGCCATGACCATCTTCACGTCTGCGAAGTCGGTGTTGATGAGGCCCGGGACGTTGATGAAATCCGTGATCCCCTGCACCCCTTGCAGGAGGACTTCGTCGGCCATCTTGAAGGCGTCGACGATGGAGGTGCGCTCGTCCGAGATGGCGAGGAGGCGCTCGTTCGGGATGACGATGAGGGTGTCGACCTTCTCCTTGAGGCGCTGGATGCCCTGCTCGGCCTGGTTCGACCGGCGGCGCCCCTCGAAGGCGAACGGTCGCGTGACGACGCCGATAGTGAGGGCTCCTGCGCTCTTGGCGACCTCGGCGATGATGGGGGCCGCCCCCGTGCCGGTGCCGCCGCCCTTGCCGGCGGTGATGAAGACCATGTCGGCGCCTTTCAGCACCTCCTCGATCTCCTCCACGTGCTCCTCGGCAGCCTGCCGCCCCACCTCGGGATCGCTCCCGGCGCCGAGGCCCCGGGTGAGGGTGCGGCCGATGTCGAGCTTGATGTCTGCCTCGCTCATCAAGAGGGCCTGTGCATCGGTGTTGACGGCGATGAATTCGGCGCCCTGCAACCCTGCCTCGATCATCCTGTTCACGGCGTTGACTCCACCGCCGCCGATACCGACGACCTTGATGACGGCGATGAAGCTCTGCCCGGGGCTGCTCATGAGCGCTCCGTTCTTTCCTCTGGCCCGGCGGGACGACACGATCCGACTGGGCTGTTCGGGGGGAGTCGCCTCGCCCGTCGATCGCCCAGCAGGGTCGCTGATACCTGCTGTGACGACAGCCCGGCGAACCAACGACAGCGACGACGCAACTCCGCCCCCCTCCGGCTCAGCCGCACAGCTACGGCTTAGCCGCCGACGATACCAGGAACGGGGGTGCGCGATCGTTTCGCCATCAGGATCGGCCTTTCGGAACGAGGACGGGCGCCGTCGCCACGCGGAGGTCGATGGCGGCCACCGCCGAGAGGCCCCCGTGGGCGAGGACGGTGGCAAGGGCGACGTACTTCGGCCCGAGCTGTGCGGACGACCCGAGGATCGCCACGAGGTGGTCCGTCAGGTTCACGACCACGCCGGCCGACCCGACGGCGATGTCGAGGACCTCGGGCACGAGGGACTCCGGCATGGCTGCGGCGGCCTGCAGCTCGGCTCGGTCGCTCGCCGGCAGGAAGTCACCGGGCACGACGCCGCCGGGACTGCCGCTGCGAAGTGCCACGAGGGGAAACGACGGCGGGCGGCTCGCCAACACCTCGAGGAGCCGGCCGGAGTCGTCGCAGATGGCATAGGGGCCTCCGGGCTCGGTGGCGATGGCGGCGACGGGGATGCGCTCGACGACGTCGATCGAGACCGTCGTCGGCCAGGCGATGTGGACGGCCGCCGTCAGCACGAAGGGCAGCCGCTCGACGCGCGAGACGATGGCGGCGGTGCTCGAGATCCACGAGGGGTGGAGCGCCCTTCAGGCCGGCGGCGGCGATGACCGTCGAGCTCGGGATGTCCGGGGCACCCACGACCCGGACGTCGCGGGCCCCGAGGATCGACGAGTGAACGAGGGCGAAGCCGCCTGCCGCCAACGAGGAGACGGCGAGAGCGACGACGGCGCGGCGACGGCGTCGGCGCCCGCGCTCGCGGGCGATGGCGACCCGGCGGGCATGGATGCGCGGATCGGTCACCGCTCGTCCTGGCATTCGCACATGACCGGTCGGAGCCGGCGGCGGGATACCCGACCCGTCGGCGCCGCGCGTTCCATGGCTACGAGCATGGCGCGCTCACCTCCGCCGGCGGCGGATCCCATCCGACGAGCGTCACCTCCACGGCGAGGTGGACGCCGAGGCGATCGGCGACGATCGCCTGCACCTCGTCGATGAGGCGTTTCACGTCGTCTGCCGAGCCGGAGGGATCGGCCTGGATGAAGTTGGCGTGCTTCTCCGACACCGAGGCGCTCCCGATGCGCAGGCCCTTCAGCCCGGCGCTGTCGACGAGGCGACCGGCGCTGTCCCCCGGCGGGTTCGTGAAGACCGAACCGGCGTTCTGGCCGCCGGGCTGGTTCTCCCGGCGCCAGCGCACGATCTCGGCCACGCGCACGGCCGACTGCTCGGGATCGCCCGCCTCCAGCCGGAAGCGGGCGGCCACGACGAGCTCGGAGCGGCCGATGGCCGAGTGGCGGTAGCGGAGGTCGAGCTGGTCCGCCTCGGCACAGCGGTCGACGCCCGTGGCGAGATCGACGAGGCGGCACCGCACGAGCCGGTCGCGCGTCTCGGCCCCGTGCCCGCCGGCGTTCATTCGCACGGCGCCACCGACCGAGCCGGGGATGCCGACGGCCCACTCCATCCCGGTGAGCCCGAGGATGCCGCTACGACGGGCGAGCACCGGGTAGGGGGTGGCAGCGCCCGCCACGACGTCGGTGCCGTCGACGGCGATGGTGGCGAAGCCCTCGCCGAGGCGCACGCAGAGGCCGTCGAAGCCGCCGTCGGCCACGAGCAGGTTGGAGCCCTTCCCGACGACGAGGACGGGGACGGGCGACCCGGCGACGGCGGCTCGCAGCCGCGCCAGGTCGTCCTCCGTGTTCGGCTCGCAGTAGAGCCGGGCGGCGCCGCCCACGCGATAGGTGGTGAGCGGACCGATCGGCACCTCGGCCTTGGCGAGCCCCCCGAGCGCCACGGCCAGGCGGGCGAGATCGCTCTCTGCCACGGCGCTCACCACTCCTCGTCCGCCATGAGCTCGTCGGGCAGCGCGGTGAGGTCGCCCGCCTCGAGCGTGATGCAGCAGTCTCCGGCCCGCAGCGTGGCGCGCAGCTGCGCCAGGAGCTCCCCGTGCGTGGCGACGTAGGTGGCGACCGCCTCCGGGTGGGCGGCCCGCACGGCGTCGACGACGAGCTGGCCAGTGACGCCCGGTCGCGCCGGTTCGCCGGCCGAGTAGACCGCCGTGACGAAGAGACGGTCGCAGTCCACGAAGGCGTCGGCGAAGTCGGCCGCCAGCGCCGCCATCCGCGAGTAGCGATGCGGCTGGAAGACGCACACGACGCGCCCGTAGTCACCGCCCCGGGCGGCGCTCAGGGCGGCCCGCACCTCTGTGGGGAGATGGGCGTAGTCGTCGACGAAGGTGACGCCGTGCCGCTCGCCGCGGAACTCGAAGCGTCGGGCCACCCCGCCGAAGCGGGCGAGCGCCCGCCGGGCGTCGTCGACCGCCACCCCGGCCGAGGCGGCGACGACCACGGCGGCGGCGGCGTTGCGGGCGTTGTACTCACCGGGCACGGCCACTTGGAAGCGCCCGAGATCCCCGAGCGAGAAGGCGATCTGGCTGCGGCCCTGATCGACGTCGGTGACCCGGAAACGGGCCGTCTCGTTCCGTCCGAAGGTGAGGGCTCCGGGAGGCGCCAGCTCGAGCGCCCTCGGGTCGTCGGCCGAGACGACCGTCGTAGCCGCCCCGGCCATGAAGGAAGCGAAGGCGGCGCTCAAGACGTCGAACGACCCGTACGTCTCGAGGTGATCCGGCTCCACGCTCGTGACGACGGCGATCTCGGGCGTGAGCCGCAAGAAGGTGCCGTCGCTCTCGTCGGCTTCGACGACGAGCCAGTCCCCGCTGTCCCAGACGGCATTCGTGCCGATGTCGTTGAGGTCGCCACCGATGATGAAGCTCGGACGCAACCCTGCCTCCACGAGGATGAGCGACAGCATGGAGGCCGTCGTCGTCTTGCCGTGCGTGCCGGCGACGGCGATGGTGCGACGAAGCTTGCAGATGGCGGCCAGTACGTCGGCGCGCGAGTACACAGGTATGCCGCGGCGGCGGGCCGCGGCGATCTCGACGTTGCCGGCGGCGATGGCGCTCGAGGCCGTGACGGCGTCGGCCCCCTCCACGTATGCGGCGTCGTGGCCGACGCTCAGGTGGAGCCCGTCACGACGGAGGCGCTGGAACATGGCCGAGGCCTTCAGGTCGCTTCCCGTCACCTCGTGGCCCATGGCGGCGAGAACGCCGGCGACGGCGCTCATGCCGGCGCCGCCCACGCCCACGACGTGGATGTGGAGGTGCCGCGAGAGGTCGAGCTCCCCGTCCTGCGGAGGCGTGGTCACGCCGCCCTCCGGGCGACCGACTCGGCGAGGGCGGCGATGCGGTCGGCTGCGTCCCGGTGGCCGAGACGGGAGGCCGCCTCGCTCATGGCGGCGCGGCGCTCGGCCTCGGCGAGGAGCGGTCCGGCCGCGGCGGCCAGCCGGTCACCGGTGCAGTCGGCGTCCTCTATCAGGACGGCGGCGCCGGCCTCGACGAGGCGGGCGGCGTTCTTCGTCTGGTGGTCCGACGGCGAGCCGGGGAGGGGGACGAGGATGCTCGGGATGCCGAGGGCGACGAGCTCGGCCACCGTGGAGGCACCCGCCCGGGCGATGACGAGGTCGCTGGCGGCGAGCAGCAGGGGCATTCGGCGTTCGTAGCCCGTGAGGCGGTAGTCGAGCGCCATCTCGCCCCCGAGGCCGGCGTCGTCGGCCAGCCTCCTCACGGTGGCGTGGTCGCGGTCGCCGGCGACGTGGTACACGCACAGGTCGCTGCGCTCCCTCCAGGAGGCGCTGACGGACACGACGGCTTCGTTGAGGCGGCGAGCCCCAAGGGAGCCCCCCGTGGCGAGCACGACGAGCCGCCCCTCGTCGATCCCGAGCTCGCCACAGGCGGCCGCCCGTCCCTCCGGCCCCCGGTCGACGGCGAGCACCCGCTCCCGCACGGGAGGGCCCGTCACAGTCGAGCGCGGGAGCCCGCTGCCGGGGAAGGCAACGGCGTTGGCCCGGGCGAACCGGCCGATCAGTCGGTTGGCGGCGCCCGGGACGGCGTCGTAGCTCACGACGACGACGGGCGCCCGACGCAGGAGGGCGGCGAAGGCGGCCGGGAACCCGGCGTAGCCGCCGACGGTGATGACGACGGCGGGGCGCAGCTTGGACAGCAGCCCGACGGCTTTCACGCAGGCCGTGGCGATGCCGGCTACCGCCTCGAGGTTCTCCCTCGCCAGCCGGCGTTGGATGCCACGCCCGGGCAGGAGCGTCACCTCGAAACCCGCCTCGGGAACGAGGTTCCTCTCCATCCCCCGCTCACTCCCCACGAAGTGCAGGCTCTGGCGGTCGTGGCCGCGGGCGACGAGCGCTTCGGCCACGGCGAGCGCCGGCTGCACGTGCCCTCCGGTGCCTCCTCCGGCAAGAACGGCGAAGCAGCTCATCGTTCGCTGGTGCGCTGGGCACGAGCGATCCGGAGCAGCAGGCCGGCGCCCACCATCTCGGCCACGAGGGCCGAGCCGCCGTAGGAGATGAACGGCAGGGGGATGCCGGTGACGGGCAGGACGTCGATGACGCCTCCCACGTTGATGACGGCCTGGCAGACGATCCAGCAGGTGATGCCGACGGCGACGAAGCGTGCGAACGGGTCACGCTCACGCGCCGCGATGCGGAAGCCGGCCCAGCCGAAGAGGGCGAAGAGGCCGATGACGGCGATGGAGCCGACCAGCCCGAGATTGCCCCCGATGACGGCGAAGACGAAGTCCGTGTGGGCGTTCGGGAGGAGGCCCCACGTGGTGGGCGAGGCGCCGACGCCACTGCCGCCAACCCCCCCGAGGGCGAGCGTGACCTGGGACTGCACGACCTGGTAGCCGGTCCCGCCGGCGTGCGCCAAGGGGTTGATGAAGGAGAGGAAGCGGTCCCTCCGGTAGGCGGCGTGCAGCGCGTAGTAGCCACCGCCGACAAAGGCCAGCGCCAGCGTCGTCCCGAGGAGGCGCAGGCGCACCCCGGCGGCGTACAGCATGACGAAGGAGATGCAGCTGATGACGATCGTCGTGCCGAGGTCGGGCTGGGCCATGATGAGGCCGGCGGCGGCCAACAGCACGATGAGGAGCGGGCGAACGACGGCGGCGAAGTGGTCGGGCCGATGGGCGCGACGAGCGAGCAGGTCGGCGGCGAAGACGACGATGGCGACCTTCATGAGCTCCGACGGCTGGATCTGGATCGCGCCGACCCCGATCCAGCGGCTGGAGCCGCCGGCGTAGTGGCCGACGCCCGGGAGGAAGACGACCACGAGGAGGGCCATGACCCCGAAGGGCAGGACGAAACGGAGCTTGCGCAGTCGCGTCGGCGGCACCAAGAAGTAGGCGGCCGCTCCGGCGGCGACGGCGGCGGCGAGGAAGATGCACTGCTTCTCGAAGATGGCGTACGGCGCCGCCCCCGACATGACCGAGAGGACCGTCGAGGCCGACAGCACCATGGGCAGCCCGATGAGGCAGAGGCCCACGACGGAGAGGAAGAGGACCCGGTACTCGATGCTCGTATGAGCGGCGGGACGTGCCGCCCTCTTGCGCGGTAGTGCCTGCCGGCTGGGTATCACCGGCGTCGCCGGCCTGCGCCGGGCGGCCGGCCGTCCCGGTCCTTGCGCCGGGAGGCGCCGGGCGGCCCGCGGCCGTTCCGTGACGATGCTCATCAGCGGCTCACCGAGATGAAGTCGGCATAGAAGAGGCCGAGCGCCACGCCCGTGCACAGCCCGGAGAAGATCCAGAACCGCACGGTGACCGTCGTCTCGGGCCAACCGATGAGCTCGAAGTGGTGGTGGAGGGGGGCCATGCGGAGGATCCGCCGGCCGAAGACGCGGAAGCTGACGACCTGGGCGACGACCGACAAGGTGACGATCACGAAGAGGCCCCCGATGACCGGCAGCAACAGCTGAAGGTTCATCGTGAGGGCGAGACAGGCAAGGCCGGTCCCGAGGGCGAGCGCCCCCGTGTCGCCCATGATGATGCGGGCCGGGGCGGCGTTCCACCAGAGGAAGCCCACGCAGGCGCCGGCAGCCGCCATGGCGACGATGGCGAGGTCGCGGGCGTTCGCCACCGTCAGGTGGTAGATCGAAACGTGGCGGATCTGCCAGTAGCCGATGATGGCGAAACAGGAGAAGGCGAACGTCGAGGATCCGGCGGCGAGGCCGTCGAGGCCGTCGGTGAGGTTCACGGCGTTGGAGGCGCCGACGATGATGAGCACCGCCCAGATGGCCCAGCCGACCGACCCGAGGTGCCAGCCCGGCAGGTTGTAGCGCGTGAAGGAGAGGTTCGTGTTGACGTGCGCCCAGTAAAGGCCCCCGATGGCGAAACCGACGGCGACCACGACCTGAAGGGCGAGCTTGCCGCGCTTGTTCAGCCCGAGGCTGCGCTGGCGGCTCACCTTCAGCCAGTCGTCGGCGGCACCGATGAGCCCCGTGGCGATGATGGCGAGCACGACGAGCCAGCCGGAGGGCGTGAAGCTCACGCCGGTGCCGATGTGCCCGAGCACGAAGCCGACGAGGACGGCGGCCAGCATGGCGATCCCTCCCATCGTGGGCGTGCCCTGCTTGGCGGCGTGTTGGGCCGGGCCGTCGTCGCGCACGTGCTGCCCGATCCGCCATCGGATCAAGAAGCGGAGGAGGATGGGCGTTCCGAAGCCGGCGACGAGGATGGCCACTCCGCCGGCCGTGAAGAGCGAGATCATCGGGTTCCCGCCAGGCGGGCGGCCTCGTCCCGCACGACCTCACGGTCGTCGAAATGGAGGAGATCGTCGCCGAGCTGTTGGGCGGTTTCGTGGCCCTTGCCCGCCACGACGACGACGTCGCCGGGTGCGGCCTGCTGCAGACCGAGGGCGATGGCACGGCGGCGGTCCGGTTCGACCATGATCTCGGCGCCGCCGTCGGCCCCGGATCGGACTTCGGTGATGATCTCGAGGGCGTCCTCGTGGCGGGGGTTGTCCGAGGTGATGACGGCGACGTCGGCCTCGGCGCTGACGGCTCCGCCCATGAGGGGGCGCTTCTGACGGTCCCTGTCCCCACCGGCGCCGAAGACGACGATGAGCCGGCCCTCGCCGGCGATGCGGCGTATCGCCCGCAGGGCCTCCGACAGCGCAGACGGCGTATGGGCGAAGTCCACGACGACGGTGAGGCCGAGGGCGTTCTCGACGCGCTCGAAGCGGCCTGGGACGGGCGTGGCGGCAGAGAGCCCTTCCGCCACTGCTTCGGCGCTCACGCCGAGGGCGCGGCCGGCCGCGGCGGCAGCGAGGGCGTTGCGCACGTTCGGCTCGCCTGTCAGGTGGAGGTGGACAGGGTGGCCTTCGAGGACGAAGCGGGCCGCCTCGAGATCCATCTCCAACCCCTCCGCCTGCACGAGCCGGAAGGCGGTGAGCGGGATGCGGGCATCGGACAAGAGGCGTTCGCCATATGGGTCGTCGCCGTTGACGACGCCGGCTCGCGCCCGCTCGGGGCGAAAGAGCGACGCCTTCGCCCCGAAGTAGCGCTCCATCGACTGGTGGTAGTCGAGGTGGTCCTGGCTCAGGTTCGTGAAGACGGCGACGTCGTGCCGGTAGCCGTCGACGCGGTGCTGCACGAGGGCGTGTGATGTCACCTCGAGTGCCACTGCCTGCTTGCCCTCCGCCACGGCGCCGGCGAGGCGGCGTTGCAGATCGGGCGCCTCCGGGGTCGTGCGGGCGCCCCCGAGGGTTCCGATGACCGTGGTCGGCCAACCCGCCGCCTCGAGCACGCTGGCGAGCAGGTAGGTCGTCGTCGTCTTGCCGTTCGTGCCGGTGACGCCGATCGTCCGCAGCTTGCTCGCCGGGTCGTGATGCACGGTGCAGGCGGCTCGCGCCATGGCGGAGCGCGAGGTGCCCTCGCTCACGACGAGCTGCGGGAGGCGGCGGGGCAGCCCGTCGAGAGGACGTTCGCACACGATGGCGACCGCTCCGGCGGCGGCGGCCGCCTCGGCGAAGTCGTGCCCGTCGCTCAGCTCGCCGGGCACGCAACAGAACAGGTCGCCCCCTCCGGCCGGCGGGCGCACTTCGCGATGGTCGAAGCGGACGTCGCGGAGGAGCACTCCGGCGGGGTCGCCCCTGACGGTGTGCGGGCGGAGCCGGTCGACGACCACCTCGAGCCGGACCGGCTCACCGTCGCCGGCAGGGGCGGCGTTGCTCACGGCCGGCCGCGACTCACGAAGAGACGCCCGCCGGGGGCGAGACGTCGAAGTGCCGAAGGGCGTACCGCATGATCGTAGAGAACACCGGTGCTGACGCCTGTCCACCGTAGTAGTCGTCCGGGTGGTTGATGACGACGATGGCGGTGAGCTGAGGCGCCTGGGCCGGGGCGAAGCCGACGAAGGTGGCCATCCAGGCGCCCGGGACGTAGCCGTCCCGACCGTTCGGGATCTGGGCCGTGCCCGTCTTGCCCGCCACGTCGTACCCGGGCACCTGGGCTGCAGTCGCCGTCCCGTCCGAGGTGACGAGCTCGAGCATCGGGAGAAGCTCGCGCACGGTCGAGGCGTCGAGCACGCGGTGGCGGGGAGCGGCCGGCAGCACGGTCTCGGTGCCGTTGGCCCCGACCGTCGCCTGCACGAGCCGCGGCGGCACGTAGACACCGTCGTTGGCGACGGCGTTGTAGGCGTCGATGATCTGCATGGGGGTGGCGGCCTCACCGGTCCCGATGGGGATGGTGCCCATCGAGGAGGCCCACCACGTCGAGAGCGGAGGGACGTCACCCGCCGTCTCGCCCGGCCATTGCAGCGCCGTCTCCTGTCCGAAGCCGAGCTTTCGCAGCTGGTCGTAGAGGCGCTCCGGCCCGAGACGGGCGGCGATCTCGATGGTGCCGACGTTCGACGACTGGGCGAGGATTCTGGCCCACGCTCAAGGTCTCCGTCGGGTGGTAGTCGGCGTCCTCGAACGGGGAGCCGCCCACGTTGATCTCGAAGGGGACCGTCAAGGTCGAGCTCGGCGAGATGATCCCGTCCTGCAGAGCGGCCGAGATGGTCGCCAGCTTCATGACCGAGCCCGGCTGGTACTCCGACGTCACGGCGAGGTTCTGGGCAGCCGGCGAGACACGGCCGTCCTTCGAGCGCCTGAGGTTGACCATGGCGAGCACGCCTCCGGTCCTCGTGTCGAGGACCACGACGGTGCCGGTGGCGGCGTGGGTCTGCTCGAGTCGGGTGGTGAGCGCCTGCGTCGCTTCGAACTGAAGGGGTGCGTCGAGTGTGAGGACGAGACCGTCGCCCTGGTGGGCCGGCGTGATGTCGCGTGCCGGCTGCGGGAGCGCCTCGCCGGCCGCACCCATGGCGAGCAGCTCGCTCCCCGCCACTCCCTTGAGGGCGTCCTGCTTCTGGTACTCGATGCCGGAGAGGCCGGTGCCGGAGAACCCGACGACACCGAGGAGCGGTGAGAAGAGGGCACCGTCGGGGTCCGTCCGCTCCGGGTCGGGAACGAAGGAGATGTTCGGCAGATGGAGGGCGGCGACGGCGCTCTCCGTCGACTGGCCGACCTGGCGCTCCAGTGTCACGTAGCCGGACTTCTCGGTGAGGAGTGGGCGCAGGGTGGCGGCCGGGAGGCGGAGCATCCGGGCGAGCGTCCCGAGATCGGTGCCGGGGCTGCTCACGAGGTAGTCGTCGCTCACCACGTCGACGCGGGGGACCGAGACAGCGAGAACGTTGCCGTTCCGGTCGTAGATGGTGCCCCGCAAGGCAGGGAGGGTGACCGACTGATAGAGCTCGGAGTTCCCGTAAGCGGCGTACTTGGCGGCACCGAAGCCCTGCACCTCCACGACACGCGCCACGAGGAGGCAGGCGAGGAGGAGGGCCACGAAGACGAGGGCGTGGATGCGCCGGCGGTGATGGGGTGCCGTCGTCGAGCGGGGCGCCGTCCGTCTCACGGGCCGCCGGCGTGGCGGGGCTTTGCGCTGCGCTGTCGCCCGCCTTGCCGGTGCCGTCGCCCGCCTTGCCGGTGCGGTCGCCCGCCTCGCCGGTGCGGTCGCCCGCCTCGCCGGTGCGGTCGGCGGTCCCCCGCTCGCCGCCCGTGGGGGGCTGATCAACGGTCGCCCGAGGGTCGTCCGCTGGGACGTCGTCCGCTGGGAGGTCGTCCGCTGGGTGCCGGGTCGCGGGCGGGCGCCTGGCGTCGTCGCCCGCTGCCCGGACGCTCTCGCATCGGGTGGCCTGCCCCCCCGCACCACCGGCTCCCTCGGCGGCCGGCGCTCCCTCACGGCGCCGAGTGTGGTGCGCCGGAGCCGCCCTGCCGGTGACCGCCCGAGGAACCCGCCTGCCCGCCCGCAGGCACCCCGGTGGCCGGGCGGTGGGCCTGTGCCACCGACTCGCCCGGGTTGACCGGGCGCAGGTAGGTGACCTGGGTGGGTGTCACCATGTGGAGGCGCTTCTCGGCGATGGCGAGAACACGGGCCGGGGCGACGAGCTCCGCCTTCTGCAGCTGGTAATCCTGCTGCACCTGCAGCGCTTGGGCGATCTGCGACTGCAGGCCGTCGGAGCGCACCTGGTCCGACGCCACGATCGCACGCCCGAGCGCCGCCAGCACGAGCGGGCCGGCGATGAAGAGCGCCGCCAGACTGAGGAGGAATCGGGCCTGCCGGCGGCGGGACCGCTCGGCGATCGCCCGCTGGTCGACGACGTCGAGCTCGGGACGAACGGCCTGTTCGAGTTGGGTCGCCCCCTCGCGATCCGGCGAGAGCTGACGCTCCCGGCGTGCCAGTTGCGCCGGCGAGGTTCTCGATGCCATCAGCCCTCCTCGTCGTCGGTGGTGGGGGTGGTTTCGCTGCTTCGGTTCCCCCGGAAGGGGGCGTCGAGGCGCTCGACGGCCCGCAGGCGGGCGCTCGAGGCCCTCCGGTTCGCCGCCACCTCCGCATCGCTCGGGAGGCGGGCACCTCTCGTGAGGAGGCGCACAGCCGGGACGGCACCGCAGACGCAGGGCAGGCCGGGCGGGCACGTGCACCAGCCGGTGGAGGCAGCGACGAAGTGGCTCTTCACGAGACGGTCCTCGCCGGAGTGGTAGGAGAGCACGATGCAGCGCCCTCCCGGCACGAGCAGCTCCATGGCGTCGTCGAGTGCCGGGCCGAGGAGCCCGAGCTCGTCGTTGACGGCGACCCGCAGGGCTTGGAACACGCGCCGGGCGGGGTGACCGCTCCTCGGGCGTACGGCCGCCGGGATGGCGGCGCGCACGATCTCGGCGAGTTGTACGGTCGAGATGACGGGGCGCCCGGCGACAACGGCGCGGGCGATGCGGCGGGCGAAGCGTCCCTCCCCGTGGTCGGCGAAGAGCCTCGCCAGCTCCACCTCCTCGGAGTCGTTGACGAGGTCGGCGGCCGTGGTCGGCTGCGAGGGATCCATCCGCATGTCGAGAGGCCCGTCCATGCGGTAGGAGAACCCGCGATCGGCAGCGTCGAACTGGCGGGAGCTGACGCCGAGGTCGAAGAGCACGCAGGCAACCGGCTCGCCCGGTGCCACCTCGTCGAGCACGGCACGCAGGCGGTCGAAGCGGTCCCGCACGACGACGGCGCGGGCGCCGAAGGGGGCGAGGAGGCGCCGGGCCGCCGCCACGGCCTCGGGGTCGCGGTCCAGCGCGACGAGACGGTGCGCGCTCGAGGCGGCCAGCATGCCGGCGGCGTGGCCACCGCCGCCCACCGTGGCGTCGAGCAGCACCCCTGCGGGGGTCGTGGCGCTGAGCTCGACGACCTCGTCCAGCATGACGGGGAGGTGGGAGAATCCCCCACCGGTGCTGACGGGCGGCTCCCGGGTCATCCGCAGCCCCCCGGCCGCTCGGGGCCACGCGGGTCGTGCCCCCATGCGGGGATGGTGAGTCTCGGCGGAGAGGGTTGAACCATCCAGCACACCGGCCAAGGGGCTGCGGATGACCCGGGAACGAACGTGTGTGAGCTTCGGGCAGGGCGCATTGCTCACGACTCCGTGCTCCCGAAGGAGCGCTCGCGCGCCTCCCACACCTGCTTGGCCCAGAGCTCGACGCGGTCGAAGACACCGAAGAAGAGCACCTCGGTGCCGATCTCGGCATGCTCGCGCAGGTTGACGGGCAGGATCATGCGGCCCTGATGGTCGAGGCTGAAGTCGTTGCACATGGAGAACCACCGACGCGCTTCGTGGCCGGCGATGGCTCCCTCCTTGAACCGCTGGCTCTGGCGGAGCGACTCCTCCTCGTACTCCGACGGCGTCCAGAGGGCGATGCACCCGTCTTCGTGGGGCGCGAGGACACCACCGTGCGGCTCGAACAGCGAGCGGAACCGCTGCGGCACGATGACCCTCGATTTGGGGTCGAGTGAGCGCTCGTCGCGACCTTTCAGCGACTGCAAGTGTCCGTAGCACCTTCTCAGCGACTTGGTAGGGCCGGCTCCCTGGCCCCCACTGAGCCCCACCATACTGCTCTTTGTCCCCACTCACAACCACCAGGTCCCACATTGTGACCCGGCGAGGCCCTTTTTCAGCACAACGCGACCGCGGCGGGGCGCCATTCGCCGGCCGGCGGGTCATGAGCTGCTCGAGGGGTGGGAGGCGGCGCCCCGGCGCCGGCAGGCCGTCAGCCCGGCGAGGACAACCGCCCGAGGAGGGCGGCGAGGAGGGCTGGGGCGACCGATCGGCCCCCCGGGACGGCGGTTGCCGCCTCGCCCAACACTGCGGCCGCCTCCGCCTGCTCGGCCCCGTCGAGGTCGAGGAGGCCGGGGAGCTCGACCGGGTCGAGGTGGAGCAAGGCCATGGAGTGGAACCAGGCTCCACCGCGGTCACGCCGTTGCGAGAGGCCGACCACCTTGCGCCCGCCCAGCGTCACCTCGCCGGCGGCGAGGCCGGCGAAACAGATGAGGTCCGACCACTTCGTGCCGGCGCTGCGCCGCGCCGGCGCCACGGCGAGGGCGGCAGCCTCCAGCGGTGCCGCCTCGGCGAGGGCGTCGCACCAGGCGCGACCGAGAAACCCGAACGACGCCAGCACGTCATCGCGCCAGCGGGCATCCTCCCGTGGGACGAAGACGTCGACCCAGATCTGGGCACCGGGTCGCACGACGACGGCACCCCCGCCGCTGCGGCGCCGCAGCAGGTCGAGCCCGGCGGCCCGGCAGCGACTCACATCGGCGACGGAGTCCTTCTGCGAGCTGCCGAGCACGAGCGCCCCGGAGGTCGGCTCGCACACGACGATCGTGCCGATGGTCGCCGGCGGGGCGGCGATCAAGTGGCGCGGTGGGGCGCTCCGCACCTCGACCTCGAGGGGCACGACGACCTCGCAGCGTCAGACGGCGACGGCTTGGTCGAGCACGGGCGCCACGTACGGTGCCCACTCGTCCTGCACCTCGCCACTGGCGGCGAGCAGCCAGAGCCGTGAGCGGGGCGCCCGAGGCTGCCGGGAGAGCGAGAAACCCGCCTCCTCCAACAACCGGTCTTCCTTCCTCGTGTTGCACCGGCGGCAGCAGGCGACGACGTTCTCCCACGAGTGCGTGCCGCCCCGGCTGCGGGGGACGATGTGGTCGATGTTCTCCGCCTGGGCGCCGCAGTACTGGCAACGGTGACCGTCGCGCACGAAGACGGAACGGCGCGTCACGGCGACGCGTGTCTGGTGCGGGACGCGGACGTAATGGACGAGCTTCACGATGGAGGGTTCGGCGAAGCATTGACGGGCCGAGCGCAGTTGGACGCCGCTGCCCTCGATCAGCACGGCCTTCTCGGAAAGAACGAGTACGAGTGCGCGGCGGGCGGCGATGACGGAGAGCGGCTCGAACGACGCATTCAGCACGAGCGCGCGGCCGCTCATCTCAGGCGGGGCGCGCTCTCAAGAGCTGACGTCGCCTCCCGCGCCGCGTCTGTTGCACGCGGCGACGTTACCGCACGCACGGGAGAGGTCGGCACGATTGTCAGGGTTTTGGGGGCCTCGGCAACAGCTGTCGTGCCTCCCGGCACCACTCGAGCCACGCCACGACATCGCCCGCCGGCGGCCGGGCCGTCCGGTCCCCGTAGGCGGTCTCCATCCGGAAGCCGAGCCAGGCGGCCGGCGGGCGCGGGAGGGGCGGCCACGTCCGCCACCAGTTGCGCGGCAGCAGGCAGTGCGCCTCGGCGAGGGCGACGGGCCAGAGATCCGGCCGGCGGGCGAGGGCGACCGCCGCCTGCGCCCACCAGCGCCCCGGCGCCGCCTCGCTCACCGCTGAGCGCCCGTCATCGCCGGAGCGCCCGTCACGGCTGGGCCCCACCCGAGGGCGGCCGCTCCCACGAGGGGTGCGTCCTCGGCGAGGCCGGGCCGCTCCACGCGGCACCCCTGCGAGAAGCTCAGGCGGGCAACCTCGTCGACCTCTGCCTGGGCGGCGAGGAAGAACGGCGTCCCATATCCGAGCGCCACGCTGCCCCCGACGACGGCCAGCCGGAGGTCGAGGAGGTTCGCCACCGAGCCGACGGCCCGGCCGACGAGGCGGCCGGTGCGCTCCACGACGGCGGGTGCTGCCTCGGCGGCCGGCCTGCCGGTGGCGCGGGCGATGCCCGTGCCGGACGCCTCCGCCTCGAGGCAGCCGCGCGCCCCGCAGCCGCACAGCGCACCGCCCGGTTCGACGATGACGTGCCCGATGTGCCCGGCGTTGCCGCTGGCCCCGTGCAGGAGACGCCCGTCGAGCACGATGCCGCCGCCGACACCGGTCGACACGACCATGGCGATGTAATCGCGCTGGCCCTGGGCGGCACCGCGCCAACCCTCGCCGAGCGCCAACACCTTGGCGTCGTTGTCGATTTGCGGGAAGGGTTGCTCGGATCCGCACCAGCGCTCGAGGAGGCCGGTGAGGCGCTCCCGGAGGGGGAACGACCGCCACGCCGGGATGTTGAGCGGTGAGACGGTCTCACCGTCACGTGTCATGGGGCCGCCGCAACCGACGCCGCAGGCGACGAGGCGCCCCCGCCCGGCGGCCGCCTCCACGGCGAGGCCTACGAGGCCGGCGAGCGCTCCGAAGACGGCCTCCTCGTCCGTGCCGGGCGGCGTCGGCGTGCGGTCGCGCCAGAGGATGACACCGTTGCGATCGCAGAGGCCGACAGCCATCTTCGTGCCGCCGACGTCGAGGGCGAGACAGAGCTCAGGGGCGCCGGCGTCGTGGCCGGGGATGGCGCTCAGTCGTGGTGGCCGAAGCGGGAGCGCATACGACGCCGCACCGAGGACCACTCCGGTCCGGTGCCGCGGCGTGGGCTTGCCGCGGTCGCTTCTGGGCCGGGGCCGCCCCCTGGCGGATGTGCTGGGCAAGCAGCAGGGTCGAGACGAGCATCACGAAGAAGCCCACGGCGCCGAGGCCCACGCTGAAGCGGAACGTGGCGAGCAGGAGCACGAAGCCGAGCACGGCACCGAGGATCGCCCAACGGGCGCTCTTGGCAGCGTCGAGGCGATGGGAGCCGTGGTCGACGCGGGCCACGAAGTCGCGGTCGTGCTCCCGAAGGGTCTGCTCCATCTCCTGGAGGATCCGCTGCTCATCTTCGGAAAGTGGCACCGCTCACCCCCTTCCCGCCCGCTCGGGCCACCTTCTCACCCAACTTCCCCGACATCTCGCGATCAAGGCTAGTCGCCGTCGTCGGATGGTTGGGCGGCGCGCTGACGGATCTTGGCATAGCCATGAGCCTCCGACAATGGCGCGGACCGGGGGGAACCGTCGGCAGCGGCGTCTTCCGGGCCGGACGGGCCCCACTGGGCGTCGCCGAGGCGCTTCACGCGGAGACCGCCCGGGCCGGTGACGGCGGCTGGGCCGACGGCGGCGTCCCCGTAGCGCCGCCGGATCGCCCCGACCGCCTCGTCCACCTCCCCCCTCGCCACAGCGATGTCCGCCTCCCGGCGGGAACCGTCACCGGCGGCCACCCGGCGAGCGGTGCGGACGGCGAGCGGGGAAGCGAGGACGCCGGCAACGGCCTCCGCCCCATCGCCCCGTCCTTCCCCCGGCGCCGGCAGGCTCAGCAGCTCGAGCTGACGCCCCCCGGCGGCCTCACGAGGCTCCAGCGAGGAGACGCTCACGCCGATCAATCGGACCCCGGGCGTGACGTCCACCCCGGCGAGGAGATCCGAGGTGACGTCGGCGATCTCGGCTGCCGAGAGGAACGGTCCCGGCAACGAGCGCGACCGCGTGATCGTGGAGAAGTCCCCGAAGCGGACCTTCAGCGTCACAGTCCGGCCGACGACGCCGGCCGCCCGCAGGCGTGAGCCGACGGAGTCGCTCAAGCGCACGATCTCCCGTCGCAAGGCGGCGACTTCGGTGTAGTCGGTCGGGAAGGTCTCCTCGTGGCCGATCGACTTGACGGGACGGTCCGCCACGACGGGGCGCTCGTCGCGGCCGGTGGCGAGGGCGTGCAGCTGGCTGCCGGCGGCCTGGCCCACGAGGCGGCAGAGGGAGGCCTCGTCGAGCCGTGACAGCTCGCCGATGGTGTGGATGCCGTAGCGCAGCAGGCGCTCCGCCGTCTTCGGGCCGACTCCCCAGAGGTGGGAGACGGGGCGCGGGTGCAGGAAGGCGAGCTCCTCGGAGGGTGCGACGGCGACGACGCCCGGCCCCGGCTCGGGCCCGTCCGGCGTCGGCCGGGGCTTCGCCGCCCGCGATGCCAGCTTGGCGATGAGCTTGGAACGGCCGACGCCGACGGAGCACTCGAGGTGGAGCTGCTCGTGGACGCGGCGGCGGATCGCCTCGGCGATGTCGACGCTGCCGCCGAAGAGGCGATGGCTCCCCGAGACGTCGAGGAACGCCTCGTCGAGGGCGACCGGCTCCACGACGGGCGTGAACTCGCGGAAGACCGTATGGAGCTCGGCCGACACGGCGGCGTAGCGATCGTGGCGCCCGCCGAGCACGACGGCGGCCGGACAGCGGCGCCGCGCCTCGGCCATGGGCATGGCCGAGTGCACGCCCGTGGAGCGCGCCTCGTAGGTGCAGGCGGCCACGACCCCGCGGGCCCCCGTGCCCCCCACGATGACCGGGCGACCTCGCAGGGAGGGATCGTCGAGCACCTCGACGGCGGCGAAGAAACAGTCCATGTCGACGTGCAGCACATCGAGATCCGCCACGGCGGCGGGGGGTGGCACGGAGCTGCCGCCCGACCCGGTCACGACAGGTGCACCCGGCGGAAGGCCTCGGCATAGGCGACGCCCGCCTGCCGCCCCGCCTCCTCGGCGCCGTCCCGCAGCGCCGAGGCGAACCAGTCGTTGGCGTCGAGGAGCTGGCTGGCATGGCAGGAGACGGCGGTCAGCTTGTCCTCGATCGTGTCCTCGATGTCCACGAACACGTTCGCCTCGAGGGAGCCCGAGAGGAGCGCCACCTCGATGGCGTGCGCCTCCCCGGCGGCGGGGAAGTAGCGGGGCGAGCTCGCCGCCGGCGCCGCCGCGTCGAGCGTGGCCCAGCCCACGATGCGGTGGTCGCGGTGGTTGTAGTGATGGGCACCGAAGAAGATGGCCGTGGGATCGGGGCAGACGACGGCTTCCGGCCGATGCATCCGCATGAGGCGCACGAGGTCCTCGCGCAGTGCGTGGTCGTTCTCGAACTCGCCGTCGGGACGGCCGAGCAGGTGCACCCCTGCCAGGCCGAGCACCTGGGCGGCCCGGCGCGCCTCGGTGGCGCGCCGGGCGACGATGTCGTCGCCTTCGACGGCCCGGTCGCGCGATCCCTTGTCCCCGGCCGCACAAACGACCACGTGGACCTCGCTGCCGGCGCGGGCCCACTTGGCGAGGGAGCCCCCGCAGGAGATGTCGGGGTCGTCGGGATGGGCGTAGACCGCCAGCACGCGGGGCGGCACGTCCTCGAGGAGGTCAACCATGGCCGGGGGGGTCGTCCCGCCGATCGCCGCGGTCCTCCCGCAGGAGGCCGAGCTCCCGCGTGAAATCGCCGACGTCCTCGAAACCCTTGTAGACGCTGGCGAAGCGCACGGAGGCGACGTCGTCGAGCAACCGCAGTCGCTCCAGCACGGCCGTGCCGATGTCGGCGCTCGTGATCTCCGGACCGCTCGAACGCACGAGCTCCTCCACTTCGGAGGCGAGCGTCTCGATGGCCTCCAGCTCCACGGGCCGGTTCTTGCAGGCGGAGCGGACACCCGCCACGACCTTGCGCCGCTCGAACGGCTCACGCTGGCCCGACCGTTTCACGACCGTCACGGCCGCACCCATGGCCCGCTCGTAGGTCGTGAAGCGGCGCGGCGCAGGACAGGCACTGCCGGCGCCGGCGCACTGCCGACCCTTGCTCCACTTCTCGCGAGTCGACGACACGATCGTCGGCTGCGCCGCACCACGGGCAACGCACGCCTTGACGGTAGCGGGGAGGTTGCCGCCCGCGCCCTTAGGGGAGGAGGAGCCGGGTGCCCGGCACGAGCGTCCGCCCGTGCAGCTGCGACTCCAGCCGGGCGACGAGGGGACGGGGATCACCGCCCTGCTCCAGTCGGCTCGCGATGGACCAGACGGTGTCGCCGGGACGTACGACGTAGGAGTACCCGCCGGCCACCTTGACCGATCCCGGCAGGACGGCGAGGGACGGGTCGTGGGTGGCCGAGAGGGCGCCCGCCCCCGCCCAGATGCCCACGAGGGCGGCGAGGGTGGCGACGCCGGGGAGCAGGCGTCGCAACCCTCGCACGCTCTCGCTGGCACGCTGCGGGTGCGGACGGTGGAGCTCGCCGGGCCTCCGGCGAGGAACGGGCACTCCGACGGGCCGTGTGACGGGACGCGCCCGGGACGGACGCCCCGGGCGGGGCCGGGAGGGTCGGGCGTCTGGTGAGTCGAGGTCGTCGTCATCGAGCGGCACCGGGACAGCCAGCGCCGAGGACCCGTCCGTCCATCCCGCCGCCCCGCCGGTGATCTCGGGTCGAACGAGGGTGCGGCGCGGCAGCGACGGGTAGCCGGCGTCGGCAAGGTAGCGAACCGTGCGCAGCTCCCGCTGCAGCCACTTCTCGCCGTAGCGCCGGGAGCGGGCGGCGTCGGCTTCGTCGGCGTGCTCCCGCCTCGGCGCCTGCACGCCGGTCAGCTCCTCGAAGCTGGCATGCCGCCCGGGCCGCGGGAAGGAGACGAGCTCGTCGGTGAGGACGTTCCAGGAGCGGCCCTGCTCCTGGCGCGGTCGCCGGCGGCGCTCGGCGCCGGCCGGGCGCCCACCCGGCGTGGACCGAGGGGCGGCGGGCGGTGCCGCCGGGGCGAGGTCGGGCTCGTACGACGGTTGTGCTTCAGCACTCATTGCAGCCCTCCTTTGCTCGATGCGACACCCGGCGTTGCGACGGGCGAGCAGGCGTACGCGTGTTCGCCGTCACCATCGAACCACGAACGACTGTTCGTTGTCAACCCGTCGGCGAACGCACGTTCCACGAACGAGTGTTTGCATTTGCCATCTGGCCTCGCTACCGTGGATCCGACGATGCCCGACGCGAGGAGGTACGGATGCCCGAGGTGACCTTGACCGGGAAGCGCCGACAGATACTGGAGTTCATCGCCGAGTCCATCCGTACGCGCGGCTACCCGCCGTCCGTGCGGGAGATCGGCGAGGCGGTCGGCCTCACGTCGCCTTCGACGGTTCACGCCCACCTCAAGGTGCTCCAGCGCGACGGCTACCTCCGCAAGGACGCCGAGCGTCCGAGGACGATCGTCGTGAGCTTCGAGCCGCAGTCCGGTGCTGCGCTCCCGGTGCGGCCTGCCGTTCACGTCCCCCTTGTCGGCACCGTCGCGGCAGGCACGGGCGTCATCGCCGAGGAATCCGTCGAGGAGGTCATGCCCCTTCCGGAGGACTTCACGGGGCCGGGCGAGCTGTTCATGCTCCGGGTGCGCGGCGAGTCGATGATCGATGCCGGCATCCTCGACGGCGACTACGTCGTGGTGCGGCGCCAGAGCGGGGCGGAGCCGGGCGAGATCGTCGTCGCCGGCATCGACGGCGAGGAGGCGACCGTGAAGACCTTCAGGCGCCGGCGCAACAAGATCGTGCTCGTCCCCTCCAACCCGAGGCTGAGCGAGATGGAGCTGCGTCCCGACGAGGTCGAGATTTACGGCAAGGTCGTGACCGTCCTCCGGCGCCTCTAGGCGAACACCGCCTGCACCGCCGCCGGCGCCGTCCGCAAGCGCATCGCCACGAGCCATGCCCTCACCGTAACGATGGGGTGTGTCACGGGTAAAAGACCAGCTCGGAGGCTCCTCAGACCCCCTCTTGCAGCAGGTCGTGCAGCGTCCGGTAGGAGCGTTCCAGGTCGGAACGATCGACCTGCTCGCCGGCGGTGTGGGCGAGCGTCGGCTCACCCGGTCCGAAGTTGGCGGCGGGCATTCCCCGGGCCGAGAAGAAGCTGACGTCGGTCCAGCCGAGCTTGGCTCGCGGTGGGCGGTCGGAGGAGGCGACGAGACGGGCGAGCAAGGGGTGCCCGAGACCTGGCGGGGCCGCTCGGGCACCGGCGAGCAGCTGGACGGTGTCGCCGGACTCGGCACCGACGGCCGGCTCGAACAGGGTCCGCAGCGCTTCGAACGCCTCCTCGACCGTGCGGTCCGGGGCGAAACGGTGGTTGACCACGACACGCGCCGAGTCGGGCACGACGTTGTTGGCGACGCCGCCCGCCACGGAGACGACCTGCATCGCCTCCCGGTACTCGCAGCCGTCGATGACCGGGCGGCGCCCCTCGAAGCCGGCGACCGCCTGCAGGAGCGGGCCGAGCCGATGGATGGCGTTCACGCCCATCCACGGCCGGGCCGTGTGCGCCCGTTCCCCTCGCAGCTCGACCGCGACGTTGAGGACGCCCTGGCATCCCGCCTCGACGAGCGAGGCCGTGGGCTCCCCGAGGATGGCGGCGTCCGCCTCCAGCCACTCCGGGGCGGCGGCGGCGATCTGCACGAGCCCCGAGTGCTCCTGATCGACCTCCTCGCAGACGTAGCCGATGAACGTCATGTCGACGGCCGGTGCCACACAGCGCCGCGCCAGCTCCGCCATGACGGCGAGCCCGCCCTTCATGTCGGCCGAACCGAGACCGTGGCAGACGTCGCCCTCGATGACGGCCGCCTCGTTGCCGTTGGCCGGCACCGTGTCGAGGTGCCCGGCGAGCACGACACGCATCGGCCGCCCGAGCGAGGTCCTGGCAAGGACGTTGTCGCCGAGGCGCCTCACCTCGAGGTGCGAGCAGCCGCGGAGCCGGGCCTCCACGTGGTCGGCGACAGCCGTCTCGTGGTGGCTCACGGACGGGATGGCGACGAGATCGGCCGTCAACGACAGGAGGTCGGGGAGACCCGGGTCCTGCCCCTCACCCTCCCCCGCCGTCATGCCGACACCCCGTGGCTGCGCAGGATCTCGTTCAGCTGCGACTTGTCGTGGCGCTCCCCCTCCGTGAGGCGCTTCAGCACGAGCACACAGGGAAGGAAGAACTCACCGCCCGGCAGCTCCTTGCGGCGCATGGCACCGACGGCCACCGACCACGGAGGCACGATGCCACGGCCCAGCTCGGCCCCGGTCTCGCCGTCGTAGACGGGGATGGAGGGGTTGAGGATCGTGCCCTCCCCGAGCACCGAGCCGCGCCCGATGCGTGCGCCCTGCGTGATCATCGAGCGGCTGCCCACGAGGACGTCGTCCTCCACGATCACGGGCACGGCGTTGGGCGGTTCGAGAACGCCGCCGATGCCGACGCCTCCGGACAGGTGGACCCGCTCGCCGATCTGAGCGCAGGAGCCAACCGTCGCCCACGTGTCGACCATGGTGCCGGCGCCGACGCGGGCGCCGATGTTGACGTAGCTCGGCATGAGGACGACCCCGCGCCCGAGGAAGGAGCCCCACCGCGCCGAGGCGCCAGGGACGACGCGGACGCCGGCGGCGGCGAAATCGTGCTTGAGGGGAACCTTGTCGGCGTACTCGAACGGTCCGAGCTCGACCGTCGAGACCTCCGACAGCAGGAACCACAACAGGATGGCTTGCTTCAGCCAGTCGTTCACGACGGCAGGCGGCGGGCCGGCGCCGCCGGCGCCCTCGTCGGGCTCCACGATGCGGCGCTCGCCACGGTCGAGCAGGTCGATCGCCCGCGCCACGGCGGCGCGGGCGTCGCCGTCGGCCGGCGTGAGCTCGCCGCGGCGTGCCCAGAGCTCCTCGACTCCCGATCGGATCTCGTCCATGGCCGCCGAAACTACCTGCCGGGGGGCAGCTCCCCTCCGCCCAGGCCCGACGACCGCGGCGAGGAACGCCGTTCCGGCTACCCCACGCCGGCTTCTGCCAGCCGGCGGGCCGCCAGCTCGAGACGCTCCATCGGCTGCACCATCGCAAGGCGGAGGAATCCGGCTCCGGTCGGCCCGTAGGCGTCTCCGGGGCTGCCGAGCACCCCGGCCGTCTCGGCGAGGTGGCGGGCGAGGGCGAAGCCGGCATTCACGTCGCCCTCCTGGCAGAAGCGTTCGGGCACGCGGGCCCACAGGTAGAAGCCACCGCCCGGCTGCTCGACAGGAATGCCGGCCTCGCCCAGGCGGGCGCCGAAATAGCCGAGCCGCTCAAGGTAGATCCGGCGCTGGGCGTCCACGTGGTCGTCGTCGCCGAGGGCGGCGGCGGCGGCGGCCTGCACGGGTCCGGGCACCATGAAGCCCGCATGCCTGCGCACGGCGGCGAGGTACGAGACGAGGTCGGGGTCGCCGGCGACGAACCCCACCCGCAAGCCGGCGAGGTTGGAGCGCTTCGAGAGCGAGTGCACGGCGACGAGTCCGTCGAGGCCGTGCTGGAGGATGCTGTGGCGTGGCGAGTTCCAGGTGAACTCGACGTAGCACTCGTCCGAGAACACGGGGACGCCGCGCTCGAAACCCCAGGCGGCTGCCGCTGCCAGGTCGTCCAGCTGCCCGCTCGGGTTGGCCGGGCTGTTCACCCAGAGGCAGAGGGCGCGCTCGGCCACCTCTTCGGCCACGGCGGCGAGATCCATCGTCCCGTCCTCGCGGGCGGGCACCGCCACCGCCCGGCATCCCGCCAGCGTGGCACCCATCTCGTAGGTCGGATAGGCGAGCGCCGGGTGCAGCACGGTGTCGCGGGAGGGATCCCGCAGCCGGAGGAAGTGGGGCACGCCGGCGACGAGCTCCTTCGTGCCGACGCAGGCGGCGATCGCCGACGTCGGCACCTCGACGCCGAGGCGGCGGTCCATCCAGGCGGCCGCCGCCTCGCGGAGCTCGGCGGATCCGACGGAGGTCGGGTAGCCGCGCTCGGCACCGGAGCCGGCCAGTGCTCGCAGTACCTCCGGGGGCGGGGCGTCGCAGGGTGTCCCGATGGAGAGGTCGACGGCGCCGCCGGCGTGGGCGGCCGCTGTGCCCGCAAGCGCACCGAGCCGGTCGAAGGGGTACACGGGCGGCACGAAACCCGCCCCGTCTGTTCCGGATCGCCTCGTCACCGTCATCGTTGCACGAACTCCTCGAATCGTCGGATTCCCTCGTCGTCGAGCCGGGCCCGCACCATCACGGCCTCACCGTCGTAGGTCTCGTCGAGCACTTCGCCCTGCCGGTGCAAGGCTGCCATGACGTCCCCCCTCCCGACCGGCACGCAGAGCTGGACGGTTCGGTCCGCCACCCGGAGGACGTCGGCGACGGCAGCGAGCAGCTCGGGGATGCCCTCCCCGCTGAGAGCGGAGAAGGCGACCGCTCCGGGATAGCCGGCGGCCACGCGGGCGGCTGCGATCGGTGCGCGGTCGGCCTTGTTGACGGCCACCAGCTCCGGCACCTCGTCCGCCCCGATCTCGTGAAGGACGCTCCGCACCGCCTCCACCTGGCCGAGGGGGTCGGCGGCCGAGCCGTCGACGACGTGGACGAGGAGGTCGGCCGTGCTCACGACCTCGAGGGTGGCGTGGAAGGCGTCGACGAGCAGGTGGGGCAGCTTGCGGACAAAACCCACCGTGTCGGAGACCAGCACCGGCTCCCCCCCGGGGAGCTCGAGCCGCCGCGTCCTCGGGTCCAGCGTCGAGAAGAGCCGGTTCTCCACGACGACGTCCGCTGCCGTCAACCGGTTGAGCAGCGTCGACTTGCCGGTGTTCGTGTACCCGACGAGGGAAACCTCCCGGTAGGCGCTGCGCGACCTCGAACGACGCTGGATGCGGCGGGTCCCCTCCAGGTTCCTCAGCTCCGCCTCCAGCTTGGAGATGCGTCGCGTGATGCGACGACGGTCCTCCTCGAGCTGCGTCTCGCCAGGGCCGCGGGTGCCGATCCGACCCGCCTGCTGCGAGAGGGTGATCCCTCGTCCACGCAGGCGGGGCAGCCGGTACTGGCAGAGGGCGAGCTCCACCTGGGCCTTGCCCTCCTCCGTCCTGGCGTTCTGGGCGAAGATGTCGAGGATCACGGCCGTGCGGTCGATGGCCGTGCGGCCGAGCATCTTCTCGAGGTTGCGCTGCTGTCCCGGGGACAGCTCGTCGTCGAACACGACGGTGTCGGCGTCGACGGCCTCGCAGAGGTCGCCCAGCTCGAGAGCCTTCCCGTGACCGATGTAGGTCGCCGGGTCCGGCGTGTCCCGCCGTTGCACGACGCGGCCCACCTCGTCGGCCCCTGCCGTGTCGACGAGGAGGGCGAGCTCGTCGAGGCTCGCCTCCACCTCGGAGACGGTGCGCGGCCGGAAGACGACGCCCACGAGGACGATCTTCTCCCGGAAGCTCCGCTCGATGAGGCTCATGGGCGCCTGCTCCCCGGCGCCGGACGCTGACCGCTCAAACGAGTGCGCCGCTCGTGCTCACCGACAGCTCGACGGTGCACACTCGGCTCGCCGGGCCGACGAGGTACGCCTCCGGCGAGTCGGGGTTCGTGACGTCGAGCTCGACCACGAGCGTCCCGCCCGGGTTGCGCACCTCGACGCGGCTGCAGGTAAGCCCGGCGGCATGAGCGGCGGCGGCCGCCGCGCAGCTGCCCGAACCGCAGGCGAGCGTCGCCCCGGCACCCCGCTCCCAGACGACGAGATCGAGGGCTCCGTCGCTTCCGACGGCGATGACCTCGACGTTCTGGCCGCCCGGGACGGCCCGCTCGAGGGCCGGGCCGATCTCGCTCACGTCGATGCCCTCGATCGACGTCCCGATGAGCACGAGGTGGGGGTTGCCCGCCAGCACGCGGCGCGCCTGCCAGCTGCCCGTCATGCCCGGGGCGGGCTCGGCGGCACCGACGGTGAGCTTCCCCATGCCCGCACGCAACAAGGCGGTGGCGTCGTCGAGGCGCTCGAGCAGGGTGACGAGACGCTCCCCGGCGTCGGTGGCGACATGCACGTCCGGACCGCCGAGGACACCTTCGTCGATGAGGGCAAGTGCCAGGCAGCGCAGGCCGTTACCGCTCGTCTCGGCGCGGCCGCCGTCGGCGTTGCGAAGCTCCATCACCACGTCGGCACCCCCGGCGCCGGCCGGGGTGGGTCGGTGAGTGGCGATGACCCCGTCGGCGCCGACGCCGCGGCGCCGGTCGCACACGGCAGCGACGACCTCGGCGCTCAGCTCGAGCCCGGCCTCCGGGTCGAGCGACACGAGGAAGTCGTTACCGAGTGCCTGGTACTTGAGAAGGGCGACCGACGTCACGATGGACCAGTTTCGCATGGGGCCGCCGCAAGGAGCCGCCACCACTCGGTCAGGCGCTCGGCGAGGGCGGGATCGTCGGCAGGGAACCACGTAACGCGCGGATTCCCGCCGGAACCACGCCTCCTGGCGGCGGGCGAACGCCTTCAGCCGCCTCACGATGGCGACCTTGGCGACCGCGAGATCCACCCCGTCCTCCACGACGGCGAGCAGCTCGCGGTAGCCGATGGCCTGGCGCGCCGTGCGGGACAGCCCGCCGGGGCGGGCGGCGAGGCCGGCGACCTCGTCGAGGAATCCGGCGGCGAGCTGGCGATCGAGGCGCTCGGAGAGACGATGGTCGAGCTCCGCACGGGCGAGGGTGAGGCCTGCCATCCGCACCGGCGACGGCGCGTACGTCGTGAGACCCGGTCCGAAGGAGGAGAACGGCTGCCCGCTGCCGAGGGTCACCTCGAGGGCCCGGACGATCCGCCGGGCATTGCCCGGCTCGATGCGCGCCGCAGCCGGCGGGTCGAGCTGCCGCAGTCGCTCGTAGAGCGCCCCCAAGGCCGCCTCGTCGCCACGGGCGAGCTGCCGTTCGAGGTCGGCCGCCGTGGCCGGATAGCGGCCCGGCAAGGCCAGCTCGCCGAGCGCCGCCCGGTGGTACAGGCCGGTGCCCCCGACGAGGAGGGCGACGTTCCCCCGTGCGCGGATGGCAAGGAGTGCCTGGCGGGCGGCGGCCTGGAACTCGGCGACCGAGAAGTCCGTGGAGGCTTCGGCGATGTCCACCAGATGCCAGCGGTCCCCGGTGCCCCGTGGCTTCGCCGTGCCGACGTCGAGACCGCGGTAGACCGCCATGGCGTCGACCGAGACGAGCTCGAATCCGCCCACGCGGTGGGCCATCTCGCCCGCCAGCGCCGTCTTGCCCGTCGCCGTCGCCCCGACGAGGGCGAGGTCCGGTGCCCGCTCGTCACAGCTCAGGATCGACGATCCCTTCGGCGTCGGCCCCGCTCTCGACGCCGATCAGATCCACGCCGATCAGATCCTCGTCGGGCTCGATCGAACCGGCGAGCTCCTCCGCTCCCCTGCCCTCGCCGTGTCGTGGCCGGGAGCGGGCGACGAGCTTCCCCTTCATGCGGGACAGCTGCAGCCGGGCTTTCTCGAGGGCGTCGTCGAACGCGTCGAGCGGCCGGGCGCCCGTCCCGGCGACCCGGACGGTGCGGCCGCGGCCATCGAGGACGATCTCGCAGGTGATGGGGTCGCCGAGGTGGCCGACAGGCGATCGCGAGAAGCACACCTCGGCGCGGTCCATGGGAAGGTAGCGGCTGAGGCGCCCCGCCTTCTTGCCGGCAACGTCCCGCACGTCGTCGGGCACGTCGAAGTGGCGTCCGATCACGACGACATCCATCGGAACCTCGTTCACGGCGACTCCCTTCACGATCGTGCCGCCAGGAAGATGCGGTGGACACGCACGGCTGACCTGGTCTTTGGCCCCACACTCGCCTGCTGAGGAGCTGCCGCGCCCGAGATGGGCAGCCGGGCCACACCGCCCGAGGCGGTTCGTCCCGGCTCGTCCACCCCTCCACGACGCGCTTCACCCCTTCTCCGGCGGGGCACCGACAGCCGGTGCGACGCCGGGCAGGGCTTACCTCTAAGCCGCACCATGCTCAGCGACCACAAGTCGCCTTACGTGGGTCGTTTCGCCTGCGACTGGCATCGACTTTCAACCACAGACCCGTGCGTGTCCATCCGCTAAGACTCTAAGTGCCCGGCGCCGGCCGGGCGCTCGTCAGCCCTGCCAGCTGGCCCGGTACCTGCGCTGGGAGTCGCTCAGCTCGTCGACGGCGAGGCCCATCGTCGCCAGTTTGAGGCGGGCGACCTCCCGGTCGATCTCGGAGGGGACGTCGTAGACGAGCGGCTCGAGATGCTCCCGCTCGCGGACGAGCCATTCGCAGGCGAGGGCCTGCACGGCGAAGGAGATGTCCATGACCTCGGGGGGGTTGCCCTCGGCGGCCCCGAGGTTCACGAGACGACCTTCCGCCAGGAGGACGAGTCGCCTCCCGTCGCTCATGAGGTACTCGTCGACCATCGGCCGGACGACCCGGTGACGTCCCTCCGCCGCCGCCGCCAACGAGGCGACGTCGATCTCGACGTCGAAGTGACCGGCGTTGGCGAGGATCGCCCCGTCGCCCATGACGGCGAAGTGGGCGGGCCCGATGACGTCGCGGTTGCCGGTGGCCGTGAAGAAGATCTCGCCGACGGAAGCGGCCGCCCCCATCGTCATCACCTGGTATCCCTCCAACGCCGCCTCCAGCGCACGCAGGGGGTCGACCTCGGTGACGATCACGGAGGCGCCCATGCCCCGCGAACGCTCGGCGATGCCCCGGCCGCACGGGCCGTATCCCGCCACGACGACACGGGCGCCGGCCATGAGGGTGTTCGTCGCCCGCAGGAGGCCGTCGACGGCGGACTGGCCCGTCCCGAAGCGGTTGTCGGCGAGCAGGCGGGCCGCCGCCGCGCTCACCGAGACGATCGGGTAGACGAGGCCGCCGCCTGCCGCCAGCGAGCGCAGGCGGATGGCGCCCGTCGTCGTGTCCTCCGTGCCACCGATCATGGCGGCCGCCTGCCCGGGGCGCTCCAGGTGGAGCTTCGCCACGAGGTCGCACCCGTCGTCGACGCTGAGATCGGGGGATCCGTCGAGCACGGAGTCGACGTGGGCCGCGTAGTCACGCACGCTCTCGCCGCGGCGGGCGAAGGTCGGGACCCCGAAGTCCGCCACGAGCGATGCGGCCACCTGGTCGTTCGTGGACAACGGGTTGGAGGCGCACAGCTGCAGGCAGGCCCCACCGGCCGTGAACGTGCGGAGAAGGTTCGCCGTCTCCGCCGTGACGTGCAGGCAGGCACCGATCGAGACGCCGGCGAAGGGGAGCTCGCGCTCGAAACGGGCCCGCACCGTCCCGAGCACCGGCATCCGCTGCTCCGCCCATTCGATGCGTTCCCGCCCGAGGCGGGCGAGACCGAGGTCGGCCACGTCGTGGGCCGTGCCGGCGGGAACGCCGGCCACGCGGGCCGGCGCCGGCCGCCCGCCCTCGCGCACGCTCACGCCCCGCTCCGGAGGCGCCACTTCAGCTCGGTGAGCGTCGGCACGGGACCCGGGTCGATGCCCTCGCGGGCGGCGAGATGGAGCGAGACGAAATCGCCCACCATCACGAGATCGAAGAAGCGGGCGAGCTCGCCGTCGCCCTCCGCCACGACGTCGACGACGCCGGCGAGCGCCTCCGACGTCAGTTCGGCGAACAGCTCGAAGCACCGCGATATCGGGTCCTCCTCGTCGCCGGTCCTGAGGTTGACAAGGGTCAGCACCTGGCGTGTGACGTCGCCGTGCTGGCCGAACCCGCAGACCTCGTTGTGGCAGACCTCCGGCTGCACGCCGGCGAAGGCGGGCGCCTTTGCGTTCTCGTTGACCTGGGTCTTCCACCGTCGCGCGGCGACCGCCCCGAGCCCGGCTGCGCCGTGGAAGAGGGGGATCGTCCGCCCGATCCGACGCGCCAGCTCGGCGGCCAGGCCGGAGCCGGTCACGAGCGTGCGCCGGCGGCGTTCGACCTGCTCGCGGGCGCGCTCGAGCCCGAGGGCCGCACCGTCCACGAGGGCGAGCTGCTCACAGGCGAGCAGCAGCCTCGAGACCATGGCGCCGACGGCGGAGCGCGGCTGCGAGACGAGGCGGCCGGCCCTCCCGAGGCCGATGACGTGACCTCCCTCGGCGGCCACGAGTTCGCCGAGCTGACCCCCCGTGGTGATCGCCACCACGCTGGCGCCCGAGGAGAGGGCTTGCGAGGTGGCCGAGAGGGTTTCTTCGGTTTGTCCGGAGTAGGAGACGGCGAAGAACACCGTCTCGGGGCAGACCCAGCGAGGCGCCCGGCCCGAGTCGACGAGCGTGACCGGCACCGCCGAGCGGCCGGTGGCGTAGGCCTGCATCACCTCGCCGGCGACGGCGCTCCCGCCCATGCCGGCAACGACGACGGAGCGAATCTCCCGTCCCCGTGGGGCGGGGGGCGACGAGGCGTCGTCGAGGGCGTCGCCGATCTGCTCCCCGAGGCCCGCCGTGGCTGCCAGCATCCCCTCGGCGTCCGGGCGGAGCCAGGGTGCCGGCGGCCCGGCGGTCACGGCGCCGAGTCGGGGCCGAAGTTCGGTCCGATGCCCTCGGTCTCGGCCTTGGCCGTCAGGCGGGCATGCTCGTCGTCGCTCACCGTTTCGGCCTCCTCGACGAGCATGACCGGAATGCCGTCGAGGATGCGGTAGCGGCGGTGGAGCCGCGGGTTGTACAGGGTGTCCTCGTCGCCGAAGTACAAGAGGGGTCCCTTGTCCTCAGGGCAGGCGAGGATCTCGAGCAGCAGGGGGTCAAGTGCCATGGGCGGTGCTCCCGGTCGTCGTGTCGTCGAGGCGTGCGATGAGGGCCCTCACGTCGGCCACGTGCCCGGCGCACTCCTCGGGGGTGTTCGCTTCGAGGTTCAGCCGGAGGAGCGGCTCGGTGTTCGAGGAACGCAGGTTGAACCACCAAGCGCCGAGGTCGACCGTCAGCCCGTCGAGGTGGTCGAGGGCGGCGCCGGCGGCCAGGTATCGCTCCTCCACTCCTGACAGGATGGCTGCCGCATCGCCCACGTGGGTGTTGATCTCGCCGGAGTCGGCGTACCGCTCGAACGGTGTGCGCAGCTCCGAGAGCGGCAGCCGGGCCTTCGACATCACCTCGAGCACGGTGACGGCCGCGATGATGCCCGAGTCGGCGCGGAAGTTGTCCCGGAAGTAGTAGTGACCAGAGTGCTCGCCACCGAAGGGCGCTCCCGTCTCGGCCATCGTGGCCTTCATGAACGAGTGCCCGACCCGGGTGCGCACGGGTGTGCCACCCCGCTCGGTGATGATCTCCGGCACCGCCTTCGAGCAGATGAGGTTGTAGAGGATGGTGGCGCCCGGGTACTTCTCCAGCATGGCGGCCGCCACGATCCCCGTCGTGAGCGAACCCGAGAGCGGCTCCGCCTTGTCGTCCACGAGGAAGACGCGGTCGGCGTCGCCGTCGAAGGCGAGCCCGACGTCGGCGCCCACCTCGAGGACGCGGGCACGCAGGGAGACGAGGTTCTCGGGCTGGATGGGGTCGGCCGGGTGGTTCGGGAACGTGCCGTCGAGCTCGCCGAAGAGGACCTCCAGCTCCACGGGCAGTCCGGCGAACACGGAGGGGGCGATGAGCCCGCCCATGCCGTTGGCGGCGTCGGCCACCACCTTCATGGGCCGTAAGGAGGCGACGTCCACGAACGACCGCACGTGCACGGCGAACGCGTCGAGCAGGTCGGCCGTGCGATAGCGGGGATCCGCCGCCGGATGCCCCGCCGGGACGCCCCCGGCGGCAAGCACCTCCTCGGCCACGGCCCGGATCTCCTCGAGGCCGGAGCCCTGCCCGACCGGCTTGGCGGCGGCGAGACAGAACTTGATGCCGTTGTAGGCGGCCGGGTTGTGGGACGCCGTCAGCATGGCGCCCGGCATGTCGAGGTGGCCGGAGGCGAAGTACAAGAGGTCGGTCGACACGAGCCCGACGTCGACGACCTCGAGGCCCTCCGAGAGGATGCCGGCGGCGAGGGCGAGGGCAAGCTCGCGGCCGGACGACCGCATGTCTCGCCCGACGGCGATGGCACCAGCACCCTCGGCCGTGCGGGCGAAGCGGGCGAAACCCACCCCGATCGCCGTCGCCCTCGGCACGTCCAGCTGGTCGGGCACGAGCCCACGGACGTCATAGGCCTTGAAGATGTCGTCGAGGCCGCCCGGCGCGCCGCCCGAAACGGTTGCGCCGCCAGAACCGCTGTCCGGCGCGGGAGGGGCGGTGTTCATGGCGATGGGAGCCTATAGGTCAGTGCTGCAGGACGACGGCGATGACGGTGGCCGTGTTGAAGCTGATGTGGGCCACGATCGTCGGCCCCAAGCGGCCCGTGCGGTAGGCGACGTAGGCGAGCACCATGCCGAAGCCGGCGAGGCCGAGGAACTGCAGCTCCTCGAAGTGAACGAGGCCGAAGACGATGCCCGTGATGGCGACCGAGAGGATGGCTGCGGTGCGGCCGCCGAGGTCGCGGAACCTCCCGAGCAGGCCCCGCAGGAGGAGGCCGCGGAAGAACACCTCCTCCACGAGGGGGCTGCCGAGGCAGATGAGCACCGCCAGGACGACGAGGGAGGTCGTGTTGTACTGAGCCGGCGTGAGCAGCTGCTGGGCCGGATGGCTCAGCTTCGTGTCGAGGTTGCTGACGAACGGTCGCAGCGGGAGCTCCAGGAGGGGGACGAGGAGGTACTGGCTCCCGAGGCCGACGGCGATGCCGAGGGGGAGGTCGGGCCAGGGCCGGATGCGCAGGCCGTAGTCGTCGACGAAGGCGCCGAACCGGGCCGAGCGGCCGGCGGGCCCTCTCGGAGTCGCCGGCGGTCCCACCGGCGACGGGCTGAAGGGCTGTGCCAGCCCACCGGTCCTGCTGGCGATGACGGCGGCGCCGAGGAAGCCGGTCCAGAGACCGGCGAAGTCGACGATGTCCTGACCCACCTGACTCGGATGGGGACCGGAGGCGGCGTCGTAGAGCGACACGGCCACGAGGGCGAGGAGGAAACCCGCCACGAGGCCGAGGGCGGCCTCCCAGATACCGAAGGAGTTGCCGAGCGAGCGAGCCCGAGTGTCGCCCTCTGGCTGGGCGTTGCGCTGGCGGCCTGCCACGGTCAACTCTCGCACACGATGCCCCGGCGCGACGATGGCACGCCTACGATATGGGGGTGAGTCGTCAACCTCAAGACATGCGCCCCGGCGGCCAGGGGCGTCCGGGCGCATCGTCCGGGCCCGACCAGCCGTGGCGCTGGCTGATCGCCCTCGGCGCCGTCATCGTCCTCGTCCTCCTCGTGACGTCGGTGATGCACGGCAGCACCGCCAAGTCGATCAGCTACTCGCAGTTCGTGAACGACGTCAACAACAACAACATCCAGTCGCTCAACTTCAACAACACCAACGCCAGCATCACCGGGACGCTGCGGGGCGGCCAGAGCTTCGCCACGACGGGGCCAGGGGCGGGGCTCACGACCACCCTCCTCGCCACCTTGCACAAGGACGGCGTCACTCAGACCTACTCGACGCCGTCCGGCAGCCTCGAGGAGGACCTCCTCATCTGGGTGCTGCCCGTCGTCCTCTTGATCGGTTTCTTCGTCTGGATGAGCAGGCGGGCACAGGGGCAGATGTCCGGCATCATGTCGATCGGGCGCTCGAGGGCGAAGGTGTACACGACCGAGCGGCCCCGCACGACCTTCAACGACGTCGCCGGGTACACCGGCGTCAAGCAGGAGATCAGCGAGGTCGTGGACTTCCTCAAGTCCTCGGCCCGCTTCCGTGACATCGGCGCCCGCGTCCCGAAGGGCGTCCTGCTCGTGGGGCCGCCGGGCACCGGCAAGACACTGCTCGCCCGTGCCGTCGCCGGTGAGGCGGGAGTGCCCTTCCTCTCCGTGAGCGGCTCGGACTTCATGGAGATGTTCGTCGGCGTGGGCGCCAGCCGCGTGCGCGACCTCTTCCAGAACGCCCGCAAGTCGGCGCCCGCCATCATCTTCATCGACGAGATCGATTCCATCGGGCGCAAGCGTGGCGCCGGCCTCGGCGGCGGCCACGACGAGCGTGAGCAGACGCTCAACCAGATGCTGAACGAGATGGACGGCTTCGACCCCGCCGAGGGTGTCGTCATCATGGCTGCCACGAACCGACCCGACATCCTCGACCCGGCGTTGCTGCGCCCGGGTCGTTTCGACCGTCAGATCGTCGTCCCCCTGCCCGATCTCGACGAGCGGCTGCCGATCCTGCAGGTGCACTGCCGGGACAAGCGCATCAGCGACGACGTCGACCTCTCCATCGTGGCCCGCGGCACCCCGGGCATGAGTGGGGCCGAGCTCGCCAACCTCGTGAACGAGGCGGCCCTGCACGCCGTCCGCCGGGGCAGTCAGTGGATCCAGATGCGCGACTTCGACGCCGCTCGGGACCGGGTCCTCATGGGCATGCCCCGCGAGTCCATGGCCCTCAGCCCCGACGAGAAGGAGCGGGTGGCCTACCACGAAGGCGGCCACGCCGTGCTCGCCTACGTCCTCCCCCACGCCGACCCGCTGCTCAAGGTGAGCATCATCCCGACGGGCATGGCCCTCGGTGTCACCCAGCAGCTGCCGGCGGAGGAGCGCCACATCTATCCGCGCGAGTACATCGAGGACTCCCTCGCCGTCCGTATGGGTGGCCGTGTGGCCGAGCTGCTCGTCTACGGGGGCCTCTCGACGGGTGCCAGCGACGACCTGCAGCGCAACACCGAGCTCGCCCGCAAGATGGTGCGGGAGTGGGGCATGTCCGACCGCATCGGGCCGATGGCCTGGGGGTCGCAGGGCACGGTCTTCCTCGGCGAGGATCTCATGCACACCCGCGACTACTCGGAGAAGGTGGGCGGGGTGGTGGACGAGGAGATCGAGCGCATCCTGCGGGCCGAAGAGCTCCGCGCCGAGCAAGTGCTGAGCGAGCACCGTGCGGGGCTCGACTCCGTCGCCAGCGCCCTCCTCGAGCACGAGACGATCGACGGCCGGGAGATCGCCCGGCTCGTCGACACCGCCTACGGCCGCCCCGTGCACGAGCTCCCTCCCGGCGAGGACGAGTCGAGCCGCTATGCCACCTCCCTCGTCGAGAACGGCCACACCCCCGAGCCGGTCGGCATCGCGGCGCCGGCCACCCCACAGGGCGGGAGCGGCATGTCGGTGGACGGGCCGCGGGTGGCGCCGGACTGGAGCGACTGCGCCCCGGTTCAGCCGAGGCCGCTGCTGCTCGCCCGCCTCGGGTCCGGCCTGCGGCGTCTCCTCGGTGGAGCGGCCGTCGTCCCCTCCCGGCCGGTGGCGCCGTTCCGGAGCTCGGCGAGCCCGCGCAACCTGCGCCTCGCCGTCCGCTCCGTGTTCCGCCGCTGAGGCCGTCCCGGCGCCGTCAGCGCCGACACGGGTTCAGGGTGTCACGGGCACACCCTCGACGGGAAGGGCCATGACAGGCGCCGGATGCTGAGGAGGCCCGACGGCGTAGAAGTCCGCCTCGGCCACGACGGGCACCGTCGACACGACCTCGAGACCGGCGAACGCCGTCCCGCTCTCGGGGGGGAGCCGCAGGCCGATGGCGGTTGCCCTACCGGGAGCCACGGCGAACGTCCTGAGACTCCTGAGGTGAGAAGGCCCGGAGGCCGTCAGCTCGAGCACGGTCACAGAGGCCGTGACGCCGCCGCCGTTGGCGACGACGACGCCCCCGGCGATGGTCACCCCGCCGGCGACCGCCTGGGCGCTGGACGAGGCCGGTAGCACCCACCTGGCGGCCGGCTGGGCGCTCGGCGAGAGCAGTGCCACCGTTTCGGCATGCGGCCCCACCTGCTCGACGGTCTGGCGCGAGACGACGACCCCGACGCCTTCGGCCGATCTCACGGTGATCGGCCCTGCCGGCAGCGCCGCCGGCCGTCCCGACCGCGAGGGTGCGAGGGCGGCGAAGGGCAAGGGGACGTCGCGCACCCGGCCCGCCGCCACGGTGGCGGTCAGCTCGATCGTCGCCCGCCCGGCGACGGGGCACGTGATGGTGACGCTGGTGGCTCTCGGACCGGGGTCGAAGACGCGCACCGAGACGGTCCGACCGGCCAGCTCGAGACCTGACGCCATCGTCCAGGTCTGCTGGGGGGCGGCGATCCCGACGAGGAGGCCGCCACCCGTGAGGGACGTGGCGGCGGTGATGTCGGCCTCGGCGGAGGTGGACGCCCCGAGCACGAGGCGGCCGACGGAGGTCGTCTCCGTGACGGCGATGGTGGGCTGCTGCACGACGGAGTGGGCGAGCTCGAACACTTGCAGGGAGTAGGGCTGGACGATGACGCCCTGCAACGTCGGGGGCGAGGTGACGCCGGACGGCGTCGCCACCGAGATGGCCGCCACCGCCTCGGTCGCCCCCGGGTTGAAGAGCGAGACGGCGACCTGCGAGCGCCCGGCCGTCGATCCGGCCGCCAGGTAGGCGCTCGACGTCGCTCCGGTCGAGCAGGGCGCCTGCTCGGGGGCGCGAAGCACGACGGCGGCCGTGCCGTGGCCGCCCGCGCCAGGGTGCGAGGCTGGCGGGAGCGGGCCGGACACCGACTCGAAGACGGCCACCGAGCCTGTGGGTGCGAGCACGCTGACAGCGTCCTCGGACACGGCGCCCCTCGTCGGGAGCGACACGACGCGCTCGCGGTGGGGGGCGACCCTCACCTGACGCCGCCGTGTCGGGAGCGGTGCCGAGCCCGACCTGGCCTTGACGGCCATCATGTCCACCTGAACCGTCGTCGCCACACTGCCGGGGTTGATCACGACGATGGAGGAACGGACGGGCGTCCCCCCGGCCGGCAGCGGCCCCGGACACTGCCACTCGACCGAGTCCGTCGATGCGAGGTTCACGACGGGGAGACGGGCGCTCGACGGGATCGGCACCTCTGTGGGGGTGGTGGCGTGCACGAGAGATCCTGCCGCCAAGGCGCCGGCCACGAAGACGGCGACGACGGCGACGGAGCGGAGGCGGGCGACGGCCTCGGCTCGGTTGGCGTCCCGGCGCCGCGGGTTCGTGTGGTCTCGGCCGCCACGGGCGGGGGGCGTGGAGCTCACGAGTGCGTCCCCTCCTCCCCCGTCGCCGCCCCCTGCAGGGCCATTGCCTCGGTGGTGACGTCGTCGCCGGCCGGTGTCGTCGGCTTCTGGCGCCGTCGCCGCCGGGGCTGGCTCGGCCTCGTAGCCCGGCGCCGCGGGGCGCGTCGGCGCCAGAGGCCCTCGAAGATGCAGGCGGCGGCGAGGACGAGCGCCCCCACGACGCCGAGCGTCCTCGGCAGGGTGCTCCTGGCGGGGCGGGCGGGGGCGAGCGTGCCGGTGCCGTCGGCCGGCAGCCAGGCGACGTTCTCGAACACGAGCACCCCGTCCTCGTTGGGGAGCTGGCGAAGATCCGTCTGGTTCTGCAGCGCCTGCACGAGCTCGGGCGGGGGCATGGCGGGCGAGGTCGCCTGCACGCCGATGAGCGCCGGCGCGCCCGCCGTGGGGACGACCACGTAGCGGATGCCGACCGGCGCCAGGAGGGACCCCAACTGGAGCGTCCTGCCCGCCACGGCGGTGGCGACGTCGCCGGCTGCTCCGACGGCGGGGCCGGGTGCCGGGGAGGGCCACAAGGTCGACATGGTGGGGAGACCGGTCGTCGTGACGAAGGCGGACGTGCCGGAGGCCGCCTGGAAGGAGGCTCCTGGCACCGCCCGCGGGCTGCCGATCCACAGCACGCGGGCACCGGGCGGCACGGCGGTCGAGAACTCCGACGAGATGGCCTCGAAGCCGAGGCCCGGCAGATCGGCCCGGCCTCCGAAGACGACGCCGAAGGCGGGGACGAGCCCGACCCCGAGCGAGCCGACGGCGAGAATGCCCGTGAATTGCCGCCAGCCGAAACGGTGACGGCGGAGGTCGTGCTCGAAAGCCGCCGTCCCGATGCCGCAGCAGGCGGCCAGGCAGACGGTGGCGGGCGCCACGAGGAGCCGGGCCGATCCTCCGCCCGCCCCGAGGAGCCCCTCGCTGCCGGCCCAGGCGAAGACGACCGAGCCGACGGCGCATACCCACCACCTGGTCGCCCAGGCGAGCCGGGGCCCACGTGCCCACAAAAGGGCGAAGGCCGCCGCCAGGACGAGGCCGAAGGCGCCCCACCAGTCGCCGACGGGACCGAGGTGGCCACGCAGGAGGTCGGCCGCCCCGGAGGTCTGGCCGGCCGGGGGCACGGCGCCGGCGAAGAGGCTCCACCGGGCGCCGTGCTGCAGCCAGGTGACGGACCACGGGAGACAGCACACGAAGGCCACGGCGAGTCCGCCGAGGCCGACGACGGCGCTGCGCGCCAAGGCGGCAGCGCCTCCGACGACCAGCGAGGCCGCCAGCATCCCGAGCACGATGAGGCCGACGTCGAGCACGACGGCGGGGGCGAGGGCGCTCATGGCGGCGAGGAGGAGGCCGAGCGGGGCGATCTCCGCCAGCAGATCCCGTGGACGCCAACCCCGGGCGGAGCCGCCGTGGGCGGGTACGAACGGCCGCAGGCGGCTGGCGCGTGCAAGCCGGCCCAGGACGAAGGGCAGCCCGGCGAGGGCCACGGACGCCTCGAGGTCGCCGGTCGCGAGGACGTTCCACAGCATCGGCGAGCCGGCGAAGACGATGGCCGCCACGACGCGGGCTCGCGACGACCCGAAGTCGCGCACGAGCCGCGCCACGCCGATCGTCCCGACGATCGGCCCGCTCACGTAGGCGAGCTTCAGGGCGAGGGCCGAGCTGTTGCCGAGGACGAGACCAGCGGCTCCGAGCAGGGCATCAGCGGGTGGCCCGGCTTGTGTGTGCCGCCATCCGGGATCCGTCCGTCCCGTCCACCACTGCCCCAGCAGGTGGAGGGCGGCCGGCCCGCTCACGAGGCCCCCCACGACGGGGAGGGAGCCGAAGAGGAGGTCCCGGATCCCCACGAGCACGAGCAAGCCCAGCACGACGGCCGCCACCATCTGCCCGATCGGCAGCTCGCCACGTTGCGCTCGCGCCAGCCACTCCGACACCTTGTCGACCTCGAGATGCCGTTCCTGGCGGGGGCTCCGCCCGTCGCCGGGGCTCCACGGGGCAAGCCGCCGCTCGCCCCCGAGCCGGCGGGGGCGCTCCCCCGGCAACAGCTGGGCGGCGAGGCGGTGGGGACGGCTCCGCGAGGTCATACGGCTGACGACGAGGCGGTCGCTCACTTGCCGGACGTCCCGGACGGTGCGACGGGCCTGCACCATGGAGCGGCGGTGGGCGAGGTTCCAGGCGAAGGCCCCTCGCTCCGCCCTCGCCCGGCCACGCCGATCCGTCAGCGGCGCTGTCAGCGTGTCGAGCAGGGTGAGGGCCAGCAGCTGGGTGACGCTGAGCCAGCGGCGGACGAGGGCGTAGTTCTTGAGGACGGTGCGCAGCTCGTCGCGTCGCTCCTGCGCCACGTCGGGCGTCTGGCGGCCCGCACGAGTCCGCGGACGGCGAACCTCCACCCGCGGCGCCGTCACCACGCGGGCACCGGCCAGCTGCACTCGCCAGCAGAGGTCGACGGCCTCGCCTGCGGGCCCCATCTCGGAGTCGAACCCACCCACCGCCTCGAACAGGTCCACCCTGCTCAGCAAGCAGGCACTGGGTACGGCGAACACCTCGCGCACCTCGTCGTGCTGCGCCTGGTCGAGCTCGCCCTCGATGAGGCGGGGAACCGGCGTGCCGAAGCGGCTCACCCCGAGCCCGATCTCGAGCAGGCGGTCGGGGTGCTCGATGTCGACGATCTTCGGCCCGACGACTCCGGCGTTCGAGCGGAATGCCTCCTCCACGAGGAGGCTCACTGCGTTCGGGGCGAGAACGACGTCGTCGTGGCAGAACAGAAAGAAGCTGGCGCCCTCGATCCCGGCGAGGACGTCGTTGGCCGCTGCCCCGAAGCCGCCCGCATGGGGGCGACGCCGGACGAAGGCGCCCGGCGTGACCTGGGCGACACGGTTCGTCACGCCATCAGCCGCACTCGTGTCGATGACGAGAACGTCCAGGCTGGCGTAGTCCTGCTGCCCGAGCGACTCGAGGCACGGTTCCAACCAGGCGTCCGCTTCGGCGGTGACGACGACGGCGACGACCGGCGGTACGAACTCCTCCGGCATCAGGGTCGTCACGCTAGCCTGCCCGAAGTGCTTGCAACTGTTAGCACTCTGTGCTACAGTAGCTCGCAGAGAGAGGGGCCCGCCCTCCAGGGCGGCGTCTCTCCCGAGTGTCCAGGAAGGCACCGGACTCTGGCCGGCGCCGAAGAGAAAGCGAGATGTTCATGCCTGGTATCAGGACCGATCTGCACCGGACGAGGACGGACATCGGCCGGACGGCGAACGACTTCACGAAGGTGGCGAAGGACGCCGCCTATGTCGCCATCGGCATCGGCGTCCTCGGGGTGCAGCGGGCACAGGTGCGCCGGCACGAGGTGCAGTCACGCCTCGAGGGCGTGCAGGAGCGCCTCGAGCACCTCTCGAAGGGCCGCCAGGTGCCCACGGCCGACCTCCGCAAGGAGGTCACGAAGGCGATGAAGGAGCTCGACAAGACGATCACGCAGCTGATCGAGCGTTTCGACTCCCGGGTCGATCCCGTCTCCGAGCGGCTCCCCGCCGGCGCCAAGACGGCCATCCACCAGCTGAAGGAGACACGCGACCAGCTGCACGACTACCTGAGCTCCCTGGCGGCCTGAGGAGCCTTCCGGCCCGTCGGCAACGGGCCGGCACCGATCGCCCGGTGGGTTGTCGCGGCGCTCCGGTTGCTCCCTCTTCGCCGGGGCGCCACTCCGCCGGCACGAACGAGGCCCGCCTTCTCCTTTCCCCCTCGGAGGAGGCGGGTCTCGCCGCGTGTGGGCGGAGTGGCGCCTCGGCGGTGCCGGTCCTCAGCCGTCCCCGGCCACCTGCTGGCGCCAGTACTCGTAGACGTCGGCGAGCGTCTCCTCGAGGGCGATGCGCGGATCCCACCCCGTGACCGCCCGGAGGGCGGAGGCGTCGCCCAGGAAGACGGGTACGTCGACCGGCCGGAAGAGCTCGGGGTCCTCCTCGAGCTCCACGGGCGCCGACGCCAGGGAGCAGAGCTGCTCCGCCACGTGGGCGATCGTGACGGCACATCCCGTGGCGACGTTGAAGACAGAGCCGCCCGGCGCCTCTCCCGACAAGGCGCAGAGGGCCAGCATGCGGTAGGCGCGCACGACGTCACGTACGTCGGTGAAGTCCCGGGATGCCGTGATGTTGCCGACGCGGACGACGCCTCCCCCTGCCCGCTCGGCACGGGCGATGCGCCGCGCCAGGGCGGCCACCACGAAGTCGGGCGACTGCCCGGGACCGACGTGGTTGAAGGGCCGCAGGCGGATCGTCCGGAGCCCCCGCCCGAGGAAGGCCTGCAAGGCGAGGAACTCGGCCGCCACCTTGCTGGAGGCATAGGGCGTGACGGGCCGCAGCTCGGCGTCCTCCCGAAGCGCCTCCTCGCCGATGGACTGCCCGTAGACCTCTGCTGAGCTCACGACGAGGACGGCCGGCGTCGTGGCGCAGGAGGCAGCCGCCTCGAGCACCCGTAGCGTCCCGAGGGCGTTCACCTCGAACGTGCGAACCGGGTCTGCCCAGGAGCGCCCGACGTGGGCGAGGGCCGCCAAGTGGACGACGACGTCGGGGGCGGCCGGGACGAGGGAGGCGGCGACGGCAGAGGGCTCGGTGACGTCGACCTCGGAGTCGGTGAGCACGACCTCGTCGCCGCATTCGGCGAGGTGGGCGCTCAGCCACCTCCCGACGAAACCCGAACCACCCGTGACGTACGCCCGCACCGCCCCACCCTACCGGTGGCTCCTCCGTCGCCTCGGGAGGGCGGCGAGGGCCGCCTTCGCGTAGGCCTCGGCATGGAGCGCGGCCGTCCGTTCCCAGGTGAAGGCGGCGGCGCGCCGGCTCCCCTCCTCGCGGCGGCGCAGCAGCTCGCCGGGCGGGGCGGCGAGTGCCGCCTCGAGAGCATCCGCCAGGGCCGTGGCATCGCCGGCTTCGACCGTCCAGGCCGCCGCCCCGGCGAACTCGGCCATGGCGGTGCCGGTCGTCGTGACGAGGGGTGCACCGCAGGCAAGAGCCTCCAGGGCCGGGAGGCCGAAGCCCTCCTCGAACGACGGGTAGCACACGGCGGCGGCCGATCGGAGGAGCGCCGGCACGGCGGCGTCGTCGACGTAGCCGAGGCGCCCGATGCGCTCGGCCTGCGGGCTGGCGGCGATGGCCTTGGAGATCTCGTCCACCCCCCAGCCGTCCTGGCCGGCGAGCACGAGGCGCAGGTCGTGCCGTCGCTCGGACAAGCGATCGAAGGCGCCGACGAGGGTCGCGATGCCCTTTCTCGGCTCGAGGGTGCCGAGGTGCAGAACGTAGCGCTCGTCGGCCCGCAGGCCGAGGGGCTCGAGCAGGTCCGTGTCCGGAGCCGCCCCCGCATCGGGCCGGAAGCGGAGGTGGTCGACGCCGTGTGGCGCCACGAGGACGGTGCCGCTGACCGGCAGCAGCTCCCGTAGGCGGGCGGCCGTCGTGTCGCTCACGCAGACGACGACGTCGGCGGCGCGGGCGGCACGGCGGATGGCGCGGCGGAAGAAGGGCACCTTTGCGGCCACATGCCACTCGGGATGGTCGAGGAAGGTCAGGTCGTGGATCGTGACGACCGACCCGATGCCGTCGAGGTGGTGGGGGAAGGTGTAGTGCGGGCCGTGGTGGACGGCGATGTCCGGCCGGCGCAGTCGGCGGAGGGCGCCGCCGAGCACCCACTGCTCGTAGGCGACCCGGAGCGGGCGCTGCGGCGGAACGCGGTCGAAGAGGCGGGCGCCGGGGGCGAGGGCGGCCCAGCGGGCGTCGTCGCCCTGCCGGCAGGTGAGCGTCAGCTCGACGTCGGGGCGCCCGCCGAGCGCACGCACGAGCTCCACGACGTAGCGGCCGGCCCCTGCCGCCTGTGTCGGGATGGCGCTCACGTCGAGGCTCGTGGCCGTCGGCCGCGACGCCGGCGCCATCAGCCGGCCACCTCGGCCCAGAAGCGGACGTGCGCTTCGGCCGCCGACCGCCAGGTGCGGCTTCGCACGCTCTCCGGTCCGAGCCGAGCCAGCTCCTGGCGGCGGGGCTCGTCCGTGGCGAGCTCGCCGATGGCCGCCGCCATCTCCTCGACCGAGCGCGGCTCGACGACGACGGCGGGGGCGTCGTGCTCGACCACGCTCGGGACGGCCGAGCTCACGAGGAGGGGGGCGCCGCAGGCGAGCGCCTCGACGGCCGGGAGCCCGTAGCCCTCGGCAAGGGGAACGTAGGCGACGAGCCGGGCGGCCTCGTAGAGGGCTGTCAGGACGTTCTCGCTCACCTCGCCGGCCCAGTGAACGCCCTCGACCGGGGCGGGGCCGTCTCCCCAGCCTGCAGGCCCGACGACGAGGAGCGGCCAGGGCTCGGGCAGCTCCGGCCGGGCCAGCTCGTAGGCCGCCAGGAGGCGACGGAGGTTCTTGCGCGGCTCCAGCGTGCTCACGCTGAGGAGGAACGGGCCGGCGAGGCCGAGGCGCCGGAGAAGGCCCTCCGCCCCTGCCACGTCGGCAGGGGCGAGGTGGTCGCAGCCTTCGGGGATCACCTCGAGGCGGTGATGGCGGCCGGCCCTCCCCATGACCTCCTCCAGCATGTGCGCCACGGCTTGTGAGGGCACGACGAGGCCGGCGCTGTCCCGCAGCACCCGCTGCAGGGCGGCCTCGTGCCAAGCACGACCGCGCGCCGGGTAGGCCTCCGGAGCGGTCCGCCAGGCGACGTCGTGCACCATGACGGTGAGCGGTGCCCGGCAGGGCGGGGCGGAGAGGGAGTCGGCGTGAACCAGGTCGTAGCCGCCGAGGCGGAGCCGGTCGTGATCCCACAGCCGCGTCACCATCCGGTCGGCGACGTGGGCCTGCGGCCTCAGCCTGGCGGCGGCGGCCAGCAGGGGGCCGCCGACGATGCGGAGCGGGAACGGGAAGGCGGCGAGCGGATCGGGCCGGCTGCCGGCGAAGGCGGAGGCCACGACGGTGACCGACGGGAGCGGGGAGAGCTGCGAGAGCCCCGTCAGGAGTCCGGTGGCATAGCGTCCGATACCCCCCGGCACGCGGCGTCGCAGCTGCTCGGCGACCACGGCGACGTGACCCGGCGGCTGCGTCGTCGTGCCGGCGGGCTCGCGGCCCGTCCCCCGTGTCGTCACCGGTCCCCTGCTGCCTCTCGGTACAGCCGAACCATCGCCTCGGCCGTCGCCGCCCACGAGAACTGGGCGGCGCGCGCCCGCCCGCGGGCGATGGCCTCGGCGCGGGCGTCCTCGTCGTCGACGAGGCGGCCGAGCGCACCGGCCAGGGCGTCGCGGTCGCCGACCGGCACGACGACGGCCCCGTCGCCGACGATCTCCGGCACCGCCCCGCCCGCCGTGGCGACGACGGGGACGCCCGCCGCCATGGCTTCGAGGGGCGGGAAGCCGAAGCCTTCGTAGATCGACGGGTAGGCGAAGGCGCGCGCCCCGGCCAGGAGCGAGGTGCGCACGGAGTCCTCCACGTACCCGAGGCGCACGACGCGTCCGTGCAGGTGCGTCTCGCTCACGGCGGCGTCGAGCGCCGGGCTCGCCCTGCCCTCGGCGCCGGCGATCACGAGCTTCAGCTCGGGGTGGCTCGGAGCCAGTTGGGCGAAGGCATGCACGAGCGTCGGGTAGTCCTTGCGGGGCTCGATGGTCGAGATGGCGAGCACGTACGGCCCGGCCACGGGGACCGGGCGAATGCCGCCGGTGTCGGGAGGAGGCGCCGGCGCCAAACCATACGGGATGACCCGCACCCGGTCCTCCGGCACGGCCACGAGCGTCGCGAGCTCGGCGGCGACCTGATGGGCGGCCGTGTGCACGAACGCCCCCCGGCGCACGGCTCGCTCGACGAGGCGAGGGTAGGCGAGCGAGGCGGGGGCGCACAGCTCCGGGTACTTCCAGGGCGTGACGTCGTTGACCGTCACGACGGTGGCGATGCGGCGGGCCGGCGGTACGACGAAGTTCGTGCCGTGCAGGACCGAGGCGGCGCCCGCCAGGCTCTCGGCGGAGGGAAAGCCGGAGATGCGCCAGCAGGCGAAGGCGACCCGGGTCGGGAGGGGCAAGGCCCGCAGATCCGTCCCGGGCGGCAGCAGGGCGGCGAGGCGACCCGCCCGGCGGGCGACGGCGAAGGCGGACACGTCGACGTCGTGGCGTCGGGTGAGCGCCCGCAGGAGCTGGTCGCAGGCGACGCCGACGCCCGTGGGCGGCCCGGCGAGGGGAAGGACGTCGAAGGCGACGCGCACGGCCTGCGGGCCCGTCACCGGAAGAGATCCTCACCGTATGGTCGCACGACCTCCTCCCGGACCGAGCCGGTGCCGAAGGCGGAGTCGTGGACGCCGCGCACGATCGCCACCGGGACGCCGGTCGCCTTCCCCATGACGAGGTCGGCGGCGCCGGCGATCTCGTCCACGACACAGATCTCGGTGGCGACGAGCGTCCTCCCCATGGCGTCGGTCGTCCCCCTCAGGTCCACGATGGGCCGGAGTCCGGCGCTCCCGATGGCCACGTCGGTGACCCCGCGGCGCCAGGCGCGCCCGAAGGTGTCGGTGACGACGACGGCGACCTCACGGCCGGTGCGCGCCCGCAGCCCGTCCCGGATGCGGCGGGCCGATCGGTCCGGGTCCACGGGCAGCAGGGCCGCCACCCCCTCTTCCATGTTGGAGAGGTCGACGCCGGAGTTGGCGCACACGAAACCGTGGCTCGTCTCGGTGATCACGAGATCGCCCCGTCGCCGCAGCACCCGCACGGCCTCCGACTCGGCGAGGCGGCGGCGGGCAGAGGGGTCGTCGGCGTCCACGGCCACGAGGCGGCCTTCGGCCTTCGAGACGATCTTCTGCGTGACGACGATGACGTCACCGTCGGCGATGTCCGCAGCGGCGGCGATGAGGCCGGCGAGGTCGTCGCCCGGGTGGATCTCCGGCAGTCCGGGGACGGCGAAGACGGCGAGGGAGGCAGCTGCGTCCATGGGGGGATTCTGCCGCGGGCCGGGCGGCGGGCGCCGCTAGCGGACGGCGGGCGCCCGGCGGGAGCCGCCGCCCGTCCCGCCCAGCACGGTGCGGGCGAGCTCGGCCGCCACGGTGGCGTCGTGCATGACCGTCGCCGTCACGACGCAGGCCATGCCGCAGGCTTCGACGCCGGCCGCCTCGCCGGCGTCGGCGTCGTCGACGACGAGCGTCCCGCAGACCTCGGCCAACCAGCGGGCGACGCCGGAGGCCGTCGCCTCACCGCCGAGCTCGGTGAGGAGCCGGTCGGCCGGTCCCTTGAGGGCGGCTCCGGCGACGATGGGCGAGACGCCCACGACGGTCTCCCGCCGCCCGCTGAGGAGCGCACGCACCCCTGGCACGGCGAGGATCGGGTCGATGGAGACGACGGGATTGGAGGGGGCGATCACGACCGTGTCGGCCCTCGCGAGCGCCTCCAGCACGCCAGGAGCCGGCGCCGCTTCCTCGGCGCCCGCGAAGCGCACCGCGCCGACCGGCACGGAGTGCCGCAGGCGCACGAAGTAGTCCTGGAAGCCGACCTCCGAACCGTCTGCCAACGTGAGGATGGTGCGAACGGGGTCGTCCGACATGGGCTTCAGGTTGAGCCGCAGGCCGAAGGCACGCGTCACCTCTGCTGTCACCGCTGACAGCGTGGCGCCCGCCCGCAGCCGGCCCGTGCGATAGAGGTGGGTGGCGAGGTCGAGGTTCCCGAGGCGGAACCACGTGTCGCCTCCGAGCTCCTCGAGAGCCGCCATCGTGGTGAACTCGTCGCCGGCGAGCCCCCATCCCGTCGCCGGGTTGGAGCGCCCCGAGAGCGTGTAGGTGATCGTGTCGAGGTCCGGGCTGATCGCCAAGCCGTGCAGCTCGGTGTCGTCACCGGTGTTGACGACGGCGACGATGTCGGCGGGGTCGACGACCTGCACGAGACCTGAAAGGAAGCGGGCCGCCCCCACTCCTCCGCACAGCACCGTGATCATGCCGGCGTCCCGGCCGGATCAGCCGGCGGCTGCACGGCGCTCCTCGATGACGCGGGCGACGCCCTCGGCCACCGAGGTCCAGGGCTTCCAGCTGAGGTGGATGCCCGCCCGGTCGGGATCGAGGGCGCTCCGGTGCAGGTCGCCCGCCCGGGGCGGCGCGTGCCGCGGGGCGGCCCGTGTGCCGGCGGCGGCCGCCATCAACCGGTAGAGCTCGGAGGTGGAGGTCTCGACGCCGGTCCCGATGTTGAGCACGAGCCCGCCCCCTCGCTTGGCGGCGCGGGCGAAGGCGTCCACCACGTCGTCGACGAAGACGTAGTCCCGCGTGTCGTTGCCGTCCCCGAAGATGACACAGGCCTCCCCCGCCACGAGCTGCCCGGCGAAGATGGCGACGACGCCCGCCTCGCCATGGGCGTCCTGGCGGGGTCCGTAGACGTTGGCGAGCGCCAGCGCCGTGAACTCGAGGTGGTGCAGCTCGCGGTAGGTCACGAGGTAGTCGATGGGCGCCTTCTTCGAGACGCCGTACGGCGAGGTCGGGCCATGAGGGGCGTGCTCGGCGACGGGAAGGTCGGAGGCGTCCACTTCGCCGTAGAGCGTGCCGCCGCTGGCGGCGTACACGACCTTGCGGGTGCCGCCCGCCCGCGCCGCCTCCAGCACGCGGAGGCTGCCGAGCACGTTCACCTCGGCGTCGAAGATGGGACGGGCGACGGAGACGGGGACGGAGATCTGCGCCGCCAAGTGGAAGATGACCTCCGGCGGGCGATGCAGGACGAGCTCGGTGAGCGCCTCGTCACGGATATCGAGCTGGTGGAAGCGGAACGCCCCGCCCGAGCCCCGCGCCTCGGCGAGGTTGGCGAGCGAACCGGTGGAGAGGTCGTCCACGACGTCCACCTCGTGACCCTCGGCGAGGAGGCGGTCGACGAGCGTCGACCCGATGAAACCGGCCCCCCCGGTCACGAGCATCCGGCTCATTCCGGGTACCGCGCCCCGGAGAGGGCGGCGCCGGCCGGCACCTGCGCACCGCCCCGCACGACCGTGAGGTCGGCCAGGCGGGCACCCGCGCACACCACGGCGTCCGGCCCGACGATGCTGTCGGCCACGACGCAGCCCTCCCGGAGGATCGCCCCCGGCAGCAGGCTCGAGTTGACGACCGCCGCCCCGGCTTCCACGCGGGCACCGGCGCCCACGACGGAGTCCGTCACGCTGGCGCCCTCCTCCACGACGGCGGCGGGGCCGACGTAGGCGGCACCGCCGAGGTCCCCGTCGACACGCGCCCCCTTGGCCACGAACACCCCGGGCCGGCACTCTTCGGCGTCGGGCAGCGACGCCGGCGTGCGCCGGCCGTTCAGGACGTCGAGCTGGGCCTCCAAGTACTTGGCGGGCGTACCGGTGTCGAGCCAGTAGTCGTCCGTCGCCATGGCGAAGAGGCGGCCCCCCTCGACGAGCGAAGGGAAAGTCTCGCGCTCGATGGAGACACGGCGCCCGCCTGCTATGGCGTGGACGACGCTCGGTTCCAGCACGTAGGTGCCGGCGTTGATGAGGTTGGTCGGGGCCGTGCCCGGCGGTGGCTTCTCGACGAACTGAAGGACGCGTCCGTCGCCGTCGGTCGGCACGACGCCGAAGGCCGACGGATCGGCCACGGGCGTGAGATGGATCGTCGCCTCGGCACCGTGCTCCTCGTGGAAGCGCAGCAGGGCACCGATGTCGAGATCGGTCAGGACGTCGCCGTTGATGACGACGCAGCGCTCACCGACGCCCGCCCGTTCGGCGGCGAAACGCACCGCCCCCGCCGTATCGAGTGGCTCCGGCTCGACGGCGTAGGCGAGCGTTACGCCCGAGATGACGCCCATCGGGAAGGCGTCGACGAAGGCGTCCGGCCGGTACCCGAGCGAGAGGACGGCCCGGCGGAGGCCGTTGCGACCGAGCCACGACACGACGTGCTCGATGAGCGTCCGGTCCACGATGGGGAGCATCTGCTTGGGGACGTCATAGGTGAGCGGCCGCAACCTCGTGCCCTCGCCACCGACGAGCACGATGACGTCCATCAGTCTCGCCCGGTCGGGGCGGGGGCGTTCTGCCCGGCCATGGTTAGGACGTGGTCGAGGTCGACGAAGAGGACGTCGTCGTGGACTTGGACTTCTTCGACTTCTTCTTGGCCACGGTCGTCGAGGTCGTGGAGGACGTCGCCGGTGCCGTCGTCGGCGGGCTCGGAGCACCGACCACGGCGCCGGCCGGGTCCTCCGTCACGAACGTCTCGACGGCCTGGCGGGCGGCCGCCGGCGGCCGCGGCACGACCGTGCCCTTCGGGAGGAAGGCGATCGTGACGAGCTCGCCGTTCTTGAACTTGAGGGTGGCGGCCTTCGAGACCGGGACGGCCGTGCCCTTCGTCGAGGTGGGCGTCGGCCACGTCTCGACGGCGATTTCCCCCGGGGTGGAGCCGCACTTCGTGACACCCTCCTTGTAGACGCGGGGAGGGCCCTCCTTCGTCGGGATGGTCGTCGTCGTGGTGGTGCTCGACGTGCTCGCCGTCGTCGTCGTGGCCTTGCTCTTCTTCTTCGATTTCGAGGCGGCCGAGGTGGTGGAGGTCGTGGAGGACGACGTCGTCGTGGAGGACGACGTCGTGGTCGTCGACGACTTCCCCTTCGCCACCGTCGTCGTGGTCGTCGTGACCGGCACCTGCTTGCCCGGGAACTGCAGGATGAGCGGGGAGATGCTGGCCCCCTCGATCGCCAGGAAGGCTCCGAGGTTCGCACCGCTCCCCTCGTAGACGGCCGCATCGGCCGACAGGCTCGGCTCGATCTTCACGACGTCGTTGCCGATGGCAGCGAGCGGGTTCGTGGCGAGATCGTCGACGGGGAGTGTCGAGGGCTGGAAGGTGCCGCAGATGTCCACGGCGACGGCGGATTCCCACTCGTCGGCGGCCGTCGGCGGCACGGACGGCTTCACGGGGGCGGCAACGGGGTGCACCAGCTCATAGCGGCTGTAGCCGACGACGAACACTCCGATCAGGCAGATCGCCATCAGCACGAGGTACCAGCTGAAGGGCGTCTGGGCTCGGTACGTGCGGCCTCCGCCGGACGCGGCGGCGCGCGCCACCCTTCGGCTGAAATTCTCACCGGGCACGGCCTGCCACCTTAGTCCCGACGGGAACGGAGCCTGGATCGGGCTCCCACGAGGTGCTCTCCCCAGGCGAGGCCGAGCCGGACGACGAGCCCGGCGGCAACGAGCGGGAGCAGCGCCCGCTCGGCCCCGTCCGTCGTCTCGGTGGCGAACCGCCACATCGAGCGATGGTGGGCGAGCAGCATGCGGTAGGGGTGCTGGGAGGTGGAGCGGCCCTGCTCGTGCACCACCTCGGCGGCCGGTTCGTACTGCACCGCCCAGCCGGCCCGGTGGAGTCGCCAGCAGAGGTCGACGTCCTCCACATACATGAAGTACCGCTCGTCGAAACCCCCCACCTCCTCGAGGGCCCGCCTCCGGGCCAGGAAGAACGCCCCGGACACCCAGTCGGCCTCCCGCGCCCGGTGCTGCTCCTGCCCGACGCGGCGGTAGCGGCGGGTCCACGGGTTGCCGCCCCAGAAGATCCCGACGAAGCCGTGCCCGATCGCCTCCGCCATGCCGGGGAAGTCACGGCCGGACGGGTAGACGACGCCCGACTCCTCGCGCAGCATCGGACCGGCGACGGCGACGTCCGAGCGGTCGTCGAGCACGGCGGCGAGGGTCTTCACCGCCCCCGGCTTGGCGACGAGGTCCGGGTTGCAGACGATGACGTACTCGGCACTCGTGCTGCGGGCACCGAGGTTGGCGGCGGCTCCGTAACCGAGGTTGCGCCCGGCGAGGATGGGGCGCACCGCCGGACAGGCGGCGGCGAGCGCCGCCATCGACCCGTCGCCCGAGCCGTTGTCGACGACGACGATGTCGTCGACGGGCTCGGCTTCGAGGCTGGCGACGCAATCGAGGAGCGCCCGGCCGGCGTTGTAGTTGACGACGACGGCAGCCGTCGCGAGGCGGCAGTCGGGTCTCAGCCACGGAGGATCTTCACGAGGCGCTCGAGGGCGTCCTGCCCAGTCGGGCAGGAGCGGCTCGCCGTTCAGGCGCAGGGCGGCATTGTCGAGCACGGAGTTGGCCGGACGTGGCGCCGGCCGGGGCGGATCGAGCTCTCTCGTGGCGATGGGCTCCACCCGGCCCGGGTCGTCGCCGGCGAGGCGGAGGACCTCGCGGGCGAAGCCGTACCACGTCGTGCTGCCCTGGTTCGTCACGTGGAAGAGACCGGGCCGTCGGCTGAGCGCGAGGTCGACGACCTTGCCGGCGAGGTCGGCGGCGAGCGTGGGCGATCCGCGCTGGTCGTCGACGAATCGAAGCGGCCCCTCTCCTGCGGCCAGGCGCAGCACGGTCTTGGCCATGTTCGCCCCGTTGCGCCCGATCACCCAGGCGGTCCGCACGATGGTGGCGCCGGCGAGCGAGCTCCCGCTCGCCGGCGAGCTTGGAGCGCCCGTAGACCGAGAGCGGGTTCGCCTCGTCCCACTCGTGGTACGGCCGGTCCGAGGTGCCGTCGAAGACGTAGTCGGTCGAGAGGTAGCAGACGTGGGCGCCGACGAGGCGGGCCGCCTCGGCGACGTGGCGGGTGCCGAGCCCGTTGACGTGAAAGGCGGCCTCGGGGTCGCCTTCGCAGCCGTCCACGGCCGTCCAGGCGGCGGCGTGGACGATGACGTGCGGCTCGGCGCTCGCCACGGCGGCGAGCACGGAGTCGCGAGAGCTCACGTCGAGTTCGGCCCGGGTCGTGGCGGCGATGTGGAAGGGCGCCCCGTGGTGTCGTTCGGCGGCGCGGCGCTCCAGCTCCGCCACGACCTCGGAGCCGACTTGGCCGTTGGCGCCGGTGACGAGGATGCGCAAGGCGGGCTCAGCCGCCCGGCGCCGGCCCGGCGCCGGGAGACGTGTCGGGCCGGCCCGTCGCAGCCTGCCCCCAGGCGCCCTCCACGACCGGGGAGCGGCCGATGAGCGGCCCCCACCACTGTGGGTTGTCCCGGTACCAGGCGATGGTTCCCGCGATGCCGGCGTCGAAGGCCACCTCCGGCTCCCAGCCGAGCTCGGTGCGGATCTTCGTCGAGTCGAGCAGGTAGCGCCGGTCGTGCCCGGGGCGGTCGGGAACGATCGTCTTCAGGGAATCGCTCTGCCCGGTCGAGCGCAGCACGAGGTCGGCGATCTCCTCGATGCTCGCCTCCCTGCCCGAGCCGACGAGATAGGTCTCGCCGATACGGCCGTTCTCCAGCACGGCTTCGACGGCGCTGCAGTGGTCGTCGACGTGCAGCCACTCCCGCCGGTTCTTCGTGGAGGCGTAGAGCGGCAGCGGTTCGCCCCGCAGCGCCCTCGTGGCGAAGAGCGGGATCACCTTCTCCGGGAACTGGTACGGGCCGTAGTTGTTGCAGCAATTCGTGATCGTCGCCCGGAGCCCGAAGGTCTCCCCGTAGCAGCGCACGACGTGGTCGGCGGCTGCCTTCGAGGCGTTGTAGGGGGTGCGGGGCCGGTACGGGGAGTCCTCCGTGAAGGCCTCGTCGGAGTCGAGGGCGAGATCTCCGTACACCTCGCAGGTCGAGATGTGGTGCAGCCGGTCGACCTCGAGTCGCCGGGCGACCTCGCAGAGGGCGAGCGTCCCCATGACGTTGGTCTGGAAGAAACGCCCCGGATCCAGCACCGCCAGGCTGTTGTGCGACTCGGCGGCGAAGTTGACGATGGTGTCGATGCGGTTCGCCGTCACCGTGGCCGCCACGGTCGCCTGATCCCCGATGTCAGCCTGCACGAAGACGACGCCCGCCGGAGGCTTCGAGGTCGGCGAGATTGTCCCGGTTGCCGGCGTAGGTGAGGGCATCGAGCACGACGAGGTGGTCATCGGGGTGACGCCTCGCCCAGAAACGGACGAAGTTGGAGCCGATGAAGCCGGCGCCGCCCGTGATCAGGAGTCGCATGGCCTCGAAGGCTACCGGGCCGCCTTTGCCCGGCGGCAACCCGCTCGGCTCGCCCCAGGAGGGGTCGTCAGCGGAGGTGCACCACGTCGCCGGCGGCGACGATGCGGAGACAGGCACCCACGTCGACGAGGAGATGGCCGTCGTCGTCGAGGTCGAGGGCCGTGCCGGTGACGGACTCCGTCCCGAGGTCGATGCGGACGAGGCGGCCGATCGTCGAGAGGTGGCGGCGGTAGTCGGCCATGAGCCGCCGCTCGGCCTCCGGTCCCGCTCGCAGCTCCGAATAACGGTCGGCCACGCCGGCGAGCAAGGCAGCAGCGACCGCATCGCGGTCGACTGGCCGGCCCGCCAGGCGGTCGAGCGACGTCGCCCGGTGCAACTGGGCTCCGTCCGAGTCGGTGGCGTCCGGGCCCGGCGGCCAGACGGCCGGCCAGTTGCAGTTGACGCCGATGCCGACGACGAGGGCGCCCGGTGCCTCGCCCGACGGGACGGCCACCAACTCGGCGAGCAGGCCGGCCACCTTTTTACCAGCGGCCGGAAACTTCTCGGCGGCCGGAGACTTCTCAGTGGCGAGGAGGTCGTTCGGCCACTTGCAGGACAGCTCGACTCCGGCCACGTCGGCACAGGCCCGGCGGGCGGCCAGCATGACGAGGACGGAGCAGAGGTGCCAGCGCTCGACGGGCATGGGCGGCCGGAAGAGCACCGAGCACAGCACGGATCCACCCGGGACGTCGATCCAGCGCCGGCCGAGCCTCCCGCGGCCGGCCGACTGGGCCTCGGCGAGCACGGAGGTGCCCTCCGGGGCGCCGGCGCTCGCCAGCTCCGCCAGGTATCGGTTCGTGGAGTCGACGACGTCGAGGCGGACGGGCGCGACGAAGGGAGACTCTGGCCCGGGGCGGTTAGCCTGCTCGGCTGAGCCCTGCCGGCCAGCGGGCTCCGTCATCGGATCGTCGGGCACCGGCAGGCGACCTTAGGCGTCGAGGAAGGGGCAGCGTGTTCGAGAGGGTGCTGATCGCCAACCGGGGCGAGATCGCCGTACGCGTCATCCGGACGTGCCGCGAGCTCGGCATCGCCACGGTGGCCGTCTACTCCGACCTCGACCGCGACGCCCTCCACGTCCGGCTCGCCGACGAGGCCTACGCCCTCGGCGGCCAGACGGCGGCCGAGAGCTATCTCAACACCGACGCCATCATCGCCGCCATCCAGCGCAGCGGGGCCGACGCCGTGCATCCCGGCTACGGCTTCTTCTCCGAGAACGCCGACTTCGCCCGTGCCGTCGCCGACGCCGACGTCGCCTTCATCGGCCCTCCCCCCGAGGCCATCGAGATCATGGGCGACAAGATCTCCTCGAGGATCGCCGCCGAGCGCGCCGGCGTCGCCGGCGTACCCGGTCGCAGCGAGCCACTCACCGATGCCGCCGAAGTCGTCGCCTTCGGGGAGGAACACGGCTGGCCCGTGGCGATCAAGGCGGCCTTCGGCGGCGGCGGCCGCGGCATGAAGGTCGTCAACGGCCCGGAGGAGGCCGCCGAGGCGATGGAGTCCGCCCAGCGCGAGGCGGCCGCCTACTTCGGCCGTCCCGAGGTGTACCTCGAGCGCTACCTGAGCTGGCCGCGCCACATCGAGATGCAGGTCTTCGCCGACCGGCAGGGCACGGCGCTCTGGCTCGGCGAGCGTGACTGCTCCTTGCAGCGGCGCCACCAGAAGCTCGTCGAGGAGTCGCCCGCCCCGGACTTCCCGGCCGAGGTGCGCAGCGCCATGGGGGAGGCGGCCGTCCGCATCTGCAAGGCCTGCTCGTACGAGGGAGCCGGCACCGTCGAGTTCCTCTACGAGTCGGGCGCCTTCTACTTCCTCGAGATGAACACCCGCCTCCAGGTCGAGCACCCCGTCACCGAGCTCGTGACCCGGCTCGACCTCGTGGAGCTGCAGCTGCGGGTGGCGGCGGGCGAGCCCATCGGCCTCTCGCAGGAGGAGGTCGAGTCGCGGTGGGACGGGCACGCCATCGAGTGCCGCCTGAACGCCGAGGATCCTGCCGGCGGGCGCTTCCTGCCGAGCCCCGGTCGCATCTCGCGCTTCCGGCCGCCCGGCGGCTTCGGCGTGCGCACAGACGCGGGCTACGACTCGGGCGACGCCGTCAGCCAGTTCTATGACAACCTCGTCGCCAAAGTCATCGTCTGGGGACCCGACCGCGAGACGGCACGGCGGCGCATGCTGCGAGCCCTCTCCGAGACCGTCGTCGAAGGCATCGCAACGACCATCCCCGCCCACCAGGCGATCCTCGCCCATCCCGACTTCGCCGCCGCCCTGCATTCGACGCGATGGGTGGAGGAGCGGCTCGATGTCTCGACGGCAACACCCGCTGCGACGCCCGGCGCCGGCGCCGACGAGAGCGGCGCCGCAGAGCGGCGGGTCCTCCGCGAGGTCGACGCCGAGGTGGACGGTCGCCGCTACCGCGTGAAGCTCTGGGTGCCCGACGTGGCCGCCCGGCCGCCCGCCGGCGGGGGCTCGGGAACCGGGAGGGCGCCGCGGCCGCGGTCGTCGAGCGGGGTCGTGGCCGGCGGGGACGGGCGTGTCACCGTCCCGATGCAGGGCACCATCGTGAAAGTACTCGTGAGTGAAGGAGACACCGTGGAAGCTGGTCAGACCATCTGTGTTCTCGAGGCCATGAAGATGGAGAACCCGATCAACACGGATCGAGGAGGCACCGTGAAAGAGCTGAAGGTGGCCGTCGGCGATGCCCTCGGCGCCGGCGACGTCGTGGCGGTGATCGCATGAGCGAGTCCGTGACCGACATGAAGGAGCGTGCGTCCGTCGCCGTGCGCCAGGACCGCGAGGCGCTCGTCGGGCTGTCGCATCGGATTCATGGGAAGCCAGAGTTGGGTTTCGAGGAGGAAAGCGCCTCCGCCTGGTGCGCCGAGCTGCTGGCGGAGGGCGGGCTCGCCGTCGAGATGGGCATCTGCGACCTTCCGACGGCCTTCGTGGCAACGGCGGGATCGGGCCCCTTCGTGCTCGCCATCTGTGCCGAGTACGACGCACTGCCTGCCGTCGGGCATGCCTGCGGACACAACGTCATCGCCTCGGCCGCCATCGGGGCCGGGCGGGCGCTCGCCTCCCTGGCCGACGATCTGGGGATCACCGTCAGGGTCCTCGGCACGCCCGCTGAAGAGGGCGGGGGCGGGAAGGTGTTGATGATGGAGCGGGGGGGTTTCGACGGCGTGAACGCCGCCATGATGGTCCACCCGGCGCCGAGCGAGCTCGACCGCATGCCGTGCCTCGCCGTCGAGCACTTCGACGTCGTCTACCGGGGCAAGGAGGCGCATGCTTCCGCCTTCCCGGAGCGGGGCATCAACGCCGCCGATGCCCTCACGGTGGCCCAGGTGGCCATCGGCCTCCTGCGGCAGCATGCCGAACCGTTCGACCAGGTGCACGGGATCGTCACCCTCGGCGGGGCGGCGCCCAACATCGTGCCGGCCCACACGGAGGCGAAGTACTACGTGCGAGCACGCACGCTGAAGACGCTCGAGACGTGGGCGCCGAGAGTGCGGCGGTGCTTCGAGGCGGGAGCGCTCGCCACGGGCGCCACGCTGGAGGTGCTGAACGGGGGGCCGACGTACTCGGAGTTCCACACCGACGAGGCGATGGCGGGCCTCTACCGCGAGAATGCCGCCTCGCTCGGGCGGGTCTTCCCGCCACCGGGTCAGCCCACCCTCAGCGCCTCGACCGACATGGCGAACGTCTCGCTCCGCATCCCGTCGATCCACCCCATGCTCGGGCTCGACTGCCTGCCGGCCGTGAACCACCAGCCCGAGTTCACGGCGGCCGCCGGCGGGCCGAAAGCCGACCAGGCCGTCGTCGACGGCGCCACCGCCATGGCCTGGACCGTCATCGACCTCGCTTCGAGCGCCGTCGAGCGCGAGCGCCTGACGGCCGCCGCATACCGTCACGACGGCTGAGGCCGCGCCTCCCCCCACGCAACGACGGAGCGGACGAGGGCACCGAGATCCCTCGGGTAGACGGACTCCATGGTGGCCCCGAGCTCATCGAGACTCCACCAGCGATAGCCACTGATCGACCGCCGCTCGAAGTCGGTCCATCCCGTGGAGTCGAGGTCGCTCTCGGCCCCGCTCATGGCGACGCGGACGGCGAAGTAGCGCTGCCGCTGCCGGTAACGGACGCCCTCGAAGACGAACTCGACCTCCTCCTCCCGCACGACGTCTCCGGCACGCACGAGCTCGAAACCCGCCTCCTCCGACAGCTCTCGGGCGGCCGCCTCCTCGTAGGTCTCGCCCGCGTCGACGCCGCCGCCCGGGGTCACCCAGAAGCGCACGTCCGGCCTGCCCGGGTCACAGCCCTCGAACAGGAGGACGAGTCCCGCATTGTCCTGCACGATGAGGCGGGCCCCCAGCCTCGACTCGGCCGGCCCCTCGCTCACGGGGAGGTCACCGAGCGGGTCACCGAGCGGGTCACCGACCGGGTCACCGACCGGGCTGGTAGACGCCGAAGGCCGCTCGGAGGACGTCGGACACCTCGCCGAGGGTCGCCTCGGCCTTGAGGGCGGCGCGCATCGGCACGAGGAGGTTCTGCGTGCCGCGAGCTGCAGCGGCCACCTCCTCGAGACGGCGGTCGACCTCCTCCTGGTGGCGGCGGGCCCGCACGGCCCGCACGCGCTCGATCTGCGCCGCCTGCAGGGCCGGGTCGATCGGGAAGACGTCCGGCTCGGCTCCGCCGGCCTCGGCGAAACGGTTCACGCCCACGACGATCGCCTCCGTCGAGTCGACGCGCTTGGCGAACTCGTAGGCGGCCTGCTCGATCTCGTCCTGCAGGTAGCCCGCCTCGATGGCGGCGACGGCGCCCCCCAACTCGTCGATCCGGTCGATGTAGCCGGTGGCGAGACGTTCCAGCTCGTCGGTGAGGTGCTCGACGTAGTAGGAGCCGGCGAGCGGGTCGACCGTGTCGGTGACCCCCGACTCGTAGGCGAGGACCTGCTGGGTGCGAAGCGCGAGCTTGGCGGCCGCCTCGGTCGGGAGGCCGAGGGCCTCGTCGAAGCTGTTCGTGTGGAGCGACTGGGTGCCGCCGAGAACGGCGGCGAGCGCCTGCACGGCGACGCGCACGATGTTGATCTCCGGCTGCTGGGCCGTGAGGGTCGAGCCGCCCGTCTGCGAGTGGAAGCGCAGCCGCATCGACCGCTCGTTCGTCGCCCCGAAACGGTCCCGCATGATGCGAGCCCACAGGCGCCGGGCGGCGCGGAACTTCGCCACCTCCTCGAAGAGGTTGTTGTGGGCGTTGAAGAAGAAGCTGAGGCGGCCGGCGAAGTCGTCCACCTCGAGCCCGGCGTCGATGGCCGCCTCCACGTAGGCGATGCCGTCGGCGAGCGTGAAGGCGAGCTCCTGGGCGGCCGTCGAGCCGGCCTCGCGGATGTGGTAGCCGGAGATCGAGATGGTGTTCCAGTCGGGGATGTGCTCGGCGCAGTAGGCGAAGGTGTCCGTGACGAGGCGCATGGAGGGCCTCGGCGGGTAGATGTAGGTGCCGCGGGCGACGTACTCCTTCAGGATGTCGTTCTGGATGGTGCCCCCGATCTCGTCGGGCCCGACGCCCTGCTCCTCGGCGACGAGCTCGTAGAGCAGGAGGAGGATGGCCGCCGTTGCGTTGATCGTCATGGACGTCGAGACCTTGCCGAGTGGGAGGCCGGCGAGCAGCGTCCGCATGTCGTCGAGGGAGTCGATGGCGACGCCGACCTTGCCGACCTCCCCCTCCGCCCGGGGGTGGTCGGAGTCGAGGCCCATCTGCGTCGGGAGGTCGAAGGCGCAGGAGAGGCCCGTCTGGCCGGCGCCGAGCAGGAACTTCAAGCGCTCGTTCGTCTCCTCCGCCGTGCCGAAGCCGGCGTACTGGCGCATCGTCCAGAGGCGCCCGCGGTACATGTCGCGCTGCACGCCGCGGGTGTAGGGGAAGCTCCCGGGTTCGCCGAGCTGGGTCTCCGGGTCGAAGCCGGCGAGGTCGGCGGCATCGTAGAGCGGGCGGATCTCGATGCCGGAGTCGGTGCGCCGCTCCGGCTCCTCACGGCCCTCTGGCGTCGTCGGCGGCATGCGTCCAGCGTAAGGAGCCCGCTGCCCGCTGTCACCCCGGGCGGGGCGGACCGACCCCCGGCCGCCCTACGACGCCGGCGCCACCACGGGGTGCGGCATGCAGAGATCGTCGTACTCGGCGATCATTATCGGGCCCGCATCCTCACCGCACGCCGGGCACGTCGGGTCCCGGCGCACGCGGAAGGTGCGGAACGACGCCTCGAGGGCGTCGTAGGCGAGCAGGCGACCGACGAGCGGGTCGCCCAGACCGAGCAGCAGCTTGATCGTCTCCATGGCCTGCATCGACCCGATGATCCCGGGCAGGACACCGAGCACGCCGGCCTCGGCGCACGACGGCGCCAGCTCCGGGGGCGGCGGCTCCGGCACGAGGCAGCGGTAGCACGGCCCGTCGTACGGCTTGAAGACCGTGACCTGTCCCTCGAAACGGAAGATCGACCCGTGCACGACCGGGATCCGCTTGAGCAAGGAGGCGTCGTTCACGAGATACCGGGTCGGGAAGTTGTCCGTGCCGTCGACGATGACGTCGTAACCGTCGAGGATCGACTCGACGTTGTCGGCCCCGAGCCTCGTGTCGTAGGTGACGACGGTCACGTCGGGGTTCATGGCGGTGAGCGTCTTCTTGGCCGAGTCGACCTTGCGATCGCCCACCCGGTCGAGGTTGTGCAGGATCTGCCGCTGCAGGTTGGAGGCGTCCACGACATCCATGTCGATGATGCCGAGGGTGCCGACGCCCGCCGCCGCCAGGTAGAGAGCGGCCGGCGAGCCCAGCCCACCAGCACCGAGGAGCAGGACCTTCGACTCGAGGAGGCGCTGCTGCCCAGCCTCCCCCACCTCGGGCAGGAGTAGGTGCCGCTGGTATCGGTTGCGCTGGTCGGCGTCGAGGGTCCGCGGCGTGATCCAGTCCCGGCCTTCGTCCTTCCACTTGTTGAAACCGCCCGCCATGGACACGACGTCGCTGTAGCCGAGCTCGCCGAGCGCCTTGGCGGCAAGGGCCGAGCGGGTCCCGCCGGCGCAGTAGACGACGATCGGCTGCGACTTGTCCGGGACACGCCCCTCGATCTGCAGCTCGACGTAGCCCCGGGGGATGTGGAGGGCGCCCGGGATGGCGCCTTGGGCGAACTCGTCGGCCTCCCGGACGTCGAGGAAGACGGCGCCGTCACGCGCCTCGTCGGCGCCCGCCGGGTCGACCTCCCGGATCGACCGCTTGACCTCGCTCAACATGTCTCTGAAGGACGCCACCTGGGAGTCGCTCCTCTCGTTCCGTGAGACCCCTACTCCACAAGAAACCCTACCCGTTCACTCAACATTCCCCCTCCCCTGCCCGCCCGGGATTGCCACTTGAAACCACATGAGATCATATGAAAAGGTATTCACACCACACCTCACCCCCTGGAGGCGACATGACCTCGGTGTACCCCCTCGCCGGCACGGCCACCCCCGGCGACGCCACGCTCTGGATCGAGCCCTGGCTCGACCCCGTCGTCGACGAGGTCGGCCACGATCCTCGCTCCGCCTACGTCGAGACGTACTGGCTACCCGTCCTCGGGCCTTCCACGACCTGGCTGCTCCGACGCTTCGCCAGCCGGCTGGACGAGATGCCGGCCGGCGCCGAGGTGGACCTCGAGGACCTCGCCCGCTCGCTCGGGCTCGGCGAGCGCTTCGGCGCCAACGCCCCCTTCGCCCGCACGGTCAAGCGCTGCGTCGACTTCGAGATGGCGCACCGGCTCGAGCGCGGCCTCGCCGTCCGGCGGCGGCTCCCGCCCCTCTCGGGACGCCACCTCCGGCGGCTGCCGGCTTCGCTGCAGGATCGCCACGCCAGGGAGACGGCTGTCCGCCCGGACACCGTGAGCGAGCGGATGCGGCGGCACGGCTGCCGTCTCGCCCTCAGCCTCCTCGACTTCGGGGAGGACCGCTCCGCCGCCGAACAGCAGCTCGTGCGCTGGGGCTTCGACCAGATCCTCGCCAGCCAGTGCGCAGACTGGGCGGCGCTGGAACAGGCACGGCGGCGGGCGGCACGCCTCGCCCACCCCTCCGCCGAGCGCCTGCTCCCGGCAGGCTCCGGAGCCGCCAATGGAGCCGCCGGCGGGACTGGCAGTTCGGCCGGCGGCGGCGCCGACGTCGCCGCCCGGTCCGAGGGCCGTCTCCTCACCCGCCTGGTGACTCCCGACGAGGCATGAGGCCCTGAGAGAGCGCTTCCGGCCAGTAGGATTGGCCGGAAGGTGTCTTCTTCTTCCTACCTGGAGCTGGCGCGCGAGCGCGTGATCATCTTCGACGGCGCCACCGGCACGAACCTCCAGCGCCGCGAGCTGTCCGCCGACGACTTCGGGGGCGATCTCTACGAGGGCTGCAACGAGTACCTCTGCCTGTCCCGTCCCGAGGTCGTGCGTGAGCTCCACCGCTCCTTCCTCGAGGTCGGCGTCGACGTCATCGAGACGAACTCCTTCGGGGCGCTGCCCTATGTGCTCGCCGAGTACCGCCTGGCCGACCGGACCGAGGAGATCGCCCGGCGATCGGCGGAGCTCGCCGTCGAGGTGACGCGGGGGTTCAGCACGGCGGAACGGCCCCGTTTCGTCGCCGGGTCGCTCGGGCCGGGCACGAAGCTCCCCACGCTCGGGCAGATCAGCTTCAACGACGTGCGGGACGCCTACGAGGTCCTCGCCCGAGGGCTCCTGGCGGGCGGTGTCGACCTCCTCGTCGTCGAGACCTCCTACGACACCTTGCAGGCGAAGGCCGCCATCCAGGCGTGCCGCCGGGCCATGGCGCATGCCGGCAGGACGGTGCCGCTCCAAGTGCAGGTGACGGTCGAGCTGACCGGGCGCATGCTGCTCGGCACCGAGATCGGCGCCGCCCTCACGGCACTCGAGGCGATGGACCCCGACATCATCGGCATGAACTGCGCCACCGGCCCGAGCGAGATGCGCGAGTCGCTCCACCACCTCTCCGAGCACGCCCTCACGCCCATCTCGGCACTGCCGAACGCCGGCCTCCCTTCCGTCGTGGACGGCAAGATGCACTACGACCTCTCCCCCGCCGCCCTCGCCACCCACCTCAGCTCGTTCGTGACCGAGCTCGGCGTCACGGTCATCGGCGGATGCTGCGGCACGACGCCCGAGCACCTCGTCGAGGTCGTAGCGGCCTGCCGGGATCTCGTCCCTGCGCAGCGCCACCCCGTCCACGAGCCCGGGGCCGCTTCCCTCTACACCTCGGTGCCCTTCGAGCAGGACCTCTCCTTCCTCGTCATCGGCGAGCGCACGAACGCCAACGGGTCGAAGCGCTTCCGCGAGGCCATGCTGGCGGCCGACTGGGAGACGACCGTCGCCATGGCGAAGGACCAGGTGCGTGAAGGCGCTCACCTCATCGACGTCTGCGTCGACTACACGGGCGCCGACGGGGTGAAGGACATGACCGAGGTGGCCTCGCGCTTCGCCGCCCAGTCGACCATCCCGCTCGTCATCGACACGACGGAGCCGCCCGTCGTCGAGGCGGCGCTGCGCTGGATCGGCGGTCGCCCCATCCTCAACTCCGTCAACCTCGAGGACGGCGACGCCGCCGGTACGCGGCTCGACCGCATCCTCGGCCTCGCCAAGGAATACGGGGCGGCCGTCATCTGCACCTGCATCGACACCGACGGCCAGGCCCGCACGGCCGACTGGAAGCTGCGGGCGGCACGAGCCATCCACGACCTCGCCGTCGGGCGTTACGGGCTGCACCCGGAAGATCTCCTCTTCGACCCGCTCGCCCTGCCGCTTTCCACAGGGATGGAGGAGTCCCGGCGGGACGGCATCGAGACGATCGAGGCCATCAAGCGGATCAAGGCGGAGCTGCCGGGCACGCATACGGTGCTCGGACTCTCGAATGTCTCCTTCGGCCTGGCGCCCGCCGCCCGCCAGGTGCTCAACTCCGTCTTCCTGCACGAGTGCACGCAAGCCGGCCTCGACGCCGCCATCGTCCACGCCGGCAAGATCCTTCCCCTCAACCGCATCGGCGAGCGGGAGCTCCAGCTCTGCCTCGACCTCGTCTACGACCGCCGAAGCGAGGGCTACGACCCCCTCGGCGAGCTGATCGCCTTCTACGAGGCTGCAGGCGGCTCCGTGGCCTCCTCGCGGGAGGACCGCAGCGACTGGCCGGTCGAGCGGCGGCTCGAGCAGCGCATCGTGGACGGCGACCGCAACGGCCTCACCGAGGAGCTCGACGAGGCGCTCGATGGCGGCCACCCGGCGCTCGCCATCGTGAACGAGATGCTGCTCGCCGGCATGCGCACGGTCGGCGAGCTCTTCGGGTCCGGACAGATGCAGCTGCCCTTCGTGCTGCAGTCGGCCGAGACGATGAAGGCCGCCGTCGCCCATCTCGAGCCGCACATGGAGAAGGTCGACGCCGGCGGCCGCGGCCGCGTCGTCCTCGCGACGGTGAAGGGCGACGTCCACGACATCGGCAAGAACCTCGTCGACATCATCCTCACGAACAACGGCTACGAGGTCTCGAACCTCGGCATCAAGGTGCCCATCGCCGAGATGATCGCCAAGGCGGACGACATCGGAGCGGACGCCATCGGCATGAGCGGCCTCCTCGTGAAGTCCACGCTCATCATGCGGGAGAACCTCGAGGAGCTCAACCGCCTTCGCAAGTCCTCCTACACCGATCCTCCTCGGCGGCGCCGCCCTCACGCGCAGCTACGTCGAGAAGGATCTCCGGGACACCTACGAGGGCAAGGTCTTCTACGGGAAGGACGCCTTCGAAGGGCTCCGGGTGCTCGACCGGCTCATGGAGATCAAGACGAGCGGCGTCGACGATCCCAGCTTCGGGACCGAGCGGTCGGGGCGGGTGCTCCCAGCACGCCAGAGCGAGGTACTGGCGCAGGTCGATCCCGCCTCGCTGCCGGCGCGCTCGCCCGAGGTGGAGACGGACAACGCCATCTTCAGCCCGCCCTTCCTGGGCAGCCGCTTCGCCAAGGGCATCCCGCTCGACGACGTCGTCTCGTACCTGAACGAGACGGCGCTCTTCCGCAACCAATGGGGCTACCGGCCCGTCGAGGGCGAGTCGGACGCCGACTTCAAGGAGCGCGTGCGGGCGGAGCTGCGCGCCCGCCTCGACGAGGCCAAGGCCGACGGCACCCTCGTGCCGGCCGGTCGCCTGGGGGTACTTCCCGGCCAACTCCGACGGCAACGATCTTGTCCTCTATACGGACGACGACCGCAGGACGGAACGGGCACGCTTCCACTTCCCGCGCCAGCGGAAGGAGCCCTACCTCTGCATCGCCGACTTCTTCCGATCGGTCGACTCCGGGGACAAGGACTACGCCGCCTTCCACGTCGTCACGATGGGGGCGGCCGCCTCCAAGCGGACGGCCGAGCTCTTCGCCGCCAACCGCTACCTCGACTACGTGAGCCTGCACGGCCTCTCCGTCGAGATGGCGGAGGCGCTGGCGGAGCTGTGGCACCGGCGAATCCGGGAGGAGTGGGGCTTCGCCGAGCGAGGACGCACCCACGCTGACGGGCCTCTTCCGCCAGCAGCACCGTGGCGGCCGCTACTCCTTCGGCTACCCGGCCTGCCCGGATCTCGAGGACAACGCCAAGGTGGTGGAGCTCCTCGAGGCCGGCCGCATCGGGGTCACCGTGAGCGAGGGTTTCCAGCTGCACCCCGAGCAGACGACGCTCGCCATCGTCTGCCACCACCCGAAGGCCAAGTACTTCGTCGCCTGACGCCTGTCTCGCCGTACCTGTCCCGGCATACCTGTCTCGCCGTACCTGTCCCGGCATACCTGTCCCGCCGTACCTGTCCCGGCAACACAGCCTCGCCGGTAGCGTGCAGTCCGTGGCTGCCGTCGACGTCACCGATGCGACCTTCCAGACCGAGGTGATCGAGCGCTCCATGAGCGTGCCCGTGGTCATCGACCTGTGGGCACCGTGGTGCGGACCGTGCCGGACGCTCGGCCCCATCATCGAGAAGGTCGTCGACGCGACGGGCGGCTCCGTCGCCCTCGCCAAGGTCAACGTCGACGAGAACCCGCGCATCTCCTCCACCTTCCAGGTGCAGTCGATCCCGGCCGTCTTCGCCATCTCCGGCGGCAAGATCGTCGACCAGTTCGTGGGTGCCCTGCCGGAGCGGGCCGTGCAGGAGTTCGTCGCCCGCCTCGCCCCGGAGCCGAGCGAGGTCGATCAGCTCGTGGCGGCCGGCGACGAGACCTCCCTCCGGCAGGCGCTCGAGCTCGATCCCGCCCACGTCGGGGCGATCGAAGCCCTCGCCGATCTCCTCCTCGCACGGGGCGAGCCGGCGGAGGCCCTCGCCTTCCTCGAGCGCATCCCGGAGACGGCGGAGACCCGCCGCATCGCAGCGCGGGCACGTCTCCAGCTCGACGGAGACGGCACCTGGTCGGCCGACGACGTCTCGCAGCGGATCGACGAGCTCCTCGCGAAGGTCCCGGGCGACGACGGTGCCCGCCAGGAGATCGTCGATCTCATCGAGACGATGGACCTCGACGACCCTCGGCGCGCCCAGTTCCGCCGCGCCCTCACCTCCAAGCTCTTCTGACGGCGCCCGTGGGAGCGGTCGTGCCGCGGACGGCCACGCGGTTGGCCCTCGGCGAGCGCGTCTTCGACATCTTCACCCGCGCCCTCGTGATGGGTATCTGCAACCGCACGCCCGACTCGTTCTTCGACCGGGGCGAGCATTACGCCTTCGACCGTTTCCTCGTCCGAGCCGAGGAGATCGTCCGGGAGGGAGCCGACGTCATCGACGTCGGCGGGGTGAAGGCGGGTCCCGGGCCGGAGGTGAGCGAGGCGGAGGAGCTGGACCGCGTGTTGCCGGCGATCGTGGAGATCAGGCGGCGTTTCGATGTGCTCGTGTCCGTCGACACCTGGCGGGCGGCCGTGGCACGGGAGGCGTTCGCCCTCGGGGCCGTCCTCGGCAACGACATCAGCGGCTTCGCCGACGAGGACTACCTTCCGGCGGCGGCGGCGGCCGGCGCCAGCGTCGTGGCCACGCACATCCGGTTGCGACCCCGCCTGCCCGACCCGGATCCTCAGTACGACGACCTCGTGACCGATGTAGCGACCTTCCTGCTGGAGCGTGCCCGCCGCGCCGAGGAGGCCGGCATCGCCGCCGAGCGGGTCATCCTCGACGCCGGCCTCGATCTCGGGAAGACGGCGCCGCAGTCGCTCGAGCTGTTGCGTGCCTCCGGCCGCCTCGCCGCCCTCGGCTACCCGCTCCTCCTCTCCGCCTCCAACAAGCGCTTCCTCGGCGACATCCTCGGCCTCGACATCACGGAGCGGGGCGACGCCTCCCTGGCTGCGGCCGCCCTCGGCATCACCCGGGGCTGCCGTGTCGTGCGGGCACACGACGTGGCCGCCACGGTCAAAGTCCGCGACGTCATCGCCGCCGTGCTGAGCGCCGGTGGCGGGGCCGGCCGCGACGGCCCCCCGGACCGGGACCGCGACCGGGACCCGGGCCAGTGACGGCCTCCTCGTACCTCGTCACGGGCGAGGATCCGAGCCTCCTCTCGGAGGCCCTCAGCGACCTCCTCGGGCAGCTCTGTGGCGAGGACTTCGTTCCTGTGGAGGAGCACGGCGGCGACGGCGACGACGACCTCGACGTGGCGCCCGTGCTGGAGGCCCTGTCGACACCTCCCTTCCTCGCCGACCGGCGCATCGTCGTCCTGCGCGGCGCCGAGCGGCTCGATGCCGCCCAGGCAGCGCAATTGGCAGCTGCGGTGAAGGAACCCACCCCGTCCACGATCCTCGTCCTCGTCGCAGGCTCCTCCGGCCGCTCCGGAGTGCCGGTGGCGCTCAGCCGGGCGGTGAAAGCGAAGGGCGAGGTGATCGACGCCTCCGCCGGCCAGGGGCGACAGCGCAGCGACTGGGTAGGGGCGCGCATCCGACAGGCCGGCATCCATCTCGACGCCGAGGCGTCCCGCCTCCTCTCCGACCACCTCGGGGAGGACGTCGCCCGCCTCCACTCCATCCTCGAGATGCTCGAGTCGGCCTACGGCGAAGGTGGCAAGGTCACGGCCGCCGACCTCAGCCCCTTCCTGGGCGACAGCGGCAGCGTGCCCCCCTGGGATCTGACCGACACGCTGGATCGGGGCAACACCGCCGACGCCCTCACGGCGCTGCACCGCATGATGGACGCCGGCGGGCGCCACCCTCTCGCCGTCATGGCGACGCTGCACCGGCACTACGGAGCCATGCTCCGCCTCGACGGGGCGGAGGTGCGCTCGGCCGACGAGGCGGCCGGGATCCTGAAGATGTCCGCCTTCCCCGCCCGCAAGGTGCTCGAGCAGGGTCGGCGCCTCGGCCACGACCGCATCGCCCGTGCCATCGACGTCATCGCCCAGGCCGACGCCGACCTGCGTGGCCTCCTCGGGTGGCCGCCCGTGCTCGTCATGGAAGTGCTCGTCGCCCGGCTCGCCCAGCTGTCGAGGTCGCACGCCGCCCCGGGCCGCCCGCAGCCGGCGAGCAGCGCCCGGCGCCGGTGACGGCGGCCGACCCCGTGGGGGCCACGGAGGATCTCGACGAGCTCCGCCGCCTCGCCGTCTCCGTCGCCGAGGAAGCCGGCCGCCTCCTCCTCGAGCACATCTCCGCCGCCGGCCCGGATCGTGCCGTCACCGAGAGCGTGTCGTCGAAGTCCACCCGCACGGATCTCGTGACGGAGGCTGACCGGGCGAGCGAGCGGCTCATCCTGCAGCGGCTGAGCGCCGCACGCCCGCACGATGCCGTCCTGGCCGAGGAGAGCGGGGCGGCCGGCGGCACGAGCGGCCTCACCTGGGTCGTCGACCCGCTCGACGGCACCATCAACTTCGTCTACGGCTTTCCCGTCTTCGCCGTCTCCATCGCCTGCCGCTCGGAGACCGGCTCGCTCGTCGGCGCCGTGCACGACCCCTCCCGGCGCGAGACCTTCAGCGCCCTTGCAGGGGGCGGCGCCTTCCGAGACGGTGCCCGCCTGCACCTCGGCCCGGGGCCGGAGCTGGCGGAGGCGTTGGTGGGGACGGGTTTCGCCTACGACAGCGACCGGCGCCGTGCGCAGGGGCTGCTCGTCGCCGGCGTGCTCCCGTTCGTGCGCGACATCCGGCGTGCCGGCTCCGCCGCCCTCGACCTGTGCTGGGTGTCCGCCGGGCGGCTCGACGCCTTCTACGAGGCCGGCCTGGCCCCCTGGGACCTCGCCGCAGGCTCCCTCATCGTGAGCGAGGCGGGCGGCACCCTTGCCACCCTCGACGGGCTCCTCGGGGGACACCCGGACCTGCCCACGCTCCTCGCTGCGCCCAACGGGGTCGCCGGCCCCCTCGCCGAGCTCCTCCGGGAGGCGAGCCGGGCGGCCTCTGCATCCTCGCCGTAGCGAGGGGTAGCGTGCACGGCGTGGAGTTCGAGGTGGTCGTCGAGATACCGAAGGGCCAGCGCAACAAGTACGAGATGGACCACCAGTCCGGCCGCATCTACCTCGACCGCATGCTCTTCACGTCGACTCGGTACCCGGCTGACTACGGCTTCGTGGACGGCACGCTCGGCCTCGACGGTGACCCGCTCGACGCCCTCGTCCTCGTCGAGGAGCCGACGTTCCCGGGATGCGTCATCCGGGCCCGTGCCATCGGCATGTTCCGCATGACGGACGAGAAAGGCCCCGACGACAAGATCCTCGCCGTACCGGCGGGCGACCCCCGCCTCGAGCACCTGCAGGACCTCCGGCACCTCCCCGAGTTCGACCGGCTCGAGATCCAGCACTTCTTCGAGGTCTACAAGGAACTGGAGCCGGGCAAGTCCGTCGAGGGTGCCGTCTGGACGGGCCGGGCGGAGGCGGAGCTGGAGATCGAGCAGGCGCGGGAGCGAGCGGTCAGCCCTGCACGTGGAGATTGACGCCCCAGGCCTGTTGCATCGGTTTCGTGAGTGAGTCGGCCAGCAGGTCCCAGCCGGCCGGGTCGAGGTGCACGCCGTCGGTCGCCCGCACCGGGACCTCCTGTCCGTTGATCTTCAGGTAGAGCTCGAACTGGCCCTTCGGCCCACCGAGCACGTTCCACGACGAGAAGTAGGTGACGCCGGCGTGGGCCTTCGCCTGGGCGGCGAAGATGGCGTTCACGCCCCGGGCGAAGGTATTCGTGATGTTGCCGCCCCCCATGGGGGGGAGGCCCACCCAGACGACGTGGGCACCCGCCGCCAGCGACTCCTCCATGAGGAGGTCGACCCGCGCCGTGTAGGCGGTCACCCAGCCCTTCGAGAGCGGTGTGTAGACCTGCCCGTTGACGGCGATGTTCTGGTCGTCGTTCGCCCCCATCATGATGATGACGGCGCCGGGGCGGCTCCTGTCCAGCTCCTGCTGCAGGTGACCGGGCCAGTTGTAGTAGCCCTCCTGCACGAGCCCGGTGTCGACGACGGCGTCCTGCACGAGGTGCACGGAGTGGTCCCCGCTGAAGAGATCCCCGAGCCCGAAACCCAAGTCGTCCCCGATCGAGTCCCCGATGTCGAGGACCGTGAGCGGATGACCGGGCGTCGGCTGCACGATCGGGGGCGGGCCGACGGGCGGGGGCGGCGGGAGGGGGAGGCCATGGCCGTGCGCCCCGTGGGGCAGATAGTGGTCGCCGTTGGGGAAGGTGGTCTGCAGGCTCCTCGTCGGCACCGTCGGCGTCGTGATGACGGGCAGGGGGAGGGACTGGTTGCCGCCGGCGCCGCCGTTGCGGTTGAGGACCGTGTCACCCCAGTTCACGAGGCCTGAGATGTGGAGGGCGTTGGCGACGGCGGCGATGGGATGCAGGATGTCCATGGCGACGTTGCGGCGGGTGCCGTCCGAGTCGCCGTTCTGGGCCTCCCGGTAGAGCTGGTTGGCGTCGAGCAGCAGCCAGACGGCGAAGCAGAGGAGGCCGACCCCGATGATTCGGCCGGCGGAGGCCGAGCGCCCGCTCGATCCGATGAGCCTCCGGCCCTTGCCCACGACGGCGCCGGACGAGGCGGGCTGCTCTCCCCGCCGCTCGCGGACCGGCGGCACGGTCTGGGGGCGGGGGAAGGTTCCGCTGCCGCGGAGGCCGCTGGGCCCTTGTGCCGCCGCCTTCACCTTCGGCGCCCCGTTCACGGGACGCCTCGCCTGCGGGGAGGCGGCCGGGCCGGGGCCGGCAGCTCCTGCCGTCCGGTTCGTGGCGGCCGCCGCCGGCTTCGGCCGCTTGGCGGCGCCCGCTGGGACCCGCCGTGGGGGCGTGGGGCCCCGCCGGTTCGGGGACGCCGTGCCCGAAGGCGGCTCGGTCGGCGGAGGAGGCGGGGAAGCTGGAGTCATCTCGATCGTTGAGCCACGGCGTCAGAACTTGAAGTAGATGAAGGGCGCGACTCCCGGCGGACCCATCGTAGTGATGACCAGCAGCACTCCGGCGAGCGCCACCCCTTGGAATGCGGGCCGCAAGCGGCCGAAGACGTCCTGCACGCGGGCGGCGAAGCCCTCCGGCACGTACTGCGTGCCAATCCCGACGACGACCGTGAGCACGACGGGGAAGGTGACGAGGCTCGTCGTCGTCGTCCAGCCCGAGACGAGGCGATCGAGCATGGCAAAGGCGTTGCTGAAGGAGGTCGCCCGGAAGAACACCCACCCGAGACAGACGTACTGGAAGGTCCAGAAACGCTGCCAGGCAACGGCAAGCGGGTGGTCGCTCTGCGCCGGCAGGCCGCTGGCCACGCGCCGGGCGCGCCGCCAATGGCCCGTGCACTGGCCGACGCCGTGCAGGCCGCCCCAGGCGACGAAGGTCCAGGCGGCCCCGTGCCACAGGCCGCCGAGCAGCATGGTGATCATGATGTTGCGGTAGAGGAGCCAGCGGCCTCCCTTGTTGCCCCCGAGCGGGATGTAGAGGTAGTCGCGCAGCCAGAGCGACAAGGTGATGTGCCAGCGCCGCCAGAAGTCCTGCAGCGAGCGGGCGGTGTAGGGGGCGTTGAAGTTCTCCGGGAAACGGAACCCGAGGAGGAGGGCGCACCCGATGGCGATGTCGGTGTACCCGCTGAAGTCGCAGTAGATCTGCACGGCATAGCCCCAGACGGCGAAGAGCACGTCCGGCGCCGAATGGAGACCCGGGTTGGCGAAGACGGGGTCGACGATGGCCGACGAGATGTAGCTCGACAGCACGACTTTCTTGAAGAGCCCGGCGAAGATGAGATACGAGGCCCTCGGGAGGTCGATGCGCCGCGGGTCCCGGCGGTCGGCGCGGGCGATCTGCGGGAGGAGGTCGGAGCCGCGGACGATGGGGCCCGCCACGAGGTGGGGGAAGAAGCAGACGAAGACGGCGACGTCGAGCCACGGGGCGGGCTGCAGCTCGCGCCGGTAGATGTCGATGACGTACGACAACCCCATGAAGGTGAAGAAGGAGATGCCGACGGGCAGCATGACCTCCATGGGGGCAGACAGCCCGACGAGCCCGAGGCGGTGGAGGGCGTTGTCGACGCTGTTGTAGAGGAACCCGTAGTACTTGAACCACCCGAGCAGGCCGAGCTCGACGCAGAGCGTGAGCACGAGCCACGTCTTCCGCTCACGGTCCGTGCGCGAGCGGTGGATGAGGCGAGACCCGGCAATCGTGGCGGCCGTCGAGAAGGCGAGGAGGAAGATGAAGCGCCAGTCCCACCAGGCGTAGAAGACATAGCTGGCAAGGATGATGAAGGCCTTCCACCGCCGCGGAAATGGCGCGAGCAACCAATTCAGGACGAAGACGATCCCGAAGAAGATGGCGAAGTCGATGGTCGGGAACAGCATGGGGGTCCTCTAGTTGCCGCAGCCGGCGCGCGGCGCCCGCCGCACCCTACCTAGGCCTGCAAGGCGCGGCATGGCAATCGGCGCGAACCGGCGAGCGGGATCACGTTGGTAGAGACGACGGAGCCGCGCGACCGCTTGCGCCCGAGTCGGGCACCGCCGCCCGGGCCGACCGCTCTCTAGGACTGGCGGCTCTTGATCGCCTCGATCAGCTTGGGGAGCACCTTCGACACGTCGCCGACGACACCGAGGTCGGCGATGGAGAAGATGGGGGCGTCCTGGTCCTTGTTCACGGCGATGATGTTCTTGGCGCCCTTCATGCCCACCATGTGCTGGGTGGCGCCGGAGATGCCGGCGGCGATGTACACCGTCGGCTTCACCGTCTTGCCCGTCTGGCCGACCTGATGGGAGTAGGGGACCCATCCGGCGTCCACGATGGCGCGGGAGGCGCCGGCGGCGCCGTGCAGGAGGCCGGCGAGCTCCTCGACCCAGGCGTAGTTCTCCGCCGCGCCGAGCCCGCGGCCGCCGGAGACGACGACGGGGGCATCGTCGAGCTTCGGGCCCGATTGCGCCTCCACGTGACGCCCGCCGATCCTGGCGGCGTCCGTCTGCCCGGTCTCGGGCAGCTCGACGGCCACGACCTCGGGGGCGGCGGCGCCCTCGGCCGGCTCCGCCGCGAACGACTTCGCCCGGATCACGTAGATGCCGGGGCCATCGCCGCTGAAGCGAGCCGTCAGCACCTGGCTGCCGCCGAAGATGGCGTGCTCGGTGACGAGGCCGCCCTCGCCGGCGGAAAGCCCGACGATGTTCGTGAGCACCGGCCGGTCCATGCGGGCCGAGAGGCGCCCGGCGATGTCGCGGCCGTCGTAGGTGGCCGGTACGAAGATGGCCCCGGGGGCGCCGCCGGCGGCGGCGAGGGCGGCGAGGGCGGCGGCGATGCGGGGTCCCGGCAGTGAGCTGCCGAGGTCGCCGGCGTCATAGACCTTGGTGGCGCCGTACTGCCCGAGGACGACCGCCGCCTGCTCGGCGCCGGGCCCCCACGTGAAGGCCTCGACGGGGGCGCCGCCGGAGAGGGACCGAGCGGCCGTCACGAGCTCGAGGACGACCCCGAGGGGGGTGCCGTCGCTCTGCTCGGCGAGTATCCAGATGCTGTTCATCGTTCCTCCTAGAGGACCTTGAGCTGCTCGAGGAAGGCGACGATGCGCTCGTGGGCGTCGCCCTCGTCGACGACGATCTCACCAGCGGAGCGGGCCTCGGCCGCTTGCACAGAGACGACCTCCTGGCGGGCGCCGGCGACACCCACCTCGGCCTCCGGCACCCCAAGGCCGGCGAGCGTGTGCTCGGCGACCGGCTTCGAGCGGGCGGCCATGATCCCCTTGAACGAGGGGTAGCGCGGCTCGACGACGCCGGCGGTGACCGTCACGACGGCCGGGAGGGGCGAGGTGACCTCGTCGTATCCAGCCTCCGTCTGGCGCTGGACGCTGACGGTGCCGCCGGCGACCTCGACGTGCTTGGCGAAGGTGATGGAGGGCCACCCGAGGAGCTCGGCGACCTGTACGGGCACGGTGCCCGTGTAGCCGTCGGTCGACTCCGTGGCGGCGAGCAGGAGGTCAGGAGCGGGATCGAGCGTGCGGATGGCCGCCGCCAGCACCTTGGCCGTGCCGAGGGCGTCCGTCCCCTTGATGGCCGGGTCGCTCACGAGCACGGCGCTGGCCGCCCCCATCGCAAGGGCCGTGCGGAGGCCGCCCGTCTCGTTGTTGGGCGCCATCGAGACGAGGATGACGTCTCCTCCGCCGCTCGCCTCCACCAGCTGGAGGGCCATCTCTACCCCGTAGGAGTCGGAGTCGTCCATGACGAGCTTGCCCTCCCTGACGAGGGTGTGCGTGGCCGGGTCGAGCGCTTGTGGTTCGACAGGGTCGGGGATCTGTTTGACACAGACGGCGACGTTCATGGCACCGATTGTTCCCGAACCACGGCCCGCCTGACCAACCGGCGCCCTGGCTCCGGGGGAGTTGCCTGCTCAGCGCTCCTGGAGGGTCCCTCGCGCGGCGGCCACGTCGTTCGTGATGACGGCGTCGACGCCGCCGCCGGCGCCGGCGAGCTCGGCGATGCGACCGGGGTCGTCCACGGTCCAGACACGCACGGCGAGGCCGGCGTCATGCGCCCTCCGCACGAAATCGGCGTCCACGGCGGCGACGAAGGGGTGGACGCCCTCGAGGACGATCCCCCCGAAGCCCCCCTCCTCCCACGCCCGTCCCCCCAACTCCGCCACGACGTCGAGGAGGCAGGCGAGGTCGAGCTCGGGGGCGACCTCCTGGGCGGCTCGCAGCGCCGCCGGCGAGAAGGACGAGACGACGAGGCGGGTGAGCGAGGGCCTCGCCGCCGCGCACTGCAGGGCGGCCTCCCGGGCACAGCGCTCGGCCGGGTCGTGCGATGGCCCCTCCCGCTCGCTCTTCACCTCGACGTTGACCTCGAGACCTGCCTTGGCACAGACGTCGAGCGCCTCCTCCAGCGTGGGCACCCAGGCCGGCAGGTCAGCCCGCCGGCTGAGGGCCACGGGACGCGGCCCGGGTCCCGCCCCTGGCACGTCGCTGTCGTGGAGCACGACGAGCGCCCCGTCCGCCGTCCGGCGGACGTCCAGCTCGACGCCGTCGGCATCGAGCGCCGCTGCCAGGGCGAAGGCGTCGAGGGTGTTCTCGCGGGTGGTCTCGGTGGTCGACCCTCGGTGGGCATAGACGGCGGTGGCGGGCAAGTTTTCTTCTGTCAATTCATAGCCTGAGCAGGGAGTTCGACTGTGTGCTCGTGAACACATGCTTGCGCCGGGGTCCGGGCACGCCTATTGTTGTGCTCGCGGCTCCGTGTGCCCCGCACCCTCGCAGCGACATCGCTCTTGGATGGTCGCTGAACGGTACTACTTGTGATTGCTTTCACAAGACAGGGCGGAACGGGGCCTCTCGGGATGTCATCAGAGGAGGCGACATTGGCTCTCACCTGGACCCGCTCCATTGAGTGGGACTCCGACGAATGGCGTGATCGCGCGGCCTGCAGGGACACGGACCCCGACCTCTTCTTCCCCATTGGCTCGACCGGGCAGGCAATCGACCAGATCGAGGCCGCCCGCTCCGTGTGCGTGGACTGCGAAGTGCGGGATGCCTGCCTCGAGTTCGCCCTCGCCACCAACCAGGAGTCGGGCGTCTGGGGTGGGACCTCCGAGGAGGAGCGTCGCAAGCTTCGAAAGGCGTGGCTCGCCGCCAGGCGCCGCCGCACCGCCTGAGTCTCAGCGGGAGTCTCCGCCTGAGACTCAGCCGGAGGCTTCACAGGCCGTGAGCACCCCGTTCGGCACCTCCCCGCCGACGGCCCCGGCCCGCAGGTTCGAACAGAACGTCGTGAGGCTCACGCGCCACGAGCCGGACGGCCCGAGGTCCGCCTGCCCGACATAGAGGACGCCGTCGCCCACGGAGTAGACGACGCTCGCCTCCGTCGCCGAGCTGAACGAGACCTCCCGCACGACGACCCCGCTGCTGCCTCCCGCTGAGGCCGCTCCCCCGCCACCGGCCGAGGGCGACGTCTTCGGGGGCACCGAGGTGTCGGTGGCCGTGCTGAGCCGGTCCCCACCGTCGACCGCCGCCAGGTTGGCGCCGAAACCGAGCAACGGGTTGGCGTCGTCCGCCTGCGCGAAGGCGGCGATGATCGAGCCGGCCGCCAGCTCGGGATCGGCCGGCTCACTCGAGGAGGCCGAGGCGGGGCCCGCCTGCATCCGCCAGATCGAGCATCCGGCAGCGTCCGTCGTCGCGGCCGACTCACCGACCGCCTTCGGGCCGGATCCGAGGAGGAAACCGAGCGAGGCCGCCCCCGACGACGTCTCCGCCACGGCGCTCATGGCGGCGACACCGCCGGCGCCCGTCACCGGTCCGGCGACGACGGCGATGCCCGAGGAGGGGAGGGCCGTCACGGCCGACCCGCCGACGTTCTCGGCCGCCACTCGGGAGACGTCAGAGCCAACGGCGGCCGCCACCCACCACTCCTGCCCACCGCCGGCCACGGGTAGCAGTCCGGAGGAGAGGATCTCAAGGCCGCCGGGTGCGAGCACGGGCAGGCGCGCCACGGCGGCGCCGCCGGCAAAGGAGCCGTCCTGGCCGACCGTCGTCGTCACGATCTCGCCGGTGGCGCACTCGGAGGCGGCGCTCCACTCGCTCGTGACGGCGACCGGCGCCGGGAAGCGCTGCACGGTGGCGAGGACGCTGAACCCGCTGGACAGCTGGCGGCGGATCACGATCTGAGGGCCGGCGCCGACCGGGCCGAGGAACGACGGCGAGGTGGTCGGGTGCCCGCTCTGGGCCGGCTTCGTCTTCGGGCCGCCGCCCGCCGGGTCACCGGAGGCCACCGAGCTCCGCTCTGGCGCCCTCGGGACGTTGAGGAGGGCGCCCGCGAGCCCGCCGAGCGAGGCGGCCAGCACGACGACGGCAGCAGCCACGGAGAACCGCTCCAGGCGCCGGGCGCGGCCGCGTCGGACGCTGATGCGTTGGAAGAGGTCGCCGACGTCAGGAGTGGAGCGCAGGCTCGCCGCCTTCGCCGCCAGCTGCCGGCTGAGCCCGTCCTCGAAGCTCATGGCTCCAGCACCTTGCGCATGCGCTGCAGGCCGCGGTGGACGAGCGAGCCGACCGTCCCCGGGCGGCAACCGAGCACGCCGGCGATCTCGTTCTCGGAGAGGCCCGAGTAGTAGCGCAGCACGACCGCCGCTCGCTGCCGGTAGGGCAGCGACATGAGGACGTCGTCCAGCTCGCCGCCGGCCATCGGCATGTCCTGCCCGTCCGGCACGACGTAGAGCAGCGGCCGCTTGTCCCGCTCGCGGGCTGTCCGGCGGAAGTACGAGTGGGAGGCGTTGACGACGCTGCGGCGGACGTAGCGGTCGGGCGCCTGCACCTCTGCGTAGTGGTGGTGAAGGTGCACGAAGGAGTCCTGCACGATGTCCTCGGCGACCTCGCGGGAGCTCGTGAGGACGTAGGCGAGCCGGACGAGGCTGTCGTAGGACGCGACGTAGAAGGCCTCGAACGAGACCGGTTGCGCACCCTGCTCCAGCTCAGGCGACGCCGTCGCTGCCTCCTTGGCCCCGTGCCCCCTCGGGGCGTTCCACCCTGAGAGCGGGATCAGCCACTCGCTCACCCCGCCCGGACCTGCCACCTCCTCGGCGGCGACCGTCCCGACGACCTCCATCACTACCGAGACGTCGGACTGCGCCGCCGCCTTGCAGGGGAAGTTTCCTACAGGTCAGGTCCGCGGATGTGGCAGCTGCGGCCCTCTCGGCTCGACCCGCCGAGCCGGCACGTCCACTCGGGCGACGGCCCCGCCGTCGCTCTCCATCGTGATGGTGCCGTCGAGCTGCGTGCGCACGAGGTCCCGGACGATGGCGAGGCCGAGGCTGCGGGTCTTCTCGATATCGAAGCCGGCCGGCAGCCCCACCCCGTTGTCCCGCACCGAGACGAGGTAGCGGCCCTCGGCGTGCTCGAATGCCAGGTCGATGCGGGGAGGTGCAGACCCTCCCTTGACGAAGCCGTGCTCGATGGCGTTCTGGATCAGCTCGGCGAGCACAACGGCAAGCGGTGTCGCCATCTCGGCGACGATGTCCCCGAGGTGGCCATCCACGCGCACCGCCACCGTCCGGGGGCCCTCGCTCGACTCCTGCGCCAGGCGCACGAGGGCGTGGATGATCTCGTCGAAGGGGACCTGGTCGCTGGCATCGCGCGAGAGGATCTCGTGCACGACGGCGATGGCACGGATGCGCCGCTCCGCCTCGGCGAGGGCCGTCCGCCCGGCCGGGGCGTCGATCCGCCGCGCCTGCAGCCGCAGCAGGGACGAGATCGTCTGGAGATTGTTCTTCACCCGGTGGTGGACCTCGCGGATGGTGGCATCCTTCGTGAGCAGGAGCCGGTCACGGCGCCGAACGTCCGTGACGTCGCGCACGAGGACGAGGGCCCCGGTCAGCTCGCCGCTCGCCAGGAGGGGGATGCTGCGCAGGAGCAGCGTCGTATCGGTCCGCCGCTCGATCTCCTCCACGACCGGGAGCCGGGTGGCGAACGAGTCGCTCACGACGGAGGTGTCGAGCCCGAGGGCGCCGAGGGTCGTCCCCTGGATGGCGCTCACGATGCCGATGCGGTGCAGGGCGCTCACGGCGTTCGGCGAGGCGAAGCTGATGCGGGCCAGATCGTCGACGACGATGACGCCGTCGCCCACGCGGGGCGCCGTCTCGAAGGGGAGGTCGTCGTCGGCGAAGGGGAAGATGCCCTCCGCCACCATGACGGCCAGGCGGTCGAAGAGGTCGAGGTAGACGCGCTCGAGGGCGCCCCGCCGGCGTGCGATCTGAGGCGACCACACGCGGCAGATGACGGCGATGACCTGGCCGGAGTAGCGAACCGGGATGGATTCGAGGCGCTGGTGGCCCTCCCCGATGTCGCTTCGCTGCTCCCCGAGCGAGATGGTGCCGGTGCGGACGGCCTCGAGCACCGACGGCAGCTGCCGCGCCGTCACGACCTGGCCGACGAGGTCGATCTCGAACAACGTCGGGTTGGTCGTCGGGCGCACCTGGCCGATCGCGACGAAGTGGGTGTTCCCCTCGCCGGAGCGCCCCGGGGCGAGGCGGTCGGCAGGTACGTAGAGGAGGAGGTCCGAGAAACACAGGTCGGCCAAGAGGCTCCACGACGCCATGAGGCGCTCGAGATGGCGCCGGGCCATGGGGTCGAGGCCGGCGTTTCGGTAGGCGAGCTCGAGGGGCGAGGTCACGGCACGCCCTTCGAATCCGTCGGGTCGGCGGGTCCGTCGTCGCGGTGCGGGCTGAGCGGTCCCGGCACGTCGCCGAGGGGCACCTCGAGACCACGACGGCCCCTGTAGGCGCGAAGCGTCGAGTAGCCGGCTGCGGCCGCCAAGGAGCGCAGGTCGGGCGCCCGGTCGGCCACATGGCCGAGGCCGTGGGTATCGGAGGCCGTCGTGAGAGGGACGCCACGTCGGAAGAAGCGCTCGAGGAGCGTCCTCGATGGGTAGGCGGAGCCGGTCGGCTTGCGGAAGCCGGCGGAGGAGAGCTCGGCGGCCATTCCGCTCGACACCGCCGCCTCGCAGATGCGCTCCTCGACCTCGGCGACGACGCCGGGGTCGGGCGTGCGGCCCGTCACCTTCACGAGATCGGGATGGGCGAGCACGTCGCAGGTGCGGGTGGCGGCCAGCTCCTCGATCGCCTCGCCGTAGGCCCGCCAGGCACCATCCGTCCCGCGCCGGTCCCACTCGGCCATCTGCAGCGGCGAGTCGCAGATGTCGAACATCCACGTGCCCAGCCAGTGGATGGAGCCGAGAAGGACGTCGAAGGGATAGCCGTCGAGGAAACGGCCGACGCCGTCCATGAGCCCTGGGTAGTAGTCGACCTCGAGCCCGGCCACGACGGGGAGGCCGGCGTCTTTGGCGGCCACGACCGTCTCGACGTAGCGATCGAGATCCGCCGTGGCGTGATGGTCGAAGTAGTGCTCGATGTACCGGCGCAGATCCTCGTCGGGTTCGGACTTCCAGAAACCGTCGACGAGCTCGCGAAAGCGCCGGAAGCGGTTGCAGTGCTCCGTGAGGGCGATCTCGGTGACGCCGGCGGCGGTCGCCCGCTCGCAGTAGGCGGCGAGGCGCTCGACGGTGAGGTCGGTCTCGTCGGCCACCTCCGGGTGGGGCCAGAGGTGCACGTGGTAGTCGAGCATGCGGGCGTGGCGCCTCGGGACGTCCGGCCTCAGCCGAGGCCGCCGGCCTGCCGGATGAGGGTGACGCCGTCGCGCACGGGCAAGAGGACGCAGCGCACTCGCTCGTCGGCGAGCACGCGATCGTTGAACTCCCGGATCGCCACGGTGGCGGGCGCCGTCGAGCCGGCGTCGAGGACGTCGCCGCTCTGCAGCGTGTTGTCGGCGGCGATGAGCCCGTGGGGGGAGAGCTTGGCGAGGACCGCCTCGTAGTAGGCGACATAGCCGGACTTGTCGGCGTCGATGAAGACGAGGTCGAAGGGGCCGGGGAGGCTGTTCACGGTCTCGAGAGCCGGGCCTTCCCGCAACTCGATGCGGTCGGCGTACCCGCTCGCCTCGATGTGGTCCCGGGCGTAGGCGGCGTGCTCGGGGTCGACCTCGCAGGTGACGATACGGCCGCCGGCCGGCAGCGCCGCCGCCATCGAGATGGCGGAATAGCCGGTGAACGTCCCGATCTCGAGCACGCTGCGAGCCTGCACGGCGTGGACCAACATCTCGAGGAAGGCACCCTCCAGGCGCCCGATCATCATGCCGGCGTCGGCGTGCTCGGCCTCCGTGCGGGCGGCCACCTGCTGCAGGTTGGCCACGATGGCAGACGAGTGCTCGGTGGCGTACGCCTCGACGGCCGGATCGGTGATGTCCATCAGTCCTCCTTGGGAGTCTCGTTGTCGTCAGTGCTGCGGGAGGCCACGGCCGGGCCGCGGCGGGTCCCGGCGCTCCGCTCCCGCGGCCTCGTCGCCGGCCGCCGCCCCCTCGACCGGCCGCCGGCCGCCTCGGCGGCGGGACCACCGCCGTCCAGCGCCGGCTGCGGATCGCCCCAGATGCGCGCCCCGATGCGGAGAAGGCCGCCGAGATCGTTGACGTTGCCCGGTTGGTAGCCCACCGTGGTGGCGACGTCGTGGGCCACTGCCAGCTCGCTCAGGAGCTCGGCCTCGCGGTTCGCCACGAGGCGGAAGTTCGAGAAGCTGCCGGCCACCTCGCCGAGGACGGAAGCCACCACCTCGGGCGTCTCGCCGCCCCTCAGCTCGGCGGGAACCTTCCTCGAGAGCCCGGAGACGTCGGAGCCGAGGTGGTCGGCCACACGCGCCACGGCCGAGTCCGACAGCTCCGGCGGGAGCACCTTGTTGCAGACGAGCAACCCAAGGTGGAGCCTCCGCTCGGCCAGGGCCTGTGCCATCTCCTGCGCTTCCCGCGCCGGGACGGCTTCGAGCGTCGTGACGAGGAGGAACGTCGTGCGCACGTCGGAGAGCAGCCGGTTCACGGCCTCGGCGCGAGCCACGAAACCATCCCTCATCGTCTGGAACAGGATGAAGAAGTCCGCCAGGTCCTGCAGGAGTTGGCTGCCGAGTATCCGGTCCGCCACCTGGTAGAAGGGGCGGGAGGCGAGGTTGACGAGGCGGGAGCGGTACGGCACCGTCAGCCACCTGAGCAGCCGCGACGAGAAGAAGTCCGTCATCCTGGAGGGGGCGTCGAGGAGGTCGAGGGCGTTGCGCGACGGTGGCGTGTCGACGACGAGGAGGTCGTAGTTGCCCTCCTCGTGCAGCTCGTAGAGGCGCTCCATGGCGATGTAGTCGTGGCCCTGCGCGAAACGCCGCGTGATGTTCTGGTACAGCGGGTTGCCGAGAATCTGCCGAGCCGTCCGCTCGTCGGGGGCATGCCGATTGACGAGGGCGTCCCAGGACTCGGACATGTCGACCATGGCGGCGTACAGCTCGCCCTTCGGCGTGACGCCGGCGGCACGGAAGGCCGACTCGGGCACCTCCGTGGCGGCGTTGCCGAGGCGGGGCAGCCCGAGGGCGTCGGCCAGGCGGCGAGCCGGGTCCACGGTCACGACGAGCACGCGGCCGCCGATACGAGCGGCCGCCGTGGCGGCGAGGGCCGCCGCCGTCGTGGTCTTGCCGACGCCGCCCGGACCGCAGGCGACGACGACCTCCTTGGCCGCGATCAGCTGCTCGACGAGGCGCTGGCGGTCGGGCGCCGTGTCGGCGTGGGCGGGCGTCGCCATCACAGCTCCTCGCCGAGGGACTGGGCGACCTGCCGGATGGCTCGCATGCCGTGCGCCCTCGAGAAGAGGTAGGGCAGATAGAGGAGCGGCACGTCGGCGGCGATGGCCTCGCGCAGCCGCTCGAGATGGGCGGAGCCGTCACGGCGGATCGTGACGGCGAGGCGGGCCACGGCGAGGACGGCACCGACCTCCTCCGGCGTCGCCTGCTCCTGCCCCGCCAGCCAGCCGACGCCGCGGGGGGACTCCAGCCGTTCGAAGACCTTCTCCTCCGCCCGCCCGAACAGCTCGGGCAGCACCCGGTTGGCGATCACGCAGGCGAGGTGCACCGGCGTGTCCTGCGTGAGGCGACCCGCCAGGTCGATCGCCTCCGCCACCGGCATCTCCTCCGGCGTCGTGACGAGCACCACCCCCGTTTGGCGGGGATCCCGCAGGATCTCGAGCATCCAGTCCGTTTGGCTGCGGACGAGCCCGACGCGCACGAGCTCGTTGATGCCCGTGGGGGCCGCCAGCTGGCCGACGACGTGCCCCGTGGCGGCGGCGTCGACGACGACGAGGTCGTAGTGGTTCTCCCGCACCTCGTAGCAGAGCTTGCCGATCGTGAGTATCTCCCGGATGCCGGGAGCGGCCAGGGCGACGAAGTCGAAGGCCCGTGCCACCGGGCCGATCCGCCCGATGACGGGCACCTTGGCGACGTGGTGAAGGTACTCGCGAAGCGAGGCCTCGGTGTCCATCGACATTGCCGTCAGGTTGCGCGTCACCGGGCGGCCGCCGAAGGGGGTGGGACCGCACTCGTAAGCGAAGGCAAGGTCGCCCTTCGGCTCCACCTCGCAGACGAGGGTCCGGATACCCTGCTCAGCCGCCAGCAGCCCGAGGGCGGCGGCGACCGTGGTCTTGCCGACGCCCCCCTTGCCCGTCACGAAGAGGAGCCGGCGCCCGAGGAGGTCGTTCACGTCACGCGTCCCGGGCCCGGCCGGCGGCACCCGCCGGGCGTGACGCCGATCACTCCCTCGGCACTCCGAAGCCCACCCGGCGGTCATCGCTCGAGGCCCCCACCTCGACGTAGGCGATGCGGCTGGAGGGCACGCCGACACGGCGGCCTCGCTTGTCGGACAGCCACAGCACGGCGGCGGGATCCTCGAGCACACGACCTACGTCGGCGAGGAGCTCCTCCCGGTCGGTCCCGTCGGGGAGGTCGACGTCGATCTCCCGAGGCGACTGAATGATCCCGATGCGAACGTCCACGCCGTGCTCCTTTGCTCGCCCTGCCCGATATCGGCGCCCTCGCCTGGAGTGGCGGGAAGGGGTCAGTGACTCTTGTCGCCACGGGGCCGACCCCGTCGCTGTGGGCGCCATCGTAGGGCGGGCCATGGCCCTCCAGGCCGACCTGCCGGGCGTCGCCGGTCTGCCCTCGCCAGGTCGTCTCCCGCCGTGGTCAGCGTCTCCTTGCCGGCGAGACGATCAGCCGGCGTCGAAGCCTCTCGGGAGGCGGTCAGCCGTCCAGCCGAGACGGGCGAGCGCCTGCACGCAGGCGAAGCGATCCGTCATGCCGGCGACGTAACCGACCGCCGAGCTGAGGGCGGCCCCGGATCCCGCCTCGGGCGCCGGCGTCCCAGCCGCTCCGGCGTGCTGCGCCGGCATCTCGGAGGGGTGCGACGAATAGTGCTCGACGAGACAGCTCAGCATGTCGACGACCCGGCGGGACTGCTCGACCGAGGCCGGACGGAGGTAGATGCGCTCGTAGTTGAACCTCCTGAGGGCGGCGAGGGCCTCGCCCATTTCCTCGCTGAGCGCCACCTCGCCGCTGTGTGCGGCGACGGAGACGACGTCGTGCACGAAGGCTCGCAACTGGGTGCTGCGGGTGCGGCCGCAGCGGTCCGCCACGAGCGACGGCACCTCGGACGGGTCGACGATGCCGGCGTGCCAGGCGTCCTCGAGGTCGTGGGCCGTGTAGGCGATCCGGTCGGCGAGGGCCACCACCTCGCCCTCCGGCGTGCCCGGCGCCGGCCGGGACCAGGAGTGGTTGCGGATGCCGTCCAACGTCTCAGCGCAGAGGTTGAGAGGCGCCGCCGTCACCTCGGCGCCCCACACGGCATGGTCGAAGCCACCCTCCACGAAGCGGGAGAGGGCATCCTCGCTGGCGTGCCCGCCCGGGCCGTGCCCGCAGTCGTGGCCGAGGGCGATGGCCTCGGAGAGGGCCACGTTGAGCCGGCAGGCCCGGGCGATGGCCGTCGCCACCTGTGCCACCTCGAGGGCGTGGGTGAGCCGGGTGCGCTGGTGGTCCGCCGGGAAGACGAACACCTGCGTCTTGCCGGCGAGCCGACGGAAGGCCGTCGAGTGGAGGACGCGGTCCCGGTCCCGCTCGAAGCACGTCCGCCAGTCGTCCGGCTCCTCCGACCGCAGCCGGCGGCCGCCGCCCCGTGCCCTCGTCGCCCCGGGAGCAAGCCAGGCGTCCTCCGCCTCCTCCCGCTCGGCGCGCCCGAAGATCTCGAGCTCGCCCGGCCGGGCGGCCCGGCTATGGGCGACTCGCACGTCGCTCGACCAGCCGGCGACCCCGTCCATCGTCGAGGCCCACTCGACGGCGCGGGCGCTCAACGGATTGCCTTCATCGAGGAGGGCCATGGGTTGCAGGATACGCAGACCCTGTGTCAAGAGACCCGTGTCAAGAGACCCGTGTCAAGAGACTCTCAGCGCACGGAGAGCTCGGAACGGTAGACCCGGGAGGGACCCATCTCGACGATCTTGGTGGCGAGCGAGCCGAAGACGGAGGCGACGGGACCGTCGGGCTCGGCCACCACGACGGGGATGCCCCGGTCGCCGCCGGCCCGCAGCGCCGGCACGAGTGGGATGCCGGCGAGGAGGCCGACGCCCAGCTCGTCCGCCAGCTGCTGGCCGCCCCCGCTCCCGAACAGCTCGTAGGCCGTGCCGTCGTCGGCCACGAAGACCGACATGTTCTCGACGACGCCGCGCACGGGCAGATGCAGCTGCTTCGCCATGATGGCGGCTCGCTGGGCGACGCGGCCCGCTGCCGGTTGCGGTGTCGTGACGACGATCAGCTCGGCCCGCGGCAGGTACTGGGCGATCGAGAGGGAGACGTCGCCCGTGCCCGGCGGCATGTCGACGAGGAGGAAGTCGGGCGCTCCCCAGTGGACGTCCACGAGGAATTGTTCGAGGGCCTTGTGGAGCATCGGCCCCCGCCAGACGACGGCCTGGTCCTCCGGCACGAAGAAACCCATCGACATCACCCGCACCCCATACGCCACTGGCGGGACGAGCAAGGGTCCGAGCATCGTCGGCTGTTCGCTCACGCCGAGCATGGACGGGACGGAGAAGCCGTAGACGTCGGCGTCGAGGAGCCCGACGGAATGGCCTTGGGCGGCGAGCGTGACGGCGAGGTTGACCGTGACGCTCGACTTGCCGACGCCGCCTTTGCCCGAAGCGATGGCCACCACTCGTGTGGGCGACGCCTTGTCGGCGAACGGGTTGGGTCTCGGCGTCGGCCCGGCGCCGCCGTGCTGCCCGCCGGGGCCTGCTCCCGGTCCGGCCGACGCCCCCGCCGACGGGCGGCCCCGCAGCCCGAGCTCGTGGATGCGAGCGGCAAGCTCGGACTCCTCCGGCTCGCTCATCTCGACGAAGCGAACGTCGGCCGACGCCGCCCCGGCGGTCACGGCGGCCTCGGCGACGAGCCTCGCCAACTCGTCCGGGGCGGGGTGGCCCGATCGAGGGATGGCCAGCGTGATCGTCACGGCCTCGCCTGGGTCGCCCGGCTCCACCCTGCGGAGGAGCCCGAGGTCGCCCACGGCATGGAAGAGGCGCGGATCCTCGACGGCGGCGATGGCGGAGGAAAGGGTGCCCGGCCGGCTTTCCTGAGTGCCCTGACCCCCCGGTCCGTCTGCCATCTGCCTCATCCTGGCCCTGCCGCTTTCTCCCAGGCACTCCGGGTGAACTGCGGGGCGCCCCGGTACCATATCTTTCGTGGGGAGAGAGACCGTATCTTCCGTGGGCAGAGAGACCGCCGCGGGGAGAGAGACCGCCGTGGGCAGAGAGACCCGGCCTGGCGTGGCGGACGAGGAGGGTTTCTCCGCTGCGGTCGAAGCCATCACGTCGGCCTTCGGGGACTCGACCCGACGCGGCATCTATCTCTACGTTCGGGACAACGCCGGGGTGTCCGCCGGCGAGGTCGCCGAGCACTTCGTCCTTCACCCCAACGTCGCCCGCCACCATCTCGACAAGCTGGCCGCCGGCGGGCACGTGCAGGTCTTCGTGGACCACGCCGCCTCCGGAGTGGGACGGCCCTCGAAGCGCTACAAGGCCCGCCTGGAGGACCGCTCCGCTGTACCGGAGCACCGCGACGATCTCCTCGTGCTGCTGCTCGCCCGGCTGCTGCCCCTCGTCGACCCCGTGGCGGCCGAGCAGGTCGCCTACGACGTCGGGGCGGAGTACGGCCGCAGCCTCGGTGCCCAGATGGCGCCGGGCGAGGCGTCCAGGTCGGTTCGATCGGCCATGCAGGCCGTGGCAGACGCCCTCACCGCGCACGGCTTCGCGGCACATGCCTCCAGCGAGGCGGGAGGCAGCTCCGTCGAACGGGGACACTGCCCCTTCGGGACGGCTGCCCTCGAGAACCCCGTCCTCTGTGCCGCCGACCGCGGCCTTGTGGAGGGCTTGCTCTCGGTGCTCTGCGGGAGCACGGTCGCCGTGCAGTGGTCATCGCGAGCCAAAGGCGACGACGGCTGCGTGACGATCGCCGGCTGAGGTGAGCCCCGGGCGCCACTATCTCGACCACGCCTCGACCACCCCGATCCGCGCCGGGGCTCGGGCGGCCATGGCTGAGTGGCTGGAGGCGGCGGGCGCCGGCCGTCTGGGCGATGCCGGGCGGGTTCACGAAGAGGGCCGGCGGGCGCGGGGACTCGTCGAGTCGGCCCGTGAGCAGGTGGCGGACCTCGTCGGTGCCGAACCGTCCCGGATCGTGTTCACGAGCGGCGCCACCGAGGCCGCCAACACGGCAGCCTTCGCCGCCGCCGGCAGGCGGCCGGACACGCTCTCGGCGCTGGCCGGCGTCGAGCACTCCTGCGTGAGGGCGGCGGCCGAGCGGGCCGGCCGCCTCGCCGAGATCGCCGTCGACCCCTCCGGGAGGCTGCGCCTCGACAGCCTGGCCGCCCTCCTCGAACAGGAGCGCCCCGTCCTCGTGCACTGCCAGTTCGCCAACCACGAGGTCGGCACGCTGCAACCCGTCGCCGAGGTGGCGGCGCTCTGCCGCGAGCAGGGCGTTCTCGTGCATTGCGACGCCGCCGCAGCCGTCGGCCACGTCCCGCTCTCGTTCTCGGAGCTCGGCGTCGACTTCATGTCCGTGAGCGCCCACAAGCTGGGCGGGCCGCCCGGGGTCGGGGCACTCGTCATCGGTCGCCGGTTGCGACTGCAGCCGTTGCTCGTGGGCGGCTCGGAGGAGCGCGGGCGTCGGGCGGGAGGGGAGAACGTCGTGGGCATCGTCGGTTTCGGCGCCGCCTGCAAGGAGGCCGCCGGCTCCATGTGGGCCGAGGCAACGGCGGCGGCCGGACGGACGGAGCGCCTCGTGGCGGCGGCCACCACCCTCCCCGGCATCACGACCCTCGGCGACGAGGCTGCCCGCCTCCCCCACATCGCCTGCCTCAGCATCGCCGGCGTCCTCGGCGAGGCCGTCCTCCTCTCCCTCGACGCCGCCGGCATCGCCGCCCACTCCGGCTCGGCGTGCTCGTCGGAGGTCCTGGAGCCGTCCCCCGTGCTCACCGCCATGGGCGCCGACCCGGAGCGATCGCTCCGCCTCTCCGTCGGGTGGTCCACCACGGAGGAGGACGTCGCCGCCTTCGCAGGGGCCTTCCCGGACGCCGTCGGCCGTCTCCGCGCCTTGGCTGTGTCTGTGCCCGGTGGGGACCCGCCGCCGGGGCTGCCCGGCTAGGACCCGGCCTTCCCCGAGAAGACAGCCGGCACCGGGTCGTGTGCCGCACGAAAGGCCTTCACCGCCACGGACGACACGGACGAGACGAGCTCGGCCGTCGGCTTGTCGGCCAGCATGGCGCGGAACTGCGCCACGGCTGCCGGAGCCGAATGAGCGTCGTCGAAGAGGGCCACGCCGTCGTAGCCGCGGGCGAGGGCGTACCCCGGCGCCACCTTCACGGCTGTGGCGATCTCGGCGTCGCCCCCGTTGACGACCTGGCGCTTCCCCGAGGAGAGGCCGGCCAGGCGGGCGAGCCAGCCGCCGTCGGCGAGCGCCTCCGGCTGGTTGGGGTCGAGCTCGAGGACGCGGTCGTAGACGGCGACCGCCTGCGCCAGATCCTTGTTGGAGGCGAGGACGCCCGCCTCCCCGAGCTCGATGCGAATCTGGGCGGCGACGGAGAGCGTCGTGGGTGGCGCGCTCGGCGAAGGGGGCGACGCCGCCGAGGGAGAGGCCGATGAGAGTGCCGGCGACGGCGAAGCAGCCGGCGGCTGACCAGCCGATCACGAGGCGGGCACGGCGGGTGGCAAGGAAGCGGCCGAAGCGCCCCCGCCCCCGCTGTGCGGCGCCCGCAAGCCCATCCGAGGCGGCACCGCGAGGAGCCACCTCCAGGGGACCGAGCCGGCGCAAGGCGCCCGCCACGGCCTCGGCCCGCTCCAGGTAGCGGTCCCTCAGCGCCTCGTAGTCGGCGCCCTCCAGCTCCCCGGCGGCCCGCTCGGCCTCGAGGTCGTCGAGGGACTGCCGAAGGTACTCGGCCTCCTCCTGCAGCTCAGCCCGTTCGGCCGGTCGTGTGCTGGTCACGGGACGCCCGGTCACGGAGCCGCCGCCCCGACGCCGGCGAGCCGCCGGCGCCCGAGCCGCCGCCACAGGTACCAGCCGAGGCCGAGGGCCGCCAGAGCGATCGCCCCGAGGGGGATCACGTAGAGGGCGGCGTCCACCCCGCTCGCCGGCGGGAGCAGGAGCCCTCCCGGTCCGTAGCGGGCGACGACGGCCTGCTCGATTCGCCCGTCGCTCCAGCCGTTGTGGACCCAGGTGGCGACCTCGTTTCGGAGCGTCACCGAGCTGGGGGCGTCCGACTGGGCGATCGAGAGGTCCTCGCAGGCCGGGCACTTGATGATGCTGTCCAGGCCGGAGATGCGGGCGGCGGCCGCACTCGAGGGGGGGTTGATGCTGCCGACGACGAGCAGCGACACGGCGACGACGAAGAGAACCACCCAGGCGGTCCGTGAGGCGAGCAGCTTCCTCACGGCGACCGGCTCTCCTCCTGGGCGATGTAGCTCACGAGGTTCGCCGAGGTCACGGCTCCCTCGATGGAGCCGACGACCTCGCCCGAAGGGCTCACGAGATAGGAGCGAGGGAGGGAGCCCACGCCGTAGTCGGAGGCGATGGCGCCCCCGTTGTCCACGACGGACGGCCAGCTGGCCCCCTCGGAAGCCTGGAAGGCCCGCCCGTCGGCCTCCGTGTCCCCGTAGAGGACGCCGAGCACGTCGGTGGGGGTGCCCCCTGGGCGGGCGTAGAGGAACTGCTCGAGCTGCGGCTCTTCCTGCCGGCAGGCGTCGCACCAGGAGGCGAAGAAGTTGACGAGCACCCATCTGCCACGCATGGAGGCGAGCGAGACGGTCGACCCGTTGAAGCTCTTCGCCACGATGGGCGGGGCTGCCTTGCCGACGAGTGGGCTGTCGGCCATCACCATCTGGGCGGGCGGGCGCGTGGCGAGGACGGCGACGAGGGCGACGGCCACGACGCCGACGCCGAGCGCCGACCAACGTGCGGCACGAAATCGACGGGCGTTCATTCCGGGACGCCGACGGGGAGGGGATCCCGTTGGGTTTCGGGGCCGGTCGGCACGGGGATCTCGTCGTCAGGCCCCGAGCGCCCGCCACCGGGGGCGGCCGACGCCTCGGCGACGACGGGCTGCCGCCGCTCCCGTCGCCGCAGGGAGGGCACGGCCGCCAACAGCGCGCCGAGGGCCGTGAGGACGCCCCCGACCCAGAGCCAGAGCACCATCGGCTGCTCCACGATGCCGATGGAGGCGCTGCCGGACCCGCTGCTCGGGGCGGCGTTCAGCGTCAGGTAGATGTCGCGGCGCCAGGTCGAGTCGACGGCGGGCGTGGCGATGCCGTCGTAGCCCGTGTAGTTGCTGATGGCCGGGTAGTAGGCGGCGCCGTCGACGAGGACCTTGGCCGTGACGCCGCTGCGGTTCGGCTGGGAGAAGGGCGTGGCCCCCTCGTAGGTGATGCGGGAGCCCTCCCAGGTGACCGACTGCCCGGCGGCGAGCTGCACGGACGTGCGATGGCCGTAGGTGGTGGCGGCTGCGAGGGCCACCGCCACGATGACGACGCCCAGGTGGACGATCATGCCGCCGTTCGAGCGGCCCACGAAGGCACGCCACCAGGACGCCCCGCCCCGGTGGGCGGCGAGGGAGGCGAGGACGAGCTGGCGGATGGCGGAGGCGCCGGCGACCGACGCCATGCCGAAGGCGGCGAGCGGTGTGAGCCCCCGCACGCCGCAGGCGACGCAGATGGCCACGACGAGAACGCCCGCCCAGGCAGGCAGGGCGAGGCGGGAACGTACGACGCCCGGCCCCGCCTTGCGCCAGGGGAGGACGGGGGCGATCGCCATGAAGAACAGGAGGGCAAAACCGATCGGCACCGTCATCGAGTCGAAGTACGGGCTCCCGACGGTGATCTCCTGCTTGTTGAAGGCCTGCACGAAGAGGGGGAAGACGGTGCCGACGAGCACGACGAGCGTGAAGGCGGCGAAGAGGAGGTTGTTGACGAGGAAGGCGCCTTCGCGGGAGATGGGCGAATCGATGGAACCGCGGGAGCGGAGGCGGTCGCCCCGCCAGAAGATGAGCCCGACGCCAAGGGCGACGACGAGGCCGAAGTAGCCGAGGAGCGCCGGCCCGATGGCGGACGAGTCGGTGAAGGAGTGCACGGACACGAGGACGCCGGAGCGGGTGAGGAAGGTGCCGAGGATCGTCAGCGAGTAGGCGGCGAGGAGGAGGGAGAGGTTCCAGACGCGCAGCAGGCCCCGCCGCTCCTGCACCATGACCGAATGCAGGTAGGCCGTGGCGGCGAGCCAGGGCAGGAGGGCGGCGTTCTCGACCGGATCCCAGGCCCAGAAGCCGCCCCAGCCGAGCACCTGGTACGACCACCAGGCGCCGAGGACGACGCCGATGGTGAGGAACGCCCAGGCGAACAACGTGTAGCGCCGGGTGGCGATGAGCCAACCCTCCCCGAGGCGGCCGGTCACGAGGGCAGCGACGGCGAAGGCGAAGGGCACCGTGAACCCGACGAAACCGAGATAGATGAACACGGGGTGGAAGGCGATGAGGACGTTGTCCTGCAGGAGGGCGTTCGGTCCCTGCCCGACCGTCGGGAGGGGGCCGGAGATGGTCACGAAGGGGTTGGCGGGGCCGGACATGAGGCCGAAGAAGAAGACGGCGACGGCGAGGGCGACGAGGATCGCCCAGGCGACGAGCGGGTCGGTCGCCCGGCCGCGGAACCGGCGGGCGATGACGATGAGGTAGCCCGACAGCACGAGGCTCCACAAGAGGATGGAGCCCTGCAGCGCTGCCCACATGCCTGTGATCGAGTACAGCAAGGGGGTGACGCGGGCATTGTTGTCGGCCACGTAGGCGAGGCTGAAGTCGTGGGTGATGAGGGCATGCTCCATGGCGGCCGTGGCGAGGAGGGCGCCCGCCAGCACACCCCAGGCCGCCTTCGGGCCGGCTCGGAGCCAGTTCTCCCGGTGGCGGGCGAGGCCGGCACCGATGAGGGCGACGCCACAAATGGCCGAGACGAGGCCGAGGGCGACCCCGACCTGCCCGAGAACTGCGTTCATGGGTTGGAGACGGCCTTCACCCGGTCGGGATGGGCGGCGATGTAGGCAGCCGAGTGCTTCACCATGATCTCGCTCGAGGAGAAGAGGTTGCTCGACCCGACGAAGTGGCCGACGACGACGACGGGAAGGCCCGGCCGGAACATCTGCGGGGGATCCCCGGTGTTCGTCACGGCCACCCGGACCCCGGAGGACTCGACGCTGAAGTTGTAGACGTCGGTGCCGACATGGTGGACCGTCCCGGCCACGACCGTGCCCTCCATCTGGAACTCGGAGTTGCCGAGCTGCGCCCGCTGAGCCACGGCCTGGTTGGCCGTCTTGAAGAAGACGATGGCGGACGTGAGGCCCTTGAAGAGCAGAAACCCGATCGCCGCCAAGATCACGACCCCGATCACGTACAGGCGGCGGCGCGTCGCCCGCGTCGCCTTCGGCCGGCGGCGCGGCGGGAGCGGCGCCACGCTCGGGCGGGCGGTGCTGGTCGGGCTGGTCGGGCTCGTCCGGCTCGTCGGGGCGGCGACCATGGGACCGGCGTCCGTCGACTCCGGGTCGACGCCGGGCACACCGACGTCGACGCTCACGGCTCGCCCACGGAGTCGTCGTCGCGTCGGAGGGGCTCGACCGCGGTTTGGTGTGCAGGCGTGGAGCCGCCCTCGGAGACTGGCCGCGAGAGGCGCAGGCGGGCGGCGTGCTCCCGCCTGAGCACGCTGGCGGCGTAGAGCGAGAGGGAGCCGAGCACGATGACGTACCCGGCCTCGATGTAGCCGCTCATCGGACCGCCTCCGCCCAACGCTCTTCCAGGGCTACCTCGAGGCCCTCGTCGTTCTCCCGGTCGCGCAGGGCGGCCAACCGGTAGCGGTGCGCGAGGAGCCAGGCGTAGGTGAGGGTGAACGAAACGAAGCCGAGGAGCAGCGTCCAAGCCATGGAGCCGTGGACGTAGCTGTGGCGGGTGGCGAGGTTGATGGTGGGGCCCTGGTGAAGGCTCTTCCACCAGGAGACGGCGAAGAAGACGATGGGGACGTCGAGGAACGCCACCAGCCCGCCGATGGCGGCGCGGCGGGCGACGATCTCTCGCTCGCCCGGGACGCTGCGCAGGGCGAGGTAGCCGAGGTAGAGCACGAAGAGCAGCGCCGTCGAGGTGAGGAGGGGATCCCACGTCCACCAGACGCCCCAGGTGGGGCGGCCCCAGATCGAGCCGGACACGAGGGTGAGGCCGGTGAAGACGACGCCGACTTCGGCCGAGGCGCCGGCAAAGCGGTCGAAGCGGGCGTGGCGGGTGCGCGGCCAGAGGTAGAGGAGGCTCGAGAGCGTGGCCATGCCGTAGGCGACGAACATCACCCAGGCGAGCGGGGGATGGATGTAGAGCAAGCGCGCCAGCCCGTCCGGGTAGCCGACGGCGTTGGGCGTCACGAAGAGGCCGAGCCAGACCGTGGCGATCATGCCGGCGAGGGCGCAGAATCCCGAGGATGCGAAGGGCGGCGTCCCTCCTCGTTCTCTTCCGGAGGCCCGACCGGGTGGGGAGACTCACTCGTCCTCCAGGAGGGAGCCGAAGGCGACGATGCCGACGGCGACGTAGAGCACGGCGAAGACGGCGAGGAGCGAGAGCCAGAGCCCTGCTTGCCCGGGTCTCCCCCGCAGTGCCCAGTACCACGATGTCGTCGCCCCGAGGAGGACGGGAGCGGCAACCGGCAGGAACAGGAGCGGGAGGAGCGTTTCCTTCACCCGCACGCCGGAGGAGACTGCGCCGTAAACGACGCCCACGGCGGCGAGGCCCACGGAGGCCGCCACGCAGGAGGCGAGGAGCACGAGGCCGCCGGCCAGACGGGCACCGAAGAGGAGGACGACACCGACGGTGAGGAGGGCCTCCAGCACGAGCAGCTGCGTCATGATGGCGGCACCCTTGCCGAGGAAGATGCCCGCCGGATCGAGGCCGGAGAGCCGGAGGCCGTCGCGGGCCGAGTTGGCCGACTCGATGGCGAAGCTGCGCTGCACCGCCAGCACGACGGAGAGGAGCACGGTGACCCAGAAGAGGCCGGCGGCGACGGTCGAGCTCGGGCGCTGGGCACCGAGAGCAAGCCCGAAGAGCAAGAGGACGGCGGCGGCGAAGGGCGCCACCTGGTTGAGGCCGACCCTCGAGCGCAGCTCGACGCGGAGGTCCTTCGACCACACGAGGGCGGCGTCACGCAACATGGACGGCCCCGGGCGGCGTTGCTGCCGCCGGCTGCTGGCGGTGGGCGATGGGGCCGGCGCCGGTGATGGTCGGGCGCCCCTCCACTCGCCCGCCGGCGAGCCGGACGGTGCGGTCGGACAGGCGCTGGCGGCCCGGCTCGGCCATCTCGCCGAGCTCGTGGGACGACAGGATGACGGTGGCGCCCCCCTGGCGGGCCTCGAGGATGGTCTCGTCGAGCAGCTGCCGGGCCTCGTGGTCGAGACCGGCATGCGGCTCGTCGAGCAGCCAGAGCCGCGGGCGGCGCCCCACCACGACGGCGAGGGCCGTCCGCCGTCGCTGACCCGACGAGAGCTGGGCGACCGGCAAGGTGGGCAGGCGGCCACCGAGCCCGAGGCGCTCCATGGCGGCGGCGGCCTGCGTGCGCGCCTCGGCGGGCGGGAATCCCGCCGCCCGTAGGGCGAACACGAGGTTCTCCTCCACCGTGAGCTCGTCGTAGAGGAACGTCTCGTGCCCCAGGTAGCCGACCTGCAGGCGCACCGCCCGGCGCTCCGTGGCGAGGTCGTGGCCGAGCACCGTGGCGTGGCCGGAACGGAGGGAGAGGAGGCCGCAACAGAGCCGGAGCAGGCTGCTCTTCCCGGCGCCGTTGGGGCCGGAGAGGTGCACGATCTCGCCCTCCTCGACGTCGAGGGTCACACCGGCGAGGAGCGGGAACCTGCCGGCGAGGGCGACTGCGTCACGAAGGCTAACGACGGGCGCCATGGGAGTCTGACCATGCTACGGGCCGGAGGGCTCCAGGTTCCAAGCGGGGGTCTCTTCCTTCCCAGGGAGAGGGTCCACCTCTCGAGGAGAGAGACTCTCAGCCCGCCTGGCGGCGCAGCAGGTCGATGTCGGCGTCCACCATCATGGAGACGAGCTCGGGGAAGGCGATCTCCGTCTTCCAGCCGATTCGCTCCTTCGCCTTGGTGGCGTCGCCGACCAGCTCGTCCACCTCGGCGGGGCGCAGGTACTGCTCGTCGACGGTGACGTGGTCCTCGAAACGCAGACCGGCGCGGTCGAAGGCCACCTCGCACAGTTCGCGCACCGAGTGGGTCTGACCGGTGGCGATGACGTAGTCGTCCGGGGTTTCTTGGCCGACCATCTGCCACATGGCCCGCACGTAGTCGCCGGCGAAGCCCCAGTCCCGCTTCCCCTCGAGGTTGCCGAGCGAGAGCGTCGTGTCGAGTCCGAGCTTGATGCGGGCGACGCCGTGGCTCACCTTGCGGGGGAGGAACTCCATGCCGCGGCGGGGGCTCTCGTGGTTGAAGAGGATGCCGGAGGAGGCGTGCAGCCCGTAGCTCTCCCGGTAATTGACGGTGATCCAGTGGCCGTACACCTTCGCCACGCCGTAGGGGCTGCGGGGGTAGAAGGGCGTCAGCTCGTTCTGGGGGACCTCGCGCACCTTGCCGAACATCTCGGACGAGCTCGCCTGGTAGAAGTGGATGTCCCGGTCCGTGAGGCGGATGGCGTCGAGGATGCGGGTGACGCCGAGCGCCGTGACCTCGCCGGTGAGGACGGGCTGGCGCCACGAGGTCGGCACGAAGGACTGGGCGGCGAGGTTGTACACCTCGGCCGGCCGGTACTGGCGGAGGATCTCCACCATCGAGACTTCGTCGAGCACGTCACCGGGGACGAGGGTCAGATCGTCCTGGATGTGGGCGATGCGCTCGAAGTTCACGGTGCTCGAGCGCCGCAGCATCCCGATCACCTCGTAGCCCTCCGAGAGGAGCAGCTCGGCGAGATAGGAACCATCCTGACCGGTGATGCCGGTGATCAGGGCGCGTCGGGTCATGCGCCCGTTCTACTACGGCCGTCGCCGGCTGCCCAGCGAGGCGGGCGGTGGGCGGCGAAGGCGGCACGGCCCTCGGCGGCGTCCTCGGTCTGCGTGGCGATCGTCAGCAGGGGGTGCAGGTAGGCAAGGGCGTCGTCCGCCGACATGTCGAGAGCCCGGTAGAACGAGGCCCGTCCGGCGGCGAGGACGGCGGGCGGTTTGCCGGCGAGGACGGCCGACAGAGCGTCGACCGCCTCGTCCAGCTCGGCGACCGGGACGACCTGGTTGACGACACCGAATCGCTCCGCTTCGGCTGCCCCGAGGCGGCGCCCCGTCATCATGATCTCGAGGGCACGGCGGGGCGGCAGGGAGCGCAGGAGCGCCACGGTGACCATGTAGGGCCAGATACCGATGTCGATCTCCGGCGTCCCGAAGACGGCGTCGTCCGAGGCGACGACGAAGTCGCAAGCCAGGGCCAAGCCCATGCCGCCGGCGAGGGCGTATCCCCGCACGCGGGCGATCGACGGCTTGCCGAGGTGCCACAGGTCCCGGAAGAGGGCGGCCAGCTCGCCTCGTCCCTCGTGAAGGGCGGCGGCGGTGAGGCCTCCTCCCGTCTCGCTACCGCGACCCTCGCCGCTCTCGCCGGTCCTGACGCTCTCGCCACGCTCGCCGCCCTCGCCGCCCTCGCCACGCTCGCCGCTCTCGACGCGCTCGCCGCTCTCGCCGCTCTCGCCACGCTCGCCGCTCCGGCCGCCCTCGCCGCTCCGGCCGCCCTCGCCGCTCCGGCCGCTCCGGCCGCCCTCGCCGCTCCGGCCGCCCTCGCCGCCTCCGGCGGGAGACGCCCCGGCCGCCGGCGAATCGGGGGCGACGAGATCGGCGCCGGCGCTGAAGGCCCGGTCGCCGGCCCCCGTGAGCACGACGACACGAATGGCGTCGTCGGCCTTCACGGCCGCCAGTGCGTGGCGGAGACCGGAGAGGACGGAGCCGTTGAGGGCGTTCCGGCGCTCGGGGCGGTTGATCACGAGCCGGGCCACGGGTCCGGCACGTTCGAGGAGGACGTCGTCTGGCACGATCGCGGACGTTACCTTGCCCGCATGGCGCCCTCCCCGATCCCCCTGCCGCGGCGGGTCGCCATCGTCTCGTACCGGCTCGGAGGGCCGGACGGCGTCTCCGAGGAGGCGGCGAAGTGGGAGCGCGCCTTTCGTGAGCTCGGCGCCGACGTCACGACGGTGGCGGGCGCCGGCCGGGCGGACGTGCTCGTGCCGGAGCTCTCCGCCGGCGCCGGCCGAGCGCCCTCGCCCGCCGACCTCTCAGCAGCCATCGGAGCGACCGACCTCGTGGTCATCGAGAACTGCTGCTCCCTGCCGCTGAACGAGCACGTCGGCCCGGTGCTCGCCCGCCTCAGGGCCGGGCTGCCCACGGTCCTCCGCCACCATGACCTCCCCTGGCAACGGCCGCAGTTCCGGGAGGCGGCCGCACCGCCCGACGACGCCGCCTGGTGGCAGGTCACGATCAACGAGCGGTCCCGCCTCGAGCTGGCGGCTCGCGGCATCTCGGCCGTGACGCTCTACAACTGTTTCGACCCCGACGTCGTGGCGGGCGATCGGTGTGCCACCCGCCGGGAGCTCGGTGTCGGCGAGGGCGACGTCCTCGTCCTGCAACCCACTCGGGCGATACCGCGCAAGAACGTGGCGGGCGGGCTGCTCTTCGCCCGTTCCCTCGGCGCCACCTACTGGCTCCTCGGGCCGGCGGAGGACGGCTACGAACCCGACCTTCAGCATCTTCTGGATCGCGCCGGCGTGCCCTTTGTGCTGGCGCTGCCCCCGGGTCGCTCCATTGCCGATGCCTATGCCGCCTGCGACGTCGTCGTGCTGCCGTCGACCTTCGAGGGTTTCGGCAACGCCACCGTCGAGTCTGCCCTCCACCGCAAGCCGCTCGCCGTCGGCTCCTACCCCGTCGCCACCGAGCTCCGGCGCTTCGGCTTCTCGTGGTTCGACGCCGGCGACCCGGCGGGCGCCGCTGCCCAAGCGGCCCGCTTCCTGGCCAGCCCGGACGGCCGCCTCCTCGACCGCAACGAGCAGGTGGCTCGGGAGCGCTTCTCCACCCGGTCGCTGGCTGGACGGCTGCAGGCGCTCCTGACCGGAGTTGTTACCGGCGCGTAGGCTCTGGCGCGAGATGGCGCTGACGCGACAAGAACTGGCGATGACCCCCCGGAACGCTGCCGTGGTCCCGCGCGGCGTCCCCCCCGCCGCCGCCTCACGGCCGCCCACCGTCGGCGTCAGCTCATCGACGTCGCCCTGGAGACGTTCGCCGGCAACGGATTCAACAAGACGACGATGGAGGACATCGCCACGGCAGCCGGCGTGACGAAGCCGTTGTTGTACCAGCACTTCGAGTCGAAGCGTGCGCTCTACCTCGAGCTCATCGACGACGTGGCTGCCCGGCTCGTGGGTGCCCTTTCGGAGGCGGCCGGTGCCAACGCGACGACGAGGTTGCAGGTCGAGGCCGGTTTCGAGGCGTACTTCCGGTTCACGATCGAGAACCAGGCTGCCGTTCGCATGCTCTTCGACGCCCCCCACGACGAGGAGCTCGCCCGTGGCCTCCGCTCCATCGAGGACTCGATCGCGCAGTTCCTTGCCCCGATGTTCGACCCTCACATCGACGAGGAGCACCGACGGACCCTCGCCGCCGCCGTCGTCGGCATGACCGAGGCCGTCACGCGAGACTGGCTGCGGGTGCGAGCCGAGCGGCGGGACGCCGGAGCGGACTCGCTGGCGGAGGCTCAGCTCCTCGCCGAGCGCCTCGCCAGCTTCGCCTGGGGCGGTCTCCGCTCGCTCAACCGACCGTCCGGCGCGGCGGGCGTCCCCGAGGTCCCGGGCCCGGGGTCCGTCCTCGGCATTCCGGACTCCTCCGCCTGACGGCGGCGATCGTCCTCCCTGGACCGCCGCCAGACCGCCGGCGCTGCTCAGGTCGCCCGGACCGGGTGGTAGACGGGCTCCCACATGGCGGCCCGCACCCGGTCGGCGAGGTCGGCGCCGATCTCGGTGCCGGCCACACCGTCAGCCGATGCCGCTCTGGCCACTGCCATGGCGACGGCATGTGACACCGCCCGCAGGTCGTCGACGGACGGCAGGAGCTCCGGGCGGGGCGCCTCGGCATCGACGAGGTCGGCGATCGTCTCGGCGGCTGCCCGGAACATCCCGTCGGTCATCCGGCTCGAACGGGCCACGAGCGCTCCGAGCGTGAGCCCCGGGAACACCAAGGCGTTGTTCGCCTGCGCGATGGGGAACTGCTCGCCGTCCAGCTCCACGGCAGGAAACGGGCTACCCGTGGCGACGAGCGCCTTGCCGTTCGTCCAGGCGAGGAGATCGGCCGGATGGCCCTCGCTGAGCACGGTCGGGTTCGACATGGGCAGGATGACGGGCCGGTCGCAGTGCGCCGCCATCTCGACGACGATCTCCTTCGTGAAGGCTCCCGCCTGGCCGGACGTCCCGATGAGGACCGTGGGATGCACGCGACGGACGACCTCGGCGAGGGAGATGCCCTGCCCGAGGCGCTCGAAGCCCTCGACCTCGGCGGCCGGGCGGGCGTAGGCCCTCTGGAAGTAACGCATGTCGGTGCGATCGTCGGTGAGAAGGCCACTGTGCCCGAGGCACCACAGCCGGCTGACCGCCTCGTCGTGCGGCACCCCGTCGCGCTCGATGGCATCGCACAGCTGGTCGGCGATCCCGATGCCGGCCGTGCCGGCGCCGAAGATCACGACTCGTTGTTCGGAGGGGCGGGTCCCGGCGACGCGGAGCGCCGACAGGACGCAGGCGAGGGTGATGGCGCCCGTCCCCTGCATGTCGTCGTTGAACGTCAGCAGCTGGTCCCGGTAGCGCGAGACGATGCGGCGGGCGTTGTTCGCCCCGAAGTCCTCCCAGTGCAGGAGCGCCTTCGGGAAGAGGCGGTGGGCAATCTGCACGTAACGCTCGATGAACTCGTCGTACGGCTCGACGGCGACGCGGGCGTGCCGGTTGCCGAGATAGAAGGCATCGTCCCGGAGCTCCTGGCGGTTCGTCCCGACGTCGAGCATGACGGCGAGCGTGCGGGCGGGGTCGATGCCGGCGGCGGCGGTGTAGACGGCGAGCTTGCCGACGGCGATCTCCACGCCCCCCACGCCCCAGTCGCCGATGCCGAGGATCGCTTCGGCGTCCGTCGCCACGACGAGGTCGATGTCGTCGGGCCCGCCGGTGGCCTCGAGGGCGCGCTCCATCTCGTCGGGATGGTCGACCGAGAGGTACACGCCGTGCGGGCGCCGGTACTCGTGGCTGTAGCGCTGGATGGCCTCGCCTACCGTCGGCGTGTAAACGATCGGCAGCATCTCGCGGAGATGGTCGATGAGCAGCCGGTAGAAGAGCACCTCGTTCCGGTCGTGCAGCTCGGCGAGGAAAATGTGCTGGGCGAGATCAGTCGGTTGATGCCCGTAGATCTCGTAGGCGCGCTGCGCCTGTTCCTCGAGCGTCAGGATACGGGGTGGGAGCAAGCCGACGAGATCGAGCTCATCCCGCTCGGACAACGAGAAGGCCGTCCCCTTGTTCATGCGGCGGTCGGCCAGCACGGCCCGGCCGCGCGCCCGCGTCACCCACTCGCGTCGCACGCCGTCCCACATCGTCGTCAGTGGTGGCGCCGTCCCGGCGTGCCCGCTCATGGCCGGGCTCTCCGCTGCGGCGATCCCGGGCCCCCCGTGAGACGGGGCGAGCCACCCGGCGGGGCGGCCCACAGCGGGTGCCGGGGTAGTGCACGTACGCCCAGGATCTCCTCGATCGGGAACCGGTGCCCGCAGCGGGGGCACGTCGTCGTGCCGTTGTCGGAGGGCACGGGTGAGGGATCGTTGGCGCCGCAGTTGGGACACATCATGGCGACACACCTCCTCGTTGGGTGCCATCTCAGCTAACGCCCTCGTCGCAGCAGTGGCAAGGGCCGAAGGTCACTCTCGCGGTGATCGGACTTGGGGCGCTCCCGCCCGCCCGGCGGCGCCGATCACGAGCCGCCGCCCTCTCACGGCGGCCTCGGCCCGAGCAGCCCGGCCCGGACCCCGAGCGCCCCGGCCCCGCTACGGCGGCCTCGGCCCGAGCAGCCCGGCCCGCGCCGATCACGAGCCGCCGCCCTCTCACGGCGGCCTCGGCCCGAGCAGCCCGGCCCGGCGATCACGCTCCGTCTTGTCCCGGTGGTCGTACCAGCAGAGGGCCTGCAGGTTGCCGTACGACGTCGGGCCGCGGTGGGCGACGGGGTCGACGTGGTCGTACTCGAGGCCGAAGCGCCGCCCGCAACGGGCACACTGCGCACCGCTGAAGGCGGGCACGGGCCCGAGGTCGAGGGCGGTGCGCAGCTCGGCGGGCAGGTGGCGGCCGAAGTGCTTGACGCTGTGGATGGCGACGCCGTCGTGCAGGACGGCCTTCACGAAGGCGTCCTCCCCGAGCCGGCGGGCCTCCTCGACGGGGAGGGGGCCGCCTCCCACGAGGTGGCAGGGTTCCCCCTCGTGGACATGGCCACGCCGCCAGGCGTTGAGGTCGCAGACGATGACGAGCTCGGAGCGATCCGGCCGGGGTGGCCCCTCGCCCGACGACGAGGAGGTGAGGGCGACAAGGGCGTCGGCTGCGTAGGTCTCGAAGGGCCCGACGGGACCGCCTGCCTCCTGGGCAGCCCTTCGCCCCCGCGAGGCGGCGAGCTCGATGCGACGGAGGAAGGGGAGCCCGTCTGAGGGTGCGAGAGCCCCGCTGAAGCACACCATGCCGAGCCCGTCGCGCCAGTGCCGGAAGTGCCTCGAGCGGCGCTGGCGGCGGTGCAGGTCCTCGGCGTCGAGGGCGGCCATCTGGCGCTCCCGGGAGCGATCACGCAGCTGGGAGAGATCGCCCCGCCGGGCGAGCTCGAGGAGCTCGCCCTCGAGCCCGGGCGACTCCTCGGCGCTGCGGGCGATCTCGGCCGCCTGCTCCAGGGAGACCTCGCCCGCCAAGAGGGCCGACTTCGTCTCCGGGCACTGTTCGAGGCCGCCGGCCGTCGTGAGCTCACGGCGCGCCTGGCGGCCGGTTCCTCCTGAGTTGCGGGCCATCCAGGCGGCGCCGTCGGAGAAGCCTCGCTCGCGGTGGGCGCCGGCCGCCACGGCACGGCAGGAGGCGAGCAGCCGTGCCGCCGCGCAGGCCTTCTCCGTGGCGGCCAGCTCCTCGGCGAGGCGGGCGCAGTCCGAGACGCTGTACTCCTCGGCCACGAAGACGGCGAGCGCCCCACGCAGCGACACGGCAGCAGACAAGACGGCGCCCGGCACGACACCTCCTCACAGAACGAGACGAACCATGGAGGAGGCCGGCGGTGCGGCCTCGAGACGATGGAACCCAGTATAGCGAACGGGTGTTCGCTGCGACACGCGCGCCCCGCCGCGGGCGTGCGCGGGTCAGCGGATGTAGACGCCGGAGATGGCGCGGGCGACGATGAGCCGCTGTATCTCGGACGTGCCTTCGAAGATCGTGTAGATCTTCGAGTCCCGGTGCCACCGCTCCACCGGGTTCTCGCGGACGTACCCGTAACCGCCGAGGATTTGGATGGCCTCCTCCGTCACGTGCACCGCCGTCTCACCGGCGAAGAGCTTCGACATCGAGCCCTCGCCGGCCGTGTACGGCTTCCCGGTGGCGCCCATCCAGGCGGCCCGCTGGTAGAGCAGGCGGGAGGCGTCGATCCGGGTGCGCATGTCGGCGAGCTTGAAAGCGATGGCCTGGTGCTCGATGATCTTCTTGCCGAAGCTGGACCGCTCCTTGGCGTAGTCGAGGGCGAATTCATACGCCGCCCGGGCGATCCCGACGGCTTGTGCCGCCACGCTCGGCCGGGAGGCCTCGAACGTCGCCATGGCCGCCTGCCGCTTCGAGCTGCTGCCTTGGCGGGCGCGGGCAAGGCGCTCGTCGAGATGCTCCTTCCCGCCGAGCAGGCAGGAACCGGGGACCTTGACGTCGGTGAGCACGACCTCGGCCGTGTGAGAGGCGCGGATGCCCATCTTCTTGAACTTCTGGCCCATCTCGAGTCCGGGCGTGCCCGGCGGCACCACGAAGCTCGCCTGGCCGCGCGTCCCGAGCGCCGGGTCCACGCTCGCCACGACGACGTGGACAGCGGCGATCCCGCCATTCGTGATCCACGTCTTCGTGCCGTTGATGGTCCAGGTATCCGTTGCGGCGTCGTAGGCGGCGCGGGTCTTCAGCTGGCTGACGTCGGAACCGGCGTTCGGCTCGGAGACGCAAAAGGCGGCCACCTTCACGTCATCCGGGGTGCCAAAGCACTGCGGGGCCCACTCCCCCAGTTGCTCCGGCGTGGCATTCGCCACGAGGCCGGCCAGACCGAGCGTCGACCCGAAGATGGCCAAAGCGATGCCGGCATCGCCCCAGGCAAGCTCCTCGTTGACGGCCGGCAGCAGTTGGCCGGTCTCGTCGGCGAAGCAGTTGGCGACGAAGTCGAAGGAGTAGAGCCCGATCCTGGCGGCCTCTTCGATGATCGGCCAGGGCGTCTCCTCCCGCTCGTCCCACTCGTGAGCGGCGGGGCGCACGACGTTCTCAGCGAAGTCGTGCACCCACTTGATGACCTGGAGCTGATCTTCGTTCAGCTCGAGAGAGAACTCGCCCATCGCTGTCACCTCGTCCTCCGGTTCCCCCGGGTGCCCCCGTCGGACGGGTTCAGCTCGGGTCTGAAAGGTTCTGACCGGTCAGTAACTTCTGCGAGGCACAGCTTACAGGCTCGTTCTCGGGTGGAGCACTGAAGACCACGTAGAACGCCGTGCCCTCGGCGGGCGGGGCCCTCGGCGAGCCTGGCCCTCGGTGGCGGGGCATTCGACGGCGGGCTGCATGAGCCCGCCCGCGGCCTATCTCGGAGCGAGCGCCGAAACGGCGCCGGCTGGAGGCGCTGCGATGGAGGGGGTGGGTATGTTACGTCGAGCGGACGTTCGCAGCCTGGAGGCCCTTCTGGCCCTCCTGGATGTCGAACTCGACCTCCTGTCCCTCCGTGAGGGTGCGGTAGCCCTGCATCTGGATGGATGAATGGTGGACGAAGACGTCTGCTCCGTCAGTCTGCGAGATGAAGCCGTAGCCCTTCTCTGCGTTGAACCACTTCACTACTCCGGTCGCCACGGTGGCGATCCCCCTTGACTCGTCATCACTTCGGTTGCCGAGCACCCCAGCCCGGGGTCCGTCCCCTTCGTTGGCCGGCCGAGCGACGCTCGAAGGTGAGCGAAGAGACAGCGGACGCGGGCCGATTTGCTCGACTTGGCAGGCTAGCAGAGGTGGTACCCGGTATTACAAGCGAATTCTTGTCGTCACCTGCGCTGCAGCGTCCCAACTCGCGAGTCAGCACACTGCCACGTTCCGCGGGCACGGCACGCAACCGGCGACTCAGCGGTAGACGCGTGTCCCCGCCGGAGTGTCCTCCACCCGGTAGCCCATGGCGATGATCTCGTCCCGCAACCGATCGGCGGCGGTGAAGTCCCGAGTGGCGCGAGCCTGGTCGCGGCGACGCGCCAGCTCGAGGACCGCCTCGGGGACGTCGGTGGTGGCAGTCGTCATGACGCCCAGTGCCTCGAAGCCGTCGAGCGCCGCACGGCCGAGCGCCACACCGCCGGGGGCATCCCCGGCATCGAAGGCAGAATTCGCCGCCGTTACCGCTTGGAAGAGCACGGCGACCGCCTGGGGCGTCGAAAGGTCGTCGTCCATGAAGGTCCGGAAGGATTCCGTGACGGCCTCGCCCACGGCGCCGGCCGGTGTCACCCCTCCGGCCTCGGCCAGCCGACGCGCCAGCGAGTCGAGCCGCCGCAGACCCTCCTCGGCCGCCTCGAGGTTGGATGCCGACAGCTCCGTCGGTGCCCGATAGTGGGCCTGGGCGACGATGAGCCGGTAGGCGCGGGGATCGTGCTTTCGCACGAGGTCGACCAAGTCGACGACGTTCCCGATCGACTTCGACATCTTCTCGCCCGCCTGCATGATCATGCCGTTGTGCATCCAGTGGCGGGCGAAGGGCCGCCCGAGCGCCACCGCCTGTGCCCGCTCGTTCTCGTTGTGGGGGAACTTGAGGTCCTCTCCCGCACCGTGCAAGGAGAAACCCTCCCCCAGCAACGCCAGCGCCATCACCACGCACTCGGTGTGCCATCCGGGACGACCCTCCCCGAAGGGAGCCGGCCAGGACGGCTCGTGGGCCTTCGCCTTCTTCCAGACGGCGAAGTCGAACGGGGCGCGCTTCTCCTCGTTCAGCGCCACCCGGTCGCTGCCGCCGGCTCGCAACGAGTCGAGCGACTGCTGGGCGAGCAGGCCGTAGCCGTCGACGCGGGCGACTTCCAGGTAGACGCCGTCCGACGTCTCGTAGGCGACTGCGGAATCGACGAGGTCCATGATCATCTCGACCATCTCGGCGACGTAGGCCGTTGCATGTGGCACGGCCGTGGGGCGGGCAAGCCCGAGGGCGTCCATGGCCTCCCACCATGCCGCCTCGTACTCGACGGCCACATCGCCCGAGCTCCGGTGCTCGCGCTCGGCGAGGTCGATGATCTTGTCGTCGATGTCGGTGATGTTCGACACGTGGCGGACGGAGACGCCGGTCGACTCGAGGTAGCGACGGAGGATGTCGTAGGTGAGGGCGAACCGCCCGTGGCCGACATGGGGTGGGCCGTAGACAGTGGGGCCACAGACGTACAGGCCCAAACGTCCTTCCGACAGGCCGCTCAGCTCCCGCTTCTCGCCTGTCGCCGTGTCGTACAGCCGTAGCACGACAGTACGGTACTAGGGCCATGGTCACTCCCCGCATCCCCGAGAAGCCGTCCCTGGACGGTCTCGAGGACAAGTGGTCGCGACAGTGGGAGGCGGACGGGACCTACCACTTCGACCGCACGAAGTCGCGCGACGAGGTCTTCTCGATCGACACGCCACCGCCGACGGTCTCCGGCTCGTTGCACACGGGCCACGTCTTCTCCTACTCGCAGACCGACGTCGTCGCCCGCTTCCATCGCATGAACGGCAAGGCGGTCTTCTACCCGATCGGCTGGGACGACAACGGCCTCGCCACCGAGCGGAGGGTGCAGAACTACTACGGCGTCCGCTGCGACCCGACGCAGCCCTTCGTCCCCGGCTACGAGCCACCGGCACGACCGCCCGAGGTCGCCGTCCCTATCTCGCGGCCGAACTTCGTCGAGCTCTGCCGGCGCCTCACCGAGGAGGACGAGCGCGTCTTCGAGGACATCCACCGTCGCCTCGGCCTCTCCTACGACTGGCGGCACCACTACACGACCATCGGGGAGAAGGCGAGACGGACGTCGCAAGTGGCCTTCCTCCACATGCTCGAGCGGGACGAGGCCTACCGCCATGAGGCCCCCACGCTCTGGGACGTCGACTTCCGCACGGCCGTCGCCCAGGCCGAGCTGGAGGACCGGGAGCAACCCGGCGCCTACTACCGGATCGTCTTCGGGGCGGCGGGCGGGACGAGGGTCGAGATCGAGACGACGAGGCCGGAGCTGATCCCGGCCTGCGTCGCCCTCGTGGCGCACCCGTCGGACGAACGCTACCGAAGCCTCTTCGGCTTGGAGACGACCTCGCCGCTGTTCGGCGTCCCCGTGCCGATCCTCGCCCACCACTTGGCCGAACCCGAGAAGGGGTCGGGGATCGCCATGATCTGCACCTTCGGCGACATGACGGACGTGACGTGGTGGCGCGAGCTCTCGCTTCCCACGCGCACCGTGGTGCAGCGCGACGGCCTCCTCGGGCCCGCCCCCTTCGGCGCCCCCGGCTGGGAGTCGTCCTGCGCCGAGGACGCCCGCCGGCACTATGCCGAGCTGCAGGGCAAGAACGTCAAGCAGGCGCAGCGCCGCATCGTCGAGCTGCTCGGCGAGTCGGGCGATCTCGTCGGCGAACCGCGTCCCATCACTCACTTCGTGAAGTTCTACGAGCGAGGGGAACGGCCCCTCGAGATCGTGTCCTCACCGCAGTGGTACGTGCGCACCATGGCGCTGCGAGAGCGCCTCCTCGAGCGTGGGCGCGAGCTGTGCTGGCACCCCGAGTTCATGCAGGCCCGTTACGAGGCCTGGGTCGAAGGGCTGACGGGCGATTGGAACATCTCGAGGCAGCGTTTCTTCGGAGTTCCCTTCCCCCTCTGGTACCGCCTCGACGAGGCCGGCGAGCCGGTGGAGGGCGAGCTGCTCGTGCCGGGACCGGAACGCCTGCCCGTGGATCCGTCGACCGACGCGCCCGAAGGGTTCACGGAGGGGCAGCGGGGAGAACCGCTGGGTTTTGTCGGTGACCCTGACGTCATGGACACCTGGGCGACCTCCTCGCTCACGCCTCAGATCGCCGGCGGTTGGCTCGACGACCCCGACCTGTTCGCCCGCGTCTTCCCGAACGACGTGAGGCCACAGGCACACGACATCATCCGGACGTGGCTCTTCTCCACCGTCGTCCGCTCCGAACTGGAGCACGGCACGCTGCCGTGGCGCCACGCTGCCATCTCCGGGTGGATCCTCGACCCCGACCGGAAGAAGATGTCGAAGTCGAAAGGCAACGTCGTCGTCCCGAGCGAGCCGATCGACCGTCACGGCACCGACGGCGTCCGCTACTGGGCGGCCTCGGCGCGCCTCGGTGTCGACGCCGCCTACGACGAGGAGCAGATGAAGGTCGGGCGCAAGCTCGCCATCAAGATCCTGAACGTCTCGAAGTTCGTGCTGTCGCGGGCGGCGGCCGGCGGCGACGGTGGCAGCGTCACGGAGCCGGTCGACGCTGCCCTGCTGACAGCCCTCGCCGCCGTAGTTGAAGAGGCCACCTCCGCCTTCGCGGACTACGACCACGCCGGCGCCTTGCAGTCGGTCGAGACGTTCTTCCGGACCTACTGCGACGACTACGTGGAGCTCGTGAAGGCCCGCGCCTACCTGGAGGGACCCGCAGCCGACTCGGCACGGGCCGCCCTCGAGTCGTCGCTCGGCGTCCTGCTGCGCTGTTTCGCCCCCTTCCTGCCGTACTGCACGGAGGAGGCGTGGTCGTGGTGGCGCGAGGGCTCCATCCACCGGGCGGCCTGGCCGCTCGCCTCCGAGTTGCGGGAGGTCGCCGGGGCGGGAGCACGGCCCGAGCTGCTCGCCGCCGTGAGCGAGGCGCTCGGTGCCATCCGGCGGCCGAAGAGCGAAGCGCACCGGGGCATGCGGGCCCCCGTCGCCACCTGCGTCGTGAGCGGCCCGCCCGATGCCACCGCCCTGCTCGAGCTGGCGGCCGACGACCTTCGGCAGGCGGGCTCGATCGTCGAGCTGCGTTTCGAGCCGGAAGCGGACGCCACAGAGCTGTCCATCGAGGTCGTGCTCGGCGACTGACGCACGGTGCCCTCGACGGTGCCCGCCCTGCGGGTCAGACGAGGGTGCGGAATCTGAAGGAGCGGGGGAACCTCCGGTACAGCAGCGTCACCACGACCTTGTTGTCGGCCGGGTTCACCACCACGGCGGCGGACCGGTACGGGCCGGGACCGCCTGCCGCCCATCCGCGCTGGACGCTGCCGAGGCTGAACGCCCCGCTGTAGCCGACGACACAGAGCGTCTTCCCTGCGACGGCTTGCAGGGCGAGCGGAGGGGCGGGGTTCCGGGCCGAGTCTTCGATGACCTTGTCGACACCGCGGCCCTGCATACGCAGGACGCCGGTGAACTTGGCGTGGGGGCCGACGGCCGTCCGGGACGCCGGGAGGGCATGGAAGCACTGGCTGGCACCGGTGTCGAGAAGGTTGCGGGCGGCCGTGCAACCTCCGAGTGTGACGGCGCACACGACGACAGCGAGCAGAGGACCGGCCAACCGCCTGCCTACCCGGGTCATCTCGTCGACCTCCCATCGGCAGCTGCCACAGCGATGGCAAGTTGGTCGGGAAGAGGTGGCGCCGCGGCCCGTGCCGTGGCGCGGTCGTGGCGCCGGTCCCGGACGGCCGCAGCCGCCCACACCACCCAGCCGATCGGCAGAAACCCCCAGAAGCTGATGATCCGGTACAGGATGACGGCCGCCACCGTGGAGAGCTGAACGCCTCCGAAGGCGACGAGGGCGATCGTGAGGCTGCCTTCGACCACGCCGAGCCCGCCCGGGGTGATGGGCAGGTTGGAGGCGAGCTGAGCGGCTCCGTAAGCGAGGAGGAGGCCCCTCCACGGGATGCCGGCGCCGATGGCCATATAGCTGAGCGCGAGGGCCCCGCAGTCGAAGCACCAGTTGCCGAGCGACCAAGCGGTGGAGGAGCCGAGGTCACGCCACGTGAGGCGAACCTGCGAGAGCTGACGGGCGATGCGGTTGAGCTGCTCCTCGGCGCTGCCGCGGGGAAAGCCGGTGAGGCGCTTCACGAGCCGGATTCCCCCGAGCACGAGCGCTCCGACGATGGAGCGTCGGGAGAAGACGACCACGGCGACGACGGCGACGAGGAGGACGCCGATGGTGACGCCGACGAGGTCGAGCGCCGCCCCCTGACGCTCCGCCACCAGGACGCCGGCGACGGCGACGAGGGCGAGCCCGAGGGCGGAGCACAGCAGCGTGGCGACGAGGCCCCAACCGGCGATCGAGTCCTCGGCCCCGGCCCGCCTGTACTGCCGGTAGGCGTACACCGTGGCAATGGCCGGCCCGGCCGGGATGGAGCTGGCGATGGCGGACGCCGCCACGGTGAGGACGAGGACCCGGCCGTTCCCGATGCGCACGGCGGCGGCCGACAGCAGTCGCTGCTGCATCCTGGCGAACGAGACGAACGAGGCCACCTCTGCCAAGGCCGCCGCCAACAGCCAGAACGGATTGAGGTGGCTCAGCTCCTTCGTGGCGCCGACGAGCTCGCCCCGCTGGCCGCTCACGGCCCAGAGAGCCGCCGCCCCGAGGGCGATGCCGATGACGTAGCGCAGCCAGACGGAGACCCGCCGTCGAGGAACCACGTCGGGCAGGGACGCTCCGTCGCCCGGGTCGGTCTCCGCCGTCGGGCCGGTTGGCGCCGGACCCACCGGGGGCGCGGTGGCCCCGGTGGTGGCGTCGGCGGCCTTCTCAGCCACCGGGCGGGCCGTACTTCGTCCAGGTCACAGCTGCATGCTCGTGCAACGGCAGCCTAGTGCTGGACCCCTTCGGCGACGGTGGCAGCGGTGGCGGCGAAGGGACCGACAGCAGGACGAAACCCCGGCGAGCCGGCTCCGAGCCGCCGGGCGGTCGGCGCACCGGCGTCGGGAACCTGTGTTGCCCCCGGACCGTCCGTCACGACGAAGAGCGTGGAGAGCAGGCTGCAGTCACTCTGGAAGACGGCACCGCTCACCTTCTCCGTCGTCGCGGTGGGCTTGCCGGTCTTGGGATCCTTCTTCGTCCCGAGGAGCTCGAGCTCGCTCACCCGCCCCGAGGCGTCCCGCGAGAGGACCTTGACGGACGTGAGCGTCCCGACCGCCGGGAAGTCGCGCTGGAGGAGGGCGACGCTGATGGAGACCTTCCAGGTGTGCCACGGGTTGCACCCGAGGGCGTTCGTCCCGCCGATGCAGACGGCGTCGCCTTCGTCCGCCACGGCGTCGAAGATGGACTGGCCGTTCCAATAGTCCAGCGCCTGCGTGAAGCCGCCGTCCGACGAGCTGTACTCGGTCGGGGCCGGTTGCTTGTCCTGCACGAGATACATGCCGGCGGTGTCGCGGACGGCGAGCGTGCTGAGGGGGGTTTCGAACTTGACGCCCTCGCTGTAGTACTCGCACACGTCGTCGCAGATGTCGGCGTAGCCGTACCAGCCGCCGCTGGCGATGGAGTAGAGCACGTAGGTGCGGGAGGCCACGGCCTGCGCCTCGAGCTCCTGGAACCCCCATGGCTCGTCCTGCGGCTGGTTCTTCGCCACGCCGTAGGTGCCCCAGCCGGCGGGCGACTCGCCCGGGGTCACGTCGGCCACGTACTGCTCGAGCGGCACGAGGTTGAGGGTGCGCTCGAGGTGCTCGTTGCCCGTGCTGGCGCCGTAGTAGTCGTACGCCTCGAGGCGGCCCCGGTAGGTGACGTCCTGGCCGTCGGCACGGCACAGGGTCAGGAGGTCCTTGAGCGGCGCCGTCGCCTGCACGGAGGCCGGCACCGCCACGGGATCGGCCACGGTGGCGACGACCCGCTTCCAGGTCTTGGCGGCACACGTGGAGGCCGTCTCGACCTCCCAGCGGCCCGTGAGGGCACCCTTGGCGGAGATCTCGACGGCACGGGCCGCCGTCCCGGCCGGGACCTTCCAGATCGTCTTCCCGGACTCGTTGACGTAGGTGAACGGCGACGGCGACGTCACGGTGACGGAGTTGTTGTCGTTCTCCTCGAGTACGACGCTCACGACCTGGGCGTCCGCCCTGGCGCTGAGCGTGGCGTCCGTCACGGGATGGGACCTGTCGGAATAGGCGTGCGCCAGGATGGCCTTGTAGGTCCAGTGGTCGGCGGCGGCGAGTCCGAAGGCGCCCCACTGCCCGAGCCCGTAGCCGGGCCCGAGGCCATGCCCCGTAAGAGTGAGCTCCCCGGCGGGAAACGACGCCATGGCGCCTCCGGACGACGCCGCCGGAGCCACGAGCGCGGCGATGCCGAGAGCCGACACGACGAGCGCGACACCCCGGTTCGCCCGCAACCGACGTCCCGCCCGCCAGGACTCCGGCGACTGAGTGCCGCCGGCACGGAGCCTGTGCGTCCTGCGTCTGATGGGGGTGATGTTAGTCGTGTGACCCTCCGGCAGGGGACGAGGACACCTGAGCGCCCTCGCCGAACAGGCCTTCGACCGCGGCGCGGAACGCCCGGCGGGCGCCGTCGAGGGTGAACGCCTGGGCGCGTCGGCGCCCCCGGTCGACGAGGACCTCCCGGAGGGCTTCGTCGGCGAGGACGTGACGAGCGGCCACCGCCACGAGGAGCGGCTCCTTCGACGGCAGCGTGATTCCCGCCCTGCCCACCGTCTCCGGAACGGCGCCGGACGAGTAAGCCACCACGGGCACGCCATGGTGCATCGCCTCGAGAAGAGGCGCTCCGAAGCCTTCGTGGTCCGAGCAGGAGACGAAGACGTCGGCAGCGAGATAGAAGGCATTGAGCTCGTCCGGCCTCACCGATCCGGCGAGGTCGACCGAGCCGGCGATGCCGAGCTCCTCGCAGAGGCGGCGGACGGCGAGGGCGTAGGCACCGCAGCTGGGGCGGCCTACGAGGTGGAGGCGGGCATCAGGGTCGAAGAGCTCGAGGAAGACGGCGAAGGCCTTCACGACGTCGTGGTGCGCCTTGTGAGGCAGCATCTGGCCGACGAACAGCCAGTCGGAGCCTCCGGAGGCCTTGGCGGCCTCCAGCTCGCGGAGGCGCTGCGGCGAGGCGGCGAGGCCGCCCTCCGCCACGTCGGCCATGAGCGGCGCCACGGCCGTCCGGGCATAGCCCCAGGCCTCGAGCTCAGCGGCGTTGTAGGCCGACACACCGATGCCGAGCGCGCACAGCGGAGCCAGCTCCGCCATTTGCCGCCGGCCGAGCCGGACCTCCTCCCCGAGGGAGGGCATCCAGGCGTCCACGAGGTCCGATGGGGTGACGTTGTGGTAGTTGACGAGCTTCGTGCCCGGGTGGGCGGCGACGGCCTCCGCAGCCGGGCTGCCGATGGAAGCCTGGTAGCAGACCCACTGGCCCGCCTCCTCCCGCGGCAGTTCGCCAAGGGGCCGCACCCGCCCCTCGAGGGCCGGCCCCCAGTTGCCGGCGAAGATCTCGGAGACGAAACCCATCGACCGCAGCACGCGCTGCGCCTCGAGGGTGTGGCGGCTGACGGCGTCGCGCTCGACGATGGACGGGATGACCTGGTCGACTCGGACAGGCCTCGGCAATGCCGGCGACACGGGAGACACGGCGGGCGCCGTCACGGGTGGCGCGCGGAGACGCCGTAAATCCCCGACCCGACGGAACCGACCTGCCTCGACGGGTCGAAGACGGTGATCTCCCCGAGCCCGTAACGGGCGAGCAGGTGGCACCACGTCACGGGGTGCAGCGGGCGCGACCGGACGAGGTCGGACGTGATGAGGTCCTCCTCCCCGGCCGCCGGCGGGCTGGCGCTCACGACGACGACGACGCCGGCCGGTCGCAGCGAGCCTGCCGCGAGCTGCGCGAGGGCGCGGGCGGTGGCCGGGGTGAGATCGTCGGTGACGCCGGACAGGATGAGCCCGTCGAGGGAGTGACGTTCGGACCGCAGCCGCTCGAGCGGGCCGGCCCGCCGGATGGCGGCAGAAGGCGCCGCCTCGGGGTCGGCGCCGGCCGCATCGAAACCCAACGCCGCCAGCCGCGCCACGAGCCCGCCCTCGCCGGAGCAGACGTGCAGCACGCGCTGACCGGAGATCACCTCCAGTCGTCGTACCGCCCAGTCGGCCAGCTCCGCCGCCGAGCCGGTGGGCTCCGGCCCCCCGAGGACCGAGGACGGGCCCTGCCCTGCCGTCCGTCCGGCCGGGAGCGTGCGGCTCCCCGGCGAGAGCCGGGCGAGCAGGTTGGCGCCGGAGCCCGCCCCCGCCAGGCGCCGCCCGTGGTCCATCGTCACCTGTCGACGGGTGGCGAGCGACTCGGCCATGGCCCCGGCGCGCTCGACAGCCTGTCGTTCGAACGAGCGGACTTTCGGCCCGGCAAGGCGACGGGCCGACGTGAGCACTCGGCGGCTCACCGACCGTGCGGCTCGGACCGGTAGCGACGAGGCGGGCGGCGCCGTCGCGCCGCCCGGGGCGAAGCGGTACGTCTGCGGCCGGGCGAGCGCCCCGGCATCGACGGCGCGGGCGAGGGCGGCCGGGTCCCGGGCGATCTCGGCGAAGCAGCGGTCGAGCTCCGCCTCTCGCGCGGCCGGGAAGCGTTCCGTGGTGCGGAGCGACGACGTCTCGTCCAGGATCTGCGACACCGCCTCCGACACGAGGTCGTCGACCCGTGCCGGTTCGCTCACGGGCGTTCGGACTTCACGTTGACGACGAGCGGCAGCGAGACGGTGCCCGTGGCCTTGCCCGGGTTGACGACCTCGAAGGTGGCCGCCGGCTCCCTCAGGGCGTGCACGACGCCACCACCGGCGTCCTGCACGCGGACGTTCACGGTGTAGCGGCCGTCCAGGAGGGGGACCTCCTGGAACTGGAACGTGACCGACGACGTGCCCTCCTCGAGGTCGTAGCGGTCGCCCAGCATGGTCGAGTCGCAGTCGAAGAGGAGACTGCCGTCGGCGCTGAAGATCGAGCATCCGAAGGCGATGTTCGTCATGCGCTCGCGTGCCTTCAGGTCGAGCACGAGGGTGAGGCTCTCTCCGGGCAGGACGAAAGCCCGGTCCGGGCTCGGAAGCTCGAGACGGCAGTCCACGACGGTCACGCGCCGCTCGCTCGGTGTGACGACGGCGGGAGCGCTCCCCTGGCCTTCGGCCGCCAGGGCCTCCTCGTCCATGCCGCCCGGAAGCGCCCCGGCTTCGCCGGTCTGGATCAGCCGGTCACGGAACGCCCGGATGGCTTCGCCCGGGGGTGCCAGGCTGATGAGCTCGCCGGCGTCGATCACCGCCACGCGCGTGCAGATGGCGCGCATGACGTCGGCGGCGTGCGACACGACGACGATGGTGCGTCCTTCGGCCTGGAATTGGTGGATGCGCTCGAGGCACTTGGCCTGGAAGCGCTCGTCGCCGACGGCGAGGACCTCGTCGACGAGGAGGATGTCCGGGTTGACGTTCACCGCCACGGCGAAGCCCAGGCGGACGTACATGCCCGAGGAGTAGAAGCGGACCTGGTTGTCGATGAACTGCTCGAGCTCGGCGAAGGCGACGATCTCGTCGAAGCTCCGTTCGATGTCCTTGCGGGACAGGCCGAGCAGTGAGGCGTTCAGGTAGATGTTGTCGCGGCCTGACATCTCCGGCTGGAAGCCGGCCCCGAGCTCGAGCATGGCGGCCAGCTGGCCGCGCAGCAGGATTTGCCCGGAGGTCGGCTGCAGGATGCCGGCGATACACTTCAGCAAGGTCGACTTCCCCGAGCCGTTGCGCCCGAGAATGCCCAGCGTCTCGCCCGGCATCACGTCGATGTTGATGTCCTTGAGCGCCCAGAACTCCTCGAAGGGGAGGTGCCCGGCGTGCAACAGGCGCTCTTTCAGGGAGGTGTACTTCTCCTTGTAGAGCTTGAATCGCTTCGAGATGTGCTGGACCTCGATGGCGGCGTTCATGCAGCCGTCACAGCTCCTCGGCGAAGTTGCCTTCGACGCGACCGAAGATGATCATGGCGAGGAGGAAGAGCACGACGGACGCTCCGAAGACGCAGGCGAGCCCGACCCAGTAGGTGCCCCCGCCCCACGTTGGCAGCACGTGGTAGAGCTGCTGCACTCCGCCGATCGTCAAGACCTTGCCGGCCGGCGGCACCACGTTCGCGAAGAGGCACCGCTGGAAGGACACGACGATCCACATGAGCGGATTCGCCTCGTAGATATAGCGAAACCAGGTGTGGTCGTGCAGGAGGGTCGTCAACTGCGCGAATTGGTACACGATGGGCGGGCTGAAGAAGAGGGCGACGAGGAGCACCTCCACGAGGTGCTGCACGTCGCGCAGGTACACGTTGACGGCAGAGAGGAAAATGGCGAGTGCGGCCGCGAGCACGACGTCGCACAAGAAGGCGAACAGCAAGAGGGGAACAAATGCGAAGTTCGGGATGACTCGAAAACCGGCGAGAAAGATGACGAGAATGCAGGACTGGAAGAAGAAGTAGCAGATGGCTGTCCCCACCTGGGCGAGGGCGAGCACCTCGCGAGGGAAGGCGACCTTCTTGACGATGCCTGCGTGCGCGACGAGAACACCCGAGGCCGACAGGATCGAGTTGTTGAACAGGTTCCATGCCAAGAGGCCGGAGAAGAGGAAGAGGGCGAAGTCCGGCGTCGGGTTGTGGAGGAAGTACTTGAAGACGACGTAGTAGATCATCAGGATCAGCGCCGGGTTGAGGAACGACCACAAGAACCCGAGGACGCTGTTCTTGTAGCGGACCTTCAGCTCCTTGCGGACGAGGAAGCCGAGCAGCTCGCGGGAGGCCCAGATTTCGGCGAGGCGCCGCCGCAAACTGACCTTGGCGGAGACGACGCGCTGCGGGAGATCGCCCCGGTCGCGCACCGGAGCCAGTGGCCGCTCAGGGCGGTCGGGCTCCTGCGTCTCCACGGCGCTGCGCGCCAGGTCCATCGTGACTCTCCTCCGTCGCACGGACGCGCTGCGCGAATCGCAGGTACGGCCAATCTTAGTGCTGGACGACCACCTGGGAGCTGCATGAAGCCCTTGCCTCCCATCATCCTCGCTGCTCAGGCCGACCATTGAGCGACGCAGAAACGTCCCGCTACGCTGGTGCGTCCCGCGCCGTCCGGAACGCCGGTCCGGCACGTCGTGCGCGGGCCGTGAGAAGGAGTGCCGTGGCTGCGGTCAAGCAATCGGGGTGGCGGCGGGTGATCTCCGGTGTCGCCTCGAGGGCGGCCGGGCGGCCGACGGCGGCCGAGGCCGAGATCCTCCGCCAGTTGAGCGACGTGTTCAAGGAGCTGGCGCACCTCTCCGCGGACATCGGCGCTGTGTGGCTGTCCCTGGAGGACGTGAAGGAGAAGCTCGACCGACACACCCCCGTGCTCGTCGAGCTGGCCGACATGGTCCGGGGGGAGACCGAGTTCGGCGACGAGTCGCTCGACCTCCTCGGTCGCCTCGTGCAGTCCACTCGAGCGCGCGTCGAAGTGCTCGAAGCAACGGTGGCAGCCGTAGGAGAGCGTTGACCGGGGCGGCTGCCCCGGGTTCCGTCGTCGTCGACCTCTGCGCCCTCGGGGCCACCGGACCCGGCGCGCGCACGATGGCCACCTACGCCCGGCACTTCGCGAGGGCTCTCGAACAGGTGCGGCCCGAGCTCGTGGCGAGCTACCTCCTACCGCCCGGGCTCTCGCCGCCGCCCCAGCTCGCCCGTGCCCTCGCCGACAAGCTCGCCACGAAAGGCGAGCCCGGCTCCGTCCCCGAGAGCGCCCGCGTCTTCCACTCGCTCTCCGTCTCCGACCTCTCGGAACCGACGTCCGAGACGTGGCCGGCGGAGGTGGAGGAGATGGGGCTTCGTTTCTCGGCGACCGTGCACGAGGTCATACCGCTCGCCCTCCCGTCCCCCGTGCTCGAGCGGACGATGCGACGCCGCTGCCGTGCCCGGTGCGAGGTCCTCCGCCAAGCCGACGCCGTCCTGGCAGTGTCGGAGGCACAGCGCCGCGAGCTCGTGCGCTTCGCCCGCGTGGAGGACGAGGCCATCACCGTGGTGGGCTCGGGCGCCCCCTGGGGCGAGGTCGCCGAGCGCGCCGCCGAGGTCTTCGACGCCCTCGCCACCCACCCCCGCCATCCGGGGCGGGCCACCCGCGTCCAAGTCGCCGTCGTCACGCCGCTGCTCCCGATCCGCTCCGGTGTGGCGGACTACAGCACCCGCCTCCTCGAAGCCTTTGTGCCCGCCCTCGACTCGGTGGCGCCGGACGCGCTGCTCGACTGCTTTGCCGACGGCCGGGACATCACGCCGGCAGAGCCGGCGCTCCCCGCAGGCGTGCTCTCGTGGTTCGACGCCCGCCGTTTCCTCCGCATGGACAAGGTGCGGGGCGGCTACGACGCCGTGCTGTACGTCGTGGGCAACAGCGAGTTCCACACCGGGGCCCTGACCGCACTGCGCGCCCGGCCGGGCACGGTGCTCGCCCACGAGGTGGGGGTGGGCGGGATGCTGGGCTTTGCCGCCTGGCGGGACGATGCCGTGCCCGGAGGCCTCGAAGGTGCGCTCCGGCGTGCGCTGGGAACGGCGGGTTTCGAGGCTCTCCAGCTCACGGCGCCGATCAAGGCGGCCGATCTCGAGCGCCTCGGGCTCCTCCTCGTGCAGGAGATCGCCGAACCGTCCCGCCGCGTGCTCGTCTCGAGCGAGGCGGCGCGGGCTCTCGCCGTCGCTGCGGCACCCGAACTGGCGGACCGCTTCGCCGTGCTGCCCTTCGCCATGGCGCGACGGGGCAGCGAGCTCGCCGTCGTGAAGAAGGCCCGTGGCGGGATCTCCGCTCGTCCCCTCGTGGCGTCCTTCGGCATCGTCGACGATCACAAGCTCCCCCGCCTCCTCGTGGAAGCGGTGGCCGCCGTGCGCACGGAACCGGTTCCCGACCTGACCTTCGTCGGGCCGGTGAGCGACGCCCTCGCCGCGGAGCTGTCCGCCCTTGCCACCACGCTCGGCATCGCCGGGCGTCTTCGCATCACAGGTCACGTCGAGCAGTCCGTCTACCTCGAGCATCTCGGTCGGGCGAGCATCGCCGTACAGCTGCGGGCGGGCTTCGCGGGCGAATCGTCGGCTGCGGTGGCGGACTGCCTCGCCGTCGGCGTGCCCACGATCGTCTCCGACCTCGGCTGGCTGCACGAGCTGCCCGACGACACGGTGGCGAAGGTCGACTCCTCGGCCGACGACGCCGCCGCCGGCCTCGCCGCCACCATCGAATCGCTCCTGCAGGAGCCGGAGAGACGCGCCGCCATGGCAGCTCGGGCGACGGAGTATGCCGCCGAACGGAGCTACGAACGGGCTGCCGCCGAGCTCGTCGCCCTGCTCGGCATCGGCCACCGCGCCGAGCAGACCGCCTGAGCGCTCGTCACCGGCCTCTCAACGGCGGGTGACACCCCGGATTTCGGCGAGGGCCAGCCTCGTGAGCTGGGCCGCCGGCCGAGTGAGACGTCGACGCTCCGCCAACGCCAAAGTGGCGCTGGCGAGCTGCCGGGCCGAGCGTGGGCGAGGCGGGAGGGACTGCTCGCTCTCACGGCGGCGGGCACTCTGCCGGACGGGCCCGAGATCGGGCACCCCGGCACCGCGAGCAGGCAGCCACTCCCAGAGCGGCACACGCGTCTCGGGCGTTCTCGGGCGGCCGGCTGGGCGGCGAGCTGCCAGAGCCTCCCGGTACTCGGCCGCACGCCGGCGCACCACGTCCTGGACCTGGGCCGCCGTCGCGTCCGCCCCTGCCCCCCAACGGTCCTCGCCGCCATCGTGCCGCCCCGAGTCGACGGCGGCGGGCTCCGCCGCTCCGGGGATGATGCTGAGTCGCCCCGACAGCTCCGGAACCAGGCCGACGAGCTGCTCGGCGACGACGCTGTTGCCCACTTCCATGCGTCGGGCGGTCTTCCAGAGCTCGATCGCCGCCCTCCCGCCCGGACCGCCCGGGAGATCGTCGAACTGATGCAGGCGGAGCGTCACGTCGCCGTGGCGCCGCAGCATCGCCGCCAGCGTGAGGAGGGCGACCGAGCGTTCGAGACGACCCGCCCCCCGTCGCACGGGCAATCCCGGCTCGATCTGCACCACGACGGCGCCGAAGCCACGAGCGAGCAATCCGACCTCCGCCGCCGCCGGCAGCCCCGGCCCGATGAGGAATCCGTGGGCAGCAGCCAGCGGATCGAGCGACATGACGCGGACCTCGGCGCCTGCGGCCCGAAGGCGCAGCACGGCGTCGAGCAGCGACTGGCGATGCGCAGTGCGCGGCGGGGGCACCGACCCGACGACGAGAACCTTCACGGCAGTCGCTCCAGGGACTCCTCCATGGCGTCGAGCACCCTCGGCCAGGTGTAGTTGGAGCGGACGTACTGCCTCCCCCGCCCGGCCAGCTCGCCCGCCAGCTTCGGCGATTCGGCGGCGAAGGCCAGGCACTCCCCCAGCTCGAGCTCGTCGCCGTACAGCAGCCCGCCCCCGGAGCGCTCGCAGTGCCAGGTCACGACCTCGCTGGCGCCGTTGGCGATCACGACCGTGCCTGCCAGCCAGGCCTCCATGATCGTGCGGGAAAAGCTCTCGTTGGAACTCGGCTGCAGGTAGGCGGAGGCGGCGGCGAAGGCGTTCGGCACCTCGGCGTCCTCGAGGAAGCCGAGGTCGATCACCCGGCCGTCCAGTCCGAGGGGCACGCGGGCGTCACCGACGCCGAAGGTGACGAGGTCGATCGACAACCGGTGCCGGAGGACGGCCGCACCGAAACCCTCCACCACCTGCCGCCACCCCTTCCCATCCTCTCGACGTCCGGCGAAGAGAACGAAAGGCCGCTCGAGGCCGTAACGCTCCCGGAACCCGTCAGGGTCGTAGCCGGGCGGCTCCTCGACGGCGCAGCCGACGACGGCGTGCTCCGACGGCAGGGGCGCGAGCCGGTGGGCGAGCCGGTGCTCGGGTTCGGAGAGGAACCAGGTGGCGGCGCTGCCGGCGAAGGCGGCACGCACGAGCGCCAGGCGGGCGTACGGCTCGTCGTGCAGGCACGGCATCATGACCGCGCGCTCACGGGCGATGCCGGCGCAGTAGAGGGTGGACCAGAAGAGGTAGGGGGCGAAGACGATGGCGTCGTAGCGCCGGGCCTCCTCGCTCAGGTACAGGTAGAGGTCGGGCACCCGGAAGCGCCCGTTCACCCAGGAGAGCTCCTCGCTCTCGGTCAGCACGTCGCCCCGCATCAGCCGCTGCTGGAGGTGCGACCAGGCGGGGCTGCTGCCCGCCTCCGTGCGGAAGCGCCGGATGGTGACGCCGTCGTCCTCGGAGGCGCCTGCAGGGAACTCGTTCGCCCACGTGTAATGGTCTCGGGCACAGGTGGCCAGGATCTCGACGTCATGACCGCGGCGGGCGAGACCGATGGCCGCCTCGCGGGCGGCCGCCTCGGCGCCACCGACGACCCCCGGGCCGCAGCGGGGCGTCACGAAGGCGAGGCGCTTCGACCCCGCTCGACCTGGCACGTGCTCCTCCAGTGGCTCGCCGGCACCCGGACGGTGCGTCAACGACGAAATCGTAAGCGACGCCCGGGACGGCGAGGGGGCGTCGGCCGTGGACCTTCTCCGCCGGGACGGGCACCTACTCCGCCGGGACGGGCACCTTCTCCGCCGGGACGGGCACCTTCTCCGCCGGGACGGGCACCTTCAACGTGGACCGGTCGATGACCTTGTCGATGAAACCGTACTGGAGGGCCTCCTCGGCCGTGAACCAGCGGTCACGGTCGGAGTCCGCCTCGATGCGCTCGATCGGCTGCCCGGTGTGGAAGGCGATGCGCTCGGCCATCATCCGCTTCAGGTAGATGATCTGCTCCGCCTGGATGGCGATGTCCGCCGCCTGTCCCTGCATCTGCCCCGAGGGCTGGTGCATCAGGATGCGGCTGTGGGGCAGTGCGTAGCGCTTCCCGGGCTGCCCGGCACACAGGAGGAACTGGCCCATCGAGGCGGCGAGACCGAGGCAGATCGTCGAGATGTCGCAGGTGACGTATTGCATCGTGTCGTAGATGGCGAGGCCGTCGGTGACCGAGCCGCCGGGGGAGTTGATGTAGAGGTGGATGTCGCGGCCGGGGTCCTCGGCCTCCAGGAGCAGCAGCTCGGCGCAGATGAGGTTCGCGGAGGTCTGGTCCACCTGAGTCCCGAGGAAGACGATGCGCTCGCGCAGGAGCTGCCGGTAGATGTCGGTGGCCGGGTCCGCCAGACCGTTGTTCGCCATGGCCGTCGGGTCGATCGGCTTCTCGAGCCACTCGGGTGTCGGTGTGGCCATTCGTCCTCCTCGTCGTGTCGTTGCGAGGCTACCCGCCCGGCGCGCTCCGGCTTGCCGTCGGTGGGGTCACGAGGCATCTCCGTGAGCCCGGGTACGCTCGTGAGGAGCGGCTCCCCTGCTCGTGCGGGCGTGGCGAAATGGCAGACGCGCCGGGCTTAGGACCCGGTCCCTTCGGGGGTGGAGGTTCGACTCCTCTCGCCCGCACCGGTAGACCAGTCGACGAGACGGGGCCACTGACGGCCCGGCTGCAGGTAGAACTCAGCAATCGGGGGCGACGCGGCCGCCTCCCAGAGCCCGAGGAGAACCGATGCCCGACGTCCGCATGGTGCCAGAGCCGACCGTCTTCATCCTCTTCGGCGCCACCGGGGACCTGGCCCACCGGCTGGTCCTTCCCGCCTTCTTCCGCCTGGCCCAGGCCGGTCTGCTCCCGGAGGACTGGCGCCTCGTCGGCAACGGACGCGGCAACGTCTCCCACGAGGACTTCCAGGAACGGGTTCGCACCAGCCTGGAGGAGTTCGGCCCGAAGCCCTCCGAAGGACCCTGGGCCGAGTTCAAGTTCGCGGCTGCGTTTCGCCGGTGGCGGCTTCGATGCGTCCAGTCCGGGCAGCCTCCTCGACGTCGTCGAGGAGGCGGAATCGCAGCTCGGCGGCACACCACAGCGCGTGCACTATCTCGCCGTGCCGCCAGCGGCGTTCGGCCCGCTCACCGAGGGCATCGGCGTCCATGGTCTCGCCCGCAACTCCCGAGTGGTCTACGAGAAGCCGTTCGGGACCTCGCTCGAGTCCTTCGAGCACCTGGACAAGGTCGCCCATTCGGTCTTCAAGGAACCGCAGATCTACCGCATCGACCACTTTCTCGGTAAAGAGGCCACGCAGTCCATCCATGTCGCCCGCTTCGGCAACGGGCTCTTCGCCGGGGCATGGGATCACCGTCACATCGAGAGCGTGCAGATCGACGTGCCCGAGACCCTCGACGTCGGGATGCGAGCGAGCTTCTACGAGTCGACCGGCGCCATCCTCGACATGCTCGTCACCCACCTCTTCCAGCTGGCCGGCGAGGTCTCGATGAGGACCCCGAGGTCGCTCGACCCCGAGCACATCGCCGTGGCGCGCGAGGACGTCATCGGCTGTTTCCGCCCGATCACCTACGACGATGTCGTCGTGGGCCAGTACGAGGGCTACCGCGAGACGAAAGGGGTGGCGACCGACTCGCGCACCGAGACGTTCGTCGCCGCCCGCCTGTGGGTGGACAACGAGCGCTGGCGGGACGTGCCGTTCCTGCTGCGGACGGGCAAGTGCATGGCAGAGAGCCACCAGCGGGTGAGCATCCGCTTCAAGGAACCGGCCGAGACCATGCCCGACCTCCCGAGCGCCGGCAACACGCTGGGTTTCGAGCTCTCCGGGGACGGCGAGATCGACCTCTCGCTCGTTACGAAGCGACCTGGTCCTACCGATGCTCTCGCCGCCGCCTCCGCCACCCTGCCGCTCGGAACGGCCTTCGATTCCTCCGGGCTCCCGGCCTACTCCCGGCTCGTCCACGACGTCCTGCTCGGGGACCGCTCCCTCTTCACGCGGCCCGACGGCCTGCGCCACGTCTGGGAGGTGGCGGCCGCCTTGCTGGAGGACAAGCCGAACCCGGTCGTCTATCCCCGGGGGTCGTGGGGGCCGGAGGAAGCTCGGGCACTCGCCGGCGAGGGCGGCTGGATCCTGGGCGAGTAGGCGGCAGGCAGCCGCACGCTGGCCGGGGCGCCCCGCCGGCCGTGCTCAGGCCTCGAGCGCCTGGGCGACCTCGTACAGGAAGCTCCGCACGGCCGCCTCCGCCTCCCGGTGGATGGTCCGGCGTTCGGCGCTGTCCCCTCGCTCCTCGCCGGGGACCCGGTAACGCCCGCTCAGCGACAGCCGGCAATGGTCTGTGCCCAGCGTCGAGAGCTCGATGTCGACGTCGAGAGGTGGCACAGGGGGCTCGACTGCTGTCGGCTGCCAGTGCATCGGCACGATGACGGCCGACTCGTACTGCCGGGCCGGCCCCACCGTCACGGCGTAGCCCTGTGCGCCGGCCGACCGCTCGGCCGCCTTCACCCATGGCCCGGACTGATCCAACAGCACGGCGGCGAGGCGAGGGAACGGGCGGCCCAGATGGAGGAAGTCGCTGATGAAGACGGCGTGCGGACGTCCGGCCGGCGATTGCAGCACGTCTCCGGTCGGAGCCATCGTCACCACCTCCTGCGATCTCATCGTGGGAGATCGGCCCCCGCTCTGACAGGGCCGAAAGTCCCCGCCTGGAGCGGCAACATCCCCCAGCAACGCTCCGCCGGCTCGAGCCTTCGTTTCCGCACTTGGGACGTTCGGCCCTACTGGCGGGCGCCGTCTCGCGACATTCTCTAAGGAAGGGGAGGTCCACTGCTCATGGCACACATCGCCGCGGCACTCGTCAACCTGAACCACCAGGGTCACTATGTGCATTGGGGGATCATCCAGAATCTCCGTCGCCAACCTCGTCGTCATCGCGCTGATGCTCCTCGTCTTCGCACTGGCGCTCGTGCTGCCGTTCCCCCACCATCCGGTGGAACCGCCGGCGGACTCCGCCCCAGGCGAGCAGCACCCGGAAGGGCGGAACCCGTCATGACCATCCAGACCGGAGAGCGCCGCCACGAGCTCCGTGCCAGCGCCCGACCGACCTGGACTGGTCGCTTCCGGGAGCGGGCCGTGAGCTCACTGCCACCGGAGAAGCTGCTGCCCGACCGCCAGCCGGCCTACGTCGCCTCGTGGGCCTACGTCTTCGGCGCCCTCACGCTCGCCGCCTTCGGCGTCGTCCTGTTGTCGGGGGCCGTCCTCGCCATCGAGGGACCGTCCTGGTGGCACACGTCGAACGTCGGCCTCTACGTCAACTCGACCCACCTGTGGTCGACCGAGCTCTTCTTCTTCTTCATGGTCATCCACCTCTGGGCGAAGTTCTTCATGGCGGCCTGGCGCGGCCGGCGGCGCGCCACCTGGATCACGGGCGTGCTCGCCTTCGCGATCTCGATCGCCACTGCCTTCACCGGCTACCTCTCGCAGCAGAATTTCGACTCCGAGTGGATCGGGACGCAGGCGAAGGACGGCATCAACTCCACAGGCGCCGGGGCGTTCTGGAACGTCCTCAACTTCGGGCAGATGCTCATGTGGCACATCCTCCTGTTGCCTCTCATCGTCGGCGTCGTCATCGGCATCCACGTCCTGCTCGTCCGCCGCCGAGGCGTCGTGCCACCCTTCGCCGATCCACACCGACTGACACCGACTGCCCTCGCCGGCGCCGACGTCGGCCCCATCGTGCCTACGGCCGACGTGGCGGAGGAAGCGACGGGGCCGCCCCCGGCCGACATGGCGGAGGAAGCGACGGGGCCGCCCCCGGCCGCGACAGGGTTCCTGCCCGAAGGGCCACCACCCGCCCATGCGGGCTCGGTCGACACCGTCGTCGAGTCGATGTCGGACACGGAGGAGGGACGATGAAGCGCAAGTTCAGGCCCGACCGCGACGTCGTCGAATGGGACGGCCCGACCGTCCGGTACGACCTCTTCAAAGAGGTCTCGGTCTGTTTCGTCATCGTGCTCATCCTCGTGGCGGCACTCGCCGCCATCTTCTCGTCGCCGGACGAGCACTCCGTGACGCTCAAGTCGTGGTCCAACGCCGAGCCGCTCGACTTCGTGCGGACCGCCATCACCGAGCTCGACGGCACGAGCGCCACGGCGGGGTACGGCCCTCCCTACACCACTACGCAGGGTGCGAGCCAGAAGATCGGGCCGGTCTCCCTCGAGAAGCTCGCGGGTACGAGGATTCCGATCGACACGGCGCAGGACTTCGTGATCGGGCCGCTCCTGAGCCTGCCGGACGAGTCGACGCTGGACGCCGCCGTCGCAACGTTCGACTCGGCCTCCGCAGCCCAGAAAGCCAGCTGGGAGGCGGCCTACGAAAACGCCGCCGGCTCGGCGACCTTCAACGGCCATCTCGTCGTGCCAGCAGGGCGGTACGGGCCCGTCGGCACCATGATGACGGACCTCCTCGGCATGGCGCGCACGGGCGCCCTCGACGGCGCCTTGCTCGCCTCGCCACAGCTGTACGACACGAACTACACGAAGCCCTTGCTGTTCATCCAGGACGGGGGCTACCTCGAGAAGCTGGCCGACGCACAGCATCTCGGCGGCGACCAGTGGGGAATGATGAACGAGACCGGGAACTTCCCCGGTCAGGCATGGCTCTGGCTCTACACGATGTGGTACCAGATCGAGCCCTACAGCAGCTCCGGGAACGGTGACGCCCTCGTGTGGGGCACGATGATGTTGCTCACGCTGTTGCTGATCCTCGTCCCCTTCATCCCCGGGCTGCGGTCCATCCCCCGCTGGACCCGCATCTACCGACTGATCTGGCGACGGCATTACGGTTCTCAGTAGCAGCGCCGCCACAGGTACAGCGAACGAGGACGGGATCACATGCTGAAGGTCTTTCTGCTGGACGACCACGAGGTGGTGCGCGCGGGCATCCGGGGCCTCCTCGAGGCCGACGACAACATCGAGGTGATCGGGGAGGCCTCCACCGCCGAGGAGGCGATCCAGCGCGTGCCCGCCCTGCGGCCGGACGTCGCGGTGCTCGACGTCAGGCTTCCCGACGGTGACGGAGTCGAGGTCTGCCGGGAGCTCCGCAGCCGCATGCCCGAGCTGCGGTGCCTGATGCTGACGTCCTACGCGGACGACGACGCCCTCTTCGCCGCCATCATGGGCGGCGCCTCGGGCTACGTGCTGAAGCAGATCCGGGGAACCGACCTCGTCTCCGCCATCATCCGCGTCGGCCAGGGCGAGTCGCTCATCGACCCGCTACTGACCAAGCGGGTCCTCGATCGTCTCCGCAGCGGCCCCGAGCAGGACGAGCGGCTCGCTCGTCTCTCCGACCAGGAGCGCCGGATCCTCGACCTGTTAGCGGAAGGCCTCACCAACCGGCAAATCGCCGGCCGGCTCTTCCTGGCGGAGAAGACCGTGAAGAACTATGTGTCCAATCTGCTGACAAAGCTCGGAATGTCCCGCCGAACGGAGGCAGCCGCCTTCGCTGCCCGCATCTCGGAGCGCCAGTCCGGGCGACGGTCGGGCTCGGACACCTAAGCCCGGCCGCCGCCGGCGGCTCGTGACGCTGCCCGCTCAGCGAGCGAGCACCGCCTCGATCTCGATGTGCAGCGTCACCTTGTCGCCCACCACGACGCCACCGGTCTCGAGGGCTGCGTTGAAGTCGACGTGGAAGTCGCCGCGGGAGATCTCACCGGTCGCCGTGAAGCCGGCACGAACGCCACCGTACGGGTCGGGGCCGAAGCCGCCCAGCTCGAGGTTCAGTGACACCGGCTTCGTGACGCCCTTCAGCGTCAGCTCGCCGTCGAGGATGAAATCCTCCCCCTTGGCGCGGATGCCGGTCGAGCGGAACGTCATGGTGGGGTACGTCTCGACCTCGAAGAAGTCGGCCGAACGGAGGTGGTTGTCCCGGTCGGACGAGCCTGTGTCGATCGAGCTCAGATCGATGGAGGCGGTGACGCTCGACTCGAGCGGGTTCTCAGCCGTCACAAGGTCCACGTCGTAGCTCGTGAACTTGCCACGTACCTTGCTCACCATCATGTGGCGCACCGAGAAACCCACCTCGGAGTGCAACGGATCCACGGTCCAGCGTCCGGCCACGTAGCCGGGGATGTTCGAGATCGTGACTGTGTCGGTCATGTCGTGTCCTTCCATCGTCCTTGTTGATGTATCAACTATTATGCACCAACAAGGATGATGTGTCAACTATTCCGTGGCGATGACCGTCACCAGCGGCCCCAGTGGACGATGTCCTCCGTCGGCCGCCTTCGCGAGCGCAGGTCGCGACGAGGCGCTGCCGGATCCTCGTACCCGATTGCCACGCATCCCACCGGGTCGTGAGCCCGCGGGACCCCGAAGGCTTCCCTGAAGCGATCGACATCGGCTGGGATGAGGCCGAAGAGGAGCGCCCCGAGGCCCTCGTCGACGGCCGCCAGCAGCATGAGGAGGCAGAGGAAGCCCGTGTCGACGTACCAATAGGGAACGGGCCAGCGGGACTCGTCGCGGTCCGACCAGCCCTTGTCCGGCCGGGCATAGCGATCCAGGTAGGCGTCCTTCGAGGCCAGCGCCACGACGAGTACGGGTGCTCGCTCGATGGCGGCCCGGAGGGCCGGATCCCAAGCGGCCACATCCTCTGTCGGCGGTTGCGACGCCCAGAAACGATCCCGGTCCTCAGGTTCGGTCAGGACGAGGAGTCCGTAACCCTGGCTGTAGCCGGCCGAGGGTGCCCGCAGCGCCGCCGCCAGGATGCGTTGCACGGCGCCGTCGTCCACGGGCTCGTCGAGGAAGTGCCGAACCATCCGGCGGCGTCGCAGTATCTCCCGATATTCCATGCTCAGTGCTCCATCCTCAGCGCTCGATGCTCGTAGCTGCTCACCCGGTGAACTGCTCGAGAGCGCTCACGAACATCCCGGGGTCCTCGAAGAGGGCCGCGTAGCCGGTGTTGGGCAGGACGACGCGGTCCGACGCGGCGATCGCTCGCCGGAGCAGGAGGCCGTCCGGCGCCGGGAAGACGGTGTCGGCCGAGCCGTAGATGACGAGTGTCGGTACGGCGACCGACGCCACCGAGTCGGCGAGCGTCGGGCTCGACCACACCTCCTGCTGGACTCCTCGCTCCTCGGCGAGGGCCGTTTGAGTGACGTCGTCGGGCACGCTCGTGGCAAGGGCGGCGAGCCAGGAAGACTCCGCCGCTTCGGCGTTGGCGACGGCGGAGGCGGGGAGCCCGGTGAGCGGCGTCTTCAACCCGAACAACGTCGAGGCCAGCGACTGCGGGGTCACCACCGGAGCGTCGAACGCCGACATGACCGCTCCCGACGGTCGCACCGCACGCGGCCCACCGGCCGACGTGTCGACGAGGATGATCGACCGTTCGCTCGCGGGGTGACGTTCTGCCAGTGCGAGTGCCACGTCGCCGCCGAGGCCCCAGCCGAGGACGGCGGGACTCGAGAGACCGAGCACTTCGATGAGACCAGCGGTCTCGTCCGCCAGCCTGCTCAACGTGATCGGCGCCACGGCCGGCGCCGAATAGCCGACGCCGGGGAGGTCGAACTCGGTGACGCGGTAGTGGCGGGCGAGCACGGCCAGCACGCTGGGCTCCCACCACGACATGGAACCGTCCTGCCCCATGAGAAGAAGGAGGTTGGGTCCGGCACCGAACTGCCGGAAGGCGATCTGCTGCAAGAGGGGGTAGCCCGGGGTGCTCGGCGCCGGCAGCGGGGCGGTCGACCGGCCCGCGGGGACGGCCACGACGGGCACTCGCTCGACCGGCCCGAGGAAGGCCGCAGCGGGCTCGGCCGTGCCCGGCAGCGAGACAGGGGTCGGCAGGGTCGTCGTCGTGGAGGAGCTCGAGCCGGGGGCCGACGTCGTCGCCGTGCTCGGGCTCGCCGGGGCAGAGCCGGACGTGCAGGCAGCCGACAGCACGACGATGCTGGTGAGGGCGATCCACCGGAGCGGCGCCAGGCGACGCCGGCCGGGCGGCGTCATTCGAGCTCGGGCCGCTTCCACCGGATCTTGGCGAGACGCTTGTCGGAGACGTAGCCGTTACCGGCGAACCAGCGTGCAGAGCGGGCGAGGGCGTCGCGGGCCGGCCGCGAGCGGTAGCGGAGCTCGCGGCGGGCGCGATCGTCGGAGAAGATCATCCGGGTGGTCGACATCTTCGTCCCCTCGAGCGGCACGGACGGCGGGCGGTGGGCGAGTCGGCCCTCGATGAGCTCGGAGGCGTAGGCAACCCCGAGCGCCACCGACGTCGGCAGGCGCACGACGGGCCGGGGCAGGCCCGTCTCGTCGGCGAGCAGGTCGAGGATGTCCCGCAAGGAAAGGTTCTCTCCCCCGAGGATGTAGCTCCTGCCCTGCCGCCCGAGCTCGAGGGCGGCGACGTGGCCGGCAGCGAGGTCGTCGACGTCGACGACGTTGAGAGCGGTCTCGACGTAGCCGGGCATGCGGCCGTTGAGGAAGTCGAGCACCGTGCGGCCCGTCGGCGTCGGCGCCCGGTCCCGGGGGCCGACGGGCAGGGTCGGCTGCACGAGCACGACAGGAAGACCCTCGGCGGCGGCCCGCAACACCTCGTGCTCGGCGACGTACTTGGACCGCTTGTAGCTCCCGAACAGGTGCTCGACGCGGGGCCAGTGCTGCTCCGCTGCCGGCTCTCCCCCGTCGGTGCCGTCGAGTCCGATGGTCCCGACCGTGCTCGTGTAGACCACGCGGTCGCAGCCCGACAGCCGAGCAGCCTCCAGCACGTTGAGGGTCCCACCGACGTTCACGTCGTAGAAGGTGTTGGGCGAGGGAGCCCAGAACCGGTAGAGGGCGGCCGTGTGAAAAACGGCACGGGCGCCTTCCACGAGGCGCGCCACCCCACCGGCGTCCCGCACGTCGACCTCGACCGTCTCCAGGGCGAGGCCGTCGACGTTGCTCGGGTCTGCACCCGGCTCGAGGGCCGCCACGACGTGTGCGCCCCGGGAGAGCAGTACACGGGTGAGCGCCGAGCCGATGAAACCGGCAGCTCCGGTGACAACAACCCGGTCCCCCTCCGCGAGGGCGAACGTGCGGCTGAGCCCGTCGGAGTCGGCGTCGCTCGGGTCAGACACGCTCTCGCTGCAGGGCGCTCTTGGCGAGCGTCTTCCCGAACTCGAAGAGCAGGGCGGAGTTGCGGTGGGCGTCGGACAGCACGTCGTCGAGCGCTCCCACGAAATAGTCGACCTCCTCCTGTCCTGCGATGAGGGGCGGGAGGAGCTTGATGATGTTGACGTTGTCGGCGGCCACCTGCGTGAGGATGCGGTGGCGCTGGAAGAGGGGCGCCACGATGAGCTGAGAGAACAAGCCCTTGCGGGCGGTCTCGAGCACCTTCCAGCGAGACCTGAGGCGCAGCGACGACGGTTCACCGAACTCGAGGCCGATCATGAGGCCCTTGCCCCGCACCTCGCTGAAGAGCTCGTAGCGTTCCACGAGGGGCGCCAGGGCGGTCACGAAGGCCTCGCCCGTGGCGGCAGCCCGCTCGACGATGTGCTCGTCGTCGAGCGTCTGCAGCGTGGCGAGGCCGGCCACCATGGCGAGCTGGTTGCGGCCGAAGGTCGTGGAGTGCACCACGGCGCGCTCCATCTTCGAGTAGACGCGGTCGAAGATCTCGGCCGAGCACAGCGTGGCGCCCACGGGGACGTAACCACCCGAGAGTGCCTTCGAGATGGTGACGATGTCCGGCTCGAGGCCGTAGTGCTCGTAGGCGAAGAAGCGGCCCGTACGGCCGAGGCCGGTCTGCACCTCGTCGGCCACGAGGTAGGTCCCGTACCGCCGGCACAGCTCTGCAGCCCCGGCCCAGTACTCCTGCGGCGCCATGTAGACACCCTTGCCCTGGATGAGCTCCACCACGAAGGCGGCGACGTCCCGGCGGCTCAGCTCCCGCTCGAGAGCCGCCAGGTCACCGAAGGGGACCGAGTCACAGCCGGGGAGGAGCGGGCCGAAACCCTGCCGGAACTCCGCACCACCGTTCAACGAGAGGGCGCCGTTCGTGAGCCCGTGGAAGGAGTGATCGGCGTGCAGCACGCGCTGGCGCTTCGTGGCGTACTTCGAGAACTTGATGGCGCATTCGATCGCCTCCGCCCCCGAATTCGAGAAGAAGCAGCGCTCGAGGCCACTGTGCGTGCGGGACACGAGCGCCTCGGCGAGCACCCCGGGCAGGAGGGCGCAATCGAATTGCACGAGGTTCGGCAGGTCGAGGTCGATGGCGTCCTGCAGCGCTTTCTTCACGACTGGGTGCGCACGTCCGAGGGCGAAGACGCCGAAACCGGAGAGGAAGTCGAGGTACCGCTCGCCGTTTCCGTCGTAGAGGTAGCACCCTTCCGCTCGCTCGTAGAAGCGGTCCATGCCGAGCGTACGGAGAACTTTCACGAGTTGCGGGTTCAGGTACTCCGAGTGGAGTCGAAAATTCTCCCCGCGGCGCGAGTCCATCAGTTCGCGAAGTTCGAAGCTCATCATGCCTCCGGATCGATGCACTCGGGAGCGTACCGGCCAGGGCCGCCCGACACCCAACGGTAGGCTGACGCAATGTCATCCACCCTCGGACAACGTGGTCCGAAGGGCCTGGACACGGGCATGTCTGGCGCGCAGATCCGTCCCGAGAACGTCCATGAGCTCCTCGGTCACCACCTCCTGCTCGACGGCTACCCGATCGTCCTCGACACGGCGAGGAGCCACGGCTCCTTCGTCGTCGACGCCAGCGACGGCACGGAGTACCTCGATTTCTACACGTTCTTCGCCTCGGCGCCCCTCGGCCTGAACCCCGCCGGACTCGCCGACAATCCCGAGTTCATGGCAATACTCGCGGAGGTGGCGGCAAACAAGCCGGCGAACTCCGAGCTCCAGACAACCCACCTGGCGGAGTTCGTCGAGGTCTTCACCCGCGTACTCGGCGACCCCGAGCTGCCCCACCTCTTCTTCATCGAGGGCGGAGCGCTCGCTGTCGAGAACGCCATCAAGGTCGCCTTCGACTGGAAGTCACGGCGCAACGAGGCCGCCGGGCGTTCCGCCTCCCTCGGGACGAGGGTGCTGCACCTGCGGCACGCCTTCCACGGCCGCACCGGCTACACCATGTCGCTCACGAACACCGATCCGGTGAAGGTCGACCGTTTCCCGAAGTTCGACTGGCCGCGCATCGCCTCGCCGGCGGTCGTCTTCCCCCTCGAGGACCATCTCGAGGAGATCGAGCGAGCGGAGGAGTCGGCCCTCGCCGAGGCGGCAGCGTCCTTCGAGCGCTACCCGCACGACATCGCCTGCTTCGTGGCCGAGCCCATCCAGGCCGAGGGTGGCGACCGCCACCTGCGCGCCGAGTTCTTGCAGGCGATGCAAGGTCTTTGCCGGCGTCACGACGCCCTCTTCGTCCTCGACGAGGTGCAGACGGGCTGCGGCGTGACGGGCACGCCCTGGTGTTACCAGCAGCTCGGGCTCGAGCCCGACGTCGTCGCCTTCGCCAAGAAGGTCCAGCTCGGAGGAGTCATGGCCGGGCGCCGTGTCGACGAGGAGCCGTTCAACGTCTTCACAGTGCCAGGCCGCATCAGCTCGACCTGGAGTGGGAACCTCACCGACATGGTGCGGTCCCGGCGGCTCCTCGAGCTCGTCGAGTGCACTGGGGCCATCGCCAACGCCGCTGCCATGGGACGACACCTGCTCGCTCGCCTGCAAGCCCTCTCGTCGGAGATGCCGGCCGTCGCCACGAACCCCCGGGGGCGGGGGCTGCTCGCCGCCGTCGACCTTCCCTCGGGCGAGTTGCGCGACGAGGTCGTCACGACGCTGCGCGCCGACGAGCACGTGCTCGCGCTGGGCTGCGGGGAGCGGACCTTGCGTGTCCGCCCGAACCTGGCCGTCACGCGCCAGGAGATCGACCGGGGGTGCGACGCCATCTCCCGCGTCCTCGGAAAGGTTGGTCCCTGAACGTGCCGAAGAGCTGTTCGTCCATCATCGCCGGCAAGGTGACCGGTGACGACCGGGGGGGACTCCTGCAGTCCACCAACCCGGCGAGGCTGCGCGAAGTCGTCGCCGAGGTCGCCCTCGGCGATGCGGCCACCTTCACGGAGGCCTGCCACGCGGCCAAAGCGGCACAGGAGCCGTGGGCCCTGGTGCCGGCTCCCATCAGGGGGAGGGTCATCGCCGAGATCGGCCGTCTCATCGAGGCCAACGCCGAGTCGCTCGCCCGCCTCGTCACGCGGGAGGTGGGCAAGCCGTATGCAGAGTCGCTCGGCGAGGTGCAGGAGATCGTCGACACCTGCGACTTCTTCCTCGGGGAGGGGCGCCGCCTCTACGGGGAGACCGTCCCGTCCGAGATGCACGACAAGGCACTGTTCACGTTTCGCACCCCGGTCGGTACCTTGGCCGTCGTGACGGCGGGGAACTTCCCCGTCGCCGTGCCGTCCTGGTACCTCGTGCCCGCCCTCCTGTGCGGCAACACCGTCGTGTGGAAGCCGGCCGAGTACTCGGCGGCGATCGCCACCGCCCTCTACGAGCTCTTCGTGGCAGGTGGGCTGCCGGAAGGTGCCCTCAATCTCGTCCTTGCAGACGGAGCGGCGACCTTCGCAGGGCTGGAGGAGTCGCTGGCGCAGGGTGTCGTCGACAAGATCGGTTTCACGGGCTCGTCGGCCGTCGGCTCGCGCATCGGCGAGCTCGCCGGCCGCCACGTGCAGTCCGCCTGCCTCGAGCTGGGCGGCAAGAACCCGATGGTCGTCATGCCGGACGCCGACAGCGCCCTCGCCGTCGACGGGGCGCTCTTCTCGGGTTTCGGGACGGCGGGCCAACGCTGCACGTCCCTCGGCACCGCCATCGTGCACGAGTCGTTGCACGACGAGTTCGTCGAGGCGCTGACGGGCCGCCTCGAGTCGGCCGCCATCGGCGACCCGACGACCGACGTCCTCTACGGCCCCATGCTCGACGAGCGCTTCGCCGATCGCCTCGACGAGTACCTTGCCGACCTCGTGGAGCCCCATCACCGCCTCCTCGGCAGCTCGGCCACGGGTCGGATCTCGTCGGCCTCCCCCCGTGAGGGCTTCGTGGGCGACCCGGACGAAGGCGTCTTCTGCCACCCCACCATCGTCGACGGCGTTCGAATCGAGGACGAGATCGTGCGGACCGAGACCTTTGGTCCGATGATCGGCGTCACCTCCTTCGCCAGCTTCGACGAGGCGATGGCCATCGCCAACCGTTCCGGCTACGGGCTGTCGGCCGCCATCTACACCGAGACGCCGAGGGCGGTCTTCGAGTTCCGGCGCCGGACGAGCGCCGGGATGGTGAGCGTCAACAACTCCACGTCGGGTGCCGAGGCACACCTTCCCTTCGGCGGCAACGGGCGGTCCGGCAACGGCAGCCGCCAGAGCGGCAAGTGGGTGCTCGACCAGATGACGAAGTGGCAGTCGATGAACTGGGACTACTCCGGACACCTCCAGAAGGCACAGATGGACACCGACCACGTCGCCGCTCGGCGCGACTTCCGCCTGGAGGGCTGAGGGCTCAACCCGCCTTCGTGGCGCCGGAGGGCGGCCGCGACGTGCCCGTGTACGGCCGCGACATCGGGCCGATGGCCGTCAGGTCGACGTCGACGAGGTACGGACCCGAGCGGGCGATGCCGGTGCGGACGGCCTTGCCGAACTCCTCGGGGGTACGGACCGCGGTCCCCTCGACCCCGAGGGCGGCGGCGAGGGCGACGAAGTCCGGCGCCCCGAGGTCGACTCCGATGCGGCCGTCGCCCTGTCCGTACTGAGCGTCCTGGATGTTGCGGAGGATGCCGTAGCCGCCGTCGCAGAAGACGACAACGGTCACCCGCAACTGCTCGGCCGCCAGCGTTGCCAGCTCCGCCACGGTCAGCATCACGCCGCCGTCGCCCGCCATGAGCACGACCGGGCCGGCCGGGCTGCCGGCGGCGGCCGACGCCACAGCCGCCCCGGCCCCGAGGGCGTGGGCGAGCCCGAGCCCGATGGCAAAGCCGTTCGGCATGATGGCCCGCCTGGGTGCCGCCACCGGGAGGAGCCGATTGCCCCAGGTGTATGCCGGGATGGTGCTGTCCTTCACGACGACGGCCTCCGGCCCGAGGGCCGCGGAGAGCTCGTCGAGGAGGCCTTCCTGTGCCCCGATCACGTGTCTCAGACGCGACCTGGCGGCACTCGCCGCCTCCGTCACGCGCTCGACCCAGCCGTCCTCGGAAGCGACGGTTTCCGGAAGCTCCCGCAGGATGGCGGAGAGCGCCGACTTGGCGTCGGCGCCGACCGCGACGGTCGCCGCATAGTTGCGCCCCGGGCGATCCGGGTCGACGTCGATCTGCACGATGGTGCCCGGAAGCTGCATCGTCCAGTTCTCGGTGTTGGGCCCCTGGTAGCGGGTCCCCACACCGACGAGGACGTCCGCCTCTCGGCAGAGCGCCCGCACGTCGGCGTCCCAGGAGAGGTTGCCGATGCACACGGGGTCGTCTTCGGCGAGGATGCCGCGGCCGTTCGGCGTCGTGAGGAGGCCGGCACCGAGGCGCCGCACGAGGGCGACCACCTCCGCGGCCGCCCCCGAGCTGACGGCGCCCCCGCCCGCCCACACGAGGGGCCGACGGCTGGCGGCAAGGAGCTCGACGGCGGCACGGACCTCCTCGAGCGAAGGCGGCACGGGTACCGCCGGAACGAGGAGACGCTCGATCTCGCCCGCCGGAAGGACGGTCGCGCCGGCGTACTGCAGATCGATCGGGAGCTCGACGCTCACGGGGCCCCTCGGCGCCGACATGGCCTCCGCCATGGCGGAGGCGACGACGGGGGCGATGTCGTCGGCGGAGCGGGCACGCCGCACGCTCTTGCAGAGCGACGCCAGCATTGCCGGCTGGTCGGGAACCTCGTGGATGAAACCCCGCCCTGCCCCGAGGTACCGCGTCTCCACCTGGCCCGTCAGGTGGAGGACGGGCGAGCCGGACGTGTACGCCTCGAGCAGGCCCCCCATGGCGTTGGCGGCACCAGGCCCCGTCGAGGTGATGCAGACGCCGAGCCGGCCCGTCACGCGGGCAAAGCCGTCGGCCGCCCCGACTGCCGACTGCTCGTGCCGCACCGTCACGGCCCGCAGGCGTCCCCGCCGGCGGATGGCGTCGTAGAGGGGCAGGTTGTGCACGCTCGGGATGCCGAAGATCACGTCGACGCCGGCCTCTTCCAGCACGTCGCTCACTGCGTCGCCGCCCGTGTGCTCGTTCACCGTGTGCTCCTCGTCCTCGGGGCTCCTCGTCCTGGGGCGACCAACCGTAGCGACCCGGCCGAGCTGGAGCATCCCCAGCGGTGACACACCCTCGTCCTAGCCTGAAGCCATGGCCGGGATCCGGAGAGACGACGGGGACTTCTGCTTCGTGCATGCCGCCGACCTCCATCTGGACACGCCGTTCAGCGGCATCGGCGAGGTCGCCCCCCTCGTGGCGGCGGCCTTGCGGGAGGCATCGCTGGAAGCCTTCGACGCGCTCGTCGAGCTGTGCCTGCAGCGTGACGCCGCCTTCCTCGTCGTCGCCGGCGACGTCTACGACGGCGCCGAGCGGGGGATCCGTGCGCAGCTCCGCTTCCGTGACGGGCTGCGCCGGCTGTCCGACGCCGGCATCGCCGCCTTCGTCGCCCACGGCAACCACGACCCCGTCGACACCGGGTGGGTCGCCGTCGACGAGTGGCCGCCGCTCGTGACCGTCTTCGGCGCCGACGAGGTCACGGCCGTGCCGGTGCTACGCGAGGGTCGCCGTCTCGCTGTCGTGCAGGGCATCTCCTACGGCCGAAGGGATGTCAGGGAGAACCTTGCTCTCCGTTTCAGCCGGCCGGCCGGAGGCGGTTTCCACGTCGGGGTCCTCCATTGCAACGTGAAGGGGGCCGGCGAAGGCCACGACGACTACAGCCCCTGTTCCCTCGAGGACCTGCAGCGTTGCCGCCTCGACTACTGGGCGCTCGGGCACATCCACGGCCGCACCATCCTGAGCGGTCGCCCCCACGGCGACGAACCGTGGGTCGTCTACCCCGGCAACCTGCAGGCGCGCAGCCCGAAGGCCAGCGAGCGCGGCGCCAAGGGTGCCACGGTCGTCGAGGTCGAGGACGGTCGGGTCGCCGGCGCCGAGTTCGTCCCCTGCGACCGCGTCCGCTTCGCCGTCGTCGAGGCGGACGTGGGGGCACTCGACTCCCTCGCCGCCGTCCACGACGTACTGTCCGACGCCGCCCGGGCGGCGCTCGATGAGGCGGAGGGTCGCTCCCTCGTGCTCCGTGGCGTCCTCACGGGCCGCGGGGGGGCGCACATCGGCCTCCGTCGGCACGGTGCCCTCGACGAGCTGCTCGCCTCGCTCCGGGACGGCTTCTCCCCGGTGAGGTCGTGGGTCTGGTGGTCACGGCTCGACGACGAGACCTCGGCGGGCGTCGATCTCGAAGAGCTCCGGGGCGGCTCCGACTTCCCGGCCGACCTCATCGCCGTAGCGGAGTCGCTCGGGCGCGCCAGCTCCGTTCCGACGTTGATGCCCACGCTCGAGTCCTGCCTGCCTTCGGACCTCGTGGAAGAGGTCACCTCGACGCTGCCGAGGGCGCTGCGGGCACGGGCCGTGGCGATGGAGATGTCGGCGCACGAGCTGCTCGGTGCCGGCCTCACGAGGGCCCTCGACGAGCTCGGCGAGACCCCCGTCGGGGCGGAGGCGTCGCGATGAAGATCTCCTCGTTCCACGTCGACGGCTTCGGTGCCTTCGCCGACTTCGGTGCCGACGACATCGACACAGGGCTCGTCGTCCTCCTCGGACCGAACGAAGCGGGCAAGTCGACCCTCTTCGACTTCCTCACCGGTGTGCTCTTCGGCTTCCCCACCCGCAAGGACAACCCCAGGTTCCGACCACCCGTGCGGGGAGGGAGACACGGAGGACGCCTGACCGTCCTCGACGACAACGGGGGCCACTGGGTCGTGCAGCGCCACGCCGGTGCCCAGCGCAGCTTCTCCGTTCGTCGCCCCGACGGCAGCGAAGGCGACGAGGCGAGCTTGCGCCGAGCACTCGCCGGGGCCAGCCTCCCGCTCTTCGAAGCCGTCTTCGCCGTCGGCCTCGACGACCTCGGCCACATGCACAGCCTCGAGAGCGACGAGGTCCGCGAGCTGCTCTTCACGGCGAGCATCCTCGGGCAGCGCCGGTCGGCGACGACGGCGATGCGGCGGCTCGAGGACGCCCGCAACGAGTTGGCACGTCCTCGTCGCGAGGATGCCCGCGCCAACCGCTTGGCGAGCGAGCTCGAGTCCGTGAGATCCGAGCTGGCCGCCGCCCGGGAGGACGCCCGGCGCTACGAGCTGCTCCACCGTGAGGCCGCCGCCCTCGACGACGAGCTGACGGCCGTACGTTCCCGGCTGAAGGCCGCTCGCGGTCGCCAGCACGAGCTGCAGCTGCTCGAGATGTGCCGGCAGCACCATCGCATGGCGGAGGAGGCACGCCGTCGGCTGGCAGCCCTGCCGGACGTCGGGGCCGGCGCCGTCCTGCTCGAGCAGGCGGCTTCGATCCGCCAGCTGGCCAACGACCGGTCCGGCCACCTCGAGCGCCTGGCAAAGCTCGATGACCTGCGGTCCTCCCGGCGCAGCATCGATGCCTCCGTGCAGCGGCGCCTTGCACGGCTCGGTCGCGCTTGGACGCTCGAGCGCGCCCTCGAGGCGGGCCCTCCGGAGTCGCTGAGAGACAGCGTGCGAGCCTCCCGAGACCGGCTCGACCAGCTGCGCGTCGCGCTGGCATCCGCCCAAGCCTTGCTGGCACAGGCGGACTCGGACGTCGCCGCTCTGCCTCCGGTGCCGACTGAAGCGGACGAGCCCCCGAGCCTGGCGTCGTTGGAGGGCCGAGTGGCGGCGCTGGCCGAGCTTCGCGAGCGCTTGGGAGAGGCGGAGCTGTTCGCCGCCGAGGCACTCGCCGACGAGCGGACGGGCAGCGAGGTGGCCCTACGGCGAGACGTCGACAGCCCCGCCCGAGCGGCCGCAGTCGTCCTCGCCGTGTGCGGCGTCCTCGCGGCAGTGCTGGCCGCCGCGCTCCTCGCCGGGGGGCGACCCCTCCTCGGCGCAGCCGCCCTGACGCTCGGCGCCCTCCTCCTGACGGCCGGTTCGCTGACGTGGCATCGCCTTCGTCCCACCGCCGGGACCGGTCTCGTCGGCGACAGGAACGGCAAGGCCGGCGCCACGCCGGCTGCCGCCGGCGACGTCGCACACACCCGCAGCCTCGAGCGTGCCCGGCAGCTGGAACGCGCTCGGGAACGCATCGCCGGGCTCGCAGCACTCCTCGCGCTCGAGCAGCCGGTCTCGCGGGTGGATGCGGACCAGTTCGGGCTCTCGTTACAGCGCGAGCGCGAGCGGCGCCGTGCCCTCGACGCCGCATCGGATGCCCGCGCCGGGGCCGAGAGGCGGCGGGCGGTGGCGGCCGAGCGCCTGGCGGCGGCCACACGAGCCTCCGACATCGAGCGGGACGCCTACGGGCAATGGTGCCTCGCACACGGCTTCGATGCCTCGGCGAGCCCGGCCGAGACGCTGGAACGACTCGACGAGCTCGACGAGATCCGCGAGGCGGCGGCGGCGAGGCGACGCGTCGACAGCGCCCTCGGCGAGCTCGAGCCGTCCGTGGCCTCCTTCGCGCAACGCTGGCGTCGGCTCAGAGACGACGTAACGGCGGCGATGCCAGCCGAGCGGGAGTCGCTCCAGTGCGACGGCGACGACGCCCTCCTCGTCGACGCCGCCCTCTCCCGCCTCGCCGACCTGCTCGACGGCGCCACGAGCCTGCTGGCGAGCCGGGCGAGCCTCGAGGGGGAGCGGGCCTCGGCAGAGGCCGCCCTGGCTGGCAGCCTCGGCACCGGCACCGCTGCCGAACGACTCCGTTCCCAGCTCGCCGACGGCGACGTCCTGTCGTGGGCGGTGGAGCGGAGCGGCCTCGAGGAGGCCGCCGACGAGCTCCGCAGCAGCGAGGAGCAGCTCGTGCGGGACCACCAGTCGCTCGCCGGCGAGATGCGCCGGCTCGCCGCCTCGGAGACCATCGCCGAGCTCGAGCGGCGCCGCGAGGCACTCGAAGCCGATCTCGAGAGTGTTCTCAAGCGCTACCTCGTCCTCGGTACGGCGCACTCGCTCTTGCGACGCACGCTCGCCCAGCACGAGCGGGAGCGGCAGCCGGCCGTCGTCGCCGAGGCGGCCGCTCACTTCCGGCGGGTCACCGGTGGTCGCTACGTGGGCCTGCTCGCCGGAGCCGGCACCGAGGGCCACCAGGCCATCCGGGTGCTGACCGCCGGCGGCGAGGCGATCGAAGCCCACCACTTGAGCCGCGGCACGATCGAGCAGCTCTACCTGTGCCTGCGCCTGGGTCTCGCCGATTCGTTCGCCGAGCGATCCGTCTCCCTCCCCATCGTGCTGGACGACGTGCTCGTCAACTTCGACCCGGAGCGGGCGGCGGCTGTCGCCGACGAGCTGGCGGAGAGCTCTCGGTCGCACCAGAATCCTCTTCCTCACCTGCCATCCCCATCTCGCCGAGGTGATGATGCAGGCGGCCGGGCACCTCCCAACCGCCCCCCAGCTGATCCGGCTCGGGCGACTCGGACAACCCTCCGGCCAGGCCGAGCAGCTGGCCCTCACCGCTCTGGCAGCGCTACCGGACCTGCCGGGCGACGAGCCGTCGGTCAGAACTGGGTGAGCGAGTACGGGGGCCTGTCGTTGGCGAACATGCGGTTCCCGGTCGTGACGGCCTGTGCCGAGACCGCTCGGATGCGGCCTACTTCGGCGAGGGCACGCACGGACACGCCCCCGAGATAGATGCTCGCCAGCGTCGACGGGTCCATTTCGAGGGCAGGCTCGGCCTCCGTGCGCGATACCTCCGGGGCGGCCCAGTCCTCGGCGACGACGATCCGGTACCGAGCCGTGTTCCAGGGGCAGAAGTCGTCGTGGACACCGACGACGAGATCGCCGGCGGCAGGGTATCGCCGGCTCGCCAGGCAGGCACCGACGTCGACCAGTCGGACCCAGGTGCGGTCCCCCGTGACACCGCACCGCAGCTGACGGGGCTCGGCCAGCATCCATCGGAGCGGTTCGTCGACGGGGCGGTGCTCGGCGAGGAGCTCGGGCATCAGATCGACGCCAAGAAGGAGGTCCCAGAGGGCGGCGTAAGCCGACGGCGTGAGCGAGCAGAGCTCCTGCACCTCGAGCCGCCGGGCGCTGTCCGGGGGCGACGGAGACGGAGCCGTCTCATAGGCGACATAGCCGTCGAGACGGCCGCCCTCCTCGTAGACGGCGAAGAAGCGCCGGTTCAGCTCGTCGCCGCCCGGTTCGCCGAGGATGCCGTGGTAGTCGATCTCGCCCCGATCGACCTCGCCGGCACGGTGCGTGGCGTAGGCCCCGTAGATGGAGGCGAAGGCTTCCGCTGCCTCGTGGCGTCCCACCATCTGGACGCGGCCGGCGGCGAGCTCGGCGATCGGTTGCGCCAGCCGGGCCACCCGCTTGTCGAGGGAGTAGGACGAGCCGAAGGTGGCGGGCCCATAGCCGAACCGACCGTAGATGCCGCCTTCGCTGGCGTACAGGACGGCAGCGACTTCGCCGCGGCCGCGCAGGTCGTCCAGCTGGTAGCGCATGAGGGACCGGAGGAGACCCTGCCGGCGGTGCGTCGGCAGCACCGCCACGGCGAACACGATGGCCGTGACGCAGCGCACCAGGCCAGGCAGGGTCATGAGCTTCGGCTCGGAGCCCGCCGAGGCGACGGGGCGGCCGCCCTCCCGGGAGACCACCACGCGGTCCAAGCGGAGGTCCTTGCGGACGAGTGCCTCGAATCCGGCAGGCATGCGGGCGCCAAAGGCGGCGGCGTCGAGGTCGATGAACGCCTCCAGCTCGCCCTCCCGCATCGGGCTGACGGCGTGCCGGGGCAGGTCGTGGCTCACGTCGTCGGGGGCCATGACGGCGAGTCTGTCACGCCGGGCGGGACTGCCGTCGCGGTGTCGAGGAGGAGGCGGCCTCAGAGCTTGCGGGCACGGAGGTCGAGGAACATCGGGCACCTCGACCACATCGCCGTATCCCTCTCGTCCGGCACCTCCCTCACGGCTTCGATCACGTAGCCGGCGGACTCGAACGCCCGCGAGTAGGCCTCGAAGGGACGATGGGCGCTGTGGAACGTCATACCGAGCCCGTCCCGGTCGATCTTGGCGTGGTACCGGAACGTCGAGAGGTAGCTGTCACGCATGACGAAGGGCGGGAGACCATCCCCTACGGCCGCCTCGAACTCGCCCGCCGAATTGACGGGGTGCACGATGGCGGCACACAGCACGCCGCCCGGGCGGAGGATGCGGGCCGACTCGTCGACCGCCGGCTGCAGGTCGTCGACGTCGTGCAGCGACATGAAGGCGACGGCCAGATCGGCCACGCCGGAGCGCACGGGGAGACGCGCCAGGTCGGCGACACCGGCGGGGACGTGGGCGGCGTGCCCGTGGGCCGCCGCTGCCAGCGTGGGCGAACCGTCGACCATCACGACCCGATGCCCGAGGGCGGCGAGGTCTCGGCTCAGGCGCCCTTCGCCGCCCCCGAGGTCGAGCGTGAGCCGGCCAGGCGGGGGGATGAGGTCGAAGAAGTGGCGGCGGTGGAACTGATCGTAGGAGTCGTGCCCCGGCGTGCGGACCCAGGCGATCCACTCCTCGGCGTGGGATTCCCAGGCGCTCCGCAGCGACGGCTCCGGCTCCGGCGGGCTCACGCCTCGCCCTGGTGGTTCGCCTCCCGCTCATCGGCGATCGTCTTCCGGATGATCTCCACCTTCACCTCGCTCGAGTTGACGTCGTCCCCCTGAGATTCCACGAGAGCCCGGCGGTCGGCCTCGGCTTCGGCTGCGGCACCTTCGTCGGCGGCCGCCAGTCTCGCCTCCACGCCCTCGGCGACGAGACGCTCCGCCTCGGCAACAAGTGCCTCCACCATCTCGGCCTCCGGCACGACACGCACGATCTGGCCCTTGATGAACAGGTGCCCGCGATGGCGGCCGGCGGCGATGCCGATGTCGGCCTCCCGCGCCTCGCCGGGGCCGTTCACGACACATCCCATGACGGCCACCTGGATGGGGAGCTTCCGATTCTCGAGCGCCTCTTGTGCGGCCTTGGCGACGCCGATGACGTCGATCTCCGCCCGGCCGCAGGAGGGACAGGCGATGAGGTCGAGGCCCTTCCGCTCGCGCAGGCCGAGAGCCTCCACGAGCTGCCGGCCGGCTCTCGCCTCTTCCACGGGATCGGCCGTCAGCGAGTAGCGGATGGTGTCGCCGATGCCCTCGCACAGGAGGGTGGCGATGCCGGCCGTCGCCTTCAGCAGCCCGGCCGGCGGCGGTCCCGCCTCCGTGACACCGAGGTGGAGGGGGTGGTCGAACGTCTCGGAGGCGAGCCGGTAGGCCTCCACCATGAGCGGGACGTTGGACGCCTTCACGGAGATCTTGACGTCGTGGAAGTCGACCTCGTCGAAGTAGGCAAGCTCCATGCGGGCCGACTCGACGAGCGCCTCGGGCGTGGCGCCGCCGAAGCGCTTGTACAGCTCCGGATGGAGCGAGCCGGCGTTGACTCCGATGCGGATGGGGACACCCCGGTCGCGCGCCTCCGCCGCCACCTGCTTGATCTCCTCCGGCTTGCGAAGGTTCCCGGGGTTGAGGCGCAGGCCCTGCACGCCCGCCTCGAGGGCGGCGAGCGCCATCTCGTGGTGGAAGTGGACATCGGCGACGATCGGGACGGGCGACCGGGGCACGATGCGGGCGAGACCCTCCGCCGCCGCCTGCTCGTTGCAGGTGCAGCGCACGATGTCGGCGCCGGCGGCGGCGAGCGCATAGATCTGGGCCAGGGTGCCGTCCACGTCGGCTGTCTTCGTCGTGGTCATCGACTGCACCGTGACGGGGGCGTCTCCCCCCACGGGCACGTTGCCGATCATGATCTGTCGTGTCGGGCGGCGCTGCGACGTCGCCACCGCGGGCCGTGGCATGGGACGAGATTACCGGCAGGCGGCCGGACCGTCGGGGCGTTGCCTCCCGGCTGGCGCCGCCGGCGCGGCGGGGAGGCGATCAGCCACCCGAAAGGTGCACGGGATGGAGGATGTTCGAGTAGAGCGCCCCGATCCCGATGATGACGATGAAGGCGAGGAAGATGTAGGCGAACGGCAGCAGCTTGGCGACGTCGGCGTGGTACACCTTCCCGCGGCGGGAGCGGATGCGCTCGTAGACGGCGATGGCGACGTGACCACCGTCGAGCGGCAGCATCGGGAAGAGGTTCACGATCCCGATGAAGAGGTTGAGGAACGCCAGGAACACGAACAGCGACGAGAAACCCAGCGAGTACAGCTGCGAGCCCAGCTGCACGGCACCGAGGATCGAGACGATCTGGCCGTTCGAGGACCCCCCGGAGCCCGAGCCGGACGAGGACCCGCCGGAGGTGGCGGCACCGGCGCAGGGCGCCGGCTGCGAGGGCGAGCTGCCGGCCGAGGTCACCTGGTGCCCGAAGGCGCGGAGCCCGCTCAGCGAGAAGAAGTCGCCGAGGCCGGCGAAGGCGGCACTCACGAGCGACCCGAAGTCGTCCGCTGCCTTCGGGACCGACACCGCCGGGTTGAAGGTCACCTCCTTCGTCACGAGGAGCTCGACGCCGATCTCCCCCTTCACGTGATGGACGAGCTTGCCGGCCGAGCAGACGTCGGCGGTCTCCGACGCCGGTGTCACGACGAGGTGGACGAGGCGTCCGTGGCGGTTCACGACGACAGCGAGCGGCTTGCCAGCGGCCGGGGAGATGACGGCCGTCAGAGCGTCGAAGGTGGGCGTCGGGTGGCCGTCGACGGACACGAAGGCGTCGCCCGGCTGGAGGCCGGAAACGGTCGCCGGGCTGGGGCGGCCGTCGATCGTGAGCAGGCTGGAGATGGTCGGGGCGCTCGCCAACGGCGTGCCGAGAAAGGCGAACACCGACCAGAGGAGGGCGAAGGCGAGGATGAAGTGCACGATGGAGCCGGCGCTGGCGACGAGCACGCGCCGCGGAAAGGTCGCCTGGCGGTAGCTGCGCGGCTCGTCCTCCTCGGCGACGTCCTCCAGCATCGTCATGCCGACGATCTTCACGTAGCCCCCGGCCGGGATGGCCTTCACGCCGTAGGTCGTCTCCCCCCGCACGACGGACCACAGTCGCGGGCCGAAGCCGAAGAAGTACTCCGTCACCTTCATGCCGCTCCACTTCGCCGTCGCGAAGTGGCCGAGCTCGTGGAGCATGACGATGGCGACGATGGCGAGGACGACGATGACGACGCCGGTGGCGTGCAACAGCACGGCGATGGCGACGACGGCGAGGACGACGGCACTCAGCTTGCCGACGGCCGGAAGCAAGCCGGGGGAGGACTGTGGCGGCCCCGCCGGGGCGCCCGGGCCGTCGACCGCGCTCAAGCCGCCCTCTCCCGCCGAGCGACCGCACGCTCGGCGGACGAGCGCGCCGCCGAATCGGCCGAGAGCACATCCTGCACGCTCCTCAGCTTGGACGACACGTGGGCCGAGAGCGTGTCGGCAACGACCTCGGCGATGCCGCCCCAGGCCAGGCGGCCCTGCAGGAAGGCCGCCACGGCGACCTCGTTGGCGGCGTTCAGGCAGGCGGGGACGCTGTCGCCGAGGCGGCCGGCCTCGTAGGCGAGGCCGAGGCAGCGGAACGTCGTGCGGTCGGGCGGCTCGAAGTCGAGGCGGCTGGGACGTGCCCAGTCGAGGGCTCCGTAGGCGACATCCAGCCGCTCGGGGTACCCGAGGGCATAGCCGATCGGGAGCCGCATGTCGGGGTTCGACAGCTGGGCGAGGGTGGCGCCGTCGTGGAACTCGACCATCGAGTGCACGACGGACTGGGGGTGCACGACGACGTCGATGTCGTCGTAGCCGATTCCGAAGAGCTCGTGGGCTTCGATCACTTCGAGCCCCTTGTTCATGAGCGTGGAGGAGTCCACCGTGATCTTCGGGCCCATGACCCAGGTGGGATGGGCGAGCGCCTCGGCCACGCTCGCACCGGCGATCTCTTCGAGGCGACGGCCGCGGAAAGGCCCGCCGCTCGCCGTGAGCACGAGGCGGGAGACCGATGAGGGGGATCCTCGCAGGCATTGGTGGATGGCGCAGTGCTCGGAGTCGACGGGTACGAGCTCGGCGCCCACCGTCCGGCGGGCCGCCTGCACGACGGGCGCGCCGGCCACGAGGGACTCCTTGTTGGCAAGGGCGAGGCGGCGGCCGCTCATGAGGGCGGCGACCGTGACGTCGAGGCCGGCGAAGCCGACGACGGCGTTCAGCACGACGTCGCCCAGGTCGGCGAGCGAGGCGAGCGCCCCTGCACCGGCCCGCACCTCCGTGCCGGGGGGCACCAGCTTCTCGAGCTCGGGCGCCGCCGCCGCGTCGGCGATGGCGACCACGCCTGGCCGCCAGCGACGCGCCTGCTCGGCAAGGGCCTGCACCGACGACCCGCTCCCGATGGCGGCGATCTCGAAGCGTCCCTCCGTGGCGGCGACGACCTCGAGGGCCTGAGTGCCGATGGAGCCGGTCGAGCCGGCGATGACGACGCGCTTTGCCTTCACCGGCTCAGCCGTGGAAGAGCCGTACCAGGCAGTACGTCGCCGGCAGGACGAAGAGGAGGCCGTCCACGCGGTCGAGGAACCCCCCGTGCGCCGGCAGCAGGGAGCCCATGTCCTTCACGCCGAGGTCTCGCTTCACCATAGACTCGGCGAGGTCGCCGAGGGGGGCGAAGACGGCGACCACGATCCCGAGCTCCAGCGAGTGGGCGACCGTCCAGGGGTGCAGGTGCCCGACGATGGCGACCGAGATGGCGATTGCGGCGAAGCAGCCTCCGAACAGCCCCTCCACCGTCTTGTTGGGGCTGATGGAAGGCGCCAGGCGGCGGCTGCCGATCCAGCTGCCGAAGGCGTAGCCGCCGACGTCGTAGGCGACGGTGGCGATGATCGCCCCCAGCAGGTAGGCGAGCCCGTGACGGTGGGGGAAGATGCGGGGGGCGATGAGGAGGGCGGCGAAGGAACCCATGAGCCCGATCCACGCCCAGGTCATGACCGTCACGGAGAAGTTCACGACGGGCGAGCGGCGCGTGACGCCGAGGAGGTACCAGCACAGCGACGCCACCACGACGGCGGCGCCGGCGATGATGTCGGCCTCCGGTCCCCGCTCGTAGGAAGCGATGGCGGCGCCGGCGACGCCGAGCAGCCCGACGAGCACGGCCGGGCTGAAGCGGGCGTGGCGCAGCGCCTGGAAGCACTCGGCTGCGGCCAGCACGAGCGCCAGCGTGACGAGGGCGAGCACCGCCGGTGGCCCGGCGTAGAAGACCCCGACGACGAGGGCGCCGGCGGCGAGCCCGGTGACCGTGGCGACGACCGGGTTGCGACCGGCGGCAGCACTCGCCGGCGCCCCTGCCGGGGCGTGCTTCGGGCTGCGTCGGGGGATGACGACCGGCGCCGTGGGAGCCGTCGCATCGTCATCGTGGCGGACTCTGCCGGCAAAGGTCACACGTGCCCGGTGGCTGCCGTGCTTGCTGCGGCGGGCGGCGCTCGCCCTGCCCTCCTCGCCCGTCACGGCGGGCACGCCGCCGCTCGTGCTCGTCGCGTCGCGGGCTCGGCGCTCCTCGAGGGGCATCGCCACGGGCTCGGCGGGAGGGGCGGTGGGCTCGTCGGAGAGGGGCGTCGACCCGGCGCGGGCGACGTCGTGGTTCTCCACCGCCTCCGTGCCTGCGACGGACGCCATCGGGAAGTCGAAGCCGAAGGGATCCGGCTCGTCGATCCCGAGGCCGTGGTCACCGACCGTCGTCCCCTCCTGGACGATCTCGGCGAAGGCGAGATCCTCGTCGTCCCAGTCGCCCTGGTCCTCCCGCCACACGGGGCCCGGGTAGTTCGGACCCTGCTCGGCGGCCGGGTGCTGGAGCAGGACGGCGGGCACCTCCCTCGTGGGCGGGTCGCGCCAGTCGGGCAGGGCGGGAGCCGTCACCTCGGGACCGACGGGCTCGTCGACGCCTCGCAAGGCGTTGCTGATCGACACCTCCTCCGGGCTGTCCAAGTCGGGCCAGCTGGGCACGCCGGCCTCGTCCTCGACGGCGTCCGGCGGTGCGACGAGACCGGCGGCGACCCCGGCCTCGAGACCGGCGATGCGCACCCGCCCGTGCACGGGTGCCCTCATGGCCGTGGACGCCGGCTCGCGGCGGTCCGCCGGCCCGTCCGCCAACTGCCCGTCCTCGACGGGCTCGACGGCGCCGGGCAGCTCGGTGGTGTGCGCCCGCAGGCGCTCCTCTCGGTCTTCCAAATGTCGACTCCTCAGGAGGCCGAGTCGAGACGAGCGCCGGGCGCTCAGAGCTCGAGCAGCTCCTTCTCCTTCGTTGTGAGAAGGCGCTCGATCTCGGCGATCATCTCGTGCGTCCCCTTCTCGAGCTCCTTCTCCGCCCTGTCGAGCTGATCCGACGATACATCGCCGTCCTTTTCGAGCGCCTCGAGGTCGTGGCGGGTGGCGCGCCGCACGTTGCGTACGGCGACCCGGGCCTCCTCGGCCCGATGGCGCACCACCTTGACGAGCTCCTTGCGCCGTTCCGTCGTGAGCTCGGGAAACACGAGCCGGATGACGGTCCCGTCATTGGACGGGTTGATCCCGAGGTCCGAGGCGGCGATGGCCTTCTCGATCGCCTTCATGGATCCTTTGTCGTAGGGGGACACCACGAGGATTCGTGGCTCGGGCACGCTGAAGCCCGCAAGCTGCTGCAGCGGAGCCTCCGTCCCGTAGTAGTCGACGCGCAGCTTCTCGATGAGGGCCGGCGTCGCCCGCCCGGTGCGCACGGAGGCGAAATCGGCCTTTGCGTGGTCGATCGCCTTGCGCATCTTCTCCCCGCACTCGTCGAGCGCGGCCTGGATGAGCTCCTCCGCCTCGTCGGTCACGAGATCAGCGTACCGATCCGCTCGCCGGCGAGGGCGGCTCGGATGTTGCCCGGCTGCATGATGTCGAACACGAGGATCGGGATGGAGTTGTCGCGGCAGAAGGTGATCGCCGTGAGATCCATGACCCGCAGGTCCCTCGCCACGACTTCCATGAAACCGATCTCCTCGTAGCGCTCGGCATCGGCCTCGAGACGGGGATCGGCGCTGTAGACACCGTCGACGCCCGAGTGCGTGCCCTTCAAGATGGCGTCCGCCTCGATCTCGGCGGCCCGCAGGGCGGCCGGCGTGTCCGTCGTGAAGTACGGGCTCCCCATGCCGGCGGCAAGGATCACGACGCGGCCCTTCTCGAGGTGCCGAATGGCCCGCCGGCGGATGTAGGGCTCGCACACCTCGGCCATGTGCACGGCGGAGAGCACGCGGGTGGGCTGGTCCTGCCGTTCGAGGGCATCCTGCAGGGCGAGGGCGTTGACCACGGTCGCCAGCATCCCCATCGTGTCCGACGTCGCCCGGTCCATGCCTTCGCCCGCCCCGGTGGTCCCCCGCCAGATGTTGCCCCCGCCGACGACGACGGCCATCTCGACCTCGAATTCCGCCCGGGCGGCGGCGATCTCACGGGCGAGGCGGCTCACCGTGGCGGCGTCGATCGTCTCGTCCGAGGCGGCGCTCGCCAGGGCCTCGCCGGACAGCTTGAGAACGACGCGGCGCCAACGAGGAGTGGCGGCGTCCAGCTGCGGCATCGGCGCGTCGGCCACGTCAGGCGCCGACGACGACCTGCGCGAAACGGACCAGCTCGGGGTTCCCGTTGGCCTTCAGCAGGTCGGCGATCGTCTGCTTCTCGTCCCGCACGTACGGCTGCTCGAGCAGGCACCGTTCCTTGAACCATCCGTTGAGCCGGCCGTCCACGATCTTCGGGAGCGCTGCCTCCGGCTTGCCCTCGTTGCGGGCGATCGCCTCGGCTGTCCGCCGCTCCGCCTCGACGAGGTCGGCGGGGACGTCCTCACGGCGGAGGTACTCCGGCCGCGTGAAGGCGACGTGCACGGCGATGTCGTGGGCAAGCTCCGACGAGCCGCCGCCGAGCTCGACGAGGACGGCGTTGACGCCCCGCCCGTTCTGGAGGTGGAGGTAGCTGCCGATGACGTGGCCCTCGGGCGCCTCGAACCGCCGTGTGGCACCGAGGGCGATGTTCTCCTTCAGCGTGGCCCCGAGCTGCTCGACCCGCTCGCGCTGCGCGTCGAGGGCGGCCTCGCCGCCCGTCGCCAGCTCCGCTGCCAGCTCGTCGACGAGCTGCACGAACTCGGCGGACTTGGCGACGAAGTCGGTCTCGCACTCGAGGGCCACGATGGCGCCGACCCGGTCCTCGACCACCACGGCGACGGCACCTTCCGACCGGTCTCGGTCCTCCCGCTTGCGAGCGCTGATCTTGCCCGTCTCGCGCAGCCACTGCTCGGCCTTCTCGAGATCCCCGTCGCACTCCTGCAGCGCCTCGCGGCAGTCGAGGATGCCGGCGCCGGTGCGCTTGCGCAGCTCGGCGACTTCCCTTGCGGTGAACGATGCCATCTCGACCTCACGCCTCCGTCAACGTAGATGTACCGGCAATCTCGCGCCCCTCCCCGGTGGGTGCCTCCGGCGATGCCGTTGATTCCGCCACCGTGGCGCCGTCAGGCGAGGGGGACGCCCCGTCCATGGTGGGCTCCTCCTTCGCGGTCCCGTCGGCACCCTGCGTCTCGGCGGCAGGCTCGGCAGGCACTTCGGGAGCCGGCGCTGCGGCCGGTGCCTCGACGGCGGCCGGCTCTGCGGGCTCCACCGGCTCGGCGGTGACAGCCGGCGCTGCGGCCGGTGCCTCGACGGCGGCCGGCTCTGCGGGCTCCACCGGCTCGGCGGCGACAGCCGGCTCGGCGGCGGCGACGGGCGCGGCGCCTGCCGGCGGGAGCGGTCCGGCGGGCACGGCGTCGCCGATGCGGGGTCCGCCCGACTCGGCGAGGGCCCGGCGCGACGAGATGAAGCGGCCTTCCACAACAGCGTCGGCGATCATCCGGCACATGAGCCGGCCGGCCCGGATGGCGTCGTCGTTGCCGGGGATGACGTAGTCGATGACGTCGGGGTCGCAGTTCGTGTCCACGACGGCCACGACCGGCATCTTGAGCTTGTTCGCCTCCGTGACGGCGATGTGCTCCTTCTTCGTGTCGATCACGAAGATGGCGTCCGGGGGTCGCTGCAGGCGGCGGATGCCACCGAGGTTGCGCTCCAGCTTCTCGAGCTCACGCTGGTGGGAGAGCGCCTCCTTCTTCGGCATGGCGTCGAAGTCGCCAGCCGCCCGCGAGGACTCGAGCTCCTGCAGCTTGCGGACGCGGCCGGCCACCGTCTGGAAGTTCGTGAGCATGCCACCGAGCCAGCGTTGGTTGACGTAGGGCATGCCGCAGGCGACGGCGAACTCGGCCACCGGATCCTGGGTCTGCTTCTTCGTGCCCACGAACATGATCGTTCCGCCGTCCGCCACGAGGTCTCGGACGAAGGCGTAAGCGCTGTTGATTCGGTCCAGGGTTTGGTTCAGATCGATGATGTAGATGCCGTTGCGCTCACCGAAGATGAATCGCTTCATCTTCGGGTTCCAGCGCCGAGTTTGATGACCGAAGTGGACCCCGGCCTCCAGCAGCTGCTTCATCGTGACGACGGCCACGGCTCGTATTCCTCCCGACGGTTGGGCTGATCCGGGCACGGCGCCCCTCGGGCGACCGCGGGTGTACCCGGACGAGGTTCGGATATCGATGCGAAGCCCGGTCGGGCCTCGTCACGATGGTAGCGCCTCGGCGGCCGGTGGCCGACAGCCCGAACGGCCCGGACCGGTACGCCGGTGCCGAGCGCCCGCCCCGTTCAGGAGATCTGGTCGCGCAGCTTGTGGCGGAGCTGGTGCACGGCCTTCGTGTGGATCTGGCAGGCCCTGCTCTCCGTGACGCCGAGGATCTCCCCGATCTCCGAGAGGTTGAGCCGCTCGTAGTAGTAGAGGGTCAGCACCGTGCGCTCGCGCTCGGGCAGGCTGGAGATGGCGCGGGCGACGAGACGGCGCGTCTCCTGCAGCTCGAGGCGGGCGCCGGGGCCCTCGTCGCTGTCGGCGATCATGTCCCCGAGTGTCCGGAAGCCCTGCGCACCCGAGAAGAGGACCTCGTCGAGCTGCAGGACGCTCGCCCGTGTCGTCTGGCGCAGGAGGGAGTCCAGCTCGAGCTGAGTGATCCCCAGCTCGGTGGCGAGCTCCTCGTCCGTCGGAGAGCGTTGCAGCTTGTGCTCGAGCTTCGTGTAGGCCTGGTCGGCGGCTCGCGCCTTCGCCCGCACGGACCGCGGCACCCAGTCGATAGAGCGGAGCTCGTCGAGGATGGCGCCTCGGATGCGCGGGACGGCGTAGGTCTCGAACTTGAAGCCCCGGTCCGGGTCGAACTTCTCGATGGCGTCGATGAGGCCGAGGATGCCGTAGCTGACGAGGTCGGCACCGTCGAGGCTGTCGGGGAGGCGGGAGAGCACGCGGCTCGACACGAACTTCACGAGGGGCGAGTAGTGCAGGATGAGGCGGTCGCGCGTCGCACGCTCGCCGAGCGATTTGTACTCGGTCCAGAGCTCCTCGACCGTCTCGACACGATCGAGCCGGGCTGGCGTCATGCTCGTGGGTGGGCGCGGCGATAGGCGCCCACCAACCGTTCGGTGGAGACGTGGGTGTAGATCTCGGTCGTACGCAGGCTGGCGTGCCCGAGCAGCTCCTGCACGACGCGCAGGTCGGCACCGCCGTCGAGGAGATGGGTGGCGTAGGTGTGCCGCAAGGCGTGGGGATGCGTGGGCACGGGCGAGCGGCGATCGAGGATACGGCGCACGTCACGGGGCGTGAGGCGGCGATGGCGGGCGTTGAAGAAGAGGGCCGCGGCCTCCGCCGTCTCGTGGTGCCCGGAGCCTCCCGAGGGCGGTCGTCGGCTGTCGAGGTAACCGCCCAAGGCTTCTGCACACGGCTCGCCGATCGGGACGCGTCGCTGCTTCGAACCCTTTCCCCACACGGTCACGGATCGGCCGGCAAGGTCGAGGTCGGAGACGTCGAGTCCGCACACCTCGGCGACGCGCAGGCCGCTCCCGTAGAGGAGCTCGAGGACGGCGTCGTCGCGCAGGCGGCGGAGGGGGTCGGCCTCGTCGGCCGCCCGGGGGGCGTCGAGGAGCACCTCGAGCTCAGCGCCCGACAGCACGCGGGGCAACCGCGCCTCGCCGGCCGGGGAGCTGAGGCGGCGGGAGGGATCGGAGGAAATGGCACCCGTCCGCCGCAGCCAAGCGAAGTAGCAGCGCAAGGCGGAAGCCTTGCGGGCGATCGTCCGGCGGGCGTAGCGGCGCGTGGCGAGGAAGGCCAGGTAGCGCCTGAGGACGAGCCGGTCGACGCCCGCAGGATCCTCCACACCGGCGCGCTCGAGCCATTCGACAAAACCCGCCACGTCGTGCTCGTAGGCCGTCCGTGTGGCCTGCGACTGCCCGCCGAGCGAGCGAACGAACCCATCGAGCTCGAAGCCCATCACTCAAACGGTACTGCCTCGGGGGTAGAGGTGGCGGATCTCCCCATGTCGAAGGCGCGAATTGCCGCCCGGGCAGACTCCTTAACGCCGCCCTGCAGGGGCGCATCCCTCCCCTGCGGCCACGGAATCCGCACCACAATGGCGGCGACGGCACTCTCGTGCTCTGTCGACCAGGTCCTTCGATGCACACGGGGTTGCGTTGTGCGGGAAGATGTGTGCATGGACAGCCGAATTCTCCTCGTCGAGGACGACGAGCGCATCCGCACCTCGATGCGGTTGTCCCTCGAGGACGAGGGGTACGACGTCGAGGAAGCCGAGAGTGGCGAGGAAGCGCTCGAAGCCCACGCCCGCTCTCTGATGGGCCAGGGCCTCGACCTCATCGTCGTCGACATCATGCTGCCGGGCATGGACGGTTTTGCCTGCTGCCGCGAGCTGCGGAAGGTGAGCAGCGTTCCCATCATCATGGTGACGGCCCTCACCGACACCGCCCACATCGTCGCAGGCCTCGAGGCGGGGGCGGACGACTACGTGACGAAACCTTTCGAGCCGAAGGAGCTGGCCGCCCGCATCCGGGCGCTGTTGCGGAGGGCCCGCACGAGCGACGGCGGGCCGGTGTCGCTCGCCTTCGGCGACCTCGAGATCCTCCCCGAGGCCGGCGTCGTGCGCAGTCAGGGCGAGGAGGTGCACCTGACGCGAACCGAATTCCTCCTCCTGTGCGAGTTGGCGGCGAATGCCGGCAAGGTGCTCTCCCGCGAGCAGCTGCTCGAGCGGGTGTGGAGCTACGACTACTTCGGCGACGGCCGCCTCGTCGACGTGCACGTGCGGAGGCTGCGCACGAAGGTCGAGCGAGATCCGAGCGAGCCCCGCCACGTGCTCACCGTCCGCGGGCTCGGGTACAAGCTGGCCCCGTGATCGAGGCGGACGTTCCCGCCGCCGGCCAGACCGGGCTGGAGCGGCCGTACGTCGCCGGGCCGTTGCGCCCCGCCGGAAGCGCTCCCGGTCCGCGGCGGGAGCGCCGCTGGCGCCCGCTCGGCCTCGCCGCCCGAGTCACCACCACGTTCGCCCTCGGCGCCCTCGTGCTGTCGGGCGCCCTCGCCTCCATCACCTATTTCTCGGTGCGCTCCTCGCTGCTCAACCAGGACCGGTCCTCCCTGTCGCACGAGGCCATCGCCAACGCCGAAGCCGTACAGGGCGTCATCGAGCAGGGCAGCTCCTACCCGTCCGCCCTTGCCGCCGTGGGGACGGACTCGATCATCGAGCAGCGGGGGGAGTGGTACCCCTCCTCGCAGTCGGTGCAGGAGACGACCATCCCATCGGACCTGCGCACGCTCGTCATCGGCGGCAAGCTGGCCGACGAGCTCATTGACCTGAAGGGCAAGCCCGTCCTCATCGTGGGTGTCCCCTTCGTGCTGTCGACCCCGAGCGCGACCGAGCGCGTCGCCTACTTCCAGGTCTTCAACTTGAGCGAGGTCTCCGGCACCCTCCGCACCTTGCTCGGATCCCTCGTGCTCGCCGCCGTCGTCACGACCCTCGGCGGCGCCGTGGTAGGCCGCTGGGGCGCACGGCGCGCCCTGCGGCCGCTGCGCCAGACGGCCAAGGCGGCGCTCTCCATCGCCGGCGGGCAGCTCGACACCCGCCTCGCCACTGATGCCTACGCCGACCTGGCCGTCCTCACGGCCGCCTTCAACACGATGGCGGACCGATTACAGGAGCGCATCGAGCGCGAGGTCCGCTTCACCTCCGACGTGAACCACGAGCTGCGCTCGCCGCTCACGACAGTGGCGACGGCACTCTCGGTCCTCGAGGCCCGCCAGGAGGAGCTGCCCGAGCGCTCCCGCCAGGCACTCGACCTCTTGAGTGCCGAGGTGCGCAGGTTCCGGCGGCTCGTGGACGACCTCCTCGAAATCTCCCGCCTCGATGCCGGCCTCGGCGACGTCAACACCGAGGAGGTGTTCCTCGGCCCCCTCGTCGCCCACGCCGCCGCCGCCGCCGGCTTCGATGTTCCGGTCGACATCGCCCCGGGCGCGGCGCGGCGGCGCATCCTCGCCGACAAGCTGCGCTTCGAACGGGTCGTCGCCAACCTCCTCGAGAACGCCGACCGCTACGCCGGTGGCGCCACCCGAGTGAGCGTCGAGACCGACGCATCGTGGGCGCGCATCTCGGTGGAGGACCACGGCCCGGGCGTCCCCCCCGAGGAGCGCAGCCGCATCTTCAACCGATTCTCGCGAGGTAGCTCCGCCCGGCGCAGGGGATCGAACGAGGGCACCGGTCTCGGGCTCGCCATCGTGGCCGAGCATGCCCGCCTCCTCGGCGGACGCGTGTGGGTGGAGCCGAACGAGCCGCGGGGCGCCCGCTTCGTCGTCGAGCTCCCGCTCCTCCCGCCCATCGTCCCGGCCCAAGCGGTCCCGGCCAAGCCGGGTGCGGGCGGCTCCAGGAAGCGGGAGACGAGACCGGCCGAGCGCCGACCAGGCGAGCCACGACCGCCGGCCGAGCAGACGACGAGGGCACGATGAGACGCTCCCTCGGATCCCGCCTCGGTCCCGGGCGGCACGGGCGGTGGCGGACGACCCGCGCCGGCATCGTGCTGGCGCTCTGTGGGCTCGTGCTCTCGCTGACGGCCTGCGGGGTCCCCTACGACCCGAGCCCGCAGTCGCTTCCCGGGGCGCTGCCCTCGCAGCTCACGCGCTCCAACGTCTCTCAGCCGCAGAATCCACCCGTGCCCTCGGATGCCTACCAGGCGACGTTCTACTTCGTCGTGGACGGCCTCCTGGTGCCGTTCAACCGCAAGATCGCCAAACCAGCCACCCTGCTGGAAGTCCTGCAGGTCCTCGAGCACGGACCCCTCGACGGGGCCCAGAATGGTCGCGAGGTCGGTAGCGACATCCCGATCAACTCGCAGCTGGCGGCGGATGGCTTCGCCAAGGGCGGCGAGGCCAAGGTCGGGCTCGACTTGGCCTACTACCAGCTCCCGAACACCGAGCAGCAGATCCTCGAGCTCGCCCAGATCGTGTACACCCTGGAGGAGACGCTGCCGCAGGTGCACCAGGTGCTCTTCCTCGAGGGCTCCCAGCTGGCCGTCATCGTGAACGGGAGCGGTGAGACGGTGTCAGGGCGACCCGTCGACGAGACGACGTACTGCCTCGAGACGCGCGCCGGCTGTGCGCAGCCGCGATCCGGCCACCAAACATCCTGAGTCCAACATCCGGGGCGGGCTCAGGCAGCTCCGAGCTGTCGACTCAGGCCTCCGCCCGATCGAGCTTCGATTCCCAGGGAACGCGGGGGGCGTCCGACCAGAGGCGCTCGAGGTCGTAGAAGCGCCTCGTCTCGTCGTCGAAAACGTGGACGACGAAGTCGCCAAAGTCCATGAGCACCCAATGGGCATCCTCGAGGCCCTCGATCGCCCGTGGGGACGACCCGCCGTTGACCTTGACCTGCCGCTCGACTTCCTCGGCGATCGCCCGCACCTGCCGGTCGTTGCTCCCGCTCGAGATGACGAAATAGTCCGTGATGGCGATCAGATCACCGACCTCGATGACCACCGCCGGCTCGACGGTCTTCGCCGATGCCGCACCAGCCGCGACGGTGACAAGATCAGTGGTCAAGTCCGCCACTCACCTCCTCGACACGGGCACCCGCCCGGTGTGCACTTCACTGATCGACAACATACAGGGAGCGTTCCCGCAAGAGGCGGATGGCCTCGAGCGGGACGAGGAAGTCGAGAGGCCGGCCGGTGGCGGCCCGGTCCCGCAAGTCGGTGCTGGAGATCTCGAGGTCGGGGATCTCGACGATGCTCAGCTCCCAGCCGCCGAGGCTTTCCTGGTCCGCCATGGCCGCCCCCGGCCGGTTGACGACGACGAGCCGCACGCGGCCGCGCAGCTCGTCGACTCGCTCCCAGGTGTCGAGCGACCCCGCAACGTCCGCACCGACGATCAAGTAGAGCTGGCAGCCGGGACGGCGCCGTTCCAGCTCGTCGACCGTGTCGGCCGTGAAGGAGAGGCCGCCGCGCCGGATCTCGATGTCGGAGGCGAGGATGCCGGGGCAGCTCTTCACGGCGGCCTCCACGAGCGCGAAGCGGTCGGCCGCAGCCGTCACCGGCCGCGCCCCGAGCTTTTGCCACGGCTCGTTGGCGACGACGAGGAGCACCTCGTCGAGGTCGAGCTCATGGCGGACGTTGACGGCTGCCACGAGGTGGCCGACGTGAACGGGGTCGAAGGTGCCCCCGAGGATGCCGATGCGAACCGGTCGCTCTGGGCGCTCAGGCACTCGCGACCTGCGTCGGGGGCGTCGGCGGCACTTCGTCGAGGTTAGACCGAGTCCCGACCCGGACCCGGCACCCTCTAACCTTGCGCCATGGACGCCACCTCCGTAGCGGGCACGACGGAGGCGTCTGCCTGGCACCCTGCGTCCTGGCGCGACTTCGAAGCCTCCCAGCTGCCCGTCTGGCCGGACGAGGCCGTGGCCGGTGAGGTGCTGGCCGAACTGCGCCGGGTCCCGCCCCTCGTCTTCGCCGGCGAGGCGCGACGCCTCACGCGAGCGCTCGCCCAGGTGGCCGACGGCCGGGCCTTCCTCCTGCAGGCGGGCGATTGCGCTGAGTCCTTCGACGACTTCTCGGCCGATTCCATCCGGGACAAGTTGAAGGTCATCCTCCAGATGGCCGTCGTCCTCACCTACGGCTCCGGCGTGCCCGTGCTGAAGGTGGGCCGCATCGCCGGCCAGTTCGCCAAGCCGCGCTCGTCGCCCGTCGAGCGCGTGGGCGACCTCGAGCTGCCGGTCTTCCGCGGCCACATCGTGAACGATGACGTGCCCATCCCCGCCGCACGCGTCCCCGACCCCCGGCGCATGCTGCGCGCCTACCAGCAATCGGCCTCCACGCTGAACCTGCTGCGAGCCTTCACGAAGGGGGGTTTCGCCGATCTCTCGCAGGTGCACTCCTGGAACCAGCAGTTCGTGGCCTCGAGCGCGGAGGGCCGCCGCTACGAGGCGATCGCCGAGGAGATCGATCGTGCCATGCGCTTCATGAAGGCGTGCGGCGTCGACCTCACGACGGATTCCCCCATCCATCAGGTCGATCTCTTCACGAGCCACGAGGCCCTCTTGCTCGACTACGAGGAGTGCCTCACGCGGCAGGACTCCCTCACGGGCGACTGGTACGACTGCTCCGCCCACCTCCTCTGGATCGGTGAGCGCACCCATCAACTCGGCGCCGCCCACGTCGAGTTCGCCCGCGGCATCGGTAACCCGATCGCCGTCAAGCTCGGCCCCGCCGCGCAGCCCGACGAGGTCGTGCAGCTCTGCGAGCACCTCAACCCGGGGAGTGTGCCGGGTCGGCTCACCCTCGTCAGCCGCATGGGCGTCGACAACGTGCGGACGGCCCTGCCCCCGCTCGTGGCGGCCGTGGCGAGTGCGGGCCACACCGTCGCCTGGGTGTGTGACCCGATGCACGGCAACACCTTCGCGAGCGAGTCGGGCCGCAAGACGCGGCACTTCGACGACGTGCTCGGGGAGATACACGGCTTCTTCGAGGTGCACCGGTCCATGGGGACGTGGCCGGGCGGGGTGCACGTGGAGCTCACGGGCGACGACGTCACCGAGTGCCTCGGAGGCATCGGCGACATCCTCGAGGAGCAGCTGCCCCTTCGTTACACGACCACCTGCGACCCCCGGCTCAACGCCCGGCAGTCGATCGACCTGGCCTTCCGGGTAGCGGAGCTGCTCCGGGGACGCTGAGCGGCGCCGGGGCCGTCCCCCGGTGTCGGCAACCGAGAGCGAAACCCGCTCAGGCGATCCATCCCACCTGCCGATAACGCCCTGAGACGGTTCGTGGCTGCCCCCGGCCACGTCCCGCGCTCGAGGGCGGAGAGCCCCAACCAGACAACTACTCGACAGGCAGGACTGTGGTGGTCAATGTGGCCAAAGTGGGAGACGAGGGTGGTGTGACCGTGCGGCAGAGACGGCCGCGCCTCCGCCCGCCCGTTCACGCCACGAGACGGCACCGGCCGGGACGGCGAGCCGGCCGCCGCACGACCGGGTGGACGCTGGCGACGATCGTCGCCGTGGCGGCCGTCCTCACGACGGCGACGACGGCCATGGCCTCGTCCTCCTCCCACTCGGGTGCCGCCGGGCCGGGCGCTGCGCCGGTGAGCGCCGCCTACAGCTACGACCTCGTGACCGCCCTCGGCTTCGTCGAGACCTACGGCGGCGCCGGCTTCTACGGAGACCTCAGCGCCGACCACCTCTCTGCCCCCATCGTCGCCATGGCCGTGACGCCCGACGGGAAGGGCTACTGGCTGGCTGCGGCCGACGGCACCGTCTACGCCTTCGGGAACGCCCACTCCTATGGCGACCTGTCCGGCGAAGCCGGCGGGGTCGGGCAGGCCATCGTCACGATCGTGGCCACCCCCGACGGGAAGGGCTACTGGCTCGTCGACGCCTCCGGCGCCGTCGCACACTTCGGCGACGCCCCGGCGATCAACGGCGGGCGTCCCCTCCCCGCTCGCCAACTGCTCACACCGGTCGTCTCCGCTGCCATCGCCTCCAACGGCTCGGCGGCCTGGTTCACGGACGCGGCCGGCCACGTCTACGGGGCCGGCGACGCACAGTGGTTCGGCTCGCGGGCGGGCAAGCGGGGCGACTCCCCCGTCGACTTCATCGCCCTCGCCCCGGGGGACGACGGCTACTGGCTGGCCGATGCCGCCGGCGACGTCTGGGGCTACTCCGACGCCGCCACGGGAGCTACCGCCCCGGCAGGGCTGTCCGGCCGGGCCGTCGGCCTCGTGCCGGCCGAGAACTCCCGCGGCTACTGGCTCGCCACCTCGAGCGGCGTCGTCCTCGACGGCGGGGACGCCCCGAGCCGGGGTGGGACGGCCGGCGAGGCAGGGCTCGTCGACGTCGTGGCGATCTCGGCAGCTCCCCGCGTCGCGCCCTCCCCCCTCCCGGCCGACGCCGTCGGCTACGACATCAACTGGCCGCAGTGCGCCTCGAGCGGCTCGCCGCAGGCCGGGACGCTGCCGGGGCCGCCCCGTGACGCCGCCGGCTCCGCCGCCTATTCGATCGCCGTCGTCGGAGTGGACGGGTGGGCCGTCGGCGACGACAACCCCTGCCTGGCGCCCGAGGTCGCCTGGGCCAAGGGCACGACCTATCCGGCCGGCTCGGGCAACTCGGGTACGCCCCCCTACGACCTCTACCTCTTCCTCAACTCCCCGGCACCCGGCTCCACGATCGACCGGACCGGGCCGAAAGGGACCTGCGACACCCTGAGTGGCAAGTCGGCCGAGGTCTGCCTCTCCTACAACTACGGCTACAACGCCGCCGTCGGCGCCGTCGCCTATGGGAAGTCGCAGGGTGCCCGGGCGAAGATCTGGTGGCTGGACATCGAGAACGCCAGCTGCGCCCCGGGCATGTGGAACGACGCCAACGACGGCGAGTGGTGGTCGTGCGACCTTGCCCTCAACGACGAGACGATCCAAGGAGCCCTCGACGCCCTGCGCTCCCTCGGCATCACGCCGGGTATCTACTGCACGAACTACCAGTGGGCGGGGATCACGGGCAGCTACATGCCTACGGGCGGAGCACCCCTCATCTGGATCGCCGGCGCCGTCTGGACCTCGCCGCCCTACCCGCACAGCTACGGCTTCCCGAAGATCACGGCGAACAACCCGTTCTGCACCGAGTCGAAGTACCGGTTTGCCGGCGGGCGGCCCGTCATGCTCCAGGAGACGCCGGGCGGCAACAACTACCCCTACGACCCGGACGTCTCCTGCTGAGCTGAGCGGTCGGGCTACTCCGTCTCGAAGCCCACCCAGTCGGGGGCCGGGATACGCAGGCCGTCGCCCCCCGAGAAGTGCTGGGTGTCGAGGTGCCCGCCGTCGTTGTACCGGACGAGCCACCAGCGCCGGCCGGTCCAGGCCCACTCCGTGATCGATGAGTTGTCCGGATGGCCGCGCAGGCCGGACCCGTGATCGGAGAGACCGAGGAAGCGGACCATGGAGGCGCCGATGACGCCGCCGTGGCCGGCGACGACGACGAGCTCACCAGGGTGGTCCGCCATGACGCCGTAGAGGGCCGCCTCGGCCCGGTCGAGGAACGAGACGAGGGACTCGCCTCCCGGAGCCAGCGCCCGCTCGGGGTCGGCATCGGCGTCGCCGTAGCGTGCCTCGTACTCCGTCCAGGTCAAGCCGTCGGCCTCGCCGACGTGACGCTCGCACAGATTGCACCGCTGGCGGATCTCGAGACCGCCGAGCGCCGGGGCGAGCAGCTGCGCCGTCTCGACGGCCCGCTGCAGGATGCTCGAGTACAGGGCGGCAGCCCCCGCCAGCTCGCCCGTGCGCTCGAGGCGGCAGGCGAGCGCCTCCACCTGCCGGCGACCGTGCTCCGTGAGCCCTTTGCAGGTGAGGTGCCCGGCCAGGTAATCCTCGGCGTTGCTGACGGCTTCGCCGTGGCGGATGATGACGAGCCGCGAGCCGGCGGCGAGCTCGGGGCGGAGGACAGCGGGACATGCACGGGCAGGCTACCGAGGCACCCGGCGCCGCCACCCGCCCCCGCCGGGCGGCTCAGACGAGATGCTCGACGAAACCCTCCAGCTGTCGCAGGTTCCGGCACTCGTAGACGCCGTCGCAGTGCTGGGCGTACTGCTCCACGATGGAGTCGCCGCTCCCCCAGTAGGCCCGCGGCTCGGGGTTGAGCCAGTAGACGTGCCGGGCCCGCTGGCGGAGTCTCCTTCAGCACCCATGACTCCGAGGCGTGGTAGTTCGAGCGGGCGTCGCCGAGAATGATGATGCTCGTCCTCGGCCCGACCTCGCGGCCCCAGCGCTGCCAGAAGACGCCGAGGGCATGGCCGTAGTCCGAGTGCCCGTCGACCCAGACCACGTCGGCCTCCTGGTTCACGCGGTGGACGGCCTCCCCGACGCTGTCGGATCGCTCGAAGATGCTCGTCACCTCGTCGATGCCGTCGATGAAGACGAAGCTGCGCACCTTCGAGAACTGCGTGGCGATGGCATGCACGAGATGGAGGGTGAAGCGGGCGAAGGCCGCCACCGAGCCCGAGATGTCGGCGATGACGAAGATCTCCGGCTTGGCGGGCTTCGGGTGGCGAAAGCGCGGTTCGGCCGGCACGCCGCCGTAGGAGAGCGAGTGGCGCATCGTGGCGCGGAAGTCGAGCGCGCCGCGCCGGAGGTGGCGGCGCTTGCGGGCGAGGCGGGCCTGCAGCTTGCGGGCGAGGGGGGCGATCGCCTTGTGGACCTGGGCGAGCTCCTCGCGGCTGGCATGCATGAAGTCGACGTCCTCCGGCAGCGGCTTGCGCAGCGAGCGGGCGAGGGCCTCGGCGCCCCGGTCGGCAACGAGGCGCCGCCGGATCTCGGCCTCGATCTCCCGGCGCAGCTGCTCGCTGCGGGTGGCATACTCGTCGGCGAGGAGGCGGAGCTCGAGCGGGCTGAGAGGTCCGGCGTCGCGTCCCCGCAGCACCGGCCCGGCGACATCGCTGTCGCCCGTGCCATCGAGCGCCCGCTCGCCCGCCTCCGTCTTGAGCCGGGCGATGACGCCTTCCAGATCGAGATGGCGCAGCGTCCGGTAGAGGTAGTAGGTCCCGCCGACGGGGCGACCCGGCTCCATGCCGGCGTAGCGGCCGACGGCGAGGCGGGCGACGGCGCCGAGCATGGCCTGGTCGCCGTCCCGCATGGCGACGTAGAGCATGGCGGCGATGTCCTCCGGGGTGACGAGGTCGCCGCCCCCGGAGCCGGGCTCTCCCTTGCCGCCGCGGTCGCCGGCGAGGGCGCCCTCCATGGCCTCCATGTCGTCCAGCGCCGCCTCCGACTCGATGCCGTACTGCGGGCCCCGCATCGAGAAGTACACCTCGAAGGCCGTGTCGAAGGCTCGCCAGTGGGAGGACGACTTCACGAGGGTTGCCCCGAGGGCGTACTTGATGGCCTGGCGGTCCTCCAGCGGGAGATGGCAGATCGCCTCGGCCGCATCCGCCGCCTCCGTCACCGAGACAGGCAGGCCGGCGAGGCGCAGTTCCTGGACGAACCCCGTGAGGACGTCAAGCACCGGCGGTCCGCCTCACCTCGAGGCGTTGGCGGACTCGAGCTCCTTCTTGGCGGTCTCGATGTCGGAGCGGTACTTGAGGAGGAGGTGCAAGGTGTCGATGGCGACCGACTCGTCGACGCTCTGGATGCCGAGCAGCACGAGCGTGCGCGCCCAGTCGAGGGTCTCGGAGATGGAGGGGTGTTTCTTCAAGTCGAGGGCGCGCAGGGAGCGGACGATGCGCGCCACCTGGTCGGCGAGGGCGGTCGAGATGCCCGGCACCTTCGTGAGCACGATCTCCCGCTCCCGCTCGATCGAGGGGTAGTCCAAGTGCAGGTAGAGGCACCGGCGCTTGAGGGCTTCGGACAGCTCGCGGGTGTTGTTGGAGGTGAGGAACACGAGGGGGATCTGCGTCGCCGTGACCGTGCCGAGCTCGGGGATGGAGACCTGGTAGTCGCTCAGGATCTCGAGCAGGAGGGCCTCCGTCTCGATCTCGAGCCGGTCGACCTCGTCGACGAGGAGCACGACCGGGTCCGTGGCACGGATCGCTTCGAGGAGCGGCCGGGTGAGGAGGAACTCCTCGGAGAAGATGTCCCCCTCGATCTCGCTCCAGCCGGCACGATGGTCCTCGCCCGTGCTCTCCACCTGGATGCGCAGCAGCTGCTTCTTGTAGTTCCACTCGTAGAGCGCTTTCGACTCGTCGAGGCCCTCGTAGCACTGCAGGCGGATGAGGCGGGCGCCGAGGAGCCGCGCCACAGACTTGGCGAGCTCCGTCTTGCCCGTGCCGGCGGGACCCTCCACGAGGACGGGCTTGGCGAGGCGGTCGGCGAGGAAGACGACGCCCGCCAGGCCGTCGTCGGCGAGGTAGGCGACATTGCCGAGCGCCTCCCGCAGCTGCGGCACCGACTCGAAGCGCGGCGCCGACGGAACGCCGGGGCCGTCGGCCTCCACTCCGCCCGTCACGTCCTCACCTGCCCCTCGCCCATGACGACGTACTTCACCGACGTGAGCGCCTCGAGGCCCATCGGCCCGCGGGCGTGCAGCTTCTGGGTGGAGATGCCCACCTCCGCCCCGAGGCCAAGCTCGCCGCCGTCGACGAAGCGGGTGGAGGCGTTCACGAGCACGGCGGCGGCGTCCACCTCGCGCACGAAGCGCTCGGCGGCGGCGAGGTCGTTCGTGACGATGGCCTCTGAGTGCCCGGATCCGTAGCGGCCGATGTGGGCGATGGCGCCGGCGAGGTCGTCCACGACGGCGACGGACGCCTTCAAGTCGAGGTACTCGCGGGCGAAGTCGTCCTCCGTGGCGGCGCCCATGGTGATCACGAGCGCCCGCGAGGCTTCGTCGCCGACGAGGCTGACCCCGGCGCCGCCCAGTGCGTCGGCGATACGGGGCAGGAACGTCCCGGCCACGGCGGCATGGACGAGGAGCGATTCGGCGGCGTTGCAGACGCTCGGGCGCTGCGTCTTGGCGTTGAGGACGATGCGCTCGGCCATCTCGAGGTCGGCGGCGGCATCGACGTAGACGTGGCAGTTGCCGTCCCCGTCGATGACGTAGGGCACGGTGGCCTTGTCGAGAATCATGGCGATGAGGGCCGGCCCGCCCCGCGGCACGAGGCAGTCGATCGTCCCCCGCAACCGTACGAAGCGTTCGGCCGTCTCGTGACTCGTGTCTTCCACGAGCACGACGGCGTCGGCGGGCAGGCCCGCCTTGGCGATGCCGTCCCGGAGGGCGCCGGCGATGGCGGTGTTGGAGGCGAGGGCGCCGGCTGAACCGCGCAGGAAGGCGGCGTTGCCCGCCTTGAGGCAGAGGGCGGCGGTGTCGGAGGTGACGTTCGGGCGGTTCTCGTAGATGACCCCGACGACGCCGAGGGGGACGCGCAGACGCTGCACCCGCAGCCCGTTCGGGCGCACGTGGCCGTCCACGACCCTGCCGACGGGGTCGGCGAGGGCGGCGACGGTGCGCAGGCCCGAGGCCATCGCCCGCAAGCGCCCCTCGTCGAGGCGCAGCCGGTCGACGATCGTGCTGCTCTGGCCGGCCTCGACGGCTCGCTCGAGATCGCGCCTGTTGGCAGCGAGGATGTCGCCACAACGGGCCTCGAGGACCTCGGCGGCCTGCGCGAGGGCGTCGTCCTTCTGCGCAGTGGGCGCCAGAGCGACGAGGCGCGAGGCGTCCACGGCTCGGCGACCGAGGGCTTCGAGGGATGGCGAGGAGCCGACGGCTCCCGGATCCTCAGGCATGGGACAGGGTAGCGGGACCGCTCACCGGCCCCGCAAGGCCGTGAGGAGCCGGTCCCGTTGCCAGGCCCGCTCGGCCGAGGAGGCTCCGGCACCGGAGGCGTCGCCGGCGGACTGCCGGGCCCGCTCTGCAGCTTCGGCAGCCGCCGTCCATGCAGGCACCGTGCCCCCCCGCACGCCGGCGTGGAAGGGCCCCCAGGGCGTCGTGAACGTGGCGCTCAGGGCGCCGGCAGACGACGTCCCGCCTTCCTCGTAGCGGGCGTTCTCCGCCCGCACGAGGTGGGGGGAGCCCTGCTGGCGCACCGCCTCGACGGCGGCCAGCACGGCGTCGCGGATGGACGCCGCCGCCGTCCAGCTGGCGTCCTCGAAGACGTCGACGCCGGCCGCCTCGGCGTCGACGGCGAAGTCGAGGGCGAGCTCGCCGACGAGGTCGCCCTGCTGGCGGAGGCGCCGGGCCATGGCGAGGCGGGAGAAGCGGCCGAGCAGGCCCCCGTCCGCCTCCTCCGACTTGTCGAGCCAGGTGCGGGCGGCTCCCACGACGTTGCCGAGCGACTCGGCGACCTCGGGCGAGGCCGCCCCGGCGCCGCGCACGACGTGCTCGGCGCAGTCGAGGGCGAAACGGGCCGCCACTGTCGGCGACCACGCCGTCTCCCCGACGAGCCGCGCCTCGCCGGCGTCCTCGGTCGCCACGAAGATGCGGGCGCCGAGCTCCTCGAGGAGCTCGTCGAGACCGAGCAGCCGGGTGCCCCCGGGAGCCGCCTCGACCGAACCCGGCGTCACCGTGCCATCCGCCGCCGTCTCGGGGAACGACCAGAGCGTCACCTCGTCGGCGTGCGCCTGCCGTCCTTGCTCGTCCGTCGCCACGAAACGGGCGTCCTGCTCCACGTCCACGCTCACTCCAGGGGCCTCCGGTGCTGGGCTGGCGCCAAAGCTAACCGCAGTCTCGTTCCGGGCGTCCATGATGGAGCCATGGACTGGCTGCAGGCGGCGTTGGAGGAGTCGGGGGCCGGGGAGCGGCTGGGGCGGCAGCTGCGCTTCGTGCTGGAGCTCGACCGGGCCAAGACGGTGCTCCGGCGCACCTATGTGACCGACGGCTCTCGCCTCGAGAACGACGGCGAGCACATGTGGCACGTCATGCTCGCCGGCCTCGTGCTGGCCGAGCATGCCGACGAGGCGGTGGACCCGACGCGGCTCGCCCTCATGCTGGCGGTGCACGACATCGTCGAGATCGACGCCGGGGACACCTTCGTCTACGCCGATGCCCAGGCGCAGGCGGACAAGGTCGTGCGGGAGGCGGCGGCCGCCGAGCGCATCTTCGGGCTCCTGCCGGACGAGCAGGCTCGCCAGTTCGCCGAGCTGTGGGAGGAGTTCGAGGCCCGCGCCACCCCGCTCGCCCGCATGGCGGCGGCCATCGACCGCCTCCTCCCCCTCCTGATGAACCGCGCCGTGGAGGCCCGCACCTGGCGGGAGCACGGCGTGAGGGCGGAGGCCGTCTTCGCCGTCAACTCCCGTATCGGGGAGGCGTCGACGCCCTTGTGGGCTTTCGCCCGAAGCGTCCTCGAGGCGGCCGAGCGCGACGGCCTCCTCGAGCGCTGAGCGGCGGGGCTCGCGCCTGCATGCGCCGTCGCCGCCACGACGCTGTCGTCGTCGGCTCCGGCCCGAACGGGCTCGTCGCCGCCGTCGTGCTGTGCGCTGCCGGCCTCGACGTCGCCGTCTTCGAGATGGCCGGCACGCCGGGTGGGGGGTGCCGCACGGAGGAGCTGACACTGCCCGGCTTCCGCCACGACGTCTGCGCCGCCGTCCACCCCCTCGCCGCCGCCTCGGGTTTCTTCCGGCGATTCGGCCTCGAGGAGCGGGGCGTCCGCCTCCTGCAGCCGGAGGTCGCCTTCGCCCACCCCCTAGACGGCAGTGGCGCCGGTGCCGTCCGTCCCTCCCTCGACGCCACCTGCGACGGCCTCGGGCAGGCGGGCGGCGCCTGGCGGCGGCTCTTCCAGCCCCTCGTGACCCACGAGCCCGCCATCACCGCCGCCGTCCTCTCATCGCTGCGAAGCGTGCCCCGGCAGCCGTTCGCCACCGCCCGCTTCGGCCTCCTCGGTGCGCGCTCGGTCGAGACGGTCTCCCGCCACCTCGACGGTGCCGAGGCCCGCTCCCTCCTGGCGGGGGCGGCGGCGCACGCCATGATGCCGCTGGATCAACCCGCCACGGCCGGCGTCGGGCTGCTCCTGGCGACGCTCGCCCAGTCGTGCGGGTGGCCGGTGGTCGAAGGCGGAAGTGGTGCCATCGTGACCGCCCTCGTGGCGGCCGTCGAAGGTCTCGGCGGCGAGATCGTCTGCGGCGAGCAGGTGACGTCGCTGGGCCGGCTGCCTCCGGCACGAGCCGTCCTCCTCGACCTCACGCCCCGGGCTCTCGCACAGCTCGCCGGGGAACGGTTGTCGCCGAGGCAGCGCCGGCGGGCGGAGCGGTTCCGATACGGCCCCGGCGTCTGCAAGGTCGACTGGGCGCTCTCCGGGCCCGTGCCGTGGACGGCGGAGGCCTGCCGCCGCGCCGGCACCATCCACGTCGGCGGCACCTTCGAGGAGATCGCCGCCGCCGAGGCGGAGGTGGCGGCCGGCCGGCACCCGGACCACCCGTTCGTGCTCGTCGTGCAGCCGGCGGTCGCGGACGGGACGCGCTCTCCGGCGGGTACGCACACGCTGTGGGCCTACTGCCACGTGCCGGCCGGCTCGACCCTCGACCGCAGCGAGGCCGTCGCCCGCCAGATCGAACGATTCACCCCCGGCTGGCGAGACCTCGTCACCGCCGTCTCCGTGCGCACGGCGGCGGGCATGGAGGCGTACAACCCCAACTACGTCGGCGGCGACATCGGTGCGGGCGCTCAGACCCTCGCCCAGACCGTGGCCCGCCCGGCCCTGCGATGGGTTCCCCACCGCACCGGCGCCGGTGGCCTCTACCTCTGCTCGGCCTCCACGCCGCCCGGCCCGGGCGTGCACGGCCGCTGTGGGGAGCTGGCCGCCCTGGCGGCCCTCTCCGACGTGTTCGGGGTGAGGCGCCCGCCCGACATCGGGCCGGCCTGAGGCGGCGCGCCGAGCAAGCTCAGGCGTCCCCGAGCACGACGAGGTCGTCGCGGTGCACGACCTCCTCGGCGAGCTCGGGCGGGAGCTCGGCCGTGCGGCGACCGAGCCAGTCGCCGGCCCGGGCGGCGCTCACACGCACGATGCCCTTGGCGAAGACGGCGCCGTCCGGCCCGCGGATCTCGACGGCATCGTCCTCGACGAAGCCGCCCACCGCCTCCCTCACGCCGGCCGCCAGCAGGCTCGTCCCCCGCTCGACAAGTGCCCGCCGGGCGCCGTCGTCCACGACGAGCACGCCAGCCGGCTTGAGGGCGAAGGCGATCCAGAGCTTGCGGGCCGGGAGGGAGCGCCGGTGCGGCAGGAACGTCGTGCCCACCTCGGCGAGCCCGGCCACGGCGTCGGCGAGGACACGGGGGCGCTCGGCGGCTGCGATGACGGTGCGCACGCCCGACCAGGCGGCCATCTTGGCGGCGGCCAGCTTCGACGCCATGCCACCGCGTGCACCGTCGCTGCCCGGGCCGCCCGCCGCCGCCTCGAGCTCGTGGCCGATCTCGATGACGGACTCGATGAGGGTGGCCCCGTCGTCCAGGCGGGGATCGGCGCTGAAGAGACCGGGCGTGTCGGTGAGGAGGACGAGCAGGTCGGCGCGGACGAGATGGGCGACGAGGGCCGCCAGGCGGTCGTTGTCTCCGAAGCGGATCTCGTCGTCGGCGATGGCGTCGTTCTCGTTCACGATCGGCAGGACGCCGAGATCGAGGAGGCGACGGAGCGTCTCGCGGGCGTGCAGGTAGCGCGGCCGGTGGGCGAAGTCGATGGGGGCGAGGAGGACCTGCCCGACGTGCACGCCGAGGGCGGCGAAGGCGTCGTCGTAGACACGCATGAGCCGGTGCTGGCCGATGGCGGAGAGGGCCTGCAAGGTGACGGGGTCGGTCGGACGTTGCTCGCTGGCCCGTTGCCCGCCAGGGTGTTGCCCACCGGGGTGCATGGCCGCCACCCCGGCGGTGACGGCGCCCGAGGTGACGAGGACGACGCGGTGACCGTCGGGGCGCAACGGCGCCAGGTCGGAGGCCAGCTTCCCGATGGCACCGGCATCGACGCCCCCACCGCGCGAGGTGATCGAGCTCGTGCCGATCTTGACGACGACGATCATCGCTTCACCCGTCGGGTTCGTAGGAGAACTCCATGCGGCCGATCTGCACCGGGTCCCCTTCCCTGGCGCCCGCCCGGGCGAGGGCCCGGTCGACGCCGATGCGCTTCAGGCGGCGCTGCACGTGGGCGAGGGCATCGGGGTCGTTCAGGTCGGAGACGGCGACGGCTCGCAGCGCCTCCCGGCCCGAGACGACCCAGACGGCGCCGGGCCGTTCCACCGTGACGCCGTCGGCCGCCGGACGGTGGACGACACCGAAGCTGCGAGGCGTTGGCGCCTCCCGGCGGGCGTTCGCCACCATCTCGAGGCACCGCCGCGCCAGGTCGTCGACTCCGGACCCGGTCACGGCGGAGATCTCGAGATCGCCTCCGTAACTCTCGGGCAGGGGGCGAGTGGGCTCGGGTGCGGCGTCCAGCCTCGAGCCGACGACGAGCCGGCTCCGCTCCAACAGCTCGGGGCGGTAGCGCTCGAGCTCGTGCAGGAGTGCGGCGAGCTGGCTCGCCGGCGTCCGTCCCTCTGTCGGCACACCGTCTTCTCGGGTGGCGAGGTCGACGAGGACGAGGAGGACGCGAGCCCGCTCCACGTGCCGGAGGAAGCGGTGCCCGAGGCCCCGCCCGTCGGCGGCGCCCTCGATGAGGCCCGGGATGTCGGCGATGACGAACTCGGAGGCGTCCCTCGAGGCGGAGCGGCCGCCGACGTGCACGACGCCGAGATGGGGCACGAGCGTCGTGAAGGGGTAGTCGGCGATCTTCGGGCGAGCGGCGGAGAGGCGGGAGACGAGCGTCGACTTGCCGGCATTCGGGAACCCGACGACGGCGACGTCCGCCATGAGCTCGAGCTCGAGGTTCAGCCAGCGCTCCTCCCCGATCTCCCCCTGCTCGGCGAAGGCGGGAGCCCGCAGCCGGTTGGAGAGGAAGCGGGCGTTGCCGCGGCCGCTGCGGCCGCCCTCGGCGGCGAGGAAACGGTCACCGCGGCTGACGAGATCCGCCAGGAGGTCACCGTCGAGGGAGTGCACGAGAGTGCCTTCGGGAACCGGCACGACGAGGTCGGCACCGCGGCGGCCGTGCCGGCGCTTGCCGCCGCCGTGCGTCCCGTCCTCGGCGCGTCGGAAGGGGTGGTCCTCGAAGCCGAGGAGGGAGACGACCTGGTTCGTCGCCTCCAGGTAGACGTGGCCGCCGGCGCCCCCGTCGCCACCGTCGGGGCCTCCCTTCGAGACGTGCGCCTCACGGCGGAAGGAGACGGCCCCGGCCCCCCCATTGCCTGCTTTGACGTGGACCTGTGCCTCGTCGACGAACCCTGGCACGGCCGCTCAGTTGAGCGAGGCGTCGACAGGATGGCGGGCGAGCACGGCGAGCCAGCCGCCCTGCCGGCGGAGGACCTGCCCCCAGAGGTCCCCCGGATCGGTGCACAGCACGTCGTCCTGCCGGCCGTCGACGACGAACCAGGCTCCTGCGTCGATCTCCTCCTCGAGCTGGCCCGGTCCCCATCCGGAGTACCCGGTGAAGACGCGCAGGCCGCTGAAGGCGACGCCGATCTCGTCCGGGGCCCGGTTCAGGTCGACGGTGCCGAGGTCGCCGATGAGCGGCGAGAAGCCTCCCCCGTCGTCGTCGGAGGCCTCGGCCGATGCCGCCCGCTCCCGAACGGTCTCCTTGGCCTTTCCGACGCAGATGGCGGCGTTCGGCTGCACCGGGCCGCCCACGAAGAGGACAGGCGGCTCGGAGGCGTGGAAGCCCCAGTGGGGCACGACCTCGTCGATGGAGGTGTCACTCGGCCGGTTGAGCACGACGCCGAGCGCTCCTTCTGAGTCCGCCGCCAGCAAGAACACGACGGTGCGGTGGAAGTTCGGGTCCTCCAGCGATGGCGAGGCCACGACGAGGCGGCCCTTGGAGGGAGGAGAGGGCATCCCGCCCTCGCTCAAACGTGCTGCGGAGCGGTGCTTCCGCCGTTCGCGACTGATGCGTCGGCCGGAAGGATGTCGACGAGCCGCCGCCCGCGCCGGTTGCCGAACTTGACGCTGCCGTCGGCCGTGGCGAAGAGGGTGTCGTCCTTGCCGCGGCCCACGTTCTCGCCGGGGTGAAAATGCGTGCCGCGCTGGCGGACGATGATCGTTCCGGCGTGCACCTTCGTGCCGTCGTACACCTTCACGCCGAGGCGCTGGGCATTCGAGTCACGTCCGTTGCGGGTGGAGCCCCCACCCTTCGTCTTCGACATCTCAGGGCCTCCTCAGTCCTCGTCGCCCGCTGCGGGGTCCTCGCCGGTGTCCTCGTCCGCTGCCTCTGCGCGCTCCGGGCGCTCGGAGCCGATGCCCGTGATCTCGAGCGTCGTGTACCGCTGGCGGTGCCCGTAGTGCCTGCGCTGGCGCGTCTTCGACTTGTAGGTGAAACCGACGATCTTCGGCCCCTTCACCTCTCCGACGACCGTCGCCGTGACCGGAGTGGACGCAAGCGCCTCGACCGACACCGTGACATCGGCGCCGTCGACGACGAGGAGAGGAGTGAGGGTGACCTCGTCGCCCGGGGCGACGTGGAGCAGCTCGACGTCGACGAGCTCGCCGACCTCGACACGCTCCTGCTTGCCCCCGGCGTTGATGACCGCATACATAGGGCTCCTACCCTAGTACGACGGCTCCGGCGCGCCGGACAGGCGCCGGACCGGCGGGCCGCCTCATCGCGGCTCCTCGAAGACGATCCCGCGTCCCCCGCACATGGGGCAGGTCTGCGAGAGGGTCTCGACGAGGCCCTCCCCGACACGCTTTCGCGTCATCTCCACGAGCCCGAGCTCGGAGATGTCGTAGACCTGCGTCGGCGTCTTGTCGCGGGCAAGGGCAGCTTTGAAGGCCGACGTGACCGCTTGGCGGTTCGCCTTCACCTCCATGTCGATGAAGTCGATGACGATGATCCCGCCGATGTCGCGCAGCCGCAGCTGCCGGGCGATCTCGGCCGCCGCTTCGAGGTTGTTCTCGAAGACGGTCTCCTCGAGGCTCGAGGAACCGACGTTCTTCCCCGTGTTGACGTCGATGACCGTGAGGGCCTCCGTCCGCTCGATGATGAGCGATCCTCCCGACGGCAGCCACACCTTGCGGTCGAGCGCCTTGTGCAGCTGCTCGTGCACGTGGTGGCGCTCGAAGAGGGGCAGCGGCTCCGTCGTGGTGTCGTACAGCTCGATGCGCTCGGCGAGGGCCGGCTCCAGCTCGGCCACGTAGGACTTCACGACCTCGTAGAGCGCCGGGTCGTCGATGAGCACGGACCGGTGCTCCTCGGTGAGCTCCTCGCGGATGATCCGCACCGCCATGTGAGGCTCCGCGTAGAGCAGCGCCGGCGCCGGCAGGCGCTTGGCGCGCTCGTCGATCTCGTCCCAACGCGCCACCAGCTGCAGGACGTCGTGACGGAGGTCCTCGGCGGAGGCGCCCGCCGCCGCCGTTCGTACGATGAGCCCGTGGCCCTCCGGCCTCACCTCGTCGAGGATGCGCCGCAGGCGGCGGCGCTCGTTGTCGTCGAGGCGCCGCGAGATGCCGTAGGTGTTCGACTGGGGCACGAGCACGACGAAACGGCCCGGTATCGACACCTCCTGCGTGAGACGCGCCCCCTTCAGCCCGATGGGGTTCTTCGTGACCTGACAGACGATCGTCTGGCCGGGCCTGAGGAGGTGCTCGATGCGGTCGGCGCCCGGCTGCCGCTCGATGTCGTCGCGATCGAAGGAGACGTCACCCCAGTAGAGGACGGCGTTCTTCGGCGTCCCGATGTCGACGAAGGCCGCTTCCATGCCGGGAAGGACGTTCTTCACCCGACCCCGGTAGATGTTGCCGATGATCTGCAGGGCGTCGTCCTGCGGCCTCGCCACGTAGTGCTCGACGAGGGCGCGTCCCTCCAGCACGGCGATCTGGGTCAGCTCCGGCTCCACGTGGACGCACATGAGGTAGCGGCCGACGGGACGGCCCCGGCGCTCCCTCCCCCGCCGGGGAGCCAGGGCCTGGGTGTCGTCTCCCTCGTCCGTCTCCGGCGCCTCGCCCGCCGTCGGCGGCTTGGGTGGCGTGGTCGCCTGGCGCCCGCCGCCCCGCCCGCCGGCCGAGGTCGCCGGCTCCGTCGAGCCCGCCGTGCCGGCGTCGGTCTGGCCGGCGCGCCCGTTGCCCACCGCACGGTCGACGCCGCCGGTGGCCGGCGTGCCGGAGCGGCCGGCGGACTGGCCCTGGCCCCCCGACTGACCTTGGCCGCCCGACTGGCCTTGGCCGCCCGAACCGCCGCCGCTGCCGGATCCGCGCCGTCCACGACCTCCCCGGCGGCGCCGGCCCGACCCACCCGAGCCGGTCCCCGTCGAGCCCGAGCCGGACGATCCCTTCACCGGGTCGGACTGGCGAGCCCCGTTGGCGGGCGGCGGGACGGCTGGGGCAGGGCGCGTGTCGCCGATGCGCGGTCGTACGGGCGCGGGCCCGCCTGCTGCGTGCTCGGCGCCCGGCGAGCTCGGTAGCCGTGAGCTAGGTGCCGGGGCGTTCTGGGCTGGGGCGCCCTGCGGGGACCCGGCCTGCCGCCCCCCTGCGGGAGGGGGACCCTGGTCCCCTGGCGAGCCGGGAGAGGCCGCCGAGTCCCCGGGAGGCCGCGGCGGGCGCGCCGGGGAGGCGTCCCCGGGTGCACGCTCGGCCGGCTCCGGGTGGCCGGTCATCGAGTCCGACATCAGGAAGATCCCTTCGTGAGGGCGCGTCGCGGCGCGCCAGGCACACCCGGCGGGCGGCCGGCGCCGCGTGCGGTGTCGCAGCGGCGCGCCAGCCCGGGGTGCTGTCGTCAGTGACGAGCACGGTGTCCTGACCGTCCTGGCGGCACCGGGAGGCACCGCCAGCGGCGGTGTAACGGTCACACAGTGCAGCAAGAACGGAACAGACGACGAGCGCGGGTGCCACCTGCCTTGGCTGCGGCGATCCCCACACGGTCATCCTGGCCGACACACTACTGCCCGCCGGCGGGCTCGCAGGCGCCTTCAGCGGCCGCTCTCAGCCGGCGGGCAGCCTCGGGTGGAGGTCGACGCTGTGCACGGGGTGCTTGATGAGGTACGAGAAGATGGCCCGCACGACCGGAGCGGCCGCCGAGGCACCGTAGCCGGCGCCCGGGATGACGGCCGCTACGCAGTACTGCGGCAACGAGGTGTCGACGGAGCCGTCCGTGGGGACGGGCCCGAAGGCGACGAAGACGGCCGTCGGCTGGGCGGCCGGATTGGCGCTCGTCGTGGCCGTTCCCGTCTTGCCGGCGATGGGGAGCAGCGTGTACCGGTAGCCCTGGAAGGCCTGGTAGGCGGTGCCGTTGCTCTTGGTGATGACGCCCTCGAAGCCCGCCAGCATGGCCGAGTAGTTCTCGGGCGAGATCGTGACGTGACCTTCCACCTTGGGCTGGAAGACCTTCACGATCTTGCCCGTGGGCGAGACCACCGCCGCCGCCACCTGGGGGGCGTAGCGGGTGCCGCCGTTGGCGAAGGTGGCGTAGGCATCGGCGATCTGGAGTGGGGTGACGAGGGTCTCGCCTTGGCCGAAGGCGGTTTCGAGGGCGTCGCCGGCTCCGTAATAGGTGTACGGGAAGGCGGCGGGCTTCGCCTTGTGCTGGGCCTTGCGCAGCTGCGGGCCGTCCACCTGCCCGGAGGACTCGTTCGGGAGGTCGATGCCCGTGGGCTGGCCGAAGCCATAGGCGGCGGCGTACTGCTGGATGCCCTCGCTGTCGTCCGTGCCCTTGTCGGTGAAGAAGTCGAAGCCCATCGTGTAGAAGAAGACGTCGTCGGAGATCGTGAGCGCCGTCGTGACGTTGCAGGAGCCGCAGCTCTCGTCCTCGTTGTTGAGGAACGTGCAATCGCCGGTGCAGTTAGGGATCTTGAAATAGCCCGGGTCGGAGATCAGCGTGTAGGGCGAGATGACGCCGTCCTGCAGGGCGGCCGTCGCCGTCGCCAGCTTGAACGACGAGCCGGGCTGGTAGACCCCGTTGATGACTCGGTTGACCTGGGGATTACCGGACGATTTCGCTTCCAGCTCGTCCCAGTGGGCCGTGCTCATGCCACCCACCCACCACTCGGGGTTGTAGTCGGGGAGGGAGACCATGGCGAGCACGGCGCCGTTTTGCGGGTCGAGCACGACGACGGCCCCCGACCTCGCCTTCTGGCCGGAAGTGCTGAGGGACGACAGCTGGTCAGAGAGCGCTTTCTGCACCTCCGCCTCCAGCCCGGTGTCGATGTTCAGGACGACGTCGTCGCCCGGCGTGGCAGCCGTCTCCGACGCCGTGCCGACGGCGTCCCCGAGGGCGTCCACCTTGAGCACGTCCTTGCCGGGCTTGCCGCGCAGGAACTGCTCGTACTGCGCCTCCACGCCTGCCTGCCCGATGACGTCGCTCGCCAGGTAGCCCTCTTTGGAGAGCGCCTTCAGCTCCCCGGCGTTGATGTCCGAGACGTACCCGAGCATCTGGACGCCGAGGGACTTCTCCGGGTAGGTGCGCTCGGCGACGTAGCTCACGACGACGCCGGGCAGCTGAGCGGCGTGCTCGGAGAGGGTGAGGATCGTGGCGGCGCTCACGCCGACGGCGACCGGCACCGGCTCGTAGAGGCTGTCCTGCTGGTCGTTCAGGTCGGCGTCGATCTCCGTCGTCGTCATGCCGAGCACGACGGCCACGCGCTGCACGAGCCCGGGGTCGTTGGCGGCGTCCTGGCGGTTGAGCGTGACCACGGCCATGACCTTGTTGGCGACGAGGACCACCCCGTTGCGGGAGAGGACGAGGCCGCGGGGCGGCGTCACGTAGACGACGCGGGTGGTGAGGGCGTTCTCCGCCTTGATGGCGGCCGGGCCTTGCAGCACTTGGAGGGACCAGAGCCGGACGATCATGATCGAGAAGAGCCCGAGGACGACGACGCCCATGACCGTGAGGCGGAGACCGACGTGCACCGGTTGGCTCCGGCGCTCCAGCTCCTTCTCCTCGCCCTCCATCCGCTTGAGCGGGCTCGAGCTGATGCGTTGGCGGGGACGGTCGACGAGCTCGTCCTCCGGCTCGGAGAGGATGCCAGGGCGCGGCACGTGCGACCGTCCGGACGATCCCCCTCCCCCCTCGGGGCGGCGGTCCCGCGGGCCGGTGGGCGTCACCGGGTCGCGCTCCCCCCGGAGAGGGCGGCCGGCTCCCGGGACGGCCCCACCGTGAGCGCCCACGACATGGCGGCCCGGGCCGGGACGACGAGGAGGGCGGCCGCCACGCCGACGACGAGCGCGACCACGACGAGCTGGTGATTGGGCAGCTTCGGTTGTCCGAGGAGGTCGTTGATGCCGTCGAAGACGACGGAGGCGACGAGGCCGCTCACGAGCGCCACGAACATCTGGAACCCGTAGGGGGCGCGGCCGCTCGGGACGGCGGCGAGGAGGCCGACGCCGAAGGCGACGAGCACGAACACGAGTGACGAGAGGCCGAAGGGGGTGAGCACGAAGAGGTCGGCCACGAGCCCCACGACGAAGGCGATGACGGCTCCTCGCTGCGCCCCGGCCGCCAGCCCGGCGGCGACGGCGAGGACGACGAAGGCGTCAGGGTGGGCCCCGCCGAGGGTGAGCGCGTTGAGGAGGCCCTCCTGGAGGACGAGCGTGGCGAGGACGATGGCACCGAGCCGGAGCCACGTACGCGCCGTCACGGTCGGCACCCCGAGGCGGGCGTCTGCCGGGTGCTCACGGGGCCGGGAACCACAGCAACACCGTCACGAAGCTGTAGGCGCTGTAGCTGGCGAGCGGCTTCACGAGCACCGACTTCGTCAGGTTCCCGCCCACGTAGTGCACGGACGACACCGTACCGATCGGGAGGCCGGCTGGGAGGGCGGCGCCGGCGATGCCGCTCGAGAAGACCGGCTCCCCGACGTGCACCGGTGTATTGGCCGTGACGTCGTCGAGTGAGAGCTGGTAGCCGGCGCCCTGGCCGTCGGCCACTGCGACGGAGGGTGGGATACCGAAGCTGATCCCCCAGGCGGATCCGGGATCCGTGAGCGCCCGCACGACGGCGGTGTCCGAGCCCGCGGAGATGACCGTTCCGAGCAGCCCGGCGGCTACGACGACCGGCATGCCGACCCCGACGCCGGAGGAGGTGCCCCGATCGATCTCGAAGGTCTCCTGGTAGTTGGAGGACGGCCCCGAGACGACGGCGGCTTCGAGCGTCGGGATGTTCTGCACATAGGGCAGGTTCTCCTCGTCGAGGAGCTCCTGCAGCTCGTGCTCGGCGCCCTCGTTCTCGAGCGCCTGACGGCGGAGGGCGCCGAGCTCGCTGCGCAGCTTCTCGTTCTGCCGCACGACGCTGCCGTAATTGACGGCGCCGGAGAAGAGGTCCCCGATGGGATGCAGGGCGTCGGAGAGCACTCGCTGCACGGGGGAGACGGCGTCACGGGCAGCGTTGCGCACGTCCCTGATCACATGGCTCGCCTGCCCCCGGTAGTCGAGGGTGATGGCGGTGACAGAGAGGAGTACGAGGATGATGAGGGTCAGCCGCTGGGAGGTGTTGCGACGAGTCGTGGCCACCACGACTCCGGGGTCAGCGGTTGGACGAGGACTGGAGAACCGCCTTCAGTGCCTCGAACTCCTCCAGGCACATCCCACTGCCGAGCGCGACGCAGTTGAGCGGATCCGGTGCCACGACGATGGGCATGTGCGTCTCGGCCTGCAAGCGCACGTCGAGCCCGTGCAGGAGAGCGCCACCTCCCGTCAGCACGATGCCCTGCTCCATGATGTCGGCGGCCAGCTCCGGCGGGCAGCGGTCGAGCGTGACCTTGACGGCGTCGACGACGGCGGCCACCGGCTCCTCGATGGCCTTGCGGATCTCCTCCGTGGTCGTGACGACCGTCTTCGGAAGTCCCGTCACGAGGTCGCGGCCTCGGATCTCGGCGTGCAGCTCCTCCTCGAGCTCGCAGGCGGAGCCGAGGGCGATCTTGATCTCCTCCGCCGTGCGCTCACCGAGAGCGAGGCTGTACTCCTTCTTTACGAACGAGATGATGGCCTCGTCCAGCTCGTCGCCGCCGATGCGGATGGACTGGCTCACGACGATGCCGCCGAGTGAGATGACGGCCACCTCGGTCGTCCCGCCGCCGATGTCCACCACCATGTTGCCGGTGGGCTCGTGGATGGGCAGCCCGGCGCCGATGGCCGCTGCCATCGGCTCCTCGACGATGTAGGCCTTGCGGGCGCCGGCGTACTCTGCCGCCTCCTGCACGGCGCGCTTCTCGACGCCGGTGATGCCGGAGGGCACGCAGATGACCATGCGCGGCTTGGAGAAGCGGCGAGGGTGCACCCGGCGGATGAAGTAGCGCAGCATCATCTCGCAGATCTCGAAGTCGGCGATGACGCCGTCCTTGAGGGGCCGGATCGCCTGGATGTTGCTCGGCGTGCGGCCGATCATCCGCTTCGCCTCCGCCCCGACGGCGAGCGGGTGCCCGTCCTTCACGTTGATGGCGACGACGGAGGGCTCGTTCAGCACGATGCCCTTGCCACGGACGTAGACGAGCGTGTTGGCAGTACCGAGGTCTACCGCCATGTCCCGGCCGATGAAGGAGAAACGGTTGTCAGCCATACGAAAATCGTCCAAGCACTAGAGGTGCGGTCACACCAGGCTAAGGGATCGACGCCGACCGGTACAAGGGCGACCCCGCAAATCCGCCCGACCGGGCGCGTTGGGCGGACGGACCGCTCAGCTGAGATCGGGGAAGAAGATACCGATCTCACGCTCGGCCGACTCCGGACCGTCGGAGCCGTGGACGAGGTTCTCGGTCATGATCGTGCCGAAATCCCCTCGTATCGTACCCGGCGGCGCCTCGGCGGGGTTCGTCGGCCCCATCATCGTGCGGACGATCCTCCAGGTGTCGGTCGGGCCCTCCACGACGGCGAGGAGAGCAGGCCCGCCCGTGATGAACTCGATGAGGTCACCGTAGAAGGGCTTGCCGGCGTGCTCGGCGTAGTGCTCGGCGGCGACCTCCGCCGTGATCGTGCGCAGCTCGAGGGCGACGAGGCGGAGGCCTTTGCGCTCGAGACGGCTCACGATCTCCCCGGCGAGCCCTCTCGCCACGGCGTCCGGCTTGCAGATCACAAGGGTGCGGTTCACGGGGTCGGCAGGCTAGCGCGCTCGGTGCGCCTCAGGCGATCCCGTCGTCGGGGCGTGGCGGCGAGCCGGGTCGTCGGCGGTGTTCTCCGGTCGGCTCGGGTCGCTCACTGACACAAGAGGGCTCGGGCTGCCCCGACGACGTAGAGCGAGCCGGTCACGAGCACGAGGTCGTTCCCGGAGGCGATCTCGCCGGCACGCTGCAGCGCCTCGGCGACGCCTCCGCACTCCTCGGACTCGAGGCCGAGGCGGCAAGCGGCCTCCACGACGGCGGCGGCCGGTTGGGCGCGAGGCGACGGCGGTGTGCAGGCGAGGACGCTGGCGAGACGCTCGACGCCGAGACCGCTCAGGAGGTCGGCGACGTCCCTTCCTCGCAGGCAGCCCATGACGACGATGACGCGCCGGCCCACGAAGTCCTCCGTCAGGGCGGCCCCGGCGGCGCCGGCCCCCGCCGGGTTGTGGGCACCGTCCAGGACGATGAGCGGCTGGCGGCTCACGACCTCCAAGCGGCCGGGAACCGTCACGGCGCCCAATCCCTCGTGGACGACGTCCTCCCCGAGGGGGACGCCGAGGAAGGCCTGGGCGGCGGCGAGGGCACAGGCGGCGTTGTCTCCCTGGTGGGCGCCGAAGAGCGGCACGTAAACGTCCTCGTAATGCCCGAGGGGTGTGTAGAGGTCGACGACGCGGCCGCCGTGGGCGGGCCGGTTGTCCCTCGCCCCGAAGTCGGCGTCACGATGCCACACCTGGTGGGCGCCGACGGAGAGGGCCTCCTCCTCGAAGATGCGGGCGATGTCCGGATCCCGCTCGCCGAGGACGAGACTGCTCTTCGACTTGATGATGCCCGCCTTCTCTGCGGCGATTTGCTCGCGGGTGTCACCGAGGATGTCGAGATGGTCGAGCGCCACGTTCGTCACGACGGCCACCTCGGCGTCGGCGACGTTCGTGGCGTCGTAGCGCCCGCCGAGGCCGACCTCGACGACGGCGGAGTCCGCCCCCTCACCGGCGAAGAAGGCGAAGGCCGTCGCCGTCACGATCTCGAACCAGGTCGCCCGTTCCCCCATGAAGACTTCCAGCTCCGCCATGGCGGCGAGCTCGCGGGCGAGCTCGACGTCGGTGATGGGGACGCCGCCGACGGTGATGCGCTCGTTGATCGTCTCGAGATGAGGGCTCGTGTAGAGGCCCGGGTTGAGCCCTGCCGCCGTGAGGAGGGAGGTGCACATGCGCGCCGTCGATCCCTTGCCGTTCGTGCCAGTGATGTGCACGACCGGGTAGGACGCCTGAGGGTCGCCCAACACCTTCATGAGAGCGGCGATGCGGTCGAGCGTTGGGAGGGCATGGCGCCCGGCCTTGCCGGACTCGATGGCCTCGAGATTGACGTGCCGGTCGAGCCAGGCGAGCGCCTCCCCGATGCTGGCCTTCAGGCCGGCAGCGGGAGGTGAGAAGGGCCCGACCTCATCGGGCACGGTCGGTCCGAGCAGCAGGGGCAGGCAAGGCGATCGGTGGTGGGCCGCCCGTGCCGGCCCGGCCGTGGCCGCAGCGGCGACTCAAGAGGCGGCGCGGCGCGAGGCTCGCTCCGGCTTGTTCGTCGTGGCGCCACGAGGAACAAGGCTCGGCGCAACCCGCTCGAGCACGACGGAGCGGTCGACCACGCAGCGACCGATGTCCTCGCGGCTGGGCAGGTCGTACATGACGTCGAGGAGCACCTCCTCGAGGATCGCTCGCAGGCCGCGGGCGCCCGTGCCGCGCAGCAACGCCTGGTCGGCGACGGCCTCGAGAGCATCCTCGGTCAGCTCCAGCTCGACGTTGTCGAGCTCGAAGACCCGGTGGTACTGCTTGACGAGGGCGTTCTTCGGCTCGAGGAGAATCCGAACGAGGGCCTCGCGGTCGAGGCTCGAGACGGCGCCGATGACGGGCAGCCGGCCGACGAACTCCGGGATGAGGCCGAACTTGAGGAGGTCCTCCGGCAGGACCTGCATGAGGAGCTCGCTCTCGTGCCATCCCTTGCCGCGCCGGACCTCGGCGCGAAAGCCGATGCCGGCGAGGCCGATGCGGCTCTCGATGATCTTGTCGAGCCCGGCGAAGGCTCCTCCGCAGATGAAGAGGATGTTGGTCGTGTCGATCTGGATGAATTCCTGATGGGGGTGCTTGCGACCCCCCTGGGGCGGCACGGAAGCCGTCGTCCCTTCGAGAATCTTGAGCAGCGCCTGCTGCACGCCTTCGCCCGAGACGTCACGGGTGATCGAGGGGTTCTCGCACTTGCGGGCGATCTTGTCGATCTCGTCGATGTAGATGATGCCCGTCTCCGCCTTCTTCACGTCGTAGTCGGCGGCCTGGATGAGCTTGAGGAGGATGTTCTCGACGTCCTCGCCGACGTAGCCGGCCTCGGTCAGCGCCGTGGCGTCGGCGATGGCGAACGGGACGTTCAGCATGCGGGCGAGGGTCTGGGCGAGGTGCGTCTTGCCGCACCCTGTCGGCCCGAGGAGCAGGATGTTCGACTTGGCGAGCTCGACGTCACCTTCCCGGTAGACGCCCGCCTGCACCCGCTTGTAGTGGTTGTAGACGGCGACGGAGAGGATCTTCTTGGCCTGCTCCTGCCCGATGACGTAGTCGTTCAGGAACTCGAAGATCTCCTTCGGCTTCGGCAGGTCCTCGAATCGGACCTCGCTCGGCTCGGCCAGCTCCTCTTCGATGATGTCGTTGCAGAGCTCGATGCACTCGTCACAGATGTAGACACCTGGGCCGGCGATGAGCTTTTTCACCTGCTTCTGCGACTTCCCGCAGAAGCTGCATTTGACGAGCTCGCCCCCGTCGCCGAACTTGGCCACCTTCTCCCCCTTGTCAGGCAGCGCCGACGGCAGCGATGGCGCTACCGATGGCTTCCCGGTTCGTGATCACCTCGTCGATGACACCGTACGCCTGGGCCTCGTCCGCGCTCATGATGAAGTCGCGGTCGGTGTCGCTCTGAATCTTCTCCTCGTCCTGGCCCGTGTCGTGCGCCAGCATCTCGTTCAGGATGTCCCGCATCCGCAGGATCTCCTTTGCCTGCAGTTCGATGTCCGTCGCCTGCCCGGCCGCTCCGCCGTAGGGCTGGTGCAAGAGGATGCGAGCGTGCGGGAGGGCGAAGCGCTTCCCCTTCGTGCCTGCTGCGAGCAGGACGGCGGCGGCGGAGGCCGCCTGACCGAAGCAGAACGTCGACTTGTCGGGTCGCACGTACTTCATCGTGTCGTAGATGGCGAAGAGGGCGGTGATGTCGCCGCCGGGAGAGTTGATGTAGATGTTGATGTCCTTGTCGGAGTCCTCCGACTCGAGAAACAGCATCTGCGCGCACACGAGGTTGGCGATCGTGTCGTCGATCGGCGTCCCGATGAAGATGATGCGCTCCCGCAGCAGCCGCGAGTACAGGTCGTAGGCGCGCTCTCCGCGGCTCGACTGCTCGACGACCGTCGGAACGAGGTAGTTGTACGCCCTCAATCCCGACCCTCCTTCGTGTCGTTGTCGTTGTCGTCCGGCGCTTCGGCCGCTGCCTCGTCGCTGCCGCCGGCAGCGTCCTCGGCGGTGTCGTCTGTCGTGGTCATTTCTGTCTCACCCGAGGGGTCCTCGTGCTCCAGCAGCAACGCTCGATCCATCGGGTTCCCTTGCTCGTCTACGACTTCGACGTGATCGAGCAACCACTCGACCGCCTTCGAACTCCTGAGATCAGAGCGTAGCCGCTCCAGTCCCGTTCCCTCCGCTACCTGGCGGGCGACGTCGGCGGCGGAACGGTCCGAGTCGTCGGCGAGGCGTTGTATCTCGGCGGCCAACTCGTCGTCCGACACCTCGAGCTCCTCGGCGTCGGCGAGTGCCCGGAGGGCCAGATCGGCGCGCACCTGCTCGGTGGCTTGCTCCTTCAGCTCGGCCAGCAGCTGATCGGGCTCCTGCTCGCGGGCTGCCAGGTACTGCTCGAGACCGATCTTGCGGGCATCGAGCTGTCGCAGGAAGGACGAGAGCATCCGCTGGGTCGCCTCGCTCACGAGGGTCTCGGGCATCTCTTCGGGCACGAGCGCCGCCAGGGCCTCGATGGCCTGCTCGCGGAGGGCGAGCCTCGCTTGCAGCGTTCGCAGCGCCGTCATGCGCTTGGCGAGATCCGTGCGCAACTCGGCGAGCGTGTCGAACTCGGAGGCGTCGGACGCCCACTCGTCGTCGGCGGCCGGCAGGACCTTTTCCCGCACCTGCTTGACGAGGATCTTGAGCTCGGCGGCGCCGCCCGGTGCCTCGTTGGCCTCGATGACGAGGATGTCCCCGGCCTTTGCCCCCCGCAGCTGCTCGTCGGCGCCTTCGGCGAGCATGCCGCTGCCCACCTCGTAGACGAAATCCGTCGTCGCCAGGTCCTCGACCGGCTCACCCCCACGGGTGGCGCCCACGTCGACGGTGACGACGTCGCCGTCGCGGGCGGGGCGCTCGACATCGGCCAGCTCGGCGAACTGCTCGCGCATGCGGTCGATCTGGGCGTCGAGATCCTCGTCGCTCACCTCCGGCGAGGGCACCGTTACGACGAGCCCCTCGTAGCCGCCGACCGAGACCTTCGGCCTCACTTCGACGACGGCGTCGAAGGCCAAGGGTCCTTCCTCCTCGCCCGAAGTGATGTCGATCTCCGGAGCGGCGATCGTGTCGAGCTTCGCCTCCTCCACCGCTTGGGCGTAGTAGTCGGGCAGGGCGTGCCGGATGACCTCCTCGCGGATCGCCTTACCACCCATGCGCACCTCGAGGAGGCGTCGGGGCACCTTGCCGGGACGGAACCCGGGGACGCTCACTTCGCGCTGCAGCCGCTTGAAGGTGTCGTCGACGGCAGCCTTCAGCTCGTCTTCGTCGACCTCGACCGAGATCTTGACCCTGTTGCCTTCGAGTACCTCAGCGGTGGAGCGCATGGCCGGGGGATTCTACCGGTCGCCCGCTCGGCCGGCCGTCAGCGATCCCGGCCGCCCGGAGGCTGCCGTGCCAGACGAAACATCCTGTTCAGGCAGCTCGCTCGGATCGACCGCCCGCCGGAGGCCGGTTGCCGGGCTTCCGCCGCCTGCCGCCGCCGAGGCGGCCGAGAAGTGCTCGTAACGGCCGCGCACGTCGTCCAGGTCTTTCGGCTCCATGCCCGCCGCCTCGGCGCCGCGCAGGATCATGTCCGCCTGTCGGGCGAGGACCTCTTGCTGGGCCGGCTCCACGGTGTGCTCGACGACGCGGGAGAGGGCGTCCAGCATCCGGATGACGACGGCGGGCATGGCGCCGCCCGCCTGGCGAACCTTGTCGAAGGCGCGATCGACCATGCGCTCGTAGCTCGGCGCCAGCTCGATGAGGCGGATCTCCCCTGCCCGGTCGAGATAGACGCCTTCCGACAGGAGGCGCCCGGAGATGCGGCTGAGCCCGGCGGAGAGCCAGTCGATACAGGTGAGCGCCGTGAAGGTGTCGTTCACGGCGGGCGACAGCGCCCGGATGGCGATCTCCACGAGCTGGTCGATGGCGAAGACCGGATCCTGGATGAGGGTACGGTGCGGCCCCGTTACGTGCGAGTGGGCGAGCGCCTGTTCCACCGTCCGGACGGCTGCCGCCGGCCAGACCGTGCCGAGGGGCAGCCCTGCGACCACGAAGTGCCCGGGACGATGGGACAGCCGGATGACGGCGCCGGCGTCCTCGGCGATCTGGACGAGCTGCCCGAAGGCCACGAACTGGAGGTAGCCGCTGTCGAGCGCCGGCATGGCGGCTCCCGCCTCGTCGAGGAGGTGGTTGATGCGCTGCAGCTCCGCCCCCGATGCCTCCGTGGCCTGGGATCCCGATGCGGTGGCCGGCGTCGGGAACTCCAGGTCTACCGCGGAGACGAGGTCGTCGGCGATCCCGGCGATCACCTCCGGCAGCTGGATGGACTTGGCGACGTGGTGGATGAAGTAGATGAGCACGGCGACGTCGACGAAGAGGAGCGCCTCTGCGACCGAGACGGACAGGTCCGGGACGAAGTCGCCGAGGGGACCGGAGCCGGCCGAGATCGAACCGAGGGCCAGCACCGAGTAGACGAAGGTCGCCACCCAGACTCCGAGCGTCAGCTGCGTGCCCACGTCCCGCACGAAGTTGCGCATCATGCGGGGCCCGAACTGCTGCGAGGCGAGCGTGAGGGCGAGGATGGTGATCGAGAAGACGACGCCCACGACGGTGATGACGGCGGCGGCGATGGCGATGAGGACCTGGCGGGCGGCGTCGGCGCTCAGCGTGCGGATCCAGAACGGGTAGCTCAGGTGGTGGTGGTAGGCGGCGGAGTCGACCGCATAGGTGATGACGAAGAGCCCGAGGCTCGCCACCACGAGCACCGTAGGAACGAGCCAGAGGGTCGTGCGCAACTCCTCGCGCTGCCAGCCGAGCCGGCGCAGCCGCTGCGGCAGCAGGCGGGCCGTGCCGCGGGGAGGGCGGCGCGAGGGCGGGAGGCGCGACACGCCGGTGGCGTGGACTGCGTCGTCTCGCGGCATCGCTCTCCTCAGATGGTTCGGTCCATGACTCGGACCCCTACCGACACGATGCCGACCAGGCTTCCCGGCGCTCCGCACCCCATGCTACCGGGCGCCCCCTCTCCTGCCCGAAGGTGGCGTCGCCCTATACTCCGGAGCGGTCCGGGGAGTAGCGCAGCTTGGCAGCGCGCCTGCTTTGGGAGCAGGAGGCCGCGGGTTCAAATCCCGCCTCCCCGACTCCTCTCCTCCTCCCCGACCCCTTCCCCGACGGCCGCTCCGGCATGGCTCACGACGCCCTTCAGGCATGCCGGATCCGGGCGGCCTCCTGCAGGCCGAAGAGCTCGACCGAGCGCTCTCGCATCTCGACCTTGCGGACCTTGCCGGTCACCGTCATGGGGAATTCCTCGGCGAGGTAGACGTACTTCGGGATCTTGTAGTGGGCGAGACGCCCGGCACAGAACTCCCGGAGCGACTCGACGGTGAGGGGTTCCGCCCCTTCCCGCAGGCGTATCCAGGCGCACAGCTCCTCGCCGTAGCGGGCGTCCGGCACCCCCACCACTTGGACGTCGACGATGTCCGGATGACCGTAGAGGAACTCCTCCAACTCCCTCGGGTAGATGTTCTCGCCGCCGCGGATCACCATGTCCTTGATGCGCCCGACGATGTTCACGTACCCGTCGTCACGCATGACGGCGAGGTCGCCCGTGTGCATCCAGCGGGCGCCGTCGATCGCCTGGCTGGTGGCGGTCTCGTTGTCCCAGTAGCCGAGCATCACGGAGTAGCCCCGCGTGCAGAGCTCTCCTGGCTCGCCCCGCCGCTGTGTAAGGCCGCTGGCGGGGTCGATCACCTTCACTTCGAGGTGGGGCATGACCCGACCCACCGTGGCCGTACGCCGGTCGAGGTCGTCGTCCATCCGCGTCTGCGTCGAGACGGGCGCCGTCTCGGTCATCCCGTAGCAGATCGACACCTCGGTCATGTTCATCTCGGCGATGACTCGTTTCATGACCTCGACCGGGCAGGGCGATCCGGCCATGATGCCCGTCCGCAGGGAGGAGAGATCGAGGCTGGGAAGGCTGGGGTGGTTGAGCTCGGCGATGAACATCGTCGGCACCCCGTAGAGGGAAGTGCAGTGCTCGGCTGCCACCGCACTGAGCGTGGCCGCGGCGTCGAAGGACGGCGCCGGGATGACGATGCAGGATCCGTGCGACGTGGCACCGAGGTTGCCCATGACCATTCCGAAGCAGTGGTACAAGGGGACGGGCAGGCAAACGCGGTCGAGCTCCGAATAGCCGATGAGCTCGCCCACGAAGAAGCCGTTGTTCAAGATGTTGTGGTGCGAGAGCGTCGCACCCTTCGGGAACCCCGTCGTGCCGGACGTGTACTGGATGTTGATGGCGTCGTCGAAGCTGAGCGTCGCCGCCCGCTCACCGATCGCCTCCTCGGGAACCGAGGCTCCGTCGGCGACGAGAAGGTCCCAGCCATCGGTTCCGATCACGACGACGTCGCCGAGCCCGGAGCAGCTCGCCTTGGCGGCCTCCGCCATCGCCGGGTAGTCACAGTGCTCCGTAGTGGGCGAGGTGACCAGCACGCTGACGCCCGACTGCTCGACGACATAGGAGAGCTCGTGAGCGCGGTAGGCGGGGTTGACGTTGACGAGGATCACGCCGATCTTGGCCGTGGCGTACTGCAGGAGCACCCATTCGGCATTGTTCGGCGACCAGATACCGACCCGATCGCCCTTCGAGAGCCCTCGGGCGAGCAGTCCACGTGCGAGGGCGTTGACGTCCCCGTCGAGCTGTCGGTAGGTCCATCGCCGCTGCGAGGGACAGTCGACGAGGGCCTCGCGGTCCGGGAAGCGCCGCACCGTCGCCTCCAGGTTCTCGCCGATGGTCTGCCCGAGCAGGGGGACGGGGGACGGCCCGGACTCGTAGGACAGCTCGCTCGACATCCCATCTCCCTCCCGGACGGTGACCCTCCGAGAACGCTACGCCTCGGGGGCTTGCCGAGGTTCGTTGCCGACTCCTGCTCGACTCGGTTCGGGTCCGGTAGGTTCGGGCGCGTGCCCATGTCGGAGTACGTGCGCCTTCTGCGCGAGGTGATTGGGCCGCGCCTTCTTCTCATGCCGGCCGTCGTGGTCCTTCCTCGCGACGATGCCGATCGGCTCCTGCTCGTACGGCACGCCGACACGAAGCTCTGGGGCTGCGTGGGAGGCGCCGTCGACCCCGGCGAGTCGCCGGCGGCGGCCGCCGTCCGCGAGTGCCGGGAGGAGACCGGCCTCGACGTCGAGCTCGGCCCTCTCGTCGGCGCCGTGGGCGGGACCGGCTACGAGGTCATCTACGGCACCGGCGATCGAGTCGCCTACGTGGCGACCGTCTACGACGCCCGTGTCGTATCGGGCGAACTGCGCCCCGACGACGACGAGGTCGACCGGGCGGCGTGGTTCAGCCTTCCGGCGATCGCCGGCCTGGAGCTCGGATCGTTCTGCACTCAGCTCTTCGCTGATCTCGGGGTCGCCGGCGCCGGCGCCGCCCGTCCGAGGTAGTGGTGTGATTGCCTGGTCCGGTGATGCGAACCGCGGTGGAGCGAAAGGCGCACGCCCTCGATCGGCTCGAGCACGAGATCGACGTCTGGGTCGCGACGGCGAGCGCTGAAGGCAAGCCCTACCTCGTGCCGCTGTCGCTCGGCTGGGACGGCGTGCAGGTGATCGCGGCCACGCCGGCCGCTGCCGTGACGGCCCGCAACCTCGCCGCCCGGCCGATTGCCCGCTTGGCCGTCGGGGACAGCCGAGACGTCGTGATGATCGACGCTCGTGCCCGGACCGTGCCGGCCGCAGAGGCGGAGGAGGCGATCATGGCGAGCTACGTCGCCCGGACCGGGTGGGACCCGCGGGAGGAGCACGAGGCCTTCGTGATGATCCTCCTGGCGCCGACCCGCATCCAGGTGTGGCGGAGCGTCGAGGAGATCGAGGGGCGGGACGTCATGAAGGGCGGCGCCTGGCTGGTGTGACCTTGGCGGGCCGGGGGCGGTAGCGGGCGGGCTTCGGCATTCTGGGTGGTCCGTTGGGACACAGATGTCCCGGATCCACCGTCAGAACTGCCAAAGCCACGGTCGCCGGACGCCTCCGCCTGCGTCCGAACGGCCGCCAGCTATCGTGGCTGAGCCCCCGCGGGCGTAGCTCAATGGTAGAGCTCCAGCCTTCCAAGCTGGCCATGCCGGTTCGATCCCGGTCGCCCGCTCCGTTTAGTTCCCTGGTCAGGGGTAGTGTCTGCCCCGTCAGATAGGTCGGACTCTAGCGTCGATGGCACATTCATGGCACATCCGCTGACATCCGTGGCACATCGGGTGCCGTCGGTCGTGGTCTTTTCCGCGTCTCGCCGCCCAGCCTCTGCGAGGTCCGACAGGGCGTTGGCGATGCCACGGTCCCGCTCGGCCGTGGCGTGTTGGTACCGGAGAGCGGCCTGCGGAGATGAGTGCCCGAGCCGGTTCATGAGCTCCCGCGTCGAGGCCCCAGTGGCAGCGGCAAGGGTGTTCCCCGTGTGCCTCAAGTCGTGGAACCTGAAGCCTGGGAGGCCTACTTCGTTCCGTGCGTCGCGCCACTTCACGTTCCAGTAGGAGCGGCGGAGCCAGCCTCCCTTCTCGCCGCCGAAGACCAGCGCGTCAGGCCCAGGCCCGACGAAGCGATCGAGGTGCCGCGCGGAGCACCGGCAGGAGGTGGGGTGGGATGGCAACCTGACGATGACCCGCTTCGGTCTTCGGCGGTCCGGTGATGATCCTGCCGCCGACGAGCTCGTGCTCGCCCTCCGTCACGTACACGACGCCAGCCGTAAGGTCGAGTCGCACTCGTCGCACGGCCAGCAGCTCACCGAGTCGCAAACCGCTGTAGGCCGCGAGGAGCACGAGCGCACGGTGGCGGTCGCCAACGGCATCGGCGAGGGCATCGACTTGTTCGACGGTGGCAGTAGGGCGCTCAGGGCTGCGCTCTATCCCGCCGGCACGGATGTTGCACGGGTTCTTCGCGAGCATGCCGTCGGCCATCGCAGTCCCGAGCACGGTACGCAACAGTCGGTAGGCCTTGGCGACAGTGACCGGCCCGACCCCCGCCTTCAGCAGGTTCGAGTGCCAGGTCCGCACATCGCTCGGCCGGAGGTTGCCCACCTGCACCGAACCGAGATGCGGCAGCACGTGCTTTCTCAGCAGCCACTCGTACAGATCGCGAGTACGAGGACGCAGATCGGGCCGCTCGGCGATCCACGTGGTCGCGAACGACTCCAACGAAACCTTGCCGATGCGAGGATCGACCCAATCACCCCGGCTCTGGTTGGCGATCTCGTTCGCCTGAAAGACCTCCGCCTCCTTGCGAGTAGGAAACGCCCGCTTATAGGCACGGCCCTCGGGTGTGCGAAGCCGCACGTCGTAGGCTACGCCGCGCGCCGTCTGTCGGCGGTCGATGCTCATGGCGTCCTCCTGTCAACCTTCGCCCCGTACGGGGCGCATCCCGTATGAGAAGGGCCGGCGCTCGGGGCCGACAATGGTTCCTTCGCACGATCAGACTCAGGATCGACCGCGGCCAAGGAACGTCCTCATCGTACGCCGAGGGTGTGTCGGCGATGCCCGCCCTTGGGCCGCTTCGACCTGATCGACTTCATTCGGTTCAACTCTGCTCTCGGACGTCAGCTGCTCCACGAAGGAGTTGAGCGAGCTCAGCGGCACCCGCCGGCATCGGCCGATCGTGACGGTCTGCAGCTGCCCGCCTGCCGCCAACTCGTACAGCGTCGTCCTGCCGACAGACAGGCGCCGTGCCGCCTCTTCGAGGGTGAGAAGCAACCGCTCCTCCTGAAGGACTGCGGCGTTCTCGGGCATGCGGGACTCTCCGTCGCTCGGCCCGTCACTCACCGGCATCGCGGTCACGACGCAACCGCTCTCGGTCGCGTCGTGTGCGACCCTTCGCCACTCGTCCGACGTGAGGAGCAGCCATGGTCGACCTGTGCGTTGTCAGTTCCGAAAGGTGTCTCGTCCGACTTGAGAATCAGCCGGGGCAGGGCCGAAGAGTCAGCCGTCGTCACCTCCAGCTCCATCTTGACAGCGAGCATGGGCCCTCCTCTCTGGATCGCGGTCGCGTTGACCGCTCGATAGGGAGGCGGCGGCACATACACGCTATTTCGAGCAGACAGCCTCGTCCGGCCCTCTGACGCAGAGATCCTCAGTCGTGGATGACGGGACGATGCCTGCGACCAAGTGGAATCAACATTTGACCGCGCGGCCACCCCTGAGGCGAGTCCGGCGGGCGGTCACGCTGTCGGTCAACTCATCGGTCAGAGTCGACATCACGGTTTACGCGCCACCACCACAGTGCCGTGTGCCAGCGGCCCGCACCAGCCAGCACCTCACCCTCAGCTTGCGGTGGAGTGGCCGACGCTCTCGGCGAGGATTCTCACGGGTCTACGAAGTCGCCGATCGAAAGCGGAGCTGCATGCGCGAGGAAGGCCCGGACGTCGTCTTCGACGAACTATGGGTACTCCTCGCGCAATTCGAGCACGTTCATCCGGTCGGTCAAGAAGCCGTGAGCGATTCTCATCGGAATCCGCGTGCCTTGCGCGACCGGCTTGCCAAACGCAACATCGGGATTGATCACAGCTCGGTCAATCGGCTCGCCGATCGCCACATGGGCTTCGTAGACGTGGCTTGCTCGATCGCCGATCGACGGTCGCACCCCGGACCGCCGCCGTCGCCATGAATGATGAGAGCTGCGTCGTCACTTAAAGTCTTGAGCCTCGTCGAGTCCTCGATGACCGCGGCGACCGGCTCCCTGAAGCGGCCCAATCAGCACCAACACGCGACACCGCGGCCGCCGCCCCAGAGGCTTCTACCTTGTCTCGGCCAACGATAACGACCGCTCGACGACGCCAGCGTTTCTCCTCGCAGCCGCGAGCGGCGATCAACTCGCTCATCGCCAGTCTCCGCTCGTGCACCACGAACTTCCTCGCTCCTGCACCACGAACCTCGAACTTCACTTCGAACTTCACTTCACTTCGAACTTCACTTCGAACTTCACTTCGAACTTCACTTCGAACTTCACACCATCTGCATTCGAGGGCGGAAGAGGTCCGGGCTGGCCCCGGAGGTTGAATCGGGGACGCTCCAGTTCATAGCGTGAACGGGCCAACGCCTGTTCTTGCAGAGGCGGTCACGCTGACCGCCATCCGGAACGAGGCGTCGGTGATATCGATCCGCAGGGTGACTCTGGGCGGCGGGTATCGCTACCTGATGGAGTCGGTGGCTGCCGGCGACGGCGCCAAGGAACGGGCCTCGTCGCTCGCCCGCTACTACAGCGAGTCGGGCACTCCACCGGGTATCTTCGTCGGCAAGGGCCTCGCCGATCTCGATGGCGGCCGGGGGGTCACCGCGGGCTCGCAGGTGACCGAGGAGCACCTCCGGCGCATGCTCGCCACGTGCGCAGACCCGATCACCGGCGAGCCGGTGGGATCGGCGCCGAGGGCGCCGGCCGGGAGCGCTCCCGTGGCCGCCTTCGATGTGACTTTTTCACCGCCGAAGTCATTTTCAGTCGCCTGGGCACTCGCCGACGAAGGCACGAAAGCGATCCTCTACGAGTGTCACAGACAGGCGATCGACTACGTGCTCGCTTACGCGGAGCGCGAGGTGTTCGCCTCCCGTTCGGGAACGAACGGCATCGTCGAGGAGGACGTCACAGGGGTGATCGCGGCATCGTTCACCCACTGGACGAGCCGGGCAGACGACCCACAATTGCACACCCACCTGGTGATTTGGAACCGGACCAGGTCCGTCTCTGACGGCAAGTGGCGAACCCTTGACGGAAGGCCCATCTTCAAGGCGACGACCACGCTCTCTCAGCTGCACCAGGGAGTCCTCTCCGATCTGTTGACGAACGCCCTCGGTGTCGGCTGGGAGGCCCGCGACCGGCGGCACTCAACGAGGAGTCGCTTTGAGATCGAGGGCGTCGAGGAGGCGCTGATGGCAGAGTTCTCCCGGCGGTCCGAGCAGATCGCCGCCCGCGCGGACGTGCTGCGAGCCGAGTTCAAGGCCGCTCACGGGCGCAGCGCCACCGGACTCGAGGACATACGGCTGCATCATTGGGCGACGATCGCCACCCGTCCCGACAAGTCGCACCGAAGCCTCGCTGAGCTGACCGCGATGTGGCGCGAGCGAGCAGCCACCCACGTGCCGATCGATCAGCAGGTGGCGTGGGTCTCGAGCCTCGCCGGTCGCAACGACCTCCCTCTCCTTCGCCGCGACGACCTCGCCGATCCGATCCTCGCCGATGCCGCCGCCGTGGTGGTTGCGAACGTCGCCGAGCATCACTCCACCTACGGCCGTTTCAACCTCTTGGCCGAGGCCCACCGGCTGCTGCACGGGGTCCGCTTCGCATCGCCTGACGACAGGGTCCTTGTCGCAGAGCACATCACGGACGCTGCCGTCGCCCGCTCAGTTGCTCTCACGCCGCCGGAGCTGCACCACACGCCGAAGCGTTACCTCCGTCCGGACGGGTCGTCCAGGCTGGCGCAGCGGGGCCACTTCCTCTACACGACGACCTCGCTCCTGGAGGCGGAGGCTCGCCTGCTGACAGCCGGCAGAGCAGAGGGGGGACCACGAGTGAACCTCGAGACGGTGGCGGACATCGCCGAGGCGAACCTCCCCGGCCGGGACTACGCGTTGAGCCTCGACCAGGCCGTCGCGATCGAGAAGATCGCCACCTCCGGGCGCGTCGTCGACGTTCTCGTCGGACCCGCCGGCACGGGCAAATCAACAACCATGGCGGGCCTGCGAGCGGCCTGGGAGAAAGAGCACGGGACGGCGTCGGTGATCGGGCTCGCCCCCTCGGCGGTGGCGGCCGAGGTGCTCGGACAAGAGCTCGGGATCGGCACCGAGAACACCGCCAAGTGGCTGACCGAGTGGCGGCGAATACCCGTGCTCACCGCTCGACGGGACCGCATCGCCTCCAACCTTGCCCGTCACGCCTATCCGGACTCTGCCGGGGCGCGAAAGCTCGCATTGCGACTCGAGCAGGCCACCCGGGCGATCGCCGATCGGAGGCTTTCGCGCGGCCAATTGGTCATTCTTGACGAGGCATCCCTCGCCGGCACCTTCGCCCTCGACGAGATCGCCGCCGCCGCCAGGGATGCCGGTGCGAAGATCCTCCTCACCGGCGACTGGGCCCAGATCAGCGGCGTGGAAGCAGGCGGATCCTTTGCTCTGTTGGTGCGTGACCGCGGTGATCTCGTCCCCGAGCTGACCGATGTTCGGCGTTTCCGTTCGGACTGGGAGAAAGCCGCCAGCGTCGAGCTGCGCCTCGGCCGGGAGGCGGCGATCGACACCTATGACGCCCACGACCGGATCACCGGCGGAAAGCGCGAGGACCTCCTGAGATCGCTCTACAACGCCTGGCAGGCTGACATCGACGCCGGCAAGACGAGCCTCATGATCGCGGCGGACTCGGCCAGCGTCGGAGAGCTCAACCGCCGCGCCAGGGCCGACCGGGTGGCATCGGGGGTAGTCGCCGAGGAGGGGCTTGCTATCGCCGACGGACAGACTGCCGGCGTCGGCGACGAGGTCGTCACGCGCCGCAACAACAGGTTGCTGCCGATCGGAAAGACCTGGGTGAAAAACGGCGACCGCTTCGTCGTCACCGCCACCAACGCCGACGCCAGTATGGCGCTTCGCCGCCCGACAGGCGGCGGTGAGGTCGTGCTCCCGGCCGACTACGTCGCCGAGCACGTCGAGCTCGCGTACGCCACCACCGCCTACCGTTCGCAAGCGCGATCGGTGGACACGACCCACTCGATCATCTCTCCGACCACCACCCGGGAGGTGCTCTATGTCTCGGCGACGCGGGGCCGTGAGTCAAATTTCTGGTACGTCGACACCGCCTTCGACCCTGATCCAGCTACCTCCCATGACGCTGCGACCCCACGCCACAGCGTCAGGGAGATCCTCGCCGGCGTGCTCGCCAACGAGGGCGCTGACCTCTCCGCCCACGAGACAATGCAGCGAGCACGACGCCAGGCAAGGGACTTCGCCACTCTCGTCGCCGAGTACAGCACCCTCGCACGCGCCGCCCAGGAGCAACGCTTCGACGAGATGCTGGCCCGCTCGGGGCTCGCACCCGGCCTGCTCGAAGAGGTGCGCCAGAGCGAGTCCTATGGCCCACTGCTGGCGGCGCTCCGGGATGCTGAGTCCCGCGGCCTCGATGTGGAACGGGCGGCCGCACAGCTCGTCGCTGGTCGGTCCCTCGACGAGTCCCACGACCTTGCCGCCGTCATGCACAGCCGGGTGGACCGCTGGATGCGAACAAGAGCGTCGAACAGGCTGGCGCCGCCGAACCTGATCGCCGGGCTCATCCCCCGCGCCCTACGCGTGAGCGATCCCGACATGGCCCGAGCACTTGGCGAGCGAGACGATGCGATGCAGCACCGAGCGCGAGAGCTCGCTCTGCAAGCTCTCGATCACGGTGAGCCCTGGGTCGGGCGGCTCGGGACTCCACCCATAGATCCGGCGAAGCGCGAACAGTGGATCGAGGCCGTCTCGACGATCGCCGCCTACAGGGCCCGCTGGAACATCGGCAAGGACGATCTACCGGTCGGCCAGGACGCCGCCGTGAAGACGATCGAGGGCATCGTCCACCGCAGACACGCGCGCACCGCCGCAGCTCGTGCCCTAAGGCTCTCCAACTCCGGAAGAGTGACGAGCCCACAGGTAGCGGCCGAGTCGGCCGACCCCGACCGTCTGCTCACCGCGAGTGTTGAAATGTGACGCGCCGACCAACACTCGAGGCGGTACGGTCACGAGTCCCGAGCGGTCTGCCCGCCAACCTGGCTCCCTCCAGTCAGGAACTGCCACAAAGGCAAGTGAGAATGAGCTATTACCTGAGGTGCGAGGAAAGAACCTCGTTACGGTCAATCAAATCGCCCAACTCACGCGCCTCAAGGGCATGGAGGCGGCCTCAACCGGCGAGTTGATCGCTCGTTCGGCTGTGGTGGCGGCGAACGCAGCCCGATGTCCCATCGGGAAGGCGGGGGGCCATGAGTACGAATCCGAGGACCTGCGGGGCCAGGCACCGCCAGGGAGCGGCCGTGCCGAAGTGAATCAGGGCGGTGATCCTCATGGCGGACCTCTGTACGCAAGATCGTAGAGAGGCCGAAAGACTCGACTGTGTGGGTAGCGCTGTTCGATCTTGAACCTGAGCCTGTCATACGGTGTCGCCGAACACATCCCATCGCGTGCTCAGGCACAGGAGGTCACCTCGGACCGGGTTGGGACAAACCGGAGAGCGATGCCTCACTGGCGGATGGGTCATCCCGTCGGCTCTCTCATCATTGTCACACCCCAGCGCGACAATGTTGACCGTGAGCCACAGGGGAGCGAGCGTGAGCGACAAGACAGTGGCAGCCGGGGGGGCGTCTAACGCTTTCGCACACACGCCGAACGCCGAGGGTTCCTGGCACCTTTTGTCCGATCACTTGATGGACACCGGGGCACTGGCCAGTGACTTTGCCAGTCGCTTTGCTGCCGGCGATCTGGCTCGTACCGCCGGGTGGCTGCACGATGTCGGCAAGTGCTCCTGCGCTTTCTCTGCGTACTTGGAAACCTGCGCCCTCTCCGGTGACGAGGCAGGCAAACGGGCCTTCCCGAAGCGAGACCACAAGCGGCCTGGGGCCGTCCTCGCAGAGCGGCACGGGTACTCCCTCGCGATTCTCTTGGCCGCCACGATCCTCGGCCATCACGGCGGATTGTCAGACCTGGGGGATGTGAGGGCTCATCTGGCGGAGGCGGTCAAGGATCCTGAGCTGGAGAGGACCTTGGACCGTGCGAGGGCTCAGCTCCCATCGGAACTGCTCGGCCACGTTCCGACGCTTCCGGCCTGGGTCACCTCGGGCGCTGCTGACCGGTCACGTCCCGGTCAGGCAGCCTTCAACCGGGACGTAGAAATGCTGTTCCGGATGGTCTTCTCCGCACTCGTAGACGCCGATTTTCTGGATACCGAGATGCATTTCAAACCGGCCCGACCACTGGAGCGGTCCGGCCGACGCGCCATCGGCGGCCTAGCTGAGCGGTTCCAGCGGCGTCGGGCTGACCTGCTGGCCGGTAGCCCGGCAACGCTCGTGAACGTGGCGCGGTCTGAGGTCTACGCCACCGTGTTGGCCACGGCTGCGCGCCCACCTGGGATCTATCAGTTGGCGACGCCGACCGGGTCAGGCAAGACGATGATCGGTCTTGGTTGGGCTCTCTCCCATGCCGCGGCGAACGGTTTGCGTGCGATCGTCACCGCCTTGCCCTTCATCACCGTCACTGACCAGGTAGCCGCTGTCTACAGATCCCTGCTTGACGAGCCTGGCGAAGAGGCGGTGGTGCTCGAGCATCATTCTTCCGTCGACGTCGATAGCAGTTGGAGGAAGTTGGCGGCGGAGAATTGGGACGCGCCTGTGATCGTGACGACGACGGTGCAGCTGTTCGAGTCGCTCTTTTCTCGCCTCCCCTCGGCCTGCCGGAAGCTTCACCGCTTGGCGGGGACAGTGATCGTCATTGACGAGGCGCAGGCGCTGCCGCTGGAGGTCCTCGATCCAGTGATCGACGCCCTCCGCGCATTGGTCGACCGGTTCGGTGCCTCGGTCCTGGTGATGACCGCCACCCAACCCGCAATCGATCGCGTCCCAGCGATGGCCGGCCAACGCGGCGCGGAGAACCTCCTCCCGGACAGTTCGGCCTGGGACGCCGTGTTCGCGCGGACGGGATCCGACACGCCGGAAGAATGAGCCACGCTGATGTGGCCGGAGTGGTGAGAGAACGCGACCGATGTCTCTGCGTTCTTAACACGATCAAGGACGCAAGGACCATCGCCGAAGCGGTCGCACGGGAGGGCGTCCTGTACCTCTCGACCCATCTTCGCCCGGCCGATCGGCGAGAGCGGATCGTGCTCATCAGAGAGTGCCTCGATCGAGGCGAGCCGTGCCGGGTCGTGTCGACACAGCTCGTTGAAGCCGGAGTAGATCTCGACTTCCCGTTGGTTCTTCGCGCGATGGGTCCCTTGCCATCGTTGGCTCAGGCCGACGGCCGTTGCAACCGCAACGGACTCATGGAGGAGTTGGGGGAGACCGTCATCTTCGATCTCGTCGACGGTGGCTTCCCGCCTGGGGCGTACTATGGCACGGGCACAGCACAAACCCGAGTAGTGCTCGCCAGGGGTGACCAGGACATCCGCTCGCCAGAGGTGGTGGCCGAATGGTACAGGCTCGTGTTGGCCGATCCGACCGCGAACGCTGATCGGCGTTCCGTTCAAGAGAAGCGAGCCCTCTTCAACTATCGAGCAGTTGACGCCGCATTCCAGATGATCGAGCAAGACGGCGCGCCAGTTGTCGTGCCCTGGCCGCAGGCCGATGCTCGGGCGCCCCAGATCGAAGACATTCTTGCCTTTCTGGCGAGTCGTCCCGGCGCCGGCTTCGTGCCGCTCGGTCCACGCGCGGTGCGCGCTCTGCAGGACGTCACTGTGCAGCTACGGCGGCGCGTCATCGACGATGCGCTCCGCGACGGGCTTGTGACGAAGGTAAATGAAGCCCTCTATCGATGGGAGGGCGACTACGACCCGGTGACGGGGCTCGTCTTCTCACCCAAAGCACAGGAGGACCTGATCTGGTGAGTGCTATGCAACCACCGCCCGGGAACCCGGTGGCCGTGAAGGCATGGGGGGAGTTCGCGTGCTTCACGCGACCCGAGTTTGGCGTGGAACGCGTGTCCTACCCCATGATGACGCCGACCGCTGCGGTCGGTCTGCTCGACGCGATCTTCTGGAAGCCGGAGTTCAGATGGAGGATCGTGGCGATCGACGCGTTGCGCCCTGTCCAGTGGTTACAGGTCCGGCGCAACGAGATCACGGGCCGTCAGACACAGCGGATTGCCACGGGCTGGGCTGACGGTGACGACGAGGGGTTCGATGCCGCGGAGCATCGGGCCCAGCGCTCCGCTTTGCTCCTGTCGGACGTGGCATACGTCATCTACGCCCAGCCGGAGACTCGGCACGGTGTCGATGCTCCGCCGGCCAAGTACCGCGACCAACTGCGTCGGAGGGTCAGTCGGGGCCAGTGCTTCGAACGGCCCTACCTCGGGTGCCGCGAGTTCTGCGCGGAGTTCGCCGATCCGACGCCGGAGGAGGTTCCGATCGCGTGGGACGACGATCTCGGACCGATGATCCACAGCGTCTATGCCGGATCAGATGATCATCACGTCCCCGCTCGCGCTGCGCCACTGTTCTTCGAGGCGCGTGTTCGCGCGGGCCGGCTCGTCGTCCCACCCCTCCCGGAAGGCCGACGCTGATGCTTCTCACCGCGCTCAAGGCCTTCAGCGACGCCAACAACGAAACGGGCCTGCCTGACTTCTACGACCTGCAGGAGGTGGGCTACCGGGTTGATCTTGACCGCGATGGCAATCTCCTTTCCTTTGTCGCCCTGAACGATCCGGCCAACCCCAAACGTGGGCAACGCCTGCCCATCCCCTATATCAAGCGCACCAGCTCGATAGTTCCCCTCGTCATCGACAAGGGCGACTATTTGCTCGGCGTGACTCCCACCAAGAAGGAGGACGACGAGAGGACGAAGGCCGCGATCAGGACGCCGAAGGCGCATCGCGCCTACCTCGACCTTCTTGCGGAAGCCGTTGCTGCCACGCACGCCGAGCCACTGCGCGCTCTCGAGTGCTTCGCCCGCTCATTCGTGGCGGTTGACAACGACCCGCGTCTGCCCAACGGGTTTGACGCCGCAGCCTTTATCGCTGTCTACGTCGATGGTCTCCTGGTCAGCGAGGACTCAAGAGTCCAGAGGTGGTGGGCGGATCGCCAAACGGCGTCCAGCGCGAACGGTGCTTCGCCACCTGGAGATGCGTCAGCCGCAGGATATGACGAAATCTGCGGTGTCTGCGGCCGTCCTGGCCCGAGTGTCGAAGTCATCCCGATCGGCATTCGAGGCTTCGGCTCGCTTGGTGGTAGCGCGACGATGGCTCTCATTTCTGGGAACGACGATGCATTCGTCCGCCATGGTATGCCACGAGCGAGCGGAGCGGGCGTGTGTATCGACTGCGGGAGGGCGACGCATCAAGCGCTCAATCGACTCATCGGCGACCCGAAGCATTGCAAGCGCCTCGGCACAACGCTGACGGTCTGGTGGGCGACAGAAGAGTGCGAGGACCTTCTCGCGGCAGTCTTGGAGGGTCATACGGACGGTGCCGTCGGCGAGGTGCTCTCATCGATCACCTCCGGCCGTCTCCGCCGTCCAGTCGATGCATCACGCTTCTACGGCGTCTCCTTCGGGGCTTCGAAGAGCCGGATCGTGATTCGGAGCTGGATCGACACGACTCTCGGAGAGGCTCAGGACCACATATGTAGATGGTTCCAAAGGCTGCGTGTAGTGGACAAATGGGACGGCTCGATAGCTGCTCCGCCAGGGCTCTTCCGGCTTCTTGCGTCGTTGGCGCCACCCGGGCAGGGAGATGCCCTGAGTCGCATCGATCCCAGTCTCCCGATCAGCCTGCTAGAGACCGCGCTCGCCGGTCGCTCGGTGCCTCGGAGCGTTCTGGCGCAGGTTCTCGGCCGCATCCGTGCTGAGCGAGGAGCCGTAACCCCACTCCGCGCCGCCTTGTTGAAAGCCTGTCTCGTCTCACCCGATCACCCCAACCTGGAGGAGCACATGACTGGCCTCGACCTCGACAACAATGACCCGCCGTACCTGTGCGGCCGGCTCCTGGCGATACTCGACCAAGCATCACGGCTCGCCACTTCGGCGAACAATGCGCTCGTGGACCGGTCATACGCGTCAGCATCGACGATGCCGGCGGTGACATTCACCCGGTTGTTGAGGCTGCACCGGTCGCATCTCGACAAGCTCAAGCGAGACAACCCGGGGGCGGCCTTCCGGATCGATGGCACCGTTACCGAGATCATGAACTGTTTCAGCGGCACCTTGGGTCTGCCGGCCCACCTCGGGATGGCCGAGCAAGCTCGCTTCGCCCTTGGCCTCTATCACCAGGAAGCGGCATCACGAGCCTCTGCGCAAGTTGCCAGGGCAGCGCGGGCTGTCTCCGGACAGCCGTCCGATCGAGAGCTCGAACCCACCATCAACGAGAACGAGGAGTGACACGTCATGTCAGCTGTCAGTACCGATACCGCACGTTTTGATCCGAATCGGCGCCACGACGCGGTGCTGCTCTTCGACGTCGTCAACGGCAACCCCAACGGCGACCCTGACGCCGGGAACCAGCCGCGGGTCAACCCAGTCGACATGCGCGGCCTGGTGACCGATGTCTCAATCAAGCGCAAGATCAGGAACTTCGTCGCCGCGTCCCGTCCTGCCGACTCGTCTGACGACGACCAGGGAGCTGCCAATGCTCGTTACAAGGTCTACGTCGAAGAAGGTGTTGCCCTGAACGGTCGGCATCGCCGCGCCTACACGGCGCGGGGCCTCACGGCGAAGAAGACCACCCGCGACCAACAGTCACAGGCTCGCGACTGGATGTGCGAGAACTTCTTTGACGTGCGCCTCTTCGGCGCCGTCATGTCGACGGGAGACCATTCGTGCGGGCAGGTAAAAGGACCGGTACAGGTCGGCTTTGCATCAAGTAGCGATCCCATTCTGCTCCTGGAGCAATCGATCACCAGAGTGGCGGTGACCAAGGAGGACGAGCTGGAGAAGCTCCTATCTGACGAGAAAGGGGGCAAGGACCGAGAGATGGGACGCAAGACCATCGTTCCGTACGGCCTCTACCGAGCACACATCTACTACTCCCCGCACTATGGCAGGGTGACCGGGATCACCGAGGAGGACCTCGAGCTCCTGTGGAAGGCGCTTGTCATGATGTGGGATCACGACCGGAGCGCCGCTCGCGCCGATATGGCCTGCCGCGGGCTGTTCGTCTTCAGCCATGATGATCCTTTGGGCAACGCGCCCGCGCACAAATTGACCGAGACGATCACGATCACGCGGGTCGTGGAGAGCGAGATGGCATCCGGCTTCGGCGACTACGCTATCGGCGAGCCCGACGCCACGACCTTGCCCGCTGGAATTACCTACTCGGGGAACCTTGCCTGAAGCAGCCGGTACAGACGCTGAACTCGATCAGGTCACGGTCGGGGAAATCGAGCACATGGCCTACTGCGCTCGGCAGTGGGCGCTCATCTCCGTAGACGGTCTCTGGTCGGAGAATGCATCGACCGCGGTCGGACAGATCGTGCACGAGCGCGTGGATCTCCAGATGACTCGCGCTGAGCGAGGGGTCACGGTGCTACGAGGGCTCACGATCTGGTCCGACAAGCATGGCTTGGTGGGACGGGCCGATGTTGTCGAGGTGCCAGACGGTAAGCCTTTCCCGATCGAGTACAAGAGTGGGCGGCGAGCCATGGTCGCCGCGGAAATTCAGTTGGCGGCCCAAGCGATCTGCCTTTCGGAGATGTTCGGCTGCGAGGTAACCCGTGGAGCGATCTGGCTGCATGGCCCCCGGCGGAGGCACGAGGTAGCGATTACCGACGCGGCCAAGACGGCGGTTTTCGCGTATGCCGAAGCCATCCGGGCAGCACGCTCTCACGCCAACCTCCCCGAAGCCATCCACGATGCCCGCTGCCGGGATTGCTCGTTGATCAACGAGTGTCTGCCAGGCCTGGTCTCGGAGCGTCGGCGCGCAGTCGCCATACATGCGGCGTTGTTCGTTCCTGGTCGTTCCGAGTAGAGGGGCGTTCGTGCGTGAGCTCATGAACTGCCTCTATGTTCAGACGCAAGGCACCGTCCTTCATCTCGACCACGACGCCGTTTTGGCTCGTTGCCCCGAGGAGCCGTTGCGACGAGTCCCGTTGCGGAGACTGGAGGGGATCACGGCCATCGGAAGAGTGTCACTAACGCCCTTGCTGATCCACCGGTGTGCACAGGACGGCATCACGATCACCTGGTTCACCGAGCGCGGCCGGTACGCCGGTACCCTGCGCGGGCGCACGAACGGCAACGTCTTGTTGCGGCTGGCGCAGTACCGATCCCATGACGACCCCGACCACCGTTTGGAGCTTGCACGCACCCTGGTGGCCGCCAAGCTTGTGAATTCAGCCCGTTTCGCCAGGCACGCCGCTCGGTTGTCTCGCGCCGATTCGGCAGCGCTGCGGTCGATTGCTGCCGATCTCGACGCTGCTCGCCCGACTCTCACCGGCGCTAGCTCGCTGGATGAGGTGCGCGGCATCGAAGGCTCCGCCAGCAAGCGGCACTTCTCTGCGGTGCGTCTCGCATTGCGCCACGATCTTGGCTTTGAGGTTCGGGTCGCGACGTCCGCCCCTGACTCCCTTCAACGCCCTCATCTCCTTCTTGTACAGTCTTGCTAGGGGGCGGATCGAGCACAGCTGTGAGGGCGCCGGCCTCGATCCTCAGGTCGGATTCCTTCACTCCGTGAGGCCGGGACGACCTGCTCTTGCGCTCGACCTCTTGGAAGAGCACAGGCCGGTCCTCGATCAGCTGAGCGTGACCCTGGTGAATCGGCGTCAACTCGGACGGGCCGACTTTGACATCGAGCCAGGCGGAGCCGTCCGTCTCACAGAGACGGGCCGCCGGGCACTCCTAACCGCATGGAGCCAACACCTAGAGCGGCATGTCCGACACCAGGTGTTGCGTGAGGAGCTTCCTTATGGGCTGACCTTCTCGGTACAGGCAACGCTGATGGCGAGACACTTGCGGGGTGACTTGCCGTTCTATCTACCATTCATCGTGGCACCCGACTGATGGATCTTCTCCTAACGTACGACATCGATACGCGTGACCGTCAAGGTGAACGTCGGCTCCGACGAGTGGCCAAGATCGCCGAGGGGCACGGAGTACGCGTGCAATACTCTGTCTTTGAACTAGTCCTAGATCCGCACGAGATACCCCCACTTGTCCACCGCCTCGAAGGCACCATCGACCACGGTCGCGACAACATTCGGATTTATCGGCTTGGTTCTGCTCAGCCGATGTACAACATCGGCAGGCACGGGGACCTCACAACAACGCGCGGTCCATTGATCATCTGAACCGCGATACTCCGGCGCTGAGAATTCGGCAGATGCTTCGCGGTCGAACTGCACCTTGACAACCTATGAGATACAATAAGAATCAGTCCTTCAAGCCGACCCACAGGAATGCCACGTCGCATCCTGCCAGGTCGCGGAGGGCAGCAGCCGAGGACGTTCTCGGCTGTGGGTTGAAACGGCGTCGCAGCGCCGTGGCCGTCGAGGAGCGTCAGGCGCAGCAGCCGAGGACGTTCTCGGCTGTGGGTTGAAACCCGCTGGCTCGCCGCCACGGCAGCAGCCGAGGACGTTCTCGGCTGTGGGTTGAACACTCACGGGCGTTCGTCCCGACGTGGCGCAAGCGCAGCAGCCGAGGACGTTCTCGGCTGTGGGTTGAAACCGCAGGCTGGCGACGTCCGGTGACGGTCTAAACGAAGCGCAGCAGCCGAGGACGTTCTCGGCTGTGGGTTGAAACGTCCACTCGCTGGCGAACATGATCGGCTGCAGCTGGCAGCAGCCGAGGACGTTCTCGGCTGTGGGTTGAAACACGGCGAGCCTCGCAGAGACCGCTCAGGGCGCCGTCACGCAGCAGCCGAGGACGTTCTCGGCTGTGGGTTGAAACGTGCCGAAGAGGCCCGTGATTGGGTCGAAGGCGTCTCGCAGCAGCCGAGGACGTTCTCGGCTGTGGGTTGAAACGTTCACTCCTTGTGTGCGCCGGCGTGGGCGAGCCGGCAGCAGCCGAGGACGTTCTCGGCTGTGGGTTGAAACAATTGCCCGGCTGTGGCTACCTATGATGTGTGCATGCAGCAGCCGAGGACGTTCTCGGCTGTGGGTTGAAACTCGATGGCGGCGTGCTGCTTGGCGACGAGGTCGTGCAGCAGCCGAGGACGTTCTCGGCTGTGGGTTGAAACAGGTCGCGCCGTGACGGTCGAGACGTTCTGGGGCGAGCAGCAGCCGAGGACGTTCTCGGCTGTGGGTTGAAACTGTTCTCCCAGGTCGGGGGCGACAGAAATCCCGCGGCAGCAGCCGAGGACGTTCTCGGCTGTGGGTTGAAACGACCACTGCAGTCCGACCTGGGCCGAGGCGGTGCCGCGCAGCAGCCGAGGACGTTCTCGGCTGTGGGTTGAAACTGCGAGGCCGACGCCGGCACGGGCTCGACGGGCCACAGCAGCAGCCGAGGACGTTCTCGGCTGTGGGTTGAAACTTCGGGAAGGGGATGACGCCACCGCCCGGGCCGCGGCGCACGCGCAGCAGCCGAGGACGTTCTCGGCTGTGGGTTGAAACAGCTACATGGCGATCGGCCAGTGACTGCCTGAACGCGCAGCAGCCGAGGACGTTCTCGGCTGTGGGTTGAAACGTGATGCGCTCGCTCACGGCGACGGCACCGGTGACCCTCGCAGCAGCCGAGGACGTTCTCGGCTGTGGGTTGAAACTTCCTCGCCCCGCTCACGCCCATCGACATCGCCAAGCAGCAGCCGAGGACGTTCTCGGCTGTGGGTTGAAACGGGTTACTCCGGCTGGGGTTGCACGGAGGCGGTGGCAGCAGCCGAGGACGTTCTCGGCTGTGGGTTGAAACGTGTGGCATCTCGGACCTTGGGAGTTGCCTGGAGGCAGCAGCCGAGGACGTTCTCGGCTGTGGGTTGAAACGTGGTGGGGCGCGTCGATCTGTCGTGGGTGCCGGCGAGCAGCAGCCGAGGACGTTCTCGGCTGTGGGTTGAAACACCGCGAGCGTGACCGGGCTGACGGTTGGCACGCAGGGCAGCAGCCGAGGACGTTCTCGGCTGTGGGTTGAAACGTGCTCCCACTGGTCGTCGCACGTCTCGCAACAGGCAGCAGCCGAGGACGTTCTCGGCTGTGGGTTGAAACTCGCAGGTCGGGGCGACAGGATCCCCGCGGGCGCGCAGCAGCCGAGGACGTTCTCGGCTGTGGGTTGAAACGGTCCCAATCAGGGCATGCTCGGACCCGGGACCCAGGGCAGCAGCCGAGGACGTTCTCGGCTGTGGGTTGAAACTCCATGCGAGTCATGCACGTCTTCGCCCTCTCAGCAGCAGCCGAGGACGTTCTCGGCTGTGGGTTGAAACTCGGCGAGCGAGTACACCCCGAGGGCGGTGGCCTCGCAGCAGCCGAGGACGTTCTCGGCTGTGGGTTGAAACAGCTCATCTGCCCAAGCGGCGACATGGGTGCCCTGTCGCAGCAGCCGAGGACGTTCTCGGCTGTGGGTTGAAACCTCCTCGGCGGCACGCTCTCGAACTCGGCGCCCGAGACCGCAGCAGCCGAGGACGTTCTCGGCTGTGGGTTGAAACGCTGCATGACCTTCTACGACGCCAACCTCTCCTACGAGCAGCAGCCGAGGACGTTCTCGGCTGTGGGTTGAAACTCGCAGGTGAACGGCGACCCGGCGTAGCTCGTCTGGAGCAGCAGCCGAGGACGTTCTCGGCTGTGGGTTGAAACCAGGCACCCAAGGAGCGAGAGGGCGGGCGGCCGGCGCAGCAGCCGAGGACGTTCTCGGCTGTGGGTTGAAACATCAACTCGGCGACGCCCATCGCCGAGGACATCTGGCAGCAGCCGAGGACGTTCTCGGCTGTGGGTTGAAACGCCTCGGCGTAGATCTCCTCCGGCGTGATGGTCGCAGCAGCCGAGGACGTTCTCGGCTGTGGGTTGAAACTCGTTATTGCCGGCTGGGTCAGCCGACCCCCAAGCGAGGGCAGCAGCCGAGGACGTTCTCGGCTGTGGGTTGAAACGTCTCGAACGGCATCGGAGCCGGCCAGTGCGGGGCCGGCAGCAGCCGAGGACGTTCTCGGCTGTGGGTTGAAACGGTTCCTGATTGAAGGCTTTGACGATCGCCTCCGGGCAGCAGCCGAGGACGTTCTCGGCTGTGGGTTGAAACCCGCCGTACGGCATCGCTTCAGCTCAGGATCAGGGCGGCAGCAGCCGAGGACGTTCTCGGCTGTGGGTTGAAACTCGTCGAGAATCTGCCCCGTGCCATCGCATCCCGGGCAGCAGCCGAGGACGTTCTCGGCTGTGGGTTGAAACGTGCCGAAGAGGTTGGCGGCCGAGACGAGCACGACCACGCAGCAGCCGAGGACGTTCTCGGCTGTGGGTTGAAACGTTGACGACGTGCAATCCGTCGGCACTATTGCTATGGCAGCAGCCGAGGACGTTCTCGGCTGTGGGTTGAAACGAGCTGTGGGGCTCTACTGCTGAGCAGTGATTGCGCAGCAGCCGAGGACGTTCTCGGCTGTGGGTTGAAACGTCCGGCACTTCGGGCACCAGGCCCAGCGCGCAGCGGGGCAGCAGCCGAGGACGTTCTCGGCTGTGGGTTGAAACTGGTACTCGGACGTCTGCCACCCGCATTGCCGAGACGCGCAGCAGCCGAGGACGTTCTCGGCTGTGGGTTGAAACACTACACGGGCGTTCGTCCCGAGGTGGCGCAAGCGCAGCAGCCGAGGACGTTCTCGGCTGTGGGTTGAAACACCGCCACGACGGGCCGCCAGCACGAGCTGCAGCGCAGCAGCCGAGGACGTTCTCGGCTGTGGGTTGAAACTCGTTATTGCCGGCATCGTCAGCCGACCCCCAAGCAGCAGCCGAGGACGTTCTCGGCTGTGGGTTGAAACCCGGGACCGGACGAGCCCGACGAGCCGCCCCGAAGCAGCAGCCGAGGACGTTCTCGGCTGTGGGTTGAAACGCGAACGTGATCGTGCAGGCGCCCGAGGAGAGCGAGCAGCAGCCGAGGACGTTCTCGGCTGTGGGTTGAAACTCGCCGAGCGTGACGAGGCCCGTGAGCGCGGCAGAGGCAGCAGCCGAGGACGTTCTCGGCTGTGGGTTGAAACGGCAAGACCGTCTCGGACATGGGCGAGAAGATGGGGCAGCAGCCGAGGACGTTCTCGGCTGTGGGTTGAAACACGAAGGTGCCGCCGGCGGCCGGGCGTGACCGGAGCAGCAGCCGAGGACGTTCTCGGCTGTGGGTTGAAACAGGCTGCGGTGCGGCGAACGGCCACCGGTTCTCACGCAGCAGCCGAGGACGTTCTCGGCTGTGGGTTGAAACGTCTCGGTGCCTGTCAGCAGCGTGTAGCTGAAGACGAGGCAGCAGCCGAGGACGTTCTCGGCTGTGGGTTGAAACACCTGCTCGGTGGTGGCCCGGTACTCGTTGCCCTGAGCAGCAGCCGAGGACGTTCTCGGCTGTGGGTTGAAACACGATCGCGCCGAGCGCGGTCCACGACTCCGGTCCGCAGCAGCCGAGGACGTTCTCGGCTGTGGGTTGAAACAGCTCCAGCCATCTCGGGACGGTGGTCATGCGGGCGCAGCAGCCGAGGACGTTCTCGGCTGTGGGTTGAAACTGGCGGTAGCCGAGCAGGATCGGCTGGGGGCCGCGCAGCAGCCGAGGACGTTCTCGGCTGTGGGTTGAAACGCACCGAGGAAGCGACACTGGCTCACGACGTCGGCGCAGCAGCCGAGGACGTTCTCGGCTGTGGGTTGAAACCTGACCAACGGGCTGTGACGACGAGGAGGCGACGCAGCAGCCGAGGACGTTCTCGGCTGTGGGTTGAAACGTCGTACTCGGGCTGGACGAGATCGAGACGCACCGGCAGCAGCCGAGGACGTTCTCGGCTGTGGGTTGAAACAGCTCGTGCTGCTCAGCGTCATCATGGTCGGCCAGGCAGCAGCCGAGGACGTTCTCGGCTGTGGGTTGAAACGGGTTCTCGGCGGCGTTCCAGCCGTGCGGAAACTGGTGGCAGCAGCCGAGGACGTTCTCGGCTGTGGGTTGAAACGGCTCCTCGCCGGCGCCGGCTTGTAGGTCACGCTGCAGCAGCCGAGGACGTTCTCGGCTGTGGGTTGTGGGTTGAAACTTTCTGGCTGCATCGTCGGCTACGTCTCGGCCACGGGCAGCAGCCGAGGACGTTCTCGGCTGTGGTGCTGGCGTGCGTGTCGGTTCGTGTCCTGGTTCGGCCCTTGCGCGGTGGTTTTGGGCTCTCTCCGGCCGCCCTCCCTTGCTTTCTCTTTCGCGATGCGTGGGCGCTCGAGTACTCGAACCTCGGACCGGCGACGCCACCCTGGCAGCAGTAACTGCGATTTCAGAGAACAGCTGGAGACAACAACCGCACCGCCCTGTCTGTGAGGTCGGCCACCTCTTCTTCCGACATCACGACTCGCCCGTCTCCGATGTCTCGAACGAGGCGGCGGCCACCGGAGACGACGTGCACGCCGTCGATCTCGAACTTCTTTCGAGGAAGCTCGGCACCGAGGATGCACATCACCGGCTGGGCGCAGCACGCCGACTCGTCAACCGTCACCGCCAACGTCCGCGACACCCGTTCAGCTTCCCACCGCGTCGTTGCCAGCTTCTCGGTGAGGGGGAAGCGGCCGTGCCACAGCGTGCCTTCCGAGAGCGTGAGCCCGCCGGTGTAGTTCTTGGCATCCACGGCGAAAAGACCCGTCGGTCCGATGACGAGGTGGTCGACGTTGGCCTTTGAGCCCGGCACTTGCAGGTCGTGGAGGACATGGAAGCCGTGCTCTTCGAGCTTGTTGAGCCGCCGCCCGAGTCTCTCCTCGCCTTCGGCACCTTTGCGCCAGGCCACGGTCGTCTGGCGCGGGCCCCAGAACGCCTTTGCCAGCGTGATCGCAGCTAGTCCGGCGAAGACGAGACCGACAAAGTTGGCTTCGTGTCCGCCAATCGCCGGCGTCGTAGAGGCCGTGTGCACGGCGGTCGTCGTCCGGAACCCGAAGCCATGCTCTGCCCAGTGGTTCAACGCCGTGATGGCCAATCGCACCGCTATGTAGACGCCGATGGGCGCCAGGACCACGGTCGGGATCGTCATGCGCAACTGACGACAGACCGCCTGGCGGTCGCCCTCGAGCCGACGTCGATACTCGGCGCGTGCTGATCCGCCCGGTGGCGGCACTATTCGGCCGTCGACCACGGGCCGGTCCGCGCCGGAGCGTCGCGAGCGGCTGGGGACGACACCAGCTGGTTCCTCTCCTCCCCCGTCGTCCATCGGCCGGCCCTCCGTGCCTCCGGTGTTATCGACCCGATGCGACGGCCGCTTGAGCGGGCAGACCGGGGACCACCCGGCACGCAGGGGCCGATTCACTTCGCCGCTCCGGGACCGTCATCGAGACCCGTTTGGCTGCGGACGACGATGGCGCAAATGAGTGTCCCGAGCGAGACACCATGCTTGCTTGCCTGGCGTTCGAGCCGATGCAGCACCGTGGGCGGCAGCTCTACACGTACCTCAGGCCATGGCACTTTTGTGGCACATCCGCCGAAATCCGCCGGTGCTTGCTCCTGTTCGCCCACCCGTTCTGAACTGGGCGAATCGTCCGCCGCCGTCCGCTGAAGTTCGCCGAAATCGGCGCTGTTCTGCCTTCCAAGCTGGCCATGCCGGTTCGATCCCGGTCGCCCGCTCTCCGTGAGTTTGCTGGTCAAGGGCGGCCGGTCTCGATGTCCTCATTACAGGAGCGAGTTGGTCGAGAGGGGAATCCTCCGCTCCGACGATCGCTCGAGACCGGCTCGCTTGATCGTGCACGGATTGGTTCGCAGCTTGCCGTCGTCCACAGCCGTGGCGAGAATCACCCGCAACAACCGATAACACTTGGCAGCGGTCACCGGCGTGCGACCGGCCAGCTCTGCGTTCCAGGTCCGCAACTTGGCGGTCGTGATCTCGGACAAGGCGAGCTTCCCAAAGGCCGGCAAGACATGACCTCTCAGCTCGGATTCGTACAGCTCCCGAGTCCTCGGGCGGAGGTCGTGCCGACCGGGCAACCACTGCCGGGTGTAGTCGCCGAAGCGCTCCTGGCCGGCGTCTGCATCGATCCAACGACCGAGTCCGATGTCGGTCCGGACCCTGGGCGAGCCAGGCGTCGGCATCGGCCTTGGCGGACAAGGTCGTCGGAGCGATATGTCGCTTGCCTTCGTGTCAGTAGCTCGCTTGATATCGACCCGAAGCCAGCTTGCGGGCGTTACCGAAGGTGCTCGAGCGTGCACGCCCGCGCGTTGAACCGGCAGCCATCAGGCGTCGTCCACCGGGCGAGAGCCGAGGACCGTACGCGTCGACTCAAGTCAATGCCGGAAACCTGATTCTGATCCAGGTGGCACCGCAATCGACTGTTCGGTACTCAACCGGAGCCTCGCTACCGGGGTACCAGGCGACCTCGGGAGTGACGAACTCCGGCGCCGCGCCCAGGTTTCGGTCTGAGTTGACCGTCTGCCATGTCCGTCCGGCGTTGCTCGTGCTCAGGATGGTGTGACCCGACACCAGCTTCCACTGTGTGGCGTCGACGAGGTCGATCAGCCAGTAGTGGGGTGGCCCCGGTGGCAGCACGGGCTGCCAGGAGCTACCCCCATCGATGGTGCGGTATATGAGCGAGACGAGGTGGCCATTGGCGTCGTCCGAGAGACCTGCTGCCCCGGTGGAGCCGTCGAACAGCGGCGAGCCAACCCAAGCCGCCGGAGACCCGTTCTCCGAGATGTAGCCGGGCGGGAGTGGGGAGATGGAAGCGTCGGACCAGGATCGCCCGGCGTCGGTCGTTTCGAAGAGGGGCGAGACGGAACCGACCTTGCCGGCGTTGCAGGCAAAGCTGGCCCACCCCTCCGTCTCGGAGATGAACACGAGCCTCTTCTCGCACACCGACGGCAGGCTGCCAGGTTTCCCCGGAGCCCCTGTTGCCGAGGCTGATCTCGATCCGAGCTTCCAGCTCCTGCCTCCGTTGGTGGTCCGGTAGAGGACGACCTCATCAGTTCCTGCTGCTGCGCCCATCTCGACGCACCATCCGTGAGCGACGTCGATGAACTCAACCTCGCAGTACGGAGACGGCGGCCGCCCGATGACGGACCAGTGACGGCCACCATCCTTCGTCGCCACGAGCGTCTGCGCGGCCCCGTCGGCGGCCCCGCCGTAGGACACCCAAGCGTCCTCGATGCCTTTGAAATACACGGAGGAGATGTAGCGGTTGCCTTTGGCCGTAGCCAGACCGACTGGTGTGACGTTCTCCCACGAAGCGCCGGCGTCGGTGGTCCGCATGATCCCCTGGGGGAACGACATGATCGACGCCATGTTGCCGCCGTCCACCCATGCCCAGGCGGTGCTGGTTCCGACGGCAGTGAACTGCTCGACCGTCACGGTGGAGCTCACCGCTCGCACGGCCGTGGTCCCCGAGGTTCTTCCTCCCGTGCCTGACCCAGCCATTGACGGCCTCGTGAGCAGCGTGGTCGATGCTGCGCGGCTCGAGCAGCCTGCAAGAAGGCTCGCCAGAACCAACGCCACGCAACTGAGGACAGTGAATTCCTGGCGCCTGGTCATGTCGAGCTCCTACGAACCATCTCCTCTCGATAGACGCCAGCCGACACCCCCGTCTTGCGAACTTGTTGTCGCCTGTGGCGTCAGGATTACCGTGGGTATTAGAAGCTCCTGTCCGAGTCTCTCGCTCGCGAGCGTGCGCCGACGCTCTGCTCATCCCTCTGCGTGCCTCGCTGCGGTCGCATGTACGGGCGTTCATTCCAACCGGGGCGGGCCTTGACCGTTGTCGATCACGTCCAACAATCGGCTTGCGAGTGGTCGCACGCAGTGGCAACGAGTTGCAACTGCCTCGAGTGACCGGGGCGCTGACCTGCGAGCGGACGGCCGGACACAACACGAAGCCCTTGATCGCGGTGATCCGACTTGGACTCATAATCCTTCGGCATCCGCCGCTTGGCCCCAGGCGCACGCGCTGACGCTTCCCGGCGACGGACAACGGATTCAAGCCCGGGCCGCACCCCTCGACGGTTCCGGTACCGGCCTCCCGGCAGCCCGGGCGGCGTCCAGCCAGGCTTGGGTAGCAATCTCGACCTCGGCCACGGCCTCGTGAGGAGTGGGACCGTGCGCGGAGCAAAACGGTAGGTCCGGGACGTCAGCGATCCAGGCTCCGTCCTCATCGCTCCAATGAACCTCGATCGGGTATGTGGCCATCACTCGCTCTCCAGGTGCAAATCGTAACGGCGCGCGAGTCCAGCGACTTGCCGGACCTGGTACGGCTTCGCCTGGGCCTGCACCTCCTGTAGGTTCACCAGCTCGACGACACCGGGCCGCGCAAACACGCGATGGCTCCCTGCCTTCCGATCTCCTTGAAGCCGAGGGCCTCAAGAAGCGACACGAGGTCGGCGAAGCTGACGTTGACGACGGCGCCGCCGACGATTCGTCTGAGGAGCCGCGCCGGTTTCACTCGACGGACGGTACTGATGGGCTGTGTCGACCAGCACGAGGCAGTTCGGCGCCTCGCTGCAGGGCGGGGTGCGAAGTGGCGGACGGCCGTGTCTCACGGTCGTGAACCGAAGCTGAAGTTGCGGCCAACTACTACTGATGGCCATGAACGACTCCGCGATCATCAATTGGTCGATCCGCGAGCCCGATGCGTTCGGCGCCATCTTCGATCGTCACTTCGACGCCGTCGCCGGGTTCTGCATCCGTCGCCTCGGCCTCGTTCGTGGAGAAGACGTCGCGGGTGACGTCTTCCGGTGGGCGTTCGAGAACCGCCGACGCTTCGATCTCGAGCGCGCCGACGCCCGGCCTTGGCTCTTCGGCATCGCCAACAACCTCGTCCGCGAGGCACTGAGGAGCGCCGGACGGCAGCAGCTCGCCTACGACCGGTGGCTGAGGAGGGAATGGCGCGATGGGACCGAGCTCGCGTTCCAAGTGGCGGCGGCCGTTGATGCGCAGCACGACCTCTCCGCTGTGGCGGCGGTCTTGGACCTGCAGCCCGTCGAAGAGGTCGAGACCTTGCTGCTCTTCGCTTGGGAGCAGCTCACGTACTCGCAGATCGCCGAAGCCCTCGCCGTCCCTGTCGGCACGGTCCGATCGCGCATTCATCGGGTGAGACAGCGCCTTCAAGAGGTGCTGGACCCTCCCCTGACAACTTCCGAATGTTTGTAGCAAGTCAGGAGACGACAACATGACCAAGGACGCACTCGAAGAGGTTCGGCTGATGGGGCTTGTCACCGAGACGACGAGCAAGGTCGGCCGTGCCCGCCAACGGCGGAAGCTCTCCGACGCCATCGCTGCGGAGTCAACGCCTGTAGGACAGGAGCGAGCCCCGGCTCCTGTTAGTGCTGCCGCCTCGATTCGGAGCAGACAGGGTCGCCGCCGTCGCACCTACGTGGTGGGCGCAGCGGCGGCCATCGTGGTGGCTGCCGGTGTGGCGATCCCGCTTTCGCTCCGGACAGTTGCCCCTGCGGCGGGACGGGGAGCTACCCGTGCGGCAACGCGGCCAACCAAGAGCGCCGCCGCACCCACGATGGAGCTCGACTCGTACCGCCTCCGACTTCCGAGCAGCTACCGTCTGACCGCAGCGACGACCGTGCGGTGCCCTGTCTCCGGGGTCGGCTTCATCACGCCCGATTCCACACCGCCAGGCGGCACGGCGTGGACAGCACAAGTGCCGGTTTACGCCTCCCAAGTGGCCGTGAACGCCAATGCCGAGGGGGGCTGCATCACCATGGTGCTTGCCCCTCCTTACACCCCATCGGCCGCTGATCCCGACCCGGAAGCGGGGATATTCGAGAGTACGCAACCCGTTCATGTCGGCCCCTATGAGGGGCGTGCAGGCACGTGGGCGACGGTGGCAAAGGATTTCGGCGTGGCCACCCAGCAGGCGGCGCTCTACGTCCAGATCCCGGTTGCCGGAGGTCAGGACCAGGACCTCGTGGTCAGCGCCAACAACCTGTCGGAGAGCGCTCTTGTCGCGCTCGTTGCGAACGGGCTTTCCGTCGCTCAGCCCTCCCCGTCCTCAGGTTCCACCAGACCGACCTCCGGCAACACCAGCACTCGGAGCTGAGCCACGCGCCCAGCCGCCGCTGCGCTGCCTCCGCTCAGGTCGGCTCGGCGGCTCGGCGCCGCTCGTAGAGGCGCATCGCCCACAGGTAGGACACAACGGCGATGCCGATGCTCCAGGCGATGGCAGCGATGGCGTGGTCGCCGACGGCGGCGCCGGAGAGGAGTCCCCGCACGGTATCGGCGGCAGGGGTGAACGGCTGCCACTCGGCGAACTGACGTAGCCCCGGTGGCATGGTGCCGGTCGGCACGAAGCAGCTGCTGAGAAACGGCAGCAGGATGAGGATCATCGGCGTGTTGCTGGCAGTCTCGACGCTCTTGGCGGCCAAACCGAGGGCGACGGCCAGCCAGATCAGCGCAAAGGCGAACAGGGCCAGCATCCCGACGGCGGCGAACCAATCGAGCACGCCGGCGTGGGCGTGGAACCCGAGGGCGAAGGCGACCCCCATGAGGATGACCATGCCGGCCAGAGCTTGGATCAGGCTGCCGATCACGTGACCCGTGAGGACCGAGGCGCGGGCAATGGCCATGGTGCGGAAGCGGTCGATGATGCCACCGGTCATGTCCATGGCGACCATGATCGAGGTGCCTTGGATGGCCGAGGCGACGATGACGAGGAGCAGCCCCGGCACGAGGAAGTTGAGATAGGCGCTGCGACCGTCGTGGGGACCGAGGCCGGCCCCGAGCTGGCCGCCGAACACGTAGACGAACATCAGCAGGAACACGATGGGCATGCCGACGAGCATCAGGGTCATGGACGGGTAGCGGAGTTGGCGCTTCAGGTTGCGGCGCAGCATGACGCGGGAGTCGCTGAGCGTGTAGGCGAGCGTTGTCATGATGTTGCTGCTCCTGGCGACACGAGGTCCTGATGGGGCGGGACGGGGACGTGGCCGCCGGTCACGGCGAGGAACACGTCGTCGAGGTCGGGAGTATGGACGGTGAGCCGCTCGACTCCGATACCGGCGTGGTACAGCTCGTCGAGCAGTTCACGGATCGAGTTCGCCGAGGCGTCCGCCGGGACCTGGAGGACGAGCTGGTCCTCGTCCGGAGCAGCCGCCTCGAGGAGCTCGGCGGCGCTTCGCAGCGAATCGAGACCGGCGAAGTGGAGCCGGACGTGGCCGCCCGGGATGCGACTCTTCAACTCGGCCGGGGTGCCCTCGGCGACGATGCGACCTCCGTCGAGGACGGCGATCCGGTCGGCGAGCTGGTCCGCCTCGTCGAGGTGTTGTGTGGTGAGCAAGATGGTGACGCCCGCCGCCGAGAGCTGGCGGACGATCTGCCACATCGTGAGACGGCTGCGCGGGTCCAAGCCGGTGGTGGGCTCGTCGAGGAAGATCACCCGGGGCTGGCCGACGATGGTCATGGCCAGATCGAGCCTCCGTCGCATGCCACCCGAGTAGGTCGAAAGGGGTTTGTCCGCCGCAGCGACAAGGTCGAACTGCTCCAACAACTCGGCGATGCGCCGCTGGCCGGCGTCGCGGCCGAAATGGCGAAGGTCAGTCATCAGGCGCAGGTTCTCGCGCCCGGTGAGCAGGTTGTCGACGGCAGAGAACTGCCCGGTGACGCCGATGACGGACCGGACCCCATTGGGATCGGAGACCACGTCGTGACCGTCGATGCACATGGAGCCGGAGTCGGCCGGGATCAACGTCGACAGGATGCGAACCATCGTGGTCTTCCCGGCGCCGTTCGGACCAAGTAGCGCCAAGATCTTGCCCCGCTCCACACTCAGGCTCACGTTGTCGAGCACCACGTGGGTGCCGTACGACTTGCACACCTCCCGGGCGACGATCCCGCTCGTCGCAGGCTGCTCTGTCATTGCTTCCTCCCTCCTCGCTTGTTGCCGTCCGGCCGAGCAGACTCTGCGGCGGCGCGCAATGTCTGGCGCCGGTCTTCCCACTCCTTCTCCCACACGGGCATCCGCTCCACCAGGAAGTCGGAGAAGGCCGCCCAGTACAACAAGATCTCCTGGCGCTCCGGGGCGACATCGCCCAGGAGACGAAGACCCTCCCTGGCCAGCTCGCCTTGCTCCTCGTACTCGGAGAGGTCGAAGCCGTAGGCGCGCGAGGACGAGAGGTCGATGCACACCTTGTCCATCCGCTCCCCCGCCGCTCGGTTGCGTCGGATCAGCCCGAGGCTCTCCAAGGTGTTGACGGCGCCGGCGATGGCACTGCGGCTCGCCAGCAGGGCGTCAGCCAGTTCGCTGATGCTCTGCTCGCGCGGATCGCAGACAGCCAAGTAGCCGATCAGACGTCCCACCATCGGCGCCATCCCGTACCGCCGGGCATAGAAGCGTCCGGCGTGGTCGGCGAAGGTCATCTCGTTGTCACTCGGCATGTCGACCACTGTACACATACGACAGAGATAACGCAAATCTGTGTTATCTCGCAAATCTCGAGCCCAACAGCAATGTCACCGTGAGTCCAACCTTGGACCTCGAGCCTGTCGGTCGCACCCCGTGTATCCACTGGTCTGCCCCGGGTCCCGTCCGCTCGGTCCCGGCGCCTCGGTGACGAGTCGAGGTCCCGAGTCGATTCCTGTCGGGGGTTAGGCACCAAAGCCAGGCCGTCGGGGTTTCGTGCCGGGGGTTGGACACCAAAACGAGTACTAACCGCTTACACGAAACCCAGACGCCAGCGTGAAGGCCGAGAGCCGCCCACCCTCGCCGGAGGCGTCGACCGACAGCCCCCGCGTGACAGGGCGGCTCTCAGCGAATCGTCCGCTCAGCCGGCGGTGAGCCGCCGGCGGGATGGGGTACTGGTCCTACGAGTAGGTCGCCCTCCACGACTGGTTGTTCGACGTGCAGGTGTAGGCGCTGGCGCCGGTGTAGGTGACCTTCACGTTGAACATGCCGGCCGCCCGCTCCGCACCCGAGAGGCCCACGCTGTGGAAGTTGCCCTCGAAGGCGTAGGTGAACGTCGCCGGGTCGCTGCCGACGAGTCCGTCCATCACCGCCGTACCGGTGAAGGACCAGCCGGACGTGACGAGCATCTCTGATGGGATCGAGAGAGGTTCGGTGAGGGTATGACCTCCTGGCGAGCACGTCACGATGGCGTCGGTGACGGAGATGTCCTCCAGGCCGCCCGACGTCACGTCGAAGCTGACCGAGTCCTGACCCGTCTGCGGGTTCGTCCCCGTGTAGGTGCCGAGCCGCGGTGCCGCAGTCGTCTGGGCGGGTTGGTTGTCTCTCGTCGCCAGGAAGGACCGGTTGTTCGACGTACAGCTGTAGGCGGACGTGCCGGTGTAGGTCATCGTCTCACGGAAGATGCCGGCCGCCCTCTCCGCTCCCGAGGGCGCCACGCTGTGGAAGTTGCCGGCGAACGTATAGGTGAAGGTCGCGGCGTAACCGTCGAAGACCCCGTGCTGGGTGGTCGTGGAGCTGAAGGATCCGTTGGAGGCGATGGCTACCGATGCGATCCCGACGGGTTCGGTGTACGTCCCGGCGCTCGGTGCGCACGCCACGATGACGTCAGAGATCGAGATGTTCTGCAGAGCGCGCTTGTTGGACGACACGTAGAACGTGATCGAGGACTGACCGGTCTGCGGGTTCGTCCCCGTGTAGCTGCCGACGGGAGGAGCCACGGGCGTCTGGGCGGGCTGGCTGTCTCTCGTCGCCGTGAAGGACTGGTTGTTCGACGTGCAGTTGTAGGTCGCGAGGCCGGTGTAGCTCATCGTCTCGCGGAACATGCCGGCCGCCCTCTCCGCACCCGTCGGACCAACGCTGTGGAAGTTGCCGGCGAAGCTGTAGGTGAACGTCGCCGGGTAGCCGTCGAAGTTCCCGTGCTGAGTGGCCGTGCCCGTGAAGGACCCGTTGGACTTGACGGCGACCGACGCGATCCCGACGGGCTCGGTGAACGTCCCGTCGCCCGGTGCGCACGCCACGATGACGTCGGGGATGGAGATGTCCTGGAGAGCGCGCTTGTTGGACGACACGTAGAACGTGACCGACGACTGACCGGTCTGCGGATTCGTCCCCGTATAGCTGCCGACCGGAGGGGGCGAGCCCGTCTGGGCGGGCTGGATGTCTCGCGTCGCCGTCCAGGACTGGTCGTTGGAGGTGCAGCGATAGACGGCAGCGCTCGTGTAGGCAAGCGTCACGCGGAAGATCCCCTTCACCTCGACGGCTCCGGAAGAGCTCAGCCCCGCGAAGTCGCCCTTGAAGAGGTAGGTGAGCGTCGCGGGGTAGCCGTCGAAGTCTCCGTGCTGGGTCGTCGTGGAGCCGAAGGATCCGTTCGACTTGAGGGCGACCGACGCGATCCCCACGGGTTCGGTGAAGGTCCCGCCCCCCGGCGTGCACGTCACGATGGCGTCGCGGATAGAGATGTCCTGCAGGGAGGTCCTCGTCGAGGACACGTAGAACGTCATCGACGACTGACCCGTTTGCGGGTTCGTCCCGGTGAAGCTCCCGCCGGGCACCGTGACCAGCTCGACCGCATCGCCCCGCGTCGTCTGCTTCGCCTGGTCGGTGATGGACAGCGTCACGACGTACCTGCCCGGCAGGACATAACGGTGGGTGGCCTTGGACTTCAAACTGGCCAACGTCACGGTCTTCGTGCGGTCGCCCCAGTTGATCGTGATCTTCTTGACCTTGGCACCTCGGGGCAAGGTGCTCTTGCTCACTGTGCCGACCACCGCCTGGTCGACGGCCGCCCTCGAAGGCGAGAGCGACACGACGGCCTTGAACGTCGCGGCGGCGGGAGCGAACGCAGCCGTGCCGGCGGACGCCACCTCCGACGTTGCGGCAAGGACGATGGGCACAGCCACTGCACACACTGCGATGAGTCTCCACACGCGGGCGACCTCGGACCGATGCACGTCCCCTCCTCCTCGCCTGCGGGTTCGGAAGAGACTTGGGGCAGCCGGTCAGCCGGCCTCAGGTCGATCTTCGCGATGTCGTGCGTCCCCCCGCAGAGCGCCGAAACCTACTCCGGGGGCTCTTCATTAGCAAGCGCCAGCCTGGGCCTCCGCTGGCAAACCCACTCCTCAGCTGCCTCCAGCGAGCGGGATCGACTGCGGAAAGTGGAACACGTTGTCCGGGTCATAGGACGATTTCACTTGCTCGAGCCGTTCGAGATTCGAGCCGAAATAGGCTGACTGCCAATCGGCCAGATGGGGGTCGGCGTAGTTCTGGTAGGCCTGGCCACTCACGTACGGTCGCATCGACGTCCACGATTGCTGCAACCACGTCCGGTTGGCCGCCACGGTCGAGGCCGGCGTCCCCTCCGTCCAGCCGGCGCTGTACTGCAGGGTGCACCGCCCGTTGCGGTGGACGAAGGCCGTAGCCCCCGCCGCCACCCGGCCGATGGCTCCGCCCATGGCATCGAGGGCGATGCCGCCTCCCGCCAGCACCGGTGACGTCTGGCGCGCCTCGACGGCGGCCATCATGGCGGCGATCCCGGCTGGGCCGGCGGGCGCCGTCAGGATGTCCGACTTGGCGGCGAAGGGCGCTCGTTGCAGGATCCCGGCCGGGTTCTGCGAGGGCAGGTGGCACTCGGCCACGGAGTCGTTCTCGCACCCGCCCTCGATCATCATCGTGTCGAGGTAGCCGGCCGACCCGACGAAACGAGTGAACGGGGCCGTGCCCACGGTCGAGAAGAAGGGCTGCAACTCGCTCTCGAGGGCGCCGACGCTTCCCGTGTAGACACCGGTGACGCGTGCGACCGGACCGTAGCCCTGCGGCGTCTGCTGGCTGGCGATCAGCAGGCAGTTCGACCAGAGCTCGTCCGGTCCCGTCGGGGCCCAGTCCTGCCAGGCGGCGATCACGCGGGCGGCGGAGGACCAGGTCCAGACGAGCGTGAAGAGAGCGAGGTCGCCGATGGGATGGGTGGCGTAGCGAAATTGCGTGACGACGCCGAAGCTGCCCGCCCCTGCGCCACGCAGCGCCCAGTACAGATCCGGGTTCTCGGACTCGCTCGCCCTCACGACGTCGCCGGAGGCGAGCACCACGTCGGCCTCGAGGAGGCTGTCGCACGTCAGCCCGAGCAGCCGGCCGAGAACGCCGAGTCCACCTCCGAGTGTCAAGCCTGCGACGCCAACCGACGGGCAGGATCCTCCGGGGACGGCCACCGAGTGCGGTGCGAGACCGGCGTAGAGGTCGACGAGCCGGCAGCCGGTACCGACAGTGACGGTTCCGTTGCTCACGTCCACCTCGACGCTGCTCAGTTCGGAGACGTCGATCACGAGCCCGCGCCCCGTCGACCAGCCTCCGTAACAGTGCCCCCCGGAGCGGACGGACAGGGCCACACCGTGCTCGCGGGCGAAGGCGATCGCCCGTGCCGCGTCACCGGACGAAGCGACATAGGCGATGGCCGCCGGTCGGGTGCCGTCGAAGACGGGGTTGTAGCTCTCCGACGCCACGACGTAGCGCGGCGAGGACGGAAGGACGAGATCGCCTTGGAGCGAGCGGGCGAGCGAAGCCCAGTCGGCCCGGCTCGCCGGCCGCGTCCCCGTCGTCGTCGTCACGCTCGAGCCCGGCACGCCCGTGGTCGTCGTGACGCTCGACGGTGGCGCGCTGGTCGGCGCCACCGAGGTCGACGTCGACGGTGACCCCGTCGTGCTGGAGCATGCGCTGAGCGATCCGGTCGCCGCCGTGGTGACGGCAGCGCCGGCCAGACGAAGGAACTGGCGACGTCTCACGCGAGGCACGACGCTACCCGGCGCACCGTCTGGCAGTGGGACAGAGCACCTTGACCGCTCCCCTGCGTGTTGCGAGGCTGTGCCGCATGACGAACAAGGCGTCCTCTCCGCCCACCGGAGAGCGGGGTGTCCCGACCGCTCCTCCCCCGCCCCCCGCCTGGCGCCACTGGCTCTGGCTCATCGCCGCCGTCATCTTCGTGCTGCTCTTCTTCGTGCTGCCCGCAACGCAGCCGAAGTCGTCGGTCTCGCTGACCTACACCAGCTTCCTGAGCAAGGTCTCCGCTCACGACGTCAAGACCATCACCATCGGCACCAATGGCGGCGCTCAGGGCACCCTCACGAACGGCAGCGACTACACGACGACCATCCCTCCGCAAGCCGGCCAGCAGTTCCTCAACAGCCTCGTGTCGGCTGGTGTGCAGATCACGGCCAGCACGACCGGAACCTCCTTCGGGGACGAGGTGTTGTCGTGGGTTCTCCTCCTGCTGCCGTTCCTCTTCTTCGGGTACATCTGGTGGCGGCTTTCCAAGCGCGCCGCCGGCGGCCTGCAGGGCGCCTTCTCGGTGGGGCGATCGAAAGCCAAAGTATTCGACGAGGAGCGCCCCGACACGAAATTCACCGACGTCGCCGGCTACGACGGAGCGAAGGCCGAGATCAAGGAGGTCGTCGACTTTCTCCGAAACCCCGACCGCTACGCCAGCGCCGGTGCCATGGCACCTCGCGGCGTGCTCATGGTTGGCCCGCCGGGCACGGGCAAGACCCTTCTCGCCCGCGCCGTGGCCGGGGAGGCGGACGTGCCGTTCTTCTCGGTGACCGGTTCCAGCTTCGTGGAGATGTTCGTGGGTGTCGGGGCCGCCCGGGTGAGGGACTTGTTCCAGGAGGCGAGGAAGCGCGCCCCGGCGATCATCTTCGTGGACGAGATCGATGCCATCGGTCAACGGCGCTCCGGCTCGGGTGCCATCGTGGCGAACGACGAGCGCGAGCAGACGCTCAATCAGCTGTTGGCGGAGATGGACGGTTTCGAGCCTTCCAGCGGGGTCGTGGTGCTCGCCGCCACCAACCGTCCGGAGATCCTCGACCCCGCCCTCTTGAGGCCGGGACGGTTCGACCGCCAGGTGGTGATCCCCCTCCCGACGCTCAGCGATCGCCAGGCCATCTTGCAGGTTCACGCCAAGGACAAGAAGCTGGACCAGACCGTCGACCTCTCGGTGGTCGCCCGAGGGACGCCGGGCTTCTCAGGGGCAGACTTGGCGAACCTCGTGAACGAGGCGGCCATCAACGCCGTGCGGGGCGGGCGAACCGTCCTGTCGGCCGCAGACTTCGACGAGGCGCGGGACCGCATCATCATCGGACGGCGCGAAGGCTCCAACGTCCTGCTGCCCGAGGAGAAGCACGCCGTCGCCGTGCACGAGTCGGGCCACGCCCTCGTGGCCGTGTACTCCGACAAGGCGGATCCCGTCGCCAAGGTGACCATCCTCCCCGCCGGCCAGGCGCTCGGTGTCACCGAACAGCTCCCGGTCGAGGAGCGCCACCTCTACGGCGAGGACTACCTCCACGAGACGCTGGCCGTCTTCCTCGGGGGGCGCGCCGCCGAGCTCGTCGTCCTCGGGCAGGGATCCAGCGGGGCGGCCAACGACCTCGCGAAGGCGACGGACCTGGCGACGAAGATGGTGCGGGAGTTCGGCCTCTCGACCACGCTCGGCCCGATCGGCTACCCGAGCGGCGGTTCCGCCTTCCTCGGGGGCGATGGGGCCGCGTTCTCCAGCCGGCCCTTTGCCGAGAACACGCAGGCCGCCATCGACGGAGAAGTCCAGAAGCTCGTTCGCGAGGCGGAGAAGCAGGCCGTCGCCGTCCTGAAAGACCACCGCGACGTTCTCGATCAGCTCGTCGACCTGCTCGTGGCGGAGGAGACGGTCGACGGCTCGAAGATCTACGAGCTCGCCGGACGACCTCGCCCCTCCGACGCCCTCCGGCCCAGCCTCATGGCGACAGCCGTGGCGGCCCAGGCGGCCACCGAAACGGGCGCCCACAGCGCATGACCCACGGGGCTCAGGGAGCGGCGCCCGCCTCCCCCTCGGCGAGGAAACGCTCCACGGCGTTCACGATGAACTCGTAGCCGGTGCAGCGGCACATGACGCCGGCCAGCTCCTCCCGCAGCTCGCCGCGGCTCAGGCGGCGTCCCTCCCGGCTGATCGCCGTCGCCGTCATGAGGAAGGCCGGCGTGCAGAAGCCGCATTGCAGCCCGTGCTCTTCGTGGAAGGCCTCCTGCAGGGGGCTGAGGGCGTCACCAGGCGCCAGCGACTCGACCGTCTCGACGGTGCTCCCCTCGAGCTGGGCGGCGAACATGAGGCAGGACTTCACGGCCTGGCCGTCCACGATCACCGTGCACATCCCGCAGACGCCTTGCTCGCAGCCGACGTGGGTGCCAGTGAGGCCGACTCGCTGGCGCAGGAAGTCGGCGACGTGCAGGCGAGTCGGCACCTGCTCGGTGACACGTCGGCCGTTCACCTCACAGGAGACGACGACGCTCGGCTCCGAGAGCCCGAGGTCGCTGCTCATCGGCGCCCGGCCTTGCCCGAGTCCCCCACGAGCAAGGCGGTGTGCGCTCCCCTGCCACGGCGGAGCGACCGGACGATCGCCACGATCGAGAGGAGGGCCGAGACGACGCTGAGGGCAGCCGAGAGACGGGCCCACGGGTCCTGTGCGGCACCCAGCGAGACGACCGGGCCGGAACCGACCCGGCCGGGAGCGGCGCCGGCTGGCTCGCCCGCACGGGAGGCCACTGCCGGTGCCGCCACGTCCTCCCCCCGAAGGGAACGCTCGAGGTTACGGGCGAACTCGGCGGTGACGCGGCTCGCCTGCTTGGCGACGACCTTCTGACCGACGCTCCCGAGGGCCCCGGCGAGGACGACCTCGCCGTCCACGACGACCGTCGTGGCACCGTTCGAGGGGACGAGCCGAACCTCGTTGAGGCTGCGGAGGTTGCCCGCTGCCCCCCGTACGCTCTTGCCGATCGCCTGGAAGCGGATCATCTCGTTCGGGACTCGCTCGAGGACGGTGACCTTGGCGTCGAAGGTGGCGTTCATGGGCCCGATGCTCTGCGTCGCCCGCACGTTGACGTTGTCCTCGTCGATCACCTCGACGCTCTCGACGCCGGGCATGCAGCCCGACACCCTCTCCGGCTGCTCGAAGAACGACCAGATCGCCTCGGGCGGCTGGTCGACGTCGAACTCTTCGTGCAGCTTCATGCCAGGTCCTTTCCGTCGATGCCAGCCTCGCCGGCCGCCGAGGCACGCAGGGCGGCGAGGACCCGCCGAACGTAGACGGGAACGAGATGGTGCCGGTACTCCGCCGTCGCCCTGATGTCGTTCGGCGCGTCGACGACCTCGAGGCTCAGCTCGCCCGCCCGCTCGAGGTCGCTGTCGTCGAGGACGGTGCCGATGAGCGCAGCCTCTGCCGAGGTGGCCCGCACGGGGGTGTCGGCGACGCCGCCGAGACCGATGCGAACGTCGCTCCAGGTGCCGGAGGCGTCCCGCGTCCCGGCGCAGGCCACGCTGACCACAGCGAAGTCGTTGTGCCGCCGGCACATCTCCGCGAAGGCGTGATGGGGCGGGCTCGGCGGGAAACGGACGCTCGTGAGAACCTCGCTCGGCTCGAGGGCCGTCGCGTAGGAGCCGACGTAGAGCTCGCCGAGAGGTATGGACCGGGAGCCGGCCGGGCCGGTGACGGACACGACGGCGTCGAGCAGGAGGCTCGCCAGCGGCAGCTCACCGGTCGGGTCACCCTGGCAGAGGCTGCCGCCGATCGTTCCCCGGTTGCGGACCTGGCGGTCGCCCACGTGCGTCACGACCTCGCGAAGGAGCGGGAGGCGCTCGGCCACCACGGGCGACGTCTCGATCGTCGAGTAGCGGACGAGCGCCCCGAGGATGGTGGCGTCCCCGGCGGCCTCCACACCGGACAGCTCGCCGAGCCGGTTGATGTCGACGAGGGCGTCCGGTCGTACGAGCCGCATGTTGAGCATGGGGGCAAGGCTCTGACCCCCGGCGAGGAGGCGCGCGGAACCCTCGTAGGCCTCGAGCAGGCGGACGGCCTCCTCGACGGAGGACGCCCGGTGGTAACCGAATTGGGAGGGTTTCATGGGCGCAGCACTTCCTCTGGCGGCGGATTGTATACAGGAATACAATGCCCTGTCGAGGGAGGGAGGATAGGGGTGACGAAGCCGGCGCTGCGCGGTGAGCGCACCGCAGACCTCGTGGCGCGCCGCATCGGCCGGGCCATCCTCGCCGGCGAGCTGCCCCTCGGCGCCCGCCTCCGCGAGGAGAGCCTGGCCGCCCTCTACGAGGTGAGCAGGACGCCCATCCGAGAGGCCCTCATCCAGCTCAGCGCCACGGGACTCGTCGAGCTGACACCGAACCGGGGCGCCACGGTGCTCGAGCTCACGCTGGAGGACGTGGCCGAGGTGTACCACGTGCGCGGTGTCCTCGAAGGCGAAGCGACAAGCCTCGCTGCCAAATCCATGACCCCCCAGATCGTGGCGCTCCTCGAGAAGGCGTGCGACCAGCTGGGGGGGTTGCACGACGCCAGCCCGGGCGACCAGCTGTCGGCCGACACGGAGTTCCACTACCGGATCGCCGACGCCTCGGGCAACGGGCGCTTGGCGGCACTCGTGCGGCAGGTCTCGGCCATCCCGGAGGCCTACCGTTCCACGATCGCCTACACAGGCGAGGACATGACCGAAGCCGAGCGCCAGCACAGGGCGATCACCGGCGAGCTGGCACGCCGCCGCTCGAGCCGGGCTGCCGCGTTGATGCGGGCCCACGTGCACTGGGCCGGCGAGCTGGCGCTGCAGCGTCTGGCAGGGCGACTCCCGCGATGAGCCGGGCACTGACCGGCGCCGCGCCCCTCGGTGCCGGCGCCATCGCCCCCGAGACGGAGTCGATCCACGCCGTCGCCACTGCCCTCGACCTGCTGGACCTCCTCGCCAGCGAGCCGGAGCTCGGAGTGGCGGCGATCGGACGGCGGCTCGGGATCGCCAAGTCGACCGCCCATCGCATGGTGACGACGCTGTGCACGAAGGGATACGTGCAGAAGGTGCCCGAGACGAAGTGCTACCGGCTCGGCCTCCGCATCCACAAGCTGGGCGAGCTCGTCGCCAGCAGGTCGCAGCTGCGAGACAAAGCCCTCCCCCTCCTCGAGTCGCTGCGAGCCCAGACCGGCGAGACGGTCCACGTCTCCGTGCCGGAGGGCGGCCACATGTTCTATGTCGAGCGGCTGGAGAGCTACACGGGTGTCCGTTTCTCATCTCGCGTCTCGCGTGTCGGCCTCATCCACCTGACGTCCTCGGGCAAGGCCGTTGCCGCCTTCAACGACGAGGTGGCCCAGGCCGCCATCGCCGTCGGCTTCGAGGTGAGGACGACGCGCACGATCCGGACGAAGGCCCAGTTCCTGAGATGCCTGGGCGAGACCCGAGAGCGCGGCTACGCCTACTCGATCGAGGAGAGCAAGCTCGGCCTCGCCTCCGTGGCGGCGCCCGTGCTCGACCACACAAGGACGGCGCGGGCGGCCATCTCGGTGGCCGGGTCGGTGTCCCGCCTGACGGGGGACAACCTCGCCGTGACGGCTCGACGCGTGCAGGCCGCCGCCAACCAGCTGGCCAACATCGAGGCCGTCTGGTGGAACGGGTCCGACTACCGGTGAGGGGCTGGCGACGACTCCGGTCCCAGCTGGCGGGCACCCGTTCCGCCTGTCGGAACACTTCTCTTCCAATTCGCCCGATCCTGAGGGAGGATCGTGACTGAGCCGAGGCAGGCGGCAGCTCGCCATGCTCGATACATGCAGGCACCGCGTGATGAGGACCTGCAGGAACGTGAGGTCTTCGTGCCAACCGGATACGTCGTCGCCACCGCCGAGTGCCACCCGGCCGACATCACGCGCGTCGGCGGGAAGGCCATCGGCCTCGGGCGCCTCATCCGGGCCGGCCAGCGAGTGCCGAGCTCGTTCGTCGTCTCGGCCGACGCCTACCTCGAGTACGTCGGGGCCCTCTCGCCCGACCTCGACGGATCGATGCCGGCCGCCATCGCCGAGGAGATCGTCAGCGCCTACCGGGGGCTCTGCGAGGCGCAGGGCACCTCGGAGCTCACCGTGGCGGTGCGATCGAGCGCCACCATCGAGGACTCCACGGAGGCGAGCTGCGCCGGCCAGTTCCGCACCTTCCTCGGGGCCACCGGTGCCGACGAGGTGCTCCGGGAGGTCGAGCGCTGCTTCCTGTCGGCCTTCGAACCCCATGTCGACTCCTACCGGGCGCACCGCAGCATCGCGAGCGACGACGAGGGTGTCGCCGTCGTCGTGCAGGAGCTCGTGAGCGCCCGCGCCTCGGGTGTCATGTTCACCCGGCACCCCCGCACGGGCGACCGCTCGCTCGTCGTCGTCGAGTCCAGCTACGGCCTCGGCGAGGCGGTCGTCGGCGGCGAGGTGACCCCGGACCTCTTCGAGGTGAACAAGATCACCGGCCACGTGCACGAGCGCATGCTCGGCTCGAAGGCGACGGAGCACGACCTCACCCCCGACGGCCGCTCCGTGGAGACGCGGCCCGTCGACGAGGATCGTCGCAGCGCCTGGTCCATCAGCGACGAGGAGATCGAGGCGCTCGTCCAGGTCGGACGCGATCTCGAGCAGCAGATCGGACGCGGCCTCGACATCGAGTGGGCGATCGGCCGCACGGTCGGCACGGGCGCCGCCGAGGAGCTCTTCGTCCTGCAGGTCCGACCCATCACGGTGGATCCGAAGCACGCCAACGCCGGCGTCGTCGTCGCCCAGAACGGGCGGGTGCACAACCCCATCGACGTCGTCCTCGGGCGGTTGGCGGGTCGAGACCAGACGGGTGCTTCCCGTTGAGCTCGTCCCGGCTTCTCGCCTCCGCCGGCGACGCCTCCGCCGTGGAGGCCGTCCGGGACGTCGCCACGGGCGCCCGAACCGTGTCCGAGGTGGCCGCCGCAGCCCTGCGGCGGGTGAGGGACGCCGACGGGGAGATCCTGGCCTTCCGGAGCGTGGACGAGGCCGCCGTCGAGCAGGCCGCCAAGGAGCTCGACGCCGGAACGGCACAGCGGCTCGGCGGCGTGACCGTCGGCGTGAAGGACGTCATCGACACGGCGGACTCGCCGACCGCCTACGGCTCCGCGCTGTTCTCGGACCACCAGCCGGCGACCGATGCCGACGTGGTGGCTCACCTGCGAGCGGCGGGGGCGATCGTCCTCGGGAAGACCGAGTCGACCGAGTTCGCCATGTTCGAGCCGACTCGGACCCGCAACCCTCACGACCTCGAGCGCACGCCGGGCGGCTCCTCGAGCGGTTCGGCAGCCGCCGTGGCGGCCGGGATGGTGTCGATCGCCCTCGGGACCCAGACGGCCGGCTCCGTCGTACGCCCAGGTGCCTACTGCGGCGTCTACGGCTTCAAGCCGACGAGAGGGTGGACCTCGACGAAGGGTGTCTGGCTTCTCGCCGAGTCCCTCGACACCCTTGGGCTCTTCGCGCGCCGGGCGGCGGATCTGCGCCTCCTCTACCAAGTCCTCCGCACGGCCGGCGCGTCGCCGGCGCCTCCGTCCCGTCCCGCCACGCCGTACGCGGCCGTGCTGCGGGCGACTGAATGGGGGGAGGTGGACGGAGACGTCCTCTCGGCACTCGACCGGGTGTCGGCACGCCTGAGCGATGCCGGCTGGACGGTCGTCGAGATGCAGATGCCCGACGAGTGGCGACGGCTGCCAGAGCAGCACACGACCGTGATGGCGGTCGAGGTGGCGAAGAACATGCGGGCGGTCCTCGGAGACCGCGTCGAGCTGATCTCCGAGAAGGCCCGCCGCATCGTGTCCGACGGGGATGAGATCCCGGCGACCGGCTACCTGGCGGCGAAGGAGGCCGCCTCGACGGCGCTCGGCACCCTGCAGGCGCTGTCGGAGACGGTCGACGTCATCCTCGCTCCGAGCGCTCTCGGCGTCGCGCCGGTCGGCCTCGCCGCCACGGGCGATCCGGTCATGTGCCGACCCTGGACGCTGCTCGGACTTCCGGCCTCGAACGTGCCGGCCGTCCGCCGCGCCGACGGGCTGCCCGTCGGGGTGCAAGCGGTGAGCACCGCCTTCGACGACCTGGCGTTCCTGGACATCCTGGCCTCGATCGAGGCCGCCTGCATCGAGAAGGAGTGACATGAACTACGACTTCGTCAACGTCTGCCGTGAGGAACTGCAACTGTGCGGCGTCCACGAGGGTGAAGCGGTGGCGATCCTCAGCGCGGACTCGGCCGACGAGCTCAAGGGCCATGCCGGCGCCTTCCTGCAGGCCGCCAAGGAGCTCGGCGCCCTCCCCTACCACGTGAGGGTGCCCTCCAAGCGGGGCAAGGGCGCAGCGACCTGGGAGGTCGGCACGACGCCGCTCACGGGCCATGCCCCAGCCATGGCGGCGCTCAAGGAAGCCGACCTCGTCATCGACCTCGTGTTCATGCTCTTCTCGAAGGAGCAGCTCGAGATCCAGGCCTCCGGCACGCGGATCCTCCTCGCCGTCGAGCCGGTCGACGTTCTCGCCCGGCTGCTGCCCGACCGGGCGCTGCGCGAGCGGGTCGAGTTCGCCGGCGAGCTGCTGACGGCGGCCCAGAGCCTCCGCATCGAGCACGAGAACGGCACGAACCTGACGTATCGACTCGGGCGCTATCCGGTCATCACCGAGTACGGCTACACGGACGAGCCCGGTCGTTGGGACCACTGGCCGTCCGGGTTCCTCTTCACCGGCGCCCACGACGACGGCGTGGACGGGACGATGGTGCTGGCCCCCGGGAGCATCATCTACCCCTTCAAGTCCTACGTGCGCACGCCGATCCACCTGCGTGTCGAGGAAGGGCGCATCACCGAGATCTCCGGTGAGCTCGACGCCGAGCTCATGCGGGAGTACATGGAGCAATTCAAGGACCCAGACGGCTTCGCCATCAGCCACATCGGCTGGGGGCTGAACGAGAAGGCGCTCTGGTCGGGCCCGATGATGGACACCCGTGGCATCGGCCAGGAGGGCCGCTCGTTCTATGGCAACGTCCTGTTCGCGACGGGTCCGAACCAGGAGCTGGGTGGCACGAACGCATCGCCGTGCCACCTCGACATCCCGGTGCACGGTTATTCGCTGTACCTCGACGACCGGCAGGTCATCGAACGGGGGGACATCGTCATTCCGGAGATGCGGCCGCGTAGCTGACGACCAGCGGCCATCGCAGAACATTCACGGCAGAGCACAAGGAGGGGGACTATGGAGAACCTTGAAGCCGGCGCAGCCATTGCGCCCGGGCAGGGAAAGGACAATTTCGGCAACATCGAGACCCGCGGGATCGACATGATCCCGGAGGTCGAACGACATTCCCGGAACCACGAGCTGTTCACCGTGTTCTTCGGGCCGCAGTTCGGCTACGGGAACATGCTGTTCGGCGCGTTGGCGATCGGTTTCGGACTGTCGTGGTGGTCGGCGTTCGCCGCCATCACGATCGGCTGCGCCGTCGGGTCGCTCATCTTCCTCGCCGTCGTGCCGGTGAGCCCCAAGACGGGCACGAACACACAGGTCTCGAGCGGGGGCGCCTTCGGAGTCCGCGGCCGCCTGCTGGGTTCGGGGATCACGTGGTTCATCGCCATGGGTTTCTTCGTGCTCCTCGTCTACACGGCCGGTGAGGCGATCATCAGCACGTTCAACCGCTGGTGGGGAACGCCGACCGGGTTCGGTGCGCTCTCGCTCGCCATGGCAGTCGTGCTCGTGCTCTCCTGCATCGCCGCCGTGCTCGGGCATCGCACCCTCGAGCGCTCGGTGCGGATCGTCACGATCTTGTCGATCATCACGGCCGTCGTGCTCTTCGGCGCTTTCGCCGGCAAATTCCACGCCGTGCACGGTGGCAACTACCTGCTCGGCAGCTTCTGGCCGACGTGGTTCATCGCCGCGACGACGTCGGCGTCGCTGCCGATCTCGTGGGGCCCCTTCGTGGGCGACTACGCCCGCTACCTGCCGTCGAGGTCGAACACCAAGGTCGTGACGGTGTACGGCTACTTCGGGATCTTCCTCGGGTGCTGGATCGCCATGCTCGCCGCCGCCTTCGCCGCCACCGCCTTCGTCGGGGAGGCCGCCACCAACTTCGTGGGCGGCATCACGGCGGCCGCCCCCGGCTGGTTCCTGCTCCCGATGCTCTTGATCCTCGGCCTCGCCTCCAACATCGCCAGTGCCAGCATGTCGATCTACAACGCCGCCCTCGACATGGGATCGTGGCCGTTCGTCCTCCGCCTCAAGCGCTGGCAGATCGCCGTCGGGTTGAGTGCGGTCGCCTTCGGCCTCACGTACTTGTTCACGGTGGCGACGAACTTCCTCACGAACCTGACGGCCTTTGTGACCATCATGGTCGTGACGGCGACACCCTGGATGGTCATCGTCGGCGTGCACTACCTGATGTCCCGCGGCAGCTACGAGTCGGTCGACCTGCACGCCTTCGCCATCCCGGGTGCCAGGGGCCGCTACTGGTACACGGCCGGCATCAACTGGCGGGCCATGATCGCCTGGGGTGCCGGCGTGGCGCTCGGCCTCATGTTCTCCGCCAATTCCTTGTTCATCGGCCCCCTCGTGAACTCCGTGAAGGGCGTCGACATCTCGTGGCTGATGGCTGCCATCACCGGCGGGGTCGTGTACCTCGTGCTGAGCCTCGTGTGGAGCTCGGCCGCCGGCAGGGAGGTCGTGCCCGCACCCGCCCAGGAGGCGACGGCCACCTCATGACGTCGCCTCCCCGGTCGCTCTTCTTCACCTCGGACGGGTTGCGGATGCACGCGACCCGTCACGAAGGCAGCGGAGGACGCCCGATCGTGGTGGTCCCGGGCATCACGACCCCGGCGTCTGCCTTCGCCTTCGCGGCACGTCGCTGGGCCGGCTTCGGCGGGGACGTCTTCGTCCTCGACATGCGCGGACGCGGTCTCTCGGAGCGGGCAGGCTACGGGAGGCACCGGGCGGGCGACTACGCCAACGACGTGCTGGCGCTCATCAGCGACCAGAGCCTCGAGCGGCCGGTCCTCGCCGGGCACTCCCTCGGTGCCCGCGTCGTGGCGGCCGCCCGGGCGCTCTGGCCCGGCTCCTCCAGCGGGGTCGTCGCCATCGACCCTCCCATGTCCGGTCCCGGCCGGCGGCCCTACCCGACGGGCCTCGACCGCTTCGTCTCCGGCATCCAGGGCGCCCGGGCCGGACGGGGTGTCGCCGAGGCACGCGCCGGCTACCCGACCTGGGACGACGAGCAGGTCCGGACACGAGGTGAGTCGCTCGGCTCGTGCGACGAGCTGGCCGTCATCGAGAGCTATAGCTGGTTCCACTTGGAGGCGTTTCCTCCCGTGTGGGCCGAGGTGGAGCCGCCGGCCCTCCTGCTCTTCGGCGACGAGAGCCCCGTCGTCAACGCCGACGACGCCGCCGAGATCGCCGCCGTGAACCCGCGGGCGGGCGTCGTTTCCATCAGCGGCGCCGGCCACATGGTTCCCTGGGACAACCCTGAGCAGACGGCGAGCGAGATCAAGACATTCGTGTCAAAGCTGGAAGGACCCGAAAGCTGACGAATCCACACGATCGTCCCATGAGCGCGGAAGCCCCCTCCGTCCCCGCCGGCACCGAGCTGGAAGCGCGCGCCATCGCCTGGATCGAGCCGTACAGCCAGGCGTGGCACCTCGTGCGAGCCCGCGACTGGATCGTGCGGCTCGACCCGGAGGCCTCCCTCGAGATGCGCCTCGCCGTCGTCACCCACGACATCGAGCGCATGTTCCCCGGCGGCCCGGTCGCCGACAAGGCCACCTGCCGGTGGGACAACCCCGACTACCTGTACGCGCACGCCTCCCGCTCCGCCGACATGGTGGAACGATGGCTCGGGGAGCAGGGTGCCGTAGCCGCCGAGGTCGACCTCGGCGAGCTGCGGCGCCTCATCACGCTGCACGAGTTCGGGGGCCTGAACGGTGCCGACAGCGTGCAGGCGGCCGACTCGCTCTCGTTTCTCGAGACGCTGCAGACGGTGGTGCGCCATTGGGTCACGTCGGGGGAGTGCGGCGTCGAGCAAGCCCGCGCCAAGTACCAGTACATGGCGGACCGGGTGCGCGGCGAGCAAGCGCCTCGACTCGTGGCGCCCTTGCTGGCCGAGGCGATGGCGACGCTCGACGATCTCGTGGCAGTCGCCTGACGCTTCCCTCTGGCAGGCCTCCCGCCTCGGCGGCGGTCTCTCGGTCAGCGCGAGCTCGGCGCGCAGCATCGCCGCCGCCGCGCTGAGGGATCGCATCTTGCCCTCGGCCGACGGGCGGGGGAGGTACTTCATCCCACAGTCGGTCGAGACGACGATCCGCTCGGGCGGCACACGGTCGAAGGCACGGCGCACCCGTTGCGCTACGACGTCGGGCGACTCCACCTCCGGCGTCGACAGGTCGATGACGCCGAGGATGATCGTCTTGTCCGACAGCTCGCTGAGGACGCCGAGATCCAGGTTGGACTGGGCCGTCTCGATCGAGACCTGCTTCACCGGGCAGGCCGCCAGCTCGGGCAGAAACGAGTAGCCGGAGGGGCGATCGTGGATGATGGCGGCATACCCGAAGCAGATGTGCACCGCTGTCGTGCCGGTCACGCCGTCGAGGGCGGCGTTGAGGGCGGCCAGGCCGTAGGCGCGTGCCGCCTCCGGTCGGGCCTGCATGTACGGCTCGTCGACCTGGACGACGTCGGCCCCGGCGGCGAAGAGGTCGCGGATCTCGGCGTTCACGACCGCGGCGTAGGCCATGGCGGCCGACTCGGCGTCCGCGTAGTACTCGTTCTGCGCCTGCTGCGACATCGTGAAAGGCCCGGGCACCGTCATCTTCACGGGGTGAGCGGTGTGGGCGCAAAGGAACTCGAGGTCGCCCACCTCGATCGGGCGCGGGCGGCCGATCGGGCCGGCGATGCGCGGGACCGGGTTGGGGGCACCGCTGCGGTCGATCGCCGTGCCCGGGTTGTCGATGTCGACGCCCTCGAGGGCGGTGGCGAAGTGGTTCGAGTAGCTCTCGCGACGGATCTCGCCGTCAGTCAGGATGTCGAGACCTGCTGCCTCCTGCGCCCGGATCGCCAGCACGGTGGCGTCCTCCTGTGCCTGGGCGAGGAGGTCGTCGGGGATCCGCCACAGCTCCTTCGCACGGATTCTCGGAGGCAGCCGGTCGGCCAGCCTCGCCCGGTCGATGAGCCACTCGGGCTGGGGGTAGCTGCCGACGAGACCGGTGGGAAGGAGCGGGAATGCGGACATGGCGGATCTCCTTGTAGCCAGCGCCCGTGTGTCAGGCCCCGACGAGGCGCGAGGGGAGCGTTCCGTGGATGGATCGCCACACCACCTCGGGCGTGATGGGCAGCCGGTCGATCTCCACTCCGAGCTCCTCGAGGGCATCGCAGATGGCGTTGGCGACGGCGGCCGCCACGGGAATGGTCCCCACCTCGCCGGCGCCGCGCACACCGAGGGCCGTCACCGGCGAGCGCACCTGCGTGTGGAGCAGCTCGATGGGAGGAAGATCCGGCAAGAGCGGGGCGAAGTAGTCCATCATCGTGCCGTTCACGAGCTGTCCCGTCTCCTCGTCGTAGACGAGCTCCTCCCCGAGCGCCTGCCCGAGGCCCTGTGCCAGCCCGCCGCGGACCTGCCCGTCGATCAGCTTCGGGTTGAGGGGCGTGCCGCAGTCGTGCGCCATGACGAGGCGCTCGATGTCGAACTCACCGGTCTCGGCATCGACGGACACGACGGCGGCCGCCGTGCCGAACGAGTAGGCGGCCGCTAGCGGGTCGGCGTAGGACGTGACGTCGATGCCTGGTGACTCCCCCGGCGGCAGGCCCTGGCCGAGGATCGCCCGGTTGAAGATGCCGGCGAGCGGAACCGACGTGGCCGGGTCGTCGCGGTGCCGCACCGTGCGGCCGACGATCTCGAGCATGTCGGTCCCCCCCGTCTCGAGGACGTGGGCGGCGATGCGCAGCGTCTTGTCCTTCAAGGCATCGCAGGCCTCGCGGATGGCCCCGGCGGCGGCGATGACCGTGCGGGAGGCGAAGGCGCCGGTGTTGAGGGGGGAGGAGGCCGTGTCGCCGGCGTGCACCTTGACGTCCTCATAGTCGCAGCCGAAGAACTCGGCACACAGCTGGGCGAAGACCGTCTCGCTCCCCTGCCCCATGCTCGACACCCCCGTGTAGAGGTCGAGGGTGCCGGAACGGTTGCCGCGGATGGTCACCGACTCGTGGGCCCCGAAGTCGGACCCGCGGGCGGCGAGGAAGCGGGCGCCGGCGTAGCCCGTCCGCTCGACGTAGGAGGAGAAGCCGATCCCCTTCCGCCGCCCGTCGGCCGACACGACACGGTGGTGGCGGTGCTGCGACCAGCCGACGGCCTCGGCCGCCATGCGCAGGCAGGTCTCGTAGTCGCCGCTGTCGTAGACGGCCCCGACCGGGTTGACGAAGGGGAACTCGTCCGGCTTCACCATGTTGCGCGCCCGCAGCTCGACGGGGTCCATGCCGAGCCGGCGCGCCAGCTGGTCCATGAGCCGCTCGTAGGCGAAGTTCACCTCGGGCTGGCCATAGCCCCGGTAGGCGCCGATCGGTGTCTTGTTCGTGACGACGATGCTGCGCTCGACGGCGCCGTCGGCGATCTTGTACGGGCCGGAGAACACCACGGTCGACAGCTGTGACGAGCCGACCGGCGAGTTCAGCCCGCCGAGGTCGTTCGTGTAGACGTCCCTCATGGCGAGGATGTGACCGTCGGCGCGCGCCGCGATGGCGTAGTCGTGCACGGACTCGCGGGCATGCGTCGACGCCCGGAAGTGCTCGTTGCGGTCTTCGACGTAGCGGACCGGGCGGTTGAGCGACATGGAGTGCAGGCTGGCGAGGATGTCCTCCGGGTAGGCGCCGATCTTCAGGCCGAAACCCCCGCCGACGTCGGTGGCGATGACACGGACATCGCTCTCCTCGAGGCGGAGCGTCTCGGCGAGCTGCTTGCGAACGAGGTGCAGCGACTGCGTCGAGGTGTAGACCGTGAGCTCGCAGGCGCCGGGCTGCCAACACGCCAGCACCGCCCGCGGCTCCATCGGGAGCGCCGTCACGCGGTTGACGTAGAAGCGAGCCTCGACGACCACGTCCGCCTCGGCGAAGCGCGCCGGCACGTCGCCCGCACCTTCCGGATTGCGAACGAGCAGGTTCGAGTCGAGGACGGACGGCTGCAGGACGGGGGCGCCCGCGGCCATGGCGGCGGCGACGTCGGACACGTGCGGCAACGGCTCGTACTCGACGTCCACGAGCTCGACGGCATCCTCGGCGAGATGCCGGCTCTTCGCCACCACGGTGAAGACGGGCTGGCCCTCGTAGACGGCGACGTCCTGGGCGAGGGCGAAATGCGGGATGGGGGGCGCCCCGGGGACGGGGCGGAGGATGCCGATGGTCCCCGTGCGGGCGGCGACGTCCATGCCCGTCAACACCTCGAGCACGCCCTCGGCCCGCTCGGCCGCCGAGGTATCGATGCCCGCGATCCTGGCGTGGGGGAAGGGGCAGCGCCCGACTGCCATCTCCGCCACGTTCGAAGGGTCGACGTCGGCCGTGAAGCGACCGGCGCCCTTCAGCAGCCGGCCGTCCTCCTTCCTCGGGACGGTCGTGCCGACGACGCGCAGTGTGTCAGTCAGCTGCTCGATGATGCCTACGCTCGCCATCGCGCTTCGCTCCTCCACTGAGCTCTCGTTGCTGTCGTTCCGAATGTGGGCGATCAAGAGCCTATCAGGAAGGTACCTAACCTCGGCTCAATCGTGCCCAAGGGTCCGAGGTCATGTCCGGCTCGTGTCGTTTGCCCGCCGCGGGGCGTCCAGGGTATTATCACGTCTTCCGCCGTCAACGCTTCGGGCTCTGTCTGGGTGTCCGGATCTACCTGTGACGGCACGACGCCAGGAGGCACATGTGGCGGAACGGCCATCGTTCACCAACCCGTACGAAATCGAAGCCCCGCCCGGAGCTGAGGGCTGGGAGTCGATGTACCCGTCGTACCTGTTGTTCGGCGAGGAGGCACGGGAGCGCGACGAGGGCAAGCTCTGGTTCTTCGACGGGATGCACAACCCCGAACCCGTCTACCCATTCGACCTCATGATGCCGGAGAGCTGGCTCGTCTCCCTCAACCAGTACACAACACGCGTCTGGCAGATTCCCACGGCGCTCGGCATCGAGCACCGGCTCGTCAACGGCTATCTCTACGTGAGCCCCAACTCGATCGAGGATGCCGCCGAGACCGCCCGCCGGGAGCCGATCTTCCTGGAGAGGGCAGGCCATTACTTCGAGAACTGGGACGAGATCTACGACAATTGGGTCGCAAAGGTCACCGATGCCATTGAGAGATTGAGGGCGATGTCGTTCCAGCCGCTCGCCGACGTAGAACCCCTGGATACCGTCTTGATTCACCGCGGTACCACGACGGCATTTGACCTCCTCAGCAACTACAGCCGTCTCCTCGAGAACATGCACGAGGTGGCCTACTACCATTTCGAGCTTCTCGTGCTCGCATATGGCGCCTACCTCACGTTCGTCGAGTACTGCAAAGAGAAGTTTCCGGCCATTACGGACGACCTCGCCGCCCGCATGGTGGCGGGCATCGACGTCATCCTCTACCGCCCCGACGGGGAGCTGCGCAGGCTCGCCGCACGCGCCGTCGAGCTCGGTGTCAGCTCGGCCTTCGAGGGCACGGGCGGACCCGACGAGGTCATCGCGCGGCTGAGCGAGTCCGACGCCGGCAGGCAGTGGCTGGAGGAGCTCGAGGCCGTCAAAGACCCCTGGTTCTTCTACTCCACGGGGGCCGGGTACTGCCATGCCAACCGGGCCTGGATCGACGACATGACCCCGCCCTTCTCCGCCCTGCGGGACTATGTCCGGCGGGTGCAGCGTGGGGAGAACCTGGAACGGCCGCTCGACCGCTTGCGGCAGGAACGTGAGCGCCTGGCCGACGGCTATCGGCAGCTTCTCGATGACGACGAGGCTGCCCACTTCGACAGCCTGCTCGCTCTCTCACGCCAGGTGTTCCCGCTCGTGGAGAACCACAACTTCTACGTCGAGCACTGGCACCACACCACCTTCTTCAACAAGGTGAGGGAGCTGGGATCGGCCATGGTGGCGATGGGCATGCTCGAAGAGGACGACGACATCTTCTTCCTGCACCGCTACGAGGTGTACTCCCTGCTCTACGAAGCCGAGGCGCGCTGGGCGCTCGAGACGCCGACGCGGGGGGAGAAGACGTGGCCGGAGTTGGTCAAACGCCGGCGCGAGATCTACGCCGCCCTCGAGACCTGGAAGCCGCCCTCGGCCCTCGGGACGCCGCCGGAGGTCATCACCGACCCCATCTCGGTCATCTTCTGGGGTATCAACACCGAGACGGTCAAGCGCTGGCTGGACGCCGAGAGCCAAGGCGCCGACACCAACTCGTTCCAGGGCGTGGCGGCCTCCCCCGGCGTCGTCGAAGGCGTGGCGCGGGTCGTGTCACGCGTGGAGGAGCTGGACTCGCTCGTCGACGGTGAGATCCTCGTGTGCCCCATCACGGCGCCGAGCTGGTCGATCGTCTTCGCCCGCATCGCCGCTGCCGTGTCGGACGGCGGGGGCATCATGTCGCACGCCGCCATCATCTCGCGAGAGTACGGCCTGCCGGCCGTCGTCGCCTCCGGGGTGGGCACGCAAGTCGTCCATACCGGAGACCGCCTCCGCGTCGACGGCAACACGGGCATCGTGACGATCCTCGAGCGGGCGGCGGCCGTCTCCGGCGCCCCCTCCGGGACGGCCTGAGCCGCTCGGGCCCCGAGATCGCCGGCGCCACAGGACCCAGCCGACAGGACGCAACCGAGACGACGCAGCCGAGACGACCCAACCAAGACGACACAAAAGGAGTCACCATGGCCAACGACAACCACGACACCTGGGAGCGCACGCTCCTGCAGATCCTCGAAGGACACGTGCACTCCGAGGCGGAGCTCGAGGACGACTACCGCGGGCTGCTGCAGTCGGCCGGGGCAGGTGACATCGGCTTCCTCATCGGGCTGATCCTCGAGGACGAGCAACGGCACCACCACTGGTTCAGCGAGCTGGCCCAGTCGGTCGGAGCGCTCCTGGACCCGTCAGAGGAGCCGACCATCCCGTGGCTCGGGAAGATCGAGGACCGGGACAAGCTGCTGGCGACGACCAAGCGCTTCCTCAAGTTCGAGCGTGAGGACGCCCGGCAGCTTCGCCATCTCCTCAAGGAGCTGCAAGACGTGGAGGAGACGACACTGTGGGCACTCCTCGTTCGTCTCATGCTCTCCGACACCGAGAAGCACATCGAGATCCTCCGCTTCATCGAACACCGCGCCAAGCGGTCGTCCGGCGTGAGCGGCCCGTCGCACACGGCGAGCAGGAGCCCCCACTCCGCCTGAAGCCGACGACCCGCAACCAAGGTGCCGGCCTGCGCCCACCGGTGCTGGTGGAGGAACCCGGGCCGAGCGGGAACCGCCGCGGCGGCCACCGGTCAGTCCGTCAAGACGACGACAGCATCCAGGGCGACGACCCCGCCGGCGCCATCGGCGACGACCGGATTGAGGTCGATCTCGGCGACCCGCCCGTACCTCGCCAACAGGTGCGAGACGGCCACGACCACCGACGCCAGCGGCTCCCGGTCCAGGCCTGCGGAGCCCCGGAACCCATCCAGAAGCCGGGAGAAACGGAGCTCGCGCGCCATCTCCAAGGCCTCCGCCAACGAAACGGGAGCCGGGCGGTGCGAGACGTCCGAGACCGCCTCCGCCATCACTCCCCCGAGCCCGACCATCACGACAGGACCGAAGGTCTCGTGGCGGCGTCCACCCACGATCACCTCGATGCCACCGGCCACGTGGCGCTCGACGAGCAATCGGCTCCCGGCGACGGCGTCGGGGAGGCCGAGCAGCCGATGGGCGGCGGCCGCCACGTCGGCCGGCTCCCGAAGCCCGAGGGCGACGCCGCCCACGTCGGTCTTGTGCACGAGACCGGGCGCCGCCAGCTTGAGCACGACTGGGTAGCCGATCTCGGCGGCGGCCTCCACGGCCGATGGAGCGTCGGCGACGAGGCGCCGAGTCGGGGTCGCGATGCCGTAGGCCGCTAGCACCGTCTTGGCGAGATCCTCCGACGTTGCTCCCGACGGCTCCGCGGCGAGGAGCGCCGCGACGGCCTCACCGGCGGTCTTCAGCGTGGCGGCACCGGCCGTCGGCAGCGTGGCGACACGGGCGTCGTCGGCGCGACGTGCCTGCCAGGCGGCCCGGTGCCCAGCCTTGGCGAGGGCCGACAAGCCGGCACGAAGGCTGACGAGCGGCACGACGCCGCCGCTCGCCAGGCTCGGCGGAACGGCCCTGGCGACGTCCCCGACGGTGGCGAGGAGGGCCACGACGGCGCCGCGCGGGGCGAGCAACCGCGCCCCGCCGACGAGGCCGTCGATGATGCCGGAGAAGCCCTCGGCCGCTTCCGGCCTCTCGAGGGTCGGCGCGTCGGCCACGGCGACGATCGTGGAGACACCGTCGACGGTCGCCAGGAGCGACACGACCTTGCTGTAGAGGGCGGCGTCGCCCCAGCCGCCCGCCGTGATGTCGAGCGGGTTGGCGACGCGGCCGTAGGGCGGCAGCATCGCGGCGAGGGAGGCGGCGACGTTGCCGGGCAGGTCTGGCAGGTGCAGGCCGAGCGGCTCGGCGAGGTCGGAGATGAGCCCACACTCCCCACCGGAGCTGGCGAAGACGGCCACCCCGGCGCCGGCGGGACGTCGCGGCGCCGCCATGAGGGCGGCGGCGGCGAGCAGTTCGTCGAGATCCTCCACCTGGATGACGCCATAGCGGCGGAAGAGCCCCCGGTAGAGGGCGCCGGAGCCCGACATCGTCCCGGTATGGGCGACCGTGGCCGACCTGCCCCGCTCCGACTCCCCGATCTTGAGCACGATCACCGGGACGTCCCGCTCCGCCGCCTCCTCCAGCACGCCCGTGAACATCGCCACGTCGGGGACGCCCTCGACGATGGCGGCCAGCACGGTCACGGAGGGATCACGGAGGAAGGCGGACATGAGCTCGGCGGCCGTCACGTCGAGCTGGTTCCCACAAGAGACGACGTGGGTGAAGGGCACGCCTCGGTTCGCCATGGCGAGCGTAAGAGCCATGTTGCCGCTCTGCGCCACGAGCGCCACGCCGGCGTCGGCTCCGGCGTGGGCGACGGGCATCGAGATCCCGTAGAGGGCGGTCCGACGCGCGTAGTTGATCGACCCGAGGCAGTTCGGCCCGAGCACGGCGATCTGCCCGTCACAGAGGACTTGGAGGCGGCGCAGCAGGCTGCCCTCGGCCGGGACGCCGCCTTCGCCCTCGCCGGCGGCGCCGAAGCCGCTGGCGTAGACGACCGCAGCCGGAACCCCGACCTCGACGGCCTCAGCGATACCGTCGGGCACGAGGGCGGCCGGGATGGCGAAGACCACGGCATCGGGGACGTCGGGGACGTGGCGGAGAGAGGGGACGCACGGGTGGCCCCCCACCGCTTCGTAGCGGGGGTTCACGGCGACGATGTCTCCGTCGAAGCCGATCGCCTGCAGGTTCTCGACGGTGGTGCGTCCCCAGCCGGGTCGCTCCGAGGCGCCGACGACGGCCACGCGGCGAGGGGTGAGGAGGGCGTCGAGCTGGGCGGGGCGAGGCAGGACCGGCCGGCCCGAGCCGGCGGGCAGGGCGGGCTCGCCGGCGCCCGGCGGGGTCATCGTCCTTCGAAGTGCGGCTGGCGCTTCTCGTTGACGGCCGCCAAGCCCTCCTTGTGGTCGGCCGTGAGGGCACAGAGTCGACCGGCCCGGTCCTCCGCTTTGAGGGCGGCTTCGATCGAGACGAGCGAGAGGTCCTGGATGTTCTCCTTGGCGAGGCCGATGGCAACCGTCGGCCCGGAGGCGAGCTCATGGGCGAAGGCGGACGCCTCCGCCATGAGGTCGTCTGGTGGCAGCACCCGGCCGACGAGACCGATGCGCTCCGCCTCGGCGGCGTCGATGATGCGGCCCGTGTAGATCAGCTCCTTCGCCTTTTCGACGCCGACGATCCGGGGCAGCAGGAAGGAGGCGCCGGCGTCCGGACAGAAGCCGATGCGGATGTAGACGGACCCGAAGCGCGCCGCGGCGGAGGCGAAGCGGAAGTCACAGGCGAGCGCCAGGTCGAGGCCCGCCCCGACGGCGACGCCGTTCACGGCTGCCACGGTGGGCTTCGGGAGGCGATAGAGCCTCGACACGAGCCGGTGCGAGACCGAGACCCAGTCGTCGCTGGCGGCGACAGGGTCCGGCTCCTCCTCCCCCGCCCATTCCTTCACGTCGGCGCCGGCGGAGAAGGCCCGCCCGGTGCCCGTCAGCACGGCGGCCCGGATGGCGGGGTCGACCTGCAGGCGTCCGACGGCGGCGTCGAGAGCACGAAGGGTGTGGATGTCGAGGGCGTTCATGCGATCGGGACGCGTGATCGTGACGGTGGCGACGGCGCCGTCGAGATCGACGGCGACGAGGTCGTGGGGGTCGGGCATCGGGTTTCTCCTTTTGCTTGATGAGGCGGCAGGACGCCGCCATGTGCCCTGGGCCGATCGCTCAGCTCATTCGGCCGGCGAGCACGAGCGAGCTCGCTGCTGTGAAGGTTCCTCCCCCGACGCCTTGCACGAAGCTCGTCTCGACGCCCTCGACCTGGGCTGCGGCCTCGCCCCGCAGCTGCCGGACCGCCTCCTGGATGGCGAACATCCCGTACATGCCGGTGTGGGTGTAGGAGAGCCCACCGCCGTTCGTGTTGAGCGGCAGCCGTCCCCCCGGCTCCGTGTTGCCTTCGGCGATGAAGGCGCCCGCCTCGCCTCGCCCGACGAAGCCCAACGCCTCCAGCCCGTAGATCGGCAGGTGGGCAAAGGCGTCGTAGACCATGACGTGGTCGATCTCGGCGGGACCGAGGCCGGCCTCGGCGAAGGCCTGCCGGCTCGAGGTCTCGAAGGCGGCCGAGTACGTCAGATCCCGCATCTGGGCCACCGTGGGGGCTTCGTAGCCCTCACCGGTCCCGAGCACGTAGACCGGAGGCTTCGGGAAGTCGACGGCCCGCTCCGGCGCGACGACGACGAGGGCGCCCCCGCCGTCGGTCACGAGGCAGCATTCGAGGAGGTGGAACGGGTAGGCGATGAGCCGGCTGGCGAGCACGTCCTCGACGGTGACGAGCTCGCGGCGCTGCGCCCGCGGGTTGCGGCTCGACCACTTCCGCTGCGCCACCGCCACGGAGGCGAGCTGTTCGTGAGTGAGCCCGTAGCGCTGCATGTAGGCGAGGGCCGGCAGCGTGAAGGTCGAGAGCGGGCCGATCGTGCCGAAGGGTTGCTCGAACTGCTCGACGGTGCCGCCCGGGGTCTGCCGCCACGGCGTCTGCCCGACCCAGGACCGGCCGGACTCACCATGGGCGATGACGACCGTCCGGCAGTGGCCGGCACCGATGGCGGAGGCGGCGTGACGTACGTGGGTGAGGTAGGAGCACCCGCCGACGCTCGTCGTGTCGATCCAGCGGGGGCGGGCGCCCACATAGTCGGCCAGGTCCACGGCCGGCAGCTCGGCCGAGGCGAGCCCGTCGACATCGCCGAGGCCGAGCCCGCAGTCGGCAAGGGCGGAGCGCACCGCCTGGGCGGCGAGCTCGATGGCGGAGATGCCCGGTTGGCGCCCGACCTCGTCCGACTCGTCGGCGCCGACGATGGCGGCGGAGACCGTCATGGCTGCGCCGGCCGGAAGACCGGCACGGCGTAGTCGCCGCGGGCCTCGAAGCCGGCGACGAGCGGCATGCCGAGCTCGATCACCGAGGGGTCGGCGGCGATGCCGACGAGATTCGTCATCATGCGGACCCCCTCCTCCAGCTCGACGACCGCGATGACGAAGGGCGCCTCGTACCCGGGCGCCGCCACGTGCTGGATCACGTAGGTGCTCAACCGTGCCGCCCCGCTCGCCCGCGCCCACGACACCGTCTCCGTCCCGCCACAACCCGGGCAGGCGGGGCGGGGGTAGAAGTAGTGGGCCGCACAGCGGGCGCAGTACTGGATCCAGAGCTCCCCCCGGGCGCAGCCTTCCCAGAAGGGCAGCGTCTCGGGCGTCGGCTGCGGGACCGGCTTGGCCGGCGGACCCGCGTCGGTGGCGTGGGCGGGCTCAGACACCGATGCTTCGTAGCATGCGCTCACGGTGGAAGGCCACCGTGCCGAAGAAGGCGGCGTCGGCACGTGCCCGCTTGAAGTACAGGTGGGCGTCGTGCTCCCAGGTGAAGCCGATGCCACCGTGGATCTGGATGCTCTCCCCCGTCACGTACTGCGCCGCCTCGGCGGCCTGCGCGAGGGCGAGTGACGCCGCCGTTCGGGAGTCCGGCGATCGGGAGTCGATGGCACGTGTGGCATAGCAGACACCCGAGCGGGCCAGCTCGACGGCGACGAGCATGTCGGCGCACTTGTGCTTGATGACCTGGAAGGAGCCGATGGGCCGCCCGAATTGCTGACGATCGATCGCATAGGCCACGGTGAGGTCGAGCGACTGTTGGGCGACGCCGAGGGCGTCGCAGGCGAGCGCCACCGCCGCCCGGTCGAGGGCGGATTCCACCGCCGGCCAGGCCGTCCCATCCGCCCCGGCGAGACGGGCAGGCGCCTCCTCGAACTGCAGCGAGGCGAGGTGACGGGTCTGGTCGAGCACCGGGTCGGCCCGGAGTGTCAGGCCGGGGGCGTCGGCGTCGACGAGGAAGACGGAGACGCCGGCGGGACCCCGGGCGGGGACGACGAGCACGGCGGCGGCGTCCCCGTGCAGCACGAACGAGGCACACCCGCTGAGCCGCCAGCCGCTTGGCGTTGGCTCGGCGAGCGCACCGAGCGCCGACTCGTCGAAGGCTCCCGGTCGCCTGCCGAGCGCCAGGGCGGCGACACGTCGTCCGGCGGCGATCTCGGGCACGAGCTCTGCCACCACAGGGGCGTCTCCCGAGGCGAGCAACACCTCGGTGGCAAGGACGGCGGAGGCGAGGAACGGACCGGAGTAGAGGACGGCGCCCATGGCTTCGAGGACGACGCCGAGATCGGCGTAGCCGGCGCCGGCTCCCCCGTAACGTGCTGGCACGTGCAGGCCCTGCAGGCCGAGCTCGGCGCCCATCTGGGCGAAGACATGCGGGTCGTAGCCGAGGGGATCCTCCATGAGCTCTCTCGCACGGGCGACGGGGGCGTGCTCGGCGAGGAAACGTCGCACCACCCGTGCGAGCTCCTGCTGCTCGGCGCTGGGCTGGAAGCTGAGCATCTCGTCTCCGCCCGGCATGACGGCGGTCACCTGGCGACCTTGGGGTCCTTGGGGAGCCCGAGGATCCGCTCGGCGATGATGTTCCGCTGGATCTCGCTCGTTCCCGAGTAGATCGTGCCGGACCGGCTGGAGAGGAAGAGGTCCTGCCAGCGCGACATCTCGTAACCCTCTCCCTCGGGCCGTACGAGCCCGCTCGTCTCGTCGAGATCGATGGCCCACTCGCCCAGGCGCCGGTGGTACTCGCTCCAGTGGATCTTGTTGATGGCTTCGAGCGCCCCGGGCCCGTCTCCGCGCATCATGGCGGACATGGTGCGGAGCCCGCCGTACCGCATCAGCTCCACCTGGGCGTACGCCCAGGCGAGATGGCCACGCACCCGCGCGTCGGCGATCGTCCCGTTGGCGCGGGCCGTCTCGATGAGGGCCAGCACCTCGGGCATGTACGAGAGATGTTGGGTGGTGACAGCAGCGCCGCGCTCGTAGCCGAGGGCGGTCATGGCCACGCGCCAGCCGTTGTTGAGCCCGCCGACGACATTGAAGAGCGGTGCCCTGGCGCCGTCGAAGAAGTCCTCGCAGAACTCGCCGAGGCCGTTGATCATCCGGATCTGACGGACCTCGACATGGTTGTGCGGAGAGAAGGGGACGAGCACGAAGGAGAGACCACGGTGCCGCTGGGCGTCCGGGTCCGTGCGGCAGAGGACGAAGATCATGTTGGCGTGCTGCGCCCCCGACGTCCAGACCTTCTGGCCCGTGATGACGATCTCGTCGCCGTCGACGACGCCGCGGGTCTCGACGGCGGCGAGATCCGACCCGTGGTCCGGCTCGGAGAAACCCTGGCAGTAAGCGTCCTCCCCCGAGACGATCCTCGGCAGGAAGGCCGCCCGCTGCTCCTCGGTCCCTTCGAGGAGGAGGGACGGCCCGACGAGCCACTCCCCCATGCCGCGCTCGACCCTCGGTACGCAGAGGTCGTGGCAGGCGACATTGAACAGCGTGGAGCGGAGGCTGTCCCAGCCGCGTCCGCCGAAACGCTCCGGCCACTCGGGGCAGATGAGATGAGCGGCAAGGAGCTGCTCCGACCACTCGCCGTAGAGGGGATGCCGGCGGGCCTCCTCCACGAGCCGGTAACGGCCCATCAGCCCCCAGGGGGTGCTCCAGTCCACGAGGCCGGCGAGGCCCTCCGGGGCGTGCCGGCTGATCCAGGAGCGGATCTCTGTGTCGAATCTCTGCAGCTCGGCGTTCAGTTCGAGGCGCACGCCGCCCTCCCCCGACCGAGCCACGCCATCGTCCCGGAGTGTCGCGCTTCGCAAGCGGCGGTGTCAACGGAACTCGTTGGCACCACTTCTTGTTCGTGGCACAAATGATTCGCTACGGTCTGACAGCGGCCCCACCCCGATGCGATACCGTCGGAAGGGGCCCGGCTGACGTCAGGGAGGCGAGCCGTGCCGGTAGTGAACGAAGTCAACGCCGAGCGCGGGGCGCGCTCGTGTCCGGCTCGACGGCCCGGCATGCCACCTGCCTCCTGCTCAAGATCGGCCAAGTCGTCTTCCGCCTCCTGGAGGCGCACCTCTCGCAGATGGGCCTCCGGGTCCGCCACTACACCGTGCTGAACGCCCTCCACGACGGCGGGCCCGTCTCGCAGCTCGATCTCGGCGCCCACCTGAGGATCGACGGCGCCACGATGGTGGCGACGATCGACGACCTCGAGGACTTCGGTTACGTGTCCAGGCGCCGCGGAGTGGAGGACCGCCGACGCTCGGTCGTCTCCCTCCTCCCGGCGGGCGAGGTCGTCGTGAAGGAGCTGGAGGCGCTCGTCAGCCGGCTCGACGACGACCTGCTGGCCGACGTCACCGACCGTCAGCGCGAGCAGCTGCACCGCACGCTCACGAAGCTCTCGGAGGGCGACACCCTCGTGGGTGCCTTCGACGACCTTCGCAGCCGCCACCTCCCGTGACCACACGCATCGGCGAGGGCTCCGTCGTCGTCGCCTCCCCGGCCCGGACGCTCCGGCTCATCGTGGCGGCCACGTACTTGGTCTCGATGAGCAACAACACGCTCGGTGTCGCCGTCCCCGTCATCGTGCGGCACTTTCACGCCGGCGCCTTCGAGGCGACGCTCGTGGTGCTGATGCCCTCCCTCGCGAGCACCTCGCTCATGCTCGGGCTCGGCCGCGCCGGCGACCTCTTCGGGCGGAGGGTCTGCTACCTGGCAGGTCTCGTCATCTTCGCCCTTGCCAGCCTGTTGTTGGGCTTCGCGCCCGACGTGTGGGTCATCGTCGCCCTTCAAGTGCTCCAAGCCGTCGGTGTCGCGAGCGTCTGGGCCAACAGCGTCGCCATCCTTCGCGACGAGCTCGACCCGGCATCGTTCCGGCGGGGCCTCGGCCTCTACATCGCCGCCATCGCCGTCGCCGAGATGATGGGGCCGAGCGTCGGCGGCATCGTGGCCGAGACCATCGGATGGCGGTGGATCTTCTGGCTGAACGCCCCCATCGGTTCCCTCTGCGCCCTGCTCGCCGTCGCCTGGCTCCCCGTGCGGCCGCCCGTGCGGTCGACCGGCCGCATGACCGCCACCGGCCCGGTGCTGTGCGCCGCCGGGCTGGCCGGGCTCGTGCTCTCCATCTCCCTCGTGGAGTCGAGCGGGCGCGCCTCTGCCCTCGTCATCGGCGGGATCGCCGTCTCGCTCCTCGTCCTCGTCGCCTTCGTGGCGCGGGAACGACGCGTCGACACGGCCCTCCTCGACGTCCAGCTCTTCCGCAACCGCACCTTCTCCCTCACGATGCTCTCGGGCTTCCTGAACGCCATGGCGGAGTGGGGGCCGGTGCTCATCATGGTCCTGTTCTTCCAGGCGGTACGCGGGGACACGCCCCTGCGGGCCGGGCTCATCGTCATTCCCCTCCCCGTCTTCACCGGTCTCTGCTCGGCCGCCGCCGGACGTCTCGGCCGTCGGGCGTCGGCCGAGACGCTCTCGGTCGTCGGCTCCCTCGTGGCGACGGCGGGGCTCGCCATGCTCGTCTGGGCGCTCTCGGCCCCTTACGTCCTCACGGCGGTCGCCCTCGGGATCGTCGGTGTGGGGAGCGGCATCTTCGGCCCCGCCAACGCCAACGCCCTCGTCGGCCGTGCCCCACCCCACAGCGCCGGCAGCGTCAACGGCACCCGCCTCACCGTGCAGCAAGTCGGATGGGTCATGAGTACGGCCATCGTGCTCACGGTCGCCGTGTCGCAGCTGCCCGTCCGGCTCCGCCACGAGTTCTTCGCCGGCGCGGTCTCCCGCATCTCGCAGACAGCCGTTCGGCAGCTCCTCGTCGGTTACCGCTTCGCCGTCGGCCTCCTCGCCCTCTTCGCCCTCCTCGGCGCCCTCACGGCCGTTGCCGCCCGCGCCGCCGACAGTGTCCCGGCAGCTTCCTGACAGATGTCGGCCGGCTCCGCAGTCGCCTCGGCGACCGCCCGTCTCAGAGAGGGACGCTCAGTAGACCCGCCCTCACAACCACCCCCGCCGGCACGCCGGCGCCTCCGTCCATCCCTCCTCCGGATCGAGCTCGCCGGCGCGAACACGGCCCCACAGGTGCCCGATCGTGGTGCCGATCTCGCCGGCGGCCCGGGCGACGGCGGCGCTGTCGGGCGCCTCGTCCACCCCGAGCAGAGCGGGCAGGTCGGCGAGGCGCTCGGAGACCCAGGCGAGGGGGTCGGCGGACAGCGCCTCGTCGAAGTGGCGGCGCCCCGGCTCCCAGCCGTCGAAGCGAGGGTGGTAGTGCACGCGGTCCCGCTTGCCCGTCCCTCCCGGCACCGACTCGAAGAGGTCCACACGCCAGTGGGGCGTCTCGACGGCGATGGGGGTGGCCGAGTACTCCGATCCGCGGAGAGGGAGCTGGGCGAGCGAGCGAAGCTCGAGCCGAACGCCCGCTTCGGCCGAGTCCTGCCCGGGCAGGGGGCGCTCGTCCTTGAAGAAGACGTCACCGACCACGACGGCGATCTCCTCGAAACCGAACACGTACAACATCGCTCACCTCCTTCTGGCGTGCGCCCGCCATCGTTGCGCGGTCGGCACCGCGTTGTGTCGCGTCCGCTGCCAACGACTCGTCAGGCGCTCAAGACACCTAACTTGGCATGCCGAGAAGGCGCCACGCCAGAAGGAGGTGCGCGAGATGTCCGGAGGGACCGAGGTGCCCGAGGCTGAGTCGTCCCCGGGCAGGGTGCCGGATCCGAGCGGGGACGCCCGCCCTCTCGCCTTCTACCCCGACTCCCTCCCCGACGACGTCGCCGAAGGCGCCGACCTGCTCGAAGCGGCCGGATGGCATGTTCTCGTGGAGCTGCTGGGCTCCTCGGAGGAGATGGCGGCCCGCGTTCGGCGAGCTGCAGCCCCGAGCGCTCATGATCTCCTCCCTGCCCGTGTCCGATGCCGTCCTCTCCGCAGCGCCGGCGCTCCGCCTCGTCAGCTGCGGGTCCGTCGGGGTCGACCACGTCGACCTCGCCGCCGCCGCCCGCCGCGGCGTCGCCGTCTGCAACGTGCCGGACGCCTCCACCGAGGAGGTCGCCACCCATGCCATGGCGATGGCGCTCATGCTGGTCCGGGGCATCGGCGTGCTCGACCGTCATGTCCGCTCGGGCGGCTGGTCCTTCGAGGCGGTCGGGATCCCCCGACGGACGAGCACGCTCACCCTGGGGCTCGTCGGGTTGGGGCGCATCGGACGGGCTGTCGCCCGCCTGGCGGAGCCGTGCTTCGCCGGCATCGTCGGCTGCGACCCCTTCGTCGCCGGCCCGCCGGCCGGCGTTCGACACGTGAGCTTCGAGGAGTGCCTGCGAGAGAGCGATGTCGTCAGCCTCCACCTCCCCCTCAACCCGACCACGGTCCATCTCATCGATGCCGATGCCCTCTCCCTCATGCCCCGGGGGTCCTTCCTCGTCAACGCCTCCCGCGGGCGCCTCGTACATCCGGAGGCGCTCCTCGCAGCGCTGGACTCCGGGAGGTTGGCCGGCGCCGCCCTCGACGTCACCGATCCGGAGCCGCCGCCTGCTGACGACCCGCTGCGTCGCCACGAGCGCGTCGTCGTGACGCCGCACGCCGCCTTCTACTCGGCAGATGCGGTACGCAACTACGTCGTCCGCCAAGCCGAGAACGTCGTGGCCTTCGCGCGCACGGGGTCCCCGAACTCTCCCGTCGTCGTCGGACCGGGGGGATGAGCGCTCACGCCGGCGATGCGACGGCGGAGCGACCCCCCATGTTCGGCTTCCTCCTCGGGGCCACGGGGATGTTCGCCACCATGTACTCGACGCAGGCGATCCTGCCGGAGATCGGGCGGGCCTTCCACACCTCGGCGTCGTTGACCGGCCTCTCGGTCTCGATCACCGTCGCCATGGTGGCCGCCGGCGGTTGGCTCTGGGGCGCCTACTCGGACCGGCGGGGTCGCAAGCGCTCGCTCGTGTGGGCAAGCTCCCTCCTCGTCGCCCCGACCGTGGCGCTCGCCGTCGTTCCGAACCTTGGGCTCCTCTTGTGCTGCCGGGCCTTGCAGGGGTTGTGCATGCCGGGTCTCCTCACCGTCGGCGTGCCGTACGTCACCGAGGTGTTCGGTCCCCGCCTGGGCGGGCGCGCGATGGGGCGATACCTCGTCGCACTCGTCGTCGGCGGGCTCATCGGGCGCGTCGGTGTCGCCCAGCTGTCGACGGCGATCGGCTGGAGGACGGCGCTCGCCCTCCTCGCCGTGCTGCCGGCCGCCGGTGCCATCCTCATGATCCGGACCTTGCCGGAAGGACCGCCGCCGCACCGCAGCAGCGCTCGCAGGGGGGCGGCCCTCGCCCAGCTCCGCCACTCCTCCCTCGGGCTGGCCGCCGTGAGCGGGAGCGCCCTGCTCTTCAGCTTCATCGGCATCTTCTCCTACGTCTCGTTCCGGCTGCAGGCAGCTCCGTTCTCGCTCGGCACCGGCGACACGAGCCTCGTCTTCCTCCTCTGGGCGGTCGGCGGGGTGGGACCGCTGGCCGGCCGCCTCGTCGACCGCTTCGGCTGGCGCACGGTCGCCCTCGCCGCCATCGCCTGCTGCGCGGGTGGCGCCTTCGTCACCGTGCCGGCGGTGCTCGGCAGCATCGGAGTGGGTCTGGCGCTCGTGGCGCTCGGCATGTTCACGGGTGTCACGGCCGTGCAGATCGGCGTGGCGACCTCCACCGAGCACGATCGCGGGGCAGCGAGCGGCGTCTACTTCACCTGCTACTACCTCGCCGGCGCCGTCGCCGCCTACGCGACCGGGCTGGCATGGGAGCGCTTCTCGTGGCCGGGCGTCGTGGCGATCAGCGCCGCCGCGCTCGGCCTGGCCGCCCTCCTCCTCGCCCGCGCCATCCTGTCGGCCCGGTCATCGCCGTCGCCGGCGCAGCAGCCGAGCGTGCCCTCCCCCTGACCAGCGCCGTGTCGGAGACGCCGCACAGCGCTCCCCACACGACACGGGCCGCTCCGAGGAGCCAGAATCACTCCGTGGGAACGTTCACCCGGGGCTTCAGCGGGCACCGCTCAGCGCGCGACCCGCGCCTGCCGCCCGGCCAGTACGACGCCGGCGCCACCTGGCCGGTCCTGACGGCGGAGGCGACGCCGAGGCTCGACGTCGACAGCTGGACGTTCTCGGTGGAGGGGCTCGTCGCCCACCCGACCTCGTGGACCTGGGACGAGATCCACGCCCTCCCGGCATCGGCCTATGCGGGCGACATCCACTGCGTCACCACCTGGTCGAAGCTCGGCATGAACTTCTCCGGTGTCTCCGTCGACACGCTCCTCGCCGCCGCAGGGCCGCTGCCGGAGGCGACCTACGTGCTCGCCTTTTCGCACACGGGGTACACGACCAACCTCCCCTTGGCCGACGTCAGAGGCGGCCGGGCCTGGGTGGCCTGGGAGGTGGAGGGCGAGCCACTCCCCCGTGAGCACGGCGGCCCCGCACGACTGCTCGTCCCGCACCTCTACTTCTGGAAGAGCGCCAAGTGGGTGGCCGGGTTGCGGCTGCTGGACCATGACGAACCGGGTTTCTGGGAGCGCAACGGCTACCACGACCGCGGCGACCCCTGGCTGGAACAGCGCTACCAAGGGGACTGACGACGCCCATGCAGTGGGAAGCCGCCCCCGTCACCGCCGTCCACGACGAAACCCCCACGGCCAAGACCTTCTCCTTCCGGCTCTCACACCCCTCGGCGCACCGTCCCGGCCAGCACTACATCCTCAAGCTCACGGCCCCGGACGGCTACACGGCCTCGCGGTCGTACTCGGTGGCGTCGGCTCCCGACGGCTCGCCGGACTTCGACCTCACCGTCGAGCGGCTGGCCGGCGGCGAGGTCTCCACGTTCCTGCACGACGACCTCGTCGTCGGCGACGAGGTCGAGGTGCGCGGCCCCATCGGGGGCTGGTTCGTCTGGGAGGCGGACGACCCGGCCCTCCTCATCGGTGGCGGCTCCGGCGTGGTCCCCCTCATGGCCATGCTGCGCTACGCCCGCCTCCTCGGCCGATCGGACCTCGTACGCCTGCTCGTCTCGGTCCGCCGGCCGGACGACCTGTACTACGCGAGCGAGCTGCCCGGGCCCGAGAGCACGGTCCTCTACACACGCACGGCACCGCCCGGCCTCGCCCGTCCGCCGGGCCGGCTGGCGGCGGACGACCTCGAGCCGCTCCTCCTCGAGGGCGCCACGGTCTACGTCTGCGGGTCGTCGCCCTTCGCCGACGCCGCCACCGACGCCGCCATGGCCGTCGGGGTACCCGCCACCCGCATCCGGGTGGAGCGCTTCGGGCCGACCGGGTAAGGTGCGCCGCCGATGGTCACCCCCCGCCGCATCGGGCTCATCGTGCCGAGCTCGAACGTCACGATGGAGACGGAGCTGCCGGAGCTGATGGGGCGTCACGCCGAGGAATTCGGCGGCCGCTTCACGTTCCACTCGAGCCGCGCCGTACTGCATCGCGTGGACGCCGCCTCGCTCCGCAAGATGGTGGGCGAGGCCGGTCGTTGCGCCGCCGAGCTCGCCGACGCCCGTGTGGACGTCGTGGCCTACGCCTGCCTCATCGCCGTCATGGCCGAGGGCGCCGGAGCGCACGAGGACGCCGAAGCCCGCCTCGCCGCCCAGCTGCGGGACGCCGGCAGCCCCGCTCCCGTCACGAGCAGCGCCGGCGCTCTCGTACGGACCTTGCAACGGCTGGGGGCACGCCGGGTCGCCATCGTGGCCCCGTACGTGCCGCAGCTGACGAAGGTGGTGGTCGACTACCTCGCCGGCTACGGCATCGAGGTGGGCGACGCCGTCAGCCTCGAGGTGGCGGACAACGTCGAGGTGGGACGCCTCGATCCCGCCAACCTCATCGGCCACGCCTCCAGCCTCGACCGCCGGGACGTGGACGCCGTCGTGCTCTCCGCCTGTGTCCAGATGCCCTCCCTGCCGGCTATCGCCGGAGCCGAATCCGCCCTCGGATTGCCCGTCGTCTCGGCGGCGACGGCGACGGCGTCGGAGATCCTGGCCCTGCTCGGTGAGGAGCCCGTCGTGGTGGGGGCCGGGGCCGCACTGGCGGCCGCCCGCTGAGCGTCGGCACCTCGGGCGGTCAGTCCCCCTCGCCGGCGCTCAGGCAGGCTCGGGCAGCAACTGCCAGGCCCCGTCGTCCGAGACGGCCTCGACAGCGGCCGTCGGGACAGCCTCGTTGGCCGGGTGGAAGTCTCGTGGCCGGATGAGGACGAGGGAGAGCGCGGCGGCTGCGAAGCTCACGACGGCGCCGATGATCAGCACCTCGTTGAGGCCGTTGACGAGCCCGGCATCGGCGGCGCTGCGGACGAGAGCGGCGGCTCCCGCCGGGGCGCCCTGCGGCGCCGCCGTCTGGCCGTTCACGATCCCATTGGCGATGGCCGGCGCCACGGCGTGCAGGGGCGTGGCGGCAAGATGCGAGGTGACGGTCGAGCGCAGGCGGCTCGCGAAGACGGAGCCGAGGGCGGCGATGCCCGTCGCCGTGCCCATCTGGCGGAAGGTCGAGTTGATGCCCGAGGCCATGCCCGAGCGTGCCGGCTCGACGACGCCGACGGCCGTGGAGGCGAGCGGCACGTTGATGAAACCGGCGCCGAGCCCGGCGAGCGCGAAACCCGGGATGAGGTGGGTCCAGGACGACCCCGTCGTGATCCCGCTCATGAGCAGGGTGCCGAAGCCGACGAGAACGAAGCCGGGGGCGATGAGCCAGCGGGCCGGGACACGCTCCGTGAGCCGGCCGGCAACGCCCGCTGTCAGGAAGATCCCGCCCGTCAGCACGAGGAAGCGCACGCCCGTTTGCAGGGCGGAGAGCCCGAGCACATTCTGCATGTAGAGAACGAGGTAGGTGAGGAGAGCAAAGAGCGAGCCGTTGACGCCGAAGGCGGCGAGGAGCCCGCCGGTGAAGGCCGGCTTGCGCAGCAACGAGAGGTCGAACATCGGGTTCTCCTGCACCAGTTCGACGCCGACGAAGGCAACGAGCAAGGCGGCACCGGCGGCGAGGGAGGCGAGCACCTCGGTGGAGGACCAACCGTCGGCCGTAGAGCGGATGAGAGCGAAGATGACGGCCGCCAGACCGGCGGAGAACGTGGCGAAACCCGCCCAGTCGACGCTCCGGCCGCGGGGGTCGCGGGACTCGTCCACCTTCGACAGGGTGAGCGCCAGCGCCACAACGCCGATGGGGATGTTCACGTAGAAGATCCAACGCCAGGAGAGGCCGCTCGTGATGAGGCCCCCGACCACCGGTCCGACCGCCACGGCGACCCCGGTGACGGCTCCGAAGACACCGAGGGCGATCCCACGCTCACGGCCCCGGAAGGCGTTGGCGAGGAGCGAGAGCGACGTCGAGAACATGATGGCGCCGCCGATGCCCTGGAAGCCACGGGCGAGGGAGAGGAAGAGGGGGCCCGTGGCGACGCCGCAGAGCAACGAACCCGCTGTGAAGACGGCGATGCCGAGGGCGAAGAGCAACCGGCGGCCGAAGCGATCGGCCAGGGACCCGGCTGTGAGCAGGAGGGCGGCGAGCGTGAGAGCGTAAGCGTCCAGCACCCACTGCAGATCGGACAAGGACGCTCGGAAGGCGTGCTCGATGTCGGGGAGGGCGACGTTCACGATCGTCAGATCCAGCAGCAGCATGAAGACCCCGATGCAGACCGCAGCGAGCGTCCACCACTTGCGAGTCATCTCGTACTCCCTCCCTTGGGCCGGATGGTTACTTCGGGCAGTGTACGCTCCTCTTACCGAATCGTCAACTATCCGAATAGTTGTCCAAGATGATCGTTCGGTATGATGTAAACGTGTCACGCCACCTGCCCGACCCCGACGAGGTGGCGAGCCGCCTCGGCTACCTCCTCCGTCGCGCCTACCTCGCAGCAGGCGACTGCCTGGCAATGCACGCCGGCTTCGACCCGAAGGCGGCCTCCATCCTGCAGCTCATCCGAACGAATGGACCCGTCTCGCAGCAGTGGCTCTCCGAGTACCTCGACCTCAACCGGTCGGTCATGGTGAAGCTGATCGACGCTCTCGAGCAATCCGGCGACGTCGCTCGCAAGCGCAACCCGCAGGACCGCCGCTCCTATGCCCTCGAGGTGACGCCCGCCGGGCGCCGCCGGCTGGATGAGCTGGAGGCCCTCGCCCGCCAGGTGACGGCACAGTTCACGAGTCGCCTCTCGGGGGCGGAGACGAGGCGCCTCAACGCCTTGCTCACCGGCCTGCTGCAGTTCGATCCGCCCCTGCCGGGGGTGCTCACAGGCATGAGCGGGTTCCTCGTGGCCCATGCCCAGCACCGCCTCTCCGCCAGCTGCGACGAAGCCCTCGCCCCCCTCGCGCTGTCCACTCGGACGTTCGTCGCCCTCGCCGTCCTCGGGACGGGTGAGCCGTGGGCCCAGCACGAGCTCGCCACCTGGCTGTTCATCGGACCGGCAGCCACGGTCGAGCTCGTCGACGAGCTGGAGTCGCTCGGAGCCGTTCGCCGGGACCGCAGCAGCGCAGACCGCCGCAGCTATGCCCTCGCTGTGACCGCCGCGGGGCGTCTCTTGTCGGAGAAAGCCGTACCGATCGTGAAGGCTGCCACCCAGGCGTTCACGCAGCCCCTCGACGATGCCGAGAACGCAGATCTCCTGGCGTTGCTGGCGCGCCTCGTCGGCGTGGAGGCGACCGCTCCGGCCACGACGTCCCCCTGAGGACGGCCGACCTCCCGAGCACCAGCGAATCGTTCCACCGAAGCCGTAGCCTTGCTGCCGGGTGACAGCTGGGAGGTCAGCGATGAGGTGCCCCTCGTGCGGAGGTGAGACGCCCGACGGCAAGCGTTTCTGCGCGGACTGCGGTCGGCCGCTCGTGGCCGTGTGCGCCACGTGCGGAGCAGAGCTCCTGCAGGGCCGGGCGTTCTGTGCGGACTGTGGCACGCCGGTAGGGGGCGCCCCTGCAGCCAAGGCGACCACGGCCGCCGTGGCGGTCGCCGGGGAGGAACGCACCTCCACGATCACCGAGTTGCGGCTCGTCTCGGTGCTCTTCTGCGACCTCGTCGGGTTCACGCCGCTGTCCGAAGGCCTCGATCCCGACGAGGTCCGCGAACTCTTGTCCGGCTACTTCGATCTCGCCCGCGCCGTCGTCGCCCGCTACGGCGGCGTCGTCCAGAAGTTCATCGGCGACGCCGTCATGGCCGTCTGGGGAGCGCCAGTTGCCAACGAGGACGACGCCGAGCGGGCGGTGCGTGCCGGCCTCGAGCTCGTGTCGGCCGTGGCCACCTACGGGTCGGAGCACGCCGGCGGCGGCCTCGAGGCGCGTGTCGGGATCGTCACGGGGACCGTCGCCACGACCGAGACCCCGGAGGAGGGTCTCGTCGTGGGAGACCGCGTCAACACCGCATCGAGAGTGCAGGCGGCCGCACCGCCGGGCCACTGCTACGTGGACGAGGCCACGCGTCGGGCCACGGAGGCGGCCATCGTCTACGCCGACGCCGGTGCCCACCGGCTGAAGGGCAAGGCCGAGCCGCTGCAGCTGTTCGAGGCCGTCCGCATCGTCGCCGGCGTGGGAGGAGCCCTCAAGACGGAGGGCCTGGAAGCGCCCTTCGTCGGCCGCGACCGCGAGCTGCGCCTCGTGAAGGACCTCTTCCTCGCCTCGGCGGAGGAGTCGAGAGCGCACCTCGTCTCCATCACGGGCATCGCCGGCATCGGCAAGAGCCGCCTCGCCTGGGAGTACTACAAGTACATGGACGGGCTCTCGAGCGTCTTCCGCTGGCACCGTGGGCGCTGCCTGTCCTACGGCGAGGGCGTCGCCTACTGGGCACTGGCCGAGATGGTGCGGGGCAGGGCCGACATCGTCGAAGGCGAGGATCCCACCTCGGCAGCGGCGAAGCTGCACGCCGCCGTCGTCGAGCACGTGCCTGATCCCGGCGAGCGTCAGTGGGTGGAGCCTCGCCTCGCCCATCTCGTGGGCCTCGAGGACCGCGTGGCCCGGGACAAGGAGGATCTCTTCGCCGCCTGGCGCCTCTTCTTCGAGCGCATGTCCGAGGTCCATCCGGTCGTGATGTCCTTCGAGGACATGCAGTGGGCCGACGCCTCGCTGCTGGACTTCGTCGAGTACCTGCTCGACTGGTCGAGAAACCACGCCATCTTCGTCCTCACCCTCGCCCGGCCCGATCTCATCGACCGCCGGCCGAGCTGGGGAGCGGGGCACCGCAACTTCACCTCGATCTATCTCGAGTCCCTCTCCGAGAAGGCGATGCGGGACCTCATCACTGGCCTCGTGCCGGGTCTGCCCGACGACGTCAGCACCCAGATCCTCGACCGGGCGGAAGGCGTCCCCCTCTACGCCGTCGAGACCGTCCGCATGCTCATCGACCGTGGCCTCCTCGTGCGGGAGGGGGCGAGCTATCGGCCGGTGGGCGCCATCGCCACGCTCGACGTCCCCGAGACGCTGCAGGCGCTCATCGCCGCCCGGCTCGACGGCCTCTCGGCAGCGGAGCGCAACGCCCTGCAGGACGCCGCCGTGATCGGCAAGTCCTTCACGCCCGAGACCCTGCGGGCCCTCTCCGGTCTCGACGCCGCGGCGCTCGACGCCACCCTCGAGTCCCTCGTCCGCAAAGAGGTCGTGACGCTGCAGACCGACCCTCGGTCGCCGGAGCGTGGCCAGTTCAGCTTTCTGCAGGACCTCGTGCGGGCGGTGGCCTACGACAGCTTGCCGAAGCGGCAGCGCAAGGAGAAGCACCTTGCGGTGGCGGCCTGCCTGAAAGTCGAGTGGGGGGAGGAGGAAGAGGACATCGTCGAGGTGCTCGCCTCTCACTATCTGGAGGCCTACCGCCTCGCCCCCGAGGCAGACGACGCCGGAGACATGCGGGCGAAGGCGCAGGAGATGCTCGCCCGCGCCGGGGAGCGTGCCGGCGCCCTGGCGGCCACGGAGGAGGCCCTGCGCTACTTCGAGCAGGCCCTCGAGCTCGCCGAAGAGCCCGACACGAGTGCCTCTCTCGAGGAGCGGGCGGGACGCATGGCTGCCCTGTCGGGACGCCTTGCCAGTGCGCGCACCCACTTCGAGCGGGCCGTGACGATCCTCGACGACATCGGCCGCACGCATGCCAGCGCCCGCGTGAGCGCCCGACTCGGCGAGCTCGACATGTTCGAGGACCGTATGCAAGAGGGGGCCGTGCGCATGGAGCGGGCCTTCTCCGTCTTGTCGAACGACGACGAGGACGCCGACGTCGCCACCTTGGCGGCGCAGCTCGGGCGCCTCTACTACTTCCTCGGCGACCGGGAGAGCGCCGCCTCCCGCATCGAGCTGGCGCTCGGACTCGCTGAGCGACTCGACCTGCCGGAGCAGCTCTCCCAGGCGCTCAACACCAAGGCCGTGATGCTCAGTTCCTACGGCCGGCGTCACGAGGCAGGGGCGCTCATGGACCGCTCGCTGCGGATCGCCCTCGACGCCGGGATCAGCGACGCCTCCCTCCGTGCCTACAACAACCTCATGACCTTCATCGAGTACGGCGATCGCTACCAGGAGGCGCTCGAGGTTGGTGACGCCGCCCTGGAGCTGGCGCGGCGGGCAGGCGACCGTTCGTGGGAGCAGAAGCTCGCCGGCACCTCGCTCATCCCGATGTTCCTCGTGGGCGACTGGGCAAACGTCGTGGAGCGCGTGGCGGAGGCCGGCGATGCTTTCGAGAGCTTGATCGTCGCCGTGGTGCACGCCCATCGCGGCGACGGCGAGGAGGCTGTCCACGTCATGGAGAGGGCGGTCGCCCTCGCGACGTCCGACGACGTGCAGACGAGGAGCTTCTTCCTCGCCTGCCAGGCCAACGTCCTGTTGGCCGAAGGCAAGGCAGCGGAGGCCCTGGCAGCAGGAGAGCGGGCGATGGCCGGGGCACAGACGATCGGGTCGGCGGCGTTCGTGGGCCACAAGCTGGGTTTTGTCGGGGCTGCGGAGGCGGCGTTGGCGCTCGGTGACGATGCCAAGGCCGAAGAGCTCCTCGATACGGTCGAGCGCTTGCGGCCGGGCGAGACGACGCCGTTCCTCGCCGCCCAGGCCGTGCGATTCCGCGCCGCCCGCGCCGCAGCCAGCCGGGGGGACGCCGCCGCCCTCTACGGTGACGCCGTCGCCCGCATGCGGAAGCTGGGTACGACCTTCTATCTCGCCCTGACGCTGCTCGAGGAGGCCGAGTGGCATGCGTCGACGGGAGACGTGTCCCTTGCGTCGCCCCTGCTCGCCGAAGCGAGCGGGCTCTTCGATGCCCTTGGGGCGCGCCCCTGGCAGGAGCGGGCAGGCCGAGCCGTCACCGCCACGGGAGCCGCCAGCGCCTGACCGCGCCGCTGCCGCCGGGTGGACGGGCGGACCGCCGGGCTCAGCAGCCCCTCTCGCCCCCGATGGGCGGCCGGAGCTGCAGGTCCTCCAGCACACGGCGGACGGTGCGCACGGGGCTGGCCGCCCGCGAGCCGACGTTCGCCATCTCCAGCTCCAAGGGGATGAGGACGTCGTGCTGCATGCCGTCGAGGCTCATGGAACCAGCGCGGACGACCCGCAACAGCTCACCGGCGAGAAACGCCACGGCGCCGTGCCAGCGCTCGTCGTACGGGTTCGTAGGCGGCGGCAGGAGCCGGTCACGGGCGATGGCCTGCAGCTGCGGCAACGAGCCGTGGGCGAGGAGGTTGACCCACTCCCAGTCGCGCACCATCTCGCAGCGCTCGGCGTGCTCGCGCGCCAGCGTCCCGCAGAGGAAGGCCGAGCACTCCCGCACGAGCGGGGACGTGTCCGGCGCGTCCGTTTCAACCCGGTTTCGACGATGCCACCCCATGTCCACTCCTCGATCAACAATCCCATCTTGTCGTGGCGCCTGCACGCCAACTAGGGCCGATCGTCACTTCACGGCGCCGCTGTGGATGTGACCTTCGGCCTCCCGACGGGTCTGGTGCCCACCCGTGCGAGGTGAACGAGGCAGTTGTAGGTGACGAGGGCGATGGCGAGGTGCATGACCATGAGGACGGCCACCGCCTTCGGCGGCTGCCCCCTCACGAGGAGGTAGAGGTCGGGCAACCAGAGCACCAGCGTCACGGCGATCGCCATCCGGAAGAAGAGCCAGCGGGGCGACGACGTGAGCCGCGTCACGAGCGGCCAGGCGATGCAGGCGATGAGGACACCGATGATGGTGAGGCGGGCGTAATCGTGGAACTGGAAGTGCACGTACCCCTTCGTCGAGGGCCAGACGGCCGTGCCGATCGCCACGAGGGCGGCATCGGCGAGCAACGAGCCGGCGACCGAGACGACGGTGGCGACCACGACGAGTGGCGTCGACGGCTGGCGATGCTCAGGGGCGAAGTCGACACGGAAGAGGGCGAGGAGCGTGGCGACGAGCGGGATCCTCGTCAGCTTCTCGACCAATGGGGGCGGTGCGGTGGGCATGTTCTCTCCTCGGCGATCTGCGCCTGTCTGACGTCGTGGGGGCCGAGAGGCAACGCCCGCCGATGACGAACTCGAGCGTACGTCCCCCCCAGCCTCGACGGCCTCGGCCGAAAGGATGAAATCGCCCGGCGGCGGCTCGTCCTCAGGTCGGAGCGCCCGGCGGTACGCTCGTAGCGAACGCACCAGGCGTTCCCGTCAGCACCATGGCCGACTCACCGGATCCCCGAGACACCTCAAGCGCGCCTCCCGACGAGATCTCACGCGGGCTGTTCGCGACCGGTCGCCGGCTCGTGCGCGCCCATCCGTTCCTCACCGATGCGCTCCTCACCCTCGCCCTGCTCGCCGTGTGCACCGTCTGGCTCGCCCAGTCACGGTTCGCGAGCGTGCCGGCGGGCCTCCTGCAGGGCGGGCTGATCCTCACCGTCGCCGTCCGGCGAACGCAGCCCACGGCCGTCTTCGCCATCGCGAGCGCCCTTGCCTTGGTGCAGTGGCTGCTCGGCTACACGCTCGCCGGCGACGTCGCCCTCCTCGTCCTGCTCTACACCGTGGCGGCGCACGAGAGCCGGCTGCGCGCCCTCTTGGCAGCGGCCCTTCTCGAAGGCGGTGCCGTCATGGCGGCCGTCAAATGGGATCCCGCCCGGACGGTGCCGCGCTCGTTCCTCTTCCTCTCGGCCACGGTCGTGGCGGCGCTCTTCGCCGGCCTCACGATGGCGTCGGGCAGCAGGTACCTCACCTGGATGGACGAGCGGGCCCGGCGCCTCGAGGTCGAGCGCGACCAGCAGGCCGCCATCGCCGCCGCCGCCGAGCGCACCCGCATCGCCCGCGAGCTGCACGACATCGTCTCGCACAGCCTCTCGGTCGTCGTCACGCTGGCAGACGGTGCCGAGCGGGTCAGCCGACGCGATCCCGACCGCGCCGCCGACGCCATGGCGCAGGTCTCGGAGGTGGGGAGGCACGCCCTGTCGGACATGCGGACCATGCTCGGAGTCCTGCGCAGCGACGAGGGACCCGCCTCGTTGACTCCCCCGCCGGACCTGTCCGAGCTCGAGCGGCTCCTCGAGCGCGTCCGGGCGACCGGCCTCGCCGTCGACCTCGCCGTCGAGGGCTCGCCCTTCCCACTCGGGGCGAGCGCCGAGCTGACGGTCTACCGGATCGTGCAGGAGTCGCTCACCAACACGATCCGTCACGCCTCGGCCGGCCGGGCGCGGGTGCGCATCAGCTACGACGCCCCGACCCTCGGTCTCTCCATCGACGACGACGGCACGCCCTCCGTGCCGGCGAGCCACGACGGGCACGGCCTCGACGGCATGCAGGAGCGGGCGGCGCTGCACGGGGGCGAGCTGCGGGCAGGCCCCAGACCGGGCGGCGGGTGGTCGGTCGCCACGGTTCTTCACCTCGACGGTGACGGCACCCGCCAGCCCCTGCCGGCGTGAGCATCTCCGTCCTCCTCGTCGACGACCAGCCGCTGTTGCGGAGCGGCTTTCGCATGATCCTCGAGGCGGAGCCGGATCTGGAAGTGGTCAGCGAAGCCGGTGACGGGGCGGGCGCCTGCGAGCTCGCCCACCGGCTGCACCCCGACGTCGTGCTCATGGACATCCGCATGCCAAATGTCGACGGCATCGAAGCCACGCGACGCATCGTGGCAGCCGACCCGACGATTCGCGTGCTCGTGCTCACGACCTTCGACCTCGACGAGTACGCCTTCGGGGCGCTGTCGGCGGGGGCGAGTGGGTTTCTCCTGAAGGATGTCCGCCCGGACGAGCTCTGCGAAGCCGTCCGCACCGTGGCGGCCGGTAACGCCGTCGTCTCGCCCCGCGCCACCCGCCGCCTGCTCGACGAGTACGCACGCCGGCTGCCGGCCGCCGCAGCAGCCGGCAACAACCTGCCCGACGTGTCGCAGCTGACCGACCGCGAGCGTGAGGTCCTCGGCGCGGTGGCGCAGGGGATGTCGAACTCCGAGATCGCCCTGGAGCTGTTCGTCTCGGAGGCGACCGTCAAGTCCCACATCGGTCGCATCCTCGCCAAGCTCGCCCTACGCGATCGTGTTCAGCTCGTCATCCTCGCCTACGAGATCGGGCTCGTCCGCCCGGGGGCGGCGCCCCCGCCCGCCAACGGCGAGCCCTGAGGCGGCGACGATGCCGGCTCAGCCGCTGATGAAGATGCACTCCCCCGGGCACTCGTCGACGGCCTCGCGCACGGACTCCTCCTCGGCGGGAGGGACGTCGGCCTTCTGTGCCTCACCGCCGGGGCTGTTCAGAACGGCGCCCGCCTCGAGCACGTAGGACAACCCGTCGCTCGCCAGCACGAACGTCGACGGGCAGATCTCCTCGCAGAGGCCGTCGCCCGTGCACAGCTCCTGATCGATCCAGACCTTCATGGCGATCCACCTCCCCCGACGATGCGGCAGTGACCCGAGAGCCCCCAGCACGCCGGCAACCTCCGCTATCGACCCGCCCGCGAACGCCGGCGCAGTCTCCTTACGCACCGAGGATGACACGACCACTCCTCACCGAATAGGGCCGGATGACCTGATCATTGGCCCCTAACGGGCCCTACGGGCATCGATGCCTTCGAGGCCGGCGTACCCTGCAACCGATGGACTACGAGCTCGATGACGATCCTCGCCGGGTCGACGCCGAGGTCGTCTGGCGCTTCTTGTCGGAAGAGGCGTACTGGGCGCGGTGGCGCTCGCGGACCGATGTCGAGCGCCAGCTCGAGACAGCCTGGCGCCTCGTGGGCTGCTACGAGAGCGCCACCGGGGCCATGGTGGGATTCGCCCGGGCCGTGTCGGACGGGGTGGGCTTTGCCTACCTGGCAGACGTCTTCGTGCTCACCGAGCACCGCGGCAAGGGTCTCGGGGCGCGGCTTCTCGAGGCGATGATCGAGGACGGCCCCGGCAACGATTTCCGCTGGCTCCTGCACACGTCGGACGCCCACGGGCTCTACGAGAACTTCGGGTTCCGCCCCGCCGACCACAAGGTGATGGAGCGGCCGCAGGCCACCGAGGGGGGACCTGGGGGCCCGCCGTCCTAATCGGCGCCTGCCAGCTCCGCCGGCGGGACCCCGGCCGTCTCGGTCGTCCGTCGGCGTCTCGGGGTTGACGTCACGACTGCCTCGTCCCTCAGCGCCCGCAGGCTGAAGGTTCGTGGCACCCGGCTGCCAGAGACGGCCCCTGTGGGGAGGACGGCCCGCCGCACCCCTGCGCGGGCGGCCCGCACGAGGAACTGGTCGAGGCTCTCCCGCTCCAGCACATAGGTGCTCCGGCACCTCGTCCGTGAGCAGCGCAGCCGGTAGTCGGCGGGCAGCGGCCGCTGCACGGCGTCCTCCCATGGGCCACGCGGGCGGTCCGTCTCGGTTCGCCGCACCCGCGCCACGAACGTGTTGGCCCAGGTGACCTGGAACCTCGCCGTCGGCTTCTTGCAGTAGGCGCAGCACAACAGCACGACGCGTCGGTCACCGAGACGCGGGCCACGGTCGCGTCGGGCGCTGCCGAGGGCCATCTCGCCCACGATACTCACACACGTGTAGTTCGCGCTCGGCAGCGGAGCCCGATTTGAAGGTCAGCACACGGCTCGGCAGGATGGAGCCGTGAGCGATGTGTACGACGACCTCCCCGCCGTCGAGCCGCCGGAGCGATTCGTGCCCCACGACGCCCCCGACGAGGTGTCCCTCGACAGCGAGGTCGACTTCGACGACGAGCAGGAGGAGGACCAGCTGCCCCTCGACGTCGTCGAGGCGACCGAGGTCGGCGTCCTCCTCGACGACCCCGAAGTCCTGAGCGACGAACCCGACGGCGAGGACTGAGCGCTCAGAGGCCGGCGACGAGCGGGGCGACCTCGCTCGCCACGAAGGCGATGTGCTCGAGATCCTCCAGGTCGAGCACCTGGAGGTAGGCACGCACGGCACCGACGGCCCGGTAGGTGGCGAGCTTCTCCACCACCTCGGCCGGCGTGCCGGCGAGACCGTTCTCCCGTAGCTCGGCCGGCTCCCGGCCGATTCGGGCGGCACGGCGGGCGAACTCGGCCTCGTCGGCTCCGCAGCACAGCACGAGCGCCACTGATCGCAGCACGGAGGTGGGATCCCTCCGCCGTCGCTCGCAGGCCTCGTCGACGAGCCGGTTCTGCCGCTTCACGACGTCGAGGGGGGAGAAGGGAGTGTTGAACTCGTCGGCGAAGCGAGCGGCCAGATCCGGGGTGCGGCGCAGGCCGTGACCCCCGACGATGATGGGCGGGTGGGGCCGCTGCGCCGGCTTCGGCAGCGCCGGGCTCGACTCCAACCGGTAATGGCGGCCGCTGAAGCTGAAGGTCTCGCCCTCCGGCGTGTCCCAGAGCCCCGTGATGATCTCCAGCTGCTCTTCCAGGCGGTCGAAACGCTCGACCACTGGCGGGAACTCGATGCCGTAGGCCGTGTGCTCCTCCTCGAACCACCCGGCGCCGAGGCCGAGGTCCACCCGACCGCCGCTCATGGCGTCGACGACGGCGACGGAGATGGCGAGCGGACCCGGCAGCCGGAACGTGGCCGCCGTGAGCAGCGTCCCGAGCCGAATGCGCTCGGTGTCGCGGGCGAGGCCGGCGAGCGTCACCCAGGCGTCGGTCGGCCCGGGGAGGCCGCTCACCGACCCCATCTTCAGGTAGTGGTCCGAGCGGAAGAAAGCCCCATAGCCGCACTCCTCCGCCGTTCGTGCCACGGCGAGCAGTTGGTCGTAGGAGGCACCCTGCTGGGGTTCGGTGAAGATGCGTAGGTCCACGGGGTCAGTTTCTCATCCAGGAGGGCGCACTCGGGCACGGACCGGCGGAACGAGATCGGTCATCGACTCCGGCCCCTCGGCGACTTAGTGTGGCGCGAGACCATCGATCCGGGGAGGACTCGCAATGGCGAAGAAGATGGGGGCCGAACTGCTCGGCACGGCTCTTCTCGTGTACTTCGCAGTGGGAGTGGCGACGCTGTCGTTCGGGTTCGGTGCCACGGGGACGAGCTTCGCCGCCGGGGTGGTGGCGACGGCGCTGGCGTTCGGGCTCACGCTCATGGCACTCGCCTACTCGCTCGGCCCCATCTCCGGCTGCCACGTGAACCCGGCCGTGACCCTCGGCGTCTATCTCGCCAAGGGGATCACGCTGGAAGACGCCGCCGCCTACTGGCTGGCCCAGTTCGCCGGGGGCATCATCGGGGCGCTGGCGCTGTGGGGCACCTTCTCGACCTCGCCGGTCTACTCCCGGTCCGCCGTCGGCCTCGGTGCCGACGGCTGGGGAAGCGCCTCCCATCTCGACATCAACGCCGGGGGCGCCTTCATCACCGAGGTCGTGCTGACCACGCTCTTCGTGTTCGTCATCCTCGCCGTCACCCACAAGAGCGCCGTGGGCAATGCCTCCACGGCCGGCCTCGTGATCGGCCTCACCCTCACCGTCGTGCACCTCATGGGCATCCCGATCACCGGCACGTCGGTCAACCCAGCCCGCGCCCTCGGCCCGGCCCTCGTGCTCGGAGGCACGGCGCTCAAGCAGGTGTGGCTCTTCATCCTGGCGCCGCTCGTCGGTGGGGCCATCGCCGGTTTGCTGCACATCGGCTTCTACGGCCGTCGCGAGCCGGAGCCGGATCTCGTCGTCGTCGCCGTGGCGGACGACGACGGAGGGGTGGCTGCCGTCGGCATCGTCGAGATGGGACTGCCGCCGATCACCGACCCGGGCGCCGAGCCCTTCGGCCAGCCGGGTGGCGAGCGGTACGCCGACCCGGGCACGGAGCCGTAGAACCCGTCCCGGCGCTGCAACGCGCGGGACCTGTTGCTGGGACGTCAGCCTGCCCGCTGAGCCGCCCGGATCGTCAATCGTCCCCGCTTGATGAGGGCCGTCCTCGGCGCTCGGCGTGCCACGACGCTGTCGTGGGTCACGAGCACGAGGGTGAGCCCCCGTACCTGCGACATGGACTCGAGGACGCCGACGATCTCGTCGCGGGTGTCCTCGTCGAGGTTGCCGGTCGGCTCGTCGGCGAGGAGGACCTTCGGCTCCTTCACGAGGGCGCGGGCGATGGCGACGCGCTGCTGCTGCCCACCGGAGAGCTCCGACGGGAGGTGGCTGCTCCGGTCCGAGAGCCCGAGGTCGTCGAGGGCAGTGGCGGCCCGTCGGCGCCGGTCGGCGCCGCTCACGTGTAGCGGGACGAGGGCGACCTCGACGTTCTCGAGGGCCGTGAGCGTCGGGATGAGGTTGAACGTCTGGAAGACGAAGCCGAAGGCCCGCGCCCGCAGATCCGCCAGCTCTGCCTCGCCGAGGCGGCCGAGGTCACGGCCGTCGAAGGAGACGACGCCCGACGTCGCCCGATCGAGGCCGCCGAGGAGTTGGAGGAGCGTCGTCTTGCCCTGCCCGGTCGGCCCCTGCACGGCGAGCATCTCGCCGTCGGCGATGGTGAGATCGACGTTCTCCAAGGCGATGACGGGGCGCCCGTTCTTCTCGAATTGCTTCGAGACCTTGCTCAGCTCGTACACGGCGTGCTCCTCACTCGACCTTGCGCAGGGCGTTCGCCGGGCTGAGCCGGGCGGCCCGCCACGCCCCGAAGGCACCCGCCACGAGGCCGCCGGCGATGGCGAGGGCGATGGCGAGCAGCAGCGAGTCGCCCTGCAGGGGTGCGCTCAAGTGAACCGGGATCGACTGTGAAAGCGTCGCCGGGTTGAACCGCCTGCCGGCGCCGCCAGTGCCGGCACCGGGAAAGCTCCCGCCCGTGAAGTTGCCCCCGCCACCGAATCCGCCGAATCCGCCCCCGGTGGCGTTGAGGGGGCTCACCGTCGCCGTGAGGCCGGGGGCGAAGGCCGATACGAGGGCGGCGCCCCCGATGCCGAGCCCGAGGCCGAGGATGGCACCGGCGATGCCGAGCACGAGGCCTTCGCTCATGACCTGGCCGACGACGCGCCGGGTGCGCCAGCCGAGGGCCTTGAGGGTGCCGAACTCCCGCACCCGGCGGGAGACGGCCGCCATCATGAGGAGGGCGGCGACGAAGAAGGCGACCACCAGGGCCGCCACCGAGATCCAGAGCCCGAGCTTCGTGGCGAGGGTCGAGGCGCTGGAGAGGGAGCCCGTCACGTCGTTCGCCAGGGTCGCCGACGTCGTGATGGTCGCTTTCGGCATCGCCTTCTGGATGGCGGCGGCGACGGAAGAAACGTCGTTGGCGCCGGCGGCGCTGACGTAGATGGTGGTGATCTTGCCGCTCAGCTTGGCGAGGCTCTGTGCCTCGCCGAGCGGGAGGAAGACATCGGTGGTGGCGCCGCTCGGCAACGAGGCGATGCCGACGATCGCCAGCTTGGTACCGGCCACGGCGATCGACGATCCCACCTTGAGGCTGTGCTGGGTGGCGTACGAGGAGGAGACGATGGCCACCTTCGAGGTGTTGTCAGCCGCCGTGAAGGCCCGCCCGGACGAGATCTCCGAGGACGTCAGGGGACCCACGCTGCTCGAGCTCGTCTCCACCCCGACGACGGTGAAGGTGCTGAAGCTCACCGGCGGCGGGCCACCCGAACTGGAGGACTGGCCGCCGAAGGAGCCAAAGGTGCCGGAGATCGACGTGTCGTCGAGGGAGAGGCCGCCCGATGCCGCTGTGACGCCCGGCACCTTGGCGACCGTGCTCACGGTCGAGGAGGCGAGGGTGGCGGATCCGGGCGTCGGCGCCAGTGTGCTGCGGGAGAAGTGCGTGCCGGCCGTGGGCCGGGTACCGGTGCCACCTCCCAAGCGGAAGCGCTGCGGGCCGCCGGAGCCGGCGGTGGCGGTCTGACTGACCGTGACATCCGTGCCGACGCCATACAGCGAGTGCAGCACCTGGCCCTGGGCCGTCTTCACGCCGGCGGCGGCGGCGCTCACCGTGACGACGAGGGCGACGCCGATCCCGAGGCCGAGGGCGATGACGATCGCCTGCTTGCTGCGGCGCCGCAGCTCCCTCGCCAGGTATGTGAACAACATGGGACGACGCCTTCCCTCGACTTGTTGCTACCGGCCAGTAGATCAGCCCACGCTGGGAGAACCCTGTGAGAATCGCTACGAACGCCTGAGAGGCGCGGGCCGTCCGTGCGGCCGGTCAGCGAAGGACGCTGGCGGTGTCGCTCACGACGAGGATGACGACGAGGATCATGACCGCCACGTAGAGGGCGGTGATGGGCCAGCGCCAGCGGTGGTCGGCCACGAAGAAGCGGCGGATGCCGCGGACGTCGAAGACGAGGGCGAGGAGGCCGACGGGGATTCCGACGACGGCCTTCAACAGGCCGGCGACGCCCAGGACCGGCACGAGGAGGAAGGGGAACACGACGTAGCTCAAGAGGCAGCGGGTCGCCGACAGCAGGATCGAGACGCTGAAGAGGCGCTCGGCGGCTTCGTTGGCCCGCCTCGTCGGGCGCACCTGCGGAACGCGGAGCAGACGTCGCATGAAGAGGTCGGGTGCCGACCTCGGGACCATGTCCTCCGATCCGGCGACGGTGCTCACGGGCGTCACGCTAGGGCTCGGAGCCGGCCGATTCCAGGCGGCTGCGGCCATCGGCGGTCGCCCCTGTGGCCTCAGCCACCCCAGTCCGGTCCGGCCCGCTCGATGGTGATGGCGACGAGCACGCGCCGCTCCTCGACCATGGCACGGCGGTACTCGTCCCAGTCGGGGTGCTCTCCGCTGACGGCCCGGTAGTAGGCCACGAGGCCGTCCATCGCCTCGGGGAGGGAGATCACCTCGGCCGTGCCGTCGATCTGCACCCACTCACCGAAGAAGGCCTCGCCGAAGACGCAGAGCGACACGCGTGGGTCGCGGCGGGCGTTGCGCGCCTTGGCGGCGCCTTCCCGTGTCGACACGACGGCTCGCCCGTCTTCGCCGAGGGCGCACGACACCGGCGAGAGCTGCGGCGAAGCGTCCTTGCGCCGGGTCTGGAACACGGCGCGGTGGTGGTGACGCAGGAACTCCTGTGCCTTGGCGATCTCCATGTCATGTCCTCCCCGGCTGGTCTCGGTGGTGTCGGTTGTCCTGACGCCTCGTCTAGGAGACTTGCTTGTAGACCGGGACGCAGTCGGCGACGCAGCCGGTCGCCCCGGCCGGCGCCTCCCCGGCCGGACGGTGCAGCACCGCCTTCGTCGGGCGCAGCGTCACCTCGTTGTCGCCGGCGCCTGACCCGCGCGTGGAGACGACGTCGGCGTCCACGATGAGCGTGTAGCCGCCCTCGGTGGGCGGTGGCCACAGGAGGGCGACGAGGGGATGCGCCGCCGCGTTGGCGAGGGACCGGTTGCCGGGTTCTGCCAGGAGGAGGCCGTCGGACCACTTCACCGGCAGCCCTACGCTGTGGGGGCGGCCGTCGGGGCCGGCCGTGAGGAGGTACGCCTGCGCGCCGTACTCCTCGACACGGGCGCCGAGGGCGGCGAGCTCAACGGGGATCGTCATGGCCCAAGCCTATGACCGCCGGCAAGGGTTCCGGCATGCCACCGGCTCGACGGGGAAGGATGGTGCCGTGAGCCCATCGAACGAACGAGTGCAGGTGACCGTCGGCGGGCGGGAGCTCAGCCTCTCGAACCTCGACAAGCCCCTGTACCCGGCCACGGGCTTCACGAAGGGCGAGCTCATCGACTACTACGCCAAGATCGCCCCCGTCATGCTGCCTCACGTCACGGGGCGGCCGCTCACCACCAAGCGCTTCCCGAACGGCGTCGAGGCGCCCTCCTTCATCGAGAAGAACGTGCCGAAGCACGCCCCGCCCTGGCTCCGCACCGTCGTGCTCGCCCGCAAGGCGAAGGGCGCCGACACGAACCGGTACGCCGTCGTGGAGGATCTCGCCGGGCTCGTCTGGTTCGCCAACCTCGCCTCCATCGAGTTCCACACCCCGATGTGGCGCGTGGACGCCGAGGGCACGCCGCTAGGGCGCGACCAGGTCGTCTTCGACCTCGACCCCGGACCGCCCGCCACCATCGTCGAGTGCTCCGAGGTGGCCCTTCTCCTGCGGGACCGCCTCGAGGCCGACGGCCTCATCCTCCTCCCGAAAACGAGCGGCTCGAAGGGCCTCCAGCTCTACGGATCCCTCGCCGGCAACCGTCTCGGCGGCGAGGACGTGAACGCCTTCGCCCACGAGATCGCCGAGGCCGTGGAAGCCGACCGGCCGGATCTCGTGGTCTCCAACATGGCAAAGGCGCTCCGCAGGGCGAAGATCCTCATCGACTGGAGCCAGAACAACCCGGCAAAGACGACCGTCTCGCCCTATTCCATGCGAGCCCTCCCGGAGCCGTCCGTCTCGACACCGGTCACGTGGGATGAAGTGGAGGGCTGCGCCACCGGAGCGGTGGAGCGTCTCGCCTTCTCGCCCGAGGCCGTTCTGCGCCGGGTGGAGCGCTCCGGGGATCTCTTCGCCGGCGTGCTCGGTCCGGCTGCGGGGACGGCCCCGCTCAGCCGGCGAGGAGGCGCCCGGCCGTCAGCAGCCCGAGGGCGATGACGAGCACCCGGAAGACGAGGGGCGGCAGGCGCCTCGCCAGCCGGGCGCCGGCGTAGCCGCCGACAAGGCTCGAGCCGGCCAGGAGGCCGGCGTCGCCCCAGGCGACGTGGGCGGCGACGAGGAAGACGACGGCAGCCGCCGTGTTCACGGTGAGCGAGAGGACGGCCCGTAGACCGTTCGTGCGAACGAGGTCGTCGGGCAACGTGAGTGCCAGCAGCGCGAACAGGATGACGCCGAGGCCGGCGCCGAAGTAGCCCCCGTACACGGAGCCGAGCAGGGTCCCCGCCGCCGCCAGCGGAAGGCTGCCCTCACCGGAGGCCCGGCCCTTGCGCCGGAGGCGAGCCGTGAGCACCGGCTGCACGGCAAACAGCCCCGAGGCGGCGAGCACGAGATAGGGCACGACCGCCTTGAAGGCGCTGCTTGGTGTGAGCAGCAAGAGGATGCCTCCGCCCGTGGCACCGACGAGGGCGACCGACGACAACGTGAGGAGGCGACGGGCCGGCTGCTGGCGAACCTCGGAGCGAAAGCCTGCCACGCCGCCGAGGTACCCGGGCCAGATGCCGAGCGTCGAGGTCACGTTCGCCTGCAATGCCGGCACGCCCACGGCGAGGAGAGCAGGGAAGGACACGAGCGTCCCACCGCCGGCGACGCCGTTGACCGTTCCGGCCCCGAGGCCGGCGAGGACGAGGAGCAGCACCTGGCCGCCCCCCTGGGCGGCGAGGAGGTGCTCCACGGGCATCGTTTCTACTACCCGGACCCCTCGCTATCGTGCCGAGGATGCCCGAGACGGCCCCGACGCTGCGCCTCCGCTCCGCCGACGGCTCGGAGCTCGCCGCCTTCGACCTCGGCGGCGACGGGCCCCCGCTCCTGTTCGCCCATGCCACCGGCTTCCACGGCCTCGTGCTCGCCGAGCTGGGGTCGGACCTCCCGTCGTTCCACTGCTACGCCTTCGACTTCCGGGCCCACGGCGCCTCCCGCGCCGCCCCCGGCTGGGCCGGGGAGTGGGCTCCCTTCGGCGACGACGTCCTCGCCGTCGTCGCCGCCCTCGGCCTGCAACGGCCGTACGCCTTCGGCCACTCCTGCGGGGGCACCGCCCTCCTGCTCGCCGAGGAAAGGCAGGCCGGCACCTTCCGTCACCTCTACTGCTACGAGCCCATCGTGGAGCCGAACATCGACCCGTTCCCGGCCCGCTTCGACGTACCCATCGTGGAGGCGACGCTGCGGCGGCGCCAGCGCTTCGCCTCGACGGACGAGGCGGCCGTCAATTACGCCTCGAAGCCTCCCCTCTCCGTCCTCCACCCCGCCGTCCTGAGCGCCTACGTCGAGCACGGCTTCGCCAGCGAGGGGGAGGAGGTCCGGTTGCTCTGCCGTCCCGTCGACGAGGCGCGCATCTACGCCAACGCCCGGGGCCACGACGCCTACGCCCGCCTCGGGGACGTCGCCTGTCCCGTCGACCTCGCCTGCGGCAGCCTCACGGACGACTTCGGCGAGGAGTTGCTCGGCGCCGTCGCCGGTCGCCTCCGCTCCCTCGGCGGGGCGGCACGGCTGGAGGTGCTGGACGGGCTCGACCACTTCGGTCCCATGTCGCAGCCCGCCGTCGTGGCCGCCTCGATGGCGGCCTGCTTCTCGGCGCCGCCGGAGCGGCCGGCCGGCTGAGCGGGCCGTCGTGCGCAGTGGGCGGCCGCGCGCAGCGGGCGGTTCAGCCCGGCGGCACCTCGGCGGCCAGCTTCTCCTGCAGGGCGCGGTCCTTCTCCCGCACCTCAGCGGCAATGCGACCGGCGTGGGCGGTGAGCTGCTCCCGCAGGGCGGGGTCGGAGATCGCCAGCATGCGCACGGCGAGCAGCCCGGCGTTGCGGGCGCCGTCGATCGCCACCGTGGCGACGGGGATGCCCTTCGGCATCTGCACGATCGACAGGAGCGAGTCGAGGCCGTCGAGCTTGGCGAGGCCGATGGGGACGCCGATCACCGGCAGCGTGGTCACGGCGGCGATGACGCCAGGGAGGTGGGCGGCCCCGCCGGCTCCGGCGATGACGACGTCGATGCCGTTGGAGGCGGCGGCGCGAGCGTAGGCGAGCGTCTCGTCCGGCGTGCGGTGGGCCGAGAGCACCCGCATCTCCCAGGGAACGGAGAACTCGTCAAGGGCGTCGGCCGCCTGCCGCATGACGCCGAGATCGGAGTCGCTCCCCATCACGATGGCGACCGTCATGTCCTACGTGCTCCTTTCCGGGCCGCTTGCAGCGGCACCAGCGTGCGGCCGATGCGGCCGAGGATCGTCCCGATCACGATGCCGCCGGCGACGTCGGAAGCGTGATGGATCCGGACGTGGATGCGGCTCGTGGCGACGACGGCGGCCGCCAGGTAGTAGAGGGGCGCCGACGGCTCCCCCTCGGCGAGGAGCGTGGCGGCGCAGAAGGCGGCTGTGGCGTGCCCGCTCGGGAAGCTGGAGGTGAGCGGCTGGCGGAAGGGCAGCGGGTGCTGGACGGGGGCGAGGGGGCGACGGCGCCGGAAGAGCGACTTGAGGACGACGTTGACGAGCAGGAACTCGATCACACAACCGCACCCGGCCCGCAGCGCCGAGCGGGCGTCCCCGGGGCGCCCCCGCAGCGCCCGCACGAGCGACAGCATCACCCACAGGAGGCCGAACTCGCCGAGAGCGGAGGCCGTGTAGAAGAGGCGGTCCGCCGCGGGGTTCCCCCGCAGCTGCGCGAACCACCCGTCGACGTCCTCGTCGATCCGCCCGATCTCGTCGTGCAGCGTGCTCACCGGTGACTTCGAGGCAAGAAAGGTCAGGCCGGCAGCGTAGCGGCCACCTCGCTTCGTGGCCGAACCCGCGGGGCCACACCGGCGAGCAGGGTGGCGGCACGGGCCGGATCTCCCCCGTAGGCCGGGCAGAACTCCTGGAACGAGCACCACTTGCACAGCAGTGACGGGTTGGGCCGGAAGTCGTCGCGCTCGCAGGCGCGCTCGATGGCGGCCCATACCGCCCTCGCCCGCTGGTGGACACCACGCAGCGACTGGTCGGTGGCGTCGGCCGACACGACGACGCGGTCACGCAGGTACATGAGCCGCACGACGGTCGGTCGCAGCCCGAGCACCTGCTCGCAGAGGAAGGCGTAGAGCTGGACGGCCGAGAGGCGCGAGCGCGACTGCTCGGCCCGCGGCGCCCGTCCCGTCTTGTAGTCGACGACGGCCAGGGTGCCGTCCGGGAGGCGGTCGAGGCGGTCGATGATGCCGCGTAGCGTGAGGCCCTCGATCTCGACTCGGAGGTCCAGCTCGAGGCCGACGGCCGTCACCGAGTTCGGATCCTCCAGCTCGAAGTAGCGACCGAGAAGGAGGGAAGCGTCGCGGAGGAAGGCGTCCTCCTCGCTCTCGTCGAGGCCGAGGCCGGCAGCCTCCTCCGAGGATCGCATCTCGTTCCAGGCGCGCAGGAGGGCGGACTCGCCCTCCGGCCGGTCGCGCTGGCCCGCCTCGCGCTCGGAGAAGAGCAACTGCAGGGCCCGGTGCACGAGCGTGCCCTTCACGGCCGGCAGCGACGGGGCCTCCGGGAGGCGCTCGACGACGGAGAACCGGAACGACAGCGGGCAGCTCGTGAAGGCGCTGATCTTCGAGGGCGTCAACGTCGAGGGGAGCGCAAGGGACATCTCCGGGCCAGGCTAGGTCCCGGGCCTCCGCGATTCGCGGATGCTCGTCTCCTTCCCGAAGTGGCCCCGGGAAAGGCCCTCAGCTGCCAGCGGCCCCCGGCGACGGGGCCAGCGCCCGCACGGCGTCCCGGGCGTCGAGCCCGAAGGGCAGCGGCATGAGGACGGGGATGGTGACACCGTTGGCGACGTAGCGATCGATGTGCTCCCGGCACTGCTCCGGCGTGCCGTGCACGATGAGCTCGTCGACGACGGAGTCGGGCACCGACGCCACGGCGGCCTTGCGGTCGCCGGCACGCCAGAGGTCCCACATGGCTTGCAGTTGTGGGCCCCGCCCCAGCCACTCCTGGAAGAGCGCGTACACCTCGACGTTCAGGTAGGCGGCGATGAGCAGCTTGGCGCTCGAGCGCACCGTGGCGGCGTCCTCGTTCGGGCAGACATAGATCCGGGCCACGATGTCCTTGCCCGGCCCGACCTCCGGCACGATCCGCAACACGTCCTCCGCCGACAGCCAGTTGATGATGGTGCCGTCACCAAGGCGGCCCGCCAGCCGCAGCATGCCGGGCCGCAGGGCAGCCACGAGGATGGGCGGCGGGACGGCGGGCGGACGGTCGAGGCGGAAACCCTTTACGCTGAAGGTGTCGTAGTCCTCGGACACCTTCTCGCCTGCGAGAGCGGCGCGGAGGAATCGCACCATGTCGCGGTTTCGGCGGTACGGCTCCTCGAAGGCGATGCCGTTCCACCGCTCGACGATGACGTCCGACGAGGTCCCGATGCCCAGTTGGAAACGCCCTGGGGCGGCCTCGGCGAGGGTGGCGGCGCACATGGCGAGCGTGGCGGGACCCCGCGTGAACGACGGGATGATGGCCGTGCCGAGCCGCAGCCCGCCTTGCCAGGCCGCCGCCATGGCGAGGGGCGTGAAACCGTCCGTGCCGCTCGCCTCCGCTGTCCAGACGTCGCTGTAGCCGAGCTCGGCGATCTCGTCGACGAGGGCCCGGGAGTCGGCAAGCGGCGTGCGGTCGTAAGGGATCGTGAGGCCGTAGCGGGACATCGGCGCATCCTACTGAGGCGGGGTGGCCGCCCTGGCGACCGACGGGGGCATTCGTGTCGGCGGTCATGCCTCAAAATGGTGTCCAAGCCCCTACAGCAATGTCGATCGCCGGCGACCGACGCGGCGGGTGCGCCCGCTACGTTGCCTCATGTGACGACCCTCGCCGAGCGACTCGGGTACGCCGCCAGCGACCGCCTCCTCATCGTCAACTGCGACGACCTGGGAAGCTCGCAGGCGGCCAACGCCGGCGTGTACGACGCCCTCCGCAACGGCGCCGCCACCTCCGCCTCCCTCATGGTCCCCTGCCCGTGGGCCCGCGGGGCGGCCGCCGAGTACCGGGGGGAGGACGTCGGCGTCCATCTCACGCTCAACGCCGAGTGGGATCTCTACCGCTGGGGCCCCATCACGCAGGCGCCCTCCCTGCTCGACGGCGACGGGGGGTTCCCCCGCACCGTCGCCGACGTCTTCGAGCACGCCGACCTCGACGAGGTGCGGCGGGAGTGCCGGGCGCAGGTCGAGCGGGCGATCCTGTGGGGCTTCGACGTCAGCCACGTCGACTCGCACATGGGGACCTTGCAGCTGCGGCCGGAGTTCTTCGACGCCTACCTCGATCTCGCCGACGAGTTCGGGCTTCCCCTCCGGCTCTCCGGCGCCGAGACGGAGCGGCGGATCGGCTTCCCCTTCCGGTCGCTCGCCGCCGAAAGGGGTGTCGTCTTCCCGGACCACTTCGTCTACGTCGCCGGCAACGCCATCGGGAGCCGCACGGCCATCTCGCAGGCGATCTCGGGCTTGCAGCCGGGCGTGACGGAGGCCTATCTCCACCCTGCCCTCGATACTCCCGAACTGCGTGCCATGTCGCCGGACTGGGAGCGGCGCGTGCAGGACCATGCCTGGCTCGTCGACACGGCGGGCCTCGCTGCGGAGGCCGAGCAGGCCGGCGTGCGGCTCCTCGGCTACCGGGAGCTGCGCACCCTCATGCGGGCGGAGCGCTGAGGCTCGCTCACCGCCCCGAGACGGCGAAGAGGTCGGTGTGCCCGATCCCCTTCAAGGCCTTGTCGGGCAGCTTGCGCCACTCGAACCCGTCATGGTGCGCGAGGGCGGCATGCACGCCCGCCGAGACGACGACGGTGGACGGCCGTGCCACGTCGACGATGCGTGCGGCCAGGTTGACGACCGGCCCGAAGTAGTCGCCACCGTGGGCCAGCATGGGGCCGGAGGCGAGACCTGCCCGCGCCGTCGGCACGGACGGATCGGCGTCGAAGCTGCGCACGAGGTCGACGGCGATCCGCGTCGCCGGCTCCACGTCCTCGGTCACGAACATGACCTCGTCCCCGATCATCTTCACGACACGCCCGCCGCTCTCGGTCACCCGGTCGTAGACGATGCTCTCGAACCGGTCGACGAGGTCCCCGAGCTGCTCCTCGGCGATGTCCTCGGTGACGGCCGTGAAGCGCACGAGATCCACGAAACCCACCGTCAACGACTCCTGGCCCCCGAGGTGCTCCGGATCGGCCAGCTTGCGCCAGAGGGCCGCCCTCAGCTGGCGGCGGTAGACGTAGCCGATGAGGCGGTCGATCTCGCCGGCGTCGGGGCCGGCCGAGATGGCGTCGGCGATCTCCGCCGGGCTCTGGCCGGAGCGGAGCATCCGGTCGACGTCGCGCACGATGACGTCGCTCACGACCTCCGCCACTCGTGACAGCGCAGCGGCCATGACCCGGGTCTGGTAGACGATCTCGTTGGGGTCGGCCGAGTCGGCGATGGCCTTGGCCGCCAGCTGCAAGGCCGCCAGGTCGTCGTCGACGAAGACGGGCTCGTCGCCGGCGACCGGGGTGAAGCCCATGGCCCGCCATAGCCGCCCGGCGACGGACATCTCGACGGCGCTCGCCTCGGCGAGCTCCGCGATCGTGTGCTTCGCCTGCGTGCCGAAGAGCCGCCGGTCGAGGGCCAGCAAGGGGAGCCACTCGGGGCCGTCGCCCGCCTCCCCCTCTCCGACTGCCGGGCAAGCGTCCGGGGCGGGCGTCGCAGACCCGGCACCCGCCGGAGACGGCGTGCCTGCCACCGTCCTCGTCACGCCCCTTAGTCTGCCAGGCCGGGCTCCCCCGGCCGGACCACGACGGCGCCGGCGCCCACACGCGCCGCGCCGCCCGCCACGGAGTCTTGGCACCAAGGCGGGCGGCGCACGGGTGCTGACGCACCCCCTGGTCAGAACTCCGTGATCGCCAGGATCTCGGTCTGCAGCGCCTTGTACTCGGGCGAGTTCGTGATGGGCAGCAATGACATGAGCTTCGCCATGTTGCCGGTGACGCGGATGCGCCCCTGCATGAAGGCGGCGTTGGCGTCGAGCTCGCCCTTCTGGATGCGGAGAGCGTCCTCGTAGCTCTGGGTGAGCGTGACCTCGGCGTCCGCCAGCTCGCCGAGCTTGCTCTCGAGCAGCTTGCCGTTCTCGAGGATCCAGTAGTACTGGATGTCGCCGTCGGGACCGCCGGTGACGACGTACTGCATGCGCGCCGAGGCGCCGGGGCGCTCCGGCTGGGACTCGGAGAGCTGCCTGCCCTCGTCGAGCCACTCTTGAGTGAGCCACTTGCTCATGTGCTTCCTCCTGTGGATCGGGTCGCCCGCGACCCTGGAACCGAGATCATAGGAGGCAAGGCCGACCGCCGTCCTCGGGCGGTCCCTACTGCGCCACCAGCTCCCTGGCGCCCTCGAAGAGGTCCGCTTCCGGCAGCGCCGTCGGCACGCGGCTGCGGGCGAGCACGTAGTCGTCGAAGGGGTGGATGGTCCGGAGGACCTCGGGCGGCAGACCGAACCAGAACTTCGACGTCGGGTCGACCTGCGTGGCGTGCGCCAGGAGGGCGAGGCGCCGCACGTCCTCGAAGCCGGTGAGGTCGATCGACGTCGTGATGCGGTCGTCCTCGCTCGGGCGGTCGAGCCAGCGGTCGTCGAAGGGCGACTCGAGGCCGAGCTCGAGGAACTTCTCGTGTGTGGCGATGACGCGTCGCTTGGACCAGACCGTGTAGTAGAGCTTCAGCGGCAGGAAGGGCTCGCCCTCGGCGGGGAACTGCTCGGGGTCGCCGGCGGCGTCGAAGGCGGCCACCGAGATCTCGTGGACCTTGATGTGGTCCGGATGGGGGTAGCCGCTGTGATCGTCCCCGTAGGTGACGATGACCTGCGGCCTCGTCCGGCGGATCTGGCCGACGAGCCGTCCGACGGCCTCCTCGAGCGGAGCGGAGGCGAAGCTCTCCGGGCGCGAGTTGGCCTCCGAGTCCGGCATGCCGGAGTCGCGGTAGCCGAGCGGGACCGACTCGTCGTAGCCGATGATCGCCACGGCGTCGGCCAGCTCGCGGGCACGCACGGCGGCGATGTCCGCCTTCACCTCCGGGGTGTCCATGGCCGGGTTCAAGATGTCCCCTTCCTCGCCGCCGGTGCAGGTAACAAGAACGGTGTGCACACCCTCGGCGTGATATCGGGCCACCGTCCCAGCGCCCTTCGACGCCTCGTCGTCGGGGTGGGCGTGAACGGTGAGGAGACACAGTCGATCGCGCATCGGCACGACGCTACCGCCGGCCCAGAGCGGCCCTACACTGGCTTCTCGCGGTCACGCGCTCGTGGTGCGTCACGCGGGAAGGAAGGAAGAGCACATGGGTGTCATGAAGCGGCTCACCGGCATTGTTCAGGCGAAAGCCAACAAGGTCATGGACCGCGTCGAGGATCCACGCGAGACGCTCGACCTCTCCTACGAGAAGCAGCTCGAGCAGCTGCAGCAGGTGCGCCGGGGCGTGGCGGACGTCGCCACGGCCCGCAAGCGCATCGAGCTGCAGGCGCAGGGCCTGCAGCAGACGGCCGCCAAGCTGCAGGACCAGGCGCGCCAGGCGCTCGCCCAGAACCGGGAGGATCTCGCCCGCGAGGCCCTCGGTCGCCGCGCCGCCATCTCCACGCAGCTCGAGGGGCTCAAGACGCAGCACGATCAGCTCGTCGACCAGGAGACACGGCTCGTGGCGACCACGCAGTCGCTGCAGGCCCGGGTGGAGGCCTTCCGGACCCAGAAGGAGACGCTGAAGGCGTCCTACACGGCCGCGCAGGCGCAGACCCGCATCGGCGAGGCAGTTTCCGGCATCTCCGAGTCGATGACCGACACCGGGCTCGCCATGCAGCGCGCCCAGGACAAGATCGCCCAGATGCAGGCACGGGCCGGCGCCGTCGACGAGCTGCTGGCCTCCGGGACGCTCACGGATCTCTCCGGTTCCTCCGACCCGCTGCAGGCCGAGCTGGACAAGACCTCCGGGCAGACCCAGGTGGAGCTGGAGCTCGCCCAGATGAAGAACGAGCTCGCCCCTGCCGCGCCCGCCCCGAACGCCGCCCTCGGAAGCGGCGCCGCCTCGAGCGCCCCCGCCGCGGCCACCGAGGACGATGCCGAGGCCGCCGACGCCGAGACGGTGGACACCCCGGCGCCAAGCCCCATCCCGCCGGCGGGCGGCGAGACCCCGGCTGGGTCGGACCTCTTCTCGCTCGGGACCGAGGGGGGCCAGCAATGATCGTCCGCATCCTCGGGGAGGGGCAGTACGAGGTGCCCGACTCCGAGCTCGGCCATCTCGAGAGCCTCGACGCCAAGCTCTCGTCAGCCATCGACGCCAATGACGGCGAGGCGTACACGCAGGTGCTCGACGAGCTCCTGCAGAAGATCCGCACGAGCGGGAGCCCAGTCGACGCCGGCACGATCGTGTCGTCCGAGCTGACGATCCCACACGAGGGAGTGACCCTCGATGAGATGAAACGGCTCCTCGCTTCCGGGGATGCCGTGGAGGTTTAACCGCATCATGAGCCGTAACCGTTACGAAGTCGACCATGGCCTGACGGCCCGCATGGTCACGACGATGTTCCTCCTCGGGCTCGTCTACGCCATCGCCGTGACGGCGGCGATCTTCGCCGGCGCCGCCATCTCGCTCGTCGTCGCCATCGCCGCCATCTTCCTCATCATCCAGTTCTTCTTCTCCGACCGCATCGCCCTGTGGTCCATGAAGGGTCAGGTCGTCACGCCCGAGCAGGCTCCCCAGCTGCACGCCATCGTCGACCGCCTCTGCGCCCTCGCCAACATGCCGAAGCCGCGGGTGGCGATCGCCCAGAGCGACATGCCGAATGCCTTCGCGACGGGTCGCAGCCAGAAGGCGTCCGTCCTCTGCGTCACGACCGGCATCCTGCGGCGGCTCAGCCCGGAGGAGCTGGAGGCCGTCCTCGCCCACGAGCTGTCCCATGTCGCCCACCGCGACGTCATGGTCATGACGATCGCCAGCTTCCTCGGCGTCCTCGCCGGCCTCGTCACCCGCATGCTCACCTGGGGCATCCTCCTCGGCGGGGGCCGCGGGGGCGGGCGCAACAACCAGGGCGGCGCCTACTTCATCGTCGTCGAGCTCGCCGCCCTCGTCTTCGCAGCCGTCATCTACGCCATCAGCTTCCTCCTCATCAGGGCGCTCTCGCGCTACCGGGAGCTCGCAGCCGACCGCTCCGGCGCCATCCTCATCGGCCAGCCCCGGCTGCTCGCCAACGCCCTCGTGAAGGTCAGCGGGGAGATCGGCCGCATCCCGACACGGGACCTGCGCACGGCGCAGGCCTTCAACGCCTTCTTCTTCGCCCCGGCGCTCACGCAGGGGAGCTCGGTGGCGAACCTCTTCTCCACGCACCCGAGCCTCCAGGTGCGCCTCGACCAGCTGGCGAAGCTCGAGGCGGCCATGGGGCACGCCGCCTGAGCCACGCAGCGCGCCGATCGGCCAACGGGGTCACGTGAAGATCTTCGACATCCTCGCCGGGCGAACGAAGCCGGCCCAGGCGGACCTGGACGCCCTCTTCGGCCTCCCGGGTGCGTTCATCACCTTGCAGGCAAGCGAAGCGCTCGTGCCGAGCGGCGAGGCGGGCGTCTGCTACAAGCCCGCCGCCGGGCAGCCCTTCGCCCATACGGCGCAAGAAGTGGAGTCGCTCCTCGGGCTCGGGGACGGCCCCTCCACCGTGCGGGAGGAGACCGACCAGTTCGGCTTCCACTGGGTGGTCATCGGCCCGAGGGCCGGCTCGCCGGCCGGCGACCCCCAGGAGCTCGTCAACCAGATTCATTTGGTGAATTCCGACGTTGCAAGAGCAGGGCTTCGGGCCGCAGCTGTTGTGCTCGGTCTTCGGGTTCCGCCCGGAGGCGGCGGCGGCGGCTTCCGGCGCCACGGTGTACCTCGTGTACCTCTACAAGCGGGGGACCTTCTACCCCTTCGTGCCCCTGCCGGGCCGGGAGCAGCGGGACGTGGAGACGGAGCTGAGGCTCGGCATCGTCATGCAGGAGGACCTCAAGGTCGAGAAGGACAAGGCGAACTGGATGGCACTGTGGGGAGTCCCTGTCCACTGAGCGGAGCCGCCGGCGCCTCAGCGCTTCGGCTCGTTCCCGTAGCCCGGGGCGTAGCCCGCTCGCTCGGCGAGCGGGACGTAGGCGCTCCCTGGGCGGAAGGGATCCCAGGCGGCATCGGCGCCGTCGAGGTAGCCCTGCACGATGGCGAGGACGCGGCTGGGTTCGATCTCGGTGCGCCCGTCGCCGGCCGGGCGGAGCCGGGGCACGATGGCGCCGACGCTGTCGGATTCCCAGGCGGCTCCTGACGGCTCCTCGGCGCCGAGCAGCCGGGCGAGCGGCTCCAAGTCGGGACGGAGGGGGACCGGGCGGCTCACCGTCCGCACCCAGCCCTCGTAGCGGAAGTAGCACTCGCAGTAGGACCCGTCGAAGGCGAGCACCCGGCTCGCCGCCGTGGCCGAATGGACGGCGGCGGCGTGCACCGGCAGTCCCCCCGCCGCGCCGCGGCAAGCGGTGGCTCCCGCCGGCCCGGCGCTCCACGACGGCCAGATCGACGCCGGCCACCTCGCTGACGACGACCTCGCCGGACTCGATGGCCCGCCGTCCTTCCGCCAGCTGTGCCAGCGCCTCAGCGCCGTACCGCTCGAACCGCTCCGGGTGCTCGAGGAGCTCGGCGACACGGGGCAGCGTTGCCGCGTAGCGCTCCGAGGTGCCGGCCTCCGCCCCCGCCTCGGCCTCCGCCAGGGGCTCGATGGCAAAGGCGACGGCGGCGGCCGCCGGGCTGCGCACGACGCCGAAGTCGCCGCAGCTCGCCACGTCCTCGACGAGGCCGGCTCGCTGCAGGGCGATCGCCGGCTCGACGAGGGCGAAGACGGACATGAGGCCGTCCTCGTCGAAGTGGTCGTTCGTGACGGCCTCCGCCTCGACGCCCGGCGGCGAGGGCGGCTTCCAGCTCCCGCTCGAGCCGGCCGCCCCGCCGGCGACGCCCGCTCCCGCGGCTCGACGCCCGGCGCAGGTACTCGAGGACGATGGAGGCCGAGACGTCCCGGGCGAGAAGACGCGGGGTGGGACTCTGCGGCCAGTGCGAGAGCGTCAGGACGGAGCCGGGGCGGCTCGCCCCGTCCACCATGACGTGCGGCCGCTCGCCGAGGGTCTCGTACGGCTCGTACGCGAGTGCCGGCGGCAGCTCGGGCACGTCGCCGGCGCCGCCGTCCTCAGCCTTCGAGGGCGGCGTCGTCGAGGAGGTCGGCGAACTTGCGCCGGGCGGCCTCCCGGCGGGTGGGCACGTGCTCGGTCGGGACGTCGACGGGCTGGTAGCGCTTCAGCACCTGGCGCGCCACCGTGACGCGATGGACCTCGTCGGGCCCGTCGTAGATGCGGGCGGCCCGCGCCGCCCGGTACATGTGCTCGAGGGGCAGATCGGTCGAGAAACCCAGACTGCCGTGCACCTGGATCGCCCGGTCGATCACGTTGTAGAGCACCTGGGCGCCGTAGTACTTGATCATGGCGATCTCGACGCGAGCGGCCTGGTGACCCTCCGTGTCCATCTTCCAGGCCGCCTGCAGGGTGAGGAGGCGGGCGGCTGACATCTCGGCCATGGAGTCGGCGACCCAGTTCTGCACGGTCTGCTTCTCGGCGAGGTGGGAACCGTGCGTGTAGCGGGAGACGGCCCGCTCGCACAGCATGTCGAAGGCACGCTGCGACTGGCCGAGCCAACGCATGCAGTGGTGGATGCGGCCGGGCCCGAGCCGCTGCTGGGCGAGGCGGAAGCCGTCGCCCTCGTTGCCGACGAGGTTCCCGTACGGCACGCGCACCTCGCGGTAGAGGATCTCGGAGTGGGCGCCGAAGCGCCCGAAGTGCTCGGTCGGATCCTCCATCGTGGCGACGTCGCGCAGGATCTCGACGCCGGGCGTCTTGGCGGGCACGAGGATCATCGAGGAGCCCTGGTACGGGTGGACGTCCGGGTTCGTGACGGCCATGACGACGAGGACGTCGGCCACGGAGCCATTCGTCGTGAACCACTTGTGCCCGTTGATGACCCACTCGTCGCCGTCGCGCACGGCCGTCGTGGACAGCAGCGTCGGGTCGGCCCCGGCGCCCGGCTCGGTCATCGAGAAGCCAGAACGGATCTCGCCCGCCAGGAGGGGCTCCAGCCACTGCGTCCGCTGGTCGTCACGCCCCGTCGTCTGGATGCCGATGGCGATGAGCTCGGCGTTGCCCGAGTCGGGGGCGTTGTTGCCGAAGGCCACGGGACCGTAGGCCGTCTGGCCGAGGATCTCGTGCATGAGCCCGAGCTTCACCTGCCCGAAGCCCTGCCCACCCAGCTCCGGCGACAGATGTGCCGCCCAGAGCCCCCGGCGTCGCGCCTCGGCCTGCACGGGCTGCAAGGCCGCCGCCAGCTGCCGAGGGCTCAGCTCGAGCGTCTCGAGCGGCATCAGCTCGTCACGGACGACCTGCCTCATCCAGTCGAGCTGCTCGGCGAACTCCGGTTCAGTGGAAAAGTCCCAGGCCACGTGCTAGCTCTCCGATCGTCCCTCCGACACGTTAGGGGGCGAGAGGTGACCGGGCGACTCCGTGATCAGGACGGCGGGCAGGACAGGTATGCCTTCCCGGAGTCCTGCTGCGTGCCGAGGGTGGCGCTGTTCGGGCAGACGACGTAGTTGCCGACCTGCCAGACGGGGATGCCGGCCGGGATCACGTAGGGCGGCGTCACATAGTCGAGGCGGCCGTCGTAGCTGAACTCCTTGGCGTAACCCGTGGCGCCTTCACGTGCCGAACGGCCCTCTGAACTCGCTGAGGTCAGTCCCCTCCAGGTTACGCCCCGCCCGAATCCGGTGTCGTGTCCCAGTTCTCGACCCCGAACGAGCCTCTGATGGCGAGGACGGCAGCGTCGACGATGACGCCGGGCTTGCCCGGACCGCCGGCCGTCGAGGTGCCGGCGTTGCACAGCCAGGGCCAGACGCCTGCGGGTCGTCGATGTCGAGTAGGGCTTGCCGCTGATGGTGACATCCCGAGCTCGGTGGCGTCCCCGTGCCGTCGTAGGTGCAGAGGGAATCGCTCGAAGGCGTCTGGGCGGGGTCGTTCGCCGAGATGAGCACCTCGCCCTCCGCCGACAGACCGAGGATGTCCGGCGTGGCGGAGCTGGTGCAGGCCGACACCGAGGAGGGGTCCGTGCTCGACGGCGCCCCCCGACTCGCGTCGACGCAGTAGTAGGTCAGGTCTCGGGTGATGATGATGTTGGCGGCGGAAGCAACGGTGAGCTGGCCGTGCAGCTCGCCTTCGATGTACACGTCGCCCTCGTAGCACTGCGGGCGTGACGGGGAGTCGCTGTAGAGGTAGGGGTTGAAGCACTGCGTCGGGTTCGTAGCCGCCCATGCCGGGGCCGTCGGCAGGACCGTCGGCGCGATGCCGCCCGTCGGCTGGTAGCTCTGCACGTAGACGACACCGTCGCTCGGGAGCGGGATGCCGGTGATGAAGGGGTTCGTTGCCGAGAACGTCCCGCCGCCCGAGCAGGCGGACGTCGTCGTCGGGCTCGACGAGAGGGGGCTCCACACGTTCATCGTCGTCGTGCCGGCGGTCGTCACGAGCTCGATCATCGTCGGCCCGGTGTACGTACAGCCGGTCCCGGCCGTGCCCGCCGGCGGTGGGCGTGGCCCCGTACTCGGCGATCTCGCTGTTGAGCTCGGGGATGCCCTGCTGCGCCGTTCAGCCCGACACCGTGAGAGTCGTGGGGGTGACGCGCCCGCCACCGCAGTTGACCGTGTCCGACGGTATATCCGGCGGGCACGTAATCGCCCAGGAGTGACGACGGGATAGGGGCCGTTGGTACCTCGTTGGCGGTCGTCACCTGGACGGAGCCGGGCACGTCGTAGGCGTAGGCGACGTCCGAGGGAGCACCGGAGATGAGCGAGATTGGAGAACCGTCGAACCGGCGACCCGCAGACGTGCAGCTGGTCATTCGTGTAGACGGGGCCGCTGAAGTCTCTCGCTCCACTCACGAAGTCGTACGGGTGCCGCAGGCGAGAGCGGACCGTCACCCCGGGGTGCCGATCTGGTCGCGACGACGAGGTTCCTGGCGTTCACGTCGAAAGTGAACGACTGCTCGCGCTCTGGTACGGCCCGTAGTACGGATGGCTCGCCGAATACGTCGTGCCGCTGATCGTGAGCCCGAGCGAATCGATGAAGGTGTTCGGGTCGTAGGTGTCGTACAGGCACATCGCCGTCCAGACGGATACGTCGTCGAGCCGGCGCTCGTGGTGTAGGTGTAGGTGACGGGAAGGCTCGTGAATGGCGACCGATTGGCTCGGTGGCTTCCCACCGCCGGAGGTGACGTTGATTCCCTGGATCGTGTCGGAGTTCGGGTCGAGGACCTCGTAGTTGGAGAAGTAGGCGTCGTTCAGGACGGAGGTGGCGCTGTAGCTCGTTTGCGTGACGACGTAGTCGTAGTGCCCTGGCCCACCCGCTCGGCCCGTCACGGTGAGGACGACCGTGCCTGCCGGCACCGCTGCTGCCGCTTCTGAGCTGAACAGGCAGGGTTGCGTCCGGCACGTAGCTGAACGCCTCCGCCGGATTGGTGCCGCCGAGCCCGCACGTCGAGGCGAGGCCCGCCCCGCAGAAGCCGGACAGCGCGGGGTCGCTGAGAGGGTTGTTGGACTGTCTGTAGGTGTAGTAGGCCGCGTACGAGTCGAGGTTGTCCCGGTACCACTGGATGCCCGCCTCGGCGGCGGCCAGGGCGCGCGTGCTTGTTGGCCGAGGCGTCGAGGAGCGTGGTGTCCGACGTGACCTGGGTGGCCATGATCGGACCGAGCAGCCCGAGGATGACGACGAGGATGACGACGAGCCACAGCGCCTGCCCGGAGTCGTCACGGCGCTTCAAGCGGCGCGTAAGGTGTCCACGCAACCGTGCGAACAGGTCTCATGGCTTGTTGGGACCCCATTGGTTCGAAGTCGACGGCTCGTACAGACCGTCCAGAGGAACCCGAGTACTGCGCCGTGACCGTGTAGCTCGTGCTGCTCGACAGACCGGTAAAGGTGTACGACGCCGTTCCGGTGCCGGAAAGGCTGATCTGGCCAGAGGACCTGCTGCTGCCGAACTGTGGGTCTCTGTGAAGGTCACTGTTCCGCCGTCGGGAATTGGGGACACGGTGGCGGTGCAGGCGATCGAGCTGTTGTTGCCGGCCGCGGTACCCGTGCAGCTGAGCGTCGTCGTGGTCGGTCGTGGGGATCACGAAGGTTGTCGTCGAGCGACGTCGACGGCTGGAAGTCGCTCGTCCCCGAAAACGTCGCCGCTGACGCGTACGTGCCCGTCGAGCGTCGGGGTAAAGGTGCAGGTGGCCGTCCCGGTGGTGGTACTGACGTCTACCGGGATGGCGCACACGTGTCAGCGGCGCCGTTGTACGTGACGGAAAAGGTGACGGTGCCCGCCGTCCGGCGTCGGGCTCACCGTCGCCGTCAGCGTCACCGACGAGCCGCTCGTCGGGTTGCTCGGTGCCGCGATGGATGTCGTCGTGCCCGGAGAGGGATCTCCCGAGGCGTTCTGCAGGTAGACCGTCGTGTCGAAGTTGGTGGACCGCACGGACTGGTAACCTGCCGAGGGCGTGTGGGGACCCGCCAGGAAGGTCACGCTCACCGCGACGGCGACGATCTCGCTCAGAATGGCGTTGGTGGGTGCGTTGGTCGAGGTGAGCCCCGAACGCACCGTTGTTGTAGTAGTAGGTGAAGACCGACGTCGAGTTGAGGGCGTCGTAGGTGCTCACCGTGCTCCCCGAGGCGCTGCCGTCCGGCGTGAGCGTCGTGATGAAGTGGCGTCGACGTTCGGGTTGCATGAGTTCGTCAGGACGGCATTCAGCGTGGCGGTGCTCGCTGTGTAGGAGCTCTGCGTGAAGCCGGCGAGGATGCTGGCGTTCAGGGTCGTGGCGTTGGAGCCCGGGCAGGATGACGGTCGTGCCGTGGAGGTATTGCAGGAGGGCCTCTCCGGCCATCTCGTCCTGTTGGACGCCCGTCATCGTGTTCCCCACATTGACGTTGGCTCGCACGAGGCTGACGACGAGGAGGACGATGACGGGAAGGATGATCCCCGTCACGGCAACCGTGACGAGCACCTCCACGAGCGTGAGGCCGTCGTCCCTCGTGTCGCTGCGCCACCGCCGACCGGCTCGCTTCGCACAACTCCGAGCGACTCGCAGAACGGGGTTCATCCGACCTGCACCGCCAGAGCGGCCGTCTTGATAGCCGACCCCGTGCACGGCTGCGACATCGCCGAGGAGGACTCGCAATAACCATTCGTCAGCATCCAGACATACACCGGGCTGTTTCCTCCCGAGCTCACGGTGTGGTTGCTTCCTGTCGCCGCCGCACCGAGCTCGAACTGGCCGAGCGGGATGCCGGTGGCGCTTGTCCCGCTCTTCACGCCATTGAGGGTGAGCGTGTCCCCGCCGCCGGCATCGGTCGCTGTGAGGGAGTTGAGGGTACCTGCGTCGGACTTCACGGTGACGGTCAGAGTGAGTGGGTACACGGGCAGGGTCACCGTCACAGGGGCGCCGGAAGTGGCCAGGAAGCTCGTGGCGACGTCAGTCCCGTAGAAGCCACTCGCCGGGGCGCTGTCGGACTGGTCGCCCGCCCACGCCGTGTAATTGGGGTTCGTCGACGGACCTGGGAAGAGGAGAGCCGTCTGCGGGGTCGCCGTGTTGAATCCGTTGACGGACGTCCCGTCCCCAAGGACACAGGTCTCCTGGCCGATGCTGTTGCACAGAAGTGTCGAGCTCTCGACGGAGATGGGTAGGTAGGCGGCGGGGCACCGACGCTCGAATTCCCCCCCGCGAAGGCCATGGTCTGGAACTGAACGGTGGCCGTGGCGCCTGCTGCGAGGATGAAGGGCGACGACAGGATCGTGACCTGGTTGGGCTGTACGGTGACACCGGTTCTGACCGGATCGCCGGGCGACGTGACGTTGTCGGAGAGCTCGTTCGGATCGACGAAGCCCGGATTCGACGAGGCGGTGATCGTGTAGGTCACGCTGTTGCCGGCGAAGAGGTTCGGGGAAGACGGCGCAGCCCGACGTCCCGGTGTTGGCCGACTCGCTGAGCGTCCTCGTTGCCCGGGATGGTCCCGCAGCCCCCGTTGCACGAACCCTGCACGGTGATGTTGATCGGAGTGGCCGTCTCGAGGTTCTCAACTGGTTGTAGACGGGTACGGCCATCTCGGCGGCATTGATGTCCGCCAAGATCGGCGTAGGAGGGCGACACGAGCGTCGTCTCGACGACCTCGCCCTCCGTGCCCTCTCCCCACGACACGTCGGCATTGACGGACCAGATTTTGCTCGACGTCGTGCCGGCGCGGCCGGTGCAGAGCGTCGGGAGGCGCCCGCTGCCGGCAACGAGCTGGAAGGTGACGGAGACCTTGAAGCGGGTCGCCACCCGAGTTCTGCGTGGTGGTCGTCGTGCCCGAGGTCGGGTTGACGCCGTTGGCGGTCTGGTACTCCGCCGTCTCGAGCGCCTGCGTGGCGAGGTCGGTCGCCTCGGCACCGCATGTGGTAGATTTTCGACGCTCTTGAGCGTCGTGATGAGGACGTAGCTGACCGGGGCCGACGACGAGTGCGAGCAGGACGACGGCGACCAGCACCTCGACGAGGCTGAAGCCGCGCTCGTCGAAGCGACGGCGTCCGGGGCGCTCCGCCGCCCGGCCTTCCAGCTCAGTCGAACCCCGAAATCCACCGACTTCGGGGCGCGTGCGAGTAGCCTCGTCTCCCGACGCTGCCGACGGCTGAGACCGCCCTTCCCTCGCCTGCTCCACCATGATTCCCGGCCCTTCCATGAGGTCCCGCTGAGCCGTGCGAGGGTCATTAGATCACGTCCGCAAGCGGGGCGTTCCGGATCCCACAAGTGGTGATTGCCCGACCGCACAACGTGTCAGCCGACCCGACGACAGTCGCCAAACTCCCACCACTCGTGATCGCCTGACCGCTCAACGTGTCGTCGGACCCGACGACAAATCTGGCCCCCGGAGCGTCTCATCCGACCGGGCGTGACGGCGTCTCCTGGCAGGATGGGCTCATGGATCGGATCGGAATCGTCGACACCATGTTCGCCCGCATCGACCTCGGCGGGTACGCCGCCGACGAGCTGCGATCGTGCGACGGCTACGGGGAGCGGTTCGAGATCGTGAGGCGGACGGTGCCGGGTTTCAAGGATCTCGCCGTCGCCTGCAAGCGTCTCGTGGAACGTGAAGGCTGCGCCATCCTGCTCGCCCTCGGGATGCCGGGCAGGGCGGCCATCGACCAGGTCTGCGCCCACGAGGCCTCGCAGGGGATCATGATGGCGCAGCTCCTCACCTCCACCCACATCCTCGAGGTCTTCGTGCACGAGACAGAGGAGGACGATCCCGAGCGGCTCGTTCCCGTCGGGGAGGCGCGGGCACGAAAGCACGCCCGCAACGCCTACTGGATGCTGTACGAGCCCGAGCAGCTCGAGCGTCGCGCCGGGCAGGGTGTCCGCCAGGGCTACGAGGACGCCGGACCGATCAGCTCGGGTCGTACCGGTCGGCTGATACGGCGTTTGCCGCCGGACGCCCGCCGCCCGGGGCAGGGCGTTACTGCTCAGAGCGCGGACGAGCCGCCTCGACTCACGGCGCGTAGGTGTTCGGCAGTGCGCTGCAGCCCGGGCTGCCGCTCGGGTAGCCGCTCGTGTACGGGTTCGGGATCGTGCTGGCGCAGGTCACCCAGCCGGCTTCCTTCCACACGCTGTCCGTCGCCGGCAGGTACTGGGGTGGGGGGTCGGCGACGAGACGGCTGTCGTAGTTCAGGTCGAGCAGGTATCCACTGTTCAACGTGGAGCCGGAGAACGTGCCGAACTGGCCGGCGTTGTTGACGGCGTCGGATCCGTTGAAGGAGAGGGTGCCGTTGTTGGAGCCCTCCCGCCAATACTCCACCTCGAAGAACCCCGTGAGGGCCGCCGTGGCGGCGTCGATGATCGGGTTGTGCACGATGCAGTTCGTCGGGATCATGTCGCTCCAGGCGACAGAGGTGGCGGACATGTCATAGTCGTCGGCGCACGCCGTCGATGTCGTCAGTGAGGGCCGAGCCATCCAGATGTCGTTCTTGGCGATGAGGCCGAGCACGTCGGCCGAGCCGGAGCAGCTCGAGAGGTTGTTCTGGTAGGTGCCACTGCTGTTGACGGCGCAGCCGTAGACGACGCTGCGGGCGACGACGATGTCGTTGGCGGCCGAGATGGTGGTCTGGTAGGAGACGGCGCCGGAGATGATGGCGTCGCCCTCGACGCAGGTCCCGCTTGGCGTCGCGCTGGAGGAGGGTGAGTCAGGATTCACCCAGGGGTCGATACAACCGGAGATGGTCGCATTCGACTCGGCGGCGGGAAGGGTGCTCCAGGCGTTCGGGTCGGTCCCGGACGGGGCGCCCTGGACGGCGATGACCATGTTCGTCGTGATGGGAACCTGGGCGAAGTCACCGGCCTGCACGGTGCCGGCGCCCGAACCCTGCACCTGGGTGTTGCTCGAGGTGCAGCCGGAGTTGCCGGCGCAGAGGTCCTGGAATCCGGTCGTGGAGGTGTAGCCGCAATTGACCCCGTCGGCGGTGTCGATGGCCGTGGCGTTCGGAGAGTTGATGCCGTAGGTCTGCTTCGTGAGCGGGCTCCAGACGTCCATCGTCTCGGCCTGCGTGCTCGTGTTGTAGGAGAAGCGGATCATGGTCGGGCCCGTGTACACGCAGCCGGCCACCGTCCCGCTCTCGATCTCGTTGAGGAGCGCCGTGTTGGCGCTCGGGAGCGACTGCGAGACGCCGAAGTCGATGGCCGGGTTGGACGTGAAGCTGGGGCTGGTCCCCGCCGGGGGCGGAGTCACACCTGTCCCCCCGCCGCAGTCTTTCCAGGGATCCCAGTTGTAGCCGTAGGGATTGCTCTCCCACACCCCGCCGACGAGCTTCGGAGCCTTCGCGCCCGGCCAGCCGACTGTCGACGTCGCCGGGAAAGCGAAGTTGGCAGGAACGGCCGTCGTGAGGTTGGGAGCCGCCCCTGACCCGGTGAAGGCCGGGGTGCCGCAGGTGGTGAGCTCGTCTTGTGAGTACACCGGGCCGTTGAAGATGTCACCGGTGATCCAGTAGTTCGTGTTGCAGGCGCTCTGGTCACCGTTGTTGAAGCCGGTGCTCGGGGCCGTTCCGAACTGGTACGACGAGTTGGCGGGGTCGGGGAAGGTTCCGTACCAGGGCCCGTAGTACGGGTTCGTGGTGCTGTAGGCACCGAGGTTCGGGTAGCCCGGCAGCGGGCCGAGGGACGCCACGTTCTGGCTGTACCAGTCGACGAAGGTGTTCGGCTGGTCGGCGTCGTACTGGCAGAGGGCCGTCGCATACGGCTCCGAGGCGACACCGGTGGCGGTCGTGAAGGCCGACGGGGTGAACAAGGTGGCCTCGTCGTATTCGTCCGCGCCGGAGGTCAGCGGACCACTTCCGTTGGTGTGTATAGGTGTTCTGCCACTGGTCGAGGTCGCCGGAGTTCGGCTGCTCGTAGTTCGACCAGTAGACGTCGGTCAGGACGCCGCTCAGGCTGAAGGCCGCCTCGACACGCCGGTACTGTGTGGTCGGACCGGTCCCGGCCTTTCCCGTGACGATGAGCAAGACGTCACCGCCGAAGGGGTTCGTCGCCGAGCTCGACTGCGTCAGCTCGGAGGTGTCGGGGTAGTAGGTGTCGTACTCGGGAGGGTTCGTTCCCGCCACGGCCGCCCAGGCGCCGAGGGCGGTGTTGGGCCCACCCGGCAGGCCGGGATCGTTCGTCGAGTTCGCCCCGCCCGCCTTGGCCGCGAAGTCGTAGTAGCCGGGGTACTGGTCGAGCAGGTTGGCGTATTCCTGCACGCCGGCCTCGGCCGCCGCCAGGGCGCCTTCGTAGTTGATCGCCTCCGTCGCCATCGGCATCTCTTGGTTCAGGCTCGTGAGGATGGCTGCCGGCAACAGCCCGACGAGGAGAACGACGATGAGGGCGAGAACGAGGGCTTGGCCCGTCTCGAGGTCGGCGCGGAACGCCGCGACTCGACTGGCGAAGAGGCCTCGAACTCGCCTCGTCATGGATGCAGTGGTTCGTTTCATGGGAACCTCAAGACGAATTCCGGAGGAAGATGGTGGTGTTGAGCGTCGTCCCGAGCTCGGTGTGGTACGTCTTCGTGATGCTGCCCGGGGGCGGCAGGAACGTGATGTTCACCTTGATGGCGCCCACCGCCGACGGATCGGCGGCAGCGGCACTCGTCGAGGCGAACTGGCGTGAAGCCGGTCCCTGTGTATTGGTAGTACGTGAAGATGTCATTGCCGGCCGTGGGTGGCGTGATGTCGAACGACTCGACGAGGCGAGCATTGGCCGGCAGCGCCACCGTCGTCGTCGTCGTCGTGCTGCAGATGTGCACCCCGGTGGAGGATGAGGACAGGCCGTAGATGACCTCGAGATAGTCGACGTTGGAGGACACCGACTCGCACAGCTCCGCCTCGATCGTCTCGACCTGCGGGACTCCGCTGGCCGTCCCGGCATAGGACGTGAAGGTGAGGTCGTTGGTCTGGATGTTGACGAGCGAGACGGCGGATCGCAGGTACTGCGTGAAGGTGCGCTCGGCGATCTGCGCCTGTTCGACACCCTTCACCGAGGCGCTTTCCCCCGTGGTCTCCTGCAGGATCTGGACGAGGATGTAGGTCACCATCGCCATGACGATCGAGGTGAGGGCCAGCGTCACGGTGAGCTCGATCAGGGTCATGCCCTTGTCGTCTCGCCGCTCCATTCGCCGGTGGAGTGCCCTGCTGAGCGTCATGGCCGTGTGCCCCCGCAACGGTGCGCCGGGGACCTCATTCGGTCACCGCCACGTTTCCGCTCACGAGCGTGCCTGCGTACGGGTTGGTCTGTGTCGCCGCCGACTGGTAGATGCCCTGGGGGGTGATCCAGAGATAGAGCCCCTTGGCAGAGGTCAGCGAGCAGGCCGAGCCCGAGATCGAGAGGTGGAACTGGCCGAGCGGCATCCCCGATGCGCTGATGCCGCCGGCGGGCGCGTTGAGCGTGTAGGCGATGTCCTGCCCGCTCTGCTCGGTGGCGACGAGGCTGGCGCCGGCGCAGGCACTCGTGATCTGGATGGAGAGCGCCATAGGTCGGGATCTTGGCGGTCGCTGTCGAGCTCCCCGTCAACGTGAGCACCACCGGACCGGGGGTCTCGCTGGTCGTACCGGGGTACAAGGGGGTTCCCAGGCCGACGTTGGTGGCTCCGGGGTTGCTCTGTGCCATGTCGCCGCTCCAGAGGTCGTAGCTGCTGTAGGGGTACAGGAGCTCCGTGGAGGAGGGCGTGTCGAAGGTGTACTGACCGTTCGTGAGGGAGGAGTTCGCGACGGTCAACGGCATCGGGGAGGCCGGGGCCGGCCCGGTGGCCGAGTAGCAGCTCGGCGCCGGATTGCCTCCGGCGCAGGCGTAGGTGACAGGCTGGAACGTGAAGGTCGTGGAGACACCTTGGGCCATCTGGAACGCCGGGTTCACGCGGCTGACCTGACCCGCCAAGGCGCTCAACGTCTGAGTGGGGTCCTCGGTGGCGGAACCGTTCACGTTGGAGTCGCTCAACTCGTTCGACGACACCCAGTTCGAGTTGCTGACGAGCGTGACGACGTAGTTCCACTGCGGGCTCGTGGACAGACCCGTCACGACACCGCAGCCCTGGGTGCCGGTGTTGAACACGGTGCCGGAGGGATTCGTCTCACCGGTCGGCGTCGGGTAGGCCGGCGCCGATCCCGTGCCGATGTACTGGGGCGTCACGGTGAAGTTGAGCGGCGTCGTGAGGGGCTGCGATGTGACTCCTACCACCGGGACGGCGATCTCGCCGTTGCTGAGGTCGAGGGCGTTCGCCTGCCCTGGAGCCACCTCCGTCGACTGCAGGATGGGCGGCGTCCCGTTCATGTGAGGCCAGGTGACGTTGACGCTGACCTGGAAGATCTGCTGGGAGTCGGAGGCGCCGCTCGTCGTGCACACGGTCGTGAGCTGGCTGCCGTTCTGGTCGAGCACCGACACGGTCGTCGCCACGCTGAACGTCGTCGAGTTGATGACCATGGTCTTCGTGGTCGTACCGATCCCGAGCGTGCCGGCGAGCTGCTCGTCACGTTCCATGTTCGTGACGGCGAGGCTTGTCGCCTCGACCCGGATGCGCTGGGCGTTGCTACTCGACAGGGCGTAGTCGATGCCGATGCTGCCGGACAACATCACGATCCCGATGACGATCACGGCCACGATGAGCTCGATGAGCGACATGCCGGCGTCGTTGCGTTCCTGGAGACGACGGCGAACGGCGCGCCACAGTCGGGGCCCGCCGTTCCAGAACCTTTCCTCGGTTCCTACCCGCATGCCGCTACTACCCCTCGCTCAGCCGCCTCGCCCGGCCAGGACTCAGAGCGACCAGAGCGCTCTCGTCGCATGGTAACACAGTCGCGCGCTCTACGCACTAGTCTGCTCACTCTCAGTGAAGGTTACCACGTCAGCGGAACCCGGCTTGGTCGGCGAACCAGGCCCCGGCGGGCTCGACGGGCTGGGCCGGCCGAGAGCTGGTTGTGCTCGGATCTCGTTGTAGTCGATCTACCGGCCCAGAAGGGGGATCCCCCGTGCGCCTCGAGCAGGTCGGACGACCTGGGCGTTCGAGAACTTCGTAACTCGAGCCGCCACGCCCGGCCGAGCTGGGATCAGGCGGTCGCCACGGTGGTCGCCCAGTCGAGATCCACGAAGACCGGGGCGTGATCGGACGGGGGCGCCTCGCTGCCGATCCCCTTGCGGGCCTCGCGGTCGATGAGGGCGTAGCAGACGGCGTCCCGTACGGGCGCCGACACGAGGACGAGGTCGATCCGCATGCCCCGATGGTTGTGGAAGTCGCCGGCACGGTAGTCCCACCAGGTGAACAGCTTGCCGGTGTCCGGATAGACACAGCGGAAGGCGTCCGCCAGTCCCCAGTCGGTGAGGGCACGCAGGGCGGCGCGCTCCGGCTCGCTGACGTGGGTGGCACCGACGAACTTGGCCGGGTCGTAGACGTCGCGATCCTCCGGGGCGATGTTGAAGTCGCCGCAGATGGCGATGGGCGTCTCCGGGCTCAGCCCGCTCGTGAGGTCGAGGCGCAAGCGCTCGAGCCAGGCGAGCTTGAGCGGGTACTGCTCGCTGTCGAGGGAGCGGCCGTTCGGGACGTAGACGCTCGAGACGCGGATACCGGCACAGACTGCGGTGACGAGCCGTGCCTCGTCCGGGGCGTCACCGGCGCTCTCCCCCGAAACGAAACCCTGACTGATCTCCTCCAACCCCACGCGCGAGGCGATGGCGACGCCGTTCCAACGACCCTCGCCATGCATGGCGACCTGGTAGCCGAGGGCGGCGAAGGGCATCGTCGGGAAGGCGGCGTCGGCGAGCTTCGTCTCCTGCATGCACAGCACGTCGGGCTGGGTGTACTCCAGCCAGGCGAGCACCTTCGGCAGTCGCGCCTTCAAGGAGTTGACGTTCCAGGTGGCGAGCCGCACGCCGTCAGCCGTCCTTCGGGACGAGCACGAAGAGGAGATCGGCCTCGCAGGCGGTCTTGCCGCCGACGCTGGCGACGCCGTGGCCGGTGCCCGCCCTCGCCGACATGCGGCCGAGCTCGACCTCCAAGTGGAGCCGGTCCCCGGGAACGACCTGGCGGCGGAACCGGGCGCGGTCGATGCCACCGAAGAGGGGGAGGCGGCCGGCGTAGCGAGCGTCGCTCAGCACGGCGACCGCACCGAGCTGGGCGAGCGATTCCACCATGAGCACGCCCGGCAGGGTCGGCCGGCCCGGGAAGTGGCCGGCGAAGAAGGGCTCCTCATCGGTGAGATCCCAGTAGCCGGTCGCAGAGGCGCCCGCCTCGACGGAGAGGACCTCCGTGATGAAGAGGAAGGGCGGGCGGTGCGGGATGACGTCCTCGACGCGGATAGCTGCCGGCACGGAGCGAGACTACCCAGCCTCCAGCGGAGGGGACCCGGAGCTCAGTTCGCCCTGGAGCGTCCGGCCGATCTCGGGGAGCGTCGCGGGCCGTCGCCGGCCGACCGCTCCGGTCGCGGTGGTGCTGCCCGGGCTGGCCGTTGCCTTCGTCGGCCGTGCGGGTCTTGGGTCCTTCTGCGACTTCGTGGCTTTCGTCGCCTTCCTCGCCCCGGTCGCCTTCGTGGTCGAAGCTGTCCCCACCACCTTGGCGGCCCTCGTAGCCTTCGTTGCCTTGGCCGCCTTCGTCGACCTTCTCGCCGCCGGCGGGGCGGCCGGCCGCCTCGGTGGGTGGGGCCGACGTGGCGGCGGGCGCCGCTTCGCCATTCGCCCCGCCTTCGTCGGCGGCCTTCGCCGCCTTGGCAGGCCGTCCCCGTTCTGCGTGTTGCGGGCGGGCGCTGGCGCCCGTTCCCCACCGCCGGTTCGGGGGCGACCGCCGGAGGTGACGCCGCCTTGGCGCCCGTTCCGGGTGTTGCGGACGGGCGCCGGCGCCCGTCTTCCACCGCCGGTCCGGCGGCGACGCAGGCGGAGACGCCGCCTTCCTGCGTCCACGCGGAGTCGGCCGGAGCGGCCGGCGCCGCCGCAGCAGCCGCAGCAGCCGGCGCAGCCGTCGCCTTCGCACCTCTCGCCGCCTTCCTGACGGCCTTCTCGGGGGCCGGCGCTTCGCCCGGCGGCGAAGGAGCGGCCGGCGAGGCCGCCAACCTTCTTCGCCGCCGGCTGGCGCTTGCGGGCCATCCGCACCTCGGCGGCGATCATCTCCTCGCTCGGCACGCCGGACACCGCCCCGACGCCGGGCAGCGCCAGCTCGACGCCGCGCCGCTGCGGGTCGAGGGCGTGCACGACGAAGGTGACGTCCTCGCCCCGCTTCAGGACCTCGCGGGCCGAACGCGGCGGGGGCTCCGCCAGGTTGGTGAGCGGTATGTAGCACTGCGTGCTCCCCACCATGACGACGGCACCATGGGAGGTGTAGGTCTCGACCCGCCCCACCACCTCGGCGCCGAGCGGGTGCTCGGCGATGAACGAAACGAACGTCAACGGGTCGTTCACCGCCGCCGGCGACGCCAGCCGGCGCGGCTCGGGCGCCAGCGCCGCCTGCGAAGGAGTGATGCCCCGGTCGCCCACCTTCGGCGTGGCCCCCCGCCTCGCGCGAAGTGGCGTCACGGCCTCCTTCGTCGCCTCCTTGATGGCCTTCGTGAGCTGGCGTCGCGCCCGTTCGACCTCCCGCACGGCCTGGCGGCTGGCGGGGCCGCGCACCGGCGTGCGGGGCGAGAAGATCCAGCCGACGCCCGGCACGGGCGTGGCCCCGAGCAGGCGGCCCCGGTCGAAGAGCCACGGATGCTCGCCGTGGAACTCCTGGAAGGAGTCGTTCGAGAGGACCGTGGCGTCGACCTTCTCGGCTACCCGCAACAGGAAGGCGTCGCCGCGGCCGATGGCACCGGCGGGTGGGTGGACGTACTCTCCGGCGAGGGCCGCCTTCTCGAATCGCTCCAGTTCGCTCGGGTCGATGCGGTGGGCGAAGGTGGCGTCCACGATGACGGTCACCTCGGCGCCGGGATGCTCTCGCTTGAGCTCGGCGACCGCCTGTTCCAGCTGGGCGAGGCTCGGAGCAGAGCGGCCTTCGGTGGCGATGTTGGATCCGTCGACGACGATGTGCGGGCTGGCCATGTGCAACCTAGTCAAGCAGTTCGAGCCGCTCCGCTCGGGTATCCGGCGGCAGGAGCGGCCGCAATGGCGGCGAGGGGATCAGGCGTTCGGCTCCGGTTCCTTGCGAGCGACCGCCCGGTCGAGGATCTCGGCGAGCTCGAGCTGGTGCACGATGGACGAGCCCGTGGCGGGGCTGCCCGACTGGGGACGGCTCACGACCGAGAGCTCCGCCCCGCCCTGCAGCAGCGCCGGCAGCCTCTCGAGGACGTACCCCCAGGCCCCCATGTTCTCCGGCTCCTCCTGTGCCCACACGATCTCCCGGGCGCCCGGGTAGCCGTCGAGGGCGGTGCGCAGCTCGGCCTCCGGCCACGGGTGCAGCTCCTCCACCCGCACGACGGCGACGTTGGCGCCCGTGTCGTTCCGACGGCCCATGAGGTCGAAGGCGACCTTGCCCGTGCAGACGACGACTCGACCGATCTCCACGCGCCGCTCCCCCGCCTGCTCCATCATGGGGTCGTCGAGCACCGGGAGGAAGTGGCCGGCGACGAGGGCCTCCACGCTGGATCGCGTCGAGCGGGCTCGCAGGAGCGACTTCGGCGTCATGACGACGAGGGGCCGGCGCGTCGTCCGCAGCACCTGGGCGCGCAGGAGGTGGAAGTACTGCGCCGACGTCGTCGGCTGGGCGACCGTCATGTTGCCGGCGGCGCACAGCTGCAGGAATCGCTCCAGCCGCGCCGAGGAGTGCTCCGGGCCTTGCCCCTCGTAGCCGTGCGGAAGGAGGAGGACGAGGGCACTCTGCTGGCCCCACTTCTCCCCTGCCGCCGAGAGGAAGTTGTCGATGATGACCTGGGCGCCGTTCACGAAATCGCCGAACTGCGCCTCCCAGGCCACGAGCGCCCGCGGGCCGTCCACGGAGTACCCGTACTCGAAACCCAAGGCGGCGTACTCCGACAGCAGCGAATCGAACATCATGAAGGTGCCCGCCCCGCCGACGGGGAGGCCGTCCAGGGACGACACCGTCGTGAGGGGCACGAACTCGGCGCCCGTCTCGTAGTCGACGAGGACGGCGTGGCGCTGGCTGAAGGTGCCGCGGCGGGTGTCCTGGCCGGCGACACGGCAGTCGATGCCCTCGGCGAGCAAGCTGCCCATCGAGAGCGCCTCGGCGAGCGCCCAGTCGACCTGGCCGGAGGCGTACATCTCGGCGCGCTGCTCGAGCTGGCGGGCGAGCTTCGGGTGCACGGTGAAGCCGGGCGGCGTGCTGTGCAAGAGGCCGCCGATGGCGTCGAGCCGGCCCCGCTCGACGCCGGTTGCGATGCCGGAGAGGGGCGGGACGTCGGGCGGAGCCAGGTGGGGCAGGTGCTCGAGCTTGGGGGGGGCGGATGCCCGTGTCTCGTCGAGGGCGCGCTGGAGCCGTTTCGAGAAGTCGTCGAGCGCCTGCTCGGCCTCGTCGATCGTGATGTCGCCACGCTTCACGAGCGCCTCGGTGTAGAGCTTGCGGACGCTGCGGTGCTGGTCGATCTCGCGATACATGAGCGGCTGGGTGTAGCTCGGGTCGTCCCCCTCGTTGTGGCCGTGGCGGCGGTAGCACACGAGGTCGATGACGACGTCCTTGTGGAAGGTCTGGCGGAAGGCGACCGCCAGGCGGGCGACCCGCACGCAGGCCTCCGGGTCGTCGCCGTTCACGTGGAAGATGGGCGCCTGCACGGTGAGTGCCACGTCGGTGCTGTACACCGACGACCGCGCCGCTGCCATCGGCGTCGTGAAACCCAGCTGGTTGTTGATCACCAGGTGCACCGTCCCGCCCGTCTTGTAGCCGTGGAGCTGGGAGAGCTCGAGGGTCTCGGCCACGACGCCCTGCCCGATGAAGGCAGCGTCGCCATGGATGAGGACGGGGAGCACGGGGAAGGTGCCGAGGTTGGGGTGGCGGTCCTGGCGCGCCCGTACCATCCCTTCCACGACGGGGTCGACGGCCTCCAGGTGCGACGGGTTGGAGGCGAGGGTGACGGGCAGCTCCTGGCCGCTCTGTCCGACGAACTTGCCGCTCGCCCCCTTGTGGTATTTCACGTCGCCCGAGCCCTGCACCGTCTCGGGGTCGAGGTTGCCCTCGAACTCGGCGAAGATCTCGCCGTAGGTCTTGCCGACGACGTTGGCGAGGACGTTGAGGCGCCCGCGGTGGGCCATGCCGAGCACGGCTTCCTCCACGCCGTTCGTGGCCGCAGAGTCCAAGACGGCGTCGAGCAGCGGGATGGCGGACTCGGCGCCTTCGAGACCGAAGCGCTTCTGGCCGACATAGCGGGTGTGCAGGAACCGCTCGAATGCCTCGGCGGCGTTGAGGCGCTCGAGGATGTGCCACTGATCCTCGGCAGTGAGCCCGGTCGGAACGCCCTCGACCTGCTCCTGGATCCAGCGCTTCTGCTCCGGATCCTGGATGTGCATGTACTGGATGCCCACCGTGCGGCAGTAGGCGTCGCGGAGGACCCCGAGGATGGCGCCGAGCGACATCGGCGTCTCTCCGCTCAGGCCGATGAATTCCCGCTCGAGGTCGAAGACGGTGAGGCCGTAGGTAAGGGGGTCGAGCTCGGTGTGCAGGCTGGGGGCGAACCGGCGGAGCGGGTCGATGTTCGCCATGAGGTGGCCACGCACCCGGTGGATGTTGATGAGCGCCTGCACGGCCGCCTGTTTGACAAGGCGGCCGTGGTCGCCTTCGGCCCCCGTGAAGGGGTTGACGTCCTGGTGCCAACGGGCCGGCTGGTAGGGAACGTGCAACGCCTCGAAGATCTCGTCGTAGAAGCCGTGCTCCCCCACGAGCAGCTCGTGCACGCGGGCGAGGAAGAGGCCGGACTCCGCCCCCTGGATCACCCGGTGGTCGTAGGTCGAGGTGAGCACGACGACCTTGGAGACGCCGAGCTCGGCGAGGGCCGCAGGGTCGGCGGCGGCGAACTCGGGAGGGTAGGCGAGGGAGCCGACGCCGATGATGGCGCCCTGCCCGGGCATGAGGCGCGGGACCGACTGTGTGGTTCCGAGCGTCCCGGGGTTCGTGAGCGTGACGGTCGTCCCGGCGAAGTCCTCCACGGCGAGCTTGTTCGTGCGCACCTTGCGCACGAGCTCCTCGTAGGCGTGGACGAAACCCGCGAAGTCGAGCTCGTCGGCGTTCTTCACGCAGGGCACGACGAGGTTGCGGGTGCCGTCGGAGCGCTGCGTGTCGACGGCGAGCCCGAGGCCGACGTGCTCGTGGCGGATGACGCCCGGCGTGCCGGCGCCGTCGATGTCGGCCACGAAGGTCGAGTTGAGCGCCGGCACCGCCTGCAGGGCACGCACGACCGCCCAGCCGATGATGTGGGTGAAGCTGACCTTGCCGCCGACCGTCCTGCCGAGCTGGTTGTTGATGATCATGCGGTTGACTTCGAGCAGCTTGGCCGGGATGGGGTGCACGCTCGTCGCCGTGGGGATCGCCAGCGAGGCGATCATGTTCTCCACGATGCGCGCCTGCGAGCCCCGGATCGGCACTGGGACCTCTGCCGGCGGTTGTGGGGTCTCCGGCGTCGTGGCGGTCCCCGTCGGTGTCGCCCCGGGGGAGAAACCTCCCCCGGTTCGCACACCGACGGTGCCCGGGTCGACCGTTCCCGCCGTCGTCCCCGCTGCCCCACTCGCGACGGAGCCATTGCCGATCGGTGGAGCAGCCGGCGGCGCGCCCGAGTCGAGGGAGGAGGTGGTCGTGGGTGGCACTGAGGAGGGTTTCTCCTCCGAAGGGCCACCGACGACCGCCGCCCCACCGGCCGGCCCAGCAGCAGCCGCCGGGCGGCCGACCGAGCGGTAGTCGGCGAAGAACTCTTGCCAGCTCTCGCTCACCGAGCTGGGGTCGGCGAGGTACGCCTCGTACATCTCCTCGACGAGCCAGGCGTTGGCGCCGTAGGCGCCCGAGGCCTCTCCGATCGCGTCGTTCGCCACCCTGCGGATGCTATCGACGCCGACCGCCGCAGCCACGTATAGGCGGGCAGGGCGGAGGGCACCGGCGGTGGCACGACTAGCGTTGACCAAGATGACCTCGCCCCCCGGCACCGCCTCGAGCCGTGCCGTGATTCGCCTCGTGGAGCCCGGCAACGACGCCGTCTGCAGCTATTGCAGCCGCCAGGTCAAGTTCGCCGCCCGTGTGCACCCGCGCCAGGTCATCGTCAACGTCTACGAGGACGGCGTCTGGAAGCGCATCGAGCACTTCCACGAGGAGTGCTACGTGGAGGCGGGAGCGCCGTTCGGGCCGGCGACCGACGCCCGGCCCCCTCGCTAGCCCTCCCTCCCTAGGCGTGAGCGGACAGCTGAGCCCGAAGGGCCTCTACGTCGACGACCTCCCGAGCGATGCCGGCCCGGAGGCCCCCCTCGTCGTCCTCGTGCACGGGGCCATGGACCGCCACACCGGCTTCGGTCGCGTGCGCGGCTTTCTCATGGAGAGCTGCCACGTCGTATCGTACGACCGGCGCGGCTACGCCGCCTCCCGTCACGCCGAGCCTGCCGCCACCCACCTCCTGGACCACGTCGACGACCTCGAGGCCGTCGTCGCCGAGCGGCGCTGCACGGTCGCCGGCCACAGCTTCGGGGGCGATATCGCTCTCGCCTTGGCCGAGCGGCGACCCGATCTGGTGCGCTCCGTCCTCGCCTACGAGCCGCCGCTCGCCTGGCTCGAGTGGTGGCCGCACCATGGGACCGCTCCCCCGCAGTACCGCCACCTCGACGGCGAGCAGGCGGCGGAGGCCTTCCTGCGCAACATGATCGGCGACCGCCGTTTCGAGCACCTCCCGCCGGCGGTGCGCGAGGACGTGCTGCGCGACGGCGACACTCTCCTCGCCGAGGTGACCGCCATCCGACTCGACCCGCCCCCCTTCGACGCCTCGCTGATCGGCGTGCCCGTCCTCGTCGCCTTCGGTGAGGAGACCGACGAGCGTCACCGGCGAGGTGCCACCGAGCTGGCCGCACAGCTCCCGGCCGGATCGCTGCACGCCATCGCAGGAGCGAGGCACGGCGCCCACCAGAGCCACCCCGCCGAGTTCGCCCGCCTCGTGCTCGCCGCCGTCGCCCTCGCCGCCGAACCCACGGCCGGGCGACCGCCCGACTCCCTGTGATGCGTGTCCTGATCTCCGGCTCGACCGGCTTCATCGGCGGGGCCGTTGCCGGTGCCCTCAGGGCCCGCGGCGACGAGGTCATCCCGCTCGTGCGCTCGAGCCCGGTGACGGGAGCGGCCGTCATCCGGCTCGAGGACGGCGTCATCGTCGCCGACGGAGCCCCCGATGGCACGCTCGAAGGCCTCGACGCCGCCGTCCATCTCGCCGGGGCGCCCATCCTCGGTCGCTGGTCCGGTCCCCGCCGGGAGGCCATCCGCGCCAGCCGTATCGCCGTCGGCGACCTCATGGCCCGGACCCTCGCCGGCCTCCAGCGTCCCCCCCGGGTGCTGGTGGGCGGCTCCGCCGTCGGCTACTACGGCGATGGCGGGGAGTCCGAGATGGACGAGTCGACGCCGGGCGGCGAGAGCTTCCTCGCCGATGTCTGCCGGGCCTGGGAGAACTCGACGGCACCCGCCCGCCAGGCTGGTATCCGCACCGTCGCCGTCCGCACGGGCATCGTGCTCGGACCGGGCGGAGGGGCCCTCGCCCCCCAGGTGACGCTCTTCCGCCTCGGCCTCGGCGGGCGGCTCGGCTCGGGCCGCCAGTGGACGAGCGTCATCTCGCTCGCCGACGAGGTAGGCGTCATCCTGCGGGCGATCGACGACTCGTCGCTCGAGGGCGCCGTCAACGCCACCTGCCCGGCACCCCTGCGCAACGGCGAGCTGACCGACGCGCTGGCAGCGGCGCTCGGCCGCCGCGCCCTCCTCAGCGTCCCGGCACCGGCCCTGCGACTCGTGCTCGGACGGGGCCCAGCGGACGAGATGCTGCTCGCCTCACAGCGGATCGTGCCGAGGCGACTGCTCGAGAGCGGCTTCGAGTTTCGGCACCCGGACGCCACGAGCGCCCTCCGTTGGGCCCTACGAGGAGAGCGATGACGAACTTCAACATGGCCGACATCTGGGAGCTCGTGGCCGACCTGCGCGGCGACGAGGGGACCGCCCTCGTCCACGGTGGGCTGCGCCGCTCCTGGCGCGAGCTGGACCGGCGAGCCGACGGCGTCGCCGGCGCCCTGCTAGACGCAGGCCTCGGCAGCGGGGCCAAGGTCGCCCAGTACCTGTACAACAGCAACGAGTACCTCGAGAGCGTCTTCGCCGCCTTCAAGGTGTCCATGGTCCCCGTGAACACGAACTACCGCTACGGCGACGAGGAGCTCGCTTACCTCTTCGACAACTCCGACACCGAGGCGATCGTGTTCCACGGCGCCTTCTCGCCCCGGCTCGCCCGCATCCGGGAGCGCCTCGGCGGCGTGCGCCTCTTCCTGCACGTCGACGACGGCTCCGGCCCGTGTCCCGACTTCGCCGTCCCGTACGAGGAGGCGGCCGGCAGCGCCACACATCGGGTCGTGGCGCGTTCCGGCCGCAGTGGCGACGACCTCTACTTCCTCTACACCGGCGGCACGACCGGTATGCCCAAGGGTGTCATGTGGCGCCAGGACGACCTCTTCTGCCTCATCAACGGCGGGAGCCTCATGCCCATGCCGGAGGAGGAGGGCCTCGACGGCATCCGCCGCAGCGTGCAGGCGCTCGCCGGCGGCGCCCCCGTGCTGCTGCCCGCCTGCCCGCTCATGCACGGCACGGGCGCCTTCACGGCCTTCTCCTGCCTCCTCGTGGGCGGCACCGTCGTCACGCTGCCCTCCCGCAACTTCGACGCCGCCGAGCTCCTCGAGACGATGGGCTCCGAAAGGGTCAACATCCTCACCATCGTGGGCGACTCCTTCGCCAAGCCTCTCGTGGCCGCTCTCGAGGCGGAGCCGGAGCGATTCGATCTCTCCCGCCTGCTCGGCATGGTGTCCTCCGGCGTCATGTGGAGCGAGGAGACGAAACGAGCCCTCCACCGCCACAACCCGAACATGCTCCTCGTAGACGCCTTCTCCTCCTCCGAGGCCCTCGGCATGGGGACGTCCGTCTCCGCCGCCGGCACAGAGGCACAGACCGCCTCCTTCAGGCTCGGACCCCGGGCCAAGGTGATCGACGAGGAGGGCAACGAGATCCCCGCCGGCTCAGGCCGCCCGGGCCGCCTCGCCGTCGCCGGCCGCCTGCCCCTCGGCTACTACAAGGACGCCGACAAGACGGCGGCGACGTTCCTCACGATCGCGGACGAGCGCTACTCCGTCCCGGGCGACTACGCGCTCGTGGAAGCCGACGGGACACTGCGCCTACTCGGGCGCGGGTCGGTCGTGATCAACACGGGGGGCGAGAAGGTCTTTCCCGAAGAGGTCGAGGAGGTGCTAAAGACACACCTCGCCGTGGCCGATGCCGCCTGTGTGGGCGTCCCCGACGAGCGTTTCGGGCAGGCCATCTGCGCCCTCGTCCAACTGCGGCCCGGGGCCGGGACGGGTGCCGCCGAGCTCATCGAGCACGTCAAGGGCCGCCTGGCCGGCTTCAAGGCGCCTCGTCAGGTCGTCTTCGTGGACTCCGTGGGGCGCACGCCCTCGGGCAAGCTCGACTACCGCGCCCTCGCCGCCACGGCCGCCCGAGCTCGGTGAGGGCGTCGTCCTGCTCAGGCTGATGCCTCCGTCCGGCCCTACTGTGCGACGAAAGCGTCCGAAACCCCGGGCCTACGGTCGCCCTCGCAGCTCACTACGGCCCGACCTGTTGCGCCGGCGCAACGAGGTCGCTGCCGGCTACGGCAGGTTGGCGCCGTGGCTACGGACCTGGTCGTTCACGGCGTAGTAGGCGTCGATCGACTCGCCGGCGTCCCCCCAGTACCCCGCGATGACGTCGTAGGCCATCCTGCCGGCCTCGACGAAGTGGTTGTTGACGTCGGTGATCTCGAGCTCGCCCCGGCCGGAAGGCACGAGGGTGGGCAGGATGTCGAAGACCTCCGGCGGATAGAGGTAGACGCCGGTCACGCAGTAGTTGCTGGGGGGCTCGGCGGGTTTCTCGAGGATGTGCACGATGCGGCCGTCGGCGTCCAGCTCGGGCACGCCGAGATGCCGGAGGTGCTCGGGATCGTCGATGCGGGCGAGCAGCAGCCGGGCGCCCTCCGGCTGCTCGGCGAAGCGCTCGAAGGACTCCTTGATCGAGTGCTCGAAGATGTTGTCAGCCAACATGACGCAGACGCGGTCGTCACCGACGAAGCGCTCCGCCAGCCCGAGGGCCTCTGCGATGCCGCCCGGGTGCTCCTGGTAGGCGTAATTCAGGCGGTCGAGACCGTACTCGTGCCCGTTCGAGAGGAGGCGCAGGAACTCCCCGGCGTGCGTGCCACCCGTCACGACCATGACCTCGGTGATGCCCGCCAGCACGAGGGCCTGGATGCCGTAGTCGACCATGGGCCGGTCGCCGATGGGGAGGAGATGCTTGTTGGTGATGCGCGTGAGCGGGAAGAGGCGGCTTCCGGTTCCCCCGGCGAGCAGAACACCCTTCACGGCGGCGCACACTACCGGGTGGCGCCGGCGGCGGGGGCGAAGGCCTTCGAAGGGAGGGGCGGCTGATCAGACGTCGAGGAAGCGCCGCACCGCCACGGCGGAGCCGCCCACGCCCACGATGATTCCCACGAGGACGACGAAGATCTCCGTGACGAGGACGTCGTGGCTCGGGACGCCCACGCTGTGGAACTCGGAGAAGTGGTGCAGGAGGGCGCGGATGCCGAAGTCGCCCAGCACGACCATCCCTACGGCGATGGCCGCCCCGAGGATTCCCTGCACGAGCCCTTCCATCATGAAGGGCAGTCGGATGAACCAGGCCGTCGCCCCCACGAGGCGCATGACTCCCACCTCTCGTCGCCTCGAGAAGATGGCCATGCGGATGGCGTTCAGGATGAGCACGATCGACGAGACGAGCAGCACGAGGGCGAGCACGAGCAGGACGATCTGGGCGACCTTCGAGATGGACTCGAGGGTATGGATCGACTTCGCCGGGTACTCGACCGTGAAGACGCCCGCCTCCGGTTTGAAGAGCGTGGCGACGGTCTCTGCTTCGTTCGCCTGCACGAGGGTGCACTGGTAGACGGGCGGCGTCGTGGCCGGTGTGAGCGCCTGGATCGCCTGCGGCTCCTGCTCGGCCGTGAAGAGCCGGACGGCGTTCTCGTAGGACTGCTGGTGGTCGAGGTAATTGCAGAACCTGATCTGCGGCGTCTGCTTGATGAGCGACTGGATGGTGGCCGTCTCGACGGGGGAGGCGGCCGGCTTCATGAAGATTCTGGAGATCGACGTTGGCCTGCAGGGCATCGAGAGAGTTGTTGACCGCCTGGCGGAGGAGGAGAGCGGTGCCGACGAGGGAAAGGGACACCCCGACCGTCAAGATGGCGGCGATGGTCATGAGACGGTTGCGCCACAGGTTGTTGGCCGTCTCGCGGGAGACGTAGCCGAGCGAGACCGGCATCAGTGCCTCGTCCTCGCCCGGCGCGTCACCGCCCGCTCCCCTGGCTCGGCGTAGCCGCCGGCGAGCGAGACAGCGGGCACACCCCGCGTCGTCGATGGAGAGGGGTCGATCCCGTAGATGCCGCGGGCCTGGTCACGCACCACACGGCCGTGGTCGATCTCGACGACGCGGCGGCGCATCTGGTCGACGATCCCGGAGTCGTGCGTCGCCATGAGGACCGTCGTGCCCGTGCGGTTGATGCGATCGAGCAGCGAGACGATGCCGAGGCTCGTCGTCGGGTCGAGGTTGCCGGTGGGCTCGTCCGCCAGCAGGATGAGCGGGCGGTTCACGAAGGCGCGGGCGATGGCGACGCGTTGCTGCTCGCCGCCGGAGAGCTCGTGGGGGAAGCGCTTGGCCTTCTGCCCGAGGCCGACGAGCTCGAGGACCTGGGGCACCTGCGTCGTGACGACGTGGCGGGGACGGCCGATGACCTGCAAGGCGAAGCCGACGTTCTCGAACACCGTCTTGTTGGGGAGCAACCGGAAGTCCTGGAAGACGCAGCCCATGTTGCGGCGCAGGTAGGGCACTCGCCAATTGGAGAGGCGACCCACTTCGCGGCCGGCCACCCAGATCTGCCCGCCGTCGGCCTCCTCCTCCCGCAGGAGCAGCTTGAGCAGTGTCGTCTTGCCCGAGCCGGAGGCGCCGACCACGAAGACGAATTCGCCCTTCGTGATCTCGAGCGAGACCTCGCGGAGTGCGACGATGTCGCCTTTGTAGGTCTTCGTGACGTTCTCGAAGCGGATCATGCGTCTTTCATCTCCGGGGTCGGAGCTCTCCGAGCCCCCGCCCAGCCCGTCGGCCACCCTACCAGGGAGGCCCCTTCAGATCGTGGTGAAGCCCTCACGGGGCACCGTGCTCCCGCTTCCAGCGCAGGGTCGCCACCATGAGGTCGTCGAGGTCACCGTCGAGGACGGCGTCGACATTGCCCGTCTCGTAGCCGCTACGGAGGTCTTTCACGAGCTGGTAGGGCGCCATCACGTAGGAGCGGATTCTGGCTGCCCCAGGCGTTGTCGGACTCCGGTCCCGTGAGGGCGTCGAGCTCCGCCCGGCGCTCGGCCCGCTGCAGGTCGGCCAGCTTGGCGCCGAGGATCTGCATGGCCTTGGCCCGGTTCTGGTGCTGGCTCCGCTCGTTCTGGCAGGACACGACGATGCCCGTCGGGATGTGCGTGAGGCGGATGGCCGAGTCCGTCTTGTTGACGTGCTGGCCGCCGGCGCCGGAGGACCGGTAGGTATCGACACGGAGGTCCTTCTCGTCGATCTCGACCTCGTCGCCGACGTCCTCGAGGAAGGGCACGACCTCGAGGGAGGCGAAACTCGTCTGGCGGCGGCGCTGCGAGTCGAAGGGCGACATGCGGACGAGGCGGTGCACGCCCCGCTCGCTGGCGAGGAGGCCGTAAGCGTAGGCACCCTTCACGATGAAGGTGGCAGAGAGGATGCCGGCTTCCTGCCCCTCCGACACCTCGTCGATCTCGACCCCGAAACCCCTCCGCTCCGCCCAGCGCAAGTACATCCGCAGCATCATCTCCGCCCAGTCCTGCGCGTCGGTGCCGCCGGCGCCGGCGTGGATCTCGGCGATGGCGTCGGCCTCGTCGTGCTCGCCCGAGAAGAGGCTGCGCAGCTCGACGCCGGCGAGGGATCGGTCGAGCGACGTGATGGCCTCGGCGAGGTCGCCGGCCACCTCGGCGAGGCCGGCATCGCCCTCCTCGAGCCCGAGGGCGAGCAGCTCCTCGGCGTCGCTGAGCTGCGCCCCGAGGCCGTCGAGGAGGTCCACGTCGGCCTTCACGCGGCCGTAGGCCGTGCTGATGCGCCGGGCGTGGTCCTGGTCCGACCAGAGATCGGGTTGGGCGAGCTCGGCCTCCAGTGCGGCGAGGCGCTGGTGGAGCTCGTCGAGGCGGAGGTACGCCTGAGCGGCCTCGAGGCGCGAGCGCAAGGCCTCGAGCTCCGAGGCGTAGTCGCGTGGTCCGGCTGGGTCGCTCACCGTCACCGTGCCGCCCGGGGGCGCGTTCTTCTCACGGGGAGATGCCATCCCGCTTCAGTTGGCGCCGTGGCAGAGCTTGAACTTCTTGCCACTGCCGCAGAAACAGGGATCGTTGCGGCCGAGCTTCTGCGGCTTGGCAGGAGTCCCGGCGGGATGAGCGGCCCCAGGGCGCCCGCCTCCCTGCCCCGTCGGCCCCCCACCGTTGCCTCGAGCCGTCGCCCGGGCGGCCGTCACGCCCCCGAGGTCGGCGCCGGCGCCCGTACCCGTGAGGCCGCCGCCCCCGTTACGCCCGTTGCCAGGCGAGGCGTCCGCTCTGTTGCCGCGGCTCGCCCCGCTCGCCACGGCCGTAGCCGCCCCATCGCTCGGGTCCTCGCTGGCGAGGTAGGTGGCGGCGGAGAGATCCGACTCCGGTGCCGGCTGCGGCTCGACCCAGGTGGCGTGGAAGACGTGCTGCAGGTAGTCGTCGTCGATCCCGTCCGAGAGCTGGCCGAACATGCCGTAGGCCTCGCGCTGCCAGGCGACGAGCGGGTCGGTCTGAGCAAGGCCCCGCAGGTGGATTCCCTCCCGCAAGTAGTCGAGCTCGACGAGGTGGGCACGCCAGCGGGTGTCGATGATCTGCAGCATGATGACCCGCTCGAGCTCCCGGGCCCGCTCCGGTCCGCCCAGCTCCACCTCGCGCTGCTCGTAGAACTCGAAGGCCTCCGTGAGGAGGCTCTCGGCCAGCTGGTGGGTGCTCGTGGCGGCCTCCAGCTCCTGCGGAGTGAACTTGGTCGGGTAGTAACGCGTGGCCTCGGCGACGAGGCCGGGCAGGTCCCACTCCTCGGCGTACTCGTTCGGGCAGGTGGTCTCGACGATGCGGGCGATGCCGTCGGAGAGGAGCTGCTCGGTCAGCTCCTTCAGGTCCTCGCCATCGATGATCTGCAAGCGGCGGGCGTAGATCTCCTTGCGCTGCTTGTCGTAGGCCTCGTCGTACTTGAGGAGCTCCTTGCGGATCTCGGCGTTCTTCGCCTCGACGGTGTTCTGCGCCTTCTCGATCGACTTCGTCACCATGCGCGAGTCGATGGGGACGTCCTCCGGCAACGCCTTGTTCATCACCCAGTTCATGGCGCCCGTGGCGAAGAGGCGCATGAGCTCGTCCTCGAGCGACAGGAAGAACCGGCTCTCCCCCGGGTCGCCCTGGCGGCCGGAACGGCCACGCAGCTGGTTGTCGATGCGGCGGCTCTCGTGGCGCTCGCTGCCGAGCACGTAGAGGCCGCCCAGCTTGCGGACCTCGTCCGCCTCCGCCTTGCACTCCGCCGTGAAGCGGGCGAGGAGCTGGTCGTAGGCGGCGACGCCCTCGTCGCTGTCGGGGTCGACGCCGCTGGCCAGCAGCTCGTTGCGGGCGAGGCCCTCCGGGTTGCCGCCGAGGAGGATGTCGACGCCTCGGCCGGCCATGTTGGTGGCGACGGTGACGGCGTGCAGCCGTCCCGCCTGCGCCACGATCGTGGCCTCCCGGGCGTGCTGCTTGGCGTTCAGCACGGAGTGGGGGATGCCGCGCTTCTCGAGGAGCTTCGACAGGTGCTCGGAACGCTCCACCGAGGCGGTGCCGACGAGCACGGGCTGCCCGGACTCGTAGCGCTTGGCGATGTCCTCCACGACGGCGGAGAACTTGCCCTCCTCCGAGCGGAAGATGTAGTCGGCCTCGTCACCTCGCACCATCGGGCGGTGCGTGGGGATCGGGACGACGTGCAGGTTGTAGGTGGAGGCGAACTCGGCCGCCTCCGTCTCGGCCGTGCCCGTCATGCCGCCGAGCTTGTCGTACATGCGGAAGTAGTTCTGCAGGGTCACCGTCGCCCAGGTGTGGTTCTCCTCCTGGATGCGGACGCGTTCCTTCGCCTCCACGGCCTGGTGGAGCCCGTCGTTCCAACGGCGGCCCTCGAGGACGCGGCCCGTGAACTCGTCGATGATCTTCACCTCGCCGTCGGCCACCATGTAGTCGTCGTCGCGGTGGTAGAGCTCCTTCGCCTGCAGCGACTTCTCGAGCTGGTGGACGAGGTTGGCGCCGGCCCCGTCGTAGAGGTTCTCGACACCGAGCTGCCGCTCCACCTTCGTGATGCCCGACTCGGTGACAATGACGGTGCGCTTCTCCTCGTCGACCTCGTAGTCGACGTCGCGATAGAGCGCCCGGGCGATGCTGGCGAACTGGTAGTAGAGCTTGTTCGACTCGCTCGACGGCCCCGCGATCAACAGCGGCGTGCGGGCCTCGTCGATGAGGATGGAGTCGACCTCGTCGACGATGGCGAAGACGTGCCCGCGCTGCACCATCTGGTCCCGCGACCAGGCCATGTTGTCGCGGAGATAGTCGAAACCCATCTCCGTGTTCGTCCCATACGTCAGAATCCGCCAGGTAGGCGGCTCGTTTCGCCTCGGCATCGGAGACGTCGGGGACGACGAGACCGACGTCGAGGCCGAGGAACTTGTAGATCTGCCCCATCCACTCGGAGTCGCGGCGGGCGAGGTAGTCGTTCACGGTGATGACGTGGACGCCGAGGCCGTTGAGGGCGTTCAGGTAGACCGGAAGCGTCGAGACGAGCGTCTTGCCCTCGCCCGTCTTCATCTCGGCGATCCCGCCGAAGTGGAGCACCATGCCGCCCATGAGCTGCTCGTCGAAGTGGCGCTGGCCGATCGTGCGCAGCGCCCCCTCCCTCACGACGGCGAAGGCCTCGCAGAGGAGGTCGTTCAGATCCTCACCCTGCTCGTAGCGCTCCTTGAACTCGACCGTCCTGTGGGCCAACTCGGCGTCCGAGAGGGCGTGCACCTCGGGCTCGAGGGAGTTGATGAGGGGCACGACCGCCGCCAGGTTCTTCACCTTCTTGCCTTCGCCCACGCGAAGGACTTTCGAGAACACTCCCACGACGCTCCATTCTACGCAACGGGCACCTGCAGACCGGGCCTCGGCCGGCCGGGCCTCCGGGGCCCCGGGTCGGTCAGCCGGCGTGCACGGGGATGCGGAGGGGCCGTCTCTTCGCCTGGGCGACCTGGCTGCCGGCACGGACGGCGGTGCCCCGCAGGTGGTGGGGGGCTGCCGAGTCGATGCTGACCATCACGAAGCTGCTCGGGGCGGTGGCGGAGGTGTCGCCCTCGACCGGGGGGAAATGGACGAGCTTGCCCTGCCGCGTCCGCCCGCTCAACACCGCCGGGTCCTTCTTCGAGGGGCCTTCCACCAGCACCTCCTCGAACCTGCCGACGCGCCGTGCGTGGCGGGCGAGGGCGGAGCGTTCGACGACCACCCGCAGGCGCTCGAAGCGCTCGCCGATCACCTCGTCCGGGACGAAGTCGTCGACGAGGTCGGCCGCCCGCGTGCCCGGCCGCGGCGAGAAGATGAAGGTGAAGGCACTGTCGTACTCCGCCTCGGCCACGACCTCGAGAGTGGCCTGGAAGTCCTCCTCCGTCTCGCCGGGGAAGCCGACGATGAGGTCGGTCGTGACGGCGAGGTCGTCGATCTGGGCGCGGGCGTCGGCCAGGCGGGAGAGGTAGCGCTCGGCCGTGTAGCCGCGGCGCATGGCGGTGAGGATCCGGTCGCTGCCGGACTGGAGTGGGAGGTGGAGCTGTTCACAGACGGCGGGCGTCTCGGCCATGGCGACGATCGTCTCCGGCCGCAGGTCCTTCGGATGCGGGCTCGTGAAACGCACCCGGCTGACTCCCTCGACCGCTCCGACGGCGCGCAGGAGGTCGGCGAACAGTGGCCGCGGTCGGCCGGCGCCCTCCTCCACCCAGGTCGGCCCGGCCAGGGCGGCGAGCGCCGCCTCGTCCAGGCCGGCGATGTTCTTCCGAAGGCGGGTCGTCAGGTCGCGGCCGTAGGAGTTGACGTTCTGGCCGAGGAGGGTGATCTCCACCGTGCCGGTGGCCGCCAGCTGCTCGACCTCCTGCACGAGCTGCCCGAAGGGCCGGCTGACCTCGGGACCCCGCACGGAGGGCACGATGCAGAACGAGCAGGAGTTGTCGCAGCCTGCCTGGATCGTCACCCAGGCGGCGTGCGGCAAGTCGGAGCGCACGGCCATGGCCGTCGGGAAGTCCGTGTCGGGGCTCTCGCCGGCGTCGAGGATCTCGATGACCGGCTCGCCCCGTGTGCGGGCCTCGTCGAGGAGGGTCACGACGCGGCCCACGTTGTGGGTGCCGAAGACGGCGCTCACATGCGGCGCCCGTGCCACGAGCTGCTCGCGGTCCTTCTGGGCGAGGCACCCCCCGACGGCGATCTCGAGGCCCGGGCGCTCGGCCCGGAGCGACTTCAAATGCCCGAGCGTGCCGTAGAGCTTGTCGTCGGCGTTCTGGCGGATGCAGCAGGTGTTGAGCACGACGATGTCGGCGTCGGCCACGTCCGTCGTGCGCTCCATCCCCTCGGCGGCGAGCAGCGAGGCGATCCGCTCGGAGTCGTGCTCGTTCATCTGGCAGCCGAAGGTCCGCACGAGGAACTTGCGCGGCGTCGATTCCTCTGGCACGTCGTGAGCCTACGTGACCCTGTCCGGGGGGCGGCGCGGGCGGGTCGAGGCCTTTACCACCGCCAGAACGCCTCACGCCGGCCAAGGGCCGCCGGCGGGAGCCGCACCGAAGTGCGGCCACCCGCCGGGGCAGCCTTCAGCGGCGGTGCGCGAAGAGCGCCTCCCCCGTCGAGTCGTCCAGGAAGAGCGGCGGGTCGACGTGGTGGAAGTCGAACATCGAGAGGATCGACCCGGCGCCGGCGTCGGCGGCTCCGTTGCCGAGGGCGGAGAGGCCCCAGTTGTACTCGATGAAGTTCACGATCGAGCTCTGGTCGATCAGCTCGTTGTCCACGAAGTTCGACCTCGCGAACGGCGAGATGACGAGGAAGGGAAGGCGAGGGCCGACGCCGCAACGCCCCTCTTCCGGCTGCCCGGCGCTGTTCACCGGGACGAGGGCGCTCGAGCCGCACATGTCGGTGCCCGTCAGGCTGTCGAGGCTCGTCGCCGAGCCCGTCACGATCGGCCCGAGCACATGGTCGTACCAGCCGTCGGAGTCGTCCCAGGTGATCACGACAGCGGTCGACGACCAGGTGCTGAGGCTCTCGAGGTGGTTGACCGTGTCCACCAACCAGGTCTGCTCGTCGAGCGGGTCCGAGTAGCCGGCGTGGCCGTCCTGGTAGGCAGGGGCCTTCAGGTACGAGACAGCCGGGAGGTTGCCGGCGTCGGCGGCCGCCCAGAAGTCGGCGATGTCGTACTGGTGGTTCGCCTGGTCGGTGCTCCCGATCTTGCCGACCGAGGTCGGCGGGAGGTGCATCGGGTTGGCCGTCGAGGCGTAGTACTGGAAGGGCTCGTGGTGCGGGATGTAATCGACCACGTCGCTTCCCCCGACGTTCTCGTGCTCCTCCGAGCAGATTTGCGCCGTGGTCGGCGCGGCGCCGTGGCCAGGCACGTAGCCATCGTCGAAGCCACCCTCGAACCATCCCCACGTCAGATTGCTCGTACTGAGCTCCTCGCCGATGTTGTTGCCCCCCATCTCGATCGTGGCGGCAGGCGTGTCGCCGTCGCCGCCCGCGCTCGACGGGGCATACGAGCAGATGTCGAAGTATGGGTCGGCGTCGCTGTAGCTCGTCCCCTGCCCGGCCGCAGGCTGGTCGGCCACCGAGGTCGCTCCGCTCGCCGACGTCGTGAGGTCCGAGTCGAGAACGTTCGAGCTGTCGTAGCCGGGCGGCGGCGTACAGGCGCTGTCGTTGATGGTGGCCGAGGACGGCCCGCAGATGGAGCCGTAGGTCTGGGCGGACGTCACGTTGAGGGCGCCCGGAGTGGAGGGTCCGTAGGTGGTCCCGTAGGCGTTGTCGCTCATGGCGAAGTGCTGGGCGTAGTGCCACAGCGCCGTCACCGTGTTGCCGTCGTAGTAGTCCATGACGGCGTAGTTCGAGCTGGCGCCCGGTGGGACGGTCTCCGGAGCGCCGTTGTAGTCCTCCCCCGCCAGGCACTGGGCGAGCGTCTCACCCCGACCCGTGTTCTGGGCGTAAAGGTCCTCGGCACCGTGGTCGGCCGCCATCTGCTCGGCCCCGTAGGCGTGGTCCTGGTCGCAGGTCATGGGGTCGTTGCGGTCGAGCCGCATCGGGTTGGACTCGTTGCCGTTGTGGGTGAGCAGCGGTCCGGTCGGCCCGCTGGGGCCGATGCTGTTGACCAGGCCGTTCACTGTGGGCGTGCTCGCCTTGGCCTGGAACGCTGGCTCACCGGGCGGATTGGCGGCATACGGATAGGTGCCGAAGTAGTGGTCGAACGAGACGTTCTCGTCGAAGATCACCACGAGATGCTTGATCGGCGTCGCCGTGCGGTAGCGGCTCGCCAAGCTGTGGTCGCGAGCCGGGTGGCGGGCTGCGGTCTGCCCACCGGCTGCCGTGACCGCCACCGCCAGGCTGCCGGCGAGCAGCCCGCCCAGCGCCAGGAGCGTGACGACGCCCTTTCTCGACACTCTCACTCGTGCTCCCCTTTCCTCGGCACGGGCTTCTCGGCCTCCCGTGCTCCCAGACGAGGCTCGGTGGGCCGAGCGGCCGAGGCTCCGGCCCACCGAGGCCGGAACGTACCCAAGGCAGGTGTCCGGCAACGGAAGGCTGGGCGGACAATCGGTGAACGGACGCTGAATTGTGGGGGCTGCTGAGCCCGGGCCCTGCAGGGCTATTCGGCCGCCTCCGCCAGCGCCTCGGCAAGAGCCGGATGGACGAAGAGGCTCTCGGCGACGTCGAGGACGCGCAGGTGGGCGGTCACGGCGAGGGCGATGACGCTGATGAGCTCGGCGGCGTGCGCCCCTACGATCGAACCACCGAGGACGACACCGGTCGCCGGGTCCGAGACCAGCTTCACGAATCCCCGGGAGTCGCCGTCGATGAGCGCCCGGGAATTGGCGGCGTAGGGCACCTTCGTGACCCGCACCTTGCGCCCGAGGGCGAAGGCCTCCGCCTCGACGAGCCCCACGTCGGCGATCTCGGGCTCCGTGAAGATGGCGGAGGCCGCCTTGTCGTAGTCGAGGTGCCGGTGCTGGCGCGTGTGCATGCCCATGGCGTGCTCGGCCACCTTGTGACCCTGCACGGCCGCCACGGAGGCGAGCGGCAGCCGGCCCGAGAGATCGCCGGCGGCGTAGATGTGGGCGACGTTCGTCTGGCAGTGGTGGTTGACGGGCACGTATCCCGCCGCGTCGGTCGTGACACCTGCGGTGTCGAGACCGAGACCCTCGCTGCGGGGCACCGACCCGATGCAGATGAGAGCGTGACTCCCCTCCACGACTCGGCCGTCGTCGCAACGCACGGCGACGCCTCCGTTGTGCCGGTCGATGCCGACGGCCCTCGCCCCGATGCAGAGCTTCACGCCGCGTTCGAGGAAGTCCGCCTCGAGGGCGGAAGCCACCTCCGGGTCCTTGCGTGGCAGCACCTGCTGGCGAGAGACGATGAGGCTCACCCGCGACCCGAGGGACGAGAACATGTGGACGAACTCCACGCCCGTGACGCCCGACCCGATGACGACGAGATGCTCGGGGATGACGGGCGGCGGATAGGCCTGCCGGGTCATGAGGACGCGCTCGCCGTCGACCTCCGCCCAGTCCGGCAGGCGGGGGGACGACCCCGCCGCCAGGAGAACTGCGTCCGCCTCCACGATCTCGTCACGCTCCCCCGGCACCTCGACGACGACCTCGTGCAAGCCGGCCAGTCGCGCCGAGCCCCGCAGGAGCCGTACGCCCTGGCTCTCGAGCTGGCTCGCCCCGGCCGCGGCGAGGCGATCCTCGATGTCGCGCACGCGCCGCGCCAAGGCCTTCAGATCCACGTCGGGCGTCAGCGGGTTGAGGCCGAGGACGACAGCCCGATGGGCTCTCGAGACGACGCCGCCGGTGGCGATCATCGCCTTCGAGGGCACGCAGTCCCAGAGGTTGGCGGCCCCGCCGACGACCTCCCGCTCGACCACGACGACGTCCGCCCCGAGGCGGGCCGCCGTCGAGGCGGCCCTGAGGCCGGCCGGCCCACCCCCGATGACGACGAAGCGCATGGCGACATCTTGGCAGCCGGGCGGCCGCCGCACGTGGGTCCCCGCTGTCGGCGAGGATGCCGCCTCAGCGCTTGGCAGGCGGCAGCCGGCCGGGGTTCTCGGCGAGGGCCGTGTGGTACTTGCCGAGTCGGGTCTCGAGCTCGGCGGCGAAACGGGAGAGACCGGCCTGGCGCTCGTGCACCCGCTGCAGGAGGCGCTCGAGGATGGCGAGGCCCTCGTGCAGGATCTCGTCACGGCGATCGGGGGGCGGTCCCGCCCGGTACTCGGCCTTCAGGCCGTCGAGGCGGTCGTAGGCCTTCAGGTACTCGGCGATCTCGTCGAGCTCGAGGCCGAGCAGGCTCTGCAGCTCCCGAATGCTCCGGAGGCGCTGGACGTCCTCCGGCTCGTAGCGGCGCTGCGCCGTCTCGGTCAGGCGGGAGGGCTTCACGAGTCCGAGCTGACCGTAGTAGCGCAGCGTGCGCGTCGTCGTGCCGAGCAGATCGGCCACCTCCCCGATGGAGAGCGGCCTCTCGTCCTTCGCGACAAGGGGCGTCACTGCCGCCGCCGTCATCTCGGGCCGGCGCCGTCGGAACTGGCCATGGCCGCCTCGCTCGCCGCCGGCTCCTCGGTCTCCTCGAGGGGGACGAAGGCGGCCCCGACCGCTTCCACTTTCTCGACCGAGCCGGCAGGGGCGGTCTCGTGGATGTACTTGCCTCCGCTCAGGTACGAGGCGAGGGCGGCGACGAGGCAGGCGGCGGCGGCGAAGTCGAAGGCCTTTTCGAGCCCGGCCTTGAACGGTGCGGAGATGAGGCCGGGGAAGTAGCTCCGGCTCGTCAACTGGGCGACGTGGGCGGCCGAGAGGTGGTGCACGGAGGCGCCGAGGAGCACCCCCATCGGGTTGTACCCGAGGAAGGCGGCAAAGAGCGTCCCGACGGGAGGCAGCTGCGAGATCCGCTGTGCCTCCGCCGGGTGCACGCCGGCGGCCAGCAGCCCAGCGGAGAGGTGGCTCGGGAGGCTGGCGGCCAGCCCGAGGACCATGAGGCTGAAGAAGACGCCGATCGACAGGACCATGGCCGAGTTCTGGAACGTGGCGCTCATCCCGCTGCCGACGCCCCGTTGACCGGGCGGCAGGCTGTTCATGACCTGGGCGCGGTTCGGGGAGGCGAACAGCCCCATGGCTGCCCCCAGCATGAGGAGCAGGAGGGCGAACCACACGTAGGAGAAGTTCACAGGGAGGCGCTCGAGCAGGACGAAGGCGCCGGCGGAGACGAGCATCCCGAGCGTGGCGAAGGGGCGGGCGCCGAAGCGGTCGGAGAGGAGGCCCGAGATCGGCCCGGACACGAGGAAGCCGACCGTCAGCGGCACCATGTAGATGCCCGCCCACAAGGGCGTCTCCGCAAAGGAGTAGCCGTGCAGTGGCAGCCAGATTCCCTGCAACCAGATGATGAGGATGAACATGAGGCCGCCCCGCCCGAGTGACGACAGCAGGGATGCCAGGTTGCCCATGGCAAAGGAGCGCAGGCGGAAGAGCGGCAGGTGAAACATCGGGTCGCTCACGCGGTGCTCGATGACGCAGAAGGCGGCAAGGAGGACGACACCGCCGATCAGGCAGCTCATCACCATGGGGCTCGCCCACCCCATGGTGTCGTGCCCGTAGGGCTGGATGCCGTAGGTGATGCCCACGAGCACGGCGATGAGGCCGATGGCGAAGGAGACGTTGCCCCACCAGTCGAGCTTGGCCGGCTTGCGTAGGCCACGCTCCTCCAGCTTCAGGTATGCCCAAGCGGTGCCGGCGAGGCCGAAGGGGACCGAGACGAGGAAGACGAGACGCCAGTCGACCGGCCCGAGGAGGCCGCCGACGACGAGGCCGATGAAGGACCCGGCGATGGCGGCGACGTTGTTGATGCCGAGGGCGAGCCCGCGCTGGTTGGTGGGGAAGGCGTCGGTGAGGATGGCGGCGGAGTTCGCCATGAGCATGGCGGCCCCGAGCCCTTGCACGACGCGCATCACGATGAGGTAGGAGGCGCCGGCGCCTCCGTGCATCCATACGACCGAGAGCAGGATGGAGCCCAGCGTGAAGACGCTGAAGCCGAGCACGTACATCTTCACCCGCCCATACATGTCGCCGATGCGCCCGAAGGTGACGACGAGCACGGCCGTCACGACGAGGAAGCCCATGAGCATCCAGAGCAGGTAGCTGACGTTGCCGGGGGCGAGCGGGTTGAGGCCGATGCCGCGGAAGATGTCCGGGAGGGCGATGAGGGTGATGGACGAGTTGATCGTGGCCATCAGCATCCCGAGCGTCGTGTTCGAGAGGGCGATCCACTTGTAGCGGTCGGGGTGCAGCGTGCCGTGGGAGTTCCGGTGGCCGTTCGTGCCCGCCGTGGCAGCCACGGCGCCAAGCGCGGCCGGGAAGGTGTGGGGCGTCGATGACATGATTCCGCCCACTGTAACGCCGACACTTGACGTCAACGTCAATCCAGCGGTCGGGCGGCGCAGTTCACCTTCGGTTCATCTTCCTGGCGCACCGGCGCGGCCGAAACACCCAAACCTTCACCTGTTGTTCACCCTGCGTCCCCAAACCGGACAGATGGCCTGCTTATGCTCCGGCGCGGATCGTTGCAGGCGATCGTCTGGTCGCCCGGTCCCGACCAAGGAGACAGGCACACGATGCAGAAATTGATGCGGCGCCGGCGGCGCATCGCGATAACCGGGGTGCTCTCAGGGGCGCTTGTCGCAGCCATGGCGTTCACGGGTACAGCACAAGCGGCGACAACGACCGCGAAGAACAGCACCATCATCGGGTCGGGGTCCAACACGACCTATTACATGATGCAGGCCCTTGACACGCTCTTCAACGACGCCCTCGGCTGCTACATGACCCAGCCGACGGGGACGCCGCAGACACTCAACTATTCGTGCGCCAGCAATGCAGAGGGCAACCAGGTCGGTCAGGCGTTCACGGAGAACCCGCGCAACGACGTCGCCTTCGAGGAGCCGGCCCTCGGCTCGAGTGGCGGCATCGATCAGTTGGAGAGCACAGGTCCGGGCAACGACGGAGGCGGCACGGCCCAGCCCACGGCTCCCGTCAACTTCGCCCGCTCGTCCCGCCAGTTCAAGACCAGCGACGACCCGGGCCTCAACTTCGTCGGCTACGCCACCGACGGCGTCTCCTGGGTCAGCTTCCCCAAGGTGAACGGCAAGGCCACACCCTCGGCCAAGGTGACGAACCTCACGACGACGCAGCTCGAGGACATCTGGACGGGCAAGATCACCAACTGGGACAAAGTAGGCGGCGCGAACGCAACCATTTGTGTCTATACCGCTCAGGTGAGCTCCGGGACAGAGTCCACGTGGGCGACGGCCATGAACCAGGCGAGCCCGACCGACCTCAACGCCTATGTCGACAGCCTCAGCACCCTCAAGGGCTGCAAGACCCCGAAAGGCATCAGCTACGCCAAGTCACACACGCTCACCGAGAACGAGGCGAGGAGCATCGTGGAGGTCGGCGACGAGTCGAACGCCATCTTCTTCTACTCGTACGGCAAGTTCCAGGTGAACTGCGTCATCCGCACAGCCCTGTGCGACGACAACCTCAGCCCGAAGACGAGCACGATCTACTACGGCAAGATCAACGGAGTCACGGCGAACACGACGACGATCCTGTGTGACACGAAGGCCTGCAAGGTGCCCTTCCCGGTCACTCGCGACCTCTTCAACGTCTACTCGAACGGCTCGTTCTCGCCGACGGTGAACTCAACCTACGGCTTCCCGGCTGCGACGGCCGCCACGCTCAACTACGTGAGCGAGATCGGCTTTCTCTGCAAGCCGCAGGTCAACACGAAGGGGGTGCGCATCCCCGACCCGACCGGCGGCTCTTGGTACCGGTCGGAGATCAACCAGATCATCGAGCAGCAGGGCTTTATCCCCTTCCCGCTCCAGAAGCACGAGGACATCAACACCGTCGACACCCCGGCGGTCGATGTCCTCAAGGCGGATGGCGCGGCCGGCTCCGTGTACGCCGCCAACGACCCCATCGTGGCCAACGGGGTAGCAGCCAACGAGAGGTCGTCCGTGTCCGCCGACCCGTCCGGCTACTGCCAGGTGTGGACGACCGACACCAACACGGCCCCCTAAGGACGGCGAGCGAGGGGCTCTCGGTCCCCTTGGAAGCAGTGCGAACCGCCCGGCCTCACGGCCGGGCGGTTTCGCGCGCCCGGTCGATCGCCAGGGATCCGACGCTCGTTCACCTGAAATTCACCTGTTGTTCAGGTGGCTGACGCCCCGCGTTGTGTTGCTGTTTTGACTCATTCGATAAACATGAGATGCCGGCGAAGCCGCACCGTTTCGTTATGCCCGAGCGGCACCGTTTCAAACAAGGCCAGGTTCCGTTGAGCGTTACATCCGAAGGGGGGCCGCCGCTCGGCACGAGCGGCGCCGGCCGTCTCGTCGGCGTCCCGGGAGGGCCGCGCCCGCTGGCACCCCGTCAGATACGCACGAGCCGATCGACGCAGGATCGCCTCTACCGCGGCACGGTGCGCGGGGTAGCCATCACGGCCTTCCTCCTCCTCTTCCTCATCGGCACCTTCCTCCTCGTGAAGTCGGCACCGGCCATCGACAAGGAGGGCTGGGGCACCTTCCTCACGACGACGGCCTGGAACCCGAGCGGATCCCCTCCCACCTTCGGCATCGTCGCCGTCCTCTACTGGACGATCGTCATCGCCGTCATCGCCCTCATCGTCGGGGTGCCCGTCTCACTGTGCGCTGCCCTCTTCATCACCGACTATGCGCCCCTGCGCGTCCGACGAATCCTCGTCGCCCTCATCGACCTCCTCGCCGTCGTGCCCTCCGTCATCTTCGGGCTCTGGGGGCTCTTCCTCCTGCAGGGCAATCTGCAGGGCTTCGCCCGCTTCCTCTCCAACCACTTCAGCTGGATGCCCTTGTTCAAGAGCGGCGGCAACTCGGAGTTCACGAACTCCGCCTTCATCGCCGGCATCCTCGTGGGCGTCATGATCGTCCCCATCGTGACCTCCGTCTCGCGCGAGATCTTCTCCCTGACGCCGCCCGGCGAGCGGGAGGGGGCGTTGGCCCTTGGCGCCACGAAGGCGGCCGTGATCCGCACCGTCGTGCTGCCGTTCGGTCGAGGTGGCTTCATCGGCGCCGTCATGTTGGGCCTCGGCCGCGCCCTCGGGGAGACGATCGCCGTCGCCATCATCATCTCGCCGTCGTTCATCATCTCGTCGCACCTCCTCACCCCAGGGGCCAACTCGATCGCCGCCCTCATCGCCCGGGAGTTCGGCCAGGGAGGACAGATCGGGGCTGAGGCACTCCTCGGCGCCGGCTTCGTGCTCTTCGTCTTCACACTCATCGTCAACTTCGGGGCGTCCTACGTCGTGAACCGCTCCCGTACCGGTGCGAGCGCCTGATGGCTGCCACGACGCTCCGCCGTCTGGGCCGCCAGCCTCCCGCCGCCGGCGGGAACACGCTGCAACGCCGGCGTCCACGCTCGTTCACCCGGGCCGACCTCGCCCTCCTCGTCGCCTCGGCCGCGTCGGCCGTCTGCCTCGTGTGGTTCGTCTTCTACCAACTGACGCTGTTCTCGGGTGCCGCCGGTTTCGTCATGGCGAGCATCGCCGTCTTCCTGTGTATCTACTACTTCGCCAACCGCCAGGTCTTCGACCGCATCATGGCCTTGGACCGGGTGGTGGGGGCGCTCGTGACGCTCGGGTCGGTCGGGGTCGTCGTGGCCCTCGGGCTCGTGATCGGCTTCCTCTACACGCGCGGGCACGGCCTCATCAGCTGGCACTTCTTCACGCAGGACCAGCACCTCGTCACCCAGACGGAGCCGGCGTCGGCCGGTGGTGTCTCCCACGCCATCGTGGGCACCCTCGAGCAGGTGGGCCTCGCCGTCGTCATGGGCGCCCCCGCCGGCGTCGCCACGGCCGTCTTCCTCAACGAGGTCGGCGGCCGCATCACGGCCGCCATCCGCATCGTCATCACGGCCATGAGCGCCATCCCCTCCATCGTCGCCGGCCTCTTCATCTACGTCCTGCTCATCACGGAGTTCCACTACGGCTTCCACGGCTTCGCCGGGTCGTTGGCGCTTGCCATCCTCCTTCTGCCGAACATCACGCGCACGACCGAGGAGGTCCTGAAAGTCGTGCACGGCTCCCTGCGGGAGGCCTCCATGGCCCTCGGGGCGCCCGAGTGGCGCACGGTCTGGTCGGTCGTGCTGCCCACCGCCCGCACGGGTATCGCCACCGCCGTGCTCCTCGGCATCGCCCGCATCGTGGGCGAGACGGCTCCCCTCCTCGTGACGGTGTCGAGCAGCGCCTACCTGAACTGGTCCCCCTTCCAGAACCCGCAGGAGGCGCTCCCCACCTTCGTCTGGCAGTTCTACCAGTTGCCCCTCGCCAAGGACGTCGAGCGCGCCTTCGCCGCCGGCCTTGTGCTCGTCGGCCTCGTCCTCGTCCTGTTTATCCTCGCCCGCCTCGTCGCCTCCATCCGCCCCGGTGCCTTCCACCGCATGGGGACGAGGTTGCGGCGAGGCCACCTGGAGGTCGCCTCGTGACCAGCGAGCAGTTCGCACCGACGAGCACCCTGTCGCCCGGGGGCGGGCTGACGTCTGCACCGGCGCCGCCCGTGCACGCCAGCGAGCTCGTGGCAGAAGACGTCTCGGCCTGGTTCTCCGGCCGCCTCGTGCTCGAGCGAGTCAACCTGCAGATGGAGCGCTCCAAGGTGACGGCGCTCATCGGCCCCTCCGGCTGCGGCAAGTCGACCTTCCTGCGCATCTTGAACCGCATGCACGAGGTCGTGCCCGGCGCCGAGCTGGGCGGGCAGGTCCTCCTCGAGGGCGACGACATCTACGGCCCCTCCATGCGGGCCACCGAAGTGCGAAAGCACATCGGCATGGTCTTCCAGAAGCCCAACCCCTTCCCCGCCATGACCATCGAGCACAACGTGCTGGCGGGCTTGCGCTTTGCCGGCACGAAGGTGCGCTCCTCGGAGCGAAAGGACCTCGTAGAGGAGATGCTCCTGAAGGCCGGCCTCTGGAACGAGGTGCGCAACCGCCTGAGCGCCCTCGGCGGCGAGCTCTCCGGCGGCCAGCAGCAGCGCCTCTGCATCGCGAGGGCCCTTGCCGTGCGGCCGAAGGTGCTGCTCATGGACGAGCCCTGCTCGGCCCTCGACCCCACCAGTACGCGGCGCATCGAGGAGACGATCAAGGACGTGGCCGACGACGTCACCATCGTCATCGTCACCCACAACATGCAGCAGGCCCAGCGCGTCTCGCACACCTGTGCCTTCTTCCTCGCCGCCGAGAACGAGCCCGGGCGCATCGTCGAGTCGGGCACGACCGAGCAGATCTTCGAGCACCCCCGCGACGAGAGGACGTCTGACTATGTCAACGGCCGCTTCGGCTGAGCGGGTCGGGGCGGGCGCCGACGGCAGCGACGGGCGGAGGCGCCCCTCGAGGGCGCTGCGCCTCGCCCTTGCCACGGGTCTCTGCCTCGGTCTCTGCCTGCCGGCCGGCCTCGCCCTCACCCTGGCCGCCGGCACCGTCTCCTCCGGCGGGCTGGGGGCGGCACCGGCGCTGGCCAGCGGGCCCCTCGTGAACGGCGGCGGCTCGAGCTACGCCGCCGTCGCCATCGACCAGTGGAGGGCCGAGATCCTCTCCCTCGACGGCGACAACATCAACTACAACACGTCGTCCTCGGTCATCGGGCTCAACGAGTTCGCCCAGGGCCAGCTCGACTTCGGCGCCTCCGAGATCGGCTACTCGACGGGGCAGGCCTCCTCCAAGCCGGGCACCGCCTACCAGTACCTGCCCGACGTGGCCGGCGCCACCTGCCTCATGTACAACCTGACGGGGATCACGGGTAAGCCCATCACCCAGATCCTGCTGAACTCCCACCTCATGGCCCTCATCTTCAGCGGCCAGATCAAGTACTGGGACGACCCGCAGATCAAGGCGCTCAACTCTGGCGTCCTGCTGCCCCACACGCCGATCGTCGTCGTCTGGCGGACCGATGCGTCGGGCGACAACTACCTCATGTCGGAGTACCTCGCCTTCGAGGAGGGAGCCATCTGGAACGCCTTCGCCCGGGCGATGCTCTACCCGGCCGGGGCCGACGCCGTCTTCCCCTACCCGGCCCAGGGCGGCTACCCGAAGAAGTACAACCTCACGGGCTGGATCGGCGCCCAGGGCTCCGACATCGCCTCCAACGACGTGGCGGCGCAAAACGGCGCCATCACCTACGTCGAGACCGCCTACGCCTACGAGCACGACAAGCCGTGCGCCTACGTTCAGAACGCCAGCGGCCACTATGTGATCCCGACGGAGTACAACGACGCCGTCGCCCTGGAGGGTGCCGAGCTGCTGCCAGACCTCGAGCAGAAGCTGAAGGGCGTCTACACCAACCCGTTGCCGGCCACCTACCCCATCTCCGCCTACAGCTACCTCATCACCCAGGAGAAGACGGAGACGCCGCAGAAAGGCGACGTCCTCGGGCAGTTCATCCTCTTCCTCGCCTGCCGAGGGCAGCAGTCCGCCGGGCAGCTGGGGTACTCCCCGCTGCCACCCAACCTCGTGGAGGACGACTTCAAAGCGGTCGACCGCATCGAAGGCGCCCCCAAGGCGCCCTCGTCGCCGACCGCACAGAACTGCCAGAACCCGTACGTCGACGGCCAGACCCCCTTGCCCGGCGAGCCCGGGCAGCAAGGCCCCGGGGGCAACAACAGCGGCACGGTGCCGACGACGACCGTGCCGCCGACGACGTCGCACGGCAAGGGGGGCCACAAGGGCCATGGCAAGAAGAAGAAGGGTGGCGGGAGCACCACCGTGACGACGACGACGAACCCGTCGGGTGTGCTCTCGAGCCCTGGAAGCTCGAAACCGTCCGGGACGGGCGGCATCCCGGGCTACAAGCTCCTGCAGGCCGTCACGAGCTTGCAGGGCCACACCGGTCCGTCCGGCCTCATGCTCTGGGGAGGACTGGCCGCCTCCCTCGTCGTGCTCATCGTGCCCGCCGTCCTGATCGGGCGCCGACGGCGCGCCCTGGCCTCCGCAGGCGCCGGCGAGCGGGCGCACGAGGGGGGACCATGAGGCCGCACCGTGTTCCCGCCCGCCTCAGGTACCTGCGGTCATGAGTGGCTCCGCCGCCGGCTACGTCCGCATGACGGGACGGCTCCTCGCCGTCCTCGCCGTCGCCCTCTGGGTCGTCGTCCTCGTCGCCCCCCACGCCGGAGCCGCCTCGCCCGCTTCGTCCGGGGTGGCGAGCACCCCCACGAGCACGCCGTCGCAGTCCTCGTCCTGCCCGCGCGGGTCGACGTGTGCCACCATCCCGGAGCACTGCCCCACCGGGAGGGTCTGCCCCGAGGTCATCGTGAACCCCGCCGTCGACCTCGGCTCCAACCAGTGGGTCTTCATCACGGCCGAGCACTTCCCACCGGGCGACCCGATCTACGTCTACTACTGCTCGAATCTCGTTCCCCTCAGCAAGAAGGAACCCGTCTGCATGCTGCAGTCGACACCGGAGATCCTCAACCCCGAGGTGATCCTCACCGCCTCGGCCGCCGGCTCCGCCTCGATCAGCTACGAGACGGAGGAGGATGTCAACGACGGCAACCCCGCCCTCATCGGCAAGGTGCCGGGAACCGAGACGAACGGCACCTTCTTCTGCGACGACGCTCCCGACCCCTGCTCCATCGACGTGAGCGACCCGCTGTACAACTCCGGCGGCCAGACGGTCCTCACCCTCAACCCCGGCAACGCCACCGTCGTGCCCGTCACCTTCGCCAAGCCGACCGGAGGGTGCAAACAGGCCACCTTCGTACCGACGGCGAGCGAGTTCGGTATCGACCGCATCTTCCCGATCATGGCCGAGTACGACTGCGTCGGGAAGGCGCCGTCCATCGCCTTCAACACCTCGATCGACTCGGCTTCGGCCGTCACGGGCCTGCTCGGTGGCGCCGATCAGATGGCCTTCATCGATGACACGACCTCGCCGGACGTCGTCGCCGACCTCGATCAGCTCAACACCGGCGCCGAACGGGGGTATTCGCTCATCCCGGTGGCCCTCAGCTCGATCGACGTCGCCTTCAAGGCCACAATGGCCGACGACACGAGCGGACGCATCTACCCGGACAACACCTTCGAGCTCACGCCCAACATGGTCGCCGGCCTCGTCACCGACTTCTACTCGAACGTGACCGGTGCCGACCTCGCCAACTGCGGCACCGTCAACGACGGCCAGTGCGGGCTTCTCGGCGCATTGAACACCCCCAACGGCTTCAGGGGTGCCTCCGAGTACGGGGGCTATGTCCGCGCCGACACCTCCAGCAGCACGAGCGAGGTCTTCAACTGGCTCTGCCATGCACCCGTCGTGCCGGTCCGCCTCGACGGCGTCTCCGTCCGCGAGGTGCACACACCGGCGAGGGTGCTCATCGCCGGGCTCAAGGCGGGCGGTGGGAAAGGCATCCACGGCTGCCCCGACACCGACGAGTTCCCGTCCTTGCTCAACACGTTCTCGTGGGTGGCGGCGTCGGATCCGAGCATCCAGACGAAGAACCTCGCCGCCTTCGTCGTCCCGCCGAACGAGAGCCTCTCGCCGGTGGCGGGTTTCGCCCCCATGAACGCCTCCGAGGCGAACTACTACGGGCTGCTGCCCGCCGCCCTGCAGAACGCCTCGGGTCATTTCGTGCTCCCGACGGCTCGAACCCTCGACGCCGCCGTGTCCGGCGCCCACCACAACAGCGACGGAACGCTGACGCCGAACTTCCGCGACAAGAACCCGCTCGCCTACCCGCTGCCCGAGTTCTGGTACGCCGTCGTCCCGACGTCACGCCTGACAGCGCAGTCGGCCGCCGCCGACCGCACGCTCCTGCACGACCTCCTCAAGATGACGGCGGGATCGCAGAAGGCCGACCTCCCGCCGGGCTTCGTCCCGCTACCGCACTCCCTCGCCTCGCAGGCCTCCCGAGAGATCGCCCGTATCGCCGCCACGCCGACACCCCCGACGACGACGCTGCCACTACCAGCGGTGACGACGACAACGCAGCCGAACGTCACGCCGACGACGCGGGCCAAGGTCACCCCCACCACACAGCCCACAGTGACGAATACCACCACACCGAAGGCGCCGCCCACCACGCGGGCCTTCCAGACGACGGCGTTCTCCGTCGCCGGCCACAGCGACTCATGGCTGGCGCCGGCGTTCGTGTCCGTCGTCGCCGGGGCGCTCCTCTTCGGTCCCGGCCTGCTCCTGAAGACGCGACGCCGACCAGGGAGGTGAGCTGAGATGTCCATCCCGCAACTGGATACTCCGGACGAGTTGGACGAGCCGTCGGGTCCCACCCTGGCGCCGGCCGGCAGCGAGGAGGAGACGAAGGCGCCGGACGACGAATTCGTCCTCGCCGCCGTCGCCACGCCCGACGCCACGAACACGGGGCATCGCCGGCGGTCCCTCCTCGAAAACGTCGGCCTCGCCCTCACCCTGGCAGGTGTCGCCCTCCTTCTCTTCGCCGGTTATCTCTTCGGCTGGTCGAACCTCCAGTACGCCCACAACCAGCACCGCCTGCTGACGACGTACGCCGCCGGCACGTGCCCGAGCTACACGACGTCGTGCGCGGCCGAGTACGCCGCCTTCAACGGCGTGGCGCCTCCCGACGGGAAAGCGGTCGCCGTGCTGCAGGTGCCGGCGATCGGCCTCCGCAGCGTCGTCGTGGAAGGCACGTCGTCGTCGGATCTCCAGCAGGGGCCGGGTCTCATGCCGGCGACGTCGATACCCGGCTCTGCGGGCGAGGCCGTCATCGCCGGCCGGCGGCTCACCTTCGGCGGCCCTTTCGCACACCTCTCCCGCCTGCAGCCGGGCGACACCATCAACGTGGTCGATTACCTCGGTGGCTTCCGTTTCGTCGTGGAACGAGACCTCCTCGTTCCCGCCGGGCAGGCGCTGCCTGTCCTCCACTCCAATCTCGGTCTGCTCGCCCTCGTGACCTCGGCACAATCGGTCCCGCCCTCCGGCTTCGAGGTCGTGGAGGCGAAGCTCGTCGGCAACCCGGTCCCGGACCCGCACCGCCCGCCCGGCCCATCGGTACAGTCGGAGCTGTCGCTCAGCGGTGACAGCAACGCCTGGTTCGGCTTGGTCGGATGGGGCGTCGGCCTCGTGGTCCTTCTCGCCGCCACCGTCGTGGCCTACCGCCGGACAGGTCGGACGCTGCTCGTGTACGTGCTCTCGACGCCTATCCTGCTCCCCGTGGCGTTGTTCACGTTCGAGAACGCCGCCCGGCTGTTGCCGGCCACGATGTAGCCGAGGAACCACCTGGATGATCCGCAGCACCGCGGCCCGCTCGGCCGCTGCAGGTTCGCTCGCCCTCGTCGTCCTCCTTGCCGGCTGCTCCTCCAGCGCGCCGAGCGACCCGACGACGTCGACGAGCCCGCGCATCACGACGACGACGGTGCACTACGTCCCCCGCTACGTGCGTGTGGGCGGCCACGAGGTGCTCGTGCCGACCGAGCAGGGGCACGAACCGGTCAACCCGCAGACCGGATTCGGTCAGAACATCGAAATCACGGCCGCCGGGTTCCGGCCGCTCAAGCTGTACGCCGCCGCCTCGACACCGATCGTGTTCACGAACATGACGGACCGCACGCAGGTCGTCGTGTTCTACGACTTCCCCGGCCTCAAGCAGTCCCGGCCCATAGCGTCGGGGACGACCTGGTCGTTCCAGTACTCGGGTGCCATCAACCTCGGTTACGGCAACCGCAGCGGCAGCCAGACCGGACGACTCGACATCGGTGGCTGCCCACCTTCGTGCGGTAGCTGAGACCAGTCGAGGGGCTCCCGGCCGAGTCGCCGGCCGCGTCGTCTACTGGGTGGGCTCGTCCTCCGGCGGCGCCGACGGAGGGTAACCGCCGGGACGCGTCTGCTGCGTCGGGTAGTCCCCTCCGGGCGGGGACGGCGGCGGGTACTCGGTCGGGGTGGGAGGCGGGTAGGCGCCCGGCTGCGGGTACCCACCCGGCGGGGGGTACTCAGCCGGCTGGGGGTAGCTGCCCGGCGCCTGCGGCGGCCCGTAACCAGGCTGTGGTTGGTCGTAGCCGGGAGGCGGTTGGCCGTACCCCGGAGGCGGGTAGCCGCCCTGCTGGCTGTAGGGGGGCTGCCCGTACTGCTGGCCGCCGTATTGCTGGCCACCGTAGGGTTGCCCTGGCCCGGGCCGGCCGAACGTCCCTCCGGCAGCGCCGAGCGCCGCCGGCCCCAAGTAGGCGCTCGAGCCGAAGCCGAGGATGTTGTAGAAGATGAAGGGCAGGAACGTGAGCCCCACGGCGAAGCCGATGCCGCGCCCGAAGCTCCTCGAGGCGTCGACGGCGATGATGCCGAAGACGACCAGGTAGGCGACATCGCCGAGGATCCCGATGAGGAGCTCGAGCACGAGGCTCCCCAGCATCAACGCCAACCACCACTGCGGCCGTCCAACGACCTTGATGAGGATGTACCAGTTGTAAATGGGCACGAAACCCGCCCAGCCGGGCTGGTTCGCCTTCTGGAACGTCCCGTAATACCCGATGGCCGTCGCCAGGTAGCCGATGAGGACGACGACGATGGTCGTCGTGGCGGAGGGTTTTGCCGCGGCATGGGTGGCGGCGAGCAGAATCATGGCGACGCCTCCGGGTCGGAGTGAATACCCTGTTCTTAGCAGGTCCCGCCCTGAGCGACGAGGCGTCCGGGCACCCGGCAGGCCTTGCCTCAGGCGAGCGTGACCGACCCGTAGGTGCTGCAGAGCCCCCAGGCGTCGATCATCACGAAGGCGACGACGAGGGCGATGACGAGGGCGATGCGCCAGCGCTTCGACGTCGTCGCGAGGGCCGGCGGCATGTACCACTGCGGCAGCATCAGCGGCAGCGATCCAAGGTAGAGCGGCAAGGGGACGGCGTCAGCGGCGAGGGCTTCCTCCGGGTCGGCGGCGAGGGCGAGCTCGGCGAGCTCCTCCTCGGAGAACGGCAGCTCCTCGCCTCCGCCGGGGGCGACGGCGTCCTCGGCCTCCGTGGCCGGCAGGAACGTCGGGGTAGCCGTCACGGGCGTCCGTTCGACCGGCGCCGGCGCGGTGCCACCCGATAGGTGGAGCGTCCGGACGCCTTCGCCTCGGCGAGAGCGGCGTCGGCAGCGTCCACGACGGCACCGTCGAGATGCTCTGCGCTGTGGGCGATTCCGATGCTCACGCCGACGGTCACCTCGGACTCCTCCACGACGACCGGTCGGTCGAGGGCCGACTGGATCCGGTTGGCAACCTCGGTGGCGTCACCGCTCGAGGCGCCCTCACACAGTACGGCGAACTCGTCCCCGCCGAGGCGCGCCACGAGATCGCGGGAGCGCACGCAGTTGCTGATCCGTCTCGCCACGGCGCGCAGCACCTCGTCGCCGGCGGCGTGGCCGAGGATGTCGTTCACGGGCTTGAAACGGTCGAGGTCGCAGTAGAGGATGGCGCCGCCTTCGTCCGTACCTTCCAAGCGATCGAAGAAGAGCCGGCGGTTGGCGAGGCCCGTGAGGGCGTCGAGATGGGCGGCACGCTCGAGGGAGGCCTGCTGGCAGTCCCATCGCAAGATGAGCTCCACCATGCTCTGGGCGACCTCCATGCCATAGGTGTGCAGGCTCGGGCTGCGCCCACCGCCCACCGTCCAGATGGTGATCGTGGCGGGCGGCTGCGAGTCGGACCACTCGACCGGCGCCACCCACACCTCGGCCAGACCGAGGGCCTCCGCCTCGGCCTGACGGGGGCCGTCCAGCTCGCTCGCACGAGCCCGCACGGCCTCGTGCGACGACCGGCTCTGCTGCCAGATGGTGCCGCGGGCTCCGTCGCCACCACCCAGACTCGCCGGCAGGCCGGTGTCGACCTGCCGGTAGAAACGTCCGTCGTACCAACTGATGGCCACGTGACTACCGTGCCCTTGCCACTCGATGAGGTTACAGACGGCCCGCAGGACCTCCCCGAGCCCCACCCCCTCGAGCAGCATCCGCATGACGTCCTCGAGCGCCAGGCGGGGCGCTCCGTTGCGGCAGTACACGACGAGCAGGCCTTCGGCACCGTCGAAGGCGGACGTGGCGCTGATCTCGAGGGGGACGAAGGATCCGTCGGCGTGCTTCACCCAGAAGCGGCTCGCCCCCGGAGGCGGGCGCTCCGTCGTGCTCAGCTGGAGGAGCTCGGCGGCCCGCTCCAGCTCGCTCGGGTGCAGCCACTCCACGATGCTGCGCCCGACACAGTCCGGCGGGGCGAGGCCAACGAGACGTCCGAGTGCCTCGTTCACGAACACGAGGACGCCGTCCGGTCGCACGGCGAAGAAACCCAGCTCTCCCTCACCCACGACCGATCGGCAGAGCGTCTCGACGTCGCCGTCGCCGATGTAGGCGAACTGCGCTGCCGTCCCAGGCGGCTCCCCGTTCAGGCACATGACTCCGCGCACCATCATCGGGTTGCTCTACCCCGTTGACCCCCGAATGATGCGCCGGACTCGGCTTCAGCCTTTTGCCAGCGCCAGCCGCACGGCGGAGAACGCCTCGACGAGGTCGCCCAGCTGGTAGTGGGCCTGCAGACCGCTCGGGTTGGGGAGGACGAAGGCGCGCGCCGACCCGATGGGCTCCGGTTGCTCGCCGACGGGGGCCTTCGGATGGCCGAAGGCCGTCCGGTAGGCGCCCATGCCGACGACAGCCACGGCTTGTGGCCGGTAGCGGCGACTCGTCCGCACGAGCCGGGCGGCTCCGGCCACCAGCTCCGCCGTGGTGAGCTCGTCCGCCGATCGGGTGGCGCGGGCCACGAGGTTCGTGATGCCGAGGCCGTAGTCGAGGAGGCGGTGGTCCTCCAGCGGGTCGACCAGCTCGGGCGTGAAGCCGGAGGCGTGCAGGACGCGCCAGAAGCGGTTGCCGGGGCGGGCGAAGTGGTGACCGACGGCGCCCGACCACAGGCCGGGGTTGATCCCGCAGAAGAGCACGGTCAGCCCGCCGGCGACGACGTCGGGGATGGCGCGGCCGACCGCCGCCTCGAGATCGGCCGGGCTCGGCCGGCGCCCTGGGCTCACGGCCCCAGGCTCGCGCCTGTGAGGGCGGTGATCCAGCCGGTGGTGCGCCCACGCGGCGTAGGGTCGGGGGCGGTGTGCGACACCATGGTGACGATCTCCGACGACGGCGTCCTGTTCGCCAAGAACAGCGACCGGGACGCCAACGAGGCGCAGCTGCTCGAGTGGATGCCGGCTCGGCGGCCCGAGCCGGGCAGCCGCCTCCGCTGCACCTGGATCGACATCCCGCAAGTGGCCGCCACCCACGCCGTCCTCCTCTCCCGCCCGTGGTGGATGTGGGGCGCCGAGATGGGCGCCAACGAGTGGGGCGTCGTCATCGGCAACGAGGCCGTCTTCACGAACCAGCCACAGGGCGAGCCCGCCCTGCTCGGCATGGACCTGCTGCGCCTCGCCCTCGAGCGGGCGGCCACGGCCTCCGAAGCCGTCTCGGTCATCGTCGAACTGCTGGAGCGGCATGGTCAGGGCGGGGGGTGCAGCCATGAGCGACCGGGTTTCACCTATCACAACAGCTACCTGGTAGCGGACCCGAAAGGCGCCATCGTCCTCGAGACGGCGGGCACGAACTGGGCCACGGAGGACGTCAAGCAGGGTGCCCGCAGCATCTCGAACGGCCTCACCATCGCCCCGTTCGCTGCCCGCTACACCGACCGGCTCCGCGAGCGTGTCAACGGCTGTCACCTCCGGCGGGCTCGCACCGAGGCGGCGGCACGATCGTCCCGCGGCCCGCTCGACCTCATGGCGGCGCTGCGGGACCACGGCCCCAGCGGCGAGCCCCGGTGGTCCATGCTCAACGGCACGCTGCAGGCGCCATGCGTGCACGCCGGCGGCCTCCTCGCCTCCAGCCAGACGACGGCGTCGCTCGTCTCCGATCTCCGCAGCGGCGGACTCCACTGGGCGACTGCCACGGCGGCACCCTGCACCTCGCTCTTCAAGCCGGTGCGGGTGGACGAGCCGGTCGATCTCGGGCCTGTGCCCACGAATCGCTCCGAGGCCTCCACGATGTGGTGGCGCCACGAGGACCTCCACCGCGCCACGCTGCGGGACCCGGCAGGCCTCCTTCCCCGCTACGAGGCTGACCGGGACCGCACGGAGGCGGCCTGGGTGGGCGAGCCACCGACCTCGGCACAGGCCTTCGCGATCGGCCGCCGCCTGGAGGAGGTCTGGCTGGCGGACATAGCGGATTGGGAGGGCGACAGCCGGCCCGCCCACGTGCGCCGGACCTGGAGGAAGCTCGACAGAGCGGCAGGGAGGAGCGAGGCGTGAGCGACTCCGAGGTCGTCGTCGTCGGCGCCGGCTTGGCGGGGCTGGCGGCGGCGCGGCGGCTCTCCGACTGCGGCATCACCGTCACGGTGCTGGAAGCTCGTGACCGCGTGGGCGGCCGCACCGAAGGAGGCGTCACGTCCGATGGCACTGCGGTGGAGCTCGGCGGTGAGTGGATCGGGCCGACGCAGCACCGCATGTACGCCCTCTGCCGAGAGCTCGGCCTCCAGACCTTCCCGACCTACAACGACGGCGAGCACGTCGTCGCGCTCGGAGGGCGCACGAGCCGCATGGGCTCTCGCCGCGGCGCCGTCCCCAAGCTGAGCCCCTTCGCGCTCGCCGACCTCTTCCAGGGACTCACGAGGTTCACGCGGCTCGCCCGCCGCGTGCCGCTCAACGCCCCCTGGAGCGCGCCGGGCGCCGCCGAGCTCGACGGGGAGACCTTCGAGAGCCGGTCCGGCGCAACCTGCGCACCCAGGCCGGCCGCAGCTACTTCCGCGTCGCCTCGGAGGCGGTCTTCGCGGCGGAGGCGACGGAATTCTCCGCCCTCCACGCCCTCTTCTACGCCCACTCCGGGGGCGATCTGGAGGGCCTCGTGTCCGTCGACCGGGGGGCCCAGCAGGACCGGATCGTCGGCGGCTCCGTCCTCGTGAGCGAGACGATGGCGAAGAGCCTCGGGGACAGCGTTCGGCTGCGCACCGCCGTCCGCCGCATCGAGCAGGACGATGCCGGCGTGCGCCTCGTCACTCGTAGCGGTGAGACCGTGGGAGCCGAGCGGGCGATCGTCACGCTCCCGCCCGCCCTCGCCGGTCGCCTCGAGTACGACCCTCCCCTTCCCGCCTGGCGCGACCAGCTCACGCAACGGCTGCCGGCCGGCGCCGTCATCAAGCTGTACGCCGTCTACGACGAGCCGTTCTGGCGGGCGGACGGCCTGACCGGCCAGGCCGCCTCCGACCTCGGCCCCGTCAAGATCACGTTCGACAACTCGCCGCCCTCGGGGCGGCCCGGCATCCTCCTCGGCTTCATGGAGGGAGACGAAGCCCGCCAGTGGTCAGGGCGATCGAGGGCCGAGCGGCAGCAAGCGGCCGTCGACTGCTTCACCCGCCACTTCGGCCCGAAGGCGGCGGCGCCCCTCGAGTACCTCGAGCGCGACTGGGCGAGCGAGGAGTTCACGCGGGGGTGCTACGGGGCACACTTCGCCCCCGGCGTCTGGTCCTCCCTCGGACCGCTCCTGCAGTCCGTCGGCCGCCTCCACTTCGCCGGGGCCGACCACTCCGCCGTCTGGAACGGCTACATGGAAGGTGCCGTACGGTCGGGAGAGGACGCGGCCGACGAGGTGCGGGCAGCCCTCGCCCGGCCGCCGGGGACGGGCTGAGGCCTGGGCACGAGCCGAACAACCCGCAGACCGGATTCGGTCAGAACATCGTCATGGCATTAGCGTTCATCGTGGAGGTATCTCCCGGTGCGGGATTGGCAGAACGGCGGGGCGCTCGTTCCTCCAGCCGTCTGACGAGTTGTGCTACAACATCGTTTGGGATCGAGAAAGCGTCGCGGTCACCGAAGGAGTATGTGTGCAGTCGTCCGCTGGTGGGGTTGTGCACTTCAGTCCACCGCAAGACCCCATCGTCTCTGTGGTCGTGGTCGCCACGGGCAAAGCCCCTTACCTGCTCGGGTGTCTCCGGAGCTTGACAGCGAACCCGCACGACGTACCGTACGAAGTCATCGTGGTGGAAAACGGCCTCGAGCCGGCGGCGGCGGACGACCTGGCCTTCGCCGTGAGCGGAGTCACCGTTGTGCGGTCCACTGTCAACCGTGGCTTTGCCGGTGGCTGCAACCTCGGCGCGCGGGCGGCTCGCGGTGAGTTCATCGCCCTGCTGAACGACGATGCCGAACCCCACCCTGGCTGGCTGGCTCCCCTGGTAGAGACGGCCGGCCTCCCTGGGGTGGGTGCCGTCGGCAGCCGCGTCCTGCACTCGAACGGCGCCTTGCAGGAGGCCGGCTCGGTCCTTTGGAACGACGGCTCCACGAGCGGTGTGGGCCGCGACATGCCCGGAGACACCGCCTCGTTGCGCTTTCGCCGTCGTGTCGACTACTGCAGCGGGGTCGCGCTCCTTGTTCGACGGAAGACGTGGGACGACCTGGAGGGTCTCGACGAGAGCTACTTCCCCGCATACTTCGAAGATGTCGACTTCTGCCTGAGGATCGCCGAGGGCGGGGGCGCAGTGATGTACGAGCCTCGTTCCGTCGTGTCCCACTTCGAATCCAGGAGTTCGACCAATCGCTACAAGGACTTTCTCTGCTGCAGCCATCGGAAGAAGTTGGTGGAGCGATGGTGGGAAGTGCTGCGCGAACGGACGCCTCCTCCGACATCGAAGGCGAGCGAGGCCATCGACGCCATCGAAGAGGCCGTGCACCTGGCCATGGGGTGTCCACCTCGCGTGCTCGTCATCGACGACCGGCTCCCCGACCCGCGACTGGGCTCGGGCTACGCCCGGATGTTCGACTCCGTGCGGGAGATGGCGCGGTTGGGTTACCGAGTGTCCGTCTTCCAGACGCTCCCGGTGGACGGAGACCCCGAAGCCCTTGGAGCACTCGGTGTGGGGATCGTGACTGAACCCCTCGAAGAGCACCTTCGGCGGCCTTCTGTGAACTACCAGTCGGTCGTGATCTCTCGGCCCCACAATTTCGTCAACTATGGGCACGTGATCCGCGACCTGCAACCAGGCGCCAACCTCTGTTACGACTCCGAAGCGCTCTTCCACCGGCGACTCGAGGTACAAGCCGAGCTAATCGAGCCGGGAGCGGAGCGAGACGCCGTCGTACGGGCTGCGGAGGAGGTTCGCGCCGTCGAGCGGGACATCGCGCGCACGGTGGATACGCTCGTGTGCGTGTCCGCCGACGAGGCAGCCGTGCTGGAAGGCTTGGGGGCACATCACCCCCTCGTCGTGGAGCCTTGGCTCAATGAGCCGGAGCTCACCTCCGCCGGTTTTGCGGAGCGCGCCGATGTGCTCATGGTGGCCGGCTGGCTCTCCGGGCTCAACTCGCCGAATGCCGACGGGCTCCTCTGGTTCGTCCGCGAGGTATTACCGCTCGTGCGCGCCCGGCTGCCGTGGGTTCGCGTGCGCGTCACGGGAGGGTCGCCACCGGAGAGGATCGCCGCCACGGAGGGACGCGGCGTCTCCTTCGAGGGTCACGTCAGCAACATGGCCGATCTCTACGGGCGAGTGCGGGCTTGCATCGTGCCCCTCCGGTACGGATCCGGTGTGAAGATGAAGACCCTCGAGGCCTTGCAGTACGGGGTACCGACCGTGTCCACGACCGTTGGGGCCGAGGGGATCGATTTCCGGAATACCTCCCCATTGCTGGTGCTCGACGACTCGAAGGGATTCGCCCTCGCCCTCACCTCGCTGCTCACGGATAGGGCCGCCTGGGAGCGCCAACGTGCCGAGATCGAGCGCTTGGAAGCTCGACGCCGGTCGACCGTCTCCGGGCCGAGCTGGGCTTCCGCCCTCGCCGCCGTCCCGGGTCGCGGTGTGTCGACCGCTTCGCAACGCGCCGCACAGGACGGCGACATGAGGAAGCAGCTCACGGAACCACTCAGCCCGACAGCGCCAGATGTGGCGGGCGGCCACGGCGCCGAGGACCTTCAAAACGGTCATGAAGCCGCTCTCGAGACGAGCAAGCGGTCGCCGCGGCGATCCTCGGATGCGGACACGGACGACAGCGAACTTGTGAAGGAGCTCGAGCTACGCCTTCGAGAGTGGGTGGAGCGCGTCGACACCCTCGAGACGGAGCTCGGGTATCTCAAGCGTGAGCTCGAGATCCGGATCCTCTATGCCCGCGAACTGGAGTCTCAACTGGACGCCCGGGAGACGCAGGTGGCCGACCTCAAGCACGAGCTCGAGGGGCGCACTGACTACACCCTCGAGGTGGAGAGAAGCTGCGAGGCTGCCCTGAACGAGCTCGCGGCGATTCGCGTGCGAGCGGCCTATCGCATCATGGAAAGTGTGGTCACCCGCGTGGCGAGGCGACCGGCTCTCTTTCGTGTCGCCCACGGCAGCGCCCGAAGGATGATCGCTTGGCGTGACCGCTGACCGACCGGAGGGCCGACCACCTGCGGCGTCTGCGCACTCTCGAGACGAAGGGCGAATGGTGTCGTATGCCGCCAACGCTGAGGACGTCGTCCTGCACCGCGCCCTCTGCCAGGACGACGGGGGTGTCGGCCTGTACGTCGATGTCGGGGCAGCCTCACCGTATGTCGGCTCGGTGACGAGGCACTTCTATGATGCCGGCTGGAACGGCATCGACGTCGAGCCGCTTTCGGAGGAGGCGGCCGAACTTCGCCGGGCAAGACCTCGGGACGTCGTGGTAGAGGCGGCCCTCGGAAGCACCTCCGGGGAGATCAGCGTCCACGTTGTTCTTGACGAGCGCGGCCTGTCGAGCTCGGACGCAGACGTGGCTGCCGGCTACGCACGTGCAGGACGCCCAATGGAGGAACGCGTCGTGCGGCTGCGCACGTTGGCAGATGTTCTCGAGGAGAACGACGTCGGCGACATCTCGTTCCTCAAGATTGACGTCGAGGGAGCGGAGTCCGAAGTGCTGGCGGGCAACGACTGGACACGCTGGCGTCCGCGTGTGGTCGTCGTGGAAGCGACGCGTCCGTGGTCGCACGAGGAGACGCATGCGGGCTGGGAGCCGCTGCTCCTCGGATCCGGATACCTCTTCGCCTCGTTCGACGGAGTCAACCGGTACTACGCCCGCGCTGAAGAGCCGCAGCTCGTGACGATGCTCGCGCCGGCCACCGTGCTCGACAATTTCGTACCCGAGAATCTCGACCGCGTGGAGAAATACGTGCATCATCTCGAGACCGAACTAGCAACCAAGCTCGCTTGGACAGCCGATCTCGAATCGCGGATCAATCGCGCCGAGGCGGACTCAGTCGCTGAGGCGGCACTCAGTCGGGCTGAGGCGGAACTCGGTGCCAGGCGCGCTCATCTCGAGCAGCTCGAGACGTATGTGGGGCACCTCGAGTCGGAGCTCCATACCAAGGACAACTACATTCTCGAGCTCGAGGCTCGCTGTCGGTGACCGCACGGTATAGCGCGCTCGACTCGACGGCCACGCCGGCGGGACGGGCCCAACTGATCCTCAGGTGGACCGGCCTTGCGGACGGTGATCACTCAACCGTCTGAACGACAACGGCGGGGTCCGTCCGCTCAGCCGGGACAGCCGCCGCCGACGTACGTTCTTGCTTCCGACGCCGGCGCCCTGCCTCTCCGCGACGAAGGCGGCGCCGCCAACTGACGAGCAGGGCCATGGCGAGGCCGAGCGCCGTGGCGCCGGCAACGACCAATCCATCGGTGAACGCATGTGGCCAATAGGTCAGCACGATGGTCTCCTGGCCCGCGGGCACGGAAGCTTCGAGCATGGCGCTGCCCCACGAATGCAAGGCGAGAGGCCGGCCGTCCACCGTCGCCTTCCAACCAGGGAGATCCGTGATGTGGATATGCAGTGTGGAGGGCTGGCGCGGGTCGACCACGAAGTGGATGGACGAGGGGTCGGCTGCCTCGGTCGGGACGACGACGTCCGGATCGTCGGAGGCCGCTGCTGTCGTGGGCTGCATGGTGACGAGACCACCGCCAGGCACGCGGTAGAGACCTTCGCCATCGATGGTGGCGACGTAGACGGTTCCCGAGGCAGCGGCGTGATGAGGCGGCTCCAGAAGGTAGGACACGCCGAAGTTCCGTGCCAATGAGGCAGAGGGGAGCGACGGACAGAAGGCGCCGAGCTCCCCCTTGGCCACATAGGGGAGGCCCGTTGCCGCGGTCCAGGCGGTGTGCCAGCTCCGTGGGACGACCGAGTTGTAGGCCGAGATCTCGGCGACCCCATAGGCCGAGTTGGCCTCTGCGAGGATCCCGAGGTTCGGCTGCGACGACAGCGACGGGCAGATGCCGAACCCGACGCGCGCCTGACCCACGAGCCGCTCGAGCTCGCTGTCACCGGCAGTGACGGGGAATGCGACTTTGCTCGATGACCACAAATTCGGCGTGGCCGCAAGGAGAAAGGCCGCCTCGGCGGCGACGAGGAGAACGGCTGCGGTCCGCCGCGCCCGATACGAGCGCGAGCCCGTCCGGTGCTCATGTGCGCCGGGGGCGCGCCCGCGATGGCCGATGAGGAGCACGGCCACCGCGGCTGCGCCGGCGACGAGCTCGATGGCGGGCCAGAGGAAGCTCCGTGATCGGATGGCCGCCTCGGCGCGTGAGAGGGCACCGCTGCCGTGCAGTCGGAGCACAAGGATCCCGACAGCGCTCACCGTCAAGGCGCCGAGCAGACAGCGTCGAGTGCCACGTTCCTGTCCGTTATCGAGGACAGTCTGCAGCCCGAACCCGGCGAGCATCGCAAGGACAAAGTCGAACGGCACCAGTGCCCGATTCCATTCGACGACGTTGAAGAGTGGTATGGAGTCGAGAACTCTGGTCAATGGGCTGTGGTAGATGAGCAGGGCGAGGACGACAGCGACCAGCGCCAGGCCTGCCACCTCGGGTTCCCGCCAACGACGGAGGATGGCGACGACAATCAACACGAGAGCGATGACGCCGACGAACGCCGCTGTTTCGTAGTAGCCGTAACGGTCCGGGCCGAAGGACTGGCTCGTGGAGATCGGGTAACCGAAGAAGCCGGAGAAAACGAGATTGACGGCGGCGCGCAGCGGTATACCCACGTAGTTCCTGTTGGAGTCCCGAACCGACTGCTTGACGACCTGGAGCCCAGGAAGTAGCAGGGGGGCTGACAGGGCGATGCCGCATACGCTTCCGACGACGACGCGCACCAACGAGGCGACGACGTGTGACGCTTGTCCTTGTTGAAAGGCCCGTACGGCAACCACGACGGCGACGAAGACGCCGCCGGCGACGAACGTGATGGCCGTCGCCTCCGGGAAGCCGCCGAGGATCGACAAGGCAACCACGAGAGCCAACAAGACGGTGTCACGAACCGGTCGCTTCCCGCGAACTACGAGCACGACGCAGGCCAGCAACCAGCCCAGCCAGCAGAACACGCCGTCCTGCGCCCATCCGAGCCAGGCAGTGAAGGCACCGCAGAGCTCCACGATCGTGGCGGCGAATGTGGCTGCGAGCAGTCGCAGACCGAGTACCCGTGAGAAGACAAAGGCGCCTGTACCGGCAATCAAGATCTTCATGATCACGACCGTCGTATAGGCGAACCGTAAGGGCAACAAGTAGCTGATCGCCATGGGCAGGCTGAACGGGGCCGACTGGAAGTTGAACGCAAGGGGAAGACCCAAACCGTTATAGGGATCCCAGAGGGGTAGTTGACCATGGTGAACCTGCTGCCAGGCCAGTGCCGTCCACGGTGCGTCCTGTTGGATCTGGTCGCTGGAAGCGACGTTGAAGATTTGTGCCCCCGGCACTGTCCCGAGTCCGAAGTGCGTCAGAAGGTCATAGCTACCCAGCTTCGTACCGTGCAGCAACGCCGGCGCCAGGTAGACGAAAGCGGCCACCACGAGCCAGAAGAGGGCGAGAGCCGTTGCCGCTCGCGACGGATCGGCCGCGGCGAGGGCGGGCGCGTCCGCTCGCACGCGGTGAGTTGGCATCGGGGACATTATGGTCTCGGCGGTCGCCAGTCGCCAGGCAATCAGGACCTACGCCGGCAGACTGTCCTTGATGGCGAAGGCATAGGCAGAACTTGGGGTTTACCGTGAATTACAAGCTGGCCTACCCCCTTGTACCCGGCCGGGCGGCCCGGACGCGAGGCGCCGCGTCGCCGTGCCCGCAGCAGGCCTGATCAGCGCAGAGGAAGCACACTGTCGGAGAAGACCTGTGCCAGCAGGGGCCGGACTGCATCCGGCGAATACCGGCGCGCGATGGTACGCCGCCCGTTTCGGGCAAGACTCGCCCACAGCTCACTGTCCCGGTAGAGCCTCGCCACCTCTGCCGCAAAGGCCTCGGCACCGTCGGCGACGAGGGCGTCGTGCCCGTTCTCGAGCTCCATTCCCTCGGCGCCGATCCGTGTCGTGACGACAGGCAGACCGTGGGCGAGGCTCTCGCCGACCTTGCCCTTCATGCCGGCGCCGTAACGCAGGGGGGCGACGAACACCCGTGAGCGAGCGTAGAGCTCGGCGAGATCGGGCACCCAGCCGAGCACCCGCACGCCGTCTCCCTCGAGGGACCAGATGTCGTCGGTCGGCCGGCTGCCGACGATGAAAGCTGGGATCTCGCCGAGATCCTGACGGATACGGGGGAGGATCTCCTCGACGAGCCAGCGGGCGGCGTCCCGGTTGGGGGCATGCGGGAAGCTCCCCACGAACAGCAATCCCTCCCGCCGCGAGAACGGGTTGCCGGCCGGCTCGTCTCGGTGGACGTTCGGCACGACGTGGACGGTGAGCCGAGGGAGCTCCTCGAGGAGCATCTCGCGCTCGACCGGCGACACGACGAGCGTGGCGTCCGCCGCGGCGGCGAGGGTGAGCTCCATCCGCCGCTGGTGCTGGGCCATGCGCAGGCGGCTGCCGCTCCCCTCGACCTCGGCCTGGCGACGCTGTCGCACGTAGTGGAGGTCGACGGTGTCGTAGATCACCTTGGCGTCCGGGCAGAGGCGCCGAACGATCGGCAGTTGCTGCCACGCCGGCTTCGGTCTGCTGAGGAGGGCGGCACGGAGGTCACCGCCCACCCCGGTGAGGAAGTCGGGAAGGCAATCCGGACCACCGAGGACCTCGATGCCGGCCTCTCGCAGGATGGAGGAGTACGGCGGCATGTCGTTCCCACTGGTGGCGAGGAACGTCACCCCGAAGCCGAGATCCCGGAGCATGCACAACAGCTCCCACATGCGTCGAGACCCGGAGTCCTGGTCGGGCGTGGGGATGTGCTCGTCGACGACGAGCACCCGCCCCTGCGCAGTCCGCCAACTCGCCGGGCGCACCCGACCGGGTTCATCGGCCGCCTGCAGGGCGAGCTCCGACTCCCACTTGGCGCGGAAGATCTCCTGGTTTCTCGCCTGGTAACGCTTCGTACCGGCCGTGGGGTCCGTTCCGTTGCTCCCGCCCTCGAGATGGACGACGACAGCGCCCGGCTCGTAGACGACGCGGTAGCCCATGGCTCGGGCGGCGAAGGCGAGGTCGGTGTCCTCGTAGTAAGCGGGGGCGAAGCGGGCGTCGAACCCGCCGACGGCATCGAAGACGTCTCGCCGCACCAACAAGCAGGCTCCCGAGCAGTAATCGACGTCGCGGCGAAAGTTGTAGGCGGGGTCGGCCGGATCGCCTCCCCGTCCGTAGTTCCACCCGGTCCCGTCCGAGAAGACGATGCCACCGGCCTCCTGCAGGGTGCCGTCCGGGAAGACGAGCTTCGCCCCGACGATGCCGATGTCGTCGCTGGCCTCGGCCGCTCCAAAAAGGGCGGCCAGCCAGCCTTCGGTCACGCGCGTGTCGTTGTTGAGCAGTGCCACGTAGCGGCTGCGGGTCGCCGCCACACCGGCGTTGACTGCCTTCACGAAGCCGACGTTCGCCGTCATCTGCACGACCTCGATGCCGCTCACGTGGCTCAGCATCTGGGAGGTCTCGTCGGTCGAGGCGTCGTCGACGACGACCACCGCGTAGGGCGGCGCCGAGACGTCCCGGGCGATCGACTGCAGGCAATCGGCCGTCAGGGACCAATGGTTGTGCACCGGGATGACGATCACGACCTCGGGGTCGACGACCGTCGCCAGGCTGATGAGGGGAGCCTGCGGCATGACCTCCGGGTGAGTGGGAGTCCGCTGTCGCCGCGCGTCGGCGACCACCCGGGCGAGCAAACGGTAGCAACGCCGCGGCAGCTCGGCGATCGTGCTCGGTGTGCTCGTCACTCCACCGCAGCCGCCGCACCGGTCATGGGCGGCCGGCAGCGTCGCCGGGTACCTGCTTGTGGCATCGCACCTCGCACGGGACTTGCACCTCGACATCCTGGCAGATTCGGTCTCCAAGTCGCAGCTCGATTCAATGGGGATGCCCGCAGGTGGCGACGACCCGGAGCCGGTACGGAGTGCGATACAAATTAAGCTCGGCGCCATGCACCACCGGCAGGTTCAGCGCCTCCTCGTCGTCGGAGACCCGCCGCGATGAGCTCCGCTCAGACGGAGTCCGAGCGCTACGTCGAGCGCATCGCCAAGGAGGTGCAACGCTATCGCGAAGTCGAGAACGTCCACGACTTGCCCGAGATGTACCACTACTGGAGCGCGGGCCACCTCGACCCCCTTCTCCGCCAGCTCGGCTGGCAATCCCTGGACGACTTCTTCATCCAGCCGCTGGCTGCGCTCTGCCAGGCGAAGTCGGAGGTCCGCGTCGTCTCGCTCGGCTCCGGCAACGGCGACCTCGAGCTGAGCCTCGCTCGCCTGCTGCGCCAAGCGGGACACGAGAACTTCAGATTCCGGCGCCTCGAGCTCAACGACGCCATGCGAGAGCGGGCGAGGGCAGACGCCGTGACAGCCGGGCTGCAGGGTCACTTCTTCGACGAGGGCGCCGATCTCAACCGCTGGACGCCGGACGAGAACTTCGACGCCGTCATCGCCAACCATTCCCTTCATCACCTCGTCGAACTGGAGCACGTCTTCGAGACCGTTCGGGCGAACTTGCCGGATGATGGCGTGTTCATAGTCAACGACATGGTGGGGCGTAACGGGCACATGCGGTGGCCGGAGGCCCTCGACCTCGTGGAGGCGATCTGGGCCGTGATGCCGGACCGCTATCGCTACAACCACCAGCTGAAGCGTCACGAGAAGCGCTACGAGAATTGGGACTGCTCCACGGAGGGGTTCGAGGGAATACGAGCCCAGGACATCCTCCCGCTCCTCAGCGAGTCGTTCCATGCCGAGGCATTCCTCGGGTTCGCCAACGTCATCGATCTCTTCGTGGACCGTGGCTTCGGCCACAACTTCGATCCCGGGCGGGCCGACGACTGCGCCTTCATCGACGCCGTCGCTCGACTGGACGAGGCGGCTCTGACCCTCGGGATCGTCAAACCCACGCATCTCCTCGCCCATTACCGGGTGCATCCTGTCCAGTGCCGCTACATCGAACCGTTCAGCCCGGCATTCTGTGTCCGGCGCGTCGCCGCCGACGCAGCAGTCGAAAACGTGGCTGCCGAGGAGGGCACATCCGTTGCCTTCGGCCGCGACAGCACCCCGCCGGCTCCTCCCCCGCCGGCGCCGCCCTCGCCGGCTGCCCCGCGACCCTCGATCGCTTACCGGGTCGGCAAAGCGGTCGTCGCCGTGCTTCCCCCGGTCCGCAGGCTGCGCCAACAGCGCGACGCGCTCGCCGCCGAGGTACAGGATCTGCGCCGTCGACTGGAAGTCGAGGCAGGCGAGCACTGACCATCCCATCCGGCCGGCCGCAGGGAGGCCCGGCCGTTCGCTACGAGAGCCTCCCTTGAGCTATCTCGGTCAGCCGAGCCACCGCGGCGGCGGCGGCAGCGGCCGGCGTGTACTTCTCGCCAATCGTGGCGGCGCCGGCGGCTCCGATCTTCGCTCGCTGGTCGGGATTGTCGTACAACCAGCGCATCCACCGCGCCGCCTGGTCCACGTTCGGCTCAGCCCACTGCTGCGAACTCTCGTAGACGGACTCCATCCCGGGATTGTACGCAACCTCCGTCGTGTCGACGCAGCGCAAAGCGTAACCGACGAGGCAGCTGTTGTAGTTGTTCATGAAGTCGAGGTTGCCAGAGTAGGCCGTGGCAATTGCAGGGAGTCCGAGCAACATGGCGTCCGCGATACCGAGGCCAAATCCCTCCGAGCGATGCAGCGATACGTACACGTCGGAACAGGCGATCAAGGAGGCCATACTCTCGGGTGACAATTCGAGGTCGATCGACATTCCACCGACCTCGTGCAGCTCCCGGGAAAGGCGTTCGGCTCCGACCGCCGTGATACGTGCAAGATTGCGTGTCTTCATCACGAGGAGAACGCGCTCCGACCTTTCCTCCGGCGTAAACGCCTTCCGGAAGGCTCTGATGACTCCCCACGGGTTCTTTCGGGCGAACGTCGACGAGCAGTCGAAGTGGAAGAGGAAGATGCATGCATCCTGGGGCAGTCCAAGCTCGCGCCGGGTGACGCTCGTCGTCGAGGGCAGGCTCACCGCGCAGGGCATCACGTGGATGGGCTTGCTCGTGTACCCCATGAAAGCGTCTCGCGTGAACTTGCTGCAGACCCAGAATCTCGTCGACTCGGTCAATCTGATCGACAAAGTGCCGAGGGAGCGTGGGCAGCTCCCAGGCCCAGGAACCGATGACGTACCTGCTACGTCCAGACGGCCGCAGTTCCTCGTCCGACACGACGCCGAGCTCGTTCACATTCAGGTAGCAGATATCGACGTCGTGCGGTCTCCCCCGCGGGATGAAATTCATCCACGACGGCGAGAGCTGGCCCTCGCGGGGATGACCGGGTATCAGACGCTCATGGACGGAGACCGGAACGCCTGCTTCGACGAGGGCACCGACGGACCGGCGTGCCAGCTCGGCGAGCCCGCTCGTGACCTGCCAGTCCCCGACGACGTTCACCCCTGGCAGATCGGTGGGGCCGGACCGAGGACTACGAGAGATCTGCTCGAGACGGCGAGAGGCGCACTCCTCGACTGCCTGAACGTAGCGCCCGGCCACGAGTGGCACGGTCGCCTGCCCTTCGACGAAGCGAGTAGCGGCTTCACCCATTCCGGCGAGCACTCCGGGCTCGTCAACGATGCGCAGCATGAGGCTCTCGAGCGCCGGACTCTCGGCTTCACCGACAGGCACTCGCCAGCAGAACGTCCGATCGAGCTCCTGATACTGGGGGATATCGCTCAGCACGACCGGCTTGCCCGAGCCGAGTGCCGTCATGACGGCGGCACTCACCTCGCCGCTGGTCGGCCAGCGCAGGGAGATCACGACGTCAACGGCGTGCATCGCCGACTGGAGGTCCCGGGCCGAGAGGTCAGGGAGGAGCTCGATGGCATGGGCGGCGCCCGAAGCCCGTATCGCCTCTCGAACCACCCCTTCCTCGTGCGGGTCGCTGGTCCGGCCGGCGACAACGAGCCGGGCTCCCCCTGGACGGAGGGAATGCACGCGGGCGAAGGCCCCCACGATGGCCGGTAGGCGCTTCGCAGGCTCGAGGCCTCCAAACACGCCGAAGACGGTCGGAGATGACGGCCGCGGCGGTCCCGCGGCGACGATCCTGGCGGGTTGATGGATGTGACGGATGGCCGCCCCGGGGCAACGCCGAGCGAGTTCCTCCCTCATCCATGAGCTGTGCACCAGCGTCATCACGCTGGCCTCCACGAGCCTTCGAGTCAGGAGCACGCGGAGTCGGTCCGGCACGGCTTTGTCGTCGACATCGACGGTGGGAATCTCACTGCCGGTGGAGTCGTCGACACGGATTTCTTCGAGAAGGACCGGGCTCTCCACCCCATCGCAGGCGACACAATAGAAATCGAACAACGACGGATCATGGAGCACGAGGAGACCCGGGGTGCTCAGGACTGAGGTGTGCATATAACCGTGGAACCCCAGCCGGCTCCCCATCTGATAGATATCGAGGTCCACACCGCCTTCGGCACCCGAGAGGTAAGCGGAAGCACCGATGACCTGGACGCCATGGGGCACACGCACGCGACGATGGACGTCGTCTCGAACCACGGCAAGGATGGAGAGGTCACGTGACAGCGCGCTCATCAGCTCGAAGCTGTACTCGGCAACCCCGCAGTCCTGAGGTGGGAGCGGGCTCCACCAGGCGACACGCGTCCGGCTGTCAACCGCCATCTACTGCCGTTGTCCGATGACGGCATAGTCCCGCGCACCGAAGAGCCGCTCGTTGATCACCTTGACGAGCGGGGCCATGTCCGAAGACCACGCGCTCATCGGGCTGGGACCACTGAGCGGTGCCTCGGAAGGATGCAGGAAACGCGTCTCCACCTCCCCGAATCCCCTCGCCTCGAAGAGGAACGCAAGCAGGGGCGGGGGTATCGGCCGATGGTGGGTCGGATCGAGATAGAAGGTCGAAGCACCCACGACGAGGTTCTCCGGGTTGGCAGTCTCCATGATGAGGATGCCACCGCTGTCGAGAGCCCGCAGTGAGAGATCGATCAATTCGATGAGACATTCGAGCGGTAGATGTTCGGCCAGATGAAACGCCGTGATGGCCTTCACCGACCGTTCGGGCAACCGTGCCAGGTGGTCGCGGGCGTCACCGAGCACCACGTCGAGCCCCCGACCCCGGCACTCGGCGGCGAAGGTCGAGTTGAGGTCAACTCCGGACGCGTCGACGTTGGATTCACGAAGGAGGTCCAGCCACTCCCCGCGTCCCGATCCCAAGTCGACGACTGAACCTCCGCAACCGACGGCGAGGACATCAGGCAGAAACTCCCTGACGCGCTCCTTGACGGCGCGCGTCGGTCCGCGTAAGACGTCGGTGAACACGGTGTATATGGAGTCCAAGGCGTGGGGCAGCTCGGTCAGCTGGTCGACGGAGGGCGGCTCCGGCAGCGTTCGGCGGAGCTCGTTGAGCAGCACATCGATCGCACCCTGTCGTCGCCGAGCCTCGATCGCTCGCGCCTCGGCATCTCCACGAAGTTGTGCAACCTCGCTGTCGATCTTCTTGTGGAGCTCGCTGATCTGATACGCCGTCTCCACGAGTTCCGAGCGGAGGTCACTCAGACCCTCGTGGTGCCACGTGAATGCTTGGCGCTGGACGAGGTCGAGCTGGACTCGGAGCGCTGTCTCCAGATGCTGACGGACCGTCTCTTCCTGTTGAAGAACGGCCTCCTGCTCTTGAAGAGCCGACCCGTGCTGCCGAAGAGCCGACCCTTGCCGCTGCAGAACTGCCTCTTGGCGCTGAAGCGCCGAGTCTTGCTGCTGGAGAACCGAGTCTTGCTGGCGAAGAACCGCCTCTTGTCGCAACAGCGCCTCTCGAAGTTCGGCGAGTTCGGTCGTCACGGCCGCGTTGTAGGCGACTTGGTGCCGGAGCAGAGTCCAGGCGATTCGTGCGACGACTCGTTTGATGAAGCGAAACCGTGACCCTCTGGGGATCGGCAGCCCTAGCTCAGCACGGGCGATCGCCTCGGCGTGCGCCTCAGAGTGCTGCAACTGGCTCACGACATCGACACCCGGCCAGTCAACGACGATGACATAGCCACGGCGCCGACGATACGCGGTAGGCGTTGCGCCCGCAACTAACCCCCAGGTCACCCGTCCGCAGGGAGGGGGACCCGCTGTGCGTGACGCGAGCCGCCAGGCCGCCGCCCCGTACCGCAGTCGGGCGAAGCCCGGAGGACGTGGTCAGCGGGCGACGGAGCAGCGCCGTCTGCGGTGGGACTATCCTCATCGCAAACGGCTCCGAGCCGTTGGAGTAGGCGCGGACGGTGTCACACCGCCACCGCTGCCCACGGCGGGAGGGAAGGGGAGTTCCACGCAGCATCGTCGGCGAGAGTTCAGCATGTTGATCGCTTCGAGATGGCACGGCCGTGGCGCGGCGCGCCGCCGTGTGTTCGGCGGGGTGCTGCCCGTCGCTCTCGTCGTCATCTTGACGCTCACGCTCGTGCAGCCGCACGAGGCGGCGGCCGCCGACGGCGGGGGCGGCGGGGGTGGGGCGTCCGCTTCGTGCAGCCCCACCGAGCTGAGCTCGATGGCGGTCCCCCCGGCGACGGCCGACGTCGCCATGGACAACACCATGACCGTCTACGGCGACACCGGCCAGGGCTGGTCGGGCAGCGACGGGGGCGACTCCCTCAACCTTCCCGGAGGCCGCACGGTCTGGCTCTACGACGACACCTATCTCGGGCTGCCGGTGAACGGGCGTCGGGGCTTCGTCCACAATGCGATGGTGGTGCGGCAGGGCAGCAAGTTCACAACCCTCTACAACGAATTTCAGGGGCGGCCCTACGAGTACATGAACGCCGGGCTCGATCCGAGGTCTGCCGACTGGTACTGGAGCTATGGAGGCGTGGTGAGCGGCAACACTCTCTATGTGGCCTACGGCGAGTACCACTGGACAGCCAACCCGGGACCCTATGGCTATGCCCACACGGCCACTCTGCTGGCGAGCTTCAATCTGTCGAGCCTCCGCCTTGAAAGCGTAACACCCGTGAGCACGGCCAACGGAATCCTTTGGGGCGTCTGGATGACGAACTTCGGTGCCTATACCTACATCTACGGCGTCGCCTCCAATAGCAACGGACTTGCCACCTACAGCAACAGCATGTACGTCGCACGGGTTCCCGTGGGCCACCTCTCGACCGGGACGTGGCAGTACTTCGATGGGACGACCTTCACGAACGAAGTGGCCAGCGCTGCGTCCGCCACCACAGCGGCCCAGTCCCAATTCAGCGTCACGCAGGTCGGCAACGTCTACGTTCTCACCACGATGATGGACAAATTCCAGAGCCCAAACCTCATGCTGTACTTTGCCTGCAGCCCGCAAGGACCCTTCGACGCGGACAACGGCCACCTCATCTACGACACCCTCGGGCAGGGCGGCCCGTACGGAACGCAGGGGATCGACGGGGTCTATACCTACGGTGCCTGCGCCCACCTGGGCTTGTCGGACGTGGCGGATCAGCTCGTCATCTCCTATGACGTCAACAGCTCCAACTGGAACCTGCTCGAGACCCAACTGAACATCGTGCGCCCACGCTACGTGGAGACCACGATCACACTCTGAGGTTGCGTCGGGCGGTGGGCGGACCGCCCCGTCCCACCGCAGCGATTCGAGTGGGCGTACGCGAACCGTCTCCCGCAGGCTTTGTACGACCATGAGACGCTCGACGCCCGCCCTCATCGTTGCCGCCCTCGCCCTCACCCTCGCCCTCGGCGCCTGGGGTGGCGGCGCCGCCGCTGCCACGAGGCCATCGCCCCGACAGCCGAGCAGCGGGGGGCTGTCCACCACCTTCGCCTCGGCGAACCCGCCAGAGTGGGTCACCGTCGCCTGGGGTCAGGCGACGCTGGCCATCCCGTCCAACTGGTACGTGCTCTACGACCAGCCGCCGTGCGTCGTGGGCGGTGCCCCGGGCGAGCTCTTCGTCGATCCGCTGCCGGGCGTCTTCCACTGCCCGCCCGTGGTGGGTCGCGACCCGTCGACCGTCGTGACGCTCGAGCAGCCCGACCCCGCCGTCAAGGTGGGCAAGACCGTCCTCACCATCCACGGCATCACCGTGCGGAAGGCCACCTCGGCCTTCCCCGGAACGTACCTCGTCCCTGTCCTCCACGCCCAGAATCCGGCTCGAGGGGCGGATCGGTCTTCGCGTGCTCCACACGCTCGAGACGTCCGCACGCCGCCACGTGCTGGCACACGGGCAGGCACCCCCGGTGCCGGCCGGCTGGCGGCACGTCTCGTTCGCCGGCCTCCGCGTCGCCATCCCTGCGGCCTGGCCGGTCTCGAGGACGAACCTCTACGGCTTCGACTGCTCGCCGCTGCAGACCGTCGAGCTCTTCACTCCACCCAGTGCCGTCCTCGACACCGACACCAGGCTGATCCTGCCGGCGTGCCCCTACATACCGCCCGCCCAGCCGCCACAACCGGCCTCGCAGGGTCTCCGCATCGACGAGCGTTCCCTGTACCCGGAGCTCCCGCCCTCGGCGTTCGGTCACTGCTTGCGCATTCACCGCCTGCGAGCCTGCCCGGCGAACGCCCCGGCGTTCTCCATCCTCGTCCTCCGGGTCTCGGTTCCGGGCCGTGCTCACCCCGTCTACGTGTCGATCGGCCTTGTCGGCACCGGCTCGGTGGCCAGGACCATTCTGGACTCGTTGCGGGCGAGCTGACCTCTCCGAGCGCCGAAGGGCGCCTCGTCGCCCGCCGGATCAGTCGACGGTGACGGCAACCTCGCCCTGTAACCGCTCGAGCAGCGGAGCGATGTCGAGCCGACGGAGGATCTCCCGCGCCGTGGCGGCCTCGGCATCGTGGGCGCCCTCGGGGTCGAGGAGCACGAGATCGAGGGCGGCGAAGGCCAGATCGAAGTCGCTGTCGAGCGCCCGCCAGGCCTCGAAGGCCGCCCGGTAGCGCTCGAGGCCGTGCTCGGGGCGTCCCTCCAGCATGGCGATACCTGCCTCGAGGGTCGTCCGGGCGGCAGCCGTCCATCGACCCGGGAAGCCCACGAGGGCCGAGTGGGCCTCACGCGCCCCGGCCACGTCCTGGCTCCACAGGCAGCTTCGCCCCTGGATCACGGCGCACTTGGCGGCATTGATCCCCATGGGGTCGGCTGCGAGGGCGAGACGGGCGGTGGCGACGGCTTCGTCGAGGTCGCCCCCCAAGAGGGCGACGAAGCTCTTGGTGCCGAGATAGGTCGCCTGCATGTGGATGTACTCGCTGGACGCGACGGCGGCATGGGACGCCACGAGCGAGTGCGCCCTGGCGGCGTCACCTTCGAGCGCAGCGAGGACCGCTTCGATGCAGTCGCGCCACACCGAATGCTCGGGGTTCAGCTCACGTTGCGACGCTTGCCGGAGCGCCTGGGCGGTCGCCGCACGGTCGCCGAGAAAGACGGCGCTCTCCGCCCAGTTCAGCAAGTTCGTCGTCTCCGGGGCACGAACGCCGGCCCGCCGCGCCAGCTCGGCTGAGGAGCGGCTCGCTTCCATCGCCTCTCTCGGGTCGTCCTCCAGCGAATAGACGCTGAGGGCGAGCCGCGCGCCCATCTGCTCCTTCACGTCCCCGATGCTGTCGGCCAGGGCGCCGGCACCTCGAGCCAGGATGACGGCTTCGCGGTGCCGGCCGAGGTTGTAGAGGATCATGCCCTTCGCCCCGACGGCACGGGCGAGGGCGGTTGCGTCGTCGAGGCGCTCGGCGAGGCTGAGGGCGGTCTCGATCCAGGCGAGCGCCTCCTCGGGCTGCCCGATCTGGACCCGAGCCATGCTCAGCTCTCTCGCAAGGTCCGAGCGAACGGAGTCGTCGAGGTCAGCGGTCTTGTCGAGAGCGGTCTGCGCCCGCTCGATGGCCTCGGAGTACCGCCGGGCACCGGCGAGATTCGAGACGATGCGCGCCGTCGCCCGATTGGCCTCGAGCACCTCGCCGCTCGCTCGGTAGCTCTCCACCGCTTGCTCGAAGATCGTCACCGCCCGGGTTGGGTCACCCGACACCTCCGCCGCCTCGCCGGCGAGGGCGAGCAGCCCGGCACGTGCGTTCCCCGTCGTCACCTCGAGCGCCTCCTCGAAGAAACGCAACGCCTGCTCGGGTGACCCCAGCGAGAGCGCCCGTTCCCCTGCCCGCGACAGCCAGGTGCGGGCATCCTCGGCGACCGCCTCGGCCTCCGCCCCGTCCGGCGCGGCGCGGAAGGCCTCGAGATAGTGGGCGGCGATGGCAGCAGCGAGCTCGTCGTCGGCGAGCGACTCGAAGTGGCGGGCGACGGTCAGATGCTTCGAGCTCCGGTCGCGGCGGGCGAGGCGCGAGCTCGCCACCTCCTGGATGAGTGCCTGCACGAACCCGTAGTGACCGCGCTCGGGTGATCGGATGTCGGTGTCGAGAACGAGGAACTCCTTGCGCACGAGGTCGCGCAGATCGGCGTCGAGCTTCTCGCGCTGCACGCCCTGCACGGCGGCGAGTGACTCCGCCGAGAACGTCGTCCCGAGGATGGCGGCGTCCTGCAGCAGGCTCCGCTGCTCTGGTGGCAGGGCGTCCAGTCGGGCCCCGATGAGGGCGTGCAGGGTATCGGGGATCTCGAAGGACTCGAGGTCGCCCGTGACACGATAGGCGCCGTCTAGCTCGGTGAGGACGCCGCTGTCGACGAGGGTCCGCACCATCTCGACGGCGTAGAGGGGCACGCCTTCGGAGCGGGCAAGGATGCGCTCGGCCATGTCGGCCGGGAGCTCCGTCACGAGGCCGCCCAGCAGCTCTCGCATCTCGGCGACCGGGAGCGGGTCGAGGTGGAGGGAGGTGAAGTTGCGCTGTCCCGCACCCCAGGTCGGGCGACGGTCGGCGAGCTCCGGGCGAGCGAGTGTGACCACGAGGATCGGGTGGTTTCGCGACCACTCCAGGATGGACTCGATGAAATCGACGAGCCCCGGATCGGCCCATTGCAGGTCTTCGAAGACCATGACGGTCGGGTTCTCGTCGGCGATCCGCTCGAAGAACGTGCGCCAGGCCGAGAACAGCTCCTCGCGGTCCCCGCCGGGCGCCTCCACGACGCCGAGCAGGTGAGCGAGGCGAGGCTCCATCCAGCGCCGCTCCTCCGGATCGCTCACGAAGCCGGCCACACTGGCGGCGAGTTTTTGGCGTGCGGAGGCCGGATCGTCGGCGTCCGTGATGCCAGCGCGCATGCGAACCATCTCGCCGAGTGCCCAGAAGGTGATGCCCTCGCCATAGGCGGGTGAGCGGCCCTGGTGCCAGTACACGGTGTCCACGAGGCCGTCGACGTACTTGAGGAACTCCCAGCCGAGCCGGCTCTTGCCGATGCCGGGGACGCCCGTGACCGAGACGAGACGGGCGCGCCGCTCGTTGGCGGTGGTGTGCAACAGGTCCTTCACGAGTCTGAGCTCGGCATCGCGACCCACGAACGGGGGCTCGAGTCCCTCCGACCGCCCGACCCCCCGCCGCTGGGCGACGACGCGCAGCGCCTCCCAGGCGTGCAGCGGCTCTTCCTTGCCCTTCAAGATGAGGAGGCCGACGTCCTGGAAGGCGATGGCGCTCGAGGCCGCCCGCCAGGTGGACTCGTCGACGAGGACGGCCCCCGGAGGGGCGACGCTCTGCACGCGGGAGGCCGAGTTGACGGTGTCACCGAGCACCATGCCCTCGGCCACCTTGCCGACGGTGATCGCCACCTCCCCCGTCACCACGCCGCCGCGGGCGGCGAGCTCGGGGATCTCCCACGACCGCCCGAGATCCGAGACGGAGGCGACCAGCTCGAGACCGGCACGCACCGCCCGCTCGGCGTCGTCCTCGTTGGCCACGGGAGCGCCCCAGACCGCCATGACGGCATCCCCGATGAACTTCTCGACGGTGCCCCCATAGTGGCCGATGATCGTCTGGGCGCGTTCGAAGTAGTGCGAGAGCAGCTCACGGATTTGTTCGGCGTCCCGCTTCTCGGCGAGGGGTGTGAAGCCCACGAGGTCGACGAAGAGCACCGAGCAGATACGGCGCTCCGCAATGCCCTCGGTGCCGGCTCCCGGGGGCGGCCCTGGCATGCTCCGGGCGACGCCGGAGGCTCCCATGGGGGAACCCGCCTTCAGTGGAAGGTTGACGGGTGTGCCGCAGTCGGCACAGAACGCCTTCCCGGGCAGGAGCGTGGCGCCGCATCCGACACAGGTGGCGGCGAGGGCGCTCCCGCAGTTCGCGCAGAACCGCTTGCCGTCTGGTGTGTCGCCTCCGCAGGTCGGGCAAACCATGACCCCTCCTCCGCTGGCGAAGGCTAGTCGGCACCACCTCGCAGACGACGCGACAGCGAGCGACGGAGCCCCGATCCTCGGAGCCCGTCACGGAGGCGGCCCGCCTGCCGGCCCCGTGACGGCGAGACTCCGTCAGACGATGCCGACGATAGGCCGCGTGAGGTGCGTTCCCCGCTCGTCGCCGAACCACTTGGCATCACCGAAGGGGACGACCCTGCCGCCGGCCTCCACGAGCCAGTAACCGTTGGCATCCGGGCTGCCAATGCCGACGATGGTGTGGGTGCCCCTGCAGCCGGAGCCCGCTCGGCTGCAGGAGCCGAGCGAGTGGACGGTGCCGAAGCCGAAGACCTGTCCGGTCTTCGACACGAGCCAGTAGCCGCCCGATCCGAAGTGGGCGGCGGCGACGATGTCGGTGATGCCCTGGCAGCCGGACCCCGCCTGCGGGCAGGAGCCGAGGAAGCCGGCGTCCCCGAAGTTGTACACGGCGCCGGTCGCCCCGACGAGCCAGTAGCCGCCGGCGCCGGGGCTCATGATGGCCACGACGTCATGGACGTGGATACCCCGCCCCGCGAGCGTGCCGTGGGTGACGGCGTCTCCGAATGCATACACGGTCCCGTCGGAGGCGACGAGCCAGTAGCCGCCGCCGTTCGGTGTCGCCGCCATCCCGACGATGTCGTCGACGTGGACACCGCGCTGCAGGAGCGACCCGTGGAAGTGGGCGTTGCCGAACGACACGACGTCGCCGTGGGCATCGACGAGCCAGTAGCCCCTGGAGGAGTCGGCTGCCCCCACGAAGTCGAGCGGGTCGCCCTGGCCGAGCCCCGGCACCGATCCGTAGAAGGGGAGGCGGTAGTCGAAGACGCTCCCGTCGCCGCCGATGAGCCGGTACCCGAGGGCGATGACCGTGAAGGCCTCGCACGCCGACGTGGAGCCCTCGTAGTCGGCGTCTCCGCTGTAGGACGCCCGATACGAGTAGCTGCCGGGGCCGAGGCCGGCTGTGGCCTGCGACGGTTCGGCCGTCCCGGCGGCGAGCTTCACGGTCTGACTGCTGCGGGGCGTGCCGGAGCACGAGCCGTTCCCGAACAGATCGTAGGCGATGTCGCCGGAGGGCGGGTAACCGGGCACGCCGGCAACGGCCGCAGCGTCGTAGGCGGACGCACCCTGCAACTCCGTGCCCGACCACGGCTTGTTGGTGGCGCTGTCGAGGATCCGCTGCGCCGTCCCCGAGGCGGCCCGCATGACGGAGAAGTTCTCGCACGGCCCTGTCGAAGCCTCGTAGTTGCCGTCACCGCTGTACACGGCCGAGTAGCTGTAGGTGCCGGGCGGCAGGGAGGCCGTGTCCGTCGAGGGCGGGACGGCGCCACCGGACAGCGCCACCGTGTCGGTCGTCACGGGCGTTCCGGTGCAGGCCGTCTCTGGGAAGAGGAGGTAGGTGACCGAGCCGGTCGGCGACGCCGTCCAGGCGCCCGTGACGGCAGCGACGTCGAAGGCGGAGGCGCCTGTCACCTCCAGCCCGGACCAGCGCCCCCCGCCCACGGCGTCGTGCACGACGCTCGACACGGCGCTCGTCGTGGGGCCGACGCTGAAGGTGTCGCACTGGCTCGTGGAGGTGAGGTAGTTCGTGTCGCCGGCGTAGGACGCCTCGAAGCTGTAGTCACCGGCGGCCAACGCCGCCGTCACGTTGGAGGGTGGCACGTGTCCACCGAGGACCGACACGGTGAGCGTGGAGGCCGGGCCCGAGCAGGTACCGTCGCCGAAGAACCGGTAGGTCACGCGGCCTGTCGCGATGATGCTGGACATCCCGGGCGCCTCCAGCTGAGCGGCGTCGTAGGCCTCGGCGCCGGCCACCTCGTCGCCGGACCAGGGTTGCGTCGTGGCGGCGTCGACGACGGAGGACGCCAGCACGTCGGGCGAGATGAGAACGGTGAAGCTCTCGCACTCGCCCGTCGACGGAAGGTAGTTCCCATCGCCACCATAGCTGGCCAGATAGCCGTACGACCCCGCGGCGAGAGGCGCAGTCGACGACGAGTCGGGCACGGCCCCGGCGCTCAGCCTGACGGACTCGGAGGCGGTTGCTTCGCCCGAGCACGTGCCGTTGCCGAAGAGCTCGTAGGTCACGGTGCCGGTCGGGCTGATGCTTCCGGTACCGGCGGCCTCCACCTGCGAGGTGTCGGAGGCGGTGGCACCCGTCACCTCGTCGCCGGACCATCCTTGTGTCGTACCGGCGTCGTCGACGGAGGTGGCCAGCACGTCGGGCGAGATGAGAACGGTGAAGCTCTCGCACTCGCCCGTCGAGGGGAGGTAGTCCGCATCGCCGCTGTAGCTGGCCTCGTAGCTGTAGGAACCTGCAGGGAGCGGCGCCGTCGCCGACGAGTCGGGGACAGCGCCGGCGCTCAGGCTGACGGACTCGGTGGCGGACGCCTCGCCCGAGCACGTGCCGTCGCCGAAGAACGAGTAGGTGGCCGTGCCTGTCGGGTCGAAGCCGACAACGCCGCTCACTGTCGCCGTGTCGTCGGCGAGCGCGCCGGTCACCTCGTTGCCGGCCCAGGGGGCCCCGGCGGCGGCGTCATCCACGACCGTGCCCACGGAGGGGGAGGCCTTCGCCACCGAGAACGGCTCGCAGGAGCCGGACGCGGCCAAGTAATCGGAGTCGCCCGAGTACGTCGCCTGGAAGCTGTAGGAGCCGGGCACGAGCGGATCGGTGGCTTGCGAGGGCGGAGCGTCGCCGTCCTCCTCGAGTGCCACCGTCTGCGACGTTGCCGGCTCGCCCGAGCAGGTCCCGTTGCCGAAGAAGTCGTAGGTCACCGTCCCCCTGGGGGCGATGGCACCGAGGGGCGTGATGAAGGCCGTGTCGACCGCCGAGGCCCCGGTCACCTCCGTACCGTCCCAGGCGGAGCCATCCGAGGCGTCGACGACGGAACCTACCGATTTGGGCGCCTTGAGCACAGTGAACGGCTCGCAGGGCCCGTCCTCTGCCGCATAGTTGGAGTCGCCCGAGTACGAAGCTTCATAGCTGTAAGGTCCGGCCCGGAGGGGAGGCGTAGCGCCCGAGTCGGGGACGGCGCCCCCGGAGATCGTTTTGGTGTCGGTGGAGACCGGATGGCCGCTGCAGGTGCCGTTCCCGTAGAGGTCGTAGGTGACCGACCCCGTCGGCGTGAAGCCCGCGACGCCGGCGACCGTGGCGGTGTCCTCGGCGCTGGCGTTCGTGGCCTCGTTACCCGACCAGGAGCCGTGCGTGGCGGCGTCGTCGACGACGGAGCCCACGGCTGGCGTTGCCACGAGGACCGAGAAGCTCTGGCAGCCACTCGCGGAGGATTCATACGTGGAGTCACCCGAGTACGTGGCTTCGAAGCCGTAACTGCCGGCCGGGAGAGGAGGCGTGGCCGAGGAGGGGGGCACGGAAGGTCCCGACAGCGGGACGGTGTCGGTCGAGAGCGGATCGCCGCCGCAGGTCGCATTGCCGAAGAAGGCATAGGTGACCGAACCCGTCGGGACGGGGCCGATGTCGGCGACCGTCGAGATCGTGGCGGTGTCGTAGGCAGTCGACCCGGTGACCTCGGAGCCGTTCCACGCCGTGTTCGAGGAGCCGTCCTCCACGACACCGGACGTCGTCGTGCCGGGCGGGACCGTCACCGTCTCGATCTCGGAGCATCCACTCGTGGAGGCGTCGTTCTCGGCGTCGCCCGAGTAGGAGGCGTGCCAGTAGTAGGTGCCGGGCGACGGGAGTGACACAGCGGCGGACGGCGGGACGCTCCCGTCGGTCACCTCGACCGTGCCGGCGGAGGCGACGACGTCGGTGCAGGAGGGGTTGCCGTACACGCCGTAGCTGACCGTGCCGCCCGCAGAAACGACGTTCGAGCCGCTCAGAGTGGCCGCGTCGGTGACGTCGCTGCCCTCGGGCACCGAGATGGACGTCCCGCTCTGACCGTCGCCGGAGAGCGACGTCGTCAGCGTCGTGGGCGCACTGGGCGTCCCGCTCACGATGTTGAAGACGTAGCGGCCCGGGACGTCGCTGTTGAGCTCGTTGTAGATGAGCCCGGTCGTGGTGTTGGCGTCGAGGAAGGCACGGGACGTCTGGGAGCCGGCGAGCGTGTAGGAGTGCCCGGGCGTGGTCGAGCCGTCGGAGAAACCCACCACCGCCGAGTCCGGGTTCGGCGCTCCGGTGCAGCTGGCGTTGCCCCCGCTCGCCTGCCCGGCGTCCCACTCGATGGAGTCGTAGTTGAACTCGATCTGGAAGTCGTCGCCGCCGGAGCCCGTGCCGAGGTCGGGGCGGTCGATGAGGATGACCTGGAAGTTGTCAGTGACACTGCCGGTTGCGTAGCAGGCGACGCCCGGCCAGTCCACCACGAAAGCCTTGTCGCCGTTCAGCAGTCCGGTCCCGATCTGGACGGTCGCCCCGCCCGCGACGGTGTCGACGTCGGCGAAGAAGGGGGCGATGATGGGGATGCCACCGGTGTCGACGCCGAAGGGCGTGAACGTCGACAGGTAGTTGCCGAAGGTGATGTTGCCGTTCGTGTTGATGTAGACGCCGCTGTACTCGTTGCCGAAGTAGTCGACGGCGAAGCCGAAGGGAAACGGCGCCGGGCCGTCGTCGCCGTCAACCGGGCACGCCACCGGGAAGGACACGCCCGACGGGCCGCACGGCCAGCTGCCGTCGTCACTGGCGCCCATCGTCACCACCGTGAAGTCGGTGAAGTCGGAGTCGGGGACGACGGCGTTGCCAGGCGACGTCAACGGAGAGTCGGTCGGCGTCGTCGCCGAGGCCGCGGAGGCCGCCACGCCCACTGGGGGGAAGCAGCAGACCGCCAGGAGGGTGGCCGTCAGGACACCGAGAAGGGGAAGGCGCCGCTGTCCGCGTGAGTTGCCTCCACACGCACGTCTCATGGCTGTGCCTTCCTCCTACCGGCCGTCACGCAGGCGCTGGATCCGTTGGTCCAGGGTGCCCCCTGGGGTTATCGGGACGTTCGGCCCCGCGGTTGATCGATTTGCCCCGGCTTTTCCCGCGTCGCACGAGGGCGGAGGGGGCCGCCGGCCGTCCGGACGCAAGCCTGCACGGCCGGTAACGTCGGGCTCGGGAGCGAAGTGGGAGGCAATGATGAGCTTCAGGCGAGGGTTCCTGCCGAGATCGGTGCGGCGTGCCCTGCACCCGGTTCGCAGCACCGCCGGCTCCGTCAAGCGGCGGGCGACACCGCGGCCGATCCGGGCGGTGCAGTATGCCCGGCACCCGGTCGGAACCGCCACGACGGCAGCGGGTCGCGCCGTTCGGAGGAAGCTGTTCGGACGGTAGGCGTCCTGCACGGAGGCCCCGGAAGCACCGCTTCGCCTCCGCGCCCGGCGCGCCAGTGACTCGGTCACCGCACCGTCGTGTCGTCGAGCAAGTCGAACGCAGCTCCCACGATCGTCTCGACGTCGATGCCAAAGTAGGCGTAGAGGTCCCCGAGATCGCCCGACTGCCCGAAGTCGCTCACCCCGAGGCAGGCGATCCGGACGCCCCGCACGCCGGCGAGGAAGGAGAGCGTGTGCGGGTGGCCGTCGATGACCGTCACGATGGGGGCTCGGCGCTCCTCCGGCAGCAGATCGTCGAGGATCGCCCGACTCCCTTCGAGCAGACCCTGGCGGGCCTGCAGGGCGCGAAAGACGAGATCGGCTGAGGTGAGGCACACGACGTCGCTCTCCACGCCGAAGCGACGCAACTCGTCGGCCGCCCCGAGGACCTCGGGCATGATGGCGCCGACGCCAACGAGCGTGACGGCCGGGGCGGCCTCTCCCGCCGATCGCAACCGATAGCCGCCGGCGAGGCATTGCCGGCGGCGTTCCTGGCGGGCGTGTCGATCGGCCGGGACCCCCGCCATCGCCTGGTCGATCGGCCGTGTGCTGAGCCGAAGGTAGGCCGAGCTGCCGCCCGGCCGGACGACGTCGCCCATCGCCTGCAAGAGGATCCACTCGACGTCCTGCCCGAAGGCCGGCTCCCAGGCGACGCAGCGCGGCTGCTCGAGGCCGATCGACGGCGTGATCACCGACTGGTGGGCGCCTCCCTCGGGCGCCAGGCTCACGCCCGACGGCGTCCCGACGAGGATGGAACGTGCCCCGGAGTAGAGACCGAACGACCAGGGCTCGAGCGCCCGGTTGACGAACGGGTCGTACAGCGTGCCGAGGGGGATGAGCACCTGATCGTCGCGCGCCCACGTGAGCCCGAGCTCGCTCAGGAGCCCGACCAGGTTGCCTTCGGCGACCCCGAGCTCGATGTGCTGTCCCGAGGCCGATTCCCTCCACTTCAGCACGGTGTCGGCGTCGTCCCGGAACCAATCGTCCTGCTGACGGATGTTCCAGACGCCGACCCGGTTGATCCAGCCGCCGAGGTTCGTCGACGACGCCACGTCCGGGCTCACCGTCACGAGCCTGCCCGCCGCCTCAGGCGCCGTGCGTGCCAGGTCGACGAGCACGCGCCCGAAGGTCTGCTGCGTCGAGGTGCCGCCGGCGTGTGCACCTCCTACCTCCGCCGGCATCGGGAAAGCGGCCTGAGGCGACGCCTGGGGACGGCGAAGGCGCTCCCCCGCCTTCCGGCACGCCTCGGCCTCGGCGCTCCCGGGCGGGAACAGGGCCCACGGGTCGTCGGCATCACAGCCCAAGGTGGTGGCGAGCGCCTCCCATTGGGCGTTCGTCAGCAGGGACGAGTGGTTGCCCGGGTGGCCCTGCGTCGGCAGGTTCCAGGCCTTGATCGTGTAGGCGACGATCACGGAGGGACGCTCCCGCTCCTCTCCGGCCGTCCGCATGGCGGCGAGGAGGTCGGAGAGATCGTGCCCGGCCAGGTCCCTGAGGGCGGTGACGATCTGGGCGTCGTCGAGATCGCGGAGGAGCCGGGCGATGGGAGCGCGCAGCTTCGTGCCGCCCGGCAGGCTGTCGCGCAGGTCGCCGGCGGGCAGCCGGAGAAGGTGCTGGTACTCCTCGTTCTCCATGTCGTCGATGCGCCGCTCGAGGGCGTCCCCGCCTCGCCGCCCGAAGAGCTCACGGAGGTAGCGCCCGTACTTCACGACGATCGTCTGCCAGCCGGCGGCCTCGAACATGCGGGTGATCCGGTGGGCGGGAACCTCGGGGGTGACCCGGTCGAGAGACTGGCGGTTGAGATCGACGATCCAGAGGATCTCGCCGAGATGGCCGACGATCGGGTCGCCGACCGCCTCCCAGATGGCCCCCTCGTCGAGCTCGGCATCGCCGACGAGGGCAACCTCCCGCCCGGCCGGCGGAACGTCGAAGTGGGTGGCGACGTAGCGGTGCGCCACGGCGCTCCAGATCGTCGCCGTGGCGCCGATGCCGACGGACCCGGTCGAGAAGTCGACCGGATAGGGGTCCTTCAGGCGGCTCGGGTAGCTCTGGAGGCCGCCGAAGGCCCGCAGCTGTGTCAGGTAGGAACGATCGAGCCGACCGAGGAGGTACTCGATCGCCTGCAGAGTCGGGGCGGCGTGCGGCTTCACGGACACGCGGTCCTCGCTGCGCAGGTGAGCGAAGTAGAGCGCCGTCATGATGCTCACGACGGAGGCCGATGACGCCTGGTGCCCGCCCACCTTCACCCCCGACGGAGCCTTGCGGACGCGGTTGGCGTAGTGGACGATGCTCGTGGCCAGCCAGAGCACGCGTCGCTGGATGGCGTCGAGCACCTCGAGGTCGGAATCCCCCTCGGCCGACACGTCCGCCGTCGTGCTGCTCACGAAAGCGAAACCTAGGTGGAACACAGTCCTTCCGTCGACCTTCGCCTCACGGGCGACGCCGGCCGATCGGCAGGTGTGCTCAGAGGAGGTCTCGCGGGACCGTGCGATCCCAGCTTCGCGAGAAGACGACCACATGGCCCGCCGACGCTTCCAGGCGGTGCGTGAGCCGGAAGCTCCCGGCGTCGGACGTGAGGGTGGACGAGACCTCGACATGGACACTCCACGGCCCGCGCTCCATGTGGCAGGAGCGCTGACAGATGACACCGGCCGAGAGCGGCTCGTCCTCCACGACGCTGTAGTGGTCGTCCTGCAGCTCCTCGATCTCGAGGCCGGAGTCGAGGAGCCGGAGCCGTCCCGCCGCCGTGTCCCCGGCAAGGGGGGCCATGCGGATTCGCAGATCGTTGCGGCCCGACACGACGTCGCGTGTGACCCGCCAATCGCTCGGGGACGTGGCGACCATGGTGGTGGGAAGGGGCGGGGCGAAGTCGGGCGCCTCGAACGGGCGGACGTCGCCCTCATGGCGGCGGCCCTCGTAGACGGGGAGCTCGAGCACGCTCCGCCCGATCGACACGGTGAGGCGGACGGGCTCGGGCGACGGCCATGCCCACGGCCAGTACGTCGGGGAGATGGCCAGCCGCAGCCGGTGACCCGCCGGCACCGAGGCCGCCGTCACCCGGAGCGGCAGGCGGACCTCGTAGTCCTCACCAGGCACGAGCGGGCTCGGCTCGCTGTGGCTCTCCCGGTGGGTGAGGTTGAGGACGCCTCGCGTCAGCAACCTCGAGCGGCCGTCCGGATCGACGTCGCACAGCCGTACCGCCACGAGTGCCACGGGACGGTCCGAGGAGAGGCTGAGCACGGCGGTCGGGCAACCGAGGAGCTCGATGGCCTCGGGCAGCGGGGAGGACGTGAAGGTCAGGCTGAGACCGTCGTCGCGGCGCTGGTCGGGCGGGAGGTCGTAGGGCAAGCCGAGCGGGCACCAGAGGCCGCAGTCGAGGCCTGCCGCCTGGTTGCCGACGATCTGCAGTTGCTCGGGCCGTCCCTCCTCGCCAGACGGTCCGTGCCCGACGCCCTCGTCGTCCCGTTGCAAGGTGCCATCGGCGAGCACGAGGCGCTGCTGCGAGACGTCCGGCGGTGGCCAGCTCGCAAGGCCGATCCATCGGCCCGGCCACGTCCCGGGGGGCGGCTCCGGCGTGACCCGGTCGGGCATCCAGACCGTGAGCGCCGGCTCCGACATGATCCCGTTGTCGAGGTCCTTCAACCAGTAGTCCCACCAGCGGACGCACTCCTGTAGCCACCCGATCTGGGGCCCGGGATCGATGCCGAACGGGTAGTAGTGAGCCCAGGGACCGATGAGGCCTTTCTTCGGGCAGCGCAGCCCTTGGAGAAGGTGAGGCACCGAGTCGACGTACGGGTCGGCCGTGCCCCCGACGGCGTAGACGGCGCAGTCGATGTCCTCGTAGGACTCGCAGGGCGAGCCATGGCGCCAGTAGTCGTCGTAGCGCTGATGGGAGAGCCAGGCGTGCACGGGCGGTTCGACCGCCCCGAGCCGCGCCTTCCACATGCCCTTCCAGGCCTCCCCGACGGCATCCGGGTCGGGCGGCAGCGCCAAGTAGGCGAGCATCGTGGTGGACCACGAGAGCATCTCGGAACCGAGGACGCATCCGCCGAGGTAGTGGGCATCGTTGACAAAACGATTGTGGGTGGAGTGGCAGGGGATGATGGCCTGCAGGCCGGGGGGGCGAAGGGCGGCCACCTGGAGGGCAGCGAAGCCTCCCCAGGAGAACCCGATCATCCCGACCCGCCCCGAGCACCAGGGCTGGCGTGCCAGCCAGGCGATGACCTCGCAGGCGTCCTCCTGCTCCTGCGGGAGGTACTCGTCGAGGAGGAGCCCCTCCGAGTCACCGCTGCCGCGGAGATCGACGCGTACGGCGGCGTAGCCGCGCCCTGCGAAGTACGGGTGCATCATGGAGTCGCCACGGGCGTACCAGTCCCCCTTGCGATAGGGGACGTACTCGAGCACGGCCGGCACCGGGTCGCTCTCGGCGCCGTCGTGAAGCCAGATGCGAGCGGCCAGCAGCGTGCCGTCGGTCATGGGGATCGTCACGTGCCGGAGGGTGCGCACGGGCCGCTCGCCTCGCCTCACTCGAACCAGCAGGTCTTGAAGCAGTACGCCCAGGACGGGAGGCCCACGGCGGAACCCTCGATGCCCTGCAGTGTCGAGTTGTGGGCGTCGAAGCAGGGCGTGAAGTTGGGAATGATGTTGCCGCCCGTCTCGTACTCGATGAGCTGCATCTCGTGCGCGAGCTCCGTTTGCTTGGCAGCGTCGACCGTGCGGAGAGCCTCGGCGAACAGCGCGTTGTACTGCGAGTTGTCGAAGTGCGTCTCGTTGTAGGGAGCGGTGGGCACGGTCGACAAGGCGACCTGCGTGAAGTACAAGCCGTAGAGCCAGTTGTCCTGCGTGAAGGTCCTCTGCAGGTACTGGGAGCCGAAGAAGGCCGTCGGCGTGACCTGGTTGATGGAGACGCTCACACCGGCCGCCGATGCCTGCTCGGCGAAGATCTCCGCCTGCGTCACGACACCGCCCGCGATCGGTGACGTCACGAGCTGCACCTCGAGGCCGTCGTGCCCGGCCGCCTTGAGGAGCGCCTTGGCCTGGTCGATGTCTTGTTCCCGCTGCGGAAGGGCGTGGTCGTACTGCGGGTCCGTGATGCAGGGGACGTCGTTGCCGAGGAAGCCGTGACCGCCGAAGAGCAGCTCTCTCATCTGCGGCCGGTCGACGATGTACTTCATGGCAAGGCGCACCCTGTTGTCGTTGAACGGAGGGCGGTCCACTCGCATGACGATGTTGTTGAAGGCGGCTCCCCCGCTCGTCACGATGACGGCTCCTCCCGACGTCGCCGAGTGGACGCTGCTGTAGGCCAGTTGATCGATGTAGTCGACCTCGCCGCTCAAGAGGGCGTTCAACTGGGCCGTCGGATCCACGTAATCCGTGATGACGAGCTCGTCGACGTAGGGCTCACCGGGCTTCCAATAGTTCGGGTTGCGGGTGAAGACGCTCTGCACGCCGGGGGTGAAGCTCTGGTATTCGAAGGCGCCCGTCCCGATCGGGCGCTTCGGGTCGTAGCCGACGGGCACGACGTAGACGTCGTAGTCGGCGAGGTTCTGCGCCAAGGTCGAGAACGGCGTCTTGCACGGAAGCCGAAGGGTGAGGCTGTCGAGCGTGCGAGCGTTGGCCACGTCGATGGCGGCGAGCGACGATGCCGCCGCCAGAGGGTTCTTCGGATCGAGGATCCGCTGGAAGGTGAAGAGCACGTCCTCGGACGTCAAGCTCTTGCCGTTGTGGAACGTGACGCCGGACCGGAGGCGGATGGTCCACTCGGTGGCGTCGCCGTTGGGCTCCACCGACTCCGCCAGCTGCAGGGCCAGACCGCCGCTCAGGCTGATGTTCACGAGCGGGTCGTAGAGCTGGATGACGCGGGCGAAGTCGACGTCGATGAGGCCGTTGTCGGCGTCGAGGGTGTCCGAGCTGCCGCCCCCCGTGAGCCCCGCCTTGAGGGTTCCACCCCGCTTCGGCTTGGCGGCCGTGCTCGTCGTGCTCGTCGTGGCGCCCTGGCTGCCGCAGCCCGCCCCCACCAGGCCCGCCCCGAGGCCGAGCGCACCCGCCGCCCCCAGTCGCAGCACGGCGCGGCGACTCACTGCCGGCGTCGTCCCCATGGCGTTCACCCGAGGCAGCCCATGGTGATCAGCGCCCGACACGGCGGCGCCCCCCGTCGGCGCATGCTCCAGCTCTCGCGCAGTGGCACGGAGCCGGTGGAGTCGAGGAGGGTCGCACGATCAGGCTCACGTCGGTTCCTTCCCTTGCGTCGGGCGGCTGCCCGCCGCCGCCCAAAAGCCTTGCTCCGACAGGAAACGGACAGCCATCGTGCCGAGGTGGCGAAGGTGATCCCGCACGAGGGCGCGGGCGGCGGGTCCGTCCCCCTTGGCGAGCGCCTTCGTGATGGCGAGGTGCTCACCGAGGTTGACTGCCTGCGACTCTTCGTAGTCGTCGCCGGAAGCGACGGAGAGATACTCCGTCGGGAACGAGTACTCCAGCCGGCGGAGCGTCACGACGAGCTGCTCGTTGCCCGATGCCAGGTAGATCGTGGCGTGGAACTCGCTGTTGGCCCGGTGCAGCCGCGCCTCCAGCGCGGAGGAGCGCCCACCGGGGCGATGGAGCTCGCCGACGAGCCGGGTGACGACCTCGTGCGTTTGGCTCAACCGCGCCGCCACGGCGGCCCCGTCCCTTCCAGCCGCCAGCTCGGCGGCGTAGCCCTCCAGCTCGGCCCGCACGTCATAGAGCTCGCGGGCGTCCCTCTCGCTCGGCAGCCGTACCGTGGCGCCCCGGTTGGGCACGGCGATGAGCAGGTTGCGCGCCTGCAGGTCCCGGAGTGCCTCCCGTACCGGCGTGCGACTCACGCCGAAGCGCTCGCAGAGCTCATCCTGCCGCAGTCGCGTTCCCGGCGGATAGGTGCCGTCGAGGATCGCCTTCTCCAGCCGGACGACGATCTCGTCGGTCAGGCTCGTGGGCACGATGGGATCGTCGACGACGGCTCCCAGGATCTCCGGCGCAGCTGTTGCTGTGCTGCGACGCTCCCCCTCCGCAGCCCGGGGCCGGCTGGGACGACGACGCTCCGTCTCGAGCATGATGAGCTAACGTAGCAGATTGGATACATATATCCAAGATCACTCCTCAGGGGGACCGTCCTCGCGGAGGGTCGTGTCAGTGCGCGTCGCATTCCGCATCGGGCGTCGGGTGTCGGCGCCGCGGACAAGGGCATCGCCGAGGAGGACAGGTGACGGAGGCGTCGGGGCAGGGGAGCAAGACCGGTCTCGGGACCTGGGGTGACGGCGACGACATCGCCATCGGTGACGGCATCGATCATCCCCGGCTACGCGCCGAGCGGCTCGCACGATTGCAGGAGTCGATGCGCAGGCACGGTATGGCCGTGTGCCTCTTCTTCCACCCTGCCAACATCCGGTACGCCACCGGGGCGAGCCTGATGGATGTCTTCTGCGCCGGCACGTCGGCCCGCTACTGCGTCGTGCCGGCCTCCGGAAGGCCGATCCTCTTCGAGTGGGAGATGAGCGTCCCCTACACCGCTCGCATCGTCGAGGACGTGCGCGTGGCCGGGTGGTGGCAATTCATGGGCGATCGGCGCCTGGCTCGGACCGACCGCATGGCGGCCGAGATCCGGGACGTCCTCGAGGAGCTCGGCGTGGCGGGCGAGGAGGTCGGTCTCGACCGACTCGACGTCACGGCCGTCCTGGCGCTGCAACGGGCGGGGATCCGCATCGGCGACTCCAGCTCCGTCACCGAGTGGGCCCGTGAGGTGAAGACCCCGCAGGAGGTGCGCCTCATGTGGGAGAACGGTCGGATCGGCACCGAGATGATGACGGAATTCGAAGCCGCCATCGCCCCCGGGGTGGCGGAATTCGAGCTGTTCGCCACGCTCTCCGACAGCTTGCTGCGCCGCCGGGGCGAGGTGGTGTTCGCCAGGCTGTTGGCCTCCGGTCAGAACAGCAACCCCTGGGGGTCGGAGGCGTGGGAGAAGCGGCTCGAGGTGGGAGACGTCGTGGCCGTCGACACCGACGCCATCGGCTACGAGGGTTACCTGATCGACTTCTCACGCACCTTCGTCTGCGGCGGCAGCCCGTCGAAGGAGGCACGCGAGGCGTACCGAGTGGCGCACGACAGCCTGCAGGCGATGCGCGAGGCACTCCGGCCCGGTCTTTCGTACGACGAGTTCGCCAGATCGGTGCCCGACATCCCCGAGGCCTACCGGGCGAGGCGTTACGACCTCATGGTGCACGGAGCCGGACTGGAAGACGAGGGGCCGATCATCTACTCCCCCGGCCAGGGCGAGAACCCGGAGGAGGCCCGCATCCAGGAGAACATGGCGTTGTGCCTCGAGTGCTACGCGGGTCTCGCGGGGGGAAGCTGCGGCGTCAAGCTCGAGGACCAGGTGATCGTCACGTCCTCCGGCTGTGAGGTGCTGTGTCCCTACCCCTTCGACGACGAGCTGCTCGGAGGCGGTGCCTGACGAGACGTTACGACGCCCCGGTCGGTCAGTTCCTTCGCCCGGGGCTCAGGGCGTGCCGACCTGCTCGGGCAGGTCCAACCCGTATCCGAGCAGACGGGAGATATCGGCCGCTGCGCTCACGATGAGCTCCGCCATGCGTTCGAGATTGCTGCCCAGGATGGCCGGCTTGACGCCACTGATCGACAGCGCAGCCCGCACCCGATTCGTGTGGTCGAAGATGGGTGCCCCCAAGGCGGCGATACCGATCGTGACGTCCTCGTCACTCACGGCATATCCGAGCTGGCGCGTCTCCTGGAGCGCCCGGCGTACGGCCGTGCGGGTGCTGGGCGTCCGCGGTGTGAACCGCTCCAGCTCCGCCCGCTTCAAGTAGTCCCGTTGCACCTCCTCGCTCTCGTAGGCAAGCAACACACGGGACGCGGCGCCGGCGTGAAGCGGCAACGTCCCGCCCAGTCGGAGCGCCAGCGTCTGGACCTGCTTGCCGTTCAGGCGCTCGATGCAGACGGCGCTGTCGCCCCGCCGCACACAGAGAAACACCGTCTCCTCCGTGATCTCGTGGACGCGCTCCATGATGGGGAGGGCAACCTGGCGCTCGTCGAACCGCTGAGCGACTCGACTGCCCAGCTGGAAGAGCTTCATCCCGAGACGGTACGTGCCGCTGGTCGAGCCGGGTTCGACGAAGTTCGCCTCGGACAAGCTCGCCAGCAGGCGGTAGACGCTGGAGCGCGGTTCTCGCAGGCGCGCTGCCAGCTCGGCGGCGCTCAGCTCCCCCGCCTCTGCCAGGTAGTCGAGCGCCGCTGCGGCCTTCCCGAGCGTCTGCACAGGGTTGCGCCGGCGGGCCTCATGGGCGCTGGCGCTCATCGTGCCTTTCTACCATCGCCGGCACGTGATCCCGTCGGTGGGAGCGGCGGGACGCCTCCTTCGAGGGTGCTGCCGAAACTGCGGCGGGAGAGACGGCGGCGAGGTCGACTCATGGTCTCAGAGGTGCGGGATCGTGCGGATGACCCCGGCCTTGGCGGCTGCGTAGGAGACGGACTGTCCTTCCCGCTCATAGGCCTCACGGAAGCGCCGCACCTTGTCGGGATCGAGGTCCAAGCCCAGGCCGGGCCGGTCACCCACAGCGATCTTGCCGCCCGTGTAGTCGATCGGTGTCGTGACGTAATCGTCGGCGAGATAGTCGGGGTGACCCTGCAACGCAAGGATGCAAGCCGCCGAGGTGCTGAGGACCTGCACGTGGCTCGTGAAGGTGATCGAGGTGGCGTTGAAGGCATGGTTGACGAATCCCAGCCCCGCCATCTCGCAGAGGGCGAGGATCTTCTTGAAGGCCAGCAGGCCGCCTTCTTGATGGGGATCGGTCATGAGGACGTCGGCGGCGTTCTTGCGGACGATCTCGAGAATGGCGTGACGACCCCACGACGACTGGTTGGCGGCGACGGGAACTCCGCTGTGGCGCCGCAGGTGGGCGAGACCGTCGATGTCGTGCATGAGGAGCGGCTGCTCGACGTATTCGAGATGGGCGTCGCGCAACCGGCCGAGAATGCGCATGGCCGTGGAAGGGCTCCAGCTCTCGTTGGCGTCGACGCGAAGGCGGGGGCCCGGGCCGATCGCCCGACGGGTCCGGTGGACCAGCTCGACGTCGCGCTCCTCGCCGAGGCCCACCTTGAAGTAGATGGTCGAGAAACCCCGCTGCACGGCGTCTTCCGCCCGCTCGACCATCGCCCCGAGATCGTCGTCGGCCGGGACGAAGTACATGGAGTCGAACTCGGTACGGACCTGACCGCCCATGAGCCGGCTCACCGGCTGCCCGAGGTACTTGCCGGCGGCATCCCAGCAGGCCATGTCGAGGCCTCCGAGCACAAGTCCGGCCGTGCGCTCGAAGGAATACCAGCCATCTGCCATCACCTTGGCGACAAGCCGCTCCGTGTCGAGCGGCGACTCGCCGATGTAGCTGGCGGCCATCTGGTCGAACATGGCCCGGATGACGCCGGCATCGGGACCCATGGCGACGACGACCTCGCCGAGGCCGGTGATGTTGGCGTCCGTGTGGAGCTCCACGAGCCCGACGGTGTAGCCGTCGCGAAGGCCCCAGGCCCACAGCTCGGGCTGACGCATGGGGATGTTGAGGAAGGTGAGCTCGGCTGCCTCGATTCTCATGGTCGTGCTTCACCCTTCTGAGCTGAGTGGACAGGGCGCCCGAATGTTGAGACGACGCGTTGACGACAACAGGTCGCAATGTTAACGTGACCCGGTCAAACACGAAGGGGGGAACTGATGCCTAGCGGAATCAGTCGTCGCGACTTCTTGCGCATCGCAGGCACAGGCGCCGTTGTGGCCACCTCGGGTGCCCTGCTCGGCGCCTGCGGGTCCTCCAGCTCAGCGCCGACCACGAGCTCACCTGCCAACGTCAAGCCGAAGCGAGGCGGCACCCTCAACGCCGCCCTCATCGGAGGTACGGCCTCCGACACCCTCGACGGCAACGCCCCGGTGGAGACCTTGGACCTCTGCAGGGTCTCACAGCTCTACAACACCATGGTCGCTCTCGACACGAACGCTCAGATCCAGAACGTGCTCGTCGAGGAGTTCACTCCGAACGCCGACGCCACCAACTGGACGATGCGGTTGAAGTCGGATGTCACGTTCCACAACGGGAAACCCATGACAGCCGACGACCTCATGTTCACGCTGCAGCGGATCGCCGACCCGAAAGCCCCGCTGCCTGGTGCCTCCACCATCGCACCCTGCGATGTGACCGGCATGAAGAAGCTCGACAACTTGACGGTGTCTCTCCCCTGCAAGACCCCGTACGCGACCTTCGTCGAGTCGTTGGCGGGATACTTCCTCTACTTCAACATCGTTCCCGTCGGCTACGACCCGAAGAATCCTGTCGGCACCGGACCCTTCAAATTCAAGGAGTTCGTGCCAGGGGTCCGCAGTACGTTCCTGAGGAACGAGAACTACTTCGACCAGCCCTATCCGTACTTCGACGAAGTGATCATCAACGACTTCTCGGACGAGACGAGTCAGGTGGACGCCCTGCAGAGCGGCGCCGCCGATGTCGTGAACGCCCTGTCATCTGCCTCGATCCCCGTCATTCGATCCTCCAGCAACGCCAAGACCTTGATCTCGAAGGGCGGCGGTGTCACGCCGTTCACGATGCGGGTCGACGTCGCACCGTTCAACGACGTCCGGGTCCGGCAGGCGCTGCGCCTCTGCATCGACCGTCCCCAGATGCTCAATACGGTGTTCGACGGGTACGGGCTGATCGGCAACGACATCTCCAGCATCTACGACCCGGAGTACGACCGCTCGATCCCGCAACGGGTGCAGGACATCGACCAGGCGAAGTCTCTCCTGAGGGCGGCTGGACAGGAGGGGCTCACGGTGCAGCTCGTGACCGCCGACCTCGCCCAGGGCACGGTGTCGGCCGCCACCGTCATGGCAGAGCAGGCGAAGGCCGCCGGCATCACGATCAACTTGCGGAACGTGACCGTCACGGAATTCTACGGCAAGGAGTATCTCAGCTGGCCCTTCGGGCAGGACTTCTGGTACTACACCCCGTATTACCCCCAAGTCGTGCAGGCCTTCCTTCCGAGCTCCCCCTACAATGAGTCTCACTTCAACGACCCTGCCTACACAAAGTTGTACAACGAGGGCACGGCGACGTTGGATGCTACGAAGCGGGCCGATATCGCCCACGAGATGCAGATGATCGATTACACCCAAGGTGGCTGGATCGTCCCCTACTACCCGCCAATCATCGACGGTTTCCTGGACAATATTCAGGGCGTCGTGCCTTCGCTCTACGGCGAATCGTTGGGCAACTTCGGCTTCGACAAGATGTGGAGGAGTTGAGGAGGCCGATGGCGCCCTCGGCGGCTCGTAAGGGCAGGGAGCACTCCTAAGTGGGTTCTCGGCTGCGGGAATTGCTGGCCTCGGGACGTCCCCTCCTGGGGACTTGGGTGAGCATCCCTGCGCCATACCTCCTCGAAATACTCGGCTCCGTCGGCTTCGACTGGCTGTGCGTCGACATGCAGCACGGCTTTGTCGGGGACGATCTCCTGCCCGCCATGCTGGCGGCGGCGGCGGCATCCGGGACACCGACGATGGTACGGCCACGCTGGAACGAGCCGGCGGCGATCATGCGCGCCGTCGATGCCGGTGCTGCCGGAGTCATCGTCCCGCTCGTGAACGACGCCGGGGAGGCGGAACGAGCGAGCCGAGCCTGCCGCTACCCCCCCGACGGCATCCGTAGTTGGGGCCCGATGCGGCCGCTCACCGACGGCCAGCCCGGCGTCGATCCGGACGGCGACCCGCTCTGCTTCGTCATGGTCGAGACGGCGGCCGCGGCTGCGGGCGTGGACGCCATCGCCTCGGTGCCCGGAGTCGACGGCATCTTCGTCGGACCGAGCGACCTCTCCCTTTCGGTTGCGGGACGCCTGGGGGCGGACATCCGTACCGAGACGACGGCCGTGGCACGGACCTGCGCCGAGCGTGGAGTCTTTGCTGGCATCGCCTGCGGTGGGGCCGAGTCGGCGGCCGCAGCGGTCTCGGCCGGGTACCGCCTGCTCACGCTGCAATGGGACGTGTCGATGGTTGCAGACGGCGCCACCGCCGTGAAGGAGTCGGCCCGACGCGCCCTCGAAGCGTTACCTACCGCAACACCCGACTAGGCATGCGGGTCACGAGCGTCACCCTGCATCGCATCCTGGTCCCCCTCGAGCTCCCGACCATCTGGATCGCCGGGGTCGACCAGGCGTGGCCGCGCACCGTCGTCCGGATGCAGACGGACGAGGGGATCGAAGGGATCGCAGAGACGGGTGGTGACGACGCCACGTACGCCCACCTCCGCTCGCTCACCGATCTGTTCGTCGGCCAGTCGCCCTTCGATCGACAGCGCATTCTCGCTCGCCTGTGGGAGCTGCCGACGCAAGGCGGCACGCAGGGTCGGCACGCCATGCAGGCGTTCGAGACGGCCTGCCTCGACGCCGTCGGCAAAGCGCTCGGGCAACCCCTCCACCGTCTGCTCGGCGGCGGCCTGCGGACGAGCATCCCGTTGATCGGCTACATCCATCCACGAGTTGACGTCGACCGTCGCCTCGCCCGAGAGCGACTCGCCGAGGACGTCGTCTCCTATGCACACCATGTGGTGGACGACCTTGGCGTCCGTACCCTCAAGCTCAAAGGCGGCGTCTTCCCCCCGTCCGAGGAGATCGCCACCTTGCGGGCGTTACGATCGGCCTTTCCCGACCTCGCTCTTCGCTTCGACCCGAATGCCTTGTGGTCGGTCGAGACGGCCGAGCGGATGGGCCACGCCATCGAGGATCTCTCGCTCGAGTGGTACGAGGATCCGGCATGGGGCATCGAGGGCATGGGGCGGACCCGGCGCCACGTCCGCATCCCGCTCGCCACGAACATGTGCTGCGTGCAACTCGACCAGCTCTCCGCTGCCATCCGAGCCGAAGCCTTCGATGTCCTGCTCCTCGACATCGACGATTGGGGAGGCGTCACGGCGTCGCTCAAGGCGGCCGCCGCGTGCGAGGTGTTCAACGTCGGTCTCGGTGTGCACTCCACCGGTGAGACCGGGATCTCGACGGCCCTCCACCTCCAGGTGGCCGCCTGCCTCCCGACGTTCCCGCACGCCATGGACTCCTACTACCACCACCAGACGGCCGACGTCATCACCGAGCCGCATCGTTACGTGAACGGCTCGATGGCGGTACCGGAGGCTCCCGGGCTCGGAGTCGAGATCGATGACGACAAGCTGGCTCGGCTGGAGGAGATGCGGGCGAACGGGTTGCCGGATCTCGAGGATCCCACCCCGGGCCCTCGTCGTCCCGGGCTGTGGTAGGCGGCGGCCACACCACCGCACCGAGTCGCCTCTCAGCCCCGCTCGGCGGCCACACGCACGAGATCGTCGGGTCGGACCTCCATCGTCCGATGAACATGCATGGCGAGTAACGAGCGGTTCGTCGCATCTTCAGTTGTGCCCGCCATGAGATGATTTGGCGTCGGAGAGTCAACGAGGGCCGACGAAGACAGCGAGGGGAACAACGCCTATGAGGCGACCGCACTGGCGGAAGATGAGCTGGGTGATCCTGATCTGGAACGCCCTCATGATCGCCTGGCTCGTGGCGGCACTGACCACGGCGCACAACGGGTCGAACTGCGGCACGTTCGACACGCAGGCGTGCCACGACGCCTACAACACCGGACTTGCCATCGGCGCCGGCGTCCTCGTCGCCATCTGGGTGGTGGGGGACATCATCCTCGGCATCATCTGGCTCGTGACAAAAGGCAACAGGCGAGGCTGCCCGGCCTGCGGGCTGCCCGTCAAGGCGGGTGTCGTGCAGTGCAAGAAGTGCGGCTGCGACTTCCGAGTTGCTGCGGCCGCCGCTGCTCGTCCCGCCGCGTCGAGATGGCAGGCGGCGCCGATGGCAGCGCCATCACCCCTACTGCCGACCGCGCCGGCCGTTCCTGCGGGGTGGTATCCGGACGCCCAGATGCCCGGCCAGGTTCGCTATTGGGACGGCACCCAATGGACCCAGTACACGCAGGCGTCACCTCCGGCCTGAGGTGACGCCTCTCTACTTCCTCGGCGTGAAACGGATCACCAGCGAGGCCGTATAGGTGCGGATGGTGCCGGTGTTTGCCCAAACTCCGCCCGAACCGCTGTTGAACCCCTCACAGCAGGTGGTGGTGAAGTTGAGGTCAACGCTCCGCTGGACCGTGAAGGCACGTCCCGCCCGCATCGCACTCACCTCTGTCTTCGTCGCCGCGTCCGTCTGCGCCGAGTCGTAAGCGACCCCCTCTTCGCCAACGAGGCTGAGCGGCAGGTCGGAGGACTTCACGTCGAGGAGAACGAGCGCCCCGACGATCTCGTCCTGGCAGCTGCCTGGCGTTATCTCGGGTCCGCCTCTGGTGACGAGTGTTCTTCGTCGACGTCGGACCCCAGGCGAGGCACGCGCTTGCCTGTGAAGTTCCGAACACAGTCGTCCTTCTGTTGCCGCAGTCCGGTAGCAATGGAGTGGCGTCCGTTGCGATGGCCGACGTGATCGTCTCCGTGGTCTTGCCAAAGTGGCCCGGAACGTCATCGGCGTACAAGGCCTCCGCGTGGACAGCCGGAAAGCGCTCATAGGTCACCTTCGGGAAGAGAACGCTCAAGGAGACGACGCGGGAGCCCGAACCGGTCTGACTGTCGCACGGGGGGTCCGTGCACTGGCAGCCCAAGCCGTCGTAGTACGTCCAGTTCTCGCTGACGACGAGCTTGAGATTGGCGCTGTAGAGATGAGTGACCGGCTGACCGTGCTCAGGGGGCGGCTTGTAGCTGCCGGCAACGACAAGGACGGTGCCCTTGCTGTCGACGTGGGTCCCGTCGAAGTAGCGGTATTCGCCCGGTGTCGTGAACTTGCGCTCGTAGGTGGCGCCCGGCTGCAGGACGGTGGGCGAGGTGACCTGTCCCTTCAGGCTGTGCGGGACGCTGGCGTTGTTCTTCCATTGGACGTTCGTGCCGATCGGGACGACCACCACGGCAGGAGAAAAGCCCGACTTGGTGATCGAGACCTTGACCGCCGAGGTGGCGGGCGCAGCCGAGGCCGTGGTCTCCATCACGGCGGCGCCGACCGGAGCCCCGATGACGAGCACCAACATGAGGCCGAGCCACCTGACGTGCCACCACGATCGGTTCCCAGCTGCCTTCCGTGCTTGGCCGAGGCCCCCCGCGTTCGCGACCACCGAATGCTTGCTCGCGGCACGTCGGCGTCAAGGGACAGTTGCCGGTGTAATCGTGCTGATCACCTCGAATACCGTCCGGGGCCAGGTCGAGGACGTCAGAGAGCGCGCTCTCGGTCCCGGCGAATGCGCAAGCGGGCGATTCGGTATTTACTCGGTGGCGTACTGGATCTTGAGTGTCGCATCCAGGTCGACGATGAGGTCGAGGAGGGCGGAGTGGGAGGGGGCCACCCCAGTGATGGCAGCCACTCGGGCCAAGTCCCCCTCCCGCCAGCTGATCGGCCCGGGGTGCCGGATGAGCTCGATACGGTCGACCCCGGGCAGGACCTCTGCCTCCTTCAGCCCCGACACGGACACGAGGCGCGTGGCATCGAAGGGCGGCATGCGCCAGCGGACGAACGAGACGGGCTGCGGCGGGAGGGGTGCGGGCGTGTGGATGAGCATCCCCAAGGCGACTCGCATGGCCCACGTGAGAATGGGCGGTCCGTCGAGACCGGCCAACATGCGATGAACGCCGCCGCCGAGCCGACCGTTGACCTCGACGAGCCGCATGCCGGCCGGCGTCAACTTGATCTCGGTGTGACTCACGCCGACGGCGTACCCGAGGGCCGCGAGAGCGGCTCCGGCGAGCTCCTTTGCTTCCTCGGCCCGCTCAGGGGTCAGGTGGCTGGGCATGAAGAGTCCCGTCTCCATGAAGGGAGGTGCGAAGGGGAACCGGCCCGTCGTGACCAGGTGATGAAAGACGCCTCCGGCCGTGATGGTCTCGACCGACAGCACGTCGGAAAAGGACCATGGTCGGGGGCTCTCGTCCTCGAGGTATTCCTCGAGGACGAACTCAAGTGCCGGATCCACTGCCTGCAGGGCGGCGCCGAGCTCGTCGGGGGAGGTGACGAAGGACGTGTCCCTCGCCCCCGTGCCATGGCGCGGCTTCAGGACGGCGGGAAAGCCGACGTGCGACATGGCGGCTTCGGTGCCCGGACGGGCACTGTCGCCGGGACCGATCAAGGCGAAGGCAGGGCCTGGCAGACCTGCCGCCTGCAGGGCCTCCCGCTGAAGGAACTTGTCGTTCAGAAGAAGGGCCGTCTCCACACTGTTCTGGAAGACAGCGAGACTTGCGGCCAACTCGGCAGCGATCGGCTGACCCCGGTCCGTGAAACCGACGAACCCGCCGACTCCGAGCTCCTTGAGGCGGTGGAGCGTTGTCGTCCGGTCAGAGGCCGACATGTCGACCACGGTGCCCAACCGGTTGAGGAATCGGTCCGGCAGCCGCTCCCGCTCCTCGCACCATCCGACCACCCAGACCAGTCGGCACCAGCCATTGGCGGCGTTGGCGATGTCGAAAGCGCTCACGCTCCAGGACTCGTGGAGCACGGCGAGAACCGGTCTGTCGTCGTTGGGCATGAGCTCGGGGGAGTTGTGACCTGACCCGTCCAGGTCAGGTCGGGTCGGGAGATACAAGGGGTTTTACCGCCGTACTGCGTCTCTGCGGGCGCCGCGGCCGCCTCACAGCGTGGCGTCTTCCCCTCGCACGATACTACGGAGAGTAGCGAGCTCTGAAAATCCGAGGCGGGCCTCCGGAGTTCCTTGGTGTCACGTGTGCGCGACAGGACTCCGTCGCCACAGGGCCGCGGTGGCTCCCGTGTCGCCGGCGCAGACGCGCGGCATCGGCCTTCGCAGCCCGGGGGTCAGCACCACTCGCCCCTTGGCGCCGTAGCGCCAGCGCTGCCCAGTGTGCAGAAGCCCGTGAGCGGTTCTCCGGAACCACTCCTCGTCAACAGGCATTTCCGGCGGAGGCGAAGGGACTTGGCCCTCTCAGTCGTGGCGTCCAGCGACCTCGAGCCGGTTCGCGCTCCCTCACCCCGCTTCTCTGCCTGGGGGTTCCCATCGAGGTCGACCGCCGCCCAGCAGGGGCCACCTCGCTGGCATCTGCCGTGTCGGCATCTCACGTTGACTGCAGCCGCTGAGAGCTACCCGGTCTCGGTGCCACCTGGAAGGTCGAACTGTCGTCCGAACCCGTCCAAAGCACTCCACCACTCTCCGTGCTGGATTCTGATCTACGCGGGCCGTTCTGCTCGAAGCCCCAGACTTGAGAACGCGACCGGCCAACGCCGGCGCCAGACCACGAGCACCGCCCGCCGCGAGAGGGCGACTCGGAGTCGGGGTCCCCGGTGACCCTGCCGAAATCGGGCTGTCGTGGGCGGCGGCTCGCTGGACGAGTCCCGCCTCGCGTGCACGAGACCGCGTCGGCGCCGGCGGCCTTTCGTCGTCGCGAGCGCCCGCTTGAAGCTGTGGAGTGCCTCTTTGGCTACCACCTCGTCGAGGCGTCCCAGAGCGCCGAAGTGGACGACGATCACCTGGGCGGACAACACCGAGGCGTTCGAACTCCTCGGCTCCACCATCACGGTGACGCCCACGCTCCGGTTTGGGATCTTGCCGCGCGGGAGCGCCGTGGACGTGTTGAACGTGGTCGGCCAATCCCAGGAGGCGCCCGCGCTCGCGAAGGATGAGGAGCCTGCTCTCGCCAGCGGGCACGGGGTGCTCACCGGCTGGAGATTTCGCGACGGCATCTGCCTGCCAACCCATCTCGACGATGGCGTCCCAGCCGACAGCGAGAGCCTCGCCAACCGTCGTGCGGAGACGAAATCTCCCCGTGCGCTCGACGCGTGCGACCGGATCCCCCATCACGGGCTTACCCGTTTCTCGCCAAGCCCGAAGTCACGCATGGGAATGTACTTACTGAGGGTTCGCTACTCGAGAGCCATTCCAGGCAGGTGCCCACATCGGGGCCGCCTGTACCCGTCAGCATCGGCCGCCACGCCCGTCTCGGCGCGCAGCTCTCAGGAAACCAGGCGGTTCAGCGGAGTCCCAGTACATCCATGCCAGGCGCCAGGTTCGGCGCCTATGCCCCGAACGCCTCCCGCCCGTTTACGAGGTGGACGAGGTCGACGGCGGCACCGTGGCAGTCCCGAAGCGCACAGTGATCCCGTCGCTCGTCATCGTCCGCCTGAACCACACGACCGACAGGAAGACTGCGAGCAACGTCACTGCGAGAGTGGTGGCGCTTCGCTCGATGGCGAAGGCGTTTGAAGTTGCGGTGAGAAGCATGGCCAGCACGACGAGCCCGTTCAGAAGCATCGTTGCCGCCCACAAGAACGACACACGCACAAAGAAGCGTTGCGTATTCGGGCGAGCCAGGAACTCTGGGCTCAGCGGGCAAAAGTCGTGGGTGAACCGTTGCGTGAAGGGACGACCGAGCAGCGCCGAGCCGATCAGAAGGAAAGAGGCCAGGAAGGCCGAAGCCGTCGGCTGGATGAAATACAAGAAGAGGCTCCCCGTCGCAAACGCGATGCCGGTACGGAGCGTCACCAGGATCGTTCCGAGCAGCAACATCGTCGAGACTCGTTCGTGCCTCAACAACCGGCGAACTACCAACACGTACGACCAAGCCAGAGCGCCGATCAAGGCGCCGCGGAAGCCGGCGATCATCAGCGCGCAGTAGTAGGCGATGAGCGGGATCACGATGCTTTCGATCAGCACCGGAACCGCGTGCCGGAGAGCTGAGCGAACTGATGGCATGTACAGGACCCACCCCGTGCCGACTTCGTCCGACACGGTCAACGGAACCATCGGGGTGCGACCGCGAGCGGTTCGCGTGACGGCAGGGGTGGTGTCCTCGAGGGCTGCGGGCGACATGGGTTTTCCACTTCCTGAGGTGCGTCGGGAGACGACACTCGGAGACGGCGAGGTCCAGGCCGCAAGTGGGGGCAAGGGTACCACTCGCCGGAGATCACGGCGTCAGGCCGGTCGGCACCGCCATCGAAGGCAACGGCCGACGTTGTGTCGGGTGGGTCGGTGTGTGAGGCTCTCGATCCTCGTCGACCAGGGAGACTCCTGATGCCATCCAACAAAGAGATCATCGAAGCGGGCTACGCCAGTCTCGCGAAGGGTGACGTACCTGCCGTCGTGGCCATCATGGATGAGAAGATCGAGTGGACCGAGGCCGAGGGGTTCCCGCTGTACAACGGCACGTTCGTCGGTCCCCAGGCCGTGGTCGAGGGTGTCTTCATGCGCCTCGGCGAGATCGGTGACAACTTCTCCGTCAAGGTCGACCAGGTTGTCGCCGAGGGCGACACCGTGGTGGTGCTCGGCACCTACTCCTGGAACCACAAGGGCTCAGGGACACCTGCCGAAGTGAAGATGGCCCACGTGTGGAACCTCGACGGCGGCAAGCTCACCCGCTTCCAACAACATGTCGACACCGCCAGGGTTCTTGATCTCATCGCCTGAAGCGACTCCCCGCCACGGCTTCCCAGAGAAGCACGGGGTTCCGGCCATCGGGGTCAGGCGCAGCCAGTGTCGTCAGAAGTAGCGCAGTACCCGCTCGAGCTGCGACGAAGCGAGCCGGCGGCACCAGATCCGTCGAGGCGCGGGGGCCGGAATTGGCGGGTCCGGTGCACAATTCTGTTCGCTCCGGCGGTGCCCCGCGTGCCTCCGAGCTGTTCGGCGCGGACGGGATGAATCACGTGTAGCGTCTGCGCACCGCACGGTCCTCGCCGCCGGGAACTCGAAGGGGAAACATGCCGACCCTGCTGGGCCATCACGACGTGAACGACAAGGATCGTTGGCTGGCCTCGCCTCAGCGGGAGGAATTCTTCGGGCCGCTTGGCGTCACGAACATCCGGACGTTCGTCGACCCGCAGAACCCGAACCACGTTGCGCTGCTCATGGACGTCCCCGACATCGAGGCGTTCAACGCCGCCATGCAAACGGAGGCGGCGGCCGAGGCGATGGCGCACGACGGAGTACGAGCCGAGACCCTCGTCATCCTCGTCGAGGCATAATCCAGCCCCAGGTCGCAACCTCACTTCCGAAGGCGCCGACTCGGGCTGGAAAGACTCGGGCGGCGGGTTCGGCGATCTGGTTGGCTCGGGTCCAGCCGCCCACTCGCTGCTCGCACCGGACTGCCTGACCGGCGGATCGAGCTCAGCAGCCGAGTGCGAAGTGCTCGCCTGTCAGGTGCTCAACGGCGGCCAGCAGGCGGCTCCAGTCCTCGAGCGCGGGGTAGGTCCTGCCGCGGGACGAGAACGTCACGTCGCCGGTCCCGACATTGGCCGCCTGTTCGACGATCGTGACCACGGCACTGGTCTCGCCGCGCACGAACAGCTTGGCGAGGTAGTGCTCTGCCCCCTGCACCGCTCCGATGCACGGACCACCGGGGTTCACCAGCATGATCGGGCGGCGGAGCGTGGCCTCAGTCCGAACGAACGCTGCGATCTCGCTGGGGTCGGAGATGACGAACGTCCGCGTGTGCGTCGTGACCTTCATGTTGCCGGAGGCCGTGGTGACCGTGAGCACGATGCGGTCGACGCCTTTCGGGATGTGCTCGGCCGCGGGCAGGTCAGGCCAGTACACGACCTGGGAGTCGAACCGTAGGAGCGTCCGCCTGCCGGATGCCTGCGCCGTGACGATCAGCTGTCGCGAATTCAAAGAGTGTGTGGACGGCCATCCGAAGACCTGCGAGGCGTCGTCATCTGTTGGGGAGGGGCCGGACGCCCGGCTCGACCCCGCCAGTGCGGAGCCGGCCGGCGCGTGCCGGAGGAACCACGCCAGAGCCGCGCTCGGAGCGGCCGGGACGAGGCAGTATCTCGCCAAGTCGATCAGGTACGGGGTGCCGGGGTAGCTGGGCGGTTGACGCATGATCGTCGTCGTGCCCTTGGGCGGTGTCGTTGACAGCGGCGTCGCACCCCTCGGCGACTGTGCGAGCGCGAGCAGGTGCCGGGCATCGGCGATCGCCACCTGCCGATCGGTTGGCTGTCTCGTGCCGGACTCCCTGCTCCCCGGCGTGAGCACGGAGACGTCGTGGGGGTCACGGCGAGGGGCCACGTCTGTCTTGGGAGTCGCAAGACCGCAACCTGCCAACAAGACGGAACCGGTGACCAGAGCCGCCGCCACGAACCCCCGTGCTCTGAACCCCCGTGCTCTTCCCATGTCCTAGAAAGCCTTGGACGGGGCGACTCGCGTATCCCCCGTCGTTTCGCGGGGAACCCGACGGGCGACCTGGAACCGTGGGCGAGCAGGGAGCCGAGCCGGTGCGGGCACGACCGGCCGTGAGCGTCGCTCCCGATGTCGAGAGCTTCCGCTCCGAGAGCACGTCAGAGACTTATCGCCCCTTGCCCCCCGACGATCCCCGCTTCGTCTGGCGAGTCGGATCGTCGCTGACCTTCTTGGTCTTCTTCTGCCCTGGCTTCTTCTTCGCAGGCACGGTGACGAGCCTAACCGCCCTCCTTCACGAGAGGCACGCCGTCACGAGCACACAGAAGCTGGTGGACGGACCCTTCTGCTCCAGCGGTAGCTGTCCTTGCCGTGCGCCGCTGCCCACCGTGGGCTGCGCACTGATCAACCGTCGCCGACTTGTGCAACGAGAGTCCTGACAGCAGGATCGTCAGCGCCGCCGTGGGCCGCTGCTCGCACCAGCTGCTGTGGGTCTCGGTCTGCCAACTGCTGGGAGGCGCTGATGGGTCCGTTCGACGTGCCGCTGGACGACGAACGCACCCAGCTCGACGCCTTCGTCGAGGAGTACCGCAGCGCCCTCGAGGCGACCCTCGACTCCCTCGACGAGGAGCAGGCCCGTCGCCACCTCGTCCCGTCCACCACGACGTTGCTCGGCCTGCTCAAGCACGTCACGTGGATGCAGCGGGTGTGGTTCGAGGAGTGCGTCGGCGGCACGTCCCGTCGGGAGCTGGGCCTCCTACAGACTCCGGAGGAGTCCTTCCAGCTCACCGACGACGACACCGTCGCCTCGGTCACGGCAGCCCACCGGGAAGCCTGCACGACGGCCCGGACAGCGGTTGCAGACCTGCCCCTGGATGCCGTGGTGACCGGCCACCGGGCCGGGCCGCGCACGCTTCGCTGGGTGTACCTGCAGGTTCTCCGAGAGCTGGCCCACCACTGCGGACACGCCGACATCCTGCGCGAACAGGTGCTTGCCGGCTGAGTTCTGAGACCACGTCTCAGTGCCACGAGTGGCCGGCAAGGTACGTGATGCACCTGAGCTGAAGCTACAAGTCCCCCCTGTCTTGATGGCAGCGCTGTCGTTGCAGCGCTTCACAGCGGCGCTGCTACGCTCCCGCGCCGTGTCTCCGTACGACCCTGAGCGTCCGCTGCCCGTAAGGACGGCCAAGATGGTCGAGGACAGGTGCAGCCTCTTGCGGGAGCGCACCCAACCTTTGCTGAAGAAGGGTGAGGAGATACAGGCGATCTTCCCTGCCAAGGTCGGTCTCAATCCGGGCGGCAGCATCTGGGCGGGTGCCTTTTCGACGCTGGATAGCAAGGTCATCGTCGCCGCAACCAACCGGGCAGTGGTGGTCCTCAACGCCCGACGGCGCTACGAGCCGACTTCGATCGCCAAGCGTCTTCCGCGAGCGACACGGCTTGGCCCGGCACGAACCAGTCCCCTGAAGCGCGCCTTCGCCCGCGTCGCGCTTGACGAGCCCACCTGGATCTCGTCGGTTTGGCGGTTCGAGGTGGACAAGGCCGACTCATTCCTCGACGCTGCTGACAGCGGCCCGCCGGCCGATGGTCACGACGCCGACAGCGCGAGCGGATAGGCCTCTCGCCTAGGCGACGAATGGTGCCGACCTACACGTCGGGAGGCGCATTGCCAGACGATTGCCGCCCAAGAACCCGCCAGATCGCTTGCGAGTGACGTTGGAGTGACGGACGGGGCCGATACTTCATCCACAGGAGGGTTCGACGCGACAGGCGCCTGAGCAAGGGGACAAGAGCATGCGACGAGCGAGTGGGAATGACGCGAAGAGGCAGAAACGGGACGCACGCGAGGCACGGAAGGCGCAACGAAAAGCGCAGGCTCGCCAGCGGCTGATCGATCGGACGCAGGACTTCCTGGAGGACGGGGAGCAAATTCAAGCGATCTTTCCGGCCCAAGTCGGGGTGAATCCCTTGTTCGGATTCCTCACGCTCTTCCTTGTCGCCTTCAATCGAGGTGTCGTGATCGCGGTGACCAACCGATCGATCGTCGTGCTCGATGCCGGGTCTCGGAACTCTCGAACCCCCACAGGCATCCGCGACACGCTGCCTCGGGCGACGATGCTCGGCCCGGTGTCGGGGGGTTTGTGGAGCAAGCTCAACGTCCCCCCGAGAACCTACGTCAACCGCTTCTGGCACGAGGAGGTCGGAGTAGCCGACGCACTCGTGCGCGGTGACTTGTCGAGCCATGGCGGAGCTGGGACCTGACGCCAGAGGTAGCCCTCAGGGTCTCGCCGTGCAACGTGGCAGCCATGCTGCGGGGTGCCTGTGCGCTGTGGCACCCGACCTGCTCCAGAACGTGGTTACCCAGGTCCTTGCCTGCCCGCTCGGCAAGGGCGCCTAGAGGGAGTCCGTCCACATCACCGGGACGACGGCGATGGCGACACTTGCCAGCCCTCCTGCCCGCGAGGGCGTTGTGGCAGGTTGTCCCAACCATCTTCCGGTGGCACCAAACCCCTGGCGGGAGCCGGTGGCCGCTCCTAGAGTCGCCCGAGTGACGTCCGAGTGACGGAGAAGGCGCACACTGCGGCGAAAGGAAGGGCGACGCCCACGGGCGCCTAAGAAAGGGGGAGAAGAACGATGCGACGAGCGAGAGTCCCAGCCTGCTTGGCAGCCTTTGTCGCCACCGTCACGATGGCGGTCGTCGGGCAGGTCAGTGTCCAGGATGTTCCGGCAACGGCGTCGGTAGCAGCGGTCCCCAAGACGTCGCCGCCCACCGGATACACGACGCTCGATCGCCATGGCTGCCCGATCTACCACGAGCCAACGTCGGGCACGAAGGTCGCCGTCTTCGGGGACGGGGGTCCGACCACCACCTACCTCAAGCGTGGGGAGCATTGCGTAACGCTGCCGACAAGCGTGTTCACGCTCGCCAAGTCTTCTGACGCCGGTTGCGACGAACTCACGATCGTGCAGGTCGCCGACCCGAAGAGGATCGGCCCGATCGCGGCCGTCGTGTACTCGACGATCGGGTTAGGCACGAGATGGTGGGAGCAGCCCGTCAACGGCATCACCGGCACTGGGCCGGGGACCGCCGCAGGTCACACCACCGGCTTCGGCGACATCACCTACAAGGTGCCGAAGGGCTATTACGCCTGGCAGGTCGGGGGTGGCGGGGGAGGTGGTCCCTGCGGTGCGCCGGTGAAGCTGGATGGCTGGGGAGGCTGGGGGATCACCACGAAGTACGCCATCAGCGGCGAGGTGACCCTTGGTTGCAAATCCTCCTGCACGCCCGATGAGGGGTTGCCAGTGGCCGACGTGAACGTCAGCGTGGAGGGACCCACCAAGGCGACAGCCACCACCGATGACAAGGGCAGGTACCTCGTCCTCGTCAGCAAGGGTTCGTATCGGGTGACCCCTGACGTCCCCGGCTGGACGTTCGACCCGGACCATCGTTCCGTCGATGTGAAGACCTCCTCCGTCAGGAACGTCGACTTCATGGCCTGCGGCGCTGGTGTGGGCGGTGCCTCCGGCGCCGTCGCGAGAACGACGGGGACGTGGAAGTTCACAGGCACCGGGTGCCTGAGCACCGTGAAGGTCACCTACACGCCGAAAACTGGCAAGGTGGGCGAGATGACAGTCGGGTGGTCGGCCAATGCCGCCATTTGCCAAACCTCGCTGGGAACCCCTCAAAATCCGACCGGGGAGAACGTCATTCCCGACATTAGAGGACCAGTTATCGACGACGGCACCTCTGTGCCGAGCACGCAGATCAACGTAACGAAAAGCCTTATCACGGCCGATGTCCTCAGTAAGGGGATGGTGTTAGAGATGCACGTCGTGCTTCGCACCGATGGCACCGCTGGTTCTGCCGTTCTGTATTCGGGTGCCTTCGAGGAAAGGATGACGAGCGGGTCTCATGAGGGAGAGATTTGTCGGCCCGGAAGCGGCATCGTGACACTCACACGTCAGACGTAGGGGGCATCGAATAGCTCAGACGAGAACGTCATCAAGATGGCACAAGGCATCGGCGTCGGTCGTGCTCCTCGACGGCGGCGTTCACGCATCCTGCCGGTAAGTGAGAATGTGCAAGTTCTAAGTATCGAGAAAGGCACGCTCTCATGACTGTCGAGACGGCGAACACGGCTCCGCCCGCATCCCACAGCAGTTGGTTCCCATGGCGCCATCCTCAACACCATGGTCATCCTGCCCTTCAGGCCGCGCACGACGACCGCACTCTCGGCGAGCGCGTCAAGTGTCCCGACCACCTGACACAGGCCGAAGACCGCACCAGTGTTCCACGTCCAGAAGCGGGCGAACCTGCATGCATAGCGACGCCCGTCTACTTTCTCCTCAAGATCGACCCCGGGAGGTGGGGTCGTGGCTCCTACCGAATGTCGATGGTCACGGTGAGCCGCCGAAGCGTCGCCGTGACCGCCGCGTTCGTCCTCATCCCCGGTAGCTGCCCTCGAACCCGTTGCAGCACCTCTTCGCCGGGGAATGTGCAGCCTCTCGGCCAGACAGGCAGCCGCCACTGCCAGTGTACGCCGTTCGGCCTGCACGCAGGTGACCAGGACGGTCTTGCCGTCGTCCCGCCATCGCACCATTGCCGCCGCCAAAGTCGGTGAAGATGAAGTCGAGATTCGGGTTGTTGAACCGCCATAGCAGGCCGCTCGAGCCATCCAATCAGGACGCCTGTCGCCCGGCGAGGTACTCATCGTGCGACCGGTTCCTTCCCAGGATCGGCGCTCCCGATCTCTAGCTCGATTCCACACCCATCGCCCGCACTACCGCCAAGGTCGCAGGTCTGTGGCTCGCTCGGCGACGAGGGGCCACGATCTCACAGACCCTGACCGCAGCGACGACCCCGGGCTCATCGAGCAGGTAGTGCCCGGGACCGCCGCCTGAGCCGAACGAAGCTCACGGCTGCTTCAGGCGTCGACGAGCTGCTCCGCCTTCGGCGCTATCGGTGCTTCGATCGTCAGAATCGTTGCTTCGGCCGAGGATCGCCGCGAGTGCCAGAACCCGAGGCCGGCGAGGATCGCCATCAGGCCGGCGAGGATGAAGGCGGCGATCCCTCCCCAGAAGGCGATCTGCCCGAAGGTCCAGTATCCGTACGCCTCGAGGAGGAGACCCCGCAGCGTCGTCCCCTGAAAGACGGTCGTCACGGTCGCTTCCGCCTTGGCGGCGGCCGCCGACCCGGGAGGGAGCGCCCGGGCGGCAGCACTCAGCTGGCTATAGGTCAGGCCGCCACCGAGTTCCTGCAGGTGGATGCCGATGAAGTGATCGGCGTACGCCTCCGCCTGGGCGCCTGTCGTGAGCGCTTGACCCGCGTAGGGCTCCAGGTAGGGCAACATGGCGGGAGTTATCTCCGAGAACCCTCCGGGCGACGGGTTCTTCGCCGTCGCCAGCTCGGCCCTCGTCGGGAAGACGATCTTCTGCTCGGCGAGCTGACTGTGGACGTTGCTGTTAGCGAAGCTGTATCCCCACATCAGCAGCGATCCTGCGACCACGAGGACGACGACGACGACCGCCCCGACGGCACTCACGAGAACGTCCAAGACTCTGCGTTGCATGGTGCCCCTCCTCTTTGCGGCCACGCCGCTCTCTCGGTTCAAGATAGAGAGGCCACCTGGGCGTCGATAGAGGCGAAAGTCAGCAGTGCGCCGCCGATTCGCCGCCGCCAAGCTGCGCTCTCACCTGACGAGCGCGCTCAGGTCCGGCTTCGAGGACCTCCTCCGCAGGTGCTCCAGGATGCCACGACGCTGGTCGGGCGAAGTCAGGACCTTCGGCTCTAGCAGGGAGGTGAGTTCCGGCTCAGGGTGAAACGAGCCGAACACGATGGAGCCGACGGCTCCCACAGCCGCCGAAGAGGACACTCGTGACCGTTGCCGCCCTGTGCAAATGGTGCCCGGATCCTGCCGACCTCGAGGTCGGAGGCGACGGCTCGATCTCGCTCGAACGGGCCCAGTGGAGCGTGAGCGAGTACGACCGCGTCGCTATCGAGGTCGCCGTGACACTCGGCTGCGAGGCAGGAGGCGTCGTTGCGGTGACCGCCGGCCCTGCCGCCGTGGCGTCAGCCATGGCCCAGAAGGCGATCCTCTCCCGCGGGCCGGACGTTCTCTACGTCGTGGCGGACGACCGCCTGGAGGACGCCGACGCCCGCCAGACAGCGTGCGTCCTCGCCGCAGCCGTCGAGAAGATCGGGGGTGTCGATCTTGTCGTCTGCGGTGCCGGCTCCGTTGACTACTACACCCAACAGGTCGGGGCGCAGGTGGCCGTCCGGCTCGGGTGGCCGTGCCTCGACGAGATCGCCGCCGTCGCCCGGGACGCCGGCAGATGGCGGCTCGAGCGGCGCCTCGGAGACGAGATCTTCACCCTGGATCTCGCCGGCCCCGCCGTCGTCTCGGTGACGGCGGACGCCGCGCTTCCCCGCATCCCCGGCATGCGGGACATCCTGGCGGCCTCCAAGCGTCCGACGACGGCCTGGTCTCTCGACGACCTCGACCCGGCCGCCACCGTCGATCGATCATCCCGCACGGTGTCCACCGTGGGCTGGAGGGCCGCCATTCGGCGGCAAGTGCTCTTCGAAGGGCCGGCGGCGGAGACGGCCGGGCAACTGGCGCGAGCGTTGCGTCAGGAGGGTCTCGTATGAGGGCGGGGGCGTGACGGCACCCCTGACCGCCTGGGTGGTGGTGGATGCCACAGGCGATGCCCCGTCTCTCCTCGGGGCCGCCCGCCTGGCCGGAGCGACGCCGGTCGCCCTCGTCATTGCTGAGCGCGACGTCGCCGAGGGCGTGGCTTCTCTGGGCGTCGCCGAGACCCGCTGGCTCGGCCCGCCCGGAGACGCTCTCGGCCTCGCTGAGTACGCCTCGCCGATCGCCGAGCTGGCGGCCGCTGATGCACCCTCGATCGTGCTCCTGCCGTCGTCGCCCCGCCACCGGCTCCTCACGGGTCTCGTGGCCGGGCACCTCGGAACGAGCGCGCTCACCGACGTGACCGCGCTGGTCAGCGACGAGGGCGTCCTGACCGTGACGCGCCCCCACTACGGCGGGGCTGCGGTGCGCACCGAGCAGGTGCTCTCGGCGGTCGCTGTGGTCGCCGTCGTCCCGGGCGCCTTCTCGACCGACGCTCTCCCGTCGCCGGTCGCCACCGAGGTCGTCGAGGCGACAGGGCTGCCGCCGGAGTCGCCGGTCCACCTCGTCGCACGTCGTTCAGAGGCGTCGGCGTCCGGCCGGCTCGCCACGGCGCGCACCGTCGTCGGTGCTGGCCGTGGAGTCTCGAAGGCGGACAACCTCGAGCTCCTCGAGCAGCTGGCACATGCCCTCGGGGGCGAGATCGCTTGCACGCGTCCGGTGGCCGAAGAGCTGCACTGGCTTCCCCGTGACCGGTATCTGGGCGTGTCCGGCCTGCAGCTGGCGCCGGAGCTCTATGTTGCCGTCGGCGTCTCGGGCCAGGTCCAGCACATGATCGGCGTAGAGGGAGCCAAGATGATCGTCGCCATCAACAACGACAAGGCGGCCCCCGTGTTCGCGCAGGCCGACTACGGCGTCGTCGGGGACCTTACCGACGTGCTGCCAGCCCTCGTCGCCGCCCTGCACTCACGATGAGCAACGACGAAGAGATCTTCGACGCCATCGTCGTGGGCGCCGGGCCGGCGGGCTGCGCCACCGCGTACCGGCTGGCCAAGGCCTCCTTGTCGGTCGCCCTCATCGAGCGGGGGGCGACGCCGGGCAGCAAGAACATGAGCGGCGGCGTCCTGTACAGCGCCGTCCTCAACGACCTCCTGCCCGGATTCTTCATGGACGCCCCCGTCGAGCGGGCGGTGACCCGCCACTCGACGACCTTCCTCACCGGGGACTCCAGCTGCTCGCTCGACTACCGCTCGAGCTCGCTCGGGTCGCCGCCGTACAACGCCTTCACCGTCTTGCGCGCCAAGTTCGACGCCTGGTTCGCCGCCACCGCCGAGCGGGCGGGGGCCCTGCTGATGCCGGGCATCCGCATCGACAGCCCCATTCTCGAGGGTGGAGCCGTCGTCGGAGTGCAGGCCGGCGAAGAGAGCCTGCGGGCCCATGTCGTCGTGGTGGCGGACGGCGCCAACTCCTTTCTCGCACAGGCGGCCGGGCTCCGCCCCCGCAACCGCGCCCGCGACGTGGCTGTCGGGATGAAAGGCGTCGTACGGCTCCCTCGCGAGACCATCGAAGATCGCTTCGCCCTCGTCGACGCCGAAGGAGCCGCCTGTTCGTTCGTAGGCGAGGTGACCAAGGGGCTCGCCGGCGGTGGCTTCGTGTACACGAACCTCGAATCCCTCTCCGTCGGCGTCGTCGTCAGGGTCGACGAGCTCGTCGCGAGCGGCACGAAGTCGTCCGGCCTCCTGCAAGAATTCCTCGGCCACCCGCTCGTGCAACGCCTCGTCCGCGACGGCGAGCTCGTCGAGTACGGAGCCCATCTCGTCCCCGAGGGCGGTACCGCCATGACGGGCAGGCTCTTCGGGGACGGCATTCTCGTCACAGGGGATGCGGCGGGCTTCGCCGTCAACAATGGGCTCGTCGTGCGGGGAATGGACCTCGCCATCGGATCGGGCATCTGCGCCGCCGACACCGTCATCGAGGCACGAGCTGCCGGGGATTGCTCGGCAGCCGTGCTCCGTGGGTACGGAAAGCGCCTCGAAGAGTGCTTCGTGATGCAGGACTTACGGACCTTTGCGCGCGCCCCCCGGTTCCTCGACCGGCACCGCCTCTACAGCACCTACCCGCAGTTCCTCACGATGTTCCTCCATGACGTCTTCCACAACGACGGCTCGCCCCGTGACCATCTCTCGACGACGGCACGGCACGCCATGAAGGCGAGCGGCCTGAAGAAGTCAGGTCTCGCGAGCGACGCCCTGGCGGCGACGAGGGCGCTGTGAACGTCCCATCCGTTACCGGGCTGCTCGCTCTCAACCGCTTCGAGCTCGACGAGGGGCATCCCCACATCTCCGTCGACAACGAGATCTGCGAGGTGAGCTGCACCCTGCGACCCTGCCTCACGATCTGCCCTGCCGAGGTCTACCGGGAGCACGACGGCCGCGTCGTGGCCGATTTCGCAGCCTGCCTGGAATGCGGCACCTGCGTCATCGCCTGCCCTCCGGAGGCCATCTCCTGGCACTACCCGAGGGGTGGCCTCGGCGTCCAGTACCGCTACGGCTGAGCCGCCCCCACGAATTCGGGCGCCACGCCCGCGCTCGTCCGGCCGCCCGAGGCAATGAGGTCCATCTCCCGCTGCATGCCGCGCTCGACCGCCTCGACGAGGGCGGTCCGCATGCGCTGGGGAGCGATGATGCCGCGAACCGAGCCGACCTCGAGGGCACGGCCGACGGTGTGCACGCGTTCGAACTCCGTGGCGACGTCGTGCATCTTCTCGGCACGGACGACGGCCGTGAGGGCGGCGAGGTCGGAACGAAGGCGAGCGCGTTCGGCGCCCTCGGCGGCCGCAAGCCGGGTTTCGAGGTCGACCAGGCGGGCATCGCGCCGCGTCCGCTCGTTGACCTCGGACGTGAAGACGACGGCGGCCGCCGGGGCGCCTCCGATCACGGAGGCCCGAGCACCTTCGATGGCGATCGTCTCGAGCCCGTCGTTGAGCCGTTGCGAGAACACGACGAAGGCTCCGCCGTGGTATCGGGAGATGACACAGAAGACGATTGGCCCTCTGAAGTTCACGACGGCCCGGCCGATCTCGGCGCCGTACTCGAGCTGCAGCGAACGCAGCGAGTCCGGCGAGCCGTCGAAGCCCGTCAGGTTGGCGAGCACGACGAGCGGCCGGTTCCCGCTGACGGCATTCACGGCGCGGGCGACCTTCTTCGCCGAGAGGGGGAAGAGTGTGCCCGACGACCATGTGTCGGGTCCGTCGGCCGGTACGTGGCCGTGCCGGGGGAGCGGCCGCGACTCGATGCCGATGAGGCCGATGGGGTAGCCGCCCAGGTGGGCGTCCCAAATGACGGCCGTGTCGCCGTCGCTCATCGAGGGCCAGCGCTCCAGCGGTTCGTGGTCCTGGTCTGTCACGGACCTCATGACGGTTCTGATGTCGAAGGCGAGCTTGCGGTCCGGGTTCGTCCGGTCGTGGAAGATGTCGCCGACGTTGCGGAAGGCGCTCCCCTCGAGGCGATGAGGGAAGTCGGTCACGTCACGGTCGATCGGGTCGCTCGTGGGCGCTCGTCGTGGGAACCGCTCCCCCGGCACCACATAGCTGTGGGTGTGGTGCGCCAGCAGGATGCCGACTGCCTGCCCGAGGTCGGGTGCCCAGTACTGAGCCTGGCCGTTCGGCCCCATGACGCGCTCGTAGCCGCCGATACCGAGGTTGTCGTCGGCTGAGACACCTCCCGAGTAGTCAAGGGCCTGTTTGCCCGTGAGCACCATGGCCGAGTCGGGCGTCATGACGAGGATGCCGCGGGTGTGCATGAGCATCGTCGCCTCGGCGTTCCAGTAGGGCTGTGCACCGACGTTGATGCCCGTCACGACGACGTTGACCTCTCCGCCGTCTTGGGTGAACTCGACGATCCGCCGGAGGACGGCGGCGATCCAGTCCATGCTCTCGGTGCCGCTGTCCATGGCGATCTTCGCCCCGGCGGACAACGCGAACCAGTCGACCGGTACACCCAGGTCGCCGGCGAGATCGAGGGCGGCGATGATGCGGCGGCACTCGGGCTCGGACAGGGAGCCGAGGGCCCGCGTCGGGATCCCCGAACAGGGCGACACGGTGCATGCCGTCCGGATAGACCTCCGTGCGGTTGCTGATGAGGCCAACGACGATGCCTGACCCATTCTGGCCATGCGGCCGCGAGACGGGTGCGAGCCGGCCACCCTCCAGCTCGTACTCCGTGAAGCTTCCGCCGAGGATGTCGGTGCGGCCGCCTGCCCGCGGGGCGCTCAGGGTCTCGATGAGCTCGTTGGGATGCGTGAGCCCACGACGGCGCGCCTGCACGACGCGCCGCGTGTAGTCGTCGATCGGTGGCAACGGCTCAGTGGGCGGGTCGCCCTCCATGAGGACGAACCCGGTTGCCGCCGGGCTCATGAGCCGCAGGACTCGCTCCCGCAGCTCCCCCGAAGTGGCATCCGGCCGGCGACATCGGACCACGATGCGCTCGAGGCCGAGGCCCGCCGTCACCGGCGCCAGGCGGCGGGCGACGCGGAGAATGTCCTCGTGGTCGAGCAGGAGCGGCGGCCAGACGTGCAGGATCACCCGGTTCCAGTGCAGACGGCGGTCCGCTGGACGGTGCGCCTGAAAGCTGCGGATACCAGCCAGGGCCTCGAAGAGCACCCGCTCCAGCTCCGGCAGGCCGACGATACGTCCCTGCTCGTCTCGGGTGGCCGAAAGGTCGCGGACCTCGGCGAGAGCGAACAGCCGCTCATCATCCGGATTCACCCACGCCGTGCCGCGGAAGAGGTACACGTCGTCGGCGGCCGGGAGGCGCTCGAGGTGGAAGTTGCGCAACCGTGAGAGCCGCAGACGGGCGGCCATCATCGGGTGCAGGCCCCGCAGGAATTCGTCCTCGGCGACACCGTCCTCGCCGGGCCGGAACGTGAAGTGGTGCATCGAGCTCATACGGGTGGACCCGCCAGGGCCGCCGATGACGATCGTCATGCGCTTCAGATTGGCAGGGAGGGCGGCCTCATCGAGGCTGTCCCGGCAGTGCCCCACCAGGTCCTCGGCCCCGCCGCCGGCGGCGCGACGCCAGCAGTAGAGATCGGCGACGACGGTCTCGGCACCGGCCTGCCTGGCCGCTTCCTTGACCCCGGCCACGAGGCCATGAAGGTCTTCCCAAGGCCCCGAGCTCGCCACGAGGCGAACCGGATCGCCCTCGCCTGACACGTAGCGGGCGCGGAGCATGGGCGCCGCCCGGCCCTGATTCGTAACGTCGATGAGGGAGCGCATGCGGTAGTAGCGACGGGTGATGATCTCGAGGGCGACCAGCCGGTCCGCGTCCGTCGCCGCGGCCATCCGGCCGAGCAGCACGGGGGCAAGCGGGAACGGGCAAGCGACGAGAGCGGCCACGTGCTCCTCCCGTTCCGGCGAGGGCGCACCGCCGGCAAGGGCGTCGAGCCGGTCATCCATGGCGACGTACTCGGCGAGGCGCGACCGCGCCAACGTCGGGCCGTCGAAGACGTGGAACCGGGCCTCTCGGGCGAGATCGGCGATCACAGGGAACCGGTGGGCGGTCGCCGCCTCGAGATGGTCGAGGCACTCCTCGAGCGCACGGCGGTTCGCCTTCGTGGGATGGCCACTGCCCATCCAACCCTCCAGGATGCCCATGATGATCGGGACCTGCGACGCCACGCGCAGCTGCGACTGGAAGATCCGGAAGAGGGCGTCCTGGAGCGGATATGTCGGCTCGAGCGAGTGCACGCCGTAGTGGGCGACGGCGCGACGCAGATCGGCCACGAACGTCTCCGGGAGACCCTCCCGTGCCGGGTCGAGCGAGCGCAGATAGGCGAAGAAGTGCTCCTGCGGGCTGCGGACGAGGAGCTCGCCGGCATCGGTGTCGTGCCGGCTGAGGAACAGCACCCGGAGGTCGGCGAAGAGCCGCACGAGGGCGATCTCCGCCCGCAGCGTGGCGCTGTCGCTTCCGAGGTCCCGGGAAAGGGCAGCCTCGTCCTCGCGGGCGCTGAGCACCTCTGCCGGGTCGACGTCGAAGCCGAGGACGAGGTTGCTGAGGGTGAGGAGGTTGGCCTCCCGGCGGCGGGAGAGGGATCGCCGAGCGCGAGGTTGCCGAGGAGAGGGAAGCTCGAGTTGGCTCGCCGGTATCGCGGCCGGCGCCGTCGACGGCTCCAGCCGGATGATGGCCGCTCCGGCCGGGACCTGCACGTTGGGGCCGGCAAGGACCTCACGGACGCGGCCGGAGGCGCCGGCGCAGACGACCGCTTCGAGCTTCATGCTCTCCACGACGGCGACGGGATCACCGGCCACGATCTCGTCGTTCGGGCGAACGGACACGGAAACGACAACGCCCGCCCTCGGGGTGCGAACGAGCCGGCCGTCGTCTCGGGTGAAGTGGTAGGCGCGACCGTCGACCTCGATCTCGTGATGGGAGCCGGTCGCCGACGACACGACGCGGTAGCAGTGGTCCTCCAAGGCGATCCGGCTCTCGAAGGGGGCCACACGGCACACGTCGAGATCCACGTGCTCCGCGCCGGTGCTCACCCGGTATGTGGTGGGGCCGGTCCGGGAGACGTCGAGCACGTACCGGCAAGCGCCGCCGGCCAGCTCCACTCGACGCCATGGCTCGCTCGACGCCTGCGGCCGCCCCCGTCTCGACCAGGCGAAGAAGCTGGCGTGGTCGCCCGCGAGATCGGCGTCATACCCGGCGACGGCGCCGGCCAGCAGGGCAATGACGGAGGCGTCGGTCACCCGCCGCGAGGCTGCCGGCGAGCGCCGGCGGACCGGTGGCGCAGCCGAGCGGGTGAGCTGGGTCAGGAGCGACCCACGGTTCGAGACGCCCCCGTCGATGACCACGACCGTCTCGGAGAGCGCCCGGCGCATCCGTGCCTCCGCCTCAGCCCGGTGGCGGCCCCAGGCAGTAATGGTGGCGATCGTCCAGAGACCTTCTCGCATGAGACGGTCGCCCTCTGCCACGCACCGGTCGACGCGCACGCCTGGCCCGCCAGGGAACCGCAAGAGGGCGATGCGTCCTGTGGCGAGCGGGTGGCCGCCTGCCTCCTCGGCGAGCAGGCGAACGGCGATGGCATGCCCACCGACCTCCGCTCGAGGCTCACGGAACTCGGTGCCGTCCGCCATCTCGAGCTGCAGCTTCACGAGGTCGAGCCCTGTTGTCATCTCGATGGCGCCATGCCCGGCGACGAGGCCGGGACGTACGCCGACGACCGACCATACGCCCTCGTTCTCGAGGCCGAAGGTCACACTGCACATCCCCGGTCCGGCAGCTCCGTCGAGTACGCGCCTCGCGCCCTCCTGCAGCCGCCGAGTCGTCGGGCCGTCGACGAGTGCCGTCTCGATCAGGGTGCCGTACTCACAGACGCCGACGACGCGAACGCTGCCGTCGCGATCGATGACCGCCTGCACGTCGCACTGGCGGCCGCCGGGAACGGCCTGCCGGCACGGGTGGAGGGCGGCGGCTTCCTCCCCGGCGGCTCCCAGCCAGGTAATGGCGCGCAGCTGGTGCGAGGCGGTTGACAACCCCGTGGTCGGCCCGCTCACCGACCATATGGCGTCCACAGCGGCCGTCGCCATCGCCTTCTCGAGCCCCCTTGGCCCCGCCGGCACGAGAACTGCATCGTCGGACTCCCGAACCCAGAAGTTCGCCGCCTCGTGCCCGCTGTAGAGGGCCACCACATCGAGATCGCGGTGATGCTCGAGCCGGTACTCCTGGGCCGCCTGCAGCAGCCGGAGGGCTCCGTAGCCGGCGTTCACGATGCCGATTCGGCGCATCCCCCCGATGCCTGGCGCCGTCACGGCGTCGCTACTCGGAAGGCCTCCACGAGGCTGGGGTCGACGGGGACCGGCAAGGCGACCGTCTCATATCCTTCGACGGTGAGGCGCACCCGGCCCGAGGAATCGAGGACGCTGGCGTCCGTGCCGCCTCCGCCGGGACGCACCGTCACGACTGCGTACCACGGGCCCTCCGGCTCCTCCACTGGGTGGAAGCGGATTCGGCCGACCCGAAGCGGCAGCCCGAGGCGTCCCGTCCTCCCGAGCTCGACGACGCCGGCCGTCTGGAAGCACAGCTCGAGCAGCCTCGGTTCGGTGACGAAGGAACCCGCCGTCGAGGTGTGGTCGACCGGCAGTCCGTCGGCAAGCCGCCCGACGACGGAGTCACCCCATCTCCAGGCGGAGTCGAGCACCTGATAGGCAGGCCCGTGGAAATAGACGGCGTAGATGGCGGCTCGGTCCACGCGCGATCCGGCTGCCTCCCCGACGGGGGGTACGGAGAGCGGAGATGCCGAAGCGGCACCAAGTCGGACGGCACCGCTGAAATGTGTGACCGTCTGCTCGGACCCGTCGGCGAGCGAACGGCGGCTCATGAGGCGGCAGTCGGCGATGATCTCGTCGTCGCACCAGCGCGGCCGCCCGAGGATCTCGAGGCGCCGGGCTTCGTCCCGGAAGAACTTGACGGGGGCGATGAACGAGACGTCGTCGAGCCCGAGCACGCGCAGGCCCTGACCGGCTGCCACGGCGATCTCGGCGAACGCCTCCACTCCCATGGCGCCGGGAAGGACCGCCGTCCCCTCGATGCGGTGATCATGCAGGAAGGGTTCCTTCGCCGGGTCGAGCGTTGGCTCCACGACGAGGCCGTCCTGCAGCGTCCAGCGGCACGGCCCGCCCAAGAGGGGTGATCCGGTCGCTGCGGCGTACGGCTGCACGAGACGGGCCGCCTCGCGGCCGTCTGCTGCCATCGTGCCGAGGCGGCCGGCGACGACCACTTCCCCACCGCCGTTTCGGGCCCCGAGCTCGCGCCGGACGGCGTGCACGCCGACCTCGACGGGCAGCGTCTCGATTCCGGCCAGCTCCATCATCTTCGGTATCGAGCCGCGGCTCGCCATCCCGATGGAGGCCCAGGCCGTCCAGTCGAAGGCGATCCCTCGGGTCGCCGGCCGCTGAGAACGGAGGCTCGAGGTCATCTTGCAGAGGAGATCGTTGGCGGCGCTGTAGTCGGTCTGCCCGGCGTTGCCGAAGCGACCGGCGATCGATCCGAAGACGACGGCGGCGCCGACCGGCATGCCGGACAGGGCGCTGAGAAGGTGGTACCACCCGTCGCACTTCACGTCGAAGACGCGATCGAACTCCTCCTGTGGCTTGGCATCGAGGAGGTGGCTGATCTCGGCACCGGCACAGTGGAGCAGCAGGTCGATGCTCGAGTGCATCCCCCGTACGCGCCCGATGACGGCCGCAACTGCCGCCGCGTCGGTGAGATCCACCTGGTGCCAGGAGACCGTACCCCCGGCGGCCCGGACCGCGCCCATGGCGTCGGCCGCAGCTTTGGCGCGCTCGATGCGCGCCAACTCGCGCTCGACGAGGGCCGGCGTGGCACGCGCGCCGGACGCCTCGAGTCGGGAGGCCAGGTCCCGCTTGAGCCCGGAACGGTCCGTGACGTAACGCGCCAGGTCCGGATCGGCGGCGTCCGGCTCGGTCACGAGATCGAGGAGATGAAAGGTCCCACCGCATCTCGCCAGGTCGGCGATGACGGCCGACACGATGCTGCCGGCAGCACCGCTCACCACGATGACGCTGTCGGGGGCAAGCAAGGGGTGCTCCCGCTCGTCGGTCACCTCTTCCTCGACGAGACCGACTCCCCAACGCCGTCCGCCCGCATAGCCGACCTCGATACTGGCGCCGTCCCGCAGCGTCTCGGCGACGAGGGCCTCGCCGACCGTGTTCGCCTGCGCCTCGAGAGCGAAGTCGACACACTTCACGAGGGCGTCTGGCCGCTCCCGGCCGTACGCCTTGGCGAAGCCGGTGACGCCACCCCCCATCGGTGCGGTGGCGCCCTCGACGTCGTAGCCATGGCGCCCGCCGAGGCGCGTGGCTCCGAGGAGGAACGTGCCCGTGCCGGCGATGTCTCGGTAGAGCTGCCGCATGGTGACGGCGAGCAGCTTCACGCGCCGGCGGATGGCCTCGCGCCACTCGGAGGGGCAGATCTCGGAGAGGGGGCCTTCGTCGTCGAGGGCGGGCAGCCAGTACACACCGGTGATCTCTCCGCCCTGGCGGAAGGACGTCAGCGTCGCTGTCAGTCCCTCAGCGTCGAGTGCTCCGTCGAGGAGCAACGTCTCGACGCCGAGCTGCTCGAGACGCGACACGAGAGCGCCGGCCACGCCGCCGGCGTCGGCCATGACGAGCACGCGGCTGGAGGGCCCGAGCGCCACGCGGGTGGCAGCGCACCGCTCCAGCTCCGGTAGCAGCACGGTGCTCGGGATCCGGCGGGAAAACCCCGGCACTCGCTCATCTCCGGCCTCCGCCGGGTGCTCGACCGGGTTCTCGACCGCTTCGGCGACTACAGGCGGACCGGACTCGCCCGCCGCCCGCTCCCTCACGAAACCCACCACGTGGGCCAACGTCGGGTAGTCGCGCAACCTGAGGCCCTCGTCGCGCTCGATCCCGTACTCCTCGCGGATGCGGGCAAACAGCTCCGCCTGCTTCACGGTGTCGATGCCGAGATCGGCCTCGAGGTCGAGATCGGGTGCCAGCATCTCGGGCGGGTAACCCGTCTGCTCGGCGACGAGGGCGACGACCCGGTCGGTGACGTCGTCGGCCGTGTCGGCGGTGGACGGGGAGCCCGGAGACTCGGGGGGCGGTGACGCCTGCGGCGTCGAGGACAAGGCCGCCCGCTCCCGCACGAAACCCACCACGTGGGCCAACGTCGGGTAGTCGCGCAACCTGAGGCCCTCGTCGCGCTCGATCCCGTACTCCTCGCGGATGCGGGCAAACAGCTCCGCCTGCTTCACGGTGTCGATGCCGAGATCGGCCTCGAGGTCGAGATCGGGTGCCAGCATCTCGGGCGGGTAACCCGTCTGCTCGGCGACGAGGGCGACGACCCGGTCCGTGACGTCGTCGGCCGTCGCCTTCGCCATGGTGGTCTCCGGGATGGGCCCTGTCTCCGCAGACCCTCTCTCCACGATGGGCCCTCCGTCGCCGGTTGTCACCTTGTCGGTGAGAACACCGGCGCCGGCATGTGCCGGGGTGGCGGTCTGCCCGGGCGTCGTTGCATCCTGCCCGGGCGCCCCGATCGTCTCGCCCGCTGTCTCGGCGAGTCGCAGCTGCCGGTTGACCTCCTCGAGGATGGGGGCTGGGTTGCCGCTCAGCGCCGACAGCCAGGCGTCGAAACGACCCCGGTCGGCGATTCGGTAACCGAAGCCGAGCTCGTCGGGTGATCGGCGCCGCCCGTCCGGAGGCGGTGTCCGGCGGAGCAGGAGCATGCCGATCTGCGAGCCGAAGCCAGCCGACAGGCGAAGAGCAAACTCCACCGGGTAGGAGCCACCCCGCGACAGGTTGAGCGTGCCGAGCTCGGGGTCCGGTTCCCGGTAATTGGCGACCGGCGGGACGATCCCGGTCTCGAGCGCCTTCACGGCCACGACGTCCTCCAGGCCGACGGCCATGGGGTGGCCCGTCACGCCCTTCGTGTTGGCGATGACCACGCGGTCGGCGTCGTCGCCGAAGACCTTTCGAAGGGCAAAGATCTCGGCCGAGGCACTGCCGCCCCGGGCGGGCGTGTAGGTCTCGTGCGAGACGAAGACCGTCGAGGGTGCCATCTCGTGGCGCCGGATGCCCGCCGATGTCTCGGCGCCGGCGATGAGTCCCTCCATGACGGCGCCGATGTGCTCGACGTCGAGTCGGGTCCCGTGGAAGGCGCTGTTGGCCGTCGCCGTGCCGATGACCTCGCAGATGGGTGCCAACCCTCGCTCGCGGGCTGATTCGGCTGACTCCACCACGAGTGCCGCCGCTCCCATCCCGAGGATCATCCCGTGCCGACGACGGTCGAAGGGCAGGGCCGCCTCGGCGACGTCGTCGTCGGTGGCGGCCGCTCCGCTTGCGAGGAAGCCGGAGGCGAACCAGCCGAGCATGCCGTCCGACGTCACGTCGTCCGCTGCCAGCACGACGACGCGCCGGCAACGGCCCGCCCGGATCCAGTCCTGGGCGATGGCGACTGCCTGCGTCGTGCTCGAACAGGCGGCGTTCACCTGGGTGTTGGGACCGCGGGCGCCGACGAGATCGGCGAACTGTGAGTGACCCATCGACAGCACGCGGAAGAGAAAGCGCCGGTCGAACTGGTACGGGTGGTCCTCGGTGAGCTTGTGAAGGTCGTGGAGGCGACGATCGAGCTCTTCGCGGGCGACATCTGCGCCGCCCACGTCGGCGAGGCGCTCCCGGATCGCCTCCAGCTCCGCGACCTCCTCCCGGCGCGTCTGGTCGACAGCGAACTCACGCACTTCGCCGCCGAACTCTTCGAATCCCGGGAAGGCGGAGGCGAAGATGACGCCCGTGCTGTCCCGCAGCTCCCCTGGAAGTCCCCAGCGCTCCGGCAGCATGGTGCCGAGGTGGGTCGTCCGGTAGCGCATGGCGAGTGGGATGCCGGCGTCGCGGAGGGCGTCGATGCCGGCGGCGACAGCGAGCTGGGTGGTACGGCCGTAGGCGGCAACCCGCTCGGCGTCGATGCCGAACTCGGCGCCGAGATCGAACGCACCGGCACGGGCTGCCAGCTTGACGACGTCGTTCGGACTGTCGATGGACTCGAAGGCAGCGCCGTCGTCGCTCTTCACCAACCGCGTGATGCGGTGCTGAAGCATCTCGTGGCGGATGCGAGTCGGCACGACGTCGATGAACTGCTCGCCTGCGAGCAGCCGGCCGAGGTTGGCGTCGTCGAAGACGTGGCGCGTTCCCGGTGTACCGAGAGCCGCCCCGGTGATGACCACCGGCTCGGGCACCGAACCGGCTTCCGTGGTCGCGTGCTGGACGTCGCCGGCGGCGGCGTAGACGGCACGACCCCGGTCGAGGAAGTCGGCGAAGAGGTGACCGAGCTCGAGGTAGACGTGCTCGCCGTCCCGCTCCTGCGACCCGGCACCGCCGGGAGAGGGGTGCACCTCGCGCTCCGTCGCGGGGGGGCTCGCCCCGAGGCGAGCTTCCGGCGTCGGCGGGGCGCTTGGCACGGGCGTGCTGGCGACCGGGGCCGGAGAGGTTCCGGCACCCTGGCGACTGGCACCGAGGCCTGCCGCGAAGAGCCCGCAGAGCGCCTGGTTGAACGTGACGACGTCACCGGCCTTCGGGTGGTTGGTGGCGACGTTCACGAGGCCTTCGTGGTGGGGGTCGTCGCCGAAGACGTCGGCCACGAACCCGCGCAGCGCCCACTTGGGTCCCACCTCCACGAACACGCCCACACCGGCGTCGGCAAGCCGTCGCAGGCCGGAGACGAACTGCACCGGGGAGGCGACCTGGCGTGCCAGGAGGTCGATCATCTCGGGGACCGCCCCGTGCCCCGTCGGGTAGAAGTCCCCCGTGACGTTGGAGATGATGGGGAGAACGGGGACTGACATCTCCAGGCGTTCGAGCGTGCGACGAAGAGGCTCGCTCGCCGGCGCCACGATCGAGGTGTGGAAGGCGTGGCTCACGGGAAGCCGCGCGATGGAGAACCCATGACGGCGACACGCCTCCTCGGCCTCGATGACGGCCGCCGTGGCGCCTCCGATCACCGACTGCCTCGTCGAATTGACGTTCGCCACGACGACGTTGCCGTCGATGGCCGCAACGATGTCCTCGACCTCCTCGAGCGGTCCCGACACCGCCGCCATGAGCCCGGCGTCCTCGATCGAGAGGTTCGCCATCTCCCGTCCGCGGGCGCTCACGGCTTCGAGCGCGGAGGCGAAGGACAAGCCCCCCGCCGCCACGAGGGCTCCGTACTCGCCGAGGCTGTGTCCCATGACGAGGTCAGGGTGAACGCCGTACTCGGCAAGCAGCCTGGTGAGGGCGATATCCACGGCGAGGACGGCAGGCTGTGTGATCTCCGTCCGGCGGAGCTCGGACTCCGCGGTCGACACGGCCGCCTCGGAAGCCGGGTCCACGAAGATGATCTCGGACAGGCACCGCCCGATGAGGGGCGTCATGATCTCGTCCGCCTCGTCGAAGACTGCCGCCACGACGGGCTCTCGCCGCCGAAGCTCGGCCAGCATGTTCGGGTACTGGGAACCTTGCCCGGTGTAGAGGAAAGCCACCTTGCCGGGTGCTCCGCTCCCGCGGAAGATGCCCCGACCCTGCAGCAGCTTCCAGGAAGCCGCTCCCTTCCCGACGGCTGCGAGCGCCTTCGCCGCCTTGTCGATGAGGTCGTCAGCGTCCGCAAAGTCGATGGCGACCCGCTCCGGCGCAGCCAGCGCCTGTGGGCTCGGCGCCTCCAGGGCCGGGATCGTCCCGCTGACAGCGCAGTCACGGGCCGTCCGCAGAAGCCCGGCGACCTCCGACTCGGAAGCCGCCCCGAGGACGAGGGTCCCTCGCTGGGGCGCCTTCGACGTCACGGCTGCCGCCCTGGCGGTCAGGGCTTCTCGGGAGAGTCCACCTGCAGCGACCAAATGATGATCGTCGATCGCCAGGCGGCCGGGGATGTACTCCTCGAGGACGGCGTGGAAGTTCGTCCCGCCGAATCCGAAGGCGCTGACCCCTGCGCAGCGCACGGCGTCGGCAGGAACCTTCCACTCGGTGAGCTCGGTGTTGACGTGGAAGGGCGACGTCGACCAGTCGATGTTCGGGTTGGGCCGGCGAAAGCTGAGACTCGGCGGGATCGCTTTGCCATGGAGCGCCAGCACGGTCTTCAAGAGACCCGCTGCGCCGGCGGCGGCCTTCAAGTGCCCGAAGTTCGACTTCACCGAGCCGAGGGCGATGGAACCCGGGACCACGCCGGCGGAGGCGAAGACGGCCGTCAGGCTCTCGACCTCGACGACATCGCCGACGCGGGTGGAGGTTCCGTGGGCCTCGACCATCGAGCACGAGGCGGGCGAGAGGCCGGAGGCACGCCAGGCCCTCGTCACGGCCAGTTCTTGCCCGGCCGGGTTGGGCGCCGTGATCCCCTTTCCGCGGCCGTCGCTGGAACCACCGATGCCCCGCACGACGGCGTAGACGCGGTCACCGTCCCGCTCGGCGTCGCGGAGGCGCTTGAGGACGAAGAGTGCCGCCCCTTCGCCCATGACGAACCCGTCGGCACCTTCGTCGAACGGGCGGGTCCCGGTTGCCGAGAGCGCCCCGATCTTGCAGAACTTCACGAAGGTGGTCGCCCCCATGTTGCGGTCGACGCCACCGCTGATGGCGAGGTCGAACTCACCGGCGGACAATCCGGCGACGGAGGCGTCGAGAGCCGCAAGTGCGGAGGCGCAGGCGGCGTCGACGACGAAGTTGGGGCCGCGGAAGTCGAAGATGTTGGCGACCCGCCCGGCGATGCAGTTGCCCAGCTCCCCCGGCATCGTGTCCTCCGTCACGCCCGGGGTCAGGTCGCCGATCCGCCCGCGAAGCTCGCCTTCGATGGCCGCCCGGGCGGCCGCCGGCAGTGCGGCGAACGACGGCGCTGCTCGCAGACAGCCAACCAGCTCCGGGGTGGCAATCCGGAGGGAAGTCCGGTAGTGCTTCTCTCCCCCCATGGCGTTGCCCACGATCACGGCCGTGCGCTCAGTATCGATGGCACGACAGGGCCAGCCGTAGTCGAGGAGAGCGGCGCGCGTGCAGGCGATCGCCCATTTCTGCGCGTCGTCCATGGCCTCGCCGACCTTCGGCGGGATGGGGAGGTGCCACTCGAGCGGCGCCCATTCCCAGTCCCGCACCCAGCCTCCGACCTTCGAGTACGTCCGGTCCGCGGCCTTCGGGTCGGGATCGAAGTACAGCTCCGGATCCCACCGGTCGGGCGGGACGTCGCGCACGGAATACTTCGCCGCCTGCAGGTTGGCCCAGAAGGTGGCGACGTCCGGGGCATCGGGCAGGATGGCCCCCAGGCCCACGATGGCAACGGGCTCGGTCATCGGACACCTCCAAAGAGAGCTTCGGCCACGAGATCCATGTCCTCGATGAGGCCGCACTGCGCCGACAGCACCTCGTCCACCCCCATGGGCGGGGCAGGGGCCCGCTGAAGCTCGGGACTGCCGCCGTACAGCCAGCGGGCGCCCTCGAGGACCACCTTCAGGCTCGCCTCCCGGGCGAAGACGCGGCTCATGGCTGCGAGCGCTTCGGCATCGAAGCGGCGGTCCGCCTTCGGCGGCAATCTGCCGGCAGCAGCACAGGCCGCTCGCCGCGCCATCGCCGCCGCACACTCCGTCCAGGCCTCGAGCTCGCCCAGGCGGAGAAGGACGTGCTGGTGACGCGTCAGCCTGCGCTGGCGGCAGGATTCGAGTATCTGGGCGAGTGCCCGGTGGGCGATCGCCGCCGTGCCAGCTCCGCTCGAAGGATCCGTCCGCTGAAGGGACTCGAGCGCCTCGGCTCGATCGTGATAGTGGCGTCCGGACGTTTTGAGATGCTGCTGCCAGCGGTCGCGTCCGATCGTCATCTCCATGATCTCGGACGTGCCTTCGTAGATCGTCGTGATGCGGACGTCGCGCCGGATTTCTCGACGAGGAAGTCGCGCGTGTAGCCGTACCCGCCGAGGGCCTGAATGGCGGCATCGGCGGCCTGGTTGGCGAATTCGGTCGCCAGGTACTTCGCGATGGCGCCCTCGGTGACGCACGGGCTGTCGCCCTCGTCGATGTGCCCGGCCGTCTCCTCCACGAAAGAGCGGGCGGCCTCGAGCCGGACGGCGTGAGGTACGACCAGCTTGTGCGTGTAGCCCTGCTTCTCGGACAGAGGCCCGCCAGCCTGCACGCGCCCTGCCGCGTAGGAAATGGCGATGTCGAGGGCTGCCCAGCCGGCGCCGAGCCCGAAGGCGGCGACCATGAGGCGCGTGTAGCCGAACACCTGTTGGGCCTGTGCGAGACCCCGGCCTTCCTCACCCCCGAGGAGTCGATCGGCCTCCACGACGACGTCGTCGAGGTACAGCGCCGCCGTGTTGCTGAGACGGATCCCGTGCTTGTGCTCGGGCTGTCCGTGCGTCAGTCCCGCCGTGTTCCGATCCACCACGAACCACGACGGACCACCGGGGGCGTTGGCGAGGATGGAGTAGAGGTCAGCGACGCCACCGTTCGAGATCCACTGTTTGCGCCCTGAGATTCGGTAAGCGGTCACGACCCCGTCCTCGAGGAGCGGGACGGCGACCGATCTGAGAGCAGCAAGATCGCTGCCCGCTTCAGGCTCGGTCGCTGCGTAGGCCATGAGCAGACCCTCGTCGGCGATGCGACTCATCCACCGTTTGGCCTGCTCAGGTGTGCCCCCGACCGTGATCGGGTCGCTCCCGAGCGCCGTGGCGAGCACCCCGGTGGCGAGCCCGACGTCAACGCCCGCCAGGCGCTCGCATACCCGGTAGACGTCCAGGGTGTCGCCTCCCATGCCGCCGTAGTCCGTATCGATGAACAGGAGCTGGATGCCGAGCTCGTGCCCGCACATCCGCCGGACGAGGTCCGAGGGGAACTCGTCCCGCTCGTCGAGATCGAGAAGGAGCTGCCTCGGCAGCTCACGCTCGGAGAACTCGGTGATCGAGTCCAGGATCAGTTCGAGCGTCTCGGCATCGAGGCCAGCGGTCATAGAGATTCCCTCTTCGATCGGGGCGCGCCACCCGTTCCGGTGCCCCCGTCTCGGACCGCAAACGCTCCGTTGTGGGCAAGCTACGTCCGTCCGGGCGCCGGCAGTAGAGGCGTAGGACCCCTTTTGGCGATCCGCCGCCTCGTCACGGCTGTGCCAAGCTCGCCCTGTGCTCGTATGGCACTCGCAGGCGATGAGCCATCTGCCCGAGACCTTCGACTGGCTGACCGCGACGGAGGGCGATCGTGCCCGTGCGATGACCTTCTCGAAGCGCCGCTCCGAGTGGCTCCTCACCCGCTGGGTGGCCAAGGGCGCCGTCGCAGCCCTGTTGGGATGGTCGTCAGATGCCGCCTCGCTGCGGCGGATCGAGATCAGGGCTCTCCCGAGCGGTGAGGCCAGGGGGGCACCCGAGGTACTCGTCGACGCGGCGTCGAGCGCTCTCAAAATCTCGTTGACCAGTCGAGCCGGCATGGCCGCCTGCGTGCTGGGCGACGCCGGTGACCTCGGCGAAGGCTGCGACGTCGGCTGTGACCTCGAGTTGGTGGAGCCGCGGACGGAGAGGTTCGTACGGGATTACTTCACCGTCGACGAACGGGCCGCCGTCGCCGGGGCGATCGTCGACGCCTCACGCGACGTCCTCGCCAACGTCATCTGGTCAGCGAAAGAGAGCGCTCTCAAGGCACAGCGAACCGGATTGCGCCGCGACACCCGATCCGTCGAGGTGGGTTTCCGGGGACCGTCCGTCGCCGGATGGGGGCCGCTGAGCGTGAGCACGGCAGAGGGGCACGACCTGGCGGGGTGGTGGCGACGTTACGGGGAGTTCCTGATCACCGTCGTCACCGGCCGGGAGCTGCCGCCGCCCCGGCCGCTCACCGAACCACCGCCGCTCTCAACGGCTCGCCCCAGCCATGACTGGGAGGCCTCACCGCTTGCCGGCGACCTCTGACCTTCGTTGTGCCGCTGCCGGGCACAGAGGCGAGCCCGCGGCGCCATGCCGTGCATGAGCACTTCGTAGTAGCGGGTGTCCACGTCCCCAAGGTGAGTTGCGTGTGCAACTACTTGAGTGGAACTCTGCCTGACCCCTCAGACGTGAGCGGCCGCGTCCGGCGGCGCTCGGCGGACGTGGTCTTGCCCCAGACACCCTGGAGGTGGGATCGGTCATCGCGAACTCGTAGCAGACCTCGCTCACCTCTCCCCCGCGACGCACTTCCTTCGCTCAACGGACGGCGAGAGGGGCGTCATGGAAACCGAGATCTCGGGTGACGAAGCCCTAGCCCTGATCACTCACGACACCCATAGAGGTCGGCGTCTACGACCGATTCCGGCCATAGGATCGGTGACCGGCCATTCAGTGGATCGTCCGGAGCCCTCTGTCGGCCTCATTGGCGCCGGGTGAGCGGTGGCCTCGTCAGATCGCCGACGTTCGGGCGTGACGTGTCGGCCCGCTGTCCGAAGCACGCAGTCGGGCTCGCTCAGGTGATGAGCTCAAGCCGTTTGTAGGCGGTGAGGATGGCCTCGGCGCTCGGCCAGCCGTCGAGGAGGCGGACGATGCGGCGTCGTGCCGTGGACACGATGCGCGCTGGCGCGTGGAAGATCGCCCAGCGCAGCGCCTTCGTGCGGGCGCTTTTCCAGTAACCCTCGAAGCACAGCAGCTGGAACCACCTGACGAGGTCGGCGGCGAGCATCACGGCGGTCATCCAGTTGGCGTTGGCCTCGAAAGTCGCTGAAGGGGAAGCGGCAGAGCCCGGAGTCCTTCAGTCGCTCGATGTGGTTCTCGACGTGGGCATGGGCCCGCATGATGACGTCGAGGTCGACGGGGTCACCGGCCTGGTCGGTGTAGAAGCCCCAGTAACGGAACTCGAAGGGAGGGGAAGAGGCTTCGCTGAGCACCCGGGTGGAGCGGCTCGCGCCGCACGATGAGCCGGGTGCCCTCGGGCCAGGCTCCGAGCTCGACGAGATCGGTGAGCTCGCAGACGGCGGAGCCCTCTCTCGCCGTGCCGTCCTGGCAGAGCGCCTGCGCCCAGATCTGCTCGATGCCGTCTGCGTCCATGATGGCCGCCTGGATCTGGCCGCTCGTGGCCGCCACGGTCATGAAGCCGATGTTGCGCTCGACGAGGGCGGCGACAAAGCCGGCCGTCGAGCCGGCCGAGTCGGTGCGCACGACGACGGGGCGCTCCACGAGGTCGCAGTCGTCGCCGGCGCCGTGGCCCGCCTGCAGCGAGGCCGGCAGCTGGGCGAGCGCCTCATCGAGGACGACGACGTGATCGGCGACGGTGTTGGAACCGGCATTGCCCGGCCTCAGCAGCCCGGAGAGGGCCTCGCCGGTGGCATCGGCGAAGCAGAAGATGGGGTGGAAGCCGAAGCCCCTCTTGTAGGTGGGAGCCGTGCCCTCTTTGTTCTCGGAGTGGATCTCGACGAGGGTGGCATCGATGTCCAGGAACACCGGGCCCGAGGCCTTCGTCACGGCCGAGCGTTCCCAGACGCGGCTTCGCACCTCGGCCATGGCGCCAGCCACATCGCTTCGTAGCAGCCCGCCGAGCTCGTGGAAGCTCCGGTGCACCGTCGAGTCCGAGGGCACGAAGCCGAACAGGTCGGCCTCGCAGCGGAGGTGCTCGATGTCGGCACAGCTCTCCCCGCCGCTGGCGAGCATGAGGGCCACCTGCACGAGCACCTTGCCGCGGTCGTGTAGGGGCCTACGTCCCGTACCTGCTCGAATGGCGGACGAGAGCGAGTCCGAGAGCCCCAAGCGGTCGGCGAAGCTCCCCAGTGCGTGCAGCCCCACGTGGGCGACGACACCGCTCCCGCCGGCTTCCACCTTCACACGAACGGCGCTGGTAATCTTCACCTCGGAAGTGCCCTCCTGGTTCTGGAACTGCTGGCTTCGACACCGTCAGTTTCCCTTATCAGGAGGGCGTTTTCGCGTCTTTCGGGGCTCAGGTCATGCGATTGCGTGAAGGATCGGGGCTAGGGAGGGTCCGAGTAGAGCTACCGGGCATGCGGCCCAATGCGGCGTTCGCGGAGACACTCAGGCGGTTGTGGCCGTCACCGTGACCCTCTACGACGGGTACCGGGTACGACGAGACCTCCCTGGGTCGCGCTTCAGGAGGGACGTAGACGGGGGTTGCCGCAGCCAGCTACGCCCTGATGGCGTGCCTTCGGAGGTCTATAGGATCTTCAGGAGTTGCGCGACGCAGTGGGGAAGCCCTAACTCAACCTCACCTACTCACGAGCTGACCGTCGTCGTGAAGCTCGACGAATACGGACACCAGGTGCGCATCAAACTGGCTACCGGATTGGTATTGCAGCTCAGCGACGCCCTCCGCACCGGAGCGTATCCGGGAGCGGTATGAACGCACGTGAGTCATGGCGTCGAACGCGTCAACGATGGCGATGATGCGCCCCAAGAGAGGGATGTCCTCACCGATCAGACCGTCGGGGTAGCCGGAGCCGTCCCACCGCTCGTGGTGGGCGCGGATGGCCTCCGCTATCGGAGCAAGGCTTGCAGACGCCGAGAGCACCAAGTCGGCTCCCACGGCCGGGTGGCGGCGCATCTCCTTCCACTCCGACTCGTCGAGAGGACCGACCTTGCGCAACACTTCGATAGGCACGGCGAGCTTGCCGAGATCGTGAAGGGCCGCTGCCCACCACACGGTTTGGACCGCCTCGTCCGAGAGGCCGAGGTGGCGGGCCATGGCGACCGAGGCGAAGGCGACCCGACCCGAATGCTCAGCCGTATCAAGATCGTAAACCGTCAGTGCGCCCTCAAGGGCGGGAAGGGAGGGTGACGGCGTCGCCCTCTCAGGTCGGTTCACAGCCTACGATCGCCTTTCGCCTGCCTCGGGTCCCGCTGCGTTGACCGAGCAGCAAAAAATTGACGGTAACTTCCAGTCGGCGGAGGACCCGCGGTAGACGCTTGCAGTCAGTCTCCCGCACGCGCAATGGGCCGTTGTCACGGGGACCTAGATGAATGTCACGTTGGCATTCCCGCCGCAGGGTCGTACCATCGCGTGGGGGGTGTAGCCATGGCAGGGGAGAGTCCAGGCGACTTCATCCGTTCAGTAGAACGACTGCCGCTCGCAGCCATCCTGACCGAACTCAGGACTCACAGGTTCGTCGCGGCAAATGATGCTGCCGCAGCGCTCTTCGGCTCACCCGCCACGGACCTTCTCGGCACAGACGTACTGGACCGCATCGACCCACGAGATCGCGAAGCGGCACGGACGGCGTACATGGCTATCGCCGACAGGGTGATCGACGGCTACCAGGTGCGACGGCGGATTGTGACACCGGACGGGAAGGAGGTCGCCGTCAACGTCTGGGGGCGCCGCGTGGAGGACGGCGGCAAACTCTACGGTCTCTGGATACTGTCCCCTGCCCTCGGAGCGACGACGGGCTTCGAGTTGCTTACATTCGGGCCGTCCCCAGTCGTACTGGCCGTGACCGACCACGACTGGCAGATCGAATACATGAGCACGGACGCCCACCTGCTCGGTGCCAAGGGCGCGGAGCTTCGGGGCTTTCCTCTTCTCGGACTGGTGCACCCGTCTTCAGCGACGGAGTTCCTGGCCGCGGCTGCTCAAGCGGCGACCCACCAGCTCGCAGTCACCGTACTCACTCGTCTTCGAAGCGGGGCCGGTCGCTGGACAGACCGCTATTGCTTGATCGTCCCGATCTGTGAGCATCAACCGCCGCGGCTCGGAGTCGTGGTCAGCACAGCCCCGCCTGTGCCGGACGGAAGAAACGGACCACACAGCCTCAACGACCAGGTTCACAACTGTGCGGTTGAAGCTCGGGCAGCCCGATCCGTTTCGGTGCTTCCGGCGTTCGCCCGCCTTCCAGAGGGCAACGAGCTGTCGGCTCGGCAGTCCGAAATCGTTGCGCAGCTCATCGCCGGAGAGAGCGTCGCGGATATCGCCCGCTCGATGTTCTTGAGCGCCGCCACCATCCGAAATCACCTTTCCGCGGTCTATCGAAAGTTCGGCGTGCATTCACAAGCTGAACTCCTTGCGTCGCTGCTTCGATCCATGGCGCGTCAGGAGCCTTGAGCGGTCTCTTCTCCGCTCAGCGTCGCGGCGATCTCGGCGAACTCCGCCAATGCCGTCTCAAGGTCTTCCACGATCTCGGTGTTGCCGGCAGCATTGAATGACAACGCTTTGGCCTGACTCGCTGAGGACGCTTCGGCAGGACTGACTGAGTGAGGACGCGAACCGGCGCCGACCGGTGAGCCACTTGCCCACGAGTCGACGCCGGAGAGTTTCCCGTTCGATGTCAGGCGCGGGTGAGCTCGGCCACCGCCTTCTTCGCGCAGACGTCGTCGACGAGGCCCTTCCCATCGGCCGCGGCCGCCATGAGCGCCGCCCGGGCGGCATTGTTCAGTGCCCGAGGGATCCCATTCGCGTAGCGGTGCAGCCTCGTGGCGGCGTCATCGGCGATGAGCTCGTCGGTGCGGCCGGCAAGCTCGAGGTGGTGCCGGAGGTAGCCGACCGACTCGGCGACGTCCATGCCGGCGATAGCGTAGCGCACGCTGATGCGTTGGTCGAGGGCGGCAAAGACACCCTGACGTAGTCGCGTGGCCAGTGTCGGCTGACCGACAAGGAGCCCGGCGAAGGGCGAGGTGCTATCCATGTCAGCGTTCGACAAGAGCCGCAGCTCTTCGAGTTGTTCTGGCGTCAACAGGTGCGCTTCGTCGATGAGGAAGACGACCTTCCTGTGCCGCTCGACCTGTTCGGCCGCCAGCAAGTCGGCCACCTGTTGGATTGCCTCAGCCTTGTGGAACCTCGGCGTCGCACCAAGGGCGGTGGTGATCGCCACGTAGAGGCCACGGCAGCCGCCGGAGGGGTTGGCGATGTAGACGACGGTGTAGCGGGTCCTGTCGAGGCCGGCGACTGCGGCCCGGACGGCAACAGACTTGCCGGCACCGACCTCGCCCGTGACGACACCGAGGGACGACTCGGCGATGCAGTACTGGATGCGAGCGACCGCCTCGTCATGCGCTGTGCGCCCGAAGAGTTTGTCGGCTGGCACCGACTTGGAGAACGGCGTCTTGGTGAAGCCGAGTTGCGCCGACCACGGAGTCGCCGGGGCGCTCATCGGGCGGCCTCACCGGAGTCGGCGTCGTCGAAGCCAGGAAGGCGGAGCTCCCGGTAGTCGATGCGACCCCCGCCTTGGGCCTCCTCCTCGGCCAGTCGGACGAGCCCGAGGTAGTTGATCCCGGGACCCTGCTCTTCTGGCGCGGGAGGCTCGGCCTGTGGCACGAAAGGATGAACGTGACGTCCGATCCGGAACGGCACTGCCCGGCCGACCGCCTCGCCGGCGAGCACGACGTCGATGACATTCAGAATCCTCCGGGTCAAAGCGCAGCTCGACGGTCCGGCCGACAAGACCCGGGTCGACCTCGTAGCGATTGGCGTAGAGCGACACCGTGGCCGTCTTGGTCACCCGGCGGGTGACCGACCATCTGAAGGCCTCCCGCACGAGATCAGCTGCTGGCAGCGCCGGCGGGCCGTCTTTGAGGAAGCGGACGATGGGCGCCTCCTTGGTCTCGGCGTGGATCCGGGTGTTGGCCACCTGCTCGGCCCAGGCGGAGAAGTCGTCGTTCAGCTGCTCGAAGCTCTTGATGCCGGCGGCTTCGGCCTCGGTGAGGAACCGCTCCCGGATGTAGCGGTTGAGCCGTTCCTGCTTCCCCCGACCGGCCGGTTGATATGGCTTGCTGTGCACAAGGTGCGTGCCGAGCACCGCGCAGGTCCGTGCCAGCTGCGAGGAACGATATGGCGACCCGTTGTCAAAATTGTGCCCACGTGGGCACAATTTTGATTATGCCGACACCGGCATTATGCCGACAGCCACGCGGGGCCCCTGGCAGCTGGCGGCGAACGGGCTGAGGTTGTCGGCATAATCCGGGCCATCCTCCAATCTCCAACGAGAAGGAGGATGAACGACAACTCCCACAAGCAAGGTGGCAACGGTCCGCGTGACTGGGCCGCTCGGGCCGTTCGCTGACGCCTACGAGGCGAAGATGAGAGGGCGCGGCTACACCCCGTTGACGATTGTCAACGAGCTCCGGCAGTTGGCGCACTTGAGCTGCTGGTTGGACGCGCATCGTATGACGGCTGCCGCCGTGACACGCGAAGTGATCGAGGAGGTTCACGCCTTTCGTCGAACACGCCGCAGCTCGGCCAATTGTTCGCTGCAGGGTCTGCTGGCAGTACTCGAAGTCCTGGACGAGCAAGGCGTGAGACCGCCCGCTGCCTCGGCGACGCTGGCCGCACCCCTCGACGCGATGCTGGAATCGTTCCAGAGGTTTCTCCTCCAGGAGCGCGGACTAAAGGCTTCGACTGCGAGTGCCTACGTGTTCAGGGTGCGGCGGTTCCTCTCGTGGTCCGCTCCGGGCGGCGACGTCAGCGCCCTCAGAGCAAAGGACATCACTGATGCGGTCCTCACCGAGTCGGCGTCGGTATCGGTCGGGGCAACTCAGTTCTTCGTCGTGGCCATTCGTTCCTTCCTCCGCTACTGCTTCATCGAGGGCATGACGGCTTCGGACCTGTCTGCTGCGGCGCTGTCGAGCACCGGCCGGGAACGATCAGCCCTGACGCGCGGGATCTCGCGGAGCCAAGCAAAGGCGCTCCTCCGATCTTGTGACCGGCGCCGCGCCGAGGGCCGCCGGGACTTCGCCCTGCTGCTCGTACTTGTCCGTCTCGGCCTTCGTTCGAGCGAAGCCGCGTCCCTCAGGCTCGACGACTTCGACTGGCGAGCCGGTGAGGTGTTGATTCTCGGCAAAGGCAGCCGCGAAGGTCGCCTCCCTCTCTCGTGCGATGTCGGCGACGCGGTCGCTGCCTACCTGCGACGCGGCCGCCCGGAAACGACTCATCGAGAGGTGTTCCTGCGCCTGCGCGCCCCGATCGGCCCACTCGATCGTGGCGGGGTGCACTCGATTGTGAGGCGTGCATGTAGGCGATCCGGCGTGGCCGAAGTTGGCCCGCACCGGTTGAGGCACGCGCTCGCGTCCGAACTCGTTCGATCTGGGGCCTCGCTCCCCGAGGTCGGCCAAATGCTCAGGCACCAAGGGATCTCGTCGTCGTTGATCTATGTCCACATTGACATCGAGGGCCTGAGGAAGGTGGCCCAGCCGTGGCCGGGCAGAGCGCAATGACCGATCTCACATCTCACCTTGATGACTACCTCAGGCTGCGGAGGGCGCTCGGGTTCAAACTTGCAGAGCCGGGACGGATCCTGCCCCACTTCTTGGCCTACCTGGAATCCGCCGGTGCCGCGACTGTCACCATAGAGCACGCCGTCAACTGGGCGAAGTTGCCGGCAGGCGCACAGCCGATCCATTGGGCGCATCGGCTCTCGGCCGTCCGCGGCTTCGCCACCTACCTCAACGCGATCGAGCCCGCCGCCGAGGTCCCGCCCCGCGATCTGCTCCCGGCCCGTCAGCAACGCCCGACGCCTTACCTGTGGAGCGAGGATGAGATCTGCCGCCTCATGAAAGCGACGCGCTCCATCCGGCCAGAGCTTCGAGCGCTGTCGCACGAGGCCCTGCTCGGACTGCTTTGGGCATCGGGTCTCCGCATCGGCGAGGCCATCTCGCTCGACCGCGACGACGTCGACCTGACAGAGGGCGTGATCACGGTTCGTGCGGCCAAGACTGGGCGATCCAGGTTCGTGCCGCTCCAGTCGGGGGCGACAGACGCGCTACGCATCTACGCGGCTAGCCGGGATGCCTTGTGCCACAAGGCGAAAACGCCCGCCTTCTTCGTCTCGGGCGCCGGCACCCGCCTCCTCGTGGGTGGAGTGCAGAGCATTCAGGAAGACCACCACCGCCATCGGGATCCGGACAGACGCCAAGCAGCCAAGGATCCACGATTATGCCGACATTCGCGTTATGCCGACGTTCAAGAGATTCCCCTTTGAAAGCCTGATGATCCCGGCGAAGATGTCGGCATAATCAGAGGGACTCCAAGAAGGCGAGGAGGGCATCCGGCGGTCGATAGCGACCGGGCTTGGTGCCGATCGGTTTGGTGCGGTCGATGGCCTGCTGCTTGTGGGTCATGTCAGCGTGCAGGTAGATGTTCGTGGTGGCGATCTGTTCATGGCCAAGCCACAGAGCGATGATCGTGATGTCGTTCCCGGCAAGGAGCAGGCGCATGGCAGCGGTGTGTCGCAGCGTGTGCATGGTGACTCGCTTGGCGGCAAGCGAGGGGCAGCACTCAGTCGCTTCCTTCACGTGGAGATCGAGCCGGCGTTCGAGGGCGTCTCGGCTGAGCGCCCGCCCGGTGCTCGTGGCGAACAGCGGGTCGGCGGGAGCTCCCTTGTTCTCGTTCATCCAGGCCTTGAGGACTGCAACCGTGCCCGATAGCAACGGCGTCCTTCGCTCCTTTCTGCCCTTTCCCACGGTGTGCACGTTCGCCCCGGCGGTGAGCGTGACGGCTTGGCGGGTGAGTGCCGCGAGTTCGGATATCCGCAGCCCTGTCTGGATGGTGAGCGTGAGCAGGGCGTGGTCGCGCCGCCCGGTCCAGCGGGTCTTGTCGCAGGCGTCGAGGAGAGCGTCGACCTCGGGGTCGGTCAGGTAGGTGACGATGTTGTGCTGTGTCTTTTTCGGCGGGATGGCGAGAACCCGCCCGATCGTCTGGGCATGCTCCGGATGATGTAAGGCGAGGTAGGAGAACAGCGAGTGGATAGCGGCGAGGCGGTTGTTACGGGTAGCGGCACTGTTATGCCTCTCGCGTTCCAGGTGGTCCAAGAAGGCGGCGATGAGAGGTGCGTCCAAGTCCGCGATGTCGAGGCTGCTCGGCGTCTTGGCGGTTGCGCGAAGGCCAGCAATAGCTGGAATGTCAGCCTGTAAGCGGCGATCGTGTTCGGGCTGGCACCGCGCTGGCCGATGAGCCTGTCGGTGAACCAGGCCTGCAGCGCAGGCGCGAGGGCGCTCATCGCTCGGCTCCGAGCCGCCGCTCGAGCCGTTCAGCCGCCAGGCTCATCAGCTCCGGGGCCGCCGAGAGGTACCAATAGGTGTCAGCTGGGCTGACATGGCCAAGGTAGGTCGACAAGACGGCGATGTGCTCGTCCACGTCCAGCCCCGACTGATACCAGCGGATTAGGGTGTCGACGGCAAAGCTGTGCCTGAGGTCATGTGCCCGCGGGCGCACGTTGTCGGTCCGCAGCCCCATCGCCGTTGTGATCTCCCGCAGCGTCTTATCGACAGCGCTGCGTGTGAGCCGAGTGCCGGCAGTGCTTATGAAAGAGGTGGGTCCCCGTCGAGCGAACACCCGATCACGCTCGGCCGCGTACCGGGCGAGTGCCCTGGTCGCCGTCAGATGAAGTGGCACCAGCCTGACTCGGTCGAACTTCGCGTGCCGGATCGTGACCACGCCAGAACCCAAGTCGACGTCGTCGCGTGCGAGCCCGATCGCCTCGCCGATTCGCATTCCGCTGACTGCCAGCAACCCGAAGAGGGCTTCATGGGTCGCAGCTCGTAACGGCGAGTGCAGCATGCGGGCGTGCTCGAGGAGGCAGCGGACGTCGCCCTGCGACCACAGATAAGGGGTGGGGCGGCATCGGCGGGTCGCGAAGACGCCCGATGGTGGCACCTCGGTCGTCGGGTCGATCGCCTGCAGGTAGCGGGCGAAGCCTCGTGCGATGGCCAGGCGCTGCGCCCAGTGGTTGGGGTGGGCACCCTGAGGAAGACGCGCCCATGCGATTGCAAGTTCGGTCGTTACCGTTGGCGCACCAGCAGCGTGGAGGTAGCCAACGAACTGCGGAAGGATCTGCCCAGCCCGCTCCAGCTTGTACCCGAGGGCGCGGCGAAGCCGCAGGTAATCCTCCAATTGACCGCTCAATGTGCCGGTCATTTCGCGCTACCTGGCCACGGGGCGGCGAGGCGCCGCAGCCTTTCGAGATCCACTCTGGCGTAGAGCGCCGTTGTCTGCAGGCTGTGATGGCGCAGCACCTGAGCGACCTGAACGAGTGGGACACCGGCCGAGACCATCTCGCAGGCCACCGTGTGGCGCAGGCGGTGGGAACCGACCTCGGGTATCCCGGCTCGCCTGCATGCCCGGCGCACCGTCGAGGCGACTGTGCCGGAGGCCATCGGTCCGACCGGCGCCCTGCCCCGCAGGAACACTTCGCGCCGGCCGGTAGCCGCCCGCCCTCTTCGGAGATAAGAGGCGATTGCCTCGCCGACGTCGGTCGGCAGTGGCAGGCGGTCCAGGCGACTGCCCTTGCCCCGCACCACCAATTCGCCCGCCCGCCAGTCGATGTCTTCGAGCTGTAGGCCCGTCACCTCGGCCCGACGCAGCCCGAGCCGCAGAAGCGTGATCAGAACCGCGTAATCCCGCCGGCCGAGGGCGCTTCGACGATCGCAACTGTCGAGGAGCGCCTGGGCCTGCGCCTTGGATATGCCACCCGGCAGCGGCGAGCGCCGGCGGCCGGTCACGAGGAGAGCGGCTTGTGACAGGTCTGATTCGAGCAGCCCCTCTACGAAGCAGAAGCCGAGGAAGGAGCGGAGCCCTGCCACGAAGTTCTGCGTTGTGCTCACCGCCGCCACCGCCGCTTCACGCATGACGGCGTCTGTGACCTGACTCGCCGTAACAGTCGACAGCACCATCTCGCCGCCTGCCCCGATCCCTGCGAGGAACCGACGGGCGTGGCTGAGGTAGCCAACGACCGTGCCGGGTGCCAGGGCGCGCTCCGACAGCAGGTAACGCTCGAAGTTGCCGAGCAGAAGCTCTATCGGCGATGCCGGCAGCAGCGGCTCTTCGGCCGTCAGCACTTCGGATTCGATCAGAACATCGAGCAGGCACAGCAGGCCTGGCCGGGACAAGTTGGAGCGGTACGCCCCGGCGTCGCGCTGAAAGGCCAAGAACTCCTCTACGACGCCGCTGCCCAGATCCGCTGCGCCAAGCCCCCGAGCTTCAAGCCACCGGCTGAACCTCGCCACTTGACGCAGCTCGTTGACGGCGGACAGCGGCGTGTAGCCGCGATTCTCCAACTCGAGCCGATAGGCCTCCATGAAGGGAACCATCGGCCCAGACATCAAGACCTTGCTCATCCTGCTGGTTGGTCTTGTCACCGCTCCTCCTCTTCTCGACTGAGGAGCACACGATGACCGCGACCGGCAGCGTTATGCCGACACTTTCAACCCCCTTACTGCCGTCGGCCAGCAGTTTCTGGGTCTTCCGGCATGAATGTGGGTCCCTGCGGGGAACCCGGCCCCGGGGATCCCGTGTGGGCCAAGACAGGCGGGCCGCTCACGGTGGTGTAGCAGCCGGCTCCAAGTCGGCCTCAAGCCCTCCGCTTCGCTCCGGCCCTCTGGGCGGCCCTCCGGGCCGGGCTTGACCCCGACCCGCCAGCTGCTCGTGGGCTGTCAGGCAGGCTGACGGAGCAGCCTGCCGTTGGTCAACGGCGGCTTGTGATCCTTCGCGGGCGACACGCACGGGGTCCTAGGTTTGGAGATGTCTAGTAACCGAACAAAGGACTCTCCCGTGCGCGTCACCGCTGCATTGTGTCGCCTTTTGGCACTCCCCGGCATCTGGGTGCGGGAGGTCGAGTTCACAGACGAGTCGGTGCTGGTCACCGTCATGCTGCGACGGCGCAACCTCGTCTGCCCCGAGTGCGGCTTCTCCACGAGGGCTCGCTATGACATCCGACCCGTCGAGTCGTCATGGCGCCACCTCGACCTCGGCATCTGGCGACTCGAGGTGCGCGCCAACCTGCGCCGGCTCAACTGCCCGGACCACGGCGTGAGGACCGAAGGCGTCCCCTTCGCACGTGCCGGCTCCCGCCACACTTCCGATTTGGAGGACTTGGTCGGCTTCCTCGCCACCCAGATGGACAAGACGGCCATCTGCCGGCTCGTGCGTGTCGACTGGGACACCGTCGGGAGGATGATCACCCGGGTGATGGAGACTGGGCTCGACCCGGCCCGGCTCGAGAACCTGTTCGAGATCGGCGTCGACGAGGTGAGCTGGCGCAAGCGCCACAAGTACCTGACCCTCGTCTCGGACCACCGGGGACGGAAGGTGGTTTGGGGGAAGGAGGGCGGCGACACCGCCACCCTCGACTCGTTCTTCTCCGAGCTCGGGCCTGAGCGCTCGGAGAACCTGACGGCTGTGTCGATGGACATGTCGGCCGGCTACGCCAAGTCGGTGCGCAAGCCCGGTCATGCCACGAGGGCGACCATTTGCTACGACCCGTTCCACGTGGTCAGCCTCGGCACGAAGGCGCTCGACACCGTGAGGCGCCAGCACTGGCAGGAGATGCGGCGGGCCGACGAGACCGCCGCCAAGCGGTTCAAGGGGGCGAGATGGTGCCTGCTCAAGAACCCCGAGCACCTGGACGAGTCCCAGGCGGCGACACTGCGCAAGCTGAAGCGACACGGAGGGGCGGTCTGGCGGGCATATGCCCTCAAGGAGGCCCTTCGGGCGATCTTTGCCGGCGACCTACGGATCGACGACGTGGAGGCTCTCCTCGATCGCTTCTGCTCGAAAGCCTCCCGTAGCGGCCTCAAGGCATTCGTCACCTTGGCTCAGACGATCCGCAAGCACCGCGACGGCATCCTGGCCGCTGTACGACTCGGCGTGAACAACGCCCGCCACGAAGGTTTGAACCGGCGGGTACGCCTCTTGATCAACCGGGCCTACGGGTTCCACTCCGCCGAGGCCGCCCTCGCCCTCATCATGATCACGGTCGGGCCGATCACCCACGTCCTACCCCACGAGCGAACACTCGTTCCCGACGGATGACCCACATTCATGCCGGGAGGCCCCAGTTTCTTGAGAACGTCGGCATAACGCGAATGTCGGCATAATCGTGGTTAAGCCGAATTCGGCTTAAGCACGATCTCCGGCACAGCTTCGTTGTCAGGGTGCTGATCGAGTGCTACCGCTCCGGCACCGATGTCGAGTCGACAATGCCCTGGCTATCGGCCTATCTCGGGCATCTGAACGCCGTCAGCACGTACTGGTACCTGTCGGCTGCTCCCGAGCTGATGGAACTCGTCGCGGCTCGCTTCCGCAGCGCGACGTACCGCTCGTGAGCGCGCTCGCCTCGACTCTGCAGGCGTTCTTCACCGATCGGCTGGCCAACCAACGCGGTGCCAGCCCGAACACTGTCGCCGCCTACCGCGACACGTTCCGCCTCCTCCTCCGGTTCGCCTCTGAACGGGCGGGGAAACGTCCGTCCGACCTCGACTTCGGCGATATCGATGCGTCATGCGTCGGGGACTTCCTGCAGCATCTCGAGGCCGTCAGGCACAACAGCGTGCGCACTCGCAACAACAGGCTGGCTGGCATCCACTCGCTTTTCGGCTACGCCGCCCTAAAGCATCCTGAGCACGCCGGCTCGATCCAGCGCGTGCTCGCGATCCCGCCGAAGCGTTTCGTGCGCAACCTCGTCGTCTACATGGACGACGAGGAGGTTGGCGCTCTGATCGGTGCGTGCGCCCTCGACTCCTGGACCGGGCGCCGGGACCACGCCATGCTCGTTACCGCCATCCAGGCTGGCCCCGCATCTCCGAACTCGCCGGCCTCGTCTGTAAGGACGTGACGCTTGAGCGAGGAGCCAACGTCCATGTAATAGGGAAAGGTCGGAAGGAACGGTGCACTCCGCTCGTTCCGGAGACGGTGGCGGTGCTGCGCGCATGGCTGGACGAACGCGGTGGCGATCCCGACGATCCACTGTTCCCGACAACTACCGGAAGGCACATGAGCCGTGACGCCATCGAGCGGCGGGTCAGCCTTCATGTCGGCCAGGCAGCCACAAAGTGCCCGTCGTTACTGGCCAAACCGGTCACCACCCACACATTGAGGCACACCTGCGCCATGAGATTATTGGCCGCCGGGGTCGAGATCACGATCATCGCGCTCTGGCTCGGGCACGAGCAGATCTCCACGACCTATGGGTTCTATCTGCACGCCGACATGAAATTGGGTCTTGTGACGCCTTCGTGGGTGCCTGACCCCGTCTGATCCCGACCATCCGCGGCAACACGCCTTCTCCTGCCTACGGTTTCCGGCTGTCACGGCTGAAAATCGAGGAGGAGGAAGGCGTGCGCGTCACGAGCGTACTGAGAAAGCTGCTCGGCTTGTGTGCATCGGTGGTGATCAGCGACTTCGATCTCGTCGAGGCGGGCGGTCGGCCCAAGCTCGTCGTGTGGCTACGTCAGAGGTCGGGCTCGAGAGGACGCTGCGGGCGCTGCGGGCTCGTCGCTCCCTGGTTCGACAACGGCGGCGGGACCCGTTCGTGGCGCCACGTCGACGTCGGCTTCGCCACGAGCGAGATCGTCTCGGCTGCTCCGAGGGTGAGCTGCCCAGCCCACGGCCCGACGGTGGTGGAGGTCCCGTGGGCCCGTCACGACAGCTGGTTCTCGCGCGCCTTCGAGGACCTCGTCGTCTTCGACGCCATCTGCTCGAACAAGCTGGCCGTGGCCCGGCGCTACGAGATCAGCTGGCGGGCGGTCAACAACGCCTGCGTGCGCGTCGCCACCGAGGCCCTCGGGCGTGTCGACCTGCTCGGCGGCCTCGTCGCCGTCGCCGTCGACGAGGTGAAGTACAAGAAGGGACAGCGGTACCTCACCGTCGTCTGTGATCACCTCAGCGGCAAGGTCATCTGGGCGGCCAAGGGTCGTACGAAGGAGACGGTGCACTCCTTCTTCGACGCCCTCGGCACGGAGCGCTCCGAAGCCCTCCAGTTCGTCAGCTGCAAGGGGGCGGAGTGGATCCGCACCGTGGTGGCCGAGCGCGCCCCCGGCGCCCTTGTCTGCCTCGACACCTTCCACCTCGTGAGCTGGGCGACGGCCGCCCTCGACGAGGTGCGCCGGCAGGAGTGGAACCACCTGCGCAAAAGCGGCGGGGCAAGAGCCGCCAAGGAGTTCAAGGGCCTGCGCTGGTTGCTCCTGCGCAACTGGGAGAACCTCTCCCCCAAGCAGAAGGGCACCATCCGCGACCTCGAGGGCGCCAACAAGCGGACGCTGCGGGCCTGGCAGCTCAAGGAGGAGCTGCGCGACATCCTCTCCATGCCCTTTTTCGCCGCCTGCCGGGCCCTCGACGACTGGCTCTCCTACGCCAGCCGGTCGAAGCTGGCTCCCTTCGTGAAGCTGGCCCGCACCATCCGCCACTACCGGGCGTCGATCGAAGCGACCCTCGAGTGGAAGCTCACGAACGGGCATCTCGGAGTCGAACAACGCCGCCATCGGCCGTATCCGCTCGGCCGCCCGAGGGTTCCACGACCCGCAGAGCTTCATCACCATGATCATGCTGGACAGGGCTGGCATCGCTCCGTCACTACCTTGGGCCACCTGACCCACGAGACCGGCAGAAGACCCCTTTTTCCGCTGGTACAACGAGGACCACCGTCACTCCGGCATTGGCCTTCACGCGCCGGCCGACGTCCACTACGGACGCGCCGAGGCGATCAGCAAGCAGCGCGGCGTCGTCCTGCTCGACGCCTACGCCGCCCATCCCGAGCGCTTCGTCCGCAGACCGCCGACACCGCCGGCGATTCCGGCGGTGGCGTGGATCAACCAACCGAAGGAGGAGCCAGTCGACTCATCAAATCAGTGAGAAATCCGTCTCAGAAAGGTTGACACGCGCCGGAGCGACTAACGAGCTTCCTGAAAGCGGTCGTGAGCAGGGAAATTGATGGTGGAGACGGCGGGACTTGAATCCGCGGCCACTTGACTGCCAGAGACTTCAAGGCTGTCCGCAATCGTTCAGACTGATCCGGACCGTCCTCGTGAGCTGGGCATTTTGTTCAGAGTTGTTCGGCCTCGTTCCGGCCCGGTCGATCCCTTGGCTACAAGTCTGGCTACAGAAACGATTCGACTCGTGAAGAGTTCCGGTCGTCTCGACGGCTCACGGTCGCCAGCCGGCTGCCGATGACGAGTCTTCCTCGGACTCGCCCCCGGCCAGGCGCCGCATGTCATGCGCTTCGAGGGCATCGAAGATCCGTAACGCGAGGGCCAACTTCTGCACACTCGCGAAGCTCCCGAGCTGAGCTTCGGCTGCCTGCAGACGGTGCCGCACTGTACGCTCGGCGATGCCTAACTCTCGGGCTGCCAACGCCGCGCTCTGATTCGAGTTGCAGTAAGCCCGAAGTGTGTCGCGGAGTCTGATTGTCCTTGGGTCGCCGCCCGCGAGTGATCCGAGAACGTGCTCCGAAAAGAGGCGAGCGCGACCCGCATCCGCGAGCACCACCGTCTCGATCGCGACAGGGGGCCGACCTCCCTACCCCGCAGAAGTACGAGAGCGAGCCGTGCGGATGGTCGTCGAGCACGAGCACGAGTACCCGTCGCAGTGGAAGGCGATCGAGTCCATCTCGGCCAAGCTCGGCATCAACCACGAGACCCTGCGCATCTGGGTGCGCCGCGCCGAGACCGACGCCGGCAAGCGTCCCGGGCTCACGACCGACGAGCGCCAGAAGATCCGCGAGCTCGAGCGAGAGGTGAAGGAGCTGCGGGCCAACGAGATCCTGAAGGCAGCGGCCCATTTCTTCGGGGCGGAGCTCGACCGCCAACCTCCGAGATAGTCGCCTTCATCGACGAGTACCGTCACCGCTTCGGGGTCGAGCCGATCTGCAGGGTGCTCACCGAGCACGGCTGTGCGATCGCCCCGAACACCTACTACGTGAGAAAGAAGCGGCCGCCCTCGCCCCGCTGCGTGCGCGACCAGGAGCTGAGGACGATTGCCGCCCTGACGACCGCCCCGAACTTCGCCGCGCGCTCTGTGATGTTGGTCGAGCCCGAGCCTCGCTCGGTAACCCGCCAGAGCGTCGCCCCGTTCCTCGCAGTCGAAGGCATGGTGACGCCACGCGAGCCCGAGGAGCCCTATGAGGAACCGTTGGACACGAGCAGCGCATCCAGCGCGTACCACTGCCGCTCGACGGCGTCGAAGGCCACCGGGTTCACCTCCAGCTCTCGCACCTCGGGCAGCTCGGCCACGAGCGCCGCCACGCCGGCGATCATCCCTATGAGTCCCTTGCGGTTCAGGCCGTCTTGTCCTCTGTACCCACTCAGCACCCTCCCAAGGCGCAGCTCGTCGAGCATCTCCGAGATGTCAAAGGTGCCCACCGGCAACAGTCGTTCCGTCACATCGGCCAACGCCTCGGTGTAGATGCCACCGGCCGCGACGGAGAGCACCGCACCGAAGTCATCGTCCCGCCTGCCCGCGACCAGCACCTCGCACTCGGTGCGCACGTGCCGCTCGATTCGCACGCAGGCAGCCGACCGATCCCCCGTCACTTCCCTTCCGAGGGCCAGCAATCTTCCCACCACTGTCCGCAGTTCCCGACCCGAACGAATGTCCGTCTTCACCCCACCGAGGTCGGTCTTGTGATGAATACCTCTGACTTCGAGCTTCGCCACAACTGGGTAACCGACGCTGCGGGCGATCTCTAAGGCTGCCGTCGCCGATGCCGCCGTACCGCCCGGAGGAGTCGGCACGCCGTAGATAGCTAGCAGCCGCTTGGCTTCACCCTCCGTGTGGTGCTCCTGCGAGTTGCCGATCACCCCGAGTCCGGCCCGTCGCCGCCTGGCTGACCCTGGGCTCCGCTCCCGCACCGCACCTTTCCGGTCTGCCTCTCGCGCCGTTGAAGCGAAGAAACCCGCCACCTGCCCGACGGCGCTCAGTCCCGACCGCAGCCCGCTGATGGGCACCAAGCCCGCCTCCGCGATCCGATCGAAGACAGAACCCTGCATTGCACCGACGGTGACGAGACCCACGACCGGGACGTCGAGAGACCTTGCCGTGTCGCCGTAGCCGTCAACCATCGCACCCCACTGCTCGGAAATTCCGGCATCCTCGGTCGGCGCCGATCCGATCGCGCACACGAGCACATCGCCGCGCCCAGCGTCCGCCATGGCCCGGGAGACTTCCCGAAAGCCATTACGCCTACCCCACAACGAGGCAGTGACATCTAACGGGTTCCCGAGATTCGCGTACGATGGAAGGAGGTTCCGCAACTGCTCCGAGCTCTCAGGGGGCAGCTCGTCCACCTCTAGTCCCGCCTCGACTGCAGCATCGGCAATCAGTCCGCACGCACCTCCGGAGTCGGCCATCGCGACCAGCCGGCGGCCCGTAGGACGCTTGGGATTGGTAACGAGCTGACACACCGACACCAGCTCGTCGATGTCACCAACTTCGATGATGTCCTCCTGTCGAAACAACGCCCTATACAAGGCCCGAGACCCCGACAGCGTACCCGTATGGGCAATCGTCGCCCGAGCGCTCGCCTGTGACTTCCCGATCTTGAGGACTGCTAGACAGACGCCCCGGTCTCGGGCGAGCCGGGCTGCCTCTCGAAAGCCCGCGATGTCTGGTAGCCCCTCGATCAGCATTGCCACGACGCTGACGCCGTCCTGGGCGGCGAGGAATCGGATCGCCTCCGCGACACCGAAGTCCAGCTGGTTGCCGCATGACACCACATGCGTCAGCTTGAGGCGCCTCTCGGGGCTCATCATGGTCAAGGCCAGGCCACCACTCTGCGAGATGAGCGCCACGCCTTCCGTAGTACCCGCATGCTCTGGTGACACAGGGTCAACCCACATCGCCGAACGGCTCGCATAGCTGATGACGCCCAAGCAGTTGGGACCCACGAGGTTGATCTTGCTTGATTGCGCAAGTCGACGCAGCGTCCCTGCGCCGACAGACTGACCCCGGAAAACCCCTTCGCCAAGGCCACTCGCGAAGACAACGACATTCGGGACTTGCGCTCGCGCCGCCTCCGCGACAATCGACTCCACCATGCTGGCTGGAAGCGCAATCGCGGCTGCGTCGACGTCGGACGGGATCTCAGCCAACGAAGGAAAGCAGAGTAAACCATCGATCTCCGAATACTTCGGATTGACCGGGTAGATCCGACCGGAATATCCCAAGGACACGAGATTTCGGATGCAACGCAGGCCGTAGCCATCACGAGTCGATGCCCCGACGACGGCAATGGCTTTCGGCGCAAATAGCCGCTCCAACGCCGCGTCACGCCAGGCTTCCTGGTGCGTCGCCTTCCCGACTGCAGCGCCGTGTCCACTCCCGCTTGGCGATATCCGCTCAGATACCACACTTTCCGCGATGGATTTCACTTTGACAGCGTCCTCCCTCTTCAGCTTCTTTGATCTCTGCGGGCTGCGATCCCGTGACCATCCAGCCACGACGGCCTCGTTGCGCAGCCTCGACTAGAGTGGACGTCGTGATCGAGGCCACTTTCTGGCGAGGACGGGCGATGGGAAACCCGTGACCCGTGACGGCTCCAGTTCCCGCGGTGCACATGACTCTCGTCGCCGTGGTGGATCCGCAGAGCCGGACGCTCCGGGCGCTGCGGATCGCTTGCTCCACGAAGCAATGAAGGCCTTCGGAGACCTGAAGTTATCACGGCACGACAACCCGCGATATCGCAACGGCGGCTCACCTGAGTCCCGGCGGTCTGTACGTTCACTATCGCTCAAAGGAAGAGCTCCTTTTTGCGATTATCGAGCAAGGGCACAGATCGTTGCTCACGAGGATGCATGCGGCAGTTGCCTCCTCGGAGGGAGGAACAGCGTCGCAAAGGCTCGCCGGTCTCATCAAGGCTCACGTTCGTTACCATGCGGAGGAAAGCGACTCCGCCCGGATATCGAGCGAAGGCCTCCGTGCACTTTCGCCTGATAAGCGCAACACCATCGTGAAGCTACGACGGGAAGTTGAAGGACTCATCGAAGGCGCTCTGTCCCTCGGCGTAGCTACAGGGGAATTCGCGATCGATGACACGCGGTCTGCAACCTTCTTTATCCTATCGGCCAGTATCGGTGTCGCTCGTTGGTTCCATCCGGGTGGTCTGATGACTGCGGAGGAAGTGGCGGACAAGTACGCTACGCTTTCGCTCCGTGCCGTTCGCAGTCTGGATCTTCCGTCAAGCTGATCCCTCACCTGGCGAGCCTTCGTGGCTTATCAATATCTGATGATCGTGCGTGCAACCTTTCCTGACTCTAGAGCCGCCAGTGCTGCATTGATGTCCTCGAGCTCAATGGTTGCCGAAATGAGCTCGTCGACCTGAAGTCGGTTCTCCTGCTGAAGCTGAACCAGGCGAGGGATGTCCCTCTGCACGTTCGCGGAGCCGTACCAGCATCCCTTCACTGTTCGGGCCGTCATGATCAGGTCCGCGGTCGGTGCAAGCGTCAGTTCCGCATCGTACGCGGGCATTCCGACGAGGATGGTTTGTCCTCCTCGGCGGGTGGCGGCTATCGCCATCCGGATGGTCGGCATGGTACCGATGGCCTCGAACACGACGTCGGCGCCGCGCCGATCGGTAAGGGCACGCACTGAGGCGACGAGGTCTTCGCCGCCCAGCACCGTGGAGGTAGCACCGAACCTCCGTGCGAGCTCGAGCTTGTCGTCGTTGGTGTCGACGGCGATAATCTCCGCCGCGCCGGCGATTCGAGCGCCTTGCAAGATGTTCAAGCCGACGCCGCCGCACCCGATGACCGCTACTGCGTCTCCCTCCCGGATATCAGCGGTATTGAGCGCTGCTCCGACGCCCGTGAGCACGGCACAGCCGAAGAGGCAGGCCGTCTCCAATGGGACGTCGAGGGGGATCTTCACAGCGGCGATCGCGGGCACGACCGCGTGTTCCGCAAACGTGCCGAGGCCGGTCATCTGGTAGACGGGTGCTCCACCCCAGGACAATCGTGAACCGCCGTCGAGCAGAGTTCCGCGGGCAAGTCCGTTGACGGCCTGGCGGCACAGATAGCCTTGCCCGGACCGGCAGGACAGGCATTCGCCGCATTGCGCGATCCACGAGAGAACCACGTGATCACCCACGTCGAAGCCCCCCACGTCGTCACCGACGGCTTCGACGACGCCGGCGCCTTCGTGGCCCAGGACCACTGGGAATTGAGCCGGTATAGTCCCGTTGCAAACCGACAGGTCCGAGTGGCAGACCCCCGAGGCGACAAGGCGAATCAGCAGCTCGCCAGCGTGCGGTTCTTCAACCTCGACATCGGAACGGACGTCGAGCGGGACTCCCTGCGCAGGCAGGATCGCGGCTTTCATGTCGCTCCTGTAGCTCCGACGCCAGCTAACGCCCGACGAACTTCGGCTCGCGACGCTCCGCCGATGCCTTGACGCCCTCGGCGTGATCCTGTGTCTCCGCGCACACTCGATGGCCCAGGACCTCTGACATGCGAGCCGAATCAAAGTCGGCGCTCAGGCTGTAGCGCAGGTTGCGCTTGGCCACTCCCAGCGCGACGGTGGGACCGCTCGCCAGCATCTCGGCCCAGCGCCTCGTGGCACCTGCGAGCTCCTCCGGCGAGACCATCTCCGTCAGGAGGCCGATTGAGACCGCCTCGGCGGCCTCGACCATCCTTCCGGTCAGGACGAGATCCGTCGCCTTCGCCAGCCCGACCAGGCGAGGGAGTAAATACGTATCCCCAAAGTCCGGGACGGTCCCAATGCGAATGTAGAACGAGCTGAAGCGGGCGTTCGTCGAGCCGATACGAAAGTCCGCCGCGAGAGTGATGCCCATGCCCATGCCGATTGCCGGTCCGTTCACGGAGGCGACGAGCGGCTTTGGGAAGCCGTACAGGGCGGAGACGACAGAGTCGTTGATATTCGAGAACGCCTGCTCGTTATCCGGAGCTGCGTCGTCCATCCTGGCAGCCCAATCCTTGACGTCGGCCCCGGCCGAGAAGGCCGAGCCCTCCCCTGTGATGACGAGACACCGCACGGCCGGCGACTCGGCCGCCAGCCGGAGTGCGGTCGCGAGCTCGGTGACACTCGTGTGGTCGAGGGCATTTCGGCGTTCTGGGCGGGCAAACGTCAGGGTCGCTACGCCAGAGCTCTCGGACTCGTACCGTATTCGGCTGAACTCCGTGGCCATCCCTGGTCTCCTTCTCTGCGGGCGCGAACCTGCTCAGCGTCAACATACAGGGTGTCCTTGACTCTCGCAACCACTGCTCCTTATAATTGCGAGGGCGTAAGGTAAGTGAGCGTTCAGTTAGCGCACCCGGCAGGCCGTGCGTGCAGAGGGTCGCCGGCCGTGGATCGCCTTCTCCCACGCTCCCACCACCTGACCCCCGCAACTGTGTGAAGGAGCAGACGACTGGCAACAATCGGCCCGGCACTGCGCGCCGATCACTACGGCGTGACCCTGCCCTATCAAGACGTATCGCTCTCCGATCATCACTCGTGTATCGAAGAGATTGCCCCGACCTCGGTGTCGACAATGGTGCGAGGATGACCGTGCTGATGGCGCTTCCGTTCGGAGTTAGCCTCCGGGGAGGGGATGCGCCTGCTCTCGCACACTCGATCCTCAGCGTGAGCTTCGACTCAGCGGCGGCGGTGAAGCCCGTGGCGAGACCCCGAGATGCAAACGCAGCGCCTCACAGCCTCGGCAGGCCCAACACGCGTTCGGCGATGATGTTCCTCTGAATCTCGCTCGTGCCGGAATGAATTGTTCCAGCCCGGCTACCGAGGAAGATGTCCTGCCATCCAGATACCGGATAGCCAGCGCCTGTCGGCCGAAGCAGACCCCCAGGACCCGCCACCCGCATCGCCAGCTCTGCGAACGCCTGGTGCGACTCGCTCCAGAAGAGCTTCCCGATCGCCTCGAGCGGCCCTGGCTCTCGCCGCGCAAGCAGTCGCTCCATGGTGCGTAAGCCCGCGTAGCGCATCAGCTCCACGCGTATGTACGCCTCCGCCAATCCCTGTCTCAGCCGTCGGTCCGAGACCAGCCCGCCCTGTCGGGCGGCATCGACCAGCTGCCAGAACTCCTCCTCGTAGCCGAGATGCCGAGTCGTCGTCTCGACGCCGCGCTCATGGGAAAGAGTCGTCATGGCCACTCGCCAGCCGTTGTTCAGCCCACCGATGACGTTCGCCAAGGGTGCCCGGGCGCCTTCGAGAAACAGCTCGGCAAACTCCTCCATGCCGTTCAGCATCTTGATGGTCCGCACCTCGATGCCGTTGCCGCGGGCGAGCGGTGTGAGCACGAGGGACAGACCCCGGTGCTTCGGGGCATCGGGGTCCGTTCGGCACAGCAAGAAGACCATGTTGGCTTTGGTCGCCCCTGACGACCAGACCTTTTGGCCGGAGATCACCACCTCGTCGCCGTCCACGACGCCTTTCGTCTGCACGCCACCGAGGTCCGAGCCGAAGTCCGGCTCGGAGTAGCCCTGACAGTAGCGGTCCTGCCCGGATTTGATCCGCGGCAACAGTCGCCTCCGCTGGGCATCATCGCCATGAACGAAGAGGGCAGGCGCTACCAGTGACTCTCCCATGCCGCGGTCTACAAGTGGCACGTTCGCCCGAGCGCATACATCGGCAAAGAGGGCTATTCGATCCGGGCCCCAGCCCCTCCCGCCCCATTCCTTCGGCCACTCGGGACACAGCAGATCGCCGGCAGCCAGCCGTTCCTCCCACTGTTGGTAGAGGGGGTGATCTCGGGCATCAGTCGCGGCGGCATAGCGGTAGGTTTCCGGCGTTCTCGTCGCCCACGATGCGAGAGAGTCCAGGCCAGGGGGAGCGTTGTCCGCCACCCAGGACCTCATCTCCTCCCTGAAGGCGCACAGTTCCTCAGTCAACACGTCGTCTCACCCTGTCGCCTCTAGCGGTCCTTGTAGTGCGGGGCTCGCTTCTCCAGAAAAGCCCGCGTCCCTTCCTCAGTATCCTCGGAGGAGTTGAGCAGGGCGTAAAACGCGTAGGACGCTCTCACGCTCGCGGAGCTGTCTTCACTGCCGGTCATAGCGAGCTCTTTCGTCATTCTCACCGCCATCGGACCATGGCCCGCGACGAGCTTCGCTAGCTCGAGGGCTCTCTCCAATGCGCGGCCTTCTCCCACGATCTCTTGAACGAGGCCGATTCTCTTCGCCTCTTCCACATCGATTCGCTCGCCCGTGAGTAGCAGGTAGAGTGCGTTCGAGAGACCCACGATGCCCGGGAGAACTGCCGCGCCGTATCCGGCGATCAGGTTCCACCGCACCTCGGGAATCCCGAACTGTGCTGACCTCGACGCGATGCGGAAGTCGCAGAACAGCGCGAGCTCCAAGCCGCCGGCCAGGCAGTAGCCCTCGATCGCTGCTATGAGCGGCTTGGCACCTCTCAGCCCGTTCGTGTGACCGCTCCCGTCAGCCGGCCGCCACGACCCCCTTCCCGAGCTGGCGGCGTCGTGTGCATCACCGAGGTCGGCCCCTGCGGAGAACGCCCGCCCGCCGGCGCCGGTGATCACGCCCGCCCTCACCCGGCTATCGGCGTCCAGCTCTCGCAAAAACGTGTTGATCGAGTCGTACATCTCCCGGGTCAGAGCATTCATCTTCTCGGGCCGGTCGATTGTAATGACGGCGATGCCGTCCTCGACAGCCATCCCGACGCTCATAGCGGCGACCTACCTCCCATCGTCTCTAGTCTCATCCGAGCAGAGCTCCCCCGTCTACGACGAGAACGTGACCTGTGATCCATGTGGCTGAGTCCCCGGCGAGAAACGTCGCCGCCTCCGCAACGTCCTCCGGCGTGCCTAGGCGGCCGAGCGGCCAACCCCACGCCTCCCCCTCGGGGTGGTCCTCCCAGAGTGCTCGCGAGAACGCGGTCTTCACGATGCCCGGGGCGATGGCGTTCACGCGCACCCGCGGCCCGAGTTCGGTGGCCATGTGCTTGGTAAGAAAGATCAGGCCGGACTTTGTGAGATCGTACATTCCGAGGTTGCCACCATACTGATAGCCACCGTTTGAGGCGATGTTGATGATCACTCCTCCGTTCGTCGACATCCACTGAGACCATGCCTCCTGCATTAGCACCAACGAGCCACGCAGGTTCACCTCGATTGTCTTGTCAAACCGGGGAAGATCAATGTCAATGAGTCGTCCGAAATAAGGGCTCGTAGCTGCGTTGTTCACCAAAATGTCCACCCGACCGAATCGCTGCAACGCAGCCTCGACCACGGCGCGTGACTGATCAGGTGCACCGGCGTTCGCCGTGACGGTTGCTATCGAGCCCTCATAGGGCGCAAGACCCTCGTCGATGACGGGGTCGTGCCGAGCCGTGATGACCACCTGGGCCCCTTCGAGCAAGAAACGTTGTGCGATGGCTGCCCCGATGCCGCTCGAGCCTCCAGTCACGATGGCAACGCGCCCTCGAAGACACCCGATTCTGTCAGAAGTCATTATGGACCACCTGTAGGTACGCTTGAAGGGTCAATCGGTTGGGGCGCGAGCTGCCCGGCTGCGCCCGATGCGAAGAGATGGGCAATCTCCGTAGCCGTATAGCCGAGTTGTGAGAGCAGTTCCTTTGTGTGCTGGCCTACCGCTGGCACTGGTTTGAGCTGACTCGCTTCGCCCCCTATCCGCCACGGGGGTGCAACGAGCACTGCAGGGGGTCCCGACTCGTCCGCAACGGTGCGGAGAACGCTCCGAGATGCCAGGTGCGGGTCGGTCGCGACCTCCGACAGGCCCTGAATGCGGCTTGCCGGGATTCTGGCCGCATCGAACCGCGCCAGCCAGCTCTCAGCGTCCCTCTGCATCAGCCTTTCTTGGACGGCCGCGATGAGCCGAACCCTTTGCCGAAGTCGCCCGGCGTTGGTGTTCAGGGCTTCGTCAGCGGCGAGGTCCTCGAGCCCCACGACGTCACAGAACCGCTGCCAGATCTTGTCATTTCCGATCGCCAGAACAATCGGGCGGTCGAGCGTCTCGAACCGCTGGTAGATGGCGATGACCGAGTCGGTCGCGCCGGACGGTCGCGGCTCCTCGCCTCCGGCCAGATAACTGACCAGGCGCGGAGCCGCCACCGTCAGCGCTGCCTCCAGCAGCGAGATGTCGACGAGCTCGCCCTTGCCTGTGCGCTCCTGCCTTCGAACAGCCGCAAGAATGGTGAAGCAGGCGATGAGGCCTGCCAGCACATCCGAGACCGGGGCGCTCATCCGCTGCGGCGGACCCCCGTCCTCTCCTGTGAAGCTCATAAGCCCCGCTCGCGCCTGGGCAATAAGGTCGTAACCGGGCAAGCGAGAGTCGGAGCCCGTCAGGCCGAACCCCGAGATCGCGCAGTACACGAGTCTCGGATGTCGGCGCATGACGTCACCAGGGTCAAGGCCGTATCCTTGCAGCGCACCCGGACTAAAGCTCTCGACGAAGACGTCCGAGCTCGCAAGCAGCCGTTCGAGGACTGTGCGTCCGTCGTCAGATCGCAGGTCGAGCGACAGCGACCGCTTGTTCCTGTTGACCGACCAGAACCAGGCCGAATCCGAGCCAATGAACGGCGGCCCCCACGAGCGGGCGTCATCACCCTCCGGTCCTGCCTCAACCTTGATCACGTCGGCACCCAGGTCAGCGAGAAACATCGTGGCCATGGGCCCTGCGAAGGAGCCTGTCATATCCGCCACCCGAAGCCCGTCGAGGAGCGGGCTCTCCGACGCACGGACGGCCGACCCCGCGCCATCGTTGCTCACGACGGGATGGTCACGTGGAACGGAGTCTCAGGTTGCGTGCGGCAAGCGATGCTGTTCCGAGCGTCATCGCTGAACTGCCTTCGTGACAAGGAACTCGTCAAGCCCCCAACGGCCGTACTCGCGTCCGTAACCGGACTGCTTGACGCCCCCGAAGGGCGCCCCAACGTTGAAATGGCCCCCATTTAGGCTGACTTGCCCGGTGCGCAGCGATCTCGCGACCCGTAGCGCCCGGTCTTCGTCCGAAGACCACACTGCTCCCGACAGACCGTAGGTGGTGGCGTTGGCGATCGTGGTCGCGTCCATCTCCGAGTCGTACGGAATGATCGTGAGAACGGGGCCGAAGATCTCTTCCCTCGCAACCGACGCACCCGGCGGCACGTCGCTCAGCACTGTCGGTCTCACGTAGTAGCCACGCTCGCATCCGTCCGGCGGGTCGGCTCCTCCGGTGACGAGTCTCGCCCCCTCCCGCACGCCCTGTTCGATGTGCGACCGGACACTCTCCCGCTGCTCGAGCGAGACCACCGGTCCGAGTCTGGTGTCCGGCTCGAACGGGTCCCCGACGCTGAACGTTCCGGCACAGGCAGCTGCGAACTCGGCGCACTCATCGACCCTCTCCCGGTCTATAAGCAGGCGACTCAGAGCCGAACACGTTTGTCCGGAGTTCAGGAGGCAGTCGTTCACCGTGTGACGCACCGCTGGCTCGAGCTCGGCGTCGTCGAGGACGACGCTGGCAGACTTTCCGCCCAACTCAAGGGCGACCCGCTTGACGCCATCGGCCGCGACGCGTGCCACGTGACGGCCCGCCTCGGTGGAACCGGTGAACGACACCATGTCGATGTTCGGGTCCGCCACGAGGGGTATCCCGACCTCAGGCCCGGTCCCGGATACGAGATTGAACACTCCGTTGGGAACGCCCGCCGCGTGAATAACGTCCGCCAAAAGGAACGCACTGAGTGGTGCCACCGACGACGGCTTGGCGACGACCGTACAGCCGGCCGCCAAGGCGTAAGCAACCTTTGCCGCCAGTTGGTGCAAGGGGTAGTTCCATGGGGTGATCGCTGCGACGATGCCCACAGGCTCCTTCAGGATGAGCGAGTTACCGACCTCTTCCACGTCCCCTACGCCGCGGCAGAGCTCGGCGGCGAGGTGGAAGCTCGCAATCGGCAGCCCGACCTGAATTCGCCGCGAGAGCTTGAGCGGCATCCCTATCTCGGTCGTGATCACCTCGGCGAACCTGTCGGCCCGTTCCTCGATGCTCGTCGCGATCGCCTCGAGCAGTTCGGCACGAACCTGCCAATCGGCGCTTCGCCAGGCCGAGAAGGCCTCGGTCGCCGCCTCCGTCGCGCGCCGAACGTCTGCCCCGTTGCCCGCCGGCACCCTCCCCACCTTGGATTCGGTGGCCGGATCGACGACATCGATGGATCGGCTCTCGCCGGGCGCTATCCAGTTACCGCCGATATAGAGCTGCGAGCGCTCGTACGCTTCCTGGGCCAGACTTCGACTCACCGACTCTCCCGCTTCTCGAGGCTGCCATATCACGCAGCCGTCACTTGATCGCCAGCGCGCACGCCGGCGAACCCACACCTCCCACTAGGTACAACGGAGCGCTGACCAGGAACGCCTCATAGCACGAGTCGAGGCGGCAGTCGTCGACGAGATCCGCCAGCCACCACAGCTCTCCGAGGGCGAGGCCGAACTGGCCGATCAAGACCGTGTGCAGATAACCGAACGGATACGCCTCAGCCCGGAAGTCCGGTGGCCAGACCTCCACCGCCGGCGAATCGCTCACCAGCGCCGCCACATGTGCATCCCAGAGGTAGTGGGCCATGTCCTCACTGTGCTCGAGCCCCACCGCTTGCAGCCCCGTCTCTGCGAGGCCGCTGCGTTCGGACTGATCCAAGCTCGCGTATTGGCGAAGGAATCCCGTGTTGATTGTCAACACGTCGCCGGCTTGATACACGACACCAGACCGCTTGCGCGCCTCTTCCAGATCGTCGACGGAAACAGAGCAGGCGGTGAACGCGCTGAACTCCCTATCCCGCGTCGTGAGGAGCGCCTCAAGATCGAGAACCAACGCACGGCCGACAATGCCGCGCCGGGCCCAGTGGTCGATCGTGTTTCGCTGGCCTGCTCGGATCTCCCCAGAGGTCGCGCCGTTGTAGAAGACGTCCGGCTCGTAGGCGGCATGGCCGAGCGCATCCCACTGACTCGAGCCTTGCGGATAGAAATTGTCGACGACGTCGTCGAATCCCATCCCCTTCTCACCACCGAACAAGGTATGGCGCGGCTGTCCGCGTCCGAACAAGGGCGGATCGACGCCGTTTGCCGGGAGGTCGAGACGAAAGACCGCACCGCGCCGGACGAGCCTCGAGGCCGAGACGATCGATCTCGGCGTCTGGAGATTGAGGAGACCTACCGAATCCTGGCTGCCGAACAAACCCCAGCCCGACCGGCCTCCGCGGCTGGCTTGCGGCAGTTCCGCGTAGGACGGAAGTATCTCGTCGAAATTTGTCATGCCCCGGCTCTATCCAGGAGATCTCGTCAGCGGGCGTTGCGGCAAGACGACGGTGAGAACAACGGCCCGTGTCTCACGCCGCTCTTCCCTCGCAGGTCAGTCAAGCCAGACCCCGGTCAAATCGAAGTTGTTCAATGGGAGCCCACACTTGCCTTTGACCAACCCGTGGACGTGAGACCCGGCCGCATCGATGTTTGGCGGGAAGTACGGGATGATCGACCCTCCCATCGAGTAGTCGATTTGCTGAAGTTGGTGAGCGATTTCCGTTTGGGCCGAGATATCGGTTGTTCGCAGAGCTTGCTGGTAGAGGCTCGTATAGTTCGGGTCGTTGAAGTGGGTCTCGTTGTCCGGGGATGTGGGGATCGTGCAGAGTGCAACCAGAAACAGATATGGCTGGTAGTAGAAGAGATCCTGCGCCAGGGGCCACTTTAAGAAGTCCGGGCCGTACAGCTGGCTGGTCGGGATCTCCTTGATCTGCACCGTGACGCCGGCTTGTGACGCCTGCTGGGCGAAGACCTGTGCCGTACTGACGACGCCCTGCGCGAGGTTGGCTGTATTTAGTGTGACCGTCAAGTTCTCGTGGCCGGCCTGCTTCAGCAAGAACTTCGCCTGGTCGATGTCTTGCTCTCGCTGCGGGAGTCCCGAGTCGTACTCGGGGTCGCCGTATCCGAAGACGTCGTTGCCGATCGTCCCGTGACCATCGAATACCAGGTCCAGCATCTGGCGCCGGTTGGGGATCAGCTTGAACGCTTCACGGACGCGCGGGTCCTTGAAGGGAGCGAGATCGACACGAAAGTAGATGGGGTTATAGCCGTAGGCGTTTGAGATCAGGAGCTGGGCTCGACTGGACAGGGTGCTGATCGATGCGGAGGAGAGCAGGTCGACGACGTCGACGGCACCACTGAGAAGACCGTTGACCTGACTGGTCTCGTCCGAGAAGTCGGAGATGACGAGACTGTCCAGATATGGCAATCCGTGCTGCCAGTAGTTCTCGTTCCGCTTGAAAACGCTTTGCACGCCCGGGGTGAAGGAGTCGTAGACAAAGGGACCCGTGCCGATTCGCGTAAGGAATCCGGAGCCTTCGGGGATAATGTTGTAGTAGTAGCAGGCTAACGTCTCTTTCAACGTGGAGAAGGGCGTCTTGCAGGGGACCTGTACCGTCAGCGGGTCGATCTTCTTCAAGTTTGCGACGTCGACCGACACGATCGCGGTTGCACCGAACGCGACGTTCTTCGGGTCGGCTACCTGGCCAAATGTGTAGATGACGTCGTCGGCGGTCAGAGGCTTGCCGTTGTGAAAGGTCACACCGGGACGGAGCCGAATCGTCCACGACGTTGCATCGGAGTTGGGCGTCACCTCCTCGGCGAGACACAGCTGCAGCGATACATCCGGGCCGAACTTGACCAGTGGCTCCCACAGCTGGGCTGTTCGGGCGAAGTCGGGGCTTCCTCCGGGGTTGAGTGCCTTCAAGACATCGATGCTGCCTCCGCCGGACAGGCCGGCAGTCAAAGTGCCACCGCGTTTTGGTGCGAGATCGGCACCGGTCGTCGGCGAGTTGGAAGTAGACGACGAGCCACAAGCGCCGAGGAGCGCGGCCCCACCCAGACCGAGCGCTGCCGCACCTCCCGTTTTGAGGAAGCTTCGCCTACTCAGCGGCCTCGCAGCAGCTGCCTCGGACGATGCCGTCGGTGTTCCGTGGCTCTGAGCTTCCATCGGGTGTCCCCCCAGGATGTGTCTGGCACCTTGGCCCCGCATGCATCGTGCGGAGGTCAGTGAACGCTCACTTACCTCCCCCCGGGATGTTAGGGTTGCAGGTCGGGGATGTCAAGGAGGGTTCGAGGGAGGTAGCCTGCTTGGACACCGTGGCGATGGCCCGACGTGGCGAGCAGCGCCAGCAACTCCCTCAGAACGCGGTGCCACAGGATGGCAGTGCCCTGACCCCGCTGAAGCGTGCATCGGCCGCTGCCTGATGGCCACGAGCCAGCTACCTGCCGTCGTTGGTGTGCTCGGCGGCGGCCGCATGGGTACAGGCATCGCCCACGCCTTCGCGTGCTCGGGGGTCAACGTCCGACTTGCGGAGGCGAACGAGGGGGAAGCGGTCGCGGCGCGGTCCAGGGTGGCCGAGATGGTGGCCGGAACGGCGGATCGCGGCCGGCTCGTTGAGGCTGCTCAGGACGTGCTAGCGCGCGTGACAACCGGGGTTGGCCCCTCGCTGCTCTCCACAGCGGACTTAGTCGTGGAGGCTGTCCCGGAGGACATGGCCCTGAAGGCCCGAATGCTGGCGGAGATTGAGAGCGTCGTGCGCCAAGGGACGGTAATCGCGACGAACACGAGCGCGCTATCGATCGACACACTCGCTGCTGGCCTCGCTCATCCCGAATGCTTCTTGGGATTGCACTTCTTCAACCCTGTCCCCGCCAGTCGACTAGTCGAGATCGTCGTTGGAAAAGCGACAAGTGACGAGATCGTTAGCAGCGCCCGAGCCTGGGTCCAGGCGCTTGCCAAGACACCGATCGTGGTCACCGACTCGCCGGGATTCGCTTCCAGCCGGCTGGGAGTTGCGCTAGGCCTCGAGGCGATCCGCATGCTCGAGGAGGGGGTCGCCTCAGCCGAAGACATCGACTCGGCCATGACGCTCGGATACAAACACCCCATTGGCCCCCTCCGACTCACCGACCTGGTGGGTCTAGATGTGAGGCTCGCCATCGCCGAGTACCTGCACGCTCGCCTCGGAAGGAGGTTCGAACCGCCCGGCCTTCTGAGAAGCAAGGTCGCCAACGGGGAGCTCGGCGAGAAGACGGGTCGAGGCTTCTACGACTGGCCACCTCCCGGGTTCGACGCATAATCCATCCGGGTCCTCCACCGTCGACACCGAGCCGACGTGAAGCATCTGCCTGGCTCCCGGCTCGAGCATAAGGCAACTGACGAACGACATCGCTGTGCATGGAGGGCAGCAGCTGCTTACGCGTTCTGTGCACGCGCTGTCGGCGTCGTTGACCTGCGGCTGACCGCTGTTCGCTCTGCGGCCGCGGCGACTGCCGCGGTGCTCGTGACGGACTCGGTGCGCCTGACATGCCCGGTGGCCGTCACTCGATGGCTTGACCCCTCATCACCGAGACCGCCGCGGACGAGGGTGACCCCCGCTCGGCCTCCCCAAATGCGTCTCGTGCTCGTCCCATCGGGTTCACCTCTCCGGCCAACTGGTCTGAAGGCCGCCATGAGGGACGGTCATAGTCAGTGACGAAAAGCGATCAGCCGAAGTGGAGGGCCAGGACGACTCGGGAATGAACGTTCGGTCTCCGTGGCTACAAATCCGAGTGCGGACCGCTACAGGCACCGGCGAAAATAGGCCAGCTACCAGGACTTTCGGGTCGGGTGGAGGCGAAGGGACTTGAACCCTCGAACCTCTTGACTGCCAGTCAAGCGCTCTACCAACTGAGCTACGCCCCCAGAAGGCGCCCACAGCCTAGCGCAGCCGCCCGGGAGGCTGACCTGCCCTGCTGCCTGCCCGAGAACGATCTCGTCGTACGCGAAACCGCCCCGGCCCGCTTTGTAAAGGCATGAGACGCTGGACACTCGCCCTCCTCGCCGCCGCCCTTGCCGTCGCAGTCGGTGGTTGCGCCGACGGCTCGGGCTCCGCAAGGCCACCGCACGACGCCAGCACGGTCCGGACCGAAGCCGCCCTGGCCACCTCCGAGGCGTCGCCGTGGATTGCCGTCGCCTACGGCCAGGCGGAGCTGTCCATCCCGCCCGATTGGTATGTCCTCTACCAACAGCCGCCCTGCGTCGTGGGGGGTGCCCCAGGGGAGCTCTTCGCCGATCCGCTGGCGGGCGTCTTCCATTGCCCGGCCGTGACGGGTCGGATTCCCTCCTCCGTCGTGACGCTCGAGAGCCTCGATCCGACGGTCAAGGCGAGCACGACGTTCCTCGTCATCCACGGGATCACGGTTTGGAAGGCCACTGCGGCGTTCCCCGGTACCTACCTCGTGCCCGCCCTCCACATCCAAATCCGGGTCGACGGGCCACTCGGATCCCGAGTGCTGCACACCCTCGAGCCGTCTCCACGCCACCTCGTGCTGCGACACGGGCAGGTATCGCCCGTTCCCGCCGGCTGGCTCCATGTCTCGTTCGCCGGCCTCCGGGTCCCCTTCCCCGCTTCCTGGCCGGTCTCTCGGACGGACATCTACGGCTCGGACTGCTCCCCCCTGCAGACCGTGGAGCTCTTCCCGCCGCCCGGTGCCGTCCTCGACACCGACACCCGGCTGCTCCTCCCGCCCTGCCCCTACGAACCCCCTGCTCAGCCGCCCCAGCAGGCAGCGCAGGGACTGCGCATCGACGAACGCGCCATCTACCCGGAAGTGCCGCCCTCGGCCTTCGGCCACTGCCTCCACATCCACGAACTGCGGGTGTGCCCCGCCAGCACACCGGCGTTCTCGATCCTCCTGCTCCGGGTCTCGGTTCCCGGCCGAGCTCACCCCGTGTACGTGTCCATCGGCCTCGCCGGCGGCGGTCGGATGGCGCGGTCGATCCTGTACTCGTTGCAAGCAAGCTGACGCCTTCGGAGGTCCCGCCCATCTGCGAGGTGCACCCGGCGGGATCGGGTAACCGCGCTTGAGGAACGCCAGATCGAGGGCGCGGGGGGTCGACCCGGCAGCCGAGGCGAAGGTGATTGAGGTTTTGTGCGGAATTCCGCACCAAACCTCTATCACCTTCAACTGCGGCCGCGGAAAGCGGGTTCGGCCGGCGGCAGCGACGCCCCGCTGAGGACCAGCCGCGCCGGCCACCTCCGGGTCACGCGGGCCGCCCCAGTAACCTGTCACCCATGTCGGAGGGCTACGACGTCCAGGAGGTAGAGCAGCGCTGGCAGGATCGTTGGGCCAGCGAGGGCACCTACGAGATCGACAGCGACGACCCGCGGCCACCGTCGTACGTGCTCTGCATGTACCCCTACCCGAGCGGTCCCGCCCACCAGGGCCACATCCGTAACTACACCTTCGGCGACGTCCTCGTCCGCTACCGGACGATGAAGGGCGACGCCGTCCTCTCCCCCTTCGGCTTCGACTCCTTCGGCCTACCGGCCGAGAACGCCGCCATCAAGGGCGGCGTCCACCCCCGCCTCTATACGGAGGCCCGCATCGCCGAGCTCACCTACTCGGTGAAGCGGCTGGGGGCCGTCTACGACTGGCGCCGCGTGCTCCGCAGCCACGACCCGGATTACATGAAGTGGAACCAGGTCATCTTCCTCGAGCTCTTGAAGGCCGGGCTCGCCTACCGGGCCGAGGCTCCCGTCAACTGGTGCCCCGGTTGCCAGACAGTGCTGGCGAACGAGCAGGTGCTCCCGGACGGCACCTGCGAGCGATCGGGGGACGTCGTCGAGCGACGCAACCTCGAGCAGTGGTTCCTCCGCATCACCCACTACGCCGACGAGCTGGTCGACGCCCTGGAGGCGATGGACTGGCCCGAGCGCGTGAAGACCATGCAGCGCAACTGGATCGGGCGGTCGCAAGGCGCCCAGTTCCGCCTGCACGTGCAGGACCACCCTGACCTCTCCATCGAGGTGTTCACGACACGCCCGGACACGGCTTTCGGGATGACCTATGCCGTCCTCGCCCCCGAACACCCGCTCGTCGAGGAGCTCACGACACCAGCGCACCGGGAGGTCGTCGAGGAGCTGCGCGCCCGCGCCTCGCAGGAGTCCGACCTCGAGCGGCTGTCCTCGGAGGGCTCGCTCGACAAGCGCGGCGCCTTCACCGGGAGCTATGTCGTCAACCCCTTCAACGGCGCCGCCATCCCCGTCTACGTCGCCGACTACGTGCTGGCCGGCTACGGGACGGGAGCCATCATGGCCGTACCCGCCGAGGACGAGCGCGACTACGCCTTCGCCGAGGCTTACGGCCTGCCGGTGGTGCGGACGGTGGAGCCGCCGGCGGGTTTCGAGGGGGGCGCCTTCGCCGGTGACGGGCCCCACGTCAACAGCGAGTGGCTGGACGGCCTCGACAACGCCGCCGCCAAGGCGAAGGCGATCGAGTGGCTGGAGGCGGAGGGCATCGGGTACGCCACGGTGAACTACCGCCTGCGCGACTGGCTCATCAGCAGGCAGCGCTACTGGGGCTGCCCCATCCCGGTCGTCTACTGCCCGAACGACGGCATCCAGCCCGTACCCCTCGAGGACCTGCCCATCCTCCTGCCCGAGGACGTGGAGTTCCGCCCCACGGGCGAGTCCCCCCTTCGCTTCCACGAGGGCTTCCTGCGTGCCACATGCCCGAAATGCGGCGGCCCGGCCATGCGGGAGACCGACACGATGGACACGTTCGTGGACTCGTCGTGGTACTTCCTGCGTTTCGTCAACCCTCACGACGAGACGGAGCCCGTCGACCAAGCGGCCGCCAGGCGCTACATGCCCGTCGACCGCTACATCGGCGGCATCACCCATGCCATCTTGCACCTGCTCTACGCCCGCTTCTACACGCGGGCGCTCGGCGACATCGGCCTCTCCCCGAAGGAGATCCGGGAGCCCTTCGCCCAGCTCTTCTGCCAGGGGATGATCCGCCTCGGCGGAAAGGCGATGTCGAAGTCGAAGGGCAATGTCATCTCCCCTGACGCCTACTTCGAGACCGTCGGAGCCGACGCCCTCCGCCTCTTCCACCTCTTCGCCGGTCCTCCCGTGGAGGACATCGACTGGTCGGACCAGGCCGACGAGATCATCGAGGGCTGCCTGCGCTACGTCGAGCGGGTGTGGCGGCTGGCGACGGGCGAGGTCGGCACGGACGCCGCCGCAGCCGGCGCCGCACCGCTGGCCGCCGGGGAGCTCCGCCGCGAGGTGCACCGCACCATCGCCCGCGTGAGCGCCGACATCGAGCGCTGGGGCTTCAACACGGCCGTGGCCGCCCTGCGGGAGCTCACGAACACCATTTACAAGCACGCCCATGCCGGCACGGAGCGGGCCTCCCTCGACGAGGCCATCGACACGTTGCTGGAGCTGCTGGCCCCCTTCGCCCCCCATGTGGCGGCGGAGGCGTACGCCACGCGTCACGGCGGTGAGCACGTGCACGTGCGCCCGTGGCCCGTGGCGGATCCCGCCTATCTCAAGGTGGAACGGGCCATCCTCGTCGTGCAGGTGAACGGCAAGCTGCGCGACCGCATCGAGGTCGACGCCGGCATCGGCGAGGAGGAGTGCATCGCCGCCGCCCTCGCCTCGGAGAAGGTGCGCCAGCAGCTCGCAGGCGCCGAGCCCCGGCGCGTCATCGCCCGCCCGCCGAATCTCGTCAACATCGTCGCCTGATCCCCCGCCTGCGCCGGGGCGGAATGACCGCGCTAGTCGAAGGCACCCGCCCGCTCGAGGAAGACGCGCACGACGCCTTCGGCACGCTCACGGGCGGCCGGCTCTTGCGCGACCGTCTCCTCCAAGAGGGCGTCCGGGTCCACGCCTTGGGAGATGGCGACCTCGCGCTCGCCGAAGTCGAGCCAGCCGGACAGCTGGGTCCCGTCCACCTCGGGATGGAACTGCACGCCGAGGTGCCGGCCGAAGGAGAAGGCCTGCGGACCGATCTCGTTCTCGGCGAGGAGGACGGCGTGGTCAGGCAGCACGCAACGGTCGCTGTGGAACTGCATCCACGGCCCCGGCCCGATGACCGGTTCGCCGACCGGCTCGACCGTGCGCCAGCCGATCTCCCAGGCCGGCGCCAGCTCGACACGCCCGCCCTGGGCCGCCGTGAGCGCCTGCGCCCCGAAACAGATGCCGAGCACAGGCACGTCGGCCTCGTCGGCACGGCGGAGCCAGTCCAGCTCGGCGCCGATCCAGGATCCGATCGACGCCACGTCGTAGACCGACCACTTCGCCCCGAGCACGACGACGGCGTCGAAGTCCTCCACGGGCGGGAGGGGACCATCGGCAGGGAAGAGGTGGGTCGTCAACACGGCGCCCGCCTTCTCCAGGGCGTCGCCGATGAAGCCGGCCGAGTCCTCCTCGTGATGCTTGAGCACGATCACCCGCATGCTCATCGACGCCTCCGCCTCCCGGTCATCGGCCCTCCGGTGATGCCCTAGCGGAAGCCGTCCAGCACCGCTGCCCACCGCTCCGGGGCCAGATGATACGGAGCGTAGAAGGAGAACCGGTCGATGAGGTCGCCGTACCGCTTGCGCACCTCGGCGGCGACGTCGCCCGGTTCGGCGACGACGGCGAAAGCCTCCAGCACGTCGTCGCCGATGAGGGCGGTCATCTGGCCCCACTCCCCCCGCTTGGAGAGGCCGTTGAGCTCGGTCTGCAGTTCGCCCCAGCCGTGCAGCTCGAGCACGGGGCGGTAGGCGGGAGTGGAGCCGTAGAAGGCGATCTGCGCCTTCACGAGCTCGGCGGCGGCGTCCCGCTCCGTGTCGTCGCCCGTCACGACAAAGCCCGGGTAGGACACCTGGAACGCCTCCCTCGCCCGCTCACCCTTCGCGAGGCCGCGCTCGAGGGCCGGCATCGTCGTCTCCCGCAGGTAGCGCTCGGTCGTGAAGCCGTGGACGAGGAGCCCGTCCGCCACCTCGCCGGCCACCTCGGTCATGAGCCCTCCGACGGCGGCGAGGAAGACCTTGGGCGGCCCGTACGGGTTCGGGCCGGGGCTGAAGAACGGCGTCATGAGGGTGTGGGTGTAGAAGTCGCCGCGGAAGTCGAGCTTCGTGCCGTCGTTCCAGGAGCCCCAGATGGCCTGCAGCGCCAGGATGTACTCCCGCATGCGGGCGGCCGGCTGCGACCAGGGCATGGAGTAGCGCTTCTCGATGTGCGGCTTGATCTGGGAGCCGAGGCCGAGGAGGAGGCGGCCCTTGGAGAGCAGCTGGACGTCGTTGGCCATCGTCGCCGTCACCATGGGGGTCCGTCCGAAGGCCACGACGATGCCGGTCCCGAGCTCGAGGCGTGTCGTGTGGGGTGCCACGGAGGCGAGGATGAGGAGCGGGTCGTGCCCCGTCTCGGTCGCCCACGCCCCCGCGTACCCCTGCTCCTCCACCTGGCGGGCGTGCTCACCCATCGTCTCGGCGTCGAAGCCGAGGCCACCGTCGATCAACATTGCCTGCAACCTACTCGTCACCCGCGTGGAAGCGCCCCCCGGGACGCGGCGCCCGGCTTCGTCAGCGGCGGGGACCGAAGAGCTTCCAGGCACCCGGCAGGAGGAGGGCCGCCAGGGCGGCCTTGACGGCGTCGCCGGCGACGAAGGGCGTGAACCCGAGGGAGATCGCCGTGGCCACGCCGACGTGCAGGTCGACGGCCAGCCAGCTCACCCCCACGAGGTAGAGCACGATCTCACCGGCCACCATGGCGGGCACCGACTTCGCGACGGTGCGGTCGGCTCCGCGCTCGGCGAGGTAGCCGCAGAGGCCGGCGCAGAGCACGAAGCCGACGATGTAGCCGAAGCTCGCCCCCACGTAGCCGCTGGCGTGGTCGGCGAACCAGGGGACGCCCCCGAGGCCGAGCACGCCGTAGAACACCATGGCGGCGACGCCCCTTTTCCAGCCGAGCGACGTCCCCGCCACGAGGACGCCGAGGGTCTGGCCCGTGATGGGAACGGGCGTGAAGGAGAGGTGGATGGAGAGCTGGGCGAGCGCCCCCACGAGACCTGCCGCCCCCATCACCACGAGCACGTCCCGCACGAGCGACCCCGGGAGGAGGTCGGCCAGAACGACCGGCTTGCGTCGGGCGAGTGTGACGGCGTCGGGCATGTGCAGTCGACCTCCTGGGGCGGTGACGGTGACGCTGCCGGCGACGCGACGACGGCGGCGTCGACGGCGGTCTCGTCACCGACCCTACCAAGGGACCGGCGCCGCGGCCCGGACGGTTCACACCGCCGGGCCGCGGCCCCTCAGGAGGACCGACCGGGACGGGCCGTCAGCTCTGGAACGTCATGGAGCTGGCCGCCGGGCTCTCGAAGTACGTCTGGATGAGCTTCAAGAAGCCGGTCGACGTGAGGCTCACCTCGCCGATGTCGGTCATGCGGGTGGCGGGGCCGTTCGAGGGCGTGTAGGTCGCCGACGGGATGAGGCCGCCGAAGTTGACGGTTCCGAGGTTCTCCTTGGCGCTCAGGATGCCGGCGCGGGAGAGGTTCTTCGCCCCGATCGCCTTCATGAGGACGTCGCTCTCCATCTCGGCGAGGCAGTAGCCGTACATGAAGTAGCCGTCGGGCACCTGCTTGGGGAAGTAGGCCTTCTGGACCGCCAGGAACTGCGCCATGCCCGGCACGCTCATGTCGCCCCAGGCGGCCTCGAAGCCGAGCACCCAGGCGCCTGCCATGACGGGCTCGACCGGGGTGGGCTTGCCACCGGCGACGCCCGTCGAGGTCATGAGGTACTCGGACCAGGCGGGTCCCTGCAGGATCCACTGCGGGTGGTAGCCGATGAGGGCGGCGTCGCCGATGATGTTGGCGGCCGCCGTCGGGATGGCCGTCAGCACGACGTACTGCGCACCGTCGTTCTTCATGGCGAGCGCCTGCGACGTGAACGCCGTCGCCGTCTCGGCATAGCTGGCGCTACCCACGTCGTCGAAGTGGTAGGCGGCCTTGGCAGCGTCGAAGCCCTTCACGCCGTCGGCTCCGTAGGCGTCGTCCTGGTAGATGATGCCCACCTTGGCGTTCGCCTTCCCAAGGGTGTGGGTGAGGTAGTACATGGCGTTGGCGACGTCGACGGCATACGGCGAGCCGATGACGGCGTTGACGGACTGGTTGACGAAGGCGGACGACTGGGCGGCCGTGCCGACGAGGACGCCGGCGCTCTCGGCAGAGCTCTCGATGGCCGAGGTCGTGGGGCTCCCGAAGGACTCGGCGATCATGGCGACGCTCGAGACCATCTGGTTGTACACCTGCACGTGCACCTGCGGGTTGTACTGGTCGTCCTTCAGGGTGGGAGCGATCTTCCAGCCGTCGATGCCCCCGTGGGCGTCGCTCCAGTCCCAGTAGGCCTCCATGCCGTCGGCGAGCGGGATGCCGATGAGGGCGGCAGGTCCGGAGAGCGCCGAGATGAGCCCGACCGAGATGGTCTTCGTGCTCTGGTCGACGCCCGGGCCGCCCGTGAAGGTGTTCGACGGCGTCGTGCTCCCCGTCGAGCTGGACGGGGAGCTCGTGGTCGTGGTCGACGAGCTTCCCCCGGTCGAGCAGGCAGCCAGCAGGAGCCCGAGGACGCCGGCGAGCAGGACCGCTCTCGTTCGTGTTCTGTGCATGATGTGGCTACCCCTCCTGTGTGAGTGCGTTGACGACGCCTGTGTCTCTCGGAGTGGCTCGCCGGCGCCGGGCGAGCGATCCGATTCGGTGAGCGAGGCCGACGAGACCTCGCGGCTCCACGAGTAGGAAGACGACGAGCAGCACGCCGTAGACGATGTCGGTGGCGTCGGTGACGGGGATGCCCGTCGTGCGCGTGCCCCCGGCGAGGAAGGGCAGCGAGGCGACCTGGTCCTGCAAGAGGGAGGGGAGGCCGACGACGAAGACGGCGCCGAGGAGGGGGCCCCAGAGGGATCCGAGGCCCCCGACGACGATCATGATCACGTACTGGATGGAGAGCAGGAGGTCGAACTCGCCGGGCGTCACGAAACCGAGGAAGGAGGCGTACATCGCACCCGCCACCCCGGCCATGACGGACGACACGATGAAGGCGGTCGCCTTCGTGCGCGTGACGTTGACGCCGAGGACGGCGGCTGCCAGCTCCCGGTCCCGCACGGCCGCCATGCTGCGCCCCACGCGGCCGCGGCCGAGGTTGTGCACGTAGATCATGCCGAGGGCGAGGAGGAAGAAGGCGAGGTAGTAGTAGAGGCCGTTGCCGTTGATGAAGAGGGCCCCGAGATGGAGGCCGTTCGTGAAGCTGAACGTCCCGTTGCCGGGCACCGGGATGGAGCGCCCGCCCGGTCCGCCCGAGACGGTCGACCAGTCGTTGGCGATCCACTGCCCGATGTAGACGAGCCCGATCGTCACGATGCCGAGGTAGAGACCACGAAGCCGCGTGGCCGTGAAGGCGGCGACGGCCCCGATGATGCCGGCTGCGACGCCGGCGGCCGGGATCCACCAGAAGGCGCTCAGGTGGAGGTTGCCGCCCAGAAAGGCACCGGTGTAGGTGCCGACGAGGAGGAAGAAGGCGTGACCGAGCGAGATCTGGCCGGTACGCCCCGTGAGGACGTCGAGGCCGAGGGCGCCGAGGGCGGCGATGAGCACGAAGACGAGCGTCGACAGCCAGTAATTGTCCACCCAGAAGGGCAGCAGGATGCCGATGACGACGACGGCCGCCGTGACGAGGCGGCTCGGATGGTCCCGCACCGCCCGCAGGAACGAGGCGGCGGGCCCGCTCACAGCCGCTCCGCCGGCCGCGAGCCGAAGAGCCCGTACGGCCGTACGAGGAGGAAGATGATCATGACGATGTAGGGGGCGACGACGGAGAAGCCCTGCCCGAGAAAGGCGGCGTAGGTCGGCTGGTAGCCGGCGGTGAGCTGCTCGATGACCCCGATGGCGAAGCCGCCGACGATGGCGCCCGTCGTCGAGTCGATGCCCCCGAGGATGATGGCCGGGAAGGCGAGGAGGGCGACGTCGCTGATCGCGGGCGTGACGGTGTTCGGGTAGCCCCCGAGGAAGACACCGGCCACGCAGGCGACGATGCCGGCGAGGATCCAGGCCGTGCCGTACACCCGCCGCAGCGGGATGCCGACGGCGATGGCGGCTTCGGTGTCGGCGGCGGCGCTGCGCATGGCGAGGCCGTACTTCGTATGGCGGTTGAGGAGTCGGAAGGCGACGAGCAGCACGATGGCGGCCACGATCGTCCAGATCTGCACCCAGGGAAGGGCGAGCCCGCCGACGTGCACGACGCTCGCCCCCCAGGGATCGCCGTTGGAGCGCGGGTAGGCGCCGAAGCTCCCGTCGAGGGCGGCGTCGAGGACGATGGCGAGGCCGAGCGTGAGCATGACGATCGTGAAGTCGGGCTTGCCGACGGCGAAGCGCAGCACGACCATCTGGAACAGGAAGCCGGCCAGCGCCGTGGCGACGGCGCCGGCGAGGAAGGCGAGCCAGAAGGGCCAGCCATGGGCGGAGATGAGCGCCGAGACGACGCAGGCACCGAGGGCCAGCAGCTCGCCCTGGGCGAAGTTGATGATGCGGCTCGCTCGGAAGATCACCGTGAAGCCAAGGGCGATGAGGGCGTAGATGGCCCCGAGGGCGAGCCCGGAGAAGAGCAGGAGGAGGAAGGTCTTCATTCGGCCACCTCGAGGGCGCCGGCCGGCTTCCCGCCGACCTCGGAGGCGCCGGGTTCTTCGTCCGGGTCCGGCTCCCCCAGGTAGGCCCGGATGACGTCCGGGTTCGCCTGTACCTCGGCGGGCGTCCCGAGCGCGATCATGCGGCCGAAGTCGAGCACGAGGACGCGCTCGGCGAGCGACATGACGACGCCCATGTCGTGCTCGACGAGCACGATGGTGGGGGCGAAGCGCTCGTGCATGGCGCGCACGAGGGCGGTGATCTCGCCCCGTTCGGACTGGCTCATGCCCGCCACCGGCTCGTCGAGGAGGAGCAGGGTCGGTTCCATGGTGACGACACGGGCGAGCTCCACCCGCTTGCGCACGCCGTAGGGAAGGCGGCCGACGGGCGCCCCGGCGAGGTCCGAGAGCCCGACGAACTCGATAGCTTCGAGGGCGGCCTGGCGGTTGGCACGCTCCTCGCGGCGGGCGCCCCTCAGACCGAGACCGGTGGCGACGGACCCGCCCCGCATGAGGTGGGTCCGCCCCACGAGGACGTTGTCGAGGACGGAGAGCTCGGCGAAGAGGGCGAGGTTCTGAAAGGTGCGGGCGATGCCACGGCCGGCGAGGTCGTGGGGGCGGTACTTCGTGAGGTCGTCCCCCAAGTAGCGGATGCGCCCCCGGGTAGGCACGTAGATGCCGGACAGCAGGTTGAACAGGCTCGTCTTGCCGGCGCCGTTCGGACCGATGAGCGCGAAGAGCTCGCCGGCCCCCACGCTGAAGCTGACGTCGTTGAGGGCCGCCACGGCCCCGAAGGAGAGGCCGACCTCCTCGACCTCGAGGACGGGCTCGTTCATCGGTCGCCGGCTCCGGTCGTGGCCACGCCGAGATAGGTCGCCCGCACGGCCTCGTCGTCGAGCAGGCGACCGATCGGGCCGCTGGCGCGGATGACGCCGTTGTCGATGAGGTAGCCGTCCGACGCCACGGCCTTGGCGAGGGCGCTCGACTGCTCGACGAGGAGGATGGCGACGCCGGCCTCGTTGATGCGCCGGAGCGCCTGCCCGATGGAGCGGATGACGAGGGGCGCCAGCCCGAGCGAGGGCTCGTCGAGGAGGAGCAGCTTCGGGTCGCTCATGAGGGCGCGGCCGATGACGAGCATTTGCTGCTCCCCGCCGGACAGGTAGCCGGCGCTCTGGCGGAGGCGGGCGCCGAGCACGGGGAACAGCTCGAGGATCTGCGCCCGCAGCTCGGCGGCGCGGGAGCGGTCCGTGTTCGAGAAACCGCCCGCCCGCAGGTTCTCGTCCACGCTCAGCTCACCGAAGACGTGGCGGCCCTCCAGCACCTGGGCGATGCCCGTCCGCACGAGGCGGGCGGCGTCCCGCCCGGTGACGAGGCGGCCCCCGTAACGGATCTGGCCGCCCACGATGCGGCCGCCGCGGTAGCCGAGCAGGCCCGAGACGGCCCGGAGGAGCGACGTCTTGCCGGCCCCGTTCGGCCCGAGGAGGCACACGGCGGCCCCGTCCGGCACGGCGAGCGAGACACCGCGCAACGCCTGCACGCCACCGTAGGAGACGGTGACGTCGTCGAGCTCGAGCACGGCCGGGCGTGTCGCCGGCTCCGCCGTCACGCCTCCTCCCGCCCGTCCGCCAGTCGGCTCGGGACGGCGCTCGCCCGCTCGGCGAGGACGCTCGCCCCCCGCTCGCCGAACATGAGGGTGTAGTGGTTCGTGTCCTCCACGAGCTCGTCTGAGAAGTCGGCGAGGAGCGGGCGCCAGGGCGCCACCGCCTCGTCCGGGTAGAGAGGCGGCAAGGTGTTCACGAGGTTGCGGGCGGCCCGCACGAGCACGATGGGGCAGCGGATCTGCCGGAGCGAACCGGCGATGACGCTCGAGTCGGTCAGCACGTCGCCCCCGTCGGCCCGGACGGCGTCCTTCTGGGCTCGCGACACGAAGCCGCCCTCGGCCACCTCGAGGTCGTAGGCGAGGTACGCCTCGACGTCGCCGTTCCATTCCTCCCCGACGGCCGGGTGGGCGCGCCAGAAGTCGAGGTAGGCCTCCTCGCTCGGGAAGATCTGGTCGAGTCGGTCGATGGCCGGCCCGATGACGGCCTTCAGCAGCTCGTCGGTGTCGAGGCCGCGGGGCACCTCGGTGGGGAGGCCCCCGTCGGCGAGGACGAGGCGCGCGACCAGCTCGGGACGTGTCCCCGCCAGCACGACGGCCACGAAAGCGCCGAGCGACTCCCCGAGTACGGTGACCGGTCCCGGGCTGAAGTGCTCGATGACGGCGGCGCAGTCGGCGGCGTGGCTGCGCACGCCGAAAGGAGGCGGCAAGCCGTTGCTGGCACCGCGTCCACGCAGGTCGGGGGCGACGAGGCGGAACTCGTCGCCGAGACGGCGCGCCGCGGGGGCGAGCTGCATGCAGGAACCCGTGATGCCGTGGATGCCGAGCACGAGCTGATCGCCGTGCCCGAAGGAGGCGACCCTGAGGTCACCCCCCGCAACGGGCACGTCCTCGAATTCGGGCACCTGACCGTCAGCAGTCACTCGAAGATCCCCGTCCCCCCTTGACAAACGATCGTTCGTTCAGCCCGAAACACTGTCCGACTGGAATCATATTGTCAAGGAGTGGGTTTCGTCGTGGCATCCCGAAACGAACGACCGTTCACTTCCGTGCGGTATTGTCGGAGCGGTGTCAGAGCATCCCGCCCTCGGGGTGGACCCGGAGCGTTCGCTCCTGCCCGATCGGGCGACCTCGGACGGAACGCATCGTCGACTGCTGGAGGAGGCGCTCATCCGGTTCGGCCAGCGGGGGTACCACGGCGTCTCCGTGCGGGAGATCGCCCGGGCGGCCGGCGTGCAGGCGAGCTCCCTCTATACCCACCTCGGGTCCAAGGAGGAGCTGCTCTTCGAGCTCATGATGCTCGGGCACGAGGAGCACCACGAGCTGCTGCGACGCGTCCTCCTGGAGGCGAGCTCCGATCCGGCCGAGCAGGTGTCGGATCTCGTGGCGGCCCACGTCGTCTTCCATGCCACCTATCCCCTGCTCGCCCGCATCTGCAACCGCGAGCTGGCGGCTCTCGGCGAGGCCAACCGCGACCAGGTCCTCACCGTTCGCAGCCAGTCGGAGCAGATCTTCGTGGACGTGATCGAGCGGGGCGTGCGCCTGGGCGGCTTCGACGTTCCGGACAGCTGGCTCGCCACCGCGGCCATCGGGGGAATGGGGATCCGGGTGGCGGAGTGGTGGGGGGAGGACCTCCCCTTCGACGTCGCCGACGTCGTCGCCTCCTATCGGGTCTTCGCGCTCCGGCTGCTCGGCCGGCCCTGAGCCCGGCCGGCCCGCGCCGCCGGTCCGGCCTCAGCCGGCGATCGCCACCGCCACCGGGAAGCTCCCGACCGTCACGGGCGGCTCGGCGACACCGCTCCGTGTGTTGACGAGGCTCACCTGTCCCGAGTACGTGTCGACGACCACGGCCGTGCCGTCTGTGAGGGCGATGGCCGTGGGATACGAATACAGGCCGACGGAGATGGGCCTCCCCGCTCGCCCCGTCGCCGTCGAGACGGGCGTCACCGTGCCCGAGATCGTGTTGACGACGTAAGCGGTGGCACTCGACGGCGCGACGGCGAGGGCGACGGGCGAGTAGCCGACGCGGAGCGCCCGGCTCGACCGCCCCGTGGCGACGTCGATGGGCCGCAGCTCGTCCGTGTCGCCGTCGACCACCTCGAGGGTCCGGCCGTCGGGGCTGACGGCGAGGGCGTTCGGCGCCTGACCGGCCGCCATGGGGGCGGAGGCGGTACCGGTGGCGACGTCGATGGGCGTGACGTCGTCGGAGCCGTAGCAGGCGACGTAGGCCGTGGCGCCGTCCGGTGCGAAGGCGATGGCGACGGGGTACGACCCGACGGGGATGGACGGCCCGGCGCAGCCCGTGACCGTGTCGATGGGCGTGACGGAGGCGCCGCCCCAGTCGAGGACGTAGGCGGTGGCGCCGCTCGGCGAGAGGGCGATGGCCTCGGGCTGCACGCCGACCTTGATGGGCGCCTCCGCTGTCCGCGTGGCGATGTCGATGGGCGTCACGCTGTCCGAGCCGGAATCGGCGACGTAGGCCGTCGTGCCGCTCGGCAGGATGGCGATCGCCTGCGGCGCCGCCCCCACGCCGATGGGAACGAGCGCCCGACGGGTAGCGACGTCGATCGGTGTCACCGTGTCGCCGCTCGAGTTCGCCACGAAGGCGGTGGCCCCGTTCGGCGTCACGGCGATGGCGACGGGATCCGGCCCCACGGCGATGGGCGCTCCGGCCTTGCGGGTGGCGAGGTCGACGGGCGTGACGTTCCCGGAGGCGGAGTTGACGACGAAGGCGGTCGGTGGCGGGCGGGACCGGGATGGTGACGGAACGCCCCGCGTCGGCGGCGGCGGCGAGCACTCCGAGGCGCCCGCCGGTACGTGCGCCGTGAGCGGCACGGTTGCCGCCCTCCCCCGAGCCGCCCCCTGCGAGGAGGCGGAGGCCCGGAAGACGTCGTTCAGCGGCTGGGCGTAGCGGTCGTTGTCAGTCAGGCTGCCGAGACCGAGGGTCGCCTCGATGGTCCGCAGGAGGCTGTAGTGCGTGTAGCGGACGTGGGAAACATAGCCGCGGCGGACACCGGACGAGCCGAGGACGATGGTGGCGACGCGCTGAGCGGGGTTCTGGTCGTCATAGCCGTCCTCGTCGAAGGTGATGATGACGAGCGACCGCTGCGTGAGCCAGGCGGGCGAGCGCAGGATGCTCTGCATCTGCTGGCGGAGGAACTTGTCGCCCGAGGCGATGCCGCATCCCTCCATGTCCGTGCAGTCGTTCGCCCCGATCCACGAGAAGCTCGGCGTCGTGGCCGTGCTCGACAGGTCGCCCTGCAACTGCCGGAGGGGCACCACATGGGCCGAGCAGTACGCCGGGCGGTCCCGCACGTCGGCGAAGTAGAGCATGGGGAGGTCGTCGTTCCAGTAGTAGTCGTGCACCGTGTCGTCGCAGGGGCCGGCGGCGCTCTGCAGGTAGGCCTTCCACGTCTCGTGGGCGGCATCGACGAGATCGCCGATGTTGCGGGCCCGAATCGTGTAGAGCGGGTTCTCCTCCTCCGGGTCGTCGAGCGGGATGCCGAAGGTGCTGCCGCCGGCGAGCGCCAGGTAGTTGGCATCGCTCGGGTGCTCCTCGGCGAAGAAGTCGTGGAGGAGGCTTCCCTTCGGCAGCAGGCTGTTCAGGTAGGGCGCCCGGGCCGTGTTCCCGATCACCGACCCGAAGTCCTCGTTCTCGAAGTAGAAGAGGAACACGTGCTGGTAGGCAGGCACGTGGGCGACGGGCGGCGCCAGCACGGGCGGCGAGAGCACGGGGAGGTCGAGGCTGAAGCTGAGGTTGTCGGCGACGGCGCGGTCGTAGCCGACGGTGGGCGCGTCGGGGCCGTCCCAGTCCGTGAGCGACGTGGCGAGTGCGAGCGTCACCCTGGCGTGCGTCGTCCCGGCCGGGAGGAGGCCGCTCGCCGCCCGCCGGGCGAGGCCGCCGTGCGGGAGCCGGTTCCGCTCCCCGACGGGCCCGATCGTACGGGAGGCGAGACGCCGCCCCGAGGCCGAGAGAAACGACACCGTCACCGACGCCTCGCTCGTGGCGGAGCCGCCGAGGTAGGCCGAGAGCTCGTAGCGGGCGGTGATGCGACTCACCACCGGTGTGAGCGTCGGCACCACCTGCGTGAGCCGCGCCGTGCCGCCGGCCCCGCCGGCGAAGAGCTGGTGTCCCCGGCGGCCCGGCCCGGGAGCACCCACCGACGGGAAACCCGCCGTGCCGTAGCGCACGACGGTCGGCAGCCCGCTCTCGACCTGCCAGCCGGGGATCGTGACGGCGTCCCAGCCCTGCGCCGAGGCGGCACCGGCCTCTGCCCCTGGGTTGAGGAGCAGGTTCGACCCGGCCGGCGCCGTACGGACGGACCTGGCGGCGGTCACCCGGAGGGGCGACGCCGAGGCGGCGGGAGCAAGGATGGCCACGGCGACGAGTGCCCCCACGGCGCCGCGAACGATGCCCGATGCCACGGTGGCTCGCTGTCTCATCGGATCCCCCTTCCTGGCGCCGTCAGTCGGGCCCGGGATGCTCCCCGCCGTGCTCCCCCCGCAGGTAGCGCTCGAGCTCGGCGGCGATGTCGTCGCCCGACATGGAGTCGAGTCCCTCGAAGGCGAGCGGCTCTCCTTCGAGCTCGTCGACGCTGCGCTCGAGCTGGCGCACCATCGTCTGGTGCTCACGGCTCTGGCTGATGGCCTCGTCGACCTTCTGGCGGGCCGCCTCCGCCGGATCCGAGAGCACCTGGGAGTCGATCACGAGGCCCGAGAGGGCGGCGAGGCCGTCGAGGAGGACGACGGCCGCCCCGGGGAACACCATGGCGGCGACGTAGTGCGGCACCCGCGCCCACAGCCCGACGGCCGGGATGCCCGCCTGCGCCATCTCGAGCTCGAGCACCGCTTCGATGCCGGCCGGCACTTCGATGGCACCCGAGACGAAGCCGATCTGGGCCGCCAGCTCCGGCGTCGTCGCGGTCGAGACGAGGCGGATGGGCCGCGTGTGGGGGGCGGCGGCCGGAAACCCCCCAAAACCCACCATCAACCTCACCCCCATCGCCTTCGCCACTTCCGTCACGGCGCCGGCGAAGCTCCGCCAGTGGAAGTCCGGTTCCGGCCCGGAGAGGATGGCGATGCCGGAGCCGAGGCGGTCGACGCCCACCCGGATCGTCGGCTCCGGCCAGGTGACACCCTCGTTCATCCCGTTCGCCACGATGAGACGGGGGCGCCGGGAGCGCTGGTCGATGAGCGGTCCGGGGTCGAAGACGGCGTAGGGACGGGTGTCGGTGGTGTCGAGGAGGGCGTCGAGGGCGGTGGCGGCCGCCATGCCGGCGTCGATCCACCCGTCGAGGGCGACGACGAGCACCGGGGTCTCCGGCGCCGGTTCCCCCGTGAGGGTGTACAGCGGCGAGGCGGCCGGCTCGCTCATGGGCGCAAGCCGGCGCTGTCGGCGGCCGCCGAGGCGAGCTGGGCGAGGTGGCGGACCTGGGTGACGAACGTTTCGACGCCTCCGGAGCGATCGCCGCCGGCCGCCCCGCCGAGATAGCGGGCGGCGACGCCCTGCAGGATGCAGGCGATCTTCCAGTAGGCGAAGGCGATGTAGTAGTCGAGTTGGTCGAGACTGCGGCCCGTGCGGGCACCGTAGAGCGCCCGCACCTCCGAGCGCGAGGCGAATCCCGGCACCGTCGTCGGTGCCGGCCCGAGCACCCCGGAGGTCTCTCCGGGATCGGTCCAATAGACCATGAGCACGCCGAGGTCGGCGAGGGGATCGCCGAGAGTGCAGATCTCCCAGTCGAGCACGGCCGCCACGGCGCCGCCGGCCGACAGCATCGTGTTGTCGAGGCGGTAGTCGCCGTGCACGATGCTCACCCCGCCCTGCGGCGGCACCGCTCCGGCGAGCCGTTCGTAAAGGCGGTCGATGAGGCCGAGGCGCTCGGTCCCGGGGAACTGCGAGCCGTCGAACTGCGTGTGCCAGCGGTTCAGCTGGCGAGTGAGGTAGCCCTCCCGGCGGCCCAGATCGCCGAGCCCGACGGTGTCGACGTCGATGGCGTGCAGGGCGGCGAGGACCTCGACGAGCGACTCGCTCGCCCGGCGCCTTCCTGCCTCGTCGAGGCATGCCTCCGCCGTCGCGGCGTCTCGCAGGACGTGTCCGTCCACGAACTCCATGACGTAAAAGGGCGCTCCGTTCACGGCCGGGTCGACGCACAGCCCCCGCGTGCGGGCGACCGGCACGGCCGTCGGGTAGAGCGCCGTGACGACGCGGTGCTCCCGCGTCATGTCGTGCGCCGTCGGGAGGACATGGGAGATGGGCGGGCGGCGCAGCACGACGCGGCCGCCGTCGGCGCCCGACACGCGGAAGGTCAGGTTGGAGCGGCCGCCGGCGATGAGCTCGAAGCGCAGCGGGGGCACGAGGCCGACGTGCTCCACCAGCCAGTCCGTCACGGCGGGGACCTCGATCCCCTCCGCCCCAGCCGGTTCGCCGTCTGCCGCCATGAGGTCGTCGGCGGCCGTGGCGAGCGTGCTCGCCTCCTCGTCCTGCGGCACGGAGTCAGGCCTCCACGATGTGAAGGGAGTGGTCGGCCCTGTTGCAGCGCAGCGGGCCTTCCTCCGTGGCGACCACGATGTCCTCGATGCGGGCGCCGAAGCGGTCCGTCAGGTAGATGCCCGGCTCGACGGAGAAGGCGTTGCCCACGTCGATGGGGGCGGCATTGCCGGCGACCATGTAGGGGTCCTCGTGCTCCTCGATGCCGATGCCGTGGCCGATGCGGTGGATGAACGCCTCGCCGTAGCCGGCCTGCGTGATGGGGTCGCGGCCGGCGGCGTCGACGGCCTCGCAGCTCGTGCCGACGCGGGCCGCTACGACGGCCGCCGCCTGCGCCGGCTCGAGAACGGCGTAGAGCGCGGCGAACTCGGGGTCGGGCTCGCCGGTCACGACGGTGCGCGTGATGTCCGAGCAGTAGCCGACCGTGTCGCCGAGGCGGAAGGCCCCTCCGAAGTCGCACACGACCGGTTCGCCCGCCTGGATGACGCGAGCGCCGGGCTCGTGGTGCGGACTGGCGGAGTTGGGGCCGCTCCCGACGATGGCGAAGTTCACGTGATGGTGGCCCTCCTCGACGAGGCGGCGCCCGATCTCCGTCGAGACGTCCGCCTCCGTCCGGCCGATGAGACGGATCTCGCCGGCGAAGAGCGCCTCCGCCACGCGGTCGGCGGCGGCGCCCGCCGCCTGCAGGGCGGCGATCTCGGCGGCATCCTTCACGGCTCGAAGCGGTGAGGTCACCTCGCTCGCCGGTCGGAAGCGCCCGCCGGGGATGGCCGCCTGCAAGGCGAGCACGTGCGTCGCCCAGGAGCGGTCGGAGACGGCGAGCTCCCGCCGTGCGCCCACGAGCTCGGCGATGAGCGAGATGGGATCCTCCATCTCCTCCCAGGGCCGCATGGCGAACAGGCGCCGGTCGTGGGCGACGCGGGGCGCCTCCAGCCTCGGGACGAAGAGGGTGGCGTCGTCGTCGACCGGGAGCACGAGCAGGGTGATCCGCTCGAGCGGCATCGCCTCGTAGCCCGTGAGCCAGGGCAGGTCGGCACCGAGCGAGAGCAGGAGCGCCTCCACCCCCGCCTCCCGCATGGCATCGCGGACGCGAGCGAACCGGTGGGCGCGCGCCAGCACGGGGTCGGCGAGGGCGGTCGTCACGTCACCACCGCAAGGGCGCCGCTGGCTGTGCCCGCCGCCTGGCGGGCGTGATAGCTCGAGCGCGTGAGGGGTGACGACTCCACGTGGGCGAACCCCATCGATCGCGCCGTCTCTCCGATCTCGGCGAACTCGTCGGGCTGCCACCAGCGCTGCACCGCCAGGTGGGCCATGCTCGGCCGCAGGTACTGGCCGATCGTCACGATGTCGACGCCGACGGCGCGCAGGTCGGCGAGCGTGGCGTGGATCTCGGGGACCGTCTCGCCCATGCCGAGGATCATGCCCGACTTCGTCACGAGCCCCGCCGATTTGGCGCGGGTGAGGACGGTGAGGCTGCGGGCGTAGTGGGCGGACGTCCGGACGGCCCGCTGCAGGCGCAGCACCGTCTCGATGTTGTGGTTCAAGACGTCGGGCCGGCTCTCGAAGATGGTGCCGAGCGAGGGACGGTCGCCCTTGCAGTCGGGGATGAGCACCTCGACGCTGGTGCCCGGGCTGTGCGCCCGGATGGCCGACACGGTGGCGGCGAAGGCGGCGGCCCCGCCGTCGTCGAGGTCGTCGCGCGCCACGGCCGTGACGACGGCATGGCCGAGGCCGAGCCGCACGACGGCGTCGGCGACGTGCTCGGGCTCCTCCGGGTCGAGCGCGAAGGGATGGCGGGTGTCCACGAGACAGAAACGGCACGCCCTCGTACAACGCTCCCCGTTGATCATGAAGGTGGCCGTGCCGTCCGCCCAGCACTCGGAGAGGTTCGGGCAGCCCGCCTCCTCGCAGACGGTGGTGAGCTTGAGGCCGCGCACCATGGAGCGGAGCTCGAGCACCTTCGGCCCGAGCCGGACGGGGGCGCGCAGGTAGTCCGGCTTGCGGGAGCGAAAGGAGATGCCGCCGCCGGGGTCGACGCCGGCGGCGGCGAGGCGCCGGTCGAGCGGGCGGACGATGACAGGGGCGACGTGGGCGGGGGACGTGGCCGCCACGTCGGCCGGTGCCGTCTCGGCGGACCCCGTCTCCTCCGCCGGCGGCCGCCAGGCCGCCTCGTGCCGGTCGACAGCCCGTGCCACTGGCCCGAAGGACAGCGCCCTCCCGGCATGACGGGAGACGCTGTCCACCACCTGTCGCATCGTCACGGCGAGGCCCTCGGCGGCGAGCGAGGTGACGGCCTTGTCGGAGATGCCGCAGGGGACGATGTGCCCGAACATGGCGAGGTCGGGGTCGACGTTGAGGGCGAAGCCGTGCATCGAGCGCCCCCGGTCGACACGTACACCGACGGCGCAGATCTTGCGCGGCGCCGGGACTTCCGGGTCGACCCAGACGCCCGGGTAGCCGGGGAGGCGCCCGGTGCCCGGCAGCCCGAGATCGGCGAGCACGTCGATGACGAGTTGCTCGATGCGGTGCACGTAGGCCGGCACGGAGCCCGGACCGGTGGGCACGTCGAGCAGCGGGTAGCCGACGAGCTGGCCCGGGCCGTGGTAGGTGACGTCGCCGCCCCGGTCGGCCCGCACGATGTCGGCCCCGGAGGCCTCGATCCCCGGGAGGAGGTGCTCCTGCCTCGTGCGCACGCCGAGGGTGTAGACGGGCGGATGCTCGAGGAGCAGCAGGTAGTCGCCCGTGCGCGAGCTCGAGATGGCGTGTTGGAGGTCGAGCGCCTCCCGGTAGGTCACCCGCCCCAGCCAGCGGATGCGCAGCGGTTCCGTCACGGTTACAGCTCGGATGCCCAGTCGCGGGTCTCGATCTCGCGGGCGAGATCACGCAGGAAGGCCGAGGCGTAGGCGCCGTCGACGGCACGGTGGTCGAAGGAGAGCGCCAGCAGCCCGACGGAGTGGATGGCGATCGCCTCCGAGCCGTCGGCCGCCGTCACGACGACGGGGCGCCGCTTCACGCCGTCGGTGGAGAGGATGGCCACCTGCGGCTGGTTGATGATCGGCGCTGTCAGGAAGGTGCCGAAGGGTCCGGGGTTCGTGATCGTGAAGGTTCCCCCCACGACGTCGTCGGCCGACAGGCGCCGGGTCCGTGCCCGCTCGGCCAGGTCGGCCACGGCCCTTGCCAGTCCCCGCAGGGACTGCCCGTCGGCCTGCCGGACGACCGGCACGATGAGGCCCTGCCGGTCCAGGTCGACGGCGACGCCGAGATGGACGTCCTTGTGGACGATGAGGGTGTCCTCGCCCACGGAGGCGTTGAGGTGCGGGTAGTCCCGCAGCACGTCCACGAGGGCGCGGGCGATGAAGGGCAGGTAGGTGAGCGAGACGCCTTCCTCCGCCTTGAAGCGTTCCTTCTCACGGCGCCGCACGGCCTCGACACCCTCGTAGTCGGCTTCGACCACGACGAGGGTGTGGGCCGACGTCGCCTTCGAGCGCACCATGTGCTCGGCGGTGAGCCGGCGGATGATCGTGAAGGGCACGACCTCGTCCCGGTCGCCCGGTGTGGCGGGCGGGAAGGCACGTGTCTCGCCGGCGGCAGGCGCTGACGGCGGGGCGCCGGCCGGGGCACTCGTCCTCGGGGGCGCCGGTGCGGCGGCGGCCGGGGCGCTCGTGCCGGCTTGCGCCGGCGCCGCCGTGGCGCCGGCGGTGGCAGCGCCAGCCGAAGTCGCCTGGGTGTCGAGGTAGGTGAGCACGTCGGCCCGGGTGATGCGACCGCCCTGCCCCGTCCCGGTGATGGCGGCAGGGTCGAGGCCGTGCTCGTTCAGGAGCCGGCGTACGACCGGCGAGAGCAGCCCGCTCCCGTTGCTCCGGCCCGAGGTGTCGCTCTCCTCGCCGGTCGGGGCCTCGGACGCGGCGGGCGCCGCGGCGCTCACCGTCTCCGGGGTGGGCTCCGCCGCCACCTCTGCCGCCGGCGCAGCCGCTGCAGGAGCGGCCTGTGCCTCCGGCGCCGGCTCGGTTGGGGCGGGTGCCTCCGCTTCGGCGGCGGGCGGGGCAGCGGGGCCGGGGGCCTCGCCGGCGCCCCCGATGACGGCGAGCCGCGTGCCGACGTCCACCGTCGCCCCTTCGGGCACGAGGATCTCGGTCACGACCCCGGCGGCCGACGACGGCACCTCGGAGTCGACCTTGTCCGTGGAGACCTCGAACAACGGCTCGTCCTGGGCGACGTTGTCACCGACGCCCTTCAGCCACTTGATGATCGTGCCTTCGGTGACTGTCTCGCCGAGCTGAGGCATCGTGATGTCAGGCAAGGTGCAGTCCCCTTCCGGTGAGGGCGAGCACGGTCTCGCCGAAGGTCTCGGACAACGTCGGGTGCGGCTGGATGAAGGCGCCGATCTCGTCGGGGGTCGCCTCCCAGTTGACCGAGAGGTACGCCTGCCCGAGCTGCTCGGTCACCCAGGGGCCCACCATATGGACCCCGAGGAGGCGACCGGCCTTCCCGTCACTCGTGCGCTCGGCGATGACCTTCACCATGCCCTCGGTCTCACCGAGGATGCGGGCGCGGCTGTTGCCGCCGAAGGGGTCCTTCTTCACGACGACGTCGATGCCGGCGGCGCCCGCCGCCTCCTCCGTCATGCCGGCGAAGGCGACCTCCGGATGGCAGTAGATGCCCCAGGGGACGGCCACGTAGTTCACGGGCGTGGCCGCTTCGCCGAGGATCTGCTTGACGACGAGGATGGCTTCGGCGAAACCGACGTGGGCGAGCTGTGGCGTGTTCACGAGGTCGCCGATGGCGTAGACGCCGGGGGCGCCGGTCCGCATCCACTCGTCCACCTCGACGCAGCCCCGCCCGTCCAGGGCGATCCCGGTCCCCTCCCCGAGGAGGTTGTCGGAGAGCGCCCGCCGCCCGATCGAGACGACGATCTGGTCGACGACGACGGACTCGTCCTCGCCGAAGTGGAGGGTCGTCCCCGCATCGCCGGGCTCGTGCCCCTTCACCGCCACACCGGTACGGACGGTGATCCCCCGCTTCTGGAAGGAGCGCACCACGACGTTGGCGGCGTCCTCGTCGCAGCCGGGGAGCAGCTTCGGGAGGACCTCGAGGATCGTCACCTGCACGCCGAGGTCGGAGAGCATGGAGGCGAACTCGCACCCGATGGCGCCGCCGCCGATGACCGCCGCCCTGCCGGGCAGCTCCCGAAGGTCGAGGACCTCGTCAGAGGTGAGGACGGTACGGCCGTCGATCTCGAAGCCGGGAAGGGTGCGTGGCACCGAGCCCGACGCCAGGATGACGTTCCTCCCCGAGATCGTCTGAACGGAGCCGTCCGGCCCTGTCACCTCGACGACGTGGCCGGCGAGGAGCCGCCCCGTCCCCTCGAAGATGGTGTTCTTGCGCTGCTTCATGAGACCGGCGAGCCCGCGGTGGAGCTGGTCGACCACCTTCTGCTTGCGGTCCTGGCTGACCGAGAAGTCGACGGTCGGCTGGCTCGCCTGCACGCCGAACTCCTTCGCACCCGAGACGGTCCGGTACACCGACGCCGTCTCGAGGAACTCCTTGGCCGGGATGCACCCCCGGTGCAGGCATGTGCCCCCCACCTTGTCCTTCTCGACGACCGCCACCGACAAGCCGGCGTTCCCGGCATAGAGGGCGGCCGCGTAACCCCCGGGACCACCTCCGATCACAACGATGTCGAAAGCCGGTGACGAGTCGGCGTTGACTGAGGTCAGCCCGATCACCTCCAGTGTCTCGGGTGCGGCACGCCGCACGGGGCGGCGACCACCGCCCGTTGCACCCTCCCGAAGGCGGGCGTCCTTGCAGGTCCGAGCCTATCGAGGTGAGGCGTCGTCGTCGTCGTCCGAAGGAGGGCGCGTGCCGTCCTTAGAAGGGTCGGGTCCGCCCCGCGCCGGCTCGCCGCGATCCCGCAGCCATCCCGCCACGGTGCGGACCACCATGGCGCAGCCGAGCAGCCCGGGCAGCAGGCCCACGTACTGGCCCCGGGCGACGAGGTAGGCACCGAGGGCGGCGAAGGCGATCCCGCCGGCGAGGCGTTGCCAGGGCTTGGCGAACTCGAGGTACTGGCGGAGGAAGATGCCAGGGCCGTGGTGCATCAGCCGCTCCGCCTCGCCGTCGCCCCGATATCGCTCCACCGATGCACTGGGGGAGGGGGTCGGAGAGGGAGGTCCGGGCGGGGTTTCGGGGCGGGAGGGGCGCCCCGGTCCGTACCGAGCGCCCAGAGCGCTCGAAAACCGCCCTCTACGGTCACCCTCGCAACTCAGTCCGCTCCACGAGGCCCCACGCCAGCAACGCCTCGAACACCTCGGCCGCCGACTCCTCGGGCGTCCGGTCCGACGTGACGATCTCGAGCTCGGCATCGGTGGGCGCCTCGTACGGGGCCGAGACGCCGGTGAAGCGCTTCAGCTCGCCCCGCCTCGCCCTGGCGTACATCCCCTTCGGGTCGCGCCGCTCGCACACCTCGAGCGGGGTGGCCACGTACACCTCGAAGAACGGCACCCCCTCGGCCTCGTGGCGCTCCCGTGCGCTGCGCCGGCCTGCGTGGTACGGGCTGATGACCGTGACGAGCGAGAGGTGGCCCACCGACGAGAAGAGCAGCGCCACCTCCCCGACCCTGCGGACGTTCTCGACGCGATCCTCCTCCGTGTAGCCGAGGTCGGCGTTGAGGCCGCGGCGCAGCACGTCGCCGTCGAGCAGGTAGGTCCGCACGGAGCAGGCACCGAGCCGCGATTGCAGCGTCGTGGCCACCGTCGTCTTGCCCGCTCCGGGCAGGCCCGTGAACCAGACCGTGCCGCGCACGACCTGGTCGTGCAGACCCCCCTCGGGCGGCGTGGCGAGCCTCACCTCAGTTACTGGGCCGGAGGATCATCCCTGCTGCCACCGTGGCGTTCGTGCCGTCGTCGACGAGCACGAAGCTCCCCGTGCGGCGGTTCAAGCGGTACTCGTCGTAGAACAGCGGCACCGTCGTGCGGATGTCGATACGCCCGATCTCGTTCAGCTCGAGCTCCTCGGCAGCTTGGTCACGATGGAGCGTGTTGACGTCGAGGCGGTACTGGAGGCCTTTCACGAGCGCTCGCGCCCACCGCGTGGTGTGCTTCAGCGAGAGCTTGGCGCCCGGCCGGAGGGGGGCCTCCGCCATCCAGCACACCATGGCGGAGAGATCCTGGCCGGCGCTCGGCTGGTTGTGCGGCCGGCAGAGCATGTCGCCCCGGCTGATGTCGAGGTCGTCGGCCAGCCGGAGGAGCACGCTCATGGGCGGGTAGGCGGTTTCGAGGGGTCCGTCGGCCGTCTCGATCGCTTCCACCGTGGAAGCGAAACCCGACGGCAGCACCACGACCGGATCCCCGACCTGGACCACCCCGCTCGAGACCTGCCCGGCGTAGCCGCGGTAGTCGCGCAGCTCCGAGGAGGCGATGGGACGCACGACCCGCTGCACGGCAAAACGGAAGTCGATGAGGTTCCGGTCCGACGAGATGTGCACCTCCTCCAGGTGGTGGAGGAGGGAGGGGCCGTCGTACCACTTCATCTCGACCGAGCGCTCGACGACGTTGTCGCCTTCCAGCGCCGACATGGGGATACAGGTGAGGTCCGTCACCTGCAGTCGGGTGGCGAAGTTCTCGAATTCCTGCTGGATCTCCTCGAAGCGCTTCCGGTCCCAGCCGACGAGGTCCATCTTGTTGATGCAGACCACGAGGTGGCGGATGCCGAGGAGGGAGGCGACGGTGGCGTGGCGCCGCGTCTGCTCGTTCGGGCCGACGCGGGCGTCGACGAGGAGGACGACGAGGTCCGCCGTCGAGCAACCCGTCACCATGTTGCGCGTGTGCTGGGTGTGGCCGGGGGTGTCGGCGATGATGAACTTGCGTTTCGGCGTGGCGAAGTAGCGGTAGGCGACGTCGATCGTGATGCCCTGCTCGCGCTCGGCCCGCAGACCGTCGGTGAGGAGGGCGAGGTTCGTGTACTCGTCGCCACGGGCGAGGCTGGAAGCCTCGACGGCCTCCAGCTGGTCCACGAAGACCTGCTTGGAGTCGTAGAGGAGGCGCCCGATGAGCGTCGACTTGCCGTCGTCGACGGAGCCCGCCGTGGCGAAGCGCAGCAGCTCCATCTAGAAGTAGCCCTCCCGCTTGCGGTCCTCCATGGACGCCTCCGAGAAGCGGTCGTCCGCCCGCGTCGCCCCCCGCTCGCTCACACGGCTGACGGCGGTCTCGGAGATGACTTGGGCGGCCGTCACGGCCGACGACTCCACGGCCGCCGTGCAGGTCATGTCCCCGACGGTGCGGTAGCGGACCGTCGCCTCGAAGGGGGCCTCCCCGGGGTGGCCGTCACGCGGCTGGCTGTAGGGACCGACCGCCAGCAGCATGCCGGCGCGGCGGAAGACGGAGCGACGATGGGCGAAGTAGATCTCGGGGAGCGGGACCTGCTGACGTTCGATGTACTGCCAGATGTCGAGCTCGGTCCAGTTGGAGAGGGGGAAGACCCGGAAGTGCTCGCCCGGGTGGTGCCTCGTGTTGTAGAGGTTCCAGAGCTCCGGTCGTTGCGCCCGCGGGTTCCACTGCCCGAACTCGTCTCGCAGGGAGAAGATGCGCTCCTTCGCCCGTGCCTTCTCCTCGTCGCGGCGGCCGCCCCCGAAGACGGCGTCGAAGCCGCCCGCCTCGAGCACGCGCAGCAACGTGAAGGTCTGCAGCCGGTTCCTCGTGGCGCCGGGGACGGGCTGCTCGACGATGTGGCCGCGGTCGATGTCGTCCTGCACGGAGCCGACGACGAGGCGGACTCCGAGGCGCTCCACCTCGCTGTCGCGGTAGGCGATCACCTCGGGGAAGTTGTGGCCGGTGTCCACGTGCACGACGGGGAAGGGGAGCCGCTGCGGCCAGCAGGCCTTCACGGCGAGGTGGAGGAGGACGGCGGAGTCCTTCCCACCGGAGAAGAGAAGGGCCGGCTTCTCGAACTCGGCCACGACCTCGCGGATGATGTGGACGGCCTCGGCCTCGAGCTCCTCGAGGTGGGAGAGGCGGTAGGTGGTCATCGGGCTGTGCGCATGTCGTTCAGTGCATCACTTCGCTGGACTCTGCTGGCAACCGCGCAAAGCGGGGCTCACGCGTGAACGGGAGGCGTGCGGTCCGCCCAGGGAGCCGCCTGCTCGATCTGAGAGGCTACTCGGATGAGGAGATCCTCCCGGCCATAGGCGGCCACGAGCTGCACCCCGACGGGCAGACCGTCCGGCGTCCAGTGGAGGGGCAGGGAGACGGCCGGCTGCCCGCTCACGTTGAACTGAGCGGTGTACTGCAGTGCCTCCATCACGCGCTGCTGGCCGAGGATCGGCTCGGAGAGCTCGCCGAGGCGGGCCGGCGTCATGTTGAGCACGGGTGTGAGGAGGAGGTCGTAGCCCCCTTCGGGGGACCAGAAGGCAGCCATCCGGCGCCGCCACTCCTCGTACCAGAGCTCGGAGGCGAGGTAGGCGACACCGCTCACGGAGTTCCCGAGCAGCTGGAAGGTCTGGTTGTCGGACTCGAGCTCGGACGGGTCGATGGTGCGGCCGAGCATCTCGCCGAGGAGCTGCACCTCGGTGGCGATCGCCGTCGTGATGAGCGTGAGGAAGTGGCGGGTGAACTCGGCCTCGCCGAGGGCCTCCGGGTGGGCGTCCGACAGTTCGTGACCGAGTCCCTCGAGGAGGTCGCGGGCGTGGTGGACGGCCGTGGCGCACTCGGCGACGGCGGTGACGCCCTCCTGCACCGGGTGGTCGAGCCAGGCGATCTTGAGCGAGCCGGGGGCGGCGCCGACCTCCTCGGCGAAACGGCGGCGTGGGAGCGGCGCCACGTAGAGGTCGCCCGGCATCTCACCGGCGAGGACGTCGAGCATGGCGGCCGAGTCGCGCACGCTGCGCGTGAGGACGTGGTCGATCGTCGAGCCCGCCCAGGCCGACTCGCCCGGGAGCGGTCCCTTGCTGACGCGTCCCCGGCTGGGCTTGAGGCCGACGAGAGCGCAGTTGGCTGCCGGGATGCGGATGGAGCCGCCTCCGTCGTTGGCGTGCGCCACGGCCACCATGCCGCTCGCCACGGCGGCGGCGGAGCCCCCGGAGGAGCCTCCGGTCGTGTGGTCGGTGTTCCACGGGTTGCGCGTCGGCCCGTAGGCGAGCGGCTCCGTCGTGATGGTGGTGCCGAACTCCGGGCAGTTCGTGCGGCCGAGGACGATGCAGCCGGCCGCCCGCAGCTTCTCGACGATGAAGCTGTCGATCGGCGATCGGAAGCCGGCCTCCTTCAGAAAACGCGCCCCGGAGTGGTACGGCTCTCCTGCCATGGGGGCACCGAGGTCCTTCAGGAGGATCGGCACGCCGGCGAAGGGCCCGCCCGGGCCCGGCGTCGCCGCCTCCTTGCGGGCTGCCTCGAAGCGTTCGTGGATGACGGCGTTCAGCTGCGGGTTGAGGCGCTCGATGCGTTCGACGGCGCCCTCCACGAGCTCGGCCGGCGACGCCTTCCCGCTCGCCACGAGCTGCGCTTGCGACGTGGCGTCCACGCGGCCCAGGTCGTCCATCAGTCTCTCCCGTCGTCGTCGCTGGCTGCCGTGCCGCCGTTGCCGGCGACCGTCCCGCTCGCCCGCCGCCCGTTCCAACCCACGCGTTCTCGTGCCAACTCCTGTAGGGCGCGCGAACGCTCCATGGGAACGAACGCCCGGGCGGTGTCGGACAGCTCGGCGAGCTCGTCCCTGCTCAGCTCGAGGTCGGCGGCGGCGGCGTTGTGCTCGAGCTGGGCGACCGAGCTCGCCCCGGGGATCGCCACGACGCCGGAGTGGCTCACCACCCAGGCAAGGGCGACCTGGGCGGCGGTGGCCTCGTTGGCGTCGGCGATCCGCCGCAGGGTGGCGATGAGATCGGCGGCACGGGTGAGATTCTCCGGCAGGAACGTCGTCGTCTTGGCGCGCATGCCGCCCGGCCGGTGATCGGCGTCGTAGCGCCCCGACAGCAGCCCCTGCGCCAGCGGGCTGTAGGCCATGACCACGTGGTCGTGGTCGGCCGCCCAGGCGACCATGGAGGAGTCGAGGGGTCGCCGGTCGACGAGATTGAAACGGACCTGGTTCGTCAGCACGACACCTCCCAGCGCCCGCTCGGCGGCCTGCCAGCGGTGGAGCGAGTAGTTGCTGACGCCGATCTGGCGGATCGTCCCGTGGTCGCGCAACTGCCGCATGGCCTTCATCTGGGTCTCGAGCGGCACGACGGGGTTCGGCCAGTGGATCTGGTAGAGGTCGATCTCGCTGATGCCGAGGCGGCGGGCGCTGCCCTCGGCCCGCCGTGCCACGAGGGAGGGGATGGGAAGGATGGGAGTGACCTTGGTGGCGATGAAGACGCTCGGGCGGAGGTCCGCCAGCGCCTCGCCCAAGATGCGCTCCGAGCGGCCGAAGCCGTACCACTCGGCCGTGTCGAAGAGGTTGACGCCGAGCGCCACGGCCCGGCGGGCGATGTCACCGGCCTCATGGGCTTCGTAGCTCGGGCCGTATCCCCACTCCCGCGAGCCGAACTGCCAGGTGCCGAGGCCGATGACGGACAGGTGCTCGCCGCCAGAGTCGATGTACCGCACTAGGTCTCCTCCCCGTGGGCCTCCCGGCCTACGACTGTGTCCGATGTCCTACTTGGGCGGCATCCGCAGGCCGCCGTCGAGCCTGATCGTCTCGCCGTTCAGGTAGGGGTTCTCGGCGATGGCGACGACGAGCTGGGCGAACTCCGCCGGGAGGCCGAGCCGCTTCGGGAAGAGAACCCCGGCGCCGAGGGCCTTGCGGTTCTCCTCCGGCAGGAGGCCGAGGAGCGGCGTGTCCATGAGTCCCGGGGCGATGGTGTTGACGCGGATGCCGACGGGCGAGAGGTCGCGGGCGGCCGGGACGGTCATGCCGACGACGCCGCCCTTCGAGGCCGAGTACGAGATCTGACCGATCTGGCCCTCGAAGGCGGCCACGGAGGCCGTGTTGACGATGACGCCGCGCTCGCCGTCCTCGAGGGGCTCCGTCTTCGAGATGCCCGAGGCGGCGAGGCGCATGACGTTGAAGGTACCGATCAGGTTCACGTTGACGACCGCCTTGAAGGCGTCGAAGTCGTGCGGCTCGCCGTTGCGCCCGATGATCCGCTGCGCCCAGCCGATACCGGCACAAGAGACGGCGATGCGGAAATTGCAATCGGCCGAGGCCATCTCGACGGCGCGCTGTACCGCCTCGGGGTCGCCCACGTCGCCGGCGACATAGCCGGTGTCGCCGCCCATGTCGGAGGCGGTCGCCTTGGCGCGGACCTCGTCGCGGTCGAAGAGGACGACGGTGGCTCCCGCCGCCCGCAAGGCCCTCGCCGTGGCTTCTCCGAGACCGGAGGCGCCGCCCGTCACGAGGGCCGAAGTGTTGTTGATACGCATGTCAATAACCTACGAGTTCCCCTGCTCGTCCGCCCAATCGGGCAGGTGAGGCCGTGGGGCCGCCGGCTCGTTCAGCCGGCGGCGGCCGGGCGCTGCAGGCGGGCGGCCTCCGTCGCCAGGCGGTCGGCGAGGATGTTGCCGACGTCGGTGCCATGCCCCTTCACCCACTCGAGCTCGACGGCGCCCGCCCGTTCGTCGACGACGAGGCCGATGAGCGGTTGCCAGAGAATCCTGGTTGGCCACTGGCTTGCCCTGCGAGTTGCGCCAGCCCTTCGCCCGCCAGCCAGCCCACCACCGCTGCCGGAAGCAGTTCACGACGTACGTCGAGTCGCTCACGACGAGCACGCGTCCGGCCGGGAAGGCGGCCAAGGCCTGCAGGACGGCCGTCAGCTCCATGCGCTGGTTCGTCGTCGCCGGGTCGCACCCGCTGGCGTACACCTCCTCCGAGACCGCCCACGCCCAGCCCCCGGGGCCGGGGTTCCTGAGGCAGGCGCCGTCGGTATAGACGACGACTCGGTCGGGGGGGCCAGGCACGGCCCCGACCCTAGCGAGCCGCCGGTCGGCCGCCCCGGGGCCGGGCGCTCGAGACTCTCCCCGTCCCGCCGCCCCGCCGCCCCACCGCATTCAGGCGCTGGGCTGACCTGATGGCGCCGATGACGGCGCGAGACTCACGGGGTGATCTTCGACGGCTATTCGCACCAGGTCCCCGACATCGACCCGGAAGAGACTGCGGAGTGGCTCGACTCCTTCGACTCCATCGTGGAGGAGAGCGGCCGCGACCGCGCCCGCTTCCTCCTCATGAAGCTCCTCGAGCGGGCGCGCGCCGCTCAGATCGGCTTCCCGGCCACGGTCTCGACGCCGTACGTGAACACGATCCCGGCCGCCCAGGAGCCGTGGTTCCCCGGTGACGAGCATCTCGAGCGCCGTATCCGCGCCTACATCCGCTGGAACGCCGCCGTCATGGTGACGAGGGCCAACTCGAAGGACCCCGGCATCGGCGGGCACCTCTCCACCTACGCCGGCTCGGCCGCCCTCTACGAGGTGGGCTTCAACCACTTCTTCCACGGCAAGGCGAACGGCCTCGCCGGCGACCAGGTCTTCTTCCAGGGCCACGCCTCGCCGGGCATCTACGCCCGCGCCTTCGTGGAAGGGCGGCTGGACGAGGTGGCGTTGGACAACTTCCGTTTCGAGGCGGGCGGGCACGGGCTCTCGAGCTACCCGCACCCCCGTCTCATGCCCGAGTTCTGGGAGTTCCCGACCGTCTCGATGGGCCTCGGGCCCCTGGCGGCCGTCTACCAGGCCCGCTTCAACCGCTACCTCCTCCACCGCGAGATCATCGACACCTCCGAGCTCGCGTGTCTGGTGCTTCGTCGGCGACGGCGAGATGGACGAGCCGGAGAGCCACGGCGGGCTGCGCCTCGCCGCCCGCGAGAAGCTCGACAACCTCGTCTTCGTCGTGAACTGCAACCTGCAGCGCCTCGACGGCCCCGTACGCGGCAACGGCAAGATCATCCAGGAGCTGGAGGCCCTCTTCCGGGGGTGCGGCTGGAACGTCATCAAGGTCATCTGGGGCCGCCGCTGGGACGAGCTCCTCGCCCGCGACGTCGACGGCGTCCTCGTCAACAAGATGAACACGACCCTCGACGGCGACTTCCAGACGTACTCGACGTCCTCGGGGGCCTACATCCGGGAGCACTTCTTCGGACCCGACCCGCGGCTGCGCAAGATGGTCGAGCACCTCTCCGACACCGAGCTGCAGCAGCTCCCCCGTGGAGGCCACGACTACCGCAAGCTGTACGCCGCCTACAAGATGGCCACGGAGCAGACGGGAGCGCCCACCGTCATCCTCGCCAAGACGGTGAAGGGGTGGACGCTCGGCCCCGAGATCGAGGCGCGAAACGCCACCCACCAGATCAAGAAGATGACCCGCGAACAGTTGCGGCTGCTGCGCGACCGCCTCTACCTGAGCGACGAGATCCCCGACGAGGCACTGGACGCCGAGCAGGCGCCCTACTACCGCCCGCCCGTCGGCTCCGCCGAGTACGACTACCTGCACGCCCGCCTGCAGGTGCAGAGCGGCTCGCTGCCCACCCGCCTCGTGCGGGGGGCCGGCCACACCGGGCTCCCCATGCCCGCCCCCGCCCTCTGGGAGGAGTTCTGGGCCGGTTCGCGGGGCCAGGCCGTCTCCACCACGATGGCCTTTGCCCGCATGCTCCGCAGCCTGCTGCGCGACCCGGCCATCGGACGCTACGTCGTGCCCATCATCCCGGACGAGGGCCGCACCTTCGGGCTCGACGCCCTCTTCTCCGAGGCCAAGATCTACGCCTCCGAGGGCCAGCACTACACCTCCGGTCGACGCCGGCCTGCTCCTCACCTACGCCGAGGACCGCACCGGCCACATCCTGCAGGAGGGCATCACGGAGGCGGGCGGCATGGGCAGCTTCCAGGCCGCCGGCACGGCGTACGCCACCTGGTCGCGCCCGATGCTGCCGATGTACCTCTTCTACTCGATGTTCGGCTTCCAGCGCGTCGGTGACCTCATCTGGCAGTCGGCTGACGCCAGGGCGCGGGGTTTCCTCCTCGGGTGCACGGCCGGGCGGACGACGATGAACGGGGAGGGCCTGCAGCACGAGGACGGCCACTCCCATCTCCTCGCCTCCGTCGTGCCGAGCGTGCGCGCCTACGACCCGGCCTTCGCCTACGAGCTCGCCCTCATCGTGGCCGACGGCATCCTCGCCATGTACGGGCCGGACGCCACGGACCTCGTCTACTACCTCACGCTCTACAACGAGAACTACCCGATGCCACCGCTGCCGGACGACCCGGCGGAGCGGGACCGCATCCGCTATGGCGTCCTCCGTGGCTGCTACCAGTACCTGGCCTCCCCCGACACCACCCTCAAGCCGGCCACCATCCTCTTCTCCGGCACCATGTGGCAGGCCGCCGTCGAGGCGCGTGACCTCCTCGCCGAGAGCTGGGGCGTGGGGGCCGAATGCTGGTCGGTCACGAGCTACAAGGCGCTGCGGGAGGACGCCCTCGAGATCGAGCGGTGGAACCGGCTCCACCCGGCCTCGACGCCGAGGGAGGCGTTCGTGTCCCGTGCCCTGGCGGAGGCCCGCGGCCCCATCGTGGCCGTCACCGACTACCTGAAGTCGGTGCCCGACCAGATCTCCCGGTTCGTGCCCAACACGTTCGTACCGCTCGGGACCGACGGCTTCGGCCGCTCGGACACCCGCCCTGCCCTTCGCCGCCACTTCGAGATCGACGCCGCCCATCTCGTCGTGGCCGTCCTCTCGGCCATGGCGGCGAGCGGCCAAGTGAAGGCGAGCACCGTCGCCGAGGCGATCGAGCAGTACGGACTCGACCCGGAGGCGCCGGACCCGCGCCACGCCTGAGGGCGGCTCGGCACACCCATGGACATCCGCCCCATCCGGCCGGGCGAGCACGAGGCACTCGGTCACGTCACCGTCGAGGCCTACCGCCATCTGCAGGGCCGCCGCCCGCTCGGGCCGTACGAGGACGAGCTGCGCGCCGTCACGGCGCGAGCGGCCGACAGCGTCGTGTTCGTGGCCGTGGACGACGGCGGCACCGTCCTCGGCGGCGTCACCTACGTGCCCGACGCCGGGCGGGAGATGAGCGAGTTCGCCGACCCCGACGCCGGCGGCATCCGCATGCTGGCCGTGCACCCCGACCATCAAGGCGAGGGCATCGGGCGGGCGCTCATGGACACCTGCGTCGAGACGGCGCGCTCGGACGGGCGCGCCCGCCTCATCCTTCACTCCACCGAAGTGATGAAGGTGGCGCGGGCGATGTACGGCAGGATGGGTTTTGCGGAGACTCCGGAGCTGGACGAATGGGTCTCGACGACCGGTGACGGCGGCGAGCCCGACCTGCGCCTCATCGCCTTCGTGCTCGAGCTCTGAGGCCGGCGCGGGCTCCGGCGCTCAGATGTCGGCGTCGGCCGCTTCGGGCCGCTCGGCGGTCGCGAAGTCCGGCAGCCGGTCGAAGAAGGCCGGGGGCTGCCGCCACAGGGGCCTCCCGCCCGCCTCCGCCCCGGGGCCGCCGATCTGCGCCGCTGCGATCGCCGCCCAGACCCGCTCGGGCGTGCACGGCATCTCGACGTGACGCACCCCGAGGTGGGCGAGGGCATCCACGACGGCATTGTGCACCGACGGCGTCGACCCGATCGTGCCGGATTCGCCGATGCCTTTGGCGCCGAGGGGGTTTCTCGGGGTGGGGGTCTCGGTGTTGGACGTCTCGAAGGAGGGCAGCTCGGCGGCGCTCGGCATCGAGTAGTCGATGAAGGTCGTCGTGAGCGGGTTGCCCTCGTCGTCGAAGAGGATCTCCTCGTAGAGCGCCTGCGAGATCCCCTGCGCGATGCCGCCGTGCTGCTGGCCGGCCACGAGGAGCGGGTTCACGATGCGCCCGCAGTCGTCGACGGCGACGTGGCGCAGCGGGCGCACCTGACCGGTCTCCATGTCGACCTCGACGACGGCGACGTGGGCGCCGAAGGGAAACGTCGCCCCCGGCTGGTCGAAGTCCAGCTCGGCAGCGAGCGGGTGGGCCGGTGGGGCGCCCTCCTGCTCGCCGTCGGAGCTCCTCGCCCCGGCGGCGAGGGAGGCGATGGCCGCCCACGAGAAGGCACTCGAGGGCACGCCGGCGACGCCGAGGCGCCCCCCTTCGTGCACGACGATGTCGTCCGGGTTCGCCTCGAGCTCGCCGGCGACGAGGGAGCGAGCCCGAGCCAGCACCTCCTCGGCTGCTCCGAGCACGGCGCTGCCGGCCAGCTGGAGCGAGCGCGACCCGCCCGTTCCCCCACCTCGCGGGACGGTCGCCGTGTCGGACTGGACGAAACGGATCTCCTCCATGGGAATCCCGAGCGTGTCCGACACGATCATGGAGAACGAGGTGGCATGTCCCTGTCCGTGGCCGGAGGTCCCCACTCGGATCGTGGCACCGCCGTCCTCGCCCACCTCGACGGCGCCGAACTCGCCGCCACCGCCTGCGGTGATCTCGACGTACACGGCGACACCGATGCCGAGCTGCCACCGGTCTCCCGCCTGGCGGCGCTTGGCCTGCTCGACCCGCAGCTCCTCGTAGCCGGCGAGCCTCACGGCCTCGTCGAGCGCCTTGCTGTAGTCGCCCACGTCGTAGGTGGTCCCGATGACGGTCGTGTAGGGCTCACGGAAGCTCGGCAGGAGGTTGCGCCGCCGCAGGTCGACGGGGTCGATGCCGAGCTCGGCGGCGGCGATGTCCATCATCCGCTCGAGGATCTCGGCCGCCTCCGGCCGGCCGGCGCCCCGGAAGGCTCCCATCGGCGTCGTGTTCGTGACGGCCACAGCGACGTCGTAGGAGATGGCGGGGATGTCGTAGACGCCCTGGATCATCATGCGGGTGGGACCGACGGCGAGCGCCCCGCCGAAGCCGGCGTAGGCGCCGGCGTCGGCGAGCACGCGGCAGTGCAGCCCGGTGATGCGTCCGTCGCCGTCGAAACCCATCTCCACCCACTGCCGCTGCCCGCGCCCATGGGGGGTGGAGACGAGATTCTCCGAGCGGGTCTGGACCCACGCGACGGGCCGGCCCAGCCGCCTGGCGGCGACGACCGTGGCAGCGTGCTCGGCCCCCATCCCGGCCTTCGAGCCGAAGGCGCCGCCGACGTGCGGCGCCACCACCCGGATGGTGTCGGGCTCGATGCCGAGATCCTTCGCCACGACGGAGGCGAAGTGGTGAGGCATCTGGGTCGACACGTAGATGGAGAGGTCGTGGCCCTCGCCGTCGTCGCCCGGCACGACGACGATGCCGTCGCCCTCCATAGGGACGGCGCCGAGGCGCTGGTTCTCGAGCTGGGCCCGGACGACCGTGGCGGCGCCGGCGAGGGGATCGGGCTTGCTGAGGTCGGCCGTGCCCGAGACGAGGTTCGAGCCGATCTCGTCGAACTGGAGGGGCGCGTCGTCGGCGAGAGCCGCCTCGGGGTCGACGGCCGCCGCCAGCGGCTCGTAGTCGACGGAGACGAGCTCGGCGGCGTCGGTGGCCGCCGCCTCCGTCTCGGCCACGACGAGGGCGACGGCCTCCCCGACGAAGCGGACCTTCCGCTCGGCGAGGGGCGGCCGGGCGCACGCCTCGTTCAGGATCATGAAGCCGTGGAAGGGCGTGATGCCGAGGTCGGCCGCCGTATAGACGTCGAGGACACCCGGCACCCGCCTCGCCTCCTCGACGTCGATGGAGGCGATGACGCCGTGGGCGAGGGGGGAACGCACGAACACGGCATGGCACAGCCCGTCGAAGCGGAGGTTGCCGACGAAAGTTCCCCGACCGGTCAGGAGATCGGGGTCTTCGACGCGAAGGACGTTGTTACCCAAGAGTGATCCCGGCACGAGACGGAACCTACCGTTCCGCCGCCGCCGGCGCGCCATCGGCTGCGCCGTGTCACGCCGGCGACCCTTTCGGCGGCGGAGTCGTGCCGGTATCGTCGCTGCGTGGCCACGACACCGAAGCTCCACCTGAGCGGGCAAGCCGAGGCAGACCAGCTGCTCGCCGAAGACCCGTTCGCCCTCCTCGTCGGGATGGTGCTCGATCAGCAGATCCCCCTCGAGTGGGCCTTTCAGGGTCCTCACACCCTCATGCAGCGGCTCGACGAGCGGCTGGACGCCGCCGGCATCGCCGAGATGCCGGAGGAGGCCGTCATCGCCGCCTTCGCCGCCCGCCCGGCGCTGCACCGCTACCCCGCCGCCATGGCGCGCCGCGTGCAGGCGCTCGCCCGCCATCTCGTCGAGGAGTACGGGGGCGACGCTGCCCGCGTCTGGACGACGGCGACGGACGGCAGGGAGCTGTTGGCACGCGTGAAGGCGTTGCCCGGCTTCGGGCAGCAGAAGGCGAAGATCTTCGTCGCCCTCCTCGGCAAGCAGTTCGGCGTCGAGGTCGACGGCTGGGTGGAGGCGGCGAGCCCGTTCGGCCTGCGCGGGTCGCACCTCTCCGTGGCCGACATCGACAGCCCGGAGGCGCTCGCCCTCGTTCGTGAGCACAAGCGCGAGATGAAGGCTGCTGCCAAGCGGCTGGCCTCCTCGGGGGCGGGGGCGGGGGGCAAGAAGGCTGCTGCCAAGAGGGCGGCGCCGGCGAAGAAGGCTGCTGCAAAGAAGACGGTTGCCAAGAAGGCGGACCCGGCGAAGAAGGCCGCTCCGGCCAGGAAGGCCGCCACGAAGAAGGCCGCCACGAAGAAGGCCGCCCCGGCCAAGAGGGCCGCCCCGGCCAAGAGGGCGGCGAGGACTCCCGCCAGGAAGGCCGACGCCCGCTGAGGTGCACCGTCGGGGTCGTGTCACGACGCGGTCGTGGGCGGCCCCTGCGGGACCGCCCACGACGACGTTCTGCTGAAAGGCTCGGCACTCCGAACTACATCGGATGGGACCAGCTTCCGATCGGAGGAGTCGAGGGTGTCTGACTGGTTGTCACCAGGTGGTCCAGCAAGCCGCCTAGCGGCCAGCCACCTCCAGGGTCCCACGATGTTGACTACTCATATTGTTTGGACCACCTCCTTTCTCTGGTGACCCAAACACTATCGAGCGCGCGAGGGGCCGTGGCGGCACACTGACACACCCTCGGGGAGCTGGGGCGGCGGCCTCAGAGGCCGATCCGCTGCGCCAGCAGCTCACGGTGGTAGGCGGGGTCGCCGAGGATGATCTCGGAAGATTTCGCCCGCTTGAAGTACAGGTGGGCGTCGTGCTCCCAGGTGAAGCCGATGCCGCCGTGAATCTGGATGTTCTCGGCGGCAGCGTGGAAGTAGGCCTCGGAGCAGTACGCCTTCGCCAGGCAGGCGGTCACGGGCAGCTCGTCGTTGTCCTCGGCGGCGGCCCATCCGGCGTAGTAGGCGGCCGACTTGGCCGACTCGACCTCGAGCAGCATGTCGGCGCACTTGTGCTTGATGGCCTGGAAGCTCCCGATGGGGCGACCGAACTGGATGCGGTTCTTGGCGTACTCGACGCTCATGTCGAGAACCCGCTGCGCACCGCCCACCTGCTCGGCGGCGAGCGCCACGGCGGCGAGGTCGAGCGTCTTCGACAGCACCGGAGCGCCACCCCCCTCCGCCCCGACGAGCCGGGCAGGCGTTCCGGAGAACTCGAGGCGTGCCTGCTTGCGTGTCTGGTCCATCGTGGCGAGCGGGGTGCGGGTGAGCCCCTCAGCGTCGCCGGCGACGGCGAAGAGGCTCAGGCCGTCGCCGGAACGGGCGGCCACGAGCACCAGGTCGGCGGTGTGCCCGTCGAGCACGTAGGACTTCGTGCCGTCGAGCGTCCAGCCGTCGGCCGAGCCCGTCGCCTGCATGGCGATGCCGTCGGCGTCCCAGCGCCCGTTCTCCTCGGTGAAGGCGAGCGTGGCGATGGTCTCGCCGGAGGCGATGCCGGGGAGGTACTCGGCCTTGGCCGCCTCGTCACCCGAGCTGAGGAGGGCGTTCGCCGCCAGCGCCACGGAGGAGAAGTAGGGGGCGCACAAGAGGGCGCGTCCCATCTCCTCGAGCACGACGACGAGCTCGACGTACCCAAAGCCCGCCCCGCCGTACTCCTCCGGGATCGTGAGCGCCTGCAGCCCGAGCTGCTGAGCCATCTGCGACCAGACGGCGGGGTCGTAGCCCTCCGTCGTCTCCATCAGGCGCCGCACCTCGCCGCTCGGCGACTTGTCGTCCAGGAACCGCCGCACCGCCTTGCGCAGCTCCTCCTGCTCCTCTGAGAACCCGAAATTCACCGTTGCCTCCGACGGCGGGTGCGTCCCACAGCGCCCGACGATGCGCGGAACCTTAGTCTTGGGGTCACCGCCGGCGACAAACGGCTTTGACGCCGAAGAGGCGAGACGGAGAACAGGAGGCGCCGCCGTGCACTACGAGGACAGCCAGGTCGAGATCCACAAGACGGTGGTCGGCCCGATGGACAACAACGTCTACATCGTGCGCTGCAAGGAGAGCGGGGAGGCCGTCCTCGTCGACGCCGCCAACGAGCACGAGCAGCTCCTCGAGCTGTGCCAGCGCCTCGGGGTCCGGCGGGTGCTCGAGACGCACGGCCACTGGGACCACATCCAGGCCGTCCCCCAGCTGCGGGACGCCGGCTACGACGTGGGGGTCACGGCCGCCGACGCCGCCATGCTCCCCTCCTACGACACCGTCCTCGAAGACGAGTCCCTCATCGAGGTGGGGCGTCTGCGCCTCCACACGATCGCCACGCCCGGCCACACGCCCGGCTCCATGTGCTTCTCGATCGAGGGCTCGCCCGTCCTCCTCTCCGGGGACACCCTCTTCCCGGGCGGCCCCGGCGCCACGAAGTTCGAGGGCGGCAGCTTCCCCACCATCATCGAGTCCATCGACCGCCGGCTGTTCGCCCCCTTCGACGCGGCCACGATCGTCATGCCTGGTCACGGCGTCGACACGACGATCGGGACGGAGCGTCCGCACCTCGAGGAGTGGGTCGCACGGGGGTGGTGAGGGGCCAGGGTCGGGTTTCGGGCGCGACCTCGCCGGGCGGGAAGGTGGTCGAGGAAACACACGCACGTCTGCACAAAACCTCGACCACCTCGGCTCGCCGGGCGGGAAGGTGGTCGAGGAAACACACGCACGTCTGCACAAAACCTCGACCACCTCGGCTCGCCGGGCGGGAAGGTGGTCGAGGGAAACCCCCTCCCTCCGGGGGACAACCTCAGCCACCTTCCGCTCGACGAGCGGCCAGCACCACGGCGCGGATTGGGGTCGTCACCCTCCGGACCACTCGGGTAGCGTCCAGGGTCTCGTGAGCCACCACTACCGACGGGAAGAGAACGGCGGCTGGCGGGTGAGGCGGGTCCCCTTCCGCTACGTGTGGCCGGCCGAGCTCGACCTCAAGGCACGGATCGCCGGCATGACGCTGCGTGCACGCTGGAGCGACTGGTCACGCGCTCCGTTCACGGGCGCCAGCCGAAGCCACGTCTCGGTGTGGGAGCTGGCAGAGCCGTAGCGGCGCTCCTGCCCACGTCGGCGGACCGTGGCCGGGTTTCTCCTATCCACGTAGTGTTAATCCGGGCAGGGCGATAGCATGGCGGCGTGCCTGGAGACGACGCCACGCCCCTGCTCGAGATCGAGGATCTGCACGTGACGGTGGAGGACACCGAGATCCTCCGCGGCGTCAACCTGCAGGTCTTCCCCGGTGAGCTGCACGCCATCATGGGGCCCAACGGCTCCGGCAAGTCCACGCTCGCCAACACGATCGCCGGTAACCCGGGCTACCAGGTGACGAAGGGCCGCATCGCCTTCCAGGGCGAGGACATCACGCTCTGGCCGGTGGACGTCCGTGCCAAGGCGGGCCTCTTCCTCGCCTTCCAGTACCCCGAGGAGATCCCTGGCGTGCCCGTGAGCCAGTTCCTCCGCCAGGCGGTGGCGGCCCGCAAGGGGACGGAGGTCTCCGTCCTCGAGGTCCGCGTCGCCCTCGCCGAGTGGATGGAGCGGCTCGAGATGGACCCGGCCTTCGCCGGGCGCTACCTCAACGAGGGCTTCTCCGGCGGTGAGAAGAAGCGCAACGAGATCCTCCAGATGGCGATGCTGGAGCCGCTCGTCGCCGTGCTCGACGAGACGGACTCCGGCCTCGACGTCGACGCCCTGCGCGTCGTCGCCAAGGGCGTGACGGAGGTTCGCCGGCTGCAACCCGAGCTCGGCATCGTCATCGTCACGCACTACCGGCGGATCCTCCAAGAGCTCGTGCCCGACCGGGTGCACGTCTTCATGGACGGCCGCATCGTCGATTCCGGCGGCCCTGAGCTGGCCGCCCGCCTGGACAGCGAGGGCTATGAGAGGTGGCGCCCATGAACGTGGACATCGAGGACCCCGTGACGGCGCCAGGCGGCGCCACGGCGACGGCGCAGCCGCCGGCCATGTCGCCACCCTCGGCACTCGACGCCGCCGCCATCCGGGCCGACTTCCCGATCCTGGCGCAGGAGCGTGGCGGCCACCGGCTCGCCTACCTCGACTCGGCCTCCTCCTCCCAGCACCCCCGCCAGGTGCTCGACGCCATGGACCGCTACTACGAGACGACCCACGCCAACGTCCACCGGGGTGTCTACGCCATCGCCGAGGAGGCGACGAGGCGTTACGAGGCCGCCCGCCACCACGTCGGCCGCTTCGTAGGCGCCCCCAAGCCCGCCACCGAGATCGTCTTCGCCAAGAACGCCACCGAGGCGCTCAACCTCGTCGCCCACTCCTACGGGCGCCGGCTCCTCCCGGAGGGCAAAGCCGTCGTGCTCACGGAGATGGAGCACCACGCCAACTTCGTCCCGTGGCTCATGCTGGCGGAGGAGCGGGGCCTCGAGCTGCGCTACCTGCCCGTGACGGAGGACTACCTGCTCGACCTGAGCCGCCTCGACGAGCTGACCGACGGCGCCGGCATCGTGGCCGTCTCGGCCATGTCCAACGTGCTCGGCACGCTCACCGATCTGAGCCCAATCGTGGAGGCGGCGCACGCCAACGGCGCCGTCGTCGTCTGCGACGCCTCCCAGCTGGTGCCGCACCGCACCGTCGACATTGCCGCCCTCGGGGTCGACTTCTTCGCCTTCACCGGGCACAAGATGCTCGGCCCGACCGGCATCGGGGTGCTCTGGGGTCGTGAGGAGCTGCTGGACGCCATGCCCCCCTTCCTCGGCGGCGGCGAGATGATCCGCGACGTGCGCCTCGACGGCTTCACGCCGAACGAGCTGCCGTGGAAGTTCGAAGCGGGCACGCCGCCCATCGCCGAGGCCATCGGGCTGGACGCCGCCCTCGGCTACCTCGAAGGCATCGGCATGGACCGCATCGCCGCCCACGAGGCCGAGCTCACCGCCTTCGCCCTCGAGACGCTCCGTGCCCAGCACGGAGACGACGTGCACATCTTCGGGCCGGGCCCGGATCCGCGCCTTCGCGGGGCGGCCATCTCGATCGGCTACCGCGACGTGCACGCCCACGACCTCGCCCAGGTGCTGGACGCCGAGGGGGTGTGCGTCCGGGCCGGCCACCACTGTGCCAAGCCGCTCATGCGGCGGCTGGGCGTCCCGGCGACCGCCCGCGCCTCCCTCTACCTGTACAACGATGAGGAAGACGTGCTGGCCCTGAGTGGCGCCCTCGGCAAGGTGAAGGAGCTGTTTCGCTGATGACCGGCCTGGAAGACCTGTACCGGGAGATCATCCTCGACCACTACCGCTCGCCCCGCAATCGCGGCGAGCTGCCGGTGCCGCCGGCACACCGCTCGGAGGGTTTCAACCCGCTGTGCGGTGACGAGGTCGTGGTCTACGTGACCGTGGACGGCGACACGGTCTCCGATCTCAAGATCGGCGGACAGGGCTGCTCCATCAGCCAGTCGTCCGCCTCCATGATGTCGGCGGCCGTGAAGGGCCGTTCGAGGGAGGACGCCCGCCGCATCATCGGGTCCTTCAAGGCGATGATGACCGTGCACGAGCAGAGCATCGGTGGCGACGGCGACACGGCCGACGGGGACGAGCCGGACGGCCTCGCCTCCCTGCCGGGCGGAGACCTCGGTGAGCTGGCGGCCCTGCAGGGTGTCGTCAAGTTCCCGGTCCGCATCAAGTGCGCCACCTTGTCGTGGAACACCCTGCAACAGGCGCTCGACGAGATCGACGCCGGCGTGCCGAGCGACGCCTGAGCCAGGGCCGGGCGCCTCGCTCAGGCGGGGTCGGGCGGAGGAGCCTCGACGGCGAGGCTGACACGGCCACGGCCGGCGCTCTTGGCGGTGCTGAGGGCCCGGTCTGCCGCCTTCAGGAGGTCTTCGGAGACGGCCGAGGTGCTCACGGCCACGCCGATGCTGGCGTCGATGTGCACGGGTTCCTCCGCCTCCCCGACCCGGAAGGGCTCGCGAAGGGAGCGCAGGATGCGTTTTGCCACCTCGAGGGCCCCCGATTCGTCGGCCCCGTGGCAGAGCACGACGAACTCGTCGCCCCCGAGGCGGCCGACGACATCGGCCTGCCGGACGCACCGCTCGATGCGGCGGGCCGCCATGCGCAGGAGGGCGTCGCCCACGGAGTGACCGTGCTTGTCGTTCACCGGCTTGAAGTGGTCGAGGTCGCAGTAGAGGATGGCGCCTCCCGCCGAGGCGTCGGCAAGGAGCGAGTAGAAGGTGCGGTGGTTCACGAGCCCGGTGAGGGAGTCCGAGCGCGCCGCCTGGTCGAGCCGGGCCGCCTCCTCCGTCCAGCGCAGCACGAGCTCCACGAAGTTGCGCACCCGTCCCATCCCGTAGGCGTGGAGGGCCGGCGCCCGCGGACCTTCCTCGGTCCAGATGGTGATCGTGGCCGGCACACGGTGGGGGGCCCAGCGGACCGGCTCGACCCAGAAGGCACCCAGCCCGAGCTCGGCGGCGAGCTCGACCCGTAGCGGATCGAGCTCCGAGGACGTCCCCTGGCGCGCCTGACCGTCGCGGCGGGCGAGATCCCAGGGCGTGCCGGTCCCCGGATCGGCGCCCCCGAGCGAGTTCGGCAGTCCGGTGCTCACCTGGCGGAGGCCCTCGTCGTCGCTCCAGGAGATGGCGACGCTGGAGCCGTACTGCCGCCAGTCGACGGCGTCGCAGACGAGGCGGAGGGCATCGGCCCGCAGGGCGCCGTTCACCATCTGGTCGAGGAGGTCCTCGAGGAAGAGCTCGTGCTCGGCGTTACGGAGCGAAAGGCCGATGAGGGTCTCCTCGCCGTCGTGGACGATGGAGGCGAGGATCTCGACGGGGAACCAGCTGCCGTCGACGCGCCGCACGCGAAACAGGCTCGTTCCCGGCGCCGACCCCGCCACGTTCAGCTCGCTCAGCTGCAGCACGGCCCGCTCGGCGTCGTCGGGGTGGATCCAGTCGAGGGCGTTGCCGCCGAGGAGGGCGGCGGGCTCCCACGTCGTGACCTCGCGCGCCGACTCGCTGGCGAACACGATGGTTCCGTCGGCTCGGAGCGCCAGGTAGGCGTGCTGTCCTGTGTTGACGAGGGCGCGCAGCAAGGCGCCCTCCGTACCGGAGCCGTTGAACGCGCCGGAGCCCCCGCTCGTCACGGATCCATCATCCCCCATCCGGGCCTTGCGGCGACGGTGAGGGCGCCGAACTTGACCCTCCGCTGCCAAATGATGCTACGAGCTGCCGCCGGACGGCAGCGGCCAAGCGGGAGGGAAACTCCAGCGGGATCATGTGGCTGGCGTCCTCCCACACCTCCAGCCTCGCCCCCGCGATGGCGGCGGCGTATCGCTCCGAGGTCTGGAACGGCACGAGACGATCGAGGCGGCCGGCGACGACAAGCGTGGGGGCCGTCACGCGGCCGAGGCGGCGCGGCAGCTTCGGGTTGTGGAAGTACGGGTTCCAGCCGAGCTTGGCGGCGGCCGCCATGGACTCGAAGAAGGGCCGGATCAGCTCGAAGGGGATCTCGGCCCCCGGGCCGCCGGCGGCCATTGCGGCCACCTCGTGCATCATGGCGGCGACGGGGTGGGACTGGTCGGCGAAGGTCTCCTCCGCCAGCTCGTCGAGGCGCCGGCCGAACAGCTCGCCCATGGGGTGCCCGGCCACGTAGATGCCTGGCGCGCTCACGAGGGTGAGGCCGGCGACGGCCTCCGGGTGCCGCCAGGCGATCTCGGCGGCCATCCAGCCCCCGAGGGACAACCCGACGACATGGGGGGCCCTCCGGCCGGAGAGGCCGAGCCGTTCGAAGACGTCGAGGCAGTGGTAGACGGCGTCCTCCATGTCGTCGATCTGCTCGAGCCCGGCCGACCCGCCGAAGCCGGGGAACATGGGGGCGAAGACCTCGAAGCCGCCGGCGAGCAGCTCGAGGAAGGGGGCGGCGGAATCGGCCCCCGACTCGCCCCCCGAGGAGTGCAGGTACACGACAGGAGCTCTGTCGCCCGGGACGACTCGATCGGATGAGACCGAACGGGTGAGGACGACGGCGCCGACGGCGGTGTCGAGCGATACGGTTTCGAGCTCGCCGCCCGGCAGCTCTCCCGCCTCGGGCGGGCGCCCGCCGGTGCCGCCGGCCATGCCGCTCACGCCCCCGCCGCCGAGCCGGCCGCCGAGCCGCCCGCCGCCGAGCCGGCGCCGGCGCCCGCCACGCGCCGCTCGGTCCCCGGGAAGCGATGCCGCAGATGAGGTGCCACGTCGGAGGCGAACAGCTCGAGGTTGCGACGCGTCTCGTCCGGGCCCAACGTGCCGAGCTGGAAGAGGCCGAGCAGATTGCCCACCCCGAGGCGCTCGATGTTCTCGGTGAGGAGGCGCACCACCGTCTCGGGCGAGCCGACGATGGCGTACTGCCCCTCCACGACCTGCTCCCAGCTCGTGAGGAACTCGGCGAAGGTGCGCCCGCCCTTCATGATGTTCTCGAGCGAGCGGACCGAGGTGTAGCCCGGCGGGGAGATGGAGATGCCCGGCAGGAGGCGCTTCACGAAGTACCAGAAGTGCTCCTCGAACTGCCGGCGGGCTTCGGCATCGGTCTCCGCCACGTAGATGGGCACGAGCCAGCCGAGCTGCAGCGGGTCGGCCGTGTAGCCGTGCCGCTCGCAGGCGTCCCGCATGAGGTCGAACATCCGCTCGAAGACCGAGATGTGGAAGTAGGGGATCCCCATGTAGGCGTAATGGTGGCGGGCGACGAACTCCAGCGTCTCGAGCGAGCCGGCGCCCGGGATCCAGACCTCCGGGTGCGGCCGCTGCACAGGACGGGGCCACGTGTTGACGTAACGGATGCGGTAGTGCTTGCCGATGAACTCGAACGGGCCGGGCTCCGTCCAGGCCTTGATGATGAGATCGTGCGCCTCCGCGAAGCGCGAGCGTGCCTCGGCCGGGTTGATCGAGAACGAGTAGTACTCGGGGCCGCCGCCCACGACCATGCCGGCGATCAACCGCCCGCCGGAGAGGCAGTCGATCATGGCGAATTCCTCCGCCACCCGGGTGGGCGGGTCGTAGAGGGGCAGGGCGTTGCCGACGATGGCGATCCGGCAGCTCGTCGTCTCGCGGGCGAGCACGGACGCCATCACGTTGGGCGACGGCATGAGGCCGTAGGCGTTCTGGTGGTGCTCGTTGATGCAGATGCCGTCGAAACCCAGCTCGTCCGCGTAGATCAGCTCGTCCAGGTAGCGGTTGTAGATCTCCGTGCCGAGAGCCGGGTCGAAGAGGCCGTTCGGGCAGGTGATCCAGGCGGGGCCGTCGTAGTCCGGAGGGAGTCCGGGGTAGGGCATCAGGTGGAAGCTGAACAGTCGCATGCAGCACCTCCGGGGCGTTCCTCGGCGGGCAACCTTACCGACGACCGTCGTCCCGGTCAGGTCTCCACGACGAGTCCCCTCAGGTCGGGCTCCACGACCGCGGCAGAGCCGGGGAGCCCGAGGTCGTCGAGGGCCCGGCCCGCCGCCGACTCGACGGTCGTGGCAGTGGCAGCGTCACGACATACGGCGAGGAGGGCTGAGCCCGCCCCCGACCAGCAGGCCATCGTCGCCCCTGCCGCCCGCAACCGCCCCAGCAGCTCGGGCGCCTCGGGGAAGAGGGCAGCGCGCTGGTTCTGGTGGAGGCGGTCGTCGCCGGCGGCGCCCAGGAGGGAGGCGCCGTCGGCCAGGCCCGCTACGAGGAGGCCGAGACGGCCGAGGTTGTAGACGGCATCGTCGAGGGGCACCACGTCGGGCAGGACGGAGCGGGCGAGGCTCGTACGCAGATGACGGTGGGGCACGAGCAATACGAAACGCAACCCCTCGTCGAGGGGCAGCCGCCTCGCCACCGGCACTCCGTCGATCATCGTCGCCGCCACGAGGCCGCCGAGCACGGAGGCGGCGGCGTTCTCGGCGTGGCCGTCCACGGCGGCACCGACGGCGAGCGGGTCGCTGGCGCCGGCGGCGGCGGCGGCAGCCACGGCGAGCGCCGCCGACGACCCGAGGCCGCGGCTGAGGGGGAGGGAGGACCGCACGGTGACGGCCACGCGGTCGTGCCCGAGCACGGAACGGACGACGCGGGCGGCGAGGTGCGTCTCGTCGGCAGGCAGCTCGGAGCCCTCCCCCTCCGAACAGATGCGGAGGTGGGGCGCGGCATGGACCTCCACCTCCACGTACAGGCGCCAGGCGAGCGCCAGCACGTCGTAACCCGGCCCGAGGTTCGAGGAGGAACCCGGGACTCTCGCTCTCATGGCGCCGGTCAGCCGGCGTCGCCCGACGGCGTCCAGCCGGCCGGCGGTGGCCGGATGGACGAGTCGAGCACCATGGGCTCCGAGACGTCGGCGCCGTAGGGGTAGGCGACCTCGAACCTGCCGATCGTGCAGCCTGCCGGCCAGCCGTTCTTGTCGGCGGAGGCCGCCGGCGGCGCCGCCATCACCTCGGGCCGCAGCACGAGACCGGGCCAGGCGACGACGACGAGGGAGCCGGCCAGGCGGACGGCCGAGCTGTCCCCGTTCCAGGCCGTCGTCGCCTCGCCGACGTCGGTTCCCGGACGGTAGAGCCGGGCGGCCCTCAAGTCGCCGGTGACGGCGCCGAGGATCGCCTCGTTCTCCTCGGCATCGCCCGAGAGCGAGTTCGGCTGGTCGATGACGTCGGCGACGACGAGCACCTTCCGGTGGTCCACCGTGCGCCAGGCGGCCGAGACGAGGTTCGTCTGGGCCGCCTCCGTGAAGCCGGACTTCACCCCGATGATCCCGTCCACGCCGACGGCGGGGTCGTAGCTGTTCCAGAATCTCGCCCTCCACCGGCAGCCGGATGAACTGCTCGTCGGTGATGGCACGCAGGACGGGATCCTCCATGGCGAGGGCGGCCAGCCGGGCGAAGTCCACGGCCGTGCCCCGCGAGCCGGGGTTGACGCCGCTGGCGTCGGCGAAATGCGCCCCGGTGAGCCCGAGGGCCCGCGCCGTCCGGTTCATCTTCCGCACGAAGGCGGGGAGGCTGCCGGCGTCCCAGGTCGCCAGGTAGCTGGCGATGTTGTCCGCCGACGGGATCATGAGCGCCTGCAGGAGCTGGCGCTCGTCGAGGCGCTCGCCCGCCTTCACCTCGATGTTGGACTCGTCCTCCTCCGATGCCAGGATCCAGGCGGCGTGGTCGGCGGCCGTCATCGTGAACACGGGCCCGCCGCTCCCCCCGACGAGCGGGTGGTCCTTCAAGACGAGGTAGGCGGTCATGATCTTCGTGACGCTCGCCACGGGGACGGACCGCTCGTCACCGGTGGCGGCCACGAGCCCGATCCCGCTCACGACGACGGCCGACTCTCCCGTCGTCGGGAAAGGAAGTGCCGGCAGGGAGCCGGGGATCGTGATGGAGCTCGCCAGGCTCGAGCGCAGCGTGGGTGCCGCCAGCACGGACGGCTGGGGTGCTCCGAGCGCCGGCGTCCCTCCCTTGCGCGGGGGCGGGCTGCTCGAGCCGGTGAGCGAGAGCACGAGGACGACGACGGCGGCGCAGCCGGCGCCGATGGCGGCGAGCCGGCGGTGCCCCCGCCGCCGGGCGGCCCTCAGGCGAGCGGCCCGCTCGGCGGGGCTGAGCGGGGACGGCGGCGCGCCGCGACGGCGTTCGTGTGGCGCCCGCAGGTGCGACGGCGCCCGCCGCTGACCCACCGGCGGCCTGTCGACGGCCGTCATGGCGACAAAGATTAGGGAACGGCGGGTATCGCTGTCGCCTCGGTCGCCGGCGGGAGCACCCTCACCGGTCGATGCCGTCCAGCTCCTCGGGGGTCATGAGGACGGCGCGTGCCTTCGAGCCTTCCGACGGCCCGACGACGCCCCGCCGTTCCATCAAATCCATCAGTCGTCCCGCCCGGGAGAAACCCACCCTCAGCTTCCGCTGCAACATCGACGTCGACCCGAGCTGCGAGCGCACGACGAGCTCCATGGCCACCGGCAGCAGGTCGTCGTCGTCGTCCGCCCCTCCGCCGAAGGCCCCGCCGGAGCTGTCCTCTCCCTCGACGCCGTCCACGTAACGGGGTCCGCTCTGCCGCCGCCAGTGGCCTACGACGGCACGCACCTCCTCCTCGGCCACCCAGGGGCCCTGCAGGCGGCGGGGCACGCTGGAGGAAGCCGACAGGAGCAGGAGGTCACCGCGACCGATCAGGCGCTCGGCGCCCGGCTGGTCGAGGATGACCCGGCTGTCGGCGAGCGACGAGACGGAGAAGGCGAGACGGGACGGGATGTTCGCCTTGATGACACCCGTGATGACGTCGACGGACGGGCGCTGCGTGGCGATGACGAGGTGGATGCCGACCGCCCGGGCCATCTGGGCGATACGGCAGATCGACTCCTCCACGTCGCGGGCGGCCACCATCATGAGGTCGTTCAGCTCGTCGACGACGATGAGGACGAAAGGCAGCCGGCTGGGCGGCTGGGTATCCCCGCCCTGCGTGCGGGCACGTGACTCCTCCACCATGGCCGCCACCGTGGGTGACACGGCCGGCGTTGCGGCAACGGGGATGCCGTGCGGGGCTGCCGGTGGGACGAGGGCGCCGCCGAGGAGGGCGGCAGCTCGGCGCCCGCTGTCGTCCTCTGAGCCGTCCGCCTCCTCGTCGAAGCCGTCGTCCCCGTCGGGGAGGTCTTCGTCCCGGGCCGCCGTACCGGCGGCGGCGGCGTCCGCCCGCACGGTGAGGTCGCCCCGGTCGACGGCGGCGTTGTATCCCGTGATGTCCCGCATCCCCACCTCGGCGAGGAGGTCGTAGCGCCGCTCCATCTCCCCGACGGCCCAGCTGAGGGCGTTGGCCGCCCGTTTCGGGTTCACGACGACCGGGGTCAGGAGATGAGGGAGGCCGTTGTACTGGCCGAGCTCCACGCGCTTCGGGTCGACGAGGATGAGGCGGACCTCGTCGGGCGTCGCCCGCATGAGGATGGACGAGATCACCGAGTTGATGCAGGAGGACTTGCCGGCTCCCGTCGCACCGGCGATGAGGAGGTGGGGCATCTCGGCGAGGTTCACCATGACGGCGCGCCCGGCGATGTCGCGGCCGAGAGCGACCTCGAGGGGATGGGCGGCGCGGCGCGCCTCGTTCGTGGCGAGGACGTCGCCGAGCGTCACGAGCTGGCGGTTCTGGTTGGGGACCTCGACCCCGATGGCGGAGCGGCCCGGGATGGGGGCGAGGATGCGGACGTCCGGCGACGCCATGGCGTAGGCGATGTCCTTGGCGAGGTTCGTGACGCGGGCGACCTTCACCCCTGCCCCGAGCTCGAGCTCGAAGCGCGTGACGGTGGGGCCGACGGTGAAGCCGACGAGGTGGGTTTCGACGCCGTGGGCGGCGAGGGCGTGCTCGAGGACGCGGCCACGGCCTTCGATCTCCGCCCGGTCGTGCGCCTGGTCCTTGCTGCGCTTCAGCAGCTTCGGCGAGGGGAGGCGCCAGTTGGCGTTGGGGAGGGGGACCGGGAGCGTGAGCTGCTCGGCCTTCGTCTCGTCGGCGGCGTGGTCGAAGACACCGCTGGCACGGATGGCGGGTCGCTCCCCGGGCTCGGCGAGTCCCTCGGGCACCGGGAGGAGGGGAGCGGCGTCGTGGGCGTCCTCGGCGTCGAGGAGATCCTCGTGCCCGGGGGCGGGCAGGCTGGACGAGACGGTGGCGACGGAGGGAGGGCGGCCGCCCGCCTTCGCCGAGCGGGCGTCGGCGACGCTGCGGCGGCGGAACTCGACGAAGGTGCGGCCGGCGCTGCCGGCAGCACCCGTCACGGCCCCGAGGGCAGCCCGCACGACGTGGGCGACGCGGCCGCCGAGCAGCCAGCAGATGGCCGCGAAGGCCACGACGCCGAGCACGACGCCGGCACCGGCGCTCCCGATGCCCTTCGCCATGCCGCCGCCCACGGCTGCCCCGACGGCGCCGCCGGCTCCCGCCAGGCGTGCGGCCGAGGCGGTGAGACCTGGCCTCCCGCCGGCCAGGTCGCCCAGGCCGGCGGCGGCCACCGTCACGAGGAGCACGGAGCTGACGGTGCCGAGCAGGCCCCAGGCGGAACGCTGGGCGACGAGGAGGATGCCGCCCACGACGAGGCCGGTCGGGACGACGTCCTCGCCCCAGCCGAGGGCGCGGGCGCCACCGTGCCGGACGGCAGATCCGACCGGCCCGAGGACGCCGAAGTGGATGCCGAGGGCCAGGAGGACCCCGAGCACGACGAGGAGGAGGCCCCAGGCGTCGTCGGGCTGGGCCCCGACGGCCGCCAGGACGCTGTCGAATGCTCGCTGCAGCGCCGGGGTCCGACGGCGGGATGACCGCCCGCCGGCCGACGGAGCGCCGCGGGCGCCGGGAGTCTTTCTGCTGCGCGTCGTGGGGCCACCCCCGCGGGGCGCAGCCGTGCGCGGGGTGGCCCGCGAGCGCTGGGCGCCGGCGGGGGCGGTGCGGGCGCGAGAGGGACGGCCCGCGGCTGGTTTCGTCACTGCCACAGTGTTAACAACGCTAACACCAGCCCCAGGAGCCAACGGTGACAACAGCTGGGCGTGCCTGAACCGGGAAGCGGCACTCCTGGCCCTGCGCCCTCAGGGCCGGCCCGCCGCCGGGGCGCTCCGAGGCTCAGAAGCCGTCCCGGTTCACGTCCTTGTAGAGGAGGTACGAGGCGGCCTCGTCACCGAGGGCGTAGAACGACTGCGGGCAGTAGGGCGCCATGTAGATGTAGTCGCCCGTCTTGACCTCGTGAAAGTCCCCCGCCAGGAGGTAGATGCCACGGCCGGAGAGCATGAGGAGGCCGTGCTCCTGGTGGTGCACCTCGACGAGGCCGATCGAGCCGCCGGGCTTGGCCGTGAGGACATTCATGGCGAAGTCGAAGGACGGGTCGGCCGCCGGCAACAGCTCCTTGAAGGTGTAGCGGCCCGGCTCGGCCGGCACGAGCTCGGCGGCGTCGGCGGCGTGGCCCACGACGACGGCGGGCGGCGGTACGTCCTCGACTGCCTCGTAGTGGCGCTTCGTCCAGATCATGGTGGCCGGAGCCGACTCGGAGGCGTGCACGGAGAACTCCGTGCCGAGGGGCAGGTAGCAGTAGCCGCCCGGCTCCAGCTTGTGGACGTGCTCGTTCTCGGACACCGACACGATGCCCTCGAGCTGGTACAGGAAGTGCTCGTAACCGGCGCCGAGACGACGAGTCGTGCCGCCGGAGGCTTCCATCTCGAGGAGGTACTGTCCGAAGTTGGCACCAGCGAAGCGGGGCGTGGCAAGCGGGCGCGCCACCGTCTTGTCGAAGTGGGGAAGGTGGTTGGCGACGAAATTCTCCGGCGTCATCACGAAGTAGCCCCCGGCCAGACGTCCGCGGTCTGGGAGCATTGGTCCTTGCAGCATTGACTGCCTCCTCGTTTCACTCATCTCTTCTCACCGTCACGTCAGCTCATTCGGTACTGCACGCCCCGACCACCGGCCGGGTAGTCCCATCGGATGGCATGCTCCGGGCAGCAGATCATGCAGGTCCCACATTCGAGGCAACCCTCCCAGTTGACGGTCACCCGGCCCGTGTCGCTGAACTCGAACAGGTCGGCAGGGCACACGGCCAGGCAGGCATGCCAGGCGCAGCCGATGGGGCAGATGCCTTCGTCGATGACGATGTGGGCCTCTTTGCCGACCCGGTAGAGGTTCTCGCTGAGCTTGACGTCGACCTGCACGGGCACCTCAGACCTTTCGCAATGACCAAAGGTCACCAAGGGTGGCGAGATTGGCAAAATCTCCCCGCACGGCCGCCCGCATCCGAGTCGAGATCTTCGGTGTCGACGAGGGCCGAACGGTATAGAGATCGGTCATCAATGAGCAGATGGCCTCCGGGTAGTGCGCGAAGAGCCGGGGGTTCGCCATCAATCGGGGGATCGCACGGGCCGTCTCGAGGTCGCGTAGCACGAAGCTCTCCCGCAGGCGGCGGTCGTAACCGGCCAGGCCCGTGGCGCTCGTGTCGCCCGCTGCCAGCGCCTCGACGGCCGTCTGGGCGGCATGGAAGCCACTGGCGATGGCGAAGTCCATGCCCCGCACCGTCACGAGAGCGTTGAGGGAGAGCCCGGCGGCGTCGCCCGCCATGAGATAGCCGTCTCCGCTCAAGCGGGGGACCTTGGCGATGCCGCCCTCGGCGATGACGTGGGCGGAGTATTCGACGCTGCGGCCACCGGCGATGAGCGGCTCGACGGCCGGCGACTGCTTGAACTCGTCGAGCAGATGCCAGCTGCCTTCGGCCGCCGTGCGGGACCGGAGCTCGTCCATGCCCACGACGAGGCCGAGGGAGACGGAATCCTTGTTCGTGTAGGCGAAGCCTCCACCCGGCAAGCCCTCGGTCACCATCCCGACGAACAGCTGAGCCGCCCCCTCCCCCGGCCGTAGGCGCCAGCGGTCCTCGATGACCTCCGGCGCCAACTCGATGACCTCTTTGAACCCGAGGGCGTGGTCGGCCGGCGCCGGGGCCGCCCGCAGGCCCGCTCGGGAGCTCAGCAGCCCGAGGACGCCCTCGGCCACGATGACGACGCCCGCCGCGATCTCGTCGTCGCCGGCGCGGATGCCGATGACGCGGGGGGCTCCGGTGCCCTCGTGGAGCAGCTCGTCCACCTTCATGCCCGGCACGACGACGGCACCGCGCTCGGCGGCGCGCTCGGCCAGCCACTGGTCGAGCTTCGCCCGCACGACCGTGAAGGACTGCGGGTGCTCGCCCATGAGGCGGCGGGCCGACGTCTCGATCGTCGTCTCGGCCCTCTCGCTCACGAAGGAGACGAGCTCGCGGGCCACGGGGCGCTCGAAGGGCGCCTCCGGCCACAGCTCGGGGTAGATGCCCTCGAGGGGGCTCAGGTAGAGGCGGCCTCCTGTCACGTTCTTCGACCCCGGGTGCTCGCCCCGCTCGAGCACCATCACCTCGACGCCGGCGCTCGCCAGCCCGTAGGCGGCGGACAGCCCCGCCAGGCCGCCTCCCACCACGATGCAGTCGACGCGTTCCATGTCAGCTCCTCGTCATGAGCTCCGGCTCGTCGCCGCGGCGTGCCGGCTCATCGCTGCAGCTTGGCGGCCTGCGCCTGTGCCTTCGCCCGTTCCAGGTCGGCGAAGCGTGTGAGCGGCAGGCGCTCGAGGTACCAGGACTTCTCACCCGTCATCACGAATCGGGCCATGTCCCGGCCGATCGTGGGCGCCTCGATGACGCCGTTGCCACCGGCGCCCGCCGCCAGCAGGTAGCCGGGCATGGGGGTGTCGCCGATGATGGGGAGGAAGTCGGCCGGCTCGGCCCGGTAGCCGACCCACTCGTTCTGCACGGACGACTCCAGCAAGCGGGGGTACACCTCGAGCAGCTCGTTCGTGAGGAACTCCCAGAAGTAGGCGTCCGTGCCACCCGTCATGGGCAGGTCGTCCGGATCCCAGTGGCCGGCGTGCACGGGGTCGCTCAGATCCATCGTCATGTGCGCCTTGCAGATGAAGACGCTGTCCTTGTCACGACGGGCGTAGAAGCGCGGGTACTTGAGAACCGGGAAGGGGTAGCCGAGCCCGGCGGCCGGCACGAGGATGAACACCTCCGCCTTCGTGTGCCAGAGGGGAAGGTCGATTCCGACCATGGCAGCCGTCGTGCGGGCCCACGGGCCCGTGGCGTCGATGACGGCGTCGAGCTCGAAGGGGCCCTTGTCGGTCACGACACCGGACACGCCGTTGCCGTTCACCGTCACGCCGGTGACCTTGGTGCCCGTGAGGACGGTCACGCCCGCCTGGCGGGCGCGCCGGACGAGAGTGTTGGAGATCATGGTGGCGTCGAAGAAGCCGTCGTCGGGGCACCAGCCCGCACCGAGAACGCCGTCGAGGTTCAGATCCGGGATGACCCGGTGGATCTTGTCGTGCTCGTGCCAGTACTCGGCCCGGTAGCCCGAGGCGAGGGTGAGGTCGACCGCCTGCTGGGTGTAGCGCTCGTACTCCCGGTAGGGCGCTACGACGAGCGTCCCGGTGTTCTCGAAGCCCGTCGAGCCGGGTTCCTCGCTCTCGAGGCCCGTGTAGAACTTGAAGCCGAAGAGCCGCACCGACCAGAACTCGTGCGAGAGCGAGTCGTCGATGAGGCAGAACGTCGCCGCCGACTTGGCCGTCGTGCCGGAGCCGATGGAGTTCTTCTCGAACAGCGTCACCTCGGCGTCCTCGTACCCGCTCAGGAAGTAGGCGATGGAGCTGCCCACGATCCCGCCACCGATGATTCCGACCCGCTTCAACATCGATCCTCCTCGAGGCTCGTCATTGGGTTACGCCCACGCTGGTCATAGGGTTGCGCCCACGCTGGTCATAGGGTTGCGCCCACGCTGGTCATGGGGTTGCGCCCACGCTGGGCCGGCTGAGCCATGCCGGCCGGGCGTCGCGTGCCTGCAGGCGCGCGAGGAGAGCAGGGACGAGCTCGGCCACGTCGGCGAGAACGCCGATGTCGGCCTGCGCGAAGACGGCAGCGTTCTCGTCGTTGTTGACGGCGACGATCAGCCCGGAGTCGCGGATGCCGATGACGTGCTGGACGGCCCCGGAGACGCCGAGGGTCAGGCACAGGTCGGGCTTCACCTTGGCGCCGGAGAGCCCGAGCCACTCCGGGAACCAGTCACGATCCGAGGCGACGGGGCGGGAGCAGGCGAGCTCGGCGCCGAGGGCGCCGGCGAGCTGGCGGGCATGCTCGAGGCCGTGGAGGTCGCCCACGCCGCGGCCGACGTCGACGATCACCCTCGCCTCCTGCAGGCTGCCGCCGGTGACGGCCTTCGGGCGCTCGGAGATCACGGTGATGTCGTCGCCGCCGCCTGCGGGCACCGCCGCCGCCAGGACGGCCTCTCGTCCGTCGAGCTCCGTCGGTGCGAAGACGCCCGGCGCCACCGTGACGACGACGAGCGGGCGCGAGAAGGCGTAGCTGGCGAGCCCGGAGCCGGCATACAGCTGGCATTTGGCGGTGAGGGAGGTGCCGCCGTCCTCCCAGGCGAGCTGCACGGCGAAGGCGGCATAGGCGGCGCCGAGTCGCTCGGCCAGGCGGGGGGCGACCTCGAGACCGGTCTTCGTGGCGGCGACGAGTACGAGGCCGGGGCCGGGGCCGGGCTTCTCGGCCGATGACGTCGCAGAGGGCGGTCACGACGGCCCCCGGCTGCACCGAGTCGGGAAGCGGGTACACGACGTCGGCGCCGGCACGCGCCCAACTGCTCACGTCGGCCTCGGCGGCTTCGCCGTTGACGCAGACGCCCAGGGTCGTACGCGAGGCGTCCGCCAGGCGCCGACCCTCGGCCAGGAGCTGCTCCGACAACTCGGGACGTTCGCTCCAGACGAGGACCGGGCTCACGAGCCGACCTCCAGCGTGAGGACGCCGTGGGCGACGAGGCGGTCGATGAGCTCGTCGGCCAGCTGATCTGGCGTGCCGCCCGGCAACATCTCCCGGCCCCGCCGGACCATGACGCCCACCTCGTCGGTGACCGTGCAGGTGGCAAGCTCGTCGAGTGTCCGACGCTCCATCCCGAGGTCGGCAAGCTCCCAGGCATTCGTCGTGAGCTTCTGCGCCTTCATGACCTGCAGGAGCGTCACGGCTCTCGGGGCGAAGGCCTCCTCCGCCACGCTGACGACGGCGGGCAACGGCAGGCTCACTGTCTGCAGCCCGTCCTCGAGGTCCCGATCGGCCACGAGCCGGCCCTCCTCGAGACGCAGGGCGCAGGCGTAGGAGACGAAGGGGACTCCCAGGCGTTCCGCCAGTCGAGCCCCCGTCTGATGGGAGTAGCCGTCGTCGCTGGCGAAGCCGCACACGACAAGATCGAACGGCCCGCGGCGCGCGACGGCAGCCTCGAGAATCGCGACGGCGACGGCGGCGTCGGCCGCACCGTCGTAGGGATCGTCGACGACGGTCGCCTCGTCCGCCCCGATCGCCAGCACGTCCCGCATGGCCGTCCGGGCGGCCGGCGGGCCGAGGCAGAGCACCTCGACGGAGCCACCCTGCGACTCCTTCAGCCGGACGGCCGCCTCCACCGCCCCTTTGTCGAGCTCCCCGAAGCGACGGGGAACCCCGGACATGCGCAGCTCTCCGGTCTCCGGGATCACGCGCACCTCGGCGACGTCCAACGAGTATTTGGTCAGGACGAGGATCTTCACCAGGCATCATTTTACCGGATATGTGCTCACAATGCCCTCGTCGGTCCGAACATATTTACACTCATTCTGCTAAAATCATCAGTGACAAGACGACGTAGTAGGAGGTCCCGCCGACGTTTCCTTGGTGCACCCTCCGTTCTTGTGACTCATCGTTGCAAGGTGCGGGGGTCACCTCGGTCGGCTCTCCCTCCGAGGCACGCCGGAACGTCGCACAAAATCGCGTCCATCGTGTGCGGGTGTTGGTCCCAGAAGGGAGCGACGAGCACACCCGGGCGGTGACCTGCTCAGGTCGAACATGAACGGTGCGGTATTTCCCGGACCGAAAGGAGTGGAGAGTGATCTCTTCCAAGCTCAAAGGGCGTGACTTCATCACGCTACGAGACTTCACACGCCCCGAGATCGAGACCATGCTCGAAGTCGGGCTCCAGCTGAAGGGCGAGGTGAAGATGCGCCGCAGTCACCAGGACATCCTGCCGGTCCGGGCGCTCCTGATGCTGTTCTTCAACCCGTCGCTGCGCACCCGCAACAGCTTCGAGGCCGGGATCTTCCAGCTGGGTGGCCACGGCCACTTCCTGGAGCCGTCCTCCGTGCGGCTGCCGACGCTCGAGGGTGAGGACGTCCCCTACCAGTCCGAGCGGATCACCGACATGGCCCGCGTCCTCTCGAGGATGGGCGACGCCATCGCCATCCGCATCCTCGGTGGCGCCGTCGGTTGGGAGTACGAGAAGTCCCTCAAGATCATCAACGAGTTCGCCAAGTACTCGGATGTCCCCGTCATCAATATGGAGGACAACAAGTACCACCCCAACCAGGGCATGGCTGACGTCATGACGCTCTGGGAGTACTTGGGGCGGGATTTGCGGGGACGCAAGCTCGCCGTCTCGTGGGCCTACTCGCCGAGCACGAAGAAGCCGGTCGCTCCTCACCACGACTTCATGTACGCCGCCAGCTTCTTCGGCCCCGACATCGTGTTCGCCCACCCGGACGAGATGCGGATCGACCCGGATGTCGAAGCTGCCATCAAGGCGAACGTCGAGCTCAACGGTGGCTCCTATTCCGTCGTCGACAACATGGAGGACGCCTGCGACTCGGCCGACGTCGTCTATGCGAAGAACTACGTGTGCCTCGACATGCTTCCTCCGGTGACACCGGAGCCGGAGCACGACGAGATGGGGCGGCTGTTCGACAAGTACCGCTACTGGACGGCTGACGAGAAGCACATGCAGATGGCCAAGTCGTCCGCCTTCTACATGCACTGCCTGCCCTGCGAGCGGGGTTACGAGGTGGCTGACGCCGTCCTCGACAACCCCCGCTGGGGCACGGCCTGCTACGACGAGGCGGAGAACCGCCTGCACGCCCAGAAGGGCGTCATGGCCTGCATCATTTCCTGACGTCACGCTCGCCGGCGATCCGGGCTCCTCTCCGGGCCGGGGTCGCCGGCGAGTCGCGTGACGGCCGGGTTGCTTGGCGGGGGTCGCCTCGGCCGGCGTCACGCTTCGGACGAGGCGGTAAGGCGGCGCCTTCGGCAGCGACGAGCGATCGGGGCTGCCGAACGCGCGGGGCGGTGGGAACGCTGGGTGGGCGGACCGCACCGCCCCGGCGAGTGGGACGGGTCAGGCCGTGCGGCTGTCGAGGAAGCGCCCTCTGGGCGACCCCGGCTCGACGGCTTCTCCCCGCAGGATCGTCGTGCGGACGACACCGGAGAGCTTGCGGGACTCGTACGGGCTTCCCGGGTTGCGGTGACGCAGGCTCGACGACTCGACGACGAAGAGCTCGTCGGGGGCGAAGACGCAGAGGTCGGCATCCTTCCCGAGGGCGATGGCCCCCTTCGAGCGCAGCCCTCCGAGCCGCGCTGGGCCTTCGGCCGTCCAGCTCACGACGTGCGCGAGCGAGAACCCACGGGCCTGCGCCTCGGTCCAGGTGACCGGGAGACGCAGCTGCAGCGAGCAGATGCCTCCCCACGCCACGCCGAAGTCGCCGCCGGCGACGTCCTTCAACTCGAGCGTCGAGGGCGAGTGGTCGGAGACGACGAGGTCGATGAGACCCCGCTCCAGCCCGTGCCAGAGGAGCTCCCGGTTGGCGGCCTCACGGATGGGTGGGCAGCACTTGAAGAGCGTGGCGCCGTCGGGGATCTCCTCGGCGCAGAGCGACAGGTAGTGAGGGCACGACTCCACCGTCAGGCGTACGCCGTCCAGGCGTGCCGACTCGATCATCGCAAGGGCGTCGGAGCTGGAGAGATGACAGATGTGGGCGTACCCACCCGTCGCCCGGGCGGCCTCGATGACGAGGGCGATGCCGAGGTTCTCCTGGCCACGGGGGTGGGCGACCAGGTAGTCGGCGTACTTGCGGCTCCGCAGGACGGGGGCGGACGGTCCTTCGAGAGTGCTCTCGGCATGCACGACGAGGGGGCAGCCGAGATCGCGCACGACGCCGAGCGCCGCCACGAGCGTCGCCGTGTCGACGGGGGGGAACTCCGGCAGCCCGGAGTCCACGAGGAAGCACTTGAACCCGACGACGCCGGCCTCGCGCAGGGCGGGCAGCTCGTCGAGGTTGCCCGGCACGACGCCGCCCCAGAAGCCGACGTCGACGAGGCACTTGCCCCTCGCCGCCGACTGCTTCGCCTCGAGCGCCCGCACGTCGGTCGTGACGGGGATGCTGTTGAGCGGCATGTCGAGCACCGTCGTGATGCCGCCGGCGGCGGCCGCGGCCGTCGCCGTCTCGAAACCCTCCCAGTCCGTGTGACCGGGCTCGTTGACATGCACATGGGAGTCGACGAGCCCGGGCAACAGCACCGTGTCCGGTTCGAGCTCGATTATGCGGGCAGCTCTGAGGCCGGTGCCGAGCGGCTCGATGGCGGCGATCCGTCCCTCCCGGATGCCGACCTCCCGTGCCACCTCGCCCTCTGAGGGCAAGATGGCACGGGGCGCACGGACGACCAGATCGAAGGTCGTCTCAGGCATGGAGCGCCTCCGAGATCACGGGCGCCGCCTGCTCGAAGCCGAGGATGGCGGCGAGCAGGGCCATGCGGATGGAGACACTGTGGCCGATCGCCTTGAAGTACAGCTCGCTCGGGGTGGCGTCGATGCGCAGGTCCATCTCGCCTTCGCGGCGGGGAAGCGTGTGGGTGACGTACACCCGGTGCCCGGCCGCCTCGGCCCGCTGGATCGTCTCGTACCGGACGAGGTACTTGTCCATCACCTGCTTGAAGGCGTCGGCCTCCGCACCCTTCGGTGCGCTGCAGCCCGGCAGGTAGACGAGATCCATGTCGGAGATGAGGTCGTTGAAGGAACCTTGCTCGAGGTCGAGCTCCTCGGCCACGGACGCACCCGTCCGCTCGATCCTGCCGAGGACCTCCTCGGGCATGCGGGCGCTCTTCGGGCAGGCGAGCGTCACCTTGGCGCCGAGGCGGGCGAGGCCGTAGGCCATGGAGTGCCCGGTCCTCGCCCCGGCCAGATCGGCGGCCGCGATGCAGACCCGCAAGCCCTCGACGTGCCCGAAGGTGCGCCAGAGCGTATAGAGGTCGAGCAGCGCCTGCGTCGGGTGCTCCCATTGCCCGAAGCCACCGTTGATGACCGGGGTGTCGCAGTGGCGAACGGCGCCGAGGGCCAACTCGTCGTCGAAATGCCGCAGCACGATGACGTTGGCGTACTTGGCGACGACGCGCAGCATGTCGTCGAGGCTCTCCTCCTTGGCGCAGGAGGAGGAGATCAACGGCGTCGTCTCGGTGATGACGGAGCCGCCGAGGCGGTGCATGGCCGTCTCGAAGCTCATCCGGGTGCGGGTGCTCGGCTGGAAGAAGAGCGCCGCCATCACCGAGCCCGGCAGGAGGTTCACCGCCGAGCGGTTGAACGGCTCCAGCGCGAGCCCGAGCTCGAAGAGCCCGAGGATCTGGTCGTTGCTGAGGTCGTTGATGGAGATGAGGCTGTGACCCTCGAGCCCGATCCGTTGCGTGAGCGGGCGGAGTGAGTCGACGGTAGTGGTTGTCATGTCGATACCTATTGCTTTCTCAGGCCGCGTGAGGCGTGGCGACGGGCTCCTCGACCGGCAGGGCCACGTCACCGGAACCGACGAGGATGCGGTTGCGGGCGATGAAGTAGTAGATCAGCGCTGCCGGAGCCGCTCCGATGAACCACGAGAAGTCCGAGGCGGCAGAGAAGTAGCCGTCGAGGGCGATGACCGCTGCGATCAGGGCGGCGGGCACGAAGGCGGCGAGCGCCAAGGGGTTCCAGCCGTGCCAGTAGTGGTAGCTGCCGCCCTGCTCCTTGTAGAGGTCCTCCATGTTGACCCGCTGACGGCGGATCAGGAAGAAGTCCACCATGATGATCCCGAAGAGCGGGCCGAGGAAGGCGCCGAGAGCACCGAGGAAGTAGTTGACGGCGACCGGCGACGAGTAGAGCTTCCAGGGCATGACGAGGAGGGCGAGGACGGCGCTGATGAGGCCGCCGCGCCGGAAGTCGATGTGCTTCGGCATGGCGTTGGAGAGGTCGTAGGCCGGCGAGACGAAGTTGGCCACGACGTTGATCCCGACGGTCGCCAGGATGAACACGAGGGCTCCGATGATGAGCCCGCCCGTGTTGTGGATTCTTGGAGACGATCATGACGGGGTCCGTGATCGCCTTGCCGAACACGCTGATCGTCCCAGCCGTCACGATGACGCTCACGAGGGAGAAGGCCGTGAAGTTGATCGGCAGTCCCCAGAAGTTGCCGCGACGTACGGCCTTCTGGCTCGGGGCGAAGCGGGAGAAGTCACAGAAGTTGAGCATCAGGGTCGAGAAGTAGGCGACCGTGAGGGCGACGGCTGCGAAGAACTCCTTGAAGGCCATGGGGCCGCTCAAGCGCTTCGGCGACACCGAGAAGTTGATGTGCCCGTGGGCGAGCACGAGGATCCAGATCATGAGGGCGAGCATGGCCACCCAGACGGCCGGCCCGGCCACCCATTGGTACTTGCGGATCGTCTCCATGCCGCGGTGCAGAACGAACAGCTGCACGACCCAGAGGGCGAGGAAGCAGATCCATCCGAGCGGGGGAAGCCCGAGGAACCCTCCGGTGTCGCCGCTCTTCATGCTCGGCCAGACGGCGAGGAGGAGGACGATGACGCCGACGGAGGCGAGGTAGGTCTGGATGCCGTACCAGGCGATGGCCACGACTGCCCGGATGAGGGCCGCCAGGTTGGCGCCGTACACTCCGAAGCTCATGCGGGACACCACCGGGTAGGGGGTGCCGAGCTGTTGGCCGACCTTGCCCATCCAGTTCACGGCGACGTTCACGAGCAGGATGCCCACGATCAGGGCAACCAGCACCTGCCATCCGATGAGTCCGAGGAAGAAGAGGCCGGCGGCGAAGGTATAACCTCCCAGGCTGTGGACGTCGGACAGCCACATGGTGAAGAGGCTGAACGTCCCCCAGCGCCGTTCCTTACCGAGGGGAACGGGAGCGAGGTCCTCGTTCCACAGTCGGTTGCGCTCGGTCCCTGAGACAGGGACACCAGCGGGTGCGCCGTCACTCATTTCTGAGCCTCCTTCGTCGACCCCCCCGTGATTCCCCTGGAAAGTCAGGACTGACGCTATGACGAAGGTCGGGAACTCACTAGAGTCGAAATACCCTACTTGTTTGTCGTTTCACAAGGGGGTACATACGAGGTGCATAGATGAAAAGAGGTGAGACAACCCCAGTCATTATACGACGGCCAGGCGGCCGTCGCTAGGGCCATTGGTCACTCTGTTGCCAGCCGAACTGACGGAACCGGTGCCGGCGGGCCGCACTGTCCCCCACTCCCCGCCGGGCGGGAGCGTCGGTGTCAGACCTCGACGACGACGACGACGATCATGGGCCGCCGCCGCGTGCGCTCGTTGACGAGGCGCCCGACGGCCCGGCGCACGATGCGGCGGATGGCGTCCGGCTCCCGGTTGGCGTGGCCGGAGCCGGCGTCGACGGCCTTCTGCACGGCGGTGCGGAGCTCGTCGGCCAGGCTCTCGTGGCCGGGCTCGGAGAGGAACCCCCGGCTCACGATCTCCGGCGGTCCGACGAGCTCACCCTTGCGGCGGTCCATCGTCACGACGGTGACCACGACGCCCTCCTCGGCGAGCACGCGGCGGTCGCGCAGGACGCCGACGCCCACGTCGCCGGCGAGGCCGTCGACGAAGACGTAGCTGGAGGACACCTCGCCGTCGAAGTCGATGCCGTCGTCGGTGAGGGCGATGACGTCGCCGTCCTCGCAGACGAGCACTTCGCTGGCGGGCACGCCCATCTCGATGGCGAGGCGGGAGTGGCGGAGCAGGTGGCGGTACTCGCCGTGCACGGGCACGAAGGACTTGGGCTTGGCGACCGAGAGCATGGTCGACAGCTCCCCCTGGCGGCCGTGGCCGCTCTCGTGCACGTGGGCGACGGAGCCGTGCACGACCTCGGCGCCCTTGCGGCAGAGGCCGTCCATGACCATGGCGACCGCCCACTCGTTGCCCGGGATGGCGTGTGAGCTCAGCACCACGACGTCACCGTCGGTGATCTCGAGCCAGCGGCTCTCGCCCCCGGCCATGAGGGAGAGGGCCGACATCGGCTCGCCCTGCGAGCCCGTCGAGATGATGCAGATCTCGCCCGGGTCCAGGTCGCCGATGTCCTCCATGCTCACGAAGGCGGTGTCGGGCACCCGGAGGAGGCCGAGATCCCGGGCGACGCCGACGTTCTTCACCATGGAGCGGCCGAGGAGGGCGATCCGCCGGCCGGAGCCGATGGCGGCGTCGCTCACCTGCTGGATGCGGTGGATGTGGCTGGCGAAACAGGCCACGATGATGCGCGCCGTCCGGTGCGCCGTGAAGATGGTGCGGAGAGAGGCGCCCACACTCGACTCGCTGCCCGTGTAACCCGGCTCTTCGGCGTTCGTGGAGTCCGACAACAGGAGCCGGATGCCCTCCGTGCTGGCGATCTGGCCGATGCGGGCGAGGTCGGTGCGGCGCCCGTCGACCGGGTTCAGGTCGATCTTGAAGTCGCCCGTGTGCAACACGACGCCCTGCGCCGTGTGAAAGGCGAGGGCGAAGCCGTAGGGCACCGAGTGCGTGACGGGGATGAACTCGACCTCGAAGGGACCGACCGTCCGAACTTCGCCGTCGGCGACGGGGACGAACGTCGTGGAGGAGGCGAGGTTCGCCTCCTCGAGGCGGCCGCGGGCGATGCCGAGGGTGAAGGGCGACCCGTAGATGGGCACCGGCACGTCGCGCAGCAGGTAGGCGAGCGCACCCACATGATCCTCGTGCCCGTGCGTGAGGACGACCCCGTCGACGTCGGCGGCCCGCTCCACCAGCCAGGCGAAGTCCGGCAGGACGAGGTCGACCCCCGGCATCTCCGGGTTGGGGAACATGACGCCGCAGTCGAGGACGACGAGGCGTCCGGCCTGCTCGACGACCGCACAGTTGCGGCCGATCTCGCCGAGGCCTCCGAGGAAGGAGACCCGGACCGGGTCAGCCACGAGTTGCCCGCCACTCCTCCAACGTCGCAAGCACGCTGTGGGCGCGTTCGTTGAGCCACTCCGGGGCGGGCCCGTGCGGCAGGCGGCACTCGCCCACCCCGAGGCCCATCGCCCGCAGGATGGCCTTGGCCGGCATGGGGTTGGGCGCCTCGTCGCTCGACTGGAAGGCCACGAGGTCGATGGTCTCGGCGTTCACCTGGCGGGCGTGCTCGATGTCGCCGGAGAGGTAGGCGGAGATCATCTCGCTGATCTCGCGGCCGACCCAGTGGGAGGCGACGCAGATGCCCCCGACGGCGCCGACGGAGAGGAGGGCGAGGGTGAGGGCGTCGTCGCCGCTGTAGCACTGGAAGCCGGCCGGTGCCTGTGCCAGCAGCTTCGCCGTGCCGGCGACGTCGCCGGCGGCGTCCTTCACGGCCACGATGTTCGGCAGGGCGCGGGCGAGGCCGAGCATCGTGTCCGTGGCGATCTTCCGTCCCGTGCGGGCGGGGATGTCGTAGAGGATCACGGGCAGGGTCGTCGCCTCGGCCACCGCGGTGAAGTGGCGTGTGAGGCCCAGCTGGGAGGGCCGGTTGTAGTACGGCGTGACAGCGAGGATGCCGGCGACACCGGTGGCCTCGGCGGCCTTCGTCAGCTCGACGGAGTGCTCCGTGTCGTTCGACGTCGAACCGGCGATCACGGGGATCGAGAGGGACTCGGCGAGCGCCCGCCACAAGGCGAGGCGTTCGCTGTCGGACAGCACCGGCGACTCGCCCGTCGTGCCGGACACGACGAGTGCTTCGGTCCCGTCGTCCACGAGATGCTTGGCAAGGCCGAGAGCCCCGTCCAGGTCGAGGCGCCCTGCCTCGTCGAAGGGCGTCACCATGGCGGTCAGCACGGCACCAAAACGACCAGGAGTGCGCGTCACCATCACACCGAAAATACCAGGGCAATGCCCGGCGGCGCCGTCTGCTCGCCCGAGAGCTCGGCGCCGGGGCCCGAGGCGAGAGGTTTCGCCGGGGCGTCAGGCAGTCTTCAGCTCGCCCTCGGCCAGTTGGAAGGCGGCGAACTCCTCCTCGGTATCGGGGAGATCCTCGAACTGGATGGCACCGAGCTCGGTGAACTTCGTCCGCAGCCAGCCGTCGCCGGCGTCGAGGAGCCCGAGCTTCTTCAGGTTGGGGACGATCTTGGAGAAGAGCATGGACTGGAAGATGGCGCGGTCGGGCGCCGCCAGCGTGAGGGGGAGGACGTCGCGTGGCGGGATGCCCATGCGGTCCCAGATCTCCTGTTGCAGGAATCGGTCCCGCATGCGCACGGCGGCCTCGAAGGCGAACTCCTGCCGCTCGCGGATCTCGGAGCCGTCGAGCTCCCGGTAGTAGTCCTGCAGGGCGAGCACACCGAAGGCGACGTGGCGCGCCTCGTCCGACATGACGTAGCGCAGGAGCTGCTTGAGGAGCGGCTCCGTCGTCATGGCGTGCATGAAGCCGAAGGCGGCGAGGGCGAGGCCTTCCACCATGATCTGCATGCCGAGGAAGGTCATGTCCCAGCGGCTGTCGGCGATGATGTCGTCGAGGAGCATCTTCAGGTGGGCGTTGATCGGGTAGTGCCCGGAGAGCTTCTCGTCGAGGTACTTGGCGAAGACCTCGACGTGGCGCGCCTCGTCCATGACCTGGGTGGCGCCGTAGTACTTGGCGTCCATCCAGGGCACGGACTCGACGACCTTGGCCGTGCAGACGAGGGCGCCCTGCTCGCCGTGCATGAACTGCGAGAGCGTCCAGTTCTGGCTCTCGATCGCCAGCTGGTCCCACTCCTTCTCGGTCCAGTGCTCGAAGGCCGTCCCGCGCAGGTCCGCGTAGGTGTGCAGCGGCGGGCCCATGAGCAGCTTCTGCTCCTCGACGAGCTTCGCCTGATCGACCTCGGTGTCCCACGCCAGGTCCGTCTGGGCGTTCCACATCGACGTCTTCGCCTTCTCGTAGAGGCGGCTCAGCTTCGGCCGGGAGCCCTTCTCGTAGTCCCAGGAGAAGATCGTCTCGTACTCCGACTGGACGGCGTGGAGGATCTCGTCCACGTCGGTGTTCGTGACGGCGAGGATGGCCTCGATGTCGTCGACGTCGTCCCGACCGATCATCTGGTTCGTGGTCGCTTCCATGGCTCGAGATCCTCCTCTGGGCTCGTCTCCGGTCATGCCCTGACCGGTGAGGTGGTGGTGCTGGTCGGTCGGCGTCCGGTGGCGTCGCTCATCGCCCGGACGCCCGGCATCACGAAGCAGCGGACGATCGTCCGCACGCGGTCCTCGGGAAGGGCCCCGAGACGGATGGCAAAGGGCCTCGCCCTCGGAACGGACCCGTCCTCGGCGACCGGCGGGCTGCTGCCCTCCGGGCAGGCCGTGTAGGAGAGCACGAGCCGTGTGATCCATTCCCCCACCCGGTGGGCGTCCTCCAGCTCGAGGAGACCGGCGAGGTAGGGGGCGAAGAAGGCGGAGGCCACGTCGAGCACGCTGTCGAGCTCCGCGAACGAGACGTGGGGCAGCACTCGCTCGGGCTCGTGCTCGAGCACGACGGTGAGGGCGCTGTGCGCCGCCAGCTCGGCGGAGGCGCCCAGCATGGCGACGACGATGCGCTCCTCGTGGTCCTCGACCCCGGTGAGGAGGAGGGAGAGGCGCCCGAAGAACGAGGCGATCTCCCGCGAGACCATGCTGCGCAGGATGTCGTCCCTGCCGGCGGGAAAGAGCCGGTAGAGGGTCGCCCGACTGAGGCATGCCTCCCGTGCCACGTCCTCCACCGTCGTCTTCGAGACGCCGAAGCGGGCCACGCAGTGCACGGCGGCGTCCAGCACGCGAGCACGCGAGTCGGCGGGTCGCTGCCACGATGGTGCCCCGGCGCGCACGGCGGGCGGTCGGTGCCCCGCCTCGTCCCCCAACGGGAGGCCGCGCTTCGCGCGGTCCACCGCCACCGTGCCCATACGAGACAATAGGCCTGAAATTGTCTCAGTGTCAATGCTCAGGCGGGCTTCGTCGTCCCTCCCAGGGCGCCCGGCGTCACTCCGGCGAGGATCTCGCTGCGGACGAGGGCGCGCACCTGCTCCCGATCGGCGAGGTCCCAGCGACCAGGCGAGGCGATGAACGAGAGCGTCATACGGGCGACGTACCCGGAGGCGTCCGAGGGCGAGAGATCGGCGGCCAGCTCGGGGCCGAGACGTCCCGAGACAAAGGATTGCAACAGCTCGAGGATGACCGGCGTGTCCATCGTGAGCTGGGGCGTGAGCAGCTCCGGCTCGGTGCCGAGGAGGCGCTGCAGGACCTCGTGCTCCTCGATCGAGCGGTGGGCGAAGACGATGCCGTCGACGAGGACGGTTTCGAGGTCGGGAGCCTCCGCCACGGCGTCGGCCAGGCGCCCGAAGAACCGCATCGTCTCGCCCGTGATGACCGCCGCCACGAGCTCGTCGCGCCCGCCGGGGAAATAGCGGTAGAGCGTCGCCCTCGAGACGCCGGCCGCCCGCGCCGCCGTCTCGAGAGAGGTAGCGGCGAGCCCGTCGTGGGCGATGCACTCGTAGGCGGCGTCGAGGATGCGAGTGCGGGTGTCGATGGCGGGGTCCTGCATCGTCGGGAGCCTCTTGGGCGGGCTCAGCCCGCCAGGAGCGGCCCGAGCCCGATCGTGAGGCCCGGGCGGACAGCCACCTGGCGGACGGCCAAGAGGACGCCCGGCATGAACGAGACCCGGTCGGTCGAGTCGTGCCGGATCGTCAGGGTCTCGCCCGGCGAGCCGAAGAGCACCTCCTGATGGGCGACGAGCCCGGGCAACCTGACGGAGTGGAGGTGGACGCCTCCCGGGGTGGCCGCACCTCTCGACCCGGGAAGCGTCTGACGTTCCGTCGGGTCGGTGAGCAGGGGTCCGCTCGAGGCCTGCCGGCGGGCCTCCTCCATCAGCCGGGCCGTGGCGATCGACGTGCCCGAGGGGGCGTCCCGCTTGTGCTCGTGGTGCAGCTCGACGATCTCGGCGGCGTCGAAGTGAGGGGCGCAGAGCTCGGCGCAGCGCATCATGAGGGCGGCTCCGACGGAGAAGTTCGCCGCCAGGACGGCGTGGGCGGGCGATGGGGGCGAGAACCACTCGGCGAAGCGGGCAACGTCCTGTTCGGAGAAGCCGGTCGTCCCGACGACGGCGTGGGTGCCCTGCTCGGCGCACCAGCGCAGATGGCTCCGGCTCGCCTCGGTCGCCGTGAAGTCCACGGCGACGTCGGCTCCGGCCTCCCCGAGGGCGTCGACGCCACTGGCGATCTCCAGCTCGGCGGCGTCGCCCGCTGTCGGGCCCCCGAGCACGTCGCCCAGACGTTGCCCGGCCCGGCTGGGATCTACGGCCGCCACAAGCTCGAGGTCGGGTGCCGCCAGCACGGCGGTGCAGACGGCAGTCCCCATCCGCCCGGCAGCGCCCAGCACCCCGACGCGGATCACGCCGTCACCGTAGTGGCTGCGCTCTGGCAGAGGCGGCCGGTCTCAGGAGGCGGCGGGTTCGGCCGGGCGCTCGAAACCGAGGGCGGCGAAGTCGGACTCGTCGAAGGGACCGACGACGGCGAGCACCCGGCGGCTGCCGAGGACTCGGCTCGCCACGGCGGCGACCTCCTCGCGGCTGACGGCGGCGATGCGCCCTTCGATGTCCTCCACCGTCATGACCTCGTCGTGCAGCAGCAGGCTCCCGCCGATGCGGGCCATGCGGGCGCCCGAGTCCTCCAGCGAGAGGAGGAGATCGGCCCGCAGGTGGCCCTTCGCCACGTCCAGCTCGCGCTGCGAGATGCCCTCCTGGCACAGCAGGTCGAGCTCGTGGCCGATGACGCCGAGCACCTCGGCGGCGTTCTCGGGGGCCGTGCCCACCGAGACGGCGAGGGCGCCGGCGTCCTCGAAGGCGATCCGGTCGGAGCCGATGGAGTAGGCGAGGCCCCGGGTTTCGCGCACCTCCTGGAAGAGCCGGCTCGACAGACCGCCCCCGAGGGCATGGTTGAGCACGGCGAGGCTGAAACGCTCGGGGGAGCGCCGCGCCGGCGCCCTCGTGCCGACCACGAGCTGCAGCTGCTCGGTGTCGCGTCGCTCCACCGTCACCGGTTGCACGTCGTCGCCCGGCGCCGTGCGTGCCGGCATCCGGCCGCCCTCCCGCCCGACGAAGCGGCCCTCGATCTCCGCCGCCACCACCTCGTGCTCGATGTTGCCGGCGGCCGCCACGACCATGTTGCGCGGCAGGTAGTGCTCGTCGAAGAAGGCGCGGATCTCGGGAACGGTGACGCGCTCGATTACCTCCGGATCCCCGAGCACCTCACGGCCGAGCGGATGATCGGGGAAGATGGCGGCCCCGAAGTGCTCCTGCACGACGTCGGCGGGCTCGTCGAGGTGCATGAGCACCTCCTCCAGGATCACCTGCCGTTCGGCGTCGACGTCGTCGGGCCGCAGCGCCGGATCCCGCAGGATGTCGCAGAGGATGTCGAGGCCGAGATCGAGGTGCTCCGAGAGCGCCCGCACGTAGAAGGTCGTGTACTCCTTCGTCGTGTAGGCGTTCATGTCGCCGCCGACGGCGTCGACGGCCTCGGCGATGTCGCGGGCCGTGCGAGCCTGCGTCCCCTTGAAGAGCAGGTGCTCGAGGAAGTGGGAGATGCCGGCCTGCGAGGCCGACTCGTCCCGCGAGCCCGTGCCGACCCACACCCCGACCGAGGCGGAGGCGACATCCGGCATCGTCTCGGTGACGAGCCGGATGCCTGAGGAGAGGACGGACGTCTCGATCAAGGACGCCGCGAACCCCGCCTCGTCCCCGCTGTGCGACTCCTAGTCACGCCCGCCCCGGGGGCGGCGACGGGGCCCGCCGGAGGATTCCCGGCGGCCGGAGTCCGAGCGGTGCCCGGGCTCACGCCGCCCTTCGCGACGAGGAGCGCTGCTGCCGACGCCCTCGCGGGGGCCGAGATCGCCCAGCTCGGCGGACAGCTCCTGGTCGAAGGCATCTTCGAACGATGCCCGCGGGACGCCGCGGTCGCCCGAGTCGCCGTTGCGATCCGACCGCTCCGGCCGGCTGCCGCGGCCGCCGGAGGACCGCTCGCCGCCGTTGCCGTCGTCCGTCGAGGGCGGCGGGGAGGAAGCCAGTGAGAGCGAGACCTTGCCCTGCGGGTCGATGTCGTCGACGCGGACCTCGATCTCCTGCCCGAGCTCGACGACATCCTCGACTCGCTCGACGCGCTTGCCCTGTCCGAGCCTCGAGATGTGGATGAGGCCGTCACGCCCGGGGAGGATGTTGACGAAGGCACCGAACTTCGTGATGTTGACGACCTTGCCTGTGTAGACGGCACCCACGTCGGCCGAGGGCGGGTCGAGGATGAGCTCGATGCGGCGCCGTGCCTCGTCGACGGCCGACCGCTCCTTCGCCCCGATCGTCACGGTGCCGACCTGGCCGTTGTCGTCGACGGCGACGTCGGCCCCCGTCTCCTGCTGGATGGCGTTGATGACCTTGCCCTTCGGGCCGATCACCTCGCCGATCTTGTCCATCGGGATCTCGAAGGTGATGATCTTCGGGGCGTGCGGCTTCACCTCGGGCCGCGGCGCCGGCAGAGCGTCCGCGATGACGCCGAGGATCGTCATGCGAGCCTCCCGTGCCTGGTGGAGCGCCTTGGCGAGCACGTCGGCGGGCAAGCCGTCGATCTTCGTGTCGAGCTGCAGGGCGGTGACGAACTCGGCCGTGCCGGCCACCTTGAAGTCCATGTCACCGAAGGCGTCCTCCGCTCCGAGGATGTCCGTCAGCGTCGTGTAGACGCCCTCGGCGTAGACGAGGCCCATGGCGATGCCGGCCACGGGGGCCTTGATCGGTACGCCTGCGTCCATGAGCGAGAGGGTGGAGCCGCACACCGAGGCCATCGACGTCGAGCCGTTGGAGGAGAGCACCTCCGACACGAGGCGGAGCACGTAGGGGAACTCCGTCTCGGGCGGGATGACCGGCAGGAGGGCCCGCTCGGCGAGGAGGCCATGACCGATCTCACGGCGCTTCGGGCCTCGCATGAAGCCCGTCTCGCCCGTGGAGAAGGGCGGGAAGTTGTAGTGGTGCATGTAGCGCTTCGTCTCTTCGGTGCCCAGCGTGTCGAGCAGCTGGTTCATGCGAGGCATGCCGAGGGTCGTGAAGTTGAGCACCTGCGTGTCGCCCCGCTGGAAGAGCCCGGAACCGTGTGCCGTCGGGATGACGCCCACCTCGGCCGAGAGCGGCCGGATGTCGCTCGTGCCGCGGCCGTCGATCCGGATGCCCTCCGAGACGATGCGCGCCCGGACGATCTTCTTCGTGAACGAGCGGATGGCTGCCTTGATCTCCCGCTCCCGCTCGGGGAACTCGGCCGCCAGCTCCTCCATGATCGTCTCGGCGGCGGCGTCGAGTGCGGCGTTGCGCTCGGCCTTGCCCTCCACGGCGTTGGCGAGGGCGAGCCGCTCGGAGCCCATCTCGGCCACGCGGCCGTAGACGTCGTCGCCGTAGTCGACGAAGAGCTCGAAGGGGATCGTGTCCTTGCGGCCTGCCTTCTCGACGAGCTCGAGCTGCAGGTCGATGGACTCCCGGATCCACTGCTTGGAGGCCTCGAGGCCCTCGGCGATGACCTCCTCGGTCACCTTCGGGGCGCCCTCCTCGTAGTACTGCCAGGCACGCTCGGTGCCGCCGGCCTCCACCATCATGATGGCGATGTCGGCGTCCGGCTCCGTGCCGAGCGCCCGGCCGGCCACGACGAGCTCGAAGGTGGAGTCGTCGCCTTCCTGGTAGGTGGCATGCGGCAGCCACGTCCCCTCCGTCGAGTAGGCCATCCGGACGGCGCCGATGGGACCGTCGAAGGGGATGCCGGAGATCATGAGGGCGGCGGAGGCGCCGTTGATGGCGACGACGTCGTGCGGGTTGACGAGATCGGCCCCGAAGACGGTCCCGACGATGTGGACCTCGTTGCGGAAGCCCTCCGGGAAGGAGGGGCGCAACGGGCGGTCGATGAGGCGGTCGGTCAGGATGGCCTGGTCGGTGGCTCGTCCCTCCCGGCGGAAGAACGAGCCGGGGATTTTGCCGGCGGCGTACATCCGCTCTTCGATGTCGACGGTGAGGGGGAAGAAGTCGGTGCCCTCCCGAACCTTACGGGCGGCCGTGGCCGTCACGAGGACGATGGTGTCGCCGAGCCGGGCGAGGACCGCCCCGTCGGCCTGGCCGGCGAGCTTGCCGGTCTGGAAGGAAATGATGCGGTCCGTCCCACTGACGGGACGGGAGACGGTGATGGCCTCAGCCATGGCACTCCTCTGTAGTTGAGGCGCCACGCCGGCCAGTTCCCAGTCGTCGTGTACCGGGCCTGCTCAGCAGGGTCGCACTGACCCTGCGGACGCGAAACAGTCCGGTACCCGGCGACTGGCAGCTGACGATCGCGGGCGCCGTGCTTGTCGTTGGCGGGTCGGTCGGAGCCCTACCGACGGATCCCGAGGCGGGCGATGAGCCCCCGGTAGCGGTCGACGTCGTTGGCCTTCACATAGTCGAGCAGGCGGCGCCGGCGGCCGATGAGCTTCATCAGGCCACGCCGGGTGTGGTGATCGCCCCGATGCACCTTGAGATGCTCCGTGAGGTGGTTGATCCGCTCTGTGAGGATGGCAACCTGTACCTCGGGTGAACCGGTGTCGGTCTCGTGGAGCCGGTGCTCGGCGATCGTGGCCGCTTTGTCGGGCATGCGTTGAGGATGGGCTTTCTGATGACGCCGGCGGCCGCTCGTGCCGTCCGGAAGTGACGGGAACTCCGAGGACGTTGCCTCGCCGGGCAGGTTACCCGGACAGGACACCGCCACCCGCGCCGACCTGGGCCGGCACCGTCATGCTAGCAGGCGGGGCTGCGGGGTTGTCCTCCGGGTGTGACGGCATCTGCCGTATCGACGGTTGAGTTCGGGGCGTCGTCAAGCCAAGCTGTCGGTCATGGCCCTCGTGGGTCGCGATCGGGAGTGCGGCGCGATCGACCGCTGGCTCGACGTCGACGGCTCCGGAACCTCGACGGCCGTCCTCGTCATCGAGGGTGAGGCGGGAATCGGCAAGACGGAGCTGTGGGCCGAGGCACTCCGCCTCGCCACGCAGCGGGGTCATCGGGTCCTCAGCTGCCGCACCCGCCCTCGGAGGCCCAGCTGTCCTACGTCGGCCTCTCCGACCTGCTCCGCTCCTGCCCGGAAGAGCTCTTCGAGCAGTTGCCCGACCTGCAGCGACGTCCCCTCGAGGTCGCCCTGCTGCGCGCCGAGGCGCCGGCTGGCGAGCTCGACGCCCGCGCCGTCGGGACGGGGCTGCTGTCCCTGCTCGAGGCGATGTCCTCAGTCGAGCCCTTGCTCCTTGCCGTCGACGACGGGCAGTGGCTCGACGCCGCCTCCGGCCGGGTGCTGGCCTTCGCCCTCCGGCGAGCGGGCGAAGCGCCGGTCCGTCTGGCCGCCACGGTGCGCATGGGCGAGCCGGCGCACCGAGGGAGCCTGTCTGCGGCCCATCTCGAGCGGGAGCTCGGTGCAGGCTCGATCACCCGCCTCGACGTCGGCCCGCTCACGGGGTGGAAGGAGAACTAGATGAACCGGGTCATGAAGACGACGGGCGTGCCCTCGCAGTTGGCGTCTGTCCGTCGCAGCGCAGCGGCTGCCCGAGGACGAAGGGTGCTCCTGGCAGCCCTCGCCGTCTCGGCGCTCGGCGTCGCCACCACCGCGGGAGCCTCCGCGGGGGCCGCCTCCACGGGGGCCCCCTCCGGGTTGAAGCCGCCGGGCACGCTCAAGTCGCCGGCTCCTGGCAAGTGGACCCAGATCGGCACGACGAACGACGGCGGGCCGGCGGCCATGTGGAGGGCACCCGACAACCGTGACTGGGTGATGTGGGCGCCCAACTCGACGACCTACGAGCTCGCCCTCCTCGCCCCCGACGGCAGCGTCGCCGTCGCCCCCGCCGTGGCGATGAAGTGGGCCGGCCTCGCCGCCAACCCGACCTTCATCCCGCATGGCAGCACGCCGCTCGTCGTCTTCACGGGCATGAACGGGGGCAAGTACGATTTCGGCTGCATCGTCGGCGCCGTGCCCGGGACGCCGCGCTGGCAGCCGACCGGGTGGTCGCTCTCCTCGTCCTGCGACGCCTCGAACGTCGGCTTCGGCAGCGCCGCCGTCAACGCCAAGGGCATCATCTCGGCCGCCTACGGCGCCATCGGTGGCGGCGTCCGCTACCAGATCGGCGTCTCCCCGTTCATCCCCTCGAAGGGCACGGATCCCGCCTTCCTCGTCGGCAAGGGACCCGAGAACGAGTTCCACGCCATCGTCGACAGTGACGGCAACGGCGACGTCTACCTGGCCTTCAACCGCTACTTCGCAACGCCGGCGAGCGGCAACGGAGTGTGGGTGAAGGATCTCACGACGAACGGCGCCCTCGAGCAGGCGCCGGGCTCGCGGACATACAACACGAGCTCGGCCCCCAACGACCAACCGGTCGCCTTCGCCAACCGGACCGGCACGGGAGGCGGCGTCTTTGCCGCCTACTGCGTGGGGACCTCGTGCTCGCATCTCGTGCTCTGGCGCTCAGGGTCAAAGCGCACCCTCGCCGTGCCCGACAGCACCGGTGCGTTCTTCGACGAGATGGCCTCAGGCCCCGACGGTCGCCTCTGGATCGCCTGGATGACGAGGAACACCTCGACGCTCTACACGGTCCGCACGAACGAGGCGGGCACGGCCTTCGGGCCGGTCGAGAAGTACGCCACCCCCTTCTTCACCGTCAACACCTTCGCCATCGAGGGTGGGCCGCTCGGGCGTCTCGACGTCGTGGCTGCCGGCGACAACAACAGCCTGAAGGCCGTCTACCTGACGACGCAGTCCCTCACGGCCCTGGACATCGCCCCCGGCCACCGCACGATCGCCAACACGGCGGACAACTCCGTGACGTTCCTCGTGACCGACGCCGGTGACCCGGTAGCCGGCGTCGACGTCAGCGTGCGCGGCCATGTCGTGGTCACGAACGCCGCCGGCAAGGCCACGCTCGGTTTTGCCAAGGGGACCAGCCCTGGCAGCTACACGGTGACGGCCTCGAAGGCGGACTACTTCTCCGCCAAGGCGCACGTCGTGGTCGAGAAGTGATCGCCGGGACGGGGGACACTGGTACCGGCACACCGGCACGATGCCCACGAGGTCAGCCCGAGGTGCGACTGCCGCCCTTGTCACCCTCGTCGCCGTCGTCGCCGGCGCCGCCGTTGTCCTCGGCGCCGTCGACGGCATCGACGACCGGGGCCACCAGGTAGGCGGTGGCGACGGCGGCCAGCGTGAGGGCGAGCACGTAGAGCCGGGTTCCTTTCGGCAAGCGACGGAAGGCGACGAGCGTGGCGACGGCGTCGGCGGTGTCGGCGAGCCCTCCCGCCTCGATCCAGCCGCGCACCGGGGTGTCGTAGTTCAGGGCGAGGAGCGCCCCCGCCCCGAGAGCGACATCCCGCCCGCCCAGGGCACGGCCCAGCAAGCGCCCTCCCGCATCCGAGCCGGCACCCTCCCCGACCCAGGGCTTGAGAGCCCGAGCCGGAGCAAGGAAGGCAACGACGCCGATCAGGCCCCGCAGACCGGCGAGCGCCTGCGCCAACCGGCGCGCCTGACGCTGATCCAGCGCAATCGGCGTGAGAGTCATCAGCACCTCCGACCAGTCGTGGGTGACCTCCAGATTAGGGACGACGGGGAAGACCTCGGCGACCCGTCTCAGACATCGAGGGGGTCGACCTCGACACGGGCGTCGATCCCGGCCCACCCGGCCTCCTCCTGGCTCACGAGGCGGGCGAAGGCGTCCGCCAGCGCCGTCGGCCCCGCCGCGCGCACGAGGTAGCCGCTGCGCCCGCCCGTCGTCACCTCCACGCCTTCCAGGCGGCCGGCGACCGCAGCCGCGCCGGGCCCGCTCAGCGAAGCAAGGGCGGAGCAGGGCGGCAGGCCGAGCAATCGCCGGCGATTCGCCTCGGCGGCCGTGAGGATGCCGGGATCCCCCTCGCGGGCGGCCCGCACTACCTCGTGGTCCGGCATGCTCGTGCGAACGACGAGCCGGCCGCTGCCTGCCCTCGGGCCGACGAGGCGGGCGCCTCGGGCGAGGAGGACGAGTGCCTGCTCGGCCGCCCGGAAGCGGGGCGCCAGCAGCTCGTGGTCGAGGTCGAGGTACACGACCATGTCGGCCGTCCGGACGGCGTGCAGCACCGCCTCGGTGCCGACGATGACGGGTGCCCGTGGGGCCGGCGAGCCCGGCTCGCCCATCTCGGCAACGTCGGTGCCGAGGACGGCCGCCAACTGCTCGCGGGCGAGGCTGACGCCGGGGCGGAGGATGCGAAGGCGCCCCGCCCCACAGGCGGCGCACAAGGCCGGCCGTTCCTCCTCACATCGTGGGCAGCGCAGCTCGCCGATGGTTCCGGCCGGTGGGCGGCCGGCCTGGGCGAGCGCCGTGCCGCAGCGGTCGCACCGCTGCACGGTGCGGCACTGCGAGCAGGCGAGCAACCTCGCCCGGCCCTTCTGGTTGAGCACGAGGACGACAGGGCGATGGGGGCCGGCGCCCTCGGCGAGGCGGCGGCGGACGAGGGCGACGAGCGCAGCCGGGTAGCCGCCCTCGTGCGGATCCTCCTCCCGGGCGTCGAGCACGACGAGGCTCGGCCAGCCGTTGCGCTCGGCCGCGGCGTCCACGGTGACAAGGGCACGGGGCTCGAGGAGCTCGAGGCTGGGGCAGGCGGTGACGTAGACGACGGGAGCGCCCTCGCGCCGCGCCCGTTCGGCCGCCAGCACGCGGGCATCGAAGTTGGGCGCCCGCTCCGAGCGGTAGGCCTCGCTGTGGGCGTCGAGGACGAGGAGGACGGAGCGGGGGCCGGGGGCGAAGGCGACGTTTCGCGTGCCGACGACCGTGCGCCCCCCGGCGGCGGCGCTCGCCCACTGGTCGGGGTAGAGGGAGACGTCGATGCCCTGGAGGGCCAGCCTGCGGGCGAGCGTGCGGGCGTCCGACTGGGACTCGACGAGGACGAGGGGGTCGCCTCGGCGGGAAGCCGCTGCCTGCAGGACGGCGAGCACCGCCGGCAGCCGCTCGGCCGCCGGGGGGAGGCGCACGACGGCGTCGCCCGCCGCCAGAGCCTCCCCCATCGCCTGCTCGAGCCATGCCGGCCCGGGCGGGGTGGGGAGGCCGGGGCGGGCGCCAGGGCCGCCGTCGGAGGCGCGTACCGCGGGCGGCAGCCGCTGCACGAGCGCCGGCGGCGACGCCGCCTTGAGGAAGGGCCGCAGGCGCCCGGCGTAGCGCCACGACGCCCACCGGCAGAGCTCGACAAGCTCGGAGGGCGGCCCGACGGAGAGGACGCCGGCGATGGGGCGAGGTGTGACGCCGGCGGGCGTTTCCGCGCCCACGGCGACGACGTAGCCGCGCACCCGGCGCCCGTGCAGGGCCACGCGCACGATCGTGCCCACATCGACCTGCCGGGCCATCGACGCCGGCACGAGGTAATGGAAGGCCCGGTCGAGACCGCTCACGTCCGGCAGCACCTCGACGACCGTGTCGGATGCCGCCAGCGCCGATGGCGCGGCCGGTGGCGAGGTGGGAGCCGCCACCCCCCTCAGCGCCCCGACGTCCCTGCGAGAAGGTGGGCGGACCTCAGAGGCCGAGCGCCTGGCGCATCTCTGGCACTCTCGGGGTCGCCTCCCAGGGGCCGGCATCGGCGCGCCCGAAGTGGCCGTAGGCCGCCGTCCTGCGGTAGATGGGCCGCCGCAGGTCGAGGTCGCGGATGATGGCCGCCGGCCTCAGGTCGAAGAGCTCGTCGATCGCCGTCTTGATCTTGGCGGGATCCACCGTCTCGGTGCCGAAGGTGTCGACCATGACCGAGAGGGGGTGGGCGACGCCGATGGCGTAGGCGACCTGGATCTCGCAGCGGCGGGCCGCCCCGGAGGCGACGACGTGCTTGGCCACCCAGCGGGCGGCGTAGGCGCCGGAGCGGTCCACCTTGGAGGGGTCCTTCCCGGAGAAGGCGCCCCCGCCGTGACGGGCGGCGCCGCCGTAGGTGTCGACGATGATCTTCCGGCCCGTCAGCCCCGTATCGGCCCTCGGCCCCCCGAGCTCGAAACGACCCGTCGGGTTGGCGAGCAGCCGGTACCCCTCCGTGTCCAGCTCCCCCGGCAGGAGGGGCTCCACGACGTGCTTGCGCAGGTCGGCCGGGAGCTCCTCGGTCAGCTCGACGTCTTTCGTGTGCTGAGTGGAGATGAGCACCGTCGTGAGCTTCACGGGAATGCCGTTGTCGTACACGACCGACACCTGCGTCTTGCCGTCGGGCCCGAGGTAGCCCAAGGTGGCGTCCTTGCGGACCTCGGCGAGGCGCCGCGCCAGGCGGTGGGCGAGCCAGATGGGCAGCGGCATGAGGTCCGGCGTCTCGTCGCAGGCGAAGCCGAACATCATCCCCTGGTCCCCGGCGCCCTGGGCGCTCAGCGCGTCCTCGCCGTCGGTGCCCGTGCGCCGCTCCAGCGCCGCCGACACGCCCTGGCCGATGTCGTTCGACTGCTCGTCGATCGACACGAGGACCCCACAGGCGTTGCCGTCGAAGCACAACTCGTCGCGGTCGTAGCCGATGGCGAGCACGGTCTGGCGGGCGATGTGGGCGACGTCGACGTAAGCGCTCGTGGTGATCTCCCCGGCGACGACGACGAGGCCCGTCGTGAGGAGGGTCTCGCAGGCGACCCGTCCGGCGGGATCCTCGGCGAGGATGGCGTCGAGGACGGCGTCGGAGATCTGGTCGGCCATCTTGTCAGGGTGGCCCTCGGTGACGGACTCCGAGCTGAAGTGATACTGGCTCACTCGATTGGCTTCTCCTGGTCGAGGGGGGATCGGGCCGGAGCGGGCGCGGGCGGCGCCATCTTTAGCACGACGACGTCGAGGACGGCGTCGGCGACGGCCCGCTTCGAGGTCAAGGCGACGTCTCGCACCCCGTCGGAGGTGACGATCGAGACGGCGTTCGTCTCATGGGCAAATCCCACCCCCTCCTCCCCCACGTCATTCGCCACGATGAGGTCCACACCCTTCGTACGCAGCTTCTCGGCCGCCCGTTCACGGAGGGAGCCCGTCTCGGCGGCGAAGCCGGCGATCACCTGTCCGCTCTGGCGGGCACGGCCCAGCTCCGCCAGGATGTCCAGCGTCGGCTCGAGCACGACCTCCGGCGGGCCGTCGCTCTTGCGGAGCTTCGTGGCCGAGGGCGAGGCGGGCCGGAAGTCCGCCACGGCGGCCGCCATGACGATGACGTCGCTGCCCTTGGCGTGGGCGAGCACGGCCTCGGCCATCTCGGCGGCGGTCTCCACCTCGACGGCTTCGACGCCGGGCGGGACCGGCAGCTGCACCGTCGTGACGAGCGTGACGTCGGCTCCTCGCTCCCGGGCGGCCGCCGCCAGCGCGTAGCCCTGCCGGCCGGACGAGCGGTTGGCGATGTAGCGCACCGGGTCGATCGGCTCCCGCGTCCCCCCGGCCGAGACGAGCACCCGTTTGCCGGCGAGATCCTGCGGTCGGCTCGCCCCCGCCCGACCGCCGCCCCGGCGGCCCGCCAGGATGCGCCCGGCGGCCGCCACGATGTCGGGCGGCTCGGCCAGCCGGCCCGCCCCGACGTCACCGCCGGCCAGGCGGCCGACGGCCGGCTCCATCACCTCGACGCCGCGGCGCCGCAGCGTGGCGAGGTTCTCCTGCACCGCCGCGTGCTCCCACATCTCCTTGTGCATGGCCGGGCACACGAGCACCGGGGCCCGCGTGGCGAGGAGGGTGGCGGTGAGGAGGTCGGACGAGATGCCGGCGGCGAAGGACCCGAGCAAGCGGGCCGTGGCGGGTGCCACGACGAGAAGGTCGGCCTCCTGGCCGAGTCGCGTGTGCGGGATGGGCTCGTCGTCGTCGAACACCGAGGTGTGCGCCGCCTCGGACGAGAGTGCGCTGAAGGTGGCCGCCCCGACGAAACGCAAGGCGGACGGCGTCAGCACCGGTGCCACATGGGCACCGGCGTCGACGAGACGCCGGCAGATCTCGACGGCCTTGTAGGCGGCGATACCGCCGCTCACACCGAGCACGACGAAGGCACCCTGCAGCGCCCCGTCGCCGTCCGGGCCGGGAGCAGCCGGCTGGGGAGGACCAGTCGGCTCAGCCGGCGTCGTCACCACTGTCGGCGCCGCCACCGAAGTCGGTGACGGCCGCCTCGCCCTCGGTCCCCTCGGCCGCCTCGTCCTCGCTCTCGACCGGGAAGACGGCCCGGACCTTGCCGGCGGCGATCTCCTCGAGGGCGATGGACAGCGGCTTGCGTGCGACGGAGGCGACCTGCGGCGGCACGATCGCCCCGAGGCCCTCGCCCAGCTGACTGAAGTAGGCATTCACCTGCCGGCCACGCTTGGCAGCGAGGGTGACGAGAGTGAACTTCGAGTCGACGGAGTCGAGAAGCGTCTCGATCGGGGGGTCGATCATCGTGCTGCGCGGCTCTGCCATGAGGCTCCTTCGGAAGCGGTTCAAGGTGCACGGGAGACGCCGCCCCGCTGCCGTTGCTCGGGCGCGCTGCTACGTCCTTCGTGCCTCCTCAATGATAGCGAGAAGTTGCTCCACGCTTTCGTCGAGGTCGTCGTTCACGATGACGGCGCGGGCGATCGCCCGGCCCTCGCTCGCCTCGAGCCGCCCGAGGGACACGCGCCGGTCGATGTAGTCGTCCGCCTCACCGCGCGAGCGCAGGCGGGCGATCTGTGCGTCGACGGAGGGTGCGAGCACGAGCACCGTGACGGCATCCGGCCTCCTGGCGAGCACCTGGCGGGCTCCCTGGACGTCGATCTCGAGCAGGAGGTCCTGGTCAGGGACGATCTCCGGCAACGGCGTGCCGTAGAGATCGTCGAGCACGCCCGCCCACTCCAGGAAGCCTCCGGCGGCGGCATTCGCCTCGAAGGCGGCCCGATCGACGAAGTGGTAGGCGTCGGCCGCCTCACCCGGCCGACGCTTCCGCGTCGTCCAGGACCGGCTCAGCCGCAGGCGCTTGTCGCGCTCCAGCACGCGGCGAATGAGCGTGCCCTTGCCGGCCCCACCGGGGCCGATGACGAGGACGATGAGCCCCGGGGGCGTGCCCGGGGCAGGCAGGTCCGGCGGGGACAGCTCAGCGGCTCACGGACGCTCGGCGGCCTCGAGCAGCGTCTCGCGCTGCTTGGCTCCGAGGCCCTGCAGGCGCCGGCCTTCGCTGATTCCGACCGTGTCCATGAGGCGCCGAGCCTTGACCTTGCCGGTGCCGGGGAGCGCCTCGAGGGCGGCAAGCACCTTCATCTTCCCGACGGTCTCGTCGGATGCCGCTCGGTCGAGTAGCTCCTTCAGCGTGATGCGGCCGGCCTTCAAGTGGTCTTTGAGCTCGGCTCGCTCGCGGCGCACGGCCGCCGCCTTCTCGAGCGCCGCCTGGCGCTGCTCCGGGCTGAGGCTGGGAGGTTGTGGCATGGGCCGCTACGATAGCGCGGCACAGGCCGGGCGACCAGGGCTCCGGCATCATAGGCGCCGGTTCCGGCCGATCACGAAGGGTGGGGTCCCCGTGGCCAACGTTCTCGAAGTGGAGGACCTTCGCACCGAGTTCCATCTCCGGACCGCCAATGTGGGGGCCGTCGACGGTGTCAGCTTCACTGTCGGTGAGGGAGAGTGCGTAGGTCTCGTGGGCGAATCCGGCTGCGGGAAGAGCACAGCGGGGCTGTCGCTCATGAAGCTCCTCCCCGCCGTGGGGCACATCGCACGGGGGAGCATCCGCGTCAACGGTCGTGACATCGTTCCCTTCTCCGAGAAGCAGATGCAGGAGGTTCGTGGCAACGAGATTGCCATGATCTTCCAGGATCCCATGACGTCGCTGAACCCGACGATGACCGTGGGCAAGCAGATCGCCGAAGGTGTGCGGCTCCACCGCCACGTGACGAAGGCGGAGGCCATGGAGCGGGCGCTCGAAGTGCTCACGCTCGTCGGCATGCCCCGGCCGTCCGAGCGGCTCAACTACTACCCGCACCAGCTGTCCGGCGGCTTGCGCCAGCGCGTCATGATCGCCATGGCGTTGTCGTGCGAGCCGAAGCTCCTCATCGCCGACGAGCCGACGACGGCTCTCGACGTCACGATCCAGGCACAGATCCTCAACCTCATCGACGACCTCCGCCAGCGCCTCAACATGGCCGTCATCCTCATCACGCACGACCTCGGCGTCATCGCCGGGCGGACGAACCGGGTCATGGTCATGTACGCCGGGAAGATCGTCGAGGGTGCCGACACGAACGAGCTCTACTACCGGATGCGCCACCCCTACGCCTCGGCCCTCCTGCAGTCCATCCCGAAGCTCGACCAGGACTCGACGCAGCGGCTCTACAACATCCCCGGCATCCCCCCGGATCTGGCGAACCGCCTGACGAATTGCCGGTTCAGCCCGCGCTGCCCGAGTGCCACCGAGCAGTGCCGGCAGGAGGAGCCCCCCCTCGTGCCGACGGTGGAAGACCCGACACACGTCTTCGCCTGCTTCCACCCGGTCGGGGGCACCAACGGCCAGGCGCCCCACATCACCATCGTCGCCACCCCTGAGGAGCGCGCCGCCGCCGTGGCGCGGGCGGACGCCCGCGTGGCGGAGCTCGCCGATCGCAGCGCCATCCTCGAGGTCGACCACCTCGTGAAGGAGTTCACCGTCACGGCCGGCGCCATCGCCCAGCGCAAGATCGGCACGGTCAAGGCCGTCTCGGACGTGTCCTTCACCGTCCGGGAGGGCGAGACGTTCGGCCTCGTGGGCGAGTCCGGCTGCGGCAAGACGACGATCGGCCGGCTCGTCGTCGGTCTCGAGCGCGCGAACGGGGGCGCCATCCGCTTCAAGGGCGACGACATCACCGGCATGCACGGGCGCTCCATGCGGCGCCGTCACCGCGACCTCCAGCTCATGTTCCAGGACCCGTACGCCTCCCTCGACCCTCGCATGCGGGTCGGGACCATCCTGCGCGAGCCGCTCGTGGTGCAGGGAGTCGGCAGTCACAAGGAGCAGCAGGAGCGTGTCGAGTACCTGCTGCAGGAGGTCGGCCTCTCGAAGCGGTCCTTCGACCTCTATCCGCACGAGTTCTCCGGTGGCCAACGGCAGCGCATCGGCTTCGCCCGCGCCCTCGCCCTCGATCCTCAGCTCATCGTCGCCGACGAGCCGGTGTCAGCCCTCGACGTCTCCATCCAGGCGCAGCTCCTCAACCTCATGAAGAGCCTGCAGGCGGCCCACCAGCTGAGCTACATCATGATCTCGCACGACCTCGCCGTCGTGAAGTACCTGGCCGATCGCATCGGCGTCATGTACCTCGGCAAGCTCGTCGAGCTCGCCCCGGCCCAGATCATCTACGAGAAGCCCGCTCACCACTACACGCGCGGCCTCATCGACACCATCCCCGTGCCCGACCCGACGACCGCCAAGGCCAAGAACCGCATCATCATCCAGGGGGAGCTGCCCTCCGCCATCAACCCGCCGTCGGGCTGCCGGTTCCGCACACGCTGTCCGGCTGCGCAGGACCGCTGCGCCGCCGAGGAGCCACCCCTGCAGCTCTTCGGGCCCGGCCACTTCGCCGCCTGCCACTTCCCGCTCTTCACCCCTGTGGCGGACGAGAAGCAGGCAGACGAGGTCACGCTCGTCTGAGCCGTCCGGCCCTCGACCGGCGGCTGAGGTCGCCCGTCGCCAGCTCGTCGATTCGGCCGGGACACAGCTCGCCCCGTCCCGGCGGCAGGGCCGCCGGTGCAGCCTGCCTAGCGCTGCTGCAGCCGCACCTCGAGGGAGTCCCGCAGGGCGTCGCCGATGAAGTTGAAGGCGACGACGATGATGACGATGCAGGCGCCGGCCGGGATGATGAGCCACCAGTCGCCCACGTTGAGGTATTGGGCCCCGTTGGAGAGCATGGAGCCCCAGTCCGCCTGCGGGAAGCGCAGCCCGACGCCGAGGTAGCCGAGGGCGGCGAGGAACAAGATGGCGTCGGCCACCTGGAAGGTGGCATTGACGATGATGGTGCCGATGGCGTTCGGGATGATGTGGCGCAGCACGATGCGGCGCCCTCCCCCGCCCATGACGCGCACGGCCTGCACATACTCACGCGTTCGCAAGCTGAGCGTCTCGCCCCGCACGAGGCGGGAGGGCACCTGCCAGGCGACGAAGCCGATGATGAGGCAGATCGTCCACTTGCCGGGCGAGTAGATGACCGAGAGGACGATGAGGAGCACGAGGACGGGCACCGAGAGCAGCACGTCGACGACGCGCATCATGACGGCGTCGACGATGCCACCGAAGAAGCCGGCGATGGCCCCCCAGATGACACCGATGAACGTGGCCAACATGGCAGCCACGAGGCCCACCTCGAGGGAGTTCTGCCCGGCCTTCATGAGCTCGCCGAGGACGTCGACGCCGTTCAGGTCGGTGCCGAGGGGATGGCCCGCCCCCGGCGCCAGCGTGATGTTGTAGGTGGCGAGGCTCACGTTGGCGTGGTAGAGGAGCGGCCCCACGAAGCAGAACAGCAGCATGCCCACCACGAGGGCGAGGCCCACGACGGCAAGCTTGTTCTCGATGAAGACCCGCAGGATGAGCAGGTACATGTTGCCGGTGTGGCCGGCCTCCCCGCCGGCGGGCATCGCCGAGGAGGCAGTGGTCGGCGGTACGGCCGGCTCGGGCGGGAGGCCCGCCGAGGAGCCGCCGGACGGGCCTGGCGGCATGGGCGTCCGTACGTCGGGCGGTGTCGCCCCGATCATCGGGCTCTGCTGGGGGACGAGTGGGCCCCCAATGGTCTCGTCACTTGGCATAGCGGATCCTCGGGTCGAGTACGGCGTAGAGGATGTCGGCAAGGAGGTTGCCGACCACGACAAGGATGGCGAAGACGACCGTCGTCCCGATGACGGTGGCGAGGTCGAACTGCTGGGCCGCCGTCGCTGTGAGGTAGCCCATCCCCGGGTAGTTGAAGACGTCCTCGGTGAGGACCGCCCCGCCGGCGATGGTCGGGAGGGAGAGTCCGAGGAGGGTGATGATGGGGATGAGGGCGTTGCGGAAGGCGTGGCGGAAGAGCACGCGCCCCCGCCCGGCCCCCTTGGCACGCGCCGTGCGCACGTAGTCCTCCGTGAGGGCATCCATCATCGACGAGCGCATGTAGCGGCTGAAGGCGGCCACCGTGACGGCCGCCAGCGTCAGCACGGGCAGCGTCATGGCCTGCCAGTTCGTGACGAGCTGGCCGACGCTCAGCCCGGAGGGCACCGTGGCGTCGAAGATGTGCGCCTTCACGGCCACGAGGAGGACGAGGATGGGCCCGAGGACGTAGGGGGGCATCGAGTAGAAGATGAAGGCGAGGCTCGTGAGGGCGTAGTCCTCCGGCTTGTTGCGCCGCATCGTCTGGAAGACCCCGAGGGGGATGGCGATGATGAGGGCCAGCACCGTCGAGATGCCCACGAGGAGGCCCGTGCGGGGCAGGTTCTGCTGGATGAGCGTCAGCACGGGGGCGTTGCGCTGGTAGGAGTGCCCGAAGTTGAGGTGGGAGTAGTTGACGAGCTCCCGCCAGAACTGCACGTAGAAGGGCTTGTTGAAGGCGTTCGTCTGGATGACGCCCTGGATCTGCTGGGGGGAGGCCCTCGGTCCCACGATCGCCCTCGCCATGACGTAGGCGGGCTCGAGGTGGTACACGACGAAGACGAAGAGCATCACGCCGAGCACGACGATGACTGACTGCACGAGGCGGCGGACGATGTACCCGGTCACAGATCAACCTCCTGGCTCGTTTTCACGCCCATGGCTACCTGCTTCCGGCCGACGAGAGCCGCGCCCGAATTCGCCGATGCTAACCCACCGGCCCTCATGATAGAGGGCGCAACGCCAGAGGGCCTGAGCGCCGTCATGGCGCCCGCCTCGCGGTCTGGGTGCATCGCCAGAGTGTTGCCCGGGTCACCGGTACTCCCCCCAACGGTCGGATTCAGCGTGCGATCCAACGGAGGGCGCCGCCGGCCACGCATGAACGTGGCCAGCGGCACCCGCTTGCCGTTGATTCAGCTCAGAGCTGGATCAGGACTTGAAGTACCAGTACTCCGGTGTGAGGTTCAACAGGGCGTTGACCGGGGTGACACCACCGAGCTGATCGGAGATCTCGTCGATGGCGGCCGCCGGGTTCGGCTGGAACACGACCGGCAGCTGCTTCGAGAGGTAGTTCTCCCACGTGTCGAACACGGTGGCGCTCGACGACACGTTCGTCGCGCGGATGAGCGTGTTGTTCATGGTGTCGTTGTAGTTGCCCGAGTTCGAGCCGGCGCCGGTGGCGAAGATCTCCTCGCCCGTCGGCTCGTAGTCAGGTGAGTACACCCAACCGCCGCCCCAGTTGAGGAACTCCCAGGCGCACTTCGAGCCTTGGCTCATCGTGCAGGGCACGGCAGTCCCGATCACCTGGTCGAACGGCTCGGCGGAGGAGGTCACGCTGATGCCCTCCTGGCTCCAGGCCGAGGTCTCGAGGTTGACGGTCTGCGTGATGGAAGCCGCCCCGCTGGCGTAGACCTCCTTGAAGGTGAGCTTGGCGCCGGCCTTGATGTTGGCGCCGCACTCGTCAGCGGCCGTCCCGGGCTTCGTGCAGACGTCCGTGCCGCCCTGGTCCGTCCAGCCGTGGCTCGTGAGGAGCGCCTTGCCGGCCGCAACGTTGGCCGGGTACGGGTTGGCCTGCTCCGCGCTGTCCACGAAGGTGTTCGTCGGGTAGATCGGCGCCGGCCCGTAGGTCGGGACGCCGTATCCCTTGTCGACGTGCTGGATGATGGCCGGCTGGTCGATGCCGTCCTGCAGCGCCTGGCGGAAGTACAGCTGCTGGAAGACGTAACCAGCGGCCGTGCCGCCACCCACCTGGGTGTTCGAGTTGAAGTTCTCCGGGAAGTAGTTGATACCCCAGTCGTACACGGGGTACAGCTGGAACTTCGAGGAGACGGCTCCGAAGTTCTGACCGACCGTCCCCGGCTGGCCGTTCCAGGCAGGAAGGTCCGCAGTCGGGATGTAGCCGACCTGGGGTGCTCCCGAACCTCCGGCCTCGAGGGCGGCGAACTCCGTCGTGTCGGCCGTGAAGGGCAACTCGACGAACTCGGAGATGATGGGCTTCTGGGGGCCGGAGTAGGACGGGTTCGGCACGAAGGTCGCCGTGGCGCCACCGGCGCTCGTGACGAAGGTCTTCAGGTGCCAGGGGCCGTCCACGACCTGCCAGACGGGGTTCGTGCTGTACGTGGCCTCGTCACCGGCCATCTGCGGGCTCTTCGACTGGCCGTTGTTGTCGGTGTCGAACGTCCACACGGCCTCGCAGGCCTTCATCGTGGCGGCACCCGTGAGGTTGCCCTTGCCAACGACGCTGCAGCCACCGGAGCCGGCGGCACCGCCGAGCTTCGTGATGTCCCACGCCGTCGGGAGCGGGGTGATCTCCGACAGCTGGTTGTAGAGGTACCAGGTCGGGTTGAAGGCGGAGGTGAGGTTGATCGTGACCGTCTCCGACGTCGGGCTCGTCGCCGAGTAGCTGGCGACGTTCGCCGGGAAGAGACCCGGGGCGAAGCCGGCCCAGTTGGCGTACTCGGCCTTCATCATGTTGAGCCAGAAGATGACGCTCTGGGCGTCGATCGTCGTGCCGTTCGAGTACTTCCAGCCCTTCAGGTTGATCGTGACCGTCTTGTTGCTGTTCGACCAGACCGGGGCGGCTGCCAGCGACAGGTCGTAGTTCACCGTCGGAGCCGGCGAGGTCACTTGGCCGAACCAGTACAGCGGCCGGTACATGAGGTACTGGAACTGGGTGAGGTTGGCCACGCTGAAGTACGCCAGGCTGGCGAAGGGGAAGATGTAGTTCGGGGTCGCCGCCGGAGCCTCGGCCCAGTAGACGGTGCCACCCACCTTGTGGGACGCCGGCGTCGTCGTAGCGGCCGGAGAGCTAGTTGTCGTAGTGCTGCTCGTAGAGGATCCACAGGCAGCGAGGATGAGGGCCGCCGCAGCAACGCCCACCCCCAGTCGCCAGAACCTCCGCAGCTTTCTTGGATGCTGCATGGTCGGTTTATTACCTCCTGCGCTCGCAACGACGCTGTTGGTGGAGACGGGAACTCGGGTGTCACGTGAGCCGGCACGAGGGTCCGCTCGCGCTGGTACCGTAGCAGATCCGTAACGTTGCGTGAAGGTCGTATTCGCGGAGGGTCGGGGGCGGGGCGCCGAGCGCCCGCTCGGACGGGCACCTCGACGAGGTCGCCGTCGCCCTCGGGCCGGGGCCGGGCCGTCGGGCTCTCCGCCCGGCCGGGTGAGGAGCGAGCCGGCGGCCCGATCGCTCGTTCCGGCTCCTGACCAGGACTTCTCGTACCCGTCCTCCGGTATCGGGTAGCGCCGGGCGTTGATCGGCGCGCCCCCGCCGGCCTCGTCCGGCGCGGCGGCGACGCGGCGGCCGGGCTCGCCTGCCCGATGGCGGCAGTGGCTTGGCCAGGTAATTCTCCACGGTGTCGAACGATGACGGATCCGTAATATTTGGCCGCCTCGGGGAGCAGGGGCGGCTCCGGCGGGCGGCGGGCGTGACGTGGGCGAAGCGGCCGGCCCGCGGGGGACTGGGGGTTTCGGGCGTACCGAGATGCGAGAGCGTCCGTGCAAGGCCCAGTTCGGTGATCCTGGGCGCTCGGTAGGCAGATCCGGGTCGGGCTCGGGGTGGCCTCGACGCCCGGGACGTCAGGCGAGGGCGCCGGCGACCTCGGATGCCAGGTCGGCGAGGGCGGAGTCGCCACCGGTCGTGAGCGTCCGACCGATGACGAGCACGCTCGCCCCGGCCCCGGCGGCCACCGCCGGCGTCGCCACCCGTGACTGGTCGTCGCTCGAGCTGCCCGCCCGCCGGATGCCGGGCACGAAGGTGGGGAGGGAGGAGGCGGACCGCACGGCCGGGAGGTCCTGGGTGGCACAGACGAGCCCGACACAGCCGATCCGCTCGCCGAGAGCGGCCCGGGCGGCGAGGACCTCGGGGGAAGCCGTCGTGTCGCTCGTCAGCACCGTGACGCCGAGGATGCCGGGGGGCGGCGTCCCGGCGCCGGCGGCGACGGTCGATGCGGAGACGAAACCCTCCACCGCCCCCGCCATCATCGCCTCGCCCCCGGCGAGGTGCGCCGTGACGTAGCTGGCGCCGAGCGCTGCGAGCTCACGCGCCGCCTGCTTCACGGTGTTCGGGATGTCGTGCAGCTTCAGGTCGACGAAGACGGCGGCGCCCTCCTCGCTGAGGCGCCTGATGGAGGCGGGGCCGGCGGCCGAGTAGAGCTGCAGCCCGACCTTGGCGATGGCGAAGAAGGGGGCGCACCTCCTCCACATGGCCACGGCTCCGTCGAGGTCGCCGGTGTCGAGGGCGAGGGCGAGGTGGGGACGCGTGAGCGCCGCCAGCTCCTCGACCGAGAGAGTCTGCCCGTCAGTCATCCCGCTGCTCCTTTCGTGAGGTGGGTCGCCGAACCGGTCGTGTCGTGCGCAGCCCCGACGGCCTCGCTCACCGAGGCCAGGCCGGCGCCCGCCAGGGCACGGGGAAGGTCCCCGAGCACCCGGGCGGGGGCGTGCGGATCGGCGAGCGTCGCCGTGCCGACCTGGACGGCGTTCGCCCCGCAGAGCAGCATGCGGACGGCCCCCTCGCCGTCGGAGACGCCGCCGACGCCGACGATGGCCGCCTCCGGGTAAGCCGCCCGGCAGTCGAAGACGGCGCGCAGGGCCACGGAGTGGAGGGCCGGACCGGAGAGACCGCCCCCTCCGGCACCGAGGGCGGGCCGGCGCCGGCGGGTGTCGATCGCCATGCCCAACAAGGTGTTCACGAGCGTGAGGGCCTCGGCGCCGCTTTCGAGGGCGGCGCCGGCGACCTCGAGGAGGTCGCTCGTGTTGGGCGAGAGCTTCGCCCAGAGGGGGAAGCCGCAGCAGGAGGCCGCCTGCACGGCCGCCGCCGTCGAGGCGGGCGAGTGGGCGAACATGCGGCTGCGGTCCTCCAGGTTCGGGCAGCTGACGTTCACCTCGACGGCGGTGATGCCGCCGGCGACCGTGTCGCCACCGAAGGCACCCTCCGATCGCAGGCGCCCCAGGCGTTCGCCGGCGGCGGCGTAGTCGTCGACGGTGCGGCCCCAGATGCTCACGACCACGCGGGCACCCGTGGCCAGCAACGCCGGAAGATCCTCGGCGATCCAGGCCTCGATGCCAGGCCCTTGCAGGCCGACGGCGTTCAGCATGCCCCCCGGCACGGGACAGACCCGCGGCGCCGCGTTGCCGGCGTAGGCGAAGGGGGCGATCGACTTCACGACGACGGCCCCGAGACGGGAGAGATCGAAGTAGGCCGAGAGCTCGGCACCGTGGCCGGCCGTGCCGGCCGCAGTCATGATGGGATTTGGCAGCCGCACTGACCCGATCGTGCAGCACAGGTCGACGGTGGCGGGCGACGGCGCCGGCCCGCCGTCTCGGACGCTCACGGGCGAATCGCCTCCTGGGGAACGCTGGACGGCGGCGCCGCGAGGTGGTGCTCCTGCAGGGAGCGCACCTCGAGGGAGTGACGGCCCCAGTCGGCGATACCGGCGGCCGCTGCCCGGGCGGCCGCCGCCGTCGTGAGGCAGGGCACCCGGTTGGCCGAGGCGGCCCGGCGGATGTACCCGCCGTCGGCGCGCGGCCCGCGCCCTCGCGGCGTGTTGACGACGAGCACGATCGTCCCGTCGGCGATGAGCGCGACGGAGTCGGCGAGCCCGGCCGGTTGCGGACCCTCCCCCACCTTGGCGACGAGGGTCGAGACCTTGACGCCGTTTGCCTCGAGGAAGGCGGCCGTCCCCTCCGTGGCGGCGATCTCGAAGCCCAGCTCGCGAAACGCCCTCGCCGCCGGCAAGCCCGCCTCCTTGTCGCGGTCGGCGAGCGAGAGGAAGACGGTGCCCTCGTCGGGCAGCCGGTTGCCGGCGGCGATCTGGCTCTTGGCGAAGGCGAGGCCGAACGTGCGGTCGATCCCCATGACCTCGCCCGTGGAGCGCATCTCCGGACCGAGGACGCTGTCGACGTCGGGGAAGCGGTCGAAGGGGAGGACCGCCTCCTTCACGCTCACGTGGCGCAGGCCGCTCGACGCCCGCCACGAGGCCGGCGGCACGAGGCCCTCGGACCTGAGCTCCTCGAGGGTGGCCCCGACGGTGAGGCGGGCTGCGATCTTGGCGAAGGGAACGCCCGTCGCCTTCGCCACGAAGGGCAGTGTCCGGGAGGCCCGCGGGTTCGCCTCGATGACGAAGACCTGACCCTTCTTGACGGCGTACTGCACGTTGATGGGGCCGACGACCTCGAGCGCTTCGGCGATACGGCGGGTGTGCTCCTCGATGACGGCGATCGTGGCGGCCTCGAGGGTGGGCGGGGGGATGACGCAGGCGGAGTCACCGGAGTGGACGCCCGCCTCCTCCACGTGCTCCATGACCGCTCCGATGACCACCTCGCCCGTGCGGTCCCGCACGGCGTCGACATCGACCTCGATGGCGTCCTCGAGGAAGCGGTCGATGAGGACGGGACGCTCCGTCGTGAGCGCCCCCTCCGCCCCGAGGGCGAGCGACGAGAAGGCTGCCTCCAGCTCGTCGTTGTCGTAGGTGATCTCCATGGCCCGGCCCCCGAGCACGTAGCTCGGCCGGACGAGGGCCGGGAAGCCGATCCGCTCGACGATCGCCCGCACCTCCTCCAGCGTGCGGGCCGTGCCCCCGGCCGGCTGCGGGATCTCGAGGCGGGCGCAGAGGGCCGACCACTGCTCGCGGTCCTCGGCGGCGTCGATGGAGGACGGCGGTGTCCCGAGGACGAGCGCAGGATCGAGCCGGCCGGCCAGCTTGAGGGGCGTCTGCCCGCCGAGCCCGACGACGACCCCCACGACGCCGCCCGCACCGGCGGCCTGCTCGGACTCGATGATGTCGAGGACGGCCTCCTCCGAGACGGGCTCGAAGTACAAGCGGTCGGAGGTGTCGTAGTCGGTCGACACCGTCTCGGGGTTGCAGTTCACCATGACGGTCTCGAAGCCCGCCGCCCGCAACGCCATGGAAGCGTGCACACAGCAATAGTCGAACTCGATGCCCTGCCCGATGCGGTTCGGGCCCGAGCCGAGGATGATCGACACGGGGGGCGGAGGCCGGCCGCACCTCGTCCTCGTCCTCGTAGGTGGAGTAGTGATAGGGCGTCGTGGCGGCGAACTCGGCGCCGCAGGTGTCCACCGTCTTGAACGTGGGCCGCACGCCGGCCGCCAGGCGGGCCGCCCGGGCGGCGGGCTCGTCCACCCCGAAGAGATGGGCGACCTGTGCATCGGAGAAGCCGAGGCGCTTCGCCCGGCGCCAGTGCCGCCTGGAGAGTGCACCGATCCCGTCCGGCACGAGGGCGGCGAGCTCGGCCCGCCCGTCCACGATCGCCTGCAGCCGGTCGAGGAACCACGGGTCGATGCCCGTCGCCGTCGCCACCGCCTCGACTCCGGCGCCCCGCCGGAGGGCGGACTCCAGCTGGAAGGGGCGCTCCGGGGTGGGCACGGCGGCACGGCGCAGGAGCTCGGCCACCTCGACGGCCTCGAAACGAGCCTCCCCGGCATCACAGTTCAGCCCCGCCCGGCCGAGCTCGAGACCGCGCAGCGCCTTCTGCAGCGACTCCTCGAAGGTGCGGCCGATGGCCATGGCCTCCCCGACGGACTGCATGCGGGTGCCGAGGGCGTTGGGGGCACCCGGGCAGCTTCTCGAAGGCCCAGCGGGGCACCTTCGTGACGACGTAGTCGATCGTCGGCTCGAAACAGGCCGGCGTCGCCTTCGTGATGTCGTTCGGGATCTCGTCGAGCGTGTAGCCGACGGCGAGGCGGGCGGCGATCTTGGCGATGGGGAACCCGGTCGCCTTGGACGCAAGGGCGGAGGATCGGGAGACCCGGGGGTTCATCTCGATGACGAGCATCTCGCCCGTCGAGGGGTTGACGGCGAACTGGATGTTGGAGCCGCCCGTCTCCACGCCGACGCGGCGGATGCAGGCGAAGGCGGCGTTTCGCATCTCCTGGTACTCGACGTCCGAGAGCGTCTGGGCCGGCGCCACCGTGACGGAGTCGCCGGTGTGCACCCCCATGGGGTCGAAGTTCTCGATCGAGCAGACGACGACGCAGTTGTCCACCCGGTCGCGCATGACCTCGAGCTCGAACTCCTTCCAGCCGGCGATGGACCGCTCGACGAGGATCTCCGAGACGGGGCTGGCGGCAAGGCCTTCGGCGGCGAGGCGGGCGAAATCCTCCCGGTCATGCGCAATCCCCGTCCCGGCGCCCCCGAGGATGAAGGAGGGCCGCACCATGATGGGAAAGCCGATCTCGGCGGCGACGGCGAGCGCTTCGTCGAGATCGTGGGCGAAGCCGGACGCCGGCACGGAGAGCCCGATCTCCGTCATGGCGGCCTTGAAGCGGTCGCGGTTCTCGGCCGTGCGGATGGCCTCGGCGCTTGGCTCCGATGAGCTCGACGCAGAGGTCGTCGAGGACCCCCCGGTCCGACAGGGCCATGGCGAGGTTGAGGGCCGTCTGGCCGCCCATGGTGGGGAGGACGGCGTCCGGGCGCTCCCGCTCGAGGATGGCGGTGAGGACATCGGCGTGCAGCGGCTCGACATAGGTCCGGTCGGCCAGATCCGGGTCGGTCATGATCGTCGCCGGGTTGGAGTTGGCGAGGATGACGCGGTAGCCCTCGGCTCGGAGGACCCGGCAGGCCTGCGTGCCGGAGTAGTCGAACTCGCACGCCTGGCCGATCACGATGGGGCCGGAACCGATGACGAGGATGGAGGCGAGATCCTGCCGGCGACCCATCAGCGGCTCGCCTCCATGAGGAGGCGGAACTCGTCGAAGAGGTAGCGGGCGTCGTGGGGACCCGGGCCGGCCTCTGGGTGGTACTGCACGCTGAAGGCCTTCCGGTCCGCCAGGCGGAGGCCTTCCACGACGCCGTCGTTGAGGTTCACGTGCGTGAGCTCGGCGCCCGGCACGGTGTCGGGCACGACGGCGTAGCCGTGGTTCTGGCTCGTGATCTCGACCGTCCCCGTGGCGAGGCGCTTCACGGGATGGTTGCCGCCGTGGTGCCCGAAGGGCAGCTTGAAGGTCGTGGCCGCCGAGGCTCGAGGCGAGGAGCTGGTGGCCGAGGCAGATGCCGAAGACGGGGACCCGCCCCACGAGGGCGCCGATCTCGGCGGCGAGGTGCTCGAGGGCGGCCGGGATCGCCCGGGCCGTTCGAGAGGAAGACGCCGTCGGGACGGCGGTCGAGGACCTCGCTCGCCGGCGTCGTGGCCGGCACGACCTCGACACGGGCGACACGGGCGAGGTTGCGCAGGATGGTCGTCTTGATGCCGAAGTCGTAGGCCACGACGCGGAGGTCGCTCTCCGAGGGCGGGCCGTCGTAGGGCTGCGGCGTCGTCACCTCGGCGACGAGGTCGACTCCCTGCGTGCCCGGCTCGGCGCACGCCGCCGCCAGCAGCTCGGCTTCCGAGGCCGTGCCGAGGGCGCACGGCATGGCGCCGGCCTGGCGGATGTGACGGGTCAGCCGCCGCGTGTCCACGCCCGTGATGCCGGCGATGCCGTGGCGCACGAGGAAGGTCTCGAGGCTCTCGGCCGAGCGCCAGTTGCTCGGCCGGTCCGTGATGTCCCGCACGACGACGCCGCGGCAGTACGGGCGCCCGCTCTGCTCGTCCTCGGGCGACACGCCGTAGTTCCCGATGTGGGGATAGGTGAAGGCGACGACCTGCCCGGCGTAGGAGGGATCCGTGAGCACCTCCTGGTAGCCGGACAGGCAGGTGTTGAACACGATCTCACCGGTGGCGATGGCCACCGCCGACCGGCCATGGCACCCGCCGGCGAGGGCGCCCATGGCCTCGCCTTCGAAGACGGTCCCGTCGGCGAGGACGAGGAGCGCCTCATCCCTCATCGCTGGGCCTTCATCGCTGGGCCTTCATCGTTGGGCCTTCATCGTTGGGGCTGATGGTCGATGACGACGGCCTCTCCCTCGTGCACGGTGTGGCGGACGCGACCGGTGAGCTTCATGCCGGAAAAGGGCGTGTTGCGGCTGCGCGACGCCATGGCGGCCGGGTCGACCGCCCAGGCCTCCTCCGGGTCGAAGACGACGAGGTTGGCGGGCGCGCCGGCCTCGACGGGGCCGCCGTGGCGCCCGCCCGACGCCCGGTCGAGTCGGGCGATGCGCGCCGGACGCCAGGAGAAACCCGCCAACAGCTCCTGCACCGACCACTGCCCACCGGGCCAGTCGGCCGTTCCCTCGCCGAAGCCGGAGCCGAGAGAGACGGTGTGGACGACGGAGAGGGCGGTCTCGAGGCCCGTCATCCCGAAGGGGGCGAGGTCGAACGGCTCCTCCTTGTCCACGGTGGCATGGGGGGCGTGGTCGGTCGCCACGGCGTCGACCGTGCCGTCGACGAGGCCCGCCCGCACGGCGCGGACGTCGGCAGCCGTCCGCAGCGGCGGGTTGACCTTGAAGGCGGTGTCGTAGCCGGCGACGGCGGCGTCGGTGAGCGAGAGGTGATGGGGCGTCGCCTCCGCCGTCACGGGGAGGCCGTCGGCCTTCGCCCGCCGGACGAGCTCCACGGAGCCGGCCGTCGAGAGGTGCAGGAAGTGCATGGGGGCACCGGTCTCCCGCACGAGGGCGAGGTCGCGGGCGAGCATCGCCTCCTCGGCCACGGCGGGCTGGGCGGGGAGGCCGAGCCGGCTCGACCAGGCGCCTTCGTGCATGTGGCCGCCGCCCGAGAGGCCGGCGTCCTCGCAGTGCTCGGCGAGCACGATGCCGAGGTCGCTGCCGTACTCGAGGGCCCGCCGCATGAGACCCGGGTCCTGCACACCGCGGCCGTCGTCGGTGAACAAGTGCACGCCGAGGGCGGCGATCTCCCCCATGGGGGCGAGGGTCTTGCCGGCCCGCTCGAGGGTGATGGCGGCCGCCACGGCGACGTCGGTGAGTGCCGTCCTGCCGAGGGCGAGCACATCGCGCACGACCGACGGGTTGTCGATGGCCGGCTCGGTGTTCGGCATGGCGACGACGGCGGTGTAGCCACCGACGGCGGCCGCCCGGCTGCCGGTCTCGATCGTCTCGGCGATCTCGCCCCCCGGCTCGCGCAGGTGCGTGTGCAGGTCGACGAGGCCGGGCGCCACGATGCAGCCGCTGGCGTCGAGCACCCGGGCGCCGGGCCCGGCCTCGAGGTCCGGCCCGACGGCGACGACGACGTTGCCCCGTACGAGCACGTCGGCGCGACGCTCGCCGTGCTCGTCGACGACAGTGCCGCCCCGCAGGAGGATCTCGTGCTCTGGGCTCGTGGTGGTGGCGTCGCGCTCAGGCATTGTTGCCTCCGCTCGTCTCGGCGCCGGCGCCGGCGACTGCGGCCGTCGGCAGGGGGCCGCCCGCCCCCAACAGGTGGAAGAGGACGGCCATGCGGATGAGGACGCCGTTTCGAACCTGGCGGGTGATGAGCGAGTTGGGGAGGTCGGCTGCTTCGGGGGCGATCTCGACGCCCCGGTTCATCGGGCCGGGATGCATGACGAGCACCCGTTCGTCGAGGCGGGCCGCCCGTTCTCGAGTGAGGCCGAAGCGTTCGTGGTACTCGTCGAGCGACGGGAGGAGGGCGGCCTGCGCCCGCTCCTTCTGGATGCGCAGCAGGTAGACGACGTCGACGGAGCCGAGGACGCCGTCGAGGTCCGCCGTCGCCTTCACCGGCCAGCCGTCGAGCGACGGCGGCAGCAACGTGCGGGGCCCCACGAGGACGACCTGGGCGCCCAGCGTCGTCATGGCGAGGACGTCGGAGCGCGCCACCCGGCTGTGGCGGATGTCGCCCACGATGGCGATGCGAAGCCCCTGCAGGTCCTCGGGGCCTGCCGTTCCGGCCGGGGCGCGCTCCTGCAGCGCCTCCCGGATCGTGTAGCAGTCGAGCAGGGCCTGCGTCGGGTGCTCGTGCTGGCCGTCGCCGCCGTTGATGACGCTCGCCTTCGTCCAGGCACGCACCTGGGAGGGCACGCCGGAGGACTTGTGGCGCACGACCATGGCGTCGATGCCCATGGCGTCGATCGTCTCGACGGTGTCGCGCAGCGACTCGCCCTTCTCGAGCGAGGACGTGGAGGCGCTGAAGGACATGACGTCGGCCGAGAGCCGTTTTGCGGCGGCTTCGAACGAGAGCCGGGTACGTGTCGACGCCTCGAAGAACATGGTGGCGACGGTCTTTCCCCTGAGCGCCGGCACGCGGGCGATGGGGCGCTCGGACACCTCCTTGAAGGCGTCGGCGAGGTGGAAGACGGTCAGCATGCCCTCGCGGTCGAGGTCGGTGATGGAGACGAGGTGGCGGACGCCGTCGTCCTGCCTGGCGGGTGGCGCCGGCGTCTCCGTGCCGGGGGTGGGTGCCGCCGTCGTCGCTGCGGTCGTCGTCATGGTTGGCTCCTCTCGTCCACGAGCTCTCCGATCTGCACACCGTCGGCGGTCACGTCGACCAGCTCGTCGCGGCGCGTCGGCAGGTTCTTCCCCACGTAGTCGGGGCGGATGGGCAGCTCACGGTGGCCCCGGTCCACCATGACGGCGAGCTGCACGGCCCGGGCACGCCCGTAGTCGGCGAGGGCGTCGAGGGCCGCCCGCACGGTCCGGCCCGTGAACAGGACGTCGTCGACGAGCACCACGGTCGCCCCGGTGAGGTCGACGGGGATGCTCGTCACCTCTTCAGGGAGGACGGGTCGTAGACCGATGTCGTCCCGGTAGAAGGCGACGTCGAGCGTCCCGAGCGGGACGTCGGCGCCCTCGATGTCCTTCAGGTCGGCGACGAGCCGTCGTGCGAGCGGCACCCCGCCGGTCTGGAGGCCGACGACGACGACCTCGGAGAGACCACGGTTGCGCTCGATGACCTCGTGGGCGATGCGCCGGAGCGCCCTCGACACCTCGTCGGTGTCCATGACCTGGGCTCGGGCAAGAAAAATGCGCCCAGCCGGGCGCGTCAACCTTCGTTCTCGTTCGGCCACTCGGGCTCCTTCTCGTCCGTTCGGGCCTCACGGGACCCGCTTCACGATCGAGTTCCCAGTGTAGCTCCCCCCGGCGCAGATGCGTCGGGGGCGGGAGCGGCCTGTACAGGGCACGAACGAATTGCCCGTCGCCCACTCCTGCGGGCCGGGCGGTTCTGGGTGCGGCAAACGGGCGTCGGCGCCCGTCTGCCGCCGCCGGTTCGGCGCAGTCCCGGCGGCCGCCGGCGCCGAGCTATCGCAGCTCCAGCTCAGAGGACGTGTACGTCACCCCGAGCGGCTCCAGCACGACCTCCCGGGGCCCTGCCTCGACGGTGCCGGCGACGTGGGCGGCGTAGCCCGCACGGTCGGCGACGGCGACGACGTCACGACCAGCACCGGCCGCCGCGAACAGGGCGAAACCCGCCCCCATGTTGAACGTCCCGTACGCCTCGGCCGGATCGAGCCCGAGCCGGGCCGTCACGAAGGCGAGCACCTCCGGCACGGGGGGAAGGACGGAGATCCGGTAGGTGAGGTCGCGGTCGGCCCGCATGAGCTTGCGCCAGCCGTGGCCGGTGATGTGGCTGGCGTAGTGCACCGGCGCCGCGGCGCCGGCGAGGGACTGCACGAGGCCGACGTAGAGCACGCCGGGATCGAGGACGGCCTCGCCGAAGGCCCGGCCGCTCGGCAGTCGCTCCCCCCATCCGGCCGGGCACTGCGCCGGCGACGACGCCAGCGCCCGCGCCAGCGAGGCGCCATTGGCGTGCAGCCCGCTCGAGGCGACGAGGACGATCTCGTCACCCTCCTCCAACCGGCTCCCGAGCCAGGGCGCGGCGCCGGCCGGCAGGCGTCCGAGGGCGGATCCGGCGAGGTCGATCTGCTCGGGCATGACGACCCCCGCCAAGGTGGGCGACTCGCCGCCCACCCAGGCGGCGCCGGCGTCGGTGCAGGCCCGGCGCCAGCCCTCCACGAGCGAGCGGTGGCGCGACCCCCCGTACCACGCGGCCGAGCCCGTGGCGAAATAGGCGTTGAGCGTGAGCGGGAGCGCCCCCACCGAGCAGAGGTCGTTGACGACGGCGGCGACGGCGTCGGCGCCGACGGCGTCCCAGCGGTCGAGACCGAGTTGCTCCTCCACCTCGCGGGCGATCACCGACTTCGTGCCGAGGCACTCGAGCACGACGGCGAGGGTGACGTCACCGACCTGGAGCAAGGTCGCCGGCTCCCCGATGGAGGCCTTCTCCACCGTGGCGCCCCGCACGGCCGGGCGCTCGAGGGTGGAGGCGGCGGCCTCCATCGCCAGGCGTTTGGCGGCATCGAGCGTGCCGTAGTCGACGCCGGCGGCACCGTAGGCGTCCGTCACGGCGCACCGCCATCGCCGGCGCCATCGCCGGCGCCGGCGGAGGGCGCAGCCTCCGGCAGGCCGAGCCGTACGGCGTCGGCGATGGCCGCCAGCACGCCGTTGACGAAACGGGGCGAATCCTCCGTCGAGTACTCCTTCGCCAGCTCGACGGCCTCGTCGATGACGACGGCGAGCGGGACGGACGGCTCGGCCACGAGCTCGTAGGTGGCGAGGCGGAGGATGCAGCGGTCGACGGCCGGCATGCGGTCGATCGCCCAGCCGGCGGAGTGGAAAGCGATCAGGCCGTCGACCTCGTCGATGCGCTCGGAGAGCCCCGTCACGAGCTCGAGTGCGTAACCACCCGGCACCACGGGGAGCTCCGACAGCAGCTCCTCCACGGTGAGGCCCTTCTGCTCGGCTTCGTAGCTGAGCTCGAGCGCCCGCTCCCTGGAGTGGCGCCGCTCCCCCGAGCCCTCGGGCAGGCCGGGCCGGCCCCGGCCCTTCGCGCGGGCGGTTCCGGCGGGGCGGACGTGCGGGCGCGGGCCGGTCTGCTCAGGCCCGCGTGATGTACTCACCGCTCCGGGTGTCCACCTTGATTCGGTCACCCGGGTTCACGAAGAGCGGCACCTGGAGCACGCGGCCCGTCTCGAGGGTGGCGGGCTTGCGGGCGCCCGAGACGCGGTCGCCCTGGATGCCCGGCTCCGTGTCGGTCACCGTCAGCTCGACGGCGGCGGGGAGGTCGACGTCGACGATGGCGCCGTCGTACATCTCCAGGATGGCGGAGTCGCCTTCCTTCAGGTAGCTGGCGGCGTCGCCGAGGGCGGAGGTGTCGACGTACATCTGGTCGTAGGTCGAGTTGTCCATGAAGACGTACTGCTCGCCGTCCCGGTAGAGGTACTGCATCTCGCGCTTCTCGATGAGGGCCTGCTCGACCTTCTCGTCGGCCCGGAACGTCCGCTCGAGCACCGCCTTCGTCCGCATGTTGCGCAGCTTCGTTCGGACGAAGGCGCCCCCCTTGCCCGGCTTCACGTGCTGGAACTCCACGACGGTGAAGAGACCCTCCGGCAGGTCGAGCGCCATGCCGTTGCGAAGGTCGTTGGTGGAAAGAGCCATCAGAGAATCGTGTCCTTGGTCGATTTGGTGAGAGCGCGTGCGCCGGTCGGGGTGATCACGAGAGTGTCCTCGATGCGGACGCCGCCCACGCCTGAGATGTAGGCACCGGGCTCGACGGTGACGACTGCGCCTTCCCGGAGGATATCAGCCGACCCGGGGGCGATCGCCGGTGCCTCGTGGATCTCGAGACCGACACCGTGCCCGGTGCCGTGCAGGAAGAGCTCGCCGAAGCCGGCGCTCTCGAGCGACTCGCGGCAGGCCCCGTCCACCTCGGACCCCCTGACGCCGGGGCGAAGCATGCGGACGCCGGCCCGCTGGGCGACGAGGACGGCGTCGAGCAGGTCGAGGAGCTGGGGGGCGACGACACTGCCGACGCAGAGGGTGCGGGTCATGTCGGAGCGGTAGCCGTCCACCTCGGCCCCGAAGTCGACGACGACGAGCTCGCCCGGCGAGATCGTGCGGTCGGCCGGCTCGTGATGGGGGAGGGCGGCGTTCGGCCCGGAGGCGACGATGGTCTCGAAGGAGACCCGGTCGGCCCCTCGGCTGCGCATCTCGATCTCCAGATCGAGGGCGAACTGCTGCTCGGTCGGCCCGGAACGGAGCCGTTCCTTCACTTGCGCCAGGCCGACATCGGCGATGTCGGCCGCCAGCTCGATGCGGGCGAGCTCGCCGGCGTCCTTCACGATGCGCAGCTCGTCCACGAGGCCGTGCGTCGCAACGAGAGTGCCGCCCGTCCCGACGCAGGAGAGGGCCGAGGCGAGCCGCTGCTGGGTGGCCCAGGTGACGTGGGACGCCTCCAGAGCGAGGCGACGGCACCCCTTCGTGGCGGCGTCGATGGCGGCCAGCTGCTCGGAGGGACGGCCGATCTCGACGCGCGCCTCGACGCCGGCAGCCGCCAGCTGCTCTGCCGCCTGGTCGCGGTAGCGACCGTCCGAGACGAGGAGGGCATCGTCCTCCGACACGAGCAGCATGGCGGCCGAGCCCGAGAATCCCGTCAGGTACCGCACGTTGACGAGCTCCGTCACGAGGAGGGCCTCGCACACGTCCCGCATCCGTGCCCGCAACCGGTCGAGGCGGCCGGCGACGTCCGTGGGCGGCAACGAGGAGCGGTCTCGCCCGTTCGGCATGGCGGGAACTCTACGGGCGGCGCTCAGCTGCCCGGCAGCCGGGAGTCGACGAGGCGGGCGGCCGCCTCCACCGCCAACTCGTACCCGAGCCCGCCAAAACCCGCCACCACGCCATCGGCCACCGGCGCGATGACCGAGTGGCGCCGCCAGTGGTCACGGGCTCCGGGGTTCGAGACGTGCAGCTCCACGATGACCCCGTCGAAGCTGGCAAGGGCGTCGTGCAACGACCAGCCGTAGTGAGAGAGCGCCCCGGCGTTGACGACGATGCCGGCCACGCCCTCCCGGGCGGCGTGCACGGCCGCCACGAGCTGGGACTCGGAGTCGCTCTGCAGGTGCTCGAGCTCGTAGCCGAGCCGCTCGGCCGCCGCCGCGGCGCGCCGCACCCGCTCGTCGAGGGTCTCGGGGCCGTAGATCTCCGGCTGGCGCCTCCCGAAGAGCTGGAGGTTCGGGCCGGAGAGGAGGAGCAGGCGGCGATCGGTCACCGCAGGCCCTCCAGCACCTCGAGGACGAGGGAGGCCGGGACCGCTCGCACCAGCTCGACCCCACGCGGCCCGTCGAGCACGAAGGTGAGGTCGCCGGTGGCCTTCTTGTCGTGGGCCATGAGCTCCACGAGCCGCTCGGCGTCGGCGCCGGGAGGGAGGCGGTCGGGCAGCTCGTAGGCGGCCACGACGGCTTCGTGGCGGGCGACGCGGGCATCGTCGATGCGCCCGAGGGCACGGGCGAGGCGGGCGGCGAAGACGAGGCCGATGGCGACCGCCTCGCCGTGGCGCAAGGAGGTCGCCCCGCTGCCGGCGGGGGCGACAGCGGGGACGGCCTTGCCGGCGCCATCCGGCTCACCGGCGAGCCCGGCGGTCTCGAGGGCGTGAGCGAGCGTGTGGCCGTAGTTGAGCACCATGCGGAAGCCTCCCTCCGTCTCGTCGGCCGAGACCACCCTCGCCTTGCACTCGACGCAGCGCACCACCTGCTCGGCGAGGTCGAGGGAGTCGAGGTCGTCGACCCCGAGAAAGGCGTACTTCGCCAGCTCGCCCCGGCCGGAACGCCACTCCGCCGGCGGCAGCGTGGCGAGCACCTCGGTGTCGCAGATGACGCCGAGCGGCTGCCAGAAGGAACCGACGAGGTTCTTGCCCTCCGGGAGGTTGACGCCCGTCTTCCCGCCGATGGCGGCGTCCACCTGCGCGAGCAGCGTCGTCGGGACGTGGATGACACCGGTGCCCCGGTGCCAGCACGAGGCGGCGAAACCCGCCACATCCGTCACCACCCCCCCGCCCACGGCCACGACGGCGTCGCCTCGTGTCAGCCCGGCTGACGCAAAGCTGCGGCTCAACGCCTCGACGGTGGCGAGCGACTTCGCCTGCTCGCCGGCGGGGATCTCGACGACGGTCGCCGCTACGCCGGGCTGCAGCTGCTCGGCCACCTCGATGCCTGCCTGCGTGACGATGACGCACTGCCGGGCAGCGACGGGCAGCAGGTCGGCGAGCTCGTGGCGGGCACCTGGGCCAACGAGGACGTCGTAGGAACGGGGCCCGAGGTCCACGCGCACGGTCGTCAGCCCCCTTGCCCGCGTGCTCACGACGGGCCACCCTCGAGGAGGCGACGAGCGAGGCGCAGCGTCCGCTCCGCCGCCACGGCCGGCGTCACCCAGTCGACGTCGACGGCGCCGTCGGCCAGCTCCCGGTAGAGCGGACGGCGGCGGGCGTCGAGCAGCTGCAGGGCGCCGGCGGCGTCCCGGTCGAGGAGCGGCCTGCCGGAGCCGGAGCCCACTCGGCCGGCGAGCACGCTCGGCGCCGCCCGCAACCACACGACGGGTCCCGCCGTGCGGATTCGCCGGCGGGAGTCGGGGTCGAGGACCGCCCCACCGGCGACGGCGATGACGGCGGGCGGCCCCGAAGCGGTGGCGGCGGCGAGCACGGCACGCTCCTCGGCGCGGAAAGCGGCCTCCCCCCGCGAGGCGAAGATGGCCGGGATCGTCATGCCAGTGCGGGCGAGCACCTCCTCGTCGCTGTCGTGGAAGCGGCGACCGAGGCGGGCGGCGACGAGGCGCCCCACCGTCGTCTTGCCGGAGCCCATCATCCCGACGAGGAGCACGTGGTCAGCCACCGGCGCCGGTGCTGCTGCCCTCGGGGCCACGGGGGCCGGGGGCCGCCGAGGGTGTCTCGTGGAGGGCCTTGGCGTAGCCGTCGGCGTTGCGCAGCAGCTCGGACATGGAGTCCCCGCCGAACTTCCGCAGCGCCTCCGACGCCAGCACGAGGGCGGTCATCGTCTCGGCCACGACGCCCATGGCGGGAACGGCCGTCACGTCCGTGCGCTCCTTGAACGAGACGGCCGCCTCCTTCGTGGCGACGTCGACCGTGGCGAGAACGGGGCGGTTGAGGGTGGCGAGGGGTTTCATGGAGGCACGGAGCCAGAGGAGTGCGCCCGTCGAGATGCCGCCCTCGATGCCGCCGGCACGATCGGTGTGCCGCACGTAGGCCTCCCCCAGGGGATCCCAGTAGATGGCGTCGTGCGCCTCCGAGCCCCGCTTGCGGGCGACCTCGACCCCCTCGCCGATCTCCACCGCCTTCACCGCCTGGATGCTCATGACGGCCTGGGCGAGGAGACCGTCGAGCTTGCGGTCCCAGTGGACATGGCTGCCGAGGCCGACGGGCACGCCGTAGGCGAGCACCTCGACGGCCCCGCCGAGGGAGTCGCCCACCTTGGCGGCCGCCTTCACCTCGGCGACCATGGCCGCCTCGGCGGCGGGGTCGGCGCAGCGCACGGGCGAGTCGTCGATGCGGGCGAGATCGGCCGGCGCCGGTCGCAGCCCATCCGGCGTCCGCGCCTGTCCGAGGGCGACGACGTGACTGAGGACGGAGACGCCGAGCTCGGCCAAGAGCGCCTTGGCGAGGCATCCGGCTGCCACGCGGGCGGCCGTCTCGCGCGCCGAGGCGCGTTCGAGCACGTCGCGGGCATCGGCGAAGCCGTATTTCTGCATGCCGGCCAGATCGGCGTGACCCGGGCGGGGCGCCGTGAGGGGCTTCGACGGGGCGCCGGGTGCCGGCGACATCTCCTCCTCCCATTTCGGCCACTCCGTGTTGGCGATCTCGATGGCGACGGGCGACCCGAGAGTGCGGCCGTGCCGGATGCCGCCGAGGAGGGTGATCTCGTCGCGCTCGAAACGCATGCGGGGGCCTCTCCCGTAGCCGAGCCGCCGGCGCGCCAGCTCGTCGGCGACCTGCTCGGCCTCGACGCCGAGGCCGGCGGGGAGCCCCTCCACGATGACGACGAGGCCCTTGCCGTGTGACTCGCCGGCGGTGAGATACCTCAGCATCGTCCCAAGGTACTGCGGCGCCGGACAGCCCTATCGAGGAGCCCGGCGGCGGGCAGGGCTACTTCTTCGCCGGCTCGTAGTACGGGTTCGACCCGGAGGCGTGATCCGTCACGTCCACGATGTCGCGCACGTCGGGGATGGCGTCCTGGATGGCGACGGCGATGCCCTGGCTGAGGGTCACCTTGGCGAGGCCACAGCCCTGGCACCCTCCCGACATCCGCAGGTAGGCGGTGCCGTCCTCGAAGGCCACGAGGTCGGCCCAACCGCCGTGCATGGCGATCTGCGGGTTGACCTCCTCCTCGAGAATCTGGAGGATGGCCTGCGCCGTCGGCGAGGAGAGATCGGCCTCCGGGATGTCGGCGAGGGCGGCGGCCCGGGCAACCGGCGGCGAGTTGGGGTTGATCATCACGAGGCCCTGCTCGCCGCCGAGGTGGCTGACGTCGAGCGTCGCTCCCCTCACCTGGTCGATGCTGGAGGAGGCGACCACGACGGCGAGGCCGTCGGACTTCCAGACCGCATCGCCGGGACCTGCGTCGGATGCCTGCTGGAACCACATGTCGTAGGTGTAGGCACCGTTCTCGACCCCGCTCACCTCGAGCCACAGCGCCAGGTCGTCGGCGTTGTCCTCCCCAGCACGGATGTCGGCGACGACCGCGCGGGCCTCGTCGCTCACCCTCAGCACATCCAGCAGCTCGGCCATGGTGAAAGGGTAGACCTCGCGGCGGGCGCGTCCGGTCCGCCTGAGGGGCGAACATGGCGGCGGTCGCCGCCCGGCATCATGGGTTCGTGGCACGTCTCCTCCTCATCCTCCCGACGGGCACGTACCGGGCCGAGGAGTACCTGGCCGCCGCCGAGCGCCTGGGCGCCGACGTCGTCGTCGGCTCCGAGCGCGCCCAGGCGCTGGCGGCGACGATGGGCGAGAGCTTCCTGGAGCTCCCCCTCGACCGGCCGGCCGAGGCCGCCGCCCTCGTCGCCTCCCACGGGCGCCGCCTCCACCTCGACGCCGTCGTGGCCGTGGACGACCAGGGCCTCCTCACGGCCGCCCTCGCCGCCGAGTTGCTCGGGCTGCGGCACAACCCGCCCCGGTCGGTCGCCCTCACGAGGGACAAGGCAGCCATGCGAGCCGCCTTCGCCGCCGCCGGGGTGCCGCAGCCGGACTTCGTGGTCGCCTCCTCCGGGTCGGCCGACGAGGTGGCGGAGGCGGCCGCTCGCCTCGGTTTTCCCGTCGTCGTGAAACCCTGCACCCTCTCCGGCAGCCGCGGTGTCGTCCGGGCCGACTCTGCCCGTCAGGCAGCTGAGACGGCTGGGCGCGTGGGCGCCATCCTCGAGGAAGAGGGCGAGCCGCCTGGACCCGCTTCTCGTGGAGCGTTTCGTCGCCGGGGCCGGAGGTGGCCGTGGAGGGCCTCCTCCGAGGGGGCCGCCCCGAGATCATCACCATCTTCGACAAGCCCGACCCCCTCGACGGCCCTTACTTCGAGGAGACCCTCTACGTCTCGCCGACGGCGCTCCCGCCGGCGCTGCGGGAGGCGGTGGAGGGGGCGACCGCCGCCGCGCTGCGGGCGCTCGGCCTCCGGGAGGGCCCGTTTCACGCCGAGCTGCGAGTGGGCGCCTCGCCGGTGGCCGTGCTGGAGGTGGCGGCCAGGACGATCGGCGGTCGCTGCTCGAAGGCCATGGTGATGGAGGACGGCTCCAGCCTCGAAGAGGTCGTGCTCCGCAACGCCCTCGGGCGGCCGTCCGCCGTCCCCACCCTCGCCTCCGCCTGCGGCATCCTCATGATCCCCATCCCGCGGGAGGGCACCCTGCTCGGGGTCGGCGGCACCGAGGCGGCCCGGGCCGTCCCGGGCATCACCGGCGTCGAGATCACCATCCCGGCCGGCAGGCCCGTGCGCCCCCTGCCGGAAGGGGACCGCTATCTCGGCTTCGTCTTCGCGGCGAGCGCCGGGCGCGACGCCGTCGAGGAGGCGTTGCGATCGGCCGGGGCGATCCTCTCCGTCGACATCGCCGCCCCGCCTCTCGGGGGCCGGCGGGCGGCAGGGTCGGACGTCGCGGGGGGCCGGCCGCCGGCACGGTCGTGCGTCCGGAGGCGGCACCCCGGTTACGGTAAGCGGCGTGCGCGTGCTGCTCTTGTCGACCTACGAGCTCGGCCAGCAGCCCCTCGGCATCGCCGTGCCGGCCGCCGCCCTCGAGGACGCCGGCCACGTGACGCGGGCGGCCGATCTCGCCGTGGCGGACCTTTCGCGGGCCGATCTCGACTGGGCGGAGGCCATCGCCGTCTCCATCCCCATGCACACGGCCGACTCGGCTCGCCGAGGAAGCGGTCTCCGCCATCCGCCGGTCGCGGCCGAGCCTGCCGGTCGCCTGGCACGGGCTCTACGCCCCCGTCCTCGCCGGCAGCGACGTCGTCGGGAGCGCCGACCTCCTCGTGGCGGGCGAGAGCCTGCCCGCCCTGCTGTCGTGGCTGCGCTCGCTGGCGGCAGACCGCTCGCTGGCGGGCGAGCCGGCCGTGAGGATCGAGCTCGGCCCGGCCCGCGCCGGGGGCACCGTCCGGCCGCTGCGCCGCGACCTCCCCGACCTGCAGAACTACGCCCGCCTCGTCGCCGGCGGGCACGAGACGCTCGTCGCCGCCGTCGCCACGACGACCGGCTGCAACCACCGGTGCAAGCACTGCCCGGTCGCCTCCGTGTACCACGGCCGCTCCCGCCCCATCGAGGCCGCCGCCGTCCTCGAGGACGTCGACCAGATCGTCGCCGCCGGTGCCGGCCACATCAGCTTCGCCGACCCGGACTTCCTCAACCGGCCCCGCCACGCCCTCGACATCGCCCGGCGCCTGCACGATCGCCACCCGTCGCTCACCTTCGACGCCACGATCAAGGTCGAGCACCTCCTCAGGCATCGTCAGCTCCTGCCCGAGCTGCACGAGGCCGGGCTCATCTTCGTCGTGTCCGCCTTCGAGTCCGTCGACGACGACGTCCTCGCCTTGCTGGACAAGGGCCACACGGCCGCCGACGAGGCGGCCGCCCTCGGGCTCGTGCGTGCCGCCGGCGTCGAGCTGCGACCGTCGTGGCTGCCCTTCACACCGTGGACGACACTCTCCTCCCTCGGCGGCCTCCTCGAGTTCGTCGCCTACAACGACCTCGTCTGGAGCACCGATCCGGTGCAGTACTCGATCCGCCTCCTCCTCCCCACCGGCTCCCTCCTCCTCGACGACCCCGACGAGCAGCTCGCCGGCGCCCTCGAAGGCCCGGCCGGCGGCAGCACGCAGTGGTCCTCGCCGCTGGCGGTCCTCGACGAGCTGCAGGCCGCCATCGCCGGGCGGGCCGAGGACGCCGGCGACGAAGCCCTCGACGTCACCTTCGCCGCCATCTGGGAGCTGGCGCGCAGCGCCGGCGTCCCCCTCGCCGCAGAGCCGCCCTCGTCCGGCGTGCCGGAGTGGCTGCCCGGGGAGCGGCGGCCGCATCTCACCGAGTCGTGGTTCTGCTGCGCCGAGCCCACGGGCGCCCAGCTGCAGCGCCTCGGGGCGGTTCCGTGACCGGCGCCCTGCCGGCCGAGGCCCATGAGTGGCTGAGCTTCGAGGACCCCGACGAGGACCGCACCTGGCTCGTCGACGTGACGTTCCTCGAGAGCGCCTGGACCTGCATCTACGGATGCGGATGCCAGGGCGTGCTCACGGAGGTCGCCCCGGAGCTCGTGCAGGGCTGCTGCTCCTACGGAGCCCACTTCACCGGTGAGGAGGACGCCCGGCCGCGTGATGGAGGCGGCGGAGACGCTCACCGACGAGCAGTGGCAGTTCCGCCGCGTCGCCCTCGGCCGCGGCGGACCGCTGCGGCGCGGGAAGGGCCGGCCCGTCACGACGCGGCTCGTCGACGGCGCCTGCATCTTCCTCAACCGGCCGGAGCACGCCTCCGGCCCGGGCTGCGCCCTCCACACGGCGGCCCTCGAGGCGGGTGTGCCCGCGCTTCGGCTACAAGCCCGACGTCTGCTGGCAGCTCCCGCTCCGACGCGACGAGAGCGTCGGGCCGGACGGCCATGTCACGACGACCATCGGGGAGTGGGGCCGCCGGCACTGGGGACGCGGTGGCGCCGACTTCGCCTGGTGGTGCACCGAGTCGGCCGACGCCTTCGTCGGCACGGAGCCCGTCTACCGATCCATGCGCAACGAGCTCGTCGAGATGCTCGGCTCGACCGCCTACGACCTCGTCGCCGGGTACCTCGATGCCCGCCGGCCGTCACGCGGGCGCCGCCGGGGTGCTCCGGCACCGGTCCCCGTGCCGCACCCGGCGCTGCGGCTGCGCGACGCCACGGCCTGAAGCCGGGGGATCCTCATCGGCCCTCGCCGAGGTCTCGGCCCCCTCTCGCTCCTCAGTGGGCGGGGTGCTCCTCTTCTTCCTCCTCCTCCTCGTCGGAGTCCTCGAGCTCCTCCGACTCGTAGAGGCACCAGGAGGCGTGCGGCGCCGGCGGCATGTGCCCGCACTCGGGGCACGGCTCCGCCCGCACCTCGAAGGCGCGCTTCAAGCTGCGTGCCTCCTCGAATCGCCGGTGTCGTCCCTTTTTCACGAGCCACTCCCAGACAACCAGGACATCGCTCCACCTCTTCGGTCAGTGCGTCCGGTCCCGCTGTCGGCATGCGCCGGGCCGGGCCCCTCTCCGCCTGCCGCGCAGCGACATCCTAATGCCAGGAGCAGGACTTGAGTCGCTCGATTGGCGAAATCCGGCTGACCGGCAGGGATGGGCGCTGTCCCGGGTTTCACCCTATCGCCGGAGCGCTCCGGCTGCGCTGCCGCTGCCGGCGCCAGGGCCGCACGAGGGTGAGGCCGAGGGCGTGCGCCGGTGCCGGGCGGGGCGGGCGGGTTTCGGACGCCGGCGGCGGCCCCAAGGCCTACCGCGCTGCACGGGCGACCGTACTGGGCCGATCTCGGACGCTCTCGCAACTCACTTCGTCGAAACCCCCCGTCCCGCCGAGCCCCGCCCCCGCCGCCGGCCCGAGGACGCCGCCGATAGCGTGGCCCTCATGCCGAACGAGCTGGACGTGGAGGCCATGATCGCCCGGTTCCGCCAACGGGCCGAGGCCGTGCGGAACCGGGGCCTCCCCCCCGTCGAGGGGGACGAGCGCAAGCGGATCATGAACCAGATGCGCCTCGACTACCAGGACTTCGCCATGCTCGGGGACGCCACGGGGTCCCTCGAGGACGGCATCTTGACGCTCCGGGTCGACCTGCGGCCGCCGGAGCCCGGTCAGGCCGGCCCGCCGCCGGCCTGACCCGGCTCAGTCCCCGCCAGGCGTCCCAGCCCGCGCCAAGTCGGCCTCGATCGCCTTCGAGCTCCGTCCTCGCTCACCCTGCGCCTTCGGACCGGTGAACCACTTTCGGGCGCTGAGCAGCCAGTAGCCGCCGGAGAACAACAGCACGACGCCGACGGCGATGGGGGCGTAGTTGAAGTTGTCCCGGTTGACCTGGCTCAGCGTCCGACCTTCGGCAGCATGAACAGCACCGAGATGAAGGCCACCCAGACGATGCCCGACCCAGCCGATGAAGGGGCTCCAGCGGCCGAGGCGACCACCGGCCTCCCGACCCACGCCTTTCCCTGCAGCCGGCGCAGCAGCGTCGGCAGCACGTAGGCGATGTAGAGGCCGATCGTGGCGATGGAGGTCACCGCTGCGTAGGCGACACCGCTCCACAACGAGGGAATGCGCCAAGATGAAGGCGAAGACGACGCAGAACCAGATGCGGTTCGTGGGCGTCCGCGTCCGTGGGTTGATGCGGTGCCAGAGCTGTGGCCGGGCACGGCGCCGTCTCGGCTGAAGGCATACAGCATCCTCGAGTTGGCCGTCATCGAGGCCATTCCGCAGAACGCCTGCGCGACGACGGCGATGAGCAGCAGCAGCTCGGCCGCCCACCCGCGAGAGGGCGCCGTCCAGATGGCGACCGGGGCGGCGGTATTGGCGGCCATCGTGGCGTAGATGGCCAGGCTCGTCGGGAGCGACCGAGGTGATGGCGAGGATGAGGATCCACCCGGCGACGAGGGAGATGGCGATCGAGCTGACGATTCCCCGGGGCGCCGCCAGGTCGGCGCTGTGGGTCTCCTCCGACATGTGAGCCGAGGCGTCGTAGCCCGTGAAGGTGTACTGCGCCATGAGGAGGCCGAGCATGAAGACGTACCATGCGGCGTGCAGGTCCGACTCGTTGATGAACTTCGTGAAGATGAACGAGGCCGAGGCGTGGTGGCTCGGGACGAGGAAGAGCACGAGGGCGATGACGAGTACGCCGAGCGACGTGCCACCAGGCGCTCATGTCGGAGAGAAACGACACGAGGCGCACGCCGAAGGTGTTGAGGATGCCGTGGAGCGACGAGGATGCCCGCGTAGACGATGAGGATGTAGCCGGGCGTCACGGTGTAGCCCTACGTGAGGTAGAAGAAGGCGGCTGAAGAAGGTGGCGAAGCCGTAGTCGATGCCGGCCGTGATGGCCACCTGCCCGAGGAGGTTGAACCATCCCGTGAACCAGCTCCAGACCCCCGGGTTGTTCGGCGAGAGCTTGGCCGCCCAGTAGTAGAGGCCGCCGGCGGTGGGGTAGGCCGAGGCGATCTCCGCCATGCCGAGGCCGACGACCGTCGTCATGACGCCGACGATGATCCATCCCCAGACGAGGTCGACGGGACCCGCCGTACTGCATCCCGAAGTAGTACGAGCGTCAGGCAGCCTGACAGAACCGAGATGATCGTGAAGGAGACGGCGAAGTTGGAGAAGCCCGACATCCTCCGGCGCAGCTCCTGCGCGTAACCGAGCGAGTGCAGCCTCGCGATGTCAGCGTCGGAGCCACCCATCGAGTCCACTGTCGCCATCGCCCCCCTCCCCCCCGACGTGCGCGCACGCCGGTCGACTGAATGTCTGGACAATATGGGAGCAGCCCGAAGGGAGGCTGTCAAGCGCTGACGGCGCCACCCCCGACGGCGGGGAGCTCCGGCTCGGGGCCGGCGTCCTCAGGGATGGGGGTTCCCGAGCGCTCCTCGAGGACGAGGTCGCCGTGGCCGTCGAAGGCGAGCGCCGCCTGCCCCGTGGCGAGGCGGCCGAGGGACGCCCCGATGAGGTCGTAGCGCCAGCCGGACGTCAGCCGCCCGACGGGCTCGTCCTGGAAGAAACCCACCAGATCCGCCCGCGTCGCCAACACCGCCGGGTCGAGCTCGAGGTCGGCCGACCGCTGACCCACGTAGGCGCTCGCAAGGGCGATCATCGGCTTGTTGACGTGCTCGAGGCCGTGGCCGCTGGCAAAGCGCATCTCGGAAGCCGGCAGCGAACGTCCCTTCTCGACGGCCGCCAGCACCTCGTCCGGGACGCCGCTCGAGAGGTGGCGGCCGTCCACGCCACGCGTGCGCCGCAGCTCCTCGCGGTCGCGGGGCGGTCGTTGGGCGATGCAGGTGACGGCGAGGTCGGAGAGCACGAACCGCACGGGGACGTCGAGGCGCTGCGCCCGCCGCTCCCGCCAGGCGGCCACCTCCTGGGCGATGCCCCTGGCCGGCCCGCGCAGCTGCCGGGAGTGCGGCAACCGCCACCAGGCCTCCTCGGGAACGGTGGGGGAACGGTCCTTGGCGAGCACCACCCCGCACTCCTGCTCGGCCCAGGCGAGTCGACCGAGGGCGTTCAGCCGCTTCGTGAGCACACGGCGCAGCTCCAGCAAGTGGGCGACGTCGCTGGCGGCGTAGGAGAGCTGGCTCGCCGACAGCGGCCGCTGCACCCAGTCGGCCAGCTGGTCGCCCTTGTGGAGTCGGATGCCGAGAAGCGCCTCCACGAGGTTGACGAGCGAGGGCGAGACGAAGCCGAGGAAGCCGGCGGCCACCTGGGTGTCGAAGATGGCCCCCGGGACCGCCCCGCAGGCCCGCTCGAGCACCTCCAGATCCTGGTCGGCGGCGTGCAGGACGGCGACCGAGTCCGTGCCGAAGAGCTCGGCGAGGGGCTGGGTGTCGACGGCGAGGGGGTCGACGAGGGCGATCCCGCCCGGCCAGGCGATCTGGACGAGGGCGAGATGGGGGAAGTACGTGCGCTCACGGTGGAATTCCGTGTCGATGGCGTAGGCGTCAACGCCCCGCAGCTCGGCGACGAGCTCGTCACGGGCGGCGCCGCTGTCCACCATGCGCCAGTCGCCCGGTCGCACCGTGGTCGTCCCGTCACCGTCGGGCACCGAGTCCGAACCGGTCGTGCGGCGGAAGGGCTCTCTGGAGGATCGGCGTGACACGCTGCCCTCAGCCGCCGTAGCTCATGCGGGTGTCCTCCATGCGCAGCACGGGAACCTCCTCGCCTGCCTCGGCGAAGCCGGCGTCGACGACCTCGCCCACGAAGAGGGTGTGGCTGCCGACGGGAACCGCCTGCCGAACTTCGCAATCGAGCCAGGCGACGGCGATGGCCGGGACGGGGGCGCCGCTGCGGGCCGTCCGGTAGGCCATCTGGTTCAGGGTGCCCGCCGAGGCGTCCTGCACGGACGGCTTCACGAACTTGCGAGCCTCGGCCCGGTCCTCCCGCGAGAGCAGGCTCAGCGAGAAACAGCCCCCCTCCGACACCAGCCGGTGCGTCAGGGCGGCTCGCTCGATGGACACGGCGACGTGTTTCGGCTGCGTGGAGACCTGCATCGCCCAGTTGATCGTCATCAGGTTCCGCCGTTCACCCGCCGCACTACCGAGTACGTAGAGCCCCATCGGGAGCTTCCACAGCACGCGCCGCCGCATGCGATCGTACACATCGGGGTCGGCCCCCGGCGGAACGGGGCCGACCGGTGTCGCGTGGCCGGCCATGAGGGCCAACGTAGCCGGGCGCACCGGCGCGGCCAGCCGCTGGCCGGCGCGGCGTCACCGTCACTGTCACAACCCGGCCCGCCTCGGACCGCTTCACAGGTGCTCGGGCCAGCTGAAGCCGAACGACGCCAGGCGCCCCTGCGCCTCCTTCAGCTCGTCGACTCCCTCTCGGAAGCGGGCGAGATCGGAGGTCATCGTCGCCGAGTGCACGGAAGCGACCCCGCTGCAGCTCGTGGCGGCGTCCACGATGTCCTGGTCGGCGGCGTTCAGCTCGTTCGTGAGGATCTGGTCCGGCGTCGGGAGCGTCACGTAGGCCGTGCCGACGTCGGAGGCGAGCCCGCCGCAGATGGTGCGCACGACCTTGGCCGATCCCTGCGTGACGGCCTTCTTGACGAGCGTGATGTCGGAGATCATCTGGTCGTGGTTGGCCACGAAGCTGTTCTGGTTCGCCCACTCCCGTACCTTCTGTGCCTCCGAGCCCGAGTAGGGCGAGCAGGCCGCCAGCAGGAGCGCCGAGAGGAGGCCGGCCGCCAGCAGCCGGAGGCGCCGGCCGCGCCCGGAGGTCACTCGAAGACGAGGACGTGGTAGTCGCGTCGGCCTCTCCTCAAGAGCACGTAACGGTCGCCGAGGAGGTCCTGGCGCGACACCGCAGGCGGGCTGCCGTCGGTCGTGTCACCCCGTCGCCGGTTGTTGACGTAGGCGCCGCCCTGGGAGATGGCCCGCCGGCCTTCGCTCTTCGAGCTGACGAGGCCGCTCGCCAGGAGGGCGTCCGCCAGGTCGAGGCCGCCGTCGTCGAGGACGCTGCGCGGCCAGCGCGAGGAGGGGGCGTCCGCCACCACCTCGGCAAGGAGGTCGGCATCGAGCCCGGCGATCTCCTCGGTGTAGAAGGCGGCGGCGGCGCGCTCGGCCCGCGACGACTCCTCCGGGCCGTGCACGTAGGTGCAGACGGCACGAGCGAGCGCTTGCTGGGCCTCCCGGCGCTCCGGATGGTCCTTCGTCGCCTGCTCCAAGCGCTCGATCTCGCCGTGCTCGAGGAAGGTGAAGCGGCGCAGCATCGTTCCGGCGTCCTCGTCCGGCACGCGCACGAACCACTGGTACATGGCGAAGGTGGAGGTCCGTCCGCGGTCGAGCCAGACGGCGCCGGTCTCCGACTTCCCCATCTTCACGCCGTCCGAGCGGACGAGGAGCGGCCAGGTGAGGGCATGCGCCTGCGCACCTCGCACCTTGTGGATGAGGTCGAGGCCCATGGTGATGTTGCCCCACTGGTCGCTGCCTCCGAGCTGCAGGCGGCAGCCGTAGGTGTCGAAGAGGTGGAGGTAGTCGGTCGCCTGCAGCAGCATGTAGCTGAACTCCGTGAAGGAGATGCCCTGATCGGGGCGCTCCAGGCGGGCGCTCACGGACTCCTTGGCGATCATCTGGTTGACGGTGAAGTGCTTGCCGATGTCACGCAGGAACTCGATGAGGCGTGTGGGCGCCAGCCAGTCGGCGTTGTTGAGGAGGAGGGCCTGCGACTCACCCTGCTCAGGGGAGAAGTCGAGCAGCGCCGCCAACTGGGCGCGCACGCCGCGGAGGTTGTCGGCGATCTGCTCGAGGGACAGGAGCGGTCGCTCGGTCGACTTCCCGCCCGGGTCGCCGATCATGCCCGTCCCTCCCCCGGCGAGCGAGATGGGGCGGTGGCCGGCGTCCTGCAGCCGGCGCAGGGTCGTGATGCCCATGAGATGCCCGATGTGGAGGCTGTCCCCGCTCGGGTCGAAGCCGGCATAGGCCGTCAGGCGCTCGTGGTCGAGAGCGTGCCGAACCTGTGGGCTCTCCTGCTCGATCAACCCGCGCCAGGACAAGTCCTCCGACAACGTAGGCATGGCCACAGCGTGCCACGCCCGGCGAGCGGGCTGCGACCGGGGGCGACGCGTCCGGTAGGTTCCGAGCATGACCACGACGACCGCCACCAGCGACTGGGCCGCCCTCTCCGACCGCCTCACGGGCGCTCTGCATCTCGGGGTGCCGCCCATCTTTCTCGCCTTCGAGACGGGGCAGAACAACGGCCTCCACCACTTCGAGCGCCCCATGAGCGAGCCGTCCGCCGACGGGCGGGCCGGTCGGGTCGCCGCCTCCTGCGTCTTCTGGATGGAAGCGGGCCGCACGGAGGAAGCCTTCCGCACCGAGCCTGCCGACCACGGCAACTGCAGCGTCGGGCGCCTCACCCACGGTTTCGCCGGCCTCGACGAGGTGGCCGGCAACGACGACGTCGCCGCTCTCCTCGGCTCCGGCTGGGTCACGCCGGAGATGGTGCCCATGATCCCCGTCGTCTCCGAGCGCCCGACCTCGATCGTGTACGGGCGCCTCGACTCCGTGCCGGCGAGCGCCAGCCCCGACGTCGTCATGCTGCGGGTGAACGGGCGTCAGCTCATGGTGCTGTCCGACTCGCTCCCCGGCCTGCGCATCGAGGGCAAGCCGCAATGCCACATCGTCGCACTCGCCAAGGAGCAGGGCGTGCCGGCGGCCAGCGTCGGCTGCGCCCTCAGCCGTGTGCGCACGGGCATGCGGAGCGAGGAGATGACCTGCGCCCTGCCGGCGGCCACTCTGGGCGAGATCGTGGACCGCATCGAGGCGACGGCCGCCACGGACTCGGTCGTGGCGAAATACGCGGCGGACGACGGGCGGCGGTTCGAGACGGACTGAGAACCGGTCCCTCAGAGCCGGGCGAGGGCGGCGGCCACAGCCAACTCGAGCTCGGCATGCACGGCGACGTTCGACGCCCGCTCCGTGTCGACAACGACGAAGGCGGGCAGACCCGCCTCGGCGGACTCGCCGCGGGCGTCCACGAGGGCCGGCGCCAGCTCGGCCGCCTCGGCGATCTCCCTCACGAAGTACCCGCAGCCGCGGGCGAGGTCGGCGACGGCCGGTTCCTGCGGCGTGCCGAAGAGGCGTTCGAACTCGTCCTCCGAGAGGGAGCTCGCCTGCGGGAGGAACTGGAAGATGCCGCCGCCGTCGTTGTCGAGGACGACGAGCACGGCCGGGGTGGGCCGGCGGCCGGAGGCGGGCCGCACGAGGGCGGAGGCGTCGTGCAGAACGGCGAGGTCACCGAGGAGGCCGTAGACGGGTCCCGCGCCGGAGCCGGCGGCCGCCACGCCGAGCGTGGTGGACACGACGCCGTCGATGCCGTTCGCCCCCCGGTTGGAGAGGACCCGGGGCGGCGCCGCCCGGGGCCGCCCGAACCATTCGACGTCTCGCACCGGCATGGAGGACGAGACGACGAGGCAACCCTCGCCCGGGACCCCGGCGTAGAGGGCGCGGGCGACGCCGGGCTCCGTCGCTTCGAGGTGGCCGGTGAGGACGGCGTCGATGGCGCCCTGCGCCGCCTCCTCCGCCGCCGCCCAGCGGCGGAGCCACCCGGTCTCGCACGGCGGCCCGGACAGGACGGGCAGGGACGTCATGAAGGTGGACACCTCGCGCCCGGGGTCCTTCCAGGCCCAGTGCGGCTCGACAGCGACGTGGCGGGCGCCCTCGGCGGCCGAGCGCGCCAGCCAGCCCGCCAGCACCTTGGAGGCCCAGGTGTCGCCGATGCGAAGGACGCGGTCGGGACGCATCCCGGCGGCGAAACCCTCCTGGCGCAGCAGGGCGTCGGCGGCACCCACCACGTTGCGCGCCGCCGTCCGGCAGCCCGAGCGTGGATCCGCCAGCACCGGCCAGCCGAGCCGGTCGGCGAGCGGCCCGATGAGCCCGGCGTAGCGCTCGGCTCGCCCGCCGGCGACGATGACGCCGCGGGCGCCCGGTTGGAAGAAGTCCTCGTCGACTCCGCCCGGCTCCGGCGAGACCGGGTCCGGCGGCCACGTCGTGCCACGGCCTGCCGTCCGCACGGCCGGGAGGGAGCTCGCCGGCCTCGCCGAGGAGGGGCTCCCGGAAGGCCAGGTTGAGATGCACGGGGCCGGGCCCGCCGGGGCCCCGCTGGGACTCGAGGGCCGCCCGGCTGGCGATGGAGCGCCAGGCGGGGCGGGTGGCGTCGTCGGGGACGCCGAGATCGGCGAACCAGCGCGTGGCGGATCCGAAGAGGTGCGCCTGGTCGATCGTCTGGGCCGCACCGACCGCCTGCAGCTCGGCCGGCCGGTCGGCCGTGCAGACGACGAGCGGCACTCGGGCGTGGTGCGCCTCGACGACGGCGGCGTGCAGCTCGGCGGCCGCCGTGCCGCTCGTCGTGAGGACGACGGTCGGCCTCCCGGAGGCGAGGGCGAGGCCGACGGCGAAGAAACCCGCCCCCCTCTCGTCCAGCCTCACACTCACCTGGAGCCCACCGTGGCGGACGAGTGCCAGGGCGAGAGGCGTGGAGCGCGAGCCGGGGCACACGACCGCCTCCCGGATGCCGCTGCGCCACCACTCGTCGGCCAGGGTGGCGCAGAAGGTGGCGGCCGTCCCGGCGGCTACGGTCGACACCCGTGCCCTCCCGACCGCGGCAAGCGCCCCTGCACGTGAGCCGGGGCGGCCGGGGCCAGCGCGTCATCCTCGTCCACGGCTTCACCCAGTCCTCCCGCTCCTGGGCCGGCATCGCCGCCGACCTGGCGACCGACCACGAGGTCGTGCTGCCCGACCTGCCCGGCCACGGCAGGTCGCCACAGGCGGGAGGCGACCTCTCGGACGCCGCCGACCAGATGGCGGAGAGCTGCGGGAAGGGGACCTACGTGGGCTACTCCCTCGGCGGCCGCCTCTGCCTTCACGTGGCGCTGCGCCGCCCCATTCTCGTCGAGCGCCTCGTGCTCGTCGGGACGTCCGCCGGCATCGAGGACGCCCGGGAGCGATCGGAGCGCCGCCAGGCCGACGAGGGCGTAGCCGCCCGCCTCGCCGACGTCGGCGACGCCGGCCTGCCCGCCTTCATCGACCTCTGGCTCGAGAACCCGCTCTTCGAGCAGCTGAGCGAGCGCCAGGCGGACCGACCGAGCCGGCTCGTCAACCGCGCCGCAGGGCTCGCCGGGGCGCTCCGCCATCTCGGGGTGGGGACACAGTTGCCCCTGTGGGCCCAAGCGCGCGGCCTCAACATGCCGGTGCTCGTCGTCGCCGGCGAGAAGGACCCCAAGTTCGTGGCGCTCGGCGAGCGCCTCGCCGCCGCCATCGGCCCCAACGCCCTCTTCCTCCTCGTCCCCGGGGCCGGCCACTCCGTACCCTTCGAGCAACCGGAGGCCTTCGCCTCGCTCATCCGCTCCTTCGTCGCCGGATCGCTCTGGCCGCCGCCCGGTGACGACCTCGAGGACTGAGGGGCTCACCAGGCGATCCCGGCCGCGAAGAGCACGCCGAACACGAGCACGAGGCGGCCCGTCATGACGAGGACGGCGACGAGCTGGCGCCCGGAGGCACCGCGCCCCACGTCTCGCACGGGAATGGCGGCGAGCGCCAGGGCCGGCAGCACGATGAGGGCAAGACGGCGGTCCGCTGCCACGGCGACGGCGGTGGCGAAGGCGGCCAGCAGGCAGCCGATGTAGAGCCAGCGGGTGGCGCCGTCCCCGAGGCGGACGGCGAGGGTCCGCTTGCCCGCCTCGGCGTCGGTCGGGATGTCGCGCAGGTTGTTGACGACGAGGACGGAGACGGCGAGGAGGCCGACGGGCACGCCGGCGAGGACGGCCAGCCCGGTGACGCGCGACAGGCTGACGTAAGCGGTGCCGGCGACGGCGACGAGACCGAAGAAGACGAAGACGAAGACCTCGCCGAAGCCGGCGTAGCCGTACGGTCTCGGGCCTCCCGTGTAGAACCAGGCGGCGGCGATGCTGGCGGCGCCCACGGCGAGGAGCCATGGCGAGGTGGCGAGGACGAGGGCGAGCCCGGCCAGCCCCGAGACGGCGAAGCTGATGAAGGCCGCCCGTCTCACGGCCTGCGGGGAGGCGAGGCCCCCGGCCACGAGACGCAGCGGCCCGACGCGGGCGGCGTCGGTGCCCCGCACGCCGTCGGAGAAGTCGTTGGCGTAGTTCACCCCCACCTGGAGGGCGAGCGACACGACGAGGGCGGCTGCGGACCGCCACCAGATGACGCGGCCCTCGGCGGCGGCCACGGCCGTGCCCACGAGCACGGGGACGACGGCGATGGGGAGCGTGCGCGGCCGGGCACCGGCCACCCATGCGGCCGGCTTCGTCATGGCCGGGCCCGGCTGACTGGTCAGGGCGATCCGCTCAGGGCCGGCGGGGGAAGCGGGAGAAGTCGGGTGCACGCTTCTCGATGTAGGCATTGCGCCCCTCCTGCCCCTCCTCGGTCATGTAGAAGAGCATCGTGGCGTCGCCCGCCAACTGCTGCACACCGGCGAGACCGTCGTCGGCGGCGTTGAAACCCGCCTTCAGCATGCGCAGGGCGATCGGGGACAGCTCGTTCATGCGCCGGCACCAGTCGAGCGTCTCGTCCTCGAGCCGCTCGAGGGGGACGACGGCGTTCACCAGTCCCCAGGCGAGCGCCTGCTCGGCGTCGTACTGGCGGCAGAGGAACCAGAATCTCCTTCGCCCGCTTGAGGCCGATGGTGCGTGCGAGGAGGCCGGAGCCGTAGCCACCGTCGAAGCTGCCGACCCTCGGGCCGGTCTGGCCGAAGCGGGCGTTCTCGGCGGCGATCGTCAGGTCGCACACGAGGTGGAGGACGTGGCCTCCGCCGATGGCGTAGCCCGCCACCATGGCGACGACAGGCTTCGGCAGCCGCCGGATCTGGACCTGGAGGTCGAGGACGTTGAGGCGGCCGATGCCCCGCTGGGCGACGGCGTCGTCGCCGAGGTAGCCGTCCTCGCCCCGGATGCGCTGGTCGCCCCCGGAGCAGAAGGCGTCCGGCCCCTCCCCCGTGAGGACGACGACGCCCACGTCGGCGTCGTCGCGGGCCGCCTCGAAGGCGCGGGACAGCTCGAAGAGCGTCTGCGGCCGGAAGGCGTTGCGCACCTCGGGCCGGCAGATGGTGACCTTGGCGACCGCGTCGGCCGTCTCGTAACGGACGTCCTGGTAGTCGCCGGATTTCTTCCAATCGGCCGGCATGGCGGGAAGGCTACTTGCACTCCTCGGCCGTCAGTCCAGTCGCGAGCGGGCACTGGCGCCGGGGCGTCTTGTCGGGCAGCCTGTCCTGCGTGCGCCGGCTCATCGCCCTCGAGCTCCCGGGCGGGCCGGGCTTCGTGGCCCGGCTGCAGGGCGCCTGGGAGGCGGGAGACGCCGTCCTCCCCGTCGACCTCCGCTTGGCGGCGCCGGCCCGCCGTCAGCTGCTGGAGGCCCTACGGCCGGCCTGTGTCGTGGGCGACGACGGGGAGGAGGTGCCGCTCGAGGGCGGCGAGCCCGTCGAGGAGGGGGATGCCCTCGTGATGGCGACGAGCGGCACGACGGGCGAGCCGAAGGGCGTCGTCCTCACGCACGCCGCCGTCGAGGCCTCGGCGCTGGCGACGAACCGCCGCCTCGGCGTCGACGCCGGCTCCGACGCTTGGTGGGCCTGCCTGCCCCTCTCGCACGTCGGCGGCCTCTCCGTCGTGACGAGGTCCCTGGCGGGGGAGGTGCGGTGTGAGGTGGGGGCGGGTTTCTCCCCGGAGGGGGCGCGGCGGGCGCTGCAGCACGGCGCCACGCTCACGTCGCTCGTGCGCACCGCCCTCGAGCGACTCCCGGGCGAGCTGGCACTCGGCTTTCGCCGCATCCTCCTCGGCGGGCAGTCGCCGCCCGACGTCGTGCCCCCCAACGTCGTCACGACCTACGGCCTCACCGAGACGGGAAGCGGTCTCGTCTACGACGGCGAGCCGCTCGACGGCGTGGAGGTACGTCTCAGCGGCGGCGAGGTGGAGGTGCGCGGTCCGATGTTGTTGCGCTGCTACCGGGACGGGCGGGACCCGAAGGACGCCGAGGGGTGGTTCGCCACGGGCGACGGGGGCGAGCTGTCCGCCGACGGCCGCCTCGTCGTGCACGGGAGGTTGGCCGAGATGATCGTGAGCGGGGGCGAGAACGTCTGGCCCTCGGCGGTGGAGGCGGTGCTCGCCCTGCACGCGGCCGTGGCGGAGGTGGCCGTGGCCGGCGTCGCCGATCCCGAGTGGGGCGAGCGGGTCGTCGCCTACGTCGTTGCCGCTCCCGGCGCCCCGGCGGCGCCCAGGCTGCTCAGTGAGCTGCGCGAGCTCGTGGGCGGTGCCATCGCCCGCTATGCGGCGCCGAGGGAGGTCGTCGTCGTCGGTTCGCTCCCCCGCACCGGCCTCGGCAAGATCCAGCGCGACGGCCTCGCCGGCCTCAGCGGCGAGAAGGCCCGTCACTGACGTCGGCGGAGGCGAAGCGGGGCAGCAGGGCCGCCAGGCTCCGCAGGCGGAGGCAGCCGGCCGTGACGCCGGCGCCATAGGCGGCATCGTCGAGCAGCCCGAGCCCGAGGCCGGCCGGACCGGCCGCCCGCAGGCGGGCGGGGGCGGCCGCCAGCTCGGCGACACCGAGGAGGGACAACAGGGGCCGGCGGGCCTTCGGCAGGAGGAGGGCGGCGAGGAGCGCCGCCGGCCACCACACGCGGCGCAGCGCCGTGGCGAGACCGGTTGCCGCCCCGCGTTGGGCGCCGGCGAGGGCGGCGAGCGCCTCGACGCCGGGCCGGCCGGCGCCGACTCGGCGCAGCTTGCGCCCGAGCGAGCGCGTCGGCACCGCCGTGGACGCCAACCACACCGCCAGAGACACCGGGAGCCGCCGGCGGGAGCGCCCGAAGGCGGCGACGGCGAGAGCCAGCACCGGGAGCACGACGTAGAGCGACCCCTCGAACGGTGCCACGGTCCCCGGGTGGCGCCCGGCCAGGGCGGCGGCGGAGGTGCCGTAGCCGAAGCGTTGGCGGAGCAGCGACACGAGTGTCGGCCGGCTCCCGTGCCCGACGAGCGAGCGAGGCTCGTAGCGCACGGACCAGCCGTGCGTTTCCAACCGCCGCAGGAGATCGACGTCCTCGCCGACCCGAAGGGCGGGGTCGAACCAGCCGACCTCGTCGAGAGCGGAGCGCCGGCAGACGAGCGCTGCCGACGGCACGTAGGAGAGGCGCCGGTGGGCGCCCACGCGGCCGGGCTCGCAACCGAGGTCGAGGGGCGAGTCGGACGACTCGTAACGAGCGATGGCGCCGGTGCCCGTGCTCCGCACGCGGGGCGCCACCGCCCCGAGGCTGCGATCGGCGAAGTGGCCGAGCAGCGGCTCGAGGAAGCCGGCCCCCGGGAGGGCGTCGGCGTCGAGGAAGCAGACGAGATCCGCCCGGCAGGCCAGCCGGGCGCCGTTGCGGGCGGCAGCCGGGCCCCCCGCCCGCTCCCGCCGCACGAGCTCGGCGGCGCCGGCGGCGGCCATGGCGGCGATCTGGTCGCTCTCGCCGCCTCCGGAGCCGTCGTCGACGACGATGACGCGGCCGGAGAAACCGTCCCGCAGCCGGGCGAGCAGCCGTTCCAGCCCTGCGGAGTCGTCCCGCACGGGGACGACGACGTCGAGCTCGTCCCCCACTACGGCTCGCGGCGGAGGCACCGGGTGGAGCACGCCGTCGGCGACGAGGCGGCGCCCCAGCCTGGAGGCGTCGCCACCGGCGGCCGGTCCGCCCCCCACGAGATGGTCGAGGGCGGCGACGCCGGCCGGGCTCAACCGGCGGAGCCGGTAGGGCTCGCCGCCGAGTACCACCTCCCCCGCCACTCCGAGGCGGCGGACGCTGTGGTCGAGCACGAAGCGCAGCGGGGAGGCCGGGGGCTCCTCGGTCGAGAACGGGGTCTCGTCAGTCGAAGACGAGGAGGCCTCGCACGTTCTTGCCCTCGCGCAGGTCGGTGTAGCCCTCGTTGATGTCGTCCAGCGGGTAGGTCCTCGTGACGAGCTCGTCGAGGAGGAGCGACCCCTCCTGGTAGAGCGAGAGGAGCTTCGGGATGTCGGCGCGGGGGTTGCCGCCGCCGAAGAGGGAGCCGCGCAGCTCCTTCTGCCAGAGCGTCAGCTCGAAGAGCGAGAGCGTCACCTGCGACTGGGCGAAGGGGGCGATCGCCGTCACGACGACGGCACCCCCCTTGCGCACGAGCGACATGACGGGGCCGACGAGGTCGCCGTGGGCGACGCCGGTCGTGATGATGGCGGAGTCGGCCAGCTTGCCGTGCGTCATGTCGTTGACGAGCGAGTAGGCCTCGTAGACGTCCTTCGCCGTGTGCGTGGCCCCGAACACCTTCGCCTGCTCACGCTTGAGCTCAACGGGATCCACGGCCACGATCCAGCGGGCGCCCGCCATACGGGCACCTTGCACGGCGTTGGACCCGATCCCGCCGGCGCCGACCACGACGACGACGTCGCCCGGCCCCGTGCGGGCCGTGTAGACGGCCGATCCCCAGCCCGTGGCGACGCCGCAGCTGACGAGGGCGGCCTTGTCGAGCGGGATCCCCTCGTCGACCTTGATGACGGACGATTCGTGCAACACCTGATGGGAGGCGAAGCACCCGACGAGCGACATGGGGGCAAGGCCCTGCCCGCCCACGCGCATGCGGGGAACGCCGTTGGCGATGGGCATGCCGAGCATGAGGTACTGGCCGAGGTCGCAGAGGTTCTGGTGGCCGCCGGCGCACGGGGCGCAGCGTCCGCAGCTCGGGATGAAGCTCATGACGACGTGGTCCCCGGGCGCCACCGAGGTGACGTGGGCGCCCACCTTCTCGACGACGCCGGAGCCCTCGTGGCCGCCCACCGCCGGCAAGGCGATGGGGATGTCACCGGTGACGAGATGCTCGTCGGAGTGGCAGAGCCCGGCGGCCTGCATGCGCACGAGAACCTCGTCCGGCTCGGGATCGTCGAGCTCGACGTCCTGCACGCGCCACTCCTCGTTCAAGCCCCACAAGATCGCAGCTCTCGCCTGCATGAACGGCTCCTTCCTCGAGCGGATCCGGGGTCGTCGTACACCCCGGCTCCCTACGGCCGACGGTACCACCAGGGCGCTCCGTGCTCCGCCTCTCCGACCGGGCCGCCGCCCGCACGGAGGCGCCTGGCGGCCGTCCTCAGTGCGCCGTCATGCCGGCGTCGACGGGCAGCACCGCTCCGTTCACGCCGCTCGAAGCGGTCCCGCACAGCCAGACGACGGCGGCCGCCACCTCCGCCGGCTCGAGCAGGCGGGGCTCGAGGTGGTGGACGCCGAACTCCTCCGGGCTGGCCAGCCCGTAGATGGCTGCCGTGCCCGTGAGCGCCTCCGTCCGGGTCGAACCGGGGGCGACGGCGTTCGCCGTGATGCCGAGGGTCCCGAGCTCGGCGGCGAGGCTCCGTGTGAGGCCGAGGACGGCGTGCTTGGCGGCCACGTAGGCGCTGAGGCGGGGAAGGCCGACGAGGGCACCCGCCGAGGCGATGGCGACGAAACGCCCCTCCCGCGGCTCGCTCCGCCGCAGCAGGGCGGGCACGGCGGCGCGGGCCAGGCGCCAGACCCCGGCGAGATTGACGTCGATCATGGCCTGCCAGAGGTCGTCGCCCGTCTCCCAGGCCGGCGGACCGCCCCCGATCATGCCGGCAGCGGCCACGGCGGCGTCGAGGCCTCCGAAGCGGTCGAGGGCGAGAGCGACGGCGTCCTCGAGACCTTGCTGATCGCGGACGTCGGCGACGTGCCCGGCGGCGTCGGGTCCGCACTCGGCCACGACGGCCTCGAACTCCGAGAGCGTCGCCAGCCCATAGCCGATGGCCGGGTCGTCGGTGCACGAGTCGACGAGCACGAGTTGCCAGCCTGCACCGGCGAGGCGGCGGGCGACCTCGGCCCCGATGCCGCGGCCGGCGCCGGTCACGAGGGCGACGCGGGCGGGGGTGGGGTGGATCATGACGGCTCCGTTTCGTCGCTCGTCCGCACGGAGGTGGCAGGGGTGCCCTCGGCGGCGAGCGCCCTCCGCAGCCCCTCGGGCAGCTCGCCCCAGCCTGCCAGCGTCGCCAGCAGCTCGCCGGCCGCCTCCTCGGGCGCGAGCTCGAGCGTGCGCGCCGCCGTGCCGTCTCGCCCGGCGCCTGTGAGGACGTCGATGCGCTCTCGGGCCGTCAGGGCGCCTGGGGGCGGCGGCACGACACGTGTCCTCGGCCCGAAGGGCGAGACGCCCAGGAGCTCCGGCCGGCGGCCCGCCGTGTCCTCGTCCGGGACCCAACCGACGACGTCGACGCCGGTGGTGGAGGCCTCGAGGAGCCGGCCGAGCGGCGCCCGCCGCAGCCGCGCCGAGGCCGCCTCGAACGAGAGCACGCAGGGAGCCTCCAGCCGGAGCCGCTCACGACCTCCGCCGCCGAGGCGGCGCACCGCCTCCAGGCGCCACGTCCCGTCCCCGCCATCGGCAGAGCCGGGCGGCACCGTCAAGGAGAGGAGGCCGAGCGCTTGCGCCCCATCCAGCTCGGCGGCGAGAAAGGCGGGGACCGCTCCGCTCCCCCGGTCGAGGCTGGCATCGCCGCAGCACACGACGACACCGCCACGGGCTGAGCTTGCTGCGGCGTCGGGCGCCGGCGACACGATGGCGGCGGCGAGGGCGGCGGCCACGACGTCGCTCGGCTCGTCGTCCTCCAGCGCCACCCGCACAGCCCGGTCGGCGCCGGCGGCGAGCCCGCGTCGCAGCATCGCCTCGCACGACGAGCCTCCTGCGCTCACGACGGCCACAGTGCACCCGCTGGCGTCGCCGATGCGGAGGGCCCACTCGAGGGCCGCCTCGTCGGCAGGGGAGGGGCCTGCCGAGGCGGGGTCGGCGAGCACGGCGCCGGTAAGGGGGTCGACGCCGGCGCGCAGCTCCACGAGCTTCCAGCAGGCGACGGCGAGGCGGGGGGCGCTCATGTGCGGCGGTAGACGACGCCGGCTCCGCCTTCCGGGTAGCGCCAGGTGATGGCCCCGCCGTGGTTGCAGACCATGTAGCAGGTCCCGCACTCGAAGCACTGCTCGTAGTTGAACAGGATGCCGCCGTCCGCCGTGGGGACGAAGAGGCCGGCCGGACAGGCCGTGACGCACTCCCGGGTCGTGCAGCCACGGCAGGCGTCGCCGTCCACGACGATGTGCGGCTCCGGCGCCACGCGGAACTCGGTCGTCGCCATGCGGTCCTCGAAGGCAACCTCCGGCAGTCGGACTGTCACATCATCACCCGAGGATCCGCCAGGACGCCCAGGCGTCGCGGACGAGGTCGCGCCAGCGCAAGCCGGTTCGTCGCAGCTCCGAGGCGAGGAGGGGGCGGAGGCGGGGCTTCGGTTGCGGATTGGACACGGTGAAGATCTGCTCGACGACGTCGCAGACGAGCTGCGGGTAGCGGTGCTGCACTCGATCGGACAGCACGAGGTGGGGAGCGGCCCGCAGCCGTTCCAGATCGGCCAGCACGAAACCCTCCCGCAGCCTCCGCCGGTAGGCCGCCTCCAACGGGCGCCGACCGGCGTCACCCGCCTCGAGCACCTCCGCCACGGCACCGCCGGCGGCCGCCCCGGAGGCGATGGCGAAGTTGACGCCTTCGAGCCAGAGGCCGGAGGCGAGGCACATGGCGGCGGCGTCGCCGGCGACGACGAGGCCGTCGGCGGCCAGTTTCGGCATCATCGAGATGCCGGCCTCCGGGATGAGGTGGGCGCCGTACTCCAGGAGGTCGCCGCCCACGAGGAGGGGGGCGATGGCGGGGTGCGCCTTGAAGGCGGCGAGAATGTCCTCCGGGCGCTTGCCGGAGGCGGTGAGGGAGGGCAGCGACAGCACGAGGCCGACGGAGACCGACTCGAGGTTCGTGTACACGAAGGCCCCGCCTGCCACCTCCCCCGTGCCTCCGAGGATCTCGAAGTCGGCGCCCTCGCCCGGCGGCAGGCCGAAGCGCCGCTCGATCTCCTCGGCGGGGAGGGCGAGGACCTCCTTCACGCCGAGGGTGTAGTCGCCCGGGCGGGACGGTCCGGCGAGCCCGGCCTCCTTGGCGAGGAAGGAGTTCACCCCGTCGCAGGCGACGACGGCCGAGGCGGCGAGCTCCCCGTCGGGGCGGTCCGTCACGACCCCCCGGATGCGGCCGTCAGCGGCCCGCAGCAGCCCGGTGGCCGTCGTCTCGGTGACGAGGAGGGCGCCGGCCTCCACGGCGGCGCCGGCGAGCCAGGCGTCGAAACGCGGCCGCAGCGCCGTCGCCCCGTTGTACGGCGCCGATCCCCAGGCGGTGGACCGGAAGTCGACCGAGAGGGACTGCGTCTCGGTGAGCAGCATCGTCGCCCGCCGGGTGACCCATCGCTCGAGGGGCGCTTCCTCCCGCCAGAGCGGAACGAGGCCGTCGAGCACCCGCGGGTAGACAACGCCACCGAAGAGGTTCTTGGCGCCCGGGAAGGGACCTCGTTCGAGCAGGCAGACGCGTCGCCCCGCCCGCGCCAGCTCGAGGGCGGCGGCCGAGCCCGCCGGGCCGGCCCCGACCACGACGACGTCGAAGTCGCTCACCGCTCCACCCCGGTCACGCCTCGACTCCGTGCGACGCCACGGCGAGCCGGGCGAGGTGTCGGGCCAGCGCCTCGACGAGCGCCGGGGCGTCCGTCACGAGCGCCAGGTCGGCCATCGCCATCATCGGGCAGCTGCGGTCGCGGTTGACGGCGACGACGTGGCGGGGCGTGCCGAGCCCGGCGACGTGCTGGGCGGCGCCTGAGATCCCGAAGGCCAGGTAGCAGCGGGGATGGACGGAGACTCCGGTCGTGCCGATCTGGCGGTCGTGACCGAGCCAGCCGGCGTCGGTCACGACACGGGTCGCCCCGGAGGAGGCTTCCAGCTGGGCGGCGACTTCCTCCAGGAGGGCGACGTGCCCGCGACCGCCGAGGCCGCCGCCGGCGGCGACGATGCGCGCGGCCTCCGAGAGGCCGACGGTGGCGGCGTCGGGCGGTGTCACCTCCAGCAGCTCCGGGTCGCGCACCGAGAGCGGCGCCGGCGAGGCCTCGAGCTCGACGACGGGGCGGCGCCCGCCTGCGGCAGCCTCCCCCCGGCCGTCCCGGGCGGCGGGCGCCGCCTCCTCGGGACCGTTCCAGGGCGCCCCGCCCGAGCCGGGCAGCAGCGTGGCCACGAAGGGACCCTCCACCCGGACCGTGGCGAGCTGGCGGCCGTCCCTCCTTGCCAGCACGGCTCCCTCCGGCGTGACGGCGAGGGCTCCGGCGAGCAGGGGATAGTCGAGCACTCTCGCCAGTCGGGGTGCCAGATCCCGGCCGTCCGGCGAGGCGGGCAGGATGACGGCACCCTCCGACGCTACGTGGGGGGCGATCGTTTCGGCGAAGCGGGCCGGCCCGAATCCCCCGCCGAGCTCGAGCGCCCACAGCTCGGCGGGCTCGTCGCCGGCCCCCGGCTGGGACGGCCGGCGGAGGGCGAGCGCCGCCCCGAGGGCGCCCTCGCCCGCCACGAGGCCGCGGCCGCCCGCCTCTGCGACGGCCTCCTCCGAGCCGCCGGCGGCACGGCCGCCCCGCGCCGTCGTGACGGCGATCATGGGCGGCACCCCTCCCGCTCCCCCTCGACGACGGCGGCGTGTGCCCGCCGGGGGGCGACACAGTCCCCCACCCTGGCGACGTCGAGGGACGGTGCCGCCGCCCTGAGGGCGTGGTAGAGGGCATCGTCCGGTTCCCCCGGGAGCGCCAGCACCACCCAGTCCACGCTCCGCTCCTCCATCTCGCCCGTCGGGTGGTGCAAGAGCTGCAGGCGCCCCCCGCCGGCCCCGATGACGACGCGGTCGGTCGACTGGGCGATGTGCTTGGCCGACGCCCGCCGGTTGAAGCCCTCGAGATCGAGCGTGATGCCGAGATCCTGGCCGACGACCATGCCCGGTGTCACGATCTCGACGGCGCACCCGCGGTCGGCGAGCAGCTCGGCCACGCTCGTCGCCTGGTGGAAGCCGACCTCGTCGACGACGAGGACGTCGCCTGAGGGCACGGCGGCGTCAGCCAGCACCTCGGTGACGTCGGCGACGGCGATCCCCTCGGCGACGGCCGCCTGCAGCCACGGCGGTCGGCGCCCTCGCGCCCCCGTGGCCACCACGACCCGGTCGGCGCCCGCCCCGATGACCGACTCGGTGCCGGCCTCCTCCCCGAGCCGCAGCTCGACCCCGAGCCGGCGGCACTCCGAGAGCTGGTTCCGCACGAGGTCGCCGATCTCGGCCCGGTTCGGGACGGTGGCGGCGAGGCGGATCTGCCCGCCGGCCTCCTCGCACCGCTCGATCACGGTCACGGAGCTCCCGGCGCCGGCGGCGGCGATGGCCGCCTGCAGCCCGCCCGGGCCGGCCCCGACGACGAGCAGGCGCCGCCGCCTCCGCGTGGCGGATGGGGACGGGCGCTGCGACTCCCGCCCGGCATACGGGTTCTCGATGCACCCGAGCCAGCGGTTGAGGCCCATGCGCCCGACGCACTCCTGGTTGCAGGACAGGCAGAGGCGGATGGACTCGGCCTCGCCCGCCCTCGCCTTCGCCACGAGGTCCGGGTCGGCGATCTGCCCGCGCACGATGCCGACGAGGTCGCACTGCCCTTCGGCGAGCGCCCGCTCGGCCTGCAGGGGATCCTTGAACCGCCCGACGCCGACGACCGGGAGCGAGATCGCCTGGCGGATGGCGGAGGGGATGAAGGAGGCGTAGCCGGGCGGGACGTGCATAGAGGCCTCGATCATGAACAGAGTTGCCGTCGCCACGCCGATCGAGGTGTTGACGTAGTCGGCAGCCCCCTGCGCCTCCACGAGGCGGGCGACGGCCACGGCCTCCTCGATCCTCGAGCCGCCCTCGATGAGCTCGTCCCCGCAGAGGCGGACGCCGAGCGCCATCGGCGGCCCGATGGCACCCCGCACCGCCTCCAGCAGCTCGAGCAGCAGGGCGGCTCGGCCCTCGATCCCACCCCCGTAGCGGTCGGTGCGCAGGTTGGTGGCGCCAGAGAGGAACTGCCGCACGATGGAGGAGTGCGAGCACTGCAGCTCGACGCCGTCGAAACCGCCCTCCCTGCAATGACGGGCGACGCCGGCATAGCCGGCGACGACCTCGGCGATCTCCTCCTCCGTGACGGCGTGGGGCACCTCCCGGAAGAGCGGGTCGGCCACGGCCGAGGGCGCCCACACGGGACGGCGCGAGTACATCGACGAGGCCTGGCCGCCGTTGTGGTTGAGCTGGGCGAAGATGGGAACGCCGTGCCGGTGCACCGCCTCGGTGATGCCCCGGTAGCCCGTCACGACGGCCGGGTCGAAGCCGTGGATGAGCTTCTCGTAGGGCCAGTCCGTACGGTGCGTCGAGTGCTCCTCGGTGATGATGAGGCCGGCGCCGCCCGCCGCGCGGGCGGCGTAGTAGTCGGCGTGCCGCCGGGTCGGCATGCCGTCCTCGGCGTAGTTCGTGAGGTGGGCGCTGAACACGACGCGGTTGGCCACGGTGACCGGCCCGATGCGAAGGGGCGAGAGCAGCAGGGGGTAGCGCTGGCTCCTCGTCACGAGGCGCCCGCCGTGAGCGAAGCGAGAAGGAGGGCGGCGGCCCGCCGTCCCTCCAGGACCGCCTCCAGGATCGTGCGGGGGGCGACGGCGTCACCGGCGACGAGGAGGTCGGGCCGCCCGCCGCCGGTGCTCGCCTCCGCCGCCCGGTAGAGCGTGTCGTCGGGCAGACGGTGGCCGGCGTCCACGAGGAGCGCCGCCGCTACGGTGCGGGCCGTGCCGGCATCCACCCCCTCCACCACGACGCCGTCGGGACCGACGGACGTCACGACGCAGCGGCGGGCGATCGTCACGCCGGCACGCCGGAGGCGAACGTTGGCCGGTGCCAGATCTCCCGTGCGCGCCAGCTGCTCGCCGGCCACGAAGTCGGGCGTCACGAGGGTGACACCCGCCCCGAGCGAGGCCAGCAGCTCCGCCACACCGACGCCGACCGGGCCGCCGACGGGGTCGAGCACGACGGCCGGGGAGGGTGGCATCTCGCCCACGAGCCGCTCAGCCGAGAGCAGCTCAGCCGCCGTCAGCACGAGGGCGGGAGGCTGCACGACATAGGTGCGCCGTCCCGGACGAGATCCGGTGCAGCAGACGACGGGCCCGTCGTGGGCGTCGATCTCCTCGAGCGACACCTCGTGGCCGCTCTCGAGCGCCACGCCGCTCCGGCGGCACTCCGCTTCCAGCCACTCGGCGAAGCGAGCAAGGCGCTCGCGCCCCGGCAGCCTCGTCGCCACGGCGATCATCCCCCCGAAGGCGGCCGTCCGCTCGCACAGCGTCACGCTCATGCCGCCGAGGGCGGCGAGGCGGGCGCACTCGAGCCCGGCCGGGCCGCCGCCGACGACGAGGAGACGGCGCCCGGCCGGCGTCTCGCCATCACGACGCCCGGCGGGTGCGTCGCACGCCTCGCCCTCCCACTCGTGGCCGCTCGCCGGATCGGCGATGCAGGAGACGAGGGGGTTGCGCGGGTCGCGCACCTGGCATGCCTGGTTGCAGAGCGTGCAGGGCCGGGCAGCCCCGGCGCCCGGGTGGAGGACCTTTCGGGCGAAAGAGGCGTCGGCGATGAAGGCCCGCGTGACCTCCACGAGATCGGCTTCGCCGGACTCGACGATCTCGGCCGCCATGTCCTGCTCCACGATCGAGCCCTGGGCGACGACGGCGACGCCGGCGGGCAGGGCGGCGCGGACCTCGCCGGTCGCCTCCCGGTTGAAGCCGGGGTGCTCGTGGCCGTCCGGGCTCGTCGCCCCCGTGCCGTACGCAGAGCCCCGCACCACGGTGACGTAGTCGAAGAGGCCGTCGCCCGCCAGGGGTCGCAGGAGCGCCGCCGCCGTGGCAGGGACGAGCCCCGCCCAGGGGGCCAGCTCGTCGCAGGAGAGGCGCAGACCGACGACTCCCAGCGAGGCGGCTCGCACGGCGGCGAGGACCGCTCTCAGCAGGGCCGAGCGGTCGCCGGCGCCGAGCTCGTCGTCCCGCAGGTTGGTGAGGCCCGAGCAGAACTGCCGCAGCAGGCTCCACTGGCCGGCGTTCACCTCGACGCCGGCGCAGCCGCAGGCATGGGCGAGGGAGGCGGCGGCGGCAAAGCCCTCCACGACGGCGGCGACGTCGGCCGCCTCCATGGCCTTCGGCACCTCCCGTGTGGCGACGTCCGGGACGCTGGACGGCGCCAGCAGCACCTGCTGGTGGTAGGCGCTGGAGCCTTGCCCGCCCGTGTGCCCGATGGCGGCGATGGTGACCGCCCCCTCCTCCCGGCAGGCCGCCGCCACGGCCGACCAGCCTTCGGCGCTCTCGGCGGCGAGCGGGGAGCGCTCGTAGGGCCAGTCGGAGGCATGGACCGACGCCTCCTCGATGACGACGATGCCGGCACCGCCGGCCGCCCTCCGCCGGTAGTAGGCGACGTGGCGCCCGGAGACGGCCCGGCGACGGGCGAGGTTCGTCACGTGCGGCCCGAAGACGAAGCGGTTGCGGGCGGTGATGGAGCCGAGTCCCACCGGCTCGGCGAGGGTGCTCACCAACGACGCGGCGATCTCCTCGACCCGAAGGCGACCGGAACGGGGCGCCCCGCCTTGGCGTGCCCGCTCCCGGGCCGGCGCCCCGCCGGTGGGCCGGCCACGGCGCCGGCGAGGGCGAGCTCGCCCCGCCCGAGCACGCACTCGGGATCGGGCCCGTCGAGGGGCAGGCCCGTGTAGAACTTCGCCGCCATGCAGCCTCCGTGGCAGGCGTCGACGGACCCGCAGGCGTTGCAGGCCCCTCCGGCGGCGGGCCGGCGGAGACCGGCGAACAGCTCGCTCTCCCGCCAGAGGGAGCCGAAGCCGCCCGGCTGGCGGAGGTTGCCGGCCCGGAACTCCGGGTGCATGACGAAGGGGCAGGCGTAGACGTCCCCCACCGGGTCGACGAGGCAGACGACGCGGCCGGCGCCGCAGAGGTTGAGGCCGGCGAGCGGCTCGGTGCCGAGGGGGCCGAGATGGAAGAACGAGTCGCCCGTGAGGACCGCAGGGTGGTCGACGAGGAAGCGGTGCACCTCGACGAGCTGCTCGGGCGTCGGCCGCAGGGCATGCCAGCTGTCGACGCCGCGCCCGGAGGGCCGCAACCTCGTCAGCCGGAGCTGGGCACCGAAACCCTCCGCCAGCGCCAGCAGCTCCGACAACTCGCCGGCGTTGGCGCGGGTGACGACGACGCTCATCTTGAAAGGCCCGAAGGAGGCATCGGCCAGCCTGCTCATCGCCCGCAGGGCCGCCGCGAAGGTCCCCTCCCCCCGGACCGGGTCGTTCGTGGCGGGCGAGGCGCCGTCCACGCTGATCTGGATGTCGAGGTAGTCGAGGCCGGCGTAACGGCGTGCCCGCGCCGCCGTCATGGTCGTCCCGTTCGTCGAGAATTTCACGCCGAGCCGCCTCGAGAGGGCGTAGCCGACGAGCTCGTCGAAGTCCGGGCGGAGGGTGGGCTCCCCGCCGCCGATGTTCACGTAGAACACCTGCATCGCCACGAGCTCGTCGACGAACGCCATCGCCTCCTCCGTCGTGAGCTCGTCCGGGTCGCGCACGCCCGAGCTCGACAGGCAGTGCACGCAGGCGAGGTTGCAGCCGTAAGTGAGCTCCCAGGTCAGGCAGATGGGGGCGTCGAGACCCTCGGCGAGCTCGTCGGCGAGGCGGTCAGGCGCCATGGTCGCCTCGCTCCCCCTCCGGCCGGCGAGGTCGCACGACGTCGCCGGCTGCCAGCCTCGAGAGGGCGAGCAGGAGGGAGCGCCGGCCCTCGTCGGGCACCTCGAGCGCGTCCATCGAGGAGGTGACGGAGGGATGGGCACCGAGCTCGACCACGAGGCGGGCGAGCTGCTCGGAGCGGAGGAACGTGAGCGAGCGCCGGCCGTAGTGGTAGGCGAGGGCCCCGAACGGCTCCGGCCGCAGGGCGACGTCCGGGTGCAGCTCGTAGGGCCGGCCGGGATCGATACCCGCCTCAGTAGACGCCGCACATCCCATCGATGGAGATCTCCTCGACGAGCAGCTCTTCCTCGATGAGCACGACCGGAGCGGGCTCGGGGGCGCCGCCCGTCCCCTCCGGCGCCTCGCCGGTCGTGTCGTCGCGGTCGAGAGAGCGGGCGACCTCGGTGACGGTCATGAGGACCTCCAGGCTCGAGCGCCCGGGTGCGGGCGGTGCTGCCCGGATGATACCGAGCGCCGGCGACCGCTCACGAGCTGACGCCGCCGCCGGGGGCGACGAGGGCGCCGCCGTCGACGACGAGGGTGGTGCCCGTGATCCAGCGGGCGGCGTCCGAAGCAAGGAACAACGCCGCCGTCGCCACGTCGTCCGGCTCCCCGATGCGCCGGAGGGGAAGGCGGCGGGCCACGGCCTCCTCCCCGTGCTCCCAGAGGGCGCGGGCGAGGTCGGTGCGGACGAGGCCGGGGGCGATGGCGTTCACCCGCACGGGCCCGAGCTCGCCCGCCAGCTGGCGAGTGAGATGGATGACGGCCGCCTTCGTGACGTTGTACCAACCGATCGCCGGTTCGACGGAGAGGCCGCCGATGGAGGCGACGTTGATGACCGACCCGCCGTTGTCGGCCATGAAGGCCCTCACGGCGAGCTGCGTCCAGACGAGGACGGCCGTCTGGTTGACCTGCACCGTCTTGTTGGCCCGGGGCAGGTCGAGCTCCAGCATGGGACCGAAGTACGGGCTCGTCCCGGCGTTGTTCACGAGGACGTCGAGACGGCCGAAGCGCGCCATCGTCTCGGCGATGCACGCCTCGGCCTGCTCCGGCTCTCCGGCGTTGGCGGCGAACCAGGCGACCTCGCCCTCGACGGAGGCGGCGGCGGCGGCGAGTCCGTCGGGCTTGCGGGAGGTGAGCATCACGGCGGCACCCGCTTCGGCAAAGCGCTTCGCCGTGGCGAGGCCGATGCCCCGCGAGCCGCCCGTCACGACGGCAACCTTTCCGTCCAATCTGAGATCCATCGACACACCGTAGGCTCCGTCCGTGCAGGGCTCACGGGACAGCCGATCGGACAACCGCCTCGGGGCCGAGACGAGCCCCTATCTCCTGCAGCACCGCCACGACCCGGTCGACTGGTACGCCTGGGGCCCGGAGGCCTTCGCGCGGGCGTGCGAGCTGGATCGTCCCCTCTTCCTCTCCATCGGCTACTCCGCCTGCCACTGGTGTCACGTCATGGGACACGAGTCCTTCGCCGACGAGGCGACGGCGGAGGAGATGAACCGCACCGTCGTGGCCGTGAAGGTCGACCGTGAGGAGCGCCCCGACGTGGACGCCGTCTACATGGAGGCGGTGCAGGCGGCGACGGGCCGGGGCGGCTGGCCCATGAGCGTCTTCGCCACGCCGGACGGCCGCCCCTTCTTCGCCGGCACCTACTTCCCGAATCGGGAGGGCGTCGGCAGCCCGACGTTCCGCGCCGTGCTGGCCGCCGTGGCGGACGCCTGGGCCAACCGCCGTGAGGCCGTCGTCGACCAGGCGGACTCCCTGTCCGGAGCCGTGGCAGCCCGGCTGGCGCCACCGGACGTGGCGGCGCTGGCTGAGGACGGCGCCGGAGCGGCGGGCGCCCTCGACGGCGCAACGGTCACGGCGGCCCTCGCCGCCACCTGCAAGCGGCTAGTGGAGATGGCGGACCCGCTCGAGGGGGGTTTCGGGCGGGCTCCGAAGTTCCCCCAACCGCTCTTCCTCGAGTTGCTGCTGCACGCCGATGCCGAGGGGCTGGGCGAGGAGCCGCCCGACGGCCGCCGGCCGCGGGCGGTCGCCCTGCAAGCGCTCGAGGCGATGGCGTCGGGCGGCATCTGGGACCACCTCGGGGGAGGCTTCGCCCGCTATTCCGTCGACCGCCGGTGGCTCGTGCCGCACTTCGAGAAGATGCTCTACGACGAGGCGCTGCTCGCCCGCGCCTACCTGCATGCCTGGCAGCTCACCGGCGATGCCCGCTGGCGCCAGGTGCTCGAGGAGATCGTCGACTACGTGCAACGGGATCTGGCACTGCCCGGAGGGGGCGTGGCGTCGGCGGAGGACGCCGACTCGGAGGGCGAGGAGGGGCGTTTCTACGTGTGGGGGCTCGACGAGGTGGAGGCTGTCCTCGGACCCGAGCTGGCTCCGCAGGCCGTCGAGTGGTGGGACGTGCAACCGGGCGGCAACTTCGAGGGGCGCAACATCCTCGTCCGCGCGGTGCGGGGGGACCTGCTGCGGCCGCCGGCGATCGAGGAGGCCCGCCGGCGCCTCTTCGAGGTGCGGGCGCTGCGTCCCCGCCCCGGCAGGGACGACAAGCTCCTCACGGAGTGGAACGCCATGTTCTGCGCCGTGCTCGCCGAGGCCGCCCTCGTGACGGCGGACGCCTCCTGGCGCGCGGCGGCGGAGGAGCTGGGCGACGTCCTCCTCGAACGCTGCCGTCGCCCGGGCGACCGCCGGGTGCTGCGCTGCCCGACGCCGGAGGGGGGCCGCGACGAGCTGCTCGGCTACTCGGGCGACGTCGCCTGGCTACTCGAGGCCTGCGTGCGCCTGGCCGAGTGCACGGGGCACGAGCGCTGGCTGGGCGCCGCTGCCGAGCTCGCCGACCAGCTGCTCGCCCTCTTCGAGGACCCCGAGCGGGGCGGCCTCTTCACGACCGGCCACGACGCCGAGGAGCTCGTCGTGCGACCCCGCGAGCTCTACGACAACGTCATCCCGTCTGCCACTTCCGTGGCGGTCACCTCACTGGCACGGCTCGCCGCCCTCACCGCCTCGCCGCGGCACGAGGCGGCGGCGAGGCGTCTCCTCGATTCCGCCGCCGCCGTCGTGGCAGGCGCCGGCACAGCCGTGCCGGCGCTCGTCGTCGCCGCAGACCTCGTCGTCACGGGCATCGTGCAGGTGGCCGTGACGGGGCGGCGGGACGACCTCGTCCGCCGGGCGGGAGAGCAGTTCCTGCCCCGGGCCGTGCTCGCCTGGGTGGACGACGGCGAGGCGGCTGCCGGCATGCCGGGCTCGCCCTTGCTGGCGGGGCGACCACCGGGTTATGCCTATGTGTGCCAGGCCGGGGCGTGCCGTCTCCCCGCCTCGACTCCGGAGGCGATGGACGAGGAACTTCGCTCTGCCCTTGCGCGCTGACGGAAAATCGGATCGTCAAGGGAGTCCTCGGATTGGATCTATGCTGCGAATCTGATCGAGCTGCAACCGGCTGCATAGCCGGGCGCGTGAGGGAGCTTTCATGATGAGGGACCGTAGGAAGAGCAGTTGGCGGCACAGCATGGCGGCCGTCCCGTTGAGCGTGTTCGCCGTCCTTCTCTTGACGGTCAACCCCGCCTCGGCGAGCCCCAAGTCGACGCCGACACCGGCCGTCACCTCGTGGCGGGGATCGCCGACATCGCTGTCCGATGCAGGCGGGACCGTCACCTTCACGGGCAAGTTCAAGTACGCACAGACGTGTGTCCTGTCCGTGACGCCGCACATCACGGGGTCGCCCTGGACGACCACCTGCACGTCCAACTCGTATTCGAAGAAGATCGCCGTCGCCCGCAATACGACCGGCGCCGCCCGCGACTACACGTTCTCCTTCTACGTGAAGAACGCCACCGGCAAGACGCAGGCTCCGAACGTCGTCGTGGCCGAAGGGGCGGCGCCGCCGCCCATCAGCTTCACGCCCACGACCCTGACGTTCCCGTCGTCGGCCGTCGGCATCAGCACGACGCCCGTCAACGTCCTCGTGACCAACAACAGCACCACCCAGACGCAACAGATGACGCCGGAAATCCAACCCATCGGTCCGGATGCCTACGACTACTCGGTCGCCCAGGGCAACTGCAACGTGGCCCTCTCCCCCCGGCAGTCCTGCGACATCAGCGTCACCTTCAAGCCGCAGTCCAACGGCTCCCGCATTGCGACCGCCCAGGTCTTCGACTCCACCTGGGGACCGACCGGAACCTTCGCCCTCTTGCCCATCCACGGCACGGGCGAGTTCGCCACGGCGTCGGTGAGCACCACCGACCTCGTCTTCGAGAACGAGGGCGTCTCGGCGCCGTCGAACTACGAGGCGGTCACCATCACGAACTCCGGGTCCGTCCCGCTCGCCGTCACGGGCGTCGGCATCTCGGGGAACGACAACAACGACTTCTCGGAGAACCCCAACACCTGTCAGCTCGTCTCCGGTGACACCATCGTCGACGTCGGCCACAACTGCTCGGTGCTCCTGCAGTTCGACCCGACGGCCGCCGGCGCTCGGTCGTCGTCCCTCGTCGTCTCCGACAACACGGCGAGCGGCGTCACCGACATCAAGCTCTCCGGTACGGGCGTCTGGGCCACCTCGACGCTGAGCACGAACAGCATCACCTTCCCGAGCACGGTCGTCGGGAGCTCCAGCTCCGTGCTGGTGACCATCACGAACACGAGCGCCGTCGGCCTCCGCCTCTCGCCGGCGGGCTACAGCTTCACCGGGCAGGACACCGAAGACTTCAGTTATTCGCCCTCCGCGATGATCGGCGGGGTCCCGGTGCAGTGCACGGAGCCGGGGCTCATCATCGGCCCGGGACAGGCGTGTCAGTTCACGCTGGCGTTCAATCCGATCTCAGGTGGACCGCGCTCGGCCAGTTTCGAGCTCTTCGACAACACACTGAACAACAACTCGACGCCGGGCTACGAACAGATCACACTGTCGGGGACGGCGACAACCTGAGCGTCGCCGGGCGACGCCGGGATCGGCGGGGAAGGGAACACAGCAGCCAACGGTGACGCGGCAGTCGAGTCCTCGCCACGCCCGGGCCGGTCGCGAGGCGCCTGCGGGCACGCAGGCGAGCCGCAGCGGCCCGGCGCGTCCAACGCGCGCACGAGCCGCCCGCCATCTCGTCCCCGGCCAGCTGAGGGCGACCGGAGCCGGAACCGTGCTGCGTTGTCTCGTGCTCGTGCCGGGACCCGACTGGGTGGCCGTCGACCTCGAGTCGGGGGCGCTCCTGCGAGCTCCGGCGGGACCGACGCCGGCCTTGGGCGACGACCTGCCAGGTACGGCCGACGACGCCGCCGAGGCTCCGCCGGAGGAGGCTGGCGGCCCCCCCTGGCCTCGACACGCCCTCGGGACCGTGCAGCTCACCCTCGGTCCCGACCTGCAGCCGGTCGACCCGGCGCGCCCGGAGGCCGTCGTGCTCGCCCGCCCGCCCGTCGAACTGGGCGAGATGCGGAGGCGGGCGACCCGACAGCTGCTGCAGCGGCTCGTCACGAAGGCGAGCGACCGGCCCTTGCTCGGGACCCTCGGGCCGTCCATCTCGTACGGTGACCTCGACGGGACGCGGCCGTCCGTCGTCATCGTGGCGCCGGAGGCAAGGCCGCGCTTCGGCGTCGGGCCGTCCGGCCCCTGGTGCCAATTCAGCCTGGGGGGGCGGCGCCACACGATGCCGTGCGCCGAACACGCCGCGCCGGACGCCACCGCCACCGGCCACGGTGCCCGTCTCCTCGTCGTGGCCCTCGGACCGCCCTACCGCGGCCAGGTGCCGAAAGTCGTGCTCGGCACGCTGCCGCTCGCACGCCGGCGAAGCTGAGCCACCATCGGAGCGCAACGTCCCAAGGGCTCAAGTGAGAGCCCCGATATGTCGAGAGAAGGAGGGTGAGGACCCTCGCGGTTGCCGACGCGCCACGGGACACCGACCGGCCCTCGGACGAGACCTCCCCGGCCGAGCGGCCGTTGGCCGGCTACATCGTGACGGCCCTCAGGCTCGGGGCGGCCGTCGTCACGGCCATCGTCGCCTACACGCGCTACCACTCCGTGATCGCCCACGCCGACCCGATCGACCTCTCCATCTTCCTTCGGGCGGCCCGGTTCGTCGCCGCCGGCCGCAGCCCGTACCTCGTGGCGAGCCCCTCCAAGGGGTACGTCTACACGCCACTTCTGGCCATCGCCCTGGCGCCGTTCAGCCATCTCTCGCTCGATGTCGTGTTCCGCCTCTGGACGGTCGCCTCCCTCGGCGCCGTCGCCCTGGCCGGGGCCTGCATCACCGCCACGACGACGGCGCGCCTTCGCGACTGGCGACCGCCGGTCTTCTTCGCCGTCGCCGTCAACACGGCGTACTTCCTCGCACCCGTGACGCGGGACCTCGAGCTCGGCCAAGCCGACCTGTTCATCGTGGCGCTCCTCTGCGTGGCAGCCTGGCTGCGGCACCACCGGCACGCCGGCAGCGGCAGCGGCGTCGTCGGTCTCGCCGGTGCGCTCAAGCTCTGGCCCGTCCTCGCCGTCGTGGGCTCCCTCGGCCACGGGGCGCGCCACCGCCTCCGCGCCGCCGCCCCCGCGGTCGCCGTCGTCGTCGCCGGCTTGGCGTCCTCCGTCGCCTTCGGCCGCCTCAGCGGCGCCGGACAGATGATCGGGCGGGTGCTCGGCGCCGGCTCGCAACGAAGCTTCAGCTACTCGGTATGGGGCATCCCCCGCCTCTGGTACTCGGCGACGGGAACGGCGCAGGCGCTCGCCAGCTCCCCCGAGTTGCAGATCGTCACCACGGTCCTCCTCGCCGGCCTGGTGGGATGGCTGCTCTGGGTCAGCCTGAAGAGGACGACGACGTCCGAGCTCGTGACCTGGAACGTCCTCGGCTGTGCCATCCTCCTGCTGCCGGCCTCCCACGAGTACTACGCGGTGTACCTCGTCCCGATCGTGTGGCTCTGGGCCGCTCGGGCGTTCCGGGCAGGGAGAGAGAACCCGACGGCGTTGCTCGTCGCCGGCCTGCTCGCCGTGTGGTGGGTCGTCAACCTCAAGCTCTGGCCGACGGACGGCACCGCCACGCCGTGGACCTCGTCGCTGCCCGTCAGCATCCCCTTCCTCGCCAACGTCGCCGCCTGCACGGCTTCGGTCGTCGGGGAATGGCGGCTGCAGGCCCACCGCCCACCCTCCCCCGTCACGGACGACCTCTCGGCGGTGTCCCCCACGGCCGTCTGACCGGGAGAACGGAACTGCTCACCACGCCGGCGGTACAACGCCGGCGGCAAGGCGAGCTCAGGCGGCCGCCCCGCGTGATCGGCGCCGCCGCTTGAGGCGACGCAGGTGTGCCACCGTCTCCCCGTAGGCGACGTCGGCGACGTCCTCCAGCCCGTTCGAGCGCATGAGGTTCATGCCCTGCGCCGCCACCTCCCGCGGCCCGGGGGCGAGGGTGACCACCCGAATGCCCTGCCGGCTCAGCCGGTCCGTCGCCCGCACGAGCGCCCGGGTCGACACTTCACGGATGACGCGGTCGCGCGGCTCGGGTGGGCGGGCGGGATCGAAGGACATGGGCGCCACGCACAGCACCGTGTCGCAGCCGGCGAGGCTCGCGAGGTCGAGGTTCGTGAGCGACCACGCCCCGCCGTCGACGAGGACGCCGTCGGCCGCCCGCACCGGCGGGTAGACGCCCGGGATGGCGCAGGAAGCCCGCACGGCCGTCGACATCGCCACGTACGGCTCACCGGCGCGCCCGAGCACCACGCGCCGGCGGCTCACGAGGTCGTAGGTGGCGAGCCAGAGCGGGCGCTCGGGCCACGTCCTCGGGAGCTCACGCTCGAGGATGCTCGGACCCTTGCCCATCGTGGCGACGCCGGCCGGGAAGGCCCGCCGCAGCAGCGGCATCGGCGGCAGCGAGAGCAGCGAGGGGACCCGCACGGTGGCTCGGGCGACGACGTAGGCGGACCCGATGCCGTGGCGGAGGAGATCGAGCGGCCCGCCCCCGATCGGGCCGGGCGCCGCCTCGTGCAGGTCGGCCGTGCGGGCGAGCAGCGCCTCCGGAGACCACCCGCTCCGCAGGTAGGCGGCGATGGCGCTGCCCGCCGACGTCCCGATGACGAGATCGGCGTGCTCCTCGTCGAATCCGAGCTCGTCGGCGAGGGCGCAGACGACACCGGCGTGATGGGCGATGCCCACGAGGCCACCAGCCCCGAGCACGAGCGCGAGCTTCACGAGGTCGTCACGACCTGACAGTGTTGCCCGGACCGCGACTGCAAAGGTGGATGGACCTGCCCCGCCTCAGTGTGCCTCGGCCCCGCTCGCGCGAGGGACCGACCATGCTCAGCTCGGGAGCGACCCCGCCGCCAGCGCCTCCGCCATCGCCCAGCCGAAAGCCACGATCGTGTCGTGCCGAGGCTCGTCGAGGGGCTCGAAGCACGCCTCGTAGCCGGCGGCTACCCGCACGGGCTTGCTCGGGTCGAAGTCGAGCAGACCGCTGAGGTCGCCGTCGCCCCGGATGACGGCGCTGCGGTCGTCCAGATGGTTCTCGGCGCCGAACCGCTTCGCCAGGCGGCGGCCCCAGGCCCGCTCCTCGCCGCTCGCCTTGTGCTCGGGGCGGGGGACGATGTCCTCCAGTCCTGCGAAGGCGGCGTAGCCGGAGGGCCGGGCGAAACGCGTGCCCACCAGCACGTCCTCGTCCGGGAAAGCGAGGACGGAGCGCCGGTAGAGGTCGCGCATCACGGCATCGAGCGCCGGCCCCGCCGAGCGGGTCCGCGTGAAGGCGGCGAGGCCTACGAGCAGGCTGGGAGTGCCGCCGATCCGCTCCAAGGTGGAGAGGGAATAGCCGCGCAGCTTGCCGTCCTCCCGTACATGGGTGACGAGCACCCACTCCTCACGCTGCTTGGACAGGAAGCCGACCTCCCAGGGAGCCCGTGAGCCGGCGGAGAGATCCGCCATCTCGGACAGCTCCGAGTCCGTGAGCGCCGTGCAATCCTTCGTGACGACCTCGAGGGCGTTCGTCATATCCTCGTCGTGCTCCCGTACGTCGCGCCTGAACCAACGGCCCTACGGGGACGTCGGCCACTCGTGCGCCGATGCGCTCGAGGGCGCCGCCCCGCCGGGGCCCGGAAGGGATTCGGTGTTCACCCCCCCGGACTCCTCACAGTCTACGGGATTGCCGAAGCGCCCTGCCAAGCGAGGGGCCAATTCGTGCAGATCGGCCTCAGGAGAGCACCGCGCGGGTGCCGAACAGCTCCTTCACCGCCCCCATGAACCCCCCACGGGGGTCGACGTTGAACTGGGGAGGGAGCCGGAGCACCTTGTCGCCGAGCTTCACGTGCACGGGCGAGCGGCCGGGGTGCTCCGCCACGAGCTCGCGGAGGCGCTGCACCATCGAGTCGGTGAGCTGGTAGACGGGCAGCGTCACCTCGATGGGCGACCCCGGGTCGGCGGAGACGAGGATCGGACGGCTGACCTCGGAGGCGACGAGCTTCGGCTGTTCGTCGCGGTTGTCGATGCGGCCCCTCACCACGACGATGGAGTCCTCCTCGAGGAGCCCCCCGTACTCGATCATCGTCTTCGGGAACATCATGACCTCGATGGCGGCGTCGAGGTCCTCCAGCACGAAGGTCGCCATCAGATCGCCTCGCCGCGTGTAGCGGCGGGAGAGGGTCGTGACGACTCCGCCGGTCGTGACGAAACCCACCGTCACCGGTCCCCCGTCCATCGACGCCCCGGTCGGGGCGGCTTCGTTGTCGAGGAGGTCGCGGATCGAGTGCGGTGCAACCCGTTGGAGGGCGGCCTCGAGGCCGCGCAACGGGTGGTCGCTCACGTAGAGGCCGAGCATCTCCTTCTCGAAGGCAAGGCGGTCGTTCTTGCCGAACTCGGTCTCGGGGATGGGGACGCGCACGTCGTCGAAGCTCGGGGTGCCGGAGGCGGCGTCCTCCTCCTCGAGGAGGGAGAACAGGGTCGAGATGCCGAGGTCCTCTTCGCGCCGGCGGGCCAGCGTGCGGTCGACGATGTCCTCGAAGACGAGGCAGAGGCCCTGGCGGGGGTGGCCGCAGGAGTCGAAGGCGCCCGCCTTGGCGAGCGACTCGACGGCCCGCTTGTTGAGGGCGCTCGGGTCCACCCGCTTGCAGAAGTCGTAGAAGTCGGCGAAGGGACCGTTGGCGTCCCGCTCGGCGACGACGAGCTCGACGATGGCCTCCCCGACGTTGCGAACGGCGGAGAGGCCGAAGACGATGACGCGGTCGGCCGCCAGGGCCGAGAACTGCGACACCGATGTGTTGATGTCCGGCACGCGCACTTCGATGCCGAGGGTGCGGCACTCGGAGAGGTAGACGGCCGTCTTGTCCTTGTCGTCCTTCACCGAGGAGAGGAGGGCGGCGAGGTACTCGACGGGATGGTTCGCCTTCAACCAGGCCGTCTGGTAGGCGACGAGCCCGTAGCCGTAGGAGTGCGCCTTGTTGAAGGCGTAGTCGGCGAACGGCTCGATGATGTCGAAGAGCTCGGTACCGATCTTCTCCTCGTAGCCCTGGGTGACGCAGCCGGCCACGAACTTCCCGCGTTCGGCGGCGATGAGGGAGCGGATCTTCTTGCCGCAGGCCTTTCGGAGGTTGTCCGCCTCTTCGAGGCTGTAGCCGGCGAAGTGCTGAGCCACCCGCATCACCGACTCCTGGTACAGCATGAGGCCGTAGGTGTCGCCGAGGATGGGCTCGAGGTCGGGGTGCAGGTAGGTGAGCGCCTTGCGATGGTTCTTCAGCTCGGGATAGTCACGGTGCATGTTGGCGGCCATCGGGCCCGGTCGGTAGAGAGCGACGAGGGCGGCCACGTCGTCGAAGGACGTCGGAGCGAGTGAGCGAAGCGTCTGGCGCATGGCGCCACCTTCGAGCTGGAAGACACCGATCGTCTCGGCACGGCGCAGCATCTCGAAGGTCGCCTCGTCGTCGAGGGCGACGGCGTCGATGTCGGGCCGCGAGCCCGTGTTCTCGGCGATGAGGTCGAGGGCCGTCTCGATGACCGAGAGGTTGCGCAGGCCGAGGAAGTCCATCTTGAGGAGGCCGAGGTCCTCCACGCCGTGCATCTCGTACTGCGTGACGATGGGGGCTTGGCCGGGATCCTGCCCGGGCTCCGGCTTGCGCTGCACGGGCAGGTACTCGGTGAGCGGCTCGTCGGTGATGACGACGGCGGCGGCGTGGATGCCGTCCTGGCGGCGGAGGTTCTCGAGCCCCTTGGCGACGTCGATGACCTGCTTTGCTTCGGGGTCCATCTCGTAGAGATCGCGCAAATCCTTCGCCGAGGTGTAGCCGTCCTCGTGTCCCTCCAGCCTCTCGAGGCAGGCCGCAAGGGGCGTGTCCCGTCCCATGACGAGCGGGGGCATCGCCTTGGCGATGCGGTCGCCGACGACGTAGGGCTTGCCGAGCACGCGAGCGGCGTCCCGGACGGCCGCCCGGGCCTTGATCGTGGAGAACGTGATGATCTGGGCAACATGGTCGGCGCCGTAGCGCTCGGCGGCGTAGCGGATCATCTCGCCCCGGCGGCGCTCGTCGAAGTCCATGTCGATATCCGGCATCTGCTTGCGGCCTGGGTTGAGGAAGCGCTCGAACAGCAGGTCGTAGCGGATGGGATCGAGGTCGACGATGCGCAGGCAGTAGGCGACGCAACAGCCGGCGGCCGAACCGCGGCCCGGGCCGACGCGGATCCCGTGCGAACGGGCGTAGGCGATGAGGTCCCAGACGACGAGGAAGTAGGCGGCGAAACCCATGTCCGAGATGACCTTCAGCTCGAACTCCAGGCGCTCGAGGACGGCAGCGGGCAGCACCTCGCCGTAGCGGCCGTGGGCGCCCTCGTAGGTGAGGTGGCGCAGGTAGGCGGCGGCCGACTCCTCGTAGGAGGCGCCTACCGAGGCAAACTGGTCGGGCAGCGGGAACTTCGGGAGGCTCGGCCGGCCGAGCTCGATCTCGACGGCGGCTCGCTCGGCGATCCACAGCGTGTTGTCGCAGGCCTCCGGCATCTCGGAGAACAGCTCCCGCATCTCGGCGGCGGACTTCAGGTAGTGCTCGGTGCCCTCGAACTTGAACCGGTTCGGGTCGTCACGGGCCGCTCCGGTCTGCACGCACAGGAGGGCGTCGTGGGCCTCCGCGTCGCTGCGCCGGCAGTAGTGGCTGTCGTTCGTCGCCACGAGGGGCGCACCGATGGCGCGGGCGATCTCCACGAGCATCGGGTTGGTGCGCCGCTGGTCGGCGAGGCCGTGGTCCTGCAGCTCCACGAACAGCTGCTCACGGCCGAAGATGTCCTGCAGGCGGGCGGCGAGCTCCCGACCTTTGGCGGCGTCGCCGTTGAGGAGGGCCTGCAGGACGACCCCGCCCAGGCATCCTGTCGTGGCGATGAGGCCGTCGTGGTGGGCCTCGAGGAGCTCCCAGTCGACCCGCGGCTTGTAGTAGTAGCCCTCCAGGTACGCCGCCGAGGACAGCTTGACGAGGTTGCGGTAGCCGGCCGTCGTCTCGGCCAGGAGGGTGAGGTGGTAGTAGAGCTTCTCGCCACGGGCGTCGTCGCCGCCTGTGTCGTCCATGCGCCCTCGCCGCACCGGGCGCTCGTGCCGGGACGAGGCCGCCATGTAGGCCTCCGTCCCGATGATGGGGGTGAGTCCCTGCTTGCGGCACTCCTTGTAGAAGTCGAGGACGCCGTACATGTTGCCGTGGTCGGTGATGGCAAGCGCCGGCTGGCCATCAGCGGCAGCCGCCGCAACGACGTCGCGAATCCGCGAGGCACCATCGAGCATCGAGTACTCGGTATGCGTGTGGAGATGGGCGAAGGACGCCCTTCTCGTCTCGACATCCACGCTCGATCACCCCTTGTCCACAAGGTTTGTCCCCTGCTGTGGACGAGTTACACGCTTGTCATTCGGCCTCCCGCCGACGATAGCGCGGTGGCGACCGGCGCGCCCGAGGGTGCCGTGTGGTCAGGGCGCAAGAAGATCGCGAGCAGGAGGCACCGCGTGCCGGCGGCCTGGGCGGGGCGAGGAGGCGGGCGCGAGCCTGCGATCAGAGGTAGGAGCCGGTGCGGGTCGGCTGTTCGGGGTTGCCGGGGCCGAGGGACCGCTGCCGCATCTCTTCGAGTTGGCTGCGGGCCGCCATCTGCTGTGCGAACAAGGTCGCCTGGATGCCGTGGAAGAGGCCCTCCAGCCAGCCGACGAGCTGCGCCTGGGCGACGCGCAGCTCGGCCTCGCTCGGGATGGCGGAGTCAAAGGGCAGAGCGAGGCGATCGAGCTCGGAGGCCAGGTCGGGTGAGAGCCCGGTCGCCAGCTCGCGTACGGACGTCTCGTAGATGTCCTTCATGCGCGCCCGGCTGGCAGAGTCGAGGGGCGCCTGCCGGACCTCGTCGAGGAGCTGCTTGATCATCGAGCCGATGCGGAGGACCTTGGCTGGATGCTCGACGGCGTCGACGACCTCGACGTTCTCCGCTTCAGCGGCGAGCTCAGGGGTGGCGACCGCTTCGGCCTGCTGCGCCGTGTCCTCGCTCAAGCGTGCGCGAATCGGCGGATATCCTCCACCGACAGTTCCGTCGTCTGCTCGCCCTCGCACTGCTCGCAGCCGTCGACATGGCGCCAGGAGCGGATGCGACGCGTGCCGGCCTCGTTCAAGAGGACCACGAAGGCATCCGACTCCTCGGCGAACTCGAGCCGTGAGTAAGGGCGCCAGTCTGTCGCCGCCAACGTCGGGTCGACGTCGAGGCCCTTCAGGATGCGGCGGAAACGATGAGCCGACTCGTCGAAGAGCCAGGTGCTGTGACACGAGTCCACGACGAGGAAGCCGCTCTGCTGTGCGTCGGCGCTCTGCATGGTGTCGGCCTCCGATCCGGTCGCGGTCACGAGTATTCCACGTCCCCGCTCAGCACGTCGGGTCACCTGGACGTCACCGCTGATGGGACGATCGCCCACGGGACGATCATGCCGTTGTTGCCTGAGGATCTGTGCACATCTGTGTTCCGATCCGATGACGATCGAAGGCAAGCGGCCCTGGACACCCCACGGCTGGAACTAGCGCCGCGACGACGCTGCCAGCACGTGCTCGTCCCGTCCGTAGCGGCCCGAGAGGGCCTTGAGGGAGCCCCTCAGCGCCTCCGGCTGCACGTTCGGCACAACGAAGCGGTGGAGCCCTCGCGTGCTCTCGAGCTCGAGCCGGACGTTCGTGCTGAGCTGGTGAGGTCGGTGCCCGAGGCGCTCGATCGACAGCCGAACGATGGCCGCCCACGGGATGAGGGCGACCATGGTGCCGTCCCGCCTGCGCACCGTGACGCCACGTTCGGCGAAACCGAGCCCCAGATGCGGTATCTCCACTGCCGCCCCGGGGGTCGCCCGGAGCAACGTCACCTCGATGAGGTCGAGCTCCGTGACCCCGGAGAGGTCGTTCGCCGAGCTCGCCACGGACGGACGCCGTAGCGGCCACCTCCACGTTCGTTCCATCCCGCTCACCCCCTTGACGGATCCCTGCTCACGAGCCCCCGCCGGTGCCGCGACAGCCGTCGTTGCGCGCGCACCGTGGCGGTTTCCTCTCCATCACCACAGAGCGTAACGGAGACGCCACGTAATGTGCCAGAATGGATGCATGCAGTCGATTGCCACGTGCGTCGCCCTGCGCGACGATGCTGCCCGATGAACCGAGGAGACCTCGACCGGCTGCTGCGGCGGCTCGCCGACTCGGACGGCTCCGACCTCCACCTGAAGGTCGGCTCGGTCCCGCGCATCCGGGTGCACGGTGACCTGATCCGGCTCACCGACGAGGTGGGGCCACAGCCTGCCGAGCTCGAGGGCATCGCCAAGGAGATCATGCCGGAGAGGATTTGGCAGGGCTTTGAAAAAACCTATGAGGCGGACTTTGCCTACGCCATCATGGGGCTCGGCCGCTTCCGTGTGAACGCCTACCGCCAGCGCGGCTCGATCGGGATCGTCTTCCGCCTCGTGCGCTCGAGCGCCCGCTCCTTCGAGGAGCTCGGCCTTCCCGAGTCGGTCCGTCGGCTCGCCGACGAGCAGCGAGGTCTCGTGCTCGTGACCGGCCCGACGGGCTCCGGCAAGACGACGACGCTCGCCGCCATGATCGACCACATCAATCGCACGCGGGAGTGCCACATCGTCACGATCGAAGACCCGATCGAGGTTCTCCACCGGGACGAGGTGGCGGCCATCAGTCAGCGGGAGGTCGGCTTCGACACCGAGGGCTTCCTCATCGCCCTGCGCTCCGCACTGCGGGAGGACCCCGACGTCATCCTCGTGGGCGAGATGCGCGACTCCGAGACGGTGGCGACCGCTCTCTCGGCGGCAGAGACGGGGCACCTCGTCCTCTCGACGCTCCACACCGTGGACGCCGTCGAGACCGTCAACCGCGTCGTGGACTTCTTCCCGCCGAACCAGCAGCGGCAGGCCCGCATCACGCTCGCCGGTGCCCTGAAGGGCACCATCTGCCAGCGGCTCGTGCCGACGACGGACGGCTCCGGCCGAGTCCCGGCCCTCGAGATCATGATCGTGAACGGCCGCATCCAGCAGACGATCATCGACCCGGCCCGCGGCACGGACATCCTCCAGGTCATCCGCGAGGGCGAGTACTACGGCATGCAGACCTTCGACCAGGCGCTCGTGAACCTGCTCGAGCAGGGCGTCATCGACTTGCGGGCGGCCACACAGGCTTCCTCCAACCCGCACGACCTGCGGGTGGCGCTGCAACAGCGCGGCCTCGTCCCGAGCGCCGCCCGCTGAGCGCCGGCGCCGGGGTCCTCAGACGTTCACCCAGGCGTGGGCGATGGCAGGCCCGAAGCAGACGGCCACCATCGTCCCGAGCGCAAGGTAGGGCCCGAAGGCGAGCGCCGTCTTCCGGTCGGCCTTTCCCCGCGCCAGCATCGCCACGGCCGGGATTCCGGCGAGGATGAAGGCGGCCACCATGCCGACGGCAATGCTGGGGAGGCTGATCCATCCCAATGCGGCACCACAGAGTGCTGCCAGCCGGACGTCGCCGAAGCCCATCGCCTTCGGCGACACGAACCAGATGGCGAGAAAGACGACGAAGCAGGCCCCCGCCCCGATGAGGGCGTCCGTCAGGTGGCCGAAGCGGTGAGACGGCCACGAGGCGGCGACGACGAGCACGGCGAAGATCGCCGCCGTCACGTACAGCACCGGGCGCGGCAGCAACCGGTGCTGGAAGTCGATGGCCGACAAGGCTACGAGCCCGGCTGCCAGGAGCGAGTAGGCTGGCAACGCCCAGAAGGTCGGGAGGCGCCAGGCCATGCCGGCGAAGAGGACCGCCGTCGTCAGTTCCACGTATAGGTCCCGGGGCGGGATTCGTACGCCGCACGCGTGGCACTTCCCACCGAGGAGGAGGTACGAGACGACGGGTACGTTGTCGATCGTGCGCAGCGGTGCTGCACACGACGTGCAGTGCGAGGGGGGGCGGACGACCGATTCCTTACGGGGGACCCGGTCCGCCACGACGCCGGCGAAGGACCCGATGAGCAGCCCGAAGACAGCCGCCACGACGCCGGCGAGGAGGTGGGGGTCGTTCACGCTCACCGCATCTCTCCGTCCTCGGGCGGTCGGCGCCGATGGTCGGCAGCCGTCACAGCTGCTCCCACCGGGGGCGGTTCCGCGTTGTCAATGTGGCGCAAGTTACAATTTTGTCACTCGTGTGGGACACGATGCCGATGTTTAGCGTACAATGGGTGGCGGTTCGAACGCTCTGAGCGCGCGACCCAACAAGTCGAGGGGAGGTCCGGTGGGCAATCTGGTGTGCGGCGTCGTCGCTGTGAATACCGCCGCCCGGCGCGGCCGGCACCCTGACGTGGGGAGGCGACCATGAGCACGACCGAGACGCGGGGTACCCGCGTCGCTCCGTCGAAGAACGAGATCGACGAGGCGCGAGCGCTCGCCCGGGAGGTCGGGCTCGAGTACGTCGACCTCGACCGCTACCCGCTCAACGCCGCCGCCGCCTCACTGCTGCCCGAGCAGCTCGCCCGCCGGCACCACGCCCTCGCCGTCGGCTGGAAGTACGGCACGCCGGTCATCGCCGTCGGCACCCCGGACAACGTGCTCGCCATGGACGACATCAAGACCGTCGTCGGCCGGGACATCCATGCCGTCGTGGCCTGCAGCTCGCAGATCGACGCCTACATCGAGCGCATGTACACCCAGGGAGGCGCCCGCAACGCCCCGGCGGACGCAGCATCCGAAGCCCTTGCGGCGCCCGAGCCGGCGGCGGCGGCCGCCCCAGCGGCGGCGCCCGAGGTGGAGGCCGAGACCGAGCCGGCCGAGGCGGTGGCTGCCGCCGAAGCGACGAGCCCGCCGGACGACACGGAGCCCGCCGGCGAGACGCCGGAAGCCGCGGCGCCTTCGGCTGTGGCGCCTCCTGCGGCCACCGCCCGAGCCGCCAAGGCGTCCGAGCCGGCCGTCGCGGCCGCACCGCCACCCCCGCCGCCACCGCCCGCGGCGGCTGCCCCACCGGCGGCCGCCCCTCCTGCACCTGCCCCGGCGGCTCCTGCGGCTGCTCCGGCGGCTGCCGCCCCGCCGGCGCCGGCGACGCCTCACACCGCCAAGGCGCCCACGCCGATGCCCTCCTCGTCGAGGCGAAGCCGGCACGAGCCGCCGGCGAGCCAGCGACCGCCGGAGTTCCTGCCGCCGGACGAGGACGAGCCGGCAGCGGCCCCGTCCACCCCCGCCCAGGACCGCGGCGAGCCGGTGCTGTCGAAGCTCCTCGTCGAGTCCGGACAGGTGACGCCAGAAGAGATGCAGGCCGCCCTTCGCGAGGCGGCCGCCACGGGTCGAAAGCTCGGCGAGATCCTCTCCGAGCTCGGGCTCGTCACGGAGGAAGACCTCATCCGCGCCATGGCGGAGGAGAGTGGGCTCGAGTTCGTCGACCTCAACGACTTCGCCATGGATCTGAAGGCGGTGCAGTCCCTCCCCGAGGCGATGGCGAAGCGGCATCAGATCCTGGCGATCGGCTACCGAAACGGTGTGCCCATCATCGCCATGGCCAACCCGTCCAACGTCTTCGCCATGGACGACCTGCGCACGGTGCTCGGTCGCGACATCGTCACGGTCGTCTCGAGCCCGCGCCAGATCACCGACTACATCTCGCGGATGTACCGGCACGACAAGGAGGCGAGCGACGCCGCCACGCGGGCCGCCATCCAGCAGCGTCCCGACTTCGCCACCGACAAGATGGAGCTGACGGATCTCCACGCCGTCACCGACGACGCCCCCATCGTGAAGTACGTCAACCTCATCCTGCGCCAGGCGCTGCAGGAGCGGGCCTCCGACGTCCACATCGAGCCGACCGCCGACGACCTGCGCGTGCGGTTCCGCATCGACGGCGTGCTGCACGACATCACCCGCTCGCCGAAGGCGATCCAGGGAGGCGTCACGACGCGGCTGAAGGTCATGGCGGAGCTCGACATCGCCGAGCACCGCGTCCCGCAGGACGGCCGCATCTCCCTCAATGCCGGAGCCCGCGAGGTCGACCTTCGCGTGGCGACGCTTCCCACCGTCCACGGTGAGAAGGTCGTGATGCGAATCCTGGACAAGTCCAACGCCATGTTGGACCTCGGCGATCTGGGTTTCCTGCCCGAGGTGCATGCGCGCTACAAGGAGTCCTACCGCAAGCCCTATGGCACGATCCTCGTCACGGGGCCGACCGGATCCGGCAAGTCGACCACCCTGTACGCCACCTTGAACGTCCTCAACACCCCGGAGCGCAACCTCATCACCGTCGAGGATCCGGTCGAGTACCAGCTTCCCGGCGTGAACCAGGTGCAGGTGAACAACAAGGCCGGGCTCACCTTCGCCGGCGCGCTCCGCTCCATCCTGCGCTCCGACCCCGACATCGTTCTCGTCGGCGAGATCCGTGACCGGGAGACGGCCGTCATCGCCGTCGAGGCGGCCATCACCGGTCACCTCGTGCTCTCGAGCTTGCACACGAACGACGCCGCCGGAACGCCCATGCGCCTCGTCGAGATGGGTGTGGAGCCATTCCTCGTCGCCTCCTCCCTCGACTGCGTGGTGGCGCAACGACTCGCCCGCCAGCTGTGCGAGAACTGCAACGAGCCGCACGAGCCCACCGAGGAGGAGCTGGCCATCTTCGGCTGGGAGGAGGCCGACGCGCCGGCTCCGGGCGCCCGCTTCCGCCGCGCCGTCGGCTGCCAGGCATGCAGCCGCACCGGCTACCGCGGACGGATCGCACTTCAGGAACTGCTCATCGTGTCCGAAGAAATAGAGCGTGCCGTCATTCACAGCAACTCCGTCGACGACATCCAGCGGATCGCCGTCGCGCAGGGAATGGTCCCGCTCCGCCATGACGGTCTCCGGAAGGCAGCGCTCGGACTCACGAGCCTCGAGGAAGTAATGCGGGTGGTGGCATGAGCATCTCTGGTTCACGTTCTCCGTCGGAGTGGTCGCGGCGCCTCGTAGCGGCGCTCACGGCCGACAGCACGATCTCGGCCGAAGTGGGCGAGAGCGCCCTGCAGGAGTCGGCGGACCGCCGGCGCCCGGTCGCCGTCGTCCTGGCGCAGCGAGGCGTGCTCGACCCCCGTGTCCCCCTCAGCACTCTCTCGTCCTTGTCGGGCGTTCCCGCCGTCGACATCTTCGAGGACAGGCCCATGGGCGAGGCCTTCAAACTCGTGCCCGAGGTGCTGGCCCGCGACGTCGGCGCCATCGGCTACCGGCTCGACGGCAACAGCCTCACGCTGGCGTGTGCCGAACCCCTTGCCGACGACGACATCCGCCGTCTCTCCGATTTCCTCGAGTGCCAGATCACGGCTTGCGTGCTCGCCGATCCCAACGGGATCGAGAGGATCATGGAGGCGGTGTATCCTCGTCTCGGCACCACGGCGATGCAGTCAGGTGCCGGCGCGCATCAGGCGGGAAGCACCATCAGCGAGGAGGATGGAGTGCGCACAGGATCGAACGGCTTTCCTGACGACGAGTTCGGACTGGGAGGACCGGCAGGACACCGTGGCGGGACACAGGGATCGGGTACACCGCTCCCGCCCCCGCCGCCACCGTCGGCCATGACGGGGCCTCCCCCGCCGCCCATGCCCCTCGACATGCCAGGAGCGTTCGGCGAGCCCCTGCCGCCACCTCCTCCGCCCCCCGGCGCCGCCGTACCGGCGCGCTCACCCGCCCTCGTGGGCGCCGGCGTCGACTCGCTGGGCGATTTCGGCGACCTCGACTTCGACCCTGCGCCGAGCGTCAGCAACGGCGGACCGACAACGCTCGACCTCGACGACCTCCTGAGCTATGCCGTCGAGAACGGAGCCTCTGACCTCCATCTCGCCAACCAGCTGCCTCCGTGTATCCGCATCGACGGTTCGCTGCGTCCCATCGAAGGCATCGCACGGCTCGACAACGAGCAGATCCGGGAAATGGTCTACCGCGTCCTCACGCAGAACCTCCGGGAGCGTTTCGAAGCCACGAAGGAGCTGGACGCCTCCCACATGATCCATGGCGTCGGCCGGTTCCGTGTGAACGTCTTCCAGCAGCGCGGCTCCGTCGGCGCCGTCCTTCGTGCCATCCCCCACGAGATCCCGAGCTTCGAGTCGCTCGGGCTCCCCGACGTGGTCGCCTCCTTCGCGGAGCTGCGGAGAGGTCTCGTCCTCGTCACCGGGCCGACCGGTTCGGGCAAGTCGACGAGCCTGGCGGCCCTCGTCAACATCATCAACCGGACGAAGCCGCTCCACATCATGACGGTGGAGGACCCGATCGAGTTCCTCCACACCCACCAGCGCGCCATCGTCAACCAGCGCGAGGTCGGCTCCGACACCGAGTCGTTCTCCGAAGCACTCCGTCACGTCCTTCGCCAGGACCCTGACGTCATCCTCGTCGGCGAGATGCGCGACATCGAGACGATCTCCACGGCGCTCACCGCCGCCGAGACCGGCCACCTCGTGTTCGCCACCCTGCACACGCAGGACGCCCCCCAGACGGTCGACCGCATCATCGACGTCTTCCCGACGGCGCAGCAGGACCAGGTGCGCATCCAGCTCGCCGGTTCCCTCGAAGCCGTCGTGACGCAGCAGCTGATCATCAGCTCCACCGGCCTCGGCCGAGTACCCGTAGCCGAGGTGATGGTCTGCAGCCCGGCCATCAGGAACCTGATCCGCTCCGCCAAGACGCACCAGATCTACTCGCTCATGCAGACCGGCGGCGCCATGGGCATGCAGACGATGGACCAAGGGCTCGCCCGCGCCGTGAAGGCCGGCCGGATCACCGAGGCGGTCGCCTTCGACCGCTGCCACGACCCGTCAGAGCTGCGCGACCACCTCAAGGGTTGACGACCGCTCTTCCGAACGAAAAGGCGAACTGATGGCAACATCCACATTCGACTACAAGGTGCGGGACCGCAACGGCAGGCTCGTCTCCGGTCAGCTCGACGGGGACAACCTCGCGCTCGTCGCCGCCAGGCTGCGGGACATGGGCTTCGCACCGGTCGAGATCAAGCCCGTGCGGGGCCTCAACCTGAAGGCAGAGATCAACATCCCCGGGCTCACCGATCGCGTGAAGCTCAAGGAAGTCGCTCTCATGAGCCGGCAGCTCGCCACCATGGTCTCCTCCGGCCTGACGCTCGTACGCGCCCTGAGCGTGCTGTCCGACCAGATCGAGTCGAAGCCCCTCCGAGAAGCCATGATGCAGGTACGTGCGGACGTGGAGCAGGGCTCGTTGCTCTCCGCCGCCCTCGAGAAGCTCCCCAAGATCTTCCCCCCGCTCTACATCTCGATGGTACGAGCAGGTGAGGTGGGCGGCTCGCTCGACCTCGTCCTCCTGAAGCTGTCGACGACGCTCGAGAAGCAGGTGGAGCTGCGCTCGAAGGTCCGTTCCGCCATGGCCTACCCCGCCATCGTCTCCTGCCTCGTCGTCGTCATCGTCACGGCGCTCATGATCTTCGTCGTACCGATCTTCAAGCGGCTGTTCGCGAGCCTGCACGCCACCCTCCCGCTCCCGACGCGGATCGTCATCACCATCTCCAACGTCGTGGCGAGCGTCTACCTCCTCGTCGTCGTGGGAGCCATCATCGCCATCATCATCGCCGGACGGAAATGGATCTCCACGCCGAGCGGGCGGGAGACGTGGGACCGGCTCAAGCTGAAGCCACCCGTCTTCGGGCCGCTCGTCCACAAGGTCGCCCTCACGCGTTTCACGAGCACCCTCGCCTCGCTCCTGACAGCAGGTGTCCCCATCATCGAGGCTCTCGACATCGTGGCTGCCAACTCCGGCAACCAACTCGTCGCCGACGCCGTACGAGGAGCCCAGGACGGAGTTCGGGCCGGTCAGAGCCTGTCATCGACGCTCGCCATGTACGACGTCATGCCCGTGATGGTGACGCAGATGATCGAGACCGGTGAGGAATCCGGCTCGCTCGACTCCATGCTCGACAAGGTGGCCCAGTTCTATGACAACGAGGTCGACGCCACGATCTCGAGTCTCACGTCCGTCCTCGAGCCGCTGCTGATCGTCACGATGGGATGTGCCATCGGCTTCATCGTCGTCTCCATGTACCTCCCGATGTTCGACATCTACACGATCATCCAGAAGCAAGGCAACAACGCCTAGAGCAAACGGTTGGTGCAGATTCGTCGAGATCACCGCTACACCTTCGGCGTCGACCGGCCGATATACAGTTGAGCTGCATTTCAGTGATTCAGACTGCCTGGTGACGACCACTCGAAGATCGCTCCCGGTGGTTGCGAGGGAAGACAGGAGTTCATAATGGCGCCAGGAGCGTCCAAACGAGTTGGCCTGGAGATCAGTAACAGCGCGGTTCGCATTGCCGAGCTGAACCTGAGCGGCGGGCGGGCCAAGCTCGTGAACCTCGGCCAGGTCCGCCTCCCACCGCGAGCCGTCGTCGACGGTGCCATCGCCGACGTAGCGGCCGTCGTGAACGCCATCCAGCGCTGCATCACGGAGGGCAACTTCTCGGCGAAGGAAGTCCACCTCGGCATCGCCGGTCTGCGAGCCATCACCCGCGAGCTCGACATGCCGCACGTGCCCGACAATGAGCTGGACGCCGCCGTCCGCCTGCAGGCGCTCGACGTCATCCCCTTCCCCATCGAGAAGACGGTCATGTCGGCGCGTCCTCTCGAAGAGCTGACGAGCCCCGAGGGCGTCCCGATCCGCCGCGTGCTGCTGGCCGCCGCACACCGCGACCTCATCGACCCCCTGCTCGAGGCGGTGGAGGCAGCGGGCCTCACCGCCCTCAGCATCGACCTGACCTCGACGGCGCTCATCCGTGCCCTCTACGACCGGTCCGCTCCGGCGGGCGGGCCCGAGGCCATCGTCTCGATCGGTGCCGGCCTCACGACGGTCATCGTGCACGAGGAGGGCGTCCCTCACTTCGTGCGCACGATCGCCGAAGGCGGCGACACCATCACGGCCGCCATCGCCGGCGCCCTTGACCTTCCCATCGACGACGCCGAGACGACCAAGCGCAACCTCGACCAGTCGGGACCGCACATCCGAGCTGCCGCCGCCGCCGCCAACGAGGCGGCCACCTCGCTCATCGCCGAGATCCGCAGCTCGATCGACTACTACTCGACGCTGCCGGGACGCTCCGAGATCCGTCGCGTCACGCTCACCGGTGGCGGCTCCAGGCTGTCCGGGCTGCTGGAGCGGTTGCAGCAGAACCTGCGGGCACACGTCGTGCGGGGAAGTGCACTCTCCCGGGTCGAGACCTCCCTGTCCCCCGAGGAGATCGCCAGCAGGGATCCGCTCTGCGCCGTCGCCATCGGCCTGGCGCTGCCGGAGCCGGCCGGCGTCAAGCAGCTCGACCTCATGCCGCCCGAGGTCCTCGAGCGGCGCAAGCAGGCTCGGGCGGACCGCGTCCTCATCGGCGTCGCCGTCCTCATCGTGCTCGCCCTCATCGGCGGCGGCGTCCTCCGGTACTTGTCCGTCCACCGTGCCCAGAACCAGGTGGCGTCCCTGCAGAGTCAGATCGCCAGTACGCGGCTGCAGATCAGCCGCTACGACCTCGAAGAGGCGAAGTTCCAGGAGGTGAGCACTGACCAATCGGTGCTCACGCCGGTCGTCGCCGACGAGGTGAACTGGCCGGCGGTTCTCGCCAAGGTGGCCGCCAACACGCCGGCGGGCGGCATCGTGACGTCGTTCACGGGGACGAACGTGCCGGCGCCGCCCGCCACGACCTCAACGGCTCCCGTGCCGAGATCGCAGACCGAGATTTCGACCGTCGCCGTCGACATCACCGCTTCGAAAGGCTGCGTCGTCGTGCGCAGGGGTCAGGTGCCGAACTGTGCTTATGCGTACTTCAGCCTCTGGACCAACCAGCTGGCGAAGTCGAACGCCCTCCAGGTGGTGACCTTCAGCCCCTTCTCGGAGACGGCCGGGGGTGCCGTGACGTTCAGCGCCACGCTCGGCGTGCTGGGTACGATCCAGTCGTCGCGAGCGACGCAGTTCGAGGTGCTCGGACGATGAACTTCCAGTCGATCAACCTCAACGCACTGAAGCGACCGGTCGTGCTCATCACGGTCGCCGTCGTTATCCTCGTCGCCGTCCTGTGGTGGTTCCTCTGGATGCAACCGGAGGGGACCAAGCTCTCGACGGCCCAGAGCCAGCAGGCGCAGTACAACACGACGCTTCAGACTCTGAAGAGTCAGCTCATCGAGGACCAGAACCAAGCGGCCAAGGCGAAGCTGTACGCCGGTTACCTGGCCACGTTCGCCGCCGCCGTGCCGCCGATCCCGGAGGCGCCACAGCTCACGACGGAGATCGCCAACCTCGCCAACACCACGAACGTCAAGCTGACGAGCCTCTCGGACGACACGGTCGTGGTGGGCACGCCCCTCAGCACGATCCCCCTCACCATGAACATTGCGGGATCGCGTCAGAGCTGTGTCGCCTTCTTGCAGGGTCTCTACAACGCGACCCTCATGCCGCGGCTCGTCACGGTCGACTCGATCGCCCCCACGCCGAGCCGCCAAGGAGGGAACGTCCTCCTGCCCTCGACCGCCCCGTACACGTTCGCCATCACGGCGACGGCCTATTACGACCCGAGCATCTACCCCTCGGCGGGCACGAGCTCGGTGTCGACCACGACGACGACGAGCTAGACATCCCGATCGGCCGGGGCGACCCGGTCGGAGCGGGGTCGCCTGCGAGCGGCCGATCTCGGTGACGACGCGGAGAGCCCGGCGGGCTTCGTGCCGGGGGTGACGCACCGAGACGAGGCATCACCCCTTCCGATCCCGTCCTCACCGCCGCTGGGCTTGGCCATCCCCGGCACGACGTCACCGGTGCGCGCCATGATCTCCCCATGAGCTACCGGACGACGATCGAGCCATTCCGCATCCACTCCGTCGAGCCGGTGCGCATGACGAGCCGGGAGGAGCGACGCTCGGCGCTCGAGACGGCGGGCTTCAACCTCTTCGCCCTGCGGGCGGAGGGCGTCCTCATCGACCTCCTGACCGACTCCGGCACGGGCGCCATGTCGCGGGACCAATGGTCGGCCATCCAGCACGGGGACGAGAGCTACGCGGGATCACCCTCCTGGTACCGCTTCCTCGAGGCCGTCCAGACGCTCTTCCCCTTCCCGCAGGTCATCCCGACCCATCAGGGGCGGGCAGCCGAGAAGATCCTCTTCAGCGTCATCGGCGGCACCGGTCGCGTCATCCCCAACAACACCCATTTCGACACGACGCGGGCGAACGTGGAAGCGACCGGCGCCGAGGCGGTGGATCTCGTCATCGCCGAGTCGGCGGAGCCCACCAACCGCCATCCCTTCAAGGGCAACATGGATCTCGACCGGCTCGGGCGGCTCCTTGCCGCCGAACGGGGCCGCGTCCCGGTCGTCTTCGTCACCGTCACGAACAACTCCGGCGGCGGCCAGCCCGTGTCGCTCGAGAACCTGCGAGGTGTGCGGGCGCTCTGCGACGCGCACGGCGTGCCGCTGTTCCTCGACGCCTGCCGTTTCGCCGAGAACGCCTGGTTCATCAAGACACGGGAGGCGGGTCAGGAGGATCGCCAGGTCTCCGACATCGTGCGTGAGATGGCGTCGCTCGCCGACGGCATGACGATGAGCGCCAAGAAGGACGGGCTCGCCAACATCGGCGGATGGCTCGCCATGCGAGACGAGGTGCTCGCACAGCGGTGCCGGGAGGTGCTCATCCTCACGGAGGGCTTCCCGACCTACGGCGGTCTCGCCGGCCGCGACCTCGAGGCCATCGCCCAGGGGTTGCACGAGGTCGTCGACCACGACTACCTGCACTACCGCATCCGCTCGACGGCCTACGTCGGGGAGGCTCTCGCCGCCGGCGGCGTCCCCGTCGTGCAGCCCATCGGCGGTCACGCCGTCTACATCGACGCCCGGGCGCTCCTTGCGCACGTGCCGCCGCTCGCCTACCCGGGACAGTCGCTCGCCGTCGCCTTGTACGAGAAGGGGGGCGTTCGCTCCTGCGAGATCGGCACGGTCATGTTCGGTCTCCGGCCGGACGGCACCGAAGTGGCGGCGCCCCTCGACCTCGTCCGGCTCGCCATTCCGAGGCGCACCTACACGCAGAGCCACATGGACTACGTGATCGAAGTGTGCCTCGACGTGGCGGCTCACGCCGGCGAGCTGGGCGGCTACGAGATCGTCGACCCGCCGCGGCCCCTCCGCCACTTCACGGCGAGGTTCCGGCCGGTCCCGTAGCCCCGGGCGAGACGAAGCCTGCCGTCGGTCGCATCCCCAACCCGCATCAGCGACGGGCCACTCAGCCGGGCGGGAACCCCGTGGTCGACAGGGCGGAAGCGGTCGTACCGCCCGCAGCGTACGTCGAAGCAGCGCAGTTGCCGGCGGCCTGTCGCTCGACGAAGAAGAAGGTCCCCGGCTGGGTCCGCCCCTGCACCGCCGTCGTTTGCGGCGTCGGCATGTCGACGATGCCCCAACAGTCCTTCGTGCCGGCCGAGTAGGCCGTGAGGATGATGTAGGTGCCACTGCCCGGGGTGTACACGCTGACAACTCGCGACTCGGTCGACACCGTCGTCGTGAACGACAGACCGGTGTCGATCTGTTGGATGTCGGAGCTTCCCCCGCCTGAAACGTTCACGTTCACGTAGGTCTGCTGACCGCTGTCGGTGTAGAACACCTTTGCTCCGGTCAGCGCTGTCTGCAGATTGTCTTGTGCCGCCGTGTTGTTGGCGCTCGTCGTGACCGCCAGGTACGTCGGAATGGCGATGGCGAGCAGGATCCCGATGATGAGCAGTACGACCAGCAGCTCGATCAGGGTGAACCCCTCGTCCGCCCCAGCTTCGCCGGCCCAGCGCGTACGCAGGACGGCGCCGTTCATGTGCACGATGTGTCTCCTTCGCTCCGCCTCAGAGAAGACGAGCCCCCCGAGCCGTAACCGACTCGGGGGGCTCACTACCTCAAACTTGACCTGGACTCAGGTCAGCTTGACGAGGGTTCTCGTCAGCTCGGGAAGCCCGTGGTCGAGTAGTTGCCAGCAGTGGCCGCGTAGGCCTCGGTGCCCTTGCACGCACCCGTACCGCTTGCCACGGAACCGAAGTAGGTACCGGGATTCAGCGTGCCCGCGGGCAGGGTGCCCGAGGCTGCCGTCACCGTGTTGTCGACGATGAACCAGCAGACCTGCGTACCGCTCGAGTAGGCCGCCAGGATGATCGCAGAGCCGGTGTTGATGACGCCGGCGCTGACGACGTGGGGACCAGTCGAGGCGGTCGTACCCGTGTACCAGGTGAGGCCCGTCCCGATCTGCGAGATGTTCGACGTCGTGGTCGACGTCTCGATTCCCGCGTAGCTCTGGTTCGAGTCGGTGAAGTAGGTCTTTGCACCCGTGAGTGCGTTCTGCAGGTTCGACTGCGCGGCTGTGTTGTTCGCACCCTTTGTCACCGACAGGAACGTCGGAATGGCGATTGCCAACAGGATGCCGATGATCAACAGCACAACCAAGAGCTCGATCAGGGTGAACCCCTCATCTCCCCCCTCGCTGCCGAGGTGCCGTTGCCGGCACCGTTCGACGAAAGACATTGAGTGTCTCCTCCTTGGGTCAATTGAATGATCCGTCCACCGTGTTATTCGGCCGGACCAGGAAGAAACTTTAGCCGAATCCAGGGGGTCCACAAAAAAAGCGACGCTTGCGCTCGACCCCGCCCGCCGGCACCGCGGGTGGAAGCGTCAGGGTATCCGCCACAAGGCTGCGACCCCTAACCCCACGAATCGTCACCGGCACCTTCCGGCGGCGCCAGGGGCGATTCCGGCTCCCCGGAGGACGCCACGGCCGGTGACGATTCCGGCCCCCTGGAGGAGGCCAGTGCCTGCGACGTCGCCTGCTCGATCCAGTCGTCCACCACGTGCTCGTCCACCGCGGGCTCGCCTCCGGAGGGGGGCGCCTGGTGAATGGGCTCCTCGAAGGCAGGCACGGGTGGGGGGGCGTCGGTGGCGAGGCGATAAGCGCCGAACTCGGCTTCGAGGGCCGCTTCGATGGCGTCGTCGGCCGGCTCCCGGCCCCTCTCCTGCTCCACGGCGTCCGATCCTCTCCGCGGCCCCGCCTCGCTCGGCCGCCGCACGCGCTCGGACCAAGCCTAGCGCCGCCCCTCTACGGCGCTGGATGCTCCGACGGCTGGGGCGAACCACGGTGAGACCGCCCGGAGCGTGTTGAATTGGGTGATGGCTCGATCGCTGAGGCTGCTCATCCCAGCCTTGACCGCGGTCGTCGTGCTGCTCATCGGGGCCATCCACGGCCAGCTTCACCACTACACGCTCATCCCTTGGCTCAGCCAGTCCTCCCCCAAGCGGCTGCCGTGGCGGTCCGGCGTCTTCGGCTGGCTGCTCGGCCTCATCGTCCTCTTGTGGGCGACGACCTATGCCGCCGGGGTGAACGAGGCCTCCCTCCTGTTCGGCGACCGCCTCGTGCGGTCGGCCGGCGCCGTCGGAGGAGCCGTCGTCATCATCGCCCTCGCCCAACTGGTCCTGCGGACTCCGCTCCTCCCCCTCTTCGACCTCGGAGCCAGCGTTCTCGTGCTCGTCCCGGGGCTCGCCGCCCTTGCCAACCAAGTGCAGCGATCCGTCACGATCGAGGGCGAGTCGGAACGGGTGCTCGCCGTCGTCGACAAGGACGAGCGCGAGCGCCTCGAGCGCGACATCGCCGTCCGCCCGGAGCACCACTCGCTCCTCGTGCAGTCGGTCGCAGCCTGCGAGCTGGCTCCGACCGACGAGGTCTCGCACCCCCTCGAAGACCTCATCGCCCAGCGGAGGATCACCCTCCTCGTGCTCAACCGCGAGGCGCAGGCGCGGGAGGACATCGTCGCCCAGGCGGCCCGCGCCCACTCGAGGGGAGTCCGCATCCGAACCCTCTCCCTCTTCTACGACGAGTGGCTGGGCAAGCTCCCTCTCTCGGAACTGGAGCGGATCGCCCTCCTGTTCGACATCAACGAGATCCACCGACCCGTCTACGCTCGCATGAAGCGGTTCCTCGACGTCGTCCTCGCGCTCCTCAGCCTGCCGGCGCTGCTCGTCGCCGTGCCGCTCGTGGCCGTGGTCGACCTCCTCGGCAACCGGGGACCGCTCCTCTACCATCAAGAGCGCGTCGGGAAAGACGGCACCGTCTTCACGATCCACAAGTTCCGGACGATGCGGCCCGCCGACGGGCCCTCGGACTGGACCATGAGCGACGACGCCCGCGTGACCGCCGTCGGCCGCATCCTTCGCAAGCTCCACCTCGACGAGCTCCCCCAGGTTTACAACGTGCTGCGCCGCGAGCTCTCCATCGTGGGGCCCCGACCCGAGCAGCCGCGGTACGTGACCCAGCTGACCGAGGTCATCCCCTTCTACGACTCCCGCCATCTCGTGAGGCCGGGCATCACGGGATGGGCGCAGGTCAAGTACGACTACGGCGCCAGCGAGATCGACGCCTTCGAGAAGCTGCAGTACGAGTTCTATTACCTCCGGCACCAGAGCCTCATGCTCGACCTGCGCATCGTCGGGCGCACGCTGCGCTCTGTCGTGGGCCGGCAGGGCCGCTGAGGAGGCCTCACGTGCCCGCTGGCATTGCCGCGACGCAACGGCTCGCCGGCTGTATCGTCGACCCATTGCCGACCGCCCACTGCTGCACGATGACGGAGGCGGAGACGCCTCCCAGGGTTCCGACCGGGTAGGGGCGCGGGACGTGGCGGCGCCAGGCGGAGCAGAACCCGACGAGTTAGCCGTCGACGGGCTGGCGCATGCCTGGGCGCGCCGTTGCCAGGCGACGGGCTGCACGACGGGCGCCGTCGACGAGCAGGAGCGGCGCGAGCTCCTCGTCTGCCTGGAGAGCGCGGCGACGGCGGATGCCGTCGCCTTCGTACGGGGCGCCTTCTCGGCTCGTTCCCGCGTCGTGCCGGCTCCCTCCCCCCGCCCGGCGTCGACCGTGGCCAGCCGGCGCAAGGCCCTCGACATCGCCGCCGGCCGTTGGGGCGGCCGCATCGCCGCCCCCGCCACCGTCGTCGAACAGCTGCTGCTGCTGCGCCACCTCGTGACGATCGCGCCGGACGGCGAACGGCTCGGGCGCCTCGTCGACCGAGCGATGCTCGCGGCGACCAAGGCGGCCACCGACGAGTTGCAGACAGCCGCCTTCACCGACGCCCTCACGGGCTGCGCCAACCGCCGGGCCTTCGAGCGCGACCTCGAGCGCGAGCTCGCCCGCTGCGCCCGCGCCGAGCTCGACCTGTGCGTCGTCGCTGTCGACCTCGACGGCTTGAAGCGAATCAACGACACGGAGGGCCACGCCGCCGGCGATCGGGCCCTGCTGCAGCTCGTGGAGTCCCTCCGGCGCGCCCTGCGCTCCCTCGACGGCGTCTACCGGCTCGGTGGCGACGAGTTCGTCGTCGTGCTACCGGACACGTCGCCGGAGGGCGCCCGCGTCGTCATGACCCGGGTGGAGCGCCTCGGCGGGCCTGCCTTCAGCTGGGGTGTGGCAAGCGTGCTGTCGACCGGGCTCTCCGACGCCGGCCGGCTCGTGTCCGCCGCCGACGAAGCCCTCTACGACGGCCGGCGGGCGGTACGAGGTCCTGGGTCGCGGCGCCGCTCGGTCGGGCGACGCTACGAGGCGTCCCTGCCCGAAGTGCCGGCGGAGGAGCGTCGCGCCGTCTCCGAGATCACGCAGTCGTCCGCCGGCTGAGACCCGGAGGCTGCGGGGAGGTCTCCCCTCGGCCGGGCGATCTCAGGCGATGGACTCGACGTTGCCGGCGCCGACGACCGCCTCGAGCAGGCGGCCCTGCACCCCCTCGATGGCGAAGGCGGGCAGCCTGTCGCCGTGGCGGTGCAGCAGCTGAGCGGCGTCGAGCAGGGCGGCGGCGGCGTCGAGGAGGCGTTCCGTCGACACGGCCAGGACGGCTCCAGGAGGGCGTCTCCCGCCGCCCTCGGCACCGCCGCCACCTCCACCGGCGGCAGCGGCGCCGACGGCTGAGTCGAGCGCCCGACGGGCGCCCGAGACGAGGGCGGTCGCCGCCGGCGGCCAGGCCGCACCCGCGCCATCGACGAGCTGGAGGAGGGCCTCGCTCATGGCGAGGGCGTCCGAACCCTCCAAGCGGCTGAGGGATGTGAAACGAAGCAGCGACACGGGCCGCATCTTCCGCGACGCCCTTACCGGCCGACCTACCGCTCTCCGTCCACCGGTGGCGAGCATCTCGCCGGAGTTGCGGATCGACGGTTCGAGAAGGCTCCTCAGACGAGGGGCCAGGGGTAGGCCCGGTGGTCGCCAGCCGGAGAGGGGAAGCGCGGCCGGCGCACGAGGGCGGCGGCACGGCGCCTGAGCGCCGCCACCTCCTCCTCGCTCAACAGCTCGCAGACGGCGGGCGGCACGTCCTCCGCCAGCCCGCCGGCCGCCTCGACGACGCGGGCCGGCACCTCGTCACCGGCGTAGTCCCACATCACCGTTCGCAACTTGGGCTCGCTGTGGAAGCACAGCCCGTTGTCGATCCCCCAGATGCCCCCGTCGTAGTCGAGGAGCACGTGGCCGCCCTTGCGATCGGCGTTGTTCATGAGGAGATCCAGTCCGGCGAGCTGGCGCAGCCGGTCGTCGTGGTCGGGCTCGGAGAGGAGGCTGAAGTAGTGCTGCTCGAAGTCGGCGTCGACGAAGCGTTGCATGGAGCCCTCGCCGAGCGGCGCCTCCTCACGCACCACCGTCTCCGGCACGAGGCCGAGCCCGAGGGCGGCGGAGAGCTCGTAGGCGGCCACCTCGCGGCGGAAAAGGTCTCCCTCGAAGTCCCAGAGGTGGCGCTCTCCCCGCCCCGGCTTGTAGACGGCGCGCCGGCGGAGGGACCCGAGGGAGAGCGTCACGAGGAACGAGTAGTTCGAGCTCCACGGCAGACGGCCCTCCACCTCCACCTCCCCGCAGGCGAGCAGGTGCAGCCATCCGACGACGCCGAGCGGGGGGCCGTGAGCGGGCGGGCAGTCACCCGCCTCGTCGCCGGGCGCCGGCTCGCTCACGTGCGCGGCGGGGCGTTCCCGTTCATCCTCGGGCACACGTGTCCTCTCGGGTCGAGGGGAAAGCCGCAGCGCGGGCAGAGGGGGCGACCGGCAGCGACGAGCTCGGTGCCTCGGATGGCGAGAGCGGCCGCCTGCTCGCGCGTCATCGCCAGCCGCACCACCGACCCCTCGAGCTCGTCGTCGTCCTCCTCCTCTTCCTCGTCGCCTTCGTCTCCGCGCTCCGCCTCGTCGCAGACGAGGAGGATGCGGTCGGTGGATCCGTCGTAGCCGACACGCAGCGTCCGCACGACGAGGTCGGCATCCTCGAACCGCTCGAGCTGGATGTCGGAGCCGGCCGGGAGTTCCTCCGGGCGCTCGAGACCCCTCAAGATGCGGTCGAGCACGCGACACAACGTGGCTACTTGGCTCTTCTCGACCTTCATCGTCACGAGCTGGACGTCCTGTCGCACCTGCAGGAAGAAGATCCGTTCCCCCACTTCACCGATCGTGCCGACCGTCACGCGGTCCGGTTCGTTGAGCTCGTAGGTGAGCCTCACGCCTTCATCCTCCTACGACCCGCCCCGGCGACGGGGCGCGCTGCGGTCGCCTCGCCCAGCGCCGGCCGCTTCCCGTCGGAGCCCTTCTGGGCAGGCACGATCCGGGCGAGGGGTGAATAGGAGTTGACGGCGAGCACGACCGGCCCGCCAGGGCCGTAGGCAACGACGCTCGTCGAGCAGGTGCCGATCACGATGCGCTGGAAGAGGTCGAGGGGCACGCCGAGGGCGCTCGCCAGGAGCGCCTTGATGCAGTCGGCGTGACTCACCGCCACGATCAGCTCACCGGCGTGTTGCAGGCGGAGGCGGTCGACGGCACCGACGAGGCGCCACTGCAGCTCGACGAACGACTCGCCCCCCGGGAAGCGCCATCCTGACGGGTACCGCTGCACCGCCTTCCATTCGGGGAGCTTGGCCAACGTGACGAGCTCGGCTCCCGTCCAGTCGCCGAAGTCGCATTCGAGAAGGCCCCGCTCGACGACCGCCTTGTGCCCCGTATGCCGCGTGAACGCTGCGGCCGTCTCGCGGGCCCGTTCGAGGGGCGAGGTGTAGAGGGCGGCGACGGAGAGGCCATCGAAGCGCTGAGCCATCTCCTCCGCCTCCGCCCGGCCGGCCTCCGAGAGATGGAGGCCGCGGGCACGACCGGGCAGCACCTTGCCCGTCGTGGGCGTGGCGCCGTGTCGCACGAAACAGATCGTCGTGACAGCGTCGGCCTGGCGGCTCCGGCGGGGCATCCGAGTACCGTACCGTTCAGGCCCGTGGACGAGACAGCCGAGGCGGCCGGCGCCGAGAGCCTCCAGCGGCTTCGCGAGGCCGTCGTCGCCTGCGAGCAGTGCCCTCGGCTCGTCGCCTGGCGCCGCCAGGCCGCCGAGAGCCCACCCCCGAGCTTCGCGGGGGAGGTGTATTGGGCGAGGCCCTTGGCGGGTTTTGGGGACGAGAAGAGCGGACTCGTCATCGTCGGCCTCGCCCCCGCCGCCAACGGGGGCAACCGCACCGGGCGGATGTTCACGGGGGATCGCTCCGGCGACTTCCTCTTCGCCGCTCTCCACCGCGCCGGCTTCGCCAACCAGGCGGAGTCGCGCCGTCTCGACGACGGCCTCGAGCTGGAGGGTTGCTACGTGACCGCCGCCGTGCGCTGTGCGCCCCCCGCCAACCGGCCCACCCCCGACGAGCGCGACCGCTGCCGCCGCTATCTCGAGTGGGAGCTGCCGCTGCTCACCGAGGCCCGTGTCTTCCTGGCTCTCGGAGCCTTTGCCTACGAGGCGCTCTACCGGACGGCTCCCGTGGCGGGATGGGTGCCCCGGTCGAGGCCACGTTTCGCCCACGGTCTCGAGGTCCCGCTCTCATCGCCCGACCGGCCCCGCCGGCTCCTCTGCAGCTACCACCCGAGCCAGCGCAACGTCTTCACCGGTCTGCTCACCGCCGACATGTTCGACGGCGTGCTCGCTCGCGCCAGGGAGCTCCTCAGCCGGCCGTGACGACGAGGCGGCGAGGCGCTTCGACCGCCGTCTCCGGCCAACGGCGCCGGCTCACTCGTGCCAGCTTCGCCATCAGCTCGACGGCGGCGGGATCGTCGGTCGACGGCCGCACTTCGATGACACCGGCCGCCGCCATGGCGTCCATGAGCTCCTTGCCGCGATCGGTGCGGACGACGGTGATCGTCCAATCGGCAAAGGCTCCGATGCCACCGGTCGAGATGTCGGCGTGCTCGGCGGCGAAGTCCGGGCACTGCTTGCAGCCCTCCCGCGTCCAGGCGTGCGCCTCCTTGAGGGGCACCTCGTGGTAGCTGCCGTCGCGCATCCAGATCTGGAAGACGCCCTTGATGTTCATCTTCACCATGTCCTCACGTGCCAGGCCGTAGCGCGCCTCGAAGAGCTCGGGGAAGATGGCGTCGTCGAAGGTCTTCGAGCACAAGAGCCCGATCGTGAGGGCGAAACGCCGCGCCACCTTGCCCGCCTTGCGCGCCGCCATGATGGCGGGAGCAGACGCCTGGCAGCTCATGCCGACGAGGGCGATCCGCTCCGCCCCTCCCGCGATGGCTTCGCCGTAGGCGAGCGTGTTGGCGGAGTAGGTGTAACGGGAGCCGGCGCCGGCGAGCACCTGCTCGCGCGTCGTGGCGACCCCGGGTATCGCCTTCCAGCTCGTGCCATCGCCCTCCAGGTAGGAGACGAGGGCGGCGTCGATGATGTCGTGCTCGAGGGCGTAGATGAGGATGGCCGACACGAGGCCTCCGTCCTGCCCGGCCTCGTTCACGGCGGGGTCGGCCGCCCGCGCCAGCACGACCTCCTGCGAGATGCCGAACACCTCGGCGTCGAGGCGCTCCCGACCGAAGAGGAACGTGTCGACCTCCGTCTCCCACTCGCGAAAGCGCGGGCAGGCGCGGGTGCACAAGGTGCAGCCCTTCTCCCCTCGCGTGCAGTCGGCGAGGCCACCCTCCTCCTCGACGTGGAACGGCCGGTAGCGGCCCGCCGTGTCGTCGTAGCGCAAGAGGTCGTAGGGACACGCCACGATGCAGGCGGCACAGCCGGTGCAGAGCCCCGACGTGACGACTTCGCGGAACAGATCCACCCAGTGCGGCTTGTCTCCCGGCATGTCGTCTCTCCTTAGGGGGCGATGGACTTGATGAGCAGCTCGCCGCGCACGGCGGCGAGCACGAAGGTGACGTTGGCGGACGAGAGCGTCACCGACTCGACCTCCCCGCCCCGCACGGTCTCGGTGACGTTCGTGTCGAGGGAGTTCGACCAGACTCTCGCCGGCATGCGCAGCCCCGGGGCGAGGTCACGCCACCAGGCCACGTTGCCGGCCTCGATCGCCTTCTCGGCACCGATGTAGGACTCGAGCGCCAGGCTCTCGAGGTCGAGGGCGGCGGAGCCCTGCAGGAAGCCCGGGGACGGTGTGCCCCGCACGTGCATGTAGCCGACGAGGACTCCGCTGCCGGCGAGCTGGAGGCCGAGGGCGCGCAGGCTGGGCGGGGCCGGGACCCTCACGTCCGGGAGGACGACCGGGGGGCGCCGGGGGGCACTCCGCTGCGCCGTCGACGACACGTAGGACGTGAGGAGGACGAAGCGATCCGGCGTGTAGAACAAGGCGTTCGTGGGATAGCACGTGATGAGGGCGAGGCCCTTGCCACCTGCAGGGGGGTAGATGGCGTCCCCCGGCTGCAGGATCTCGTGCCCGATGACCTTGAAGGTGACGTCTCGGCAGTGCAGCACCCAGACGACCGTGTCGCCGGGTCTCAGCTTGTCGATCTCGGAGAAGTAGCTGACATCGTGCGACTCGAGCACGCTCTCCCCTTCGCCTCCCGGCCACGGCGAGCCGGGGTCGTGCCCCGCCGCCACGGCGAGCACGGCGTCGGAAAGGCCGTCGAGGACGGGAGCCGTGAGGGACAGCGACGGGATGCGCACGAGCCCTGTCACCCCACCCGGGGAGGCGCCGGCACCAGAGCTCACGCAGGCGGCCGCAGCCTGCACCGTCCGGCCGCTGCTGACTGGCGACTCGAAACCCCTCACCAGCCGCCCACCCACCGTGCTCGAGCGATGGTCCCACCAGAGCGGGTAGGCGACGGCTGCCGCCGCCGCCAGCAGCAGGAGCGCCCCGAGCAGCGCGAGCAGGCCCGTTCCCAGCCGGCGGGAGGGCCGACCAGCCCGAGACGCGCCACCTGGTGCCATCGATCCAGTCTGCCGCGTGTACCTGTCACCGGCACGCAACCGGAGCGGCAAGGCCCGGGCCTGGCCGAACGGGTGCACCGCTCTACACTCGGGGAGACGGGCAACGTCGTCGCGAGCAGGCGACGGGATCGTCGTGACAAGGAGGGCGTTCGACGTGGGGAGGGGACCGGCAGCGACCCCACTATCCGTCGGCAGCGGCACCGTCGGTGGCGCAGACCGTGCCGCCCGCGCTCGGCGGGTCGGGGTCGTCGTCGTTCTCGTGCTGCTCCTACTCGCCGCGCTCGCCGGCGCCCGCTCGGACACGGCGAGCGGCACCGCCTCGTTCCGCGGGGGCGCCGCCTCGGTCGCCCTCACCGTGGTCATCACGCTCGGCGGTGTCGCCGTCGCCGTCATCACCGTCGCCGCCTTCTACCTGGCGGCCACGAGACGCCGCGGCGCTCCCGAATCGGATTCCGTCGTGCGACGCCCGTGGTGGTACAGCCTCGTGGTGGCGGCCGCCGTGGCGCTCCTCGTCGCCGTCCTCGTCCTCTTGCATCACCGGCGCAAGAACGTCACGCTCGGTGCCGGTGCCGCCCACACGGCGGTCCCGGCCCGCGTCGTGCACCCCTCGAGCGTGCACTTCGTGCCTGCCGACTCCCTCACGACGGTGGCGATCGTCGTCCTCGCCGTCGTCGTCCTCGTCGGCGCCGGCTGGTGGAAGGCACGACGGCTGGGGACCGCCCACCGCCTCGGTGACCTCCTGCGGGCGTCCCGGTCCGAGACGTCGGCCGCCCCGTCGGCGGGGCTCGCCGCTTCGATCGCCGCCCTGCGCGTCCCGCGGCCTGAGGAGGAGACGGATCCGCGTCGCGCCGTCGTGGCCTGCTACGTCTCCATGACACGGGCGGCCGCCGACGCCGGCGCCGCCCGGCAGCCGGCCGAGACGCCCTCCGAGTTCCTGCAGCGCCTCCTGTCGGCGCTCGGGGCCTCCCACGGCGCCGCCCGGCGGCTCACGTCGCTCTTCGAGCGGGCGCGGTACACGACGAAGCCGGTGAACGAAGGAATCCGGGCCGATGCCATCGCCGCCCTCCGGGCCGTCCAGGGCGAGCTGCGCCGGCTCGCAGCGCCCGTCCCGTCGAGCAGCCGGCCCGGTGAGAGCGGCGCGCCGGCGACGGTGAGCCTCGGGCAACCGTGAGGCCCGACCGCCGCCGGCGCCTTGTCGTGCGAAGCGCCATCCTGCTCGTTCTCGGCGGGGGTGGGCTCGCTCTGGCCCTCGGGCTCGGCCTGCCCGACCCTGGCGCTGCCAAGCGTGCCTTCGCCTGCCTCGTCGGGGTCGTCGGCATCGGCGTTGCCTGGAGCTGGCTTCGCGCCGCGGGCGGTTCCCCGGCGCCGGACCATTCGGACGGCACCGCCACGCTCGAGGAGCACTCCGCCTTGGCGCCAAGTGTCGAGTCGGCCCTGGTGCTCGAGCGGGCGATCGGCTTTGGGACGACGACGCTGGGTTCCTACCACCAGCTCGTCCGCCCTCGGCTGCGAGCGCTGGCGGCCGCCAAGCTGGCGCGAGCCGGCTGTGCCCTCGAGAACGAGGAAAGCGCTCGCCGCTTCCTCGGCGACGACTGGCCCCTCGTCGGGCCGAAGCACCCGTCCGTCGACGACCCACTCGCCCCCGGTGTGCCACTCGGCGACGTCAGCCGGCTCGTCGAGATCCTGGAGGGACTGCCGTGAGCGCCCTTCCTCCAGAGCACGTCGTCATGCCCGTGGGCGACGTCCGCGCCGTCACGGCCGCCGTCCTCGACGAGGTCGAGCGCGCCGTCGTCGGCAAGCGCCGCGAGCTCGAGCTCGTGCTGCTCGGCATCCTGGCGGGCGGGCACGTGCTGCTCGAAGACGTTCCCGGCGTGGCCAAGACGCTCGCCGTCCGCTCCATCTGCCAGGCGACCGGGCTCGGCTACTCGCGCATCCAGTTCACGCCCGACCTCATGCCGGCCGACGTGACGGGGTCGTCGTTCTACGACTCGCGGCGGGCCGAGCTCGAGTTCCGGCCGGGGCCCCTCTTCGCCAACCTCATCCTCGGCGACGAGATCAACCGCGCCCCGCCGAAGACGCAGGCAGCCCTGCTCGAGGCGATGCAGGAGCACCAGGTGACGGCGGACGGTGTCACCCACCACCTGCCGCAGCCCTTCGCCGTCATCGCCACGCAGAACCCCATCGAGTACGAGGGCACCTACCCGCTGCCGGAGGCCCAGCTCGACCGCTTCCTCTTGCGGGTGGCCATCGGCTACCCCGCCCGCGCCGACGAGGAGGACCTCGTGCGCCGCCGGGCGGAGCGGGGCGCGAGGACGCCGGGCTGCGGGCGGTTACCGACGCCGCTGGCATCCTCGCCATGCAGGCGGCAGTCGAGCGGGTGGAGATCGCCGAGGCCGTGGCCTCCTACCTCGTGGCCGTCGTGCGTTCCACCCGCGAGCTCGCCGGCGTGCAGGTCGGCGCCAGCCCTCGCGCCTCGGTGGCGCTGCTGCAGGTGTCGCGGGCTCGAGCGGCCCTCTCCGGACGCGACTACGTCCTGCCCGACGACGTGAAGGCCGTGGCCGGGCCGTGCCTCTCCCACCGCCTCTCCCTGCAACCGGAGATGTGGCTGCGTGGAGTGCAGCCGACCGAGCTCGTGGCGCGTTGCCTGGCGGAAGTGCCCGTGCCCGTGGCCGCCGAGCCGGAGGCGGCGGCCGCGCCGCCCGCCGACGGATCGCGGGAGACGGCCCATCCGGCGGCCGGAGGCGTCCGGGACGAGCTGGGCGACGGGGTCGTGTCACCGGGGTGACACAAGCAGCCGCCGAGTCGCTCGGAGCAGACGCCCAGCCCCTGCCCATCGCCCTTCGCTGGCACGTCACCACAAAGGTGGTCGCCGAGGGACTCACGGCCGCCCTGGCCTTGGTGGTGGCCGCCGTGACCGGCGACGCCGTCCTCGTCGCCCTCGCCACACCGCTCGCCGTGGCGGCGGTCTTCGGGCTCACACGAGGGGGACCACGGGTCCCCGAGATCAGCTTTGCCGTCAGCCCGCTCGTCAGCTCCCCCGGCCAGCCCATCGACGTCGTGCTCTCGGCACGGAGCACCGCGGCGTCGATCTGCCGGCTCTCCCTCTCCGTCCCGAAGGGAATGGGCGCAGAGGGGGCGACGAGCTGGACCCTCCGCCTCCACCCGGGGCGTACGGAGGTCGTGACATGTCGTCTCCGTGCCCGCCGGGTCGGTCGGTACAAGCTGGGCGCCCTCGGCGTCACGGTGACCGACGCGGCCGCCGCCGTCGTCGGGACGGGTACGGCGGACGGGGCCGTCGTCGTGGAGTCGAGACCACTGCCCCAGGCCCTGAAGACTCTCGTGAGGCCGGAGCGGGTGCGGGCGACGGCCGGCGACCGCGTGGCTCGCCTCGGGGGCGACGGCATCGAGTTCGCCGAGGTGCGCGAGGAGACGACCGGCACGCTCGAGCGGCGCATCAATTGGCGCGCTACGGCTCGGCGGGGCACTCCCTGCGTCAACGTGCAGCACCCGGAACGGAGCACCGACGTCGTTCTCCTGGCCGACACCTTCACCGAAGCACAGCTGCCCGCCGTCGTCTCCATGTCGATCGCCCTCGCCGACACCTACCTCCGCCGCCACGACCGAATCGGCCTCGTGGCCTTCGGCGGCGTCCTCGACTGGGTGGAGCCGGGAACGGGCCCCTCGCACTTCGAGCGCATCCGGCGAGCGCTGCTGTCCTCCGAGGCGTACTTCTCCTACGCCTGGAAGACGGCCGACATCATCCCGCGGCGGCTCTTCCCAGCCGGCTGCCTCGTGCTCGCCGTCACGCCGCTCGGCGACGAGCGCTTCCGGGCTGCCCTGGCGTCCCTGCGCTCGAGAGGCACCGAGCTCGCCATCGTCGAGGTCGAGCCGGCCTGGCCGGAGGGGGCGTTCCGCAGCGCCGCGGGATCGCTGGCGAAACGCATCGTCGCCATGGAACGACTCGAGCAGCGCCGGCAGTTCTGGCGACTCGGTGTTCCCGTGACGACGCTGGAGGGACCGGAGGGGATCGCCACCGGCCTTGCGGAGATCGCCGCCTTCCGGCGCGCCATGCGGGGGCAGGCGAGCGCCCGGCCGGTAGGCGGCGTGCGGCGATGAGCGGCTTCGTTCCCCGCCGGATGGCCCCGCCGTTCGAACGGCGGCGGCCGACCGTGCGTCCCTTCCTGCAGGCAGCCCTCGCCTCGGCACCCTTTGCCGTCTCCGCCACGATGGGCATCGAGCTCTGCGTGGCGGTGGCCGGAGCCGCTCTGGCGCCGAAAGCGCTCGCCGGCACCGCCGTCCTGTGCGCCGTCGTCTCCACGGTCGCCTGGTGCACGGCCCTGGCGTCCCGCAACGAGCGGGCCTTCGTCGCCGCCACCGTCCTCTTGGCAGGGGCGTGCGCCCTCGCCGCCCTCCCGGTGCATCGGACCGGCTCCGCCGTCGTGGCGGCGTTGGGCGGCGCTGCCGTCCTCGCCTTCGCCGAGATCGGCGCCACTGCCCTCGAACGTCTGGGGGCACGCGATCACGTGGGGCGGCCCTCCCTCCTGCGCGCCCTCTGGGTGGCGCCGGTCGCCGTCGCCGGAGCAGCCGTCGGGTGGCTGTTGCTGGCGCTCGGGCCGGAGCTGTCGGGCTTCGGGCTGGCGGCCGTGGCGGCCGGGGTCGTGGCAGCCGTCTGCCTACTCGTCCTCGCCGCCGTCCTCACCGGAACGGCCGTCGGGCGCTCCGGACCGGACTGACGACCTCAGGGCGCGATGGCCGCGAGCACCTTCTCGGCATGGCCGTCGGCGCGGACGTGGTACCACGCCTGCTCCACACGGCCGTCAGGTCCCACGAGCACCGTCGAACGGATGACGCCGACGCTCTTGCGGCCGTACAGTGTCTTCTCGCCCCAGGCGCCGTAGCTCTCCATGGCCTCGTGGGAGGGATCGCTCAGGAGCCGCACCTTCAGTCCGTACTTCTCACGGAACTTGCGGTGCTTCTCGGCCCCGTCCGGCGAGATGCCCACGACCTCGGTGCCGGCGTCGGCGAACAGGTCGTGGCGCTCGGTGAACTGGCAGGCCTCCTTGGTGCAGCCGGGCGTGTCGTCGGCCGGGTAGAAGTAGACGACCACTCTGCGGCCGGCGAAGTCGGAGAGACGGACGATCTGCCCGCCCTCGTCGGCAAGGGCGAAATCGGGCGCTCGGTCCCCGGTCTCGAGTCGGGCCATGGGTCGCTCCTTTGTCGTCTGGCAGGCACGGAGGTGCCAGTAGGCTCCCAGCCGAGAATAGTCATGGTCCCTGTATCTACCGAATCAAGCGTGCGTGCCACCTTCTCGTCACTCGGCGTTTCCCCCGAGCTGACGGCAGCTCTCTCCGAGCAGGGCATCGTCACGCCCTTCCCCGTCCAAGAGCTCACGATCCCCGACGCCCTCGAGGGTCGCGACGTGTGCGGCAAGGCGAAGACGGGCTCCGGGAAGACGCTCGCCTTCGGGCTGCCGCTCCTCATGAAGACGACGCGGGCGGCTCCCGGTCATCCCGGCGCCCTCGTCCTCGTCCCCACCCGCGAGCTCTGCGTCCAGGTGGCGCAGGTGCTGGAGCCGCTCGGGAAGGCCGTCGGTCTCCGCGTGGCCGCCGTCTACGGGGGAAGCGATCTCGAGCGCCAGACGCGGCGGATCGCCCGCGGCGTCGACATCGTCGTGGCGACACCGGGTCGCCTCATCGACCTGGCGGACCGGGGCAACGTGCACCTCGCCTCGGTGAGCATGCTCGTCGTGGACGAGGCGGACCGGATGGCCGACATGGGCTTCCTGCCACAAGTCGAGTGGCTCTTGCGCAAGATGCCGACGGAGCGGCAGACGCTGCTCTTCTCCGCCACCCTCGACTCCGCCGTCGACCAGGTCGTACGGCGCCACCTGCGTGACCCCGTCCTCCACGAGGTGAAGGAGCGGCAGCTGACGGTGGAGGAGATGCAGCACCGTTTCTTCCGGGTCCACCAGCTCGACAAGGCGAAGGTGTGCTCCGCCATCGTGCGCGGGGCGGAGAAGACGCTCTGCTTCGTGCGCACGAAGCGGGGGGCCGACCGCCTCGTGGCCGACCTGCATTCGGAGGGCGTGCAGGCCGAGGCGATCCACGGCGACCTCCGGCAGGCGATCCGCGAGAAGGCGCTCGACCGCTTCACGGCCGGCCAGCTGCCCGCCCTCGTGGCGACCGATGTCGCCGCCCGTGGGCTCGACATCGAGGGCGTGGACGTCGTCATCCACTACGACCCGCCCGAGGACCACAAGGCCTACCTCCATCGTTCCGGGCGCACGGCGCGGGCCGGCGAGGGAGGCATCGCCGTCACGCTGGTGCTCTGGGACCAGGAGCTCGCCGTCGAGCGGCTGCAGCGCCGCCTCGGCCTCGACGTCCCCCTCGTGGAGGTGTTCTCGAACGACAAGCGGTTGCAGGACCTGGGGGGTTTCGAAGCGGCGGCGCCGACTCGGGCGACTCCGTCGTGACGACCGCCGGGCCCGAGGGAAAGCTCTACTTCCGGCAGCTGCTGGCAGGCCAGGAGATCGCCGCCGGCGATCGCGTCGCCCGGCAGATGGTCAACTTCGTCTACCTGATCGGGGACCGTGAGACGGGCGAGGCCGTCGCCGTCGACCCGGCCTACGCTCCGGGAGAGCTCGTCGACCTCCTCGAGGCCGACGGCATGCGCCTCGTCGGGGTGCTCGCCACCCACTACCACTCCGACCACGTCGGCGGCGAGCTCTTCGGTTTCACCATCTCGGGCGTGGCCGAGCTCCTCGAGCGGGTCGCCGTGCCCATCCACGTGCAGGGGCCGGAGGCACCCTGGGTGGAGCGCACGACGGGTCTCGGGCGCTCCGACCTCGTCGAGCACGCCCCCGGCGACATCGTGCAGGTGGGCGACGTCGCCATCGAGCTGCTGCACACGCCGGGCCACACGCCCGGCAGCCAGTGCTTTCTCGTGGAAGGGCGCCTCGTCGCCGGCGACACCCTCTTCCTCAACGGGTGCGGCCGCACCGACCTGCCCGGGAGCGACCCGGCCGCCATGTACGACAGCCTCGTCCACCGCCTCGCCCGGCTACCGGACGACACGGTCGTGTACCCCGGTCACCTCTACTCGCCGGAGCCGTTCGCCACGCTCGGCGAGACGAAGCGCTCGAACCCCGTGCTGGCACCTCGCAGCGCCGAGGAGTGGCTGCGGCTCTTCGGGGGCTGAGTCGGCGCGGGTCTCCTCCGCTGGCCCGACGGCTCCCGCCGCTCGTCGTCACGGAGCGCCCGACTCGGCGCCGGCGGGTGGGCCAGACTCGCTAGTGAGTTGCGAGGGCGTCCGAAACCCCGCCTGTACGGACGCTTTCGTCGCTCAGTAGCGCCGGCCGGTGGATATCACACCCAGCGTTCGCAGCGCACCGAGGAGATTCCCACCACCGCGGCGGACTTCCGCCACCGTCGTCGTGAGGACCTGCCACCCGAGGCCCGCCAGCACGGAGCGGCGCTCGTGGTCGGCGGAGAGCTGCCGAGGGCCGTGGTGGTGGGCGAAACTGTCGATCTCCAGCACCACACGTGGAATCGGCCACGCAAGGTCCACACGAAGGCGGCGCCCGTCGGGCGCCCGCACCTCCACCTGCCGCTGCGGCGATGGCACCCGATGGCGCAGCAGGAAGCGCAGCACCTCGGACTCGGCATGGCTCTCGAGCCCGCCGTCCAACCACAGGTCGATGGCGGCTCTCAACGCAAGCGTCCCTGCCAGGCCACGGCGACTGTTGCGCCCCATGCAGCCCGACAGGAGCGGTACGGTCGTGACACCCCGCACGAGGGCGTCGTCCACGAGCCGCTCCACGTCGCGGACCGGCAGTGTGGCGGCGAGGTCGACGATCGTGCGAGCGGCTGTGGTCACAGGCAACTCCCCATACGTCGTGACGTCCGCTGGCGTCAGGCGTCTCGTCCGGTGCACCGAGACCCGTTGAGTGCTCCGGGGAGCGGCCGGCCCCGGCACGACGATGTGCAAGCGGCCGGCCTCCGGCCCGCCTCCGCATCGAAGGCCCCAGACCCGGCCGGCGCTCTGGAAGCCCAACCGGGCGTGCGTCCCCCGCTGCAGGCATGCGGCGAGCGCCTCGACCTGCCATGGCACGTCGGTGCCGCCGACCGACGAGCACACGATGAAGACGTCGGCCTCGAGCTGGCGGAGCCGTCCCTTGCCGACCTGGCACCGCAGCCAGGAAACGCCGGCACCCAAACCCTCCGCCTGCTGACGCGTGACGAGCCCCAGCCTCGCCGCCGCCGCAAGCTGCTCGAGCCGCCGACTCGTCTCGTTCCGCATCCGCGCAGCCTCGGTCAGCCGGATACCGGTCCACCTACCTCCGCGTACCCACAGCCAGCTGTCGGGGACCAGCCGAGACGGGCCCGCTCGCCTAAGATGTGACATGCAGTCCGACTCCGGCCCGACGAGTCCCTCCCCCTCCTTCGCCGACAAGTTCGGCCGCGAAGGGCTCACCTTCGACGACGTTTTGCTCGTGCCGGCGGCCTCGGAGATCCTGCCCTCCGAGGCATCGACCGAGAGCCGGCTCACCCGCAACATCTCGCTCGCCATCCCGCTCGTCTCCGCGGCCATGGACACCGTGACCGAGTCGCGCCTAGCCATCGCCATGGCCCGGGAGGGGGGAATCGGCGTCATCCACCGCAACCTCTCCATCGGCGACCAGGCAGCCGAGGTCGACCGGGTGAAGCGGTCGGAGTCGGGGATGATCACGAACCCCATCACGGTCTCGCCCGAGACGTCGATCACCGACGCCATGGCGCTCATGCGGCAGTTCCACGTGTCGGGCGTGCCGGTCATCGACACGTCCGGGCATCTCGTGGGGATCGTGACGAACCGTGATCTGCGTTTCGTCGAGGAGAGCGACGAGCCCGTGTCTACCGTCATGACGAGCGGGCGACTCGTGACCGCTCCCGTGGGCACGACCCTCGACGAGGCCCAGGTGATCCTCGGCCACAACCGCATCGAGAAGCTCCCGATCGTCGAGAGCGACGGCAAGCTCCACGGCCTCATCACCGTGAAGGACATCCAGAAGCGGATCGACTATCCGCGGGCCACAAAGGATGATCGGGGACGGCTGCGGGTGGCCGCCGCCGTCGGGACAGGCCCGGACGCCTTCGAGCGCATGGAGGCGCTCGTGACGGCCGGCGTCGACGTCATCGTCGTGGACACCGCCCACGGGCATGCCCGCAGCGTCATCGACACGGTGGCCAAGATGCGGGCGAACTTCGAGATCGACATCGTCGCCGGCAACGTCGCCACGGCCGAGGCGACGCTCGCCCTCATCCAGGCGGGCGCCGATGCCGTCAAGGTCGGGATCGGCCCCGGCTCGATCTGCACGACGCGAGTCATCGCCGGGATCGGCGTCCCCCAGATCACGGCGATCTTCGACTGCGCCGGCATGGCCGGGCGCCACGACGTCCCGGTCATCGCGGATGGCGGCGTGCAGTTCTCCGGCGACATCGCCAAGGCCCTCGCCGCAGGCGCCTCCACCGTCATGCTCGGCAACGCCCTCGCCGGCGTGGACGAGTCGCCCGGTGAGATCGTCATGCAACAGGGCGAGCGGTACAAGGAGTACCGCGGCATGGGGTCCCTCGGGGCCATGCAGGGACGCTCGTTCTCGAAGGACCGTTACTTCCAGGGCAGCGTCGAGAGCGGGAAGCTCGTGCCGGAGGGAATCGAGGGGCGCGTCCCCTACAAGGGCCCGCTCGGCATCGTCCTGCACCAGATGGTGGGAGGGCTTCGCCAGGCCATGGGGTACTGCGGTGCCCGCAGCGTCACCGAGCTCCAGCAGAACGGTCGGTTCATGCGGGTCTCACCGGCAAGCCTCAGGGAGAGCCATCCCCATGATGTCGTCATCACGAAGGAAGCGCCCAACTACCAGGTGGGCTGAGGAACGGCGACAAGACTCAGGCCCCGCCTCGCGCAGTCCCAGGCGCTGGTGAACCCCCCGGTACGATGGCCGGGGTGGGGCCCGACCCGTTGACGAAGGGTGAGCCCTTGGATCCGCAGACGCCGCCCAGCCGCGTCACTCGTGAGCGGATCAGCTACAACGCCATCACCCGCCTGGTCGGCCGCACTGTCGGGGCCATCCTCACCGTCGTCGCCCTCCGGCTGGCGACGCACTACTTCGGAGCTGCTCGGTGGGGAGTGATCACGGCCGCGAGCGCCCTCGCTGCGCTGTTCGTCGGGGTGTGCGACCTCGGGATCACGACCATCGCCAGCAGGGAGGTAGCCAATCCCCGCAACGACAGCCAGTCCGTGTACGCCGACAGCATCGTCGGCGTCCTGCTCGTGGGCATCCCGCTGATGGCCGTGATGGCCGGACTGGACTACGCGATCTACGTCGACCACCGGGCAATACGTGACCTCGGCCTCGTCCTGTTGCCACTCATCCCCTTGAACAGCCTGTGGCTCGTAGGCGGGGCCGTCCTGGTCGCCAAGGCGAGAAACGACCTGCGAGCCGTCATCGACATTGCTACCAGTGTGTGCCTGCTCGCGGGCACTGCCGCCACCGTCGAGGCTCGACTCGGGACGGCCTCGTACCTGTGGATTGTCGTCGCCATGAACGGCGTCGGCGCACTGATGGCTCTCGGATTTGCGCGCTTCTACGTGCGAGCCCGATTGAGACGGGCGACCCGTTCTCTGGCAATGATGCGCCGATCGGCTCCGATCGGGGCGACGCAGGTGCTGTCGAGCCTCAACTCCCAGGTGAACACGATCCTGCTCTCGCTCTTCGCCGCCACAGCGGTCGTCGGGGCGTTCGGCCTTGCCTATCAGGTAGCTGTCTTCGGGGTCGCTGTCCCGCCGATGCTCACGGCGGCCATCCTGCCGAAGTTCGTGGCGGCGGACGACCTGCGGCGTCAGCGCATGATGCAAACCGCTTTCGACGTGCTGGCGGTCGTCGCCGCCGTCATACCCCTGCTAGCTGTCCTTTTCGCACGAAGCGTCGTGCTGGCCATCGGGGGACGACAGTTCTCCGAGGCCGTCCTTCCCCTCATCCTCCTGTCGATCTTTGCCGCCTTTGCCTTCCCGGCACGCGTCTTCCTGGACTGCCTCATCTACATCAATGCCGAACGCAAGCTGCTCACCATCTCGTGCATCGTCACAGCGATGAACATCGTGCTCGCCTTCGTCCTGATCCCGTTCACGCACGCCACCGGCGCGGCGCTCGCCATGCTGGTGGGCTCGGTGGCCGCCCTCGTGCTCGGCTGGCAGGTCTTTCACCGCATCGCCGGCTATAGCGTCAGCGGCGTGCTCGGTATCAAAGCTGTCATCGTCTCGTGCGGGCTGCTGGGACTCTACGGAATTCTTCACGTCACGAACGGGCTCCGAACGAGCACCGGATGGCTCCTCATCCCCGAGGGCTTCGCGGTGAGCGTGATCTACCTCGCCGTCCTCGGTCTGTGGGGCGGCGTCCGACGAATGCGGGAGACGACGACGTGAGCGAGCCGCCGGCGGGGAACGGGTCAGCGCCTACCAGGCCTCGCCTGAGTGTCGTGGCAACCAGCCGTAACGACGACCACGGTGGTCACCTGATCGAGCGGATGCAGTGGTTCATCGACGGGCTGGCCTGGCATGCCGGGACATCGGGGTGTGGTGTGGAGCTCATCATGGTCGAGTGGAACCCGCCGTCGGACCGGCCATCTCTCGCCGATGCCCTTGTGTGGCCGTCCTCCGCCGACGGTCTACGGACGCGTATCCTCACGGTCCCTCAAGAGGTGCACGAACGAATCGTCGGGCCCGACGGCATCCCGATGATGCAGATGCTCGCCAAGAACGTCGGCATCCGCCGTGCATCGGCCGAGCTCGTGCTCGCTACGAACATCGACGTCCTCCTTGCTCCCGAGCTCTTCGCTCAGTCTCTGGCGCTGGAGACCGGATCAATGCTTCGGGCAGATCGCGACGACGTCACCTTCCCCTTTTCTCACGTCGGGAACGTCGAGGGAGCCTTGCGCTTCTGCGAGACCAACATCTTGCGTTGCAACCGGCGCGACGGCATCTACACGTCCGCAGGCGGGCGTTCACTGCCGATCTATCAGTCGGTGGCCGATGCCGTCACAACGGCGATTCGACGAACCGAGTCGAGGGTAGCGGGCGGTCGGACCGCCGAATCGGGGGCCATATGGGCCACGGCGTCGAGATCGGCCACGTCCCCTCGACGGGCCTCGCTCAAGGGCGTCGCCCATCTCGCCGCGGGCAAGGTACGAGCGCTGCAGGCTCTCGCGATCCTGCCGAAGCTGCACACGAACGCCTGTGGAGACTTCACGCTGCTCACCGCAGGCGACTGGCGAATTCTCAGGGGCTACCCCGAATGGCCTGTACATTCCTGGTACCTCGATTCCATCCTGCTGCATCAGGCGCGTGCGGCCGGCTTGCGGTTCGTCGAGGCTGCTCCCCCGGCCGTCGCATACCACATGGACCACTCTGTCGGATCGGGCTGGAGCCCCTCGGATCACGGCAACTTCCTCGCTGGCCTCGCAAGGGGGAGCATGCCGTACATCAGCGCTGCCGAGTTTCACCGCCTTGCTATGAAGCTGGCCCGATGCCGTGCCGGAGCTCCGCCGACCTTCAACGACGAGAACTGGGGGCTCATCGACGACGAGATCACCGAGGTCGTGCCGTCTTCGGCGTAAGTGGTTGCGCCATAGCAACGATATTGGGACTCAATGGGCCCTTCCCCGACCAACGCTCGGGGGTGCCCGTCTCGGCTGAGAAGCCGTAGATCTCGTATCCGAAGCCCCTCAGCAGTTCGAGAACCTCGTCAGCACTCGATCCCTGTTGCCGGAGCGCCGGCTCCAGTAGCTCGAGGAGGACCACTGGACGGAGCGTGCAAAGAACGTCTGAGGAGCCACGCAATACCTTCGCCTCGGCGCCCTCGACATCGATCTTGATGCAGTCGATTCGACCGAGCGCCTCCTCGAGGACGAGCCGGTCAAGAGTCGCCGTGTCCACCTCGACGGAGTTCACGATCTCGACGCCCCTGTGGACCGGCGAACCCATCGTGTTCTGCCCGCCCCAATACTGATCCGTCAGGTGCAACCTGGTCGTACCTGCTTCGTCGCTCACCGCTTCGGAGCGGACTCGGACGTTCGACAACCCGTTGCGCGAAAGGTGCCCGAGGAGGGCGGAACGTTCCCGGGGACTCGGCTCGATCGCAAGGACCGTGCCAGTCGCTCCCACGAGCTTCGCAGCGAGGATCGAGTAAAGGCCGATGTTGGCGCCGACGTCGACGAAGGTCATGCCCGGCCGCAGAACCGAACGGACGAAGGCCATCTCGTTCGGCTCGAAACACCCGGATACCCAGAGACAGCGGGCCATATCTGAAGGCACGATCACCTCGACGCGAGTGCCGTCGAACCAACGGCAGGCGACCGGTAGGTGCAGGTGTAGCCGGCGCACCGCACGGAAGAGGTCGAAGCGAACCCGAGTTCGGACGGGGCGTCGCGGTGAGGCGCCGTTGCTCCAGCCAGGGAAGACGTCGAAGTACGGCCGCGCCCCGAGATGCCCCAGCAGAAGTGCCAGCAATCGTGAGCCCCGGGGCAAGCTAGGCCCGTTCTGAGCGGAGGGATGCTGTTTCTGCACCCCGTCAACCATAGATTGGAACCCACCACCGTCTCAGCCGGTCGGTAGTGGTGCCTCCACCGAGCCAGGGCCACGACGAAGCAGACGGACCAGACGAAGGTCGTCGGGCGCCGCCACCTAGTTGCAGGCCGGGCAAGCCATTAGCATCGGCGTCCGTGGACGTGCGTGCTGTGTTGAGAAACCTCTGGGCACGTCGCCATCCGTCTGATGTCTTTCTCGCTCCAGAGGCTCTCGCGTCGAACGACGCGAGGCTGGGTCACCTGGCGAGCTTGGGGCTTCCGCTCTCGGGCAAGCGCGTCCTCGAGGTCGGTGCAGGCATCGGGCTTCTCACTTCCTTCTTCTTAGAGCGTGGCTGCTCAGTGCTTTCTACCGAAGCTCGTCCCGACAATGTCGCACAGATGAGGCGTCGCTACCCGGGTCGAGAGATAGGACTCCTCGACCTTGAACGGCCCCATACGATCGAGGGTCTCGGCAGATTCGATGTCATCTTTTGCTACGGAACCCTCTATCACCTGGCAGCGCCTGCGCCGGCTCTCCAGGCGCTCTCCTCAGTCGCCCCACTGATCCTCCTTGAGACGTGTTGCTCACCGGGCGACGACGAGAACCTCAACCTCGTGAACGAGCCGGCCCGGACGCGGAATCAGGCCAAGTATGGAACGGGTTGTCGTCCAACTCGACCCTGGGTCCTTTCTCGCTTGCGCGAGAACTGGGGACATGCCTACGTCTCGGTCACCCAACCTGACAACCCGGACTTTCCTCTTGATTGGACACCGGAGACGCTTGCATCGGCGAACATGAAGAACGTGAGGGCCGTCTTCGTGGGATCGCGGATGGAACTGACCAACCCGCAACTCACCGAGTCGACGCTGACAGTGCAGAAGCGGCATGAGGTCGGTGGTGCGTCAATGACGACACTCTGACGTCGACTTCGGTTGCTTTCAGGCGGTGCGAGACCGGTACCGCCAGACGGCAACGGGAGCAAGGACCACCATGATCCCGACGGACCACAGCACCGTTGCAATCACATGGCTGGCGGCCTCCCCGGGGCCACCCACCATGAGCGAGCGGGCGGCCGTCACCACCTCGCCAACCGGCTGGTACTTGGCGAAGCCTTGTAGCCACCCCGGCATCGACGACACGGGCACGAACGTCCCGGCGGCGAAGGTGAGGGGGAAGAGGACCGGGAAGGCCATGACCTGAGCGGTCTCGCTGTTGGGCGCCGACAACCCGATGACGGCGAAACCCCACGAGAAGGAGTAGGCAAACAGGAGCAGGAGGCCGACGCCCGCGAAGAAGCCGAGGACCCCCTCGACGCGGAACCCGACCGCATAGCCGACGCCCGTGATGATGATGATCACGAGGATGTTGCGCACGAGGTCGGCGAGCGTCCGGCCGGCGAGGACGGCGGAGCGCGCCATCGGCAGGGCACGAAATCGCTCGATGATCCCCTTCTGCAAGTCCTCCGCCAACCCGATGCTCGTGGCCACGGAGCCGAAGGCCACGGTCTGCACGAAGATGCCCGGCATCAGGTAGTTGACGTAGCCACCCTTGATCCCGACGACCCGGATGGCGCCCCCGAAGACGTAACGGAACAAGAGCACGAACATGACGGGCTGCACGCTGGAGAAGAACAGTGCCTCGGGAACCCTCGTATAGGCGATGAGGTTGCGCTCCATCACGACGAGCGAGTCGAGAACAGCCCGCCAGGGCGAGGGCCGGAGGTTCTCCGCCGGGACGTGCAGGGTGGTGGTCAGGGCGGCCGTCGTCATCTCACCATCTCCGTTTCCTTGCTGTCCTCCGCCCCGTGACCGGTGAGGACGAGGAACACGTCGTCGAGGCTCGGCTCCCGCACGGCGAGTGTCGTCGGCACGAGATCGGCGTCCTCGAGCAGCCGGAGTGCCTCCGTCACCATGCGGGCGCCGCCGTCCAGTTGCACCTCCACCGTGGAGTCGGTCAGGGTCGGCTCGCGCGGCCACCGGCCCCCGAGCACGGCGAGCGCTCGATGTGCCCGCTCCTCGTCGCCCATGTTGAGGTCGAGGACGCTCGAACCGATGCTCGCCTTCAGCTCGGTCGACGTGCCCTCGGCGATCACTTGCCCGTGGTCCACGACGGCGAGGCGGTCAGCCAGTCGGTCGGCCTCCTCGAGATACTGCGTCGTGAGGAGCACGGTGGCGCCGGCCCCCGTGAGCTCCCCGATGACGCCCCAGAGGGCGACCCGGCTGTAGGGGTCGAGACCAGTCGTGGGCTCGTCGAGGAAGAGGACGGGCGGACGGTCGACGAGGGCGGCCGCCAGGTCGAGACGCCGACGCATGCCGCCCGAGTAGGTCTTCACGGAACGAGTGGCGGCGTCGCTCAGCTCGAAGCGCTCGAGGAGCTCGTCGGCCCGCGCCGTCGCCACCTTGCGCGGCAGATGGGTCAGCTGGCCGACCATGCGGAGGTTCTCCCGACCCGTGAGGTTCTCGTCGACGGCGGCGTTCTGGCCGGCGAGGCCGATGCAGGCCCGAACGGCAGCGGCTTGGTGCACGACGTCGCGGCCGAGGACGCGAGCCGTGCCCGAGTCCGGCCGCAGGATCGTCGTGAGGATGCGGACGGCCGTCGTCTTGCCGGCACCGTTCGGACCGAGGAGGCCGAACACAGTCCCTTCCTCGACGGCCAACGAGACGCCGACGAGAGCCTTGACGCCGCCCTTGAACGTCTTCACGAGGTCGTTTGCTTCGATGGCGTAGGCCACGCTGCGGGCTCCTTCGCGCCGAGGACCCACGGGTCGATGAAGTAACCGAGACGAAACTGAACAGTGTTTAGCTTTCGAACACGGCTCATGTCAAATACAATGTTCAGTGGTGTCTGGACAGCGCGGGCGGAGTAGCGGAGAGGCCTCCAAGGACCGGTCCGCCCTGCGGGACCGCGTGGCCGACTGGGCGACGGGGGCGCCGTCGCCCTCCTGGTGGGGCGAGGACCGGGAGCCGCCGCGCAAACGTCCCCTCACGAGAGAAGCGATCGTGGCGTCGGCCCTCGCCATCATCGATTCGGAGGGACTCGAGGGCCTCACGATGCGAAAGGTGGCCGAACGCCTCGAGGCGAGCGCCGGAGCCCTCTACGGCCACGTCGCCAACAAGAGGCAGCTCCTCGAGCTCATGGTGGATCGGGTCTTCGAAGGCCTCGCCGTGCCGCCGGCCAATTCGGCCGGCTGGCCCGAACAGGTGAAGCAGATGTGCCGGGACATTCGGGGCCGCCTCAGCAGCCACCGCGGCCTCGCCCGTGTGATGCTCGGTCGTATCCCGGTGGGGCCGAGCTTCGTCACCGTTCTCGAACAACAGCTGGCGTTCCTCACCGACGCCGGGGTACCGGACCGGATCGCCGCCTACCTGGGTGACCTGCTCGGCCTCTACGTCGCCGCCTTCGCCTTCGAGGAGAGTGTGTGGGGCGACGAGGACGCCTCCGGGGCCGACCAGTTCAGCTCGTACCTCGAGGCTCTCCCCTCCGACCGGTTTCCCTACATCGCCGCCCTGCACCACATCATGACGGGGATCAACCACGACGAGCGGTTCGAGCTCGGTCTCGAGATCATCTTGCAGGGCGTCGCCCGGATCAGCGCAGCGGGCTGACCGGCGCACCTGCCTGCCGGGCGGACCGGTAGCAGGCGTCAACGATGCGATGGGCCGCCACGGCGTCGGCGAGTCCCGGCTCGGGGGCCCGGCCGTCCAGCACGGCTTCGACGAAGGCGCGGTCCTCCTCGACGTAAGGCTGCACGGCGAGGCCGAGCTCGCCCCCCGGGAGCGGCAGCTCGAGCAGCCAGGCGGGGACTGGGCAAGCCAAGACTTCGGTCGCCCCGGTCGTCTGCACGGTGACGGGACCGGTGAAGTCGTCCTCGAAGCTCACGAAGGCATGCTCGAACAGCACTTCGTAGCGCCGCGTGGACGGTCGGGCCAGCACTTGGTGCCAGACGGTCACGAGTGAGATCGAGAGTCCGCCCTCGGTCTGCAGGATGGCGGTGGCCGTGTCTTCGATGCCCTCGAAGCCGCCGAGCGACCGTGTCGTCGCCGAGGCGAGGGCGATGTCACCGAAGCAGTGCCGGAGGATGTCGACGTCGTGGATCGAGTGCTCGAGGAGAGCACCGCCCCCTGCCATCTCGACGTCCGCCCGCCACTCGGAACCGTAGTGACCCTGCACCGGGAAGAACTGGTCGTCACGGGCGATGACGGCCATGGGGCGTCCGAAGCGGCCGGAGGCCACGAGCTCCCGCAGCGTCCGGAAGACGGGCGCTCGCCGGAGGACGAGGCCGACCTGGACGAGAATGCCGCCGTCGACGGCCGCCTTCTCCAGGCGCAACGCCTCCTCGAGGCTGCGGGCGAGTGGCTTCTCGCAAAAGACGGGACGTCCGACCGCCGCCGCCGCAGCGACTCCCTCGAGATGGGTCTTCGTCGGTGTACACACGGAGACGACGTCACTCCCGGCTGACACCTCATCGGGTCCGGAGGCGACGGTGGCGCTGAAGGAACGGGAGAATCCGTCCGCCCGGCCTGCGTCGGCGTCGAAGGCGAGGGCGATCTCGGCCTCGGTGACGCCCGCCTCGCTGAGCGCCCGGAGTGAGATGGCGTGGGCCCGGGCGATGAGCCCACACCCGACGAAACCCACCCTCAACAACGCCACACCTCATTCTCACCGACTGCCGCGAGATGTGATGGGATGAGGGTGTGGTGAGCTCCCTCGTCGTACGCCCGGGAGAACCGGTCCACATGGACCGGTGGGACCCCGGCTCGACCCCTGGCGCCCCCGGCGGGCGGGAAGAGACGGAGGCGGTCTTCACCTCGCAACACTTACGACTCGCTGCTCTGCAGGACCGCTTGTGGGCCGAAGGCAAACGGAGCCTCCTCGTAGTCCTGCAGGCGCTGGACACCGCCGGCAAGGACGGCACCATCCGGCACGTCTTTCGCGGCTTCAACCCGAGCGGGACGCGAGTCGCCGCCTTCAAGGTGCCGACGGAAGCTGAGGCGGCCCACGACTTCCTGTGGCGCGTGCATGCCCAGACCCCCCGTGCCGGAGAGGTGGTCGTGTTCAACCGGTCGCACTACGAGGACGTCATCGTCACGCGAGTGCACGATCTCGTGCCCCCACACGTCGTGCGCGACCGCTACGACCACATCAACGGCTTCGAGTCGCTGCTGCACGACACCGGGACCCATATCGTCAAGTTCCTCCTGCAGATCTCCTACGAGGAGCAGGGCAGGCGCCTGCAGGAGCGCCGCGACGAACCCGACAAGCGCTGGAAGTTCAAGGAGTCCGATCTCGCCGAGCGGGAGCGCTGGGACGACTACCAGTCCGCTTTCACGGCGATGCTCGAGAAGACGTCCACCGAGCATGCCCTCTGGCACGTCATCCCCGCCAACCACAAGTGGTACCGCAACTGGGCGGTGACCGAGATCCTCCTGGGCGAGCTGGAGCGGATCAACCCGCAGTACCCCAAGGCGGTCACCTGAGCCTTGGGCCGGCGGTGTCCGACTCCGATCTGGCTGCGACCGCTCGGTAGGATCCCGCCCATCGGCCCCTGTAGCTCAGAGGATAGAGCAGCGGTTTCCTAAACCGCGTGCCGCAGGTTCGAGTCCTGCCAGGGGCGCTGTCAGGTGCGCTGTCAGAAAGTCCAGCTCACCGAGCCGCGCTCCTCCCGGGGTCGAGCGGCCCGCCGAGGACGCTCGGGAGCCGCAAGGACCATCGACGTTGGCCGAATGCTTGCCCTTTCGGGCAGTCTTCTCGACCCACCCCCGGCTTATGATTCCGCCAATGCCGGAGGGCGCCTCCAGGGAGTCGGTGCGGGCACGAACGGACGCCCGGTCCCGCGGTCCCGGGCTCCGGCGATCCGGCGACCGCCGGGAGGTGGGTGGCCTCTCACCCCTGCACGGCTGGATCACTGCCCTTCAGAGAAAGGCCGGCAACCGTGCCGTCGTCGACCTCATCGACGGTGCCACGCCGCTGCAACGCCAGCCCGAGCCGGCGACGGGTACCGCCGACCCGTCCAACCTCGCCCCGCGGGGCCTCCCCGGCCTGGGCGGGCCTCCGGATTCGAGTCTCCTCGAACCGCCGCACGAGGCTCCCCCGCCGGCTGGCGGGCCAGCGTCCAGCCATGCTTGGGACCTCGAATACTCCGTCTACGGAACGCCCGAGAGGTTTGCCGGACTGACGGACGAGCAGGCGATCGAGAAGCTCGACTACTTCTACTACAGCTTGTTGGACGACATGCGCAACGGCGAGAAGCGCCAGCGCAGCTGGCAGGAGGAATTCGGTGGCAGCTTCTCGTCCCGTTGGGCCGCCGGGACCGCGTCCATCGTCGGCGGGGCCGACTGGCCCGACGTCTCCAATTGGGTGGAGGTCGCCAAGTACATGGCCGACGCCGGCCAGATGCTCCGTGAGAGCCGATGGGCCGCCATGCTCGCCTCCGGGAAGGGAGAGCAGCTCGACGAAGCGGCTCGCATGAGCGCGGTGGCTCTCGACGAGAAGCGCCTCGAGAGCATCGTCGGGATTCTCGAGGAGGGCGACCACAGGGCCGACAAGGCGGAGAAGGACTGGCAGGCGTTCCTGAAGGACACCGAGAAGGGTGCCAGCCGCACGGTCACCGGGCTGAAGGTCGCCAAGGTCGCAGGTGCCGTGGCTGCGACATACCTGACCGGTGGCGCAGCGGGAGCTCTAGAACTAGGAACGGCCGGCACCGCCACCCTGGTGGCCGTCGGCGGCGGCACCTATGCGGCGACGCAGAACCTGGCCGGCCAGGTCGGCGAAATCGTCTTCAGCGACCGTACGAGCATCGACTGGGGCTCCGTCGCGAAGGAAGGCGCCATCGCGACCGCCGCCGGCTTCGTCGGCGGCGCCGTCGGTGGCAAGCTGGCCGGCACCATTGGGAACGGCCTCGGCAAGCTGGTCGGCGGCATGGCCCCGGAGACCATGGAGGCGTTCGGGATCGAAGGCGCCGAGCTGTTGACGGGCGGCGAGAAGCTCTTCGCTCAATGGGCGGGAGGCACGCTGGGGACGCCCTTCTCCACGACGACACAGGTCCTCATGCAGGCCGCCATCGACGGCAAATGGCCGGTTACGAGCGTCCAAGACTTCTTCGACCTCGTCCTCAGCGACATGGTGAAGAGCGGCGCCATCAACGGCTTCTTCACCTATGTGCATACCAACGCCCAAACCGTCGAGCCACCCGCAGGCGGAGGCGGATCATCCGGCGGCGAAAGCTCCGCTGGGGGCGGAGGGGGCGGTGATGGCGTACCGGTCCACGTGGGGCCGGAGGGCGACACCTATCTCAGCCCCAACGTTTCCACGGGCGTTCCCGAGTACGTGGGACCGGAGGGCGACGCCTACCTCGGGCCGAATATTTCCACGGGCGTTCCCGAGTACGTGGGACCGGAGGGCGACGCCTACCTCGGGCCGAATGTTTCCACGGGCGTTCCCGAGTACGTGGGACCGGAGGGCGACGCCTCGGTCCCGCCCGGCACCGTCAGCGGGATTCCGGAGTACATCGGTCCGGGGAGCGAGCCGACGCAACCCATGGGTCCGGCCTACGAGCCAACGGCGCCCGCGCCCGCCGCAGGGGAAGCGCCGCCGCGAAGTGGTACCCGAGGGGAGGAGGAGTCGGGCCCACGTACGGCGGCCGAGAGAGGCGGACCTACTTCCAGAGCGGGCGGCGGAGAAGGCGCCGAGGAGATGAGCTGGGCTGACGAGCTGCGATGGATCTACCGGCCCCCCGGACTCAAGGCCATGGTCGTCGACCACGCCGTCACCGATCCGGTGGAGCTGACGCAGCTGGTGACGAAGGCGAATGCGTACGGCGCCCGCGTCATTCGAGTGGACGGCACGACGCCAGAGGGGGCTGCCCGTCTCGATCAACTGTGGCACGCCTCCTACGCGCAACAAGGCGCGGCGCCGTCGGCCTGGGTCGACACCTTCGGCAACGTCGTGGTCGACGAGGCCGCCCATGCGGAGATCAACGCTGTTGGCGCTTTGCAGGGGCCGGTGCCCGAGCCGGCGGGCGCCCCGGAGGAGGAAATGGAGAGCGACGAGGAGGGCGGGATCCTTTCAGGTGGGGAGCTACTCGACCGAACTGGCTCGGCCGATCCAGGACCCGGGGGAAGCGACCCGCGCCTACTGGGCAGAGACCGACGCCCGCCGCCTGGTTGCGATGACGAAGGACCCCGACATCTACCGCTTCGTCTGGGAGCGCCAGTTCGGGCAACCCGGGGAGCCCCCGCCGGCGTTCTACGACTCGGGCGGCACCTTGCACGTCGACATCAACCGGGTCGACATCCAGACCCGCCCTACGCCATAGCCGCTCCGCCTTCGAATGGGATTCGTGCGAGCGCAGGAGCACGAAGCGCTCGGACTCCTTTCGGTCGCGTCCCTTCCGCACGCGGGCCACGGCCGGCTTCACGTTGTCGTAGCGGATGCTGGTACGCCGCCGAAGCGGTCGAAGACACGCACGTGCCCGTCGAAGAAGGCCCCCTGGACCTGGTTCAGGTAGATGCGGTGGAAGCCCTTCCCGGAGGCCGACAGCTGCATGACGAACATTCAGCCCTCGACGAGGAGGTCGATCAGGTAGAAGCTCGTCTTTGGCTGCCTGACCTCTTCCTCGATCGGAGTCTCGGAGGGGCTCTCAGTTCCGGTTTCACGGGTTGCGGAGCCGAACTAAGATGTGCTAGTAGTAGCACATGACCCGTGTGGGTGTTCGAGAGTTGCGGCAGCGGGCAAGCGAGTTGCTCCGCTTGGTCGAGGGTGGCGAAACGATCGAGATCACCGACCGTGGCCGCCCTGTCGCCCTTCTGTCCCCGCTACCGGAGGGCAGCCCCCTCGAGCGGTTGCGAGCGGCCGGCGAGTCCGAGCCCGCCGAAGGCGACCTTCATGATCTCCCTCTGCCGCTGGGCTCGCGTGGCTCCGACTTGCCGTCGACGGTGCTGGCCCACCTGCGCCATGACGAACGCTGATGCCGGCGACCTACCTGGATTCGTCCGCTCTCGTGAAGCTCGCGATCGAGGAGCCTGAGTCCGGCGCGTTGCGGGCGCACCTACGACGACGCAACACTCCGGTGTCGAGTGCGCTCGCCCGTACCGAGGTGCTGCGCGCTCTGCTCCTCGAAGGCGAGGAGGGGATTGCGCGGGGCCGGGCTGTGCTCGCGCGTGTTGAGCTCATCCGTGTCAACGACCGTATCCTCAACGCGGCTGGCTCACTACAGCCTCCAGACATCCGTTCCCTCGATGCGATCCACCTCGCGACAGCACGCGAACTTGGATCGGATTTGAGTCAGATGATCTCCTACGACCAGAGGATGGTCGAGGCCGCCAAGGAGCTCGGGCTCAAGACGGCCTCCCCGATCTGAAACGAAGTCCGCGCCGTCAAGACCCTTGTACGCAAAGCGGCCTGGGACTGGCTGGCTGGGTGCCCACGCTCCGCCTCGCCGACGACAGACTCGGATCGCTCTCGCACGAGTAAGAATGAGCTGGTGACGACGCCAACGGGCACGTGACGCTCCTGTTCACCGATGTCGTCGGTTCGACCGGTCTCTGGGAGGCCCGACCCGGCGCCCCCCTAGAGGCGGCGAGGCTCCTCGGCTGTGCGGACCACCTGATCCGATCAGCGGGCGAGACCTTTGAACCGCTGGAGGGTCGGTTCGCCGTGAAAACCCGGGGAGCGCTCGAGGGGCGACTGGGAACCGAGGACTTCCAAGCGGCGTACAAGGACGGAAGGGCGCTGACGAGCAACGATGCACTCACCGCAATCCGCCAGCAAGCGACCGAAAACCTCCAGTCCGAGCGAGTGGCGGTCGACTGAGCCGATTCGAGGCGTCACCAGCTTTACTTGTCGATCTCCTTCCAATGGGGACGGCCGAAGAGCCGACCGAGGCGAGCGGACAGAGACGAACCCTCCATGGCGGTGAGATCGAGCTCCACGACCGGTGGGCCGCTCGGCGGCGGAAGGTCAGCCGCCTCGTCGTCGGTGAGCGCACATCGAATCACGGTCGTCGTGATCTCTTGGATTTGATCGCGATCGACGAAGCGCAAGCCGTGATGAGTCTTCACCGACAGCCCATCGAAGAGATCGAGCTCCGGGACCTGCAGCACATGATGGACCGTGCCGAACTGCGTTCCGGTCGAGGTCACGACCGGAGTGCCGACAGTGATCGCCTCGTAGGAGACCGGTCGTCCCTCCTCCACTTCAGGCTCCCTCCGTTGGCGCGACGTGCTGGCTGCTCGCCCACAGTAGCGAGCAGGCTGTCGCATGAGCGAGCGGGTGCGAAGGGGCACTTCCACGGTGTCGACAGCGCCCGGCACCGGCGAGTGCGGCCGTTGAGTCCTGGCGGCCGCGCTCTCCCGCCACCGACGCTCTCGGCGGCGATGCATCGGAGGTCTCAACGGCGACGCGCGAGGATTGCGAGATGACGGAACGGCTGGAGGTACAACGGGCCATCGCGGCTGCGCCAGGGGAGATCTTCCGGGTGCTGACGGATCCGCACGGGCACGTGACCATCGACAGTGCGGGAATGCTGATGGATGCGTCGGGAGATTTCGTCACTGCTGTCGGCGACGGGTTCGTGGTGCACATGGACCGCGAGGCCCTCAACGACTTCCCACTCGGTCTCTACGACGTGACCGTGCGGATCGTGAGGTTCGATCCCGATCGCGAGATTGCTTGGAAGATCGAGACTCAGCTCAACCTTGGCCATGTGTACGGTTACACGCTCGAGCCGATCGATGGGGGCACGCTCGTGACTTCGTACTACGACTGGTCATCGGTCGAGCAAAACTGGAAGGACGCAGGCATCTTCCCGGTGATCTCGGAAGGTGCCCTGCGAGCCACCCTCGGCATCCTGGCGCGAACGGTAGCGCCAGGGCGTCCTCGGCCTTCCGCCTGAGCGACCGTCACCTGGCCAGGCAGCGCCGAGCAGCGGCGCGATCGAGTCGGGGCGCCAAGCCATCGGCCCCGAGTGGTTCTCTTAGACTCCTTCTGTGCCGAAGGTCGCCGATGCCCGCCAGCGGCGGGAGCATCTCTCGTGGGCGGCCTGCCGGGCCATCGCAGCTCGCGGCATCGATCGCGTCACCATGCGCGACGTCGCCAACGAAGCCGAGTGCTCCGTCGGGATGGTCACCCACTACTTCTCCGACAAGGAGGAGCTGCTCGTGTCGGCGCTGGCGACGGCGACGGACGCCTGCCATCGCCGCCTGCTGCAGCGAGCCATGGCGCGACCGTTGAGATTGAGGGACGTGCTGGCGGGCTCGCTGCCGCTCGATGAGCAGTCGCGTCTCGAGTGGGCCGTGTGGCTGAGCTATTGGGGTGCCGTCGTCGCCAGTGAAGCGCTGGCGGAGCAGCAGCGCAGGCACTACCAGACGTGGCACCAGATCGTGGAGAGCGCCATTCTCTCGCTCGACGCCGAGGGCTCGCTGGCTGCGGGAGTGGACGCGTCGTCCACCGCCGACTTCTTGATGTCCGTGTGCGACGGGCTCGGAGTCCGCGCCACGATCGATCCGCTCCATTGGCCGTCGACCCGACTGCTCCGGCACCTCGATTGTGCGTTGACGCTCGTGACGCCCAATGCGCTCGGGGTGGCTGCGGGCGAGGCGTCCCAAAGCGAGCCCACGCCGACTCCCGATTCGAACGGAGCGACCTCCCCCGGGCGCGGGGTGGAGCACCACTCCCCGTAGACGCTGCCCACCCTGCGGTCTGCGCTCAGGTCGTCGCCCGCGCAGCGGAAACGAGAAGGTCGCCATTGCCGACAGCCTCCGCCAACCCGTCGAGAGGATGGGGCAGGCCCTCGCCGGCGCCGATGAACGGGACGTGTCGCCGTACAAAGGCGTAGGTCGCCGATGTCCCCGCCCCCATCCCGGTGGCGCCGCGAAGATCGATCGCCTGGGCGGACACGACGAGGCCGACGGCGACGACCCGAGCTCCGAACGACACCATGTTCTCGAGCCGTCGCGCCGAGAGTGGGGCCATCGTGGCCCTATCCTCGATCCCCTCGGCGATGGAGGAGCCCGCCGACTCGAACGACACCGGCTGAGCCATCATCTTTGCTTCCACGGCGAACGACTGACTCGCCACGGCGAGCTCCGCGAGGGCGTCGTCGCCGAGGTCCGGTTCTTCGGCAAGTCCCGCCGGCAGACCGGAGATGGGCGCTTGGAGCAGCTTGACGGTCCGTTCGCTCGCCGACGCGATGACCGGTGCGAGGCCGATCCTGGCGAAGTCGGCCGCCGCTGACAAGGCGACGGCATCGAAGTTCCCCAAGGAGATGACCCGGTCCTCGGCCTCCACCGTGATCGGATTCGAGTGCACGGCGTTCAGCTCCGTCTCCACGATGGCGCGCACGTAGGTGAGGGCCTCCCGGGCGGCTCCGTGCACTTGCGGCGCACAGCGAAAGCTCATGGGATCTTGCAGGTTCCTCGCTCGACCCCGTTGCCACAGGGTGCTGCCGGCGAGCTGCCGGCGCACGCGACCGACCGAGGTCTCGAGGCCGGCGAGAGGACGGCACGTCACTGCCATCTCGTGCCAGGCGTCGAGGTTGGCCCCGAAGGCTTCGAGATCGAGCGCTAGAGCCATCTCGGCGGAATCGAGGAGGACCTCGGCCTGTCGGAGCACCACTGCCGTCCACCCAGTCGCTAAGGCATTGCTGTTCATGAGAGCGAGCGCCTCGCCGGCCTCCAGCTTCGAGCGCGCTCTTCGCTAGCAGGCCGGTCGCGAGGTCGGCGAGCGCACCGATGTCCGCCTCCCCGAGTGAGCCGAGCGTCCCCAACGGCGGTAGATCGTCCTGCCGCAGACGGTGCAACAGCAGCTCCACCACCTCGGGTCGCACACCGGAGAGCCCTCTCGCCAGCGAGTTCGCCAAGCACAGCGTCGTCGCTCGCACGACGGCAGGCGAGGCAGGCGGCCCCTGGGCGCAGCGATGACCGGAGACGAGCAGCCGATTGAACTGCGCCTGCCGACTGCCGCCAACCGTGACCCGCTTGCGTTCGGCGACACCGGTCGTCGTGCCGTAGATCGGCTCGCCCCGCTCCATGGCAGCGAGCAGTATCTTCCTCGAGGCGATCATCCGCCTCGCCGCCCCGTCCGCCAGGACGGCGACGGCGTCCCCTTGGACCACAGCCATGAGCGACTCGAGGGGCAAGGAGCCGTCGCCGATCTCTACGACGGCGCCGGCGTCGCCGTGGACCGGTGTCAAGAAAGCCACATGGAGGCAAACCCGTAGTTCGAAAGGGGCAGCCCGGTCTTCGACGACATGACACCGTGCAACCGGGCGGCGTGTCCGTCGATGACGGGCGGGAAGTAGGGGATGATGTACCCACCCTCCTCGTAGTCGATCACCTGCATGGCGTGTATCAGCTCCGTACGGCGGGAATCGTCCGTCGTGGCCACCGCTTCTGCATACAGGGAGTTGTAGGCGGCGTTGTCGAAGTGGCACTCGTTGAAGGGCGACGCCGGCAGCGTCGCCTGCGACACCTGCACGAGATACGGGGTGTACACCCAATCGTCCTGAGCGAAGGTCCAGCTCAAGTAGTTGCTCCCGTAGAAGTCAGTCGTCGTGACATCCTTGAGCGAGACGGTGACCCCAGCTCCACTGGCCTGTTGGGCGAAGACCTGGGCCGACTCGACGACACCTTGCGCCACCGGCGCCGTGACGAGCTGGACGTTGAGGTTCTCCACGCCGGCCGCTTTGAGGAGCGCCTTCGCGCGGGGCAGGTCCTGTACTCGCTGTGGGAGCGAGTGATCGGAGGAGGCGTCAAAGGGTGCGAACACGTCGTTCCCGATGGTGCCATAACCGTCGAACACGGCCTTCAGCATCTGCTCCCGGTCGACGATCAGTCGCATCGCCTCCCGCACACGGTTGTCTCTGAACGGAGCCAGGTCGACACGCATCGTGAAGGGATTCCAGCCTTCGCCCTTCGAGATCACGACCTGATCGCCCTGGCTCGTGATGCCGGAAATGCTCGCCGTCGACAGTAAGCCGATCGCATCTTCCTGACCGCCCAGCAACGCGTTGAGCTGACTCGTCTCGTCCGGGTACTCCGTGATAACCAACGTTTCGGCGTAGGGCAGGGGATCCTGCCAGTAGTCGGCGAACCTCAAAAAGCTGCTCTGAACGCCAGGTGTGAAGGTCCCGAACTTGAACGGCCCTGTGCCGACGGGCTGCTTCGCGTCGAAGCCGACCGGGGTGATGAAAAAGAAGTTGCCCGCAAGTGTCTCGGGCAAGATGGAGTACGGGGTGTGGCACGGCACCCGCAGCGTTCGGGAGTCCAGCTTCTGAGCGCTCTTCAGATCGAGCGGGGCGATCTGAGAGGCGCCCTCGAGGGGAGTCTTCGGATCGGCGATCCGGCGAAGGGTGGCGAGGACGTCATCGGCCGTGAGTGACTTGCCGTTGTGGAACTCGACGTCCGGCCGAACTCGAATCGTCCACGACATCGCCGAGCTGTTGGGTGTCATCTCTTCCGCAAGCGAAAGCCGCAGTTGGGCGCTCAGGTCGAGCTCCACGAGACTGTCGAAGAGGCTGAAGGCCCGCGCGAAGTCAGGGTTCGTGACGGTGTTGTCAGGATCCAAGGTGTCGGACGACGATCCACCGGTCAGCCCGATACGAAGCACGCCGCCGCGTTTGGGTGCTCCAGGACCCTCACTCGAAGAAGACGGTCCCGACGTCGACGAACCGCAGGCGGAGGTGAACGCACCGCCCGCCAGCATTCCTCCGAGCGCCAAGCCCTTGAGCACCGTTCGTCGAGTGACGGTGTCCGAGCCCCGGCCCGCTTCGCCCCACATCGCCTGCATGCCAGCTCGCCCCCTTCCGACACAGGTAAGAGATGCTTATACAAAATGACGGTTCGGCATCCTAGATACGGCAACGGTGCTTGTCAACCAGCATGGTTATCGTGATTGCCGCCGGCGCAAGGCCCACCACCGAACACAGATTCTGTCAGCTCCGGGGGTGACAGCAACGGCTCCTCGTCGAGCCGGGAGCCTTCGAGGGAGCACCGCCCTACGGACCGCCGAGGTGCCTGAGCCTCCTACCGCCCGCCGGAGCGCCCGTCGGAGCGCCCGGCGGACTCAAACCGGGAGGAGGCGTTCCGGCTCGGCCACCGCCGCCGAGCTCCGAACGCGTGGCGGCAGTACGAGCACGAGGGCGGCCGCCGTCGGGGCCAGGGTGAGGCACCACCAGGTCCATACCCCCGGCAGGTGCACCTGTTGGAAGAGGGTCTCGCCAACGCTCACAAGGGCAAAGGCGACGAAGCGAGCCGTCCCCCGCCGCCCGGCCAGGATGAGGCCGACCGCCAGCACGGGCCAGAGGTAGTACCCGGCGACGACCGTCTCGAAGGCCACCCGGATGAGAAACGACGCCGCCATCACGGCGAGCACGCGGTCCAGCTCCGCCCGGCGCCGGCACGTCGCCACCCCGAGGCCGGCGGCCACTGCGAGCCCAACGAGACGCCATGGCCCGGCCGACACCGATGCCGGGGACAGCCTCGTCGCCAACGACGTCAGCGGCGTGACGTGATTGAGCCAGGGGTAGTTCGGCTGCTCGAACAGCACGCGCAGGGTCGTGTGGAGCTCCGCCACGAGGGGAGCCGCCAGCACGATGAGGGAGGGACCGATGACAGAGGGGGCAAGACGCCAGAGCCGCCGCCAATCGAGGCGCGCCAGCAAGGGCGCCGCCGCCAGGAGGGCCAACGGCTGCATGCAGATGGCGAGGCCAAGAAGGAGCGCCATCCGCCGGTCGGCGCCCTCGTCGCCCGCCAGCGCCGCGTAGAGGACGAGGCCGACGGCGACGGCATCCTCCGGGTGACCCCACCAGGCCGTCACGTCGAGAAGCACGAGCGCCTCCACCACGCAGAGCCCGATCCGCCGTCGCCCCGACCAGCCCCAGCGCGCCGCCAGGCTGTTCGAGGCGAAGATGGGCAGCGAACCGAGCACGAGCATCCACGGTCCGGCGACGAGCCAGGTGACGGGCGACCAGTAGCCCTGCTGGGGCGGCCCGAGCGGCCAGTGGAGAGCAGAGGTCAGTGCCGCCACGGGCGCCAGCGCCACGGTGATGCCGGGGAAGGTCACCAGGATGGACTGCGGGGAGTAGATCTGCGACACGTGGCCGTGGACGAGGTTGACGGCGGTCACGTAGGTGTCCCAGAAGTCGCCGGGTGTGTGCCAGACCCCGACCATGCCAGGGCCTTTCCGGAAATACCACCACCAGAACGACAGCACCATCCCCACGACCACGTAGCCGGCCGTTGCGCCGCAGGGAACGGCGTTCCTGCGCAGCCAACGACGCGCTGCGACACCCATCGGCGCATTTTCCCACGGCTGAGGTGGGCCGGTGACGCTCCACCGACGACCACCCGCGATGGTGACCACCCCCGCTCGCCGGGAGCGGCGCCGGCTCAGTTGAGGAAGGGCACCGCCCTGAAGGATCCCCCGAGGATCCTCGCCGTCGGCCCGTCCAGCACGTGGTCCAGGATGGTGGCGTAGACGCTGCGGAAGTCCGTCGACCAGATGAGGTTGCCGTACGGATCGAACCTCGAGAGGCTCGGCTGGTTCCCGTAGAAACCACCCTTCACGCTCGGTCCTACGACGAAGACGACGCCCGCCGAGCCGTGATCGGTGCCTCCGCTCCCGTTGGCGTTGGGGCGACGGCCGAACTCGGAATGGACGACGAGGACGGGGTTCTTTCCCTTCACCGGCGTGGGGAACACGCCCATGAAGTTCTGCACGGCAGCGTCCAGCTGCGAGAGCAGGCCGGCATGGGTGTTCAACTGGTCGGAGTGGGTGTCGAAGCCATTCCATCCGACGCCGTAGGCCTTGGTGGGCAGGCCGTACTCGATGAGCTCGGCGACGAGGTCGAGTTGGTTGCCGATGTCACCGGAGCCACGGTCCGTCACCGACGGTGGCGCGGACTCCTTCGAGAGCGCCGCATCGGCCGCCGCGCCGATCGTGAGGAGGTCGAGACCGGCCGTGCCCACCTCGCGGCTGAGGTGCAGCTCGCCCCCGTACGGGTTCATGACTCCCTTGTAGATGTTCAGGAACAAGGGGTCCTGGCCCGGCATCTGCGAACCGCCGCCGGTGCTGTCGTTGAGGGTGCTGGCCTGCTGGGCGTCGCCGACGAAGGCCGCCGGCAGCGTCGGCCCGACGCTGAGGGCGCGGAAGGGGTCGGTCCCGGTGCGGTCCAGCCAGCGGCCGATCCAGCCGGAGGCCAGAATCCCCCGAGAGATCGGCCGTCTGCCAGATGTCCATCGAGACGAAATGGCTGTAGCTCGGGCCGGGGTACTCCACGCCGAGGATGACGGCGACCTGGCCGGCCTGGAACAGCTCGTACAGCCCCGTGAGGGCCGGATGGAAGCCGAGGGCCTCGCCGCTGTGCTCGCCGAGCGGGAGCACCTCCTCGCCCGGGATGGCGATCTCGCCCCGCAACCGCCGGTAGTCGCCGCTCTCGTACGGAATGACGGTGTTCAGGCCGTCGTTGCCTCCCGTGAGAATGCAGAGCACGAGCGGCCCTGCTTCCACCGACGTGCTCGTAGACCCTGCGGCGCTGCGAGCGGCCCGCGCCACGGCCGACTGCGCCGGCACCGCCGGGTGGCGCGGAATGCCAAGGTGGAGCGCACTCGTTGCTGCGCCGGCGCCGACGGCGCCCGACAGGAACTGACGTCTGTCCAGGGTTGCCATGGGTTCCTCCCGTCAGTTCAACATGAATTCGGGCGACACGAGGGCAAGCGTGACGAGCTGTTGCGCCGGCCACGATCCGCCGTCCTGCCGCAGGTGCGATCCGAGCGAGGCGAGACCCTGGTAGGTCCGCTTCGTCCACTGGGGGACGGCAAGGAGGTCCGAGACGGCGCCGATCTGGTCGGCGGGCTTGCCGTTGAGGTCCTCGATGTGAGTCAGGTCGGCGAAGCTCGCCAGCATCTGGGCGAGCTGCAGGTACGTGCTCGCCGCCGTCGTCGTGAGCCAGTAGTCGTTCTGCCCCCAACCGCCTACCGTCGGCGGAGCGAAAGGCAGCTGCCCCAACTGGCCGAGGTAGTAGAAGAGCGAGCCCTCGGGAAGGGCCGCCGTGTCCAACCCGAGCTGGCGAAGGGCGCTCACGACATACTCGATGGGCTGCTTGACGAGCCCTTGGCGTGCCGTGCGGCTGACGAACTCGGGATGCAGCAAGATCGCCTCGAGCAGCTCGGAGATGTTGAGGTTCTTGGCGTAGGCCTTTGCCAGCTCGTGCACGACGCCGCTCGTGGGGGTCACGGGGTAGGCAAGCCACGAGAAGAGCCGCGACACCACCCAGTTGGGTGAGGCGGCGGTGTGCGTCACGATCTCGATGATGTCGTCGCCTGACAGGTTGCCCCGATGGCCGAGAAACGTCTTGACGCCGTCGTCGTGATCGTAAGGGTTGACGTAGAACTCGCCCGAGGTGAAGTCGAGCTGCCAGCCCGTGAAGCAACGGGCGGACTGGCGCACGTCCTCCTCCGTGTAGTGGCCGACGCCCATGGTGAAGCGTTCCATCAGCTCGCGAGCGAAGTTCTCGTTCGGCGAATGCTTGTGGTCCGTGCCGGTGTCCAGCCAGATCAACATGGCCGGGTCCTGCGCTACCGCCGTCACGAGCTCCTGGAAGTTGCCAGGCCCGCGGGTCCGGAAGATCTGGTTCTGGGCGTACATGAGGCTCGCCCACCCCACCTTCTCCCACGAGGTCGGGAACTGGTCGTGCAGGAGGAGGACGAGCTTCTCCCGAAGCGGCGTCTCCGTCTGCACCATGCGCTCGATCCACCACGTGACGAGGTTCACGAACTCTTGCCACCCGTCGAAGGTGTAGCCGGGGACGTTCGACTCGGGAATCGTCGTGAGGTGCGGAAGGGGCACCCGGTCGCCGGTGACGTCGCGCCTCGAGAGCCCGTCCAACAACTCGCTCACGAGCTCGGACCAACCTCTCTTCGACAGCTCCGTCACCATGCTGGCCGAAGCACCGAACGCCGCCCGCCGGTAGAGGTGGGCGACGAGCTGAGGGTTCGTGGCCATCCGAAATTGTTACCACACACTGTGGCCATGTCAATACAGAGAGTGACGATATCCTGGAGCAAGCGTTGACCGGGGTGGCGCCGTGATCTAGTCTGGCCGGCAAGGGAGCCCAATCGATGGCAGTGAACCGAGAATCAGCCGGCAGGGAGGCCGGGCCGGAGCTGCTCGGTGTCTGAGGCGGGGTCGCGAGGGGACGTGGTGGAACTCCGAGGCGGCGGCCCTTCCGAGGCGGATTCGCGTTCCATCTCCGACGAGTTGCTCGCTGCCTTCATGTCCCTCATGCCGGACGCAGCCGTCGCCGTCGACACCGACGGCACGATCGTGGCGGCGAACCCACAGGCGGAGGCGCTCTTTGCCTACCCGACCGGTGCGCTCGTCGGCCTCGCCATCGAGACGCTCGTGCCCGAGCGCGCCCGGACGAGGCACCGCTCGCACCGCTCGTCGTTCATGAGCGCGCCGGAAGTCAGGGGCATGGGTGCCGAGCTCGAGCTGGCCGGACGGCGGCGGGACGGTCAGGAGTTCCCGGTCGACATCAGCCTCGCCCCCATCGCGGGAGCCCGCAACGAGCTCGTCGTCGCCGCCGTGCGAGACCTCACGGAGAAACAGGCGGCCAACACGGCACAGGCGGAGCTCGCCAGCATCGTCCGTTCCTCGCTCGACGCCATCATGTCCACGACGATCCAGGGCCACATCACGAGCTGGAACCCGGCGGCGGAGCTGCTCTTCGGCTACGACCGTGAGGAGATCCTCGGACAGCACATCACCACACTCGTGCCTCCGGAGTCGTCCCCCGTGCTGGAGCAGCTCTACGAGCTGGCGCAGGCAGCCAACCGAGGGGCCCTCGACACGAGCTGGCGGCACCGTGACGGCCACGACATCGACGTCGCCGTCTCCATCTCACCGCTGAGGGACCGGAGCGGCACCCTGCTGGGTTTCTCGTCGCTCGTGCGCGACATCGGCAAGCGCAAGCGCGACGAGAACGAACTGCGGCGGTTGCTCGCAGAGGAGGAGCGCCTGGAGCGACAGCACTCCGTCACGGCCGAGATACGCCTCGCCTTCCTGTCGGACATCTCGCTCGAAGAGGCGGTCAGGCTCGTCTGCGAGCGTGGGGCGGAGCTCCTCGATGCGCCCGTGACGGCCATCAGCATCACCGACGGGGAGGACCTCCGGGTCCTCGCCGCCACGGGGGCTGCGGCTCCGCTCGTGGGGACCACCATGCCCGCCGAGCATTCCTTCGTGGAGCGCGTCGTGCGCACCGGCCAACAGGTGCAGGCGGCCCGGCGCACCGATGACCCCTACCCGACGGCACCGCCATCGTTACCGGACGGCGCCGTGCTCGGTGTGCCGATCCTCATCGGGGGATCCGCCACGGCGGCCTTCACAGCGGTGAAGGAGATCGACGCCGGCGAGTTCACGCAGGCCGATCTCGTCGTGGCCGAGAACCTCGCTGCCCAGACGGCGCTTGCTTTCGAGCTGCAGCGGGCACGCCAGGACCGCGAGCAGATCGTGCTCGTGGGCGACCGTGAACGCATCGCCCGCGACCTCCATGACCACGTCATCCAGCAGCTCTTCGCCACGGGCATGACGCTCCAGAGCACGCTGCCGCTCATCGAGCGCCCCCTCGCGGCCGAGCGCGTCACCGACGCCATCGACTCGCTCGACGAGACCATCCGGGAGATCCGCAACACCATCTACAACCTGTCGCAGCCGCTGCCCGGCGTACAGCAGTTGCGGGCACAGATCCTCGAGCTCCTGCAGGTGGCCGAGGAGAGCCTCGGTTTTGCACCCTCCGTGCGCTTCGACGGCCCCGTCGATGTGGCAGTTCCCCGCCACATCGTCCCCGAGGTGATGGCCGTCGTCCGCGAGGCGCTGTCCAACGCCGCCCGTCACGCCCGGGCGCACGAGGTGTCCGTACGCATCGAGCTGAACGGAGGGTCCCTCTACGTCGCCGTCGCCGACGACGGCATCGGGGCCCGCAACTCCGAGCGCTCGAGCGGCCTCGCCAACCTCGAGCAACGCGCCGTGCTGCTGGGGGGCCGCTTCGACCTCACCGTCCCGGACGTGGGCGGGACGATCCTCGAGTGGGTGGTCCCGGTCCGCGACTGAGGGAGGCCCTCAGGGCAGCGGTCGCTCGAAGGCGAGGGCGTGCTCGTAGCGGTCGGAGTAGAGCGGTATCGGCCGGTAGCCGCGCCGCGTGTAGAAGGCCACCGCCTCCGGTTGGCGAGGACCCGTCTCGAGGCGAACGAGACGGTAGCCCGCCTGCAGCGCCGAGCTCTCGAGGGCGTCGAGCACGAGGCCGGCCAGACCCTGACGCCGGCGAGTCGGGCCCGTCCAGAGGCGCTTCACCTCACAGCACACTTCGTCGAGGCGACGGTAGCCACCGCCGGCCACCGTGACGCCGCCGGCCTGCAGCACGTAGAAGGCGCCCGCCGGCGGGTCGAACTGGTGGACATCGGTCTGGGCGAGCTCGTCGATGGCGCCGTAGCGGCGGTGGTACTCCTCACTCAGCCCGGAGAGAACGGGCTGCACGCTCACGTCGTCGTAGCGCACCAGCAGGAGACGGAGCTCGCCCTCCTCTGCCGACTCGATCGTGGCGGCACCCTCGACGCCGCCGTCCGTTGTCGCCATCAGTCGAGGGCGGAGTCCACCTGCTCGGCTACCTCGTCAGTGGGGGCGAGCGGATGAACGGCCGGCACGGTGCCGAGACGCCCGGCGTGGAAGTCCTCGAACGCCTGCTGGATCTCGGCCTTCGTACTCATGACGAAAGGGCCGTACCAGGCAACCGGCTCCCCGATCGGCTCGCCACCGAGGAGGAGCAGCTCGAGCGACGTCGTGCGGGAGTCCTGTTCGGGGGCGGCTTCCATGGCGAAAGCCTCCCCCGCGCCGAAGACCACGAGCTGCCCGGTCTCGACCGGCCGGCGCTCGGCCCCCGCGAGGGCCCGGCCGCCCAGCACGTAACCGAGGGCGTTGAAGGACCGCGGCCACGGCAGCACGACGCGAGCCGTGGGGGCGAGCGTGACGTGGATCATCGTCATCGCCGTGTGCGTCGAACCCGGCCCCCGGTGACCGCCCACCTCGCCGGCGATGAGGCGCAGGAGCGCCCCGCCGTCCGCCGAGGCGAGGAGGCTGACGCGGTCGCCGCCGAGATCCTGGTACTGCGGATCGATCCACTTCTTCGAGCGAGGGAGGTTGACCCACAGCTGCAGGCCGTGGAACCACCCGCCGGCGGCCACGACCTCGTGCGGGGGCGTCTCGATGTGGAGGATGCCCTTGCCTGCCGTCATCCACTGCGTCGCACCGTCACAGATGACGCCGCCTCCGCCCGTGGAATCGGCGTGCTGGATGATGCCGTCGATCATGTAGGTCACGGTCTCGAAACCCCGATGGGGATGCCACGGCGTCCCCTTCGGCTCGCCCGGGGCGTAGTTGACCTCACCCATCTGGTCGAGGTGCACGAAGGGGTCGAGGGCGCCGAGGTCGACGCCGGCGAAGGCCCGCCGTACGGGAAAGCCCTCCCCCTCGAAACCCTTCGGGGCCGTCGTCACGGAGACGACCGGCCGCTGCAGGGCGTGCTCCGGGACGGCATGGAGGCGCGGCAACTGTGTGAGGTCGTCCATCGTGATCGCCGGCATCGGAGCCTCCCCTCGTGCGGGTGTGAGATCTCCGGTCTACCGCGGGTGGGCGTTTCCTCCGGCGCCGTGCCCGGGCGACCACTCCGGCTCGTCGGAGCCGAGCGGCCTCACGGGGACCTCCCAGCGGGGCGGGCTCGCCGACATCTCGAGGGCCGGTCGCAGGAAGCCGAGAGGGCCGTATGCCGTCTCCTGTTCGTCCATGAGCGTGAGGGTGTTGCCGAGCCCTTCGGCGGCGGCCGGGTTCAGGTCGGCCCCGAGGGACAGCATCCACATGGCGGTACGGGCAAGGGATGTCTCGACGAGGAAGCTCCCTCCCTCCGTGGCCCGCCGCCGCAGGGCGATCATGGCGCCGAGGGCACCGAGGTAGCCGGTGACGTAGTCGGCCATGGCAGCGGGAAGGAGGGCCGGCCGCCCACCCCCGTGCGCCGCCGCCACGCCCGTCGTGGCCTGCGCCAGCTGCTCCCAGCCGGGTCGGTCCCGCCAGGGCCCCTCCTGGCCGTAGGTGTTCTCGGAGACGTAGACGATCCCGGGCCTGAGATGTGCCAGCTCCTCGGGCCCGAAGCCGCGCCGGGCGAGTGCCCCGTGCCGGAAGCCCTGTGAGAAGACGTCCGCACCGGAGACGAGGCGGCGCAGCAGGCGGGCGTCGTTCGGGCGGCGGAGGTCGAGGTGCGCCTGCCGCTTGCCGTGCCCGGTGTCGATCTCGAACAGCGTGATGGTGGGCAGGTGGGGAGAGGACACGTGCAGCACCTCGGCTCCGTGCTCGGCCAGCGTACGGGCCACCGTCGGCCCGGCCAGGACTCGCGTGAGGTCGAGCACCCGAACCTGCGCCAGGGGTCGGTCCGCCGGAGCGAAGGGCATGGGCGGCCCCTCGCCGATACGGGTGACCTCGACGGGAGGACGGTTCGCGAGGGCGAGACCCTGCGGGTGGCGTGCCCACTCGGAGGCCGACCGGCAGACGGCAGCGCACAACCCGAGGGCGGAGAGGGCGTCCTCCAGCTCGCCGGCCGGGCGGCGCGCCACGGCACGGACGACCTCCTCCTCGTCGGCGTCGCCCGCGAGCCCGAGGACCGACAAGATCGCCTCCGGGGGACCGAAGCTCGTGTGCAGCTGGATGTAGCGGCCATCGGCGCACCGGAAGATGTTGGTCAGCTTCGCCCCCTCCCGGCGCCCGAGCAGCGGCACGATGCCACCGTCGATCTGCAGGAGGAGAAAGCTCTGCAGGCAGGCGGCGGCGTGGCGGACGTCGACGCGCAGCCGCTGGCCGGGCAGCCCGCGCAGGGCGCCGATACGGGAGGCCTCCTGGCCGACGAGGCCGATGACCGTGGCCGTGCCCTCCCCGAGATGAAGCCGCGACTTGAGGACAGGATCGTCGCCGCTGATCTCGAGGTCAGTTGCCGCGTCGAGCGGGACCCCCGCCAGGGCGCAGAGCTCCGCGACGCGGGCCGGTAGCACGACCCTATCTTGGCGGACCTCGGCCGGCGGCGAGGTGACCGCGCCGGTGCGGTTGGTACAACCATGGGGACCGACCTTCTTAGACTTTGTGAGGAGGAGCGCGCCATGGCAGCACAGTGGGTACCGACGGGGCGAACGGCCGGACCGGGCCTGCGCCTCTCTGTGCCCGTCCTCGTGCTCGGGATCATCGCCGTCGTCGTGGCCTTCGTCGGGCTCGGCGAGGCGCTCGTGCACACCGTGTCGGACGCCACCGTGCTCACCTCGCCTGCCACCGAGAAGGTCGAGTGCGGGCCGGGAAGCTACGTCCTCTACGTCGAGAGCGGGTCGCCGGCCCTCCCCACAGCCCCGGGCGACGTGGTCGTCACGAGCCCGGCCGGCCTCGACGTTTCGCTGCAACTGCAACCGCGGGGGGAGAGCGTGAATCGGGGCGGCGAGCGTTTCTCGGGCCAGGTGAGCTTCGACGTCACGGTCTCGGGTGCCTACACCGTGACCGTTCGGCCGTCGGGCGTCACGCTCCTCGTAGCCCCCTCCTTCCCCACGATCGCCCGTGACAACCTCGGGTGGGTCATCCTCCTCTTGGCGGGACTGCTGTCGTCGCTCACCGGCCTCGTGCTGCTCATCGTCGGCGTCGTCCGTCGCTCGAGGGCAAGGCGCCAGGCCGCCCTCTACGGAGGAGGTCCGTACGGCGGCGGGCCTGCCGGGCCCTGGCAGCCACCGGGATTGCCCTGGCCGGTGGCTCCGCCGCCCCCGGGAGCGGGCGACGGCAGACCGGCCTGGCCGCCACCGCCCCCTCCCGGGCAGGCCGGATGGGCGGAACGGCCCGAACGGTCCCCGCCCCCGCCCCACGATCCTCCGCAGGGGCCGGCCGGCTGGCCAAGACCGAGCCCGCCGGCCGACTGACGACGCCGCCTCGGCGCCGGTTGCTCAGTCCCGGGGCGGGGGGCGCTAGAGGTGCGCCTTGTCGGAGCTGATGAGCTTCGCCAGGTCGTTGGCGGCCGGGGCAACGCGCAGCGCCCGCTCGTACCAGTACAGGCTGGTCTGCCAGTCGCCGTCGTCGCGCGCCACCGTGCCGAGACCCTCGAGGGCATCGAAGGTCCACGGATCCAGTTTCAGCGCCTGCAGGAACTCCTGTTCGGCGGCGAAACGGTCGCCGAGCTCGAGCTCGATGGCGCCGAGCTGGCCAGGCACGGTCGGATCGATCTCGTCACGGCGCCCCGCCGTTCGGTACCACGCCGCCGCCTCGGCGAGGGGCGCCTTGCCGGCGTGGGCGAAGTTGGCTGCCCAGAGATAGCCGTTGCCCACGGCCTCCGCCGAGTCGGCCCAGTAGGGAAGGAGCCTGTTCGCATCCTTGCCGGCGACGATCTTCGCCTGCGGGGCAAGGTCGTTGTAATTGAGCAAGAGGTAGTGGTCGCCGATCACCATGGTCACGCCGACGAAGAGCGCCGCCACGCTGAGCACGATGGTGACGAGAACGGAGGCGCGCCCTCGCCCTCGTCGACCGGCGGCGGGGAGCTCCTTGGGTGGTGCCGGCTCGATCGGCGTCTCGACGACGGCCCCCGTCGCCCGGCGAGATCGCCATGCCTGAAGGGCCACGAGGCCGACGGGTTGGCCGGCGGCGCAGACGGTGGCGGCGCCGAGGGCCAGCAGGGCGACGGGCGTCACGCCGACGTTGAGCGGCTCCACGAGTTCCACCGCCAACATGGCGGCGGCGCAGACGAGGAAGGGTCCACGAGCCTTGAGAGCGGCGCCGCCCAGCCATGCGACGAAGGCCAACAATCCGAGTACCCCTGTCGTCGCCACGACCTCCACGATGAAGTCGTGCGAGTCCGCCGGCAGCGTGTTCGGCCCGAGGTGGGCGGCGAAGCCGGCACCGACGTAGGGCGCCACGGCCGAGACGACCTGTCCCGGCCCGACGCCGAGGAGCGGGTGGCGCGTCACGGACTCGAGCGCCAGCTTCCAGATGTGCAGGCGCGTCCCGTACGTCGTCGTTGTCGTCCCGGCCGTCACCCGCCTGCCGAGACCCGATCCCGCAGACAGGTAGGCGGCGGCATACCCGATGATCGACACGGCCACGAAGGGGGCGGCCCGGCGGATGCCGTAGACGACGAGGGAGCCGAGGAGGATGACGACGAGGATGGGGACGGCGACGCGCTCGAGGGTCAACTCGAGGCCGACGGAGAACAGCAGCGCAACGAAGAGCCAGAATCCTCCGGTTCGGCCCCGCCATGGCCTTGCCGGCGACGAGGGCGAGGCCGCCCAGGAGGACGGCTTCCAGGTGGACGGGGTTGCCGAGCAGGCCGTCCGCCTGAGAACCGTCGAAGAGGCCGAGCGTCCCCGTCGGCTTGAGGGTGGCTTGGATGATCGCCACGACGGCGTTGGCGGCAGCTCCGAAAACGATGCCGCCGAAGGCCCAGTTGAGCTGATCCGGGCGGAGGGAGGCTCCGATGGCGAAGGCTGCAGCGCACCCGAGCCAGAACAGCCAGCCTGTCCCCCACGCATAGAGCCCGAAGAAGCCCACGTCGACCGAACGAGAGAGCAGCGCCGAGAGGAGGGCGACTCCGAGGAAGGCGACCGCCCCGCGGGCGGACCAGCGCACGACGGAGGAGCGAGCGAGGCGGGCGAGCGGTACGACGCCAAGGGCGGCCACGACGAGGAGCACGCACAACTTCGGCGTGAAGGTGAACGAGGAGACAGAGGACGTGAACGCCGTGGGCAGTAGGGCAGCGGCGGCAGCCGCAGCCAGGGCGTAGCCGGTGCCGCCATGCAAACGATTCGTGCTCGCCGGCACGGCGACTGGCGTGCCGGGCTCAGACTGCACCTCCGTCACGGAGGGGTCCACGGACTCAGCTTGCCACGTCTCCACCTGCACCCGGGTGACCCTCGCCTTCTTGTCGTGACATCGGTGGAGAGTCGCTCTCTGGTGCTGCCAGGGTCGACCGCCTCGCCGCGGTTGTTCGGCTAGCAGGAGTATCGGCCACTCCTGAGTCGCCGTTGAGCAAATTCGGCGGCGCAGCGGTCCGTCCCACGCCGGCGCCGGCGCAACGGCCTCAGGCCTTCGGTCCCTGCACGATTCCCACCCCGAAACCCACCGCCCAGGCCGCATGCATCGTCGGCAGAGCGGCCGCCATGGCGACACCCTCCCAAGCACCCTCGTCGACCGCTTCGAGGGCGGCCCGACCGAGGACCGTGGCCGCGTAGGCCGCGAGCACGGGCTTGCGCCACGGGCTGAGGAGGCCGGCCACGAGCACCGGCACGGCCAGCTGGCGGGCCGAGAGCGAGGAGGGGTGCTTGCGGATCGTCACGGCTCGCGCCTTGCCGTAGCGCTGGAACTGGCGCCACAAGGGCCGGAAGCCTTCCCGAACGGCGTAGCTGGAGCGGATGGCGGGGTCGAGATAGACGCCCCCGGCTCGCTGGGCACGGAAGGCCAGCTCGGCGTCCTCGTTGCCGCCGAACCACTCGTCGTAGCCGCCGAGGGCGCGGATCGTCTCGAGCCGGTAGGCCCCGAGGTACACGGTGTCGACGTACCGTCCCTCGCTCTCCTCGCGCCGGAACGGTGCCGGACCCGCCCCCAGCCGGGACGCCATGGCGGCCCGCAAGCCCCGTTCGAGAGGCGTCGTCGCCGTGTAACGGAGGGGGCCGCCCACCATGGCCGCCTCCGTGCGCTCGAGCGCCTCCACGCAGCGCTCCACGTAGTCGGCTTCGATCGTCGTGCGAGCGTCGACCCGGACGAAGATCTCCCCCGTGGCAGCCGCCACGGCCACGTTCAGCCCTGCCGGCCGGATTCCGCCGGGGGTTGTCGAGCAGCCGGACACGCTCGTCGGCGGAGGCGGCGACGATGTCTCGGGTCCCGTCCGTGGAGCCGCCGTCGGCCACGAGCACCTCGATGACCTCGCCGTAGCTCTGCGAGAGAACGGCCTGCAGGCACGATGCGATGTGCGTGTGCTCGTTCAAGGTGGGCAGCCCGACGGTGACGGTCGGGCGGCGCATCGGGTCCCCCATCAGCCCGGGTCCGCCTCGTGCCCGGCCGGACGCAGGCCGCGGTACGCCCCGACGGCCGACAGCGTGCCCTCGATGACGCGCTTGATGACGCCGCAGATGGGCATCTCGACGCCGTGGCGCTCCGCCAGCTCGATGGCGGTCGTCGCCGTGTTGACGCCTTCGGCCACCATGGACGTCTCGGCGAGGATGTCCGCCAACGGGCGCCCCTTGCCGAGCTGCTCGCCGACCCAGCGGTTGCGGCTCTGCGGGCTCATGCAGGTGGCGACGAGGTCGCCGACCCCGGCTAAGCCTGCGAAGGTCTGCGGCTCGCCGCCGAGGGCGACGCCGAGGCGCGTCAGCTCGGCCAACCCACGCGAGATGACGGCCGCCCGGGTGTTGTCACCCGCACCGACACCTTGCGCCATGCCGGCGGCGATGGCGACGACGTTCTTCAGGGCACCGGCCACCTCGCAGCCGATGACGTCGTGGTTCGTGTAGAGCCGGAAGACGCCCCGGCTCAGCAGGCTCTGCAGCTCGTCCGCCACCGTCAGGTCCTCCGTGGCGATGACGCCGGCGGCCGCCTTGCCGGCCATGATCTCCTTGGCGAGGTTGGGGCCGGTCAGTGCCGCTGCCGGATGACCGGGCAGCAACTCGTTGACGACCTCCGTCATCCGCTTCAGCGTGCCGGCCTCGAAGCCTTTCGTGAGGCTCACGACGGGGACCCATGGGCGGATGTGAGGGACGGCCGCCTCCAGCACGCTGCGGAATCCCTGCGAGGGCACGGCCACGACGACGACGTCGGCGCTCGAGACCGCCTCCGCCACGTCGGAGGTCGCAACCAGCGCCTCGGGGAGGAGGAAGCCGGCGAGGTAGCGGCTGTTCGTGTGGCCATCGCGGATCTCGGCGGCGAGGGCGTCGTCGCGCGCCCAGAGCATCGTGGGATGGCGCGAGGCCGTGAGCGAGGCGACGGTCGTGCCGAACGATCCCGCTCCCAGCACGGCAAGGCGCATCCGGCTCACGATGCGACGGTACCGCCCAACTGGTGACGGTGCGGTGGTTCGGGCGGCGCCGGGGCGGCGGGGCGATCAGGCAGCCGGGCTGGCGCGGTCGATTGCCTCGCGCGGCGTGCTCCGAGGGAGTGGCGGTTGACGAAGGCGACCGTTCCGCCCAGTGTGGCGAAACAGGCCACGACCGTGAGGCCGAAGATCTCGCGCGCCCCGAGGAAGCCCGAGAGTCCACCCGCCACGACCGGGCTCAGCATCGACGTGACGGCCCAGACGGACTGCACGAAGCCCATGACGACGCCGACCCCGATCCCCATGCTCTCGGCTCCCTTGGCGGCGAGGGGATAGCACACCGTCCAGAGGACCGATCGGGTGATGGCGAGGGCGCAGAGCATGACGGTGACCGCCATCACGCTCGAGCCGAGCATGCCGGGCAGGAAGGCGAGGGCGGTGCCGGCAACACCGAAGAGGATCCAGCGGGATCGCACGGCGTGCTGGCCGAACGATCCGACCGCCATGCTGCCGATGACGAACACGGCGGCAGCGCCCGACAGGATGAGACCGATGGTCGTCGTCGACACACCGCCGGCCTGCATGAGCTCGGGGCCGAGGAGGTAGCTGACGCTCCAGGACATCCCGGCGACCACGACGGCCGCACAGGCGACGAGGATGCCGCAATTGTTGGCCATGCCGCCGGCTGTCTGCCGGAAGCTGCCGGCCTCCCGGGCCGCTAGCGGCCGCGGGCTCGGCAGGGCGAGCTTGTGGAGGCAGAGCGTGAGGACCGCGAACACGCCGGCTCCCACGTAGAAGGGCACCGCCAGGCCGACGAGCCCGGCAAGGCTGCCGGCGAGGAGGGGGCCGAAGATGCCGCCGACGCCCGAAGCGGCCACGGTCCCCCCGAGCCCGGAGCCCTCCGGTGAGGTGCCGGCAAGCCAGGCGAGGCCGGCCGTCCAGACGACGCCGTACCCGACGCCGAAGACGAGCCGGGCGACGAGAAGGGCCAGGAACGACGGGGCCACTGCCTGCAGGACCATGCCGGCGACCATGAGCCAGCCGGCGATGATCGTCAGCCGGCGCGCCCCGAGACGGTCGGACAAGGCGCCGGCCGGCAGCGAGACGGCGAGGGAGGAGAGGGCCGTGGAGGCAAGCAGCACGCCGGTCTCGAGACCCGAGAGGCCGAACTGCCGGGTGTAGACGGGAAGGAGCGGCACGATGCCTTGCTGGAAGGTGGTGCTCGCTAGGAAGGTGCCATAGAGGAGTATGCGGAGCGTTCGCGCCCCGGAAGGCGCCGCCCGACTCCCTTCAGTTGCCTCTCGTTCTCCCGACGCTGTCGCCGTTGCCATCGTCAGCCGTACCCTCGCCTCGCGAATTTGTGTCTACTCAATTTCTTCGTCCGCCCGTAACTACAACTTAACGTGACGGTTCATCTTCTAAACTGAAGATGTGACCCAAGAACGATCAGTGCACTCGATCACACCCGGCATCGGCGTTCGCGAGCTCCGAGCCGTGTTGGCCATTGCCGAGCTGGGCTCCTTCCGGCGAGCAGCCGATGACCTCGGCTACACGCAGTCCGCCCTCTCCCATCAAGTGGCAACGATCGAGACAGCACTTGGGCGGCCTGTCTTCACCCGCCCGGGCGGTCGAGGACAGGTGCGGCTCACTCCCGCCGGCGAGGCTGTCTGCCGGCGGGCACGCCGTGCCCTCTCGGAGGTGGAGGCGATCGCGGCCGACGCCGAGGCGGCAGAGCGTGGTCAGACCGTGCGTGTCCGCGTGGCCTGCTCGCAGACGACGGCGGCGGAGATCATGCCGGCCGCCCTGCGGACGTTCCGGGAGAGCCATTCCGGCGTCGAGGTGGCCCTGTCCGAGTACGGCAGCTTCGAGGCGGTGGCGTCGGCGCTCGGGAGGGGGAGACTGGAGTTGGGTTTCGTGCACAACCCGACACCGGACGATCGCGTCGAGTCGGTCCCGATCCTCGACGACCCCTGGGTGATCCTCACGCGCCGGGACAGCCCCCTGACGGCTGTCGAACGCCCGACCTTCGACATGCTCGACGGCCAGGATCTCGTCGCCTGGAACCGTCGCTGGCAGGTTCAGGCGGAACTGGAGGACGCCTGGATGCGGCGTGGCATCGCGCCACGAATCGTCTATCGGACTGACGACAACCTGGCGCTCCAACGACTGGTGGCCGCTGGGCTCGGACACGCCTGTATCGGTCGCCTGGCCGCGCAACGGGCGATCGACCCCGCCTTGACGTGGATCTCTCCGAGGGAGTTTCTCGGCCCCCGTCAGATTGCCCTCTGCTCCGCCCGCACGCGGCCCATGTCGGCGACGACGTCGGCCCTCGCCTCGGCCATCCGGGCGGCGGCGGCCGCCCAGTAGCTCGTTTGCGACTTTCTGCGAAACTCCGACAGTACGATGTCGCACGCCCCTGTCATGGTGTCTCGTGCAGGCGGCGACCGACCGCCTGCATGGAGGAAGGCAGATGTTCCTCGGACTTCGGACGATCGTCTACAGGGCCACGGATTTCACGGCGGCCAAGGAGTGGTTCGCCGGCGTGCTGAAGCAAGAGCCGAGCTTCGACGAGCCGTACTACGTCGGTTTCACGGTCGGCGGCTACGAGCTCGGGCTCGTCCCGAGTGATGACGGTGGCAACGAGGCGATGACCTATTGGGGCGTACGAGACGCCGGCGCCGCCGTGGCGGAGCTGCTCGCCGCCGGCGCCGAGCCGCACAGCGAGGTCACCGACGTCGGCGACGGCATCCGCGTGGCCGCCGTTCGGGCCCCCGGCGGGCAGGTCGTCGGCCTCGTCGAGAACCCCAACTTCGTCCTCGGTGACGTCGAGAGCGCCCAGGCGGGGCCGGGCCGATGAGGGCGCCGCCTCCCGAGCGGGCGGTCGCATCGCTTGCGACAGTCATGTCGCAGTGCGAAGGACTGGCCGGCGCCGAGCTGTGCTTCCCCTTCGGGGAGGACGTCCCCGTCTTCAAGGTGGGCGGGAAGATGTTCGCCGTCGTGAGCGCCGGCGAGGGCGCGGCCGTCACGCTCAAGTGCGACCCCGGGGAGGCGGCCGCGCTGTGCCGGAGCGAGCCCGGCATCATGCCCGGCTACCACATGAACAAGCGTCACTGGATCACCGTGGCGCTCGCCGGCGTCGCCCCCGATCTCGTCGCCGACCTTGTCGGCGCTTCCTACGAGATCGTCGTCAGCTCACTGCCGCGGGGACGACGCCCGATGGGCGGCTGAGCGCCCCCTGCAATGAGCCGGCTGGAGCGCCTGCACGCCATCACGGAGGAGATCCGCCTCCGGGCGCCGAGACCGGTGAGCGCCGCCTGGCTGGCGGAGGAGCTCGGGGTCACCCGCCGGACGATCGAGCGCGACCTCGCCACGCTGCGAGCGGCCGGACTGCCCCTCCTGGCCTCGCCCGGACGGCAGGGCGGCCAGCGCCTCCATCCGAGCGCCGTCCTGCCGCCGCTCAACCTCACGGACCGCGAGGTGACGGCCCTCCTCGCCGCCCTCACGATCGCCGACGGCATGCCGTACACGAACGCCGCCAAGACGGCGGTGTCGAAGCTGCGACGCGGCTTGCCCGACGCCACGGCGGCAGCCGCCGACGATCTCTGCGGCCGCATCCGCATCGAGCGACCGCTGCGCTCCCACGTCGAGCGGCCTGTTCTCTCGGTCCTCGAGGACGCCGTCGGCTCGGCCACCGTCGTTCGCCTTCGCTACCGAGACCAAAACGGAGTGGTGACGAGACGGGAGGTGGAGGCGGCCGGCTTCCTCGTGGGTGGCGACGGATGGTGGTACCTCGGGGCCTGGTGCCGCCTGCGGCAGGACCGTCGCCTCTTCCGGCTCGACCGCATCGAGTCGGCCACGCTCACGGCCGAGCGCGGCCCGACGCACGATCTCGACGCCATTCTCGGGTGGCTGCCCTCTCCGACGGTGGCGCCGGGGTGAGGTCGGGCGCCTTCCGCTCGGTCGGGGCGCTACTGACCGACCAAAGCGTCCGTAGGGGCGGGGTTTCGGTCGCCCTCGCATCTCATTACTGAAGGAGCACCAGAGATCAAGAGTGCTCGTCGAAGACGAGCACGATCTTCTCCAGTGCCGCCGCTGACTCGACCTGACAGCGGGCGCGCCGGGACGACCCGCGTGTGAAACCGAGGCGGGCCAGGTAGCGGTGAAGGCCGAGGTCTCGGCCTCAGCTGACGGTGACGGGGCCTCTCATCGTCGATGCGGGCACCAGGTGTCGTCTCCAGGTCCGAAGCGTGCTTCGGGAGGGCAAGGCGCTGACGCGGTTGCCTGTCATTCCTGCGCCGTTTGTCGGCATGGAGTGTTGCGGCACCACCAAGACGGGGTCAATCAGTTAGCGCGGCCACGCCGGCTGACCGGGGGCCATGACCTGCGGGCGACCACGCGCCTTGGTGGTGTCGCTTCCGCGTCACGCCGCCTCCGAGATGGCCTTGGAGCGGATGGTGCCGTCCCGAAGGCCGTAGTAGACGAGGGTGACGATCTTTCGCGCCACGGCGACGCGGGCGATCTTGCGAGCACCGGCGCTGTCGCCGTGGTGGGCGGTGATGCGGACAAAGTCGGCTCGCAGCTTGGTCCCGTTCGCCTGGCGTTGGGCCGCTTCGACCGCCGCCCAGCGCACGAGGCGTGATCCCTGTTTGGTGATCGGGCCCCGGCGCACCGTCAGGTCCGACTCGTGGTGCTTCGGGGTGAGCCCCGCCCAGCTCGCCAGCTGTGCCGGGGACCTGAACCTCGTGACGTCGCCGATCTCGGCCACGAACACCGAGGCGAACAGCGGGCCGACACCGGGGATCTGCTGGATCGCCTGGTAACCGGCCTGGCCGCGAAGCTCGTGGCGCACGTCACCCTCGAGCTTTGTGATCTCGCGGTCGAAGACCTCGATCAGGTCCCGGAGCGACTCGACGCGGGTGCGATAGGCCGTGGCGAGCTGGCAGGTCTCCAACAGCTCGGTGCCGGAGACGCCGAACAGGTCCGTCATCGGGACGTTGACGCCTTCTTTGGCCAGCACGGCGTAGACCTGCAGCTTGCAGTTGGTGCGCAGGCAGACGAGCTTGGCCCTGTAGCGAACGAGCTCACGGAGCTCTCGCACCTCCGGCGGGGCGATCCAGGCCTCGGCGAGGCGGCCGAGTCGCAAGAGATCGGCCAGGTCCTCGGCGTCGCGGGTGTCGTTCTTCACTCTGCGGTTGCCCCAGTTGTTGCCGAGCGGATGGGCCAGGTGGACCTTGCAGCCGAGCTCTTCGAGCAGATCGGTCGCCCAGTACCACCCGTAGCACGCTTCAAGAACCACCTCGGGGTGCTCGCCGGCGGCGGTCACCGCCCGCTCGAAGGCGAGCAGGTCGTCGTTGTCGACCTGGGTCACTTCGAGCGTCTCGCCTTCGGCGCTGCGCCGGACGATCACGCTCCGGCGTCTGTGCAGGTCGATGCCGACGTACTCTTGGGGTTGCATCTTGGTCCTCCTTCGTCGTGGAGTGTTGGTTTGGAACCCCGAGTTTTCCACACTCGGCTGTGTTCGGCGGCTGGAGGACCCGGTTGTGGTCATCACGCCCTCCTCGAGAGGCGCCGGATCGCATCACACGACCCAGTCACGCGAGAGCGGCGCTGCGCTCCTTCATCCCATCAGTACGGGCGGCGCGTCGCCCCGTGACGAGGGGCAGCCGGCGAGAGCCCTAGTGGGACTCGCCGAGAGCGACGGGGCCTTCGGCGTCCTGCTGCACGATGAGGGCGTTGCCGTCGGGGTCCTCGACCGACACCCAGCGTCCCCAGGGCGCCGACTCGATCTCGTCACCGTCGTCGAGGGCTCCCTTGGACCGCAGCTCGGCGACGGCCGCCTCGATGTCCGGCACCGAGATGACGGTGCCTCGCTGCGAGCCCGGTGGCATCGTCTCGAACCACATCGTGAGCGTGATGGCGGTCTCCGTGCCAGGCAGCCGCAGCATCACCCACCTCATGGCCGGGATCACCTCGTCCATGACAACCTCGAAACCGAGGACGTCGACGTAGAAGCGCTTGGCGACGTCGGGGTTGCTGACCGGGACGGAGATGACGGAGATGCGAGCGCCGTTCATTGCCCGCACCGTAGTGCCGGTCACCTACACTGGGCGCCTCGGAGAGGTGCGAGAGCGGCCGAATCGGACTCACTACTAGCCCTGATCACTCACGACACCCATAGAGGTCGGCGTCTACGACCGATTCCGGCCATAGGATCGGTGGCCGGCCATTCAGTGGATCGTCCGGAGCCCTCTGTCGGCCACATTCGCGCCGAGTGAGCGGTGGCCTCGTCAGATCGCCGACGTTCGGGCGTGACGGGTCAGCCCGCTGTCGATGCACGCACTCGGGCTCGCTCAGGTGATGAGCTCGAGCCGTCGGTAGGCGGCGAGGATCGCCTCGGCGCTCGGCCAGCCGTCGAGGAGGCGGACGATCCGGCGTCGTGCCGAGGAGACGATGCGCCCAGGCGCGTGGAAGATCGCCCAGCGCAGCGCCTTCGGTGCGGGCGCTTTGCCAGTAGCCCTCGAAGCACAGCAGCTGGAACCACCTGACGAGGTCGGCGGCGAGCATCACGGCGGTCATCCAGTTGGCGTTCGCCTCGAAGTCGCTGAAGGGGAAGCGGCAGAGCCCGGAGTCCTTCAGTCGCTCGATGTGGTTCTCGACGTGGGCATGGGCCCGCATGATGACGTCGAGGTCGACCGGGTCCCCGGCCTGGTCGGTGTAGAAGCCCCAGTAACGGAACTCGAGGGAGGGGAACAGGCTTCGCTGGGCACCGGGGTGAAGCGGCTCGCGCCGCACGATGAGCCGGGTGCCCTCGGGCCAGGATCCGAGCTCGACGAGCTCGGTGAGCTCGCAGACCGCGGAGCCTCTCTCGCAGTGCCGTCCTGGCAGAGCGCCTGCGCCCAGACCTGCTCGATGCCGTCGGCGTCCATGATGGCCGCCTGGATCTGGCCGTTCGTCGCCGCCACGGTCATGAAGCCGATGTTGCGCTCGACGAGGGCGGCGACAAAGCCGGCCGTCGAGCCGGCCGAGTCGGTGCGCACGACGACGGGGCGCTCCACGAGGTCGCAGTCGTCGCCGGCGCCGTGGCCCGCCTGCACGAGGCCGGCAGCTGGGCGAGCGCCTCGTCGAGGACGACGACGTGATCGGCGACGGTGTTCGAACCGGCATTGCCCGGGCGCAGCAGCCCCGAGAGCGCCTCGCCGGTCGCATCGGCGAAGCAGAGGATCGGGTGGAAGCCGAAGCCTCTCTTGTAGGTGGGAGCCGTGCCCTCTTTGTTCTCCGAGTGGATCTCGACGAGGGAGGCGTCGATGTCGAGGAACACCGGGCCCGAGCCCTTCGTCACCGCCGAGCGTTCCCAGACGCGGCTTCGCACCTCGGCGATGGCGCCAGCCACATCGCTTCGTAGCGCCCGCCGATCTCGTGGAAGCTCCGGTGCACCGTCGAGTCCGACGGCACGAAGCCGAACAGGTCGGCCTCGCAGCGGAGGTGCTCGATGTCCGCACAGCTCTCCCCGCCGCCGGCGAGCATGAGGGCCACCTGCACGAGCACCTTGCCGCGGTCGTGCAGCGGCGTACGTCCCGTACCTGCTCGAATGGCGGACGAGAGCGAGTCAGCGAGCCCCAACCGGTCGGCGAAGCTCCCAAGTGCGTGCAGCCCGACGTGGGCGACGACACCGCTCCCGCCGGCTTCCACCTTCACGCGAACGGCGCTGGTAATCTTCACCTCGGAAGTGCCCTCCTGGTGCTGGAACTGTTGGCTTCGACACCGTCAGTTTCCCTTATCAGGAGGGCGTTTTCGCGTCTTTCGGGCGCTCAGGTCATGCGGTTGCGTGAAGGATCGGGGCTAATGAGCTACATACGTGGAATCGGGACGAATCGGAACCCGTCCACCACCCGTGAGCAGGTCGTTAATACCCTCGGAAGGCGTCCAACGGTGTCGCATTAGTGTCCCAAAGATAGTCCCAGCCTCCTCAACGAGGTCAGTTTGAAATTCACAGGGGTAGGCATGGCCGCGGGGATCTGCTCCTACGCCTGGTCTGTCACGCAGGTCGCGCAGCCAGAATCGGGCGCCTCATGCGTCGTCACCGGCGGGCACCTCCGCCATGTCCTCTTCCTCGGGTGTCGCTCCAGGCGTCTCTCGATCGAACGTCAGCGCTGCGAGCCACGCCATCGAGAGCGTGGCGTGAGCGGTAGCCCGCGGTCCGCGTGCACGGTCTGCGCCTCGAGGCGGCCTGCCTTGTCAGCTCGAGCGAGCTCCGACTCGGCTAAAGAACGATGTCGCGTCGCCATCTGCAGCGGCGTCAGCGGCGCCGGCGCCGGCTTCTTCTTGAGCACGGTCAGCCTCCTTCAGTCGACGAACTGACAGGTGTACGAGTACAGGTGGTCAGCGGACGTCACCATCTCGAAGCCTTCGTCCCCGTTCGTCGTGTTGACGGCGCCGACCACCTTGGACTTGGGAGGGTCTCGGGGTCCGATGAGCTTCTGGAACTGGCACGTCGTACCCTTCGCGTACACCGTGCCGTTGGCGGCGATCAGCCAGTAGCCCCCGCTGTCAGGGTCCGATGCGAACCCAACGATGTTCGTGACCTTCTTCGAGACCGATCCGTAGTACGGGGCATGGCCCACCGCTTGTACCTTTCCCGTGTTCCAGACGACATAGCCACCCGTCCCGCTGATGCTCACGTCGTTCGGCCAAACCCCCACGATGTGAGGTTTCGGCAGCAAGCTCGGGTGGTGGGTACTCGCCGATGCGGCGATCGGGATCGCCACCGCGAGAAGGACAACCAGTGCTACAAGAGCCTTCTTCATCTCCGTCCCCTTTGACGTTGCTCGGACCCTCGCTGGACGAGCGCATCAAGCGTAAATCCGTTCGTCTAGATCTGCGCAGGCGCGAGCACGCCGGCGAGCAGGGCCGCGGCCTGCGCCTGGCGCTCGTCGGTGGCGTGGCCGTAGCGGCGCATCGTGAACGCCGGGTCGGCATGCCCGAGGAGCGTGGCGACGTCGTTCGGAGCCACGCCGCCGGCGAGGAGCTCGGTGGTCGCGAAGTGCCGAAGGCTGTGCATGTGAAGGTCGAGATTGAGCCTGTCGGCCAGACGAGCGACGTACGCGCTCACCGTGTCGGGATTGAGCGGCCGGCTCCCGTCCGGAAACGACGAGAACACGAACGAGTCCGCCACGAGCCCTCCGACCGCGTCGGCGCGTGCCTCGCACACCTGGCGCCATTGGGCGAGCACGACGGCCGTCGCCGGCGCCAGTCCTACGGTCGCGGCTTGCCGGATTTCGGGGTCTTCTCCCCCGTCTGGCCCTTCACCCGATAGATAGCCCGCCGCACCCTGACGTGGTGGGTTCGACGTCGGTCCAACGCAGCCCGCAGAGCTCACCTCGTCGCATTCCGGTGAACACGGCGAGGCGGATCAACGTGCCATAGATCGGCTTGTCCGCCATCGCAGTGCCCACGAGCTTCGACACCTCGTCGATCGACGGCACCTTGACCTCGTCAGCCGGCGGCTTCGGGATCGTGGCTCGAGCCGCGGGATTGTGATCCAGGTACGACCACTTCACCGCCTGGCTGAGCGCGGCGCTCATCACCGTGGTACCGCCGGATCGTGCCGGGAGCTCTGCCCTGCTCGCCGAGCGTCTTGTAGAAGCGGTCGAGATCCCGGCCCGTGAGCCGTCCGATCGGGATGGCACCGAGCTCCGGCGGTAGCACGTTCTCGATGAATCGCCGGCACTCCTCGATCGTGCGCGGCGATCGCCGAGGCGAGGCATCTCCCCCAAGTACTCCTCGAGCTGGCGCCTGAGGGTGGCCGTCGATCCCCCGTGCTCACCGGCGGCCACTTCCTTCTTGAGCTCGTCGAGAGCCCGGTTCGCCTCCCGCTGACCGGACACCGTGACGGTGCGGCTCACTTGGATCGGCTTGCCCTTCTCGGTGCGCCCGACGAAGACCCTGAGGCGGGCGCGTGTCCGGCCGGGGTTCAGCCACGTGATCGAGCCGCTCCCCTGGTCACGGCGACGGTCTACAGTGGGCGGCACCGGGATTCTATTGTAGTCCTCAGATAGTCCCGGTGTCATTGGAGAGGTGCGAGAGCGGCCGAATCGGACTCACTGCTAATGAGTTGACCTCGTGAAGGGGTCCGAGGGTTCAAATCCCTCCCTCTCCGCTCAATGCTGCGTCGTGCGGTCGAAGCCTGACCGAGCCCAGGGGCCGTCGGCTGGTCAGCGCATGAGCGCGGGCGGTCCGACGAACAAGCGGCCGACGGCCGTGAACACTCCGACGAGGGCGCCGGCGAGGCCCACGTAGGCGCCCGAGCCGAGCGACGCCTGGAAGGCACCGACCGACCCGGCTAATGGCGAGTCGATCATGGAGCCGACCACCAATGCCAGGTCGGCGATGCAGAGCACGGCGAGCAAGCCGCGATGAGGCCACTCCTGCCGCTGCCGAGCCTTGAGGAGCAGCGCCTGCATGGCGATCTCGACCATGACGGCGATGGAGATGACCAGCATGAGCCAACGCCACAGTCCCCCCGCCGGGTAGTGGAGAGCGGTGATCGACACGGAGATGGAGATGCCCTGCGCCGACGCCGAGTACTGGTACCACGCCATGAACAGGGAACCGAGAACGGCGACGGCACCGAGGAAGGCAGCGAAGTCGAGGCTGTGCAGGCGGCGGTCCCGCCGGGCGTCCGTGATGGTCACGACCGGGTAGCCCATTGGGCCGCTGGCGCTGTAGGTGGCGACGGTCTGGGCGCCCGGAGGGAGGCCCGTCGCCATGTTCGGGAGCGCTCGTCCCGGCAGGGCTGCCGGGGCGGCACCGGCAGGGGGGAATCCGGGCACGGGAGGTCGGGCCGTCGGGTCCTGGAACGTGGCGCCCTGCATCGCCGAGCCTTCGGCTGCGATGCCGTAACGGGGGTGGCCCAACGACGCCTGCGGATTGGGTGCGAACGGGTCCGGCGCCTGCGGCGGGGCGAAGTAGCCGGCGTCGGCGAGCGCGGGCGACGGCGGCTCGGGGCCGGAGGCGGGCGGGACCGGACCGGTCGCGGGCGCCGCCGGGATGAGCGTGGCGCTGGCTCCCTTTCCCCGGAAGAAGGCACCGCAGTTGCGGCAGAAGCCGGCGTCCGGCGCCGCCTGCGCTCCGCACTTCGAGCAGTTCACCCTGCCAGCCTCCCGAGGACAATGGACGGCCGCCCCGCCGCGGCCGTCGCGTCCAAGCGTACCCGCAGGTCCAGCTTGCGGCGTTGATCGCAGGGCAGGCTGGCGTTGCGGGTGCCCGCTCGCCACTCGAGATCGCCCGGGACGCCCCTCTGGTAACGGCGATGTCCCGATGGTGGCCCTCAGCTGGCCGGCGGCCCTGCCGGCTCGGGTACCATCATGCCGGTCACCCGCCGGGTCCTCGGGTCCGAGTGGGCGCGAGCGCTCGTAGCTCAATTGGAGAGAGCATCTGACTACGGATCAGAAGGTTGGGGGTTCGAGTCCCTCCGAGCGCGCTGGCTGGATGGTCTTCACCCAGGATCGCCTTCGGGTTCACCGAAGGCGGTGACCGCAGGTTCCATCAAAGCATCCGGGTGTGACAGTCGTAGGCGATTACCAGCGACAGGCAGCTTCGACAGCTGGAATCGGCTGAGAGCCACGACGAGGACGGCCGCGCCGGCCTGTTCGTCGATGGCGCCCGCGGAGCACGACAGCCATTGGGCTATCCGGGAGTCGCCGGGATCTTGTGCGGCGGTGGCTCGGGTGCGGGCGCATCGCGCTCGTAGCGCTGCCGGCGCCGGCGTTGCCTCGGATCGCCCATGGCGGCCCGGCGAGCCTCCTCTTTCTGTGAGGTCTCGAAGGACTCGACGATCCGCACATTCGGACAGCGACGGCAAGGGCGTACATGAGGGTGTTCTTCGCCAGGCCGAGGGCGTAGAGCCAGTCAATGCTGCACCGATCTCGGGCGGCGCCCGAAGCTACGTCGTCAGAGGCCTCAAGAACGGTAGGCGGTACTACTTCACGATGACGGCGAGCAACTCCCTCGGCACTGGCCCGTCCTCGGCGGAGGTCTCTGCGGTCCCCGCTGCGGTCCCGAACGCCCCCCGGGTGGTGCGGGCTCGTGCAGGCGAGGACTTCGTCACGATCACCTGGGAGGCTCCGTCATATGACGGTGGAAGCCCAGTCCTCGGCTACCAAGTCTTCGAAGCCCACTCCTCAGGAAAGGAGAATGGCAGCCCCCTGAAGAGTGCGGTGCTACCGCCCGGTACCAAAAGCTACGTCTGGAATGGTCTCAGGAAGGGCGTCCGCTACTTCTTTGAAGTCAAGGCCATCGATGAGGCGGGGCCGAGTCGCTTCTCGAACCAGACATCTGCGGTGCCGACGTAGCTGCCTGTGATCAGGGTCCCGACACCGTCGGCGGGCCCCGCAGTCCTTCCGTTGGGGGACTCGCTGCTCGTCACTGGACTGGGACAGCCCCCGTGACGGTCCAGCGTTGCGCCCGGCCGCTCGTAGGTGCAGTGACAGGCTTGACGGCGGGCGGCCATCGTTGCGGCTCTTGCCTCGCCCGCCGGTGATCACCAGTCCCTTGGGTGTCAGGTCATGGCCGTCACCGAGACAACCATGACCTCCGTCTCCGGGCCGGAGCCGTCGTCGTGCGACACTGGCACCGTTCGTCCTCGGGTACGTCGCCCAGCACCTGTTCGACATGGGCTCCGCAGCCCTTCCAGGTCGGTCGCCCGCACTTCCCGCAGATCGCTGCTCTACACATACCCCCTAGGGTATCAGAGATGCTTCCTCTGCGCAGTCCCAACGGTACCCAGGGGGGTATCATGGGTGGTGTGCCAGATGCCCATGAGGGTCAGCGGGAGGCTCCCTCTCCCGCGCCGCTCGACATGAGTACCAAGATCGCACCGGTCGTCGAGGTCTTCGCCGACATCTGGTGTCCCTTCGCCCACGTCGGGCTGCGAGCGATCGAGGAAGAGCGTGCTCGCTCGGGCCGCAGCGATCTGGTCATCTGGGTGAGAGCGTGGCCCCTCGAGTTGGTGAACGGCGCGCCACTGGATCCCACCGCCACGAAGGAGCACGCCGACGCCCTGCGCGAGCAGGTCGCCCCGCACCAGTTCGCGCACTTGGAGCTCGCCGCGTTCCCGAGCTCTACCCTTGGCGCCCTCGCGCTGGCGAACCGTGCCTACAGGACCGACGTCGGAATCCGGCGAGCGAGTCAGCCTCGCCCTGCGGGACGCGCTCTTCGAAGAAGGCCGGGACATCTCGAATCCGGCCGTCCTCGAGTGCGTGGCCCACGACCTCGGCCTCGTCATGCCCGACGCCGCCGACCGTGCCGCTGTTGTGGCCGAGTGGCAGCAGGGCCAGCGTCGTGGCGTTCTTGGCTCCCCACACTTCTTCTGTGGTGAGACCGACGTCTTCTGCCCTTCGCTCGCCATCACCAGGAACCCCATCGAGGGGACGTCCATCGTCAGGGACATGTCACGTTTGAAGGGGTTTCTCGAGGGTTGCCTCTCGGCTCCGGTCCGACCCGGGTGACGATGACCTGAGGGAGGCATCGAGGCCGACGCCCGCACCTCAACTCCACGCAGCGCCGTTGGTGAGCTGCCGCAGCAGGCGCGTCGCCGCTGGCATGAGCGGCCGTTCGCTCGGCCAGACTGCACGGATCAGGCGTTGGAGCGGGACGCCTGATGTCGCCACGACGACCAACCTCCCGTCGGCCACCTCTGATTCGACAGCCAGTCGGCTGAGAACGCCGGGCCCTGTGCCTGCCGCCACGGAGGCTTTGATGGCGGTGGTCGACGCCAACTCGACAAGGGGCGTTGGTTCCAACCCGGCGGCACCGAGGGCGCGGGCGAGGACTTCCCGGGTGCCCGATCCCGCTTCGCGCAGGACGAGCGGCGTGGCAGCAGAATCCGCTGGTGAGAGCGGGCGACGTCGGCGCGCCCAGGGATGAGACGGTGCCACCACGACAACCAAGTCGTCGCCGGTCACGACGTGGGTGTGCAGATCAGGTGGATCGTCCGGTCCCTCGACGAACCCGATGTCGGCCCCGCCGCGCACCATGATCTCGGTGACGTGTCCGGAGTTCCCCATCTCGAGTGAGACGGCGATGTCCGGGTCGGAGGCACGAAGGCGGTTCAGCCAACCCGGCACGAGGTACTCGGCCACGGTCATGCTGGCAGCGATGCGCAAGGTGTCCCGCCCCTCCGATCGCACTGCCGCCATGCCCAGGAGCAAGTCCCGCATGCCGTCGAGCACCGCCTCGCTCCACTGCACGACGGCGAGTCCGGTGGCAGTCAGGCGAGCCCGCCCCGACGAGCGGTCCAGGAGCTGCAGGTCGAGCGCCCGTTCGAGCGATCGGAGCCGCATGCTCGCCGCCGGCTGACTGATGTGGTGAGCAGTCGCAGCCTGACGGATCGAGCCCAACTCGGCCACGCTGCGGAGCAGATCGAGCGAGCGGATGTCGGGGACCGGCTCGGCAAGGGGCATCAGCCGACCTTATAGGACTGGACCCAGCTTCGATCTATCGGGGACCGTCTACCCGGCCCAGGCTGGAGTGATGGGCGAGAGGTCACCTGGTGCTACCGCCACTGCCCCAGTCGAGCTCGGAGGCTCCCCAGCTCCGACCCGGCTGCAACGCGCGGCGGCGCTGGTGCCCGGCTTGGCGCCGGTGGCGGTTCTCACTGCGGCGGCCACGATCCTCGGTCACCTGGCCCCCGTCGTCGGGGCCCCGGTGTTCGCCGTTCTCGGTGGCATCGGGATTGCGCTCGTCCACCCGCCCCCAGACCGGGCGCGTCCCGGCCTGAGCTTCGCTTCCAAGACGGTCCTCAAGACGTCGATCGTGGTGTTGGGTACCGGACTCTCCTTCCACGAGGTCCTCTCCATCGGCGGCTCGTCGTTGCCGGTCCTCCTGGGCACGCTGGCAGTGGCGCTACTCGGAGCGGTGGTGTTGGGACGGGCGCTCGGGGTGGCACGCGATGTGCGGACGCTGATCGGGGTGGGCACCGCGATCTGCGGGGCATCCGCGATCGCCGCCACCGACGCCGTGATCTCCGCCTCTGATGCCGACGTGTCCTACGCCATCGCCACCATCTTCACCTTCAACGTCGCCGCCGTCCTTGCCTTTCCGACCATCGGCCACGTCCTCGGTCTCTCACCCCACGCGTTCGGACTGTGGGGGGGAACCGCAGTCAACGACCTCTCCTCGGTTGTTGCCGCCTCGACGATCTTCGGACACGGGGCGGCCACCTATGCGGTGGTGGTGAAGCTGACGCGAACGCTCATGATCATCCCGATCGCCATCGGCCTCTCGGCTTGGCGTGGGCGAGCGGTCCACCGGAGCACACCCGCCGGCCAACCGAGAGTGGCAACACGCCTGCAGCATGTCCTGCCTCTGTTCATCGGGTGGTTTCTCGTCGCTGTAGCCCTGAACACGTTGGGTCTCGTGCCGACCGGGTGGCACCAGGCTCTGTCGGCGACGGCCGAGGCCATGATCACGATGGCGCTCGGTGCCATCGGCCTCTCGACCCGGCCACGAGACATCCGCCGGGCCGGCTTCCGGCCCCTCGCCCTCGGCGCCATCCTGTGGGTTCTCGTTGCCGGGACCAGCCTCGCTCTTCAAGGGCTCACCGGTACGCACGTGTGAGCTCGAACGGGCATTGCCCTCGTGAGGCCACCGCTCGGCCGAGCGCCGGCCGGGACTGTGTCCACCGGGGGCAGGTTTGGCGGCTCAGGTCGCCTTCCACGTCGAGCCCGACTCGACGAGACGAAGCTGCTGGAACCCGAATCTTCCGAACCTCGTGCCAACGACGACGGCGTGGCCGGGCGACGTCTCGTCCACTCCCTGGAGGTTCACCTCGCCAGTTACGAGCGATCCAAGGGAGACGACGGTCCAGGCTGTCCCGTTCCATCGCAGGACGACGCCGAACGTCGACTGCTGGTCGTCAGACGGCCCGACGGCGAGACATGACGCCACCGAAGCGCAAGAGACGGCCCCGAGACCGCCGTAGGCACCCGTCGGGTTCGGGGAGGGTACGACGGCCCAGGACTTCCCGTTCCAGGATTCGACGAGGTCGGATTGCGTCGCAACATCGGCAAAGCTGGATCCCACCGCCGTGCACCGGCCGGCGGACACGCAGGAGACGCCCCCCAGGGCGAAGTAAGGGTCGGCAGGCGTGGCGAGGTGCGTGATCGACCACGACTTGCCGTTCCAATGCTCGGCGAGACCCGTTTCGCCATCCGCGGAGGAGCCCACGGCGACACAGGACGTCGTCGAAACGCAGCTGACCGCCGACATCCAATCCGAGTAGGAATTCGCCGGCATGTTGACCTCTGCCCACTTCTGCCCTCGCCAGACGTAGGAATCGGGGCCATATGAGTTCTCGACCCCGACGGCCATGCAGAAGCGTGTGCCGACGCAGGAGACGTCGGAGAGCGACTCGTCGACCCCCAGGTTGTTGCCGACGATGGTCGGCTTCCAGGAGGTCCCGTTCCAGACTTCGATGAGTGCCTCAGACGTCGTTGCGGGGGCGTTGCCCGCGGCGTTGGCCTTCGCCTGCACACTGAGGAACTCCACCGCGGTGGGGCTCGTGACCCCGACAGCGACGCAGAAGCGCGCAGCCGGGCACGAGACGCCCGTCAGCTGTGCAAGGGCTCCTTCCGGCGCCGGGTCCGGACCGATCCAAGCGTGGCCGTTCCAGCGCCGTGCGAGCTGGGTCTGCGGGCTGAGATATTGGCCGACGGCCATGCAGCTCGAGGCGTTGACGCAGGCAACTCCCGCCAGGATCTGAGCGAGCGAGACGGGATCGGGAACAGGGTCGGCACTCCAGCTGCCCTTGGAGAAGGAGTCGGCAAGGGCGAGGGTTTGGACGCCGTCCGACTCGCTTCCGACGGCGACGCACTGTGAGCCGGACGAACAAGAGACACCGGCGAAGCTCTCCGCAGGGGCCCCCGCAGGAGTCCCTCGAACGGACCAGGACGCACCGTTCCAATGGACAATAGAAGTGCGGTCGCTCTGCAGGTTGCGGCTCGTCTCATCGCCGGCCGCCGTGCAGTCCGAGAGCCCGGTCCCGACGCACGAGACGGCCTCGAGATCGTCGGCCGCGGAGCCCGGCTGAGGTGTCGACCGGTTCTTCCAGGATGTCCCGTCCCACGTGAGGCTGATGTTGCGGTACTGGTTCTGCAGGGAGGAGTGGCCGACGGCGATGCAGCTCGTGAAGCTGGTGCACGAGACACCCGTGAGTTGATTCCAACGCGTCGTCGAAGTGTCCGGCGTGGGCAGCACTGCCCATGTCCCCAGGATGTCCTCCTCGGTCAAGGGGATCGCGGGGGCGCCGCCCGCCTCGTTCCAGCCAACGGCCATGCAGAACACGGTGGTGCACGAGACAGAGGTGAGGAGGTCGACGCCGGTTGCATTCGCCGCCGTGCCGAGGGTGAAAGCTGAGCCTCCTTGCTGCCAGTACTCGACAAGGGCTTGAGCGGATCCGGACGTGGTCTCTCCCACGGCCACGCATTGGGAGGCCGTCGGACAGGAGACGCCAAAGAAGGAAGCGTCGTCGTACCCCGAGGCCACTCCGACCGATGTCCAGAGGGAGCCGTCCCACACCACGGCGACTGCACCGCCTGCTCCGGCGCCGACGGCCATGCAGAAGTCAGCAGACGTGCAGGACACCGAGTTCAGCGATGCGCTCCCAGCGGCCACGTGTTCCGTCGTGAACGACCACGCGCGACCGTTCCATCTCTCGGCCAACGGCCGCTCGGTGTCCTCGGCCGCGTAGCCGCCGACGGCCATGCAGAACGAGCTGGACGTACACGAAACCCCAGAGAAAGAGCTGGTGCTCTCGCGACGGTTGAGCTTCCGCGCGGTGGCCGTGGGCACCTGGGAGGGACCTCCCGCCAGGGCTGCTGCCGTAGCGAATCGCCCATCTCTGGCCAGAGGAGCAGTCGCGGCCGCACGAGCAGGAACGAGGCCGGACGAGACGAGGAGAATGGCGCCTAGTGCAATGAAGAGACGAACTCGGCTCATGGCGTTCCTCGTGCTCGTGAAAGGGTGACCGTCGCACCCGGGAAGGCGTGACGCCGTCGTGCCATCGCATGGCACGACTCGTGGACCACATCGGGAACCGGGGTGGTACCCCACCCGAGTCACCCCGACGCCGTTGCGAGACCAGACAGCAGGACGGAGCCCTCAGCACCGCCCCGAGGTAGGGTCGCCTTCGTTGCCAGTCCCCTCGTGCCCAATTCCTCGCGACCGTTCTGCCGAATCCGGCGACCGGGATCTCGTGCCTGCACGTCCCTCCGGGCGCGCACGGCCTGACCACGGACCGCTCGCAGCAGGCACTCGTCGACCGTGACGTATCCCCTCTCGATACTCGACCTCGCCACCGTCGGTGAGCACCAGACGGTGCGCGAGAGCCTGGAAGCCACCGTGCTGCTGGCCAGGCGGGCCGAGGAAGCCGGGTTCAGCAGGGTCTGGTACGCCGAGCATCACAACATGGCCTCGATCGCCTCGTCGGCAACGAGCGTCCTCATCGCCCATGTCGCCGCCCACACCGAGCGCGTCCGGCTGGGGGCGGGCGGAATCATGTTGCCGAACCACTCCCCCTTGACCATCGCCGAGCAGTTCGGGACGCTGGCCGAGCTGCACGCGGGCCGCATCGACCTCGGCCTCGGTCGGGCGCCGGGCAGCGACCAGCTCACGCAGCGGGCGCTGCGTCGGGATGCGGCCGCCTCTGACAACTTCCCGAACGACGTCCTCGAGCTGCAGGGCTACCTCGGCGGGGCGAGCCTCGTGCCCGGCGTGGAGGCGATGCCCGGGAAGGGCACGTACGTCCCCCTCTACATCCTGGGGTCTTCGCTCTTCGGGGCGTCCCTGGCGGCAGCCCTCGGGCTCCCCTACGCCTTCGCTTCGCACTTCGCGCCCGACTCGCTCGAGCAGGCGATCCCCTTGTACCGGGAGCGCTTCCAGCCGTCCGAACAACTCGAGCGGCCCTACGTAATGGCAGGCGTCAACGTCGTCGTGGCCGACAACGCCGCCGAAGCAGACGGCCAGCTGCAGCATGCGCGACGACGCCGCGTGGCTCGGTTTCTCACTCGAGGCGGCCCGGTATCCGACGACCAGGCTGACGCCCTCATGGACTCACCGGCGGGGCGCCAGGTCCTGCAGATGATGAAGTACACGGCCAGCGGCGATCCGGCTGCGGTGCGCAGCTATCTGGATGATTTCGCCCGGCACGCCGATGCCGACGAGCTCATCGTCACGCTCATCTCCCCGGGAATCGACAACCGGCTGCGGGCTGCCACCCTGCTGGCCGAGGTGAGCGAGCTGCCGGTCGCCTGAGGGAGGCGTCGCTCCTCGAAGGACAGTCGCCCGGATGTAGCGTTATCTCTCGTCCTGATGAGGCGTAGAGTTCCGATCTTCGTCCTCGTTCAACGGCCCCCCTCGGCGATGCCGCTGGCGGGTCGAGGTTCCCGAGGCCGACGGCAAGGATGCAGTTGGTCGCCTCGTGCCGGGGAGCGTGCCTCGGGTGGCAGGCTGCCGGGGGCGGAGAATCGTTTCGGAGTCCCGGGGGGAAGGGCTCCCCACGCCGGTGAGCTGGCAGAGCTGATGCCAGCTCCCGTGCTGGCCCCCCGGCGCTCGCGCATCCGCCGCCATGCGGACCTGGTCGAGGGCTACTGACCGAGCGCGATGGCGGATCGCCGTCGTACGCCGAGAGAGTGCCGCCCAACGTGAGACGGCGCCCGATCGTGGCGGCCTATCGGTGAGGCGAGACTCAGGCGTACTTGGATAGCGAGGCGCGACGTCCCGTAGTTCAGTGAATGTGGATCCGAACAGCCGGCGATTCAGATGAAAAGCGAAGGAACCTCTGCCGGCGTGGGTGCACGAGCGAGTCGGCTCAAGAAGTCGATGGCGTCGACTCCCTGCTGAGACGCCGTCCGCAGCACGCTCATCATGCGGCCCTGCGTCACAGCTCCACGCCAGGTGCGGTTGCCGCCCCAGACCTTTCGGTTGACGACCGCTGGCCTGACGGCTTGCTCTGCCCGCCAGTTGGTGGCGTCGGTGCCAGGGTGGGTGAGGAAGCTGAACAAAGCTTCTCGCTCGGCGTACAGGTGCGCCACGAGCTTGCGGTTCTCGTTGTGGGGATGAGCGTCGTCGGCGAGCATCTCGACCCGCTCGGCGAGGTCGGCGATCACCGTCGCCCGCTCGCCATCTTCGAGCTCGCGGGCGATGAGCGCCTCGGTCAGGATCTCCCGCACCTTGCGGGGCGTGTCCCGCCCCGAGACGGGCAGGTCGGCGATGAGCTCGTCGCTTCGACGACAGAGGTGGGCCAAACACGTTTGGTGCGTGGCGTTGCCGAAGCGGCGGTAAGGAGCCCAGCCGTCTCGCACCATGACGCCGGAGAACTCCGGCGAGATCACCTCGCAGGCTTGATCGAAGCCGCGGCCGTCGGCGACCCAGTAGGCAGTGGCGTTATGGGTCGCTGCCACCCAGAGCCAGGCACCCTCGCCGCCGACGCGCCAGCCCGTCTCGTCGGGAACGATCATGGCCGAGTCATTCACGGCTTTGACGATCGAGGCCTGCACCGCGAAGAGGTCGGTCGAGGACGACTGGGCCGCTTGGCAGAGTGCCCCGGCTGAGACCTTGACCCCGAGGCGGGCGAGCAGGCTGGCCGACTTCACAAAGCTCAGCCCGAGGCCGTAGTGCAGCCAGGCCGCCCATGCCTTCGCCGTCGGACCCACCTGGGAGCAGGCAGCGCCGAGGGCGTCCGAGGTCTGCTCGCCATGGCGGCCCTGCACTCTCCTGCCGCAGTTGCGGCAGCGGCCGACGCCGACGGCGAACTTCGTGGTGACCGGGCGCATCTCGGGAAGCTCGACCTGGAACTGCTCGGCAGTCCGCTCGTGCTCGACCTCCCCTCCGCAGTCAGGGCAGCATGCCGGCAGCGGCACGTCGATCGTCCGGTCGGGGGGGCCGGCGGGAGCCATGCGATGACCGTGGCGACCATGAGCATCACCGCTTCGTCGCCCGGGACGTGCCGGCTCCTCCTTCGGGTCGCCCTTGGAGAACGGAGCCGCCTGGCGCTTGCCCGAACGGCGGGAGTCCGGACAGAAGCCGCTCCAGCTCGGCGATGCGGGCATCGCGCTGGCTGAGGCGCTCGCTCAGCTTTGCGACCTCGGCGGTGTTGCGCTCGAGCATCTTCCGCAGACTGGCGATCTTGCTCACCAACTCCTTGTAGGAGTTGGGCTCTGAGCCGGCGGGAGGGGTACGAGGTGAGATCCACAACGATACGCGCGAGCTCTGCTCAGGTGGTGGACCCCGCTATGCAAGTACACTCAGGCATACACGATACGCGCAAACACGCTATCTACAGCAGGCCGCTACACGGTGAACATGGCTACGATACGTTGACCCTTACATGGCGTAACGAGCGACAACCAGACTCTTGAGACACTTGGGCATACTCCCCAAAGGACCGAACCGGCACATCGGTCCGGCACGATCACCGACGACCGGTCAATCCTTGATCGCCACGCGATGCCATATGAGCCCCCCGTCATTGGACTCGAACAGGGACGGTGGCCCGTTGGTGCCGTTCTTCGTCGGTGTCAGGAGGGCATAGGCGCGAGTTGCGTAGCTGAATCCTGCCCACGAGACACGGCCGGCTCTCGACAACACGGCCGAGTAAGTCTGGCCCCCGTTCGTCGTTCGGCCGAGGGAAGCGGGCGTCTCGCCCGAGATCTCCGGCCCCGGCCAGGCGAGCGCCACCGATGACGATGCAGCGGCCAGACCCAAACTGTTGGGAAACCCCCCCGTCCTGCCCGAGCCAGCGGCGTGCCAAGTCCTGCCGTCGGTGCCCGACAGCCAGGCACCCGCCATCGTGCCGGTGGGGCAGGCGGCCCACAGCTCCGGGTCTCCGACCACGGCTGCCGTCAAACGACCGCCGAGGCCGGGGACGCACGGGTCGACCCGCTTGCCGAACGTCGCCCCCCCGTCGGAGGAGTACAGCAAGAAGAGAGGTGGCTCGTTGCCGCTCAAGACGTACAGGTTCTGCCCGCTCACGGCGAACTGCGCCCCATAGGTGAGCCGCGCCGGCGTCGAGAGCTGCTGCCAGGTGCCCGAGCCGGCCACCGAACGCTGCAGCCGCATCGACCGGCAGCTGGCGGAGCTCGTGAAGCAGGTGAGCGCATAGGCCTCACCATCGGCCGCCTCGAGCTCGGTGACCGCCCCCGGCGTGGCGAGGCGGCCCCAGGAAGCGCCGCCGTCGGTCGTCTCCCACAGCTGCGGACCGAAGGCGTACCCGTCACGTGCATTGGCAAAGCGCAGCTGCGTGACGTCGCCGGGGCTCACCGGCGGGCTCGGGATGGAAGCAAAGCTGGAACCGCCATCGGTCGTGCGAACGATGGCGAGGCAGGTGCCGGAGCCGGTGCCGCACCGAGCGGTCCCGAGCATCCACCACTCGTCGAGACTCACCGCTGTGAACGACCCGGGTCGAAAGTCGGCCGGGACGACGCTCCCGGACGGGCCGGCGACGGTGGTCGCTGTCGTGGACCCGCCTCCGCCTTGGACGACCGACGGGCCGGAGGAGGCGTGCACGACACCGATCGCCAGACCGGCACTGAGCACGAGCACGAGCGAGCCGGCCGCTCCCCGGCGCGCCGTCTGGCGCTGTCGCCGGAGTCGCTTGCCGCGGCGCAGCGCCTCGCCGGCGAGGTCGAGCGAGCCGGCACCCGAGGTTGCCGCATCGTGGTCAGTCATGGAGTGCTCCTTCGAGGTCGGGTCCGAGCACGGTGCGGAGTGTGCGGAGAGCCCGTTCGATGTGCGTCTTGGCGGTTTCGCTGCTGATGCTCATCGCCTGCGCCGTCTCCTTCAGCGTCATGTCCGCGATGTAGCGAAGCGTGATGGCGTCACGTTGACGTGGCGGCAGCGCCCTGAGGGCGGAGCGGACGAGGTCGCGATCGGCGATCCCGTCGTCGAGTCGGACTGAGCCCGGCACGGCCGCGGGAGCCCAGCGCCGGAGCGACAGGGCGCTGCGGCGGCGGGAGGAGCGCGCTGTCAGGGCAAGGTTGCCGACGACACGGAACACCCAGGCCCGCCGCCACTCCATCGTTCCGATCCGGTACCACTGCACGTAGGCGCGGGCGAGCGCTTCGGCGGCCAGATCCTTCGGATCGACCCCCTCCGGAGCAAGGCGCCGCGTGGTGCGAACGAGGTCGGCCTCGATCTCTCGCACGAAGCGCACGAACTCGTCGTCGCGGTCCGTCGTGTGCTCTCGGCCGATGGCGGATGATCCCACGAATTCGCGGTCCTGCAGCGTCTCGGCGACGAGGAGGGGAGGAGAGGAGGCGATCACCAAGCAGTACAACTCCCGAGAGGAGCGAAATGGGGGACACCGCCTCCCCAGCTCCCCTGCCAGTCGGGGCGGAGCGACCCTCAGGCGGGACCGGAGACTGTGTCCCGATGAGGACCGTCCCCCTCAGTCGGCCCAGAGTCGGGATCCGGACGCACGCGGGCGATGGCTGGCTTGAGCGTCTCGTAGATCGTCAGTCCCTGCCCGACGACGGACGCCACGATGTCGTTGACCCCCTGACTGCCGTTGAGCACGGTGAGGTTGGAGCCGGCGATCCCCTTGGCGGCCGCTTCCACGAGCGCCGGCAGCAGGTCGACGAGCTTGTTGTGATTTGTAACGCCTACGGGCCGTCGCAGTTTGCACGGCCTGTTTTCCGTTCTCAATCCGGCTCGCCTCAACTGGGCGACGGCCTGAGTGATGTCGCTCGGCTTCGCCCAATGCCGAGTGGGGGTCGATTTGTAACGGCTGCGTTCCAAATCGGATGCCACTCGGCTCGGCCCAGAACGAGTGGGGGTCGATTTGTAACGCATACGTTCCGATCAGGACGCCACTTGGCGTCGTCGCAGCACAAATGACGGCGGAATTGGGACGAGTGTCCCAACGGACCCCCGCCAGAACCGGCCGGCGGCGAGCGCAGAGCCGGCCCCAGCTGGCATGCTGGAACCTCCGGCGCCAGCGGTGTCGTCGAAGCCCACAGCCATCGAAATGAGGAGGGACGTCCCATGACCACAGTCGACCTCGACGTGCGCCAGTCGCTCGAATCCGGCGGCACCCTCCCGGCCGAGTGGTACACCGACGGGGACGTCTTCCGGTTGGAGCTGGAGCGGATCTTCGAACGGACCTGGCAGTGCATCGGCGCCGCCGACACGCTCAGGGAGCCGGGCGACTTCGTGACGGGGACCGTCGGGCGCGTCCCTGTCGTCGTCGTCCGCAACAAGGACGGGATCCTGCGCGGCTTCGTCAACGTCTGCCGGCACCGGTGCTCGGAGGTCGTCCTCGAGCCGACGGGTCACCGCAACGTCCTGCAGTGCCACTACCACGCCTGGACCTACGACCTCGACGGGCGCCTCATCTCAGCGCCGCGATCCGATCGGGAGGACGGCTTCGACCCCGCCGACTACTGCCTGCACTCGGTGCAGGTCGACGCGCTCGGACCATTCGTCTTCGTGAACCTCGACCCCGCCGCTCCGTCTCTCTCCCACTACCTCGGCGACCTTGAAGAGAGGATGGCGGCCGACGGCCTCACCTTCGACGGCCTCGTCTACCAAGGGCACTGGGAGCAGGAGGTGGCGGCGAACTGGAAGATCGTCGTCGAGAACTTCGACGAGTGCTACCACTGCCCGGTCGCCCACCCAAGCTTCTCGCGGGTGATGGAGGTCGGTCCGGAGGACTACCGCCTGGAGTGGGACGCCTGGACCTCGAGAGCCGTCACGCCGTTGCGGACCTACTCGGACGGATCGAGTGGCCACTACCCCTACGACGTCGACGGTCCTGTCACCAAGGGGCAGTTCGCCTTCTTGTGGCCGGGCTTCACGTTGAACCAGTCCCCGGGCTCCCGCGCCGTCGTGGCGTTCTTCTTCGTGCCCGTGTCCCCGGAGCGAACGCTTCTCATCACCGAGACCTACAACGACCCGTCGACGCCCCCGGAGGTCGTCGAGGCGCGCACCAATTTCGGCCGCCAGGTGTTCAACGAAGACACGGTGCTCGTGGAGTCCGTCCAGCGCGGGCTGCGCTCGGGCCGGGTTCGCCAGGGCCGGCTGCTCCTCGACTCGGAGCGGCTCATCCAGCACTTCCAGCTGCTCGTGCTGTCGGCTCTCACCGGCTCGGCAGAGGGGGACTGAGTCCCCTCAGCGCCACAAGCCACCTGGGTGCCCGGCCACCCGGGAAACCACGCACCGCGTGGGGTATACCTACGCCATGCGCGTGCTGGCGATCGTGCTCGCCGGGGGCGAGGGCAAGCGGCTCATGCCGCTCACACTCGACCGCGCCAAGCCCGCCGTGCCTTTCGGCGGCCAGTACCGCCTCGTCGATTTCGCCTTGTCGAACCTGGCGAACGCCGGCTTTCTCAAGATCGTCGTCCTCACGCAATACAAGAGTCACAGCCTCAACCTCCACATCTCGCGGACGTGGCGGATGTCGGTCCTGCTCGGCAATTACGTGACGACCGTGCCTGCCCAGATGCGGCGGGGGCGCCAGTGGTTCGCCGGCTCGGCCGACGCCGTCTACCAGAACCTCAACATCATCAGTGACGAACGGCCCGACTACATCTGCGTGTTCGGCGCCGACCACATCTACCGCATGGAACCCCGCCAGATGCTCGAGCACCACATCGAGACCGGCGCCGGGGTGACCGTCGCGGGTATCCCGGTGCCTGCCGCCGAGGCGTCCGGTTTCGGGGTCATCGAGGTGGGAGAGGGCACGAAGGTCTCGCGCTTCGTCGAGAAGCCGTCCGATCCCTCCCGCCACGCCGACGAGCGGGGGCGAGTGCTCGCCTCCATGGGCAACTACATCTTCTCCGCCGACCTGTTGATCGACGCCCTCTCGGAGGACTCCCTCGACCAGACGTCCGGCCACGACATGGGCGGTGACGTCATCCCGGCCATGGCGGCCGCCGGTCTGGCCGAGGTCTACGACTTCTCGCTGAACGAGGTGCCGGGCGCCTCGGAGCGGGACGCCGGCTACTGGCGCGACGTCGGGAGCCTGGACACGTACTACGCGGCCAGCATGGACCTCGTCTCCGTGCACCCCGTGTTCAACCTCTACAACTCGCAGTGGCCCATCTACACCTCGCTGCCCGGCCACCTTCCGCCTGCGAAGTTCGTCTTCGAGGATCCCTCCCGCACGGGGCAGGCCCTCGACTCGCTCGTGAGCGCCGGCGTCGTCATCTCGGGCGGCACGGTGCGCCGTTCCGTGCTCTCCCCCGGGGTGCGCGTGGAGGCGGGCGCCCTCGTGGAGGACTCCGTCCTCATGAGCGACACCCGGGTCGAGCGGGGCGCCGTCGTGAAGGGCGCCATCCTCGACAAGAACGTCACGGTCGCCGCCGGCGCCGTCCTCGGCGAGGACTCGGAGCGGGATCGGGAGCGCTTCACGGTCTCGGAAGGCGGCATCGTCGTCGTGGCGAAGGGCGCCGAGGTACCGGCCCGTTGAAGGTGGCCCTCCTCACGCGGGAGTTCCCGCCGGAGGTCTACGGCGGGGCCGGCGTCCACGTCGAGCACCTCAGCGAGCAGCTCGCCCAGCTCCTCGACGTGCAGGTGCATTGCTTCGGCGCTCCTCGCTCCTCGCCCCTCGTGCGCGCCGCCTACCCCTTCCCCGACCCGTCCTTCCCTGCCGGCGCCAACGCCGCATTGCAGGTGATGGACGTCGACCTCCGCATGGCGGCGGGCGTCGCCGGGGTCGACGTCGTGCACAGCCATACGTGGTACACGAATCTCGCCGGGAAGCTCGCCAAGCTCCTCTACGGCGTGCCCCACGTCATGACGGTGCACAGCCTGGAGCCGCTCAGGCCATGGAAGGCGGACCAGCTGGGCGGCGGCTACGCGCTCTCGAGCTTCTGCGAGGGCACCGCCATCGAGGATGCCGACGCCGTCATCGCCGTCTCGGCGAGCATGGCCGACGACGTTCGCACCGCGTACCCGGCCGTCGACCCGGACCGCATCACGGTCATCCACAACGGCATCGACCCCGAGGTGTACCGGCCGGACGGCGCCACGGACGTTCTCGGCAGCATCGGCGTCGACCCGGCGCGGCCGACCGTGATCTGGATCGGCCGCGTCACCCCGCAGAAAGGCGTCGACCACTTGTTGGACATGGCTGCGTTGCTGCCGCCCGCCGTGCAGTGTGTCTTCCTCGCCGGCGCATCCGACACCCCCGAGTTCGGCGCCGCCATGGCGGCGCGTGCCGCCGCCGTGCAGGCCGCCCGGGACGGTCTGCACTGGATCGAAACGATCTTCCCCCGCCCCCACGTCGTCCAGCTCCTCAGCCACGCCACGGTCTTCGTCTGCCCCTCGATCTACGAGCCGTTCGGCCTCATCAACCTCGAGGCCATGGCCTGCGGGCTGCCCGTCGTGGCGACGAGCGTCGGGGGCATTCCCGAGATCGTCGTGGACGGGGAGACGGGTTACCTCGTGCCCGTGCAGCCCGCCCACTCGAGCCTCGGGGAGGCGTTGGCGGAGCGACTCGAGGCCGTATTGAGCGACCCAGCCGCCGCCCGCGCCATGGGGGAGTCGGGCCGCCGGCGTGTGCTCGAGCACTTCGCCTGGCAGTCCATCGCCGCCACGACGGCTGCCCTCTACTCGAGCCTCCTCTGACGCCGCCGTCCCGAGGATGACCCCGGCAGGCTTGTTGCCCGCGAACCCGTGTGCTACAGACGTGAAATGGCAACCATCGTCGAAGGCCCAGGGTCCTATCGTCGCCTCGACCACGTGGCGATCCCCCTCGCCGACGGCACCCGCCTCGGTGCGCGTATCTGGATACCCGACGGCGCCGAGACCGAACCCGTCCCGGCCATCCTCGAGTACATCCCCTACCGCAAGAACGACCTCTTCGCCGTGACCGACCAGGAGCGCTTCGGGTACTTCGCCGCCCACGGCTACGCCGGCATCCGGCTCGACATCCGCGGCAGCGGCGACTCCGAGGGGGTCATCCTCGACGAGTACGCCCTGCAGGAACAAGACGATGCCGTCGAGGCCATCGCCTGGATCGCCTCCCAGCCCTGGTGCAGCGGAGCGGTCGGGATGATCGGCAAGTCGTGGGGCGGTTTCAACGGCCTGCAGGTCGCCGCCCGACGGCCTCCCGCCTTGAAGGCCGTCGTGTCGGTCTACTCGACGGACGACCGCTACGCCGACGACGCCCATTACATGGGCGGATGCCTCCTCACCGGGAGCATGCTCGGCTGGGGGACCATGATGCACACCGTCGCCACCCTCCCCCCCGACCCGGCCTCGGTGGGCGACGCCTGGAAGGCCATGTGGCAAGAGCGCCTCGACGCCTTCCACCCCCAGATCCACACCTGGCTCACGCACCAGCGTCGGGACGAGTACTGGAAGCACGGCTCGGTCTGCGAGGACTACAGCGACATCACGTGTGCCGTCTATGCCGTCGGCGGCTGGTGCGACGGCTATCGCGACGCCGTCCTCCGCCTCATGGAGGGCCTCAGCTGCCCGAAGAAGGCACTCATCGGGCCGTGGTCGCACCAGTACGCCATGAACCCGTTCGAGCCCGGGCCGCACATGGGGTTCCTGCAGGAGTGCATCCGTTTCTTCGCCCACTTCCTCAAGGGTGAGGACACCGGGATCATGGACGAGCCGCCGGTGCGCGTGTGGATGCAGGAGCCGATCCGACCGGCCACCCATCACCCCGAGCGCCCCGGCCGTTGGGCGGCCGAGCCGGCGTGGCCGTCCCCGGACATCGCCATGCGGCCGTTCTTCCTGAACAGCGAGGGCCTCGGGGCCGAGCCCGGAGCCGAGACGCCCTGCGCCTTCAGCGGCCTGCAGGTGGCGGGACAGGACGCCGGGGCCTGGTGCGCCTTCGGCAACCCGCTCGACGCCCCGCCTGACCAGCGGGCGGAGGACGGCAGGTCCCTCTCGTTCACGTCGCCCCCACTCGACGCCGCGCTCGAGATCCTCGGCCACCCGCTCGCCCACCTCCAGCTCGCCGTCGATCGTCCCGAGGCCCTCGTCGTCGTCCGGCTCAGTGATGTGGCCGAGAACGGGGAATCGAGCCTCCTGACCCGGGGTCTCCTCAACCTGACCCACCGCGCCAGCCACGAGCACCCGGAGGCACTCACGCCGGGGGAGCGCTTCGAGACGACGGTCCTCTTGCAGTCGATCGGTCAGGTCGTACCCGCCGGCCACCGTCTCCGCGTGAGCGTCTCGCCGACCTATTTCCCCTGGGTGTGGCCCTCGCCGGAGCCGGTCACCCTCACGCTCCTCGCCGGTGCCAGCTCCATCGAGCTGCCCCTCCGCGGCGCCGGCACGCTCGATACCGCCCTGCGGCCGTTCGAGGAGCCCGAGGCGGCGCCGAAGCTCGAAGCCGAGGTGGTCGAGAGCGGAGCGGCCGAGCACGTCGTCTCGAAGGATCCCCTCACCGGCGTCGTCACGACCCTGCATCGACCAGGCAGCTCCACCGTGCGTCTCGCCGACGGCCTCGTGTTCTCCCAGAGCGGGAGCCACTCCCACCGGATCACGGAGGGAGACCCCCTCTCGGTCGACTACGAGGTCGCCCGTGCCGTCTCGTTCCGGCGCGACGGCTGGGACACCCTTCTCGAGGCACGTAACCAGCTCACCTGCGACGCCGACACGTTCCACTTCACCGCCGAGATCCGCGCCCTCGACGGCGGCGAGTGCTTCTTCGAGCGGGAGTGGCACTTCGCCATCCCCCGCGACCACCTCTAGGACAGGCGTGACCGAGGGCTCCGTCTCGCTCCGGCCTCCTCGCCCGTGGCGAGGGGCGGATCTGCAGGGCTCGGGCGAATGGATCATCCAGCTCGGGGAGAAGGACGTCGCCGAGCTGGAGCGGGCCGTGGCGGCCTCTCGCCACAAGGACGTCGTCGCCATCGAAGCGGCCGACTTCCCGCTCCCCACCGTCGGGGAGCGCCTCCACCTGCTCGTCGAGGAGCTCGAGAGCGGCCACGGCTTCGCCGTGCTCCGCGGGTTGCCGCTCGGCAGCCGTTTCGGGGACGACGAGGCCGCCAGGGTGTTCTGGGGACTCAGCCGGCACCTGGGGGATCTCGTCACGCAGAACCGCCGCGGCGACCTCATCGGGCAGATCCGCGATCTCGGCCCCACGGGCGCCTTCGAGCGCATCTACGCCACGAACGAGGCACAGAGCCTGCACGCCGACTCGACCGACTACGCCGCCCTCTTGTGCCTGCGGCAAGGCCTCCACGGCGGCGACAGCATCGTGGCGAGCACGCTCGAGCTCTACGACATCGTCATGGCCGAGCACCCGGAGTACCGGTCCATCCTGTTCAAGAACTTCGCCACCGACTGGAAGAACGAGCAAGTGCCGGGCTCGCCCGGCTGGTACCTCGAGCCCCTCTTCAGCGCGACCGCCGGCCTCCTCTCGGGAACGGTACGGACCTCACGCATCATCGCCGCGCAGCGTTTCGAGGAGGTGCCGCGGCTCACGGCCGAGGAGATGGCGTGCCTGCACTACCTCGACTCGGTCATGGAGCGCCCGGGGCTGGCCGTCTCCATGCGCCTCGAGCCCGGCGACATGCAGTACGTCAACAACTTCATCACCTTGCACGGCCGGACGGCCTTCGTGGACGACGAGGCCGACCCGGACCGGCGACGCCACCTCCTGCGACTCTGGATCAGCCGCAACGCCTCCGGTCGTCCCTTGTGCCCCGAGTACGCCGTCTGGCGGCGGGGCTACGACCGCTAGGGCGCTCTCCCGTGTCGCCCACGTCCTACACCCTCGGGTGGACGACGCCGGCTCACGTCGACGGAGGAGCCGTCGAGCGCTCGTTCCGACTCGTCGGGCCGGACCGAACCGTCCCCGGTGTTCTGTGGCGGCCGGCGGCGCCGTCCGAACGGTGCCCTCTCGTGATGATCGGGCATGGGGGAAGCGCTCACAAGCGCAGCGAGCGAATCGTCGCCTTGGCCCACCGTTTCACGGACCACGGCACCGCCGCTATCGCCCTCGACGGGCCGTACCACGGCGAGCGGGTGGCGACGCCGCTGAGCAAACGCGAGTACCGGGCCCGCGTCATCGCTGAAGGCCCCGAGGTCGTCCTCGACCGCATGACGGAGGACTGGGCCGCCACCGTGGACGCCGTGTCGCAGCTCGACGACCTGGACGTCTCGTCGATCGCCTATGTCGGCATGTCCATGGGCACGCGCTACGGCCTGCCCCTTGCCGCCCGGCTGGGAGACGGGCTCGCCTGCGCCGTGTTCGGGAAGTTCGGTCTCGTCGCCAGTTCGAGGCTGCCGAGCGGCCTGCACCCGACCGAGCGCATCGAGCGCGACGCCCGAGCCGTGCGAGCCCCCGTGCTCTTCCACGTCCAATGGGACGACGAGGTGTTCCCGCGGGACGGTCAGCTCGACCTCTTCACCGCCCTCGGATCGGAGGACAAGCAGCTCACCGCCTACAGCGGCCCCCATGGCGACCCCGCCCGACCGCTGTGCGCGCCTGGAGGGAGTTCGTCGCCGGCCACCTCGGCCTCAGGCGGTGAGGACATCCTCCAGGTGGGCGAGGACGTGCACCCAGGCCTCCTCGTGCTGGACCCGCGCCGTCTCGTCATAGAAACCCGACTGCGTGAGCCGCACCTCCGTCCCCTCCCCGGCCGGCGTGAGCTCCTCCTCCGTGTCGAGCAACGACTTCAGGCTGCCCCACTGCACGGTACTCACGAGGTTCCTCCGGCCGCGCCGACGACGGGCTCCTTCCCTCCCTGTAGATTCCGCCTCGCCGTCGCCTCAAAGCGGTGGTTGGTCCCGGGTGACGATCTGGATCGGGGGTGCGCGATGGAGAGGCCGGCCGGCGCCGTCACCCTCCTGTTCACCGACATCGAGGGCTCCACACGCGCCTGGGAGGAGCACCCGGAGGCGATGTCAGTGGCGCTGCCACGACACGACGAGCTCCTGCGCTCGGCGATCGAGTCGCGAGGGGGCACCGTCTTCAAGACCGTGGGCGACGCCTTCTGTGCCGTCTTCGCCGATGCCTCGGCCGCCGTGGCGGCGGCTCTCGCCGGTCAACGACGCCTGGCGGCCGAAGCCTGGCCACCCCCCGTCCGGCTGCGTGTGCGGATGGGACTTCACACCGGCATGTGCGCCGAGCGGGAGGGCGACTACTTCGGGCCGACCGTCAACCGCACGGCCCGGCTGGCGGCGACGGCGCACGGCGGCCAGACGATCGTCTCGGCGGCCACGGCGGCCCTCCTGCGTCCCTCCCTGCCGGACGACATCTCGCTGCGCGACCTCGGTGAGCATCGGCTGAAGGATCTCGGGCAGCCCGAGTGGGTCTTCCAGGTCGTCGCCAGCGACCTGCCCGACGAGTTCCCTCCGCTGCGCTCCCTCGGGCTCCCCCGCCTGCGCCACAACCTCCCGGCGCAATTTTCGTCCTTCGTGGGTCGATCGCAGGAGCTCGAGGAGATCCGCTCTCTCCGGCAGGGTGCCCGCCTCGTCACCTTGACGGGGACGGGCGGGGCGGGCAAGACCCGTCTCGCCGTGCAGGTCGCCACTGAGGAGCTGGAAGCCACGACCGCCGCCGTCTGGTTCGCCGACCTCGCCCGCGTCGCCGGCAACGAGTCCGTCGTGGGCCGCATCGCCGAGGCAGTCGAGGCCCGCGAGGAGCCGGGGCGCCCGCTGTCCGAGACGCTCGTCGACGCCCTCCGCACCCGCCCGACCGTGCTCCTGCTCGACAACTGTGAGCACGTCGTGCGGTCCTGCGCCGAGCTCGCCGAGACACTCCTTTCCTCCTGCCCCGAGCTCACCATCGTCGCCACGAGCCGGGAGCCGCTCGGGGTGCCGGCAGAGCGCGTCTACCGAGTCCCCTCCCTGTCGCTGCCGCCCGACGGGGGCGATCCGGCAGCCTCCGAGGCCGTCCAGCTCTTCGTCGACCGGGCGCGCCAGCACGTCCCCGACTTCGAAGCGGCCGGCGAAACGGCGGCCGGTGTCTCCTCCATCTGCCGCCGGCTCGACGGCATCCCGCTCGCCCTGGAGCTGGCGGCGGCGAACCTGCGCCGCCTCTCGGTGAGCGACATCGCCGAGCGTCTCGACAACCGCTTCCGCCTCCTGACGGGCGGGAGCCGGACGGCCATGCCCCGCCAGCAGACGTTGCGCGCCGCCGTCGACTGGTCCTTCGGCCTGCTCCGGCCGCAGGAGCAGGCAACCTTCTGCCGGCTCTCCGTCTTCTCGGGCGGCTGGTCGCTCGCCGCCGCCGAGGCCGTCTGCACCTCGGCCACCGTGGCGCCCGAGGACGTCGTCGAGGTGCTGGGCGCTCTCGTCGACAAGAGCCTCGTGCAGGCGGAGCCCTCCCCGTCCGGTATCCGCTTCCGCCTCCTGGAGACGATCCGCTACTACGCGGCGGAACAGCTCCTCGAGGATGGCGACGACGCCGTGCTCGACACCCGGGACGCCCACGCCCGCCACTACCTCGCCTTCGCCGAGGCCCGGGCCGTGGGAGCCGAGTTGGCCCTCTTCGCCGGCGGGGGGACGAGCTGGCTCTCCGAGCTCGACCTCGAGCGCTCGAACGTCCTGGCCATGGTCCGCCACGGCCTCGCCCGGCCCGGGCTGGAGGAAACGGCGCTCCGTGGGGCCATCGCCATGCGGCGCTACTGGCAGGTGACCGGCAACGTCGCCGAAGGGCTCGAGCTCGTCGGCGAGGTCCTCGCCCTCCCGGCGTCGACGGTGGCGCCGACCCTGCGGGCTGCGGCGTTGCTCGTGGCGGCCGACCTCCATCACGTCGGGGGCCAATTCGCCGACGCCGTGACACCACTCCTGGAGGGTGCCGGCATCGCCCGGGCGATCGGCGACGACCTCCTCCTCGCCGAAGCGCAGGCGACACTCGGCCTCGTCGCCGCCATCTCGGGCGATGCGGATCTCGCCGCCACGTCGGCGGACGAGGCGGTGGAGCTTGCCCGCAAGGCAGGAGACGACGCCCGTCTCGGTACGGCGCTCGACTTCCGCTCGGTCGCCCGCACCCTCGCCGGCGACCCGGCAGGAGCACGGAGCGACGGCGAGGAGGCGCTCGACCTCTTCCGGGCACAGCGAGCACCCCTCGGCACCGCCCTCGCCCTCATGCACCGGTCGCTGCTCGACATGGCGGAGGGGCGGACGGCGGCGGCGAGCGCCGCCCTCGCCGAGGCGCTGGAGAGCGCCTCTGCCATGAGGGCGGACGGCTTGACGAGCTACATCCGCCTCAACCTCGGGATGGCCGAGCTGCTGGACGGCGAGGACGAGGCCGCCCGGGAGACCTTTGCGCAGAGCCTGGCGGAGGCCCTCCGCGTCGGCAACCGATCGAACGCCGCCCACGCCGTGCTCGGCCTGGCCCTCTGCCTCGGCGAGGACGCGGCCGCTTCGGCCGCCCGCCTGCGCGGCCTGGCAGAGGCGCTCGTGGACTCGACAGGCGCCCCCTGGGCGACACTCGAGGCTCAGCTCAGCGCCGAGCTGGGCGAACGGCTGCGGGCGGCACTCGGCGAGCAGGCCTTCGAGGAGGCGGAAAGCCACGGCCGCCGGAGCGATCCCTCCGGCCTGCTCGGAACCCTTCCGGTGCCCGGCACTCGCCGAGTCGGCGGGGCCGGCGTTGTGCCATGATCCGTCGAGCCGAACGATCGGAGGTGTGCAGTGCCGGAGGGACCGACCAGCGAGCCCGGTGACGTCGACGCCCGGTTGAGCCGCCTGGAGAAGCGCCTCGACGAGATCTCCGCCAAGCTGCCCGGCGCGGCCGCCCCGGCGGCGAGCCACCACCACGAGGTGCACCACTACGTTCACGCCGGACCGCCCGGCCACACCGCCTGCTGGGCGGCGCCGCCCTCCCACGTGGAGTGCTGGGCGGCCGGGCCTCCCGGCCAGCATCCCTGCTGGGCGGCGCCCGGCAGCCACACCGCCTGCTGGGCAGCGCCACCCGCCCACACCGCCTGCTGGGCGGCAGCCCCTGGCCATACGGCCTGCTGGAGCGCCGGCGGGCCGGGTCCGGCTGGGGCGGCTCATGGGCAGCAGTGCTGGGCCGGCCCGTCCTCCCACGTCGAGTGCTGGGCCTCCACGGCCTGCTGGGCGAGCGGCCACCCGGAGCACCACCCCTGTTGGATGGGGCCAGCGTCCCACGTCGAATGCTGGGCGGCGACGCCCGGGGCGGCCCCGACGGCCTGCTGGTACCGGGGCGAGGCGTCGGCGGCGCCGGTGGAGTGCTGGTACGCCGGCACCCCTTCGGAGGCGTCGCCGCCTGCCGGCTCGGACACGGTTGACGAGGCCGGCGACGCCGGCGGCGCCGGATCTGCTCCCGCCGCAGGCTGAACGACCGCAGCGACACCCGTCACGTTCAGGTTCGAGCGGGCTGGTGACGCCACCAGGTCCACTCCGCCCCCCGCTGCCGCGGCCGGGGCGGGTCGTGCTCGCCGGGCTGGAACCGTGGGGTTTTGTCACGGCGACTGTCGTGGCGGCTGCCGGTGTGGAGGAGCTGCTCGCCCTCGACGACCGCCCCGTCACACCTAAGGACGAGCGAGTCCTGCGCCCCCTCGGCGGGGCCCGCCTGGGCATGCCCCGCTCGGAAGCGCTTGCCGCCCTCGTCGGGCGCTCGGCGCCGTGGACGCACGTGTCCCCGGGGGCTCTGTCACCGACACCGGACGGCGCCGTCGCCCTTCCCGCCGGGCGTCTCGACGCCGTCGTGGCCGCCACGGGCGCCGTCGAGCTGACCCTGCTCCTCGCCATCGCCCGCGCTAGCCACGGACGTGGCGTGCCCTCCGTCTACGGTTCCCTGCAGGGTCGCCTCGCCGTCGTCGGCCCGGGCGTGCTCCCCGGCTCGACGGCCTGCTGGAACTGCTACCACTACCGCAGGACGGCCGCCGTCGAGGATGCGTGGGCGGCCGACGCCCTCGACCGTGCCCTCCGGCTGGGTCAACCCCTCGACGATCCCACCCCGGTCACCGTGGCGGCGGCCGGGCTGCTCGGCAACCTCCTCGGCCTCGCCACGCTCCAGATGCTCTCGCCCGGCAGCCCGAGCCCGCTCGCCGGCCGCCTCCTCGTGCAGGATCTCCTGACGCTGCAGACGAGTCGTCATCGCCTCGCCCAGCTCCCCTGGTGCTCCGTGTGCGGGGGGGCGTCGGCGGGCTCGCCCGATCTGCCCGAGCCGGGCGGGGGCGATGCGGCCGCCCGCCTCGACGACGGCGGCACCCCGGCGGCGGTGCGGGCGCGCCTGACGGACTGGGTGGATGGCCACGTCGGCATCATCCGGTCCGTCACGCTCGATCCCCCTGCCGCCGACGAGCCGGCCCTCCCGCTCAGCGCCACGGCGGCGCTCAGCTGGTGGGGGGATCCTGTACGGGGGCCCGATGTCTCGGGCGGCAAAGGCTTCACGGCAGGCGCCGCCATGATCGGCGCCGTGGCGGAGGGCCTCGAGCGCTACTCGGCCTCCCGCGTGCGACTCCAGGATCTCCACCGGGGGCGACTCGCCGACCTCCCGGAAGACAGCCGGCTCGACCCGCGCCGCCTCGGCTTGTACGAGCCGTCGCAGTACGCCCGCCCCGGCTTCCCCTACGCCCCCTTCGACCCCGCCCGGCCGCTCTGGTGGGCGCTGGGATGGTGGGTGCCGTCCTGGACGAGGACGTGGGTGCCCGCCGTGGCGGCGCACGTCGATCTCCCCGTCGGGCCGGCGGAGGACTTCGTGCAGGTGACCTCGAGCGGGCTCGGCGCCGGCGTCAGCCTGGCAGCCGCCGCCCTCTCCGCCGTCTTCGAGCTCGTCGAGCGGGACGCCCTCATGATCAGCTGGCTGGCCCGCCTGCCAGGCCGCCCCATCCTCCTCGACGCCTCCGTCGGCGCCGAGGTGACCGAGCTCGTGCGTCAGCTCGAGTCGTTCGGGGCGAGGCTGCGTTTCGTCGCCCTCTCCGCCGGGGTGGACATCCCGGTCGTCGCCTGCGTCGGCTACGGGGACGGCGAGCGGTGGCCGCGCCTGACGGTGTCGAGCGCAGCGGGACCCGACCTGGCGACGGCTGCATGCCGGGCTGCCCTCGAGCAGGGCCACGCCGGCAGAGGACTGCGGCGCCGCCTGCGCAGTGGTGGGCGGCCACCGCAGCGAGCGGAGGACATCCGCAGTCCGGAGGACCACGCCCTCTTCTTCACCTCACCGGGTCGATCGCACGCCCTCGACTTCCTCTTCGACGACGCCGCCGCCCCCACCGCCGTCTCCGAGTTGGCGGCGCCCCCCGTCACGACCCTCGAGGAGTGCGGGCGCCGCCTGGCGGAGGCAGGGATCGACCTCGCCCTCGCCGACGTCACCTCGGCCGACCTACGCCCCGGGCCCTGGAGAGTCGTGCGCGCCCTCGGCGCCGGAGCCCAGAGCATCCACTTCGGTTGGGGGATGGAGCGGAGCGCCAACCCACGCCTGCGGCGGTGGCTGACGGGACCGCTCAACACCGCCCCCCACCCGCTCGGCTGAACGATGGACTCGCACGAGCCCGACATCGCCGCCCTCTTCCACCGGCACTCGTCCTACGACGAGAACGTGCCACCAGAGGAGACGGAGCCGGACGCCTTCCCCGGCTGGGCGACGACCTACCCCGGGTCCCCCCGCATCTCACTGCCCCCGCCGGACCGCCTCGACGTCTCGCTGCGGGCCGTCCTGGCGGAGCGACGGACCGTCCGAGACTTCGCACCCACCGGGTTGTCCCTCACCGCTCTCGGCGACCTCGTGGTCACGGCGGCCGGCATCTCCCGCCGCCAGCCGCCCGCCGAGGGCGAACCTCCCGAGCGTCGCCCCTACCCGTCGGCCGGGGCCCTCTACCCCCTCGAGCTGCACCTCCTCACGGGCGCCGTGGAGGGCCTCGACGACGGCCACTACCACTTCGATCCCCGCACGGGAGAGCTCGAGGTCCTCCGCCTCGGCCGCTGGCAGGAGGCGCTCACCGCCTGCACCCTGCACCACGCCGTGCTGGCGCCCTGCAACGCCGTCGTGGCCATCGTCGGCGTGCCCGCCCGCACGATGACGAAATACGGCCAGCGCGGCTACCGCTTCATGCTCCTCGACGCCGGTCACCTCGCCCAGACCCTCGCCCTCGTGGCCTCGGGCCTCGGGCTGGGTGCCGTCACGGTGGGGGGTTTCTACGACGTGGCGCTCCAGCGGCTGCTCGGCCTGCGACCGGGCGAGTGGCCGCTCCTCCTCGTCGGAGTGGGTTGCCTGCCGGCCCCGGCACCGAGCGGGTCCGCCGGGTAGCTTGCGAGGGTTCGAGGGAGGCAGCCGTGTCGGTGTTCGACTATCCCCGCATCAACGTGGCCGGCTCCTACGTCGTCGACCCTCCAACGGGCAACAACGACGTGCCGCCGGCCTCCTGGCTCTCCGACACGGGGGACGTCCGGGCCGTGCGGGGTCCGATGGACGACGACCAGTTCTCCGCCTGGGTGACGGGGCTCAACGAGCAGGGTCTGCTGCGCTGCTCGTGGAACTACTACGGGGACATGTCCATCCGCCTCCTCGACGTCACCGTCACCGGGGTGCAGACGGGCCCGCACGAGGTCGTGACGGAGGCGGCGGCCGACGGCCTCGTGGGCGGGCGCGTGAGCCTCAACGACGCCGTCATGGTCGATGTCGACCCCGAAGGCGTGGACGCCACGCAGATCTTCGCCGGCAGCCTGCAGATCGAGGCGGCCGCCGCCCTGCGTGACCGCATCTTCGTCAGCCGCCCTCCCACACGAGCGACACTGCGGCAGCTCAACTTCTGCCGCAACGTCTCGTTCACGAGCGCCATCGGAGCCACCTCGAGCGCCCATGCCGGCGGTGGCTCTGCCATCTTCCAGTTCTCCGTCGACGTGCTGGCAGAAGACCTGGGGAACGGACGCCTCACCCCGGGAGCCGGCCAGCAGCTGCACCGGCTGGAGGCCCTGCCCGCCTCGCCGGCGGCGAGCGCCCTCACGGCGGTGCTGGCACGCCCCGAGGTACGCGGGCTCGTCTTCCGGCTCTCGTTGTACATGACGCACCCGCTCCTGCCCGATCCCGAGCTGGCGGCCGCCTTCGCGAGCGGGGAAGGACGACACAACCCCGCCTACGGCCTCGTCTGCGGGACGATCGCCCCCTGGTTCACGGCCGAGCCGGCGAGCGTCACGATGGGTCGCCTGCTGCGGCCGGCGGGCACGTACCCGAACCCCGCCCGCAAGGGCGCCCCCTACGAGCTCGGCCTCGCCGTCGCCCGGCACGATTCCGGTAACGGCCAGTTGTCGGTCGACTTCGTCAACTCCCTCCCGGAAGACGGCATCGCCGGTGCCAAATTCGACCTCTCTCCCCTCTCGGTCGGCCTACGCGCCGCCACGCCCGCCGGAACGGACCCCGCCGCCAACACGGCGCCCGTGCTGCCGCTCGGGACCGTGACGAACGACGAGGCCACCTACCGGACGACGGGCGGCATCTGGGATCTGCCCCTCGACGGCCTGCCGCCCTCCACGAGGTCGCTCCTCGACTCGCCCGATCACGAGCTCGTCGTCGTGGGCGGCTCGAAGACCTCCGCCGTGCTCCTCGCCGAGAGCGAGTACATGGTCGCCTCCGACTGTGCGGCCAGCTATCTCGAGCAGCCAGCGGCCGGCGTCGACCGGGACGACCCAGCCGCAGCGGCGCCGGCTCAGGGGTCCCACGCCGCCTACAGCGGAGAGGTGCTGCTCCACTTGTTCCGCCGGGGCCGTCCCGCCGCCGGGGCCGTCGATCTCGTCGTCGAGCTGTGGGACGTGCACCTTCGATCGAGCGCCGCCCCCAATGTCCGATCGGCCGGCCTCCTCACGAGCGAGACCGTCTCGGTGACCGACGGCGAAATCCGTCTTCCACTCCGGCCACCCCCGAGTCCCGGTGTCTACGACTACCGCTTCGTGCCCCCGGGATGGTGGCCGGCGACGCTGACGTCGTCGGGGTTCGTCGAGGAGACGGGCGAGGACGCCCGCAGCATGGTGAGGGTGTTCCCGGCTCACGACTACGACGGTCTCAGCGACGAGGAGGTCACGTTCCGGCTGGTCTACGACGAGGTGCTCCGCTACTACCGGCTCGTCTATCCCGCCATGAGCCAGCATCTCGACCTGAGCGACGCGACGCTGTGGAGGACACCGGCGGCCGCCCGCTACCTCACCCGCGTCATCGACCTGTCGCTGTGGGCGACGCCGCTGGCGATGCCGCGCTCCCGCGACCTGCCCGGCTCCCGCCGGCGCCTGCTGCAACGTTTCTGCCGTCTCGTCATCGAGGGCGAGATGCGTCCCGAGCCGGACGGGTCGGGCGGCGCGCCCACCGCCGCCCCGGTTGGACCGGGATCGGTACGGGTGGCGCCCGGCGGGGCGATCCCACCGGCGCCCCCTCGTGTCGTCCCGACGGGGACGCCCGGGAACGGAGCACCGGCCCCGTCGGCGCCGGCCGATGCACCGGCGGGAGACGAATCAGCCCGTGCGGTGCGCGAGATGCCGCGATGAGCATCCGGTTCTCCCCGCCGGCGCGTGAGACCGAACCGGCGCCCCTCCCGGCCGTCTTCGCCGACCCGTACCTCGAGCTCGTGCGCCTCCTCACGGAGGCGGCGCAGCTCGAGCACACCCTGCTGCTCGCCGACCTCCGTTGCCTCTTCTCCATCAAGGCGCGCTACAGCCAGGTGCGCGGAGTGCTCTCGAAGCTCGACTACCTCGAGCGCAACCCGTCTGCCCCGCCGGGCACGCAGGCGCTCGAGGGCCCCTACTCGATGCTGGACGTCGCCATCGAGGAGATGCAGCACCTCGATCTCGTCAATTTCCTTCCTGTCCGCCCTGCAGGCGAGCCCCTGCCTCGTGCCGCATCCGTTTCCCGACGTCGCAGGCGTCTACCCCTTCCCCATCCCGGCCCTCGGCCTCGATCGTTACGCCACCGCCGTCTTCATGTGGGTGGAGGCGGCCGCCTGCACGCTCAGCCTGTCGCCCTCCTGCGCCGACCGCTGCGACCCCGACCGCGAGCTCATCGCCGAGGTCCGCCGCACGCTGCTGGAGCATCCCGGCGGCCCCTCCCCCGGGCCGGGCGACGGTCGCCAGAGCCATATCGGCAGCATCTACCACCGCATCGGGGAGCTCACGACGGAGGTGGCGGGGAACCCGCCGAGCCATCTCGGGCGCGAGGTTCCCTGGGGCAAGCACGCCCAGCAGATGCGCTGGGTCGCCCAGGAAGGCGAGATCGGGCATTACCGCTTCTTCCGCGACGTCTTCACGGGCGTGGCCTTCGGTGGCGGGGAGGGGATTCTGGGTCGAGGGCAACCCGGACTACCCGTCCCTGCCGCTCGTCGGTGGGACGGCCTATCCCGGGCACGAGGACACCATCGCCGACGAGGGCACTCGCCGCCTCGCCTGGCTCGCCGACCTCCACTACTGGGTGATCCTGGCGCTGCTCGACGTCCGCTATCGGGCCGGGCGGCTCAGCCTTGCCTACCACGCCGTCGACGTCATGACGCTCGGCCTCTTCGCCCTCGGGGACGCCATCGCCGAACGGGGCCATGTCGTCCCCTTCGACACCCTCGGTCCCTCCTCGCCGGGAGGTCGAAGCGCCGGTGCCCTTCGCTCCTACCTCGAGCACCTCGTGGCCGAGACGCAGACCCAGGCTTCAGCTCTCGGTCGGGACGGGCTGCTGCCGGCGGGCTACGACACGGGCGTGCTCGCCACGGTCGTGAGCGCCCTTCGTCACCTCGACGCAGCCGGGGGTTGAGCACCCTAGGCGTCGACCGGCAGACCCTCTGACGCTGTCGGGATGTCGAGCGCCAGGCGCTCGAGCTCGGCGAGGTGAAGGGCCGAGAGCGCCTCGAGGCGCCGGGCTCCCACCGCCGTGAGGTGCAGGCGCACGACGCGGTGGTCGGGGTCGTGGCGGGTGCGGCCGACGAGGCCGGCAGCCTCCGCTCGGTCGACGAGCCCAACGGCGCTGTGGTGCTTGAGGAGGAGGTAGTCGGCCACCTCGCCCACGGTCGGGCCGGCCGGGTCGGGATGCCCGCGGATGGACAGCAGCAACTGGTGCTGAGCGGGTGTGAGCCCGGCCGCCTGCGCCTGCTGGGCGCTCCATCGCTCGAAGCGCCGCAGGCCCGTGCGCATCGCCAACAGCCGCGTGTACGTCTCGTCCGGCAACGGCATCCTGGCACGATTCTAGCGCCACACGATATCATCGTGTTACGATGTATTCGGAGGATTCCACGGCGGGCGAACAGGCTCTCGGCGACTTCACCGCCACGACCGACCTCCTGCGCCTCGTCCCCCTCGCCCTCGCTGTCGGCGCACTCTCCGCCGGTATCTCGCTGGCGCTGCTGGACATGATCGGTGTGGTCACGAACCTCGTGTACTACCAGCGCCTCAGCGTGCACCTCGTCTCGCCGAACGCCAACACCCTCGGCGCTCTCGCCATCGTCATCCCCATCGGCGGCGGTCTCGTGGTGGGCCTCATGGCCCGCTTCGGCTCGGAGCAGATCCGGGGACACGGCATCCCCGAGGCGATGGAGCGCATCCTCGTCAACGGCAGCCGTGTGCAGCCTCGCCTCGCCGTCTTGAAACCCATCTCGAGCGCCATCAGCATCGGTACAGGAGGACCCTTCGGCGCCGAGGGACCCATCATCCTCACGGGCGGCGCCGTCGGGTCGATCGTCGGGCAGCTCTTCCGCCTGACGGCGGCGCAGCGCCGTGCCCTCCTCGTGGCCGGCGCAGCCGGTGGCATGAGCGCCGTCTTCGGCACTCCCGTGGCCGCCACCCTCTTCGGGGTCGAGCTCCTCGCCTTCGAGCTGAAACCACGCTCGATGGTGCTCATCGGCCTCTCCGCCGCCACGGCGGACGGGCTGCGCATGGTGATGGCGAGTGCCGGGCTCGTCGCCCCACAACCGTTGTTCCCCGTGACGTCCCACGCCCCCCTCGGCGGGGTGGTCCTCCTCGGGGCCTGCGCCATCGGCCTCACGACGGGTCTCGCCGCCTGGGTCATGACCGAGGCCGTCTACGGGGCGGAGGACCTCTTCAAGAGGCTGAAGGGCCGCCTCCACTGGATGTGGTGGCCCATGCTGGGCGGCCTGCTCATCGGCCTCGGCGGCCTCGTCGACTCCCGCGCCCTCGGCGTCGGCTACAACACGATCCACGCCGAGCTGCTCGGGCAGCTCGGCGCCGGGGCGCTCCTGCTCCTTCTCGTCACGAAGCTCGTCATCTGGTCGGGCGGGCTCGGAAGCGGCACGAGCGGCGGCATCCTCGCCCCCATCCTCATCATGGGCGCCGCCATCGGAGGGACCCTTGGCCACGTGCTGCCCGGGGCGACGCCGGGCGCCTTCGCCCTCCTGGGCATGGCCGGCTCGCTCGCCGGCGTCATGCGGTCACCCTTCACGGCCATCGTCTTCTCCCTGGAGCTCACCCACGACGTCAACAGCCTCCTCGCCCTCCTCGTCGTGGCGACGGTGTCTTACCTCGTGAGCGTCCTCGTCCTCAAGCGCTCCATCCTCACGGAGAAGGTGGCGCGCCGCGGCTTCCACGTCATGCGCGAGTACGCCGTCGACCCCCTCGAGGCCACGTTCGTCCGCGAGGTCATGGACACCGACGTCTTCACGGTCGAGCCGGACCGCCCCCTCTCCGATCTGTACAACGCCCTGCCGGAAGGCTCGGCAGCCCGACGCCAACGTCTCTATCCGGTCATCGACGCCGGCGGCCGGCTGCTCGGTGTGCTGCCGTGGTCGCTCGTGCTCCCCTCCTCCCACACCGAGGGCGCCACGGCCCGTGACGTCATGCTGCAGGAGTACGAGGTGGCACACAGCGACGAGATCCTCCGGGCCGTGGCCGACCGCATGGTGAGCCGCACCCTCGGTGTCCTCCCCGTCGTCGAGCGCTCCGACGCCGGCCGCCTCGACGGCCTCGTCGACCTGTTCGACCTCTTCGGCGCCCGCCAGAAGCTCCTGGAGGAGGAGCGCCACGCCGAGCGGGTGCTTCGGCTACGGCGGCTCCGGCCGCAGGCGGAGCAGGAGCTGACGTCGCCCGGCCCGAGCGGCGAGCCGGACTTGGACTCGTGACGAGGTGCCCTCGTGGCGGAGGGGGGTCTGCGATGTGCCACTATCGCCGTGTCGCTGCGAACCGGGTCAGGGAGGCGTCTGGTGATGCACCGATGGCAGGGCAACGGATCGGCGAGAGGACGGGATCGTGAATGAGGCGGGCGTGAGCCAGAGCAGTGGGAGCCGACACCGCGGTGTGGCGGCGGTCGCCGCCGGCCTCTTGGTGGTCGCAGCGCTCGCCACGGGGGCCACCGGCGCCGGGGCGGCCGGCGCCTCGCCTTCTGCGGACGCCGGCTCCATCTCCGGGCGGGTCACCGAGGTGACGATCCCCGCCGTGATCGGCGACGTCTGCCTCCGCGTCAAAGGGCCCTCGGCCGGCTCCACCCTGAGCTCACCGGGCGGCACGTTCACCGTCTCGAAGCTCGCCCCTGGTTCGTACACAGTCACGGCGGACCCCACCTGCGGCGGAGCACAAGAGTCCATCTTCCGTACCGCCGAGCGAACGGCCGTGACCGTGAAGTCTGGAACGACCACGAGGGGGGTCGACCTCGCCCTTCCCGCCGTTCGTCCCGCCAAGCAGATCGGTGTCGTCCCGCCAGCCGCCCCGGAGTCCAACTGCCCGACCGCCTACGCCGGCACCTCCGCCGACATCGACCAGTGCCGGGCGCTCGAAGGTGTCGGGCAGCTCGTCCTGCCCTCGAACTTCGGCAAGCTGAACGGACCGGAGCAGATGCTCGTCCTGTTCGACCTGGAACGGATCAACCGCGGCCTGCCTCCCGTCGTCGGCCTCAGCGCCGCCCTCGACACCGACGCGCGGCGGGGCGCCGTCGCCGGCGGCGACCCGAACGGGCCGGGAGGCTACGGATGGACGTCCATCTGGGCGGGGGGCTACGGGAGCATCGGCGCCTCCAACTGGGCCTGGATGTACGACGACGGCTATCCCGGGCCGAACGAGGATTGCTCGTCACCCTCCTCCGACGGCTGCTGGGGGCACCGCAACGCCATCCTGCTCGAGTCGTCCTCGCCCGTCGTGGGGGGCGGCGGCCTTGTCACGGGAGGCAACGCGCCGTACGGGTACTCGGCCGCCTTCCTCTTCGTGTTCGGGTACCCCACCACTCATCTCGTCTTCACCTGGTCGGGCGAGCTCAAGTACTTCCGGGCACCACCCCGGCTCGAGCCCGAGGCCACCCCCGTCATCACCCGTGTCTCGCCGGCGACGGGGCCCGCCTCCGGCGGCACGACGGTGCACCTCTCCGGAACGAACCTCTACGGCGTGCGCGCCGTCGACTTCGGACCGGGTCACCGGGCCACCATCGTCAGCTGCAGCGCCACCTCCTGCACCGTGCGCTCGCCCGCCGGCTCGAAGGGCTCCGTCAACGTCACCGTCACGACGTACGGAGGGACCTCGGCTGTCCGCACCCCCGACCATTTCACTTACGGCTAGTCGTATCCCCTTGGGAGGCCTAAAGGGCACCTGCAACCTTTCGCGGACCCCTTGGACTAATCGCCGGCGTCCATGTGTCGTGGACCACGGGCAGTACGACGCGCGACTCGCGACCGGGCGAATGATGAATTTGTTGCTTCGCAATCAGCATTCGATCAGACGATCCCCACGGGTCGCCCGTATTCGGGTTGCGGTCGTACCGATCGAAATCGCTTGAAGAGACATCTACCCGGAGGCGATGGCCGCGGCGCACCACGTAGCTAGTCGCGAAGAGGTCGATTCGGTATTCCTCGATCTGCCCCGATTCGATCGGCGCCGGGCTGTTGAGCCCGGCACGATATCGGGCACGCACAATCCCATCCTGGATCGTGTTCACGGTTCCATTCTCGAAGACGTCGCAAAGCGTGACGGTGAAGTCGGTGTCAGTAGCACTCGACGACGCGTACAACCACGCCGTCAGCGGTCCGCAGAAGACCAGATCCTCTGCAAGCGGGTCAGTCGAGTAGCGAAGAATGTCAGCACGGTGGTCAAGGTGCCGGCGATCGTCCAGCGTGGTGCAAAGAGCCCAGCAGTTCCGTCCGACGGTCCCCGCAACGGGATCTGCGGGATCGTAGTCGTAGGCGTCTGGTGGCTCGTCAGGAGATGGAAGCTCAAACGATAACGAGCCGCCTCCGCGCAAGTACAAGGGAGTCTCGACGACGCCGGGTGGTGGCCAAGAAGGCAATGTACGCCATCGATCGGCCCCGAGCACATAGACCTCAACGGGTCCCCGGTCACCGAACCCATTGTCGATCCCCATCAGATAGTGGTCAAGGAATGCCAAGTACGTCTCCCAACGATGCGGCGCCGTCGCAGTCACACGCTGGCAGACCGCACGTTCGGTGTAGTCCGCAGACCCCTCGTGATCCCAGGGACCGACGAAGAGATGGACTGGCCTTGTGCTCGGCCGGTCGCTGGCCAACGTCTGATAGTCGGCAAGGAGCTGGCCGAGGTAGTTGTCGTACCAACCGGACCAGGCGAGCACAGGCACCTTCACGTCTCGGAGACGATGCGAAAGACTCCGTTCCCGCCACCACTCGGCGTCATCAACGTGGTCCAGCATCTTGACGAACAAGTCGCCCTCGAGCCCTACAGACGAAGGTAGGTCACGAAGGGGGACGTGGTACGGATCGACGCCGGCCACGTCCGCGTACTCCTTCGAGTCCATCGCCAGTGCCCAGTAGCCCGCCGTGTTGAGAAGGAACGCACCCTGTCTGAACCACACGGCGCGGCGATCGAGGCCGATGTCGCCAGGTGCAATGCAGGCAATCGCAGGATGACCGCTAATTGCCGCGGCATAGCTTGTGAACCCATAGTAAGACTCGCCCCACAAGCCCACGCGGCCGTTGCACCACTCCTGGGTTGCCGCCCAATCTACGGTGTCGTATCCGTCGCCAACCTCGTTCACCATCGGGTCAAACACGCCGCCCGACGAGAACCTGCCCCGAACGTCCTGCACGACACAGGCGTATCCTTTGCGTGCGAAGAATGAGGCGACTACATCGAGCCCCATCCAGTCGGTCCGACGACCGTAAGGTTGCCGAATGAGGACCGCCGGAACCCGTTCGACTCCCCGCGGTAAATACACGTCCGCGCCGAGCCGGGTGCCGTCCTCCATCGCCACCTCCTGGTCTCCCAGGATCTCCACGTCCGCCGCGCGGTCAGGGGTTCCTGAAGAGATGACGAAGGTGCCTTCGTGTTCGAGCGGTGCAGGGTGATAGCTCATGAAGTCACCTCCTGCCTGCAGTCAGCACTGTACGGGTGACCCGGGCACGTGTTAAAGCAGTCGCTCGGTGAAGACGGGAGCCGGCAGCCCAAACGACGGACTCGCTCGCGCCAACTCCTCACTATTCGAACCAGAGCGTGCGAAAAAGATAGTTGATCCAAGGCGCGGGGCTCTTCTGTGGTACGACGCCTTTGAGCGACGGACTCTGTGCAGCTATTACGGGGTTGAACACCGGTATAATATAAGACCCAATATCGTAGTCGATCTGCATCATCTCATGCGCGATTTCCGTCTGCTTTGCCGGCTGGACGGTACTGAGCGCTTCCTTGTAGAGATCATAGTAGTGAGGGAACCCTGAACTACTCGTCCAGTGCGTCTCATCCCAGGGTGCACCGGGCACCATAGAGTAAGCCTGCTGCAAGAGGTAGTAGCCGCCGTCCCACCAGTCCTGTGTGAAGGGCCACTTAAGGTAGTTAACAAAGTAGGCATCGTCGGTGAGCGAGCTAAGATTAATCGTCATCCCCGCTGCGGCCGCTTGCTGCTTCAGCACGGTTGCCATCTCCACGGCTCCGGTGTGAATTGGTGCCGTAACGAGCGTCGTGGTCAGGCGCTCCTGTCCAGCTTGCTTCAACAGGAACTTGGCCTGGTCGATGTCCTGGTGGCGCTGTGGTAGAGCATGGTCATACTCGGGGTCGAAGATCCCGAAAATGTCGTTACCGAGGAGACCATGACCGCCGTACACGACGTCGAGCATCTCGGAACGATCTATGACGAGCCGCATCGCCTGGCGGACACGGACGTCGTTGAACGGTGGTACGTCGACTCGCATCGTAAAAGGCACCCATCCTGGGCCGGTCCAGGAATCCACGCTCTTTCCGCCCCTACGTAGCGTGGCGATACTCCCGAACGAGAGTTGGTCGGCGCAGTCCGCGTCGCCGGCCAACAGGGCGTTGTCCTGCGACACCTCATCGGCGTAGTCGGTGATCACGACCTCGTCGACGTACGGCTCGCCCGGGCGCCAATAGTGTGGATTCCTGACAAAGGTGCTCTGAACCCCCGGGTTGAACGACTTGTACTCGAATGCACCCGTACCGACTGGGTTCTTCGGGTCATAGCCAACGGGAACGATGCTCATCGTTCCCGGGAACGTCAGCGTCTCCATCATGATCGAAAACGGTCGCACCATAGGTGCAAGAACGGTGTAGGCGTCCAGCTTACGCAGGTTCTTCACATCCATGAAGGTAAGGAGGGAGGCACCTGTAAAGGCCTTGTCCACGATGCGCTGCAGACTAAAGATCACATCGTCGGCTGTCAGGTCCTTACCGTTGTGGAACTCGACTCCCTTACGCACGCGGATCGTCCAGGCGGTGAGGTCCGAGTTCGGACTCACTTCCTCGGCTAGACCGAGCTGCAGTTGAAAGTTGGCGTCCCATTCCACCAGGCACTCGTAGAGCTGCGGAGCTCGGGCGAAGTCGAGATTGTTGACCGCATTCTGGGCGTCGAGAGTGTCAGAGGAGTCGCCGCCGCTGCTCGCGAGGCGAAGGCTGCCGCCGTAGCGTGGCTTGGACGAGGCAACGGTCGTCGACGGCGAGCTGGAAGAACCACAGCCCCCGAGCGCTACTGCCGAACCAGCGGCGAGGGCACTAGTGCCCGCGAGTTGCAGGAACCCGCGCCGGCTCATTCGATTGAGCATCGTTCCCCTTCCTCTGTCCGGTGCCTGGACGCACCATGCTCAGCGAGCCTAGCCTCGAGGATTCGTTCGACCCCGGGAGCTGATGCCGAGCGAGCAGTCGTCGGCAGGGTCCTGCCATCAGGCGCCAGTTGCCGGCACGGGGGCGCGACCGGACAGGGGCACCTGCTTTCGTCAGATGTCGGGCCCCGCGAAGAGTCACGCTTGTCGGGTCGCGCGCCAGGACCGTTCGCCCTACCGGGACGTTGTTCGCAGCTTGAGGTGCGACGGGGGCAGGCCTCTTCTCTCGGTCCTACCGCGCTGATCGGACCCTCGCAGCGGCGTACGTCACGATCTCAATTCCGCTACCATTCCTATTTGTGAGAGCAACAGCCCAGTCAGGGACCGAGGCGACGGCGGCCGGCTCGGCTCGCCGGCGAGGCCGCAAGGGCCGATACGTGCTGGCGGCGGTGACGGCGGCGGACGTCGTCGGCACCGTCATGGCCCGGCGACGCGGCTACGACATCGGGCTCAACACCACCGTCCGGTGCCGTCAGGGGCACCTCTTCACCACGATCTGGATCCCGGGTGCTTCCCTCAAGGCGGTCCGTCTCGGCTGGGCACGCCTGCAACGCTGCCCCGTCGGAGCCCACTGGAGCCTCGTGACCCCTGTGAGAGTCGCCGACCTGAGCGATTCGGAGCGGGAATCCGCCGCCGAGTACCGGGACATCCGCCTGCCCTGAGACTGCACCGGCCGGCGCCTTTAATTTCAGGTCGCCGGGGTCGTGCAGGAAGAGGCGGTACCCGGGCACTGTCCGGTGGGGAAGCGATTCGTAGAAGTCGATCGCCGTGTCCTCGCTCAAGAGGTCGAGGCGTTTCGTACCCGCTCGGCGGAACGCCTCCTCGACGAGGCCGCGGCCCACACCGCACCGGCGCCAAGAGGCGTCGACGGCGAGGAGGGAGAGATAGGCCTGCACCTCGCCGTCGCTGAGGACGTGGGCGAAGCCGATCACCTCACCCTCGTGCAGCGCCACGACGGTCTTCACCCCGGGCGCCGTGAGCGCCCGCAGGGCACGGGCGGCGTCGGCCGGAAAGGATGGCCAACCCTCCGCCGCGCAGAGGCGGAGGACCCCGTCGAGGTGCTCCGGCGCGAACGCCGCCACGATCGGCTTCTCGGCTGCCGCCATGGGTGGGTGCTCCCTCCTCCCTCCGGCTGATCACTCTAGACAGGGCGCGCATCGGCTCGAGGAGCAGCCGGGCACCAGCGCGGCGCAATCCCTCAGGTCGCCTCTCCCGTAGTGCAGGAGACGACGCAAAGGGAGGATTTCGACATGAGATCAAAGGGATACGGCGACCACGGCCGCCGCCGGCTGTTGACCGGCGCCGGCGTGGCCTGTCTCGCCACCGGCGGTGCGCTGGCGGGCCTGTTCGCCGGACCGGCGCAGGCGGGCGTCGTGCACGCCACCGCCAAGGCGAAGCCGACGCTCCTCGAGCGCAAGGTCGGCCGGTTCGGGGAGGTCCTCACGAACTCGGCCGGCCGCTCGCTCTACGTGCTGAGCACCGAGTCGAAGGGGAAGCTGCACTGCACGAGCAAGTCGTGCGTCAACTTCTGGCCGCCGCTGCTTGTCGCCAAGGGTGCCCACATCACCCACGGCACCGGCGTCAAGGGCAAGATCGGCTGGGTCGTGCGGGGCAGGAAGTGGCAAGTCACCTACAACGGCTGGCCCGTCTACACGTTCTCCGGTGACAGCGGTGCCGGGCAGGCGAGCGGCGAAAAGGTCGTCGCCTTCGGTGGTACCTGGTACCTCGTGCACGCCGCCGCCAAGACGAACTCGGCCACGCCCGTGAAGTCGGTTCCGAAGAGCGGCGGCACGACGACCACGACGACGACAACGCCAGGCTGGTAGGTAGCGAGCGATGCGCGAGGGGCGCCGTACTGGACGACGAGAGTGACGTCGGCCACGGTACGAGGGCGCCCGTGCCCCCTGGCAGCAATGCCGCGCAGGTTGTCGAAGTTGCCACTTCCACTCGCAGCGGGCACGGCGCAGGATGAAGCATGCGACGAGGACTGCAGAGCCGGGGAGGCACCGGGCGGCGGGGGCGTCCGACCTTGCTCCTCCACGATCGGCACGAACCGTCCCGTCTCGTGGCACGCCCGTGCCGCCTCGTCGACCGCCTCCTCGCCCGCGCCTGCGCCTCCGGCCTCGATCAGCGCTTGGCAGCCGGCGAGGCGCCGGAGTCCAGCCGGCTGCTCGCCACGCGGGCCGAGGTGCTCGTGTCGTCCGCCTGCCGGCGCGAGCTCGCCCGCGACTGGGAGCACGCCCTCGCCCTCGTGCGACGTGCCCCCTCACCTCGCGCCCCCCGCCTGGCGGCCCGGCCTGAGCTGACCGACACGGAGCCCGAGGCGCGGGCGATGCTCTACCGGCTCTCGGCGCAGGCCCCTGTCGCCGCCCGTGGCGTCGCCACGGCCCGCTTGCTCCTGACCGACGCCAGCGGGCCCCTCTACAACCGGCGCCACCCGACTGCCCTGCCCGACGTCCTGCGGGCCGTCTCGGCACAGCTCGACCCGTCCCGGTCGCTCCTCGCCGGCTGAGCCCGCCCGGGCCGGCCGACGTCTTCTTCAGGAGAGGTCGATCGTGAGGCCTTCCGTGGCGACGAGCACATCGCCCCCGAAGACCTCCGCCGCCGACGCCCGCGTCCGCTCGCGGTCGTTGCCCGGCCAGAAGTGGCTGAGGAGGAGGAGGCCGGCTCCGGCGGCGGCGGCCGCCTCGCCTGCCTCCCGCCCGCTCATTTGCAGCCGACGCCCGGGCGGCGCCTGCGGGACGACGTCAGGTCGCTGCTCGCGGTCGGTCGCCTCGAGGATGAAGAGGTCCGCTCCCCGGCCGAGGTCCTTCAAGACGTCGTCCGGTCCGGTGTCTCCCGAGTAGGCCACGGTCAACTCGGGGCTCGAGAGGCGGACGCCCGCATTCGGGACGAAGTGCGGCAGGGCGAACGACTCGAGGCGGAAGGGCCCGAGCGAAGCGGCCTCCCCGGGGATGACGTGGAAGTCGAAGACGGCGGCAACGGCGTCGCCGTCGCCTTCTTCGAGCCCGACGACGGTGTCCAGGACGGCCGGGGTGCCGAAGAGCGGGATGGGGGGCGCCGAACGGTGGCCGTAGCGCCGCGCCCGGAAGAGGCCGTGCAGATCCACGACGTGGTCCGGGTGGTGGTGCGTGACCACGACGGCGTCGATTCCGTCGCCGGCAACCGAGCCCACGTGTGCCAGCAGCCTCGGCAAGGTGCCGTAGCCGAGATCGAGCACGAGGCGAAAGCCCTCGTGCTCGAGAACGAAACCGCTGCACGCCCTGCCCGGCTCCGGCCAGGCGCCGCAGCTCCCGAGGACCACGAGCCTGCTCGTCATGCTCGGACGATAACGGGCTGCGCCGACGAGCCGAGGTTAATTCGCTGAATACGGTAGAATGACTGCAATCACGACGGCGAAGCCCGTCGGGGGGCCGGGCTCTGAAGGAGATGGAGCAATGCCAACCCCGATGGGAGGCGCCGGAATCGCCTCGCGGCCCATATCCCGGCGCCAGTTCGTCCTCGGCACGGCCGGGGCCGCCGGCGCCCTTGTCCTCGGCGGCCTGGCGGCCGCTTGTGGCAGTGCCACTGGCACGGGCACGATTCCGACGCTCGCCCCGAGCACCGGCGAACCGAAGCGAGGCGGCGATTTCCGCCTCGGGGTGACCGGCGGCGGCTCGAGCGACATGCTGGACGGGCAGAACTTCGTGACGGCGCCCGACCAGGCCCGGCTCATGTCCGCCTTCGAGACCCTGCTCGTCTTCGACGACGACTACCTGGTCGTCCACGAGGGGCTGGCGGAGGAGGTCACGCAGGACAGCGCCCTGCAGTGGACGGTCCGGCTCCGGAGCGGGATCGAGTTCCAGGACGGCAAGACGCTCGGGGCCGACGACGTCGTGTATTCGTTGCGGCGCATCCTCGACCCGAGAAACGGCCTCCCCGGCTACTCACAGCTCATGGCGATCGACTCCGCTCGCCTCGCCGTGATGGACGGTCGCACGGTCCGCATCCACCTCCGGAGCCCGAACGCCGTGTTGGACCAGGGCCTCGCCCAGTTCAACAACGCCATCGTCCCGGTCGGCTACGGCAAGTTCCCGGCCAAGCAGGTGGGCACCGGCCCGTACGTCCTGCAGAGCTTCACCCCGGGAGAGGAGAGCGTCAGCACCCGGAACCCGAACTACTGGCGGGCGCCCCAACCGTGGTTCGACTCGGTCACCATCACCGATTTCCAGCAGGCGACGGCGCAAGTGGACGCTCTTCTCTCCGGCCAGCTCGACGCCATGACCGACCTCCCGGCCGCCCAGGTCTCCACCGTGGCGGGGCGTGGCCTCGGCGTCCTCATCTCGCGGACGGGAGAGTGGATACCCCTTTGCATGCGGATCGACGTGCCCCCCTTCGACGACCCGGACGTCCGCATGGCGATTCGCTGCATCGTCGACCGCCCCCTCACGGTGGCGCAGGTCACCTCCGACTACGGGCGTGTCGCCAACGACCTCTTCTCCCCGTTCGACCCCGACTACGACTCCTCCCTGCCGCAGCGGGCACAGGACATCGACCGCGCCAAGTACCTCCTGCACAAGGCCGGTCTGGAGAACGCCCCCCTGACGCTCCACACGACGAACGGGGCGGAGGGGATGGTCGAGCTCGCCTCCGTCTTCGCCGCCCAGGCTGCGAACGCCGGACTGCAGGTGTCCGTGCTGGAGGATCCGAACTTCTACGGCACCGAATACCTGAAGCTGGCCTTCTCCGTCGACTTCTGGGGCACGCGGGACTACCTCGCCCAGGTGTCGCAGAGCATGCTGCCGAGCTCGCCGTTCAACGAGACGCACTGGCCGCCCCGCTCGGGCCCGGGATCGAACTACGCCCACCTCTACGCACAGGCCCTCGCCACCCGCCACGACAGTGTGCGCAAGGAGCTCATCCACGAGATGCAACAGCTCGAGTACGAGTACGGCGGCTACGTCATCGCCTACTTCGCCGACCTCATCGACGGCTACTCGGCGAAGGTGGCGGGGCTACAGCCGAGCAAGGGGACGCTCAATCTCGACCAGTACGGGCACGGTTTCCGGACGATCTGGTTCGAGTGAGCGCCACCGTCCTGCAGGCGGCGACCCGCCGCCTGCATCGCCATGGCCTCGTCGCATACGTGCTGCGGCGGCTCGGTGTCGGTCTCGTCGTCCTCGCCGTCGTCTCCATCGTCGTGTTCGCCGCCACACAGGCCCTCCCGGGGAATCCGGCGCAGGCGATCCTCGGCCGGCAGGCGACGCCGCAGGCGGTGGCAGCCTTGGAGCGCCAACTGCACCTCGGCCGCTCGGTCGTCTCGCAGTACGTGAGTTGGATCGGCGGCCTGCTGCACGGCAATGCGGGGTGGTCGCTGGCCGCCAACGAGCCGGTCGGTCGTTTGTTGGGGCCGCGGCTCGCCAACTCGGGTTTCTTGATGCTCGTGGCGGGGCTCATCTCCATCCCGCTCTCGCTCGCCCTCGGCGCCTACGCCGCCGTGCGCCGCGACGGCAAGTTCGACATCGGGAGCTCGATCGTGCTCCTGTCGCTCGCCGCCCTGCCCGAGTTCGTCGTCGGCTTCCTGCTCGTGATCGTCTTCGCCACCACCTTCACGCACCTGCTGCCGGCGACGACGGCCATCGTCCCGGGGGCGCACGCCTGGAACGACCTCGCCGGTGACGTGCTGCCGGTGGCGACGCTGGTGACGGCCGTCACCCCTTACGTCGCACGCGTCATGCGGGCCTGCATGATCGAGGTGCTCGAGAGCGACTACGTCGAGATGGCCCGCCTGAAGGGCCTGCCGGAGCGGACCGTCCTTCTCCGCCACGCCCTCCCGAACGCCATCGGGCCGACGTTCCAGGTGATCGCCATCAACGTCGCTTACCTGGCGGGGGGCATCGTCGTCGTCGAGTACGTCTTCAACTTCCCGGGCATCGGCAGCGCCCTGCAGTCGGCCGTGGTCGACCACGACCTCCCCGTCGTGCAAGCCATCGCCATGCTCATCGCCGGGCTCTACGTCGTGCTGAACCTCGCGGCCGACGTCGCCACGATCCTCGTGACGCCGAAGCTGAGGCGATCGCTGTGAGCGTGATCGGCAGCCCCGTGGCCGAGCTGCAGAGCGATCCGGTCGCCGGCACGCGGGCGACGGGACGGGTGCTCCGTCGGGCCCTTCACATGCGGCGCACCCGCATCGGGATCGGCATCCTCCTCGTCCTCGTCCTCATCGCCCTTCTCGGGCCCTTTTTCGCCCCCCACTCGCCCACCGCCTTCGTCGCCCTGTCGAACTCACGGCCGTCGGCGCGGGCGCCCCTCGGCTCCGACTATCTCGGCCAGGACGTTCTCAGCCGCTTCCTCGACGGCGGACGGGCACTGCTCCTGACGGCGTTCCTGGCAGTCGGCATCGGTGTCGCGCTCGGCGTCACCATCGGCCTCGTCGCCGCCTACTGGCACGGCGCCCTCGACGCCCTCCTCATGCGGTCGATGGACGTCATCCTCGCCTTCCCTCAGCTCATGCTCGCCCTCGTGTTCGTCGCCACCGTGGGCGCCCATGCCTGGGTGATCGTCCTCGCCATCGTCCTCACGACGGTGCCACGAACCGCCCGCGTCACGCGGGGCGCCGCCCAAGCCGTCGTCGAACGGGACTTCGTGTCCGCCGCCGACGCCCTCGGCCTGCCCCGTGCCCGCATCCTCTTCGTCGAGGTGCTGCCGAACATCCTGAGCCCGCTGCTCGTGGAGGCCAGCCTGCGGCTGACCTACGGGATCGGCATCATCGCCTCGCTCGCCTTCCTCGGGCTCGCTCCCAACCCGAACGGGGCCAACTGGGGGACGATGGTGCAGGAGAACCAGGTGGCGCTCTCCGTGCAGCCGTGGGGGGTCGTGGTCCCGATCGTGGCCATCGCCCTGCTCACGATGGGCACCGGCCTCGTCGGCGACGGGATCGCCCGCGCCGCCGCCGGCCTCGACCGGGACGATGGGCCGTCGTGACGAACCGTCGGCGGCGCCCCGTGACCGGCGTCGGGGAGGACAGCGTCGGCGATGGCTGGGTCGGCGAGAGCAGCGTCGGGGACGGCGGGGTGCTCGTCGAGGGTCTCGAGGTCTGCCTGTGCCGCAGCGGGACCGGGATCGTCGAGGACGTCTCCTTCTCCATCGCCTCGGGCGAGGTGCTCGGCCTCGTCGGTGAATCGGGCTCGGGGAAGACGACGGTGGGCCTCGCTCTCCTCGGGCACGCCCGCCGGGGCGCCCGCATCTCGGCGGGCCGCGTGCAGATCGGCGACGCCGACATGCTCGCCCTCGACCCCTCGACGCGACGGCACCTCCTCGGCTCCGTCGCCTCCTACGTGCCGCAGGATCCGGCCGCTTGCCTCAACCCGGCCATCCGCGTGGGCAAGCAGGTCGTCGAGATCCTCGACGCCCACGGCTACGGGCCGGCGGGGGACCGGGCGGCCCATGTCGCCGCCCTCATGGCCGAGGTGGCCCTGCCGGCGGAAGCGGCCTTCCTCGACCGTTACCCCCACGAGCTGTCGGGCGGCCAGCAGCAACGCATCGGCCTCGCCATGGCCTTCGCCTGCCGGCCCCGCCTCGTCGTGCTCGACGAGCCGACGACCGGCCTCGACGTGACGACGCAGGCGCACGTGCTCGACACGGTGCGGCGCTTGGCCGCCCGCTACGGCGTGGCCGCCCTCTACGTGACGCACGACCTCGCCGTCGTCGCCAGCCTCGCCCACCGGGTGGCCGTCATGTACGGCGGGCGCATCGTGGAGGCGGGGTCGACGGACGAGCTCTTCGCCTCGGCCGCGCATCCCTACACTCGCCGGCTCGTAGCGGCCATCCCCCGCCTCTCGAGCGGTGCTCCGGCCGGCATCCCCGGCAGGGCACCGGCTCCGGGCCGGCGCCCGCCCGGGTGCAGCTTCGCCCCCCGGTGCCTGCTCGCCGTGCCCGCCTGCGCCGAGCAGGTGCCCGACCTGCGAGCCGTCCAGCCGGGACACCTCGTGCGCTGCCTCCGGCCGGTCGGCACCGTGGCCGATCCGTCAGTTGCTCGCCCGAGCCTCCCCCGCATGCACCGGTCACGACCGTCCGTCCTCCGGGTCGAAGGGCTCTCCGCCGCCTATGGAGCTGTGGCCGTCGTGCACGGCGTCGACCTCGAGCTCGAGGCACATCGCTGCTTGGCTCTCGTGGGCGAGTCCGGATCCGGCAAGACGACCATCGCCCGGTCCATCGCCGGCCTCCACCGGCAGTGGAGCGGACGCATCCTGCTCGACGACGTGGCGCTGGCGCCGGCGTCGCGGCGGCGTCCCTCCGAAGCGAGGCGCCGCATCCAGTACGTCTTCCAGAACCCGTACGGCTCGCTCAACCCGCGGCGCACCATCGGCCAGATCCTCCGACAGCCCCTCCGGCTCCGCCGCGACCTGCCGAGAGCGGCTGCCGACCGGCTCGTCAGTGACACGCTCGAGCTCGTCGCCCTCTCGCCCGAGCTGGCCGGTCACTACCCCGACCAGCTCTCGGGTGGGGAGCGCCAGCGGGTGGCCATCGCCCGCGCCCTCGTCTGCGACCCCTCCGTGCTCATCTGTGACGAGGTGACGTCGTCCCTCGACGTCAGCGTGCAGGCGGCCATCATGGAGCTGCTCGCCCGGCTGCAGTCGGAACTCGGCCTCTCCCTGCTGCTCGTGACGCACAACCTGCCCCTCGTGCGCTCGATCGCCCAGCGCGTGGCCGTGCTCAAGGGGGGCCGGATCGTCGAGCTCGGCGCCGTCGACGACGTGCTGACGGCGCCCCGCAGCGATGACGCCCGACGGCTCGTCGCCGACACGCCGTCGGTGCCGTCGACCCGGATCGCTGCGGGGGACGAGCGGGACGTTCGCACGGCGGCGGGGTGACGATCAGCCTCAAGCAGCGCTCGCCTACACTGCCCTCGGCGAGCAAGCGGCTGAGCGCGTGGCCATACACCGATCGGAGCACGTGAACCCCACGCGTCGGGTACGTCGACAACAGGAGAGACGCATGCGGCAGGGCGAAGGACGAGAAGACACCAGGAGGAAGCGCCAGGGTCGCTTCTGGCTCGTGGCGAGTGCGTTTCTCGGCCTCGGCGCTGCGGCGGCCGTTCCCGTCGGCGCCGCCGCCGCGTCGACGCCGACGGTCCTGACGGTGTTGCACGTGGGGACGTCGCTGTTGCCGGGCCAGGCGATGGTGTCGAAGGACGGCCAATACCGGCTGACCTTCCTCAAGGACGGCAACCTCCTCCTCACCGACAACAACAAGCTGCAGTGGATGACCCGGACCTACGGCCACCCGGGCGCCAGGTCGGGGCTCGCTCACGGCGGCATCTTCGGCATCGCCGTCGGCAAGAAGTCGCTCTTCGCGACACCCGCCTACAGCGAGCACGGCGAGGCCTCCTATATGTTCGTGAAAGACAGCGGCAACGTCGTGATCTGCAACGGGCAGGGCAAGATCCTCTGGTCGATCAACCGTCCGCCCACGCTGCAGGAAGGCGACGCCGGCACGGCCGTGCTCGCACTGCAGCGCCGCCTCGCCGCCCTCGGCTACTGGCTCGGCAACCCGGACGGCCAGTTCGCCGACTCCACCCAGCAAGCCGTGTGGGCCTTCCAGAAGGCGGCCGGCCAGACGCCCGACGGCGTGGTGGGACCCGCCGCCTGGAGCGCTCTCGACCGCGGCGTCGTGCCCGTCCCCCGCAAGGCGGGCGGCAACCTCATCGAGGTCGACCTCAACAAGGATCTCGTGATGATCCTGCGCCACGGCAAGCTCTGGGTGACGCTCAACACCTCGACGGGCGGTGGCTACACCTACTCCGAGAACGGCGTCACGTCGGTGGCGATCACGCCGCAGGGCCACTACACGATCTACGCCGAGATCAACGGCTCCGACACCGACCCGCTCGGCACGCTCTGGCGGCCGAAGTTCTTCACGGGTGGCTACGCCATCCACGGCGACAGCTTCGTGCCCCCCTACCCCGTCTCGCACGGCTGCGTTCGCATCAGCGACGAGGCCATCAACTGGATCTGGGCGGACAACGTCGCCCCTATCGGGACGGCCGTCTGGGTCTACTGAACGGCGTTGCCTGGCGCTATGACGCCGCGGCGGCTGCCTGCTGGCTGGCGCTGTCCTCCACCACGGCCCGGATGCGTCGGACGCCGGCGCCCGACGACTCCTCCTTCACGATGCGGAATCGGCCGAGCTCGCCCGTGTGGGCGACGTGCGGACCGCCGCAGATCTCCTTGCTGTACCACTCGCCGGCCGGATCGCCCGCCGTGTACACCTTGACGGTCTCGCCGTACTTGTCGCCGAAGGCTCCGAGGGCGCCCTCCTCGAAAGCCTGCGGCGTCGGCAGCTCCCGGAACCCCATCGGCCAGTCGCGCTGGATCGCCTCGTTCACGATGCGCTCGACCTCGGCCAGCTCCTCCGGCGTCATCTTCGACGGGTGGGAGAAGTCGAAACGCAGCCGCTCGGCCGTGACGTTGCTCCCCCGCTGCACGACGTGGTCGCCGAGAACGAGGCGAAGCGCCTTGTAGAGGAGGTGAGTCGCCGTGTGGAGCTCCGTCGTCGCCTCTGTCTGGTCGGCGAGTCCCCCCTTGAAGAAACCCGGCTCGGATTTCGACCGCTCCCGCTGCTCCGCCATGAGCTGGTCGTAGCGAGGGCGCCAGCCGGCATCGACGGGCGTGCCCGAGAGCTCGGCTTCCTCGAGGCTCAGCTCGGGAGGGAAGCCGTAGGTGTCGAAGAGCGTGAAGACGGCGTCGCCGGTGAGCTCGGAGCCCGCCAGCTTGGCGAACTCGCGCAGCCCCCGCGACAAGGTCCGCCGAAACAGGATCTCCTCGGCATCCAACACCTCGGTGATCTCCTTCTCGCGCCGTCCCAGCTCCGGGTAGGCCTCGGCGTAGGCGGCCACGACGGGTGCGACGAGAGGGGCGAGGACGTCGGAGGCGAGCCCGAGGGTGTGCCCTTGACGCAGCGCCCGGCGGGCGAAGCGCCGCATGACGTAGCCCTGCGCCGTGTTCTTCGGCACGACGCCGTCGGCGGCGAGGAAGACGAGCGCCCTGGCGTGGTCGGCCATGATGCGAAGGGCCGACTGGTGCTCTTCGTAGGCGACGCCGGCCCGCTCCGCCACGGCCTGCACGAGCGGCCAGAGCAGGTCGATGCGGAAGACGTCGGGCGAGTCGAGGCACGCCATCGTCATGCGCTCGAGGCCGCCTCCGAAGTCGACGTTGCGCTGCGGCAGGTCCTCGAAGCCGTCGTCGGTGCGCAGGTACTGCATGAAGACGGAGTTGCCGATCTCGATGAAACGGCCGCAGTCGCAGTGCGGGTGACAGAAGCGGCCGTAGGCTGCATCGTGGCGGACGCCCTCGAAGAGGTAGAAGACCTCCGAGTCGGGGCCGCCCGGCTCCCCGGCCGGCATCGAGTCGGGCGGGCCGGATCTGCTCCACCAGCAGTTGCTCTCGTCGTAGAAGCTGATGCGGGTCTGCTCCCCCTCCGTGGCGGCCGCCCGTTCGGAGGTGCCGAGCTCACGGCCGGTCGGCTCGATGCCGGCGGCGGCGAAGAGCTCGGACCAGATGCCGGCCGACTCGTCGTCGCGGGGGACGTGCCAACGGGGCGAGCCGGAGAACACGGTCACGAAGAGGCGGCGCGGATCGAGGCCGAGGGTGGCGGTGAGGAACTCGAAGAACCAGGGCAGTTGCTCGGCCTTGAAGTACGAGCCGAGGCCCCAGTTGCCGAGCATCTCGAAGAAGGTCGTATGACGGGTGTCGCCGACCTCGTCGATGTCCTCGGCGCGAAAGCACGGCTGCGAGTCGGTGAGGCGATCGCCGGCAGGGTGGGGTATCCCGAGCAGGTAGGGGATGAGCGGTTGCATGCCCGATCCCGTGAACAAGGTCGTGGGGTCCTCCCGCGGCACGAGGCTCGCCGGGGGCACGACGGCGTGGCCGCGTGCCGTGAAGTGGTCCAGATAGGCGCGACGAATCTCGGCGGTGCCACGCAACGTCATGGCATGAGGCTACTTTCGCCCGGCGGGTGGGGCGGCAGCCGCCGGAGGTGGCAGCATCGTCACCGATGAGAGCGAGCTGAGCCCGACGGGAGGATCGACCGGATGAACAACGAGGTCTACGAACGCGAGCTGCTCCGGCTGCAGACCGAGCTCGTGAAGATGCAGGAGTGGGTGCGGGAGGAGCAGCGCCGAGTCGTCGTGCTCTTCGAGGGCCGGGACGCCGCCGGCAAGGGCGGGGCCATCAAGCGGATCACCGAGTACCTCAACCCCCGTTGGTGCCGGGTGGCCGCCTTGCCCGCCCCGACCGAGCGGGAGCGAACGCAGTGGTACTTCCAGCGCTACGTCGAGCACCTCCCCGCCGGCGGGGAGATCGTCCTCTACGACCGCAGCTGGTACAACAGGGCGGGGGTCGAGAAGGTGATGGGTTTCTGCTCGGAGGCCGACGTCGAGCGGTTCTTCCAGCAATGCCCGGCCTTCGAGCGCATGCTGATCGGAGACGGCATCCACCTCGTCAAGTACTGGTTCTCCGTGTCGGACGACGAGCAGGAGCGGCGCTTCAAGGATCGGCTCCGTGACCCGCTGCGACGCTGGAAGCTGAGCGACATGGACCTGGAGGGCCGCAACCGGTCGGTCGACTACTCGCGGGCGAAGGACGAGATGTTCGCCTACTGCGACCTGCCCGACTCGCCCTGGTGGGACGTGGAGGCCGACGACAAGCAGCGGGCACGCATCAACTGCATCGCCCACCTCCTGTCGGTCGTCCCGTACGTCCCCCGCAAGATTCCGAAGCCGAAGTGGGGGGAGAGGCCGAAGCCCGACCACTACAAGCGTCCGCCGAGGGACCGCTACCGCTACGTGCCCGACCACGCGGCGACCCTGCGCTGAGCGCCGGTACGGTGGCATGTCCCTCCTCGACGTCGGGCATGGAGAACGCAAGCGATCAGAAAGGTGCGAGATGCCGCTCACCGGTGAGTACGAGCCGAGCCCCGCAGGGTGGGTGCGCGAGCAGGTGGAGGAATACGAGAAGTCGGGTGGGCAGCGTGCCAACACGCTTCGTGACACCGGGCTCCCCGTCGTCGTGGTCACGACGCGAGGTCGGCGCACGGGGAAGCTGCGCAAGTCGCCCCTCATGCGGGTGGAGCACGACGGTGAGTACGCCCTCGTCGCCTCGAAAGGCGGCGCACCGCAACATCCCGTCTGGTACGAGAACCTCGTCGCCGACCCGGCGTCCGTGACGGTGCAGGACGGACCGGAGCCGTTCGACGTACGTGTGCGGGAGCTGGAGGGCGCCGAACGCGACGAATGGTGGCAGCGGGCCGTGGCGGCCTACCCGCCCTATGCCGACTACCAGAAGAAGACCGAGCGCCGCATCCCTGTCCTGCTGGCGACGCCGGTCGGTGGCGGCTCCTAAGTCTCTCCGTTCCCCCTCGTCTGGGGCAGCCCGCCGCCGGCGGTGATCCGTCCTCCTTCTTCTCGCAACCCATGTGTGACCTTTGGCCCTGTCGTGACGCCGCCAGAAGGCCCACCATGGCCTGTGAAGAGGATCACACAGTTACAGGGCATGCCCGGCCGTCTTGGTTCCTGCTGGCCGCTATCGCCCGGAGAGGGATGTCCCATGAAGCGCGCCGGAAGCGTCATGGCAGTCGTCGGTCTCGTTCTCGTGCTCGCAGCGGGCGCCTGGAGTCTCTGGGCCGTCCCGAAGCTCGTGAAGTTCCCGCTCAACACCGATCTGCAGCTGCAGTACACGGGGCGGTTCGTCACCTATGTCGACGCCCACACGGGCCTGCCCCTCGCCCAGCCGGTCTCCGTGGCGCTCACGGTGAACCGCCACATCAAGGCGCTCGGATCCGAGAGCACCTCCGGCGTCGCCGCCGTGGAGGAACAGCTCACGGTGATTCAGGGCGGCACGACGACGAACGAGACGAACGTCTACGCCCTCGACCGGCGCGCCATGGACGACGTCGCCAGCAGCCACGCCTACACCTTCGCCCCCGGCAACCCGGCACCGGTCACCGGCAGCTTCTACATCACGTTGCCGATGAAGCTCGGGCCGAACACGCCGATGGCGATCTGGAAGCCGGAGACGGCGACCACGTACCCGCTGCGGCCGCTCGCCGCCGGCTCGCAGCCGGCCACCCTCGACGGCCTCCGCGTCGACTGGTTCTCCGCCGTCCTCAAGCTCACGCCCGTCGCCCCCTACGAGCGGGCATCGCTCGCCGCCCGTGGGCTGCCGATGTCCGTCCCGCCCTCTACCGTCGAGACCGAGATGACCGCAGCGGGCATCTCTGTTCCGAAGCTCGAGGGTGCTCTCGTCCCCAAGCTGACGGCGACCCAGTTGAGCGCCGTCCTTGCGGTCCTCAAAACGCCGGTCGCCCTCCACTACTACGCCTTCGGCTCCGGCCTCGTGGCCGCTGAGCCCCGGACGGGAACGATCGTCGCCTTGAAGAACGTCATCGACGGCATCGCCGTGGCCCCCTCCACGACGGGCATGCAGACCCTCATCACCGTCATGGAGGCCCACCCGACGGTGAAGGGCGTGACGCAGGCGCTGGCGGTGCTCCACCGCCTCGCCGCCGCCCCGCCACAGCCCGTCTACGAGATGCAGTACACCCAGACGCCGGCGGCCATCACGACGATGGTGAACACGGCCAACTCGCAGATCAGCCAGATCCGGACCGTCACGGACACGCTCCCGATCGGCGCCGCCGTCCTCGGCGTGCTCGTCCTCCTCGCCGGTTTCGTCCTGCGGCGTCGTCACGCTGGCCACGGTGGAACGCCCGTTCCCTCCGTGAAGCCGGTGAGCCCGCCCGCCGAGCACGAACGGCGGCAGGTCGCCTGAGCCCACGGGCCGGCCTCGGCGGCTGCCCGGGGCGTCGGCCCTCGCCCTGAGCGGCGTCGGGTTAGGAACGTATTCGTTACCAACCCACCGCCGCTCGGGGTCGGCACCGGCTGAGCGGCGTCGGTCTTGGAACGCAGACGTTACAAACTCACCGCCGTTCGGGGTCGGCGCCGGCCCAGTCGGATCCGACCCAGCCTTGGGCCGGCTGCGTCAGCGGGCGGCCGGCAGCACCAGCGAGTTCACGGCCTCGAGCTGGCGGGCCGTGTGGGCGCTCAGCTCCACGACCTGCTCCGGTGTCAAGACGTCGCAGATCCACTCCCAGTGCATGGCGACCCAGCTACCGGGCTCGGGCGGCTCGATGAGCGAGGTGCCGTCGTGACGGAAGGCCACGGTCTCGAGGCGGGGCTCTCCAAGGCGAAGCTCGCCACGCACCCACTCGAGCCCGCGCCCGCGCACGACTGCCTCGTCGAGCCACACGTCCTGCACCTGGCCCCAGCGAACGCGGCACTTCTCGAGGACGTGCAACGGCTCGTCCGTCCGACCGGCCTTGAGGAGCGCCACCCACGGGTAGACGGCGAAGACGTGAAAGTTGTGATGCGGGCGGGCGGCGGAACCGAAGGTCGCTTCGAAGGTACGCGGATCGTCGGCGGCGGCAACACCGAAGTGCTCGAGGACGAAGCCGGCGAACCGCTCCGGCTCGACGCCGTCGAGCAGCCGGTTGCCGATCCAGTAGGCCTCCACGACGCGGCCGTCGAGGGGGTCGACGATGCCGTTCTCCGCCGCGATCAGCTCCAGGTAGGGCCAGGCCCCTTCGAAGCGCTGGGCCAGCGCCCTCACGCCGGCTCCCCCACCATGGGAGGCGGCCCGCAGGAGCGCTTGCGACTCCTCCGGCCCGCAGTAGCCGAGCGAGTTGGGCGGGTAGGCGAAGCGGGCGAAGAGCCGCGGGCTCGCTCCCGCCGCACCCGCCGGATCAGCCCTCACGATCTCACCGGCGTGCCGTGCATCTCCTCGTAGGCGGCCACGAGCCGGAGCGCCTCGGCTTCGGGGAGCACGCGGACCGCCAAGCCGGTATGGGTTTGCAGCCAGTCACCGACGCTGACCTCGACGCCCTCGATGACGAGGAGGGCCGTAGAGACCCGGCGGAGGGCGGCACCGACCTGGAGGACGGCGACCCCCTCCTCTCGCTCAGGAAACCCGACGACGCGGCCGACCCGTTCGACGCACATCGCCGCCCCTACCCCGTCGCTCGCTCGACCTGGAGGGCGAATAGCTCGGCGAGCTCGCCGAGCAACCGATCGAGCCCGGCAGCGACAGGCGGGGTCAGGCCGACACCATCGGAGACGTCCCCCGTCTCCACACCGAGGAAGACGAGCCGTTCCGGCAGTCGCTCGAGGATTCGAGCGAGATCGACGGCGTGGGCGATCCCCGTCCCGTGTGTGCTGAGAATGCCCGGCGGGGGTGCGGCGTCCCACTCCCCGTCGCTCAGCTCGAATCGGTGGAGGGAGCCGGGCTCGGCGCCGGAGTCGACGGCGTCCACGAGGACGACCGTGTCGTAGCCGCTCCAGCGCTGCAGGAGGGCAGCGGGCTCGCCGGTCTCCTCAACGGGCTCCACCCCCGGGAGGGCCGCCTCGCGAAGTCGCTCGACGGCGGCCACTCCGACGCCGTCGTCGTGACGGTACGGATTGCCGACTCCGACGACGAGGGTGCGCCCCTTACTCATCGTCGCTCCACCCGCAGATCGAGGAAGTGGGTGGCGCAGGAGATGCACGGGTCGTAGTTGCGGATCGTCTGCTCGGCGCGGGCCGTGAGCGCCTCGTCGTCGAGATCCAGGTTCGCCTCCACGACGTGGGTGAGGTCGTGCTCGATAGCCCGTTGGTTCTGCGACGTCGGCGGGACGATCGTGGCCGAGAGGATCGTGCCCTCGTCGTCGAGCTCGTAGCGGTGATAGAGGAGTCCCCGGGGTGCTTCGCTCGCGCCATGGCCGACGCCGGCCCGGGGAGTCACCTCGACGGAGGGAGCCGGGGGCGGGACGTACTCGCCGATCAGGCGCAAGGCCTCGTCGCAGGCGACCACCAGCTCGACCGCCCGCACGACGATGCTCTGGAACGGGTTCCGACAGACCGGGCCGAGTCCCGCCTCGGCGGCCGCCTTGGCGGCCACCTCCGGCAAGAGGTCGTGGTTGAGGCTGTAGCGGGCGAGCGGGCCGACGAGGTACTCGCCACCGTCCCACCGGCCGTGGAGGGCGTTGCTGTGCTCGACGTGCTCCTCGTGGATGTGCTCGGAGAACTCCCCGATGGGGATCGAGAGGGCGCCCGAGAGCGAGCCGATGTGCCGCGACATGATCGGGTACTCGTCCTCCGCCGTGAGTGCGATGAGCTCCCAGTCCCCTTCGTAGTCGGGCATGGGGAAGCCGGACGTCCACTCCACGGTGTCGAGGGCGGCCTGCCGAGCCCACGTCAGCTCCGGAACGAGGGCCCGCAGCTTGGCTTCGTCGGGGAGACGGTAGAAGCCCCCCACGCGCACATTGATCGGGTGGATCGCCCGGCCGCCGATCACCTCGAGGATCTGGTTGCCGATCTTCTTCATGCGAAGCCCGCGCTCGACGATGGGTCGGTGGTCCTTGGCGAGTGCGATGGCGCCGTCGTAGCCGAGGAAGTCCGGGGCGTGCAGCATGTAGATGTGCAATGCGTGGCTCTCGATCCATTCCCCGCAGTAGAGGATCCGCCGCAGGGCAGCCAGCTGGCCGCCGACTTCGACGCCACAGGCGTCTTCGATGGCGAGACAGGCGCTCATCTGGTAGGCGACCGGGCAGATGCCGCAGATCCGCGCCGTGATGTCGGGCGGCTCGGTGTAGGCACGGCCGCGCAGGAACGCCTCGAAGAAGCGTGGGGGCTCGTAGATGTTGAGCTGGACGGAGCTGAGCTCGTCACCGGTGATCGTCACGTGCAGGGCACCCTCGCCCTCGACGCGGGCAAGAGACTGGACGTGGAGGCTCCGCGTGCCGTTGCGATGCGTCATGACGCTTCCTCCCCGGCAGCGGACCCGACCTCGGCGAACCCGGGCGCCCCGGTGTTGAAGGTGTGGAACAGGCGGACGATGTCCCGCTGGCGGACCGGCAGCGCCTGCAGGTGGCGGACGAACGAAACGGTGTTGACGGTGTCGGCGGGGCCGTAGCAGCCGAAGCAGCCGCGGTCGAAGGCCGGGCAGATGGCGCCGCATCCGGCATGGGTCACCGGACCGAGGCAGGCGGTGCCGTGGGCGACCATGACGCAGGTCGTGCCGCGCCGCTTGCACTCGACGCAGACGGAGCCGGACTGCAGCCGGGGCGGCTTGCCGAGGAGGTAGGAGGCGATGACGTGCAGCAGCTGCGTCTTGTTGATCGGGCAGCCGCGTAGCTCGAAGTCGACCTCGACATGCTCGGACATGGGCGTCGAGGTGTCGAGGGTGTGGATGTACTCCGGCGAGGCGTACACGGCGGCGGTGAACTCCGCCACATCGGCCGAGTTGCGCAGCGCCTGGATGCCGCCTGCCGTGGCACAGGCGCCGATGGAGATGAGGACGCCCGACTCGGCGCGGATCTGCCGGATGCGCTCGATGTCGTGGGCGGTCGTGATGGAACCCTCGACGATGGAGAGGTCGTAGGGGCCGCCCACGGTGGCGCTCGACGCCTCCAGGAAGTAGGCGAGGTCGACGGCGCCGGCGACGGCCAGGAGCTCGTCCTCGCAGTCGAGCAGGGTGAGCTGGCACCCGTCGCAGGAAGCGAACTTCCAGACGGCGACCTTCGGGCGGGGACTCATAGCTCGCGTACCTCCAGCAACGGCATGGCGGCGCCCCAGGTGACGACGGGCCCGTCCGTGCAGACGAAGTAGCCGGCGAGCTGGCAGTGACCGCAGAGCTGGATGGCGCACTGCATGTTGCGCTCGAGCGAGACCTGGATGCGGCCCGGCGTCACCCCCCGTTCCACGAGGTTGAGGGCGACGAAGCGCATCATGACCTCGGGGCCGCAGATCATCGCCACGGTGCGCTCCCGGTCGACGTTCACACGGGGGAGCTCGTTCGTGACGATGCCGATGTTGCCCTCCCAGCCGGGCGAGCCCCGGTCGACGATCGTGCGTACGGTGATGACACCGTCGTGCCACCAGCCGTCGAGCTCGGAGCGGAAGACGAGCTCCTCCGGCGTGCGTGCACCCATGACGAGCGACACCTCGCCGAACTGGGAACGATGGGCGAGCACGTAGTGGACGACCGGGCGGAGCGGTGCGAGGCCGATGCCCCCGGCGACGAGGACGAGGTCCCGGCCTTTGGCCGCTTCCAGATCCCAGCCGCGGCCGAAGGGACCGCGTACGCCGACGGTGTCGCCGGGAGCCTTGGCGCAGAGCACCGACGTCACGCCGCCCACATCGCGGATCGTGTGGACGAGATCGCCATTGGGCCCGCACTCGCTCACGGAGATGGGCACCTCGCCCGCCCCCCACGTCCAGAGCATGTTGAACTGCCCCGGGCCGATCGGCTCGATGGTCGGTCCGTCCGGGGCGAGGACCATCGTCACCGTCTCGTCCGTCTCGTGGCGGGTCTCCGTCACGTGATAGAGGAGCGGCAGCATGGGGTCGCTCCGTGTGACGACGGGCGCCTCGGCGACGTCAGGCATCTTCCCGCCCGAAGAGGTCGAGGAGCCGTATGCGTGCCGACTCGAGGCGCTCCTCCATGATCCTGGCCACGGCCGTCATGAGGTGGTAGCCGGCGGCCGGGTTCTCCTCGAAGTACGGCAGCAGGCAGTCGGCGTGCAGCTCGACGGCGCGCACCTGCTCGACGGCGACGGCGTCGAAGTGCCAGCGGTAGGGCGGCAGCACCCAGGACCATCCCATGATGTCGCCGCTCTGCAGCGTCTCGAGAGTGACAAGACCCTTGCTCGGGACGTAGACGCCGACGTTGACCCTGCCGGCGCGCAGGGCGAAGAAGCTCTTGGCGGGCGTTCCTTCTGTGCACAGGACGGCACCGGCATCGAAGACGACGTTGTTGGCGCATTGGGCGAGACGCCTGCGGAGATCCTCCGGGAAGGCTTCGAAGAAGCGGTGGGTGGCGAGCTCCTCGGCCAGCGTGCTGGGCGTCATGATGCGTCCTCCTTCTCCAGGGCGGCCTCCTCGTTCCCGCGGATGGCTCGGACCTCTTCAGTGATGTCGATGCCGACAGGGCACCAGGCGATGCAACGACCGCACCCGACGCAACCGGACATACCGAATTGATCCCACCAGGTCGAGAGCTTGTGCGTCATCCATTGCCGGTAGCGCGACTTCGTCGAGACGCGCAGCGAGCCGCCGTGCAGGTAGGAATGGCTCAGCTGGAAGCAGGAGGACCACTCGCGCACCCGCTCGTCCACGCCCGTTGCGGCGTTCGGCTCGTCCGCCACGTCGGCGCAGAAGCACGTCGGGCACGCCATCGTGCAGTTGCCGCACGAGAGGCACCGGCTCGCCACGTCGTCCCAACGGGGGTGGTTGGCCGCGTTGCGCAGGAGGAGGGGAAGGTCGGCCGTGTTCATGGACCGTTGCATGTGACTCACGGCCGACTGCGTCACGGCCTCGGCCGCTTCGACGTCGGTGAGGACGGCGGCGACCGACGTCAGCTGCTCGGCGACGGCTCGGCCGTGTTCGCTGACGGCGTCGACGAGGAAGCGGTGCCGCACGGGATCGGACGCCTCCAGCTCGGTGAGGACGAGGTCGGCGCCGTCCTGCACGGACGGACCCGTCCCCATGGAGGCGCAGAAACACGTGGCGGCGGGGTCGCCGCAATTCACCCCGATGAGGAAGAGGCCGTCGCGCCGACCGGCGTAGACCGGCTCCGTGCACTCACCGTCCAGGAACACGCGGTCCTGCACGGCGATGGCGGCGAGATCGCAGGCGCGGATGCCGAGAAAGGCCCGTTTCGCCGGCCCTTGAGGCACTTCCTCGAAGATGACGCGCCCATCCTCCAGGCGAGAGCGCCACAGCACGGAACGAGGCGGGAAGAGAAACTGCTTCCAGGTCCCGGCCGGCGTGGCGAAGCCGAAGTAGGCGTCGTCCTCACGCTCGACGAGCCGATAGCGCCCCGGCTCCTGCGTGTCGCCGAACCCACGTGGGAGATGCGCGCTGCTCGTGATCGGTCCGATGACGATCGAGCCGTCCCGGACGGTCGGCCCGAGCACCTCGTAGTCCTCAGCGGAAAGGGCCGCGAACAACTCGTCGAGGCCGTCAGGACCGATGACAACCTGGACGCGAGGCGGCGCGGGGAGGACTGTCACGAGACGACACTGCCTGATCCCTCTCGATTTCTCAAGGGTCCAAAGTCCCTTCTTCGGCGCCACGGACTTCCGGCCGAAACGCCGAGGCGAGCTGCCCCGACAGGCACACGGCGGCGACGTGGGAAGCGGGGACGTCGAGGTCGAGCAGACTCCAGGATCCGCCGGCGAGCTGCAGGGCATCATCGGTCAGCCGGACGGTGGAACCCGAGGTGTCGATGCAACGCCAGGGTGCCCAGAGACCGACCCCCGCCGCCTTGAGGAACGCCTCCTTGCGTGCCCAGTACCGCGTGACCGCCCGGAGACGCTCGGCGCCTGCGGGAGACGCCAGTCTCGCTTGCTCGGCGGGCGCAAGGAAACGGCGCTCGATTGCCAACTCATCGCCATCGGCTCGGAGGACCTCGATGTCGACGCCGACCTCGCGGCCTACGGTGACGGCGAACAGGGCCAGCCCGCCCGATCGCGACGTGCTGAAGCGGAGGCGGTCCCGACGGGGGGCGGCCAGCTCCGGCTTGCCTGCCGGCCCCTCGCCGAGCGGAACGTCCTCGGGCGCCACGCCGAGCCGCCGCCCGAGGAGGCGACGGAGGAAAGCCCGACTCGCCACGAACTCGGCGCGGAGCTCGTCCGTGCGCAGCGCCGCCGCCCGTTCGTGTTCGCTCACCGAGAGCACAGCTCGGTCCGAGTTGAGCTCGGTGCCGGGGCGCAGCTCGAGGAGGAGGAGCTCGAGGCCGCAAGCGCCATCCACGGCGACAGTCTGTCCGCGTGGCGGAGGAGGCGTCATAGGGTGCGCAGCATGGACAGCGCCGAGATCGAGCTCCACACCGACGGGCGCTTCGTGACCGAGGTCACCGGCGAGGTGCGAGCGTTTTGCGCCGGCAGGGGCGACGGGCTCTGCCACGTCTTCCTGCCGCACGCCACGGCGGGTCTCGCCCTCATGGAGACGGCGTCGGGATCCGAGGCGGATCTGGAGGAGGCGATCGGGCGCTTACTGCCCCGGGACGACCACTACCGGCACCGCCATGGCTCGAAGGGACACGGGGCGGACCACGTGCTCCCCGCCTTCGTCAGCCCCTCGCTCGTGCTCGCCGTGCGGGACGGGCAACCCGTCCTCGGGACGTGGCAGTCCGTCGTCGTCGTCGATCCGAACGTCGACAACCCCCGCCGAAGCCTTCTCCTGCACTTCCTGTCCGGCAGCTGACAACCAGGAGACGGCTGCCCCCGCCAGGGCCGGCGGGTACGGCATGATGAGTCCATCATCGGACGCCTCCACCACGTCGTCGTCGACTGCGCCGAGCCACGACGGCTGGCCGCCTTCTACTCCGATCTCCTCGGGTTGCCCGTCACCTACGCGAGCGAGGACTGGGTCGTCGTGGCGGCGAGCGATACGACCTCCGGCATCGCCTTCCAGCTCGCCCCCGATCACCTGCCGCCTCGCTGGCCGGATCCCGCCTCGTCGCAGCAGATCCACCTCGACGTCATGGTCGACGACGTCAGCGCAGCGGGCGAGGCCGTCCTCGCCCTCGGCGCTCGGCTCCTCAGCGCCGAGGACCACGTCTACGCCGACCCGGCGGGCCATCCGTTCTGCCTCGTCCCCCGCCCGGGCTGGGCGCTCCCGATCGGCGGCTGAGACCAGCTCCGCAGCGCCCGCTCGACGTCGCCGAGGCCGGAGAAGGGCTCGAACGGCACGCCTTCGGCTTCACACCAGGCCGCCAGGTCCGCCTTGGCGAACACGACGTCGGCGACCGACGCCGCCTTCAGGTCGCTCGTGCCGTCGCCGACGAGCACGGTCGTGCGTCCCCGGGAGGAGGCCTGCCGGATCGGCTCCCGCTTGCAGGTGCCGCACTCGGCGCACTCACAGCTTCCGACCTCGTTCGGGTAGCGGACCGTCCAGGACGCCCAGTCGATGGCGTTCGTGACGGCGGCGATTCCGGCAGCGGCGGCCACGCTCTCGGCATGGAAGCCGAAGCCGTCCGAGAGGATCGAGACCTCCGCACCGCCACCTTGCAGGAAGGCGACGAGGGGTAGGAACCCGTCGTCGACGGCGATCTCCGACACGACCGCCTCGACTCGTTCCCGGTCCCTCGGCAGGAGCGCCCACTCCCCCGTCATGCACTCCCTGCTCCCGATCCTGCCGGTGGCGTAGGCCTCCTCGAACTGCCGCCACTGCCCGGAGGCGAGCCGCTCCAGGAGGTGGACACCGGTGTCGTACACGGTGACGGTGCCGTCGAAGTCGAGGAAGACGGCGAGACGGGGAAGCTCGATGTCCCTCACGTCGCGCCCTCGGCGGACGGTGCCGGCGCCTCCTCCAGCAGCAACCGGCTCAAGGTCTCGAGGGTGGCGGCCGTCAGCCCGCCGGCCTCCCGCAGGTAGGTGTCGACGCCGCCGTAGCGCTCCTCGACCGTGTCGAGCGCCGTCGCCATGACCCAGCGCGGCGAGCTGAGGAGGGCGCCCGCCGCCGCCTCCGACATGCCGAGCGAGACGAAGCGGGCGAGCACCTCGGCGTGGCGCGCCGCCGTCTGCGAGCGGTCCGTGAGCTCGTAGTCGTCGAGCACGGTCTCCCGGTCCACCCCCAGCCAACCGAGCAGCAGGGCCGACGCGAGGCCCGTGCGGTCCTTCCCGCCGGCGCAATGGATGACGGCAGGAAGCCGTCCCTCCGCGGCGAGCGAGGCGTAGAGCCGGCCGAAGAGCGGCGCCGCCGTGGCGAGGATGGCGAGGTACACCTCGCAGAGACGCCCCTCGGCGTCCGCCGCCGTCTCGAGGATGCTCCCGTCGACGAATTCCTGCCGGGGCACGCCGCTCTCGAGGGCGATCTGCTCGGACGCCACCGGGTTGGGCCGGCGGGCTCGCTCGTCGTCGCCCCGCAGGTCGTAGACGGCCCGGATCCCCAGGCGCCGGAAGGCGACGAGGTCGCTGGACGTCAGCCGGTCGAGGGCGTCCGAGCGGTAGAGCCGGCCCCAGCGGGTCACGCGACCACCCGCAGCCGCGTACCCCCCGACGTCCCGGAAGTTGACGGCGCCCTCGAAGGCGACGCGACGCCGGGCGAGGACGTCCGCCGGCAGGGCGCGCTCGTCCGGCGTGGGGTGTGGTTGCACGGACACGACGGTAGGCGCCCGGCGATGCCGCCGCGGTCACCGCTCGAGCCGCCGGGCCCCGGGCCGGGCCGTACGCCTGCCCACTACCCTTCGGCCATGGACACCACGCACCGGACCGAGTCCGTCTCCACCGCCGATGGAGCCTTCGACGCCCTCGTCGTCGTGCCGGACGAGCCGAACGGCGGAGGCGTCCTCCTCCTGCAGGAGATCTTCGGCGTCGGTGAGTTCCTCCGAGACCGCGCCGAGGCGCTCGCCGAGGAGGGCTATGTCGTCATGTGCCCCGACGTGTTCTGGAGGGTGGAGCCGAACATCGAGCTGGCCCACGACGCCGATGGCCTCCAGCAGGCTTTCGGCTTCGTGCAGCGTTTCTCGGAGGTCGACCCTGCTCTGACGCGGAGCGACCTGGCGGCGGCTCTCGACCACTTGAAGCGGCTCCCCGAGGTGACCGGGCTGACGGCCGCCATGGGTTACTGCCTCGGCGGCGGCCTCGCCTACGAGCTGGCGGCGGGGTCCGATCCTGCCTGCTGCGTGTCGTACTACGGCTCCAGCATCGCCGGGCACCTCGAGGTCGCCGACGCCATCGCCTGCCCCATCCTCTTCCACTTCGGCAGCGCCGACCCCTACATCTCGGCGGAGGACGTCGAGCGGATCCGGCAGGCGTTCGCAGCCCGCAGCGACGTCGAGATCCACGTCCAGCCGGAGGCCGGGCACGCCTTCGAGAACAGCTTCGCCGCCCAGTTCTCGAACCCGGAGGCGGCCCGGCACTCCTGGCCGCGCACCATCGCCTTTCTCGCCCGCTGGCTCAACGGCGACCGTCCGGCGGGCACCTGAGGAAGCGACCGGCAGGGACGTCAGGCGCTGGAGCGACGGGCGGCACGGTCCAGCAGGGCGACGACCTCAGCGTCGCTCGTCGGCTCGAAGTCCTCGTACCATTCGCCCACCGCGAAGAAACTGGCCGGCGTGTGCAAGCAGATGACGTCATCGGCACTCGAGCGGAGCTCGAGCAGCGAGGCGAGCGGTGCCACCGGTGCGGCGAGGACGACGACGGCGGCACCGAGGGCACGCGCCACGTCGCAGGCCGCCCGGGCGGTCGACCCCGTGGCGATCCCGTCGTCGATGATGATGGCGGTCCGGCCGTCGAGCGGCACCCTCGCATGCCGGCGCCGGTAGTCCTCGGCGCGGCGTTCCAGCTCCCGCCGCTCGCGTGCTTCCACAGCAGCGACCTCGCCCGGGCGGACTCCGGCCCGGCGCACGACATCCTCGCTGAGCACGCGAACGCCTTCTTCGCCGACGGCCCCCATGGCCATCTCGGCGTGCCAGGGCAGACCGAGCTTGCGGACGAGGATGACGTCGAGGGGCGCCTCGAGGGCGGCGGCGATCTCGGCCGCCACCGGCACGCCACCCCTCGGCACACCCAGCACGACCGGGCGCTCACGGTGGGCCGACAGCACGAGGGGCGCAAGCCGCCGGCCGGCGTCGGAACGGTCCGTGAATGGGCGCATCGGGAGACCTCCGGTCCTTCCTCCATTCTCCCGCCGTCGAGGGCGGTGGACCGGCCGTTTGCGCCACGAGCGGCCGCCACCTAATAACTCCGTCATGACGACTCCGGTCAGCCTGTCGCGGCGGGAGGCGCGCCGCCTCGCCCTCACCGCCCAGGGCCTGCTCGGCCGGCGGCTCGCCGGGGGGCCTGCCGGCCTGCTGCACCGGCTGCGCGCCGTCCAGCTCGACACCATCTCCGTCCTCGCCCGCTCCCACGAGCTCGTCGCCTACGCCCGCCTCGGGGCGGTGCGGCGCCAGCAAATCGAGACGGCCTACTGGGGCGGTCCCCCCTTTCGGGCCTTCGAGTACTGGGCGCACGCCGCCTGCGTGCTTCCCATGGAGGACTGGCCCATGTACGGCTTCCGCCGCCAGGAGCGCCGAGGCCGCGGCCGTCGCTGGCACCGCCTCGACGACATGGACCGCATCGCCGGCGAAGTCCTCGCCCGTCTCCGGGCCGAGGGGCCCCTCAGCGCCAACGGCCTCGGCGGCGCGAAACGGGGCGGACCCTGGTGGGACTGGTCGGACACGAAGATCGCCGTCGAGTGGCTGCTCGACATCGGTGACGCCGTGTGCACGGCGCGACGGGGCTTCCAGCGGATCTACGACCTCCCCGAGCGGGCGATCCCTCCGGATCTCCTTGCTGCCTCGCCCGCCGAGGACGACCAGATGCGCTACCTGCTCCGCCGCTCCGGCGAGGCGCTCGGCGTGGCGACGGGGAAGGATTCTCGCCACCTATTGCGGCCTCACGGCGACCGTCGCGGCCAGGTTCCTCCCCGATCTCGGCCTCGTCCCGGTCGCCGTGGAGGGGTGGCCGTCGTCGGCCTGGGCGGACCCGACGCTCCTCGAGTCCTCGACGGTCGGGCTGCGCTCCCGCCCGCGCCTCCTCTCGCCCTTCGACTCGCTCGTCTGGGACCGGGAGCGCACCGAGCGCCTCTTCGCCTTCCGGCACCGGCTGGAGGCCTACACGCCGAAACCCAAGCGCGTGCACGGCTACTTCTCCATGCCCCTCCTCGTGGGCGACGCCCTCGTCGGCCGCGTCGACCCCGGACGCGACGGCGGCTCGTTCGTCGCCAAGGCCGTGCACCTCGAACCGGGCACGACGCCGCGGGTCCTGCCGGGACTCGCTGTCGCCTTGCGGGAGGCGGCCTCCTGGGTCGGTTCGGGCGATGTGCGGGTCGAGACGGTGACGCCCGCCGGCTTCCGCCCGGCCGTGCTGGCGGCACTTCGCCACGAGGAGACCGTGACCTGATCGGGCGCCTCGCTCAGGCCTCGCCGGGCCGCTCGGCCCACAGGATGACGTCCACGCCGGACTCGCTGACGTCGCTCGGCCCCCGGCGCTGCTCGAGCCGGAGGATGCGGAGACCGGCGGCGGCCGTGCGCAGGTCGTCCTCGGTGTAGAGGCGGGCGGGGTCGGGCGGGCCGCTCAGTCCGAGGGAGGCGAGGTGGTGGGCGACGACGAAGAGGGCGCCGGCGGGGGCGATGACGCCGCCGGAGGCTCGCAGCAGCATGGCCCGCTCATCGGGCGGCAGCTGCATGAAGGCGACGACGACGAGATCGAAACCCGCCCCCTCCCCCACCCGGTCGAGGAACTCGAAGGCGTCGGCCCGTACGGTCTCCACGACGAGGCCGTCCCCCTCGGCGGCGTCCTGCAGGCGTTCGAGCGCCACGACGGAGGCGTCCACGGCCACCACGTGCCAGCCCTGACGGGCGAGCCACAGGCTGTTGCGTCCCTCGCCGGCACCGAGGTCGAGGGCGCGGCCGGGCGGGCGCCCGGAGACGAGCTCGACGAGCGTCTCGTCGGCCTCCGCCCGGAAGAGACGGGGCGCCGAACGGTAGCGCTCGTCCCAGAGCGCACCGCTCCCCGGAGCGTCTTCCGTCTCCCCCGGCTGCGGCTCATGGGTTTCCATACTCGTTCTCCTTCTCCGGTGCCGCTGGCGTCGTCACGCCAGCAGGCGGGGGACGAGCTCCGAGATGGAGCCCCGGACGACGACGTCGGCGAGGTGGTCGCAGGCGGTGGGGCTGCCGTTCACGATCACGACGGCCTTTCCGAGGCGGTGGGCGAGGGGCACCATCGTCGCCACCGGCTGCACCTCGAGGGTGCTCCCGATCGCCAGCAGGACGTCGGCCGCCATCACGCCGGCTTGGGCGCGCTCGAGGTCGTCGGGTTCGATCGACTGGCCGAAGCTGACCGTCGCCGTCTTCAGGATGCCGCCGCAGGTGGATCCCCCGCCCGACTCGTCGGGACGCCGGCAGCGAGGATCCTCCTCGCCCTCGCGGACACGCGCGCAGCACGGCCTGTGTCGGCTGGCTGTCGCCGCATCGCCAGCACCGGCAGGTGTGCACGGATCCGATGGATCTCGACGAGGCGCCCGGCCGACGTCCCGGCGAGGCGGTGGAGGCCGTCGGTGTTCTGCGTGACGAGGAGGTGGAGCCTGCCAGCCTCCTCGAGCCGGACGAGGGCGCGGTGCGCCTCCGTCGGCTCGGCGGCCCAGACGGGCGACTCGAGGCGGGAGCGCCAGGCGGCCTTCCGCACGTCTTCGTCGTCCAGGTAGTGGTGCAGGGTAGCCAGCCGCTCGGCGCCGGGGTTCCTCGTCCAGACCCCGTCCGGCCCCCGGAAGTCGGGAATGCCGGCGTCGGTCGAGATGCCGGCACCCGTCAGGACGGTGACGAGCCGGCCCTCTGCCAGGCTGCGCGCCTCGGCGAGGGCGCCGCCAACGTCGGCGGGGAGGGAGCTCATCCCCCAAGGTTCGCGCTGGCCGCCAGCCGGTAGGGTCGCACGCCGTGGAACGACGAGCCACCGAGTACGCCGTGGAGGGCCGTGTCGCCACCATCACCCTCAGCCGGCCCCACCGGTTGAACGCCTGGACGGGTCGGATGGCCCTCGAGTACCGCACCGCTCTGGCGGAGGCGGCCGCCGACGAGGCCGTGCGTGTCATCGTTGTGACGGGAGCGGGGCGGGGTTTCTGTGCCGGGGCGGACAGCGAGGCCCTCGCCGGCCACCTCGAGCGGGGCGCCTACTCCGACGGCCTGCCGGAGGGCGCCCCCTCCCCGGGCTACGGGGTGCGGGCCGAGTTCGACGCCGACCTCGCCTACCACCTCGGGATCGCCAAGCCCATCATCGCCTGCGTGAACGGTCCGGCCGCCGGGCTCGGCTTTGCGCTGATGTGCTACTGCGACATCCGGTTCGCCGCCGCCGGCGCCAAGCTGACGTCCGCCCACGGCCGCCTCGGGCTGCCCGTCGAGTTCGGCCTCTCCTGGATGCTGCCGCGCCTCATCGGGCTCGGGAGGGCGGCCGAGGTCCTCCTCTCGAGCCGGATCTTCCTGGCCGAGGAGGCGGTCGACATGGGCCTTGTGAGTGCCGTCCGGCCGGCGGCGGAGCTGCCCGCTTACGTACAGGCCTACGCCTCCTCCCTCGCCTCCGGCGTCTCGAGCGCCTCCCTGGCTGCCACGAAGCACCAGCTCTACCGCGATCTCCTCGTCGCCGGCGGCCCCGCCGCCTCGGTGGCCGACGCGGAGGCGACGATGACCGCGATGATGCAGCAGCCCGACTACCGCGAAGGCGTCGCCTCACTGCGGGAGAAGCGGCCGCCCGAGTTCTGAGACGGTTCAGAGGAGCCCGGCGGCAAGCTCCTCACTCGTCATGGACCCGGGCGGGGTGTGCTCGACGGCCATGCGATTGGCCACCGCCTGCAGGCGCTCGTTGACGGGAGTCGGCACGCCGTGCAGCCGGCCGAGGAGGGCGATCTCCCCGTTCAACCAGTCGGCTTCGATGTTGCCCGTCTGCCGGCGCAGGCTCTGCCAGGAGGAACCGCCCTCCCTCGTGGCGCCCCCCACGGGCTGGTTGAGCCCTCGCCGCCGCCGGCGCTCGGCCTCGTCGGACTCGTCGGCGAGCTCGACGCCCGCCGCCGCGTAACAGGCGAGCGCTTCGGCACGGGCGGCGGCGTCGAGTGCCTTCGTCAGGTCGTCCTCCTCGAGGCCGCAGGCGGCCTGGATGGCGTTGGAGACGTTGCTCAGGAGCTTCAGGTACTTGTGGCCCATCACCGCAGTGGACGCCTTGGCGTCGAAACCGCTCGCCCGCAGGTCCGCCGCCATCTCCTCCGCCACGTCGTCGGTGCCGTGCGGGAAGCGGCCGACGTCGAGGATGCCCGAGATGGGGGCCGTGGCGATCTCGACGACCCCTGGCTCGAGGTGCGTGCCGGCGAGCATGACGCGCATGCCGTAGGTGTTGGCGAAACGCCGCGCCGCCAGCCGCTCGTTCTCGACACCGTTCTGGGCGCAGACGACGGCGATCCCGGGCGGCGCCTGCAGCGCCAGGTCGGCGAGGAGCGCCTCGGAGTGCTGGCTCTTCGTAGCGAGGAGGACGACGTCGTCGGGCCTCGGGTGGGCCTCCGCCGCCGTCGCCACGGCCACCACCGGGAGGAGGACGGAACGCTCGGGGTCGCGCAGCTCGAGGCCCTTCGTTCGGAGCGCTTCGAGGTGGTCGCCGCGGGCGATGAGCACGACCTGGCGGCCGTGCTCGAAGAGGCGGCCGCCGATGGCCGCCCCGATGGCACCGGCACCGAGGATGAGGTAGCGCATGGGGCCAGTATGGTCGCTCCGTCCCGTCCGTCCACCACCGGAAACGCCGAGGACGGGAGCGGCCGTCAGTCGCCGAGCTCGAGGAGGATCGTCACCGGGCCGTCGTTGGCGAGCTCGACGAGCATGTCGGCTCCGAAGCGGCCGGTGGCGACGCTGGCGCCGAGCTGGCGCAGCTCCGCCACGACATGATCCACGAGCGGCTCGGCAACGGGGCCGGGCGCCGCCGCCAGCCAGGACGGGCGGCGTCCCTTGCTCGTGTCGCCGTAGAGGGTGAACTGGCTGACGACGAGCACGGGGGCGGAGAGCTCCTGGGCGGAGCGGTTCATGCGCCCCTCCTCGTCGGCCAGGACGCGCAGGTTCCAGATGCGGGCGGCCATCGTGGCGGCGGTGGCGTCGGTGTCGCTGTGGGTCGCACCGATGAGCACGCAGAGGCCTGGCCCCTCGATGGAGCCGACCACCTCGCCGGCGATGGAGACGCGAGCCCAGGCGACGCGCTGGACGACGGCCCTCACGCTGTCATGGCATGTCGAGCCGGCACGGCGACATGATCCCCGCTCTCGAGGTAGGCGGGCAAGGCGATGCCGGGCGCCAGGTCACCGGAGGCACGGGGGGCGCCCCAGCTCGAGACGAGGGGGCGGATGCCCGCCCAGACCGGGAGGCCGAGATCCGCCTCGTCGTCGAGCGGGTCACCGGTGCGGATCTTGGCGGCCACCTCCGTGAGGGGAAGCTCGAGGAGGCCGGTCTGGCGCAGTTCGTCGGAGCGGGGGGAGCGGGCGTCGGCAAGCCGGCCAGGCACGAGCTTGTCCATGAGGGCGTCGAGGACGACCCGCTTGCGGTCCTCCTCCGTGACGAGGCGGGCGTCGCCGTGGGCGATGACACAGCGGTAGTTGGCGGAGTGGCTGAAGGCGGAACGGGCGAGCACGAGCCCGTCGACGAGGGTCACCTCGAAGCTGGCCGGCAGGCTGCGGCCACCCTTGCAGAGGCGGGCGAAATGGGCCCCCGTCGAGCCGTGCAGGAAGACGGCACCCTCGAGCCGCACGAAGAGGAGAGGGAGAATCTGGGGACGGCCGCCGTCCACGAAGGCGAGGTGTCCGACGAGCGCCTCGTCGAGGATGGCGTTGACGACGCCGGCGTCCCAGTGCGCACGCTCCCTGTGGCGTGACGGCGTCGTCGTGGCGGTGCTGTCGCTCATCGGAGTCCTCCCGGGCGTCTCTATGCCCACTCACATATGTACTGATACAATCGGTGTTCTGTGATGCTACAAGACTATCTCAGCGGGCAAGGCGCCGCCGAGCTCGCCGAGTCCATCGAGAGCTCGATCCGAGAGGGCCGCGTCGCCGCCGGCGACCTCCTGCCCCCCATCCGGGAGCTGGCCGCCTCCCTCGGACTCAGCGCCGGAACGGTAGCCGCTGCCTACAAGCTCCTCAACGGGCGTGGCCTCACCTCGGCCGACCGGCGCCGGGGCACCCGCGTGCGGGAGCTGCGGAGGGAGGAGCTGGCGCCCGTGCGCCGGGCGGCGGAGGTGCCGGCCGGCGTCGTCGACTGCTCCACCGGCAACCCCGACGCCCGCCTCCTGCCCGACCTCGTCTCGGCCCTGCAGGGCGCCCGCTACGAGCCTGCCTTCTACGGCGCCCCGCTCGCCCATCCGGGCCTCCTCGCCGAGGCGCGTCGTCGCCTCGAGGGCGACGGCGTGCCGGCGGAGTCGGCCACCGTGACCTTCGGCGCCCTCGACGCCATCGGCCGCATGCTCGGATCCAACCTCGCCCCCGGGGACCGCGTGGCCGTCGAGGATCCCGGCTGGGCGGCGCTCATCGACCTCGTGGAGCGCCTCGGCTACCTTGCCGTTCCCCTTCCCGTCGACGCCGAAGGGCCGACGCCGGACGGGATTGGCAGGCGCTCGCCGCCGGAGCCGGCGCCGTCGTGGTCACGGCCCGCGCGCAGAACCCGACGGGTGCCGCCGTCTCCGCCCGCCGCTCCGGCGAGCTGCGCTCGATCTTCGGCCGCTACCCGGGCCGCCTCGTCATCGAGGACGACCACGCCTGTGGACTCGTGGAGGCACCCCTCGCTCCCATCGTCGGCCCGACCGGCCGCTACTGCTTCGTGCGCTCCTTCTCGAAGGGCTACGGCGCCGACCTCCGCCTCGCCGTCGCCGCCGGCGACCCGGCGACGATCGGGCGGTTGGAGGCCTCCATCGAGGTGGGTGCCGGCTGGGTCAGCCACCTCGTGCAGGCCATCGCCCTCTCCCTCTGGGAGGACGTCTCCGTGACTCGGCAGCTGGCCGACGCCTCCGCCGTCTACCGGGAGCGCCGCCAGGCGCTCTGCGACGAGCTCGCCGTGCGGGGCGTCCACGTCTCGGCACCGACCGGGCTCAACGTCTGGATCCCCGTGGACGACGAGGCGACGGCGGTGAGCACCCTCATCGCCAAAGGTTGGCTCGTCTCCCCGGGCAGTCGTTTCCGGCTCGTCTCGCCCCCGGCCATCCGCGTCACGACGGCGAGGCTCGGGACGGAGCAGGCGGCCGCCTGCGCAGAGGCGGTGGCCGCCGCCTGCGAGGCCGCTCGCTCGAAGGGACGGCGCGCCGGCTCTGCCGGCTGAGCCGGCGCCGGCGCCCGCCCAGCTGGCGTCGGCGGGGCCGAGACATGTCGGGCGACAGCCTGGCCGGCGTTACGAACTCGATGCCGCTCGGCTGCCCCAGGCCCGAGCGCCGACGCGCCGGCTCGGCTGGCCGGTCCGGCCTCGCCCCCCTCAGCCCCCGAGCAGTCGCCCGAGAGCCTCCCTGGCTGCCGCGCTGTCGGAGGCAAGGGCCGCCAGGTAGGTGGCGAGGGCCTGCACCCACTCGGACACAGGCACCTCCTTCTTGCTGATCGTCACGCCTCGCACGTCCTGCGCGATCGTCGCCACGAGACCTCCGTGACGGCTGGCGAGCTCGAGGGTCTTGTCACCGAGGTGCAACCGGATCGCCGTCGCCGTTCCCGGCCGGCCGGCCACGCGGTCGCCCATGGAGCGCTGGCGGTCGACTTCGACGAGGCCTTCCGGCAAGAGCCCCCCGATGGAGGAAGAGAGGGCGCGGTGATAGGCGTCGAGGTCGGAGGTGTCGGCGCGGAGGGCAGCCGCCAGCTGTTCGACGTCCGGCGAGTCGGCTTCGGTCGGTTCGGTCATGGCACGGGGCCGGCGCCCGACGACACCGTCAATCGGTGAGGGGCAGCACGAGCTGCGGCTTGGCGATGACGTGGTCGGCCCGCAGGGGGCGTACGGCCGTTCCCACGGCGAAGAACTCCGTCGTGTGGCCGCCCCAGCGGTGCGCCAGGGACAGCAGCTGCACGCCGACGATGCCCTCGGCCTTGAGGGCTTCCGCTTCCGCCTGCATCCGGCTCATGGCCAGCTCGCGGGCGTCATAGAGCGCTTCGGTGTAGGTGGGGATCTCGACGTTCTTGCCGACGTTCCCCATCGCCCGCAGGGTCCCCTGGTGGGCGATGTGGTAGACGCAGCTGCCCATGACCATGCCGAGGGGGGCGTAGCCCGCCTGCACGAGGGTCCAGAAATCCTGCCCGGAGAGATCCGAGGTGAAGGGCTGCCCCTGGTTGTTGCGCCAGTTCCCCTCCTGGTCGGCCTTCACAGCAGTCCCCACGGCGATGAACTCGGCGAGGTCGTTCCCGAACTCCTTGAACTCGATGTCGAGCCGGACGCCCACGATGCCGTCGGCACCGAGCGCCGCCGCCTCCGCCTCCATGCGGGTCATGGCGAGCTCGCGGGCGTGGTACATCGCCTGGGAGAGGGTGTCGAGCTCCATGTTCTTCGACCAGCGACCCATCTGGATGCCGACGTGGTAGATGCTCGAGCCGAGCACGAGGCCGACGGGCCGGAAGCCCGCCTCCCTCACGAGGAGGAACTCGTTCACGGTGAGGTCCGAGGTGAAGAGGGCTCCGGGCTGTCCCGGCTTCATCTCGGCCAGACGCTTCATGGCGTCCTCAGGGATGCCGAGGTCCGTTGCTTGGATTTCGGTGTCGCTCATGGCTTCCTTCCCGGGAGCTGGTGGCGGTCGGAGAGGGAGAGGATCTTGAGGCTGGACGTCGGGGCGGCCTTGCCCCGGTGGAACCGGCAGATGGCGGTGCCCTTCACGAACGAGAGGGCGACGTGGTCGCGGTGGTTCTCGGTCGGCTCGATCTCCCAGATGTCGAGGTTCATGGCGGACATGATCGCCCCGTCGGCACCGTAGGCGGCCGTGCGACGGGCGAACTGCTGGCGGGCGTCGTTGCGCACGTGGTTCACGAGCTCGGTGTAGCCCGACACCTCGGTGTTCTGGCCCCACGAACGCGACTGCTGCAGGGTCGCCCAGTCGTCGTGGCGGATGGAGAGCGCGATGCCGATCGTGATGGCGGCGGGGACCCAGCCGCCATGCAGCAGCTTGGCGACGTCGTGGGCGGGCAAGACCGTCGAGAAGAGGTTGGCGGGGCGGGTGTTGCCGTGCGAGCGCACGGCCGTCCCGACGGCGAGGAACTCCCAGTTGTCCTCGCCGAGGCGCCGCTGCTCCAGTCGCACGCCGACGACGCCGTCACCGTGCAGGTCCCGGCACTCGAGGAGCATGCGCAGCACGGCCGTGTCGTAGCCGTTGTAGAGGGCGTCGACGTAGGGCGCAAAGCCTGCGTAACCGCCACTCGAGCTCGAGCGCACACCGGCCTGGTAGTTGCCGCCCCAACCGCCCCCTATACCCTGGCGGCCCATACCGACGGGGCCGCCCATGGCCATGGGGTAGTAGCCGCAGCCGCCCCAGCCGCTGAAGCCGATGTGCTGCACGATGCAGCCCATGACCTCGCCCACGACCGAGTAGCCGCACGCCTCGAGGGCGGCCTGGCCCGAGATACCGAACAGGCTGGCGGGCGGCCCACCGGCCCGTCCACGCTCCATCCGTGCCTGTGCGGCCGGTGGCAGACCCTGCCCGTTCCATTCGGTCGTCATCCAGCCTCCGCGGTCGACCTGGCCGGGAACCTATCACCGCCCCCATCGTCTCGCCGGGCGCCGGCCGGTTCCGGCAGCCCCAGAGCAACGGCCCGCCCCCGCTGCGGCCGGTCCGTTATGTTGAGGGCGCGATGGAGCTGACCGAGGTCCTGCGCACGACCGGTTCCTGTCGTGAATTCACGCCTGAGCCGGTGGCGGAGGACGTCGTCTACCGCATCCTCGACTCGGCCCGTTTCGCCCCGAGCGGGGGCAACCGCCAGCCGTGGCGAGTCGTGCGAGTGGAGAGCCAGTCCTTGCGGGAGGAGCTCAGCCGCCTCTACGCCGTCAGCTGGCGCGAGTACTGGGCGCACGTCGAGCGCGGCCTCGTACCCTTCGCCCCCGGCGAGGACGGTCGCTGGCACGGGCCCGAGGTCGACCTCGAGACGGCCCGCGAGCGGCCCGCCCCCGACGCCTTCGGCGACCAGCTCGCCTCCGTGCCCGTCATGCTCGTCCTGCTCGCCCATCTCGGCTCCCTCGCCGTCACCGACAACGGCCTGCGCCGCCAGAGCATCGTCGGTGGCGGCTCCGTCTACCCCTTCGGGTACGCCATCCTGCTCGCCGCCCGCAACGAGGGGCTCGGCGGCGTCATGACGACGGTCCTCTGCCGGCAGGAGGAGGCCGTGCGGCAGCTGCTCGACGTGCCGCGGTCCTTTGCCGTCGCCGCCCTCATCGCCCTCGGGCACCCCCTCCGGCACGTCACGCGACTGCGCCGGCGAAGCGTCGAGGAGTTCACTTCCGTGGACCGTTTCGACGCCGGTTCGCCTCCCGGCGAGTAGCCGCCGGCTCGCCGGGATGTGGATGACCCTGGGGATGAAAGGGGGAAAGTGAGCTCTTCTTGTCGACAACTGGCGCAATGCTGTCGATAACCTCCGAATTAGTGCAACTCCGGTTGACGCCAAGGGGTTTCTGAACGAGAGTGTGCCTCGCCAAGGACGGAACAGCCGGAGCGCCGGAAGCTCGGTGGACCGAAAGGAACACGAGAGGGCCGGGGCTGGCACCGAAGCAGAGGCCTCCCGCAAGGGAACGCTTGTGCAGAGGGGTCGCTCTAAGGGATCGGTTCTCCGCAAGGAGGGTCGGAACCGGAGGAGCATCGGGACGGACGGGAGGGTGACCCGCAAGGGACACGCGAACGGTCGGACCGGGTTACGGACGGGGTGCACCCGCAAGGGTGGGCACCGGACGGGACCAGGTCGCTGCTGGATGGACTTCCCGCAAGGGAGGAACGGACAGAGAGACCACGGCTAATCCGCCGAGGAACGATGGCATGGGTGACCGTCATCGGTGCAGGTCCTCCGGGACCGGCAGCGATCGGCCAGTCCGGGCAGCCGCAAGGCACCCGGTCGGGTCAAGGAAGTCCTCGTCATCTGGAGCAGGCCCCGGGAAGTACGGAGGCGCAAGCCCACCGGCTACCCGGGGCCTTTCCGCGTCCGGGGTCCGGTCGCCTCGCCATCCGGCCCGGCATCGGGGCGCGAGACCCCGTCGGAGCCGCCGGGCGATCTCCTATAGTCCGCCCATGCCCGAAGCCGTCATCGTGGCGACCGCCCGGACCCCGATCGGCCGAGCCTTCAAAGGCTCGCTGAAGGACGTCCGCCCGGACGACCTCGCCGCCTTCATCGTACGGGCGCTCATGGCGAGCGTTCCCGGCCTGCCTCCCGACGAGATCGAGGATCTCCTCCTCGGATGCGGCCAGCCCGCCGGCGAGGCCGGCTACAACATCGCTCGCGTCGTGGCGGTCCTGGCGGGGCTCGAAAGCCTGCCCGGAGTCACCGTGAACCGGTACTGCTCCTCCTCGCTGCAGACCATCCGCATGGCGGCCCACGCCATCCGGGCAGGCGAGGGCGACTGCTTCATCGCCGGCGGCGTCGAGACGACGAGCCGTTTCTTCGTGGGGAGCGCAGACGGTGCCCCGGCGGGGCACAATCCCGTCTTCGAGGAGGCCGAGCAACGCACGGCGAAGCGTGCCGACGGCGGGGGGCCTCGCTGGGAAGAGCCCGAGGGTCTCCCCGACATCTACATCGCCATGGGCCAGACGGCCGAGAACGTCGCCGAGCTGGAGGACGTCAGCCGCCAGGAGATGGACGAGTTCGCCGCCCTCTCCCAGAACCGGGCGGTGGAGAGCCAGGAGAACGGTTTCTTCGAACAGGAGATCACGCCCTACGAGCTGCCGGACGGCAGCGTGATGTGTCGTGACGACGGTCCGAGGCCCGATACCACCGTGGAGGTGCTCGCCAAGCTGAAGCCTGTCTTCCGCCCCGACGGCCGCGTCACCGCCGGCAACGCCTGTCCACTCAACGACGGGGCTGCCGCCGTCCTCGTCATGAGCGACACCCGAGCCGCCGAGCTCGGCCTGCGCCCGCTCGCCCGCATCGTCTCGAGCGGCGTGAGCGCCCTCGATCCCGAGATCATGGGTCTCGGCCCGATCGAGGCAAGCCGCCAGGCATTGAAGCGAGCCGGCATGACGATCGGCGACGTCGACCTCGTGGAGATCAACGAGGCCTTCGCCGCCCAGGTCCTCCCCTCCGCCCGCCACCTCGGCGTCGAGTGGGACAAGCTCAACGTCCACGGCGGCGCCATCGCCATCGGGCACCCCTTCGGGATGACCGGGGCGCGCATCATGACAACGCTCCTCAACGGCCTCGAGACGGAGGACAAGACCGTCGGCCTCGAGACCATGTGCGTCGGCGGCGGCCAGGGGATGGCCATGATCGTCGAGCGCCTGAGCTGACGGTGCCGAGCGCGCCGCAGCGGTCATTTGGGGGATAATCGGTCGGTGATGTCGACGTGAAGCCGATCCCCGTCGTCTTCCACATCGGTGCGCTGCAAATTCACACCTACGGGATCGGCCTTGCCATCACGTTCTGGGTGTCGTACCGGTACTTCGCCCGGCGGCTGCGCGCCCACGGCTACCCGGACGCTTGGCTCACGCAGGCCTTCGTCTGGATCATCGTGGCCTCCATCGTGGGAGCACGGGCTGTCCACGTCGTGGCCAACTGGGGAACGTACGCGAGGGACCCGGTGAGCATCTTCGCCGTCTGGCACGGCGGCCTGACGAGTTACGGAGGTCTCCTCGGCGGCATCCCGACCGGTCTCTACCTGGCCCATCGATGGTGCAAGTCCCTGCGTCTCAGCGTTGCCCTCGACCTCGTGGCGCCTGTGCTGGCCGTCGGTTGGGCCATCGGCCGGCTCCTCGGCCCGCAGCTCATGGTGTCGGGCGGGGGTTACCCGACGACCGCCTGGTACGGCATGTACTACGCCGACCAGGTGGGAAAGCGCGTCCCGGTGCCGATCTTCCAGGCCCTCGAGTGCTTCGTCGTCTTCGTGCTGGCGCTCCAGGTGGAGAAGCTCATCGCCCGCCGGGGTGGGCCCTTCGGCGTCGTGGCCACGGCGACGGCCACGCTCTACGGCGTCTCCCGGCTCTGCGACGAGTCGTTCCTCCTGCACCACGGCCCGGCAGGCACTGGTATCGAGGTCGTCTCGGCGGCGTTCATCGTCGTCGGGTCGGCCTTCGCCGCCTTCCTCCTGTGGCGCGACAGGCGGCGTCCACGGTTGGCGACGCCCGATGGGCACGCCGTCGACCCCTGGGCCAACCCGCAGCCACTCAAGATCCCGGCGTCTCCTGCCGATACTGAGGGTGCTGGCGAAGCCGGTGGCGACGTCGCGGAGGACGTGCATGTCATCGCAGGCGACGGCGCACGCAGGCAGCTGCCGGCAACCGGGACCCCGACGGAGCCCGCGTAGCGCACGCGAACACCGTGCCGCCTCGCCGGGCCGTCCCGGCGTCAGGGTGTCGCCTCGGCGATGCGACGGTGCCCTCCGGGGCGGAGCGGGAGGTGGAGCGGTGGCGGACGACCCGTCGAGCACACCCGACCTTCCCGCGTCCAGCCTGTCGGAGGGCACAGATGCCGAGCCTGTAGAGCAGGCGGGCGGCGCACCTCGGACGACGAAGCAGGCGTCTCAAGGTTCGACCCGTCGGACCCCGGCTCGGCAGGCCGCCGGCGCCACCAGCGCCGCCAGTAGGGCGGCGAGCAATGGCACGGCCGCTCCCCGCAAGAAGACAGCGACGGCGGCGGCCAACGGAGCCGCCACCGGACGGTCCCGGACGGCAGCGACGGCAGCGAAGGCCACAGGCGCTTCCGGCTCGTCGGCCAGGGGGCGCAGCAAGGACGGCGCCGGCGCGGCACGCTCAGCTCCCGGCAGCAGACGTGTGCGAGCGCCCGCCTCGGGCGAAGCGGCGGCTCGGCCGGCGAAGAGATCGCCGGCGACGGCGGGCGGGACGACCGCTCCTCGCCGGACGGCGGCGAACACGTCGGGTTCAGCCGGCACGACGAGAGCCAAGCGAGCCCCCACCGCCGGCTCGTCCACAACGGCTCCCGCAGCGATGACGACGACCACGGAGGCCGAGGAGGCCGACGACAGGCGGCGCCAGCCGCCCCCGATGGCTCCTCTTCGGGGGGACGACGACGGCATCGAGGCCTGGGCCGACGCCGTGTTCGGTATCGCCCCCGCCGCGACGACAGTTCAGCCGGCCGCCCTGGCGACGACGCCGGGCCCGGATCGGGAGCGCACCCTCGACGACCTCGATGCCTGGGCGGACAGCCTCTTCGAGGCGACGGCCGCCCCGCAGGCGGACAACCTCTTCGAGTCGCCCGCCGCCCCCCAGGCGGTCACTCGGCGCAGCACGGACACGGTCGCCTGGGTGGGCCTCGCAGATCTCCCGGATCCGGACGCGCAGCCGCGGTCGGCCCAGGCGGGCCTCCTCGAGCACCGGCCGGCACCCCTCGACAGGGAGCTGGCCGCCCTGGGGGCGCGGCGGAGCAATCGCGCCTCGCACCGCAGGCGGGCCCGCATCTTCCAGGCCCGCATCGGCCTGCCCATCCTCGTCGCGTGTCTGGGCGTGCTCGCTCTCGTGTTCGTCGTCTCCGGCAGCAGGCCGAGCAACGCCCTCCCCACGACGACCTCCCTCGCCAGGGTGGCGCCGTCGACGACGCGGCGAGCCGTGACGACGAGGCGGGTGACGACGACGACTCGGGCACGAGCGGTCACCTCCACGACACGCCCGCACGACCCCCGCCGCCACAAGGCCGGCACGGGGAGAGCACCGAGCACGACGACGAGCACGACCCGTCCGGTCACCACGACGACGCGTCCGACCACGACAACGACAACGAGACCGACCCCGACCACGACCACGACGACGACACGTCCGACCACCACGACGAGCACTACGACGACGACCACACTTCCCGTGACGACGACGACATGCCCGGTCACCCTGCACTGCTAGCGCACGAGCGGCCGGGAGGAGCCAAGCCGCCGCTCGCCGCCACCGGCCGGGGGCGAGTCCCCAGGGCGTGGTGGCGGCGCCCGCTGCCGCTCCTCGCCGCCTCGGGGCTGAGCGCCGCCCTCCTCGTCCCCGCAGCGCCGGCCGGCCTCGCTCAAGCCATCGGCGCCCGGGCGGCGGGGCTTCGCCCGGGAGTCGCCTCGCCCGCCGGCTCCCACCCGGAGCAGGTCGCCGGGGTCGGGGGTTTCGCCTGGATCCTCGACCACAGCAGCTCCGAGGTGACGCCGATCGACCTCGCCGCCGACGTCGTGACCGGTCGGACAGCGGTGCGCGGCCCCGACGCCGTCGCCTTCGACGCCGTCAGCGACACCGCCTACGTCACCGACTATTCCGCCGGCACCATCACGCCGGTCCCACTCACCTCGATGAAGCCCAGGGCGGCGATCGCCGTCGGCAAGAACCCCGACGCCATCGCCATCGCCTCGAACGGGCTCACCGCCTACGTGACGTGCTACGGATCGGACACGATCGTTGCCGTCGACCTCGCCACGGGCAGGGCAGGGCGACGTCTGCACGCCGGGCACGGGCCGTCCGCCATCGCCCTCTCCCCCAACGGCGGCATCGCGTACGTCGTCGACCTCTCGACGGAACGGATGAGGGCGATCGGCACCTCGAGCGGCGCCCTCCTCTTCAGCGTCGCCGTCGGCAAGGATCCCGACTCCATCGCACTGAGCCCGGGCGGCGGCACCGCCTACGTCACCAACTTCAGTAGCGGCACGGTGACGGCGATCCCGCTCGGCTCGCGACACACGACGTCGACCTACAACGTCGGGGACGCACCCGACGGGGTCGTCGTCACGCCGGACGGCACGACCGCCCTCGTCGTCGATTACGGCTCGGGTCGTCTCGTGCCCGTCGCCCTCGCAACGGGGAAGGTCGGCAGCGGCGTCGTCGTCGGCACGGAACCGACCGGGATCACCGTCTCGGCCGATGGGTCCGCCTACGTGTCGTCCTACCGCGCCGGTTCCATCGTTCCCGTGAGCCTTGCCTCCCTCGTCCGGGGCCACCCCATCGCCGTCGGCCGCGGCCCTGTGGCCGTGACCACCGCAGCCGGTGGCCATGCGCTCGTGGTCGCCGACTACGCCGGCAACGGGCTCGAAACGGTCGGCCTCGGTGTCGTGAACGCTGAGGCTCCCGTTCACCTCGCCGGCGCACCCGGCGGCGGCGCCCTCTCGCCCGATGGCAAGACCCTCTGGGTGACGGTCGAGACCCGAAACGACATCGTTCCCATCACCGTCGCCACCGGCAAGGTCGGGCGGCCCATCGCCGTGGGCGAGGACCCCGTCGCCATCGCCATCAGCGGCGACGGTTCCACGGCTGTCGTGGCGAACAACTACTCGGGGAACGCCACCATCGTCGACCTCACGACCGAGAAGGTGACCGCCACCGTCGCGGTCGGGAGCCACCCCGACGCCGCCGCCATCGCCTCGAACGGGTACGCCTTCGTCGCCAACCTCGACTCCTCGAGCGTGACCCCGATCGACCTCTCGACGAGTGAGGCCGACACGCCGATCGTCGTCGCCCCGGGGCCCGACGGTGTCGTCGCCTCCCCCTCGGGGCATTCCGTCATCGTGCTGAGCCGGGCGAGCAACCTCCTCAGCAAGATCGAGGTCGACCACTTCTCGGTCACCATCACGGCGACGCTCGCCTCACCGACCGCAGGCGTCGCCTTCGCGCCGCAAGGTGGCGACTCCCGGCAGTCCGTGGCGTACGTCGCGTCCGCCTCCGGTACCTTGATGCAGGTGACACTGCACGACCTCGGCGTCAGCACGGTCGGACCCGCCGGCTCGAAGCCACTCGGCGTCGCCGTCGACCCCTCCGGGCTCGTGGCCTTCGTCGCCGACCTCGGCACCGGAACGATGAGCGAGCTCGACCTCGCCACCGGCAAGGCGATCCTCTCGATCGCCGCCGGGGCGGGCGTGGTGGGAGTGGTGCTCTCGGCTGCAGGTCCGGCCTGAGCACCCCGGGCGGCCCCGCAGCCGCCTCTGACGTGGACGACTCCCGTGCCGACGGCCTTGCGCCGGCGACGGAGGCCGGTCCTCCCCTCGTCGAGCCCGACCGGGTGACCTTCCGCTACGCCGATCCCACCGGGGCGGCCGACGACGTCGTCGTCGTGCAGGAGGTTGCAGAGCCCCGCTACGGCCCGGTATTGCAACGCTCGGCCGACGGGATCTTCGAGGGGGTCTTCCGGCGCCCCCCGGTGGACCGCTTCGAGTACCGCTTCGACGTGGTATCGGGCGAGTCGCACGACACGATCCTCGACCCCGCCAACCCGCTGCGGGCGCCCGGCGCCTTCGGGGAGCGCTCCGTCGTCGAGTTCCCGGAGTACACGGCACCGTCCTGGCTGGGCGCCGAGGCCGAGGAGGGCGCCGTCGTCGAGCTCGACGTGCCCTCGGCCGTCCTCGGCGACGTGCAGCCGACGATGATCTGGTCGGCGGCCGGCACCGGGCCGGAGACGCCGCTCCCCCTCCTCGTGGCCCTCGACGGCGTCGAGTTCGCCCGCTTCTCCGGGCTCGTGCACTTCCTCGACGTCCAGGTGGCCTCCGGAGCCCTCCCGCCCATGCGGGCGGTCCTCTGCCAGCCGACGGACCGCGGCGAGCACTACAGCGCCAGCCCGCAGTTCGCCGACTACCTGGCCGACGAGCTCCCGGCCGCCGTGGCGGCCCTCGTGGCCGTCACGGCGGGTCGCCCCTGGCGGCTGGGCCTCGGCGCCAGCCTCGGCGGTGTCGCCTTGCTGCACGCCCACCGCCTGCGGCCGGCCTCCTTCGACTCGCTCTTCCTGCAGTCGAGCAGCTTCTTCCACCCGGAGGACCATCCCGGGTCGCAGCCGCCGCTCGAGCGAATCCAGCGTTTCGTGGAGAGCCTCGACGGTGACGGCGCGCCGGAGCCCATCCCGGTCGTGATGACGTGCGGCACGGTGGAGCGCAACCTCGCCAACAACCAGCAATGCGCCGCCACGCTGGCGTCGCAGGGATACCCTGCCACCTTGCACGTCGTCCGCGATGCTCACAACTGGGTGGCCTGGCGGGACGCTTGGACGCCATCGCTCGTGACCTTGCTGCAGGAGGTGAGCTCGTGAGGCGGCGATCGGTCGTCCTGCCGTCGCTTCCCCTCGGCGACTCCCACCTGATCGCCTACGGCGAGTGGGGCAGGCCCGTGCTCGCCTTCGCCTCCGACAGCGGCCGTGCGGAGGACTTCGAGAACAACGGTCTCCTCTCCGCCGTGGCCGGCCTCGTGGAGGACGGTCGCGCAAAGATCTACTGCATCGACAGCTTCGAGGGCGGCAGCTGGCGGCGAGGCGACCTACCGCTGGAACTGCGGGCGCGGGAGCACCAGCGGTTCGAGGACTTCGTCGTGAACGACGTCGTCCCTTTCATCGTCGACGACTGCGCCGGACGGCGAGACGTGCTCGTGACAGGCTGCAGCTTCGGTGCCTACCACGCCGCCAACGTCAGCCTGAAGCACGCCGAGCTCTTCCCGGAGGCGATCTGCCTCTCCGGCGCCTACGACATGGCGAAGATGGGCTGGGGCGAGCGCGGGGAGAGCTTCTACTTCAGCAACCCGGTCGACTACGTGCCCAACCTGCACGGCGACCACCTCGACTGGCTGCGCCAGCACGTGCACCTCACGCTCGTCGCCGGGCAGGGTCCGTGGGAGGACGACAGCGCCAGCGGGGCGCTCCCGAGCACGCTGCGGCTGGGCGGCCTCCTGGCGGAGCGGCAAATCCCGCACGAGCTCGACATCTGGGGGCACGACTCGGCGCACGACTGGCCCTGGTGGCAGCGGCAGCTGGCCTACCACCTCCCCCGCCACTGCTGAACCCCGGTCGCCAGCAGGGCGCCGCGAGCAGAGGCGCCGAGAACAGCCGGCGCCTCAACCGAGGGGCAGGCCCTCCACCGTCTCGGCGGCGATGAAGTCCACGACGGCGTGGTACGAGCTCGTCGCCTCGAAGACGGCGAGCTGGCGGTCGGCGCTCGTGCCCTCGCGGACGATCGTTTCGGCGTAGGCCACCTCGGCACGGCACCCCAGCTCGTCCACGACGTCGTCAAGGAACTCGAGCAACTCCCCGACGAGCTCGCCCATGGGGACCTCCGCCTCGCGCCCGAAGTCGATGAGGCTGCCGCTCACGCCGTGGCGCATCGCCCGCCACTTGTTCTCGGCGATGAGGTGCGGAGAGTAGTGCCGAAAGCCGAGGTTGTTGCGCCGCAGCTTGAGGAGCTTGGCGCAGATCGCCTGCGTGAGCGCCGCCAGGCAGAGGGCCTCCTCGATCTTCGGGACGGCATCGCACACCCGGAACTCGAGGGTCGGGTAGAGGTGGTGGGGCCGGAGATCCCACCAGACCTTCTTGCCGTTGTCGATGCAGTTCGTCTTCACGAGGAGCTCGACGAGGCCCTCGAGCTCCCCGTACGAGCTCAGGTGCGGCGGGATGCCGCTGCGGGGAAACCGCGACCACACGACGCTGCGGTAGGACTTGAGGCCCGTCCTCCGCCCGAGCCAGAAGGGGGAGGCGGTGGAGAGGGCGAGCAGGTGCGGGAGGAAGTAGCGGGCCTCGTTCATGACGTCGATGCGGAGCTCCGGGTCGGGGATGCCGACGTGCACCTGGGTCCCGAAGATGAGCAGCTCCCGCACGAGATCCTGCATCTCGTCCTCGAGCATCTTGTAGCGGTCCGCTTCGGTCACGCGCTGGTCCGCCCAATGCGAGAAGGGGTGCGTGCCGGCCGATGCGAGGCGGAGGCCGTCGCGCGCCAGGATGTCGACGAGGCCCTTGCGCAGCCGGATCAGCTCGGAACGGGCCTCGCCGATGTCAGCGCAGATCTGGGTGCCGATCTCCACGACCGACTGCAGCATCTCCGCTTTCACGTCCTCGCCGAACTGCTCGCGCGTGGAGGCCAGCAGCGTGTCGATGTGATGCGTCAGCTCACCCGACCCGTCGATGATCTGGAACTCCTGCTCGATGCCGATCGTGAGATCGCGACCCAGGTCGAGCGCCACGGGGCTCACTCCTCTCTCTCGTCTTCGACCACGAAGGTAGGCACGACGCTGCCGGTGCCCGCCGTGACGTTGAGGAGGGCGGACGACGACAGCCGGACGAGGGCTCCCTGCACCCGCCCGCCGAAGAGGTACGGGTCCATGTCCACGGCCATGTCCACCATCTCCACCGTGCCGCCGACGGCGAGCGGCCACTCCTCCCTCGGCACCGGCACGGCTTCCTGCACGACGTAGCTCTCGTGCAGCGCCACACGGACGACCTGCTCCCACTCGTGGTCGTCGACGGTCCACCCGAGCACGACACCCTTGCCGCCGTATTCGTCGTTTGGCTTGAGGACGAGGTTGGAGCGGTTCTCGACGACATAGGCGGGGAGGTCGCCGATCTCCTCGCCCCGCCGCGTGGTGGCCGACTCCGAGAGCCGACGGGTCCAGGGGATGTGGCGGTCGATGGCGGCGCGCTGCTCGGGCGTGAAGAGGGCGGCGTAGCGCTCGTCGGAGAGGAGGGCGAGGCTCATCTTCTTGTGCAGCAGCTTGGCCCGGAAGGTGTTGACGACGACGACGTTGCCGTCGAGGTACGCCGTGCAGAGGGGGTCCGAACCGCCCCCGTGGGCGAGCAGCTCGCTCGTGAGCACTCGCCGGTAGACGACGCTGATCTCCGTGCCGTCCTCACTGCGAAGCGTCGTGCCGTCGTAGTCGAGCGAGTCGGGGTCGGCGATGACGCAGGGGACGTCGTTGGCGACGAAGTACTCCCGGAACATCTCGAACTCGGCCACCGTCGGCACGCCCGTCCAGTCCACGATGGCCACGGACGGCTTGGCGGCGCCGCCCCACTCGGCGAAGGCCTGCAGCATGGCGTCGAGCTGGGAGCGGCGGGTCGGCATGGCGCTGAGGCGGAAGCGGTCACGGAAACGGTCCATGACGGGGAGGGCCTCCATCACCTCGGCCAGGGCGTCCCCGTAGGCCATGCCGGCCGGCGACTCGGCGTTGTACTCGACATAGCGCACCTCGTCGGCGAAGAAGCTGTCGAGCCTGGCCGAGGGTGAGGAGCACCGGCAGCCGGGCGAGGCGAGGGCGAGTCGCTCCTCCAGCGGGTCGAGATCGAGCTCTCGCCTCAGCTCGGCGTCGGCGAGGAGGGCCGACTCGAGGGCGGCGAGGGCTCCGGCGATCGCCTCGGCGGCGGCCACGGCGCGTCCCCAGTCGCCCCTCGAGATGAGACGGGGCCGCAGCGAGATGGAGAGGGGGTGGTCGCCGAAGTACAAGTTGGCGGCGTGCTGCGCCCGGTAGAGATGATCGGCGCTCGCCTCGGCCAGCTCCGCGTCACCGAGCAGGTCGTGGTACGCCTCGACGGCGGCTCGCAACCCCCACTCCCTTCGCGGCCGGTCTCAGCGCGCGGCGGCCACGTGGCGCCACCAACGGTGCTCGCCCCTCCACGGGGGCGTCCGTTCGCCCCGGGCATAGGCGAGGGCGAGGTCGCTCATCGTGTCGATGACCCAGGCGAAACCCTCCTCCTTGATCGAGAAGTTGTCGAAGTCCGGGGCCGGGTTCAACCAGTCGATGGCGTGAAGGACGCCGTCGCGCACGGCGAACTCCACCGTGTCCATGTCGTAGCCGAGGGCGTCGGTCAGCAGCCGGGCGTCGGCGGTCGCCCGCTCGACGAGATCAGCCGGCGGCGGGTCGTCCGTGACGTAGCGCTCGAGGAAGCCCTTCCTCGGGTCGTATCGGAAGACGAGCACCTGGCCGCCGATGACGACGCAGCGGAGGTAATCCTCCCAATCGATGAACTCCTGCAGGATCATCGTCTTCGTCCCGGTGCCGTCGTAGGCGCCCAGGAGCTCCTCCAGCGAGCGCACGATGTAGACGTCGCGCCAGCCGCCCCCCGTGTTGGGCTTGAGGACGGCGGGCAGGCCCGTGTAGTCGAGGATGTCCCCCCAGGCGAGGGGGTACTGGAGGTTCCGGAGCGACTTCTCGGGGTCGATGCCCGTCTCGGGCTCCTTGTTCGGGAGCACGACGGTCTTCGGCACGGCGACGCCGAGGTGGCGGGCGAGCGTGCACTCGAAGAACTTCTCGTCCGCCTCCCACCAGAAGGGGTCGTTGATCACGACCGTGCCGTTGAGGGCGGCGCTCTTCAGCGCTGCACGGTAGAAACCCACCTCGTGCGAGATGCGGTCGACGATGACCTCGTAGGCGGGTGGCACGTCGAACTCGGTCACCTTGCCGAGCACGGCGAGCTCCGCTTCGATGCCGTCGGCGGCGCCCTTGCGGTTCACGGCCTCGATGAAAGGTCCCGGGAACGTGTTCTCCATCCCCACGAGCAGCCCGATCTTCTTCGCCACCCTCGACCCCTCCGTGCTCGACGGCGCCGTCGCGCATCTCGATGTGGCGGACCGGCAGGCTGCATCGTCCTACGGTTTCGCCGCCGCGGTCAAGGGAGGAGCCCTCTGGACGTGTGCGGGTTTGCCCGACCGGTAGGCTCGTCCGGCGTCATCGCAGGAGGAATACGTGGATCGCGCCGCCATCGCCGTCGTCGCCTATGAGCTGCCGCAAGCGGCCACACCCGGCCGCCCGGCCGGCCACGTCGCCATCTCGGAGCGCTACGTGCAGAGCCTGCACCGCGCCGGGGGGCGCGTCGTCATGCTGCCGGCCATCACCGGCGGGCCCGTGTGCCCGCCGGAGGTGCTCCTTGCCGGGGCAGACGGCCTCCTCCTCGTCGGTGGTGGCGACCTCGACCCGGCCACCTACGGGCAGGACGCCCACCCCCGCAGCTATGGCTTCAATGCCGTGCGTGACGAGACCGAGCTCGCCCTCGCCCGTTACGCCCTGGCGGAGGAAATCCCGCTCCTCGCCATCTGCCGCGGCTGCCAGGTGGTGAACGTGGCGCAGGGCGGGACGCTGCATCAGCACCTTGTCGACCACCCGGGCTACGACGACGACACGCACGGCCGCCCCCACGACCTCTACCTCGCCGAGCACCCCGTCGAGGTCCTGCCGGGCAGCCGGCTCGCCGCCGTTGTCGGTGGCGTCCGGGCCGACCGCTGCACCTCCGCCCATCACCAGTCCGTCGACGCCGTGGGCGCCGGCCTGCGGGTGACGGGATGGTCAGCCGACGGTTGCGTGGAGGCCATCGAGCCCATCGACCCACACCCCTTCGCCCTCGCCGTCCAGTGGCACCCCGAGATGACGGCGGAGGCGGATCCTCAGCAGCAGGCGCTCTTCGACGCCTTGGTGGCCGCCGCCGCGGCGCCGCGAGGGGCGTCAGGGCGACCGTTGGTGCGCACGACCTCGGCGTCCTGACTGCGGGAGGCGGGCGGGGGCCGGCGTTGGGGTGTCGGACCGGCCAGCCTCAGGAGGGTGTCACGCCCGGGCGGATGGGGGTGACCGTGTTCGAACCGCTTCCGTTCGTCTCCGACGGCGTCACCGCCGGGTGGTCCGTGTTGCGGGGGACCGTGCGGGGCGGGCGTCGCACCGGCGCAGCCTCGGCCGGTGGGGCCGCAGTGAGGCGTCGTGTCGTCCGAGACGGTGCCGGAGAGGAGGCGGAGGGGACGGCGAGCCGTGGCAGCGCCGGCCGGGCACGGCCTGAGATGGGAGGCGGGTCGGCCGACTCCTCGAGGGCCGCCTGCTTCGCCTGCGCCAAGTCGGCGGCCATCTGCTGGGCCTCCTTTCGGCGACGCTCCAGGAGGGCGGCGGCACGGTCCCAGGCTTTCCCACTCACGAGCTTCTTGGCCTTCGGCAGCCGCCCGAGCCGGCTGAGCGCCTCGGCGGCACAACGCTGCGACACCATGCCCATGGCGAAGACGGTCTCCCGAGGCAGGAGGGCGCCTTCCTCGCCGAGGGCGATCTCCTGCAGCCGGTCGGCCGCCGTCTCGGCGTCCTGGATGAGCCCGAGCTCGTCCTGCAGGGAGGCGACGTAGCGGGCGTAGCGACGGACATCGCCACCGTAGAGATCGCCCGTGAACTCGATGGCGTAGCGCAGGCGCTTGCAACGGATGCGGAGGCGGTGGAAGTCGGCGAGCACTCCGGTGCGATGCGCCCGCCGCACCGCCTTCTCGGCCGCCCGGTGGCGACCGCCGATGAGCTCGGGCAGGGCTTCGAGCGCCGGGACCTGCCCGGCGGCCGGGCGGCGCAGGGGGCCCTGGTCGAGGATCGAGGTGAGGGCGCTGACGAGCCGCTCGTAGCGCCGCGAGTCGAGTGCCTCGAGCAGCTCGGCGCGAGCGGCGTCGTGGTGTCGCTGCAGTAGGTCGCCGAGGACGTCGAGGGCCTGGCGGTGGACGCCGGGAATCTCCTCGGTCCACGAGTCGATGTTGCCGAGCTGGATGTCGAGATCACGGACGGCGCCGAGCACCGCCGCCAACCAGCCGAGCTCCTCGTGCAGCCTGGCGGCCCGGGCCGGCAGGACGGTCTCGAAGAGCGTGAGGGCGGCCCGCATGCGGCGCGTGGCCACTCGCATCTGGTGGAGCGACTCGATCTCCTCGCCGAGCCGGGTACCCGGTTCGTGCGTCAGCATGGCGGAGGCGTCCTTGCGCAGCACGGCGTAGGCGAGCTCGGCGAGGCTGGAGGTGTCGGAGATGCTCGTCGGCCCGAGATCGGCCGGTCCCGGGATGGCGAAACCCGCACCCAACAATCCCGCCTCGAACTTCGACAGGGTCGCCGGCTGCAGCCCGCAGTCGTGGCGGAGCGCCTCGACGAGGGGCGAGAGGGACTCCACCCAGGCCGACTGCACCTCGACCTCGACGCGCTGCAACCTCACGCGGTGCTGCTCGCTGCCGGCGACGATGACCGTGTCGTCGAGGGCGACCTCCCCCACTCCGGTGCCGCGCACCTCGAGGGCGTAGGGACGGCGACGCGTGCGCACCTCGAGGACGGGTCGCAGGGTGCGGGAGCCGGCGAGGGCGCGGACACGGCGGCCGACCGGCCCGGCCGGGTCGAGACCGGCTAGGTCGGACGATGCAAGGGGCTCGGTGACCTCGAGACGCCGCCGCAGACCTTCGATCGAGGGCGACAGGTCCTTCAGCGTCGCCTCGTAGCGCCCGGCCCGCTGTCGCGTGCGGAGCACGTATCCCGACCGGCCGAGGCGCCAATCGGGCGTGTCGAAGTAGGAGTCGACGAGCCGCTTCACCGGCTGGGCGACCGCTTGCAAGCCGGGCACGGCGGGCAACAACGGCCGCTCCGGCCCCTCCGTCGCAGAATCCGGGCGAGGGCCGATCGCCCCCGACCGCCCCGACGGCGCCGAGCGCCCGGGGGAACGGGCGGCGAGGACGGCGCCTCGCGAACTGAACCAGCGCTCCACCGGCCGCAGGTCGATGGCGTCGAGTTGCCACTCCACCTCGACGTCACTTCGCTGGTGGTCGGTGGGCGTCACGGTGAAGAGGCTACCCGTCCGACGAGAGGCTCTTTTCCAGAGGTAGGGTCGCTCCTGATGCTCACGTGCACCGTCCGACTGCGTGAGAGCAGGCGGTGACGTGTATCGAAAGAGCCCCCACGAAGCGGAACACCACAGGGAGGCGCCCTCCGGTGCCACCGAGGTGGTGCGGGCGGCAGGCGGCATCGTCATCCGGGCCTCCAGATCGGGTGGTTGGGAGGTCGCCCTCGTCCACCGCCCCCTCCAACAGGACTGGACGCTGCCGAAAGGCAAGCTCGACGCCGGGGAAGGCGCCGAAGCGGCTGCCTTGCGCGAGGTGCTCGAGGAGACGGGCTGGCGCTGCGATCTCGGGCGCTTCGCCGGCGAGGTCGAGTACGTCGACCGCCGCGGCCGGCCGAAGGTCGTGGAGTACTGGCTGATGCAACCGGTGGAGGGTGGTTTCGAGCGGTTCGACGAGGTCGACGAGGTGGCCTGGGTGCCGATCGACGAAGCACGCGGGCATCTCAGCTACGAGCACGACGGCGACCTCGTCGCCTCGGTGGCGAGCGCCATGACGCTGCCGGGTTTCCGCTTCGAATGACGCAGACCCGCCTGAGTGTGGTGGCCACGAGTCGCAACGACGATCACGGCGGCCACCTGCTCGAACGGATGCAGTGGTTCGTGGACGGTCTGGCCTGGAACGCCGAACGCCGGCAGATCCGCACAGAGTTCGTCATGGTCGAGTGGAACCCGCCGGACGACCGGCCATCCCTTCAGGACGTGCTTCGTTGGCCGGCAGCCGCTGCAGCGCTGTCGGTCAGAGTCATCACTGTTCCACCATCGGAGCACCGCCGAATCGTTGGTGAGGGCGGGATCCCGATGATGCAGATGATCGCGAAGAACGTCGGTCTGCGGCGAGCGATGGGCACGAACCTCCTGGCGACGAATATCGACATCCTCCTCACGCCGTCTCTCTTCGACCTCGCTGCGAGCAGCATTGGGGAGGGGGCGCTCTGGCGCGCCGATCGCTATGACGTCGAGTTCCCCTTCACGGACTCGGTGACGTCCGTCGACGAGGCGCTGGCCTTTTGTGAGTCACATCCGGTGCGCTATGAACGGCGAGACGGCGTCTACTACCCCCAGGTCGGGCGTCAACTTCCGATCTATCAAGGCCTCGCCGACTTCGGCGCGTGGCAGACCCGCCAGGCCGTGACCCGGCTGACCAAGCGACCGAGTCAGCGCCGAACGGAGCCCGGCGCGACGTTGCCCAGCGGGCCTCGCCACCACCCGACCTCCCGGTCGGTGGGCGACGTTGCGGCGTTCTCGGCGGATCGCGTGCGCGCCGTCGTCGATCTTGCGACGCTCCCGAAATTGAACGTCAATGCCTGCGGAGACTTCACGCTCCTGTCGTCAGCGGACTGGAGCCGTCTGCGTGGCTACCCGGAGTGGTCCGTCCATTCGCTCCACCTCGACACGGTCTTCATGCACCAGGCTCACGCCGCAGGTCTGAGCTTCGTGGACGTCGAGCCACCGTCCGTCGCCTACCACATGGAGCACGCCGCAGGGTCGGGATGGACACCCGAGGCGCATTCCCTCCACCTGGAGAACGTCGTCCGACAGGGAACGCCCTACCTTTCGCCCCTACGGTTGCGACAGTTGAAGCGTGAGCTTGCCGGCCGCCGTCGCGCCGGCCCGATCACCTTCAATGAGACGGACTGGGGTCTCGCTGACCGAGAGCTGTCAGAGTGGTCGACGAACGATACGGACGAGCGGTAGGGCGCCAAAGCCAGGACGGTCCTCAGGGTGCGGCGTGTGCGGAGGCCAGTTCGGAGATCGCTGAGACGTCGACCGCCCCGGTCCGAATCTCGTCGAAGATCCAGCGATACGTCATCTCGAGGCCTTCCTCAAGACTGATCGTCGGCTCCCAGCCCATCTCCGCCCGCAGCCGAGCATTGTCGCTATTGCGACCGCGTACCCCTTGTGGCGCCTCGAGGTTGTAGTGACGGCGCAGCGTGATCCCCGCGATGCCTTCCACGATGTCCACCAGTTCGTTGATCGACACGAGTTGCTCGCTCCCGAGGTTCAGCGGGTCGCCGTAGTCACCCTTGGTGATCCGGAGCGTGCCCTCGATGCAGTCGTCGATGAACATGAACGATCGGGTCTGAAGGCCGTCGCCCCAGATCTCGATGTCCCGATCGCCGGTCAGCTTGGCCTCCGCCACCTTGCGGCAGATGGCGGCGGGCGCCTTGGCGCGCACGCCGTTCCAGGTGCCGAGAGGCCCGTAGACGTTGTGATAGCGAGCGATCCGCGTGGTGATGCCGAATTCGTCGTCGAAGTGCCGGCACATCCGCTCGGTGAAGAGCTTCTCCCAGCCGTACCCGTCCTCGGCCAGTGCCGGGTATGCGTCCTCCTCCTTGAGGGCCGTCACGTCTGGCGAACGCTGGAAGTCAGCGTTGTACACGCAGGCCGACGACGAGAAGTAGAACCGCTCGACTCCACCGGTCTCACGTGCGGCCATGAGGAGATGGGTCGCGATAAGAACCGACAACATGCAGTCAGCCTTGTGCGTCTCGATGAAGCCCATTCCACCCATGTCTGCGGCAAAGTCAAACACGTACCGTGCGTCCCTCATCGCCTTCATACATTCATCCAATGAGCGAAGGTCCGTTTGCACGTATTCCACACCAGCTGGTCGCTGGTACCACTGTCCGATCGGCTTGTTGTCGATAGCGCGAATGTGACGATGACCATCACGCAACAACCGTGCAACGAGGTGCCCACCGATGAATCCTCCGGCGCCGGCGACGACGACGAGACCGTCCTTGTCCAGTTCAATGGTCATGGCTTTCCCTTCGGCACGCGAGCCTCGCCACTTGAGTCTAAAGCAAGCTCCGAGCCGGTCGGAGGTTCATCCCCGGGTAGCCGACAAGGGCCGACGGGTCGGCACCGGACAGGGGGAGGATGCGCCAGTAGTCGAGAATGAGTTCGATCCCCCCGAGATCCTGCACCGTTGCGAACTCGGGCCATGGGGTCGCGACGACGACCACCTTGGCCCCGTTCAGGGCAGCGCCGGCGCTTCCGACCAGGGCGACACCGGCGCGGAGCTCGGCGGCGGCGTAGATCTCTCCGAGCGGGTCGTAGGCGGACACGGCGTACCCCTTGGCTGCGAGCTCGTTGGCAGCGCGGACACCGAAGGACTCCTCGACTACCGGGGTCGACGGTTTGTAGGAGAGCCCGAGGACGGCGATGCGAGCCGGTGGATCCACGTTCTGGCCCAGGCGTGAGAGGAGAAGACCGACCTGCCGACGGTTCACGGCGTCGGTCGCTTCGGCGATGTCGGCGCTCGCTCCGAGGGATCGTGCAAGGGCTGCGAACGCTGCGTTGTCCCGTGGGAAGCACGGACCCCCGTAAGCAGCGGCCGGCCGGATGTACTTCGCTCCGATACGGGTATCGAGCCCGAGGGCAGAGGTGACAACCTGCGCGTCGGCGCCGGGTAGTCGTTCGCAGACCTCGCCGATCATGTTGGCGTAGGAGATCTTGGTCGTGATGAACGTGTTGACGGCGATCTTGGTGACCTCTGCGTCGATGATGGACATGCGAGCTGCCGGGACGCCCTCGGCGGCCATGCTGCCGATCGCCGCGATGGCTTGATCAGCTGCCCAGGGCGCCGATGCCCCCATGAGAATCATGTCCGGCCGCCGCATGTTCTCGATGACGCTCCCGAGGGCGATGAACTCCGGTGAGTAACACAACCCAAGTCGATCGCCGACCTCGTAGCCGGTTCCTCGCTCGAGGGCCGGCTTGACGCGGGCCTCGGTGGCACCCGGCAAGACGGTGCTGGTGAGGACGGCTACGTGCCTTCCGTCCCTATCGCGCCAGCCCCTGCCGATGGCCTCGAAGGCCGTCTCGGCGAAGCTGGTGTCGAAGCTGTGATCCGGAAGGCTGGGCGTCGGAACGATGCAGAAGGCGATGTCGGCGCCCGCAGCGGCTTGCGCCACGTCGGTCGTGGCACGCAGCCTCGGCGCCGCCGCCACCATAAGCTCTTCGAGTCCGGGCTCGAGGACTGGAGGCTTTCCCTCGTTGACGAGGGCAACGGTGCGATCGTTGAGATCTGCTCCCGTCACGTCGTTGCCGCCGGCAGCGAGGAGGGCAGCCATCGGGCAGCCCAGCTTGCCGAGGCCCACGACAACGATCCGCATTGATTCCTCCTGAGAACGCTAGGAACCGAGCCCTCTACGCAGTGTTCAGCTAACGCTCGCAGTCAGCATCAGGTGCCAGCCGAAGTGGCGCTCGAGAGCCCTGCTGGCGCTCGGAGGGAGGGCGTTGAAAGGAAATGCCTTCCGATAACGGTACTCGACATAGTCCTTCACCCGATATGGGAAGATGTGATCGACGTACACTTCCGTGACCTGAAACCCGGCGTCGGTGACCAACTGTTCCGCGGATCGCCGCGTATACGTGAAGGTAACGGGACAGCCGGTTTGGGCCTCGGAGTTGTTGGCCACGAGACGGTCGGCATCCCAGAATCGGCCCCGACCCTCTTTGAGAACGATGCCGGCGACTTTCCAGGACCGCAGGTTGTACACCATGATCTTCAGGCTCCCCGTGGGCCTCAACCGCCGCCGAGCCTGCTCCAGCACGCGCCTTGGGTGCGGAGTGTGATGAATCACACCGAAGCTGTACACAAGGTCGTACGCGGGCTCGTCCGGGATTCCCTCCATCGACTCCGCGTCGGTGTTCACGAACGTGATGCGATCGGCGAGGCCGTAGACCTCTGCTCGTTGGCTCGCTACTCGTATCGACTCGCCAGACAGGTCCGCGGCTGTCACGACAGCGCCCGCGCGGGCGAAGTTCATGGTGTCGGTGCCGATTCCACACCCGATCTCGAGGACCCGCTTGCCCTCCCATCGGGCGAAGTCTGCGAAGGCGGGGATGTGGGGCTCGACGAGGTACTTCCGCTCCTCGACCTGGTCGAAGTACTCGCGTGTGCCGACCGGGAGGGGTGAATGGCGGATGTTGCACGGGCGGCGGTCCCAATACTCCCGGACCTTGTCGACCGGCGTGTTCTCAAATGTGGAACGGCGGGACATCTACTGATTCTACCGACCCGGTGGTCTGATCGAGTGACCTCGACCCGAGGCAAACTGTCTCAGTCGGCGACGCCACGGACGGCTGAAGCGAAGGGCTTGGCCCACGGAGCGGCGGGCTCTCGCTTGCAACCACCGCCGGCGGGAAGTCCGCCGCAGGGTGCCGTCGGAGACGAGCTCGTAACTGGCGTGCTCGATGGAGTGGTAGTGGGTCCAATGTCCGATGAGCTGGGCCGCCCGACGCGCCTCAGGCCCTTCCCAGGCGGCGATCGAACCACCGGTGTGGCCGTAGTCGTGATTCTGGTGCACGACGGGAACGACGTTCGAGGCGTCGATGACGGCGGCGCCCTCGTCGGCGGCCTTCCACAGGATCCAGTTGTCATAGCGCGTACGCCCGATGGCAAAGGCCGGCAACCCGAGCAGCGTCGATCGGTCGAAGGCGAACCAGTCGATGCAAAGGTTTCCCCGTAGGTGGCCCTCCCTGGCGACCCTGGCCCGCAGGTGCTCGTACCACCGCCGGTCCTCGAAGTCGATCGGCTCCGTAACGTCGAGGTCGATCCGGCGGCCGACGACGAGGAATCGCTCGAAGCTGGCCCTGACTGTCGCCAGAGCTTGGACGAAGTTGGGCGGGACGATGATGTCGGCATTGGCAAAGACGAGAATCTCACCTCGTCCATGGGTGCGACCTTGCTGGAAGAGGTCCGAGACGAGGGGCGTGCCGAACTCGTTGCGCTCGAGAGCAGGGATCCGTTGTGCCCCGACCTCGGCCGCAGCCTCCGCGTAGCCGTCCTCGTCGCCGATCAGCAGCAGCTCGACCTCCGATCCGAGCGACGCCCAGCTGTGCAGAGCGTTGCGCTGAATGACGCCGGAAAGGCCGTTGAAGGGCTTGGCCGTCGTGAAGATCGTGATCGCCGGCTCAACCGTCCTCGCTTCAGGCCGAGAGATGCCCATCTCGTCCTCGCCCCGGGGCGCTCCGAGAGACGCTGGCATGCCCTGTAGTTAAGCCGAGGCGGAGAGTTCTCTAGAGCCTTGCCCGGGGTCCGCACCTGCCGAGGGCGTCAGGAGGCCGCTCCGAGGCAGGGCCTCCAGATCACCGGGCACCTGCCTTCTCGGCATCCGACCACGTGTAGTAGAGCGTCGGGACGGTACCGGCGATCTGGATGAAGAGCTCGCTGAACGAGCTGTACTGGCCCCAGCCGTTCTTCACGTAGCCGCCGCCCATGACGTACGAGCAGGACCGGTAGTAGCAGGGGAGGCGTCGGGTGTTCACGAGGATGTCGTCACGGTGCCCCCAGCAGCCCGTGGCCTTGGCGCTCGTGCAGTCGCCGTTCAAGGTCTTCCCCTTGCCGTCCCAGCCGTCGAGGTACATCCAGGAGTAGTCGGCGTCGAAGGTGTTGATGGCGGCGGCCCAGTTGGATACGAAGGCGCCCGTCGCTCCCGTGAGGCCGCCCTCCGGCTCCGGGTCGGCGTTCGCCTTGGCGCCCGCCTGGGCCCACTTGTCCACCGTGTGGGACAACCCGAGCACCGGCGGCTCGCCGCGGGCGACGCGCTCGATGTCGACGAGCACGAAGAGCTGCTCGGAGGCCGTGAGCTTCGTGAAGTTCTTCGGGTAGACGTAGCGCCCGATCTTCTCCGTCTTGTGGGCGTTGTTCAGCGCTGTCATCTCGGTCTCGATGCACTTCTTGACCGTCGGTTGCGTCACCACGGTGTCGCCGTGCCACTTCCAGCATGCCGGGAGCGGCCCGCCTACGGAGTACTCCCTGGCCGGCACGGGAAAGGTGTAGTCGGGCTTCGGCCAGACGTCCTTCGACGGGTTGCGGGGCGGCACGTAGCCGTGCGTCGTCGCCACCGTCCTGGCGGCGGTGGTGCGGTCCCCACCGGTTGCTCGGACGGCATCGGTTGCTCGGACGGCGGCGGTGGCCGAACCCGCCGTGCCAAGCACGGCGACGACGGCGAGCAGGGGGGCCAACATCCGCCGAGCTCGGCTCGTGGCCGCCACGCGCCCGCGGTACTGAGTGACCAAAGTCACCGTACGGGGCCGGTTTCAGTCGCTTTGGCAGCGCGGTTCGCCTGGCGAACTCGGCTCCACGCCATGGCGTTGGCCATGGGACCCCCTCCCTCCGCGCCGCGAGGTTAGTGCCTGTTGCGAGCCACTGAAAGGGTCGGCCGGTGGTTGCAAGCTCTGGGAGGAGCCGCCTGCAGGTGTCAGCCGCCTGCAATCATCGGTTCGCGAGCTCCCACAGCATCTCGGGGGACACCGGGAGGCGATCGACGAAGGCGCCATCGCCGAGAGCTTCGTCGATGGCCCCGGCGATCGCTGCGCCCACGCCGATCAGACCGACCTCCCCGATTCCCTTGGCGCCAAATGGGTTGTCGGCGGTCGGGGCCGACTCGGTGACGAGGAGCTCGACGTCCGGGACCTCACAGGCTCCCGGAACGAGGTAGTCCATGAGGGACGTAGCGAGAGGCTGCCCGGCGTCGTCGTACACGAGCTCTTCGAACAGGGCGCCACCGACCCCCTGTGCGGCAGCCCCGACGATCTGCCCGAGCGTCATCGCCGGGTTGATCACCCTGCCCGCTTCGGTGCTCGTGAACAGCCGGCGAATCAAGTGCGACCCGGTCTCCGGGTCGACCTCGACCTGTGCCAGGGTCACGCCGAACGGGTAGTTCATGTGGGTCTCGATATAGGTCGCCGAGGCACGAAGGCCGGGCTCCTGACCGGCGCGCCTCGCCGTCGACCCGGTCCACCGTTTCGCTATCTCGGCCAGCGAAATGGTGCGGTCGGCCGATCCGCGGATCATCAGGTGACCGTGGCTGTATTCGAGATCCTCCTCGGCCACTTCGAGAAGCTCACCGGCGAGGGCGCGCGCTCTCTCGATCACCTTGAGGGCGGCGTTTCGAGCTGCGCCTCCTCCGATGACCGTCGAACGACTCGACCAGGACCCGACGCCATCCGGGACGAGGTCGGTGTCCCCGCACTTCACGTCGATGCTTTCGGGCGCTACCTCCAGCACGTCCGCCACGATCTGTGCCAGGACCGTCTCCACCCCCTGCCCGACCGACTGCGACCCCGACAGGACGCGGATCCGTCCCGAGGGGTCGACGTCGACGGAGCCGGTTTCGTACACGCCGAGGCCGGCCTTGTCGAGCAGCACACCGATCCCGTTGCCGACGAGCCGGCCGTCGGAGCGGAGTGCCGCCGCCTCCGCTTGCCAGGAGTCGAAGTCCGCTTTGCTAAGGGCCTCGTCGAAGTGCTGCCGGACGTCTCCCGAGTCGAATCGAAACGACTCGAAGGCGATGTCGACTCCTGGCTCCCATGGCAGATTCCGCCTCGGTCAGCAGGTTGATCCTGCGGATTTCGGAGCGACTGAGTCCGATCTGTTGCGCCGCGCGGTCGAGAAGGCGTTCACGTGCGAATGTCGTCTCGAACCTGCCAGGAGCTCGATAGGCGGAAAGCGGTGTCTTGTTCGTCATGACGGCATGCAGCAGGCAGCGGTACGCCGGCACGCGATAGGGCCCGCCGACGACTCCCGCCGTGATGTCGCTCACGAGCGGCTCCGACTGACGAAAGTAGGCCCCATGGTTGTGCCAGATCTCGTCTGCGAGGCCTAGGAGCCGCCCACCCTCGTCGAATGCCGCCTCGATGTGGTGCACCTGCTCTCTCGCATGCGAAATCGCCACGAAGTGCTCGAGGCGGTCCTCGATCCACTTGACCGGCCGGTCGAGGAGGCGCGCGGCGTGCGCCACGAGCACATATTCCGGAAAGACGCCTCCGCGCACCCCGAAATTACCGCCGATATCGCACGAACGCATGTGGATCGCCGATACCGGCATGTCCAGGATCTCGGCCAGGAGCTCTCTGCTGTCGTGGACGTGAACGGCGCCCCACATCGACAGCTGGTCACGACCTCCGTCCGGCTCTACGAGAAACCCCCGTCCCTCCATCGGCACCCCTGATTGCCGCCCGATCGAGACGTCGAGAGCGACCTTCCAGTGAGCCGTCCGGAAGGCTTCCTCGATGTCTCCGTAGTTGCGCTCGAAGCGCGCCCCTTCGTTCGTGAGCCCGGGGTGCAGGGACGGCCTCTCGACAGCCACCACCGGATCGAGCACAGGCTCGAGAGGCTCATAATCGACCACGACCGTCTCGGCTGCGTCCTCGGCCAGATACTGCGTGTCGGCGACGATGGCGGCGACAGGTTGGCCGACATAGAGCACCCGGTCGATAGCGAGTACCGGTTGCGCATATCCCTCGAGGTCGAGAAACAGGGCGTGGTAGCCGGCAGGCTCCACGGGCACGTGGCTGAGCTCGCTGAGATCCTTGGCCGTGAGCACGAGCCGCACGCCGGCACAGGCTCGTGCCGCCCGGACATCGATGGAATTGATCCGGGCATGCGCCACCGTCGAGCGCACGACTCGCAGCCACAACTGTCCAGCGACGTCGACGTCGTCGACGAAGCGGCCCTTGCCGAGCAGGAGGCGGCGATCCTCGCGTCGAAGGACCGAACGACCGAGGAGACTACTGTTCCCACTCGCCGTCGGCGGTGGACTCGTCTCAACTGTCACGCGACAACCCTCCTCGAGGACACGCCCGGCGTACCCAGTATGGGCATCGTCCAGGACGCCTCGACTCTGCCGAAACCGCGAAGTTCGTAGGCGGCTTAACGGACAAGGGGACATTCCGGCAGTACACCGCCTTGCAATACTGGCGAGGACGAAGGAGGCCGACGGGCACGGGAGGGCGGCGGCCCACTGATGCTCGCAACAGCAACGGAGACGCCATGCCTCGACAGCCCGAGGGCAAGCAGCACGAGGACGAGATGCTGAACTGGGGACGCCTTCTACTCGACGGCTTGCCGTTCGCGGACGTCCTCGGGGCGCGGGATCGCGAGGCGGGCGTCACGTGGTTCGACTACTGGATGTCCATCGCCGACCGGTACGAACGCCTCGCCGACCAGGCGCTCGCTGAGCACCACGAGCTCTCTGCCAGCGAGTGGTTCGTCATCGGCGCATTGGCGGCCCAGTACGGGCAGTTTCTTTGTTTCGACGAGCGGAGGCCGGCCGGTCAGGCTCGGAAAGCTGAGCTGTATCGACGCGGGGCCCCCTACCTGAACCCGCCCGCCGCCCGTATCGACCTGCCGTTCGAGACGGTCACCATTCCCTCCTACCTCCGTCTCCCGCCGTCGGCCGACGGACCGAGCCCGTGCGCCATCCTCCTCGGCGGCTTGGAAAGCACGAAGGAGGAAAGCTTCGCCTTCGAGAACCTCCTTCTTGCTCGAGGTGTCGCCACGCTCACCTTCGATGGTCCCGGCCAGGGAGAGCTTCTCGCCGACGTCCGCCTGAGCGGGGACTTCGAGCGCTACACCTCGCGGGTCATCGACTACCTCGAGACCCTCGACGAGGTCGACTCGACGCGACTCGGCGTTCTCGGGCGAAGCCTCGGCGGCAACTACGCCCTTCGTTCTGCGGCTCTCGATCATCGACTCATCGCCTGTGTCGCCTGGGGCCTCGGCATTCACATGGACAATTGGGAGACCGAGTCCCCGGCAACGAAGGAGAGCTGGCGGTACGTCAGCAAAGTCGCCACCCTCGAGGAGGCAAGGGTCTACGTTCGCCAGGTGATCGACGTGCGTCCGGTGCTCGGCAAGCTCGAATGCCCGACCTACGGTCTGCACGGCGCCCTCGACACGAACCCGATCGAGATGATCGACGAGTTCCGCTCGTACGCCGTGAATGCGCCCCTCACGGTCGTCGTCGAGCCGGACGGCAACCATTGCTGCCACAACCTCGGGCCGACGCCGCGTCTGCGCATGGCCGACTGGCTGTCCGACCGGCTCCACCGGGCATAGAGGACCCGGCCCCGCCGTCGTGGCTTGCCATCAGAACGTGACGACGTGAAGCCACCCCCGTTCTCCTACGCCCGGGTCGAGGCGCTTGACGAGGCGTGCGGGCTACTGCACGAGGACCCGGAGGCGAAGGTCTTGGCGGGCGGTCAGAGCCTCGTCCCGCTCCTGTCGATGCGCCTTGCTCAGCCGACCACACTCATCGATATCCAGCTACTCGACGCGCTTCGTGGAGTCGAGCTCGCGGATCATCGACTCCGGATCGGAGCGATGACGACGCACGCCCGCCTCGAGAACGCCGAAGGCGCTGATGCCTCGGTGCCCATGCTCGCCGAGGCCGCCGGCCACATCGCCCACCCTCAGATCCGCAACCGAGGCACCATCGGAGGAAGCCTGGCGCACGCTGATCCGGCCGGCGAGTGGCCAGTCGTCATGCTGGCCCTCGACGCCACGGTCGCCGTCCGGTCCGTGTCCAGAGAACGCACCGTTTCGGTCGACCGCCTCTACTCCGGCCCCTACATGACCACCCTCGCACCCGATGAAATCATCACCGACGTCTACGTGCCGGTCAACGAGCGGGCATGGTCCTTCCAGGAGCTGGCGCGGCGAGTCGGGGATTTCGGGCTGACGTTGGTCGCCGTCTCGCTCGACATCGCCGGCGACGTCTGTTCGGGCGCGAGAATCGCCGTTGGAGGCGCGACGACGATGCCCTGCCGGGCAGAGGAGGCCGAGACATCTCTCAACGGAGTCGTCCTCTCTGACGAGGCCATCACGACCGCAGCCGACGCGGCGGCGGGAAGCCTGCCGCTGACGTCCGACATCCACGGTTCCGCCGCCTACCGGCGTCAGCTTGTTCGAGTCCTTGTTGGGCGCGCCCTGCGCGATGCACGGCAGAAAGCACGATGACGGGCCCCCCGCTGCTCTCCGGGCACGTCGAAATCGACATGACCGTGAACGGCCAACGTCGGCGCTGCGTCACGTCGGTCAGGAGAACCCTCGTCGACTTCCTTCGCGACGACCTCCGGTTGACGGGAACGAAGATCGGCTGTGAGCATGGGGTCTGCGGAGCCTGCACCGTGCTCCTCGACGGCCTGCCGGTCCGTGCCTGCCTCATCTTCGCCGTGCAGGTCGGCGACGGAGAGATCCGCACGATCGAGAGCCTCGCCAGCCCAGGGCGGCGATTGACGCCCCTTCAGCAGAGCTTCCAGGAGCACTCCGGGCTCCAGTGTGGGTTCTGCACCGCAGGGATCCTCATGTCGGCAACGGCCCTGGCCGAATCCGACGCTCGCCCCGACCGAGCGGCGATCGAAGAGGTCGTGAGTGGCCATCTCTGCCGCTGCACCGGTTACTCCACCATCGTCGAGTCGATCGAGGCGGTCGTCGGGGAGCTCGCGGTGGAACGAGCCGAGTGAGCCGGCCCCACACCCACGTACCAGGTATCGCTCCGAGGAGCGTCGGCACGAATGTCCTCCGCGCCGACGACGTGCGTCTCCTGAGTGGTCGCGGCAGGTACCTCGCCGATATCTCGTTTCCCGGTCAGGCCTACGCTTCGTTCGTTCGCAGTCCCGTGCCCCATGCACGCCTGGTCGGCGTCGCCACCGACGTCGCGACCGGCCTCGAGGGCGTCCTCCTCGTCTGGACGGGAGTCGACGTCGCCCACTTCTGTGCCGGCGTCGTCGGGGAGTTCCCAGCCCCGGGCTGCGTCCCGACCACGATGCCCCTCCTGGCCGCACACCAGGTCCGCTACGTCGGAGAGCCGGTCGCCGTCGTGGTCGCCGACGATCCGTACGTGGCCGAGGACGCTTGTGACCTCGTCGAGGTCTATTACGAGTCTCTGCCCGCCGTGCTCGAGCCGCACGCCGCCCGGGAAGGTGGTCCTCTCGCCAACGATGACCTGCCGAGCAACGTCGCGCTGCAAGGTCACAGTCGCCACGGCGACGTGGAGGAGGCCTTCAGCATGGCCGAGCTCATTGTCTCCGCGACGTTCCACACCGGGCGGCTGTCCGCCACACCGATGGAGACCCGAGGTTGCATCGCCACCTACGACTGGTCGACCGGGTCGATGGATCTCTGGACGCCGACCCAGATGCCGCATTACGTCAAGGGCTGCCTGACCACGTATCTCGGCCTTGACGAGCAGCGCTGCGAGGTCCACACGCCGGACACCGGGGGAGGCTTCGGACAGAAGGCACACATCTTTCCGGAGGAGCTCGTCGTGCCGCTCCTCGCCCGTGAGCTCGATCGCCCCGTCAAGTGGGTCGAGGACCGACGCGAGAATCTTCTCGCCGCCACGCACGCCCACGAGCAAGAGGTGCGGATCAGTTATGCCCTCGATGCTTCGGCTCGCATACTCGGTGTCCGTACCGAGGCCCTGGGCGACGGCGGCGCCTATCACCAACCGCCCTGGAGCATGGCCGTCGAGCCCTGGTGCACCGTTGCAATGACCCCGACCGGTGTCTACAACATCGGCGCCGCTGAGTATTCCTACGAGGCCGTGGCCACCAACAAGTGCCCGATCGGCGCCTACCGGGGAGTCGGCTACATGGCGGGGACGCTCGCCCGCGAGTGCCTCGTCGACGACGTGGCTCGCAAGCTGGAGATGTCGCCCTTCGAGTTCCGACGGCGAAATGTCGTCGACGATTTCCCGTGGACCAATCCGCAGGGGATCGTGTTCGACGAAGGAAGCTGGCTCGAGACGATCAACTGCCTGGAAGAGATGGTCGACTATCCGAGCTTTCTCGAGCGGCAGCAACGTCTCAGGTCTGAGCGACGATTTCTCGGTCTCGGACTGAGCATCTTCGTCGAGAGTTGCGGCGAGAGCTCAGCCACGGGGGCGGCGCACGGCGTCGCGCACCTCTCACACGACACAGCGACCGTCAAGCTGGAGCCTGCGGGCGGCGCCATTGTCACGATTGGCCTCACCACGCAGGGCCAGGGCCAGCGGACGACCATCGCGCAGATCGCTGCCGACGCCCTCGGTCTCCCCGTCGAATACGTACATGTCAGAGCCTCCGAGTCGACGGCGCAGGCCTATGGCAGCGGAACGATCGGGAGCCGCAGTGCCGTCGTGGCGGGTGGTGCCGTGCTGCGGGCGGCCGGCGTCATCCGAGAGAGGCTCCGTGCCGTGGCGGGAGAGTTCCTCGAAGCCGACTCCGATGACATCGAGCTTGCAGACGGGAAGGCATTCGTGACCGGGTCACCGTCGAGCTCCATCCCGATCGCAGCCCTCACGGCGGCGATCTATCACGACGACTCCCGCTGGCCCGACGAGTTCGATCCCAATCTCGAGATCACGATGGCCTACGACCCCGCTCGGCCGATCTTCTCGAACGGCGGCCACGCCGTGATCGTCGAAGTTGACGCCGAGACGGGTTTCGTGACAGTCGAGACCGTCTACTCGGTGGAGGACTGCGGGACGGTCGTCAATCCGGCGATCGTGGAGGGACAGCTCCGTGGTGGGGTCTTGCAGGGGATCGGAGCCGCCCTCTACGAGCAACTCGTCTACGACGACTCCGGTCAGCTCGTGACGTCGACGTTGATGGACTATCAGCTGCCGACGGCCGACGTCGTGCCGCGCTTCGAGATCTCGCACATTGAGACACCGTCCTCGCACACGCCGGGTGGCATCAAAGGCATGGGTGAATCCGGACTCATCGCGGCCCCGGCCGCCGTCCTCAATGCGGTCAACAACGCTCTCGAGCCATTCGGGACCACATTGCGTCGACTGCCCCTCACCCCCGAGCGGGTGCTCACGGCCATCGGTGGGATGTCCTCGCCAGACTGACCCAGCGGTGCTTGTTCAGAGCTCCCGCCCGAGCTTGTGGCCCTCGAAGGTGGCCTGCTCGATTCCTCGGGGGGCCAATGCATCGCCGATCAACACCAGGCGCTCCAGGCTGTCAGGCCAGAGGCGACAGAGTTGCCGGTAGAGCTCGTCGTCGGCGACGGGAAACGAGACAGTCACGATCTGGTCCACATCAGCGATGACCCGCTCCGTGCGCCCGAACCCGTGGCGGATCCTGACCTCCTTCTCCATGATGGTCCCGAGCTCCGACACCGGATGAAAGATCACCCCGAGGCTCGTGAGACGCTCGTAGGCGAAGCGCCAGTTGGAGAACTCCAACGTCTCGCCGGGATACACGGCCGGGGTGACGAACTCGACTTTGGCGCCACCTTCAGCCGCAGCGAGGGCGACGCCCATGCCCTGCCAGTCTCCGAACTCGTCGACGACGACCACGTGGGCGCCGAGATCGGCGCTCCCGTCGAGCACGGACGTCGGCTCCACCTGCTGCATGTGCTCGGTGGCTGCCGAGGTGGCCGGCATGAGGGATCCGGTCGCGAGCACGACGACGTCGGCGGCCAGTCGGTCCAGCATCTCGGGAGTGGCGCCTGCGCTGGTGCGAATTTCGACACCTGCCTTCCGGCACTGGTCCTCGAGCCACTCGGCGATCTGCGAGAGCTCGCCCCTCCCGGGAGTCCGAGCCGCTTGCCGGATCTGGCCGCCGAGCTGCCGGCCGCGTTCGAGCAGGGTCACGTCGTGGCCCCGCGTCGCCGCCACCCTCGATGTTTCGAGACCGGCCGGTCCGCCGCCCACGACGACGACTCGACGTCGGCGAGGAGCCGCCGTCAGCTCGCCGCCCCACCGCTCCTCCCGACCGACCACCGGGTTGTGGACGCAGCGGATTGACCCTCCACGGTTGAGGTGGTCCACGCAGTTCATCGCCGCCACGCAGGGCCGGATGTCCGCCACGTCCCCGCGGGCCGCCTTGGCCGGAAGGTACGGGTCGGCCACGAGGGCACGAGCCATCGCGACGGCATCGCAGCTCCCGCCGGCCAACAGGTCCTCCGCCACCTGCGGATGATTGATGCGGCCCACGAGAACCACGGGGACGGAGACGACGTTCTTCATCCCTTTGCCGAACCTGGCCCATACCCCGGGTGGGAAGTTCATGTTCGGCACGTTCCGGGCCGCGTTCATGGCGTCGCTGTAGTGGCCCATGGTTACACAGACGTAGTCGAGCAGCCCCCAGGAGTCGATCAGTCCAGCCATCTCCAGCATGTCGAGTTGGTCGGGCTCGCCGGTGTCCTGGCCGGCCCCTGTGATGCGTGCCCCGACGACGAAGTCCCGGCCGACGGCCTCACGGACTGCCAGCAGGATCTCGTGTGCGAGGCGGAGCCTGTTCTCGAGCGCACCCCCCCACTCGTCGCTCCGGAGATTCGTCGCCGGCGACATGAACTGCTCGACGAGGTTGCCGTGGGCGAAATGCAGCACGATGCCGGAAAGCCCGCCGAGTCGACAGCGCCGGGCTGCCGACGCGAAGGCGGCGACGATTCTGCGGAGCCCCGGCACGTCGATCTCATGTGGGACGCGCCAACCTCGTCCGAAGGGACGGAATGCCACTGGGGACGGCGCGAGGTAGAGCTCAGAACCCGCGCCCGAGTACTCGCTCTGGCGCCCCGGATGCCACAGCTCGGCGAAGAAGTGCGCTCCGAAGGGACCGACGGCCCGCCCGACTGCTTGATACTGCTCGATGATCGAGTCGTCCGTGTTCCAGAGGTCGAGATACTCCGGCGTCACGCACGTCGCTTGGGAAATGAGTAGAGCGGCGCCGCCCTTGGCTCGTTCGCGGTGGTACGCGACGAGCCGAGGGGTGAAGGTCCCCCCCTGCGCGAAGCCCGTCTGGTGGGCGGCATTGACGATCCGGTTCTTCAGCTCGATGGTGCCGACGCGGAGCGGCGAGAACAGATGTGGGAAGGAGCGATGCCCTTCGGTGCTGTCTGGCACCGACGATCAGACGTCGTCGCCGAGTAGGACTGGTTCCTGGCCGGACGCCTCCACCTCGAGCAACCTGTGCAGGCGGAGGGAGATCGCGAGCTCGTCTCGTCGCGACGCGATGGTGGCACCGAGCCACCCCTCGATGGATCGCAGTCTGTAGGAGACGGTCCGCTCGTGGATGTGGAGCCGGTGTGCCGTCGACACGGCGTTCTGGTCGCTCGCGAAGTACGCACGCAGCGTCTCCCGCAGTACCTCCGCCCGATGGCTCGACTCACCGAGGGCCCCGAGGGAGTAGGCAACGAGATCCCGGGCGCCCTGGAGATCGCGCAGCATGAGCGATTCGAGCGCGACGTCGGCATACCAGGTGACCGGCTGCCGAACGATCCTGCTCACACGGTAGGCCTGCCAGGCCTGGCGATAGGTGAGCCTGAATCCCTCGATGCCGGGACTCGTCTCCCCGCAGGCGAGAAACGTGTCCCTCGGCGGCTCGAGCGGCTTCGTCGAGCGCGCACGGCGGCCCCGTACGGGTCTCCCCGCCCAACCAATCACAGCGCCGTCGGTGCCCTTCATGCTCAGCAGTTCGCCCCCTGCCCACTTGGCGAAGCCCTGGGCAGCGATCTCGGCGCCAGCGCCCCAGGCGACGAATCCGGTGTGCTCGCCCTGAAAGTCGTAGGAGAGCCGCGAGGTTGCCGGGGGAAGACCGCCGAGGACGTCCTGAATAAGAACATGCGCCTCTCGCTCGGCGCCCCGGACGAAGAAGGAAGCCCGTTCGCGCTCGTAAGTATCGACGAGCGCTGCCATGCCGCGGTCGTTCCATGCAAAGTGGAACTGCGACACGCGCCGCAGCACGGCCGACCGAGCGGACGGGCTCGTGATTTGGTCGGTGGCGACTTCGAGGATGAAGTCCCAGGTGACCGCCTGGGCCACTCGCCAGGTACGGAGCAACCCCTGAAGCTCGACTCCGGCCTGGGCGGCAAGACGAGCCTCGCGAAGCGTCGCCTCGGGAGCGCCGCTCGGGAGGTTCGCCCGGTCGTCGAGCGCGTCGAAGATCTCCGTGAGGGACGAGACAACGGCCGCTTCCCCTGCCTCCGCCAAGCCTGGGTCGTCGCGGATGAAGTACTCCGGCACCTCGTCATGAACATGCCGATGGATCGAGCGGGCGAGCTCGGGAATCCTCGCCCTCAGGGCCGAGGCGAGACGGTGGATCTCTTCCTCGAGCTCAAGGTGGGTCTCCATCGCGGCGCTCCTCGGAAAGACTACTCGCGGGTTGCCGTCCTGCGCAGAGTGCAATTCCAGGCCAGTCATGAGACGGAGAAGGTCGTCGGGTCTGCTGAAGCGACCCGCCGGAGGAGGGGACTGGGCGACTTCCCCCGATCTTCGAGGGATTCGCTGCGGGAGAGCGCCATGCGGACGACTTGGCCGCCCAACCATCGGGCCGGCTCCGGGGGAAGGCGAGCCGATGGCCTCCCCACGAGGACGCTCGAGGTCCACTCGTCGTGTGCGCCGAGGAGGAGCGAGGTCAGTACCTGCGCGACGACACGCGACGGGCCGATCCCGCTCCCGGAGTAGCCGGTGGCGTACCAGGCGCCCGGCACTCCCGGCACCCCGTCGCAGAAGGGAAGCGACGTCGTCGAGTATTCCACCGGTGCCGTCCAGGTTGAGTCGGCGACTTCTCGAGCGAGCGACGGGTAGAGCCTTGCGAGATGACGCCTGAGGAGCGCCGTGCGGTGGGACGGTCCCCAGGCCGTGCGGCCCAATCGAGAGCCGAAGCGTAGACCGATGGCGCCCTTACCGAACAAGAGCCGGCCCCCGGTCGTCCGGTAGTAGTTGAGCCGCCGGCGGGCGTCCGAGGCGGCGAATGCGCCACTCAGGCCGAGTGCTGCCAGCCGGTCCGGCATCGGCGACGTGAGCATGGTGTCGCTCGCCAGCAACACCATGCTGCCCGAGAGGCCTGGTAGCTGTGCCGCCCAGGCGTTGATCGTCAATCCGACGCGCGCTGCGCGCAGGGAAGCACCCCCCTCGGTGGTGACCAGCACGCCGCCACCGGCTCGCAACGCGGTGACGGGAGTCTGCTCGAAGATCCCGATGCCCTCCTCGAGCGCTGCCCTTCGGAGCCCTCGAGCCAGCAAGGCCGGCTGAACGGTGAAGGCGGCCTCGTCGACGAGTCCCCCGAGATGCGCGCTCGAGCCCGTGGCTTCGACTGCCTCCTCGCCGCTCAGCCGGCGGAAGGGAAGGCCGGGCAGTCGTGCCATCTCATCGAGCGCCATCAGCTGGGCGGGATTGGAGGCGACCCACAAGTGCGGCGAGTGGTGCAGCTGCGCCTCGATCGAATGCTCCTCGCAGAACGAGGAAATCGTCTCCACGGCCCACGAGGAGGCGTCGACGATGCGACGGCTCTCCTCCGTCGTCGTCATGTCACGCAAGCTCTTCACCTTCGGCCAGAGACTGCCGAGATACCCGGCGTTCGTGCCGGACGCACCGCCGCCGCAGAGGTCGGCCTCGACGACGACGACGTCGAGCGACGGATCCCGTGCCTTCAGCTCGAGGGCCGTCCAAAGCCCGCTATAGCCGCCACCAACGATGCAGACGTCGCAGCTCACGCTCTCCTCGAGTGATCTCGGTGCGCAAGCCTTGCCCTCCTTCGACAGCGCCTCCTCCAGCCAAGGCGATCTGAGTCGCGCCGGCACGACACCGCGCCAGGGTGATCGCAGAGCGATGGAGTCCATCGTGGCGATGCGAGGACTCAGGTCGAGCCGGACGGGGCGTCAGGATCGGGCTCCGTGGCAGTGGGGCTGTCCGAGAGGGCGCTCCGGACGGCATCGACGATCTGCCGGTATCCGGTACAACGGCAGAGATTGCCCGAGATGGCGAGGCGGATCTCACGGTCGCTCAACCTTCTCCCCTCTCGCACGATCGGCTCGAGCGTCATCAAGAGACCGGGCGTGCAAAAGCCACACTGTAGGGCGTGGCACTCATGGAAGGCGCGCTGGAGCGGGTGGTAGTCCGAGCCCGACGCCAACCCCTCCACCGTTCTGAGCGAATGTCCATCGACCTGCACTGCCAGCATCATGCACGAGCGCACCGGAAGACCGTCGAGGAGCACCGTGCAGGCGCCACAGACACCGTGCTCGCATCCCACGTGCGTGCCAGTGAGATGGAGCTCATGCCTGATGAAGTCCGAGAGGAGCAAACGCGGCTCGACGGCTCGCTCATAGCGTTCGTCATTGACCACGACGACGATGGACTGCGTCATCAACGCCTCTCTCGCTTGCGAGCCCGCTGTCGAGCGCCCGTGTGCAAGCTTGGCGCAGAGGTTTCGGTCGTGGCTCTATCGACAACGACACAACGGGTGAGCAACTTTGCCGCCAACCGAAGAGCGTGCCGCGCTCCGCCCCGGCGTTTGGTCCTTCGGGCGTGCACAAATCGGTCACGCTCTTTCGCGTACCCGCACAACCACCTCTTCGTGGGCCGGACGGAGACTGTCGTGGTGGCGAGGGGCCGCCCGTGTTACGGCGGCCCCCTCACTGATTTGAAGGGAGAGAGCCGTGGTCCGGCATGTCTTTGTCTGGCGAGTTCGTGAAGGGCAAGATCCCGACGAGATCGTCGACATCCTGAACACGCTCCCGGATCGCCTGCCGGTGATCAGGGGTTGGGAGATCGGGAAGCACCAGGGCGACCCTGGCGAGAACGGTGATCCCTGGGACGGATCCCTCATCACCGACTTCGACTCCTGGGAAGGGCTCGACGAGTACTCGAACGACGCGTACCACCTGGAGGTCGTTGCAAAGCTCATGCCGATGTTCTCCGAACGGGCAGTGGTCGACCACGAGTTCTCAAGCGATCGATGACGGACCGCGCTCGCATCGAGGTCTCGGGGAGCCCGCAGGGGCCGGATGATCAGCTTGGTGCTCTGAATCACCTGACCCCGGAGTCGAGCGGTGCCGTGCTCGCCCGCGCTGACGGCTCGCGTTGCTACGACCTCAGCATCGACTACTTCGTCGGCATGCCGAGCTTCCAGGCTGCCGGCGATCCCTCTTACCAGATCTTCATGAGCCACACCCCTCGGGGCACCGTCGTCGACAACCTCAACGGCGCCGGCAAGGCGGTCAACCAGCACGTTTGCTATTCGGGCGATGTGATCTTCATGTACACGCACACCGGGACCCACATCGACGCGTTGAATCACTTCGGTGTCGACGGCGAGATCTTCAACCACTTCAGCGCGGACGACCATCTCGGCAGCCGCCATTGGGATGTTTGCGGCGCCGAGACGATCCCGCCGCTCATCACGCGTGGGGTGCTGCTCGACATCGCCCGCACCAAGGGTGTCGAGTGTCTGCCGGACTCGTACGCGATCACCGTTGCCGACTGCGAGGAGGCGTTGGCAGCGGCCAACCTCACCCTCGAGACCGGCGATGTCGCCCTCGTGCGAACCGGACGCATGTCGTACTGGCCGGACGGCACCCGTGTGTTGGGGAGCCCCCCTGGCCTCGGGCTCGAGGCGGCCCGGTGGGTCACCTCTCGAGGCATCGTTGCCATCGCCGCCGACCAGGAGTGCGTCGAGGTCGGTCCCTCGCAGCACGAGGACAACTGGCTACCAGGCCATTGTCACTTCCTCGCAGAGGCGGGGGTCCCGATGATCGAGCTCGTGAACCTCGAGGAGCTCTCGCGCGATCGGGTCGACGAGTTCTGCTTCGTGGCGGCGCCGATTCGACTCCGGGGCGCATCCGGCTCGCCGCTTCGGCCACTCGCCTTCCCGTTCGCCGGCTGAAGCCGCTCACTCCGCCAGCTCCCGACACGAGGCATTGGGCTCCGTGCGAATCGCCGTCGTCGGCGGCTCGCTTGCCGGATTGACCGCCGCCCTGCTGCTTCGCGACGCCGGGCACGACGTCACTGTCTACGAGCGGCGCTCGGTGCCGCTGACCGGGTTTGGAACCGGCATCGTGGTGCAGCCCGAGCTGGTGCGGTACCTCGTCGAGCGCACAGGTGCAGCGATGGCGGACTTCAGTGTTGCCTCACACGCCATGCGCTACGTGGACGCCGAAACAGGGGGCCTGCGCGCCGAGATTCCCGCCGACTGGCGGTTCACATCCTATGACGCCCTCTACCGGCGCCTCCACGCGGCCTTCGCCTCGGGCGACTACCGCCTCGGCAGCACGCTCGTCGAGCTCAGCCAGAGCCCGGACGCCGTTGAGCTTCACTTCGCCTCCGGCGAGGCGGCTTCCTACGAGCTCGTTGTCGGGGCCGACGGCGGGCAGTCCGCCGTCCGTCAGCGGCTCACCGGCGTCTCGGCGAGATACGCCGGCTACATCTCGTGGCGTGGAGTGGTGCTCCGACCGAGCGTGTCGGCCGAGACCTGGGAGCGCTTCGACGGCGTCTTCACCTACGGGTTGCTCGAGGACAGCCATCTGATCGCCTACCCCGTGCCGATCGTCTCCGAGGCTTCGGGGATCGACGACGGGATCGTCGGCCGGCGTGCCGATCGCATGATCAACTTCCAATGGTACTGGAACGTCGAGGAGAGCACCGAGCTCGGCGAGATGCTCACGGACCGAGACGGCCAGCACAGGATGCCTTCCGTACAGTTCGAGTCCTTGCAAACGCGATATCTCGACGAACTGAGTGCTCGTGCGGCGAGACAACTCAGTCCCTCCTTCGCCGAGCTCGTGACGGCCGCAGGGCGGCCTTTCGTGACCATGATCGCAGATGCCGACGTGCCGGGGATGGTCTTCGGCCGTGTCTGTCTCATCGGCGACGCCGCTATCACTCCCCGCCCGCACGCCGCGGCGGGGGCGGCAAAGGCCGCCGCCGACGCATGGTCGCTCGCAGAGGCCGTCGACCACCTCGACGACGGCTTCGCATCGCTCGCAAGGTGGGAGCAGCAGCAGCTGGCAGTGGGCCGGGCCTACCTCGTCAAGGTCCGACGAATGGGAGCGGTGCTGCAGCACGGAGGGGAGTTCGCGCCGGGCGACCCTGCCAACCGCTTCGGCCTCCCGGGCGAGCGCGACTACATCTAAGCCTCGATCCACCGATTGACCAGGGCTGAAGCAGCTCGCGCATCCGCGTAAAAGACCTCCTGAGCTGGGAGAATGACGGTGCTTAACGTCGCCAGATCTCCACAGCTCGGGAGGCACTTTCAGTGGGACAAGTATCGCGTGGTCTCGACCGGATCGAAGTGGCATTCGACGACCCGAAGCTCGTGGCGAACGCCGGCCTGTTGCTCGTGTCCACCCTCGTCGTCCGCCTCGGGCTCGAGGCACTCATCAATTCGACGCTCCGGCTCACCGGCCGCGTCGGCGGTGCGTTTCCCGGCCGCAAGGTGCTCACCTTGGTGCACGCCATCGTCGCCGGCGCCAGCCACATCGATCATGCCGACGTGCTGCGTGCCGGCTCCAGCTCTTCTGTGCTCCCGCACCGGGTGATGGCGCCTTCGACCCTCGGCACTTTCCTGCGATCCTTCAGCTTCGGCCACGTCCGTCAGCTCGATGCCGTCATCGCAGAGACGCTGCGCCGTGCCTGGGCGCTCGGAGCCCGGCCAAAGGGCCGCCTCGTCATCGACGTCGACTCGACGATCTGCGAGGTGCAGGGCAAGAAGAAGCAGGGCGCCGCCTACGGCTACACCAAGGTCCTCGGTTACCACCCGCTCCTGGCGACGCGGGCCGACACCGGCGAGGTGCTGCATGCCCGCATGCGCAAAGGATCGGCCAACACCGCCCGCGGGACGAAGCGCTTCATCGAGGAGCTGATCGCCCGCTGCCGCCGAGCGGGGGCGGGCGGCGAGATCACTCTGCGGGTCGACTCCGGCTTCTGGTCCAACGAGACGATCAAGACCCTTTTACGACTCGGTGTCCGCTACACCATGGCCGTGCGCACCAACTCAAAGGGAGTCGCAGCGACCATCGCCGAGATCGAAGCAGATGCCTGGGTGCCGATCGACTACACACAAGACGGCATCGCCGAAGTGGCGGAGACCACCTACAAGGGCCGGCGCCTCATCGTGCGTCGCACCCGCCTCGCCGGCCCGCAGCTCAAGCTCTGGCCGGACTGGCGGCACTTCGCCTTCCTCACCGACTTGGAGGGAGATGCCGTCACCCTCGATCAGTTCCACAGGTACCACGCCCAAGTCGAGCTCGCCATCCGCGACCTCAAAGAAGGTGCTGGGATGGACCACGTCCCCTCCGGGCACTTCTTCGCCAACTCCGCCTGGCTGTGCTGCGCCGTGCTCGCCCACGACCTCGTCCGCTGGTGCGCCCTCCTCGGCGGCATCGTCGCCGAGGACACCTTGACCGTCAGCCGGACGATCCGCACCCGCTACTTCGCCGCGCCGGGCAGGCTCGTGAACCGAGCCGGCCGGACGATGCTGCGCATGCCCGCGCACTGGCCATGGGCGACATCGTTCATCGGGGCACTCGAGCGACTCCGACACCTCGATTACGCCCCGGGCTGACCGGCACGGGCGGACAGGCGCAGCCGCAGACGAGCACCCATGCGCTGACAGCTGACATTCGAACATCGAGCCTTCACCTCACGCGCTCGCTGTGCGGCCGCAGGAGCGCCCGGGACCCCCTGCCCGGCGGTCAGCGCCCGCGCAGGACGATCAGCGCCATGCAGACGATCGGCCGAAGTCAATCGGTGGATCGAGGCTAAGTAAGACGTAGCTCCTACCGCTGGCGGAGCCGCTTCTCCACGAGATCCCGCAGCGCGTCACCGAGCATGTTCACGGTTCCCACGGTGACCACGATCAACACCCCGGCCGGCCACAACTGCCACCAGAACCCGTCGAAGAGGTTGTTGACCCCGCCGGCGACCAGGAGCCCCCAGTTGGTGGCGGGCGGTGGCAGCCCGAGGCCGAGATAGCTGATGGCGGCGAAGGCCAGGACGGCGTCGGCAACCTTGAGCGTCGCATTGACCATCACCGTTCCGAGCACGTTTGGCGCGATGTGCCGGAACATCAGCCGGCTCGGGCTCGCTCCGAGACCGCGCGCGGCCTGGACGTACTCCCGGGTCCGCAAGGACAACGTCTCGCCTCGGACGAGCCGAGCCATCGACAGCCAGCTCGCAGCACTCAGTACGAGGATGATGAGGAGCAGCGTCGCCTGGATGAAGGACGCCAGCACCACGACCAAGAACAGAAAGGGGATCGACAACAGGGCGTCCACGACGCGCATCATCACGGAGTCGACCCAGCCACCGGTGAATCCAGCTAGGAGCCCCCAGACGAGGCCGAAGGCGGACGCCAGAAGACCGACTGCGAAGCCAACCTCGAGTGTGCTCTGTCCTCCGACCATGAGGCGTCCGAGCTCGTCGAGCCCTTCCGGACTCGTTCCGAGCAGATGGTGCAGGGAGGGCGGCTGATTGGCAAGGAGCAGGTTCACGCTCGTCTGATTCGTCTGATAGATGAGCGGCCCGACGAAACAGAACAGACAGATCCCGATGAGCACGATGGCACTCGCTGCGGTCAGTTTGTGCTGGTTGGCTGCGCTGACGGTGCTCCGCAGCAGGCGTACGACAGCCGCCCTCTTGCCTGCGCGAGCCAAGTCGAGCTCCTCGGTGCCAACCGCGTCGAAGAATTCACCGACCGTCACGCGAAGGCTCCTAGTACCTGACGCGAGGGTCGAGGACCCCGTAAGCGACGTCGGCCATCAGGTTGCCGAGCACGGTCGCGACGGTGATGACGAGGAGCACGCCGAGCAGCACCGGGTAGTCGCGATCCTGCGCGGCGTTGTAAAACAGGAGCCCGACTCCGGGAAAGTCGAAGAGCGCTTCGACGACGAGTGATCCTGAGAGCACGTAAGGAATGGCCAGCCCGACGAGTGTGACGGTTCCGAGGAGCGAGTTCCTCAGGACGTGACGGAGGAGGACCCTCCTGCCGGAGTTGCCCTTCGCATATGCCGTCCGGACGTAGTCCTCCAGGAGGTTGTCGATGACGGCAGACCGCATGTACCGGCTGAAATAGCTGATCCCCGCCAGCGCCAGCGTCATCACGGGCAGTACCAAGCCGGCGATGTCGGCCTGGTACCCAGTTCCGAACGCCTCTGCCGTCGCCGGGAACGCCGGCAGCCAGATGTTCAACACGACGATCAAGACGACCCCGAGCAGAAAGCTCGGCATCGAATAGAAGGTCATCATGATCGCGGTGAGCGCCCGATCGTCGAACCGGTTGCGGCGCTTTCCCTGCCACAGCCCCACCGGCAGGGCGATCGCCAGCGAGATCGCCAGCGAAGAGCCAACGAGCAACAGCGTTCGTGGAACGTACTCGCGCAGCAGCGAGCCCACTGGTTGGTTGAGCTTGTACGAGAACCCGAGGTTCCCGTGGATCAGATTGCCGATCCACAGGAAATATTGCTCCGGGAGCGGACGAAGGAGACCCTCCTGTTGCTCGAGAGCGCGAATCTCAACGGGAGTCGCCTTGAGCCCGAGCTGCGACCGGACGATCCCGCCCGGCAGGGCATGGAGGAGGAGGAAGACGAACAGCGTGACGATCAAGACGACGAGGAGACTGTCGAGCAGCCGGCGAACGATGTAACCGATCACAGGTTTCGGGCAGCTTCGTGTGGGGGGTCAGTAGGCGTCAGCCGGCAACGTGGGGCGGCCCGAGTGCAACGGCCCGCGCCCACCGGATCAAGACGAAGCACCAGCGCCCCGACACGGTGCGCTCACCCGAGTCAATGTACGAAGTACCACTGCTCCCACCTGGGGTTCGTGAAGACCTGCTGCGGTGACCAGCCCTTGAGGTTGTTGGCGACGACCGAGATTCTGTGAGTCCTCCGTCGGCCACCAGACTCCCACGACTTGGCTGGAGATGTAGTTCTCGTAGTCGTAGAGGTAGGACAGCCCCGTCTTTGTCTCGGTCGCGTTGATCAGGCTGTTGGCGGTGGGCGAAGAGTAACCGCCTCCCCAGTAGTTGCCCGTGACAAAGAGCCCCTCACCAGTCGGCTCGACGACCGGGTCGCCGTAGGACCAGAAGTACACGGAGTACAGCTCCATCCCCCAGTTGCACGGCGGCGAGGCGGGGCAAACCCCGTCCTTGCTGAAGAGCGTGTTCGTCGTCTCGGGATCAAGGGTGATGTCAACGCCGACCGATGCCGCTGCCGTCTTGTACGCCTCGACCTGTGCGGTCAGCTCGTCGTAGCCGGAGGAGTACGAGAGAGGGACCACGAGGGTGCGGCCCGCGGCGATGCCCGAACCGCAGTCCGTCGACCCGCTGCCCGCCCGCGTGCAGGTCATCACACCGCTCTTCTCCTGCCACCCATGCGCTTCGAGCACGCTTCGAGCTGCGCTTGTCGAGTAGGGATCGGGGTCCGTTTTCTCCTGCGGGCTGACAAAGGGCGAGCCGGGTAGGTTGGGAACGGGGCCGTATGTGTACTGACCGAGATTGTGGAGCGTCGCGGTCATGTACAGCGGCTCGTTGACCAGGTGCTGCAGCGCCTGACGGATGTACAGCTGCTTGAACAACGGCCCATATGTCGGGCTCGAATAGTCGAGCGGCGCCCACTGCGCCTCTTGCGGGGCCCACGGCTGCACGGTGTAACCATGGCTCGTGAAGTAGCCGCTCAGACCGGTGTAGTCGTCGATCGGTATCCAGCCGTAGTCGAGCGTCCCTGCCCGGAGCGCTGAGATCTCGGCGGTCGGGCTCGGGAAGTTCTCGATGATCACCTGGTGGAGACGAGCCTTGTAGGGGCCTGTGAACTTGGGGTTCGCCGTGAGCACGGTCCGCGACGTCGTCGCGTTGTAGTTCGTGAGCAGCCACGGCCCGTCGACGACCTTCCAGATCGGGTTGCTGGCATAGGTTGACAGCGACTTCGACTGGTCCGTCAGGTAGGTGAACACCTTCTGGGCGCCGGACGGGGTCAGGTCGTAGTTGCCCACGCTCCCGGTCTGACTCTCCTTGTCCCAGGCCTGCTGGGGCAAGGGGGTGACGATCGTCAACTGGTTGTCGTCGAACCACTGCTCGCTGTAGGAGTGCGTCAGGTGAAGCACGAACGTGCTGCTGCTCACGTAGTCGATGCTCTTGATGTTGTCCGGAAGCTGCCCCGCCACGTAATACGAGATTTGCGCCTTGTTGGCGGAGTACAGGTTGAAGAAGAACTTGATGTCCCGGGTCGTCACGGGAGTCCCGTCCGACCACTTGAGGTTCGGCTTCAGCGTGATCGACACCGTGGAGTCATTGTCCGACCACACGGGCGGCTCGGCGAGGCTCGACTCCTCGTCGATATCCGGCGTGGCGCCGAGTCCCGGGAAGTAGAGGGGGCGCCAGAGGGCGTGCTCGACGTCCTGGTCGTAGGTGTTGAGGCCGCTCGAGTTCGGCAGCGGCAGGAGCCAGCTGAACGTATCGCCCGTCTGGTTGGCGAACGTGACCACCCCGCCGTTGACCGGCTTGCTGCCCGAGGTCTTCGAGGGGAGTCCGGTGTTGGCACACGCCGAGAGCACGAGGGCTCCAGCGAAGACCAGCGCCAGCCAAGCCACCCGCGACCTCACGGCGCGAGCCACGTTCCTCTGCTGACGATTCACCAGTACCCCCTCTGTTGTCCGCTTCGATCAGCGTCGTGCTCCACCCATCGAGCGGTTCGTCGACTGACCTCGGCGGCGAACCTCGTGGGTCTGTTTGCCCGCTCTTCCGACGCTGCGGGCGATCGCTCCCTCGCGCCTGGACGGGCCATGGTGATGAGAGTCTTCCTCCCGCTTCCTCAAGCTGACATTGCGCCTACCTGACAATCAACCTCCGGTTTTGTGGTTTGTCCGCAAGCAGCGCCGGGGACGGCGGCGGCCGTGGACCCACGGTCCAGTAGCGCCACCGAGCTGTGTGGCTTTACGACCCGACGGAAAACGATCCGGGCGCGACGGGATCGGTCAGGGCGGTCAAGCGCCCGTCCTGCCAGACGATGAGGTCACGCGGATCGGGCCAGGACGAGGCGCTCGTGCTCACCAAAGGTGGCATGGCTCCGCCTGGTCGAGGGAGACGAGCCGGGGCGGCTGAGCTCGGCCCGCACGGAGCATCGCCCATCGGCCGTTCCGGGCAGGGCTGCCGCCGGCTACGACCCGACTCGGCAGTCAGAGGGAATCAGAGAGCGTCAGTGACCGCCCAGCCGGGCCGAGCCATCGAGCAGCTCCCTCGCGATGTCCAAATGCCCGGCGTGCCGCGCCGTCTCCTCGATCATGTGCAGCACGACCCAACGCACGTTCGGTGGCTCGTCACCAAACCCGTGCCTGCCCAGTGGCGCAGCCGAGAGCGGGGTCGTCGCCAGCACCGCCTCGGACTCAGCGCACTGGTCGCGGTAGAAGGCGACGACTTCCGACGAGGGCTCGTCGGTGCTGAAGACCACGGTGAGGGGGTCGTACGGCGCCCGATCCTCCTCGAGGTCGCCTGGCAACTCGGGTTGTTTGCCCGCCACGACGCCCTGGAACCAGTGCCACTCGGCGCCGCCCAGGTGCTCGACGAGCCCGGCCGGCGTCCAGCCGGTCGGCACGATCGACCGGTGCCAGTCCGCCTCGTCCAGTCCTGCCACGATCGCCAGTACCGATTCCCGCTGACGGCGCAGAAAGTCCCGCAGCATGTCGTCGTCGGCTTTCCGTTCGGGATCTTCAGCCACACTCACCCTCCTGGCGAACGTTCATGATCCCCCGCGCGGGGCCTCACCCACCCGGAGCCTTCGACGGGATCACTTCACGATCGCGATCTTGGCGTGGGCGGTGACATAGTTCAGAGCCGTCACGGTGACCGTGAACGTGCCCGTCTTGGACCCCTTCGGGAAGGAGATCGTGGCGGTGCCCGTCGTGCTCGTCTTGGCGGTGTGGCCGTCGACCTTCACGACTGCGCCCGGGACCCCGTCACCGACATCGGTGACCTTGAAGGTGACGGCGTTCGAGCTCGTGTTCTTGATCGTCACCTTGCCCGGGCTGACCGAGAGAGGGACGATCGACTGGGTGGCGAGGACCGCGCTGGCCGGGCCCGTGTTGGGGTAACAGACGAGAGCGATGTCGAGCCGGCCCCAGCTGCCGGAGCTCAGCGAGACGAAGCCATGCTCGAAGCACGGGGTCGAGTACACCTGCACCGGTCCGAGGCGGTTGTCGGCCTTGTTCGTGCGCACGACGTAGACCTTGCTGTTGCTCTCGTTGTACCAGGCGATCCACATGCGACCGTCGGGTCCGGCGGAGACGGCCTCGGTGTAGGGGTCGGCCGATTGCGGCGGCGTGAGTGCCGTCTTGCTGCCGATCTTCCAGAACTGCACCTTGCACGGGGAAGCATTCGAGCAGTAGGCCATGAACACGCCCGGGTGGGTGTTGGAGCTCGCCATGGAAAGGGCGGAGAAGCCGGCCGTGTTCGACGAGTTCGTCCCCGTGCCCGGTGCCTTGATGACAGGCCCGTTCGTGCTGAGGTTCTTCACGTAGATGCCGTCGTCCTTTGACGGCGACGAGAAGAACTGCGCCCAGCCCCCGTAGAAGTCGCCGTTGCCCGCATCGTCGGCCGCCTCGCCGGCGGGACCCGTGGCGCCGGTCGTGTTGATCTTGCCGTCCAGGCCCGTAGCCGGGATCGTGGGCGAGACGCCGACGCGGTAGAGGGCCTCGTGGCTGCTGCCGTAGCCCGGCCAGATGGCGGAGAGCACACCCTTCTTACCGACGGCCGCCGCCGAGATCGGATTCAGGCAATTGGCCGACAGCGACCAGGTCTCGAGCTTCCAGCTGGGCGAGGCAGGCACGGCACCGACGACACAGCCTTGGGAGTATGGGCCCACGGACCCGCGCCCACCGCTGAAGACGAGCATCGGTGTCGAGCCGTTCGAAACGAACACCGGCTGCTGCGACAATGATCCCCAGTGGGCGCCGGTGAAGATGTCGGCGGGCTTCGTGGAGATGCCGCCGTCCTTTCCGATGATGGCGAGCTCGTAAGTCTGCAGCGTGCCGGCCGAACGGTGCCACAGAATCCAGGCGCGGTTGTCGGGGCCAAGCCAGACGGTCGGATTACCTCCGGGGGAGACGGTGGTGGCCGTGCTGAGCACGATCCACTGCCCCGGCTTCGGCAAGGCGGCAGCGGCGTGCGGCGTCGGTGCCGCCGCCGAGGCGGCGCCGAGCGACGTCGCGCCGGCCACCAGAGCTCCGAGCATGATCATCACGGCGGCGCCGAACAATCTCGGTCGGCGGCTCCGGGCCCTCGTCGCACCGAGGGCGCCCGCACCTTCCGGTGCCGTGCCGCTCGCGAACGCGTCGTGACCGTTCCTGCCCATGAACCCCCACCCCCCGATCGGCTTCGGACTGGGAGGCAGTCTTCCATGCGAGACAGAACATTTTCCAGGGGCATTCCGTTGGCTTCCTGAGAGGTGTGGCGCTGGTTTCGCCCCTCCCATCAGACCCGGCGGCGAGCCGCCACGCGGACGCGCCGTGTCTGGTCCTTCAAGCGCTCCCAGCGCTCACCTTTTCGTTCTTCGGCCAGATCGTCGATGGCCGAGTCCTCCGGGTAGGCAGCGCGTGCCTCCTTCGCCCGTCGGTAGATCGCCAGTTGCCGGGCGAGCCAGGCGGGCTGCTCGACGGAGACCTCGACCTCCAAAGCTGTCGCGCCGAGCGATCCCACTTCGCGAGGCGTCCACCCCGACGAGTGATGCCTGCTGTTGGTCCGCCATCCACATGCTCGGACCGGCCCGTCCGCAGCCGAGATCAACGAGCAACTCGCTCGTCCGCAAGTCGAGAAGTTGCGACACCAGGCGGAGACCCTCAGCAGGCACGAACGAGAAAGGCTCGGCGTGGGGCGGGAGCCCATCGCCGAAGAGCGACCGGTGGAGGTCGCTCGCGCGCCGCCGGCGGTAGCCGGCGTCGAAGCTCGCTCCAACCGACACGGTCTCACCGTAGGACAGGTCTCCCCCGACCGGCACAGGGATGGGCACCGTGATTCGCCCACATCGTCGTCGACCGAGGTCGACGCCAGGCCGCCCTCGTTGACAGCGTCATTGCCTCTATCTATAGTTACCTAGGTGCCTAATGAAAGCGTCATCGAGTTCTACCTGGATGCGAAGTCGGGCATCGCCCCGTACCTCCAGCTTGTCCACCAGGTTCGCCGCGCCCTCAAGCTCGGCACACTGCGCGCCGGCGACCAACTGCCGACGGTCCGAGAGGTCGTGACCCGCATCGCGATCAACCCGAACACGGTGTTCAAGGCATACCGCGAGCTCGAGCACCAAGGCCTCGTGGCCGCCCGGGCCGGCGTCGGCACCTTCGTGACCGCCACGACGAGCGCCGAGGTCCTCGCATCGCTCGGGCCGATCCGCCACGACCTCGAGCAGTGGCTCGTTCGGGCGCGGGCAGCGGGTCTCGACGAGGAGTCCATCGAAGCGCTGTTCCGGGACGCCTTTCGGACCGCCCGCTACGTAGGGTCATGAGCGACGCGGCACTCGAGACGGTGCGTCTCGGCAAGCGCTACCTGCGCCGCTGGGCGCTCGAGGAGTGCTCGCTGCGCATCCCGCGTGGCCACGTCGTCGGCCTCGTCGGCCCCAACGGCGCCGGCAAGTCCACACTGCTCAACCTCGCCGCCGGGCTGCTCTCGCCGAGCGCCGGCTCGATCGAGGTGCTCGGTGAGCGGCCCGCGTGCGACGCCACCCAGCTCTCCCGCGTGGGCTTCGTCCCGCAGGACGCGGCCCTCTACCCGTGGCTGTCCGTCGAGGACCACCTGCGGCTCGGCGCGCACTGCAACCCCAGGTGGGATGCGGCGGCGGCGCACGCACGACTCGCCGAGCTCGGATTCAATCCGCGCCAGCGGACGGGCAGGCTCTCGGGCGGCCAGCGCGCCCAGCTGTCCCTCACGATTGCGCTCGCCAAGCGCCCCGAGTTGCTCCTGCTCGACGAGCCCGTGGCGAGCCTTGACCCGCTGGCGCGCCGCGAGTTCCTCGGGCTGCTGATGTCGACGGTGTCGGGCCAGGACGTAAGCATCGTGCTCTCGTCGCACCTCGTGAGCGACATCGAGCGCGTGTGCGACTTCCTCATCGTGCTCGTGGACTCCCGCGTCCGGGTGGCCGGGGAGATCGACGAGCTGCTGGGCGTCCACCATCGGCTCGTCGGCACCCGGTCCGCCGACGACGTCGCGCCGGAGAACCAGACGGTGATCGCGGCCTCCGTCACCGAGCGCCAGCGACTGCTCGTGGTTCGAAGCGACGGCCCCGTCGTCGAGCCCGGATGGGTCATCGAGTCGGTCGATCTTGAGGACCTTGTGCTCGCCTACATGGGCCAGGGCGCCGTCCGCCAGGACCCCCTCACGGCCCCAGTGGCGCCATGACCTGGCTCGCCTGGCGCCAGCTGCGCACCCCGGCGGCCGTCGCTGCGCTCGGGGTCTTGGGGGTCCTCGTCGCGCTCGCCCTGACCGGACCACACCTCCTCAACGTCTACGACTCCCTGGTGATCCCCTGCGCTGCGCACGGCGACTGCTTGGCGGTCACGACCCACTTCCAAGGGCTCGACTCGCAGCTGGCCCACCTGTGCTCGACCTTGACGATCCTTGCGCCGGTCCTCTTCGGCATCTTCCTGGGCGCGCCGTTCATCGCCCGGGAGCTCGAGGCGGGCACCTACCGGCTCGCCTGGACCCAGAGCGTCACGAGGAGGCGCTGGATCGTGACGCGGCTGACGTTGGTCACGCTCGCCACCGCGGTGCTCATGGCGTTGCTCACCACTGCGGTGACGTGGTGGCAGCGCCCGCTCGACCTGGCCAACAACGGCCTATGGCGCAACTTCGACGGGCGCGACGTGGTGCCGGTCGCCTACGCCATGTTCGCCGTCGCGCTCGGCGCGTTCCTCGGCGCCCTCGCGCGCCGCACGCTCGTTGCGATGGCGGCCACGATCGCGGGCTACGCGGGCACGCGTTACCTGGTGTCCGAGTACATCAGGCCGAACCTGTTTGCGCCACTGAGGGTGAGCTTGCCCTTCCGCCTCCAGGTCACCGCCACCGGAACCGAGGCCACCATCGGGCCTCCGCAGGCCAACGACTGGCCGGTCTCGAATCAGATCGTGACTGGCACGGGGAGGGTCGTAGGTGCGAACGGGGGGATCGGTCCGAACGGTGCCTTGGGTGGTTTCTACGTGAAGGGCAACGGTACGGCGGTCTTCACCGGCGTCGGTCGGTGCCCGAACCGGATCCCCGTGTCCGCCGGCGTGCCCCACTCACACGGCACCCCGGCGACGCAGGCCGCCCTCCAGCGCTGCATCGACAGCTTCCACCTGCAGCAAGTTGTCGCCTACCAGCCGCCCAGCCGCTACTGGCCGCTGCAGCGGTCCGAGGCCGCCATCTTCGTCGCACTTGCCGCCGCCCTCGCCGCGGGTTGTGTGTGGTGGGTGCGCCGGCGCCTGCCCTAGCGGCAAGGCCTCAGTGTGGAGATGATCGCGGTTTATTCAAACCGGGCTCTCAACCCCGTTCTGGAGGGTCTCCTTGCCTTGGCCAAGGCCGCGTGAAGCCCCGGGATGGTCAGGCCGAGACCTTGCCTGACGAGAGCATTACTGTCCTATATGCGCCTGAGCAGGAGTTTCGTCAAGGTTTTACAGACCGGCAGCACGCGGAGCCGTCGTTATCTGGCGCGGCGACAACTCTCCGGCGCCTCTCTCTAAAGCGATATCAGCGCAGATGGATCGTTCTGGCGCGAGCGCCGATGAGCCAGAACAAGGTCACCGCATGCCGCCGATCCAGATGGCCCTGAAACACACGACCTTGCTTCGACATAGATAGCTTCAGGACCGCCTACGCCGGAACGGAGCTGCATGACTGAGGACGAGCGCGAGCGGCGCTTTCGAGCCCTGTACGGGCGAGTTCGCCCTCGCCTGCTCGCCTACGCTCTGCGCCGCACGCGCTCGCCCGAGGATGCGGCCGACGTCGTCGCCGAGACGTTGTTCATCGCGTGGCGACGACTCGACGCCGTGCCTGACGACGAGACCAGCCTGCTCTGGCTCTACGCGACGTGTCGTCGCGTGATCGCCAATCACATGCGCCGAGCGGGGCGTCGAATCGAGCTCACGCAACGGATGGGCGCCGAGCTCAGCGCGGCCGTCCGCGACCCCCTAGACGTCGGCGCGGACGCCATGCTGGCGACCCGGGCTCTCCAGCACCTCGCCGAGGACGACAGGGAGATCCTGATGCTGGTCGGCTGGGAGGGCCTCGGCTCGGCGGAGCTCGCTCGCTTGCTCGGCTGCTCGCCGATCGCCGCACGCATCCGGCTGCACCGGGCCCGGGCCCGCCTGATCGCCGAGATGGAGCAGCTTGGGCTCGTCACGAAACAACAGGGCCCCTCGCGACATTCGCACGTACGAGAACGAGTCCCAACCGAGATGCCGAGGGAGGCATGAGACGATGAACAACACCCACCGGCAGCTGCGCACCCTGGATCCGGTTCGCCTGGGCGAGCTGGAGGCAGTGTCGGCTGATCCGGTCTTCGATGAGCTCCTCGAAGACATCATGGCCAGCCCCTCTGGCCCTCTGGCTGAGCTCATAGTGCCGGGCGAGGCGGACCTCGAACGGCTCGAACCCATCGTGCTCGGGCGCCACGCGCCAAGCGGCTACCGACGCGCACTCGTCGCCACCATTGCGGGCGTCGCCGCCGTGCTCGTGGTCGTGGCTGGGCTCGCTGTGCTACCTCCTGGCCACTCGAAGCTCTCGGGCTCGAGCAGGGCAACAACGGGTCGCCGGACCACGACAGGTCCGGTCGCCGCGCCCAAGTGGCGGCTCGTCGGCGATATCACACCGGCGTGGCGGACGGTGTCGGGGACGGGATACGAGCCGGGTCTGTTCCTCGCCTGTCCGACTACGACGACGTGCTACGCCGACAACCTTCAGCCAGGCGACCCGGGTTCCTACAGCAACGTCGAGGTCACTCATGACGGCGGCAGCAGCTGGCAGCAGTCGACCCTGCCGGTCACCTTGTCCGATGCCACCCCACTCGCCTGCGTGGACGCCGAGACGTGCGCCACGCTCGGGATCGACCCGTCAGGCAACGCGACCTTCCTCGAGACGAGCGACGGCGGGGGCGCCTGGGCGTCGGTGGCGGGACCGAGCCAGCTCACTTCGTCCATCGGCGTCACGGTTCTCGCCTGCACTACTTCCGAGTCCTGCGTCGCTGTCGCTTCCGATCCGGCCGACCAGCCCGGAGCTGCTGTGGCCTTCGTCACCAACGACGGAGGCGCAACGTGGACCGAATCCGTCCTGCCACCGGACTTCGTGCCGACCGGGCTGCAGTGCGTGTCAGGCGAGCTTTGCGTAGCGAGCGGCTTCTCCCAGTCGCCCGACGGGAGCTCGACGATTCCGCCCGGCACGGTCCTCTACAGCTCCGACGGTGGGGCGACCTGGGCAGCGGCGAGCGTCCCGGCGGGCCTCGGCCCACTGGGGAAGGTCTCGTGCGCCGACACGACCGATTGCGTCGCCAGCTTCTTCGGTGACGACGGGTCCTCGAGCCAGATCCTCGCCTCGACCGACGGAGGCCAATCGTGGTCCGAGGCCGCTGCCTCAGGCTTGCCAGCGGCGTTCGTGACCGGACTCTCCTGCCCGACTGCCGCGCAATGCTGGGCGGCTGGCATGGTGCGGGTCGGCTCCGGCGGATCGGATGGCTCGGGAGGGCCGATCGCGGTCAAACTCGGTCCTGGTGCCGAGGGCATCGTGGCGTCGAGCTCAGATGACGGCCAGACGTGGCAGGTCCAGCAACTGCCGCAGGGAGTTCTGGTGGTGCTGGACATCACCTGCCCGAGTGACACGAGTTGCTACGCCGTGGCGATCCAGACCTCCACCACCTCCGGGGCGCCGGCCTCATTCGTGTTGCTCGCCTACGGGGGCTGAGTCCGGCTCTCGGAGCAGTCATTCACCTTGTGCGTGCGAGCCGAGCGCAAGCGGAGTAGAGCGCAGGGCCGTCGTTTCTTCATCACCGCCTTCTCTAGAAGCTCGACGTTTCGATGTCGAATTCGCAACGACCGTGGGGACGGAGGGACTCGAACCCTCACTGGAGGCGTTTTAAGCGCCCTGCCTCTGCCGTTGGGCTACGTCCCCGGCGGGACCTCGGAGGAGATCCAAGCATGCCGGAGGCTGGCCGGTTGCGTGAGCTGCCGCATCGGCGACGCTGGGCGGGAGCCTCCGGCGGGGCTTCTGTTACGAACGTGGTACGAGTTGACTTTTGTTGTTCGTGTGGCCAAAGTTGACAGTGATGCGCTGGCGGCGGTGGGCGAGCAGAACGGCGGCAATTGGCGTCGCCGTGGTCATGACGGCGGGTTCTCTCGCCGTCCTCGGCACCGGTGGGACGGCGGCGGCGGCCGGCGCCCCCACGCCCGGGCAGATCGACCACCTTCGGCAGGAAGCCAACGCCCTCGCTCTCCAGCTGACGACCGACCAGAACAAGATCCAGATCGCCGCCGAGGCCTACGACGAGGACTCCGTCGTCCTGTCCAACGACAAGAGAGGCCTCCATGCCACCGAGCGGGCGCTGGCGCTCCTGCGGCACAACGTGACCGTCGCCGTGGGCAATCTTCGCAACGCCGCCGTCGACGCCTACGTGAGCGACAACGGCGCCGACGCCACCTTCGCCGTCCTCGACGGGACGGCGTCGGATGCAGGCAGCATCGCCGCCTACGCCGGCAGCGTGAGCGACGACCTCCAGAACGCCGAGACGGCCATCGTCATCGCCAAGGACCGCGTGACGACCGAGGCCGCCCTGCAGACGGCGCAGCAACGGGCGGCCGCCACCGCCGTCTCGCTCGAGGCGAAGGCGCGGTCCATCGCCGAGACCGAGACAGCGCGCGTGGAGACCATCCTCGCCGAGGTGAAGGGACGGCTCGGGACGCTCATCCTCGAGCGTCAGCGTTACCTCGCCGCCCTGGCGGCCGCTCGGGCCAAGTTGGCGGCCGAGCGAGCCGCCGCGGCTGCCGCCGCCGCAGCCGCCGCCCGGCAGAACCAGCAGGGATCAGGTGGGACCAAGGGGGCCTACCAGCCACTCACGCCGGCCGGGACGAACCCGGCAGGGCAGGCCGCCGTGGCCGCAGCCGAGAGCTACATCGGCGTCCCCTACGTCTGGGGCGGCGCCAGCCGCTCGGGCGTGGACTGCTCCGGCCTCACGATGCTCGCCTGGGCGGCGGCGGGCGTCTCGCTCGAGCACGGCGCCACGGCCCAGTACGCCGAGTCGACGCACATCGCTCCGGCGCAGATCGAGCCCGGCGACCTGATCTTCTACTGGTTCGCCGACGACGGGCCGTGGCCGATCACCCACGTCGCCATGTACATCGGGTCGGGACCGTACGGGACGCAGACGATCCTGCAGGCCGCGCAGACCGGCACCAACGTCGGCTACTACGCCATGTACTGGAACGGCTTCGTCGGCATCGGACAGCCGTAGCCAACGCCTCCACGGGCCTGCTGGCCCGGCGGCCAGGTACGATCGGGATCACGATGGCACGGCAAACCGCCAGAGCCGGCGGTGACGGCTCGCAAGACGGCACGGTTGCCCGCATGCTCCACTTCCCCGGTCTGGAGCCGGCGGCGGACGACCCGCTCGCCGACCCCGCCCGGCGCTCGGACGTCGACGAGTGGGGCCGTTCCGAGCAGTGGCGCCGGACCGCTCGCCGGCTCGGGAGCTTCTTCTACCGCACCTGGTTCCGGGTGGAGTGGGAGGGACTCTCCAACATCCCGGCCACGGGCGGGGCGCTCCTCGTGGCGAACCACGCCGGAGCCCTGCCGCCCGACGCCCCCATGATCATGCAGGGCATCGAGGCAGAGCTCGGCCGGACCGTCTACGGCCTCGGTGACAGCTTCTTCCGCACGATTCCCGGCATCTCGACGGCATGGAGCCGTGCCGGCGGCGTCCCGGCCCACCCGGACAACGCCCTCCGCATCCTCCGCGACCACGAGCAACTCGTGCTCGCGTTCCCCGAAGGGACGAAAGGCCCGAGCAAGCCGGTGTCGGAGAGATACCAGTTGAGGCGGTTCGGGAGGGGGGGTTTCGTCGAGACGGCCATGCGGGCGGGCGTGCCCGTGGTGCCGATCGCCGTCGTGGGAGCCGAGGAGGCGATGCCCATCGTCTACCGCCTCCCCGCCTCCGTCGCCCGCTTCGCCAGGGTGCCCTACCTGCCGGTGACGGCCAACCACCTGCTGCTCGGGCCCGTGCTCGGGTCGATGGTGTACCTGCCGGCGAAGTTCCGCTTCCGGGTGCTCGAGCCGGTGCACTTCGACGTCACGCCCGGCCTCGCCAAGTACCCGCGTGGCCGCGTCATGGACGAGGCGGAGACCATCCGGCAGCTCCTGCAGGAGGCCGTCTGGGACATGCTCCAGCACCGCCACAGCATCTGGTTCGGCTGATGGGCCGGCGCATCCTCCTCACGGGGCTCGACACGTTCTGGGGTGGCCGTGTCGCCGCCGCCCTCGAGCGGGATCCCGACGTCGAGATGCTCCTCGGGATGGGGACGGGCACCCCGTCGGTGCCGCTCGAGCGGACCGAGTACGTCCGCGCCGACAGCAGCTACTCGCTGCTCGCCCGCATCGTGGAGGCGACTCAGGTCGACACGATCGTGCACACGTTCCTCGTCGTCGACTCGTCGTCGATGTCGGGACGCGCCCTGCACGAGATCAACGTCATCGGGACGATGAACCTGCTGGCGGCCGCCGGGGCGGCCGACTCGTCCGTCCGCCAGGTCGTCGTGAAGTCGTCCTCCCTCGTGTACGGCGCCCATCCGAGCGACCCGGCCTGGTTCACGGAGGAGACGCCGCGGTCGCGACCGCCCCGCTCACGTCTCGAGCGGTCGCTCGTCGAGGTGGAGAGCTACGTGCGCGACTTCGCCGAGGAGAACCCCGGCGTCACCGTCTCGCTGCTGCGCTTCGCCAACGTCCTCGGCAAGGAGATCAACACCCCCATCAGCCGCAACCTCGCCCGCGGCGTCATGCCGTGCCTGGCCGGGTTCGACCCGATGATCCAGTTCGTGGCCGAGGACGATGTCGTCCGCTGCCTCGAGACGATCGTGCTGCAGTCGATCGGCGGCACCTACAACGTCTCGGGCGACGGCAAGATCCCCGTCAGCGAGGTGGCGAGGATCGCCGGCGCCTGGCGCCTGCCGATCTCGCCCGTCCTCACGAGGCAGGCGGCCGCCCCCCTCCTGCGGCTCGGGTGGCTCGATCTTCCCGGGGAGCTCGAGAGCCTCCTCCGCTACGGGCGGGGCATCGACACGAGCCGGTTGAAGGGCGCCGGCTTCACGTTCTCGACGAGCTCGGCGGGTGCTGTCGAGCGGTACGCCGAAGCCCTGCGGCTGAAGCGGGCCATCGGGCACCAGATCCCGGCCTATCGCTACGACGCCGAGGTCGAGGCCTTCTTCAAGCATTCCCCCGCCGTCGTCCGCCACGCCGACGCCTGAGCCGTCGGCGACCAAGCACGTCAGAAGGTCATCGGCTCGCTCAGCCATTGACGGAGGTAGCGACCGCGGCGTTCCGCCCACTCCTCGGTCGTGATGGCGTAGCGCACGTGGTCCTCCCACTTGCCGTCGATCTCCAAGTAACGCAAGGCGATACCCTCGCCCCGCAGCCAGAGCTTCTGAGCCACGCGGCGGCTCGGGCGGTTCCTCGGGATGATGGAGATCTGCAAGCGGTGAAGGCCGAGATCCTCGAAGGCAAAACGGAACAAGAGCACCGAGGCCTCCGGCACATATCCCCGCCCGGCCTGCAGCTGGTCGACCCAGTAGCCGACGTAGGCGTTCTGGAAGGGGCCGCGCTGCACCGACGAGAGGTTGACCTCGCCGACGAAACGAGACCCGGTGAAGATCCCGAAGGCGTACCCCGTACCGAGCTGGCGCTCGCGCTCGCGGATGGAGCATCGCGTGGCGAAGGTCGTCCGGTCCTCCGACGGGTAGGGGGCGTTGTTCGGCCGGGGCTCCCAGGGCAACAGCCACTGGCGGCACCTCGTCCTGACCTCGTGCCAGGATTCGTAGTCGTCCTCGCGCAACGGGCGCAGCTTGACTCTGCGCCCTACCAGTTCGGCGGAGACGCCAGGGGCGGTCAATTCGGTCATGCCGCCCGGCGCGACGCGTCTGCCCTCGTCACGTACCTATCGTGGCAGATCCGGACCCCCTCCGCGTACCATGGCCCCGTGGATCCCAGCCCCGGCGGGCTCTCTGGCACTCCGGCCCCGTCCGCCCGGCTCGGAGGGGGATGACGGTCGAGGAGGTCGGCGCGGCGCCGGGCGCCTCCCGCCCCGAGACGTCGAGCCCCACACCACCGCCGGAGAAGCCCCCTCCCTACTGCATGAACGCCACCGAGGACGAAGCCCGCTACCACGCCTGGCTCCTCGCCCGAGGCGAGCCGATCCACACGTCGGTGAGCCGCCCTTCGCAGGAGACGCCACGACACCCGGCGATCCGTCGGCGCTTCGGCAGGCAGCCACGCCCGACGGGGCGGCCCGCTCCGCTCGCATCGGCCGTGACCCGCCAACCGACGTTCAGCGTTGTCCCGGCCGGCGGGCGACCGGGGAACCTCGCCCGCAGCGTCGCCTCCGTGGCGGCCCAGGACTCTCCCTCCTGGCAACTGCTCGTCATCACGGCCGGCCCGGAAGCTGACGCTGCCCTCGCCCCCCTGCAGGACGACCCCCGCCTGCGCATCGTGGCGGCACCGGCCGATGGTGGCACGGCGACTGCCGTCAACGCCGCCCTCGGCGCCGCCACCGGCGCCTACGTCGTCTTCCTCGCCGTCGGTGACGAGCTCCACCCGCAGGCGCTCGGGCGCGTGGGCGAGGCGATCAGGCAGCATCCGGACCTCGACGTCGTCTACACCGACGAGGACACGGTGGACGCCGAAGGCCTGCGCAGCCGTCCCCTCTTCAAGCCGGACTGGTCACCGGACTTCCTCCTCTCCGCCGACTACGTCGGCGGTGCGCTCGTCGTCCGTCGCCGGCTACTCGCCGACGCCGGCGGCTGGCGAAGCGGTGCCAACGGTGCCGAGCAGTACGACCTCGTCCTTCGCCTCGCCGAGGCGACCGGGGCGATCGGCCACGTACCGGAGGTGCTCTACCACCGCCGTGCGCTGCCGGGACAGGAGGCGGCAGCCGGGCCGCTCCCCACCGCCCCCGAGGCGGCCCGAGGTGTCCTCGAGGAAGCCCTGAGCCGGCGGGGCATCGTCGGCGAGGTCGTGCCGCACCGGACGGTGGCCGCCGCCTACCACGTGATGCGCAGACCGCAGTCTCGACGCCTCGTGAGCGTCGTCATCCCCTTTCGCGACGAACCGGCCATGACGGCGGCCTGTTACCGGGCCTTCGTCACGAAGGCGGGCTATGACGATTTCGAGCTGCTGCTCGTCGACAACGACAGTGCCCTGCCGGAGACGCGTGCCCTTCTCGGCGAGCTCGCCCGCGACCACCGCGTCCGCCTCCTCGAGGCGCCGGGGCCCTTCGACTGGGTGGCGATCAACAACGAGGCCGCCCGACATGCCGGCGGCGAGCTCCTCCTCTTCCTCAACAACGACGTGCTGGCGCGCTCGGAGGGGTTCCTCGCCCAGATGGTCGCCCACGCCGAGCGCCCGGAGGTCGGGGCCGTGGGGGCCCGGCTCCTCTACCCGGACGGCACCGTCCAGCACGCCGGGGTGCTCGTCGGGACCGGCTTCGGCTCGACCCACGTGCAGCAGGGGATCGGCGCCGCGCAACCCGGCTACCTCGCTCTCGCCACCCTCACGCGGGACGTCTCCGCCGTGACGGGCGCCTGCCTCATGACGCCTCGTACCGTCTTCGAGTCGGTGGGGGGCTTCGATGCTCGCTTCCCCGTCGCCTTCAACGACATCGACTACTGCCTGCAGCTACGCCGGCGCGGGCTCCTCGTCGTGTACACACCGCTCGCCGAGCTCATCCATCACGAGTCGAAGAGCCGGGGCAACAGCGAGGATCCCACCGAGGCGGCCTATTTCCGCAAGCGATGGCGTACGGTGATGCTGGCCGGGGACCCGTATTACAACAGGAGCCTGGGCCGTTTCGACAACAGCTGCCGCCTGCCGGTCGAGGGAGATGAGGAGCGATGGGAGAGCTTCCTGTCGATGCTGGGCGACTCGTCGACGAGCTGAGGGCGCGCCGGCAAGCCGGCGTCGCCGTCGGGACGTGGGCGCCGACGGCGTCCTTCGACGCCGTCCTCGCCGAAGCGCACCGGTCACCTCTGCAGCTGAACGAGCACCTTCGCTGGCTGCGCGAGCACTCCGACATGGGCGCCCTCCTGGCGCCGCCGCCCCTGCGCAGCCGCTTCGGCATCACCCGGCGCCTCCTGCACCGGGCGGTCATGGCCGTCCTGCGGCCCTGGTTCGACCGCATGCAGGAGTTCAACGCCGAGAGCCTGCGGGCGCTCGATGCCATGGCGCAACGCGTCGACGAAGAAACGGACGCCCGGCTGCGCCTCCTCGCCGCCGTCCGCTCCGACCTGGTCGACTTCGCGCGCCACGTCGACGACCAGGTACATGGCTGACGACAACCGGACTGTCAGATCAGCAGTTCCGGACACCGGGCTGGAGGGGGTGGTGGACGTCGTCGGCGTGCGGCTGAGCGCCGAGGACGCCGACGCCGAGCCCGAGCGAGCCCGTGTCGTCGTCGTCACGGACCGCTGGGGATCGGAGTGGGACGAACGGGCGGCGGCCACCCGCCTCGTGGCCGGCGCCATCGCCCTCCGCAGCCGCGTCGCCATCGTCCACCTGTCCGATGACGCCACCGCCGGCGCTTCGCTCCGCAAGGACTACGACAGTCTCTTTCCCGTCTACTCCGGGTCGTCGACGGAGGCGATCGGGGTGATCCTCGAGGAGGCGCCCAGCGCCGTCCTCCTCGCCGGAGCCGCCAGCCTCGCCCTCGCCGCCGAGGTGGCGAGGGCGCCCCGCCGCCCCCGCCTCGTGGCCCTGCCGCTGCTCGGAGGCGCCGAAGCGGTGCAGCCCGCCGCGGTGTCGGGATCGTCCCCCTCGCTCGACGCCGCCGGCGTCTTCTCGGACCTCGAGGGCGCTCGCCTCGCCGTTGCGCAGCATCGACTCTCCGTCGCGCTGCCGGTCAACGGCTCGGCGACCTCCGCCGGCGTCGTCGGGGTGTCCGACTTCGGACGCTACGTGCTCGTCATCTCCGGCTTCGACGGGGCCGATGGGGCGACCGAGTGCCCGCCCCACGACTACCTGCGCCACGTCTTCGGCGACGTTGCCATCGCCGAGGTCAAACCCGGGAGGTGGCGGGTGACGGGGAGGGGGCGGGGTGTGGAGATGAGCTGGCCGGCCACGCGGATGAACCTGTGGCGCCTCATGGCCCACGCCGCCGTGACGGTCGACCTCCGCCCACCCGGCCCGCTCGGCCGCGAGGCGATCGAGTCGCTCCGGCTCGGCACGCCCGTCGTCGTTCCGGAGCCGTCGGCGGCCTCCGAGCTCGCCGCCGCCTCCAACGGCGGCCTCTGGTACCGCACGCTGGGGGAGATGGCGGACGCCGTCGCCCTCCTGCTCGGCGAGCCCGGCCTCGCCGAGCGTCTGGGGGCCTCCGGCAAGGCGTGGGCCGACCGGTTGCACGGAGACACGGAGTCCTTCGTGCGGGGCGTCGGCGAGCTCGTGTTCGGCGGCGGGGAGATCTGAGGCCGGCGGGTGGGTTTCGGGCTACCGCGTTGCCAAAGCGCTCGAAACCCGCCCATTACGGTCGCCCTCGCAGCTCAGTACGGTCCCGGCGCCGGCCTCCCGGCGACGGCCGCCCTCAGCCGGCGAGCAGCTCGGCCACCATTCCGTCGAGGATGTCGGACTCCGAGACGAGGAGCTCGGGGAAGCCGAAGGTGTCCATGACGGTGAGCAGCACGAGGGTTCCCCCGGCGATGACGTCGGCGCGGTCGTGCTCCATGCCGCGCAAGGCTCGGCGACCGGACACGTCGAGCGACGCCAGCAGGTCGAAGAGCCCTGCCACCTCCCGGCGGGCGAGGCGGGTGTGGTGCACGGCGGCGCGGTCGTAGGACTCGAGGCCGAGGGAGAGCGTCGCCAGGGCCGAGACGGTGCCGGCGAGCCCCACGAGCGCCCGCGCCCCCGCAAAGGCCGGATGCTCCGACAGGACGGCCAGGAGGAGCTCGGACACGGCCCCGGCGGCCTCGGCCAGCTGGGCGGGAGCCGGCGGATCGGAGCGAAGGAAGCGTTCGGTCACCCGTACGCAACCGACGTCCAGCGAGACCGCCTCGACAGCGTCGCCGTCGGCGGTGACGAGCTCCGTCGAGCCGCCGCCGACGTCGACGACGAGGTAGGGACCGCCGGAGGCCGGCAGCTCCGAGGTGGCACCACGGTAGGAGAGACGCCCCTCCGCCGTGCCCGAGAGGACCTGCGGGCGCGTCCCGAGCAGTGGGGCCGCCGGGTCCAGGAAGGCCGCCGCGTTGGCGGCGTCACGCAGGGCGGAGGTGGCCACGGCCATGCGGGACCCGACGCCGGCGGCGGCCATGGCGTCGCCGTACTCGGCGAGCACGGCAAGCGTGCGCTCGATGGCGGCGGGCTGCAGCTCCCCCATACGGTCGACGCCCTCCCCGAGCCGGGTGATGCGCATGCGGCGGTCGCACGTGGTGCCGTCATCGGCCGCGATGAGCAGGCGCACGGAATTCGTCCCGCAGTCGACGGCCGCCACTGGCGCGGCCCGCCGCTCAGGCATCGCACGCCACGTAGTCGGCGCGCTCGACGCCGAGCTGCTCGGCCACCCAGCGGCCCACCGGGTCCTCCCCACCGGCGAGGTACCAGGCGAGATGGGCGTGCAGGCACTTCACACCTCGCCGGGTGCCACCGACGCCGCCGGAGGGGACGGGGCCCTCGTATCCCTCCGGCATCTCGGTTGCCCGCTCGTGCGCATACCGCTCGTGGGCGAGGCGGAGCGCCTGCGGGTCGACGGCGGCTTCCGCCTGCTTGACCCCACCAGACGACTCGAGCCGGCCGACGGCGGCGGCCAGCTCACGCCCCACGAGCCAGTAGCGCGTCGGCATCGGTGAACCGTCGTCCAGCACGGGCGGGTTGCCGATCACGACCGGCTCGCCCGCCCGGTCCCGCACGACCACGACGAAACCCCTCGGCTCCCTCCCCAACAACCCCGCGACCACCTCACGGTCGCCGGGGCTCACCGCTTGCGGCGCCGGAGGGCGTACACCACGATGCGGGCGAGGAAGAAGGCGCCGGCGATGCTGGCGAAGGGCAGCAGCCGCTTGGCCAGTGACGGGCCGGCGATCCGCCCCAGGTCGACGGGCTCGACCGGCGCCGACTGGATTTGGCGGATCGTCGCCGCCGGGCGCTCGGTCACCCCGGGCGCCGCCGGTTCGGGCTCCGGCTCTTCCGCCTCCTCCTTCGAGGCCGCCCCGTCGGAAGCGGCGGCCGTTGCCGCCGGCTTGGCGGCGGCCCTCGAGCGCGTCGACTTCGTGGCACCCTTGGCGGCCGGCTTCGCCGCCTCGGTCTCCGGCGTGGCTGCAGGCTCCGGCGCGGCTGCGGGGGCGGTCGGCTCGGCCTTCGGCGCCTCGGAGGACGCCCCGTTGGCGGCGGCGGGATCGAGCACCATCGTCTCGAGGTTGCGCACGAACTGCTCGAGGAGCTTGCCCGAGACCTCTGCGAGCATGCCCCGCCCGAACTGGGCCACCTTTCCCGTGATGGCAAGATCCGTGACGATCTCGACCTTGGTGCGGTCCTCGCCGACAGGCGCCAGGACCGCCGTGATCGTGGCCGAGGCGTTGCCCTGGCCGCGCGTCTCGCGCCCTTCCGCCTTGAGGACGCCCCGGTGGGCGACGGGGTCCTGCTCGACGAAGTGCGCCGCCCCCTTGTAGGAGGCCGTGATGGGGCCGACCTTCACCTTCACCACGCCGCGGTATTCGTCGCCCTCGACCTCCTGCAACTCGGCGCCGGGCAGGCAGGGAGCGATGCGCTCCACGTCGGTGAGCACCGCCCAGGCCTGCTCGACGGGAACGGCTACCTCGAAGTCGAACGTCAGCTCCATCTTCGGAGGTCCTCCCGGGTGTCGATGTCGGTGGCTGTTCCTTCGCAGGCTAGTTCGACGACGAGTTCGGGTCGTCTCGACATGAGATTGCGGGCCCCCTCGTCGCCGCTCGTGGGCAGCAGCGTCCACACGTCGGCGTCGAGCCGAACGGGGTGCCCGCGGCGCCCGCCGTAGGTCGCGACGACGATGGGGCCTCCCGGCGCCGCCGCCACGGCGCTCCACGCCGCCGCCGTGAGCCCGGGGCTGTCGCCGAGGCCGACGACGGCGGCGCCGTGCCCCTGCCGCTGGCACCAGTCGAGCGCCACGCCGAGCGAGGTCGCCTGCCCGAGCTCCCAGGCGTCGTTGCGGAGCACGGTCACCTCCTCCGGGAGGACGCCGGCAAGGTCGGCGGCGCCGCTCACCACGATCACCTCGTCCAGGCCGGCCTCCAGCGCCGGCGCCACGGCCCAGCACACGAGGGGCCGACCCCGCGCCAGCGCCAGCAGCTTCTCGCCCGGGCCGCCCTCGAAGCGCGTGGCGGCGCCGGCGGCGAGGATCACCCCTGCTACGGACACGAGGCCGTCCCTCCGGGCACAAAGTACGGTCGCTCTGGCGACGTCACCGTCGATGGATCGGTCCCTCGCCGACACTGAGCGACGGCACGACGACTCCCGTGCGGTGGGCGATGATCTCGGCGCAGATGGCGATCGCCGTCTCCTCCGGCGTGCGGGCGCCGATGTCGAGCCCGATCGGGCTCATGAGACGTGCCTTCAAGTCGTCGGGGTCGGCTCCGGCTTCAAGGAGCCGCTTCCACCGGTTGTCGTGGGTGCGACGCGATCCCATGGCGCCGAGGTAGCCGACCTCGGTCCGGAGCGCCTCGAGGACGGCCGGCACGTCGAACTTCGTGTCGTGCGTGAGCACGCAGATAGCATCGCGGGGCCCGAGGTCGCGCCCGGCACGCTGCAGGTACCGGTTCGGCCACTCCACGACGACCTCGTCCGCCATCGGGAAGCGCTCCGCCGTGGCGAAGACGGGGCGGGCGTCGCAGACGACGACGTGGAAGCCGAGGAGCTTGCCGGCGGTGGCGAGGGCGGCGGTGAAGTCGACAGCACCGAAGATGATGAGGCGGGGGGGCGCCGCGAACACCTCGATGAAGACCTCGATCTCCATCTGGCGCGCTTCGCCGTGGGGCCCGTAGTGGCGGTTGACCGTGAGGCCGCTCGAGACGGCGGCCAGCACGTCGCGCGTGACGACTCGGTCGAGGTCCTCGTCGCCGAGGCTCCCGACGACCGTCTCCACGGCGGCGTCAGCGGCCAACGCAGCGGCCGGTTCGTCGTTGCCGGCACTCTCCTCGCGAAGGGGCGGGAGCACGAGGAGCTTCGCTCCCACCGAGCTGGCGGCGACCGGGTCGTCCACGGCGGTGACGGTGGCGAGCCCCACCGGCCTCGACTCACGGAGAGCGGCCCGGAGCGCCTGGAAGACGCCGCCGGACTGCTCGGGCGGCGGGCTCACCAGTCGAGCGGCTCCACGAGAACACGCACGGTGCCGCCGCACGTCAGGCCCACAGCGAAGGCCTCGTCGTCGGAGTAGCCGAAGGTGCACACCTTCGCCGTGCCCGACTCGAGGACGGCGAGGGCTTCGGTGACGACGGCGCCCTCGACGCACCCGCCGGAGACCGACCCGGCCACCTCGCCGGCGTCGCTCACGATCATGGCGGCCCCGGGGTCGCGCGGGCTCGATCCATCCACCCCGACGACGCGGGCGACGGCGACGCGCTTGCCCTCCGCCAGCCACTGGTCGATCTGTGGGAGCAGCTCCTTCATCGTCGTTCCTTGCTACCTCGTGCCCCCGCTCAGGCGAGGGCCTTCTCCAACGCTCGCTGCACGAGCACGTGGCTCAGGTGCCGGCGGAAACCCTCCGAAGCGTTCAGGTCGCTCGTCACGTCGATACCCTCGTCGGCGAGCGCCGACGCCTCCGCCACACCGGAACCGGCTGCCAGGGCCGCCTCCACGGACGATGCCCGTGCCGGCACCGGCCCCACGTTGATCAACGCCACCCCGGCGGAGCCATTCCCGTTCCGCCGCACGGCGACGGCGCCCACGATGGCCCAGTCCTGCGCTCGCTTGGTGACCTTCTCGAAGCCCCACCCGGTACCGGCGGCCTTCGGCAGCCGGATCTCGGTGAGGACCTCGTCCGGCTGCAGCGCCGTCTCGAGGAACCCCCGGTGGAACGAGGCCGCCTCGATCTCGCGCTCGCCCGACGGCCCGCGTGCGACGAGGGTGCCGCCGAGGGCGAGCACGACCGCCGGCAGGTCGGAGGCGGGGTCACCGTGGGCGAGGGATCCGCCGATCGTGCCGCGGTGGCGCACCTGGGGGTCGCCGATCTGGGCGGCCACGTGCGCCAGCACGGGGAGCTCGGCGGCGACGATGGGCGAGCGAGCCACCTCGTCGTGGGTGGTGAGGGCACCGATGGCGAGGTGGTCGCCGGCGTCGCCCACGTACGACAGCCCGGCGAGCCGGCCGATGTCGATGAGCACTTCCGGGGTCGCCAGCCGGAACTTCATGAGGGGGAGGAGCGAATGCCCGCCGGCGAGCAGCTTTGCCGAGTCGCCGTGGGTGCCGAGGAGGTCGAGGGCGTGCTCGAGGGAGTCGGCCCGCACGTAGTCGAAGGAGGCGGGGATCATCGCCGCAGCTCCGGGGCGCGGGCGGCGGCCATGGCGGCTTCCACGATGTTGTGGTACCCCGTACAGCGGCAGAGGTTGCCCTCGAGGCCGAGCCGGATGTCGCGCTCGGTGAGCTCGGCGTCGCCCCGCTCGGCGATGAGCGAGACCACCGCCATCACCATGCCGGGCGTGCAGTAGCCGCACTGCAAGCCATGGTGCTCGTGGAAGGCCTGCTGGACCGGGTGCATGGCGCCGTCGGGGTCGGCGAGGCCTTCGATCGTCGTGACGCTCGAGCCCTCCGCCTGCGCCGCCAGCACCGTGCAGGACTTGACGGAGCGGCCGTCGAGGAGCACCGTGCAAGCCCCGCACGAGGTCGTGTCACAGCCGACGTTCGTGCCCTTCAGGCCGGCAGAGTCCCGGATGAACTGCACGAGCAGCGTCCTCGGCTCGACGTCGGCCGTGACGTCCGAGCCGTTCACCGTGAGGGTGATCTCCATCAGTGAGCTCCTTCGCCCGTTGCGCCGTTCCCGGCCGCCTTGGCGGCCTGGACGGCCTGCCAGACCCGTTCCGGCGTCGTCGGCATGTCGATGTGGCGGACGCCCAGGTGGGAGACGGCATCGACGACGGCGTTGTGCACGGCGGGCGTCGACCCGATCGTGCCGGATTCGCCGATGCCTTTGGAGCCGAGGGGGTTCCTCGGGGTGGGCGTCTCCGTGAAGGCGGTCTCGAAGCTCGGCAGCTCGGCAGCCGAGATGATCGAGTAGTCGGCGAAGTTGCCCGTGACGGGGTTGCCCTCGGCGTCGTAGGCGAACTCCTCGAGGAGGGCCTGGGCGGCGCCCTGGGCGATGCCGCCGTGCACCTGCCCCTCGGCGAGGAGGGGGTTGAGGATGCGGCCGGCATCGTCGACGGCGATGTGGCGCACGAGCTCGACCGTGCCCGTCTCGGTGTCCACCTCGACGATGGCGACGTGGGCGCCGAAGGGGTAGGACGCCCCGCCGAACGGGACGTCGACCTCGGCCATGAGTGCCGAGCCCTCCCGCTCGAGGAGGGCCTGCGCCAGCTCGCCCCAGTCGCGGGAGATGGCGGGGGTGCCGGCGACGTGGAAGATGCCGCTCGCCTTGTCGTGCACGATGTCGGCCGGATCGGCCTCGAAGAGGTCGGCGGCGAGCGACTTCGCCCGGTCGACGACCTCGGCGGCCGCCTGGTGGACGGCGGCGCCCCCGGACTGCAGGGAGCGGCTCCCGAAGGTGCCGACGCCGCGGGGCACGAGATCGGTGTCGCCGTGGATGACCTCGATCTCTGACATGGGGATGCCCAGCTGCTCGGACACGAGCATGGACCACGCCGTGTGGTGGCCCTGGCCGTGCGGCGAGGTGCCGGTGCGGACGACGGCCCGCCCGTCGGCCCGTACTTCGACGGCGCCGTACTCGCCTTCGGGGACGCCGTTCGTGATCTCGACGTAACAGGAGAGGCCGATGCCCATCTGGCGGGGGCCGCCCTCCTCTCGCCGGGCTCGCTGAGCAGCCCGCAGCTCGTCGTAGCCCGCCATCTCGAGGGCGAGCTCGAGCGCCGGCGCGTAGTCGCCCGAGTCGTAGTCGGTCCCCGTCGCCGTCGTGTAGGGGAAGGCGTCGGCGGACACGAGGTTGCGCCGGCGGAGCTCGGCAGGGTCGAGGCCGATCTCGGTGGCGTAGCAGTCCATGATCCGTTCGATGGCGGCCGTCGCCTCCGGCCGGCCGGCTCCCCGATAGGCGACCGTGGGCACGGTGTTCGTCACGACGGAGTTGCTGTTGAACTCGCAGCGGGCGATGTCGTAGACGCCGGTCGCCATCGTGCGCGTCATGAACGGCAGCATGGCGCCGATGGCCGGGTAGGCGCCGGAGTCCTGTACGACGTCGATGCTGTAGGCGAGGATGCGGCCGTCGCGGGTGCCCCCCATGCCGACGTCCTGCACCTGCGCCCGGCCGTGCCCGAGGCCGAGCATGCTCTCGGAGCGGGTCTCGGTCCAGCGCACGGGCCGGTCCAGGTGGCGTGCGCACCAGGCGGTGAGGATGTCCTCGGCGTACACGCTCGCCTTCGCACCGAAACCGCCCCCGACGTCCGGCGTGATGACATGGATCGAGTCGGGCTCGAGGCCGAGAGCGGTGGCAAGCGTGCCTCGCACCCCGTGGGCCGTCTGCGTCGACGAGTAGACGAGGAGGCGGCCGTCCGCCTCGACGAGGGCGGCGGCGGCACGCGGCTCGAGCGGGCAGGGGGCGACACGCTGGTTGACGATGCGCTGGCGGACGACGACCTCGCAGCCGTCGAAGAAGGCGTCGTCCTTCCCGAATTGCATGCTGAAAGCGTTGTTCGTGGCGAGCTCGGGGAAGAGGAACGACGCCTCCGCGAGCGAGTCCAGGCTGTTCACGACGGGAGGAAGGGGGTCGTAGTCGACGATCACCAGCTCGGCGGCGTCGGCGGCGGCCGACGGCGAGTCCGCCACGACGAGTGCGACGGGCTCGCCCACGAAGCGGACGACGCCGTCGGCGAGGAGCGGCCTCGTCATGCCGGCGTTGAGCATCCCCATCTCCGGGACCATGGCGGGAAGGCCGACGTCCCCGTTGAGGTACACCGCGACGACGCCGGGTGCCGCCTTCGCCTCGGCGACGTCGACGCCGATGATGCGGCCGTGGGCGATGGACGAGCGCACGAACGAGAGCGTGAGGGCCCCGGGCAGCTCCAGGTCGCCGACGTAGGTCCCGCCTGCCGTCAGTAGCTTCGGGTCCTCCCGACGCAAGACCCGGTTGCCGAGAATGCTCATAGGGGGCGACGATATCCGGCCCCGGACGGGGCCTGCCCGTTCAGGGACGGCTCGTCAGGAAGCGGCGTGCCAGAACTCCAGGCGCTGCAGCAGTCTCGACCAGAAACCCGCCCGGTGCCCCACCGGCCCCCCGCCCGTCCCACTGACGATGGCGTCGCTCGGCACGAGGTCGGACGTCGGCACCTTCGCGCTGCTGAGCGGGCCGGAGGGGGCGCCGCCCGAGTCCGGCAGGATGACGATGGAGCGCTCGCCCTTCGTGACGAGGCCGTACTCGTCGTGGGCGATGCGGGCGACCGTGGAGGGGTTGCGCAGGGCCGAGACTTGGGCTCCGAGCTGCCGGTTCTGGGCTTGCAGGTCGCTCAGCTGGGCATTTGCCTGCGCCAGGGCGGCGCGGCCGTGCAGCAGCTGGCCGAGTGGGAATTCCGTCGCCACGATGACGAGCCCGATGAGGACGGCGACGGCGAGAGCCGCCCGCGCCCGGGCGATCACGGCGCCGAGCCCGAGGACGAGAAGGCGGAGCGACCCGGGAACGAGGCGGAGGAGCCCAGCTCCTCTTCGATGCGAAGGAGCTGGTTGTACTTGGAGACCCGGTCGGAGCGCGCCGGGGCGCCCGACTTGATCTGGCCGCAGCCGGTCGCCACGGCGAGGTCGGCGATCGTCGTGTCCTCCGTCTCGCCCGAACGGTGCGAGATGACCGAGGCGTAGCCGGCCCGCGTGGCCGTGTCGACGGCGAGGAGGGTCTCGGTGAGCGTCCCGATCTGGTTGAGCTTCACGAGCAGGGCGTTCGCCACGCCGTTGGCGATGCCCCGCTTCAGCCAGTCGACGTTCGTGACGAAGATGTCGTCGCCCACGACCTGCGTCTTGGCACCGAGGGCGCCGGTCAGGGAGGCCCAGCCGTCCCAGTCCTGCTCGGCCATGGGGTCCTCGAGCGACACGATCGGGTAGCGATCCACGATGTCGGCCCAGTAGGCGACGAACTCGTCGGGTAAGAGCGTGCGGCCCTCGCCGCTCAAGACATAGGCGCCGTCGTGCCAGAACTCGCTGGCGGCCGGGTCGAGGGCGATGGCGACCTCGTCGCCGGGAACCCGGCCGGCCCGCTCGATGGCTTCGACGAGGATGCGGAGAGCGTCCTCGTTGTGCTCGAGATTCGGGGCGAAGCCCCCCTCGTCCCCGACCGAAGTGGAAAGGCCCCGTTCGTGCAGGACGTTCTTCAGGGTGTGATACGTCTCGGCACCCCAGCGAACGGCCTCCGAGTAGGAGGCAGCCCCGACCGGGGTGATCATGAACTCCTGGAAGTCGACGTTGTTGTCGGCGTGCACGCCCCCGTTCAGTACGTTCATCTGCGGCACGGGAAGGACGTGGGCGTCGACACCGCCGATGTAGCGGTAGAGGGGGAAGCCGCAGTCCTCGGCGGCGGCCCTGGCGACGGCCACGGAGACGCCGACGATGGCGTTGGCGCCGAGGCGGGACTTGTCAGGGGTGCCGTCGAGGTCGATGAGCCGGTGGTCGACGGCGCGCTGGTCGAAGGCGTCTGCCCCCCGCAGCGCCTCGGCGATCTCGCCGGTGACGTGCCCGACGGCGGTGAGGACGCCCTTGCCGCCGAAGCGCTCGCCGCCGTCGCGCAGCTCTTTTGCCTCGAACGTGCCGGTGGAGGCGCCGGAAGGCACGATGGCGGTCCCGCTGGCGCCGGAGTCGAGGAGACAGGACACCTCCACCGTGGGATTGCCGCGTGAATCGAGGACTTCTCGTGCCGTGAGCGCGTGGATGGAGGTCACGCCAAGGTCCCTCCTGTTGAAAGTGTGAACGAAGTTACCAAAGTGACGCCTGTCACGTGTGATCAGAGGGCTCCGCCGGGAGGTCGGCGACATCGATGCCGCGGGCGGCGGCGGAGGCCTCCAGCTCGGCCACGTGGGCGACGAGGCGGTCGATGGCCTGGCGCAAGAGGCCTTCGGGGTCGCGGCCGGAGCTGGCGAGGGACCGGGCGAGGGCGAGCAGTTGGTCGCCGTCGGCCTTTGGGTCGGGCGGGGTGGCGGAGGCGCTGAGCCCGTCGGGGGGGCCGGTGTTGTGGCCGGCGCCGGCGTTGGCGCCGGGGCTGGCGCCGGCGTTCCAGCCGAGGCCGACGCTCGCCAGCTTTCGCTCGATCGTGGCCGCCCGTGCCAGCGACGGCATGCCGGCGGGGACGCCCTCGAGAAGGCTGCGCTGGCGCTTCTCCTGTCGCTTGTTGCGCTCCCAGCTCGCCTCGACATCGGTCGCCGTTGCGGCGACGGTGTCGGAGAAGACGTGCGGGTGGCGCCGGACCAGCTTCTCGTCGATGGTGCGGGCGACGTCGGCGAGGTCGAAGAGGCCCTCCTCCCGCGCCAGCGTGGCGTGGAAGACGACGTGGCAGAGCAGGTCGCCGAGCTCCTCCTCGGCGTGGGCAACGCGCTCGGCCGGGGCCTCGGAGGGGTCGTCGCCGAGGGCCTCCAAGGCTTCGATCGCCTCATAGGTCTCCTCGACGAGGTGCCGGAGGAGCGACTGGTGCGTCTGCTGGCGGTCCCACGGGCACTGCTGGCGCAGCGTGGCCACCGTCTCGACGAGGCCCATGACCTCGCCGGCCACGGGAGCCGCCAGCCGCGCGATGTAGACGCTCGTGAGGTGGTCGGCAGCCACCGCCCGGTCGAGGTCCTCCCAGGCGACGTCCACGACCCGCTCGTCCCCGAGGCCGAGGTGGTGGAGGACGACCGCCCGCTGGTCGTGGGCGGGATCCTCCAGGGCGAGCTTCACGTCGGACAACACGGAGGCCGACCAGCACTGGGCGACGAGGAGCGGTCCGTGGTCGCCGGCACTGGCCCGGGCGAACGAGAGGCCGTCGACGAGCCGGACCCCTTCTGCCACGGGGTCGATGCCGAGTCGGCCCCAGGCGAGATCGGCGAACGAGAGCCCGGGGATCACCTCGAGCCGGACGGCCGCCCCCTCCTCGCCGGCCCGCCCCCGCAGCAGCTCCACCGTGCGCTCGGCGACGAAGGGCGAGCCGGGCACGGCGTAGACGACACGTCCGTCGGAGGAGCCGGTGGCGGCGGTGAGCAGCGTCGAGACGATGGAGCCGTACACCGCCTCGAAGGTGTCCGCCCTGGCGTAGTGATCGTCGAAGGTGTGGACGTTGGACCGGTCGCCGGTGCCGGCGAGCAGCTCGGCGGCCGCCGCATGCCGGGCGGTCCGGTAGAAGACGGGCGTGCCGGACTCCGACGCCGCCCGCAGCACGCCGAGGGCGGCGGCCGTCGTGAGGTCGCTCCCTGCGGGGCCGAGCCCGACGACGACGATGACAGGGGTGTCGCCGGCGGTGGCGGCCATGCCGTGCGGCAGCCGACCGTCAGCCGGTGCCGGCGCCGGCACTCACGGGCAGCCGGAGGCGGCGCCCGAGAGGGCGAACGAGCAGGCCTTGTCCGAAGGAGGGAGGACGGCCACCGTGTAGACGCCCTGCACCGCCTTGCTCTCGAAGGAGCCGTAAACGGAAGAGACGTCGATGGGCGTGCCGGAGAGTGCCTTGCCGTAGGCGGCGTTGAAGGCCTGCTGCTCGAGGCTGTCGATGTGGAGGACGAGGTCGTTGATCGGTTCGAGGTGCCGGCTCGTGACGGTGAAGAGGAGGTAGATGCCGTTGTAGCTGACCGGTTGGCTGACCGCCCCGATGGCGAGACTCGTCAGGACGGATCCGAGGGCCGGAGCCAACTGGTCCGGCGTGATGCAGCCGATGACACCACCTGCACCGGCCCCGATGTTCTCGGTGGACTTGGCGGCCTCGGCCACGAAGCTCGTCCCGCCGGCGATGGCCGCTTTTGCGGCCACGGCGGCGGCTTTCGTGCTGTAGCCGATCACCGACGTGCACGACTCCGTCGTGATGGCCCGATGGCCCTGCTCCCACGCCGTGAGGGCGACCGGCTGCAGCGACGTGCCCGCCAAGTAGGCCGAGTAGGCGTCCTGGTTCAGCTGATTGTCGATGAACCGCGTCCCGTAGGTGGACCCGAGGGCATTGACGATCGAGGCGGGTGTCCCCGGGCACGTGACGGGCGTGGACTCCTGCTCGAGGGACTGCAGGGAGTTCTCCACGCTCGCCTCGGTCTCGACCTTCGCCTGGTTGAAGTCCGACGCCGGGACGGACAGGTGGTGCTCCGCCACCATCTGGTCGAGGACGGCGAACTTCACGAGCTGGCTGAGGACCTCGTCGGCGAAGCTCATGGACCACGTGCCGGCGGCGACGCCGTTGCTCACGGGCGTGGAACCGTCCGAGCTCGTGCAGAGGAAGCCGGCATCGCCCTTCACGTTCGTCATGGCGGCGTTGAGCTCGGAGGCCGAGATGCTCGTGCTGCCCACCGTGGCCGCCGGTGGCGTCACGGAGGCGTTGCAGCCCGCCGTGGCGACGGCGACGGCAAGGAGGGCGGCGAGAAAGGCGAGGAAACGCTTCACGATGCGCCGATCGTAGGGTCGGCCGGCCGCCGCGGCCAGTCGCCCCGGGTCAGCGCCCGCCGCCGGCGGCGGGGCCGCCGTCTCCCACCGAGGCGCCCGATTCCCCCGCCGGAGGTGGCGGCAGCAGCTCGGCGAGGAAGGCGACGAGGCGGTCGGCGAGGTCGATGCCCGCAGGCATCGGCGCGATGAGCTGGGCGGTGTCCTCCTTCCAGAGGGCGCGGGAGTTCATGCGCTTGAGCCGTACCTGCCCCGAGAGGGGGAGGCGGACGGGCGACAGGCGGGCGACGACCTCGCCCGGCCGTCCGAGCCCGCCGGCCCCGGGGCGGGCGGCGGCCGCCGTGACCTCGGTCACTCCCGTGCGCAGGCACTCCACCCGCAAGCGCCCGACGGCGAGGAGGGCTCTGGCTTCGGCCGGCGCCACGCCGTAGCGGTCGAGCCATTCGGCCGCGATGTCGGCGACGGCCTCCGCCGTCGTGACGTCGACGAGCCGCCGGTAGGCCTCGAGGCGGAGGTCCTCCCTCCCGATGTAGCCGTGCGGGATGGACGCCTTCACGGGCAGGTCGATCGTGATCTCGGCGGGGAGCCGGATCGGCTCCCCCTTGATCTCGGCGACCGCCTCGGAGACCATGCGGACGTAGAGGTCGTAGCCGACGGCGCTGATGTGGCCGGACTGGTCGCGCCCGAGGAGGTTGCCCGCCCCGCGGATCTCGAGGTCCCGCATGGCGATCTTGAAGCCCGACCCGAGCTCGGTGTGCTCGCCGATCGTACGCAGGCGCTCGTAGGCCTGCTCGGTGACGACGCGGTCGGGCGGGAAGAGCAGGTAGGCGTACGCCCTCCGCCCGCTGCGCCCGACCCGGCCGCGCAGCTGGTGGAGCTGACCGAGCCCCAGGAGGTCGGCGCGGTCGACCACGAGTGTGTTGACAGTGGGCATGTCGATACCCGACTCGATGATCGTCGTGCAGATGAGCACGTCGTAGCGCCCCTCCGAGAAGTCGATCACCACCTGCTCGAGGCTGCCCTCGTCCATCTGGCCGTGAGCGATGGCGACGCGGGCGTCCGGCACGAGATTGCCGACGTCACGGGCGACCTTCTCGATGTCCTGCACACGGTTGTGCACGTAGAAGACCTGCCCCTCCCGCAGGAGCTCGCGGCGGATGGCCTCGGCGACAGCGCGCTCGTCGTACTCGCCCACGTAGGTGAGGATCGGCTGGCGCTCGACGGGCGGCGTGTTGATGAGGGAGAGATCCCGGATGCCCGTGAGGCTCAGCTCGAGCGTGCGGGGGATGGGGCTCGCCGTGAGGGTGAGGACATCAACGCCGGCGGTCATCTGCTTGATCGCCTCCTTGTGGTTCACCCCGAAGCGCTGCTCCTCGTCCACCACGAGCAGCCCCAGGCGCTTGAAGACGACGTCGTCGGCGAGGAGGCGGTGCGTGCCCACGACGACGTCCACCGACCCGTCGGCGAGGCCGTCCACCACCTTGCGGGCCTCCGCCGCCGTGAGGAAGCGAGAGAGCATCTCGACGCGCACGGGGAAGGGGGCGTAGCGCTCCGAGAAGGTCTGGAAATGCTGGTGGGCGAGGAGGGTGGTCGGGACGAGGACGGCCGCCTGGTAGCCGTCCTGCACCGCCTTGAAGGCCGCCCGCACGGCCACCTCCGTCTTGCCGAAGCCGACGTCCCCGCACACGAGGCGGTCCATGGGCGCCGGCCGCTCCATGTCGGTCGTGACGTCGGCGATGGCACGCAGCTGGTCCGGTGTCTCGGGATAGGGGAAGGCCTGTGCCAGCTCGGCCTGCCAAGGCGTGTCGGCGGCGAAGGCGTGCCCGGGCTCGGTGGCCCTCCGCCGGTAGAGGGCGACCAGCTCGGCCGCCACCTCCCGCACGGCGGCCCGCACCCGCGCCTTCTGCTTCTGCCACTCGTTGCCGCCGAGGCGGTTGAGCGTCGGGTGATCCCCGCCCGCATACGGCGTGATGGCGTCGATCTGGTCCGACGGCACGTAGAGCTTGTCGCCGCCCCGGTACTCGAGCAGGAGGTAGTCGCGCTCGGAGCCACCGATGGCGCGACGGACGAGACCCCCGAAGCGGGCGACGCCGTGCACGTAGTGGACGACGAAGGCGCCGGCGGCGAGATCGTCGAAGAAACCCTCCACCGCCCTCGCCCGCGGCCTCGCCACCCGATGGGGCCGGCGGCGGCCGGTGATGTCCGGCTCGGACACGAGCGCCAGCTTCGAGGCAGGCAAGAGGGCGCCCCGGTCGAGCTGGACGACGACGATGTTGATGCCCGGTCGCCGCAGGGCCGGCGCCACCTGCGCGGCGGCCTCGTCGACGTGCAGCCGGAGATCGACGCCCTCTGCCGTGAGGAGGGAGGCCATGCGCTCGGCGCTCCCCCGCCCGTCGGCGCAGACGACGACGCGGAAGCCGGCTCGGGCGAGCTCGCCCAGCCGCCGGGCGAGACCGGCGTCGTCGCCGAGCACCGGGGGCCAGGCGCGGGCCTCGAGCGCCGTCGTCTCGGCGCGGTCGGCTACGGGCAGGAGGGCGGCAAGGCGGGCTGAGGTGTGCGAGAGCAGCCGGTCGAAGGGAAGGTGGAGGCGGGCGACGTGTTCGGCCGAGAGGGCGACCGCCGGCGTGACCGACCAGGTGGCGGCGAGGGATTCGGTGAGGGCGGTTTCTTCTTCGATGAGCTCGGAGGCACGGTCTCGCATCCGCCGGGGTTCGACGAGGACGACCCGCGCCTCGGGAGGCAGGAGATCGGTGAAGAGGCGGTCCTCGTCGGAGAGGAAGGGCAGCCACGATTCCATGCCGTCGAAGAGGGCACCCTCGGCGATGCGCTCGAAGACGTCGCGGGCGACGGGCGAGTCGGTGGCGAGCCGGCGGGCGCGCTCGAGCACGTCGTCGGTGAGCACGAGCTCGCGGCAGCCGAAGATCTCCGCCTCCTCGATCTCGGCGACCGACCGTTGGTCGCCGACGTCGAAGGCGGTGATGCGCTCGACCTCGTCGCCCCAGAGGTCGATGCGGATGCCGTGATCCTCCGTGGAGGGGAAGACGTCGACGATGCCGCCCCGGACGGCGAGCTCGCCCCGGTGCTCGACCTGGTACTCGCGTCGGTAACCCGCCCTCACGAGGCGGCTGACGAGCTCCTCCGGGTCGACCTCCTGGCCGCGCCGGACAACGACGGGCTCGGCGTCCTCCACCTTCGGTCCGAGTCGTTGCAGGAGGGCGCGCACGGGCGCCACGACGAGGCGGGAGGGGGACGGCTCACCGCCCTCCGGTGCTGCGGGGGCATGCCGCATCCGCCACATGGCGCGCAGGCGGCGGCCCATCGTCTCGCTGCCGGGCGAGACGCGTTCGTACGGCAGGGTCTCCCACGCCGGCAGCAGATCGACGCGGTCAGGCCCGAGGAGGGCGGCGAGGTCGTGCTCGAGCTGCTCGGCCTCCCGCAGAGTTGGCGTGGCCACGAGGATGACGGGAGCGCGGCCGAGGTCGGCGAGGGCCGCCAGCACGAGGCTGCGGCCCGCCTCGGGCACGACGACGGTGGCGTCGTCGGCGGAGAGCAGCTCGGCCATGACGGCTTCGCCCGCCAGCAGCCCGGGCAGCCCGGAGAGGAGGGGAGCCGTCATACCCGCGTGTTGAAACGGTTCATGGCGGCGGCGACGCCCTCCGACACGATCGTCTCGACGGCGTCGGCCGCCACCTCGACGGAGACGGCGAGGAGCTCCTTCTCGGCCTTGCCGGGCCGCCGCAGGACGTGGTCGACGCCACGGGCAGGCGAAGGCGGCTTACCGATGCCGATGCGTACGCGCACGAAGTCGCGCCGGTGGAGGTGCTGTTCGATCGAGCGCAGGCCGTTGTGGCCGGCCGTGCCGCCGCCGTCCTTCACCCGTACGGTGCCGGGGGGGAGGTCGAGCTCGTCGTGCACGATCACGAGGCGCTCACCCTCACCGGGCTCCGGACCGAGGTAGCGCTTGGCGAGGGGACGCACGGACATCCCGGAGTCGTTCATGTACGTGTGAGGAATCGCCAACACCACCAGCTTGCCGTCTTCGCGGACCGCCGCTGTCGAGGCCTGTGTGCCGCGCTCGGGGCGCAGGCGGACGTGCCGGCGGGCGGCCAGGCACTCGACCGTGAGCGCTCCCATGTTGTGACGCGACCCGGCGAACTCTGCGCCGGGGTTGCCGAGGCCGACGACGAGCCGGTCCGCCGTCGCGGCGTCTCCGAGGAGGCGCGGCAGCTTCAGCTGGCGTCCGAGGACTCGGCCTCGCCGGCAGCCGCCTCGCCGCCGGCCTCGGCCTCCTCGCCGGCCTCCGCCTCCTCTTCCTCGACGACGGCGCGGGGCGCGTGCGCCACGACAACGGGCGTGTCGGCGTCGCCGTCCAGCTCGACGCCGGAGGGCAACGTGATCTCGCCCGCCCGGATGGAGTCGCCGATCTCGAGCCCGGAGATGTCGACCTCGACGTTGGGGGGGAGGTCGGCAGGCTTCGCCTTCACGGCCAGGAGGGTCAGCTCCTGGTCGACGGTCCCGTCGTTCTTCGTGACGGCGAGCGCCTCGCCCACGAGGACGATCGGCACCTCGGCGCCGATGACCTCGTCGCGACTGACGACCTGGAAGTCGACGTGGATGACGGTGTGACGGACGGGGTGGCGCTGCAACTGCCGTGCCATGGCGAGGTGCTCGCCGTCGCCCGTGACGAGACGGAGCAGGGCGCGGGAACCGGCCTCGCCACCGAGAGCCTGACGTAGCTCCTTGGCGTCGACGGAGACGGAGAGGGGCTCGATGCCGTGGCCGTAGATGACCGCCGGGATACGGCCGGCGGCGCGCACCCGCCCGCTCGCGCGACTGCCGGTGGGGCGGGCCGGATCGACGGCCAGGGTGATGTCAGCCATGGGAAAGACAGCTCCTCGGGAGACGAGAATGTCCGGCCGACTGGTCAAGGGACCGGTACGACCTGCGGTGCTGCAAGCTTAGGCGATCGCGCGGAGGCCCCGGGCCGGCGTGCGAGGGGTTGCCCTGGTGAGCCGCACCTCCCTGACCTCGGGGCGGACGACGGAGAAGAGGGAGGCCTTTGCGGCCTTGGCGGGTCCGAGCGCCGTCCGCACCTGCCGCAGGAGGTCGCCGGCGCCGGCTTCGAGCTCGGCGAAGCTCGTCTGGTAGACGCGCCAGCCGAGCTCCTGCAGCCGGTTGAGGCGTTGGCGGTCGCGGACGAAGGCCGCGTGGTCGCTGTGCCAGCGATAGCCGTCCACCTCGAGGCCGACCCGCTCGGCGGGCCAGGCGAAGTCGAGCTTGGCCACGAGGTGGCCCGTGGCGTCCCGGATCGCCCATTGAGCCTCCGGATCGGGGAGCCCGGCGGCGCGTAGGAGCCGAAGGGCCCGGTGCTCGAGGACGCTGTCGGGCACCGTGACCATGCCGGAGCGCTCGAGCGCCCGGCGCAGGGCCGCCGCACCGGGTCTCGAGTACGTCGGGCGGTCGCTCCGCAGCTTGTTGGCCAGCTGCGCCAACTCGCCTGGCCGGACCGCCCTCGTGGCGAGCAGATGGCCGATGAACCGTTCGAGGACTTCGGCGGTCACGGCGGGCGCCACGTCGAGGAGCGTCCTCGCCGGCGCGGTCACCGGGATTCCGTGGCGCGTCGTCCGGTCCGCCTTCGCCAGCGCCCGGGCATACCGCACTGTGTAGGTCCCGGCGGCGGGTCGGTGACGGTGGGCGGCGGCGAGGACCTCCACGGTCGTGCTCCCATCGGCGACGCGGCCGCCGACCGGCTCGAAGCCGTAGAGCCGGGCGGCGGCGAGGCCGCAGACGACGGAGCCCTTGGCGGCCAGGCAGGCGGCCAAGCAGCGCTGCTCGAGGCCGTCCGGCACGGCGAGGAACCGGTACACGCCTCGGGCAACCCGCTCGAGCTGGCCGTCCCGGCACAGCCGCGCCAGCACCCGACCGTCACAGCCGAGCCGCACTGCCTGGGTCCTCGTCACGAGCCCCCACTGCCCGGCCGCCGCCGCTGCGAGGCCCGCCTCGCCCGTTCGGGCGATTGCACCGTCGTCCATGCGTTCAGCATGTCGAGCGGGTGTGTCACGGGGAGCCAGGTGATCGCGCTTTGGTGCGGGTTTCGGTACGTAACCTCGATCACCTTGCCGGGGCCGGCGCGCAGGTGATCGCGCTTTGGTGCGGGTTTCGGTACGTAACCTCGATCACCTTGCCGGGGCCGGCGCGGCAGGTGATCGCGCTTTGGTGCGGGTTTCGGTACGTAACCTCGATCACCTTCGTGTGGCAGGCCCGCCCCGGCTCGACCCGCCGCCCTACAGCAGGTTCTGGCCCCCGAAGATCTCCGAGACCGAGGTGTCCTCGAAGACGGCGTCGATGGCGTCAGCGATGATCTTGGCCACCGAGATGACCTCGATCTTGTCGATGCGGCGCTCCGGCGGCAGCGGCAGGGTGTTCGTGACGATGACCCGTGAGATAGGCGCCGCCTTCAGGCGGTCCAGCGCCGGGCCGGAGAGGACGGCGTGCGTGGCCATCGCCCACACCTCGGTGGCGCCCTCGTCGGTGAGGCGCTCGGCGGCCGCGCACACGGTGCCGGCCGTGCCGATCTGGTCGTCGATGATGACGCAGCAGCGGCCGTCCACCTCGCCGATGATCGAGGTCGCCTCCACCTGGTCGGACCGCTGCGACTGCCGGCGCTTGTGCACGAGGGCGAGGTCGGTGCCGAGGCGCTGGGCGAACTGCTCGGCCACCTTCACCCGTCCGGCGTCGGGGGCGACGATGACGGCGTCCTTCGGCTGCTCGCGGCGCAGGTAGTCGAGCAGGACGGGTGAGGCCGTCAGGTGGTCGACCGGTCCGCTGAAGAAACCCTGAATCTGCCCCGAGTGCAGATCCACGCTCACGACCCGGTCGGCTCCCGCCACCGTGAAGAGGTCGGCGACGAGCTTGGCCGTGATGGGTTCACGGCCGGTGGACTTGCGGTCCTGGCGGGAGTAGCCGTAGTAGGGGCAGACGGCGATGATGCGTTTGGCGGAGGCTCGTTTTGCCGCGTCGATCATGATGAGCTGCTCCATGATCGAGTCGTTCACTGGGGCGGCGTGGGTCTGGACGATGAAGAGGTCGACACCGCGGATCGAGCTCCCGTAGCGGCAGTGGATCTCGCTGTCGGCGAACTCGCGGAGGTTCGTCTCGCCGAGGGAGACACCGAGACACCGGGCGATCTCCTCGGCCAGCTCCGGGTGTGAACGTCCCGTCACGAGCTCCAGGCGGCGAGTCGGCACCAGCTCCATGTTCGAGTCCTCTCGTCGGTGTCCTCGGCCTAGTCCCCGGAAGGAGGGCCTGCACCGAAGAATGCCCCCGCTCGCTCGCCCCGCGCCAGCCGAGTGCCCGGCTCCAGAACCGAGAAGGGACCGACGACGACTTGGTCCTCGAGAACGGCCCGATTCCCCACCGTGTTGCTGATGACGACGCCGGCGCCGAGCTCGCAGTCGACGAGGTGGCAGTTCGGCCCGACGACCGTCCCCTCGCCGATGCTCGTGGCGCCCTCCAGCACGGCGCCGGGCATGAGCGTCACGTCCGGCGCCAGCCGCACAGTGACGTCGATGTAGGTGGACTCCGGGTCCCACATCGTCACGCCCGCCCGCATCCAGCGCTCGTTGATGCGTGCCCGCAGCTCGGCCTCGGCCGCAGCCAACTGGGAGCGGTCGTTGACGCCGGCGGCTTCCATGACGTCTCCCGCCACGACAGTCGTGACGGTGTAGCCGGCGTCGTGCAGGACCTCGATCGTGTCGGTGAGGAAGTACTCGCCGAGCGGGTTGTCGGGAAGGACGCGGCGGAGGGCCGGAGCGAGCACGCCGTGCCGGAAGCAGTAGATCTGGGAAGCCACCTCTTCGACGTCGAGCTCCTCCGGCGAGCAATCAGCGTCGTCGAGGATGCGGGCCACCCGCCCGTCCTTGCCGCGGATCACCCGTGAGTAGCCGAAGGGATCGCCCAGCTTGGCGGTGAGCACGGTGGCGGCGGCATCCTGCACCCGGTGCTCACGCACGAGGTGGGCGAGCGTGGCGGGCCGCACGAGCGGCGTGTCGCCCGGCACGATGACGAGATCTCCCTCGTCGAGATCGCCGGAGTCGGGGAATCCGGTGAGCCCGACGGCGACGGCATCGCCGGTGCCGCGCGGCTCCGCCTGCTCGACGAACTCGATCGTGAGGCCCGCCGGCGCCTCCGCCTGGATGGTCTTCAGCACCTCGTTGGCGCTGTGGCCGACGACGACGACCGCCCGGTCGATGGGGAGCTCGGCGAGCGAGTGCAGCACGTGGACGATCATCGGGCGGCCGCAGAGCCGATGGAGCGGCTTCGGCGTGCCCGATCGCATCCGGGTGCCCTCACCGGCCGCCAGAACGATGGCGGACAGCGGGCGCCGCATCGGCCTCTCCCTGACGGTCATCCCCAACCTCTCCGACGTCCGACCAAGCCCGACCATAGCTGCGAGTGGCCGCCTGTGCTCGCCAACGACCGGGGCGGGACAGCGCACCCTGCGTGGCGACCTATTGTGCCGGGCGATGGACTTCCGGCCGACGCCCGAGCAGGAGCTGCTGGCCGAGTCGGTCGCCCGCATCGCCGGCCGCTATGGGCACGAGTACTTCCAGGAGAACACGCGGCGGGGCGCCAAGCCGGACGAGCTCTGGTCCGAGCTCGGGCGGGGAGGATTCCTCGGCGTCCACCTTCCGGAGGCCTACGGCGGCGGCGGGATGGGGATCGCCGAGCTCGCCATCGTCTGCGAGGAGGTGGCGGCCGCCGGCTGCCCGCTCTTGCTGATCCTCGTCTCGCCCGCCATCTGCGCCACCCTGATCGCCACCTACGGTTCCGACGAACAAAAGGAGCGCTGGCTCCCCCGCATGGCCTCGGGCGAGGCGAAGATGGCCTTCGCCATCACCGAACCGGACGCCGGCTCGAACTCCCATCGCATCGCCACGACGGCCGAGCGCGACGGCGATGCCTGGCGGTTGAACGGCACGAAGTACTACATCTCCGGAGTCGACGAGGCCGAGGCCGTCATCGTCGTGACCCGGACCGGGACCGACGAGGCGAGCGGGCGGGCACAGCTCTCCCTCTTCGTCGTGGACACGGAGTCGAAGGGCTTCGAAGCCCGGCTCATCCCCGTCGAGATCGCTGCCCCCGAGAAGCAGTTCACTCTCTTCTTCGACAACTGCCTCGTGGAGGAGGACCGCCTCCTCGGCACGGCCGGCGACGGCCTTCACCAGGTCTTCGCCGGCTTGAACCCCGAACGCCTCATGAGCGCCGCCGTTTCCTGCGGTATCGGCCGCTATGCCCTCGGGCGGGCCGCCGACTACAGCCGGCAACGTGTCGTCTGGGAGCGCCCCATCGGGGCGCACCAGGGCATCGCCCACCCGCTCGCCGAGGCGAAGATCCATCTCGAGCTGGCCCGCCTCATGCTGCAGAAGGCGGCGTGGAGCTACGACGCCGGCATCGAGGACGGCACCGCCGCCAACATGGCCAAATTCGCCGCCGCCGAGGCCGGCCTCGAGGCCCTCGACGAGGCGATCCAGGTGCACGGCGGCAACGGGCTCGCCTCCGAGTTCGGCCTGGCGGACCTCTGGGGAACCGCCCGGCTGCTCCGGACGGCGCCGGTGAGCCGGGAGATGATCCTCAACTTCGTCGCCCAGCACGCGCTCGGGCTGCCCAAATCGTACTAACGCGGACTCACGGGTACTCACGCCAACCTCGTACTCACACTCAGCGCGCCGGCTGACCGGCCGAACGACGGGAGAGACCATGACGGCCACGCCTCGACCGGAACTGCTCGACGTGGCGGACCGCCTCTTCGAAGGCGACGTCCTGCCCGTCATGGAGCAGTACGTACGCATCCCCTGCCTCTCCCCCGACTTCGACGCCGGGTGGGAGTCGCACGGCTACCTGCAACAGGCGGCCGAACTGCTGGCCGCGTGGGCGAAGGCACGTCCCCTGCCGGGGCTCGAGGTCGAGATCGTGCGGCTGCCCGGCCTCACTCCGGTACTCGTGGCGGAGGTGCCGGCGACGGACGGGCAGGCCGCCGAGAGCGGCGCCGGCCCCGTTCTGCTCTACGGTCACCTCGACAAGCAGCCACCCCTCGGCTCCTGGCGAGACGGGCTCGACCCCTTCGTTCCCGTCCGGGAGGGCGACGCCCTCTACGGACGCGGGACGGCCGACGACGGCTACTCCGTCTTCGCCGCCCTCGGGGCGCTGCAGGCCCTCCACGAGTGCGGCCTGCCCCACGGCCGTTGCATCGTCCTCATCGAGGCGTCCGAGGAGAGCGGAAGCACACACCTCGAGCCTTACCTCGACGCCTTGGCACCACGCTTCGGCCCGGAGGGCCCGGAGCTCCTCGTCTGCCTCGACTCGGGGGCCCCCACCTATGACCGTCTCTGGGCGACGACCTCGCTGCGCGGGGTGCTCGTCGCCGAGATCCGCGTCGACGTGCTCACCGCCGGAGTGCACAGCGGTGGTGCGGGTGGGGTGGTGCCGTCGTCGTTTCGTATTCTCCGCCGGCTGCTCTCTCGCCTCGAGGACGAGGCGACGGGGCGCATCCTCGTGGAGGAGTGCCGCTCCGCCATCCCGGAACTGCGACGCCGCGAGGCGGCCCAGTTCGTCGAGGCACTCGGCGCCACCCTCGCCGAGGCCTTCCCGACGGTCCCCGGCCTCCGTCTCGGCGGCACGGACGCCGTCGACCGTGTGCTGGCACGGACCTGGGAGCCCTCCCTCGCCTTCGTCGGCATCGACGGCGTGCCGGCGGTGGCGGACGGCGGCAACGTGCTGCGGCCGTTCACGACCGGCAAGATCTCGATGCGGCTGGCACCGGGGGCCGACGCCGACGTCGCCACGGCACGTGTGACCGAGCTCCTCTCAGTGGATCCGCCCGACGGCGCCACAGTGACGGTCACGGCGGAAGGAGCCCGCGGCTTCGATTCCCCCGAGATGGCGCCGTGGCTGGCCGCCACTGTCGATGAGGCGTCGGAGGCGTACTTCGGGCAGCCGAGCGGCGGCGCCGGCGAGGGCGGCACGATCCCGGTCCTGGCCGCCCTGCAGCAGCGGTACCCCCGGGCACAGTTCCTCGTGACCGGTGTGCTCGGCCCGGGGTCGAACGCCCACGGGCCGAACGAGATGCTGCACCTCCCCACGGCGAAGCGGGTGACCGCCTCCGTCGCCCACGTCCTCACGGCGACCGTGGCGCCCCGCCGGCAATGACCGAGTCGCTCCCCGTCGCCGTCCGGCCGCTCGAAGCAACCGACCTCGACGCGGCGGACCGCATCTTCCGTCTCGCCTTCGGGACGTTCCTCGGGGCGGAGGACCCCGAGCACTTCTTCGGCGACGCCGACTTCGTCCGCACGAGGTGGCGGACGGATCCAGGCAGCGGCATCGCGGCGGTGCTCGACGGCGCCGTCGCCGGGTCGAACTTCGTGACGGACTGGGGCAGTGTGGGTTTCTTCGGGCCGCTCACCGTGCTTCCTGCGTACTGGAACCGAGGTGTGGCCAAGCAGCTGCTCGAGGCGACGATGGAGCGCTTCGCCGCCCTCGGCACACGCCACTGCGGGCTCTTCACGTTCGCCCAGAGCGCCAAGCACGTCGGGCTCTACCAGCGGTTCGGTTTCTGGCCCCGCTACCTCACGGCCATCATGTCGCGCCCCGTCGGCGCCGGCGGCTTCGATGGCGCCAGGCGGCTGTCGCAGCTGCCGGCGGAGGGGCGGGTGGCGGCGATCGCCGACATCCGGGAGCTCACCGACGAGCTCTACGAGGGTCTCGACCTCACCCGGGAGATCGACGGCCTCCTCCGCCAGGAGCTGGGCGACGTCCTCCTCCTCGACGAGGCCGGCGGCGTCAGAGGCGTCGCCCTCTGCCAGGTCGGCTCCGGGACCGAAGGTGGGGGCGGGTCCTGCTACGTGAAGTTCGCCGCCGTCCGTGCCGGCGCCGGTGGCTCCTGGCGTCTCGAACGCCTCCTCGGGGCCTGCGAACGCCTGGCGGCCGAGCGGGGCGCCCTCAAGGTCGTGGCCGGGGCCAACGCCGAGCGGGAGAGCGCCTGGCGGGCGCTCGCCGCCATGGGTTTTCGAGTCGAAGGACAGGGCGTCGCCATGCACCGGCCGAACGACGGCGGCTACAACCGTCCCGAGGCGCTCGTCGTCGACGACTGGCGCTGACGCCGCGGGTCAGTCGAAGGCCGGCTCCCGCGTGCGGGTGCGCTTCAGCTCGAAGAAGCCGTCCGTCCCCGCCACGAGCATCACCCCGTCCCACAGCCGTCCCGCCTCCTCGCCGCGAGGGATCGGAGTCACGACGGGGCCGAAGAAGGCGATCTCCCTGACGTGGATGACGGGCGTGCCCACCTCGTAGCCGACAGGATCCATGCCTTCGTGGTGGGACATCTTGATCGCCTCGTCGTAGTCGTGCGTCGTGGCTGCCTCGATGAGGTCGGCAGGCAGGCCGACCTCGGCGATGGACTCGACGACCGACTGCTCCTCCCGCCGTTGCTCGTTGTGGAAGCGGGTGCCGAGGGCGGTGTAGAGCGGCAGCACGACGTCCTCGCCGAAGCGCTGGCGGGCCGCCTCGATGACCCGCACCGGTCCCCACGCCCGCTCGAGGCGAGCGCGGTAGTCGTCGGAGATGTCCTTCTCCGCATTGAGGTACGGCAGGCACATGACGTGCCACCGGCACGTGACGGGCCGCACCTTCTCGACCTCGAGGACCCATCGGGACGTGATCCACGCCCAGGGGCAGATGGGATCGAACCAGAAGTCGATGGGTGTCGGCTCGTTGCTCGCCTGGGAGGTCACGGCACGTCTCCTTCGTCTCGAGTGGTGTCCGACGATTGCTACAACCTGGGTCCTCCCGTTGTAGCGGCACGACGCGGGCCGATCGGCCCTCGCCGGCTCAGAGCGACAGCAGCCGCACGGGCGACTCGACGCAGTCGGCGAGGAAGCGCAGGAAGCCGCCGGCCACGCCGCCATCACAGACACGGTGGTCGAAGCTCAGCGTCAGCTCCGTGACGGGCCGGACGCGCACCTCGCCGTCGGCGACCCAGGGCCGGTCGAGGATTCGCCCTACGCCGACGATGGCCACCTCGGGCACGTTGATGATGGCGGCGGAACCGTCCACGCCGAAGATCCCGTAGTTGTTGAGCGTGCAGGAGCCGCCCGTGAGATCCGACGTCGTGAGCCGGCCACTGCGAGCGCCGGCGGCGAGGCGCCGGATCTCGTCGTCGAGCTCGAGCAGGCTCAGCTCGTCGGCGTGGTGCACGACGGGGACGACGAGCCCGCCGTCGGTCTGCACGGCGATGCCGAGATGCACCTGGCGGCCGACGACGATCTCGTCGCCGTCGAGGCGGGAGTTGAGCAGCGGCCAGCGCTGCAGGCCGAGGACGCAGAAGCGCCCGAGCCAGCTGGTGAGCCCGACGCCCTCGGAGCGCTCCGCGTGGGCGAGGTCGGTCAGGCGGCGCGCCTCGAGGAGTCCGGAGGCGTCGGCGTCCACCCACACGGTGGCCTCGGGGATCTCGCGGCGGGAGCGGGCGAGGCGCTCGGCCATCTGCCGGTGGGCGCCGCGGATGGGGATGCGCTCGGTGCTCGGCTCGGGCGCCGGGGCGGCCGAGCGGCCGAAGGCCGAGGCGCCGGCGGCCCGCTCGACATCACGGCGGGTGATGACGCCGTCCGGGCCGGAGCCGCCGAGCGACGACAGGTCCACGTGCAGCTGGCGGGCGAGGCGGCGCACGACCGGCGACATGACGGCCGGGCGCCCCGCCGGCGGGACGGCAACGGCGGCGCCCGAGCCCGTCGGCGACCCGGCGGCCGATCCGACCCGCCGGCGCCGGCCCTCCGGACGGGTCCCGTAGCCCACGAGCACGCTCCCCGAGCCGTCGCACTCGGCCTCGGCCGCAGCCGCCGCCCCCGCCGCCCCCGGCGGCTCGACGACATCGCCCTCCTCGCCGATGGCGAGCAGGGGCGCACCCACCGCCACGATGTCGCCGGCCCCGCCGTACAGGGCGACGACAACGCCGCCGAAGGGTGCCGGCAGCTCGACGGTCGCCTTCGCCGTCACGACCTCGACGACCGGTTGGTCGACGACGACGGTGTCCCCGACGGCCACGAGCCACTGCGAGATCTCGGCGTCCTCCAGGCCTTCCCCGAGATCGGGGAGGCGAAACTCCCGTGCGCTCACCGCGCCGTCCCGGCGGCCGTCGCCTCCAGGCCGTCCTCCCACTGCAACCGGCCGACGGCGTCGAGGATTCGGTCGACGTTCGGCAGGTGGTACTCCTCGAGCTTGGGGGGCGGGTAGGGGATGTCGAGGCCACCGACGCGGAGGATGGGCGCTTCGAGGTGGTGGAAGCACAGTTCTGTCAGGCGTGCTGCCACCTCGGCGCCGTAGCCGCCGAACGTGCTCGCCTCGTGCACGACGACGGCCCGCCCGGTCCGCATGACGGAGGCCGCCACGGTCTCGGCGTCGAAGGGCGCCAGGCTCCGCAGATCCACGACCTCGAGATCGAGGCCTTCCTCGGAGCCGGCGGCCGCGGCGGCGAGGGCGGTGTCCACCATGGCGCCGTAGGCGATGATGGTGGCGTCCCGCCCTGGGCGCCGCACGACGGCCCGCCTGGCCGGCTCCGTCTCGACCGGGAGATCGATGTCGGCTTTGGCCCAGTAGCGGCGTTTCGGCTCGAGGAAGACCACGGGGTCGGGCATCTCGATGGCCTCCCGCAGCATCGAGTAGGCGTCGGCGGGAGTGCCCGGCGTGATCACCGTGAGCCCGGGGGTGTGCGTGTAGTACGCCTCGGAGGAGTCGGAGTGGTGCTCCACTCCCCCGATGCCGCCGCCGTAGGGGATGCGGATCACGAGCGGGAGGGTCAGGCTGGAGCGGGTGCGGTTGCGCAGCTTGGCGACGTGGCTCGTGATCTGCTCGAAGGCCGGATAGGCAAAGGCGTCGAACTGCATCTCGACGACGGGCCGGAACCCGTACATGGCCATGCCGACCGCCGTCCCGACGATGCCGCTCTCCGCCAGGGGCGTGTCGAAGCAGCGGCCTTCCCCGAAGCGCTGGGTCAGCCCGTCCGTTACGCGGAACACGCCGCCGAGCGTGCCGACGTCCTCCCCGAAAACGAGCACGGAGTCGTCAGCCGCCATGGCGTCGTGGAGCGCCCGGTTGAGGGCTTCCGCCATGGAGGCGGTCACGCCGGCCCCTCCGGTGGCCCCCACGCCGGCCCCTCCGGTGGCCCCCACGCCGGCCCCTCCGGTGGCCCCCACGCCGGCCCCTCCGCCGGCCCCTCCGGTGGCCCCCACGCCGGCCCCTCCGCCGGCCCCTCCGCCGCCAGCGCCGCCGCCTCCGCCTCGAGGAGCGCCGTCGGGCGGCTGTAGACGTGCTCGAAGAGCGAGGACGGGCTCACCTCCACGTCGCGGTTGAGGGCGTCGCGCACGCTCGAGGCGTACCGCTCGGCGGCGGCCGCCACGTCGTCGCGCCGCGCCTGATCGAGGGTGCCCCGGCTCGTCAGGTAGGCCTCGATACGGACGAGCGGATCCCGTTCGACCCAGGCGTCGGCCTCGTGGGGAGGCCGGTAGCGGTCGGCGTCGTCGGCGTTCGTGTGCGCCTCCATCCGGTAGGTGATGGCCTCCACGAGGGCGGGCCCTGCTCCCTCACGGGCCTCGTCGAGCAGCTTCGAGACCATCACCCGCACGGCGGCCACGTCGTTGCCGTCGACGCGGTACCCGGCGACGCCGTAACCGAGCGCCCGGTGCGCAAGGGTCGGCGACCTCGTCTGGCGCGAGAGGGGGACGCTGATGGCGTACTGGTTGTTCTGGATGAAGAAGACGACGGGCGCCTCGTAGACGGCGGCGAAGTTGAGGGCCACGCTGGCGTCGCCCTCGCTCGTGGCGCCGTCGCCGAGGAACACGAGCACGGCCGTCCGCTCGTCCTTCAAGCGGGCGGCGAAGCCCAAACCCACCCCGTGCAACGCCTGCGTCGCGAGCGGTGTGCACTGGGGCGCCGTACGCCACCGCTGCGGGTCGTAGCCGCAGTGCCAGTCGCCCCGCAGGAGGGAGAGCGCCTCCGGCGCCGGGATGCCCCGCGTGATGAGGGCCACCGTGTCCCGGTAGGTCGGGAACATCCAGTCCTGCCGGCGCAGGGCCAGGACGGCGCCCACCTGGCAGGCCTCCTGGCCGCCGGCGGACGGGTAGACGGCGAGGCGGCCCTGCCGGGTCAACGTCGTGGCGAGCCGGTCGAAGCGGCGGGCCGTCACGAGGCGGCGGTAGAGCTCGAGCAGCTCGCCGTCGCTCGGCATCTCGAGGCCGGGAGCCTCCGACGGAGAGCCGTCAGGGGCGATGAGGCAGGCCGGTTCGCCGACGGGGACGGCTTCGAGCAGGCCGGCGAGGCGGGCGCCGGGCGCCACCACCCTGCGGGTGGGCGCCGACCACGCGAGCTGACCGAGGCCATCGGTGACGAGGTCGTCCCCGTCCCCCATGCGAGCAGCGGTGCCCCGTGTGTTCAGACGTCGTGCCATCTGACTTGAAATAGTGACGTAAGGTGGGCGTTTCGTCTATATCGGGTGGAAGGTCTAGACGTTTGGCGTCTATGCTGGCGTTTCAATGGCCCGACTGTCGTCACCACCGCCGTCGTCGCTCGTGTCGTCCAGCGGCCTGCCGGTCCCGCTCGACGCCATCGACCGGCGGATCCTCGACCTCCTGTCCGCCGACGGTCGGGCGTCGGTGCGGGAAGTCGCCGAGCGGGTCGGCATCGGTCGCGCGACGGCCTACAACCGCATCCAGCACCTGCAGGAGGCCGGCGTCATCCGGGGCTTCACCGTTGTCGTCGACCCGAGGCGAGCCGGAGCCGGCCTCGCCGCCTACGTGTACGTGAAGATCGACCAGCACGCCTGGCGCCACGTCGGGCAGCTCATCGCCAGCCTCCCCGGCGTCGAGCACGTCGCCCTCGTGAGCGGCGAGTTCGACCTCCTCGTGCTCGTGCGGGTGCGGGACCCGAGCGACCTGCGCGACGTCGTCCTCGAGCGGCTGCATGCCGTCGACGGGGTGACGGCGACGCAGACGACGTTCGTGCTCGACGAGATGTCCGGCACCGGCCACGTGTTCTCGGCGCCGGCGCCGGCGCCCGCGCCCTAGTTGCCGGGGCGGCGAGCGCTACCCCCGAGGGGCCGAGTCTGCGCCGCGGCGACACCGCCAGCTAGGCTTTTTCCCCTGGTGGAGCCCATATCGGTCGCGTCCGAGAGTGCCGTCGGACGCTCAGGAGAGGCGTCAGGGCGGTGGTACCGGCGCTTGGGGTGGTGGGCGCTCGCCGTCCTGGCGTTCTGCGTCCTCGTCACGCTCCTCGACCTCATCTCGCAGCACGCCGATCCCAGCCGCACCTCGGACCAGGCGTCGCTCGTGCTCGAAGGGCGATCGCTCTCCCGCGGCAACGTCCTCTTGCACGGATGGTCGTTGTCCTTCGACTCGTTCTGGACCACCGAGGTGCCGTTCTACGGCCTCGCCACCCTGATCCTCGGGGTCACGCGAACCGAGCTGGCTCTCGTGCCGGCGGCGGAGGTGGCCCTCGTGGTCGTCGTGGGCGGACTTCTCGCCATTGCGGGGCGCCGGCGGGCGGGCAGCGTGGCGGCCGGCGTCACCGTGGTCGCCTTCGTCGTCCTCGCACCCCACGCCTTGGCGAGCTTCCTCCTCGCCGGCGGCCACCACATCGGAGCCCTCCTCTTCTCCCTTGCGGCCTTCTACGCCCTCCGGCGCGCTCGCTTCGGGCCCGGGGTCGTCGTCGCCGCCGTCCTTCTCGCTGTCGGGATGCTCGGCGATCTCCTGGTGCTCGCCTATGGCACGGTGCCTGTGCTTCTCGCCGGCATCGCTGCCATGCTTCGCACGCGACGCCTCCGCTCCGGAGCACCGTCGGTGACGGCCGCCGGCGCCGCGGTGGCGCTCGCCCTCCTCGCACGGTGGATAGCCGACGAGCTCGGTACCTTCGGTATCGGCGGGGCGGACAAGCTCGCCTCTTCCCACCAGGTGCTCGAGAACGTCCGGCACCTGTTCGGCCTCGGCGGCGAGCTCCTCGGCCTGCGCAGCAGCGTGTTCGGGACCGGCGGCGTTCCCTCCGGATTGCAGGACGCCCACCTGGCCGGTGGCCTGCTCGTCCTCGCGTGCTCGCTGCTCGCCGTCCTCAGGCTCGTCACCGGCGTCCTGAGCGCCGAGACCATGCCGACGGGTGACGCGGAGACAGCAGAACCCGAGCCACCCGCTGGGTCGTACCCGTCCGTACCGTCCCTCGCCGGCACCGACGGGTCGTCAGCGGCGTCCCCAGGAGGGAGCGGGCCATGGTGGCGGTCGCACGCCGACGACTGGCACGTCGAGGACATGCTCGTCTTCGGCGCGCTCGGGTCCGCCCTTTCGTACCTGGCCCTCTCGTCGGTGAACACCTCCGCCTTCGTGCGCTACCTCACGGCGTGCGTCGTCTTCATGATCATCCTCGCCGCCAGGGAGCTCGGGAGGTATTTCGACGGCGCCCGCCGGCCGTCGATCCGGACGAGCATGGCCGCCGCCGGTGCAGCCGTCGTGGCGTGCTTCGGGGCGGGCACGGCGTACCAGGTGGCCAAGCCCTTGCCCCACGCCGCGGCCGTCTCGCTGGCGTCCTGGCTCGAGGCTCACGATCTGACGCGAGGTGTCGGTGCCTACTGGGCCTCCAACATCGTCACCGTGGAGAGCGACGGCCGCGTACGCGTGGCCCCCGTCCGCTTCTTCGACGGACAGCTGCGGCGCTACGGACGGGAGTCCACCTCGAGGTGGTACGCGGGCCGGGAGTTCGACTTCGTCGTCTACGACACCGGAGCGCCGGCCGGGGGCGTCTCGCTCGCCGCAGCCACCCAAATCTGCGGCCCTTTGCGACAGACCGCGTCGGTCGACCGCTACGTCGTCTTCGTCTGCAGCCATCCCTTCACGATCTCGGCGACGCACGATGTCGCTCCCTGAGCGAAGTCGCGGCGACCTCGGCGCGAGCGCGCCCGCCATCTCGAGTCGGTCGCTCCGGCGCCGCCGTCCGGGGAGGGACCGTCGACTCACTCGATCTCGAGCCGCACCTCGTCGGTCGTCGGGTGCGACTGGCACATGAGGACGTAGCCGCGGACGGTCTCGTCCGGCTCGAGGGCGTAGGCGACGTCCATCTCGACCGCCCCGGCCGTCACGCGCGCCCGGCAGGTGCCGCAGACCCCGCTCGTGCAGGAGAAGGGGGCGTCCGTCCGCACCGGGATGAGGGCGTCGAGGATGGGGTCGCCGTCGAAGGGGACCGTCACCGTCGTCGCCCGGCCGTTCAGCACGACGGTCACGGCGCTCGTCCGCCCGCCCCAGTCGTGCAGGGCGGATCGCGCCGCCCGGGCGGCGCGGGGCACCTCCCCGTCGACGTGGAAGATCTCGGCGTGGATGCGGGCGGCGTCGACGCCCGCCTCACCGAGGACGACCCGGAGCTCCCCCACCATCGTGAAGGGGCCGCAGAGGAACCACTCGTCGACCTCGCCCGCCGGCTGCAGCTCGGCGAGGAGGCGCCGCACCCGGCCGCCGTCGAGGCGGCCGCTCAACAGCTCGACCTCCTGCTCTTCCCGGGAGAGGAAGAAGAGCAGCTCGAAGCGGTGGGGGAAGCGGTCCTTCAGGTCGCACAGCTCCTCCAGGAACATGACGTCGCGGGTCGTCTTGTTGCCGTACCAGAGAACGACCGAGCTCAGCGGCTCGGCCTCGAGGAGGGTCGTGACGATGGAGAGGATGGGCGTGATGCCGCTGCCGGCGACGATGGCGACGTAACGGCGGCTCGAGTTGGCGTCGAGGCGCGGCGTGAAGCGCCCCGCCGGTGCCGCCACCTCGACGACGTCGCCCGGCGCCAGCTCGTCGTTGACCCAGGTCGAGAACGCCCCGCCCTCCAGCCGCTTGACGCCGATGCGCAGGTCGCCGCCGAGGGCGCTGGCGCAGATCGAGTAGGTGCGCCGGAGCTCGACCCCGTCCACGAGGCGTCGCAACGTCAGGTGCTGACCCGCCAGGTACGGCATCGCCCCGTCGAAACCCACCACCACCGAGTCATCCGTCAACCTCTCCACGCTCGCTACGCGCATGGCCACCCACCGGCTCGGCAGCGCCTCGGCGCCCCCGGCCGCCGTCACAACGGCTTGAAGTGGTCGAAAGGCTCGCCACAGGCTAGGCAGCGGCGGAGCGCCTTGCAGGGCGTGGAGCCGAACCTGGACACCACCTCGGTGTCGTGCGACCCGCAGAGCGGGCAGGGTACGACGAAGACGACCGGCTGACCGACGCCGGCGCTGCCTCCCACCGGCGACCCTGGCGGGCCGGGCGGGGCGATGCCACCGGCGGCGAGCTTGCGCCGTCCCTCCGGCGAGATCCAGTCCGTCGTCCAGGCCGGCGAGAGCACCCGGCGCACCGTCACGTCGTCCCAACCGCCCGCCTCCAGCGCTGCCCGCACGTCGTGCTCGATGACCTCGACGGCCGGGCACCCCGAGTAGGTGGGTGTGAGTCTCACCTCGACGTGGCCCTCCTCGTCCACCGTGACGGCTCGGAGGATGCCGAGCTCCTCGATCGTGAGGGTGGGCAGCTCGGGGTCCTCCACCGAGCCGGCGATGCGGGCGACGTCCTCGGCGGCCGAGAGACGGCCACCCGTCACCACGTCGCCCCTGGGTGGGAGCGGTGCAGGTGCTGCATTTCGGCGAGGAGGTAGCCGAACGCCTCGGAGTGCAGGCCCTGCCGCCCGCTGGTGGGGGCCGGGGCGACGTCGGGCACCTCGAGCGTGGCCGCCGCAACGACCTCCGAGACGAAGGCGAGCCACGGCCGCCGCAGGCTCACCGGATCGGGTGCCACGCCGGCCGCCACGACCTCGTCGGAGACAAGCGGCTCGAAGAGCTCGTCGGTGTACGGCCACACGTCGGCGAGCCCGCTCGCCATGCGGGCGTGGCTCTCCACCGTGCCGTCGCCCAGGCGGACGACCCAGGCGGCGGCGTGCTCGCGGTGGTAGGCGACCTCCTTGGCGGCTTTCGCCGCCACGCCGGCGAGGCGCTCGTCGGCCGAATCGGACAGGGCGCCGTAGAGCTCGACCTGGTAGGCCGAGAACAGCAGCTGCCGCGCCATCGTCCGGCCGAAGTCCCCGTTCGGGACCTCGACGAGTTGGCAGTTGCGGAAGTCCCGCTCCTGTCTCAGGTAAGCGAGGTCGTCCTCGCTCCGGCCGGCGCCCTCCAGCTCGCCGGCGTAGGCGAGGAGGGATCGCGCCTGGCCGAGGAGATCGAGGGCGATGTTCATGAGGGCGACGTCCTCCTCGATGACCGGCGCACGCGTCGCCCACTCGCAGAGGCGCTGTGAGAGGACGAGGGCGTCGTCGCCGAGGCCGAGGGTGTAGGCCGCCAGGGCGGGCGAGAGCGATCGGGCGGTCGCCGGGTTCACAGGTGCTCCACCTCGTCGGGGATCTCGTAGAAGGTGGGGTGCCGGTAGACCTTGTCGGCCGCCGGGTCGAAGAAGGCGTCCTTCTCGTCGGGACTCGAGGCGGTGATGCCGGCCGAAGGGACGACCCAGATGCTCACCCCCTCCTGCCGCCGCGTGAAGAGGTCGCGGGCGTTCTGGAGGGCCAGGGGGGCGTCGGGGGCATGCAGGCTGCCGGCGTGCGTGTGCGAGAGGCCCCGCCGCGGCCGGACGAAGACCTCCCAGAGCGGCCAGGCTGCCGCCTGGTCCTCAGGCGACGCCGGCATGCTCCCCCGACCTCTCTCCGGCGGAGCCCGTTTGGGCGTGCTTGCGGGCGTAGGCGGCGGCCGCCTCCCGCACCCAGGCACCGTCCTCGTGCGCCAGGGTCCGGCGGGCCAGCCGCTGCCGGTTGCACGGACCGTTGCCGGCGAGCACGCGCCGGAACTCCGACCAGTCGATCTCGCCGAAGTCGTAGTGGCCCCGCTCGGCGTTCCACCGCAACGAGGCGTCGGGCAGAGCGAGCCCGAGCACGGCGGCCTGCGGCACGCAGATGTCGATGAAGCGCTGGCGGAGCTCGTCGTTCGAGAAGCGCTTGATGCCCCACGACATCGACTGCTCCGAGTGGGGCGAGTCGGTGTCGGGCGGGCCGAACATCATCACGGAGGGCCACCACCAGCGGTCGACGGCATCCTGCGCCATGGCGTGCTGCTCCTCCGTACCCCTCGAGAGCGTCAGCAACAGCTCGAAACCCTGCCGCTGGTGAAAGCTCTCCTCCTTGCAGAATCCGGACCATGGCGCGCCCGTAGGGACCGTACGAGCACCTCGTGAGCGGAATCTGGTTCATGATGGCGGCGCCGTCCACGAGCCAGCCGATCGCACCGACGTCCGCCCAGGTGAGAGTGGGGTAGTTGAAGATAGAGGAGTAGCGCTGCCGGCCGGCGTGCAGGAGGTCGAGCAGCTCGTCACGTGAGGTCCCGAGCGACTCGGCCGCCCCGTAGAGGTAGAGGCCGTGCCCCGCCTCGTCCTGCACCTTGGCGATGAGGATGGCCTTGCGCTTCAGCGAGGGCGCCCGCGTGAGCCAGTTGCCCTCCGGTTGCATCCCGATGATCTCCGAGTGGGCATGCTGGGCGATCTGGCGGACGAGCGTCGACCGGTAGGCGTCGGGCATCCAGTCCCTCGGCTCGATGCGCTGGTCGGCGGCGAGGAGGGCGTCGAAGCGTCCCTGGCTGGCGAGCTGCACATCGGCGGTCACGAGTCACCCCTGGCGGTCACGAGAATCCCTCCCTCGACGGCGGCACCCGGTCTCCCGGATCGCCCGACCGAACATTCGGTCGGTAAGTGTAGCGGCGCTGCAGGCGACCGCCGAGGCCGCCGGCCCTCAGCGCTCGACGAGGAGGGCCGCCCCCTGCCCGACGCCGACGCACATGGTGGCGAGGCCCTTGTGGCCGCCCTCCCGCTCGAGGCGGCCGAGGAGCGTCACGACGAGCCTCGTGCCGCTGCAACCGAGAGGGTGGCCGAGGGCGATGGCGCCGCCGTCGGCATTGACACGGGCGTGATCGAGACCGAGGCGGCGCTCGCAGGCGATCGCCTGGGCGGCGAAGGCCTCGTTGAGCTCGACGGCGTCGAGGTCGTCGACCGACCAGCCGGTGCGAGCGAGCACCTTCTCGGTGGCCGGCACCGGGCCGAGCCCCATGAGATGGGGCGGGACGCCGGCGGCCGCGCCCGCCACCACGCGGGCCCGTGGCTCGAGCGACCAGCGCTGCAGGGCCGCTTCGCTCGCGACGACGACGGCGGCGGCCCCGTCGTTGAGCGTCGAGGCGTTCCCCGCCGTGACGATGCCGGAGGGCCGGAAGGCCGGCTTCAGCCGCGCCAGGCGCTCGAGGCTCGTGTCGGGCCGGGGCCCCTCGTCGCTGTCGACGGCTCCGGCGTCGGTGGCGACGGCGACGATCTCCCCGGCGAAGTGACCGTCCTTGGCAGCCGCCACCGCCCGCCGATGCGACTCGAGGGCGAACTCGTCGCACTCCTCCCGCGTGATGCCGTCGAGCGTGGCGACCTCCTCGACCGTCTCCCCCATCGACAGCGTGGCGAGGCCGCCGTCGAGCTCCCGCATGCGGTCGTTCACGAAGCGCCAGCCGAGCGACGAGTCGACGATCTCGCCCGGCTTGGCGAACGGCGTCGCCGGCTTGGCGAGCACCCAGGGCGCCCGCGTCATCGACTCCACACCGCCCGCCACGACGAGGTCGGCGTTGCCGGAGGCGATCATCTGGGCGGCGACGGCGACGGCAGTGAGGCCGCTCGCGCACAAGCGGTTGACCGTGAAGCCCGGCACGGAGTCGGGCAGCCCTGCAAGGAGGGCGGCCATGCGGGCGACATTGCGGTTGTCCTCCCCCGCTTGGTTCGCACACCCGAACACGACCTCGTCGACGGCGTCGGCCGGGACGCCGGCGCGCTCGACCGCCTCGCCGACGACGAGGGCGGCGAGGTCGTCGGGCCGCACGCCCCGGAGCGAGCCGCCGTACTTGCCGATGGGGGTGCGTACGATCGCCACGAGTGCCGCCTCGGTCATGTCTCCTCCCCTTCTCTCCCGCCAATGCGGACGTCGCCAGCGAGTATGCCGCAGAGCCGGCGCGTCGCCGTCAGGGCCCGTCCATGAGGCGGGCGAGCTCGGGTGTGCGCCCGTCGGCCTCCGGCGTCCTGCGGACGAGGCGGACGGCCTTGCCCACCTCGGTGCGCGGCACCGATCCGGGCGGCCCCACGACGACGCGGCCGCTCACACCGAGGCGCTCCGAGAGGCGGGCGGACAGATCGGGCGCCAGAGCGCCGGCGGCCTCCGGATCGCCCCCTCCCGCCCCCTCGCCGCTCGCCAGCTCGCACACGACGACGAGCTCGGGCATGGGGCGGGTCGAGTCGAGCACGATCGTGTAGTGGGGACCGAGCGCCGCGGCGGCGAGGAGCACGGCCTCGATCTCGGAGGGGAAGACGTTGACGCCGCGCACGACGATCATGTCGTCGCTGCGCCCCACGAGGCGGGACATGCGAACCGTGGTGCGCCCGCAGGCGCACGGTTGCGTCGAGAGGCTGGAGAGATCGCCCGTGCGGTAGCGCACGAGGGGCACCGCCTCTTTCGTGAGCGTCGTGAACACGAGCTCGCCGATCTCGCCCTCGGCGACGGGTTCGCCGCCCAGGGGATCCACGACCTCGACGAAGAAATGGTCCTCGTTGACGTGCAGGCCGCCTCGCCCGCCGGTGGCCAGCTCCGCACGCGACTGCGGGCACTCGAAGGCGGCGCCCGGCCCGATGACCTCGCAGAGGCCGTAGATGTCGAGGGCGACGATGCCGTGGAGGGCCTCGATGCGGGTCCGCAGCTGCTCGGTCCACGGCTCCGCCCCGAAGATGCCGGCGCTGAGCGGGTTGTCGTCCGGCCCGATCCCCGCCTCCTGCAAGGCTTCGCCGAGGAGGGCGGCGTAGCTCGGGGTGCAGCAGAGCACCTCCGGTCGCAGGTCGCGCACGAGCGCCACCTGGCGCGCCGTCTGGCCCCCGGAGATGGGCACGACGGCGCAGCCGAGGAGCTCGGCGCCACCGTGCAGGCCGAGGCCGCCCGTGAAGAGCCCGTAGCCGTAGGCGTTGTGGACGGGCGTGCCCGCCCCGGCGCCGGCCGCCGCCAGGGCACGGGCGTTGACGGTGCGGAACAGCTCCAGATCTCCCGCCGTGTAGGCGGCGATCGTGGGTCGCCCCTTCGTGCCCGAGGTGGCGTGCAGGCGGCGGAGATCGCCCCGCCCGACCGTGAGGAGGCCGAGGGGGTAGGCGTCCCAGAGGTCCTGTTTCGTCGTGAACGGCAAGGAGGCGATGTCGCCGAGGCGGCCGGCGCCGCGCAGCCGAGCGCCGTGGAAGGCGTGGCCCTCGAGGCGGGCACACAGGGCCGCCCACCGCTCCTCTTGCAACTGCCGGAGGGCGCCGGTGTCCAGCCGCTCCCCGGCGTCGAAGGTCATCGATCACCGCCGAGGCCGGCCATGGCCAAGGCGACGACAGCGGTCCGAAGCTCCTCGACACCCACCCTGCCGGGGCGGTACCACTCGGTGATCGAGTTGATCATCCCGAAGACGAGGCGCTCGGCCAGCGTCGGCGGGAGATCCGTCAGGAGCTGCCCCTTCGAGGAGGCCTCGGCCACGACCGATTGCACGAAGCGGTCGAACTCCCGCCTGCGGTCGAGCGCCCGTCGCTCCGTGGCGGTGTTGCCCCTCACGCGGAGGAGGAGCGTGACATAGGGCAGCTCGGCGCAGAGCACCTCGACGACGCGCCCGATGACGTAGCGGAGGCGGTCGACGGCGAGGGGCGACTGCGCCCCCTCCTCGCCGGCGATGGCGAAGAGGGCGTCGAGAGCACGCTCGAGGGCGAGCCGGAGGAGGGTCTCCTTCGACTCGACGTGGTGGTAGATGGACGACTTCGAGATACCCGTGGCGCGGGCGAGATCCTCCATGCTCGTCCCGTCGTAACCGCGCTCGATGAAGACCTCGACGGCGACGGCGAGCAAACGCTCGACGTCATAGGGCGGCCGCGGCGAGGTGGCGGCCCTCGCCCTCCCAGCGATCCTCGCCGGGGGCGATGGCGACGCCGGCGCTGCCGTCACGTGCCCGTGAAGTCGGGGCGCCGCCGCTCGAGGAAGGCCTGCACGGCGCCCCGGTGGTCGGACGTCGTGGCGAGGCGTCCCTGCAGCTGTCCCTCCAGCCGCAGGACGTCGCCGAGACCGGCCGAGGCGCTGTACCAGAGCGCCTCCTTCAAAGCGGCAAACGCCTGTGTGGGGCCGGCGGCGAGACGGGCCGCCAGGGCAGCCACGTGGGCGGCGAGCTCCTCGCCCGGCACGACTTCGTGCACGAGGCCGATGCGCTCCGCCTCCTCCGCCTCGATGGCCGTGCCGAGGAGCAGGAGCCCGACCGCCCGCGACCAGCCGACGGCGCGGGGAAGGGTCATGGAGAGCCCGGAGTCGGCCGTGAGGCCGATGCCGGTGAAGGCGGGGACGAACTTGGCGCCCGAGGCGGCGACGCGGAGATCACACGCCAGGGCGAAGCCCAGCCCAGCCCCCGCACACGTCCCGTTCACGGCGGCGATGGCGGGTTTCGGCATGGTGGCGAGGCTCTGCACGATCGGGTTGTAGTGCTTCTCTACGGTGGCGAAGGCGTGGGCGGCGTCGGACTCGAGGGCGGCGGCGTGCTCGGCGAGGTCCTGGCCCGCGCAGAAGGCGCGACCGGCGCCCGTGAGGACGACGGCACGCACGGTACGGTCGTTGGCAGCCGTCTCGAGGGCGGAGAGGAGGGCCTCCTTCGCCGCCGTCGTGAGGGAGTTCGCCTGCCCGGGGCGGTTGACCCTCACCGTGGCGACGGACCCGTCGATCACGAGCTCGACGGGCGCCCCGGCGGCGCCGGGGTCGGACGCCTGGTCGGAGTCGGATGGCATGGCGCGAAGTCTTGCAGACCCGCCCGGTCGCTGATCGGCCGCTCGGCCTTGACCAGCCCGGCGAGCAGGGCGAAGATGGCCTCCGCCGACCGAACGGACGGTCGGGAGGCGGGCCGCCATCACCGGCTCGGGGAGGAGACGCATGGTCGACGTCGTGCAGAGCTATGCCCTCGGGCGCTGGGAGTCGCCGAGCGGCGAGGGCGTCATCGTCTCGGACGCCAACACGGGCGAACCGGTGGCGAGCGTCTCCTCCGCCGGCCTCGACGTCGGCCGCATGGCCGAGTACGCCCGCAGGGCTGCGGCTGCCCGCCTCGGCCCTCTCACCTTCCACGAGCGGGCCCAGGCCCTCAAGGCACTCGCCCAGTACCTGAACGAGCGTCGTGAGGACTACTACGAACTGTCCTACCGGACCGGCGCCACCAGGCGGGACTCCATCTTCGACATCGACGGTGGCATCGGCGTTCTCTTCTCCTACGCCAGCCGGGCTCGCCGAGAGCTGCCCGCCGACACGGCCATCGTGGACGGTCCGACGGAAGCCCTCGGGCGGGCGGGAGGCTTCCTCGGCCAGCACCTCTTCGTGCGGCGCCCCGGTGTGGCCGTGCAGGTCAACGCCTTCAACTTCCCCGTCTGGGGCATGCTCGAGAAGCTCGCCCCCGCCTTCATCGCCGGCATGCCCTCCATCGTGAAGCCGGCGACGCAGACCGCCTACCTCACCGAGCGCGTCGGGCGCGACGTCGTCGCCTCGGGCACGCTCCCCGAGGGCTCCTTGCAGCTCCTCTGCGGCAACCCGGCCGGTCTGCTCGACGCCCTCGAGGAGCACGACCACGTCGCCTTCACGGGATCCGCCTCGACAGCGCGGCGCCTGCGAACCCATCCCGTCATCGCCGGCCGCTCCGTGCGCTTCAGCGCCGAGGCCGACTCTCTCAACTGCTCCATCCTGGGGCCGGACGCCCGCTCGTCCGAGCCGGAGTTCGACCTCTTCGTCGACCAGCTCGTGACGGAGATGACCGTGAAGGCCGGCCAGAAGTGCACGGCCATCCGGCGTGCCCTCGTGCCCGCCGACCAGCTCGCCGCAGTCGTGGAGGCGGCCCGCCAGCGCCTCGCCGAGGTCCGGGTCGGCCCGGCCTCCGATCCGGAGGTGACGATGGGACCCCTCGCCAGCCTCTCGCACCGGGAGGACGTCCGGCGCAACGTTCAGGCGATCGCCGAGTCGTCCGGCACGACCACCGTCTGGGGGGACCCCCTCCACGTCGACCTCGTGAGCGGAGATGCCCGCCGTGGCGCCTTCATGGAACCGGTGCTGCTCGCCTGCGAGGACGCCGCGGCGGCGGCGCCGCATGACGTCGAGGCGTTCGGGCCCGTCGCGACGATCATGCCCTACCGGACGCTCGAGGAGGCCGTGAGCCTGGCCGCCCGCGGCCGCGGCAGCCTCGTCGGCTCCATCGTGACGCACGACCCCGACGTCGCCCACCGGCTCGTGCTCGGTCTCGCCCCCTCGCACGGCCGCCTCCTCGTGCTCGACCGAGACGACGCCGCCGAGTCGACAGGGCACGGCTCACCCCTCCCGAGCCTCGTGCACGGCGGCCCCGGGCGGGCGGGCGGCGGGGAAGAGCTCGGCGGACTGCGCTCGGTCCACCACTACATGCAGCGCGTCGCCGTACAGGCTTCGCCCGACGTGCTCACGGCCGTGACGGGCCGCTACACGAACGGGGCGACCCGCACGCCCTCCGACGTGCACCCCTTCCGCAAGCACCTGGAGGATCTCCGCGTGGGCGACACGATCACGGCCGGGCCGCGGGAGGTGACGCTGGAGGACATCGCCCGTTTCGCCGAGCTCACCGGGGACACCTTCTACGCCCACACGGACGAGGAGGCCGCCAAGGCCAACCGGTTCTTCGGCGGTCTCGTGGCGCACGGCTACCTGGTCTTGTCCTACGCCGCCGGGCTCTTCGTCGACCCGGCGCCGGGACCGGTCCTCGCCAACTACGGCCTCGAGCAGTTGCGCTTCCTCTCGCCGACCTTCCCGGGCGACGAGATCTCCGTGACCCTCACCGTGAAGGAGATCACGCCCCGGGACGCGGCGGACTACGGAGAGGTGTGCTGGGACGCCGTCGTGACGAACCAGGACGGCAAGACCGTCGCCACCTACGACATCCTCACCCTCGTGGCGAAGCGACCGGACGCCGCCTGAACGCTGCGGAGCCCGGGGGCTGCTCCGGCGGCCTCAGTTGCCGACGACGAGGGGAAGCGTGACCGGCGGGTGGGCGGAGGATTCGTACGTTCCCGTGGCCGTGCAGGTCGCCACCCACGGACAGGAGACGAAGCCGAGCTCCTCGTCCGACGTCGCCGACCCGTTCGCCGGCGTCGGCGCCGTGCCCCCCGAGAGCGTCGCTCCCGACCGGAGCACGACGTAGCCCGAACGGGCGGCCGGGGGCGCCTTTGCCGGCGTGTAGGCGCCGACGGCGGCACAGCTGGCGTCGCTCACGCACGACACGGCCGCCACGTCGGCACCGGTGCCGAGCGTGCCCGGGAGCATCGAGGCGGACCAGTGCCCCGACTCCTCGAGGAGGGCGAGAGCTTGGCGCTTGCCCGACGAGTCCGTGTAGCGGCCGACCGCCATGCAGTAGTTCCCGACCTTGCAGACGACGCCGCCGATCTGCGGCGAGGGGCTCGCACCGCTGGCACCCCCCGGCGCTGGCAACCTCGCGGTGCTCCAGCGGCCGCTGAGCTCCGTCTCGATGACGCCGAGGCGACCGCTCTTCGGGCCGAGGTAGCTCCCGAGCGCAACGCACGCCGAGGAGCGGCCGCAGGAGACGGCGTCGAGCTCGGCCTGCGGGTTCCCGGCGGCCCCGGCGGGCAGGCTGACGGCGGCGGCCCGCAGCGAGTCGGCTGCGTCCGACACGGCGAGGGGCTCACGCCGTCCGGCGGAGTTCACGACGTACCCAACAGCGACGCAGGCACCGACGGCGCTGCAGCCGACCCCGCTCAGGACGGCCGCCCGGTTGGCACGACCCGGCAGCGGTGCCTCCGCCGCCACGAAACCCCCCTTCTCGTCCATCACGACAAAGGCCTCCCCGGCACCGGCCGTGGTGACGTAGTCCCCCACGATCACGCAGTCGCCCAGCCCGGGGCACGAGGTGGCGGCGATCGTGGGCAGGCGGGTGTGGTCGGCGTTGGCCGGCAGCGGCATGGTGCGGGCCGACCAATTTCCCCTCAGATCCACGAGCAGGTCCGGCACGACGGAGGTGGACGTCACGTAGAGGCTCGTCCCCACGCAGTCGCCCACACCCGTGCAGCCGAGCGTGAACGGCCCGAGATTGGCGGCCTCGAGGCCGCCGGCGGGAAGGGGTGCCCGCCTCGAGGTCCAGGTCCTTCCCGACTCCATGGCGATGAAGTCCTGCGCCTTGCCGGACGCGGCCGAGTACTCGCCGAGCACGACGCACCCGCTCACCTTCGGGCAGGCGACGGGGCCGGCGTAGCCGGCGTGATCGGAGAGGGCGCCGGCCGGAACGGGGAGCTGGGTGGCCGTGAAGGGCGCCGGTGGGACAGGTGCCTTGGGAACGGCGGGGTCATCGGAGCCGCGGGCGGCGGGGCGGACGGGCGAAGCGGCCGTGGCGGCGGCGGGCACGATGACGGCGAGGCCGAGGGCGCAGAAGGCGGAGGCGGCGCACGCGGCGCGGCGGCTGCCCGGTACTCGTTCGCGCCGACCCGGTCGGCCTGGCACTGGTCGGCCCCTCACTGCAGGCGATGCGTCGCGAGCGGCCGCGTGCCGTTGTGCGCCACATGCCGGTCGAGCCCGACGAGCATCCGCCGCAGCAGGTCGGCGAGGAGGCTCTGGTCGTCAGCCGAGAGCATCTCGAGGAACTGCCGCTCGCGTTCGAGGAGATCGGCGAGGCAGGCGTCGGCGCGGCGCTTCCCGCTCGGCGTCAGCCTCACGAGGACACCCCGGCGGTCGTCCGGATCGGGGCGCCGCCGGACGAAACCGGCGTCCTCCAGCCGGTCCAGCCGGTTCGTCATGGCGCCCGAGGTGACGAGTGTCTGCTGCAGGAGAGCCCCCGGCGTCAGCTCGTACGGCACCCCGGTGCGGCGGAGCGCTGCCAGCACGTCGAAGGACCACTGCTCGAGGTCGTGGGCGGAGAAGGCGGAGCGGCGCTCGCGATCGAGGTGGCGGGACAGGCGGGAGACGCGGCTCAAGACATGGAGGGGCGATGCGTCGACGTCCGGTCGCTCCCGTTGCCACTCGGCCACGAGGCGGTCGACCTCGTCGGATTCGGAGGCGATCATCGGCAGATCTTGACAGGTGACAGCCCTCCCGGCAGACTTATCTTCACATCAAGTTACTTTGGAGGGGCTCGATGACGTCGACTGCAGCGGCTGGCACGCCCGGTGCCCCGGCGCCCGTCTGGGACCCGCCGCAGTACGAGCGGTTCGGTATCGAACGAGCCCGGCCCTTCCAAGACCTGCTCGACCAGGTGGACGCCCCCGCCGCGCGCCGGGTCGCCGACCTCGGGTGCGGAACCGGCGCCCTCACGGCCGGTCTGCTCGCACGCTGGCCCGGCGCCTTCGTCGTCGGGGTCGACAGCTCTCCCGAGATGCTGGCGGAGGCAGCCCCTCGCGCCGTGCAGGGGCGTCTCGAGTTCCAGCTCGGCGACGTGCGGACCTGGGAGCCGTCCGAGGCCCTCGACGTCATCGTCTCCAACGCCACGCTGCAGTGGGTCCCCGACCACCTGCCCGTCATCGAGCGCCTTGCGACGTTCCTCGACCCGGGCGGCGTGCTCGCCCTGCAGGTTCCCGGCAACTTTGGCGAGCCCTCCCATCGCCTTCTCGCCGACGTCATCGCCAGGCCGCGCTGGTCGAACAGGCTCGGGGACGCTCTCGCCCGGCCGGCCTCGCACGACCCCGCCGCCTACCTCGAGGTGCTGCTGGGGGTAGGCCTCGACGCTCGCGCCTGGGAGACGACCTACTGCCAGCTTCTGCAAGGGCCTGGTGCCGTCCTCGAGTGGATGAAGGGCACGGCGCTCCGCCCGGTGCTCAGCCGGCTCGACGAGGACGACCGGGCGGAGTTCCTGGCGGAGTATGGCGTCCCCCTCGCCGCCGCCTACCCGGAAGGCGAGCAGGGCACAGTGCTGCCGTTTCGCCGCGTCTTCGCCGTCGGGCGACGCCCCGGCTCCCAGCCCTCCGGCGTCGCCGGGCTCGACCACGTGCAGCTCGCCATCCCGGCGGGCGGCGAGGAGGCCGGGCGGGTGTTCTACGGCGGACTGCTCGCGCTGGCGGAGGTACCAAAGCCCCCCGTGCTGGCCGCCCGCGGCGGCTGCTGGTTCAGCGGCCCCGATCTGGCGCTGCACCTCGGCGTCGAGGCGGACTTTCGTCCGGCCGCGAAGGCCCACGTCGGCATCACCGTGACGGATCTGGACGAGATGGCGCAGCGGCTGGGAGCAGCCGGCCACCGCGTGCGCTTCGACGACGCTCTCTCCCCGCGCCGCCACTTCTTCACGGACGACCCCTTCGGCAACCGTCTCGAAATCCTCGAGCGCCGCTGAGGCTCGGATCACCCCCGCTTCGAGCGCAGGTCGCGCAGGGCGTCTTCGACGGCGCGGTGGAACGTCGGATAGGCGTAGATCATGGAGGTGAGCTCGTCGGTCGTGACCGCGGCGTGCACCGCCAGCGTCAGCATGCTCAGCACCTCGCCCCCGCTCGGCCCGGCGGACGTGGCACCGACGAGCAGCCCCCGGTCGGCATCCTCCACCAGCTTGACGAGACCCTCGTTCCCGACGTAGTGGATCCAGCCCCGAGCCGAGGAGTCGAGGCCGGCAAGACCCGTTCGTACGCGAAGCCCTGCCCGCTGGGCGGCTTCGGCGCTGAGTCCGACGGATCCGATCTCGGGATCGGTGAACGTCACTCGCGGGACGGCGCGGTAGTCGGCAGCGGGGCCTCCCCGGCCGAGGATGTCGTTCACGGCGATGCCGGCCTGGTACACGGCGACGTGCGTGTACACGCCCTTCCCTGTCACGTCCCCCACCGCCCACACCCCGGGGGCCGCCCGCATGTGGTCGTCCACCTCGACGAAGCGGGCACTCGAGTTGAGCCCGAGCACGTCGAGGCCGAGCATGGAGAAGGCCGTGCGCCGGCCGGTGGCCACGAGCAGCTTCCGTCCGGTGATCTCGCTGCCGTCGGCGAGCTGGAGGGCGAGGGACGGCCCGTTCTGGCGGGCACCCGTCACGGCGTGCCCGGTGCGCACCTCGAGTCCCTCGGCGGCGAGCACCCCGGCGATCATCTCCGACGTCTCCGGCTCCTCCAGGGGAAGGAGCTTGGGCATCCCCTCCACCACGGTCACACGGGAGCCGAAACGTGCGAACACCTGGGCGAGCTCCAGGCCGACCGAACCGCCGCCCAGCACGAGCAGGGACTCCGGAACCTCCTCCGTCTTCACGGCGTCCCGGTTCGTCCAGTAGGGGAGCTCCTTCAGCCCCGGCACGGGCGGGACGGCCGGGACCGTCCCCGTGGCGATGACGATGCCCTGGCGGGCTTCGATCTCGATGTCGCCCACGGTGACCCGGCCGATGCCGGTGACGACGGCCTCGCCGCGGACGAGCCGGCCCCCCTTTTGCACGAGGCGGTCGACGGCGACGGTGTCGTCCCAGGAGTCGGAGGCCTCCTCCCGGATGCGACGGGCGACGGGCGACCAATCGGCAGTCGCCGATGCGGTGCCGGCCACACCGTTGAGGCGGCGGGCCTCGGCGAGGAGGTTGGCGGCGCGGATCATCATCTTGGTGGGCACGCAGCCCCAGTAGGGGCACTCGCCGCCGACGAGCTCCTTCTCGACCCCCACGACGTCGAGGCCTGCCTCGGCAAGGCGGCCGGCAACCTCCTCGCCGCCCGGGCCGAGGCCGATGACCACCACGTCGGTGTGCTCACGGGTCGTCACGTCGCCCCCTTCCCCCTTGCTTGGGCGACACGGTAACAACGACCGTCGCCGGGCGCCGCGAGAGCTGCGCAGGAGGACGCTCTCTAGGGACCGGCGCGCCGCCGGCGGCGCCCGCCCAGCACGAGGCCGGCCCCGCCGGCGCCTCGAAGGCACGGCGTACCGTGTGCCCGGTGCAAGAGCTCGTCGACTCGGGAGACGTACGCGACGAACCGGCCGCCCTGGCACAGCGCCTCGGACGCGATGGCTACCTCTTCTTCCGCCGACTCCTCCCCACCGACGTCGTGAACGCAGCCGGCAAAGCCGTCTTCGACGCGCTGCACACCGCCGGCTGGGTCGACGCCCGAGGTGTGCCGAGCCCGGTGCGGCGGGCTCTCAACTCCCGCGACGCCGCCGGCGATCCCGGCTTCCGGGCGGCCCGCTCCGATCCGGCCTTCCACCGCGTCGCCTTCCTGCCGCCTCTCACCGACGTCGTCCACCGTCTCCTCGGGCCAGAGGCGTTCGTGTACCCGGTGAAGGTCCTACGAGCCCAGTACCGGGAGGCACCGCCGGGCATCGCCCGAGGCCGCTATGTCCACCAGGACTACGGGGTCGGTGCCGTACGGGACATGGTCACCGCCTGGGTGCCCCTCATGGAGATTCCGGTCGAGCTGGGCGGCCTCGCCGTCCACCCGGGGAGCCAGCTCGGCCCGCCGGAGCCCCACCATCGGCTGCAGAGCGACGAGCCGGGCTGGGCGACGGCGCACTACCGGGTGGGCGACGTGCTGCTGTTCCATTGCCTGACGTCGCATGCCGCCCTGCCGAACCGCATCAACTGGCTGCGCATCTCGACGGACTTCCGCTTCCAGCCGATCGAGGAGGTGGCCCCGGCGGAGCTGATCTACGGACCGCTTCGCCACCGCCGTGAGCTCTTCTCCCGAGTGCTCGAGGCGCAGCCGTGGTGGCACCCCGTTCCCGCCGCCGCCCGCGTCGCCCCCCAAGGTGAGCGGGCGGAGCTCCCGCCCACGAGCTCACGGTTCTTCCCGGTGCACCCGGGCTGGGGGAGCTGGCAACCGAAGCTCGACGAACGCCGGCGACGGCGGCCGGTGCACTGATCGGCGTCGGCCGCTGCAGGGATTGGTGTAAGGGGTTACGCCTCGTCTCCGTGTCCAACCGCGGACACGAAACCCCGCCCGGCTCCTCCCCGGGCGGTCGGAGAGCACCCGGGCTCGCCCCGACACGAAACCCCGCCCGGCTCAGCTCCAGATCGTCACGTAGACGGGCGGACGGAAGCGGCTCGGGGGCACACCGGACAACGGAGTGTGCATGGCGTGAGTGGCGTCCGGGGTCGTGATGAAGCGCAGGAGTGCCGCCTTCGCCGGGCCCGCCCGGTCGGCCGTGAGGAAGGTGGCATACCACATGAGCTCGAGCGGCATCTGCTCGGCGGGAAGCGTCACGAGCGACCCGTGGCGAAGCTGGGACGCCACGAGATGCTGGATGGCAGGGGCGATGCCCTCCCCCTTCTCGGCTGCCACCCAGGCGGCCGCCTGGCTCGGGAAGACGCGGATGCGCTCCTCCGGCACCCGCATCCGAGTGAGGATGCGATGAACGGGCAGCGCCTCGTCGGTGGCGTCCGGGTCGACGAGCCAGGTCTCCTCGGCGAAGCGCTGCAGCCGTAGCACGTCGGGACCGTGGGAGGCGGCGGCGCCGTTGCGCCCGCCGGCCGCCAGCCGGTGGCTGGGCGACGCCACCAGCCCGAGGTGGTAGCGGAAGAGGGGGTGCGTCTCGAGCCCGACGGCCGTCGGTCCCGACAGGCGGGGGCCGAGGGCGACGTCGGCGAGCCGTTCCTGCAGGATCGCCGGCATCTCGTCGCTCGTGGCGAGGCCGAGGCTCACGTCGACGGGTCCGCTGCGAGCACCGAAGGCCGCCAGGAGGGCCGGCGCCACCGACTCGGCGATGGAGCTCGTGGCGATGACGCGGAGCCGCTCGGGAGCCCCGTTCGCCCGCCGGATCTCCTCCTCCGCCTCGGCCCCGAGGGCGACCATCTGCGAGGCGATGCGCACGAGGCGACGGCCCCCGGGTGTCAGCGTCATGCCGTTCGGCGTGCGCTCCACGAGGTTGTCGTCGAACTGGCGGCGGAGGGCTGCGAGGGCGCCGGAGATGGCCGGCTCGCTCACGCCGAGCGTACGGGCGGCCGCCGTCACGGAGCCGAGACGCGCCACGAGCACGAACGCCTCCAGTTGGGTGAGCGTCACGACTGAATCGATACCACAGCGCACCGGCCCAGGTGGCGGCGATGGGAGCCGCCCATAAGTGTTCGCTTATGCCGCCGTTGACCGCCCCTCCGGCGAGCGCGACGGTAACGACACGGAGTCGCACGTGAGCGTGCGGGCCCGAAGCAAGAGGTACCCGGCAACGGGGGACGAGCACAAGGGGGATCGCGCATGCAGGTACCTGCTCCTGTCGAGTACGAGCGGGCAGTGTCGGTGGAGGACGCCCTCTCGCTCCTCGAGCGCCACGGCCCGGAGAGCCGGCTCGTGGCCGGCGGCCACAGCCTGCTTCCGATGATGAAGCTGCGCCTCGCCCGCCCCGAGGTCCTCATTGACATCAACGACCTCGGCGAGCTCGCCTACCTGCGGCGGGAGGGCGACGAGCTCTGCATCGGCGCCATGGCGCGCCACCGCGACGTGCTCGAGAACGAGGAGGCGGGCGCCCTCTTCGCCATCCTGCACGACGCCGAACGGGTGATCGCCGACCCCATCGTGCGCAACCGCGGGACCGTGGGCGGCTCCATCTGCCAGGCGGACCCGTCGGAGGATCTCTCCGCCGTCTTCGCCGCCCTCGGCGCCTCCGCCGTCATCGCCTCGGCCGCCGGGACTCGCACCGTCTCGATGGACGACTTCCACCTCGGGCCCTATTCGACAGCCGTCGGGCCGGCCGAGATGCTCGTCGAGGTCCGTCTCCCCATCCGGGCGAACCTCGGAAGCGCCTACGAGAAAGTCGAGCGCCGCGCCGGTGACTGGGCGATCGCCGCCGCCGGCGCCGCCCTCTGCATCGAGGGCGGGAACATCACCTACGCCGGCATCGGCCTCGCCGCCGTGGGTGCCGAGCACTTCCGCTCGGCCGCCGCCGAGGAATCCCTCACCGGCTCGGCGCCCACGGAGGAGGCCTTCGCGACGGCGGCCCGCCTCACCGCCGGGAGCGTGTCGCCGGCGGCCGACCAGCGCGGCCCGGAGGACTACAAGCGCCACCTCGCCGGCGAGCTCACGTTGCGGGCCTTGCGGCGTGCGGCCGCTCGCGCCGAGAACAGGGAGGGTTGAACGATGCAGGTGACCATGACCGTCAACGGGGACGAGGTGACCGAGGACGTCGAGGCACGCCTCCTCCTGGTGCACTTCATCCGCGACGTCCTCGGCCTGAGAGGGACCCACTGGGGCTGCGACACCTCCAACTGCGGCACCTGTGTGCTGTGGATGGACGGCGAACCCGTGAAGAGCTGTACCGTCCTCGCCGCCATGGCGAACGGTCGTGACATCCGCACCGTGGAAGGGCTCGAGCGCAACGGCGAGCTCGACCCGGTGCAGCAGGGCTTCGTCGAGCAGCACGGACTGCAGTGCGGGTTTTGCACCCCGGGCATGATGATGACGGCCCGTTGGCTGCTCGACCACAACCCGGACCCGTCGGAGGCGGAGATCCGCGAGGCGATCTCCGGGCAGATCTGCCGGTGCACCGGTTACGAGAACATCGTGAGAGCGATTCGCTGGGCTGCCGAGCACCCGGCGACAGCGGAGGTGGCCGCATCATGACGACGACCGTGGAAGCCCCCGAGGCCAACCCCATCGGCTTCGGCCGCATGCGCCGCAAGGAGGACCCGCGTTTCGTGCGCGGGCAAGGCAACTACGTCGACGACCTGCAGCTCCCCGGGATGCTGCACGGCGCCGTGCTGCGCAGCCCGCTGCCGCACGCCCGCATCGTCTCCATCGACACCTCGGCCGCCGAGGCACACCCGAAGGTGAAGGCGGTCATCACCGGCGCCATCCTCGACACCTTGAAGCTCGCCTGGATCCCGTCGCTCTCCCATGACGTCCTCGCCGTTCTCGCCACGGACAAGGTGCGCTACCAAGGCCAGGAGGTTGCCTTCGTCGTCGCCGAGGACCGCTACTCCGCCCGTGACGCCCTCGAGCTCATCGACGTCCAGTACGAGCCGCTCGACCCCGTCATCGATGCCCGCGAGGCCATCAAACCGGGCGCCACTGTCATCCGCGACGACATCGAGGGCAAGACCGACAACCACATCTTCGACTGGGAGGCGGGGGACAAGGCGTCGACGGACGCCGTCTTCGCCGCCGCCGACGTCGTCGTGACGCAGGACATGCTCTACCCCCGCGTGCACCCGGCCCCCATGGAGACCTGCGGCGCCGTGGCGGACATGAACAAAGTGACGGGCAAGCTGACGATTTGGTGCACGACGCAGGCGCCCCATGCCCACCGCACGCTCTACGCCCTCGTGGCGGGCCTGCCCGAGCACCAGATCCGGGTCGTGAGCCCCGACATCGGCGGTGGCTTCGGCAACAAGGTCGGCATCTATCCCGGTTACGTCTGTTCCGTCGTCGGCTCCATCCTCACGGGCAAACCCGTGAAGTGGATGGAGGACCGCTCCGAGAACCTCATGTCGACGAGCTTCGCCCGCGACTACCACATGCGGGGCGAGATCGCCGCCACGAAGGACGGCACGATCACCGGCCTGCGGGTGAAGGTGCTGGCCGACCACGGAGCCTTCAACAACACGGCGCAGCCGACGAAGTACCCGGCGGGTTTCTTCCATATCTTCACCGGGTCCTACGACCTGCAGGCCGCCCACTGCGAGGTGACGGGCGTCTACACCAACAAGGCGCCGGGCGGCGTTGCCTATGCCTGCTCGTTCCGGGTGACGGAGGCCGCCTACCTCGTCGAGCGCATGGTCGACTGCCTGGCCGACGAGCTGAAGATGGATCCCGCCGAGCTCCGCATGAAGAACCTGCTCAGGCCCGAGCAGTTCCCCTACACCTGCAAGACGGGCTGGGAGTACGACTCGGGCGACTACCCCCGCGCCCTCAAGCTCGCCATGGAGATCGCCGGCTATGACGAGCTTCGCCGCGAGCAGAAGGAGAAGCGGGAACGGGGCGAGCTCATGGGGATCGGCCTCTCCTTCTTCACCGAGACGGTCGGGGCCGGTCCGCGCAAGCACATGGACATCCTCGGGCTCGGCATGGCCGACGGGGCGGAGGTGCGCGTGCACCCGACGGGCAAGGCCGTCGTCAGGCTCTCCGTGCAGACGCAGGGGCAGGGCCACGAGACGACCTTCGCCCAGATCGTGGCCGAGCAGCTCGGCATCCCGCCGCTCGACATCGACGTCGTGCACGGTGACACCGACAACACGCCCTTCGGCCTCGGCACCTATGGATCGCGCTCGACGCCCGTTTCCGGTGCTGCCGTTGCCGTGGCGGCCCAGCGTGTGCGCGACAAGGCCCGCATCGTGGCGGCCGCCATGCTCGAGGTGTCCCCGGACGACCTCGAGTGGGAGAAGGGCCGTTTCTTCGTGAAGGGCGACCCGGCGGCCGGGAAGACCATCCAGGAGATCGCCCTCGGCGCCCACGGTGCCGTCGAGCTGCCGGAGGGCGTCGAAGGGCATCTCGACGCCGCCTGCGTCTACGACCCGCCCAACCTCACCTACCCCTTCGGTGCCTACATCGCCGTCGTGGACGTCGACGCGGGCACGGGCGTCGTGAAGGTGCGGCGCTTCATCGCCGTCGACGATTGCGGCCCCCGCATCAACCCCATGATCGTGGACGGCCAAATCCACGGCGGGCTGGCCGACGGCATCGGGATGGCGCTCATGGAGGTCATCGCCTTCGACAAGGAGGGCAACTGCCTCGGCGGCTCCTTCATGGACTACCTCCTCCCGACTGCCCTCGAGTGCCCCAGCTGGGAGCTCGGGATGACCGTGACACCCTCGCCCCATCACCCCATCGGGGTGAAAGGGATCGGGGAGTCGGCCACCGTCGGGTCCCCGGCCGCCATCGTGAACGCCGTGCTCGACGCCATCGGCGTGCGGCACGCCGACATGCCATTCACGCCGGCGCAGGTCTGGAGGACGATGCAGGGGTCCCCCTTCCGAACGGATCTCGCCATCGAATGACGGAGAGCGGCGAGCACGGGGACGTGGCGGCCGGCGGCAGTGGCGTGCGCCACCGGGCCGTCGAGCTGCGATCGCGCCGCGCCCCCTTCGTGCTCGCCACCGTCGTGCGAGCCGAGCGGCCCACCTCGGCGAAGGCGGGCGATGCCGCCATCATCCTCGAGGACGGCACGATCGAGGGTTTCGTCGGGGGCGAGTGCGCCGAGGCGAGCGTGCAGGTGCAGGCCTTGCGGGCACTGCAGTCGGGACAGCCCGTGCTGCTGCGCATCGCCCCCGACACGGCGCCCGGGGAGGAGGTGAGCGAGCAGGGGACCATCACCGTGCACAACCCCTGCCTCTCGGGCGGGCGGCTCGAGATCTTCCTCGAGCCCGAGATCCCGGCGCCGGTCATGGTGGTGCACGGCTCCTCCCCCATCGCGAGGGCGCTCGCCGTCATCGCCGAGCCGGCCGGCTACATCGTCGTCCCCGTCGGCGACGGCCCGGAGAGCCAGGCCGTCGTGTCGGGCGCCAGCGCCGTCGTGGTCGCCTCGCACGGGCGGGGCGAGGAGGCCGTCCTCACCGCCGCCGTGCGGGCGGGCATCGCCTACGTCGGGCTCGTCGCCTCCCGCACACGAGGCGCCGCCGTGCTGGACCGCCTCGAGCTCTCCGACGACGAGAAGGCTCGCGTCCACACGCCGGCCGGACTCGACCTCGGGGGCCGGCGCCCGGAGGAGGTCGCCGTCTCCATCCTCGCCGAGATCATCCAGCTGCGGCGCCGGGACGACGTCGCGGCGACCGCCGCTCTCGCCGACTCTCCGGTGGATTCCCCCGGCCGGACGGCCGTCGACCCGGTCTGCGGGATGACGGTCGTCGTGACGGCGGCCAGCCTCGTGGCCGAGTACGGGGGCGACGCCTACTACTTCTGCGGGAGCGGCTGCAGGGACGCCTTCACGGCCGATCCCGCCGGGTCGCTCGCCGGGCGGTGACGGGCCTCGTCGCCAGCGTCGAAGAGCTCGAGGCACAGCTCGACGGCGTCGACTACCTGGCCGACCGCGGCCTCGCCACGGCGCTCTACCTGGCCGTCGAGCTGCCCCAGCCGATCGTGCTCGAAGGTGAGGCAGGGGTCGGCAAGACGGAGGCCGCCAAGAGCCTCGCCCGCGTCCTCGACACTCCCCTCCTGCGCCTGCAGTGCTACGAGGGCATCGACGCCTCCGAGGCGCTCTACGAGTGGAACTACCCGCGGCAGCTGCTCGCCATCCGCCTGGCGGAGGCGAGGGACGAGCCGCTGCACGAAAGCGGTCTCTTCTCGAGCGACTACCTCATCGCGCGGCCGCTCCTGCAGGCCATCGAGCACCCGGGGCCGCGCCCGGCCGTGCTCCTCGTCGACGAGATCGACCGTGCCGACGACGAGTTCGAGGCCTTCCTGCTGGAGCTCCTGGCGGAGGACGCCGTCACCATCCCGGAGCTCGGGACGATCCGCGCCAAGCACCCTCCCGTGGTCGTGCTCACCTCGAACCGCACGCGGGATCTGCACGATGCCCTCAAGCGCCGATGCCTCTACCACTGGATCGAGTACCCCGACCTGCCACACGCCGTGAGCATCATCCGGCGCCGCGTGCCGGGAGCCTCGACCTCGCTCGCCGACCAGGCGGCAGCCGCCGTCGCGCGCCTCAGGACCCTCGACGTCCAGAAACCCCCCGGCATCGCCGAAGCCATCGACTGGGTCGCCGCCCTCTCCTTGCTGCGAGTCGAGCACCTCGAGGCCGAAGCCGTCGCGCGCACCCTCGGCTCGGTCCTCAAGTACAGCGAGGATCTCGACGTCGCCCGCGGCCGGGGTCTCGCCTGGGTGGCGGGCGGCGACTGAGCCGCCACCTCAGCGGGCGGCGACGGCGACGGCCAGCTGCTGCAGGGCGGCGACGCTGTGCCCGCTCACGAGATCGTCACAATATGGCAGTGCCGCTGCCATACCTCCGGCGAGGGGCTCGTAGCGAGGGTCGGCGCTGCGAGGGTTGACCCAGACGATGCGGTGGGCGAGCCGCCGCAGCCGCGCCATCTGCTCACTGAGGAGGACGGGGTCGTCACGCTCCCAACCGTCGGACATGAGGACGACGACGGCGCCGCGGGCGACTCCGCGGCGGCCGTAGGAGTCGAGGAAGCTCTTGAGCGCCTCGCCGATGCGGGTCCCCCCGCGCCAGTCCGGTGCGGCGGCGGCGGCCCGCCGTAGCGCCGTCTCGAGATCGCGTTCGGCGAGGACCCTCGTGAGGCGGCTGAGCCGGGTGGCGAAGGTGAACACCTCGGCCCGGGCCGCCCCCGAGGCGGAGGCGGCGGCGTGCAGGAAGTGGACGTAGGCGAGGGCGTACGGCTCCATGGAACCGGAGATGTCACAGATCACGACGAGCCGCCTGGGGACGGGCCGAGCACTGCGCCGCACGAGGCGGGCGGGATCCCCCGCACTGCGGTGGCTGCGGCGAAGCGTGGCACGGAGGTCGAGGCGGTCGCCCCTCGGCGCACGGCGGGACCGGCGGCCGGGGCGCAGCGGCAGCGCTAGCCGGACGTCGCGGAGCATGCGGCGGATCTCGAGGAGCTCCTCGGCGTCCAGCCGGGCGAAGTCCCGCTGGGCGAGACGCTCCTCCCGGCTCGCCAGACCGACGGAGAGCTCCGGCTCGTCCCCGACGTCGTGCTCCGCCGAGCGGGGCCCGGGCGCAAAGCTCGTCTGACCGGCGGTGGGTGGCCGGCGGGAACCCGGGCGGGGGCGACGTTCAGGGGCGGCCGGCGGCGGGCGGGTGGTGACCGAGGCGCTCTCGTTCGGGAGCTCCGCCGCCCCGCCGAGGCCAGCGAAGAGCCGCCCGAAGACGGCGTCGAAGGCCGGTATCTCCTCCTTGGAGGTGACGAGGGTGACGCGGGCCGTCCAGTAGAGATCCCGCAGGTGGAGCGGTGCCGTGTCGTGGACGGCACGCGCGAAACGGCCCGCCTGCTCCGTGCTCGTCGCCACCCCGGCCTGTCGCAGCTCCTCACCGAGCCCGGCGGCGAGCGTCGCCAGGTCACTCATGCGGCGTTGCCACGGGCACGAAGCAAGGCCTTCCTCCCCATCACGCTCGGACGCTACCGGACTCACGATCCCGACCCACGAGTGGCGCGCCGCGGTCGTGTCGCGGTGCAGCACGTCCGCGGCGCCATGGCCGGGGGGCGGGCCGGAGTCCAGGTCTCGCCCAAGCCCCAGTCCGTCAGGGTGACGACGTCGAGGTCGTCGTGGCGCTCGAGATCGTCGTGGTCGTGCTGGTGGACGTCGGCGGGCTCGACGTCGTGGTCGTGCTCGCGGGGCTCGTCGTGCTGCTCGTCGAGCTCGAGGTCGTGCTCGTGGAGCTCGTGGACGTGGAGGACGATGTCGTGGAGGACGTCGACGAGGTCGAGCCGCCACCCTTGGCGTGGTGGGAGGAGCGGCCCGAGACGGGCGACGGCGGCGGCGGCGACGGCGATGCCTTCGGCACCTGGAAGGGGTTCGTCGGATGGCCGGGGTTCGTCGCCCCGAGGGCCATCACGACGACGAAGACGAGGCCGGCACCGCCCGCCACGAGCGTGCCCGCCTGCAGGGGTCGCATGACGCGGGCGAGGCGCTCCCGCCGCTCCTCGGTGCGCCGGCGACGCTCCAGCTCGGGGCGCAGCTCGGCTCGCTGGTTGAGCCAGGACATGACGGGCGCCGAGGCGTACACGAGGCCCTGCCAGCACACGAGGGCGACGAGGAGGGCGGTCGGGTGGGCACCCACGGCGAGAGCGATGGCGCCGCCGAGGAGGGCGAGTGCGAAGAGCGTCTCGACGCGGGCGGCCACGAGGGCGTCGCGCCAGCGGCTCTCGCCCCGCGTCTTCGGGGTGCGCAGGAACGTGCCCTCGGAGCGAAGGAGACCCTGCAGGCAGGCGAGCGCCACCGTCCAGGAGAGGGACAACCAGTTGGCGAAGGCGAGCAGCGCCCGCCGGTACGAGATGCGGGAACGGCTGCGAAGCGCCCACGTGGCCCGGAGGAGACCGGAGGCGAGGAGGGCGGCTGGGAGGATCACCGTCGGCCCCACGAAGGGCCGGATGGGTACGTGATCGCCCGCCAGCAGGAGGCCCACGACGATGGCGAGCACGACGGAGAAGCCGAGATAGACAAGATCGTTCAACCACTGGAAGCCCCCGACGAGGTAGTCGAGACGCTGGGCGATCGAGAGGCGGTTGTCCGGCGACCGGTCCCAGGGCATGAGGGAGCGCCAATGGCGGCGAAGGATCTGCATGCCGCCGAAGCACCAGCGGAACCGCTGGCTCTTCAAGGAGGCGAACGTCAGGGGCATGATGCCGCGCCCGTAGCTGCGGGCGATGAAGAGGCCCGAGTAGCCGGCCCGGAGGAGGCGAAGGGAGGCGTCGGCGTCCTCCGTGATGACCCATTCGTCCCACCCCCCGACCTCTTCGAGGAGGCGCCGGCGGAGGAGACCCATCGTGCCGGCGAAGATGATGGAGTTGCGCTCGTTGCGCGACGGCATGGCCATCGAGAAGAAGTACCGGTAGGCGTCGTAGCAGGCAGTGAAGTAGCTGCTCTGCTCGTAGTCCCGGTAATCCTGCGGGCTCTGCAGGAAGGCGAGCTCGGGGTCGGCGAAGTACCCGACGGTGTCGCGCAGATAGGAGGGATCGACGACGTAGTCGGCGTCGATGACGCCGACGAGCTCTGCCCGCGCGTCGGTATGTTCACCCAGCACGAGGTTGAGGGCGCCGGACTTGTAGCCCTCGAGCCCCTCCACGTGCACGAAGCGCACCCTCGGACGGTCCTGGCAGTACTCCGCCACCGGCCCCCAGCCGGCGGGGTCGTCGGTGTTGTTGTCGATGACGACGACCTCGAAGCTCGGGTAGTCGATCGCCTCGGCGGCACGGATCGTCTCGATGAGCATCTCCGGCGGTTCGTTGTAGGCGGGGATGTGGAGCGACACGAAGGGCTGGTACTGCGGGCTCGGGCTCGGGAAGGGGCGGGTGTGGCGGGTCCGGCACAGGACGTCGCAGGTCTCGAACGCGAACGTCGAGGCGATGGCGAGGGCTCCCGCCTCGAGCAGGAACAGCCCCGCCGAGGCAATGGACGCCACGACGGAGAGGTGACCGGCCACCGTCACGTCGGCGGCGAAGACGAGGTAGGCGAGGGCGGCCGCCGCGAAGCTCGTGAAGAAGACCTGCCCCACAGGGTTCCACTCCGGTCGTAGGGCGACCACGACGAGGAGGATGGCGGCCAGCAGGCTCTCGGCTGCGACGACAGGACCAGAGCCGATCGACCAGATGGCGACGACAAGGCGGCCGGCCGCGTAGATGAGACCGCACCCGACCAACAGGCCGAGGAGACGGGAGGAGACCCGGAGGCGCCGTCCCGCCAGAACGAGCAGGAGGGTGGCGAGGCCAAGCTCCAGGACGCAGACCATGAAGAGCGCGAAGAGCACGGTGTTGAGGATGTGCCCGTCGGGCGCCGCCGCGAAACCCACCCCGGTCGATGTTGGTGGCGAGACGCTGCGGCGCGAGAATGATCATCATGACCGGCCCCACCTCCAACTCCGTACCGCTCGTCCGGCACTGGATCGACGGCAAGCCCTTCGACGGCACGACAGAGCGGATGGGCGACGTCTACGATCCCGCCACCGGTCGGCTGACGAAACGCGTGGCCTTCGCCTCACCCGCCGACGTCGACCAAGCGGTCGCCTCCGCCACGGCCGCCTTCTCCGATTGGCGGCACGCCTCCCTCGCCAAGCGCTCGAAGATCCTCTTCGCCTTCCGGGAGATCATCGTCGAGGGTGCCGGCGATCTCGCCGCCATCGTCACGAGCGAGCACGGCAAGGTGCTGGCCGACGCCCTCGGGGAGGTCAACCGCGCCATCGAAGTCGTCGAGTTCGCCTGCGGCATCCCCCACCTCTTGAAGGGCGGCTACTCCGAGGACGTCTCGACGAACGTCGACGTCTACTCGATCCGCCAGCCGCTCGGCGCCGTCGGCATCATCAGCCCCTTCAACTTCCCGGCCATGGTGCCCTGCTGGTTCTTCCCGATCGCCATCGCCTGCGGCAACACCGTCGTCGTGAAGCCGAGCGAGAAGGACCCGTCCGCCGCCGTCTGGATGGCGGAGCGTTGGGACGAGGCCGGCCTGCCGGCGGGCGTCTTCAACGTCGTCCACGGCGACAAGGTGGCCGTCGACCGCCTGCTCGAGCATCCCGACGTGAAGGCGATCTCCTTCGTGGGCTCGACGCCGATCGCCCGCTACGTCTACGAGAACGGCACGAGGTCGGGCAAGCGGGTGCAGGCGCTGGGCGGTGCCAAGAACCACATGGTCGTCCTACCGGACGCCGACCTCGACCTGGCGGCCGACGCCGCCGTCAACGCCGGCTTCGGCTCGGCCGGGGAACGGTGCATGGCCATCTCCGCCATCGTCGCCGTGGAGCCGGTCGCCGACGACCTCGTGGGGAAGATCCGGGAGCGAATGGCGACGCTCAAGACCGGCGACGGCCGCCGGGGGGTCGACATGGGGCCCCTCGTGACGAAAGCGCACCGGGACAAGGTGGCGTCGTACCTCGACGCCGGCATCGAAGCGGGCGCCGAGCTCGTCGTGGACGGCCGCGACATCGAGGTCGATGGCGAGGCGGACGGTTTCTGGCTCGGGCCGACGCTCTTCGACCAGGTGACGCCGGCGATGTCGATCTACACCGACGAGATCTTCGGCCCGGTGCTGTCCGTCGTCCGCGTGCCCTCCTACGAGGTTGCCCTGGAGCTCGTGAACGCCAATGCCTACGGGAACGGCACCGCCATCTTCACCAATGACGGCGGGGCGGCCCGGCGCTTCCAGAACGAGGTGGAGGTCGGCATGGTGGGCATCAACGTCCCCATCCCCGTGCCGGTCTCCTACTACTCCTTCGGCGGTTGGAAGAGCTCCCTCTTCGGCGACAGCCACGCCCACGGCACCGAGGGCGTCCACTTCTACACCCGCGGCAAGGTCGTGACGAGCCGGTGGCTCGACCCGAGCCATGGGGGGATCAATCTGGGTTTCCCGCAGACGTCCTGAGAGCTGTCCTGAAGTGTCAGTCAGACTGCCGTGAAGTAGCGGGCGGGGTTGAGCCGCATCATCTCGTCGATCTGGGCGTCGGTGACACCGAGGTGGGCGAGGGCGGGGAGGACGGCGTCAGCGATGTGCTCGTAGTGCCAGTCCGGCATCGCCCGCGCCCGCAGCGCCTCGAAATCGGGACCGAACCAGTCCATGAAGCACGAGGCGTCCTGCGAGAGCACCATGCGATCCGCATAGCCGCGCTTGGCGAGGGCGGCGATCGTCTCGAGACGGTCGGCCGTCGTGCGGTACATGTCGAGCCCGAAGCGGTCCATGCCGAGGAGGGCGCCGGAGTCGGCCATCTCCATCAGGTAGTCGAGATCGCCGGAGTCGCCGGCATGGGCGATGATCGTCCGGGTGAGATCGGCGCCCTCCTCCCCGAGGACGCCGAGGACGTAGCGCCCCGTCTGCTCGCGGCTGGAGGTGTGCACCATGATGGGCGCCCCCGTCTCGAGATGGGCCTTCGCCACGGCGCGCAGCGCCCGCTCGACCCCGCGAGTCGGAACGGCATGCTCGACGGCGCACTTGAGGAATGCCGCCTTCACGCCGGTTGCGGCGATGCCGTCGCGGACGTCGCGGACGAAGTCGGCGAGCATCGGCTCGGGACCGCCATAGGGAGCGCCCGGACCGCGCAGCCGGTAGGGGAAGGGCAGCTCGCCGTAGGTGTAGAGCCCCGTGGCGACGATGATGTGGAGCGGAACGGCGGCGGCGAGGCGGGCGATGCGGGGGATGGACCGTCCAAGTCCGACGACGGTCGGGTCGACGATCGTGCCGACGCCTTTTGCGGCGAGGGATCGGAGCCGCTCGACGGCGTCGGCGACACGCTGCTCCTCGTCCCAGAAGGAGCCGGGACCGTAGTTCTCCGCGTAGTCGGTGCTGAGCACGAACACGTGCTCGTGCATGAGCGTCCACCCGAGGGAGGCGACCTCGACCGGGCCGGCGACCGTCTCGACCCGTGCAGGATCTCCCGTCACGGCCGGCACGGTAGTCCTGCCGCCGCCCCACCTCCCCGTCGCCCCTGACTGATCGACCTGCGACGACTAGAGTCTGGCCCGCCGACCCGACCCCTCGCTCCCGGAGGCCGCCCGTGTACTCGACCATCGTCGTAGGGACTGACGGTTCCGAGACCGCCCAGCGCGCCGTCGCCACGGCGGCCGAGATCGCCCGCAAGACGGGGGCCACGGTTCACCTCGTGAGCGCCTACCTCCTCCGTCCCGGCGCCATGGCCATGGCGGCCGGCGCCACCCTCGGCGACAGCGACGTGGAGGCGCTCGTGGCGGAGACCGGTGAGGTGCTGGCACGGGCAGCGCGCAGCTTCGAAGGCGTCGACGTGCAGCGCCATGCCCTTGGGGGTGCGGCCGCCGACGTCCTCGTCGCCGTGGCAGATCAAGAGAAGGCCGACCTCATCGTCGTCGGCAGCAAGGGCATGAACCGCCGCATCCTCGGCTCGGTGCCCAACAGCGTGGCGCACAACGCCCCCTGCGCCGTCCTCATCGTCAAGACCAACTGACCTCGCGGTGGCGGGGCGCCGCAGGTCAGACGGGCTCTTGGTACCTCGCCACCGAGAAACCCATCAAGAGCGGAATGTCGAGGGCGAAGATCACGAGGCTCAGCGTGATGACCACGAGAGGGCCGCCCCGCGTGTGGTCGAACACGAAGATGTACTCGAGCATGCCGGCGATGACGACGTAGGCGAGGGAGACCCAGCCCGTCACGCGCCGGAAGACGGGCCATGCGAAGGCCTCGAGCCGGCTGACGAGCACGACGGCGGCAAGGAAGAGCCCGCCGGCGGCGGCGAGAAGGATGACGGCGGGCGCCAGGGCAGGCACCCTCGGCAGGCGGGACGCCATGTAGATGCCACCGGCGATCACGAGCATCATGGAGGCGACGAGGACCTCCGCCACCGGGGGGAAGCGCCGAGCGCTCGTGCCGGACTCGCCGGCAGCCGTCGGGTGGGCGCTCATATGGATGCCAGCTTCGTCATGATGACGAGCGTCGCCACCTGCATCGCCCCTGTGATGCCTGCGGTGTAGATGAAGCGCTTCATGAGGCGGCCGATGACCTCGCCGTTCGGCTGCGGCTTCCTCAGCTCGAAGAGCACGGCGAGGTTGGCGGGCTCGAGGAGGCCGATGGCGATGACCGCCATGACGCCGACGACGAAGAACGAGGCGACCACCCAGCCGTGGTGCGGGTCGCCGGCGAGGAGGTAACCGTCGTGGCGGGCGAGCTGGAAGCCCGCCGTGAGGGTTGTGATGACGAGCGTCGGCATGAGCAGGAGCATCTTCGGCATGAACCGCATGGAGAATTCCATGCGGGCCGGGATGGAGAGCCTGCCGAGGATGGGCCCGACGATGAAGCCGACGAAGAGGTCGATCCCCGTCCAGAGGCCACCGGCGACGACGTGACAGAAGTCGAGCGCCCACAGCTGGTTCGTGGCGATGGCCACGACGAGGCCGACGAGGACGATGGCAACGATGGGCAGTCCCCGCAGGGGCACGATCTGGAGGGCAGGCCGTGGCGGGGCCTCCGTCAGCGAGCGTTCCGGCGCAGCAACCTCAAGAGTCATGTCGGCCATCAGCATCCCTCCCGTGCCGGCGCCGTCGGTCGGCGACGCCCGCTAGCTGATGCAAACGATAGGCGCGATGCCGACCGAGATCACTGGGTAATCGTGCCCAGCCCGGGGTGGTGGGGGATCAGACGGAGGCGGCAGCCGACACGGCGTAGGTGGCCGGATGTGCCCCCACGGCCTCGCCGAAGGCGAAGACCTGGCCGCGATCGGTCACGAGCAGGTACCCCCGGCCGTCCGGCGTCGCCAGCACGGCCACGACTCCGGCCGTGGCGGCGCCCCCGAAGGAGCCGGCGTCGCCGAAGGCGAAGACGGAGCCCGCGGCGGAGGCGACCCAGTAGCCCTCCCCGTCCGGTGTCGGGGTGATGGCGACGGCGGCGATGCCGGTGTGCCCGCCCTCCCGAGGGGCGTCCCCGAAGGCGAAGACGTGTCCGTCCCGGCTGAGGAGCCAATAGCCGCGGCCGTCGACGCTGCGCGCCATGGCGACGACGTGGGCTCCCTTCGCCGAGCCGAAGTATCCGGCGTCGCCGAAGTTGAGGACGGCTCCGTCCGACGTGGCGATCCAGTAGCCCTCGCCGTCGAGCGTGACGGCGAGGCCCGTCACCGAGGCGCCGCCCAACCTCCCGAGGGCCGAACCGAACCAACCGGCCGACCCGAAGTTGTCGACGGCTCCGTCGGCCGACACCTCCCAGTACCCGTCATTGCCGGGGGCCGCCGCCATGGCCACGACGGGAGAGCTCGCCCGGCCGCCTGCCGGCGCCCCGTAGATGGCGAGCCGGCAGGCGTGCACCGAACCCGTGGCGCTCGCAAGCCAGTAGCTCTGCTGCGACGATCCCTCCCGGTCGGTCGAGGCGGCGAGGCCGCAGGTCGTGTCGCCGCCGACGTTGCCGCCCTCGGAGACGACGAAGGAGGCACTGGGAGCGCCGACGGTGGCGCAGTCCTGCTCGGCTCCGGAGGGGACGTCGTTGGCCGAGATGACGCTCCGGTACAGGAGGGCGACGGGGTGCAGCGCCGGCAACGGCTCGGCTGCGATGCCGGCACCGGAGGCGGCGATGTTGCCGACCACCGTGCTGCGGCGGAGGACGAGCTTCGGCGCCGCGGCCGACCCGGGAGTGGCGGCGAGCAGGATGCCGCCACCACTGCCGTCGGGGGCGGTGGCGTCGTTGTCGGCGATGGCGTCACCGCGGGCACGCACCGGGCCGGCGGCGACGAGGCCGCCGCCGGAAAGGGCACGGTCGTGCGACAGGGTGCTCGCCGTCAGGACGAGCGATGCCGTGTCGTAGACGGCGCCCCCTGCGAGCGACGCCAGGTTGTGGGAGAGGACGCAGTCGACGACGAGGGAGGCGCCCGTCACGAGGAGCGCCCCGCCGTCACCATCGGCCGTATTGCGGTCCAGCCAGCTCGACTCGAGGATGAGATGGCCCGTGTCGTCGATGGCACCGCCCCCACCGACCGTCCCCGGGGTCCCGCTCGCCGGCCCTGCGGCGGCGGTCGCCGTCGCGGAGGCGGGCGTGTCCGTCGTCACGTCCGCCAGGAAGCGGGACGAGACGACGGTGAGCTGGCCGCTTGTGAAGACGGCGCCCCCGGCGGCCACCACAGCCTGCGCCGAGTCGCCGTCGAAGGTGCCGCCCTCGATCGTCGAGAGGGTCGAGGCGGCGTAGAAGGCGCCTCCCTCGGCGGTGGGCACGGTCACGGAGGGCGGTGGCGAAGCAGCCGAGGTGGTCGTGGTCGTCGTGGTCGTGGTCGTCGTGGTCGTGGTCGTCGTGGTCGTCGCGGCCGAGGAGGCGACATGGTCTCCCAGGAAGGAGTCACCCGAGAGCCAGGCGGCACCGTCGAGGGCGAGGGCGCCGCCTCGTGCCATGCCGGTCCCTGCCGCCGAGTCGTCGGAAAAGCTCGAGTACACGAGCACGAGGGCGGTGCCGTTGTCGTCCACGGCGCCTCCCGAGACCTCGGCACCCGGGCCGGCGGCGTCGTCGTCGAAGGTGGAGCCGGTGACCACCGCCTGCGAGCCACGGAGCTCGACGGCTCCGCCGGCGGTGCCGGCGCGGTCGCCCGTGAAGGTCGCCCCGGTCGCCCACAGCTGACCGTTCGAGTAGAGCCCGCCGCCGGCGATGGCGGCCGTCCCGGCGCTCACCCTGACATGAGTCAGCTCGAGCACGTCGGAGCGCCCCGTCACGAGCACGTCGCCGCCGAGGCCGCTCCACTGCCCTCCGGAAGGCGCCGTCCCACCCCGCAGGCCCAACCGCTCGAGGGAGACGACGACCGCCTTCTTCGGCTGGGCGCCTGCGAGACGGCCGATCACGAGGAGGCGGTCCGATCCCTTCGCCACGATCACGGTGGCACCGGGGCCGGCGCCCTCGATCGTGATGCCCGCCGTGCCCGTGACGTCGAGGCTGCCGAGCGTGAGCTCGTAGGTGCCGACCGGGAGGCGGATGATCGTCGAGTGCCCGGAGGCGTCAGCCACCCCGATCGCCGCCCTCAGCGAGCACCGACCTGACAGGTCGCGGCAGATCCCGGAGGCGGGGTCGATCGCCTCGCCGTCGAGTGTCGTGTCCACCCGCACGACCCGACCGGCCCGGAGATGAGGGGCGCCACCTCCGAGCAGTCGCTGCACGGCGGGGGGCGTGTGGGAGGCGCTCGACACCGATGGCGAGGCGTGACCGCCCTGCGAGTGGTGAACCCGCTTCGGCGCTGCACCCGTCGACCGGTGGTGATGCGAACCTCGGGTCGCCGTCGTCTTGGCGTGGGCGGGGAGATGGCCGGCGGGCGGGGACTTCGCCCCGTGGGACGTCCCGAGCGTGCTCAGCATGGCGACTCCGGAGCCGAAGACGCCGTTGGGCTGCAGGCTGATGGACACGCCGTCGTTGAAGTGCCAGAGGTTGGCCGGGAAGGAGAACGTGCCGGTCCCGGTCGCCGGGAGGATGCCGAGCGGCAGCTCTCCCGTGCGTGCGGGCTCCACGAGCCAGACTTCGTAGTGCTGGCCCTTCGGAGCTCGTGCGAGGCCCGACGTCGTCACGGTGAGGGCGCCGTTGGAGCCGACCGTCACCCGGCCTCCCGCCGTCGGTGCCGCCGGGAGGGGGAGGAGCTCGGCCGTGAGGAGCACGCGGGGGTTGCCCGGAGACCGCAGATACCGTGCCGACCCCACGCCGAGGCAGGTGGCGAGGGCGAGCACGAGGGCCACGACGGCGGCGATGCCACCACGTCGCCGCGCCAGCCGGCGGCGCTCCGGCGCACCCGTCGAGCCGGCGACGGACCGCCGCAGGTGCCAGCTCGTCGACGCGGCCGCAGGGGCGAGGGCGGGCGTCGCCGGCCACAGGTTCGCCGACCGGCCGGTGCGCTCGTAGCCGCGGGCGGCACGGCCCGTCGGCACGGCACCATGCCCGGGTCCCCTCGCTCCGGCGGGAGCCCGCAAGAACTCGAGGGGCGGGAGATCGGACCCTGCCGCCTCCGCCGAAGCCGTCCCGATCAGCTCGGGCGTGAGCACCTCGCCCACCGACACGAGGAGGGCGTGGGCGAGCGACACCTCGACGAGCTCCTGGCGGCAGTGCTCGCAGTCCTTCAGGTGGTCGTTCACAGCCACCATGTCGCGATTCGACAGCTCGCCCGCAAGGAGCTCGTACAGCTCGTCTCCGACGTGCCGGGCGGTCATGACCGCTCCTCGAACATCGACGTCGCCAGCTTGCGCAGCCCTCTCGCCATGCGAGCCTTGATCGTGCCCATGGGGACGGAGAGGACGTCGGAGATCTCCTGCTGCGTCTTGCCTTCGAAGTAGGCGAGGACGAGCGACTGGCGCTGCTCCTCGGGAAGGGTGCCGAGCGCCTGCTTCACCTGGGCAGCCAGGACGAACTGCTCGACTACGGCGTCGCCGTCCTCCCCCACGAGGAAGTGGAGGGCGTCGATGTCGACGATCTCAGGCCGCCGGCGTCGGAGGGAGTCGATCGCCCGGCGGCGGGCGAGAGCGAAGAGAAACCCCTCGACGCCGCGCTCGGGGTCGAGCCGCCCGCGAGAGCGCCACAACTCGAAGAAGACGATCTGGAGGACGTCGTCAGCCTCATTGCCGACCACCTTGCGCAGGTAGGCACGCACGAGGGAGCCGAAGCTGCGGTAGCACTCCTCGAGTGCGGACTCCTCGCCGGCGGCGAGCCGGCGCGCCAGGTCGACGGCCGCGAGCGGGCGCACGCCGTCGCCTGGCGCTGCAACCGAGGGAGGGCGCACGCCCTTTCTTCGTACCGAGAGGGTCATCTGGTTGCATCTTTCTTTTTGCAACCGCGCGGCCCCGGGGGGCGAACTAGGAGACGCCGGCACGACACCAGCCGCCGGCACGGAACAGCCCCCAATTCAAAGGAGACCGACCCCATGAGGTACCTACGCATCGCGCTCGCCGCTCTGTGCGGCGCGACGCTCGTAACGGTGCTGGCGGCCACGACGGCGGGAGCCGCCACGGCCCCTCGCACGCACAGGACTCCGGCCTTGGCGAGGGTGTCCCTCGTGCAGGGACTGCCCGACACCTCCGTCGACGTGTACCTGAACGGCGTCGAGATCGTGCAGGACTTCCGCTTCAAGGGCGTGGTCGGCCCGCTGCCACTCGTCCCCGGACACTTTCACATCGCCCTCCGCCTTCACGGGTCCCCGCGTGACACGAAGCCTTTCCTCTCCGAGAGCGGCAAGCTGGTGGCAGGCGGGAACAGGACGATTGTGGCGAATCTGACGACCGCTGGCAACCCAACGCTCACGAACTTCTGGAACCCATGGCCGAGCCTCATGAAGGGCCGGGCCGAGCTCGTCGTGCGCAACGCGGGTGACGACCCCGGTCTCACCGTGTACGCCGACGGTCTCCGCATCTTCCGCAACATGACCGACCCGAGCAGTGCCGCTATCCGGCTGCCGTCCGAGTTCGTCAGGATCACGATGAAGGACTATGGCACGTCGACGATCGTCGTCGGGCCGGTCGGCATGTACCTCGGCTCCAAGACCGTCACCGTGCTCTACGTCATCGGCAGCCAGTCCACAGGGACCCTCACGACGGCACGCCAGGTCTTCGACGTCGGCTGATCCCTCCGAGGACGGCGTACAGGCCGCCCCACGAATCCCAGCCCTGGCGGGAGCTCGCTCCGGCGAGTAACCAGGACGAAACGCCCCCCGGTGAGCCCCTCGCTTCCGCCGGGGGGCGTTTCGCTGCCCCGGCGGTCGGCGATGATTGCGTCAAGTCCTGCTCACCATCGACCGATAAGGAGAGAAGGCCAGTTGGCCTGCCGCGCGCAATTCGGACGAGAGGAGCCACAGGGCAGAGCCGGCGCAGGACCGACAGCCTGCACGTTCCGGGCTCGGGGATCCGGGACAGGGATGCCGAGGCCCCTCGCCTCAGGCGCCCGGTACCTTGGAATGAACCGCTCCCGGAGCTGTAGCTTTGGGTCCCGCGTGAGCCCTCTGGGTGACGATGAGACGCAGGGATCGGATGACTCAAGAGCCGCCGGGGAGACCGGCTGACCCCTCGGGAGGCGCCGCCTCAGGGGACGCGCCCGCCAACCGTGGCGCTCAACTGCGACGAAGGCCACTGAGTGGCGTCGCTGTCGCCCTCATCGCCGCCTTGAGCCTCCTCGGCATCCCGATGCTGACCCTCGGGGTGACAGCCGGTCCGGCGTCGGCCTCGGGCCTCCCGACCACGACGACGATCGTGGGCACGACCACGAGCCCGGTCGTCGGGCAGCCCATCGTGGTGTCCGTCAGCGTCTCCGCCGCCTCCGGGACCCCCACCGGGAGCGTGACGGTCAGCGACGGCGCCGGTGGGACGTGCTACGCCGCCCTCAACGGCGGGAGCGGCGGCTGCGCCATCACCGAGACGGCTGTCGGCTCGTACTCCTTCACGGCGAGCTACGGAGGGGACTCGAGCTACGGCGTCTCCAACACGGCCGCCTCCACGAACGTGAGCGTGGGCCAGGACGGCACGGTGACGACGATCACGGACGTGTCGTCCGACTTCGTGGTGGGTGACCCCATCACGATCGACGTCGCCGTGTCCGCCGCTTCTCCCGGCGGTGGGACGCCGACGGGCGACGTGACCGTGAGCGACGGCGGCTCGCAGACCTGCGACGCCTCCCTCAGCGGCGGGACCGGTAGCTGCCAGCTGACCGAGAGCGCCTCCGGCTCCTACGTCTTCACGGCCGCCTACAACGGCGACTCCAACTACACGTCCTCCCTCTCCGCCGCCGTCGGTGCCACCGAGGGCGGGGAGACGAGCACGACCGCGATCGACTCGACGACGTCGAACCCCGTCGTCGGCCAGCCCATCGAGGTCGACGTCGAGGTCGACTCCAGCCCGCCGGGCGGGACGCCGACGGGAACCGTCGTGGTGAGCGACGGCGGGTCGCAGGCTTGCACCGTCACCCTCTCCGGCGGTGTCGGCAGCTGCGACATCACCGAGGCGGCGGCCGGCTCCTACAGCTTCACGGCCACGTATTCAGGCGACTCGACCTATGCATCCTCGAGCACCTCGAGCCCCACCAGCGTGAGCGTGAGCGAAGCGTCCACCACGACGACGATCACCTCGACGACGCCAACCCCTGTCGTGGGCCAGCCCATCGAGGTCGGGGTCTCCGTGGCTTCGAACGCGCCCGGCGCGGGCACGCCGACCGGGACGATACAGGTGAGCGACGGCGCCGGGCAGACGTGCATCGCCGAGCTGTCGGACGGCAGCGGTGGCTGCGAGATCTCCGAGTCGTCGGCCGGCGGCTACGACTTCTCGGCCACCTACGAGAGCGACGGCAATTACGCCTCGTCCCTGTCTGGAACGACCTCCGTGACCGTGGGCGAGGCGACCACGTCGACCACCATCACCTCGGTCACGCCGCCGAGCCCGGTCGTCGGGCAGGCCATCACGGTTGACGTGTCCGTCGTCTCGGTGGCGCCCGGCGGCGGTACGCCGACCGGGGCGGTCACCGTCTCGGACGGCGGCAGCGGATCCTGCCCCGTCACCCTCGACTCGGGAGGCAATGGCAGCTGCCAGATCACCGAGGGCGTCGCCGAGAACTACAGCTTGTCGGCGGGTTACCTGGGCGACGGGAACTACGGCACCTCGACGGCTACCGCGGAGCCGGTGACGGTCGCAGAGGCGAATACGTCGACGGCGATCACCTCCGTGACACCGAGCCCCGTCGTTGGCCAGACGATCACGGTCGACGTGACCGTGTCCGCCCTCGGTCCTGGTTCCGGCATTCCCACCAACCAGGTGGAAGTAGACGACGGCACGGGCCAGACGTGCATGGCGACCCTGTCAGGCGGCTCCGGGAGTTGCCCTATCATCGAGAGCACGGCCGGTCACTACAGCTTCTCGGCCACCTACGAGAGCGACGGCAACTACAAGACGTCGACATCGGTCGCCAAGCCGGTTACCGTCGCCGCCGCCGGCACGTCGACAACCATCACCGCCGTAACGCCGAGCCCCGTCGTCGGCCAGCCGATCCGGGTGACCGTGGCGGTGGCCTCCGAACCCCCCGGCACCGGCACACCGACAGGATCCGTCACTGTCTCCGACGGCAGCTCCGGATCCTGCAACGCCCCCCTGGCTTCGGGGACGGGCAGCTGCACGATCACGGAGACCTCGGCGGGCGGCTACAGCTTCTCGGCCAGCTACGTGAGCGACGGCAACTTCGCGGCGTCGGCCTCGACCACGAGGTCGGTAACGGTGGGCGAAGCGGGCACGTCGACGACCATCACCTCGGTGACTCCTGCGAACCCGGTCGTCGGCGAGACGTTCACGGTCGACGTCTCAGTCGCCTCGGTCTCGCCCGGTACCGGCATACCGACGGGGACGGTCGAGGTCTCTGACGGAGCTTCCGGTTCCTGCGTCGTCACGCTCGACCCGGCGACCGGCAACTGCCAGCTCACCGAAGCGGCCGCCGGGGGCTACAACCTCTCGGCCACCTACGAGAGTGACGGCAACTACGCCTCCTCGACGACACCCAGCACTGTTCCCTTGACCGTCGCCGAGGCGGCGACGACGACGCGGATCGTCTCGGCGACGGGCTCGTACCTCGTCGGCCAGCCGATCACCGTGAACGTCGGCGTCGGCGCCAATGTTCCGAGCACCGGCACCCCGACCGGGACGGTCACGGTGAGCGACGGCGCCTCGCAGACGTGCCAGGCGACGCTGTCGAGCGGGGACGGCAGCTGCCAGATCACGGAGAGCTCCTCGGGCTCCTACAACTTCACAGCGAGCTACGCCAGCGACGGCAACTACAAGTCGAGCGCCTCCACCGCCTTTGGGGTCACGGTCGGCGGGGACGCCACCACGACCTCCATCACCGGGGTGACGTCGAGCCCCGTGGTCGGCCAGCCCATCACGATCTCCGTCAGCGTCGCGGGAACGGGAACACCCACCGGGACCGTCACGGTGGGTGACGGTGGCTCGCAGTCCTGCAAGGCAACGCTCTCCGGAGGGGCTGGCAGCTGCCCCATCACCGAGACGTCCTCGGGCTCCGTCACGTTCACGGCGACCTACGGGGGCGACTCGGCAGACGCCTCCTCGGGGACCGGTGCCGGTACGTCGGTGGCCGTGGGCGAGGACGCCACGACGACGTCGATCACGTCGACGACGGCGACCCCCGTCGTGGGCCAGCAGATCACTGTCAACGTGTCCGTCGCCGCCGATGCTCCCGGGAGCGGAACGCCGACCAATTCCGTGTCGGTGAACGACGGCATGTCGCAGTCGTGCACCGCCAACCTCACGAATGGGGCGGGCAGCTGCCAGATCACCGAGACGACGGCCCAGTCCTACACCCTGACGGCCACCTACCAGAGCGACGGCAACTACTCGACGTCAGTGACGACGGCGGACGTCACCGTCGGTGAAGCCGCCACGTCGACTTCCATCACGAGCCTGCCGAACAACGCAGTCGTCGGGCAGCCCATCACGATCGGCGTCCTCGTCATCGCCCAAGGCCTCGGCACCGGCACGCCGACCAACTCTGTGACGGTGAGCGACGGGACGCAGTCCTGCGTCGCCGCCCTCAGCTCAGGCGCAGGCAACTGCCAGCTCACGGAGACGACGGCCGGCCCTGTCACGTTCAACGCCAGTTACGTGAGCGACGGCAACTTCGCGGCCTCCAGCACGACGAAAGGCAGCCAGATGACGGTCGCCAAGGCCGCCACGACGACCTCGGTCACGGGCACGACTCCGAACCCGGTGGTCGGGCAGGCCATCACGGTCAACGTCGCCGTCGTGGCGAACGCCCCGGGCGGGGGGCCCCCGGACGGGAGCGTCACCGTGAGCGACGGGGGGACCGGGAGCTGCCCCGTGACACTGGGCAGCAACGGCACCGGTCACTGCACGATCCCCGAGGGCGAGAGCGAGACCGGCACGTACAGCTTCACCGCCACCTACGCCGGGAGCTCGAACTACTCCGGTTCGTCGACGGCTTCGGGTTTCGGAGTCTCCGTCAGTGCGGCCGGCACGACCACGACCGTGACGAGCACGACGACCGCCCCAGTCGTCGGTCAGCCCATCGCCGTGCACTTCTCGGTCGCCGCCCGTTCGCCGGGCACGGGCACGCCCACGGGAACTGTCACCGTGACCGACGGGGAGACGCCGGCGGAGACGTGCAGTGGGCCGCTCTCGGGCGGCAGCGGGAGTTGCTCGCTCACGGAGTCCGCCATCGGTACCTACGACCTCACGGCCACCTACGCGCCGGGCACGAACGACAACTACTCCTCCTCGGTGAGCTCGTCGAGCGACGTGCCCGTCGGGCGGGCGTCGTCAGAGACCTCCCTTGTCTCGACGACACGGGTCACCTACGGCGATGAAGGCACCAAGGTCTCGGTGACGGTGGCACCCGAGTTCACGGGCACGCTCCCGACGGGCAGCATCACGGTGAGGGAGTCCACGCACGTCCTCTGCAGCGCCGGACTCTCGGCGGGCAAGGCCTCTTGCTCGCTCCCGGCGGCCGCCCTGGCGGCCGGGTCGTACCCGCTCGTCGCCTCCTACGGCGGCGACAGCGACTTCCTCGGGTCGACCTCAGATGCGACGACGCTCACAGTCGTCCCGGAGCTCACCCACTCGACGCTCTCGCTCTCCGAGTCGAAGGCCACCTACGGCGACGAGCGAACCGTGAAGGCGTCGGTCTCCGTCTCCCCGCAGTACCGCGGCACGACCGCCTCGGGCTCCGTCACGATCGGGGAGTCGACGGTCGATCTCTGCACGCTCACCCTCTCCGGTGGTCGCGGCTCCTGCACCCTTCCGGCGGCCAAGCTCGGCGCCGGCTCCTTCCACCTCGTCGCCAAGTACGCGGGCGCCGGGGACTTCGTCGCCTCTACGTCCGCCTCCGCAGCCCTCAAGGTCGAGCCGGCGACGGCAAGGACGGAGATCGGCACCTCCCACGTCACCGTCGTCTATGGCGACGAGGAGGCCGAGCGCCTCACCGTGACGGTATTGCCCCAGTACGGTGGGACGACGCCGACGGGCAGCGTCACGATCGCCGACGGGCGACACGTGCTCTGCAGCATCAAGCTCTCCCATGGGCGGGGCTCCTGCTCCTTCCTGTCGGCCAAGCTGACGGCGGGCAGCTACCACGTCGTCGCCACCTACCGCGGCAGCGCCGACTTCAAGTCCTCTGCCTCCCGCACCGCCACCTTCAACGTGGCCAGGGCCGGCACGCACACGGCCATCGGGCTCACCGTGTCGCAGGTCAGCTACGGCCGGGAGGCCGGCGAATCCTTCTCCGTCGCCGTTTCCTCTGACTACGCCGGGCTACGGCCACCCGGGCGGGTGGTCGTCAAGGTGAACGGATCCACCTTGTGCGCCATCGCGCTCGTCTCGTCTCGCGGCTCGTGCACCCTCGCCAACGCCACCCTGGCGGGCGGCGGGTACCGCGCCGTCGCCGTCTACGAGGGCAGCACCGACTTCACCGGCTCGAGCTCGCGCACGACGTCCTTCGGCGTCTCGAGAGCAGGCACGGCAACATCGCTGCGAACCTCGACGTCGCGGATCGTGCTCGGGGACGAGGAGCGGGAGCGCATCTCGGTCTCGGTCTCGTCGAAGGTGGGCGGCGTCACCGCGAACGGGAGCGTGACGATCCAGGCGAACGGAGGGACGGTCTGCGTGATCGGCCTTTCCGGCGGCTCCGGATCGTGCGCCCTGCAGGCGAGCGGGTTGCGCCCCGGTGGCTACCGCATACGGGCGAGCTACGGCGGCAGCGCCGACTTCAACCCCTCCGGGTCGGGAAGTGCCTCGGTGTCGGTGTCGAAGGCCACGAGCTCGACGAGCCTGCGGCTGTCGGCGAGCAAGGTGAACCAGGGCAACGAGGAGGTCGAGCACTTCTCGGTGTCGGTCTCGCCCGAGTTCGGCGACCTCGGCGCCGACGGCACGGTGACGGTTGGGACGTCCTCGCTGCTGATCTGCGTGATCAGGCTGTCGGGGGGGTCGGGCTCCTGCAGCCTCTCTGCGAACCAGCTCGCCGTCGGCACGTACCACGTCTTCGCCACCTATGGCGGCAGCTCCAGCCTCGACGGCTCCACGTCCGGCACCCAGGACCTCACGGTGAAGTTCGTCCTCTCCGTCGGCTGAACGACTGCGGGGTAGGTCGAACCGCCGACACAGATTGCCGCTCGCCGGCGTCACCGGGGCGTTTCGTGTCGGGGGTTGGACACCGTTTCGAGGTCTAAGCGGGTACTGGAAACGGGCGTGGACGCGGCCGGGGATGTTCTGAGGAGGACAACGTCAGCCACTTTCGGGGACGTCGGCCTCTGCCCTGCTGCCTGAGTAATCAGGGGACCTCCCCTGAGTAGATTGTCCCGGTGGAGCGCGAGGTCGGCCCGGTGTGGTGGCGAGGACGACTGCGCCGCCGCAGACGACTGCTCGTCACGCTCGCCTCGATCCTCGTGCTGCTCGCCGTCCTCTACGCCGTGCTCGACGCCGTCGCCACCTCCGTGGCCGAGAACCAGGTGACACACGCCGTCATCAGCCGGACCGGTGCGACGTCCGCCCGCGTGGAGATCTCGAGCGTTCCGCTCCTCTTCGACGTCCTCGTGCTCGGGACGGTGAGCGACGTCGACATCAGCCTTCGCGACGTCCCGGTGGACGGGCTCGACATCTCGAGCATCCAGGTGACGGCGGACCGAGTACGGATCGACCGGGGCGTCCTCTTCGGACGGCGGAAGATCCGGGTGACGAGCATCTCGAGCGCCGACGTGACGGCGACGGTGACGGCCGACGAGCTCGGCAAGGCCATCGGCCACGAGGTCGTCCTCGGGGGCGACAACACGGTCAAGGTGCACGTCGGCCCCCTCTTCATCCCCGCCACGCTCGCCATCACCCATGGCCACCTCCTCACGGTGGAAGAGGCGGGTGTGCAGCTGCTCCACGTGAACCTTGCCCTCAACGCCATCGCCAACGCCTGCGCCCTGCGGCTGACCATCGGCCACGGCTTCGCCACCCTGACGTGCCACATCCCGGTCGTGCCGGCATCGCTCCTGAGGACGATCTCGTCCCAGAACTGAGCGGCCGCGCATCGTCGCGTGGGGCGACGGTGGCAGTCCCTAGGAACGCAACGCCAGAGCACGCCGCTCGAGCGCCTGGCGGGAGGGACGGCCGACCGCCAGTTGCCGGAGGACACTCAGCACGCGACCGATGTCGGGTGTCCCCCACCCGGAGGCCGGGTCCCAGCCCCGCGTCGCCTCGTAACCCGTCACGCCGGCGAACGAATTGTTGCCCACGACGACGTCGTGATAGCCGAGGTGGGCGGCGCCCAACAGGTAGAGATACGGATTGAGGAGGCCGATCGGGCGTCCGACGAACTGGTCGAGGTCGGCTACGAGGCCGGCCCAGGAGGGCGCTCCCTCGCTGGTTCCGCCGATCGGGTAGTAACCGGCGGTGCTCGACCCCGAGAAGGAGAGGTAGATGAGGATGGGGGTCTCGGGATCGGCGTTCCACGAGACGTCCGGGAGCCCGCGATGGCCGCCGAGCTCCTTTTGCACGGCTTTGGGCAGGAAGGCGCGCTCGTACCATGGCTCCGGGAACACCTGGCTGATGCCGCCCCCCCCGGCGCCTGTCGAGTTGTCCCACACGGTCTCGGACGCGTAGTCGCCTTTCGAGTCCGCCAACAGGCTCGTGCCACCGACGGCCGTCACGAATGGCGAGGAGGCCGGGAACCCCACGGCCGGCCGTGCGTAGAACGAAGTCCCGCTGAGCTCGTAGTTGGCAGCTCCGGTGTCACCGGCCGAGGCCAGCACCGTCACCCCGAGGGCAGCCGCCCGCCGGTAGCTCCGCTCGAAGTCACCGATGACCTGCTCGCCTGCTGGCGTGAAGAGGGTGTTCTCGGTCGCTCCCCAGCTCTGCGAGATGACGTCGCCGAGGCGGTGGTCGAGGGCGTAGTTGACGAGCTTGTCGAACTGCGGCATGCCCGTCGTGCCCTCCGTCTCGTCGACCGGGCTCGTCAACAGCACGATGCGGGCCTCCGGTGCCATGGCATGCGACCATTCGACGTCGAGAGTCGTTTCGGCCGCCCAGTTCAGCTGGTCGGGAATCTTCGTCGGGTCGAAGGCGACGGTGCCGAGTGGTGCGAGCACCCTGAACGAGGGCGGCGCCGGCAAGCCGTAGCCGGCGTCGAAGGAGGCCAGGTCGGCCGCGATCGTGGGGCTGCCGAACGAGTCGATGATCACGATCGTCTCGCCCCGACCGTCGTCGCCCCGCCGCACCAGCTGGTCCACCCCGTAGGCGCGACGAATCTCCTGCGGGCTGTAGCACGGTGAGCCGAGCGTCGCCCGGCAGGAGGCGTCGGTCGGAGCCCTCCCTTTGGCGGCGACGAGCCGCCCCTCGAGGTGTGGCAACGCCACGAGCGCGGCGGCTCGTCCGTCGATGCGCGGGGCGGCCGGCCGCTTGGATGCCGTGGTAGCGGCGGCACCTGCCGTCAGCGAGACGAGGAGCGCGGCGGCGGCCAACAGGACGACTCTTCGTGCGGGCACGATCCCTCCGTTCCTCGCCGACGACCCGCAACGCTGCGTGACGGGCACCGACCGCCTACAGGTCCCATCGTGGCACAGCGCTCATCCCCGTCCAGCCAGGGTCCCGGCAGCTCACGGGCAAAGGAGCCGTCACCGATGGCGCCGGGCAAGTACGTTGATAGCGATGGGGGCCATCACCACCTCGACTCGTGACTCGACAGGGGAGAACCCGTCTGATGGCTGAAGTACCAAGTTTCATCCGAGGCCTCCCGAAGGCGGAGCTTCATCTCCACATCGAAGGATCGCTCGAACCCGAGCTCCGTTTCCGCTTGGCCGAGCGCAACAACATGGCGTTGCCCTACGCCGACGTGGCCGAGATGCGGTCCAGCTACGTCTTCCACGACCTCTCGTCGTTCCTCCCCGTCTACTACGACGCCATGGCGGTCCTGCAGGCCCCACATGACTTCTACGACCTGGCCTTCGCCTACCTGCAGCGCGCGGCCTCGGAGAACGTGCGATATGCCGAGATCTTCTTCGACCCGCAGGCGCACACGTCGCGAGGCGTCCCGTTCCACAACGTCATCACCGGGTTGAGCGGCGCTATCAACGACGCCCGTCGGCTCGGCATCAAGGCGCAACTCATCATGTGCATCCTGCGTGACCACCCTGCCGCCTACGCCATGGCCACCCTCCTCGAGTCCCTCCCCTACAAGGACTCCATCGTCGCCATCGGTCTCGACTCCGACGAACGTGACAATCCCCCCGAGAAGTTCGCCGACGTCTTCCGTCGCGCCCGCGCGGAGGGCTACCACCTGACGATGCACTGCGACGTCGACCAGCAGAACACGACCGAGCACATCCGTCAGTGCCTCGAGGTCATCGACGTCGAGCGCATCGACCACGGGATGAACATCCTCGAGGACGACCACCTCGTGGAGGAGGCGCTGAAGCGAGGTCTCGGCTTCACGGTGTGCCCGGTCTCGAATCGTTTCGTAACGGGCGACCTCAAGGCGAGCGAGCTGAAGCGCATGCTCGACGACGGGCTGAAGGCGACGGTGAACTCCGACGACCCGGCCTATTTCAACGCCTATGTGACTGACAACCTCGCCGCCGCCGCCGACGCCGTCGAGCTCTCACGCGACGACCTCGTGCGGCTCGAGCGCAACGCCTTCGAGGTGTCCTGGCTGGCGAGCGGGCCGAAAGAGGACCTCCTCGCCGAGCTCGACCGCTACGCAGCTGAGGCGACGGCAACGTGATCACCGAGCAGTGATCCCCCACAGGAGGATGGACGCGTGACCGACCAAATCGACCCCATCATCGTGCCCGGCCTGGAGATGGAGGTGGACGCCTACGAGATCGGCCGCATCGAGCAACGCGGCATCGAGCTCATCCCGGAGAGCGAACGTCCCATGAAACCCGCCGGCCTCTTCTGGCTCTGGGCGGGCGCCATCTGGAACGTCGAGTACCTCGTGTACGGGGCCCTCATGCTCTACTTCGGCTTGTCATTCGGTCAGGCCGTGCTGGCCATCCTCGTCGGCAACACCATGTACGCCCTCATGGGCGTAGCGTCCCTCATGGGTCCCGAAACGGGCACCACGCAGTTCATGGTGAGCCGGGCCCCCTTCGGGCGAAACGGCAACCGCCTGCCGTCGGTCTTCAACTGGGCGACGCAGGTCGGCTTCGAGATCGAAGGCATCGTCCTCGTCGTCCTTGTGGTCGAAGCGATGCTGTCGCGGGAATCGATCACGACGGGGACCGGCCTCAAGGTCGTCCTCATCGTCGCCGCCGTCGCCATCCAGTTCATCCTCCCCTTCCTCGGCCACGCCACCATCACGAAGGTCCTGAGGTACCTCTCCTACGTCTTCATCGTCCTTTTCATCATCATGGCGATCCTCGTCATCCCCCATGCCCACCCGAACTCCCTGCACCAGAAGGCGAGTTGGTGGATCTGGACGACAGGCCTCGTCCTCATCGTGTCGGCCGGTGGCCTCGGCTGGACCGAGAACGCCAGTGACTTCTCCCGCTACCTGCCGCGTGACTCGAAGAAGTCGAGCGTGTTCTGGGCGGCGACGCTCGGCGCGGGCATCCCGTCAATCCTCCTCGAGATCCTCGGTGCTCTCGCCTACGTCGTGGCGGCCAAGACGCTGTCGGCGGGAAGTGGCCCGTCGGTGACCGGCCTGCCGGCGTCGTTTGCCAGCTGGTTCTTCTGGCCGTTCATGATCCTTGCCTTGCCGCAGCTCTTCGCCATCAACACGATGGACCTGTACTCCTCCGGGGTGACCTTGCAGGCGATCGGTATTCCGCTCAAGCGGTGGGGCTGCGTGCTCGTGGACACGATCGTCGCCGGTGGCATCACCGCCCTCGTTATCTTCAAAGGCAATTTCTACGACGACCTCTCGGGATTCCTCGACTACATCGTGGTGTGGATCTCGCCATGGTTCGGCATTCTCCTCGTGGACTACCTGCTGCGACGCGGGCGCTATGACCGACGATCTTTGGCGGCCCACCAGGGTGGCATCTATTGGCGAAACGGTGGCATCAACTGGAAGGCCATCACCTCGCTCGTTCTGGGCGGGGTGGCGGCCTTGATGTGGACCGACGCGGCCTTCTACCAGCCGCCCTACACGTCGCCGCTCTCGAACGCCACGCACGGGGCGGACTTCAGCTGGCTGTTCGGCTTTGTCGTGGGTGCGCTCTCCTATTGGATCCTCTCGGCCAAGAGCGTTCGCCGGGAGACGGAGTTCACCGTCGACTCCCACTAAAGGGACTCGACGCCGCCTGGCTGCCGGCGGCCTGCTGCTGACGCCGGGCGCCAGCGCAGGCCGCGACCACCCTGCCCTCGTTGCCGTCGACGGCGCCGTCACGGCGCTCGGCGTCGCTGTCGAGCGGATCGACTTCCCTTACCACCTGGCCGGGCGCAGGCGCCCCGATCCTGCCCCTGCCCTCGTGGAGACAATCACGACTGCTGGCACTGCGCTGGCCTCGGGAGTGCGAGGTGGGAAGCGGTCGGTGTTCCTGGGCGGGCGCTCGATGGGCGGCCGGATGTGCTCGATGGCGGTGGCGGACGGGTTCCCGGCGGCCGGGCTCGTGCTCATCAGCTACCCCCTCCACCCTCCCGGCAGGCCGGACCGCCTGCGCACGGAGCACTTCCCGGCGCTGCGGGTGCCCTGTCTCTTCGTGTCGGGTCGCCGGGACGCCTTCGCTTCGCCGGAGGAGCTGGAGTCGGCCACGGCGGCGATCCCCGGCCCCGTCACCGTCACGTTCATCGAGGGGGACCACAGCCTGCGACGTCAGGACGGCGTCGTCGCCTCGCTCGTCGCCGGTTGGATCGGAGATCAGCTGGAGGCGCTCCCGGCGAAACACCGGGCAGGAACGGCCGCCTCGGTGAAAGACTGCGGTGCGACGCCGCCAGGTGTGGGATCGGAGGAGGCGTGACCGTTGCGCCCGAGAACGACGAAGCAAGCCTCCTGCGGGCGACGCTCGACCACCAACGGGCGCACGTGCTCGGCATCCTCGAAGGCTGAGATGCCCTCGTCCCCCGACACCCCCGATCTCTCCCTCACCGAGTGGGCCGTCCTGGCGCTCGTGAGGGAGCGAGCGGCGCACGGCTTCGCCATCGCCAAGGAGTTTGCCTCCGACGGCGACCTCGGGCAGGTCTGGACTGTCCGCAAGGCGCTCGTGTACCGCGCCCTCGGCCGGCTGGGGTCGCTCGGCTTCGTGGAGCCGCTCGATGCCGAGCCGGGCGATCGTGGGCCCGTCCGCACCCGCTTCCAGGTGACGAGGTCGGGAAGGCAGGCCGTCGACCGGTGGCTCCGCACGCCTGCCGAGCACGTGAGGGACCTGCGGACGCGCCTCCTCCTACAGTTCCGGTTCCTCGACCGCCGCGGCATCGACATCGTCCCGCTCGCGCAGGCTCAGCTCGATCGGCTGCACCCCATTCTCACGTCGCTGCAGGGCCAGGCCGAGACAACGCCGGGCTTTGCGGGGTTGCTCGCTCGCTGGCGCTACGAGTCCGCCGAGGCGGCCGCCCGCGTCCTCGGGGGATCGCCGGCGGCAACGCCGCCCGGGCGAGCGACGCCGTCTGACGATCCCGAGGGCCGGGAACTCCCCCTTTCCATGCCACCGCCCGCTGAGTAGTCTCTCTGTGACTAATGGACGTACGGCCCCGTCCGGCCTCCTACGAAATCCGCTTCGGGAGCTTCTCGGGGGGCTCGGGCCTTCCGAGCTGCCCGAGGAGTTCCCGAGCTGTGTGACGATGTGCGCCCCTCGTTGGGTCGTGGAGCGCGTCAGTGAGGAGACGGGACGCATTCTGGAGTCGCGCCAGGGCGTCCTCTCCGTGACGACGGACGCCATCTCCCTCACGACCGTGGGGGCACTGGAGCAGGCGGGTGGGCTCGGCTACCTCGCCGCCGTCGACGTCATCGGCGGGCGCTGCGTCGAGATCAGCGCCTGCCACGTCGACGTCGCCCCGGAGCGCTGGAAGGACTTCACCCTGGCGCTGGCACACGGGCTCGGCCTCGAGTCGGCCGTCGCCGTCGAGCGGCTCGGGCTGGCCTGAGAGCGGGGGCTGCCGGCGGGGAAGGGGCGAAACAGCCCGGCTAACCTGCCCAGATGTGAGCGGTCCCCTCGACGACACGACAGGCGGGGCGGGGGTGGGACGCCTGTGATACGTCGGGCAAGGGCCGGCCGCAGGCCGGACGGCGCCGTCGAAGGCGGCGACGGGGACACCAGCAAGACCAGCAGCGGCAACGGCGTCGAGGCTCAGCCGGAAGAGACCGACAGCCGCTATGGGGCACTCTGGCAACCCCAGGATCTCGCCGCCGCCATGTCGTCGATCTTCAGTGACGATGCCGAGTACTTCGAGTTCTCCGGCCGTCAGGCTGCTGATCTCATCACCACCCTCATCCCGTCCCCTGACGCCGTCGTGGTCGACCTCGGTTGCGGTATCGGTCGGGTGGCCAAGCACGTGGCACCGAAGTGCGGACTGCTCTGGGCGGTGGACGTCTCGCCGAAGATGCTCGAACTGGCGGCTGCCTGGCTGGAGGGGGTGCCGAACGTCCGCCTCTCCCTCTGTCGGGACGACGCCGTCCCCGACGTGGCCGACGAGACCGCCGACCTGGTCTTCGCCCTCTTCGTCCTGCAGCACGTGGAGCGTGAGGATGCCTTCCTCCTCATGCGGGAGGTCCACCGGATGCTGCGGCCCGGCGGGTGCGCCTTCCTGAGCTTCCCGAATCTCCAGTCGGACGTCTACCTGCACTCCTTCGTCGCCTATGCCGAACGCGGTGAGTCCGTCGCCAACCCTGCCCGTGCCCGCATGTATGTCCGGGACGAAGTGACGAGGCTGGCGACGGCCGCCGGCCTCGTGGTCGTGGAGGTGGACGAGAGCGACGAGATCAACGTCCTGGCGATGCGCCGCTACGCCGTCGATGAGGCCGACAGCGCTCGTGGCGCTCGCGAGGTCCCGGAGGAGCCGGGGATCGGTCTCCCGACGGCCGCTGCCACCGCCGACGGCTCGACGGAGGAGCAGGACGAGTCTCCGCGGGAAAATGGTCCGACCGGTGCCGGCGAACTGGACGCGTCGACGATCGACCCCCCGCCGACCTTCGGCGGCCTCGACCCCCTGCCCGCTGGCGGCCGCCACCGGCCCGGACCGGTCCGTCTCACGGGTTGGGTGGCAATCGAGGGCGCACCCATCGATCGCGTGGAGATCGAGGTCGATGGCGGCCGGACGGTGCAGGCACGAGTCGGCCTCGTACGCGAGGACGCCTGGGCGGCGACCGGTCTTGCGCACGCCCGGCTGGCGGGTTTCGAATCCTGGATCGACGTGCCGGACTCACCGACGGGGGAGGTCGCCATCCGCGCCGAGGCTTTCCCGCTCGGTCGGGAGCCCTTCCTGCTCGGCACTGCGACAATCCAGCTGGCATCCGACACCGAGCCGGGCAAGCGTCGGCGCCGCTCGACGCAGGGCGTCCTGGCTCCATCAGCCAAAGGCAGCGGCCGCGACCTCAACCTTGCCGTCTTCGCGCACGATCTGACCGGCGGAGGAGCACAGACCTGGCTGTGGGAGCTGCTGAGTCGGAGCGGCGCCGGACGAAGCTTCCCGTGTACGGTCATCGCTCCGGCCGTCGGCCCCCAAGCCGAGGCGTTCGAGTCGCTCGGCATCGCCGTGCACATCACACGCCCGTGCCCGGTCGGGGACATCGACTACTACGACGGTGCCGTGTCCGAGTTGGCGGCGCTCGTGGCCTCCGGCGGGCATACGGCCGTCCTCGTCAACACCTTCGTTCCCTTCTCCGGAGCCGAGGCGGCGGCACGCCTCGGCCTGCCCTGCGTCTGGGCGATCCACGAGAGCTACACCCCCTCGCAGATCCTGGCCGTGCTGTACGAGAACCAGGTGATCGACCCGCTTGTCGAAACGGCAGCGATGCGCGCACTGGCCGGCGTCTCGCGCTCGATCTTCGTCTCGGAGGCGACACGAGCGCTCTTTCTCGGGGTCGCCGATCCCACCCGGGCGCTTGTCGTCCACTATGGGGTCGACACGGCAGCCATCGATGCCCGACGAGCAGCCACGTCGCGCCAAGCGGCGCGGCGGGAGCTCGGTCTGCCCCCGGACGCCACCGTGATCCTCTCCGTCGGAGTCACCGGGCCACGCAAGGCGCAGACGTCGACAGCACTCGCCTTCGCAAGCCTCGCCCAGGAGTTCCCGGACGCCATCCTCACCTTCCTCGGGGCCGTGCCCGGCATCTACGCCGGCGGCTTGCAGCGCTACCTTGAGGATGCTGCCCTCTCCGAGCGCACCCGGGTGGTGCCGTTCGTCGACGACACGGCCCTGTGGTACAGCGCCGCCGATCTCCTCGTGTCGGCCTCCGACGTCGAATCGCTCCCGCGCTCGGTGCTGGAGGCCATGGCGTTCGGCGTCCCCGTGCTGGCGACCTCGGTCTTCGGTGTTCCGGAGGTCATCGAGGACGGCCGTAACGGCTGGCTGTTCGAGCCGCGCAGCGTGGGCGCAGCCATCGCCTCCCTCCGCCGCGTGCTCAGCTGCGACGGGCCCACGCGGGACGCCGTCGCCGCAGCTGGGCGCGACACGGTGCGCGAGCGGTTCGACGTCGGCGGATACGTGACTGCCATCCCCGATCTGTTGCGGCATCTCGTATCCGAGCAGGACGCCTGAAGCTCTGACTGAGACGGTCGCCACGTCGAGTCGCTGATCGGCACTCCGCCCTCCCATTGCGAGCGCGTGGGTGTGAATGATACGTTGCAAGAACGGTATGACGTGTGCAAATAGCGCGACAGGGCCGCCTCCACCGAGTGTGTCCGGAGGGACAACAGCCGCCGCACGTCGCTCGTCGACGACTGTCGGCGATCCGTCGTCATCCTCATGGGTACAGCAGCATCAGAGCAGGGGGGCATTTGCATGACTCAACAGCCGGTTCCCGATGGCACATCCGCCTCCACCCGGATGACGGAGCCGTCCGCTTCGCTCATCAGAGAGCTCCTGGCCGATCGAATCGGTCGGCGCGAGTTCCTCACTCGAGCGGGCGCCGTCGGCCTCTCCTCCGCGGCGGCAGCCTCGATCCTGGCGGCGTGCGGCTCCGCCAGCAGCAGCTCCGGCCCGAAGACGTCCGGAACGGCGAAGCCGCCCACCAACACCCTGACGTGGCGGCCTCTTTTCGACGTGCAGAACATGGACCCTGCCCTGTTGCCCGGCGTCGAGGATCCTGTCTACGCCGCCTGCTTCTTCGAAGGCCTTCTCGCCTACAAACCCGGGACGAACGACATCGTTCACTGCCTGGCCGAGAGCTTCGAGCCGTCCGCCGACGGCCTCCAATATCACTTCACGCTCAAAGAGGGCATCGAGTTCCAGAAGGGCTACGGCGAGGTGCAGGCAAGCGACGTCAAGTTCTCCTACGAGCGCATCGCAGGGCTCACGAAGCCGAAGCTCAACTCTCCGTTCCAGGGCGACTGGGCAGAGTTGGACACCGTCCGTGTCGACGGCAAGTACTCCGGGACCATCATCAACAAGGAAGTGTTCGCGCCTACGGTCACGTCCACGCTTGCGCAAGAGCTCAGCGGGGCGGTGCTCCCACAAAAGGCCGTCGAGAAGCTCGGCAAGGGTTTCGGAACGAATCCCGTGGGCTCCGGTCCGTACGAGTGGACCTCGTGGATTCCCGGGCAGAAGCTGGTGATGACGAAGTTCGCGAGGTACAGCGGTGCCAACAAGGCCTACGCCAACAAGTACCTCTTCGAAGAGATCGAAGCGTTGCCGATCTCGAGCGACGCCACCGCCTACTCCGCCTTGGAGAGCGGGGAAGTCAACTACTGCGAGCTCGGGACGTCCACCGTGAAGAGCGCCCGCTCCAACTCGAATGTAAAGGTCTATTCCACACCGAGTGGCTACTACTACTGGCTGGCCATGAACGTTACGGAGCCTCCCCTCAACAACATCTGGCTTCGGCGTGCAATCCGGGCGGCGGTCGACGTGCCAGGGATCATCGAGGATGCGTACAACGGGCTGTACACGCGAGCGAACTCGATCATCCCGAAGAACATGCCGATCGGCTTTTGGCCCAATGCGCCCGTGTACAACCAGAACATCTCGTTGGCCAAGTCCTACATGCGCAGGGCCGGGCTGACCGACGTCAACCTCACGCTGAGCGTAGACAACTCGACCGACGACGTGACGGCGGCACAGGTCATCGCCGCCAATCTTGCGGAGATCGGTGTGAAGGTCAGCGTCGTCCCCGTCAACTCCGCGACCTTCCAGGACATCCCCGGTCCGGGCGGAGGCGGGTCCCACCCGCAGCTGCTGTACTTCTACTACAGCGCCTGGGCCGATCCGATCCAGTGGTTCGAGTGGTGGACGTGTGCCCAGGTCGGCCTTTGGAACTGGGACCACTGGTGCAACCCGACGTTCACCGCCCTCACGAACCAGGCGCTGCAGACGACCGACGTCGCCAAGCGGACACAGCTCTACATTCAGGCCCAGGAGCTGTGGGACGCCGAGGCCGGCATGGTCTGGATTTGCGACTCCAATGACTGGGTGGGTTGCGCGCCCTACATCCAACCGTCGTTCCAGGGTCACGGTGGGCTCGTCATCTGGAACACGACGGCCTCGTGAGGGGTGACGCCGGGTCGACGGTTGCTCGCATGTCAGCCGGAGCCCGCCGAGCACGTTCGGCGACCTCGGTGGCGGCGTCCGTCACGACACGCATCAGGGGCGGGCGGGTCGTCACACCCAGCGGCGTGGTGGACGGTGATGTCTTCGTGGAGGACGGGCGAATCAGCGCCATCGGGAACGTGCGAGAGGACACGGAGTGTGACGTAGAGCTCGATGCCGCCGGTTGCTTCGTCCTCCCGGGCGGCGTCGACGCCCACGTGCACCTCATGGAGGACCTGGCGGCGGGAACGCGCGCCGCCGTGCTCGGCGGAACGACGACGGTGCTCTCCTTTACGAATCCCGGCGAGGGCGAGGGAGCCCTCGAAGGCCTCCTGCGGTGCCGGCGGGAGGTGGAGCAGGGTCGTCCCTCCACCGATGTCGGACTGCACGCCATGCTGTACGAGCCGGATGCGGTGTCAGTTGCCGAACTGCTCGCTCTTCGAGATGCAGGAGCCTCCGCCGTCAAAGTGTTCCTGGCCTATCGCGAGCTGGGGATCATGTGGTCGACACAGGGGCTGTACCGGCTCATGAAGGCGGCACGGACGACCGGCCACGTCGTTCAGGTGCATTGCGAGACCGGGCCCCTCATCGACTGCTTGATCGAGGACGCCCTGGAGGCACATCGCTTCAGCGCCCGTTCCTTCATCGAGACCCGACCACCGGCCGTGGAGGCCGACAGCGTCGCCACCGTGGTGGCGATTTCCGAGATGACCGGCACCCCTTCCTACCTCGTGCATCTGTCCTCTGCCGAGGCGGTCGAGCTGGTCAGACTCGCGAAGCGTCGAAGTGTCGGAACGATGGCAGAGACCTGCGTTCACTACTTGGTCTTGCAGGATGACGCCTATGACCGGGAGGATGCAACACGCTTCCTCGTGGCGCCCCCTCTCCGATCGGGCAACGACTCACTCGAGCTCTGGCAGGGGATGGCGGACGGGACGATCGACACCGTGGGTTCCGATCATTGCCAGGTCAAATCTCCGGCCCTGCACGAACTGTCCGAGTCCGGCGACGGGTACCTCTACGGGCTCGCCGGCGTCGGAGCCCGCCTGCCAATCCTCTTGAGCGAGGGTCTCAGGCGAGGTATCCCGATCGAGCGCCTCGTCGAGGTCGGCAGCTCCGCTCCTGCCCGGCTGTTCGGTCATTTTCCAGCCAAGGGTGCGCTCGTAGCCGGGAGCGATGCCGACATCGTCGTGTTCGACCCGAGTGGCAGCCGAACCCTCGATGAGTCCGCCTTCCCGGACGGGACGGGGCCAAGCGTGTACGCGGGCGTCAACGTGCACGGCAGTCTTCGGTTCGTGATGGTGCGCGGAGAGGTGGCCGTGCGCGACGATCAGCACGTGCCTCATCGTCTCGGTCCCGGCCGCTATCTGGCTGCTCGGCCCCGCGGCCTCTCCTCATGACCCTGGCCACCGAGCTCGCGAGACGCCTGTCACAGGGCGATGTCGTCCTCCTCGACGGAGGAGTCGGAACCGAGTTGCAGGCTCGCGGTGTGGTCATGGACGACGCCATCTGGTGCGGCGCTGCCAATCTGAGCGACGTCGACGCCGTCCAGGCCATGCACGAGGCCTACATCTCGGCCGGTGTGGACGTCATCACCACGAACACGTTCGCCTGCAACCGAGCGGCCTTTGAGTCATGCGGGCTCGGCGACGAGGTCGGGCGCGCCAACCGCAACGCCGTCGGCGCCGCGCTGCGCGCACGAGACGCCGTTGCCGACACCCCGGTCGCCATTGCGGGCTCCATCTCGCCGCTCTGTCCGGTCACGATGGAACCGCCGGGAGCGGAACTGTCGAGTCACGATGGAGGTCACAAGCCGGTTCGCCGCCCGACCCTGGAGCACTTCCGCGAACAGGCGTCGATCCTTGCCGACGCCGGGGTCGATCTGATCGCCCTCGAGATGATGAACAGCGTCGAGTACGGCTCGGCAGCCGTTCAGGCCGCTCTGGAGACCGGGCTTCCTGTCTGGCTCGGAGTGACGGCGGTTCGGCTGCCCGACGGGTCCCTGGCAAGTGGCGAAGAGGTCCCCCGTGTGAGGCCCAGCTTTGAATCGCTGGTGGCGGAGTTGGCCAGCCCAGGTGTGGCCGCCGTGAACTGCATGCACGCCAAGATGAGCGTCGTCCCAGAGGCGCTCGAGATCATGCGACGTCACTTCGAAGGACCCTGTGGTGCTTACCCCGAGGCGGGCGACTGGTCGGCACCCAACTGGACATTCACCGACGTGTCGGACGCCGAGTTCGTGGCAACGGCGCTGGGGTGGATTCAGCAGGGCGCCAGAGTTGTCGGCGGATGCTGTGGGATCAGGCCGTCACACCTCCAGGCGCTGGCTGCTGCCCTGTCCGACCGCTCTGAGTAGGCGCGCCACCGTCGGGCCGAAGCGCCTCGCCGTTGCTACGCACACGACCTCGGCGGCACGGCTGAGCGTGTGGGCCGACGGGTCGATGAGGGCGGCGCGAAGGGCGTTCGTGGCACCCAGCCTGAACCACCCGTCGTGGGTCAGCGTCAGCCCGACTCCGTTGGCGTAGTCGCCCACGACGCGGCGGCTTGCCTTCTGCACGCGACGTGCCACGCCGGGGTCCTCGAAATAGCCGCTCATCACAGCGCAGGCGCGCAGGCAGTCGTCGATGTAGCCCGTCGAACGGTGCAGCCGCTGCGTGTCCGATCCGGCGTGGTCGCGATACAGGCCGAAGGGCCGGTCGACCCAGGCCACGGCACCGCCGCTGGCGAGGCGAGTCCACATCTCCCAGTCGTTGGCGTGAGCGAGGTCGGGATGGAACCCACCGAAGCGCTCGTAGGCACTCCGGGCCACGACGACCGAGACGCACCGCAACGGGTTCTGGGTGGCGATGACAAAGGCCGCGTCGCTCACGTAACCGTCCGGCGCCCGCACGGGCCCTGTCATGCCGAGGTGCCGACCTTCGCTGTCGATCGTGATCGTCTGCCCGGCCAGGAGCACCGCATCGGGGCAGCGCTCGATCTGCTGCCGGTAGCGCTCGTAGAAGCCGGGCAACACGACGTCGTCGCTGTGCAGGATGTGCACGAACCGGCCGTTCGCGCGACGGGCGCAGGTCGTGAAATTGGCCGGGGCGCCGACGTTCTCCTCCTGGCGGAAGAAGCCCACACGTCCCCGGCCGATGGTCTCGACGACATGGCGGGGGTCGTCGAGACAAGAGGCGTCGTCGACGACCTCGATCTGCATCACGTCCTGCCCCGGGTCTTGCGCGAGCACGCTTTCGAGCGTCTCGACGAGCAGGTCTGCGCTGTTGAACGTCGGGATCATGACCGACCAGAACGGGCGCTCGACACCGTCGGGAACCGGCTGCACGACCGGCATCATCCCGACGCCAACCGGTTCCACGCGGGACCGGCTCACCGAGACCCCATCTCGGCCGACAGCCGCCTCCCGACCTCGATTCCCTCACGTACCGAGTCGGCGATGCCCTGGAAGTGCCAGCGACCGTAGCGGCCCGCCTGCTCGATGCCGTTGTCGGCGAGCAGAGCGATCGCCTCCTCCCTCCAACGGGATCCAGGGGCACGCCACGTATAGGCGACATCGACCCAGGAGGCATCCATCGCCAGCACCCGGCCGATATATCGGCGTCGCTGCAGTTCCTCCAGCACGGAGGCTTCATAGCGAACGATCTCGCGCTCACCGGGAAGCTCACCGCCAGGGAAGGCCCGCTCGACGTAGAGGGCGACCGTGCCGTTGCCGTGCCGATCCCTCTGCGGAAGGAACGACCGGTCGACGTTGCTGTAGAAGCCGATCCGGTGAAAGCCAGGCGCGGCGTCCGGCTCGTACTGCCAGTGCTCGTCCGGGCAGGACGGACCTCGCTCGGCCCCGATGTTGAGCACGAGCACCGAGGTGTAGGGATCGGTGGGTGCGGCCGGTCGCAAGCCGGCCAGTTCCACGGCGTGGCACAACGGCACCGTTGACACGACCGAGTCGTACGGGGCGTGACGGCCACTGGCGAACTCGAGGACCCGGTTGCGACCGTCGATGGCCACGACGGCGTCGCCGTAGCGGACGTCGCAGCGGCCCGCCACTTCGGCGACGAACCCGTCGAGGCCCCCCTTCGGGTAGCCGAAGGTCGTGTTGTACCCCGGCACCGGCGAGGTGCCCGGGCGGGGGGACTTGTACTCGTCCTGGGGAGCCACCGTGGCAGTGAGGCCGGCCGTGTACCGATCGTGGAACGGCCAGAAGAACAGCTCGCACAAAGTACGGCCGAAGCACTGTTCGAGCCAGACGGCGAGCGTCGGCGACATGCTGTCGACGGTCGGAGTGGTCGCTTGCTCCGCCTCCACACGAGCGGCGATGTCCGGGCCGAGCAGGTCCACGTGTGACTGGAGGGGGTAAGGAACCGTGGTTCCGTCCCTCAGACGGATGGACGCTCTCCGTTCGTAGGTCTTCATCGAGCCGAGGAGGTTGGGCTCGGCGAGTGCACCATCAGCAGCACCAAAGATCCAATGGCCGCCGCCGACTTCGAATCGGAAGGCGTCGCCGTCCGGTGGAGGGTGCTGTAATCGTTCATCCCCCCGGTTGGGGCCTTCGGGGGGGCAGCCGGGCCGCAGGTAATAGGAGCGACAGATGCCACCGGGACCGTCCGCCTGTTCGAGGACTGGCGCCCCGGACATCATGCCGGCGCCGAGGCCCGTGACACCAGCCCCGATGATGTAGGTGGTCGCCTCGGTCACGCGCCGCCCGCGGTCGTTCAGAAACTGATCGGTTGCGGGAACGCCTCCTCGACGACGTCGCGGTAGTGCGACAGCGGCGTCCTCGGGAGGTCGAAGGGGCTCTTCGTGGCGTGGTCGTAATGGGCGAATGGAACGAGGAGCCGCTCAGTGCGCTCGACATCCGAGGCGTCCATCAGGTGCCGGGTCTGCGACAGGTCCAGGCTGTGATACCGAATCAGCCAGGCCAGATCGTCCGGGAGGAAGCCCCTCAGGCGCTCGTAGGCGAACTCGTCGTGGTTCCACTGGATAAGGGATTGGTCCAGCCCGACGCCGGCAGGCTGATCGCCGACCCCGGTGTTCATGCATACGACGTTGGCCGGATCCTCGTCGGTCAGAAGGAGCAACTTGCCGAGGTCGTGGATGAGGGTGACGAGGACCATCTCGGTGCTGGCGACTCCGTCGGTCTCCATCTCGGCGAGGATCTGGCGCACGTGCATGAGCTGGCTGGCGCACCAGAGGCGCTGGTCGGTCGGATCCACACAGGCGCCGAGGCGCTCGACGAGGTCCCACACGCGGGCGCGGCCGAACACCGGCTCCGAATAACGCCGCCTCAGCGCCGTCACCGCCTCGGCGGTCTGGTTCCGGTGCCGTTCGAGAATCGGGTCCGCCTGCTCGACAAACGATGCCCGCGCCTCCTCGTCGCTGCGCAGGAGATCCATCGAGAAGTCTTCGCGAACTGGCCGGCCGTCAGCAGACGAGAAGGGCGTGAGGGGTGGCGCCGGCTCTTCCGCTGCCAGAGTTCGCCCAAGGGCACCTGCGGGGGTCTCGAGGCGCCGGCGGGGGCCTCGCAGACGCGGGTGGAGGATGGCGTCTCGAACCGACATTGGCGGCCATTCTCGCACGAACGGCCAACGCGACGTGAGGAGCGGTCGCTCGGGGGCACGGGACGCCGACGTCCCAAGCCCCGAAGGGCGGGGACCGGCAACCTCACGGCAGCCAGAGATAGTTCTCCGGGTCGAACTCGTCGATCGAGACGACCCTGAGCCTCGGAAGCCTGACTCCTCCTTGGAACGCCCCCACCACGTCGTGTTCGAGATCGAACATCTCCAGTCCATCGGAGACCAGTTCATGCAGCCGCCCGCTCGCCAATTCGGGAAAGCAGAAGACGGCAACTCGACGATCGCGCTGCTCGATGAGCGTTCCGAGCAGTTCGACGAAGTCCCCGTCATGGGACGCCAGCGCCACGTTGGCGACGTGGGTCGCGAGCGCAGCGAGCGTCTTCTGGATGGCGACATCGACCACCTTCCCCTCTCCGGTCACGAGCACGGGACGGAAGGCGACCGACTGCAGGAACTGCACGAACGGGGCTGGGTAACGACCTTCCGGGCAGTTGATGTAGAAGAGGCCCACGGCTGGGCCACCGAGCTTGCTCTCTACGGCCTCGAGCAGGCGATCCCACCGAGGGCGCTCCTGAGGCTCGGGCCTGTGCTTGAGCAACCCTGACAACGACCAGTCGATGTTCTCGCCGTCGACGAGTAGGTAGGCGGGCGTGGGGGAATCCCCGTCACTTGGAGCGCTCGACGAGACGTCAGCCACGTTGCTCGATGTTAGGTGCACCGGCGCTCGAGGCTGGCAGGGTGGACCGACCGATCAACCCGGCGATCAACCCTGGGGTTGATGTGGTCACGGGCCGAAATTCATAGGGTTTCCTCGTGACCCCGAGCCTGCCGCGACGGTAGGCGCAAGAAAGGTAGCCATGAGTGACCTCCTGACCTCCGTGATTCTCCTTGCAGTCATCGGTGTCGTGATCGCCGGACAGCTGAAGGGGATGTTCCTGGGTGCCCGGCGCCTCGTCGTGTTGCCGGCCGTGCTGGTTGTGATCGGCGCGTCGGAGCTTCATGGGACGAAGGGCGTGAGCGGCGCGGACACCGCTTTCATCGTCGGAAGCGCCGTCATCGCCGTGTTGATCGGTCTGGCACAGGGTGCGGCCATGCGGCTCGAGCAGCGCAAGGGCAGCCTGTGGGGGCAGGTACCCCTCTGGGCCACGTGGCTCTGGGGAGCGCTGATCGCCTCCCGAGTCGTGGTTCCCGTCCTCGCCGACAGCCACGGCGCCACGGCAGCCGCTTCGTCCGCTGCGATCATCCTGACGCTCGGTCTCAACAGGCTGGCGCAGGCAGGCGTCATCGCTGCTCGGGCGAGCGCCAGAGGCATCCCGTTCGCCCCTGACTCCAGGGGCCGCGGCCGGGCGTTCTCAGGTGTCGCCGAACGATGAAGCGCTCGCCTCACCGACAGTGGGCCAGGATCCAGTTGGATTCTGGCCCACTGTCGCGCTCCGGCGGCGTCCCCGGCGCTTGGAATCGTGCAGAACGGCAAGGTCGACCTCGGCCTCCAGCTCTCAGCTCCGCCTGCGCCTGACGCTCTCCCCAGTCGGCCTGGCTCTCTGAGGACGACTCTCGTAGTCTCCGCTCTCCGCACGCGCCGTGACAACGCGCACGGCGAGCTCGGCATAGAGCCAAGCAACCTCATCGACACTCAATCGCCCTTCTTCCCTGTACCACCTGTCGACGGCGCTCGACATTGTCGCTATCGCGTTGCCGGTGATCGCAACATCGAGAACCTCGCCTGTTGACTTGTCGATCTCCTGGAGGATCCCGCGCAGCAAGAGCTCGTACTGGTCGCGGATCGCGATGACGTCCCGTAACTGCTCAGGCTCAAGATCACGCAACTCGTCCGCCACCCGGGCCCGATGTCGCTCTCGGATGCAGTACCTGGTATGTGCGCTCACGAAGGCCCGCAGCCGCTCCTCCGGATCGCGTGCGCCTGACATGGCCTGCAGAGCCGATGCCAGCATGTCGCGCATGGTGTCGTACGAGATCCGATACAAGACCTCTTGTTTGCTCGAGAAGTGATTATAAAGGCTGCTTGCCTTGATCCCAACGCTGGCGGCAATCTCTCGCATCGTCGTCTGCGAGTATCCACGATCGTGAAAGAGGCGCGCCGCTTCTGTGAGGATTCGCTGCCTTGTGGAGCGCTCAGAGTGAGGCGCTCCATCCTCCACATGGAAGCCGGTCAACGCTCGACGGTCGATCGTAGCCACGGGGGTATCACCTAGCTCCACTCGCCGCTGAGCAGAAGAGACCGCACCTCACGCGTCCTGAGCTATCTCTTCAAGACACCCGCAGCGGGGAGCCGCTCGGTCGCCGGTGGTGTGACGCCCACGACGACGAGGGCATCGACGGCGACCACACCGTGTTCGAGAACCACGAGAGGATTGACGTCGATCGCCTCGATCTCTGGGTGCTCAAGTGTCAGTCGGGAGAGGGCCAAGAGCGAAGCGACGAGCTCTGCTCGTGCTGTGCCCGCTACGGGGCCGGCGAGCCAGTGGACCGAGTCGACCAGCTCCTCGGCCGTGTCCGGCGCGAGGGGCGCCAGCGCCAGCGACGCCAGTTCCGGTCGCTCGGCGAGGGGGCCGCCGGGTGCGAGGGCGACGACAGGACCGAAGCTCGGGTCCCGCTCGACGCCGCACATGACCTCGATCCCGCGGGGCGCCTGGCGAGCTACGAGGACTTCCCTGCCGAGCTGGAGGAGCCGTTCGGCCGCTTCGTGCACGGCGGCGGCGGAGTGCAGGTCGAGCGCCACTCCGCCGAGCGCGCTTTTGTGGGCGGGCCCGTGCACCTTGGCAACGACCGGGTAGCCGAGGGCCTCGGCCGCGTTCACCGCTTCGTCCGGGCTCTTGGCGACCCGTCGTTCGGCGACGCGGATCCCGTATCGCTCGAGCAACGAGCCCGAGTCGTACTCGGTGAGTGGGCGGGCGACCCCCAGGGCCGCGAGTTCGCCCAGCGACTCGTCGCCCCCTACGGAGGACGCGCCGGCGATCGGACGGCGCGGCCGCCACGCCGACACGGCGGCGATACTTCTCGCGGCCCTCCCAGTGCCCCTCAGCAGTGGGAGGTCGGCCTCTCGAGCCAGTCGAGCGATCGTCGCGGGAGGATCGTTCAGCTGTGAAGAGACGACGGCGCCGAAGATGTCGCGGTCCTTCACTGCATCGGCCAGACCACGCACGACCGCCGCACACCAGACCTGGTCGGCGTCGCTGCGGAACTGCGTGAGATCGACAAGCGCTAGCAGGACGTCGAAGCGGCCCGAAGCTGCCAAGAGCTCGAGAGACCGGGGGAAGACTCGTTCGGCTGCATCGATCGCCCAGGCGTCGAGCGGATTCGTAGGCGCCAGGTAGTTGGGAAACTCGCTCGACAGCTGCCCTGCAAGTTCGGCGCCAAGCTCCTCGAAGACGAGGCCGCTGGCATCGCCGCCGTCTGCCAGGAGCGCCGCTTCGCCGCCCGACTCGGAGACGGCGCCCGCCCGGCGACCCTTCGGCCATCGTCGTCGTCCGAGCACTTCGAGCGTCTCGACCAGATCGGGCAGGTCGTCGACCTCGATCACGCCGTTGGCTCGGAGGAATGCAGAAAACGCACGCGAAGAGCCGACGAGGGCTCCGGTATGGGCGAGAGCGACCCTTCCGGCGGCGGCGCTGCGGCCGACCTTGAGACAGACGATCGGCTTCTCCGCCTCGGCCGCGGCCCGGAGCGCACCCGCGAAGGCGGCTGGGCGACGGATCGTCTCCAGGTACAAGCCGATCGCCCGAGTTCTCGGATCGTCGACGAACGAGGCGAGAACGTCTGCCGCGTCCCGATTGAGCTCACCTCCGGAGGACACGACGGAGCGGAAGCCGACGCGGCCCCCGAGGGCGACGAGGCCCTCGGCCACCGAGCCGGACTGGGCGAGCACCGAGACGGATCCCGCTTCGAGGGTGGGTGGCAGTGAGCCGATCCACAACGACGTCCCGCCCGGCCTTGCGTAGCCCATGCAGTTCGGCCCGAGCACCGCCACATCCCGGCCCTCGGTCAACGTCGACAGCGCGGCTGCGATCGGCGGCCCCTCCCGCCCGGCCTCCGCGCCGACGCCCGGCACCACGAGCGCGGAGACACCGCCCTCGACCGCCTCGCTGGCGGCTTCGAGGACACGCCCGTGCGCGACGGCGAGCACCGCAACCTCAGGAACCTCCGGGAGGGCCGCCACCGAAGGAAAGCAGGCCGTGCCGGAGATCTCCGTTCTTCCAGGGTTGACGAGCCAGGCCTTCACGGGCGCCGCCAGCACGTTGCGCAACAGCGCCGGCTGGCGCTCGCTTGCTCCGACGAGTGCGACCGACGCCGGAGCGAGCAGGCGGTCCACCGGTCGGATGCTCCGGTCGCTCCGGTCGCTCACCTCAGCCGCCCAACTCGGGCCTGCGCGATGCTGCCGTGCTCCCGCGTCGTGTGGCCGCCGATGAAAGCTGAGAGGTGCGGGATGACCGACTGATGGCCAATCCGCGTCTCGCAGCGGAGGGACGCGCCTGCGGCGAGCGGTCCCATTGTCGACGAAGCCTTCAGAGGTTGGCGTCGTGTACGTAGAATCCGCACGGCCTTCGACCCCCAGTCGCTGGATTTTGGCGCAGACTAACTGTCGTTCGTTAGTAAGTCAATCAGCCGTCGCGCTCCCGTTTGTGTCGAGCGGCTGGGCGGGGTGCAGACCCCATATCCGGCCGCGAGCTCCCGTCGTCACTGTCCATGCCGACCGGCGTCATTTGACGAACAGGGCGTTGGCGGGAGAGGCCACCCCGAAGCTGAGGTTCAACGGTGCCGCGGTGAACAAACCTTCGTACACCCCGTCCTGAGCGCAGTCGGCGGCGAGATCGGAAAGGTCGAACATCTCGCCGAGAGGTAGGCCGAGGAGCGGGAGCAGGGCATAGTGGGCGAACGAGTCCGATTCCCTCACGCGGTGGCCGTCCGGTCCGACAACGGGTTCGGATCGATGCGAGGAGTCCAGCTCGACCGAGGGGTTGTCACTGACGATGGCGGCGATGTGGAGGTCCCAGAGCAACCGCAGCAAGTCCTCTCCGGGCTGCAGCCCGGGGGCATTCAGGTCCTGAGCGAGGTGGCGCCGGACGGCGTCGTCGGAGGCCTCGTACGACTCCGTCCATCCCGTCCGCACGAGGAGGATGTCGCCGGGCTGTACCGACACAGGCATCGACGAGATCGCCTCCGAGAGCTCCTCGGCAGTGATGGGATCGGCCTCGAACATGCTGAGCGGACGGCCGATTCGTTCGCGCCATCGTCCGACATCGACGAGCACGCCCCGTCCGACGATGCCGCGTCGCGCCCAGTGGTGGATCCCGTGCTCCTCGTCGGCGATACCGGAGTAGTAGCCGTACGGATCCGATCGGACGTGACGGAAGCCATCCCACTGGCTCGAGCCCTGCGTGTTCCACTCGGTGATCTCGTCGTCGTGCCACTCACCGATGGTCGTCACCCGGTGGGTCGGCCACGAGCGGCCGAACAACGGTGGATTGGGAAGGTCGAAGTTCCAGCTCAGCGGGAAGACCTTCCCGGAACGTACGGAGTGTGCCCCCGCTACGACGCGCTCCGCAGTGAGGAGGTTCAGGCAGCCGAAAACGTCGGCAGCTCCCCAAAGCCCCCACGACGAGCCCGGCGGCGCTCCAGGCGTCACAGGAAGATCGTCGTAGCGTGGCAGCTCCATATGGTGTCCTCGCTTGCTGTCTCGAGACCGGACGGTCCCGCAAGTATCGCAACCAGTCAGGACCCGTGTTCGTTGGGATCTCCGGCAATGAGGCGAGCGCCGTGCGTCCTGCCCGCGCCTGTTACGGCAGAGCCCGACCGCGCTCGGATCGATCATCCTCCGAAACGAAGTCATATGGCTTCGCATACAGTGCTCGCATTCAGGAGCTGAGGTGAGACGAGCCCGGTCCGGCGCGGCGGATTGACGTTGCCACCGTGCGCCAGAAGGAGCAGGGAAACGATGAGGGGCAGGACTCCTGGGTCGCGCCTTGGTCACTTGGCACCGGGGCGCAACGGGCGTCGGCTCCGCGCCCGGGCCGTGGGTACTCTGATCGTCGCAGGCGTGGGACTGGCGGGTTGTGGCTCCTCCGGTGGTCCGGGGACAACCGCTGTCGGCGGAGGAAGCACCAACCCGACCCCGACGACCCGTCCGGCTCGCTCCACTGGCACAACGACACATCGGAGCAACACCGCCCCCGGCTCGACTGCGTCAACCGGGTCGCTCGACGAGGCGCTCGTTGGAGAGTGGGTCGAAGAGAGCAGTGAGATGACGGGCGAGTGCCAAGACATCGACTCGTTCTCCTACGGTGGCAACGGTACGTTCACCTTTGCCGAGGACCCGGAGAACACCGACTGCGCCGGGGTCGAGACCTTTGGCCAGTGGAGAACACAGGGGCAGACCCTCGCTCTCGACACCGAGACGTCGAACTGTGGCGAGTCGTGCAACGCCGCCTACGGCACCGTTGATTGGAGCTACCAAGCCACCAGCCTGACACTGACCCTGTGCACGCCCGGCACGACCAGCGAGTGCGTCACCTACGAGGCGGACAACAGCTCGTCCTGACACTTGGTCATGACCGTCGGGCGCGCCGCGACGAGCTACGTGCCGACCGTCACCTCGCCGCCGCTGGTCACCATCACGCACAACTTCGTGGACGGGCAGTTGATCGCCAGCGGGTAGTCGGGGAGAGACTCGGTCGCCTTGGTGGCGATCTTTGTCGTGTGCCATGCGCCCGAGCCACCGCCAGGGTTGGTGGACACCGAGACGAGATAGTACGGGTGCTTGTTGAAGATGGCGTCGACGCCAGCCGCCGCGCACAAGCTCTTGGAGCTGCACGCGAGGGCGGAGATGTCTGCTTGGGAGTGGGAGATCAAATCGAACTTGCGGAAGGACTTCGTCCAGCTAGCGACCGTGGTGAGGCCGTGGGACACGGCGATTTGGGCCGCACCGGTACCGCTGTCGGTGTTGATGGCGACGACGCAGATGCCGGGGGCGCCACAGGCGATGTGGTCCAGCTCGTTGCCCCCGAGCTTGGCGATGGAGGCGGTCGTCCACTTGCCGCCGGACGGATCGGTCGACCAGCCGACCGAGTGGGCCGAGTTCTGGTCGACGGCGGCGCAGAAGATGCTGGGCTGACCGGTGACGTAGGGGGCGCATCCGATCGACCAGATGCCTGAGTAACCGTCGTCTGCCGGAAAGAGGGCGGTCAGGCTGGTGACGCTGGCGCCGGCTGTGGTCAAGACGTTGCCGGCGTCATCGAGCTCGGCGCAGCTGGGGCCGCTCCAGCAGGACACCGCCCCGAGGTCTCCGTTCGTCTGGGTATCGACGAGGGCCTCCCCCCAGTTGGGGGACTTCGGGTTGCCCGATTGGAACAGGGAGCCGCCGTAGGACTCGGTCGGGTGACCCTTGATCGGCGCGAAGCCGGCGAGGGCACAGTCGACGTGCACGCCCGCCTGGTCGCACGCGAGAATCCTCGCCGCTGCCGCCGCCACTGAACGCCTCGCTCCAGGTCACGAACTTCCAGGTCTTGCCGCCACCAGCGGGGTCAGTGGTGTAGTAGATGCCCTCACTCTTCCCGCGGGAGCCGTCCGCCACGCACAGATGGACCGACGGGCAGCTCATCCCGCCGAGGGAGACACCCTTGCCCGGGATGGCCTCGAACTTCGACCACTTCCAGGACGCCGCCGCCGTTCTGGCGGTCGCCGCCCCGGCCGGCAGGGTCGTCAGGGCGACGACGAGCGCCACCGCCCCGGCAACGGCTACGAACGACCAACGGCCGCGCTTGCCCACGTTTCCCCCTCGCGTTGTGTCCGTCTCGAAGCCGGACCTGCCGAGGCTAGCTGCCCCGCAGTCGCCACGCTTAGGCGACGTGACGACCCGAGACGCGAGACGCTCCGGCAACTGTTCAGAAACGGCGTTCCCACATCGCCCTCCCTGGCTGCAGTCTCGAGCCGGGCGACGTACCTGCGGCAACACGGTTCTCGTCAGAGAGACGACCACCGGCGCCCGGACCAGGTGCCTTGATGCCTCTTCGCACGAGGAGGGATGGCCACTTGCACTGGGCGTCCTCGCTGGCTCGGTTGGAAGGCGTTCGGCTACGCTCCCCCGGTGAAAAATCACCGGAGACTGGATTGTTCGCACGTTTCGGAGTGATCCTCGCCATGGCGGCGACGACCCTCTTCACCGTCGCCGGAACGGCGGAGGCTGTGGGTCCGACGAGTCACACGATCGCCGGCAGCCAGAACGAGGTGGGCTGCCTCACCCGCGCGCAGTGCGTGCTTGTCGGCAACAACGTCAAGGGAGTCGGTGATGTCGTCGACGTCGACAATGGCGTCCAGACCCACGCCTACACGATCAAGGGGTCGCAGGGGATCTTCTCCATCAGTTGCCCCAGCTCGTCCGGCTGCGTCGCACTCGGCGAGAACACCTCGGTGCAACCCCTCTTCATCGCCATCAGCAAGTCAGGCAAGCCGTCGACGCCCGCCCATCCGAAGGTGGCAATCGGCACCGAGCTCGATCGCATCGCCTGTGTGAGCGTCACCTCCTGCGTCGTGGCCGGGTACGAGGCCGTCACGACACCCCAGGAGATTCTGGTGGGAACGTGGAGCAACGGGAAGCTCAAGCTCTCGCACGTCGACGCCTCCAAAGGGACCGCCGTGCTCGACATCGGCGCTGTCTCCTGCGTGGCCACGAGCTGTGTAGTCGCCGGGTACGCCGTCGACGGCATCAAGACGACCGGACTGCTTCTCAGTGTGAACCACGGGAAGCCGGGCAAGCCTGAGACCGTCCCGGGGGATCTCGTGCAGGGAGTGTCGTGCACGACTACGACACGGTGCTACGCAGCGGGCGGTGTCAACGCCGTCGGCCGGATTCTGACGCTGGAGGAGGGCAAGGTCATCGCCACGAGCACGACCGCGCCCCTGGTGGCGGCAATCGCCTGCGGTGGCACCGCCTGCACAGCCGTTGGGCAGGAGAACGCCCCCTCTGGTGCTCCGCCGAACGACTTCTTCTACGGAGCCGTGGTTTCGATCGCCGCAGGGAAGCCGACGTCTGCGGTCGGCATCGAGGCGAGCAGCCGTTTCTACGCCGTCGCCCACGTCTCGGGTGGCTACGTGGCCTTGGGCGACGCCCAGGGCAAGGTTGCCGCTGACGTCACCATCGGCTGAGCCGACCGAGCGAGGGACATTCACCTAGCAGCTCTTGCGACGTCGCTGTGGCCAGTGGTGCCGCCCTCGGGAACGCCCACAGCGGGGACGAGTCGCAAGCTCCGGCCGTCGCCGCGCGGCGCGGGTCGGTTCAGTGGTGCTTCCTGCCCATCAGCGACGGTGTGCCACTCCACGGCTCCTCCGACCGAGGACGCAGGCCCGCTCCTGAAGCTCTCGTAGGCCGTTGCTCTGGTTGGATCACGGAATAATCGAACTCCGTGACAGGTTCGCAGGAGCGTGCAGGTCGAGATCTTTTCTGACGTGGTATGCCCGTGGTGCGCGATCGGCAAGCGCCGATTCGAGACGGCGCTTGGGCGATTCGAGCATCGTGAGGAAGTGGACGTCGTGTGGCGCGCCTTCGAGCTCGATCCCCACGCGCCCGCACGCCGCGCAGGTGATCTTGCCGGGCTCTTGGCCGCGAAGTACGGAATGACCCACGAGCAAGCGCTGGCAGCCAACGAGCGGATCACGGACATGGCCGGCGAGGAGGGGCTCGACTTTCATCTGGAGCATGCGCAGCCCGGCAACACCTTTGACGCCCATCGGTTACTTCACTACGCCCGCTCTGCCGGCGCCAGCGTCCAGGACGCGCTCAAAGAGCGGCTCTTCGTTGCTTATTTCACCGAAGGTGCGGCTCTGGGCGATCACGAGACACTGTGCCGCCTTGCGGTCGAAGCCGGCCTCGACGCTCGCGAATGCGCCGAGATCCTCGCCGGTGATCGATACAGCGACGAGGTACGCGCCGACGAGCGTGAGGCGCACGAGCTTGGTGTGACCGGCGTGCCCTTCTTCGTCGTCGACGGCCGGTTCGGGATCCCCGGCGCGCAGGACGCAGACACCATCCTCGAGGTGTTGCGTAGAGCGTGGACGCCGACGCGGATCGAGACAGTGACCGCACCGAGCAGTGGAAACGGCAGCGCATCGTGCGACGACGACGTCTGCGCGATTTAACTCGGCGGCGCGGGGGTGCCGAGATGGCTGGTTGGTGGGCCGCCAGGGTCTCGAACCCTGCACCTTGGGATTAAAAGTCCCCTGCTCTACCCGATGAGCTAGCGGCCCGCCGGCGGCCGGCGGTTGCGCCGGCCTCCGGGACGAGCGTAGAGCACCGGGTCCGGCGACCGGACCGACCGATTACAGCGATCAGGCGACACCGGCCCTTACTCTCAGCGCCGCCTCGCCATGGCGAGCACGATCACAAGCGGCCGGACGACGACGCCGTCGAAGTCGCCGTCGATGAGCTCGCACAGCTCGCCGATGAGCTGCTCCCGCGCGCCCTCCGGCATCACGAGCATGTTCGAGTACGTGCGCAAGAGGTCGGCATAGCGGTCGCAGGTGTAAGTCTGGTCCCACCGATACCGCAGCAGGCGGGCGTCGCAGAGCGTCGGGTGGTGACGGAACTCCTCGAACTCGGGGGCGGTCGCCTCCTCCGGTTCCGGCGCCGTGAACCCGCGATGAGGCCCGGCGTACTTCGAGTAGATGGACGAGCTCTGCTCGAAGAAACCCCGTGCGACATCCGACCGAACCTGCACCGACGACAGCGTTGCGAGAACGCCCCACGGCCGGAGCAGCTCGATCGACTTCTCGATCCGCACGGCCGGGTCGACCCAGTGAAAGGCGGTGGCCGCCGTCACGACGTCGAAGCCCGCTTTCGGCAGCTCCGCCGTCTCGAAGGCGCCTTGGACGACCGAGAACCGTGGCTCATCGGCGAAGGCCACCGCCAGCCACTCCGCCATGCGGCGTCCGAGCTCGATCCCGGTGACGCGCGCGCCGGCTGCGAGCAATGGCCGCGTCGCCTTCCCAGTGCCGGGCCCGATCTCGAGCACATCCGGTACGGCGACATCACGGCGCTCTCTCAGATAGGCGAGAAGATCCGTGACCGCCCCAGCCGGGTAGTCATGACGAACCCGCGCATAGATCTCCGGCACCTCGTCGAAGCTGGCGCGCATCGCTGCCGTCTCGTCACTGACGCCGGCGACGCCGGTCGCGTCGGGAACATGCTGCCCGGAGGCTTCCACGGTCACCCCACATCCTCGCGGGCCCGGCAACCGGTACCGGTCACCGGCTGACCGCCCCGCCGCTAAGACGGACACGTTCGATCGACGACATGAAAGGGGCAGGGCCGTGTCCGACTGGAACCGCGGTGTCATCGAGGAGTTCCGCACCAACGCCGGCAAGCTCGGGGGTCCCTTCGAAGGGGCCCCCGTGCTCTTGCTCACCACCACCGGCGCTCGTACAGGGAACCGCTACACGACGCCGATGATGTACCTCGACGACGGTGACCATCGCTACGTCTTCGCCTCGAAGGCCGGAGCCCCGACCAACCCGGACTGGTACCACAACCTCGTCGCCAATCCCGTTGTCACGGTCGAGGTAGGTGCCGAGACCTACGAGGCCACGGCGACTCCCCTCGAAGGGACGGAGCGGGACGAGAAGTACGCCGAGCAGGCGCGGCGCTACCCGGGTTTTGCGGAGTACCAGGAGAAGACGAACCGTGTCATCCCGGTCGTCGAGCTCGTCCGGCGCGAGAGCTAGGGGCGGCGTCCTGTACACCCACGGGCACCACGACAGCGTCCTTCGCTCTCATCGCTCCCGCACCGCCGAGAACTCAGCCGCCTACCTCATCGGGCGCCTCCAGCCGGGCCTCGATCTCCTGGACGTCGGATGTGGGCCGGGAACGATCACGAGGGACCTGGCCAAGCTCGTCGCCCCCGGTCGCGTCGTGGCCGTCGACGCCGCCGCTCCCATCCTCGAGGAGGCGGCGGCGACGTGCGCGGCCGCCGGAGTCCACAACGTCGAGTTCCGGCAGGCCGACGCCGAAGCGCTGCCCTTCGACGACGGCAGCTTTCACGTCGTCCACGCTCACCAGCTGCTCCAGCACGTCGCCCACCCGGTACGGGTGCTGGAGGAGATGGGACGCGTGTGCCGGCCGGGCGGCATCGTCGCCGCCCGCGACGTCGACTTCCACAGCCAAGTCTGCTGGCCGCCGGAGCCGATGATCGACCGGTGGCTCGAGCTCTACAGCACCGTCGCCCGGCGAAACGGCGGGGAGCCGGACGCCGGGCGGCGGCTGCGCGCCTGGGCGCTGGAGGCCGGCTACTCGACGGTGACCACCTCGGCGAGTGCCTTCTGTGCCGATTCCCCCGAGCAGTGCGAGTGGTGGGCCGACCTCTGGGCCGAGCGCACGACGGCCTCCGTCTTCGCGGCACGGGCCGTCGAGCTCGGACTCTCCGACCCCGACGAGCTGTCCCGCATCGCCGACGGCTGGCGGCGGTGGGCAGCGTCGCCGATGGCGTGGTTGGCGCTCCTGCACGGCGAGATCATCATCGAGGCCTGATCGCCCATCCGGCGGCGCCGCCGGGTCCCGAGGCAACCGCAGCCCCTCATGCCCACACCTCCTCGTCGTCCTCGGCAACCTCCTGGCAGGTGGGGCACCAGTAGCGGACCTCGAGCGGGGTCCCGCAGACGGAGTGGGCGGGGGGAGGCGCCTCCTCGCCCTCGGCGACTGCGCCCGGTCTGGCGGCAGACGCCGCCCCCCAGGCCGCCAGCAGCCGCATGACGCCGGCGAGCTCGGCACCCTCCATCGTGAGCTGGTACTCGAGTCGGAGCGGCCGGCGCGAGTACGGGTTGGCAGCCACGAGCCCCTGCCGCTCGAGCTCCTTCAGCCGGCTCGCCAGCACGTTCGTGGCGATCGCCGGCAGCGCCGCCTGCAGCTCGCCGTAGCGGAGCGGCCCCTCGAGGAGGGCGGCGACGACGAGGAGCGTCCACCGGTCACCGACTCGCTCCAGGGCGAGGGACAAATTGCTGGTGTCAGGCACGAGAGATCTCTACACCGCGAGGTTGCTCAGACGTGGGACTTGCTATCGTCACAGGTTACTTGTATTCTGCAAGTCACAAGTCAGCATGAAGGAGACCCTGCTCATGTCCGCTCTCGACGAGATCAGCGCCGTCATTTCCTCCGCCGCCGAGAAGGCCGGGCCCGCCGTGGTGGGTGTGAACCGGCACGGGACGGGTTTCGTCGTGGCCGATGGCTACGTCGTCACGAACGCTCACAACCTGCGTGGCGACGGTGAGGGCACCCACGTCACCTTCGCCGACGGGCGGGCCGCCGCCGGTACGAACGCAGGTGTCGATCTCGACGGCGACCTCGCGGTCGTAGCGGTCGACACCGCCGGCATCACCCCGCTCGAGCTGGCGACCAGCCCCGTATCGGTCGGCCAGATCGTCGTGGCCGTCGCCAACCCTCGCGGGCGTGGCGTCCGGGCGACGATGGGAACGGTGTCGGCGACGGGGCGCGGCTTTCGCGGCCCTCGCGGCCGGCGCATCCCCGGCAGCATCGAGCACACCGCCCCCCTCGCCCGCGGGTCGTCCGGTGGACCCGTCCTCGACGGTGAGGGCCGCGTCCTCGGCGTGAACACGAACCGCGTGCAGGAGGGCTTCTACCAGGCGATCGCCTCGACCGAGGATTCTCAAGAAGCGGATCACGGCCCTCTCGAAGGGCGAGGTGCCGGCGAGGCGTCGCCTCGGCACGGCCATCGCCCCCCCGCAGGTGACCAAGCGCTTGCGGGCGGCCGCCGGCCTCAGCGAGGTGGAGGGCCTGCTCGTACGCCACGTCGAGGAGGGAAGCCCGGCGGAGCGGGCGGGCCTTCTGCGGGGGGACGTCCTCGTCCGCGGCGGCGAGATCGCCCTCACGTCGATCGACGCCCTCTACGAGGCACTCGACCTCGAGGGTGAGGTGCTCCAGCTCGTGATCGTGCGCGCCACCGAGGAGCTCACCGTCCCCGTCACGTTCTGAGGACACGCCGGCGGCGGTGGTCCAGGAATGGGCCGCCGCCTCCGGCGGTTGACGACGACATGCCGATCATGCGCCTCAACCATGCCGTGCTGTACGTCCGCGATGCCGAGGCGAGCGCGCGTTTCTACGTGGAGGTGCTGGGTTTCCGGCCCGTCGGCCTCCTGCCGGACGGCTTCAAGGGTGCTGCCTTCCTGCAGGCGCCCGGATCGACGAACGACCACGACATCGGCCTGTTCACCATCGGGCCGGATGCCGCCGCCTCCCGGGCGGGCCAGTCGGAGGTCGGTCTCTATCACCTCGCCTGGGAGGTGGACACGCTCGCAGAGCTCGAGCGGCTCGCCACGGTGCTGACGGAGGCGGGCTCCCTCGTGGGCGCCTCCGATCACGGCACGACGAAGTCGCTGTACGCGAAGGACCCGGACGGCATCGAGTTCGAGGTCGCCTGGGTCGTACCGGCAGACCTGCTGGACGAGGCGACCCTGCAGGCCCGCAAGGGCATCCGACCGCTCGACATCGCTGCCGAGCAGGCGCGTTACGGAGCCACCACTCGCGGGGGAATCGGCATCTCGACGCCACAACCCGCCTGATCGGCAGGCGGGACACAGGCCGCCGTCGCACGCTCCACGAGCCGCAGGCCGGCCAGGCCGGGCAGGCGGTCGATCTGCCGATCGATCCGCCTGGCAGCCTCCCGGCCCTCCCCGTCACCGAAGAGGTAGCCCGCCAGGTGGGCGACCTCCTCCTCCGGCATCAACCCCGATCCCACGGGCGCCCAGAAGCGCAGCAGTGCCAGACGCGTCAACCGCTGCGCCCGCCGGCTCCTTGCCAGCCGTTCGCCCGCCTCGCCGGCGTAGAAGTCGATGTGGCGGCCTTCCTGACGCATGATGCGCTTGAGGAGGTCGGAGAGGACGGGATGGCGCGCTCGCAGGCTCAGCTGGGAGTAGCCCGCCTGCGTCGTCCATTCGTTGACGGCCCCCCACGTCATGTGCACGGCCGTGAAGTCGGTCCCGCCCAGCCACCCACCGAGCGCCATGAGGAGGGGGCGCAGCTTGTCACGGGCGCCGAGGCGTCCCCGCAGGGCGGCGACACGGTCCTCGCCGTGCCGTTCGCCGTGAGCGGCGAGGACGGCGGCGAGGGCTTCACCGTGCCAGTACTCCTGGAAGGTCCACATGTTGAGAAACGCCGTCACTCGGGCGTCAGCATGCGCCGGCGTCAGGAGCAGGTCGCGCAGGTAGCAGACCGTGTGGTACTCGACGTCGTGCATGTACCGGATGCAGCGCAGGGCGGCCCGGTCGACGGGACGGTCGGCGAACGAGCCGACGTCGAGGTCATCCCAACGCACGCGCTCGGAGGCACGCTCGACGAGGGTGGCCGTGTCAACTCTCACACACGTTGTCCGGCGCGGCCCGCTGTGCCGGATGAGCCGGCGCTGCCCCGGTTTCGGTCGCCCGGTTGCGGGAGGCTCCCGGCCTACTCGTCTGCCTCGGCGTCGTAGACGCCGTGCCGGGGCGGTTGACGGCGCGGGCGCATGAGACCGCCGATGACGGCGCTCGCCTTGCTCGGGCCGGAACCCGCACGACCGTGGCGGGGGCCGCCGTCGTCCGGCTCGCTCGAGGTCGCCGCCGTCACGTCCGGATCGGCCGTCACGTCGGGATCGTCGGTGACCGGCACCACCACGCCCGTGCCGGGGGAGGTCTCGATGACAGGGCGGGCACCGTGCTTCATCACCCGCTCCATGGCGTCGGCTTCCTCGCTGGCGTGGCGAGGTCCCTTGCCGCTCTGTCGCTCGGTGGGCCGAGCCGTCCGCTCCATCGGACCGGTGGGCACGTCGACGCCCGTCCTCGGCACCGCCGGCTCGCCCGAGCCGAGGATGCCGGGCAGCTGGGGCGCCTCCGTGACGAGTGGGGAGTCATGGAGCACCGGGACATCCGGGACGTGGGCCGCCTCGGCGTCGAAAACGGCGCCGCCCGGCGCCTCGGAATCCCGCGCCTCATCGGCCTCCGCGACGGGGGGATCTCCCATGAGGCCGGTGTCGGGCAGGCGTGCCGCCCGGCTCAAACTTCCGGATCCGATGCCGGAGAAGCCCTCGTCCGCCGGAGCGGGGTGTTCCCGGGCGGTGGCGGCGCGAGCGGCACGGGCGTTCTCCGCCGCCACCTCGGCGACGCCGGGAGCCGGCCGCCCGAGCGGGCTGTGCACCATCTCCTCGATCGTCGCCTGCACCGTCGCCTGCAGGCGGGCCAGCTCGGCGATGGCCCCCTGGCGCTGGTCGTAGAGATACGTGATCTGGCCGATCGCCTGCTCCCGGTCGCGCTCGACCCGCTCGAGGTACGCCTGCCGGCGCCGCTCCGTCTCGTCCCGGATGTGGAGGGCTCGACGCGTGGCCTCGTCCACGAGCGACGCGGCCTCCCGACTCGCCGCCTCCCGCAACTCCTCCACGTCGCTGCGGGCTTGTACCCGCATCGCCTCCACCTCGTGCTGCGTCTGCTGCCGGAGTTCGGCGACCTCGACCTGGGTCTGCTCGCGGAGCTCGGTGACGTCCTGATTGGTCTGCTCGCGGAGGTCGGTCACCTCGCGCTCGGCCTCCTGGCGCAGGTTGTAGGCGCCCTCCCAGGCCTCCTGCAGGATCCGCTGCACCCGCTCCCCCAGGGTGTCGAGGGCGGGCGGCTGAGCATTGCGCGCCTCGCTCTCGTAGACGGCGACGCGACGGTGCAGCTCCCGCAGCTGCCCGACGGCGGCGGCGAGCTTGCGCTCGGACTCCGAGGCACGGTGGACCGACTCGTCGAGCCGCCGCTGCTGGTCTGCAACGTAGCGGTCGACCTGCTCGGGGTCGTAGCCGCGGCGGTAGACGCCGAAGATGGGTGTGGCGGTGCCTTCTTCGACTTCGATGTCGGCTGCTTCGCTCTCGTCCATGCTGGCGCTCTTTTCGGGGTGCCCGCGCACCCGATTGGGCCGGCCGTTCCGGGAGGCCGACGTACCGAGATACCCTTTGGCGTTCACGAGTTCCGGCGACGTGACGCTTGCCCGGATGCTACGCGGAGCGCTCTCGCGAGGGGTGGATGCTCGATCGCTCGACGGCCTTCCGCAAGCAAGGCAAACTGGCAGGAAGCAACGCCGACAGGGCCGGCGACCGACATCACAAAGGGGCTTGACGATGCAAGCAGAAGTGAAGGGCTCGACACTGCCGGTTCTCGAGATGATCCTCAACCCCGGAGAGGCGCTCATCTCGAACCACGGCGAGCTGTCCTGGATGACCGCCAACATGCAGATGACGCAGACGACACAGATGGGCGGCCAGCAAGGCGGCGGGGGCGGCGGCCTCCTCGGCGGTCTGAAGCGCGTCCTCTCGGGAACGAGCATCTTCCTCACGCGCTACGAGGCCCAGGGTAGCCAGGGCATGATCGCCTTTGCCGCCAAGATGCCGGGACGCATCTTCCCGCTCGAGGTGGGCAATCCCGGCGGCTACCTCGTGCACCGTCACGGGTGGGTCTGCGGCACGCCGGAGATCAACTGCACCGTCGGGTTCAACCAAGGCCTCGGCGGGATGCTCTTCGGCGGAGAGGGTTTCATCCTCCAGAAGCTCGAGGGCCAGGGCACGGCGTGGGTGGAGCTCTCCGGAGAGATCACGACCTACGACCTCGCCGCCGGCCAGACGATCCTCGTCCACCCGGGCCACGTCGGCGTCTTCCAGGACACCGTCAACTTCTCCATGACGCGCATCCAGGGAATCGTCAATCGCTACTTCGGCGCCGACGGTCACTGGCTCGTCGTGTTGACCGGTCCCGGCAAGGTCTGGCTGCAGTCGATGCCGCTCGTCATCCTCGCCGAGAGCCTCCGCCCCTACATCGGCGGCGACGACAAGAAGGAGTCGATCGGAGCCGGCGTAGCTGGCGGCATGCTCGGGAACATCCTCCGCTGAGCACCGACCACGAGAGGGGGCCGGCGAGATCCTCGCCGGCCCCTGTCGCGGGCGTCCATCTCGTCGACTCCGGAGTCCTCGAGCGGGTGTTGCAGGCCGCCCTCGGGCGGGGCGGCGATTTCGCCGAGGTCTTCGTCGAGGACCGCTTCGCCTCCGGCATCTCCCTCGACGACGGCAAGGTCGAGGAGCTCGCCTCCGGGCATGACCGGGGCGCGGGCATCCGCGTCGTCGTCGGTCAGACGACGGGCTATGCCCACACGGCCGACCTCACCGAGCACGGGCTGCTCGCAGCCGCCGAAGCGGCCTCCGCCGTCGCCCGCCAAGGGGGCGGCGGGGGGCGGGTCGTGGCGCTCACGGAGCGTCACTTTCCCCGGCCGAGCGGCCCCGTGGAGGACCACGAGCACGCCCCGAAGGCCGCCAAGGTCGAGTTGTTGCAGCGGGCTGACGAGACCGCCCGTGCCTCGAGCTCGGCCGTCGTGCAGGTGAGCGCCGGCTACAGCGACTCCCGGCGGCGCACGCAGATCGCCAACTCGGAGGGTCTCCTCACAGGCGACGAACGCGTGCGGACGCGCCTCAACGTCGCCTGCGTGGCCTCGGGCGACACCGGCCTGCAGACGGGGTCGGAGTCGTTGGCGATGACGCTGGGTTTCGAGCTGTTCGAGCGGCGCAGCGTGGAGGAGGTGGCCAGCGAAGCAGCCCGGCGCGCCGTCGCCAAGCTGCAGGCGCGGCCGGCACCCTCCGGTGCCCTGCCCGTCGTGCTGCGGCGGGGCAGTGGCGGCGTGCTCTTCCACGAGGCCTGCGGCCACGGCCTCGAGGCCGACCACATCGTGAAGGACACGTCCGTCTACACCGGGCGCGTGGGCGATCTCGTGGCGAGCCCCCTCGTCACGCTCGTGGACGACGGCACCGTCGGCCCCGAGTGGGGATGCATGAGCGTCGACGACGAGGGCCGCCCGGCACAGCGCAACGTCCTCATCCGCGACGGTGTCCTCACGGACTACATGTGGGACTACCTGAGAGGACGGAAAGAGGGCCGGAGCTCCTCCGGCAACGGGCGGCGGGAGAGCTACCGGCACCTCCCCATGGTCCGCATGACGAACACGTTCCTCTTGCCCGGCGACGAGGACCCCGACGAGATCGTCGCCCAGACGCCTCATGGCATCTACGTCGCCCATCTCGGCGGCGGGCAGGTCAACACGACGACGGGCGACTTCACGTTCGGGATGACGGAGGCCTACCTCATCGAGGACGGGCGCATCACGGACCCGATCCGCAACGCCAACCTCATCGGGAACGGGCCGGAGGTGCTCGGCAAGATCGACGCCATCGGCAACGACTTCGGCATGTGGCCCGGAACCTGCGGCAAGGACGGCCAGTCCGTGCCGGTCGGTTGCGGGCAGCCGACCCTCCGCATCACGGCCGTGACGATCGGCGGCACGGCGGCGTGAGCGACCTCCTCGAGCTGGCGCGCGCGGTGGCGGGGCGCGCCGAGAACGGCGAGGAGGTGGAGGCCTACGTCTCTCGCGGCCGCGAAACCTCGCTGCGAGTCTTCGAGCAGGAGATCGAGTCGCTCACCTCCGCCGGCTCAGCCGGGGTCGGCGTGCGGGTCGTCTCGCAGGGACGAACGGGCTTTGCCTGGGTGGCGGCCCTCGACGACGGCACCGCTGCCGAAGCGCTCGATGAAGCCCGCGACAACGCCCGCTTCGCCACCTTCGACGAGCATGCCGGGCTGGCCAAGCCCGATGGGGTGGTGCCCGCCGAGATCGACTTGTGGCGGGAGGACGTCGCCCTCACACCGACCGACGCCAAGGTCGACCTCGCCCTCGAGCTGGAGCGGATGGCTCGGGGCATGGACCCTCGCATCCGCCAGGTCGTCCACGCCAACTACGCCGACGGCGCCGTGGAGTCCGCCATCGCCACGACGGCCGGCATCGAGCGCGAGACGCGCCGGACGTCCTGCTTCGTCTCCGTCTCGGCGATCGCCGCGGACGGCGACGAGAGCCAGACGGGATATGGGTATTCGGCGGGACGGAGCTTCGGCGACCTCGACGCCGCCCGCGCCGCCGGAGATGCCGTCGGGCGGGCGACACGACTCCTCGGCGCCACGAAACCCGCCTCCTCCCACCTCACCGTCGTCTTCGACCGGCGCATCACCGCCATGCTCCTCGCCATCCTCGCCCAGCCGCTGTCGGGCGAGGAGGTGTCGAAGGGCCGCAGCCTCTTCGCCAACCGGGTCGGCGAGGAGGTCGCCGTCGCGAACTTCTCGCTCCTCGACGACGCCACGAACCCGCTGGCGTGGGGAGCGGCACCGTCCGATGCGGAGGGTCTCGCCTGCCGGCGCAACGGGCTCATCGAGGGCGGCAAGCTGCTCGGCTACCTCTACGACACCCACGCCGGACGCGTGGCGGGAACGTGCTCGACGGCCTCCGCCGTGCGCGGGGGCTACCGCACGACGCCCGGCGTCGGGGCTCGCGCCCTCACGCTCGAGCCCGGCGACCTCACGTACGAAGAAGTCATCGCCCGCGTCGACCGGGGCCTCTTCGTGCAGTCCGTGAGCGGCGTCCACTCGGGGGTGAACGTCGTGAGCGGAGATTTCTCCGTCGGCGCCGAGGGGCTCATGATACGCCAGGGCGCCCTCGCCGAGCCGGTCCGCGAGGTCACCGTCGCCTCCACGATGCAGCGAATGCTGCAGCACGTCTCCATCATCGGCGGCGACTTGGAATGGCTGCCGGGCGCTTCGTCCGGCGTGACGCTCGCCATCGACGACATGTCGATGAGCGGAATCTGAGCCGGGCTGCCCACGACCCGCGGACGGCGGCCGAACCACGAGGCGATCGCCCGCCACGCCCACTTGGCCGCGCCGCTCCCACCCGGCCACGTGCGCGTCGACTGCCATCTGCACACGATGTGGTCGGGCGACTCCACGACGACGCCCGAGGAGCTGGCCGCCGCCGTGTCGGCGACGGCGATCGACGTCGTCTGCATCACCGACCACGGCACGATCCGGGGCGCCCAGCGCCTCGCCGCCGAGCTCGATTGCGACGTCGTCGTGGGCCAGGAGCAACGGACGCCGGAGGGTGAGCTCATCGGGCTCTTCCTCTCCGAGCGCTTGGCCCCCGGCTCGCGATCGGCCCGCCAGACGGCGCTCGAGATCCGCGCTCAGGGCGGCCTCGTCTACGTCCCCCATCCCTTCGACCCCCTGCGCCACCGTCTCCGTGAGGGGGTGCTCGAGCGTCTGAGCCGCGACGGCCTCGTCGACGTCATCGAGGTACGCAACGCCAAGACGTCGCTCGAGCAGCACAACGCCGAGGCGGTCGCTACCGCTCGGCGGCTCGGCCTGGCGGCCGGAGCGGGCTCGGACGCCCATGTACCGGAGGCCGTGGGCGCCGCCTACGTGGAGATGGCCGCCTTCCAGGATGCCGAGGGCTTCCTCCACCGCCTGCGCGACGCCCAAGTCGTCGGGCACCACTTCGACAGTGCCCGTCCCTGGCGGCAACGCATCGTGCCGTCCACCCGGGCCTGAGACGCCGCCGAGAGGCGACGCCCCATCAGGAAGCGGCTGCCTTGCTGGCCCCGGAGTCGGAGGAGGATGAGGACGACGACGAGGTGGAGGTCGTCGTGGACGACTCTTTCTTGGCGTCTTTCTTCGTGTCCTTCGTCTCGCTCGACTTTGTCTCGCTCGACGAGGAGGAGTCCGACTCGGCCTTGACGGACTTGCTCGAGGACCCCCGGCTGTCGGTCTTGTAGAAGCCGCTCCCCTTGAAGACGATCCCGATGTTCCCGAAGACCTTCTTCAGCTCGCCGCCACAGTTGTGGCAGACCGTGAGAGGCTCGTCGTGGAAGGACTGCACGACCTCGAGGTGCTCACCGCACTGCTTGCACGCGTACTCGTAGGTCGGCATCGTTCCTCGCTCCTCCAGGGCGCTAGCACTCTCCCCCCGTGAGTGCTAAGTGTATAGCGAGCAGGCGGGGAGCGCGTTCAGCGCACGACGAGCGGACCGGACGGTCCGCGGAGGTGGGCATGCCACGAGGCCAGGACGCAGAGACGCTTGTGCCCCTCGAAGAGGTGCAGCGACTGGCACTCGCCAACGCCGTTCCCCTTCCCCCGCGGTTGGTGCCCCTCGACGATGCCCTCGGTTGCGTGCTGGCCGCCGACGTCCTCGCCCCCGAGGACGTCCCCCCCTTCGCCAACACGGCCATGGACGGCTTCGCCGTGCGCTCGGCCGACACCACCGCTGCCCCGGTCGAGCTCGACGTCGTCGGCGTCCTCGGCGCCGGCTCGGCACCGACGACACCCGTCGGTCCGGGACAGGCCATCCAAATCATGACGGGTGCTCCCATCCCCGACGGCGCCGACGGCATCGCCATCGTCGAGCGGACCGAGCCCGCCGGAGACGACGACCACCGGCGCGTGCGGGTGCTCGACCCGGTTGCCGCCGGGTCACACCTGCGGGCGGCCGGCAGCGACCTCGCCGCCGGGGCGCTCGCCGTGGCCGCCGGCACCGTCGTGACGGCCGCCGATGTGGGCGTCCTCGCCAGCGTCGGGGCGGGCCGCGTGCTCGTGTACCCGCGCCCTCGCGTCGGGGTCATGACGACAGGTGACGAGCTCGTGGAGCTCGCCCCCGACGGCAGCGCCCGTCCGCTCGCGCCCGGCCAGATCCGGGACTCCAACCGTCACGCCGTCCTCGCCACGCTGCGTCGCGACGGCTTCGAGGCCGTCGACCTCGGCCTCGCCGCCGACACGGAGGAGGCCGTGACCTCCGGCCTGGAACGGGCGCTGCGCACCTGCGACGCCGTCCTCACCACGGGCGGGGTCAGCAAGGGTGAGTTCGACTACGTGAAGGTCGTGCTGGCGCGCCTCGGCGCCGAGGCTGGCCCCGGGGGGGCCGTCCACGAGCTGAGCGTGGCCATCCGGCCGGCGAAGCCGCTCGTCATCAGCTGGCTGCGAGGAGGTGGGCGCGAGGGGCCCGCTCGCTTCCTACCGGTCTTCGGGCTGCCCGGCAACCCCGTCTCCTCGCTCGTCAGCTACCAGGCGATCGCACTGCCGGCTCTGCGCGTGCTCGCGGGGCACCCCGCCGCGCCGCCCCCGACGGTGCCCGCCGTCGCCGGGCAAGGGCTCCACCGGCGGCCGGACGGAAAGACGCATCTCGTCCGGGCCGAGGCACGATGGCGGGAAGACGGTCGCCTCGTGGCCGACGCCGTCGGAGGCCAGATGTCTCACCAGCTCGCCGGGATGGCACTGGCGAATGCCCTGGCGCTCATCCCGGACGGCGACGGGCTCGCCGAGGGCGACGAGGTCCAGCTCATACTGCTCGGGCCGCTCCCGAGCCGGCGACCCGGCACCTGAACGCCCAGGTGGGCGTCAAGCGGTACATGCGTTCGACAAGTATTGCTAGCCCCCGACAAATTCCCTGTTCAGCCGCCTAAGCTGGACGGCATGACCTCGCCGGAGTTGCATCGCAACGACCGCCGCATGGTCGACACCTTCGGGCGGGTCGCCCGCGATCTCCGCATCTCGGTGACCGACCGCTGCAACTTCCGCTGCCGCTACTGCATGCCGGCCGAAGGGATGAAGTGGCTCCCGCGCAGCGACATCCTCACCTTCGAGGAGATCGAACGACTCGCCAGGTTGTTCGTGGAGCGACTCGGCGTCGAGTCGATCCGCCTCACGGGGGGCGAACCGACGGTACGGGCCGATCTCCCGGTTCTCGTGAGCATGCTCGCCACCCTCCGGACCGATGACGGCCGCCCCGTCGACCTCGCCATGACGACGAACGGCGTGAAGCTCACGAAGATGGCGGGCGCCCTGCGCGACGCCGGGCTGCAGCGAGTGAACATCTCGCTCGATTCCCTCATCCGCGAGCGCTTCGCCGAGATCACGCGGCGCGACGCCCTGCCCGAGGTGTTGGAGGGGATCCGGGCGGCGGTGGAGGCGGGTTTCGATCCCGTCAAGGTGAACACGGTCGTCGTGCGGGGCTGGAACGAGGACGAGATCGTCCCCTTCGCCGAATTCGGCCGGCAGATGGGCGTGCAGCCGCGGTTCATCGAGTTCATGCCCCTCGACGCCGACGGTGGCTGGTCGATGGACAAGGTCGTGAGCGCCGACGAGATCGTCGCCGCCATCGACGCCGCGTACCCCTTGGAGGAGGTCGAGCACGGGCCGGAGCCGGCCTCGCGCTGGCGCTACAAGGACGGCGCCGGCGAGATCGGTGTCATCCCGTCTGTCACAAAGCCCTTCTGCGACGATTGCGATCGCGTGCGCCTCACGGCGGAGGGAGCGTTCATGACCTGCTTGTTCGCGCAGGACGAGTACGACTTCCGCGTGGCCCTGCGCAACGGTGCGACCGACAACGAGCTCGTCGATCTCGCCGTCGCTGCTGTGCACAAGAAGTGGGCCGGCCACCGCATCGGCAAGGTCGACTTCGTGCGGCCGTCCCGCTCGATGAGCCAGATCGGCGGCTGACTCTGCGACTGGCGGACCACCGCCGTCTTGACATCTAGGCCTTTGGCTGTTCCAGCGGACCGGTCCCTTCCCGGTCGGCGTCTTCCCTGCTTGGGAGGAACGGAAGAGACAACTCAGGAGGTCCCCGCCTAGACTCGAAGCAATGCCGGAGCGTGGTCTCACCCATCTCGACCCCCTGGGTCGGGCCCGGATGGTGGATGTGACCCCCAAAGAGACCACTCATCGGCGCGCTCTCGCCCGGTGCAGGGTGCAGATGCTGCCCGAGACCACGGTCGCCATCGCATCCAATGCCATCAACAAAGGAGACGTACTCGGCGCTGCGCGCATCGCCGGCATCCAAGCGGCAAAACGAACCCCTGAGCTGATCCCCCTCTGCCACCCCCTCCTCGTCGGTGGTGTCGTCATCAACTTCACGATCGGTGACGACTGCGTCGAGGTGGAGACGGAGGTCGAGGCCGTCGACCGCACGGGCGTGGAGATGGAGGCGCTGACGGCGTGCGCCGTCGCCGCCCTCACGATCTACGACATGTGCAAGTCGGCCGACCGTTCGATGGTGATCGGCGACCTCTGCCTCTGGGAGAAGGCCGGAGGACGCTCGGGGACGTGGCGCCGCTCGGAAATCCACTCATCAGACGAGAGGCCCTTGTAGGGTCTCGAGAAGACAGAGGATGGTACGAGGACGGTGAGCATCATGATCCTGGTCGTCCTGGCAGTTGTATGGGTTGTAGCGCTCACGCCAATGGTGCTGCGCAAGGTGTCGGAGCGACGGTTCACGGAGGGGCTGCGGTCATATCACCGGCTGCTCTCCCGGTTCGGGTCCTCCGACCACACGACCGTCGTCGTGGAACGACCCGTGGCCTCCTACGCGGCGCCGCAGCTGGAGCAGCTCGGTCCGGACAGCATTGCCGCTCCGGCGGTTCCACCCGCGACGTCCCCCGCCATGGCCGCCAGGCGACGCGCTGTCATGATCATCCTCGCCGGTGTCGCTGCGTTCTTCTTCGTCATCGGAATCCTGCCGGCGGCGAGGGTGCTGTGGTACGGCGCTTTCGTTTCGCTCGGGTGCCTCGCCGTCTACGTCGCCCTCCTCGTGCACTTCCACCGGCAGGCCGTCGAGCGGGCATCGAAGGTCGTCGCCCTCGAGACGCGGCGACAGGCGTCAGCGGTGCTCGAGAGCCGCCGTCACGTAGTGGCTCACGAGCGGCGGCGTTACGCCGGCGGAGGTGGTTACTCCTCCGGCGGGTACATGGCGGCCGGCAACTACGCCACGGCTGCGGGGCAGGTGCTCGGCGGTTCGGGCTGGACGATCATGGGAACGCATTCCCATCGTCCGGCCCGCACCTGATCGCCGGTGGGCTCAGTCATCCACGGCGCCACCTGAACGGCCGGTCGTCCGGACCGCGAAGCCTGCTCGGCTGACTTGGGGAGCGCCGGCCACCCTCCGCTATCGTGGGGTTCAGCCCGGATCGACCCCGTGACATCGCCCCTTTAGGTGGCGGAGCACCGGTCCTGGGGGTGTAGCTCAGTTGGCAGAGCGCCACGTTCGCAACGTGGAAGTCGGCGGTTCGAGTCCGCTCACCTCCACTCGATATTTTCCCTGGTAGACGGCTTGCTGGGAAGTTTATCCACAGCGCCGAATCCGGTTTCATCCCGCGGTTATCCCGCGGAGCATCGCTCATCCCGCGGCGAAACCATGTGAGCGCCGAGTGGATGGCCCTCACGGCCGCCGGTAAACCGTAGGCATCGTGAACTCTCTCGGCGCCCCCTCCCCGCCCGCCGCTGACGACGTTTGTCTCTTCGGCGCCGAGGCACTCGCGCGGGCGCGGAACGGTGGTCATCTGCACGTCGACAGCTGGCCCGACAAGGTCGTGCGCAACAGGCCCACCCCCGATCTTCTCGCCCACGACGAAGTCGGCAACATCGTCGTTGAGCACACGACCGTCGTCGCCTACACCGACCAGGTGGAGGACAAGGTGCGAACTCGCGACGTGTTCAGCGGCTTCGAGGGTCGCTTCGCCGCCGGCCTCGAACGCCCAGGCAGGTACACGCTGGTCATCGACCCGACCGACCTGCATCTAATACGGCGGGAGGAGCGAGAGCACCGTCTCGACCAGCTTGAGACCTGGGTACGAGATCAACATCTGCCCTATCGCGACGACGTCGCGCTCGGACCAATCACCGCCGGGCAGCCCGACCTATGGGTCTCGGTCCAGCTGTATCGCCGCCGTTGCTTAGCCGAAGAGGAGGGGACTCTCGTCTGGGCACCGGCCCGCTTCGCCGATGCCGACGCCCGGCTCCGCGACATGGTCGCCTAGGCACTCGCCAAGAAATGCCCGAAGCTCCAGGTCGAAAAGAGCCGCCACCCTGGCAGCGTGTCCGTTCTCGTGCTCGGATCCCACGACGTGCGCATGGCGAACCCGACGTTCCTGATGAGGACCACCTACACCGCAGCGCAGGACTTCGTTGCGAACGGAAACGGCTCGATCCCCGACGTGATCGTCTGGGTCGATACGGCGGCCGGCGAGGGCCACTGGAACGCCTATGTGACCAAGAACGGGACGTGGTCCGGACGCGCCACCAGCCCGACTCAACAGGGCCTGCTCCTCCCGGCGGCAAGAACTGGTGTGATGCGCCGCTCCAGGATGGTGTTGCCGGGATGAGTGATCCGATCTCTGAGATGAACGCGCGACTGGTGTGGTTCTTCGGCCCCAGCTGCGCCGGCAAGGCGACGCTCATCCGGGAGGTCGCGGCTGATGTCACACACCCGCTCAGCCGCCACCTTGCTCTCGAAGCACCCGTCGAAACGTGCGCCGCCAGCCTGGACACCGGCGGACGCTCCGTCCTCGACCAGACCATTCGCGACCAGCTACGACCCGGGCTCACCATGCTGATCAAGGGACAGTCGAGCGACATTTGGACTCCCGAGCGCCGGGTGCCGTTGCAACTCGCAGGGGACTTGCTCGGTTCCCGCCACGATGTCGTTGTCGTTTGGGCCGATCCCGCGGAGCTGGATCGGCGCGCTCTAGTGCGGGCGGACGAGCGACCTAGGGAGCGGGAATATTGGATGTGAGGTGAGCCCCCTGTAGTGGTCCAGAGCTTGTGCGTGTCCGATGCTCCAAACTGGAGCGAGGAGGACAAGCACCATGACCAGACGCGGAGGCACACACCCGACCAGATCATCCGCAAGCTCGCCGAAGGCAACAAGCTCCTGGCCGGTGGCACCGGACTCGACGAAGTGTGTCGACATCTCCAGATCGCCGACTCCACCTGGCACCGCTGGGTGGCCCAGTACGGCGGCATGAAGGCCAGCGACGCCAAGCGGCTCAAAGAGCTCGAGGGTGAGAACGCCCGGCTCAAGAAGCTCCTGGCCGAGGCGGAGCTCGACAAGGCGATGCTCAAGGAGTTGGCTGAGGGAAACTTCTGACCCCGAACCGTCGCCGGTCCGCAGTGAAGGTGCTGCGCGAGCGGTTCGGGGTCTCCCAGCGACGAGCGTGCCGGGTGGTCGGCCAGCACCGGTCCACCGATCGCCTCGATCCACCTGTTCCCTCGGACGACGAGGTCGCGCTGCGGGCGTGCCTCACGCGCCTTCTCGCGACGACGACCCCGGTGGGGCTGGCGCCGGGCCGCCACCAAGGCCCGGGCCGAGGGCTGGCGGGTCAACAACAAGCGGATCCAGCGCCTGTGGCGTGAGGAAGGACTGAAGGTGCCCTATCGCAAGCGCAAGAAGCCCCTGCGCGGCATCGGGACGGCCGTGGGGGCCATGTGCCCCATCGCTCCTGATGCGCTCTGGGCGCTCGACTTCCAGTTCGACACGACCGTGGACGGCCGCACCCTCAAGCTGCTCAACATCGTCGACGAGTTCACCCGGGAGTGCCCGGCCATCGTGGTCGACCGCTCCATCGACGCCGACAAGGTCGTGGCCACCCTGGACCGCCTCGCCTTCGAGCGAGGGACACCGGCCTTCGTGCGCTTCGACAACGGCCCCGAGTTCATCGCCTACGCCGTGGCGGACTGGTGTCGGTTCAACGGGGTGAGCACGATCTTCATCGACCCCGGCTCACCGTGGCAGAACGCCTGGATCGAGTCGTTCAACGGCCGGCTACGCGACGAGCTGCTCAACGGCTGGCACTTCGACAGCCTGCTCGAGGCCAAGGTGCTCATCGAGGACTGGAGGATCGACTACAACATCAACCGACCACACAGTGCCCACGGCGGCCTCACGCCAGACGAGTTCGCCCGGGCCTGGACCGACCAACACCAACCAATACACGCATAGACGCTGGACCACTCAACGGGGACCCCTCAGATGCAGCACTACGGCAACAGCGCTACCGAGCTGACACGGCAGCTCCAATGGACGGCGGCGCTGGGGATGGCCCTGACGTGGGTGAGAGCCGAGGGCGGACAGCTCTCCATCGGGGAACCACCGATGGAAGCCTCCATTTGTTGACCCGATGACGAGCTGAGGCGCCGACCAACAACACCGTGCAGCCAAGTTTCTGACTGGCGCAACGATCGAGAGGTGTTATCAGCTCGGGTGGCGTGCTACGCCAGCTCACGTGCGGCGCGTCTTGGCTGCCTTCGCTCGACCGACCTGGACGAGGACTCCACTCGCGTTGAGTCGAAAGCGGGCCATTGGCTCACTCGTCTTGTACGCCTCCGCAATCTCGACCGGACCCATCCCCTTGTAGGCGGCCCGCACAAGTAGCGACCTCGGCAGCAATAGGCAGCCGCCCAGCCAGTCGGCTTCCTCTTCTTGTTCGACGTCACAGGTAAGGAAGCTCAGCTCGCCGACACGTTCCAAGGTCCTGACCTTGTGATCGAGAGCGATGTGAGCCAGCTCGTGGGCCTGATTGCTCCGACTCCGTCCCTCCGGGTGAAGGGGGTTGTAAACGACTACGCGTCGACCGTTTGGCCTGCGAAAGGTGGCTGCCGAGAACGCATCAGCCTGCAGCCGTTCCAGCTCCTCTAGTCGGGCCCGTGCGATCAGCTGGTCTGCCGGCACGATGTCAGCGCCGAGCTCGTCAGCTACGGCGTCGAGCGGTGCAGGCTCGTCGTCACTGCATCCGTGGCGCTCTCGAATGTCTGCTGCGAGCCGTTCAGCCTGTGTCTTGAATCCGCGCCGCATCGCCTACCCGCATTGCCCACCGTCAATGGCCACCTGCATGTCGTCCAGAAGACGACAACAGCTGCAGCGCCGGGGGCGTGAAGGTCTTGGCTGCACGGAGGTGAACGGCGAGACGCCGATCAGGCGTGACAAGACTCTGGTATAGATCCCGAACGAGACCGGCGATGCGATCAGCGGCATCGGCCGACAGAGCCGGATCGGCCATCAAGTGTTCAGCAATCGCCTCGGTGGTGCTCTCGGTTTTCTCGCTGGGCCGAAAACTGTTCCGGCGGAACGCCTAGCCACTCAACGATCCGGCGGAAGGTGGCCAAGTCTGGCATGCGGCCTTGCTCCACCCTGGAGAGCGTGGCAACCGGCACTCCTGAGGCGGCGGCTGCGTCTCGCAAGCTAAGTCCGAGCTCGCGGCGTCGCCGCGCCACCATCGGTCCAAGCTCTTCAAGCGGGTCGGCCACGGTGCTCCATCAATGAGACGAATAACCTCTCACGTCTCGCCAGAGGTGTATCATCAACGAGACATATAAAACTATCTGATCGATTCAGCCTAGCAACAAGGCTGCCGGCGGATGTGGATGCCGGAGGTCCGGTTGTTACACCCACCTGCGAAGATCACCTGAAGCAGAGAACGGAGAAGCATGACTAGCACGGAGTTGCCAGACCAGGGACTCGTCTTCTGGCCGGTCGGCACGGGTGATAGCACCACGATCGTCGTTGACAGTGAGCATGTCGTGCAGGTGGACCTTCATGACATGGCGATGGCCGACGACGAAGACGCGATCGTCGCGGCAGTGGTCGACCGGCTCGTGGAAGTGTTGCCGGAGCGGGATGGCGAGCCATACCTGGCTGCGTTCATCCTGACCCATGCAGACAAGGATCACTGCCTCGGGTTTGCCGACCTCTTAGACCGAGTGACCATCGGCGAGCTATGGGCGACGCCGCGGCTTTGGCGGGAGTACACCAAGAACGACCTTCCGCTCTGCGAGGACGCCGAGGCGTTTCACAAGGAGGCAAAGCGCCGCGTCGCCGCCACCATGAGGGCGGCAGAGAACGGCACGACGCCGGCCTCGGGCGACCGCATCCGCGTGGTGGGCTATGACACGGACAACGACAAGCACGCCTATAGCGAGTTGCCAGACGAGTACCTGAGCTACCCCGGCGAGTTGATCACAACGCTCGATGGCGATGATGTCGCGGACAGGTTCGAGGCCTTCATTCACGCCCCGTTCAAGGATGACTGTGCCGAAGAGCGGAATGACACGTCGTTGGCGCTTCAAATCACCCTGATCGGTGACGACGGCGAGGAAGGACACGTCCTCCTACTCGGGGATCTGGCATACGAGACGATAAAGAAGATTTTTGAGTACAGCGAGGGTGCTGACAGGGCGGAGCGTCTCACATGGGAGGTTCTGCTCGCGCCGCACCATTGCTCCAAAAAAGTGATGTACGAGTGTCAGGATGGCAAGGACGTCCTCCGGCAGGACGTTCTTGACCTTCTCGAACGCCACGCTTCTGAGGAGGGGGTCGTCGTCGTCAGCAGCTGCGAGTTCCCCGAGAGCGACAAGTCCGGAGCCAATCCACCTCACCTGATAGCTCGGGATCGGTACGAGGAGATCGCGAGCGAGCTGATCTGCGTTGCCGAGTACCCAGATGCGGATGCGCCAAGGCCGCTCGTTTTCGTGCTAGACGAAAATGGGTTCGTTCCAGTCGTTGTCGAAGAAGAAGGCGACGAGGTAGGAGAAGACGTAGGTAAGTCAGTCGCTTCGGGCTTGGCTGCTGCCGGCCTGGGAGTTTTGCTCGGGTTCGGCGCAACCGCAATCGCCAAGCGTTGGGCTCAGCGCCGGCAGACGAGGCCGCGGGGACTCGGCCAGGTTCGCCAGGCAGTTACGACGGCCCGCGGAGATGACGCTGCGCCCCAGCAGGCGGTGGGTTTCGGACAACGGTGATTGGCGTGCGCATGAGCCCGGGTCAGGCGCAGGCCCTCGCTCAGGTCCGTGACGTAGCCACGGCGTCCCGAGCTGTTCAGCTCCTCACGACGTTGACGCTCGTCGACGCCGAAGGTTGGTTGCAGCTTGGTCTTTCGCTCGACTGCGCTGGCACACCCCACTCGCCGAATGGACTCAAGCTCCGGCGCCGGGAGCGATTCGTCGTACGTATTCCTCCCGACTTTCCCTTTGTGATACCGCATGTAGCTGTGCCTCATCGACGATGGGCCGGCATCCCACATGTTCAATGGGGCAGCCTTCTGTGCCTGTACGCGGCTCCCTCAGTCGAGTGGGTGCCAGCCGACGGCATGTTCGGGCTTCTTGACCGCTTGAGCGTTTGGCTTGAGCGAGCATCCCTTGGCGAGCTGGACCCGGACGACCAACCGCTTCATCCTCCCGTGGCCTATACCAAGGCCTCTGAGACCTTCCTGATAGTGCGAGCTGACATCGGATCCCGCGCACCGGCCGCACAAATCACGGGTCGCAAGACGGTCCTTCCACACAGGGAGGTCTCTCGCATTCGAACGCTCCTGGCCATCGGTTGCTCGTGGGTGTTACCGAGGCCTCCGGTGCTCACCGGCTTGATGTTGGCGAGTGGATCACGCCAGACGAGTGGTTGCGGCGGTACCTGGATCGAGAGATCGCCCCACCACAGGGTGGCGCCCGCGTATTTGGCACGCTCGCCGTTCTCACGGGCCACGAGATGAGCTTCGAATATCCCGATCGAGCGGCCGCACTTGTGGAGGCCTTGGGCTCTGTCGGGGTTCCACGGAGCGAACTGTTCGAGGCGATCGGCGTTGTCGCGGCTGTAAACGGTGAACTTGCTCGCCAAGCGGCCTGCGACCCGCCCGATTTCCATCTCTTGGTCGGAACGCCTTCGCGTCGCCTATCAGAAGGGATCCTCCGCCAACACTTGGTGTGCTGGCGATTTGATGAGCTGGGTCGTCTCGTGGCCCAGAACCTAATCTGGGCGGGCTCGGATGACGACAACCTCGCGCGGCTGGGCGAGCTCGCCCACAACGTTCTACCTGACTGGATGGCCGGAGCAGAAACCTCGTGGGTAACAGTCATGGAGGATCGCGATGAAGTGACCATCCGCCGCGACGCGGCAACATCGACGTCGGCGGTCCGAGGTCGCCGAGTTCTAATCCTCGGCTGCGGCGCGCTCGGTGCGCCGATCGCCGAGTTTTGCGTTCGAGCCGGAGCCGCCGGCGTTCGGTCGTCGACAACGACGTGGTCACTCCGGGAGTTCTCGTGCGGCAGCCGTACAACGACGGCGACATCGGTGTGGCGAAGGCAACCGCCCTCGCGGCGAGACTCAATCTGATACGTAGAGACCAACCGGTCACGGCCGTCGTGGGGTCAGCAGAGTCCATCCTCGCCGAAGGCTTGGCACCGCCCGAGTTCGACCTCGTCGTCGACGCAACTGCTGACGCTGTGGTCTCGTCCCTGATTGAACTGCGTCGCCGAGATGCTCGGCCTGAGTGGCCGCCAGTGCTCTCGATGATGATCGGACACGATGCTCAACGAGGCATCGTTGCAGTCGCCAAGCGAGGCGCCACCGGTGCCGGCCGGCACATCTTTCGCCGCCTCGCGATGGCTGCACGGGGGCAATATTCAGAAACGCTTGATGACATCGGTGACGATCTGTTCCCGCGTGAACAACGAACGGCCCTCTTCCAGCCCGAGCCAGGCTGTTCGTCCCCAACCTTTGTGGGTTCTTCCGCTGAATTAGCTGCGCTGTCGGGTCAGATGTTCGACACGGCGCTCCGTGTATTGGCGGCCGATGAACCGAGCGAACCTGCAGCTCCCATGACCGCGGCCGCAGTCCGCATCGACGGCACGCACGATGGCAAAGCGAAATCCGCGACGACGAACCTTGCTTGGTCGAACGACCTTCTCACCGTCGATCACGAGAGCGGTTACGAAGTGCGCATCACTCAGCAGGCTCTGGCTGGGATGCGGACGGAGGTACGTCGAGGTGCCCGAGTTCGCGGTGCCAAGATTGAGACCGGTGGCTTGCTCCTCGGCGGCGTCGACCACGCCTGTCGTTGCATCTGGATCGACGAGGTATCCGGTCCACCTCCCGACAGTTTGTTGTCAGAAGTCCACTTCGATCACGGCGTAGAGGGAGTAGAGGAGTTAGTCAGCTACCACCGCCAACGAAGCGGGAAGCTCTCGACCTTTGTCGGCATGTGGCACAGTCACCCGCTAGGGAGGGCCGAGCCGAGTCCGACGGACGAGGCGGCGATGTCAGCGCTAGTGACCCCCATATCTGGTGGCCCGAGTCGCGCCCTTGTCTTGATTGTTGGAGGTCTCGGCCAGAGGTGGCACGGCTGGGTTGACGAAGGCAGCGCCCCCGATGTATTTGTACGCTTCGTCACCCGCGCAACTCACGCCGATGGCAGGCAGCCACCGCCAACGCCCGATCGCCATAAGACGGAGGCATTTCCAGGTGGATGGGGCGATCGCAAGATGGCCGGCGTCCTTACCGCGGGTGTCCGTCGACGCCGGTGGCTCCGAAGACGCCGAAAGAATCGCTCCTCATGACATCGCCGCGCATCGGCCTAGCCCTTTCGGGTGGCGGGTTTCGCGCCACCTGTTTCGGACTCGGATGTCTCCGTGCGCTCCGGGATAAGGATTTGCTCGGACGCGTAGCGGTCATCTCCGGGATCAGCGGAGGGAGCGTGCTGGCTGCGTTATACGCGTACGGCCCAGAGGCTTTCGAGGACTTCGAGTCGCTTGTTGTCGAGCAGCTCCGAAGTGGGTTTCAAATGGAGATGATCGCGCGTGCGTGCAGACCTGACGCGGTGCTGCGCAATCTGGCGCACTCGGCTAGAGCGGCTGTGGTGCGTCCCAGGGGTGAGCCTCTGACCAGAACTGCGAACCGGACCGACGCGCTCAGAGACACTCTCGCTGCGAGGGCGTTTGGCAATAGCGAGGTAGATCAAGTTAGCCACCCTGGGCTGACGACCGTCATAACTGCTACAGACTTGAGAACTGGCAATGCCGTCAGGTTTGGAAGTGCTCGGAGTGCATGCTCGGTCTACGGGTCGATCGTGGAGCCCGTCCGCGTCGCTGACGCGGTGGCAGCCAGCGCTGCGTTCCCCCTCTTGCTCCCGGCCGTCGAGCGCGCATACTCATTCCGATCCGGCGTCAACACCGCTCAGGAGCGCCACGTCGTGCTGCTCACCGACGGTGGCGTGTATGACAACCTGGGCCTCTCAGTGCTTGAACCTGGCCGGTCGCCGGTTCACACTCCCCACACTTACCAACTCGACTACATCATTGCGTGCGATGCTGGCCGAGGTCGACTCCCGCTGTCGTCCGGACACTTTGCCGGCGCGCTTGAGGCGGTCGTTCGACGTCGTGCACCGGCGTGCTCAAGACGCGGCCCGCGGGCGCCTTCACGAAGCAGCAGCGGCAGGGTTGATCGCCGGATTCGTCCACGCTTACCTGGGAATGCCAGACAGTCGCCTACCCGTTCCGATGTGCGACCTAGTGCCTCTCGAGCGTGTGCGTGATTACCCTACGAACTTCAGGGCGATGTCGGAGTCGGACCTCGCCGCGATAAGCACCCGTGGTGAACAACTCACGCGGACCTTGTTGGCGCACTACTGCCCCGAGCTATAGCGGGGGTTCCGCATTCCCGCCGTTATCGACTGCTCCGTCCGCTGCCGATGTTGGACGGCTCTCGTCGGGTTTTGGCATGAATAGCGCCCCGAGCTGCTCAGCCGCCGCGCGATCGGCCTGCTGCTCGACCTGTGCGTAGAGCCCGATCGTCATGCGGACGTCCGAGTGTCCCAGGCGTTGCTGGGCAGTCTTCACGTCGACGCCGAGGGCGACGAGAGCGGTGGCGTTCGTCCTTCGGAGGTCGTGGAAGGCCAGGTTCGGGACCCCGGCTGCTCTACAGGCAGGGACCCACACTCGGTTGCGCCAGTTGGCGTAGCGGATCGGGCCGCCATCCGGTGCCGTGAAGACCAGGGCGTCCGGATCGGCCTTCGTGAGACCTCTGGTGGCGAGATGCTGCGCCAGCAGCTTGCTCAGTGGATGGGGCATTGCGACGGTTCGGCCCGACGCCGTCGACTTTGGCGGCCCGAAGACCGGACGACCGTGAGCGTCGCGGGTCAGGGTCTCGGTCACTGAGAGCATCCCTCGGTCGGTGTCGATCTGACCGACTCGAAGCGCAGCGACCTCAGAGAAGCGCAGGCCGAGCACGACCGAGCAATAGATCATTGGATGATATCGCTCGGGAGTTGCGGCGATGAGGTCCACGAGCTGAGCGGTCGTTGGGATACGGCGCCGAGTTGGATCGACTCGTGGCAGCTTGATGCCACGATAGGGGGACCGGCCCACCATGTCTGTGACAACGGCGTGGGCGAACATAGCCCGCACCACGCCGAGCGCACGCCTGACGGTCCGCGGCGCTAGGTGCGTAGCGAGTTCGTTCGCCACCTCTTGGATGTGGGCGGGAGTGACGGAATCGATCCTGCGCGCGCCGAGCGCAGGCAGGATATGGACCCTGAGGTGGTACTCGTCAGTTGCCCAGGTGTCCGCCCTCTTGGCCGGGTTGCCGACAAGCCACTCGCGAGCGAGTTCGTTGACCGTGAGACGGCCGCCCCGCGGATCGACGGCAACACCCCGGAGGTTGTCGGCCTCCATGGTGGCGGCAAAGGCATCGGCATCCTTCCGCCGAGCGAAGGTCTTGCTGACTTCTCGATCGCCGACCCGAGATCGAACGTCGTAAACGACTCGGGCGTCCCGCAGGGTTTGGGCGAAGCCGCGTGCTGCATTTCGGCCTTCGGGCGTGTCTGGGAAGCGCCGAGTGACGGACTTGTCCCGCTCTTTCCCGAAACCCGATACTTGACGTGCGCCATGCTTCTCTTTCCGCACCGATAGCCGCGCGGGGCGCAGCATTGCTGCGAGGGTCCGGAATCTCGTCGGTCAGCCTTGCCGACGCAATGCGGGCGGACCCGCGGGAGCGGGAGGAGGGCCGGCGTTTCGTCGCTGGCGACACGTATTGCAGTAGCGCCTCGCCGGACAGTCGCCTTGGCAAGCCGCTGTGTCCAATCGTAGTCCCGACTCGACTGAAGTCGGCTGTGGGCGGCGGCCCGAGGATTGACCGTGCCATCCATCAACCTCGCCACGTAAGAGCACAGCTCGCTCACCGGAACACGCCGACAACGGCCGATGCTGACCGAGCGGGAGCCGCCGCTCGCCAAGAGTTCGTACACCGTCGTCCTGCCGACGGAGAGGCGCCGGGCCGCCTCCTCAGGCGTCACCAGAAGCTGGTCATCGGTCCTGGCTTCGTCGGTCATGAGCTCCCCCCGATCAGAGCGCCGGCCCGCCTGGTCTCGGGTCCTGGCGGCAGTACGTTTCGAACGCCCGCCTCTTTGGCGAGAAAGGTCCCCGCGGGAATCGGCCTCGGCGGGCGGTCTGCGTTCACCGACCAGACGTCGAGCCCATCGCTCACGCCGTGAGCCAGCCAGGACGCCGGGTCGTGGTCACCTGGGAGTCTCGTCACCCAGGTCGGCAATCCCAGGCGGAGCGCCGATCGCGCGTGCCGGACGGCAGAATCTCGGCCAGCTGCGTCGCCGTCAAAGGCGAGCACGATCGGTTTCGCAAGCTCAGCGACCCTCGCGAGCTGACGGGGCGACAACTCTCGCCCGGACTGCGTGACCGGGCAGAATTCCTGGGAGCGCCCGGAGCGGACTGCCGCCACAGCTATAGCCATCGCGTCGAGCGTTCCCTCGACGACGACCACTTGGCCCGCGGATGTGGATGGGGCCGCGAGAGGTTGGTACAGGTTGACCGACTTGTCGTAAACGCAGGTCCGCGGGGGTTCTTGTACTTGGGCCAGCGTTGATCACCGACGTTTCGTCCGATCAGCGCGCAGACGTGTCCATCCTCGTCCCGTAGCGCCACGAGTACCCGCTCGCGGTAGTAATCGACCAGCGGGCCGTGCTCTTCGCTCCGAATTGCGAGCCCGGCGTCCACCAGCTCATCGGGAGTGAAGCCACGTTGACGCAGAACGGACACAACACCCGCAGAGCTTCCCGGCGTGTGCCCGACCTCGTATCGGCCGACATGGCGCTCCAGGATGGCCACGTCGATGCCGCGCCCGATGAGGTACTGGGCGCCCGTGTAGTGCAGCTGTTCGCCCGTGTAGTGCGTCCAGGCCGCGTCAAGAGCGGCGATCACGCGGCTCGCCGGAGTGCGTCCCAGGTCTGGCTGCTCGGAGTAGCCGCGTCGGCTCGCACCTCGCTGTGGCTCGTGCTGTTCGCTGCCGGCGAGCCACGCGTTTGTTAGCGGCGCTCGCTGCTCAAGTATCCGGATGGCTTCGCCCCAGCCCACTCCCTCGGTCTGGGACACCCACTCGACAACGTCGCCACGGCACCCGCAGCCGAAACAGTGCCAGATGCCGTCATCGAGGTAGAGGCGCAGAGAGGGTGAGTTGTCGTAATGCCCATGAGAGGGCAACGGGCATCGGACCGTGACCGAGCCACCGGAGCGTCGAATGCAGATCCCAGTCCTCTCGGCCACCTCCAAGAGGCTGAATCGGGCTCGGGCCTGCTCGATCGCGACCGGCCTCACAGCGCCACGACCTCACCAGCTGCCGGAGCAGCCTCCGGCGGCGCCTCGATGTGACGCGTGCCATCCCGATACCACTGGCCGCGGGCGTCGGCATAGCCCAGCAGCACGGGAAGGCTGCGCTTGTTGGGCGGTACTGTGTGGATGACTACGCCGTTGCCGAGCCGAGAAGCCCCGATATCCGCCGTCGGTCCGGCATCGTGAACTACCCGCCGGGCATAGGCGTCGGGCAGCGCGATTCCGGCGCCACTGGCGACACGCCGCAGACTGGCGGTCCGATCTTCCCCGTGACGGTCACGGGTTCTTGTCGGTGTAGCCACAGCAACCTCCTCGTACCTCGGAGGGACCGCTCCCTCTCATCGAGAGGGCTGCGGGAGGTTCAGGCTGTGACCATGGCGGCGGCAGAACGAGGTGCCGTCGTAATCTCGACGCGTGTTCACGGAAGACGTCGCCAAGCTGGCCGAGTGCTGCAGACATGTGCCGCCGGCTACCGGCGTCTACGAGTACGACCACGTCATGACGAACCTTCTGCTCACTGTGCTCGACTATCAGCAGCACACGACGACCGTTGAGCGCGCGATGGAGCACCACACGCATCAGGCTTTCGATCGCGTCCGAACGCTCGACGATCTCGACGGACTCATGGCCGAGATACCGGACGACGCGGAGGGCAACCGTGCTTTGGCCCAGCTTCTCTGGAGATACAACCTCTGGACACGCGCTGCTCAGTTGCGGGCACTGGCAGTCTTCTGTCACAAGATCGGCGTCTACGGAGCTGGGCCGCTTCAGCTGACTTTGCCCGCGACTTCAAGGGACGCGTGAAGGGACTCGGCATCGCTGTCTTCAACTGGCTTGTGATGCGCCTGGGCGTCGATACGGCGAAGCCAGATGTTCAAGTCCGCCGATTCGTCGAGAGCTGCCTCGGAAAGCGGATCGATTCCGACCAGCAACTGGTAACGCTCGTCGCGGGGGCGGCGGCGCTCCTTGGGAAACCCGTCCGGGAGCTCGATTGGGCAATCTGGGAGCACATGCGGACTTCTGCCAGTGGCCAGGCGGCGAAGCCGCCGCTCCTCCGCCGCTCCTCGCATCGGCTCCTCCAGGATCGAAGGATCCGGAACTGGTCGACAAGGACGAGGCGGGCTACGCAGCTTGGCTCCGGCAGCATCCGTTGGGTTTCGTTGTGAATTTGAGGCTGTCGCGAAATACTAAAGAAGCCCCCTGACCGAGCTCGTCTGCCCGGCGGGCACCGCATATCGGGCCGGCGACGAGGTCGTCACACTCGCCCCGGGCCCGGGCCGCAGCCTCGTCACCTCCGAGAGGGCCGTGGTCCAAGCCGTGCATCCTGGCACCGGATCGACTGATCTCCGGACGGGGGACGGCCGAGATGTCCGGCTCACCGGAGAGCAGGCAAGCGCCGAGCGTCTCGGACATGGGTATGCGACAACAGTCCATCGCTGCCAAGGCGTCACGGTGAGCCGAGCCCACCTCGTTGCCGGTGGGGAGGGACCCGAGCTCGCCTGTGTCGCCGTGAGCGGGGCTCGTGAGTCCAGCCACGCCTGGGTGGTTGCCGACGACCTTGGTCAGGCCGCCGAGGACCTAAGGCGGGACTGGTCGACTCACCGCAACACCGACCTGGGCAATCGACACCGGCTTGCCCGACCACGACAAGCTCACTCGCGGGACCGTCGCCGGCTTGGCCGAAGAGCAGAAGGTCCATCTTGCCTCGGTGGCGCATGCCCAAGTCGACATCACCGCAAAGGCCATCGTCAGGATTGAGCCGGCCGACCTCGCTCCGGCCCTCGCCAACGCGCGGGCAGCCCTGCGCCAGACCCAGCAGGCCAGGGCCGACCTCGACAACGGACGGGGTGCCTACCAACACACCGACGCCGGTCGCGCCGTCACAGACCTCGCACAGGCTCAAGCCGCCCTGTCGGGAACCCGCTGGCGAGCAGAGCACGGTACTCGCTGGCGCGACCGGCACGCCGCAACCAAAGAGGTCGCCAGCTGGGCCGAGCGAGAAGCAGAGGCCAAACTGCGCTGGAAGATCCACGTCAGTCCCGAAGCCACCGACCCCTACATCGAGGTAGCCCGCCACCACGCCGTCGTCGAGCAGCTCAGTCTCGGTCTCGAGCGTCAGGTAGCTGCATCCAGGCTGGCCAGCCAGCTGGCCTTGTACCTACAGCGCGCAGCCGGTCGACTCGCAGCGCGCCTCGACGCCCACCGGGACCAACTGGACCGCATCCCCGCATCCCGGTCCTTGCAGCCAGTGCCTGGCCGTTCCCGCGGGCTGCGGGTCCCCGGCAGGCGACGCCCCAACGCGAGCCGCCAGACACCACATCTTCGCGAGGTGCAGCTCTGAAGTCGTGACATGCGCACGCGGTTCGCCTCGCGAGTTCGCGCGGGGGAAGTTCGCTCCGCACGTGTCAACACTCCCCGCGGCGCTCGGCCAGAAAGGCGTACACCGACCCTTGCTTCACGAGATGGCTGCAGAGCGAGGCGGCATCGACGAGCTTGCGGTCCGGCCGGACGGAACCTTGCATCCCCGTTCTTCTAGACCCGAAGAGAAATCGCGAAGCCTGAGGTAGACGGCTCAAATCAGCAGTCTCCTAGAGTCGGTAGCGGACAGATTCCGAACCAGACTTCACCGTGTCAGCCTTAGTGCTCACTTTGTACAGCTCTCAAACAAATTCGTCCATTCGCTTATGGACAAATCATATATCGCGACGGTGTCGCATACAGAACCGCGTATCACGGACCCCATTCCATAAGACACGCCGACCGTGTTCTGATAGGTAAGCACCCAGGCAGGAAACATCACTCCTGGCGCCACGTCGGCGTCAGTCGGGTCACTTTCGGTTACAGCTACCAGCTGAGTGACGGGCGTGATCGTCGTGAGCTGATCTCCCAGGGTCGCTTTGGCAACGTCTGTCGCCTCAAAGAGCGAAACAGCCTCCGTGGCTGAGACGTCGGGTACATAGCCCGCCGGAGCCGGGTCAACAGATATGCCCTCAGCCGGATATTGGGTCATCGTCGGCGTACTCACGGTCGACTCCGTTGTAGAACTTTGCGAAGTAGAAGCTGCAGCCGGGGGCCTCGCGTGGTTCGTATTATTCGCGGCCGGAAGCCTCACCGCGAATACGACCGTCAATACAATAACGGCTGTCGACAAAGCGATAATCGAGGTGACACCGAAAGGGCGGCGAGCCCGACCCGCCGGTCGCAGTTCGCTATAGCTAACATCGGGCATTCTGCAGCAATGCTGTCGCCACGCCTCGTCGATATCCACGGAGGCCACCATGGTCTTTAGCCTGTCGCGCAGATGATCATCACGAAATTGGTCGTCACTCATTCTGTTCCTCCAGTATTGCTCGCAATGTCCCACGAGCGCGGTGAAGAGCAGATTTCACGGCGCCCTCGGAGATCTGCATCGAGTCAGCGACTTCTGCGATAGACAACTCACCCAGATAGAACAAAGTAACGGCCAGCCGTTGTCGGGTCGGCAAAAGAGAAAGAGCGCTTTGAATATCGACTTCCGAGTCCGGCTCCCGTGATATAGCCTCAACGGCTCTCAATCGTGCGATCAATCTCTGTCGCGTCAGACCCCTCCGATGCTCGTCTCGGAGTCTGTTCATAGCTACACGTCGAACCCAGGCGGCGGGATTGTCGTAGCGACCGATCTCCCTCCACTGCCGATGTGCCTGGATGAAGGCCTCCTGGGCAGCGTCAGCTGCATCGCTAGAGAGAGGAGTCAGTAGCGTCACGAGATGGACGTAGTTCCTTCGGAAGAAGTTTTCGAACTCAGCATCCGAGACTGAGGTCGTGGGATCGGCGTTCCTTCGGAAGAAGTTTTCGAACTCAGCATCCGAGGCTGAGGTCGTGGGATCGGCCGCTCCCTCCGACTCACCTCGGGCAGAACGTTGCATCCTCCCCACGGCCCTGCTCACGCTGCTAACCATCAACTCTTACACGCACGGCCGACACCGAAGGTTGCTTATCCCGTGAAACTCTCTCCGCGGTGTGAGCCGGCCACTCCAACGAGACGCCTGTTCACGGCCGTCGCGCCTCGTCTCAAGACCTCAGCCGATGGGGATTGACGGCGACTCTCAAGCGCAACCTTCGTTGAGGCGGATCACGACTGGTTTGAGCGCAGAACGGGACTTCGGTGATCGGCAACGCGGCTGGCACAGGCCGTGCTTCCGACGGCATCGAGGAACGCCCGGGGTCCGGCAAGAGCAATCTGCGAAAGAGGAGGGTCGGCCGGCCGAGCGCCGGTGCTAAGGCATCCCTCTAGCCTCGAAGGCATCAGGAGCCTACAGCCGCGGAAGGGGAACGAGGGCACCCGGCTGGAACCCGGCGACCCCGAGCGCGGCCGATTCACCTGACCCCGACTGGGTCCAGAACACGAGGCGAAGGGCGTCTCGTCCTTGTTGGCGGAGAGGACGTCCGCCCTCGGTACACCGAAGAAGGTGCCGACGATCGTGTGCCATTCACCTGCGGGCCTAAATGTATTCCCATCAGCTTCTCTTGCCTCCTCTACGAAAACATCAAATCCCGACGGCGACCATCAAACAATCTTCGGCAACAACGAATTGACCTCAGTTCAGCCTTCATGCCTGACTACGACGGCGGTGAGCATGTCTGAAAGAAATTGGTCCACTCGCTGTTCCCGGCGTCTTGCACCCCTACGAACGAACACACGTCATCGCTAGGAATGGAGCTCGATCCATACGAAACCGCGGGTGAGGTCGCGTACGTCACGACCCATCCGTCGAACGGCACTCCTGCTGTTACCGCTGGACTACTCGGAGCCAACTCAGTGATGCTAGCGAAGGTAACGGTTGGCGACTCCGAGCCTAACACCGTGTCCAAAGCATTTGCAGGTACTTGCTGTTCCACAAATGACGCCAATACGCTGGCGGTGGTTTCGCCAGTTGGGACTGCTCCTGACGGTGGAGAAACGGTCATCTCAACAGCGGGATATGAGACGGTTGCACTATCATCCAAGGGTCCGCTCTTGGCCTTAGGCATTCGGTGATCACGACCCTTCACCTTTGGTGATTGGGTCCCGTCCTGAGCAAGTCCGCCGGTAGGACGAGATACCAGCGGCCGCTTTGTTCCTCCTGCCGAATAGGTCGCTACTATCGCGATACCTGCACTCGCGATCAGGGCCAATCCGAGGACAGCGTACCGCCTCAGCCGACGCGCATCAGGTGTCTTTATCATGATCAGCCTGCCGTATCCGTGTAGCTCTCAAAGTCAGGGCAACTTCCAGTCAGTCGATCCCACCAGGATTCCCCGTCCGAACGTTCCTTTCCTCCGTCGTTGTCATGTGTCAAAAAGTTACAGGGGATGCTTGTGAAAAGATCCGTACTCTGTAGCTCCCCACCAATAGTCGTGTAGATTGTAGGTGATGCGGCATTGCCCGCAATATCGCTCTCCAGATAAGCGGTCTCCGCGTCGAACTGAACACTAAACTCATCCCAGTAGTCATAAGGGTTCCAGGAGGAGGTCAGGAGAACGGTGTCGTCCTCCCAGGATTTGACACATCCGCAGCTTGAGTAGTAGTGCTGCTTGTACGTGTAGGAAGAGCCTACAGACAGTGGCGATGTCCCATAGACGGTGGAAATATCACCGACGCCGTCGTTCTGCTGAGCGAAGAAGTAAATGTAACTACCGTACCACCTGATATAGCCTGACTGCGCCCACCCGCCAAAATCATAGATGTCGTTATACCCTGCAATCATTGAATATTCATTTGTGAAGTTGGCATGACCAGTAACTGTGTCGCACACAGCTCCATACTCGGTAATAATGGTTGCACCGGCGCCATTATAAGTAGTATCGTAGGTCTGTTGGAGGTAGCCTGCATGATAATTGTACTCGCTAGTATTACCGCAAGTGTAAACTTCTGCTTGTGCAGGGGTGGAGGCGACAACAGACCCGACGGAAAGGAGGCCTAGTAGTAGGAAAACAACTAGAGCACGACGACCAATCTGGCAAACCATTGCGACCACGAGTTCGCCTCGCTTTCTCAGTTCGCCCATCAGGTCTGAGACCTAGAGTCAATTTACGGTACAGCGCCCTGAAGCCCTAGTCAAGTGGGGTCCACCGGCTACAAGTCAGCTCAGAGGCCCTCTGCCGTTTCGCAAGGTGCAGCGGGTTGGTCCGAGCTGGCCCGAATCATTCAGGCGCCTGACCGCGTGAGACAGCGTGAGACAGCGAGAGACGCGAAAACGCGCCTCCTGGTAAGGGAACTGCCGGTGTTCGGAGCCGCAGTTTCCAAGCCAGGGAGGGTACGTCTGAGAGGCACGTGACCCGTGCGCGGTCGGTGAAGGTGGAAGCAGGGTGTCGCCCACGTCGGGTCGAGGCAGTCCTTGAGCTCCGTGGGTCCCTCGCTGGCGCCGTCTTCCATTCCGACAGGGGAAAGTCAATACCGGTGCGGCGACTACACGAAGCTCTGTAACCGTCTCGGCATCCGCCAGTCCGCCGGCCGGGTCGCCCCGTGCCGAGGCGATCGCCGCCATCACCACCTGGATCAGGCGATACAACGCCGTCCGACTGCACTCGAGCCTCGGCTACGTGCCGCCGGTCGAGTGGGAACTCGGGTACGGTCGCCGTCAGGCCGAAGCCGCATATCAACGTGTCCGGCTGACGGGGGGAACCTCATGCGACGCCAAGCGACGACGGACGACACCGTGCGGGCGCTGAAAGCCTTCTTCGAGGTCTAATCAGACGGTCGGGGTCGTGACTCCGATCACCGTGTCACGTCAGGCGAACAACGAACAACCGTGACTGTTGGGGGCGACACCCGAACGTCGGCCACGAAGCCCCGGGGGGATCAGCGGTCGTGGCGCGTGGCCTTGAAGCGTGTCCCGTTGACCGCTACCGGCGGATGGGCGGCGTGCCCCCTACGTGCCCCATCGAGGGGCACGAAGCGGTTTCTGGCGGTCACTACCGGTTAACAAGGGAAGCTGAGAAATGGCCGATAAGCAGCACGCCAGGTTGACCTAGACCCCAAAGAGTGGACCACTGCTTGTGACAATTTGGCCCTGACCAGCAGGAGTCAACATGCCAAAGCAGTACCCCGCCGAACTTCGGCGTCAGACGTGCGACCGGATACTCGCAGGCGAGGCGGTCAAGGACCTCTCGGCCGAGCTCGGGATCGCCGGGGTCACCCTTTACAAGTGGCGTCGCCAGGCGCTGATCGACGCCGGGCAGCGCCCAGGCCTGAAGAGCTACGAACCCGATCCGCTGGCGGCCGCCCGCCGGCGGGTCAAAGAGCTCGAGGCCGAGCTCAAAGCGGTCAAGGCGGCCAGCGCCCTGTTCGAGGAGGGCGCGACGGACCCAAAAGGAAGTTCCAGGTTGTCCGAGGGCTGAACAACCTGGGCTACTCCGAGCGCTTCGCCTGTCAGATCGTCGGCCTCGATCGATCGACCTACTACGACTGCGATGGAGTCGTTCTGGGGCTAGATGCAGATCGAACTCTTGAATCGACAGAAGTGGCGGACCAACCTCGAGCTGGCCGTCGCGATGGCCGACTACATCGACCACTTCTACAATTGTGACCGCCGGCACAGCTCGCTCGGCTATCTCACGCCAGACGAATTCGAAGTCGCGAGCTCAACACCCACCCAACAGGCCACCTCGTCCTAAGAAGTGGTCCACTGAATGGGGTCTAGCCCAGGTGGTGGGCGCTACAGGACTCGAACCTGTCATCTCAGCCGTGTGACGGCAGAGGTCACGGTTCGCAATAATGGCTCCGATCAGGCTCCTTCGTCGTCGCCGTGCGGAGCGAAATGATGCTCGTGCCCCTTCCGTGCCCCATCGAATCGCGCCGACGTGTTCGCGGACTCACTCCAACCCGCACCACAACTTGTCCGTGCAAGCTGCTTTCTGGCTCTCACGGCAGATGACGCCATAGGTTGCACGAAATCTGTCGCGCAGGCGCCCGGGGCCCGACAGGCGGCCTGTCGACTCCATCCAGCTCCTCGCCAGTTTGTTGAGCTCGGCCACGTTTCGCCCGACGCCAGGCGTACAGGCCGGTGTCATGCCCGGCTGCGACATCGGCGCTCCAGGCCTGCACTGCGGCCGCAAGGCTTCCCCTCTGTCGGCCTTGGCGTAGATGCGGTCGCCTGCGAGATAGAAGGAGATCGCCTCGGCAACGTTGCCGTCGCGAAGGGCAGCCAGCGCCTCGCGCTCATCAGGATCGTGTTGACGACGGTTCTCCGCGAGGTGGTGGACGGCGCTCGGATGGCGGGAGATGAGAGCGCCAAGGGCGCCCCTGGGCCGACCGGTGATCGCCGAGCAGGATCAGCTTGGCCCCGGCCGCCTCAACATGGGCGGCGAGGCGGACGAGGTCGACATCATCGGTCATCCCCACTTCGTCGAGGATCACGGCGGTCCGTTCACTCAGGCTCAGCTGATGGTGGTCGAGCCGCCAGAGCAAGCTGGCCAAGGTCCGCGCCTCTCCGATCTATGCAGTGCCCCCCGAGCGGACGAGCTCTACGGGGACCGCCGAGGAGACGAGCTGGCACCGGAGTTCGCCGACCCGTGTACCCGCAAGGCACGCATCGCGGCTGCTCTCGAGGCGCTCGAGAGCAGGGAGGCAGCCGAGCACGCCCTCGAGCAGCAAGCCGAGGCGAAGCGGGACGAGCGCCAGCAGAAGGCGGCCGGGGCCCACCTCGGAGTGCCGGTCGCCCACCGAAGGGCGTCGTCTCGCTCGAGTGGGCCGAGAAGCAACTGGGCCCTCGCCGAGGCCGACTATGGCGTCCGCTTCGCCGACTGGAAGCTGCGGGGCGAAAGCCGCCAGGGCGGCCGCGAAGCCGCAGCCGCCCCGTCCGGCGCCGCGAACGCAGGGCGACGGCGAGACGGCGGGTCGAGAGCCTGAGATCAGCCCCGCCGCCCTAGGGCGCCGTCGTGGCCGGAGAGCGGCCTTCGCGACCGCTGCAGGCGAACACGACCGATCCAGACTCCCGCACGATGTCGAGCCCGAAGGGCTGGGTGCAGGGCTACAACACCCAAGCGGCCGTCGACGAGAACGGAGTCATCGTCTCGGCCCGCCTGAGCGCGAGCCCGACCGACGTCAGCCAGTGCCAGCCGATGATGCGGGCCACCCGCGAGGACCTCGACGCCGCCGGAGTCAGAGGCGGCAGCTCGCCCGCCGTTCGAGGTCCGTCTGCACGAATGCATCCCACTCCTCTTCGGCCGGAGCACTCGGCGCGGCGGGCGAATCCTTGTGATCGGCACCGCACGAGAGCTCGCCGGTCCACGATCGCAACAACGCGGTGATGTCGCGCAACGCCCGGAACCAGTCGACCGGTGCCGTTGCGGGGGCGGTTTCGGCGAAGCTGACGAGCTCGTGATCGCGTAGGGCGCAGAGCGCCTCGACGTGCTCGTTGTGCTTCCACCAGCATCGAGGGATGAGGTGGTGATCGAGATGAGCAAAGCGCGCCTGGAGCTGCTCGACCCAACCGCGCAGTTCGTCCCAGCGACCGGGCACGTCGGCGGGCGGAATGCTCGGCCAGTGCGTGGCGGCGGGGACGTCTTCGATCTCGCCCGATGTCGAACGTGTCGAAGATCGGGTCGAGACCGCCGAGCTTCAGCCCGGGCACGTCCTGCTGGCCGCTGTCGCCAATGATGCTCACGCTGACCGCCCCGGAGGCTCGTCCGTCGCCGGCTGTTCGAAGGCGAGTCGTGCGGCGGCAAGTGTCTTGGCGTCCCGGCGGGATGTCCACGGGTGGAGCCTCATCATCATCGGCTGGGCCGATCGAAGGAGGAGCAGCCCGTGGCCGATCGGCAATCGTCGTATCTCGGACGGCTCGAGGATGGGGCGCCACCTCGTCGACGACGAGGCCGAACGGCCGGCCTGCCCCGGCTGCATGGTGTGCGACCACTCCGTCGTCTGCTTCTCGCCGATCAGTCGAGAGAGGTCTGCCAGGTCGTCCGCGTTCCCCGAGCCTCCGAGCACGATCTTGACGATCGCCGAGTCCCAGATGGAACCTGCCGCTTCCCGACCCCAGCGGTCCCGCGCCTGGGAGAGCGACTGGAGGACAGCGATCGTGGTGATGCCAGAGCCCCCGCCTTCGCTCATGAGCGATGGCAGAGAGGGCAGCGGATAGTTGGCGGCCTCGTCGAGGATGAGCGCCACGGGAGGGTCAAGGCGTTGTCCCGGCGAACTCGACGCCAGCCGACGGGCAGCGTCGATCACGTCCTCGATGAGCGCGGCAACAAGCGTCGCAGTCGCCGACGCGCCGGCGGAGGTTCCGAGCAGAAACAGCGTCCCTCTCATCGCCAAGAACGCCACGGGGTCGAACTCGTGGCCAGTGTCGGGGCTCACCGCTGCGAGTACTGCCGGGTCGGCGAGCGGGGCGAACGTGTTTGCGACCATGGCCCACACCGAGTCTCTCGTCCTCTGGTCTGATCCGATGATCGCGTCGAGCGCTCGCTCCCAGCCGGGAGTCGCTGCCGGGTGCGAGGTCAAGATGGTCACCGCCTCCTTCGCTCCGGGAGCAGAATGAGACCAGCGGTACAGGTCCGACGCACACCGATTGTCCAGGGCAGCCGCGTGGAGCAGGCACCGGGTCGCGGCGAGTGCTTGTTGCCGCCAGAAGTTGGCGTTCTCGACACCGCTCTTGCCGGCGTCGCTCACGAGCGCCTCGGCTCGGATCATGGCGGTCTGAGGTTTCTCGCAGCCTCGGACAAGCGACCATCGAAGAGTCGGAAGGTCGACGTGCGCCGCGAGTCCTTGCGGGTCGAAGACGGCAACTGGGCCGCGGGACTGGCGGGCGGCCAGCGTCACGGCCAGATTGTCCGGTCTCGTTGACGTCGTAACGACCGCACCCGGAGCATCGAGGATGGCCGGAATGACGATGTTCTGGCCCTTGCCGGATCGGGGAGGGCCGAGCAGGAGCATCGAATCTTCGACCGACGCCCAGCAGGCGACCCGGCGGCTCGTCCCGAGGCAGTAGCCGACGTCCGATGGACGAGGACGCCGGATCGAGGGCCGGAGGGTCCGTGAGCGCCTGACGAGTGACCGGCTGCCGGCCGATCGCTCGACTTCCGAGCGTAACGCAAAGCCCTCGGTTCGAATCGGCGAGACGAGCGGACGAGCCGTTGCCGTCCGGCGTGGGATAGCGATGACGATCAATGCGAGCGCGATCGTGAGCGTCACCGCGATCACGGTGCACGTCCAATAGCCCCAGACCGGACCGACCGGTGCCGCCCAGGCTCGCCGCGGACTGCCGGCATGAGCGAGAGCTATGAGACCGGCAAGCAACCTGCCCGGAATCGGGTGGTGCGTGAAGAGAACAGCCGAGACCTCGCCGCCGAACCAGAGCACGAGCGTTGCGACCGCCAGACCGCCAAGGACTGCCAGCCCTAGGTCAGCTGTCGGGTGGGACGTCGCGGCCTGCGGTCTCAAGCAGACACCGCCATGCTTGGTGCCGCCGCTGGCGGGGCGACATCGCGCGAGGCCGCGTGAGCATGGGCGAATCGCTCGTGCGCCAATCGTGCCGAGTAGGACAAGCGCGAGAGCCGGCGTTCCGTCAGGTCGGGAAGAGCGAGGCGCACCGCCACTATGTCCCCTTGCCGGCGGGCGCCGTCGAAGGCGACCAGGCGTGCGAGCGTTCGAGACATCGCTGAGTTCCGGCCCAGGTTCTCCCCGAGACCGAGGCTGACGGCAAGGTCGGTCGCATCGAGTGTGCTGCTGGGCATTGCCGTCGCCTGGCGGGCAAGGCGCTGCCAGGCCAGAGTCGTCGACGGGCCGAGCACTCCGAGCCAGACGAGCTCGACGTAGGGGCTCCCCGGCCGGTGTCCGAGGCGTTCCACGACCGGGTCGGGGAAGGGCACGATGGTGAGGGTGTCTGGGGTTTCGACCAGCGTCTGCAGGTAGTCGGGCATCACGCCACCACCGCGACCGGCTCTGGCTGGGCTGTTGGCGCGAGTCTGGAGTCGAGCTCGCTCCGGCGCTGGCGGGCGGCTGCGATGGCTGCGTCAACTCCCGGCACCTTTCCGCCGGTCGTGTGGGTTGCCGGACTCGCCTCGATGACCTGCCGCGCTGCTGTTGCCACACGAGTCTGAGTCGCCTGGACGGCCCTAGCGCCGTCCTTGCCGGCCCAGGCGGAAACGTAGGGGAAGCTGTAGTCGTCCGTCGGCATGCCATGCACCGACGCCACTACGTAGGCGACGGACTCGGCCTCGACCTCCTTGAGCGGTCGAGACAGGTACATGCCCGGAGGACTCGTGTGCAGGATGACGTGCGCCGCCTCGTGGATGAGCGTCTTGACCATCGCCGCTTCGTCCATGTCGGATCGCACGAGCACGAGCTGCTGATCTCTGTCGGTCCTGCCATTGGCGCCGGCGATGGCAGCTGCGTTCGGAACGGTGTCCAAGCGAAACCCCAGCTCCTCGACCATCGAGACGACCGCAGCGCCGAGTCCGAGAGGCGCCTCGCCTTGGAGGAGCTTCGGGCGGACCGGCTCGGGCACTTCAGCACCGGTCGTCTGCGACACATCGAACACGTACTCGACGCGGAAGCCGGCGAGCACCTTACGCGTGTCCACTGTTTCGCTTGTCGCCGGCGCCTCATCCCGTGCCAGCGGTCGCGTGTTTCCGTCGGCGTCGACTGCGACTCGCCGGTCGTAACGACAGGGTGCGAGTACGGCGTAGCCGTGCTGACCCTTGTCGACCGAGCGGCCGAGCGATCGCCAGGTGTTGAAGCCGGCGACGTACGTCGGAAGGGGTTCTGGGACTCGGCCCTCTTGGAACGCCGCCGCGTGCTGGGCGGCGATCAACATCACGTTGTTCGGGCTGTACGCGTGCAGCCTCGCCTGGAAGGCAAGGTAGTTCTTCCAGTCATCACCCGACTGGAGGGCGGCCACCTCCGTGGCCAGCCTCTCCTGGGCCTGGGAGACCTTGGCCGAAGCTCGCTCGGCCCACTCTTCCTTCGACAGCCGTTCCGCGGATGCCATGACGCCTCCTTTCGGAGCGGCCGGGATGACCGCTCCTACTAGCGACGTGTCTTGATGTCCAAGCTTTGGATGGCGCTAGCTCTTCGGGAAGGGCGGCAATCTGCGATCATGGCGGCACCAGTCAGTGGCTGAGTGGGACAGCCCGACGAGCTTGTGCGGGGGTTGGAAGGTGCCTCGACTAGAAAGAGCGTTCCAGGAGGTCAGTGAACTCCTGGCCAGCGAGTTCGTCGCGAAGAGATTCAGTCCGTTGGATTCGCAGCCTAGAAAGCCACACCATGCCATCGTCGATCTCGTCAAGGTGCTTGGCCAATTGCAGCCGATTGACGACCATGCCGTTCAATGGTCGCCAGAAGCGTGGCTCGAGGGGCTCACACGAGCCGACGAGCCTGACCAGCGACTGCTGCAACTCGTTGAAGAGATAGCAAAAGCCGTACCGGCTGCTGCTGACCACTGCTGCATCAGCCGAGGCGACATCTTCTCGCTCGGATCAGCCGATGTGGTCAAGCTCTTCGTGGCGATGATGGTCTGGGGATACGGTCTCGACAAACGCGGCTGGGCGAACACGGCGGCGATCCTTGCCGCTGGGGATCGCATGCCGGAGTCGAGATCTGGAGCACTACAGGACCTCGTCGCTTTATCGTCGAACCGGACTTTGACGGGTCAGGCTCGCTTTTGGAGGGCCGCGATGCCCTGACCAGCACTGTCCGCTGAGAAATCGCAGTTTCCGGCGCTCGATGTAGGGGCGACACGTCCACCGCATCTGAGTTACAGTGCTGTAAGATGGTGGCGTGTTCGTCAAGAAGACCGTGAGGCGGCGGGGCGACAAGAGCTACGAGTATCTGTCGCTCGTCGAGGCGGTGCGAGAAGACGGCAAGAACACCCACCGCACGCTGCTTCGTTTGGGAGAGGTCAGCGAGCTGCGCGCCTCTGGGCAGCTGGACCGGATCATCAACGCCCTTCGCGCCTACGCCGAGGGCAACTGGTTCGAGGCAGGTGAGCTCTCCGGCGAGGGTGGTCCGAGTTTCGGTGGAGTCGCCGCCTGTCATTCGTACTTCTCTCGCCTCGGCCTCGAGGCGCACTTCGAGGCCGTCGGTAGAGGCCGCAAGTCGTCGTCGTTGTCCGACACCGTGTTCGTGATGCTGGCCAATCGCCTGCTCGACCCGGGCTCGAAGCGGCGGACGATCACCGAGTGGCTTTCGACAGTGGCCATGCCGAAGCAAGTCGACATCCCGAGCCTCGCCCAGTGCTACCGGGCCATCGATGCCCTCGCCGATGCCAAGGAGTCGACCGAGGCGCACCTGTACTCCGAGCTCTGCACGTTGGCGAACCTCGATCTCCGCCTCGTCTGCTACGACCTGACCTCGACGTATTTCGAGACCCAGGGCGGAGACCGGCGGAACTTTCCGTCGCTCGCCTATGGCTACAGCCGGGATCACCGCAGCGACCGGCCTCAGATCGCCATCGGCCTTCTCGTCACCGGCGACGGCATCCCGATCGCACACCACGTCTTTGCCGGCAACACTTCGGACGTCTCGAGCTTGCCGTCGATCATGGAGGATCTGCAGCAGCGCTTCGGCGTCGGACGCATCGCCCTTGTGGCCGACCGCGGGCTCATCAGCGAGGACAACCTCGCCGAGGTGGAGGCGCACGGCTTCGACCACGTGCTGGCGACCCGGCTGCACCGTGACGAGGACGTCGCTTCGGTGCTCGAGATGGCGAACTCGCCATCCACCGCCTGGGTGGCGGTACCCGAGGCGCGCAGCTTCACTGCCGAGATCGCCCATGACCACCGGCGCTTTGTCGTGGTGTTCTCGCCCACCCGCTACTTCCGCGACCGTGCGCGTCACGCCGTGCTGTGCGCCAGAGTCGAGGACGGGCTCATCGCCCTCGAGGCCCGGGTGCGGGCCCGGCGGCTCAGTGATCCCGCCAAGATCGGTGCGGCCGCCGACCGGGTTCTCCGTGACTCCGGAGTCGCCAGGTGCTTTGTCACGACGGTCAGAAAGGGTTACTTCTCCTGGGACTTCGACGAGAAGGCACGCCGCTACGACGAGGAGCTGCTGTGCGGCCGGTACGTGATCACGACCTCGCTTTCTGCCGACGAGGTCGACTGTGCTCAGGTGCTGCGCTACTACCGGAGCCTGCAGAACGTGGAGCGCCGATTCAGGATCATGAAGGACTTCCTCAACTTGCGGCCGGTCTTCCACTGGACCGAGGAGCGCGTGAGGGGACACGTCGCCCTCTGCGTCATGGCGGCCACCATCGAAGCCGTGATGGCACGAGACCTCGTTGCGGCAAAGGTGATGGACCCGAACATTCCCTTCCAGCACATGACACCGCGCCGAGCACTCGCCGAGTTGGCAGAGGTTCGTCTTGAGCTCGTGAGCGCCGGCGAGCGCACGATCGAGCTCGTCAGCAGGCCGACCCAACCCCAGGCCAAGGTGCTTCGGGCCCTCGGCGTGGACACCTCAGGCTGGGGTAAGGCCACACTCGCCTGAGCAGGGCAAACAGATCCCGCGTAGTGGAAACACTTTCTCCCCGCGCCCCCATCTACCTGGACTTTCGCGAATCACCCGTCAAAGTCCGGTCGAATCTCGATGAGCTAGTCGGCGCATGGAACAACAGGCGTGATCCCAAGCACATTCTTGGACTCGGTCCATCATTTGGCAGCAAGCTCGCCTACTTCAGCACCTACGATCGAACTCGAAGGACTGGACCGTTGATCGCGGATGAGCGGGTGGCCTGGAGCTTCTGGGTGTTTGCCGACGTTTACAGGATCAGACGGTCGGCCTCGTGCTACCGCACCTATCTTGACCACGCCACCCAGTGGGCGAGCACGGCTAAGTGCCGCACCGATGAGATCGAGCGCGTGCTCTTTCTCTTAGGCCCGATGTTCGAAGCGCTTTACAACTCCCGTCCAAGGCTGTGGAAGTCGCAATGCTGAGCCCCGCGAGGGCACTTGTCTCATGACTCATCGAATCTCGTAAGGCGCTACCGATATCGAGCCGTCCGCCGCCACCGTTGCGGGCTGACACCTGGCACTCGTTCGACGACGCCTCGGCTGGCCATCGCATGCAACGTCTGACGGACATTCGGCTCGTCGCGGCGGCCAAGATGCCGGCATATGGTTCGTGGCTTTACTCCCTCCTCAGTCTCCATGCCTGGCGAGAGAGCGACCGGCCGCTGTAGCGACCCGAGCGGTGGATCGAGATCATCGAGCCGCTCTACGCCATCTGGTCTCGAATGTCGGTCGCTGCCGGACTTTCGCACGACGGAGGCGACCTCGAGCCTGGCCGCGCACTGCTCGGCCAATTGACTCACCTCTCGAAGGAAACCAGCGATGATCGCGCTCGGCCCTTGGTCCCCTACTTCACTTATGGTGGACATAGTGCATAGTGTATCCATCTATCTCACAACTGCGCCACCGGCCCATGTCGCCAAATCGCCAGAAGCGTTGTCTCGACAGTCACCCCCTGTGCAGGTGTTGTCGGAGGCCGACACAATGGCGAGGTGAGCTCGACCGCAGCCATCCCGGCAATTTGGCCAGCAAGAGTCACGTCGACTCGAAGCACGCTCGATCTCCTGACGCTGCCGTTTCCGTTCAGCCAGGTTCAGCTTCTGCACGAAGACGAGTTCTTGCGTCGGGCGGATGAGCGCCGCATCCGGGCGTTCGCTGGACAGAAACTCGATCGAGCCGCCCTTCAGGAGCTACATCGCGTCGGCGTTCTAGTTCCCTTCTTTCGGGTGCGACTCCAGAACGCCGAGCCGAAACACGCAATCGACGTTTCGCAGAGCGCGACCCTGCGTCACGTCGGCTCGACCGTCACAAACCAACTGTACGTTGCGGCAGCGGACGGCCGTGTCACGGACCCCGCCGACGAGCTCTTCGAACCCTGGTCCACAACCCAGCAGCGCATCTTGTGGCCCACGTATGAGTGGGCGTACATCTACTCGTACCACCAGCTGCTGGGCTTGCGTCGCGCTCGAGGGATACTGGCGGCGCTCAAACCTCGACTTGAAGCCGATCACTCGATCAGCTGGCACCTCGGTCGCAAAGATCTTCCGGACAAGGCGACCCGGGCAAACTCGGCAACCTGGCGCGGTCTGGCCGTCGTGCTCACCGCCCTCGACACCACGTACTGGCCAGGCATCGTGCAATCGGTGAGCTTCAGCATCGATGAGTGGCGGGAGCATCGGCAGAGTTTTGACGCGTCCGAGACGCTGAACTGGCTCGGCGTCTCCGTGGACGACGTTGCCGCTGCGGCCGATCAGTTGCGCTTTTCTGCAAACTTCGACGATGTTCTCGGAGATCTCTACGACATCGTACGAAGAGTCAACCCGGCGACTTGGTGGACGATGCGAGGGTCTGCGCTGACCGCCATGGAAGACCGAGTGGCGGCTCAGGTTCTGCATCAAGCAGCTGAGGACGTGATCGGTTCGCCGCCGCCCCCACCCCTACCACCGCCGCTCTCTCAGCAATGGCTAGGAATGCGGCCTGATTCGCTTGATGCAGCGCTGACATCGATGCGAATATCTCCTCATCCCGCGCTCGTTGTGGCCGTCGAGGGAGAAACCGAGCTTGAGGTCCTACCCAAGGTTTTCGATCTCCTCGGAATTCGACTCGAACCCACGTTCATACGTATCGAGTGTTTCGGCGGCACCGGCAAGGACCTGTCCCTTATGGCGCGGTTCGCCGCCGCTCCTCTGCTCGGACGAGACCACGGCACCTCCGTCGTCATGGACCGTCCGGTGACCAGATTCCTCGTGCTCACCGACGCAGAGAACAAGTACAAGACCGCTGCCGATCGCCGGAAGCAACGGATTCTGCTCCTCAACTCGATCACTAAGGGTCCACCGCCTAGTTAGCCGCGCGATGTAGTGTAGGCATGTGGAGCTGCCCGTTGAAGGCTTGCAAGGGTTCTTCAACGAGGTCGGCCCTTTCCTCGACGAACGCCAGCGACGTCTCGTGGCCGGGGCCCTGGCACGTTCGCTCGGCCGGGGTGGGCCGACTCGGGTGGCCGAGGCGGCGGGGATGAGCCGCAACACGGTGCTCAGCGGTATGAAGGAGATCGCCTCCGGAGCTGGTCCCTCGGACCGGGTGCGCGCACCCGGAGCGGGACGGCGCTTTTTGATCGACGAGCAGCCGGGCCTCTTGCAGGATCTCGACGACCTCGTCGAGCCCGAGTCGCGAGGTGACCCGATGTCGGTGAGCATTCCGGCGTTTTCGTACACCCAGTCCGGGAGTTTTCGTACACCTCCGGTCGGAGGCCGCCTGGCGGCCGACGTTGGGTCGAGCTGAGCCCTCGAAGTCACCTCCTTCTGTGGCGTTGGGCGACGGCTGGCAGACGATGCGAACTTACTGAACGACCGAGCCCTTGTGTGACTGCTGGGCGGGCGTCTTCTCTCCGGCGTTCTTGAGACGACGACTCCGGCCGCCTTTGAACTGGCCCGGGGTGGACTCGGCGACGCCGGCCTTCTGGCGACGATAGGCCGCCTGGCGGCAAGACGCCGAGCAGAACCGCTGAGGCGACCCGACCTTCGGGCAGGCGAACACGCCGGCGATGGCGGTCACGATGTCCCGGTCGCAGCTCGGGCAGTGGAAGCTCCCGCCGACCCCTCCTCGAAAGCGTAACGCAATGGTTCTGGCGCCGGCAGCTCGGTTTGGCCTTGTGGGAGCTGGCTTTGGCGGCCGGCCACTACGACGACGCTTCCTTGGCCGGTTGCCGCCGCCGGCTCTCGCTCTCGGGCCGGCGCATGGAGCCGCCTTCGAGCTCGATACGGTGCAGCTTCTCGAGGATTCTGTCGAGAATCGCGTCGGCGACGGTCGGATCCCCGAGGGCGGCGTGCCATATCGGGACGGGCAGTTGACTCGTGAATATCGTCGAGCGGAGCCCGTGGCGGTCCTCGATCACCTCCAGCATGTCGGCTGCCTGGTCCGAGGTGAGCGGCCTCAGCAGGAAGTCGTCGATCACGAGGACGTCGATGCGCGCCCAGCTGGCCATGAGCCGGCCCAGGCGGCCGTCGACCCTGGCGATGGCGAGGTCCTCCAACATCCGCGGTGCCCGCACGTAGAGGGCGTTGTGGCCACGGCGGATGGCCGCGTTGGCCAGTGCACAGGCGAGGTACGTCTTTCCGAGCCCGGTCGGCCCGACGACGAGAACGTCATGATGGTTGACGACGAAGCCGGCGTCCGCCAGCCCGAGGAACTGGGCGCGGTCGAGCCCGCGTCGTCGCCGGAAGTCGACGTCCTCGACCACGGCGTTGGTGCGCAGCTTGGCCGCCTTGAGGTACCTGTCGAGGCGGCGTCTGTCCCTGTCGTTGAGCTCCCGGTCGACGAGCAGCCCGAGGCGTTCCTCGAAGGCTAGATCCTGGTAGTCGGGGATCTCCCTCTGCTCGATCAGCCCGGCGGCCATCGCCGGGAGCTTCAGGGCATGAAGGCCCTCAATCGTCTGGTTGTTGAGCATCTTCTCCTTCTTCCTTTCCGTCGTAGTAGCCCGGCCCGCGGACGTTGGCGTGCTCGGGATGGGCCCGACCCGCAGATGGCTGCGGGAGCGGTTTCTGGTCGAGGCCGGTCTTCAGGATCGACTCGACCGACTTGTAGCTGTGCGCTCTCACGCTGAGCGCCCGGGCGCAGGCCTTCTCGACCCGTTCGGCGCCGTAGCGGTCGCCGAGGCGGATGATGCCGAGACAGGAGCGGAAGCCCTGCTCGGGATGAGCCCTGGCCGCCATGATCGCTCCGGCGAGCTCCGCGGTTGACGGGCCTGTCTTGGCACACCACGCGACGATGCGCGAGGGCGTCCACTCGGCGTGGCGCTTGTGCGACTCGGGCATGTGCTCCGGATCGGTGCTGTAGCCCGGCTTGCGGCTGCGGATGTGCGAGGCCACGCGTCTTCCGCGCCGGAAGACCTCGACCGTGCTGGCCGTCATCCTGGTGTCGAGCACCTCGCCGGCATAGATGTACGGGACGCTGTAGTAATGGCGGTCGAGCTCGATGTGGTAGTCGATGTTGGCTTTGGCCGGCTTGAAGTGGGCGGTCTCGTAGCGCTCCGGCGGCAGCGGGCGCAGCGCCGGCTGGTCGATCTCCTCGAACAGGGACTGGCGTGAGCCGTCGATCTTCTTGAACGGCCGGGCGTTGACCCAGGCGACCAGGCGGGCAATCTCGATGTTGGCCTCGGCCAGGCTCGTGAACTTCTGTTTCCGCAGCCGGGCCAGGATCCAGCGCTCGACCAGGAGCACGCCGGCCTCGACTTTTGCCTTGTCACGGGGCCGGTACGGCCTGGCCGGGATGACGGCCACCCCATAATGGGCGGCCATGTCCTCGTAGGTGGCGTTGACGTCCGGCTCGTAGCGGTGCGGCCGGGTCACCCCCGAGCGGAGGTTGTCGCACACCACGATCGCCGGGCAGCCGCCGATCGCCTCGAAGGTGCGGACGTGGGCGATCACCCAGTCGTCGAGCTGCTGGGAGGCAATCGCCCCGGCGTGCACGAAGCTCGAAGCGCCGAGGACCGCCACGAAGACCTCGGCCTCGAAGTCGACTTCGCCGGTGTCCGGGTCGTAGATCGGCAGCCTGTCACCCGGGAAGTCGACGAAGAGCTTCTCGCCCGCCTTGTGCTCCTGGCGCATGACGACGTCGACGTGCTTGCGCCAGGTCCTGTAGTGCTCGCAGAACTGGCTGTAGGAGTAGCCCTCGGGATAGGTCTCGCGGTACTCGAGCCACAACAGCATGAGGGTCACCCCAGGCTTGTGAAGCTCTCTCTTCACCTCCTTGAACTCCGGCAGCGGCCGGCCTGCCGGCGGCTCGTTCTTCTTGTAGAGCAGGGCTTCGAGGTCATCGTCGTCGAGGCCTACCGGCAGCGGCCACTTGAGCCCGGCTGCCTCGGCACGGCGGAGGAGATCGCCGACGGTGGTGAACGGGATGTTGAGCGAGGCGCTGACGAGGCGGAGGCTGAGCTCCTCCCCGAAGCGCAGTCGAAGCACTTCTCTGATCTTTCGCATGGCAGTGTGGGGCCGGGGCACCGGCATCTCCTCGATCGTCTGGCAGGACAGATCAAGAGGATTGCCGGTGCCCCACTCTCACCTCACGTCATTGCGCCAGGGTCGCTGCCTCCGGGTGTACGAAAACTCCGGAATCGGTGTACGGATTCGACCGGAACGGGTGTACGGAAACCTCCGGATTACTCAGCCGAGTGGCAAGGAGCCTCTCGTTTGCCGATGTACGCCACGGAAGAGATCGTCGCTCGCCTGTCACAGGCGTATCCGGAGTGGTGAGAGCTGGGTCCAGGATACGTGCACGAACAGCGACGTCGCGAGCGCTGGACGGAATGCCGGGCGGCGGGCTGCCGCCGCGCTCACCTTCGGCATGAGTGAGGTTGGCTTCGCCGTGAAGAAGAGGTGTCGGCTCTGCGGCCACCAGCTCGGCCTCTTATAACGGGCTGTGAAGCGGAGAAGACCCGGCCTGACTCGCGGTTGACCGAAAGCCGCAGCGTCTCACCGGGATACCTACTGGCAGGTAGCTGGCACCGGGTAACCGACCACGTGGATGATCTGCGCGGGCCCAAATGGGACGGCGTAGGCCACGTACACGGTTTGGGATGTGGCCGTCAACGCGATCGGCTGGCCACCGACCCGCACCGTCACAACCGAGCCGACGTCACCGTGGTCGACAAAGCAAACAAGGTGATGTCCCACGACGCTGGTGGCAGCCCAGACGATGTCGTCCTTCGACCAGATCTCCTCAGTGCGTGCGAGGATGGGATTCGTTCGGATCGACACCGGCGTGGTCACGTGGAGTTCACCGTCGAGCCGGACCAAGGGACCGTTCTGGGCGCCCTGGCGGCTGGTCGTGATCCAGAATGCACCGCCAGCGGCGACCACGTAGCCGACTTGTTCCTGCGGCCCGCCGCCGAAGGTCAGATGAGGCTGCCCGGCGATGACGAGATGGCTGTGGAATCCGTACCCGTCTGTCGCTTGCACCGCCACGGTCCTGGAGAGCACGGCGAAGAAGTTCGGCGCCACGCTGTCACTCGGGCCAATGCCGGAGTCGGCCACGTGGCGAACGCTGGCGTGACCAGACTGGCCGGGCGAGGGCATGCGCAAGACTTGCAGCCCGTCTTGGTTAACGAGCAGGGCGGTATTCGGCCCGGTGGGAGCGATGTCGCCGTCGCCAGCGAGGTCGGTAGCAGACCTCTCTCGCAGGTTGGCGCTCAACAGCCAGGTGCCGGCACCGCCGACCGTTTCCGGCGACATGGTGACCCACACCCTTCCACCGGGGCCAATCTTCAGGGCGACGGGCATCGCAGGAAGGCTCACCTGGCCAAGGAGCTTGTCGGATGCCACGTCGTAGGCACTCAGCGAGTACGGACCGCTGCCGCCGTAGTCCGAGGCCAGATAGAGGCTGGATCCCTGTACGGCGAGTGCCTCTACCGTCTCGCCGCCGTCGATCGTGATGCTGAACTCCTGCGTGGCCCCCGGCTTCTGGCGAGACTGGTGCGACGGTCCGAGGTGGACGAGCGCCGGGATTGGGGCGACGATTGCCGCGATCACGATCACGGCGAAGCCCACCCAGGCGAGTCGCCGACGAGTCCGGCCAGTCCGCGGGCTTGTCGGTCTCACTTCTCCGTGCAGTTCGTCCTCGCCAAGCTCCCGCAGGCGCTCTCCCACCGCGACGAGACACGCCTGCGACGGCTCTCCCTCCTCCGCGAGCATCTCCTGCAGCCTCTGTTCCAGGGTGTTCATCACCTCTCGCTCTCTTCCTGATCGACGTCTTGATGGGCCACGGCGAGTGATTCCTGCAGCTGGCGACGACCCCGCGAATACCTGGAGCGAACCGTCCCAACTGGGAGGCCAAGTGCCAATGCGGCTTCCTCGTAACTGAGCTGCGAGCCTCCGACGAGGACCACGACCTGACGGAGCTTCGGGCTGAGGTCGGCGAGCGCTCTACGCAGCTGCACCTGGCTGTCGATGCGGTGAGCCGCCGACAAGTCAAAGTCGTCGAGGTGAGCACCCGTTGGTCTTCGCAGCGCTAGGCGTGCGTAGGCTCTTATCCGACGAAACTCGGAGCGTCGATGATGCCGTATCTCGTTCGTGGCGATGCCGAAGAGCCAGCCACGGACAGAACCGCGAGATGGGTCGTACGTGCGCCGCGCCTTGAAGGCCCTGGCAAAGGTGTCCGACAACAGCTCCTCTGCTGCTTCGCAGCCGACGTGCAGGACGAGATACCGATAGATCTCCTTCGAGCGACGTTCGAAGACTCCGGCGAAGAGCGTCGGAATCCGAGAGCGACGCCTCGATCGCGGTCTCATCGCTCAGGCTCGGCTGCCACACAACGTGTTTCTAGCCCGCAGCGCTCGAAAGGGTTCCCTCTCGTCCTCCCGCGTCCTCACGCGTGGTCCAGGTCGCCTCACGTGGACGCGCACACGAGGCGCAGCTTCGAAGTCTCGTCGCTCGAGACGCGAACCACGGCGGACGTGAACTCGCACTCCGGAAAACCAAGTACCAGGTATGTGCCGGGCTTCATCGAATCCCGAAGTGGCGTCGGGTAGGTGACCTCGCCACGGACGATCTCAGCGGTGAGTACCCGGTCCATCCAGTCACGGCGGCGCCCGAAGCGACCACGATCCGGGCGGGGTGGAGTGCGCAATTGGTGCTGGGAGCCCATGCACACCACGTCGACGCATCGTGCCGTCTGGAGGGCTGAGCGCCTGACCGACTCCGGCGACAACCCCGATGCCGATGGCCACGAGCACGGCCACCGTGGCGGCAAGAACGCCCCTTAGAGCACTCCTCCACCCCGGAGGTCGATCGGCGGACAGGTCAGCACCGGAATGCTCTCGTCTCCGAACCACATATACAGCACGCCATCAACCACCCCCGCCTGTGCCTTCGGCGGAGTGTGCTCACCCGGCCACGGCTGAGTGAACTCCTCGTCCACGTAGTCCTGTAGCTGGTCCAGCACGATGGCGGCACAGTTGGACACGCGCTCCTCGACGGTGTCGCCGTTCTCAAGGTTCTCCTCGACGTAGCTGCCGGGGGTTCCACCCCAGAATCCGCTCGCTGTGAGGGTGTAGACGAGCTGACCTTCCCGCTCCTGGACGCCGAAGCCCTCGGGCACGATGGCGTCGAGAACGGGAGCCAGCAACTCGGCGAGCCGCTTCCCGTCGATACCGTTCACATGCACTCCATCTCCCAGCAGGTATACGGCAAACCAGCATCGCTGGCGTCCCCTTAGCCTCGATTTTCCGTGCTGATCTGGCAATGAGGCTGACAGCATCCGCGTAAAAGCCCTCCTCGACTGGGAGAATGACGGTGTTCAAAGCCGCATCACCACCCAGGAGGAGGGCTCCTTGAAGGTGCATCGTACTCGCTCGGTCCGTCGTCCGGTGGTGACCGCCGATGGGCAGAACCTCGTGAGCCATGCCGGGGCCTCGCTGCTCTCCGAGCTTGCCGATCGGACCGGTCTCACCGCCGCCATGTCGGAGGCGATGGCCGACTGCGGGATCTCCTGGCACACCCACGACCCGGGCGTCGTCCTCACCCACCTCGCCGTCGCCATCGCGGACGGGGCCGACTGCCTGAGCGACCTCGCCGCCATGCGGGAGCAGTCCGAGCTCTACGGCGACGTCGCCTCGGTGACGACGGCGTGGCGGGCGGTGAAGGCGACGACCTCGGTCGAGCTGGGCGAGATCCCGAAGGCTGCCGCAGCTGCCCGAGAGGCGGTCTGGGCAGCCGCCCCACCTGGCGACATCACCATCGACGTCGATGGGACGCTGCTGAACGTCCACTCCGAGAAGCAGGACGCCCGGCCTACCTACAAGCGGGGCTACGGCTTCCACCCGCTCGGGGCGTGGTGCGACACGACGAACGAGCCGCTGGCGGCGATCCTCCGGCCGGGCAACGCCGGCTCGAACGACACCGCCGACCACCTCGAGCTGCTCGACCGGGCCCTCGCCGTGCTCCCGGCCGACTACCGGGCCGGCCACGAGCCGGGTGACGACCGCTCCCTCGTCCGCCACCACATCGTGCTCCGGGCCGACTCGGCCGGGGCGACGCAGGGCTTGGTCGCCGGACTTGTCGAGGCGAACCTCGAGTACTCGATCGGCCACCCGATCAACGCCGCCGTGCGGCAAGCCCTGTTGTTGTTCCAGGAAGAGGAGTGGCGCCCGGCGATCGAGACCGACGGGAGCCGTCGCGAGGGCGCCTTCGTCGCCGAGCTGACCGAGCTCATGGACCTCGACGAGTGGGGCAGGACGCACGCCTCGTCTGCCGGCGGGAACGGCCGCACCCCGGTGCCCAGCTCTCGATGTTCGACATGTCCGAGGGCTGGCGCCACACCTGCTTCATCACCAACGCCAGCGCCCTTCACTGCGACCCGGCCGCCCTCGAGCTGCGCCACCGCGGTCATGCCCGGGTCGAGGACCGAGTGCGCGCATGGAAGGACTGCGGGCTTCACAACCTGCCCTTCGCCGGCTTCACCCAGAACCAGGCCTGGATGGCCGTCACCCTGCTCGCAGGGATGCTCATCGCCTGGGCCCAGATGACCTGCCTCGACGGCGGCCTGGCGAAGGCCGAGCCGAAGACGCTGCGCTACCGGCTCTTCCACGTGGCGGCACTCCTCGTGCGACGCGGGCGGCGGCTCATCCTCCGTCTCGATCAGACATGGCCGTGGGCAGCCGACCTGCGCTCGGCGTTCCGAAAGCTCCGCTCGACCTTCCCCTGACAGAACGGGTCCCGGCGCCCGACCCGAAACGGTGAGTCTCCCGAGGGCGTGACATCGAATCGAACGAGAGCACGGACCCCTGCGGCATCGCGCACGCACTCCGGATCGAGCAGCCTCTCGACACTCACCTGCCACTACTCGCTCTGCCGAGACCGACCAGCTGTGCCGGACGAATTATCAAGGTTAGTCAACGGGACGGCTTTCAAACCCTTCACCCGCCCAGCGGAGGGTGCTGCAGCTGGCTGATGACCAGGACTGATGGTTGCCGAAAGACATCGAAGGCGACCTGAGATCTGGCGACCGTGAGCTCACCAAGTCTTCTCCCGAGTGGGCTTAGGGCGTCGTAGTGCCTGGGGAGCCAGGAAGTGCAGCCTCGGCAATGGCGACGAGCTGGGCCGGCGTCAGACCCACGGCGCTCAGCACCAGGTAGCTATCGCCTTGGGCCGACGGGATGACCACGTACAGGGTCTCGCCGGTAGATGTGTGCGTCGTGGCCCGCAACCCCGTGAGGAGGTAGCCCTGGTACGAGCCGACGGGCACTGGCTCGGCCGCACTCGGAACGACAGCCGTTCCCGATGCCAACACCACCTCGACCTCCACGCATCCCCCGTCGGCAGCCCTGGCGCTCTTCCAGTGGGGCTTCAGTCCCTTCCTGCTCGCGCTTGATGTGTTAGAGCACCGGCCGTCAAAGGTCTGAAAGCCAGCCGGGAGCGTGAAGCTATATCCCGCCAGCCGCAGGGTCACGTCCTTGCTCAATGGCAAGGTCGAAGTCTCCGACCTGCCTGCTGAGCGATGCCCGAATGGTGACCGCCCGTGCGGCGTCGCTGTCAACAAGCCGATCACGACGGCCGCGGCCGCCAGACAGACAGCAGCTCCGAGAACGGCTCGCCGAGAGAGCCGACCTGTGCGGCGCTGCGCCTGTGGCGCAACACCGGCCGAAGCGAGCTGCGGGCGCTTCACGACCTGGTCGCGCTCCACCCGTTCGATGCGGACCGCCTCGGTGAGTGCCCGCCTCCCGTCGGCCCGAGCCTCCGGGCTAGGCGGAGTCACGTCTGCCCGAAACCCCTCCAACTCCTTGAGGAACGTCATGTCTGCTCCTTCCTGAAGCGGGCGCGATGGACAACCCCATCCGCCTCGGTCTCATCTCCACACACGGCTCGCAGCCGCTGGTACGACCGTGATATCCGAGAGGCCACGGTGCCGGGCGGGACCCCGAGAGCGGCGGCGATCTCTGCATATGACATCTGCTCCCAGACATGCAGTAGCAATGCATCTCGCTGATCGAGGCTCAGCGTCTTCAAGGCGTGAGCGAGGCGGGGGTGAGCGACAGAGTCAGCGCCAGCAAGCGCGTCTCCGTCCGTCGTGTCAACACCGGCCGAAAACTGACCCCTTTCCACCGGTCGAATATTGACCCTTTCCCCGGGACCACCGACCGCACTGCGTGGTCATTTGGCGAGCGGCGTCACCTCCTCGGTGGCTGGCCGGCGATTGGTCTGCGCCGGTCCGCAGGCTCAGCTGTCATCCTCACCGGGCACCCTTCCGAGGTCGCGCCCCTTCAGTCTGTAGCTGTCGCCTTTCAGGTTGATGACCTCGGCGTGATGGACGAGCCGGTCGATCATGGCGGCCGCCACGGTGTCGTCTCCGAAGACCTCGCCCCAGCGACTGAAGGCTTTGTTCGAGCTGACGATCACACTCGCCCGCTCGTATCTCGACGACACCAGCTGGAAGAACAGGTTGGCCGCCTCGCCCTGGAAGGGGATGTAGCCAACTTCGTCAATCACGACGAGCGGGTAACGCCCGAGGCGGCGGAGCTCGTCCTGCAGCCTGCCGGCGTCATGAGCTGCCCCGAGGCGGTCCACCCACTGCGAAGCCGTAGCGAAGGCCACACGGTGGCCGGCAAGACACGCACGGATGCCGAGGGCGATGGAGAGATGACTCTTTCCGGTGCCAGGTGGTCCGAGGAACACCGCGTTGGAGCGTGCCTCGATGAAGTCGAGAGCACCGAGGTGGGCCACGACGTCAGAGCGCACGCTGCGCTGGTGCTCGAAGTCGAAGTCCTCCAGTGTCTTTCGGGCCGGGAAGCGGGCGGCGGCGATGCGGGCCTCACCACCGTGGGACTGGCGGGAGGACACCTCCCGCTCGAGGCAGGCGGCGAGGAAGTCCTCGTGGCTCCAGACATCTGCCCGGGCGCGCTCTGCCAGTCGCTCGACGCCTGCCAGCATCGATGGCGCCTTCAGCTCCCTACACAGGTAGGCGAGATCACGGGCACTCGTCATGCCGCACCCGTGACCCGGTCGTAGACGGCGAGGTCGCGGATCTCGACCTCGTCGCCAGACGGCTTCGGTGCAGACCGCAGCGCCCGGGCGGCTTCTCGGGCCCGGTCATGGGCCGGGTCGGTGATGGTGACGTGGCTCGCCAGAACCCGCTCGTGGTTGGCGACGACCTCCTTGCCGAGGGTGACGGTGATGCGGTCGTCGTCGGCTCTGACATGGATGCGGCGACCGACTGCTTTCGGATGCACGGAGTAGTCGTTGGTCTGATGGCGTACCCAGTGGTCCGACGGCAGCCGCAGGTCGTGGTGCCAGTCCATGTCGGGCAGCACCGGCGGGAGGCTCATCATGGCGGCGAGGTCCTCGTCGATGCGCTCAGACGGCCGGCACCTGAGACCCGAGTGCACCCTCAAGTTGGCGGTGTTGTCGAGCCAGTCGCCGAGCTGGGTGTTGAAGTCGTCACGGTCGCCAAAGGTCCGTCCCGGCATGAAGCTCGTCTCGAGGTAGCCGTTTGCCCGCTCCACCACCCCCTTTCGTTCTGGGTGTCCCTTGGCGAGCACGATCGAGCCCATGCCCAAGGTGCCTTTCAGTCGCAGATAGTCCTCGGTGTAGATGAGGCGCTTGCCCCGCCGGATGGAGATGGCCGGCTCGCCGTCGTAGACGCCCATCTTCGGCACCTTGCCGAGCTCGATGAGAAGGCCGAGATGGCCGCCGAGGACGTCGGCCGACTCCTTCGAGCCGATCATGCGAGCGAGGATCCAGCGCGAGTAGCAGGGCACCCCGACGAGCACGGGCAGCACGGCCGTCTGACCGAAGCCGACGGGGATGTCGTAGGGCGGGAACCACAGGTCCCACTGACACAGCTCGCCCGCCTTGTATTCGGTGCGCCCGAAGGCCTCCGGCACCGCATAGGCCGGTCGCAGGTCGGCCACCCGCTCGCGAAGCACTGTGATGCCACGCGTCCAGCCGATGCGCTCGGCCACGACCGTCGCCGGCATGTCCGGTGTCAGCGCCAGCAACCGGCGGATGGCCGGCTCGAAGGCATCCACGGCCGAGCCCCGACCCTCCCGCACGTAGCTCGGCGCCTCGTCTGAGCGAAGTGCCGTCCGAACGGTGTTGCGCGCCAAACCGAGCCTGCGGGCGATCGCCTTGATCCCCATCTTCTCAGCCCGGTGCAGCCTTCTGATCTCTGCCCATTCCTCCACGTCGATCACATTCCTTCTCCCGCTCGAGCCGATGTCGGCCGAGCCAGGATCGAGTCCAAACCACGGAAAGTGGTGGATCCCGGAGAGGGGGGTCAGTTTTCGACCGGTGATGGGGGGTCAGTATTCAGGCGGCGGCGACACCGTCGTCCCGAGTTCGTGGGCAGCCTTCGTGACCTTGGCGAGAAGCCGCCGCTCAGTCCGACGATGGTTGCGAAGCAGATTGGTCGCGATGCCATAGAGCCACGGTCGAATGTCAGTCGCCTCGGCGTTGAACCTGGCTCGTCGCTCAAAGGCGACGGTGAACACCTGCGCGGCGAGATCGTCGGCCAGGCTCTCGCCGACGCGACGGGCGAGGTGGCGGTGGATGGCGTCGAAGTGCCGATCAAAGATCTGGCCGAAAGCCTCTGGGTCGGTGCGAGACAGCTCCACGATCTCGTGATCGGTCAAGAGCCGTTCGCCGTCGTCGGCTCGTTCCGAGAACCGGGGATCGCTTGCCACTATCTCTTATTGTCCGGCACCGACCGCCTTTCTTCCGGGAGCCGGAGCGCGATCAAGATCTTGGTGCGGCTCGACGCGGATGGCCTGGTGAGAATGGCAAATATCACAAGATACAACGAAAGCGCAGCAGCCCTAACAGGACGTCTTTCAAACCTCTCGCCTGTCCAGCGGAAAGTGCTGCAGCTCGCTGATCAGGACTAATCGCCCGACCGAGAAAGATAGCGGCACTATGATCGGCTCATGACCTCGGGCTCCCGGAGGGCTCGTGCCACAGGTCATGACCCAACGGGACGGCCTTCAAACCTTGCGACCCGGCCGCGCGCCAGCAATGTTGGGCGTTCAACGAATCTCGCGTTCCACGATCAAGGCGACTCGCGATCTGTGATCAACGAAAGTCGCGATTGAGCAGAGCCGCCACTCCTCACTGAGACATCCACCAGCGGGCCCAGCGGCTCCTCCAGTCTCTCGGGCGACCAAGCACCGAGGACACAGACCGGAGGAGCCAACCCGCATGATGACCCAGGAGGAGTACATGGACCTGTTGGCGATGCGCCGCCAGAGCAAGTCGATCGCCGAGATCGCCGAAGAGCTCGGGTACCACCCCGCCACCGTCTCGAAGTGGCTGGAAGCAGGAGGCCCCCCGCCGAAGCGCTCGGTGGCGCCGGCGGTCGCCGTCATCGACGACACGACGGCGGCGCGGAGAATCTCGTAGACCAGGTGACCGTGCCCATCGAGACCGCGTCGGGTCCGTTCTGGCGGTGATCACACTCAGGGGCCGTGTCTGTCCGAGGGCAATGGCCTCGCAGGCGGCGAGATGGGCGGGATCGAAGACGGGCTCTCTCGCGCCGGGGGTGAGCTCGTGACGGCCGACGAGGCGCTTTCCGAGGTGGAACTCGAGGATCCGAGAACCCACCTCGACCCGGCAGGTGACCTTGTAGCCGAGCGCCTCGGGTGAGACAGAGTAGGGCACGCCCGCCCACTCGACGAGGAAGGGTCTCTTTGAGATCACGGAAGGGTCGCTCCGTCTTCCCTTTGCGCTTGGCGTCGCCTGCCTGACAGATGGCGAGCTCGAGGCCGTGGTGGCGGGCGAAGTCGACGGCCGGCGAATGCAGGCGGAAGCGCTTTCCCTGCGTGACCCCGAGAGCCCCGATGCGGTCGGTGCGCGCCAGGCGGGGGACGCCGCCCACCTCCTCGAAAAAGGCCACGAGACCCTCGAAGGTGTGCTCGCGGTCGATCGAGTCGGTGAACCACCAGCGCCGGTAGCGGCTCCAGCAGAGAATGGCCCCGAAGCAGTGCACCTCGCCGAGTCCCCAGCGAAGCGTCCAGTCGTGGCACTCCGAGAAGTCGAACTGGCACTCCTGCCCGGGAGCTCCCGGCTGACCACTGGTCGGGCCTGCCAGTGGACACAACACGCTCTCATGATCAGATCGCTAGTATCAGCTAGATGAAACACGATCCTTCCCACTACTACATACTCCAGACACGTTCATCAAAAGACGGAGCGAGTTGCGATGTGATTCCGGGAGCGCATCAGTCGGTCCCTTGCGGTCAGCCAGCAGTGATACGTGCGTCGTACAGTTTGTGGTCGTCTTCACATATCAATCCAGCTGGGACACCAGACCCGAGAACCCAGTGGGTTGGTGCATGCAAGGAGCACGAGGACCTACTGCAGTCAGTCGTCCGACAGAAGGGTGGCGAGGTTGAGAGGATCCAGCCCGCCACCTGAGCTGTCGCCGAGGCGCCAATCTTGCAAACACATTCTGGTTAAACGTCAAGACACTCCATCGTGTATGAGTAATCCGCAAACGCCCAAATGACAGGGTAATCCTTCTTTGGTATGAGTTTGGTGAAGTTGTAGTGCTTTTTTCCCTTGGTGATCCATGCATTCGCACTGAGGCCCTGACCACACGTCACTGTAAAGGGACCCGCCTCAAAGGGGCCCTGACCACCAGTACCGCCTGACGTTCCGAAGTCACCGGTCGATATCGCTCCGTAGGTTGGAAAGTACAGTGGACCGCCAACCGTTTCCACCTGCCAGGTCATATTGAGGATGCCCAGTTGATTCTTGCCCCACCCCTTGATTCGGGAGAGATAGAATACCCAAACATCAATGGTGAAGGTTGCCTGCTCGCCTATTCCAATAGGCCCACACTCACCCTTACACTTATAATCGACGTACGCGCATTGATTGAGAGGGCTGTTGGCATTACAGGCCCTAACTCGTTTACTCGCGAGCGAAGACGCCAACTCTCCATCCGGGTCATCTGCATTGAGCGGATTATCAGTCGAGTACTCATAGACCTGATCGCTAAGTGCATCGAGAGGATCAACACTGATGAACTGGCCGGTTGCGGAGTCATAATACCGGTACACGAGATATAGAAGTTCTGTTGGGTCCGTGTAGCCATCACCATATCCCCATGGTGACGTGGCCACGTAATTACAAATTTAGAACGGAATGAGAAACCGACAGACCGCCCGATTCCGTCGATCCACCGGACTCTGTGATCGGGCTGCCGAAGGCGTCATAGTCGGTGTAGTTGACCAGTTGGTTCTGATGTGCCCCTGATGATAGTTGTACCAGGCCGCGAACGTCGTTACTGGGGTCTGATAGCAGCAGAATCGCCGTCGGAGTTGAGCCCGTCGTGGCAATCTGTTCAATTGGCGCACTTCCACCGTTCACATAAATGAAATCCCAGGAGCCATCCGAGGCGAGTTGAGGACTGTCATCGATTGTTGCCCAAGTAAACTCCGTCGTCGAGGAGCCATTTGTCGCAGAGGTTCGGAGGCCGTCTCCGTCATAGGTGTAGACCGTCGTCGTCGAGGTCGGACTCGAGGTCGAGCAAGTCGCCCCGTTTGTGTTGACACACGTTAGAAGCCCACTCTCCGTGTCCCAGGCGTAGCTCTCCGTGTTCCCGGTCGATGGCGTAGAGGTCGTTCGTTCGCCGTCGGAGTTGAAGCTGTAGGTGGTCGCGCCGGATGGTGGCGACGCGCATCCGTTCGACGATGACCCGGTGGATGTCCAGCAGAGCTCTCCGTCTGCTGTGTAGGCGCCGCTCTGGAAGGTCGAGGTGTCGGCGGTGATGCTCCCGGTCGGGAGGTACGAGTAGGTGTTGCTCCCGAAGGAGCCGGTGATCGGTCCGGAGGCGACCTGCTCGCTCTGGTTGTAGCTGTATTCGTCCTCCGTCATCGCCGTCGTACCCACTGTTGGCGTCTCGCTCGTGATGTCGCCGTCGGCATCGCGGGTGTCCACTGTGAGCTCGAGCAGGTTCGTCGGGGAGGTTCCGGTCGTGGTCTGGATGTTCGAGACGTTGCCGGCGTCGTCGTAGCTGTAGGCAGTCGTGACCGCCCCGCTGTCGTACGGAGTTGACGAGCACGAGGGAGAGCTGGGCGCGTCGGTTGACATCCAACATTCTTGCCCGTTCGAGCCGTAGGCGAAGGTCACGGTATCACCGGCCCAGTCGGTCAGCGAGGATGCCTCATTCTCGCCGTTGTAGGTATAACGCACGACACCGGTCGGTGTCCCGGAGGATGAGCAGGTATTGCCAGAGGTGTTGGGATAGCTCACGCAGTCGACGTTCGAGCTGGCGTCGTAACCGTAGGTGACTGTGGCGCCGACAGCGTTCGTCTCTGACGTTAGCCGGCCGGTGTCGTCGTAGCTGTAGGTGGACGACCCGGACGGAGGCGACGAGCACGACGCAGTTGAGCTGCCCTGGTACATCCAGCACTGGAGCCCATCGGAGGTATATTGGCGACTGACGGTCGGGGTGCCGTCGGTGTAGGACGTCTCCGTGAGCTCGCCCGCACCGTTGTAGGTGTTAGTGGCGGTGTTGTCGTCCGGGGCCGTCGTCACGACAACCGAGCCGTCGGCATCGTACGAGTACTGCGTCTCGTGACTGCTCGGGTCGGTCGTCGACAGCTCACGGTTCTGCTGGTCGTAGAGGTTGTAGGTTGTGTCGGCGCAGTCCGAGGTCGTGAGGGGGTCGCAGGTCGCCGGATCGCCGTTTTGTCCCGTTACGGCGACCACATTCCCGTCGGCGTCGTAGTACTCCGTCGTGGTTTCGCCCGTACCCGAGCCCGAAGGCGGAGGGGTGGTTGCAGTGATGGGGTTGTCGTTGTCGTCGTATCCGTTCGTGGTCGCGTAGTCCGACGGGTCGGACGAAGCGTTGCCGTTGGGGGGGATCATCTCGGTCTGCTTGCCATCGGCGTTGTAGGTGTAGCTCGTGGTGACGTTGCCGGATGTTGTGGGCACGGAGCTGCAGCTGGGATCGAGCACGCTGGCCACATCGCTCCAGCAAACCTGATTATCCGCGGTATAGGTGGTTGTTGTTGTGACCGCACTAGAGGTGCCCCAGCCAGGCGTCGAAGTAAGGACGTTGCCGTCGGCGTCGTAGGTGTTCGTGGTCGTCGTCGAGGCCTCGTTGGAGCAGGAGGTGCCTCCGTCCGGCGTCGTCGTGGAGAGGATGTCGTCGAGGTTGTCGAAGGTCGAGGTCGTCGTATACAGGCAGGCCAAGCTTGTGTCGGCGTTGCCATCCGGTGCCACCGAGGTGAGCTGGCTCCCGTCTGGATCGTAGGTGTAGCTCGTCGTTTGTGTGCCCGTGCCCGTCGGGGGCGATGCACAGCTCGGACTGGACACGGAGAGCGGCTCCGACCAGCAGAGCTCGTCGTCGGGGTCGTACGTCGACGTCGTGACGTCGCCTGCCGGGTCCGTCGTTGTGAGCTCGTTGCCGTCGGCGTCGTAGGTGTCGCTCGTCGTACCGCCGGGGGCATTCGTGGGCGAGATGGACGTGCGCAGGTTGCCATAGACGTCGTACGCCGTGTCCAGCGTCTCGTACGACGCCCCCGTCGTCGGGCAGGAACCCGGGAGCCTGTCGCCGGCGGCGTAGCCGTCCGCCGTCAAGGAGGCGCAGAGCTCCCCGGCGGCGTTGTAGAGCTCAGTGGTGACGTCGGTGGATGTGACCGTGCTGTCGGCGGGGTCGCTGGCGTCGATGGGGCCGTCATAGACGGTGGTCGAGATCTGATCCCCTTCGGCGTCGTAGCCGTAGGCGGTGACGAAGGGCTGAGCGCTCGTCGGACACGAGGTCAGCCGGAGCCCGGCCGCATAGCCGTTGGCGTTCAACATGCCGCACCGCTCGCCGTACGAGTTGTAGGCGTAGGCCGTCGTGTCAAGGTCACGGTTGGTCGAGGTGAGCAGGTTGCCGTGCGAGTCGTAGGTGCTGCTGCCTTCGAAGGCGTTCGGGTAGAGCTCGACCTCGAGCTCGTTGAAGCTGTTGTAGCGGTCCTGGTAGACGTCGCCTTCGGGGTCGCTGATATAGATGGGGTTGCCGGAGGAGTCGTAGTTCGTAGAAGTGAGGTTGCCGTCGCCGTCGATGGACGCGGCTGCCTCGAGGACGTAGGGGTCAGGAACAGACGCGGTGGCGTCGGTCGCCATGGGGTACTGGTCGTAGGGCGACGAGGTCGAGCTCTCGTAACCGTAACCCTGCACCTGCTGGACGAGGACGCCGTCCTCGTAGCGGTCGAGGGTGATGTTGCCGTCGCCGTCGTTGACGTCGGCGCCGACATCGTAGTTCTCGTTCGGGTCGGCGACGAGAACCGCGCCGCTCTCGGTCGTCGTGTCGAAGGAGGGGTAGGAGAAGGTCGTCTCTGGGGCGCAGTAGGGGGTTCCCGAGTCCCCGTCGCACTGGGTGAGCCAGTCCGGCGACGTCACCGAGGTGACGAGGCCGCCGGAGCTGTAGGCGATCTGGGTGGCCTCCGCCGTGTTGCCCGAATAGGCCGCCTCGTTGTTGGGACTCCACCAGTCGGTGAGTTGGTGGGAGGAGTTGTAGGAGAAGGCCCATTCGTGCGTCGTCGGGTCGCCCGTCGAGGAGGCCGAGAGGGTGAGGCTCGTGAGGTTGCCGCTCGTGTAGCCGAAGACGGCCGTCCGGTCGGCCGAGTCCTCCACCTCGGTGATGTTGCTGCCCGTCCAGGTGAAGCTGAGCTTTCGGACGCCGCTCTCGCCCGTCACCGTCGAGAGCTTGCCGGAGGAGTAGGCGAGCGAGACCGTGTTGCCGTTGGGGTCGATCTCGGAGACGAGGTCGCCTGTCGTCTGGTCGAAGAGGTACTGGGTGTTGCCGTCCCGCGTCATGTCCCAGCAGGAGTCCGTGCCGTTGCAGTCGCTCACCACGCTGAGCGTCGCCTGCTCCCAGGTGGGTGGCTGGTAGTGATACGAAGCCGTAATGGGGGGGCAGGACGTCGTCCATGGCGGCGGATTGAAGACGGCCGGCGTGCCGTTCTCCTGCGTGACGACGATGGCGCAAGGGTTCGTGCTGGCTGTGTCCGGGATTCTGTGACGCCGTCATGCCGTAGGAGAAGGACCAGCCGTAGCCGAGGGCCCCGTCCGTCGCGGCGTTGGAGGAGTCGTACTCCTGGGCGAGGTCGAGCGAGAGGCCGATGTCGGGCAGCGAGAGGTCGTGCTGATTGAACGTGTAGCTGCCGCTCGCCGTGTCGACCCCGTCCTCCATGTCGATCTGCTTGGAGGCGGCCACCGAGGGGTTGACGTCGTCCTCGTAGCCGGCGAGGGAGTTCGTCACCGGGCTGTTGAAGACCGGACCCACGGCGACGTAGAGAGGGCCGGATGTGTTGTCGGCGAGGTCGATCGAGCCCGAACACTCGCCGGTGGCGCTGGCGCACCGGTAGGCGGCAGCAGGGCTGCCGTGGGTGGTGGCCACGAAGTCCGCACTGTCCGGGGTAACAGCGATATGCGAGAGCGTGTCCGAGGACGAGACATCGTCGTAGGAGACGGTCCCGCTCGGCAGGCTGACGACGGCCACGTAGTCGGCGGAGGTACCCCCGATGTCCTGGGTGGCTTGGTCGGCGACATAGGCGGTGTCGCCGTCGGAAGAGAGAGCGACAGCACCGGGCGTGTCTCCCACCGACACGGTCGAGCTTGCTTCGAGCTCTCCGTTGGCGGGGTCGATGTCGAACTCGTCGAGATAGCCGTCCTCGCCGGAGGAGGTGTCGGTAACGTAGGCGATCTGGTCGTTGGGGGCGATCGCGACGCCGGTGGGAGCGTAGGAGAAGAGCGCCCCGTGCTCGCCGGCAAGGGTGTAGGAGCCTCCCGACTGCGAAAAGATGGACATGTCGCCGTTATGGTCGGTGACGTAGACGTACGTGCCGCTCGGCGAGAAGGCGATGGCGTTCGGCTCAGCCGACGTTGCGCAGGAGGTCATAACGCACGGGCTGCTCAGCACGGTGTCGTAGGTGCCGTCGTTCGGGTTGGTATCGACGACGGAGACCTTCCCCGTGCCGTAGTCGTCCACGACAAGTTGGTCGCCGTCAGGACTAACGGCAAGAGCATCCGGCTCGGCCCCTGACGGCAGGCTGATGCTCGCCACGAGGTCGCTGGACGGGGTGTTCATGAGGCTCGGCTCGATGACCGACACCTCGTTGGTGCCGTAATCGGCCACGTAGACGTACTCGCCGTTCGGGCTGACGGCGACGTCGTACGGGTCGCTCCCTGACGGCAACGAGATCGTCTGGTCGACGACGTCGTTCTCCAAGTCGATGAGAGCCACCTCGTTGGAGGCTTCTTCGGCGACGTAAGCCTCTTGGTCGAGGGTGAGATCCTGCGGGGGAATCATGGCCGTGGCCGTCCCCGCCAGCGTGACGGTGTTCTCGAGGACGTCCGTCGAGACCGAGTTCGTGCCGATGAGATCGAGCGTCGAACTGCTCGAAGAGGCGTCGGCAAGGATCGCCCCGTCGCCCGCGTAGGCCACGGCGCCGGCGGCGAAACTAGGGGCGGTCATGCAGTCGGCGAGGTCGTCGTCGGTCGTGCTGATGTCGGCGATGTAGTCGGAGCCCGCCTCCTGCACGTAGAGGTCGCTCGAGAAGCCGCCCGGGTCGTAGGCGATCTGTCCGGCCGTGTAGCTCGAGATGCACGAGGTGCCGGTCTCGTAGATGGGAATGAGCGTCGAGGGTGCCGTGAAAGTACCGGAGGAGACGCTGCTCTCGTTGATCTTGTTCTCGCTGGAATAGAAGACGGCCGTGTCTGCCTGCAGGTAGACGATCGACGTGGGATCGAAGTTCGAGCCTCCGTCGTAGGTGGCGTCGACGAAGAAGGGTCCGCCGCTCGATTCGTACTCGAGGGTGTCCACCTGGTGCGACGCCGAGTCGGTGACGTAGGCATAGGTGCCGTTCGATGTGTTGACGGAGATGTCGTTCGGGTCGTCCCCGCTCGTGAAGCCGAGTGAGAGGGTCTGGACAACCGAGATCGTGCCCGACAGGTTGACAACCTGCACCTTGTCAGTCGAGGGTTCGAGCACGAGGGCGTACTCCTGCGAGGTCGTGACGTCCGCCTCGGCGATGGCCGAAGGGGCTTCGGCGAGGGTGACGGCCGAGGAGAGGCTCCCCGTCGCCGGGTCGTACTCCTGGAAGGCGTCGTCCTCGGCAATGAGGACTTCGGTCACGTCGGAGCGCTCCTCGTAGAGGTAGGAGAGCGCCTCCGGCTCGTCGGCGAGGGTGACGGGCGACCCGACCTCCTCGCCCGTGACGCCGTCGATCACCTCGAGTTCGGCGGGCGAGCCGATGGCCACGTACAGCTCGGTGGCCTGCGAGGACCGTAGCTCCGCGCCTGCCCTCCTCGAAGGCGGGATGATCGCCAAGAGGCCAGCGAGCAACAGCAAACCGAGGCCGAGTTGCCAGCGCGACGCAGTTCGGGCACGACGATGGTCGGGGCGCCGCTTGCGGGACCGCCCGCTACGAACGGCCGCGGACGCGCGCGAAAACAAGCTCAGCATGGCTGCCCCCACTCCCTGGCAGGGCTTGTAAATGCTGATCGAAACCAGGAGCGCGCGCCGGTCGAAAACGGGAGCACTTCGGTCAGAAGCTAGACGGCAGCCCGCGGGTTGTCCACAGGCTCTGGCATTACCTCGACGGCCGGGTCGGTGACTGCGGCGGCGACTTGTTCGGCTACGGGATCGTCGTGCTTGGGCTGGCGCCGGCGACCACGTGACTTGGCGTCGGCCAGCCGGTAGCTCTCGCCCTTGGTCTCGATGATCCTGCAGCGGTGGGTGAGCCGGTCGAGCGTCGCCCCCGTGAGCCGCTCGGAGCCGAGCACTTCTGTCCAGAGCTCGAACGGCAAGTTGCTCGTCACGATGAGGCTCGTGCGCTCGTAGGCGGTCGAGATGACGTCGAACAACAGCTCGGCACCGACCTTGGAGGCCGGGACGTAGCCCAGTTCATCAAGCACGAGGAGGTCCAACCTCGCGAGCTGCGCCTTCAGGCGGAGGAAGCTCAGCTCGTTGCGGGCCTCGATGAGAGCGGTGACGAGCTCGGTCGTGCGGAAGAACCGAACCCGGTAGCCCTTGGCGCACGCCTCTGCCGCCAGGGCCGTCGCCAGATGGCTCTTGCCCGTGCCGGGGTTCCCGATCATCAGCAAGTTCTCCTTCTTGTCGACGTACTCACAGCGCGCCAGCTCGGCGATCAGCATCTTGTTGACCGACGGGCGCGCCGCGAAGTCGAAGTTCTCGAGCGTCTTCAAGGTCGGGAACTTCGCCGCCTTGAGCCGCCGGTCGGCTGCCCGCTTCTCCCTGTCGAGCAGCTCGAGCTCGGTCAGCTGTAGGAGATAGGTGAGGTGGTCGACGTTGTCGGCAGCGCACCGGGCGGCCACCTTCTCGCACTCGGCGGCCACCGTCGGCAGGCGTAAGGCCTTCAGGTGGTGGTGGATGAGCACCATGGACTTCGATTCGAGGGACTTCATGTCCTTCCTTTCTCCTCACGGCGCGACCTGCGCCGAGGACGCTGCGGTGACGGTGGCCTCGGGCGCTCAGGCGGTGAGGGACCGGTAGGCCGTCAAGTCGGGTGCCTCGACTGCCACCTCTTTCAGGTGTGGCCGGCCGTCGAGGCTGAACAGCCCGATCGGCACCTCGGTGCGGTGCCCGAGGATGCAGGTGACGGCGTCGGCGCCCGTCGCCCCGATGCTGAGTGCTTCGATGACCGCACCGGCGAGCTCGCCCATGGAGGCCCGCTCCAGCAGTCGGAGCACCTTGATGAACTCCCGAGTGCCGCTGTGCCCGAGGTCGGCCTCGAGGCGCCGGCGGAGCACGAGGAGGCATCCGGGCAGCTGCACGCCCTCGAGCGGACGGGCGAAGTCGAGCGCACCGGGCTTGTGTTCCAACAGTGCCAGGTAGTGGCGGAAGTCGAAGAAGACGCCCTCTTTGTCCCAGCTGCGCACATGGGTGGCCACGACGTCTGTGCCACAGAGGATGCGGACCTCGTCGATCCCACCCAGGCAGGTGACGCCGTGGTGGGCGAAGGCGGTCGGCACCGAGTAGTCGTTGCGGTCGAAGCGGACGAGGCTGAGCGAGTTCGCCGAGCACTGCTCGACCCGGCGCACCTCGAAGCGCGACGGCGGGAGCGCCACCATGGCGGCCCGGTCGGCCTCGAGGAGCACCGCCTTGGTCGCCGTCTTGCCGCGCACCCGGCGGAACAGGTCGGCGTAGCAGGCCGCCGCCAGGTACTCGTTCAGCGCCGCGAAGGAGGCGAACGACGGGACGGGGACCAACAGGTTGCGCCGCGAGTAGCCGACATGGGTCTCGACGTGGCCCTTCTCGTTGCCCCTCCGCACCCGGCAGAAGTGAGCGTCGAACAAGAAGTGGCTCTGCAGGCGTAAGAACTCCCGCGTGAGGTCACGTTCTCGCCCGACGATCTTCTTGACCGCGATCGAGGTGTTGTCGTAGCTGATGCGCACCGGCACGGCGCCATAGAAGGAGAACGCCGACTCGTGCCCGGCCTGGAAGGTCTCGGTGCACTCGCGGGTAGGCAGAAACGAAGTAGGCGTCGGAGTACGGCAGCGTCATCACCGCCAGGGCCACCTTCTGCTCGACGCCGGCGACGATGACCGTCGCCTCGCCGAAGTCGAACTGGGCGTGCCCGGGCGGGTGGCTGAGCGGGACGAAGACCTCCTTTCGTCGCAGTCGTTCTCTGGCCACCGCCGCCCGCACCTGCGAGGAGCAGCCGGTGTAGCCGTACTCGTCCCGGAGCCGCTCGTAGATGCGCCGGGCCGTGTGGCGCTGCTTTGGCGGCGCTGTCTTGTCGGCTTCGAGGATCTCGTCGATGACGCCGAGGAACTGGCCGAGCCTCGGCTTCGGTCGGGCGGCAGTCTGTCGGTAGCCGGGCGGCTCGGAGTTGGCGAGGATCTTCTCGAGCGCCTCCGATCCGATGTTGTAGTCGCGCCTGATGGAGCGCTTCGAAGCACCCTCCACCAGCACCTTGCGGCGGATCTCAGTCCATTCGTTCATGTCGGAACGCACCTTTCTCCCGTCTTCTCGTCCGGCTGCAGGTGTGAAGCCTGCGATGCGGGGCGAGGAAGACCAGGGATGGTCAGGTGCTCCCGTTTTCGATCAGCGCGACTGGGTCAGCAAGTGCTCCCGTTTTCGATCAGCGTTTACAGGGCTCCCCGGAGCTCCGCTTGCTGCATCCAACACCCATGACGGAGAGTTGTCAAGTGGCCACTTTATGTGGTCGGCCGCGGATCGGGACCAGCGGTGTTTCTCTCGCTGCCAGGGAGACGGAATCGAGCGCCGGCCTCTGCATCCGCCTCGTCGTCGATCGCTTCAGATAGCTTCCACGATTACAGCAGCCAGGATCGACGCTTCACCGTCGCTGAGTGTGAGCCCTACCCCCGGAGCCATGTCGAGCAGTGCCGACTTGATGAAGGCCCTACTGCGCATCGCCGTTGTGTGGAACGTCCCGGTAGCCTGCAACCGCGCGACCGCCGTCCTCGTTTGTTCGACGCCGAGTACCACCGGCTCGTCCCCGAGTACGTCGGCTCGATGGTGGCGGTGCTCCGACACGCGTTGGCCGGACGTCCAACGGCTGTACCTAGCAACCGTCCGGGCTGTCAAGTGGCCCGAGGGTCCCACTAACCGCCGTCCTCATGGACAGGGACAAACGGCGTCGACTGCAGCGTCCGATCTGCCCTCGGTCAAACTGTAGGGCATGACGAGATTGAACGCTCCGAAGCTCTTAGCGGAGATTCAGGCCGGCGCACTCGACGAGGCAGTCGATCTTGCGACGCTGCTACGGCGGTGCATCGCTCTAGTGTGCTGTCCGACTGATTCGTAGCATAATAGGTCTCAGCTATGGCTTCTGTGGCGGCGGAGCCCCTATGGCCGGGCGTCTTCGTTGATGGCTGCGCAATAACCGGCGAGCCGCTCGAGGATCTGCTCGGCTGTCTTGTGCCAGACGAACGGCTTGGGATCGTTGTTCCAATCGGCCGCCCAGGCACAGATGTCGGCGGCCAGCTCTCTCGTGTTGCGGTGGGCGGAGCGCTGCAGCTTCTTTGTCGTAAGAGCCGAGAACCAGCGCTCGACCATGTTCATCCAGGATCCGTAGGTCGGCGTGAAGTGGAGGTGGAAGCGGCGGTTGCGCAGAATGAAGCGCTGCGCGGCAGGCGCCTTGTGGGCCGAGAGGTTGTCCAAGATGATGTGCACGGCGAGCTCCTTTGGGACCTCGCGGTCGATCTTGTGCAAGAAGGCGACAAAGTCGGCCTGGGTGTGGCTCTTCCTGATGTCGGTGATGACGGTGCCGCTCGCCACGTTGAGGGCCGCGAACAGGTCGAGGGTGCCGTGACGGATGTAGTCGTGGGTGGCCTGCTCCGGCGAGGTCGGCAGCATCGGGAAGGTGGGGGCGGTGCGATTGATGGCCTGGATCTGGGGCTTCTCGTCGACGGCGAAGACGGCGGCCGCCTCGTGAGATCGGACCGGGGCGCCGTGCTGCTGTTTCCAGCGGCCGGTTTCCCCGGTCCGTCTCCCGAACCGGACGTGCGCGTCTCCACGCATCCGGCTCTCCACATGGTCACGACGGTGTTCTACGCGGCGATGTCCTTCGTCGCCCACGGCGAGGCGATGGCTGTTCCCCTGTAGCGGTAGCGGACTATGGCCACCGTGTCGGGGTAGAACAGCCGAACCTCGTCCTGCTGAGGGTGCCATCCCGGGAGATAGCGCCTGCGCAGTTCCTTGACCGTCGCCTTGGGGTGTTTGTGGCGCAACCAGATCCACACCCTGCGCCAGGTGAAGGCACCCAGGTAGGAGAAGGTCTTCGACGCCGCCCCATGGCGGTGGTAGTTGGTCCATCCTCTCAGAATCGGGTTCAACCGTTTCAGGAGTTCGGAGAGCGACTGGTTCGTGGTCCCACGGCAAGCGACTCTCACTTTCGCCTTCACTGCCGCCAGAGCGGCCCGTGACGGGTAGGTGTACACGAAGCGCTTGTCCGCGCCCAGCTTCTTGTGCCGCTGGATGTGCATGCCCAAAAAGTCGAAGCCCTCATCGATATGGACGATCTTCGTCTTCTCCTCCGAGAGTCGCAGACCCATGGGGAGAAGGACCTTTGCCGCCTCCTTCCGCAAGCGTTCAGCGTCAGCTCGCTGCCCAGCCACCAGGACCACCCAGTCGTCCGCGTAGCGGACGAGGCGGTAGTTGGCCAGGCCCTTGCGACGGCGATACTCGCGGGCGTGGGAGTCTCCCATCGCCTGCCACGCCTGGACGAAATGATCGTCTAGGACCGACAGGGCAATGTTTGAGAGCAAGGGCGAAAGAATCCCGCCCTGAGGGGCACCGGTACTCGACTCTCGAAGCTCGTCGTCCTCACCGAGGATCCCTGACTTCAAGAATGCCTTCACCAAGCTCAGGACACGCCTATCTCCGATCCGGCCTCGCATCCGCTGCAACAGTGCGGAGTGTGAGATCTCGTCGAAGCACGCCTTGATGTCACCCTCGACCACCCACTCATAAGAGCGGCTGGTCAGATAATGGATCTCGGCGATGGCATCCTGGGCTCGGCGTCCGGGACGGAAGCCATAGCTGCATGGCTGAAAATCCGCCTCGAATATCGGCTCGAGCACCGTCTTGAGGGCGGCCTGCACCACCCGATCCTTCACGGTGGCGATGCCCAACCGGCGGCGTTTGCCTCCGGGCTTTGGGATCATCACTTCCCGCACTGGGGCCGGCTGGAAACTCCGAGCCTTGAGTTCATCTCGTAGCTCCGAGAGGAAGGCCTGCTCGCCCCGGATAGCCTTGATGTAATAGGCGGTCTGCCCGTCCACCCCGGCTGAGCGAGCCCCTCGGTTGCCCTTCACCCGCTGCCAGGCGTCAACCAGAACGGCGGGGTCGTATGTGAGGTTATACAGATCATCGAACCGGTGATCAGGATCGTCGGTAGCCCAACGGTGCAGCTTGGTCTGGATCCTCACTACCCGCAGCCAGGCCATATCAGGATCTGGCCACGGCTCGACGGTATTCACCGCCGCACTCGTGACATTCCAGGACTTCGACTGCGATCATGCTGTCCCCCTTCGCCATGTGACCGGCTTTCCCGGCCTCGGACTACTACGGGGACTCCGTCCCATCCACCGACCATCAGCCGACGACGAGCCTGCCCGCCGCCGCCCTGGATGGGCGGAGGGGAGGGCGACCGAGGATGGTTCCCACGTTCACTCACTGACCGATCGACAGGTGAGGTGCCCAGCTGTTCCCCTGCAGCCTCGCCACGAGTACGCCGCAGGCCTTCCTCGTGGCCTCCCCACCGGCCCACCTGACCAGCTTCGGAGTCACCCCGACAACCAACGTCGAGACGTGCACTGCCGCGCCGGCCCATATCCACCAGATTGGAGCCGGTTCCATGACTTGAGGGGGTTCGACCACTGGTTCCTACACACGTACACCTTCCCGTCTCGCTCGCCGAACCCGGCCCGTCTGGCAGTACCGAACCGTCCCGGCTTTGACGGAGCTGCTTGCCACCCTCCCCTACGTCTCTAGGATCAGGCTGCTCCCTGCTTCAAGAACCTGCTGCGACAGGTCAAAGAGTGGGTCCTTTCACCCCACTCGGTCAGTGGGCGCCTCGTGGCGCACGGGCGGGTTCATGTAGAGGCCCACGAGATCCCTCACCTTCTCGACGAGATGGGGATCGGGCGAGACCTTGAAGCTGTCCTGCTGCCAGGGCTTCAAGCCGAAGGCTCGCCAGATCTCGGCCACGGTCGTCTTGCCGATGCCGTGCCTTCTGGCCATCTCCCGCGTGGACCAGTGCGTGTCCTCGCCAGGCGTCGTCTCCAAGGTGTCGACGATGACGGCGTCGATGGTGGCGTCGCTGACGGTGCGCTCGGCCCCCGGACGGGGGCGTCGCTCAGCCCTTCGAGCCGGTCTTGAGCAAAGCGGTTGCGCCATTTCGACACCGTTGCCATGTTCACATGCTCGTGCTCGGCGATCTCGGTGTTGGTGCGACCTTCGGCACACGCCAGCACGATGCGCGACCGGAGCGCCAGCGCCTGTGCGGAGGACTGCCGGCGGATCCAGCGCTCGAGCGTCTCGCGTTCGCTCGTGCTCAACTCGATCCTGGCGGTGGGTCGTCCTCTCGTCGGCATGGCGGTGCTCAATTGTTGGCTCATGTCGGGAAGAACGCGCCCGCTCAGGCAGAAATTCCCCTTTCGCCAATATTTTCTGAGCTTTCAGCCGGACAGCACACTAGGTGGCGCTACCGGAAGCGAACGTCTGCGAGATTGGGCCGGCGGGGAGTTGAAGGGCTACGGAGAACACGATGAGCTGCCGCCGTACCGAACAATTGCCCCCTCGCCCTTGCTCCTCGATGGTGCGACCACTGGCGGCCGAGTCACTGGTCAGCTTGTGCCAGCCACGATGCTGCCAGAGGCGACTCGCGTGACTCTCGACAGGGACCTGAACTTCACGCACGGTGTCACCGAGCTACGCCAACTCGTCGAGATGGCGAGAAGCCGAGGTGAGCAGTTCGTGACGGTCGCCCCACCCGGTGTGGAGCTGCTTCTGCCTCTCATCAATGACAAGTTACGGCAAGCCGAAAGGTCTCCGTTTGGCAAGCCTTCAGCGTTGGGGTTTCCGCCGAGGCAGGTGAGGATGTCCCGAGTTCCGTAGAACTTCGGTGGCGGCCCTGTGATACTCAGGCAGCGTCCTCCTTGTTGTAGTCGATAGGTGTAACACCGGTGGCGATGTAGGCATCCAGTGCGGTGCGCAGCCACGGGAGATGCAAGAAACCGTTCACTCGACGGAACTGCTTGGCGGCTTCGCCCATGCCGGCAGCGCACCAACGCAGCGCCATCTCGCCGTCGCGCCAGCGCTTCACGTTGCTCGAGTGGTCGCGGGCGATCTCGATCATCGACTCGATGGCATTGGTCGAGCGCAAGGTGCGGGCGAGCGTCGCTGGAACCTTGAGGCGCATCACCGTGAGGGTCTCGGCGAGACCCTCGCGAAGGCTGCCGGCGGCACCCGGATGTCCCTTTTGCAGCTGGCGAGCGAGGTCTTCGAGCTCGGCCTCGGCCCGCAGGGCGTCGTCGTAGTGGTAGATCGCCCGCATCTTCTTTCCCACCGTGGACGCCAGGTCCTTCGGCAGCCTGCACTCGACATTTCTGATCTTGTGAAGCTGGCACCTGGCGATCACGGGATGGTCGAAGACGGCCTTCACGGCGGTGTCGAGGGCCTTGGCGCCGTCGATGACGACGAGGATCGGCCGGCTCGTGTCGAGGCCCCGCTCGCGAAGGCCCACGAGGAGGTCCTTCACCACGGTGGCGTTCTCGGTGTCACCCTCTACCACAGCGAGCGGGTGCTTCACCCCGGTCGTGTCGATCCCCATGCCACGACGCAGAGGTGATCGGCGAAGTGGACGCCGTCGACCATGAGCGCCACGAGATCGAGATCGCTCAGGTCGGAGGCCAAGAGCTCGCCGAGGGCAGCCTCGGTCCGCTCGACGAAGCGGCGGGAGACGGCGGATCGGACTTGCCCGAGCTGGCCGCCTCGACGGCCGCCCCGACCGGCTCGAGGCCGACGCCGTAGCGGCGGGTGGACAGCTTGGCGAGCATCCTTTCCATCGCCATCTCGCCGAGCACCTCCGTGGAGCTGAAGTGCTCATAGGCCGGCACCTGAACCTCGCCCGAGCCGTCGCTGGCGCGCACGCGTGGGGCCTTCCCCCGCTCAGCCGGACAGTTCGTTATGCGGCTTGAAGCTCCCGGTGACGGTAGCTGATCTCCCACTCGACGGGCGGGACGTTGCCGATCGAGGAGTGAAGGCGGACGGCGTTGTAGCGGTTGATCCAGGCGGTGATGGCCCGCTTCGCCTCCTCGCGGCTGGCGAAGCGATAGCGATGGACGAGCTCCCGCTTGAGGCTCGACCAGAAGGACTCGGCAGCGGCGTTGTCGGCAGCCGTCCCGACGCGTCCAGCCGACTGGGTCACCCCGAGACGCTCGCAGAGGGCCCTGTAGCTCCCTGAGAGGTATTGCGACCCGAGGTCGGAGTGGAACACCGCACCGGCGAGCGAGCCGCGTAGGCAGGCGGCCCGCTCGAGGGCCATCTCGACGAGCTCCGAACGCATGTGCTCGGCCATCTCCCATCCGGCGAGGCGGCGTGAGCCGAGATCGAGCACGGAGGCGAGGTAGAGCCAGCCCTCCTCGGTCGGGATGTAGGTGATGTCGCCCACGTAGCGGCGGTTCGGCTCGCCGACAGAGAAGTCGCGGCCGATGAGGTCGGAAAAGGGCTCGGCCAGCTTGGCCGGCAGCGTCGTGCGCACGAAGCGGCGGGGGGTGACGGCGGCGATCCCGTTGTCGGCCATGAGCCGCTCGACCCGCTTGTGGTTGGCGCAGTAGCCGCGCCGGCGCAGCTCGCTCGTCATGCGCGGGCTGCCGTAGCTGTCGTCGTGGCGGTGGTGGATGTCGTGCATCTCGTTCACGAGGTGGGCTTCTTCGAGCTGGCGGGGCGTCGGTCCCGACGCCGTGCGAGCCGCCCACTCGTAGTAGACCGAGGTGGAGACCTCGGCCACCTCGCAGGCCGCTTGCACGGCGAAGCCTTCGGCCTTCATGGTGGAGACGAACCGGTAGCGGCTCACCGGTCCTGCTCCTTGACCCAGAAGGCCACACTTCGTTTGAGCAGGTCGCGCTCCTGGGTGAGGCGCTTCACCTCCCGGCGCAGCCGGGCGTTCTCCTCGCGCACCTCCGTCGTCGTGCCGTCGCGCTCGCCCCGGTCGATGCGCTCCTGGCGCACCCAGTTGCCGACCGTCTGCTCGACGAGGTCGAGCTCCCGGGCGACGTCGGCGACGGTGCGCCGCTGGTCGATGACGAGGGCCGCCACGTCACGGCGGAACTCGCGCGGATAGCGCCCACGCCGACGACTGATCGGATGGTCCTCCTCTGTCACTGCTGCCATGACTACCTCCTAGTTGAGGTGTCCGGCTAGAGGGGGGATGGTCCGTGGGCGTCGGACTGCGACCTTGCGGCCGCCGAGGGCGACGGCGCCCTTCTCGTGGCCGTGACGCACAGCGCTACGGGAGGGATCATGATGGCCCTTCGGGCCGCAGAGGGCGGTGACGCTCTCTTCCAAGATGGCGTCCATGACCTGCAGCTCGGCGCCGACGGCGAGGGCGAGCAGGCCCTCGCGAAGCTCCTCGGCGAGAGCGGTCATGGCCACAGCGACGACGTCGGGCACGGCAATCGCCGCGGCGGGAGCGGCGGTCTGGTAGTCCTTCTTCATGGTGGTGGTCCCCTGTCTCTCGGATGTTCTTTAGCGGAACGCCCGATACCTACCAGCTGGCAGGTCTCAGGCGGGGGACCGCCACCTCAAATTCCACGACGACCGGGACAACCTCTGCGAGGAGCGAGTCGCACGGCGGTAGTCGAAGCTTGCGTCCGTGCGACGGAACCGCTGGGCGACCGCGTACAAGTTGTGACGATGGATGGCGACGACAGTCGCGACTGGGTTGACGGTCGTCCGCGCTGGCTCGCCGAGTCGGAAGCAAAACAGGGGCAGAGCCGTTCGGACGGCACTATTCCCTATTACTCAACGCTTGGGTTTGAATAAGGATCTGGCGGAGGGCCTGGGACACTATTCATACCCTCCGACAAATCTGGTCCGTGTCCTAGAACTCGCTGAAGCAGTATGACTGCTTCAAGCCGCTGCTCTGCTAGTCATTATCTCAGCTTGTCCCGCCGTTCACCAAGGCTGTACGGCGCCCATACGCCGCGGAGCCGTAAGCTACGGGGACGCCCGCGACGTGCCTTCACTCGGGCGAAACTGAACTAACTCAGCGCACCTTGCAGCGATGAGACATTCCCTCCGGGCACATCGGGAACCCGATAGAGGAACTCCCGACCGCCCGATGAGGGGTCGTGGCGAGCGCGCACAAGCGCGCCGGCATCGACGAGACGCTTGAGCCGATTGTTCACGTTCTGAGGGGTGGTGCCCAACTCCTCGGCCAACTGACTGGCGCGGAACTCGTTGAGGCGAACGCCTGCAGCGAACGTCTGCTTCAGAGCGTCGTCACCACCAAGGAGACTGGCCGTGCCCTCATGCACCCAAACAGCGGGCATCTTGCGCCGACCTAGGCACAGGTCGACCTCCTCGGCTGTGTCCTCGTTGAGGTCGGTCAGCAGCAAAGGGGACTTGCCGGTAAGCCCAGCTGCCCTCGCGGTGACGACCTTGCCGAGAAACTCGTCGGTGAAGGATCCCGACATCACATCGAGGTTAACGAAGGAAACGACGACGACCTCGTCCTCGGGCGCGTCAGCCAACACAGCCTCGAGCTTTTCACGGCAACGCTGTCCCACTGGTCTGGTCTGGGCTACGGGTCTGCCAACCACCTCAGACACTTGGACGCGGTACATCAGACTCCTCGTGTTCATTGAACCACTGAGATCATGACATCTTGCCCCGCGGGGTGGCGGGGATACTAATCCTCACAGCAGCGCAGGTTCCGGGGATGGCCGTGCCTGTCTGGAAAGACCGCCGATTGTTGACCGTCGCCACCAGGGCGTGGGCAGCTTCGGAGCGAAGAACCACCTGTCCCCCATACCCGCTGGTTAGGTCCAAGAGGTCGGACTGTCGCTTGCCAGTCCCATGGGACCACCCTCGTTGCCAGAAGCATGGGACCACCTCGCGTCCACCGACCGGCTGGCGAGATGATCTCGGTGCGCCGGTCGGATTGTCAAGCGCGCCGACGACGGCGCGTGACAGAGGGAGACGGTGTGGCCTCGCCGATCGTCGGTTTCTCGTGCTGGCGGTACGACTCACCCTCGATGACGAGCTCCCAGGCGGCGCTCTTCAACCGGTCGACTGCGGACTGTGCGAGGAGCGGATCGGCCATGAATGCCAGCCACTCACTCGGGTCCCTGTTGGAGGTGAGCACGGTGGCTGCGCAGTGGTGCCGCTCGACGCAAATCTCATAGATGTCGGCGGTCTCGACGGCGTCGAGATGCTGCAGTGCGAAATCATCGATCAAGAGCAGCTCGACGCCGATGAGCTTTCGCATCTCGGCGTCGTAGCTGGCGTCGAGACGAGCCGCTTTCAGCCGCTTGTGGAGCCGGTCGGCCCGTTCGAAGTGCACGCCGACGCGCCGGCGACAGGCGATGTGGCCAAGGGCGGTGGCAAGGAAGGTCTTTCCGACCCCGACAGGCCCGAGGATGAAGGCGTTGCGTGCCTGCTCGACAAAGCGCAGCGACACGAGCTCTGACCACACCGCCCGGTCGTAGCTGATCTTGGCACCTTGGTCCCAGGCTTCGAGAGTCATCGTGGGATCGAGCTTGGCAGCCCGCGCCCGTCTGCCAGCCGAGTCGCCCTCACGGCGCTGCACCTCGTCGGAGAACAGCTGCTCCAAGAACTCAATGTGGCTGAGCTCGTGATTGCGGGCGAGCGCCAGGCGCTCGGGCAGGGTGTCGAGGAGACGCCCGAGCTTGAGTGTGCGCATGAGCGAGCGGACCTCGTGCGAGACGCTCGGTGCCGGGGCGGTCATCGTCCCGCCACCTTGGTCGTGGCGAACTCCGAGGCATCACGGGAGAAGCGGCCCTGGATGACGACCGGTGGCGGCGCCGGGCCATCTCCGAGATCCTCACGGGCGCGTTCCAACATGCGAGAGACGAGGTTGACGTCGACCGCCTCGGCCTCGAGGGCCCGGCTGCAGGCCTGCTCGACGCGGCCAGCCCCCCACTTCTTCACGAGGCCGAGGAGCCGGTAGACCTGTCGCATCTTGGTCCACGGAAGCGGTGTGTCGAGCATGGCCGCGGCGTACCGGCCGATCGCCTCGCCGTGGCTCTCGGCCACCCACTTGAGCTTGTCGACGTCCCTCGTGGCATAGATCTCCTTTCCCGTGGGGTAGTCCGCCGGGTCGGTGGAACGCTGGCCGGGCGCCATGCGTGGATGGACTTTGACGAGCTCGCCGCGGAAGTACAGCTTCACCGTCGTCGAGTCCCGTCTCGCCCTCAGGTATTGGCCGACGTAGCGGTGGGGGGCCGAGTAGAGCGCCCGGTTCACTTCGGCGTGGAAGTCCCGGTGCAGCTTCGGTTCTGACCAGAAGGGGATATCGAAGGCGCTGCCTGGAAGCGGCAGCAGCTCGGACAGCTCCTCGAGCCTGAAGGCCTCGGCCGGCCGGCACTGGGTGGTGCCGTGAGTGCGCATGCCGGCTGTCTCTGTGCACCAAATCTCAGCGCGCTGGCGGCAGTCGGCGAGATCGGCGAAGGTCTCACCGGCGAAGAAGTTGTTCCGCACGTACGGCACGACTCGTTCCACTCTGGGCTTGTCCGTCGGCGTTCGCACCCTGGCGGCGTCCACGAGAAAGCCCCTCGACTGGGCGTACTCGAGGAACACGTCGTTGAAGCGAGGAGCGGTGTTCTCGGCCTCGATGACGATGGACTTCATGTTGTCGGGAATTACGACGGGAAAGACACCCCCGAAGAACCACCAGGCGGACTCGAAGCCCTTGATCACATCCTCGGTGCCCTGGCGGAACGTCGGCCACACGAACTGGTGCCGGCTGTAGCACGCCGTGAAGATGAGACCCCAGCAGACCCTGCGGCGCTCGCCATCAGGAACAAGCCCGAGGCGGCCGAAGTCGACCTGGAGTTCGGTAGCAGGAGGCGGGTCGTCGACCCGCACCGTCGTCGTTCGCCGGCCGGCACCGCAGCGCTCGACGGCGAAGCGGGCGAGGGTGCGATGCGGGACCTCGACGCCGTGGCGGCGAAGAAGTATCCCGATCTTGACGACGGTGAGGCCGTCCTGCACTGTAAACGCTGATCGAAAACGGGAGCACTTGCTGACCCAGTCGCGCTGATCGAAAACGGGAGCACCTGACCATCCCTGGTCTTCCTCGCCCCGCATCGCAGGCTTCACACCTGCAGCCGGACGAGAAGACGGGAGAAAGGTGCGTTCCGACATGAACGAATGGACTGAGATCCGCCGCAAGGTGCTGGTGGAGGGTGCTTCGAAGCGCTCCATCAGGCGCGACTACAACATCGGATCGGAGGCGCTCGAGAAGATCCTCGCCAACTCCGAGCCGCCCGGCTACCGACAGACTGCCGCCCGACCGAAGCCGAGGCTCGGCCAGTTCCTCGGCGTCATCGACGAGATCCTCGAAGCCGACAAGACAGCGCCGCCAAAGCAGCGCCACACGGCCCGGCGCATCTACGAGCGGCTCCGGGACGAGTACGGCTACACCGGCTGCTCCTCGCAGGTGCGGGCGGCGGTGGCCAGAGAACGACTGCGACGAAAGGAGGTCTTCGTCCCGCTCAGCCACCCGCCCGGGCACGCCCAGTTCGACTTCGGCGAGGCGACGGTCATCGTCGCCGGCGTCGAGCAGAAGGTGGCCCTGGCGGTGATGACGCTGCCGTACTCCGACGCCTACTTCGTTTCTGCCTACCCGCGCGAGTGCACCGAGACCTTCCAGGCCGGGCACGAGTCGGCGTTCTCCTTCTATGGCGCCGTGCCGGTGCGCATCAGCTACGACAACACCTCGATCGCGGTCAAGAAGATCGTCGGGCGAGAACGTGACCTCACGCGGGAGTTCTTACGCCTGCAGAGCCACTTCTTGTTCGACGCTCACTTCTGCCGGGTGCGGAGGGGCAACGAGAAGGGCCACGTCGAGACCCATGTCGGCTACTCGCGGCGCAACCTGTTGGTCCCCGTCCCGTCGTTCGCCTCCTTCGCGGCGCTGAACGAGTACCTGGCGGCGGCCTGCTACGCCGACCTGTTCCGCCGGGTGCGCGGCAAGACGGCGACCAAGGCGGTGCTCCTCGAGGCCGACCGGGCCGCCATGGTGGCGCTCCCGCCGTCGCGCTTCGAGGTGCGCCGGGTCGAGCAGTGCTCGGCGAACTCGCTCAGCCTCGTCCGCTTCGACCGCAACGACTACTCGGTGCCGACCGCCTTCGCCCACCACGGCGTCACCTGCCTGGGTGGGATCGACGAGGTCCGCATCCTCTGTGGCACAGACGTCGTGGCCACCCATGTGCGCAGCTGGGACAAAGAGGGCGTCTTCTTCGACTTCCGCCACTACCTGGCACTGTTGGAACACAAGCCCGGTGCGCTCGACTTCGCCCGTCCGCTCGAGGGCGTGCAGCTGCCCGGATGCCTCCTCGTGCTCCGCCGGCGCCTCGAGGCCGACCTCGGGCACAGCGGCACTCGGGAGTTCATCAAGGTGCTCCGACTGCTGGAGCGGGCCTCCATGGGCGAGCTCGCCGGTGCGGTCATCGAAGCACTCAGCATCGGGGCGACGGGCGCCGACGCCGTCACCTGCATCCTCGGGCACCGCACCGAGGTGCCGATCGGGCTGTTCAGCCTCGACGGCCGGCCACACCTGAAAGAGGTGGCAGTCGAGGCACCCGACTTGACGGCCTACCGGTCCCTCACCGCCTGAGCGCCCGAGGCCACCGTCACCGCAGCGTCCTCGGCGCAGGTCGCGCCGTGAGGAGAAAGGAAGGACATGAAGTCCCTCGAATCGAAGTCCATGGTGCTCATCCACCACCACCTGAAGGCCTTACGCCTGCCGACGGTGGCCGCCGAGTGCGAGAAGGTGGCCGCCCGGTGCGCTGCCGACAACGTCGACCACCTCACCTATCTCCTACAGCTGACCGAGCTCGAGCTGCTCGACAGGGAGAAGCGGGCAGCCGACCGGCGGCTCAAGGCGGCGAAGTTCCCGACCTTGAAGACGCTCGAGAACTTCGACTTCGCGGCGCGCCCGTCGGTCAACAAGATGCTGATCGCCGAGCTGGCGCGCTGTGAGTACGTCGACAAGAAGGAGAACTTGCTGATGATCGGGAACCCCGGCACGGGCAAGAGCCATCTGGCGACGGCCCTGGCGGCAGAGGCGTGCGCCAAGGGCTACCGGGTTCGGTTCTTCCGCACGACCGAGCTCGTCACCGCTCTCATCGAGGCCCGCAACGAGCTGAGCTTCCTCCGCCTGAAGGCGCAGCTCGCGAGGTTGGACCTCCTCGTGCTTGATGAACTGGGCTACGTCCCGGCCTCCAAGGTCGGTGCCGAGCTGTTGTTCGACGTCATCTCGACCGCCTACGAGCGCACGAGCCTCATCGTGACGAGCAACTTGCCGTTCGAGCTCTGGACAGAAGTGCTCGGCTCCGAGCGGCTCACGGGGGCGACGCTCGACCGGCTCACCCACCGCTGCAGGATCATCGAGACCAAGGGCGAGAGCTACCGGCTGGCCGACGCCAAGTCACGTGGTCGCCGGCGCCAGCCCAAGCACGACGATCCCGTAGCCGAACAAGTCGCCGCCGCAGTCACCGACCCGGCCGTCGAGGTAATGCCAGAGCCTGTGGACAACCCGCGGGCTGCCGTCTAGCTTCTGACCGAAGTGCTCCCGTTTTCGACCGGCGCGCGCTCCTGGTTTCGATCAGCATTTACATTTGTCTACATCGAACTTCGACGTCAGAGTAGGTGACGTCGTCTGGTATCTGTCGGCGTCGCTGGGTCCAGTGGAGTCTCGCCTGTATGCCGAGGCCAGCGACGGAATCGTGGTTCGCGGTGACCACGGTGTGCAAACCGCCTTCCGATTGCGGGAGCTGGGATGGCAGGGGCGGCTTTGGCTCGACCCCGCGGTGTACGAACGGCAAAGTGTCGAGTCGGACCAGACCCTGTTCGGCGATCGCTGGACTCACATCCAGAATGAGTTGGCAGTGGCCGAGCGCATCAGCCCCGGCAGCTTCGTTCCCGCGGGCGATCGTCGTGTCCTCCGCCAAGCGATCTGCTCCGAGCGCCGATGGTTGGACGACGCTGGTGGCGGGCGCTTGTCTCTCGCGCTGCACTCGGCCTGGCTAGTTTCGGACACCCCGTTCGTGGTAGATGAGCTGATCCGCGAACACAGACCCGTCGCTCTTGCGCTCGCCGATCCTAATGATCCGCTTGGTGGCGCCGGGGCGGTCGAGGGTCTTGTGACCCTGTCCAGGGAGCTACCCGACCTCGTCCTGCTGCGAAGCGACCTCGGCGTGCTCGGCGCCGTGGCGAACGGAGCGCGCCAGGGTGCAATCGGGACTTCGACCGCGGTTCGTCACGTCGTTCCGCCTGGAAAGTCGGGAGGCGGCGTGTCAGGTGATCGCACGCCGTCCGTTTTCGTGCCGGCATTGCTGAGCTTCAAGCTTGGGTCATTCCTTGACCAACTTCCGCGGGACGCTGCTCCAACGTGCGATTTGGCCTGTTGCCTGGGCTCCCGTCTCAGCCGCTTCAATGACGTCAGCACAACCGCGGACGCTCGGGTGCACAACCGCCTGGCCATCCAGACCGCGATCGATGCCGTGCTCGAGCGGTCACCGGCCGAGAGGCCGGCTTCGTTCCGTTCTCTGTGCAAACAAGCTGTTTATGAAGCGGATGCTCTGAGTGTTCGCGCTCGCCGACAGATCGCTCCTTCGAGGCAACTCCTCGCGTGGTCAGCGCTTGACAACTGACGTCTCAGCTATCTCTGCGTAAACCAGCTCTGCTAGATGCCACTGGTATGCGCCGACGTCGGGTCTAAAGGCGGCCTCAGGCTGGCTCACGACCCGAATGCTGTCGCGCGACCCGACGCCAACAGCGACGCCGAAGAGACGGGCGTTCAGGAGCGCTGGGTCATCCGCTGGCGGCTCGATGCCGGTGATGACGGCAGCTGTAGGGCAAACGGAAGACAGTGGTCCGAGAGCCTCCAAAAGACGCGCCAGGTTTCGCCCAACTGCCGCAGCACCATGGATTGCGAGTGGTGGGCACACGCGCCTACGGACCACGTCGCCGATCTCGACCGCACGCAATCCGCCTAGTCGCTTGAGCACCCAATCGGGTACCGATTCTCGCGGGAACTCCAATTCCTCTGGCAGTTCCCAGAGCGCATTGATCACGCCGCGGTCGACGATCGCACCTATGCCGCCATGAAGCCGGCGGGCAACTTCCTCCTCTCGTAAGTCGGCAAAGAACAGAAGCCGCGCAGTGCCGACTCTCCGCTCGGCAGACACGGAGCCCGCGAACTTGAAAGCTCGTTGTATTGACGTGGCAGCCGGCCTCATGGTTTCGTCCTGGCGTCGAGTTGATCGAGTGGCAGTTCGAGCGCTCGTGCCAAATCGGCCACGATGAAGAAGCTCGGGCCAGCGCTCTTCGCTGCAAGGAGCGAGCGGACGGTCTCGTAGTGCACTCCTGATGCCGTCGAGAGGTCTTGAACGCTCAGCTGCCGTTGGTCTCTCACGCCAGAGAGCAGGGCAGCGAGCAACTCCGCACGAACGCGGGAAGAGTCGTCGATCGACCGCCGGCCCATCCAATAACTATACCGTATACTTATTGGATCGGCGAGTGGAGCGGGGCCAGTCGGACAGACCTTTGTGTTTCGAGGGTGAAGCACTCACGCGAGTTCCGAGTGGCTCGTACACGCTATGAAGACTCGTCGGCTCGACGTGGTCGCACTCGGCAAATCGTCCCGGGCTGACCGTCATGACCCAGCCGCTAGGGTTGCGATCATCGCAACTGTGCCGTACACTAGTTGGCATGACGGGAGAGGTGATTGTCGATGAGGTCGGTCGTAGGGTCGCCGAGGCCCGACGCCGCGCGGGTATCACCCAGGAACAGCTCGGCGCCGCACTCGGAGGCCTGGACAAGACGCAGGTGTCCAAGATCGAATCCGGCCGTCGCCGGCTGGACATCAGCGAGGGTCGCGCTTGCCGCGTCCGCTCTCGGCTTGAGCACTCGCGCGCTCTTGGGCATGCCCGAGCGCACCAAGCTTGCCTGTGCAGCCCGTCTGGCAGCCAACGCCCCCGAGGGTGCTCTCCGCAACGCATACCGGCGGGCGCGTCAGCTTGTGGAGATCGATGACACGCTCACCGAAGTCGCCGGCCTAGTTGCTGCGACTCCGACAACAGCTGCCGAGGCTCTCTTGGCCAAGGGGCGAGCGTTGGGCAGGCGGAGCGTGAGCTCGAAGACAACAGCGAAGCGACAGGGTCGCGAGCTAGCAGCGGCTTCTCGCGCCGACCTTGAGCTTGGCGTCGACGCTCTCGGAAACCTTCCCGATCTCATCGAGTCGCATTTCGGCGTCGACGTCGCGTTGTCGCCGCTGGGCACCGAGGCCGACGGATTGTGCGTCCACGGTGGCGGCGTGAACCTGATCCTGGCCAGTTCCGACTTCCCTGCGGGGCACGTCAGGTTCACCCTCGCTCACGAGCTTGCCCACCACCTGCTCGACGACACCCGCGAAGTCATCGGCGAGGACCACGCGGCGATGTTCGAGGACAACGTGGTGGAGCAGCGAGCGAACGCCTTTGCGGCGCATTTCCTCATGCCCGAACCGGGGATCAAGGCAATGCTTCGCTTCCGTCAGGAAACGCCCCCCGTGTCGGCCGCCAGTGTCGTTGCTTTGATGATCCACTTCCAGGTGAGCCTCGCCGCGCTCGTCTACCAGCTCAACGAGCTCGGCCTACTTAGCTTCGAGGAGGGCCAAGCATTGCGCGCTCGGCGTCAACAACCTCGTGCGGACCTACGCCGAGACTGACGCAGCGCGAGCTGTGCTCAACCCGCCCGAACGCGTGAGGCCACCAGCACGTCTCCAACGGGTCGCAATCAATGCATTCGGCGAGCGCCGCGTCGGCCTTGCCCCGATAGCAGGCCTGCTGGAGCGCTCCGACGACGACGACCTCTATCGTGAACTGACGAGCCTCGACGAGGCGCCGGTCACGAGCGACGATGAGTTCGTCGTGTGAGCCTGGACTTTCCGGCACGGCGGCGCACGCCGCCGCGTACCCGTCAAACGCCCCCGACCCTCTTTGACACCGGCGGCCTGCTGACGCTCGCTGTCGATGCCGGACTCTGGAATCTGGCGGTCTCCAGATTCGGAGGATCGGCGAAGACATACTTCAGGTAGTGAATGAACTAGAGCATCTTCGGGGAGACGCCAAGGTCGGTCGCCTGGCCAAGGCGACGCTTGCTGACCTCGCATGGTTGGGAGATCCGATCGTGCTTGACGACGATGCCGGGCGTCAGGAGGCCAACGCATCTTCCGGGCATAATCGCGGCCGGTCGACCGGTCACGCACCCGCTTCAGCACTACGCCGAAGCTGCACTGATCGTCGTGGGCGGCCCAATTGGTATCCAGGCGATCATTGAGGACTATGACGCTCGCGTAGCGGCATACAACAACGGCGTCCGCCCACGGAGCGTGCATAAGGTCCTCCATCTTTGGATCGCGAGCGGGGTGATCACCTCGGGACAGGCGTTCGAATACTCCGAGGCGATCCGTTCAACCGGGCGCGGTCTCGACTACACCGAGGCGGAACTGATCGAAGGCAAGCTCGGCCGGGTCGGGCAGCCGTAGCGTGTCTGTCAAGGCGCGGCAATGGCCATCCCGTACATACGTTCGTGCGGCGATAAACTCGAAGCACAAAGGGAAGGCGACGCCGCTCCGATCGAAGGAGAAGCTATGCAGTGGCAGTTCATCCACTCGGACCTTGGGCACCGCAACCGCGGCGACATTCTTGAGGTCACGCTCACCAGCGGCGCAAATGTCCGTCTCCTAGATTCGAGCAACTTCGACCGGTACAAGCGAGGTCAGGACCACCGTTACCACGGCGGCCTAGCCAAGGAGTCGCCGGTCCGCATTGCCATCCCAAGCAGCGGTCGCTGGTATGCCGTCGTGGACACCATCGGGCTGCGGAATTCAACGAGAGCCGGATTTCGGGTGATCAATGGTGATGCGCTGCGAGCGCTGCCGCCGCTGCGGCCCATCAGTCAACGTCGCCCGGACCTGGAGGGCATCGCGGACAACCTCCTGGGTTCCAGTGACGCAGCGGATGTGGAGCGCGAGTTCGACGTCTTCATTTCCCACGCCACCGAGGACAAAGATGAGGTAGTGCGGCCCCTCGCGATAGCGCTTCAGAACCATGGTCTCTCGGTGTGGTACGACGAATTTGAGCTTCGAATCGGCGACAGCCTGCGTCGCAAGATCGACGCGGGGATCGCCCGGTCGAGGTTCGGCGTCGTCGTACTGTCGAGACCGTTCTTCGCTAAGAGCTGGCCGCAGTACGAGCTGGATGGCCTGGTGACCATGGCGGTCTCGGGGAAGCAGGTCCTTTTGCCCTTGTGGCACAACATTTCCAAGGATGAGGTGATCTGCGCAAGTCCTTCTCTTGCAGACAAGGTGGCGTTGAGAACGGCGGATTACGCCATCGATGAGATCGCCCAGGAGATTGCGAGCGTGGTCAGCGGCGAGGTGGTCGCAGCGGAGACGAACAACTCAGTTGCGTGACTGCTGAAGATCACGGCGTCTCACTCGGCGACGACGAGGCCGTGTTGGAAGCGTCGACGCAGTTGGGCGTGATTCCACTCATCCCCGGTCGCTCATCACCGCCCGAGGTCCGTGCTCAGCAGTGGCGCTTGGAGCGGCCGGCGTCACCCGTCCTCATCCCGCGGTTATCCCGCGGACGCCGCCGTTCGCACCCGTCCGCCAGCGTGTGGATAACTCGCTGACCTGCCGTGATAGTTCACCAGAGTCCGCCGAAGCCCGCCGTAAACA